>NZ_CP184532.1:0-5016258 GCF_048629425.1 Telmatobacter bradus
ATGTCATTTGCTACTTCTCCCACTCCGGTTCCTAATCCCTGGCTACAGATTCTCTCTGCTTTAGAGAAAAAGGTGATTCGTCAGTCTTTCGAGACTTGGCTGAAGCCCACCCGATTCAGTCATGCCGCGGGTCGCACGCTCTATGTGCGCGTGCCTTCGCCGGAGTTTCAGCATATTGGAGATAAGTACGGGGATTTGATTCAGGAGGCGATTGACCTCCAGGCTCTGGATTTTGATGATGTGAGCTTTGTGACGGCCGAAGAGGACCCGTCGATTCCGCCGCAGCGCAGGGATGGAGGCTTCGGCCCGGTTCCAGCGCATGCGCCTACGGCACCGACGATTCCGGCTCCGATGCAGAAGAGTTTTGACTGGTCCAGCGCCGCACAGCTCAATCCGCGTTACACCTTCGATAATTTTGTGATTGGCAACGGCAACCAGTTTGCCCGCGCCGCCTCACTTGCGGTAGCCGAGCGGCCTTCGCGTGCCTACAATCCGTTGTTCCTGTATGGCGGTGTGGGTATGGGCAAGACCCATCTGATGCATGCCATCGGTCACGAGGTAAAGCGTCGCCAACCGGCTGCCAACATCTGCTACGCTTCGGCGGAAAAGTTCACCAACGAGATGATCACCAGTCTGCGGAATGATCGCATGACCAGCTTCCGTGATCGTTTCCGTTCGGTGGACGTTCTGCTGATCGACGATATTCAGTTCATCGCGCAGAAGGAACGTACGCAGGAAGAGTTCTTTCACACTTTCAATGCGCTGCACGAGAGCATGAAGCAGATTGTGATTGCTTCGGATCGTCCGCCGAAGGAACTGGCGGAGATCGAAGATCGTCTGCGTTCGCGCTTTGAGTGGGGCTTGATCGCCGACATTCAGCCGCCGGATCTGGAGACGAAGGTCGCCATTCTGCAGAAGAAGGCCGAGACCGAGCAGGTTCCGCTGCCTACCGATGTGGCCTTGTTTGTGGCTTCCAACGTGCGCACCAACGTGCGTGAGTTGGAAGGTGCGCTGGTGCGCCTGATCGCATGGTGCCAGCACAATCACATGGAGATCACCCTCGCCAATGCCCAGCAGTGCCTGAAGCAGTTCATTGACCTGCAGGTGCGCAAGGTGACCATTGAGGCGATTCAGCGTGCCGTGGCGGAGCAGTTCGGCATGCGCATCAGCGATCTGAAGCAGAAGAACAATTCGCGCAACGTGGTGGTCCCGCGCCAAATTGCGATGTACCTTGCCAAGCAGATGACCGAGGCCAGCTTGCCTGAAATCGGCCGCCAGTTTGGTAATAAACACCACACTACGGTGATGCACTCGATCGCCAAGATTGACGAACAGCGCCGTACAGACAAGGACCTGCACCGGACACTCAATAAATTGCAGGATCAACTGAACAGCTAAACCCCTCCTGATTGCCCAGTCTGTAACAACACCAAAAGGCCGCTTCCCCAAGCGGCCTTTTGGCGTTATAGAGCGAGTTATTTTCCGGCGGGCGCAATCAGCTCCACAAAGAGTTTTTCGAAGCGCGTGCGGTCCACGTCCAGTTGGGCATGGACCAGACGCACACCGGTCTGTGGCTTGGTGGCCTCGCTCCAGGTGAGCGTGTTGCCGTAGCTGGGGCCGTGGCTCAAATCCACGTCCATGTAGACCTGCGATTCGCGCGTAATGAGCGACGGATCGATCCAGGCAAGGGCGGCCAGCTCATCCCACATATAGGATTGCGGCTTACACCATTGCACAATGTAGCGGGCTGACGGCGTGTTGCTTTGGGCAATGCGGCCAAGCAACTGCTGGGTGAAGGGGGCCTGAATGGAGACGTCGACGGTGGTGACGTCGATGCGGGGCCAGTCGGCACGCAGGGCAATGTGGGCGGCTTCGGGATCAAACCAGAGGTTGAACTCATGGCGGGGGCTGGAGGCAAATTCCGGATCGTCGGTGCGCGGATTCAGGCTGGACCCCATCAGCACCAGGCCGCGGGTAAGCTGGGCGAATTCCGGATCAATGCGCAGGGCCAGCGCAATGTTGGTCAGCGGTCCGCCGGCGTAGATGGTCACCCTGTGGGGATGCGCATGCACCTGCCGGATGAGGAAGTGGACGGCGTCTTCGCTGAGGGGTTGGAGGGTGGGTTGGCCCTCGGGCAGCGGCCGCAAATGGCCGTCGGCAGTGGCGGGGTTCCATGCTCCCAGCCAGCCGGCCTTGCCGCTGAGGGCTTCATCCAGAATGGTTTCCGTCGCGGTGCGGACGAGCGGCAGGCTTGCGCCCTGGGCCACGGGAATATTGCTGTGGCCGGTTAGTTCCAGCATGCGCAGGGTGTGCAGGGTATTTTCATTACGCCAACCGTCGCCGGTGACTGTCGTAATGCCAAGCACTTCGACGGAAGGCGCTTGCAGCAGGGCCAGCATGGCCATCTGGTTGGTGGTGCCGGGACCAGTGGCGTCTTCATCGATCACGACCAGCCGTTTTTCCGCCTGCGCCAGACCTGCGCTGAGCATCAGCGCCAGAAACAAGGAAAAAGCTCTCATGGTCAGCTATTTTAGCGACCCATGAGAGCTTTTTCCTGGAGGAAAGAAGGAGTGTTGGCGTGAGGGATGCTGGCGTTTATCGCACTGCCAGCAGTCACTGCCCCTCGCAGTCCCTCAGGGGCTAAAGCCCCGTTGATTTTATTGCGTTTATTTGGCACGGCTGAAGCCGTGCCCTTTCAAAACCGAGCCCCAAGAGAGTTTTTCCGCAGCCTGTAAAGCCCTTCTCTTCTTGCAGCACTTGCGGCACGACTAAAGTCGTGCCCTGACGCGAGACACAAACGGCACGCGGCGTGAGACACACCTCTAGCGGCGGCTGAAGCGGGGCCGTTCCGGGGCCTTGACGGGTAGGTCGGCCTTGCCCTCGGGAAAGACGGCCAGAAAGCGGTCCTTGCCTTCGCCCTGCGAAACCGTTTCCACACCCTTGAGCTCGCGGAAGGCCATGTGTAGCAGGCGGCGTTCGCGGCTGTTCATCGGAGGGAAGGCGTAGGGAATGCCGGTTTTGATCACTTTTTCCGCAGCAATTTCGGCCTGCATGCGCAGTTCCTGGGCGCGTAGGGCCTTGAAGTTGCCGGAATCAAAGCTGACCAGGTCGTGTTCCCGCTGGTCCAGACGCAGAATCTGGGCGGCCACGGTTTCCAGCGCGCGCAGCAGTTCGCCGTTGTGCTGGGTGGTGAGAGGGGCATCAGGACCTCCCAGCTCCACATAGATCTGGCGAGCTTCCAGGCCTTCGGGATCATGGGCGCCATCGCCGGCAGTGATGCGGTATTTCAGCCGCATCCCCCCAAGCTTGTTGAGGTTGGAGAGAAAATTGGCAATTTTTTGGGCAGCAAGCTGCAGGTCGTCGATCGGCATAACTGATCAGTATCACAGACGAGGGCTGGGGCGCGACGGAGACGGGCGAAAAATCTCAGGGCAATCGCATTTGAAAGCCCGAGTGAACCATGCTAGGGACTTCCGCTTAGCGATCCGGTAGTAGAAGTTGATCCATAGGGGATGGATCAGCATGGGCCGAGCCGAAGTTGAAACGTTGGAACAATTTGCATCGTGCTGGGAGGGTCTTGAAGATCCCCGTCAGGGCAATGCGCGGTTGCATGATCTTCACGAGTTGCTTGTGATTGCATTGTGCTGTGTCCTTTGCGGGGGCCAAGGAGCCGTGGACATGGCTTTGTTTGCCGAGGCCAAAGAGCCGTTTTTACGCAGCATTCTGCAATTGGCAAACGGGCTTCCCAGCCATGACACCTTCAGTCGTCTGTTTCGCAATCTTGATCCAGAGCAATTTCGAGCCTCGTTTCAGCGCTTTATGGCGGAGTTTTCCGTACAGAGCACGGGCGTAGTGGCGATTGACGGCAAGGTGGCGCGACGATCATTTGATCGCGCCAGTGGCAAGTCTGCTTTGCACATGGTCTCTGCCTGGGGCTCAGAGCAGCGGTTGGTGCTCGGCCAGATCGCTACCGATGCCAAGTCGAATGAGATCACGGCGGTGCCCAAGCTGCTACAGATGCTGACACTGAAAGGTTCCATCGTCACCACGGACGCGCTGAACTGCCAGCGTGCGATTGCTGCGCAGATCATGGAGCAGGAGGGGGACTATGCGCTGGCACTAAGGAGACTCTGCACAAGTCCCAATACTGCATTCTGCTTGGATAAAATGATAAGTAGAGGGCAAGGGCGATGCGGCAACGAACACTGGCGTCACAAGCGAGTTTTGAGCAGTATGGTCGCAAGGGCAAGCGGGAGCTTTTTCTGGATCAGATGGAGCAAGTGGTGCCGTGGGCGGAGTTATTGGCGCTGGTTGAGCCTCATTATCCCAAGGCTGGCAACGGCCGCCAACCAGCAGGCTTGTCGATCATGCTCCGCACGTACTTCTTGCAGCAGTGGTTTGGTTTTTCAGACCCCGGAATGGAAGAAGCTTTCTATGATTCGCCCGCGTTGCGGCGCTTCGCCGGAGTTGATCTGGGCCGTGCCTCCGCGCCCGATGAAAGCACCATTCTGCGCTTCCGCCACCTGCTCGAAGAACATGAGTTATGCGGCCAGATACTCGATACGGTGAACCACTTTCTAGCCAGCCGGGGCATTCGCATCGGCACGGGAACCATCGTGGATGCAACGATTATCAACGCTCCGAGTTCGACGAAGAACTCGACCGGCAAGCGCGATCCTCAGATGCACCAGACCAGGAAGGGACAGCAATGGTACTTCGGCGCGAAAGCGCACCTTGGCGTTGATAGCAAGTCGGGCATTGTGCACTCAGTCGGCACCTCTGCGGCCAGCGTGGCGGACAAACATATGCTGCCTGACTTACTGCACGGCGCAGAGAAGAAAGTCTGGGGAGACGCAGACTATCAAGGACAAACCGAGGCAATTCATGCGGCCGCGCCCGGGGCGCAAGATATGACCAGCCGCCGCACCAAGTTCAAAAATTATGTAGACGAAGAAGCCAAGCGCAAAAATACGACCAAGGCCAGAGTTAGATCGAAGGTGGAGTGGTGTTTCCGCATTCTGAAGCGCGTTTTTGGATTTACCAAGGTGCGCTATCGTGGCTTAAGGAAGAACCACGAGTGGCTTTGCGCGGCCTTTGCCCTGGTTAACCTTTACCAAAATCGCAAACGGCTGGTCGCGCTGGGGGCGTAGTGTCTCTGGAGGCCGGAAAACGGCCTCCAGAGACAAAAAACAACCACGTAGAGCCCGCGCCTGGATGCAACTGAACCCGCAATTCTGGCTATAACTGCTTCCGAACCCATTGCATTGTAATTACACCGCAAAATCGTGGGTTGTGCAGAGGCTCCCTAAAGGAAAATCAGCCCTCGCTGTACGAGGATGTAGTGCTGCTACTCAACGATCCGGAAGCAAGCCAGAGCACGATGTTGCCAGTGGTCGAAGCCGATCATGGACGGATCGAAACGCGCACGGCTACCGTCTCCACCGAGGTGCAGTGGCTCAATGAACAGCATCAATGGCCCGGCCTGAAGGCGGTAGGCAAGGTGGTCCGGGTGCGGGAAACGAGCGAGAAAGTGAGCAAAGAAACAGCCTATTACCTGCTCAGTACGGCTCTCACACCGGAGCGCCTCAATGAGGTGACGCGGCAGCACTGGGGCGTGGAAAACAGCCTGCACTGGCGATTGGATGTAGTGATGAACGAAGACCAGGACCGGACTCGCATGGGCTACGGACCAGAGAATCTGGCAGTGCTGCGACATATGGCCATCAACGCCATGCAGAAGGAAGGATCAAAAGGCTCCCTGCGCGGAAAGTTCAAGCGTGCAGGCTGGGATGACGACTTCCTCTACCGGCTCCTGGAGATGTTTTGAAATGCGATTGCCCTGCGAAAAATCTCTACTCCAGCGGTGGTTACCGCTTAAGGAATGGACGGCAGGCAAGGGGTTGCGTGCGGCTGGAAAATGGCGCTATCGGCTATGCCCCATCGGCTATGATGGACAGGCAGGAAAATTTCCCCAATCTGGCAACTGCTGCAGGGAGAGACGAATGCCACTCCTTTTTCTACGAATCGTCGTGTTTCGTAGAACCTTGTTCCTATTGCGCGTTCTTGGATTGATCGCCCTGCTTCTGGCGATGTTTCTGCCCGTTTGCCGGGATCTTCAAGGACAGGTTTTTACCGGGGCGGCGTGTGCAAGCGCTTCGCTGCATGCGGTGGGGCCTCTGCTTGGCTTCCAGCCCTGGGCGTGGATGCTTTCCTGTACTTTGCTGCTGAATCTGCTGATGTGCGCCAGCCTCCTGCTGGGGTTGAGCGAGTACCACGCCAAGATCAAAATGGTGTTGGCGCTGCTGACGCTGGCGGCTCTGATGCTGTTGACCGTTTTTCTGGTTGTGGCCCATGCGCAGACGCTGCCGGGATTCTTCTTCTGGCTGGCGGCTATTGCGCTGATCGTCTTTCCCGCCGCTTTTTTCATTCCCGCACTCGAAGTCAAGTGAGCATTCCGCCCTTCGGGACGGGTTGCAGAGAAGCCTTTTCGGGCGCCTGGATGCTGTTTTTAGACTAGAGCCAACAAACACCGGAAAGAGGAGCGGAATGAGCCAGGATGCGATTGTGCTGAGCGTGGTTGAGGCGCGTGTGTTGGGGGCGTTGGTGGAGAAGGAAGTGACCACGCCGGAGTATTACCCGCTCTCGCTCAATGCATTGGTGAATGCGTGCAACCAGCGTTCCAATCGCGAACCGGTCATGAACCTGGACGAGGACGAGGTGCGTCAGGCGCTGCGCGGACTCAGCGACAACGGGCTGGCCGGAGCCGCGCGTTCCGATGGCCGTGTGGCCCGGTACGAGCACCATCTGGGCGAGGTCTTCAACTTTACCCGGGCTGAAACTGCTCTGATGACGGTGCTGTTACTGCGAGGTGCGCAAACTCCCGGTGAGTTGCGTGGCCGCACCGAGCGCCTGTTCAGCTTTGACGAGATCAGCGATGTGCTGGGCGGCTTGCAGAAGCTGGCGGAGCGCGATCCGGCGCTGGTGGCTTTGCTGCCGCGTCAGCCTGGAGCACGCGAGTCGCGCTATGCGCAACTACTCAGCGGTCCGGTGGAATCCGCCGTTGCGCAGGCAGGCAATGATTTTGCCGGGAACACGGAGCGAATTATTCCTCCAGCAATAGCCCCGGCAGCAGCATCGGCCTACGAAGAGCGCATTGCACAGCTGGAAGCCACGGTGGCTGAATTGCGCCAGCAATTCGAAGGCCTGCAGCAGAAGATCGATAGCCTTTTCGGCTAAAAAATTCAGAATTGCAGGACAGCAGCGCCACGGAAGCCGCTTCTGCAGGCAATAATTGCGGTTCATGGTAGAGTCCATCGCCATGGAGAACTGCATGCGCTGGCTCGTTACAAATCGCAATCTTGCCGACGATGGCTTTGGGCAGGATCAGGCGGAACTCACCTACTGGACCCTGCGCGCGCCCGATCTTCCCGTCGACGTAAAATCCAGTTGGCAGCAGCAAAGCCTCGATGACTTTCTGAATCTGCTGAAGACCGCAGCGGCCAGTTTTCCTGATCCGCGACTTGCCCCCAGCAATGCTCCCAGACACATTTGCCTGTTCGTCCACGGCTACAACGAGAGCTGGCAGGATGCTGCACTGCTCTACGAGAAGGTGGCCAGCGGCATCTTCGACGGCTTCGATGGACTGGGCGAGTTGATCAGCTTCGATTGGCCATCGGCAGGCTCGGTGCTTGGCTACCTGCCCGACCGTTGTGCCGCCCGCCAGACCGCCGACGACCTGACGGAGCTGCTTGAAAACCTTTATGACCACCAATTGCAGATGCAGAAGATTACGGCGGCCGATCCCACCCAGGCCTGCCGCGCCCAGACCTCGGCAATCGCCCACAGCATGGGCAACTACGCTCTGGCCTACGCTCTTTATCAGCTCTGGACCCGCAAAAACCGGCCCCTGCTGGTCAGCCTGTTGCAACAGGTGCTGATGGTGGCCGCCGACGTTGATAACGACCTCTTCTCCAGCGGCGAAAGCATCAGCAACGACTGTGGCGAGGGACTGGCCAACCTCTGCTACCGCATTACCGCCCTCTACACCGGACGCGATGCTGTTCTGGGCGCTTCCGCCGGGCTCAAGCACTTTGGCAAACGCCGCCTGGGCCGCGCCGGACTCGACCGTAGCCAGCCGCTGCCCGACAACGTTTGGGACGTGGACTGCAGCAACCTTCTGGATCCCAACGTCGACGGCTTGCAGATTCACTGCGAGTACTTTGAGTCGGGGGAAAAACGTTGCTACAACCTGATGCGCGCCCTGCTCTCGGGCGAAGATCGCACGTTGCTGCTACGCAGCGGTCTGGCCCCGGCTGCGCTGGCAAAAATTTGAAACCATCTCTTGCGTAGCGCCTCCCAAGGCTAGGCGATGAAAAACGAAACAAAATCCATGCAGGGATTGCAGGCAAAACCGGGAATTCCGCGTCTTTTTGCAGGCCTTTCCTACTCATGCCCGAATCGTCTGCAACCGATCTTTCATCCAAAGGGCGGTACACTGAGGGGGATAACTTCTTTTTCTAGACGGGAAGACTTCCCCAGGAGGATACATGTCGCAGAATCTATTGCAGCAGTTGCGCAAATTTACCGTGGTGGTGGCCGATACCGGCGACATCGAGGCCATGGAAAAGTTTCGTCCGCAGGACGCAACCACCAATCCCTCGCTGATTACCGCGGCAGCGCAGATGCCGCAGTACCAGCCGATCGTCGATGGCGTGCTGATGGAAGCCCGGCGTACGCTTGGCCCTCAGGCCGGTGAGCAGGCTGTGGCCAATCTGGCCTTCCAGCAGCTGGCCGTCGCCTTTGGCAAGAAGATTCTCGAAATCGTTCCGGGTCGCGTCTCCACTGAAGTGGACGCCCGCCTGAGCTACGATACTGCTGCCACTCTTGAGCAGGCCCGCGCCATCATCAAGCAGTATGATGCCGCTGGCATTGGCCGCGACCGCGTACTGATCAAGATTGCCGCCACCTGGGAAGGCATTCGCGCTGCGGAAGTGCTGGAAAAGGAAGGCATTCATTGCAACCTGACCCTGATCTTCGGCCTTCATCAGGCCATTGCCTGCGCTGAAGCCGGCGTTACCCTGATCTCGCCCTTCGTCGGCCGCATCCTCGACTGGTACAAAAAGGACACGGGCAAGGACTACCAGGGCGCGGAAGACCCCGGCGTGCGCTCGGTCACGCGCATCTACAACTACTTCAAGAAGTTCGGTTTCAAGACCCAGGTCATGGGAGCCAGCTTCCGCAATACCAGCGAAATCATCGAACTGGCCGGAAGCGATCTGCTGACCATCTCGCCCGCTTTGCTTGCGGAACTGGAAGCCACCGAAGCAACGCTTGAGCGCAAGCTCGATCCCAAGATTGCTGAAACGCAGAACATCGAGCGCATCGTCATGGACAAGGACGTCTTCGAGTTCATGCACGAAGGCGACCGCATGGCCACCGACAAGCTGAAGGAAGGCATCGACGGCTTTGCCGCCGCCCTCGTCAAGCTGGAAGCCCTGCTGGCCGTCCGCCTGGAAATGATCGAGTTGAAGGCCAAGGCGTAAGCCAGCCTGCAACCAGAAAAGCTGAATGGGCAGCCCAGGCGGGCTGCCCGTTTTGTTGTCCTAAAGAGCTTGCGCCAGCTCTCCGTTCCCAGAAATCGTAGCTCTCCAAATCCCCTGAATCCTCCGATGAATCAGCGCATCAGATAATTGCCTGTTTAAACGACTATTTCCGGCAAGACTTTCTCGCGCCGGTCCTGGAGGATTCAACCATGAGCACTATCTCTTCCCGTCAGCCCGCAATCTTTCTGCCCCATGGCGGCGGTCCCTGCTTCTTCATGGATTGGAGCTGGGGCCCGGCCAACACATGGGACAAAACCCGCAGCTTTCTGGAGAATTTGGCAAGTACGCTGCCCGAGCCGCCCCGCGCTCTGCTGGTGGTGACGGCCCACTGGGAGGAAGCAGCAATTACGGCCAGCGCCGCCGCGCAGCCGGATCTGATCTACGACTACAACGGTTTTCCTGCCCACACCTATGAACTGAGCTGGCCCGCGCCCGGTGAGCCCGCACTCGCTGCCCGCGCCGTGGAACTGCTGCAGAACGCAGGTCTGCCTGCCAACCTCAGCCCGGACCGTGGCTTCGACCATGGCGTTTTTGTGCCCATGAAGGTGGCCTTCCCTGAGGCAAAAATCCCCACTGTCTCGCTTTCGCTGGCGGCCAGTCTTGACCCAGCTCTGCATCAGGCCGTTGGACGCGCCCTTGCCCCACTGCGGGACGAAGGTGTGCTCATTGTGGCCAGTGGAATGAGCTTTCATAACCTGCGGGCTTACCTGCAACCGGCAACCACCCCACGGGCCGAAGATTTTGACGCCTGGCTTACCACCGCCATCGAGCAGCCGGGGGAGGAGCGTACGCGCCTGCTGAACGGCTGGCGGAATGCTCCCGCTGCGAGCTTTGCGCATCCGCGTGAGGAACACCTTCTCCCGCTCATGGTGGCGGCAGGCGCCGGTGGAGAAGCCCCCGGTCGTCGCATCTTTCACGATCAGCCCATGGGCGCGGCCCTGAGCGCCTATCGTTTTGACTAAGCTGCCCAAGGTACATCCCGCTCAGGCCAGAAAGTCTGGCCTGGGCTTTTTGCTGTCGCTGATCTCACCGACAAAGCTGTCTGTTCTCGCCAGAGACTTCATGCGGAAGTTCTACCGTTGCGAAACTTCCCAGGGGTGAGGAGAATTCACCTCGGAATCTGCAATTTTTCGCGGCACCGTCAGGAAATTGATCCAGCCCTTTTTGTGTCACGCACTTATCCCCAAACGGCACTGCTGAAGCCCCTTCCAGCAGCAAAAAATCAAAATTGCGCACGACTATAATCGAACCGATGGAAAACAGTCTTCCCCAAGTCGAATCCTCTGCTTCTGCCCCGGAAGAAAAACTGGCCGCTCTGGAAGCGCAGTTGGCGCGTGTTCCGCGCCTGATGGTGGCCTACTCGGGGGGCGTGGATTCGGCCTTTCTGGCCGCTGTGGCATGGCGTTTGCTGGGTGACCGCATGTTGGCTGTACTGGCCGATTCGCCCAGTCTGGCTCGTCGCGAGCTGGCCGAAGCGCAGGAATTTGCCGCTCTGCAGGGCTTTCCGCTGGAGATCATCGCTACCGAAGAGCTAAGCAAGCCGGAGTACGCCCGCAACGACGCCAACCGTTGCTTCCACTGCAAGGACACGCTCTTTGCCGCCATGGAAGCGCTCGGCGTTGCGCGCGGATTTGCGGCCATCGCCTACGGGCTTAACACCGACGATACCAAAGACTATCGTCCCGGCCAGCGTGCCGCCACCCAGCATCAGGTGCTGGCACCGCTTGCCCAGTCTGGCATGACCAAAAACGATGTGCGCCTGCTCAGCCGTGCCGCCGGATTCAAGCTTTGGGATCGCCCCGCCGCGCCCTGCCTGGCCTCGCGCATCGAGTATGGCCGCGCGGTCACACGCGAAGCTCTGGCCCAGGTGGAGCAGGGTGAGGAGTTTCTGCGCTCGCTTGGCTTCCGCGAATTCCGCGTGCGGCACCACGGCAGTCTGGCGCGCATTGAGATTGCCCGCACGGAACTGGAACGTGCGCTCTCGCTGGAAGTCTTCGACAAAATCTCCGCGGGCCTGAAGGCGGCGGGCTTCGAGTTTGTCTCGCTCGATTGCTCCGGCTTCCGCTCCGGCTCGCTCAACGCATTGTTGCCCGTCGAGGTGCTTATCACCGGCGGTGCGACGGAACTTCCCCGATAGAGTCCTTCATGCGAATTGGTTCCCTCGAATGTTTCTCGGGCATCAGCGGCGACATGCTGCTGGGCGCCCTCGTCGATGCTGGTGTGCCCTTTGAGCTGCTGGATGAAACCGCCCGCTCGCTCAACGTTGGCGCGCATCTGGCTGCATACAAAGTCATGCGCGGCGGTCTTTCCGCCACCAAGGTGGACGTGCTCACCGCAGAGAACGCACCTGCGGAAGCCGAGCATCCTCACGGCCACGAACATGCGCACGCACATACGCACGAGCACAGCCATGAGCACTCCCATGAACAGGAAGATGCGCATGGGTATGAATACAGCCACGAATACACGCACGATCATGAGAGTTTGCAGGAGCATACGCACGCGCACGCGGAACACACGCATGCGCCGCATCGCCATCTGAGCACCATTCTGCAGATCATCGCCGATGCGCCGCTCTCGGAGTTCGTGAAAACCCTCTCCAACCGCGCCTTTCAGCTGTTGGGCGAGGCCGAAGCCTCCATTCACTCCATCCCCGTGGAGAAGGTGCATTTTCACGAGGTTGGTGCGGTCGATACCATCGTCGATCTGGTCTGCACCGCAGCGGGCGTGGAGTGGCTCAAGGTGGATCGCTGGATCAGTTCGCCGCTGAACGTGGGCAGCGGTACGGTCAAATGCCAGCACGGCACATTGCCAGTGCCCGCGCCTGCCACACTCGCGCTGATTGCAGATGCGCCCATCTACAGCGCCGGTTCCGCTATGGAGCGCGTGACGCCCACCGGAGCAACCGTGCTGCGCATGCTCGATGTTCACTATGAAGAGCTGCCTGCCGTGCGCGTCGTGCTCAAGGGCTACGGCGCGGGTGGCCGCGATGTGCCGGGTGAGCCTAATCTGCTGCGTTTTCTGGTGGGAGAAGTGGAAGAGAAAAAGTCCACGAGCTCTGCCAGCGAACCCATCGCCGTTCTCACCACGGTGATCGACGATTCCAATCCGCAGGTGCTGGCCTATGTGAGTGAGCGACTGCTGGAAGCGGGCGCATGGGACGTTTATCGCGTGGCTGTGCAGATGAAGAAGGGCCGCACGGGCGTGGAGCTGACCGTGCTCAGCCGTCCTGATCTGATCCCGGTGCTCGAAGAAATTCTCTTCCGCGAAACCACCACGATTGGCCTGCACTGGCGCGTGGAAAACAAGAGCGCGCTCAAGCGGGAGTTTGTGGAAGTTACAACGCAATGGGGCGCGGTGCACATCAAGATTGCCCGCCTCGGCTCCGGCAAGATCGCCAATGCGTCGCCCGAGTTTGAGGACTGCCGTAAGCTGGCCCTGGCGCAGAAGATTCCGCTCAAGCAAGTGATGAGCGCCGCCCTGCGGGCCTTTGCCGCAAGCACCACGGAGGAAGTCTGATGGATCCGGCCGCGATTGAAGCACTTTTGAAGGACGTGCGCGAGGGCCATACCGACGTAGCTTCCGCTATGGACAAGCTGCGCGATCTGCCCTTTGAAGATATGGGATTTGCCAAGATTGATCATCACCGCACCCTGCGCACTGGCATGCCAGAGGTGATCTACGCAGCAGGCAAAACCGTTGATCAGGTGGCCAGCATCTTTGCCCGCATGGCCAAGGCTGGTGGCAACGTACTGGCTACGCGGGCCTCGCAGGAGGCTTATGCTGCGGTGGCCGCCGTTGAGCCGCGCGCCATCTATCACGAACAGGCTCGCGCCATCACCCTGGAGCAGGCCGCTGCTCCGGCAGGCAAGGGAACCATCGCCGTGGTCTGCGCTGGAACCAGTGATCTGCCGGTAGCCGAAGAGGCCGCTGTAACGGCCCGCATCATGGGCAATACGGTCGAGCTGATCGCGGATGTGGGCGTGGCCGGCATTCATCGTCTGCTGGCCCAGCAGCACGCGCTCAAGCATGCGCGGGTGCTCATTGTCTGCGCTGGCATGGAGGGCGCACTGCCTACGGTCGTGGGTGGCATGGTGCATGCGCCGGTGCTGGCCGTACCCACCAGCGTGGGCTACGGAGCATCCTTTGGTGGAATCGCCGCGCTGCTGGGCATGTTGAACACCTGCTCGCCCAATGTTTCGGTGGTCAACATTGACAATGGTTTTGGCGCAGCTTCTATGGCTTCGCTGATCAATCATCTGTAGCTTGCGCTTTCCAGACGACATCTACCGCTCTAATGTGTGGAAGGGCCGGATGGCGTCAGCGTGCAGCCCGCCGGTGCATTCACTGGATTGCAGCGCATGGCAGCCGCACCGGGTAACTCAACCTTGTAGTGGCCCTCCCACGGGGCTGGTTCGCTGGCCGGATAGTCGGTGCTGAGCATCTGTGCGCCGCTCAGGATCATGACGTCGCGGCGGGATGTCTGGTTGGCGCGGGCCTCGCGCGTGTCGGAGTCGGTGCGGGTGCGCACCAGATAGCCCTGACGAACCAGTTGGGCAATCTCCTCGGTGGGTCCATCGTTGCGCTCGATAAATGCCGCATCCGGCTCACCCGGTGTGGCATTGGTGAATAGCACACGTCCCTGCAGCGACGGATGGCCTGCCAGATAAACCGGACCCATCGGCCGCTGGTCCATCAGGAAGATCACCTTGCTGCGCGCGGATTTGAGCGTAGGCCAGTTCCCGGCCAGCACCGCCTGATTCAGCGTCTTGTAGGGGCCCCGCACCTGGTCGGGAGTGATCAGCTCTTGGGTCGAAAATACGGAGCGGATCTCGGCGTCCAGTGCGTCGAAGACCGCAGGGGTAAACGCCTCTGGAACTACCTGCTGAATGCCTGGAATTGGCTTGCTCTGCTTGGTTTCAACCAGAATGAAGACGGGATCTGCTGCGGGATGTGCCTTGACCCATGTGCGCACTTCGGCCAGGCAGGCCACAAAGGGCTGGCAGGTGCTGCGGTAGTCCAGATCCTGCATATGCAGTACCTTGAATCCAGGCTTCTTCATGAGGCCTTCGGGATCGAAATTCGCATCTGCGGGCAGACCGGCAGCGGCCACCATCCTGGGACCGGCCGGGTTGGCGAAGAGCCCACCCTGACTGTCGGCAAAGATGTCGAGCTCGATCTGGCGGATGCCGCTGTCCAACTGCGCGGTGAGCGAAGGGTGGCTGTATTCCAGTCCCTTGAATGCTTCGGCATTCTTGGTCTTCCAGAGAGATGCCTCGTTGGGGGCGATGCCGGCATGGTAACTGTTGTGTGTACCAATGATCTGGATCTGGTTCAGGTGTGGTTCATTGAGGGCGGAGGTTTGTGCTACCGCCGCTACAGCCAGGCAACTTAGAGCCAAATCGGCCCAAAAAATAGAGAAAAAACGCATGGAAGCTCTCCCGGACAGGGTGCTGTCCCAACCAGCCTATCGCACGCTCCCATGGACCTGGATCAATGGTGTATTGCACGGGTGAAAAAATATGCCCGGTTTTTGAGACAATGGAAGACGATGCTCTCCCTTAAGAACGCTGGCAAACGATTCGGCCCTCGGGTGCTGTTCACCGAGGCCAACTGGCTGATCCGTCCCAAGGAAAAAACCGCTCTGGTGGGCGCCAACGGCTGTGGCAAGTCCACGCTGATGAAGGTGCTGGCCGGCCGTGAGTCGCTGGACTACGGCAACCTGGAGCAGACTCGTGGGATGAGCATTGGCTATCTGCAGCAGGAAGGCCTGCAGATGACGGGTCGCACCATCTTTGAGGAGTGCCTGACCGTTTTTGACGAGCTACGCTCACTCGAACGCGAGGCTGAAGAGCTGGCCGCGCGGCTCAGCGAACTGGAGCACGGCACGGCGGAGTACGACGCCACGGCCGAGCGCTATGGACTGGCGCAAGAGCGCTTTCACGCCCTCGACGGCTACGCGCTTGATGCGCAGGTAGGCTCCGTGCTGACCGGTCTTGGCTTTGGCAAACAGGATTGGACCCGCCACACCGACGAGTTTTCCGGCGGCTGGCAGATGCGCATCGCCCTCGCCAAGCTGTTGCTGGCCCGGCCCAATCTGCTGCTGCTCGACGAGCCGACCAACCACCTCGATCTGGAAACCCGCAACTGGCTGGAAGAGTACCTGAAGAACTATCCGTTCGGCTACGTGCTTATCTCGCATGACCGCTACTTCCTAGACGTGACGGTTGATCGCACCGTCGAAATCTGGAACAAGCGTCTGACCATCTTCCAGGGCAATTACGCCAAATATTTATCGCAAAAAGACGAGCGCCGCGAACAGATGATGAGCGCCTATCGCAACCAGCGCGAGCAGATCGAGCATCTGGAGGCCTTCATCGGCCGCTTTCGCGCCCAGGCCACCAAGGCCAAGCAGGTGCAGTCGCGCATCAAGGAGCTGGAAAAGATCGAGCGCATTGAGGTGCCCGAGGAAGAGCCCATCATTCACTTCAACTTTCCTCAGCCGCCGCCGTCTGGCCGCACCGTGGTCGAGGCTGAAGGTCTGTCGAAGAGCTACGACGAAAAGCAGATTCTCAAGGATGTGCGCTTTACCATCGAGCGCGGTGACCGCGTGGCGCTGGTGGGCATCAACGGCGCGGGCAAATCCACGCTTATTAAGTTGCTGATCGGCGACGAGCAACCGACTTCAGGCCAGATCAAGCTCGGCCACAATGTGCTGCCCGAATACTTCGCGCAGGATCAGTACAAGGTGCTCGACGCTGAGTCGCGCATGCTCGACGATCTGAGTCGCGCCGCGCTCAAGGTGCCCGATGCTGAACTGCGCTCGTTGCTGGGCTGCTTTCTGTTCACGGGCGATGACGTCTTCAAGTCGCTCGGCGTACTATCAGGCGGCGAACGCAACCGCTACGCGCTCGCCCGCATTCTGGTCTCGCCCTCGAATTTCCTGTTGCTCGATGAGCCGACAAACCACCTGGACATGCGCGCCAAAGACGTGCTGCTGGACGCCATCGCAGCCTTCAGCGGAACAGTGGTTTTTGTAAGCCACGACCGCTACTTTATCGACCGTCTTGCCACGCGTGTGCTTGAGATCAACAACGGCTCCATCATTGCCTATGAAGGCAACTATGAGGACTACCAGCGCCGTAAGGAGGCCGAGGCTCTGGCAGGCTCTGGCAGCGTAGCGGCTTCGTCCATTCCGTCCTCCACGCCCGTGCAGAACAAGCAGGAATCCGCAGTGACCGTCGAGCCGGAAGCCGGACAGCCAAAGGAAAGACGCCGCCTGAACCCGATCAAGCAGAAGCAGATGGAAGAGCGCTGCGCCTTTCTGGAAGAGGAAGTCCCGCGCATCGAAGCGGCCATTGTCTCCACCGAGCAGCAGCTTGGCGTTTTCGTTTCTGCAGAAGAGACACAACGTCTGACTGAACTGACTGCGGATCTTCGCGGGCAGCTGGACGCTCTGACCGCGGAATGGGAAGATCTTATGGTCCAGCTTGAATCATAAAATCGTTAAGTCACTATTTATCAGCGCAATAGAGTTTTGTGTTCCGGATTGGACGCTTCCAGAATCCGAAATGGACGCATTGTGATTCCGGATTAGACGAAGTGGAATTCCGCTTCGGACGCACTTGTAATCCGTATTGGCCGGACGTACAATCCGGTCCAGACGGAGTCAGAATCCGAAATGGACGCCAGCCTTCATCCCCGCTACGCAAGCGTGGTACTCAATACAGCGCTCAGCGATACGCCGGTCGTACTTGTCACCGGTCCCCGCCAATGTGGCAAGACCACGCTGGTGCGCAATCTCGTCTCGGGGCGTCGCAAATTCATCACGCTTGACGACGACACCATGCTGTCTGCGGCGCGCAGTGATCCAGCAGGCCTGGTACGCGATCTGGGCCGTTGCACCATCGACGAGATTCAGCGCGCTCCAGACCTCTTGCGCGCCATCAAAAAGTCTGTGGACGACAATCGCCGCCCGGGTCATTTTCTGCTGACGGGTTCAGCCAATCTGATGACTGTCCCTCTGGTCTCGGAGAGCCTGGCCGGGCGCATGGAAATTGTTACTCTTCTGCCTTTGGCGCAGGCCGAGGTGCGTGGACACCGTGCGAAGTTTTTTGAGCAGGCCTTTGAAGGGAAAATAGGCAAGCCTGGTGCGCCCATGCACGGTAAGGATCTGGTGGCGACGGTGCTCACGGGTGGCTATCCGGAGATGATCCATCGCGCCAAGCCCGAGCGTCGGCGCGCTTGGGCTCGCGACTATATTCGTGCCATTGTGCAGCGCGATGTGCGGGACATTGCCGAGGTCGACAAGCTGGACCGTATGCCGCGACTGATGCAGATGCTGGCGCAGTATTCCGGGCGGCTGACCAACTTTGCCGAGCTGGGTGGGCAGATGGGCTTTGACGACAAAACCACGCGCAAGTACGTGGGCATCTTTGAGCAGCTCTATCTGGTGCGCCGCGTTGAGCCGTGGTTTCGCAATTCGCTCAAGCGTCTGGTCAAAACGCCCAAGTTGCACTTCCTTGATTCCGGCCTACTGGCGGCAATGATGAGTATGACCGAGGAGCGTATTGGCAAAGATCGTGCTCTCTTCGGCCGCTTGCTTGAGACCTTCGTTTTTGCCGAGGTGCTCAAACTGCTGACGTGGATGGACGTGCCGCCCAGCGTCTTTCACTATCGTGACAAGGATCAGGACGAAGTGGATCTGGTGCTGGAAGACAGCTTTGGCGCGGTAGTGGGCCTTGAGGTGAAGGCTTCTGCAACGGTGGTCTCCGCCGACTTCAAGGGGATGCGCAAGCTGGCGGGCGCCTGTGGCGATGACTTTAAACTCGGCATTGTTTTTTACGACGGCGAGCAGGCGGTTCCATTCGGGGACCGTTTGGTAGCGGCACCGGTCAGTTGTTTGTGGAAGTAAATATTTGGATGTTCCTACGCGGCATCCTTGTAGCATAATCGTTCCACGATGGCTTCCCTTTGGACCCCCGACGACTGGCCCCAGCGTCTTGCGGAGCTAGAAGCGCAGACAGGTGAAATCAAGGATGCTCCGCTGCGGCGCGATGTGCGCTCGCTGGGCACATTGCTTGGCAAGGTACTGCGCGAGCAGGCTGGCGAAGAATTTTTCACGTACGTTGAGTCGTTGCGGCAGGGCGCAATCCGTCGCCGCGAAGCCGTACAGCACGGAGACTGCGCCGAGGCCGACAGCCTTGGCGCGCAGTCGCTCGCGTTGATTCACTCGCTCTCTCTTGAGCGTGCCAATCTGCTGACTCGCGCCTTCGGGTTTTACTTCGAGCTGATCAATCTGGCGGAGACGAATCACCGCAAACGCCGTCGCACCGCGCTACGGTTGAGCGGCAAGGCTGGCGGCCAGCGTGGTTCGCTGGCCGGCACGTTGGCCGAAATGCGTCACGTTGGAATTTCAGCGGAAGACGCTCTCGACTGGTTGCACCGCGTACTGATTGTGCCGGTCTTCACCGCGCATCCGACGGAGGTTGCACGCCGCTCGGTGATGTTCAAGCGTCGCCGCATTGGTGAGCTGCTCGAAGAGCTGGGCCGGGTGCCCACGCCTGCCGAAGAGCAGGAGCGGATGGAGCAACTGGTGCTTACCGAGATCAGCAGTCTGTGGCAGACCGACGAAGTGCGTTCGCGTCGCCCCACGGTCTACGACGAAGTGAAGATGGGTCTGGACTACTACGACGTTTCCATCTTTGCTACGCTGCCTGGGCTGTATCGTGAAATCGCTATCGCGTTCAAGTCGGTGTATGCGGTGGAACTGGACCCGCGCACGCTGCCCATCCTCCTGCAGTTCGGCTCGTGGATCGGCGGCGACCGCGACGGCAATCCTTTTGTCACTCCTCAGGTGACACGAGACGCCATTCAACTGGCGCGTGGCCATCTGTTGCTCTTCTACCAGCGCCAACTCGATACGCTCATCGATCTGCTGACCACCAGCGCCCAGCAGCGGCCGGTCAGCGATGCATTGCTGGCCCGGCTCAAGGCCTATGTGGCGCAGGTGCACACACCCGAGGCGCAGGTCTTCGGGCAGCGCTATGAGTTTGAGTACTATCGCCGCTTTGCCATCTGCCTGAAGGCGCGCATTCAGCGCACCCTGGAGGCCGCCAGTGAGCTTCAGGGATCTTCTGCGTCGGTACTGCCGGTGATGCCGTATACGCTGGGCCGTCGCAATGACAAGTTAGCGCAGGCGCTGCCGCCCTACTGTTCGGTGCTGGATTTTCTCGACGATCTTGAAACCCTGCGTGCTTCGCTGGCCGCGCAAGGGGGCGAGCGCATTGCCAAAACGTACGTCGATCCGCTGCTTTTGCAGGTGCGCACCTTTGGTCTGCATCTGCACTCGCTCGATATACGCCAGCATGCGCGGCTACATGCCACGGCGCTCAAGGAGGCTGTCGCCGACGCCATGGCTCCCACGCTGGCAGGCGACCTTTCGCCCGAGACGCAGAGCATTCTGGAGACGCTGCGCGTGGTGGCTGAAATCAAGCGTGGCTGCTCGCCCGAGGCAGTCCGCCAGTACGTGATCAGCGGCGCGGCAACGGTGGACGATGTGCTGGCCGTGGTGCGGCTGGCGCGGTTGGGAGGTGTGTCGGTAGAGGGCTCAGGCCGCGATCCTGGCCTGATGCCGGTGCCTCTGTTTGAATCCATCGAAGACCTGCGTAACGCGCCTGCCGTTTGTCGTGAGCTGTGGAGCCGCGCAGACTATCGCAAGCTGCTTGCAAGTTGGGAGAACTGGCAGGAAGTCATGCTCGGCTACTCCGATTCCAACAAGGACGGCGGCATGCTGACCAGCACCTGGGAGATCTTCCGCACGCATCGCGCGCTGCATACTGTGGCGCGGGAGTGCGGCGTCAAATTGCGGCTCTTCCATGGTCGCGGCGGCACGGTGGGTCGTGGGGGTGGTCCTACGCATCGCGCCATCTTCGCGCAGCCCATGGACTCTTTCGACGGGCAGTTGCGTATTACCGAGCAGGGCGAGGTGCTCAACTTCAAATATGCCGACGAAGTGCTGGCCGAACGCAATCTGGAGTTGATGATTGCAGCCTCGCTGGATGCACTGGCCCGGCCCAACGCACGCGATCCCAAGGCGCATTTTACCGGCGTGCTCCGGCCTGAGTGGGAGGCAGCCTTTGAAACGTTGTCAGCCACGGCCTATGCGTTTTATCGCACGCACATCCTTGAAGACGCAGGTGTGGTTACCTACTTCGAGCAGTCCACGCCGGTGGGTGAACTGGAGAACGCCAAGATCGGTTCGCGGCCCTCGCGGCGCAGCGCCTCCCTGAAGCTGGCGGACCTGCGCGCCATTCCCTGGGTCTTTGGCTGGACGCAGTCGCGGCTGCTGGTTCCCGCATGGTTTGGCGTCGGGCACGCGCTCGAACAGTTCTTTGCCCAAGACGAAAACAATCTTGCCCTTTTGCGGACGATGGCGCGGGAGTTTCCGCTGTTCATTGATCTGCTGCGCAACGTCGAACTGGCACTCGGCAAGGTGGATCTTTCCACGGCCCGCCACTACGCCACGCTGGTGGCTGACGAAGCTTTGCGCGAGCGTATCTTCACGTTGTTTTCTGCAGAGTTTGAGCGTACGGTGCGCACGGTGCTCTCGGTTCTTGAGCAAAAGGAACTGCTGGAATCGAATGCGGTGCTGGCGCGCTCCATCAAGCTGCGCAATCCATACGTGGACCCCATGCACCTGATTCAGGTGGATATGCTCTGCCGCAAGCGTGCGGGCGAAGATAGCCCGGAGTTGAACCGGGCACTGGCCGCGACCATCAGCGGTATTGCCGCCGGACTGCGCAATACGGGCTGAGTCTCCCACAGAGGGAAACATGTGCCATTGCTCTTTTTCGTTGCAAGAACGGGTCTTGACTTCATGAAAGATTCACGCTACTTTTCTACCTACCAATGCCTCAGTCCTATCAAGCCGTCTGGAAGTCCGCTCGTTGTTGTCTTTAACAACGCTCGATCCGTGTGACTGAGATTCCGTGCCTATCCAAAGTTCATCTTCGCCGTTGCGTGTACACGCAGGTAGGCGGATCGTCGCAATGCCTGTTTTTTTGCAGGTGTGGGACGCAGTCGCTATGTTCTCTCTTTCAACCAAGTAAGTCAGGAGAAAAGAGTCCATGCGTAATCGTGCATCCTTTGCCAGTTTGACCGCGCACATGCAAAATGCTTTTGTGCTGTTTGCCCTGATGTTGTTTGCTGCTGCCAGCGCACATGCCCAGAGCCTGGGCTACGAAGGTCCCACGGGAGTTTTTGTCACGCCATTGGCTGCCACTTCAGCCTCGCCGGCCACGGGCTTCGGCAAGCCTTCCATCTCGTACCACGTGTTGGCGGGTGGATCGGTGATTGGCACCTGGAACACCGTCTCCATTACGGAAGGCTTTGCCAAGCGTTTTGAGGCTGGTTACACGCGCGAGGACCACGCCGCCGGCAGCAACACAGCGCTGAGCCCGCTCTGGACCGATGGCCTGAATATCTTCCACGCCAAGGCGCGCATTGTGGATGAGAACGCCGGAAAAACCAAGTGGGTTCCGGGCATTGCCATTGGTGGCATTGCGCGCACCAATGACACCAACGTAAGCGATGGCGCGTATGGCCAGAGCAAGAGCAATGGCGATCTTTACGTGGTGGCCACCAAGGTGATTACCCAGACCAAGCCGGTGCCGGTGATTCTGAACTTTGGCGTGCGTGGCACCAACTCTTCGCTGTGGGGACTGGGCGGCAATGCGCCGGACTTCTCGGCGCGCGCTTTCGGTGCTCTGGGCTTTGTCTTCAAGGGCCCGGCCAAGGGCACCATTATTCTGGCATCTGAAGTTGCCCAGCAGCCGAAGCACGTCAAGGAAACCAGTTCCTCGGGGGTGGTTTCTGCGGCGCTCGACATTCCCACCTCGATTGATTATGCGGTGCGCTATGTTCCCTCGCCCAAGCACAAGATCAACGTGGACGCGGGCATTCTGCAGGCCGCTGGACGTGTTGCGCCGGGTGTGGATCTGAAGGCGCGGGCGCGCTTGGCCTTTGGTGTCTCCTACGGTTTCTAATTTTTTGGGCCGCACATTCTTACGATGCGCGGCCCAAAAAGGAGCTCTTGCCACAAACTGGGGTCTCGGACTAAGCTATTGGCATGCGTCGATGTCGCTAACACCGTCCTGGTGAAATGCCCGACGCGGACGTGCGCTTAAATGCGCGCCGTCTATTCCCCACTTCCATTCAAATCACCAACCAGCCTCAGTGCATCCGGAACCTGTTCCGGAAAGGAGACTTTGCATGGCGCGCATTGCAGCAAATGTTACTGAATTAATCGGTAAAACCCCCCTCGTGAAGCTCAACCGTCTTTCCGCCGGTCTGCCTGCCACGGTGGCCGTCAAGCTGGAGAGCCGCAACCCGGCCGCTAGCGTGAAGGACCGCATTGGTCTGGCGCTGATTGAATCTGCCGAGAAGGCTGGCAAAATCAAGCCCGGAGAGACGGTGCTGATTGAGCCCACCAGCGGCAACACCGGTATTGCGTTGGCCTTTGCGGCCGCCGTCAAGGGTTACAAGCTGATCCTTACGCTGCCCGAGACGATGAGCCTGGAGCGTCGCGTGTTGTTGCTGGCCTTCGGTGCCGAGATCGTGCTTACGCCCGGTCCCAACGGCATGAAGGGTGCCATCGCCAAGGCCAACGAGATTTTGGCCAAGACGGCCCATGGCTACATCCTGCAGCAGTTCGACAACCCGGCCAACCCCGCCATTCACTATGCCACCACCGGCCCTGAAATCTGGGAAGACACCGATGGCGCGGTCGACTTCTTGATCAGCGGCGTGGGTACCGGCGGCACGCTCACCGGCATCAGCAAGTACATCAAGGAGCGCAAGCCGTCGTTCAAGGCCATTGCGGTTGAGCCGGTCGATAGCCCGGTGCTCTCGGGCGGCAAGCCCGGTCCGCACAAGATTCAGGGTATTGGCGCGGGCTTTGTGCCGAGCGTGCTCGACACCAGCCTGATCGACGAGATCGTGCAGATCGGCAATGACGAGGCCATCAACACGGCCCGCGAACTGCCCCTCAAGGAAGGTATTTTTGTGGGCATCAGTTCGGGTGCGGCTGTGGCGGCGGCGCTCAAGGTGGCCGCACGACCTGAGAACGCCGGCAAGCTGATCGTGGCGATTCTGCCCGACTTCGGTGAGCGCTATCTCTCCAGCCCGCTCTTCGACGGTCTGCGTCAGCAGGCGTTGGCTCTGCCCACCGAGCAGGTCACGCTGTAATATCATGAAGCCGGCGCAAGCCGAATCGTTGCGCCGGCTTCTGCCATCCTATTCATAGATGAATCTGCTCGCCCATATTCGTGACGACGTGCGTTCCGTGCAGGAGCGCGACCCCGCAGCACGTTCCGTTCTGGAAGTTTTTCTTTGCTACCCCGGCCTGTGGGCGGTGTGGATTCACCGCGTCTCGCATGCTTTGTGGGGCGCAAAGTTGCTGCTGCCCGCCCGCGTTCTTTCGCAGATGGCCCGTTTTTTTACCGGCGTGGATATTCACCCCGGCGCAAATCTTGGCCACAGACTTTTTATCGATCACGCCACAGGCGTGGTGATTGGCGAAACCTCCATTGTGGGCGACGACGTCACGATGTATCAGGGCGTGACACTTGGCGGCACCGGCAAGCAACATGGCAAACGCCACCCCACCATTCACGACCGTGTCTTCATTGGCAACAATGCCAATATTCTTGGGAACATTACCGTCGGTGAGAATTCGCGCATCGGCGCGGGCTCCGTGGTGCTCAGCGATGTACCGCCGAACTCGACCGTCGTGGGCGTGCCCGGCCACATCGTCTATCGCGGCGGCGAACGAGTTCTGCTCACCGATCCGCACGACATCAAGGACCCGCTCAGTGATGCTCTGATCGCGCTGTCTGCCCGCGTGGAGGAGCTTGAAGGCCGTCTCGGCTGCCTCGCTCCCGGTGCCGATCCCTTTACAGCGGAAGAGGCCGAACGCCTTGCCTATCGTCAAGAGCTCGACAGGATGCGGGAGTATGTTTCGATGGGCGAGGGGATCTGAGAAGACAGCCTCTAGCCGCTAGCCTCTAGCTGTTCGTGCTGCTGCGAGCCGCTATTTCTTTAACCTGTCATCCTGAGCGACTGGAGCACGCAGTGCGCAGGGAGTCGAAGGATCTGCGGTTGCTTTTGGAATGCTGGTTCTGCCAGAGGAATATCTAAAAGTCTTTACGTTGTTCAGTTCTTCCTGAACTTGGTGCAAAAAAATCCCGGAGCTTTAGCTCCGGGATTTTTCTTTTGCTAGAGCGATTACCGCGCCGCTGCCGCGTTCTGCTGCTTCAGCCACGCATAGAGTGGGGCAAAGTAATCAAGCATCGGTCGTGCATCCAGATGATCGCTTCCGGTCATCTGCTGGAGCGTCTGCTGCCAGGGCTGCGACTGGCCGGCTTCGAGCATCTGGTTCAGCTTGTCGCCTGCGGCCTTGGAGCCGTAGAAGCTGCAACGGTTCAGCGGTCCCTTGTAGCCGCTGGCGTCGCACATCGCTTTGTAAAACTGGAACTGGTAAACGCGAGCCAGAAAGTAGCGCGCATAGGGTACGTTGGCGGGAATGTGGTTCTTTGCACCCGCGTCAAAGTCGGCTTCGGTGCGCTCTACCGGCGGGGCAATGCCCTGATATTTGGCCCGCAGCGCCCACCATGCCTTGTTGTAGTCCGCAGGCTTGACCTCACCGGAAAAGACCTGCCAGCGCCACTTGTCCAGCGCCAGCGCAAAGGGCAGGAAGGCCACTTTGTCGAGCGCCGTGCGCAACTGCAGCGGAATGTCGGCCTCGGCGGGCGGCTCATCACCAGCCAGACCCAGCTGCTTTTCATAGGCGGGCGTAATGGAAAGCGCGATGGAGTCGCCGATGGCCTCGTGGAAGCCGTCGTTGGCGCCGTTGCGGAAGAGGTACGGCTGCTTGTCATAGGCCCGCTGATAGAAGTTGTGGCCCAGCTCATGATGCACCGTGGTGAAGTAGTCTTCGTTGACCTCGATGCACATCTTCACGCGCAGGTCGTCCACCGAATCCAGATCCCAGGCCGAAGCATGGCAGACTACTTCGCGGTCGCGCGGATGCACGAACTGCGCACGCTCCCAGAAGGTCTTGGGCAGCGGGGCAAAGCCGAGGGAGGTGAAGAAATTCTCGCCGTAGTGCACCATATCTTGTGCAGCAGCCAGCTGCGCGGCATGGCCCGCGTCGGAACTCAGGTCCGTGCCTGCAGCAAAGGCCGGAGCCGCCGCTGGATCGCGCTCGGCAATCTGCTTCTTCAGCGCCGACTCCAGATCGACGGGCTTGAACTGGGCGAGCTTGGGGTCGGTAGGTCCGACAATGTCGTAGATGTTGCCCCACTCCTGCGCCCACATGTTGCCCAGCAACTGCGCGGGAATCAGGCCATCGGGCCGGTCAGCCGCCTTGCCGTATTTGGTAATCAGCCGGTTGCGCACGTAGGTGTGCAGCTCGCGGTAGAGCGGTTCCAGCTGTGTCCAGGCGCGTTCCATCTCGGCGGAGAATTCGGCTGGCGTCATGTCATAGCCTGCCCGCCACAGCTCGCCCGTGTCCTTGTAGTTCAGCTCGCGCGCGCCCATGTTCTGCAGCTCGATGAAGCGCTCGTACTTGGTGCGCATGGCTGCGCCGTTCGAGTGCCAGCCTACCCAAATCTTGGTCAGCTCTTCGGGATTGCGGGACTTGGCCATGATGGCTGAAAGATCGTCGATGCCCAGACAGTTTTTGTTGGGGCCGTCGACGCAGAACTTGCTTTTGCCGTACATGCCGGTCAGTTCAGCGGCCAGCTCCATCTGCTCGGCCATCAGCTTGGGATCGCTGGGCGCGGCGGGAGCGTTGATCTGCAAAAGCTCAATCTGGCGGCGCAGGGCGACGGGCAGATCCAGCTTGTCGTAGCGGTGGCTTTCGTCAATCAGCTTCAGGTTCAGCGCGGTCAGCTGCTCGTTGAGCAGGGCAGTGTTGGATTCGGTGTCGGGCGTGATGTCGGTTTCAGCCATCCACTCGGCATGCTGAGCGTCGGTGGAGAGCTTGAGCAGTTCGGTGTTGGCGCGGTCCACAAAGGATTGCGCCTCAGCCACGGTGGGTGCGGCCTTCTGCGCAGCGGCAACCATGGCAAAACTCAATGTTGCAAATGCAAAAGCGATTCGGGAAAAACGCATGGCGTGAGTATAGAGCATTTTCGGAATACACGTAGCTTTTTTAAGGGGCTTGCAAGGTGTCTTTTTCTTGAGAAAAAAGGCACTTAGCGTCCAGCTTTCGGTCTGCACCCATTCCGAAAATGCGGAAGGAGACACGGGGGCTTTCTAGTGAATGCTAGGCTGAAATCTGCCGATAGATTTGGTTGAGGATCGCAAAATTGTTTTCTCGTATTTTTAAATTCCTCCTCGTTTTTTTCTTTGCCGCCACTTTTCTGAACGCTGCTCCGCGTGTGCAGCCAGTGCCGGTTCCGCCCGAGCTGCGCTCCGACACCTTCACCGTTACGGTGGATGGAAAACCCGTGGACGTGGCCCACGCCGCAGCCAGTCTGGAATTCGCGAGCTTCGATATTGCCGCGCCCGTCACTATCGAGGTCACGGCCAAGGAGCACGGCTTCTGGGATCGTGGTGTCACCATCGAGCCCTGGCGGCTGGGCCTGCGGGCGGAGCGCAAGGGGCAGACGATCCGCTTTCGCCTCGATGCTCCGGCCAAGCTCTCCATCAGTCGCCCACGCGACTTTCTGAACCATGCGCGCATGCTCTTTCTGTTTGCCGGAGCGCCTTTGCCGCCCATGCCGCGCAAGGGATTGATCCACGCCTATGAGCCTGGCGTTTACCACGAGAGCATTACGCCCAAGAATGGCGAAACCATCTATCTTGCCCCTGGCGCATACTTCTACGGCAGCCTGAACCTGCTGGGCGTGCACGATGTGAAGATCCTTGGCCGGGGTACCATTGTCTACGACGGTCCGCAGAACCCCAACGCCGACGAGGGCTGGATGCAGCGGCCCGACTGGCACTGCATCGGTGCCTACAACGCCAAAAATGTAGAGGTTCACGGCCTGACCTGTGTGGTGCGCTCCCGCACCTGGTCGATCCAGATGAAGGACTCGATCGGTCTGCTCTACGACGATCTGCGGGTGATGGGCGGCAATCCGGGCAACGCCAATCAGGATGGCATGGACTGGCTGGGCGGCGGCGACACCATTGTGCGCAACGCCTTTTTCCGCGCCTCCGACGACATTTTTGCCATGCAGGGCAACTGGGACGGCTACACCCAGCAGGATCTGTTGCGCCCCGGCCACGACGTCAGCAACATCCTGATTGAAAACAGCGTGCTTTCCACCAGCATCTCCAACATTGTGCGAGCCGGATGGCCGCAGAAGAACTATAGTTCCCGCAACTTCACGCTGCGCAATAGTGACGTGTTGCATTCAGGCATTGGCGCTTGCGGGCAGAGCTTCGGCCTGCTGGGTTTTTGGGGCGCAAAGGATGCGCGCGGCACTCATACCGGCTACACCTTTGAAAACATCTTCCTCGACAACTGGTACTCGCTGGTGCAGCTTGAGCAGGAGCAACCGGGACTGAAGGGCTTTGTCTTCCGTAACATCTGGGCGCTCGATCAGCCGCCGATGGTGGCTTCCACGCTCACAGGCAATGTGGCCGGGGTGGTTTTTGACAATGTAAAGCTGGGCCAGAAGCGTGTGGATTCCAACGCTGACCTGCCCCTGATCGTCAGCGGCGGCGCACAACAACCCGTCTACGATACGAGCTACACACCGAGCGCCTCATTTACCGTTGAACCGCCGGTCTTTGCGCCGGGACAGCTCGTCACCTTCACGGCCACTCCTGTGCGGGGCGCGAATTACACCTGGCTCTTTGGCGATGGCAGCGAAGCCCACGGCCCGCGCGTGGAGCATCGTTTTCCCGATGCGCTCGGCAGCGATCTGGATGGCCACGACGGAGCGGGTCGCTTTCGTGTGCTGCTGCATGAAGAGGTGAAGCCGCCGCATGCCGCGACGGACTGGGCTGCACAGGCGGTGGTGGCCGTGGCGCGGTGGAAGGAGCCAGTAAAGGATCTGGGCAATCTTGCCCCGGGGCTGAACTGGAAGATCTATCCCGGCACATGGACCGAACTGCCCGACCTGCGCAGGGAACAGCCGGTTTTCAGCGGCGAAGCGCCTTCTCTGCAGGCCAACAGCGGCGGCTACACGCGTTATGCCGTGGCCTGGGATGGCTACATCGACATTCCCGCCGACGGCGGCTACACCTTCCACCTGCTGGCCCGCGATGGAGCGCGGCTGGTAATTGACGGCGTGGAACTGGCCCGCACCGGGCCGCCTTTTGCGCAGGTCTGCGGCGCGCCTGGCAATGCGGTGCGCTATGAACGCGGTGCTCTGGGACTGCGCGCCGGTCGCCACATCCTGCACATTGAAGGATTGCACTCCGACAGCATGGGCACTCCGCACCTGCTTTGGGAGGGCCCCGGTCTGCCTCTGGCCGATGTGCCTGCAGCCGCGTTCTTCCATGTGCGGCAGGCGGTTTTGTCGCGGTAAAGGTGGAGGGAGGCAGGGGTTTTAACCCCTGCAAAAAACGGCAAAATGAGGGGGGGCTTCAGCCCTGGAAGACTTTTCACAGGCAGGGGAAGAAAAAGCCGGCGACTATAGCATTTTCGGGATTGCTATAGATCGAAAGCAGGATGCTAAGTGCCTTTTTCCTCGAGAAAAAGGTACCTTGCAAGCCCCTTAAAAAGTCTACGTGTATTCCGAAAATGCTCTAAAGGCAATACTTGATGCATCCACTCTTCAGGGGCCTGAAGGCCCCTGCTCCCTCCGACCGCAAAGGAGCTTCTTTGGCCACGGAAACGGTCCTTGCTCCCTGCTGTTTCAGGTTTATTTGCTAAAACAATCGATCTGCAGCAGAACAGGCCGCAAGCCCCGCACGGCATTGGTCAGGTAGATCGCCTGGGCGCGGTGCAGATCGTCCGCCGTCAGCACGCGTTCCTCAACCTCGGGTTGCGCGGCCAGCAACGCCCGGCGCTCCACGCCGTTCAGCAGGCCGCAGGCCGTGGGCGGCGTCACCCACTGCCCGTCCAGAACCAGAAAAACATTGCTGATCGCGCCTTCGGTCAGTTCGCCTCGCTCGTTCAAAAAGAGCACGTCGGCAAAGCCCTGCCGTGCAGCCTCGGCAAAGAGGCGGTTGTAGCGCGGCCGGTGCGTGGTCTTGTGAAAGAGAAATACGTCAGCGGAGTCGGTGCGTTCCCGCGCCAGACAGACCGTCTTTCCCGTGCTCGGGGCGATGGGCTCACTGGTGATAGCAAAAGAACCATCGCGACGGAGCGTGAGTCGCACCTTGCGCGGCGGATTGTCTGTAAATCCATGCGCATGTTTAAGAAGCGCAGCCTCGACCTCTGCCTGATCCAAAGAGAAAGAGAAATAGTTGGCCGAATCCACGAGCCGCTCCATGTGCAGCGCCAGACGGGGGTAATTTTTCTCTTGTTGGTCGGAAGGCTGCCACAGCAAAGACTCCAGCAGCTCGAACTCGGGCGGCTGTTGCGTAAGAAATTTGGCCTTGAGTAGGCATTCAGCGTACTCGCTTGCTGGTTGGGAGTCGATGACGATGCCGCCACCTACCCCCATGCGGCCTTGCTGGCCCTCCATCTGCAGGGTGCGAATAGCCACATTGAAGACGGCCTGCGCACCAAGCTTGCCCGGCGTAACGCAGCCGATGGAGCCGGTGTAAACGCCGCGCGGCCCGTCTTCCAGTTGGCGTAGCAACTGCATCGCCCGCACTTTGGGCGCGCCCGTAATGGAGCCCGAGGGAAAGAGCGCCTGAAAGACCTCATAAAGCGAGGTTTGCGGCTGCACTTCTGCGGCTACGGTCGAAGTCATCTGCCAGAGCGTGGGATGGCGCTCGACGGCGAAGAGTTCCTCTACCTGCACCGAGCCAAAGCGTGCCAGCCGTCCCAGATCGTTGCGCAGCAGATCGACGATCATCAAATTTTCCGCGCGATTCTTTTCGTCGGCATTGAGCCACGCCGTCTGGGCCCGATCTTCCGCCGTAGTGCGGCCGCGTGCCACAGTGCCCTTCATCGGCTTGGTCATAATCCGTCGCTTTCCGTCGCACTCTTCCATGCGGAAGAAGAGCTCGGGCGAAAGCGAGAGAATGTGCTTGCCCGGCCTCCAGTGCACAAAGGCGCTGTACTCAGCCGGCTGACGCTGGCGCAATCTGCGATAGAGCTCCGCCAGACTGCCCGGCGCTTCCACCCGGAAGGGCGCGGTAAAGTTCAGCTGATACACATCGCCCGATCGAATCCACTTGTGAATGGCTTCGATTTTCGGTTCGTATTGCGGTTGCGGAAGTGCGAATTCAGCATGGATTTCTTCGCCGGAAGAGGGCTGTTGCTTGCGCATGGCAGCTAGCTGTGCCGGTTCGCCGTCCACAAAGCCGCCCAGCGCAGGGTCGAAACGGTGGCAGCGGTCGTACAGGCCAAACCAGGCCAGCGGCTCTTCCGATTCGATTTTCCCGGCCTTGGGTTCTAGCAGAAAACCGCACTCGTAGCTGAAGAAGCCTGCGGCGTAAAGGCCTGCGGCGGCAGCTTCATCGAGCGTCTGCAGAAGAGTCTTCAGCTCCTCCGCCGTACGGGCTTCAAGCGTGCGCAGCGGATCGAGGAAGAGGAAAGCATCGGCGTTACGCGGAGTACTCGAAGGACGCGGAGTACTTTCGAGCAAAACAGAAGCAGGGGCCTGCTCAACCAGCGTATAAATCTCTGCCGGAAGAGAAGACCCCTGCTGCATGAAACTAAACAACCTCAGCCTAGCTGACGGTCAGGGCGATCGTCGTGAAGGCTGTCTTCGTATTCAAATTGTAGGTGGACTGGCCGGTAATGGTTACGGTGTAGCTGCCGGCAGGCGTCGCTTCGTTGGTCGTCGGCGCGTGGTTGTAATAGTCGTAGCGCGGGTTGCAGCCGCTAAGTCCGAGCGAGGCCACGACGGCCAGCAGGGCAATCAGTGCCATGCGGCTCAGGTAAAGCTTGCGACGGGCGCTCCAGGCCAGTCCGCCAAAACCGAGCGCGCCGGGAATCAGCAGCGCCAGAACGAGGGAGCTGGGGTGCTTGCTGGGAACAGCCAACTTGGCGGTTCCGGCGGCCTCGGTCTGCAGGGTCATGGTGCTGGTGGGCGGGCAGGTGGTCGAGCTTGAACTGGTGCTGCAGGCCGTGGTGGCCGTGGCCGAGGTAAGCTCCACCGAAGATGGCGAGAAGGTGCAGGTTGACTGATCCGGCAGGCCCGAGCAGGAAACTGTGACGAACATCGGCGCTGAAAGCGAGGAGTTGTTGGTGGGAATCACCGTTGCCACGATGGTTCCAGCCTTACCCGCCGTCAGAGAAAGCGAGGTCGCCGAAAGTGCCAGCGTAAAGCCCGGCGTTGTGCTGCTGCTATCCGCTGCCACGTTGCTGGTGGCTGAAGTGGAGGCAGTGTGCGTGGTATCGCCCAGGTAGCTGGCGCTCAAAGCATGGGCTCCGCCCGTCACGGTAAACTCGCTCACCGTTGCGCCGGAGTCACTCAGTGCGGCGGTCGCCAGCAGTTTTTTGCCTTCGTAAATGCCCACTACGCCGCTGGCAGCCGAGCCATCATTGCCTGCCACCGAGATCTCGGCCTTGGCCACAGTCTGGCCGCCGCTCACGTGCGTCGTCACATTCAGCGTAGTCTCGGTCGACACGCTTTCGGCGCGTGCCACTGCCGGCAGCACGCTCATCGCCAGTGCAATGCCAAGTCCTGCAACCGTCTCAAGCCGCAGAACGCGGCAGATCATGCCTCTCACGTGCACCTGCTCCAAATTCTTCGGAAGATAAACGCATGTTGTTCGTGCGTTCAGTCCGTATCCCTAGCTGTAGAACCCTATTGTATCTGGCCGGGCCGCGTCCGGGCCAACCCGGAGCATCCTTTTCCAGCCAAACTCCTGCCGGGGTCTGTGCCTCCGGTGTTGGCTAGGGCGGTTCTCCAATTGCTGTACGCCGAAGCCCCTGCAGCAAAGTGGATTTTTCCTCAAGAAAAATCCACCCTGCACGCTCTAGAAAGGGCTACACCGATTGGAGAACCGCTCTACATATTGGACTCGTTCCGCAAGCAAAGGAAAGTGGCCGCAGGCACGATTTCCGCTGAGGGCGGAACCGGCACTGCGGCCAACCAGGTTAATCCTTGCCGTCTTTCTTGTTGGCGTTGCGGGCCCTTACCTTGAACCAGATGGGCGAACCCTTAAAGCCAAAGGACTCGCGAATCTGGTTTTCCAGGAATCGCTCGAATGCAAAGTGCAGCTTCACATCGCGATCCGTGAACAGCACAAAGGTGGGCGGAGCCACTGCCGCCTGCGTCATATAGAAGATACGAACGCGCTTGGATACCGGCACCGGAGCCCGCTGGAAGTCCACCAGCTCAAGGAAGCGGTTCATCTGGCCGGTGCTCACGCGCTTGCGACGCTCGGCAGCAATGGCCATCACTTCCTGCAGCACAAACTTCATGCCGGTCTGTTCCTTGGCCGAGATGAAGAGCACCGGCGCATAGCTCAGGTACTTGAGCACGCTGCGCAACTGCTTTTCAAAGACGTCCTTGTCGGCGGGCGCTCTGCCGTCCGTGCGACCCGTGGTAATTGCATCCCACTTGTTCACGATGATGATCACGCTACGGCCACTTTCGTGGGCGTAGCCGCCAATGGTGGCGTCGCTTGCGGTAACGCCCTCGGTGGCGTCAATCATCAGCAGGGCCACATCGGCTGCTTCCAGGTGACGGCGCGACATGACTACGCTGAGCTTTTCCGCCATCATGTGGGTCTTGCCCTTGCGGCGGATGCCGGCAGTGTCTACAAAACGCAGGGTCGAGCCTTCAAACTCCACCACTTCGTCGACCGCATCGCGGGTGGTACCGGCGATGGGCGAAACGATGGCTCGGGTGGTTCCCGTTAAAGCATTGAGTAGCGTTGACTTACCCACATTTGGTCGGCCAATGATGGCAATCGAGGTTTCGTGCTGCTCGAATTCACCATGGGTCCGGGACTTTTGCTCTTCGTGATCAAAGTCCTCAGGCTCGTCTACAACCTCTTCGGTTTTCACCGTGCCTTCCGGCTCGGGCAGCTTTTCGGCAATGGCGTCCAACAGGTCGCCGATGCCGGTTCCGTGCTCGGAGCTGACCGGGTAGACATCGCCCAGGCCCAGACGACGGTAGTTCTGCGCTTCGGCCTCCTGCGCCAGACCTTCGCTCTTGTTGGCCACTAGCAAGACGGGCTTGTTGCCCTTGCGCAGCAACTTGACCAGGTCGTAATCGGGGCTGGCCAGTTCAGAGCGCACGTCCACCACCAGAATCAGCGCGTCCGCCTCATCCAGGGCTACACGGGCCTGATTGTAGATTTCGGTGGGGATCAACTCGGGATCATCGGGGATGATGCCGCCCGTGTCGACCAGACGGAAACGTCGGCCGGACCATTCGTACTCGCCATAGATGCGGTCGCGGGTGATGCCGGGCTCGTCGCCCACAATGGAGCGGCGGCTGTGTGTGAGCCGGTTGAACAGGGTTGATTTGCCCACATTGGGGCGGCCTACGATGGCCACCAGGGGCAGCGACTGGGCGTCGGCCCGTGTGGGCACAACCGATCTGCGATACGTCGGCACATTTCTCCTTAGCGGCGAGCAGGGTTCTCTTCCAGCCCGCGTCTGGCCCGGAGAAAAAGTCTACGGACCATCTATTCAGTGTACCTTTGGTCGAATCCGGCTGCGAGAGCTCTTTTCTTAGTTGCTCCTTATTTCTTTGGGAGGGTCTTGGCTCGGGAATTGCTCCATAGCAGGGTGCGGTCTTCCAAAGTTCCGGTTGTGAGTACGGCGTTCTTCCCTTTTTTCGCTGGCTCCATCCCCCGGACCCGTTGCCTCAGCCATCTCACGCCATCCTCAATCGTCCGGGTTAGAAACTACCGCACTGGAGGGGAAAGATGCGAATTTATGGCGATAATCTGAGCGTCAGCTCCGCTGACTTCTACAACACCGGGCAGCAGCCGCGCAGTGAGGCTGTCCGCCGTGTGGCCGAAAGCCGCAAGCACCTGCAGCAACACTCCGAGAACCCCGAGGCTGACCCGTTCAGCGAAGAAGACCTGCTCAGTCGCTGGATGGAAGGCAGGCTCAATCCGCTGGACGAAGACGACGGCGGTTACTGGCTCTAGCACAGTCCTATCGCCCTCTGCCCCTCCACTATGATGGAGGGAGCACAGGCCACCGATGGATTCCAACGACAGCACGCCCCGCTCGCTTCCCACGTTGCACAACTTCTTCTCGCCCGGCGGGATGCTGGCCTCATCGCGCCTGCCCTACGAGTACCGTCCGGGGCAGCTGGAGATGGCGCAGGCCGTCGAAAAGGCCCTCGACGAAGATCGTCACCTGATTGTGGAAGCGGGAACCGGCACCGGAAAAACCCTGGCTTATCTGCTGCCTGCCCTGCGCACCGGCCGCCGCATCATCGTTTCCACCGGCACCAAGGCGCTGCAGGATCAGCTCTTCTTCCGCGATGTGCCTTTCCTCGAAACCCTGCTTGGTCCGCTCAAGGTCTGCTACATGAAGGGACGGGCCAACTACCTGTGCCGCCACAAGTTGGTGGCCTTGCGTGACCAGCCCATCCTGACCGGGCTAGAGGAAATTGACCAGTACCGCCAGATTGCCGAGTGGGAAAAAGAGACTGAGACCGGTGACCGCAGCGAGCTTTCCGGCATCCCCGAGGCCAGCCAGCTCTGGAGCAAGCTGGACGCTCGCACCGAGGCCTGCCTGGGCTCAACCTGCCCCGACTATCAGCGCTGTTTTATCACCGAGATGCGCCGCAAGGCCCTCGAATCCGACCTGATCGTCGTCAATCACCACCTCTTCTTTGCCGACCTGAGCCTTCGGCAGGAGGCGGCTGGCGCGCCCGACGCCGGCATTTTGCCCGAAGCCGCGGCCGTCATCTTTGACGAGGCCCATGAACTGGAAGAGATTGCTTCGAATTATTTTGGGCTTTCGGTCAGCAATATTCGCTTTGAGGAGTTGGCCCGCGATACCGAGGTGCAACTGCGTGGCAAGGAGGGCAGTGAGAACGTTCCCTCGACCACCCAGCAGCTACGCGACCGCGCTCGTCTCTTCTTCTCCTACCTGCCCATGGACGGTGACGGACGCCAGCCCTTCAACGCCCGTGAAGAGTTTCTGGAAACCTCCGGTGACCTCTATTTGGGCCTGCGTACCACCCTCAAAGTGCTGGAAGAGCAGCTAGGAAACATGGCCAAGGTGGACGAAGCGCCGGGGCTGAAAAAACGCGTGGCCCGCCTGCGCTCTGAACTGGAATTCTTGCTCGAATCCAACTCCAGCAACATGGTTTACTGGATCGAGCGCCGCGTCCCGATGGGTACGCCGCTCAATCAGCGCTCCGCCGGACGCAGTACCTTTGTGCAGGCCACCCCGATCGACGTCTCCGAGTTGCTGAAGGAGCAGGTCTTTGAAAAAATTCCGTCCGTAGTGCTGACCTCGGCCACGCTGACGGTTTCAGGCGGTTTTGGCCACATCCGCCACCGGTTGGGCCTGGAAGACGTCCGCGAGATGATCATCCCCTCGCACTTCCGCTACGCCGAGCAGGCGCTGCTCTACCTGCCGCCGCGCATGCCTGATCCGCGCGATGCGGGCTATGTGGATGCCGCTGCCCGCTGCATGGAGCGCGTGTTGCGCCTGAGCCGCGGTCGGGCCTTTTGCCTGTTTACCAGCTACAGCCAGATGCGCACCCTCTACGAGCGCATTGTGCCGGTGCTCGATTACCCGATTCTGCTGCACGGTACGGCTCCCCGCCGGGCGCTTCTGGAAGAGTTCCGCACTACGCCCAACGCGGTGCTCTTCGGTACCTCCAGCTTCTGGCAGGGGGTGGACGTGCAGGGCGAAGCGCTCAGTTGCGTCATCATCGACCGCCTGCCCTTTGCCGTGCCCAGCGACCCGGTGGTGCAGGCCCGCATGAAGGCCATTGAGGAGGCCGGAGGTAAGCCCTTTTTTGATTACCAGGTACCGGAGGCAGTGCTTACCCTCAAGCAGGGATTCGGTCGGTTAATCCGCTCACTGGAGGATCGTGGGGTACTGGTTTTGCTCGATTCCCGCATCCAGCGCCAGCGTTATGGCAAGATTTTTCTGGACAGTTTGCCGCCCTATCGCGTGACGCAGACCATCAGCGACGTGGAAGAATTCTTCGAAAATTGACAATTGTGTCTTAAATGGACAAAAACACATTCCGTTAGTCGGAACTAACCCTTAAAAACCGCACCGCATCCCAAGACGAAAATGGACGAAAAAATCCCGATTATTTGAGTTTCAGGAATGGATCAGCGATAAATTGCACTTTATATTGTGCAGATTACCCATTCCTTATCACCAACTACGGTTCGTAACAAAAAAATAGACGTTACTCTTTTGATTCCTTACCAAAGTTATTCATGCGGCTTTCTTGACGGGAAAAAGTGCCAGCTTTTAGCTTCAGAGCAATCTCGTTTGAACAAAAAGAGATGCAAAATTGGGTTACCTTAGGTAACTCTGGTAATTTCGGGCCCCCCCGACATTCAGGATTTTTCTTTGGACGAAATCCAGACTCGTCTGCGATTCGTCTGTCCAGATTTGTTTGTCCAGATTCTCTGCGCTGTTTTGTCTGTCCAGACCCGTCTGTGTTTGTCTGCTGTTTTCTCCTGCTGCCTTTTGCTTTGTATGTGCTTTTGATTCCATCTACGTTCGAAAGCTGCAGACACAAGATCTGCGGATGAGTAAAGAGGAGAGAGATGGGCGCATTGGAAGTCTCATTTACCCAGGCTGCACGGTATATCTGCAAATTACGGGGTGGTTCACAACCTGTTCTTGTAGAAACGAGCGATGGTTCACTGGTGGTTTTAAAATTCAAAAATAATCCCCAGGGACCCAATGTATTATTCAATGAATGCGCAGGTCAGGAGCTCTACAGAGCCTGCGGACTTCAGGTTGTTCCATGGCTTCCGGTGGAGGTTTCGGACGCATTTCTAGATCGCTACCCGGAAAGCTGGATGATGACTACGGCGGGCTTGACCCGTCCTAAAGCAGGACTTTGCTATGGTTCCCGGTATTTAGGGGGACAGGATGTACGTCTGCTGGAGGTACTGCCCGGTTCTTCCCTGAGCAGGATTAAGAACCGTTCGGACTTCTGGCTGGCTTGGTTAGTCGACGTCTGTGCAATGCATTCCGATGCGCGGCAGGCGTTATATATACAAAACGGTTCCGGTGAACTCTTTGCCCATTTTGTCGATATGGGAAACATGTTTGGTGGGCCCACGGGTCTGGACCAGCCGCAACTGCTGGCTTCACGCTACCTGGATCCACGGGTTTATCCGGAAGTTACGCCTACGTTGGCACGCAGCTTGCTGCGCCGCCTGCAGAATATTGAGACAGAGAGTATATGGAAAAATATCAAAAATATTCCCGAAGAGTGGCAGAGCATTTCTGCGATTCGCAGTTTGCTAGAGACTCTCAGCCGGCTGGAAAATGGTCAGCTACTCCAGCAATTTCTGGAAATGATGATCGCCTCTCATCTGCAGCGAGGTGAACATGGACAACACATGGCCAAGGACGAAAGTCCACTCCGAACATCGGTTTTGCATCCTCGAATATCGTCACGACGGGTCTGTCGTAAAACAGTGTTCCTGCCCGGCGCGGCCCGTCTTGCTTGTCATTGATAGCAGTGACGGGGTTCGGTTGCTGGTTGCGCCGGATTTGGCATCTATCGTCTGTGAGGACGACCGGGCCTACATCGATGAATTGATCGCGGACTTTGTCAAACGTTCCGCACAGCTTTCTGGTTCGCTTTTTCAACAGCTCTCCTCGCTTTCCGTAGGGCCGCTGGTTACGCAGAAACTGGGCCTGGTGGGCCGGGACGATCTTGATCTGAAGAGGTACTGTTCCAACTTCATCGCGCTCTGAGGGCGTGGAAAAAGGTGAAAAAGGAGCTTCCCGAAGTGCGTGGGAAACTCCTTTTGTTTTTGCGTTGAAGCCTGGATTGTTGTTCTAGAATCTGGCGTTCAGGCTGAAGCTGAAGCTGCGCCCCCGTCCGGTGAGCGGCGCCAGGGCATTCATCTCCATGCTGGACTGGAAGTCGTCTTCGTTTACGCCTCCCAGCGGCAACTCATAGCACTTGTTCAGCAGATTGTCGGCCGAGCCGCCCGCCTCCAGGATTCCCTTGCGGTAGCTGGCGTGCAGGTTGAAGAGGGTGTAGCCGGGCGTTTGCTGCTCAAAGCGGTTGGGATCGACGTTGTGCTTCTTGTCCACGGCTTCAACGCCCATGCCTGCCTGCAATTCGTGCCATTCTTCCGTAAAGTCCAGCTTCGCGTTGAGCGGCATCATCTGGTAGAGAGGGGTCTTCGAGTCGGTTCGTTCGCCATGCAGCCAGGAAGCCGAGCCGCGCAGGGTGCCCAGACCTGATTTCAGACCATCCCACAGCGCCACATTGCCACTCAGGTCGCCGCCGTAGATGCGGGCTGCGTGGTTGGCAAACTGCAGCTCGGCGATGGTTGTCATGGTGTAGGCGTCGGTGGCAATCTGATCCACGTCGATGTAGTTGTTGAGGAAGTTCACATAGGGCGAGGCCTTCAACTGCCAGGCGTGGGTGCTGCGTCCCCGCAGGCGCAGGGAGCCGGTCAGCAGGTTGGCGCTTTCGGGCTGCAGGTTCACGTTGCCCACGTAGGCGTTGCCGTCGCCGTACCAGCCGATCATCATGGCCGCCATCCACATCTTTGACCACGCATAGCGCTCGTAGAGGTTAGGCGCGCGATTTTTGCGGGCAAAACCGGCTTCGATGGCCACGAGCGGTGTGGCGTCGTAGTGAGCCGTGGCAGTCACGTCCAGCATTGGATCAGCGTGGCTGCGCTTGGAGGCGTTAAAGCTGGCAGCGTCGCTCGCGTACATGCTGGAGTAGCCAGAGACGGCATCGGCGTTGGTCCAGACGGTGTCTTCCCGCAGGCCCAGAATGGTAGCCAACTTGGGCGACCACTTGCTGTCCAACTCGGCAAACGTCCCCATCCGGGTGCGGCGGCCGTTGTTGATGTCGATGAATGTGTCGGGGCTCATCATCATGCCCGAGCCAGCCACTGGCGGCCATGTGTCATCCAGCCGGAAGCGGTGCATATCATTGCCCAGGTGCAGCATGTGCCGGACCCCGAGCGGCTGCATCCAGGTGATGCTGTAGCCCAGATCGCGGCCATGGGTGTTCATCGGCATCCACATGGCCATGGGGAAGGTGATCTTGTCGCGGCCCACGTTCATGCCGTGCCAAGCTCCCTGCCAGTAGACGCGGCCATCCAGCGTGCCTGCGGCAAAGGTGTGCCGGAAGTGCGCATTCACTAGCTCGGACCAGTTGCGGGTCATGTCCATCTGCGCATTCACAAAGCCCTCGTAGGGGGTGTTCTGAATGCCGCCTTCCACCTCGAAGAGGTTCTTGCCATAGGCGCTGGCCAGCGTCACCACATGGTTGGTGCTCTGCGCGTAGGTCGATGTCACCTTGTGGCCGCTGCCGTCGGTGTAGTCCTCGTTGAGCGCCCAGGTGCCGGTGTAGCCAAAGGCGAAGTGACGGTTGGCAATCCACTCGTTGAGGGCTCCGCCATAGGCCTGGCCGTTCGAGCGGGTAAAGCCGGTCAGGCTGGATTCGATGAGAAGGTGTTGATCGGAGGCGAAAACCGGTGCGTTGGAGTCCACGGCAATGGTGCCGCCCAGACTGTCGCCGCCCATGCTGACCGGCGTAAGCCCAGCCAGAACCTTGACCGTGGCTGCCCGCGCACTGGAGGCGTAGCTGAGCGGATCGTTCATGTAGTTGGGGCAGGAGGAGCTGACGGTTGCTCCATTCACCACCACGCGATTGCGCTCGGTTCCCATGCCGTGCAGCACAGGAGCCGTGGCCAGCTCGCCGTTGGTGCGCAGGGCTACACCGGCCTCGTCGGCAGCCAGATCCGCCACGTTGTGGCGGCGGGCGCGTTCGCCGGCGCTCAGCGAACGCCCAGCTTCGTCCTCGTCGCTGACCACGCGCACCTCGGCACTGGCCGTGGCAATCTGCAGCGTGACGTCGGCGGTTGTGGTGCGCCCATCGGCTACGGCCACATTGCGCAGCAGAGCTGTGGCAAAGCCCGGCACCGTGGCCCGCACTTCGTAACGGCCGGCGGGCAGGCCGTCAAAGACAAAGCGGCCCATCTGATCGGACTGGTGGGTCAGGTTGGTGCCGAGCGATGCATCGTGGAGTACAACCCGCGCCCGGCGCACCACGGCCCCGCTCGGATCCTTCAAGACGCCTTCGATCCTGCCGGTTTTTTGCTGATTTTGAACGGAACTTTGCGGCACGGCAAGCGCACGCATCCCCACGCTCTGCCCGCACAGGCAGAAGACTGGCAACAGGGCCAGCCAGAGCTTGTTTTTCATTTTTCCTCTCTTTGGTCAAACGCACATCGGCAGGCATTTGTGCCTGCAGTCGGGTTAGAGCATTTCCGGAATACACATAGACTTTTTAAGGGGCTTGCAAGGTGCCTTTTCCTTGAGGAAAAAGGCGCTTAGCATCCAGCTTTCGGTCTACACCAATTCCGAAAATGCGATGGCTTCAAAGAAAGAAAGTGGGAGGACCGCGTTTGAGACGGCTGCGATCAAGGGCAATCCGGCCAAGCGCTTCGGTCTGTGCCGCGCGTTCCGGCAGACTTACAACCGAGGCAAAAAAGCGCGCTTCGGGCTCGGGCTGGTAGGCCGAGGTGTGGGCCGAGGTTTTGGCCACGCGCTCAAAAGGGCACTTCTCCTGCAGGTTCTGCACGCCACGCCTGGAACCGGTGAGCGGCTCCATCATGCTGCAGTGGTGCTTGCCGTGACGACGGCAGCAGGGCGGCAGGCTTGCTTCAGCGTCGGGTGCAAGCAGGGGCCAGATCAGCATGAGGCTGATCAGGCTCAAGAACGAAAATGCCAGAAATCGACGCATGGTTCGAGCCAAGTATACGGGAAGTCTGCGGCTTCTAAAAAGAACTTAACTCTTCCGGGATCAGTGAAATGCGCGATTGGCGCGGGTTTGGGCGCGGAGGGTGTTTTGAATAGTCCCAATTCTGACCAATAACTAATGTTGTTCCAATGGGGGAAATAAAACTTAAAAAGCCATTGAGATTCCCTTAAGTTAGTACCGCGTACGTCTTATCCTCCAAACCATGCAACAGTCATCCGAACTCGATACTGCCCCTAACCTTGCAGGGTTTGCCAGCCTGCTGGCCTCGCTTGCCGCTCAGCCGCGCAAGGATGCGGACGAGTGGATTGGAAATGATAATCCCCGCCATACATCCAGCAAAACACAAGAGCCTGTTGCCGTCAGCACGGACGATGCAGCGCAGGCCAATGATGCCGCTTCAGACGAAATCGAAGCAGAGCAGAACGAAGAATCTTCCTTGTTGAGTTATGAAAGCGCTCTGCGGGCTCATGCACGCTATCACGCCGCGCCGGAAAGCGACTGGCTGGTCCACGAGCGGGAGACGCAGGAACAGGCCGAAGCCGAGGCTCTGGCAGCAGCCGGAGAAAAAAGCGCGGAAGCCCAAAAAGCAGCAGAATTTTTAGCCGAAAAACTCCAGCCAGGGCGTTACCTGGAACGCGATTTGAAGTGCAGCAGCATCACCATCCGCATGAGCGCGGCGGAGTGCGCCCAACTGCGGCAGCGTGCGGCCGAAGCCGGCATGACGGTTTCCGCCTATCTGCGCTCCTGCACCTTTGAGGCGGAGGCGTTACGCGCTCAGGTCAAGGAAGTGATGGCCGAGCTGCGTGCCGAAGCCGCTGAAAAACTCAACGATCCAGAAAAATCCAAAAAGAAGTTTTCGCCGCGGGATTGTTTTGCCCGGTTGCTGGGACTGGAAGCGCATGCAGCAGCTTCCGTCATGGATTCCAGGCCGCGCGTACGCGCATAAAGTTTGGTTTTGTTCGACGATTTTCCGGGGACAGTGGAAATTTGATTCAGGCCGCTCAGTCGATCGAGCGGCCCTTTTCTTTGTACGCAAAACGTGGTTAGAAAGCTGAAAGCTACTCCACCTCAAGCAGGACGCACTTCAGGTATTCGCTCTCTGGCAGGCTGAGCAGCACCGGGTGGTCCAGAGCCGCGCCACGCCGTTCCAGGAGGCGCACACGACGGCCAGCATCGGCCGCAGCCGAGGCAATGGCAGCTTCCAGGTCTGTTCCGCTCACATGGTGGGAGCAGGAACAGCTGACCAGCAGGCCGCCGGGCCGGATCATGTGCAGAGCGCGCAGGTTCATTTCCTTGTAGCCACGCAGCGCACCCTCGATGGCGCGTTTGCTCTTGGCAAAGGCTGGCGGGTCCAGCACGATGGTGTCGAACTTCTCCTTGGCATCGGACCATTCGCGCAGCAGCTGGAAGGCATCGGCCTCGATCCAGTCCACTTCGGCCTTGAGCGCCTTCTTGTTGGCGGCCAGATTCTTTTCCGCCACTTCCAGCGAAGCATGCGACTGGTCAACGCCCGTTACACGCTCGCAGTACTGGGCCAGATGCAGCGCAAAGCCGCCCTGATAGGTGCAGACGTCGAGCGCGCGACCGAGAGCACCCATGCGCTTGGCCGTGGCGGCTGCAGCGGCGTAGTTCAGGCGCTGATCGAGGAAGGCTCCGGTCTTCTGTCCAGAGTTGGCGTCGAACTGGAAGCTGAGGCCATTCAGGTGGAAGTCCACGTCAGACTTGACCAGCTTGCCCTTGGTCCAGAGCGCCTCGGTGGCCGGGGCGGAAAGCCCTTCCAACTCGCGCATGCGTGCGTCGGGCCGCTCGTAGATGGTCTTCAGATCGAGTTCTTCGCTGAGGACGCGCACCGCGGCGGCGCGGATCGCGGCAGAGTCCAGACCCTTGGCCAGCAGTTGCACAATGGCCAGCGAGTTGTACTTGTCTACCACCAGACCGGGCAGCTCATCGGCCTCGCTGAAGACCAGACGGCAGCTGTCGGTGGATTTGTCGAGCAGCGGTTTGCGGCGGACAATGGCGCGGCGCAGACGCTCTTCAAAGATTTTCAGCCAGGCGGCTTCGTCGATGGCCTCGCGGGAGACCATGCGCAGCTGAATCTGCGAAGTGGGCGAGTAGAGCGCCGTGCCTAGCAGCAGGCCGCGATTGTCGGCCACCGAAACCAGCCCCGGAGTTGCGTCGCCTTCAGGCAAAAGTGTGGCTTCCACATCGGAGGCGTAAACCCAGGCGTGGCCGGCGCGAATGCGGTCGGCGGCGCGGCGGCTGATGCGTGCGCCCAGGGTGGTCAGGGCAGCCGGTGCGGGGCGGGGAGCCTGCGCGGCGCGGGCTGCCATAGCGCGGTCGGCGGACTTGGATACAGGCCGTGCGGTGGACCTTGGCGCCGGGCGCTCGGTAGATCTGGACGCCGGTCGGCTGGTGAACTTCGGTGCGGTCCGCTCAGCGGAGCTCTGCGCCATGCGTTCGGCAGACTTCGATACGGGCCAACCGGCAGACGCCGGTCGGGCACCGGAGCTCTGGGCGGGGCGGGCGTAAGGCTTCTGCGCGGGGCGATCATCGACTCGTTGGGCGGGACGTTCGGCAGATTTCGACGCGGGCCAGCCGGCGGACTTTGCCGATGGTCTGGCGGTGGACTTCTTTACGGGCCGGGTCGCATCTTTTGTGCGCGACGTGTTTTTACGATTGTTTTCCGTTCTGGGTTCGCGGGGTTTTGCCATCCTATCAGTGTAGCGGGCTTCTCGCTGCTTCCCTCACGAAAAACAAACCGGGCCTATAATAGGGTATGGCGACGGCCCGGCAGACGATTCCGGCGGACCAATCTGGCGCAAAAGCGGCGGAAAAAACGCCCGTTGCGCCCAGTGTGGCTCCCGCAACTCCGGCGAAGCCCGTGGCAACGCCCCCCGCCCCGGCAACGCAAAACGAACTTCCCCCTGTAGAGTTGGCTGCCCTCAACCAGCGCTTTGAGCGCCTGATTGAACGTGTGCAGAAGAACCGCCCCACCGACGACGTTGCCCTGATTCGCCGCTCGTGGGATTTCTGCATTGGCCATCATAAGAACCAGCGCCGCGCCTCCGGCGAGCCCTACATCATCCATCCCATCGCCGTGGCCGAGGTGCTGGCGGAGATGAAGATGGATGCGACGGCCATCTCCGCTGGCCTGCTGCACGACGCCGTGGAAGATACGCCCGCCACCAGCGAGGAAATCGCCACCGATTTTGGCCCGCAGGTGGCCTACATCGTCGAGGGCGTTACCAAAATCGACAAAATCCAGTTTGCCAACCGCGTCGACCGGCAGGCTGAGAACGTGCGCAAGATGTTGCTGGCCATGGTCTCCGATGTGCGTGTAGTGCTCATCAAGCTGGCCGACCGGCTGCACAACATGCGTACGCTGGAGCATCTGCGGCCCGACCGGCAGGAGGCCATCGCCCGCGAGACGATGGATATTTATGCTCCTCTCGCCCATCGTCTGGGCATGGGCAAGGTGCGCGGCGAACTTGAGGATCTGGCCTTCCGCTACACCGATCCGGTGGCCTTTGAGCAGGTTTCGGCGGCGGTGGAGCGGCGGCGTGTGGACGGCGAACAGTTTCTGCGCGGCGTGGAAGACACGCTCGTGGAGCAACTGCGCGAGAACGGCATCGAGGCCCACGTCGAGTGGCGCATCAAGCGCCTGTACTCGATCTACCAGAAGTTGCAGCGCTCCAAAATCTCCTTCGATCAGGTTTACGACTTCCTGGCCCTGCGCGTTGTGACGCAGGATGTGGGCGCTTGTTACGCCGTTTTTGGCATGATTCACACCCTCTGGCGGCCGGTGCCGGGGCGCATCAAGGACTTTATCGCCATTCCCCGTGCCAACCGCTATCAATCGCTGCACACTACGGTGATGGGCGAGGGTGGCCACCAGTTTGAGGTGCAGATCCGCACCGAAGAGATGCATCGCATCGCTGAGGAAGGCATTGCGGCGCACTGGAAGTACAAGGCCGGCGCAGGCGCGGTGACGGCCCGCGACGAGGAACGGCTCAACTGGATTCGTCAGCTGGTTGAGTGGCAGAAGGAGATGACCGACCCCAACGAGTTCCTCTCCAGCCTGAAGATGGACCTTTATCCCGACGAGGTCTACACCTTCACGCCCAAGGGAAAAGTCGTTGTGGTTCCCTCCGACGGCACGCCGGTCGATTTTGCCTACACCATTCACACTGAAGTGGGCCACACCTGTGTGGGCGCCAAGTTGAATGGCCGCATGGTGCCCTTGCGTACCAAGCTCAAGACGGGTGACATCGTTGAGATTGTCACGCAAAAGGACCACAAGCCCAGCCGCGACTGGCTTACCTTTGTCAAAAGTCCGCGTGCCCGCAACAAGATCAAGCACTGGCTGAATGAAGAGCAGCGTCACCGCTCGGTGGAGGCTGGTCGCAAGCAGCTGGAGCGCGAGGCCCGCAAGTACAAGGTGCCCATGAGCCAGCTCGCCGATCAGGATCTGAGCCGCATCGCCAGCGAATACAGCCTGGCTACAGCGGCGGATCTGTTGGCAGCGCTCGGCCAGGGCCGCTACACCGGCCACCAGATCCTCAGCAAACTTGCCCCCGGGCTGCTTACCCAGCCGGAGGTCGAGGTCAAGCCTGCCGAGCCCTCGGTGGACACCACACGCCGCCTGCAACTGACCGGAACCGATTCCCTGCAGGTCGAGGGGCAATCGGATCTGCTTGTCTATCGCGCCCGCTGCTGCAATCCGATCCGGGGCGACGAGATTATTGGCTACGTCACACGCGGCAAGGGTGTGGCCGTCCATGCGCGCTCCTGCCCGAATGTGCAGAACCTGCTCTACGAGGCGGATCGCCGCATTGCCGTTGAATGGGCCAGCGCACCGGAGAACAGCTCGATCCGCGCACCGCGCTATCCGGTCAAGGTCATCGTCTACTGCGATGATCGCCCCGGCATGCTCAAGGAAACCACCGCCGTGATTTCGGATGAGAGCGCCAATATTCGTTCGGTCGAGGTCAAACACGACGACAACGGCGAGGCCATCATCGAGTTTGTGGTGGAAGCCGAAGACACCCGCCACCTGGGCCGCATTACGCTGGGCCTGCGCCGCGTGAACGGCGTGCGCACCGTGCAGCGCATGCAATAGCTGCGGTGAGCGGCAGATCTTTTGAGCAAAAACGGAACTACTCGCCCCACACAGCCAGAACGTTGCCGAGTCCATCATTAAAGTGGAAACGCCGTCCACCGGGAAACTCGAAGGTGGGCACGGTAATTGTGCCGCCCGCAGCCACAATCGCTGCTTCGGTGGCCTTCAGGTCTGCCGAATAGAGCACTGCAACGGGCGCACTCTTGGGGTTTGGTGCTTCGTCCCGGGCAAAACCCAGAGCCAGCCCAGCGCTCTCTACCGAACTGTCGATGTAATCCGGGCCCCAATCCTTGAAGCTCCAGCCGAAGACCGTCGTATAGAACGTCTTCACGCCTTCGATGTTGGGGGTGGTGAACTCGATGTAGTTGATCTTGTGGTGCTGCGGATTCTTCGCCATAAAATCTCTCCTGTATGTTCGTGCTGCGTGAAGTCACGGAAAGGCGATGCGGAAGCGAGGCGCGAGCACACCTTTCCCGGTGTGCCTCCGATGCGCCCCCATCCACAATCTTTCGGAAGCAGAAGAATGCAGGTAGAGTCCGCTGACTGATTCCAGCGCGGACTCGCGAGGTACGCCCACAGAGTAGCAGGCGCAGGCCTCGGGTGTGCGAATTTTGGCTGGAGCCCGGGTCTTCCGCCCCGCAAGGAGCTTCTACCTGCCCAGCGTGTAGACGAAGCCTCCGGCAATCGAGCGGCCCGGCATGGCCACATCGCTGACCTCCTGATAGCCCGTGTTCGACAGATTGCTCAGCCGCAGGTAGGGCCGCAGCCGTTGCACATTGCGCCCGAGCGTCATGCCCCAGACCGGGTAGGGCGTCTGCTGGTAGTGCTCGGTCACTTGCAGGGAGTTTTCCAGCAGAATCGACTTCGGCAGCAGCACCTGCCAACTGGCGTGCACATTCTCTACCGGATAGTTGAAGACGTACTCCGATTGCTGGCCGTGCAGCGCATTCTGTGCGCCGTTGAGCGCCGTCCAGCTCAGGCGCACGGTCTGCGTGGGCATGGGCTTCCAGGTGGCCGAGGCTTCTGCTCCGGTAAAGCGCACGCCGCTCAGGTTGGCCGCCTGCCAGACGGCTGAGGCGTTGGCCCGCAGATAGTCGATGGTGTCGTGCTGCTGGGCGTAAAAGCCCGTGGCGGCCAGCGTCAGATGCGCGCTGGCCAGCCAGTCCACGCCGCCCTCGCCCGACCAGGCCGATTCCGGCTTCAGGTTGGGATTGCCCTTGGTTGTGGGGTCCGAATAGTAGAGATCGGTGTAAGTGGGAATGCGGAAGCCGTAGCCGCCGCTGGCACGCAGTTTGACCGTGGGCGCAACGCGCAGGCTTCCGGCCAGTTCGGGAGAAAAGTTCTTCAGACCGCCGGAGAAGAGTTCTTCGCGCGCGCCTGCCGAGAGCGTCCAGCGCGACCCGGTCGGGCGCAGGTCCACGTCCACATAGCCCGCGCCGCGATTGCGGGCATGGTTGCCGAGCGCGGCCGAGAGTACGCCGTCGGAGGAATTCACGCTGTCGATGCGGTCGCCGTCGGCCTCCAGGCCAAAGAGCGCCAGCGAGCGGCCTGCCAGCGGTGCGGTCTGGCGCAGGGAAGTTTGCCAGGAACTATCGGCGTGGTTGTTGGCGTACGCCGCAGGGAAGGTGCGCAGCAGCACAAAGTCGTCGGTGTGGCGGCGATAGCCGAAGGCTGCGGTCGTGCGTGCGCCCAGTTCCTGCCGCGCCGTAGCCAGCCAGCCCTTGGTGCGCTCCCAGGAGTTGTAGTCGCCATAAAACTGGTTGGCTCCGAAGGCGCGGTCGCTTGAAGCCAGCAGCAGATCGCTCAGGCCCAGCCGGGAACCAATCCAGCTTTCCAGAGCAGCGTCCTCGTTGCGGTAATCGCGGTCAGTGGTAAAGCCCTCGGAGAAATTCCGCTCTGCGGTCAAACGAGCACTTGAGTGGCGGCGTACACCATCCGCCATCAGGGCCTGTTCGTTCTCATCAAAGCTGCCCGCGCCAGCCCGCAGCCACAGTGCATTGTGGGTGGGCGCGGCGGTCAAAAAGTCCACCACGCCGGAGAGTGCATCGGCTCCGTGCAGCGTGGAACCCGCGCCGGAAAGCACTTCAATTGAGTCCATGGCCTCCAGTGGCAGGGGCAGGTCGAGGTTGTGGTGGCCGGTCTGGCTATCGTTCACGCGGAAGCCGTTGAGTAGAACCAGCGTCTGCTCAAAGCCACCGCCACGCAGCAGCACATCGGCCTGGCCGCCGCCCGCGCCGCGCTGTTCAAGGGATACGCTGGCGTCCGAGCGCAGCAGATCCTGCACACTTTCTGCGCTTAGTTTCTTTTCTTCCACCGGCAGTACTGTGATTGAGCGCGAAGACTCCGCCAGCGGCACTGGAGCAGCCTCACCCAGCACGACCATGGTTTCACTGGTCTGCGGCTTGTGGGGGGTGGAATCAGCGCTCTGGGCGATGCCAGTGGAGGAAAGAGAGAGCGAAAAAATGGCTAATGAAAGCAGATTGCGAGAGTAAGTATGCATGATCTCCATCAGCATGCAGTGCTTTACGCCCAGCCGCAATGAAAGTTTTGCTGTAATTAAAATAATTGAAGAGCTAAACTATTTTGCAATTCAACTACTTTGTTGGGAGCAGACAGAAAGGCGGAAAATGAAGATCGAAGCGTTTTTACGCGAGAGCCCGATGTTTGCCGTCAGCCGCGCCGCACGCCGTTTTGAATCGCTGGCCACCCAGGTGCTTACCCAGGATGGACTCGGGTTTCTGGAGGGGCTGGTGCTGGCGGCCTTGTTTTTTGAGGCTCCCCGACCGATCAAGCCCTCGCAACTGGCGGAAACCTTTGAGACCACGCGCGGCAACGTCAGCCACTGCGTCTCTTCTCTTGAAGCCAAGAATTGCCTGCAGCGCAAGCTCGATCCGGAAGACGCGCGCGCCTATCTTCTGGCCCTTAAACCCGAGGGAAAAAAGGCTGCATTGCGCGTGATTGCCGCCTTTGACCGGTTGCAGAGGGAGTTCGAGGACGAGGTTGGCAAAAGTGCGTTGAGCGAAATGCTGAAGAGCTTGCGCAAGCTGGAAAAACGAGTGCGATAGAGCTGGAGGGCCCATGACCGTCAGGATTTTTGCCGCTGAAGACAGACTCGATGTGCAGATCAGACCCAGAATTCGCTGGCTCTCCCTGATCGCCGCAGCGGGCTTGCTGCTGGTGCTGGTGAGCGTGGGGGTGGTTCCCGCGCTTACCGGCGTGCAGGCCGCCCTGCTGACCGGCAAAAGCTTTGGCGGATTTCTGGTGGGGGCCATCGCCGCTGCCATCATTACGGCCGTCGTGCTCTACAGCATGCTCAAGACCTTCTTTGGCACCGAGCGCCTGCTGCTGACGGCTACCGAGATTGAGGTGCAATCCCGCCTCTTCGGTTCTGTAACGGAGCGCTTTGCCACACCCAACACAAACGTGGAAAAACTGCGCGTTGAGGAGTCGTGGAACGGTGAGCAAAACACCCCCGTCGAGCGTGCCCTGCGCTTTGAATGCGCAGGTGAAACCATCACCTTTGCCGCAGGCGCAGAGCGGGACGATGCCTTTGCAATCCTCGAAGCGATGAAGAAGATCTACGATTTTCCGGTGGTGGAAGATCTCAAAGAGGATCCTCTCGCAGAAAATCACCTCAATCATCAATGATGATTATTCCTATTCTGTGCCAGAGGCAGTGACAGATGGCGTGGCGTGGCGTTTTTATTAAGCACAGGGAACGGCTGCGGGCGCAACAAGATCAGCGCGCTATTTGAAGCAAGCATGAGTATGAGCAGCAGTGCAAGAAGGTAAAACGGGTATTTAAGAAATGGCCAAGCATGAGATGGAAGCTGGTCAACCAGCTTGTCGCGAAATGTTTCATTGAATCGCATGGGGAGATCTTCGCCTTCAGCAGCCGGTTTCCAGCGGGATGCAAGGTAGGTAGCTCGTACATTGGAGAGCAATACCGCGGAAATAATTATGGAAAGAATGTTCAGCATATGGCCGGATGCTAATTGACCAAAAACATAGAGAATAAAAATGAAAACAGCGGCAGGGAAACTGGTTTGGCGCATGCCCATACCACCAACAACATAAATAAAAAAAAAGATAAAAGCTGTTACCAGTAATACGATGCGCGCAATTGGATTTGCTGTCTCGTATGCAGAGCATGCAACAATGACCAAGTTTAAAACGCCAATAATCCAACAGAGCCAAAAGCCTTGAATTCCCAGATAATCCACATCCCAGGCGTTTTCAACTGTAGGCCAAAAAAGGCTTCTCAAGCGGCCATCCGATTTTTTCGATTCACCAGAAAGATTCAAGGATTGCATGGCAAAAGGGTGAAGGATGCTTCTTGCAAAGTCAATATGGTTTTCTTGAATTCTGATACGTTCCTACTGCATGTGATGGTGATTGAGCTGCTTCACATGTGAGGCAAACGCATAAGCAATTTAGTGGCTAACCACGCAGGTCTATGACAGCTAGATTTTAGATCGCAGTTTTTCCAGTTTCCCAGATCCCAAAAATCGGGATCTGGGAAACAAAATCATACAAATTTAATCGATGAGAGACATAGGCTGCGGAACCACTCGACCGCTGCCCTACAGAATGTACCGCGACAGATCCTGATCCTGCACAATGCTTGCGACCATCTGCTTCACGTAGGGAGCTTCGATCAGGAAGATTTTCTCCTGGCCCTTTTCGGTGGTGCGCTCTTCATACGGCAGCGGGGTGGAGCTTTCGGCCTTGATGGCCTCGGCCAGTTCAGCGGCAGTCTTCTCGTCGGCGGCCTTGCGGGCCACGTCGGGAGCCAGGAAGCTAACGTCTTCCAGCACCCGTTCCATGATGGTGTGCAGGCGACGCGCGCCGATGTTCTCAGTGGTTTCGTTCACCCGGAAGGCAAACTCGGCCATTTCGCGCAGAGCGTCCGCGGCAAACTCCAGCTTGACGCCTTCAGTCTCCAGCAATGCGATGTACTGCTTGGTGAGCGAGGCCTTGGGCTCGGTGAGAATGCGCAGGAAGTCTTCCACCGTGAGCGACTGTAACTCGACGCGGATGGGGAAGCGGCCCTGCAACTCGGGAATCAGGTCGCTCGGCTTGGAGACGTGGAATGCGCCGGCGGCGATGAACAGAATGTGGTCGGTGCGCACCATGCCGTAGCGAGTGTTGATCGTGGTGCCTTCAACGATGGGCAGAATGTCGCGCTGCACGCCTTCGCGGCTCACGTCGGGGCCATGGCCACCCTCGCGGCCGGCAATCTTGTCGAGCTCGTCCAGGAAGATGATGCCGTTCGATTCGACGCGTTCAACCGCCGTGCGGGTGACGGAGTCCATGTCGATCAGGCGGCTCTCTTCTTCCTGCACAAAGTACTCGAAGGCATCGGCCACGCGCTTTTTGCCCTTTTTCGAGGTGCCACCGAAGATGTTCGGCAGCATGTCGCGCAGGTTCGTCTCCATGTCTTCCACGTTCTGGTTGGAGATGATGCCAATCTGGGGCATGCCGCGGTCGCGCACATCGATTTCCACGATGCGGTCATCGAGCTTACCCTCGCGGAACTGTTGGCGGAGTTTTTCGCGCGAGCGCTGGTAGCTATCGGAGCCGGGCAGCGTGAGCTGGCCCTCCTGGGCAGGCGCGGGAGCTGGCGGCGGAGGCAGCAGCACATCCAGCAGACGCTCCTCGGCGTTCATCTCGGCCTTGTCCTCAACCTCTTCAAGCCGCTCTTCGCGCACCATATCGATGGCGATTTCCACCAGGTCGCGGATCATCGACTCAACGTCGCGGCCCACGTAGCCGACCTCGGTGAACTTACTGGCTTCAACTTTGAGGAAGGGCGAGTTGGTGAGCTTGGCGAGGCGACGCGCGATCTCGGTTTTGCCTACGCCCGTGGGGCCGATCATGATGATGTTCTTGGGCATGATGTCGTCGGCAAGGTCGGGCGGCAGCTTCTGGCGGCGCTGGCGATTTCTTAGGGCAATCGCGACGGCACGCTTGGCGGCGCGCTGGCCGACGACGTGCTTGTCGAGTTCGGCAACAATCTCGCGCGGCGTCATTTCATCGAGCGAGAGTTCCTGTTCTTCGGCGGATGCGGGCAGGTAAATGGCCATGTTCGTCTTCGAGAATCCGAATCTTAGAATAGAACCGGCTGGGCCGGTTCTGTCTCATATGGAATGAGGAAATGAAGCGCTGTGTTTCAAAACTGCCCAATCCCCGTATCAGGGAATGACGTTTGCTGCTTCCTGACAGGCTTGCTGCTTTTTTGCTGCGCCGGAGCGTGGGCAAAGAAGGAAAGCCAGCCTGCTACGCCTTCAACTCTTCAATGGTGATGCGATCGTTGGTGTAGATGCAGATTTCACCGGCGATCTTCATGGCCTTTTCGGCGAGGCTGCGGGCGTCAAGCTCGGTATTTTCGAGCAGGGCGCGGGCGGCTGCCGTAGCGTAGGGTCCGCCTGAGCCGATGGCCGCCAGATCCTCGTCGGGGTCGATTACGTCGCCCGAGCCGGAGATCAGGAAGGTCTGGTTCAGATCAGCCACCACGAGCAGGGCTTCCAGATTGCGCAGCATCTTGTCGGTGCGCCAGTCCTTGGCCAGCTCAACAGCCGAACGGTTCAGATTGCCGGCAAACTGTTCCAGCTTGTTCTCAAAACGCGTGAACAGGGTGAAGGCGTCGGCGGTGGAACCGGCAAAGCCGGCCAGAATCTTGCCCTGGTAAAGGCGGCGGATTTTGCGGGCTGAGTGCTTGAGCACGTGGTCGCCCAGGGTAACCTGCCCGTCGGCGGCCATGACAACCAGACCGTTGCGGCGGACGCAGATGACGGTGGTGGAACGGATCCGGGCGCGATCAGGCCCTGCTACTCTCTCTTCAGCCAAGAAAAATCCTCCGGGGAAGGCGCGAAGCGTAGGCTCCGGCACCATTCGATGCAACCTAGAGTATAGGTCATTTTGCGCGGAACTGCGGTTTTATGACGGGGTGAAGAGCGCGGCGAGAGCCTGCTCCAGAACCGCTCCCAGACTTCGGGAACGGTCATAAAACTGGCTGGAAGCCGCAGCCGTGGCCTGTTGTGCGTGGGCGTAGGCCGTGGCGTCAAAGGCCAGAAGACGCAATGCGTCAGTGAATGCGTCCAGATTGTCCGTCTCAAAACGGAGGGCTGCCGCGCCCAGAACTTCCGCTGCCGGAACCACGGAGCTGACCAGCGCTGGACGGCCGGAGAGCGCGGCTTCGGCGGCGGTCATGGCCAATCCTTCAAAGAAAGCCGAGGTGGTGGGCACGGTGACGAGGTGCGCCCAGGTGAGCGTAGCAAGGGCTTCGGCGGCATTGGCCAGCGGACCGGGCATCTGCACAATGGATTGCAGGCCGCGCTCCTGGATTTGCCGGGTCAGTTGAGCTTCGGCTGGACCAGAACCCACGATCTTCCAGACAAAGCGGCCGGGAAACTCGCGCTCCAGTTGTTCCGCCGCATCGAGCAGCAAGAAGACGCCCTTGAAGTCCTGGATGCGTCCCAGAAAAAGGATGCGGAAAGGCGTGCTCGCATGGTCGGGCGGCGGCACGGTGCTCAGAAAGCCGGTGCGGTACTGGGCGCGGTACTGATAGACGGGACCGTGTGTCTGGCCGGCAGCGGTTTGCACTTGACGCATGCATTCCGGCGAAACACAGGCCGAAGCTGCCGCAATACGGCGGAAGAACCAGCCGTTGAGTGAAAGCAGAAGACGCGCCGCACGGCCTTGGGGAGGAAAACCGGCAGGCCACAGGGTGTTATGAAAGACGGCAATCACCGGGATGCGAAAGAGCCAGAGCAGCGCAAGAAGAAACCAGTGTGTAGTGCCGGAATCGACGATGACAGCCGAGGCGCGATTGCGAAGAGCGCGGAAGACGATGCCGAGGCCATAGAAAAACATGTCCAGATGATGGCCGAGGCCGCTGCGGGCATAGAGCGGCGAGCGGGGTAGATTCTCCATGCGATGCGGGCCGAGCATGAATACATCGCGCCGCTCATGGGAAGAGATCAGAACCAGGCGGTAGCGGTCGCGGCAAGCTTCAAAAAACTGCTCGGAGAAGGCATTGCACATCTGGAAGGGCGGCTGCTTGCCCTCTTGGCAGAGGCGGAAATGGCCCGCAACATCTCCGGGCCCCAGCGCATACACAATACAACGAAGATTTTTATGGATAGCTGCGGGGCCGGAACCCTGAGAATCCTTCTGAACATGCATCAAAGAATGCCCTCAAGAAACAATCGGGCCCCAGGAGTTCCTATCATACCAAAGATATACTTCGGCAAAATTTGGATTCCCGACACAGAAAACATACCCGCTGGACCTATTCCGCACAGGCAGGCAGGGCGCGCCTGCGGTATGCTCTTACAGGGAGCAGGTATTGCTCGTGTCTTCCATGTTCACTATCGATATCAATCAGTTGGAGATTGCCGCCGGACTCGCGGCCAGCGCCGTTGTGTGCGGCGTGGCGCTGTGGCTTGTGTACCGTCACCGGCCCACACCGGAAGAACTGGAAAGAGCGCGACGCAAGTTTCTGGTGCAGTCCGGTCGCCTGGTGGACGGCATGTTGCTGGATATTTATGAGGTAACTACCGAGGACCAGCACACCCTGACCTTGCTGCTTTACAGCTACCGCATCGGCGGCGTGGACTACGAGTGCAGCCAGGACATTACTGGCATGAGCGCGGTAGTGAATACGGCCCAGATCCGTGCCGGCTTTCCCTGTTCGGTGCGCTACCAGCCCGGCAATCCGCCCAATAGCATCGTGGTGGCAGAGGACTGGTCCGGCCTGCGCAAAGGCATTCCACTTCTGCCTAACTTCGATGATCCTGACCCACTGGATTTGAGCCATCTGCGCCCCGGTCGAGGGTAAAAGTCACGCTCCAGAGCGTCCTGCGCTCACACATTGTCAGAATGCGAAAATCTCCGGACTGAAGGTCCGGAGATTTTTTTGCTGCTTCGATTCATGACCCGGAAGAACAGGTAACGAGGCTTTCTGCGTTTGTGCTATTCGATGGGCGGAGCCATGAAAAACACGTAAATCAGCAGGGCCGCACCGATGGCGGCCAGAATCAGACCGCACAGATAGGGTGAGTGTGGGCCCAAGAGTGCGTAAAGAAAAACGGTCAGCGCAATGCCGAGGAAAAGGTTGACTAAGCCACCAACCTTTATGCCCTCGCGCTTGTGCAGGCTAGCTTGGCGCTCCTGTTCACGTATCAACTCGATAGCTGCTTTGGCACCATCGGTGGTGGATTCGGCGATGCGGCGCAGGGTTTCAGCCTTATAGTAGGCCTCGCGCTCACGGCGGCGGGCATCGGCCCAGCTGCTGATGGGAAGAAAAATGCCGAACAGGGCGATTGCGCCCACAGCCAAGAATCCGAAGAGGGCAACGCTGGAAAGATCCTGTTCGAAGAAACTGGCAAGGAAGAGATGCATGGTTGAACCTCCAGGTTTTGCTTTCGAGCGGTAAGACCGGAGCGGATAGAATGCGGTTGCATTTTCTTTTTGCGCGATAAAATGCAACCGTTCGCGCAAAGAGCCTGTCCTACTCTCACAGGAGCCGCAAGCGTGAGTCTTCTTGTTCAGACCGGCGAGGCGCAGCAGAGCGATCTGCAAGCAGTGGAGCGCGTGCTGGCGGGCGACACCGAGGCTTTTGCCGAGATTGTGCGCCGTTGGCAGGGACCGCTCGTGAATATGGCCTGGCGCTACTGCCGTGATCGCCAACGCGCCGAAGAGATGGCCCAGGAGGCCTTTGTCCGGATCTGGCGTGGGCTGGCAAGCTGGCGGCGTGATGCAGCCTTCTCCACCTGGATGTTTGCGTTGGCGGCGAATGTTTTTCGCAGCGAATTGAAGCACTTTCCGACGGAGACTGCGGCCGTGGACGAAGTGGATGAACCCGCAGTCGCACCCGCACAACTAGCCACAGTGGAAGGCCAGCGTCGGGACGAAGCTGTGCGTCGCGCCGTGCTGGCCCTGCCTGAACGCTATCGCGAACCGGTAATTTTGTTCTATTTTCATGAGAAGAACGTGGACGAGGCGGCACAAACGATGGGAGTGCCCACGGGCACACTCAAGGCACGGCTCAAGCGGGCGCGCGATCTGCTGAAGAAGCGCTTTCCGCAACTGGAGTGTTTGGCAAGAACGGAAACAGGCAGGGAGGCGGTGCGATGAATCAGAAACGAGAGAGGGAAGAAGAGACAATCGACCGCATTCTGGCCAGTGAAAGCGAGATTGTGCCGAGTTCGGGCTTTCTGGATGCAGTGATGAACCAGGTACGCGAAGAAGCGGCAGCGCCCGCGCCAATTCCATTGCCGTGGAAGCGCGTATTGCCAGCGGCGATTGCATTAGTCGGGGCTTGTGGCTGGGGCGCGTGGAAGATTGTGCCGACGCTCATTGCGGAAGTGCAAGAATCGTTGCAAAGCTCAGCTCCGGTAGTTTCATGGAACTTCGATCTGCACAATCCCAACGTGGTAGTGGCGCTGGCTGTAGTTGTCTTGCTGGGCGCGTGGAGCCTGACTCGGCAATTGGTGCTGCGGGCGTGAAGTGAACGCGAAAAACCCTCCGCAGCCGCGGAAGGACCATGCTCCCTTCGCTTTTCAAGAATATGCCGGGAAGACAAAATGCAACGCAAACAGGAAAGAGCCGGTCCCAAGGACCGGCTCTTTCCTGTTTGCGTCTGGAAATGGCGTCAATTTTTGCCCGCGTGCTTGGCTGCGAACTGGCGTAGCTTGGCCAGCGTGGCGGCGGCCATGCCACTGTCAATGGCCTCGGCGCCCATGGCCACACCCTGCTTCAGGTCCCCGGCCATGCCGGCGGCCACCAGCGCAGCAGCGGCGTTCAGCAGCACAATGTCGCGGCGCGCGCCCTTGATGCCGGTAATTACGTCGTAGAGCAGGCTGGTATTGGTCTCCACATCGCCGCCAATGAACTGGTCAAGCGTGCTGTGCTCCAGACCGGCCATTTCGGGGGTGATGCGCGCGGCCTTCAGCGTGGACTTGCCGGTCTGCTCATCTTCAATGACGCGGGCCACAACCGATTCACCAGTGGTGGTCAGCTCGTCGATGCCGTCGGAGCCGTGGACGACAAAAGCCCGCTTGGCGCCCAGTTCGGCCAGCGTACGGCCTACCAGCAGCACCTTACTGGGGCTGAGCACGCCGATCACCTGGGTGCGGGCCTCGGCCGGATTGCTCAGCGGGCCACACAGGTTGAAGATGGTGCGGAAGCCCAGCGCCTTGCGCAGCGGCCCCACCGTCTTCATGGCCGGATGATAGAGCGGCGCATAGAGGAACATGAAGCCGGTTTCGCGCAGGCACTCGATGGCCAGCTCGGGCGTCAGCTCAATGGGCACACCCAGCGCTTCCAGCACGTCGGCCGTGCCGCAGCGGGAGGTAACGGCGCGATTGCCGTGCTTGGCCACCTTGGCGCCAGCCGCGGCAGCCACCAGGGCCGCACCGGTGGAGATGTTAAAGGTCAGCGGCCCACCGCCGCCGGTTCCCACCACGTCCACCAGCTCTTCGCGCTCGGCGTCTGTGAGCGGCAGTGGGGTCACGCGCTCGCGCATCACCTCGACAAAACCAGCCAGTTCGGCAACCTGTTCCCCGCGCGTGGCCAGCACGGCCAGCAGGGCGGCGGTTTCCACCTCGGGAACCTCGCCGGCCAGAATCGCCTTGAGGACGTCGGCGGCCTGTGGACGGGTCAGCGCCGCACCGTCTTCGGCGACCAGCTTCAAAAGATCTTTCACCAAGCTCATACATCTATGATACGGCCACTGCTTTCCTTGCTGGCGCTGGACAGGAGGGCCGGGGTTCCAATTCCGGAGGCAGAAGAAGCCCGGAATCCTGCCCGCAAAAGAGTTCCTGAATCCGATTGCCGCTTTTCGAATCCGAGAGATAGTATTTCTGTACCGCTGCAACGGTTCCCCCGGGTCCGACGCTCAACGGACCGCAGACCGAATTCCTCTTGCAAGCGGATGGGCGGTTCAATCCAGCATGAAAATTCACGAGTACCAAGCGAAAGCGATCCTGGCCAAGTACGGCGTCGCCGTACCCCGGGGTGAGGTCGCAGGCACGCTCGAAGAGGCTTCGCGTGTGGCTGGCAGGTTGTTGGACGATGGCGCATCGGGCGTCGTCGTCAAAGCCCAGATTCACGCCGGAGGCCGCGGAAAAGGCGGTGGCGTGAAGGTGGCCCGTACGCTGGCAGAGGCCGATCTGCACGCCAAAAACATCCTCGGCATGCAGTTGGTCACGCACCAGACCGGTCCGCAAGGCCAGAAGGTGCAGCAACTGCTCCTCGAAGAAACAGCCGACATTGACCGTGAGCTCTATCTGGGCATTGTGCTCGATCGCGCCACCGGCAAACTGGTCTTCATGGCCTCGCAGGCTGGCGGCATGGAGATTGAAGAGGTGGCCGCCAAAACTCCCGAGGCCATCTTCAAGGAAACCATTGACCCGGCGGTGGGTTTTGGCGCATGGCAGGCCCGCAAACTGGCCTTCGTCCTCGGCCTCAAGCCGACGCAGATCAACGCCGCCACCAGCTTTTTGCAGGCCATCTATCGAGCCTTCCTTGACACCGACGCCTCGCTGGTCGAGATAAATCCCTTCATCACCACCAAAGACGACAATCTTTTTGCCCTCGACGCCAAAATCACCTTCGACGACAACGCGCTCTATCGCCACCCGGAGATCAAGGTCCTGCGCGACGTGGCCGAAGAGGATCCGCTGGAGGTTGAGGCCAGCAAGTATGCGCTCAACTACATCAAGCTGGACGGCTCGATTGCCTGCATGGTGAATGGCGCGGGCCTGGCCATGGCCACCATGGATATCATCCAGTACGCGGGCGGCAGCCCGGCCAACTTTCTGGATGTGGGCGGCGGCGCAACCCAGGAACAGATTGAACACGCCTTTGAAATCCTGCTCAGCGACAAGAGCGTGAAGGCCATCTTCATTAACATTTTTGGCGGCATTCTACGCGTGGACCGTCTGGCTACGGGCGTAGTGGCCGCCGCCCGCAAACTCAGCGTCACACTGCCCATCGTGCTGCGTCTGGAAGGCACAAACGTAGAAGAAGGTCGCCAGATTCTGAAGGACTCCGGCCTGAACTTCCAGGTGGGGGCAACGATGAAAGAAGCCGCGGAGATGGTGGTAAAAGCAGCTTCCAGCCTCTAGCTTCCAGCTGCTAGCTAAAAACCAGTAGTTAGAAGCTAGCAGCTGGAAGCTGTTTTAGGAGAGCGCGATGTCGCAGGATTTTCAGAACCTCACCGTCTGGCAGCGAGCCATGGAGCTTGCTGAAGCAGTGTATGAGCTGACGCGGCAATTCCCTCCGGAAGAACTCTATGGATTAACCTCCCAGTTGCGCCGTGCGAGCATTTCCGTCGCAAGCAATATTGCCGAGGGACGCGGCCGGGGATCGGATGGCGATTTCAGGCGTTTTCTGGCCATCGCCCTTGGCTCCAACTACGAGGTACAAACGCAGCTTTTACTAGCCCGTCGCTTGAAGATTGGGGATGCGCAGCAGACGCAGAAGACCGAAGAGCTTTGCGTCGAAACATCCAAGATGCTGGCTGCGTTCCTGTAAACACTGAAAAGCTAGAGGCTGGAAGCTAGGAGCTTTCAAATGGCTGTTTTAGTAGACAACGAAACCCGACTCATCGTGCAGGGCATTACCGGCAAGGAAGGCACCTTCCACGCCAAGGGATGCGCCGAGTATGGAACCAAAGTGGTGGGTGGCGTCACGCCGGGCAAGGGCGGATCCACCCACGAGGGCTGGCCGGTCTTCAACACGGTGCAGGATGCGGTCGAAAAGACGGGCGCGAATGCGACCATGATCTTTGTGCCGCCACCCTTTGCCGCCGATGCGATTCTGGAGGCGGAAGACGCCGGTATACCCCTGATCGTCTGCATCACCGAGGGCATTCCCACCCTCGATATGGTGAAGGTCTGGGCCAAAATCAAGCATTCGAAGTCGCGGCTGATCGGGCCGAACTGCCCCGGCGTCATCTCGCCGGGCAAAGCCAAGATCGGCATCATGCCGGGCCGCATTCACAAGGAAGGTTCGGTGGGTATTATTTCGCGCTCCGGCACGCTCACCTACGAAGCAGTGCATCAACTTACCCAGCGCGGCATCGGGCAGTCGACGGCCATCGGCATTGGCGGCGATCCGATCATCGGCACTACTCACATTGACGCGCTCAAACTTTTGAACGAAGACCCTGCCACCGAAGCCATCATCCTGATTGGCGAAATCGGCGGCACCAACGAAGAGATTGCCGCAGCCTACGTGAAGGAACACGTGAAGAAGCCAGTGGTTGGCTTCATCGCCGGGCAGACCGCGCCTCCGGGTCGTCGCATGGGCCATGCTGGCGCCATCATCAGCGGAGGCCAGGGCACGGCCGCCGACAAGATGACGGCCATGCGCGCGGCAGGCATTCATGTGGTGGTTTCGCCGGCCGAAATTGGTGAAACCCTCGCCCGCGTGATCGGCAAAGCATAAGTACGTTTTTCCCCCCACTGCAAATCAGGGACAGGACCCCGCCTTTGGGCGGGGTCTTTTTTTGCTGTCGCGCCTGCCCATGCCGCGCCTCTGCGTTCTGAGGCATACTGCACAGAATGCAGTGCAAAATCGCAAAGCTTCAGAATTCCTCAAACAGGACTGCGAACAGTTGGCATCTTGTTTGCAAGACGAGTAGCGTCATGAAGGAACTTTGGACTGCACAGGTTCATCTGCTCACGCCGCCCAGTGCCGGCGGCAATACAAAGTGTTGTACGAACGTGGTCGCCTGGGCCGAAAGCCCCTCCGACTACCAACTCTCGCTTTCGGCGCATTGTGTGCGGCGGGCTTGGTCGATTTTAAGTATTCAACGCTGCAAACGGGTCTCCAACTGCATTCCCGTCAACGACGAGTTTGCCATTCAGGTGGAACGGGCCGAAAGCCGCCCGGGCAGCTGCGTGTACGGAACCCTTTATTACTATCCGTCCAAACCTTGTTAGCCTTTTTTCAATGAAATTCATAGCTTCTCGGGTGCCCCACCCTCGCCCAGTTCTTGTGGCCTGGGTGGGGAAGCACGACGCAAATCTTTTGGACCGAAGCAATAAGTAACGGCCCGCCTTCGCAAAGGAATGCTCGCAACGACGATGAATTCCATGCTGCAGTTTTACGGCTATGTGTACGCCCGCACCGGTTACGGAAGCGCCGCGCGCAACTACGTGAAGGCTTTTGACGCAGCAGGGATCAACCTGTCAGTGGTCAGTTTGGACAGCAGGCCGAGGCCGGGTGAGGCTGGTGCGCGTTTGGAGCAGTTGCGGGACCGGCCGGGCGATCCTACGTTGCACCTTTGGCACACTGAGCCAAATCACCTCCAACGCCTCAGCGGCTACGATCCGCGTCTGGCCGTCATGACCACATGGGAAGCTGATCGCCTGCCGCAGTGCTATGTGGAGGCGCTCAATCGCGCTCGTGAAGTTTGGGTTCCCTGCCACTACAATCAGGAAAACTTTCGCCAGCAGCTTCAGGTGCCGGTCTATCGTCTGCCCCATCCCGTCACGCCGATGGTAGCGCCCCGTTATGACCGCGCCGCCTTTGACCGAGAGATGAATCTTCCCGCCGGGAGCTTCGTTTTTGTGGCGGCAGGCACATGGCAGGAACGCAAGAATCTGGATGGCATAATCGAGGCATTTCTGCGCGCCTTTCCGCAGGAGCCCGATGTGCTTCTGCTCATCAAAACCAACTTTGCCTTCACCAGTGAAGAGCTTGCACGGCGCGAGATTCATGCAGCCATCGCCCGGGCCAATCCTCCCAGTCCCGATCAACTGGAAAAGCGGGTGCGCATCTTTCCGCTCACCTGGCCGGAAGATTGTCTGGCCTCTCTGATGCAGCGGGCCGACTGCTTTGTCTCACTGCATCGGGGCGAGGGCTGGTGCTATCCGTTGTTTGATGCGGCGGCCAAGGGCACGCCCACCATCTCCACGGCGCACTCTGGCCCACTCGACTATTTGGATGCGCGGCGGCATCGGCTGGTGGAGTACAAATTAACCGCTGCCAATCAGCGTGAGCACACCTTCCGCTTCGCCTTCGATTCCACCATGCAGTGGGCCGAGCCTAACCTGGAGCACGCCACCGCCTGCATGCGCGAGGTCTACGAAAAACGCACGCAGGCCAAGGCGGATGCCGTGGCGGCTGCGTGCGTGATTCAGCAGAATTATTCCCTGCAGGCGATTGGCCAGCAGGCCCGCGCTCACTTGTTGGAACTGGAGGCAGTCAGCCTTGCGCGGCTTTTGCCGCAGACGCTCGCGAAAGCACCTGCGGCATGCACAGTTACCACACCCGGCAGGGTTTCGGACTCACCATGGCAGCCGTCTTTTTGCAGCTGAAGCTTTTGGCGAATTCGGGCAGATCCTGCAGGATGCTGTTGGCGCGGTACTCGTCGGGCGCATGCTCATTGCCCAGCGCCTGACTGCGGAGCTGCTCGGGCCGCGTCTCGGTGCACCACTGCTGCGCATAGGCAATCCAGAAGCGCTGGTCGGGTGTGTAGCCGTCGGTCTTCGCATTCATGTCCACATGTGCCACCGCAGCAACTTCCAACCATGCCTTCCAGGCCAGCCACGTACCACCCAGGTCGGCCAGATTTTCTCCGAGCGTCAGCTTGCCGTTCAGGTGTACACCGGGCACAGCCTCGATTGCGTCATACTGCTTGACCATGCAATCGGCCAGATCGGTGAACTTCTTCTCATCGGCAGGCGTCCACCAGTCGCGCAGGTTGCCGTCCTTGTCGAACTGGCGACCCGAGTCGTCAAAGCCGTGGGTCAGTTCGTGGCCAATGGTCGAACCCATGTCGCCATAATTCGCCGCATCGTCTTCCTTGCCGCTGAAGAACGGCGGCTGCAGGTAGCCGGCAGGGAAGTTGACGTTGTTCATCTGCGGATCGTAGTAGGCGTCCACAGTGGGCGGCGTCATCTGCCACTCCCCCTTGTCGACGGGCTTGCCAATCTTGTTCAGATCGCGCACCCAATCGAACTGGTGCACACGCATGGCATTGCCCAGCGCATCGCCGCGCACAATTTCCAGCGTCGAGTAGTCGCGCCACTTGTCGGGGTAGCCGACCTTGTTCATCACGCCGTGCAGTTTTTCCTTGGCTTTGGCCTTGGTCTCTGGACTCATCCACTGCAGAGCGTCAATGTCCTTCTCCATGGCGCTTTCAATGGCTTCGGTCATCTCCAGTGTGCGCTGCTTGTCGGCGGGCGGAAAGTACTTGGCTACATACACCTGACCGAGCGCTTCGCCGAGGCCGCGATCCACATTCGCCGTGCAACGCTTCCAGCGGTCCTGCTGCTTTTCCGCTCCGTTCAGCGTATGCGCATAGAAGTTCCAGTTCTCCTGATCGAAGCTCTGGGGTAGGGTGGTTCCAGCATATTCATGCAGCAGCTGCCAGCGCAGATACACGCGCAAAGTGCTAATGGGCGTTTCCGCCACTACGCGATCGAACTCTGCAAAAAACTTGGGCTCGGTCAGATTGGCCTTGCCCGTGGCAGGCGCTCCGGCGGCAGCCAGATAGGCATGCAGGTCAAAGTGCTTGAACTGCCCGCTGGCAGCCGCGAGGGTGGTGGGGTGGTTCAGATTCTGCGGATCGCGCTGCTCGGTAATGGTGAGCGTGGCCTTCGCCAGACGCGTTTCAAGCGCCAGAATCGCCTCCGCATCCTTGGCGGCCTGCGCCTCAGACTCACCGGCCAGCGAAAGAATCTTGGCCACATGCGCTACATACTGCTTGCGCTGCTCTAGGCTCTTGGCGTCGGTGCGCGTGTAGTAGTCGCGCTCGGGCAGGCCCAGTCCACCCGATCCAAAGAAGAGAATCACCGCGCTGGAGTCGGCATAATCCTGCCCGGAGCCGATGCCGAAGAAGGCATTCACGCCGATCTGATGCAGGTGCGCAAGCTCGGCAGGAAGATCCTTGGCCGTGAGCGCATCGATGCGCGTCAGCTCCGGCTGCAAGGCTTGCAGGCCCTTGGCATTCACGTCCGCCGTGTTCATGCAACTGGCGTAATCGTCGCCGATCTTCTGCTCGTTGGCGGTGCGATTCGTGCCCGGAGCAGAGGCCGCGTCCAGAATCTCGCGCAGATGCGCGCGGTTCAGTTCGGCCAGCTCGGTAAAGCGGCCGTACGAGGTCTGGTCAGCAGGCAGCGTATTGCGCTTGAACCAGCCATTGCAGCTATAGCGATAGAAGTTCTCGCAGGGGTCAACGCTCGGGTCAATCAGCGAGGAATCGAAGACGCGCAGTTCGGGTGTGGCTGGCGTCGGTGTGCTCTGGCCGTGGAGCGCCACGGGAATCAGCGCGGCAGCCGAGAGAAGGAAGAGGCAACGGGAGGTCCTCCAGATAGTTTGCATGCTGCTAATTTAACTCAGGCCTGCTCCTCTTTCGTAGGCAAAAACACGGATCAGCGCTGGTTGAGAGCTTTCACAAATGGCATAAAATGATTGCGGAAAGCATTCCCCACAGGAGCAACACACGTGCTCGAACGTACATTCAGCATCATCAAGCCCGACGCAGTGCGCAAGGGCTACATTGGAGCGATTCTGGCTGAGCTGGACAAGGCCGGATTCCGCGTCATTTCGCTGCGCAAGCAGTCGATCAGCAAGCGCGAGGCCGAGGGCTTTTACGCTGTGCACCAGGGCAAGCCCTTCTTTGGCGAGCTGACGGACTTCATGTCGTCGGGTCCGCTGGTTCTGTTGGCGCTGGAAAAGGAAAACGCGATTGCCGACCTGCGCAAGCTGATGGGCGCCACCAATCCGGCCAACGCCGAAGAGGGAACCCTGCGCAAGAAGTTCGCCGGTTCGCTTCAGGAGAATGCCGTCCATGGCTCCGATGCACCGGAAACTGCGGCTTTTGAACTTGGCTACTGGTTCGCCGGCTACCAGCTGCTCTAGAAAGAATTGCAGCACTCTTTGGGTGCCCCAGGTCCCGCTTTTGGGACCTGGGAAAACACGAGGACAGTTCTCTCCGCGCCCGAAAACAACCTTTTTCTATCGCCGACCAAGAATGCTGGCGGCCCGCGCGTACGAGCCTAGATTGAAGACGTGCAGATAGCCCATAGCCTTCAGTTTTTTGCAGGCCATGCCGCTGCGCGCGCCGCTCTGGCAGTGCAGCAACAGCACCTGATCCCTGGCTTCGGCCCGTCGCGTGATCTGGGTTTCGATCTCGTTCAGCGGCAGATTCACTGCTCCGGCCAGATGGCCCGCCACAAACTCGCCTGCCGTGCGTACGTCCAGCAGCACACCGCCTTTGCGCAGCAATTCAATGGCCTCGCGCTCCGAAACCAGACCCGCTCGTCGAATCAGCCAGAACAACGCGAAGACCACAACCAGAAGAAGATAAGGAAACCAGTTCATGCGCAATAGCTTACATGCGCACGCATTTTGTGTCAGTATTTTCTTCCCCAATCCGCGCCGTAAGAAGCAGCAAAATTCCCACCTGCTTGCTATGCTTCCTGCATGAGCACTTATCGCATCGCACTTGCCAATCTGCGTTTTCCGTCCTCTCCTGACGAAAGTCTGCGTTCCGCAGTTGAAGCCGTGCTTGCGGCGGGCCGGGCAGGAGCGCGACTTATTTGCTTTCCTGAAGCCTTTGTTCCTGGTTATCGCTGCATGGGCAAGCAGATTCCCGCGCCCGACGCGGCTTTTCTGGCCGACGCCTTGCGGCAAATCGGTACGGCTGCCCAACAGGCCGGCGTCGCGGTTGTGTTTGGCACAGAGCGCCTCGTTGACGGCGCGCTGCGCATTACAGCGGTCGTTTTCAATGCCGAGGGCGCTCTGCTGGGCTTTCAGGACAAGGTCCAGCTCGATCCTTCCGAGGATGCGATTTATGCTCCAGGCAGCGAGCGCAGAGTTTTTGAGACTGCCGGGCTGACCTTCGGCGTTTCCATCTGCCATGAGGGCTTTCGCTATCCTGAAACCGTGCGATGGGCGGCGCGGCACGGTGCGCAACTGGTACTGCATCCACACCTGAGTGAGGCCGAACCCGGCAGCCACCAGCCCACCAGTTTTGGCGAACAGGCCAACAGCTTTCACGAAAAGGCGATTCTGTGCCGCGCCGCTGAAAACACCTGCTTTGTAGCCACGGTAAACTGCGCCAGCAAGGGTTCCCCTACCACCTCTGCCGTTGCGGACCCTGAAGGTGCGCTGCTTTGCGCCCAGCCCTACGGGCAGGAAGGGCTACTTCTGGCCGAACTCGATCTGGGCACGGCCACACTGCTTCTGGCCAGCCGTTACCGGCCTGTTGCATAAATGGATTTGCAGTACCATCAGAAGAATCCACCTACAGAAAATTTCGTATCCTGGTTTGCACGGTGTTGGCCTGCGTGTACACTGGGGACGCTATGAGTTGCCTTTTTTGCAAGATCGTCGAAGGGCAGATTCCTTCCACCCCGGTTTATCAGGATGAGAAGGTGTACGCATTTGCCGACATCAACCCGGTGGCGCCCACCCATGTTCTGGTTGTGCCCCGTGAGCACTTCAACTCGCTGGATGATACCGACAACGACAGTCGCGATACGCTCGGTCATCTGCTGCTGGTGGCCGCTGAAATCGCCCGCCAGAAGAAGTTGGGCAATGGCTATCGCGTAGTGATCAACACCGGCGAATACGGCGGCCAAACCGTGGACCACCTGCATGTGCACCTGGTGGGCGGACGCCCGATGACCTGGCCCCCAGGATAAAAAGCAGGGATAAAAGAGCCCGAGGAACCTGAAAAGCAAAAGGCGCACCGCAGGGGTGCGCCTTTTGCTTTGTTGTGTCTTGCAATGGTTACATCGGCTGCTTGTCTTCTTCTTCTTCGTCCACGCCGTAGCGGCGCAGCATATTCGGCAGACCCTGTGAAAATGCCGAACGGGGCATGACCGTGTCACAACCGGCCTCAGCCGCCTTGGCCTTCAGGTCGCCCTGCAGATGGGAGAGGAATCCGACCATCGAGACCGAACGCTTGAACTTGGTTTTGAACTTTGGAATCAGCGTCAGCGGCTTGGCGTTGGCGTTGTTCAGGTCAAAGACCAGCAGCGCCGGGCGCTCTTCCACGGGCAGCTCAAACAGACGTGCGACCGTCTCCTTGTCGCCCTTGGCAAACTCTACCTTGACGCCCAGCTTCTTGGCTGTGTCCTGAATCTTGGCGGTAAAGAAGAGATCTTCGATGAAGCAATAGATGCGGGTGGGTGCATCATGACGGATCGGTGCTGGAGTCACGTAAGGCTCTTCCCAGTGCGTTGCGCGGCTGCCGCCCAGCGGGATTGTAGCGCCGCCGCCATCGGCCACATTGCCATTCACTACGCGATAGCTGTGGTCCATGGGACCGACGAACTCACGCGGCGTCTTCTGCTTGGGCTTGCGCTGCCGGAACTGTGGCGCGCTGCCATTGCCAGGCTGTGGCTGGGCTGGCGGAGCCTTCTGGAAGACCTTTTTCTTCTTCCGGGGCTGCACGGGCGGCTTGGCCTGCGGCGGCGGAGCCGAGGGAGCCTGTGCCGTCTGAGGCGTTTGCGCCTGCTGTGCTACCGGGTTTGGAGATTTGTTCTTGCGGCGGCGGCGGCGGCGGCGATGTCCCTGCGACTGCCCCTGGCCGTTGTCAGAGGCCGGTCCTGATTCCACAGGAGCCTGAGTGGTTTCTGTCGTCATGCTTTGACTTCCTGATGCATTGCTCTAGGTTGCCTTGCTGCCCGAGACGTTCCTCTGTCCGGAGTTGTTTGGCAACCGACCGGAAGACCGGTCTGTAGTAGAAACTCTGCCTGAAGGGGGTCCGGACAATAGGCGCAGTCCTGAAGAAGCTACTCTCTGGCGCATTGCCGGCCCGGTGGTTGTACGCTTTGACTCAAAAAGGAAATGCATTACGGGATTCCGCTGTATTCTCTCGGGTTCCTGTCACTGGATCCAGTCAAGCTTTAGAACTGCACACCCTGCGCCCACTGACCAGGATGGTCGGTTCCATGTGGCCCTGCATTTCAAAATCCGCCGAATGCTCTGGCTGCACTTAACGCGCATCCGATCCGGATTTACAAACTTCCAGAATCGACGCCGGCGTTGCGGCCCGCATTGAACTCAGGTATTGCCAGCGAGCCTTCACCGGGGACAATGTCTGAGACAAGCTGTCGAACGGTGAAAGAATCGTGCCTGGCGGCGAGCTTGACACCCATATTTTGAGGAGGTCAGCATCAGCCGTTCAACAGGCAACTCCGATACTACAGGGAAGAGCCAAGGACGTGCAAGGGATACTCGCCCGGACGAAAAATACACTAGAGATGGATTTGGGAAGGATGCGCTTTCGGATACACGAAAAGCCACTCGCTTGGAGTGGCTTTTCTCTGGTTCCCCGTACAGGCCACTGGCCTCCCGTAATCAATGTGGGCGGTGGTTAAACCCCGCACCTACTGCAGTTTTCCCAGCCGGAATGCCCTCTTGGGGGGCCGCTCAATGGCGTTGGCTCTTGCCGGGAATCTGCTCTTCTGTGGCGGTCTGTATTTCCAACCGCCGGATTATCACTGGCACTTTCTATATAGCAATTACCGTGCCATTTTTATTTCATCTTTATATCAATGGTTTAGACGCTTGCAGTGCTCCAGGATTTTTGCTTTCTGGTAGGAATTGCAGAAAAACATTCCATAAACCATAGAACATGCCCGGCTTCCCACTTCAATGCTGACACTTTGCACAAAAATGTGTGCTTCTTCCTCCCACCACAATCTTTTTGATCGGCGTCTTGCACACCCGACACGGCTCGCCCGTACGCTGATAGACGCAATGCTCCAGTTGGAAGAAGCCGCGTACCCCCTCGGCGTCTACATAATCAGAGACCGAGGAACCACCCAACTGGATGGCGTGTTCAAGCACCCGGCGCAGATGCGTCCGTAGCCCTTCCAGTTCCGCGCGGCTGAGCCGGCCCGCCATGCGGGTGGGGCGAATTCCGGCGCGAAAGAGGCTTTCGTCGGCATAAATGTTGCCCACGCCGGTCAGCAGAGACTGGTTCAGCAACGCTGCCTTGATGGCCAGCTTGCGCCCCCGGAAGAGCGCCGCAAATGCCTCGGACTCAATACCCAGAGGTTCCTGGCCGGCGGCGGTAAAGGGCATCTCCTTGGCCAGATCCCGCCATTCCAGCCGACCAAAGCGGCGCGGGTCCACAAAACGCACCTCTTTGCCACTGGCCAGCGTCAGCCGCGCATGCGTATGGGTGGCTAACGGAGCGTCGGGCGTAGTCACCAACAGGCGGCCGGTCATGCCCAGGTGCACAATCCACTGTGCATCTGCCGCCTGTGCTGCCTTGCGCCGGTCCGGCTTGGCGGAGGCCATCTCACAGACAATATGTTTGCCGGTGCGATGTACGGCCAGAAAAAAACGGCCTTCCAGTCCGCGTGCCTGACGGGCCGCAGGCGTTTTGAAAGGTTGAGCATAACTACTGAACCAGACATCGAGAATGCGATCTCCGCCCACTCGTTTGTGGACGCCACTGGCGACGGTTTCTACTTCGGGCAATTCCGGCATGGGGAGAATTTAGCCTTTGCTTTCTGCAAGATGAACATTTTCTTCTGCGTCCTCAGGCGTCTCATCGTTCCACTTCTCCAAATAGATCAGGCCAAAGGCCGCGCCCACCACAAGAAAAGCCACGGAAGAATACTCAATCCGGTTTAGATGATGATTTTCTTCCGGCGTTTGATAGACCGAAACGCCGTGGATGTCCCGCGGAATCATGCGGCCTTCCTCGGGAATCGGCCAGTGTGGCAGCGTCTGCAGATAATGCGCCGAAGTGATTGTGGACAAGATCAAACCACCGAGTCCCGGCAAAAGAAGGAGCAGCGAGAGAATACGCAGTATGGCAATGCGAGCTGATTTCATCAGAAACTCCCTCCAGTATGCAGAAGGTGAAGAACAGGCCAGCCTGCGTGGCCGAGGCGAACGAATCTTCGCCCGAAAGTAAGGCAGAACAAGGCATAATTTCAGGAGGAACAAACCCGCTTTTGCAGGAGAAGAAGAGACTTAATATCCGTAAAGAAAGAAACTTATCTCATCTGCCAAACAAAATGTCCATTGCGGGTAGCCCTCTTGTCCGGGCATCGGTAACTTGTTCAAGTTACCTGGACCTATAATGCGCTTTATCTACGTAGATGATCCAAAATAAATAAATGACTCAAAACAGAACACGGTACTCTTGGAATTTTTATAGGGAAAGTTGTGAAGAAATTACCGGAATGAAACTTATCGCGTAGCGGCAGATGCCCCGCAACCAATAAAATCATGCTACCAAAAGAGCAGAATTCTTCTGCAAACTTTATTTTGGTTAGTGCAGTTGGAGGGCCTCGTGGATATGGCTGGCCTCAAAACTGACAATCTTCCAGACGCCCCCGGCATTTTTCACATACACATGCGTATAGCGGAAGTGGCCGGAGACTTCGCCCTCGGAGTTGCTGCCTTCCATGGACGCTTCACTGGTGACCACCGCCGTTTGGGCATAGAAGCGAACCCGGTGGTCTGAGAGCTCTAGCGCGCTGACGTGTACCTTACCGGAACGCAGTTTATCGAGGGTCTGATCCTTGGTCAGCAGAGTGCCTCTGGCGGTAATGGCGATGTAATCGTCACTGAGCAGGTTGCTCATGGCATTGACGTCGGCATGCAGAACCGCTGTACGCCAGACCTCTTCCAGTTGATCAATCTGGTGGCGTTGATCGTGCCGGTGGGGCAGCTTGGCCTGTGCATTCATCTGCAGTCCGAAGAGCAGAAGCGCAAGCAGCCACAGGCCGTGGCGCATGCGCCGCAACCAACCGCTCGAAATGAGATCGAAGCCAAGCATAACCGTCTGGATAGTAGCCTGAAACGGAAGACAGGTCAACGAGCGGCAATACACTTTAGGTTGAAGTGATTCCGCCATGTGATCTGAGCAGGAAAGATCGCAGAAAAATAAGCTATTTGCATCCGCTTTAAAGCTGGTCTGCTTTCAGAAACGAAGGACCCAAAAGTAACGATGTAATTTGAATGGTTCTGGCGTGTGCCGCGCTCGACTACAGAGCATGCGCTGGTCACACGCAGATTTCCGCTCTAGCCGAGGGCTACCAGATTTTCGATCTCGCGATCCTTCATCTTCTGGAAGAGAACCGCTACGCAATACTTTTTATAGTGTTCCGAATCGCGATGTGCAGCCAGAGCCTTTTCATCGGCATACTGCTCAAGGATCAGCAGCGTGTCAGGGTCAGCTTCAGGATGAGCGGGAATATAGGTCAGGCAACCTGGCTCCTTGCGGGAATCAGCCACTAGTTGGCGGACTGCCTCAAGCACCTCAGCGCGATCTTCGCTCGGAAAACGGAAACGGGCGATAAAACTTACCATCTTGTTGTGTCCTTACTGAAGCCAGCCGTGGGGCTGGCCCCTTGATAAATCAGGGCGGCTTTTCCACTTGTGGAAGCCGCCCCTGTGGATACTGTGGAAATACTGGGGACTACGATTTGCAGCTGGCCAGAGTATCGGCAAACGCGGGCAGAACCATGGTCTGATTGCGGTCCGGTCCGGTAGAAACCATGCCGATCTTCGCCCCGCTCTCCCGTTCCTGGAAGCGCAGATAATCCTGCGCGGCCTGGGGCAGCTTGTTGAACTCGGTAATGCCTTCCGTCGACTGCTTCCAACCCTTGAGCACGGTGTACTGGGGCTTGATCGACTCAATGCCCTGCACGTCGGCCGGAAATTCGTCGGTGTGCTTGCCGTTGATCTCGTAGCCGGTGCAGACCGGAATCTCGTCCAGATCGTCCAGAATGTCGAGCTTGGTGATGACCAGCCACTCGGCGCCATTGATCTGGTTGGAGTAGCGCAGCAGGGGCAGATCGAGCCAGCCGCAACGGCGGGGACGACCCGTAACCGCGCCGAACTCATTGCCGCGCTCGCGCAGCTTTTCGCCGGCGGCGTCAAAAATCTCGGTGGGGAACGGTCCCTCGCCCACGCGGGTCACATAGGCCTTGGTCACGGCAATGGTTGTGCCAATGTTGGTGGGGCCCACGCCGGTTCCGGTGGATGCGCCGCCGGCGGTGGCCGACGAGCTGGTGACAAACGGGTAGGTGCCATGGTCGATGTCGAGCAGAGTGCCCTGCGCGCCTTCGAACATGACGCTGCCGCCCTTGGCGATGATGCCGTTCAGCAGGCGGCTGGTGTCGGCCACGAACGGGCGCAACTCCTCGGCAGCTTTGGCGTACTCGTCGAACATGGCGCTGGCGTCAATGGGCTCAGATCCATACAGAGCCTTGGCGATGGCGTTCTTCTCGGCACAGGCCGCCTCAATGTGGGTCTTCAGCAGACTTGTGTTCAGCAGATCGACCACGCGCAGGCCGCTGCGGGACATTTTGTCCTCATAGGCCGGGCCAATGCCCTTGCTGGTGGTGCCAATCTTCTTTCGTCCCGGGGCGCACTCGGCCGCCAGTTCGATCATGCGGTGATAGGGCAGGATGACCTGAGCGCGGTTGGAAACAAACAGGTTGCCGTCAATCGACACACCCAGTTCGCGCACCCGCTGCACTTCCTTCAGGAAGGCGATAGGGTCCAACACCACGCCATTGCCCAGCACGCCCGTGCAGCCAGGCCGCAACACGCCACAGGGGATCAGCTGCAGAACGAACTTCTGTCCGTCGATGATCACCGTATGGCCGGCATTGTGACCGCCGGCGTAACGGGCCACGGCGTCAAAACGCTCGCTGAGCACGTCCACAATCTTGCCTTTGCCTTCGTCGCCCCACTGGGCGCCAAGCACAACCGCTGTCTTCGCTCGCATGAAGAATCCTCGAATTCTGTTCTGATCCCGGCTTCAGAGCGGCAGGGACGCCGCGATCCAGCGTACCCAAAAACCGCTGGCTGATTCCCAGGGGACAAAACCAAGGCGCCGTCCAGGCTCGGCCGCGCCTCTACGATGATAAACCACCTGCGGTGGGGAGGCTGTGAGCAAAAGCCAGAACGAACGCACAGCAATCCGATTTCAAAATCCGGGAGATTTTGAAATCGGGTTGCTCTGTGCGGAGGAAAGCGACAAAAGGCTTTCCGGAACTACTTCTTCTTCTGCCAGTCCTCGAACGGAATGCGCGGAATGGTAAAAAATGCGTCGCGGGTGCGCACGTAGTTGCCCAGGCCGTTCATGCGCCCGATGGGGCCAAGCTCATCGGCCTTGATGTACGGTCCGGCCGGATCTACAAAGCGGTCTTCCACATACATGGCCACAATGCGGCCCAGCACGATGTTGCTGCTGCCGATCTGCAACGTGGTGTGTTCACGGCATTCGAGCGCGGCATGGGCCTTGGCAATGCGCGGCACCTTTACGAGAGTCGAGGGGGCCGTGGCCAGATTAGCTTCGTCCAGCTCATTCACGCCGGGAGGGAAGTCGATGGCGCAGATGTTCATGGCTTCGGCCAGATCCTCGGTGACGATGTTCACCACGAACTCGCCGGTGCGGCGGATGTTGCGGGCCGTGTCCTTGGGTTCGCCCGAACGGTTGGCCACACCTACGGCCACGATCGGCGGATCGGTGGAGAGGTAGTTGTAGGCGCTGAAGGGCGCGGCGTTGAGCCGGCCCTCCTCATCCTCGGTGGTAATCAGTGCGATGGGGCGGGGCGCGATCAGGCCCACCATCAACTTGTAGGCGTGCGAGTGTGGCAATTCAGCCAGATTGAAGTTCATGCTTTCTCCGTACTGCGATTGCAGTGAGAAAAACTAGCAGCGTACGACGGTCACCGAGCAGGGTTTGCCCTGTGCATGAGGCCGCCACTCTGCCAGGAAGGACGTCACAGAAGAGGACTGCATGGTACGCATCGCCTCAAATTCTCCGCCCTTCTGGCTGTAGAGCAGCCTGCCCTGCGCATCGAGCACGGCCATGGCCGGAACGCCCTTGTGCAGAGGCACGCCATAGCGCTCGGCCAGATCCTGATTCGCATCCATATGCCCGATGTTCACATGGACCAGCACAAAGTTGGCATTCAGCAGGGCATAATTCGACGGATCGTGCATGTAGGCGTCCAATATGCGGCAATCTGGGCACCAATTGCCCCCAAACTCGAGCAAAATACGTTTATGCTGGGCTGCGGCCGTCTTCAGGGCGGTAGCCAGATCGCTGTGTGCCTGACTCGGGTCGGGATAAATCTCAGGAGGAGCAGAAAGCGCTGTACCTAGCGCAAAGGATAGAAAAACAGCCAGCAGGGATTGTTTGGCAAACTTCATGGGCGGACCTCCACTCTATTCAGTCTGCCACAAGCAGACTCTTGGCTTCCATTTCTCCGGGACTCCTCATATACTCTGAAATCTACGATGAGTAACCCCGAAACATTCCGGGCAAATCTGGAATCGAAGACCTTTGCCGACCTGAGCACGATGATGGAAGGCTATGCCCGAGCCGCTGCCGAGAGGGCCCGTACCGACTACAAACAGAAACTGGACTTCAGCACGGAGTCCATCGAACTGCTGGACGAGATTCTGGTGCGGGTGAGTGAAAGCCCCGAACTCGACCTGGATTTTGAAGTGCGGCTCTGGGGCAGCTATCTGGGTGAAGTGGTGCGCCGTCGCTATGCCGGCAGCTGGGAGATGACCCAGTACCCCGGCGGTCTGGCCTCGGTTCCTACCGTCGAAGTCCGCGGTTCCCGCCTGTTTCCCCTGCTGAAGGTCTTCCGTCGCCTGACCGAAGGCAGCGAGGACGATCTGGGCAGCTTCTTTGCCATGGTCACCAACCGCCTGGGAAAACCGGCGCAGGTGAATTAGAGGACGGCCTCTAGCTTCCAGCTTCTAGCTTTTTCGTGCTGAAACGGAAGGCCTGGGCTCGCGGGTGCGGAATCTTCTGGGAGCTGGGAGCATTTGACCAGAGAAGCAACAAGCTACTTCATAGCTGTGCGATAATAATAGGTAAAGTTGCGCGCTGATTTCACAGCGACGTCCGGAGGCTTCCATGGGTGACCTTTTTCAGCCGACTCATCTTCTCATCATTGCAGTTGTCTTGATTGTTCTCTTTGGCGGCCGTAAGCTGCCTGAGTTGGGCAAGGGACTGGGAGAAGGTCTGCGCGGCTTCCGCGAAGGCCTGAAGGGCGAACCAACGCCGCAGGCTCCTGCCGCACAGCAGGCTGCCGCACCGGTGCAGCCCGCCAGCCAGCCCACCGAGACCAAACAGAGCTAGTCTCGACTCGGCATCTGTTTGCACAAGATATGCTTCAAAAGAAACGGCCTGCGTGGATATGCAGGCCGTTTTTGCTTTCAGCTTCTAGCCTCTAGCTTCCAGCACCTAGAACCTAGCGCACCTACCGGCTAAGCAGCAGCACGGCTGCCAGCGCTAGCGCCATGCCGGCCAGCTGCCGTTTGCTGGGGCGCTCATGCAGGAGCGCTCCGGCCAGCAGAATCGTCACCGCCGGGTAAAGCGAGCTGATCATGGCGGCCACATCCAACCTTCCGCGCTGGGTGGCGCAGATGTAAAACAGGTTGCCAGTCGTATCCAGCAGGCCCGCCAGAATGCCCATCCGCCAGAACCCCTTCCACGCAGCCTTGGGCGGAGCTACGGCGATTACCAGCAGCATGGCCACACTGCCTGCCGCGCGGGCCGAGGTCATCGTCCACAGCAGGCCGCAGCTGCCGGCCAGCTTGAACAGAATCAGCTGCGCGCCAAAGCCACAACCAGCCATGCCCCCCAGCAGCAATGCCAGCGGCGGCGTCTTTTGCCCATGCTCCCCGGGCTGGCGGGTGATCAGCCAGATGGCCGCCAGACCCACGCCAATGCCGCCCAGCACGCTGGCTCCCGGCAGGCCTTCCCTCAGCATGGAGAAGAGCACCGGAACCAGCGCCGTCAGCAATCCGGTACAAGCGGCGGTCAGGCCCATGGCGCCCATGGCCAGGGCACGATAAAAGACGGCCAGCGCCAGCGAGCCCTCAAAGCCGCCCAGCACCGCGAACCATACGCCTGCCTGATGCGGAAAGGGAAGCCGCAAGCCCAGGCAAACCGCCAGCAGCAGCACAAAGGAAACCAGATGGCCGCTCACCACGATCAGCTGCGCCGGGGCCTTGCGGGCTCCCAGGCCGCCAGCAAAGTCCGATCCGCCCCATGTAACGGCCGCTGCCGAGCTGAAACCAGCCGCGCTCACCAGAGCCCCCCATTGTTCTTTTCCAAAGTCATTGCAATCCTGTGTATTTTTTGCTGAAAATTTCTACGGGAAGAAAAGAGGTCCATCCCCGTCAGGGAATGGACCTCGGTTCCTGCGGTAAGTCGGTTGCTCTAGCGGTAATCCTGTGCCGAAGGGTAGTAGCCCTGCTTGGCAATCACCTCAAGGCCGGGGCGCGTGACACGCACGTCGATCTTGCGGAATTTTCCATCGTAGATCGATTCATGGCTCATGTAGCCCAGCTCATAGCGCACGCGGGCTTCTTCGGCGATCTTGGCATAGCTCTTTTCAATGCCGTTTACGCCGCGCTCTGAATCAAGGTCGCCGCCGGTGGCTGCCGTGTACTTGTACAGAATGTTGTCGTACATGGTGAAGGGCAGGTGCACGTGGCTGACGTAGCCCTCACCCCAACGGGCGGAATCGCCCACGCCGGTGGCATAGACCGTGATGTTGTTGGTCTGCAGATAGCGAATCACTTCCTTGAGCGTGGCCTTCGAGCCGTACTCCTTGCCATCGGAAATCACATAGATGATGCGGCGGCGGCCCTTCGGGCGGCTCGACAATTCCTTGGCCGTGGCCAAGATCGCATCATTCAGGGTGTGAATCTCCTTGTGCAGATTCATGAAGTCGCTGTTGCCGGTGGAACCACCCGCCTGCAGGTTGGGGTCAACGCAGCCGCCGTTCTTGGTGATGCTGCAGCTGGCGAAGGGGCCGGTGTTGGTTGGAACCTGCATATCGGTTCCGGTGGCCTTGGCCAGCGCCAGCACAGCCGGAAGGCGGTTGCCCTGGGCACCGGTAAAGCCAGTCCACTCCCTGCTGCCATTGCCGTAGCTGAAGACGGCCGCTTCGTCGTAGGGCGTCAGCGCACCCTGAATCGAATCGAGCGAATCATTCACCTTGGCCATCACGTCGGCCGTCAGGCTCTGATCGATCACAAAGCCAATCGAGAGCGGGAAGGGATCGACGGTAAACAGATGCAGCGGCTCAAGTACGTTGTTTTCGTATACCCGAAAATCTTCCGGATGCAGACCGGCCACCAGTTTGCCGTTGTTGTCCTTGACCGTCACCGGAACTTCAACGAAGTTGGTGTTCACCTTGATGGTGCCAGCCACGGCATCAAAGCCCTCACCCGCAGCGGGCATCACCGGCGGCGGAGCCTGAGGAGCTTCCTTGGGGCCAGTCGCTGGTGCGTGTGCATCAGGGCTGGTCTGGTCGCCAGATTCCGACGACGTGCTGGTAGTGCCCGACGGAGTCGGCGAGCTCATCTGCGGCACGGCGGCTTCGGGTGCACCAATGCCGGGGGTAATCGGGCCAGCGCCCAGAAGCTTCGGCGTAGCCTGTGGCGTGGGAGCGTCTGGTACCGCGGTTTGCAGCTGCTGGGCGCGGAGCGCCGACGGATTCAGGCCAAGTGTCAGAAACGACGTCAGCGCCAATGCAGTAAGACCAAGCTTCACAGGGATTTCATCCTCCACGGGCCACAGCACAACCCCCAAAAACAGGCGGGCATAAACTACCAGTCCAGCCTGGGGGCCGGTTGGGCTGCACCTCACAGAGTATCAGACGCAGCAAACTATGGCTTGTTGCACTCCGTTATGAAATCCCCTTCCTGGTCTCAACTGGGAAGAAAGCTATGCCAGTCTATTAGGCAAAGAGATACTCTTTGGATTCCCCGTACCTTGAGCTACCCCGTCACGGTTTGAGCGCCGATCATATTTCGGTGTTTTTGGCAGGAACGGATGAGAAAGCTTTCAGAGGGCCTGTTTGCGGAATTAAATCAATTAAATAGTGGGCAGGTTTTAAGGTGCATTGCCGAGCGTCGGCAGCCAAAAGGGGCGCGGACTGTCCGAAAATAAGACAAAATACGGAGCAATGCCCTGATTTTTTCCACCAATGCCCTATATTCGGACATAAATTACCGTTGCACTTTCGCACAGTAATCTGGAAACTAGAAGCGTGCGAGATTAATATCGGCACATGTGAAAAATACTTTAGAAATTTTCTAAGAAATTTTTCACCCGAACCTCTCCGAGGTGTTCGCTATGATGACCAATTGCGCTATCGCTGAAGGCTTTGAGATCAGCCCCCGCTTTCGTCGCTCTGTGGAAGAGCGTCTTGCCCGGCTGGAACGCGATGCCACGCAGGACGAAACCAACCTGGTGCAGCTCGAAAATCCCGACCACATTCGCCGCCAGATGCGGCTGGTGGCCGTGCAGCGCGCCGACGCTTTGCGTATGCGGCTGTTTCTGGATCGAGCCCGCACCCGTTTGCCCCGTCCGCTGATTGAAATATAGAAACTCCGGCACGACGTCAGGCTGAACGCCTTCCGTCGGGCCGAATGCACACAACATAAAAGAGTAAAAAAGATCGAAACAGATTGTACGTTTCAAGCGGAAGAAAAAGGATGGGTATTCCTCTTTCCTCCCTTGTTTTCCCCACAGAAGTTTGCAGTGCTTTTCACAAGGAACAGGAGCGCTACTGCGTTGGCGGCGTTGGCTGCTGGCCTTCACGCGGCTGGTGAACAGGTCCGCCCTGCGGCATCTCCATTACGTTGATGGACGTGGCCACAAAGCCTTCGGGCTTGGCCGTGCCCTGCGCCATGACCTGATCGCCCACGGCCACATCGGCCAGCGTGATCGGATCGCGGCGCTTGCGCAAGGTCGTGTTCTCGTCGGCCACGATGGTGTGGGGAAGATTGTCTACCGAGCCCTGCACGGTCAGCCGTACGCCATCGATGGCCGTAACCTTGCCGGCCAGCCAGGTTTTGGCCCAGTTCTGCATGCGCTCACGCATGGTCTGGGCCCGTGCCGGGTCCATCACGACGACGGCGGTGGCTTCCACCGTGAGCTTTGTCTCATCCAGCGAGCCTTGCACCTCAACGTCGAGGCCGATCTTGATGTCGGCAGCTTTCAGCTCGGCTGCCTGCCTGCCGCGTTCTCCGCTGCCTGCCTGGCGTTGGCCTTCGCCCGGTTGCCCCATGGGCGGTTGCTTGAGGAAGCGTGTCTTCTCGCTGTAATGGATGGTGTAGCTTGCGCCCAGGTAGCTCTTCAACACGGCATGATCGGCCGCGGCCTCGCTGACTGAGCCCATCACGTTGCGGCCCGGACCCATCATGCCCATACCGCCGCCCATGCCACCGCCCATGCCACCGCGCATGCCGCCGCGCATACCGCTCTGCGGGCCATCCTGCGCCCATGCAGTTGCTCCCGCCAGCGCTGCCAAACAAACCAAAATTCGGAAGAATTTCATTGCTGTACCTCGCCTTCATCTCGCGCCTTCATCTCGATAGACGCAAGATGCGGATTCCCGGACGACCCACGCGGTCTGCTGTTTCTTCCCGGCAGCGTCTACGTCGGGAAAAGCAGGGGGAAAGCGGTACACTCCTTGGCGGAGGGCTTTTGCCGATGCCATCTGCCGCCGTAGCTGCAAATCACGCCACTCTAGCCGCCACTTACGCCGCCGTGCGTCAGCGCTCGCTCACGCTGTGTGCCCCACTTACGCCGGAAGATATGATGGTGCAGTCTTGCCCCGAGGCCTCGCCGGCCAAGTGGCATCTGGCGCATACCGCATGGTTCTTCGAGTCGTTTGTACTCACGCCGTTTCTCAGCGGCTATCAGCCTTTCCACAAGGATTTTTACTGGCTCTTCAACAGCTACTACGCCACCTTCGCCTATTTTCCGGAGAAGAAGCTGCGGGCCAGTTTTTCCCGTCCCACGCTCGACGAGGTGCTGCACTATCGCGCCCATGTGGATGAGGCCATTGCCCGGCTGCTGGCTGCCGACGCGCCCAGTGAGGCACTGCGTCGCATCGACCTTGGCATCAATCATGAGGAGCAGCACCAGGAACTGCTGCTGACCGACATTCTGCACGCCTTCTTTACCAATCCGCTACGGCCTGCGTACTGTACGGAGGAAAAGCCTTTGCCTGCGATGGATCAGCCGCCCGCACCGCTGGAGTTTCTGGACTATGCCGGCGGGCTGCGCCGGATTGGCCACGAGGGCGAGCGCTTCTGCTACGACAACGAGCTGCCCCGTCACCAGGTCTGGCTGGAGCCGTACAAGCTGGCCAGCCGCCTCATTACCTGCGGCGAATATGCGGAGTTCATCGCCGACGGCGGCTATCGGCGGCAGGATCTATGGTTTTCCGCCGGGTGGGATGCAGTGCAGGCTCAGGGCTGGCAGGCTCCGCTCTACTGGACCGAACGCGAGGGCGAGTGGACGATCTTTACCCTGCGCGGCGCGCTGCCGCTGGAGGCAATCCGCAGCACCCCGGTAGCGCATGTGAGCTTTTTTGAGGCCGACGCCTACGCCCGTTGGGCCGGGGCGCGGCTGGCCACCGAGTTCGAGTGGGAAGCGGCCAGCGACGGCGAAGCACTCTCCGGCAATCTGCTGGAAAGTGGCCTTCTTTTGCCTGCCCCTGCGCTCAACCAAAACCTTGCCCCCACGCAGTGGGTTGGCGACGTGTGGGAGTGGACGGCCAGCGCCTATCTGGGCTATCCCGGTTACAAAGCTGCTTCCGGCGCACTGGGCGAGTACAACGGCAAGTTCATGAGCGGCCAGATGGTGCTGCGGGGTGGATCCTGCGTGACGCCCACCCGCCACATCCGCGCAAGCTACCGCAACTTCTTTGTGCCCGAAACCCGCTGGCAGTTCTCCGGCATACGGCTGGCAAAGTGACTATGGATTCCATGCAGACTGAGTTGCCGACCGACAAAACACTTGCGGCCATCGTGCGTTCAGGCCTGACGGCGCAGCTCAAACGTCTGCCCGCGTGGCTCTTTTACGACGCGGCAGGTTCGCAACTTTTCGAACGCATCACGGAGCTTCCCGAGTACTACCTGACCCGAGTGGAGCGCACGATTTTTGCGCGGACTTCCGATGAGTTTTTTGCGGGTTTTGGGCAGAATGCAGTGCGCATCACGGAGCTGGGCGCGGGCTCGGCCGACAAAACGCGACTGATTCTGGCCGCAGCGCTCCGTCGTCAACCTTCCGTCGTCTATGAGCCGGTGGATGTATCTGCGACGGCGCTCGATGCAGCGCGTGAACGCATTGAACGTGAGTTGCCTGCTGTGCGCGTAGCCCCTTGCGTGGCCGACTACACCCATGCGTTCGAGCTCTCCGCAATCGGCGCACAGGAACACAGGTTGCTGCTGTTCATCGGCTCTAGCCTCGGCAATTTCGATCCCGCCGAGGCTGCCGCACTGCTCCACAACGTGCGTGCGGCGTTGCGGCCCGGCGATTGTTTTTTGCTGGGTGTGGATCTGGTCAAGGACGAGTGCGTGTTGCTCTCCGCCTACGATGACGCAGCGGGCGTGACTGCGGCCTTCAACAAGAACATGCTGGTGCGGCTCAACCGCGAACTTGGTGCGGACTTTGATCTGGCGAGTTTTGCACATCGCGCCGTGTGGAACGCCGCTGCCCAGCGCATGGAAATGCACTTGGAAAGCCGCGTGGCACAGAGCATTCACATCGCAGCGCTCGACCTCACGGTGTGCTTTGCAAAAGCCGAACGCCTGCACACCGAGAACAGCTACAAATACCAGCCCGGGGAAGCAGAGCAGATGCTCGTACGTTCGGGCTTTACGCCCCTGCAGTGCTGGATGGACCCGCGCCAATGGTTTGCGGTGGTGCTGGCGCAGGCGTAAAAAAGAGCCCTTGCCGTTAGCACGGCAAGGGCTTTTTCAAAAACCAGAAAAACTACTTGGCGTGATCGATGCGTACCAGCAGAATGTCGTGTTTCTTCAGCTCAATCTGTTGATGATCACGGAGTGTCACATCTTTGCCGGTCCAAAGATCGCGGCCATGTAGCACACCGTGCAGACCAAGCGTTGCCAGTGGCAAATGGAAGGGATGCGTGGCCACACGATCGGGACCAGCGTTAAGCACAGCCACAGCCATTGCACCGCCTGCCAGAGGTCGCGTCCACACCTCCACTTCGCCATCCACATAGACGCGCTGGGCCTGCTTGCCGAGCCGGTCCTGATCGATGGCGATCACGTCCTTGTTGGTGAGAATCGCCTTGACCTGAGGCTTCATGTTGGGCAGATCGTTGCCAGCCAGCAAGGGCGCGGCCAGCATGGCCCACATGGAAAAGTGCGTGCGGTTTTCTTCGAGCGACAGATTACCGTTGCCCACCTCAAGCATGTCGGGGTCGTTCCAGTGGCCGGGCCCGGAGTACTTGGCCAGACCGGCCTGCTGATTGAGAATGTCGTAGATGCTCATCCAACTGGCCTGCACGTCACCTGTAGTGCGCCACAGATTTGCGCCCACCGAAGGACCCCACTCCCACACCGAATCCCAGCCGTACTGGCAGAGTGAGTACACGATGGGTCGGCCGGTCGATTGCAGGGCCTTACCCATGGTGCCGTAGGCGGCAACCATCAGACGCATCTGCTCGGCCTCGTCGTGCGGCGCTTTGGCGATCATGACATCGTGCTGGAAGCTGCACAAATCGTACTTAAGGTAGTCGATGCCCCAGGCCGCATAGAGGGTGGCATCCTGCTGCTCGTGGTTGAGCGAGGCGGGGTAGTTCTCGCAGGTCTTCGATCCTGGTCCGGAGTAAATGCCCAACTTCAGCCCTTTGGAGTGTACATAGTCAGCCAGCCCCTTCATGTCGGGGAATTTCTCGTTGCTGTGCATCACGCCGTCGGCGTCGCGCTGGCCCTCCCATGTGTCGTCAATGTTGATGTACACATAGCCGGCGTCTTTCATGCCGGTGGCCACCATCTGGTCGGCGGCGTTTTTAATATCCTGCTCGGTAACTTTGCTGCCAAAAAAGTTCCAGCTGTTCCAGCCCATGGGCGGAGTTTGTGCCACCAAGGCACTGGCAGGTGCAGTGTGCGCTTTGGCAGGCTGTGGTGCGGGCTGGGCCATGGCCAGACCGGCAGTACGGGGTAGAACTACGGACAACAAGGCAATGAAAAGCACAGAAAAATATCTACGCAAGGGATTCTCCCGTCTTCTGATTTAGCGTCATTCTATGATCCATCTTCGGGAAATGCCACTCCTGTCTTTGCCCATGGGTTCCTCAAGCACGGAAATTCCCGCGCAAAGCTTTCCAACTGCGTTAAGCTGATTGCACTTAGAGCAAATCCAGAGTTTCCGTGGGGGCGCAAGGAAGGTGCAAGGTGCAGTTTTCTTGAGAAAACTGCACTGAAAAGCGTTGACTCGCATTCCACCAACTCTGAATTAGCTTTATCCGGAGATCTATGGCAAACGACACACATGCAGGCCGCGACTGGTTATGGCTTGAACCAGCGTACGACGCGCTCTTCAACGAGCGTAATCGCAAGATGCTCAAGCGGTTGGTGATCCGGCTGAGCGTCTTCAGCTTTGTGGTGCACCTGCTGCTCATCTTTCTGGCCTATGCGTTGCATGCGCCGCAACACTGGATCGACGAACTGGGATCGAACTATCTGGCGGCCATCAGCACGCCCTTCAACTTCATTTTGTTTTATGAGGTGCTCACGTTGATCGCCGCGCTGCCTGAATCCACGACGCGCTCGATCGCCAACCAGTTCGAGATTGTTTCTCTTATTTTCATTCGCAATGTTTTTCACGACATTGTGCACGCCAACGAACTGGTGGCGGGCCACCGCATCACGGCCGAGTGCGGACCGCTGTTCATGGATATGTGGGCGGGCATTCTGATGTTTCTGTTGGTAGCCGTCTTTCGCCACATCTCCTTGCGCCATCTGAGCCGCAGTCGCTCGAGTCACAACGTCTTCAATACCTACACACAGCGCTTTATCCTGCAGAAGAAGGCCGTGGCCACGGGGCTGACCGTGCTGCTGATCGGCATGGCGCTGTGGAATGTCTTCCTCTTCGGCCTGACCGCCGTACACATCCTGTTGGGGCAGGCGGGGGCGCTGGAATCGGCCACATCGTACTACAACGACCTGTTCACGGTGATGATCTTTACCGATGTGCTGGTGCTGATTCTTTCGCTGGTGGCCAGTGACCGCTACGAACTGGTTTTCCGCAATGCGGCGTTTGTAGTCAGCATCGTGCTTATCCGCTTCGCGCTTACGGCGGGCTTCCCATTTGGCGCGCCACTGGCGCTGACGGCCATGGCGCTGGGCGTCTGCACGGTGCTCATTTACAACTACCACGTATATAACCGCTACCGTACAGCGCAGTAAAAAGGGGGTGTGGCAGAGCCACACCCCAGAATAAAGTTTTTCCTTACTGCATCAGGGATATGCCTTAGAAACTAACCGAGAGCATGCCGGAGAAGGCTCGCGGTGCACCCACCTGCAGCGTGTTGTCTGTTCCCGAAGCATCGCTGTAGGGGAAGTTGTTGGTGCCAATCGATGCCCAGTACTGCGAGTTCATCAGGTTGGCTACATTGAACTGGATCTTGACGTCACTGAAGGCACCCAGGCTGGCGCGTTTGTAACCCGCACCGAACTCGGTCAGGAAGCGATTCGGAACACTGTTGTCGTTCAGGTAGGTGTAGTAGCGCTTGCTCATGAAGTCGTCGCCGAGACGCGCAAAAGCGCCGGACTTGTGCACTTCGAGCGAGGACTTGTAGAGGAACTCCGGCGTATCCACGTTGACCTTGCCGGCCGTGGCGTAGTCCGCCGCATTGCCATTGCTGTCGGTGTAGTTGACGTTGTCGTCGTAGGTGGAGCGGTTCCAGGTGACGGAGTTGTAGAGGGTGAAGAGCGGTCCCAGTTCGAGGGTGACGGCACCGTCCACACCATTGGTGGTTACGCTGCCGGCGTTGCCCAGCGTGGAAGCGACACCGCAACCTTCGCAACCCTGTCCAAAGGACACCAGACGGTCAAAATAATTCACGTGGAAGTAACTCATCTGCGCACCCACGTGCTTGTTGGTCAAACGGTATCCCGCTTCTTCGGTCCACGAGGTTTCCGGCTTGATGGTTTTCTTGAGCGCATCAAAGTGTGCCTGGGTGGTGCCCCAGGGCGCGTTGCCAAAGCCCTTGCCGCCAGCCTGGTAGGTGCGCACGTTGTAGGCCGCATCGGCAAACAGATCGCTGTGCTTGTCGAGCTTGTAATCCGCGCCAAACTGCGGCAGGAAGGGCTTGCCGGCCGTCAGGCTGCCCTGAGCAAAGCTCGACGCCGTGTAGCCCATCAATCCGGTGGTGTTGATGCTGGCGCCATAGACGTTCAGCGTGCCAGTGTCATAGGCATTCACCTTGCCAGTGTCAAAGTTGTAGTTGGTTTTGAAGCCAGCTGAAACCTTCAGGCGGTCGTTGACTTTGTAGGAGTCCTGGGCATGAATCTGGAAGAGATTCATGTCAAAGCCGTAGGCCCACTGCACATAAAAAGGATTTACAGGGAAGCCGTGCAGCGAACGCTCCGGACCATTGGCGCCCACCGTGTAGAAGCGGCGCGCCAGATTGAAGTGCTCTTTTTCATACCAGCCACCGGCTTCAAATTTGTTGTGGTCGGTTTCGTAGGTGAGTGAGGTAAGAAAGCCGCCGCGCTGAATGCCGTATTCAGAAGCACGCATGGCCAGTGGCGAACCGGTGGTGGCAAGCAGCGTCTGGTAAACCGCTTGGCCATACTCAGCCGTAGGCAGGAACCACAGGCCCGCGCCGTCGTTGCCGTGGCCGTAGATGGTGGACTTCAGGGTGAGTTTGTCGGTGAGCGCAAGCTTGAGGCTAACGTAGGTCAGAACGTCCCGACGCAGACCGGATCCGCCGAAGTAGGCCGCATCGCAAGGATCAGCGGAAGCGTCCATGTTGCCAACGCTGCCGACAAAGCCATAAGCCGAGGCTTTCGTTCCGCTCACGCCGCAATTGTTCCAACCATCGGCGGCATATGCGGCAGCACTGGCATAAGCCTGCGTCGTTGCCGTATTCCAGTCGCCGTAGTTGTCCCATTTGTAACCAAGGGTCGGAATCCAGGAGATAGCGCTGTCCTGGTAGTCGACTTCGCGACGGTCCGAAAGGTCTACGTAGGCCGTCAGTTCGCCCTTGTTAAAGTAGTGGACCAGCTTGCCGTTGAACTGCCAGTAGTTCTGGCCAATGTCGCCCTGACCGCGCCACTTCTGGGTCTTGTTCTCAACGCCGGAAAGGTAGAACTTGGTCTTGCCGCCGATCAGACCACTGTCATAGCGGGCATAGGTGCGATAGCTGTTGAAGCTGCCAAAGCTTTGGCTGGCAGTGAATTGCTTCTGATCGCTGGGATCAGAAGAATAGAACTGCATGGTGCCGCCGAGGTTCGAGTTGGAAGCCGTCTCCAGCGCGCCCGCGCCCTGCGACAGGGCAATGTGGTCCAGGTTCTCGTCAATCACGGCGCGGCTGATGTGCAGGCCGTTCCAGTTGCCGTAGCTCATATCGCCGAGCGGCACATCGTCCAGCGTAAAGCCAAGCTGGTTCTGGTTGAAGCCACGCACCGAGATGCGAACGGCCCACTCATACGAACCGAAGGAATCGGCCGACTGGTAGTTCACGCTGGGCATCTGCGACAACGATTTAATCGGGCTGGTGCCCGCCGTCTCTTCCTTCAGCACAGTAAGAGGAATTTCCTGCTCCACGCGGTCCTCGCCGGGAGCCGTGACCACGATGGTGTCCGATGTGGTGATTTTGGGCTGAGGATTGTTCTTTTGCGCAGTGTCGGGGGGCAGACTGGCAGATTGCTGCGCAAAAGCCGCACCAGTGAATGCCAGCGGAAGTAGAAACGCAGAAAGCGTGTGGCGGAGATGCATCAATATACCTCCAGGTAATAAGGCGAATTGTGAGTCGTGATGTGTGATTGTTGAGATCGAAACAAAGCTGGAATATACCCATAAACAAAGGAATACGTATGTGCTTTTTGGGCGATTCATCTCTCACCCAACCCTGCGTTGCCTGGTTTGGATGAGTTGATTTTGAATTTATAGAGCGTAAAAGATAGGAAGATTAAGACAAAGTTAATGCCCGTAGAATATTCCCGACACAAACGGCATTCTGCACCAGCTGGCGGCGTATACCAAATAGATGCCCGCGGCGATTCAATGCCGTCACTGCACTCTGTGCCGCATAAAAGCAGCCGATAGGGACAAAGTACCGCCTGCTGCGCAAGCCAAGCAGGAGGATGAAACCCAATTCATCGCGAGTCCTTGCATTTTTCATGCACAAAGACCAATCATCATCTTCCCCTGACAAGAAAGCCGTGCTTTCCCCTCCCGCAAGTTTCTTCACCTGCAGTGCTCAGGGCTGTTTCATACCAAAAGAATGAAGAGGAGAATGAATATGCTTCACACCAAGACAGACTGCACGCTTTGCCCTCCGACTGAGAATCACCCCTATGCTCCTGCAGCCCCCCGGGACTGGGAGGCACATCCTTCCTGGATTGCCGGCATGGAAGCGCTGCAATCCTACGGCAACTGGGTAAGCATGGTTGTTTTGCCTGTGGCCTTTCAGTGGATCGAAGAGCACAAGACCGAGGTGTATGCCAGCGTGCCTGAGGAACTGAAGGACGATGTCGGTGTCGTACTCGCCGCAGCTTTTGAGCAGATCAAGAAGCTTCCTCTTTATCAGGAAGAGGAGAAACGCACGGCAGCCTATAAAGAGGCGATTGCCAATGGAACGTGGGACGCGACGAAGACGAATCCGATCTGGACCGGAATCGTGAAAAAGGTTCGCAGCGAAACACAGGAAGCTTTTGCCGAGCAACGCTCTCTGCTGGGTTCCGCCAGCTAGGTCTGTGACCGTTTGATTTTGTACCCATTCTGGGTGCCCCAGGCCCCGCTTTTGGGACCTGGGAAAGATCATGACAAGGTATACCCCGGGTTCCTCCTGCCTCTTCCCCTTCGACTACACTCAGAGCCAAAATCCTCCCGGGGTTATTTTCGCTTCACCCCGCTAGGGTGAAACGCAATTGTCGATACGGCCTGGCAAGAAGCAATTCGCACTATCCGTCGCAGAGCAGCGCATCCATCTCCGCCTGAACGACCCGATTGCGGCCCGATTTTTTGGCGCGATAAAGGGCCGCATCCACGGCCTGGATGAGCGCATCTGCATCGATTTCGTGCTCCGGAAGGATGCCGGAGGCAACACCGAAACTTCCTGTAACCTGCAACATTTTTCCTTCATAAACGATGCGCGCTGCCTCCAAGGCTTGGCGCAACCGTTCCGCGCGCGCCAGAGCATTCTCCATCGTGCACCCTGGCAGAATAATCAGGAACTCCTCCCCGCCATAGCGTCCCACGCAGTCGTAGTCGCGCAGGGATTGAGCAAGGGTGGCACTGATTTCCCGTAGCACAAGGTCGCCGGCCGTATGACCATACGTGTCATTGATTTTCTTGAAGTAGTCGATATCCGCAAGGATCACACCCAGGGGGATATTTTCACGGCGCGAACGGTTCATCTCCGTCTTCAGGCGCTCGACGATGATACGGTGATTCCAGAGTCCGGTGAGGCCATCATGCTCGGCATGATGACGCATATGCTTGCTTTCCAGAACGAGTTGCATCTTTTCCTGTTCCAGCGCCTCGCTGCGTTTCTGCTCCTCGCGCACGCTGTCATAGACGGCGTAGACCACCGCGAGCAGAAGAAACAGGGAAGCAAGTGTGGTTACCGAAACGGCTGTTCCATCGATCATGAACAGGGGCGCATCGATCATTACGGCTATGGGCCAGCCAGTATATTGACGTCCCTGCTTGAGCGTATTGTGTACCACCAGAATCATTTCATCAAGAAAAACCAGTGCGGCAACTACCCAACGCGAAGAATCCAGCCGTTTGCGTTGCAAGACCGCAACGCCGACCAAGACCAACGGGTAAATTTCCAGCATGGTAAAAAGAATGGCCGATGCGTTGTCGGCGTTCTGCAAAGCTGCAATCCACGGAGGATTCCAGCTGAGGGCAATCAGGATGCCGTCAAAAAGGGCATTCGCAAAAGCAAGAACGGCAAGGATGCGGGTCCAGCGAACCAGTGTATAGTTCCAGCGCAGAGAGAGCAGGGTAAGCAGTAGGAACCAGAACGCGATGTCCTGCAGCGTGGCAATAGGTTGATCCAGGCCCATTGCAAAAAAGTAGGGCAAGCGCAGATATTCGGTTAAAAGCAAAAATTTGACCGGTGGCACTGCTGAAAAAATCGCCATCCAGAGTAGTAAGCGGCGCGGCGGATGACGCATCCAGAGCAGAAAGCTAAGAAGCGCTACAGTCAAGCAAAGGAGACTTTCGTCTATCAGGAATTGCTCTTTTCTAAGTCGCCGGAATCTCAATGCCTCCCGTACGGTGGATAGAGCATCGAGGCTCCCTACCTGCGGTGCGGTCTCAAAACCTCCTCTGCTTCCAGAATCATCCGAGAAGAGCGGAGCCTTCCAGAGCCGGACAGCAAGAACGCCACTCCCTTGCGAACCCAGGGAAAAAATCTGTGGGGATTGTGCGTAATAGTAATACCAGATGGGATAAGGCTGAAGCTGACCATTGTGACCGATGAGCTTTCCATTCCAGTAGATTTCACAGGCATCGTCGATAGACGGCAGAAGCAGAGAAAACTGTGCGGGGATTCCTGGAGCCGACGTTAGCTCCAACCGGATGCGATACCACGCAAAACCTGTATAGCCGAAGTGCCCCTGCATGCCCCAGGGTTTATCCGCATCGATCTGCTCCCAGGCCGATGCGTCCAGGGCAGGTGAGGCCCAGGCCGGATCATCGCCGGTATGAAATTGCCACGGCCCCTTGAGCGCGACGCTCCCTTTGCCGAGCCCGTCAATGACGGACAAAGCTGGGACCGACAAAGCTGGAAGCAATGGCGCTGGAGACACCGCTGCAAATGCGCACTCGGCATACAGTGCTCCAAGAACCAATGCGGCGATGCGGATGCAATAGAGAAAGGAATCCATAGCCCCTGCAAACTACGATTCAGAACTTCGGCTAGCGGGAAACAGGGAATCCATTCTTCGCCATGAGGAAGAAGAAGGTCACAGTCTTTTGAAGAAACCTTTACAGTTATAGTAACTAGCTTTTTTGAGTTTTGATGTCCGAATTGAGCACAAAACGCTGCGTTCTGGATACCTCTCTGAGTCTGGGCGCAGGAAAAGCCAAGCTATTAAAAATAACTTATAAAATTTCTTCTTTAACTCTCACTCTACGGAGAACGTCCATTCCAAAAAGTCTTTGGGCGTGTGCAGAACCGTTCTAAGTTTGGCTCCAGAGTATTTTTGGAATATTTGCAGCCATTTAAAGTGGCGTGCAATGTGCCTTTTTCTTGGGAAGAAGGACGCTTTGCACGCCAGTTTTTGGCCTACATGCATTCCTAAACAGCTTTAGTTTTCCGGCGTGGATTCGGTTGTCTCGGCAGAGCGCGGACTGCTGTGGTCGGCCTGATCGACGGCGCTGACTGAATAGCGGTAGTGGTGGCCGGGCTGTACGTGGGCGTCGCGGAAGGCTGGACCGGGGACCAGGGCTGGGGGCGAGATGCGCTGCCAGTCGCTGCTGGCGTCGGCGCGATAGACGATGTAGCCAGCCAGATCGGCCTCGGTGTTGGGCTGCCAGCTCAGGTCAATGGACTGAGCGCCCTGCTCGTCGGTGGCAGCGACGGCTACCAGTCCCTGCGGGGCATCGGGCGGAAAGGTGTTGCGCGCCGCAATGCGAACCGGCGCGGTGAGCGCACCTGCCAGCTCTACAGTCGCACCGTCCACCACGACCCGGGTTACACGCTGGGCCTGATATTCGTAGACGTTGCCAAAGTGGGTGGTTTTATCGAGGGCCCGGCCCTTGAGCGCGCTCTCACTGACCAGCAGACTCTGTTCCTGCGGCTCTTCTGTGGATAGTCGGCCGGAGCTGGCCTTGTTGGCTGTGGGCGTTACAAGATGGCGGTGCAGGCGGACCGGAGTTTCATTGCCGGGCAGTGTGGCCCAGCGCAGAAGAACGCCGTTTTTGTGCATTTCAGCTGTCAGGCCGTTGAGCGTGGCGGGCGCGGTTCCGGCCACCACGGGGACGCGGTTTGAGGGGCCTGCCGAGCGGCCGCGTTCGTTTTCCAGCAGAAGATAGTAGCGCAGAGCGCGTGGTTTGCCGCTGGCCTGGGCGGTGGGTAGCGCATCGCGGAAGGATCCGCCCACGCTGGGCAGTACGTAGAGCGTGGTGGCCAGATCGCAGCTGGGAGGCGCGGTTTCCGTCCGGCAAATCTTCACCCGGATGGGGTCCTTCAGCAGCAGCTGATCGGTACTGCGGCGGGGCATGGTCCAGCGCAGATCCACTTGATCGCCGGTGCGCACGGCCTTCAGGTCGCTGACCGTCTGGGGCAGGTTGAGGGAGGGTGGCTGGGGCGCGCCCGGCATGCCGCAACCCGCCATCCATAAACCTGCCGTGAGGGCCGCAACGGCCAGAAGGCACGCCGTAAGGCCGCCAGATCGCTTCCCGTTCTCATTCCACATGTGTGCGCTCTTCCTTGCCCTTTCAGTCTAAAGGAGGCCGTGCGATCAGTGCAGGGGCTGGCGGCGAAAAGCCTGCTCCATTGCATCGCGGAATGGGCTATGCTCATTTGAAAGGCGAGGTCTTATCCATGGCAAATAATACGTTGAGCGGTGCTCGACTCAGGAAAGTTCTGGAAGCGCTTGAAGGCAACTGGCAGGCCGAGATGGAGGGCTACCACACCTATAAAGCGCTGGCTGACCGCGATACGGACCCGGTGCGAGCCCAGGTGCTGCGCCATCTTGCCCAGGCCGAGCAGGAACACGCCGAATTGTGGCTGGGGCGCATCCATGATCTGGGCGGGCAGGACCCTATTTATGTAGGCAAGCCGGGCGGCAATGCCGATTCGCTGGCCAACCGCGCAGGGGGCGTGCGCATGGCCCTGCGCCGGCTGGAGATTGAAGAGAGCCGCCACATTGCCCACTACGGCGAGCAACTGAAGGCCGTGGGCGATGCGGAATCGATTGCCATTCTGAATCACGTCATCGAGGACGAGAAGGACCACTACCGCGAGCTGGGGTCGCTGTTGCGCGGCCATTATCAGGCTCCTGCCAACGCACCCAAAATCGATGCCAAGGCGGTGCTGGACGAGATGCTTTCTAAGCGCGATCAGGGCCGCAAGCAGCCGGGTGACTGGATTGGCGATGCGGTTTACGGCGTCAACGACGGACTGGGCGCAATCTTCGGCATTGTTTCGGGCGTTTCCGGCGCGACTGCCGGCGACAGCAAATATGTGCTGCTGGCGGGCCTTTCCGGCCTGATCGCTTCGGCGCTTTCCATGGGGTCGGGCGCTTATCTGGCTGCCAAAAGCAAGCAGGAGATTTACGACGCCGAGATGCAGCGTGAGCGCGATGCCATTGAGATGAATGCACCCGAAGCCCGCGAGTTGTTGGCGCTTTATTACCAGGTGAAGGGCCTGCCCGAAGAGGATGCGCACAAGATGGTGAACCACATTGCCAGCGACCCTGAGCAGTTCCTGAAGGCGCTGGCCGGTGAGCGGCTGGGCACCAGCGAAGAAGCGCTTGCGAATCCGGTGGTTTCAGCGCTCTCCGGTGCGCTTTCCACCGCTGTGGGCGCGGCCATTCCGATTCTTCCTTTCTTCTTTATGAAGGGCGTTCCGGCGGTGATTGCAGCAGCCGTGGTGTCGCTGGCGGCGCACTTTGCGGTGGGCGCGGCCAAGTCGCTGATCACGGTACGCTCGTGGTGGTCGTCGGGCGCGGAAATGACCGTGGTGGGCGCAATCGAAGGCGCAGTCACCTACGGCATCGGCGTTCTGCTGGGCGCGGGGGGAATGTAGTTCACAGGGCAATACCTGAACTAGATTTTTTAGCGTATTGAGAATAAGGCGGCCTATGATGTTACCCAATGGTCGCCTTTACCCAAATTGAGCTTGATGAGCTGATTCATTGTCCCAAAAGAGTTGTCGAAGCTCCCAGAAGGGAAATGAAACAGGAAGGCGCATATCAGCGCAATGCAGCCAAACTGGTGGCTATGAATGAAGTCGAGGGAGGTTTTTCGGTTTTCCTTCGGAAAAATGAAGATTTTTCAGAAAATTTCTCGATAGGTCTTATTTATAGTCCAGGGGATGGCCGAGATGCGATTACGTTATTGCGGTGCAATGGAAAACATGGAGATTACAACAAGAGCTTTGATCCGGAGCACCCCCATTGCGACTTCCATATCCATAGGGCAACGGAAAGAGCGATTGAAGCTGGATACGCTCCCGAGAAATTTGCCGATAAAACAACGGAGTTTGCATCGTTTGAGGAGGCGCTTCAGGTTTTCGTGAAAATGATAAACTTGAGTTCCGACGACGCCAGGAAGTACTTCCCGGCCAATACACAATTTTCTCTTGAGTTCTAAAGGGGATAGTCATGGACTTCCTGGAGAATCTGAAATCCGAATTCAATCATCACGTGTCGTTTCGCGAGAAGCGTCCAGGAATTGTTCAGGTCCTTGCCCCTCTCTTTCATGAAGATGGAGATATGGTCGATATCTTTCTCGATCTACCCAAGTCTTCCAATGAAGAAATACGCATCTCTGATCATGGAATGACGTTGATGCGCTTGTCCTATTCTTACGATGTAGACACACCCACAAAGCGTCGTATCTTGAGCCGTATTTTGTCCGAAAATGGAATGGACGAGGATGGTGGGAGGCTATATCTGAATACCTCAAAAGAGCAGCTGTACCCATCCCTGCTTCAATTTGCTCAGGCAGTTGCCAAAGTCAGTAATATGCAAGCGTTTAAGCGCGAAGTCATGCAGAATCTGTTTTTTGAAATGCTGGGCGATTTTGTTAAGAGCAGCCTTTCGCGCTTTATGCCCCTAGAACACTATTTACCCATGCCGAGTAGAGACGATCTTGAGGTGGATTGGAAATTAAGTCTGCCCAGGGATGTGTTTTTGTTTGGTGTAAGAGATGGATCCAAAGCCCGGCTGGCAGCTCTTTCGTGCAGGGAATTTCAGATGAAGGGAGTTGCCTTCAGAAGCGTCATCGTGCATGAGGACTTCGAAAATGGTCTTTCCAAGAAGGACCAGTCCAGGATCACGAATGCGGCGGACAAGCAATTTACCTCGCTTGCCGATTTTCAGGCAAATGCAGAAGGATACTTTCAGCGAGAGCTCCAGACTGTTCAATAAGTAGTTTGGAGTTCTCGCTGAAGCAAGTGGGTGCGGTCCCTATTTTTCTCGTGCAGCTTTTTCTTCGGCCAGATAGGCGAACCAGGCGTCGAAGCCTGCGCCGGTCTTCGAGGAGGTTTCGAAGATTTTGATGCCGGGACGAATCTCGTGGATGTTTTTGAGAGCCAGATCGCGGTCGAAGCCGCAGGGCTCGGCAATGTCGATCTTGGTGATGACGGCGGCGTCGGCTGAGTTGAAGAGCGTGGGGTACTTGAGCGGCTTGTCTTCGCCTTCAGTCACGCTGAGCAAGGCCACGCGAATCTTTTCACCCAGATCGTAGCTGGACGGGCAGACCAGATTGCCGACGTTCTCAATGAACAGATAGTCGAGGGCGGGCAGTTCCACGCCCTGCCATTCGTCCAGATGCTTGCCGATCATCTCGGCGTCCAGATGGCAGATGCCGTGGGTGTTGATCTGGCGGACGGGCGCGCCACTGGCGGCCAGACGGCGGGCGTCGTTGTCGGTTTCCAGGTCGCCGACCAGGGCCGCGGCCTTTGCGCCAGCCAGACGCAGCTCCCGCAGGGTGCGTTCCAGAAACGCGGTCTTGCCCGTGCCAGGGCTGGAAACCAGATTCAGGGTCAGCAGGCCGGCGTCGGCGTAGCGGGCACGCAGCCCTGCCGCCAGCTCATCGTTCTTCTTCAGAATGCCCCGTCGCAACTCCACAATCCGTGTGGTCATTTTTCTCCTCGATCCTTCTGACTCTTTTCAGCGGACGTTCCAGGCTCAAATCAGAGTCCCGGGAACGGATTCACGCCTGTTCGGAGTCTTTTCCGTCGTCGATCTCGATTGACTCAATTTCCATTTCGCGGCCCTGCAGGATGTTGGTTACCGGCTCATGGCAGCGCGGACAGCGAAAGCTCTGCAGGCTTTCGAGTTCCAAATCCTGAGCGCAATGGTCGCAGTGCACCAGGACGGGAACCTTGGTGATGGTAAGTTTGGCCGTGGCCAGGGGAGTGTCGGCTACCGTCAGATCCCAGCAGAACTGGAGCGGGTCTTCGACTACGTCGGCAAGCGCGCCCAGGCGCAGACGCACCTCGGTGACTTTGGAGCCGGGATAGTTGGCCACTGACTCGGTGACCGCGTCGACGATGCTGGCTACGAGCGAAAGTTCGTGCATGAAATTCCTTGCGCGCTGGGGCGGAGGGCGGCGGCGCTTCTAGAAATAGCATGGCACAACGGGGTGGGGGGAGACGAGGGGCTATACCTGCTCTCTTGGTTCAAAGGTAAGCCGTGCGGTGAGCACCACCAGCGAGGCCCAGAGCGTGTCGGCTGCAGCCAGATGGATGACCTGCACCCAGATAGGGGCGAGCAGGAGCACATCGAGCAGGCCCAGCGCGTAGACCACTACCAGCAGGCCGAGGATGAGGCTGGCCAGGGGACGGTTTTCTTCCTTCTGTTTGCCGCGGTTCGCGCGCAGCAGAATCCAGACCAGGAAGGCTCCGGCGAGGATGGCGCAGACCGGGTGCGCCCAGCGCCAGCGCAGCAGCCAGGCCGAGGTGGAAGCCAGATCCTGGGTGAGGGCGGCCGAGAGCGAGGCGGCGGGGAAGAGTGTGTCGCCAAGGGCGGCCAGCGATCCGGTGACGCCGACGACGAGGACCAGAAAAATTCCGCCAAGCGTGGCCAAGGGCGCTACCAGACGGACGGAGGCGAAGTCGCGGCCGTGCTGGCGGGTCAAAAAGTGGGCGGTCAGGGTGATGGCCGCCAGCAGCAGCAGGGTGTTGGCCAGGTGTAGCGCCAGAAACCAGGGGCGCAGGGGCGACTGGCTTTCGGCGGTCAGGCCCAGGCGGACGAGCATCGCGCCCAGCAGCGCCTCGGTGAGTGTGAAGAAGAGAGAAGTAGAGGCGAACCAGCGGGCCAGATGGCCGCGGGGGGTGGCGCTCCAGCTCCAGCCGAGCAGGGCCAGCACGGCCACCAGCGACAGGCCGCTGGTGATGCGGTGAACGAACTCGATCAGGGTTTGGGTGTTGGCCGAGTGCTGCAGCACCGTGCCGTTGCAGAGCGGCCAGTGATTCCCGCAGCCCGCACCGGAACCGGTGGCGCGCACCACGGTTCCCCACAGGATGACGGCGACAAAGTAGCCCAGAACGCCCCAGGCAAAGCGGACCAGGGGGCGCGGCGTGGCAGTGGCGGGAAGAGTAGCTTGCATGATCGACCTCGGGTTGCGCCGGCTCTGGAAGGGAAAAGGAAGGCGAGGAAGCACGGGAGCCGGACGAACAACCCAGTGTAGACCAAAAACGGAATGGCGCATCAGGAATCCGGGTGTGGCGTTTCGGTTTCGGGCTATAATCGTCCGCGAAGCAAGAAGTTCCCAAATTTTTGCATCTGTTTTGGTTGCCCTCAATCCAAAACAGCAGAGCAGATTGCGAACCTAGCTTCCAGAGTTGCCGGAGCGGCTTTCCCTTTTCTCCGTTCCTCACCGTTTGCTGGCAATCCTGCTTCCGGCTGTGGCTGCGACTTCCCCTCGCCCATGGCTGCTGCATTCAGTTCTGTTCTGCAATTCTGCCCGCTTCATGCAGGCAGTTCGTGGCGGATGAACAGGAGAGGTCGATGAGTTTTGCGGTTCTTGCGCACGCGTTTTTTTCTGCAGGAATGGATTCTGGCTGGGCGCATTCCGTCCTGACGATCGTCGAGGATCAGCCCGGCAATATCTTTGCCCCGCAGGCGACGCCCGCGCACACTATCTTTGGGTTGTCGCTGCTGGTGCTGGCCATGACGCTGGGAATTTTTCTGGTAGTGGGCGGTCTGCTGGCCTATGCTGTGTGGCGCTTCCGCCGCCGCGCAGGCGACAACGGCGAGCCCACGCAGGTGTATGGCAGCAACCAGATTGAAGTGCTGTGGACGGTGGTGCCGATCCTGATTCTGGTGGTGCTGTTTCTGGCTACCATGCGGGTGATCAATGGCACCGAGAAGGCCCGCAAGCCAGCCAATGCGCTCGACGTGGTGGTAATTGGCCATCAGTTCTGGTGGGAGTACCGCTACCCCAAGCTGGGCATCGTGACCGCCAATGAACTGCATATTCCCGTCAGCAGCGTGCAGCAGCCGCTCCCCAGCTACCTGACGCTGACTTCGGCCGATGTGGACCACAGCTTCTGGGTTCCGCGTCTGGCCGGCAAGACGGATCTGATTCCCAACAAGGTGAACGTAATGTGGATGGACCCGGAAAAGACCGGTCTCTATCTGGGCCAGTGCGCACAGTACTGCGGCACTGAGCATGCGTTGATGCTGATCCGCCTGTATGTGGATACGCCGGAGCAGTTCGCCAAATGGACGGTGCAGCAGCAGAAGCCTGCGGCGGAGAATCCCACGGCGGCCGCTGGCAAAGAGGTCTTTCTGCATACGGCCTGTGTGAACTGCCATACGGTAAGCGGCACGCTGGCCAAGGGCCGCTTCGGCCCCGATCTGACGCACCTGGCCAGCCGCGACACGCTGGGCTCGGGCGTGGTGATGAATACGCCGGAGAACCTGCGCAAGTGGATTGACGATCCCGACTCGATCAAGCCGGGATCGCTGATGCCGCGCATGCACCTGAGCAGTCACGATCTGGATCTGGTGACCGCCTACATGGCTTCGCTGCGCTAGCTGCAAGGCTGGCGCAGTTTGTTTTTTGCCCTCCCCACCGCACGAAGGAGAAGCAGATGAGCTCCCACCAAACCGCCGCACAGGCCGCCGTTTCCGCCAAGCCGGGCAAGCTCTGGCTAGACGTGGTTGCCGAGTGGGTGACCACCGTCGATCACAAGCGCATCGGTATGATGTACATCGGCTATGCGCTGGTTTTTCTGATCATCGCCGGCCTGGAGGCCGTGCTGATGCGTATTCAGCTGGCCGTGCCGGACAATCATTTCCTGTCGCCCCAGGTTTTCAATCGCATGTTCACCATGCACGGGACGACGATGGTCTTCTTTGTGGGTATGCCGATCCTTTTCGGCTTTGGCAACTATCTGGTGCCGCTGATGATTGGCGCGCGCGATATGGCCTTTCCACGGCTGAATGCCTTCAGCTTCTGGATCTCGGCCTTCGGCGGCCTGCTGCTCTACTTCAGCTTTTTGGGCGGCAACGGCCTGTATGGCGCGGGCAATGCGCCTGACGTGGGCTGGTTTGCCTACGCGCCGTTGACGGCCAAGCTCTTCAGCCAGGGGCACAGCACCGACTATTGGACGCTGAGCATCATGCTGAGCGGCATTGGCAGCGTGGGCACGGCGCTGAACCTGATCGTTACCATCATCACCATGCGCTGCAAGGGCATGACGATGAGCCGTCTGCCGCTGCTCTGTTGGGTCTATGTGGTGATGGCGTGGCTGACGTTTCTGGCGCTCGGTCCGCTGACGGCAGCGCAGATCATGCTTTGTCTGGACCGCTTTGCCGGTTCGCACTTTTTTGATGTGCAGGCGGGCGGCTCTGCTGTCTTGTGGATGCACTTCTTCTGGATCTTCGGCCACCCCGAAGTTTACGTGCTGATTCTTCCAGCTTTCGCCTTCGCCAATGAGATTATTCCCGTCTTCAGCCGCAAGCCGATCTTTGGCTACTCGGCGATGGTGGGTGCGTCGGTGCTGATCGGCTTCATCAGCCTGGGCGTGTGGGCGCACCACATGTTCACGGTGGGTCTGGGTCCGGCGGGCAATGCCTTTTTCACGCTCTCTACCATGATTGTTTCCGTGCCGACCGGCATCAAAATCTTCAACTGGCTGGCGACGATCTGGGGCGGCAAGATCCGGCTGGCTACGCCGATGGTCTTCTCGCTGGGCTTTCTCTTCCAGTTCCTGATTGCGGGCCTGACGGGCGTGATGCTTTCGGTGGCCCCCTTCGACTGGCAGCTGGGTAACTCCTACTTTGTGGTCGCGCACTTCCACTTTGTGCTGGTGGGCGCGATTCTCTACATGATTTTTGCCGCTTTCTATTACTGGTACCCAAAGATGTTTGGCCGCATGCTGAGCGAGAAGCTGGGCATGTGGCATTTCTGGTTATTCACCATCGGCTTCCACGTCACCTTTGACACCATGCACCTGCCGGGCCTGCTGGGCATGCCGCGCCGCATCTATACGTACCCGGTAGATCGTGGCTGGGGCACGCTGAACATGATCGAAACCATCGGCATGATTTTTCAGGCCGCGGGCCTGCTGATCTTCGTCTGGAACATGGTGCATTCCTACTTCAAGGGCAAGGAAGCAGGGGCTGATCCCTGGGATGCGTGGACGCTCGAATGGGCGACCAGTTCTCCGCCGCCGCACTATAACTTCGCCGTCGATCCGGTGGTACACAGCCGCAGACCGCTGTGGGATTTGAAGCACCCCGAAGGCCCCGACACTCACTTTGAATAGGAATGAGCATGAGCGCACAGAGCACGGCATTGACACAGGAAGAGTGGCGGCTGCCCGACAAGGGCAAGGTGGGCATGGCTTGCCTGATCGTCGCCGAGTCGGCCATCTTCATCATCTTTGTGGCGGCCTATGTGTTTTACATCGGCAAAAGCCTGAGCGGACCGACCCCCGCCGAGGTGCTGCAGATTCCCTGGATTGGTTCCATCTGCCTGCTTTCGAGCAGTATCACGGTGCACTTTGCAGTGACCACGCTCGAAAAAAACAAGGCCAAGCTGAGCACCTTGTGGCTGGCGCTGACGGTGCTGCTGGGTGGCATCTTCCTGGGATCGACGGCCATGGAGTGGCATGAGCTGATCTACGAGCATGGGCTGACGATTCAGACCAACCTCTTCGGCTCCACCTACTACTCGCTGGTGGGGCTGCATGCCTCGCACGTGGTGGTGGGACTGGTGCTGCTCTCGGTGGTGCTGATCTTTGGTCTGATGGGCAAGCTAGACCACACGCATGCGCGCCGCCTCGATGTGCTTTCGTATTACTGGCACTTTGTGGATGCGGTGTGGATCGTGGTTTTTACCGTGGTTTACGTGATTGGACGTTAGGAAGGCAATCATGACGGAACGGAACGAACAAATTCCTCAAGCTGGCGGCGTGGAAGCAGTGCTGTTGCCCAAGCCGACTGCCTGGCCGATGGTGTTGGGGCTGGGCGTGACGCTGATGCTTGCGGGCCTGATTACGCACGTGACCATTACCGTGTTGGGCGTGGTGCTGACGGTGCGCGCCATTGTTGGCTGGTTTGCCTGTGTGCTGCCGCATGAGGAGCATATGGTGGTGCAGGCGCGGGTGGGCGCGGAGGAAGCGGCAATGGCCGCAGCCGTGGAGCCTGCATTGATTGCCGCAGAGCATGTGCAAAGCACCCAACTTACCTACAGCTTTATCAGCGGCATTGAGGCCGGCATTGCCGGTGGCTTGGCGATGGCTGCGGCCGCAGCGCTTTACGGCGTGCTGAAGTTTGGCAGCGTCTGGTATGCGGTGAATCTGATGGCGGCCAGCAGCTTTATTGGCTGGAGTGATGTAAGCGACGGCTTCCTTGCCCAGTTCCATCTTTCCGGTCTGCTGGTGGGTGTGGCGATTCACGCTCTGGTGGCGCTGCTGGTGGGTTTGCTCTACGCTTCGGTGCTGCCCATCTTTCCGCGCTACACACTGCTCACGGGCGGCGTGATCACGCCCATCGTCTGGACCGCTTTGGCCTGGGCGCTGATGCAGAGTGTGACGCCGGTGTTGGGCGCACGCGTGAACTGGCCGTGGTTCGTGGCCTCGCAAGTGGCTTACGGCGTGGTGGCGGCGCTGGTGATTGGTTTGCGCGTCAAGATTCGTTCGGACGCCTTCCAGCAGTTGCCGTTCAGCGAGCGCGCCGGAATCCATGCCAATGAAGCGCATTCCAGCAGCAAGCACGAGGTAAAGGGATGAAATTTTTGCTGGTTCTGGTCGGTGTTTGTGGGCTTGCACTCAGCGGTTGCCATGCGCCGGGAGCGCCCGGTGCGCCGGAAGAGCGGCCGGATGAGGTGCGCGACTTTGCCGTGCTCTATAGGCAGAACTGCGCGGCCTGCCATGGTGAGCAGGGACGTGGCGGCATTGCGGTTTCTCTGGCCAATCCGGTCTACATTGCGGTGGCCGGCAAAAGCGCGATTGCCAAATACACGGCGGAAGGCGGACCGGGCGCATTGATGCCGGCCTTTGAACGCAAGTATGGCGGCTTTTTGACCGAGGAACAGATCAACATCCTGGCTGCGGGCATTGTGCGCCAGTGGGGCCGGGCCAATGCCCTCGGCGCAGCGACGTCTCCGGCCTATGCGGCCACGCTTGTGGGCGATGTGGCGGCAGGGAAGGTGGCCTTCCAGAACAACTGCCAGCGCTGCCATCAGCCAAGCGGCAAGGTGCAGGTGCGTGACGCCAGCGGTACGGTGCGCGTGGTGGGACCGGTGACCGAGCCGGAGTTTCTGGCGCTGATCAGCGATCAGAATCTGCGTTCGACGATCCTGGCCGGCAAGCCCGACGAAGGGATGCCTGACTGGCGTGGTTACGGCGGGCAGCCGCTCACCGATTCGCAGGTGACCGACATTGTGGCGTGGCTAGGGGCGCAGCGCCGGCAGCCCGTACAGAACGCGGAAAAAACTCAGGGAGAGAAGCAATGAGCGAACATCACGAAGAGCATCACGAAGACGTTGCTTCGCCAGCCGCCAAGGATTTGTGGCAGGGAACGCCCACCGAGGTGGCCGATGCGCGGCCCGAGGTGACCACGCGGCGCGGCTTCCTCTTCAAGGTTGCAGTGGGTCTGAACGCGGTGGTGGGCGCGGTGCTGGCGGTGCCGATTCTTGGCTATCTGATTGGTCCCACGCTTAAGAAGGACGAAGAGATCAATCACTGGGTGAAGCTGGGCGGGCTGGAAGATTTTCCGCGCGGAAAAACGCGCTTTGCCGAGTACATGAATCCAGTGGTTGGTCCATCCGACGGCATGACGGCTAAAATCGCCTGCTGGGTGCGGCGGCTGGACGATGGCAGCTTTCAGGTTTTTGCCGTGAACTGTGCGCATCTGGGCTGCCCGGTGCGCTGGTTTGAGCAGTCGCGGCTCTTTCTTTGCCCCTGCCATGGCGGTGCGTACTACGAGGACGGTGCGCGGGCCAGCGGTCCGCCCACCCGTGGCCTGTTTGAATACAAGCACCGCGCCCAGGATGGGGAACTGCAGATTCTGGCCGGGCAAATGCCCACCTTTGCCAATGAGGCCTGCAATCAGGGCGACAGCGACAAGAGCAAGAGGGGAAATCTGGTGACGATTGCCGACAACTCTGACGGGAGGAGCGCATGAGCCAGCGGAATGCAGGGTTGAATCTCGACCGGTTGAAGAAGAGCGGCGCTGAGATCGTCCACTGGTTCGAGACCCGTACGGGGTTGATCCAGCCGGCCGAGGAGATGGCCAACCATCCTACGCCTTCGAGCGCGGCCAGTTGGTGGTATGTCTTTGGCAGCGCCGCCATGGTGTTGCTGATGCTGCAGGTGGTAACTGGCATTCTGCTGGCCATGGTCTATTCGCCCAGCGCATCGAATGCCTGGGCCAGCCTGAACTTCATCAATCACGATCTGCCACTGGGCTGGTTCCTGCGCGCCATGCACGGCTGGGGATCCGACTTCATGATCGCCATTGTGCTCATCCACATGGTGCAGGTTTTCATGTTCGGCGCCTACAAGTTTCCGCGCGAACTTACCTGGATTGTAGGTGTGCTGCTGCTGTTGCTGACGTTGGGCATGGCCTTCACCGGGCAGGTATTGCGCTTTGATCAGGACTCGTATTGGGGCCTGGGCATTGGCACCATGATTACCAGCAGCGTGCCGGGTGTGGGCAAGTATCTGGTCAAGCTGATGCTGGGCGGGCCGATCATTGGGGGGGCTACACTCTCGCACTTCTTTGCGCTGCATGTCTTCATCATTCCCGGCGCGCTGCTCGGCTTTGTAGGTCTGCATCTGCTGATGGTGCTGCGGCTGGGCATCAACGAGTGGCCAATGCCGGGCCGCGTGGTGCGTAAGGCGGACTACGACAAAAACTACGCCGAGTTGACCAAGAAAACCGGTGTTCCCTTTGTGCCGAATGCGGCGTGGAAGGATGTTGTTTTTGCTTCCTGCGTGATTCTGGCGGTGATGTTCTGCGCCTTCTATTACGGACCGTTTGGTCCTACGGGCCAGCCGGACCCGACCATCATTCAGACTGCGCCCAAGCCGGACTTCTTCTTCCTCTGGATCTATGCGGTGCTGGCCTTCCTGCCGCCGGATCTGGAGATTCCCATGATTCTGGCTGCACCGCCGGTAATTCTGGGCACGCTTTTGCTGCTGCCCTTTTTTGCCGGGGAGGGCGAAAAGCACTGGTCCAAGCGTCCAGTGGCCATTCTGGTGGTTACGCTGGTCGCAGTCACGCTGGGGACCTTCAACTATCTGGGTGTGCACTCGCCGTGGAGTCCGCAGATGGATGCGTGGTCGGCAGCGGCGATTCCCGCCAAATATGTGGATCAGCGCTCGCCGCTGGAACGGCGTGGGGCGTTGGTCTTTCAGGAGAAGCAGTGCCGCAACTGTCACGCGGTAGGTGGTGTGGGCGGCAAGCGCGGACCGGAACTGGACGCGGTGGCCACGCGCATGACCGAAGATCAGATGGTGCGTCAGGTGCTGCAGGGCGGTGGCAATATGCCGGCCTACGGCAAGGCGCTCAGTCCGGATGAAACGACGGCGCTGGTGCACTATCTGCGCACGTTGCGCGGGCCTGGGCTGATGCCAGCCGAAGACCCCAGCCAGGGTGTGCTGCCGGTCAGCGGATCGCATCCCGTAGCGCAATAAACGGTTGTTTTACAGAAAAGTGGGCGGATGGTGTAGCTAAAAACAACTGCACCAGAAGCATAGACGAGAGCATCTGACCAATAGAGGAAACCCATGAGCCCTTCGTTGAAGGCCACGTGTGAAACGGAAGACCGGGAAGGCGATTTGCAGCCTGCATCGGGTAGCGCGCTGAAGCATAAGGCCGCGGTGGTTGAGATGATTCCGCAGAGCCGTTCTGCATGGGGGCACGGTTCCGCATCGGTGTTGGAACTCCCTGCCCATGGCGTGGCAGCGCTTGTGCATGCACCCACAACCGGCGCATCCGTCTTGCGCGATCTGGCGGAACTCTTCAAGGTAAAAGTTGTTTTGCTGGTGATGGTTACCGGCTGGGGCGGCTATTATCTTGGTTCGTTTGCCTCGGGTGTTTCCAGCATGCAGAGTGGTTTGCTCGACGCATTGTTAGGCATTGGGCTGGTTTCAGCCGGTGCTGGAGCGCTGAATGAGGCACTTGAACGCCGCACGGATGCACTGATGAAGCGTACCGCCAATCGTCCGCTTGCCGCCGGCCGCATGAATGCGCTGCAGGGATTTTTCCTTGGTTTTGGTGCGGTACTTCTGGGCGCGCTCTGGCTGCATCTGTTCGCCAATCCGCTCACCGAAGTGCTGGCCCTGGCCACGGCCTTTATGTACGCAGCCATCTACACACCGCTCAAACGTGTGACGCCGTGGGCCACGTTCATTGGCGCATTCCCCGGCGCAATGGGGCCGCTGCTGGGCTGGACGGCCGCGCGTGGACGCATTGAAGCGCCGGCACTTGCGTTGTTCGCCATCCTCTTCGTCTGGCAGTTTCCGCACTTCATGTCGATTGCCTGGCTTTATCGCAACGACTACGCGCGGGCCGGTATTCGCATGTTGCCCGCCGTGCAGCCGAAGGGCGTTTCCACCGTGGTGGTGGCGCTGGTCTTTGCCGTGTTGATGATTCCCGTGAGTCTTGCGCCCATCCTGCTGGGCATGGCGGGGCCGCTCTATTGTGTGCTGGCCACGGCGCTTGGGCTCCTGTATCTGGCCAGTACGGTGCGCTTTGCACGGATTCTGCGGCCCATCGGAGAAGAGGCCAGCCGGGCGGCGGCACGCAGCCTGCTCAAGGTCAGCGTGCTTTATCTTCCACTGCTGTTCACCACTCTGATGTTGTGCGCATCCCGCGCCCATTGAGGAAGTATGACGCATCCTTCTGCAAGCCCTGAAGGCTCGCTCGCCGGTAGTTCGCGACCCGCGATTGTTTCTATTTTGATTGTCAGCGCGGTAGCCACGCTGTTTCTGTTCTGGCTGATCTATCTGCATCCTGCGCCGGATCAGGCCAGCGTGCGCTTTGCCTTTCTGCCGCCGCTGAATGCCGCGTTGAACGGGCTGAGCGCGGTGGCGCTGCTCATCGGCTACTCGTTCATTCGTGCAGGAAAAACAGAGGTGCATCGCAAGGCGATGCTGGCAGCCTTCGGTTTTTCCACGCTCTTTCTGCTAGGTTACATTGCTCACCATGCGCTGCACGGCGATGTGCGCTACCCGCTGGGCGTGGCTCTGCGTACGCCCTACCTGATTCTGCTGGCAACTCACATTGTTTTGGCGATTGTAGCTCTGCCGATGGTGCTGGTCACCTTCTTCTTTTCGCTCATCGGAAAGATTCCGCAGCACAAGAAGATTGCCCGCTGGACCTTTCCTCTGTGGCTCTATGTTTCTGTCACGGGTGTGATTACCTGGGCTATGCTGCGGCTGGCGCTGGGCAGCTAAAGCAGTTCTCCAGTTCGGGTGGTGTTTTCAGATCTAGGCGGGGGACTTTTTCTCAAGAAAAAGCCCCTCGAATGCTCTCAGCAGGGGCACGGGTACTCTGATTTTGCTCCAGCGGTATCCAACGCAAAGAGGGCTACTGACCACATGGATAGCTTTCCCTATCTCAATTCTTGTATGCAGCAGTTCGCGCCACGATGATCGCTCCATCGTCGCCGACAAAGAAGGATTGTGCACGATTGGCGGCTTCTACGACCGGATTTTGCCTCATGTAACCTTTTTTTCTGCCGAAAAACAGAATAAGGTTTCTTCGCTTATTTTTTATCCATGACTTTGAGGGAGGCTAGTGCCCGAAAATGCGCATGTCTACCCCAGAAAGAGCGAATTCTAGTGTTGGCAATTTTTCAGCGGAGTGCTGCTCGTAAAGAAATCCCCTCAGAGTTGAACATCTCTGATCAGACAATCGATCCTACGTTACCCATAAGAGAAGAAGTAGCCCGGCATTTGCCTTTGCTGCAAGTGCTCGGCAAGCAAATCAGGGATTCAGCCCAGCAGGTCGAACTGGCCGTGGTTGACGTCTGTTCCACTTTTCAGCGCATTGCAGAAGAATCCAGTAAAAGTGTCAGCCGTATTGCAGAGTTTCTGTCGAATCAAGATAGTCATGACGGCAAACACGCTGGAATCGAAGGACTGATTCATCAAACGCGATTCACATTTGACAGTTTGTTGAATACTCTGGCATCGGAGACGGAAGTTTCCATGCAAGCCGTGCAGCGCATGAAAGAAATCGACGCATATGCCGCAAAAATCACACAGGCGCTGAAGCAGATTGAAGCTATCTCGGATGGCAACCGCATCCTGGCCCTGAATGCTCGCATTGAGGCCGCGCGTGCCGGTGAACTGGGCAGAGGGTTTGAAGTGGTGGCCAGTGAAGTTATTGCGCAGGCTGATCGTTCGCATGCTGCCATCCAGGTGGTCAGTCAGGCAATTCATGATCTGCGCTCAAGTGCTTCGTCGGCACTTAATAACCTGGACGAGATGAATGACAAAGGCAAGGCTTCGCTGGAGGCCGAGCGCACGCAGGTTGAGCACACGCTTGAGTCCTTCAATGCGCTGGACCGGGAGATGCGAACGGTATTGAAGCAGTCCTCCGAAGACGGTGTGCAACTTGGCTCATCCGTTGGAATGGCGATTCATCAGATGCAATTCCAGGACAGAGTGAATCAGCGGCTTGATCACGTTGCCATGGCGTTGCAGGAATCGCAGGAACGCATGGCTACATTGTGTGGCAATGCGGATTCAGACGACATGTCACTGATGCACGAAATTCTGGATCTCTACACCATGAGGGAAGAAAGGGTCGCGGCCAATCACCACAAGTCTGAATCTTCTGGTGGAGAGATCGAACTGTTCTAAGTTTCTTACTACTTATTTAGACGTCCGGGGAGGACTGCTCAAGCAGTCCTCATGCCCGGCCAAGCTCTTCCATCAGGGCATTACCGATGCCGGAAAGAGGAAGAACTTTTTGTGCCGCTCCCAGGCGAATGGCTTCCTTGGGCATACCAAACACGACGCAACTGGCCTCATCCTGAGCAATGGTGAAGGCGTCCGATTGCCTCATTGCCAGCATGCCCTGCGCACCATCGCTCCCCATGCCGGTCAGAAGAACGCTCAGCACATTTTTTCCCAGCTGCCGTGCGCAGGAGTGAAAGAGTACGTCCACGGAAGGCATGTGGCGATTGACACGCTGGCCGCGGTAAATATGCACGGAGTATTCCATGCCTTGTGCGCGAACTTCCATCTGATGACCTCCCGGAGCAAGCAGTGCATGTCCCTGAAGAATCCTGTCGCCATCTTTAGCTTCCTGCACATGAATGTGGCAAAGTGAGTTAAGCCGCTCTGCAAACGGGCGCGTAAAAGCCTCAGGCATATGTTGCACGATAACAATGCCGGGAAAATCCGCCGGGAGCGGCACGAGCAATTCCTTCAGTGCTTCTGTTCCGCCGGTTGAAGATCCGATGGCCACTACCTTGTGCGTAGTGGAAAATCCAATCTTTTTATTCACGGCTTCCTGTGTAGTACGAGCAAATCCTGTTTTGTAACGCAGCTTTGCATGCGCTGCCGACTTTACCTTACAGACAATTTCTTCTGCTAACTCAATCGTGCCATTCGAAACATCTAGTTTGGGTTTGGAGACGAAATCCACGGCCCCCAGGCCAAGCGCTCGCAATGTTACGTCGGCATTCTTTTCAGTCAGCGAAGAAATCATCACTACAGGCATGGGATGGCCGCGCATAAGTTTGTCCAGGAATGTAATTCCATCCATGCGAGGCATCTCAATGTCCAGGGTCAGAACATCCGGATTGAGCGCCTTGATCTTTTCCCGCGCCACAAAAGGATCTCCAGCCGTACCGATGACTTCGATCTCGGGGTCAGTAGCAAGAATGCGCGCGAGCAGTTGGCGCATCAGCGCGGAATCATCGACGATTAGAACTTTAATCTTTCCAGTCAAACGCTACTCCATCGATTTGAAAAAAGGATTGCTGTCCTCGGAACAGGGAAGCAAAACAAGATTCGGAATACGACTCATGACAGGGTTTCCCGTAGTTGAAAAACCGTATTGTGCAATGGCTTATAGATTCCGTGCAGCCATGGTATGTGCTCGGAGTGGCCCAAAAACAGGTAGCCGCCGGGCTTCAGGTGTTTTGCCATCCTGCGCAAAATCATATCTTGTGTTTCCTTCTGGAAGTAGATCAAGGCATTGCGAAAGAAGATTGCATCAAAGGTATCTTGCAACGGCCATCGCGGCTCCACAAGATTGATGCGGGAAAATTCCACCAGTGAGTGGACTTCACTTTTGACTTTGATTTGTCCGGTCGCTGACCCCGTGCCGCGCAGAAAATACTTCTTGTGCAACGGAACAGGAATATTTTCCAGCTCCAGATCGCTATAGATTCCCTCGGAAGCTTTTGCCAAAACGTCCGTGTCGATGTCGGAAGCCACAATGCGGAACTCCCATTCGCGCGGAGCCATCAAACGCCACTGCTGGCGCGCTTCCAACAGCGTGATTGCAGTGGTAAAAGCCTCTTCACCGGTAGCGCAAGCTGCGCTCCAAACTCGAAAAGTCCTTTTTGCTCTACTGTACGATCGGCCTGCGTGTTGAAAAGATTCGAGAGCCTCTGGCACTGCTTTTTCAGCCAGAAATTCAAAGTGGTGAGACTCTCGAAAAAAGAATGTTTTATTTGTTGTGACGCAGTTGATCAGCTCTTTGAGTTCCTCGCCGTCATCCTTGCAGTTGTTGACGTAGGCATAGTATTCGGAGAAATTCGAAAAATTGTGATGACGCAAGCGGCGGGACAATCGCGAAGAAAGCATCACTTCTTTTCCGTCGCGTAGCCAGATCCCACTTTGCTGATGGATCAAGGAACGGAATCTTTCGAATTCTTTTTTCTCCATGCATAGGAGCATCGAACCGAACCCAGAGGATTGCACGAATCGTTCTCCTAGAGCAAAACCAGAGTCCTGTTCCCTGTTCAGTTCCTGTGAGGTTGCTGCTTCCTGGTGGTTGCGTCAACTTGGGTGAACTGCTTTCGGGATGCACCAACTCTGATTTTGCGATAAACAAACAGGCCACCCCGCAATCGGGCAGACGGGATGGCCCAGTAAGGTGGCGGAATAAATCGTCCCGTTATGCCGCGGCCAGTTCTGCAGTGATCAGCTCGCTGTCTGTAAGAAGCTTTTCCAGATTCAGCGCCACGGCGAGATGATCATGCGTCTGAAAGACGCCGTGAATAAACTTCGTGTCAATGGCAGTGCCAAAGTCAGGTGTGTCGCGCATCTCCTCCGGACTCACCTGCAGTACATCAGAGACCGCATCGACCAGAAGCCCTACGGTTTTTTCTTTTACCTTGGCAATTACGATCACAGTGAATTTGTTGTACTCGACAGCCGAAAGTCGAAACTTCATTCGTAAGTCGATTACCGGAAGTACGGTGCCGCGCAGATTCATTACGCCGCGCACATGGGGCGGAAGATTGGGGATTGGCGTAATCGGCGAATACCCACAGATCTCCTGAATCTTGAACAGTTCCAGTCCGTACTCCTGCTCATCGAGCAGAAAAGTAAGGTACTGCTGTCCCTTTTGCGCATGCTGAGTTTGTTCCTTCGCCATAGCCTTCCTCTCTGCCACAGAACGGGAGGCGCCGTGGCAGGCGCCGGTTATGGATCAGAATTCTTCGAAGCTTGCTTCACTGCTGCCAGCATTTGCAGCAACGGCCACCGCAGGACGCGCTGCGGTTACAGATCCCCTGGAAATTGGAGAAGAGACTGTCTTTTTTACTGCCGCAGTAAGGCGGGAACCAGCATTGACGCCACTCTTGACGGCAGTTGGCGCATAACGCGAGGTTGCGTATTTAGCTGCAGCACGCGCTCCTTTTTCGTCCTTGTTCAGCGTAAAAACCTTGACATCTTCCATGAGCCGTTCTGCCTGTTGGGCCATGGATTCGGCGGTGGTGGAAAGCTCTTCCGTATGTGCCGAATTGGCTTGCGTTACCTGATCCATCTGCATCATGGCCGTGTTCACATGTTCGATGCCTGTGCTTTGCTCACCCGCAGCTGCAGCAATTTCACCCACAATGTCGGTAACACGCTTGACCGATTGAACGATGGTTTGCAGCGTATCTCCGGACTTGTTGACCAGCTCAGTGCCGCGCTCGACTTTACGCAATGAATCCTGAATCAGGACCTTGATTTCCTTGGCAGCCTCGGCGCTGCGCTGAGCCAGACTACGCACCTCAGTTGCCACCACAGCAAAACCGCGTCCCTCTTCACCTGCCCGTGCAGCTTCCACGGCAGCATTCACTGCCAGCAGATTTGTCTGGAAGGCGATTTCATCAATGGTGCCGATAATTTCGGCAATCTTCGCCGAAGAGGCATTGATCTCGGACATTGCCGTCACGGCCTGCGAAACCACTTGCTGCCCTTGCTCTGCGGCATCCCGCGAGCCGGAGGCGAGTTGACTGGCTTGCTGCGCATTGTCCGCGCTCTGGCGTACGGTTGCAGTAATCTCTTCGAGGCTTGCCGATGTTTCTTCGATGCTGGCGGCCTGCTCCTGCGCACCGCTGGCGATTGATTCCGCAGCGGCAGCAAGCTGCTGAGAAGAGGAACTGGTCTCGATTGCGCCTTCAGTGACCTCTGCAAGCGTTAACCGAAGTTTTTGCACTGTCTCGTTTAAAGCCATTGCCATGTCGCCGACTTCATCCTGGGTGTCGATGTCCAGCACTACGGTCAAATCTCCCCCGGCAACTTTTCTCAACGTAGTTACAGCCTGATTCAGCGGCAGAGCGAATCCGCGCGCAATCACGATGGCAAGAATTGCGCCGAGCAGCAGAGATGCGATGCAGGCAGTAAGTGCCAGAGTGCGAGCCTCCTGGTATGCATGGGCGTTTTCATCGAACTGCTGTTCGGCGTGCTCTTGCTTGAGTTGTCTGGCCAACTCACTGGCGTCACGAATAGTTTTGCGAAGCTCGCCTAAAGCGAGCAGATCGGCTTTCGCTCCGTCATAGTCCTTGGCCTTGAGCTTCTGGTAGAGGATGCCTGCGCCCTGTTCATAGCTCGGCAATGTTTTACTAATCACAGCCAGAGCATCATGCCCCTGCTTGGTGGTAAAGTTTTTGTCGGCTTCGTCCAGCTCCGTATGCAGGTTGGCAAATATTTCAGAGGCCTGTTTTTCGTCGTTGGTAATGGTTTCTGTATCGCTCTCATGAGCGAAAGCATCCAAAGAAAGCCGCCCAAGTGTTGCGGTATCGATGGCAATAGCGTTCACATTGTCGGAACCGATCAAGTCAAATCGATAGAGTTGCTCTACTCTGTCATTTGCTTTGCTCAGGCTGCTGACCGATAGATAACTAATAATTACTGTCAGCACCAAAAGAGCGCCAAATCCGATCATCAATCGCGGTGTCGCCTTCAAGTTGTTAAACCAACGCATGGACCGATTCCTCCCCTTCTTTGTTTATGATGGATGGCGCGTCAGCGAGAGACGCCGGAGGCGCTCCATGAAGCGACGCATGGTTTGCTGCATGTAGAGAATACAAATTCAACTCAGCAATACTTGCCACGTCGAGAATCGGAGCCACACAACCATCCGCAAGAATCGTGGCACCCATGAGCCCATCCACCTTGCGCAGGTTTTTCTCCAGACTCTTGACGACAACTTGCTGCTGGCCCAGTAATTCATCCACGACCAGACCAACTTTTTTACGCCCGGCTTCGATAACTACAACCAGCGTTCGTTGAGCATCTTCGCTGTTACCGTTTGCCGCCTTGCTGGTCAAATTCTGACTGCCAAGATAACGGCTCAAGCGAAGGATCGGAATAGGCGTTTTGCGAATCACGATCACCTCGCCCTGCTCGGCTACGCGCTGCATTTGCCCAGGCCGTGGTGAGACTGTTTCCACAACCGAAAGCAGGGGCAACACCAGCTTGCGGTCTGCAACACGCACAAGCAGACCCTCCAGAATTGCCAAGGTGAGTGGCAACTCAATGGTGACCACCGAGCCAACCCCGAGCTTGCTGGAAATATTTACCGTGCCGTTCAACTGCTGCACGTTTTGTTTGACGACGTCCATGCCGACGCCACGGCCAGAGAGGTCGCTGATGGTGTCACGTGTGGAAAATCCAGGTTCGAAGATCAACATGCGCAGTTGTTCATCGCTCAGCTTGGTCTGCTCTGTAATCAGGCCGCGATCAATAGCCTTGTTGCGAATTCTCTCCAGATCAAGACCTTTGCCGTCATCGCAAACTTCAATGACTACTCGTCCAGAGCGATGAAACGCACGCAGGTCAATGGTTCCTTCGGCAGGTTTTCCTGCAGCAACCCGCTCCTGCGGCATCTCAATGCCGTGATCAGCAGCATTGCGCACCAGGTGTGTGAGTGGGTCGCCGAGCAGCTCCAGCATGCTCTTGTCGATTTCTGTTTCTTCTCCCGTCAAGTTCAACCGGATCTGTTTGCCATTGGCGTGGGCAATGTCATAAACCGTGCGCTGATAGCGATGAAAGAGCGTACCCATGGGAAGCATACGCACGGCCATCACGCGCTCATGTAGTTCACGCGTATTGCGTTCAGCGGCTACAACAGATTCGCGTAGCTTGGGCAAGCATTCTGGCGTAAAGTTCTCGACCATTTGCGCCGTCATCACGTGCGCGATCACCAGTTCGCCAACAAGATCAATGAGCCGGTCGATTTTTTCAGTAGCTACACGGATTGAACTGGATTCACCGTTTGCACTTGGAGCCCCGGCAGTGCGTTTGGCCGTGCCGTGCTTCTCTGCGGTTGCCAGAGACTTGGCAGGATGCACCTCGGGCGGCGCGCCTGCAACAGACTCTGTCGTACTTGCATTCTGCGGGCGCAATTCTTCTTCAGTATCAATGCGCTCTATCTTGATCTCGGCAAGATGCTCCACAAACTCGAAGACCTCGCGCAGCTCTTCTTCCTGCTTGCAAGAGACCATTTCGATTGTCCAGCTCAGGTAACACTGCAATGGATCAAACGCACTGAATTCCGGCAAATTTTCGTGATGCAAGTGCGTAACACAGGCCGATCCTAACTGCGCCAGATTGCGCAGCAATACAATCGGATTTGTGCCGCTTGAAAACATCTCACGATCAGGCCGGAACTCAATCCGGTACATCTTCAGATCGGTGTCACTGCAATCAGCATCGCTATCAGAAGGACGGTCGTCGCTTTCGGCCGCATCCGCTGCCGGGGTGCATTCCTGCTCCGCAAGCGTCTGCAGACTTTGCAGCAAGTCCTGCGCACCTTCAGGCAGCGCCTCTTCAGGGCCAGCATGCAACAGAATGCGCAACACATCCACCGACTGTAGAAGAAGCTCGATGGCCTCATCGGTTACTGGAATCGCGGCAGAGCGTAACTGCTCCAGCAGATTCTCCATGACGTGCGTAAACTGCATCAGGTGGTGGTAGCCAAACGAACCAGATCCACCCTTGATGGAGTGTGCCGAGCGAAAGATTGCATGCAAGGTCTCCTGGTCATCCGGTCGGTCCCGCAAAATCAGTAGGCCCGACTCCAGGATCGCAACATGTTCGGCGCTCTCTTGCAAAAACGTATCCCGAAATTGCGACAGGTCGATTTTCATGGCTTTATGGCAATACCTTTGCAATCGTGTTGAGCAGCTTGTCTGGGTCAAATGGTTTTACAATCCATCCCGTTGCTCCGGCGGCCTTGCCTTGCTCTTTTTTGGAGGCAAGCCCTTCCGTGGTCAGCATGAGAATAGGCTTGTTGCGCGTTGAAGGATTCTTGCGGAGATTCTGAATAAAGATGATCCCATCCATCACCGGCATATTAAGGTCCGTGATGATCAGGTCAACCGTGGTGCCGTTCAATTTATCCAGAGCATCTTGTCCGTGGATGGCTTCAATCACTTCGTAGCCACCCTGACGCAAAGTAAAATTCACCATCTGTCGCATCGATGCTGAATCGTCGACAACCAGAACTTTCCGCACGCTTGGGCTCCTCTTTCGCGTTAGTGTTTATCGATTGCAGTTTCAGGAGAGATTTTGAGTAGATCCGCAGCACCGGCCAGAGCGAACCACTCCTGCAAACTGGAGGAGATGTTTCGCAAGTGCAGGCTCTGTTTCCGGCGCACTTGTTCGTTCTGCATCACAAGCAGAAGCTGCAGCGCATCGGCTTCAAGATAATCAATGCCCTCAAGATCAACTGCCAGGTTTCGACTACAATTGCCATCCGGTCGGAATGTGGCATTCGTTGCAGAGGACTCCTCTGCAAAATAACCGGGCTGCTCCAACATCCACGTATGTATTAGGCCAGCTTCGAGCCACTCTCCAGCACGTGCTGCTTGTAGTGTGGAAACAGTGGCAGAGCCTGTATCCTTTGCGTAAATACTCTCTTCGGTTTTTTCCTGCTCCATCATTCACTCGGAACGCAGTATTCACACACCTAACCCCGGCGAAATCGGAGCGATTTCAGGGATTTGCTGTGCGTTGTACGGGGGTTATCGGCAAATGCAGGATTAAGATCAGTACATAATCGGAGTTGGATGAGCTTAGAGGTAAATAATCTTTTGCATTAAAGCATTGAGGTATAAAAACTTACGGGAGTATTTTATTTTTTTAATGTTTTCCAGAGTGGAGGGGATTGTCTGTACTGTGCGGGGTGGCTTCTTGCTGCGGCAGCTGGAGAAGTGCTCTTATCCCTGCGCCCGATGGCTGTCTGCCTGCAGCGGTGCTCCGAAAAAATTAAGGCTCAGAGTTTTTCTAGGCTTCTACGTCGATCACAGGCTGTGGCTGGCGAGCCAGTTCCCAGGCCTTTACGTACTTCCAGTGAATGTAAACGGAGTGGTTCAAGTGCTGCAGCAGGCCGCCGAGTCCGTCGAGAAATCCAAGCCGGACAATGTAGTTATAAAGGAAGGTTGCGGCCGGATTGAGGATGGCCTGCGCGAACAAGCCTGCAAGCGAACGCGGTGCGCGGCCGGAGGCAACAAGCTGGCGCGCGGCGGCTGAGCTGTAGCGGTTCATATGCTCCACGTACTCTTCCAGCGTGGGGTAGCAATGATGGATCAGATGGCCTTGCAACTGCTTCACTGAGCCCTGATTTTCTCCGGTCAATTCCATGCTTTCGTGCACGGCGCGCTCACGGAAGCAGGCTGTGCCCTTGCGGAAGAGGCGCAGCTTGGGGTCGGGCCAGTAGCCGCCATGGCGTAGTGGCTGGCTGAGGAAATGATTGAGGCGCGGAATGCGATAGGCCTGCGAGGGAATTTCGTCCTGCTGCAGTAACTGCTGAATCTCGCTTTGCAGCGCGGGGCTTAGTTCTTCGTCAGCGTCGAGCGAAAGCACCCAATCGCAGCTGGCGCGGCGGATGGCATTGTTTTTCTGTGCGGCAAAGCCGTGCCATGGCTCGGTGAAGAAGTGCGTATGGGCCTCGATTGCGATCTGCTCGGTTCCGTCGGTGGAACCGGAGTCCACGACGACGATCTCGTCGGCCCAACGAACGCTAGCCAGCGTGCGGGGCAGGTTGGCGGCTTCATTGAGCGTGATCAGAACGACGGAAAGGCTCTTGCGCATAGCTCCAAGGCTAAGATCTTTTGGCGGCGCGGGCAAGTTTTCTCAGGAGAAAAATTTTGCGGCGGCTTGCGCCGCCTGCTGAATGTGGCCAGGACCAATGCGACAGCAGCCGCCCACAATTTGTGCGCCAGCGTCGAACCATGCTTCAGCCTGTGTGCCGTAGTCCTCGGCGTGAGTTTCTCCGCTCCAGCAGCGGTTGGCTGCGTCCCAGCCCTCGCCGGAGTTGGGGTAGACGAGCACGGGCAGGATGGATGCGTGCTTGAGTTCGGCAATGAGCGAGGGAAGCCAGCGTGCGGGAATGCAATTTACGCCAACAGCAACGGTCTGCGGAAGGCTTGCGACCAGGGCGGCAGCTGCGGCGATGGGTTCGCCGTGCGCGAGGTGCTGTGCATCGCGGCAGTTGAAGCTGAACCATGCTTTGAGCTGCGGAAAAGGTTCCAGTGCAAGGCTAGCGGCGCGGGCTTCTTCAAGCGAAGGAAAAGTTTCGAAGGCAAGCAGGTCGGGAGCTTCATCGCCGGTTGCGTGGGCAAGAACTTCGATGCGTTCGCGATGAAAACGGACCAGAGTGTCGAAGCTGCAATCGTAGTCGCCGGTGTACTCACTGCCGTTGTGCAAGGCAGCGCCGTAGGGGCCGAGCGATGCTACTACGAGCACATACTTTTTCGGGAACTCCGCTACTACCTCGCGGGCCAGACGCACGGCGCACAGCAGTGCTGCATCGGCCTGAGAGGCGCTCAGACCCACTTCCGCATAGCCCATGCGAGAGACCTGATAGCTGCAAGTGGCCAGCACTTGTGCTCCGGCCTCAATGTAGGCGCGATGCACGGCCTTTACGCGCTCCGGTTCTTCTTCGAGCACGTGTGCTGACCACAGCGGTCCATCGATGCGTGCGCCTCTGGCCTCAAGCTCCGAGGCCAGTCCGCCGTCGATTACGTGGATGCCGTCAAGAATGTTTTCCGCCGTTTGCATGGGCAGCCTCCTGCGACGATGTTACTCAGGCAGCAGAACGCGGGTCCAGTCCCTGGCGGAGTCGACCCAAACGTCGGGGCTGGCTTCAAGCAGGTTCTGCGGGCCAAAGCCGAAGAGGCAGCCGAGGCTCCATGTGCCGGCATTGCGGGCTACCTGTACGTCGCCCTTGCTGTCGCCAACCATCACGGTGGTGGTGGGTGTTGCGCCGGCTTCGGCAATCAGCTTCAGCAGGCCTTCGGGATCGGGCTTGCGCGTGGCAAAGGTATCTCCGCCGTAGACGCGCAGAAAGTAGCCGTCGATGCCGAGCGCTTTGCAGATTCCCACCGAATGCTTCTCGGGCTTGTTGGTGCAGATGGCCAGCGTCTTCTTTTTTGCGCCGGGCTTTTGTCCCGCTGCCTGCAGGGCTGCCAAAGCTTCGGCGGCACCAGCATAGAGTCGGGTGTTTTCCAGCATGTGCTGCTCATAGTAAGGCAGAAAGAAGCTGAGGGCGCGCTCGAAGAGTGCGGCGTCCACGGTGTCGGGCTTTTGATCGAGTACGCGGCCAAGCGCACGGCGCAGCAGCAGGGGCACGCCGTTGCCCACAAAACTAGCGCCCACTTCTACCGGTAGTGTGCTCATCTGCAGATGGGTGAGTGTCGCGTTGACGCTATTCGCAAGGTCCAGTGCGGAATCGACCAGAGTGCCGTCCAGATCAAAAACGTACAGTTCAATCTGGTCGACCGGAATGGATTGAAGAGTGTGAATCATACTTCGATTGTACGAGGTGGGGTGGGGGATCTGTGAGACGCGGGAGCGCGCTTAGTGTGTGCGCTTTTGCGCTACGGCCACGCGGGGAATGCCCTGCAGGTCAGCGGTAAAGCAGATCTGCGCAAAGCCGCTGGCCGCCAGCAGTGCGGTGATTGGCTCACTCTGGCCGTAGCCGATTTCCATCAGCAGCCAGCCGCCGGGAAGCAGAATTTTGTGAGCTGCGGGAATCAGGCGGCGATAGATGGAAAGGCCGTCTGCGTCGGCGAAGAGCGCCAGTGCTGGTTCGTAGTCGCGCACTTCCACCGAGAGCGAGTCACGATCCGTGGTGGGCACGTACGGCGGATTGGAGACGACAAAATCGAACTGCTCTTCGGCGACAGGGGCCAGCAGATCGCCTTCCAGAAAGCGCACGGCAACCTGAATCAGTGCGGCATTTTCGCGGGCAATGGCGAGCGCGGCCGGGGAAATATCGATGCTGCTGATCTGTGCCAGCGGAAGTTCCGCAGCCAGCGTGATGGCGATGGCGCCGGAGCCGGAGCCTACATCGACGATGCGCGGCGCGGGGAAGGCGGGCGTAAGTTCGAGGGTCTTTTCTATGAGGTGTTCAGTCTCGGGCCGGGGAATGAGCACGCCCGGATGGACACGGAAGACGCGGCCGTAGAACTCGGTTTCGCCGGTAATGTACTGGATGGGCTCGCCCTGCAGACGGCGTTCGATCAAAGAGGAATAGCGTGCTTCCTCCTGCAGGGATTCGTTCGAGTGGGCAATCAGCCATGCGCGGTCACGGCGGAGCAGATGCAGCAGGAGTGCTTCAGCATCGCGTCGTGCACGCTCGGAGTGCGGCCCGTCAAGGAGCCGCACTTCAGCTTTTTTGAGCCACTCGGAGAGCGTCACGTCTTAGTCCCGTTCGCTATCGGCCTTGAGCTGCTCAGCCTGGTAGTAGGTGACCAGCGCATCGACGGTGGGCTGCAGGCGGCCTTCCATTACCAGATCGAGCTGATGGATGGTGAGGCCGATGCGGTGATCGGTCAGGCGGTTCTGCGGGAAGTTGTAGGTGCGGATCTTCTCGCTGCGATCGCCGGAACCCACCTGTGACTTGCGGGCCGCGGAGAGCTCGGCGTTCTGCCGTTCCATTTCCTTCTCGAAAAGCCGCGAACGCAGCACGCGCATGCCTTTTTCGCGGTTCTTGATCTGCGACTTTTCATCCTGGCAACTGACCACGGTGTTAGTGGGCAGGTGGGTGATGCGCACGGCCGAATAGGTGGTGTTCACGCTCTGTCCGCCGGGGCCGGAGGAGCAGAAGGTGTCAATGCGAATATCCTTGGCCTCGATCTTGACGTCCACGTCTTCGGCTTCCGGCAGCACGGCCACGGTGATGGCGGAGGTGTGCACACGGCCCTGGGTTTCAGTGGCCGGCACGCGCTGCACGCGGTGCACGCCCGACTCCCACTTGAGCTGCGAGTAGACGCGTTCGCCTTCGATGATGGCGATCACTTCCTTGTAGCCGCCTATGCCAGACTCGCTGAGGTCGGTAACTTGCACCTTCCAGCGCTTCTGCTCGGCAAAGCGGGTGTACATGCGGAAGACCTCAGCGCAGAAGAGCGAAGCTTCGTCGCCGCCTGTGCCGGCACGGATTTCCAGCACGACGTTCTTTTCGTCGTTGGGATCCTTGGGCAGGAGCAGGATCTTCAGCTGTTCTTCCAGTTCGACGATGCGGGGTTCGAGCGAGGCCATTTCTTCCTGCGCCATTTCACGCAGGTCGGCATCGGACTCTTCAAGCATCAGCTTGGCCTCGGCCAGGGCCTGACGGGCCTGCTTCAGCGCGCGGTACTTCTCCACCGGCTCTTCGATTTCGCGCAGCGCCTTGGCGGTCTTCTGGTATTTTTCGTGATCATTGATCACCTCGGGCAGCGCGAACTGAGACTGCAGTTCGTTCAAGCGCTGCTCCATCTGTTCCAAGCGGTCAAGCATAAGCCCCCTCCGGGGTTTTAAATTTTGTGGGGTGATTTGAAAAAAGGCGCGCGGGGTCGTAATAGCGGTGGGAACCGCTAAAGAAGAGCCGGGATGGGCTGATGAAGAACCACGCTGTTTTTATTTTAGCGCGAAACGGGAGGGCTGCATGAGCCAGCCGGAAGAGCTTTTGTGCCGTTCCTCCAGGCCTGAAGGCGCGGAATCTGAGTCAGATCTGGCATTCAGGGGCCTGAAGGCCCCTGCTCTCTCCGTAAAAGCCCTTATGAAAAACAACCCGTTGGGATGATTTTGAGGCAGTTTACGTGTGATTTTTTGCCCACGAAGTCGAAATTCTACTGGCTGACGACCGGCAGAATCAGTCTGGAGTTGTGGCTGGGGCCGCTGACCAGGGTGATGGTGGCCGGTTTGTAGTCGGTGGGTTTGGCTAGCATGATGTTCTTCACAAAGGTCTGCGGATTGCGATCGTAGAGCGGGAACCAGCTGCTCTGGATCTGGATGAGGAGGCGGTGGCCGGGCTGGAAGACGTGGTCCACGTCATGCAGCGAGAAGCGGTACTCGCGTACTGCGCCGGGCTTGAGGGCTTCGGCCTTCTGGAAGCCGTCCAGGTAGCGGCCACGGAAGATTTCGGCGTTCAAAATGCGCTGATAGCCGCGCATCTTGGAGTCGGGATCGTTGCCGGGGTACTCGTCGATGAGCTTGACGACCAGATCGCTGTCACTGCCGGTGGTGGAGGCGAAGATGTCGGCCACAACCTCACCGGTGAGCGTCAGCGGGGCGGTCAGTGCAGGCAGACGGAAGCTGACCACGTCGCTGCGGTCAGCCACAAAGCGCTGATCTTCCGTGAGCCAGTTGTACCAGTGCGAGCCCTCGCTGTAGGTGGGTTGAATGGGGCGGGGACGGTACGGAACCGGGTTGGCCGGATCGCTCACATAGCTGGCGTGGGCTTCGGCCGTGGGCGCAGTCCAGTTGAGCGTGTTGCCTGCCGCCAAATAGAGGTTGGTGGATTGCGAGGCCTGCGGGGGGAAGTGGGTGTAGCTCTTCCATGTGTTGGAGCCGGTTTGGAAGCTGGTTGTATCGTCCAGTTTGAAGTCAGGCGCGTTCTTCAGATAGTGCGCGAAGAACCTGGCTTCAATGTTGGCGCGGAATTCCTTGCCGATGGGTGCATCATAGTCGATGTTGCCCAGGTGGCGGGAGGAGGAGTTCCACGATCCATGCCGCCAGGGACCGAGGACGAGGTAGTCCTTGTGTTCGCTGTCGTGCGGTTCCAGCCGGGCGTACTCATGCTGCGGGCCGTACATATCTTCCTGATCGTAGGTTCCACCCACGCTCAGGGTAGGAACGGCGACGGTGGTCAGGGCCTGCTCCACGCCACGGGCGGCCCATTGCCGGTCGTAGGTGGGATGTTCAAGGAAGAGCTTCCAGGTGGGCAGCAGGCGGGCCGGAGCGTGGCGCACATCTTCCACAAAGCTGCCGCGTTCGAGGAAGAAGTCATAGCCGTCAACGTTCTTGCCTTGGGCGTCGTGGCCGTAGCTGACCTCGGTATCTTCCTTGCTGGACTCCATGGAGAGCACGTAGTCGTAGCCATAAGACTGACGGAATGCGCCGTTGTGGAAGAAGTCGTCGCCCAGCCAGACGTCGATCATGGGAGCCTGCGGCGAGATGGCTTTCACAGCTGGATGCGGGTCAATGCCGGCCATCATGGCCAGAAATCCGGGGTAGCTGGTGCCCACAAAGCCGGCTCGGCCGTTGTTGCCGTCCACGTTGCGCACCAGCCAGTCCACGGTGTCCCAGGTGTCGGTGCTTTCGTCGAAGTTCTTGCGGCTTTTGTGATTGGTGAGGGGGCGCATCATCACGAACTGGCCCTCACTCTTGTAGCGGCCGCGAATGTCGCCGCAGACGTAGATGTAACCATCGCGGGCCAGCTCCGGGCGTCCGGCCACGAAGGCCTCGCGGCTGGTTCCATCGCAGCCGTAGGGCGTGCGCTGGATGAGGAACGGCAGCGGAGTGTGCACGTCGGAGGGCTTGAGGATGACCACATGCAGCTTAACGCCGTCGCGGGCCGGGATCATGGCTTCGCTGCGCACGTAGTCGTGGAAGAGGTGATGCACGGGCGGACCGGTGCGGGTGTACTCCTGATTCTGTCCCTCGCTGAGGGTGAAGGAGGTTGCGTGGCCCTGGGCGTCGAGCTTGAAGCGGAGAGTGGGACGATGGCCGGTCAGACTGAATTCGGTGGGGCCGCTGGCGCGCAGCAAGGTGGGCGTCATGCGCTCGTTTTCAATGTAGAGCTGGCCGTTGCTGGCATAGATGCTGAAGGGCGTATCGGGTTCGTCGGCATTGGTGTACTCGCCCTCCATAGCCTGCATCTGGGTGGGTGTAAGCACCACCTGGATTTCAACCGTAGTGGGAGCCTTGTCCTGATGGCCACGGCGCGAGGAGGCCGCGCTGCTGGCGGTGGAAAGTGCAAGCGAAAAAAAGAGTGCGGCAACCCAGGCGCGGGAAAAGGACAAAGGGAAACTCCTCGAAAAAGGCAGAATGAACAGACTAGTGGGCGTGGCCGTGATGGTGACCGTGCTCGTGTTCGTGCGCACGGACCATGGCTTCCGGGGGCACGACGCAGCCCTCCAGAGCGCCGCAACCGATGTGCTCGAATTGTACGGTAGTGTGGCTAATGTCGAAGTGTTCGTGCAGGACATGATTGAGCCGGTCAAGAATCACGGCGCTCTCCGACGGTGGAATGTCGGCGATGGTCACGTGGCAGGCCAGGGCGCTGGAGTTCGAGCCAAGGCTCCAGACGTGCAGGTCATGGACGTTGACCACGCCCTCGACGGCCTCCATCTCTTTACGTATTTCGCAGAGCGAGATGCCGGCGGGCGCGCCTTCCAGCAGAATATTCAGGGTTTCGCGAACGATGCCCAGGCTGGACCAGAAGATGAGCGCGGCAATCACCAGGGAGAGCGCCGGATCAATCCAGTTCTGGCCAGTGAAAAGAATGCCGAAGCCACCGGCGATGACGGCGGCGGTGGAAAGTGTGTCGCCCGCCATGTGCAGGAAGGCGGAGCGCAGATTGACGTCGCGGGCCACACCCCAGAGCAGGGCGGCGACCAGGCCGTTCATCAACACGCCGGCAGCGGCTACAACCATCATGATGCGGGGTTGCACGGTTACCGGGTAGGCTAGGCGATGGATGGCTTCAAAGGCGATCCAGAGGGCGATGACGAGCAGGGAGGCGGCGTTGATGAAGGCGGCCAGTACACCGGCGCGCTGGTAGCCGAAGGTACGGGCGTTGTCGGCCGGGCGCGACTGGAAGTAGACCGCCACAAAGCTGAGAGCCAGGGCGAGGAAGTCGCTGGCGTTGTGGCCGGCTTCGCCCAGCAGGGCCAGGGAGTGGGCGCGGAGGCCCGCAATCAGGGTCACAATCACGTAGGCCAAGGTGGCCAGCAGCGAGATGCGCAGTACAGAATGGATTTTGCCGGAGTCTTTACCTTCGGGGGCTGCGTGAATGTGCATAACCGAAGTGTAAACGGGGGCACCGTAGGAACCCATAAAAAGTGCCCCCGTTGCGGAAAACCAGAGTGGCTTACCGGGGTAACTGCTGTGTACGCCAGCCGCCGCCCAGGGTGCGGACGAGTCCTACACTGGCCACGAATTGACGGGTGTTGATGCCGATGGCGGTGCGCTGGTTGTCCAGCAGGGCCGATTCGGCGGTGAGCACCTCAAGGTAGCTGGCTACGCCGCCCTTGTAGCGCTGGTTGGAAAGCTCCAGCGAACGCTGGGCTGAATCGACCGCCTTCTGTTCGACTCCCGCTTCCTCTTCCAGCACCCGCAGGGTGGAGAGCTGATCCTCAACGCTGTTGAAGGCGTTGAGCACCGTGGAGCGGTAGGCATCGGTCTGGGCCTGATAGTTGTGGCGGGCCTGGTCGGTGAGGGCGCGGCGCTTGCCGCCATCGAAGAGCAGTTCGGTAGCTCCAGCGCCCAGTGACCAGAATTCGCTGGGGCCTACCAGCCAGGTTCCGCTGTGATTGCTTTCAAAGCCACCGGAGGCGGAGAGCGCAATGTCGGGATAGTAGGCGCTCTGGGCAATGCCGATCTGCTCGTTGGCGGCGGCTACGCGGCGCTCGGCGGCGGCAATGTCGGGTCTGCGTTCCAGCAACTCGCTGGGCACGCCGACGGGAATCTTCGGCAGAGCCTGTTCGAGTGGCGCGGGAGCGAGGGCAAAGCCGGCCGCGTTCTGGCCGGTGAGTGTGGCGATGGCATGCTCCAGCAAGGCGCGCGAAGCAGACAAATCAACAAGTTGGGCGCGGACGGTTTCCAGCTGGGTGCGGGCCTGTTCCACGTCGGCTTCGGTAGAGACGCCGCCCGCCAGCCGCTGCTCGGTTAGCTCCAGCTGGCTCTGCAGGTTGGCTACAGTGGCCGTCATCATCTTGACCTGGCTGTCGAGTCCGCGCAGCGAGAAGTAGTCGCTGGCCAGCTCCGCATGCAGGCTCAGATTGAGGGTGGCCAGGTCGGCGGCGTTGGCCCGGGCTGTGGCGTGGGCGGCCTCCACGCTGCGGTGGATGCGACCCCAGAAGTCGGGTTCCCAGCTAGCTTGACCGCCCAGTACAAAGTCGTTGTAGTGGGTGTAGCTGCTGTCTTCGGGCCGGTTGGCGGAAAGATCCGTGCGCCCCATGGAAGGTCCGGCGGAGATGGTCGGGAAGAGGCTGGCGCGGGCGGCCCGGGCCTGATCGTGGGAGGCCAGATAAACTTCATTGGCCTGCTTCAGGTCGTAGTTTGCCTTGGTCAGCGCTTCTTCCAGCTCGCTCAGCTTGGAATCCTGATAGACCTCCCACCATTTGCCGCGAGCCTGATCGTCAGTGGGCGTGGCTGCGCTCCATGCGCCGTCCTTTGGCGCGGGCGGAGGAGCGATGGCGGAAGCGCCCAGCTCCTTATAGGCTGCTGGAGCCTGATAGGCGGGTGTGGAGTAATTGGGCCCGACGGGTTTGCAGCCGGTGAGCAGGGCAAGGGCGATCAGCCCCGGCCCTGCAAACGCAAGGGAAGAATACGTGCGGTCGATGCCCATGGTTAGCGGCCTCCAGCGGGATTGGCGGAGGGTTGAACGATGGAAACGGCTTCGCCGTTGAAGAGCGAATCGGGCGGATCCTGAATGACCTTGTCGCCTGCCGCAAGGCCGCTGATGACCTGCACGCTGGAGCCGTCGTCTTCGCCGATGACCACCTGAGCCAGCCGGGCCTTGCCGTTCTCCACTACGCCAACCGTTGTGCCTTCATGGCGGAAGAGCACGGCGGGGGAGGGAACCACGAAGACCGGACCGGCGCTGGGTGCGTTGAATTGCACCTGGGCGAGGGAGCCGGGCAGCAGTTCGCCGCTCTTGTTGTCTACGTCGATTTCCACCAGCAGGGTGCGGCTGGTGGGGTCAATGGCGTCGGCGGTGCGGACGAGCGTTCCCTGGTAGATTTTGCCCGCGTGCTCGGGGAAGCTCAGGTTAATCTTCACCCCGCGCTTGGCGCTGCCGGCGTAAGCCTGGGGCAGGTTGGCGTAGACGCGCAGAGTCTGGATGGCCTGCAGGTGGAAGAGTTCCTTGCCCGCGCCGGAGTCGATCAACTGTCCCACATCGACCGTGCGGGCGGTAATGACGCCGCTGAAGGGAGCGTAGACCTTTTCGAAGGCCTGTAGTTGATGCAAACGGTCGACGTTGGCCTGCGCGGAACGAACCCCCGCCGCCGTGGCGCTGGCCTGATTCACGAAGGTATCGGTGTCCTGCTTGGAGACGGCGTTGGATTTGACCAGGCCGGAGTAGCGGTCGGCCTGGATGTGGGCGTTGCGGGCGTTGGCCTGGGCGGTGGCCAGGTCGGCTTCGGCCTGGGCCAGCTGCTGATCGACCTCAGGGCTGCTGATGATAGCTAGCAGCGCACCCTTCTTTACTTGCGCGCCAATGTCGTAGTACCAGCGGGTCAGGTAGCCGGACGAGCGGGCGTAGATGGGCGAATCGGTGAAGGAGGTGACGTTGCCGGGCAGGGTAAAGGTGCTGACCGGTGCGCCAGCTTTGGGCAGAGCCACCTCGACGGTAGGCGCTGCCAGAGCGTGGGTGCGTTCGGCCAGCACTGTCTGTTCATGCAACTGGCGGACAATGCCCATGCCTGCGGCAACAATGGCTGCGGTCATCAACAGGCCCATGCCGACCACAGCCTTGCGGGGCGAAAGCGAGGCCTGCGCAGGGGCGGTTTCAGGGGAATTATGCGGCTGAGTATGATTTTCCTGGCTCATCGTGTTTACTCCGGAATCTGGTCGAATTCATCGAGTGTGGCGGCTCCTGCACTGGTGCGCATATGCTTGCGGCGGCGTTCCAGATGGCCGTGAATGAAGCTGAAGAAGACGGGGACGAAGAAGAGCGTGGCGATGGTGGCCATCAGCAGGCCGCCGATGACGGCGCGGCCGAGTGGCGCATTCTGCTCACCGCCGTCACCCAGACCAAGCGACATGGGAACCATGCCGATGATCATGGCGAGGGCGGTCATCAGCACCGGGCGCAGGCGGACAAAGCCGGCTTCGAGTGCGGCACGGCGGGCATCGCCCACCAGCGCATCCAGCCGTTCCCGCGCGAAGCTGACCACCAGAATCGAGTTGGCTGTGGCCACGCCCATGCACATGATGGAGCCGGTCAGGGCCGGTACGCTCAAGCGTGTATGCGTCAGGAAGAGGAGCCAGACGATGCCGGCCAGTGCGGCTGGCAGCGCTGAGATGATCAGGAACGGATCCAGCCATGACTGGAAGTTGACCACGATCAGCAGGTAGACCAGCAGGATCGAGAAGATCAGACCGATGAGCAGGCCCTTGTAGCTGGCAGCCATCGTCTCACTCTGACCGCGCAGGGTAAAGTGCGAGCCGCGGGGCAGATCCTTTTCATGTGCTTTTTCGATCTTCTCCAGGGCGCGGGTCACGCTGCCCAGATCGGAGCCGTCAACGTTCGAGTAGATGTCGAGCACCGGCTGTACGTCATAGTGGCTGACCGTGCCCATTTCGGTGGAGGGGCTCAGGGTTGCCAGGTTGCCAAGAATCTGGGATGGAGCCGTCGCGCCGGGTGCGCCCGTGGTCGGACTCATACTGGTGCTGGTTGCCGCAGAGGATGCACTCGATACCGGCATCGCCGAAAGGGCCGCCAGCGAGTTCATTGAGGACTGCGGCGTCTGTACGGCAATACTGTAATCGACTCCATTCTTCGGATCCAGGTAGAACGTGGGATTGGTCTGGAAGCTGCCGCTGAGCGAGATCAGCAAATTCTGGGCAACATCCTTCTGGGTCAGGCCGAGGTTGGCCGCACGGGTTCGATCCACATTGACCTGCATGGAAGGCAGATCGAAGGGCTGCTGAATGCGCGTGTCGACCGCGCCGGGCACGTTGCGGACTTCGTTGAGCATATGCTCGGCAAGAATCCGGTTGCTTTGCAGATTAGGACCAAGGATCTGCAGATCGATAGGCGCGCTGAGGCCGAAGTTCAAAATCTGGGTGACGATGTCGACCGGCAGCGTGTAGAAGGTGACGCCGGGGAACTGAACGGCCAGCGAATGACGCAGGTGATTCACATAGTCGTTGGTCGGGTGGTGGTCCTTGCTGAGCTGAACCAGAATGTCAGCGTCAGCGCTTCCCACGGGAGCCGAGTTGGAATACGACAGGTTGATGCCGGAGGAAGGAATGCCAATATTGTCCACAATATTGACGACTTCGGCGGGCGGAATCTCCTGGCGAATGGAAGCCTCTATGTGGTCGCAGAGTGCGGCGGTTTCTTCAATGCGGGTTCCAGTGTGGGCGCGTACATGCAGTTTGAACTGTCCGCTATCGACGGCAGGGAAGAAGTCCTGACCAAGCCATGGCGTGAGCAGTCCAACAGAGGCGATGGCGAAGCCCAGGAAGGCGATCAGAAAGACGCCGGAGTGGTCAACACAGAGTGTGAGCACGCTCAGGTATCCCTGACGGAACTTCTCAAAGCTGGCATTGAAGATGCGCAGGAAGACGTGGAATGGGTTACGGCTTGTCTGCAGGGTGGCGGCGTCTGCGTCTGAGTGTTCCTTGAGCAGATATTTCGCCATGGTCGGCACCAGGGTGCGGCTGAGCAGATAGCTGGCCAGCATGGCGAAGACCACGGCCTCGGCCATGGGTACGAACAGGTAGCGGGCCACGCCGGTCAGCAGGAACATCGGCACGAAGACGATGCAGATGCTGAGTGTGGAGACGAGGGCAGGAACGGCGATCTGGGCAGAACCGTCCAGAATCGACTGCTCCAGCTCGTGTCCTTCTTCCAGGAATCGGTTGATGTTCTCGATGGCGACGGTGGCGTCGTCCACCAGAATGCCGACGGCTAGCGCCAGACCGCCCAGCGTCATGATGTTGATGGTCTGCCCGAGGGCTGACAGCATGATGATTGAACAGAGAATCGAGAGCGGAATGCTGACGGCGATGATGATGGTGGAACGCCAGCTGCCCAGGAAGACCAGAATCATGATGGCCGTCAGGCAGGCGGCAATGATGGCCTCGCGGACCACGCCATCAATGGCGCTGCGCACGAAGATCGACTGATCGCTGAGGGCGTGAATCTGCAGTTGCGGCGGGAGCTGACCGCGGATCAGTTCGACCTTGGCGCGGATGCCGGCAATAATGTCCAGCGTGGAGGCCGAACCGGTCTTCATGATGCTCAGCAGAATGGCGCGCTTGCCGTCCACGCGTACGATGTTGGTCTGGGGCGGATAGCCGTCCCGCACATGGGCCACGTCGCGGATGTAAATCGTCGTGCCGTTGACCTGCTTGACGGGCATATCGTTCAGCTGATCGACGACCGAGGGCGCGGAATTGGTCTTGACGTCGTATTCAAAGCGGTTGATCTTCATTGTGCCCGAAGGCGCAATGTAGTTCTGTGCCGAGATCGCATTGACGACGTCGATGGGCGAAAGACCATGGGCCTGCAGGGCCTGCAGATTCAGGTCGACCTGAACCTGGCGGGTTTTGCCGCCATAGGGAAAGCCAGACTGGGCGCCTTCAATGGTGGCCAACTGGGTGCGGACCGTGTTCGAGGCCAAATCGTTGAGCTGCTGCTCGTTCAGGCCCTGACCGGAGAAGCCCAGCTGCAGTACAGGTACGCTGGAGGCACTGAACTGCAGAACCAGCGGTGGAGTGGCGCCTGGAGGCATCTGTTTGAGCAGCGTCTGGCAGATGGCGGTTACCTGCGCCACGGCGTTACCAATGTTGACGTGAGGCTGAAAGTAAACCTTGATGACCGAGGTGCCGTTGAGCGTCTGTGACTCGACGTGCTCGATGTCGTTGACCGTGCTCGTAAGAGCTCGCTCACTGGGGGAAGTGATACGGTTGGACATCTCTTCGGGAGAGAGTCCTGTGTAGCTCCAGACGATGGACACGACCGGGATATTGATGTTGGGGAAGATATCCGTCGGCATCGAAAGGATGCTGAACACACCAAGGATAAGAACCAGAAAAGCAGCGACTACGAAGGTGTAGGGCCTACGCAGTGCAAGCCGGACAATCCACATAGGGCAAAAATCCGTTCCGGCACCGGGATCTAAGAAACGTCAATCTCTCCGACAGAGCGCCGTGCGCGCCAGTAGAGCAAGGTGAGCAGGGATCCGTGGGGAGGACTTTCTCCGGCAGCCAGGATTTGTATGCCGGGCGGAGGGCCGCTCGGCAGGGGTGACGCGATTGATAAGGTCCAAATAGCAGCAGGTACCATTATGGTAGACGAAGCTAGTCTGGCCCGAGACGCCGCAATGCAAACGATTGCAACCTGCCCAATCAAACACATCTTAGGGCAGAAAGCATTCGGAAACGATAAAAAGGTTCTGAAATCAATGCATTAGAATTTTCCACTGGCCGCTTCCGGAAGATTTTTCCAGGCCGTGCGTTTTTTCATACCCCGTTGTGCAATTTTTCAAGGACGCTTGCAAGCTTTTCCGGCTTTGTTGCCGGAGAGTAGCGGGCAACCACCCGGCCGGAACGGTCGACCAGAAATTTGGTGAAGTTCCAGCCAATGCGTCCGCCCAGCAGAGGCCCAAAGATGCCGGGCTTCTGGCGCTTCAAAAAACGGTAGATGGGGTGGGTTCGGGGACCGTTGACTTCGATTTTGGCAAAGACGGGAAAGGTGACGCCAAAATTTTTTTGGCAAAAAGAACCAATTTCGGCGGAGGAGCCAGGTTCTTGTGCACCAAATTGGTTGCAAGGAAAGGCCAGAATCTGGAAGCCGCGGGCTTGATAACGGCGGAAAAGCTCCTCCAGGCCTGCATATTGTGGGGTAAAGCCGCAGTGGCTGGCGGTGTTCACCAGCAGCAACGTCTGGCCCTGGAAGGCGCGTAAAAACTGCTCTCGGCCGTCCAGTAAGGGAGCGGAAAGCTGGTACAGCGGAGAAATATTATTGTCCATGACAGGAAAACCTCGGCCGGAGACAGTGCCAACCGGCAAGTGTATACGTCAAAAAGGATGCTACCGGTAACAGAGGGGATTCATGCAAGCCGTAACCCGGTTTGTTCCGGTAGACTGTGGAGTGGGTCCCTCAAGGGGGCCGGTCCGACTGCGGAGAACCTCTGCGGCCGGGAAAACGAGAAGGAAGATTCGGTTCGCGGATGGCTGGTTGCTCTGCCTGTTTGGGCGGGGGGACCGTGGTCCAATATAATCAATCTTTCCTTTCGCAGGATCTGATTTTTCAGCAATGAGGGTGTGCATATTCTTCCCGTGAAGCCGAACTTTGGAACGCACCAGAATTTTCGCTCGCCGCTGGACGCCAGCCCGGTGAAGCCGCAGCGCACCTCTTTCCGGCGCGCGTTGCACAGCGCCGCCCGCTTCGCGCGGACGGTGGTGTTGCTGGCCCTGGCAGTCACCGCTGTTTCGCTTCAGGCGCAGCAGCAGACGATCGAGCAGATCCGCGTGATCGGCAACCGGCGCATCCCTAAAGAGACCGTGCTGGCCCGTCTGTTCACACATGTGGGCGACGCCTACGATCCGATCTCGATCGAGCGCGACTTCAACTCGCTGTGGAATATGGGCTACTTCGAGGACCTGCGCATGGAGCGCGAGGACTCGGAGAAGGGCATCATTCTGAACATCTTTCTGCGCGAGAAACCGACCATCCGTGAGATCAACTACAAAGGTCTGAACGCGGTGTCGAACTCCGACGTGCTCGATCGCTTCAAAAAGGAGAAGGTCGGCCTGTCGGTGGAAAGCCAGTTTGACCAGACCCGCATCAAGCGCGCCGAGACGGTGATCAAGACCTTGTTGGCTGAGCACGGTCACCAGTTTGCCACCATCAAGACCGAAGTGAAGACCATTCCTCCGGCCTCGGTGCAGGTGAACTTCAATATCAAGGAAGGCCCGGTCGTCAAGGTTGGCGAAATCAAGTTCGTCGGCAACGAGCACATGAGCGGTCTGGTGCTGCGCCGCTCGATGAAGAACTTGAAGCCGATCGGCATTCCCTATTCGATCATCTTTGAAGATCTGTTCAGCCAGACCTTTGATGCCACCAAGCTCGAAGAAGACTCGGAGCGCGTGCGTCAGGCCTACCGCGACAAGGGCTATGCCAATGCCGCCGTGGAATCGCCGAAGACGCAGATCCGCGATCAGGGTGGTCTGAACTGGTTCACCTTCCGCCCCAACAAGGGCAAGCGCATCGATATTTTGATGCCGATCGAAGAGGGTGGCCGCTACCGCCTGCACAAGATCACCTTTACCGGCAATAAGGCCGTGACCAACGAGCGGGCGCTGCGTTCTACCTTTGCGGTCAAGGATGGCGACTACTTTAACGCCACCATGATCGGCAAGGGCCTGGAAAACCTGAAGAAGGCCTACGGTCAGCTGGGTTACATCAACTTCGGCGCCATTCCGAAGATGAGCTACGACGAGCAGAAGAAGACTGTCTCGATGGATGTGGACATTGACGAAGGCAAGGCCTTCCATGTGAGCCGCATCGAGTTCCAGGGCAACACCATCACCCGCGACCGCGTCATCCGCCGCGAACTGATGCTGGACGAAGGTTCGGTCTACAACTCCCAACTGTGGGAGTACAGCCTGCTGCGCCTGAACCAGCTTGAATACTTTGAACCGCTGAAGGTGGATCAGGATTCGGAAGCCCATCAGGATGCCGACGCTGGCACGGTCGAACTGCTCCTGAAGGTGAAGGAAAAGGGCAAGAACTCGATCGGCATGAACGGTGGCATGAGCGGCAGCTCGGGAGCTTACATTGGCCTGAACTATCAGACCAACAACTTCCTGGGTATGGGCGAAACGCTCAGCCTGCAGGCCAACATGGGCAACATGAACCGGCAGTTCCTCTTCGGTTTCACCCAGCCCTACATCAAGAACCGCCCGATCAACGTCGGTTTCCAGATCTTCAACAACAAGCAGGACTACAACGCGGCCAAGGGCATGCAGACCACCAGCGGTGCTTCTGCCAACCTGACCTCGGCTGAAAAGTCGCTGACGCAGAACTACAATCAGGCATCGACGGGTATGAACTTCTCGCTGAACTACCCGCTGCGGCGTCACGCCTTCCAGCGGGTGGGCATGACCTACTCGTTGACCCGGTCCTCCATTACTGCATTCAGCACGGCGTCGCAGACCTTCTTCCAGACGATCAGCTTCCGTTCCGGCATTCAGAGCAGCAACGCCCTGAATGGCATTGTGAACAGCTCGCTCTCGGCTTCGTACACCTACAACACAGTCAGCAATCCGCAGCGGCCCCGTTCGGGCAAGGAATATACTGCGGCCCTGCAGTTTGCCGGTTTGTGGGGCAACGTCCGCTACTTTGCGCCGGAAATTGCGGCCAAAAGATACATTCCGATGCATTACCTGATTCCGTCGGAGAATGGCCGGAACATTCTGGCCATGCGTGCCCAGCTAGGTTACGTGCAGGGCTACGGCGGCGAGGTGGCACCTCCGCAGAACCGCTTCTACGGCGGTGGTGAGAACGAACTGCGCGGCTTTGACATGCGCAGCGCTACGCCCTACGGCTACGTGCCCACCCGTACCACGGTGGAGTTGATGAACCCGGATGGCAGCTGCGTACCGCGTGACGCTTCGAATGCGCAGGAGAACCAGTGCATCTCGGTGCCGATCCCGGTCTACGGCATTGCCTCGATCGGTGGCGATACCAACCTGACCACCAACCTGGAATATCGCATTCCGGTCGTTGGGCCGCTGATGTTCGCTCTCTTTGACGACTTCAGCCTCAACGCGGCCGTGAACAAGGGACAGTTGCAGCAGAGTGTGGAAGGCTTCGACTCACTGCTTGCGGCGCAGTATGGTTGCCCGACGGTGGACACCATCAACGGCGTCTGCATCGACGGCATCTCGGGCCACAATGTAGGCTTCAAGCGTGACATTCGGCCGATTTCGGGCACCAACTTTGTGCCCCGCATGTCGACCGGTGCTGAGGTGTCGATGATCATGCCGATCGTCAACGCTCCGTTCCGCCTTTACTACGCCTACAACCCGCTGCGCCTGTATGAACAGCCGTATTGCAACTCTGCTCTGGCCATTGGCAAGAATCAGAGCAACTGCAATACCAGCCTGATTACGCGTTCGATGTTCCCGACGGGTGGCGCGGGTGATTACACCTACGACGAAGTTAGCTCGGCGTATGGCAGCCGGTATGTGTATCGCGAGCCGCGCAAGACTTTCCGGCTTTCGATTTCCACTACCTTCTAACGCTTTGCCCTCCGGCAGAGTCCAGAAAAGGCCGCTCCCAGGGAGCGGCCTTTTCCATTGCGTGCGCCGGGATAGCAAAATCGCAGAAAAGCGCGAATTTACTGCATGAATTCACCACGGAATGGTTTGACGCTCCCACCCCGGCCCCCTATAATCCTTCTAGTTCCTGCTGACGTCTCCGATCGCGTCTTTTTTGTCTGCTCACGTTGAGTGTGTGGAAGAATCCAAGAAACGTGAGGTTGCTCAGGGGCGCGGGAGTGCTTGAAGTGCGCCCGCAACAGCACAGGAATTCCGAAGGAGCTTTTGAATCACATGAAGCGTACGCTTGCACTCATTGTCACGCTGGCCTCGGGACTGGTCCTGAGCGCCTCTGCTCAAACCCCGGCCGCAGCCCCTGCTGGTCCCGCCAAGGTGGCTGTGATCGCCTTCCAGATGGCCGTAGCCCAAACCAATGAAGGCCAGCGCAACTTTGCCGACCTGCAGAAGAAGTTCGAGCCCCGCCGCGATCAGCTGAAGAAGCTCAATGACGAAGTTGAGGCTCTGACCAAGCAGCTGCAGGCTGCCAGTGACAAGCTGGCTCCGGGCGAGCAGCAGAGCCGCGCCGCCGCCGTCGAAGTCAAGAAGAAGCAGCTTGAGCGCGACGCTGAGGATGCCCAGAACGACTACCAGCAGGCGATGCACGAGGTCTACAACAACCTCGCCAGCAAGGTGTACGACGTTCTGCAGGGCTACTCTGAGCAGCAGGGCTACACGGTTGTTCTGGATGTCTCCCTTGAGCAGCAGCCGGTTCTCTACGCCGCTCCCTCGACCAACATCACCAAGGCTGTGATCGATGCCTACAACGCGAAGTCGGGCGTGCCCGCTCCGCCGGCTGCCCCCGAGGCGCCGAAGCCCGCTGCCAAGTAATCGGCACTGAGGTTGCAAAGGCCCCGCCTGAAGGCGGGGCCTTTGTTTTTGTGTTTGAGCAGATTATTTCGCCGGGCAGGGCTTCTGCAGACTACTTACCCTGTAAAAGCCAAGGATTTCATGGGGTTCAGGCGGGGTGCAGCCGGTAAAATTCCACAACGTGGATCAGGGAGCAAAAAGAGGGCGAAAAAGCAGGCCTGAAGCTCTGAAACTGTGGATATTTCTGTGGATATAATTTGGAAAGCCTGGCGAAAAGTTGGGGAATATGCGTTTGCACTATAAGTGTATGTTTTGTTATATGGGGTAAGTCACTCTATATCAATGTGATGTGAATCCTTGATCGGTCCGTAATGGCTATTGACAAGCTGGAAATTTCCGCGAAAGTATCCAGAGGCTTTCCACAGGTGTATGGAAATGCAGCAGGATCAAGGGATGTAACAGAAGAATGTAACAAGCGGAGAATGCCGGGCGTCTTCAGGACAAGAAGACGCCCATGAATGCTATTTCTGTTCTTCGCCGATGCGCAGTACAGCCAGGAAGGCTTCCTGCGGAATATCGACCTTGCCGATGCGTTTCATGCGCTTCTTGCCTTCTTTCTGCTTTTCAAGCAGCTTGCGCTTACGGCTGATGTCGCCACCGTAGCACTTGGCCAGAACGTTTTTGCGCAGGGGGCTGACGGTTTCACGGGCCACAACCTTGGCTCCGATGGCAGCCTGAATAGCCACCTCGAACTGCTGGCGCGGGATCAGCTCACGCATCTTGGAAACCAGGGCGCGGCCGCGTTCGTAGGCAAAGTCGTGGTGGACGATGAGGGAGAGCGCGTCAACCGGCTCACCACCCACCAGAATATCCATCTTGACCATGGGGGAAACCCACTCGCCAGCTAACTGGTAATCGAGTGAGGCGTAGCCACGGGAGACGCTCTTGAGGCGGTCGTAGAAGTCCAGAACGATCTCGTTGAGCGGCAGCTCGTAGGTGAGCAGCACGCGGGTTGGCGTGACGTACTCAAAGTTGACCTGCTTGCCGCGCTTTTCTTCGACCAGTTTAAAGATGCCGCCAACGTATTCTTCGTTGGTCAGAATCTTGGCCGTGATGACCGGTTCGCGAATCTCATCGATGTTGGTCGGGTCGGGCCAGCGCGAGGGGTTGTCGATTTCAAGTACCTGGCCGTCGGTGAGCTTGATGTGGTAACGCACGCCGGGGGCGGTGGTGATCAGATCCAGCTCGTACTCGCGCTCCAGGCGCTCCTGGATGATCTCCATGTGGAGCAGACCCAGGAAGCCGCAGCGGAAGCCGAAGCCGAGGGCGGCCGAACTTTCTGGTTCAAAGAAAAAGCTGGAGTCGTTCAGACGCAGCTTTTCCAGTGCGTCGCGCAGCAGGGTGTGCTCGTGCGAGTCCACGGTGTAAAGGCCACTGAAGACCATGGGCTTGATGTCTTCAAAGCCGGGTAGCTGATGCGCGGCCGGAGCGGCGGCATCGGTGACGGTGTCGCCAATCTTGGTGTCGGCCACGGTCTTGATGGTGGCGGCAAAAAAGCCAACCTCACCGGCGCGGAGTTCCGCAATTTCAACCGGCTTGGGGCAGAGCACGCCCATGGAGTCGACTTCGTAGTTTCTGCCGTTCGACATGAAGCGGATGCGCTGGCCCTTGCGCATGACGCCCTGCATCACGCGCACCAGCACGATGACGCCACGATAAGCATCGAACCACGAGTCAAAGATGAGCGCCTGGAGCGGCGCTTCGTCTTCGCTTTTGGGCGGAGGCAGACGATGCACGATGGCTTCCAACAGCTCAGCGACGCCGATGCCGCTTTTGGCGCTGACGGGAATGGCATCGGTGGCGTCGAGTCCGACGGCCTGCTCGATGGCTTCCTGAGTGCGCACAATGTCGGCCGAGGGAAGATCAATCTTGTTGATGACCGGAATGATCTCAAGGCCGTGATTGATGGCCAGGTAGGCATTGGCGAGAGTCTGCGCTTCCACGCCCTGGCTGGCATCCACCACCAGCAGAGCGCCCTCGCAACTGGCGAGCGAGCGCGAAACCTCATAGCTGAAATCGACGTGACCAGGTGTGTCGATCAGATTCAGCTGATAGGTGATGCCATCTTTTGCCTTGTACATCATGCGTACGGCATGAGCTTTGATGGTGATGCCGCGTTCACGTTCGAGGTCCATGGCGTCAAGCACCTGGGCCTGCATTTCACGCTGGCTAAGCGCGCCGGTCAACTCCAGAAGACGATCGCTGAGCGTCGACTTACCGTGGTCGATGTGGGCAATGATGGCGAAATTTCGTATGTGATGGGTGTCCATGCGGGCAAGGGGAGAGGGAATGAGCGATTTGAACGCGCAAAGCCTCCATGGCATAGCTTATCATCGGCATAGTGCCTTTCGTGAGAAACTCCTCATCGTTGTCGTCGCGTGCGTTCCCAGTACGGAGCGCGAGTTCCCTGTTGCCTGCCGCCAGCACGTTGCTGGGGTTGTGGCTGACAGGCTGCACGCCGACCAGCCGGCAGGCTGTGCCCGTTGCGGAAAAGCCCCAGGCCACGGCCCCGGCGTTGCCGGTTGCAAGTGGTCCTGTGGCCGTGCATCTGACGCCGAACGAGCTGCAGCAGCAGCGCGTGCATGCGCTGACGGAGCAGGTGGAGCAGGCCTACAAGCGCGGCGCAGTGGCCTATCAGAAGGGACGCCTGGCAGAGGCCAAGGCCGAGTTCGATATGGCCGTTGACCTGATGCTGCAGTCGAAGATCGACATCAAGACGACGCCGCAGTTGCAGGATGAGTTCAACCGCATTCTGGATCAGGTGAACGGTCTGGAGATGGAAGTGCTCAAGCGGGGCAATGGATTCACTGCGCAGGAGGAAGAGACGCCGGCGGAAGCTGCCGCGGACGTGACTTTCACCGTGGATCCGAACCTGGTGGCCAAGGCGCGGGCAGAATTGGCCACGACCAAGTCGGATTTGCCGCTGGTGGTGAACGATTACGTGGCGGGGTATATCAACTTTTTTGCCAACACCAAGCGCGGCCACTACACGCTGCTGCACTCGATGCAGCGCGGTGGCCGTTACAAGCCGATGATCGAACGCGTGCTGGCCGAGGAAGGCGTGCCGCAGGATCTGATCTATCTGGCGGTGGCCGAGTCGGGCTTCAATCCACGGGCCATGAATCCGGGTTCTCATGCCGGCGGCATGTGGCAGTTCATGCCCAACGACAAATTCTATGGACTGGCGCGCACGGCGTACGTGGACGAGCGCTTTGATCCGGAAAAGTCGACCCGCGCCTATGCCCGCTACATGAAGTTCATCTATAACCAGCTCGGTGATTGGTATCTTTCCATGGCCGCCTACAACTGGGGCACGGGCAATGTGCAGCACGCGGTGCAGAAGACCGGCTATGCCGACTTCTGGGAGCTTTACCGCCGCAACAATCTGCCGGCGCAGACCAAGGGCTACGTGCCGGAAATTCTGGCCGCAATCATCGTGGCCAATCATCCCACGGAGTACGGACTGGACGAGCTGGCGCTGGATCCTCCGGTGCTGACCGATACGGTGACCATCAACTACTCGGTAGACTTGCGGCTGGTGTCGGATATTGTGGGCGCGCCACTTGAAGAGATGCAGGCGCTGAACCCGAGCCTGCTGCGTACGGTCACGCCGCCCGATACGAGCTTCGATTTGCATCTGCCGGCTGGTACCGCGACGCTCTACGAACAGCGCATTGCGCTGGTGCCGGAGTCGCACCGCAACGGCTGGCGCTATCACCGCATCAGCAGCGAAGAGACGCTGGCCTCGGTGGCAGCCAAGTTCCATGTGAGTTCGAGTGCACTGGCAGAAGCCAACCAACTGCAGGCCGATGCGGACTTGAAGGGCGTTGAGGCGCTGGCGATTCCGCAGGCAGCAGCACCGGCGGTGCGGCAGCGTGGCGCGGTTGTGGAATCGCATTCGCAAAGCTACACAACGCGCAAGGGAGATACGCTGGTAACGATCGCCGATCGCTTTGGAGTTTCTTTGGCTGATCTGCGCCACTGGAACAAGCTGAGTGGAACGAGCGTGAGGATGGAAGCGGGCCGCAGACTGCATGTATCGGAACCGGCTACGGCATCGACCGCAAAGCACGAGAGCGAACATGCGAGCAAGGAAGAGGCCGCGGGTAGCACGGGCCAGACGCCATGCAAGGTGCACAGAAGTTCGCGCCATGCGCATGGAAGCTGCGTAAAGAGTGAACCCAAGGCTGATGGAACGGACAAAAAAGCCGATGTAGCTGAGAAGAAAGAACCGTCGACGAAGCGTTCGGAATCTTCTGCGAAACGTTCAGAAGAAGCCGCGAAGAAAACGGAGCCTGGAGCGAGAGCCGAGACTGGATCGAAGACCGAGACGAAGGCCGGAAGCAAGGCTGAAACGAAGACCGAAACCAAGGCTGAAGCAGGGACGCATCACGCGGGCAGGAGAAGAGCCAAGAAGAAGTAGGCGCAGAAAGAACAAAAAAATGGCGCGGATCGAAATACATACTTGTCATCTGCCCTTGTTTGGTTGCAAGCTATAGCTACAAAGTTTCCCCGTGCAGAGATGGAATGTATTTCGAGCAGGGTGGAAGCGGGATCTGGACAGCGGCGAGCCGCTGGAGGCAAATCGGATGGAAGAAGTATTCGGTATGTACGCCATGAGTGACGGTGAGCCGACGGGCGAGCCGCAGGATCTGAATCTGGTCGAAGACTTTGCCGACGACGACGCGGTGGAAATCGCAGGAATTCTGACGGACTCGGACGATGATGAATTGATCGAAGATGCCGAGATCGTGATGGTCGTTGAGCCGGAGATCGTACCGGTAAAAAAGAAGAAATCTTCGGGCAAGAAAGTAGCCAAGAGGGTTCCGGCCAAAAAGGCCGTAGCCAAGAAGGCAGCCGCGAAGAAGGTTGTGGCCAAAAAGGCCGCGAAGAAGTCCGCCCCCAAGAAGAGCAGCACTGGCGCGAAGGGCGGAAAGGCAGTGGCCAAGAAGGCCACCGCGAAGACAGGCGCCAGCAAAATCACCAAAAGAGGTACTAAGTTGGCAGTTAAGAAGGCAGCAAAGAAGGCGCCCGCCAAGAAGGCAGCAGTGAAGAAGGCTCCTGCAAAGAAGGCGGTTGCGAAGAAGGCAGTGGCCAAGAAGGCTCCTGTGAAGAAGGCCGTCGTCAAGAAGGCAGTTGCCAAGAAGGCAGTTGCCAAGAAGGCTGTAGCCAAGAAGGCTGTTGCCAAGAAGGCTGTAGCCAAGAAGGTAGTTGCCAAGAAGGCTCCCGCCAAGAAGGCTCCTGCGAAGAAGGCAGTCGCCAAGAAGGCTGTTGCGAAAAAGGCTCCTGCCAAGAAGTAGTAAGGCAACGAACCAACCCAGGCAAGCAAAAGAGCCCGGCATTGCGCCGGGCTTTTTTGCGTCTGTTTTCTGGTTCTTCTTCGGGCTTTGGTCGAGAGCCGTGCTACTGCAAAGAGGCCAGAGTGGTGAGCACATCGCTGGACGCCGTGGCCGGACTTACCTTCGTCCATGCGTGTGCGATTTTGCCCTGCGGGTCAATCAGGAAGGTGTTGCGCTGGGCGATGGTCATGCCCAAGAACGAGCCCAGTGAGCCGTAGGCCTGAGTGACGCTGTGGCTGGTGTCGGCCAGCAGACGAAAGCTCAGGCTTTCTTTGGTGCAGAACTTCTGGTGGCTTTCCGGTGAATCCACGCTCACGCCCAGAACCACGGCGTTGCGTGCTTCAAAGAGCTTGAGGTCGCGCTGGAAGTTGTGCGCTTCGATGGTGCAGCCCGAGGTCATGTCCTTGGGGTAGAAGTAGAGCACGACCCACTTGCCGTGAAAGTCAGCGAGTGAAATCTGTTTGCCGTCCTGCGAAGGCAGGCTGAAGGTGGGCGCAAGTTGCCCCGGCGCAGGCAGAGTGGGTGTGGTTTGTGCGTGCAGTGCAACCGCTGAAAGCAGGATGCAGGCGGCAACGATGCGGGAGAAAAACTTCATGAAAACCTCCGGGGAGTCACTCGTACAGTCATTCGATGCGCGAGCTGGAGGAACGGTGGACTATTCTCCGCGGGGGACGGCGACGATGGCAATGCCAGCTTCACTCGCGCGGGTCAGAATCGCCTCGCGGTCGAAGAGCAGGGTGCGACCGGCCTCGACGGAAAGGCAACTGGCTCCGGCGTGGATCATGGAATCGAGGGTGCGCATGCCGATAACCGGAACATCGAAGCGCATATCCTGATTGGGCTTGGCTACCTTGACGACGGTCAGCGCCCGGTCGAGCGTGCTGGAGTCGCCTTCGAGCGAGCCCATGAGCTGGCCAGCGCGGTCGATGGTGGCGTCGGTGCCTTCCATGGCCTCTACGGCGACGCAGGCCTGGGCGGCCACAACGACGGTCTGGCCGATGTCGAAGCCCGCGACGGCCTTGGCCACGCCCATGCCATAGGAGACGTTACGCAGCTCGTCCTCGGTGGGCTGGCGCGCGCTTAAAACGCCTTCCTGTGCCAGCAGCGGCTCAAGATAAGCTGTAGAACTGATCAATTCAATGCCTTCATCGCCGAGCACTTTGGCGACCGCGCCCAGCAGCATGTCGGTGGAGCGGGTGCGCAGGCTCATCAGCAGTTTGGCCAGCTTCCAGTCGGGCCGGATGGAAGAAAAAATCTGCTTGTGCTTGACCTGCCCGGCCATCACGGCTTTGGTGACGCCTTCCCTGTGAAAGGTGTCGATCAGCTTCGAGAGTTCGCCAAGCGAGAGCCAGTGCACGACAATCTGCGGGTCAGCGGCGGCGCGCGCTTCAATCTCAAGGTCGGTTTCTTCCTTGATGGCGGCTACCACCACAGAAATGCCTTCGGCGCGTGCGGCGTCAAGCAGCAGAAAAGGAAAACGGCCGTTGCCAGCGATCAGGCCCAGCTTGTGGTTTGAATGATGTGTCAAGAAAATCCTCTTAGCGAAGAACCCATTCGCCGGTCTGGCGAATCTCGCGGTACATGGCGTCGGGTGCCAGGTCGATCTCGCCCGGCCAGCAAACGGCACCGCTCTCGATGTGAGCCTGACGGAAAACTTCAGGGTCTTTGAGTGTGGAGAAGATGCCAGTCAGATGCGTGGATTCAAAGCGAACGGTGCCCTCGGTGCCATCGGCAAAGCGGACGGCAAGCGCAAGGGGCAGTATCGGTTCGATGGAAACAACATTCCAGTGCATGATCAGTGGCGCTATGGCTTGCGGAGCCAATTTGCTTCGGCACAGTTCCCAATCGGTCATTAGCTCGCCCTGATGCAACTGTGCCGCAGGCCAGATTCAATGCGCGGGCGGGCAGTGTGCCTTCCAGCACGGTCAGGGAATCGATTGCGATTGCGGCTTCATGCTCTCCGTAGATGGCATGAAAGTGTGGAGGGGAATGGTCGTTGAAGTACATGCGAATCAGAATTCCGAAGAAGATGCTGATCGTTGGCATTGATCATCCTCCGCTGTCCAAAAGCATAGCGCGAAGTAGGTTGGGTGGGCAGTTGAAAAAGCCCCTGGGGCTTCAGTTGTTGAAAACAACCCCAGGGGCAGAATCAGGCAACGGAAACGTTACTTGATCACGCCGCGTTGGCTGCTCTCGATGAACTCGGCCAGAAGGGCGGTGTCGTCGCCTTCCAGTTCCTTGATCTTTTCGATGGCCTGCGTGGTGTTCATCTTGCTGGCAACCAGGTAGCGGAAGGCCTTCTGCAGGGTGGTTAGACGTTCCGCAGAGAAGCCGCGCCGGCTGAGGCCAACCTTATTGATGCCGAAGGCCTTGTTTTCGCGTCGTGCCGAGGTCAGGCTGAAGGGCAGCACGTCCTGCGTGACGATGGTGCCGCCGCCGATGAAGGCGTACTTGCCGACGGTGCAGCCCTGATGCACAGGGCAGAACGCACCTACGGTCGAGAAGTCCTGAACGTGGACGTGGCCAGCCAGCGTGGCGTTGTTAGCCATAATGACGCCATCGCCCACGTGGCAGTCGTGGCCGATGTGGGCGCAGGTCATCAGCAGGCAACCGGAGCCGAGGGTGGTAAGGCCGCCGCCGCCCACGGTGCCGCGGCTGATGGTAACCGACTCTCGGATGGTATTGCCATCGCCAATGACCGTCTGGGTTGGCTCGCCCTTGTACTTCAGATCCTGCGGCGGAACACCGATGGAGCAGAAGGGGTAGAGCGTGTTGCGCGCGCCCAGACGCGTGTGACCGTCAATGACCACATGCGAGATCAGTTTGCAGCCTTCGCCAAGTACGACGTCCGGCCCGATGGTGCAGAAGGGACCGATCTCGCAGGATTCGGGAACAACGGCTCCTGGGGCGATGATCGAACTGGGATGAATGCTCACTGGGCAGGCTCCGCAGGAGCTGCAGCAGATTCGGCCGGCTTCTTGGGCACGATCTGGCAGGTCAGCGTGGCCTGGCAGGCCAGCTTGCCATCGACGTAGGCGCTGGCTTCCATGCGGCCCACGCGGGGACGGAAGTTGAGTACCTTGACCTCGATGCGGATCTGGTCGCCGGGCACGATCTGGCGGCGGAACTTGGCCTTCTCAATGCCGGTAAAGACGGCCAGCTTTGAATCGCGGTCTTCGAACTCGCTCATCATCAGCACGGCGCCGGCCTGAGCCATGGCTTCAATCACCAGTACGCCGGGCATGATGGGCACGCCAGGAAAATGCCCCTGAAAGAAGGGCTCGTTGATGGTGACGTTCTTGATGGCAACCAACCGCTCTTTGGGGTCGAATTCGACCACACGGTCGATGAGCAGAAAAGGGTAACGATGCGGCAGGAGATTCATAATCTCCTGAATGTTGAAGATCATTCTCGCACTCCAGGGCGCGGCCCGGTGGGCGTGCGCGCTCGTTCTATTATAAATTGCGCGAAGCTGAGCGTGAGGTTTCAGCTTCCAGCCTCTAGCTTCCATCCTCTAGCACCTAGAACCTCCGTTCAAACTCCCGGAAGCGCCGTTCCAGCTCCCATTCGGCGGCGGCTTTTTGGCTTTGGTCGAGCAGAGCCTTGCAATTGCTCGACGGCTTGCCGCTGCCGGGTTGGTCGGCCTTGCAGGCGGCGGTGAGTGTGGTGAAGACGTCGGGGCTGGCCCACAGGTCCGTGCCGGGCAGAAAGTCGTGCGCCATGCCGGTGCGGGCCAGCTGCTTCAGCTCGTTGTAGCTCAGTTTGTAGTCGAGCGCGGCGCGCACGTACTCATGGGTAATGTCGATGCGGCTGACGCCCTCGTCGTCGGTGGAGAGCGCGACCGGCACATGGGCGGCGCGATAGAGCGGGAACGGGTGCGCCGCGCCCTGGACGCCGAGAATGCCTTCGTTCGAGCTCAGGTTGACTTCCACCATTACGTGCCGGTCGGCCATTTCCTTGAGGAGCTGGCTGGCGTTGTCTTCGTGCATCACGTCCACGCCATGGCCAATGCGCTGGGCGTGGCCCAGTTCGACGGCCTCACGGATGTGGAAGCGCATGCCCTCGGGTGGCACCAGGTCGCCGGCCAGCTCTCCAGCATGCAGGGTGATGGGAACCTGTGGGTAGACCGAGTGCAGGTAGTCGAGCATGCGCATCTGCAGGGTGTAGTCGCGCATGGAAAGATAGCCGTCTTCGGGCATGACAAAGTTGATGCCGACGAAGGTGTCGTCGTGGGCGGCCATGGCGGCGGCGATGGTTTCAAAGCCGAGCAGCGTCTGGGCAAAAACCTGCTGGGGCGGATTGCCGCGCAGAATCTGATAAATGAAACGCACCTGCACCTGACAGGCGGGCGCGGCCTGCGGACTTGCGCAGTGCTCCAGCTGGCGGCGGCCGGCTTCGGCGGAGCGCATTTCTTCGCGTCCGGTGGCAATGTCTTCGCGCAGGCCGCTGGCCAGCATCTGTTCACGGAGGTTGGCAAAGTCAGGCTCCCCGGCAGGCCAGCCAAGCATTTGGGCGGCTGCAATGGCGTGGCTGAAGGGCGGTGTTTGCATCAGCTCAAGATATTGCTGGTTCTGGGCGGCGGAGCGGCTGGCCACTTCGTCGACCCATTCGGCGGCATGGCCTTTTTTCAGCCCGGAAACCCGACCAAACGTGGCAAAAAACTGGTCGTGGCCGCTCCAACTGGCGCTGGACACAAAGCTGCGCATGGAGAGGGCGTCAACGAGCTTGTCGTAGAGCACCTGCGCAGAGGCGCTCAGGTTGCCGCTCAGCTCAGTGGCAGGCACCTGCTTGCCTGTGCAGGGAGCTTTGACGATGGCCAATGCATCGGGATCAATGCAGGCACCGTCTTCGGCAGCTTCGCGGAGGAAGGTTTCGGCGTAGACCGCGCCGCTCAGGTGGACGTGCAGGTCAGCGCCCTTGGGAAAGCCGACGAGGAAGGCGCGCAGAGCTTCGGGGCCTTGTGCGGCGTCCTTCTGGTAGGCGTGATCGGCGCGGAGCTCGGCAGAGTGCTGGGGCGCGGGATTCTGGGCGGCAGCGGTGACTGCAAGGCCAAGGCAGAGAAGCAGTGGGGTGGCGTGTTTCATGATTGTTCCCCAGTGTAGAGCAGCCGGCATGCGGGGGAAATGACTTTACAAAGAAGTTTTCCACTGCCCGAAGCGGTCAGGTTTGGCGTTCTGCCGCTTGCTTGCTATACTAAGAAAGTTGTTGCAGGACGTTGCTCGAGGAAGTCTCCTACCCGCCCGGGTTACACGGGGAACCAGAGAGAAGATGCAGCAAAATTTGCACTGAGGCCAGATAGCTCAGTGGTAGAGCGCGGCCCTGAAAAGGCCGGCGTCGGCGGTTCAATCCCGTCTCTGGCCACCACTCATTTTTCTTTCCTGCAAAAACATTTTTTCTTTGAGGCAATTGCCGCGCTCGCGGATTTGCGCAGAGGTGCAGTGGTCTGGTCCGCGGCCCTGAAAAGGCCTGCTGTCGGCGGATCAATCCCGTCTTTGGCCACCACTTCTTTTTCTTCCTTTTTAAATTCTTCTTCCCCAAGGCAAGCTCCGCGCTCGCGGAGTTGCGCGTGTTTTTCCAGCTTCCAAAAGCGGGAACGGGGGGCACCCCCATCCGGCAGGGTTGCGATAGATCTTCACTCGTTTAGCCACAGGAGAACGTAACCTCGATCAGGTTACCTGGGCGGTTTTTGACTGCGACCAAACTTACGCCGCCTTCATCCAATCTGTGTATTCTTGGCATAGGAGTTTATCGAGAGACTTGCAAAGGCTGCTTCCTAAACGGCTCCGCTTTACCGGCTTTGGCTGGAAGGCGGTGTTGTGCCTGGCGCTGATTGCGCTGTTGGCCTTTGCGCAGGTCGCTCACGTCCACATTACCGAGACCGATCTGGATCATTGTCCGCTCTGCGTTGTACTGCAGACGGCGGCTCCGGTGGCCTTTGCCGTGATGTTGATCGTGCTGGTCGAAGTTGGCCGTCGCACGCCGCGCTATGAGCGCATCGCTGTAGTTTCGCGTTGTCGTTCGCGCCAATTTATACGTCCCCCGCCAGAAAACCGCTAAGCGTCCTCAGAACCGTAAAAATTCCTGCGTCCTTGTGACGCGCGTATGGGCCTGTATCTTGTGCGGTCCTGTCTGGACGTTTCCTCATGCATCGAGGCGCGACGGCATGCTTTGCCGTTGTTGGTGAATTGTATTGATCAGGGTTTCAAGGAGCACTTCATGCCGACCATTTACGGCAAAATCTTTCGTCTTTTTTCCCTTTTTGTAGTTGTTGGTGTTGCACTTCAGGTCCATGCCGCGCAGGGCGGAAACGCCGGTTCGGTGCGTGGTTCAGTCACTGATCCCAGTGGGGCGGTGATTCCCGGTGCCAGCGTACACCTCAGCAGCAGCATCAGTGGTCTTTCCCGCACGGCTACCAGCGGCGCCGACGGCCAGTTCGAGATTGCCAACATTCCGTTTGCCACCTATCGCCTGAATGTATCGGCGGCCGGTTTTGCCGCGACCTCACAGAGCGTGGATCTGCGTTCGGTGGTGGGCAGCACGGTGAAGGTGATTCTGCAGATTGCCTCCTCCAGCACCACGGTTACGGTGGAGTCGTCCGGCGATCTGGTGGAGAACGATCCCACTTTTCATACCGACGTGGACCGCGACCTGTTTTTGAAGGTGCCGCTGGAAAGCCAGTCCTCTTCGCTCAGTGCGCTGGTTACGCAGACTACACCGGGCGTTGCGGCGGATTCCAATGGGCTGTTCCATGGTCTGGGCGATCATGCTTCCAACTCGTTCTCGGTCGATGGCCAGTCCATTACCGATCAGCAGAGCAAGGTTTTCAGCAATCAGATTCCCTCGGACTCGATTCAGTCGCTGCAGGTGATCAGCGGTGCTCCGCCGGCGGAGTACGGCGGCAAAACCAGTCTGGTGATTGTGGCCACTACGCGTTCGGGGCAGGGAATCAACGTACCCACCGGCTCCATCGGCACTTCGTACGGCTCATTCGGTTCCACCAGCGGCAACTTCGATATTTCCTATGGTGGCAAGGACTGGGGCAACTTCTTTGAGGCTGACGCGCTGAACACCGGCCGCTTCCTCGATCCGCCGGAGTTCAAGGTCTTCCACGCCAAGGGCAATGAGCAGAACTTCTTTGACCGCATTGACCGCACGCTGACGCAGGTTGACTCGATGCATCTGGACCTGAACTTCAGCCGTTCCTGGTTCCAGACGCCAAACGCCTACGACAATCTGAACGTGCAGAATGTGGTGAGCGGCGGCACGACGGCCGATCCAGTCTATGCGAATGTGGGCAATACCGATCAGCACTCCGAGATCAAGACCTTTAACGTTTCGCCGACGTACACGCGCATCGTCAACGACAGCTCGGTGCTGAATGTGGGCGCGTTTGTGCGCCGCGATGAGTATCACTACTACCCCAGCGGCAATCCGCTAGCCGACCTTGGCCCGACCAATCTGCAGACCTCGTCGATCAAGCAGTCCCGCACCCTGACCAACGCCGCCGTGCATGCTGACATCAGCTATGCGCACGGTATTCATAGCGTCAAGGCAGGCGTGCAGTACGGCCAGACTTTCCTGCGGGAAAACGACTGGCTGGGCGTGGTGGATGCCGAACTGAACGCGCCCTGTGTGGATGCGAGCGGTGCTTCGGTGGCCGGATTGTCGTCCACGGCGCAGTGCGCCACCTATGGCTACAGCGTGAACAGCGCCTATCTGACGGTGCTTGCACCTTACGATCTGACGCGCGGCGGCAGCGACTACTACTTCCACGGTCAGACCGACGTGAAAGAGCTGGCGCTCTATGCCGAGGATCAGATCAAGGCTGGTAACTGGCTCTTCAATCTTGGCCTGCGTGAAGACATCTATAACGGACTGACCAAGGCCAACCAGCTTGAGCCGCGCGTGGGCATTGCCTACAACGTCAAGCCCTCGGCCACGGTGCTGCGCGCCAGCTATGCGCGCACGCTGGAAACCCCGTTCAATGAGAATCTGGTGCTGTCGAGCAATGGTTGCGCCGACGCGGTGCTTTCGCCGCTGCTCAGCTGCAGTTCGGGTGTTTCCAGCACCATGGCTCCCGGCTATCGCAACGAGTTCCATGCCGGATTCCAGCAGGGCATTCACGGCTGGGCGGTGGTCAGCGGCGAGTACATTTGGAAGTACACCCACAACGCCTTTGATTTCAGCGTGCTCGGCAATACGCCTATTACCTTCCCCATTGACTGGCACAACGCGAAGATCCCCGGATGGGCGATGAACGTGAGTGTGCCGGAACGGCACAACTTCAGCGCTTATGTGGTCATGTCTTCGGTGGCCGCCCGCTTCTTCAATCCTCAGGTGGCTGGCGCGGGCGCTACGGTCGCTACATCGAACTCGGCCTTCCGCATCGACCACGATGAAAAGTACAACCAGGACACCCACCTGCAGTATCAGTTTGGCCGTCGTGGTCCGTGGGTGGGCTGGAACTGGCGTTACGATTCGGGCATGGTGTCCGGTTCCGTGCCTTATGCCACCAGCAGCAATGGTACGGTGGACCTGAGCGGCTTGACCTATGACCAGCAGGCGCAGGCCGGGTTGACCTGCGGCGGTGTGGAGGCTACGCGCACCAAGGGCTTCAGCTCCTGCGCGGCCTCGCAGTATGGTTCCACGCTGGTTTCGATTCCCGCGCCGGGTACCGAGAATGACGACAAGAATCCGCCGCGCATTGCGCCGCGCAACCTCTTCGACGCCTCACTCGGCAAGCAGAACATCTTCCGCGCCAACCGCTACAAGGTGGATTTGACGCTGACCGCCATCAATCTGACCAACAAGTACGCGCCTTACAACTTCCTGTCGACCTTCAGCGGCACGCACTATGTAACGCCGCGTGACCTGTCAGCCAAGGTTTCGCTGAACTTTTAGTCGCTGGGAGCGCAAAACCTAAAAAGGGTCTTCCTCCGGGAAGGCCCTTTTTTGCAGGCTCCGGCTGTTACACTGGCGGGCAGGGAGGTCGTCGTCAGGACCTATGGTAGAGCTGCTTCCGTCAATTCTTTCTGCTGATTTTGCCCGTCTGGCCGAGGATGTGGCCGCGGCCGAGCGTGGCGGCGGCACGGTGATTCACGTCGATGTGATGGACGGACACTTTGTGCCCAACATTACGCTGGGTCCGCCGGTGGTCAAAAGCCTGCGCAAGGCGACCAAACTGCCGCTCGACTGCCATCTGATGATTACGGACCCCAACGATTATGTGACGGCCTTTGCCGATGCCGGAGCCGATTGGCTGAGCGTGCATGTGGAGGCTTGCCCTCACCTGCACCGGACGCTGGAGCTGATTGCCAGCCACGGCATGAAGCCGGGCGTGGTGCTGAACCCCCATACACCGGTCGATTCGCTCCGCCTCATTTTGCCCATGGTTCACCATGTGCTGGTGATGAGCGTGAATCCAGGCTTTGGCGGGCAGAAGTTTATTCCCTTTTCTTTGGACAAGATCCGTCGGCTCCGTGAGCTGCGTCAGGAACTTGGCTTGAGCTATAAAATCGAGGTGGACGGCGGAGTGGCTCACGATACGGTGGCTTCCATCGTCCAAGCAGGAGCAGAGCTGCTGGTGGCTGGCAATGCGGTTTTCGGCGGCGGCAAGGCCGAAGAGAACGCCCGGTCGCTGCTTCAGGCAGCCCGTACCGCAGCCGGCGAGTGATTTTTCCTGTTTTGGTGGGCCTCCGCGGCCAATCAAAAATACGGGATAGGGTCCGGCAAGGTAGAATTTTACCGATGAGCAAGTTAGGGGCGGGAGTGTGTTTATCGGCTCCCCGACCCGCATGAGGTGGTATGAACCGGTTGTCAAAAAAGATCGCAGCGGTGGCGCTGGCAGTTCTCGTACTGGGCTCGGTCTCTGGCCAGGCTCGCTCGCGGGAGCGGCTGAAGCATAAGCATAAGAAAAATGAGGATTTGAGCGCCAATCCCCTGGGGAACGTGCAGTCCAAGCAGCCGGATAAGGAGCTCTACGACAAGGCTATGATCGCCTTGAAGAAGGGCCGCTTTGACGTGGCCCGGCTCGATCTGCAGACGCTGCTGAACACCTACCCGGACTCCGAGTACCGCATGCGCGCCAAGCTCAGCGTGGGCGACAGCTGGTTCAAGGAAGGCGGCACGGCGGCGCTGACCCAGGCCGAGGCCGAGTATCAGGATTTCATCACCTTCTTCCCCGACGCGCCCGAAGCGGCCGAGGCCAAGATGAAGGTGGCCGACATCTATTACGAGCAGATGGAGAAGCCGGATCGCGATTTCAACAACGCCCAGAACGCCGAAAAGCACTACCGGGAGATGATCAATATGTTCCCGGATTCGGCCCTGATTCCGCGCGCCAAGCAGAAGCTGCGCGATGTGCAGGAGGTTCTGGCCGAGCGTGAAGCGCAGATCGGTCTTTACTACAACAGCCGCGACAACTATAACGCGGCCATCGCCCGCCTGCAGACCGTGGCTGACGCCTATCCGCTCTATTCCAGGAGCGATGAGGTGCTGCTGGGCATTGGCGACGCCTACTCCGGCATGGCCCGCAATGTGCAGATTGCCCCGAACATTCCGGCCAAGCTGAAGGAACGGCTGACCGCGATGTATCAGGAACGCGCAGCCGCAGCCTATACCAAGGTGATTACCCGTTACCCGATGGCAGCGCACGTGGAAGACGCACGCGACCGTCTGGTGGCCATGAACCGCCCGGTTCCTGAGCCTACGCAAGAGGCCATTGCCGAAAGCGAAGCCGAGGAGCAGAGCCGTCAGCCGCTGCACTTTACCGAAAAGACGCTGGGCCTGATCAAGCATGGTCCGACGGTGGTGGAAGCGGTGCACGTGGGCGAGCCCACACTGACCGATCCCAAGCGTGTTCTGGCCTCTGACGTGGCCAAGGACAACATGGAGATCTTCCAGCAGGCGATCAATGCCGAGCATCCGGCGGCGGCGGCTGCCAAGCCGACCGGCGTGAACGAGCCTCCGCGCAGCGATGCTCCTTCACAGGCTCCGCTGCAGATGGCTGCCCCCGAGGGTGGTTCGGGCGTGGGCGTTTCGATCGTGAGCGCGCCGAACTCCGACCCCAATGCGGTGGTCAAGCCGGTGGGCGACAAGACGACGGCTCTGCCCGCCGCCGACAAGCCGACCGAAGCTCCGGATCAGGTGAACGAGATCACCAAGCCGCAGCAGAGCTCCGCCACGGCCGACAACGGCAAAAAGAAGAAGGAGCCCAAGGTGGACCAGAGCGACGAGTCCTCCAGCAAGCACAAGAAAAAGAAGGGTCTGAGCAAGATCAACCCGTTCTAGCCTTCTTTTGCGCAGAAATACAAAAGGCCGCTTCCTTTGGGGAGCGGCCTTTTGTATTTCTGCTGGAATATTCATCTGACGTCGCAGTGCCGGGCCACGGAGTCACGGTAAGTTGTTTTCCAGATACCAGCCACGCGAAGCAGTTAGCCGCACCGCAGGTGCCCATCTGGTAAAGTGAAGGGTGGTCCCATTACTGGGAAATGCTGCATTTTGTGTGCATTTTTTGCCAGAATCCCAGGAGCCCTCCAAAAAATTATGTCCCACGAACTGCCGAAGACCTACGATCCGACTGCCATTGAAGACCATTGGGCCGAGTATTGGGTGCGCGAGAATCTTTTCGCCGTTTCCAGTGCCGCAAGCCACGTTGATGTCGCTGCCGGAAGCGAATCGCCCGCGAGCGCAGCGAGCAATTGCCTGGACGGCGCCTCCTTTACGATTTTGCTGCCGCCGCCGAATGTGACCGGCCGCCTGCATATGGGCCACATGCTCAATCAGGCGGAGATGGACATTCTGACCCGCTGGCGCAGAATGAGCGGACGCAAGGCGTTGTGGGTTCCCGGAACCGACCATGCCGGTATTGCCACGCAGATGATGGTGGAGCGCCAGTTGGCCACCGAGGGCAAAAAGCGTCAGGATCTGGGTCGCGAAAAGTTTGTGGAGCGCGTCTGGGAGTGGCGGGCCGAGTACGGCGGCGCGATTCTCGGGCAGATGAAGCGTCTGGGCGCGTCGGTGGACTGGAGCCGCGAGTACTTCACCATGGACGAGCGTCTATCGGTGTCGGTGCGCGAGGCCTTCGTCAAGCTCTATGAGCAGGGCCTGATTTATCGCGGCGCTTACATCGTGAACTGGTGCCCGCGCTGCCAGACGGCCATCAGCGACTTGGAGTGTGTCCACGAGGAGCAGAAGGGCCATCTGTGGGAGATCAAGTACCCGGTCATCGACGCTGCGGGTGTTTCCACGGGAGAATTCCTGACCGTGGCAACGACGCGGCCTGAGACGATGCTGGGCGACGTGGCTGTGGCCATTCATCCCGAGGACGAGCGTTACCTGCACCTGCACGGCAAAAAGCTGCGCCTGCCGCTGGTGGGCCGCGAGATTCCCATCGTTCTGGACGAGTGGGTGAGCCGCGACTTCGGTACCGGTGCGGTGAAGGTGACTCCGGCGCACGATCCCAACGATTTTGCGCTGGGCGAGCGGCATCATCTGCCTTCGATCAACATCATGGACGACCGCGGCCACATCAATGAAGATGGCGGGCCGTATGCGGGTCTTGATCGTTACGAAGCGCGCAAGAAGATCGTGGCCGATCTGGACGAGCAGCATCTGCTGGCCGGCATCAAGGACCACACCAACAACGTAGGCCACTGCGACCGTTGCAAGACGGTGGTGGAACCGCGTCTGTCCACGCAGTGGTTCATCAAGATTCAGCCGCTGGCCGACAAGGCCAAGCAGGCCGTGCGCGAAGGCCACATCAAGTTCACGCCGGAGATGTACGAGAAGACCTACTTTGAGTGGATGGACAACATCCATGACTGGTGCATCAGTCGTCAGCTCTGGTGGGGTCATCGGATTCCGGCCTGGCACTGTGCCGATTGCCACAAGATCACCGTGGCCAAGGTGGATGCGGCAGCCTGCTCGCATTGCGGTTCGACCAAGATCACGCAGGAGACCGACGTGCTGGATACATGGTTCAGCTCGGGTCTGCTGCCGGTTTCGGTCTTTGGTTGGCCGAACATCACGGCGGAAAACCGCGCCGACTTCGACGCCTTCTATCCCACCAGCCTGCTGGTGACCGGCTTTGACATTCTCTTCTTCTGGGTTGCGCGCATGATCATGCTCGGCTGCTGGTTTGCCGAGGATGTTCCCATGCCCGACGGATCGAAGCGCTTGCTCAAGGATGCGGTTCCGTTCAAGGAAGTCTATATTCATGCCCTGGTGCGCGACGCCAACCGCGAGAAGATGTCGAAGACCAAGGGCAACGTGATTGACCCCATCGAGATTGTGAAGCAGTACGGTACCGACGCGGTGCGCTTCACGCTGGCTTCGATGGCCTCGCCCGGCACAGACATTGCGTTTAACGTGGCTCGTACCGAGGGCTATCGCGCCTTTGCCAACAAGATCTGGAATGCTGCGCGCTTCCTGTTCATGAACGTGGACCGGGCCGCCGAGATTGGCATTACGGTCGATCTTTCGACGCTAGGCAAGATGCCTCAGGTCGAGGAAAAAGCTCCGCTTGAAGCCCGCTGGATTGTGGCTGAGCTGGAAGCTGCCGCCGCAACCGTCAATAAGGAACTGGAAAACTACCGCTACGACAATGCGGCCAACGCGATCTATCAGTTTGTGTGGGGCGGCTTCTGCGACTGGTATTTGGAGGTCGTGAAGCTGCGGCTGGACTTTGATGCCAGCCAGCGAGACGGCGAGTCGGCTAGTCAGCGCGATGAGCGCATGGCCGGCACACGCGCTGCGCTTACCACGCTGGTACAGGTCTTTGAGGCCGCGCTGCGTCTGCTCTCGCCCTTTATGCCCTTCCTGAGTGAAGAGCTGTGGAAGGCTGTCTACGACGGCAAGACGCCGGCCAAGTCGATTGCGCTGGCGGCCTATCCGCAGGCGACGGGCGCGGCAGACAAGGCGGCGCTCGCAGAGATGGCCACGCTGCAGAGCCTAATCGTGGAGATTCGTGCCCTGCGCAAGGAGATTGGCGTGGAAGAAAAGGTGGCTGTTCCCGTCGAAATTCGCGCCTCCGATCCGCTCCATGCCATGATTCAGCGGAATGCGGCGATTGTGGAGAAGATGGCGCGGGTGTGCGAGATCCGTCCGGTGGCGGAGATTTCTGCGGGACTTTCGAATCACTCCACGGCAGAGTTTGACGTGGCGGCGATCTACGAAAAGAAGGTGGACGTAGCAGCCGAAACCGAGCGCCTGACCCGCGACATTGCCAAGTACGAAAAGGGCCTGCAGGCTGCTGAGCGTCAGCTGGGGAATGAAAAATTCCTCGCAAAGGCTCCGGCAGAGGTGGTGGAAGGCCTAAAGAAGCAGGAGGCCGAAACGCGCCTGCTGCTGACCAAGGCCAAGGAAGCGCTAGCAGCGTTGTCGAAGAGCTAGGCCATGTTTTAGCCGTCCATAGTTGTGGTTTCCCGGGTCCCCAAAAGCGAGGGACCCGGGAAACCCGGTTTATTGCTGGTGTTCACTTACGACGGACTACATCCTCTGATCTCTGTTCTCTGTCCCCTGTACTCGGTACCCTGATCTCTCTTATGAATTGCCATACGCCACAGATTGATTCGCTTCTTCGCGAGGCTCTGATCGAAGATCAGGCCACGCACGACGTGACCACGCAACTGACCGTGGACGCAAACTTGCGCGGCACGGCGCGGATTCTTGCCCGGCAGGAGATGGTTGTCTGTGGCCTGGGCGTGATCGAGCGTTTTTTTGAGCACTTTGCCGAACTCGGCGAGAGTGAAGCGGCGCGGGCCTGCTACAAGGTGGAGATTCAGCCGGGCATTGTCGACGGTGTGCGCGTGCAGGATGGGCAGGTACTGGCGGTCATTCATCATCGCGCGGCCACCTTGCTGAGCTGCGAACGCGTGATCCTGAACCTGATGCAGCACCTGAGCGGCATTGCTACCGAGGTGCGCCGCTACGTGGATGCGATCGACGGAACAGGTGCGCGGCTGCTCGACACCCGCAAGACGATTCCCGGCCTGCGCGTGCTGGAAAAGTACGCCGTGGCCTGCGGTGGCGGAACGAATCACCGGCTTGATCTGGCCAGCGGCATTCTGATCAAGAACAACCACATTGCGCTGGGCGGCGGTGTGCGTGCGGCCGTGGAACATGCGCTGGCTGGCCGCGCGCCGGGCCTGCGTGTGCAGGTGGAAGTGCGTACGCCGGAGGAGTTGGAAGACGCTCTGCTCGCAGGAGCCGAGGCGGTTCTGCTAGACAATATGACGCCGGAGCAGGTGCGTCGTTCGGTAGAGCGGATTCACGCGGCTACGGAGGGCAAGGCGCCCGTTTCGACCGAGGCTTCAGGCGGCATTACGCTGGCCAGCATCCGCAGCTACGCCGAGGCAGGCGCGGACTTCATCAGCGTAGGCGCGCTGACGCACTCGGTTCCTGCGGCAGATATTTCCATGCGCATTGAGCTGGAGAATTAGCCCCGTGTTTGACCTTGCTCAGGCGGAAGCTCTGCTGGCGGGAACTCCGTATACGGGGCTCCTGCACTTCCAGCCCGAGACCGGATCGACCAACAGCGACGCCATGGAAGCGGCACGCCTGGGTGCTGCGCATGGCGCGACGTTTGTGGCCGATGCGCAGATTGCTGGCCGGGGACGCGGCGATCATCGCTGGCACTCGACGGCGGGCGAAGGTCTGTATGTGAGCGTGGTGCTGCGGCCGCAGATTGCAGAAAAACACTGGATGCTTCTGCCGTTCTGTGCGGGGCTGGCGGTGATTGCGGCGGCAGGCGAGGCTGCGGGCTTGCAGGCCGACTTGCGCTGGCCAAACGATGTGTTGCTGGCCGGGCGCAAGGTCTGCGGGATTCTGGTGGAGTCGGGCCGGGACGAGCGCGGTGAGCGGTTTGCCGTGGCGGGCATTGGCATCAACGTGCATCAGCGGATGTTTGCGCCGGATTTGGCCACTCCAGCGACGTCGCTGGATCTGGCGGCGGGCCGTACCGTTGAGCGCGAGCTGTTGTTTGTCTGCCTGCTAAAATTTTTGCAGCAGGAGGTGGATTGCCTGGCCCGTGAAACGGCCGCGCCCACGCTGCTTGCCCGCATTGAACGTTCTTCCACATGGGTGCGCAATCGCCGCGTGGAAGTGCATGGCCCCCAGGCGTGTTCTGGTGTGACCGCAGGACTGGATGAGCACGGATTCCTGCTGGTGGACACGGGGGCTGGTCGAGTTACCGTGCAGACTGGCGGCGTGCGTGCCGCAGAAGTGGATTGAAAGACAATGTTGCTCGCAATCGACGTTGGCAATACGAATACGGTTCTGGGACTTTACAATCTGGACGGCGACAAGCCGGAGCTGGCGGCGAACTGGCGTGTGACCACGCATCGCACCCAGACGGTGGACGAATACGGCGTCTTTTTTGTGAAGCTCTTTGAGATGAAGGGCCTTGCGCCAAGCCAGGTGACGCACATCATCATCGCGTCGGTGGTGCCGCCGATGGATAGCACGCTGCGCCAGGTCTGCGAGGAGTACTTCCACATGGAGCCGATGTTTGTGGAGCCGGGCATCAAGACGGGCATGCCGGTGCTGGTCGATAATCCCACTGAACTGGGCGCGGACCGTTTGTGCGATTGCATTGCGGCGTATGAGCTCTACGGTGGACCGTGCATTGTGGTGGACTTTGGCACCGCAACCAAGTTTGAAGTGATTTCGGCCAAGGGCGAGTACCTGGGCGGTGCGATTGCGCCGGGCCTGGGGCTGAGCGCCGAGGCGCTGTTTGGCCGCGCAGCCAAGCTGAGCCGCGTGGACATCAAGCGCCCCGCCAAGGTGATTGGCACGAACACGGTGGGCCACCTGCAGAGTGGTCTCTACTTTGGCTACATCGGACTGGTGGACGGCATTCTGGACCGCATTCTGGAAGAGTTTGGCGAGAAGCCGCGCATCATTGCAACCGGCGGACTGGCCCGCATGATTGCTGCCGATTCACGCTACATTCAGGAGATCAACGAGATGCTCACACTGGAGGGATTGCGCATACTGTTTGAGCGCAATCGTCAGCCACGGCAGCGCAATCGCGCCCACTAGATTCTGCAAAGATTCCTGTGTTGTTTTCTTGCGGGCTTCATCCTCCCTTGAGGGATGAAGCCCGTTTTCACTTTTTTGTTTTACGGATAGGTGGCTTTCCCCAGTGCGGAATTACTTCAACTACTTCACGGAGATCGAAGAGCGCTTTCAGCAGCGGCGGGGCGGCATTCTGCTGCTCTCCACGCTGGATTGGGCGCTGATTGAAAGCTGGCGCGAGGCGGGCATTCCCCTGGATGCGGCGCTGCGCGGCATAGATAACGCCTTCGACAAATACGAGGCGCGGCAGCAGCGTGGACGCGTGCGCAGAATCAACGGGCTGGCGTGGTGTGCGCAGGCCGTGATGGAAGCCTCCGAAGAGTTGCAGGAGGCGGCGGCGGGAACTGCTGCTCCAGCCACGGGCGAAGGCGAATCTGGCTTTGAAAATGAGCGCATTGCCGCGCATCTTGAGTCGTGTGCTGCCGTGTTGGAAGCTGCCAAGATCGCGCCGGAAGCCTGCGCTGTACTGGCCGTGCGGTTGCGGGAACTGAGCGCGGATGCGCATGCGGCGGCCAAGCTCGATACAGAAGTTCTGGAGCGTTCGCTTACCGTCTTCGAAGAGAAATTGTTTGCGGCGTTGACCGCAGCTGCGCCGGAAGAATTACTGGTAAAGCTGAAGGAGCAGGCGGTGCACGAACTTGCTCCGTACCGCAGCCGCATGGGCGCGGTGCAGATGCGGCAGGTGGAGCTGCAGTTCACGCAGAAGCAGTTGCTGGTGGAATACAATCTTCCGCGACTGAGTTTGTTCTACATGAGCCACAGTTGAGCTGTGCTCTTTCAAAACCATTCCACAAGATTTGGACGAGAAGAAAAAATGAAGCGCGAAGAACCATCCAGAGCGGCAGAGTCAATGCTGGTGCAGATCGAAAAGCCTGTGTACGGCGGAGCGTTTTTGGCGCGCGTCGAGGGCAAGGCTGTTTTTGTGCCGCTCACGTTGCCCGGTGAGCAGGCGCGTGTGCGCATTGTGGAGGACCGTCGCGGCTACGCGATGGCCGAGGCCGAGGCGATTGTGTCGGCCGCGCCCGAGCGCACGGAACCAGCCTGCCCGCACTTTGCTGCCTGTGGCGGATGCGCCTACCAGCATGCGCCCTACGCGCAGCAGCTCAACTTCAAAGAAAAAATTCTGCGTGAGACGCTGGAGCGTGCCGGAGTGCAGCCGCCGGAGCAGATCGATGTGCTCTCCGCTGAGCCGTGGGGCTATCGCAACCGCATTCGTCTGGCCTTTGATGTGACGGGCAACGTAGGCTATCGCGGCCGGCGTTCGCATGCGGTGATTCCGCTGACGGAGTGTCCGATTGCCGCGCCCCTGCTGGTGAAGGCTGCGCTGATTGCGGCGGAGCTGCTGCGTACGGAAACACCCTCCCTGAAGCCGAGCGAGATTGCGCTATTCCTGCGTGGCGACGAGGCGGCGCTGTTGGTGGGCCTGACTGTACGTAATGGCTCAAAGAAGATCTTTGAAAAATTTGCCCAGGCGCTCAAGGAGCGTGTGCCGGAGCTGGCGGGAGCCGAGCTGCTGGTGGAAGAGATTGCGCGGGGTCGCCGTCCTGCCGGACCGCCGCGCACCATGATGAGTTGGGGCTGGCCTTCGATTCTCTACTCCGCCGGTGGATTCGATTACCGCGTGGATCAGGGCGCGTTTTTTCAGGTGAATCGCTTTCTGGTGGACGCGCTGCTGGAGCGTGTGACGGCTGGGCACAAGGGCCGCGTGGCGTGGGATCTGTTTGCGGGCGTGGGATTGTTTGCGCGGCGGTTGACGGAAAACTTCGCCCAGGTAGTGGCGGTGGAATCCGCGCCGCTCTCGACGGCGGCACTGAAGGAAAATCTGCAAGGAACCGGTGGCCGCGCGGTGGCTGCTTCGACGCTCGAATTTCTGCGCCGTCCCGAAGGTCGGCAAACGCCCGACCTGATCGTGGTGGACCCGCCGCGCATGGGGCTGGGCGCTGAGGTTGTCGAGTGCCTGGCGGCCGTGGCTGCGCCCGCCGTGGCCTATGTATCGTGCGATCCGGCCACGTTGGCACGTGACCTGAAGGCGCTGCTGGCTGCGGGCTACACCATCCAGTCGGTGGCCGTCGCGGATCTGTTTCCGCAAACCTTTCATCTGGAAACTGTGGTTCAGTTGCGCAAGGCCTGATAGGCTGGATCGCCAGGGAAGTTTTTCGCACTTCCGTGGCGATGCAGACTGTACCTTCAGCGACGAGCAGACCCACGACGAGCAGTCTGGGCGCGCCGCTCTTTCATGCCGCGTGTCTGTTTGCGCTGGGCATTGCGCTTACGCATGCGGTGAACCTGCCGCCGACGGTATTGCTGGTGGGTGCCATCGCCGTGGCCGTGCTCTGTGCCGTAGCAGCGCTGTGCGCTCAGCGTGTGGCCGCTCTGCCGGTGGCATTGTTGTGGGTTCTGCTGGGCGCATGGAGCGCTCAGATGGAGCCCCAGCCAGCACCTTCCCCCTCCATCCATGCGTTGAGTGACGGCCTGCTGCGTCAGGTGGAAGGCACAGTTGTGGCTGCCGCGCCCATGCGTACGGAAGCCGAACTGCACGTGAATGAGGATCGTGGCGAAGCCGCGCCGGAACCCGCAGCGCAACGCTTTCCTGGCCAGCGCATCGATGTGGAAGTGGCCAGCATCGAGGTGGTTGACGATCTGCGCGATCAGCAGGAGGCTGCCAGCGGACGCCTGCGGTTGGTGGTGCGCTGGCCCGACGCGGCCCAGGTTGCCCCCTTCCATTGTGGCGACCGCCTGCGGGCTTCCGTGCAGTTGCTGCCCACTGTTGACTATCGCGATCCCGGCGCATGGAGTCGCAGTGCCTACCTGCTCGATCAGGGAGTTACAACCACCGCCACGGTGAAGAGCGCATTTGTGGAGCGCCTGCCCGGCGGTGCAACAGCCAGCTGGAGCTGCCGCCTGCGTACTTTGCAGAGCGCGTCGGCTGAGCGCCTGATGATGCTGCCGCAGGCTATGCGCGGGCTGCCTGCGTGGATGCGCATTACGCCGGACGATGCGGTGATGCTCTCTGCCATGGTGGCAGGCGACCGCACCTATCTGACGCACTCCTTGCGCGTGGGCTTTGAGCGCACAGGCTCTTTTCACATGCTGGTCGTCGCCGGTTTTCATCTGGCCATTGTGTCGGGCTGCATCTTCTGGATGGCGCGCAAACTGCGCCTGCCGCGCGTTTCCACTACGCTGCTGACGGTGGGCGTCTCTTTCTGCTATGCGCTGTTTAGCGGCTTTGCCCTGCCTGTGCAGCGGGCCTTTTGGATGGTGACGCTCTATCTGCTGGGGCGCATGATCTATCGCGAACGCAGCGCCCTGAACGCGCTGGGATTTGCCGCGCTTTGTCTGCTCGTCTTCAGTCCGCGGGCGCTTTTTGACGCCAGTCTGCAAATGACGTTGCTGGCGGTGCTGGCCATTGCCGGAATGGCCGCGCCGCTGCTCAGCACCACACTCCATCCTTACGTGCGTGCCATCAGCAAGCTGGAGGTGGTGGCCATCGACAGCCAGATTGAGCCGCGCATGGCGCAGTTTCGTGTGTTGCTGCGCATGCTGGCACAATGCATCAGCAGTCTGGCGGGCAAGTGGATCGGCAGGAAGTGCATGCCGTGGATGGTGCGCGCTGCACTGCACGGGGGCGAGTATCTGCTGGCAACCTGCTGCGTGGAGTTCGCGTTGGCGCTTCCCATGGCCATCTACTTTCATCGCATCACGCTCTTTGCGTTGCCGCTGAATCTGATTGTGCTGCCGGTGTTGGTGGTGTTGCTGCCGCTGGCCTTGCTGACTCTTTTGCTCTTGGCGCTGTGGCCACCGGCAGCGGTGCTTCCCGGTGCGGCAGCGGGAGTGGTGCTGCACGGCAGCGTGTGGCTGGTGCGCTGGTTTGGCGCGCTGCGCTGGGGCGATCTGCGTACGGCAACGCCGGTCGTGTGGCAGCAGATCTTCTTTTACGCTCTGTTGGGCGCGGCGGTGGCGGCGGCGCTTGGCAATGTGCGCTGGCAGAGTCGCCGTCTGCGCTGGGCAAGCCTGTGCGCTCTTCTGCTGGCGGTGTTCTTTGTCGTGCTGCCGCGCCCCGTTGAGCACCCCCCGCATGCGCTCTTGATGGAGACTATCGACGTGGGGCAGGGTGATGCGCTGTTGCTCATTACGCCCAGTGGAAAAACGCTTCTGGTGGACGCGGGCGGCTTTGGTGGCGGTCCGCGTCAGGCCGCGCAGGATTTCGACATTGGTGAAGAGGTGGTTGCTCCGGCGCTGTGGGCACGCGGCATCCGGCATCTGGATGCGGTGGCGCTCAGCCATGCGCACTCCGACCACATGGGCGGCATGCCTGCGATTCTGCGCGACTTTCATCCGGATGAGCTGTGGGTGGGCAAGAATCCGCCCGCGCCGGCCTATGTGGCCTTGTTAAATGATGCGGCGCAACTGGGCGTGCGGGTGCGCGCGTTCCATGCGGGGCAGAGCTTCGAATTTGGAGGCGAAGCGGTGCGGGTGCTGGCTCCCATGCCGGAGTACACGCCGGGCGATGAGCCTGCCAACAATGATTCTCTGGTGCTGCGCGTGGCGGAAGGGAAGACTGCGGTGCTGCTGGAGGGCGATGCGGAAGCGCCGGTGGAAGAGGCCATGAGCAAGGAAGATGCGATTGGCAGCATGCTGCTGAAGGTGGGTCATCATGGCAGCAAAACTTCCACCTCGCCACAGTTTCTAAAGCAGGTGCACCCTGCCTGGGCGGTCATCTCCTGCGGCTTGCACAATCACTACGGCCATCCCAGCGCACAGACGCTTGATCGCCTGCAGGAGGCGCATGTACACACCCTGCGCACCGACCTGCTGGGGGCAGTCTGTTTTGCGCTGGATGGAAAACAGGTGACGCCCGAGGTGGGCTGTGGCTTGCGGTAAAACAGGCGGGGAGGGAGCGGGGGCATTTATGCCTCCGAAACGACGAGGGTCGAAGAGCGCGCCTTCAGGCACGGGTATTTTCCGTAACCTTTTCCCCGCCACAAAACAGCTGACAGCTGAAAGCCGATAGCTCTCAGCCGTCCGCTGTTTCCCAATTACTGCTTCACTACGGCGTGAATGGCCAGCAACTGTTCGAGCAGGGGCTTCAGGTTTTTCAGGTCGAGGGCATTGGCGCCGTCGCTCAGGGCCTGGGCGGGATTGTCGTGCACTTCAAGGAAGAGGCCGTCGATGCCAGCCGCCACGGCCGCCCGTGCCAGCAGCGGAATGAACTCCGGCTGACCGCCGCTGACGCCGCCTGCCGCCGAGGGCTGCTGTACGCTGTGGGTGCCGTCAAAGACCACCGGAGCGGTGCGGCGCATGATGGCCAGCGAACGGAAGTCCACGACCAGATTGTTGTAGCCGAAGCTGGCTCCGCGCTCGGTCAGGAAGATGCGCTCATTGCCGGTGGAGCGAGCTTTTTCAACCGGGTGGGTCATATCCCAGGGGGCAACAAACTGGCCCTTCTTGATGTTGACGGCGCGGCCAGTTTTGGCGGCGGCCACCAGCAGGTCGGTCTGGCGGCAGAGGAAGGCCGGAATCTGCAGAACGTCAACGGCTTCAGCCACGGCGGCGCACTGTTCGGATTCGTGTACATCGGTCAGAATGGGCAGGCCGGTGGCGCGGGCCAAGCCGGAAAGAATGCGCACGCCCTCCTTGAGGCCGGGGCCGCGAAAGCTCTTCACGCTGGTGCGGTTGGCCTTGTCGAAGCTGGCTTTGAAAATGTAGGGAATGCCAAGGTCGCTGGTAACGCGCTGAATGGCGTCGGCCATGGTGCGCACATGGGTTTCGCTTTCAATGACGCAGGGGCCGGCGATCAGGAACAGCTTGCCCTCGCCAACGTGTACGGGTCCGATTTCAAAGGAAGGTCTCACGAGGCGATTGTAGAGCATTCGGTGCTTCGTCGGAGCTGTGGGAATGGCTTCAGAGGCGGGAGAAAAACCAGAATGGTCGCGGCTGCATGGGCCCGAGGATGGGGGGCGACCACTCTGGTTTTGCGACCGGCTAGGGAAGCCGGGAAGCTTGTCAGTTGCCCTGGTTGCGGGCCCACTGCCAGAGCGCGCGCTCCATGGCGTGCAGCGGGGTGGGGCCGGGCAGGTTCGACTGCGGATGGGTTACGCCGTGCTCCACCAGCTTCTGGATAAAGCGGTTGTACTCGGCATAGAAGGTGATGTCGTGGCGGGCGTGGCCCAGTGCTTCCAGCGCCCGGCAGTCCAGCACGGCATAGCGCTCGGGGTAGATGGCGGCCAGAATCGCCGAGGCGATGGCAATGTCGACTCCGCGCAAGCTGGTGAGCGCCTGAACGGCGGTTTCAGTGACCGTCTCCGGGGCCGCAACCGTGGACAAGGCCGCGCGGATGCTCTCGTCGCTGTTGCCGATCAGGTAGGGAACCACCCGTTCTGCCTTCCAGCGTACGATGATTTCAAGATTGGCGAGGGTGAACTCCCCCTGACGGATGGCGCTGCCAGCCTCGTAGGCGGAAGCCTCCAGTTGATGTTCCTTCTCGTCGGCACTTTGCCAGTACTGTTCAGCCAGATTTTGCAGATCGGTCTCCGATGGCTGCAGGTTGAAGTTTGTGAGCATTTGTCCCTCCTGGGTGCAACAACGCTGCGAAAAACGGAGCCCATCTTCGTCCCGATGAAATTGAGTTGTCAAGTGCATAATGTGAGACGATGGAGGCGCGAGTCCGTCGGTGGTACGCGTACCGTACTTGATTTTGCTCGGGGAAGAGTGCCGCATCCGTAGTCTGCCCGAAATGAACCCGCCCTGCTGTCTGAGCAGGTTCACCTTTCGCAGTGCGGCACCGCAAGGCGGGCAAATGCGGTAGGCTGAGGCTGAAGCTGGATCAAGCAAAAAACAGGGTTGCTGTGTCTCGAAGCCGGGAACGGCGTACTGTCGTGCCTTTCTGGGAACGGCCGTATGGTGGTTGTGCTTCAGGACATACCCACGCTGTTTTTGCTTGGGCAGCCAAACTCTTACAAAGGCAGATTCTCCTTGGCTGTTCGACCCCCACAGCCCCCTGATTCCTCCGACTGGCCGCAAGGTATGGGCCGGAGCCACCGTCTTGTTGATCCGCCCGGGCTGGGCCGTGCGGGCCGTCCGCTTGAGCCGTTGAGCCGTGCCCGCCTGAGTGCTCGGCTGGAGGAAGAAGAGGACGAGCCGCCCAGCCGCCGCCGCAAGCTGGTTGGTCGTTCGGCTCTGGCTGCCCTGGTTGTTCTGGCCATCATCACTGGCTCGCTCTCCGGGCTGATGCTGGTCTATTCGGTGGACCTGCCGCAGATCAGCGAACTGGAGCGCTATCGCCCGTCAGCGACCACGGATCTGTATGACCGTAAGGGGCGGCTGGTAGGCTCATTTGCGCTGGAGCGGCGTGAGGTGGTGGGCTACAACGACTTTGCGCCGGTGCTGCGTCGGGCCGTGATCTCCATTGAAGACAAGGACTTTGAGTCCCACTGGGGCATCAATACACTGCGCATTGGCGGTGCTCTCTGGCATGACCTGCGCACCCATGGCCGCGCCCAGGGCGCATCCACGCTGACCATGCAGCTGGCGCGCAATCTGTTTCTTTCCGCCGACCGCACGGCCAGCCGCAAACTGCAGGAAGCCTATCTGGCGATTCAGATTGAGCGCACCTTCACCAAGCAGCAGATTTTTACGCTCTACGGCAATCAGATTTATCTGGGCAGCGGCATGTATGGCTTTGAAGCCGCCAGCCAGTTCTACTTTTCCAAGCACGCCAAGGATCTGACGCTGACCGAGGCAGCGCTGCTGGCCGGTTTGCCCAAGGGGCCATCGGCCTATTCGCCTCTGATCAACCCTGACAAAGCTCTCCGCCGCCGCAATCTGGTCATCAGTGAGATGGAGCAGGACCGCGCCATCAGCCACGAACAGGCTGAGCAGGCGCGGAATACACCGCTGGGGCTGCACATCACCCAGCCGCAGAGTCAGATCATCGCGCCGTGGTTCCAGGAAGAAATCCGCAAGGAGCTGGAAAAGCGCCTGGGCGAAGACACGATGCATGAGGCCGGTTTGCGCGTGGATACCACGCTCGACATGGATCTGCAGAAGGTGGCCAACGCCGCCGTGCTGGATGGCCTGGCGGCCTACGAGCGTCGCCATGGCTGGAAGGGCAAGCTAGAAAACGTGCTGGCGCAGGGCGTGTCGCTGGAGGCATACCGCCATTCTGACTGGGCCATTGATGCGAAGCCGGGCGACTACGTGCATGCGCTGGTGACGCGCGTGACGCCGCAACTGATCGAGGCGCGCATTGGGCCGCCAAATCACGCGGACTACCTGATTGCTATTCTGCCCGACGATTGGAAGTGGACCGGCTGGAGCAAGGCGGACGCGGCGGTGAAGCCCGGCGATGTGATCTATGTGCATCTGACCGCGGCCATGGCAGGTGGTGCTCGGCGCGCCGCGCTCGAACAGGATTCGGGCGTGCAGGGTGCTCTGATGGCCATCGACAACACCAGTGGCGATGTGCTGGCCATGGTGGGTGGTCGTGACTTTGCCGTCTCGCAGTTCAACCGCGCCACCCAGGCCGAGCGCCAGACGGGATCGAGCTTCAAGCCCTACGTGTATACGGCGGCGATGGAAGCTGGGGCCAAGCCTACCGATACGGTTGTGGATGGTCCGGTAAGTTTTGGCAGCTATACGCCGCACAATTACGAGAACGACTACAAGGGCACGATGACGCTGCTCGATGCTTTCGCCGAGTCGCGTAATATTCCGGCTCTCAAGCTGGCGGCCAAGGTGGGCATTGAAAAGGTGATCGAGGTGGCGCATCGCTTTGGTGTGACCTCGAATATCCCTGCCTATTTGCCCACGGCGCTGGGCGCGGTGGAGATTTCGCTTACCGAGCAGGTGGCTTCGTACTCGGTTTTTCCCAACGACGGCCTGCGCGTGACGCCGCACCTGATCCGCAAGGTGACCAACGCCGATGGTGTGCCACTGTTTGAGGACAAACCCGAAGTGCGTGAGGTCATCAGCCAGCCGACGGCGCGTTCGATGATGACGCTGCTGCGGGCAGTGACGCATAGCGGTACCGGTGCGGCGGCAGCGCAACTCAACCACCCGCTGGGCGGCAAGACCGGAACCACCAGCGACTACACCGATGCCTGGTTCATGGGCTTTTCGCCGTCGGTCACCTGCGGCGTCTGGGTAGGTTTTGACAGCCGTGAATCGCTGGGCGAAAAAGAGACCGGCGCCAAGGCTGCGTTACCCATCTGGATGACGTGGATGAAGGCGGCGATTGCTGCCAGCCCTTCCGACGAGCGCTTCCCAGGAGATGGAGATCCTGCGTCGCCAACTACGGCGCAAGGCGCGAATCCGCAGGCTGCGACGCCTCCGGCTGGGCCACAGAAACAGCCCGTGAATCCGGCACGGCAGGCGAAGCCGGGCACGGCGCAAACGGGCCAGAAGCCCGTGGCGCAACCCTCAAAGCCTGCAGCGAAGACGTCGGCAAAGCCAGCTTCCTCTGTCCCCCGAGCTGCGGCAAGTGCGTCTCTGTCGGCCAAGCCTGCAACGGGGGCAGTGGTGAAGCCTGCGCTGCCGCAACAGCCTGTTGCCGCACGCACGCAACCTGCAGTTAAACCAGCATTGGAGCAATAACTTTTGAACCCAGCGTGAAACATTCCACACTGGGAATTTTGCAGTGCAGAAATGAATCAAGGGTTCAGGTTGAATGTTTTGTTCCTGTTGGAGCATATGGGCTCTTGCGATGCGCAGTCTGGTACGGGAGAATGGTAATCATGCGAAATCGCCTGCGGGCTCGCTTCCTGCTGAGCCTGTTTCGGTTGGGGGTTTTCTCCTCAACATGGAATTGGCAGAAAATTATTTCTAAGAATGGAATGTATGTTCTTGGAAGGCGCCTCCAACAAAATAAGAAGGTGAGTGTATATGCCTAAAATCAGTTCCCCCCTTGGTCGCTGGCGAGGAATTCAATCCATCTTTATTGCAGGCATTCTGGCTTCTGCCTTTTTGAATGCCTCTGCGCAAGATACAAATCTTCCCGCCCAGACGTTGTCGGCTACGCCATCGTGTTCTTCGGCAAAAAGCGATACTGCCTATATCCCGGTCGATAGCTGGGTGTACCCCGCCATTCTGCGTCTCTATTCGATGGGCTATCTGCAGACTGTATACATCGGCGAGCGTCCCTGGACCCGTGCCGCTGTGGGAAGCATGCTCGACGAAGCGGCGCGAACAATGGAGGAGGCAAGTGATTACGATGTGCCTTCGCTCGATGAGGCGCAGAAGATCTATCAATCCCTGGTCGAGGAACTGCACTATAGCCCGGCGAACCACTGCCTGTTGAAGGAAGAAAATCTGCACGTCGAATCCGTGTATTCCTCCACCCGGGTTCTGACGGGAACTTCGCTGCGTGATAGCTTCCACCTTGGCTCTACCATGATCAACGACTACGGCAGGCCCTATGCCAATGGCGTAAACAACTATTCGGGCTTTTCTGGCTACGCCACGGCCGGCCGCTTCCTGGTTTATCTGCGCGGAGAATTTCAGGAGACGCCATCGACGGAAGGCTATTCTTCCACGCTGGCGCAAAGGCTTGCTACGTCGGTGGATGGCCTTGCCTACACCAATTCTGCAACCGGGGTGCCGTATTACCAGGCGACTATTCCAGCAGGAGAAATCGCCGGGCACAGAAGCTTCAACCCGCTGGAAGCCTACGTTTCCACGCACCTCTGGAATCACGAGATTTCTTTCGGACGCAAGGATGAATGGCTCAGCCCGGCGCAGGGTGGCGCTTTTGCCTACTCCAACAACGCACAGAATCTGTATGCCTTGCACATCGACCGCCAGAAACCCCTTTATGTCCCGGCTCTTTCGCGTCTGACAGGACCGTTTCGCTATGAGTTTCTGGTAGGTGAAGTGCAGGGCCACACCTACATGGCAGCTACCCCAAACAACTGGGTGAATCCTGGCAAGCCCTGGATTCACGTTGAAAAGGTTTCTTTGAAGCCGACCAGTGATTTTGAGGTGAGTTTTGAGCGCACCGTTATTTGGGGTGGCCAAGGGCATGAAGGCATCAACCTGCATTCCTTTCTCCGCAGCTTTTTCAGTGTAACTGCGCCTCAGCCGCCGCAAAAGAACAGTAATCGCGATCCGGGTTCGCGTTATGGCGCATTTACACTCTCTTATCGCTTGCCCTTTGTTCGGAATTGGTTGACGTTCTATGCCGACGGCGAAGCGCACGACGATGTCTGTTCTTGTGACTCGCCCCGCCGCGCTGCCTGGCGCCCTGGTTTTTACCTGTCTCATCTACCCAAAGCGCAAAAGTTTGATCTGCGTACGGAATTTGTCTGGACCGATCCGCCCATCACGAACAGCCAGAATGGGCAATTCATGTATTGGGAAAACATGGATCGCCAGGGCTATACGAACAAGGGACAAATCTTTGGAGACTGGATCGGACGTGAAGACAAGGGTGGGCAGGCGTGGGTGACCTACCACCTGAGTGGCAATGAGATGATCCAGCTGGCTGCGCGTCATCAGAAGGCAGACAAGGATTTTATCTCCGGCGGAACCACGCTGAATGATTTTGGCGTTCAGGCCGTGAAGCGTATCGGCAAAGACTTTGAAGTGAATGGAACCTTGACGCGGGAGCAGTGGAAGGCCCCAATTTATATGCCCGGGGCGCAGAGCGTCTGGGCAACCACGGTTCAGTTGACCTGGTTCCCCAAAAAATAACTGTTTGAGCGGGAGCAAGTTTGTTGGAATGGGCAGTGATTTCTTTTGTGCTGTCTATGCGCAGGGGGAATCGCTGCCAAGCGGTACATTCTTGTGGGAAGCAGCAGCCATCAAAACAGTCACCAAACGATACTGGCCTCTCCGTTCTGGAGGGGCCAAATTTATTGAAAGGATTTGTTTTGTTGGTGCCGGGAGGGGGGGTCGAACCCCCACGACCTTGTGATCGGCGGATTTTGAGTCCGCTGCGTCTGCCAGTTCCGCCATCCCGGCATGGGGTGGGTACTTGCTTCAAGTATCGCACAGGCAGAGCTTTGCCGCCAGAGCCCCGCTGTCTCTTTAGAGAGGATATTGCACCATAGCTGCTGCACTTTGCTCCATCGCCGCTGCAGATGGAACCAATGTAAGCTTCCTCCTCTTGCAATGCTCTCCACTTTCGCACTCTACTCATGAGAAAATGAAGGTACCGTGAAAACCACTGCCACCTCTGCAGTTGTTCCCGAGCCAGTCTCCATCACCCCGCAATTGCTGGCCCAGCACAGCATTACGGCGGAGGAGTACGAACGCATTCATGCGGCTCTGGGTCGTGTTCCATCGCTCACCGAGCTTGGAATTTACTCCGTTATGTGGTCCGAGCACTGCTCCTACAAGTCTAGCCGCGTGCATCTAAAGCGGTTACCGACTGAAAGCGAGCTGGTTGTCCAAGGTCCCGGAGAAAACGCCGGCATCATCGATGTTGGTGATGGCTGGGCCTGTGCCTTCAAGATCGAGTCGCACAACCACCCCAGCTACATCGAGCCCTTTCAGGGCGCGGCCACGGGCGTGGGCGGCATTCTGCGCGACATCTTTACCATGGGCGCTCGGCCGCTGGCCGTGATGGACTCGCTGCGTTTTGGCCCCATTGACCCCACCGACAAGAGCGAAACGCCCGATCTGATCAACAAAAATCACTCGATTGTTGAGGGTGTGGTCAGCGGCATTGCCGGTTACGGCAACTGTTTTGGCGTGCCCAACCTGGGCGGCGAAACCAAGTTTGAGGCCTGTTACTCGGGCAATCCGCTGGTGAATGCTTTTGCACTAGGTTTGGTGCGTATTGACGAAATTTTCTACGGCAAGGCGACTGGCGCGGGCAACCCCGTCATTTATGTAGGCGCCAAGACCGGACGCGACGGCATTCATGGCGCGACCATGGCCAGCGAAGAGTTCCACGAGGGCTCGGAAGAGAAGCGGCCCAACGTACAGTGCGGCGATCCGTTCATGGAAAAGCTGCTACTGGAAGCCTGCCTGGAAGCCATGCAGACCGGTGCCATCGTCGGCATTCAGGACATGGGCGCGGCCGGACTGACCTGCTCCACCTGTGAGATGGGCGCCCGTGGCGGCGTCGGACTCGACGTGGAACTGGATCTGATTCCGCAGCGTGAGACGGGCATGAGCTCCTACGAAATCATGCTTTCCGAGAGCCAGGAGCGCATGCTGCTGGTGGCCGAAAAGGGCCGTGAAGACGAAGTTCTGAAGGTCTTTACCAAGTGGGGCCTGGACGCGACGATCTGCGGCGTGGTGAAGGACGAACCCCGCCTGCGCATTCGTCACCACGGCACTCTGGTCGCCGACATTCCCAACACTTCGTTGACCGACGATGCGCCGCTTTATCACCGCCCGGTGGGCGAGTGGAAGGCTCCGGTTGAGCCGCTGCCGAGCGAGCGTGTGCAGGACCTGCTGGCCGAGGATCGCAATCTTACCGCCGATCTAAAGGCTCTGCTGGCCAGCCAGAACGTCTGCTCGAAGACCTGGGTTCATCAGCAGTACGACTCCATGGTGCAGACCAATACGGTTATTGGACCTGGCGGCGAAGCTGGCCTGATGCGCATCAAGGGCACTGGACCGAAGGATCAGAACTCCACCGATCCGACGTCCGCCAAGCCCGAGCGTGGTCTGGCAATGGCTCTCGACGGCAATGGCCGTTGGGCGTATCTGGACCCGAAGCTGGGCGCAATGCATGCCGTTTCCGAGTCCGCCCGCAAGGTAGCCATGAGCGGCGCAAAGCCGGTAGCGGCCACCAACTGCCTGAACTTTGGCAACCCTGAAAAGCCCGAGATCATGGCCCAGCTTTCGGCGGCCATCGACGGCATCTGCGAGGCCTGCACGGCTCTGGGCACGCCGATTACCGGTGGCAACGTCTCGCTGTACAACGAGACCAGGGGCGAAGGCATTTATCCGACCCCGGTGCTGGGCATCGTGGGCATTCTGGACGATGTGACCAAGGCTGTGCCCGATCACTTCCAGCAGGCTGGCGACGCCGTTTTGCTGCTGTGGCCGATTCCCTCGGGAGAAGAACCCGATCCGACGCTGAAGGTGCCCTTCCACGGCGCACCGACCGACGCTGCCAGTGAAGTTGCTCCCGGCGTGTTGGGTGCGGAGCCGGCTCTGGTTGCAGAAGATGCGGCTGAGACCGAGCTTTCCGCCGCGGAAGAGCTTGCGGTCTTTGGTTCGTCGGAGTACGCCCGTGCGATTCTGGGCGAGCTTTGGGGTCAGCCTCCGGCGCTCGATCTGGAGGCGGAAGCCGATCTGCACACGCTGCTGCAAGTGCTGGCGGAACGTCAGTTGATCCACTCGGCGCGCGACATTGCCGATGGCGGTATTGCCGTGGCGCTGGCTCAGGCCTGCTTTCCCAAGGCGATTGGCGCAAGCGTTGAGCAGGATCCGTCGTTGCTGGCCCATCCGCTCTTTGGCCTGTTTGCCGAGCCGTCTTCGACCGTTCTGCTTTCCGCAAACCCCAGTCAGCTGAATACCATTACGGATCTGGCCGACGAGTACGGCTACTTTGTGGAGCACATTGGCTCGACCGGCGGCAGCAAGCTGGAAATCGGCGTCTACCGCGAGAAGATGATCTCAGCCGAACTTGAAGAACTGCGCGCTCCCTGGGCTTCGGCTCTGGAAGCCACACTCCATGGCGAGGTACACGCATGATGCAGCGCCTGCTTTTTCAGGGCGTCCCCGGTGTGAAGGATCGTTCCACCGAACTTGTTTCCGAACTTTCTGCTGTTCCCACTTCCGTGCAGCGTGAGGCCGAGGCCGACACGCTGCACGAAGAGTGCGGCGTTGCAGCCATCTATGCGCATCCCGATGCGGCGCGTCAAATCTATCTGGCGTTGTACGCTCTGCAACATCGTGGGCAGGAGTCGGCTGGCATTGCCTCGGCGCACGATGGCAGCCTGGCCAACATCAAGGGCATGGGCCTGGTGAGCGAAATCTTCACGGAAGATGTGCTGGCCAAGCTGCCCGGCTCGATGGCCATTGGCCACACCCGCTACTCGACAACCGGCGACTCGGCTCTGCTGAACGCGCAGCCCATTCGCGTGGATTCCACCAAGGGCCTGATCGCGATTGCCCACAATGGCAATCTGATCAACCTTGGCAACATCCGCACGGCGCTGGAGCGCGAGGGTGCCAACTTCCAGACTACCTCGGACAGCGAGATTATTGTGCAGCTGATCGCACACTCACCGGCCGCCTCGCTGGTGGATGCAATTGCCGGTTCGCTCAAGCAGATCGATGGAGCTTTTTCCATCGTGATGATGACGCGCGACCGCATCTTTGCCGCCCGCGATCCGCACGGCTTCCGTCCGCTCTCGATTGGCCGCATTCCGGCCACTGAGCCGGGCCAGCCCGACACCATCGTTTTTGCCAGCGAGACCTGCGCCTTTGATCTGCTGCACGCCAAGTACATTCGTGACGTGGAGCCGGGCGAGCTGGTGATGGTGACCGAAGACGGACTGACCAGCCGTAAGTATTCCACCGGTGTGGCCCAGTCCAGCTGCGTTTTTGAGCACGTCTACTTTGCCCGCCCCGATAGCCGCATCTTCGGCCGCTGGGTGCAGGAGTCGCGCGATGAGATGGGCCGCCAACTGGCTCGCGAATCGCACGTTCCGGCAGATGTGATCGTACCGGTTCCTGACTCGGGTGTGACCGCTGCTCTCGGCTATGCCGAAGAGGCTGGCGTGCCCTTCCGTCTGGGCCTGATTCGTAATCACTACGTGGGCCGCACCTTTATTGAGCCCGAGCAGCGCGTGCGCGATTTTGGTGTGCGCCTCAAGCTCAATCCGGTGCGCAATCTGTTGGAAGGCAAGCGCGTCATTCTCATCGATGACTCGATCATCCGCGGAACCACGTCAAGGAAGATTGTGCGCATGGTGCGCGGCGCTGGAGCCAAGGAAGTTCACTTGCGCATCAGTTGCCCGCCGACGATCTCGCCCTGCTTTTACGGCATCGATACGCCGGACAAGCACGACCTGATTGCCGCCAACCAGTCGGTTGCCGAAATCTGCCGCTACATCGAGGCCGATTCGCTGGCTTATCTTTCGCACGATGGCCTGCTGAAGGCTGCCTGCGGCGATCAGAAGATCGGCTACTGCACCGCCTGCTTCACCGGCAACTACCCCACCGAGTGGGTAGATGCAGATGCGATTCTGCCCGCCGTTGCAGGGGCATAAACGCCGCATGAAGCCACACAAAACCAAAAGCGCCGCTCCGGGAAATACCCGGGAGCGGCGCTTTCTGTTTTTGCATATGTGCAAAGCGCCAAAATATTTACAAATTTGCTACCAGTTTGTATTCCTGTGCCACCGGCTCAACGAGCTTCATGCGGCCATGACCAGGATTGTTTGCATAGCTGGTCTTCACTAGCCCGGCTTTTTCCAGCAGAAGAACATCGCGGCTCACGGCACGCACTTCACGCTTCAGCGAACGCGCCAGTACGGAAATCTGTTGTGTTTCCTGCTTGATCTGCTTGAGCAGGCGCAGGCGTTCCACGGTCAGTACAGAGAGCATCTCCAGCGGATCTTCGAAGCTGATGGTAATGCCAGTGGGGAGTTTTCCCCCACGATCCATAGCACGCGCATGCGAACGCAGGCGGTCAAAAAATTGCTCCGTTGATTCGCTCTTGATTTCAACCTTGGTCTTTTTCATCTTCAACACTCCAGATCTCATGCAGTTCACGAAGAAAGCGCTCGTAGATGGCTTCGTAGGTTTGTTCTTCAACAGGCTCAACCTTGCCCATGAAGTGCCGGTGATGAAAGCCATGGCTATTGTCAAAGCCAAGAACGCGACCATGATCCACTCGGCAGAGCTTCAGGTTGATATAGGCAAGGTTGTAGGCGGTTACCCGACCATCTTCCCACCAGACTTCTTCCTTGAGCACAGCTCCCTTACGCTTGCCTTTCAATGCATGAACTTCAACGGTATAGTCATCGACCGGCTTCCGCTTCCGATTCACAGGGCAAGTGTAGCACAGGGGGGATCTTTGACGTCCTGTCTGTGCGCAAGAAAAAGCGGCGTGCCCCAAAGAGGAACGCCGCTTTGTTTTTCGCCGCACTGCAGGTGCTATTTTTCAGCTAGTTGCCGCAGCACGTAGAGCAGAATGCCGCCGTGCTCGTAGTACTCGATCTCCTGCGGAGTGTCGATGCGGACGTTGGCCTTGAAGCTCTTCTTCGAGCCGTCGGCGCAGGTGGCAACCACTTCGAGTGCGTGGCCGGAGGCGAACCTTCCCTTGAGCAATTCAGTCAGTCCAAGAAAAGAAAAAGATTCTTCGCCGGTGAGGCCGAGCGATTCGGTGTTCTGGCCCGCCGGGAACTCCAGCGGCAAAATGCCCATGCCGACGAGGTTGGAGCGATGGATGCGCTCAAAGCTTTCGGCAATCACAGCGCGCACGCCCAGCAGCTTCGGTCCCTTGGCGGCCCAATCCCGAGAGCTGCCCGAGCCGTATTCCTTGCCAGCCAGAATGATCAGCGGCACATTGCGTTCGGCGTACTTCACGCTGGCGTCAAAGATGCTCATCTGTTCACCCTCGGGCAGCAGACGTGTGACTCCGCCTTCGGTTCCCGGGGCCAGCTTGTTGCGCAGGCGTACATTGGCGAATGTTCCGCGCACCATCACTTCGTGATTGCCACGGCGCGATCCGTAGCTGTTGAAGTCAGCCTGTGTCACGCCGTTCGCCGCCAGATACTTGCCTGCCGGACCATTGGCTTTGATGGAGCCAGCAGGCGAGATGTGGTCGGTAGTGACTGAGTCGCCCAGCACCGCCAGTACGCGGGCTCCGGCAATGTCGGTGACCGGCGCGGGCGTCTTGGCCATGCCGTGAAAGTAGGGCGCCTTGCGAATGTAGGTGGAATCGGGTTCCCACTGGTAGACGTCGCCGGTGGGGAATTTGAGTCCCTGCCAGTTGGCATCGCCGAGTGAAACCGTGGCGTATTCCTTGCGGAAGCCTTCGCTCGACAGTCCCTTGTCGACCGCAGCGGCCACCTCGGCCTGGGTGGGCCAAAGATCCTTCAGGTAGACGGGCTGACCGGCCTGATCCTTGCCGAGCGGCTCGGTGGCAAAGTCGTGGCCGATCTTGCCAGCCAGCGCGTAAGCCACCACCAGCGGCGGGCTCATCAGGTAATTGGCGCGCACGTCCACGTTCACGCGGCCCTCAAAGTTGCGATTGCCACTGAGTACGCTGCATGCCACCAGACCGTGCTCGTCGATGGACTTTTTTACGTCTTCCGGCAGCGGGCCGGAGTTGCCGATGCAGGTGGTACAGCCGTAGCCGACGACGTTAAAGCGCAGCTTGTCCAGATAGGGCAGTAAACCTGCCTTCTGGTAGTAGTCCGTCACCACGCGCGAGCCGGGTGCCAGCGAGGTTTTCACCCACGGCGGAACGCTCAGACCCTTCTCGACGGCCTTTTTCGCCACGAGTCCGGCGGCCATCATCACCGAGGGGTTGGAGGTGTTGGTGCAGCTGGTAATAGCGGCAATCACCACCGCGCCGTGGTCCAGATACTTGTCCGGCTCTACGCCAAAGCGTTCCTTGACGGTGGTGGTGCGGTGCAGCGGCGAGGCCGAGGTGGCAAAGGTGTCCACCAGCGGCTGCGGGGTCCAGGGCTCGGCCGTGCGGGCACCCAGCGGCTTGGCGGTGGGGGCCAGCAGGTTGGGCAACTGCTCTTTGAAGCTGGGAGGTACATTCTTCACCAGCATGCGATCCTGCGGGCGCTTGGGTCCGGCCACGCTGGGCTCTACCGTCGCCAAGTCGAGTTCCAGCGTATCGCTGTACTCGGCCTCGGGCGTTTCGGCGGTGTGGAACATGCCCTGCGCCTTGTAGTAGGCCTCCACCAGCGCCACCTGCTCTTCGCTGCGACCAGTCAGACGCAGGAAGTGCAGAGTCTCGGCGTCCACCGGGAAGATGCCGCAGGTTGCGCCGTACTCGGGGCCCATGTTGCTGAGGGTGGCGCGGTCGGCCAGCGCCAGCTCGGCCACGCCGGGTCCGTAAAACTCAACGAACTTGCCCACCACGCCCAGCTTGCGCAGAGCCTGCGTCACGGTCAGCACCAGATCGGTGGCGGTAGCGCCCTCCGGCAGCTGGCCCTTCAGCTTGAAGCCGACCACCTGGGGCAGCAGCATGGAAACCGGCTGGCCGAGCATGGCCGCCTCGGCCTCGATGCCGCCCACGCCCCAGCCCAGCACGCCCAGGCCGTTGATCATGGTGGTGTGGGAGTCGGTACCGACGCAGGTGTCGGGGTAGGCCACCTGCTCGCCATTCTGCTCGGCGGTGTAAACCACGCGGGCCAGATACTCCAAGTTCACCTGATGGCAGATGCCCATGCCCGGCGGCACGGCGGAGAAGTTGCGGAAGGACGACTGCCCCCACTTGAGGAAGGCGTAGCGCTCACGGTTGCGCTGGAATTCGAGGAAGGAGTTGGCGTCAAAGGCTCCTGCCGCGCCGTACTCGTCCACCTGCACCGAATGGTCAATGACCAACTCGGCCGGGATGAGCGGATTGACCCGCGCCGGATCGCCGCCGAGGGCCACAATGGCGTCGCGCATTGCTCCCAGATCCACCACCGCCGGAACGCCGGTAAAGTCCTGCATGAGCACGCGGGCAGGCATGTAGGCAATCTCGCGGCTGGGCTTGGCTTTGGCATCCCACTTGGCCAGGAACTCAATGTCGCCGGCCGTCACATTCACGCCGTCTTCGCGGCGGAGCAGATTTTCGAGCAATACTTTCAGGCTGAAGGGCAGACGGCTCAGGTTGAATCCGCGGGCTTCAAGTGAGGGCAGGCGATAGATGGTGTAGGTCTTGTTACCGCTCTGGAGCGTGGAGCGGCTCTGGAAGCTGTTCATCGGTGAAACCTTTCTATCCGCCACAGGGCGGATCGACAGAGTTCTTCCGGCCGGCGTGGGGGCAGGCCAGGAACGGTTCAAGCGCATGTGCAGGTGTGCGGCCGTGAACCGGAGAAACTATTCAACGTGGATAGATTACTCAGCAGACGGGGCGGCGTCCACGGTCTGGTCGACCATGCCGAAAGCGCTTGAGTCGAGCGAAGGCAGAAATGGGAAAACTATGATGCATAAGCTTAGAGGGAATTTTAGAACATTTGTATTGGATGAAGCTCATCTTTTAGTCGCTGGTCCGGCACAAAAGCAGTGGATGCAAATGGTTGCGGGCGGGCACGTGCTGAAGCTGACGGGGCAAAGGGGGGACGCCTGTTTGTTGGTTGTTGTCGTAATGGGCCCATCAGAAGACGATGGGGAAAGGGAAGTGATTAATTCCCAGGAAAATCCGATAAACAATCTACTTGTCGGCTTTAAGGTTAGGTCCGCAACCTTGTTCGTTTTGCGCAGATTGCGGCTTCGAAGGAGCAGGGATGTTTAATAATCTGGGTTTGTCTCAGAAGTTTTTGGGAGCATTCGGCGCAATCTGTCTGCTTTGCATGATTCAGGGAGGCACGACACTGATCGGCCTGCGCCATGCCAACGGTCTGACCAAGGATCTGACGGTGCATTCGCTGCCTGCCGCGCAGGCGGCCAGCGAGATGGGGAGCCAGATGCAGGCGGCGCGGCGCATGGAACTGGCTAGCCTGCTTTGTTCCGATTCTGCTTGTTTGGATGCGTACGACAAACGCCGTGCAACCGCGCTCGACAAGTACGATGCCGCCAAGGCCAAGTTCATGGCGCTCGACATTACGCCCGAGAACAAGGCGGAGTTTCAGTCGGCGGAAGACGCCTTTGCCACCTATCGCAACCAGAGCGATGAGATTATGCGCACCAACGCCACGAACACGAAAAAAGACATCATGGATCTGGGGCGTCAGGAACAGCAACTGCTGGGCAACTTCAATACGGCGTTCAATACCATCGTGAAAATTTCTGACGAGTATGGCACCGAAAGCAATCAGAACAGCACCCGCATCAATTCCGCCAATGACATGCTGTTCTGGATGTCGGCGTGCGTTATCACGCTGGTGATAGCGCTTTGCATCGTGGTGGGCATTACGTTAACCCGCATGATTGTTCCGCCGCTTCTGAATGCAACCGGCGCGCTGGAAAAGCTGGCGCGTAAGGATCTGACCGCACATGTGGATGTGGTGAGCGGGGACGAAGTGGGACGGTTGTGTACGGCCACCAACACCTGTGTGAGCGAGATGCAGGAGGTGATCGAGACGTTGACGCAGGGTGCTCAAACGCTTTCGGCTGCAGCCGAACAAATGAGCCAACACTCCTCGCAATCGCATGCCAACACCGCCGCACAGTCGGACAAGACCAACCAGATTGCCGCTGCGGCACAGCAGATGACGGCCACTATCGGCGAGATCAGTCACAACGCCGAATCGGCCGTGGCTTCCAGTGGAGAGTCGGCGGAGTTGGCCAGCCAGGGCGGGCAGGTGATGAAGGCCACGGCTGTCACCATGGAACGCATTGCTGCTGCGACCGGCACGGTGGCCGGGAAGATGAATGTACTGGCAGAGCGCTCGATTGAGATTGGCAAGGTGGTCAACGTAATTCAGGAGATCAGCGAGCAGACCAACCTGCTGGCCTTGAACGCCGCCATCGAAGCTGCCCGTGCCGGCGAGCACGGTCGCGGATTCGCGGTTGTTGCCGGTGAGGTTCGCCGCTTGGCCGAACGCACCAACAGCGCCACCGGTGAGATTGCCGGAACCATCCATGCCATTCAGGAGGAAACTCGCGGAACGGTGGAAGTGATGTCGAAGAGCCGCGAGGCCGTCGAAGCTGGCATCAGCGAAACCGACAACGCACGCAGCAGCCTGGAGAAGATCATCGAGTCTTCCAAGCAGGTGGAAAGACAGATCTCCATGATTGCCACGGCGGCTACCGAGCAGACTGCGGCATCGCATGAAATCTCCGAGTCGGCGCACGAAATCTCGGGCCTGGCGGAGGAAAACTCCCGCGCTGCTGATGAGGCCTCGCAGGCCAGTCGCAATCTGTCCTCGTTGGCCAACGAACTGGATGGCGTCATTCGCCAGTTCACTCTGGCCTAAAATATTCCCGGGGATGTTCTCGTCAGAGTGCGTCGCTGGCGCGGTAGCAGTCGAGCACGGCGCGCAATGTCACCACGCCCTCTAGTTTGCCTTCGCCCACACGGCTGACCACGGGCACCAGCGGCCATTGATCGGCAAAGTGCAGCGCCGTGGCTAGCGGCTGATCAGGATGCAGCACCGGCATGGGCTCCTCAGGCAGAAGAGCTTCCAGAGTTGATTCTTCCCCAGTCACAACCGTGCGGGCTTTCAGATCACTGGAACGCAGGCAGCACCAGCCTTCGGGCTCCATGTGTACCAGCAGTGCGTGAAAGCCATCCTTGCGCAGTGCGGTCCGTGCCTCATCGAGTGGCGTTGCGGGGGTGAAGATGCGGCCGCGATAGGCGCGCATGGCGTCTTCCACCTGCAGAATGCCAACTTCGCGCTCCTCTTCCATGGAAGGCAGTTCCAGACCGTCCTGGCGGGTGAGCGCGTCAAAGATGGCTACCGGCTGCAGCGTGCGCGCCACCAGATAGGAAACCGTATTGGCCACGATCACCGGCAAAATAATGGCGTAGTTGCCGCTGACCTCCAGGATCATGAAGACCGAGGTCATGGGGGCGCGCAGAAATCCTGCAAACAGCACACCCATGCCCACCAGCGCGTAGGTTCCGGGTGAAACGCTCAGGTGTGGCAGCAGTGCATGCTCGGCCTCGCCCACGGCTGCGCCCAGCATGGCACCTACAAAGAGCGTGGGCGCGAACATGCCGCCCGGCGTACCGCTGATGAACGAGAGCAGTGTGGCCACGATCTTGAGCACGGCCAGCAGCACCAGAAACTGCCAGGTAAAGTGTCCGCGCATGGCAGAATCCATGGCCTGATAGCCAGCGCCCATCACCTGCGGCGCACCCAGCACACCAATCATGCCCACCAGCAAGCCCGCTGCGGCCGGCTGCAGATACTGTGACCAGCGTGGCAGTTGCTGAAAGCGCGGGCGCAGCGCGGTGGCGCTGCCCGCAAAAGCTACCGAGAGCAATCCGCCTGCCAGCCCCAGCACAATGTAGGCGATCAGTTCGGAGGGGCGCTGTACTTCGACTACAGGAATGCGAAAGAGTGGTTCCGCGCCGAGAAAACTGCGTACCACCACCACGCTTGAAACAGCGGCCAGCACCACTGAGCCAAGAATGCCCGCCGTCCAGCGGCCAATCACTTCTTCAATGACGAAGAGGACAGCAGAGATGGGCGCATTGAATGCCGCAGCCAGACCAGCCGCAGCGCCCACTGGGGCAAGCAGTCGCAGACGCTCACGGGAAAAATTCACCCAGCGGCCCAGGAACGACGCGATGCAAGCACCGATCTGCAGCGAAGGATCTTCTGGGCCAAGCGAAAAGCCGCTGCCGATTGCCATGGAAGCCAGCAGAAACTTGCCTACGGCGGTCTTCAGCGGAATGTAGCCGTTGAAGATGTAGAGCGCGCCCTTGGTCTGGTTTACGCCACTGCCGCGTGCCGCAGGAAAGAAGCGCAGTGCAAGAAAGGCAATGATCAGGCCGGCCAGCGCAGGCATCGCGAGCATGCGCCAAACGGGCGGTGTGGCGGCGGTGCCTAGAAACCACAGACGAAAGAGCGCCATGGCGTAGTGAAAGCAGACAATCGCCAGTCCCGAGAAGATGCCGATAAAAACTGAGAGCAGCAGGAAAAAACGGTCTTCGCGAAACAACATCTCCAGCACCGTCTGCAGCCGCGAGGTTCTTTCTTCCATCTCAGTTTTCCTCTCCGGCGTTTTTACTTGCCAGTGCGGCCTGGGCGCGTTCCACGCCAAGGTGTGCCGCATCGTTGTGGCGATTCTGGTGCAGCAGTTGACGATAAAGCGCCAGCGCATGGCCCGGATCTCCGGCCAGCATCAGCAGATCAGCAACCTGCAGACGCAGCGCCGTATTGTCTCCGGCATTGGCGTCCAAAGACATCAGTTCGGCCTGCGCTTGTGGTTTTCTCTGCCGGCTCAAAAGATAGCCCACCAGCTCCAGCCGCGCCTGCTGGCGCACGGAAGCCAGTGAGTCCGGCCACGTGGCGTAGATTGCGCTGTGATAGTACTGCTCGGCGGCATCGGTGTTGTTCTGGTGTACGGCAATACGCGCCAGTTCCAGATTTACCTGCCCGTTTTCCGGCTCATGCTCGCGCAGGCGCTGCAGGGAGTTGCGCGCCTCTTCGATTTTTCCCATGCCCAGCAGCGCTTCGGCCAGGCCCAGCGAATCGTTTGCGTTCTCGCGTTCATAAAGCAGAGCGGTCTGGAAGTCTTCCAAGGCTGCAGCGGAATGCCCGGCATGCAGTTCGTACTGTCCGCGCGCGGCGGCCTGCGCTTCCAGCCGTGCATCCTGACGCTCAACCAGATGCGTTAGCCCCAGCACGCACGCCCACCCTACAGCAGCGCCAATGACCAGCAGCACGGCCGTCACGGAGCGTTTGTTCAGCTCAGCAAGCGTTGGCCCAATTGAATCTTCTTTTTCCATGGCATGAGGGCGGAAGGCAGAGTAGATCCTTGGTTTCCGCTCTTTCCAGTGTAGCGTCACCTTCGTTGCAAAATACCGTATTTCAACGAAGTGCATGCAAAAGCCCGCCGCTTCTGCGACGGGCTTTCTGGTGAGGACTACTTCGGAACTGAGCTACTTTGTTGCCGGGTCTCGCATGGCCTCGATCTTCTCTGTCAAATTCCGGGCCAGAATCTGCTGTTCATCTTCGGTCAGCTTGATTCCCTGGCGGGTCAGATAAAAGACGTCAATGGCGGTCTCGCCTTCGGTGTCGATCAGTGCTACCTTGATGGAGCAATCATGCGCATTGAAGTTGAGCGCAATCTCGCGCAGCAGGCCGGGTAGATCCTGCGCCACCACCTGCATCAGCGTCGAGTGCGACGACGATGCATTATCGAACTTGATCTTGGTGGGAACTTCCACCTTGAAGTTCGACGGATGGTTCATGTGACGGCGGGAGGCCAGCAGCGTCTGCACATCCACCTTCTGTGCCACCACGTCGTGCATGTTTTCGAGGAAGCGCTCACGCTCGCTCGGGTTCAGCTCCAGGGTGCGGAAGCTGTCAGTGAACTGGAAGCTGTCCACGATCACGCCCTGGTCGTTTGAGAATGCTCCGGCGCGCACAATGTTCATGCCCCAGGAAGCCAGCGCTCCAGCCACGTCGGCAAAAAGCCGGGAGCGGTCGCGCGTAATCACGGTCAGGTCGAGCAACTGGCGGTTGGGCCGCAGGTCCAGCTGTACCGCGTCTTCGTCCAGGCTGAGCGCCATCTGGAAGTGATTGCGGATCTGCTCGGGCAGGCGCGTCTGCAGGTAGCGTTGCGGCAGACCTTCCAGAAACTGGCCCAGCGCATCGTACTGGCTGGCCGGCACCATCGAACGCAGACGGTTGAGCAGCGTGGGATCGATGGCGGCGCGATAGCGCACCTCGTCCACAGAGCTATCCATGAAGTTCGAGGTAGCCATGTAGAACTGCCACAGATTCTCGGCTTTCCACGGCGTCAGTGCTTCAGGATTGACGGCCTTGATGTCAGCGAAGGTCATCAGCGTGAGCATCTTCAGAATCTGCGGGCTGGCGATCTTCTCGGCAAAGTTGCGCACGTTCTCCATGTCGAAGATGTCGCGGCGCATGGCGGCTGACATGTCCAGATGGAGGCGGATCAGGCTGAGCACCGCTTCGCGTTCCTCGGTGTCAAAGTCCAGACGGGCCAGAAAGCTGTCGGCCAGCTCCACCGACTGTGTGGCGTGTTCGCCTGCGCGACGGGCCTTGCCGGTATCGTGCAACAAGAGCGAGAGCAGAAAGAGGTCCAGACGATCGACTTCGGGCAGCAGTTGTGCCAGGCGCTGCTCGAACTCATGCTCCGGCTGGCGCAGGTTGTGCACGTTGTCGATGGTCAGGAAGGTGTGCTCGTCCACCGTGTAGCGGTGATAGCTGTCGCGGATCACCAGTGCATCAATGCCGTGGAACTCGGGGATGAGCATCTCCAGCACGCCGAGGGCGTGCATGGTGCGCAGGGCGTGGGCCGCATGGGGTCCCATCAGCACCTCGCGCAAGGCGTTCCACAGGTACGGACCCTCGGGAATGTGAATGGCCAGCACCGGCAGAGCGTCGGTGATGCGGTCTTCAGCTGCCTGCGAAAGGGTGTAGCCGTGGGTGGCCATCAGCGAGAAAACCCGCAGAATGGCAGCCGTATCGTTGAACTGTGCTCCGGGCTGAATGTCGATGCGGCCCTGGTCGAGCATGAAGTCGGTGCCGGCAATCGGCGTACGACGACGGCGGAACTGGCGATAAAAACTGACCGGTGCGGGCAGGTGCTCCATCAGCAAGGCGGCGCGGCGATAGACCACGCGGGCATGCCGGTAATAGGTGCGCATCCAGTAGGCCGGATCGGCCGTGCCGCGCGTTTCCAGGCCGATGCTGAGCGCTGCGGCCTCATCCTGCGACTGCCAATCCAGCGCATTGTCATCGCGGCCATGGCGGAAGTGCAGGAAACATCGGGCGGCAGCCAGAAAGTCGAAGGCCGCCTCGGCGTCGCCGCGGGCACTCTGGAAGACGCCGCCACGCTGGCGGGGCCACTCCCGGTTCTCCTTCAGATGGAAGAGCACCGCAAACCAGACCGAAAGCGCGTAATCGCGCAGTCCGCCCGGGCAATCCTTCAGATTCGGTTCCAGATGGAAGATGGTGTTGCTGAACTTACCGTGGCGGGCGCGGGCAATCTCGCCCAGCTTCTGGGTGATGGTGTTCCACTCGCTCAATACCATGCCGGGCAGCACCTGCTGGTGCAACTGCTGGTAGAGCGGGAAGCTTCCAGCCAGAAAACGCCGGTCGAGCGTGGCCAGGGTGAACTCAAGATTGTCGGGGTCGAAGCGGCCGGCTTCTTTTACTGTTCGGGCTGCCGGACTGGCGCGTAGACCAATGTCCCACATGCCCTGAATCATGCCCCGCACCGCTTCCCGGGTTTGCTCTTCCGTCTTGTCGTCGGCAAAGGCGAAGAGCACATCAATATCGGAAAAGGGGAAGAGGTCCTTGCGTCCGTAACCGCCCAGGGCCAGCAGGGCCGCGTTGGGTACGGGACGGTCAGCAAAGGTCCGACGCCACATTTCAATCAGAATCCGGTCCACAACCGCAGACCGTCTCCGGATGGCGGCTGTGCCATCACCGGTGCGTTCAAAGGTCTGGCGGACCAAAGCCATCTCTTTGAGATACTGCTCCCGAAGATCGTCTACTGCGATAACGACTGGATCCATAATTGATTTTTGGCTGTGAGATGCCGAAGCAAAACAGGTATTAGGGAAAGCATAAGCGAACTGGGCGCGGAAGTGAAATCCAGGGTGCAAAGGATGGCGGAAAATTGCACCTGAAACCCGAAAAGCTGTGCGAAAAAAGAACAAAACTGCCCATCAAGGCGGAATCTGTCTCTCTATTTGGTCAATCTCTCTACAAAAACCTTGCCGTACGCCTGCAATTTTTCTGCATTTCATTGTTTTTGAAGTTTTTTTAGGAAGATTTCGGATCGAACCCTCCGGCCTGAATATCCAAAGTAAACCAGCACCGGACGAGCATTCCGCCGGCTCTGCAACATCCACCAAGGAGCGCCGATGGCCTATTTCCTCTTCAAAACCGAGCCCGACGTCTACAGCTTCGATGATTTTCAGCGTGACCAGGAGACGGTCTGGGATGGTGTCCACAACCCGCAGGCCGTGAAGTATCTGCGCGAGATGCGGCCGGGAACGGAGTGGATTTTTTACCACACCGGCGACCAGCGCACCGCCGTGGGCAGCGGCAAGGTACTCAGCGTGGACCCTGCCGACCCCAAGGTTCCCATCGTCCGCGTCAAAGCGGGCAAAGCGCTCAAAACTCCGAAGACTCTGGCCGCCATCAAGTCCGAGCCGATCTTTGCCGATTCTCCGCTGGTCATCATCGGCCGTCTGGGCGTGGTGCCGCTGAGTGAAGCGCAGTGGAAGTGGTTCCTCGGATGAGTTGCACAACTCATGAGGCACTTCAGCGACGAAATCCATCCATTTGCAGGAGCGGCGGCAGCGGGCACAGGGAGGGAACGGCATTGTTTATGAACAGATTGCAGCTAGCAAGCTGGCACAGGCGGTGAGCCGCAAGGCGGGAGCAGCATTGACCCTCCCCCGAAATTCCTCTAAACTAAAAGACTGCGAGGGATGCGGCTCGAGTTGCATTCCGACTCCGCATCATTTCCCCCTGAAAACAGGGCAGATTAAGGAATAATCATGGCAAACCATGTATCGTCGCTCAAGCGCGCTCGTCAGACCGTGACCCGTACCGATGTGAACCGCGCCAATCGCAGCCGCGTGCGCACCAGCCTGCGTGCCTTCCGCGAAGCATTGGCCAAGGGTGATGTGGCTACCGCCCAGACCCAGTATCGTGAGACATCTTCGGCGCTCGACAAGAGCGTGCAGAAGGGCATCCTTCACGCCAACACCGCTTCCCGCTACAAGAGCCGTCTGAATGCCCGCCTGAAGGCGCTGGCCACGGCCAAGTAACTCTTTTTTAAGCCGCGCGGAAAAAGCAGCGCTGAGGAAACAGAAGTTTTCTCTGGGAGAGTGCACCACTTCTTGTGCATTTGTCTGCGCCGGCATCAAGAGTTCCCCGCAGCGGAGTTCGCAAATCCAACCTAAAGCACGCATTCTACCGGACCCATGATTCCGGGAATGCGTGCTTTTCCTTTTTGCGATAGTTTTTGCGGAATCAGTCGGGTAGTTCGAGCAGCGTCCAGTGGCCGTTGACAAAGAAGTGGTAGCGGGTGCGGCGCTCCAGAACGGAGTCGGCCAGAGCGTCATGATCCAGGCGGGTTGGGCGGGGCTGCAGGCCGGTCTGTGCCTCGTGTACCTGTTCGGGCGTGGCCGGATCAATGCCCCAGTTGAAGCCGAGGGTGCTGCCCGGATCGTGGGGCTGCAGGCGGTCGGTTTCCGGCGCGTTCGCCAGCACAGTCGGAACCGGGCTGTCTCCGAAAAAGACCAGCAGGGAGACAGTGCCGTTGACCGAGCAGAGAACCGCCCAGTCGACCGAATCGGGCTGGCGCAGGCTGGCGCTGACCACGTTTTCGGGCTGGTGGGCTTCGTAGGTTTGCGGAATCTGGCAGCCGCGGTGCTCCAGCTCGGAACGGACGGCGGCTGGAAGCTCGGGAAATGCATTTACCGGCAGATGGCGAATCACGTAGGCCGTGGCGTGGCCTTCATAGAGAACCTGCCCCGTGCGCAGGAACGGATCCTGTGCGCAGAGCTGCGCCACGCTGGCCAGCATGGTCCAAAAAATAAGTTTTATTCTGCACGGTGAGTGTTTCATGGTCAGTTCCGCAGCGGTTTTCCCGTCTTCAGCGTATACGCAATTCGTTCCTGTGTCTTGCCTTCGCCAGCCAGAGAAAGAAAAGCCTCGCGTTCCAGGTCCAGAATGGTTTGTTCGGCGAGGAGTGTGCCGGGGGCAAGCGTGCTGGCGGTAAGAACCTCGGCAATCTTGCGGGCGACTTTGGCGTCGTGGTCGCTGCACGGGCCCGTTTCGCGCCCTGCCTCATTCATGGTGCAAATTGCCCTTTCTAGCGTGGCAAAAGCTGCCTGACCGGGGGCGGGAAGGTTGGTGCGCGGCATGGGCGGCGCGTAGCCGACGGCGGCCAGAGCGATGGCCTGCAGCTTGGCGTCTTCCAGCTGCCGTTCGCGATTCATGGTGATGCGGTCAGCGGTGTTGAAGAGGCCGAGCCTTCTGCCGCCGGCTGCCGAGGTGGAGACTCTGGCCTGCGCGATGGTCATGAAGGCGCGGTGCAGGGCAGAGTGCAGGGCGATGGACGGGGCAAAGTGCTCAATCTGGTTTTCCAGCGGGTTTGGGGGCGCAACCGCCGCAGCATTGTCGAGCGCGCGCAGCAGCATCTCTTTGATGCCGCCACCGGAGGGGAGCAGGCCGACTGCGGCTTCCACCAAACCGATGCAGGTTTCGGCATGCGGCTGGCAGCGGACGGCGTGCAGACAGATTTCGGCTCCGCCGCCCAGCGTGTGCCCGAAGGGAGCCACTACCACCGGACGGGGACAGAACTTGAGGGCGGAGGTCATCTGCTGGAAGCTGCGCAGGTAGGCGTCCAGTTCCTGCCAGTCGCCCTGCCGGGCAAGCAGCAGAATTTGCAGCAGGTTTGCGCCCACGCTGAAGTGGTTGCGGTCGCCCGAGAGCACAAAGGCGCGGAAGCGGCGGACGGCTTCGCCTTCAGCGTCCAGTATGGCCAGCAGCAGTGAGAGCACATCGCCGCCGATGGCATTCTTCAGGGAGTGCAGTTCAATGCCGCCCACGCCATCGCCCAGATCGACGAGCGAAGCTCCGGCGTTTCTGCGGACTACACCAGAGGAGCTCACTAGGCCAGAGGAGCGGCGATAGTCGGCCACGCGGCGGTGGCCTGGGGTGCGGGCGATCAGCAGCAGATTGCCGAGGACGGGATCAAAGCAGGCGCGGCCTTGCGCGGCGTACCAGCCAGTTTGCCCGGAGGCCAGCAGCGCCAGAGCCTGGCGGTAGGCGAGCTGGTTTTGGGCTTTCAAAAACTGGAGGCTGGCTTCAACCCCAGCCGCATCCCACAGCTCAAAGGGCCCCAGCTCCCAGTGGAAGCCGGCCCGCATGGCGCGATCCACGTCATAGACGTTATCGGCAGCTTCGCCGATGCGGGCTGTGGCAGAACTCCACAACTCCTCCAGAAAGGGGCGCAGAAAGCGGGCCGCCTGCGGAGTGGCCTGCTGGCTGGCTTGTTCGGCTGAAAACAACGACCGCACATACTCGGCGGCGGTGAAAGCTTTTGCGGCAGGCACGGGTTTTTGCGGCGGACGGTACTCCATGCGAGCAAGGTCGAGCACATCGTACGCAGGGCCTTCCGGGGTAGTGCGCTGGCGGTAAAAACCCTGGCCCGCCTTGTCGCCCAGCCAGCCATGAGCCACCATCTGCTGTAGGAGCAGGGCAAAGTTGTGGCTTGCGGTCGAGGACGTCTGGTGGGCTGCCATCAGGGCAAGCGCGTCGATTCCAATCTGGTCAGCAAGGTGGAAGAAGCTGGTGTGTGAGCGCCCGAGCACTGCTGTGGTGAGCGAGTCCACCTCCTCCAGGCTCAGGTCCTGCTCCAGCATGAGGCGGCCCGCGGCAAAGAGCGCCTCGATCTCAATACGGTTGGCGATGAAGTTGGGCGTATCGCGAGATTCGACCACGATCTTGCCCAGGCGCAGATCGGCAAAGGCGGCAAAGCCGGCTACCAGCGCCGGATTGCTCATGGAAGTGGGAATCAACTCCAGCAGGCTCTGCGAGCGCGCCGGCAGGAGAAAGTGCGTGCCGAAGAAGCGTCGCCGTCCCTCCCCCAGACCTTCGCTCAGGGCGGCAATCGACAGCCCGCTGGAGTGAGTGGTGAGCACGGCAGAAGGTTTCAGAACAGGCAGAATCCGCTGGTAGAGCGCGGTTTTGAGCTGCAAGGGGCCGGTTACGGCCTCCAGAACCCAGTCGCAGTTGGCTAGCTGGACAAGATCGTCGTCGAGGTTGCCAGGGGTGATGAGAGCCGGTCCGTCGGCGTCGTGGAAGGGCGTTGGCTGGAACTGGGCCAGCGCCTTGAGCGCGGCGCGAGCAGATTGCGGTTGTTCTCCAGGCAGGTCGAGCAGCAGGACGGGAATGCCGGCATTGGCCAGCTGGGTGGCCAGCAGCGGTCCTGCGAGGTCGGTTCCCAACACGGCGGCGCGGCGAACCAGCAGCGGCGCGGCGGGAGCAGGCATCTGGATCAGGGTCTGCGGTTCAACGTTACGCATCCTTGCTCTTTCTGGGAAGATTCCAATACAAAACCGGCAAAACCAGAGTATTGGATGGGCTCAGTTTCTGCACACTGCAATTTTTTTCTCTTTGCAATCGACTCATATGAAAGGCGATAGGAATAGGCAAGAAACGAGCGTTTGTTTGAATTGCTCGTCAAAAATCAACCTATAAATGCAGCATTTTCATTAATATAGCCAGTAACATTACTCTCGGATGGTTACTTCACAAGTAGTAACGGCTTAGGGTTACTAAATCTCATGTTTCAGGCTGAACGGACGAAATAATGGACAGCCAATCCAAATACAAGGTTTCCGTTTATTTTCCGGTATTCCTTGGTCGTGACTACCGTAGCGATGTCGGTCTCGTATCCGGGGTCCGCTCGCCCATGATACCTGTCTCTTTCATCTTGATTCTATGGCTTTCCTCAAGAGGAAGAGCACAGCGTAAGGGGTTAGAACAATGTTCAATTCTCTTCGCAATCTCAAACTCTCTCGCAAATTTACTTTTGCTTTCGGGTTGATTTGTCTTCTCAGCTTGCTGCAGGGCATAGCTGCCATCACAGGATTGTACCGGGTCGATCGTCTGACGCACGACCTAACCCAGCGGACCCAAGCGGCGCTGGTGCAGAGCGGAGAAATGCGTCAGCAGATGCAGGCGGGACGGCGCATGGAACTGGCCATGCTGTTGTGCGCTGACCAAAACTGCGTGGATCGCTATATTGCGCGACGCAAGGCCGCGCATGACAGCTTCCAGACCCTGCAGAGCAGTTTTCAGCAGTTGGCGCTTACGCCTGCCGAGCAGAGCGAGTTTGAAACGGTTGCCAATAACTTTGCTCAGTATGAGAGCAGCAGCGAAGCGATCCTGAATGACTTTGCGGCACAGACGCACAAGGATCCATCTCAGCTGGGCGGACGTGAGCAGCAGTTGCTGGAAAGCTTCAATCTTGCCATGAACGGCATGGATGCGCTGGGTCAGCACTTTGCCGAAGAGAGTGGCAAGGATACGGAGCAACTGGACTCCGCCAATAGCATGGTGCGCTGGGTGGCGTTGGGGGTGATGGTGCTGGCGGTGGGGCTCTGCTTCCTGATCGGGCAGGTTCTGACGCAATTGATTGCGCCGCCCATTGAGCGGGTTACCTCTGCGCTGGAAGCTGTGGCGCAGAACGATTTGACCGTGATGGTGGAGGTGCATGGCGAGGATGAGACCGGCAGGCTTTCGGCGGCATTGAATGCCACGGTGGCTTCGGTGCGATCCATTTTGCACTCCGTGAGGGAAAACGCCGATGCTCTTTCGGGTGCCGCCGAAGAGTTGAACCAGCGCTCGACGCGCACCAGCGACAACACCCGCCTGCAGAGCGACAAGATCAACCAGATTGCGGCGGCGGTGCAGGAGATGACGGCCACCATCGGAGAGATCAGCAACAATGCCGGGTCAGCCTCGGACGCCAGCCGCCACTCGGCCGAAACCGCCGGGCAGGGGGGTGCCGTAATGCAGCGTGCCGCAGCCACCATGGAGCAGATTGCCACGGCTACCGGCTCGGTGAGCGAGAAGATGGATTCGCTGGCCCGTCGCTCAGAAGAGATCGGCAAGGTGGTGGGTGTGATTCAGGAGATCAGCGAACAGACCAACCTGCTGGCGCTGAATGCTGCCATTGAAGCTGCTCGTGCCGGAGAACATGGCCGCGGTTTTGCGGTGGTGGCTGGCGAAGTGAGGCGTCTGGCGGAGCGCACCAAGGGCGCAACCGAAGAGATTGCCAGCACCATTCGCGCCATTCAGCAGGAGACGCTGGATACGGCAGCCGTGATGACGGAAAGTGGAGCCACCGTGCAGAGTGGTCTGCATGAGACGGCCCAGGCGCAGTCAAGTCTGGAATCGACCATCGCGGCTTCACAGGAGCTGGGGCAGATGATCGATCTGATTGCCACCGCGGCCCAGCAGCAAAGTTCGGCGTCGAGCGAAATCTCGGAGAGCACTGGGCATATTTCTCAACTGGCGGAAGAAAATACGCAGTCTGCCGAAGAGATTACTTCGTCCAGCCAGCATCTATTGTCCTTGGCCTCGAAACTGGAGCAGATCATTCAACAGTTTCATCTGGACGACGCGGGAAAGCAGGGCCGCGCGTCAGCCAGGCAGCTTCAGCGTGGCTGATGTGGATGCAGAACACGCCGCCGGTCAACACCGATTCTGAAGATGCTGCAGCTTGGCAAGGACAGAGATTGCATGGATGTATTGCAGCATTTGTAGGGCGGCATTCGCGATGTGGAGTGCCGCATTTTTTGTGTTTGAAAAAACGACGGACGGTGCACAAATTTTTGAGCAATCTTGATTCCGATGCCGGAATCGTTCTGTTTCAATTTGGTTCGGAAGTTTTCTGAAACAGGCAATTTCGTCATCTAGCTTTCCTGTAGATTGCCGAAGCTAATAGAGACAAAAGGCAGGAATTGGGCCTGGAGTTCCGCATAGACTCAGGCCAACTTTCGGGAGGCAACGCTATGAACATGTATCCTCTGCATTGCCTGCCATTCTTGTTCTCTCTCACTCCTCCGCAAGAGGCATCTCTCCGAGGTAAAACACAATGCTGAACAGTCTGAAAGATGTGAAACTGTCACAGAAATTTTTTTATGCATTTGGGTCCGTCTGCCTGCTCTGCCTTGTGCTCGGCGTCGGTGATCTGGTGGGCATTCTCAAAGTCAATGGCGAAGTCAACGACATTGCCAGCAACACACTGCCTTCGATTGGCCAGCTTGGTCAGGTGACTTATTCGATTGCCGCCATCCGGCGCACGGAACTGCTGGCGGCCAACTGCCAGGATGCAGAATGCCTGCAGACCTTTAAGAGCCGCTACGACAAGTTTCTTGATCTGTACAAGACCAGTATTGCCAAGTATGACTCTCTGGCCAGCTATCCAGGGGAACGCGAATATCTGCAGACCATTCGCAGCAATATGGATACCTACCTGGAAAGCAGCGCGAAGATCATGGCTCTGATTAATGCGGGCCAGAAGGAAGAAGCCGAAAAGCTGATAGGCGATTCAGCGCTGCGCAAGGTTTATAACGCGGCTGCGGATGCCTCTGTTGCGGATATGGCATTGAACTTGAAATACGGGAACGAAGATGGTGCACACGCCATTCAGTCCGGCCATATTCTGGTGATAATCTCCACCATCCTGATGATCGTGGTTCTCGCGGTTTGCCTGTGGATTGGCTATACACTTACCAAGATGATTGTGCCTCCACTGGAGAATGTGACCGAAGCGCTTGAGAAGATTGCGCACAAGGATCTGACGATTTCTGTGGAAGCCGAGGGTAGTGACGAATTGGGCCGGTTGGCGAATGCCCTGAACGAGACAGCCGCGGCTATCCGCAAGGTAATGATGACCGTGGCGCAGGGCTCGGAGACGCTTTCTTCAGCGGCTGAAGAGCTGAGTGTGCGCTCCACCGAGACCAGCGGCAACACCCAGACGCAGACCAGCAAGATCAACCAGATTGCGGCGGCGGTGCAGGAGATGACGGCCACCATCGGCGAGATCAGTCACAACGCAATGACCGCCTCCACTGCCAGCCGCCGGTCGGCGGAAACTGCCAATGAGGGCGGCGTAGTGATGCAGCGCGCCTCATCCACCATGGAGCAGATTGCCACGGCTACCAGTTCGGTAAGCGAAAAGATGGATTCGCTGGCCCGCCGTTCGGAGGAGATCGGCAAGGTGGTGAGCGTGATTCAGGAGATCAGTGAGCAGACCAACCTGCTGGCGCTGAATGCCGCCATTGAAGCTGCCCGTGCCGGTGAGCATGGTCGCGGTTTTGCGGTGGTGGCTGGCGAAGTGCGGCGTTTGGCCGAGCGCACCAAGGGTGCAACCGAGGAGATTGCCGGTACTATCCGCGCCATCCAGCAGGAGACGCGCGACACTGCGGAAGTCATGAGCCAGAGCAACTCAACGGTACAGACCGGCCTGACCGAAACCTCACAGGCGCAGTCGAGTTTGGAGGCCATCATCTCTGCCTCACGTGAAGTCGAGCACATGATCGACCTGATTGCCACGGCTGCCAGCGAACAAACGGCGGCCTCCAATGAGATCAGCGAATCGGCCGGACACATTTCGCAACTGGCAGGCGAAAACACGAATGCCAGCGAAGAGATTGCCATGGCCTGCCAGAATCTGTCCTCTTTGGCCAACGATCTGGATGGAATCATTCGCGAATTCCACTTGGACGAAAAGATGCAGAAGGGTGCATTGCTGTCGTCTGCTGCTAGAAAGCACAGTTCCGCCTTTGCCCAAGGGCATAGAGCTTAAAACAGGAGACAGAAAGCAGGGAGCAGGGCCAGCCAACAAGGTGGCATGTTCCCTGCTTTTTTGTGGCTGAGGATGGTGGCATGGTTCTGAGAGAATAGTTCTGTTGGGGAAACTCATGCAGACCTACTCTCACGATGCCTTGCTGATCATTGATGTGCAGAATGATTTTTGCCCGGGCGGTGCGCTGGCCGTACCGGACGGCGATCTGGTGATTGCTCCCATTCTGCGCGTAGCGCCACGCTTTGAGCATGTGGTGCTCACACAGGATTGGCATCCGGCAGGCCATGCCTCTTTTGCCACATCGCATCCAGGCCGCCAGCCCTTCGAGCAGATCCAGCTTGCCTATGGCTCGCAAACACTGTGGCCCGAGCACTGCGTACAGGGCACAACGGGCGCCGGGTTTCATGCCGCGCTCCAGTTGCCACGCATTGACCGCATTCAGCAGAAGGGCACGCATGCGCAGATCGACTCCTACTCGGCATTTTTTGAGAATGATCGCACCACTGCCACGGGGCTGGGTGCGTATTTGCAGGATTTGGGCGTATGCCGCATCTTTCTGGCCGGGCTTGCCTATGACTACTGCGTAGGCTATTCGGCGCTGGATGCCTGCCGCCTTGGCTTTGAGGTCCTCGTGCTGCGCGATGGCTGCCGGGCCATTGATCTGAACGGTTCTGTGGCTGCCATGGAGGCGGAGTTTGCCCGGGCAGGCGTACAGCTTCTTACCACGGGAAACCTCTAGGGTCTGTTGACGTTCCGCAGGCGCCACCGCCTGAGGAACGTCAACAGGCCCTAGCCGTCACGTCTTCAGCGGATCGCCTCTTCCGAATCCCTTCCCGGTACAATAGAGGCAACGGGATGCTTCCCGCACGGAATCGAGCTGCCCACGATGTATGAAGTCACTGTGGAGGCCGGATTCAGCTCCGGCCACTACCTGCGCAACTACCGCGGCAAGTGTGAGAACCCGCACGGCCACAACTACAAGGTCCGTGTCACTTTGGCCGGCGCAACTCTCGATGCTACTGGAATGCTGCTGGACTTCAAGCTGCTCAAGCAGGTGATGCGTCCAGTCATCGACCGCATCGACCACCAGATGCTCAATGATCTGGAGCCGTTCACGCAGATCAATCCCTCGGCCGAGAACCTGGCCTGCTACTTCTACGGCGAGACGAATGTTCAACTGGCGGAAATGACCCAGGGGCGTGTTCGCGTCAAGGATTGCACGATCTGGGAGACCGATACCACCACGGCCACTTACTTCGAGTAGTCGTGGGTCGGTTGCCGGTCATCCTGAAGAACGCTTCTCCATACCAATTCAATTTGCACTGTTCCAGGTGCTCCGGGTCCCGTGATTGGGACCTGGGAGCCCTGTCCTTTTTTGTGGAGGATGGGCGTCTTTGGTGGTGCTTAGAGATGAGTAATGTTTATACGCTGCCATAAATAGATTTGTGTATAATGGCGACTCAATGAGCGAAATAGCGACCAATGCGGCGTCGGCGCTATATCCACTTCCTGCGTTTTACTTCAAGGTTATCTTTACTGCGATTTTGGGAGTTACGGACACCTCTTTTCAAGAGGTTCACGGCATTGGCAGTGAGATGGAAACCGAAGAAGTTGTGGAAGGTGGAGAAAACCGCTTTGTGCACCGTTTGCCCACGGTCATGAAGCATCCGCAACTCGAATTAAAGCGCGGTATTGCGCCCATCGGTTCTCCACTGGCATTGTGGTGCAAGTACACGCTCGAGTCTGGCTACAGTCTTGGTGTCGTACCTTCTCTGGTTATGGTTTATCTTCTCAATGCCGACGGGCAGGCGGTGCGCTGCTGGTCCTTTTCCGATGCCTACCCGGTCAAGTGGGAGGTGGATGAGTTCAATTCCACCAAAAATGACGTGGCAATCGAAACCATCACGCTGAATTACACATGTTCGAATCGGATTTTCTAACATGGCCATCGAGATCAGGCAGTTAACTATAAAATCATCCGTTGCCGTTGAGAAAGAGAAGGGAGCAAGCCTCTCTTCCAAGCAGGAACGGGAGCGGCTGAAAAAAGAAATCCTCTCTGAATGCCGACAGATGATGCTCGATATGATGCGTCAGGAACGGGAGCGATGAATGATGGCCGATGCGCTATTTTTCGATGCTGGTGGCAGTAAAAAGCTCTCCATTACTTCTTGTTCGGTGGACGCTCAAGGTGTCATTCATGCAAGCGGGTCCACATTTGAAGTGATGATGAACCCGTCTCAATATACGCATCAGCGCAACATCAACTATTCCGAAGAGGCGAGCTATGGGTCCACCGGTGCGCACTCCATCTTTAATAAATTCGAGCCGGAAACGGTCTCCTTTAACGAACTCGTCATCGATGGGACCGGCGCGGTTCCTCCTGCTACGGCCAGTGGAGTCACGCCGAGCGTGATGGATCAGATTGAATCTTTGACCAGCATTATCTATGCTTACTCGGGAACCAATACGGAACCACCGTGGTTGAAACTGCTGTGGGGGACGCTGATTTTTTATGGCCGCCTGAAGAGTATGAAGATTAACTACACCCTCTTCAAGCCAAGTGGTGAACCGTTGCGGGCCAAGGTCGATTTGGACTTTATTGGCGCCATGAGCCCGCAGGAAGAAGCTCTTCGTGGGACGTCTACTTCATCGAACTTGAGCCAATATGTGATGGTAATTGCTGGGGATACACTTCCCATGCTCTGTTACCGCGTTTACAGCGACAGCTCTTATTATCTGGCTGTGGCTTTGGCCAACAACCTGACCAGTTTTCGTTCTCTGACCCCAGGCACTGTGCTTTATTTTCCGCCACTCATGTAAACCTATGTCCTCATCTCCTACTGTCGATTCCGGATCTCTGCTTCAGTTTTGCATCACCAGTAATGGTGCTGCGCTGAGCGATACAATTCACGTCATCTCTATTGCCGTGAATTATGCAATCAACAAAATCCCCCTGGCTGAAATCGCCATTCTGGATGGGGATATGGCTAACCAGACGTTTCCGGCCAGCGATGGAGATGCCTTCAAGCCGGGCGCGGAAATTACCATCGAGGCAGGTTATGGGGGAAAACTCGAAACGATTTTTATCGGGATCGTTATACGTCACGGCCTGCGCATCACCGGCGATAATGATTCCCGTTTGGTTGTGGAGTGTCGCGATCTGTCCGTGAAAATGACGATAGGTCGCAAGAATGTCAATTATGTGGACATGCTGGATAGCGACATCTTCAGCAAACTTATCGGTAATTATTCGGGACTTACCGCGGATGTAACATCCACTGAAATCACGCACAAGGAATTGGTACAGTACTATTGCACCGACTGGGACTTTCTTGTTTCTCGCGCCGAAGTCAATGGCATGATTGTTCTGCCCGGCCAGAAGAAGATTACGGTGCAGGTTCCACAAACCAGCGGTACCGCGCGACTAAACGTGGATTACGGTAAAGACTTATTCAGCTTTCAGGCTGAGATTGATAGCCGAACGCAACTGACTTCCGTCAAGGCTGTTTCCTGGGATCCCTCCAGCCAAGCCATCGTGGAACAGACTGCAGCACCGCAAACCTTGAATGCACAGGGCGATCTAACTCCCGCCGATTTATCGAAGGTTGCCAGTCCGGATACCTTTCGTCTGCAGACGCCTGCCGGTATGGTGCAGAGCGAAGTGAAAGCATGGGCAGACGGTCAACAGTTGAAGGCAGGTCTGGCTCGCATACGCGGCCGAATGAAGTTTCAAGGCAGTGCCACAGCTACAATCGGCACTTTGATTAAAGTGAATGGCGTAGGAAATCGCTTCAGTGGAGACGTTTTTGCTTGCTCGGTGCAGCATACCATTGCAGACGGCAACTGGGGCACGGAAGTTGAGTTTGGCTTGCCCCCGCAATGGTTCGCGGAGCAGCGCGACCTGCTTGCCCCACCCGCCTCGGGGTTGTTGCCTGGAATCCATGGTCTGCACCTGGGGGTGGTGAAAAAGCTGGATGCGGACCCGGCGGGTGAGATGCGCATTCAAGTTTCGATTCCAATTCTGGAGGCGGATACAGATGGCGTCTGGGCCAGGCTTTCGAACTTTTATGCCTCGAATACGGCGGGGGATTTTTTCCTTCCAGAGATCGGCGACGAGGTCGTTCTTGGCTATCTGAACGACGACCCATCCAGTCCTGTTATTCTGGGCAGTTTATATAGCAGCAGCCGGACGCCTCCCTATGATTTGACAGCAGAAAATAACACCAAGGCGATTGTCACGCGGAGTAAACTGCGTCTTATCTTTGATGAGGACAAAAAAGTAGTAACCGTCATTACGCCTGCCAATAATCAGATTGTTGTGAGTGACGATGGGAAGTCGATTCTGCTTCAGGATCAGAATAATAACAAGGTCGAGCTGAGTCCAAGCGGCATCCTGCTGGATAGCCCCAAGGACATTGTGCTGAATGCAACGGGCAAGATTACCTTGTCCGCAACCAGTGAGATATCAATCACTGCACAGTCGGACGTGAAAGTTACTGGTCTGAATGTAACAAACACCGCGCAGGTTGGATTTACTGCCAAGGGAAGCGCCACGGCGGAATTATCCGCGTCTGGACAAACAACTGTAAAAGGCGCGCTGGTCATGATAAACTGACCGCGTTTTCGGATAGTCACATGGGAGTTAAGCCTATTCCTCCCGCAGCCAGAATTACCGACATGCATGTTTGCCCGATGGTGACACCGGGATTACCTCCCGTGCCTCATGTAGGCGGTCCGGTGGTTGGGCCTGGAGTGCCTACGGTGCTGATCGGCAGCCTGCCTGCTTCGGTGGTCGGAGACAGTTGCGTTTGTGTTGGCCCTCCCGATGCAACTGCCATGGGCTCGGCAACCGTGATGATTGGCGGAAAACCAGCCGTGCGCATCGGAGATACAACCGCTCACGGGGGAAGCATCGTTCTTGGATGCTTTACGGTGCTAATCGGAGGTTGAGAAGCTCAATGAGAGATCGCTCGTTTCTGGGTACCGGCTGGGGATTTCCTCTGGAGTTTGGCACGTACGGAAAGAGGGTCCGCATGGCTTCCGCTGACGAAGACATTCGCGAGAGTCTGCGTATTCTTCTGTCCACTGCGCCCGGAGAACGCGTCATGAATCCATCCTTTGGCTGTGGCCTTCGTACCCGGGTTTTCAGCTCGATCTCTGAGGGAATGCTGACCGAAGTGAAGGATCTGGTAGAGCGGGCAATTCTGTTTTTCGAGCCGCGGATAACACTGAACGGCATCCAGGTTGTAGTTAGAGATAGAGCAGAAGGTATTGTCGACATCGACATTCGTTATACCGTGCGCAGTACGAATTCGCGCAGTAACATGGTTTATCCGTTCTACTTTCGTGAAGCTTCGAATGCGGATCTAGCACTGCCGCTTCCTTCGGACATGCCATGAGACAGCGTGAGTTTTCGGAAATCACGGATGGAACGGCGCAAGACGGTCGCCAGGCTCCGGCTCTCGGCGATCACTACTTCGACGTGGATGAGCGCTCGTTTGAAGATCTTGTGGTGCAGGCCGCTGAATTTTCCAAGTCCATACGCTACTTCAACGCCCAGAATATTGCCGAGGAAAGTTGGAGGGATCTGTTTGCCCACGATGAAGCCGTCGTCATGGCAGAGATTCTCACCACGGACTCGGCGCGTATGGAAGCCGAGTTTCTTCCTTATTTGCAGAGTCCGCCCGCCGCCGCCAATTATCTGCTTCGCTTCAGTCTGCGCATTGATCACTGGTACCAGCGCCTGCTCCAAGGCGAAGACGAGTCTGCCCATGTGCTCAGCCGCCAGATCCGAGTCGTCATTGAACAAAAGCTCAAATCTGCAATTCAACAGGTTGCCGTCTATTTGCCGGTAACCGAGCGGATGATAGCGTCCTCCCCAGCGAAGAGCAATCCCTTCTCTGTTTTTGATCCAATGTGGGGGCTTATGCTGACGGGCCGCCATCCAGCTTCTAATTCCGCAGACGCTGAAGCTGTTTTGCGCGTTGGGCTATATTCTCTGGTCAGCGCTATCTCGTATCTGAAGCCGATCACCGCCAGCCAACTTGCACTCAATCTTAAAGGGGGCAATCATAATCCGGCGCTGGCACTTTTCCTCGCCTTTGCCCGCCTGCTAGGAAAAACTCAAGAGAAGATCAATACGTTCACTGCGCGGCATCGCGATTTTTATTACAGTGATGTTCTGCATATGACCGCCAAGGCGCAGGTTCCTGACAGCGCGTTTCTTGTCTTGAAACTGGATGCCTCACGATCTTCGCTACTGGTGCCGGAAGGAACTACATTCAGCGCGGGAAAGGCGGGAGGCGCAGTCGATCTGATCTACCAGTCCGATGCTGCCCTGCAGGTAACGGATGCATTGGTGCAAAGCGTACGCACCCTGCATTGCCCGCGCGATCCGCAGATTTCTCCCGAGGTCGAACTGGATTATGTAAATGGCTTGCGCACCGCCGAAATTCTTTCTGCAGCACCCGCTGAAAGCGACGTGCCCACGCAATCGTGGCCTGTCTTCGGAGCCGATCGTCCTGGCACTAACATGAGCCTTGGCAGCGAAGCATCCATCGGTTTTGCGGTTGCCAGTTCGGCACTCCTGTTGAGAGAGGGTGACCGTAAGATCGAGTTGACTGTTTCGTTCCGTCTGCCTGTCGGCGAAGCGAACATCAAATCACCTACCTTCGGGCAAAGATTTCGCCACCTCATCCTCGGATATACGCACGCTACCCGGGACGAGAAAAAGGCATTTGCCCAGCAGGCCGCGAAGCTCGGCTTTACCAGCAAAGACCTTCTTGGACAGGGTTTAGATCCCAAGTACATCTTCAACTCCGTAGTAGGGACCTGCTTTAACATTGCTGTTACTACTGCCTCCGGTTGGTATGCGATCAAGAGTTATGGCGTATCTATTCCGTCCACTTCCTTGCCAGATCATTTGTACCAGCTTGTCTTTCAAATCACACTGGGTGCCGATGCTCCGGCGCTCTGCCCCTGCAGTCCGCAGATTCATGGCAATAGCTTCGCTACCAATTTGCCGGTCTTGCGTTTTTGCTTGAATCCACAGGCCACCATCTATGGCTATTCGCTTTTTCAGGACCTGAACGTAGAAGAGATTGACATTGAGTCCAAGGTTTCCGATGCCTCGCGCATGGTTGCCTGGAATCAATTCGGGCAGCTCGACCCATCCAAGCCATTCATGCCCTTCGGCCCACTGCCGAATACCAATTCCTATATGATCTTCGGCAATTACGATTGCGCTCGCATGAGCCTGACCTATCTCAGTGTCAATATCGAATGGGGCGATCTTCCATATGCGCCGGAGGGGTTCGGTGAATATTACCGGACTTATGGCAAGGGCTATGAGAACGACGCTTTTGTGGGACGCCTCTCAGTGCTGCGCGATGGACGCTGGTCTCCTTCGCAAGAGGAGAACGAGGCTGTTGTCCGCCTTTTTTACGGTTCCAACGGACAAAGCGTATCAGCCACACGGCATCTGAAGATGAACATCCTGCACTGGTTTAAGCATATTGATCTGACGCTGACGGAAGAACAGTATCGCTACGATCAGAAAGCACGTGGTGGATTTTTTCGCATCGATCTGGCTGGCCCGGAGTGCGCCTTCGGCCACCGCGATTATCCTCTTCTGTTGACCACCACACTTACCGAAAATGCGCGTGCTTCGCGCTTTAAACGCGCTGCCCGCTCTCTTCCTCCTCCTCCCTATACACCCCTCATCAACCGGATCTCTTTCAGCTACACGGCAATCGCCAACATCAGTTTAAGCACTGGAAACGAAACGAGCCTATTTGCCGAGAAGGCTTTTCTGATCCATCCTTTCGGCGTCGAAGCGGTAGCCAGAAACAAAGCATGGTCGTTTCTTCCCAGGATCGACTTCGACGGCAATCTCCTCATCGGTTTTTCCGCCTCCGATCGATGCGGAGTACTGACTTTGCTGTTCTACCTGCGCGAGGATTCAGCCAGCACCCTTGCTACCGCACAGGAACCGGTCTACTGGTTTTATCTCACCTCTGATAAGTGGCAGCTACTCGATGCCACTCGCATCCTCTCTGACACTACCGACGGATTCCTGACCTCCGGGATCGTGACTCTGGATTTGCCTGCTGATATCGATCGCAACAATACCGTAATGCCTTCGAATCTGTACTGGCTTCGGGCTTCGGCTCACCGCAAATTTACCTCTTTCTGCAGTTTGTATACGGTGCGCGCGCAAGCTCTTACCGTCACTCGCAAGCTCACCGATCAAGCTCCGGTAGTTCTGCCCACGGCGCTGCCGCCAGGTTCGATCAAGGGCCCGGTCAATTCCATTCCAGGTCTTCGTTCTGTAGTGCAACTGCGTCCTTCCAGCGGCGGGCAGGAACGCGAAACTGCTCTCCAGCAAAGGACACGCTCTGCCGAACGCCTGCGCCACAAAGTGCGCGCGGTCACACCATGGGACTACGAGAGGCTGGTTCTGGATGCCTTTCCCGAAGTCTTCAAAGTGAAGTGCTTTCCCGCCATGACTTCGAAAACAGGAATGCTGCCGCAACCCGGTTCGGTGCTCGTAGTGGTCGTGCCTCGTCAACCTCAGGGATGCCTTTCGCCTATCTTCGATCCACTGCTCGACGTCATCACGCTCAAACGAATACGCGATTATCTACGCCTCTGTTCCTCGCCCCAGGTCAGCATTGAAGTGCGCAATCCCGCATATGAGCGCGTCCTGATCCGGGGCATCGTGCGCCTCAAGCCTGAAGCGATGCGTCAGCGTGGCGTCTGGTTGGACAACCTGAATCAGACGCTCATGGAGTACATTTCTCCTTGGAGCAAGGCAGGACCTACACCTCGTTTCGGATGGAGTTTTCAAAAGGACGAGGTGGAAGCATTTATTCGCAAATTGCACTATGTCAGCAGCGTAACTCAATTCTCCATGCTGCACTTGACACAGGATGAGAAAGGCCTGTACCGTCTCGATGACACGGCCCGACCTGATCTTGGTAGCGTGCAATCCGGAGTGGACAGCATGGGGTGCCGCAAGGATTTACAGAGAGTTTCACCGCTCTATCCATGGAGTATTGCGATACCGAACGCAACGAACATCATTGAAGCAACCGGTGCTGTAAATGACACGGAACTCCCTCCAGTAGTTACTGGAATCGGCAAACTCGTTATCGGTAACACTTTTGTGGTAATCAGAAGGGACGATGGCCAGACGTAACCGGAAAACCCTCAAAAACTATTTTGCTCTTGGTGCACTGCCTACGCAGTCTCATTTCGAGGATCTGGTGGACTCCACGCTCAATATCATGGAGGACGGCTTTTCCAGATCTGCAGCCAACGGCATCGAGATCTCCCTCGTAGGCGAGCAATCCCGCCTGCTGAGCTTTTTTCGCGATGCGCAGCAGGAGGACCAGCCCGATTGGTCGATCACATGTGAACTTCAATCCGGCAATTTGAACTTTGTCCAAATTGCTGGGCAGACGGAAGAGGAAGCTTCCAGCTCGGCACAGGATGCGCTTGACCCAGATCAGAATGCTGAGAATCCACTGCTTACTCTGACCGAAGGAGGCAGGGTAGGCATCAAGTCGACCAGTCCGGCCTTCGACCTTGATGTGAATGGCACGATACGCTCGACAGGCCGCTTCGGACGCTCCGGCGTGGTTCCCGCCGATGGAGAGTGGTACGCCGTTACGCCGAAACTCGATGGTTGCCACGCACTCGAAATCATCGCCGGTGTCGGACTCTCCGGCAAGAAGAAAGGACGCTATGCCTTTCTGCACGCCATAGCCATGAATACGTACAATCCCACGGGATGGTTCTTCAATTTTCTCAATCAGAAAAAGAAGATCCGCTGTACACATGCCTGGTATCTGTCGCGTGCAGATCGCATGAAACTTCGCTGGGTCAAAGCCGACGCCGAGCTTTCCCACGCTTATCAGCTTGAACTGAAAACCCTGACCAGTTACGGCGATGAAATCAACGTTCAATTTTCGGTTACCGAACTCTGGCCAGATTGGTCCATGGAACACTCGCAAACAGATTCGGGAGGTAACAAGACATAGCCATGCCAGGCACCGCTTACATTCCGAGGCATAAGGGAAAAGTTAGCGAGTACTGCTACGACAGCCTGCGCAACATGGGGATCGCGCGCATTCAGGAGATGGCTGCCCGTCTATGGACCGACTACAACGAGCATGATCCCGGCGTCACCATCCTGGAGCAGGTCTGCTATGCACTTACTGACCTGATCTATCGCACCGAATTTCCGGTCCCAGACTTTCTCGCCGACGAGCAGGGTGCAATTCACTGGGAAGAGCAGTGCCTGCTTCCTCCCGAAGTAGCCTATCCGGCCAGGCCGACCACCGAACTTGACTATCGTCAAGTTATTCTCGATGCGGTTCAGGAACTAGAGGATGTGCGGCTCGAAGTTGTCTCCAACCAGGATGGAATGCCCTCGGGCCTCTACCGGATACTGTTGCGGCCACGCGTTGAACCGGCCAGCTCCAGCAACGAAACTGCCACGACTGCGCCGAAGGTCAAGCAGTGTAATCACGAACAGCAACTGCAGCTCGTCAAAGCTGCCCGCCGTGCCTTCTATGCAGCCCGCAATCTTTGCGAAGATATCGACTCCATCGTTATTGAATCGGCGGTCGATTTCAAGTTATACGCATCGGTCGAAATCAGCGAAGGTTTCGATCCTGCCACGATTCTGGCTCAAATCTACTATGCGTGTGGAATGTGGCTTGCAGCGGGCATTGAGTCTATCTCGTATGAACACGCGCTAGCTCAGGGCGTCGATCCTGAAGTGCTTTTTCGCGGCCCGCTCGTCCATTCGGGAATGATCGTAAGCAACCGCAGCGCATCGCGCAAGGACTTTCCTTCGTCAGATATTTACGCGCTCATCAAGGCCATACCCGGCGTGGAAAGTGTGTGTACCTTTCCCAGCACAACCAGCGCGACGGCGGCCTCGGATAGCGTTCTGCGCCTCTATTGGCCACAAAGTGACGAGGAGATCGGGGTAAAGCTCTTCCATAACCACCGGGATATAAAAGTTTCGCTGCATGATCTGACGATGCGTTATGAAGAACTCGACTTTGCCACGCGCAGCATGCGATCCGACAATTGCAATTCCATTGTGCCGCGTCCGCAAGGCAAGTCGCGTCATCTTCAGGAATATCTTTCCATCCAGCACCAGTTTCCGCTCATCTATGGCGTTGGGCCGCGAGGTCTTCCTGCCTCCGCTACAGCGCGCCAGAAGGCACGTTCACACCAACTCCAGGGCTATCTCCTCTTCTTTGATCAATTCATGGCAGACCAGATGGCAACCTTGGGAAATATCCGGCAGTTGTATTCCAGCGAGATCGACAAATACAAAACGTATTTTTCTCAGCTTCTTGATCAAGATAGTTTTCCTGAATTTGAGGAAGTTTGTGACCGCGACGGTCTTTCTCATTTGCAAAAAGCCATCGCATCTCGCCAGTATGTCAGCCGGTCCACGCGACTGCTTGACTATCTTCTAGCGCTTTACGGTGAGGCTTTTTACGATGATCCGCTGATCCAGTGCGCACAAAACCATATGGCCAAAGATACGGACGCGATCATCGAAGCCAGGATTGCGTATCTGAAGAGCATTGCCAGCATTACACGAGATCGTGCCGCAGCAGTGGACTATATTCAGCCTCCCGGAGATCGATCCAATCGCTCGGGGCTCGAAACCAAGCTCAATCATATTCTTGGGTTCGAGCAGATCTATTTGTCTACCGGCGAAGGCTTGCATGTTATCGAATATATTCTGCTTCGCCCCGCGCAGTGGACCAAGAGCAGCGATTCCACACTCCGTTTTCGGGTTTGCCTACTCTTCCCGGATTGGCTACTCCGCTGCAAAGAGCCGGCCTTTCGCAAGTATGCAGCGGCGGCGGTTGACTCCTGCTGCCCGGCGCATATTCATGCCGATATTTTCTGGCTTACACGCAAGTGCATGGATATCTTCGACAGTCTGTATCATGCGTGGAGGTTGTCCGCGAGAGAGCAGGCAAAAGCTGATTCATTGTTGGCGTTTTTAACCCGTCTCAACAACAAGGAACAAGGCGAGGGATGCTGACGACTCACCAGGTGTGGGATTTCGGTTTCAATGTCTCCTTTGACTCAGAGGCTGAGGCATTCGGGCAGCAATCCCGTCTCAGGTTGTTTGTCTCTGAGCGTCTGGTGGAAGCCGCAGGAGAAGTCCTTGCCAAGTTGGACCCTGCCGATGGTTGCATCCTGCGCTTGGATGAATTGCAGATTGATCTTGGCAGTCTTCCGATGCACGGCTATTACGATAAAGCCGAAGCGCGCTTTCGCGAACAACTGGAAAAGCAGATTCGCCACTCTCTGCATTCGCTTCGTCCTATTGTTGACTCCGAAAAAAATCAAGCATCTGCGTCCCTGATGACTGCTGCGCAAAATGAATTCGACATTGTGATATGGACGCTCGAACGCGGATATCTCCCCTGGAACGTTCGCAGCCTTAAATCAAGCATCTTCGAGGAGATGCTTCGGCGTGTGATTCAGCAGGATGGACCACGCCTATCTGCTCGTCTGCTGCAATCACAGAGAAAGCGAAGTATTGCGCGTCGGATCGCATGGCGAGTGCCGCCTGATTTACTGGATGCTCTGGCTGGATTGCTCGGCTCAGACGCTCGTACTCCAAATAAGCCGGAAGAATGGGAATCTCTATTGCTTTGCTCTATAAGCGAGGAAGATGCTGCGGAAGAGCAAAGCGTGGAGGATTGGCACAGCATGGCTGGGATGGCTTTGGCCACGGGCGATGAGGAATGGCTCAGTGCGCAATGGGAAAGTATGGTGGAGGAAGATGCCCTAGGCATCGAATCTATCCTTCGCAATTATGGTAGTCGTTCCGACGCCTGTGCGGCCATGGCTTCCCGATTTACTGATTCTCTTCTGGCAGGCATTGTTCATCTGCTTGAACCGCAGGAAACAGATTTTATCGAAGCTACAACCTGCAGGCCTGAGATCTTTCGCGCCGCTGCGGCAAAGCAAAGTGAAAGCATCAAGGAGACAAGAGAACATCTGTGGGAGTTCACGCTCTCTTACCTGCTTACTGCGCGCGGCAGCCACTTTAATCGGCGCGCCTATCTGGAAAACACAATTCGCCGTATGGCTGCGCACGTTAACAAAGACTACGCAGAACTTCTCACCTCACTCACCGAAGTAGTGAAACGAATCGACGCATCCAGCGCACTCAAAACAGAGTTGCTCGTGCTTCTGGCAGAGATGCCGCAACCTCTGGAAGTTCCTCCACTGCAATCTAATTCCATCGATATCGCCTCGGTAGTCACGCAGGTGACGGAGGATCTTGAAGCGCAGATCGCTCATTGCACAGGTATGCACGGGATCAGTAAACTCATTTCTGCTTATACGCGCAAATATATCCTCGATGAGAGTGGCGATCCACACAATGGACACTTTTATGTAGCAAGCCTGCTTCGTCAGGCATCCGCACAGTATAAAGTCGACGCCCAGTCCATGCTCTTCGGCGTTCTGGGCGCACTTCGTGAAATCGAACTCCCCGACACTCTCGCAGAGGAGTTGAATTCAATTCTGTACAGCCTACATACACCATGGAGGATGGCTCATACCGAGTCGCAACTTGCTGAAGAGGCACGTCTGCATCCTAGCTTGCTGGAGGTCATCGAGCGCGTTGAACCTGCGAGTCCAACACATTCTGCAGCGCTCCAGAACTCCTCTGTGACGCTCTTGCATGGGGTAGAGCATTTTGCGCATGGTGCCCCCGATGAGTTTGTCTCGGCGCTCCTGCAGTTGGCCAAAGAAGTCCAGGATGCTCTCCACGACAGAGCGGAGCTACATAGGCCTGAAGATTTTCTGGCGGGATTCACTCGTAGTTATCTCGCCAATGGAAGACCATTCAATCGGCACTTTTACATCGCCAGCTTGCTTCGTCAGACCGAGCATCATTTTACAATCGACCGCAATTCCTTGTTGCGGGGAATTTCGAAGGCACTTGCTCAAATCAATACGCGTGGAATGGCGGCTCACGAACTTATTCAGATCCTGCGTGACCTAGAAGCGCCATGGACCGATAGCGTGAAGCAGACTCTGCTTACCGGTGAGCTGCAGTTACTCCGGCGTATTGCTGCGGATGAAAAGGCGCGTTGGACGATGATCGAAGATCTTCCTCTGGATGTATTGCGCGATCTTGCTCAGGCGGCCGAGCCATCCTCTGCGGCTCTCATGCGAGAGATCGCGGACCAGCCGCAATTCTTCGAACCGGCACTGCCACAAGCAAATCCATCTACAATCCGTCGTCTGCTTTGGGGCTTCACTTTTTCCTATGCCATGAGTGACCGAGGCAGTTCATTCAATCGTCGTTCGTATGCTGCAAGCACAATCGGCAAGTTGGCTGCACATAACAACATACGCTACGAGGATCTGCTTGCTGCATTCTACGCATTGGTGCAGCAGTCGCATCTTCCCTCATCCATTAAAGCCGAGTTTGTCCCGCTGTTTGATGCTGTCGAGAAGCAGAGGCCGAACGATGATTCGCATTCCTCAGCTGCTCCGCAATTCACTGCTACGCCATCCAGCCCATCCCTTCCCCAGCTTCTGGACGATGCCAAAGGGAAGATAGCGCCAAACCTTATTCCACAATTGCAATCGCAACTGGCGATATGGCTAACAACTCCTGCTTTGCTCTCCCATGCAGAGCAGGAGAAGGTAATCGGCGCTCTGGATTGTCTGATCGATCAATCGCCGGAGTGGTTCCCTCTTCTGCTGCGTAACACGCTCGCAGATCCGATTGCCGCGTCGCATCTAATCGAACGCCTTTCCGAAAAGCAATTGGCCCGCATTCTGTATTTGATCGCGCCACAGAACTCTCAGGTGCTGCTGCATCTGGCGGATGTGATTACCAATTTAGTTGATCACGCCACGCCCGCAATGAAGTGGAGATTTCTTTTTACATATCTAGTACAACACCGCTCTTTTGCATCGGAAAAGATGTTCGTTCGCGAGTTTATCGCATGGCTCGCCGCTCGCTCCAAATCGCAAAGTTCCAGTGAGCTAGCCGCGCTCACCGCAAAGCGTTTGCGTAGTGCCAATCATTCCATGCATGAAGCAGACCACGACGTTATTGCTGAAATCCTGGAACAAGTCGTCCGCAGGTCAACTACGATCAAAGATAAACCTACTGACTTCACGGCGCAGGCTATCTTTGTTTACAATGCTGGCCAAGTGCTGGCCGGTCCATTTCTGTCACGCCTTTTCTCGATGACAGGCCTGCTCGAAGCAAACAAGTTTCGCGATGATCTGGCAGCATGCCGTGCGATTCACCTGATTCAATATCTGGTCGACGGCACACAGTGTTCTTCCGAGCATTTTTTGCCGCTGAATAAAATTCTCTGCGGATTGCAACCAGATGAACCCATACGATGCGATATCGAGCTTACCCAAGCCGAGAAGGATACTGCAGACATCTTGCTGCAAACGATGATTGCGCACTGGACGGCTCTCGGCCATACCTCACCACAGGGCCTGCGCGAATCGTTTCTACAACGCGAAGGCATGCTCAAATTCACCAACGATGCGTGGCAATTGCAGGTTGAGTCGCGCACCTTTGATATGTTGCTCGACAAACTCCCCTGGAGCTATAAAGTTACGAGGTTTCCATGGATGCACGCAGCTCTTTACGTGGAATGGCGTTGATGACAGGTAGATTCTTGATCCTCTCCGCACTCCTCGTCCTTGGCTTGATGGGCGCGGCAACGCCGGGACATGCCGCCGACGCCTGCTCGTCTGCGGCGCAGAAAAACCTCAGTTCGCTGAACTCTACGCAGATCGTTAGTCAGGTCGCGACAATTAGCCACTTTGGCAAAGCCACTATCAAGGATGTGCAAAGCTGCCTCAGTATGCGCGGCTGCTATGCTAACGATCCTCACGATGTAGATGCCATTGTTGGTCCCTATACAACAGCCGCTATCTTTCGTCTTGTATATGGCCACTGCGCTACGGCTCCAGTTCCGGTCGACGAATGCGGCGATGGCCACGAGCCTGTTACTTATAGCCTCTCTGGCGTCGACATCAAGGGCCTGGAAGCGCCGCCTCAGGAATCCGATTCGGATCAGCCCCCTGATGCAACCCCCGATGAGAAAGAAGAGAGTACTGATCTTCCAGAGGACAAAGCCAGTGCTACGCAAGCGAGTCAGCCAGCGATGAGTCCACAACTAATGGCCGGACTTTCGGCTATGCAGGACATTGACTATCCAACACGCAAGCTCTTCGAGAATGCTCTGGACTTTTTTACCACGCAACCACTCAGTAACCCCAAGGACTATGCCTCCGTTGCCAAAGAACTGGATGAATACAAACAGGCAATTCTGAGCCGGGCTTGCAAAGCACATGCACTCACTGGTGCAGTTTCCAGTTGGATTCCCGATTGGGACGCGAATATGTTGTACTCGCTCTCCGATCCGGTCTATGGGATTTCCCCCTTTTGGCTCTCCAATCCCTCCGCGCAGGTCGGCAGTGTGCCGAATGCAACGGCCTCTGCAGCAGCGAAGTTAGTTGATTTTGGTAATTTCGATCGGATCGGATGGATGGGAGTTACCTTTTCTCGGGAGGGCGCTCTGAATCTAGCCACCATCAGGCAGAATGCATCTGTAATTGCGAAACAGGTTGAGACTGCCCGGCGATTTCGTACTAGCGTTGATCTGATTGTTTACAAGAAGCTATCTCGCGAGCAATGGATCGATATTATCTACAGCGGGTCAGACACTTTTACGCAAAATCTTGCAGGCAACATTGCCAACACGGTTGGCGAGCCATTGACAGGGTTCCTTGATCGCTTTCAGCGCTGGGCGATGCCGAGCCTGCTCACTTCACCCACTACTGCATGGGATGGAGTAACTCTGGATCTTCAAGGCTACCCTTATGACGATCCTAGAGGCATGCAATTCCTTCTCCGATTTCTTACACGTCTACGCCAAGACTTGAATCAGAAAGAGCGCCTCAAGACTGTGTGGGGGGCTGCGCGCCATCGCCTCAAACTGAACCTGATCGTGCCTTACGATGTCTTTGTTCCTGCAGAGAATGCTTCACTAGACGATGCCACTACCGTGACTCAATTGGCGGAATTGGTTCCCAAGCAGAGAGGCGATAGCAGTGTGTCGAACGCCAGTTCCGATGTCCCTGGTAGCATCGTAGACGAATTCATCGTCTTTCTTCCTCAGTCTACTAATGACACTAAAAAGCAGCTGCGTCTTGCCGTTGAGTCGGCCTTTAATCGCAATCAGGAAGTTTTGCAGTGGATCAAGACGGATCCATCCTTCTCTATAGCAGCATGGCGCTACCAGATGCTACGACGAATCACCTGTGTCCTTGCTCCTGGAACATGGCAATATCTGGGCGTCTACAGCAAACCTGGCGGGCAATTTTACGACGACATGCTCTATTCCTTTGATAACTTCGGCGCGGTCGGTTTTTGGCCGTTTTCCGAAAGTGCGGGCAATAATACCAATCTATCGGCACAAATCCGGGAGATCTTTGATCGAGAGGGAAACGACTTTGTGGATACCAAGGTTGCACCCATCTTCTATAAGCTCTTGGGAGCGCGCGTTGCTAATTTCTTCTGTGGCTGGCGGCGGGAACTGTTTCTAGCGGTTGAAGTCACGCTTGGCTTGTTTGTAATTTACTTTTCCGGTAGCTTCTGGATCTTCGAGCTACGTAACTTCTACAGCAAATATCAGTGGTGGTTTGCACTGTTGATAGCAATTGCTCTTGCGGTGATTGTCTTGCTCTGTATCTTTGATCGCAATCTGCGGGAGTGGGCGTTGCTCATCTTTATTGGTCTTTTTGTTGCCATGATCGCCGCTCTCTTTGCACGGCAGTACTTCTTGCGCACCATTGAAAGGGATCTGCCATGAGCACTGCAGTATTGGATCCCATGCTCACAGAAAATGCCGCAGTGATCGAACGGGAACTGCAATGGCTGTCCAGCGTGATTGACGCAGCGATTTGCATCTATCTGGGCAATGAATGCGCCTATCAGGATGTGCATGAGATCAATGCACCCGAGATTGATCTCCTATCTTCTCCCTACGCTGCGGCAGTCTGTCAAAATGCCTTGTCTTTCGATGAACGAGTCATTCTCGCTCTTGCGTTGTCGCCCCATGTGCGTCCTCAATTATTGGACCCATTCCTCATTAAGAATCCGAATCTTGATCGCAATTTTACCGAATTCGGTGGCGTACTCAACGGTACGCATTCCGGTTTTATGCCCACCGCGCAAACTGCGGCCTTCGTCCTTTCTGGCACCAGCCTTGCGCGCCGTTTTGAGGTGCAAACGGCGCTCGATGCTGGCAGTAGGCTGCGCCTTCGCAACCTGATACACCTTGAAGACGGTCTTGAGCTTTTTGACTCTCCGCTCACTCTAGCAAAGGAATTCCTCGGCCCGTTCACAACCGGTGCCGAGTATCATCCCGCCTTCAGTAGCGCATTCCCCGCACGTCGCATAACCACGCTGCGCGAGTGGGGTGACCTAGTACTTGCGGACAGCACCATGAACGATGTCGAAGAGATTCGTGCCTGGGTCGAACATCGCCACGCACTGCTCAACGAATGGCAACTTGCATCCAAAATCAAGCCTGGCTTTCGTAGCCTCTTTTACGGGCCGCCCGGTACAGGAAAGACCTTCACCGCTTCGCTGCTTGGCAAATCCTCTGGCCTTGATGTCTATCGCATTGATCTCTCGCTCATGATCTCCAAGTGGATTGGCGAAACCGAGAAGAACCTTGCCTCGGTCTTTGACGAAGCCGAAAAGAACGACTGGATACTCTTCTTTGATGAGGCTGATGCTCTTTTTGGAAAACGCACCTCGACCTCCAGCTCGCATGATCGCTATGCCAACCAGGAGGTCTCCTATCTGCTGCAACGGGTGGAGGAATTTCCTGGCGTGGTGATTCTTGCCTCCAACCTGAAGGGCAACATCGACGAAGCCTTTGCGCGGCGCTTTCAATCGATGATCTACTTTCCCATGCCTTCGCCCGCAGAACGGCTTCGCCTTTGGTGTGGCGCATTTTCTGTTGCGTCCCGGATGGACGAATCGGTTAACTTCGAGCCGTTGGCCGCAGAGTTCGAACTCAGTGGCGGTGCCATCATGAACATCCTTCGCTATGCTTCGCTGATGGCTTTGCGCTGCGGCATGGAGCGGATTCGCATGCAGGATATTCGTCAGGGCATCCGTCGCGAGTTTCGCAAAAATGGCAAGACACTTTAGAGGTTCCATCGCATGATCGATAAAACCATGATCTATTTGCTCGGCGAGTTGAACGGATTTATCGGCACCGTCTTCCCGTCCAGTGAACCGCAGGCGGTACTCTCCAGCCTGGCCTTGCACGATGGCACGTCGCCACGCGAGATAGAAAACAAACTTGTGCTGACGCTGACCAATGTGGAGCGCGAGTATGCTGCCCAGTCGCGGGAAGTTGCATCGTACACGCAGGGTAACTCAGCTTTGCGCGTGGGCCAGTCTCTCAATTTGAATCTCTATTTCCTGCTCTCCGCCAACTATTCCTCCGACTGCGCACAAGCCTTGCGCCTGCTCTCTGCCGCGCTAGGCTTTTTGCATGAACGCCCGGTCCTCACGCCGCAGGATTCTCCGGCCTTTCCCCGTGGTCTGCAACGGCTTACTCTGGAGATGGTCAACCTCAGCATTGGCGAGTTACACAATCTATGGGCCAGTAATGGTTCCAAGTATCTTCCCTCCGCTTTCTATAAGGCGCGTATGATTACCCTCCAAGATGGATGGATCACCGAGCGCGTGCCTGTTGTCACAGGCGCGGCCACCAGGACGTCCACATCATGAGCACGCAATACAACGCGATCTTTGAAGTGCAGTGCCGCCACGCTTACTTTGCCAGCGGCATCTGCCCCGCACTGCAATGGATTCCAACCAGCGATTGCCAGCGGCTGCTTCAGCGGTACGGTTGCCTCTTCCGCAATACCTCCGGAGGCGGAGTCGTCTTTCGCGATGCCAATTCTCCCTGGCAGAATCTCAGCGAACTCGCACCACTCAACTTCGCGTTGATGGATACCGGTGGCCAACTTACGTCGTGCACAGAGATGGGCAGCGCTCCCTCCGTTGCGCCTGACCTGAACGTTTACGCTTTCAGCAATGCCGCCGATTACGGCACAGAAACCGTGGACGGCAACGCTTTGCAACTCCTGCATTCGTCCGGCGATGCCTTCACCGGCAACGCGATTCCCGCGCACCCTGCGCGATTTGTCTATCCCCTTGCCCAGCCTATGACTTCTGCTCTGGTGCAGATCGTCGATCCGTTGGGCAACGAAGTATGGAAGCTGCAAACGAGTGCCCTCGCCGCGCTTTCGCTGGACCTGCGCGAGTTGAACGAAGGCCGCTATCAGTTGAAGATCAACAACGCAGATCCTTATGATTTTTATCTGACTGGCACGGCTCCCGCAGCAGTGTGGGGATACGTCACTATCTATCCCGCGCGCCTTACGAACACCGACGCCGGTCCTGCTAGCTTTCTTCTTTCGCTTGCGTCGCGACAATCCTACTGGCGTTACTACATCGTCAGTCAGTCCCCGACTGATCGCAGCTATGAGAACTCATCGATCACGCTGGCTCCGCCCAAAGGCGGAAAATCGAGTGGCAGCGCGACGGTTTCCTTCTCCGCGCCCACCAGCCAAAGCCTCAACGGCCCGCCCGCCTGGATCTTTGAATCGGCAGACCCCATTGCCCTGTACGAATACCCCGCGGATCACTACGAAGTGACATTGCGGAACAACAGCCAAAGCAGTGGAACCGCGCTACCATATGCACGCGCAAATACCACGCGATTGATGAAAGATGCCAGCGGAAACGTGCGATACTGCTCGGAGATATTTGTCTATCTCTGACGTTGCACGTTCCCGGGAATCATGATCAGGAGGAACAGAAGATGCAAGCAGTGAGCCAGCAAGTAGCGAACAAGAAGAAAACTGCCACCACCGCCCAGCGTGCCAGCCGCTCCACTGCTGCAGTTCCATCCTTCCTCGCCGACAGCCCCCGCATTACCGCCCAGCGTCAGCAGATCGGCAGCGCCTTTGGTAGCGCGCTGCAGGCGAAGCCAAAAGAGAAACCAAAACAATTGATGGAAAATGCGGAGACTCTTCAGGCTAAACCCAAAGAAAAGCCGAAGCAACGGAAGGCAAGCGAAGATACCTTGCAAGCCAAGCCCAAAGAGAAGCCCAAGCAGTTGATGGCGGCTTCGCAGGTGCTACAGGCACAAGGAGAAGGACAGAGTGCTGCGCGCAAGAACAACACCGGACTGCCAGACAATCTGAAGAGCGGAATCGAATCGCTCAGCGGCATGTCGATGGATAGCGTGCGCGTCCACTATAACTCTGCCCAACCCGCACAGTTGAATGCATTGGCTTATGCGCAGGGAGCGGACATCCATGTTGCTCCAGGACAGGAACAGCACTTACCCCACGAGGCATGGCACGTTGTGCAGCAGGCGCAGGGACGCGTTCAACCAACGATGCAGATGAAAGGCGGGGTGCCGGTCAATGACGACAGAGGGCTGGAGCATGAGGCGGACGGAATGGGAGCAAAGGCCATGCAGAGAGCCACAGTTGAGTCGAATGCACACATGCACAAGAGCCAAGTCTCCATCAAACATGCGCAAAATGTCAACCCCTCTTTTGCTGGACAGGGCGCGGTGCAATTGACGGCATGGATGAAGCAAGGCGAAGAGTGGAAGCGCAAAAAACAGACAAAGTTCGGTGACAGCATTAACTGGGAGCGTGATACTTCCGGCGAAAATACTCCTCCTGCCTCCAGCATTGGAGAAAATGGGTGGGTGTACAGCTCGAACAGAATTAAGTACTTCACTAAGTACTCAGACTATCGCAACGAAGTCCTGTTAGATCGGCCGAGTAAAGACAGTGGGGAGATTGAAACAACAAGCGTTGGGTCGGAAGAGAAATTCTTAAAAGGCAGCAAGGAAAAACTTAAATTTAAAAAGGATGTAACCCATAATTATCTGTTGTGGTCTGTGCCGAAATATACCGGCAAACAGATGCTGCGTGAGCCAGAAGGAAAAGGTATGCACCTTGCAGATGTTTCTGGTGAGGCAAAAGCCGAACAAAAAGCCAACCGCGGCAAAGGGTACATGATGAAGCAAACGCTCGAGCATTTCGAAGCGCTTACCGCTCTAAAGGCCAACCTCGGCAACGAGAGCGACTTGAAATCACGTGTGGTTTCTCAGTATGGGAAAAGAATTCCTCCTTCTCAATACGATCCAAAAAAGGTTGATGCCTTGCATTATCCTCGGGATCCTCAATATCAAAGCGACTTAATCGATACTTTGAAGAAGATAGATTCTTTTTGGGATGTAGATCAGGCAGCAAGGGGAAATAAGATTGCGGAGATAAATAAGACCATCACGGAGGCAGCAAGCGCCCGCCTAGCCACTGAAATCACACGCCTATTGAAAGTGCATCAGGGGGATCAAAAACGCAAAAATCGCAATAAAAAGGAGAGTGAACCATCGAGTGGGCGTGCATTTAATAAACAGTTCTATGGGAGCGGGTTCCCGCAGCGGTTGATGCAGTCAATTAAGGCGAAAAAGGGCCTAGATGGCGCAATCGGAGACCGAGACGGTACAGAAGAAGTAACAAGAGCACCATTAGTGGATCGAACAAAGAGAGACAAGAAGTCTGGGGAACTGATCGGAGGAAGAAATGCAGTCTTCGAAACGATTTGGGGACCAAAATCCACTAAGGTTGTCAACAAAGCTGCCATGCGCAAAGACGCAGTTGTATCCCATGGATTGAAATATCATTTTTCACCAGCTAATACGGTGCAGGCCAAGTATGAGTTTCCTCCCTATAAAGTACTCGTGGAAACAACTTTGGATTGGATAAAGAATGAAGGCACGAAGCAGGAGATGAAATACTACAAAAAGGCGATTGAAGCGCTCAATAAAATCCTGGATAACATTGCAGGCCTCAACGCCAAGACGCAAAAAGATTCGTTGAAAACTCTGGGAGAGAAAAGGGCTCCGAAAATCAAGGAAATTCAAAATAGCAATAATGATCTAGTCATTGCGATGGCGAATCTACGCGGAGAATTGCTCAAAGGTCAACAAAAGTAGGATGCTTTTCAGTTTGGCAGACTATGTGTGTCTAGTTAGAAATATGCCCCAGGTCTCTAATCCAAGACCTGGGGCGACAGAACGAATGAAATATCAAGCATTCGCGATGGTAAGCCCTTCATGCGCGATCTCAATTGTTTCGACGGCGACTTCGTTGCCATCCGATTTGAGATCGGTACCAGTGATTTTAGTGGGCCAGGCATTGGCCAAGGTCCAGGTCATGGTGGCGGCACCGGCTTCATCCAACAGGCTGATAGTCACCGGTACGCGTTTGATGGTGTTCATCTTGATCTGGTTGAACCAGACCCAGAAGTTATTGTCTGACTTGAAGACGCCCTTCTTCATGGTCACGTTGCCAGTCTTCTTGATGCCCGGCATCTTGATGACTGAGAATTCTGGACTGTCTCCGTGGCGATACTCGATAGGCTGCGCCTCGATGTCGAGTCCGGAGACTTCCTGAAAGGACATCACGGTGCTGTCCCACTTCACCTGAAAATAAAATTTGGGAAGCGGCCAGACGGTTTTTGATTGTGCCGATCCGTCATCTGCCATTACATATCTCCTTTTCGGTTATGGGTGCACGCAATACTCAAAGCAGTTCTCCAATCGGTGTCGCCCTTGTCCGCATTGCAGCAGGTTGCCTTTCCTTGATGAAAAGCAACTCTGCGGCATGGGCTCTGGCGTAGAGCAATTGGAGAACGGCTCTAGGACTTCTGCATCTGCTGCTGGAAGGTGATTTCGATAAACTCGGCAGGCCGCGTGACGGCTACCAGCACCGTTACGCGCAGAATACCTTCGAGAATATCGTCGGCCGTCATGGTTTCGCCCAGTCCACAGAAGACGGCAAAGGCATCGTCGGGAATCGCTCCCGCAAGTCCTCCGCGCTTCCAAATTCCGGTAAGAAAATTACGAATCATGCTCTTGATCGTGACCCAGGTGGTCGAGACATTGTTCTCGAAGACGTAGGCCTTGGTGGCCAATTTGATGGACTGCTCAAGCATGATCATGGTGCGGCGCACACTGATGTAGCGCCAGTCGAGGCTGTTGCCATCAAGCGTTCTGGCTCCCCACACCAGCACGCCTTCTCCGATAAAGGAGCGAATCGCGTTGATCGATTTTCCCTGCACGTCTACATTGAGCCCTTCCTGATCGGCACTCGATATGTTGACGGTAGGGGCAATCACGGAGTTTAGGCTGACATTCGCGGGGGCCTTCCAAACTCCCAGCGTGCCATCCACCATGGAATAGACTCCGGCGATAGCCGCCGAGGGTGGCAATAGATTCACTTGTGCCACGGCTTCAGACATCACCTGAACAAAGATCGGGCTGGTGGCCACCAGCGTCTTGTTCAGTAAGTCGGCAGTGTATTTGCTGAGCGTGGTGATCTCCTGGAGGATGGCGGGTGGCACCGTGCCTTCCGTCGTCAACAGCGTCGTAAGGCTTGCCTTGTCGATGTTCTGATAGGTGATGTCCTTGTCGCCCAGAATGCTGGTTTTCAGCCAGGGATAGTAAGCGGCAGCATAATCCAGATAATTGATGCCAACATCGTTGCGGAAGGGCTCCACACTATCTTTAGGATCCTGGAAGCCGTCGTATACATCGAGAATGGCAACCCGGCTCTGCATATCCAGGCCACAATGCTGGAGCGCGGCTTGTTGTACTTTGATGCACAAGGCTTCGCTGGGCAGATGCACGGCGTCAGGAATGACCACCATGGTGGGTTCCTGTTCCTTCAGGAGGAGAGCAATGCCACCGGTTAAATCGCCATCGTCGATGGTTTTGTCATATCCACCGACAGAAACGATATAGCAAGGTCCACCGCCGTTCTGAAAGAACAAAAGCATGCTGCTGTAAAGCAGAAACTGCTGTTCGAGTTTCAGCGTGCTGGCAACATGGTAATCCTTGCCTTGCAAGGTAAAAGCTTTGGATGGCAGCGGAGGAGCAGCGGTTGGATCTATTGCGGCGACATTGAATATGGCGGGCGGTGCGCCACCGAAGTAGAACTGATATTCCGCCATGGAGCTAATGCGCCATGGCACATTGAGAAGCGATTTTCCCTTGTTATCTGCCGTCTGTGTGTATCCGATAAAGGCCGGCACGGCCGTCGCGACTTCGACAACCGAATTAGGAAAAGCTGGCTTCTCGACGATGTAAACACCTGGAGTCTTCATTACAGGCATCGAACCCTCCGTAGACCTATGCAGACTGCGCCCGCATGATAGCACGACACACAAGCCAGATGCTATATGCCTAAATCGTTCTTTGTGCATCCGAATAACGATGCCGCGGCAAGGCAAATATTTCTCTAATTTATAAGGCAAAGTCGTAATCGTAACAGGATTGCAATGACGAGGGCCGCCCTCTTTCGGGTGCAGTGCGGCGTGCTGAGGCTTCATCGCTGCATGTCTTCATCATCCCCGGCGTGCTACTCGGCTTGGACGTGGAATGAGGTTCGTGCGGAAGGGGTGGCTGAATTGAGGTTTTGCGACGGATTTTATGCCCCAATAAATCAACAGGTAAGCTATTTCTCTCCGTCCGAGTAGAGCGTTGTTGAGGCAATAGCGAGCCAGATGATGTCTCCCATCCTTTAGCGCGCTAGTATATCCATCCTGTCTCATCGGAAGGTAAGCTATTGCGAAAGTTAAATGATTGGTCGGGTGGGCAGGTTGAACGGTAACTGAGTGAAGTAGAGTTGCTGGGGGGGGGCAGTATGGCGGTGGAAGGTACAGTGGATCGGTAAAACCTTTGTGGGGTCAAAGCTTCATCACAATTCTAGCTATCAAAAAAACAGTCCCCGACACTGTGTGCCGGGGGCTGGAAGATTGATTTCATTTACTGTGCCAGTGTGATCGTGACGTTGCCAGACGCTGTTGCATAGTTTGTGCCTCCGGCATACGTTGCGGTGATGGTATGACTCCCTGCGGAGAGACTGGCTGTTGAGAAGCTGGCAGTTCCGCTGCCATCAACAGCCGCGGTTGCCAGCAGTGTCGATCCATCGTAGAAGGAAACGGAGCCGGTGCTGTTGGGTGCTCCTGCGCTCCATGAGCTTACTGCTGCCTGAAAGGTAATGCTGCTTCCCACTGACGTGTACCAGGTGGAAGGCGTCAATGCAACCTGCACAGGTGCGGAAGCTATGGTGAAGCTTTCCGTCTGCGATGTGGCAGCCGCGTAGTTGGTCTGTTGAGCATAGCCAATGACCACGCTGTGTGCACCAACCAGGGGCTTTGCCACGGAGAACTGCGCATTGCCGTTGCTCAGCGCCACGGCCGTGGCAGCACCACCATCGTAGCTGTAAGTAATGTTGCCCTGTGCTGCTCCGGCATTGGAACTGGCTGTAACTGTGCACTGATAATCCGTGCCATAGTCATAGTTGGACGTGCTCCAGCAGGACGCAGACAGATTCACCGGAACTGGATTGACGGTTAGTACAGTCGGAAGAGAAGTTCCGGCCTGATTATTCGTATCGCCTGAATAGACCGACGTAATCGAGTGAGTCCCTGCGCTGAGTCCTGGAGAAATATACCAGTAACCACAGCCATTGCCCTGCAGAGAGATGGTTGTCAGTAGCGCGCCACCATCCATCACCTGAATGGTTCCGGTAGTCGTTGCGCTTGTAGCTCCAGTTACGCACACCGTCAGATTGGTTGCACCTGGATAGACCAGTTGCGTTCTGTTGAAAGTTTGAATGATGGCCGCATCGTAGACGCTCAGGGATAGGCTTGCAGACGAAGCGAGGTGATTCGGGTCGCCCTGATACTGCGCTGTAATCGAAAGTGCGCCGGAAGCCGAAGGCGTAAAGGAGCAGGTGGCAACTCCGGAGGCATTGAGCGTCGTTGTGCACAGCGTATTGGAACCGGAAAGGAAGATCACCGTACCGCTGGGTGTTCTCGCACCTGTAACCGTGGCTGTGAGCGTGCCAGTTGTTCCCTGCATCGCTGGGTTTGGATTAGCAACAAGCGCTACACTGGTTGTTGCTTTGTTCACCGTCAGTGTTGTTGTGGCGCCGATGCTTTTGTAGTCCGTCGAGTCGTTTGGAACGAAGGCTACTGAAAGCGTCTGTGTGCCTGCATTCAGCACCGTACCTGAGCCGGGAGTGTACGTGTAACCGCCAGCCAGAGTGGTGCCTGTTACTCCAGTTGCCACCGCATCCAGTTGTGTGCCGCTCAGGGCCGTGCCATAAGAAATCGGTGCTGGCGTTGGCCAGGTGAGCGTTGGTGTTGCCTGATTGACAACCTGTGTCACCGAAGCAGAAGTCGCCCCGCTCCAGTTATCGTCACCACTATAAACAGCGGTGATTAAATGCGATCCTGCCGTCAGTAACGAAGTCGAATACGTGGCGCTTCCGTTGCAGACTGTGCCAGTGCCCAGCGCAGTGCTTCCATCCATAAAGGTGATTGTGCCGGAGGTAGGCGTTGGCAGTGTGGTGGTGAAGGTCACCGTGTCACCATAGGTGGAAGGATTTTCCGATGAAGCGAGTGTAATCGTTGGTGTTCCCTTGTCGGCGGTTCCACTCAACGTGATTTGCTGCGTCTGCGTGACTCCGTTGTTTGTAATTGTGACTGTGCCGGTGCGCGTTCCGGCTTCTGTGGGCTGGAACTCCACAGCCAATGCGCAGCCTGCGCCTGCGGCCAGCGTCGAGCTTGCAGTACCGCATGTGTTACAGCTGGCGATTACGAAGTCTCCACTTACCACTGGATCCGCGTTGAAGGTTAGTGTCTCTGTTCCAACGTTGGTAATGGTAGCGGAGACCGCGCTTCCGGTTGTCCCCACAGCCTGTTCCGCAAAGCTCAACGCGCCGTTGAAGCCGAGGGTGCGAATGCGCGCATTGCCCGCGTCCGCCAGATACAACGTTCCCTGGCTGTCGATCGTCACGCCCTGAACGCCGTTGATCTGTGCCGCTGTATCCGGCCCTCCGTCACCGCTGTAGCCTGCGGTACTGGTTCCGGCGATGGTATTGATGTTGCCGCCCGTTGTTACTTCACGAATCCTGTAATACTCTGACGAGACCTGCCGGGCAGTTGCGGAAGAGATGGTGACTACCGGTGTAATGAGCATGCCCGTCGTGGATCGAGAGAGTGGACTCGTCATTGGAAGTATCAGTGCTCAGGAGCTATTGTCGGGGCGAAGGCATGCAGTCGTTCGAGAGTCGGAACGCAGTCGATCTTTTCAGCTTCAGGCGCGGCGTAAATAGCGTCTCAAGGTTGTGTCGGGTCCGGTGCGAGTTCACTCTTCGTTTTTTTGATGGAGCCGTTTGTCGAGAAACTCCTTCAATGCAACGGCATTGTTGTGCTCTGGATCATGGGAGCTATAGATCAACGTGACTGTGCCGCGGCTTGCTGCTTCGAGGATTGGAAGCCACGAGCTTTGATTCTCCTTGAGCTCTGCAAAATAGCGCTTGCGGAATTCATTCCACCGCGCAGGATCGTGGTTGAACCACTTCCGCAAGCTGACACTGGGAGTAACGTCTTTAAGCCATGCCTGAATCTCCAGCGACGATTTCTTGATGCCTCGCGGCCACAAACGTTCAACGAGAAAACGCGATCCGTCTGCGCCAGATGACGCTTCATATACACGCTTGAGCTGAATCCGCTCTGCAAGCGGTGCCTGTTGATCAGCTTTCATGAGATTCAATGGCCTCCTGTCTTGATCTGGACAAGTAGCATTCTGACGGGAGATTTAGCCGAGATGCCATGTGGTAGCATCGCCGGCATATGGATGAAGGAGCCGGCTTGAGCACTGACCTTGTCGTTGCCAAGCTGGACCTCAGCATTTCCCTCAAGAAAATAGAGAATGGCGGGTGTCGGCGCTGAATGTGCGGAGAGTTCCTCTCCCGCCGCGAAGCCAAAGAGAGTCACGTTGGCGTAGTCGTCCTTATGCAGGACGTGGCTCAGAATACCCTTTTCCGGCAGGGTGAGTTCATTTTGCAGGTTGGCAAGAAATGTATAGTCCATGAGTCCTCCGTGCTTGCTGTTCGATGAAACCACCAGCGGCGCATTCCGAAGAAAGTGCCGCTGGGTACATCGCGGGCTGATCAACGTCCCGCGGGTTCAATGTTGCGGTTCTTCGCGTCGACAGAGCCAGATGTATTTCCACTCTCAGGCACCGACTTGTCGTACGAGTGACCGGTCAACAACCCGAGAACAAACCATGCAAACAGAGCCGCTCCAATCGAGAATAGGATGTCTCCCGGAACGCGCATCCAGCGCAGGGTCTGCATGGTGCCGGACTGCATGAACTCCGCTGAACGCGCATACCATGTACCGTGCTCGACCGATGCCCACGCTTGCAGAAGGCCCACCGGCAACATGCTGAGGACAACCATGAAGATCAGGCCAAAGTTGAGGGACCAGAAAGACAACTTCAGAGGCCCTTCCTTCCACTTGTGACCTGGCTTCAGTGCGCGCAGGCAGAACAGAGTAAGGCCAAGTCCCAACATTCCATAGACACCGAATAACGCCGTGTGTCCGTGAACCGGTGTGAGGTTCAGTCCCTGCACATAGTAGAGGGAGATGGGCGGATTGATGAGGAAGCCAAACAAGCCGGCTCCGACCAGATTCCAGAACGCAACCGCGACAAAGAAGTAGATGGGCCACTTGTAGTTGGCAATCCAGGGCGATTTCTTGGTTGGCTGTGCGAGACGAATATTCTCCCAGGCCTCGTAGCCGATGAGCGTGAGCGGCACCACCTCGAATGCGCTGAAGATCGCTCCCAGGCCGATGACCGCGGGAGTCGCACCGGCAAAGTAGAGATGATGAAAGGTGCCAATGATTCCTCCGGAGAGGAAGATGGTTGTCGAGAACAGTGCTGCCTTGGTCGCAGTACGGATCTCGATCAGCTTGAGCCGCGTGAACAGGAACCCTATGACCACTGTTGCGAATACTTCAAAGAAGCCTTCAACCCAGAGGTGAACTACCCACCAGCGCCAGTACTCGGCAGTAACGAGGTGACTGCGCTGACCATACATCAAGCCAGCCGAATAGAAGAGCGGTATGGCGATGCTCGAGATGAGGAACAGAATGAGCAGCGACCGGTCTTCACTCTTGCGGGCAAGCGCTGGCTTGAGAGCGGCAACCATCAGGACTAACCACAGAACCAGGCCAATGAACAGCAGGATCTGCCAGAATCTTCCCAGGTCGACGTATTCGTATCCCTGGCTGCCGAACCAGAACCATGCATTACCGAGCCGCTGCTGGATTCCAAGCCACTCGCCGGCAAGCGATCCGCCGACCACGAGAATCAGCGCACCAAAAAGCACATTCACGCCGAGCCGCTGATACTTTGGTTCGTAAGCGCTGACGGCGGGACCGACGTAAAGTCCGGTTGCCAACCATGACGTAGCAATCCAGAAGATCGCAATTTGCAGGTGCCATGTGCGCGTGACTGCGTAGGGCAGATACTTATCGAGAGGAAAGCCGTAGAATCCGTGCCCCTCGACTCCGTAGTGAGCTGTGAGGACGCCCATCAGTATCTGTACGCCCCAGAGGACGACCACGATCAGGAAGTATTTGAATGTCGCGCGCTGCGAGGGAGTCGGCTGGAAGGCGAGGAACGGATCTTTCTCCGGATACGGGCCGTGAACGAGTTCCTTCTCCTGCGAGGCGTACCACCAGACCAGGCCACCGATACCGGCCAGAAGACCGACAAAACTGAGGATGCTCCACAACACCGAGCCAGAGGTTGGCACGTTATCGACCAGGGACTCATGTGGCCAGTTGTTGGTATACGTGGCATCGGAACCCGGACGCTCGGTGCTGGCTGCCCATGAGGTCCACCAGAAGAACGCCGCGAGTTGCTGCTGCTTGGCAGGGTTTGTCAGTGCACCCTGCGGAATAGCATACTCCGACCGGCCCGTGGCAAACACATCGGTGTAGTAGGCCTTGAGTTGCTCAAAAGCCGCAGCGCGATCCGGATCGATCGTGACACGATTCCGAGCAGCGTCGTAGGTGTTGGTGCGCATATCGCGGATCAGGCGGGCCTTGAATACAGCCTGTTGATCCGGGCTCAAAGCGGCGAAGTTTGGCGAGCCTGATCTGACGGCCCAGATGTTAAGAAGAATTTCGGACTCGCGGTGCAGCCAGTCGGCGCTCCAATCGGGCGCAACGTAGGCACCATGGCCCCAGACGGTGCCGATCTCCTGGCCGCCGATCGATTGCCACACACCTTGCCCGTCCGTGATGGAGCTTCCGGTGAAGAGAAGCTGCCCATCCGTGGTGTAAACGTCGGGAATGGGTGGAGCTTCGCTGATCATCTTCCTGCCCACGCCTCCGAGCACGGCAAACGATCCGATGATGACGATGGCCAGAGCCACCCAATAGCGCTTATAGGACATGGTTACCTCTCGACTGAGAATGAAGATCACTGTGCGTTTGCTTGCTGTCGGCGAATGGAATCAGACGCACTCGTCTCGGTGCCGATGATCCTCCCGAAAACGAAAATCAACTTGGGTAAAGCTCATGGGAGCCTCCTGCCTGAGTACTGCAATGAACTCACCGTAGAGGTAAGTCAGGCGTCGATGCAGGGACTTAAGTCACCAGGAGATCAATCTCCTGCTCTTTTCCTGCTGGGAGGGCTTTCTGGGGACAGGCAAAACGAAATCAAATACTGATTTCAGTGACTTAAGTCGCTTTCAGGGGCAAGTATTGTCACCTAGATTTGCTAAGGGTACGGGAACCTCATTCATCCACCGTCGTGTTTTACGAAATTGATGCGTATCAGATCGTCAGGCTGATACAGTTCCACTATTCTGTCTTGTTCGGTTTAGCCGATGCAGAATGGATTTCGCTTCTCCCTCCCCCTGGAGTTCGAGCCTATGTCCTTTCGTTCTGTGTTTTTGGCCGTTGTCGTCGCTTTTGCGCTGATTCTGTCCGCCTTTCTCATCAACCGACAGCGGCCGCGTGTCGAGACCGCGCAACCCACGGCGGATTTCGTGCGCGCCTCGGGCAAGTGCGCTGAGTGTCACGCGCGGCTGCAATACTCCGTGGTCCATGAGTACGAGATGTCCGCGCACGCGAAGAAGGGCGTCAACTGTCTTGACTGCCATCAGCCTGGTCCCGGACAACAGAAGGTCGATCACCACGGCTTTGTCATCAGCACGCATCTGACTGCCGGAAACTGCCGTTCCTGCCACGAAGGCGTCTACCAGGAGTTCTTGCGCAGCCGACACGCCGCTCCGAGCTGGGCAGCGGTTCACGGAGAGAAGGGGCTCAGTCCCGAACAGGTCTCTTACAGCGAACAGTTCCAACCGGGCGGCACCAAGCGTCCGCCCAACCCACTCACCATCCCTGAGGGGCATCCGGCCATCACCTCCGGCTGCGAACAGTGCCACGCGATCGGCAAACCCAACGACGACGGCACCATCGGCAGTTGCACGGAATGCCACTCCCGGCACACGAGTTCGGTCGCACTCGCACGGCTTCCCTCAACTTGCGGGCAATGCCACATGGGCCCGGACCACTCGCAGATCGAGATCTATAACGAGTCCAAGCACGGCATCATGTTTGCTGCACAGCGCAATCTTTTGAACCTTGACGCGAGTCCAAAATCGCTGACCACGCGCGATATGTTCGTCCCGACTTGCGCTACCTGCCACATGTCAGGGATCAATGGTCTCAAGGTGACGCACAATCCATCCGACCGGCTCGGATGGTATCTGGCCGATGCAGTCACCACGCATCGCCCCAACTACCTGCAGGCTCAAATCAACATGAAGCAGGTCTGCACGCAGTGCCACACGCAAGCTCGCATCGACCGCGTTTATGCACAGGGCGAAGAGGTCATCAACAGCACCAACGCCAAGGTCCTCGCTGCCAAGGACATCATGGACGGACTGCACAAGGACGGCACGCTGACCGGTCCACCCTTCACGCACACCATCGACTTCACATACTTCAATCTCTGGCACTACGACGGCCGTACCAGCAAGCATGGCGCATTCATGGGCGGCGCCGACTTCGTCCAATGGCACGGCAATTATGAACTGCTCTCAAAGACCATCGAGCTGCAGCACCAGGCCGACGAACTGCGGAGAGAGCATGCACATAAGTAAACTGCTCTCGCGCGTTCAGAAAATTGTTATTGATCCACGCTTGCACTGGGCGCACGATCCTCAGCTGTGGGTGGAGCTATTTGTCACAGCGAATCTCGCGATTCTCGCCGCAGACATCTACCTCGCGCACTCGGTCAATCACTTTCAAAAGGCGGCGGAATATATCCCACTCTACTTTTCTATCGGAGCACCCTTGGTGCTGGGAACCTTGATTGCGCTCCGGTGGATCTGGGGGCTTCAATCGGCGTGGCGCGACGTCGGCTACTTGGTTGGAGGGCTGGCAGTTCTTGTGGGACTTGGCGGCGTTCTCTATCACCTCGAGAGCCGGTTCTTTCTCGATCGAACCCTCAAGAGCCTCACCTATGCAGCGCCATTTGCAGCGCCGCTTGCATACACGGGACTTGGCTTCTTGCTGCTCATGAACCGCATGGTGGCAGCACGCAGCGCGGAATGGGCTAGATGGGTGATCCTGCTCGCACTCGGCGGCTTCTTCGGGAACTTCGTTCTCTCATTGACCGATCACGCCTCAAACGGCTTCTTCGCTCGCACGGAATGGATCCCCGTCATCTCGTCTGCCTTCGCCACCGGTTTCCTTCTCATCCCTCTTGTCATCGCAGTGACGCGCCGCTTTCTCGACGTTTGCCTGGTGGTCATGCTTGGTCAGGCCTTCGTCGGTGTACTCGGTTTCTGGTTTCACATGCGCGCCAATTTGATTGAGCCGGGAGCGGGGATCTTCGACAAGCTCGTGAACGGTGCTCCACCGATGGCGCCGCTGCTGTTTCCGAATCTTGTGGGGCTGGCGCTCATCGGGCTGTGGGCGCTGATTCCGCATGTGCCGGAGACTGAACCCAAGACTTCCTTGCTGGGAGCAGCATATGCCTGGGCTCATCCGGGAGATGAAGCGGACGCCACCAATTAAATAGTGCCCGGCACTATTGCCAAGGGAGAACCCCCGGCTCTGCCGGGGTGGCAGTAGAACTTTGAGAATTCCGGGAGTATGTTCTCCCCCGAATTGTCAGTGCTGCAGCAGTGAAGACAGCAGCACAAGGTTTTTGCTTTTGTTCTTGCTTTTGCTTCGGACGGCTGCGAAAAGGCCCCTTTGAGGGGCCAGCAACCGTAAAGCCACCGGCTCTGCCGGTGGATACTTACTTGATATGAATCAGCATGAATTCTATGCCGAAACGTTTTCGTTCGCGTTCTTCGCAGCGAATGCGGAGCGACCCAACAGAAGCGTCAGCGCAAGATTCGTTGCGAACAGCAGCACGCCGCCAAGCTCGAACATCCCGGAGATGGGAAGAGTCTTCCAGGCAAAAGCGAAGATGCCCTCGTAAGCCATGGGCTCGGATAAAACGCGCAGCGTGCAGCCAACTTGCAGCAGAAGCAGGCTGAGAAACATGAGGCGTTTGCTGAAGATGCCCTGGACACCTGCAAAGTGCGGCAAGATGCGGGGCCCAATAGCAAACACCATGGTCGCCGCAAAGCCGACGGTCAGCGCATGACGGGATGCGCCCCAGATGCCTCCATGTTGGTCGGCAAAGGCAGCCCACACGCTCATTGTCCCGGCTACGATCAACCATGCGTAGGCGATGCGGATGAAAGACGGAAAGCTGGGGTGAATGCCCTGCACTTTGGCGAGTCCGTGGGGCTGTTCACCGAGGTGCAGCGCGAACCCAATCACGATTGCACTTGAGGCGAGAAGGATCGTTGCTGGCTTGCTCCACCCACAAACGCCGCAGAGCACGCCTATTAGATCTAGAGCCAAGGCTACTCGAAAGGCGCGAACGCTGGGTTTGGCAATCGCCAGAAACGCGGGCAGCCAGCGCGCCGAGAAACCCCAGACGACGGGGACAAGAAATCCCCAGCCAAGCAGCACGAGGTACTTCTGGTCGAGTGCATGCGGAAAAGACCGCAGACCCCCATGGATCGCGAGTTGCAGGCACTCAATGAAGTTGAAGATTACCGCCGCTGCGAGTCCCGAGGTTCCCAGCAGCACTGAAACCATCCAAAGTTCCATCGGCGATTTCTTCTCTTTACCCGCGGCAGACTCAGGCAACTTGTGGTGAGATGCGGCTGAGATAAACAACAGCACTGCGATCAGTTCAAATCCAGCCGAGACCGGCAAGAGAGTGCGCCAATGCCAGCCGTAGATGTTGGCAGACCAGCGCATTGCGACGCCCGATGTCCACAGCGCGAAGCACAATAGCGGCAGTCTCATCGCAGACCGACCCCGCGCCGGTTGCGAGTAGAAACCGATCCCCAGGATGAAGCTGCCGATCCAGCCGAACATCTGCGCGTGACCATGGCCTTCCAGCCACGCGGCTGGCAAAGCCCCAAGGCCGTGGTTGGTACTGATCGCCATCAGGTTCGAGAAGCCGAGCAATGTTCCCGGCAGAGCCATAAAGAACAGGCCGCTCAGAATCCAGGCACGGAGCATGAGACTCTTCTGGTGTTCGCACGCAATGAGTTCATTGTGAGATTCAATCTGAAGAATCGTGGACATGGATCACCCTCGGCTGTTCAACTCGGCTTCCAGCTTCATTGCATGCGGAAAGAGTACATCGTTTTCCAAATGCACATGCTGCTTGAGGTCGGCTTCAAATTCGCTCAGGCCCGCAAAGAACGCGATGTGCGTGGCGCACGCCCACTCCGGTGTTACAAAGCCCTCGGTAAGAGAATGAAGTTCAGCCATGATTCGATTGGCCAACTCATGCTCCTGCTCCATCATGAAAATGGGATGCGATACCGAGCGAAAGCATGCGTGGGCCGGCGGATAGGCGACAATCGCCTCCTGATCCATCTGAGCGATGAACGGGAACAAGACGTTCTCTTCTTTCTGGATGTGGGCGAACATATCGGTACGCAACTCGTCGATCAACTGCGCGACCTTCTTCAGTTCGGGAGCCCGATCACCGCGCTTGTCTGCCAGTCTCTGCGCCATCTCGGCGAGTCGTGGCAGTTCCTGGCGAACGCACTGATGATGGACACGAACGATATGCTGGATCAGTCGCTCCATCGAAAGCGTCTCGGGATTTGCGAATGAGTTGCCATGCTCCTGCGCATCCGCATTTGCCAGCTTTTCGAGCACCTGGTCGACGGAGAGCTGCAACTCCGCACACGCTTTGTCGAGAGACTTCTCCGCCTGCGTGCACAGATCAATTTCAAAGCGCTCAAAGACTCTGGCGGCCGATGGCTGGGTTTGGACGATTTCGCGGATGGACTGTGTTGAGGTGGACATGATGCACTCTCCACCTGCAACTGTAGAGAGCGTCTTATCCATCAGCAGTAACTTATGTCACTCGCAGGTCACGATGTTGCTTCGAGCAGTGCGCTCAGGCCCTTCATATCCTTGACCACAATCTGCCGTGCATCCACATCCAACAGACCTTCAGCCTGAAGTCGCATGAGGTTTCTGGAGATCAACTCCCGAACGGTACCGAGCTGATTGGCTAATTCCTGGTGGGTCGCAGGCAGCTGAAACTCGATGCCGCGCGCAGTCTTCGTGCCTTCGCTCTGCGCAAGCTTCACCAACGCAGCAATCAAACGCTGTCGGATCGTGGTGAAAGACAACTCCTCGATGATTCCCACCAGCCGCCGCAGCCGGGCGCCCACAACCTGGAGCACCTTGAGCGCGACCTCGGGATGTTCCATACAATAAGCCTGAAAATCGCGCCGCGAAATGTACGCAATCTCTGTGTCTTCAATAGCGACCGCGGAAGCCGGGAATGGCCCTCCATCGAAAACGGGCACTTCGGCGACGGATTCTCCCGGCGTGTTCACTGCCAGAACCTGCTCCCGGCCGTTCACGGAAGTCTTGAAGATACGGACCTTGCCCCGTGCAATGATGTGCAAGCCATGGCAGGGTTCTCCTTCAGAAAAGAGCAGTTCCCCTGTGCTGAAGAGCTTGCGCACGGTGCGAGAGGCGAGCGTCTGCAACTCGGGCTGCGAAAGGCCCGAGAGCAACGCGGTTTTCCCGAGGACTCCGACCAGGTCGATGCGTTCAGCGGTCACTCGGAGATTGTAGCAGCGCGACTAAAGTCACTGCATCGGGTGCTTCTATTGCGGTTCCATAGGTGCATGAACCCGCAGATCAACACGACCGATTTTGATGAGCGCCCATTCATTGCCATCTGGGAAGTAACGCAGGCCTGTGACCTCGCGTGCGTGCATTGCCGCGCCTCCGCGCAACCGGATCGCGACCCGCTGGAACTCAGCACGGATGAGGGCACGCAACTTATCGATCAAATTGCCGCGATGAAGGTTCCGGTCTTTGTGCTCACGGGGGGCGATCCCATCAAGCGGCCGGATTTGTTTGAGTTGATCGCCCACTCGCGCTCGGTCGGGGTGCGCGTATCTCTAACGCCCAGTGCCACGCCCCTGCTGACAAGAGATATTGTTGTCCGGCTCAAGGAGGCGGGACTGGCGCGACTTGCCGTCAGCATGGATGGTGCGAGCGCCGCGACGCACGATGCGTTCCGGGGGCTGAGCGGCTCCTTTGCGCGGACACTCAACGCCGTGCGTTGGGCTAACGAGGTTGGGCTTCCGGTTCAGATCAACACGACCTTCAGCCGCAGAAACATTGCGGAGATCGATGCCATCGTCGCCCTCATGAAGAGCCTTAGCATCACCCTTTGGAGCGTCTTCTTCCTGGTCCCGACCGGGCGCGGCAAACTGAACGATCTGCTCAATGCGGACGAGTTTGAAGCGCTCTTTGGGAAGATCTACAGCCTGTCAAAAACGGCGGGGTTCGACATCAAGACTACCGAAGCGCAACATTACCGACGCTTCCTTCTACAGCAGCGAGTCGCCGAACGCCGAGATGGAACAGCTGTCGTCGAGGCGCAGGAGAAAGCGGCCGATGCGATCGGTCGCGCACCACGTGGTCTCAATGACGGTAAAGGCTTCGTCTTTATCTCTCATAGAGGAGAGGTCTTTCCCAGCGGCTTTATGCCCCTCTCCGCCGGCAGTATCCGCCAGCAGGATCTCGATCTCATCTATCGCGAATCACCTTTGTTTCAGGATCTGCGGAACACGTCGAAGCTCGAAGGCAAATGCGGCGCCTGTGAGTTCAAAGCGATCTGCGGCGGGTCGCGGTCTCGTGCCTACGCACTGACAGGAAACCCGTTTGCTGAAGAACCATGCTGTTCCTACGTCCCCAAGGGCTATATCCAACCTGCTCAGCGGGTAAAGAAAGCGACAACGCTGCACGTGCTTCAAGGCGCATGAAATCTGAATATCGGCGACAATCGAATCAAGCGAGTGAAGGAGAAATGACTTGGCCGTACAAATTGGTGCAAAACCGGACAGTGGGTTCGACGATCCAATCGGCATGCTCAAGGACTGCCATAGGAGGATTGAGAGCTTTCTTGGCATTCTCTGCGCGGTGGCTGGCCGTGCTCAGGGCCGAGGCCTCACCAGCGAAGAGCGCGATGCAGTGAAAGCTGCGTTGCAATACTTCCGTACGGGCGGACAACGCCACACGGCGGATGAAGAAGAATCGCTATTTCCGCGCCTACGTAAATCCGACGCTGGCTCCCTTGCCGAGATTGACAGACTGGAGAGCGACCATCGCGAGGCAAACGACCTGCACAGATCGGTTGAGCGGTTGTACTCGACTTGGATTGCCGCTGGCGAATTAACACCAACAGATGCGCTTCAATTGCAGTCTGAGACCGAGCGGCTAAAGCAGCTTTACTCTGACCATATCCACGTTGAAGAGACCATCGTCTTTGCGCGTGCGTCACAGGTACTGGACAGTGATGCTATCGCGGCGATCGGGACAGAGTTTCGATTCAGGCGCAAATAATCTCTCCCGTTCCCATGGCAAGCTGTTTCGTTCACGCTAGTGTCCTGAGTCATTAATTCGCTTACAATATCGAGCGACTGAATCGAGGATCTGGTCGGCGGTTTTGTGCCAGATGAAGGGTTTTGGGGCGCGGTTGTGGTCTTCAATAAAGTCGTTGATGGCCGCTTTCAGTTCTTTGGTTGAGCGATGAACGCCGCGTCGAAGTTGACGTTCGGTGAGCAGGGCGAACCAGCGTTCCACCAGGTTCAGCCATGAAGCAGAGGTGGGCGTGAAGTGGACATGGAAGCGGGGGCGTTTGGCCAGCCAGTCCTGAATCAGCTTTGTCTTGTGCGTTCCGTAGTTGTCCATGATGAGGTGAATGTCCAGTTCTTCGGGCACGTTCTTCTCGATGGTGTCGAGGAAGTTGCGAAACTCCACGCTACGATGGCGTTGCTGGTTCTGGCCGATGATATTACCGGTCCTGGTGTCCAGCGCGGCAAATAAACTCGTGGTTCCGTGCCGCGCATAGTCGTGTGTGCGGCGTTCAATCTGCCCCGGACGCATGAGCAACAGGGGCGCGGTTCTATCCAGAGCTTGTATCTGGCTCTTTTCATCCACGCATAAGAGCAGCGCGCGCTCCGGAGGGTTCATGTAAAGTCCCACGATGTCGCGAACCTTGTCGATAAACAACGGATCTTTGGATAACTTGAACGTCTCGGAGCGATGCGGGGCGAGCGAAAAAGCGCGCCAGATGCGGCTGATGGCGGTTTGGTTGATGCCCGAGGCTTCTGCCATGGTACGCGTTGACCAATGGGTGGCGGCGGGCGGCTTGCTCTCCAGCGTACGCACGATCACCTGTTCGATCTGTGCGTCGCTCAGCTTGCGTGGCTGGCCGGGACGCGGCTCGTCAAGCAAACCGTCCAATCCCTGTTCATCAAACCTGCGCCACCATTTACTGACCGTTTGAATACACGCATGCGTTTCTGAAGCGATGGCCGTAGCGGTCAGTCCCTCGGAGGCACGCAATACAATCCGCGCACGCATCGAAAGAGCCTGAGCGGTCTTCCTTCTCCGCATCCAGCCCTGCAACGTCGAGCGCTGCTCTTCGCTCAGTTTCAACTCCGGCAATCGGCGTCCTCTTCTCATGACCTCGCTCCTGTCATGTTAGACGCCGCTCGCTGTTATATGTTTAATTAATTAATGACTCATGACACTAGAGCGAAACCAGAGTTCTTGTGGCCTGATTAGCTCTTGTTCAGGGTCGCCGCTCCCTGTTGGTCGCGTCGACTTGAGTGTCGTGCCTTCGGGATACATCGACTAAGGTTTCGCTATAGGCGAGAGAGGCGCAAGGAAGGAATATGCGATCTGCCCTTGCGCCATTTAATTCTGGATTTGTCCCCGCAAACGCCCTTCCGGCCGCGAATCGATAGCCGTCGGCAGTAGGTAGAAACCGGGACACTGGGCGACCTACCGTTACCATTTCTCTTGCATAGCCGTCCTCGAGTTTTCAGGGACAGCTTGCTCGATCGGTGCGCGGCTCAGCCGCAGAATAAAGCCTTCTGATCGTACGAAAATGACCCAGATCTCAACGGTTCAAAAGTGGAGCAATCCAGGCATGGCTTCCAACCGGGTGTCTCTCCGCACTCTCTGAACACCGACCCGTCCAACGGGTTACGATGCAAACAGGAGCCGTCCATGCTCAACGAAACCGCCCCCCTCAAGCTCATCCTCACCGGAGCCACCGGCTTAGTCGGCGAAGGTGTGCTTTTGGAAGCAATCGAACACCCTGCCGTTGGTCAGATTCTTATGGTCAGCCGCAGGCCCTCCACCTTGGTCCACCCGAGGCTTAAAGAACTTCTTGTCCCCGACTTCATGCACATCGAGAACGTCACTGCCCAGCTTACCGGCTACGATGCCTGCCTCTACTGCGCGGGCATCAGCTCCGCTGGCATGAACGAGGCTGACTACACTCATATCACTCACGACATCACCATGCACTTCGCCGAGGCGCTCGTCGCCCTCAATCCTCAAATGATCTTTATTTACGTTTCCGGTTACCTGGCCGATAGCACCGAAAAGGGTCGTGTTATGTGGGCTCGTGTTAAAGGCCGCACCGAAAACGACCTAGGGAGACTCTGCACAAGTCCCAATACTGCATTCTGCTTGGATAAAATGATAAGTAGAGGGCAAGGGCGATGCGGCAACGAACACTGGCGTCACAAGCGAGTTTTGAGCAGTATGGTCGCAAGGGCAAGCGGGAGCTTTTTCTGGATCAGATGGAGCAAGTGGTGCCGTGGGCGGAGTTATTGGCGCTGGTTGAGCCTCATTATCCCAAGGCTGGCAACGGCCGCCAACCAGCAGGCTTGTCGATCATGCTCCGCACGTACTTCTTGCAGCAGTGGTTTGGTTTTTCAGACCCCGGAATGGAAGAAGCTTTCTATGATTCGCCCGCGTTGCGGCGCTTCGCCGGAGTTGATCTGGGCCGTGCCTCCGCGCCCGATGAAAGCACCATTCTGCGCTTCCGCCACCTGCTCGAAGAACATGAGTTATGCGGCCAGATACTCGATACGGTGAACCACTTTCTAGCCAGCCGGGGCATTCGCATCGGCACGGGAACCATCGTGGATGCAACGATTATCAACGCTCCGAGTTCGACGAAGAACTCGACCGGCAAGCGCGATCCTCAGATGCACCAGACCAGGAAGGGACAGCAATGGTACTTCGGCGCGAAAGCGCACCTTGGCGTTGATAGCAAGTCGGGCATTGTGCACTCAGTCGGCACCTCTGCGGCCAGCGTGGCGGACAAACATATGCTGCCTGACTTACTGCACGGCGCAGAGAAGAAAGTCTGGGGAGACGCAGACTATCAAGGACAAACCGAGGCAATTCATGCGGCCGCGCCCGGGGCGCAAGATATGACCAGCCGCCGCACCAAGTTCAAAAATTATGTAGACGAAGAAGCCAAGCGCAAAAATACGACCAAGGCCAGAGTTAGATCGAAGGTGGAGTGGTGCTTCCGCATTCTGAAGCGCGTTTTTGGATTTACCAAGGTGCGCTATCGTGGCTTAAGGAAGAACCACGAGTGGCTTTGCGCGGCCTTTGCCCTGGTTAACCTTTACCAAAATCGCAAACGGCTGGTCGCGCTGGGGGCGTAGTGTCTCTGGATGCCGGAAAACGGCCTCCAGAGACAAAAAACAACCACGTAGAGCCCGCGCCTGGATGCAACTGAACCCGCAATTCTGGCTATAACTGCTTCCGAACCCATTGCATTGTAATTACACCGCAAAATCGTGGGTTGTGCAGAGGCTCCTTAATGCGCTTGCCTTTTCAGCACGTCTACAGCTTCCGCCCCGGCTTCATGAAGCCTTTTCCGATGCAGCGCAACGTGAAGGGCTATTACAAGCTCATCACCTTGCTCTACCCCGTTCTCGACAAGCTATTTCCCAACTACGTCAGCACCATGCAGGAACTTGGCCTCGCAATGATCAAGTGCATTCTGCGTGGCTACCCGAAGCAGATTCTGGAAGTCAAAGATATTAACCAGCTAGCAAACTCCTGACTACCCTCCTGACTACCCTATTGACACTTCCCCTTTTCTGGCGCGAGGCAAGATACTCGAGTGTTGGTTGGTGTTCGCGTTGCCGTTTTCATGAGCATCTCAGCGCTTCTAGTAAATGATTTCACACCTCATAGCAAACGTCTGAAAGTTACGCCAGCTTTTCAAAGAGTTGTTTCGCCGCTTGCTCACTGACAGCCTCTTTAGCTGGCTTCGCCTCTTTGACAGGACCTATGAAGCCAAATTTTGACTGGAGCCACTGTATCCAGCCGGTTTACCGCTCACGCGCACGCTCCGTGGAGCGCACAGCGCGAGGCGGTGTGTGACGAATCCGGGCGACGCGCATGACCTTCCGCAGCGCCCCGTTGCCGATCGCCAGCGAACCGGCGAGCGGACCCCGGATGATCGCCGCCACGAGCAGGTCCGACCACAATCACACAGTTGAAATTCAACAGGTAAACTTTACAGAAAACTGTCGATTAGATTACTCTCTTGGTATGGCCAGAACGACACTGAGCAAGGACGCGGCATTTGCATCCACGCTGGCAGCAGAGTTGCGTACTACATTCGGAAATCTCAAGCGGAAGCTTCGACAGCAGGGGGAACAGAACGATTTCACCTCTTCTCAGATCGCAGTGATTCTGCGATTGGAAAAGGACGGTCCGGCGACGGTGTCGAGCCTTGCCAGGGCAGAGGGGATGCGTCCTCAGTCGATGAGCGCGGTTATCTTTCCGTTGGAAGAAACGGGGTTTGTGGCGGGAGCCGCCGACCCGAACGACGGGCGAAAAACGCTCATTTCCCTGACAAAAGCTTGCAAGAAGTGGATCGAGGACGGACGTGCCGCTCGTCAAGACTGGCTGACGCAAGCCATCCAGAAGAAACTCTCTCCACAAGAACAGAAGCAGGTGTCTTCAGCCATACACCTGCTTGCACGACTCACTGAAGACTGAACTGACTGCCGCGAACCGGGTTTATCTGGCACGGCTTTCAAAGGAGGATCTCTTGCCACTCACCATCCTTGACCCTCAAACTGCGCTGATCGTAGTGGATCTTCAGAGGGGCCTTCGGGACACACCGTCTCTCCATCCCATTGCCGGTGTCATAGACCACTCCTGTCAGCTTATTGAGGCTTTTCGCAAGCAGAAGCTGCCCGTGATTCTGGCTAATGTTGCGGGGGCCGCTCCGGGAAGGACAGAGGAGCCTCGACGGCACCGGGAGTTTCCCGCCAACTTCAGCGAACTGATTCCCGAACTGCATCCGCAACCCGACGACATCCTCATCACCAAACGCACCTGGGGCGCTTTTGCGAACACCGATCTGGAAGCTCAACTGAAAGCAAGGGGTGTGACGCAGGTTGTTCTCACGGGCGTAGCCACTGGTACGGGTGTGGAAGCGACGGCTCGCCAGGCGTACGAAGCGGGGTTCAATGTGACGCTCGCCACCGACGCCGTGACGGATGTGCGGGCTGAAGCGCACGAATACAGTCTCAAGCATGTCTTTCCTCGCCTGGGCGAGACCGGTTCTACGCAGGACGTGCTTGATTTACTCGCTAAAGGGAGCGCCTAACAATGAACTGGCTACATCTGGTGTCCTACTTCTTTGGAGGCATGTTCCTGGCCAACGCCATTCCGCACTTCGTCAGCGGCATTATGGGAGAACCATTTCAATCTCCGTTCGCAAAACCTTCCGGCAAAGGGCTTTCCTCGTCTACGGTGAACGTTCTGTGGGGCTTCCTCAACGCCGTCGTCGGCTACCTTCTAGTGGTGTGCGTTGGCAACTTCGATCTCAGATCGATAAGTGACGTTCTTGCTCTTGCGGTCGGCGCACTCCTCATCAGCTTGTTCTCGGCGCGTCACTTCGGTCAGTTCCACGGCGGCAATTCTCCCGGAGATGTTCGAGGGGCGCGGTGACAGACATTGCGTCAGGTCCGTCCAGCGCGAGTGATCGGCTCGATCCGGTTATTTGGAAGATCTCATCCGTCGTCGTGCTCGGCTCCTTTCTTGCTCAACTCGATGCGACGGTCGTGAATGTGTCCCTCTCGACCCTCGCCGTGGAACTGCACAGCAGCCTTGCGGCAATTCAGTGGGTGACGAGCGGTTATCTTTTGGCGCTGACGCTGATGCTTCCGTTGAATGGCTGGCTGGTGGACCGCATCGGGGCCAAGGCCGTTTATTTGTGGTGTTTCTCGGCATTTACGCTTTCATCGGCCCTGTGCGCATTTTCCTGGTCGGCTAACTCGCTTATCGGGTTCCGTGTGCTGCAAGGGATGAGCGGAGGATTGCTGGCTCCGATGGCGCAGATGATGATGGCGCGCCATGCGGGAAAGCACATGGTGCGCGTGATGGGCTATGCCGCTGTGCCGGTTCTCTTCGCGCCGATCCTCGGTCCGGTGATCGCCGGAGCGATTCTGCAATATGCTTCCTGGCGCTGGCTCTTTCTGGTCAATCTTCCGGTCGGAGTACTGGCAGTCGTGCTGGCTGTTTTCATCCTGCCCAAAGATCGTGCAGATCTGAGGCCACGCGACCTCGACATGGTCGGTCTAGCCCTGTTGTCTCCCGGTCTTGTGCTCTTCCTCTACGGGGCGGATCATCTGGGCGATCGTGCAGGTCTTGGGACTCTCATTGTCTCTATTGTTCTACTGGCAACATTTTTCTCGACCTCTGCAAAAAAAGGAGACAGAGCCCTGATCGACCTTCGCTTATTCAAGGGCAAAGTCTTCTCGGCCTCCGTTGTCACGCAGTTCATGGCAAATGGCATTGCGTTTGCCGGCCAGATGCTCATCCCAATCTATTTGATCCGCGCCTGCGGACTGTCTCCGAGCGCCACCGGCTGGCTACTGGCGCCTCTCGGCTTCGGAATGATGTGCTGCTATCCGCTGTTGGGAACCTTGACGAAGCGCTTCGGCATTCGCAGAGTGTCGGCCGGTGGCGCGCTTCTGGCATTTGCCGGGACGCTACCATTTCTCTATCTGGCAAGCCACGGACTGGTTCTCGGTATACTCGCGTCCGCTCTCTTCATCCGAGGCATGGGCTTGAGTGCAGTCGGAATGCCGTCGATAGCATCCGCATACGCTTCGGTCAAGCGAGAGGAATTGCCCATGGCGACCACAGCTCTCAATATCATTCAGCGCCTTGGTGGGCCAACTCTGACAACTCTGTGCGCGACGTTTCTGGGATGGAGATTGGCGGCAGTCCATGTTCATGAAACGGCGCTTGGTCCGTTTACCGCGGCCTTTCTTCTTCTTTGCGTTTTACACGCCCTCTTGTTTGCGGCTGCGATGAGACTTCCTCTATCGCTTCCCAAGGCGGCTGAGCCGCGAGTGAACGAAGTCGCCGATGTTTTGGAAAACATTTCGGAGTGATACAGAGAGCCGTCGATGGGAAAACAACTATAGGCTAGTTTGCCCCAGCGATCTCACCTGGTTCATATGCTGCCGTGGCGGAGTTCCAAACATCCTGTGATACTCGCGGCTGAACTGGGAGGGCGAACCGTAACCCACCTCATAACCAGCCGATGCCGCATCTGTGCTCTTTGAAACCATGATGTTTTGTGCTTCTTGCAGGCGAACTTGCTTTTGGTATTGGAGCGGGCTCATCGCGGTCACAGCTTTGAATTGCCGGTGAAGCGATGCGGGGCTCATACTCGCCAAGCGAGCAAGAGCTGCGATGTGCAGCGGCTTGGCATAGTTCTTTCGAATCCATCCGATGACCCGTAACACCTGTAGGAGTCGGCTCTCCTGCAATGCGATCTGACGCAGCATGGTGGCCTGTTCTCCAGTGAGGAGACGATAGTAAATCTCGCGTACGACGAGAGGTGCAAGTGGGACGATATCTGCAGGTGAATCGAGCAGGCGAACGAGTCTTACAAACGCCTCCAGCAACTCGGGAGAACCAGGGCTTACGGCGATTCCGCGACTCAGGCCCGTCTCCTTTCGGCTTTTCGGCAACTCCAGCAAAATTGTTGCCAGCAGCTTTGGGTCGAGTTCTAGGCCCAAGGCCAGATAGGGACGCTTCGGTGTGGCACTTTTGACCCAACCGGAAACCGGCAGATCGACTGAAGTGACCAGATAATTCCCGACGTCATAGTTGAGCGTGGCATTCCCTACGGTTACCTGCTTGTTGCCCTGTGCAATGATGCAGACCATGGGCGGGTAGACTGCGGCGACCATGCAAGTTGAAACGGCATCAGCGCGCATCAGGGTCAGGCCTGGAATTTGTGCCGATATGAGCGGCCCAGTGGCATGGCGCTGGAGCAATCCCTGTAGTTCTCCCAACATGTTCACCCGTAACTCTCCATTTCTGGTCTGCCGTACGCCCTATAAACGCCAAAGTCTGCACGTCCTGATTGAGAGGATCGTGCAAGGATTGTGGAGCTTCAGTCTACCGTGCCTATGGACTTTAGGCCTACCTTGAGTCCAGCACCTTGGGAGGGTGTGACCTTTGGCACAACGAACATGGTTCATCACAGGAGTTAACAGCGGCTTTGGCCTGGTCACGACCGAGCTACTTTTGAAGCGCGGCGATCGAGTCGCGGGTACAGCCCGCAAACTCCACCAACTTGACGGTCTCAAGGCACAGTATGGGGAACAGCTCTGGCTGGCATCGCTCGACGTAGAAGACACCCAGGCCATCCGCAACGTGGTCGATGCCGCATTCGAGCATTTCGGCCACATCGATGTGATCATGAACAATGCCGGTTACGCCCTAATCGGAGCCGCCGAGGAGCTAACGGATGAGCAAATCATCCACCAACTCAATACCAACCTGATGGGCTCCATCCAGGTGGTTCGCGCTGCATTGCCTCATCTGCGCACCCAGGGTGGCGGACGCATTCTTCAGGTGTCCAGTGTGGGAGCACAAATCGGCGTTCCGGGTATGTCGATTTATCACGCAAGCAAGTGGGGCATCGAAGGATTCTTCGAGGCAACGACACAAGAAATTGCTCCGTTCAACATTCAAACTACCATGATTGAACCGGGTGGTGGACGCACAGCGATTTTCAATGCGGGGCGCTTAGTGCACGGCTCAGCGCTGTCTGCTTATGCCGGGACTCCCGCCAGACAGACCGGAGAATTTCTTGAAAGTGGCACCTATGTTCCTCCGGGAGATCCGGTCAAAATGATGCAGGCCGTGATCGACAGCGTGGATTTAGCCGAGGCACCCAAACGTCTCGTACTGGGCAGCGATGCTTATTCCGCGATCCATGAGGCGCTCACAAAGCGCTTGACAGCCCTCGAAGCTCAAAAGCAAATTGCTCTTTCCACGGACGCAGATGCGTGACACAGGTCGGAATCCGAGGGATTTCGGAATGCTTCAGAAAGAGCCCCCAGACCCACAAGGGAGTTGCCCTGAGCAGACTCCCTTGCAAATATCCTGAAGGTCGGTAACGGTAAACGATAGATCCCTATCGAAACTGCCCCGACTAAAAATCCGGGGACAAATTAGCACTGTCGCGTCGGGGCAGTCCCAATAGGAATCTATCGTTTTTCAGGATCGATTCTGGAGGGTTCCCGAAACACGCGGGCCGTTCCCCTCTCGTTTACGGCGTTCAGCCCACCCTTCGCTAGGAAAAAGCGAAGGATGGGGCACCCGGCATATCCTCGATGAGTGCCTCGATTATGCACTCATCGAGATCCGCCACGCCCAATGAGCTTTGCTGGGCCTAAGCCACACTGTAGTCCATGTTGCGCAGGTCGGTCAGCAGGTCCGGCCCGGTGAAGTTCCAGCCCAGTTGTTGGCGCGTCAGCGCGCTAGATGCCGCAAGATCGATCTGGACGAGGGGCGCCAACGGGCCGAAGTACCCCGTTGCCTGCTCCGGTGAGAGCGACACGACCGGCATCTTCAATCCCGCACCGATTACTTCGCATATCTCGCGCAGGGCAACGCCCTCCTCAGCGACCGCATGGTAGCGCGCGCCTGCTTGGCCCTTCTCGAGCGCCAACCGAAAAAGCCGGACGGCGTCGGAGACATGCACGGCCGGCAAGCGGTTCTTGCCCTCGCCGACATACGCCACTCTGCCCTTTTGCCGCGCCAACAGGATATGCTGTGCGATCCGGCCCTGATGGCGCGTGTCATGCACCTGCGCAAGCCGCACCACGATAACGTGCCCACCCTTGGCGAAGAGGGCGTCACCCGCCTCCTCGGTAGCTGCGCGTGCGAACTCGGCCGAGGTCGCGTGATCATCGGTCTCTACCACCGCGCCGCCGGTCTTTGATTGGGCGAGGCCTGTACCGGAGGCGATGACGAGCGGCCGGTCTGAACCGGCCAGCACCTCGCCGAGCGTCTCAATGACCTTGCGGTCTTCCTCGCTGTGCTGCTTCAATTTGGAGAAGTCGTGGTTAAAGGCCGCGTGAATGACGCCGTCGGCCGTGTCCGCAGCGGTGCGCAGGCGGTCCAGGTCGTTCACGTCTCCGCGAAAGACCTCCGCCTCGGCACGGGTAAGCGCCTTTGCGCCCGCGTCGGAACGGCTAAGTCCTAGCACGTGATGGCCTGCGCTTATGAGTTCCGGAACGAGATAGGAACCGATAAAGCCGGTGGCGCCCGTAACAAATACTCGCATTGTTTTAACCTTTGCTCTGTGAACTCGCGGCGCACTGCACCCTGCTCACTCTTATATCAGTCAATTGGAGCCGTTACGAACCGCTCGGAACCAATCTAGAAGCTTCTGGCCTGACGACTCTCCCGCATAGTACCGCTCTGTTGTAGATGGGGCCTCGAAGTGTGTGGCACTCACGCACACAGCAAGCTACTGTGGGTGCTACCAAGGCACAGTGCGGCCTAGATAATCCAGGTACTCAAGACCGGCATTGCCTTGTTTTTTGAGCAGAACGTTCACCAGGTTTGGAACGCTTTCTTCAATGCTCAGGTGTGCATCCGGTCCACCCATATCCGTACGGACCCAGCCTGGAGCCATCAAGACCATCGCACGCTGCGTATCGGAGTTGCGGGCGGTATAGCTGCGCATGAACTGGTTCAAGGCTGCCTTGCTACCTCGATAAACCTCGCGCATGCCGGTGACGTTGTTTGCAACGCTCCCTTGCCCAGAGGACATCACACCGATCAGGCCGTTTGCGGAGACGAGATCTTGCAGCGATTCGACGACCCGCATGGGACTGAGCGAATTGGTGACCATCATGCGAATGAACTCATCTGTTGTGACATCGGCGATGCTGTCAGAAATTCCTATGCCCGCGTTCACAAAAAGTATGTCGAAGATGCGTCCTGACAAGCGCTGCCGTAGTGCGTCAACCTGGGATTGTTCGCAGATGTCCACGGTCTCAATTTCAAGCCGTCCTTGAAATTGATCAACGAGGTCGTGCAGCTCCGTTCGGCCAGATCCCGCTCGAACGGTGCCAACCACGTTCCATCCCTTCTCCAAGAATTCTTCTGCCATGGCAAGGCCAAGCCCGCGCGATGCAGCAATGAGAAGGATGGCGCCGGCCGATTGTTCCGAGGAGTTGAAGGTCATGTCGTTTCCCCTTTATCTTCGCTACCTTCGATTATGGGCAAGTCTGTAGGGAAGCGCCAGACGCATAAAGTACAAACAATAGTTGCAGTAGACGCTATGCCATGAAACGTAAAGGCGATATTCTCGATCCATGAAGGATGTGGACCTCAATCTCCTCCCAGCACTTGACGCACTGCTTAGGGAAGGCAGCGTAACGCGAGCGGCGCGTCGCCTTGGTCTGAGTTTCTCGGCAATGAGTCGTACGCTTTCTCGGCTGAGAGAAACGACTGGCGATCCGTTGCTCGTGCGGGCCGGGCGCAGACTTGTACCAACACCGCACGCCATCGCGCTGCGAGACCGTGTTCACCTGCTGACAGATCAGGTTCATGCTGTTCTTCAGCCGGCGACAACCGATCTGGATACCTCCTCGCTCGATCTGACATTCACGATTCGTGCAGGAGGAGGATTCGTCGAAATGCTCTCGACTGCTGTGGTCGAGGCCATTGCCCACGCCGCACCGCGCGTTCGCCTTCGCTTCACGCCCAGACTGGATGGAGACCCAATGCCGCTCAGGGAAGGACCCGTTGACCTGGAGATCAGCAAGCGCGGCACAACAGCGCCGGAAATGCGAAGACAGTTTCTCATGCGTGATAGATACATGGGCGTTGCCCGCAAAGGGCATCCGCTCGTCACAGGCGGCAAAGTAACCCCCAAACGCTATGCCGCCTGCAGGCATGTTGCGTCCTCGCATCTCGGAGATTTCTCCGAGGCAGTGGACGACGCTTTAGAGGAGCTTGGACTCAGTCGAGCGGTTCAAGTCGTGGTGCCCGGATATCCAGATGCCATGCAGGTGGCAGCAAACTCGGACCTGATAGCGTTAGTGCCGCGGTCAAGCCTGGGCAATGCGTTCATGAAAGATCGAGCTGCGTCCTTGGGCCTTTGTAGCTTCGATATCCCGGTCCGCATGCCTGAGATTCTGATTTCTGCGTTGTGGCACCCCCGAGTGGACGCCGACCCTGCACAGCGCTGGCTGAGGCAAGTGGTGATCTCGGTGTGCAAGAGCGCCTACCCGGAGACGTAAACAGGTCTCGGGCTGATCCGGGATCTCCAATAGGGGGCAGTGATCATGGCTAAGCTGCTCGCTTGAGCATCAATAGCGTGATTCGTCGTTTGCCTGCCGGTCTGTTTCTGCTTGGTCTTCGATTGTTGGCTCCAGGGCATAGCGCTCATCCTGCTTGAGTTGCGCGCCGAAGACCAAGTTGGCATCCGTAAACGCCCATCCGGGCGGAATATGCTGCCGACAAGGGCAACCAGAATCCCGGACACTTGGCGACTCTACAGGACCAAAGAAAGGCGGCGCATATCTTCTAACTTATGGCCGCCTTCTCTTTGGATTTTTTCGATACGCGATATCTACCAGGAGTAGACACCGTCTTTATGGATGAAGCTACCGGATGGACCATCGTCCGGCAGTTGGGCTAAGCGAACTATTGCGGTGGCTCCCTCTTCTACCGTCTGGTGTCCGGTATGGTTGTTCAAGTCGGTCGAGGTAAACCCGGGGCAGGCAGAGTTGACCTTGATAGTGGTCTCGCGCAGATCGTATGCCAAGTCGACAGTGAACATATTGAGCGCTGCCTTCGAGGCGTTGTAGGCAAGAACCTTGGCGTCGTAGTACGGAGTATTCGGATCGCTGTTGATTGCGATGGAACCCAGTCCGCTCGACACATTCACAATGCGCGCACTTGCCGCGGCGCGCAGCAGAGGCAACAGCGGCTGTGTGAACGCCACTGTGCCGAAGAAGTTCGTTTCAAAAGTGCTTCGCAGCGTTTCGATGCTGACATCGCTTGCGTGCCCATCGCCCTTTTCGAAGACTCCGGCGTTATTCACCAGCACATCCAAATGACCGAACTCTGCGCCGATTTGCTTGGCAAGCTCTGTCGCACTTCCGCCTGCGTTGTTGAGGTCCGCTGCAACGAAGCGCACATCGAGGCCCTCTTCTCGCAGCTTGCTCGCAGCCTCTTCTCCTCGCGAAGCGTCGCGCGCTCCTAGTAGCACCGTAAAGCCGGCATGTCCCAATTGACGTGCTACCTCAAGGCCGATGCCCTTGTTGGCTCCTGTGATCAGAACTACCTTTGCCATGAATTTCTCCTGCATGGTTAATTTGGAAGCGATCCTGAAGGTGTACACCGTTCACCATGGTTATGTACAACCTACATCCTGGACTGACTGTGCGTCAAGATGTACAGTGTGATTGATGGCGTATCCAGCAAAGACAGACCGAAAGAGCATTCTGGCCGCGGCGTTGGAACTGGTCGAAAGCGAGGGTCTTGAGAACCTTGCCATTCGATCCGTGGCTGGAAAGCTGGAACTGGCGCCGAATGCTCTCTACCGATACTTTGAGAATCTCTCCGCTCTAGAGTTTGCCGTAGCTGAAGAGGTCCGCTTCCAGATGCTTGAAGTCATACAGAAGGTGATCGGCCGAAAAGGCCCAACGGAGTCGATTCGCGCCACCTCTGAGGCGTACCTACACTTCGCCCACGAACGGCCTCGCGCTTTTGCGCTGTACTTAAAGAATTCGGATTCGCAAACTCCACAGTGCGCAAGGAACACCGAATTTTTCGTAAAACAGGTAGCGCGCGTCTACGGAGAAGACCGAGCGCAGATGGCGGCACATGCGCTTTGGGCTCAGATCCATGGTCTGGCCGTTTTGGTCGGCGCCGGCGTTCTCCCTTGGGAAGAGGCGCACGTGCGTCTTAAGTTCGGTCTCAAGATCTGGATCGACGGTGCGGCGGCTTCGTAAGAGGATTTGTACTGGGAAGCGCCGACTCCAACTGTGCTCCTTACCCGAAATATTGCCCAACTTCGCCGCAATGGTTACCGCTGAAATCTGCGCGATACTCGCAATGCCTGTAAGTCCTTGCCCATTTCCTGTGTGCCACAGAAACGTGCTCAGTCGATGCCGCGCACGCTGTTAATCCGGCTCGGCTACCTCGCGCGCCCGCCCCGGATTTAGGAGCATCTGTGCCACTGTCAGATCTCCGGATCGATGGCTGCGCGCCAGATTCAAGGCATCCCGCCGATTTCTTTTGAACCGTCGTCAGTTTTGACCGGAGCCAGTGTCAGCGCAATAACCTCAACTATTACTGTTGGTTGCAGCAAAAATAGAGAGCAACCCGATAACTCCCATTTATCATCCGATAAATACGAAGTATTGGACACATACGGACCTCTGCGCCACTCTAGGCGCTAGCCTGCATTTTCTCGATGCCGCGTGAATTCTTTGCCGTCTTTCGAGGTGACTCATGGCCGTATCCTCTGATGCTTCCTCCTCCCACCTGGAGCCATTCGTGAACGCCAGGGAGGCCAGCAAGTTCGTCCAATTGCACCCTGTCACGGTGCAGAGACTCGCGCGCGAAGGATTGCTCCCTGGCCACCCGGTGAGCAACGGTTCGCGCCGGCACTGGAGATTCCGTCTTTCTGAACTCGGTCGATGGCTGCAAGAGCGAGAGAGCGGCAACAATCGATGATTTCTTCCGAAAGCGCCCATTTCAGTTTGGCGACTACGCATGGCTTCACCTTCTGAACAGTGGTGTTTGAGAAGGCTTAACCTGAGCCGTTGCAACAGGTGCCGAGTGGTCGAAATCGGGGACAGGAATTGCTTTTTCGGTGATGCTGCACGGGAGTTATAGTGTCATTACCGATGCATTCTGCGCCCTCAGCGGAAGGAGGACTTTATGAGGAATGCGCGGAAGCAAAATGGCACGCTTTACCTGGACAAGAACGGCAGCCGATCTCCGGTTTGGATGTTTAGCTGGCAGCATATTCTTCCCAACGGTCAGCGCGCCAGAAAGAAGAGACAAGTTGGCTCCCTTGACCAGTACAAGACGGAGGCAGCCGCGGAAAGAGCGGTGCGAAGCTGGCGACTGGCCATCAACTCAAATCAGGTACACGCATTCAGTGGAATCACGGTGAACGATGTGATCGAACACTTCCGGCTGAAGGAACTTATCGACAAAGGCGAGAACGGTCGTGCGTGGGCGACACGCGACCGGTATGAGAGCTATCTCAACCGGTGGATCGCGCCTCGTTGGGGCAGGGAGGAACTTGATTCCATCAAGACTCCAATTGTCGAAGAGTGGCTGGAGGATTTGAAGTTCGATCCGAACTGGCGGCTGAAGAAACAATCTCGCTCTTCCCAGGGGATAGCTGCGAAGCGCTCCAGAAAGAGGGACGGGATGCAAGTGCTGTCTCCTGCCAGTAAGACCAGGATTCGCGATCTGATGAGTGTGCTTTTCAACCATGCGATCCGGTGGGGCTTCACTGATCGAAACCCGATCTCAGGACCGGTAAAGGGTTCGGGCGTCCGCCAGGGCTCCAAACGGCAGCGCATCCCGGACATTCTTGATGTCTCCGAGATGCAGGCGATCATCGACGAACTTCAGTTGCGGGAGCGCGTATTGCTGTTTTTGGATATGGTGACCGGACTGCGGCGCGGCGAATTGGCAGGTCTACAGTGGAGCGATATTGATTTTGGCGAAATGCAAATCAATGTCACTCGGTCGGTAGTGGATCAGGTTGTGGGCCACTGCAAGACCGAAAGCTCGCAGAAACCTGTGCCTATGGACGAGTACACGGCGCAGGACCTGCAAGAGTGGTATCGCCTGACCCCCTATCGCGAACCGAGCGATTGGGTCTTCGCCTCCGACAGCAGCCGGGCTGGAAAGAAACGCGGGAAGCAGCCGCTTTGGTTGTCGACCATCATGCGTTATCACATCCAGCCGGTGATCAAGCGACTCGGCATCGACAAGCGGGTTTCCTGGCACACCTTCCGGCGCACCTACACGACGCTTTTGCAGGCGAACCGGGAAGATGTCAAGGTAGTGCAGGAGTTGCTGCGGCACAGCTCGGTGAAGGTGACCATGGACATTTACGCGCAGGCGCAAATGCCCGCCAAGCGTGCGGCACAGCATAAGGTGGTGGAGATGATTCGACCGGAAATGCCCCAAATGATGTGCAAAATAGGGGCTTAAATGCTCCGCGAAATGCTCCGCGACGAAAACGGGTAATTTTAGCTAAGTAGTTGAATCTATTTGGCGTCCCCGACGGGATTTGAACCCGTGTTATCGCCGTGAAAGGGCGGTGTCCTAGGCCGGGCTAGACGACGGGGACGCTTCTGTGGACGATTTTGGCGACCCTGGCAGGCCACATACGTCCATTCAAAGAGTATCAAGGGTTCACTCTTCTGTCAAAGTCTGGCGTCCGAAGCGCGGCATTTTAGGCGATCTTCTCATGCGTTTTGTCATGGCGGTTTGCCCGGCAGGTGGAATTTTTCGCTTGTGCGGGAGTCGCGGGATGCTGAGCAGCGATGGAATGGAAGATTTGTCGTATGTTTGTGTACAGGGACTGGCTGCAGATACGGGCTGGAGTTCTGCTTATTCCCACTCTGATTTTTCTTGCACAGGATTTGCTACGGAAGAGTGTGCATTCGGCCGATTTTCTCTGTATCCAATATACGTAGGGCCTCCTTGTTTTTCCCGTGGGGCGCCCAGCGGAATTTTTTCTCACAAGAGGGAACTGCGAAACGGTTTGTTTCGTATTACGAATAGGAAGAGTTTGTCTGAACGGAACTCCGGCTGGCCTACGGGGCTAGGCGTGAATTTTCGCGAGGTCGCTGGCTCACCGCCACAAACAGGATCAAAGCGGGCAGGCAATGGCCCGAATCGAGGTTGATACACGCGTGAAAACGAACGCATTTAGTGTTGCAAACGGAGTAGTTCTGTTGGCGGCGGCTCTGTTGGCTGCCGGCTGTCACTCAAAGCAGGCCGCACCCACGGCTGGCGGACCGCAGGGCATGCCGGTGCAGACGGCCACGATTTCACTGCAACCGGTGGCGGATAGTAGTGAGTATGTGTCAACAATCAAGTCACGCCGCTCGGCCACGTTGCAGCCTCAGGTCAGCGGACAGCTGACCGGGATCCGGGTGAAGTCGGGCGACCATGTGCGCGCCGGGCAGGTGCTGATGGAGATCGACAGCCGCCAGCAGATTGCCACGGTCGAGTCGCAGCGAGCCACCGAGCGGCAGAAAAAAGCCCTCTCGGACTATGACACGATCGAGGTAGAACGCCAGCGCAAGTTGTTTGAGGCAGGCGTGACCAGCCGCGACAGCTTTGATCAGGCCAAGCAGTCTTACGAGAATGCCAAGGCCGACTACGAGTCGTCGATCAATGCGCGCAAGACGCAGGAACAGTTGCTGGCCTACTACACGGTGCGCGCTCCTTTTGACGGTATTGTGGGCGATGTGCCGGTGCATGTGGGCGATTACGCAACGCCGTCGCTCACGCTGACCACGGTGGACGAAAACCGCGACCTGGAAGCCTACATCTATATTCCCACCGAGCGCTCGACCGAGATCAAGCAGGGGCTGGGCGTGGAGTTGACCGACAACAACGGCAAGCTGCTTGATAAGACGGCCATCAACTTTGTGTCGCCGCAGGTGGACAGCACGACGCAGGGCGTTCTGGTGAAGGCGCCGGTGCATGGATCGCTGGAAGCGCTACGCAACGCGCAGATGATCAAGGCACGCGTGATTTGGCAGACCCGGCCGATGGCAGTGGTTCCGGTGCTGGCGGTGGTGCGGCAGAGCGGTCAGCCGTTCGTTTACGTGGCCAAGCAGCAGGGGCCGATGACGTTGGCCCAGCAGGTTTCGGTCACGCTCGGCGATACGGTGGGCAATCAGTATGCGGTGCGTTCGGGTCTGAATCCCGGCGATAAGGTGATCGTGTCGAGCACGCAGTTCCTGGTGAACAATATGCCGGTGATTCTGATCGGCGGCGGACGATAGACAGGCAGGCCGCGCCCATGCGCGGTCTCCCCGTAGTGGACCCAAGCAGAGAAAAAGAGGTTTGCCTTGTTTGTTGATTTCTTTATTCGCAGGCCGGTTTTTGCCACGGTGTGTGCGCTGCTCATCATCCTGAGCGGCGCGGTCTGCATCCCGAATCTACCCATTGCCATGTATCCGCAGCTGGCTCCGCCGCAGGTTTCGGTCAGTTGTACCTACACGGGCGCCGATGCTGAAACCGTCGAGAAGGCCGTGACGATTCCGCTGGAAGAGTCGATCAACGGCGTCGAGGGCATGCGTTACGTCAGCTCGACGAGCACCAACGACGGCGCGAGCTCAATCACCACTACCTTCAAGACCGGCTACGACCTGGACATTGCTGCCGTTGACGTGCAGAATCGCGTGGCTAGCGTGGAAGGCCGTCTGCCGTCGGCGGTGAATTCAACCGGCATCACGATTTCGAAGTCGAGCAACGACTTTGTCTTCGGAGCGGGTTTTTACACGCTGGATGGTCGCTATTCGAGCGAGTTCATCTCGAACTACCTGGACGTCTATGTAAAGGATGCGCTCAAGCGCGTGCCTGGCGTGGGCGATGTGCAAATCTTTGGCGAGCGCAAGTACGCCATGCGCGTCTGGCTTGATCCGGTGCGTCTGGCGGCGCATGGCCTGACCGCGACCGACGTGGTGAGCGCTCTGACCGAACAGAACGTCGAGATTCCCGCCGGTCAGCTTGGTCAGCCGCCGGCTGATTCGAAGCAGGCTTTTCAGATTCCGGTGCGCGTGGTGGGCCGTCTGGCCAGCACGGAAGAGTTTGACAACATCATCGTAAAGAGCGCTTCGCAGGGACTAGTGCTGCTCAAGGACGTTGGCCATGCCGCAGTGGGTGCCGAGGACTACAGCTCAGCGCTGAAGTACTCGGGCCGCGATGCAATGGGTATTGGTGTGGAGCAACTCTCCAACGCCAACGCGCTGGAAGTGGACCGCGCGGCAAGAAAAGCGCTGGCCGAGATGGCCAAAAACTTTCCGCCGGGCCTGCAGTACGCTATAGCTTTTGATGCCACCACGGTGGTGAGCGACTCGATTCACGAAGTACTGGTCACCCTGGGTGAGGCCATCCTCATCGTCATTGTGGTCATCTTCGTCTTTCTGCTGGATTGGCGCGCAACCATTATTCCGGCCGTTACCATTCCGGTTTCACTGATCGGTACCTTCGCTTTCATCAAGCTCTTCGGCTTCTCCATCAACTCGCTCACACTCTTTGGCATTACGTTAGCCACCGGTCTGGTGGTCGATGATGCCATCGTGGTCATCGAGAATGTGCAGCGCCACATTCACATGGAGAACAGCGATCCGCATGCGGCCACCTCGCGCGCCATGGGCGAAGTCACCAGCGCAGTCATTGCCACGTCGCTGGTGTTGATCGCCGTTTTTGTGCCGGTTTCGTTCTTCCCCGGCACTACCGGCATTCTCTATCGCCAGTTCTCGCTGACCATTGCCTTTGCAATCGCGATTTCCGCCTTCAACGCGCTCACACTCTCGCCGGCGCTCTCAGCTCTGTTCCTGCGCGGTGAGGAAGAGCGGCCGCATCAGCTCGACTTTCTGCGCAGCAAGACGATTTCCAAGGCTTTCGGTGCGTTTGTGCATGGAACCGATAAGTCCATCGACTGGCTGGCCGGCAAGTATGCACGCTCGATTCATGTGGCTTTGAATCTGCGTTACGTATTGCTGGCCGTCTTCGTGGCGGGTCTTGGGCTGACGGGCTGGATGTATCAGCGCGTGCCTACCGGCTTTATTCCGCAGGAGGATCAGGGCTACCTGATGGTGATTGTGCAGGCGCCTCCGGGATCTTCGCTGGCCTACACCACGGCGTTGGCGGATCGTGCCGAGGCCGTGATTCGTACCAATCCCGACGTGCAGGGCTCCTTCTCGGTCATGGGATTCAGTATGGCGGGTAACGCGTCGAATGCGGGCATGATGTTCCTGAACCTGAAGCCGAGCGATGAGCGCCGCGGCAAGGGGCATACGGCCAAGGATGTAGTGGCTGATCTTTCGCAGCCGTCCAAGCTCGGAGGCATGCTCTTTGCGCCCGAGGGAGGTTTGGTGATGGCCATTGAGCCGCCCGCCGTCAGCGGCGTGGGCAGCTATGGTGGCTTCCAGTTCATGCTGCAGGATCAGGGCGGTAATACGCTTACGGATCTGGACCGCATTGCGCACCAGATTGTGAATACCGGCGCATCCGACAAGAGCCTGACGGGCCTGTTGACCACCTTCTCGGCCAACGATCCGCAGGTGCTGGTAACGATCGACCGCCAGAAGGCCAAGGCCATGAGCGTGGGGCTTTCGCAGATCACCACTACGCTGAGCGTCTTCATGGGGTCGGAGTACGTGAACGACTTTGACTACAACAACCGCACCTATCGTGTGTACGTGCAGGCCGACCAGCCAGGGCAATCGCATGAAGAGAAGGCGAAAGTGAAAAGAGCACGACGGCGCGTTCCGATTATTGGAGTCCGAGTAGATGGGCGCGGTAGTTGTCGCTTGTGGCGGCGATGATTCGTCGGGCTTTGATTCCGCCTTTTCGTTTCACCGGATCCATGCGAATCAGATTCAAGGTGAGCTGCTTCAGAGCGGCCAGATTGTGTGCGGCGTGGCGTGAGCGGGCGCGCATCTGATCATCGTTGAAGGCAACATCCATGCACCAATGCAAGCGATTCTCTACCGACCAATGGGCGCGCACCGTGACCGCCATCCTCTCCGCGTCCGGCGCCAGGCTGCTGATGTACAGCCGCAGCTCGTGCGTCGTCTTGGCTGCGGAGGCACGCTCGGATTCGATCACCGCAAAGGATTTCATTCCCGGCCATTGTTCCGGTTTCGACAGGCAGTTCAACTGATCGAAGACGTAACAGCGGCGCGTTTCCACGCGGCCATGGCCCTTCTCCACGCTTTCAAAAAAGCCGTGCGCCGTCTCGGCCGCCGGATGGGCTATGAAACTGGACCAGAAATCCTTGATGGATTCGGCCAGCTTCGGCTGATTGTCTTTGACGGCCAGCACATAGTCGGCGCCACGCGCCCGGATGGCCTCGGCAATGTTAACTTGTGTTCCCATGGCGTCGATCGTTACCGTCGCCCCTTCCAGCGCCAGTGTGGAAAGTAACTCCGGAATGGCGGTCTTCTCGTTGGATTTTTCCGCCGTCCCGCGTTGGCCCAGCACCAGCCCGGCGCCGGCGGCAAAGGCCGAAACCAGATGCAGCGCGGTGGCGTCGATGCCTGCCGAACGACGGCTGGTCTTGCCATCGATGGCCACGACCTCGGCGCTCAAGGCCGGCAATACGCCGCGCATCCAGCGCCGGAAAGCCTGCTCGAATTGGCCGGGATCGATCAATCCAAAGACTCGGCCAAAGGTGTCGTGCGAGGGAATGCCGTTCTGCAAACGAAGATAGCTCCTGAGCCAATCCTGCTTCTCGTTGGCCCACAGTTCGATCTCTTCAAAGGTGTCGGCCCCGACCAATACCCCGTTGACCGCCACCACCAGCAACTCGACAAAATCGTGCTTGACCTTGCCAGGCTGCCGGGGATCGGGAATGGACACAAAAACCTCGGACAGGCGCAGCGGTTGTTCGGTTTCCATCAACACCTCCTGGAAACAGAAAACCTGGACAACATCACTTGCAGAAGTATCTACCTGTATCCCTGTATCCCTTTCGTCAACGCCGCCTGCCACACCTTCGCCTTTTCTTCATGCGATGCCCCTGGCCGACCAGCCGTTCCGCAAGACGGCGCAGGATCTGCACAACTACTATGTGCGCTCCGATACGGGGCAGATGGTTCCGCTGGACAATCTGATTACCATCAAGGAGAGCTCGGGTGCGCCGGTCATTTCGCACTACAACCTCTTCCGCGCGGTGGAAATCGATGGTTCGCCTGCGGCTGGCGTAGGCTCCAGTACGGCACTTACTGCCATGGAGAATCTGGCCACCAAAAACATGATGCACGGCATGAGCTATCAGTGGACCGGCCTGACGCTGGACGAACTTGAGTCCAGCGGCAAGGCGATGCTGATCTTCGGGCTTGGCATTCTGGTCGTCTACCTCACGTTGTCGGCACAGTATGAGAGCTTCGCGCTGCCACTCATCATTCTGATGGCCGTGCCCATGGCAATTCTGGGCGCGCTCGGTCTGGTGTGGGCGCGTGGGCTGGAAAACGACGTCTACTGCCAGATCGGTCTGGTCATGCTGATCGGTCTGTCGGCTAAAAACTCGATTCTGATTGTCGAGTTTGCCGAGCAGTTGCGCAAGCAGGGACGTTCGATTGCCGAAGCTGCCATCGAAGCTGCTGAGCTACGTCTGCGGCCCATCCTGATGACATCGTTTGCCTTCATCCTGGGCGTGCTGCCGCTGGCTTTTGCCACGGGCGCAGGCGCTCTGGGTAGGCGCTCGGTGGGCACTACGGTGGTGGGCGGCATGCTCTTCTCTACCGTGCTCAACCTCTTCTTCATCCCCGTGCTCTATGTGCTGATGAGCAAACTGCTCAAGCGTGATGCGCAGGAACCGGAGGCTACGCCCAGCGAGGTATAACTCTGCCAAACTGGAGAACTGTACTGGAACGGGGTCGCATCTGCGGCCCCGTTCGTGTTTTGGCCAAGGGTAGAGAATTTTGTGCGTTCTCTTAAAAGCCAGTTTCATCTTCCTGTTAAGGTTGATCTTTGAGGAAGCTTCTGATGTCGGCATTGAACGCCCCCCCACAGGTCTTGCAAAAAATACTTGCCTCCCGCAACTGGCTGGCGGGCATTTTGCTCTTCGTCGCCACTGCTGCGGTGGTGTTGTGGCAGAATGCACACCTGACCGTGCTCTGGGACCTGAGCTATGTGCTGGAAACTTCGTTGCGCTTCAGCCAGGGGCAGATGCCCTATCGCGACTTCCCTCTCGTCCATCCTCCGCTGACCTTTGCCGTGCAGGCGGTGCTGATCAAGCTTTTTGGCCGCCATATGATTGTGCATGCGCTCTACGCCGCCTGCGCTGGAGGCCTCGGAACGGTACTCAGCTGGAGGATTCTGCTCGGCCTGCTGGGTGGCTCTGAAGAAAAGAAAAAATTTGTAGGCTGGCTCGGTTTGCTGCTGGCCGCGCCGCTCACGGTCGTGGGCCTTTACTGCATTTTTCCGCACCCTTCCTATGACTGCGACACGGCGCTGGCTGTGCTGCTCTCGCTCTATCTGCTGCAGCGGCTAGACCGGCCCAAGGCAGGCGCAGAGGCGGGCTTTCTTGCTGGCGCGGTCGCGGTTCTGCCCTCGCTTTACAAGCAGAACATTGGTCTGCCTTACCTGTTCGCAGTGGTGGTTCTGATCGCCCTGCTGCTGGTCAAAAGCTGGCTGCATTTTTCTGAGGCCCGTGCCGAGCGCAGGAAGTTTTTCTGGTTTTTGGCGGGTGTGGCGGCAACTCTGGCGGCTTCGTTGCTGGCCATTGAGCTGACTGCCTGCCTGGGCAATTACCTGCACTGGATCGTCCGTTTTGCCGGTGAACGGCGCATGCCGGGGCTCTCAGTCATGGTGGGTGTTTATCAGTGCCTGTATCTTTTGTGGGCTTTGCCCTGCACTCTGGTTGGCGCGCAGTTGTTGCGGGCATCGGCTCCGTGGGCGCGTTCGCTCTGGAGCAGGCTTGGGGCGCTTGCGCTGCTGGCCGCGCCGTGGCTCTACGTGTTGGCCCAGCTGCCCGAAAATCTGGACGATCCCGACAGCTTTGGTGATTATTTTCTGGGGCTGTGGCCCCTGGTGCTGGTTCTGGCCGAGTTGCTGCTCATGGTGCGCATAGTGCGCCTCTTCCGCGACCGCACTGCAAAAACTGCCGTGGCGCCGCTGCTGGCACTGGCCTCGTTGGGCGCAATTCACGGCACCATGATGAGCCAGCAGTTGTGGGGTTCCACCTATTCACTCTGGCCCTTCCTGCTCTTTCTGCTGGCCGACTGCCTGCTCTGGCTGCACGGTCCGCACCGTACGCAAAACACGCCGCCCACCTGGCTGATTGCCGCTTCCACCGGAATTGTCAGCCTGGTTCTGCTGGTCTGCGGCGGCTATTACATGGCCAGCGAAGAGCGGTTGAGCTATGTGAACCTGCCCGAAGGCCCGGCGTTGCACTCCGCCACGCCCGCGCTGAACGCGCTGGCCACGCCGGGACCGTACCTGGCCAACCTCGATGAGCTCGTGCGCTACACGGACAAGAACATTCCCATGAGCGATGCGATTGTGCTGCTGCCCGGCGAAGATCCCTTCTACTTTGCTACCGGGCGCACGGTGCAATTTCCGGTGCTGCTCTTCGATCCTTCCACCGATCCGTACACGCCCGCCGATGTTCTGCGGCTGGTACATGAGCGGCCGGTGAAGTGGCTCATCGTCAAACGCGTGGAGCAGATCCACGCCGACCCCACGCCGGAACGCGCCGCCACATTGGCCGTCCTCAGTACGGAGTTCAAGCTGGCCGCACAGCTAACGGGGTATGACGTTTACCGGCGGTGATCAGGCTTTCGCTTTGCCTGAGCGTTTGAGCTGTTCCCAGTCCTTTTCGGTCTGGTCGGCGTAGAGGCTGCCAAAGCGGGCGATGGCCTCGGCAAAGCCATTGCCGGAGCCGAGGTAGCCGGCCAGCTCGATGGGGTCGGCAGAGCGTGCGTGGCCCCGAGCCAGCAGTTCGCCACAAACCTCGGCGTAGGCAAGCAAACCGCCTCCGGCCAGGTCTTCCATCTCAATGGAGCCTTTGTGGTCGTTGAGTTGGCGCACCAGATAGTGGCGGCCGTCCATCTCTGTCCAGCCTAAAAATGGATCGGACTGCATTTGCAGCTCGCGCTGGCCCAGCACCACGCGTTCGCCATTGTGCGCGGGCGGATGCGCCTCGGGCAGGTAGGTGGTATAGGCCGAATCTGGCTCTTCTTTTACTTGCAAAAAGAGCGGGTCTTCGTGGCCGTTTCCCTCAAAGTAAATGCAGTAGTCGCGCAGGCCTACTGAACCGGTTCCCACCACCTTGAAGGCTACGTCGACCGGCTTGTAGAAGCTGAGCAGATGCTGGCGCTGGGCTTCCAGGCGTTGCTGGTAGGGAACGAGCGCGGCCAGCACTTCTGCGGCCTGTGCTTCGCTGACCCGCGTAAGCACCGGAGCACTTTCCTTGAAGCGCCGATCTTCGGCAGGCACGGCCAACTTGAGGAAGGTCTTCTTGAGCACGGCCTTTTTGATGGCCATCTTCTCTGGTGCGGCCTGGGCGGCGGTGTTTTTTTCGGCGTGCACAACTGCGGTCAGTTGCTCTAGCGTATGCTGTGGCGTAGCCCGCTCGGCCTTGAACAGCGCGGCGTGCACGGGATGGTTATGGTTGATGCCGTGCACCTGATGACGTGCCACTTCTAGCATGGGCATCATGGCTAGAGCGCGCATCTCGGCGCAGTAGTGGGCGATGCAGAGCTCGGCTGCGTGGCGGGCGGCGGATTCCTTATGCCCGGCCTCGCGTCCGGCCAGCACCAGAGAAGCGGCCATGCGCTTCAGGTCCCACTCGAAGGGACCGCGGATGGTTTCGTCAAAGTCGTTCAGGTCAAAGACCAGTCGGCCGTCGGGTGCGGCATACGCGCCCAGATTGCGCACATGCGCATCGCCGCAGAGCTGCGCCAGAAGCCCGGTGGTGGGCAGCGCCGCCAGATCGGCAGCCATGACGGGTACCGCGCCCCGAAAATAGCCAAAGGGCGACTCGGCCATGCGTTGATATTTGAGCGCTACCAGCGGCTTGACGCGGTCGCGAATGGAGAGTTCCACCAGTTCGAGGGCCGTGGCCGTGCGGGTCTTGATTTTTGCTTCGCCGTGCTGCTGGCGACCCACCTGTTTGCGCCGCGCCTGACCAAGCGCGCGCCGTTCCTGTGCCGTTCTGTATTCCATGGCCGGAAGATACACCGCCAGCCCCGCTTACGCAAACCCGATCCTTACGGAAAAATTGCTGGTTGCCGCCTACAATATGGAGAATAAAGCGCCGGAGCAGCGTCTCCGGCCATGTGCCGCGCTCTGAACCCCATCCCTTTGCGGCCCATCTTCCACCGGAGGATCTTTCTTGCGCTTGAACCTGTTTTGCCTTGCCTCGCTTGCCCTGTGTGCTGCCCTGCCCGCAGTTGCGCAAAAGCCGCTCACTGTTGAAGACATCTTTGCCCACGGTCGCATGACCGGCAAACCACCCGAGAATCTGACATGGTCGCCCGACGGCAAGCGCCTGACCTACATGGAGGCCGGTGAGTTGCTCACGGTGGACGCTGCCTCGGGTCGCACCCATACGCTGGTGGACCGCGCCACGATTGAAAAATTTGCCACACGCGAGGCCAGCGAGAAAGACCGCGACCATCGCGAACGCTACAAGGCTTCGAGCTTTCTGTGGGCGCCCGATTCGACGCACGTACTCTTTGATGCCAGCGGCCTGCTCTACCTCTATGACCTGAAGAGTGGCGCATCGCGTCTTGTGGCGGACACAGGTTCTGCTTCCGGTGAAGATCCGAAGTTTTCGCCCGATGGCCGTGCGGTTTCTTTCCTGCGCAATCATGGCCTGACGGTGGTGCGGCTGGATCAGCCGAGTGCCAAGCCGCAGGACGTGGCTGCCGCGCCCAACGCCACGACGCTGCGCGGTGAGGTGGACTGGGTCTATGACGAAGAGTTGAACGTGCGCAGTAACTACTTCTGGTCGCCCGACGCGCAGGCGCTGGCCTTTCTGGAAGCCGACGAATCTGCTGTTCCCGAGTACCCGATTACCGACTGGATTCCGACGCATGCAACCATTGATGCGCAGCGCTATCCGCAGCCCGGAGACCCCAACCCGGCGGTGCGCGTGGGTGTTGTGCCTGCCTCCGGTGGCGCTCCGGTGTGGGTAAAGCTGCCGATTCAGGCCGGGCAGGACTACATTCCGCGCTTTGGCTGGGCCGATGCCAAGACTCTGTGGATTGAAACCCTCAGTCGTAGCCACAAGCATCGCGCGATTTACTTTGCCGATGCCGCTACCGGCGAGTCGCGTTTGGCCGTGGCCTTTGATGACGCCAAGTTTTTCGACGAACATTATGATGTGGCCGTGGGCGCGGGTTCGATTGTCCTCTCTAACTGGACGGATGGCCATCAGCATCTGTATCTGTACAGCTACTCGACGGCCCAGCCCGGCGCGGCCACACTGGAACGCCAGTTGACCAAGGGCGACTTCGACGTGATCAAGGCCGATACCGATACGAGCAAGGATTTCACTGTCGACTTTGCCGCGCATCATGTGCGCTATGCCTCGAACGAGGGCAGCGTGCTCAATCAGCAGCTGTGGCAGGTGGACTTTGACGGCCATCGCACTGCATTGACGCAGGCTGCCGGAGAGCATGAAGGCAATTTCGCACCCACCGGCGAGGCTTTTGTGGATCGCCACTCCACACGGATCGCTCCGCCTGTTGCCAGCCTGTGTAGCGTGGGCGGCAAGTGCGCCGAGTTCTGGCACAGCAAATCGCTGGCCGAGTACGGTCTGCGCGGGCCGCAGGCCTTTACCGCAAAGGCGGCCGATGGAACCACGCTCTATGCCACGTTGCTGCTGCCTGCTGGTGTAAGCAATCCGGCCAGTGTGCCTATGATCGTGAATCCCTACGGCGGACCCGGCGAACAGACTGTGGCCAACCGTTGGAACGACGCTCTGCTCTTCGATACGGTGCTCTCCGAGCACGGATTCGCTGTGTTGCACGCCGACAATCGTGGCAGCGCCGCTCGTGGTCGCGACTTTGCCCAGGCCTGCTATCACAACTTTGGCCCCGTGCAGCTGACCGATCAGTTGGCGGCTGTCGATGTGGCCTTGGCGAACAATCCAGTGCTCGACGCCAAGCGCCTGGGCTGGTGGGGCTGGAGCTGGGGCGGCAGCTTTACGCTGTATGCGCTCTCCCACTCTGACCGCTTCCGTGCCGGAGTCAGTGTTGCGCCCGTTACCGACTGGCATAACTACGACTCCATTTATACCGAGCGTTACATGAGCGAGCCGAAGGACTTTCCCGAGGGCTACAAGGAGCAGTCGGTGGTGAGCTCCGCCAGTCACCTGCACGGGCGGTTGCTCTTGGTGCATGGCACGGGCGACGACAATGTGCACATGGAGAATTCCATCCAGTACATTCAGCAGCTGATTGAGGCGCAGATCCCCTACGACCTGCAGCTCTATCCGCGCAAAACTCATTCCATCAGCGGTCCTGACGTGCGCACCCACCTGTTCGAGCGCATTCTGAACCACTTTGAAAGCAACCTGAAGTAGAGAAGAAACCCCTCCCCGGTGTGGAATGCGTCGGGGAGGGGAATAGAACAAGAGAAACTTCCGGCCGACCGATCCTCCCTCCCTCCTTCCGAAATCTCCCTGAAAGAATCGCTCTGAAAAATTCGTAGCTTCGAGCGACAATAAAAGCGCATGAGTTCGCAGAAAAAATTAGCTGCCGCGCTGGACGTGATTACCCGCTTGCAGGCCGAAGGCCATCAGGCCTACTTGGCCGGTGGATGCGTGCGTGATCTGCTGCTGGGCCGCACACCCTCTGACTACGACGTAGCCACCAGTGCCACGCCTGACCGCGTGCTGCAGCTCTTTCCCCGCTGCTTTGCCGTGGGAGCGCACTTTGGCGTGGTGCTGGTCTCTGCCAGTGGGGGGGAGGACAGCTGTCAGCTGTCAGCTCTCAGCTCTCAGCCGTCCGCCCCACCGCAGGTGGAATTGGCCCCACCGCTGGTGGCGCAGGTGGGGCAGGTGGTTACGGAGGTGGCAACCTTCCGCAGCGACGGTGTTTATTCCGATGGTCGCCATCCCGACGCAGTGCGCTATACGCTCAGTGCTGCAGAGGACGTGCAGCGGCGAGACTTTACCGTCAACGGTCTTCTGCTTGACCCACTGCGTGGGGGCGGAGTTTTGGAGGAGATTTTTACCAATCCGCAGAAACTTCGCGCGACCGTCGAAGACCATGTGGGCGGACTGGCTGATCTGGATGCGGGCGTGGTGCGCGCCATTGGCCAACCAGCGGACCGCTTTGAGGAAGATCATCTGCGCATGCTTCGCGCGGTGCGTTTTACCGCCCGCCTTGGTTTTGCGCTTGATCCTGCCACGGCCATGGCGATGCGCACGCTGGCCTCGCGCATTGCCGCCGTCAGCCGCGAGCGGGTGCGGGACGAGCTGACCAAAATGCTGGTGGAAGGCCACGCCCGCCGTGCCTTTGAGTTGCTGGATGAGACTGGATTGCTCGGCGAAGTGCTGCCCGAGGTGGCCCGCATGAAGGGCGTGGAGCAGCCGCCGCAATATCATCCAGAGGGTGATGTGTGGCAGCATGTTTTGCTGCTTTTGGAGCAGTTGGAGCCGGGCTGTAGCAAGACGCTGGCTTGGGCAGCCCTGCTGCATGACGTGGGCAAGCCTGCCACCTTTCAGCGCGCAGCGGACCGCATCCGTTTTAACGGCCATGCGGAGGTGGGTGTGGCCATTGCCAGTGAGCTGTGCAGCCGCTTTCGATTTTCGAATGAGGAGACGGAGCAGATTGTGACGCTCGTGGCCCACCACATGCGTTTTATGGAAGCGTTGCGCATGAAGGAATCCACCATCAAGCGCTTCCTGCGTCTGGACCGCTTTGAGGAGCATCTGGCGTTGCACCGCATGGATTGCCTGGCAGGGAGCGGCTATCTGGAGAACTGGAAGTTCATGCAGGAGCGCTGGCAGAGCACTTCTGCAGAGAGTTTCCACCCCCAGCCGCTGCTGACTGGCCATGATCTGATTGCCGCTGGCTATCGGTCCGGACCGGAGTTCCGCGACCTGCTGAACGCCGCCGAAGACGCGCAACTGGAGGGTCGGATTCATACCGTTGAGGAGGCGCTGGCGTTGTTGCGCAGCAGCTTTGGCGAACCCGCTCTGCGGAACGCGCCCAAGGGCTGAGACTCCGCCCGCGCACGTCCTGCCCGCAGTGCTTTACCATGAGGTTCAACCGTGTGATCGGGCAAAAGCAAAACCAGAGCGCTGCACGCAGGTCCTCTGGCGTTGCTCTAAAGGAATTTCATGGATCTGAGCCGTCTCTGTTCGAGCATTCTCTCCGCTTGCTGCCTCTCCATTTTTGCTTTGTCCGCACACTCTGGTGCTGCACAAACTGCGCCGCCCGTATGGCCGCTGGATGGTGCTGCGTTCAGCGCCGCACCGGCCGATTTGCTGAAGTCTGCGGCCGCCGTGCCTGCCGAAAAATTCACCGACGCGACCGTGCTTTTTGAGCGCGACAGCTATGTCCTCGACGCTGAGGGCCGGGTGCGCTACCGCCATCTGTTTGTCTATCGCATTGAGACGCAGGCCGGCGTGGATGGATGGTCGCAGGTGAGCTCTCGTTGGGAGCCGTGGTATGAGCACGAGCCCTCGATCCACGCCCGCGTGGTGCAGTCCGATGGCCACGTCAGCCAGCTGGACCAGAAGACCATCACTGACGGTCCGGCCAGTGCCGATGACGAAGACACCTTCACCGACGCGCGCATCCGCAAGGCACCGCTGCCTGGCCTGATGATTGGAGCCATCGTCGAGGAAGAAACCGAGGTGGACGATGAGCAGCCGCTTTTTACCGGCGGTGGAATCTATCGCAACAACTTCGGTCATAGTGTGCCGGCAGTGCGCTCGATTTTGAGTGTTGAAGTGCCTGCTGGCTCGCCCCTGCAGTTCCGCACCTACAATCTGCCGCAAGCCAAGGTCAGCGATCAGACGCAGGACGGGGTACGCCGTCTGGTCTTCGATGAGCCCTACACGGCGGGCTTTGTGAGTGGCGATATTCGTCTCTCTTCGCATCACTATCTGCTGCCCACGGTGGAGTTCGCTACTGGAGCAAGCTGGGCGCAGGTGGCGCGGGTCTATCGTGAGCTGGCCGAGCCCCAGATCGATCCGCAGACCGCCAAATCCCTGCTGCCTGCACTGATTGCGGACCGCATGGAAAACATTCGCCGCATTGTGGCCCGCCTGCACAAGGAGGTACGCTACACCGGCATCGAGTTTGGCCAGTCCAGCCTGAAGCCGCATTCCGCGGCCGAGGTGCTGCAGCAGCATTATGGCGATTGCAAGGACAAGGCCGCGCTGCTCGTCTCCATGCTGCGCGCGGCGGGCATTCCGGCGAATCTTGCGCTGCTCAACACTGGTCCGGGCGTAGATGTAACGCCGGAGCTTTCCGGCATGAATCAGTTTGACCACGCCATTGTGTTTGTGCCCGGCGCAGGCAAAAGCGGAGAACCGCTGTGGATTGACGCAACGGCGGAATACGCCGAGGTGGGCACGCTGCCGTCGATGGATCTGGACCGCCATGCGCTGGTGATTGCCGAGGGAACCACTGGCCTGACGGCAACGCCCGAGGCCCGTTCAGCCGACAATCAGCTCGTAGAGAAGCGTGAAGTCAGAATGGCCGAGTACGGTCCGGCATTCATTAGCGAAACCTCGCTCACCCACGGTCCGGTCGATGAGGAGTACCGCAGTGAGTTTGGCAATGCCGAAAGCCGTGGCTTGAAGACGAACCTGGAGAGCTACGCCAAAAACTATTACCTGGCCAAGGCGCTTACTCACGTGGAGCAGGGCGATGGCAAGGATCTGACCAAGCCATTCTCACTGCGTTTGGAGATGGCCGAGGCCAAGCGTGGCAACACCGGCATTGAGGACGGAGCGCTGGCCATTCCCTTCAGCAGCATCTTCAATCGTCTGCCGGAATGGTTCCGCAGCGATCCGCAGACCGAGGGTGAAAAGCTCACTCCGCAGCAGGAAGAGGATCGTCGCCACGCCGCGGCTGTTCGTCTGCCAGACTACGATATGAATCCCTTTGTGGTGGAGTGGCAGTACACCATTACGCCGCCCACCGGCTTTGTGCTGCGTGCCCTGCCACAGGACAAAGCCACAGCTATGGGCCCAGCCAGCCTTACCCAGCACTATGAGCAGAGCGCGGACGGTGCGCTGCATGCCACGCTGCGCTTTGACACTGTGAAGCCGCGCTACACCGCCAGCGAAGCCCTGGCCTTGCGGGATGCCGTACTGGCGACGTACAGGCAGGACATGATCTTCGTGCTCTTCGATCAGGAGGCAGCCAAACTGGTGGCTTCCGGCAAGATCCGTGAAGGTTTGGCCGCCGACCGTCAGTTGATTGAGCGTCATTCGGGCGAGGCGATTCATCATGACCAGATGGCCTACGCGCTGCTGAAGGCCGGCATGGGCGCACGCGCCCGTCAGGAGGCCGAACGCGCTACCCAGCTTGACCCTCAATCGCCGGTGGCCTTCCGCACACTGGGCTGGGTCTGCGAGTTCAATGAAATCGGCATTCAGCGTAGTAATGGATTTGATCGTGACTGCGCCGAGGCCAATTTTCGCAAGGCCATGGTGCTTGATCCCGATGATCTTTCGCTGGCCATTGATCTGGCTCTGATCGCCGAGTTCGACCCGAATGGTGAGCGCTATGCCGCCGACGCGCATCTGGCCGAGGCGGCGCGGATCTATCGCATGGTGCGCGAAAAAGACAAGGCCACGGGCGAGCCTTACATCGATAATCTGCTCTTCGTGCTGCTCTACGACCATCGCTATCAGGAGCTGCTCGACGAGCTGGGCAAGCTGCCCTCCACCGTGTTGCGGGATGGTGTGGGTATTGCTGCAACAGTGGCGCTCAAGGGCGTTCCCGCCGGCATTGACAAGGCCGATCACCTGCCCGCCGGAGCCAGTGAACGGGCCTCGGCGCTGAGTGTGGCCGGCAGCCATCTACTGCATCTGCGCCTCTACAAGCAGGCGGCCGACATTCTGGAAGCCAGCGCCGAGGGCCAGTCGAATGCCGCCGCCGTTTTGCAGCAGATTACCATCTTCCGCCAGCTCAAGCCGTGGATGGACGAGTTCTTTCCGCCAAGCGATCCGCGTTTCGCAGTGCAGCGCATGATCGTGAGTATGCTGGAAGGCAGGCTGGATGAAACGCTGGCCGCTGAAGTGATCAGCCGCCACGCCTACGGCAGCGACGCGGAGTGGAAGAGCAACCTCGAAAAGGTGCAGGAGAGTCGTGGCATGATGCGCCTCGATGCTGCCCGCGCCGGTCTGCCTTTCAATGTGCTCATCGATGCCACGGTTGGCAACATGAAGTTCAGCGCCGAGGGCGATGACACCAAGGGCTATCGTGTGTCGCTGCTCAACCTGGGCGTAAAGCCGCAGCAGTTCTTCGTCAGCAAGGACGAGGGCGCATACCGCGTGGTGACCGATGGCCAGAAGCTGAGCGAGGCGGGCAACGAGCTTCTCTACCTGCTGGATGCGCATCGCGACGACGAAGCCGCTTCGTTGCTGGACTGGATGCGTGACCGCTTGCACAAGGGCGGCGGCGACGATCCGCTCTCCGGTCCGCTCTTTCCGCGCTTCTGGACGATTGGCAGCACGAAGGGGGAAGATGCGATGCGTCTGGCGGCTGCCTCGCTGGTGGCCTACACGCCCGCTGTCAAGCCGTTGATCTCCGTGATTCATGCCGCGCTGGACAAAGCCACAAGCGACGAGGAACGCGACCGTCTGACGCTTTTGATGGCGACTGCCGAGTACCAGGCTGAAGACGGAGCGGCAGTGAAGGCCAGCAGTGCAAAGCTGCTGGAAAAGTATCCTGACTCCTATGCTGCGCTTGCCCTGGCGGGTGAAGGCTTTGCACTGTTGAAGGACTTCAAGAGTTGGGATCAGTTGCTGGACGGCCAGATTGCCCGGCACAGCGACGACGAGCAACTGCTGCGCATGAAGGCTGAAGAAGGCAATGAAAATCGCAACTTTGCCGAGACGCGCGCCGCTGTGCAGAAGATTATCGATGCAGGCAAGGCTACGGCCAGTGACTACAACCTCTACGCGTGGTCAGCTCTCTTTGATAATCATTTTGACGCCGATGTAAACAAGGCGGCGCAGCAGGCTTCCATGCTTACGCAGAACGACTCGTTCAGTGTTCTGCATACGATGGCCTGTGTTTATGCGGCGCAGGGCAAAACCGCCGAGGCTGGTGAGCTGCTGCAGAAGGCCATGGCTGCCGACCATCTGCTTGAACCCAACTCTTCCATCTGGTTTGGCTATGGGCTCATCTATGAGCAGTATGGTGTGAAGGACGCAGCTATCGAGGCCTACCGCAAGGTGGAGCGTCCCGAGGGCCGCATCGGCCCTGATGACACGTATGTGCTGGCGCAGGCTCGCCTGAAATCTCTGGAAGTGACCAGGCAGTAAAGCTTTAAGGATGCTGTCGATACTCTCGATCCAGAAGCGACATCAGCACCAGCGAAAGATATTGCCCATCGCGCAAAATGGTTTCGCGCAGCAGGCCATCTTCCTGAAAGCCAAACTCCCGGTAAAAATGCTGGGCGCGGGCGTTGTCTTCGAAGACATAGAGCCAGACGCGGTGCGCGTGGCAGACCGTAAAAGCCTGCTCCAAAAGAAAACGGAGGAAGGTCTTTCCCATGCCTTTGTCGGGAGTCGTAACGACAATGCGCTTGATTTCCAGTGCATGATGCTTGGCCTGCAATCCGCTCAAAATGCAGAATCCTGTAACGTGACCGACAGAATTTTCGGCAACCCAGTAAGCCGCATCCGGGTCCTTCAGCATGTCCCGATGCTGTTCCTCGGGCCAACTTCCCACCAGCGCATGAAACTCGGGGATTTTTTCTATCTCCGCGATGGCGGGAATGTCCGCCGACTGCGCTCTTCGGATCGCAACGATCTCCATCCCGGCCGCATTCGTCATGATGCCCCATTGTAGGGCCAATTCTTCTGCTTGAGCCGAAAATGCTTATAGCAAAATCAGGGATGCTGTGCCCGCAAGCCACAGGTCCAAAGTTGCCGTGACCATCAGGGAACGGCAACCTTGCACGATTTTTCTGGGACTACCTTTCCTGATTTTGCTCTAATCGAGCCGCGTCAGAAAGGCCGTGCCTTCTTCCGGTTTCAGCTTGCGGGCAATCGTCTCGGCCTCTTTGCGGTCGTCGCCTTCCGGCCGGATGCGCACCCAGTAGCTGTTCTCGCCGGGGAACTCAATCACGTTGGCTCCGGGATAGTGGCTCAAAAGCTGCTTCTTCAGTCGCACAGCCCTGCTTTCCGCAGTGAACGCGCCGATCTGCACACACCAGCGGCCACCGGTATCGATGGGCTTGGGCGTGCGGTAGACGTCGATGCGTACCCTCTGCAGTCCCGCGCGGTAAACGCCGGTCGCCTTGGCCGAAGCAATCGTCATATCCAGGGAGCGGCCTTCGATGAACGGTCCGCGATCACTGATGCGCATGGCTGCGGTCTGGCCAGTCTCCATGTTGGTCACTTTGATCAGTGAGCCCATGGGCAGGGTGCGGTGCGCGGCCGTCATGGAGCGGTCGTCAAAGACCTGCCCATTGGCGGCTTTGCGGCCCTTGTAGGGCGCGGTGTACCAGGTGGCGTACCCTTCTTCGCTGCGGATCGGCTTGTGTTTGGCGATGAAGCTCAGATCTTCGTCGCTGATTCCGCCCGGCGGCAGCGGTGTGACCGGAATTCGCCCGGGCCGACTGGACTCCGGCGAGCTTTCCTGTGGCGCGTAGGCTTCGTTCCGCTCAGGAGGCAGTCCCTCGTCCGGCGGCAGACTCATCTTCACATGGTGGCCGCAGCCGGTTACGGCGGCCAGCAGAATCGCCAGAGCGCCCAGGTGCATTCCCTTGTTTGGAAGCTGCATTCTCATTCTGCCCGTAACTCCTGGGGCGGCTGCTCCATGCGGTTGGCCAGTCTGCCCAGCGTCTCCGCCATCAGGCGCAGCCGGGCCAGCGAATCGGCCTGCATTTGCGGGGTCTCCGCTCCATGGACGTACTGGACCGCCAGCCGCATCTTGCCTTCAATGCAGCGCAAGGCTTCGTCCATGTTCCAGTTGTTTTCGGGCGTATTCACGATTTTGCTAACCTTTGAGCAGTAACGGGCCTATTATGACCCGACTACAGTCTTATCGGCGGCTTGTGTCGCGTCAACTGCTGCCAATGGGTGTGGAACCGAGCTGGTCAACAGAAGAGACTGATTCAGGAAAGAGATCTGGCGGGTCAGAGGGAAGGTTGCAGCGATAATGGTGCAAATTCCAATTCTCCTCTTTTTGCCCATTCCATTCGCTGCCCCACTGGCTCCATTCAACCCCAAAATTCCCCGTCTGCTGCCAAACTCTTGGGTTGATTTTCCTGTGCCAGTACTCTGGTAATGGAATTTTATACGCGGGGATCGATGCATAGCCCGCGTTCTAGCCGCGTCCGGCTTACCCCGCCGGCGGCTTCTTAGAAATACTCAGAGGAGATTGCAAATTATGTCCAAAACGGTCAAGTACGCCGAGAAGGCACTCGTTTACGCGGCCAAGGGAGCCTGGGCTGTTTTTGAACGCCTCAACCGCATCAGCCCCAACCCTTCCTTTACCCCGAAGTGGAGCGACAAGCCCCTTCTGAAGAGCTGGGAAAAAGAGAAGCCGCAGCTGGGCTGGCCCCGTACCACCGATTCGCTTTGCCCCAAGTGCGTCCCTGAGATCCGCAAGCAGATCCTGGACGGCAAGCTGCCCCACGAGATCCTGCTCAACGAAAAGGTGGGTGAGATCAAGGCTGAGATCATCGAGCGCGATGGCCAGATCTGGATGGTCAAGGATTGCCCCAAGCACGGCCACTTTGAAGACATCATGTCGATCGATGCGGAATTCACGACGCGCATCCAGTCGATGTTCCCCGGCCGCGACATCCGTTCGCACAATGCCGCCACGCTGCGCAATCATGGCACTTCGACCATGACCCATGGTCGCGGCGCGGTGCTCACCATCGATCTGACCAACCGCTGCAATATGATGTGCGATCCCTGCTTCATGGACGCCAACCAGGTTGGTTTTGTGCATGAACTCAGCTGGGAAGATATCAAGAAGATGCTCGACGACGCCATCACGGTCAAGCCGAAGCGTCAGATGAGTGTCCAGTTCTCCGGTGGTGAGCCGACGCTTTCGCCGCACTTTATTGAAGCCATTCGCTACTGTCGTAAGGTCGGCTACAACTCGGTGCAGGCTGCTTCTAACGGCATTGAATTCGCCAAGAGCAAGGAGCTTTGCAAGCAGGCGGCCGAGGCTGGCCTTCGCTACGTTTATCTCCAGTTCGACGGCATTGGCAACGCGGCCAATTCGCACCGCAAGATCGGCAACCTGTTTGACGTCAAGCTGCAGGCCATCAACAACCTGCACGAAGCCGGCGTCGATATCGTTCCGGTGACCACGCTGATCAACGGCATCAATAACGAGCAGGTTGGACACATCATCCAGTTCGCCCTTGATAACCCCAAGAAGATCAGCTTTCTCAGCTTCCAGCCGGTCAGCTTTACCGGCCGCGATGAGGAGATCACCGACGAGCGTCGTCTTGCCCAGCGTTACACCCTCTCGCACATGGCGCACGACATTCAGAAGCAGATGGGCTTTGGTATTCCCAGCCGCGACTGGTTCCCCATCGGCTTCATGAGCACCTTCTCCGACTGGGCCGATATGATTCACGGACCCAACGCCGAGTGGGGCCAGCTGAGCTGTGGCTGCCACCCTGACTGCGGCATCGGCATGGCGCTGATGGTCGACAAGGAGACCAAGGAGTCCGCTCCCGTGACTGCTTTCCTTGATCTGGCTCAGGCCGCCAAGGACATTGCCAAGGTCAATGATGCTGCCCGTGGCAAGTGGCTTTCGGTTGTCGGTTTCGCGCTGGCTCTGATGCGCAACTACGACCCCTTCATGTCGCCCACGCACTTCAAGATCACCGATATGCTGGCGAAGGTGGATAAGACCTTCAACGCTACCGGCAAGGACTATGGTTCGATCAAGGCTGGTCGCAGCATGGAAGACATCAAGAAGCGCCGTCAGGATCGTTGGAACTTCCTGTTCATCGCGGGCATGTGGTTCCAGGATCTCTTCAACTACGACTTCCGCCGCACCGAGCAGTGCATCATCCCCTACGCCACCCAGCAGGGTGAAATCAGCTTCTGCGCCTACAACACGGGCATCGGCTGGCGCAACATCGTAGAGAAGATGCACATGACGGCTACTCTGACCAAGTGGTACGAGGAGCACGGTCGTCACGAGATCTTTGCCGGCGGTAAGAAGGTCGATATGTCCTACGTAGGCCACGATCTGAATCTGAACATGGACCACGTCAACGCGGAAGCCAACCATACGCTGGACGATCTGGGCATTGCCAAGAACGCCCGCGAGGAAAAGATCCGCGCCCGCGATGCCAAGGCCAAGCAGCTGAGCCCTGAGGAAAATGCCCGCATGGCCAAGCTCTATCGCGAGCACATCATGGGCGAAAAGCCGGTGGAAGGCGTGGTGGCTGTGGCCGACATCGCCCCCGCTCCCAAGAAGAACTAGCCGTCCAGGCAACTACGCCTTCGGCGTAAAAGACACAGGCCGCCCGTTCGGGCGGCCTGTGCTGTTTGTGCGGAACACTACCAGACTTCCAGCTGAAACTCGGCGAATTTGCAGATCAATTCGAAGTCGGCGCGGTTACTGGTAATCAGGCGTGCGTCGTGGGTGCGAGCGGTCAGGGCGATCAGTACATCGAAGTGCAGGTCGCGTAGCTTGGGGGCTTCGTAGCCGGTCTTTTGGCGGATTGCAGCCAACACCCGGCCAGAGTTGAGCCAGTCTCCCTCGCTGGGTGTCAGAATCGGATGCTGTTTTTCAAAAATAGCGAAGAATTCCTGTTCCTGACGGGTTTTAACGCCGCGGGCAAGCTCGGCCAGCACCACGGAGGAGTGGCGTACCGAGGCGCTGAGTGCGGCCATGCGCGCTGCGTGACAGTTGCTGCGCAGGTGGTCGATCAGGACCGAAGTGTCGAACACGACGAGATTATTCGTCATAGCCTTCGAAGTGTAGCTTGCCGCCGTACTTCTTCATCGTGTCCTTAAAATCCTGCAGCTTGACGACCTCTTCGAGGGCCATATGCACGGCCTCGGTGCGCGACTTTGCACCCAGGATGCGGGCAGCCTTGTCGGCCAACTTCGTGTTCAGTCGGATGGAGGTGAGGGGAGCGGCCATGGGAACTCCTTGTATATATTGATTGTCGGTAATGTATATACCGCCGTCAAGAGTACTCCGGCAGAAAACATTGCGAAAGTATTGCCGCACCAGCCTTCAGGTTTGCCGCAAAAGAACTATGGGACAGCCAACTGCCCGATAACGCTGTCGCGCAAACCGCTAAAATAGAAAGAGTATGTCTACCCGTGGTCTTATTCTGGCGATTGAATCCTCTTGCGACGAGACGGCTGCGGCCGTGGTCGAGCGCGGCAGCCGCACGATTTCCTCGGTCGTTGCCTCGCAGATTCCCACTCATGCCCGTTACGGTGGTGTGGTGCCGGAACTGGCCAGCCGCGAGCATCTGCGTGCGGTGGTTCCCGTGGTGCGCGAGGCCCTTGAGCAGGCTGGCGTGGGGTTTGCCGATCTGGACGCGCTGGCCGTAACCAGTGGACCGGGTTTGGCCGGAGCCCTGCTGGTGGGCATCAGCTATGCCAAGGCGCTCAGCCTTGCTTGCGGCATTCCGCTGGTGGCCGTCAATCATCTGGAAGGCCACATCCATGCCGTGCTTTTGAATGAGCGGGAGATGGAGCGGGCGGCGGCTATCGAACAGGGCCTTGCGCCGCAAGCCACGGACGATGAGCCCGCGTTGGCGCTGGTGGTCAGTGGTGGCCACACGCATCTTTATCATGCACAACCGGCGCATGGTTCCTGGAGCTACAAGCTGGTGGGGCGCACCCTGGACGACGCTGCAGGCGAGGCCTACGACAAGGTGGCAAAGCTGCTCGGTCTCGGCTATCCCGGCGGGCCATGGATCGATTCGCTCTCGCGTTTCGGCAATCCGAAGGCCGTGCCTTTTGCTTTTTCGCAGATCAAGACCAAGGTCCATCTGAACGGCAAAGCGCCCCGCACCAAAGCGGCTCGCACGGCTCCTATCGCCGAACTCGATCCACATCTGCTCTTCTCGTTTTCCGGCATCAAGACGGCTGTGCTGCGCTACGTGGAGCTGAACGAAATGCGCGCCGCAGCTGAAGCGCGACTGCCGCAGACATTGGCTCACCCTAAGCCTTGCAAAACCCGCGAAGAGGCTCTTGCGCTTTGCCCGCAGGCCACGCTCGACCTGATTGCCAGCTTTCAGCATGCGGTGGTGGGAGACCTGATGAAGAAGACCTTTGCCGCGGCTGAAAAGCTAGGGGCCAAACGGATTCTGGTGACCGGCGGCGTAGCTGCTAATCGCGAATTGCGAGAGCGGCTCACGGCCGAGGCCAGCAAGCGCGGCATTCGTTCGGCATTCCCCACCATGGCGCTTTCCACCGACAATGCGGCGATGATTGCCACAGCAGCCTGGCCGCGTTACTGTGCGGGGCAGTTTGCCACATCGGAGCTTTCCGCAGATCCGGCTTTGGCGCTGGGAATTTAGAGTTGCTCAGAGCTCAAGGCCTGAGTCATGAATACGTTTAGAATATCGAGCGACGGAATCGAGTATCTGGTCAGCTGGATGCACGCGTTCCCTGCTGTCATGCGCGATGCTTCAAGCGGTAAAATTGGCACGGTCAATATTCAGTAGTAAATTGCACTATCTGATCGTTACAGTATTTTCTGTTTCAGCCATGGAGCTTATCATGACACGCTTTCTGCGATTTTCTCTTCTTCTTTTACTGTTTCCCGGGCAGGCAATTCTGGCCGAGACTGCATCGCCGGTTTCTGCGCAGGTGGAACGGGAAACCATTACCGTACACAATGGTCTGATTGAAATCGTGGTGGCGCGTCAGGACGGCGTTGTGCGGGCGCTACGCTCTTTCGACGGCAAGCACTATCATGACCTGGGCGTGACGGCGCACAAGGCTGCATATATTGCGCCCAGCGATGGAGAAAAAAACGATCCCAGCGCGGCACTTTATTGGGATGCAAATGCCGATGCGGATATAGTTCCGGCGGGATTGAACCCTGACAAAAAAGGCTACTATCGCATTCGTCCCGGCGTAGGTCGCACCGAGTTGGCGGTCAACACGCCAGAGCGGGTTGAGGTTGTTACAACGGCACTACCCACGCCGCTCTTTCCTTTTGCAGTCGAGGTACATTACACAATCTTTCGCGGCCAGAGTGGCGTTTATGCCTATGCAGTTTTGCGCCATGGTGTGAAGGATGCGGCAGCAACGCTTTACCAGACGCGTTTTGTGGCCAAAACCGTGATGGATGGAACCTTCGATCAATGGGCCGTGGGAAACTATAAATTTGTTCCCATTCCGCAGGCCGCAGTTACAAAAAAACTGACCGACGCAACCTTTGAGCTGGCCGATGGAACGGTAAAAACCAAGTACATGAATTCCGTTTATTGGGCCGACGTTCCGGTTTACGGCTACGTGGGCAAGCAGGATGGTTTGTGGATGATCGAGCCTAGTTCTGAATACCATAACGGCGGCCCGATCAAGCAGGGACAGACTGTACATGACAATGTGTTACTGCGTGTTCTGCAATCGGTGCACTTCGGTGCTTCGCCGGTGAAGGTTGCGGATGGAGAGCAGTGGAGCAAGGTGTATGGCCCATTCCTCGTCTATGCCAACCACGGTTCCAGCGCGGAAGAACTTTGGCGCGATGCCGAACTGCAGTTAGGAAGGCAGCGGCAAAGCTGGCCCTACGCCTGGGCCGATGCGCCGGAGTATAGTCAGCAACGTGGCGCGCTCAGTGGGCGCGTATCGCTCAATCATGCGGCGGCAAGTGGGGCCACGGCAATTCTTTCTGCGCCGGGTGTGGAGTGGAACTTGGCCAGCAAAGGTTATAACTACTGGACAAAGATTGAAGCCGACGGTAGCTTCCACATCAAGAATATTGTGCCCGGGAGCTATACGCTCTCGATTACTGGCGCGGACCAGCCACATGACTTTGTGTGGCAGAAGGTGCGCATTGAGCCGCGTGCCAACAACGACCTTGGCGATCTTGACTGGAAGCCGGAGACGCATGGCGAGCGCATCTTCCAGATTGGCCGTTTTGATCGCAGCGCCGGAGAGTTCCGCAACGGTAGTGATGCGCGTTCCTTTGGTATGTATCATCGCTATCCAGCGCAGTTTCCGCATGACGTGCGCTTTGTAGTGGGGCAGAGCGATCCGGCCAAGGACTGGAACTATGCGCACTGGACCATCTACAACGAAAAACCTGCATGGAGCATTGTCTTTCAGACGCCTGCCCGTACGGGAACGGCAACGCTTACCATTGGCATTGCCTCAGCTCAACCCGCACAGGGTGAGTTGACCGATCTTCGTGTTTCCATCAACGGTAATCAGGTGGGGCGCATTCAATTGCCGAAGACCGGCACGGCGGGCTACCGCGGAGGCACACAGGATTCACCGTATCATCTGGAAGAAATCAGTTTTCCCGCAACACTTTTGCACGCGGGGGAAAACACCATTGAGCTACGCCATGCCGATGCGCAACCCGTCTCGCAGTACCTTTCAAAAGATATGCAACAGGACGTGCCTGCGGCAGGCATTCCGGGGCAGGTGATGTACGATGCAATTCGGCTGGAGGTGCAGCCGGATTCTGCGGCGAAAGCGCAGGCTTCCACGCCTTCTTTGATTGGTGCGGACGACTTTGAGCATGGTCTCGATCAATGGCGCATTGAAGCCGAAAAGCCTGCCGCGATTACCGCCGAGAAGGGTACGCTGGAGATTGATGCGCCCGCCGGAGTTACGCTCTGGTGGAAGCAGAAATTGCATGGGCCGGTGGCCATTGAGTATCGTGCCACAGCCGTGCAGGCCGGTGGACTGCATGATCGGGTGAGCGATTTGAATTGCTTTTGGATGGCGACGGATCCGGCACATCCCGAAGATATTTTTGCCGCGCCACGGCAGGGATCTTTTCACGAATATGATCTGTTGCGCACGTACTACGTTGGCCTTGGCGGCAATCATAATACGACCACGCGCTTTCGGCGCTATATTGGCGCAGCCGGCGACCGTCCGCTTCTGCCAGAGAATGATCGCACTGCCGCACCTGATCTGCTTACCGCCAACCATGAGCAGACCATTCGCCTGATTGCAGATGGCTCAACCATTACCTATGAACGCGATGGCCAGCGCCTGTTTACTTACCAGGATCAGGAACCCTATCGCGATGGATGGTTTGCCCTGCGCACAACCGACAGCCATCTGCGCATTCGCCAGTTGCGCATCTATGCACTACCACCGCAAGACGGAAAACTGCAGTAGTCCATCGCCGCGTCTACAAGCAGACCATCCTCTATTCGGCTCTGGAGATATGAGCAGATATAGAGTGGTTTTTTCTTGTCGCGACTTATAAAAACTTATCCAATCGGACGAGGTTTTCTGGGTATCGAAATTGAATAAGAGCTGGGTAAACATGGATTCTTTTCGCTTTGATCTTCCCCCCCCCTGCCGTGCTCACCTCATGCGATTCCGAAAAGCACCGCTCTCGTGGTGCTCTGTGGCCTATTTTTGCTCCGGCGTTCATACTTGCTGGAAAGTGAACAAGCGGTTACTGAGAAAGAGCTTTTCATCTCCCTGTACTCAGATGGCACCTCATTGAGGCTGATTGCAGATCAATTTTTCTCATGAGCTATGTAGAGCAGTTTAGAGCAATGGTGTGCTGTAGCGTGATTCAGAGATAAGGATAGAATCACATGACAGATGAAAAGGTTCAAGGAACTCCCAGAACGAATCCCGGTGCACTGTTAGCGTCGATTGCAGTGGCGGGGCTTTTGGGCCTGGGTGGAATTGTCTGGAGCTACACGCTGAACAGCAAACTGTCTGCTCAGCAACAGCTTCTGAGCGATGTCGCGGCACAGAACACCAAGCTGACTGCGGCGCAGCAGAATACCAGTGCAAGGCTGGATGTGGCCACTGACGAGTTGAAGAACTCGCTTGGACTGACACAGAAGCAATTGGACACACGAGCGGCTGAACTGAAGGTCCGCGAGGTGCGTGGGGAGCGGACGACAGCCCAATTGGCAACTGAGCAAAAGCAGACGGCTGGTCAGGTAGCAGCGGTTTCCAGTGCTGTGACCGATGTGCAGACAGATGTCGGCGGCGTCAAGACGGATGTGGCCAAGACGCAAAGCGACTTGGCCAACACCAATACCCAATTGACGTCCATGAAGGGCGATCTGAACGGCCACAGCACCCTGATTGCCCGTAATAGCGACGAACTGGAGATCTTGAAGCACAAGGGCGATCGGAACTACTATCAGTTCACGCTGGTGCGTGGGAAGAAAAGTCCGGTTGGGACTGTGACTCTGGAACTAAAGAGAGCAGACTCGAAGAAGAGCAGGTACACCCTCGCCGTCTATTCTGACGACAAGGTATACGAGAAGAAAGACAAGAGCCTGAACGAGCCGCTTCAGTTCTTCAGTGGCAAAGATCCCATGTTGTTTGAGATCGTGGTCAACAATGTGAGCGCCAAGAACACGGTCACAGGGTATCTGTCTTCTCCAAAGGGCGCGTCAGTGCCCACGGTGGTTGCTGAGCGGTAGTGTTCCTGAGGCGGGATTTTGCTGGTTCTCAGATTGAGCCTCAGTAGAAAAGAGCTCTATACCTCGGAGAAACCCCTTGCATTTATCCGGGGCCAACGCCGCACATTCACCTTTCTGGGACTGCTGAGAACGGCAGTCTCAGAAAATTACGGATAAAACCTTGATGTAATTACATGTTTTCCCTTGCACTGGCCCTTGCGAACTCTCAGGTGAAAACACCGAGGGGGCCTGAAACTGAAATTGTGTGGCGAAGCGTGTAGCAAACACCATCTAACTCCAGGTGGAAACCTTCCTACGTTAAGGCGGAGCTAAAATGTATTGAATCAATAAGATGCTATCTCAATGTGTATTTCATAAAGAAAAACGCTAGCATAGAAAAGTAAATAGTGCTTAATGGTTGTCACGTAAGTTTCGCATTATAAGTAAGATTAGTTGTTGGTGGAGGCGGCGGGAGTCGAACGACTTTTCAGTCTTTTAAATTCAATAATATGAGTGTTTTCAAGTGCTTACAAAAACTCCAAAATGCCCAAAATGACGGTTTCTTGGTACAGTTTTGGTACAGTTTTCGCTCGTTTTTTTATGCCGATCTTCGCTTTTTCTTTCGAATGCGGGAGGCGGCGGGCGTCCTGCTCGCCTTCAGCAAAGGTGATTCTGGCATACATTTCGGGAGGCGGCGGAGAACCCGCCCGCGCCACCATTCACCATCTGCATTCATTGTCGCGAGGTTGGTACGGTTTTGGTACGGCATGATCTGTGATTACCGGAGATTGCCAGTAAGACCAGCGACGAGCATCCCAACGAGTATGAACAGCAAGAGCGATGTGCCTAGGAGTGCTAATGCGCCCGTGAGAATCGGTTCCATAGACCCGAACCCAGATGCAAAATAAGATTGGTCAGGATCGACGGGGTTCACGAAGATCGTGATCTGGTCCCCCTTGGTGTAATCGCAAGCAAGTGCATTAGCTGCCGCTGAGTCAAAAACACATTCTCGCACCATCTCTCCAAAGTGGTGCTGTTGGTTGAAATGATATGAGTATCTAAGCTCTGCGCGAATAGTTTCTTTGTACCCGCCTTTAGTCCTATAGCCACTCTCGACGGTTGCACTAGTGGGAACCCATTGCCTAGCCGCTCTAGATAGACGCCATTCTTTCAGCCAATAGTATGGAACTGACCAGTACAGGAAACTTCCACTATGTTCCGGTTCCTTCTCGTTTTCGATGTCCGTCTCAAACATTTGGAGATCCCTCTGACAATCAAAAGTTGGCTCTTGACGAGAATGTGTAAAGGCCATCGTTTTACGCGGCTTTCTGAAAGGCGACGAGTTGGGTTCTTGTGGCGGCCAGCCGTTGCGCTTTCAGCAGCAGGTAGTTGAGATTGCGGTAGCCGCGTCCGCGTCGCAACAGCGCTTTGATGTTGCCGTTGACTGCTTCGACCACCCCCAGGGGAACCTTTGTTCTGCAGTAGTTCAGGATTCCCTCCAGATGGCGAAGCAGCATGTCGGCCAACTTCTCCATGGGCTTGAGCCGCTGCCAGCGCAACTGATCGATCCAGTTCTTCAGGTAGCGCAACATCGCGCCCTCATATCTGTAGCTCCACAGCCGATCCAGACTTTCCTTGAGCAGGTACGCCTTCATCACGCGCCGGTTCAGCGCAAACAGTTCGTTGAGTTGCTGTTTTTGGCGCGCGGTCAGATGCACCCAGCGCGTCAGCAGCAGCCAGCGCTTGCCCTTGACCAGTTCCCGCGCCGGCCCGCCCTTGCGGAAGAACTCCTGGCGGCGCACCTCATCCACAGCCGCTCCGGCGTGCTTCATGATGTGAAATTTGTCATAGATGATGCGGCAGTTGGGCAGCCACTCGGCGATGCTCTGCTTGAACGGTTCCCACATATCGACGCAGGCAGCCTGCACCGCGCCACGTTGAAAGGGGCTCAGTTGCTTGGCGAAGAACTCGTCGAGCGTTTCCTTCTTCCGCTCCGCGCCGAACCACAGAGGCTCGGCGGTCCCGAGGTTGCTCACCACGGTGATGAACTTTTGCTTTTTGCCCACAAAGATCTCGTCCACACCCATCTGCCGCAAGGCCGGCTTGCGCCGCGACTTTGCCCAACGCGCCAGATACCGCTGATCGATGGCCCGCACCGTGCTCGCCGCCAGACCAAACTGCCGCGCTACTCGGCTGGCTGCGGAGCTTTCGCAGGCTTGGCCTACCGCATCCTCGAAACGCTTGCTGAAGGGCGCTTTGCCAGGAAGCAGCGGCACCTTCTCCGCCTTGACGCCGCAGTCCAGGCAACGAACCCGGTACAGCTCGATCACCACCGTGGTCAGATACTCGAAGCACGGCAGATCGCGCACTTCCCGCTCATAGCTGGCTACCATTTCGCCTGTTGGCCTGCCGCAGCCGGAACAGACCAGCAACTTGTTGGCCCGCTTGCGCCGAACCCAAAGCTTCAGCCTTTTGCCAGGCTCGTCAATCTCATGCCGGTAGACCTTGTAGCCCGGCCATCCCAATACCCGCGTCCAATCGTTGTCGCGCATCGGGAGGAGAATAGCCGATTCCACACCTCAAGCAAAACCCGCGAAAATCACGCTGCCTTACAGATTCCTGCGCAGAGCCCAAAAGTTTAACCTGCAGGCGATCAATTGCGCTCTCTCACCTGAGTGTATCGTCGGCAATCTGGATAGAGTACATTTCAAAGCAAGTTCGTAAGCGTCAAGGAAACAGAAGTATTTGTGCATGCGCAAATACCCCTGACCAATTTTATGGCCTGATCCATGAAACCAAGTTCGCTAGTTGTCGGATTGCCGACCAATCCGACGCAATATAATCGAGTCAACTTTTATGTCAAGCAAGAATGCATTTGACGGGCACTATCATACCCTTAGCGACGCGGCGCTCTTAAAGCTTGCGGCTGAAGGTGGTTTCACAGCGGAAGCCGAGCAGGATCTGGGCAAGGAACTCGCACATCGCAAACTCTCGTTCGATGATGCAAAGCGACACTTTGCTCCCGAATGGCTCGATAAAGCAGACGCGGGTGCCCTCGGTGTCCTATCGCTTGCAAAAGGCGAACGGATTACTGTGCAAATTGTTGGATTGAACGAAGAGGGAAATCGTCTCTCTGTCCAGGTAATTCCTACAGAAGGCTTCACTCGAAAGGGGCTTCGGACGCACCGGAGTCATCGTCACATCCCGCTCCACCGCATTGCTTCATTCGAGCCGCGCCCTGATTTGATGGAGCAGTGGCCATTCTCTGATCCGTGCCGACACCAGAGCTCGGGTCTGCGACTCCTGTTAATGTCGGCGATCTTTCTCTGCATGACAATAGGCAGCCCGATCGCCATGGCGGTACTGAGAGATTTGCCCTACAGAGTGCAATTTGTATCGCTCATCGCCTACACTTTTTTCGTGTTGTTCTTCACGTTTGCTACAACGGGTAGCAGAGGCGGCGGTAATGTTCCCGGTTACAAATTCACCTGCCCAGCCGTAGAGCCGCAGATTCCCCGTCTGCTTTTGCGCCATCTTATTTTTCTTGTAGCGCTGTTCGTTCTCGAAACAGCGGCGCAGTCGATCCACTCCCACTTGTCTGACTGGTGGAATATTCAGGACAAGAGAGGATCTACGCCTTTCGAAGGTCTTCTATTGTTACTAGGTATAGGTCTGGCAATGGCGCAAATTCTTACGAACAAGTCCCTCCTCAACCGAGCACACCGAGAATTTTCAGCCTGAATATGTGGGATGACAGACAATGTAGAATCTGTCCGCTGTCCATATCTCCGACTCCGATGGCATGGCCGCGGCTCGTGTCCGCTTGCTTGAATTGTTCCCGTTATCCTAGCCTAGCCCACAAGCTATAGCGGAATCAGATGCTCCGCGATGCGATCCTGCTGACAGTGGAAATATGGGCCTGTCGGGCGAATTGCGACCGGTTATTGATGGCGGCGCGAATATCGGCTAAAACCTTCTCGGGTCTTCTGACGCTGAAACGATTCACCACAGCGAGCAAATCCGCTCTGGAGATGGCATCGAATTTTTGATTGATGCATCATCTGACGTAGTGCCTTTAGGCACGAAGGTCAAGCACGGTGATGGGTATTGCAATGCATCGAAATGCGCTTAATATTAAGCGGCAATATGATGCCCTTTATAGTTAAAAACCGCTGTTATAGGCATTATTATGCCTATAACAGCGGAGCATATAGGAAATGTCGATTGATGTTAACTTTAGTCGCTTCCCTGACGTACAGGCTCCCATACATATTTCCCGGTTTTGTTTAGGTAGCCCCACTTGCCATCTTTGGTCACCACCTGTGCCAATCCGTTGTGAAATGCTTCTGCGCGATTCAGTTCTCGTGGTTCGATTACCATCTTTCCTGTTGTGTCGATGTAGCCCCATTTTCCGCCGATGACTACAGCCGCTAATCCTTCAGAAAAACTGCTTGCCACTTGGAATCGTGGCTCGATGACGGTCTTGCCTGTATGGTCTATATAGCCGAACAAGGCGCCAAAGCGCCAACGCCCCAGTCCTTCGGAAAAATCTCCCCAGACTCTTGCGCAATCGTTCTCACCAGCGGGTACCTCCGGGCGTAGAACATATTTACCAGAGCGGTCAATGAATCCGCAGTTCTGGTAGCGATTGACGGCTGCCAATCCATCGCTAAATCCGTTGGCCCAATCGAACTGCGGCGGGATGGCCCACTTTCCGGTATGGTCGATATAGCCCCAAACAGTATTGCCCGCATCAGATTCCGTGACTGCTGCAATGCCATCGGAAAATGGTTCAGCAAAAGTGAAATGCGCAGGGATTATAACCTTGCCCGTTTTGTCAATGTATCCTGTGAGCGGAAATCCAGACTTGCTGTCAACCTCGATCTTTACCAAGCCATCATGAAAGGCGGCATCATCACCATCGTCAGTCATCATGCGCTTATAGATGGGCGCAATTGCTACTTTGCCAGTTTTGTCGACGAATCCCCAGCGGCCATCGTAGCCTAATGCTGAGCCAGTTACCTGCACCCGCGCCATGCCCTCGCGAAAATCTTCAGCCCAAGGAAATTGTGGTTGAATGACCACGGCTCCGGTTGAGTTCAGATAGCCCCATTTGCCGTCACGCTCAAAACGCGCAAGTCCATCTGAGAATTTGCTGACAGTATCAAAGCAAAGAGGAATAACAATCTTTCCTTCGAGGTCAATGAATCCACCGCGACCGTGATCCATTACATTGAAAAGCGCATCGGGCAAGAGTGCTGGCAGCGGATACTGTGCGCGATAGGCGGCAACGCACGCTTCATCGCGTGGCCTCCCATTGGGCACGAGCGTTCCGTCTGGCCGCACTTCGCTGCCGGAGCAGCCGCCGTCATTCTCAGGATAGGCACCGCATCGACCTGCGGGAAAGTCCTTGTCGGTCCACTTCAATAATCCCGAGGGCAACGAGTAACGCCAAAGCATCAGATGTTTGTCTGGAAAGATAAGCCAGTCCGCCCCATCGATCTTTATGAGCGCTATATCGGCTTGCTGAGAGCGTACTTTTTCGATGAGTTCTTCACGCCCACGTACCTTCATGTCCTGCGTGAAACTACGCATTGCCTGGTCGCTGAATGACTTTCCGTGAACATAGAAAAGAAAGGCATGTGCCTTGGGGTGCGTGCGTAGCCAAGTCATGAGCCACGGAATGGAAAGAACCATCTTTTCGTATCGTGAACCTGTTTGAAGAAATTGATCGATTCCCTGTATCTTTCCGGCTTCGCTGAGCAAAATGGCTTCAACTGCGAGGTTGAGAGGAAAAGAAGCTTTATGCAATGTTGCGTGCATATTTTCCTCGTGAGGCGCGTTGCTATCCCATGAAACGCCATATTCTGCATTGTGATAGGAATTGATGTCTGTGCGTTCGACTGTATAGACGCCGCGTAGAGACGCCAGCGAATCACCAGCATGATCTTCTACGCCAATCATCTCCCAATGCTCTTTGATGTGGTTCATGGTTGCCTCGGCCAATTCCGAGGCAAAGCCCTCGCCCGACAATCGCTCTTTATTGGGGCTCTTGCTGGGCAAGAGCGCGGAAACGGCACGAGAGATTGCGGCATTGTAGGTCTTTAGGCTCTGAGCGCCTTGTACCTTCCAGGGAATCATGAAAGCGTAGTAAGAGTTGGATTCAGCCGTTAATTTGGAGCCATCAATAAAATGCACTTCGATCTGTACATATGGATAATCGTCAGATTTCCAATATTTAAAAAGTGAAGCCGTAATATCAGCCATTCGCTGTGGATCGGCAAAGGTGCTCTCGAAGAGGTCCTTCTGGCGAGCGGTGGCGTCAGGAATAGAGCCGGGCATTTCGGCTTCCACGGCTGTGAGTTGCTTCTTAAGCCAGACATGCGTGATTCCGAGATTCGCAAGTTCAGGTTTTGTGATCTGAGGGGCTCCAAGTGCAGTCACAACCGTTTGCACGAGCTTCGCATCAACGGGCTTGCCGTCACACTGAAATCCACGTTGCTCACGATGGATAGTTACAGTTGCATTTTGTGGCGTTTCCAAGCCGCCCCAGCCCGAGTGAATCGTGATCTCGCGCACCTGCTTTTGTGCTTGGGCAGTATATGTGGAGAACGACAAAACGAGAAGCAAGATAGTGCAGAACCAGAATGAACGCGCACAGGAGAGCATGGCCTACATTATCTACTCCCGTACTGGGCTGTCCAGATTATCGATATAGATTTTAAATCGAATACGAAGTGCGAGAAATGTCCTGGTTTGTCCAAAAATGGTTGCTAGGCAAGTAGCGGTCTATGCGAAATAGTGGAAGGATGCTCTGCGGGCCTGAAAGCCATAGCGCCGCCGTACGTTTTTGAGCATTCCATAGAAATCAAATTTGTCGGTCTTCTTTTGGACCTGCGAAATTGCACGGTGCTGGTACTGCCTGACTGGTCTGGCTGGTTCTGGACAAGTTCCCATACAGTGGGGGATTGTGGCATAAAGTGCCAATAAAAAAGCATTTATCGCTTTTTTAGTTGAAGCGCCAAGCCCGAATCTAGCTAATATTAAAAATTCAGGCCGCTTCATGTTCTCAATTGGGGTACAATTGTTCCTGTCATGAGTACAGGAGTCACATCCACCGGCGATTTGCTCTTTGGCCAGACCAGAGGCCGGGTGTTGTCTCTGCTTTTTGGCGCACCGGACGAATCCTTCTATATTCGTGAGATTGCCCGCCAGATTGAAACGAGTGTGGGGACTGTGCAGCGGGAGCTTACGCTGTTGGCCGAGGTTGGGCTTGTCAATCGCTCGCAAAGGGGCAATCAGGTTTTCTATCAGGTCAACCAGGAGCACCCGGATTACCCGGAGTTGCGCGCCCTGCTGGCGAAGACTCTTGGCGTCTTCCAGTTGCTCAAAAACGCGCTGGCACCTCTTAAAGCCCGCATCGATTTTGCTTTTGTGTACGGCTCGGTTGCACGCGGCGAGGACAAGGCAACGAGCGACATTGATCTGATGGTGATTGGTGTGGTCTCTCTCGACGATGTGCTCGATGCTGTGGGGCCGCTCGAAAAGCAGTTGCGGCGGCCCGTCAATCCGACCATCTATTCCCGCGAGGATTTGAAAAAGCGGCTTCACGAGGGCAACCACTTTCTGCAATCATTGATGGACAGCATGAAGGTCTTTTTGATCGGCGACGAGAATGAGTATAGAGAAGCTTGCACAATTCGGCTGGTACAAGGCTGAGCCGAGCAGTCCGAAGGAGATTGCCGACCTGTTCAGCATCGTGGACCGCTCACAGGCGGACTCGAAGGTGGAAAGCATCTCCGACGACCTTCGCTTTCAGGCGGCGTACAACGGCATTCTTACGCTCGTGAACATTGCTTTGCGGGCCAGTGGCTATCGGGTTTCGATTGGCCAGGGCCACCATCAGCGCGTAATCGAAAGTCTCGAATATACGCTGACTACGCAGGATTCCACCGCACGCGAGAAATGGGTGCGCAAGATCAAGTCGCATTCACAGAAGAGAAACACGACGAGCTATGACTTGGCAGGCGGCGTTTCTCCGACCGACCTCGCGCAGATCATGAAGGATCTGCCCGTTTTGCAGGAGCAGGTGCGGGCATGGTTGCAGGAAGTCCACCCGGAACTTCTCACGCACGCAGCGAAGTAAAGTCCCCATGTCCCAGATTCGCATTGTCTGCATCAGCGATACGCACGGCCAGCACGCCAAATTGAGCGTGCCGGACGGCGACATCTTGATTCATGCCGGAGACTTTGCCGCTTTCGGCGATACCCCAATCGAGATCATTGATTTCAACCAGTGGCTTGGCACACTGCCCCACCGGCATAAGGTCGTCATCGCTGGAAACCACGATTGGATGTTTGAGCGCCACCCCGGCGCTGCCAGAGAACTGCTGACCAACGCCATCTATCTCGAAAACTCCAGCACGGAACTTGCGGGCCTGAAAATCTGGGGATCGCCGATTCAGCCCGAGTTCAACAACTGGGCCTTCAATGTCGCGCGCGGCGCTGCGATTCGGCGATATTGGAAGATGATTCCGGCGAGCACTGATGTTCTGATTACGCATGGACCGCCGCATGGCGTGCTGGATACCGCGCGGCCCACTACTGCCCATCTCGGCTGCGAAGAACTGGCGGAAGCTGTCCAGCAAATCAGGCCCAGGCTTCACGTTTTTGGCCATATTCATGGCGGGTATGGTGCAGCTAAGGCCAACGACACGCAGTTTGTAAATGCTTCTGTTGTCGATGAGGCATACCGTCTCGTAAACGCGCCGCAGGTTATCGAGATCGACGTTTTGTCAGAAAAATGAGATTGGCATATAGCCGGCCAATCAACGGCGCTCAGCGCAAAACTGACATTCCCCGAATCGCAGCAGTGTAGCCGAGGCGCGGCCCGCGTCAAGGCTCTACGACCGCATAGCGGCGGGCTGCGGCCCGGCCTTGACACGGACCTTATCCGCCTTGGCTTATCATTCCAACTATTCCGGGGAATGTCGCCAACTATGAACAGTTATTGATAATCGAAAGCAACCAACTGCGGTGCGTCGATAACAGTTTCAATTAAACAGTTTTGATTAATGACCGCTGACGGCCAATATGTCATCCATGCTCTTGCTTACAGTAGCCCCGTTGTCAATCAGCTTTACCTGCTTACCATCAGTCCAAGTAATCACTCCGTTGCGCCTCTTGCCTTTATTAGTTCTATAGGTGACAATTTCGCCTTTCTGAAATAAATGCCGCTTGGTCGATTCACTGGCACTCAGTTCCGCAACATTCCCATCTGCACTCGATAACACCGCACTCTCAGCTTCAGAGAAGTGAGAAGATTCAACCGCACTTTCCTCTATTTCCAATTCAAGATGAGCAGCACTGGGTTCGCCATCGTACGCATCTGCCCCGTTAGCATTCGCAGATTGCTCGGATCGCAAATCTAACGTATCTGATTCAGGCTTGAATACACGTTTTTCGACGATGCGGGAAGCCGTCTCGATAGCGCCTAATGGTTCGATCCCCATTCGGTTAAGGAACTGAACAAGCTCCTCCATGACCTCATCTTTGCGAAGTACCCAAGTAGAGGCGAAGCAGCGCCAGAACACCCACCCCGCACGTTCAAGCACACGCTGACGGCTGAGGTCATGCTGCCATCTATCAGGCCCGTGAAATTCATCTCCATCGCATTCGATGGCTAGGCGAAGATCGCCCTGTCCCTCGACAACCATATCGATACGATAAGCGCCGGTCTTGACCTGCGGCGTAACGCGATAGCCACGGGATACGAGTTCCGAATAGACTTGCTTCTCAAACCCAGATTCGCATCGGTCAACAAGCAGCTCTGCCTCTGCCTTATCGACCACCAGTGGATTGTCAAAGTGCGCCAGAAGCCCCGTTCGCAAATCCTTGTCCGAAAGGTCCGAGAGTTGGACGGACCGCACCAGATACATTCGATCACGTGCGCGGCTGGCGGCAACGTTGAAACGCTGTTCCGCGTCAGTGTTTGAAAGCGCGTGGCAATCGGTAGCATCGACGACCAACGAAAGGAACATAATATCGCGCTCGCTCCCTTGGAACGTACGCGCATCGCCGCACAAAAACTTGCGACGATACAGTTCCCCCGTATCACACTTTTCGTTCACTACCCGGTCAATCAGTTGGGCTTGGTTCATCCCAAGGAGCGTAACTACTCCAATCGTTCTCACTTTATACTTTTCATCTCTTAGGATTGCGCCAATTTCATCGGCGATTGCCTCGGCCTCTTGGTGATTGCAATCGTGTTTGTTGCGCTTTCCTCCCTCGATGTAAATATCCACAAGTGGAGGTTCGATTCTTTCCGATCCTTTGGGGATTCGGAGTGGTTGAATCATTCCCTTGCCGTCTGGCCCAGCATAAAAAGTTCGATTGGAATACGCAATGATTGGCGGTACACAACGAAAATGTTCGCGTAACATCACTTGTGTTGAAGCAAATACTCGTGAAGCGAGATCGTAAAGAGACATCTCTGGGGTAAGCGCTTCACGGAATGGTTGATTGCTCAGAAACCGATCACGAAGCTCTTGAATGCGCTGAGCCTCTATAAAAGCGCTATTGGGCGAGATTTGTTTGTCATCCCCAACCACTAAAATTTTCTTGCTTCGCAGAATGGCTGGAAGAGCCCATATGTTTGACTGGCTCGCCTCGTCTACGATGACAAGATCAAACATCCCTATATCCGGTGGCATCGATTCGGATACGCGATTATGGTTCATAATCCAGCATGGCACTGAATTAGCAGCTTCTTTCATCGCTGCCTGCGCATCCCGCAAGTATCTCGTAGCATTCGGGCCAGTGCCCTTTCCCATCTTCCTGATGGCCGTAGAATACTGCTCCAAGGCTGAAAGCGTGCGCGATGTTGCATTCGTCTTAGTGGCCAGCCATGCTGATTTGGCCACCATCTCACGGTAAAAGCGAGCAAGGCCGGTTTCGAGTTCGCGCCTTCGTTCCCCGAGGCTCCGCAATTCGGCTCGGCCTTCTATCCGGTCAAGGTGCTCTTTCATTCGCGCCCAGTTCCAGGCCTCGCGCCAAGTCACGGGGAAAACTGCATCATCTCCCGATGAGGTAATAGGGATTGAGCGAACCCGTTCCGCTAATTTCGGCGCACCGGCTTCTGCAATTCGTTGTGCACCTTCAAGGATGCAACCCATTTCAGAGGCCAAACCAGCTATGCGGCGTAGCTCAGCCAGCAGCTCTGTGTATTGTGAAGCAACCGAGGCATTGGATAACTCTCCATCGCCCAGCGACGATTCCACGAATGAACGCATCGCATCGACTACAGGCCCAGAGCATCCAGCGAGTGTTTCGGTCAGTTGAGCAAGACGAATCGGAGCTTGGGAAAGTTCATCGAGGGTCAGGATTTGGACAATCCTCTGCCGTAATGCCTCGAGTTCGGCACGTGTGCCGCCTGAGAGTTCGCTTGGCTGTTCTGCGAACACATCCAATGCTTGAGTAGACAGTAAAACATCGAAGTGCGTAGCAAGCCTGTGCGCCTTCTGAGCAAGGGTTGCATTAGCTACCACCTGCCGAAGCTCTAGCCTATTTTGATTCAACTGGGGGATTTCAAGTGATTCGGAAAGATGATTCCAACGAATGCAAAATGAGCGGCAATCTTTGTGCAGATTCACGAATTGATAAACAAGCCCCCACTCATCTACGGTCGCGGGTGGCCTCCCATCAATTGTGACATTCTGAATATGATGTCTGGCCTCTGTAGCACCAAAAGGCAGAAAACCGAAGGGCCTTCCTGTAAGCGATGCAGTCCTGATTGCCTCGACTGTTTTGGCAGATGTGATTGCTTCAGAGGGAAGACTCACTGGGTGTTTTAGTGATTCCGCCCAAGCCTCTGCAACCTCGTCAATCGCGCCAAGAAGTTCCATCAGGGCGTTTCGTTCTGCCACAAACGCCGATTGTTGACACTTGGCCCGGAGAGCAAGTGGCCACTCTTCGCCTGCTTCCTCTATGTCCGTCAGAAGCTCAAGAGCACCATCGATTGATTGCAAGAAAGCCCGCGCATTGTCGAGCGTTTTCGGCGTAAACGCCTTGAGCGCGGCGAGTTCCTCGTTATGGAGTTCGTCTTCGATTTTGTTCTTTTCGACAAGCAGGTCGTGGAGTCGTGAAATTTCCGCAACCGAGGGAAAATTCTCCGCCGATGGAACCTTCTTATCAACGTAAACAATACTGGCACCGAGAGTTCGCCTTGCTTGACGAATTCGCCCGGCATCACTGTCATCGAATGGGGGCGCGTTGTCTGGCGTCAACGAAACGGCATCATCAAACCAACCGTGCAATTCGTTGCCGCTCTGCACCAGCTCAGCGAGTTTCTGGGCGCGCATTGGGACGCCATCCACTTCAATCTCTGATAGCTGGTGCAAGGCTATTTCATTGATTCTCCGGTCGATGGATAAAAATTCGGAATGCGCCCGATTAATGGAGCTTTGGCACCGCTCAATTTCCCTCATCGTCAGTTCAGGGTTGAGCTGAGACACGCGGTGCTGAATCGTTTCGATAGAAGCCTGAAACTGCCGTACACCTTCGCGGTCACTTGCAAGAAGCGCAACCGTGAGCGCGCGAACCTCATCGGGAATCTTTTCTTGCAGAACATTCAGTGCGGCATCTCCGCGCGAAGTCACAAGTATCCGCTTTCCTTGCGCGAGATAGTGGCAAATAATGTTCGCAATCGTATGAGTCTTGCCGGTCCCCGGCGGTCCCTGTACGGCCACACCCGCCGCGTGCGTAAGATTCTTGACAATAGTGACTTGCTCTTCGTTGTAGGGAAGAGGAAAAAACAGTTCTTGTGGCTTCTTTGAGCCTCCCGATTCACCTCTGCTTGAAATTCCCCGAAAACTTACAGCTTCAAATATAAGCGGCTCGTCCGAAGGCTCAGAGACAAGCGCCATAGGCCCGTCTGGAATGGGGCATCCAGCGTTGAGGTTCTCTCCCAGTCGCTTCAAGTCCTCGAAAAGGAAGTTGACGGTGCGTGGGCGGCTGAACAAAACCCATGCGTCAGTCACCACCAAGTGCTCACCAGCAACGGGCACGGACTCACCCTTCAAAAGCACTTCCTTATATATGCCTTCGCTATCGAGGTTCGCCGCGATGAGTTTGAGAGCGCCCGAATAACTGCCGGGATCAAAGGGCGTAACAGGCCGGTCCTTGTGCTTCTTCAGGTGCTTGATGACAGCGTCCTCTGCTTCGATTGCGCCTTCAACATGGCAAGCTGTGATTGCGTCGAATTCAACCTGAGTATCCGTTGCACGGGGACGCAACTCAATGGCCATCGACTTATCATCAAGCGATATTTCGATGGCTTGAGTCAGGAGTGGATACTCAAAAGAGAATTTTCCCTTTTCGTGAGCAAGCCTCCAAGTCGAGATTCCTATACCCCAAACAAGTTCTTGCGGCTTATTTGTTTGCTCGGCCTCAATCGAGTGCATCAAAGCAAACAGATCGCCATAGAGTGCAATTGTCTTGCGGCGTTCACGCTCAACATTGGCCCACGATTTCCAAGTCAGCGTGTAGGACTCAAGCGCGCGGCGGGATTTCTCCCACCAGTTTGCGCGGAAACGCTGAATCTCTTCCTGCACATCGGGATCGTCTGTGTCTTTTTCGGCGAAACGCTTTTGAACAGCCTTGTTCAGCTCCCAGTTGAGGACGCGCTCATCCAAGGATGGCAAAGGACCGTCTGGATTCGCGCTTAGGACGATGACCGCTTTGTGATTTTCTGGCGCTGGTGGTGGGGGTTCAGCCGCTAACCTGGGGACACGCATCCAGACGTGATCGGATGCGACCTTTAGGTCGAATTCAACACCTATTAGGCCAGCAACAGCCTTTTGTCTGCGTAAAAATGCTCCCGTACTCCCAAGGACGAATCCTCGCGGGTCAATAACCTTGGCTTGTTCCTTGATGTAGTCGAGAAGACCCACCAAGAGTTCGCGTGGCTCGGACATGCTCGCCTCTTTACAGGGAGTTCCATAGTTTCAAGACACAGAAGTGGCTTTATCCCGTGATTTTCCATGATAAACCGATCTCTGGAATGTGCCCAAGATTTCAAGCGCCTACTACGCTAGGAGAAGCCCCATTTGCTAGCGCCTCATGGGCGACTACAGCAACGCACAAACCCTCCACGTATTTCGGCTATTTGGCGCACAAGAATCCCAGCTCGGGCAGAGGATTGAGCTGTCGTTTGTGAAAGGCACGCAATATTTACCCGGAAGCTATACATAAGTATGCGCTACGACACCGTTGCTGGCCGTTGCCCAGGTGAGGCCCGACACGTTTTCGTCCACCGTTTGGTGATGGTAGAGCGCTTGCCAGTACGCTTTTACTTCTGCGCCCGGTGTTTCTGAAAGATCGGGCGAGCTTCAAGACGGTCCAGAATCTCCATGAACCGAGGACGATTGTGGTAGTTCATGCGTATCTCTGCTACCAGAGCGTTCCACTCCGGGCCGCGGTCGAGAGACTTCAGAATCGGGCGCATCTTCTTCAGGTAGGCAGCCACTGTTTCATAGGCCGAGATGCTTGCCTGCTTCAGATTCGCCTCGACGCCGTCGCGATAAATCTCCAGGGCACGCTCTGGATGCGCTTCCGCAACGGCTGCGGCGACACTGTCGGCATAGCTGCCGAAACCGTATGACGGGCCCGTGCGCTGATTCTTCGCCGCCGCGCGCCACAGGTCGTACCAACGAAGTACCTCATCCGGTCGACGTTCGGCAATCGCCATGTCGATCAGTATGTTGTAGTGTGGGCGCTGGTCTCCGTTACGCAGCAAAGGCAGCAGGTAATCGGGAAATGGCAAAGGCCAGTCCGGGCAAAAAGTAACGCTGTCCGGAGTGCTATTTTGTGTGGCTATCGAGAAAGGAAGCTGGCCGTTTTTGAGAAATTCCAATGCCTTCTGCCTGACCGAAGTGAGACACCCGGCACGCTTGGCGGTGGCAACCAAATCAGAGAATTTTTCGCATCCGGGGCGATCAAAAAACTCCCATGCGGCGTGCGCGGCAGCAACCTTCCACAGCTTCCGCGACCGGGCAAGTTCGGCCATTACCTTCGCTAGCTGAGCGGCAATTCCCGGAGCATCTTTGGCGGTTTTTCGAATTCCTTCTGCCGCCCAGCGCTCGGCTTCATCGTATCTTTTTTGCTCGATCAGCAGCGGAACCAGCCGCCCATAGCTGCCGGTTATACGCGCCTCCCGTTCGCGGACGGCAATTATTTCGCTGTCGCGTTCGGCGCGCGTAAGAGCCTTGACGAGCCAGTCCGCAATCTGTTCGCGCTGATATTTATCGTGGAAGTTGCTCCCGGCGCGCACCTCTGACTGCAAGCGGCCAGCCAGTACGTCAGCAGTCGCCGACCAGTCGGACGGTCTTCTATTACACTCAAATACGGTGTCGAGTAGGTCGCTTTCAATCACGTTGTATTCATCTCTGAGGTCGGCATCAATCGCAAAAAGCAGCTTCTGCGCGGACGAAATTTTCGACTGATTTACCGCCCGAAAGATTGGCGGCAGGCACTCTGCGAAGGCCGTGGCGGTCTCGCCTTCGTCGTTCGATTGCCCGATCTGTTCCATGCCCTGCGCCATGATTTCCCGGCTAAGTTTTACCACGGCGTCTGCCTGTCCGAGGTCGACCATGCGGTCAAGATAGCGCGCCAGACGGCTGAAATCCGGGGTATAGCCTTCGCCTTTCCAGTAATTCTTCCAGCCCGGCTCCGAGGTTGCCCGGCGCAGTTCTTTCCGCGCTTCGTCAATCAGTCGATCCGCATCGCCTTCGCCCAGGGCAATGCGTTCGCGGAACTCTTCGCGCAGTTCCGGGAAGCGCTGCGTCAGTGACCATACCAACTCGGCCAGTTCCTCACGACTCTTCGCGTCGATGAGTTTCCGAATCTTCTCGTCGCTGGCCTTGCTGGTTCGCCGCCGAGGAATATGCGAACTTTCGTTGTCTTCCGATTCGTCATCTTCATCACCGTCATCGAAGTCGCCGGAGGGGGCTTCAGAGAGGCTGTTATTCGTCAGTTCCTCCCACTTGTCATCCGCTGCATCCACGACTGGAACCACAGCGTTTTTTACCAACATGTCGAGATAGGTCGCGAGGACAGCGACGGCATGTTTGCAGCCATTCCAACCGACAGGACAAGTGCAACGGGAGTGAAGGACATCGGCTTCCCACCAGACACCCGTTGTGTAGATCCGCGTGCCGGAGACGGTTGCGATTAACCTGCCGTCCGTAGTGGTTGCGAGATCATGTACACGTCCGCCTCGCTGATATGCCCGCCCGCGCGTCATGGAACGTGACCCAGCCCAGTTTGCCACGTCATCCCAGGTCACAGACTCCCAGTTCGATTTTTGTGCTGCGGACCTTGCAGAAGCTTTCGTCTTTGCCGTGCGCAAGGATTTGGTTGCCATCGATAGTTTCCTGTGTGAATCATAAATAGCGATTGTAGGCAGTCCTGAAGTGTGTGCAGCGCTGCTTATGCAGCGGATGAACGTTGACACGTCATCCCCAGTGGGGTTGCTGTAAGTATACCTGTCGAGCGATTTTGTTAACATGCGCATATTCAATCGGTTAGCGTCTTGTGTTTACAGCCGTAAACGCGGCAATTCGGTCGAATGGTTCCAATACACTCTGCACGTGAACACATTCTCTCGCAAGGGGTTATCGTATTCTGCCCCAATAGCGCCACCACGGAAACGGCGCTACAATGCCTCTACTGAGGTACCTGCCGATGACCTCCGCCAATGGCAAAACGCCCGTCGCCGCTCCGTCTGTGGCTCCTGCTGTGCCGACGAGCGAAAGCAATCGCACCAAGTCTATTGCGACGCGGCTTACCGACACCGAGTATGCCGAGATCGAATCTGCTGCGGCCAGCACCGGGAAGAAGGTAGCCGAGTGGCTGCGCGAGGCAGCGCTCGCCCAGGCACGCGCCACAGGTGAAGAGAAGGCGGCGGACCCCGTTCTGCTGGCGGAAGTGATGGCTTTGCGCAGCCTGATCGCCAACCTATTCGCGGTTGCTTCTAAGGGTCCATTGAGCGACGAAACCTTGCGCAAAATCGCCGCATATGCCGACGCAATCAAGGACCAGAAAGCCGAAGAATTGCTGGCCCGAAAGCGCAGCCAATCGGCACCCGAATCAGGGGAGAAATAGCCGTGAGATTGCAGCGGATTCGCCGTGCATTTCCGTGGCGAACTGCTGCGCTTCTGGCCGTATTCTTCGGGGTGCCTGTGCTGGCGTTCGCAGCATGGTTTGTATGCGAGATCGAGCCGCTTCAAAGTTATTATTTGCTCGACTATTGGCAGTGCAGCAAGGCAGCGGAACAGGCGGGATCGGCCACTGAAATCCGGTGGCTGATGAAGACAGCCCCCGGACGCAGGAGCCTGCCAGCAATCCCTTCCGATGTGACCACCGGAAAGGCTGGAAACCTGTCCCTTCATCTTTCCTCTGCGGCAATCAAAAGCGGCTGGATGGGGATGGAGAAATCCGCCCCCGACTTGGTCTATTCTGGCGAACTGAAAGATGCTCTGGGCTCGAACATTTATCGTGACCGTTCTTACTCGAATTTCATCGCTCTCCCACTGCTCGAAGGCTGCACCTTTGCGCTGACGATTGTGGCATTCATCGTCTTCACAACGAAGGCAGAGTTGTGGCAGGAATGGAAGCATCTTTGGCATGAGGTGATCGCGGCGGATTCATTCCGGGATGACTGGCGGGATGCGTCTCCTATTCGACATGGAATCAGCCGCTCTATCGCGCCTCGGGAATGGTTGGGAAAGGTCCGTTCTAAGCTGGCCGATTGGACAAACAGAAGTGTTGGTAAACCGGCTTTGGAAACGGCTACGATCCCGCCCGCTTTGCAGAGGCAATCACTCTCCAGTCCAGCGAATATTCAGTCTGCTGATTCTCGTACAAAACTATCTTTGAAGCTGCCCTCTCAAGTCGAGCAGAAGAGCCCTGTACAAAGTCAGTCCATCTTTCCCGGAGCACGGAGAGCAAACGGCGTGCATCAAGAGCCGATTGCCTGGGATGAATCGCAGTGGATTGATTGAGCCGACTGCCTGCGCAATGCCCGTGATTCATCCAAGCAAACGAATGCTCACGATGCTTCTTTCGCATGGATGAAAGCAACACGGAAGGACCTCTCATCCATCTGGATTTTCCTTTCTCCAAGCCCATCGCTATAGGGTCGCCATCGTTGATAGCTTCCGCATTAGTTTTGCCCTGTCTGCACCCGACCTTACTTCGACTCAAAGCGAATCATTTGCCCGGCGGCAACAACAACGGCAAGAGGCGTTCATCGGCAGCGATTAGCTACTTGATAAGGAGAGTAATCCAGCTTACTTTGAGTGCTGAATTACGGATTTGATCGCACAGCAATTGCTCTTGTATTTCACCTATTAATCGGGAGATAATTACGCGCATAATCGACGACCATATACTCTAATCACCAATATCCATGCTGATAAAACTCATAATTATCAAAAAATATTTTCGTCTCAATGCGACTATTTGCGCCAATTCTGAGTTACTCTAAACAGCACGGCAGTTGTGCAGTGCTGCGACTCTCACATAGGAGTCTTTGCGATGCTGACGATCTCGAAAGCTCTTTCCGCAAAACAGGCACAAACCTACCACGCGCGCGAGTTCGCCTCCGAGCAGCAGAATTACTGGAGCCAAGATCGACAGGCATACAGCGAATGGTGTGGTGCTCTTGCCGAAGAGTGGAATCTCCACGGTGCTGTTCATGCAGAACACTTCGCAAATCTGAGCGATGGCCAGCATCCTGAGAACGGAGCGCAGCTCGTCAAACATCAGCCCGCGAGGACCTACGAGAACGAATACGGCAAGCAGGTAACGAGCGTCGAGCACCGGGCAGGATGGGATGCTACTTTTTCCGCGCCGAAGTCCGTTTCGCTTACCGCGCTTGTGGGTGGTGATGTTCACGTGCGGGAAGCACATCGCGAAAGCGTGCGCGTCGCGCTTGGAGAATTGGAGCGTTACACACAGGCGCGCATCGGCAATATTCATGCGCCAGAGAATACGGGAAAGTTTCTTGCGGCGACGTTTGAGCACGATACGGCACGGCCTGTCGATGGTTATGCAGCGCCACAGCTTCACACGCACGCAGTGGTCTTCAACATGACAGTGTGCGAGAACGGCCAATCTCATGCTCTGCAAGAACGCAGTTTGTTTCAGTCACAGCACTACGCCACCAGTGTTTATCGCTCTGAGCTTGCCATGAGGTTACAGAAGCTCGGTTATGAGATTGAAATCGGCAAACACGGCCAGCCAGAGATTAAGGGATACACGCAGGAATATCTAGATGCGTCGAGTCCACGGCGGGAGCAGATCAAGGAACACCTGCAGGAGATTGGCCGCGAGGGAGCGGGAGCGGCACAGGTCGCCGCACACCGCACACGCGACAAGAAAGAGATTCAATCGCAAGAAGTGGTCTTGCGGCGGCATCATGAGTTGGCTGTGCAGTTCGGCAATCAGGCCGACCGTGTGGTAGCGCAGGCGCGGGAACACGCTCAGCAGTTCGAGCCAGGGCAAGAAAAGGCAGTGCAGCAATCTGCTACTTATGCGCGGAATCACGTCTTCGAGCATTCAGCAGTTCAGGACGAGCGGACAATCCTGCAATCAATGCTGGACCGTGGCATGGGGCAACTCACATACGACGAAGTGCGCCAGGAGTTTTCGCGACGTGTCACGAGTGGGGAATTTTGCATCATCAGTCATAAAGAAGGGCGCGCAGCTCCGCAATACACAACTGCCGAGATGGTCCGCATGGAAAAGGCGATCATTGCAGGAATGCAGCAAGGTAATCACGGCGATTTTATGCTGGTTTCGCCGCAGGTGCGCATCTGGACAGAGGACCGGCACCCAGAGTTGAATGTTTCACAGCTTCGGGCCGTCGATGAAATCTTTCTTGCACGAGAGAAGATCGTCGGTTTGGAGGGAGTTGCCGGAACAGGCAAGACAACCACGTTATCTGTAATCCGCGAGGGTGCAAAGAGCGCCGGATACCATGTGGAAGGATTCGCGCCAACTTCACGCGCAGCTCAGAAGCTCTCCGAGGCAGGAATCAAGACATCTACGCTCCAACAGCACCTTGCATACGGCACAAGGCCGGACGCTGGTGAAAAGAGATTGTATGTGCTCGAAGAGTCTTCACTCGCTTCCACGCGCCAGATGCACGAATTTATTCAACGTCTCCATGCAAATGACCGTGTGCTGTTAGTTGGCGATACGCGGCAGCATGAGTCTGTCGAAGCAGGACGGCCCTTTGCTCAGCTTCAAGAAGCAGGGATGAAGACAGCAAAGCTCGATGGGATTGTGCGGCAGCGCGATCCAGAGTTGAAATATGTCGTGGAGCAGTTGGCACGCGGCGAGGTCCGACAGGCGGTTGCCAGTCTCGATGACCAGGGACGAGTGCACGAGTACACGGGCCGCGAGGAACGCATCGCGGCAATTGCAAAGGAATACGCACGCTCGCCCCAGAGAACGCTTGTCGTTTCGCCGGACAATCGATCACGGATGGAAATCAATCAGCGGATTCACAGCGAATTGCAGACGCGCGGATTGGTGAACCGAGAGGAACACACCGTTAAAATGCTTGTGCCGCGTCAGGAGATGACCGGCGCGGATCGCACTTGGGCGCGGCAATACCAAGTGGACGACATTCTGCGCTACTCACGCAGTTCTCAAGAAACCGGCATCAAGAAGGGCGAATACACGCGCGTTGTCGGTGTTAATGCTCAAAAGAATCTTGTGACGGTGGTGCGCGCGGACGGAAGTGAGCAAACCTACGATCCGCGCCGACAGATGAGCGTTATCGCCTATCGTGCTCAGGAGAAGGCTTTTTCTGTTGGCGACCGTATTCAGTTCACCTCGCCAGACAATGAGCTGAAGATTGCCAATCGTGAACTTGGAATCGTGGAAGAATTTGGTGCAGATGGAAGGATGCGTCTCAAACTGGACGGCGGGCGTAATGTCGCCATCGATCCAGAGCAGCATCCGCATATTGACCACGGCTATGCCATGACGAGTTATTCCAGTCAAGGGCAAACCGCCGAGCGTGTGCTCGTACACGTCGATACCGAACTCGGCGCGAAGGATCTGCTTAACAACCGCATGGCCTACGTTGCAATTTCGCGCGGGCAGAACGATGCACAGGTTTTCACCAATAACGCCGGTAAGCTCGCTGATGTTCTTGCCCGCGATGTCTCGCATAAGAGCGCGCTTGAGCCACAAATCGGGATTGCTCAACCTGCCCAAGACATCGCGAAGGCTCTGCATTCCGAATTAAGCCTTGGGGCCGAACTAGGGATAAGTTTGTGATTTTCAAATTTCTGCAAGGAGGCGTTTCTATGTCCCCAGAACTTTATGCCAGGAAGCCCGTGCAGAGTGTGCGGAACGCCGCGCTCGGCCTGGAGCGTCACTACTCGGTTTCTGAAATTGCCAAGATGTGGGCGTTAAGCGAAAAAACGGTCCGCCGCATGTTCGAGGATGAAGAGGGCGTGCTGCAATGGGGAAGTCCGGAGACGCGGCGCAAGCGCGGGTACATCACACTGCGCATTCCTGAGAGTGTGTTGCATCGTGTTCACCAAAAACGTGAGTTGCGAGTTGGGTGAAAAAATGGTTATACCTTTTGCAAAGATCGATCTGCCAATCATAACTGATGAAGATTGAACAAATCACAAAGAGGGCAGCGTCTGATCAAGAACAGACGTTGCCAGCAACGATTGCCGATATCCTTTGCACTCAAGTCCGGATCATCTGTCCGAATTTTGTTCACGTACTGAATAGTCGCCTGTGAGTTTACCTTGACACGTAATGCCTCCTCTAAGTGGCCGGCGTCTCTAATCTCGGACGTCAAACTACCATTTGCAGACAGGACACCTAGAGAAATGAGGGCCGAAATGTTATTTCGACCATAGGTCTTCTCCAACTCTTCTCGTGTATTTGGATCTGATACTATCCCGGCGAGAGAGTTGAGTACTGTGTGCGGAGGAGCTTCACCCAAAAAAATGTCCCTGCCGAATCGCCGTCGCGAGAGGTGTGAGGGATGTAGAATCCCGATATTGGTAATACGTGGTTGCAGTCTGAAGATTGCTCCATCTTGGCCAATCAAGCCTACAGCGATGAGCCAGCGCTGCAATCGCCTTTTGTACTCCTCCGCAAGATTATCCGATGCCGAAGGTAAGCGGAGGCACTGTTTTGCGACGCTGAGCATCTCTTGGCCAGTGAAGGAACCTCCATCACCCTTCTCCTTAAGAAGCTCTCGATAGACGATATGTGAAGTGAAAAAGTTGACAATGCGGCGCGATGCCTCTTCCTCACTTTCAGCATCGAGTTTTACAAACTCTGATTTCCTGCTGGTTTCAGCATTTCCAATCATGACCAGATCACGCACAACATTCTCGGTCGTAGCCTTCGACAGTCTGAGCTCAGTAGCCAGTTGTTCATAGGAGGCACCTTCGTTGCGTAGTAAAAAACGAAGCCCAGTTGCGAACGCAGGAAAGGGGGTCTGAGGGACATACGTAATGGGAATGTAGGGAACTCGCTCAGTGAGAAGATAATCTTTGAAAATATCCCAATAGATGCTTAGACGAGTGCCGCTTCGTATGATTAGGCGTTTATCCAATAACTGATTAACGACAGAATCACCATAAGTCTCGACGATTCTGAAGAAGTCAGCGGGAGCCGTCATCGCAATTTCTTTGGCGCAGGAAAATTCATTTGGTGCCATCCGCTCAATATCTTTTTTAAAAAGTTCCTGAATGCTGAGAGAGCGCACTAGAATGTCATTTTGGTCGAGGCCGTCTCGAACAAGATCCATGATGTGGATACACAACTTCTTAAGTAGCCATGGATATCCTTGGCAATGATCTTCAAGAAGTCTTCTCAGTTGCGGAGCGAGTGGTTGCCCCATCTCCTTGGCAAATTTCGTGAGGGCGTGGCTTACCTCACGTGCTGAAAATGGATCTAATTCAATCTCCTTACGTCGATCAGCTAGATTCTGCCAGAGGTAGTATGCTTTATGCTCGGTTGGAATTGTGCCATCAGTCTTCCATGAAAACCCTATGACGATGTTCTCTTGGGCTTCATCCACTGAGTTACACAGTGCTCTGATTTCATCGAAAACCGTTTCTAATTCAGCCTTGTAAAGTAATTCTTCAAATTGATCAAAAATAAGACAAAGAACTTTGCCGTCCCGTTGAAGCTCCTCAAGGGCTGCCTTGACGTTGTGGTCCGCAAAGGGATTCGCAGTGCCGCCAAAACCCAGAGGCGAGGATACTGAAATGAAGCCTTCCTTCTGCGCCGCAGTGATTGCTAAGGCAAGAGCCAACTCACCGAAACGTTTTGAACTCGCTGCGCGAGAATCAACTGCATACACAAAGCATTTCTTTCTGTTGCGGATATTCTGTGCAGAGTTAGCAATCTTTAATACAAATGAGCTTTTTCCCCAACCTGAAGGAGCCTTTATCGCTAAGATTCGAGTCCGAGAAGCTCTCGTGCGGACACTTTCAAAGTAATCGAATACATCGCGTAAGTGCTTTTCCCGACCCACGAAATCAGAAGGCCGGGCGGGACGATAATCAGCCCAATCGTCTGCAACAGGAACTTGGACAACACTTTGGTATTCACTCCTAATCTGTTCGCGATCACTTCGACTAGGGCTTGACTCTTCGATAAGCCAACTCAAGCCGACCAGACTGGTGTCTGTCTCAGTGATCCTAGCTGCAATACCTCTCGTTGTAATTCTGGTGCCCGTGCATGCTTCATAGAGGAGAGCGGACTCCCGTATTCCAGAGTCTGGGTCAAACACCACAACTACCCAGAACTCACCAAATTCGGTCAACAGCAGAAATCGTTCTTCGGAGATACGAAGGTTAGGCGGGATTACCAGTCGTGCAGGATCGATGATGAGACCTGCACCTACCAATCGTTCAAGCAGCGCCTCAGGGTCATATATCTGGAGTCGTCGGCGATCAGACAATGGCTTCTGAGACCACTTATCGCGAAAGCCTTTCGCATCTTTCCCCAGGGCATATGTGGAAATTAGCCATCCTGACGTTAGATCATCGTCAGCCACCACATTGCCAAGTAGTTTGGTAAGCACGTCAGCACTTATTGTTGATCGGAATGCCTTACATTCGACGAATACTCGTTCTCCGGTCGATTTTTCTTGAGCAAGGATGTCGACCTCCATCGCCGTGAGGCGAACCTGTTGAACGACTCGAAAATTCTGACTCTCTAGGAGTCGGGTGGCGAATTTCTCAAGAACCGTTCCCTTTTCTGTCGTAGACGCAGCCTTTGGCAGAGCAACTTCAATGCTTATGTTCAAAGTGAAATCCTCGGAAGTACACATTTTAGCTCTTTGAATGTTCCCCCAAAGGAAATTCCCCATTGGATGCCATCACAATAGAATCCCTTGCGCTGAAATCACATAATGTGAAGTCCGATAATTCCTAATTGAGAGAAGATAGGTCCTCGAAAACAGCTATGCTTCCTGTCGAAATATTTTGTTGTTGAGTCGTTGGTCGTTGAAAATATTCCAGCACAATCGAAGAATCTCAGATTTGGACGCAGACATTAGCCTGCCGTCGGATTGCCTCCCGGCAGCAGTTGCCATGCCGCCTGCACGCTTTTCTCAAGCTGATCCTGGCGAGCGCGGACCCAGGGCGAGTAGTGCTTTTCTGTGACGCGCACGCTGGCGTGGCCGAGCAAGATGGAGACTTGATCGATGGGGACTCCGGCCAGCAGCATTTCAACGGCGAAGGTGTCGCGGAACATGTGGCAGTGGACGCGCTTGGGTGTACCGTCCGGCTTGTGCAGGTTGGCTACGGCAAAGAGACGCCGGTAGGCGCGTTGCCAGTTGGCAACGTAGGTCTTGGGCAGGCCATTGCCAGACCAGAAGAAGTAATTTGGGTTGGGGTTTAGGCCGGGAGGAACCGAGCGCAGCAGTTCGGCCACATGGGGCGGCAAGGGAACAAAAACCGGAGTACCCGTCTTTGCCTGATACAGCATGAGCTTGTTTTCGATCAGTCGCGCTCGTTCGAGCGTGGCGGCGTCACGAATGCGCAGACCGCTCCAGCGCATCAGCTCTGTCAATGCGCGGATGCGGATGCCGCGTTTCTCCGGAGCCCAGGAGCGCTCGGCGTACTCGCCCAGGCGATAGGTGGCGTCGAGGATGCACTTGTACTCCTCTGCCGTGAAGTAGTCCGTCGGAACATGCTTGGCAATGACCCGGCCCATGGTGGCCGTTGGGTTCTCGCGTAGCCAGCCCTGGCGCACGCAGAACCAGAAGAAGCCAATGACACGCTCGAACTTCTTCTTGCGGGCGAGTTCCTTTTCCCGCCAAGTCTGTCGCCATTCGGTCAGATTGCGCGGATTGAATTCGTTCAGGAAGGTCAGGCCAGTCTCGTTGGCAAAGCCGAGCAACTGAACCTCGAAGATGTAGCGCAACTTTTGCAGCGTGGCGGAAGCCAGCCCGCGCGCCTCGGCATCGCCAAGGAAGACCTTGACGGCCTCTTTGACGGTTGGCATCTTGGCGGGCTTGATCTCTTCGCCCTGAATCGCCGTGTGTTCGTATTTGCGGGCGAGGAGTTCCGCCTGCTCCCAGGATTTGGTCTTCGCCGAGACACGGAACCGGCCCTTGCGACCGGGAAGGGTTCCGTCGAGCCACTTGGGGCAACGGCAGCGACGATAGGTGGAATCGTCTTTCTTCGGGCAATCGGGATGGTGACGCGTGTAGACGGTGAGCATGATGCTAGACACTCTAGCACCAAAAATTGGTTGGTACAATTCCGGTACAGTTTGTGGAATTGTCGATTTTTCAACAGTTTAAATTGTTGAATATAAAGTATTTAAGTTGTTGGTGGAGGCGGCGGGAGTCGAACCCGACATCAGTGTTGAAAACACTCAACTTACTGATTCTGGGAATGTCAGCTTTGCAGGAAATGCAATGATTTCCAAATCTGCTGTACAAACGCTGTACAAACTTTTCCTGAAATTCCCAGAACGCCAATCTTCGGACTTCCCCTCTTGGCGAAGGAGGAGGATTCTGAAGCGCTCTTGCAATAGTTATACATCAGCCGATGCGGGCCAAGAGTTGAATTGTGCCGGTATGCCCGCATGGCGGTCACGGAGCGATGAAGGAATCAGGAACAGGAACTTCCTTTCAACCTTGCGGCGGGCCGGAGATCAGGAAGTCTTCCCAACTGATGCTTGCAACGCTGTGGCGTCGGGCAATCTCTTCATCGCCGGGCGCACAGATGACCAGAGGCGTAAACGCCGGATTGCGACGGCAAAACTCAAGCACGCCGCGAAGCGCCAGGACATCAAATCTCCCGGTCTTGACCTCCACGGCCCACTTCCCCCAACTCCCATCCATGACGGCATCGATCTCCAGCGGTTCCTCGCGCCAGTACGTTACCTGCTGGCCCTGGTTGATTGCAAAGGCCAGGCAGGCGTTTTCGACCCAGAAGCCGAAACGCCCCGGCTCACGACCCTGGTCAGGAGCACCATCGGGGTGCATAGCCGACAAGAGAGCGTTGTTGAGCGTTACGAGTTTCGGCGGAGATGCACGGCGTCTGAGAACCTGCGTCGAATACTTCTCCAGCGGCGCAATCAAATATGCGTCTTCGAGCAAGGCTAGATAATGGGCAACTGTTTCGATGGCTCCGCTGTCCTGAAGTTGCTCCTGCAGCTTTTGCAAGGAGACAATTTGCGCGGGCGAGCCGGCGGCAATAGCAAAGACTTGGCGGAGCAGAGCGGGACGCCGCACTGCGCCTTGCGCCAGCACATCGCGACCGATAGCAGGCTCGATAATGGCATCGCGCACATAAGCGCGCCATCGTTCGGGAGACTTTTGAAATTCCACTGCACCAGGGTAGGAGCCAAAGAGAACAAGATTGATGGCGGCTTCATGAGGCGAAAGATGAAAAGCAGTAGCCAGCGAAGCAGCAGGCCAGTGACTCAGCGTCAAACGCTCGAAGCGTCCAGCCAGGCTCTCCCGTGAGGCTTGGGCGACGCGAAGGGCTGAAGACCCGGTAGCTACCACATGAATGGGAAGGTGGCGACGGCGGGCGCGGTCCCAGTGCCCTTTGAGCCGTCCTGCCCAATCGGATAGATGGTGCACCTCGTCCAACAACAGAACCGCCGTCCCCTGCTTCGCGCGCGTTTCAGCCTCGGCCCAGCGGCGCTCCCAAAAGCCGGGCAGAGCGGCATCTGGATCGTCGCCGGCCGCGTAGATGGCTCGGTCGCCGAACTTTGCGGCAATGTCCAAAAGCAGCGTGGTCTTACCCACCTGCCGGGGACCGGTGAGAAGCTGGATGCGGCCGGGCGCGGCTTCACCGAGCCGTTCGAGCAGCACATCACGGCAATGCAAGTAGGCGTTCTGGACTTCATCCATAGTCTAATAATTATTCGACTATGGATGACAGTATGTCAAATCGAGTGCCAAAACACACTGTGTCTTGCAATCAGGATTGAAATTGGCGGGGCCTGCGGTTTGATTCTTGCCGAGCGGGCATTTGGTTCCACTTCGCGTCGTCCATGTCACTGGCCCAAGCTCTTTTCGTAATTCTTCCTTTGTCGGCAGATAGAGCATGCGAGCCTCCAATTCATCACACACCGAGTGATGAATTGGAGGCTCGCGGTCGCTATATAACTGATAGAAAAGCGATAGCAACGCAGGCTCATGATAGAAAAGCCCTGTCCATAGCGCCATCCCTATGGTACGGAAAGGTCATTCAACCGGCTTTGGCCAAACTTGGCAACGCAGGCCTTTCCATGTCTCGCACTTACGCCACAATTTGCCTAGGCAGCGTCTGGGCAATTCCGAGACCTCTTCCATGCCATGAAGTGTCCAGAAATGCAAGTTGTTTACAATACAGTGGTTATAAACCGGAACAACCGGCAAAAACGACTAAATCGGCGGTATTTGCGACAAAATGCGACAAACTTTTCAGCAACGGGCAAGCGGGCTGGCTGTGTGGGACCAGCTCCAATTTCGTCCCCGACTCTTCCGCAAATTTCAGCGCGTCTGAACGCGCTCGGCACGATTCAACGCCGACTTCATCCGGCCACCATGCCTGATGAAGTCTCCGAGAGGCTACTCTCGGAAAGCTGCTCTTGTTGGCCTTCCTGCCAAACCTCCCAGACAGCCGCTTCAATCCGATCTACTTCCTGGTCCGTGATCTCGGCAAATGAGGCTCGTTTGCCTTTGGAGAGTTTGCCCTTGTTTTGCAGTATCAATCTCACAAGCAGCGATGCACGGCGATTCGGCATGTCCACGATGTTCAGAGTCGCGCGCAGCGCGGCGTCGAAGATCGCAAGAAATCCAATCTCGTCCCGCAAATCATGGTGGATGGTCTCCTCGATACACCGATACAAGTATTCCGCCTGTGCCGTCGCGTCAAAATAGCGATAGAGTCGAGCCGTGTCATTCCGCACGGTCATTCCGCGCTCTGGGTCAAGATCGTACTGAATGAACGGCATGATGGAAGCGGAGAAGCCTTCCAGAACCTGATCGTAGGCCAGCCGGTCTCGCAGCATGGCGGCGGAAACGGGAAACAGGATTCCTGTTGGCGTGAATCCGAGCTTTGACAGGATGTGGTGGACAAGGAAGCGGTGAATGCGGCCGTTGCCGTCATCGAATGGATGAATGAAAACGAACCCGAATGCTGCGACGGCCGCGGCGACAACAGGGTCAACGCCTTCGGGAAGTTTCAGCCGGCCAACCATCTCCATCCAAGCGTTCATCAGGCCGGGCGTATCCTCCGGCTTCGGACAGACAAAGTGCACGTCCTCGCTGTAATCCAGTAGCGTCTGGGAGACGAAGTTCTGCGTCTTTCGCCAGTCCTTCTGCGCATAGCGGGGATCGACGATGGCATTTTGCAGTTGAACAAAGGCTTCTTTGCTCGTGGCGTCGAAGCCCGGCGCTTTCATCAGCGCAGCCACGAATCGCTCCGTGCGATCCTTGCTTGGCGCTTCTCCTTCGATGGCAAAGGAGGATTTGGTCTCTTTGGTAAACAGATAATGGACGGCGCGCGCGAGGATGGCCGGATCACAGCTTTTGACGATTGAGTTAGCCTCTTGAGCCAAGCCTTTTTCCACATAGACCGTCAGCATCTCCGTCCGACGCACCAGCGGCGAGTATTTTCCCGAGCCGAGGAGATTGTCGTTGATGCGCTGGCGGCGAACGAGGCGACGCTGCCCGGTGATGTGAATTTCGGGATCGAGAAGATCAACATAGCCGGAGGGGATGACGTCGGGTATGTCGAGCTTCCTCTCCATTAAAAGCTCATACAAGTACCAGGCACGGCGCGTGAAGATCCCGGTAGGCTCGGAGCGAATCCACTCCTCCAGTTGGCGGGCATCGATAGTTTGGAAGATGGCCAGGTACACGTCCAGAGCGACAGGCTCATAGCGCAGGGCAAAACGGAGATCGCCGAACGGAGCCTTGAGTGCATCGTTGCTTGGGGGGGCGTAATTTCTGGGGTATTGCTCCAGAATCCTGCCGTCTGCCGCGACGGTTTTCCTGGCTCCAGCGACAATTTCGGAGCGTGTCGCTGGCAGAGGAACCTGGAGCCGAAGCTCCTCGATTAACCGGCAAAGGCCAACAGTCCGCGGGAAGGACCGTGTGGAATTCTCATCGCCCATGGTAAAACCTCATTATCACGCCAAAGCTAACGACAAACATCATCGAGGCGGATGGGTCGATTAGAACACAAAAATCTTATCGATATGATATTTTCATCATCGATTGTTTGTTTGCGTGTATATTTCTCATCACTTCTGGGCGAATTCGGCCTACATGATTACGAGCATGGACGCGACGGTCTGCGCGTTGCGACATCGAGATCAAAGCTGAATAAGGCGGAATGAGGCGGTGAAATAAGGCGGAATAAGGCGGAATCGGCGCGCTTGGAAGTCAGGCCAAATTGGATAGATTCCTCGGAGATTATATGTGATCTCCGAGGAATCTATCCGACGCCACGCAAACGCCTGAAACCGGCGCAACGAGCCGCGCCCTTGCGATTTTCGAGAATGGAGGGGCTTTCTCAATGTTAGCGGCCAAGAGAAAACGTATTTTTCCGGCCATCTGCCGGCAGGGTCTTGGCGGCTTGGCGTAGTTTGAGCCGGAGGTAGTCGCGGTAGTTTTCCGGAGCGGGATTCTCCTGAAGTTCATCGATGACGGGGCGGAAGTATGCCAGTGATCGGATGGGAGTCAGGCGCGGAGCTTCGTCGGGGCGTAGGAGGCGGCGCAAGGAGCCGAGCAATAGAGCTATTTCGACGGTTTCCAGAGGTATGCCGTCTTGATGAAGGCTCCGCGCCAGCCACTGATCGGAGGCGCTGACGCGTATGGGCGTCTCGGGCATTTCGATGTAGAGAGTAACGACGGAGGCGACGTAAGAGGCTGCGGGATCTGGCTGGTTCATTTCTTCCTCCTGCGGCGGGCCGTTGTCTCCTGCTCGCTTTCGCGGACACGGTAGCTGGAGCCTTCGATGACGGTCACTTCAGCGTGATGCAGCAGGCGATCAAGCAGCGTGGCGATGCAGGCGGCATTGGGGAAGACCTCGTTCCATTCCTTGAAGGCTTTGTTGGTTGTCAGGATCAGCGATTTCTGTTCGTAGCGGCGATTGATGACCTCGTAAAGCAGGTCAGCCGATTTGTCGTCGAAAGAGAGATACCCTACTTCGTCGATGCAGAGAAGCGCTACGTTAGCGTAGGTGCGCAGCTTGCGCAGGCGGCCTTCGGGCGTTTGGCGATGCAGTTCCTCAAGCAGCGCTGAGGCAGTACGGAAGAGCACGGAGTGGCCAGCCAGCACCGCTGCGTGACAGATGTTTTGCGCGATCATGGTCTTGCCCAGGCCGTTGGCTCCGACCACGACGAAATTGCGGGCCTCGGCGAGGAAGTCCAGTGTCAGCGCACGCTCCACGACATCACGCTCGATGCGCGTGGGCCATGTCCAGTCGAAGTCGGCCAGGGGTTTGAACTTGCGGATTTCAGCCGTGCGCAAACGGCGTTCGAGGCTGCGGTGCGCGCGCTCGGCCACTTCGATCTGCGCCAGTTGCTCCAACAGTTGGCGGGGAGACCAGCGTTGCCTGGCTGCGTTTGCCAACACATCATTCAGTTGCGTGGCCACGGTGCGCAGGCCTATTCGCTCCAACTGCTCGCGCAGATTATCGTTCGGGTTCATCGTCGCGTCGGTGGGCAAGCTCATCGTAGGTCTCCAGGTCATGTGGGCGGACTTCAAGGTTCTGCGCCTCGGGATGGCGGCTCAGGTCGAGCGGCAGTGGCGCGGCAAGATTGGACTGGCGCAGCAGGAAGGCAACTGAAGAGGCGCGCGGCGTGCTACGCCGAAGAGCCTCTCTGACTGCGCGGCGCATGGCGTGAGTTCCGTAGCGATCAAGCAGATCGAGCAGTTGCGCGCTCTGTTGCGCAGCCGACTCGCCCTCGGCGAAGGCGCGATCAAGCAGGTCGGCGCTTTCAGGAACAGACAGTTCCAGACGTCCGTTGCGCGTTGACTCCCGCGCTTTGCGCTTGGTCCGCAGCAAGGCCTGTTGATGCGCAGGATCGAGAACCAGTTGCTGACGGTTGTAGCTGCGGCGATGGTGGGCGATCTCCTGTGCGCCGTCGAGGATGCGCACCTCGGTATCGGAGGCCGCCAGAGTCAACGTCCTGCCCACCGTCTCGGGCGGGATCGAGTAGTCGTTGCCATCGAAGCGCACGTAGATGGTCTTAGCCGCGCGCACCATAACTACGCGGTCGGTGTCGAACTCGTGCAGCGGTAACTCGAGCAGGCGCGGCCGCTCTTCAGCGAAAACTTCGGCGACGATGCGATTGCGATTGTCCGGCCAGGGCCGTTGATACGCAACTTCGTCGCGCCACTTCAACGCCTGGCGATTGCACTCCTCCAGAGTGGTGAACGTACGCGCCGCCCAGTACGAATCGCGCACGAACCGAATGGCCCGCTCCACGCGCCCTTTTTGGTTACCCGAGCGCACTTGGCAGGGACGCGGCTCGAAGTGATAATGCCCGGCTAACTCCAGCAGACGAGGATTGAAATGAATCTGGTTGCTGCGCCGCTCCAGCACGGCTGATTTGAGATTGTCGTAAAGAAGGATTCTGGCAGATCCGGAAAATGATCGAAATGCATTCACATGGCCGCGCAGAAAGCTCTCCATCGTCTGATCAAAGAAGAACTCGAGATAGAGCGCTCGCGACCAGGACAAGGTCATCACGAAGCAGCTCAGCGCACGCTTTGCACGGCCCACCATCACCGTGCCAAACGACGCCCAGTCCACTTGCGCTTGCTCACCGGCAAAAACCTGTAGCCGCAAAAAAGCCTCGTGCCGTTGCGGGCGCAGACGCGCCACCACGCGGCGTAGATTTCTGACGCTTCCCCTGTAACCACGATCACAAAGCATCTGCTCCAGGCGCGTGGCGCACAGACCCGGGTGGGCTTCCAACGTCTGGCGGACGAACCCAACATAGGGATCAAGTTTCGACGAACGCAACTGCTCGGTACGGTGGAAACGCTCCACCTCGATGGCCCGCTTCACTGTGTCGGGATGAACGCCGAGCGCTTGGGCGATCGTGCCCACCTTCCAGTGCTCAGCATAAAAGTAGCGGCGGATCTTTACCCGCATTTCCGGATCGATCATTTCTGCTCACCTGCGAGAAGATGTACGCGGAAAAGGATCGACGAAGCTGCCGGCGCGGCCGCAGACCATGCAGCGCATCCAAAATACCCGCCGCTCACGCGGACGAATATGCAACGAAGCAACCACCGGCATCGTGACCGCTTTTCCACCCTCCGATGGTGAACCAGATTCGCCAGATTGGGAACATTGATCCGTCACGCGACGCCGGAAACGGCGGCAACGATAGACGCGCTGCCGGTCGCGATGATCCAACCGCCCTTCGGCGCTCTGCTGATGACGGCGATTGGCAGCCCGACGCTGTTGCAGGCGGGCCTGACGTCGGCACTCCGCGCTGCAGTAACGCTGGCCGCGATCACAGCACGTGCAAATCCAGAAAAGCGACTGACAACATGAATTGCGGCAAAACCTCTGCCGGAGAACTACTTCCGCATGAACCACCATCCGCGCACGTAGACGGACTTTGACAACGGCAGCGGTTCATGCCAAGGTAAAACTAACTCCGAGGTTGCCTTCGTTTTTGGCATGAAGGCAACCTGCAAAGAACCCCGCTGCTCTAACAGCGGGGTTCTTTTTGTCCGCCTTCTCCCGGAAACACCTTACAACTTCCGCTCCGCCCTAACGATGATCGACGGATGATTGCGCCTTCGGCGCGGATGATATCAAGCTACCTTTTACCGGCAGATGGCCGATAAACTACGTTTTCTGATGACCGACAACATTCTCAATACAAAGCTGGCAGTTGAAATGGGTGGCTGCTGGCTATTCATCGATCTGAGCATTGTCTCTGTGATCAAGTATGACTGTATGCCTCAGAGACTCGCGCGCCGCCCGGTGATCAGGTTGATGACCAGGATAACAAGCGCAACCACCAGCAGAAGGTGAATCAGTCCGCCTGCGATATGAAAGCTGAAGCCCAAGAGCCACAAAACGAGGATGATGACAAAGATTGTCCAAAGCATGGTTACTCCTTCTCTTACGGTTTGAAAGCCGGAGAACTGCGATTGATCTCCGGCTTCCAAGTCGTGTCTTGCTGTTGGATCTTAGTTGGAGGCGATGGCTTGTGCTTTGGCGTCCCGAACGGCATCAAGAAATTGATGCGCAGAGGCCGGCGTGGCCACTTCACCGCGTAAAATGCGGCGCGTGGAAATTTCATGTCCGTAAATGGCCTCGGTGGAATCCTCATCGCGGCGAATATCGGCGCCGGTCAAAGTTAGTCCGGCAAAGGCGCCCTTGGCCCGCGAGTAAGTGAGAATCTCGGTATTCAGCTTCCAGTCAGTGTCAGCTGAAGCATGGCGGCCCACCGGACCGGCCGCGGCTGAGGCGTCTCCGCCGATCTGGAATTTGGCGGACATCAACTGCTGCATCCCTTTTTCGCTCTGAATAATCATGACCAGATCAACGCCCTCGACGCCGATCTGCAATCCCCAGCTACCGCCGGTGATAGCAAAGAAAGCCGGCGCGCTCCATCCATTTTCCGTTCGGCAGGTGACAACGCCGCGGCCATTCTCCGCGCCGAAGATGAAGCCGCCCTTGAGCATATGCGGCACAATGGCAATGCACTTGGCGTGTTCCAGGACTTCTTCCGGAATGCCCCGGTCGGGCGCGGCCATAATCTCATGCAGCACTGCGCCGGCGTGATCCAAACGATTAACCGTTGCTTCACGATCTGTTCCTGCCCAGCACATGCCAGTCAAACTGAGCACTGCGACCAACGTCATAAGCTTTTTCATTCCATCCACCTTTTCTACCCATGCGCAGCGTCACTTTCTTTCCGCGCACTGAGGCGCAATAGGTAGTTTCCACAGTAGAAGCGGAAGAGCGGGCCGTCTGAGCTAGAACGCTCATCCGGCACCGGTCTCTCGATCACTCTGGAGATACTCTGGTCGGAGCAATTCATGGCGTCATGGTCTCAATAGCTCAGATCAATGGATTTTGATTCACTAGGCTCAGGTGTGTTGGGGAGAAAGACAATGGCTTCAACAATTGCGAGGAGAAATCATGAATAGGTATATGTTTCTTGCGCTCGCCGCTGCCGCCGCATTCTTCATCACGGCAGGTACGACCCAGGCAAAGGCGCAGGTCAGCTTTAGCGTTGGAATTGGAGTCGAACCAGCTTGTCCCTATGGTTACTACGATTCCACGCCCTATGGATGCGCTCCCTATGGCTACTACGGTCCGGAATGGTTTCACGGTCGCAGGTTCATCGGCGTTGGCCCTTGGTTTCATGGCCCAGCCAACTTCAATGGCCATGTGAATAACAGCTTCGATCCGCGCCATGGCTACAACGGTCGGGCACCGGAGTACGGCGAGCGCGCCCGAGGCCGGGGCAGAGCGCCCAGGCATTTCCAGGGAAATGAGCAACGCGACGGGCGCGGTCACGGAGACGGAGACCGGCACGAGGGTGGGGAACGGCGTTAATCGCCTCACCGAATCCGCAGCGTCGACGATTCAACTGAATTCGAGCCGCATTGCGGCGGCGCGATAAATATTCAGCGGCTTCCCCGCAACTGAGGCATATGCAACTTGTGCAAATGCCTCGTACAAACCAGCAAAAGCGACACCCACGGAGGTGGATTGATGAACAAGGATCGAATGAAGGGCATGATTGACGAAGTGGCCGGAAGCGCCAAGCGCAAGGCGGGCGAGTTGACTGACAATCCAAAACTTCAGGCCGAAGGCATGGCTCAACAAGTGAAGGGCAAGGTCGAAGGCGCCTGGGGCAAGGCGAAAGAGGCGGTTCATGGTGTTATCACGGGCAGCGAAGTACGCCTCGATGCTCACGTGAAACTGGGCTTGAAGGATTCAGCAGCGACTGTTGGCAATAAAGAGTGTTAGTACTGATCCGGTCTAAAACAATAAGATCATGGCTTCCCGCCCATTTTCGCAAAAACACGGAAATGGACTGGGCACGGAGTTCCACTCTATTGGGCCGGATCGATAAATCGCAGAGTTAAAAGCACACACGAGGGAGAATAAACCATGCTCAATTTGAACGTATTGATTTGTTCTAGACGGATTCAGGAATCCCGCCCGATCGACAAAGGATCGTCGTTGGGAACTAAGGCGGTGCTGTTGCTGTTGCTATTAGTCACGCTTGCAGGATGCAATTCGAAACTGAATCAGGCGCTGGATCAGGCCAAGAAGCAGGCGGCTGCAACCGGGCAGGCGCAACAGGTGGTTTCAGTCGACAAGAACGGGACCACGACCACGACAGTCGTGCAGCCGCCGACAGCGGGGCAGAGCAACGAAGTAATTTCGACAACAGCGATGCCTCCCGCGCCAGGAGCGCCCCTTCCTGCGATCTCGGGGCCGGTGGTTTCCGCCGTGCCGCAACCGGTCAGCGTGAATATTCCAGCAGGCACAACTCTGGCGATCCGGATCGATCAACGCATCAGTGTCAAGTCCAGCCGCGCCGGAGATACATTTACCGGAGAGATCGTCGATCCGGTTCTGTCCAATGACAACCATGTGCTGGTGCCCAAGGGCGCATTGGTAGGCGGCGTGGTGGATGTCTCGCATCGCCGTGGACACTTTAAAGGCAGTTCATTATTGGCATTAAGGTTGACCTCGCTGACGATAAACGGGAAGCAATACCCGCTGGAGACGCGCGACTCGGCGCGCAGCAAAAAGGGCAAGGGAAGGCGCTCGACAGCCTTGATAGCCGGAGGTTCTGGACTGGGGATGCTGGTTGGCGGTTTGGCCAGCGGGGGTACAGGAGTGGCGGTGGGCGGCCTGATTGGTGGTGGTGCGGGCACTGCCGCAGCGGGACTCACGGGCAATCGCGACATCGACATACCAGCGGAGTCAATTTTGCATTTCAAATTGGCGGACGACCTGATTGTTCAGCCGGCCTAGTACTATAGTTGCGAATTCATTTCAGGCACAATCATTCGGCACAAGTATATCTGCTTTGTCGCGCCAGTCTCTCCGCGGCTTCAATCATGCGCAGCCCGCGAATCTTCCATACCCCAAAACCCAAGCCAGCGATCAGTAAAACCGCGAAGACGCACATCAGCGGCGTCGACCACTTTTGCAGACCTCCCGACCAGAGGCGGACAATGCCGCGCCCATAAGTCACGCCCAGCCAGGCGACGAAGGAGTAGCGCACGCTGCGTGCTGCGCCGTAGACGGTGAGGAAGCGAGCGCGAGAGACGCCCAGCGCGCCTGAGGCCAGTGCAAACGGCAATAACGGAATCGGCGGCGGAAGAAGAGCAGGAACAAAGACCGCCAGAATCGGATGGCGCGCGACCCATCCGACGATTCGCCCCAGCAGACGAGTTGGCACATAGTGGCGCAGCGCCTCTTCTCCGCCTCTGCGGCCAATCTGCCAGGTTGAATATCCGCCCACAATGCTGCCTGCAATGGCGCCGACGGCCAAAAGCCACGGATCGCTGCCACGCGCGACGAGCCAAAGCAATAGCAGGTCAGTGCTGCCGGGTAAAGATAGTGGGATGACTGAGGAATCGATTACCGCAACGGAGAAGAGCCCAAGAACTCCCAAGTGAATGAGCCAGTTCGGCACCAGCGGCGGCAGCGCGTGTGCCGAGGATAATTGAGCCGATTGCCGAACAAAGACTCTCATACTCAACCTCCCCTGCACTTGCATTTGCTTCTTACGAAGTCGAAATAACTGAATCGGTCAAGAACTTATCCTGCAATCGGGCCACTGAAAGAGATCCAGTAGTATCGCCGCCAGCAGAACATGCAGCGTACCGGATGCAATGCAAACATTGCCAGCAGACCATCAAAGGGGCGCAGCTCCGCCTGCTTGAATTTCACCGAATCGCAGCACGGGCATTTGCTCCGCAACCACAGCGGATGGGGCAGCCAATCCGGCCAGTTACGACTTGAGGCACTCATGAAACCGTTCTTTCAAAACGTATCGACACGTTCACTAAAAGGCTCGTCTCTCCGCTTGACTTCCATTCGTGTCCAGCCAGGAGAGAAGACGTCGGATGCTGCCGGTAGCTAGAGCTATGCAAGAATCGGCCGCTCCGTAATACAAGTTGATCGTGTCTCCGTCGGCTGCGATAGTTTGTCCGCAAGGGAAGACAACATCGCTCACATCGCCATTGCGTTCATATGGAGCCTCTGGACCAAACACCCACGAGTTTCCTCGTTGCAGGCAAACATCCGGCCTTTCCAAATCGAAGAGCGCGAGGCCAAGCCGATAAATGCTTCCCGATGCAGTTTGCCGCACGCCATGATAGATCATCAGCCAGCCCGCGGCGGTTTCGATCGGAGGAGAGCAGAGGCCGATCTTGTTGGCATCCCACCAGCCGCCGCGCCGCGCTTCGAGAATGATCTTGTGGCTTCCCCAATGCCGCAGATCCGGCGAATAGGAGATCCACATATGAGCGCCCAGCGCCGTCATCGGACGATGGATGAGCGCCCAGCGGCCACCAATCCTGCGTGGCAGTAGCGCGGCATCTTTATCCTCTGGAGACATGATCACGCCGAAGCGCTCAAAGGTGTGGAAGTCCTTGGTCAATGCGAGCGAGACTCCTGGGCCACCGCGCGCGAACGATGTATAGGCAACCGCATATTGCTCGAGTTCCGGAACATAGGTGATGCGCGGATCCTCAATGCCCCATATCTCTTCAGGAAACTGTTCCGGATTCGCCATCAAAGTGGGTTTGGGGTCGATGCGCCAATTATCGATGCCATTGGCGGAACGCGCGGCGCACAGATGCGACAATCCGCTTCTGTCTTCCACGCGGCACAAGAGCAGGGTAACTCCATCCGGCAACAGTACCGCGCCCGCATTCATCACACTGTTGATGGGATAGGGCCAGTTTGCATGGCTGAGAAGTGGGTTGCCGAGATGACGTGTAAACAGAGGATGCTCCGCGCAAGCCCCTGGCTTACATTCTTTTTCGACGGCGGCAGCAGTCACCGCGACTATGGAAGGGAGTGGATTCAAAGAGAGATGCTCATTCCATGATGCAGTTCATCAGCGCTTGTAACGTTGGCCGACCGCATTTCCAGCAGCGCCATAAGGAATGAGAGCGTGGACTCAGCGCCCTGGTTCTCGTTTACGCGGTCAGGATGAAGTCCATCCCTGCATCCGCCTGTTACTGCATCATACAGGGGAATCTGAAGATCGTTATTCCCGAGGAACCAGCTGAATGCCTTTTGCGCCTCTTCAAGCCACTGTTTATCTTCGGTCAGACGATATACCTCGAGACAGGCTGAGACGGTCGCGCAAGCCTCGACTGGCTGCTGATCAAAGCGCGCCTTTTCACTTCCCTCAAGATAAAATCCATTGGATCCGATCGGGACAAAGACATTTTTATCGTCGCGATGCTGCTCGGCAACCAGCCACTTCAGGGAATCCATTCCGGCTTCGATCATTCTTTGGTTGCCACTTCTCCACCCGGCCAAAATGAGCGCCTGCGAGAGCCTTGCGTTAGAGTAGGAGAGGCTTTTCTCAAACCACCTCCAAGTCGCAGAATGGCATCTTTCATAGATGTCGATGAGGCGGTTGGCTAGCTCGTTGCGGACTCCCTGAAGGGCTCTATCGCCGGGAAACCAGTCCAGATAAGCCTGTATGCCAAGAATGGAATAGGCCCATGCGCGGGGACTGGTAAACGTGAGCGTGGCGGGAACGGCGGCTTCAAACAGCCTCCCCGCCGCTCCTCTCAATCCCGCATCCTGCGAAGCGCCGAGCACCTTGCCCAGCGACCATATAGCGCGCCCGTGGCTGTCATCGGATCCAACATCTTCAAGCCACCTCCGGTCGTAATTGAGAAAGTTCCTGAATCTTCCTGAGTCAGCATGAAACGCAAGCCAGAGAAAGGAAAGATACCGATGAGAGAGTTTCGGATATGTTCGCCGATCCAGGTACTCAGGATTTTCATCCAGAAGAACAGAGACGATCAGTGCGCGCGCATTGTCGTCGGTTGTATAACCCTCCCGTGTGTTTGGAACTGCAAAGATGGCGTGCTGCAAAATCCCGGTGTCGTCGGTCATGGTTAGCAGATGTTCTTGATTCATCATGGGCAAGGAATCCATCATCTCAATTGCAAGATCGTCATTTTTTGCGGATTTTGGATGCAGTGAGCGCTCGAAGCGAGCCCGCTGGAAGCTCGCCATGTAGGCTCGCGCTGTCTTCGGCCAGGTTGTTTCGCGGGAGTGAAGATAGGCGCGCTTCCTCATCGCATGACGTTTGGCATCGTCCTCAAGCAAATCGAGAACCGCATCGGCGATAGCTTTGGGACTCTGGAATGGAACAATTACGCCACGGCCCTCCGCAAGCAACTCCTTGGCGTGCCAATAGGGAGTGGATATGATCGCCTTTCCGGCTCCAAATGCGATGGCGAGCGTTCCGGAGACGACCTGCGCTTCATACAAATAAGGCGTGACATAAATATCAGCTCCGCCAACATACTCGATAAGTTCTTCCGCGCTTACAAAGCGATTGTTGAGAATCAAGTGATCCGCAACCCCGAGCTTTTCAGCTAGAGCTTGCAATCCCTCACGATAACGCTCGCCCTCATGCCGGCGAAGGTGCGGATGAGTTACGCCGGTGACAATATACACAACGTTTGGCTGCCGTGCGAGAATCGCGGGCAGAGCTTGAATCACGTTTTCAATCCCCTTATTTGGGGAGAGCAACCCAAACGTAAGAAGAACTGACTGGCCTTCCGTGCCGAACTTATCCTTGAAGTAGTTGGGGTCCATGAAGGGAAGGTCGGGAACTCCATGTGGAATTACATCGATCTTTTCTTCAGGAACCGCATAGACTTCGCGCAGCAACTGAGCAGCTAAATCACTCATGACGATCATACGATCGGAAAGCTGGGCGATCTCTTCGAGCACAATCCTCTGATTGAAGTCAGGATCGCGAAGAACCGTATGCAGCGTCGTGACAATCGGTATTTTCAATTTGCGCAGCAACGTGAGTATGTGGCCGCCCGCGTCTCCGCCGTAGATCCCATATTCATGCTGCAGGCAGACAAGATCGTTGCCGTTGAAGTTGAGAAAATCGGCGGCGCGTTCATAGGAAACAATATCTTCCTGAGTAATTTCCAAACGAACCTGCTTGGGATAGTCATAATTCGACTCAGGATCGTTGACGGGGATCGCAAACAGCCGGCCCTCTCCGTATTCGGTCGTGAGCGCAGTGCACAGATCGGTCATAAAGGTTGCAATTCCGCATTCGCGCGGCAGGTAATTTCCAATAAAAGCGATGCGTGTTGGCAAGGGCAGCTTGCACGCCTTCGCAGCGGCGCGCAAGAATGCGTTATGATCGGAATCCTTGCCCGGCTGCTCGATATTCATCAATTCAGGAAGCGGCATAATATCCCTCTTTCACTCTCAAATTCGCCCAAGCAGCAGTAGAATGACTACAATCAAGAGGACAAGTCCAATTCCTCCGCTGGGATAGTATCCCCAATCCCTGCTATGCGGCCACCGCGGCAATACGCCCAATAACGCCAAAATTAGAATTACGATCAAGATGGTTCCGAGCATGTGACTCCTCGCATTTCTTGTTTGAAAAATCGCCGCGGTCCCAATCGAGATCGCGGCGTATTCACGACTTGGTTAGCGCAAGCTTCCCGTCGTCACATTCGCCGGGCTGCCGATAGCATCGCCGGAAACAACCAGTTCCACGCGGCGATTCTCTTGTCTGCCTGCCGCGTTGTCGTTCGAGGCCACGGGCGATGTATTTCCAAAGCCCTTGGCGCTCACGGAGTTTGTGGCCACACCTTCTTCGACGAGATAGCTGCGAACCGCACCTGCGCGATTTTCCGAGAGCGTCTGGTTCATCGCATCGCCGCCAACATTATCCGTGTAGCCGCCGACTTCGATGTTGAGTCCGGGGTAGGCAATCAGAATTCCGGCCACCTTGGCCAACTTCTCCCGCGCGCCCGGCTTTAACGAATACTTACCGGTGTCGAAGAGCACGTCGGACATACTGACGATCAGTCCGCGCGCGCTGTCGCGCGTGGCAAGTATCAGGTTGAGCTGTTCTGAAAGCCGTGCGCGCATTGCGGCTTTGTCGGAAACCGCCTCTTGCTGGCCCTGTTGAGCAATTTGCGCTGCTGTTCGTGCTTGCGCGGCATCTGCTTGGGCTGCCGTGACCGCGGCGGTGGATGCCGCCTGATTGGCCGTCATGTCAGCTTGCGCCTTTGCCGCGTTGGCTTGTGCGTTGGCTGTGTCAGCTTGCGCTTTCTCTTTCAAGCGTGTGGCGTTGTTGGCTTCCGCCTGCGATCTTGCCTGTGCGTCGGCGGAAGCCTGGCGCTCATTTGCAAGACGCTCCTCGTTGATTTTCTTTACCGCTATTTCGCGCGCATCTTCGGCCGACTCCACCGCCGCCCGAGCGGCAGCAATCAGAGGCTTTTTTTCGATATGCCCACTAGTCGCATCCGCATCTGCAATGTTCATCAATTGCACGGCATGTTGATAACTCGTGCTCGCATACCTTTCTGCTCCCTCGGATTGAGCGATGCGCACCGCATTCCGCGCTTCGTAGAATTCGAGCGGAAGGCTTGCATTCAGAACGACCGGGTCGAACTTGTAGCCGGTGGGAAGGTAACCACCGCGCTCCAATAGCTCATACTTCGCGTTCACTGCCTCGGTGGTTCCCTTGGTATCCGCGCGAATAACATTCTCGAGGACAACAACATTGCTGGGCTGGCGAACGGCATAGTAAGGCTCGGCGGTCACGATCAGTGCAAAGGACTGAAGATCCGTGGTTGCAGTCAGCTTGCTGCGGTCATTACTTCCTACCAAGACTTCTCCCAGATTCACTGGCCGACCCTCGGGCGAGATCGCCCACAAAACATAGGTCAGATACTCGGCTCCGAATGTCGTGGGATTTTGCAGGTTGCCAAACTCTGCCTCGACTTCCATGGTGCCACGCTTGCTGCGCACTTTGGCGTTTCCATTCGCCGATGGCAGTAATGCAGTGCCTGCAAAATCCACACTTGATGCTCCACTGCGATGCCGGTAATTGACCGCCTGAACCGAGCGGCTAATGACGACTACGCGGTAGGTGGACCCCGATCCCGTGGATTCAAGGGCCATCGTTGGCGGATTGACTTGAGCAATTGCACTCAAACTCAGAATGCTTCCCACTGCAAACAAAATCATGCGTTTCATATTTTCTCCTTGGGCATTTATATGCCGGTTTGCGATTGATTCGCGCTTCGTGATTGAATACGAAGGCCAAGGCTTCAGCGGCGCGTTACATCAACGGCCAACACGGAACTGATAGATGTAGTCGAAAAGGCCGAATACCTTGAGAAGCCATAGCGCGACCACGATGACAACGACACCGTTCAAGATGCCCTTGATCTGCCCCTGCATCGGGATATAGCGGTTGACCAGATACATCAACAAGCCGACCACGCAGAGTGTGATAACGACAGGGACGAGCGGAATATCATGGCCAATGCGAAACTGATTGAGATTGTCGAAAAGGCCAACAATCCTCATGAGCCATAGAACCACGGCGATGACCACAACGCCATTCAGGATGCTCTTGATCTGACTCTGCATGGGGATGAACCGGTTGACCAGAAACAGCAGCAGGCCGACGACCGCGAGAGCGATGACAACTGTGACGAGAGGCATTATATTTCTCCATCCTTCCTCATCATTCTTTCAATGCGGCAGTCCGATTGCTGAGCAACACTGCTCATGGCATAAGCAGCGATTACTGCATTCGGCCACGCGGAACCCACGCCAGATCTCCGCTCAGAACGTAGATGGCAATTGCCGCAGTCATCAACATTGCGCCTATCCAGAAGCGCCAGTCGCGATGCATGCGCCTCCAGTAGGGGCCGGGATCGGGATCTCCGCTTTCGCCACTGTTTCCTTCGTGGTTATATTTGCTTCCAGTCATTTCTGCTCCATTCTCAACTCATCATTGCCGCATCGTCAGAGCGCGCAGGCCTATGGTTGAGGGGTAGCCGCCGCGTTAACTTGAATGGGCTGGTCATTCTTTGTTAGGGGTGTGTTGCTCGCCGATGCCGGTTTGTCAGCCGGTATCTCAGTTTCCGCGGGATAGATCAGAATCTGGATCGACCCCCAATCCGCGTCCAGGCTTGCGCCGGCCTGCTTTCCCATGCCCAATGTCTTGAGCTGGCTGTCGTCAAATCCAAAATTATCAACCAGGTATTCGCGCACAACCATCGCTCTCGCCTCAGTGAGCACCAAGTCCTTTTTGTTATCGCCTTTTATCCCCGTCGAAGCCACAATCACTGCAAAGCCGAATTGATTCTGAGCCAAAAACTCGCCGCTTGCGTTGAGTATTTTCTGGTTTTTCAGTTTCGCTGAATCGTGAGCTTCAAAGAGTTGCCTGGCGGTAAAGAAAAACGACTTGAGGGGCGCGCCTTGCGGAAGCGCGTCAATTGTATTGGCCGTCAATTCTTCTGAGTTATCGTATCCGCGCTTCTTGAAATATCCGCTCAAAAGGAAGTTATGCTTCAAGGCCTCCATATTCTCTTTGAAATCGGTCACGCCGGCCTGCGCCTGAAGCATGGTTGCATGCAGCGTTGTTGTCGTCTCTTGCAGATTGCCGTAGAGTTGCTTGTCGTTCACTAGCGCTCCGATGGTTCCCTGACCCGAATCGATCTTGGCGCTTACCGAGTTCAAATGCGCCGTGGCCAAAGTCGCATTGTTGATGGCCAACTGACCGCTGTCCAGGATGCCGCTCGTTTTTTTGAATAGATCTGAAATCTCCAGCGGCGGTTCACTTTGAATAATCTCGCCATCCTTGACTTCGACTTGCCCTGCGGAACCGAATGAAATCGAAACGAACTGATTGCCCAGCACTCCCTCGGTTTCAATCGAAGCGATCGAGTCTTGCTTGATAATCTCGTGCGTCGATTTGTCGAGGTCCATGAGCACAGTAACTTGCTCGCCCGGTTTGTGAGGCAGCTTGATGCTTTCCACGGTTCCGCTGTGAACCCCGCCCACCTGCACGTCGGCGCCGGCGGCCAAGCCCGCCACAGTGTCAAATTGTGCCTTTAGGTGGTATGTGGAGCGAAACAGATACTCCTTGCTTCCGATGATGAAGACCCCAACGGCAAGAATTGCCAGCGTAACAACAATGAATGCTCCCAGCCGCGCTACTCTCGACATAATTCCTCCTACGACTGCTTCAGAAACTCCCTGACAAATTCGATGTCACTTTCTTGAAGCTCTTCAAATGTTCCTTCGATCAAGACTTTACCCAGGTCCAGCAGAGCCAAACGATTGGCAATCGTTTTTGCACTGTGCAGATCATGAGTTACTACAACGGATGCCATCTGGCGCTCATGCTGGAGCTTGAGAATCAGATCGTCAATCTCCCCTGAACTGATGGGGTCAAGACCTGCCGTGGGTTCGTCAAGAAGCAGAATCTCCGGCTCCAGCGCCAGAGCGCGTGCCAGGCCCACGCGCTTCTGCATTCCACCGGAGATATCGGATGGCATCTTTTCACAGGCGCCTTCCATGCCCACCTCGGCGAGCAACTGATGAACCCGATCGCTGCGCTCGGATTTGGACAGTTCTTTCCGATGGTGTTCTAAAGAAAACGCTACGTTCCCCGCAACCGTGAGCGAATCGTAAAGCGCCGCATGCTGAAAGAGAAAGCCCATCTTCTTTCTTATTTCGCCCATTCGATCCAGCGCCAGACCGGCGATCTTCTGGCCGTTGATGCGCACTGAGCCCGAGTCCGGAGTTTCCAGGCCGATGATGAGCCGCAGCAGCACGCTTTTTCCGGTGCCGCTGCGTCCCAGCACAGCCATGGTTTCGCCGCGATTCACGTTGAGATTGATCCCATCGAGAACCTTGTGAATTCCGAAGGTCTTTCGCAAATCCTCGACGGCTACAATCGGCGCGCGGCCCTCTTGTTTTAGTTGCGGTTGCTTCATCGCGATCTCATAGGCAGTGGCCATGAACAATCCTCGGATCTCCGGTTGCGAGTTATGGGAAGACAACCAAAATGAATTTCACCAGCACGACATCGGCCAGGATCACAAAAAGCGATGCGATGACCACCGAGTTAGTGGCCGCGCGACCCACGCCCGCAGCGCCTCCGCGTGTGCGCATTCCCTGAAAGCACGCGATCGTCCCAATAATCAGGCCATACACCGCAGTCTTGAAGGTCTGCGGCAAAAAAGCGCTGAAGGTCGCGCCATGAAATCCGCTTTCGATGAACTGATGAAATGAGAGAGGCTCGACCATAGACTGCGCAAACCAGCCCGTCAGCAAACCGGTTGCATCGGCGGCAAGAGTCAGCAGCGGCAGCATCAGAATGCAAGCGAGGATTCGTGTTGCCGCCAGGAGCCGGTAAGGATTGATGGCCGATGCTTCAATGGCATCGATTTGCTCGCTGACTTTCATCGATGCCAGCTCCGCGCCCATGCCTGCGCCCACGCGGCCACTCACAATCAACCCCGTCATGATCGGGCCCATCACTTGAATCACCGAGTAGACAAGTGTCGCGGGAAACATCGATCTGGCGCCGAATCGAGTCAGACTGTAACGGGCTTCCATCGATATAACAACACCGATCGCGGCGCCGGCCAGAGCGATCAGCGGGAATGATTTGGAGCCCACCTCGTCGAGTTGCCGAATCAGTTCTCTCCACTCATACGGCGGCGTCACCGCTGCTTGGAGTACTTTCCAAGAGAAGATACCGAGGCTGCCAAACCATTCAAACAAGTTGTTAACTAGATTCATTGCATAATCTTCAACAGATGGCATAAGTTTGAATGGCGGCTCTGGAATTAGCGGACTGAAGCCGTTATCTGCAATTACTTCGTGGTCGCTCACTTGTTTGGCCCTTCAATGGGAGAGCCGTGCAGGTTGTTTAGATGCATACGAGAAAGCAACGAATGAGGCCCACTATAGAGGAATTCCAACGAAATATTTTCGCCCGCATACGCAAGCAGACTGTAGTTGCCCGCTCTAAATGCGTCCTTGGCGCCGTAACGGCTTGGATACCAACCGTAAGCGGCGGTCATCGTTCCTGCATAGGGTCCAACAAGAGCAGGGATCGAGAAAACACTATGCCCGCCTTCGCCACGGCGTGCCGTCAAAGTTGAAATCAGAGCATGACGTACTCTTGGAAACAGGCCTCTACAATCGCATCGATAGTATATGGAATCTTCCCTGAAAGCTTCTGACAACCCATAGCGCGTCGTTGTGGCTACCATTGCTATTCCGTAGTTAGACGCCAATCGCTTGGAGAAACCATCAACACCTTGGCCCCACTCTGGCGGAGTGTTACTCGCCTGGTTGATGCCTGCGAATATGGCAGATCCTGCAATAGGGTACGGACCATACGCGTCGAACAAATAGTTATTAACTTTGGTTCTCTGTGTCGGACGTATGTACGGACCATACAATTGAACCGATCTCGCGCTGTCGACTACGCTTGAGGAGTTTACGATCAGCGCCGGTGACTGCGATCCCGCGGGCACGGACAATGCAACTAGGAGGATTGCGCAAATCAGTGCGGATATTGGCGGGCTGATTCTTGCATCCAAAGTCCACTTGTTTGTAATACAGCTCTGCAATACAGCTAGACCGTTGCTGTAGTCCTTTAATAAATCCGATTTCATTCTTCGCGATGACTTCGTCATGGTCTACTCCGATCAGGTTGCCTGTTTTAGATACACGAGCCGCCATCAACATCAATTTCAGTCTCTGAGCAACGTTCATCAAGATAATGGCAGAGTTGAATTGCTCAAGTATGGTCACATTAGCTCGAAGAATCGCGATCCATCCTGATCTATATTTCTGAATAGTTGTCAGAATCAGTCCATACAGCTCATCTCTATTGCCTATATGCGTGAACTACGAATCGTTCTGGGGCTGCGCCAACATAGTGAAAGGGATAGCAGGTCACGAGAGTCAATGCTGATTTCGTCGTAGAAGCCACAATTCCGCCGTCGCCTGGGGCGGTGATCTGTATCCAATCTACCTTATAGCTGAAAACTCCAGATGCGGTCTGAAGAAGAATCATGTCATCTCTATGAATGTCTTTCAGGCTACGGAAGAAAGTATCCCGGTGGCCTGCTATTCCGATATTTCCGGATTCTCCAGGGAGTGCCGTCCCTTCAATATGACCTACTCCCAAGCGAAGTGTCTGTGCTGTCGTCCCTTGTAGAATTACAACCGATAGAGCGATTTTAGGAATCTCTATACGGCCAAGAACGTCTCCTTCTTGAATCGTATTTCTGGCCTGCACGAATGTGTGCTGCTCCTCCGCGTGGATTTGCTCTTCCAGCGCGTGGCTTGCAATGTTCTGAAAACACCACGCATTGAACAATGTAGCCGCGACAAAAGCAAGTGCAAGCGCACCCGTGAGCATGAATATCCGTCTTGTCCAGCGAATGAATCGCTGACCACACTTTATAAACGTCTCGCGCTCAGTTATGAGAATCATGGCCATCTGTTTGCAGAGTCGGCGGTAAAAACACAGATGGCACGGAATATCCGGTTCGAGTTCGAACCGATAAGCGACCACGTCCAGGATAGTTGACCTTTACTTCGACGTTCCGGTACCCGCTATTTGACTTCGCAATTGTGGGAACATAAGCCAGCGTGTACTGATTTCGTATATCTCGAGCAATTCCATCACAGATTGCTGTGATTTCTTTTGAGGATTGCGGGAAAAATGCTTCACCGCCTGTTTCTTTTGCAAATCGCTTGAGTACGCCAGGATTCTGATCACCATCCTGATCATCAAAGATGCCGATCGCATAAATAATTGCATTGGAGTTTTTGGTCATTTCAACCACCTGCGCAAGGCTGTGCCTACTCGCGTTGTCGCCACCATCACTGATTACGATAAGAATCTTCTTGTCGCATTTGCCTTGCTTGAGATGGTCAAGGGCAGTGGAAATTGCATCGTAAAGGGCGGTCTGTCCAATTGTTTTGGCTGCAGAAAGGGCGTGCTGCAATTGATTTCTCTGGTCTGTAAAAGGTGTATTCGGAGGCAACCCGTATGTTACATGCTCGTTGAAGTTGACTACAAACATCTGGTCCTGCGCATTGCTTGAATTTGCGAACGACATTCCCGCAGCGATCACGTCACTGCGTTTTGGCCCCATGCTTCCGCTGTTGTCGATTACCAAGCCAACCGTGACTGGAATATCCTCATGGCTGAAGTACTTGATCGACTGAAGAACATGATCTTCGTAAATCTGAAAATTCTCTTGATTGAGTCCGGACACTAAAGAATTATGGCGATCAACGACGGCAGCGTTCAAGATGACCAGATTTGCGTTGACTCGCAGGACGTAACTGCTTGAGTCATTTTGTGCAGAAGGCAAATCCTGAGACGAGGCCGCAACTGGCAGTGAAATCGATAAAGCATAAACCAGTAGGGACATAAGCTGCAGCGCGCAATATCCAGTCCAGAAACGCATAGACGAAAACAAGACGGAGTGTGTATCGTGATGTATCTCTGACACTGATCTGTTTGTCATCTGTCAAATCCTTGGTCGATACTTGATGCTCTACTGCAACAGAAGAGTGTTTGGGTTCGTGGGACAAATCGAGGCGATACTCTGCGCATCGCCTCATTCATCGACTTGTCCTGGCCAATTCATATGGCTGAGAGGGCACGCGAAGGAATGCCTGGATTACATGGACTTCTTGGCAAACCCTGAGAGCAACAGTCCAGCGCCAAGCAGCATCATGCCGGACAGTCCGACCAAGCCAAGATCGCTGGCAGTTTTCGGCAGCGATGCAACCTGTACGGGGGCTGCCACAGGAGCAGGCGCTGGGGGCGCTTCAACAACCTGAGAGGTTTCGATTGTTTCGCCCTTGGGGTTAACCGCCTCCAGTGGTGCAGCCTTTAAAACATCAATTGGTGCAGCCGCAAGAACGACCGGCGTGGACAATACATACTGATTTGTTTCATTTGCCAATTGAATGGCCTTTGGCCGTTCGTATACAAATTCCTCACCCCATTCGCGGCCCGGATAGAACCATGCCCGCAGTGCTTCAGGCTCTCCGGCAGGCCGCTCGCGAAAGGTGATTGTAGTTTTGTCGGTTGCCTTCAGGCGGTAGTTGGGTATTGCCAGAATCGTTGTGAAGACATGGGTCTCGTCCGCATTGAATATCTGGACGATGTGACGGTCCGACATTGAATCCATGACCTTGAAAACATAAGTGCCCGCCGGCAAGATCTGGGCACCAACGCCCGGAACTTCGACTGGCCCGTTGAAGGTTACGACAGTCTTTCTGTCCCAATCGTCGGCCTTTGCTTTCGGCGCGGCGATCAAACAGAGCACGGTGAGGCAAAGTCCTGTTCCTAAGCCTTTGAGTAGTGTCATTGTTTCTCCAAATCATTCTCCGACTCACTCACACGGCGGTTGGTATGCGTCCTCTCTATGTTGTCGGGTTCATAAGAGTTCGCACGCCGGAGACTCCGGCAGACCTCTATTCCGTGGCATGTACTGAAGGCCAGTATTTACCATCGAGTTTGCCATGGATGGCCAATATTGACCGTCACGATGAATTGCTGGGCACAGTTGCCATGTGCTCCATTCTGCTCAGACTCCGGCGTATTCCGGTAACTAGAGTCAGAGACGTAAGGGTAGATAGATGTCGGCCCAGGCACAGTTATTGACATTGGCAGATGGACTGAGCCCCTTATGGTGACTGCGCAATCCAAGTTGATTCATACTGCCGCAGAGCACCTTACGTAACACAAGGCACGGCAGACACCTGAAGGGGGTCACTTATGCAACATATGAGAAATCTACTTGCTGTTACCGCATTGCTTGCGGGGCTGGCTATTGTGCCAACTGCGCACGCGCAGATTGTCGTTGACATTGGCGTTCCGCCCGTTTGTTCCTATGGCTATTACGACTATGCTCCCTACGCCTGCGCACCTTATGGATTTTACGGGCCGGGGTACTTCTATGGTGGCGTCTTTTTGGGCATGGGTCCGTGGGCTGGATGGGGATATGGCCATGGCTGGGGCGGTCACCGCTTCAGCGAAGGCGGCGGCGGAAGTTATCGTGGCGGCGGCGGTGCCATGGCCAATCGCAGTAGTTATGCACATGGCGGCGGAGGAGCAGTGCGCGGCGGTGGAGGTTCGTCTCACGGCTATGCAGCGGCATCTCATGGTGGAGGGGCACACCCCAGTGCAGGTCACGCAGCGGTATCGCAGACGAGCGCTCCTCATGCTGCATCGGCCTCGCACACCAGTGCGCCTCACGCCGCAGCTTCGCATAGTGGTGGAGGTGGTGCATCACACGGTGGCGGCGGCGGCGGTCATGGCGGCGGTGAACACAAGTAGTCAGCGCTCTTGAATCCGAAAACCACACAGCAGCATACAGGCAATGTTTACAATCCATGCCTGTATGCTGCTGTTCTTCGTTACAGATCAGTTCAATCTCTTCGCCGTCGTACCAAGAACCAGGCCACCATCTCATCGCTTCAAATCAAGACACGCAGGTTTCAAGCGAATCGACGAGCCGTGGCTTTTCGGAGTTATGCTCGGGCAGTTGATCCAGCAGTACAACATTGAGAAGTGACTTGTGTACCTGGATGCGACCGTTGTATTCGATGAATCCGAGCTTGCGAAAGCGATTCATGAAAAAGCTGACGCGTGACCGAGTGGTGCCGATCATCTCCGCCAGGGTCTCCTGGGTTATCGGCGGTATAAATGTCTCCCGTTCGCCAGGCTTGCCATATTCCGCCATAATCAGAAGAATTCTTGCCAGTCGTTTTTCGCTCGAGTTGAAGAGCTGATCGACGAGGTCGGCCTGGGTCCTCATGCTGCGCGCAAGCAGAAACCTCACAAAGATATCCGTGAATGCAGGTTCGTCATGCATCACACGAATCATCTCATTGCGTCCAATTTTTAGCGCCGAGCAGGCATTGACAGCTGTGGCCGTCGCTAAACGAACCCCCATGATCGCGGCCAAAGACTCTTCGCCGACAAACTCTCCCGACGTCAACAAAGTGATGGTGGCTTCCTTGCCGATCTGCGATACGACCGTAAGTCTGGCTCTGCCTCTTTGCAAATAGAAGACCGAATCCGCCCGATCGCCCTGACAAAAGAAGGTCTCTTTAGGCTGCAACTGGACGATCTGCCGACCAAGTCCAGCGCTGGCTAGAAAGTCGGCGGCGTCAAATGTCGTTCTGATTTCATTTGTCATCAAGATACAACCCTCGTCACAGTTTGTTTGCTTCGCGTGCCCGATTTCCGGTTCGCGGCATTCACGTTGCTTGGGGATGTGTCGGCGATTGGGTCGAGTCGATCAACGACCACGAATGTAAAAACGCCAGAGGAAAGAGCCCTGGAAGTTGGATGTTTGCTAACTTGCCCAGGTTGCCCCACCGCTCTGTGGACCCGTCATCTCAGCAAGGCTTTCTTCACAAAGTGCACTCCCTCTCCATTATCCCTGTAAAAAAAACCGCGGTCTGTGCAATATTGCACACTATGTGACTATAGTTGAGCGCTGGCAGGACACTTTGCAGTCTGCGGTCATTTCGGAATCAAGCCCAATCGCTGGCCAGGAGCCAACAATATGCTGTGTTTTCACCTATTTGAAGACTTTCATCTATGCATCTGATTTGAAATCGTCAGCCCTGCGGACAAGAACAGGCCAGCTGCAAAGATCCCATGCAGCGTCTTGGGGCATATGAGCTACATTGACCTATCATCCCGGCACACCAATGGGATACTGTTGAGATTACCTTGTGGGTATACTCAGCCGCATTCTCGAACATTTCACTTTTGCAAGCTGCGCCAAGCAAATCCTGGTATTGGTTCCCGACAATGAGCCCCTCCTTCCAGGGAATACTCCGCAGCCAAAGCCTTCAGGCGCGATGATGCACCTTGCATTTTTTGATCGCAGAAGTTTTAGGGAGCAGGACATGGATGATTGATTTAACGAAACCCGCATTCGATTCAGAAGCGTTTTTGACCAGTTCAGGACTCGGACGCAAGATTGTCAAACTAGGTGAAGCACAGAAATTCTTTTCGCAGGGCGAAAGTGCAGACACCGTCTTTTACCTTCAAAGTGGAAACGCAAAGCTGACGGTTGTTGCCGCCAACGGCAAGGAAGCTACCATCACCCTGCTCTCGGCGGGAGACTTTGTTGGAGAAGAATCTCTGGCAAGCGTCGGCGCTCTGCACATGGCCACCGCCACCGCCACAACCGACTGTACCGCGCTCAAGATTGAGCGCGGCGAGATGCTCCGCGTCATGCACAAAGAGCATCCCCTGGCCGCTGTATTCATTCAGTTTCTGCTGTCTCGCGGCATGAGAATCCAGTCTGATCTTGTTGACCAGCTCTTCAACTCCCATGAGAAGCGTTTGGCCAGAACACTGCTGTTGATGGCCGAGATCGCCGAGACTGGCGAAGTGGAGAAGTTGATTCCCGAGGTCTCCGAGGAAGCTTTGGCAGAGATCATTGGGTCCACAACGCCCATGGTCAGCTTCTTCCTCAACCGATTTCGTGACCTCGGTTTGATTGACTACAACCATCGCATTCGTGTGCACAGGGCTTTGCTCAATGTGATTCTTCATGATCAATTTCCCGATGATAATGCCGTCAAGCCGCCCATCATCGATGTACTGAAGAAACGGCCTGCGCTGCCTGAAGTGCTCCTCAACTGATTCAAGTGCTGACACATTCCTGACAAACGCTATCCCAGGTCCTGATTCTAAGATCTGGGTTAGCAGCGACTCAAAGTTCAATGTCATGCGGTCAAAAGCCTCGGGATATTCTCCGCTTGCTCTTTGAAATGAAAGGTTCGATCTCCATGGAATATTCAGAATTCAAGTCGTTGCTTCGCCGCGTGATTGTGGTTCCCATGGTAGCCACAGCCGTCCTGGCGGGATTGCTCTTGTGGGAGACCTTCGACTTGAATCGCTCCATGCAGCGGGTGGACCACTCGGATCGCGTTCTCGACAAATCCGGCCATCTTCTCAAGCTGCTGGTCGATTTGGAGACGGCCAAACGCGGGTACATCGCAACTGGAGACGAATCCTTTCTGCATCCCTATATCGAGGGGAGCAAGCAATTCAATCCTGAATATCAAGCTCTGTACCAACTGGTGGTGGACGATCCTTCGCAGCAGCAACAGCTGAGGCAGGTTTATGTTGGCTATCAGGATGCCGAGGCGTATGACGGCCAGGTCATCGCACTGCGCCGCGCTGGAAAAGCTGATCCAACCCTCATTGAAAACCAGCTGAGAAAACATCAAATGGATTCACTGCGTGATCAGATTGCGGTCTTTCAAAGTACTGAGGAAGCACTGCGTTCAGAGCGCATTGAAGCCGCCCACCGCAGGTGGTTCCTGATGGTGACCAGTTGTATTGGCCTGGGCCTGGGATTCGGGGCCTTTCTCGCTATCTTTACCCGTTATCACATCGAAAAGCTGGGCACCAAACTGCTGCAGGGCGAGGAGCGATGGACTGCGACCCTGGGCAGTATTGGCGAGGCTGTGATTGCGACCGACAGCAATGCTCGAATCACCTTTCTCAATTCGGTCGCTGCTGCGCTAACCGGTTGGCCGCCGGAGGAGGCTCTTAACCAGCCAATCGGAGATGTGCTGAAGCTTATCAATGAAAAGTCAGGCATGACGGCGGACAATGAAGTGCTGCGTGTGCTCAAAGAAAAACAGGTCTTATCGGTAGCCAATCATGTGGACCTGGTCACGAGAGATGGACGCGAAATTGCAGTCGAGCACAGTGCCGCTCCCATCCTGGCTGGCAAGGGAGAAGTCATTGGTGTAGTGCTGATTTTCCGCGACGTTGCGAACAGGCGGCAAGAGCAGATAGAAACAGCGGAGCAGGCAGCCCTGCTTGAGCTTACGCAAGACTCGGTCTTTGTCATTGACATGGAAGGAACCGTTCTGTTTTGGAGCCGTGGTGCAGAGGCGATGCTTGGCTACTCCAAAGATCAGGCCGCTGGCTCAATCTCGCATGACCTGTTGCACACCGAATTCCCGCAGCCGCTGGATGAAATACGTGCGGAGTTGATGCGCGCAGGACATTGGGAGGGAGACCTCATCACGACCGCTCAGGATGGCCGACGGATTGTGATGGCCAGTCGCTGGGCATTGCAATGGGCCAAGCGAGATCAGGCTCCACGCGTGCTGGTCATCAACAGTGACATCACGGCACGCAAGCGCGGAGAAGAGTCGCTTGTCTTGCAGAAAGAACAACTGCGCGCGTTGGCGGAACGCCTGCAATGGGTGCGTGAAGAAGACCGAAAGCAGGTTGCTCGCGACCTGCACGATCAAATCGGACAAATTCTGACTGCGATCAAAATGGACATGACATGGATCATTCGTCATCTTCCGGAGTCGGAAGGCGAGGTAATCACCCGGTTGAACGAGTCGGTTCAATCGATTAATGATGGCGTTAAAGCGGTGCGCACCATCTGTAGCGGGCTGCGTCCTGGAGTGCTGGATGACCTCGGCCTTGCGGCGGCGATTGAATGGCAGGCCAACGATTTCACCGCTCGGAATGGAATCCGCTGTGAAGTCTCGGTGCCACCAGTTGATTTACACTTGGATGGTGATCGAGCCACCGCGACCTTCCGCATCTTTCAAGAGTGTCTGACCAATGTAATCCGGCACGCGCAGGCTAAATTGGTAAGCATTACCCTATACCAGGAAGTGGGGAACATTCTTCTGGTGGTAAAGGACGACGGCATTGGCTTTCATGAATCAGGCTTGCCGAACGCCTGTGGGTCCTTGGGGCTGCTTGGCATGAAAGAACGCGCGCAGTTCTGCGGAGGCGATGTACAGATCTCCAGTTCTATTGGAAATGGAACCACCGTCACTGTCCGTGTTCCAACTGATATTCCGCGCGCCGAAAGGAACGAATATGCACATCCTGATCGCCGATGACCATGCCGTTGTACGCCGCGGGCTGAAAGAGATTCTCGCGGATGCTTTGCCGGGTGCGGAGTTTTCTGAAGCCGGTAACGGGGATGAGGTGCTGAGTCGTTTGGGAAAGACTTCTGCGGCCCTGTTGGTGCTGGACATCAATATGCCAGGCCGCAGCGGAATGGACGTGCTTCGGGATGTCAAGCACAGCTACCCGCGTTTGCCGGTGATCATTCTAAGTTGTCATCCGGAGGAGCAGTATGCCGTACGCTGCTTGCGAGCAGGTGCGGCCGCTTATATCAATAAAGACAGCGCCCCGGAAATATTGGCGATTGCGACAAAGAAGATCATGAGCGGAGATCGCTACATCAGTACCAGTCTTGCTGAGAAGCTGATTGCCAATTTGAATGAACCTATAGACAAACCGTTGCACGAGATGCTCTCGGACCGGGAACACGAGGTGATGAGAATGATAGCTGACGGCATACCATTGACGGAAATCGGCGAGAAGCTTCACGTCAGCGTCAAAACGATCAGCAGCTATCGCGCTCGCATCATGGAAAAGATGCAAATGAAAAGCAATGCGGAACTCACCCGCTACGCCATGACGCACGCCCTGATCGATTAGATCGGTTGGTATAAGAAAAACCCTACAGAGAAACCGGAAAAACCTTGCGAGAATCGCGGGGTACTCTGATGTTATTTTGTCGATTCATCCCCTATAGTAGCTTCAGGTTGAGTTTTCCGGCCAAAGAGTGGGCTTAACAATGAATATTCTGATAACAGATGATCATGCGAACGTGCGGCGCGGACTCAGAGAACTCCTGGTCGATGCCTTTCCCGGCGCTCACTTTTCCGAGGCTTCGAGCGGGGATGAGGTGCTGACCGTGTTGCACAGCTCTCAACACGACATTTTGCTGCTTGACATCAATATGCCAGGACGCAGCGGCATGGAGGTACTGAAGGATGTCAAGCATTTCTACCCACTCCTTCCTGTCATCATGGTGAGCGTACAGCCTGAAAATCAATATGCATCGCGTTGTCTGCAAGCCGGTGCAAGCGCCTATGTCAACAAGAACAGCGTCTCTGAAGATCTGGCACCGGCCATTCACAAGATCATCGACGACGAAGCAAAAAGCCTGTAGGACCAGAGCAACGCGTGATAATTGTTTTCGGTGATCAGCTTCTCATCAGGCTCCTCTCTATCCATTCGAGCGCCAATACCCGCCGATATTGCAGCCAAATCGACAGCCGCGCCTAGTCGATTGCATCGTCGCATATTTGTCATCAATCCAAAAACGCTGCTCTGACGGACAATCACGATAGCGTATTTATCCTACAAGCTGACGACACGCATCACTTGCTGTGGCCAAAGTAACAACGTAAGAAAAGCCCTACAATATAAGCGCCGTAACGGCCACAGTGATAATAGTCATCGCCGATATACATGCTATTCCACCGTGCGTATCTTGGACATATTGGCATTGCAAAGAGGTGACGGTAATTCACCCACTGCACCTGCTCAGCGAGTTTGAAAGGTATCGATCATGGCTACTAGTTTCGCTACGATTGCGAGTGCGGCACCGAGATATCAGCAGAGCCGCTCATTTCCGTTACCTCCAGTTGCGCATCACCTGAAGGCCGTATCAAACGAGTTGAGCGCATTGCCAGGGCGGGAGACTGCATTCAACCTTCAGACACCGATCGACAGGCTCTTGGTTGGAAAATCACGGCGCGAATACCTGACAGGAGATTCCGTCTTTTCGCAAGGCGATCAGGCCAATGCCATATTCTATATTCAAAGCGGAAAGGTAAAACTTACTGTCGTATCGATGAGTGGCAAGGAAGCTGTTATTGCTCATCTACCGGCATCCAGCTTTTTTGGTGAAGCTTCTCTGGCGGGTCAGCAACTTCGTATTTCCTCTGCGTACGCAATTGAACCCAGCAGCATCATGCGCATTGAAAAGTCTGTCATGCAGGGACTTCTTCATCGCGACCTGGAGTTTGCTGAGCAGTTTCTCGCGCATCTGCTTTCCCGCAATATACGCATGGAATCCGATCTAGTCGATCATTTGTTCAATTCCAGCGAAAAGCGGCTAGCCCGGTTGCTTATGTTGATGGCTAACTTTGGTCAGGAATCCAAGCCGATTCCCGTGATCGCCAAGATCAGTCAAGAGACCCTGTCGGAGATGATCGGCACTACCAGATCGCGCGTCAGCTTCTTCCTCAATCGCTTCCGCGATCTTGGTTACATCGACTACAGCAGCACCGGAATGGTCATCAATAGCTCTCTGGTCAATGTTGTGCTGCACGACTAAACAGAATTGTTGACAATTCAGTCTCGAACGATGAAGCGAAACATATCTGCGTCCTGCAGCGCAACGACATGCGCGCCTCTGTCACGACAATCACAAGCTAGGATGAAAGAACTGGAGATGAATAGGCACGATCGTCGATGCGCCCTCTAACAGTTGGTGTGCATTAGTCACGGACCGCCGACTCGACTTCATATATATTCCGTGTGATCGTTTCTGCTCAGACCCTGGGGATCCAGTTCTCTATCGTGAACAAAGAATGTGGGCCTATTGTGAGGGCCCAATTGAGAGGAAAGCAGATGACAGGATTCAAGCTTTTTGCACTGACAGCTATTGCTGGATGCGCCATGATGGTGACGGCCCCAAAAGCAGCGGCTCAAATTGGTGTCGAAATCGGCATTGCCCCTGAATGCCCTTATGGATACTACGATGCTGCGCCCTATGACTGTGCTCCTTATGGTTACTACGGTCCGGAGTGGTTTAATGGTCGCATCTTTGTTGGCGCTGGCCCCTGGTTTCATGGTGGCGACAATTTCCGGGGACATGTCAATAATCGCTTTCACCCCGAACATGGCTATAGCGGACCAAGACCGCAACGTGGCGAGAGAGCAGAGCCTTCGAGGCGTTTCGATAAAGTTGATCACTTCAAAGGGAATGAAGTTCGAGATGGACGCGGCCACGTAGGCAAGCGATAAATACAGACTTGCACGTGGTCCAAGCGCAATGGCGGCTTTGTTCAAGCAGTAAGGGTGTGCCTGCTATACGCAAATGAATTCACAAGAAGCGCCACGCTGAGTCATGTATTGACCGGCGTGGCGTAAATCTTTCTGAATATTATGAAATAGTGTACAGTGGTTGCATTATGAGTCGAGCTATTGATCTGTTAACGCAATTCTGCTGAGTCGAAATTGCCCGTTCGCGTTAGGTCGAAGAATGGGTTTCTCTTTCGTTGCACGCATTCAGCCGCATAGAGATACATGGCAGCCGACCATGTCTGCCAATCCCGGCCGCTGGGTTATCATTCATGGCGTTTCCTCGATTGCGCAGGCTCTCTCAGCCTACTTACTTACGAGAGCAGTCAAGTCCTGTGACGCAAGCAGAACGGGATAGTCGGTGTAGCCGCGCGACCCAGGCGTGAAATAAGTGCTGGGGTCTGGTGTGTTCAGCGGCGCATGATTCACAAAGCGAGCCGGCAGATCGGGGTTGGCAATAAAAAGCTGACCGAAAGCCACGGCATCCGCTTCGCCATCCTGAATCACTTGGTCAGCCAGCATGTGGGTATACTTTTCGTTCGCAATGTAGACTCCGCCGAACTCCTTCTTGAGTTGCGGCCCGAGCCTGTCTGGACCAAAGTACTCGCGCGCGCAAAGAAAGGCAAGCCCACGTTTGCCAAGCTCACGCGCCACATAACCAAAAGTTGCTACAGGATTTGAATCGTGCATATCCTGAGAATCGCCGCGTGGTGCCAGGTGCATTCCCACACGTTGAGCGCCCCAAACGGAGATCACCGCATCGGTCACTTCAAGCATGAGCCGTGCGCGGTTCTCGATCGTTCCGCCATACTCATCGGTGCGGTGATTAGAACCATCCTGAAGAAACTGGTCAATCAAGTAGCCATTGGCTCCGTGGATCTCCACGCCGTCAAAGCCTGCCATCTTGGCATTTTCCGCACCTTTGCGAAATCCCTCAACGATGCCCGGAATCTCGGATATATCCAATGCACGAGGAGTTACATACTCGGTAACCGGGCGTACGAGACTGACATGTCCAGCAGGTCGAATAGCGCTTGGTGCAACGGGAAGCTGACCATCCAGAAACCGCGGATCAGAGATGCGGCCGACATGCCAGATCTGTGCGAAAATGCGCCCTCCAGCACGATGTACGGACTCCGTCACAGGCTTCCATGCCTCGGTCTGCTGGAGCGACCAAATACCAGGAACATTCGCATATCCCACGCCTTGCGGTAGAACCGGAATGCCTTCAGAGATAATCAGGCCGGCAGTGGCGCGCTGAGTATAGTAATCAATCATAAGTTCTGTTGGTATGTGATCGGACGTGCCGCGCAGACGCGTCAGGGGAGACATGATGACACGATTCGGGAGAGTGATTTCGCCAATCTGAATGGGGTCTAAAAGTGAAGGCATGAAGGGAGTCCTCAATGAAATCAAAGTTCGGGTGAGTGGTGCTTTACCAGCAAATAACGATGGTTCTCAGAGTAAATCAACTTGAATCGTGCAGTTCAACACGCGTGAAGATCTGTTTGTTGTGATGTGAACATCCTGCTTTGCGATGCGGGAATACAATGCTCGCATGATGATTTCAGAGTTTCCGGTCAAGGCGTCAAACAGTTTGTTGAGTTGGGAATGGCATTTCTTCTGTCCGCTGTCATTGGGTTGGAGCGCGAGATTCGTCATAAGAGCGCTGGACTGCGCACTTATACGATTATCGGCACCGCCGCTGCTCTCTTCCTGCTCATCTCGAAATACGGATTCACAGATGTTCTTGCCGAAAATCGCATCGTTCTCGATCCTTCTCGTGTTGCTGCCCAGATTGTCTCAGGCATCGGCTTCATTGGCGCCGGTCTGATCTTTGTGCGAGAAGACAAAGTGAATGGCCTCACCACGGCGGCAACCGTCTGGCTGGTCACGGCCATCGGCATGGCTTGTGCCGCTGGCCTCCCCATACTCGCGTTGGGCGTGACAGGCGCATATTTCATCGTTGCACTTGCATTCCCCTTGCTCATGAAAATCATCCCAAAGACGCCTGGAGAAACTCATCACGATTAGGCTTGAATTCTTGATTGCGCTCTCTGAAATCTCCTCCTTCGTAATTGAACTATTCGAAGTGAACTGCTTCTGCTCTCTTTTGCTCATGCTTCTCGGAGCAAACAGTTGAATGCCGAGCAGTGAATGCGTGATGACCGATAAAGAACTATTCATGGTTGCATTTTCTTCACATCTTGTGGGCTTGGTTCGGCGATCATTAGCAACGGAGACTCGGATGCAGCGGGCACAACGGGTTCTGAAGTCATTGACTCAGCGCCAGTAGGATGAACTACGGCAGGAGAGTGCGCGACCAATGATCGGCTTACTGAGGCGGGTCGAGCCCACGCCGTTAGTTCGTCTGGTGTCAAGACCATGGGATGCTTGGGAACGATGCGATAGCGTCCACGTACAAGATAGTCCACAAATAGACCTCCCGCCAGATAAGGATTGACCAGCGCGATTGGGATCGCATAAAGAGTCGTCGAAAGAGATTCGTCAACATCCTTGTTAGAGTGGCTCAGGCGGCGATTGCCTGGAATCTGAGGGATCTCAAAGACCGTAAGATTCATCTCAGGATGTTTTCGCGCACAACGTGCCAGCTTGTGAGCCAGTTGCTTGGGAGTAGTCACGCCCGCATCTGGAAATATTCCACGCTTGAATTTTCCAGGATAATAATAATTGAGGAGCTTGCGCGCAAAGTCGGCACAATTATTGACGATCAAATCGAAGTGCGAATGATTCGGTTGAGAGTTCAATAATGCAATCAGGGCATCATCCTGCGCTTCGGTTGTTTCAAAGCGAAAGGCATAGATGCGCCGTTCATACGCCGCGCCCACCAGTTGCGTCCACCCTCCCTTTATCAGATTACCAGGACGCAGTGTTTCTCCCAGACAGAGCAGATGAGCCTCGTGATATCGACTGCGTAGTCGCTTGACCGTAGGCGGATCGATGTGTGGTTGAACGGCTGCAATATCTTCGACAGAATATAAATATGGAACCAGAGGGATTGCCACCCAGTCGTAGCCAGACATCCCTTGATAGCGGGAGAGAACCGCGCCCAACTCGCCGGAGTTGCAGCGTCTCAGTCTCACCGGAGTATCAGCACAGATTCGCTCAAAATAGACTGCATTGTGCCCCGTCGGATTAACAACTCCAAAAAAGCCATAGGGCTGCTCGATCAGCAAGGCAGCCTGTGCGCAGCCGATCCTTGGAATTAGAATCATGACGGCCAATACGGCGAAGATAAATGCGTTGATGCGCTGTTTGTTCGTCAAGTGATTTGCCAACATTTCCAAAAGATAGACGCGTTCTTCCAGCCTGGCCGCAATATTGCAAATGATCTGAGTAGTTTTGCATATAACATAGGAGGCAAACCTTTAATGCCATCATTTCATAGTCTCTAAAGGTAGATAATTTGGCTACCAGCAGAGTACTGCTCTCATCCACTACTTCCCTGAAATCAATTCATCTCCTTTTTGTGTAGCTTGGCGAACTGGTCGGCGGGAACCGGGCGGCTGAAGTAGAAACCCTGTGCCTCGTCGCAGCTTTGCGTTTTGAGAAATGCCAAGTCTTGCGCCGACTCAACCCCCTCGGCGACCACCCGCAGTTTCAAACTCTTTCCTATGCTGATAATCGCGCTCACAATGCTCGTTTCGCTGGGGTCCGCAGAGATCTGGCGCACAAATGACTGGTCGATCTTGAGCACATCCAACGGGAACTTTTGCAAATAGCTCAAGCTTGAGTAGCCCATGCCGAAATCGTCTACAGACACCAGCATCCCGCGATCCCTTATTGTCTCGAAAATGGGTACTCCAGGTTTAGCTCGCTCCATAAGGACACTTTCGGTGACCTCAAGATTGAGATATTCCGAGCGTAGACCGGTTTCATCCAGGATAGCGTTCAGATTATCCATGAAGTCCTCACTGCGAAACTGGGTTGCGGAGACATTCACGGACATGGTGATGGGTTGCAAGCCCGCATCCATCCAAGCCTTCGCTTGCCTACAGGCTTCTCGCAGAACCCAGGCACCGATTTGCAGAATCAAGCCACTGTCTTCCGCCGCCGGAATAAACACCGACGGTTCAATTTGTCCGTGTGTCGGGTGCGTCCAACGCAGAAGCGCTTCCGCCCCGGTAATAACTCCAGATTGAATATTGACGATGGGTTGGTAGACCAGACTAAATTCATCCTGAACAAGAGCGCGGCGCATGTCTTCTTCCATGGATTGCCGTTCGACCGCGCGGACGTTCATCTCCGGCGTGAAGAACCTGAATATCCGCCGGCCGCCGGCCTTTGCCTGGTACATCGCTGTGTCGGCATTCTTGATAAGCGTCTCTGCGTTTACTCCATCGCAAGGGAAAACGCTTATTCCGATGCTGGCGGTGACGTTCAGGTCGCGGCCTTTAATGTCATGTGGTAAGGCTATAGCGTTTAGAATCCTTTTGGCTGTCATAGCGGCGGATTCTGCATTCTGTGTATCGTTGAGCAGCACCACAAACTCATCACCGCCCTGTCGACTGACCGTGTCAGGGGCGCGGATACAGCCTTGCAGTCGCTCAGCTACAGATTGAAGAAGCAGGTCGCCAACCGGATGTCCCAGAGAATCGTTGATGTGCTTAAAGCCATCCAAATCCAGGAACAGCACAGCCATCGTACTCGTCTTTCGTCCGGACCTCGCTATCGCCTGATCAAGACGGTCGTTCAATAGCAAGCGGTTCGGCAGGCCGGTCAGTGGGTCGTGTTCAACAAGATGAGTGATCTCTGCTGCCTGGGCGTGCGCCGCGCTCACATCGCGGAATACCAGCACTGATCCGGCTTCCACTCCGCTACTGTCGCGGATGGGGGCGACAGAGTCTTCGATAAATATCTGGTTCCCGTCGCGTCGGGTGAGGATGCAGTTTAATGGTAGATGAGTGGTCCGGCCTTGCTCAATGACATTCCTCGTCGGATCGGAGGCAAGCGTCCCAGTCGCCGCGTCCATAATGCGGAATGACTCGGCCAGTGGTCGGCCAGTTGCCTCCATTAGCGACCAGCCCGTCAACCTTTCTGCGATGGGATTAAGGAATGATACATTTCCTTCGTTATCGGTGCATATTACAGCATCGCCGATGCAGTCAAGAGTAACCTGGGCCCGGTTCTTTTCAAAGAGCAAGCTTTCTTCGAGCTTTTTGCGAGCCATGGAATTACGTAGGGTGTGAATTAGTTCGCCCGGCTCGAATTTACTCTTAATCAGATAGTCCTGCACTCCACTCTCCATAGCATGTACGGCGATGGATTCATCTCTTTGGCTAGTGAGCAGCACGATGGAAGCGCCTCCCGCCGCTGCCATGGTTCGGGATATTGCATCCGCGCCTGACGCGAGAGCGCAATCCAGGTCCAGCAGAACTACGCTCACCGAATGCTCGGCAAGATACATCTCAGCGTCCGCCAAACACTCCACATGGGTCAATATGAATGAGTATGCCCCATGATGTTTGAACATATCGCCGATCAACTGCGCTTCTTCAGGGTTATTCCCAATGTGCAGAACTGCTTTGATTGGCATGTTGTTCATCCTGTCTACCTACACGGAGTTGCTTGTGCGTCAGCCGATATGCATCGATGCATTTCCGACGCAATGACTGGTATGAGATGCTGGATCATCTCATATGCGCGGGTTGCGGACTGTGCATATTTGCACACTGACACATGCGATATGAATTAAGCGGATATTCAGTCAATCGCAATCACGGACGCAGCAGATTTGAAAGCAGCGTATCCAAGCCGTTCCATGCGATCTGAACGCCAATGCAAAGCAGAATGAATGCAACTACCCGCAGAATTCCATGCGCTGTTGATGGCGGAATGATATTGGTGATCTTCGGCGCATATGCATAGCAGAAGTAGACAAGGACGCTGAGGACAACTACGGCGAGAAATACTCCTGCATGAGCCAGAATATTTTTTGAAATCACTCGATCCGAGATATGAGCGGTGAGAGTCAGCAACGCGACAAGCGTTCCAGGCCCGGAGGTCACCGGAAAGGTAAACGGGTAAAAAGCTCCTTGTTCCAGGTATCGCGTTCGTGTCTCGTCGCGAACCTCACTCTCCTCTTCCTTGTTCTTTAGCATCGCACGGGCATCCCTTTCGTTCAAGACAGACCAACCCATCGCCGCGATGACAATGCCGCCGGAAAGCTGGACGATCGGCAGAGATATGCCGAAGAAATTGAGAATCGCCGCCCCCAATAACTCAATAATTGCCAGAAAGATGATGTTATTGATGGCGATTCTGCGCGCCAATGAGCGATAGACTTTCGGGGGCGCTTCTCCAGCCAACCCGAGAAAAACCAGAGCCGAACCGAGCGGATTGATCAGCGGCAGAAGAACACTGAAGGCGATCAGAAACGACTTCCAAAGGAGCAATAGTGGTCCCCTTACTTATGGCCTCGGTTTTGTCTACACGCAATGGGAGCTAACCATGTTAGATATAGCTCACCCGTGGTCGTCCGATCTAGACGCCAATTTCGTGCAAAGCTAGAAATGCATCCAGCAATACGCGGGGATTGAATTGCCCCTTATATACGGGTGGCACCTTTCGGTCCAAGCCAATCAATGAATAAACCGCTGTCTGCGCAGAGCGAATGGAGTACTCCACTGTGAACACCACATCGTCCGGCAATTCGCAAAACTGCCCGACGAAGGCAAGATTCTTCGAGCCTTCAGGAATCACCTGAGGACGATCACCCTTGCTTCGAGGAAGAAACTGGCTGGTGATAAAAGGCATCATGCAGGGGATGCAATTGGCGGTATCGAGAATTTCGGTGGTATGCGCTTCGAGGTGCAAATGGCCGAGTATCTCCGACATGATTTCACGCCCTGAGCATTTCGACATAGGCTTCTTCACGTAGTTGCCTGGCACATCGACGAACAATCCATAACCCCAGAGAACCTGTACATTATCTGGTTGCCCGATGAAATGTGGCTGGTGCGGCAACACAATCGAGGCAAGCCAACTCGATTCCGGAAAGGTAATAAGGCCGCCTTCACCGGGAACGTTACCGGTTAGATCGTGGATTAATTGGAAGAACATTGGGTCGTGAAGAGTGGTCGTAAAGGATATCCACTTGGATTGCTCAATGTGCTCAGCGAAGTTGTCAGGGCGGCCGAACTGAGCATGATCTTCGGCAATCTTCTCCCACAGAGCCCAAGAACCTCTATCGGGTTTACCGAGCAACGGCGGAGGCGATTCCATAGAGCCAAGACTGGAAGCCTCTGTCATGGAACCCAGCGTGATGATAACTCTGTCTTGCTTGTTAATAGCGATTTCTTTTAGACATGCGCCATTATCGATAATAATCTGATCAACAGAATAACTGTCATCTTCATAATAGAAGCTTAGATCGATAACATCTGTATCCAGCATGATTTTCACGCCGCGTTCTTCGAGCCATTTCTGGAGCGGCCGCACCATCGAATCGTACTGGTTATAGACGGTTCGCATGATGCCAGTAAGTGTGCTGAACCCAGAAACCATGTGGGTGAAGCGTACGAGGTAACGCTTGAATTCAACCGCGCTATGCCAGGGTTGAAAGGCAAAAGTCGTGCACCACATATGCCAGAAGTCCGACTTAAAGAACTCAGGATCAAACTGATCGGAGATGGTGCTTCGTCCAAGGAGATGTTCGGGTTCAAGTGCCAGGCGCTCAAGCGTCAGAATATGACTCTCGCTCAAGCCAAACGCGGGCGCGTCGATACTGCGTCCATCTCGAAAGAGGCGGGACTTCGACGCGGTCTTCATCGTTTCATTCCAGTCAAGTATCTCCCGCGTCACGGTTCGACTCCCATCGAGAGTGGGGATTGATGAAAAGAGATCGAAGGTGCACAAATACTTGCTTTCGATCATGCGACCGCCCCTCATCACATAACCGTCATCTGGATTCCTGGCTGCGTCCAGACTGCCACCGATTCTGGATGATTCCTCAATGATCGTAATTGTGTGCCCGGGAATAAACCCATCGCGAATCAAGAAGACCGCTGCGGCAAGAGAGGCGATACCTCCACCTACGAGGTAGGTGTTCGGTTCTGGATCAAATTGCGTCGTAGACATCGCGCTTTCTCTTTCTATCTACCGAATGCGTCTTGCCACACCACCGCAAGAGGCTTTTGCGTGAAGTGCTTCCATCACACAATGCGATTGTCTATCTGCCAAATTGAAATGACTGTATCCAATTGAACAGATGGTTACCGGTTCGCGATGGGAGGATCATGTCAATCGTGCGGTAATGGCGTCAGTATCGGACTTTGACGGTGTGCGCGTTCGAAAGATCAGCGCCACGGCTCTTGTCAAGAATGTGACTCGACGCCTGCAGCGGTTCACGGTTTGCGCTACCTACTATGAGATTGATGGAGAAAACAATGTCTGCAACAAATTCAGTTGTCGCCGTATACGATACTCACGAACAGGCAGAAAAAGCGATCAAGGCGCTTCAAGTAGCTGGCGTCGAAATGAAGTGCCTTTCAATCGTAGGCAGAAACATGCACACCGATGAACAGGTCGTCGGCTATTACAATGCAGGTGACCGCATGAAGTATTGGGGATCTGTCGGGGCATTCTGGGGTGGATTCTGGGGACTGTTGTTCGGGTCCGCCGCATTCGCAATACCGGGGTTGGGGCCGATTCTGGTAGCCGGTCCTCTTGTTAGCTGGGTTGTCGCTGGTCTTGAGGGCGCTGTTGTGGTTGGCGGAGTCAGCGCGCTTGGGGCAGGTCTGGTGAGTATCGGCATTCCGAAGGACAGTGTGATCAAATACGAAGTGGCTTTGAAGACCGACAAGTATTTACTCATCGTCCACGGTGCACGAGATGCCGTCTATAACGCGCAATTAGTCCTGGGTGTCTCCGGCACTGGCGAAAACTGCCTCCATTACCAGCCAATGTTGACTAGCTGATCTTGCTTTCGTTGAAGCTGGGCGAATAAATGGCTTCACGGAATTTGGTTGATTTGTAGCCTGACATCTCGGCAATAAGAAACAATTTTCATCAACGTGGTTATGCTTGTCTACAATGTAATCGGAACAGGAATAAGGATGACTTATCAGAGCTTCAACCAGCCAGATCACACGCCTCTTGTAGCGCGTAAAAGACCGGGCGCAAAACATCTTCCTTCATATTTTAATCATTCCGCCGACGGGTTCGAGACCTGGTTGAACAGAACTATTGCGCAGCACGCAGAAGTCGTTATACAGGCATCTGCGCTTATGCGTGCATATCGGAACGTTAGGCCGGCCGGCGAGACCCGGGTCGGACAAGCCCTTTGACCATACCTACAATCATGTTGCGCTCATCGAATGCATCATCTGCAACCACGCCAGAAACCAGCTTATCCAATCGCATTGCTCATCAGTGCGAACCCCACTCTGCCTGTCTATTTCTCAACCGTCCTGCAAATACTGCCACCGCATACGCGTTATTACTGATATTTTGCCTGTTTGCATCCGGTTGCCACTCGCTGAGAGAAGCTTTGCCTGGCATGGGAAGCAAGAACGTAGACCCTGAAGCAGTTGCTGATCGTTTGCGTACACTCACGTCCGCCGAGACGCTTGCTGTGCTCCATTGGGCGAACTTTGACGATTGTCGACAAAATGTTCAATCGATGTATGAGTCTATTCATTACACACCAGCGTGGGTCCGCGAAGGTCAAGCGACACCACAGGCACTGGCCGTTATCTCGGCTCTCGAAGACAGCCAGCATAAGGGATTGAACGCAGAAGACTACGATGCATCGCAGTGGCCGGCCCGATTGGTTGCTCTCAAAGCCGGGTCTGGAAACGCTGATACTGTGGCACAATTCGACGCAGCTTTGACGATCAGTACGATGCGGTATCTCTCTAATCTCCGCACTGGAAGATTAAATCCGAAGCCTGTTGGATTTGGGATTGATCTTAACCAGAAGCACTACGACTTGCCGCAGTTCCTTTCACAATTGGTCCTGACGGCAAGCAATGTGCAGGAAGTATTGAACGAGGTAGAACCTCAATACCTTGGCTATAAGCGCACAGAGACCGCATTGCAAACCTATCTAACCCTTGCAGCCCAGGACCATAGTCAACCGTTGCCTGTTCCGCTGCAAACCGTGCACATTGGCGATACATACAGCAGTGTGGCACAGTTAGGCCAGCGCCTTCGCCTGCTTGGCGATTTGTCACAGAACGCTGCTGTGAATTCGGATGGAACTGCCTACGACAAGCCATTGGCAGATGCGGTAAAACATTTTCAAGCCCGCCACGGATTGAACTCTGACGGCGAATTAGATAAAGAAACACTTCGCCAGTTGAATGTTCCGTTGAGCGTCCGCATAACCCAGTTGGAAGATGCTCTTGAGAGGTGGAGATGGCTGCCGCCAGATTATCCACGATTGCCCGTCACGGTGAATATTCCAGGGTTCATGTTGCGAGTGTTTTCAGACGATCACACTATCGCGATGCGCATGAATGTCGTTGTAGGGAAAGCCTTTCAACATCAGACGCCCGTCTTTGTCAAGGAGATGAAGTACATCATCTTTCGTCCGTATTGGAATCTTCCTTTAGATATTATTCGTGCTGAAATTGTGCCTAAACTTCGCAAGAATCCCGGCTATCTGGCAAGGAAGGGCTTCGAGGCTACAGATCAAAGTGGGAAGGTTGTCAGCGGCGGAACAGTAAGCGCCGCCATGCTGGCTCAGATACAATCCGGGAAGTTGTTGGTGCGGCAAAAGCCAGGACCGTCGAACGCACTTGGATTGGTCAAGTTCATGTTTCCCAATGAATTTGACGTATATCTTCACAGCACTCCGACTCCGCAGTTGTTCAACCGGTCGAGACGCGACTTCAGTCATGGATGCATTCGTGTGGAAAAGCCTGCAGAACTTGCGGCGTGGCTGCTGCATGATCAGCCGAAGTGGACGCTAGAGAAGATAGAAGCCGCCATGCAGTCGGGACCGAACAATCAACAGGTGAACCTCACCAGGCCACTGCCAGTTGTGATTGTGTATCTGACTGCAATCGTCGAGGAAAATGGCGAAGTTTATTTCTACGACGACATCTATGGGAACGATGCCCCGCTCAATGAATCGCTGTCCCATGGACAGCCCTATCATTAGATCGGCGAGCCGCACTACCAGTGGCGCACTGGACCAACATCGACATGCACAAAATCCGACTGGGCGTAATACCCTACGCCGCCTCTCTGAAGAGCGAGCGCTGCATCACGCACCAGGGCAGTTTGAATGCCGGGAATGCGGATGTCGATGGCCTTGGCTTCCATGTGCTGACTGTGTAGTGCAACGCCGCTGCTGCGCTCGCGGAGATAGGTATTACTCCACGGAGTGCGATACCCGCAGACAATGTCGATTTCGTTATCAGGATGCCCCAGTTTTACCAACAGGTCATGTAGCAGATCGAATTCACGGATGTCGTAGTCCTTCACATCGCCGGTGCGGTGGTCACGGAGGAAATGGTCCAACTCCGCAATTCCATCAGGCAGATACTGATTGCCAATGCGGTATACCACATCGAGATGTTCGCCCGTATGGAGATGATAGAGTCGCAGCCTGTAGGTTACTGAATCAGCTGGAACTGCGGCGTTTACCGCCAGCAGAGCAGGGGAAGTAGAGATCGCCAGGACAACTGCAAGACCGATCAGCAACGGTTTCTTGAGCAAGGACGTGTCTCCTTCCGAGGACACATCCATTATAGGCTCGATAGGCAATTGCTGTTGTACGATTGGATCTCGGCGGCATCTGCTTTGAGATTGCCTTCTTTCAGTCCTACGTGCAGAAAGATGCAAGGGAGCCATCTTCCCCCGCTAAAAACTTCCTGTACACGGGTTTCCCAACTGTTCTGTATGGCAAGGTGTGAGAGGAAGTGAACTATCTTCTGGGATTGGCGCAGTAGATGCATGGCTTTGCTCCAATCTCTCTTTGATTGCTCGCTCCTGGCCTAGCCCCATAGTCAACGCTGTCAGACCTGCCAAACCGCCCAATTGCATTGATTCAACTGCGGTGCTGGGGACAATCACGATGGTGGAATTCTGCTTCAATCCCTCGTACAGCATATTCATTGCACGAAGATGCAAGGCGACCGGATTGTTGGTGTAGGTCTTGGCTGCCTCTCCGAATTTTTCTGCAACCTGACGCTCGGAGTCGCCAAGGATTACACGGGCTTGACGCTCGCGCTCGGCCTGCGCCTGCATTGACATTGCGTCTTCCAACGCAGATGGAATCAACACGTCCTTCACCTCGACGGAAATAACATTAATGCCCCACGGCTCAGTACGAACGTCAATGATCTTCTGCAAGTCAACGCTTATCTTGTCTCTTCCCTCGAGCATGTCGGAGAGCATCGTCTTGCCAATCACATCGCGCAGGGCCGTTTGTGAGGCCCAGTTGATTGCGCTCTGATAATCCGCTACATCCAAGGCTGCTTTCTTGGGGTCAATGATTTTCCAAAACAAAACCGCATCCACATCCACTGGCACAGTGTCTTTCGTCAGGGTTTTCTCTGCCTTGAATGAACTTGTCAGGACGCGCGTATCGATCCAGTAAGGAATGGATTCGACAATTGGGATGATCAAGAACAAGCCCGGGCCTTCAAGAGATCTGAATTTCCCTAGCCGTAGAACAACTGCCTTGTTCCATTGGTCTGCAACCTGGATTGCCGAAGCAACAATGTAAGCCAGAACAAGCGACAGACACAGGATGACGATGGCCGCAACATCGGATGAGTTATGATGCAAGGAGAAAGCCGCGAGAGCGCCAGCAGCAAGAATTACCGCAAATATCATGGCCTGGAACGAACTGCTCTGTTTCATTGGTATTACCTTTCACACCAGTTTCGAGCAGGATGACCCGAGACCTTGTCTTGGTGCATCCCGCTCCCAATTGATAGCAAATTGATGTTAAGCAAAGACATTCTCGCTATGTACTGTGTAGTAACTATGTTCGGTCCCCGCGATGATGTCCTTTGCTTTGTCTACTGCATCCGGCGTACCATGAACAATCAGCAGAAACTTGTCAGTCTTCAGCGCCACATCGTATTTCAGAACGCTGTCCTTGGGAATGCCAATGCTCACGAGGCCTGCGCCAACAGCACTGACGCCTCCGACAACGACTGCGCCTTCAAGACCTGCGACGATCCATGCCACGAGCGGACCTGCTACCAAAATAGGTCCGAGTCCTGGTATTGCGAATGCAGCGGAGCCGAATAACAGTCCCCAGAATCCGCCCCAGAATGCTCCGACCTTGCCCCAATACTTCATACGGTCACCAGCGTTGTAATAGCCAACGACATGTTCATCGGTGTGCGTATTCCTGGCTGCAATCGAAAGGCTCTTCATATCAATGCCCGCCTCTTGCAGCTGTTTAATAGCGTTTTCGGTCTGCTCGTGGGTGTCATAAACTGCTACTACAGAGTTTGTCGTGGTCATGATCTTCTCCATTTCAGAATTGACTGTGAATGTCATCAAAATGCAGCTCGCAGCTCCGTTACTCGGCTGCACTCGGTTCAGAGTGAGTCTTCCACCTATAGACCGCAAGTTCTGAGCAATCGGGTACACGACTTGATGCTCAATAGAGAACAGTCATCGCTGAGATGAGCAACGACAATAAAGCCACACTGATTCTTAGAGGAGTGCATCATGTCAGAAGTTCGCGTATTTCCGTCAATTCCAACAAAGATTCTGTTGCCCATTGACTTCAGTCCATCATCAAAGGCTGCATTGGAGATGGCAAGTGACTTGGCACTGCACTTTCACGCCGAGTTGTTTCTCGTCAATGTCATTCCGTTTTTCCCGACCACAACCTTGCCTGATTTTGTTCCAGAAGAATCGTTTCTGAAAGAGGCAAGAACTCAAGTTGAAAAGCATTTGGCGAAGTGCCATGCGGTTCTCTCTGGAAAAGGCATTAAGGCGAAAACCATTCTCGAAATTGGAAATGATGTGGCTGGAAACATCATGGAAGTGGTGGACCGAGAGCATATCGACATGGTCGTAATCTCGACGCACGGAATCTCTGGCTGGCATCCGCTGATCTTTGGCTCGATTGCCGAGAAGGTTGTCAAGCTCGTGCAGTGCCCGCTCTTGCTTCTTCGCTCTGCAAAGCCAAACCCGGATCTGAAGACGCCTTCGACACGCTCGATGGAATGGTGGTAGCAAGATTGCACAATTCGGGGACCAACTTTGAATGCGAATAGCGTGGAAACACCAACCTCATCAGAAAAGAACTTAGCCGACCCAAAGGGCCTCACAAGCGAGGAAGCCAGGGGCCGTCTTGAAAAAGACGGCCCCAACGCAATGCCGGACACGTCGGCTCATCCACTGCGTAATGCACTGGCTAAATTCTGGGCACCTGTACCATGGCTGCTTGAAGCGTCCGTTGTGCTTGAGGTCGTCCTTCATAAGTATTACGAGGCTGCGGTCATAGCTGCTCTGCTTGTTTTCAACGCGGCTCTTGCTTACTTTCAGGAAAGCCGCGCTCAGGCAACTCTTGCCGCTCTCAAATCCCGCCTGGCTCTCAACGCTTCGGTCCAGCGGGACGGTGAATGGAAGACTGTGCCCGCAGCAGAGCTGGTATGCGACGATCTGGTAAAGCTGTCGCTTGGTGGCGTGGTTGCTGCCGATGTGCATTTAATTAGTGGATCGGTTGAACTCGATCAGTCGATGCTTACAGGTGAATCCCTTCCTATTGAGGCAGGTCCTGGCTTAGATACATTTGCTGGAGCTTTGGTTCGGCGCGGCGAGGCCACTGCCATCGTAACGGCCACCGGTACGCGCACTAAATTTGGCCGCACGGCCGAACTCATTCGCACTGCTCATGTGGTGAGCACGCAGCAGAAAGCAGTGCTCAGGATCATCCGCAACCTAGCGATCTTCAATTCTCTCGTTATCGCCGCGATAGGAGCCTACGCCTATCACCATGCGATGCCGTCGAGCGAGATGATTCCGTTGTTGCTGACCTCTGTGCTTGCCATCATACCAGTCGCATTACCGGCAACATTCACGCTCGCTGCCGCGATTGGAGCTCGCGCTCTGGCCAAGCAGGGAGTATTGCCAACTCGGCTTTCCGCTGTGGACGAAGCTGCATCGATCGATGTATTGTGCTCAGACAAGACCGGAACTCTGACACGCAATGAACTAACAGTCACGAGCGTTCGTCCACTGCCTGGATTCGACGAAGCGCACGTTCTCGGAATGGCCGCGCTGGCAAGTTCTGTAGGAGGTCAGGACCCAGTTGACGCTGCCATTCGACTCGCTGCGTCGCACAAGATAGCCACCGGTTTGCCAAACCTGACCGCTTTTGTCCCGTTCGATCCTGTCAAGAAAACCTCGGAAGCAGCAGCGACAGATCCAGAGGGGAATTCGGAACGAATGATCAAGGGAGCGTTCACTGCGGTTGTCGCACTTACCGCGCCTTCGCCTGCCGCTACTGCTATCGTAGAAGAACTCGAAAAGCAAGGTTTTCGAGTATTGGCAGTTGCTGTGGGAGCGCCATCATCAAACCAGATCATTGGATTGATAGCCCTGAGCGACCCGCCGCGGACTGACTCAGCCTCTCTTATCTCGGAGTTGAATGGTCTTGGCGTGCGCACAGTCATGGTGACAGGCGATGCTCCGGCCACTGCTGCAATCGTCGCTCAAGCGGTTGGATTGCAGGGATCAGTCTGCCCGCCCGGCAAGCTACCAGACGGCATTCAACCGCAAGATTACTCGGTCTTTGCAGGCGTTCTTCCTGAAGGCAAAATCGACCTGGTTAAAGCTTTCCAAAAGAGCGGCCACACAGTTGGGATGTGCGGCGATGGCGCAAATGACGCGCCTGCGCTGCGGCAGGCACAGATAGGCATCGCGGTATCGACCGCAACGGATGTCGCTAAGTCGGCTGCCGGCGTCGTGTTAACTGAAGCTGGGCTGGGCGGCATTGTGGCTGCTGTAAAAGAAGGCCGAATCACATTTCAACGCATCCTCACCTATACGCTCAACTCGGTTCAGAAGAAGGTATTTCAGGCGCTCTTATTGGCGGTTGGCCTGGTCATGACGGGGCACGCGGTTCTCACTCCGATGCTGATGGTCATTGTGATGATCACTGGCGACTTTCTCGCCATGTCACTGACCACGGACCGAGTGCGACCATCCAAGATGCCAAACTCCTGGCAGATCGGCCGAATCACGAGTGCGGGAGTGATGCTCGGACTCTGCTTTCTTGCCTTCTCCACGGCAGTCCTGGCAGTTGGCAAATTCAGGTTGCATCTCGGCATTGAGGAACTTCAAACGCTGACCGTGGTCAGTATCGTCTTTGGCAGCCAGGCCACAACCTATGTCATTCGCGGACGACAGCATCTCTGGGGTCTGCGCCCAAGCATTTGGCTCGTACTCTCTTCGGTAGCCGATGTCCTTATCATTTCAACTCTCGCAAGCTTTGGAATCGCAATGAAGCCATTGCCCATTGCAGTCATAGCCGCCGAGTTTGTTGCTGCGGTTGCCTTCGGTGCGGTCCTGGATGTTGTCAAATTTCCAGCTTTCGCACATCTCAATATTTCCTGAACATCCAAGTTGCATGAGCATTCTCCAGCATTCGGCAAACAGAATTGAACGCAGTCCACGATCAATCTTCCACTGACCGGGAAAATGTTAACGACAGACGAACAACCTGCAAAATAGGAGTGAGACTTGGCCAATGATGCGTTGACCGGCGGCGAACTTAAGAAAGTCCTCGATGCACTTGGTGCCAATTGGCAAGCCGAGATGGAGGGGCACTATACCTATCAGACTTTAGCGGAACGCGATAGCGACCCTGTGCGCGCCCAGGTGCTACATCACTTGTCTGACGCCGAATGGGAGCACGCAGCATTGTGGGCTGGTCGCATCCGTGAGTTGAATGGTCTGGCACCGGTTTACAAAGGTAGTGAACGAGGGGAGGCGGACTCGTTGGCCAACCGCGCCGGCGGCATACAGATGGCCTTACGCCGATTGGAGATTGACGAAAGCCGCGACATTGCAAAATACGGCGAACAACTAAAAGAATTGGGAGATGCAGGTTCTCTCGCGATCCTCGATCGTGTTATCGAGGATGAGAAGGGTCACTACCAGGAACTTGGGTCTCTGTTACGCGGACGCTATCCGGTCTTGGGCGGTTCTACTAAACTCGACATCAAAGCGGCGCTCAAAGACTTGCTGGCAAAGAGCGACCAAGGACGCAAGCGGCCTGGTTCTTGGATCGGTGATGCCATCTACGGCGTCAATGATGGTCTCGGTGCTATCTTCGGCATTGTCTCTGGTGTCTCAGGTGCCACCGCCGGCGACAGCAAATATGTTCTTCTCGCGGGTCTCTCGGGCATGATCGCAAGCGCACTCTCGATGGGTTCAGGCGCTTACCTCGCAGCCAAGAGTGAGCGCGAGATTTACCGCGCGGAGGTTGCGCGCGAACGCGAAGCCATCCATATGAACGGCCCTGAGGCACGAGAACTACTTTCCCTCTACTATCAAACCAAAGGCCTTCCAGAGGATGACGCTCAACATATGGTCAACCACATTGCCAGCGACCCTGAGCAGTTGCTGTGCGCTCTGGCGAGCGAACGCCTTGGCTCCTCTGAGGAAGCACTCTCCAACCCGTTGATTTCGGCCAGTTCCGGTGCTCTCTCCACCGCTGTCGGTGCAAGCATTCCGATCATCCCCTTCTTCTTCATGCATGGGATCGAGGCGGTCATTGCTGCGGCTATCATCTCATTGGCTGCCCACTTTGCCGTCGGCGCAGCCAAGTCTCTGATCACTACACGTTCCTTGTGGTCCTCCGGCTTTGAAATGACCATTGTCGGCGCATTGGAAGGCGCCGTGACCTTCGGCATTGGAATACTGCTTGGTAAAGGCGGTATCTGAAGAAATGGATGTGTACGCACTTTGAAGCCACAATTCTCAGAAATTGCGTACACGAGTGAAGATCCCCGCCCGCCCGAAGCTCAGGCAAGCGCTGCTTTGAGCGCTTCGCTCTTCGAAGCAATGCAATCCAAAAGATCGCTCCATGAATTGGCGAACGAAGCGATGCCTTCACTGAGCAACTGGGTAGCGATGGCATCGGTATCAATGCCAGCTATTGCAAATTCAGTGAATATTCTGTCGTTGTTTTCCGGTAGAGCTTCTACCAAATCCTGGTGAGTGGCAAGAGCATTCAAGGTTGCCTCGGGCATTGTGTTGATCGTGGAAGGCAAGGCGAGGGCCTGGACGTACAGAATCTTCGAAGCCATAGGATCCTTGGTTCCTGTGCTGGCCCATAAAAGACGCTGCGGGCGGGCTCCAGCGCTTTGAATTCGCTGCCACCGCGGCGAATCGAGCAGTGTACGATACAACTCATAAGCCTTCTTGGCGATGGCGATTCCTAATTGGTTGTGCAACATCTCAGGCACATTCTGTGCTACTGCAACATCCCAACGGCTGACAAAGAGTGAAGCGACGGAACCGACATCTGGATTCAGTCCGGCGGCTATGCGCCGCTCAATACCGCGCATGTAAGCTTCTGCAGCAGCGACATATTGCGCACCGCTGAACAACAGAGTTACATTGACGGGCACGCCCGCGAAAATTGCTTCTTCAATTGCCGAAAGTCCCTCACTGGTACCTGGAATCTTGATGAAGAGATTGGGGCGGTCAGCGCGCTTGTGGAGAGCCATGGCCGCAGCCAGCGTGCCAGCCGTGTCGCGAGCGAGCAGCGGCGATACCTCCAAGGAAACCCAGCCATCTACACCGTCGGTTCGTTCATAAATGGGCCGGAAGAGATCGGCCGCCTGCCTACTGAGTCTCGCGTAATATGGTGACACGATAGATCAAAAAAAGAGTCCCGCGTGGTGCAGGAAAGAAAACGGCAGTATGGATTGGCGCACTCTCTCCATGCCGCTGCGCACACCGTCTTCAGCCTCGCCAAGTCCGGCAACACATCGGTTGGCCAATTCCTGACCTTTGATGTTGCTCCATAAGTCCTCTACCGGATTCAGATCAGGAGAATAACCTGGCAGCGTCTCTACCTGCAGCCAACTACGCTGGCTCTCCAGATACTGCTTCATCTTCCTGCTTTTGTGTGCAGGCAGTCCATCCCAGATCAGAATCACCTTCTGCCCGCGCAAGTGTTTCTTCAGATCACGCAAAAAGACGGTCAGCCGTTCGTCGTTGTAGCTGCCTGGCCGGGTCTGAAACCACAACCGGCATCGCTTGCCGTCCCAGCGATAGCCCAGTGCCGCGCTGATCGACAGCTTCTTCCAGTTGAAGGCATAAACCAACACCGGAGTCTCTCCCTTCGGCGCCCAAGTCCGTCTTACCGGCGGCCGCTCCGAGACTCCGCTTTCGTCCTGGAAGAGAATCCAGGCTCTTCGCCGCCGGGCGTTTTTTTTATTGCCGGCCACCGCTTCGCCATCCACAGCCGCCGACCTTCGTCATTGCGTTCCCGCGCTCGCTTGGCCGGCCGTTGCAGACTCCACTCAAGAGCGGCAAGAATCTTCCATACATGGCCGGGATGATAGTGAACGCCCGTGGTCCGTTCGATTACTGCCGCCACACGGGGCAATGTCCACAGATCGGTTCCGAAACCATGGGCCTGCGCGCCTTGACGCAACGCCTTGTCCACCTGCTTGAGTTGCGCCCCATCCAGTTTCGGCCGACGACCTGCCCGCCCCGCCCCGCGAATCCAACCCGGCTTATCCTGACGCCAAGCCTCGAACCATCGGCTCACGCTTTGACGGCTGATGAGGAGTTCACGGGCGATCTCTGCCTGTGAACGCTTGCCGGCGGCAAACAGACGCGCGGCGCGGCGGCGGCGTTCTTGCAGGGCTGCGAAGTCACGTCGTGGCGCATTGGATCGTGTCATGCCTGATAGCTTACTGCTACACGACCGACATTGTCACTATATTATGCGAGGTTCAGTAAGATCCTCAAGTGCCAACTCGAAGAACAGCTTCTCGCCAGACTTTCCTTCATCCAACTTTCGCCGGATGACATCGTCATAGTCGCTGCTGTTCTTGATAGCGTGATCGAAAATGGTTGGATTTGATGTGAGGCCGGTAACGGAAAGCTCCTGAATATAACCCATAAGCGTGCCGCTTGCAAGCAGTCGATGTGTGATGTTATCAAGCCATAAGCTCTGACCGATTTCGTGCAGTTTCTGCGTGGTTCGATTCATTTCATTTCTCCTTCATTCAATGCTCGATGGGATGCGTTTCCAATGCCAGCACCTTATCTACTCTGCGCTGGTGTCGCGGTGCTCCGCTGAAGCGCGCTTTCAGAAACGTTTCAATCAACTCCCAAGCCAGAGCCGGCCCAATCACCTGTCCACCGAGCGAAAAGACATTCATGTCGTCGTCTTCAACGCCCTGGTGAGCGGAGAAGACGTCGTGAATGAGTCCGGCGCGCACACCGGCGACTTTGTTGGCGCAAATGGATGCGCCCACACCGCTACCACAGAGCACGACTCCGCGATCTACTGTGCCAGCAGCGACCGCCCTAGCCAGTGGGATAACGTAATCCGGATAATCGTCTCCGGGGTTCGGTTGAGGTGCGCCAAAGTCAATGACCTCGTGGGCAGCAGTGCGCAGCAAATCTGCGATATGCGCTTTCAATGCAAAGCCTCCATGATCTGACGCGATTCCTACACGCATGATGCCTTCTCCTTGAGTTGGTCGAGCACATGATGAGCCTGTCTGCATACGTTCTCCACGGTGAAACCGTAGTGCTCCATCACGACTGGCCCGGGGGCCGATGAGCCAAATGTGTCTATCCCAATGACCGCAACCTTGGGGCCGACAAAGGATTGCCACCCAAGTGGAGAACCAGCCTCAATGACCAGCAGCGGTACACCTGTGGGCAGAACCTTCTCCCGGTAGGCGTCAGACTGCAAAGCAAACAGGTTGGTACTTGGCATACTCACCACTCTCGCGTTCACCCCATCATTCAGCAGTAGGTTCCGTGCCTCGATTGCAAGATGCACTTCCGATCCGGTTGCGATAAGAATGATCTCCGGAGGTTGCAATTCTGGAAAATCTGCGAGAATATATCCACCCTGCGAAACTCCAGCGGAAATAGCCGGATAATAATTGAGGTCGAGAACCGGAAGACTCTGCCGTGTGAGAACCAGTGCGACAGGCCCCTGCTTTCTTCCAATCGCCACTCGCCATGCAGCGACAGTCTCATTGGCATCGGCAGGCCGAAGGACAGTCATTCCCGGAATCGATCGCAGACCGATGAGTTGTTCCACAGGTTGGTGAGTGGGACCGTCCTCGCCCATTCCGATGCTGTCATGCGTAAAAATATAGATCACCGGCAGTGCGTTCATCGCCGCAAGTCGAATGGGAGGACGCATATAGTCGCAGAAGACGAAGAAGGTTCCGCCAAATGGAATTAGGCCACGGTGCAATGCCATTCCATTCAAGATGGCACCCATCGCATTTTCGCGGATGCCAAAGTGCATATTGCGCCCCGCCGAATCTTCGGGCTCAAAGCTGCCTGCCCCGTGAATGTCTGTATGCGTGCTGGGACCAAGATCTGCTGACCCTCCCATCATCTCTGGCAAGCGAGAAACGAGGACATCTATCACATTTCCTGATGCGACCCGCGTTGCCATCGGTCCATCCAACGAAGTAAACGACGGCAGACCGGCATCCCAATTTTGCGGTAGGTGTCCGTCGATTACTCTCTGGAACTCTTCAGCTAGCTTCGGGTGTTCCAGCGCGAAGGATTTGAATTGCAATTTCCAAACCTCTTGCGCAACGCTTCCGCGATTCACCGCTTTTCGGAAATGATCGAGCGCCTCTTCGGGGATATGAAACGAAGGAGAAACTGGCCAATTCATTCCTTCTTTGGTAAGACGCACTTCCTCAACGCCTAGGGCCTCGCCGTGAGCGGCTGCGGTGTCCTGCTTATGCGGGCTGCCAAAGCCTATGTGCGTGCGTACCGCAATCAAGGATGGCCGTCCAGTTTCTTCACGGGCATTGTTGAGTGCGAGCGCCACGGCTTCAACGTCGTTGCTCTGTTCGACTCGTTGCACGTGCCAACCGAAGGCAGCGAATCGCGCCATGCGATCCTCGGTAAACGTCAGTTCTGTACTACCCTCGATGGTTATATGATTGTCGGCGTAAAGAACGATCAGCTTTCCAAGATGTTGGTGACCCGCGATCGATCCAGCTTCCGAGGATATTCCTTCCTCAAGATCGCCATCGCTGACAAGAACGTAGGTGTAGTGATCCACGATCTGGTGACCGGGTCGATTAAAACGCGCCCCGAGCGCCATCTCAGCAATGGCCATGCCAACGCCGTTCGCAAGACCCTGGCCCAATGGTCCCGTGGTAGCTTCGACACCCGGCGTCTTGCCATACTCTGGATGCCCCGGCGTGCGACTACCCCATTGACGAAAGTTTTTCAATTCTTCAAGCGGTAATTCGAACCCCGTGACGTGAAGCAGAGCATAAAGCAACGCGCAACCATGGCCTGCCGACAAAATGAATCGATCCCGATCCGGCCAGTGGGGATCGTGCGGGTTGAACTTGAGTGAGCGATCCCACAGCGCGTACGCCATGGACGCCGAACCCATGGGCAGCCCTGGGTGGCCCGAGTTGGCCTTCTGCACCATGTCCACAGCAAGGAATCGAAGCGTATTGATGCACATCTTATCCAATACGGGTGGAGCAGTTGTTGGTGCGCATGTTGCAGAAGATGCCATGGCGGGTGTTTACCTTTCATAGTTGAAATGGGTTGAAAAACAGGCAGATACTCTTGACTCACCAATGAGTCAAGAGTGATTCGCTGCTACATCTTCAAGCCTGTAGCCTTGCACTCCTTGTGCTTGCATTCGCAGGGGGTCTTTGGACTCTTTGTATCTGCGCAGGTTGTGCTGCAATGCTTCTTGCCGTTTGCGGGTTGACAGTTACAGCCTGGATGTTCGCATTTTGTTGTGGTGGTCATAGAGGCTCCTTTTGTCCGAAGATGCCTTCACACTTTTGAAGGCTCTCTCATTTAGAAAATGATCCGCATTCTCATTCCCAGCAGTGCGGTTGTATAGGTCTTGGCTGCATAGGATGGGTGGTTTGAGAGTTCCAAATCAGGCCCAAGATCGACACTCTTCGTCAAGCGAAGCCGGTAAAAGGATTCCAAGACGCTCTCGTGGTGTTTAGCTCCACTGGTCGGCTCCGAATGGCTCACAGAAATGCCGAACATATCTCCGCGCCGGCCAAATGGCTTTACCTGGTCAAGACCAAGTTCTTCAACCTGCTTGATGGAAGTTCCTTTATCCGAAGCAAAGCCAAGTCTGCCAAACGGAGTCCATCCACTGCGCAACTCATGTTCGAAACCAATGCCGCCGCCAACACCACTGCCAAGCGATTGTGTGTCATCGCGCCAGAAGTTCATGCGGTAATCTCTGAACTTCTTGCCCGGAGAACCTGAAAACCAGCCGGTCTCAATGGATTGCATATACTTTCGATCTGCAAGTGTTTTCAGGTTTCCTTGCGGTGATCCCTCGGTATCGATTGTGAGCGCATGAATGTAGACATGCGAGGTCGCCTGGTACTCGACAGCAGCGCCGCCCGCGTATGCACCATCGGAGGCGAATGTCAGGTTGCCATCGCTGCTTCCGTTCAAGAACTGCGCGCGCTCGTCGTTGTTGAACATGCTCAGGCTGATGTATTCGTTGGGGTGTATTTTTCCGAGATAAAGGGAGAGTCTTTTGTGAAGAAGATCCTGTCGCCAGTAGAGGATATTCACCATGATTGGTTCTTGCGGACCGCCGCCCTGCAAGCAGTTGAGGGTCAGCGCGGAGCCAAGACTATCACTGAGATTGAATTGCTGACTGATGCCAATATTGGTACCTGAACGAACTAGCAGGCTAAGCATGCCAGCAGTGCTGCCATGGTCATAAACTTTTAGAGCTCCCGTAAAATCCGCCCGGCCGCTGACCTGCTCGTGTCGAACGCCATCTGGCGTACTCGTTGCATACTGGCTGACGAAGGTATAGGTCTCGCCGATCTTCAAATGAGCCGATTGGTTGATTCGATCCGTCAACCTTTCAAAGGGATCAAGGAATATTCCAAATGGATCTGGTTTCAGGATTGGATCAGACGGTATCTTGGAGAGCGCAATCGCATCCGCATCGAGTTCTTGTCGAAGATCGTCTGGCTCCTGGTTCAGGTCTACGTATCGTGCAACCTGGTCAGCAGAAACAATGTTTGAAGGAGTGCCGGCGCCGCTCTTTCCATCCTGTCCAACTGCCGACATACTCAATGCAATTAAGAACAATAGCAGTCCATTTCTCACATATCTCTCTTTCATGATTCCTATCGCTCATGCCTCACAAATAGCGGAGAAAGCGGACAAAGCATAATACAGTGCCCGCACTCAATGGATGCCCCAGTCACTGTCCTGTGGGTCTCTTATGCCAGAAGCTCTCAATCTCTTCGAGAGAGCGCCCCTTGGTCTCCGGAACCAGATAATAGGAGAACAACCAAGAACCAATGGCAAGCACTCCATACATCCAAAAAGTCAGGCTAGGTCCAAGCAACTTCAAAAGCGAGAGAAATGTGAGCGAAACCGCGAAGTTTGCAAGCCAATTGGCACCCGCCGCAATTCCAGCCGCAAGGCCGCGAATCTTCAGTGGGTAAATCTCTGCAATCAGCAACCAGAATATCGGTCCCAGGCTGATGGCAAACGATGCGACGTAGAACATAAGAATTACTACGGCAACTCCGGCGAACTCTCCGCCTTTGGCGAGATGAAAGATGTATCCGAGTGCACCGAGGCTGATGATCATGCCGGCAATGCCTGTCAGCAGCAATGGCCGTCGTCCGACGCGATCAATCAACCACATTGAGACCAACGTCATTACTACATTCACTGTTCCAATTCCTGCTGTAGCCAGAATGGAGCCTTGAATCGAGTTGATTCCAGCGGTGCGAATAATGTAAGGCGCGTAATAAATAATGGTATTGATACCGGTGACTTGCTGAAAGATGGCCAGACCGATGCCAATCATCAATGCTGGCCGGAGCGCAGGTAAAAGCAAGTCGGAGACGTGACCGCGCAGCGCGGATTCCTGAGAGGCCGTCTTGATCTCCCGGAATTCCATATCCACGTCTTGAGTGCCACGAATCTTGATCAATACAGTACGGGCAAGATCGAAGTGACCATGGCGAGCAAGGTAGCGAGGAGTCTCAGGCAGGAAGAGCATACCTGCGCCAAGCAGCCCGCCCGGAATCACGGCAAGGCCCAGCATCCATCTCCACGCGGCGGTTGGAGTAAAGGCGTAGTCTGCAAGATATGCAGCCAGAATTCCTACAGTAATTGCCAATTGGAATAGCGATACCTGCCAGCCGCGCGCGTTGGCTGGTGAAATTTCAGAGATATAGAGCGGGACAACAGAGCTGGCAAGACCGATTCCCATACCCACGATGACTCGACCAAGAATGAGTATCTCGATCGACCCTGCCGCAGCACATACCAATGCACCTGCAATGAAGACAACCGAAGTGATGAGCAGCATCTTTCTGCGCCCAAACCTATCCGACAGGCTGCCGCCGGTAATGGCAAGGACTGCGGCGCCAACCAGAACCGAGCTCACGGCAAGCTCTTGCTGAAAGATGGACAGTCCAAAGCTCTGCTTGATGAAGATCAGCGCTCCAGAGATCACGCCGGTGTCGTACCCAAAGAGCAGGCCGCCGATTGCAGCATAGATAGCTGCGATGTAGACGTACCTTTGATTTGCGACTGGGGTTCTGGCTGCGGAATTGGAAACAACGGGTCTAACTGCAGTGGCATTCATTCTGCACATTCTTTCTGGACGCTACGATACTGTTTGATCAATGCGTTAGTCGAGGAATCGTGCTTGAGATCTGAATCATTTGAAGAATCCAGTTCAGGGATGATGCGTTGGGCCAAGACCTTCCCTAGCTCCACGCCCCACTGATCGAAGGAATCAATATTCCAAATCACGCCTTGGGTGAAGACACTGTGCTCGTATAGAGCAACAAGTTTACCCAAAGCCGCAGGAGTCATTCGCTTCATAAGGATAGTGTTGGACGGCCGATTGCCTTCGAAGGTGCGATGAGGTGCGAGCCATGGTGGCGTGCCATCCGCCTCGACTTCCTGCGTGGTCTTGCCAAAGGCCAGTGCCTCAGTCTGCGCGAAAACGTTGGCCAGAAGAATGTCGTGGTGGGGGCCGATCGGATTGAGCGCTTGAGCAAATGCAATGAAGTCGCAAGGGATGAGTCTGGTTCCTTGGTGGATTAGTTGATAGAAAGAATGCTGGCCGTTTGTGCCGGGCTCTCCCCAATAGATCGGCGCGGTTTGATATTCAATTGCTGTCCCATTCACTGTCACGTGCTTGCCATTGCTCTCCATCGTCAACTGTTGCAAATAGGCTGGAAATCGCTTTAGATATTGCTCGTAAGGTAGGACCGCGATGCTTTCTGCTCCAAGAAAGTTGTTGTTATAAATTGCCAGCAGGCCCATCAGAACCGGGATATTGCGCTCGAAGGGGGCCGTGCGAAAATGAACATCCATTTCGTGAAAGCCGCCGAGCATTCTGCGGAAATTGTCTGGACCGATTGCGATCATGGTTGAGAGACCAATCGCCGAATCCATCGAATATCGTCCGCCCACCCAATCCCAGAACCCGAACATATTGGCTGTATCGATACCAAACTTTTCGACTTCTTCAGTATTGGTTGAGACGGCGACAAAATGCCTGGCGATGGAGGCGGAATGCTTCAGAGTCTCAAGCGCCCAGACGCGCGCTGTGTGCGCGTTGGTCATTGTCTCAAGGGTTGTAAAGGTTTTTGACGAGATGATGAAGAGCGTCTCCTCGGCATCCAGATCGCGGGTCGCCTCGTTGATGTCTGTACCATCGACGTTTGAAACAAACCGGAAAGTCAGATCGCGCTGGGAATAGTGACGCAAAGCTTCGTACGCCATGACTGGGCCAAGATCGGAGCCACCAATGCCGATATTGACGATATTGCGGATCGACTTTCCGGTATAGCCCTTCCACTCTCCGCCGCGCACTCTGTTAGAAAAAGTGGTCATCTTGTCCAGAACGTCATGCACTAAAGGCACAACGTCCACGCCATCGACAAGAATCTCGTCTCCGAGTGGCGCGCGCAATGCCACATGGAGAACTGCTCGCTTCTCCGTGACGTTGATTTTTTCGCCTCGGAACATGGCGTCCGTGCGTTGACGTAACCCAGAATCCTCGGCAAGTTGTAAAAGCAGTTTGACAGTCTCATCGGTAATGCGGTTTTTTGAATAATCAAGGTAAATGCCCGCGGCCTCCACCTTCAGACGCTCTCCGCGTGTCGGGTCTTGAGCAAAAAGATCTCTGAGATGAAGAGAGCGGTTCTTCGCAGCATGGGTCTCAAGCGCCTTCCATGTCTCGCCTTCAATGAGTGATGCAATGCCTTTTGTCATCTTCACAACACCTTTGATTGAACTTTGCTGCGATTTTAAGTCGCATCCAACATCTGCTACGGCCAGATTGATCTCGATAGTACAATCGCATACACTTTGCGACGTGCGAAGAATGAGTGCAAACGACAACTCTCAACATTGAGCAAAATCGTTCCTGTGAACTTTGAATATTCGAGACAGATGCGAGACCAGCATCTCATTCGCACTTTTGCATATCTGCCTCTTATTGCTCATGCTGTCGCGGGTTGAGAACGATTGCAGACTTAACCATGACTGTGCAAAAGTGCTCAGCCTCTGCTTTTTCAAAAGAGAACAATCGTGGTTTAGCCGCGACAATGATCCGGCGAGGAGACTGTCATGTCTGAACGTCCTACTTTGAAGTCCATTCCGACAAAGATTCTGTTGCCTATCGACTTCAGTCCATCGTCTCAAGTGGCTTTAGAAACAGCGGCTGACCTAGCTTTACACTTCCACGCAGAACTATTCCTTGTGAATGTGATTCCTCTCTTCTCGGCTTTTACGACTGAATACGCTGCTCCTCAATTGCAGTTACAACAGGAGGAGAAGACTCATTCAAAACAGCGTTTAGCGAGGGCATGTGCAGCTCTTTCTGCTAGGGGAGTAAAGGCTAGCTCCAGCGTCGAGGTTGCAAATGACATCGTGGGAGCCATCATGAATGTAGCTGAACGCGAGCATATCGACTTTGTAGTAATCTCCACACACGGCCTATCTGGATGGCATCCACTTGTGTTTGGATCAATTGCCGAGAAGGTTGTCAAACTCGTGCAGTGTCCACTTCTACTTCTTCACTCTGCCAAGCCCGAGACCATCATTACGACTCCATCAGATCGCTCAATGGAATGGTGGTAGTGAATGAAGCAGTACAGATCACCAATAGGAGAGCGTGATACTTGATCTGAAGAGAAAGCCGATTCTTCCCATGCTGCTGAATTGAGCGATGGAGCAATACAGACCAGATGTTCGTGGGACGAGGGGGGCATTGTAGGAGGAGGAGAAATCAACCATGCCGAAACAATTTGAAAATCCCGACGCAGCACAAATCGAGAACGAAACCGTCTCCGATGTGACTGCAGAAAAACGAATTGACCGTGTTGCTGAGGAAGCTGCGGAGCAAGCATCAAAGACAGAACAACGCTACGACAGCGTTCACACGATTATCTCGCACTAAGATTTTGTTGAGGAGGCCATCGTGTCTGAACATCCAGTACTACGTTCCATTCCGAGAGAAATATTGTTGCCAATTGACTTTAGCCCTTCATCCCAGGCGGCTTTGGACACAGCGGCAGACCTCGCTCTTCACTTCGATTCAGAACTGATTCTGGTAAATATCGTTCCGTGCTTCTCCATCTTCGCTTTGACATATTCTGTTCCTGATGTCGCCCTAGAACTGAAGATGAAGGCGCGGGCCGAGCAACTTCTCACGAAGTGCTGTGCAACTCTTGCAGCCAGGGGAGTTACGTCGCGCTACTCGATCAAGGTTGGCAACAACACGGCGGAGGATATTTTGGAACTGGTCGAGCGCGAGCACATCGATCTATTGGTCATCTCGACGCATGGTATTTCAGGGTGGCATCCTCTGGTTTTTGGATCAGTTGCGGAAAAGGTTGTGAAGCTTGTTCAGTGCCCCCTCTTGCTTCTTCGCTCAGTCAGGCCTGAGACCACTGTGGCAAAGCCGACAGCACGGTCGATGGAATGGTGGTAGGGATTTGGTGCATGGCGCAAACTCTCGCCTAAAAGGATGCTGTGAATTGAGGCCATTGTGACACCGGTATTAGAGAGCAATATCGACCGTTCGAATTATGGATCGGTTGTCTCGGTGCGTGGCGGTGTAGTCGATGTGAGATTTGATCGGCATTTACCTCCAATCTTCTCCGTTCTCCATGCTGGTGCAGAAGGCAAGATTATTGTCGAAGTGATGGCCCAGCTCGACGCAAGCAGGGTTCGTGGCATTGCGTTAACGCCGACTGAGGGCTTGGCCAGAGGAATGCAGGTTGAAGATTATGGTAAGCCGCTACAAGTGCCAGTCGGCCAGGAGATCATGTCGCGGATGTTCGACGTGTTTGGATCTTCCATCGATCGCAAACCTCCGCCTCAAAATGTCCAATGGAGAACCATTCATCGCGCACCTCCGTTGCTTGCTGAGCGTTCGACAAAGTCCGAGATCTTCGAGACGGGCATCAAGGCCATTGATGTGCTCGTGCCGCTAGAACGTGGAGGCAAGGCTGGATTGTTCGGTGGCGCTGGTGTGGGCAAGACGGTGCTTCTTACCGAGATGATCCACAACATGATTGGCCATCAGCAGGGTATGAGCATTTTTTGTGGAATCGGCGAGCGTTGCCGCGAAGGTGAGGAACTTTATCGCGGCATGAAGGACGCAGGCGTCTTGAACAACATGGTGATGGTCTACGGCCAGATGAACGAACCTCCAGGAAGCAGATTTCGCGTCGGCGCAGCAGCCCTGACGATGGCCGAGTATTTTCGCGACGATGAGCATCGGGACGTTCTTCTGTTGGTCGACAACATCTTCCGCTTCATTCAAGCCGGTATGGAAGTCTCTGGCCTTCTGGGCGAAATGCCTTCAAGGCTCGGATACCAGTCAACCATGGGGACCGATCTTTCGGGCCTTGAGGAGCGCATCGCCAATACTCATGCCGGCGCCATCACTTCGATTCAGGCTGTCTATGTGCCGGCTGACGATCTGACCGACCCTGCCGCAGTGCATGTGTTTTCACATCTCTCTGCATCGATCGTCCTATCGCGCAAACGGGCAAGCGAAGGTCTATATCCAGCGATTGATCTGCTTCAGTCCAGTTCAAAGATGGCCACGCCTGGTATCGTCGGTGACCGGCATTACAACCTGGCGCAAGAAATTCGCCGCACGCTGGCGCAGTATGAATCTCTCAAGGACATTGTAGCCATGCTCGGCATGGAGCAGCTTTCACTGGAAGATCGGAACGCCGTTGCACGAGCTCGTCGGTTGGAACGCTTTCTGACGCAACCGTTCTTCACGACTGAACAATTCAGCGGAATGAAGGGAGAGCTTGTAAGCCTGAAAGACTCACTGGATGGTTGCGAACGTATTCTCCGCGATGAGTTCAAAGACTACCCGGAGAGCGGGCTCTATATGATCGGCGCAATTGGGGAGGCCAAGATACCAGAGACAAATCAGCCAACAGAAAAAACGCCTGAAGAGAAGCAACCCGATGTGACTCAGCCAAAGGCAACGAGATCCAACGGAAATAATTCGGAAACCAAGAATACCGATCCGCAACCAAGAATTGCGACTGCGAGCACGCATGAATCTTAGAATCCTGCTCCCTTTTGGTGTCTTCACCGATAAAGCTGATGTGATGCGCATCGTCGCAGAGACGAGCGATGGGTCTTATGGCCTGCTGCCGAATCGACTCGACTGCGTTGCAGCACTTATGCCCGGAATTCTCAGTTACGAAGTGAAAGACAGGGCCACGGTCTATGTCGGGATCGATCAAGGTGTGCTGGTGAAGGCGGGCGCCAACGTGACTGTCTCTGTGCGTCGCGCGATTGGCGGGGCAGATCTGGGACAGCTTAAGGATGCAGTTGAGCGCGACTTTCTGAAGCTGAACGAACAGGAGCGCAATGTTCGAGCCGCGGTCGCGAAAATGGAAAGTGGTTTAATGGGACGTCTGGCGGAGTTTGTAAATGACCGATGAAAAAGAGCGCCATAACTTAACTTCGGACAGAGAATTTATCCAACAAGTCAGCGCAAAAGCTGCCCGTAAGCTGCGTGCGCAACGCAATGGCGAAAGCGTCTGGTTCGGTCTCGGCATGTCAGGGTTGATTGGTTGGTCGGTCGCAGTGCCAACCGTTGTTGGCGCAATGATAGGTCTGTGGTGGGACAACCATCATCCAGGGGGCCATTCATGGACACTCATGTTGCTGACCATTGGCCTTTGCGTGGGTTGCGCAAATGCATGGCATTGGGTGGATCAGGAGAACAAAGCGATCAAAGACGGTCAGGAGGACAAGCATGAATGAGATGTTGATTATGACTGGGAGTCTGCTCGCCGGTGTACTGCTTGGAACATTCTTTTTTGGCGGACTCTGGTGGACAATCCGCATGGGTCCTCCATCGGAATGGTCCGGCCTTGTCTTTGCCGGCAGTCTTCTACTGCGAATGGCCGTCGCCGTCACCGGGTTCTACCTTGTGTCTCACGGCAATTGGCGAAAACTGGTTTTCTGCTTGATTGGCTTCATCCTTGCGCGTATTGCCGTTACGCGGCTAATACGTCTCCCGTCCGCAAAATGCACCCGCATCCTGCAAGAAGGTGGACAATGATTGCTTCTAGCGTGCAACTCACCTCCGACCAGCAGATATTCTGGCAGTACGGTTTTGTCAAACTCAACGAAACTATCGTGACGACTTGGGCCATGATGATCGCAATGACATTGGGATCATTCTTGATTACGCGAAGGCTTGTCACCGGGCGAACCATCTCACGCTGGCAAAGCGCGCTTGAGATCATTGTGACCGGCATCGAGGGCCAAATCAAAGAGGTCGGTCTCAACGAGCCAAGAAAGTATCTCGCATTTTTAGGAACGCTCTTTCTGTTCATTGGAAGTTGCAGCGTGTGCATTGTCTTTCCAGGTTTTACGCCGCCGACAGGTTCACTCTCTACCACGGCAGCTCTCGCATTCTGCGTGTTCATTGCAGTACCACTGTTCGGAATCCGTGAACAAGGAATTGCCGACTATCTGAGAACTTACATCAAGCCGACCCCGATCATGCTGCCGTTCAACATCATCAGCGAGCTTTCGCGCACACTGGCCTTGGCCATTCGTCTCTTCGGCAACATGATGAGCGGAGTCATGATCGTCGGGATTCTTCTGACCATCACACCTTTTATCTTCCCCATCGTCATGACGTTACTTGGTCTGCTGACCGGTTCAGTACAGGCCTACATCTTCAGCATTCTCGCCGCGGTCTATATTGCCGCCGCTACAAGCGCAACCAAACCCAAGCCTGCTGTTGAGGCACAACCGGAGCCGAGTCACGCGTAATTGCTCCACCAAAAAGAGGGACTTTCTATGGATAGCGCGACCATCGTTGCAGTAGTATCCATCGCCACCGCCGGCATCACCACAGGCTTCGGTTGCATGGGGCCGGCGCTGGGTGAAGGCCGTTCCGTCGCCTCGGCCATGACATCGCTCGCGCAACAACCGGATGCCGCGCCCACTATTACTCGCACACTATTTGTGGGCTTGGCAATGATCGAGTCCACAGCCATTTATACCTTTGTCGTCTCTATGATCCTCATCTTCGCCAATCCATTCTGGAATCACTTTCTCTCGCAAACCGTGGGGAAATAGGCGATGCTCATTGACTGGTTCACTGTCGGAGCCCAGATTGTCAACTTCCTCATCCTGGTTTGGTTGTTGAAGCACTTTCTCTACAAACCTATTCTCGATGCCATCGACGCGCGGGAAAAGAACATTGCCGCTGAACTTGCCGACGCAGACACAAAGAGGTCTGAGGCCGAAAAGGAGCGCGCCGATTTTGAAAACAAGAACAAGACATTTGACCGACAGCGGAGCGCACTGCTCGGCAAAGCTACGGATGAAGCGAAGACTGAGCACGAGCGCCTTGTCGATCAAGCCAAAAAGGATGCAGATAGCTCGCGGGCTAGCCAGATGGACGCCCTGCGCAACGATCAAATTCGGTTGGGCAGTGAGATTACCCTTTTGGCCGAGAAAGAGGTCTTTGCCATCGCGCGAAAGACGCTCACGGACCTTGCCACAGTCAGCCTCGAAGAACGCGTTGGGGAGGTGTTCACGCGCCGCCTGTGGGAGTTGGATCCTAAGGCAAAAGAGCTATTAGGCGTGGCGCTCAAGAATTCATCGCAACCGGCTTTGGTTCGCAGTGCATTTGAACTGCCCGCTGACCAGAGAGCCGCAATTCAAAATGCCCTCAACGAAACATTCACAGCAGTAGTGCGGATCAAATTCGAAGAATCGCAGGACGCAGTCTGCGGCATCGAATTAACCGCCAACGGCCAAAAGGTTGCGTGGAGCATCTCGAACTATCTCACCGAGTTGAGCAAGAAACTCAATGACCTTGTAGACACACAATCCCCAGCGACCATCAATGCCACACCAAAGCCAGAGATTGCGAAAGTGGCCGAACCCGAACCTGCTGCACTTGTTGGAGCCAAATGACAACTTCAGCCAATATTTTGCAGCCGGTCATCGAACGCGCCTTTGCACGGCTGCAACAGGGGCGCGAGGAGTTCACGGCCAAACTGACTCCTCATGAAGTGGGCATCGTCACAAAAGTCTCCACGGGGATTGCGACATTCTCAGGTCTTCCCAGCGTTGGTTACGAAGAGATCGTGGCATTCCCCGACGGTCTGCTTGGCATTGCATTCAATCTGGATGAAGATGAGGTCGGAGTTATCCTGCTCGGCGACTACCAGAATCTGCACACTGGCGACGAGGTGCAGCGGACCGGCCGAGTGATGGACGTGCCTGTGGGTGACGGTCTTCTGGGCCGAGTGATTGATCCGTTGGGAAATCCGCTGGATGGCAAGGGTTCAATCGCTGCAGAGAAACGTCTTCCCGTTGAACGTCCCGCTGCACCAATCATGGATCGCGCCGCGGTCAGTGTGCCTTTGCAGACCGGCCTGAAAGCGGTTGACGCACTTGTCCCCATCGGTCGTGGACAACGTGAATTGATTCTCGGTGATCGGCAGACCGGCAAGACAGCCATCGCCATCGACACAATCCTCAACCAGCGTGGTCAGAATGTAGTGTGCGTTTACTGTGCGATTGGCCAACGGGCTGCTGCTGTTGCAAAAGTAGTGACCAACCTCGACAAGAAAGGTGCGATGGAATATACCGTTGTGGTTGTCGTAGAAGACAACAATGCGCCCGGCCTCGTTTATATCACGCCTTATGCCGCAACCAGCATTGCAGAGTATTTCATGGAAAAGGGACGCGATGTCCTGATTGTCTACGACGATCTCACACATCATGCCCGCGCCTATCGCGAACTATCGCTGTTGCTGCGCCGCCCTCCGGGACGTGAAGCTTTTCCCGGCGACATCTTCTATATTCATTCGCGAATGCTGGAACGCTCGACCCATCTCATCAAGGAACGAGGAGGTGGGTCTCTTACGGCGCTGCCTATCATTGAAACCGAGGCACAGGACATTTCTGCCTATATCCCAACCAACCTGATCTCCATCACCGACGGACAGATCTATCTTTCGCCCACTCTGTTTCAACTTGGAATCCTACCAGCAGTTGACGTTGGCAAGTCGGTTTCGCGTGTCGGCGGAGCGGCGCAGAGGGCTGCATATCGCACAGTTGCCGGCAGTCTCAAGCTTGCTTACTCACAGTTTGAAGAACTGGAAGCCTTCGCAAAATTTGGAACCCGACTTGATGAAGCGACTCAAAAAACGATTGACCACGGACAGCGTATTCGTGCCTGCCTCAAGCAATCCGAATCTCACCCCGTTTCCATGATTGAGCAGGTTGTGGTGCTATTGGCTTTGACCGCGGGGCTCTTCGATATACTGCCAATTGACAAAGTGAATGACGCCGAGCGTGCGCTCCAGAAAGCCGCAACTGATATTCCAGCGGATGTGGCGGAGCGGCTAACCTCAGATGATAAGTTCACCGATGACGATCGGAAGACGATCCTTGCAATCGCTCAACGTGCTTTGGCTTCGCTCCAGCCAGTTCCGGTGGCCCAACCTGCTAAGAAGCCTGCACCATGAGTGGAGCGATCGAAAGCCTGACGCGGAAGATCTCCGGAGCGGCTGATCTGGAAGCCGTCGTTCGTTCCATGAAGGCGATTGCCGCATCGAGCATAGGACAGTATCAAAAAGCAGTCCACTCGCTCGATGACTATGCAATCAAGGTGGAACTCGCCTTGACAGCGTGCCTGCGTCAAGCCGGACCTGGTTACGACACGACAGAAACAGGATCACAGAAGAAGCACGGAATTGGAGCCATCGTCTTTGGTTCGGACCAGGGTCTCGTAGGAAGGTTCAATGAGGTCGTCGTTGAATACGCCGTTAATACTCTCAAAGCTCTCCCCGGCACAATCACGAGGATATGGCCCCTCGGAGAACGCATCCACGCCCTTTTGGCCGATACTGAAATGCCGACTGCTGAAATCTTGTCCGTGCCTTGTTCTGTCAATGCCATTACTGAGCTAGTTGGACAGATTCTGATCGATGTCGAAGCGACTCGAGAGCGAGGCGAGGTAGTCGAGGTGTATTTATTTCACAACCACCCAAAATCTGGATCGGTCTACGAGCCCATAAGCAAGCGGCTACTGCCTTTGGATCTCGCCTGGCAGAAACAGCTTGCCGCTGCTCCATGGCCAACCAAGTTGCCTCCGGAAGTTATCCAAGGAGACAAGTCGCCGCTACGGGCGTTCATTCGCGAATACCTCTTTGTCCTGCTCTTTCAAGCCTGCGCTGAATCGCTTGCCAGCGAAAATGCCAGCCGCCTATCAGCGATGCAGCGGGCAGAGAAGAACATTGACGGTATCCTGGAAGACTTGAACCTCAAATTGCATCGCATCCGCCAAGAGTCGATTGACGAGGAACTCTCTGATGTTATATCGGGATACAAGGCCCTGACCGCTGTCCACCGGTTACGGCCTTGAACAAATTGTTACCACTGTTGTTTTAACGGGTCTTGAGCACAACTGCTCAGATTCATGGTCATTCTAAGGCGATACTGAGTCGGAGAGTCTTAACGGCTCGCGCGACTCTTTGCCCCGCTGCCAGGTTCCGAAATAAATTGTCTGCAGCCAATCAGAATTACAGGGAATGTGAACAACATGATGATCGATTCGAAGATCTACCACGTGCCGCCAGGCAAGAAGCTTAACCTGAGCGAATGGCCCACGGCGGTTCCAGCACTGACCAAGACGAAGAAGCACTATCAAAAGCTGCTTGAAGAGCATGTGAAGGATCTCAGCGCGTTACAGCAGCTTCACTATGCATCCAACCGCCATGCGCTTCTGCTTATCTTTCAGGGCATGGATGCTGCCGGCAAGGATGGCGCCATCCGGCACGTCATGTCCGGGGTCAATCCACAGGGATGCGAAGTTACAAGCTTCAAGCAACCGAGCGCCGAAGAACTGGAACATGATTTCCTCTGGCGCACTGTGTGCCATCTACCCCAGCGCGGTCATATCGGCATCTTCAGTCGTTCTTATTATGAGGAAGTACTCGTCGTTCGAGTTCATCCGGAGGAGCTCCGCAACGAAGGGCTTTCAAAGCAGCTACACGATGATAAGTCGAAATGGGATGACCGGTATCGCTCTATTGTGGACTTCGAGAAGCACCTTGACCGAAACAGCACGCGCATCGTCAAGATATTCTTGCACATCTCGAAAGATGAGCAGCGGAAGCGGTTCCTGGAGCGCATCGATGATCCAGAGAAGAACTGGAAGTTGAGTCTTGCAGATATTCATGAAAGAAAGTTTTGGAAAGACAACGCGAAGGCTTACGAAGAGTGCCTCAGCGCGACCAGCACACATCATGCTCCCTGGTATGTTGTTCCCGCTGACGATAAGAATGACGCCCGTCTGATTGTCTCTCAAATTGTCCTTGACGCACTGAATGGATTGAAACCTTCCTATCCAGCAACAACTGAAAAGCACCGGGCCGAGTTGCAATCAATTCGCAAGATGCTTGCCAAGTGAGGCCGTGCCTTATCACGGTTGAAGTTAAACAGTCTGAAATCCGGAAGCTGTTGCCAAGTTGGAAGCAGTTGCGGAGAACGAGAAAGGAAGTGCTATGATGGCCACCACAGAACTCCCCATTAACCTTGAAAAGGACGATACGCCGAAACCTTCCAGCAAGAACTTCGATCAGTTTGGCAATTCCTCCGGATTCATCTTTGACGTGAGTCTGTCAACCGCGATTGCAGCAGATGGAAGACTTGAAGCGAGAGCGCCGGTTCCAAAGGGCCCGCTCTCTTCTGAGATGCTTGACAAGATGAATCGCTATTGGCGTGCAGCGAACTACTTATGTATTGGCCAGATCTACTTATTTGATAATCCATTGCTTCGTTCGCCGCTAAAGGCAGAACAAATCAAGCCAAGGTTGCTCGGTCACTGGGGTACCTCGCCGGGACAGAACTTTATTTATATTCATTTGAACCGGCTGATCAAAGAGCATGATGCGGACATCATCTATATCTCTGGCCCAGGGCACGGCGGCCCTTCGCTCAATGCCTGCTCGTATCTGGAAGGCTCCTACACAGAGGTTCATCCCGAGATCACGCGCGATGAAGACGGCTTGCGGCTCATGTTTCGCAAGTTCTCCACACCGGGTGGCGTGCCCAGTCATTGCGGACCGCACGTTCCCAACTCTCTGCATGAGGGAGGTGAACTTGGCTACTCGCTGGTGCACGCTTTCGGTGCGGCCTTTGACAATCCGGACCTGATTGTCGCCTGCGTCATCGGGGATGGCGAGTCAGAGACCTGCCCGCTGGAGGGAAGCTGGAAGTCGGTCAACTTCGTCAATCCCGTACGCGACGGGGCGGTACTGCCGATTCTTCATCTCAACGGATATAAAATATCGGGGCCAACTGCTCAGGGACGCACCAGCGATGCAGACTTGACAGCCCTTTATGTGGGACGTGGTTACAAGCCATATTTCGTTGAAGGCGACGATCCCGAAGTTGTGCATCAACTCCTCGCTCAAACGCTTGAGGATTGTTATGCAGAGATTCGTGGAATTCAGCAGGAGGCTCGCAAGAACGGATTCAAAAAGCAGCCCGTCTGGCCTATGATTATCTTCCGTACACCGAAGGGATGGACCTGCCCCAAGGAAGTGGATGGCATTCCCATCGAGGGCACCTTCCGCGCACATCAGGTGCCTCTCGCAACAGTGCGTGAGAATCCCGAGCACCTTAAGATTCTTGAATCCTGGATGAAGAGTTATAAGGCTGATGAACTATTCGACAAAGACGGCAAGTTCATTGATGAACTCGCTGCGCTCTCGCCCGCGGGTAATCGACGTATGGGAGGCAATCCGCATGTGAATGGCGGAAGATCTCTGATCACGCTGGCCCTGCCCGACTTTACCGATTACGCGCTCGAAATACCGGGACCAGGACAAGTTCTTGCCGAAGCTCCGCGTAAACTAGGTGATTTTTTCCGCGACATCTTCAGAATGAACCTGACTAACTTCCGTATGTTCTGCCCCGATGAATCAAACTCCAATCGCTTGAACTCCATCTTCGAGGCCACCAAGCGCTGTTCGATGGCAGAGATTGTCTCGATCGACGATGAACTCGGCCCGGATGGCCGCGTCATGGAGGTGTTGAGCGAGCATCTCTGTCAGGGATGGCTTGAAGGCTATCTGCTTACGGGCCGTCATGGAATGTGGTCCTCTTATGAAGCCTTCGCGCAGGTGGTTGACTCTATGACCACTCAACACGCAAAGTGGCTGGAGCAATGCCGCGAGTACCCCTGGCGCAGGCCGCTCGCGTCTCTCAATGTCCTGCTTACAAGTCATGCATGGCGCAACGACCACAATGGCTTCAGCCATCAGGCGACCGGGTATGTTGACAATGCGCTGGCGCGGAGAAGTGAAGTCATTCGCGTGTACTATCCACCCGACTCCAACTGCCTGCTGAGCGTTTTCGACCACTGCCTTCGCAGTCGCGATTACGTGAATGTTGTCACCTGCGGCAAACAGCCACAGCTTCAGTGGTTGAACATGGACGAAGCTTTAGAGCACTGCTCAAAAGGCGCATCCACTTGGAAGTTTGCCACTAACGATGAAGGTGGCGAGCCGGATGTTGTGCTGGCCTGCGCCGGCGATGTGCCCACTATTGAGACCTGCGCGGCTTCGTGGCTGTTGCAGAAGCACGTCCCGGGCATCAAGGTGCGTGTCGTCAATGTTGTCGATCTGATGACGATGATGTTTCCGGACAAACACACGCACGGCATGGACGAAATGTCGTTCAACGCACTGTTCACTGAAGATGCGCCGGTGATCTTCGCCTTCCACAACAACCGTTGGCTTATTCACACATTGGTTCACGGACGCTCCAATGAAGCTCGCTTCCACGTGCATGGTTATATGGATCAAGGCACGACGACTACTCCATTCGACATGGTCGTGCTGAACGAGATGAGCCGCTTCCACCTTGCTCTGGATGCATTGAAGCACATTCCTCGTCTTCGTTTGCAAGCGGAGAATGCCATCAACTTCTTCAATCAAGAATTGCAACGCCACCACGACTATATCCGCGAGCACCTCGAAGATATGCCGGAAATCAGGAACTGGCAGTGGACGAAGGACTTCAGTGATTCCACCGTCCCAGCTCCGCTCGCCAAGGGGCATCCACAAAAGGCCATGTTCACGGATAGTTAAACTTCATCTTGTTAAAATCAACGCGGAGGCCGCTGTCGCCTATAAATTGCGATTGTGGCCTCCACTGATTTGATCCGGCGTACAGGAGACAATATTTGAACGATCCGAAGGCACCATCTGAATGGTTCGCGGTTGATGGAGTTGACACGCTGATGGAGTTGGCGCTAAATCTCCACTGGTCCTGGAATCACGCTGCCGATGAGTTATGGGAAAAGCTTGACAAGGATCTCTGGGAAACTACGCAAAACCCGTGGGTCATTTTGCGAACAGTCTCCCATGAAAAGATCAAGGCTGCATTGGACGATGTGGAGTTTCGCCGCAAGCTCAACAATCTACTTCAGCGCAATCGTGATTCCTATCGTGATGACGCATGGTTCCAGCACAAGCATTCAAATACAAAACTCACGACAGTCGCCTACTTCAGCATGGAGTTCATGCTAACCGAAGCATTACCAATCTATTCGGGCGGCTTGGGGAACGTTGCCGGCGACCAGATGAAGGCCACCAGCGACCTGGGTGTTCCAGTCATTGGAGTTGGGCTGCTCTATGGTCAGGGATATTTTCGTCAGGACTTCGATTCGGAGGGCCGCCAGCAGGCACTTTATCCGGTCAATGATCCGGGCCAGTTGCCCATCCGACCTCTGCGACAAGGGAACGGTGAGTGGCTGCGGTTACAGATTCACCTGTCGGGAGCAATGATCTGGCTTCGCTGCTGGGAAGTTTCGGTTGGAAGAACGAAGCTGTACTTGCTCGATACAAACGACTTTGCAAACACGGCCGCACATCGAGGAATCACCAGTGAACTTTATGGTGGTGATGCGGAGATGCGGTTGAAGCAGGAAATCATTCTCGGAATTGGCGGATGGCGCTTGCTGCGCGCGCTTGATCTGGAACCTGAAGTCTGCCATCTCAATGAAGGCCATGCAGCGTTTGCGGTGCTTGAACGAGCGCGCTTCTATATGGAAGATCACAAGAAGCCGTTTGATCTCGCCCTGGCCGTTACGCGGGCTGGAAATGTCTTCACGACACATACGGCAGTTGCAGCAGGATTCGATCGCTTCGAACCGCAACTGATCCGGCAGTATCTCGATCACTATGCGCAGGATGAACTGCATATTTCACTGGATGAATTGCTGAAGATGGGCAGACAGAATTCTGCTGACAATACAGAACCTTTCAATATGGCTTATCTCGCTCTTCGAAGCAGCGGTCGTGTGAATGGAGTGAGCAAATTGCACGGCGAAGTGAGCCGACATATATTCCAGCCGCTCTTTCCGAACTGGCCTCAGGCAGAAGTGCCGATTGGCTCAGTAACCAATGGCATCCATGTGCCAACCTGGGATTCGGTTCAGGCCGATACTCTATGGACCACAACCTGTGGTAAAAAACGTTGGTGCGAAGATCGCGCAGTTGAAGATGACATCCGTCGCTTATCCGATGAGCAGATCTGGAAGATGCGATCCACGGAGCGAAAGACGTTGATTGATCGGTTGCGGAAACGCTACGCCCGCCAGCTCGCTTCAGAAGGCGGAGACCCATCAAATGCGACTCATATCTTCGATGAAAATACACTGACTCTTGGTTTTGCGCGGCGCTTTGCCACCTATAAGCGTCCTGATCTTCTCCTGCTGGATTCAGAGCGGTTGGTTCGCGTACTCACAGACCCTCAAAGGGCAGTTCAACTGATTCTGGCCGGCAAAGCACACCCACAGGATTTACCCGGACAGGCATTGATTAAAAAGTGGAAGGATTTTATCAGGCGTCTGGAAGTTCGTTAGAGAGTCATCTTTCTAACCGACTATGACATGATGCTGGCGCAGCACATGGTTCACGGTGTCGATTTATGGATCAATACACCGCGACGCCCTTGGGAGGCTTGCGGAACCAGTGGGATGAAGGTTCTCGTGAATGGCGGTTTGAACTTATCGGAGTTGGACGGATGGTGGGCTGAGGCTTACTCCCCCGAAGTGGGATGGGCCATCGGTGACGGCAAAGAGCATGGAGACGATCCTGCCTGGGATCGCACAGAAGCTGAAGCTCTATATGCAGCATTAGAGAACGAAGCCATTCCAGAGTTTTATGAGCGGAATGAAAACTGCCTTCCACTGAAATGGTTAGCGCGAGTTCGCGAGAGTATGGCGCGTCTGACCCCAGAATTCTCAGCAACACGCTCAATTCGCGAGTATACGGAAGATTATTATCTTCCAGCCGCGTCGGGCTATTGTGAGCGTGCTGCGGATGACAACGCGCTTGGCGCAAATCTGCTTCATTGGCAGCAGGAGATCGATAGGCATTGGAGCACAGTGCGATTTGGCTCAGTGGAAATAGAGACGCATGGCGGCCAGCATTATTTTCAAGTCGGAGTTTTCCTGGGACCCCTCACACAGAATCAACTGCAAGTAGAACTCTACGCAGACTCCGTTCAGGGAGGTAAACCTGCTCGCGAAGTGATGGTCGCCGCCACAGCCCACGCGGATTCACAAGATACGATCGTCTATTCGGCCCATGTGTCAGCAGCGCGCCCAGCGAGCGACTATACCGTGCGCATCATTCCCCACCATCCCAATGCTTTTGTGCCGCTTGAGGCAGGTCAGATCAGTTGGCAACGTTGACGACCAAACTCGAATTCATGAAGCGAGCCAGAAGAATTATGAATCACTCATCTCGCATTCAGACCGATTGCGGATAGCTTTGTGCACGTAGTTTTGTAGTCCCTATGGAGAATACCCTGAATACCAAGGCTTTTTGCGATCTGAACAAACATCGGTGTATTGTCGATATAGATCGAGTTCTCAGGCCGCACCTGAGCCAAGTCCAGAGCAAGCTTGAAAATTGCCACGTCGGGTTTGCGCAGGCGAACGAAGCTTGAAGATACAAAGCAATCCGACAGTTTGTCCAAGCCGAACTTGTTGCTTCGAAATGCATTCAGTTCACGAGATTCATTGCTTACAAACACAATCTTCAACCCAAGATTCTGCTTGAGATTCGTAACTAATTCAATCATCTTCGGGAAGGGCTTTGACTGCGCAAACATGAACTGCCGAAACTGATCGTGAGTGAAACATCGCTTTTTATGGAAGACAACCAGATTCAAATATTCTTCGAGAGTTAGTCTTCCCATTTCGAAGACCTCAAAGGTCAGGTGATGACGATCCTCCATCTCAGCCCACTCTAGTCTGAAGTGCTTCACAGCCCGCTTGCGAGCCAGATGATCCCAGCCATCTGTGAGAAGAACATCACCAACATCTACAAATGCGCAGGTGATCTTGGTTGCTTTCTTCATCAACTTTCCTTTCGTCGTTCAATCAGGCGGTGTGATTCTGGAAACTCATTCCGCAGCCACCAGAGGTCTAAACCTTTGCCTCAGGCGCATCAGCGAAAGATTCTGACGGAACTGTCTCAGGCAAGTCAAGGCGCGCAACACCTATCCGGTTGTCTGCCATTCCGTAGTAGACGTCGAAGCGATCTGGAGTTCCAAGATCGTCGCGCCGGTCGATGCCTGTTGGAAAGACAACATTGGCGACGGTCCCGTCGCGTTCCTCGGGAAGCAGTGGCGTCAATACCGGCTGAAGCGAGCGATAGCGAATGACTCGCGGATGCAGCTTTGAAAGCACCATCACTCCCGCCGAATAGCACAACGGATGACCACTACCGACTCTCGGCACCTCGCACACGCCGTGGTACACAATTAGCCAACCATGCCTGGTCAGAATGGGCGGTGTCCCCGCGCCGATCTTAAGCCGCTCCCAGGGTGACACCGGAGTCGCAAGCCTGTGATGAGAAGTAAACCTACCCGGGTGGTCCGCAACACCGCCCTTCAAGGCCGATGTGCAATATGAAATCCAGATACTCTCCCGGTCAAGATCCACATCACGCACTCCAACGTGGCGCGCGGTCTCCTTTGGCTGTGTGCCTGCAAATAGAGGCCTGTGGAGCATACCCAATTCCAGTCTTCCCGTCGAGTTAGGAATTGCAACGGGAAATAGGCTTGCATCCTTGTCGTCCACGTTCGCCAAATCAACGCCGTGCCAATGAGCATAAGTTGCGAGTCCCAACCGCGTCCAGTGGAAGAGATCCTTGGATTCAGCCATCGCAATTCTCGGCCCCAGCTGCGAGAACGCCGTGTACGTCATGATGTAGCGATTGAGCGGTTCAACAAAGGTGACGCGGGGATCCTCGCAACCACCGCTGCCATCGAGCCGATGCTCATAATCAGCTTCAGGCTCTAATGCGACACCAAGTCGCTCCACGCCAGACGGATTGCCGACTTCATTAAAACGCACACGAACTATCCCGATGCGCGAATAGTTTCCCTTCGCAACCAGCCGCGGAAAGAGATATAGTTCGCCATCAGTTCCGCGTACGGCCCCAGGGTTGAGGACCCCTTCCACTTCATGCGGATTACCGGATTCTGGCTCCATGATCATGCCCAGGCGTTGCAACTTGAAGCTGCTCATCGAATCTCCTCGCCCGATTTCTCCATTGCCAGAGTCACTTGTTGCCAAGGCAAGCAAGGATCGTCTTGATGACCACGTTGGTATCGTCAGGCCCATTTACAGGGATCGACACGACACCGGCTTGTTCAGCAGGATAATCGTTCCCGCCTGTAAACAATGCATCCCCGACATAAACCATCTCTTTCAATGAAAGCTGGAGAGTGTCTCGTAACTTACCTATGCCATAAGCTTTGTCAATGCCCGGTTTGGTTACATCAATTGAGGTTGCACCGCCCAGACGAATTGAAAACTCTGGGATAAGAGTCTCCAGGATGGCTGCAATCTTCTTGCGCTTGGCAAAGTCAGTATCCCACTTTTCTTTCTCTGCCAAAGGTGCTTGCTGACCCAGTGCGGAATACGTCACCTGGCTTCCCCGGTCCTCGATCACTTCTCCCCACAACGGTCTAGGACAATAACCTGCCCCTTTCGCTGCCTTATCCAGAGAATCGAAAATCTTCTTTTTCTGCTCAGCTGTAAGATCCTCTGAGTAAAGTTCTGTCCACTTGCCGTCGAATTGAAAGAATTTTGTTCCGCAGGTTGGTAGCAGAGACAGATTTGCACAGAGACTATCTTTGGGCAAATCGGCAAGAAGCTGCTTTTCAAACTGCGCCCAAGCTCCTCCAGAGATAACTGCCACTTTGATGATCCCAAGGAGGTCACGCAACAGTTCTGCAGTTTCTGGGGCGAGCGATGACTTGCTAGGTGCGAGGGTTCCGTCCAGATCAAACACAATGAGCTTTTTCATCCGTCTCCCAGTCTGCGATTCAGTTGCATAATGATTCTCAGCACCATCAAGGGATCGCGATGTCCAGCAGAGTTATCTCTCCTTGGGGTTGAAAGACGCACCTTCCAATCTCCGCCGGCAAGAGCCAAACATCTCCCTTCCCAACCGCGTAAGGATTGCCATCGCACACGATCTGGCCTGAACCCGCAATGCAAGCCAACACGTGCGGCTCCGCCGTTACTCCAACTGGGAACGGATCATGGCCAAGCAATCTCCATAATTGGAATGCATCACAATCGAAGAGTCTCTCGCGCTCAACAGGGACGGTGGTCTCTACGCGGGCCGCGACCAGACAACTATCGCTTGCGTCGAAATTGATGCAGGTAAATGCCTGATCAACTTGTAGCGGCCGCGGTTCTTTGGTCTTCGGGTCAATATGGCCCCAATCGTAAAGTCGAAATGTCACATCGCTATTTTGTTGCACCTCAAAAACCACGACATCATTGCCCAGCGTGTGAACGGTTCCTGCAGGGATGAATACTGCATCTCCGGGCTCCGGAACGATGCTCACGAGGCAATCCGCAATGGAGTCATCTTTGAGAGAATGCCGCAGTTTACTGGCAGTTGTTCCCGGTTTCAGACCAGCATAGATATGGCTTGCCTTTTCAGCTTCGATAACCACCCACGCTTCGATCTTTGCCGCATCGCCACCCGGAGTCAGTTCAGAGCGATGATCGCTGGGATGCACTTGCACAGAGAGCATCTCGTGCGCATCCAGAAACTTGAGCAGAAGTGGGAAGCGCCTGAAGCGTGAAGACAGTTTGCCCATCATCTGCTCCTGATACTGCTCTATGACTCGTCCAAGTGTCTGGCCTTTTAGTGATCCATTCGCAACCACACTTTGATGGTCGGTGCGATCACTCAGCACCCACGCTTCACCGATAGGTCCATCGCCTGGAAGCGGCGTGGAGAGTAATTGTCCCAAGCGCCGACCGCCCCATAACCGATATTGATAGATCGGGTCGAAGCGAAGAGGATACAACTGTCTCAGAGGCATTTGTGCCGCCGTCTGTCTATCTTCATAGAACTCTCAATTCACGGCACTTGCTGGTATTGCAGGCTGCCGATGACCATTTGGAACCCACGCCAGATCGCCACTCAGAACATAGATAGCGAGCGCGCCAGCCATAAAGACGGCACCTACCCAGAACTTCCAGTCGCGATGCATACGTCGCCAATACGGGCCAGGATCCGGTTCACCATTGTCGCTGCTGTTTCCTTCAGGATTGTGCTTGCTTCCGGTCATTGCTTCTCCATATCCGATGAATATTCACCATTGCGTGCGGCCATGTTGCAGTGGGTGCGATGATACAAAGCCTTCTGTGCCGCCCACACGTTTGTTTCCTCTCCGTGCCATATCTCCAATGCCGGCTGCTGTATGGCGCGGGCAAACGAAAATGCCAGCGCCCAGGGAAGCCGCGATTTGAATCTAACATTCATTGCGTTCAAATGAGTAGATGCCAACTCTACGGATTGTCCGCCGGAAAGAAATGCAACGGCAGGAACAGCTGCGGGGACTGCTCGCAGCAGGCATGAGACAGTTGCCTCGGCAACTTCCTCTATCTCCGCTTGCTTGCTGCAATCCGCCCCCGGCAGAACCATGTTTGGCTTTAGAATGATTCCTTCCAGCAAAACCCTCTGCGCAACCAGTGCATTAAAGACTGTTCGCAGTACTTCCTCTGTGACCTTGCGGCAATGCTCCAGCGTATGATCGCCACCCATCAGAACCTCCGGCTCAACAATAGGAACCAGACCCGCCTCCTGACAAAGCGCTGCATAGCGGGCGAGCGCATGAGCATTGGCATCCACGCAACCCAAGCTGGGAATTCCTCGGCCAATCGCGATGACCGCACGCCATTTAGCAAAGCGCGCGCCCATCTGAGAATATTCCGCCAGGCGTTCTCGCAATCCATCCAGTCCCTCGGTGACTGTTTCTCCTGGATGCCCAGCCAACTCTTTTGCTCCTATATCGACCTTGATCCCAGGAATGATTCCCGCATTAATCAGGACTTTGATAAAGGGCGTGCCGTCGCTCTGCTCTTGACGGATCGTTTCGTCGTATAGGATTGCTCCACTGATGCACTCACTGAGTCCAGGAGTGCGGATAATCATCTCCCGATAATCGCGCCGCATTGCAACGGTCTGCGGAATCCCAAGCTTGGCAAATCGCTTGTTGCAGGTTCCGTTGCTCTCATCCATGGCAAGCAGACCCTTGCTGTCAGCAAAAAGAATATTTGCGGTGTCTCTCAGCGTTTGCGTATTCATTTGAACTTGCTCGTTTCTCGTTCCATTTCACGTATCTTGGGCGTACCTCTGAAAAGCATTTCGTCAGCAAGGAATATTATGGCGGAATTGTTACGCGCAGTTTCAGCCAGATATCGCGAGGCCACCATCTGTACTATCAAAGAGAACGCAACGGAGAGTCCGGTCAATTATGACCAGAAGGCTTGGCTGAGCCGAGCTGTGGGAATTGCGCATACAGAGGTTTTAAGACTGAGATTAGCGAAGTGTTCACTATTGAGCAGATTGGGTCTTGCTAACTGCGCCAGTCTTATCTTAGATCGTTCAGGAAACAGTCATATGCAATATCCAACGCATGTTTGAGGTGAGCCAGATGGAAGAGACTCGATGCAGAGTGGCGACATCTGCAACCGAAGATTGTCGTTGCAAAAACCTTCTCGATAGTGGAATCACAGAGTCTCAAGACCCCAGGTACAAGAGCCTCCACCGTCAAGTAGGGTTCGAGATAGAAGACCCTCGGTTCAATCCTGCTGTGATGAATATGGAAGACCCGCGGTGCAGTGGAATTTCCTCGATGTGGTAATTGAAGCGATAAATGCCAGTTATGAAATTCAGCACATCTAGAAGATGCTCTGCAAAGGCGCAAGCATAACGACGTGCGATCTCTTCCATTGACTGGCCGACAAGGTACTTGAGGCTTCCCACCCTTTTCCAGTCCTATCAAAACCACATGGACAGGAATTCCCGTAGCAGACATAGTGCTTGAAGATGCCCGGCTGTCGCCAACTGACAGGCACGAATACCGCAAGGATGGCGCAATGGTCACTGCAACAACCAGCAAAGACGCAACCAAGCAAATGTCCCCCAAGAATGTACCCGGAGATCAGAAAACGAGGGAGGGTCAGGATCCCGCGCGGGTAAAAACCGGTACGACTAACTATTTCAACGTTAGAGACAAGGTACGCCGGTATCTCAAACCTGCCATCGGTACAGCTATACTCGCGATCATCGCCCTTGCTACCTATTTCATCTGGCAGCATTATCGGGCGAAAGGACTGGGAGCAGGTTTTGCCAGCGGGAACGGTCGCATTGAAGCTGTCGAGCTGGATATTGCAGCAAAGGCTCCGGGGCGTATCAGTGAAATGTACGCGGATGAAGGCGACGTGGTTATCGCCGGGCAGGTCGTAGCCAGAATGGACACGCCGGTACTCCATGCACAACTGAGGCAGGCTCAGGCTGAGGAGTTTCAGGCCCGCAATGCAACGAACACGGCCATGGCAATGGTTGCACAGCATGAGAGCGAACAGTCCGCAGAGGCTGCGATGGTCACGCAACGCGAGGCTGAGTTAGCCGTGGCCGAAAAGACTGAGGAACGGACCCATATCTTGTCTGGACAACACGCCGCCTCTATTCAGGAACTCGACGAAGAGATGGCGCGCCGACAAGAGGCTACCGCAGCAGTTGTCGCTGCAAAGGCGCAACTACAAGCATTCCAATCCACAATCAAAGCTGCCAACTATCAGGTTCTTGGAGCGCAGTCGAATGTTGCTGCAATACAGGCATCCGAAAGCCAGATTCAAGCACAAATTGATGACACTGTATTGAAAGCGGTACGAAGTGGAAGGGTTCAATACCGCATTGCTCAGCCCGGTGAAGTTGTCGGAGACGGCGGCAAAGTACTCAGCATGATCGATCTGAGCGATGTGACGATAACGTTCTTCCTTCCGGAATTGTCTGCTGGACGGGTGTCCATTGGGTCCGAGGTTCATATCGTTCTTGATGCAACTCCCGACGATGTGATTCCGGCAACAGTAACTTTTGTTGAGAGTGTTGCACAATTCACGCCTAAGTCTGTGGAGACCCAGAGTGAACGGGAAAAGCTGGTATTTCGAGTGAAAGCAAGAATAAGTCCCGAAATCCTGCATAAGCGTGCCTCGCAAATCAAGTCAGGTGTGCCGGGAATGGCTTACGTTCGTCTTGATCCTACCTTGGCCTGGCCCACTAAATTGGCTGTAAGGTCCCAGCAGTGACTGGCCCTTCAGTCTCAGTTGTGCGCTTGCAGAATGCAGCCCACTCCTATGGTGCAACGGTCGCAGTCGACAATGTAAGTCTGGATATTCCTGTAGGAAAGATGGTTGGTTTTATCGGCCCTGACGGCACGGGAAAGTCTACCCTTCTGGGCCTCATATCCGGTGCTGTAAAGATACAAAAGGGAACAATCGAAGTTCTTGGCGGCTATATGGCAGATCGCTCTCATCGCGAGCGCGTGTGTCCTCGCATTGCTTATATGCCGCAAGGTCTTGGCAGGAATCTATATCCAACGCTTTCCGTCGAAGAAAACATCGATTTCTTTGGGCGACTCTTTGGGCTGACCGGCCGAGAGCGTGAAAAGCACATAGACGAATTACTTGCGGCCACCGGACTTGCTGCATTCCGCGATCGTCCAGTCGGAATGCTCTCCGGTGGAATGAAACAGAAACTGGGCATCTGCTGCTCACTGATTCACGATCCCGATCTTCTGATTCTCGATGAACCAACAACTGGAGTTGATCCACTTTCCCGGCGGCAGTTTTGGGATTTGATCAAAAACATACGCGAACGCCGCTCTGGGATGAGTGTGATCATCGCAACGGCCTACATGGAAGAGGCTGAAGGATTCGACTGGCTCATTGCCATGAATGCCGGAGATGTACTGGCGACTGGATCGGCGCATGAGCTAAAAGAGAAAACTGGCCAGAAGACGCTCGAAGCCGCATTCATCCAATTTCTGCCTGAAGATCAGCGCAAGGGACATCGTGAGCTAGTTATTCCTCCACGTAAGCCAGATGCGCAGGTCGTTATCGAAGCCCGCGGTCTGACCAAGAAGTTCGGCAAGTTCATGGCCGTTGACCATGTAACTCTAAGTGTAAGTCGCGGAGAGATATTCGGCTTTCTTGGTTCGAACGGTTGCGGAAAATCCACGACCATGAAGATGCTCACCGGTCTATTGCAGGCCTCTGAAGGTCAGGCGCTTCTCTTTGGCAAGCCTGTCAGCGCCGGAGATCTTGAAACCCGCCGTCATGTTGGCTATATGTCGCAAGCCTTCTCTCTGTATACGGAACTCACCGTTCGTCAGAATCTACTCCTTCACGCACAGCTCTATGCTGTGCCAGAAGCTGAAATCGATGCACGTGTGGAAGAGCTGACACAACGATTCGGGCTTGAAGCGGTGCTGAATCAATTGCCGGATGAACTGCCGCTGGGCATTCGCCAGCGCTTATCCCTGGCCGTTGCTGTGATCCATCGCCCCTCTATGCTGATCCTCGACGAACCAACCTCCGGTGTGGATCCAATCGCACGGGATATCTTCTGGGAATTGATGCTTGGTCTCTCCCGCAATGATGGGGTGACCATCTTCATCTCTACCCACTTTATGGACGAGGCCGCGCGCTGCGACCGCATCTCGCTGATGAATGCCGGCAAAATCCTGACCACGGGCGAACCGGCTGCGTTGGTGGCGTCCCGCGGACTCGGCACGCTCGAAGCAACTTTTATTGACTATCTCGAAAAAGCCCAAACCCCAACGGAAAAAGCCAACTCTCCCATCGCCATTTCTGCGAACGCGAACAATCCGGCTCAGCTTCCTAGCGATCCTCTGAAACAATCGCAGAGAAATCCCGTATTCAGCCTGCAACGATTATTGACCTATGCGTATCGCGAAATGATTGAACTTCGCCGCGATCCTATCCGCCTCGCGCTCGCTCTGGGCGGAACTGTCTTGCTGATGATTGTCATTGGCTATGGAATCAGTCTCGACGTGAACAACGTCTCCTACGCCATCCTCGACCGCGACCAGAGTGCGGCCAGCCAGGACTATGCGCTCAATCTTTCAGGCTCCCCTTACTTCATCGAAAAGCCCGCCATCACGGACTATGACGATCTTGATCGGCGCATTCGCGATGGCGAACTTACATTCGCTGTTGAGATACCTCCAAACTACGGTCAGGATCTCCATCGCAACGCGCGACCGGCCATCGGGCTATGGGTGGACGGCGCCATGCCACAGCGTGCGGAAACGGTGCTGGGCTACGTGCAATCGATGCACTACATATACCTCATCAATCTTGCCACACACCGCCTGGGAGTGAACGCCAGACCGATTTTCAACCTAGAGACTCGCTTCCTGTATAACCCGAACGTGTCTAGTGTCACCGCCATGGTGCCAGCGGTCATTCCACTACTGCTCATCTTTATCCCCGCCATCCTCACTGCTCTTGGTGTCGTGCGCGAAAAAGAACTCGGCTCCATTCTTAATCTCTATGTAACACCGGTAACCAAGATCGAGTTCTTGATCGGCAAGCAGTTACCCTACATTGCAGTCGGAATGGCGAACTTCGCACTCATGATCCTGTTGGCAATTTTTCTTTTTAAGGTACCTATCTCCGGCAACGTTCTTGCACTGGCAACAGGAGCACTGCTCTACGTCATTTGCGCAACCGGACTCGGCCTGCTTATGTCCACGTTTATGGATAGCCAGATTGCCGCCATCTTTGGAACTGCAATTGGTACGGTCCTCCCCGCCCTACAATTCTCCGGTCTCCTCAATCCCGTTTCCTCCTTGTCAGGCGCAGGCGCGGTGATAGGGCGTCTCTATCCCACCACATACTTCCTTGCCATCGCGCGAGGTGCGTTTTCCAAAGGCATTGGATTCTCGGAACTTTCCACCTCATTTGTCGTTCTGCTCGCAATGATTCCCTTATTGACCATTTTCAGCATTCTATTGCTCAAGAAGCAAGGAGCGTGATCGCATGACGACTCTCATGAACATCTTCCACCTCGGCATCAAGGAATTTCGCAGCTTGTACCGCGATCCGGCGATGCTCATCCTCATTGCATTCGCCTTCTCATTCGATATCTATATTGCAGCCAAAGGCCAGCCAGAAACATTGCAAAGCGCCCCCGTTGCGATTGTCGACGAAGATCGAACGCCTATGTCAATGCGCATTGCAGATAGCCTCTACCCTCCCTATTTCATGCCGCCGGTCATCACCTCACAAGACAACGCCAATAAAGGTATAAACCGGGGAACTTACAGCTTCACACTCGACATACCGCCAAACTTCCAGCGCGATGTGTTGGCCGGTCGAGAACCTGCTATGCAACTCAATGTCGATGCCACTCTGGTCAGCGAAGCCTACATCGGCTCCGTCTATATGCAAAGCATCATTGATGGTGATGTGAGCGATCTCGCGCAGGGATACAGCGCAGCTACACCTCTCCCCGTCGATCTCGATGCGCGTATGCTCTACAATCCCAATCTGATTCAGGCCTGGTATGCAGGCGTCATGGAACTCATTAACAACGTCACCATGCTCTCCATCATTCTTTCCGGAGCGGCGCTGGTGCGCGAGCGCGAGCACGGAACCATTGAACATCTGCTCGTCATGCCGCTCACGCCCTTTGAGATTGTTGCCTCTAAGGTGTGGTCAATGGGTGTTGTGGTCATGATAGCCGCAGTCTTCGGACTTGAAATTGTTGTACGTGGATTTATCGGCGTCAACATCTCCGGCTCCGTACTTCTTTTTCTTTTCGGCTTGTTGATCACTCTCTTCGCTACTACATCCATGGGAATACTCATGGGGACCATCTCTCGCTCCATGCCTCAATTCGGACTTCTTGTCATTCTTGTGCTGCTTCCTTTGGAAGTGCTCTCGGGGTCACTCACACCACAGGCAAGCATGCCCATCCTGGTTCAGAAGATCATGCTTCTGGCACCCACTTCTCACTTCGTCACCATGGCCCAGGCTATTCTCTATCGAGGTGCGGGACTGAGCATCGTATGGCCGCAGTTCCTGGCAATTTTTGGCATCGGTTCTCTATTTTTTTTCGCAGCATTAATAAGCTTTCGACGATCGATTGGCACGGTTCAACCATGAAACAGGCGTATCCAGTTGTCCTGACCCTCAAACATATTCGATGTGCATTACAAAGGATGAGTATGAATCGACTTATACTTCTGGGAAGCACGCTCACGACGGTCGGTTTTCTCTCTGGCTGCATGGTGGGTCCACACTATCAGCGGCTATCCGTAACTGCTCCGCCTGTCTTCCGTGATGCCGCGCCAGCATATGCGCCCGCAGAGAATGTCACGAAGGATTTGGCCCCATCGTTGGGCGATCTGAAATGGTCGGAAGTCTTCAAGGATGAAAAACTGAAGGCGCTCATCGCCGAAGCCCTGACCAACAATTTCGATCTGCAAATTGCCGCAAGGCGAGTGATCGAGCAGCAGGCACGGGTCGGCATCGCGCGGTCGCAGTCTTTGCCTTCAGTCAGCGGAGGCGCGGCCTACAGCACTATCGGAATCCCGACAGACGCACTGAGCGCAGGCTACCCTTCCACTTTTAATGGAGGCGGGATAACCGCAGACGCCGCATGGAACCTAGATTTCTGGGGGCTCTATCGCCGCCAAACCGAAGCTGCGCGTGCCGAGCTTCTGACCACAGAGTGGGGACGCCGGGCGACATTGAGCACTGTCGTCATCAATGTCACAACCTCCTATATTCAGCTGCTAACTCTGGATGCAGAGTTGGAGATCATACGAAATACTCTGGACGCGCAGCAAGAATCTCTTCGCCTCATTTCGCTACGTGAAAACGTCGGGTCGGCAACAATGACCAATGTTCATCAAGCCCAGCAGCTTCTCGATGGCACAAAAGCAGCGATGCCCGGACTCGAAATCCAAATACATCAGGAGGAAAACAACATCAGTCTCCTGCTTGGCCGCGCCCCCGGTCCTATTTCGCGGGGAGCGGAAGCGCTTCTGCTGGCTGACCCTCAAGAGGTTCCCCCTGGCATACCGTCACAATTATTAGAGCGTCGACCCGATATTCAGGCAGCGGAGGCGAAGATGATTGCAGCCAATGCTCGCATCGGCGTGGCGAGAGCACAGTTCTTTCCGCAAGTGAGCATTACGGGTATGGGAGGAACGGCGACCAGCCAATTCGATAAACTCTTCAATACAGATAGCCGCTTTTGGTTTGGAGCAGTCAGCGTAACCCAGCCCCTGTTCGTCGGCGGTAAATTGAAGAGCAATCTGCACCTGGCCGAGGAGACTCAGAAGGAGACGGCGATTGCTTATCGGCAAACGATTGCTGCTGCCTTCAAAGACGTTTCGAATGCCCTGATCGCCTGTCACAATTCAAGAGAGATCCGCGTGGCACAAGAGGACAAGACTAGAGAGGCCAGAGATGTCCGCAATTTGGCTCTGAATCGTTATAACAATGGACGAACGAGTTATCTGGAGGTTCTTGCAAGCGATATGACTCTTTATTCCGAGGAAATGTCTCAAGCAAAATTCCGCCAACAAGAGACGCTTTCATTGGTTCAGCTTTACAGCGCGCTTGGCGGCGGATGGAAATAGCGTGCGAGCGCATTCAAGTCGTTAGTACGCCATCTCTCCACTAAGCAATCACTTGGCATATAGCACATTTGTGAAAGGCGAGTTCGACGTTCATTTGTGACCATACACTTGCGACGTGCTTTACAGATGATGGAAGTGAAAGGCATTTGTCTCCGATTACGAAGAAAATGGGACGGCTTCTAAAAATCACTCTGATCGAAAACACGTTCGTGAGTCAGATATACAAAGTCATTGTGCGATTGTGACCATTCTTTAATATGCGTGCTACTTGATGATTTCAACTGTAAAGAGGCAAGTATCTGAGTAGGATGCCAACACTTTGTTGGCGTTCGATGTGAGCCACACCGAGCATTTATCTGGATCGGCGAACGAGATAGAAGCACTTGGAGCAATTGCCTTTCGTTCTTCCGATGGAGTAGTTTCCTGGCTCAACAGGTTGAAGATTCAAATTGGGTCATCAGTTGCCGGGAATATGAGTACTTGCTTTCATTCGGCTCCGATGTGAACTTTTTGTTTTCTTCCACACTCATGGGTCTTGTTTGACCCAGGACATAACCCAAGGAGGCAGCAATGGCCGCGTCAAATATATTTGCCAGCTCTGCACCAAGCGCTCTATTGCAACGCGAAGCACAACTTCCCGTATTCGGAAGGAATTCTGCATTGTCCATGGAGCGAAGCTCCAACCGATCGAATCCCAAAAAGATAGCGGTAATAGGAAACCATCTTCCTCGTCAGTGTGGGATTGCAACATTCACAAATGATCTGTGTAATGCGATTGCCTCTGAGTATAAGTCCTCTGAATTATCGGTTGTGGCCGTCAACGACCCATTATCGCCATATGCTTACCCTTCCAGAGTGCTATTTGAGATAACAGAGGGCGACATTTCATCCTATCGCGCAGCCGCCAACTTTCTTAACTCTAAAGATGTTGATGTTGTTTGTTTGCAGCATGAGTACGGAATTTATGGAGGGAAGGCAGGCAGCCATATTCTGGAACTGCTCAAGCATCTCAAAATGCCCGTTGTGACAACACTACATACGGTTCTTCGTGAGCCGGATGCAGATCAACGAAGCGTCCTCCAGGAAATCGCCACACGATCCGAGCGGCTTGTTGTGATGAGCGAGCATTCTTCTCAGTTTCTTCAGGACATCTTTGAAGTTTCTGAAAACAAGATCGACCTGATTCCCCATGGCATTCCGGACTTGCCCACTGCAACGCAGAACAATCACATGATCGTCCATGAGGACACAAAGAAAACTGTGTTGCTCACATTTGGCCTGTTGTCTCCCAATAAGGGATTTGAAAGTATGATTCATGCAATGCCGAGAATATTGTCGCAGCATCGCGATGTCGTCTACATCATCGCAGGTGCCACTCATCCTCATGTCCGGCTTTGCGAAGGCGATCAATACAGGTTTCAGTTGCAAGATCTGGCAAAGAAACTTGGAGTCGAAAAGAATGTGATCTTCTATAACCGCTTTGTCAGCCCTCAAGAGATGGCTTCGCTGGTGACCTCAGCCGACATTTACATTACGCCCTATCGATACGAAGCACAGGCTGTTTCCGGAACACTTGCATACGCCATGGGTGCCGGGAAGGCAATCATCTCGACCCCGTACTGGTACGCAACAGAACTTCTGGCTGATGGGCGTGGAACACTGGTTCTCTTTGACAACTCTGGTGCCTTGGCAGGAGCGACGATAGGACTTCTGGACAACGATATCGCTCGGGAGGCTATGAGCAGACGCGCTTACTATTATTCACGGCGTATGGTTTGGAATCGAGTTGCACAGTCTTATATGAGGACCCTTGTCCGTGCTCGCGCCAATTGCATTCAACCTGCTCGCCTGGGGTTTTCTGTACAACCTTTCGAAGTCAGCAATATACACCAAATTGTGAGCGCCTGAGTATTCATGCTCTTTTTGTCATTGAGGAAGCCTATGACCTCCGTTCCGCCCGATCAAGTGAGAGGAGTCGCGCGTCCTCAGGCCGCTGTTGTCGTTGCCCATCCAGATGACGAAATTCTGTGGTGTGGAGGCTACATACTCACACACCCGGAATTCGATTGGCGAATCGTGACTCTATGCAGGGAATACGATTTAGATCGCGCTCCAAAGTTTCGCCGAGTCTTGCAGCAATTGGGTGCTGAGGGTGAGATGGCAAATCTGGATGATGGTCCTGAGCAGACGCCTCTTCCGCCCGACCGAGTACAGGCGGCCATCACCAGCCTACTTAGTGACAACAGTTATCAACTGCTGTTGACTCATGGCCCAAGGGGCGAGTACACACGGCATCGCCGTCATGAAGAATGCAGCCGGAGCGTTATTGAGCTTTGGCGTGCAGCTCATGTCGACTCAAAGCGGCTATGGCTCTTTGCGTACGAAGATGGTGAGCGTGCGTATTTCCCCCGGGTCCGCACAGATGCAGACCGGCGAGACATCTTGGCTGAAAGCGTCTGGATGGAGAAATACAGGCTGATCACCAATGTTTACGGCTATAGAGCCGACAGTTGGGAAGCGCAGGCAACACCCCGAGAAGAAGGCTTCTGGTGTTTTGATTCACCGCAAGCAGCGCTCGATCGCACAGCAATATTGGAGAACAAATCGTGAAAGTACTTGTATTGAGCGAATATCCGGCACCGGCGGCAGGCTTGGCCCTGCAAGGCGAGCTGCTATGCAAAGGTCTGTACGAAATGGGCGTGGATGTCCACCCGGTACATCTGGAATCGACTTTGGAAAAGGAATGGTACTATCGTTGGTTCAAGCCGGACATCGTGGTGGGCGTAGGATTCTGGGGTCATCTCCCCAATCTGATTTTGCATCCGCACAAGTTTGGAATGAAGGCTGTGCCATGGCTTGTGGCCGATGGTTATGTTGCTGAACACCGTGATGTGCTGAATGCTCTGCCGTTGATCCTTGTGACTTCCAACTGGGTAAAGGAGGTCTATATCAGAGACGGCATCCGCGGAGACAACATTGTGGTGTTACCAGTGGGTTGCGGCACGGACCGATACAAACCGCATAGTCAAGATGACCTGAAGGTCCAATCGATCCGAGAGGAGTTTGGAATATCGAAGGATCAGTTGATGATCCTGACCGCTGGCGGCGACGGAACATCCAAAGGCGCGCAGGAAGTAATGAAGGCGCTGGCCATGATTGATGACGAAGCACCTGACTGGAGATATGTCTGCAAGGTCTGGCCTCAACCCCGCACCGAACAACAGAACCTCATCGATCTCAAACTGGCGGCAGATCTAGGCATTGGCGAGAAGGTCATCTACTCGCCCAATGTTGTTTCGCAAAACTTCATGCCTTACTTGCTTTCTGCTTGCGACATCTATGCTGCGCCTTCGCGGTTGGAAGGTTTTGGCATGATTCAGGTCGAGGCGAACGCCTGTGAAAAGCCGGTAATTGCAATCGATGCCATGGCTTTTCGCGACACCATGGTCCACGGTGAGACGGCATTCCTCGCTAATGTAGCTGAGGAAAGAAAGATCACCGAGGCGCTCTACGGTGAAGGTCACGACTACCAGACCAGTCATCGGATTGTGTTTCCAAATCCGCGGACCGTTGAATACCGTGCCAGTGTGCCCGACATCGCAAAGTATCTTTTGCAACTCATGCAGGACAGCGCACTGCGAAAGCGCATGGGTGAAGCGGGTCGGAAACGCGTGGTCGAATTGTTCGACTATCGTCAGGTTGCCAAGCAATTTGTCAAGATAGTTTCCGACCGAATGAGAATTCAGTAGAAAGCTTGAAGGCGCGTGTGCTCGTCTTTTCAACCCAGCATGACAACGAGGCGTCCATGTCTTTCGACGACAAGTCACGAATCTCTATCGAGCAAGCAAAAGAAGCAGCTCTCAACATTCTGCTGCATAACGCACAGGGACCATTTCAAGGACTGCCTCGAACCGCCGGGTGGGGATACCCGGAACCGTATACGCGGGATCTGATGATTTCATCTCTCGGATTTCTGGCATCTGGCAATGAGACGCTGGCGGACGCTCTGGAGCGCACGCTGGTAGCATTGGCCAATAATCAGTCGCCGCATGGCCACATCCCATCTCTCGCGCACGATCCAGCCAATCGTGGCTCAAGCGATTCGACGCCCCTCTTTCTCTTCGGTCTGGCTCTATACAGAATATCCAGCAATCAACCTGAGTTTCTAATGGAGGAAGCGAACAAGGCTCTGCATTGGATGCAGTATCAGAGCCCCGATGACAGGGTGATGATTTCGCAATTACCCACCAGTGATTGGCGCGATGAGCAGTACGTGATGGGCTACGGGCTGTATGTGAACATGCTCGTCTATGCGTATCTTCGCCTTTACGGAGAAGACGACTCCGCGGATCAATTGCGCGGACTGATGAGCCGTCTTGAGGTTAGTTCCACGGAGAAGAATAGTTATGAGCAAGAGGCCCTTGTAGAACCATCTGCTCCTTACTATGCGCTCTATGCATATAAAGTCATGAGCAGCGACCGCTTTGATCTGCTTGGCAATAGTCTGGCGATTCTCACAGGAATTGCTCCACTTGACCGGTCGGTAAAGATGCTGACTTGGATCGAGGCCGAGTGCGAGGCGATGCGAGGCCGTGGAGACCTTGCTGTGGATCTGCCGCCCTGTTTGTTTCCCTACATTCTGCCCCATCATGCGGATTGGCTGCCACGATACGGGCGCTATAACCGACCCGGAGATTATCACAATGGAGGCGTGTGGCCCTTTATCTGTGGTTTCTATATTGCGGCATGCGTAGCAGCAGGGCAGATGGATATGGCAGAGCGCAAATTATTGGCGCTGACGGAACTGGTCAAGCCATGGCATGAAGACGCAGCAGAGTGGGGATTCAACGAATGGATTCACGCACAAACCGGTAAGCCAAGCGGCCGGGATTGGCAGACCTGGTCAGCAGCCATGTACCTATACGCCGCTGAATGTGTGCAGCAAAAGAGTACCCCATTCTTCGACCTGATGCGGGAAGCAATCCATTTTTAGCGGATTAACTTTTTGCTTAAATGTTCGAATGGATCTTTATTCTTCCAGCACCGCTTTGGAGAGATTCCTGGGCCGATCCGCGTCCATGCCACGCTCGATTGCCATAAAATAGGCAAACAGTTGCAGGGGCACAATCTCGACGATCGGAAGCAGATACTCGCTTGCAGACTGCACGTCGACACAATCGCTCACCAGTGTCGGCACATCGCGGTCTCCTCTGTTTATCACGGCGATCACTTTTGCTCCCTGCGTCTTCATTTCGCGCAACAGGTGAACGGTCTTCTCATAGCGCACCACTGAGGCCTCAAGTGCAGGGTCTACGGTAGCTATCACTACGAGCGGCACTTGATCACTGAGTAGTGCATTGGGTCCATGTTTTAGTTCGCCGGTGGGATAGCCCTCGGCATGAACGTACGAGGCTTCCTTAAGCTTCAGAGCGCCTTCGCGGGCAATTGCGTAGTGGATGCCACGGCCAAGGTAGAGAAAGTTGCTGACTGTGTTGTACTTGTGCGCCAGCGCGGCCATCTGATCGCGCCAACCGTCAAGCTGCTCACCGATGCTGCTGGGGAGCAATTGCAGCCGCCCGATGTGGGCCGCTATCTCTGCGGCATCCATTGCACCCAACCGCCGCGCCTCATAGAGCCCCAACAAAAACAGCACCGCCAACTCGCAGGTAAAGCTCTTGGTGGCTGGAATTGCCTTTTCGACCCCTGCTGCCAGAGGCATGGAGACGTCAGCCTCTCGCGCTATGGTGGAGTGGGCCGCGTTGGTAATGGCCAACGTCTTCAAACCCCGCCTCCGCGCCTCAGCCAGTACCGCCAGTGTATCCGAGGTTTCGCCCGATTGAGAGATCACGATCACGGCCGGGAGTCGCTGATCGCGCCCACCCCTGCTACTCAGCTCGCTTGCATATTCCACATCCACGGCCAAGCCGCAGATATCTTCCAGCAGAATTTCCCCGGCCAGGCCGCTGTGGCGACTGGATCCGCTGGCGGCAATCAGTACCTCGCCAGTCGGGTTCACCCATTCCTTCAGGCGTTCTGCCATGTCGGTTCTTAAGTTGTTTCCTTCCAGATAAAGCGCCAGCGTGCGGCCAAGCGCCGTCGGCTGCTCATAAATCTCACGCAACATTTCGTTCTGAAACTGCCGCGAATCGCTCATTCTTGTACTCGCCCGGCGGGCATCAACAACCCGGTGTCGATAATATATGAGCAAGAGCCGGTCATGAACTCTGCGTGAGCAGTCTTTCTACCTTGGTCAGCAAGAGGATAACGAAGTCCATGTAGTGAAGTTCTGCAATGATATGGGAGAGGTATTCGCAGTCCTGATCCTGGCAGCGGAAGCGCTCCAGTTGATTTCGATAGTCTGTTTGAAATCTGTCTCATCGGCGACGCACACTCATCCGTGCCGACGGATCAGTCGCGGCAAGAGCCAAAAGGATGAGTGCTGAACCTATACCCGCAACTGGACCACTGGCCAAGCTTCGAGTGCGAACAGACGCATTTGATCCGCCGTGGCCTCTTCCTTTTGCAACTAGGCGGAAGCAACGCCTCAACACGAAACACCCAACAGCGGCAAGAAATAAATTCCATAATCCTGCCCTGTAGATACGAGTGCGACTGACCATAGAAATCCTCATTGTCCAACCATATTCCAGACAATCTGGATCGAAAGTGCATTCTTGTCGCTGTGAAAGTTCATGCGGGTTCGGCAATAGTTAAAAGGCGTGGCAGCCAGTCTACCCACAACGCGACCACTGTGCGCTGCTTCAGGATGGAGAACAGATTTTCGCCACACCGATCAACACTTGACTCGGTGTGGCGTTTCATGCAATTTTGTTGTCGCAAAACCGGCATCAGCTTACCGCTAGAACAAGGCTGCTACTGCGATTGGACCGCATGCAAGCTGGTTCTTACCGTCTGCCCTTGCCTACATGCCCACGTCCATCGCGAACTTCATTTCCTTTGAAGTGATCGACTTTGTCGAGGCGTCTGGAAGGCTCCGCTCTCTCACCGTGTTGCGGCCTTGGCCCACTATAGCCATGGTCGGGGTGAAAGCGATTGTTGACATGTCCGCGGAAGTTGTCATGACCGTGGAACCATGGGCCAGCGCCAAGAAAAACACCGCCATTAAACCATTCCGACCCATAGTAGCCATAGGGAGCACAGTCATAAGGTGCGGCATCATAGTATCCGTAAGGGCATTCTGGAGCGACGCCAATCTCAATACCGATCTGAGCCGCTGCTTTCGGAGCGGTTGCCATTATGGTGCATCCTGCAATAGCTGTCAGTGCAAAAAGCTTAAATCCTGTCATGTTCCTTCCTTTCATTTTGGACCTTCGAAGGCCCATGAACTTCTCACGATAGCGAGCAGAATTGCAAACGTCTGAGCAGAAGCGATCACATGAACTTTGTGAGAATCGGTGACAGCGGTCCATTGTGACCATACGATCATGGGGAACTTTTCGGATGATAAACATGGCAAAACGACGAGTTACTCGTCTTCCACAACCGTGGTTCACGACGATATGAGGAGAATTCCATGACCAAACTGAGCACAAATGATATGGCAACAGGCAAGCTTCACGAAGTCAAAGGCGCAATCAGACAGCAGGTTGGCAAGATTACAGAGAATCCAGATCTGGAAGCTGATGGTCAGGCGGAAAAAATCGTGGGCAAAGTGCAGACCCTTGCAGGCAAAATCGAAAAGAAACTCGGCGCATAGGCAACGCTTCATCCAATCAATGAACGAGAGAGGTACCGACACAATGGCACACACAGTACTGGAGCAAATGAACGATCAAATTGACGAAACAGCACACATGGCATCACGGGCAGCATCTGCCGTTGGGGATGCACTCGAAGATGGTGTGATCGCGGCTCGGCGAGCTGCAAAGCATGGCGGTGATGTTGCCGTCGAGTTTTATGATGACACCAAGAAGCGAATCCAGCGGAATCCGATTGAAACCGTTATAGCGGCAACGGCAATAGGCATCGCAACTGGGGCAGTTATCAGTTGGATGTTAAGGCGAAAACCCTGTTGCCAATAGATTCGGTGAACAAAAACGGGTTCAGCTTGCTGAACCTGTTTTTGTCTTTCACTCAGCCAGTCATCCAGTTCACAACAATTGTTCCGGTTTTGATCGGGCTCGAATGAATCCCTGACTGGGAATATGGCACAAGCAGGAAAGGGATATTCATAGATGACAACGCCTGAATCGAATCATGAAGTCAAGACAAATTCCGCAGTGTTGAACTCCGGCGCTTCCAGCGCCACCGGCGATATTTCAGCGCCAGACAACTCGCAAATCCCCGCGAAGGCAAAAGAACATAACATTCGCGTCTCTCCAGCCGTCCTCGATGCGGCGAGCAAAGATGGCGATACGCTGCTTCTGACGTTGCGCACGGCTCTCAAGGGTCTGACTCAAGCCGAAGCTGAAGATCGGGCACGCACATCTGGTCCGAACGAGGTTGCGCAAGAGCGTCAACGCGGCTGGTTTGTCAGCCTCTTGGTTATTCTCCGAAATCCGCTGGTCATTCTGCTGGCGATTTTATCGTCCATTTCTTTTGCCACAGGCGATGCCCGAGCTGGCAGTGTCATGGCGGGCATGATCGTGCTGAGTGTGACTCTGCGATTTTTGCAGGAAGCCCGAGCAGGCGCGGCCGCAGCAAAACTGAAGGCCATGATTCATGTAACCGCCACGGTGGTTCGCGATGGTCAAGCTCGGGAGCTTCCACTTCGCGATCTTGTTCCGGGCGACATCATCAATCTCTCCGCCGGAGACATGATGCCGGGTGATGTGCGCGTCATATCTGCAAAAGATCTGTTCGTCAGCCAAGGAACACTGACGGGCGAGTCGCTTCCCGTGGAGAAGTTCCATGATGCAGACCCAAAACCTCTGAACTCACCGACAGAATTAAAAAACATATGCTTCATGGGCACTAGCGTCCAAAGCGGCACGGCAACTGCGGTCGTCGTGGTTATAGGCGTCCACACTTACCTTGGATCGATGGCATCTTCTATTACACAGGAAGGTACGCCAACCAGTTTCGACCAAGGTCTCAGTCGCTTCACCTGGCTCATGATTCAGTTAATGGCCGTCATGGTACCCCTGGTCTTCTTCATCAACGGTTTCACCAAACATGATTGGAAGGGCGCATTCTTCTTCGCAATGGCCGTGGCTGTGGGGCTGACCCCGGAGATGCTGCCGATGATTGTTTCTGTCTGCCTCTCCAAGGGCGCGCTCGCCATGAGCCGCAAAAAGGTAATAGTCAAGCGACTCAATGCCATTCAAAACTTCGGCGGCATGGACGTTCTCTGCACCGACAAGACAGGTACGCTTACCGAAGATCGCGTAGTTCTCCAGCGGCATTGCAATGTCGCTGGACGCGAAACAGATGAAGTACTCCGCGACGGATACCTCATCAGTCATTTTCAGACTGGCCTGAAAAACCTGCTTGATACGGCAATTCTGAACAGCTCCGATTTTCACGAGCAAGCACGGATTGAGAAGTTCAAGAAACTCGACGAGATTCCTTTCGACTTCACGCGACGCATGATGTCTGTGCTCGTCGAGAGTCCAGAAGGAAAAGCCATTCTTCTGACCAAAGGCGCGCCAGAAGAAATCTTCCATCAATGCTCGCAATTCGAGTTGGACGGAAAGCTTTCTCCCATGGACCCCGAGCTGATGAAAGGGTTAAAGGACCAGTATGCAAGCCTGAGCAACGATGGCTTTCGGGTTCTGGCTGTTGCTGTCAAGGAATTGCCCGGTAAAAAGCTTTGCACAAAAGAAGATGAACACGATCTCGTGCTGAAAGGATATGTCGCATTCCTTGATCCGCCCAAGCGAACTGCTGCAGCTGCGATTGAAGCGCTGCACAAACACGGCGTTGTTGTGAAGATTCTTACTGGTGACAACGACCTGATCAGTCGCAAGGTGTGTAGGGATGTGGGATTGGTCGCCGACCCGATGCTTCTCGGCGACGATGTTGAAAAGATGTCCGACGCTGAACTGGCCGATGCAGCCGAAAAGACAACGCTTTTCGCGCGCCTCTCTCCCGCACACAAACAGCGCATCGTGCGCGTACTGCGCGGCAAAGGCCATGTAGTTGGATTCATGGGAGACGGTATCAATGATTCTCCCGCGCTGCGTGCTGCGGACATCGGTATCTCAGTGGATACGGCAGCCGACATTGCCAAGGAATCGGCCGATCTGATTCTGCTCGAAAAAGACCTCATGGTGCTGGAGGGCGGCGTCATCGAGGGCCGTAAAGTATTTGCCAACATCCTCAAATACATTCGCATGGGAGCCAGTTCCAACTTCGGAAACATGTTCAGCGTGTTGGGAGCGAGTGCCTTTCTCCCATTCCTTCCCATGGCGCCAATCCAGATTCTGACCAACAACATGCTGTACGACTTTTCGCAGGTGCCAATTCCCAACGACGCCGTAGATGATGAACAAGTGGCACGGCCGCGGCCGTGGAATATCGGAGAAATCCGGCGATTCATCCTTTGCGTCGGACCTATCAGCTCGATCTTTGATTACTCCACTTTCTTTGTCATGTTATGGATATTCAAGTGCTGGGATCCGTCGCGCACCTCCCTTTTTCAGACAGGCTGGTTTGTTGAGTCGCTGATGACGCAAACACTCATCATCCATGTCATTCGCACCAACAAGATCCCCTTCCTTCAAAGCCGTGCCAGCTGGGCGTTGACCCTCACAACTCTGGCTATCATGCTCTTCGGAGCGTGGCTACCGTATTCTCCCCTGGCCTCTTCACTAGGCCTGACTCACTTGCCTGGGATGTATTGGCCAATTCTACTGGTGACACTCCTTGCTTACACAGGCCTTACGCAAGGAGTCAAGGTTTGGCTATTGAGGATGAAATGGATTTAGAACCGAACAAGCCGCACACGCCTCCTCATAGTTTCATTGCATCCAAAGTGCGTCCTGTGGACAAGCTCTCATTTCAACGCTTTCAAAAGTTATTTGTTCGAAAGCGCTTCATGAAGCCTGTACCGGGAAGGCAACTTCATCGCACCGGTGGCATAGGGCTTCTCCGGGCTGCGGTGCTGGGCGCAAACGACGGCATTCTGTCCACTTCAAGCCTGGTGCTCGGGGTGGCAGCGGCACACGGAACTCACCACAGCATCCTGGTTGCAGGAATTGCCGGCCTGGTTTCTGGAGCTATGTCTATGGCTGCGAGCGAATATGTTTCCGTACACTCGCAAGCCGACACTGAAGAAGCTGAACTGGCGCTCGAACGTACAAAGCTCAAGAAAGATAACAAAGGCGAGCGTCAGGCACTCACGGCAATTTATATGGCTCGCGGGCTTGATCCGGAACTTGCAAATCAGGTTGCACAGCAACTGATTGCCTATGACGAATTGGGCGCGTATGCACGGGACGAACTCGGCATCTCCGAAAAATTTCGTGCTCGCCCGATTCAAGCTTCTCTGGCCGCCGCTTGCAGCTTTGCTGTAGGTGCCATAATGCCGCTTCTGGTTACAGCGATCGCGCCTGGAGCACGATTAATTCCGTTTGTGTCGCTATCGTCACTAGCTGTTCTCGCGCTGATGGGCGGACTTGCGGCACACGCCGGAGGCGCAAAAGTGATCATGGGCGCAATTCGCGTCACATTCTGGGGCGGCTTGGCGATGGCAATGACCTCCGGTATCGGGTGGCTGGTGGGGGCAGTTGCGTAAAGGCATTGAACGCCGCTGACTCCAATTTCTGGATTTTTTCTATCTTCGCTCTTTTCTATAGCAATTATTTCGCGAAATTATCGCTGTTGTGTACAAGAATGCGCACTCACCATTACGCACCTTGAATATCGTCCTCACCAATGACCAAAATAGACCAGATCCTTTTGGAGACGAGTCGTACCTTTCAAGAAGGTACTTTCTTTCCCATGTGAATCAATTTAGTGCTCGCCAATCATCTGGTAAAGATGTTGCATCTTTTTGAGAAGTTCGAAAGGGCAAAGTGCCGAGTTGGTAGCCACGAAGCAACATTCATTGTTTTGTGTTGCTACCTTCGATCGATACAAGTTGTTTCTAGGAACCGGAGAGGTTAAACCCGTCCTTCTTTTCACAAAACGCAGGATGAATAGGTTTGCCTGCACGGTGGGGCGTTTTACGATTATTCAATCGTTGAAGAGTCGAGACAGCCCAAATGGTATCTACGCTTGCAAGCAGCCCTTTGTTTTTCAATGAACATGATTACGTATGGAGGAGTTACACATGAAGTCCAGTTATTTGAAATCAGTGAAACACATCCTTGCATTAGCAATTATCGGGATGGCACCCATTGCCTTGACAGCTCAGGATGCGACCAAGCCGGATGTAAAAACATACGCGAGCAGAACAGCATCTGACAATGCCGCTTCCAAGTGGGACATCTTTGCCGGATTTAGTTATCTGTCGCCACGTGTAGCATCTGACGGGTTTGACAACTTTGACGGTACTGGTATCAGATACGGTGCCATTGGCAGCGTATCGCGCTACTTCAATAGGTACGTGGGCGTGCAGTTTGAGGGAGATTATCACAACGACAATAACGAAGACCGCCCGAATTATGATTTCTCTGGAGGGTCGGGTGGCTTGATCCTGCGGTACCCTACCGCGCATTTCACGCCATTTGTTCATGCTCTGATTGGTGGCGAGAGTGCGGGCAGTAACTATTTTCAAAATCAGTGGGGCGTGGTGGTTACCGGGGGTGGCGGCTTGGACTACAACACTCCGCTATTCAACCACCATTTGGGCATTCGTTTGTTCCAGGCAGATTACCAATTCAACCACCAGGACGTTGACGATTTCAATATGCTTCGCTTGAGCGCTGGTGTCGTGTTTCACATCGGCTCCTTTGAGCCACCTGTGCCAGTGTCTCTGACCTGTTCCGTCAATCCAGAGTCAATCTATCCCGGCGCCCCAATCACAGTTACAGCAAACTCAGGAAACCTGAATCCGAAGTTGCATGCTGTTTACTCCTGGTCGGGAGATGGCGTGACGGGGGACGGTGCAACAGCAACAGTAGCGACTGCAACGCTAGCTCCCGGCACCCACACGGTAAGCGGAAAGGTAAGTGAAGGCAAGGGCGAAAGGGTCGGTCTAAAGCCCGGCGAAATTGCGAATTGCTCAGCCAGTTACACCGTAAAGGCGTTTGAGCCGCCAACGATCTCTTGCTCGGCTAGCCCCAGCACCATTCAACCAAATGAGAGCAGTACGGTAATGGCCAGCGGAATAAGTCCGCAGAACCGGCCGCTTACTTATAGCTACTCGGCCCAGTCTGGCTCCATCAACGGCAACGGTGCAACAGCAACGTTTTCCTCGGCGGGCGCTTTGGCAGGGCCTGTGGGGATCACTTGCAATGTGACCGATGACAAGGGTAACGCTGCGACTGCTGTCGCCACTTTAACAATCGCTAGCCCGCCTGTGGTTGCGGCACCCTCGCCCGAGCAGGTAAGACTTGAAGCTCGTTTGGCATTGCACAGCGTGTTCTTCCCAACCGCACAGCCGAGATCAACGCACCCTGAGGGCGGCTTGGTCGAGAGCCAGAAACTGATTCTGACAACTCTTGCAGAGGATTTCAGGAGCTATCTCGCAATCAAACCAGAAGCCCATCTTATTCTCACTGGCCATGCGGATGCGCGTGGAACGCAAGAATACAACCAAGCACTTACCGAACGTCGCGTAAATCAAGCAAAGCAGTTCCTGGTGGAAAAGGGCATTGCTGAAAACGACCTTGAGACGCGAGCGGTCGGCGAAGAACAGCAACTCAGTCAAGATCAGGTCAAGGATCTTGTTCAGAACAATCCTGAGCTTACAGAGACTGAGCGGCAAAAGGTCTTGGATAATCTGACGAAGATCGTTCTAGCTCAGAATCGTCGCGTTGATATTACGCTGACAACGACGGGACAACAATCTGTGAAGCTGTATCCATTCAATGCCCAGGATTCAATAACCCTTCTGGACGAGAAAGCCACGGCATCCAAGCACACACATAACAGCACGAAGCACGTTCACGCCAAGTAATGCACAATTCACCGGCGAAGCAGGTAATTCGGCCTGCTTCGTCAGTGAAGGGACCGACTTATATATAGAAACCTTTGATGAAAACTTGCTACGAATGTCCTGCCTCAGGTGAATTGTCGATCGTATCTGGCAACCCACGGCACATGACTCACAAACTATCAAAGACTTATCGGTGGACTTCCAGTGCACACCGGACGATCTGCCGCGCAGGAAGATGCCTTACACGACTCAGAGATCGAGAGGAGCAGTTAAGTCGTCCGGCGGGCACCTATCTGAATGCGTCGGATATTCTACTGAACCTCGCATAATATAGTGACAATGTCGGTCGTGTAGCAGTAAGCTATCAGGCATGACACGATCCAATGCGCCACGACGTGACTTCGCAGCCCTGCAAGAACGCCGCCGCCGCGCCGCGCGTCTGTTTGCCGCCGGCAAGCGTTCACAGGCAGAGATCGCCCGTGAACTCCTCATCAGCCGTCAAAGCGTGAGCCGATGGTTCGAGGCTTGGCGTCAGGATAAGCCGGGTTGGATTCGCGGGGCGGGGCGGGCAGGTCGTCGGCCGAAACTGGATGGGGCGCAACTCAAGCAGGTGGACAAGGCGTTGCGTCAAGGCGCGCAGGCCCATGGTTTCGGAACCGATCTGTGGACATTGCCCCGTGTGGCGGCAGTAATCGAACGGACCACGGGCGTTCACTATCATCCCGGCCATGTATGGAAGATTCTTGCCGCTCTTGAGTGGAGCCTGCAACGGCCGGCCAAGCGAGCGCGGGAACGCAATGACGAAGGTCGGCGGCTGTGGATGGCGAAGCGGTGGCCGGCAATAAAAAAAACGCCCGGCGGCGAAGAGCCTGGATTCTCTTCCAGGACGAAAGCGGAGTCTCGGAGCGGCCGCCGGTAAGACGGACTTGGGCGCCGAAGGGAGAGACTCCGGTGTTGGTTTATGCCTTCAACTGGAAGAAGCTGTCGATCAGCGCGGCACTGGGCTATCGCTGGGACGGCAAGCGATGCCGGTTGTGGTTTCAGACCCGGCCAGGCAGCTACAACGACGAACGGCTGACCGTCTTTTTGCGTGATCTGAAGAAACACTTGCGCGGGCAGAAGGTGATTCTGATCTGGGATGGACTGCCTGCACACAAAAGCAGGAAGATGAAGCAGTATCTGGAGAGCCAGCGTAGTTGGCTGCAGGTAGAGACGCTGCCAGGTTATTCTCCTGATCTGAATCCGGTAGAGGACTTATGGAGCAACATCAAAGGTCAGGAATTGGCCAACCGATGTGTTGCCGGACTTGGCGAGGCTGAAGACGGTGTGCGCAGCGGCATGGAGAGAGTGCGCCAATCCATACTGCCGTTTTCTTTCCTGCACCACGCGGGACTCTTTTTTTGATCTATCGTGTCACCATATTACGCGAGACTCAGTAAGTCAGGCTCAATCATCGCGCCCGATTCAGGCCCTTGCAGCGCGGATCTTCCATTTCAGTCACAGCAATCCTGCACCTGGGATCTTCCATCTCTGCTACCAGACCGAGCCACAGCCCTTTATATCGAGGATCCATCTCGACAACAACTCCAGCGATCAGTCTGTTACATCGCGAATCTTCCGTACTCAAAGCAGCGACTCTACACCTGGATTCTTCCATATCAATCACCATCCTCTATGACTTGCACTGATTCAGATTGCTCTTCCTGGCACAGAGTTGAAATCAAGTAGATAGAATGAGCCGATGTGGGCTATTCGATATTGCACACTTTGTCGAGGCATGGCTCAACTGCCTCTATGTTTCCTGGTCCCTTCGCATTGTGTGCAAGAGTGAACAGACTCTGGCTGGCAATCATAGGATGGTAGCTATACACAGGGGCGTATCATTATTTCGCCTGCGGGACAAGCATACATGAGGTCATGTCGCTCTTTGTAACAATGCTGCGCATTGATCGAACCACCACTCCAGTTATCATGAATGGCATTGCAGTTTTATGGAGGGTCCAGAATGTTTGATGATATGTTCAACTCTTCAATGAAACTGCTTGTCGTAGACGATGCTCCTGCGATTCGATCGTCAATATCCGCACTGCTTTCAGAGATAGGCTATCAAGTACGAACCGCTGCTGATGGATTCGAAGCATTGGCCGCGATTCGAATGAACATTCCCAATATTCTGCTCTCTGATCTCAATATGCCTGGAATGTCTGGATTCGAGTTGCTCTCTGTGGTTCGCCGACGATATCCTTCAATTCAAGTAGTCGCCATGAGTGGCTCGTTTTCCGGGGAAGAAGTTCCTTCCGGGGTGATCGCGGACGCATTTTTCCAAAAGGGATACAGCACTCGCTCTTTATTGAGAATCATCGAAAGCTTGGGCCACCATAAGTTGCGGCCTATGATTCACCCAGTCGCCACTGCCCCACTTCTGATCCAGCGAAATGGACTCGACTCATCCGGCAACCCATACGTCACGATTGACTGTCCAGAGTGTTTGCGGAGTTTCCACGAAACGATAGGCGGCTCTCTCGCCCCAGTCCGAGAAGCGAGTTGCAATCACTGCCGGCAATCGATTTACTACGCTATCGCCGATCCTGTCGAGTGGGATCCTGCAATATCTTCAATGATGCCTTCGAATATACAGGGGGCGTAGAGAAATACATGAACAATGGTCCAATCGAGGTAAAGGATCGAACGGTTCACGGCCACTTTGGCCGATTCGCAACAATGGCCTGCGCATGGCTGGGATCGACCTGGGCATTTGCGGGTGCGGGGCTGGTGGTCGTTGTCTGGGGGGCAACTGGCCCTGTTTTCCATTTCTCGCAAACGTGGGCACAGGTCATCAATACCGGGACGGGCATTGCGATCTTCTTGATGGTGTTCCTGATCCAAAACACGCAGAACCGCGATGCGCGCGCGATCAATCTTAAACTTAACGAGTTGATTCGCGCCATGGATAAAGCTCGAAACCAAATGATTGACATTGAAAGACTGAGCGATCTTGAACTGGACGAGATGCAGGCCACATACGAAAAAATCAAGATTGGCTGGAAAGAACGCCAAAAACGAATCCCCAGCGGACCGGTAGAGAATAGAGCAGGATGAAGACCACCTGATATTTAGCATTCAATAGTGATTTCAGCGAAAGACGACTGTGCACAATTGGTCGGTTATCTCAAGGATGCGATTGCTAGAGTAAAGTACGTTACTGCGATTGGGTAGCAATCATGTCTATAATGCCGCCCTGTTGCGACGTACGCCAGATGGTTTATCTGTTTTCAGGAGAGATGATTTGATCGAGGAATTGCTCGTTGATGGAGTGAAACAAGTTTCGAATGCGGAACTGATCGAGTTGCTGAATCAGGATCTTTCGCGCGAATATATGGCAATTATTGCGTATGTTGTCTACTCACAGGTCTTGAAGAGTGCTGAGTTCATGCATGTCGCTGGTGAACTTGAAAAGCACGTTGTACGAGAACTGAACCATGCCCTGATTCTCGGCGAGCAGATCGATTACCTGACCAATACGCTGGTGGATGAAGCAAGCACTCTCAGCACTTCAAAGAAAGCGATTGAGATGCTGCAATTGGAGTGTGATAACGAAGCGGAGATTATTCAGAACTATCGGAAACGAATATGTCAGTGCGAAGATTTGGCCGAGTATGCTGTTTGCGAACAGATTCGTGGAATTATGAACCACAAAATAATTCACCAGAATGCTCTGACGACGGCCTTAAGCAAGAATGCTTCTAGTCAGTACCAGGCTGCGTAGCAATGAGCATTCGATAACCGAAAACACGGAGGTTCTTTATGCCCGCAATTACGACCAAAGACGGCTGCAAAATCTATTACAAGGATTGGGGCACGGGACAGCCCGTGGTCTTCAGTCATGGTTGGCCGCTCAGCGCAGATGCCTGAAAGGACCAGATGGTCTTCCTTGCTGCTCATGGTTATCGCGCGATCGCACATGACCGTCGTGGTCACGGGCGGTCAAGCCAGCCATCGAATGGTAACAACATGGATACCTATGCAGACGACCTTGCTACGCTAACTGAGACGCTGGACTTGAAGAATGCGGTTCTAGTGGGCCATTCAGCGGGCGGTGGAGAGGTGGCGCGTTATATTGGCAGACATGGCACAAAGCGAGTCGCAAAGGCGGTTTTGATTGCTGCGGTTCCGCCGTTGATGCTGAAGACAGAAGCCAATCCCGGCGGCCTGCCAATAGACCTCTTCAACGAAATTCGCACTGGTGTTCTTGCCGATCGATCTCAATTTTTTCACAATCTCACTGAGACTTTCTACGGTGCAAACCGGCCTGGTTCATCCGTCTCGCGGGGTTTGCGCGACTCATTCTGGCTACAGGCAATGCAATCTGGATTCATCGGTGTTCTGGATTGCATCAAAGCTTTTTCTGAGACGGACTTCAGCGCAGATCTGAAGAAGTTCGATGTTCCGACGCTTATTCTTCATGGCGATGACGATCAGATTGTACCGAGGGTACCGATTGCAAATTCAGCCCGGTTGTCGGCCAAGCTCATCCAAGGTTCTACGCTAAAGGTTTACCCTGGCGCATCACATGGACTCTGCTCGACTCACAAGAAACAAATAAATGCGGACCTGTTGCAGTTTATTCGGGAGTAGACCGCTGCCTTTCAACGCACCTCGTCTCCAATGTTGACAGACAACATCATGTGCGTGATTGAGCTATAAAGGTAGTAGATAGCAATGAAACATCTGGCGATGGAAAGCCGATCAGGGTATTTGCGACTTCAGTATTTTCACTTGATCGGCCAAGGCATCGCTAACGCGTGCGGCGTCTTCGATTGGATCGTGGCGGGTTTCAAAGAATACGAAATCTCCATCGAGAAGATTCTTTCGGCTCGCATAGATAAGCTTCATCGCTTTGATTTCTCCTGACTTTCCAATGAAAAAGACACGGACTGGGTTGACTAAAGGGGAAGTCCCGGGCGGATCACATGTTCAGCTTTCACATTATCGCCTGTCCCTGTCTTCACTATGGCAGGTTCAGCCGTTGCCGTATCATCTCGTTCGGATCGCTTCAGGTCTTCCCGAGAAAGTTCGTGATCCAGATTACTGAGTTCGTGTGCGTTTAGATGATCTGCTTTGCCATGGGCCACTGCTGAGACGGCGTGTGCGTGGGATGCAATATTGTGATGTTCTGCGGCCGGATCGTGCGAACTCTGAGGCATGGTGTACTCCTTGTTAGTTTGATGCAAACTGTGGGGTAAAGATCGACATTTAATTGCGAATGATGTGAATGTCCATAAGTGCGGTTTTGCAATTGGGAGTCGCGTTTCGGGCAGTGTCTATGTTTTCCAGTGGCATTGCCTCCCATTGAACATACGTTCTTCGCTGGTGCCATCACTTATTGCTTGTCGCTACCCACTCTTCATATGAGATCCGTGGAATCGTCATGAACGCGTCCTGCGTGCGTACATAGTTTCCCAGCCCGTTCATACGGCCGATAGCGTGTAACTCATCGGCTTTGATGTAAGGCCCCGCTGAATCCACGTACCGGTCCTCAACATATACGGAAACAACGCGTCCAAGAATGATCCGTGAGTGGCCGATCTCTAACGTCGTATACTCGCGGCACTCCAGCGCGGCGTGAGCCTCGGCCAGTCGCGGCGGCTTCACTACCTGCGAAGAGGTTGTAGTGAAACCGGAAACTTCCACCTCGCTCATCTCGTGCGGGAAGTCAACAGCACAGAGGTTCATCTTTTCGGCGATGTCCTCAGTGACCACATTGACCACAAACTCGCCGGTACGCCGAATATTGCGGGCTGTGTCCTTTGGCACAAACGGTTGATTTGGCCGGTTAGTAACACCCACGCCAATGATGGGTGGGTCAGTGCACAGATAGTTGTATGCGCTGAACGGTGCGGCATTCAACCGTCCATCCTCATCCAAGCTGGTGATCAGTGCAATCGGTCGTGGCGCCACCAGGCCCACGAGCAGTTTGTAGGCTAGGTGGCTGGGATCAGCTTCGAGATCGAAATTCATCGGTTAAATCTCCCCTGACGGTTTGATGGTATCCGAACAGACGCAGCAGCGACCGGTCGAAATAGCTCTCAATGTCGTTTCTTTGATCGCTGGTCTAACGCTATTACCCATCAATTGGGCGGCATTGTCTGATTTGTGTTCTGATTCGAGATCAGCCGCAACCTGAGCGATGATCTGTGATCATCCGAGACTGCAAGCATCTCAGATATGTATAAGAGCGCCTTCGCCGATCAGCACGTAAGATACTTCATAGAGCTTGTGCAGTTTCAAATGGTCAAAACGGCACATTTGCGCCGGAGCCTGCCCATGTATATTGAATGGCTAACGCGATGAACTGCGGGATGCATGAAAAGAAGCGGTTTGTTGTAAAGTGCAAACGTTGCCGTCGGTATGTGTCCGCGGGAGTGAAGGATTTCCCCTTCCAATCCGTTGTCGTCTCTCGCCCTCTTTGCGATGAGAAGGAGAGGTACTTACCCTCGGAGGTATTTCTGGGAAAACCTGATTTGCTGAGTAAGTATCCACCGGCAGAGCCGGTGGCTTTACGGTTGCTGGCCCCTCAAAGGGCCCTTTTCGCAACCGTCCGAAGCAAAAGCAAGAACAAAGGCAAAAGCCTCGTGCTGCTGTCTTCACCGCCTAAGCACAGGCAATTCGAGGAAGAACATACTCCCGAAATTCTCAAAGTTCTACTGCCACCCCGGCAGAGCCGGGGGATATCCCTTTTTGATTAGTAAACAACTGAACACCGAATGTCATTCAGGCATTAAGACACCAACTACTCCTCAAGCATAGTATTCGCATAATCCAGCCACGACCAGCGAAACCGCCCTATTCAGCCAATCTGGCTTTTTCTATACACTCCGGCTGCCCCAACGGAACAGATTACTCTCTTTTTGCGGCTTCGCCACGTCGTAGATACGTGGCAGATATATTTAGTAGAGGACCTCTTGATGGAGTTGCTTCCTGTCCACCGAGCAACTCTGAAATGAAACGCAGGGTGCATTAATTGTCAATACCCTCCTCGGATTCCACACCACCGCCAAGACTGATGCGGTATCCTTCTTCGATCGCACCATCATCCTCATCAAGCTCGCTTCCTTCCTGTGTTTCCGCGAATGCCGCGCGCTCCCGCTTGTCCCTGCGAACGGTCAGAAGTTGTGTTCCAATGGTGTGCTTGGGCACGAAGCAGTAGTTGTAGAACGCCTCGAACAGCGCGACGTTCGGAACCCGCTTTTGCTCCAAGAGATCGCGGAGATGATGCGTGTAAAGGGCGCGAAACGCCTCTGGCGTGATGATGTGCGTCAGTCGCTTACCGGCGAGTTTCGCGGTTGCTTCCAGCCAGCCCGCTTCGATCCAGGCGTGGATTTCGGATTTTCTCACGTGAAGGGTCCGCGCCAGCGCCTCGACCGAAAAGCAGTCGCAACGGATTTCCTTGACCTTCAAATCATGCCTGCGCAATTTGCAGCGAATCGCATTTGGGCTGCGGCCAAGGATGTTTGCGGTCTCCTCGACCGAATGCGAGGCCAGTTGCTCGCGTAGTGACTCAACCTCTTCCTCGGTCCAGCGCCGGTGCTCGTCACGGCTGTTCAAACCAGTCTGGAGCACAAATCGCCAACACGCCTCTCTGGACCGGCCGGTTTGCCGTTGCAAGCGGCGAACCAGTTGGTCGAGTTTATGGCCTGAAAGCACACGGGCCTGGATTGCCAAAGCTGTGGCATCTGGGCCCCAAACATCAGACGACCGCAATCTGGGTTTAGCAGTCATGGGGACACCTCGGCAATGGGGAGATGCAGAGAAACCCCTATCCCTATTGATCTTTCCTGTAGCGAACAGCGAGATGCGGAGTCATGCTCCGCCTTATCTTATTTCTCCTTGAGTCAGGTTGATTGAAGGCAACAATTACATGGATTCGCCGCGCCACCGCAGTCGCAGTTAGCTTGGCAAGTCTCTATCTCCAACGGATAACTATCGTCTCCTGTTCGCAAACGAACCGCGGCGAACTCCATCGATTCCTACTTGAAATGCGCCTCCTGTTGTGGCAGAATCTGGATCATGCTTCACCGTGGCTCAACTGCGAAGCGATGTCTTGATTGCTGCGGGACGTTCTGTCGCATCTTTCCCTGTAACTACTAAAGGCACTTTCGTCGGGTGTTTGGGGCAGGCAGGTGAAGTTTTATTGCTACCGTAACAATCTGGCGCCGGTCCAAACATCTCAAGATGTGTGGTGGTTATCCCCAAGTGTGACGGACGCTCTCATATGCAGCCACAAGGCAGCAACTGGAAAGAGCCAACATGGAGCTGGGCACATTCAACCGGAAGCCCGGCTTCAAATGAACAACTGGAGGCCGCTGCAAAGGCAGCTTGGCCTTATGCGATTCGCTGCGCCTGGACATATCTCTACGATCACGCCGCCGCTTATGACCTTATGGATCACGCGGTAGAAAATGCGGCGAGCTACATCCTTCGGCATGCGGAGTGCCCGGAGATGAAGTTGACGGCGCGCATCAAGAGCGTCATCAAACGCCGTGCGCAGCAGCAATCTGCAAAGCGGCGTCTGGAGATTCCGTATGGGTCGTTGATCGATATGGAAAAGTTGTATATTGGTCAACCAGAGGCAGAGAAGAGGGTCTATGGAAGAGAGCTATTTGAACGCCTCTCGCCCCTTGCCAGGTCGATAGTAAAATGGCGCGCTCTGGGGTATTCGTGGCGGAAGATTGCTGAGGATCTCGAAATGGACCACACCGCCGTTCGGCGAGCCTATATCCGGGAGATGGAGTCGTTGCTCCATGATCTCTCCCAGCCTGGAGAATTGTCTCAATGTTGATGAAATTGCGTTGGTTCTCTCGTGCGGAAAATCGCCTTGATGCATGGGTCACAAGGCAACATCAGGAACGTGTCCTCGACGGGAGAACTGCGTCTGTCGGTCCCTGTCCTGATGAAACGTTTCTGGAAAGCGTTGCCAGACAATCCAAACAGATTGCCCTGTCGGACCCGAGAGTGGATCATGCGGCGAATTGTCCCGTCTGCATGAGACGGCTGCTCGAACTGCGGTCCCGACATCAGTCGCGCCGACGAAGACTGCTGTTCACCGCTGCTGTTGGTTGTTGTCTCCTGATTGTCGCCTCATTCGTCGTGGTGGGGTGGCACGGAAAGAACACGCCGCACCCCATCGACAATATGGCCGCAATTCCCGAGACCATAGACCTATCGAACGACGGGACGCTTCGGGGGCTTTCATCCAACTCAGCCGAACCCAGTCCGTTGCTATCGGTGTCATTACCGGCAGCTTTGGTCAGGGTGAAGATCATCCTCCCCCGCTACAGTAGGCCTGGTCAATACACGGTCGCTGTCACACGCGATCAGACGGTCAATGACCCGCTGGCACACGGCGTCGCCGCCACAAACGGTGGTGGAGACCGAGAAGAGGTCTCTGTTGATCTTGATCTGCGGAAATCGAGACCGGGGGCATATTTCCTCTCAACGACCCATGTGCAGGATCAGGCATCGTACTACTACCCGCTTCAAATCAAGTAGTAGGGAGGCCGTGATCCTGGGAACGCGAGTTGGTCTACAACAATCGAAGAATAGATCGCTTGATAAACAAATTAGGGAACCTCTGAACAACCCCCTCCAAAACAACCCACAACAACGGATGCCCAGAAATAAATACGATCAGGCGTATCCAGCGTTGAAAAGTTGCTAAAAGTCGGTTGTCGTGCGGTGTCTATCGCGTGTCCTGAGGCCATTTTCGGCCTCCAGACACACTACGCCCCCAGCGGGGCCTGATTCGGAATTAGCCGCTTGCGGTGTTGGTAGAGATTCACCAGCGCGAAGGCCGTCAGCAGCCACTCGTGATTCTTCTTGATGCCACGGTAGCGCACCTTGGTGTAATGAAATACGCGCTTCAAGATACGGAAAGGCCACTCCACCCGAGCGCGAACCTTGGACTTGGTGCGGTTCTTGCGCTTCTCTTCTTCGTCTACTTTGCCCTTGCTCTTCTTCACCCGCCGGTTGGTCATGTCCTGCGCCTGAGGAGCGGCCTCGTGGATCGCCTCGGTTTGCCCCTGATAACCGGCATCGCCCCAAACCTTTTTCTCATTGCCGTGTAGCAAGTCGGGCAGCATGTGTTTGTCGTGCACTGAGGCAGCCGACGTGCACACCGAATGCACCACATTTTCCTTGCTATCAACGCCGATATGCGCCTTGGCCCCGAAGTAATACTGACCGCCCTTCTTGGTCTGGTGCATCTCCGGGTCGCGCTCCTTCTTCTCGTTCTTGGTCGAAGAAGGTGCAGAGATGATCGTGGCATCGACGATGGTGCCAGTCGAAATACGGATGCCCTGGCTGGCCAGATACAGGTTCACCGTATCCAGAATCTTGCCGTTCAACTCGTGCTTTTCCAGTAGGTGGCGGAAGTTGAGGATGGTGGTTTCGTCTGGCGCGGCCGCGCGACCGAGGTCGATTCCGGCAAAGCCGCGCAGCACCGGAGACTCGTAAAGAGCATCCTCTGCGCCAGGGTCCGACAAGTTGAACCAATCCTGGAGAAAGTAGATTCGCAGCATGATTCCGAGGCCAACGGGCTGACGTCCCTTGCCTGCCTTTGGGTAGAAAGGAGCAATCAATGCTTCAAGTTCTGACCAAGGAACGATGGACTCCATCGAGGTGAGAAACGCCTCGCGGCGGCTCGTTCGTCCATACTTCTCAAAACTCGGCTGGCTGGCAAATGTTATCTGGCGCATCGCGTTCGCTATCCCTCTTCCATTTTATGAAAGAAGGGTGCGGATTTGCGACTTGTTCAGAGGTTCCTTAGGTTGACGCTTGACTACTTGGTAGGTTCCGATCCTGGCACTACCCAAGGACCGAAAATGTCGGCTTGCCTCTCTCGATGAACTACACTGATCAGATAAGGATTTGAGCCCAAGATTCACGGACATATCACGATTGGGTGGGCTCTTCTGATCTAACGGGAGCCGTCATGTCGTTGATGCCAACCGATGAGTTCTTGAGGCTGTTCCCAATTCGATCTTCATCTCTGGCTTGGTTTCTTGGTGCTGGGGCCTCAGCGTCGGCGCGGCTTCCTACGGCCGGGGACCTGGTTTGGCGATTCAAACGTGCCCTCTATTGCACGAGCAAGAAGGTAGACCCGAAAACGTGTCAAGACCTCGGCAATGAGGTGGTACGGGAACGCTTGCAACACTTTTTTGACTCTGCTGGAAGATATCCAGCCATCAATTCGCCGGAAGAGTACGCCACCTATTTTGAGCTGACTTATCCCGACCCCGCCGACAGACGACGTTTCCTCGAAAACATGTTGCATGGAGCCACGCCAGCCTACGGTCATCAAATTTTAGCGGCGCTGATGAAAACCGGCAATGTGCGGTTGGTATGGACGACAAACTTTGATCGGCTAGTCGAGGATGCTGCAGCGGCAGCCTTCGGATCAACGTCGGCGCTCACAGTATCCACGATTGACTCCAGCAGCATCGCGTTGCGCGCCCTGAACGAAGGACGCTGGCCTGTACTCGGGAAGTTACATGGTGACTTCCAATCGGTAGCGCTCAAGAACACAACGGAAGAGCTGAAGACACAAGAGAGCGATCTGCGCGCGACTCTCGTTGAATCATGCAAGCGTTTTGGCTTAATTGTCGCAGGATACAGTGGGCGTGATGAAAGTGTAATGAACGCTCTGGAAGAGGCGGTTTTGCAGCCAAACGCTTTTCCCGCCGGACTGTTTTGGGCCACCAAAACAGGATGGTCTGTGTATCACAGAGTAGAGACGTTGCTCGCCCGCGCAGTGAGCGCAGGTATACAGGCGTCTCTAATCGAGGTTGAGACGTTTGACGAGTTAATGGGAGATCTCGCGCAGCAAATTGAGAGTCTGCCTGTAGATCTACTGGGAACGCTCAACAAGATGCGGTCCAAAATATCGAACGTGCCGCTACCAGGGCCTGGCTCGAACTGGCCGGTCGTTCGCATGAACGCAATTCCGGTGCTCAGCTGGCCCAAGGAGTGCCGCAAATTCGACGCTAAGATCGGCGGCGCGCGGGACGTAAGGCTGCTTCTGGAAACCACTACAGCTAATTTGGTTGCCGTTCGCTCGCAGCACGGCATTCTGGCATTTGGTGCCGATAGTGAAATCCAACGTGTCTTCGCCGACCACAATCCAGAGAAGTTGAACGTACACTCTATAGAGGTTAGGCGTTTGTGGAAAGAAACTAACGAACTGAACCTACTCCGCAGCGCACTGGTCAATGGCTTGGTGGAAGGCGCACCGTTTGTGGTGTGGTCTGGGCGAGGCGTGCATGAAATTCGCCCGGATGATTCTGCCACCATGGCACCGCGCCTCGCGCCTCTCCGAGAAAAGCTGAAAACCATTGCCGGGGTGATTCCTGGAACCAACGTGAGGTGGTCCGAGGCGGTCGCAATCCGGTTGGAGTATCGCTTGGGACGACTTTGGATGCTGCTCGAACCGACAGTATGGTTTGGCAATGCCGCGTCGGACGAGGAGAGGTATGAGTGTGGCGAATTCGTCCGCGAGCGACAGGCGCGGCGGTATAACCGACTGGCCGATACCATTCTGAACGCCTGGCTCCAAGTACTCCTTCCGGGAACCGGCGATGCGGAAGTCCGTGCATTTACGGATGAACCAGGAATGGAAGCCCGATTCACGTTTTCTCGACGTACAGCGTTTGCGAGGCGGAGTTCATGAAACCAGATATTGCAGCCATCTCCGGATACGGCAAGTCCAGTGAACCGCCCCTGCTATTCAGTCCTGAACGACAGGCCGACCGCGACATTCATCCTCTTCGGGGTTTAATGCAGTATGGACCCTACAGCAAGAACTTTATCAACAAAGTCTTCGACCCCATCCGGGTTGCTACGATCTTTCCGGCTGGAATGAATACGCGGGTTCGCTCACTTTTCGATGAGTTCGAGCGCTCTCATACTCCGCAGGAGCGCAAGGATTACCTGATTCCGTTTCCCGGCTTCCGGGCCGTATTCGGGGTGAGCCTCAAGCCAGCAGCAGGAGGATTGCACGCTGTCATCCCAGAAGATGCGGACGAAACCATCCACAACAGTCCGCATCCGCATATTGCACTCGCCCAACTCCTCACCGATGCCATGACCCGGCTAGATACCCGGAGGGGAGAATACGATGTGCTGCTCATCATGCTCCCTGATCGTTGGGAGTATGCCTTCGAAGGAGAAGACGATGGTTTTGACCTGCACGACTATATCAAGGCAATCAATGCATCGCGCGGAACCCCGACACAATTTATCAACGAGAGCGGAGCACTAGACTACCGATGCCGTGCGAGCGTTATGTGGCGTCTAAGCATTGCTCTTTACTGCAAAGCAGGAGGTGTGCCGTGGAAGTTAGCGGACACCGATCCGACAGCAGCATTCATTGGCGTCAGCTATGCTATGAAGGTCGATGCCGTCGGCAAGGCTACGTTTGTGACCTGCTGCAGTCAGGTCTTCGATTCGGATGGGGCCGGGCTGGAGTTTGTAGCGCATGAAACCCGCGATGTGCACCAAGACGGAGAGAATCCATTTTTAAGCCGAAGCGAGATGCGGAGGATAATGGCGCGGAGCCTCAGCCTCTATCAGAGGAGACATGGCGGCCAGTCTCCGCAGAAGATCAGCGTTCATAAAACTACCGAGTTCAAAAAAGACGAGGTTGAAGGCTGCTTCGACGCCTTCGATTCCATTTCTGGCGTCGATCTCTATCAGATTAAACAGAAGGTTCCGTGGCATGGCTTTCTCTATGAGAATTCGTCATCCGCTGCGGCCTATCCTTGTGAACGCGGGATTTTCATTCCCATCGACGAACGGGAGGTTCTGGTTTGGACGCAGGGCGATGTACCCCAAGCGTCCACCAGTAAGCATTTCTACAAAGAAGGAAAAGGCATTCCTCACCCAATCGCGCTACGGCGATTTGCAGGTCACGGGAGCTGGGATGCGCCGGTGCAATCAATCCTGGGACTGACCAAGATGAATTGGAATAACGATCAACTGTACGACCGTTTACCAATCACTCTGCAATATGCAAGTAAGCTCGCTGGAACAATGAAGTCCATGCCGATCATATCGTCGCGACCGTATGAATTTCGATTGTTTATTTGAGCCTAATCCTTCGCACCTTGATTAGAAACGAAAAACGCCGATGTAGCTGGAATGGATATTGGGCTTACGCACAATCGTAATGTCACCCGTTGGGAACTCCATCCGGTTTTGAGGGACGGCGTTTTCCGGAGATTCAACCACCTCATACTTTTTGTCGATTCCCGATAGATTCGATGACATATTTTAGTTGGTTGTCCTTGTCTGCTCGTGCTTTTTGCCATTCGAAACCAACCTGTTCGTCCGGCTCGATAGGCGTGCCTTCAAGTACCGTGCCATTCCATGTGTAGTAGGCGCCAGTAGGCAATGCCAGCCGAAATCCCTGGCCTACCTTCACCGATGTTGCGGACAGGAGCTTGCCAGCGGTCTTTTCACCGACGATCCTGGCCAGATTGTTCTCCCGCGCGAACGCTACAATCATCTCGGCTGCGCTTGCAGTATGGCGGTTCACGAGGATGGTCACCCTTCCGTGGAACTCCTTGCGGCCCAGCCCTTCAGTCTCAAGGACGATGGGCGTCTTGGCCAGCATTGCCGGCGCAAATTTCAAAGCAAGCGGCCAGAGGGACTTCTTGGAAGTGGGAATAGCATTAAACCGCCGAAATCGCGGCTTCTCCGAATCCAGATTGGGCTTGACACGCTTTTTATCGAGGGCGAACCCTACGGGAATCCTGTCGGGCGTGAGCAGGCTCATGATACGAAGGGCTCCGATCCCTCCTCCGGTATTCCCGCGGAGGTCGATGATGAGGCTGTCGATCTTTCCCAACCCCTCAACGGCACACGAGATTTCGTTGGCCACTTCGACGCCGACCTGCCCAGGGAACATCGCGACCTTCAGGTAGCCAAGGCCGTCTTCGAGATGGCGCGCCTCAACCAGCGTCGGCTCGACAAAGTGGAGTTTCTTTCCCTTGGGCCGCGCCACATCGACCGCTACAACGCGCCGCTGATCGTCGCTGCCAACAATCTCCAGACTGGTCTGCTTGCCCATCGCAAAGACAGGATGCTCCGGCGGGGTAATCTCGCGACCATCCACACTGAGAAGAATATCCCCTGACTTGATTCCGGCATTTGATGCTGCGCCGCCTGAGTGAACATCCTGAAATATCCAACGCTTGCCGAAAGGCGTCTCGTCGGCAAGGTAGGTTGCGCTCAGAGCGGCGCGGCTGGAAGCCCTGCGGGCGCTGCCGTGAAAGAAGCCCAGATGCGAGGTATGCAACTCTGCCAACAAATCAGTCATGGCCTGCTCAAAGCCATCTGGCGTGCTGGCCGCTTCAATCAATGGCCGGTGGTGATCGACAGCGGCGCGCCAATCGCCATTCAACTTTTCAGGTTTATAGAAACGCTTGTCCAGGGCAGCCAGCACATTGTCGAGAATGGCGCGGCGGTCGCGTTGGGAAATGCAAGCGCGTAGGAGTGAGGGTTGTCCAGAACATACACCACCAAAAGCTCAGAGGGGCGGAGTTCGCGCTGGAGTTGGCCAAGATCAACCGGCTCTGGCGCTTTGCCTCCTGCGGTCGAATCTGTATCGATCTGTAGTTCCGTATCATAGATGGAGTCAAGGATGTGCCTTCTGGCTGTCGAATCGTCGGTATTGAGCAAGTCGATGTTCAACTTCGTCAATCGCTGCTCGGCGGGAGTCAGTTCGTGTGGCGTCACCACCTCATGGTGCGCCAAGGACTGCGCCTCGACTCGCCCGCGGGCACGCTCGATCACGCGAAACGCGTCCGCTGTCCTGCCCTGATCGCATAGGAACTCGAAATATCCTGAGTAAACCTTACTGAGATCGGCAAGCAGTTGGCGTTCGACGGTTGGCGTCGGCACTCTACTGAGCAGTGCGTCGAGCATGTCGGCGCTCTTCTCATACAGAATGATTGAGGACTTGCTGTCCCCAAGGCGAACCATGATTTCTGCCTTGATTGCAAGATCACGTGGGACAAAGTACAGCTCATCGGGGATTTGTTCGTTGGATGCAATGGCCTCGTTGATTGCAATCAATGCCGGTTGCAACGCTCCTTGATGCAGGTATGCCGCTGCAAGTGAGCCGTCAACCTGCGTCAAGCCGCGCCAGTACGAAAGTTGTTTGGCGTACTGAACGGCCTGACCGTAATCGGTCACTGCTTGATCCCATTGGCCCATTCTCTCGTAGACGCCAGCTCTGGTCTGGTAAAGCTCATAGAGATGCCCGGCAAGGTGGTAGCCGCTCACTCGCCGCATCTCTTCACTGGCCAGCGCCAGAGCTTCCTTGTTCTCCCCAAGGCCACTGAGGGCCTCGACCTTGGCCGTAATGGCAATCGTCGGATACGCCACGCCGCGGGTCTTCTTGGCAACCTTGATGGCTTCATCGAGCGGTCCAAGCGCCTCCTTGTACTTGCGCATTTCCACCAGGCCAGCGCCGTACATACTGGCGTATCGAATGTGAGCTCCTGGGTCGGCGGTCTTCGCAACGAACCATGCCTTAACCACTTTCTTCTTCGCTGTAGCAATGTCGCCGAGCAAGAATGCGGCAATTCCTTGCTCGCCCATTGCCCTGGACGCCAGCAGGTAATGGTGTCGGCGGATTGCCAGTGCCTCCACATCAGCCCATGTCTTCCGTGCCATCCCGGCGTCATAATTCACTTCGAGCATTCCGAGGACGGTCAGAACGCGAAGCCTGGTCTCTGGCTCCTGCGCCTCTGGCAGCGCCAGATCATGCGTCAACAACGCGATCTGCGCGGGGACGCTCGTTGACGACTCGCTGTGTGCCGGCATTTCGCTGACCCGCGCGTAGAGCGCCTGCGAGAGCTGGCGTCTCTGGGTGAAGTGACTTTCCGCTTGTCGGTAAAGAGGTTCGGCCTCAATCCAGCTATTGAGCCACGACATCTCGTCGGCTCGCGCAACGATCGCCTCGGGAGAGACAAGATTCCTCCAGTGGAGGACTTCGCATCCGACCACACCCAACAGGGCGACCAGCAGCAAACCGGCAGCAATGCGAAAGGAGGGGAGGAAAGCGATTCGCATAACGCCTCGTTCACTTTGGACGTTCAGTTTGCCAGAAAGTGAGAGGCAGGACAAGACTGACTGACACACCCTTGTTGCGCGTGACAATCAGACGGCCGCGTTAAAATCCGTAGGTGTTGAGGATCGTGTTGGAAAAAGTTTGGCGGAAATGAGAATGATGGCTGAGTCTGAATTGAGCACCACACAGTTGGGCAAGGTATGGTTGGGGAAACTTTAGAGACCGTTCTGCTCTGTTGCCGCGGGGGCCATGCCGCGGTCCTCGCGGATCGCATCAACCCACAACTGCATGGTCAGATCCTCCCTCTTGGGAACACCGAGTTGCCAGCGTAACTCAGTTGTGTAACGCTCACGAAGAATGTCGAGGTCAAAGGGAATGCTTCGCGCCAGGAAGCGAACGTCGTCGCGGTCTTTCTGGCTGTTTCTTTCGAGTTTCGATAGGGCCAGGTCGTAGGGGTCGAGCGCCATCAGATGGAGGTTGCGGTAGGCACCGGGGAACATCTCGGCAAGACGATCCTCGTAGCTCTCCGGGATGGCGGCGACCGCCACGCGGTCAAGATAGATGTGGTACCTCTGATGCAGCGGCCCGCCGCGAATGCCAAGTTCCATTATGGTCTCTGCGGCGCTGCGTGGCGCAAGCTCGATGACATCGACATCCGCTGTCGGCCGCTCCAGTCCATAGAGCAATGTGACGACGAAACCGCCAATGCAGTCGAGACGCACGGTCGTATCGACTGCCTCATCCAACTCCCTGAAGAAGGAGTTCCACGGTTCCGGCGGCCGGTTAGAGGACGACATGATCGAGTTGCTCTACGGTAAGGTCTGTCAGCAGATTCCAGTGTCCGGCCGACTTCGGTCGATGCTCGCGCAACCAAGCCCGCTCGGCGCGTGTCATAGATTCTCTGCATAGAGTATCTTCTTTCACCAGGCGGGAGGGCTCCAGCTTAGCGACGTGGTTGGCCAGTTCCTCTTCCAACTGGGAGCTTCCACTTCTCGCGGCGGCCTGCCGCGCCAGCTCGACTACAAACCCCAGCCGGTTCTGGCGATCCCGCAGCTTTGCATTCGCGGTCAGCCAATCCCAGTTCAGATTCGGATAGGCCATAGGCAGCCATGCCAGCGCCTCTGTGACTCGCGAATCCAGATCGTCCGAGTCTAGAGCCTCCATCAGAACTTCCACCGGATTCAATCGGGCTGAACCGCGCAGATAGGCAAAGCCCGGATAGCCCAGACTTCCCAGTATCGACTGGAAGAAGCCGGCGTCGCGCGCGCGTTTCTGGTATTCCGTGAGCGGGAGCGCCGTGGCCGGAACCTCGAAGACTTCTACGAATTTTGAGGCAAGTTCTGAGGAGACAGCCCGCTCACCCCGCTCGACCATCGACAGATAGGCCTGGGTCACGCCGAGCCGAGCGGCGGCTTGGGCTTGCGTCCAGGCGGACGCCTTACGGGCGTTTTTGAGTTCGTCGCCTGTCATGTATTGAATATAACATATACTGTTATATTCGTGCGATAATTCTGAACTCATGGCAAGGTCACTGTTTGCATCTGTTTGTAAATACAGTAGATATAGATGAATGGTGCACCAGCTGAAGATCATACTCTGTTCGATCCCTTTTCCTCGGGCGGCATTGTCTTTACTACGATTCAGAAATTCATCCCTGCCGACGATGATCGTGATCCCAAACTGACGGATCGGCGTAACGTCATTGTGATTGCTGACGAAGCCCACCGCAGTCAGTATGACTTTATTGATGGTTTTGCGCGGCATATGCGCGATGCGATTCCCGGCGCAACGTTCATCGGGTTTACAGGTACACCGATTGAGAAGACGGATGCCAGTACAACGGCAGTTTTTGGCGATACCATCTCGGTCTATGACATTCAGCGAGCCGTAGAGGATGGGGCCACTGTCCCGATCTATTACGAGAATCGCCTCGTAAAGCTCAACCTTGACGAAGCCCTGAAGCCGCAACTTGATTCCAGCTTTGAAGAAGCAACTGAGGATGAGGAAGTAGGCAAGCGGGAGCGGCTGAAATCGCGCTGGGCAGCGGTTGAGGCCATTGTCGGAACCGAAACGCGCATCAAGGCTGTTGCCAAGGACATAGTAGACCACTTTGAGGCTCGACAGCAGGGCATGGTGGGCAAGGGCATGATCGTCTGCATGAGCCGCCGCATCTGCGTTGAGCTTTACAAGGAACTGACGGCGCTGCGCCCCAAGTGGCACTCGGACGATGACAAGGAAGGCGCAATCAAGATTGTAATGACCGGCAATGCGACCGATCCCGTTGATTGGCAATCGCATATTCGCAACAAACCCCGCCGTGAGGCCATAGCGGAGCGATTCAAGAATCCCAATGACCCGTTGGAACTGGTCATTGTGCGGGATATGTGGCTGACGGGCTTCGATGTGCCTTGCCTGCATACGATGTACGTTGACAAGTATATGCACGCGCATGGGCTGATGCAGGCGCGGGTGAATCGCGTCTTCCGGGACAAGCGCGGCGGGTTAGTGGTGGATTATCTGGGGATCGCGCAGGAGCTAAAGAAGGCGCTCTCAACCTACACGGAAGGCGGCGGAGAAGGTGATCTCACGCGGCCTCAGCACGAAGCCGTGGAGCTGATGCTCCGACGGCATCAGGAGTGCTGCGCTTTGTTCAAGGGCTTCGATTGGTCAGGATGGGCCGATGCCAAGCCAAGCGACAAGTTGGGGATGCTGCCCTGGGCACAAGAACTCATTCTGGCGCAGCCGCAAGGAAAAGAAAATCTCACCCGATCAGTTGCAGAACTTACTCACGCTTTTGCGCTCGCGGTGCCGCACGATGAGGCTTTGCGGATTCGGGACGATGTAGGTTTCTTTCAGGCGGTGCGGGCGGTGCTGGCAAAGTCGCCGACGCAGCAGGTTGGCCGTGTCGATTCTGAATTGGCCATTCGACAGATTGTATCGAATGCCATCGTGACCGAGGATGTGGTCGATATTTTCGCTGCTGCTGGTTTGAAGAAGCCTGACATCTCGATTCTGTCAGACGAATTTCTGGCGGAGATTCAGGCCATGCCTCAGAGAAATCTGGCAGTTGAACTTCTGCAAAAGCTGCTTATGATTTCGCTACTCTGAATTGGCCCCATTTGATGCTCTGAGTTGGCCCCACCTGGGGCAGAGCCCGTTATCTTGTTTCGGGGTAATATTCCCCGGAAACGAGGACGGCTTGGCCACAAGGAGGAGCAAGGTGGAGCTATACGAGCAGATCCGGCGGGAGTACGAGCATGGCGCCGGGACGATCCGCGCGGTAGCGCGGAAGTTGGGAGTACATCGACGGGAGGTGCGCCAAGCCTTGGCCAGCGCGCTGCCTCCAGAGCGGAAGAAGCCGCAGCGGGAGCGGCCCAAGCTGGGACCGGCAGTTCCGTTCATCGACGCGATTCTCGAAGCGGACCGCAAGGCGCCGCGCAAGCAGCGGCATACCGCGCATCGCATTTGGATGCGGCTGCGGAAAGAGATGCCGGAGATTGTCGTCGGCGAGTCCACGGTGCGCGAGTATGTGTGCGAGCGCAGGCAGGCGATGGGGCTTCTGAAGCATCAGGTCTTCATCGCGCAGTCCTATCACTTTGGCGACGAAGCGCAGGTGGATTGGTACGAGATCCAGGCCGAGTTCGATGGCCAGCCGCGCAAGGTCTACATCTTCTGCATGCGCTCGATGGCCTCGGGAGCGGCCTTTCACCGGGCCTATCCGCACGCCACGCAACAGGCATTTCTAGAAGCCCACGAGTTGGCGTTTCACTGGTTTGGTGGGGTCTTTCATACTCTCAGGTTCGACAACCTGACCTCGGCGGTGAAGAAGATTCTGCGCGGCTATCAGCGGGAAGAGACCACGCGCTTCATCGCTTTCCGCTCGCACTGGGGCTTTCAGGCAGAGTTCTGCACGCCGGGCGAGGGCCACGAAAAGGGTGGCGTCGAAAACGAAAACGGGCAGTACCGGCGCAACTACATGGTCCCCGTGCCGAAGGTGCGCAACCTGGAAGAGTTGAACCAGCTACTGGCCACGGGAGCCGTAGAGGAGCAGGCGCGTCTGATCACTGGTCGCAGCCTGTCGATCGGCGCATTGATGCTGGCCGAGCGCGAGCATCTGCTTCCGCTGGCCACCGAAGGCTTCGATCTGGCCGCGCTGCACTTTCCTCATGTGAACCAGAGCGGCTGCGTCAAGGTGTTGACCAACTTCTATTCGACGCCGTTGCCGGTGGGAACCAGGGCGGCCGCCAAGGTCTACTCGGCTTACGTGGAGATCTGGCACGATGGGCATTGCGTGGCGCGGCATGAACGCTGCTACGAGCGCCATCAACAGGTGCTGGAACTGGACCATTATCTGGATGTGTTCGAGAGGAAGCCGGGGGCGCTGGCCGGATCCACGGCTCTGGAGCAGTGCCGGACACAGGGTCGCTGGCCTGCCAGTTATGATCGCTTCTGGTCCATCGTCAGCGAACGGGAAGACCGTCAGGCCGGAACGCGGACGATGATCGAGGTTCTGTTGCTCAGCCGCACCTGTGGCGCTGGCCGCGTTCGCCAGGCGGTGGAAGAAGCGCTGGCGATGGGCGCTTCCAGCCTGAGCGCGATCCGCTATCTGCTCAGCGTGGACTGCCGGCCAGCAACGGCAGAAGCGCTGGCTGTGGAGGTCGGCGAATTGCACCGCTATGACCGTCCGCAACCCAGCATGGAAGCCTATGAACAACTGCGGCCGAACTGGACTGAGCCTCCACAGACAGACTCAAGTTCCCGGATTGCAGACTGGCCGGTGGCGACGGAGGTGGTCCAGTGAGCACACCCCAGCCGATTGAACAGGCCGCCATTCAGCAGTATGCCCGTCAACTCTATCTGACCACCGTGGCCGACCAGTTTGCCCGTCTGGCCGAAGACGCCGTCCGCAAAAAGCAATCGCATTTGAGTTATCTGGAGGCGCTGCTCGGCGCCGAGGTCGAGGAACGTGAGCGCCGAGCCGTGCTCCGGCGCATCAAGGAGGCCCACTTCCCGGCCGTCAAGACGCTTGAGGAGTTCGATTTTCAAGCGGCACCGCACATCTCCGCGGCGCTGATAAAAAAGCTCAGCGAGGGCGAGTATCTCGAACGCAAGGAACCAGTGATTTTGTTAGGGGAAACGGGCACGGGTAAAAGTCACTTGGCCGTCGCTCTGGCCGTCGCCGCTTGCCGCCAACGCAAGCGGGTGCGCTTCACCACAGCGGCGGAGCTGGTGACGGAGATGATCGAAGCCCAGAGCCAACTGCAACTGACGCGGATGCGCAACCGCTGGATGCGCTACGACCTTGTCGTCCTTGACGAACTTGGCTACGTCGTCATGCCGGACGCCGCGGCGGAGTTGCTCTTCCAGGTGATCGCCGGCCGCGCCGAGCAGGCGGCTCTGATCGTAACAACGAACTTGCCATTTTCCGAGTGGCCCACCAAGATCCCCAACGCACGGCTGTGCAAGGCGATGCTCGATCGCCTGACGGATCGCGCTCACATCATCGAGACCGGAACAGAGAGCTACCGGTTCCGCAGAACCATGGCTAGAAAAGCAGGTAGGGCATGACAGGCAAACAGTGGTACTACGCGCAACTGCGCTGGGCAGTGATGGTGGAAGGCAAGGAAGGGCTGCGAGCGTGGAAAGAGGCCGTTCACATCTTCCTCAGCGAAGATGAGCAGACAGCCTTTCAGCAAGCACTGGAGATCGGAAGCCTGGGCGAGGATATTCACACCGAAGGTCGGCGGGAGGTGGAGACCAGACTGGCAGAGGTGGTAAGACTCGATTGCCTGGGTAACAACCCAACCCAGTTCGAAGTTCGGCTCGGTTCAAGCAAGGCCCGAGAGCGCCTTCCCTTCGAGCACATTTTCAAACCGGAGGACCATATGCCAGAACCGACCTTCTAAAACCGCTTGACCACGGGAGCGGCGCCGCCCCGTGTTGGCCTTGGCTCCAGTCGCCCTACGGGCTCCTTCCGCCAAGGCCAACACGGAATGACAGAACACATGCCTTCAGGTGGGGCCAAATGAGACCGTCAAATGGGGCCAAGTCAAGTTGACGAAATCAGCTTAAGGGCGAGATCAAAACTCGCTCCCGGCGGAATGTGGTTCAGGCGCGCAAATTCTCCGATCTGATCGAGGCTTCTTTACGGCGCTATCAGAACCAGGCAATTGAAACTGCACAAGTGATTGAGGAATTGATCGGCCTGGCAAGGAAACTGAATGAGGCTTTACGGCGCGGTGAACAGCTTGGGCTGAATGAAGATGAACTAGCCTTCTACGATGCCTTGGAGGTCAACGACAGCGCCGTACAGGTGTTGGGGGATACATCCCTACGGGCTATTGCCAAAGAACTCGTCGAAAATGTTCGAAAGAACACGACCATCGACTGGACACAGAGGGAGAACGTCCAAGCCAAACTCCGGGTAATCGTCAAGCGCATTCTGAAAAAGTACGGCTATCCACCAGACAAGCAGGAGAAGGCAACCCAGACCGTATTGGAGCAGGCCGAAGTACTGTCCGAAGGATGGGCAGTATCGCTCTAAACCCAATTCAGTTTGAATAGCATGATGGGTAGACCAAATGTGAACTATGTTATTGGGTCTGCGCAAAATGATCGTAAGTGGGGTAGCTGCCTTAGTACAGTAGCCCCTACAGGTTGTGTTTTGCGGCTATTTGGCTGGCTCTTGAAGGGCGAAACCTCGTGGGCTGTGTTACGGCGGCATTTTCCAGCAAGCGATAGAAGAGCATTCCCCGTCGGCGCGATTTCCTGCGGTTGAAGCGAAAGGCAAACTCGTCCAGGTATGCATCCAGATGCGTGGCGGTAACCGAACCTTGATGTGTTCCCAGCAGCCAGCGTTTCAGCCGCGATGCAATCTTATGGACACCCGGCATGACCACATGCGCCGGATCGCCGCTACTGGAGATACTGACGGCATGGTGCTTGTGGCCTTCTTTTGCCAACCCCGCATAGCCCTTCCAGCCATCGGTGCACACCTGTGATCCCGGCTCAATCGCGAACTGCACAAAGGGAATCAGACTACGCGAGGAGGCATCCGCAACCCGCTTCAGCCGTACCCGCCCGAAGCCTATCGGGGAAAGCACTTCGATCGCGATGGCCACGATAAACTTACGCTCCGCGCCGCGTCCGCGTGTGCCCTGCTCGATTCCCCCCACGTAGGTTTCGTCCACCTCGACTGTGCCTTGGAGTCGCTCGCGGCCAGGACGCACCATGGCTGTCCGCAACTTGCGCAGCATTGTCCAGGCCGTCTGATAGCTGCCCAGGCCGAGAAGTCGCTGTAGACCCAACGCGCTGACTCCATATTTTTGGTTGGTCATGAACCAGATAGCGGTAAACCAGTCGGCCAGCGGTACGCGGCTGCGGTCGAAGATCGTTCCTGCCGTTACAGACACTTTGCGAGCACAGCCAGCACAGGTCCAGCGCCCATCGGACAAGCGCCAGCCCTTCTCACTGGAGCATTTTGGACAATGAAAACCGTTTGGCCAACGGAGCCGCTCCAGGTAGCCAATGCAGGCTTGTTCATCGGGGAACCAAGCGCGAAACTGTTGCCATGTGCCCGGATAATCAAGCCCCAAATCGGGTTTTGCCTCGGATACCACTACATATAGATCCTACTGTACTCAGGCAGCTACCCCACTTGATCGTATACATGTCAATCAGGCTACCCGCAGATGGACGCCTCGTTTTACCTGTGTACCTGGGACTTCCTCAAAGCGGCTCACCGCTTCCTTGATCGCATCGCTGTTCGGTCTGTCGTCGCGGATGCAGCTTGCCAATGCTTTAGAGGTGTCTTCTGAAAGGGATGCAACGACCAACTGCCAGAGGCGTCCTGGAATGCGAAGTTCCAACTCACGGAAAGTCGTCGGAACCTGAGTCGCGTCCGTTATCTCGACTGAATCCTGACTGTTCTTCTGTAGCCGCAGCGTGAACTCCTTTCCTTCGATCTTCCTGAGCCCGCGTGCCGCCAAGAAGTAGAGCACCATATTCCGAGTACTGACGCCCTTTGCTTCGGCGGTGCGCGCGCGTTTCTGGAAGTGTTCTGCCTGCTGGCGGCAGTATTTCAGCCGGTTGTCCATCAGGGTAAGGAACCGCCCGATCCTGTCGACCTTTTGGCTTTCTGCCTCGCAGAACTGCCGAAATCGTTCGAGCAACTCGGAAGAGGCCGTACCGTTCTCCTCCACCTCTTCCTCGATCTGATCGAGCATCGAGTCGAGTTCGCGGTCGATCTCAAAGAGTGTGCTGCCATCGGTCATTGAAGTCCTCCATAGAGTTTGTATCTGGCAGGGTGATAGCGTGGCTACGCAGCCATGGGCAAACTGTTTGCTTGAGTGCGCGCTGCGCGGTAGGCTAGTGCGTCGGCGCGTGATTGGATCGGATGGCCGCCGTGCCCTCTGATCCATCGCCAGCGAATTGTTCGCAGTTCGTTAAGTCGGAGCAACTCGCGCCACAGATCCTGGTGCTGCAATTCAAAGCCACGGCTGTTGCGCCAGCCAAACTGCTGCCAACGAAAAACCAGGAACCGCATTCCGTCGATCAGCAACTCCGAGTCAGAGCGCAGTTCGATTCGCGCGCCGGTCGGTGTTAGGCGCAGGGCCTCAACCGCAGCGCGTAGTTCCATTTCGGAGACGGTTGACCGCGGAACCGATCCGGCGATCTCCTGCCGCTTTGTCCCGTGGATCACGATAGCTGCCCAGCCGGCTGGACCGGGGTTGCCGATGGCCGAGCCATCGGTGAAAATGAAAAACTGCTTGTTCATGGGGTGCTCCGGGCGGGTCGCTTCTCCGCAACGGATGAATGGGACGCTGGTTCCTCTTGTCACTGAGCGATAATATTTCATGCAGATTTCTCCACATTGTTATGCCGTGACCGGGCTCGGATACTTCTCTCCGTGGTGCGTCAATGCCGGCTTTGTGGCAGGCGATACCACCACGCTCATCATCGACACCGGCACAAACTGGATGGCGGCGCAGACGATTCACGGCTACGCTTGCGCGGTTCGTCCCGGCAATCGAATCCTGGCTGTGAACACCGAGAAGCACTTCGATCATGTCGGCGGCAATGGCTTCTTTCGCGACCTCGGAATAGACATCTACGGACACGCCGAGAATCAGCGAACCGCCGAGGAGTTTGCGGCCGAGATTGCCGTGTTCAACGATTCCACTCTCGACCGCCAGCGCCGCGAGCGCCAGGAAGCCCATGCCTTCTTCCATCGCACGGAGTTGACCGCGCCGAACAAGAAGCTCGGCGAAGGAACCGTCTTCGATCTGGGCGGCGTAACTGCGGAGGTGCTCTTCACGCCGGGACACACGCGCACCAACCTCTCCATCTGGATTCCTCAGGAGCGCGTACTTTATACGGGCGATTGCGTGGTGAGCCTGTACCGGCCGAATCTAGAGGCGGGGAGCAGCGAAGACTGGCGTCTTTGGCTTGCCTCGCTCGACCGGATCGAAGGCCTGCGCCCGGCGTTTGTGCTCGGCGGGCACGGCAATCTACTGAGCGCGGCCGAGCTGACCACGGCCATCGAGATCATCCGCGGCGATCTCCGCGAAGCCATTGCGCAGGGTCTGTCGCCCCATCAGCAATTTTGCAAACAGAATCCAGATGGAACAAAGGCCGACTACTTGTAGAACGCCTCTCCGCGCGATGTCTACGCCGCTTGCATGGGAACAACGCTGCCGAAGGGCGCATGACGGCCGCCGGTTGAGGCCCAGAGCACGGGATAGTATGGAGCTTCGTCGGGAAATGTCCCGTAGAGGTCGGTCAGAAAGACCAGCGTCTGCGGTTGAATTCCATGCTCCCTCAGCCAGTCGAAGCACGGACCGAAGTCAGTTCCTCCGCCGCCAACGGGATTGAGATGAACGGTCTCCCCGGCTTGATAGGTCTCCACTTTGTGTACCTCAGTGTCGAAGTACAGGACGTGAACGCACTGTGGCCGTTGGCCTTCGAGGATCGAGCAAACCTCAGCTTCAAAGAGACGCAACAACCGACCATTCACCGAGCCTGAGCAATCGACAGCGATGGCAATCTCTCCGACGCCCTCGCGCACGACTCCAGGCAGATAGAGTCCGTTCCAGATGTGACGGCGGTTGGGCCGCATCCAACTCGAATCGGCAGGGATAGTATCGGACCAGAGCCGGCGCAACAGTTCACGCCAGTCTACTGTTGCCTCTGCGGCTCCTTCGAGAGTGCGGGCCAGACCCGCAGGAGCCTTGCCGGCTTGCTTCGAGAGCGTGACTGCTTGGTTGACGGCAACGCTCCACTCTCGCGCCTGCTCTTCAACACTGGGTGTTTCGTCGTTCGGCAGAGGTGCATCAAGAACCTGGCCGATGCCGCCCTCCGTCACTGGCGCAGTCGGCTCATCGGTGCTGCCTTGCTTTTCTGGCGTTTCGCCCGCGCCAGTTCCGGCACCGTTATTTGAGCTGTTCTGGCCGCCAGACTGCGGCTGTGCTTCTGCATCGCGCAGGTTGTAAATCTGTTCAGCACTCATGCCACGGAAGCGGTGATCGACAAGAACGCCATCCGGCAGACTGAGGCCAGCGTCGAGCAGCAGTGGATTGATGGCGTAATCGCACGCCTCATTCCACCTCTTTGAATCGCGCCCGGAACGCCGCACATGATGCTGGAGCGCGGGGTGCATGACCTCGTGGGCCAACACCCCGGCCAGCGTTGCCGAGTTCAGTGTATCGACGAACTCAGGGTTGTAGTAGAGCGACACGCCATCCGTCGCCATGGTTGGAATCGACCGCTGTTCGCGCCCCTTCAAGCGAAACAAGAGCGAGCCAAAGAATGGATGATCCAACAGAAGCGTAGTCCGCGCCTTCTGAATACGAATGGATGCCGGTGTCTCATGTCTCATGCCGCCGCGGGTGCCTCCATGTACGCAGACATACGGGAGAGGATGTCATCGACCGTTGGAGCGTCTGGCGCCTCCTCCGGCACGCTGGCTTCGCGATCACGCAGAACGCTATCGATCTCAGCGACAATCTCCGCGGCATCGTTTGCCGTTGCCACGCGCAGCAGGTCGTGCTTCTTGAGGTCCTGCGCCGTAAAGCCGCACAGCCGCTGCCTGATCTGATCGGCGAACCGGTTCAGATCTGCGTCACCATTCACGTTCAGGCGCGGCAGCAACTCCACCAGATCGAAGACATTTGTGACCATCGTCGCGTGGAAGCGGGACTCCGGCTCATTCAAGCGGTCCACCATGTGCGAAACCACATCCCTGAGCCGCTTCCACAAATCTTCGGTGCCGCGCGTCAGAGATTCCCGAACATTGGCGTCGATCTCGCGGGCGACACGCGCCTGCTCTTCGGCCGACATCTGTACGCGAAAGTCGTTGCCAGTCGGGATAGGCAAGATCTCCAGCTTCACGCCGAACTTCTTGCCCAGTTTGTCGGCGGCGGGATAGTCTTCCTCACGAAACAGGCCGTTCAGCTCCGGACGCACCTGCTCGATGTACTGCGGATAGACCTGAAGGAAGCTCTCCACGCCTTGCTCAAAGCTGGCCTCGAACTCGCGCATCCTAGCAGTCAAATCGAAATAGAGATTCGACGGTAACAGGCGAAAGCCCTCATCGGACCACGGCAACGTGATCTTGTAGAAGTACTGGCGCACCTGCCCAGCCAGCGTGCGCAGTTCATCGAGTTTGTCGGCGCCACGCAGCAACTGCTTGTTGTAGCGGCCCGCGCCCTGGTGCGCTCCGTGTTGGTCGGCAACGTCGCGGCTGATCTTGCGGTCGTGTTTGATGGCCGTCCAAATGCTGATATGGACGGCGGCGAGCATTGCGCGTTCAGTAATCATCGAACTACCTCCCTATGTTCCACTCCGAAGCGAACGAAATCCGGCGTGTGGGTGATGGCGGTGTCCCGCGCCGCAGCATCGCGCATCGCCATGACGCGCATTTCGGTCGGCATACGGTTCAGATACTTGAGTCCTCTGGCCACCGAGTTGTCAGTCATGGCCCGGCCAAGTGCCGTCGCAATTGCGATCTGCGCCGAGGTCTCCGCCGGGAGGGGAGCCGTCTCCGGGTTGAGCAGAATTTCGTCGATTGACGGCAACTGCCGAAAGAGCCGCAAGAATGCAATCAACTCCGCCGCCGCCGCAGGCCCTACCGTTCCGTCGAGCAACTGCGCCTCGAACTCGCTCGCGCCAGAAAGGAAGGTAGTCTTCTGCCGGTTCGCAATGCCGCGTAGAACATTGGAGGCCATCTCCCAGGATCGGGGAGTGGGCCAGGCATTGGCGTCCGAGGTCGCATCGGCGGTATGCAGCAGGTCAGGCTTGAAGCGGAGAAACGCGATAATCTCCGGCCGCACGCCCGCGCCCACGGCCCATTTGCACCAGTCGTTGAGGTCTGCTTCGAGGTCAAGATGAACAAACCGATTCCGCAACGGACGCGGCATCGAGAAATGCACACCCCGCTCCGAGGCCGGATTGCCGGCGGCAATAACTACCCAGCCGTCAGGCAAAACGTACTCTCCGAGTTTGCGGTCGAGCACCAGCTGGTAGCAGCCGGCCTGCGTCATCTGCGGAGCCGAGGTCAGCTCGTCGAGAAACAGAATGCCTTTCCCGGCGGTGGGAAGAAACTTGGGTGGCACCCACTCGGTCTGGTCCTCTTTGATGCGCGGCAGCCCGCGCAGATCGACCGGATCGAGTTGCACGGCGCGAACGTCAAGAAAATCAAAGTCGAGATCGTCCGCAACTTGTGCGACAATCTGCGACTTGCCAACGCCGCACGCGCCCCAGATATGCAGAGGCACACGTTCGCCGATCAGCGCATGAAGCGCCTCGTAAAGCTTGGATGGTTTCATTTTGATATACCTCTGGCGGAATACTGGTTGGGTGTGAAGAATGGCTGGTCGGCCCTCGATTTGGGGATGCGTTCGATTGCCGTGTTGGCCGCTTTGGGGCGGAGCAGCGACGACGATATAAACTGATTCCTGAATGAATTCATCAAGGGATCAGCAAGTCGAGGCGCTTCAGGCCGCGCTCAAGACGGCCCGTGAGAACGAGAACAGGTGGATGGAAATCTCCGCCGACTTCTCCACTGACCCTGAACGAATGGAGCAGTGGTCCAGCACCGCGAAACTCAGGCGGCTCGAAGTCGAGCGGATCGAGGCGCTCATTGTCGGTGCGTCGGAGCCTACTGGCTTGGCGCAACCGGTGCGCAGTGAGACGATTGAAGCGAAAAATAGATTGGGAGAGACAGCATGAACGAAGCGGAAATGAAAGCGGAGTTGGAGCGCCTGCGGGCAGAAAACGAAAAGCTCAAGAGCAAGGATTCAGCAGGGTTGAGTCTCAAGGTCAGCGAAAAAGGCGCCGTATCCCTCTACGGAATGGGGCGTTTCCCCGTCACTCTTTACAAGGAACAGTGGCTTCGCATACTTGCCAGCGCTCCTGTGATCGAAGCGTTTATCCGCGAAAACGACAGCAAGCTCAAGACCAAGGAGTAGCGACGTCCACATCATTCTTTTGAGCCGCATCCCGAGTGGTAAGGCGATTTTGCATCATTCCAGTACTTCTTCAGGCCACGTGGGCGTTTGCGTGCATTTGCCTATGCGACGCCACAAACGAAGTAACAGGCTTCACTTCATTCCGCGAGCAATGGCCGGCGCTTGATGCGACCGGTCGCATTTGACCTTCATTTCCATCTTCTCTTGATGTGTGTTACCGATGAGCGCGGCGTGCTATTAAATAACAGCGGGCCTGACTCCTAAACCGTGACCAGCTCGTATTCGTCTCTGCCCATCTTCATCTCTTTCATGTAGGAGAGCTGCCGAAGGCCGTGACGAGATTCAATGCGTTCCTTGAGGTCATGAAGTTCAGCTTCAGGCAGCTTGTACACCATGTCGATGGAAGCTTGGTCCACCGCCAGGATGTCGGTGGAAGCCAGAATGCCGAGGTTGTGTGCCTTCGTCGGCGCTGCGCTGACGCCTAAGCAGTCGCAGTCCACGGACATATTGCGCAGCACATTGATGTAGACGATTCTGTTGCCGAAATGATTGATCGTGGCTTTTGCCGACTCCACCATGTTTTCCATGAACGGCTCACCCGTCAACCACTTCGAAATGTCTTCATCATCCGGTGCGGCATGCACCATTTTCTTGCCGATTGCCCCGTCTGCGCAGCCGATGGCGATGTTCTTCAGCGAACCACCGAACCCGCCCATCGGATGCCCCTTGAAGTGAGTGAGCACCACCATTGAGTCGTAGTTCAACATATGTTTGCCGACCGACATCTCTTTGAAATGCTTTCCGCCTTCAACGGGAATCATCACCGCTCCGTCCTCGTCCATAATGTCGACCGGACAGAAATCCCAGCCATTGATCTTGAGCGTCTCGCGGTGTTCGGCCGTCGTGTTGCGCTGGCCCTTGTAAAACGTGTTGGTTTCGACCAGACAGCTATTGGGAATGTGCTGCTGCAAGGCTCTTACCATTTCGCGAGGGACAATATTGGGGCCGTGCGGTTCGCCGGTATGCAGCTTGATCGCGACCTTGCCGCCGATTGTTGCATTGATCTTCAAATAGACTCTAAGCAGCCCATCGCCACTGAGGTCCCGAGTAAAGTAAACGTGCGATTTGTTTCCTTGCGTGGCGGCAAGAGCGGTTGTGGTGCCGAGATGGCCTGCGGTCGCGTGGCCCGCCGCAAGGGCGCTTCCCTTCGGAAATGTTCGGACTTCAATTTTGTCTGTCATGCTTGCCCCATCGTCAACCGCCAATAATACGGACCATTGACACAGTCGTATCCGGCAGTTCCTGAATCAGGCTAGACCTTCGGCAAACAGCATACTGTGCAGATGGGGACACTCTACGAGCGCAATCCGCCAAACCCAACGAAATCAAGGAATCCGTTTATCTTTGGGCGACGATGAGGCTTGCTTTCCTCTATTTGAGAGCAAGGTCGCCGAACCAATAGACTGCCGTCACGCCACCATCCAAAAGGATGTCGCTGCCGGTGATGAAGGCGCCGTCAGGACCCATGAGGAGTGCCCCAACAGACCCAACCTCATCTGGAGTGCCTGCGCGTCCAGCCGCAGATACCTCAAGCATGCGCCGATAGCTTGGGCCGAGCGGCCCCTTCAACTCATCGTTCGCGAGCGGAGTGATGATGATGCCGGGGCTAATCGTGTTGACCCGGGTGTCCGCGCTTTCCCCAACGGACTGCCTCGGTCACCCATGCGCGACATCAAGGCGCGCCATCTGGTCGAAGTCGAACAAAACCGAAACTAGATCAACGGTTAACAGCCCATTGCGCGCAATGAGAACTCTATCGGTCGTCCGCACCGGTCTCGGTTCGGTGGCGGTTCAGCAACGATCCACAATTGGAAGAGCGCACGGTGGTGCGTCCCTTTAGGGCGTGCCCTCCAGTTCTTCAGTTCCTTCCATTGGCTGGCCTCGTTGATCTCTGCAGATCCGAGGTCTTCTTCTGGCTCGGTCGGTACGGCATTGAGTGCGACAGTTGGTAGTAGCCACACATGCATGCCCCTATTCCCACTCAGATTCGTCAAGGCTTAGCTTCGCTCGGGCCGTTGTGTGGTTTGGTTCTTGCTTAGTGACTCGCTGTCTGGCGCACCACCTCTTCCATCTTGCCCATCAGCGAACTCATCTGATGCGACAGCGACTGAATCTCAGCCTCTGCGCGCCGGTTCACCTGGAAATCCAACTCACTCCGCACGCGGTCCTTCACGTCCTGGCGGTTCTGGCTCATCATAATCACCGGAGCCTGAATTGCAGCCAGCATCGACAGAAACAGGTTCAGCAGAATAAATGGATATGGGTCCCACGCCCGGTTGTGAAGCACCACATTCATCGACGAATACACCACGAGAATAACCGCAAAAAGGATGATGAACGACCAAGAGCCACCAAAGCGCGCCACAGAGTCCGCTAGACGCTCACCAAAGGTGGACTCTTCCTCGATGACTTCGTTGGGGTTGCGGCAGATCCGGCTCCGCACCAGATTTTGCGAGGCATGGAGCTGCCGCGCCTGCATGGTCAGCATGTCCATGCCTGCCATCGGCATATGCATCACCAACTCGATAATGTCATCGCGCCCAACCTCCAGGCAGACCGTCTCTTCTATCGCCATCGCCGTCGACTGGTGCTCGGACTGCTGAAGCATCGATGCAAAGCCGAAGAACTCCCCGTGCACCGGCTCCTCAACCACTACTTCCTGCTGGTCTTCGTCCGTCATGGCCACTTGCGCTTTGCCCGACATCACCACGTAACCATGATCCGCGGGGTCCCCGGCCTGGAAGATGCGCTCGCGTGGCGCAAATCGTTTGATCTCCACCTGCGCCGCCAGAACTTCAACTTCATCGTCGTCCAGAAGTTCGAAAAGAGGAACGTGTCGCAACTCGTCGGGATTGCATGGCATGGCTTGCCTCATTCATGACCTGGATTAGGTCGGCTGCGTCTGGTCGTGGGTGACAATATTAGACCTGACAATCAACCGTTACCTCAATCATCATGATATGCGCTTGACGATTCTGTGAAGAATTGGGAAATGGATATCTCAGGCCACGTCATCCAGTTCTTCGGTCTCTTCGATTGGCTCATCGTCGTCAACCTCCGCAAACCCGGGTTCTTCGTCCGATTCTGCAGGCGCGACGGTGGTTGTGGCAGCCGGTGCTGGCATATCGAATAGGCTTGCGGGCTTCTGGGGTGCGGACTTCGATGGCTCAGTGGACTTGGCTGTCGGAGAATACTGAGTGACTTCTGTATTCGGCTGCGTTGTCTTGGTCGGCGTCTTCGACTTTGTGCGCGCCTCGGCCTGGGCATCCTTGGAAGCCGCATCCATCTCGGCCATGGCCTCCTCCAGAATGTCCTCATCTGCAGATGGCAGTCAACGAGACTGACCGCTTTTGGGAGCAACAACGACAACAATATAAATTAATTTCTGAATAGATTCGTCAAGAGATCAGCAAATCAGGGCGTTTCAGGTCTCGGGACGGTGAAGAGCTCCACTCTTGGATTTCATAAAGAAATCTTGATGGAGCGGTCACTATTGACCAGACAGCCTCAATCCGCGGAGGAGATGATTTGAGGAAACAAGTGTGCATCTCTTGCACTCGGAGATGCACTTCTTGGCCCACGTACCACAGCGTCTGCGACTGGCTCAACAACTATTGCAAGCATCCACCACTACTCTCCATTCTCGCTTGCACCACAGCAGGAATGTCCGTTGTGGCTCTCACCCTTGCAATGTTTTCAGCGGCAGCAGAGTCCGGCGTTTGCGCGGCTCTGATCGTCACTTCTATTGGGTAGAAGTCTCAAGGGCGGGAAATAAAGGAGGATGCCAGCAATATGCTTGACCAAGTTAACTTTGTTCGCCACATTGCCCTGCTGGCTCCAATTCCAAAAGAGCACATTGATTTAGCACCCGTGAAATTTCACAAGGTGAATAGGGTGTCTTTCGGAAGCAGAAACAGTGATGTCTTTTTCAAACTAGACCAAGAACGTGATGGCAAACCTGTCGATGTCTATATCTATGAGTCCGACGAGAGCGGTCAATACGATTTCAGGGTCTCATGGCACGCTCGTTTTCTACAAAGCGTAGCCGCGATTAACGGCGCACATCCCGACAAGATGGTGTATCGCCCGGACTCAACTGCCAAGTCCCCCGAAGACATCGAGGGTGAAGACTGGTTGCTCTTTTGGGAACTGGATTCGCTTGAAGAAATTGCTGAAGAAGACCGCGTTCACGTTGGCGCGTTCACGCCCTTCGGAAAGAATGAGCCGTACGGTAATTCCTTCGTGCCGGTAGGGCCGATGCTGATTCAACATCCATGAGTAGCATCATCCACATTCAGAGTTCATTGCCTCCAAGCCAAACCGAATTGCTGCCTCCCAAAGTTTTAGCCACCCTTGACAGATGACCACCTTTTCGCCTCGTGTAGACTTGTAGCGGAGGATTTTGAATGAGCACGAAACAACTACTGGCTGAAATCGAGCGCGGCATCAAAGCCTTACAGAAGGCACAGGCTTTGGTGTTGAAGGCTGAGGCTGTTGCACCGAAGGCTAAGGCGACCACGGCCAAGACAGCCCGCGCGAAGGCGGCCAAGGCAACTAAGGTACCAGCAAAGAAGGCCACAAAGGGCGGAATGAGCGATGAGGGTCGAGCCAAGATTGCCGCAGCTCAGCAGAAGCGTTGGGCGAAGGTCAAGCGGGAAAAGAACAAGGCCGCTAAGGCCGCAAAAGCCGCTCTGGCCGTCCCCGCAGTACTGTAGCCCGCTCTCAACCAAAGACATAAAGGCTACAAGGCTATAGCTCTCAGAGCCTTTATGTTTATTGTGGAGGACTCGCTTGTTCGCTTTGGACGCACATGGCCACGATGGTCAATCCAGCTCAGACCTCCGCACACCACGGAACTACAAACGTGATAGCACACAAAGCCTCAATCCAAGTTTTGATGTGTCAACGTGCATGAAGCAGAGGACGATGATATGCCACAGTTCGGGTCACCTTTTTCGGAATTGGCGAACGGTAGAAAACTCACGGACGAAGAACTGATCAGAGCGATTCGGTTTATGGTCGCCTCCGAGTATGAAGCAACTCAGATGTATATGCAGCTTGCAGAGTCAACTGAAAACAAACTCGCCGTGGCGGTGCTCAAGGACATAGCGGACGAGGAGCGTGTACACGCAGGAGAGTTCTTGAAGCTGCTGTACACCCTTGCTCCTGATGAAGAGGCACTCTATGCCAAGGGTGCTGGAGAAGTAGCTGAAATCGCAAAATCGCAACTTCAGCATACAAAGTAGGTAGGTGAGTTCCTCTTCAAGAGAAGTATGGTGGTCGTTAGGCCGCGTCATCCAGTTCTTCGCTCTCATCGATTGGCTCATCGTCGTCAACCTCTGCAAATCCAAGTTCTTCTTCCGACTCGTTTTGCAAAGTTGTGTCTGTGGCCACTGGTGACGGCATATCGAAGAGGCTTGCAGGCTTCTGTTGTGCGGGCTTCGCTGGCTCGGCGGGCTTGGCGGTCGGAACGTATTGAGTGACTTCCGTATTCGGCGGCGCTGTCTTGGTCGGCGTCTTGGACTTAGCGCGCGCCTCGGCCTGGGCAGCCTTGGAAGCAGCATCCATCTCGGCCTTGACCTTCTCCAGGGTGTTCTTCATCTGAAGATGGGAGCCGACAAAGCTGATGATGGTCGTGGACAACTCGGCGTCCAGATCTTCGGCAGTGCCGGTCACGCTGAGCGGGGTGGTGAGAGCATCATTGTCGCCGTCTTTGAGCTTCTTCGGCACAATGTTCACCCGAATCTGATCTGCATCAACCAGCGTGACCGTGAGCAAAACCGCGCGGTCACGTAGAACTGGAACAAGTTCTTTGAACATGATTACTTCTCCTCTCATGGGTTCCGATATGTGGTTGGTAGTCGCTTTCTCGTGGGCTTCTTGAGTTCCGGTTCATCCCACAGCATGGTGTACTGCTGCCCCAAGGCTATGTTTTCGACAAAAGCCGCCGCGTCGTTTTTGCGCTGCCACAAAAGCCGATAGAGCGTATTGACGGCCGATTTCATCATGGCCTTCATCTCCTCGTCGGAGATGTGGGATACAGCAGGATTTCCACTGCAAACCGTGCACGGTTTCCCTGCGTGCAAAGCTTCAATGGGGCCGTTGCGAAAGGCCAGTGCAACCATCGCTTTTGCTTCGATCGCAAGAGCATGGTCGAGAGTCACTTCCATGGAGAGCCTCCGATACTCTCCAACATACATCCTCCACGGGAATGACGCATCAATGCCTTTTGAATGATTTTTCCTCATGCCGGTAACGGCGCATCGTCTTCGACCAAAGCTTCGGATCAACGGGCAACGGACTTATGAGTCCAGACTGCGCATTAAAGAAGCCGCCGTGGTGCGTTAGTTTTCCATAGCGAAAGAGACGCGCCAGCATGGCCAGTGCACTCGACGCCAAAGTCTGGTTGATAAATGGCTCTTGACGGTCCAGTGCCTCAACGGCAGAACAACTGGGCAGCGGATCTTCGCCAGCCTCAGCGTCGATGATCTCTGGATACAGTTCACTGACTGTGCGCAACCGTGCGGCCTTCCTACGATTGCGCGCATTCAATGGCTGGCCGAGAACGAATTGGCCACTGGCCGCGTTGTTGCCGAGATCGAACCAATACGCAGTGCGGTTCCTGGCTTTGGTCAGTGCGCGCGCAATAATGCTTCGCGCCGCTCTGGTGTCCACGCATCCAATCAGTAGATCGATGGACCTGTCATTGATCCGGTCGAAGGTGTGCTCGCCGAAGTAAGTCGGTTCGGCCCGCCACCGTGTTCCCCAAAATAGGTTGATGCGATTGACGAGGACAGTAGCTTTGTTCTGCCCGATGTCGGAGACCGAGAATGGTTGGCGCACACAGTTCGTCTCAGAGACGGTATCGGCATCCATCATGACCACTTCCAGCCCCGATGACCGGCCCCAGACCCGCATCGCCTGGTCGAGATAGGGCAGGCCCATCACGATGGCGCTGCCGGTCCCGCCCGCGCCGACAACCAGTACGCGCACCGGCTTTTGGCCCAACAGATCGCTTGGAATCGTGTGCTCGATGCGCATATCATCCTCTCTCTCCACGCACGAACTGCGTGAGCGTCTGCGGAAGGACAATGAGCGTTTCGAGTGGGAACTTCTGGTGCTTGCCAGTCAGACCATTCCATAGCCCATCAAATCCGCCCTCATGGCGTGTCAGGCGGCCTACATTGGCGTGTGTGAAGGCGCTCTCGTAGAAGCCGCGCTCCCAGGCTGGAATAGCGGCTACCGAGGCCGAGTCCGGGCGCCGCATCGTGCCTGTGCAGACGCGCCCGTCGTCCGAGAGATTCCAGAAGGGCGGGACGGCGAGTCTTGTTGAGCAATCTGGCCGCTTATTCTCAGTAAGCGCCCGAATGATGAGTTCTCCATTCGATACCTTCCACACTAGAGGAGGCTGCGAAAAGATGCGCCCGTTCAGCTCCGCCGCTTTGCCTTCGGAGTTCTCATAGAACATCTGGCGGCGCCGCGCAGGAACCCACCAGGCGATCATGCGGTCCGCCTTGGCAAGTACGTTGGCCGGCAGCACCTCGGCCTGCACGCTGCCGCTAAGGGATCGCGTCAGAGACTCGATGAATGCTACAGTGAGCGGTTGCGCCGGACCGAGCGTGGGCGGCGCATCCTTGCGTGCGGTCACGTCGTGGCGGGTGATGAAACTGCTTTGGCGGTCGCGATAAATCAGCAGCGCCTCATGCAGCTCGAAGCGATGGTTCTCCCCGATCGATAGATGTACCTGCATCGCGCTTCTCCCATTCCAGGATTTCCTCGACCAATTCAAAGAGCGCGCAGTTAAGCGCAATAAAGCGATCCACGATCCGAATAGCATGACGAACCTGCTCCGGTTGGCGCGGCGAAAAGACAACGCACACGGTCGGCTCGGCGGTGCCTTCCATCATGGACTGGCCCTCTTCGTCGAAGCAGGCGGTAATGGCATCATGCTCTTTGAAAGCGACAAGCAGCGCCGGCAACGGTGGATCGTCGTAGTAGCCGAGTTCGAGGTACTCCCGCGATTGCTTAAGTGAAAGCCGCGACAGGCACTGAATGCCCCGCAACCGCTCAAACCAAGAACTGAATTTGCCATTGCGAAACCTGCGCAAGAGATCGCGGTCCTGTGCTTTCCAATCCGGAGATTCGCGTTTCTGCGTTTTTCGGATGTACTCCGGCAGCGCCTTCTCCACTTCTGGAAATTCATACTGCCCTTGGTTCTCTGCGTCGTCTTCGGCGGCATAGTCGCGCATCCGCTCTTCGTACATCAGCGCATTGTCGTGGTTGTAGATCCACATCACGCGATAAAGTGCGAAGGTCAGTGCCCAATAGAACGCCGCGCCCAGCCCCTCGGCCTCAGCTTCCAGCGCATCAAGCGCCGGACCAATCCTGAAGTACCCCGATCCGCCACACTCGACGGTGACAACCAGTTGCCCGCTTTCGAGTTCCGCATCGCTTCCCGCGCGGCCTAGTTGATCGCTTACTTCAAGGTGATACTCGACATTGCGTTGCAGCAGATCGCGACGCTCAGGGCCAATCGCGCTCATCATGGCGTGCTGCGCAAATAGAAGCACGTTTCCGCCAGATTTCTTCCAGGTCTCCGTAGTTCCCAATCCCTCGCACACCAGCGCCGCGCATAGTTCATAGACCAGTTCAGCATTGACCTCATGGTTATACTCGGCGCGAACATCGGCGAGCAATGGCAATGCCTGTCCGAAGGCTGGTGCAAGCGTTGCTACCCCAGTGGCGGAAGCAGTTCCGGCGGTGTCGGGAGCCGATAACTTCCCGATGCCACATATTTCCTGATCGCTTCTGATACGGCTTGCGCGAGATCGCAGGATTCTTTGCATTGAAGATGCCTCGCCAGTATGAGGTTTGCCTCTGGCGGCGGTTCTGCGGCCTTCTTGAGGAACGCCGCCACCAATTCTTCTTGCGACAATGCGGGCGTGGGCACGGTTCACCCCTTCGAGCCAATCGCTCGACTGAAGGTGTAACGCAGCGTGGTCCCGGTATCTTCCGGACCGGTGAGGGTTGCAGTCGCAATTTCAGGAAATTGTGGAGTGAGGAGGTCGCGAACCTGCTCGACGCTCATCTGCGGCGCCGGATCGGGAATGCGAATGCCGTTGTAGTGAAACTCACGCAACAGGACTTCTGCTTTGAGAGTAGCCATCGTGATTCTTCTCCTTGTTTGCAGGTTCAGGTTGAACCAAAGTTGTGATCAAAAGAGACTGCCCTGTAGTGGCGTCCTCGTGATTGCGATTTCCTGCGTGGATGCTGGTGAAACCTGTCGTGCCAAGTCCTCATCTGGTGTTACGTGAACAACCGCTCGATACTTCGCTTCAAGCATCCTGAGCGTCTCGATTTCGCCGGAACGCACAGCCTCGGCAGCGCGGAGTTCATAGCGAGCAAGATAGTTGCGTTTGCGAATCTCCTGCTGAATCGCGCGCTCAACGTCGCAAAACATGTATTCTGGATCGCCCCAGCACGGCCATTGAAGCGAGTGACGAAGAAATTCAAGCCGGTCAGTATCGGATGCAAACCAAGTGTCATAGAACGTTGCCAAGTTGTAGTGCGCACTATTGCCAAAGCACATTGAAAGGCGGTTATAGAAGCTCTTGGAAAATGCTGTGCGCGCCCACTCTGATTCGATGAAGTGCAAGAAGGCGTTGCCAAAATCAGCTTTGTCCTGAGCCGATGAAAACTTCGTGGGCACAAACTCAGAGGGATGAAACGGTCCTTTCGGCATGGAGAGTCTCCATGCAACAGAGAGGGCCAGCTTTCGCCGGCCCTCTCTGTTGCCTTTGATTGCGCACCGGCTGACGCCGGTATCGCTGGAACGATTCTCCCATTGGATACGCTACCACCGTTCGCAGCCATTGGGAAGTCTTTTGATCCAGGGAGACAACCTCAGCCGAAGAGGCTGAGCTGCACGGCCTGCCCTGTGTCCGTGGACCAAGGCGAGGGCTTCTTGCGCACCTTCACGCCCGCTTGAGATTCAACAAGATGAATGCCAGCGCGTTCGGATGCTGGACCTACCGGTTCGGTGACTGGCAAATCCAAGACAGGATTGTCGTCTTCCACTGCCTTCAACGCAGGCGGCTGTGGCAGCACCCGCTCCCGTTCTCTTTCTAACTCGCGCCATGCGGCGTCTGCTGTTTCCCCAACTCCGGCCTTCTCGACCAACTCGCGCGCCATGGCGCTCATCAGGTCTTCGTCAGTGTCGAGTGATTGCAGACCTTCACCAGAGAACTTGCCCTCCATCATCAGCGCGACGAGCATTTTCTTGCCCATCAATCGGAGGCAGGTCTCTTGCATCGTGCCCGTATAAGTGACGAACTTCACGCGCACCGCGTGCCGCTGGCCAATGCGCCAGGAGCGGCGGCTCGCCTGACGCAACGTATGCAGCGAGTAGCCGGTCTCGTAGAAATAGAGTGTCGAAAAGGCTAACAGGTCGAGGCCAGTCTCCACCAGTTTCGGGTGGCAGATCACGACTTCAACTCCGCCTTTCAGTTGCCGCTCGTACCAATCTTCGCGCTTGTCTGTGGAAACCGAAGAGCGCAACACGGCAACCCGGAATCCTGCCTGCCTGAGCACAGACTCCAGCCGCAGCGTAACATCCTTCTCACCCGTGTAAGTCGCATAGACCTGGCAGCGCCGCCCCTGCCTGAGTTCCTCACGCACGTCGGCGATGAGCGCGCGTTCTTTCGCGTAGAGGCAGTCCTCCTTCAAGTTCTGAGGCGTCGTCACCAGGAACTTCACATACTCTTTGGTCTCCGGGTCAAAGGCCCGCGCCCAAATGTCTTCAAAGCCGTAAGGATGGTCGGGATAGAGCAGCAACGTATTGAGCAGTATGCTCATCAGGCTCTTGTTGCCGCGATGCGCTCGGATCGCAGCCCGGATGTCCTCTTCGAGTTCTTCGTAGGCTTTGGCAAGCTCCGAGTCCATCTCAACCGATAGCACACTCTCGTCGTATCGCGGCAGGTTGTCCGCAATATCTTCGAGCGAAAGAAATGCCGTCGTGTTCATCAGAAACTTGCCGAACAGCAGCGGCGAGGCACCGGGCTTCTTCAGCACCTGGATCGTCTTCTTCGTCGCTCGCGAGCAGGCGTTGTCTATCTCCCGCACCTTCTCGATGGTTTCAAGTACACCGTATTGCTGCTGAAAGTCGCGCCTGCCCTGACCGCCGTAGGCAAAGCCTTCGCCGGCCATGGTGCGCGGTTCCATGCGGTAAAAGATGTTGAACAGATCGTCCGCATAGCCGCCCATCAAAGTGCCGGTAAGAGCGATCAGCCTCTTTGCAGCACGTCCAAGCACACCAAGGCCATTGCCTTGCGCCGTGTCGCCGGCTAATCGTCAGCTGACGATTAGCCGGGTTATCCGCAGGATCGAATAATGGGGAGGAACGCTTCAGCGAGCCTGTCTGGCAGCATTCGGTGGAAACTTCCTGCCCATAATAATCACAGGGTGTGCGATCTTTGGCTGGTCACCAAAGGAGGTGCACACATGTCAACTGAAGAACGTACGATCAATGATCCGTTGATCGTACAACTCGCATACCATTTGAAGGTCTCTGGATACAGCCTGTCAGCTACAGAAAAACGCATGGCAGCAGCACGCGGATTCCTGCTCTATCTAGCCAAGGAGCGCGTCGATGTTGCCAGCGCTACAGGCGCGCACGAACCAGCGTTCCTGGCCTTCAAGTTAAACCTTTACCGAAAACGTCATGGTCATGCGCCGTGCGATATGAGAAGTTGGCGCTGGGGCTATACCAGCGGCGTGCACATTGTTATGCGATTGGCTCAAGGGAAGTGGCCGCCGACTACAGTGCCAGCGAGTCCACAAGAAACATTCCGCCGGGATCTCTGCAATGCATATGCGCAGTGGCTGTCAGACGTTCGCGGCTTGGCGGTTACGACCATTCCAAACCGTAAAGCAGAGGCTTACCGGCTTCTTGAATCGCTGGGTGAGAGAGGCGGAGATGAATTGCTCCTTGCCCAGATCACCGTTGCCGACCTCGATCATTACCTGACGCAGCGTGCTCCGCAACTACGGAGGGCCACTCGTCAAAAGCTGGCGCTGTGTCTGCGTGGATTCCTGCGCTATCTCCAAATCCAGGGACTGATTCAACAGGATCTCTCTGGGACAGTTGTCAGTCCGCAGCGATATGCGTTTGAAAGTATCCCTCCAGCGCTGCGCGCCGACCACGTCGATGCGGTGCTGCAATCGGTGAAGATGGATCATACTCCAAAAGGACTACGTGACCAAGCGATTCTTCTTTTGCTCGCAACCTATGGGCTGCGAGCCGGCGAGGTGACGGCCTTGCGCTTGGACGACATTGATTGGCGCAAGGAGCGACTGCGTGTTCGGCATTCGAAAACAAGGTGTGAGTCTTTTCTGCCGTTGCTTGCTCCTGTTGGCGAAGCCATCTTGGCATACCTGCGCAATGGCAGACCACAAACGAAGGCGCGCGAGGTATTCCTGCGCGTCCGCGCTCCATTTCAATCGCTCCGGGCAGGGTCGAGCCTCTATCACATGGTTGAGCACCGATTGCAGAAAGCGGAGGTCATCCTGAAACGCAAGCATGGCCCCCATGCGTTTCGTCATGCTCGGGCAGTCGGTTTACTCAATGCGGGAGTAACCATGAAGACGATCGGCGATGTGCTGGGACACCGGTCTCCTGATTCAACAGCCATCTATCTGAAGCTTGCGACACCAGAGCTGCGGGCCATCGGACTTGAGATACCTGTGGAGGTGATCCCATGATGAAATGGCCCGATACAAACGATGCAAGCATTCTCCAATACTTCCGGAACACCAGGTTGCGTCCCGCCAGCATAAAGACATACCAACCCATGCTGGAAGAGTTCCGGCAGTTTGTATTAGATCACTCGCCTGAGCTGTGTGTCTCTCGACAGATATTGGAAAAGTGGCTTCGTCACCGGTCGAGCTTTTCTTCGACACACACGATCATGCACCGGGTGTGGCCAATCAATCGTTTTCTCGACTGGCTCGCCAACCACGAACTGATTGCCTCAAATCCGTTTGAGGATTTGCGAAAAGAGGTTGGCATTAGCGACACAGCCCAGATTGTTCGGGCTTTATTGAGTCCCGACTGCGCCGAGGCTCTGAATACTCTCAGGCCAGTATCGGCTTTTGCCAGTCATCTTGGACCCGTAATGCAGAATTACGTTTCTCTCAAACGATCTTTGGGTTACCGTTACTGCACTCAGGAGAAGCAACTGCTTCGACTCGACCGGTTTCTGCAGGAACGCGCCGATCTTGCCGGACAACCGATCTCCATCCTTACCGAAGCGTGGGGCAAGTGGAATCCCACCTCGCAGCACTTGCTCGAGTGTGAACAAACGGGAAGAATACTCGCGAGGGCATTGCAACGCATAGACCCAACAGTTGCCATCCCGCCAGTGGATCCGCGCTTGAACAGGCAGGTCCGACGGAATCAGCGCAAGCCGTATATCTATTCCAAGTCGGATGTATCACTTCTGCTGAAGACTGCGCTGTCGTTTCCCTCGCCAGAGGCTCCGGGGCGGCCTCTGATGCTGTACACGATGATCGTGCTGGGTTACTGCGTTGGGCTTCGCATCGGTGAGATCGTTCGCCTGAAGGTTGGAGATATCGATCTTGCAGACAAAACGATCGAAATCCGCGAAACGAAGTTCTTCAAGTCGCGGCGATTGCCGGTTACAAATTCAGTGAGCGCTGCGCTGGACGATTATCTGAAAGCACGGCGTCTGGAAGGCGCACTCGATGATCCGTCGGCGCCATTGTTTTGGCAACGCCGGGCAGCAAAAGAATATCGTTACTACACAATCCGCGCCTTGCTGGTAAAGATCATTCGACGTGCGGGTTTGAAGCCTGATCCCGGTACTGCTGGACCGCGTATTCATGACCTGCGCCATTCATTTGTGGTCGGTCGCATTTTGACTTGGTATAGGGAAGGTGTCAACGCGCAGGAACGGCTCCCGTATTTGGTCACTTACCTGGGACACAAAGACATCCACTCGACCCTGGTGTACATAACAATCACGCAAGAACTACTGCAGCACGCCAGTGAGCGGTTCCGTTCGTTCGGCGCACACGTCATCCAGGCGAAAGCAGGAGGTGATACATGCAAGTGACCGCCACCTTACCGCAATTGCTGCATGGTTTCTTCCAGAATTGGCTGATCCAGCAACGCGGAACTTCTCCGCACACGGTGATTTCCTACCGGGACACATGGCGACTGTTTTTGCGCTTCGTTGCAGAGCAGCGCCAGCAAACGGTCGCCAAGCTCACAATAGAGCAAATCACAGCGAAGGAAGTGCTCGCCTTTCTGGATCATTGTGAGAAGGGTCGGAAAGTCTCCATCGGTACGCGCAACTGTCGGCTTGCGGCACTGCGAAGCTTCTTTTCATTCGTGACCAGCCGCGAGCCTCTGCTCGCGGCGCAGTGCGCAGAAATCCTTGGAGTTCCGACAAAACGGGCGCCAGTTCGTTCGATACGGTCCATGGAGGTTGAGGAAATCGAAGCAATCCTGGCACAGCCGAATCGAAAAACTCTGGAGGGCCAGCGCGATCATGCACTGTTGGCTCTACTGTACAACACAGGCGCCCGCATTCAGGAGGTGCTTAACTTGTGCCCCCAGGAAATTCGATTTGAACCGCCCGCCCGCGTTCGCATCATTGGCAAAGGGCAGAAAGAACGGTACTGTCCCCTCTGGCCCGAAACGGTGGCCCTATTGAAGGCATTGCTCATCCGCCAGCCCCGAGGCAAGCAAGAGCGGATCTTCGTGAATCGCTATGGCGACCCGCTTGGGGCTTCCGGAGTCCGTTACAAGCTGCGCAACTATGTGATAGCAGCCGCAAAGCAAACACCCTCTTTAAGCTCAAAGCGCGTTTCACCGCACCTATTCCGGCATTCGACGGCTTGCCACCTCCTGGCTTCAGGAGTCGACATCACCGTAGTCCGTGACGTGCTCGGACACGCCCAACTGGATACGACAAGCCATTACGCCCAATCCAATTTGGAAACAAAGCGGAAGGCGCTTGAAAAAGTGGCGGTTCGCCCGGACAAGCCGCCTCGCTGGAAGCGCGACCAGGATCTCTTGGCCTGGCTAGACTCACTCTCAACTTAGCATGCCGTACAGGCAACAAATAATGCGGAGGAAGACGCGGATCAAGAGACTCATAAACACTGTCTTTGAAGTGCCTGAAGCTCCACGCGCCCGCGTTCCTCCCCATTATTCGATCCTGCGGATAAGCCGGCCAACTGGTGCAACTCATCCGCGATGGCAAAGTCGAACCAACCGCCCATATACCGGCCGATGTACTCAATCGGAGCCATCCGCTGAATGCGCTCGCGATCAGCCTGCCACAGTGCCGAATAGCGCGTCGTTCCCCCTTGTGGCAGAGTCAGCAATTCAAAGAGCTTGATCTTGTCGACGAAGTCGAGGTGGGTGAGTTTCTGCCGCTCCGAGTCCAGGATTGCAGCGCCGGTGTCGGGATTGACGATGCCGCCCAGATTCGGACCGGACTTTGCCTTGATGTAGACGTGTTCCCAGTAGTAGCCCTGCTTCCCCTTGTCCTTGCCGGTGATGAAGAAGGCTGGGCCAGAGCAACGCCTCTGCCATTCCTTGCGGCCCATGCGCCGCAACTCGGCGAGCGACAGGCGCAACCCCTCGTACACGATCTTGCCCTTGCGCAGCTTGACTTCGCAGATGCCGTGCGGCTTCTTGGGATCGCCGCCGTTGCGCATATCCTCGATCAGAAAGGTTCTGGCGCGCGGCACAGTCAGCAGAGCTTCACGTGCCCACTTGTGCGTGATGTGCGAGGGGCACATCACCAGTGTTGTACTTGGCCGCCCCTCCGCCAGTACATAGATCGTGCCCAGCGCCATATAGGTTTTGCCGGCCCCACACTCGGCCACAATTCGCGCCGCCTTGGCTTTGCGTAGGTATTTCGCAGTGCCAGTGATGGCCAGTGCCTGAGCAGGCAGCGCCTTGCGCAGAAGCGTTGCAATGCGCGGCGCAACAGGGTCTTTCGTGCCTTGAAGCGGAGGATAGGTTTCGAGAATCCGCGAACCAAGTTCGGCCGCATGGGTGCGGAGATAGCCGTAAACGTCCGTTTCCATCGAGATACCTCGTGGGATGTGTTTGACTGATTTTGTGAGAGGATTATCCAAGGCAGGTGATTGTTTCGTAGCAACATTGATTGAATTCCGGCCACAGTTTGTCAGTCGATTGTTGTCATACATGACGATTACAACCTAGCCCGATCGACCATCCCCCCTCGCCCTGTGAGCAAAAGTGCTCGGCTTGTATGATGTCGAAACTGCAATATATATTCAGGTGCTCACACCAAATGCGAGGGCAGTGATGCCAGATGAAATGGCTATATCCCCATGAGGGCAGCACCCCTTCTACACTGCCTTCGCCCCTCTTCTCTTATTGGTACATTGATCCGAGTTACCTGTCTTGTAGTGAGCAAGAATGCGCATACGCTGTTTCTCGGCTGGAGTAGAGTCACCTCAAGATGAACCAACTTCCTCGCTATTTTCTCAAACTCGTGCAAAACATGCTGACTCTAGCAGCGTCTGCTGTCGGATGTTTTGTCTTTGTTCGTGGTTTCAGTTTAGTTGCCAACGGATATGGAGAATCGGCTGCGATATCAGTGCGTGGCGATGGCGCGGTGCCAAAGCGGTTTTCAAGTATACGAGTTGCACTATTTATTTTGGCCTCAGCTACAGCAAAAGCAATGATGCTGATTCAGCCGTTCTACCGATAACCAGATTGGCGTCTTATCTTTGAAGGCCGCTAGATCAGATCATTGACGCTGCCAGAGTTCCTTCATGACTGACGCGAAGCCGACTTTATCTTCCGTGCAGATGGCGGATTCTGGGTGACAGGCTTCTGAGCGTTATGGCCGGGTAATTGGTCGAGCAGAACCACATTGAGCAGTGCCTTGTGTACCTGAATGCGGCCGTTGTAGTCGATGAAGCCAAGCTTGCGAAACCGGTTCATAAAATAACTAACGCGGGACCGTGTTGTGCCGATCATCTCCGCCAGAGTTTCCTGTGAGACCGGAGGAATGAAGGTTTCCCGGTCGCCTGGCTTGCCAAACTCAGCCATCAATAAAAGAATCCTTGCCAAACGCTTTTCGCTGGAATTGAAGAGTTGATCGACAAGATCCGCTTGGGTGCGCATACTACGTTCCAAGAGGAACTTGAAGAATAGATCGGCGAATACGGGTTCATCATGCATCACGCGGATCATCTCATGCCTGCTGATCCTGAGCACTGAGCACTGTGCAATGTTCTACTGCGGTAGCGGTAGCCAGGTGCAGTCCAGCGATTGCCGCAAGCGACGCCTCCCCGACAAAATCTCCTTTGGAAAGAAGCGTTATCGTAGCTTCTTTGCCAACCGCAGAAACTACAGTGAGTTTTGCGCGGCCCTTTTGAAGATAGAAAACAGCATCTGCTGGATCGCCCTGAGTAAAAAAGGTCTGCTTGGGCTTCAGTTCCACCATTTTCCGCCCCAGACCGGCATTCGCGAGAAAGGCCGCGGCGTCAAAGGTCGATCGTTCTGTATCAATGACAGGCATAGCGCCTCACACAAAGCGGCTTGGAACCGAATAGTGGGCTATGGCGAGTTATCCAAGAGGCACCCCGATCAAGATTCGAGGATATAGTGGAGCATTTTCTGCAAATGAACACCCACAATTCGGTCTCGGGATAAACATGACGAAGACGGCAGAACATTCAAGCAAGAATTGGCCTCTTATGAGCGCGGCTCCGAACGGTCTTATCAATTATCGACTGAAACTCGAACTGTTGTATGTATCGTTTTGCTCATCGCGGAAGTATATTGTTTGTCACAGTTACATCGAGTGTTGGTAGGCGCAATCCGCCAAAGGAACACTTCTTGGTCGGGAAGTGCTTCTTTCAGTGTTCTCTTTCAAGTGGATGAAATGCGTGGGCCACTTGAGCGTTGGCGCACTACGGAATTACCAGCGCGACGGATTCTGGAATCGGATTCAAGGAATTCCGCCAGGACAAGTGCGGCCACGAAATCGAGCCATTCCTGTCGGGAAAGCTTAGTGCTTGAGATTTCAAGCCTTCCCCGATCCACCCAAGCACTTCCTCGGTTGTCGCTGAGATCAGCACCGGTTGGCAGCCAATACCGTCGAGTGGCTTGATGCGTTCTTCCGCCTCGACGACGCCGAGAACGTGCTCGGACCACGACGGCTCGGCGGGGAGTCCAAGAAAGCTCACCAGCGTAGCCCAGGCCTGATCGCGCTGGTATCCGAGCAGAATCGTCCGCCCCACGCCGCCATTGGTGTACAGTGCTTCGGAGACAGCCACCAGATGCCGCACGGGATGCTTCCTGTCCTGTAAGCTCACGGCTCCCTTGTAGCAGGAGGCGTGCTCGCCGAGCGACACCTCTTTCACTTCGCCGTCCGGGAAGGTCAGCGTGAACGTGGCTTTCTCGTGCACCGCCGCCGTGATCGCGCCCACGTCGGAGTCGTTGCCAAAGACGCTGATGAGATGCGCCTGTTCGTCTTCGCCCACATAGCGATCCACCCGCAGTCGAATCCGCGTCGAGGTCTTCTCCGTCATGCGGTGATACTCAAGCGACCCGAGCCTCAGGTGCGCATTCTGCATCTTCCTCTCCTTCCTGCTTTGCCGGCGTCTCGGTCAGCTTCAGTGTTCTTCCGTCGGCATAAACCAGCCGCAGTTCATTCGTCCACCGCTCCCTGTGATGGATGATCTGCTCATCGCCGTCCTCTTCGACGAAGGTGGTCACATGCTTGACCGACCTCCATCGCGCAATGTGCCGGTCATCGCCCTGACCGAAGACACCATTCAGCAGGCCCGCCGTGCAGAGCAACCCCACATGGCCTCCATGCAGCGGCGTGATCGGACGCCCCGTGGCCACGTCCTCGCGTGGCATCAGAAACGGCAACGTCTGCTTCCATGCACCCGACAGCGGCAGCAAGTCTTCCAGCAGGTCATACGGCAGCCCACGGTAACTCAGCGCAGCTTCGCCTGTTGGAGGCACGGGATACGGCTCACATGCACCTGGTGCCAGTTCCGGCAACGCCTGAAAACTGCCATACGGGCTGATGCGTTGAAGCTGTCGCCGCGCCTCCTCGACGGCCGCGCCCCGCACATTGCGGCGCACTCCAAGCACAGCGATCTGCCGGAAGCGGACCGATTCTTCGTCGGTCATGCAAAAGATATTCAGCCGTGCGAAGTGCGAACTGAGCACCCCGGCGCACTCATGCAACCGCTCGAACGGAATGACAAGCACCAGCACGCCCTCCATCACCAGCCAGCGGAAGGTGTGTTCCAGAAATAGGCGCTCCATGCGGCTGTTTCCTATCGAGCCGATCTCGGAGTCGTACGGCGGATTCAGGTACAACAGCGAAAAGGATTCCGGCTTGGCAATTGCGTCAAACGTATTTCCCTGGATCGTCTCGATCCCAGTGGCGCTTGCGGCTAGTGCCCGCTCGGCATCGAGTTCCACACCGTAACGGTGCACATCGGCGCCTTGGGTAATCAAGTTGAGAGCCACACCTTGCCCAACACAGGGATCGACCACCGACGCCGGTCCTGTATAGCTGAGAAGCTGACGAAGATTGCTGCCTTCACTCTTGGGGAGCGGGTAGAAGCCCATCTTAAGTTTTGCAACACTCCTGGCCATCGAGCCTCCTTTCTATCGGGTTTTGTTTTTGTGACTTGAACCATAAAATGGCACCGCATGGCAAGGTCAGGTGCCAAACTTTCCGAAATCGATGCCGAGATTGCTCGTCTCATGCAAGCGACGGCACTTTTGAGTTCCGCGGGAACGACTGGAATCAATCGCAAGACGAGTAGGCCGTCCAAGACGGCGGCCACCGTCGTTCCGAGTATTCTGAAGGCGAAGCAGCGCAAGACGATGAGCGCAGATGTGCGCGAACGCGTCCGTCAAGCGCAGATCAAGCGCCGGGCCGCAGTGAAGCGGGCCGCCCAAGACTTTCACCGCACCATTGTCGAAGGCGAAGAAGAAAACCGCGAAGGCTGCTGCCTGATAGGCATCAGCCAATTAGACAGGAACTTCGCAGTCTATCAGCGTTTGATCAAATCGAAAAATTTCCCTTGGAGAGAATTCAGGCGAGACGAATACCGTGGATGCGGAGAGCTTCCTGGAGATCAGGGTCATCTTCCAACAGTGCATCCGATTGGACATTCTCCAATGGAAATGGCTCGAAGATCGCCCAGTTCTCAAGTGAGTGGCCATACCGAGAGCGATAGAAGATGCCCGCAAAATTCAAGCGGTAGGCTTGCCGTGAAGCAAGTTGTGTAAGCCGCCGCGGTTCGGCGTTTTCCAGCGTGCTCAGGTCGATGTCTTTCACTCCAAGGCGAAGCGCCGCTGCTGCCAGAGATCTCCGCAGGTGACTCACCCACGAGGCAGCATAAATGTCGGCGAAGGCACCTTCGATCTTCGCTTTGCCCATCATCCGAACGGCCAGCCATTCGCGTGGCAGGGTTCCGAGCGGGAGAAAGTCGTCAGCGCCCTCAATTGCTGCCAATTCAGCGAGCAGCGAAAGGTCGGGACGAAAGCGAGCAAGGGTTTCGACAAAGCAGCCCAGCCGTTGCGAAGATGCATAGAGGACTCGATAGTAGCCCTCCGGATCGTCAAATCTGTTTCCGAACGTGCCATCGCTGTGAGCCAGAAACCAGTTCGGTGGCTGCCAGGCATCCGGTCGGCGGCCAAGACGATAAACCAGTCCATCGGGTTGGCGAGTTTCAAGTTCCATCGGCTTACGCTCCGGCAAGGAATGCTCGTGCGGCACTCAGGATTGCAGGCGCAACGGCATCGATTTCACTTTCGCGCAGCAGACGCAGCGGAACGCGGTCGCCAAGTTCTGGATTCACTCCGGTGAGCCAAGCCTGCACCACAGCCGGCGAATCATGCTCACTCAAGGTCCGCACTACCTGAAAGGCAAATCGGAGGCGCGCTTCGGCATCCCCGTAGATTTCGCCGCCGGAAATCCAACGATCCACCGCACGGGCATCCTTCACGCCACCGATATAGGCAGTGAGCTTGCGCCCAACGATCTCCACCAGCTTCGTGATGACCGCCGTTGCTGGAAGCCGTAAGGCCTCTCGATGTGCGAAAAGATCGGGCCTCGGTTGCGATGCTGTTGCCGCCATGACAGACCTCCTCAATATGGTCCCCACAGTGAGTATCGCATAATACCGAATAAATTGCACGTAAATCACGACCAAGTGCCGTGTTAATGACGGATTTAGCAAAATATTCGGATCACTGCATCTAGGCAGTGTCGTCACGAGATTTTAATCCATAACATCAGGCATCGAATGTGTACTGCGGCCAGGTATGAGTCAGCGTGTTTGGCGTAGCGGGTGGCTATTTCGCGCCATTCTTTGAGGTCGCGAAAGGCGTTTTCCACCAAATGCCGCAGTTTGTAGAGGTATTTGTCGTAGTCGCGTTGCTGTTTGCGATTGCTGCGCGGGGGAATTTGCGCCTGCATACCCTGTCGTTCGGCTTGTTCGACGATAGCGTCACTGTCATAGCCCCTTGTCGGCTAGCAGATGCTCGGCCGAAATCCCATCGATCAAAGCCTCAGCCTGGGTACAATCCGCAACGGTACCCGCTGTAACAAGGACTCGGATCGGCATACCATGCGCATCCACGGCCAGATGTAGTTTGGTGTTGAGCCCCCTTTTGTTTTGCCCATTTGCTGATTGCCGCCCACTGCACCAGCAGCGTGAGGATGGACTTTGATGTGGCTGGCGTCAATCATGAGCCATTCAAAATCAGGATCATCAACCAATTGCTCCAGAAGCTTCTCCCATCTGCCCTTGTCGCGCCAGCGGCAGAAACGACGATGAGTATTTTTCCAGTCGCCATAGTCAGGAGGCAGATCTCGCCACGGAGATCCAGTGCGCAATATCCAGAAAACTCCATTGAGGAACCTGCGATTGTCCTTGGCAAGACCGCCCCATTGGCCTGCTTGGCCCGGAAGATGGGACGAAAGCAATTCCCATGCATGATCGCTCAAATCGTGACGGTGATAGGCTGCCTGTTGATTGTTCACATCAGCAGTGTCGCATATTACCCAATCTCGTGACGACACTGCCTAGGGCGCGTTGACGTTCAATTGGTGTTTTCCGATAAATTTGAAGTATCCGTATGAATCGTAAGCAGTTGACAGATACTCAGTGGCAGGCGATAGCGCCTTATTGTCTTGGCAAAGCCGAGGATCCCGGGCAAACAGGCGGGGATGCGCGTGTGTTCATCGAAGGGGTTTTATGGATCGCCCGTACCGGTTCACCGTGGCGCGATCTGCCCAAGGAGTACGGATGCTGGAATTCCGTATTCAAGCGGTTTCGTCGCTGGGTCTTGCGCGGTGCTTTTGAGCGTATCTTTCAAATTCTCTCTGACGATACCGACTTTGAATATGTGATGGTGGATGGAACCATTGTTCGTGTGCATCGTCACGGACAGGGGGCAAAAGGGGGACCCAAAAACAGTCCATCGGCAAGAGTCGAGGCGGATTGACGACCAAAATTCTAGCGCTGGTTGATGCGCTGGGTAATCTTGTTCGCTTTCGCCTTATGCCCGGCCAGCGAGGAGAGACAACTGGCGTGAACGCGCTACTGGAAGGAATCAACTGTGGCGCATTACTTGGTGACAAAGCCTACGATGCGGACTGGCTGCGTGCAAAGTTGCAACTGCGCGGTATCGAAGCAGTGATTCCACCCAGAGCCAAGCGTCTGAATCCTGCAACGTATGACGCCGATAAGTACAAATGGCGACACTTGATTGAAAACTTCTTCCAAAAACTCAAAGAGTTCAAACGCATCGCCATGAGAGCATGCAAAACTGACTCAAGCTTCGAGGCCATGATCTACCTCGCCGCTGCCGTTATTCGCTCTCGGTGAACGTCAACACGCCCTAGAACTGTCCCCCAAAGTCCTCCAGTCCGATGGCGAAGTTCTCTAGTCCGCCATCCCGCAAGGCCCGTAGCAGTGCTTTCTGCTCCGCAGCCTGGACCCAGCCTTCAAGGTCACGGCCGCTCAATGCCTGATCCTTGGTTTGGCCCGCCAGTAGAACGGCGCCGTCGTTCAACGGAAAGCCGATCTTCTTTCCGGTCAGTAGATTCGCCAGCAGACGGATGCGGGCTTGATGGCCCGGCAATGGAATAACGAGTTTCTCCTGAAACCGGCTGCGAACTGCGGCGTCGATCCGCTCAAGGTGATTGCTGGCTGCAACAAGGAAGACATGACTGTCACGGGCGCTGATGCCGTCCATCTCCTGAAGCAGTTGGCCGACGATCTCATCTGTCAACTGGTCATTGCCGCCCGTCGCCGCGCGGTCAGGCGCAATGACATCCAACTCATCCAGAAACAGGATCGCCGGCGCACTGGACCGCGTGCGCTCAAAGAGCAGTTTCACCCGGTTGCCGCTTTGGCCAAGGTAGTTGGCTTTCACATCGGCCGTAGTGGCCGCAATAAAGGTCAGCCCGCTTTCGTTGGCGAGCGTCCGGGCAACCTGCGTCTTGCCCACGCCAGATGGACCGGCCAACAAAAGGCTCCGGGGAATCGAAACTCCCTGCGCCAGCCACTTCTCCGCGTCGCGGAGCAGTGCGCAGACCAGTTTGAGCCGGTCAAGAATCGCATCGTCGAGCACCAGCGTTTCCCAGCCGGCCTTGCAGTCCACCTTGGTATTGTGCGACTTTCTCGCCGCGCCGATGGCATCCAGAAAATGCTCCTGCGTGGGTTCCGCGGGATACGCAACCGAACGCACGGACTGCGCGAGTTGCTTGAGATCCCGGCCACTCATTCCCTGGGTTAGCGCCGCTGCTTCCTGGGGCACCTCTACCGAAAGACCCAATGCTTTGACTTCCTGCGAAAGTATCTGGCGCCGATCTTCCATTCCTGGGAGTTGCAACTCAATCTCCCAGCCGAATCGCGAGAGAATGGCGTCATCGAGCATGTCGCGCCGGTTGGTGGCTCCGATCACCCAGACCTGCGCATTCCCGCAGATGCCATCCCACTCGGCCAGAAATGCGTGGACGATGTCGGTGGCAAACGTATCTGTTTCGGCTGCGCCACGGCGGCCAAGAATCCCTTCGCACTCGTCGATGAAGATGATCGCTGGCTGATGTTTTCGTGCCCGATCCCAAACCTCGCGAACGCGCTTGCCGCTTGCCCCCACGGTCTGCTGCTTCAGGTCAGCCAGAGAAAGCATCTGAAAATCGCAGCTCATCATCTCTCGAAGCGTGCGGGCGACGAAAGTCTTGCCAGTACCCGGAGGCCCAGTCAACAGCAGACCGCGCGGGGCTGCGGGGTCGTTCCGCTCGAACAGTTCCGCCCTGCGCAGGATGTCGAGCTTCTGGCCTTCGGGAATATGAACCTGGCGCCAGGACTCAGCCGCCTTTTCAATCCGCTGTGAACTCGCGGTGGCGCGCGTCAACTGGTCTTTCTTGTTCCAGCTTGCACGAAGAGCTGCGAATCTCTCCTCCGCAAATCGCAACTGAGGTTGAAAGCCGGCAAGCTGTTGGGCGAAGGCTTTGTGCGGCGCCTCCTGCATATTCCAGGAGACACCGTTCTTCGTGTAGATGAACGTTTTGAAATTCACGTATGCGCCCGACTGAAGAATTATGAAGAGGTTATCGCTGCGCCAGTGAACAGCAACGATGGGCTTGCCCAACTCATATTCCTTTCCGTCATCGCTCGGCCAATCGATCACATCGTACTTACCGGTCTTGCCTGGAACACGAACCGCAGTCAAAGGGCTGTGCGAAAACGGCATCCACAGCTCGACTCTTGCGTTTCTCAAGAACGCGCGTCGGGCTTCGCGAATGAGTCCGAAGTGCCACCCCCACAATCGGCGCAAGGGCGCGCCCAGATCGTTCACGCTGCGCTTCAAATACTCGCGCAGAAAGGTTGTGTGATAGGAGCAGAAATAGTCCCAGGCACGCTCGGCATCGACATCCGCGGAGGACTGTTGCAACTGGCCAACAGTCTCATCACAGATTCGCTTGCGCGCTGCCCAGTATTGTTCCAATGCCGTGGTCATGGGGGAAGTCTCCACAACAATACCGTCATTGTAAGACGAAATGACCGCAATATCGTCAGCCAAAATGGTCATGGTGCCTCCCGGACTGTCGGGGTTTGTCGATGGTTCACTCTTACGCCGCCCTGGCCAACCCACCGTACAAGCTTGGAACAGACCTCCCAGCCGATACGGCTGCGGGGCTAGGGTTCGTTGGCGGTTGTGGGACGAACTCAGCCAGCGGCCAAACCGAGATATTGCCACAAAGGCCGCAGCAGCCTCCGACAGAATTCGAGACGCAGGCGCAACTCTCGCAGTAAACGGCCTCGTTGACTGGGATGCTTATGAGGTTGCGCTTCGGACGCAGGATGCTGATCTCTGCCATGATGCACCTCTCTGTGAGAACTGATTTTCTACGCCACTTGCCGGTCGGAGATGGCTTCGAGATCCGCAACCAGTTGCTTCAATGTGGAAAGACTGGGCAAGTGCCTGGTAGAAGCGATGTTCAGATTGCGCAGGATCGCGGTGAACTGCGCATCGCCCGCCAACTCTGCCAGCGCATGAAGCCGCTCATAGCCGCGCGCCGTGGCCTGCATCCACTCCACAACATTCTTCTGACGCTCTGCATTCGGGATCGTTCGTGCATCGCGACTGTGGCCGGCCCGCCGCAATATCTCTGCGTAGATGTGCTCACCCAGCGTGTTGCGGAAGCCTTCGATCTCGGCCGTCAGCTTGTGATCGACAGGACCACGCGCATCGACGGCTTGGCCGTTTGCCGGAGCCATTGTCACTCCCGGCGGCAGCGCCCATGCCGGCAATACCGGGATCGCAACCGGTTCTCCGCGTTGATCCAAATGCACCCAGGTCTCCTCGAAGCGGTAGAGATACCGCCCAAGGCCAAAGCAACTGCAAGCGCGCTTGAAGGCCTGCGCGTCTGCTGCAGTCACGGCGTTTTCCTTGTCCGCCCACTCTTCTCCGGTGCCGGTGTGGCTGCCCAGCCGAGTGATTGTGACGGCGGTGGCAACTAGCACTTTGCTGGTGACAATCACTTTGCCCTTGTCCACGCGAGTCAGCGACGGCACCGTGGAGATGGTGTACTCGCGCGTCCATCCCGCCGGCGTGAAGAGTTGGTTGAGCCGGTCGGTGTACGCTCGCGGATCGGCGAAGGGAAGGATCGCGCCAGACCGTCGATCATCCGATGTGCGCATCACACGCCATTTGATTTGAGCCGGATCGAATGGCTCTTCGAGCTGAGCGAAGAGTTTCTCCCGCTCCACTCCTGCGAATTTTGCTGCTGTTGCCATAGTTCAACTCCTTCCGTGCAAATCCTCCAGTGGGCTTTCTGTTGAACCCAGACGCACCGAGAGCGCCCTGTAAGGCGCTCTCTGTGAATGTGTGAATACAGCGCAACCCAGCTTTAGTAGGGCACTTCTGATGCCTCAATCTCGTGTTCGGCGCTGAACTCCTGCGGTACGAAGCCGTTTCCACTAGCATCGTGCTCCGTTCCGTTCGAGCCATTTGCGGCCGGCGCATGCGACAGGAGGCTGACCTCATGCACGACGACTTCGGTGCGAAACTTCCTCTGTCCTGACTCCCGATCCTCCCAGGAACGGGTGCGTAGTTCGCCCTCTACGAAGATTTGTGCGCCCTTCCTTACATAGTCGCGCAGGATCTCGCCGATCCGTTGAAAGCCAACCAGGTTGTGCCATTCAGTGCGCTCTTGCCACTCGCCTCGGCTATCCTTGTAACCGTCGCTGGTCGCCAGCGTTAGATTGACCAGGGTTCCACTCCGCAGGATGTGGACCTCCGGATCTTTCCCGGCACGGCCCAGTAAGATGACTTTGTTGACGCTCTTGCCCATGATCTTCTCCCTTCCATCAGATTTGTCTTGATCCGTACACGTACTCGATTGCCTGTTCCCGGTTGATCTCGATGTAGTCGCCATCGACGTACTGGAAAAACCGTCCGGTCGCTGCGTCTATATTCAGATACCGCCGTGTATCGCGGTGTTTGTAGAGAACGATCCCGCCGACACTGGCCATGAACATGAAGTCCTCGCAATGCTCCCGCGAGAGGGCACCTTCAAGCGGCTTCCAATCTGGCTCACCAACTTCGATTGCGCGACTCATGAGGCACCGCCAGTTGTGATCGGAGGCGGCACCGCGACGTGCGTATGCTTGCATCCCAAGCACGCAAGCGCGCCAGTGATCTTGCGAATTGCATCATCGAAGCGCTCAGGATGCCGCCGTATCTCGCCAGCCGCGGTATAGAAAACCGGAGCAATCGAGCCAAGCAGTCGCTTGTTCTCCGGACTCCATAGATCGACGGCAAGCGTTCCCTGATTGCCACGGAAGAGCAAGGTTGAAGTTATGACGGGACGGACTCGGCTCCCATTGTTCACGAGCGAGTGCTTCGAAATTGCCACTTCATAGGTGTGGCCGATGCGAAGCATTTCGATTCGGACCAACTCTGGCGCAATCACAATCGCGTGTCGCCCATTGCCGGACAACGAATCGATCGGTTGCAGCCACGGAAGCGGAGTTCCATCGGCGTCGAGATATGCACAGTAGCGGCCCATGTCCGCCACAGCGCCACCGGATTCAGTGGCGCGCAAAACGTATTGTTTGGCCAGATGTTGATGCTCGATCGAAACACTCGACTGGCAGTAGATGCCGCGCTGCTCCAAAGCTTTCAAGATCTGTCGCGGAATCGCCAGACCATACCGCGCAAACCGCGTGGCTTCTGGATCGCCGTTCGCCGCGGCAGAGACCGTTACCTGAGAAGTTGATTTCATCGGGTTTTCCTCCTCTACACTGCCTGCTGTCTGCGAATCGGTTGTCCAAGCGCCGCGCGAATCTCTTCCTTCGTGCAGCCGGCCCAGCATCTGTAGAAGCGCGGATTCTTGATCTGGATTGCCAAGTTGTCGCCGGTGCGGTCCCGCCCAATCTGCGCGCAGGAAGGGCATCTCGCCCACAGATTGCGGCTATCCTTGCGTGTGGCGCGCACGTGTTCGAGGATTCGGAACTCGTGTTGACCAGCGATAGAAGTTGTTGGAATGTACGGCGCGGAGACAACCGGCTTGTACGCTTCGGGCAGGCTCATTCCCTGGATGAAGGTCTTCAGTCCATCCTCGGTGAGTTTCTTCAGGCCGTTGAGGTAGACGAGTTGCGCCTCCGGGGTCACGTCGGCGTCATAGAACCAGTACCGCAGGTTCGTCTTTCGATGCACACCAAGTGGCGCGCGAATGGCATTGCCATACTCGCCGTCTTCGATCCGATCCTGTCGCGGGAAGACTTCAATGCCTTCTTTGAGACCGCCGCCTTTGACTGGAACCCCGAGTCGAAGCGCCAGATTGTAGATGTAGATTCGGCACTCAGCGGCCAACAGTGGCGTGTCGGCAAAGATCCAGAGATGACCACCACGCCGCGATTGCTCCAGCGCGGCTTCGACGCCATCCTGCTTCAGTTCCCACTGCAACTGAAAGAGTGATTGCACGGCGCCATCGAAGTCGGCGTCAATTGCGACCCACTTCGAGCGTTGGGTCTCCGGGTTGATCGCATACAAATTGATAGTGATGTCGCCGTTCAAGTGCATACGCACCACATCCACGTCGAGCGGCTTCGGCTGTTTCGTCTTCCAATCCCGCGCCAGATAATATGGGACGGAACCATTCGACAAGGGCTGGTTTGCCTGCATCCCATACGCGCGCCGGTTCACAAAGAGATGAATAAAGTTGTTTGCCGTCTCCCGGCTCACACAGAATTTCGTGAACATTGCTGGGCCTCCTTTCCTGAGGTAGTGTGGTTGTACCCCGACCTCAAAACTCGGTCAAATTGCGTAGAGGCTCTGTTGGTTCGTGTTTCGTGGCTTGAAATGACGGGAGAAGACGAGGGCCCGGATTGAGTTGGCGAGCCCTCGCGCAGTGCTGGTCACACTTGATGGGCGAAGCGCGGAAAGCTGTGCCGGAATTCGGCAGCGGGTCTCCGGTTGTCGGGAAAGCGAACGCGCTCCGTGCCGATGCCAGGAAAGGCTGCGGCTTCTGCGAGGGCGTAACGATTTGCGAGCGAGCGAATGCGGCTTGCGGATTGACGCATGGTGTTCCTCCAGTTTATGAATTTGGGTTGAGACAGGAAACTGCGATGGGTGTGGCGGGGAGCTTACGCGTGAGCCGGTTGCGTTTGGGCGAGCAACAGGCCGGGCTGCTCGACATAGCTGAACAGCTTGTATTCGGAAAAGACGCGGTCGAATCTCTCCGAAGTGAACCGGTCTTCGCAGCCTTCAAACGACAGCATGTACCAAACCTCGCGTTGACGGTCGAAGACATAGACTGCGCCCGACTCTGGATTTTCGGGAGCCATTTGCAGAAGCAGAACGCCCTTCGGCGTCTGAATCCAGCGGGTGGCAATCGCTTCGCCGAGCTTCAGAAATGCGGAGACTGTCTGTTGAATGGTGCCGGTGACGGAATTGCGCCAGTCGAACATCTGGTATGCGAACATCTTTCCAAGACTGCGTTCCATCGTGATCTCTCCTTCCTGTGTGGATTTGTGGATGGCTTGACCGTGGGCTACGGACGGTCCCTGAAGGTCAGGAACCACATGCGCGCAAGCGACGCGATCAATCCGAGAATCAAAATCACGAAGGCAGCACGCAGGATCGGCGCATTGAAAAGGGCTGAGAATACGGACGGGGCAAACGTCAGGATGACGTCGGCGTCTGCACTCGTGAGCAGAAGCGAGATGGCAAACCTGAGAATGAACTGCTTGGAAAAGGTTGGGACAATTGCGACGCGCGCCGCGGTGATCGGACCAATGTCCGGCATGAGTTCCTCCTTGTGAAGTGAAAGTTATTCTGTTGGGTGGGGTGGAAGACGGCAGCGGTTGAGCAACCGAGGTGCGACAAGAACTGTCCGATCTAGCGCAATTGTGCGATCCTTCGCGCGAGATTCTGCTGTCAGCGGTGACGGCAAGTGAGCAATCAGAGTCAGCAATCAGAGTTCATTGCTGTCACTGCTGCCAACTGAAATGCCACACAGAAACAAACAGCCTGGGCTGTCGATGCAGCACAAAAGCAGCCAATGGAAGTCAACGTCAGCTTCCAACCACGCAGTGACAGACCTGGCATCCGGTCCATCAAGTAGACGGAAGTCAACTCCAACCCATGCCTGACGTGCGCAATCCAGCGCCTCTTGATTGCCGGTCATCTATGCGATAGATCGCAAATCGCACGTCCAGACCTGCTCACCCAGCAGGTTTCCCGTCAACTCCCCATCTATCCAATCATCATCCACACCCAAATCACCACCATCCATCCGACAAACAAAGGGGTAGTCAGTTTCCAACTCCAATTTTCAGAGCAACTTCACAACCTGAAATCTGCACAACAGGAAGGGGCTAGAAGTCTATAGGGAGGCAATGAGAATTCATCCTGCAACCAACCGGAATGCAATCAGAGGTACTGCTTGGTTAAGAATTAGTCGAGGGCGCTACAGATTGCATCAGCTCCTGCTAAAGAGCAATAAAGCTGCGGAACTCGACCACGTCGGCCCCTGCTCCCACCACCAGTGTTCTTGTATTCAGCGTGTCGCGGCGAAACTGATCGCTGAGTGCAATGCCGATTCGTTTGGCAACTCCGCGCAATTCCACTGCAAGCAGGTAGAGAACATCGTGGTCGGAGGTCAGATAGAGAATGGTATCGACTGTCTTGTCACGGCTCAGAACTTCGCGGATTTCCTCGTACCGCGCAGATCCCTTCGCAGTCCTCTCGTACTCGATGGCGAACTTTCTGGATTCTCCTTCGACGTTGATTTCAACCACCGCGTCATAGTCTTTTGCGTACGAGTGCGCCGTTACCAGGTTTCGCGATCGGACTTCCAGGTCCGATTGCCAGGAGCGAAGTATCCCATGCTGCGCCAAGGCCAAACGGATATGGACCAACTCGACAGCATGAAAGAGTTGCGTTCGATGGATGACGCGCTCGACGGTAGAAGGCAAAGCGACCAGCGAATGACCGCGAGATTCAAGAAGCGTCAGACCAAGAGTGGTAATGGCATACACCGGTTGCCCGTAAAGACGCTCCAGTTCAAAGCGCTCGATCAGCTTCGCCTTCGCCAGTCTTGAGACGCGCCAGTGCACCGAGCGCCGCACACTTTCAAGATTGTCATGCGCCAGAAGGCCGCATAGTTGATCAAAGGTGACCGCCCGAGCATTGCGAATATGCAGCAGGGCGGGAATATCCCGCTCATCCGAGATGGCAATATATCCCTTGTAATACCTCATGACTGTCCTTCCTTGCGTGCAACGTCAAGCACCAGACTCCGGCACTTCTCCCCGACAATCCATCGCCCAAGGCCCGTATCGATCCAGTCCTTGGATGTCATCAGCACCATTGCTTCGTAGCGTTGCCCGCGCAGGCTGACTGAGATTGGCTGGACTCCATCGGATATCCATGCCCGAGATGCAAACGAAATCGGCCCGTTCATTCGCTCATTGATTGTGACCAGGAAGCAATCGGGAGCGGCATCTCCAGCCGAAGCGTAAAACAAAAGATGCGTCCGTCCGTGCAGAACGTTCGGCCCGGAGCAGTGAAATGACTTGCCAATGGAGCGCAGTGGAAACTCCGGGTTGAATCCGCTGGTGCGATTGAAGCGAATCTGTCCGGGAAACACCCAGCAGAAACGCAACCGCCGACCTTGCTTGAGGCCAGCGGAATTGAACCAGGCTGCGCGGCGACGAAAGCACATTGGATCGCTCAAGTCGTGGGAGCACGCAGCCCACCAGTTTGTTCCGAAGCTGATTACGCGGACGCGCATGACGCAATCACCTCCAAGAGACCCTGCACGACTGCACGTGCCTGCAGATTGCGTTCTGGTCCACGCAGGCGATGCAGGAATGAGATTCGCTCAAAGTAGAGCGGCGGCAGAGCGAGGTTTCTATAACGGAAGAGAGCCAGCAGTTTGCCCAAGTCTCCCATCAGCAGCGTGAATTCTATCTCGCCTTCGGCGCCGTTTTTGCATTCGTTCGCAACATAGTCTTCCCAGCATGATGGCTCAGGCTGATGCTGGATATACTTTGAGTAGTGACTCCAAAGTGCAAAGCCGGGGTTTTTCCGCGCAAGATTGTCGAGCAGATTGCCGATCAGTTCCCGTGGATTGTCTGACTTACCAGCAGCGCTGGATGCGGCAGGCGTTACGAGAAACTGTGTCATGGCGGCGAGAATTCGGTCATTGAGTGTAACGAGCGACTCGGTTCTTGCTGGATCACTGAGTCCATCAATGCGCGTCAACTCTGCCCGAAACTCCTCTGGAAATCGCTCTCCACGCACCTCGTAGAAACGAAGAAAGAGCGCCGTCCGCCCGGACGCCAGCGTGAAGTCCACATCTTCAGTCGGCACCGTAGCGCGTACATACGCACGCCACTCCTTCGGATCGGAAAAGTCAGTCGGCATCTTCAATGAATGTTTTTCAGTCATAGTTCACCTATCAAGCGTCCTTCAAAGCCTGGTTGCGCCTCCGCTCTTGATCCAACAGAGACGTAGTCTGATTGAGGCGTTCCTTGAGATTCTGTTCCGTGTTCCGCATTGCCTCGACCCGGTGTTCGAGAAGTAGATTGTCTTGTTGCAAACGAACCACCTCGTTTCCGGTTGCCGCAGCTTGTTTTGCGTCAGTGGGAACAGGCTCAAATGACGTTCGAGGAGCGGAGCGATTCTCTGGGCGGGGAGTATCTGTGATCTCACCGGCAGTGCGAATCAGGTTCGCAGCGGACGGGAGTTCGCGATCTACTTCCGGTGCGTTGGTCGTCAACTCTCGCTCGACTACAGCATTGTGCTCATCAACAAGGTTGTTGAACTGCTCAGCTCGCCGCTCGATCTCAGTCCTGTCGCTTACCCGTCCATTCCAGAGTTGCGCTATCAAGGTTGCCGCAATGATCTCCTTCTTGTCAGCGGCGCGCAGGTGGAAGAAGAAGACAGTGGTCACGCCGGTCATCAGTATTAGCGCAACCACATTCGACCAGAAGTAAAGATCGTCGATGGTGTGAGCAACGGTCGTCCCACGCGCCGCATCCAGGGATGCGCCGTAATCTGCGTCGTTGGGGTTAACCTTGCCTAGCGCATAGTCGGCGAATCCCTGCGCCTTGTGCGACTTTTGCGGTTGAGCATTGGGTGTAGAGGCGCGATCCTGTCCATAGATAAAGGCAGAACCGAAGACCAGAACGGTGTACACCAGCAGAGTGCCGAATCTCTTCATGGCCTTACTTCTGACAATGGATCACTCATGGTGACAATGGGACGTCTTCTGGCGCGACGCTCTTTCTCTTCCTGAAAACGCAGGTTGGCGCCGATCTTTGGATCGAGATAGCTGCGCATCTTTGGGTACAGAGTCGAGATGAATCCCTCCAACTGATAGACCGGATGCTTGCGCACGTGAAGATGCGAGTGCCGAGTTCCTTCGCGGGGATCGACCATCAGAATCTCCATCTGGCCGACGGGCAAGTTCTTGATGTGGTCTTCCCGTGCGCGGGTCTCGCGGAAATCGCTCTCGCTTCCGGTGCCGGTTTCGAGGTACTTCGTCGTGAAGATGCCCGTTCTGCGAACGGCCAGGCTGCGGCGTTTCCGCACCACTCGCGACGATGCCTTGAGAAACCACTGCGCCGTATTCTCTTCGGAGCCATTCATGATCATCTTGGTACCGGGAGCAGACGACACCTCATCGGCGAATGCCTGACTCACGCGCTGGAGTTGCGGGATGCTCTGGAAGGAGAAGAGAAACGTGACGCGCGCGCCACGGGCCGTCTGCAATACCTGTGTGAATCCGGGATATGCGAACGGTGCAAACTCGTCGAGGATCACGCTCAACAGAGGCTCATTCCCGTCGCGGTCAGAGCGTGGCCGTGCGTAGCGCTTGCCAACCATGAGCTGAATGTTCTGGAGAAGTATCTTGCCCAGCGCCTCGCAGGCGCGTTTGTTCTTGTTGGTGTTGAGCGAGACGAACAGGATTAGCCCCTTCTCGACGACTTCATCGACCGTCAGCAGATCCTGGTAGGAGCCGGTCACAATCGACAGTTCATCTTCGAGAAAGGCCAGAAGCTCGTTGAGGAGCCCCTGAATCTTCTCGACGCGATCCCGGTCTGCCAGCGAACGCTTGATCATGCGGACCGACATCTCGAAGTTAAGCCGCATCTGCATGGTGACTTCAGGCAACGTCACGATGCGCGCCTTTGCGCGGGAGATCTGTTCGGCCAGCACCTTTTCATCGAGCGCCATCACCAGAACGTCGTAAACGTTGAAGACCTTTCCGGCGTAGTAAAGAATACGGACAAGATCAGAAAGGTATGCCTCCTGGTGGCCTTTGAAGAAGTCTTCCTTCAGCCCGAAGGACTGGAAGATGAAGTTGACATGCTCCTGATAGAGCGCATCGCCGGAGTAAAACGGGTTGTATCGTGCGGACTCACGAGGATTCGATGGGTCGATCACGCGCAAATCCTGCAACCGTCCGGCGGCCTCAATGTGTGGCAGCAGCCTCTCCAGGAACTCCTGATCGCCCTTGCCGTCGAAGATAATCATCGGCATGGACCTGTCGCCGAATCGCCGCTTAAGATCCTGAGCGATGATGTTTTCAAGAAATGTTGTCTTGCCCGCGCCGGTCCCTCCAGCAATGACGCCATGCTTGATGCGCACGGAATCCGGCCAGAGCCACGGTTCTTTATGGACGTTGTAGCCGAGGACTGTGGCCTCGTTGCGAATCGCAGCCTCGACGATGGCTGCGTCTTTCGCGCCGGGAATCGTTACGGCGGGGTGCGGCCACATCTCTTCGCGTTTATCGCGGCGGCCAATGAAGTGCGACAGCAGCAAAGCAATTCCAAAGATGCCGATCACGAGATCAAGGAATATCTCAAGGCACTGGTCGCTTCTCAGGTGGAGGCGCGAAACAGCGATGTACCAGAAGACACCGAGCACGGCACATCCCCCAAGAACAAGAAACCCCGCAAGATCTGCGGGGCCTGATTGATCCCGGCGCGGCGGGTCATAAGGTTGACTCATCGATGGCCTCCAATACTGAAGTAGACAAAGACGCCGGCGAATACCAGCAACAAAGCGCAGCCCAGTACAAGCAACGTGCTGGGCTGCCACTTTCCGTTCTCGTCGACGGGCTTGAGATCGTCGGCGAGCGCACGAGCGAATGCCGTCTGGAGATTGATTTCCGAATCCTTGCGGTAGAGCACGCGCATCGCCTGGCGCGTTTCTTCCGCCGTCACATTGCCACGAATGTCCAAACTCATAGCACCGCCTCGACCGCGATGGGGCCGCTTTGGCTGTTGCCAAAGTGCAACTGATAGAGCTGCGGTTGGCTTCCCTGGGAGACGTGAATGGTGACAACGCCGGTGGATGTTCCGCCCGGTGCAACATCGGTAGCCACGGGAGGATCGGCGATGACAACCGGAATACTCGGTCCAAGTGTTGTCTTGAAAGCGGCAAAGGTCTGTGGAGTAATCTGACGATTGCGCAGGCTCACGAGGGAAATAGGCTGCTGAGTTGGCTGCGGCTGATAAACGTCAGGCGATGTAATCCTGAATGGCGCCGTCGATTGATTGGCAATCGTGTAACGGATGTAGAGCGCATCCTTCGAGCGAAAGACCTGCTCCAATGTCACGTTCACGCCGCTCACTGCATCCTTGCTCTTCTCGCGCACGATGCTCTCGGTGCCCATCAATGCCTGCGTCAAGACGAGCGAAGCGATCTTCTGAATCTCCCGATCGCTTGGCTCTGACATTTCTGCTTCGTGATCCGGCCTGTGCTGCGCAGGCTCTGGCGCATTGCGGACGATGACATTCATCTTGGCCAGATCGCCGGCGGGGTCGATCTCGTAGGCGATCTGCCGCGATGCTGTCCAAATGAAGAGATTGGTGGATACGCCGTCTTTCAAGGGCTTCAAAAATACCTTGTCATCATGGCGCTCGATCTGAATCGAGTCAGGATCTGCGACCGCAACCGTGACAATGGGTTCGGCTAGATCAATCACTGTGAGGTGATTGAGGGCCGTCTCGATGTGCTGAACCTGGTTGAAGTTGGTGGATTGTGCCGCAGCATTGATGGCGGCAAGAGCGAGAACTGCTCCAAGAAACGACTTCATAATCTCCTCCGACTCGCCGCAACAAGGGCGACAGAAGCAACTGCGAAATGAGGCCAAGCACGAATGCTTGAGCCTCATCTCAGCAGGTTAGGAGCGTTCTTTACTGAGGAACGCCCGTGTTTTCGAAGATCAGTGTCCGCTTTCCTTTGTACTGGAAGAGGAAAATCCACTTCTCTCCATCTGGCCCATCCGGGTTCTCGATCCTCTCAACGAGAAATGCTCGTTGCTGATCGTCGAACCGGACGTAGCCGTTGACCATCTTTGGCAAGCGAACCGGAGCATTCTTGCCTCCAGTCTGCTCGGCAAAGACATCGACGACCTCCTGAGGAAAGGTCTGGAAGAGCACGGCCCCCGATCCGCGTCCGTTCGAGACGATCGTGTTCATCGCCTGCGCCCATGCACGCCGGTTGTCCTGCTTTCCCTGCGCCCAGTAGTGCATGAACAGATGCAGGCCACTGAATTGCTCCTTGGCATCCTGTTCAAACTCCCAGAGCGCAGCCTGCGCTTTATTCCGCGCAAGCACAGCCGATCTCCGTTGGTCTTTGTCATCGCCGGTGCGCACAGCTTCCCACAGTGCCTGCGAGTTGCCGTACTCCAGCTTCAGTTGCTCCTCGCGCTCGGTGATCTGAGCCGCAACATCGCCGTAGATCGCATTGACAAGTTGGCACTCCTCGAACATCTCCTTGGTCACTGTGTGGCCAGAGAAGATTCCGCGGAAATCTTCGACCGCCATGCGTTCGTTCAGGATGTCGCCCAGTTCCTTGCGAAGGACGTTGTAAAGACGGCCGACTTTGTCGGTATCGGCGACGTCCAGATGAAGAGGCAAATCCGAAACTCTGCGCTCACGCTTGTATCTGAGCCAGGGCGCCGGACTGACTTCCTTCCGAATATCGCTGATGACCGACTCGTCGATCTCGACCCGATGCTTCAGCGAGTCGAGCGCGTTTTGCAACTGCTCGACAAGCTTGTAAGCAAGATCAGGTCGTCCGGCTGCAAGGCATGAGGTCTTCAGATCGGTGATTGAACCGATCCGGTTTCCTCTGGCCTTCATTGCAACAAGATAAACATTCCACCAGGGAGACTTCGCCTTTTTGTGCTTGGTCTTTTCCTGATGGAATCTCTCTCCATGCGCGATCCTTCCAGCAACGAACTTTGGAAATTGGTCGGATGGCATCGCGCAAATGGTATCGAAGTCGAAGTCGCCGCCATTCCGCTTCGCCGTCTCCGAATGAAGGATGTACGTTCCCTCCATGCGAAGTTGGCGTTTCAGAATGTAGGCAATCAACGGCTCAGGTAGATTCGTCCTGCCCAATGCGCGTGCAAGCATCGGGACAAGTTCCGAATCTGTGATATGACGGACGGGCAGCAAGTCCTCCTGCATTCGTATTGGATAGCGGATGCAAAGACTCTGCTCGGCCGTGACGCTTGTGATGGCGGTGTCTTCCGGTATCCAGTCCGAGGCAGAAAGTATCTTGCCCTCGTGTTCGATCAGGATGCCGTCATCTGCCAACGCAAATGCCGACAACTTGAAGCCGCCACTCGTCAATGTGCGGAAAGCCCAGCGAGCAAGTTTGCGGTTGATCTGGTTCGACACGTAGGGAAACCGGATACTGTTTCCACTTTTGTCGGCCAGGAGAACTGCTTCCGCTGGTTCCCACTCTTCGGAAGGCAAAATACTTCCGCCTTCCAGAGCCTCAGGATCGAAGCTCATGTCGAATGTGGCGTCCTCTTCCGACTTGCCCAGAACGCGAAGCAAGCCCTCATAGTCGCCATCGTCCCAGGCCTTTCTCACCTTGCGAACTTCCTCGATTGCGCGAGGCATGATCTCAAGTTGAAGAGCCTCATCCGAAGCGTGTTCGACCAGTGTGTAACTCGATCCGTATTCAGTAACGCGGGACCATTGTTTGATCCCGAGCACCGCTGGACCAATGTACAGACGACCGGAAGTCCCTATCTGGGGAAGAAAACGGCTTCCTCCCTTGAGATTGGGTTTGCAGGCGCTTTCGGGCAAAATGCAATCGACCGCAAGCCTGTCGGCTACACGATCGCTCATTGCCTTCAAAGCACCTTTTGCCTGCTTCGGTTCGCGCGCATCGAATGCCAATCGAAATTGGCAAAATCGATCCGGCGATAGATGGAGTTTGCGATAGAGCGACTCCCGAATCCATCCGCGGCAATCGTTGGTGCCAAGGACGTGATCCTCGACAACAACGATGCGGAAGTCCGGTTGCTCTGTCACCAGCTTGCAATCGGAGATCAGGATCGAAAAGTACACGATCGCTGCCTCCGGCCAATGCTGAAAACGCTCAGCAATGGGCTTTGCATGCGGCTGATCGACGAAGTAGAACTTACCATCCTTCGCCGAACTGCTTGCACCAACCAGCTTGTACTCCACTCCACCAAATGAGAGTTGTGCCATGCGGTTTTCCACCACCGATTGCTCGTATGGTGTCAACTCCGCTGGCACACTCACGCGCGCTACTCGGATGCCAGGATAGAGTTGCGCAAGGAGCTTTCCCTCGAGCGTATCTTTCCGGCCCAGTTTGCTGGCCTTGCGGGTCACTTCTCCAGTCACATCGATCTTCAGCTCAAGAATGAGCTTCGATTCGCCTGTCGTGTTGTGTGGCCTTGTCGCTGTCATGTTTTCTCCTCACTTGTCTGGCGCGCCAGTTGAGTGCCAATCGAGTGACTGAGAGGTTGAACTAACCCTGTCTGTCATTCCCCGTCGCCTGGTTGCCCGTGTCAGTGGTGAATGTTGACCGAACCCAAGTTTCTGGAATGAAAACCGGGTCAGCATGGAATTCCTCATCGCAGATGCGTTGAGGGTTCAAGAGAGGTTGACAGTGACCTTGAATGAAGGTGTATCTCCTCTTTGAAACTCGTTGCTGACCTCTGATGCCCGCTACTTTTCGAGCGGGCGTTTTACCAAAATCGGATTGCCTCCCTGCACCTCTGCTTCCGCGCGGAAGGCTGTGACGACATAGATCACGCCGCCCTTCGACCGAAAGGCTTTGATCAATGCGTCGCTTTCGCTCTGTGCCTCTTCGCCAAGTTCCGGCTTTGCCGGCGTCGATCCATCCTTGGCCAGGAAGTATCTAGCAACTTCTTCGGACGCACGCGGCTTGCGTGGGCGCTTCGGTGTTGCAGTGCTTGCCAACTGCGGCCTGTCGCTTTGCGGGTGGTCCGGCGTCAACTTTGCAACTGCTGTCTCCATCTCGTTCCTCCGTTACTCCTGTCCTACAACACGGTCTGGCGCGGCCAGAATGCGGTCACGGCGTTCGCCATCAATCGGCCGCTCACTGTACTCGGCAATCCAAAGTCCGTCTGGGTTCACGTCAGTCCTGCGGTCGGCGATCAGGCGAATCCGATACTCATTGACGAAGTGGTCCGTAACCTCCGAGCCGTTCGAAACGTGATGTACGTCCTTGACCCCATACACGAGGTAGGTCAGTGGCTCTCCGGGTTCGGTGTCGATCTCACGCAGATGAAAGACGGACTGGATCTGGTCGTCCTCGACCTTGCCTCTGGTGTTGTCGTCCCCCATCGCCTTCATGGTGTAGCTGCGCAGGTTGCGTGTCATCATGTTGAGGCTTGCGGCCCAACGTTCATCGACATTGGAAGGCGTGTAGTTGAGATAGCTATCAAGAAACCGCTTGACGAATGCTTGGTCGAGAAAAGCATCAGTCCCAGTCGTCGCGGACGCAGCGCCGCTCTTTGTTGGTTGGCCGACAACCACCGCCTCGCCATTCGCACCGATGCGTATCACCGTGGGAGGTTGTAGGCGAACGAAGACCGCAAGCCCTAGTGCAACCAGAGCCACTGGAATCGTCAGGAACGTCAACAGCCACGCCCGGTTTGCGTTTGCCGTCAGCGCTCCATCCACCTCGTAATACTTGGGGCGTACATTGAGTTCACTCTCTTGCGTAACGGTCTTTGCGTTTGCCATCGTTGCTCTCCTCTCGAAGACTCACTCAGTCACTTGCTTTTCCAGCGTTGTCGATTGCATTTCTTCCGGTTACAATGGCCTTCGTAGCCACTCTCGCCGCATGATAGGCGCCCCATGTCGCGATCCCATCCCGGCGTGGATGTGGAGCGTACGAACTCCAGGCCCATGGATTTCCACGATTCACACTCGCGAATGTTGGGGCAGCCGAACCCGACTTGGAGCCGGAACCGGAACCGCGAGCAGGAACAGAACTCTGCTGTTCGCCCGCGCTGTCCTTTCCCGCGCTGACGAGTTCATCTTCCCCGGCAGCACTCTGTATGGAACTGCGGATATGATCCGCATGACCCGCAGCGGTAGGTGAACCACCATTCATCTGCACAGTGCCATCTGCAACTGCAGATGTGTTACTTCCTTTCGTGTCTGCCGCAGGTTGGTTGCCTGCCGTCGAAGAAGAATCTCCCGTATTGATTCCTCTTTGGCCAGGTGTCGGCTGATTGCCAGTGCCTGTCCCTCCCGTATGCTTTGCGTTCGCACCGGCCGCTGCGGCGCTATTTGTCGCATTGCCGGAGGCGCCCGTTGAACTCCCAGCACCGGCTGCTGCCGCGCCAACCGCGGCGCCCTCGATTGCCGCCGTGCCAGCGGTAATGGCCGTAACGGCTGCGCCAATCAGCGCGCCAGCTGTTGAGCCAACATCGCCCGATACAATTCGCTTCGCCATGAATGGAATCACAGCAATGGCCAGCGAGAAGATAATGCTCGCGAAACCGATCAGGACCGATCCTTCCAGGCTGCCAAGGCCGCCCAAAAAACTGTTCTGGCTGAGCATCTGGCCAACCTGGCCCATCTGTATCGCACTTAGCAGAGCGCCGAAGCCGCCATAGAGAATCGGCCATGCATTCCAGATGAAGACGTTCTCGACATAAGCCTTGGCGATGCGGTTGGTCGCTCCCAGCGGCATCAGCGAGATCACCAGCGGTCCGAAGATGTACAAGATGCTCCCGTAGAGGATGTAGAAGAATCCGAAGATCACGATCACCAGCGGATAGAGAAGATAAGCAACCAGAATGAGAACGGCGTCGATCAACCCAGCAGCAGAGCCAGTTACCAAACCCCACAGATTCTGAAAGCCAATCTGGCTGAACTGCGTCTGGATGTCGGTCCTCCAGTTATCCAGCAGGTTGAGGCCCCCTGAAGCATTGCTTATCCAGTTGCCTGCGTTCACAAAGCCTTGGTTGACCGTCGTAAAAACAGCGTGGTAGTTCATCACCACCACCGCCGTTGCAACATACTTGATGAGGTTTGCTCCCAGTCCACGCACATCGCCGCCGTGGAGCGCGGACTGGTAGACCTGCCAGAGAAATCCGACCACAAGAATGATGTAGCCCACGTTCTGCATCCCTGACGTGATGCTGGTAGAGTCGATCCCTGAGACAGCTTGGGTCAGGAATTGCTCAAAGAGATTCAGTTGCGAAGAATAGATCAACGCAAGCGAGGTCACGCCGGGATGGAGGACTGAAAGCATCATCGAAATCACCTGTTCGTCAGAACGCCATTGATGAGGCTATTGCTGTTTGTCGAGTCTGTTGCCGCGAGCTTCGACAACTTGCTCTGGTTCGCAATGTCGATGCCGCGCGTGCGCATCAACTCAGCCAGAGCCGACTGTGTGTACGCATTTGCCCGAACCACCCAGACATCCGCCTCCGCTTCCAGAATCGGAGCGCTCCCCGGAGCAGCCGCGGAGATCTGCTGGCCCATCTTGTCCGCCTCAGCCAGTTCCGCATCGGCCAGGGCGTCGATCTGAATGGCGCGCTTCATCGCGTCCTGCGCCTGCGCGTCTGTCATGTCGGTCATGTTGCGAATCTGCAACGAGGCGGCATTCTGCGCCATCACCACGCCATAAACGTTCTGAAACTGGGGCGAAACCGTAGAGAGATTCCCTGGATTGCGAGAGAGCAGAATCGATTCCAGGTTCTGAGACTGTGGTAGCGTTGCGCTCGATACATTGCCCTTGAAAAGATTGCCCACCTGGCTGAACTGGCTTTCAAACTGCGTGACGAAGTTCCGGGCCTGATTGATTGCGGCGATTGGGTAAATGACTTCCTGCTCATACTTGGCCACAGTCTGTTGTGTTTGATTGATCATCTTGAGCGGCGCTGCCACATAGGTGCTCATCAGCGACTCCACCTTCGACAACGCCGCCATGATGGCTGCAATGTCGATCCCGAACTGTCCGTTGGCACGGCCAGGAAGAAGCATCAGCGCAACCACTGCCAAAGCGGCCGCCTTCCAACCCGTTGGCCGCCACCATGGATGATCCTTGGGTTGATCGGCCTCAATAGCCGGCGCCAGCCGCAATGTTTCTGCGGCGATTGGCTCTCTGCGGCGCCAGAAAAACGGCTTCCGCAACTTGTTAGTTTTGTTGTTCATGTCTGCCATCGAATTTTCTCCTTACCGGCTCAACGTGCCGTTGATAAGACTGTTGATTGCGCCAGCCGCCGTCGATTTCCGCTTCACCAGCACATTGTCATGAGCGATGCGGCCTGCCTCCTGACGGAGTTCCGCAGCGAGCATCTTCTGCATGAATGCCTGGCAACGAAGGTTGGCGACCTGCGCCTGAGCGGTGATGAACGGTGCGGAACCTGGAGTGCTCAACGCAACCTGGTTTTCCATCTGGTTCGTGGTCGCAAGAATGACGTCCTGGCCCTGGTCAGCAATGAGTGTCGTCTTCAAACTCTGCTGGCCCAAGGCGTCATCGATGTCCATCATCACCCTGTCCTGCGGAGAGGCTGTGTTCACCGCCGGCACAGTCCCGTAGTTTGCTGCGAAGCTCGCCTGAAGCGCGGGAATCTGTGCCGACTGCCGGCTGTGCAGAATCGCCTCCAGTTGCTCCGGGCTTGCCAGCGTCGCACTGGGCGATTTCAGCGTGAAGACCTGCGTCATGAAACCGCGATAGCCGTTGATCGAGTTCGATACGAAGCCCCGTGCCTGGTTTACGAGCGCCAGAGGCCACACGATTTGCTGGTGCAACTGCTGCATCTCCTGCGTCAATGCGTTGATCTGGCTGAGCGCAGCTCCCATATCGTTCTGAATGGTGCCGAAGAGTTCACCGAAGATGTCGAAGATGCCAGCTTGAGCACGCGAGGGGAGCACCAGTGCTATCACAAGCGCCAGCATTGCTGTAACCGGCCACTTCCAGCGTCTGCTCTTACGCGTAGATTCATGGTCCGACTGATAGGGCACACCGTTCAGCAAAGATTCATCTTTGATTTGGTTCTCTGTGATGTTCATTGCGTTGCTACCTCCTGAACTTCTTCTGAGAGCTCCTCTGCCAGCGGAGCCAACTCCGCCAATCCGCGCGGATACCGCTCGGCAAGCGCCTCATAGGCCGCAATCAGCGGCATGCCTGCGCGCCTGGCAAGCCACCACCTGCGATAGGTCCGCTCGCGTGCATAGGTCGTTGTGATCCAGTAATCAACCGGACTCGGCACAACGCGGATCGCGTGTGTTGACTCGGCCTTCTCGCCAATGGCGATCAGAAACTCCGCACTGTGGCCCTTCTTCGGGTGAGCAAACGTCTTGATCTGGTTGAGCGCCGTCTCATTCAGGTGAACATGCTCCCGGAGCGCACGCATGTCGCCCGGTTGCTTGCCGATGATCTTGGTTGTGGCATTCTTGACGATGCCCGCGCCATGCTCGTTGGGTTTGTCGGGAGTGCCGACGAAATCCTCCGGTGTTTGGCTGATTCCCCAGACGCTGGCATTGCGCTTGCGGGCAGTGCGAAAGAGTTGCACGACAACAGAGGCCAGGATCGGCGACTCCAGAAGCGCCCAGCACTCATCGAGCAGCACGATGCTGGGTTGCCCGCTCCAGCCCGAAGCCCGGTGCGTAGCCGTATGCGCAATCAATAGGCTCATCGCGCGCTCCAGTCGCGGATCGTCCTTCAGCTTCTCGACATTGAAGTAGAGCCACGGGTTATCGAGCTGAATCGTCGTTGGCCGGTCAAAGAGCTTGGCATACGGTCCTTCATCCACCCAGGCGCGCAACTTGGTCGAGGCCATCTGCGCCATCGCATTGATCTTCTGGTTGCGGTCCCGGTCCTGCCAGTGCGCCAACTCCGCAGCCAGGTCACCAAACAGCGGTATTGGATTTGAGCTTTTGGCGCTGCACCGCTTGTAGGTGGCCGCAATCGCTTCGAGCAGCACACTATCCAACAAATCAATATCAAGGTCGGGCGGCGTGTTCTCGCCCAGCATGTGCCGGGTCAAGTTCTTCAAGAACGAAAGCTGATCGTTCGATGGCTTGTCCTCGCTTTTAGGCAGGTCCCAGGGATTGATCGTCTGGTCGCTATCGAGCGACATCTGAATCATCTCGCCGCCCATCAATTCAACCAGCGGCTGATAGGAATCCCCGCGCTCCAGAATAGAGATCAATGCATTCGAGCGCGCGGCCATCAAGAGCATCTGCTGAGCGGCCAGCGTCTTTCCGCCGCCGCTCTTGGCCATAAGCAGGCCATTCGCATCCGATAGATCAGGATCGAACATTGAATACGGAATCAGTTGCCGGTAAGGCGTCTCGAAGAGAATCAGCGGACTCTTGCGCGTACCCGTCCAGGGCATCTCGACGGGGACGAGGTCAGCGGCGTTCGGTGTGAGCATATCCTGCTCACGCTTGTCGCTTTCGCCCATTCCCGGCAGCGTCCCGATAAAGAGGCGGCGCTTGGCGATAGTCTCGATGACGGCCTTGGCGCCATTCATGTGGGTGAATGCGTTCAATACTTCCTGGGTACGATTGGCCAGATCACGCTCTGCCCGTTCGAGATCCCCGAATGTCACCGCCGGCTGAGAGGTGCGCACCACAACCGACAGGCTCAGCTTCGCGGTTTTCAGCGAACTCGATATGATGTCCCGTTGCACTTGCATCAACTGAGCCTGCGCCACCTCGGCCTCTGGGTTCGATTTGAAGTTCCCGTTGGCGTCCTTTTGCGCGGCAATCATCTTCTGCAGGCGCTTCTTGTATCCCTTGAGAACCTTCACCTGGTCGGGAACAAACACCTGCGCGCTGATGACTACAGGAAATCCCAGGGTCGAGAAGCGTTGCAGCACACCCGGAAAAGTCGCATCAGGCAACTCCTTGAGGCTCACCACTGAATAGAGGTATCCATCGACGTTCAGGTACGTTTCTGTCTCGTTCAGAATGCTGGCTTCGGTCACCTGCTCGCGCGCGGAGCGGTACTGAATCAGATCCTCGCCTGGATAGTAAGGGCGTCGATCGCGCCGCGTGGGGTGCTGTGCGTACTTCAGTTCCTCGAAGAGTTCCTGTGTCGAAAGCCGGCGCGGCGAAAGATTGGCCGTCTCCATCGAGCTTTCAATGCCGCGCAAGATTGATTCCAACTCGGCGAGATAGGTATCGTGCTCCTTGCGACTCCGCTGGATTGCTTTCTTCTGGCTGAGCGTAAAGCCACCAAGACGCCGGTTCTGCTGCGCTGAATGGTAGAGCTTGGCATGAATGCGCGGGTCCCAGATGAAGTACACATGGAGCCGGTTCTCGAAGTAGAAGCCGCTTTGCTCCTTGAGCTTCCAAATCTTGAGCCGATGTGCGTCGAGCGCCATGACCTCTGACTTCTGAGTGCGCTGCTGATTCACATAGTCATCGAACAGAAAGCCCAGATGCTCGGAGATCTCATAGCGGAACTGAATCCTCATGCTCACATCGGGCACTCCGCGGATCAGTGCCTCCAGCATCGACTTTGCCTGATTCCTGTCCTCATCCGTGGCGAAGTAAGAGAGTACGCCCTTCAATTCATAGCCAGCGACAAAAGCGCCGTTCGTGCGCACCATGACGTTCTCGTCCTGGGGCAGATCGCGCAGTGGCAACAGTTCGCACACGGCCGGGACCTTCATTTTCTTGTCGTGCTCCGCATAGGTCATTGGCATAGACGTTCTCCCTTCGCAGCATCGAGTGCCTTTTGCGCAACTGGCACAAGCGGTGTAATCGTGTCATGAAATCGCGCGGCAAAGAGCACACTCGCGAAGATCACGCGGGCAGCTTCGGCATCGGCATCAATTGCCATCGATCCGTCCTTGCGGGTTTGAAATGAGGTCCGCATAAAATCACTCCCCCCCTCTTTTCATTCTTCATCGTCGACGATGTAAGGCTGCACCAACTCCGAATCTCGCTCAAGTGCGCACCACGCACGTGGCGAGATCAAAGACTTGATGAGGTCCGTCAAATAGCCGCGCGGCTTACCGTACTTGAACAAGATCAGGAAGGGTACCGCAAGAAACGGCACAACGAACTCCATAAACAAGCTCAGCGGCATCCCCAGCACCTTCGAATTCCCGGTGACGAAGTGACCAAAGATGTTCATCACCGCCGCAAGCGCCAGCACCAAGATCAAGTCCTCGAACTCCAGTCCAAGAAACGTCACCTTGGTGTGCAGGTTGCGATGAACGGGTGTCAGATCGAGGCTCATGTTCGTCTCCTTCAATTCGTGCTTCCTTAAATTCCATGTGCCTGCGTGACCATCGACTCGGCAAAGCGAACGATTCCAGAGACCATCAGGGCGCCTATTGCCGCGATGAACTTGCGTATCCATGTGGAGCCTGGATAAATCTCCGAAACGACGCCGCCCATGTGCATGGCCATCGCCGCCAATTGCGTCAGCGCGAAGACTGGCAGGATCACATTGGCGACCCAGTTCACCAGGTTCATCACCGCCGTCCAATAGCCGTCCGCGCTTGTCGGACCAGCGTTCTGGACAAAGCCTTCAAGGGCGCGCAACATTCCAGAGCACATCAGCGATGCGAATCCACCATAGAGAAGCTGCTCGAACTGTCCGCCCTTGCTGTAGCGATACACGGCCCCTGCAAAGAACGCGCCGGCCATCGTCGGCATCATGACGTTCCCGGCCCAGGAGGCAAGGTTCACAACTGCACCATCAAGACTCATCGCATCCTCCCTACGCCGCCATCGCCTGAAAGAGTTTGAGCAAACCGGTCACGCACAGAAACCCAATCGCTGAAAAGACAAGCCGCGTCCACGGCCTGTGCCGCACGAAGTTCACAACCGCGCCCACACACGCGAGTCCAGCCGCCGCGGGCATGATCTGCCCCACGATGTAGTTCCAGAGCGAACCAAGCATGTCGGTCGTGGCATATTGGCCGCCGGAGTTCCATCCTTGAAAGAGTTGCATCGTTGCCGAGAGCGACATAAGAAACAGCGCGGCGATGATCGATGGCAACGGATTCTCTCCAGCCGCCGTATCGAGCGTCGCCTTGAGCACGAAATACCCTGCAATGACCGGCACCAACTTGGCGACAATGATTTGATTGACAAAGTTTTTGAAGACCGATTCCATGCTGGCGAGCCAACTCGTTCCAACCGATCCGCTCGCCGATGGAATGGTAATGCCCTGCGCCGCAATCCACGAGAGAAGCTGGGGAAGTGTCAGTAGAATCACAGTCCAAAGCACCCACTTCCCAGTCTTGCCGTTGATGTGGAAGTTGGTGCCTCCTTCATGCCGCAGGCTCACTCCTGCGGCAGCCAGCGTGCAAAACGCCGCTGGCACTGCCAGATCGAACAGCAGTTGAAGAAGATCGGAAAGGAATTGCGGCACAGGCATCGCGTATTGTCCTCGTTATTGAATGCCCTGAGCTTGCGTGATAAAGCCCTCCGCCATCCGTCCGAGGCCGGAAATCACGAGCAGTGCAACGCCTGTAACACCCCACCCCATGTAGCCGCGGCCACTTTTGAAATGCCAGCCAGCAACGCCAAGGCACGCAATCGCAATCACCGGAGCGATTACATTGCAGCCCCAGTTCACAATGTTGAGGACCGTGCCTTCGACCGTGGTCGCCTGCTGACCCTGTACTGCTTTGCCGAACTGTGGTGAGGTGCCGAGGTTTTGCGCGGTCGCCACGAATGGCACTGCGAGATTGCCGGCGAGGATTATCCAAAATGTGAAGAGCAGAGAGATGCGTCTCCAGTTGATGGCACCGGGATGCTGAAAGGTTGATCGAGATACGGCAGGTGCTGTCGAGCCCCGCCAGAAGGCCAATGCGGTTTTCATGACTCACTCTCCTGGACGCGGCTGCTCGGGGCATCCGTGTCAGGAGTGAAGTTGAGGCCAAACCGTGATTCGGTCAAATTGCCTGCATATATTGATAGGTGTCCGTGATGCCCATCTATATAGAGGTAGCGAAGGAAATCGCGGCCGTAGCATGAGCGCACCTCGGCGACAATCTCCGGTCATAGAGCATTTGCACTTCAAACCGACACTCGTAGAGCGGACGATGAGCAAATGCTGCCAAATCCTTGCAATGGCCAAACATAGCCTCACAGAGTATAGATTTCTCTGTCACAGAATCGCTGAGAGCGCCATGCGGAAATATGTCAAACGCACAATGATATATCGGGATCGATTATTGGTCAAACGCACAGTGACACATTGGGACCGGTTATTGGTCAAACGCACAATGACACAACCGGACCGATTTTGAGTCAAACGCACAGTGACATATCGGAAACGGTTTTATGTCAAACGCACAATGACATAACCGGACCGATAATTGGTCAATTGTCTGCCCGAAAGGCCATGCGGCAAGGGCCACGACTGGAGTCTGAATCGTGCCTGTCATGCTGGCTCGCGACGCCACTGTACAGGACTGAGCAGGCCCCATACGGACACATAAATGCCCCGGTTCTGACGCCGGGGCATTCAATGCGGATAATGCGATCCTATTGGCCAGCCACTCTGTGCAATCCAGTCTGGCTCTCTTCGTGCTTGGTAAAAACGATGTAGATCTTCGTATCGGCTGGGACCGAGACGATAATCCTGCTGGTCGCATTCATGCTCATCAATTCAGAGTCGCCCGCGTTGCCGACGTTCTCCGCCACTCTTTGACGCAGAAGGTCGCCCTCTGAGAACGCGCCGCTGTTGTTGTTGCCGACCAGCATTGCGGCCAGTGACCCGACGCCCGACGCGGCCTTGATCAAGAAGTTCTTGCCCGTGTTCTTCCCGTACACGGTTCCCTTGATAGGCCCGAGATCAAGCCCTGCGCCAATGGCTTCGATCTTCTCTCGCTGCCCATCCAGCAACTCGATCTCATCGAACTTCACTCCGACAAATCCAGACCGATCCGCCTGCTGCAACTGCCCATAGACGTGTGCGCCAGCTGGCACAACGACGCGGTCGCCGATCGCATAAGTGTGCTCGACCACGGCCACAACCGGTGCCAGCACCGAGCTCGAAATTTGTGTTTCCAACTTCGCCTCAATCCGCGAACCGGGCGTCATCTCCAGCACCGGCCCCGTATCCGCCGACGCGTGAGTCACAGTGCCCATAGGCTGCGACGGCACAGGCGCGCGCACAAAAACCAGTGATGCTTCCTTCAAAGCATTCTGCGATTGCTGCACCTGAACAGGCGATGCGTGGCCGGTTTCGCCATACGGTTGCGGCTCCTCCCATTTCTGCTGCGTGTCGGAGAACGATGGGATGGCACCCAAAGTGTTTGCGCCCGCCGCGCTCCCCGCATGTGGCTTTGCAGGCACCGCATAGCCCGAGTGATCGCCCGCGCCCGGAGCCGGAGTGCTGGTACGCTTGATGTCGCCCGGATGCACCTGCCCGGAAGTATTCTCCTGAGCGTTGGTCTGAACGGTTTCCATCAAAGGCGTGACGCTCCCCTTGGATGGGCTTGGCGCTTGCTGTTGTGCCGGATGGCTTGGCTGCTTCTCGGTTGCCTTGTTTGTAGTGGAAGAGCGGTTGACGAGGCTCGTGAGAGCAAGGAAGAGCACGGCAGCCAGCAGTCCGCCGCCAAGCATGATCAGCTTGCTCTTCTCTATGCCGGACTTTCCGTTGCTGCCTTTTCTTGTCGCATGGCCCGTGGGTGGTTGCGCATCCGTACGGTCTTCAACCAGTGCAGGCTCCATCGGAAGAGGAGGCCCCGGACGCGGCGCTTCCGCAGAATCCTCGCTGTTTACCTGGGCAATCCCTAATCCAATTCCGGATTCATTGTTCTCGTTGTTGTTCATGGCATCTCCTTTTCCTGGGTCGGGTCCTACCGTACTCTGCCTGCGATGGGCGGCGTAAAGGGTAGACGAATCAGTATCGGCCGGTCCACCTGATCGGCCTGCGCAATCTGGAGGAAGAGCTTCTCCGTCGATTGCTTGAAGTTCGGACGATCGAAGACGACGACTCCATCCGCGCGCGCCCCGGCCTCGATCCTTGTCGTACTTAGCCTGTACTCGCGAATCAATAGCTGATCGGCAGTCAGACTCTTGCCTTCCTTCTTCTTCACCGCACGTCCGCTGATCTGAATCTGCGGTGGCACAACCTCCACGGGCTGAGCCGACGCATTGAGAATCGAGAAAGAAATGACCGTCTGATTGCTCCATTGCCGTATGTCGCCAAGCGAAGTTTCAATCTGCTTGCCCTCCCATTTTGTCCAACCCGGCGCATTGACGCGCATCTGCAACTCATACTCTTCGTCAATAGCGGGGATCGGTTTCGCAGTCGCTGGAATCCGTGGCTGAGTAGATGTTGGCGCGGTCCCTGTGGGTTCCACTCGCACGCGCTCCGCGCCTGCACTGCCAGTGATCAGAAAGCTTCTGGATGTGCGGTACTCAATCAAGAAGTCAACCGGCATTGCAGACCCGCTCGCGCCAATCCCATTGCTCATCAACTCCAGCGTCACATGCAGGCCGGATTTCGTCGCGATCAATAGGTTCGATTCAGCAGCCTCTTTCGTGATGGGCTTCACGTACACATACTCCGGCTCGCCCTCGTTGTGTTCCGCCTTGAAGGAACCGGGGCTGCCGAGGATCACCGACGTGATCTCCTCCGGCATATGGATCGTCGACTCGAACTCTGGTCGCAGGTGCAACGTGATAACCTCCGACGGGTTAATGGTGATCGTCGCAACGCGCGGCTTGACGGCGTTGTCAGCAGCGAACAGACGCAGTGGAAGCAGTACTGCGAAAGGGAAAAACCAGCGAAGTCTCATTTCAAGTTACCTCCTGTGCAATGAATTTGCAGCGAGTTTGCGCGCCGCATAATGACGCCGAACCGATTCGACGTAGGCGATGACATTCGGGTTGTTGTAGTCGAGTTGCCGCTTGCCGACCCATCGATCACCGGCGTAATAGGCAGCAGCCACAAGCCTCAGATCGCCGTGGAACTCCCACATCAGCGTAGTCACATACCGCGTTCCCGCCGCAATGTTCTGCTCGGGATCGAAGGGTTGGTAAGCGCCAAAGCGCCGCGCAGTCGATGGCATCAGTTGCATCAAGCCGAGAGCGCCCTTGCTGGAGACAGCACGCGGATTCCAACGCGACTCGACATCAATGAATGCAGCAACCAACTCCGCAGGCACGCCGTAATGGCTGGCGTAGTGCTGCACGCAGTTCTCCGCAAGAGCTGTGTTTGCCTGCGCCCAGCCAGCACTTGGAGCAAACAGAAAGAGCGCAAGAAACCATTTCATAACGCCGCGCCTCCTGAAGGATGGAGATCCTGTGCATACCGCGCCCCATCGACCAGCAGGCTTTGGAATCCTTCGCGCAGCAGCAGATGACGCCGATCTTTTTCGGTCTTGGCCAGGAAGGGAAGCAGCACATCGCGCTGCTCTTCCGTCACATGATCACTGCCCATCAACCGCAGCGCATTGGCGAAGTCGATCATCTCCGAGACCGAAGGCGGTTTTTCCAGAGAATAATTTCTGAACGAGCGTGCAATGCCGGCGATCTCGCGATGAAACTCCACGCCAGCTCCTGGAGTACGGCTGGCAATGATCTCCGCCTCGCGTTCCGGCGTCGGATGCTCGACCCGCACATACAAACTGCGCCGCCGGATCGGATCGCCCAGCCGCCGTTCCTCGTTGCTGGTGAGCACGACGAACGGAATGCTTTTCGCTTCAACCGTCCCAAACTCCGGAATCGAGAGCTGCCACGCCGATAGAATCTCAAGCAGCAGAGCCTCGAACCCCTCATCCACCTTGTCGAGTTCGTCGATCAATAGCACACATGGCTTCTCGCATTCGAGCGCCCGCATCAGTGGACCAGGCCGAAAGAAATCGCGCCCTTTCAGGTTCGCCTGCAACTCGCGCCAGCTCCCGCTCTCGCCGTTCCCCTTCGAAAACTCCATGTAAAGCCGCTGAAGGCTCTCGTCGAACCGCCCAATCGCCTTGTCCTCAGTGACGCCGCGGTAGCATTGCAGCCGCTCGATATGCGTCCCGGCCGCCTGCGCAACTGAGACCGCGAGTTGCGTTTTTCCGCTCCCCGCAGGTCCTTCAAGCAACAGCGGCTTCTGCAACTTCGCGGCCAGGAAGACAACCTGGGTCATCACGGGGTCAATGAAGTACCCGGTCGCCTTGAGCCGCTCCTTCAATTCGTCAAACGATTCAAACATCGCGTTGTCCCTTTCAGACGGTATTGATCTGAAACTCGATCAAGGAGCGATCCGTGCCCGTGTTCAGCGGTGTTATGCCGAAGATTGGTAATAACCGAGCACCACATCACGCACCATTCCAGCAGAGATGCGAGCATGACGCGGTTCGCGATTTCGGTCAAACGCGTTGATTTGATGCTTGCCGAAATAGGGCAGCGGAGTTTGTGTGGACAGGCCGAGCTGCAAACCTCTTGTTCGGAGACTGCAGATCACGCTCTCAGGCAATTCCTTGCATACGCCTGTGAACACGCAGAGCGATTCGTTCGGGAATTCTCAAAGAGGTGTAGCCCCTCTTGATTCTGGTTTCTTGGCGAGCGATCTTAATCACTCCAGGCTCCTTCGAGAAAAGACGTCTTATTGTGTTCTCGCTGAAGAACCAGAGTTTGGAAAGTTCAGCCACGGTATAGTGCTTTTCCAGTGCGGGAAAACCAGCAGTTCCCTCCTGGAAGCCAGGATTGATTGAAACGTTCTGCAGTTCATGTCGGAGTTCCATTTGGTACCTCTCACGATTTGGGTTTACGCAGATGAAAGAGGATGGGCTTCGGTCGAAGTTGCGGGTTCAACCGTGAACATCCTGAATTGCTCATGTCACAAGTAGCCCAGTTCGGACACTTGGTCAAATCAGCCACTTTCATGAGGCAAACAGCAAAGGAAGGCTCGATCAGGGAACGTACAATGGAATTCGCGGGAGCCTGGAATGACCATTCAGCATGGCGGACGAGGTGGGAAGATTCGAGATGGAATACGACTCGTCCATGGCTCAGGCAGGCAACTGGCCTCTAAAACTGATATTCCAGCGGCAATCGCAGAAGCTCTTCATCAGCAATTCAGCCAGGAAATGATCGTCCTGTTCCGCAGAGCGAATGTGAATCCTGCGTTCATCTATGCGTTCTCGAAAACAGGTCTAGTCGTGACCGAGGAGAATCGAGACCGGCTACCTCCGACTGAATGCCGGGAATGGAAACGCGCGCACCGTGAGTACCAGCGAAGACTGGACGCAGACAGCAAGGCCGTCAATTTTTGCTACACGCTGCATCATGAGCCCGGCCGGTCGGAGCTATCGAAGAAGAAGCGATTCGCCGCGTCCGAACTCGCTGTTGCCGTGCTCAATGCATTGGATGAGGGGATCAGCTCTTTTGCGATAGAAGGCGTCTTCCTCAACGCCTGGCTAACGTTGGCTTGCCGGCGCAACCATGTCCTTGCAGACGACCGGGAAGGGTTACGACTGCAATTAGGTGCGGAAGTGCCTGAAATCCGGAATCTGCTGAACGAAATCTACGATGATCTTCCGAATCCCTCCTGGAGTCCGGCCGTCGAAAAGCGCATTGCACGAATCGAGGCCGCGAGGGCTGTCCCAGAGACCTGGCTCGGGAAGCCGCCCGCCACCAAAGGCGATGCGGAGTGGGAGATGACTCCCGCTTTCGAGCACCTGCAATTCGCAATTGAGTTCTGCAACGCCGCGCAGGTGCCCGAGGATGTCATGGAGGCAATGTTCTTTCGCTTCTGGCTGCGGACGCTCGTTCTCAACGACCGGTTGCCCGAAATCTTTTTCCAGACGCTCGATCGGAACTGGGAACAGGTTCATGCGCAGGCTCAGAGTCATATGGCAAGGTACGCCGGTCCCCGCTTGCAGTAGTCCGTTCTTCATCGGCTTTCGGCCGGTCTGCCGAGCGTATGAGCTGCCAGCCCGCTTTCCTGTGACCGGAACCCGCAGCATTCGACGGACTGTTCTCTGGATCCGGCACGATGGTCGCACCGACATCCCACGCGTTACGAACGCTGTCCTGAAGTTGGATCTGTCTGGCCTTCACAAAAGGAGAGTAGCTTTTCTCGGTGATCTTTACCGAAGCGTGTCCAAGGAGCAGCGAAACCTGGTCGATGGGCACACCTGCAAGCAGCATCTCAACGGCGAAGGTGTCCCGGAACATATGGGGATGGCAGCGCTTCGGAGACCCATCGGCCTGAGTGAGATTGACCAGTTTGAAGAGGCGGCGGTAGCTGCGCTGCCAGTCGGCAACAACGCTCTTTGGCTGCCCATTGCCACTCCAGAAAAAGTAGCGTGGATTCGGCTTCGGACCGGGAGGAACATTTTGGAGAGCCTCGACCACCTGCGGCGGGAGCGGCACATAGACCGGTGTTCCGGTCTTGGCCTGATAGAGCATCAGGCTATCGCCGTGCAGCCTATCCCGCTCAAGAGTGACCGCATCGCGAATGCGGAGACCGCTCCAGCGCATCAGCAGGGTCATGGTGCGAAGCCGTGTCCGGTTGTCCTCTATTGGAACGACGCCGCCTCGCTTGTCTCCACACCTTGAGGTTGCGTCAAGTATTCGCTGGAATTCGTCGCGAGGGAAGTAGTCGGTCGGAACTTGCACGACCTTGATCTTGCCCAGCCCCATGGTTGGATTTTGGCTGATGTAGCCGCGACGGACACCGGCCCAGAAGAAGCCGATCAGACGGTCCTGTTTCTTCTGCTTGGCCAAACCGCCATCCTTCCAGGTACTTCGGAAAGAGAGGAGCGCGTCGAGATCGATCTGATCGAGGTAATCCAGCCCTTGCACTCGAGTCCAGGGAAGGAACTGCTTGCGGAAGATGGTATCAAGCTTTGAAAGCGTTGCAGGTTTCAGCTCCCGGCTGCGGGCGTCAGCCAGGTAAGACTCAACGGCCTTCACGATGGTCACTCTGGGCTTTTGCGGCGGTTGAGTTGAGATTTGGGCGGAGGGAACCGAAAAAACTGGTGCGGGAGAAACGACAGCCGGGTGCTCGGGCATCGGTGCTGACTGCGAAACCGGCTGGGCGGGAACGGACGCTGGATTTTCCAGACGATGGCGGTATTGCTCGGCCTCGTCCCAGAGGCGCGTTTTTGCGCTCAGGCGGTAGAACTCGCCGTCATGTGAACCCCAAATCCATTTGGGGCAGTTGCAGCGGCGCCACAGCTTGTCGCCGTAGTGTTTGCAGTCTGCGGAATGACGTGTGTAGACGGACAGCATCGGGCTCTCCCGCTTCAGACGGGATTCTGCTCGATTCGCCCAAATGGGTCAAACCCGACCGGCTACTGTACAAAATACTGTACAAAAATCGACCCGGTTTTTAGTCCGAAGATGCAAGTCATTAAGAATAAACGACTTGTTTATGGTGGAGGCGGCGGGAGTCGAACCCGCGTCCGAAATCGATGTCAGCCAGGAGAGTTCATGCTTTGTCCGCTTCTAGAAGGTTCGCCTCAGTCGCTATAGAACGGACAAGATACGTCCAAGGCTAGTCCGATTGATCTCGCTTCTGCCGCCCGGACCGAGCCGCTTCAGCCAGCCTACTGTATGACGTCTGCTCACTGCCCATAGGCGAAGCTGTGGAAGACGGCTACTTAGTTAATTAAGCAGCAAGTGCCAGATTGTCGTTGGCAACTTTGTTTTTGTAAGCGATTACGGGTGCCCACCCCCCGACATGTCTCCTGTGCCGCATGCGATACCGTCGAAACCGTGACGCCCCCATCCTGGTGTCGGCCAGAGGAACCTGCCGACGGGCTGGGCGCGAGCCGATGGCTCGTGCTGCATCTCTATTCTATCTCCGTTCTGATCTTTTCGCCGCATCTGTCCAAAACAAAGAAAACGGCCGCACAGACTGCGGCCGTTTCCCTGGAGATGTTTTTGATTTGCCGCCTCGTTTACTGTTGGTCCAGATCGATCTTTTCGTACTCGTGGCGGGCGATGGCGGCACGGATTTGGGCAGGCGTCTTGCCCAGACGCGTCTGCTGGTAGGCAAAGAAGCCTTCCTTGGCGCAGGTGGAGCACTCGGTGCCGTGGTCGGTCTCAAAGCAGCTGCGCAGGCTGGTGTGGCCCAGGGCACGGTCGCAACGGCAGTAGCAGGGCAGTTGATAGACCACGCTGCTGACTTTGGCCACCTGCTGATAGACATGCACCTGCCACGGATAGCGGAAGTGCGATCCCTTGAGCTGCGTACCAGACCAGATCGTGGGCAGGGCAGTGACCTTCAGCGGAGCTGAGGCATGGTAGGCTGGCACGTCGTCGGCTGGGTTGGACCACTGCGCATAGCTGGCCACAGTCAGCAGAAAGACCACAAGACCGAATGCCCAGCGGGCGGGAATCAGCTTTTTCATCTTGTCCTCTTGAGCAAAATTGTACCCGGAGCGCTTTGCAAAGGTACAGTGGGCTGCAATGGTCAGTTTGGCAGGGCGGGATATTTTTAGGGGTAAAGAACGGATGTGTAGGGTGCAAAAAAAGACGGCACGAACGGTCGTGCTGTTCGTGCCGGGAGGCCAGTGACGCAAACTACTTCCAGCGGGGGAGAGGACTTGCCATCTCCTCAGGTGGAATATATACACCATAGCATAGGTTGAGAAGAATGCAAATACAAAATTTGAGATTTATTTTCTCTTTCTTAGGGGTTCTTGATTGTAAATTTATTCCGTTGCAGACTGGATTGCAATGTATCGAGAGGGCGGGCTGGGGAAGGGATGCAGTGGCCTTGTCTTTTATATGTATTTATTTATCAACGTCATGCGGTGGACAATCTGGCAGCGTGGTGGGGCTGGGGTGCCTGTTTGCAGGGGTTTTTCAAAGACCCTTCTTTTTCTAATGTCCATATAAAAGATCCCTTTAGCCCCAAAAAAATTAGATTCTTCTGAGATAAAAGCAGAAAAAAGGATTTTCCAGAATCCATATTTTTGGAGATTGTAGCTTTGTGGCAAGCAGAAGCTGACCGATTCCGAAGCCACGCTGAGGGGTGGCCCCGGAAAGCGGCGGAAATTATTCTTTTTAAGTGCGTTTGTCTTCTGGTTGCGGGGGCGGCGGCTCGGCGGCGGACAGCACAGAGAGTCTCTGGGCTCGGTCGCTGATTTCATCTCGCAGTTCCTGCCAGAGTTCGCTGGGAATCTGCAGGAAGGCTTTGACGACAGCCGGATCAAATTGGCTGCCGACGCAGCGCAGGATTTCGGCCTGTGCATCCTCAAAGCTGCTTGCTTGACGATAGGGCCGATCACTGGTGATGGCGTCGAGCGCATCAGATACGGCAAAGATGCGTGCTCCGATTGGGATTTGATTGCCGCGCAGGCCACGGGGGTAGCCGCTTCCGTCGTAAAATTCCTGATGGCTGTAGACAATCTCCGCTGCTTCGGAGAGAAAGGGAATCTTGCGCACCATCTGGTACCCCCGGTCGCAGTGTTCGCGCATGATCCGTTGCTCATCCGGCGTCAGTTTGCCGGGCTTGCGCAGGATCTTGTCGGGAATGGCCATTTTCCCGATGTCATGCAGAAAAGCGCCGCGGGCAATCACCTTGATCTCGGCCGGCGGCAGGCCCATGGCCCGGGCCAGGGCGATGGTATAGGCTGTCACCCGCTTCGAGTGTCCTTCAGTCTCAGAGTCCTTCAGATCGAGCGCGTCGCCCAGAGCCTCCAGCGTTACGTCGTAGCTGTGCTCCAGGTTTTCCATGGCGTGGCGCAGCATCTCGGTACGGGCCTGTACCATCTGCTCCAGGTTCTGCCGGTAGATGAGGCGCTCCTCCATTTCCTGACGCCGGGCGAGCGCCCGTTCTACGGCTAGCAGGAACTGTTTACTTTCAAATGGTTTGGGCAGATAGTCGCAGGCACCACGCCGCATGGCGTCAATGGCTACGTTCAGATCCTGTACGGCTGAAACCACCACTACCGGCACGCTTGGATACAGATGGCGAATCCGATCCAGCAGTGCCGTGCCATCCATGTCCCGCAGCACAAGGTCAGTTAAAACCAGCAGGAAAGAGTTGCGCTCCAGCGCGATCAGGGCTTCAGCACCACTGCTGACCAATTCGCAGCTGTAGCCGTGGTGTTCCAGGGTTGCGCCTAAAAGGCTTCGAACAGGCAATTCATCGTCTACAACCAGAATGCGGCTGTCTCGTCTGGAGGAGAGGGCAGTATTGGAGTCTTGCGCGTTCGTGGTCGTTTGACTCTGGAAGTCGTGCTTCAGCAGTTCGTATTCTGCACGGGGGGGTAGCAAGCAGTTTTCCTCCTGGAGGTTTGGAGCGTTTTCGGAATACACGTGACTTTTATGCGTTCTTCTGGGGCCCATTATCTTGATGAAAAAGACACAGAAGAGTATTCCTTCGGTCTACAGCTATTTCGAAAATGCTTTTCATTGCCGCAGTCTTTCTCCTCCTGCAAGACAATCCAGTTACCTATATGGTTGCCCTGTCCAGCCAGAGAGGAGAATTGTCGTGGTGCATCAATCCTTTGGCTGTTTGATGTTTTTTTTCGTGTCGAGCGTAAAAAAACAGGTTTTGCTACAGAAATTACTTTTTGCGAACCCGGTTCTACTTGATCCGAGTACGCTGTTTCCCCGTTTTAGTTCCAACCCTGCGTAAAACCGGAAGCAGGGAAAAGTTGTAGTAATGAAAAAACTGAATGTCTACCACTAGGATGCAAAAAGCCGGTTCTGTGGTTGGGCACAGGAAGATCCGACAGGGCATCATTTTAAAGGGGCTGGTTCCTTTATGGAAACGTTCCCAATGGGGGATGTTGTCGTTTTATCCCGGGTGCAGGCAAAAAAACAACCCGCGATGCTCAGACTCTGCGTCGCGGGTTGCTGTTTGAGGGGTGTGTGCAGAGCTTCAACACTTCTTAGAGGAAAATCAGAATAAACATGCCCTTGTTGAGAGCATGCAAGGGGTCTTTTTCTTGAGGGAAAAGACCCTCGATGGAATTGCCTCTGGGTACAGCTACTTTGCTTTAGCTGGAGCTTTGCGGCTTTTGGCCCAGTCTTCCTTGATTGCTTGCCGACTGCGTGCCACGGCCAGCGCATCGTTGGGAACGTTCTTGGTGATGCAGGAACCCGCGCCCACATAAACACCTGTGCCCAGCGTGACCGGGGCAACCAGCGTGGAGTCGCTTCCGATGAACGAACCTGCTCCCACGTCGGTGTGATGCTTGTTTACGCCGTCGTAGTTGCAGGTGATGACGCCTGCACCAATGTTGGTGTCAGCGCCGATTTCGGCATCGCCCAGGTAGGTCAGGTGGCCGGCTTTTACGCCCTTGTGCAGTTTGGCCTTTTTGGTTTCGACAAAGTTGCCGATGTGTACCTGTTCGCCGATCTCGCTGCCCGGCCGCAGATGTGCGAAGGGGCCGATGTTGGCTTCTGCGGCGATGGTGCTTTCTTCGAGTACGCAGCTCTGGCGGATGAGTACGCCCTCGGCTAGCGTGCAGTCTTCAATAACGGAAAACGAACGCACCCGGCAGCGTGCGCCAATTCTAGTTTTGCCGAGCAGTTGTACGAAGGGCTCGATCACCGAGCCTGCCGCCACTTCAACCTCGGGGTCAATCACGCAGGTCTCCGGCCGGTAGAGGATGACGCCGTGTTCAATCAATCGTGCGGCGGCCTGGCTGCGCGCCTTGGTGTCTTCTGCCACGATCTGTGCTGCTGTTTTCGTGCTCATTGTGTTTCTTTCTCTCCTGTGGAAAGGCAGGTTCTAGGTGCTAGGTGCATTGGCTTGGGGGATTTCCCTCAGGGGCTAAAGCCCTTGATCTTTTGGCGGCATTTGCGGCACAGCTGAAGTCGTGCCCTTCAAAACACCGCTTTGACCAGAGGTTCCGCAGTACCTGGTTTCCAGCTTCCAGCCTCTAGCTCCCAGCTCTCAGGTCCCAAAAGCGGGACCTGGGCACCCGGTGTGGGTATAAATTCAAACGGTCAGAAACCTAGCATCTAGAACCTTCATTTCTACTGTTTCGGCATGGGGATGGTAATGTCGATTGTCTGCGCCGGGCCCAGACCAAGCGCGTCCAGTCCGGGTTGAATCTCCGGCTTGTTGCCCACGACCAGAATGGCGAGCTTTTCCGGGTGAATGTACTTCTTGGCTGCCGCGGTTACATCGGCTACGGTTACCTTTTCGAGTGCTGCCTTGTAGGTTTCCAGATAGTCGGGCGGGAAGCCGTAGAACTCCAGCCGTTCACGCTCGGCCAGCACTTTGGCCCGCGTGTCGTAGCGGAAAAGGAAGGAGCTCAGGATGTTGTCCTTGGCGCGTTTCACTTCTTCTTCAGTAAGCGGACGGCTGTTGAGGGCCTGCAGTTCGCTGAGCGTGGCGTGGGTTGCATCCACGGTGGAAGCGCTCTTGGTCAGCACGGCGGCGTCGAAGGTTCCGGGATGATCCCAGCCCGCGCCGTAGGCACCGCTAACGGCATAGGCGTAGCCCAGCTCTGTACGCACTTTCTGGAAGAGACGGCTGGCAAAACCTCCGCCCAGAATCTCGTTCATCACGGCCAGAGCGGGGAAGTCAGGATTGTTGCGCAGTGTGCCCAGCCCTACGATCTGCACATTCGACTGATTCACGTCGCCCTTGTGGATGAAGTAAACACCCGGCTTGGGATCGGTGAATTTCTCCTTGTCAGAAGCAGGCTTTTCCACGGCAGGCATATCCGCAAAGACGGAGCGCACCTGGGCTTCCATGGCCTTGGCGTCAAAGTCACCATAGATGCCCACGATCAGCCTGCCCTTGAGGCTGTGCGTGTGCCAGGCCTTCAGGTCAGAGACACTGACAGCGCCCATGGTGGCCAGCTCGGGCTGGCGGGCGTAGGGGCTGTGTGCGCCATAGACCAACTTGGCGGCTTCGCGGCCGGCGATGGCGTCCTCGTCGTCATTGCGACGCACAATGCCGGTGGCCTCCTGCTGCTGGGCTAGCTGCAGTTTTTCCGCGTCAAATTTGGGATGGAAGAGCAGCTCCATGGCCAGATCGAAGACCTGATCCGCGTCGCCCTTGAGCGAGTTCCAGCTTATGTTGGTGGATTCCAGTCCGCCCCCGGTCTCGATGCTGGCGGCTTTGGCTTCCAGCAGATCGTCCAGCGCGTCGCCATTCATCTTGGCCGTGCCACTGGTGCGCCAGGCCTGTGCGTACAGGTCGATCAGGCCAACCTTGGAGGCGGGTTCATCGTGCGATCCGCCGGGGATCATCACCGATCCGGAGACAAAGGGCAGTTCATGATCTTCCTGCAGGAAGATCACAATGCCATTCTTCAGCTCAATGCGCACCGGCTGATGAGGATGAAATTCATGCAGCGCGGGAACCGGAATCTGCTCCCACGGCTTGGCCTGCTGCGCCTGTGCGGGAATCGTCAGCAACGCCCCCGCGCAAATTGCAGCGGCAACGATCCAGCGTAGAGGGGACACTCTGTTCTCCATGCTCAGTTTTTTGTTCTTCATCGCGCGCCTCCATCCTTTGCGGTAGCTGTTTCGGTGTCGATTTCGGCGCTGGTGCGATTGGAATCCACAAACACCTTATTGGCGACGCGACGAATGTCGGCCTTGGTCACCTTGTCCACACGGTCCAGTTGGAGGAAGAGTTCACGCCAGTCGCCGTAGCGGGTCTGCGCTTCAGACAGAGCGTTGGCCAGCCCCTGATTGTCGCTGAGTCCACGCAGCAGCTCAGCGCGGGTTCTGGTCTTGAACATGGCCAGTTCGGCGTCAGTCACGTCGGTGGTCTTCAACTTTTCAATCTCTTTGTGGATGGCCGTACGCATCTCGGCCGGTGTGTGGCTGGGCAGCGGCACGGCATAGAAGGCGAAGAGGCCGGGATACTTGTCACCGGGAAAGGGACTGAAGCCCTCGGCCTCGGCGGCAATCTGCTGGTCGCGGACCAGGCTGCGATAGAGTCGCGAAACACGCCCGTTGGACATGATGTCGCTGATGGCGTTATAGACGGCGTCGTCGGGATCCTGATAGTTGGGCCGGTGATAGCCCTCAATGTAGAAGGGCTGCGTCTGCTCGCGAATGACGACCGACTTTTCAGCGAACTGGGTCGGCTCAACCGTGGTCATTTCTTCTGGCTTGGGTCCGCCGGGAACCTTGCTGAAGTACTTTTCCAGCAAGGGCATGGCTTCGGCCGCTTTTACGTCGCCCACCACGGCCACCACGATGTTTGCGCCTACATAGTACTTTTTGTGGAAGTCCATGGCCTCGGTGGCCGTGATCTGGCCGACCTCGCTGGGCCAGCCGATGGAACTGCGTCCGTAGGGGTGCGCTACATAAGCTGTGGCCAGAAACTGCTCCACCAGACGGCCGATGGGGTTGGAGTCGGTGCGCATGCGCCGCTCTTCAATCACCACTGAACGTTCCTTGTAGAACTCGCGGGGAACCGTGTCGGCCAGCCGTGCGCTCTCCATCCAGGCCCATAGTTCCAGACGGTTTTCCGGCATCGACCAGAAGTAGAGGGTGTTATCCAGCCCGGTTTCGGCGTTCAGGCCCGCCGCGCCGTTGCGCTCGGCCACGTCGGTGAACTGGTTGGGCACCACAAATTTGTGCGCCGTATCCTCGGCTGCCTTTAGATCGGCTTCCAGCTTTTTGATTTTTTCGGGGTCGCGGCCGACTGGCTTGAGCTGCTCGGCCTGCAGGGCGTTGTTGGCGACTTCCACCTTGTCCAGCGCCAGCTTTTCAGCGGCGTAGTCGGTGGTGCCAATCTGGCTGGTGCCCTTGAAGGCCAGATGCTCGAACATGTGCGCCAAGCCGCTCTGTCCGCTGGGGTCGTTCACATCGCCTGCATCAATAAATGTGGCGTAGCTGAAGACGGGAGCCTCTGGCCGCTCGCAGACGATCAGGGTCAGCCCGTTGGGCAGCACCTTGGTGGTGATGCGCCGCTCAAAGCTCTTCAGGTCCTGGCCATGTGCAGCAACAAACGCTTGCACAAGCACCAGAGCGATTGCCAGAGCCTTCGCCCTAGCCAAAAACGGGGGAATACGATTGCCCACTCTGCAGCCTTCCTCTCTGGCAGAGCCGCACTTGCAGCGGTTCCGCTCTCCCTAACACGCTAGTGGCAGAGGCGAGGCGAGTCAAACGGTAAAGAGGAAGCCGGGGCCTGTTTCCCCCTCTTTTCTGTTTGAAAGGAGGGGGAAGAGCAGCTATTCCACGTCGTCGTTGGCCTGTTTGTTGGCGAGGCGTTCCAGCTCGTTGCGCCAGTCGAGCGACTCAAGGAAGCCCTTGGACTCGCGCCAGTTGGCTTCAACGATCACATGCAGCTCAAGGTAGACGCGGGTGCCCAGCAGGCGTTCAATCTGCAGACGGGCGCGGGTGCCAATCTCCTTGAGCTTGGAGCCGCCCTTGCCGATCAGAATGGCCTTCTGGCCGTCGCGCTCGCAATAAATGGCGGCGGCAATGCGGGTGAGTGGAAGCTTCTCCGGCTGGCCCTTGCGCTTGCGGCCAGTCTGCGGCTGGGGCTCCTCCCACTGCTCAATGACGACGGCAGTGGCGTAGGGAACTTCTTCGCCGGTCTCCACCAAAATGCTTTCGCGGATCAGTTCGCTGGCCATGAAGCGTTCTGGCTGGTCAGTGTACTGATCCTTGGGGTAAAAGCGCTCGCCGGTGGGCAGCTTTGCAATGATCTGCTTGACGAGCAGGTCGAGGTTGTCGCGCTTGCGCGAGCTGACCGGGATGACCTCGGCAAAGTTGTGCTGCGTGACGAGCTTCTGGATGAGCGGCAGCAGCTCTTCCTTTTTGACCAGATCGATCTTGGTGAGCACCAGAAAAACGGGGCAGTCCAGCTTCTGGATCAGGCCGAAGAGGAACTCGTCTTCGCTGGCCCATCCGCCACGTTTTTTGCGGGGTTCTTCCGCAGATTCGGATGTGGTTTCGGCAGCGATCTCGGCAGCGTTTTCTTCTTCGGCTGGGGCTTCGTCGTCTGCTTCAGACTCAGCGGCGATGGCAGCGTCAGTCTTGGCGGCAGCAGCGGCAGCGGCTTCAGCCAGACCTTCCAGCTGCACGCGGCGCGTGGCGTCCATGAGCACCAGCACGAGATCACGCGCTTCCAGAGCGTCGTAAACCTCCTGCAACATGCGGCGATCCAGCTGCGAGCCGGGCTTGTGCACACCGGGCGTATCGACAAAGACGATCTGCGCGGCCGGATGCTGGCCCTTGACGGCGGGGGCTTCCACCACGCCGATGACGCGATTGCGCGTGGTTTGCGGCTTGGCCGTGACAATGGCCACTTTTTCGCCGGTCAAAGCGTTCAGCAGCGTGCTTTTGCCCACGTTGGGGCGGCCCAGAATGGCAACAAATCCTGATTTCAAGCGGTAACAGTCTCCTGACTGAGTGTACGGCATTTTGAGCTGCACGGAACGAATAGCTCAGTCGCCAGCGGGTTTGGCTTCCGCCGGTGGGAAGATGCGCACGCGTTCGACGCGGCGATCGGTGGCCTCAACCACCTCAAAGCGCAGGCCTGCCTGCTCGGCCATCACCACCTCGCCCGCCAGTGGAATGCGTCCGGCCAGCTCGCTGACCAGTCCGCCGAGGGTGGTGGCTTCGTACTCTTTGTCCAGCTCGATGGGCTCGCCAAAGACTTCTTTCAGGCGATCGACCGGAAAGCCGCCGGGAGCTAGCCAGGAGCCGCCAGCCTCACGCAGGGGGTCTTCCACCGGCGCGTCTTCTTCGTGCTCGTCGCGGATCTCGCCCACGATCTGCTCCAGCAGGTCCTCAATGGTGACCACGCCGGCCACGCCGCCATACTCATCAATGACCACGCGCATGTGCTGCTGTTCGCGCTGCATCTCGCGCATCAGCTCATAGCCGCGTTTGGTTTCAGGTACAAATTCTGCTTCGCGCGCGATGGAAGCCACGGTGCGGGTGTGGGCGGCTTCATCGGAGATCTGCAGCAGGTCGTGCGAGAAGGCCAGACCGGTAATGTTGTCGAGCGTGCCCACATAAATTGGAATGCGCGAGTAAGCGTGTTCCTTGAGCAACTCCAGAAACTCTTCGAGCGTGGTTTCAGACTCGACCGCAAAGATTTCGGGCCGGGGCGTCATCAACTCACGCACCAGCTTGTCGCCAAACTCCACAGCGGAGCGCACCAGATCGCTGTCGCTCTGCTCCAGAATGCCCTCTTCTTCGCCGGCTTCGATCAGTGCTTCCACGTTCATGCCTGGTTCTTCCTCGTCGGCGGTGGGCTCTTGGGCCAGCGTACCCACCGAGAAGAAGAAGCGCACGGGCACGGAGACCGGGGTCATTAGCCAGAGCAGAATGCGGATGGGCCAGAGCAGTGCTGCCGCCCAGCGGCCACGTGTACGGGCAAAAAGCAGGGCAGGAATCAGTTGGTTGGTGAAGACAATCACCAGCACCACGCCCAGCATGGTTTGGGCAACTTCTATGGCTGTGGGGCGGTCCATCTGCGGAGCGCGATCATAGAGCAGCGCGCCGAATTCCAGCGCAATCATGGCCAGCGCAAGCAGTTCCAGCAACGAGGCGCAGAGGGAGGCGTGTTCGCGCTCCAGGCCGAGGTGCGGCTCTATCTCCTCTTCCCACGCATCCAGATTGTCCTGCTCTTCCCGCGAAAGGATCTTACCAAACTCGGCATAGATGCGGCGCATGTAGCTGGCCAGCGCACTGATCAGCGCCAGAGCGGCCACCAGCAGCACCGATAGAGGATTCATCGGGATTTCCTCTTTGCGGCAGGTTTTTTCGTCGCGTTTACTGCGGACTTCTTCGCCACGGCTTTTTTAGCGGCAGCTTTCTTTACGGCAGGCTTGGCTGTTTTGGCTGTGCTTTTGGTAGCCGCTTTTTTAGCGGCAGGCTTGGTGCCTTCCACGCGTTCGATCAGGCCCAGCGGCAACTTGAGCGTGGAGCGCAGCTTCTGCTCGCGGCGGGCCATCTGGCCTTCATCGGCCTCATGATCGTAGCCAGCCAGGTGCAGCAGTCCGTGCAGAAGAAGAACCTTCAGTTCCACCAGCAGTGCATGGCCCTGCGCTGCGGCCTGTTGGCGGGCGGTATCAATGCTGATGGCCAAGTCGCCTGCCATGCGCTCGCTTACTGGACCAAAACCCTCATCCAGCGCGGGGAACGAGAGCACATCGGTGGCCTTGTTCTTGTGGCGGAACTCTCGGTTGAGGCGGCGGATGTTTTTGTCGTTCGTCAGCAGCACGCTGACCACGCCGCGCAGGCGCACGGCTTCCTGCGCCTCAGCCAGAAATTTATCGAGGGTGCGGGCTGCGGGAATGCGCTGCGCGGAAAGCTTGCTTGCGCCGTCAGCCGAGGCTACGGGAGCGGAAGATAAGTCGGGATCGATCTGGATCATTCTGCCGCGAAGCTGTCCTTCCCTAAGCTTCGCGCTGGCTCCATTCTAGAGCAGTTTCTATTGAAACTACGCAAACAGATTGCGGCAGGAATCAGAGTTTCCATGCGGCTGTGCTTTGTTGCCAAGTTATGATCAAGCCGGACAGCGCAATGAGTTCCACCACTCACAGCCCGAAGCATTTACCCTTTCACCGGCTGCTGATTCTGGGTTCGCCCGGAGCGGGAAAATCTACCCTGGCGCGCCAACTTGCTGAGGAAACCGGACTTCCCCTGGTGCATCTGGATCAGCTTTATTGGCAGCCAGGCTGGGTGGAACCGGAGCGTGCCGAGTGGCTTGCGCAACTGCAGGAGGAACTTGTAAACCCCGCATGGATCATGGATGGAAATTACGGCGCGACTCTGGAGTTTCGGCTTAAATATGCCGACGCGGCCATCGTCCTGGACTACAGAATGCCTCTTTGCGTGATCAGGGCACTCAAGCGAATGCGGATGACGCGCGGGCGCGTGCGATCCGACATGGGCCGCGATTGCCCGGAGCGATTTGATCTGGAGTTTTTGGCCTACATCGTGCGCTTCCGCCGCGAACAACGCGCACAGTTGCTGCGTGCAGTGCATGCTTTTTCAGGCCGAAAACTGATTCTGGTCTCACCCCGGAAGATGGATGAAGTGCAGAGGTTCCTGGGATACTAAGACCATATTGTGATACCGCGTAACCTATAATGGTACTTCCGTGACTCGGATCACACCCGGGAAACTGCGCCCTTCACTAATCTCAAACCAGACAACGCGGCCGGGGGAGCACGGACAAGTTTGTATAAATGCACCCACCTGTGCCCGATATTTTGCCCACGCGCGATGCGTTCGGCGACCGAGCGCTGCCGAGCATCATCTGCCTCAAGCCTGATTGATTTAGAGCATCTTTCCTGACGCACATCCGCAGGAGAAATGCTCCCGCCGCCGTTCCGATCAGGAGCGTGCTGCACTGGTCTATGTAGAAGGAGAAAACACCACCATGATCGCCCGCGAGATAACACCTGACATTCTTTCCCTGGTTGCCATTGACTGGGACCGTCGGATTTTCGATCAGCTGATGCCGCTGCATGAAGGCACAACCTACAACTCGTATGTGGTGCGTGGCAGCCAGAAGACGGCGCTGATCGAGACGGTCTATCCGCCCTTTACCGCTGACTATCTGGATGCGCTGCGCAAGGCAGGTGTGACGCATCTGGATTACATCATTGCCAACCATGGCGAGCAGGATCATTCCGGCTCAATCCCCGCGATTCTGGATGCCTATCCGGAAGCCAAGGTGGTGACCAATGCCCGTTGCCGCGATCTGCTGAAGGAGTCCATGCCGATTGCCGCCGACCGCTTTATCGAGGTGAAGGAGGGCGACACGCTCTCGCTGGGCGACAAGACGCTCAGCTTCCATCTGATGCCGTGGGTACATTGGCCCGACACCATGGTCAGCTATCTGGTGGAAGACAAGGTGCTGTTCACCTGCGATTTCTTCGGCTCGCATCTGGCCACAAGCGAGTTGTTCGCCACCGAGGAATCGCGTGTGTACACGGCGGCCAAGCGCTATTACGCCGAGATCATGATGCCGTTCTCGATGCACATCCGCAAGCATCTGGTGCGGCTGGATGCGCTGGAGATCAAGGTGATTGCGCCCGGCCACGGCCCTGTGTATCACAAGCCGGAGTTCATTCTGGACCTCTATAAAACGTGGTCGAGCGAGACGCCGCGGGCGGAAGTGATTGTGCCCTACGTCTCAATGTACGAAAGCACGACCCAGATGGTGAATTACCTGATTGACCGGCTGATGGAGCGCGGGCTCACGGTGCGACCTTTCAATCTGGTGGACGCTGACATGAGCATCGTGGCCGAGTCGCTGGTAGAGGCTTCCACGGTGGTTTTTGCATCGCCTGCCGTGCTTGCCGGACCACACCCGGACATTGTTTCGGCTGCGTATCTGGCCAACGCGCTCAAGCCCAAGACCAAGTTTGTATCGGTAATCGGTTCGTATGGATGGGGCGGTGCCATTGTCTCGAAGAGCATCGTGGAGCTGCGGGGCGGCCTGAAGAATCAGATCACCTTCTTTGAGCCGGTGCTGACCAAGGGCCAGCCCAATGCGAACGATTACAAATCTCTGGACCGTCTGGTGGAAGAAATTACCGTGGCCAATCAACCGCTGCAGAAGCCTGTTGCGCTTTAGAACTTTGAATGTGTACCAACGCCGCGTACCCCGGGGCCCGATTTTTGGCCCAGGGCACGCGCACGCAAGGGAGCAATAACTCTAGCTGTTCAGTATTGATTTCGGATTTCGCATCTTATGCAAATGCTTTTCAGGCGTGGCGGGTATCTACAACTATGAACCCAGTTCCTCGATCAGGCAGGCAAGCCGTTCTTTCATGCGCAGACTATTGTTGGAGAACTTCAGGCCCAGCGTGTGGGGATTGGCGACGACCTGTACGGAGGCTGCCAGGCGCAAGGGATAACCGTTTTCCAAAAACTGGATTTCTACCTGCGTCCCAAGAGGAACAGGACAGGGATCCTCAAAAAAAAGCCGACAACCGGTAAGGCTCAGATCAATCATCAGGCACTGCTGAAGCTTGCATTCCCGGATAAATGTGAGGCGCACTTCGCTCTCAACCTCATAACGACAGCAGGCTCTCCGGTCGATTCCGCCGGGGGGAAGTTCGCGGCGGATTTTGCGGGCAAGGCGCTTTAGCAAAGCTTTTTCATCGCCCTTGGGTAGCAAATTGCTCACGTCCTCAATTCCAAGCGGCGAGGGCGTGTAAATCAACGATTTTTTTTCTTCGTCCATCAGGCCAGCCGCGCCCAGAGCCTTTCCCAGGGTGCCCATGGTCTTTCGTGCTACGCTGTCAAATTCGATTTTGAAGGTGTTGTCGCGGCCGGTTGGCTCACTGGTTCCGGAAAGCATGTAGATCACGTCTTCGTAGCGAAAACTGATCTCTGCGTAAACACTGTTACACAGATAAAAAAAGGCGCTGGGTCGAACTCGCGCATAGGTTGCGGTCATTTCTGTTACCTGACCGTTTAACTGCCTGCCAAGCTCGTCAATATTTACCAACACAGGACGTTTGGCCATCTTTGAAAGTGCAGAGATCTGGTTGTTCAACATCCAGACCGGAATCAGTGCGCTGGCCTTCTTAAAGGAACTTGCGACAGGCATAGATATAGCCTCTGATAGCGAGATTCATATCCACGAGAAAGAAAAAATGAGTTCTAATCGATTCATCGTACCAGTAACATTAATAGTTAGCCATGTCCCAAAATGGGACATGGCGGAGAATGTTTCTTACTGGAATCGCCCCGAAAAGAATCATGTAGATTGCCGTGCTGTTTGCCGGGTGTCCTGCAAAAGACAGCTCGGGGAAAAATTCATGCGTGGCAGTTTGTACGACGTGCAGACAAAAAAACAGGCCGGTCTATAGCCGGCCTGTTTTTTTGTTCTGCGTAGCGGAATGTTAGAGGTTTCCTTCGGCCTGCAGCATTGCGGAAATGTTTTATTGCGGTTTTCCGCTGCGGGCTGTCTTTTGTGCCGGAGGGACTTTGCGGGCTTCTACTCCAACGTTAATGGGCTCGCCCTCTTCGAGTGGAAGCTGGGGTTGCTGTTTGCCGGCGCTGTCGTAGGCGCGCACAATGCGCTGTACCAGGGCATGACGCACTACGTCGCCGTCTTCGAAGTGGCAGAAGTGAATGTCCTCAATGCCGCTCAGGATGTTGATGGCATCCACCAGGCCAGACTTGCGCGGGTTGGGCAGGTCGATCTGGGTGATGTCGCCGGTGATGACGGCCTTGGAGTTGTTGCCAAGGCGGGTAAGAAACATCTTCATCTGCTCGATGGTGGTGTTCTGCGCCTCGTCCATGATGATGAATGCGTCGTTCAAAGTACGACCGCGCATGAAGGCTAGTGGCGCAACCTCGATGATGTTCTTTTCGAGCATCTTTTCCACGCGCTCCGGTTCGAGCAGGTCAAAGAGTGCATCGTAGAGTGGGCGAAGATATGGATCGACCTTTTCCTGCAACGATCCGGGCAGAAAACCGAGGCGTTCGCCAGCTTCGACTGCGGGGCGGACGAGCACAATGCGGCTGACTTTTTTGGCGTTCATGGCAGCCACGGCCATGGCTACGGCCAGATAGGTTTTACCGGTTCCGGCAGGACCTACGCCAAAGACCATGTCGTTCTTTTCGATGGCCTCCAAGTAGCGTCGCTGGTTGAGTGAGCGCGGCTGCACACTGCGTTTGATGCCGGCCGAGCGTTGGCGGCCACTGTCGGCCAGGTTCTTGAGTGTGCTGGCCGGATCAGTGACGACCAGACGAAGCATGCCGTTGAGCTCGCCATTGCCCAGCTGTACGCCCTGGCGGCGCAACGCTTCGTAGTCTTCAAAGATGGTGCGGACGCGGCTGACGGCCGGTTCCGCGCCTTCTACATGTACAGAGTCGGAGCGCAGATCAATCCGCACGCCGAGCGCATCTTCCATTAGCTGGAGGTTTTCATCGCGGGTCCCAAACAGGGGCTCAAGGTTGGGCGTAATCTCCAGTTTTGTCTTCAAGGATTCCTTTTGCCTCCGGGTGATCTGGAAAAAACAAAGCCGGAGACCATGCTCCGGCGTGAGGATAAATAAGTTGGAGAGATGGGCGAACCGGAGGCGGGCAGGATCGAGCGCTGGCTCGGAGCCGCCTGGGTGTGCCGCGGATTGGCGTAGGCGATCAATTCCGGTATCTGGCCTGAGAGTAGCGCGGCAGGGCTCAGGCGTCAATGAGAAGAGTTTGAATTTTTTCTACGTGTGCGGCGAGGGATCGGGCAGAGGCGCTTTGCCGAGGTCGTTTTTTCATGCGGGTTATCGACGGCACCAGCAAAGTGCAGGAGCTTTCGATGTCTCATGATCTGGGAAGAGGGGCAATGGCGTGCAAAATGCTTTTTACTGGATGGATCGTGGTTGCGCTTGCAAGAGTGGCGCATATATCGTGCATGTCAATACTGGCAGTCCTGGGCTGGCAGTACCGGGCAGGCAATGCCGGAGGAATGAAGCGGCGAGAACTCCGGCAAGAGAAAAATTGCCGCACGGTAGATTGCCGCGAGAGGAAAGAGAGAGAGACGAGTGAAAAAGTTCTACTTCTTGCTTTGGATGGTTGGTGTTTTGTTGTTGTTTTGTTCTGCGCTGCACTCCCAGAAGGTGTGTGACGTACGCAGTTACGGAGCCGTTGGAGATGGCGTAACCAAAGATACGAAGGTGATTCAAAAGGCCATAGACGACTGCTCGTCGCAGGGCGGCGGCATTGTGAAGCTCAGCGGAGCGAAGATGTATGTGAGCGCTCCCTTGCTGCTGAAAAGCAACATTACGTTAGAAGTTGGCGTAGGAACTACGCTGGCGGCCAGTACGGACCATGAGGATTTTCCGGAAAAAGAGGAATTCCACGATCATGGTCGTCAGGCATTTCTGTATTCACTTAACGCGGAAAACATTACGATCGATGGCGGCGGAACCATCGATGGACGCGGGGACTCCTGGTGGAAGGTTTCGCATACGCCCCGTCCGCGTCTGATCGTCTTTGATCACTCGCGGAATATTCGCATGGAAGATATTACGGTCAAGAATTCTCCCATGTGGCAAATTGTTCCCTACTACTCCGACCATCTGGTTTTTCGCAAGATGAAGGTGCTGGCCGACAATCCGGCAGAGGCGCACAACACCGATGGCATCGATCCGTTTTCTTCCGGCGATGTACTGATCGAAGATGTGCTGATTGATACGGGCGACGACAATATCGCCATCAAAAGCGGGCAGCCCGGCTCTGCCGGCCCGGATGCGCCCAGCCACGACATTACCATTCGCGATTGCACATTCCTGCATGGCCACGGTCTTTCGATTGGCAGCGAAATTTCCGGCGGCGTGCAGCATGTGCATGTGGAGCGCGTTCACTTCAAGGGCACAGGGACCGGAATCCGCATCAAATCCAATCGGGATCGCGGCAATGACATCAGTGATCTGACCTATCGCGATATCACCATGGAGGATGTGCGGACGGCCATACTCATCACCGAGTTTTATCCGAAGATTCCTCCGGTGATTGAACCCGCTCCTGTGACGCGGTTGACGCCGCACTTTCATGATATTTCGATCTCCAACGTCACGGCTACAGGTGTGGAGACGGCAGCGGTCATTGTGGGATTGCCGGAGTCGCCCATTAAAAACCTCAAGCTAGAAAATGTGCACATCAGTGCGCAGAAAAACGCGACCATCAAATATGCCGAAGTGTTGCAGAAGAATCTGACCATTGAGGCAAAGCAGTAACGCTCACGTCGCAGGCAGGGCGTAGGGAGCCGGTGCGTTGCGCGCACCGGCTTTCTGCTTCTGGCGGCGTGGGTGGAAGAATCTTATAGAAAACAAGAAGCTTGCTCGAATACGAGCCTTTCCCGCGCTGGTTGGAGTCAGGCAAAAGTGAAAAAGGCAGGAATCTTCTGGTCTGCCCTCCAGGTGGGGTTTTCCATGCGCTGATACAATCGGAAAGGCCCACAATCCATTGAGATCCCGCACTTTGTGGGCCGGACGCTGGATACGATGACCCTCCGCTTATTCAATACCCTGACTGGCCTGCTTGATCCGATTACTCCTTCGGACGGCAAGGCCTTGCGCATGTACGCCTGCGGGCCCACGGTTTACGACTACGGCCATATTGGCAACTTTCGCACGTTTCTTGCCGTAGACGTGCTGCGTCGCTTTCTGAAGCTGAGCGGCGTGGCCGTGCACCATGTTATGAACATTACCGATGTGGACGACAAGATCATCCGCAACGCTGGGCGTGCGGGCATCTCGATTGGCGAGTACACGCGGCCCTACGAAGCGGCGTTTCTGGACGATCTGGATTCGCTCCGCGTTGAACTGCCCGAGCAGATTGTGCGCGCTACCGAGCACATTGACCAGATGATTGAGCTGATCCAAAAGCTGGCCGCAGCAGGCGCTGCTTACCAGGCCGAGGATGGCTCCTGGTACTTCCGTCTGGCTGCTTTCCCGGAGTACGGCAAGCTCAGCAAGAAGGACCTTTCCGGCATGGAAGACGGTGCCCGAGTCGATGTGGACGAGTACAGCAAGGACTCAGCCCGCGACTTTGCGCTGTGGAAGGCGACCAAGCCCGGCGAGCCGAGCTGGGATACGCCGATTGGCCGCGGCCGCCCCGGTTGGCACATCGAGTGCTCAGCCATGGCCATGAAGTATCTGGGCGAGAGCTTTGATCTGCATGCCGGTGGCGAAGATCTGATGTTCCCGCACCATGAGAACGAGATTGCGCAGAGCGAATGCGTTACGCACAAGCCCTTTGCGCGGCACTGGATGCATGTGCGCTTTCTGCTGGTGGATAGCCGCAAGATGTCGAAGAGCGAAGGCAATTTCTACACCCTGCGCGATCTGTTGCTGAAGGGCTGGAAGGCTTCGGCGATTCGTCTGGCACTGATTTCAGTGCCCTATCGCCATCAGCTCAATTTCACCTTCGACGGTCTGACGGAAGCCACGGCGGCCATCGGTCGGCTGCGCACCTTCCATCAGCGGCTGATGATAGCCAAGCTGAACGAAGGCACTTCGCCTGAGTTGCAAGAGGCCGCCAAGAAGGCAGGCAAACTTTACTTCGAAGCTCTGGAGAACGACCTGAACACGGCCGAAGCGCGTGCGCCCATCTTTGACCTGGTGCGCATGGCCAACACGGCCATCGATCAGGGGCAGATGCTTTCAGGCGACCGCGATGCGGTGCTGGCCGTGCTCAAGGACTTTGACGCGGTTTTTGACGTTCTTGAGGATAAGGACGCCGAGCAGACGCGCAAGGCGCTGGAGTGGGCCGAAAAAGAAGGCCGCATGGAAGAGGTTGCGCCGGAGCTGGTGGCCAGCCAATCGCTTACGGACGCCGACATCGATGCACTGGTGGTGGAACGTACGCAGGCCAAGAAGCAACGCAACTTTGCCCGCTCTGACGAAATTCGCAATGAGCTGCTCGAAAAGGGAATCATCATCGAGGACTCACGCGAGGGCTCACGCTGGAAGCGGAAGTAAGTGGATAGCGGCCAGCGGTGAGTGATCAGAAACAGGAGGCAGGGCAAAAGCTCTGCCTCTGCTTTTTCCGGAGGTAAAAATATGGAAGCGAACGAAGCCCAGGAGTTGCAGGAACACGCCGAGCACGGCGCACATGAGTCGTCGATGCGCCCCGTAGCTTTCACGATGAGTGTGCTGGCCGTGCTGGTGGCTATTGCCACGGTGCTTGGGCACCGTACCCACACCGAGGCTGTGCTGGACCAGAACAAGGCTACCGATCAGTGGAATGAGTATCAGGCCAAGAAGATCCGCGCCTATAACACCCAGCTGGCTGGAGACATGCTGAAGGTGGTGCAGCTTTCCGACAAGAAAGCCGCGGAAAAGATCGCGGAAGGCTATAAGTCTCATCAGGAAAAGTGGACCGAAGATTTGAAGGGAGAGCAGGAAAAGGCCGAGGCACTGGAGACCAAGGTCGAGCAGGTGGAAGCGCGTGGCAATCGTTTCGATTTGGCGGAAACCTTGCTTGAAATCGGCATGGTGATCACTTCGGTGACGCTGCTGACCAAGCGCAAAGCTTACTGGTACGCGGGTCTAGCGGCGGCGCTGGCCGGTATTGGATCGGCGTTGTCGGTGCTGCTTCTGAAGTAGCAGTTTTTTCATGCAAGCAAAAGGAGCGCGATCTGATCGCGCTCCTTTTACTTTTTATCAATGTTTAGGCCTTGCTTTGTTTACGCCTTGCTTTTGGTGGGGCTGGATTCCGAATACGTTCACGCCAGGCGGGACAGAAAAAACACTCACCCAAAGAAATTTCTTGCCAGAAGGCAATCCGCTTCTGACAATGGGGACCATGGACGCACTGAATCGCATTTGGCTGGGTGGGATGGAGCGAAGCCTGGCGTGGCTGGATTATATGGCCGAGCGGCGCGGGCTTGATCGGCAGCCAGCTCACTTGCGCACTGGCCTACGTGGCGAGGATGCGGCCTACTTTTATCTGCGGCGGAAGGGCTACGTAGTCGTTGCCCGACGTTGGACCGATGGCGTTGTGCCCGGTGATCTGGATCTGGTGGCGTGGAAGGGGCATGTGCTGTGCATTGTCGAGGTGAAGACGCGTACTGCGCATGATATTGCCCCCGCCGAAGTTACGGTAGGCAGCCACAAGCGCCGCGTGCTGCGGCGGCTTGTCCGGCAGTACCTGCTCCATCTGCCGCAGGAGGAGTTTCCTGCAGTCCGCTTCGACATTCTGAGCGTCTATCTGATTCCTGGCCAGCCCAAGGAGTTCGTGCACTTTGAAGCGGCCTTCGGCTGGCGTGAATTCGACCCGGACTGGCAGTGATGCTTGCTGCTCCGCGAAGGCTGACGAAGGGTCAGCCTTTGGCGTCTTCGAACTCTTCGTGCCAGGCCATCTGAATGGCTTCCAGCTTGCTCTCGTTCGATTTTTGCGGATCCCCAGCAAAGCCTTCGAGCTCGACTACGTAGCGATGCAGATCGGTAAAGCGCACCGTCAGCGGATCGAGGTCGGGATGTTTTTCCTGTAGCTGAATGCCGATCTCTTCGGCTTCATTCCAGTCAATTTCTTTCGCCATTTTCTCTTCTCGAAGGGGTTGGTTATTCTGCATGGTCCAGGGGTTTGCCTTCGCTCACATAGTTGCGATTCCACTTGGGAATTTCGACTACGTAATTACCGGGGCGAGTAATGACGGCCTGACAGCCAAGGCGGGAGTCGAGTTGCTGATCGGCGGCCATATCCAGACGATCCAGTTCATCGTCTTCGGCTGCGCTCAGGCCATCCGCATCCTCTTTCACGCGAATATGGCAGGTGGAGCAGGCGCAAGCGCCGCCACAGGCATGATCGAGAAAAACATCGAAATTTTCGGCCACATCGAGAAACGACATGGGCTTGCCATGATTGTCATAAGGCAAGGTGCCGTACTCGAATTCAACCGTTTTGCCTTCGGGCTGAAAGGTGACGCGAACTAGTTTTTCTGGGGCGATGTTCTTCTCGCTCATTGCATTCCTTTCCGGGGTTCCCGTTCTGTTGCTGGAGCTACTGCTTGAACTCGGCCGGCGCGAAGGTGTGTGGCGCAGTCACGTTTTCGTGCAGATCTTCGCCAGCCTCTTCCATCGTCTTGCCACGAATGGCAGTGGTGACGGCCGACTCCATCATCAACTCGGCAAAGCGGCGGGTGGACTGATCGAGCGCGGCAATGGCCTGGCGAATCGCTTCCACATCTTCTTTTTCCTTGGCAGCCATCAGAACGCCACGGCAGACGGCCACAGCCTTCTGCTCTTCGTCGCTCAGATGATTCCACGCCGGGTTCTGCGGAGCCTTGGTCACGGCCGTCAGAATTGTTTCGGCCTCGTTGCGGGCTTCGATCAGCAGACGTCGGGCAAAGTCCGACTCGGCATTGTCGAAGGAGTCGATGATCATTGTCTCGACCTGCTCATCGGTCAGGCCATAGGTCGGCTTTACTTCAATTTCGGCTTCCTTGCCAGAGCGCTGCTCGCGTGCAGTCACATGCAGAATGCCGTCGGCGTCGATGAGGAAGCGCACCTCAATGCGAGGCAGGCCCGCGCTCATGGGCGGAATGCCTTTCAGATCAAAACGCGCGAGGGAGCGGCAATCGCTGGCCAGTTCGCGTTCACCCTGCAAGACGTGAATGGCAACGTTGGTCTGGCCATCCACGCCGGTGGTGAAGAACTCGGTAGCGGATGCGGGAATCGTGGAGTTGCGCTGAATGATGCGCGCCACCGTTCCGCCCAGGGCTTCAATGCCGAGTGAGAGTGGTGTTACGTCGAGCAGCAGTAACTCGTTGGTGGTCTGCGAAGATCCAGCCAGAATGTCGGCCTGCACAGCTGCGCCCAGCGCCACTACTTCATCGGGATTCAGCTCGGTGTGGGGCTTTTTGCCGCGCGCGTTCAGCTTGAAGAGATCGTTCACCAATTGACGCACGGCAGGAATCCGCGTGGAACCACCGACCAGAACAACTTCATCCACCTGCTCGGCAGTGAGGCCAGCGTCGGCCAGAGCCTGACGGCAGGGTGCTGCGGTGCGGTCCAGCACAGGCTCGATCAGCAGCTCAAAGACCTCGCGCGGAATCTCGCGCTGATAGCGGTCGCCGTTGGGCAGCTCAATGTCGAATGCTGCCATGGGCTCGCTGGAAAGCTTGATCTTGATGTCGATGACTTCCTTGCGCAGGGCCTGCACGGCACCGGGATGGGTGCGCAGATCCAGACCATGCTCGGCGTGAATTTCATCGAGCGCAATGGCCAGCAGAAGGTTGTCAATGTCGTCGCCGCCCAGGTGGGTATCGCCACCGGTCGACAGCACTTCAAAGATGCCGTCGTTGAGTTTGAGAATCGAAATATCAAAGGTGCCGCCGCCCAGATCGTAGACCGCAATGGTGCCGGTCTTGGCGCGGTCCAGCCCATAAGCCAGCGCGGCCGCGGTGGGTTCGTTCACCAGACGCAACACTTCCAGGCCAGCCATGCGGCCCGCGTCCTTGGTGGCTTGGCGCTGCGCATCATTGAAGTAGGCGGGAACGGTGATGACGGCCTGCGTGACCGGCTGACCAAAGTAGCGTTCGGCATTGCGCTTGAGCTGGCGCAGCACGTAGGCCGAGATTTCCGGCGGCGTGAACTTGAGTTCGCCTAATTGAATGCGCGGCACCTCGCCGGCTTCAACATCTTCCGCAATACGAAAGGGGAAAAACTTGAGCTCTTGGGCAACCTCTGCCAGGCTGCGGCCCATCAGGCGCTTAACGGAGTAGATGACGCGCTCGGGCGTTTCAATCAGAGACTTGCGGGCGCTGTTGCCCACCGTCACGGAGGGACGCCCGCCGCCCTCGGCAGGAGGATCGAGCGCCACTACTGACGGCACCAGATTTGAGCCGTCTACGCCGGGAATCACCACGGGCTTTTCGCCCTGCATATAAGCCACCAGGGAGTTCGTGGTTCCCAGGTCAATACCAACTACGCGTCCATCTGCCATTGTCGTTCAGGCTCCCAATACTTCGTTTACGTCGCGGACCAGATTGCTGAGGTAACGGCGGCGGTCGAGCAGTGCCACCATGGTCTTTTGTGATTGCTTGCGCACTTCGTCGTTGCCCGCTTCCCACACCGACCACTGGGTGCGCAGATCGCTGTCGACTTCGGCCAGTAATGTGGTAAATTTCTTCTTCGCATCCTGCAACTGCGCTTCCAGATCAGCGTCTTTCGCGCCTGCCTTGCGGGCCATGCGCATCTCTTCCAGCTGCATGTTCAGATCGAAGGCTTCTTCCAGCAGATCGGCGGGCACACGCGACGGATCCTTGCGATCCCTGCCGCTGTGCTCTTCTCCAATCGCGGAGCCAGAGAGCTTGAGCAGATATTCGGTGCGGCGGAGGGGATCTTTCAGCGTGCGATAGGCGTCGTTGACCAGCGCCGTATCCGCCAGACTCCACTCGCGCTCATTCTCTAGTGCGCGGGCGTAGCGGTCAGGATGCAGGCGGCGGCTGAGGCGGTGAAACTCCTGCTCCAGCGTATTCAGGTCAAGATTCAGTTTGGGAGCTATACCAAAAACAGAAAAATAATCGCCGCCCGGTGGAGGTTGAATCTTGCTGCAATGCGGACAGAAAAGCGTGGATTCCACATGACTGATCGAGCAGGACCAACAGGCAACCGGGACGGCGTTATTGAGAACATTCAACATGCGAGCACTCTTACTTTGGACTCAGGCGCCAAACGAAGAACCGCATCCACACGAACGCGCGGAATTGGGATTAATAAAATTGAAGCCCTGACGCATCAGCGTCTCTTCATAGTCGAGCGTCATGCCATTCAGATAGACAAACGACTTGGGGTCGACGAAGACGCGCACATCGTCAAAGGTGAAAACACGGTCGCGCTCGCGCGGTTGCGTGTCGAACTTGATGGAGTAGGAAAGTCCCGAGCATCCACCGCCTAGAACGCCCAGGCGCAAACCACCCTCGGCGGGGGAAATGCCTTCCTTGACGATGGCCGTACGAATGCGTTTGATGGCCTTTTCGGTTACCTGAATGCCCGCCACAGGCACCTGCGGTGCGGCAGAGGGCTTCACCGTGTCTCCTGAAGAAGACTGGGGTGAGGCAGACTGAAGATTTACAAAACCTTGCATAACAAACTCCTGCAGGAAAGATGCGTACGCTTATGCGAAGCCGCATCCTTCGAAAAATTATTCACCCTGTCCGTTCTTCTTTTTCCAGTCGCCGATGGCGGCGCGGATAGCGTCTTCTGCCAGCACCGAGCAGTGAATCTTGACCGGCGGAAGCGAGAGCTCCTTGACGATGTCGGTGTTCTTGATCTCCAGCGCGTCGTTTACCGTGCGGCCCTTGATCCACTCGGTGGCCAGCGATGAGCTGGCAATGGCCGAGCCGCAACCGAAGGTTTTGAACTTGGCTTCTTCGATGACCTGCGTTTCAGGATTGACCTTGATCTGCAAGCGCATTACGTCGCCGCACTCCGGAGCTCCGACCAGTCCGGTGCCCACTTCCTGCGCGCCCTTGTCGAGTGCGCCCACGTTGCGGGGATTGTTGTAGTGATCGATGACCTGTTCGCTGTATGCCATGACTCTGTTCTCCTCTGCGATGATGCTGTGGCTATCTGCCCTCAGCTTCATCTTGCTATTGGATGCGACAACGGCGCGCAAAGTACAAAAAAGCTGAAAGCTTTCCTAGCCTCTAGCTGCTAGCCTCCAGCTCCCAGCCTCGCCCAGTTGATCGCGGCTGAATAGGCGACGAAAAGCTGGAAGCTAGCAGCTAGAGGCTGTTTCTAGTGCGCTGCCCATTCGATCTTGGTCAGGTCAATGCCTTCCTTGACCATTTCGTAGAGCGGCGAAAGTTCGCGCAGATGCTTCACAATCTGAATCACCTTGGCAGCTACGTAATCGACTTCGGCTTGGGTGTTGAAGCGGCCCAGACCAAAGCGGATCGAGCTGTGCGCCACATCGTCGCCCAGACCCAAAGCCTTGAGCACGTAGCTGGGTTCGAGCGTGGCCGAAGTGCAGGCCGAGCCGCTCGATACAGCCACATCATTGATGCCCATCAGCAGCGATTCGCCTTCCACGTGGACAAAACTCATGTTCAGGTTGCCGGGCAGGCGATGCTCCCACGAGCCATTGACAACTACATAGTCGAGTTCAGCTTCGAGCTTGGCCCGCAGGCGATCACGCAGGCCCTGCAGCTTTACGGCCTCTTCTGCCATTTCGTCCTTAGCAATCTCGCAAGCCTTGCCCAGGCCCACAATGCCGGGAACGTTCAGCGTGCCGCTGCGCATGCCACGCTCGTGACCACCGCCATCGATCTGCGCGGAAATCTGCACGCGCGGATTGCGGCGGCGCACATACAGAGCGCCCACACCCTTGGGACCATAAATCTTGTGTGCCGAAATCGAAGCCAGATCCACGTTGTCTTCAATCACGTTGAAGGGAACCTTGCCAATAGCCTGCACGGCGTCGGTATGGAAGAGCACACCCTTTTCGTGACAGAGCTTACCGATCTCGCGAATCGGTTGCAGCACGCCGATTTCGTTGTTGGCCGCCATGATCGAGACAAGGATGGTTTTGTCGTCGAGGGCCCGCTTCAGGTCTTCCAGATCGATCAGGCCATCAGCCTTCACGGGCAGATAGGTTACGCGGTAGCCCTGCTTCTCCAGCCGCTTGCAGGTGTCCAGAATGGCCTTGTGCTCGGTCACCTGGGTGATGATGTGATTGCCGCGCTCGCGGTACATCTCCGCCACGCCCTTGATGGCTAGGTTGTCGCTCTCGGTGGCGCCGGAGGTAAAGATGACCTCCTTGGCGCTTGCGCCGATCAGGCTGGCGATCTGTTCGCGGGCCGTCTCCACGGCCTTTTCCGCCTCCCAGCCAAAGCTGTGGTTGCGGCTGGCGGCATTGCCAAAGGCGCTGGTCAAATACGGCATCATTGCCTCAAGCACCCGCGGATCCAGCGGACAGGTGGCATGATTGTCCATGTAAATCGGCAGGCTTACACCAGCTGGGACTTCCACTGTACTGACAAATTCACCCATGATCGTCATCCTCGTTTCTGCATTGGCTCCGCACGCCGGCGGAGGGGGAAAGCCGCCGGAGCGGCGCAGTTACGTTAAAGAAACCAGTTTTTCAAGGGCGGCCGGATGAGTCGCTTCCTTTTCCGTAAGATCCTGAATACTGATGCTTCTGAGCACGGCCGCAATGGTCTCGTTTACCCGCGCCAGAGGCTCTTTGATGGTGCAGTTCGAGCGTAATTCGCAGGACTTTGCGCCCTTATCGCAAGAGGTGATAAAGAACGGGCCGTCAATGGCCAGAATCACCTCAAAGGCCGAGATCGAAGCCGCACTGCGGGCCAGCGCATAGCCGCCGTTCATGCCGGCTTGCGACCGCAGCAGACCCTTCTTGGTCAGCGTTTGCAGAATCTTGGCCAGCAGCTGGGCAGGAATGCCGTAGGCGTCGGCCACATCCTTGGCGCTGAGCGTGGTGGTTTCAGGATGCTCGGCAAGGTACTTGAGCGCCATCAACCCATAGTCGGCTTTTTTGGTAAGCTTGAGCATCGAATCCGGACCTCTTCAGTCCGCGTTCAGTATAGGACTAAATGTGTCGGTATTTCAAGATGCCTTTGTCGTAGGTTGGGAAATAAACTCGATCGGACGGGCAAATCTTTACATTTCTTCGTATGCAATGGGGCGGCTTCCCGCTACAATCTGGCGCAAGAGTATCTTTTCATTCAAAACGATCACGATGTCCAACGCCTGCAGACACCCGAAGGTTCGAATCGTTTCCCGGCACGGAGACAGTGAGTTTGTCGAATGCCTGGAGTGTGGCGAAGTCTTTGATTCCGAAGAATTTCGCGATATGGAAATTGAAAACGCGGCAGAAACCCGGCAGGACGACGAAGAATCCTGAAGACCGGGCGGCAGAACCATTTGCTCCCGAAAATTCTGTCTCCCCTGAGCCTGCCTTGCCGTTGGCAGAGGGATTTGTGTTCATTTTCCTGCAGGAATAGTGGGCTGTGAGCTGCCTGTGGACGTTCCATGACCATTGGCAGGCCGACGTGAAGCCAGCCAGGCATAATGCAGACCAGAAAGTATGGTCAGCACCATCGTCGCATCCAGCGCATATTTGCGCGCGGCCAGCATCCACGGCGTCTGCACCATCTGCAGCAGCAGGATTACGGCCACGGTCAGCACCTGGGCTGCGGTGTTGGCCTTGCCGAAGATGCTGGGCTGGAACTCGCGGCGGCCCACGGCAGCATACAGAATGGCCGCCACCAGCAGAATGCCCACGTCGCGGCCGAAGACCAGCACCGTCACGGTGGTGGGAATCAATCCCTTGTACATCAACACCAGAAAGAGGGTGCTGAGCAGTAGTTTGTCGGCCACCGGATCAAGGTAATGGCCGAGCATGGAGCGCTGCTCCAGCAGACGGGCCAGAGCGCCATCCAGGGCGTCGGTCAGTCCGGCTACCAAAAAGAGTGCAAAGCTCACCCCATAGCGGTTTTCCAGCACCGCTGCCACCAGCACCGGCGCCAGACAGATCCGCAACAGGGTCAGCAGATTGGGCGCTGAACGCAAGGGGTTCAGCCGACGAAAAGATTCTTCTCCCATGGCACTATCGTATATCCGTCAAAAAAATAACCGATTCAGGCCAAATGCACAGCGCGCATCGATTCAAAATCAAGCTCTGCGATTGGCTGCAAGCAACTTGAAGAACGACAGAAAATGCGGCTTGGGCGGACTGCTTTCGGTTTGACAACGATACTACCGCACCTGCCTGCAGGCCTGCACTTTGCAGCCGCTCACATTCCTGTTACACTTATTTTTAGTGGTTACAGGCGCGTAGCTCAGTTGGTTAGAGCGCTTCCTTGACACGGAAGAGGTCGCTGGTTCGAATCCAGTCGTGCCTACCATATATAGAAGCAACGGTTTAAATCTTAAAAAATGCTTTTTCAAAGGGTGATTGCAATCCGTAATCCTCATTTTCTCCATTTTTACTCTTCTTCTGCGGTTGTGTTTTTTCAATTGCTGTCAGGAATAATCTCTGAACTTGCAGTTGCTTGTCCGTAATCCGGCGCGTGTAAGCGCGTCTCTGTTATTTGCGGTCAAGGCGGAAGGCTGCTGCCTGATAATCGCCCCGGAAATTTTCGCCGAAGTAGAGACCATGATTCATCCAGTACGCACCGCTGGCCGTGGTCAGGGTGTTGGGCTGCAGGCTGCCTTCAATCGGTGTGAGTGCATAGATGGCCTGAGGATCAAGGCCCTGGAGTTTGAGCAGTGGAAAGCTCCGTCCCTCTTGTGTGGCATGAATAAAGGCGAAAACGACAGCCTGCGTTTGATTCTGGCTAACGCTCTCCGTTGCCGAGAAGTCGCTGTTCTCGCGCGGTGAAATTAGTCGATAAAGATTGCCCTGCACGATGGTGGGCTGAATCTGGTGATAGGCGGCGATCAGGCGCTTGGCGGTGGCGATTTCTTCGTCGTTCCAGTGCAGGATGTTCGCGCCAATGCCGAGCGAACCCTGCATGGAGCTGATCATGCGATAGGTGAGAGAAGTGGAACGGTGATTGAGCCAATGCGGTGAATCTGTAACCCAGGCCATCATGATCTGCGGCGTGTAGGCGTAGGTAAAGCCGTCCTGCTCGGTGAGGCGGTCAAAGGGGTCGGTGTTGTCCGAGGGCCAGACCTCGTCGGTGTATTGCAGAATGCCCAGATCCACGCGGCCACCGCCCCCGGAACAGGATTCAATTTCAACGTTGGGATGTTTGCTGCGCAGTTCGGCCAGAATGCTGTAGAGGTTGCGGATGAAATCGACATAGACGCGTTTCTGCTCAGCGGCGGGAAGCTGATCCCAGCCGGGCTCGCTCCAGTTACGGTTGTAGTCCCACTTGAGAAAGGCAATCTGGTTTTCACTGATCAGCTTGTCCAAAAAGCCGAAGACGTAGGCGCGCACATCGGGCCGCGCCAGATTCAGCACCAGTTGATTGCGAGCTTCACTGCGGGGCCGTCCGGGAAAGTTAAGAACCCAGTCTGGATGCTTGCGGTAAAGGTCGCTGTCAGGATTGACCATCTCTGGCTCTACCCACAGTCCAAAGTCCATGCCGAGCTGATGAACATGGTCGATGAGTGGCTTGAGTCCATGAGGAAATTTTTCCGGATTCACGTACCAGTCGCCCAGTCCGGCGTGATCGTCCTTGCGTTGGCCAAACCAGCCGTCGTCCATGACAAAGCGATCAACGCCCAGAGACGCAGCCTTTTCCGCAAGCGACCTCTGGCCAGCTTCATCCACATGGAATTCGGTTGCTTCCCACGAGTTGTAGATGACGGGGCGCGGCTTGGGCAAAGGTTGCCCAGCGGTGGCCGCCGTGCGCGGCAGAATATGCTTCAACTCAAAGCTGTGCAGCAGGCGCGAGGCTTCGCCCAGGCCATGCGCAGCATAGCCGCCGTAAAAGACCGGCGTATCCAGTTTTTCTCCGGCGTGCAAAACATAACCAAAGTCAAAGGGATTGAAACCGCCGGTGATGCGCACGGCGTCCAGTTGATCTTCTTCAACTGTGATGCGCCAGTTACCGCTCCAGGCAAGAGCGCCAAACCAGACCTCGCCCTGCTGCTCACTGGCCTCGCCTGCCTGAAGCGCGAACCACGGATTGGCCTGATGGCCGGTGGTTCCGCGACGGCTTTCGAGCAAGCGCTCACCGGGATGTAGTGCTTCCTGCGTGAGCGTCCATTCACCTGCCCAACGACCGGTAAGGTAGTTGAGTGTGTAGTGCGCGGCAGGCAGAGCCCAGGCTGCAGCGGCGGCCTGCTCAATCGTCAGCGCATCTTTGCCGCGATTTTCAATCGTCGCGCTGCGGGCCAGGATGCCGCTCTCCGGGTCGAGGTTGTAGTGCAGGGTCACATAAAGTGGACGATCAATGTCCTTGAGCAGTACGTCGAAGCCATTTTGGGTTGGCTGGTAGCTTTGGTAGTGGAGGACAAGGTCGCGGTTACCGTCGGCAAAACTGATCTTCAAGGCTGGCTCAACAAAGAGTCCTGCGCCCCAGCCCGCGTACTCCTGCGGGGTGGTGGTGACGGATGAGTCAAACGAGGCCCAATCGGGGTTTGCAGCGGCCTGGGGCAGAGCATCGGATGCGCCCAGCCGACCACCCCAGTAGATCTGCTGCAACTCGCCACGCGGATTCACGCCAAACACATAGCTGACCGCACCGCCATCCAGACGAAAGGTCTTGTGGCTGGCGTCGTAGGTGGGCTGAGCGAGGGCAGAGAGGGAAGTGGTGAGAGCCAAAAAGGCTAATGTAATCATTTTCATTTCACTGAACCCCGATCACTGCTTTTGGAAACGAAAACACTCTATCATGCGACAGGAATGGTTTGCCGAGAAGGTTGCACAAGTGCTTTATTTCTCGTATTGAAGCGGTTCTTTGAGCGCGGCTGTACCTACGGGCTTCTGTTCAAGCATCGTCAAAGATTGAGAAAAAATGGGTTGCACAGATAAATGTATCCGGTTACATTGCTGAGGGAGGATTTCCATGCGTTTTGCAGGTTGCTTGCGTTGCCGGCCGATTACGGCCCTGGTTGCCTTGGTTCTTATCGCATTTACCGCGTCTACCCAGTTGAAAGCGGTTGAAGCTCCTCAACTTGTGCAGAAGGACGGACGCTATGCCTTGATGGTGGAGGGGCGACCGTACTTGATGCTGGGCGGGCAGATTCACAACTCCAGCGGATGGCCGAGCGAACTTGGCCAGGTGTGGGATTCGATGGCCGCCCTGCACGCCAACACCGTCGAGGCTCCTGTTTACTGGGAGCAGATGGAAGCCCGGCAAGGGCAGTTTGACTTCAGCAACGTGGACGCGATTGTGGACGGCGCGCGGGCGCACCACTTGCACGTGGTTTTGCTGTGGTTTGGCACCTGGAAGAATGGCAACAACCACTACGCGCCGGAGTGGGTGAAGGCCGATACGAAGAAGTTTCCGCGCACCATCCGGCCCGATGGCGAACCGATTGATGTGCTCTCACCCATTGGCAAAAGCACGCTGGAAGCCGATAAAATGGCCTTTACCATGTTGATGAAGCACCTGAAGGGTATCGATGGCGAGCAGCATACGGTGCTGATGGTGCAGGTGGAGAACGAGTCAGGCAACATTGGCAGCGTGCGCGACAATTCGCCAGAGGCCAACAAGCTGTTTGCCGGACCAGTTCCCGAGGAAATGCTGAAGGCTACTGGCAAGCAAGCTGGTACCTGGAGCCAGGTGTTTGGCGCCGACGCGGATGAGCTTTTTCAGGCCTACCATCAGGCCAAATACATCAACGAGATTGCCGCGGCGGGCAAAAGCGAATTCAACATTCCCTGCTACATCAACGTCTGGATCGACTATCCGGCGGCACAGCTGGCGCAACGGCAGTTGGAGCAGCCCGGAATCGCTTATCCGAGCGGCGGCGCAGTGCAGAAGCTGGTTGGGCTGTGGCGCAAACTGGCTCCCTCCATCGACATGATCGGACCGGATATTTATGCCGATGTGCCGCTTTTCTATCGCAATACGATTCAGGCTTATCATCGGCCCGACAATCCATTGTGGATTCCGGAGACAGGTCGCGCAGACAGCTTTGGCAAGTTCTTTTATCTCGCACTGGGTGAGGGTGCGCTGGGTTTTTCTCCCTTTGGCGTAGATCAATCGGGCTGGAATATTCTGGGCGACCAGCCGTGGAAGGCGCATGGCGAAAACTTTGCCCTGTTTGCCCCCATGGCGCGCACAACTGCCGCGTTGCAATTTGAAGGCAAGGTGAAAACCGCCATTGAGGAGCCGGGCAAGGAGACGCAGGAGATCGATTTTGGCGGTTGGCAGGCCACGGTCGCTTTTGGTTTCCCGCAGGGGGATGGCAGGCTCGCGCCGGGCACTAAGGACGCGCACGGAACGGTTCTGGTTGCACAGATCGGCCCCGATGAATTTCTGGTGACAGGCCAGGACGTGAGTGTCGCCTTCCATCTGCCGGGCAAGCTGCCCTGGATTCACAGTGAGGTGGTGCGTGCCGAGCAGGGGGTTTACGAAAACGACGCGTGGAAGCCATTGCGTCTGTGGAACGGCGATGAGACCGATCGCGGCCTCTGTTTTTATCAAAAGCCCGAAGTGGTTCACATCAAGATGGGTCGCTTCTGAAACACTTCTTCAGCGGCAGAAGTCTGAATCTATTTACCGGGCCGGTGAGCAGAGAATTGCTCTCCGGCCCTTCATTTTTGCGTATGCGACGGGCAAGTCATGAGTTCATACTGCGAGTAACTGAGTAATCCACTTTGCCATTGTTTCGGACGCAATCGGCGTCTGTGCTGACCACGGAGGAGTTTTGTCCTCAGGCGTGATCAGATAAACCGCATCGTGGCGTTCGGCAATGCAAAGGCAGATGGTTTGCTCATGCTCGGGATAGCGCGCAGCGGCAAGCCAGACGTAACGCGCCAGTTCCAGCGCATCTATGGCGCTGCCTTCAGGATCATCTACATCGGGAAGCGTGTTGATGTGCTGCTGATTTTCAAAGATCGCAATTCCGGTGAAGGGTTTTGGTTTGCCGCGCATGCCAAAGCGCGCCACCAATGCTCGCGGACGCGCGCGCCGCAAAGCCTCTGACGATGCCCACTCTACAAATGCGCTAGAAAAGATGAGCGCACCGTTGCCGCTCAAAAATAGATCGACTGAAAAGTTACGCAAGCGGGGCTGATCTTTTAACTCATCGGAACTCCAGCGTTCCCAATTCTGGTGGCGCACCTCGTTCAGCGTATGATCGCTGACCGCAATGTTTTTCGGAATGGTGTTTACCTGCTCCAGAAAACGATCTCGAAAGGGCAGAAGGTGTGCGTAGCGCAATTGCTCGGCCATCGCTGGCGGAAGCTTGGGTAACTCGGCTCCGGCATCAATCAACCAAAGATCGGAGCCTTCGGCTGGCGGAGGGGTACTGAGCGCGGCGGGTAATTCCTGCACAATGCGTTCACTCAATCCGCGCGTGCCACCGGCAACTGTGTAAATACGGCCATGCTTATCCCACGGTTTCCACTGGCTGGGCGCATCCACCGGAAGACTCTCGGGAAGAATCAACAACACCAGACGGGCACGCTGCGAGGAAGGGGGCGCACTCTTCTGCGCTGCCGCTTCAATGGCCTGAAAGAGGCTTTGCACCTGGTCGCGCCACTCAATGTAATCCGCCGATCGCGCCAGATGAGAGGCGTTCTCCATGGTGTCTTCGTCTTCTGAAAAATCCCAGCGCTCCACGCCCATCTTTTTTTCAAGATCAATCAAAGGGCGAGTCTGTGCCTGCCATGCCTGGGGTGAAAAACTCTCCATCCCTTGCAGAAAATCGAGCAGCCGACGATGCTCGTAGGGGTACAGCGAATCCCATCCATGTAATTGCTGGTTCAGCGTGGGCCGCATGGTGAGGGGCAAGCGTTTGATCAGCGCACGCGCGTGTTCTGGGGGATGCAGTTCTGTTGCAGCAATGTCAGCGTTGCTATCAAGCATTCTCATAGCCAAAGTCCCGGTAGCGGACGGCCCACTCCGGCAGGCGTCGCGATTTCAAATAGTTTTCCAAGTGTTGCGCAAAGTTGAATCTGCTCAACGGGATCTTCGATTACCTGTGGCCTGCGCACCGCATCGCCCAGGCAGAGCATCCATGTGAGTCGCGTGGATTCACTATTTTGGCGATGATTGAAGAAGCCGTTGGTGGTGGATCCATCCATGTCGCGCCCAAACTCTGGCAGCACGAGCAGCGTGGTTTTGCCACGATACTCAGGCAGCGACTCGATCAGCGTCCATAACTCCGCAACCAGCCGATCCACGGTGCGAATTCCCGACAGATGCAGGGAGTAGGAACCGAAGTGCGCCACCTCCATGTCAGAAAATGTAATGGTAAGAAATGCCGGTGCAAACCTTCGCATCACTTCGGCACTTACCAGAAAAGTAAACTCGTCCCCCGTGGCGGGAGCCGACGTGCGCACTAGATCGTCAATCGCCTGTTGAACCGCTCCCAGCGTGATTGGATCCAGAGCGGCGGTTTCTCCCACTGACCAGCCCAGACCGTCATAGTTTTCCCGGTTCAGCATCTTTTCAATCTCCGGCTGCACCGTGCTGCGATCCGGACTATGCACGGCCCGGCCCTCGGCAGCGGCGTGCACCACGGCGTTGATCAGCAGTTGCTTGGGGAAGATGACGTTGGCTCCAAACTCCGCGCCATAACCCTGCGCCGTGCTGGCACCAATACGATTGGTCATGGCTTTGTTGCTGGTGATGATCCAGGTCTGGTTGCGCGCCATCTTTGTCTGCTTGCGCAACAATTCAACAATGGTTGGCTCGGTGGGCGAGCTCAGGCCCCAATCGTCCAGCCGCTGCCATGTGCCTGTCAGCAGACTCGAAAGCGTGTTGAAGTGTGAGGTGACTCCCGCATTGCGCATGGCCGGAAAAAAGAGAGCATGGTTGAAAAGATCGTTGCTTAAATGAGGAATGTTGCGCAATCCCTCTTTGGCAAAAGTATCTTCCCGGCGCATGCCGCCACAGGTCACCACAATCACCTTGCGCTGCGCGGCAGCGGTTCCGGCGCTCTGTTGTGCGAGTCCGCGTGCCGCAGCCCACTGCTCTACCAGTAGAGCTGCCGCAATCTTTAGCACATCCCTTCGCGATGCATCCATATCTAGCTCCCTGATGACTCGTTCCCCTGAACCTGAAAGGTTGCAATTAGTCGCCGCCTTGCCTTTAGTGCAAACTTATCAGCTTTTGTTCTGCGGCACGTTGGATTGTGGGGCGAAACTTTCTTACGGAAAAATAAGGAGATCCACTCCAATGGAGTGGATCTCCTCTGTTGTACTGCGGCTCTTTGCGCTAGAAAGCGTAACGCAACGAGAGCTGGAAGAAGCGCGAGTCCGGTGCATGATTCTGCAGCGAACGTGTGCCGGTGATCCGACCGCCGTTCCCGTCGATATTGGTATCGTTCGGGTTGCCAAGGGCCGGGCTGTTGAAGAGGTTGAAGACATCGGTGCGGAAGTCCAGCTTCTGTTCGTGATAAATCTTGAAGCTCTTGAACAGAGAGGCATTCACGCGCTGGTAGCCGGGGCCGGCGATCTGGTTACGGCGTCCGCCCACGTACCCAAGAATGGCCGGGTTGTTGTAGCCGGTCAAATAAGTTCCCTTGGTCAGCGGATGGTCACCGGTGCTGGACGAGTTCCAGGGGTTCTGGAAGGCGCAGGGGTTGAACCAGTGACTGGCGTTCTTGACCGAAGTCGGGCAAGAGATTGAGCTGTTGTTGCTGGGGGCAGATCCACCGCCCGCGTAGGGGTTTCCGATCTGCTCGGCACGTGCACCGATGTTATCCGGAGTGGTGACGCTGTTTGGCCAGACGGTGAAGAAGTTACCGCTCTGGGCGATAAACATCGCATTGACCGACCAACCGCCGACGATCTCATTCAGTACCGCGCTGTGGTTCAGGTAGGTGCGGCCCTTGCCGAAGGGAACTTCGTAGAGGGCGTTGAAGGTCAGGCGGTGACGGGTATCCCACGGCGACTGCGAGCGGTCAAAGTGGAGCGGAACCAGGTTGAAGTTCACATCGCCGGTATCGCCCGAAGAACCGAGCGGCGTATCGATGTCGTCAATGGAGTGCGACCAGGTGTAGGTGGCCAGCAGGTTGTAGCCGTGCGACATACGCTTTTCTAGTTTGGTCTGCAGCGCGCTGTATTCGCTGGAGCCCTGATCGACTACGTTGGCGCTTCCGCCGGCATCCGGGAAGGGGCGCTGATTGTTGGAGCCTTGGCCGGATGCGACGGCAGCCAGCTGACTGTTGGCGTCAACGTTGGTCAGGATGTGGCGTCCGGTGTTACCTACATAGCTGGCCGTAACCACCATATCGTTGGTCAGGCCACGCTCGACTGCCAGGTTCCAGCTTTCGGTGTAGGGGGTCTTGGGCTTGGCTTCCGCGCCACGCATGGTCAGGCCCGTGGTGTTGGAGGCAAAACCGTTGGCGATGATCGATGAGAAGCCGCTGGACAGCGAGATTCCGTCCGTCGAGCAGGAGGTGGTTCCGCAAGCCGACGGGGTGAAAGTCCCGGTGAACTGGAAGGGATAGTTTTCGCCGAGGTTCGGCCAGTAGCCCACGCTCTCCAAGCCGCCGTAGAAGATGCCGAAGCCGGCGCGCAAGGTGGTTTTCGGATCCAGCGAATAGGACAGACCCAAACGCGGAGCGAAGTTGGTCTTCTGCGCCGTCAGCAGATGCGGATTGGAGGTCTCTACCGGAGTGATGTTGTCATACCCGAGCACTGTATTGTAGTTCGGGCTGTATTTGCTGCTGTTCATCACACTCTGGGCATAGGTCCAGGCTTGAGAGGGGATAAGGTATTTGCCTTTGCCGCTGCCGCATCCGGTGGTAGACGCAATGGATGGGTTGGTGCAGGTAGAGGTCGAACTGAAGCTGAACGTGCTCGGGTCAGGCACGAAAGCCGCCTGATAGCCGCCCACATCCTGATAGGGCTGGAAGTACTCCCAGCGCAGGCCGGCATTCACGGTGAGCTTCCGGCTCAAACGCCAGTCGTCCTGGACGTAGAAGGCCCAGTTGGAGCGCTGGTCGCCGTTGGTAACTTCGTTGGAGAGTGCGGCGTCGTGCTGCTGGTCGAGCAGGAAGTCGGCCACGCCCCAGCCGGTGTTCTTGACGGCGGTACCACCAGCGACGTTGGCGGTGAACGCACCGTTGTAGTTGTAGGTGCCGCGCGCATCCTGCGGCTGCAGGGTAGAGAAACGGACGTTGATGAAGGAGACGCCGGCTTTGAGCGTGTGGTTGCCCAGAATCTTGGTTACATTGTCGATGATCTGGTAAACGTTCTCATGTTCGTCCGTGGTGGACCAGGTGGGCGAGCCGAAGCCGCTCAAAGCGTCGTCGCTAGTGTTTTCGTTGTAGTACGTGTTGACCCAGGGCAGACCGCCGTTGAGGGGCTCGGTTGGAATGCCGTTGACGCCGATCGAGGCTGCGAATCCAAGGTCGGCAGCGTTCACGTGCTGGAAGCCGGTGTGCAGGTAGTTGAAGCCGAAGCGGAATTCGTTGGTGAATGTGTCGTTAAACAGGTGAGTTTCCGACGCCATGAAGTTGGCGGCGTAGTCCTTCTGCTTACCGGTGTCGCCAAAGCTGCCACCATCGAGGGTGGAACCCAGCGGAGGCGTATACATGCCAACTTCATTCGAATAGCTGTAGCGGCTGTACGCCGTGTCCTTGGGGCCGATGGTGTAGTCCATACGGGTATCCCACTGGAAGGTATTGTCCGTGATGGGGCGCTGCACAACGTAGTTGTTGTAGACCTTGCTACCGTTGGCATTGGGCGACGGGAAGTAGTTGAGCAATTTCACCGCTTCCGCATTGAGCGTAGGAGCCGAGAAGCTGCTGCTGGTAAAGGTACAGGCGTTGCTGGTAACTAAGCAGTTGTTCGCGTAGACGGCTGCTGCACTGCCCGAAGCCTGATGGTAGAGCTGGTGAGCGTTGCCGTCAGAGGTAAGTGAAGTATTCAGAAGTTCGGAAAAGTTCCCCTGGCGCATATTGGCGGTGGGAACGGTCTCCGTGGTGGTTTCGGCCATGGCGATGCGGGTACTTTGGAAGTCGCCAAAGAAGAAGAGCTTGTTCTTCCAGATCGGGCCACCGAGGGTAGCGCCGAACTGATTGTCGTGATAGGCGGGCACTGCCTGCAAACCATCCACGGCCGTCTTAGACGCATATTCCCAGTCGTGGATGTCGAAAGCCGTGTTGCGGACATACTCCCACAAACTGCCGTGGAAGCTGTTGGAGCCCGACTTGATGCTGGCGATGATCGCCGCGCCTGCCGAGTGACCGAACTCAGCCGAGTAGTTGGAGGTCTGGACCTTGAACTCAGCCAGAGCGTCCGGGGGAGGGTTCACTGAGAAGCTTGCACCGTTGTAGAAGTCCACAACGTTGGCGTTGTTGTCCACGCCGTCTAGAACGAAGTTGTTTTCTTCGGCACGCTGGCCGTTGGCTTCAAAGTCGCCTTTGCCGCCGCCGCGAGCGCCGTCAGCCACTGCGGTACCGGCTGAGAGCTGGGCAATGTAAACCCAGTTGCGGCCGTTTAACGGGACGCTGTTGATGGTCTCGGTGTCCATGGTCTGGCCGACCGAAACATCCTCGGTCTGCATGAGCGGAGCTTCGGTGGTTACCGTGATGGTTTCAGCCGCAGCGCCAGGTTTCAGGGTGAGAACGACACTGAGACGTTGCTGAATGTTGAGCTTAAGATTGGTCTGGGTGGTGGTTTCAAAGCCTGCCGCAGCGGCCGTGATCTTGTAGTTGCCAATCTTTACGGGCGGAAAGGTGAAGATGCCGGCACCATCTGTTTTTGCCTGCGAAATCTGACTGAGGTCGATGTTGGTCAGAGTCACACTGGCATTGTTGACGACTGCGCCGGTCTGATCCAGAACCACTCCTGTGATGGTGCCTTGGTCAGCCTGGCCGAACAAACGGTGAGCGGACGCAAGCAACACTACAAGTGCTAGCGCTGCCATGAACCACTGGCGTTTGATTTTCATGAATTGCCTCCAAGTTACATATGTCCCGAGTTACAGTAAATGGGGTTAAATTTGTTTTTCTTTCCGGCCTTGCCCCCCAACTGCTCAGGAGCAGGGAACTGTAGCCGTGTATACGGTTACATCCGAACAAATCTGACCACGGCGGCAAGGTACGATGGGGAAATGACGACTGTCAAGATGTTTTTCCCAGGCCCAGTGGAAAGCGGTTACAATCAACACAACCTCCGCATGAAGAGGTAAATATGTCCATCAGCATTCACGAGATTGCCAAACTTTCAGGTGTTTCTACCGCCACTGTTTCGCGGGTCATCAACGGGTCAAGCCGGGTTAGCCCAGCCACCGCCGCGAAAGTGCAGGAGATGATTCAGCAGCTGAATTTTGTGCCGGATAATCGTGCTATTCATCTAAGTCGTGGAAAAAGCCAGATTTACGGCATTATCATTCCGGACCTTACCAATCCGTTTTTTACCGAAACGGTCAAGGAGTTCGAGGCTCTGCTCTTTGAAAATGAGCAGGAGATGCTGGTAGCCAACACGGACTTCCACGGAACCCGTCTGCAGCGTTCCGTGCACAGAATGCTGCTGCGCCGCGTGGATGGCGTGGCAATTTTGACCTCGGAACTGGAGGCGGCTTCGCTGGAATCACTGGTGCAGAACCGCATCTCGGTTGTGACTACGGATCATTACAGGACAGCATGCGGAATCAGCGATATAGCCATTGATTTCGGCTCTGGAATCACGCAGATGGTGGAGCATTTGAAGCAGCTCGGGCATCGTAATCTGGGCTTTATTGGCGGTACTGAGGGGCTGATTACATCGCGCGTCCGCCGCGAGAGCTTCATGGACGCCGTGGTCAAGCAGGGGCTCTCGTCCCGCGCTGGCTGGATTGGCGTTGCAGACTTCACCATTGAAAGTGGCTCCCAGGCCATGGCGCGCATTCTTGCCGAGCCCGAAATTCCCACGGCCATCCTCTGTGCCAACGATCTGACCGCCATTGGAGCTCTTCGCACTGCCTATGCAAAAGGCCTCGATGTACCCGGTGACATTTCCGTGGCCGGATGCGACGACATCGACATGGCCGACATCGTTTATCCGCCGTTAACCACCCTGCGCATCTCCCGCCGGGAGTATGCCCGGCTGCTGTATGAGGCACTACGCGACTCCGGCAAGGATCTGACCCAGTCCGGCCGTCAATTGACGCTGCCCCTCTCGCTGGTCGTGCGCAAATCCACCGGACCGGCCCCCAAGCAAGGCGGTGGAAGTACTGAAAAACGCACCCTTACCAGAACCAGAAAGTAAGCAGGCAAAAGCTGATTGCCAGCGCTGTTGCCCAGCTGATCGTTGCCGTAGTAAAGCGCAGTGGAACCCGCATGGGTGCGTTTGTGTGTGCTGTCATAACGCCATCGGGCCTTCGCAGGCGGTGCAACAAGAGCGCCGTTACTGCCGTGACAACATAGCCAAGGACGGCCGCGTAGAAGTCTTCCGCCATACGGCTGCCGTAGTGTAGAAACCCGGCGCAAACCAGACAGTGATGGATGATTCCGCAGCTCAGCCCCACGGCAAGAGCTCCCAAACCACCCCGTCGCACCCTGCCGGGCAGGATGGCCCCCATACTAACCAGAGCAAAGATCGGGGCGTTGAATGTGGCCAGAATCATCTGGATGTACTCCATCAGATTGGCGTAATTCAGCGCCAGATAGGCCGCCCCAACCGAGAGTACAACCGCAGCCGCATTGCTCAATTGGCTGATCCGCAGATAGTGCTGCTCGCTAGCTCCACAATGCAGCCATGGCCGGTAGATGCTTTGCACCCAGACCGAATTGAAACCGGCTACATTGTTGGCGAAGGTTGAAACCAGGCTGGCGGCAATGCCCATCACCCCAATCGTCATTCCCAAGGGGGAATAGTAATGCATCATCAGCATGGGCAGGGTTGCATTCCAGTTGGTTTGACCATGCGGCAAAAGCACCAGCGGCGCAGTGATGCCGGGCAGAACCACGAGGAAGGCAAAGAACGTTTTGACCGTGGCCAGGCTCAGCGGAACCGCAGGCACAGCCTCAGGCCGACGCACGGAAAGTGCCCGCTGCATCTGCACAAAATCTGTACCCCAGTAGCTCAGACTCAGCACCAGCAGCAATCCAAAGAAGACTCCGAAACGGTCCATGGGCGCTCCCGGATCGAGCAGTGGCAGTGTTTTCCATGTATGCAGCCGTGCAGCGGGAATTACTGCTAGCCAGTGTGAAAAGCCGCCAAAGCTACGCAGCATGATCAGAAACAGGGGCACAATGGCCGCCAGCACCACGGCAAAATGGAGTAGTTCGGTGTACACCGTGGCGCGAAAGCCGCCAGCCCAGGTGTAGAGCAACACCAACGGCGCGGTAACCAGCACGCCTGTCAGTACGCTCCAGCCTAGAAAGCTGGCAAGCGCTTGCGTTACTGCGTACAGGCACACACCGGCCAGCAGCATCATCATGACGGCCATGCCCAGAGCGGCCAGCGTGCGTGTTGGCCGTCCGTAGTAGTGTTCAATAAAGTCCAGAATCGTAGGATAGCCGCCACGCGCATAGGCGGGCAGTAGCCAGAAGGCCAGCACGAGCAAGGCAGGAACAGCTCCAGCCCAGTAAAAATGGCAGGCCAGCATCCCATACTGGGCACCTAATGCCATCATCACAAATACGTCCAATGAGCCGCAATTGGCCGCCACGCAGGCTGTGATGCTCACCCAGAGCGGAAGTGAGCCGGTCGCGTTCAAATACTGGTTGGAGTCGCCTTTTTTTCGGCCGCTTTCGTAGCCTACAGCCAGTAGCGCAACAAAGTAGAGTCCGACAAGGATGAAAGGGAAAGAACCATGAGACATCATCTGGTATTCGTTGCCTCTGGAATGACTCCTGCCAACGAAGAGAAATTGTATGCGATGGCCCCGGGAACCAGACCAGTGGAAAATGAGATTTCATGGTTCCTGGATGACAACGGCATCGAATTCTTCGTATTCCACCACCAAGGTTACGAACCCATTTTATGGTTTGATCACCAACGGCAGCCTGGCAGCTTCCACGATTGTAGAAGGCTCGTTGTTGGAAGCATTCCCTGAATTTGGCTCCTGTCCAAACAGAACGCACCCTATGGGCACTCCAATTACTATGTCGATCTGAACGAGAGAAGCTGGTTGTGACGAGCAATCAGATTTTCCAGGAGATCGAATGGACTATCACAGAGTGCCCGATTAACGGTACGTAGTCGAGCCTAAATGGCGCAGATGGTTTTGGAGCAGGGTCGCATGTTGCAGGTTGCCCTGCGGTTTCTACGTGAGCGGGAAGATGGAGGCCAAGTGGATCAGTCTCTATCGGGAGTCTGCTCTGGCTGGCATGAAGAACCTTAGTCCCAAGCCGCATCGCTTTCCCCGGTAAATCCCATCGTCTATACGCTAACTCAGTAGATAACTTCCTATCTTACGGGGAAATCTTCCTCAGCACGAACAGCTATTCTGAGCGGGCTTGCTGGGCTGGATATGGAACAACTTGAAGTGGCGATCCAAGGTCCAGGCAAGTAAGCTGCCTCGTGTAGGCTCAGTATAATTGTGCGCATTTTTGGACATCCTAAGTGTTAGATGGGAAATTTTTACCGGAGGGCAGAAGGCGTGTAAGGAATAGATGCGAGTTAAAATTAGGCACATCTAAATGCCTTCCACTGTATGCCGAATAACAAGAGAACTTGTATCGGGGAATCAATACGTCAAAATCCAGCCGATCATGTGTTGACGGTATTTATTCTGCTTCTCTATCTTGGGCGAATTTCAATATGAGTCACGGTATCATCCTCAGCTTCAAGTGTGTCTGTAACTTGTCTGAATTTGCCTGCCGGTGCTACATGTAGCTATTCTGCTGCAAATCGCCAGGTTTCTATCGCGACATCTGCGACTACTCCAGCCGGAAGCTATGAGGTGACCGTGGTCTTCGGTGAGACGTTGCCTGAAACGTCTTTCCTTCTAGCACCCTTCCTATTGTTGCCGTTGCTCGCGTTGCGGAAGAGACTGGTGTGTCAGGGTGTCTGGATCACAGGATGCCTGGCCCTGATTTTTGCGTTAGGTGCCGTGCTGGCAACCGGTTGTAGCGCAAAGCTGTCTTCCCAGACTTCGCAACAGAGTTCCACCTATCAGGTGACAACCTCTGGCGTGGTTACTTTGGTTGTCCAGTAAAGAGCACTCCAGGAAGCTATCTGTATTCGTAGAGTTCTACGTAGGGAACAATTCTTCCAGGTTGCGGCGCAACCTGGAAGAATTTGTTTGTCAGCTTCACATAGGATCCCTTGCTTGCGATTGGATGCTGTACTTCTTCTCAAATCAAGGATGGGAAAGATATTTTCTGTTCGTTTACAGCTATGCGTTAACGCAGCACATACGGTATGGCCGGCGCCGCAACTTCTTCACCTGCGGGGGGCTCGGGCAGTGGAGCCGCGTCTTTCAGCCCGCTGCCACTCACATGCACTGTGCTCAGCAATGGCCCTTCATAGCCTGTGACCTGAATGCCGTCGAGTACGACATTGCGCATGTTGGCCAGCACTATTCCCTTGCGGCAGGTTCCCGTCACGTTCGTCAGCGAGAAGCCATCAAGCGGCTTGCGCGCGTCGATCTCATCGCCCTTGACCAGCATGGGTACATCTTCAACATGGATGCGGTCAAAGTGAAAATTCCTGACCGTGGGGATTCCGTCCATGCCGGGAACCTGATCCTCATCATGCTTGCCGCTGGACAGGAAATTGAGCCGCAGGAATCCCTGCTGCGCACCGCGCACGTCCAGATCGCTCATTGAAATATCTTCGATGAATGCGCCGCGCCCCGGACGGCTCTTGATGTAGACCGCATGGCTGCGTGCATACAGAAATTTGCAGTGCTCGACGCGTGTGTTGCGAATGCCGCCCGAGGTCTCGCTGCCAATGCCAATGCAGGCAAAGCTCCGGTCGGAAAAGGTGCAGTTGCTGATGTGTACATCCTCAGTGGTGCGCAGCAGGGTGTAGCCTTCTTCGCCGCGGCCGGACTTGAGTGAGATGCAGTCGTCACCGGTATCGAAGGTACAGCCATCAATCACTACATGCTTGCAGGAGTCTACGTCGATGCCATCGGCTCCGCTCTGGATGGTGAGTTGCTTGAAGGTAATGTTTTCGCAGTACACCGGATGAATCGACCACATGCCGTATTGCACGGTCTGGCAGCCTTCTACGCGCACGTTGCGGCAGTTGGTGAACTCCAGCAGCGCGGCCAAGCGATAGCCGGTTTGCGGATCCACGCGGCGCATGAAGGCCGGACTGCCCTCGATCTTGCCCGGGCCGGTGATGGCGACGTTTTCCGCGTCGGTGGCAGAAAGAAAGCCTATGTATCCCTTCACCCATTTGCCTTCCCAGCGCACCTGCGTCAAGGTGTAGTCGGCCAGCTCGGGCGAAGCGTGCAGCGCGGCGTCCTGCTCCAGATGCAGCGTGGTGTTGGAGCGCAGCACCAGCGCACCGGTCAGATAATTGCCGGCCGGTACCACGACTTCGCCCCCGCCCAGCATGCTGCAGCGATCCAGCGTCATCTGTAGTGCCACTGTGTCTTTGGTCTTGCCGTCGCCGACGGCGCCCATCTGGCGCACGTTCAGGCTCACATGGGATGCAGGCTTAGCGTCTTCCGTCTGCCGGGGCGGCTTTGCATTGCCTTCTTCCGCACATAGAGCTGTGGCAGCAAGCGGTATGAGCACCAGACTCTGGCCTGCGGACTTCAAAAAATTACGACGCGACGGTTTCTGGTTTTTCATCCATTTCCCTCAGTCTGGAATCCTGTTTTGGACGCATTGCACAATGCATTTAAGTCCCGCAACAATCCTACTAGAGTGGGGAGGGGGAACTTTGAGCCTCGCCAGGCGTTTGCCGGGGTGCAGCGCCTTGCTGGAGCACGGCCGCTGGATGGGGGCATGAGGATGCAAACGCCCGAGAGGATCGTCTGTCGCAGGTACTTTTGTACCTGCTCTGGAGGAGAGAGTACACCTGTGTGGTTTACGGGAAATCGTCACAATCCTCTATGAAGGAGAAATCATTTCTTAGGAATCACTTATTATCTTGACCTTAGCGGCCTAGCCTGATTTTATGGAGTCGGATTCTTTTCTCTCCCCCTTTTCATGACGGTTTTCTGCTGTCGTACGACCTGCGAGAAGTTAAATTTCACTCTCATTTTCCCTTTTCTTTTGACGATATGTTGCACAGATGACTATTTTCCTTTTTTTTGTCTGTTCCTAATCTGGCAGGACTCAGAAAGGAAACTCGGCTGCATGCAGATCAGGAAAGAGCCCATACCATCAATAGTCTTTCCCTACAGCAGGAAGGGGATGTTGGCTGGGAGGGTAATGCTCTTCTGAAAGTTTTGGATGACCTCCGTGTCCGCCTGGAATGTTCAGTGCGGAGGGTGGGCGGCACTGGAAGATAGGTAGAAATGAACGAACAGATCCGCATCCTGATCGTCGAAGACGAAGAGATGAATATAGATATGCTCTCGCGCCGGCTTCGCAAGGCTGGCTACGAGGTGGCGACGGCCATGAATGGCATTGAGGCTCTGGAGGTCATCGCACAGAGACCAATCGATATGGTGTTGCTGGACCAGATGATGCCGGGTATGAGCGGGCTTCAGGTTCTGGATCAGTTGCGCAGTAATCCGCTGACGCATGATCTTCCCGTCATCATGGTTACCGCACTGGCTGACGGTGCCAGTGTGGCTGAGGCACTCGATCGTGGTGCCGACGATTATGTGACCAAGCCGCTGGACTTCAAGATCGCTCTCGCTCGTATTCGCGCTTTGGCCAGTCGCCATCAGGATCGCCGCCAGCAGCAGAAGCGTGAGGAGCGCTATCAGCTGGCCATGTTGAGCGGTGGCAACATCATCATTGATTGCGACCTGCTCAACGACCTGGTGTATTACTCTCCGGAGTGGTACCAGATGCTCGGGTACGAGCCGGACGGCAGGCAACATACCCGTGAAGAATGCATTTCGCGCGTACATCCTGCGGATCTTCCGTCCCTGATGGAATCGATGCAGGGGTGCGTTCATCCTGTGCAGGTTGTGGGCGATCCGAGCCGGACGCAGTACAACTTCTCTGCAGAGTTCCGGTTGCGCCATCAGAACGGTTCCTATCGCTGGGTGACATTGAAAGGGACAACTGTCGTCAATGCCGAAGGCAAAATGACGCGCCAGATTGCATTCCTGAATGACATTACGGAAAAGAAGACGCGCGATGCGGCCACGGGACTTCCGAATCTTATTCAACTGGAGCAGGAATACGAAAACGCCAAGGCTACACACGTCAGTTTCTCGCTGCTTCTTTTTGAAATCGAGCGTTTCAAGTTGATTGAAGAGAGCCTGGGGCCGGACGGCCGCGATACCTTTGTGCAGCAGGTTTGTCGGCGCGCTCAGAGCGCTCTTTCCGAATACAAGAAACTGGCCGGCGAGCTCCCTCCGGATCTGCGGCTGGCCCGCGTTGGCAACGATGAGTTTGTCCTTTGGAGCGCGCCCGGAATATCTTTGGAAAGCACGACGGAACTGGCGGCTTTTCTGGTTCATGCCATGCGGCAGGATTTTGCTGTGGATGGCCGTGCCATGGTCTGTTCCATCCGGTTGGGGCTGGTGGAAAACTGTGGCGAATCCACCACGCTGCAGGAGATGATTCACGATGCGCGCACGGCGGTTTATGCCGCGCGCTTGCAGGGCAACACAGCATGGAAGGTCTTTGATCCTTCCATGCGCGAATTGCATGAAGACCGTCTGCAACTGGAGTTTGATCTGCGTGTGGCGCTGCCGCGCAAGGAATTCGAAGTCTACTATCAGTCGCGTGTTGAACTCAAAACTGGCCGCATCTGCGGATTTGAGGCGCTGATTCGCTGGAATCATCCGGTGCGTGGCATTGTTCCTCCAACGCAATTCATTCCTCTTGCCGAAGAGGCAGGGCTGGTGCATGAGATTGGCCTCTGGGTTCTGCGCACGGCCTGCACGCAACTGCAGGAATGGCGCAAGAACTATTCGTTGCCGCAGGACTTTGAGGTCTCGGTAAATTTTTCCGCCAGTCAGTGTCGACAGACGGGCCTTGTTGAGGATGTCAGTCAGATTTTGCGTGAAACCGGATTGCCCCCGGCCAATCTGAATCTGGAACTGACGGAAAGCATCCTGCTCGATAATCTGGCCGAGGCGCATGATGTTTTGCAGTCGCTCAGGAATCTTGGAATCGGCATGAAGATGGATGATTTCGGGACCGGCTACTCGAGCCTGAAATACCTTTGCGAACTGCCCTTTGATTGCCTGAAGATTGATCGCTCCTTCGTCTCTGATCTGGGCCTGAACAACCCCGAATCGGTGGCGATGATCGAAACCATTCTGCAGCTTGCCCACAACCTGAACATGGAAACGGTTGCGGAAGGGGTGGAAACCGCAACGCATGCCGAGCTTTTGAAGAATATGGGTTGTGAATTTGGTCAGGGGTACTTCTATTCACGGCCGCTGCGGGCCAAAGATGCGGAATTGCTCTTGAAAGCCAATCTTCTTGCCTTTTCGCAAGCAACAGGCAGTACGACGCGTTCTGAAGGAAATATGGAATGAGGCAATCCTCTGGTTTCATCGCCTGCCTGATAGCGATTCCCTTGTTGATGCACACAGGAAGTAGCGCTCATGCGCAGGCCCCGGTCGTTTCTGGACAGGAGCAGGATCTATCTTCTCTAAGTCTGGAAGATCTGACGCGCATGGAAGTCAGTTCGGTCAGCCGCAAAGATCAGGAGTTGTTTAAAACGCCGGCTGCGGTCTATGTCATCACGCGCGACGACATACGCAACTCCGGAGTAAGCAGCATTCCAGAGCTGTTTCGCATTGTCCCCGGCATGCAGGTGGCGCAGGCCTATGCCAACAAGTGGGCCGTCAGCAGCCGCGGTTTCAATAGCATCTTTGCGGACAAAATGCTGGTCCTGATCGATGGCCGCAGCATCTACTCAGAGATTTATTCCGGCGTCTTCTGGGGGCAGAACGATCTATTGCTCGAAGACATCGAGCGCATTGAAGTCATTCGTGGCCCGGGCGGAACGCTATGGGGCGCCAATGCCGTCAACGGCGTGATCAACATTATCACCAGCAAGGCCAAGGCCCTGAATGGCAGCGAAGTGATCGCCGAAGGTGGCAATATTGACCGTATGGTGGCGGCGCGCACGGGAGGAGAGATCGGCCGCGGTCTTCAATATCGTACCTACTTCAAGGACCTGCGCCGGCTTCCGTTGAAAAGCTCCAGTGGGGGATCTGCCAATGATGCAGCCAACCTGCAGAGCGGGGGCGTGCGTGTGGACTGGCAGGCCCGCGCGAGTGACTGGATCACCGTGCATGGAAGTTTACTTGATGACCGCGAAGACGAGGCAATCATTTCAACAGCAACAGGCAGCGATGTGAACGACAAAGTGTCTGGCTCTTCCGGCAATGTGCTCACCCGCTGGGAGCACCACTTCGCAACCAGTGATTTTGCGTTGCAGGCCTATTTCAGTCAGGAAATTCATAGCGAACTGGAGGGCGAAGGACGGGAGCGTAGTCTCGATTTCGACTTCCAGCATCATCTCCCAAAATTTTCCCGCAACGACGTGAATTGGGGCATCGGTTATCGCCTTACCACAGACCAAATGGGTGGCTCCTTGCTTCCATTCACACATGATCATCATCGCGACGCACTCTATAGCTCGTTTTTTGAAGACGATATTTCGTTGCTGCCAGACCGACTGATTGCAACCTTGGGCGTTAAGCTTGAGCACAATTCCTATAGCGGCCATGAGGCGCAACCCACCGCGCGCCTGCTTTGGTCGCCGCATCCGAATCAGAGTCTCTGGTTTGCCGCATCCCGGGCCGTACGTACCCCATCGGTGCAGGATCTTGATCTTGCGCTGAACGAAATTGTCGGCGAGGAAGAAGGGCTTCCGGTCATTGAAGAAGTGCGTGGAAATCCGAATTTTCGATCCGAGGTTCTGCGCGCCTGGGAAGCTGGTTACCGGCAGAGATATGGAAATCATTTCAGCTTCGATCTTGCCGGATTTATTAATGCCTATTCTGGCCTGCGCAACCGCATAGAAGGCACTTCTTCCATTGTGACCTCTCCCGAGGTTGCCATCGTGGTCCCGCTGCTCTACGACAACGGAATCGGGGCGCATTCCCACGGACTTGAAGCGAATCTAAACTGGAAGCCAATGCGTTCGCTGCAACTGCAATCGGGATATTCCTGGGAGACTGCGCATCTACGCCTTACGGATGGTTCTTCTACCAGCCTGGGCGATGACTGGGACAGCCCGACCCACACGCTGAATGCGCGCGCCAACTGGAATTTTGCTCGTGGCTGGAACTGGTTTACCTCTTATTCGTTAGTTACTAGACTGGACTCACAGGCAGGATCTGGATCTTCGTCCGTGAGCCCTTATATGCGTCTTGATTCGCATCTCTCCTACTCTCTTTCGCACGCCGTTCAACTGCGTGGCGGTGGCGATAATCTGCTGGAAGGCGCGCATGGAGAGTTTGTCTCTAATGATGGCTATTCGGTTTGCGGCCGCATTCCGCGCAGTGCTTATCTCAAGTTGCTCTGGAGCTTTTGATTGTGCGTATGAAAGTGCATCTGCGCGCTGCACTTTGGATCTCCCTGTGGTTGACCACAGGGATGGGGTGCGCCACGGTTGCGCGTGCGCAAACCGAAAACGCAGATCAGGAGCAGATTCGCGCCGCCATGCTCTTCAACCTCACGCGGTTTGTTGATTGGCCGGCCAGTCGTTTGGGTGATTCGCAAAAACCTTTTCTTGCCTGCTACCTGGGCGACAGTGCTTTTGGTCCGGCGCTGAACACGGCCTTCCGTGGCAAGCAGGTGGTAGGACGCCCGGTTTCCATCCTGAATGTTTCCACTTCTGCACAGGCCGAGCAGTGTCACCTGCTCTATGTGCCTTCCAGTGAAAGAAAGTTCTTTCGCGGCTTTGCGGCGAGTCTTTCCCATACCTCTGTTTTAACCGTCAGCGAACGTCAGTTGGGAGATCCTGGCGTAATCATTGGTTTGCCGCTGATTGACAACCACATTCAAATTCAGGTGGACCTGCAACTGGCTCAGGCCAGCAGCCTCACCATCAGTTCCAAGCTGCTGCGCCTTGCTGCAGTGGCCCATTAACAGGAGACGAAGATGCCAGGCTCGTGGCGCACATCCATACGAAAGAAACTGGTGTTTCTGTTTACGGTCAATGCCACGGTTGCGCTCACGCTTTCCTGTCTTATTTTCTGGTTCTATCTGACCATTTCGTACCGTGAAACGCTGGTCTCGGAAGAGTTGGCCACCGCGCAGATTGTGGCCGACAACTCGGTTTCGGCCCTGACCTTTGACGATGAAAAAGCTGCAACAGAGACGCTGAATTCTCTGCGTTCCGAGTCCCGCATTGAGCGCGCCTGCATGTACAGCAAGAATGGTGCGCTGTTTGCCAGTTATCAACGTAAAAGTGACTTTACCTCCTGTCCTGCCACGTTGCGGGAGGATGGCGTGCACTTTACGCTTCGCTCGTTGAATATTGTTTACCCTGTATTGCTTGACAATGAGGTGAGTGGTCAGCTTTTGCTGCAGGTTAGTCTGCAGGAAATGTACTCCAGACTGCTGCGTTTTGGTGCGCTCAGCCTTCTGGTTTTGTTTGGTGTTGCGTTGCTGTCTTTTCTGTTTTCCTTCAGCCTGCAGAAGGTAATCTCTGACCCTATCCTGCATCTGACGGCCATCGCCAATCTGGTGTCGGCAAACGGCAACTATGCCTTGCGTGCCTCCAGCAAAAGCGACGATGAAACTGGCGTCCTGATTGGGAAATTCAATGCCATGATGGAGCAGATCCATCAGCGCGATTTGAAGCTGCAGCACGCCCAGGATGAACTGGAAGAGCGCGTAGGGCAACGCACGCAGCAGTTGCGTCGCGAGATTGCCGAGCGCGAGGTGATTCAGCAATCCCTGCTGAATGCCAAGCTGCAGGCCGAGGAATCGAGCCGCGCCAAGAGTGCCTTTTTGGCGAACATGAGTCATGAGCTGCGTACTCCGCTCAACGCGATTCTTGGCTACAGCGAGATGCTGGAAGAAGATGCCGAAGAACGCGGCGATCAAAGCGAGGCCGACGATCTGCGCAAGATTCAGTCAGCCGGCAAGCATCTGCTCAGTCTGATTAGCGACATTCTGGATCTGTCGAAGATCGAAGCTGGCAGAGTTGAGCTTGCCCTTGAAATGATTTCCATTGACGCGATCGTCAGCGAGGTTTCTTCCACGATTCATCCACTGGCTCGCAAGCAGAGCAACCTCTTTGCCGTGGAAGTTGACGCTCCTTCTCATCGGGTGCAGGTGGATGCGCTCAAGTTTCGTCAGGCTTTGCTGAACCTTCTAAGTAATGCCTGCAAATTCACCGCCGATGGTAGGGTCACACTGCGTGTACGACAGGCTGTGGAAGATGGTGCGAAGTACATTCTCTGGGAGGTGACAGACAGCGGCATCGGCATTGCCAAGGAAGATCTGGGGAGGCTTTTTTCCGCATTCACGCAGGTGGATTCTTCCGCCACGCGACGCCATGGTGGCACTGGGCTTGGCCTGGCCATCAGTCAAAAGTTGATCGAAATGATGGGCGGCTGGATCAGTGTTGATTCCGAGTTAGGTCGAGGGTCAACCTTCTGCATTCACCTGCCGGACACAGAACTGCGCACAAGCGATTCTGTCCCTTCTGCTTCCTCCGCAACGGCCTGAGAGGCTCACAAGGGTTCAGGCGCAGCGCAAGTTCTTCCTGATTTGCATAGGGGGAGTTGTAGGGCCCTGTTACATGGGCAACTTACAGGAATTCGATGGCGTGAATCGCTTTATGTACTTCATCTACCAGTGGATCTGCGATGGTGTAGAAGCGTTCCTGTACAGCCGCGGGCAGCATTTGCCGTAGCGCCTCATAGTCCGCCTGAACGCATCCCGGGAAGGCCGCAAAGCCGATGGCGTTTGCCATGCTGCAGCTTGCATGCGCTACCTCGGCAATCGTCCACGGCGCATCCTGTTGGCGAGGGTCATGATGGTGCGAGACCGCATCGACAAACTCCTGAGGAAGGTTCCAGTTGGCAACCATCTGGCGGCCTGTTTCGCAGTGGTCCCAGCCAAAAAGCTCGCGTTCCTCCGGTAGCAGGCTCTCCGGGGAACCCTGATGCCGGTTCAGCAAGGCCGCATATTCCTGGGGCTGAATTACGGCCAGCGCGGCGCGGCCGATGTCGTGCAGAATGCCTACGGTAAACGCCGTGTCCTTGTCGAGTGAGCTTGCAATGGCCAATTTTTCAGAGATTACGGCGCAGGCCAGATTGTGGTGCCACAGGTGCTTCAATACCGGAAAGCTCATGGCCTTGCCCAGGTAGGCACGCACACCCACGGTTACGCACAGGCCCTGCAGTACGTTGGCACCCAGCACAGCAACAGCCTGCAGGATGTTATAGGCCGGATAGCGCGGAGCATACAGAACGGAATTGGCTACTGTCAGTACTTCGCTGGCAAAGGCAGGATCGGCCGCAATTAGGTCACTCAACTCATGCAGCTGTACGTTTTCATTATTCACCAGCTTCAAAACACGAACCGCTACCTGCGGAAAGGGCGGCAGGCGCAAGTGTGCCCACGGCATATTCGCTTTTGTATTTGTTTTCGGTTCAATGTTCATCAGGATCGCCTTTGGGGAGAATACTTTTGCAAGGTTGAGTCTTTGTAGGCAGGGCAAAGTAGTTTGTCGCCGCACTGCCGGTTTCTTATATGCTTTCTTCGGCAAGAAAGCCCGTTTTCTATAGTGTATGGAATTCAGACAGTAAGACGGCCGCGATTCTCTCTGTTGCAACCGGAGCACTGATCTTCTGTCCTTCCGTACATGCAGGCTTCCTGCAGGGGGGATTTAGCAAGGTTTTTGCGCAGAAAAGGGTAGCCATTTCTTCCCCGCAGGCAGACTTTTGTCCCCTTCCTCTGGAGCTCTGCCCTCCGTCGCGGTACGATGAATCTTTGGGGAGAAAGCATGCCAACGATTCTGGACGGAGCCGCAATCTCGGCGGCCATCAAGCAGGATGTGAAAAAAGAAGTGGAAAAACTGGCCGCCCAGGGCGTCAAGCCCGGTCTGGCCGTGGTGCTGGTGGGCAATGTGGCCGCTTCCGAGATTTATGTGCGCAACAAGGTGCAAAGCTGTCATGAACTGGGTATTCACAGTGAGCAGATTACGCCGCCTGAGTCGGTAACCACTGAGGAGATGCTGGCCCTGATCGCTGAGTTGAATGGCCGCGACGAGATCGACGGCATTCTGGTGCAACTGCCGCTGCCCAAGCATGTGGACACCAAGCGCCTGCTGGACGCTATTGCGCCCGAAAAAGACGCCGACGGCTTCCATCCGATCAGCGCCGGTCGCCTGCAGTCGGGCCGCCCCGCGCTGGCTCCCTGCACGCCAGCCGGCATCATTGAGATGCTTAAGCGTAGCAACATCGCCATCGCGGGAAAACACGCCGTGGTTGTGGGCCGCAGCGACATTGTGGGCAAGCCTGCCGCCATGCTGCTGCTGCATGAAAATGCCACCGTGACGATCTGCCACTCGAAGACCGCCGACCTGCCGTCGATCACCCGTCAGGCCGACATTCTGGTGGCTGCCATCGGTCGGCCCGGCTTCATCACGCCGGAGATGGTCAAGCCCGGCGCAACACTGGTGGATGTGGGCATTAACCGCCTGAACACCCGCGAAGAGTTCGACCGCTTCTTCAAGGGCAATGAGAAGCGTGAAGCCACCTTTGCCAAGCGCGGCTCGGTGATTGTGGGCGACATCGATCCTCGCGCCTTCGAGCTTTCCGGCGCTTATACGCCTGTACCGGGCGGCGTGGGACTGTTGACCGTGGCCATGCTGATGGCCAACACCGCGCGTGCTGCCAGAATGCGGCGCGGGCTTTAGAGATTACACAAAGGATCGGGTGCCCCACCCTCGCCGCGTCTTTATTCTGGCGGTTAGGGGGGGGCAGCAAGTTATAGGAGGCTGAATGGACGACTACCGTAGCGCAAACTCCGCATCTTTGGCGCGCCTGAACGCCTTGCTTGACCGGCTCGGTCCCAACGAGCTGGCGCATCGGCTGGCCAATGGCTGGACGATTGCCGATGTGCTTGTTCATCTTGCCTTCTGGGATGCGTATGCTCTTTCCTGGTTGCATGGTTGGCAGCAGGGGAAAGCTCCCCAAGACAGCACGAATATCGACTCCATCAATGCGGCGATCACTTCCTTGAGCCGCTCGATTCCTCTTGAATCCGCCGGAGCGCTGGCGCGGAAAAATGCTGAAATCATCGATCATGCGCTGGAAGATCTGAATCCAGCGTTGGTGTCTGCCATTGAAGCCAGCGGGCAGAAGCATCTGCTCTTCCGTTGCTGGCATCGCGACGAACACCTGCAGACCCTTGAAAGAGAGCTTGCCTAGATGCTGCGTGTAGGGCTTACTGGCGGGCTGGCCAGCGGTAAAAGCACCGTGGCTGCCTGCCTGCGCTCACTGGGTGCGCAGCTGATTGAGGCCGATGAGCTGGGTCGCACCCTAATGGAGCCCGGTCAAGCTGTTTTTGCCTCCATCGCCCAGCATTTTGGCCCGCAGGTGGTTGCCGCCGATGGTCGTTTGGACCGTGCCGCGCTGGCCCGCATTGCTTTTCAGGAAGACCGTCTGCAGGAACTGAATGCTCTCATCCATCCCGGCGTTTTGCAGGCCCAGCAGGCGTGGATGGATGCGCTCTTCGCCCAAGCTCCGGCGGCCATTGCGGTGGTGGAGTCGGCGCTGATCTTCGAGGTGGAGCGGGACGCCAGACTGCGCGGCGAAACCAGCGGCCTGCTGGCCGACTGGCGTAGCCGTATTGACAAGATCATCGTCGTTACCGCGCCGGAAGAAGTGCGCATTGCCCGTTACATTGCCCGCGTGGCCGACTCGGGGCTTGGCCGGGGAGCTGCGGAAGCCGACGCCCGCCGTCGACTCGCCCATCAGATTTCCGACGCGGAAAAGGCTACCCGGGCCGATTATGTGCTTGAAAATACCGGAGATCTGGACGATCTGCGCCGCAAAACCGCAGCGATCTGGAGTCAACTGCAGTCCGAAAATAACGATTTTGCCTCGCCGCGGTCTTTAGAATAGAGAGCAGCAACGGCCGACCGGCGTGGAACCATCGCGGCGGAAAGCCGTATCTGTTTCTGGAAGCGGAAAAACATGCTGAGTCTGCGAACCATGAACCTGCGCCGTATTGCTTTGATTGTTGTGCTGGGGCTGGGCTTTGCCTTCCTCCTCACGCACCTGCCTGAACGCTTTTCGCTGGCCCGCTTCTTTGGCCACGGCAGTGGATCGCCACTGGAGCTTACCGAGGCCCAGGCCGCCCCTGCCTATGACACCGAAGAGCAGAACAACATCGCTGTCTACAAGCGCGTGCTGCCGAGCGTTGTGAACATCACCAGTACCACGCTGGTCTTCAACTTCTTCTATGGAACGGTGCCGCAACAGGGGCAGGGCTCGGGTTTTATCCTCGACAAGTCCGGCCACATTCTGACTAACTATCACGTCATCGAAGGCGCCAACCGTTCGGGCGCCATTGAAGTGCAGTTGGCCAACAAGCGCAAGTACAAGGCCACGGTGATTGGCAGTGACAAGAGCCACGATCTGGCCCTGCTGCAGATCTCTGCGCCCGACCTGCAGCCGGTCACGCTGGCCGACTCTGCTGACCTGAACGTGGGCCAGAAGGTCTACGCCATCGGCAATCCCTTTGGCCTGGCCGGCACCATGACGCGCGGCATCATCAGTTCCATCCGCTCCATCAAGACCAGCGACGGAGCCCCCATTGAAGACGCCATCCAGACCGATGCAGCCATCAATCCCGGCAACTCCGGCGGACCGCTGCTGAACTCGCATGGCGAGGTCATCGGCATCAACACCATGATCGCCTCGAATGGCGCGGACCAAAGTTCCGGCATTGGCTTTGCGATTCCCATCAATACGGCCAAGGCCGTGCTGGCTGACCTTGCCCGCTACGGTCGCGTCAAGCGTCCCTCGCTCGGCATTGTCTCGTATGCCATCGGCCCTGATCTTGCTTCGCAGATGGGGCTGGCCGCCGACTACGGAGTGCTCATCCAGAAGGTGGTTCCCGGCGGCGCGGCCGAACGCGCGGGGCTGCATGGCGGCAATCAGCAGGCTTACGTGGGCAACACGCCCATCATGCTGGGCGGTGACCTGATTGTGGCCATCGATGGTCAGGATGTGGCTGATCCGCAGGATATTAACGCCCTCATGGATCGTCATCAGGCCGGCGACACCATCAGCGTGACCATCCTGCGCGGCCGCCGCCAGATTAGCCTCAAGCTGATCCTGGGCGAGGCCCACGAGAATAATTAGCGAGTCAGCGAGTCTGCTGGTCCGTTAGCCCGCGGTGTTGGCAGTAGAAGGCTGAGGGCCGGGAGCTACTGCTTTTCGCGGTGCGCAATCACGTCGTTCCGGACGCGTTCGTAGACCGCCTCCGGGACGATTCCTTTGTCCAGTAAATCCTGTTTGGTTCTGTAGGGCCGGTAGCGCACAATGCGTCCGGCCCATGTTTTTGTCAGGCCGGGAACCTTGAGCAATTCATCCATGCTGGCATGATTGATGTCGACCCGGTCTTCTGCCGGAAGCGATTGTGCGGCAAAAGAAGTGCTGCTGAATCGTTCGGTATATTTCTCCTGGCAGAAGGAGGCACTGCACAAGTTATGCAGCAGCAAGCCTTCTGCGAAAAGTAAAAATAAACGGCGCACGGCTAGCATTGTGTTCTGTTTGTTTTCACGATGCAAGAATTTTTATTTGACAGCAAATCGGATTCCATGTAATTTCAAGATCAAGATGCAGACCAGCCTTCATCACGGCCATCACCACCATCATGGACATTCCATGTCGGCGGACTGCTTCGGCCCAAAATAACGCGGCCTCAGAGTTAGGACTACACCCAGCCCGCCGGCGACTATCGCCAGCGGGTTTTTTGCGTTTACGCCACAAAATCTCAATCAGGACCAGGAAAAAGACAATGAGCAACCCTACGATTGATTTCGAAAAAATGGATGGACTCGTCCCGGGCATTGTGCAGGATGCAGGCACGGGCGAAGTGCTGATGCTGGGTTTTCTGAATCCCGTCAGCTATGCCAAGACGCTGGAGAGCGGCTATGTAACCTTCTGGAGCCGCACTCGCCAGAAGCTTTGGATGAAGGGCGAATCGAGCGGCAATCGCCTGAAGGTGATTACCGCGGCCACCGACTGCGACAACGACACCATCGTCTTCCGCGTGGAAGTCGAGGGTGACGGTCTGGTCTGTCACGAGGGTACGGTAAGCTGCTTTACCAAAAAGATCGAACTGAATACGGAGGAAGCACGTGGCTAACAAGCTCAGACTTGGCCTTCCCAAGGGAAGCCTGCAGGACGCAACCATGGCGCTGTTCAAGCGCGCTGGCTGGAACATCTACGCGGACGGACGCAGCTACTTTCCGTCCATCGACGACAGCGAGATTGAGTGCATGCTGATCCGCGCGCAGGAGATGGCGCGCTACGTGGACAAGGGTGTAATCGATGCTGGCCTTACCGGCATTGACTGGGTAGTTGAGTCGGGTCTGGAACTGACCAGTGTTACTTCGCTCACCTACGCCAAGACGAGCCGCCGCAAAGTGCGCTGGGTGCTGGCCGTGCCCGAGGGCTCGGGCTTTGAAAAGGCCGAAGACCTGGAAGGCAAGACCATTGCCACGGAACTGGTGGAAGTCTCGAAGCGCTACTTCGCTCAGAAGGGCGTGAACGTCAAGGTTGAATTCAGCTGGGGCGCAACCGAAGTGAAGCCTCCGATTCTGGCCGACGCTATTGTGGAAGTGACCGAGACGGGTAGCTCACTGCGCGCCAACAAGCTCAAGATCATCGACACGGTGATGGAGAGCGAGACGCATCTGATCGCTGGTAAGCCAGCACTTGCCGACGAGTGGAAGAAGAGCAAAATCGAGCAGATTGCCACCATGCTGCGCGGCGCAATCGACGCGCAATCGCAGGTGGGCCTGATGCTGAACGTGAAGCAGCAGGACTTGCAGAAGGTGCTGGCCGTGTTGCCCGCGCTGAACTCGCCCACGGTTTCGCAGTTGAGCAACTCCGAGTGGGTTGCGGTCAACACTATTGTGGAAGAGCGCGTGGCCCGCGACGTGATTCCTGCGCTCAAGGCCGCTGGTGGCGCGGGTATCGTTGAGTATCCGCTGAACAAGGTCGTGCTGTAGAAAAATGTCCGGGTTGCGCTCTGCGTAGCCCGGATTTTTCTTTCGGGGGATTTGTAACTGGGCATGACTTCAGTCGTGCCGCAAGATTAGCCAGAAAACTTTCGGGGCTTTAGCCCTTGTTTTAAAATTCTTCAAAATTCGATTTTCAACCGTAGTACGCAACTGAACGAACGGAACAAACGATGAAACTGATCCGAACCAAAGGACGGGGAGCGCGGCAAACAGCGGAGTTGCTGGCCACGCTAGAGCGGCGTGGCGGAGCGGCACTCGATACAGTGCTGCCAGCCGTGCGGCGTATTGTGGCCGATGTGCGCAAAAATGGCGACCGCGCACTGTTGCGCTATGCAGCCAAACTCGATGGTGCTCAGCTTGTGAAGAATGCTTCGCTGGAAGCTCTGCGGGTAACGCCCGAAGAGATGCAGGCGGCGTGGGATTCCCTCGACGACGCCATGTGCGAAGCGCTCAACATTGCCACCGAGCAGATTGCCGGTTTTGCCGAACGACAGCTTCCGCAGTCGTGGCACGGATCGCCGATTGAAGGCCTCATCACGGGCCAGCTTGTTCGTCCTCTTGGTTCCGTCGGTTGCTATGTGCCCAGCGGTCGTCATCCGCTGCCTTCCACTTTGCTGATGACTGCGATTCCCGCGCAGGTTGCGGGTGTGGAGCGCATCGTGGTGGTTTCACCGCGACCCGCGCCTGAGACGCTTGCCGCTGCGCACATGCTGGGCATTACCGAGTTCTATCGTCTAGGCGGAGCGCATGCCGTGGCCGCGCTGGCCTACGGTACGGAGTCGCTTGCGCGCGTAGACAAGATCGTGGGTCCTGGCAATCTCTACGTTACTGCCGCCAAGCGTCTGGTCGCATTTGATTGCGCCATCGACATGCTAGCTGGGCCCACCGAGATTGTTGTGACAAGCGAAAAGGGCCGCGCAGTTGACATTGCCAGCGACCTTGTTGCGCAGGCCGAACACGATCCCGAGGCTGAGGCCATCTTCATCACTACGCGCGAAGAACTGGCAAAAGAAGTGATCGAGGAAGCGGATCGCCGTGCCGCGAGCAATGCGGTGGCGAAGGAATCGCTCGATAAAAACGGTCTGGTGATTTTGGCGGAGAGTGTGGAGGAAGCGCGTTCCATCACCAATCGCATCGCACCCGAGCACCTGACGGTGGATGCGGCCAGCGACTCGCAGTGGGTGGTGAATGCGGGCTCGGTATTTGTGGGACGCTGGAGCGCAGAGCCCATGGGCGATTACATCAGCGGCCCCAATCACACGCTGCCCACGGGTGGTACTGCGCGTGTGCGTGGCGGGCTTAGTGTGAACGACTTCGTCAAGCTGATTACTGTGCAGGAGTACAACGCTGCTGCTATGAAGGTGCTTGGTCCCAAGGCCGCATTGCTGGCTGAGGCTGAAGGACTCGTCGGTCATGCTGAAGCCATTCGTGTGCGCCTCGGCAAAGGAGGCAAACGTGGCTAAAGCAACTCTCGCACCGCGCCTGCGTGTGCAGGCCATGAAGGAATATCATCCGCCGCTTGGCAAACGCGATGTGCTGCGTCTGGACTTCAATGAGAACACGCTGGCCTGTTCGCCGCGAGTGCGTGAAGCGCTCAATGCCATCACCACCGGAGCGCTCACGCTTTATCCGGAACGCGAGCCGGTAGAGAAGATTGTCGCCAACACGCTCGGACTCGATCCCGCGCAGTGCGTGCTGACCAACGGTGTGGATGAAGCGATTCACGTGCTCTTCGAGACGTTTCTTGAAGCAGACGATGAGTTGCTGCTGCCCGTTCCTACTTACACCATGTACGAGGTCTATGCTTCGGCCACCGATGCCAAAGCTGTTCCGGTGCTTGCCGACGATGATCTTGCTTTTCCCTATGAAAAGCTGCTGGCAGCCATTACGCCCCGCACCAAGATCATTGCCATCGCCAATCCCAACAGCCCTTCGGGCACGGTAGCCACACGGGAACAGTTGCTGGAGATTGCGCGTCGTGCGCCGCAGGCTGTGGTGCTGGTGGATGAGGCTTACTTCCACTTCTTCGGTGAAACTGTCATTGATCTGATCGGCAAGGTGCCGAATCTGATGCTGGCTCGCACCTTCTCGAAGGCTTATGGGCTTGCAGGTTTGCGTCTTGGCCTACTGGCTGGTCCAGTTGAGCTGATGCAGTGGATTCGTCGCGTACTTTCGCCTTACAGCGTGAACTCGCTGGCACTGGCTTGCCTGCCGCCCGCGCTTGCCGACGAAGAATATCTGAACTGGTATGTGGCGGAGGTCTGCGCTGCACGCAGCGAATTCGAAGCCGCACTCGATGCGCTCAATGTGCGCCGCTGGTCTAGTCAGGCGAACTTCGTGCTCGTCGACATTGGCGCAAAGCACAAGGAATTTGTTGAGCACATGCGTGCTTCTGGAGTGCTGGTGCGTGATCGTTCCGCCGATCCTGGTTGCGAAGGCCGAGTGCGCATCACCATGGGCACTCGCGAGCAGATCAAGGGCGCGATTGCTGCGCTTAAGCAGACCATGGCCGTACTGCGCGCCTCGTAAGGAGACTGATGGCTACGAAGAAAATTCCGACAAAAGCAAAGAAAACTGCCGCGCCCAAAGTCGTTGTGGGAAGTCTGCGCAGTGCTGCGGTAGAGCGCAATACCACCGAGACGCAGATCGCGCTCAAGCTCACCCTTGAAGGTGGAGGCCGCTATAACGTCTCCACCGGCATTCGCTTTTTTGATCACATGCTGGAGCTGTTCACGCGACACGGCGCATTCGATCTTGATTTGAAGTGCACCGGCGACCTTGACGTGGATCAGCACCACACCGTCGAAGATGTGGGCATTGTGCTTGGTGAGGCTTTCGATCAAGCGCTCGGTGACAAACGCGGCATTCTGCGCGCCGGTTACTTTTTGATGACGATGGATGAGACGCTGGCGATTGCCGCTGTTGACCTGAGCGGGCGTGCTGCTTATGTGGTCGATACCAAGGTGCGTACGCGCCTGGTAGGCGATCTGCAGACAGAGCTTGTGACGGACTTCTTCGAAGCGTTTTCTCGCGGCGCACGCGCCAACGTGCATGTGAAGACGATGTATGGCCGATCCAATCATCACAAGATTGAAGCCATCTTCAAGGCATTTGCGCGCGCCATGCGCACGGCCTGCTCACGCGACAAGCAATTAGGAGAAATGCTGCCCTCAACAAAGGGTCTGCTCTAATATTACGGAGACTTCATGCGTGTTACGGTGATTGATTACAAAGCAGGCAATCTGACCAGCGTCTTGAAGACCCTGCACCACTTGGGCGCAGAGACGATTGTCACGGACGGCGATCTTTCTCTGGTTGAAAGCGCAGAGAAGATTATTCTTCCCGGCGTGGGCCACTTTGCAGCGACTGCGCGGCTCGATAATACCGAATTGACGGGCGCGATTCGCGCGTCGATTGCCAAGGGGATTCCATTCCTTGGCATCTGCGTGGGGATGCAGTGGCTCTTTGCCGGGTCAAGTGAAGCGTCCGAGCAGCCCGGTCTTGGCTACTTCGCAGAGCGCGTGGAGCACTTCACGGAGGGCACGGAAAAGATCCCGCATGTGGGGTGGAATTCGCTGGAAACGCGGCCGGATTCAAAGCTGCTTGCTGGAGTTGAACCGGGCGAGTTTGTCTACTTTACTCACTCTTTCCGTGCGCCACTCACAGCGGATACGGCGGCAAAGACTTTTTATATTGAACCTTTCAGTGCTGCGGTTGAGCGTGGCAATGTGATGGGCACGCAGTTTCATCCGGAAAAATCAGGAGCCACGGGATTGAAGATTCTTTCGAACTTCCTGAAGTGGACGCCGAAGGAGGCTGCATGATTACCAAGCGCATTATTGCCTGTCTGGACGTGCGCGATGGCCGCGTGGTCAAGGGCGTGCAGTTCGTTGACATTGTGGATGCGGGAGACCCGGCTACGCAGGCCGCGCGTCATGCCCGCGAGGGTGCGGATGAGATTGTGCTGCTCGACATTACGGCTACGCATGAAGGCCGCTCCACGCTGCTCGACACAGTGCGCCGTACGGCTGCGGAACTCTTTGTGCCTTTCTGTGTAGGCGGCGGCATTCGCTCAGCGCAGGATGCGGAACAGGTCTTCAATGCGGGAGCCGACAAGGTGAGTGTGAATTCTGCCGCGCTCAAAAATCCATTGCTCATCGACGACATTGGCCGCAGCTTTGGTGCGCAGGCAGTGGTTGTAGCCATTGATGCAAGACGCAACCCGCAGGCGGCCGATCCAGTGCGCGATGCGGAAGTTTTCGTGCAGGGCGGCCGCAAGCCCGCGGGGCGTCGCGTTGTGGAGTGGGCGCGAGAGGCCGAGCAGCGTGGTGCGGGCGAGATTCTGCTCACATCGATGGACTCCGACGGCACGCGCGCTGGATTTGATTGCGAGTTGACTGCAGCGGTGAGCGAGGCCGTGAGCATTCCCGTGATTGCTTCTGGTGGTGCTGGAACGGTCGATCATTTTGTAGATGTATTTGGCCGGGGCAAGGCCGATGCGGCGCTGGCTGCGAGCATCTTTCACTTTGGTATTTCGAGCGCGCGTTCGCTCAAAGAAGAGCTGGCCCGGGCCGGCGTTTCCGTGAGGTTGCCATGCTGATTCCTTCGATTGATTTGCTGGGTGGACGCATCGTCCAACTGGTGCGCGGTGAAAAACTCAAGCTCGCCTTCGACGACTTTGACTTCTGGATCGAAAAGTTTTCGCGCTACCCGATGGTGCAGTTGATTGATCTGGATGCGGCCATGCGTCAGGGCGACAACTCTGCGCTTGTGGAGCAGATTGCCAAGCGTTTGCCGGTGCAGGCAGGTGGCGGAATTCACACCGTTGAACGTGCGCAGAAGGTGCTGGCGGCAGGTGCCAAGCGCGTGATTATTGGCTCAAAACTTTTCACTGCGGATGGCAAGGTGGACGTTGCTTTTGCCTCTGAACTTGCAGTAGCCGTGGGCGCGGACAAGATTGTTGCCGGCATTGACACCAAGAACGGACGCATTGCCGTGAAGGGATGGAAGGAGCAGGTGGAGCTGACGCCAGACGCAGCGATTCCTGCGCTCGACCCTTATGTTTCTTCGTTTCTCTACACGCATGTAGATGGCGAGGGTATGCTGCAGGGCTTTCCGTTGGATGTGGCCGAGCGCCTGCGCAAGCTTACTGCCAAGCAATTGATTGTGGCCGGAGGGATTCGCAGCCAGCAGGAGATTGATGCGCTGGCTGCGTTGAACGTGGATGCCGTGGCCGGCATGGCCGTCTATACCAATCTACTCGCAGTTTGAAGTGTTTTGATCGATCTCGGAAGCTGTTTGTTCGCTTGCGGGAGTCGGATGAGATTCGTGCGGCACATGGTTGCCGATTGCGCGCCACGTTTCTACACGCGAGGCGCGCAGTTGGCGGGCAATCTGCTTCAAATGCAACTGTACGGCATAGGCGCGCAGAATCTCGGCCTGCGAAAAGCCAATGCCCTTGTGGCGCACGCTGTCCATGCGTGCTTCCAGGTCAGCGATGTCCTTTTCGAGGTTCATGCCTTGGGGCGAAATATCAAAGCGCCACTTATGAATGCAGCGCGCTACGTGATGAAATCCGGAGCGGATATCGAGTGCCAGATGGCCAAGTTCAGGCTCGAGTTGCTGCGCGTAATCGTCGCTGTGGCTGTCCTGCACTGCGAAATCCAGGGCGCGCAAGGCCTCAAAAAGTCCCAGGCCGAACTGCAGGATCATCCCCAGGCCTTCTCTCCATCCGGGGCCGCCGGAAGGCTCATTGCGTGTGGCCTGAAGCAACTGATTGTTGTCGCGCAGCAGTGCAGAGACTTCGTTACGCAAAGTGGACAGATCTTTGCGGGGTGTGCCGCCAAAACCTTCCAGAATGGCCTCAAAATAGGAGCCGAGCACAAGATATTCCTGCGCCAGTCCATCGCGTAAATGGAGCCGTGCGCGATCAGGAAGAATCACGGTGCTGATCACAAGCGCGGTGGCAATGCCCAGCATTACCTCGGAAACGCGGAAGCAGGCAAGCTGCCAGCGAGGTCCAGATGCATGCACCAGCATGACAACGCAGATGGTGACGCCCGCCAGTCGCATACTGCCGCGAAATCCGATCAGGCCGCAGAAGGTGATGGCGATCAGCAGGGCCAGCATGAAGTTCCACGGTGTAGTGAGGAACAAAGAGCAGGAGAAGCCAACAATCGCACCGATGATGGTTCCCAGAAAACGATCGCGGCTGGCCGTGACCGTAGCTCCAAAGTTAGACTGCAGAACGATGACCGAACTGATCGATCCCCAATAGCCATCAGGGAGCCCGATGCACGTGGCAATCCACCAGCTGATCGAGGCCGCCAGGGCTATCTTGGCAGCGTGAATCATGAGGCGCACATGTTCGGGTGAAATAAATCCGGCGATCTTACTTTTTTTTAGTCGCAGTTTTACGGCAAGTTCATGCTGCGAATAGGTCTTACTACTTCTCAGGCGCATGCGGTATCCTGGTGCAATATTGTCTCATAAAATAGGATGCCGCATGTCGGCATCCCCGCGCTGTGATCCCGCTCATGCTCTTCAGCGCACTTGTCGTTGCTCCGTTCTGGCACTGTGCTGCGATAGCATGAAGGCAAGGAGCGGAGAGATCACCTATGTTGCGTGTTGGTTACCCTGCTGTGATTCCCGTCGAAATGCTCGGCGTATTTCCTGAAGATGTTGAATTGATTGCGTTGCCCGATGGACTGGACCACACTGTAGAACTCGATGTGTGGATTCCTGACCCTTACGCGAATAAAGCTGTGAAGATCTGGCCGCAGCTGCGCGGGGTGAAACTCGTGCTCAGTCTGATGGCGGGCACGGAGTGGATTCCGGGAACCTGTGGCCCTGACGTGATCATCTGCAGCGGCCGCGGTGCGCACTCCACCAGCACGGCGGAGTGGACGTTGACCGCGATTCTGGCCATGCTCAAGCACCTGCCGTTTTATGACGAAGTACGGCGCCAGGGCGCATGGAAGCGGCGCTTCGAATCGCCCGCGCAGTATGCTGTGATGACCGGCGATCAGCGTCCGCTTTATCCTCCTGTGATGCTGGAGGAACTGACTGGCAAGCGCGTGTTGCTGGTGGGCCATGGCTCAATCGGCAAGGAGATCGAACGGTTGCTTGAACCTTTTCATGTAGAGTTGACGCGGGTAGCCCGCAGTCCACGCAAAGATCCTGCCGTGCATGCGGTCAGCGAACTCGACAGTCTTTTGCCCAAGGCAGAGGTTGTCATTCTGATTCTTCCGCTTACCGCTGAAAGCCGTCATCTGATCAGCACGCGCCAGCTAGAGTTGCTGCCACAGGGAGCGCTGGTGGTGAATGCAGCGCGTGGTCCCGTGGTGGATACGGATGCGCTGGTGGCCGCGTTGCAGGCTGGTAAAGTCCGCGCCGCGCTCGACGTGACCGACCCTGAGCCGTTGCCCGAAGGCCATCCGCTGTGGTCCTGCCCGAATCTGTTGATTACGCCGCATGTGGCTGGTTCCACGCCGCAATTTGCGCCGCGTTCGCTGCAGGTTGCCGCGGAGGAACTCGCACGCTATCGCAAGGGCGAGGAGCTTTTGAATTAGGTGCCGAACCCGGGACGTTGATCTTCACTTCTGCAAAAAATCCCCGTTTGGCTGCGTGAAAATACGCGACGAACGGGGATTTTTGCGCGATCTTTTTGAACGTCAATTTTCTGAATGGATGCTGAAACTTAGTCGGCAGCCTGTGCGGTATGCATGTTCAGTGGAGCTCGGCTCCAGTCGCGCAGGCCAAGCACGGCCAGCAAAACCAGCAAGGCGTAGAGCAGGGAAGTTAGATAGAGTCCTTTGTAAATGTATTCGCCGATGTAGATGAGATCGACAGCAATCCAGAGAATCCAGTTGGCCAGATGTTTGCGCGCCTGCCACCAGCTTGCCACCAGACTGTAGGCCGTCAGTGCCGCATCCAGATGGGGCAGCGCCGCGCCCACTCGCACCATCAGCCAGCCGAGCAGCACCGCGCCCATCGCACCCGCGACAAGGCCTTTGATCCAGCCGTGCATGCTGAGTTGTTCCACGCACACTGTGCCGTCTTCCTGCACGCCGCGCGCCCAGTGCCACCATCCGTAGAGCGTGAATGCAACAAAGAAAATCTGCAGCAGCGCATCGGAATAGAGCTGGGCGCGGAAGAAGATCAGCAGATAGAGCAGGTCGGCGGCCAGCACGATGGGCCAGCAGAGCATCAGCCGTCGTGTGGTTAGCCAGATTCCGGCCAGCGTAAAGAGCATGCCTGCGGTTTCCAGCGCATTGGCGGCCAGATAGTGCACGCAGGTAAAAAACAGAGAGGTCATTGCATAGCCTCCGCAAAGGTGCGTTTGGCCGCCCACGTACGAAGGTCTTCAATCAGCCTTGAACCTGCGCCACGGAACCACTGTGCGTGGCCGACAAGATAGGCGTCGTAGGCGGAGGGCGCGCGTTCTTCATTGTGCAGGGGGCCGAGGAAGTAATCGGCTTCGGTGAGTGCGAACTCTGCATGGCAGAGCGCCAGCATAGGCGCAAGCGCGGCAGCTTCTTCGCGGCGGAGTGGCCGCACCGATTCATAGCCTGTGAGCAAGGCTTCAAGGTGGTCGAAATGAATCGCTACCGCTTCGGGATGCACGGGATCGTTCACCAGCGTGAGCCATTCCACGATGTTGCGCTCGATGGCATGGGCCAGGTCGTGCACGGCATTGGTGCGGTCGGCCAAGCCAAAGTCGATGGCGGCCACAGCCTGAGCATCGAATGCGGCGCTGGACCAGAGCATGTTCGAAGCGTGCAGGTCGTTGTGCGTCCACAGGGGCCGAAGCGCAGGCAGCAGCGGCTGTAGTTCCGCAGCAAAAGGCGCGAGCAGGTCGAGCGCTTCGAGCGCGCAGCGGCGCGCATTGGCGTGGCGCGTAAGCGCGGGCCGTGCGGCCAGGTAGTGCTCCAGAGCATGCGCGGGATCTTCTGACGCAAAGATGGAAAAGCTGGCCACTAGCGGCTGCATGGAGCGTGCTGGTGCGGAATAGCCCTCGGCGGCAAGGTGCAGGCGGGCTAGCATGAAACCGGCAGAGTGGGCATGCGCGGCGGTGTGAAAGGGCGTCCAGGAAATCGCCTGTTGGTAGGCGTCCACACCCTGAGGAACCTCGTGTACTTCGCAGGTCCACTCGCCTTGCGCGTGCGCGGTGTGGCCCTCTTCACTGCTGTAGACGTGGGGGACAGGCGCTCCATGGGCCCGCAGATGGGCCATGAAGCGATGCTCCTGCTCCAGGCCATCGACCGAGCGCACCGAGCGCGGATGGCGCTTGACGAAGATGTGGCTCGCGTTGGTTTCTACCACGCAGGCCGCGGAAAAGGGGCGTGGGCTCACGGAAAGGATGCGCCGGGGCTGGCCGCAGCCAGGCAGACGTGCAAAGAGCGTGGTCAGCTCGTCGAGCGTGATCGGCGGCCAGTCGCATGCAACCAGCGAGCCATCCATTCCGTGAACCTGTGCAGCAGTGCTCATCTAGAAAGTGTAGTGCGCCGAAAGGCGAACTGTCGTGGGGGCCCCCAGATGGACAAAGGTGTCGCCGTAGCTTGAGCCAGTGTCCTTCCAGTAGCGTTTATCGGTAATGTTGTCGGCGTAGATGCGGTAGGTGATGTGCCCCTGATCGCCGCCGGGTGTGTAGCGCGCGCCCAGATTGAAGATGTTGTAGCCGGGTGCGCTTATGCTGTCGTCATTGGCGGCTTCCTTGCGGCCGGTGTAGCTCCAGCCGGGCAGCAGATGCAGACCCCTTGCGTGCGGCAGCAGCACATCGGCAAAAACGGTTGTGCGCAGATGCGGCTGATTGGTTACCTGCTTGCTATTGTCGGTGGGCGTGGATGTATCGACCGATTCTGCATTCATGGCCGTGGCCGAGCCCGTCAAGCGCAGCCAGCGCGTGGCCTTGCCTTCCATGTTCAGCTCGATGCCTTCGTGGTGCTCATGGCCATCGGCTTCAAAGCAGAAGTCGCCTGCCGCGCCCGTGGGGCAGTAGCTGTCGGCTACAGTAAGCACACGCGGATAAAAGAAGGGTGCATGCATGCGGAAGAGTGCCACAGTGGCCAGTAGACGCTGGTTGAAGCCGTACTTGGCGCCCACTTCCGTTTGCCGGGTGAAGAAGGGAGCAAGATACTGGTTGGCATTGTCGACCCACCATGCAGCCTCGGGCCCCAGTGAGAGCAGCACACCATAGTTGGAATAGAAAGTCAGATTTTCAGTCGGGTTATAGGTGGCGGCAAACTGCGGAAGCCAGATGTTTTTGTCGGTGAAGACAGGCGAATTCGTCGGGTGCGTAGCCCAGTTCGAATAGTTGTGATCGTGCAGCGCATCGTAGCGGCCGGCAGCGATCAGTTGAATATGGCCGGGCAGGCGCAGGCGATCCTGCAGAAGCAGCGCGGCCTGATGATTGTCTTCGTACAAACGGCGCGGGCCGGCCTGCTGGTGGGGATTCTCGACCACGCTCAAGTCGAGCGGTGTGACGGGTTGATAGATGTTGTCGGAGCCGATGTAGGCGTCTACCCCGCCATCCTGAATAACGCCATCGGTTGAGGATGGATTGCCGTAGGTATAGAAGCCAGGCATGCGCACGTTGCGCAGAAAGAGTTCGCCGCCGGCGCTGATCTCATGCGTGAGAGTGCCGGTGTGCAGTTGCCCGCTCACCACTGCTTGTGCCACGGCGTCGATGCGTAACTCGCCGGGATTGCGGTAGTCGTAAATATCGTAACCGCCATCGGGAGCAAAGGTGTTACCGGCGGTGCCAGCGCAGGCAGCCTCGTAGCTGCAGCCGTAGGCGTAGATCACGTTATCGTCGATGAGCGAGTGGCTGTAGCTTCCGGCCGCCTGGGCGCGCCAGCCGTGGGTCAGATCGCGGCTATAGCGGGCCGAGGCGTTGTAGGTGTCAAAGGTGTTGGGCTTGGCCCAGCTCTGGAAGCCGAGCATCGTCGAGGGATAAATCTGCGTAATGTCGGGCAGTGCGGTTCCGTTCAGTAGTTCATAGCCGCTGACCGAGCGTTCGTTCTTGTGCTGGTACTCAAAGTCGGCGGTCAGTGTGGAGTGGGAGTCAATCTTCCAGTCCGCCGCGCCCGTGCCCACAGCGCGCCAGCCGTCGGCACCATTGACGTAGCTCTGGATGCGTTCTCCGGCCAGATTGAGCCGTGCGCCCACTTGCTTGCGCGCGCCAAAGAGGTGGCCAAGATCGGCGGCGCCGTAGCTGGAACCGCGCTGATCGGTGGCTAGATCCACGGCTTCAATGGTTGTGGGGCGTTTGGTGACGTAGTTGATCAGTCCACCGGCCGAGGCCACGCCGCTCTCCACGCCAGCTAGTCCCTTCAGGAATTCGACGCTCTGCTTGTTTTCGAGCGGAACGTCCTGCTCACCGGCGATGGTCAGACCGTTGATTTGCAGCCCGGTGGCCAGGTCGAGAGGAAAGCCACGCATCTGGAAGTTGCCGTAGTAGCCCACCGGGGCGTAGTCTTCGCCCACCGAAGCATCGTTTTTGATGACGTCGCTGAGCACGCGTGCGCCCTGGTCGGTGAGCAGTTCGCGGGTGACGGCCGTGACCGATAGCGGAGCGTTCTTCATCTCCATGCCGTCGAGTGTGCCCACGGTGAGCGTCTCCGGCAGGTAATCGTCCTTGCTTTCGCCATGCACGACGACGGTGGTGGTTACGCCGGGCAGTTTGGTTTGCGTGGCACCGGGTGCATTTTGCGGCGGGGCTGCCGTCTGCGCGCCTGCGGAAAAGAGCGCAAGCTGCAATGTGGTGGCAAGAACCGCGGACAAACGCAGGGTATGAGTTCTGGAAGACATGGGGACCCCCTTCGACAAAAACGGATCGAAGCAGGGGAACACGGAAAGGAGGAAGAAGAGGAGGCCAAGCGGCATATAGAGCCACAAAGCCCTGAAAGCTTCCCACGCCGGCATTATCCGGATCGGGTTCTAGGGTGTTTTCTCAGCCCCACCACAGTGGAGCACCCCTGTTTCAATAAGCTCATTGAAACACTTCCCGAAAGTGGATGCAAACGGGTGGAAAATAACTGCACCAAATATGTTGCATTTCGTCTCTTGTGAAAACCGGGGAATCGCCGCTTGGGGCGCGGGTTTGGTTGTGTTTTTTCGCATGGCCGTTTTTTTTTAAAAAAGCCGTCCCGTTCAGGCAAAGGAACGATAAAGTATTGAATGAACCCCCGATTAAAAAATTGTAAAAAACGGGTCGATTCTTCATTCCCTTCTGAAAGGCCATCTATTGATGCATTTGCTGTCCCTCCCTGTCCGTTGTTGTCGCACGTGTGTGCTTTTTCTGTTGTTGTTGCTGATTTTTGCGGGCTGCATGGCGCAGGCGCAATCCACCTTTGGCACGATTCAGGGTACGGTGCGCGACACCACGGGAGCGCTTGTTCCCGGAGCTTTGGTGACACTGACGGACGTGGGCACTACCGTTCAGCGCCACATGACCACCGATGCCGCGGGTAACTACTCTTTCAAGAACATGGAAGTGGGCCAGTACGCGCTGCTCATTTCCGAGCAGGGCTTTGAGAGCGTTACGCTGCCGACCTTTGCGCTGAATGCCCGTGAAAGCCGCCGCGCCGATGTGGCGTTGAAGCCGGGCGCTGAGACGCAGACGGTGATTGTGGCTGATGAGGCCATTCCGGTGATCAACACTGACGTCTCGAATCTGGCCGAGACCAAGGTGGGCGAAGAGCTGGTGAGCCTGCCCATCGCCATTTACTCGCGTTCTGCCGGATCCACCAGCCCAATTTCCACGCTGACCACCGAGGCCGGTGTGCAGACTGACGACAGCGGCGAACTGGCCGTGATGGGCACTACTGCCGCACTGCTCAGTGTGACCATCGACGGCATCTCCAGCGTGGGCGTGGAGTTTTCCGGTCCGGTCAACGAAATGTTTCCGAGCTTCAATTCGATTGAAGAGATCCGCGTCTCGGAATCGAACAACAACGCAGAATTCAGCGGCGTGGCCGACATCACCACCGTCAGCAAGGCAGGCACCAACGGCCTGCATGGTGGGGTCTTTGAGAATCACGAAAATACCGTGCTGAACGCCAATGATCCCTTCGCGCTTTCGAAGCCGAAGGTCATCATGAACGACTTTGGCGGCACGTTGGGTGGACCGTTGCATGTTCCCGGTTTCTGGCAGAACGATCGGCCGTCGTTCTTCTTTGTCAGCTTTGAAGGCCTGCGCCTGCCGCGTGAAACGCCGCTGCTGTTGAGCGTTCCTTCGAACGAGATGCGGACGGGCAACCTAACCAACTACCTTGCCGGGCAGGGCGTAAGCAACATCTACCAGCCCGATGGCGTGACGGCGCTCAATCCGGGTAGCGTGCCGGTCAGCACGGTTTCGGCCAAGCTGCTGAACCTGCTGGTGCCCACGCCCAACTACGGCGCGGACGGCTCTTACTCGAACAACTATCAGAACAACTTCCGTGCGCCGATCTCGGCTAATCAGGGCGACGTGCGCATCGACAAGACGCTCAGCAGCCGCCAGAGCGTCTTTGCGCGCTTCAGCTACAAGAATCGTCAGGTGATTACCGCACCGTCGGAAGGCTGTGTTGTGACTTACTGTGCCGAGGCTGGTAGCCCGTTGCTGGGCGGCTTCAATACGCCGGAGATCGACGAAGGCCTGACCTTTGCGCATAACTTCGTCATCACGCCGCAGTTGCTGAATGAGTTCCGTGGCGGCTTCAACGCGCAGCACACCAGCGAGACGCAGACCTTTTCGACGGCCAACATCCTGCAACAGACCGGCATGCCTGCATTGCAGGTGGATCAGACTTACTCGGAAGCCCCGGAGATTCAGATCACGGGTTTCATGTCGACCGGCGCGGGCAATCCCGGCACGCAGCGTGGGCAGGTCGTCGAGCTGCTCGACAATCTGTCGTGGACGCACCATAATCACTCGTTCAAATTCGGCATGGACTTCAAGCGCATTACCGATCATGACGACAACGTCTTCGGTAATTACCGTTCGGGCTGGTATGTCTTCGATGGTTCTTCCACAGTGGGCGAAAACATCGGCGATCCCTACACGGCTTTCCTGCTGGGCTATCCCGATCACGATGAGGTTAGTTCTACCAACAATCCATTGATGAATGGCCGTGGCTACTCCTATGCGTGGTTTGCGCAGGACGACTGGAAGGTTACACATAACTTGACGCTGAATCTGGGCCTGCGTTATGAACTGCATCCGCCTATTCACGAGACCAGCGGAAACACGGCCACTTTTGTTCCGGACTGGACCGGCAAGGGAACCGATGGTTCCACGGTGACCGGTGCGGTGGTGGTGCCGAACGCTGCGGCGCTGGCTGATACGTCCACGCAGTTTGCCAGCTCGATTGCGCCTACGCCGGTGATTACCGCAGCGCAGGCGGGCATTCCTTCGGCCTTGCGTTCCACCAACTACAGCGACATTGCTCCGCGCATTGGTTTTGCCTGGAGGCCGTTTGCCACCGACAAGACGGTAGTGCGCGGCGGTTGGGGACGCTTCATTGAAACGCCACTTGGCTTTTCTCTCTACACTGGATGGGCTGTTCACTCCAGCTTTTTGCCCACGTACGTGAACAGCTTGGATGCGAACAACAATCCGCTGCTCTCGTTCCCAAATACGACGGGCGAAACGCCCTTCAACGCATCGACTGCGGCCACGGCCAATTTTGATTACGCCTATCCGGTGCACTACAAGGAACCCACGGTGCAGCAGTGGAACCTGACCGTGGAGCAGGACCTTGGAAAGCAGATTGGCGTGCGCGCCAGCTATACCGGTAGCAAGGGGTGCGATCTGGATGCCATGGTGGATCTGAACCAAGTGCATGCCAATACGCTCGGCTACAGCGCGGTAAGCAGCACGCGGCCCTTCTCTGACTTTGCCGTGATTCAGAGCGTGCAGAACGCTTCGTTCAGTAACTACAACAGTGGTACGTTGGAGCTTTCGCGCCACGGCGGCAAGGCTCTGACCTTCGATGCCAGCTATACCTTCACCCGCGACCTGTCGAATGCCGGCGGTGCTACGCCGAATGCCTTCGCGATTGCCGGTGGCAGCTTTCTGACCGACCGTTTTCATCCCGGTCTGGATTACGGCAACGTGGTCTATGATCGCCGTCATCGCTTTCTGGCCACCTATCTGTACGATCTGCCTTTCGGTGCCAAGCAGCGCTGGCTGAATACCGGCGGACTGACGAATGCAGTGCTGGGCGGCTGGCAGTGGGGAGGCGTGATCGTGTTGCAGAGCGGCCCGTTCATGACGCCGTACGAAACCACGGTTGATCCGGCCAACACCAACATCCTGACCACCGTGGGCCAGACACGCACTGACCAGGACCGCAGTGTTTCGCCCTACGCCGCGCATCGCACTACCGCGCAGTGGCTCAATCCGGCGGCCTTTCCGTATGCGAATCTGCAGACCACCGACTTGAATGGCGACACCATCGGCATTGGTCGCTTCGGCAATGCTCCGGTGGGTGGCGTGGTGGGCCCGGGCAGCCAGATCAGCAGCTTCTCGCTCTCCAAAACCGTTCCGCTGACGGCTCGCAGCAGCTTTCAATTGAGCGTGGAGGCGGCCAACGCCCTGAACCATCGCAACTATGAACCGCCCAACATGCAGGCGGACGCGGCGGGTTTTGGCACCATTACGGCGCTGCAGCAGGCCGAGGGCGCAGGCCCCCGCAGTTTGGAGTTGGCGGGAAGAATCACTTTTTAGGCTCTTGCTGTTCCGATACGTCGTATTCCATGTGGCCTTGTCTTTCCCGGGTTTGTATTTTTGACCTGGAAGAGACGGGGCCATATTTTTTCAAGAATTCTATTTCGCATTCATACAAAACGGGATTACAGTTGAGGCACAAAAATTGGAGTCCTGAGGGGGTCTATGCCTCTGTATCCCGCAGTTGATCCTATTCCCTTGCCCGCACCGGTATGGCTGCTCAAAGCTCTGCACATCGTAACTTTGGCGCTGCACTTTGTGGCCGTGGAGATGCTTCTTGGCGGTCTTCTTCTGGCCATTTTGCTCAGCCTCTTCCGGAACAATCCGGCGGCGCTGGTGGCGGCCAGGGCTCTTGCCCGTCGGCTCACCGTGGTCATGACCTATGTGATCAATCTGGGCGTGCCTCCGCTCCTGTTTGCACAGGTGCTCTACGGTCGCGCTCTCTACACGTCGAGCGTTCTGATCGGCGTCTACTGGATTGCCGTGGTCTTTCTGCTCATGGCTGTCTACTGGCATCTGTACCGCTTCAGCGCCAAGCTGGAAGCGGGCCAGAGCGCCTGGGTGACGGGTTCCGTGGCTTGGTTGCTGGCCGGTTGCGTGGCCAAAATTCTCACCACCAACATGACCCTGATGCTGCGGCCCGAAGCCTGGAAGCAGATGTATGAAGCCTCGGCGCTGGGGGCGCTTCTGCCCCATGGCGATCCGACGGCCGAGCCGCGTTTTCTGCTGATGCTGGCGGGCGGTTTGTTCGTGGGTGGTCTGTGGCTGGTCTATCTGGCGGCGCGTTCCACCTTTACGGCTGAGGAGCAGAAGTTTCTGGCCGGACTGGGCGGCAAGGTGGCGGCGCTGTTCGGCGTCGTCTATCTGATCGCCGGTCTGTGGGCGAACGCGGTGCAGCCGGGAACCGTGAAAGCCGCTCTGGCCGCTCCTTCGGCGGGCTACGAGTTCTATCGCTTCTATGCGCTCACCGGTTATGGATGGCTGGCGCTGGTGGTGGTTGCCGTGTTGCTGGGCGCACTAGCAGGCTTTGGCAAAATTGCCTCCAATCTGCTGGCCTGGAGCGGAGCTGTTCTGGTATTGCTGATCGAGCTTACGCTGGTCATCTACCGCGATGCAGTGCGCGACCTGACCCTGCTCGGCAAGGGCTACAACGTGTGGGACCGTGTAGTGGTTACCAACTGGAGCGTTGTCGGGCTCTTCCTGTTGCTGTTTGTGGCTGGTCTGGGTGTGGTGGGCTGGCTGATTTCAGTGGTTGCGCGCGCGCAGAAAACCATGGAGGGGGCGGCCTAGACCATGAGCGAACTGGAAAATTCCTCAAATCTTGTGGAAGAGCGCGGCGAGCAGAATACCCGCCGGGCATTTCTGGCTGTGGCTACCGTGGCTGGTGTTGGCTATGCGGCAGCCTTGGCCTATCCCATCTATCGCTATCTGGCCTCGCCGGTGGAGCAGGCGGCCAGCATGGCAGCCGTCACCGAGGTGACGCTGAAGGATGCGCAGAAGCTGCCCAAGGGCAGTGTGCTGATGTTCAAATTCGGCAGCCGTCCGGCCATGCTGATTCACCATGCGGATGATCGCTGGATTGCGCTGACAGCCGTCTGCACGCATCTGGGCTGCACGGTGCAGTACGAACCCGACCAGGATCGCATTCATTGTGCCTGTCACGGAGGGGTCTATAACCCCTACACCGGCGCCAATGTCAGCGGACCTCCGCCCAAGCCGCTCACCCTCTACAAAGTAGCAGTCAGCGACGCCGGGGTTCAGGTTTCGCGCACCTAGCAGGGTCCTTGCAAAAGTTTCTGCGGGGACGCACTCACGGAAAATGCAATGGCAGGCGCACAAAGGATAGAAGCATGAGCACAAAGAGCATCACGAGCTCCGTGTACGAATGGGTGGACGAACGGCTGGGAGTCACCGATCTTCTTGCCTTCGCCCGCCACAAACAGGTACCGGTGCACAAGCACACCTTCTGGTACTACTGGGGCGGAATCTCGCTCTTCCTTTTCCTCGTCCAGTGCTTCACGGGTGTGTTGCTGCTGGTCTACTACCGGCCGGGCGCGGACGCCTACGAGTCGGTCCGCCAGATCACCTTTACCATGCACTTTGGCTGGCTGATTCGTTCGGCGCACTCCTGGTCGGCCAACCTGATGATCTTCTCCATCATGGTGCACATGTTCTCGGTCTTCTTCATGAAGGCTTATCGCAAGCCGCGGGAGTTCGGCTGGTTCAGTGGCCTTGGTTTGCTGGCTCTGGCTACGGTCTTTGGCTTCAGCGGCTATCTGCTGCCCATGGACGAGCTCAGTTACTTTGCCACCAAGGTGGGCTTGGAGATTCCGGCGACCATTCCGTGGATCGGCGTGGGGATTGCCAACATGCTGCGGGGCGGCATCGAAGTGGGCGACTTCACGGTACAGCGCTTCTTTGCCCTGCATGTGGTGGTTCTTCCGGCGCTCTTCCTGCCGCTGCTTGGCTTCCACTTGTGGTTGGTGCAGAAGCATGGCAACGCCGCGCCGCCCAGCGTGGACGCGCTGCCCCCCGAAGAGCGCAAATCCATGCCGTTCTTTCCCAACTTCCTGCGCAAGGATCTGGCCATGTGGCTGATCACGCTGAACATCCTTGCCCTGCTGGCCAGCGTCTTTCCATGGGAACTGGGCAAGCAGTACGATTCTCTGGCTCCGGCTCCCATGGGCATTCATCCCGAGTGGTACTTCATGAGCCCTTTTGAGCTACTCAAGCTGCTGGGGCAAGTGCCGTTTCTGCGAGGGGAGGCGGGTGAAATCGCCGGAATGCTGCTGTTCACCGTGGGCATTGTGCTCTGGTTGTTGATCCCCTTCTACGACAAGGATAAGGAGAGCGGCCAGCGCGGACGCACCGCCCACTACTTCGGCCTGTTCGTCATCCTTGCCGTGCTGTTCACCACGATTTTTGGCTACTGGACGATCCGGTAGGCAGCTTCTAGATGTTAGCTATTAGCTTCTAGCTCATCCTGCTGCAACAAAGGATTCTTATTGAGCAGGGACGAGCGGAAGCTAGTAGCTGGAAGCTAGAAGCTAGGAGCTAGTACATGAACTATCCTTTCTGGGAAATACCTATTCTCGGCTCCGGTTGGGTGATTGGCATCATCGCCATCTTCCACGTCATGATCTCGCAGTTCGCCGTGGGCGGCGGACTCTTCCTGCCCATGGCCGAGCGCAAGGCCCTGGCCACCAAGGATCCGGCATTGCGGGCCGCATGGCTCAAGCAGATTGCCAAACACTCCAAGTTTTTTCTGCTGCTGACCGGCGTCTTTGGCACGGTTTCAGGCGTGGGCATCTGGTTCGCCATCGGTCTCACCCATCCCGAGGCCACCAGCACGCTGATCCACAACTTCGTTTTTGGCTGGGCCATTGAGTGGGTCTTCTTCATGGTCGAGCTATCCACCATTGCGGTCTATTACTACACGTGGGACCGCATCGACGAGAAGCTGCACCTGACCGTGGGCTGGGTTTATGCCGGGGCGTCGATTGCCACGCTGGTCATCATCAACGGCATCCTTACCTTCATGCTTACGCCGGGCGCAACCTGGCTGGGTGTGGCAGGCACGGGCGCTGAGGCCAGCAAGTTCTGGAACGCCTTCTTCAACCCGACCTACTGGCCGAGTCTGCTGCTGCGTAGCTGCGTCTGCTGCTCGCTGGCCGCCGTCTGGGCGTTGGTCACCTCCAGCCGCATCGATGGTGACAAAGAACCCGCGCTGAAGACCACCTTTGTGCGCTGGAGTGTGAAGTGGCTGGTGCCGTCGTTCGTGGCCATGCCCTTCCTGATGCTCTGGTACTACCTGATGGTGCCAGCCTCGCAGCAGGCGCTGCTTACGCTGGGCATTGATACGGTGAATGCCGGAACCTTCTCCACTGTCACACGCATGGCGTTGGTCATCATCATGGTTTCGGCCACCATTATCTGGGTGGCTTACTTCCTGGCTTACCGCAATCCGCTGGACTTCAACCTCTCGCATGCGCTGGCCATGGTGCTGCTGGCGTTGATTGCGACTGGCGCGGGCGAGTACTCGCGTGAGATGCTGCGCAAGCCGTATGTGATCGGCAACTGGATGTACTCGAATGGCGTGCGCGTTCCGTATGTGGAGCGCATCAATCACGAGGGCTACCTGAAGAACTCGCTGTGGACCTACGGCGGTGGCGCAACCAGCTACTCGCGAGGCGAGGCCATCTTCCGCGGCGAGTGCCAGAGCTGCCACACGCTCGATGGCTACCGCCCGGTGCGCAAGCTGCTGGCCGGGCGCGACCGCGCCAACATCCACAACTTCATCACCATGCTGCATGACTACAAGCCCGATATGCCCTACCGCAAGTTCATGCCGCCCATGGCGGGTACGCAGCAGGATGTAAATGATCTGGCCGACTACCTGAATGCGCAGGTGAATACGCACAAGTAGCCGCGTGTTTCAACCCAACGAAAAGGCCCGCTGCAAGCGGGCCTTTTCGTTGGAGTCTATTCGTTGCGCACGTGGGCCTTCAAGGCTTCCGCGGTGAGCTGGTCGGCATTGCGCAGGCTGGGGAAGCAACTGGCCCACAGGCCGCTGACCACCATGGCTCCCACGCCGCCGAAGATGGTTGCCCGCACCGCGCCCCACCACTGCGCGGTCAGGCCGCTTTCAAATTCGCCCAGCTCATTGGATGCGCCAATGAACAGCGAGTTGACGGCGCTCACGCGGCCGCGCATTTCGTTGGGTGTGGCCAGTTGCAGAATCGAGCCGCGAATCACCACACTCACCGAATCCACCATGCCGGTAATGAAGAGCGCCAGCAGGGAGCAGGCCAGATTATGGGAGAGCGCGAAGGCCACCGTGGCCGCACCAAAGATGGCCACGCAGGTAAAGAGTTTGGGCCCCGCATGGCGGCGCAACGGAAAGCGCGCCATTAGCAGAGACATGGCCACTGCGCCAGCGGCCGGAGCCGAACGCAGCAGGCCCAGTCCGCGCGGCCCGGTGTGCAGAACCTCACTGGCAAAGATGGGGGTGAGTGCCACGGCTCCGCCCAGCAGAACAGCAAACAGGTCGAGCGAGGCCGCGCCAAACAGGATTGGCGAGCGGCCCATGTAACGGAAGCCGGCCAGCAGCACATGCAGTGACAGATCCTTCTTTTCCATGCGGCCGATGCGCACCTTCATGCCGCTGATTAGAAAAATGGACCACAGCAACACCAGCAGGTTAAAGACGTAGACGATTCCTGCGCCTTCAAACGACGCCAGCGACACAAAATGCACCAGTGGTAGTGCAAAAAGCACGCCGCCGGTGGCTGGCCCCAGAATGGTGGTGAACTGGAAGCAGGTTGCGCCCCAGGTGACGGCATTCACAAAGTATTTTTCCGGCACCAGATGCGGAATCAGCGACGTGTTGGCCGGTCCCGCGAAGCTGCGCGCCGTGCCCAGCACAAATAGCACCGCATACACCGGAAGAATGCTGTGCAATCCCCTGAGCGTCAGCGTCAGGAGTGCCACGGTGCACACCATCTGCAGGCTGTAGCAGAGCAGGATGATTTTGCGGCGGTCGAAGCGGTCGGCGGTGTGGCCGGCGGGCAGCAGGAAGATCAGGCCGGGCAGAAACTGCGCCAGTCCGGTAAAGCCCAGGTCCAGTGGCCGGTGGGTGATGGAGTAAACCTGCCAGGCCACGGCTACGGACTGCGCGGCTGATCCGATGGTCTGCATGACGCGCGCCAGTTGAAAACGCCGGAAATCAGCGGAGGCGAAGGCCTCTAAACCTCGTCGGGGGGTACTTCGGGAAGAAGATTCCATCTTCCTATTAGGGTATCGTGACTGGGGCGCGATTTCCACGGGTGGGTGAATACAGATGTCAGATGTCAGCTTTCAGCCGTCAGCTCATTCTGCAAATTGCTGCAGAATCGGCAGTTGCCATGCACGCCCGCAAGATTAGCCACGCGAAGCAATTGGCCCCACCGCAGGTGGTATTTCGCAAATTACTGCAGAATCGGCAGTTGCCATGCACGCCCGCAAGCTTGGCCACGCGAAGCGATTGGCCCCACCGCAGGTGGTATTTCGCAAATTACTGCAGAATCGGCAGTTGCCATGCACGCCCGCAAGCTTGGCCACGCGAAGCGATTGGCCCCACCGCAGGTGGTATTTCGCAAATTGCTGCAGAATCGGCAGTTGCCATGCACGCCCGCAAGATTAGCCACGCGAAGCAATTGGCCCCACCGCAGGTGGCCGAAGGTGCTCTACACTAAGGTCTATGGACGTTCTTTTTGGGCTGCACTCCGTAGAGGAGGCCCTGCGCGCCGGACGGCGCAAATTCGATCAAGTGATTGTGGCACGCGAGCGGCAGGATCCTCGCTTGGCCCGCATCGTCAGTCAGTGCAAACTAGCCGGAGTGCGTACGCGCACCGAGCCCCGCGAGCAACTGACCCAGATTGCCCAGACCACCGCCCATCAGGGTGTGGTGGCGCTGTGCCGCCCGCAGGAGTTCCTCGCCATCGAGGATCTTTTTGAGGCACCGGCCAGTGGCGCAAAGCGGCTGCTTCTTGCGCTCGACGGCGTGGAAGATCCGCAGAATCTGGGTGCACTTTTGCGTGTAGCCGATGGTGCAGGCGTGGATGGTGTTTTGCTCACCGAGCGTCGTGCCGCGCCGCTCAGCCCCGTGGCCGTAAAGGCCAGCGCCGGAGCCACCGAACACTTGCGCATTGCCTGCGTGGTGAATCTGGTGCGCTCGCTGGAGCAGTTGAAAGAGAAAAACATCTGGGTGATCGGCCTGGACGAGCGTGGTGAAACCGACTACGACCGCTTTGACCTGACCGGAAACTGCGTGCTGGTGATGGGCCGCGAGGGCGCTGGCCTGCACGATCTGGTGAAGAAGACCTGCGATCACATGCTCAGCATCCCGATGGCCGGTGGAGTCAGCTCTCTGAATGTGTCGGCTGCCGCCGCCGTGGTGCTCTATGAGGCCGCCCGGCAGCGCCGTCAGGCTGCTCTTCCCGCAGCGGAGTCTGTGTCCAAACCCCGTAAGAAGCAGAAAGGTTTGGGTTCATGAAATTTTCCTCGGCTCTGGTGGCCGTCTCGGCCGTGCTCTGGCTCAGTTTGCCGGTGCGCGCTCAAAGTTCGCACGATCTGCCTCCGCCGCCCGTGCAGGACGGCCAGACCGAGTCGCATGGCAAGGTGATCTTTTCCCGTTCGACCGACGAAAACGGCCAGACCACAACGCAGACCGCTCTGCCCGCAGCGGCGCAGGCTGTGACCGCGCCCATCGCCACGGATGCGGAACGGGCGGCGATCACCTTTACTGCCTACGACATGGACGTGCGTCTGCGCCCATCTGACCAGCAGATTGCGGTGCGCGCCCTGCTTACCGTGCGCAACGATGGCAAGGCTCCGCTGAATCGCCTTCCGCTGCAGCTTTCGTCGTCGCTCAATTGGGAGCGGGTCCGTGTGGCTGGCCGCAACGTCAGCTTTCCGGTGGCTACGCTGAACTCCGATGTGGACCACACCGGCCAGTTGCATGAGGCGGCGGTACCACTGGCCACGCCGCTGGCTTCTGGCGCAAGCCTGCAGATCGACGTCACTTACTCCGGCACGATTCAGCAGTCGGCCCAGCGCCTGATGGCCATCGGCACGCCCGACCAAGTGGCGCTGCACTCCGACTGGGACCAGATCGGCGTGGAGTTCACCGGCCTGCGCGGCTTCGGCAACGTGGTCTGGTACCCGGTGGCCAGCGTTGCCTCCATTCTGGGCGACGGAGCCAAACTCTTTGACGAGATGGGCGAGCACAAGATGCGGCTGGCAGGAGCTGACTTCCGCCTGCGCCTGACCGATGAATTTCCGCACGGCCATCCGCCCACGGTAGCGCTTATCAACGGCCATTCGGTGCCGCTGGAACTGACTACGGTGGAGAGCGTCGGCCCAGAGGTGAATGGCGTGGCCACGGCCACTCTGCCCGGTGCGCCGCTCGGCTTTGATGCGCCCAGCCTCTTTGTGGCCGAGCGTACCGCCCATCCGGGCACCAACACCACCTTCTGGGTGCTTCCGGCCAGCGACGCTGCAGTCTCCAGTTGGGCGGAATCCACGGCGCACGTTACGCCCTTCCTGCAGGGCTGGCTTGGCCAGCGGCCCCGTGCTGAGCTGACCGTGCTGGATCTTCCTGACCCCGAAGACGCGCCCTTTGAAACAGGCGCTCTGCTGGCTACCAGTGTTCGCATTGCCGCGCCCGAGCAGTTGGACGGCATTCTGGCTCACGCTTTGACCCATGCCTGGATGCAGTCGCCCCGCGCCTGGCTGAGCGAGGGCGTGGCTCACTTCATGGGTACGCTCTGGCTGGAAAAGCAGCGCGGTCGGCAGGAGGCTCTGGAGTCGCTGGAGTCCACGCGCAACGCTCTGGCTCTGGCTGAACCGTCCAGTCCTGGCGTGGCTGCGGGCCAGCCGCTGGCGCAGGCCATTGCACCCATCTACTATCGTACAAAAGCAACCTATGTGCTTTGGATGTTGCGGGATGTGGCGAGCGACGCAACGCTTTCCGCGGCTCTGCGCGCCTACAATCCGCAGGCCGACGTCAGCCCCGGCTACGGTCACGATAATGGTCCCAGCCCCTTCCAAAAGCTGCTGGAACAGGCCGGAAGCCGTGCCAATCTGGACTGGTTCTTTGCCGACTGGGTGAACAATGACCATGGTCTGCCCGATCTGACCATCGAAAGCGTCTACCCGTCCACCGCCAATGCCGGCAATTGGCTGGTTTCAGTGAATATTGCCAATGCTGGCTATGCCGCGGCCGAGGTCCCAGTGACGGTACGCAGCGATACCGCTTCCGTCACCCAGCGTGTACTGGTTCCGGCCCACGGCAAGGCCGTACAGCGTCTGCTGATTCAGGGCAGGCCGGTGCAGATACAGGTGAATGACGGCACCGTTCCCGAAGCTCAGGCCAGCATCCATCTGAGCGATGTGCCGGACAATGTGAACACTACGCCTGCAGTTCACCCGGGACCGGTGCAACGTTAAGCCGCATCCCCGCAATGCAAAAAAGCCGCCTTCGGGCGGCTTTTTTGCTGGATATTCTTTCCGGGGTTAAGGTCAGAGTTTGAAGCGGACGGCCTGAGCGTTCAGGTCGTTGGCCAAATGGGTCAGTTCAGCGCAGGCCTGGGCGTTCTGGCTCACGGATTCGTTGGCCTGTTGTACGAATGCGGCTAGCTGGTTGACGTTGCCGGCAATTTCGTGGATGGCCGAGTCCTGCTGGCTGCTGGCGGTGGCAATCTGGTGGGCCTGATTACCGCTTTGTTGGCTCAGTTCCTGAATGGAGTTCAGCGCCTGGCCCATCTCAGCGGTTTTCTTCACGCCGCTTTCCACCTTGGAGGAGCCCATCTGCATGGCCTCGACCGTTTCCACGGTCTCGGTCTGGATATTTTCGATCATGGAACGGATTTCGCCGGTGGCCTGACTGGTGCGCTCGGCCAGACGGCGGACCTCGCCTGCCACTACGGCAAAGCCGCGTCCGTGCTCGCCGGCGCGGGCGGCTTCAATGGCGGCATTCAGGGCCAGCAGGTTGGTTTGTTCGGCAATTTCGTTGATGGTGAGCACGATCTTGCCCACACGGTCGCTGCTGTTGCCCAGTTCGATAATGCGCTTTTCTACTTGGCTGGTGGCGTCGGCAATGCCGCGCACGGCATCCACCGCCTCACCCACGACAGAAACGCCACGACCGGCGGCATCCACGGCGTGCTGTGCCGAGTCTGCCGACTGCTGTGCGCCATGCGTTACCTCCCGAATGGAGGATTGCATCTCTTCCATGGCGGCGGCGGCCTGCTGGGCGGCGCGCATATTGTCCTGAATCTGGTGGGCTACCTGCTCGGTGCTGGAGCTCATCTCGGCCGAGGCTGCGGCCACCAGTTCGGCTCCCTTGTGGATGGATCCCATCACCTCACGGAAGTTTTCCACTGTGCGCTGGACGGCGCGGGCCATCATGCCAATCTCGTCCGTGGAGTCGATGTCGATCTGCACGGTCAGATCGCAGTGGGCCAGTTGGTCAAGGCAGTCTGCCGTCTTGTTGATTTGGTGGGCGATCTGGCGGGCAATCAGCATGCCCAGCGTGATGAGCACAAACAGAATCGCGAGGGCGGACAGCGCCATGGTCCAGGTGCGCGATTTGACCATCGCCATGGCGTCGGTATTATTCTTGGCAATCCACTGGTCGGTCAGGGTGCTGATCTGGTTGATGGCTTCCTGGTTCTGCTTGAAAAGGGGCTGCATCTTGTCCAGCCAGATGCTACTGGCCTTGTTCTGATCGCCGGCCTGCAGGGCAGGAATGAATTCATCCTCGGCCAGTTGGTACCACGCCTCGGCGGTCCGGCGTTCTTCGCCGTTGACCAGGTCGCGGATGGGCCCAGCAGGAATCTCCTGCGCAAACGCGTCGGCGCTCTTTTCAAAGCTCAGGCGGGCGTCGTGGAACTTCTGCTTGAAGCCGGGTAGTGAGTCGGGGGCGGGGTTTTCGATTACCTCAACGGCCCACGGGTGGACGTAGATCAAGGCCTGGGTGTTGTTTTCATAGCTGGAGGCAATGTCGATGGCTACTTGATTCTGCTGGCTCATCTTCGAGCCCACCCGGGTCTCGTTCAGAACGGAAAAGGCCAGCGATGCAAATATCAGCAGGCCCACGGCAGCCAGCGCCGTAAGCAGGTAGAGTTTGGTGCCAATCTTGAAGTTTTTCCACTGATCCATAACTGTCCTCATGGGGAATGAGCATCCATGAACCCGGCCAATCAGCATGGCCGTGGACCCATCGCGGGCGCAAACGGGGAAGAGAGCACTTCCAGTTCATTTCGGACCTACAGCTGCCCCTATCGGCGGAGCCTATGCTTCCAATCACAGTACCGTACAGGAAATTTGCGGCTGCGGTGGCATATTGGATTGCGGCTGCGGAAGAGGAACGGCATACTGAAGCCACGTATTTTTCATCCTCTGCGGGAACCTTGATGATGAAAAAGAGCTTTACCGCCTTGCTCGAACCCGACGGCACCCGGTTGCGCTGGGTGGTGGCGCGTCTGCCCTTCCGTTTGGCCGAGACTTGGCCAGAGCGAGCCGGACGTAGGGTGTGCGGCACACTCAACGGCGCGCCCTTCCGCTCCTCGCTCTTTGGCGACGCGCGCGGGCCGGGCGAGATGCTGCTGGTGAATCGCGCCCTGCAGTTGGCAGCCGGAGTGCGGGTGGGCGAAACAGTGCGCATTGCTCTGGAGCCTGACTTGGAAGAGCGTACGGATGCTCTGCCGGCTGAGCTGGGAAAACTTCTGCGGGGCGAACGGGAGCTCAAGCGCTGGTTCGCGCAGTTGGGGCCCTCAATGCGGCGCGAGATTGGCAAGTGGGTGGCTGAGCCCAAAACCGCCACAACCCGCCAGAAACGCGCTGAAAAAATGGCCGAACGGCTGATGCTGGCCATGGAGGGCGAGCAGGATCCACCACCGGTTCTGCGGGCACTCTTCCGCGAGACGGTAAAGGCCGAGGATGCTTGGCTGGCGCTTACTCCAGTGCAGCGGCGCAATCATCTGTTGGGGATTTTCTATTACGAAAGTGTGGATGCCCGCCAGCGACGCGCCCGCAAAGCTGTGGAAGAGGCACTTGCCAGGGCAGAAAACAGAAAAAATGCACCATAAATAGTGCAGCAGTGTAAAACTGTGTAACTGCGTAAGTCCTGGCACCGGGCTGTGTCGTCTAATGGAGTGTGATGAAGGCCGCACTGCTCAGAACGTTTTCCACTCGGAATGCCGCCACTGCTGAGGCAGAGCAGGTGCGTGCCGAGAGTCTTGCCATTGCCGAAGGCTTGAAGCGCCAAAACGCCGGACTGCTGGAAGAGCTGATCGTGCGTTACCAGCACCGTCTGTTGCGCTATCTGATGTATTTGACCGGAAATCGCGAACAGGCCGAGGACCTTTTTCAAGAGGTCTGGATGCGGGTGATGCTGCGTGGCAGCCAGTTCAACGGCCAGTCGCGCTTTGAAACCTGGCTGTTTACCATCGCACGCAACTTGCTGATTGACCAGCGCCGCAAGCGCACCATGAGCAGTCTGGACGAGTTATTTGAGGTGGGTGGCGACGATGATCGCCCCGTGGGTTTCGAGGTTTCCGATACCGATCCTACTCCGTTTGAGCATTTTTCCCGGCTGGAAGACCGGGAGCGCGTGGCCGCCGTCCTGCTGGAACTGGACGCGTTGCACCGTGAGGTTCTGGTGTTGCGCTTTCATGAGGAGATGTCGCTCGAAGAGATCTCCAAGGTGACGCAGGCCCCTCTTTCCACGGTCAAGTCACGGCTCTATCGGGGTATGGCGATGGTTCGTCCAAAGCTGGAGCGGATGACGGCGCGGCCTCAGGAGGCTCTGTGAGCCAGGATAACGCGGGCCGGACAGACGGGAAAGAAGACCGCGAGGATCTGGTTCGTGCGCTGGCAGGCAAATGCGCCGGTCAGGAATGCGCCACGGCGGATCGCACCCGGCGCGTGGTTCTGACCTCGCTGGGCGTGCGCCGGGAGCAGGCAGCAAGTTGTAAGCGCAATCGCAGTATAGCTTTAGCTGGATTGCTGCTGATGGTTTTTGCGCTCGGCCCCTTTGTCTGGCATCTGACCTACGAACTGCTCGAAGGCGAACACATCTGCGATACTACCGCGCAGTTGGGATTGGCAGCCTGTGTTCTTTTCCCCGCGATTCTGGCGGCGGCGCTGGTGGCTGGCTGGCTGCGTCATCGCTCCTAAAATGTAAAAATTCTCTTAGGTGCGGGCGCAACTTCAAGCGCGCCATGAGCGTCTTTTGTTACAGAGGATTTTTTGTTTCACCCTCCAGGGAGGGATGTGGCTATGCCAAATCCAGAGTCCATTTCGATGCACGACGACGAGCGGTTGATTCCGCTCTGGTCCATCGTGCTGGCCAGTGCGGCCTTTGTGCTGGTGGAGTATTACTTCTGGATCGTAGGGCCCACCCAGCATCATCACGCGCCGCCGCCGCTTGGCTTCCGCATCTACTTCAACCTGTCATGGGGCGTGATGACCTCTCTGTACTTCCTGATGGTGGGTTACATCAGCAAGGATGCGCCGCGGCGCGGCATGACGACCCGCTTCTGGATGCTGATCTGCTTTGTGATTCCAGCCGGAATCGGGGCAGTACTTTACTTTTTGCTGCGTGCCCCCGAAATCAGCGCCTGCCCGGCCTGCGGCAGCAGTATTCAGGGCGAGTTCCATTACTGCCCGCAGTGCTGCTATCAATTGACCGCAAGTTGTGGTCATTGCTTCCGCACTGTGCGCGCCACGGACCAGTTTTGCACCCGCTGTGGTCATGAGCTGGCCTCTGACCACCGCCCCGCCCGGCTGCGTGTACTGGGTGAATAAGGTTTGACCCGATCTGGAGAGCTGCCTACAATCGAAGCCGGAATGAACCTTTCTGCCCTGATCATCGATGACGAACCTTTGGCCCGCGAAGAGTTGAAGTATTTGCTCGAACAGGCGGAAGGCGTGCGAATTCTGGCGCAAGGCTCGAACGGGATTGAAGCGGTTGAGTTGATTGAGCAGCATCACCCGGACTTGGTCTTTCTGGACGTGCAGATGCCGGGCCTGGACGGCTTTGCGGTGATTGACCGGCTACGGACCCGGGCTCGGGAACTGGAAGCCACAGGGGACGAGGCTGAGCCGCTGCCCCAATTTGTTTTTGCCACGGCCTATGACCAGTACGCCGTGCGCGCCTTTGATGTGAATGCCGTCGATTACCTGCTCAAACCCTTTGATCCGGCTCGTGTGCAATCGGCCGTGGTACGGGCGCGGAGCCGCATTGGTGTGGTGGGAGAAAAGTCGGAGATTGCCTCTTCCAATGCACAGCTCGACGCGCTGTTGAAGCTTCTGAATCGGCCGCCTGCGGCGGAACGCCAGCCCGCCAAGGTGATTGTGCAAACCCAGAACCGCATGTTGCTGGTCGATCAGGCCGACATCTGCTTTGCCTCGATCGACGAGGGCGTGATTCGCATCGTTACCCGTAGCTTCGAGGGGCAGTCGCGTAGCCGCACCCTCGAAGAACTGCAGGAGATGCTCGATCCGGTGGTCTTCTGGCGGGCGCATCGCGGCTACGTAGTCAACATCAACCACATCCGTGAAGTGGTGCCGTGGTTCAAGTCCAGCTATCAGCTGCGCATGGACGACAAACAGCAGACCGAGGTTCCGGTCAGCCGCGCCCAGACCCGGCGGCTGCGGGAATTGTTTAACCTCTAAATAGTTTTTGCGCTCAATTCTTTTCCCTTTCAACTTTTGCGCCGAACGCGTTTTCGCATCATTTTTTCCGGGAAATGACGTGCGGGCGCGTCCATTTTCGCAGCAAAAACAAACAGGCCCTTCGGCGGTAGCCGAAGGGCCTGTGGAAGTGCGTTCTGGCTATGCTTCCGTGGCTTGGCTGGGTTTGTAGCCGCTGAAGCCGTAGTAAGTAATGAACAGGTAGCAGAGGATGGGCAGGAAGAAGGCGTGCTGAATGCCCATATGATCGGCCAGCAGGCCGAAGAGCGGCGGAATGGCCGCACCGCCCACGTTGCCGATGGTGATCACGCCCGAGCCCTTGCTGGTGAGCGGGCCAAGTTCGGCAATGCCAAGGGCAAAGATGGTCGGGTACATGATGGAGTTGGCCAGACCGCAGAGCACCAGGCAGGCAACCGCCGTTGTGCTGGTTGTGACCATGCCCGCTGCCATCAGCACGATGCCGAAGATGCCCAGGACGAAGAGCAGTTTTTCCGGCTTGATCTTGGTCATCAGGGCGCTGCCGATAAAGCGGCCGATCATGATCAGCAGGTAGTAGGCCGTAATCAGATAACCTGCGATCTTCACATCGCTGATTCCCTGTTCCTGGGCAAAGCGAACACCGATGGCCGCCAGCGAAATTTCAACGCCTACATAGAAGAAGATGCCAACCATGCCGAGCACGGTGTGGGAGTAGCTCCAGATGGAGCGGCTGAGGACATTCAGATCAGAAGGGCGGAAGTCGCGGGTCAGGGTGACTGCGGGCAGATGCAGGCCCATGACAACAAAACCAAGCACCAGCAGCGAGAGGGCGATGGCAATATAGGGGCCGATCAGCATGTGCGCCTGCTCAGCCTGCGTGCCGGTGGAACTTGCCGAGGTGAGGATGAAGGTGGTGGCGATGATGGGCGCCAGCGCCGAGGCGGCTGAGTTGAAGGCCTGGGCCAGATTCACGCGCAACGCGGCGCTGTGTTCCGGGCCGAGAATTGCGGCGTAGGGGTTGGCCGAGGTCTGCAAGGCGCAAACGCCAATGGCCAGCAGGAAGATGGCGCCGAGCGTCAGCGGAAAGCTGACCGAATAGGCGGCTGGAATGAAGGCCAGCGCGCCCAGCACCATGATGAACAGCGAGATCACCATGGTCTTTTTGTAGCCCACGCGTTCGATCAGCTTGGCGCTCGGTACTGAAAAGACCAGATAGGCCAGAAACCAGGCGGCCGTGGCCAGCATGGCCGCGCCGTAGCCAAGATGGAAGGTGTCCTTGAGCTTGCCAACCAGCTGGTTATTCAGGCTGGTCAGGAATCCGAAGATTCCGAACAGGGCGGTGACGATGATGAAAGGGGCTAGATAAGTCGGGCCCTGATTTATCGCGGGCACATTCGAGCGCGTAGCCATGAGAGGTCTTCCTCCGCTTGATTGCGATCAAGAAATCGAATTCAGCTAACAAGAATAAGCCGTCCCCGGGGACGGATGGCAAATTGGACTGACCACGGCTCCCGGTTGGAATGCGGGGAACAGTGCTCAGAGAGCAGTTTGCGTATCGAAACAACTCTACGCATCGGGCAGTAGCGTCGTCCAGCATTTTTGCGAAAATGTTTTCATCTGGCAGGCCCTGCGCAGCCCGAGTGGCGTCCTATAAACTGAGAACAGCATGATTCCTACCCTGACCTGGACTCCGGAAGGCGTTCGCTTTATCGATCAGACGCGGCTCCCTCTTGAGGAGAGCTATGTGCTGGCCACCACTGTGGATGAGGTGGCTGACGTGATTGTGACCATGGTGGTGCGCGGTGCGCCAGCCATCGGTGTTTCCGCCGCCTATGGCGTAGTGCTGGGTGTGCGCAATACGCAGGCCAAAACTCCCGCCGAGTTTGCGCCGGAGTTTGACGCCATCTGCAAGAAGCTGGCCGGAACGCGCCCCACGGCCGTAAACCTGTTCTGGGCCATCGACCGCATGAAGGCGTTCTTTGCCAAGCGGCTTGCTGCTGGCGACACTCTTGACCAGATCAAAGAGAAAATTCTGGTTGAGGCGCATGCAATGTATGAAGAAGACATTGCAGCCTGCAAGACGATGGGCAAGTTTGGCGGCGCATTGCTGCCGGCCGAGGGCGGCGTGCTGACGCATTGCAATGCCGGTGCTCTGGCCACCTGTGGCTACGGTACGGCGCTGGGTGTGATCCGTGGCGCCATCGAGCAGGGCAAAAAGATTCACGTCTACGCCGATGAAACGCGGCCCTTTCTGCAGGGCGCGCGCCTGACGGCGTGGGAGCTGATGGCCGACAAGATTCCCACCACGGTGATCTGCGACAACATGGCCGCCAGCCTGATGCGCCAGGGCCTGATCAAGGCCGTGGTTGTGGGTTCTGATCGCATTGCCGCCAACGGCGATGTGGCCAACAAAATAGGCACTTACAACGTGGCGATTCTGGCCAAGGAGCACGGCATTCCCTTCTACGTGGCCGCACCCTGGTCCACTGTGGATATGGCCACTGCCACCGGCGATCTGATTCCGATTGAAGAGCGGCCGTATGTGGAAGTGACCCACCACGGCGGCAAGCAGCTGACGCCGCACAACGTGGGCATTCGCAACCCCGCATTCGACGTGACTCCGGCCAAGTACGTGACGGCCATCATCACTGAGCGCGGCGTGCTCAAGGCTCCGTATCCTGAGTCGCTCAAGGCTATGGAAGCGGACGTTCGCTAGACTCTTTACCAAGATGAAAAAAAGAACGGCGGAAGCGATTCCGCCGTTCTTCTTTGGGCAAATGTATGCTGAAGGCAATGCGGAGCGACGCACATACGGCGATGGAAACAGGACTTCTGCAACTCTGGTGCGCACGGCCTGACGATCTGCAGGATGCGGCGCGTCACGCGGCCTGCGTGGCCCTGCTCAATGAAGAAGAAAATGCCCGCTGGCAGCGCTTTCGTTTTGAGGCCGACCAACGGCAGTCGCTGCTGGGGCTGGCGCTGACGCGTGTGGTGTTGGCGCAGGCGGTTGGCGGCGATCCGCATGCGCTGCGCTTTACTGCCAACGCACATGGCAAGCCGCAGCTTGTGGAAGATTGCGGGTGGAAGTTCAATCGGACAAATACGCGCAGCCTGGTGGTGTGCGCCGCGACGCAGGGTGCGGAAGTGGGCGTGGATGCGGAGCCTTTTTCGCGTGCCACACAGGTTCAGCGCGTGGCGGAAGAGGTTTGTACGGCGCGCGAGCTGAAGCTGATGGAAGCGCTGAAGGATGAGCCGCTCCAGCAGCGGGCGCTCGCATTCTGGACGCTGAAGGAAGCTTATGGAAAAGCACTCGGCGTGGGTTTGTCCATGGCTCCGCGCAAGGCGGAGTTCCTCTTTGATACGCAGGGTGCATTCCACGCGGATCTGGAGGCCGTGCAGGTCGGGGAATCACGCCGCTGGCAGTTCGGGCTGCTCTATTTTGCTGAACATCGCATTGCGTTTTGCGTGGAGCGACGTGCGGCGTGGCGCGTGCAGATCTATTGCACCTTGCCGGGCGCATGGCCCTGCGAGCCCTCGGATGCGGACGAGGTTGTGTGGTCGAGTGAGCGCTTAAGCAACGCCGAGAGTTCCTGTGCAAACTGCTGGACGTAAGGCTCAAAGAGCATCTGCATGTGGCCTGTGGGCACGTCGATTACGTCGAGCCCGCCCTGCGCCAGCCGTCCCCATCCGAGGGTAGGATCTTCGACTTTACCGAGTGCTTCGTGGCCGCGGTCAATGGCGCGTACCAGCGTGATGGAGCCCGGAAATGGCTCGAAGCGGTAATGATCAAGGACCCTCCAGTGTTTTTTGGAGAGGTCGATAAAGCGCAGCTTGGCGGTCAGATCGCGCCCGATCATCCGGTAAAGAACAATGCCGGTGGGGTAGAGAATTTGCGTAAGAATCTTGTCGCTGAAGTAGTTGCTCTTTTCGGCAATTTTCTTGCATAGATAAGAGAGTCCTCCTGTACGCAGACTGGTGAGGAAACGCTGGTATTTTTCGCGCCGGGAAAGCTCCACTTCGTTGCCTGGAACGGAAACATCAAAGAGCGCCACCAGCGCAGGATGAACGCCTTGCGCCAGAAGCTGCCGCGCCATCTCGTACAGCACAAGACCGCCATAGGAAGCGCCACCCAGCAGGTAAGGGCCTTGTGGATAGAAGGCGAGAAGCTCACGTACGTAGAGCGCAGCCATGGATTCCATGCTGACGTCGCCGCGTTCTGGGTCTGTGACGAGCGGGGACTGGAAGGCATAGAAAGGCTGGTCAGGGCCGAGCACCCGCGCCAGTTGCTCGTAGAAGACCACGTCTCCGCCGATGGCGTGTACGCAGAACAGCGGCACGCGCTTGCCCTGTGGCTGGATGGGAATTAGAGCCGACCACTTGGGCGGTGCCGAGGATGCAGGATTGCGCAAAGTACGAATGTGCTCGACCTGCTGACGAATGGTGCGTGCTTCAAAGAGTGCAGCCAGCTCCAACTCAATCTGAAAGTGTTTTTTGATGCGGGCGAAGAGCCGTATGCCAACCAGCGAATGGCCGCCCAAAACGAAGAAGTCGTCGTCCGCTCCGACGCTTGCAACGCCCAGCAACTCCTGCCACCAAGCCGTCAGCGTGCTTTCAATCTCTTCATCGTTGGCTGCTGGGGCAGAGTCTGCGCTGCATTCTTCCTGCGCTGGAAGCGCTGCGGATTTTGCTGGAGCGGCTGCACTGAGCGGCTGACCAACGACAGCAATTGCGGAGGGCGTGGCTGGGGTGAGAAGTTGTACCAGCGCACGCACGCCGTCTTCGGGAGCGATGCCTGTGGCGGCAATTTCAAGAGGCTCATCCAGGTTGGAGGAGGCGTGGGCGGACGCACGATGGCCTTCGCGCAATGCGTTGCCTCTATCGTGTACGCGCCGCACGCTGAAGCTTTCGATCTCGGCGACGATCTGCTGATGGGCGTCGAAGATCGTAATGTCGAAGCTCTCCACTTCGTGCTGCGTCCCATGCCTCTGCATGCGGATGTGGCTGTAGAGATGCGCAGGAAATTGTTGGTAGACACGCATGCGCTTGTAGCCGATGGGCAGAAACAGGTCGGTGGAGTTTTCGTACTTGGCCGTTAGATAAAACGCTGCGCCGGTGGCCATGTCGAGCAGGGAAGGATGCTGACGAATGTCGTTTACGTCGGCGGAGAATTCTGCATCGAGCGCAACTTCGGCCAGCGCTTCACCTCTGCCAACGTCGATCCGGCGAAGGGAGCGCCAGCGCGGTCCAAAGGAGAAATGCTGCTCCTGCCGGGTGCGATGGGCTGCGTCGAATGTTAGCGTACGTGCTGTGCAGCGGGCGCGGATAGCCTCAAGAGAGGCAGTACGCGCATGCACATCCAGCAGCGGAGAGATGGTTCCTGCGGCATGCTCGATCCACTCTTCAGCGTGGCCAAAGATGGAAAAGCGGTAGGCGGAAGCCTTGCTGGCCTCGCCGGGGATGCGCTGCAACTGCACGCGCAGGGTGCGAACTTCGCCTTCGCTCAACAGAAACGGCTGCAGGAATTGAACGTCGCGGAACTCAACGCCGGCAGCATGCGTGGTGTGGGCGAGTGCGGCGGAAGCCAGCTCCAGATAGCCGGTGCCCGGGATCAGCGCGCCGCCATGAAGGAAGCGGTGCTCATCGAGCACCCAATGCGTTTGCGCGGAAAATCTTCCCGAGTAGACGATGGCTTGCGGTGTGTCGAGCAGGCGTTCTACTAGCCAGGGATGCGGCGAGCGCGTGCGTGCGGCCATTCCTACTTTCCGCCATGCGTCCCAGTTGATGGAAATGACGTTGTTGCGGCTGGCGGCGAAGGCGTCGAGGAATGCGTTGGCGGCGGCGTAATCTACCTGCCCGGCGGGCGGAAGCACTGCGCTGATCGAAGAAAAAAGCACAAGGCGCTGAATGGAAAAATCCCGCAGAACTTCTTCGAGCGCCAGCGTTCCTTGAAGCTTGGGGGCAAGCACACGCGCGGCAGACTCGGGCGACTTCAGTGCGATCGGTGCGTCGTCCAGCACGCCTGCGGTATGAAAAACGAAGTCGATTTTGCCAAAGTCTTTTCTTGTGGCTTCAAGCGCTGAGCGCAACGCATGCGGCTGGGTTACGTCGGCTTCAAGCACGAGAAGACCCGCGGCCTGAGCGCGGACTTCGATCAGTTTGCGCAGGCGGGAGCGCAACACGGCGGGCTGTGCTGAGTCCTGCGCTAGTTTCTCCCACTCGGCTTCCGGGGGAACGGAGGATCGTGCGGTAAGAACGATTTTCGCATGGATTGTTTGGGCCAGATGCAGCGCGACTTCCAGCGCCAGATCGCCGAGTCCGCCCGTGAGAAGGCACACAGCTCCAATGGCCGGGCTTGCCTGTTGGGGCGCGTAGGGGACGAGCGTCTGTCGCAGACGATGGCCGTTACGCCACGCATAGCTGCCATCTTCGGCAGAAGCATTCAGTTCGGTCCGCAGCAGGTCGGCAGCTTCATGCGCATCGTTCCGGTCCAGATCAACAGTGCGCACACGCACGCCGGGAAGCTCACGCGGCAGTACGCGGGCTGGTCCGTGCAGCACGGCACGCTCTGCGGCAAGCACGGCCTCATCCTTGGTCTGTTCCAACTGGCTGGAAACATAGACCAGCTCAACCTGTGACAGATCGTTGGCGACGATGGCCTGCGAGAGCGCAAGAGGACTGTAGAAGCACTGCGCCAGAGTCTCGCCGATAGAGTGTGGTGCATCTTCGAGTGCCCCAAGATGGACGATCTTGTGCGGCGTTCGATTGCTCTGCTGGAGATCGCGCAAGAGCGCTTCGTAGTCGGCTCGCTCGGTTGCACGCAGTGTGTAGGCGTGCTCACTGCGTTTTGCGAAGGCAGAAGCAGGCTCTACGAGCACAACCGCATCGCCCTGCTGGCGGAGTTTTTCTGCAAGCAGAGCAGCAATGCCAGAGGCGTCGCAAAAAATCAGCCAGTTTGATTTCTTCTGGTCAGTTGCTGCGACGAGTGGAGCAGCTTCCCAAGCGCGTTGATAGCAGTGGAAAGATGCATCCGTTGGCGCGATAGGCAAAGGCGGTGCTTCCGCCGGGTCGGGATTGATCCAGTAGCGCTGATGATCGAAGGGGTAAGTGGGCAGAGAGACGCGCTGCACGGAGCCGGGCGCGTAACGCGGCGCAAAGTCGATGGGCACACCCTGCGTCCATAGATGCGCCATGGTGGTGAGCGCATGGGCCAGCACGGACGTGTTCTGTCTGGGGTGCGGCAGGGCCGCAAAGACGCGCCCCTCTGTGCCGTTCTGCAGGGCTGCCAGCGTGGCAAGGGTGTTTCCCGGGCCGCATTCAAGCAGGATGCGATGGGGCGTTTGCAGTAGCTCGGAAAGATTACTGCTGAAGCGCACCGTGGAGCGCAGATGTTTGGCCCAGTAAGCAGGATCGGTGGCTTCCTGCGGCGTAATCCAGCTTCCGGTCAGGTTGGACTGGAAGGGAATGCGCGGCGCATGCAATGGCACGGAGCCAACCAGTTGCTCGAACTCGGCTAGAACGGGCTCCATCATGGCGGAGTGGAAGGCGTGCGATGTGGTGAGGGGCCGAGAGGCGATGGAACGCGCGCGGAGCTCTGCGGCAAACTGTGCGATGGCCTGCTCGGGACCGCTGACGACGCACATCTGCGGCGCATTGATGGCGGCCAGCGATAGCTCTGCGGGAAGCTCAAGCTCCTCTGCTGCAAATGGCACGGCAAGCATGGAGCCAGCGGGCAGGCTGTAGATCAAGTGGCCGCGTGCAGCAATCAGCCGGAGAGCATCGCTCAGCGAGAAGACCCCGGCGATGCAGGCAGCAACGTATTCGCCCACGCTGTGGCCTACGAGTGCCGTGGGCTGCACTCCATGCGCCGTCCACCACTGCGCCAGCGCATATTCCACGGCAAAAAGCGCCGGCTGGGTCAGCCAGGTTTGGTTCAGCTTTTCGGCGGCGGAGTCTTTTTCTTCTTCGCTCGGGTAGAGCACCTGAATGAGGTCCAGACCGAGAGGCTCACGCAGCAGACGGGCGCAATGGTTGAGCGCATCGCGGAAGACGGGCTCATGCGCGTAGAGTTCGCGGCCCATGTTTACGCATTGCGCGCCCTGCCCGGTGAAGAGGAATGCGACCTCGGATGCGCTTGTTTGCGCGGCTCCTGCGATTGCCTTTTGGTTGCGGAACTGCGGGCGTTCCTGCGGCGTGGTGGCGACTGCCAGAGCACGGCGATGCGCGAACGTCTGACGGCCCATTTGGCAGGTGAATGCAGCATCGGCCAGGTCCACTTCAGGATGCGTGGCAAGATGCGTGAGCAGGCGTTCCATCGCCAGGTCGGCTGCAGCCGCAGTCTTTGCGGAAACGGTGAGCAACTCGGCGGGTCTGGCCGAACGCGCCAGAGAACGTTGCGGCGCTTCCTCCACGATCACATGCGCGTTGGTGCCGCCAATGCCAAGGGCGGTGACTCCGGCGCGGCGCGGCCTGTTTTTCTCGGGCCAACCGCGCAACTGGTCATTGATGAAGAAGGGACTCGATGCAAGTTCGATGTGCGGATTGATCTGATCAAAGTGCAGGCTGGCGGGAATCTGCTTGTGCTCAAGCGCCAGCACGGTCTTGATGAGGCCGGCCACACCGGCGGCAGCGTCCAGATGGCCTACGCTTGATTTGAGCGAACCGAGGGCGCAGAAGTTGGTGCGTTGCGAGCTTTGGCGAAAGGCCTGGGTGAGCGCGCGCACTTCAATAGGATCGCCCACACGTGTGCCGGTGCCGTGGGCTTCCACGTAGTCAATTTCGTCGCCAGAGAGTTCGGCAAAGCCGAGCGCTTCGGCAATTACTTCGGCCTGACCTTCGACGCTGGGCGCAAGATAGCCTACCTTGCGCGCGCCGTCGTTGTTGATGGCGGAGCCCACGAGGACGGCGCGGATCGCATCGTGATCGGCAAGCGCATCTTCCAGTCTGCGCAGCACCACTACACCCACGCCGCTGGCAAAGACGGTGCCGCTGGAACTCGCATCGAAGGAGCGGCAGCGGCCATCGCGGGAAAGAATCTCGCCTTCGCGATAAATGTAGCCCTGGCCGTGCGGAATCTCGATAGTGACGCCGCCGGCCAGCGCCATGTCGCATTCATAGTTGAGCAGGCTCTGGCAGGCAAGGTGCGCGGCAACAAGAGAAGTCGAGCAAGCCGTCTGCACGTTGATGCTGGGGCCGCGCAGATCGAATTGATAGCTGGCGCGCGTGGTCAGTACATCCTTGTCGTTGCCGGTCTGTTTCAGCTGAAAGAGTCCGGCGGATTCGCGCAGTTTGCGATTGGCCAGCAGGTTGTGAATCAGGTAGGTGTTCATGCCCGATCCGGCAAAGACGCCGATCGAGCCTGCAAAATTCTGCGGCACGTGGCCCGCATCTTCAAAGGCCTGCCAGCAGCACTCCAGAAAGTGGCGATGCTGCGGATCCATGATGGCGGCGTCGCGCGGACTCATACCAAAGAAGGCAGCGTCGAAGAGTGGCACATCGTCGAGGATGGCGGCGCGACGCACGTAGTCGGGATGGGCCAGCTCCTCGCGGGAGACGCCCGAGGCCAGCAGCTCCTCGTCGGAAAGATCGCGGATGGCTTCTCTGCCATCGCGCAGATTGCGCCAGAAGGCGTCCAGATCGCGTGCGCCGGGAAAGCGGCCGCTCATGCCGACGATTGCAATGGCGTTCTGCTTCAAACTTTCTGTCCTTTCAGCGAGTGCGGGCCATGCGACGGCGTGCGGCGCGATCCGAGATGGAGCTGCTGGTTTGCGTTCCGGCAAGATGTGCAGCCAGCGTGCGCACGGTTGTGTACTGGAAGAGATCGACCAGTTCAATAGAGCGGTTGAGTTTTTGCTTCAAATTCGCATGGGCTTCGGCCATGCTCAGCGAGTGTGCGCCAAGATCGAAGAAGTTGTCGTCGAGGCCCACGTGCGCCAACCCCAGCGCATCCTGCCAGACGGAGGTGATCTGTGCTTCAAGCTCGTTGGCAGCGTGCGTCTGCGGTGTGGGGACGGCCAGTGTGGCTTCCGGCGCAGGCAGTTCCCGCAGCGCTTTGCGATTCGTTTTGCCGTTGCTGGTGAGGGGCAGTTCGCTCCGGAAAACGATGGCCGAAGGCACCATGAAGTCGGGAAGATGTGCGGCCAGTTGGGTACGCAGGGCGGCTGCGTCGTGCGTTGCGGCAACCACGTAGGCCACCAGACGCTGATCGCCGGGACGGTCTTCGCGCAGCACCACCACCGCCTGCCGTACGCCGGGCTCGCGTTCCAGCAGTGCTTCAATCTCGCCCAACTCGATGCGATGGCCACGCAGCTTGACCTGATCGTCCGTGCGGCCAAGGAACTCCATGCGGCCATCGGGCAGCATGCGGGCCAGATCGCCGGTGCGATAGATGCGGCCACTGGCCAGCGCGGGCAGTGCGGCAAAGCGCTCGGCGGTCAGCTCGGGCCGCTTCCAGTAGCCACGCGCTACGCCGGGCCCGCTGATGCAGAGTTCGCCAGCCTCGCCCGCGGCTACCTGCGCATGGTTTGCATCCAGCAGACAGACCTGCGTGCCCAGGATGGCGTGGCCAAGGGTAATGGCTTCGTCGCCCGTGGCAATGCGGTCGTACGTTGACCAGATGGTGGTTTCGGTAGGGCCGTACATGTTGTACAGATCGCCAGCAAAGACCGTGCGCAGTTGGCGTACGAGCGCGGCAGACAGAGCTTCTCCACCGAGCAGAATTTTTTTGAGATTGCCGAGCATTTGCATGGCGCGGGCATCGAGCGTGAGCATGCGGGCCAGCGAGGGCGTCATCTGCAGATGCGTCACCTGGTGGCGTTCAATTTCGTCGGCCAGGGTATGTGAGCCTTCGTCGCCGTGCAGCACCACGGTGAATCCACGCGTGAGCGTCCAAAAGAGTTCCAGCACGGAAATATCAAAAGAGACGCTGGTGACGGACAGCCATACGCCGGGCTCGCAGCCGAGGGCCTCATCCATGGCGGCAAAGAAGCTGGTCACGTTGCGCTGTTCGATCATCACACCCTTGGGCTTGCCGGTGGAGCCGGAGGTGTAGAGAACGTAGGCCAGATTTTCTTCTGTTGCGGCAGAGACGGCAGGCAGTGCGTTCTGCGTGGCCAGGGCCGGATCCTCAACGTCGATCAGGGTGAGGCCGGATGTGCTCAGTTGAAGCCTCTGCCGGGTTGCGTGGCTGGTGAGTAGCACACGCAGTTCCGCATCCTGCAAAACGAATGCCAGCCGCTCCTGTGGGTAGCCCGGGTCGAGCGGCACGTAGGCCGCACCGGCCTTTAGAGTGCCGATCAGGGCGACCAGAAGCGCGGCCGTGCGCTCCATGGCCACACCGACGAGCGTGTCGGGCGTGACGCCGAGCGCCAGCAACTGGTGGGCAATACGATTAGATTCCGCGTCCAGCGCTGCGTAGGTCAGCTGCCGGTCGCAGGCGATGAGGGCGACGCGATCCGGCGTACGTGCGGCCTGCTGCGTGAAGAGCGCAGCGATCGTTTTTCCGTCGGCGGGCTGGTTCAAGGGCGCTTCAGCGGGAGCGGCGGACGACATGATAATTCTCCACGAACAGGGAATCGATTTCAGTGTTGAGAAACGTCTCAATAGCCTCTGTGGGCGTGTTCACAATGGGCTGCCCTTTGACGTTGAAGCTGGTGTTGAGCACCATGCTGCGGCCGGTGGTTTTGCCCACAGCAACCAGCAGGGCATGGAAGTCGGGATTGCCGTCAGGGGCTACAGTCTGCAGCCGGGCCGAGCCATTCACATGGGTAATGGCGGGCAGCAGGGGGCGGGCTTCGGGCCGCACGTTGACGATGCTAATCATATAGGGGTACTGTGCCTCAGGCTCCACCTCGAACCAGCGCGTGGCCTCTTCGGCGGCGCAGGCCGGAGCAAAGGGACGGAAGGCTTCGCGCTTTTTCACCATGGTGTTGATGCGGTCGCGCATCTCGGGGTGGCCGGGGTCGGCGATGATGCTGCGATTGCCGAGCGCGCGCGGGCCATATTCCATGCGGCCGCGCGCCCAGGCCAGAACGTGGCCTGCGGCAATCCGGCGGGCGGCCTCGGCGCAGGTTTCTTCAAGCGAAGCAAACTTCTGCCAGGTGATGCGGCCTTCGAACGGGGCCAGTGCGGCTTCAATCTGCTGGTCGCTATAGCGCGGGCCAAAGAGCGGCGCGGGCAGGCGGCGATTGTCGACGGAGCCGGCCAGCGCGGAACGATAGAGCGCCGCACCCAGCGCCACGCCGTCGTCGCCCGCCACCGGCTGCACATAAATATCGTCGAAGAGCCCGGAGCGCATCAGCTTGCCATTGGCGGTGCAGTTGAGGGCGACGCCGCCGGCCAGGGCCAGATGACGCAGGCCCGTGAGCTCGCCAAAGTGACGGCAGACGTGCAGAACCACGCGTTCCAGGCACTCCTGCAGGGCGGCGGCCACGTCCTGATGCACGCTCTCGGCGGGCTGGTCGGGCAGGCGGCGGGGCAACAGGTGCTGGTCAAGGTAGGCGCGTGTAGCCAGATAGCTTTCGCGCTCTTCGCGGCTGTGGTTGAGCTTGAGCATGGGAATGCGGAAGCTGCCGTCGTCGCACAGTTCCACGGCCTGCTCAAAGAAGACGCGAAAGCGGGAGGGATCGCCGTAGGGCGCCAGACCCATGATCTTGTATTCGTCGCTGTTGAAGTCGAAGCCGAGGTGCAGCGTCACCAGCGAGTAGAGAATGCCGATGGAGTCATTGGCGCCGATGGAGCAGAGCTTTTCGAACTCTCCGTCGTGAAAGTCGTAGACGCTCAGGCTGTCGGTTTCGCCCATGGCGTCGTTGACGACGACCAGACACTCCTCCCAGCCGGAGGTATAGGCGGCGCTGGCGGCATGGGCCAGATGATGGCAGATGCTGTGCACCTTCTCTGCCGGGAATCCGGGCAGATCGCGTTCCACCTGCGCAAGCAGCGCCTCGCGGGAAAAGACCGTGCGGTAGAGCTCGGCCGAGACCGTGTCCTGCTGATAGAGCGGGCGCAGGGGGGCGTAGTCAAAGCCGTGAGCGATCTCGTCAATATCGTTCAAGGTGAGTCCGGCCTCGGCCAGACAAAAGCGGATGGCGTCGATGGGGAAGCTGCCAGTGGCCTTCTGGCGGCTGAAGCGTTCCTGTTCGGCGGCTACAATCAGGCGGCCATCCATGACGAGGGCGGCGGCGGCGTCCATGCCCTGGGCAATGCGGTACTCGCGTTCTTCAAGGCCGGGGAAATGGGCGCGTTTAAAGGGAACGGCGTTTTCCAGCCCACTGATTCCGATAATCTTCATGGCGCTTTCTTTCTGGTAAAGGGATATATCGGCAAGCCGGAGCTTCCGTGGATGGTTTTGGGGCAAAATGTGAATCCTGCCGGACGGGGAGGTCGGCTGGATGCACATTTTTTACCTTACCCAGAGGTGATGTCGTGTGCAGCGGAAGATCAGCATTGCAGGGAAGGATTTTTTCCCAGGGGAAATCTCCCGCGAAGAAATTGCGAAATCCAAGCATTCTGTACCGTTTACTTCTTGGATGCACGCTTCGTGGAATACGTTGGTGAAAAATCGTGGTTGAGCCCGGAAATTGGATAAAAGTGCTCTTTTTTCTGCGAGGAAGCATGGCGTATGGCGTGGGATACGGTCGGTCGGGGGAGCCCGAAGCAGTCCGGAATAGGGTTTATCTTGAGGCTAGTAGCCCGTTTTGGGGTCCTTGGAAGCCTCCTTTCCGGTTACCGAAAGAATGTCCCGTCTATGGCCTTTTGTACTCTCGGAACGGCTCACATCCTGGGCGTGGCGGACGATGAAGGAAGCAAGTTGTTGGTGCACTCTCCGGTGAAGCCCTGTGCCAGCAGGATGCGGTTCAGGCAGAGGCAGGGCGCGGCGGCAGAGGCAGAGCCGGGGATCATCTGGTTCCCCGTAAACGAGGTAGATGCATGGCGCAAACCGTTCTGATCGTCGACGACTCGGCAACGATGGTGATGAGCCTGAAGACATCGCTAACGATGAACGGCTATCAGGTGGTGACAGCGAGCCACGGCAAGGAAGCGCTGGACAAACTGGAAGCCGGCGCAAAGCCCAACCTGATCATTACCGACATCAATATGCCGGTGATGGGAGGGATGGAACTGATTGGCAAAGTCAGAGCGTTGAGCGGATTCAAATACGTTCCGATTCTGACGTTGACGACCGAAGGCGACTCGGCCAAGCGCGATGAAGGCAAGCGTCTGGGAGCAACGGGCTGGATCGTCAAGCCGTGTTCGGGCGACGACCTGCTACGTGTGATCAAAAAAGTGTTGCCGGGAGCTTGACCCATGGAAAGTGAAGCCAGCATTCTGCGCAGTCAGATTCATGAACCGATTGATCCAGAGATGGATTCGATTTTTGCTCTGGAAAAAAAGTTTGGCGGGCGTATTCGCTGGGCGCGTGTTCGTCTGGTGGCGTCGCTCCTGATTTCGCTGTTTTGTGCAGGCCTGTTTTGGCATCTGCTAAGCGCGGAACAGGGGGCGGCACTCGAAGCGAATGGCAGCCGGATACTCTCATGGTTTCTTTTCCTGGTGGTGATTCCCGCCGTGGCAATGACGGGGGCGCATCTGGTGGGCGTACGCAGTGGCTGCGATGCGCAGAAGGAGCTTTGCGAACTGCTCAAGAGCGAGATGGGACGCATCTTCAAGCGGCGGCGGGCCATCAGTGAAGAGTTTCGTGACTCCGACCCCTACATCAGTGTGATGCACAAGCAGATTGGCGATTCACTGAGTGAGAGCGAAATCAAAGTGGTGGAAGCCATTCGCGAGATTGGCACTCTCAATGAAAAGGCCGTGGAGCAGCGGCAGCGCATTGCTGATTCGATTGAGAGCGGACGGAATCTGACTGAAGATACCGAGCAGCGGTTAAATCTCAATCAAGAGGTGATTGCCTCCATTGAGGCGCAAATGGCCGAGCAGGGCGAGGAAATCGGCAAAAGCTTCCACCGCATTGAAAATATGTCGAAAGAGGTTAGCGCGCTCAAGCCGCTGATTCAGGTGATTACCACGATTGCGCAACAGACCAGCCTGTTGGCGCTCAATGCTGAGATTGAAGCGGCGCGGGCCGGTGAGGCGGGGCGTGGTTTTTCCGTGGTGGCCGGTGAGGTACGCAAGCTTTCTGTGGCAACGACCCGGGCAGCCGGCGATATTGCCACCAAGATTACCGAGACTACTGGCCGGGTTGAACGGGAGATGCTCGACGCTGAATCGGCGCTGGAGCAGAGCAAATCGCACAATCAGATGGGGCGGCTGGTCGAAGGGCTTTCCCAGATGCAGTCCGAGTTTGGCCACAACAGCCAGATGTTGCTCGAAACGATCCACGAACTCGATGCCAGCCATGCTGAAAGCATCAAGCGGCTCAGCCAGGCGCTCGGACACATCCAGTTCCAGGACGTGATGCGGCAGCGCATGGAGCACGTACAGAGCTCACTCGACGAAATGCGTGTGCACCTGACCGATCTGGCCGACAAGCCCTACGATCCGAAGTGGGACGGAGCGCTTGAGTCCACCTTCAAGAGCATTCTGGACTCTCATCTGCAACGCTACAAAATGGAGAGCGAGGCGCTTACGCATCGTGCCGCTACGGGTGGAGAGGCTGCCTCCAGTGGGCGGCCCGACATTGAGTTGTTCTGAAGTTTCAAGCAGGCAAGCACAAGGAAAAACGCCCGGCAGCCAGTGGCTCCGGGCGTTTTTCTTGTCGTGGTTCAACCCTGATTTTGCTCTAGCGCGGGTTTCGCAGGGCGAATTTATAAAAGATGCGCAGAACACACCAGGCCAGTGTGGCCAGCACAAATGCGCCTACGGTGTCGATCAGTACGTCGCGAAAGCAGCCCTCGCGGTTGGGCAGAAAGCTCTGGTGCAGCTCGTCGCAGCAGGCCGTCAGGAAGGCTCCGGCCAGCCCGACAAGCTCGCAACGCAGGTAGTTCCAGTGCGGACGCAAGCGCCAGGCGGCATGCAGCCAGCTTAGACCCACCAATCCGTAGCCGATAAAGTGCCCGGATTTGCGGATCAGGAAGTGGATATTTTGAAAGGTCAGCTCAGAAAAGGGACCGAAGAAATATTCGAGCAGTCGGCGTATGGGGCCTGCAGTGTGATCTGCGCCCATGGTCACCGTCGATTCCATAAAGATCACGGTGGTGGCCAGTGCAACCGGCCACCACGCTTGGATCCAGAAAGCCGCCGAGCGCCGGCTATTCGACATGATAATTCGGCGCCTCGCGGGTGATGATCACGTCATGGACGTGGCTCTCGCGCAGGCCAGCGCCGGAGATGCGCACGAACTGGGCTTTTTCCTGCAGTTCCTTGATGGTGTTGCAGCCCACGTAACCCATACCGGAGCGCAGTCCGCCTACCAGCTGGTAGACCATGGCTTCGAGCGGTCCGCGATAGGGTACGCGGCCCTCAATGCCCTCGGGCACGAACTTGGCCAGGCGATTGCCGCCCGACTGTTCACGCTGCACTACGCCTTCGGTGCCGTTCTTGGCCGCAGCCAGATCGGTGTTGGACTGGAAGTAGCGCTCGCCTGAACCCTGGCTCATGGCGCTGAGCGAACCCATGCCACGATAGGTTTTGAACGTACGACCCTGGTAAAGAATCGTCTCGCCCGGGCTCTCGTCCACGCCGGCAAAAAGTGAACCAATCATGATGCAGTCCGCTCCGGCAGCAATGGCCTTGGTGAGTTCGCCGGAATACTTGATTCCACCATCGGCAATGACCGGAATATCGTGCTCGCGGCCAGCCCGCGCGGCTTCGGCAATGGCGGTGATCTGCGGCATGCCTGCGCCGGTAACCATACGGGTGGTGCAGATGGAGCCGGGTCCGATGCCAACCTTGATGGCGTCCGCGCCTGCCTCGATGAGTGCCTTGGCGCCTTCGTAGGTGGCCACATTGCCGGCCAGCAGGCCAACGTTCGGGAAGGCCTTCTTGATCTGGCGAACGGCATCGAGTACACGCGAGCTGTGGCCGTGAGCAGAATCGATGGCCAACACGTCGGCCCGAGCCTTCACCAGCTCGGCAGCGCGCTCCAGATAGTCGCCGGTGGCACCAATGGCGCCGCCTACGCGCAGACGGCCTTGGTCGTCCTTGCAGGCGTTGGGGTACTTAAGCTTCTTCTGGATATCCTTGACCGTGATCAGACCCTTGAGCTCGTACTGGTCGTTGACCACCAGCAGCTTCTCTACACGGTGCTTGTGCAGGATCAGCTCGGCTTCTTCGAGCGTGGTGCCCACTGGAACCGTGATCAGGTTTTCCTTGGTCATCACGTCGCCGACAGGAATGTCGGTACGGGTTTCAAAGCGCAGGTCGCGGTTGGTCAGAATGCCGACCAGCTTTTTGCCGTGGGTGACCGGCACGCCGGAAATCTTGTAGCGGCGCATGACGTCAAGAGCGTCGGCGATCAGTTGGTCGGGGCCGATGGTGACCGGATCGACGATCATGCCGCTCTCAGAGCGCTTGACCTTGTCGATCTCGCCGGCTTGATCGGCAATGGTGAGATTGCGGTGGACGATGCCGATGCCGCCCGCTTGCGCCATGGCAATGGCCATACGCGACTCGGTCACTGTGTCCATGGCTGAGCTGAGCAGCGGCGTGTTCAGCATGATCTGGCGGGTGAGCCGGGTCGCGGTGCTCACCTGCACCGGGACCACATCGCTGTAGGCGGGGACCAGCAGCACATCGTCAAAGGTGAGGGCTTCGGGTAAATTTTTGATCAGCATATGCGTGGATGCGCCTGGCGGCGGCGGGAATGGGTTCCCGGCCCGGCAGGCGCTTCCATTTATTATACCGGTGCGGAACCGCTGGATTTGGAAAGTGAATGAATTCGCGCGTGTACAAATTCCCTGATCTGCCGGACGGTGGACAAAACGTCTTCAGTCTTTGGAACCGCATATTGAAAAGGCAGGTCATAGCGGTAAAAAACCGCAAAGTCATTCAGATCGCCAAGTGGAAGGGTGGTGTGTGGCAGGTTTTCGCCAGCGGCTTGCAAAAGCCGCACAAGACGCTCCAACTGGTGCGTGCGCTCATAGGTGATTTCAAGTTGAGACAGCAGAGCCTTGAGGAGTTTTTCAATAGCTTGTTGGGCATGGAATCCGCGAATTGCATCGGCAATTCCAGGCGCGCAGACGGTTTGCTCGTCTTCTGCGGCTTTAAGCAGCAGAATTTGCGCTTTGGTTAGATACGTCTCGCTCATATACGGTCTTTCCTTCACGCAAAATCTTGAAGTAGATCGAATTGATGGAGTCCAGAAAACTCTTTGCGCAGGATTCTGTGGTGAAAACCAGGTCGATGCTCATGGGAATCTCGTCGAGCTTTCGGCGTAACTGCCTGCGCCGCAAAGGGATCTCTGCCTCATACTCATCTTCAACCAGTACGGCCAGGTCCAGATCGCTATCCCATCGGGCCTCGCCACGGGGCCAGGATCCGAAGAGGATGACGCGCGAAGGCCGGGCGATCTCAATGGCTGTGCGTACGGCCAGATCAACCTTTTCCTCGGTCGGGCTCAAGGTCTCAAGTGTGGAGCGAACCTGTTCTGCGGTCAGCATCGTCAGCCTCACGGATAGTGTAGCCCGGTTCCGGCTTTTTCTGGAAAGGGAAAGAGCTATTTGGACAAGCGGGGCGCATTGTTCGGAAGAACAAGATTTCCCGCTTCATCGAGCAGATCAAGGCGGCGTGCAAGACCTTCCGGCATGCGCAACGGCACCTGTTCCTCACTGCCCAGGGTCAGTTGCACATATTCGCGGAACCAGTACTTGGCTTTGCTCATGCGGATCTCGTTCCAGGGAATGCACAGGGCGGGATGGCCCATGCGGAATAGAAACTGAATGGAAAGATGCAGGGCGTCGGGGGCTGTAGTCAGGCATACAACGCCGCTGTAATGGCACCAATAACGCATATAAATGGTCAAAAATACCCCCCGGCCGATACGCGTTTCCCCCTTGGGCTCGTTCGTCTGGCGGAAGCGCCGGGAGAGTCCGTGCCAGCCCGAAAAATAGCTGACGGCAAAGATGCTCAGGCACCATACACCTACGAAAAAGGCAGGAAAGAGGATCAGCATAAGCAAAGGGAAAATATTGTTTTCATGCATGGCCATTGGCTCCGGGAACGATTGAACTGCGGGCAAAGAAAAACGCGGGCAAATCCTGCGATTTGCCCGCGTCTAATTTTATGTTTTCTACACGCCTACCGGGAAGGGCTTGGCGCTGGCTTCGTCGTCGTCGTCCTGGCTCTTGCGGCTAAACTTGAAGCGGTCAAAGCGGCCCTGGAAGATGCTCATGAAGCCGGTGTACCAGAAGCCCACCACGAACAGGATCAAAAACGGCGCGGTGAAGTAGTTGTGGTTCATGAAGGTGTAAATGATGGCCGCCATGAACCATGCACCCAGCAGAATCTCGATGTAGGGGGCCAGCTTCAGGCGTTTGCGGTACTTGTTGGCCTTGCTCTTTTCGCCCTTCTTGGCCACGGCGAACTTGGGGGTGCGCACAAACGAGCTCTGCACGCCGAAGATGGCCTCCATGACGGCTTTGGAGTTGGTTACCGTTAGGCCGATGCCAATGGCCATCAGCATGGGCAGGTAGATCAGGCTCTTCTTCCAAGTTTTGGGGAAGAGTTCGCGCTGCGAGAGCGCATAAAATACGCCAATCGATGCCGTGGAAGCGCCAAACAGCGGTACGTCGATCAGCAGCATCTGAAACCAGCCCTGATAGAAGCGGCAGATCATCGACGGCACCAGCAGGGCGGTCATGATGACCATCAGCGGGTAGGCGATGTTGGCCGTCAGGTGGTAGACCGACTCGATCTTGCGCTTGCGGGTCATTTCCGAACTGAAGATCTGGGGCAGCAGCTTGATCGAAACCTGAATCAGACCCTTGGCCCAGCGGGCCTGCTGGGTTTTGAAGGCGGTCATTTCAATGGGCAGTTCGCTGGGGCACTCCACCTCGGGCAGATATTTGAAGCGCCAGCCGGCCATCTGCGAGCGGTAGCTCAGGTCGGTGTCTTCGGTGAGCGTGTCATGCTGCCAGCCGCCGCCGTCCTCAATGGCCTTTTTGCGCCACATGCCGGCCGTGCCGTTGAAGTTGAAGAACTCACCGGTGCGCACGCGCGAGCCGTGCTCAATGACGAAGTGAGCGTCCAGCAGGATGGCTTCGACCTTGGTCAGCAGGCTGTAATCGCGATTCAGGTGGCCCCAGCGGGTTTGCACCAGACCCACGTCGGGCTCGGCAAAGTGGTGGATCACCTTCATGATCCAGTCCACCGGCGGCACAAAGTCGGCGTCAAAGATGGCCACGAATTCGGCGGTTGAGGCCTTCAGACCCTCGTCGAGCGCACCGGCCTTGAAGCCATGGCGGTTGGTGCGGTGGAGGTACTTGATCGGATTGCCCTGGGCTGCGTAGCGCTCGGTGATTTCGCGGGCTACGTTCTGGCTCTCGTCGGTGGAGTCGTCCAGCACCTGGATTTCAAGCTTGTCCTTGGGATACTCCATGGCGCAGACGGCGTTGATCAGGCGCTCCACCACGTACTGCTCATTGAACATGGGCAGCTGGATCAGCACGGTGGGCAGCTCGTCGAAGTGGCCGTGGGGATTGGGGTCGTAGTTCTTGCGGTACTTGAAGTACTGGTAGCACATCGAGTAGCGGTGAATGCCGTAGATCGACAGCACCACCATGACAAAGAAGTACGGGATCAGCAGGGTCAGATCGAACCAGTTCCAGTGGTAGAGGCCGGTAAAGGTGCGGTCGGTCTCCTGCATCGACTTGACGTAGTGGCGCAGGCCCGTGGAGGGAGCAAAGGCCAGCCAGGTTGCCAGCTGCCGGTCCAGCGACTGCAGCGGAAGAATCACGGAATTGAAACAAGCAGAAAACGCGGCGTACAAACTCAGGCCTCCACGGTAAAGCTAGTGGAATTGTACGCGAAATGAAAGAGAAGCCTCAGGAAAGCCGTTCCAGTTTGTGCCTTGGCAGGGGATGTGTTCCGCAGAAATTTCCGCAAAGTTTTTCTGGGAGCGCAACTCCATTACGAAACACGGGTTCAAACTGGCGGGTCGTCTTACGATCCGCGGCGGCTGGCAGGTTACATTGTGAGCCGCGCGGAGGTAGGATCGAGAGCAAAAGTTTGGAACGGCTCTCCCGCCGTAGCCGTGGCCGTCATCTCCCCAGGGATGACGGCCGTTTTTTTCACCACCAACCACCTGCGGTGAGGCCAACCACCTGCGGTGGGGCCAATGGCTTCGCGTGGCACCTGCCAGGATTTTGGGTTGGTTTTTGCGCCGTTCTGCAGAAGACAGATGCCGCTCCGTTCCGCACAATGAGCTGAGAGCTGTTTCACTGCGGCTGGGCGCTGAACTGCATGGTGCGGTAGTCGAAGGTGTAGCTGCCGAACTGGTCGAGGGCGTCAATGCCCAGCACACCGTAAACATCATCCAGGGCCTGATTGCCGAGCGGCTGCGTAAGTACCTGAATGTAATGGATTGGAACGATCTTGGGACCTACCTGCAGCAGGATGGTTTCGGCCGTGAAGGCCGGTTGGGGCGGAACGTCTTCGCTCCCTGGAACCTCAAACAGGGCCATCTTCTGGCCGTCAAAGTCGTTGGTGTGTTCATTGAAGTAGCGGGAGGTCAGGTAGGTCTGCTGGCTGCCGGCGTCAAGAATGTACATGCGCTCGTCGCCCGGGGCAATGGCTGGGGTGGGTTTGCCTTCGGACCCATCACGGGCCTTGCCTAGGGCCACCACAACCTGATCGCCATCGAGGAAGAAGTGTGCGCCGTCCTTGACCTGATCCTTGGGCTCTTTGACCGCGATCTGCTGGGCCGGATGGACGAAGATGGTGCTGTTGCCAGTGAAGGTAACGCTACCCATGGCCATGAGCGCGGGCAAGCCCAGTACACCTTCCACCTGGTAATCGGAGTCGGCAAAGCGGTAATCCGCATCCTCGAAGACGAAGGCTGTCATGTTGTGGAGGGTGAGCTGGCCCTCGATGGTGAAGCGTGGAATGATGGCCATGTGTACCTGGATGGGCTTGCCGGTCAGGGTGTGGATGGTGGCTGCCTCTTCACTGACCTTCAGACCGACCTCGCGGGCCACGGAACGGGCAATCATGTTGAAGGGCAGGGTGGGGTCCAGCATCCAGTCGTGGGGGCGGGCGTCCACAAAAACTGGAATGTCGGTCAGGCCCAGCGGATTCTTTTCCACCTGCATCTGGAAGGGATCGCAGGCGTCAATCGTCATAGGCGGATTGTTTTTGGCCAGTGGCAGCAGCTTGACCGGTAGTTCCAGGTCGTCCTGCTCGTCGGCGGTCAGTTTTTTCCCCAACCGCTCTTCCAGCGCGGCATAAGCTGCGGCGGCTTTGCTCCAGTTGCCCATGCGCAGGTAGTCCTCGCCAAGGGCCTTGCGCAGAAGCTTTTCGCGTTTGCTGTCGCCGCTGGCCACAATGCGGTCCAGTTGCGCTTCCAGCAGGGTGGCGGAGTTTTTGCTGTCGTTGGCGTGGTTTTCCAGCAGTCCCTGATAGAAGGCACGGTCGTCGGCTGGAAGCTTGTTCAGCTCCTGCTCCAGTTGAAGGAACTGATGGTCCTCCAGCAGGCCGAGCAGCAATTGGTCGGCTTCCACGCCGGTGCTGGTGCCGGTGTGTACCTGCGCTTCCATACTAGGTTGGTCGCTTTTTTGTGCGGGCGGAGCCGTGGCCGTGTCGGGAAGTTCCGGGTTCGGGGGAGTGGATTGCGCCTGCACAAAGATTGGTGCAAAAAAGACGAAAAAAGCCAGGGCTGCCAGCCTGCGGGAGCGGCGTAATTCAAGGCGAGCCCACCATGGATCGATTCCTGCCAGCGTGCCTGTTTTTGCGCTCATTCCCCTCCCATTGTGTACGAAGGTAACAGATTCAACAGATTCTATGGAGCATTGAGGCTTTCCTGAGGGGGAATCCGCTACACTTGTCGCGTGGCAATCAAGCGTAAAGTTATCGGGCATTATGAGATCCTTCGCCGGCTGGGAGCCGGTGGCAGCGGTGTGGTGTATCTGGCCAACGATCAGCAACTGGAACGGCCGGTAGTGTTGAAAATCCTGCGGACCGGTCTGCTCACCATTGAGCAGATGCGCAAGACCGTTTTGCGGGAGGCGCGGCTGGCTTCGGCCATCGAGCACCCCAACGTGTGCGCCATCTATGAAGTGGGCGAGTCGGGCGAAGAAGTCTACATTGCCATGCAGTATGTGCCCGGCCAGACGCTGGACCAGCTGACGGCCAAGGGACCGGCTGCGCTGCAGTTGATTCTGTCCGTGGGCATTCAGATTGCCGACGGACTGCATGCCGCCCATTCGCTGGGCATCTTCCACCGCGACCTGAAGCCGCAGAACGTGATGCTGACCGACGGTGGTCTGGTCAAGCTGCTGGACTTTGGTCTGGCGCGTCGCCTGCACGGCGATGATCCAAACGATACTTCGCGTGGAGCGCTGACCCAAAACGGCGCCACTCCGGCCACCTACACGGCACGGGGCGGAACCATCCGCTATATGGCGCCGGAGCAGTTCGTCACCGGGCAATCGAGCGTGCAGACGGACCTTTGGGCGCTGGGTGTGCTGCTTTACGAGTTGGCCACCGGACAGCACCCTTTTGCGCGGCCCAACGATGAAGATTTTCAGGTGATCCGCGCCATTCAGTTTCAGGAACCGGCTGATCTGGCCGAGATTGCGCCCACCCTGCCGGCTGAGCTGCGCAGTGTGATTGCCAACTGTTTGGCCAAGAATCCTGGTGAACGCTACGGCTCAGCGGCCGAAATCCGCGAAGCGCTCAAGACGATCATGCGCACGCTGGAGATCGATACCGGCATTCTGGCAACCGATTCTACCGCCGTTCCGATTACGGAGAGTGAAGCTGAGAAGCGTTCGACGGGCTTTTTGTCGATGTTGGCTGAGCGCTTTCGTGAGTCTGCCAGCGAACGCACGCCCAAAAACTCTCTGGTGGTGCTGCCCTTTACGAATCTGGGCGCTGCCGAGGTTGCGCCGCTCTATGGCCATGCTTTAGCCGATGCGATTGCGGCGCGGCTGGCCCGCATTCCCGGATTGCTGGTGCGGCCCTCCAGTTCGCTGATGGCGCTGCCGCTGGCGCAGATGGACCCGCTCTCGGTGGGGCAAAAGCTGATGGTTTCCTTCATGCTGACGGGCAACTTTCTGCGCTCCGATGCAGGTTTTGATCTGAACTGGCAGCTGATCGATATTTCGTCGCAGTCGGTGCGCTCAGGCGGAGCCATTCGCGTGGCCTCGCTCGATCTGATCGCCGTGCAGAGCGAGATTTCCAATGAAGTTTTTGCCTCACTGCATGGAATTTCAGCAACCGAAAGCATGGATGCGCCGCGCAGTGGACCGCGCCCGCCGATCAGCGACTCCACGCTGCCCGGACCGGTCAGCGAAAAGTATCTGCAGGGTCGCGCGTTGCTCAGTTCCTTTATGGTGCGCACTGGATCGCTGGCAGACCTGGACCGGGCCCACAGTCTTCTGCAGGAAGTCACTGTAGCCGATGCCAACTTTGCCGCTGGTTGGAGCGGGTTGGGCATTGCCGAATTGCAGTATGCGCGTCATGGTTTTGGCGGACAGATCTATCTGGTGAAGGCTCGCCGCGCCTTCGACGAGGCGTTGCGTCTGGATCCTGGCGCGATTGAGCCGAATCTCTACCGCATTTACATGCTGTTGGCGCGTGGCGAAAAAGAGTCGGCCCGCCATGGTGCGGCTAACCTGCTGATGCATGCCGATAACGACTGGAATGTGCACATGGTGGCCGGCATTGCGCTGCGCTGCGATGGCATGTATGACGAGGCTCTGGAGCACTTCAGTCGCGCGCTCAAACTGGCCCCGGCCAATGCGCCCATCCTTTATAACCACCGTGCCCGCGTTTACCACTATCAAAACCAGATGGATCTGGCTGGCGATGAACTGGAAAAGGGTTTGGCCCTCGATCCACGCCACCCCCTTCTGCGGACTTCGAACGGCTATCAGCAGATGCGTCTGGGCAATCTGAAGGAAGCCATCGAGATTCTGGAGGGCGTAATCAAGGACGATACGTCGATGCGTATCGCCGTGCCCACGCTCACGCTTTGCTATGTGCAGGCAGGCATGCGGGAGAAGGCCGCCGGGCTGATCACCGACGACACGTTGGCCGGAGCCGAGGCCGATGGCGAAATGGCCTATCGTTTGGCTACCTATTTTGCCGTCGAAGGCGACTCCAGCGAGGCGCTGCACTGGCTGCGTCGCGCGATCTACCTGGGCAATGAGAACTATCCGTGGTTCCAGAAGAATCCGGCATGGAACCGGCTGAAGACCAACGCCGACTTTGAGCGGATTCTGGATGATTTGAAGAAGTCCTTCCGCAAGAACCAGAAGACGTGGAAGCGGCTGATTGAACAGTTGCCACGCGAGACGGAATAAGGATTGATCGCCGACCATTCAGGTAGAATGGCGGCAAAGATGGTTACAGTTTCCGGGGAATGTCTCTGCCTGAGAGCCATTCCTCTGGGGATTCCGTACGGCAGCCCACACGACGCATATTTTTATTGGATTTATCTTCAATACGCTACGTAGATGGAACTTTACAGCGGACTCTTTAAAGGATTGAACCGCCATGATAAAAAATGGAACGCATAAAGAAGTCGAGTTTCCTTCGATCGGCATAGTGCTGACAAGTTATAACACCTGGGATCTGGCCCGGCAGTGCGTTGAGGCCTGCTTTCAGCATGATTACGGAAACTTTCAATCCATTCTTGTGTACGATGACTGTTCACCGCAGGAGCAGGACGTTGAGTTTCCCGAGGGAACGCAGGTGGAGCGCGGTCAGGTCAATCTTGGATTTTCCCGAGCGCTCAACACCGCAATCCGTACGCGGAATGAGGAGATTGTCCTGGTTTTCGATGCGGATGCGCGTCCACAAACGCCCTTCTGCGCTCGTGTACGGGATGCTTTCAGCAAGGATCCTGACCTGGGTCTGGTGGTGATGAATACAGTAGGAAGTCGCGGCCAGCGAACGGAATCGTATCGTCCAGAAGAAGGGGCGATGAGTCTGATTCTGGGGCAGGGACTGTATGCCTGGTGGAAAAAGATCTTCCCCGAAGACAGCAGACGGCTGTCGTTTTTTACCTGTGCCCTGGCGATGCGCAAAGAGGCTTTTCAGGAGGTTCAAGGATTCGATGAGGACTTTGAATTCCTGGATGTGGACATGGACTTCAGTATGAGGATGAACCGCTCACGCTGGAGGGTGCGGGTTCTGGATGGCCCGGTAGTCTTCCACGAAGGTGGCGGAACCAAGCGCACCACACGCAAGCGTGTGCTGATGTTTTATAAAAGTCGCTGGCAGCTGCTGAATAAATTCGGAATGATTTGGAACAGACCGGTCGTCAAATGGATGATTCTTTTCCGGCTTCGCGGAGAGTATTGGATTCTTAGGCTTTTGGGAAGGTTTTTGTTCAAGCAGCGCGATGTGTATGAAGACAAACTGATCGGGCGGGAAGAGCTGATCCGGTTTTGTCAGCAAAACTACTGACAGAACCGGACCGGGAGTGCCGCTTTAGCAGCGGATGCGTTCGTAGGGCAGGTAGACCGGCTCCCACATGTAATTGGCGATGGCGGTCTTCAAAGCCTCGTCGCTGATGGGGTCGGCAACGCCGTTTTTGATTGCCTGGCGGGCTACAACCTCGCCGATCAGGGCGCTGATCTGGCGGGCGTCGGTGATGGGCGGCAGCAGCGGCGCGGCAGGGTCGTTGGCCGCGGGAGAGAGCGAGGCCAGCGCCTTGGCTGAGGCCATGATCATGTTGTCGGTAACCCGTGTGGCCTGCGCAACCAGAATGCCCAGCGCCAGACCGGGGAAGACGTAGGAGTTGTTTACCTGCGCGATCGGATAGCTTTTGCCGTTGAACTCAACTGGCTGGAAGGGACTTCCGGTGCCCACAATGGCGCGTCCTTCGGTCCACCGCAGCAGGTTGATGGGTTCGGCTTCGGCCTTCACCGTGGGGTTGGAGAGCGGGAAGATCACCGGGCGTTCGCAGTGGCTGGCCATGGTGCGGATGATCTCTTCCGAGAAGGCTCCAGCCTGGGCGGAAACTCCGATCAGCACGGTGACGCCGACGTTGCGCACTACGTCGAGCAGGCTGATGGCGCCGGGATTCTCAACCTTCCATCCGGTCACGTCGGCGCGCTTGTGCACGAGTTTTTCCTGGTCTGGGCGGATACCCTGGCATCCCTCAACGAGAAGGCCGTAGCGGTCGATGGCATAGATGCGCTGACGTGCCTCGGCTTCGGTCAGGCCTTCTTCCATCATGGCTGCTACCAGTAGATCCAGAATGCCGATGCCGGCCGAACCCGCGCCGTAGGTGGCGATAACCTGTTTGCTGAGCGGAACGCCGGTGGCCTTGACGGCGGAGAGCAACGTGCCAGTGGCCACGGCTGCCGTGCCCTGAATGTCGTCATTGAAGGTGCACAGGCTATCGCGATAGCGGGAGAGCAGGGTGGAGGCGTTGGGGTTGGCAAAGTCTTCCCACTGCAGCAGAATGTTTGGCCAGCGTTTTTTTACGGCCTGTATGAACTGCTCAATGAAGGTGGCGTACTCTGCGCCGCGGACGCGCTTGTGCTGCCAGCCAATGTAGATGGGGTCGTTGAGCAGGGTTTCGTTGTCGGTGCCCGCGTCGAGCAGAATCGGCAGGCAGTGCTCGGGTGGAATGCCGCCGAGCGCGGTGTACAGCGCCATTTTGCCGATGGAAATGCCCATGCCGCCCGCACCCTGATCGCCCAGACCAAGAATGCGTTCCCCATCGCTGACCACGATGCAGCGCACGTGATCAAAGCGCGGGTTGGCCAGGATCTGCTCCATGCGGTCCTTTTCCGGGTAGCTCAGGAAGAGGCCGCGGGGTTTGCGCCAGCTCTCGCTGAAGCGCTGGCAGCCCTCGCCCACGGTGGGCGTGTAGACGATCGGCAGCAGCTCTTCGATATTGTTCTCAATGAAGGAGTAAAAGAGGGTTTCGTCATTATCCTGCAGGTCGCGCATCATCACGTACTTCAGGTACGGCGCTTCGCGGGCAGCCAGGGCAATCTTGCGGCGCTCACGCTGGTTTTCAAGCGTACCAACGTGCGGCGGCAGCATGCCGTGCAGGTCGAAGAGGTCGCGTTCTTCATTGGTAAAGGCGGTGCCCTTGTTCAGGCGGGGATTCAAAAGCAGGTCTGCGCCGGAGAGCGTGGTGCGAATCGCGGATTGGGTCGAAAGCTGATCAGAAGGGTACTGGGTAGACACGAAAAGGTGCTCCTTGCGACGGAAAATGCCTGTTCCGGCCGCGCGGAGCAGGGGTGGCAAAAGTAGATGCACGCTCCGGGGGGCGTTCGCTCTCTGTTGCGGACAGAATATCAGTACCACAGTGAGGGAAGGGGCGCTTGTGCCCATACGCACCGGAGGGGAATCAATTCAGGCGATGAAAGCAGACCATGCGCACGTTGCTGGATTCGCCATTAAGGTTATCGGTGGCGATGAGCAGCTCGAAGTGGGGCGGGGTTCCGCCGTTGCCCAACTGCTGCAAAAAGGATGCAAAGTTCTTGTTGAAGAGGTACTCTCCGGCGGCTTCGGTTCCAGCTTTGCTGGTGCCGCCCACAATCAGGGCTGTTCCCTGGCCATCCAGACTGGGCAGATAGGCAATCATGCCGAAGGCCGTATGCGCTGAATTGTTGCCGCTTTCGTAATAGCGTTCCTGCTCGCCGCTGCCGTGGGATCGGTTCCACACAAAATTCAGCTGACGTTGCTGATCGTACTCAATGCTCATCTTTTGGACCGGCATATAAAGGGCAACCCATGGGTTGGAGCGCAGACCGCCGATCAGAACTGCATTGCTTTCTTTCAGCTCCTTCATGGCCACATAGCGGGCAAAGCGGATCCGGGCACCGGAGGCAATGGCGGTGGGTTGCTGCTGCAGACGAGAGACCAGCGTCAGATCGGCCAGACTGGTGTATTGGCTGATGGCGACGGTCTGCCAGGTGCTTTTCAGTGCAGCATCCGGAAGTTCATTCAGATAGCGTCGGTTCATGTAGTCGTCGAGAGGGACGGTGTGGCCGGCGATTGCTTCCAGCAGAACCAGGCTGCTGTCGGAGGGAACGATGATGGGTCTGCGCCGGGAATCGAAGACGCTCTCCCAGAATCGCTGCTCACTTGTCTTATGCAGATTCTGAAGCCATGGAGCGTGGAAGACAAACAGGGAAAGAACACCGGTCAGGAGAGCTAAAAAAAAGAAAATAAATAGGATGTGTTGTAGTCGCGAGGTCGTTTGCGGTGCGTCCTGCGGTGCCTTTGTTGTGTCTGCCGACGTTTGCGGGGATTCTTCCGGGCGCTTTTGGAAGACAGGAACGTAGGAACCCTTGGGAATGCTCAGAAGGAAGGGCTCACTGGAGCCTTCCCGGGTGAAGTACTCCTCAAGATGCAGGCGCAAAAAGCGGGCCTGGGAGCGAACGATGCTGTCGTCGCCCACGCTGTACCCCTCTTTGCGCCCGAAGACGGTTACTCCGATGCGCTGCTCGTTGATCTGGCTGGCCAGCCCCTGGCTCTCCAACTCACAGATGCAGCGCAAAAAGGCCGAGAGCTTGGGCGATCGGACGAACTGTGGGGAGGCAAGAATGCGTCCCAGCAGGGCATTGCGCTGTTCACTGGAGATGGATGGCGCGGTCATTCTCCCCATCATATATGGAGTGTGCGCGAGGGATTTTAAAAGCAGAGGGGGTGTGGAATGGATTTCACGGAGCATTCCATGGTGTGGAAAAGAGTGTAAAAAAGGCAGGGTGGCCAGAGGGCGAGGCGTGGTATGTAATTTTCACGGTGAAATTTGTCCCACGGACAGGGCGGGGAGAGCAGAGAATCTTTAAACGTGTGCAATCGTTTTGTTTCATTTTCGTTAAAAGTGCAGGATTGCGGTCCGCCAATGTGAATTTCTGTGGAGAGGTTTGTATCATGCGTATAAATCCAAAAACCTGCTTGTGAAATGCCGTGAATAACCTATACGTGACCCGCTTCTCTCTCTAAAGTTCAACCTGTGCAATATATCTTTTTAATCTCCCACACCGTAAACCAGAACAAATAACGGAGGAAGGAAGAATTATGATTGGGAACCTATTGCGAACTGCTGAGCGTCAGGCTCGCGTGTTCGTTTGGAGGCAAAAACTGTCGATTCTCTGTCTGGGGCTGCTGACGATTCTGGGTCAGCAGGCGATCTACGGGCAGGAGATCACGGGCACGATAACGGGCGTGGTGGACGATCCCAGTGGCGCTCCGGTGAGCGGCGCCAAGGTGATTATCCATCAGTTAGAGACCAACGCCACCCGCACTCTGGTTACTTCAAACATCGGCAGCTATGCGGCTCCGCATCTGGCGCCGGGCCATTATGACATCCGCATTGAGGCGGCGGGCTTCAAGGCTTTTGAGCAGAAGAATCTGGACCTGATCATCGATCAGGTTGCTGAAGTGAACGCGGCGCTGAGCGTGGGTGCGAACACTGAGGTAGTCGAGGTCAATGCCGATCAGGTTCCCACCATAGAAACCGAGCAGTCCTCGGTGGGTGTGGTTCTGGATAGCAGCGACCTGCAGAATACGCCGAACAATGGACGTCTGAGCTTGTATGCGATGTACATGCTGGCACCGGGCGTGCAGAACCTGGCATATGCACCGGATCAGGTGCAGAAGTATGGCGTAACGGTGTCGGTCGGTTCAACGCGACGCAACTCCTACGGCACCATCGACACTACGCTGGATGGTACGGTGAACGAGCAGAAGGATTTGCAACGTTCCAACCAGGAAATTCCTTCGATTGATGCGCTGGACGAGTTCAAGATGCTGACCAACGGCGTTCCGGCCGAGTATGGCGCGCAGGCCCAGATCATCACGGTGACCAAAAGCGGCACCAACGACTATCACGGAGAACTGCTCTGGTTCAACCGTTCAAAGGGCATGAATGCCAAGCCCTGGCAGAACACAACGCATGCGGCGGCCAGTGCGCGCGCTCCTTATGAGCGCAATGAATTTGGCGGCAATTTTTCTGGTCCGATCAGCATTCCGCACTTTTATGATGGTCGCAACCGGAGCTTCTTCTTCGGTTCCTATGAAGGCTACGACTACACCTATTCGAGCGTGGCGCAGACGAGCCAGCCAACCGACAAGATGCGTTCGGGCGACTTTAGCGATTACATGCCGGGCGGCAATTGCTATAGCAACAACTCAACGCTGACGCTGGTGAACCCGATTACGGGCGTCAACTACACGACTGCATATGGCAACAAAATTCCCTCCGGTCAGTTGAACTCGGTAACGCAGACGCTGTTGAACGTGCTGTACCCGCATGCTACCAATCAGTCGATCTGCGTGAATGCAGGGGTGGCCAATACCAATGAAGTGATTGGCTACACGCAGTCTGCCAAGCGTTTTGCCATGCGCGTGGATCACCGGCTGAGCGACAAGGATCAGCTGCGCGCCACCTTCCTGCATGCCTTTTATGGTCCTTATGCCGCTGGCTATACAGACAGTCTGGCAGGTGGTTCGGGCAACATTGGCGAACATGTTGTGGACAGCATCCTGGGCTGGACGCACACCTTCTCTTCTTCTCTGATCTTTGATATGCCGGCATCGTACTATCACATGCACGTCTACCGCATGCCGCACTCGCTTTATAACTTTGGCGCACTGATCAATGGTCTGGGCACCAGCGCCGGTGCGGGCGCTCCGACGATCTCGATCAACGAACCCTCCAGCAACAACTATCAGATGGGGATTACGGGAGTCAGCGATTACGCGGCGGCCTATCCTGGTCTCGACCAGGTCTACAACGTGGCTCCCAGTCTGACCAAGGTCTTCCCGCGCCACACGGTCAAGGTGGGTGGTTCGGTTCTGGCCGACGACTACTACGTCACCTACCTACCCTCCAATGGCAGCTTCACGTTTGGCAAGGGAGGCAGCAGCACGTCAACGTATTCGGGCGATGCCTTTGCCGACTTCTTGCTGGGCGTACCCGCGCAGAGCTCCAACGGTCTGCCGGCGAACCAGTACCCACTGCGTGAAATCAGCTTTGAGTATGCCGCCTACATCCAGGACGACTGGAAGGTGACGAGCAAACTGCAGCTGAACATTGGCGTGCGCTACAACCAGCAGTGGTTTGCTGGCGACCAGTACCACAAGGAAATTCTGTGGACGCCCGAGCAGCAGAAGCTGGTTTACTTTGGCAACAGCTATCCTTCGCAGTATGTTGCCAAGTACATGTCCATCCTGCAGAGCGATAATGCCATCGAGACCTCCCAGCAGGCAGGCATCAGCAACAAGCTCTACGATTACCTGAAGGAGCCGGCTCCGCACATTGCTCCGCGCGTGGGCTTTGCTTATCAGCCGACGAGCAAGACGGTGGTGCGTGGTGCTTTTGGCATCTACTACAACCTGTTGGTAGCCGACTACATGCACTACTGGTTTGAACAGACGCCTCTGGTGGGCACAGGAACCTACAGCAACAGCAGCACGGCATATAACAGCAGCTACTTTACGATGAGCAATCCGTTCGTGACCTCGGGCAGCTTCTCATCGACCACCTTTGGCGCCAGTGCCCAGCACAAGACTGTGACCCCGTACAGCGAGTCCTACAACCTTGAGGTGGAGCGCGAACTGCCCGGCCAGATGAGTGTGCGGGTGGGCTACGTTGGCATGCTCAACATCAAGCAGAACGACAACGGCAGTACGGTTTCAATGAACCTGAACGTGCCGACGCAGAGCGTCCCGTACTATTACTCGACGCTGCAGAGCAACTATCTGCATCAGCCCTTCAGCTCGATCACCGGCTATAACTATCCTGCGCAGCACACCTCGATGAATGCGCTGCAGGCTGGCTTGCACAAGCACTACCACAACGGCACATCGGTCAACGCTGAGTTCCAGTGGACGCGCATTCTGGGTGTGGAGTCATTCATGAACCCGACCGGCGCAAACACCAGCGACTCATATGGGCCGGTGGGCGGCATTACGCCCGTAGCTCTGAACCTGAACTACACCTATGCACTGCCGGTTGGTCGTGGTCACTGGTTGGGTGGCAATGTGAGCAACCTGCTGGACAAGTTCATCGGTGGTTGGCAGTACTCCGGCGTGGGCTCGTTCCAGGGGGGCCAGCCGTTCAACATCACCACCAACCAGACGGGCACAATGTGGAACAGCCTGCGTCCGAATGTGGTGTCCGGTCGGTCGCTGTACCCCAGCCACAAGAGCCGCACGCAGTGGTTCAACCCGAACGCCTTTGCGGCGCCGACGAAGACCACCGACGCCAATGGCAATGCCTATATTCCGATCGGAAACTCCAGCTATGACAAGCTGCGCGGACCCGGCTGGTGGAATATGGACATGAATCTGCAGAAGAACATCAAGTGGAGCAACCACTACAATCTGCAGGTGCGGGCCGATTCCTACAACATCTTCAACCATCCGAACTTTGCCACGCCGAATGCGTCGGTCTATGCCAGCGGCACAAACAGCGCACTGGGCACGATCACCTCGACCAGCAGCACGCCGACGTATGAAGCGCGCTCGGTGGAGTTCGGAGCCAAGTTCAACTTCTAACGAGACACAAGAACAGCTACAAAAAAAGGCTCCCATCTCCTGCTGGAGGTGGGAGCCTTTTTTATTGCGCAGAGGCAGAAAGGTCAGCGGCCTTTTTCAAAGCGCAGCAACACAACCTCCGAGGAACTGCCCACCCGCATGGGCGGACCCCAGACGCCGACGCCGCTTGATGTGCAGACCTGCAACGCAGCAAATGGGTGCAGACCGTGCGTGTAAACACCGAAGATGCGGCGGGTGAGCCAGGTAAAGGGAAAGATCTGGCCGCTGTGGGTGTGGCCGCAGACCACCAGATCCACGCCTGCCTGCGCAAGGACGGGCAGACGATTGGGCACATGGCTGAGCAGCACCGAGGGCGGACGATTCTCCTCGGCTGGCAGCAGGTGTTCAAGCACGGTTTCCAGATGCAGCGGCGAACTGGCGTCGTGGAAGGGAACACCGAGAATGCGCAGGCCATCCACGTCAACGGCTTCGTTCGAGAGTACCTGAATGCCGGCTGCACGGATGGCGCGGGTGAATTCGGCCATGTCTCCAAATTCGTCATGATTGCCGCTGGAGAAGTAGAAACCCTGGGGCGGGTGCAGGGCGCTGAAGGGGGCAAGCACATGGTCGGCGTCGGCCGCGCCGCCGTCAAAAAGGTCGCCGGGCAGCAGGATCATGTTGGGGGCCAGTTTTTCCGCTAACCGGGCCACGCGGTCGAGGAAGCGACGGCCATTGATGTGCCCCAGGTGCACGTCGCTGAGCACCAGCGCGGTGCGGCCCTGCCAGGCGTCGGGCAGATTTTTGAGGGGTACCGTATAGCGGCGCACATGCAGGATGCGGGCATTCACCAGTCCCCACAGGCTGACGAGCACGGCCAGCAGGGTGAGCGCGGCGGCGATCCGGCCACGCAGCAGCAGGGCGTTGGGGGCGTGGGTCAGCAGAAGTACATCGCTGGCCAGCCAGCTGAGCAGGGCGCTCCAGAAGAAAAAGTTCAGGAAGCCCAGCCAGAGGGCAGAGGCGGCGTAAACGATGCGCACCGGAAGGTTGTGGAAGCGGAAGCTGAGCAGCGATGCGACGATGAAGCTGAAGGCCAGCAGGAAGAGCGTTAGACGCACTCCAGAAACCAGACCCGGCGCAAGATCAGGCCAAAAGGCCAGCCAGCTATGGAAAAGGAACCAGTGTGCCAGGGCCAGCACTGTAGCCACAAAGGCGACTCCGGCAAAGGGCCAAAGTTTCAAAAGAAATCTCCTGTCTTTCATGATGGCATGGACGCAGCGGGGTGGAGCATGGACGCAAAGATTCAGTAAAACATGAAAGAATCTTTCTATGAGCGGTGTTCAGGGGCCGACACTCGGCCTGTACGTAAGTATTCCGTTTTGCCGGTCCAAATGCACCTATTGCAACTTTGCGAGCGGCGTTTACCCGGTGCGCGATCATGAGCGCTACATCCGGCGTGTGGTGGCTGAACTGGCGGCGGCCAAGGCCTGGGCCAAGGAACTGAAGGTGGAACTGCCCCAGCAGGTAGACACGATCTACCTGGGCGGCGGTACGCCCAGCTTGCTGGCGCCCGAACTGGTGGCTGAGCTTTTCCGGGGAATGCGCGGCGAGTTCGATGTGGATCAGGACGCCGAGATTACAGTGGAGTGCGCTCCGGCCCAGATCGAAGATGCGACGCTGGAGGCTCTGGTGGAGGCGGGCATGAACCGTTCGAGCTTCGGCGTGCAGTCGTTCATTGACCGTGAGGCGCAGTGGAGCGGCCGGAAGCACACGCGGGCCGACGTGGAGCGGGACATTGCCCGGCTGCGGGCGGCAGGCGTCGGAAATCTGAACATTGACCTGATTGCCGGCTTGCCCGGGCAGACGGCAGAGAGCTGGAAGGAGTCGCTCGATGCGCTCATTGCCTGTGGTGTGCCCCATGCCAGCCTGTACATGCTCGAAGTGGATGAGGATTCGCGGCTGGGTCGTGAGCTGCTGGAGGGTGGCAATCGCTATCATGCCGGCAAGGTGCCGGAAGACGAGCAGATCGCCGATCTTTACGAAGAGGGCGTGGCGCGGCTGGGCGCGGCGGGAATCGAGCAGTACGAGATTTCGAATCTGGGCCGGACGGGATTCGAAGCCCGCCACAATCTGCGTTATTGGGAGCGCAAACCCTACCTGGGCGTGGGGTTGGACGCTTCCTCCATGCTGCGTGCCCTGCCAGCCGAGGACGATGCGGACGAACTTCCCTATGTGCTGCGCGCCAAGACCTGCGACGACCTGAAGACCTACATCGACGGCAAGCAACCGGCAGAAACGGCCTGGCTTTCGCCCGATCGCCAGCATGAAGAGGCGTGGTTTTTGGGCCTGCGGCTGAATCGCGGGGTGTGTTTTGCCGCACTGGAGCAGGAGTTTGGGCAGAAACGCGTGGCTCCGGCCCGCAAGGCGGCAGCGCGGCTGGCGGAAGATGGCTTGCTGGAAGGCGATGCGGAGTGGGTGCGGCTGAGCCCGCGTGGCAGATTACTCTCAAATGAGGTATTTGCCGAGTTTCTGGAGTTGGAAGGCTAGGGGTGCATTTTTCGGAGGGGCTGAATCAGGGCTTGCTGGCACGTTCTTCGGCCTGCGTCCTTGCGGGGGCATGGATGCCCCTGCTCCTTCTGGCCGAAGGTTTGAGCCGGGTGGGCTTCATCGGCTGGTTTGCCCAGGCCGTTTGCCAGCACGTGGCAGGTTTTGTACCGCTGACGGCGCTGTTGCTGCTGCTCATGGTCTTCTACTTTTCGTACTATGCTTTTGCCAGCATTATGGCACATGTGACGGCCATGCTGCCGGTGCTGTTGGCTGTGCCCTGGGTGCTGGTGGTGGGAGCAAAGACCTTTCTGGCTGGCATGTAGCTGACCTGTCCCTTGCGGATAGGGGTATGAGTCCCCGTTCAACGTATGCTTTCATGCTCTCCGTATCTGTCCTATTTCGCGACAGTATTTTTTCCTGCGCGAAAGGGAATCGTGCGCGAATTCCGTTTTTGGACTTTTGGCATCGGTACTTTTGGGGTGGGTTCTTGTGTAGGGAGTAGTGCTGCACAAAGACTCTTAGTGCAAGGTAAATTCAGGCAGAAACACGTCGGTGTTTGCACAGCGCCGTCGCCGAAAGGATGAACAGAGCAATGGCCAAAACCATGAAAGCCGCCGTCGTGCGGGAGTTCTCCAAGCCCCTTGTCATCGAAGAGGTTCCCATCCCCGAACCCGCCGCCGGACAGATCCAGGTCAAGATCGAAGCCTGCGGCGTATGCCACACGGACCTGCATGCCGCCGAGGGCGACTGGCCGGTCAAACCGAAGCCACCTTTCATCCCCGGCCACGAGGGGGTGGGATTTGTTTCTGGCGTGGGCAAAGACGTAACCGGCATCAAGGAAGGCGACCGGGTGGGTATTCCCTGGCTGCATACAGCTTGCGGTCACTGCGAATACTGCGTTTCGGGCTGGGAGACGCTCTGCGAAAGTCAGCAAAATACAGGCTATTCCGTGAATGGCGGCTTTGCCCAGTACTCGCTGGCCGATCCGAAGTTTGTGGGCCATGTGCCGGATGGTTTGGATTTTGTGGGAATTGCGCCGGTGCTGTGTGCGGGCGTGACCGTGTACAAGGGCCTGAAGATGACCGACGCCAAGGCCGGCCAGTGGGTGATTATTTCCGGTATTGGCGGTTTGGGCCACTTGGCCGTGCAGTACGCCAAGGCGATGGGCTTTAATGTGGGTGCGGTTGACGTGGACGACAAAAAGTTGGAACTGGCCCGCAAACTGGGCGCAACCGCCACGGTGAACGCCATGACCACCGATCCGGCCGAGTTCTTTAAAAAGGAGATTGGCGGTGCGCACGGCGTACTGGTGACGGCTGTTTCGCCCAAGGCCTTTGCGCAGGCTGTGGGTATGGTCAGGCGCGGCGGAACGGTTGCGCTGAATGGTCTGCCGCCGGGCACATTCCCGCTGGACATCTTTAACTTGGTGCTGAACGGCATTACAGTGCGCGGATCGATTGTGGGTACGCGGGCTGATCTGCGCGATTCGCTGGAACTGGCGAGTCTGGGCAAGGTGAAGGCCACCGTTGCTGCCGATAAGCTGGAAAACATCAACGAGATCTTCCATCGCATGCATGAGGGCAAGATCGATGGCCGGATTGTTCTGGATATGAACGCCTGACGCGTGGAACAACGTGGCTCAGCAGGGCACCTGCGGTGCGGCCATCTGCTTTGCGTGACTCAAAAAGCCTGAACAGTTTGTCGCATGTAATGCCCCACAGGGCCCGGAGTTTACCCCGGGCCCTTTTTCCTGCAGAAAGACCCCGCCCGGATTTGGTAGTGTGGACCCATGGCACAAGTGGAAGTTCAGCAGGGAAAAGTGGACATTGAAGCACTGGCGATCGAGGCGGTTGAGTTGGCGCGCAAGGCCGGAGCCAGCGACGCCGAGGCCGTGGCACGCGAAGGCGACGAGTTCAGCGTGAATGTGCGCATGGGCGAGGTGGAAACCCTGAAGGAGTCCGGCTCACGGGCCCTCGGGCTGCGCGTCTTTCTGGGCAAGCGGTCGGCCTCGTCTTCCACCAGCGATCTGACGGCTGAAGGGCTGCGGGCTTTGGTGGAAGGCGCTGTGGCCCTGGCCCGCGTCACCGAAGAAGACCCCTGCAACGGGCTGGCCGAGCGCGAGGAGTTTGGTTCGATCAGTGACGATCAGCAACTCTACTTTGACGATGTGTACTCGCTGGATGGCAAAGAGCGCATCGAGTGGGCGCGGCGGACGGAGGCGGCGGCGCTGGCTGCTGACAAGCGCATTACCAACTCCGACGGCGGCAGCTTTGAGGCGGCCACCGGGCGCAAGGTGCTGGTGAATTCGCGCGGATTTGTGGGCGGCTACCGCACCAGCTATGCGGGCGTGAGCGCGGCTCCGCTGGCTCAGGATGAAAATGGCCAGATGCAGCGCGACGGCTGGTGGTCAAGCGCGCGGCGGCTGGCGGATCTGGATTCGCCCGAGGCGGTTGGTGCTGAGGCTGCGCGGCGTACGCTGCGGCGGTTGGGAGCACGGCGGGTAAAAACCCAGCAGGTGCCCATCGTTTTTGCGCCGGAGGTGGCCCGTTCGCTGCTGGGATCGGTTTTTGAAGCGGCTTCAGGTGACGCCATCTGGCGCAGCGCCTCGTTTCTGGCCGGCAAACTGGGCGAAGCGATTGCCTCCAGCAGTCTGACCATCGTGGACGACCACCTGATGATGCTGCCGAGTGGCGTGGGCGGCTATGGAACCTCGCCCTTCGACGGCGAAGGTCTGCCCGCGCAGCGCAATGTGGTGGTGGAAAACGGCGTATTGAAGAGCTATCTTCTGAATACCTACACGGCCCGCAAACTGGGGCTGAAGTCCACCCACAATGCTTCACGCGGACTGGCCGGAGCGCCGGGCGTGGGCTGCGGTAATTTCTATCTGGAGCCGGGTCCGATTGCGCCGGAAGAGATCATCAAGAACGTTGGGCAGGGCCTGTATGTGACCAGCCTGATGGGCTTTGGCGTGAATGTGGTCACGGGCGATTACTCCCGTGGTGCTTCCGGCCTGTGGATCGACAATGGCGTGCTGACTCATGCGGTGGAAGAAGTCACGGTAGCCGGCAATCTGAAAGAGATGCTGCGCAATGTGACCGCCATCGGCAACGATCTGGTCTTCCGCGGAGCAGTGGCCGCGTCCACGCTGCGGATTGACGGAATGACGGTGGCGGGGGAGTAGAACGAGCTATCAGCTTCTAGCCTCCAGCCTCTAGCACCTAGGTCTCTGACCGGTTGAATTTGTACCCACTCTGGGTGCCCCAGATCCTGCTTTTGGGACCTGGGAAAGCACGAACCAAGGTCCGACTTGATGCGGTCAAAGCTCTATAGCGGTTCTCCAATTGCTGTACACCGAAGCCACTGCCGCTGAGTGGCGTTTTCTCAAGAAAAAGCCACCTTGCACGATCTACAAAGGGCTACACCTATTGGAGAACCGCTCTAGGAGTCTGTCGCTCATAGCGTTTGCGATTTTTGCAGGAGATGTCGGCCTGGCTGCGCAGTACTGGATTTGTCTGTTGCTGTCAGTTTTTCTCTACCGCACCGTATCTTTGAGGCGCGACTCTGATTCGGATTCTGATCTTTCGTTGTTTTTACGCGTTTTGCAGTGCCCATCCGGAGCGAAAGAGCTTCAACAGATTGCTGACCGCGCACACCAGCCTCCACTCTCCGCTCACATTCTGTTTGCCGCGCATGCTGAAGCGACGAAAACCGCGGCACTCCTTGATTTGTCCAAAGACCGGTTCCACGATCGCCTTGCGTCTTTTGTAGACTGCGCGTCCGGCCTCGGTCTTCAACTTATGTTGCATTTGTTCTCGTGCCGTTGCATCTGACGGGGCTTCACCACAGGCTATCTCCGTTGGATCACTATGTTTGTCGCGGCCTGTGGCGATGTATAAGTCGATTTCAGCTACCGTTGCGTCGGTCACATTTGCTTCGCTGAAGTAGCCGGTATCAGCGCTGACTTTCTCGGGCTTTTGGGCAAGATTCTTTTCGATCTGTGCCACCATCGGCAGTAATTGTTTTTTGTCGTTCGTCTCCTGCGTAACCGCGGCGGCCACGATTACCTGCGCGATGGAATCGACCGCGATCTGCGCATTATAAGCCTGTAAAAAGCTGCCTTTATTGGCGCCATCCGGCATGATGCGGCTCTCCGGATCCGTGAAGTTGCGCTGATCCTTGTCTGCGGGTTTTGCCTTGTCCGGATCAGGGGGATTCGACTTGCGACCACGTTTCTTTTTGCCCGCGCGACGATCTTCTTCCTCGTCAGCCTGTTTCTTTTCTGCTTCAGCAAGTTTCTGCTCAGCCTTCTCGCGGGCCTCGTCTTCGAGTGCCTGCTTCGCTTCGCGAATCTTCTGCAACCGGCTCTCGCGTCGCTGTAACTCGTCGGGAAGTTCTTCGCCGTTCCGATCCTTGCCGTACTGCGCGTCCTCGTCGGCATCCGCTTTTTCCGCAGCAGCCAACAGAGCGTTGATTTCCTGCTTCAGGCGCGCCTCGCTCTCGGTCATGCGCTGGTAGCTCATCGCCTTGTGCTTGCTGGCGTTCGCCCTGATCTTTGTTCCATCGATCGACACATGACCCAGCTTAACCAGACCGGCTTTTGCGCACAGCAACAAGGCCTGCGTGAACAGTTCGGACAGCGCAGCCAGATGCCGTTTGCGAAACTCGGCCAGCGTGGCGTGGTCCGGATGCTGGTCGCCGGAAAGATAGCGAAATGCCACGTCTTCCCAGGTATGCTTCTCAAGCCTGCGTGAGCTGTAAACGCCCGTGGCATAACCGTACAAAAGAAGGCGAACCATCATCTCCGGAGCATAAGCCGACTGGCCGCGACCATCCTTCTCGCGATACGAAGCATAGATCGATTCAAGATCCAATGCCGAAACCACATCCACGACAAAACGAGCCAAATGGCCGTCAGGTAGCCAGTCGTGAAGGCTGGGTGGAAACAGAAGCGTCTGGTTGACCGTGTCTGGAAGGAAGTTCTGGCCCATAACAAAATCGTAATCTGCTGGGCCTGGTCTGGACCAGGACCTCGGGCAATTCTATGGGCGACAGACTCCTAGCACAGGTAGAATGATGCAGGAAATGGACACCATCGCATTTGATCCGGCTCAGCCGCTGGCGGCGCTTGGCGCGTTGCCGGAGCAGGCAGCCGTTTTTGCGCTTTACGGCGAAGACGCCAAGGCAGAGCCCTACGTGGGCCGTACGCCGAACTTGCGCTCCCGGCTGAAGCGGCTGCTGACGCCCTCGGCCAAGCACCCCAAACGGCTGCAACTGGCCGGGCGGGTGCGGCGCATTGCGTGGCGGCGGACCGGCTCGGAATTCGAGTCGCTGTTGGCACAGTTTTCTCTTCTGACCGAGGTTTTTGGCGGAGAAAAGGCGCTGGAGCGCATGCACCTGGGCGCACCGGTTTTTGTGCGCTACATGGGGGGCAATCGCTATCCCCGGCTGGCGGTAACCACGCGACCCGGGCAGCGTGAATCGGGCTGGGCCTATGGTCCGTTTGCCAGTCGTGCCGCTGCGGATCGTTTGGTGGACGAGACGCTGAAGCTTTTTCTGCTGCGTCGTTGCGTGGAGGATCTGGAACCGAATCCTGCGCATCCGGGCTGCGTCTATTCTGAAATGAAGATGTGCCTTGCGCCCTGCTTCGGCGGCTGTACCGATGAGCGGTACGACGAAGAAGCCGAAGCCGTGGAGCGTTTTTTGACGACGCGTGGCGAAAGCCGGCTTAAGGAACTGCGTGCGGAACGCGACCGGGCCAGCGAAGCGCTGGAGTTCGAGCAGGCTGCTGCGGCGCACGCCCTTGTGCAGCGCGTGGAATCCGTAGCGGCGCTGGCTCCTGAGCTGGTGCGGCCCCTGAACCAACTGCGTTCAGTTGTGTTGCAAGCCTCGGCTCAGCCGGGCGAGGTGGCTGTCTTCCTTTATGAAGAAGGTCGTCTGCGCGGGCCGGTCGGTTTTTCGACGCTGGGCATGCGCATCCAGAATGAGCAGTCAGGGTCGAGCTCGCTCTTTGCCCAGCCGGTGGCGCTGGAGGCCGTTCCCGAAGAGCAGGGAACAGGGCTGCAAGGGGAGGAAGATGCAGGAAGCCGGGAGCCGGGAACCGGGAAGAGAGAAAAACAAAAAGTAGTTCGGGGAATGCTGGAAGCTAGACTGGATGAGGTCTTGCAGGCTCTGGCGACGGAGTATGGGGCGGAGAGTCTTACGGCGCGTCAGGGGCATTTGGCGTTGCTCAAGCGCTGGTACTACCGGCCCGAGGTCAAGCGTGTGGGCGAGGTCTATTTTCCTGCCGAGGACGGTGACTGGCCGGTGAAGGCGATTCTGCGCGGAATTGGTCGGGTGGCGGCGCGCTCCATGGCTACGAATGCGTAAGGGCAGGTTGTTCCTGTCACGCAAAGCTGGCCTTGTTACTTCATGGCATGGGGAGGTTTTCTTTCCCTTCGTTGACGCAGGGTTGCGTCAACGAAGGGAAATTGATTCACATTCTCCCTTTGGAGGGGAGAAGTCAGGCTGTTTTGCGGGCCTCGCGCAAGATGGAATCGACGGCGGCTACCATGTGGCTGGAGTGCCCGGCGATTTCCTTGGTGACTGCCGTCTGCTGTTCCATGGCCGTGGCGATGCTGCTTACGTACGATCTCACCTGCGAAACGGCTTCAACTGTGTCCTGGATGGTGCTGACGACGTGCTCTGAAGTTTTCTGCACGTTGGCAATCTCATTGCCGATCTCGCTGGTGGCCTTGGCCGTCTGGTCGGAGAGATTTTTTACTTCGCCTGCTACAACGGCAAAACCTCTTCCTGCTTCGCCGGCACGGGCAGCTTCGATGGTGGCGTTCAGGGCCAGCATATTCACGCGGCCTGCAATATCGTGGATCAGGCCCACAATTCGCTCCATGGCGCGCATTGAGTCCGTCAGATGCGAGGCTGCCTGTCCGGATTCCTCCGAGATGGTGGCAATTTTGGTTGTGGCTTCACGCGACAGTTCCATGTTGTGGCTGATCTCTCCAATGGAACTGGACATTTCTTCGGTGGCGGCGGCCACTTGCTGCGCGGTTTGCTGGGTTAATTCCGTCTGATCGATGATTTTGGTCAGATCGGAGGCGAACTTGACGACTTTGGTCGGTTTTCCATTTTCATCGAGGATGGGATTGTAGCTGGCTTGAATCCAGACGCGCCTGCCGTTTTTGCCGAATCGTTCGAAGACGCGCGCATCAGGCCGTCCAGCACGAAGATTCTCCCAGAAAGTCTTGTATTCGGCGCTGGCCGCCATTTCCGGCGAAACAAAGATGCGATGCTGCTGGCCACGGATTTCGTTCAGTGTGTAGCCCATCAGATGCAGAAAGTTTTCATTGGCATTCAGGATTGTTCCCTGCAGGTCGAACTCAATGACGCCCTGTGTCCGGTGGATGGCCTCGATCTGCCCTGCCACATCCAGATTTTTTTGCTTTTCCTTGGTGATGTCGGTGGCGAATTTTACGACCTTGAGGAGTTTGCCGTGGGAATCGAAGATGGGGTTATAACTGGCCTGCAGCCATACATGATGGCCATCATGGGCAATGCGCTTGAACTCGCCACTCTCAAAATTGCCGCTGCGCAATGTCTTCCAGAACGCCTCGTAGGCGGCACTGCGGGCATAGGTCGGATCAACAAAGATGCGGTGATGCTTGCCGAGAATTTCGTCGAGCGTGTAGCCCATGGTGGTGAGGAAGTTTTTGTTCGCGTCGAGAACGTTGCCGTTCGTGTCGAAGTGAATAACAGCCTGTACGCGATTGAGGGCTTCGATTTCGCCGCGCAGCATAGACTCTTCATTCGAATTGTCTTCCAGCGTTTTCTCGTGTTTGTTGCGAGACGGGGACGTAAACAAGTTGGTTGGTAATTTCATCGCAGTTTGTGCTCTTTCTTTGGGGGATGCACCGTCAGGCTGGAGGGGAATCCTGCGCGAGTTTTGTGCAAAACTCACATGTGTTCTCTTATCGACAATTTCACTCCAATAATTCAGAGCGGGCGAAGTTTTTTCTTGGGTGGGTTGGAAGGAAGCAGAGGGAAAGATTGAAAAGAACGGGGTTGGAGTGGGAGACGGTGTGACCAAAGTGGAACAGGTCCCACTCCGGGAAATTTTGTCTTGGTTTTGGCTAAGACTGTTGGAGGGGCAAACGAATCGCGGATTAAGCTCTGCTCATGGAAAATTTCACGTCTATTGCCGCCAATGCTTTTGCGCCTTCCATTCCACCGTTGCACGGGGATGCGCAGCGGGCGGCCATGCAGGGGGCAGTGCAGGCGCTTTTTGAGGGCGCTTTTGCGCTGCACCAGCAGGGACGGCTGAATGAAGCGGCGCGCATCTATGAGCAGATTCTGAAGATTGACAGCCGCCACGCAGACAGCCTGCATTTGCTGGGGTTGATTGTGAATCAGGCCGGGAAGTCGGATCTGGCGATCCAGCTGATTGGTCAGGCGATTAATGTGCGCGGCAACGAAGCTTCCTACTATTCCAATCTGGGAACCATTGTGCAGGCGCAGGGCCAGCTGGATGCGGCGGCAGCCTGCTATCGGCGGGCGCTGGAGCTGAATCCGCGTTTGGCCGAGGTGTATTTGAACCTTGCCCTGGTGGAGCAGATACGCGGCCATCTGGATGAGGCGGAGGCTGGCTTTCGCCGTGCGGTGGAGCTGAAGCCGGAGCTGGCCGAGGCGTGGAGCAATCTGGGCAATCTGCTGGAGCAGCAGAAGCGTGGCGAGGAAGCGGAACCCTACTTTCGCAAGGCCATTGAGTTGAAGCCCAGCTTTGCCGAGGCGCACTATAATCTGGCCAATTTGCTGGAAGTCCGTGAGCAGTGGACGGAGGCGGCCGAGCACTTTGAGCAGGCTGTGCATCTGAAGCCGGGCTTCAGTGAGGCGTGGGCGAATCTGGGCAATCTACGTCAGTTGCAGAAGCGTTATGAAGAGTCCGAGCGTTGCCACAGGGAGGCGATTCGTTTGCGGCCAGACTGGTCTGACGCGCATTACAACCTGGGCAACGTACTGGCCGTGACGCACCGTGACGAGGCTGCCGCGCTGGAGTTTCAGGAGGCTCTGCGGCTGAATCCCATGCTGACCAAGGCCCGCAACAATCTGGGCAATATTCTGCGTGCGCTCGAACGCTACGAAGAGTCGGTCCAGGAGTACAGGAAGATTCCCCGCGGAGACATTGAGTTCGGCGGGGCCTACAACAACATGGGGCTGGCATTGCTGGGCCTGGGCCAGCATGATGAGGCAATAGAGGCTATCAAGCAGACGCTGGAACTGGTGCCGAGCATGGCGGAAGCCTACTGCAATCTGGGCGCGGTTTACCATGCCATGAACCGGCTGGATGCAGCCGAGCTTTGCTACAGGCAGGCACAGAAAATTGCCCCTGAGCTGCCCAAGAATCGCATGAATCTGGGGCTGATTCATTTGACCCGGGGCCAGTTCGAGGCGGGGTGGCGGGAGTACGAATGGCGCTGGGAAGGTGCGCCTCTTCTGCAGAGGCTGTTTCCGCAGCCACAGTGGCAGGGCGAGCAGTTGAATGGGGCGCGGATTCTGATTCATGCCGAGCAGGGCTATGGAGATACGCTGCAGTTCCTGCGTTATGTGCCCATGGTGCAGCAGGTGGGTGGCCGCGTGGTTATGGAGGTGCAGAGCCGCTGCGTGCGTCTGGCGCGGGAGCTGCCGGGCGTGGAAGAGGTGGTGGCCTATGGCGATCCGTTGCCGCAGTTCGATTGCCACATGCCGCTGCTCAGTCTACCGCGCATCTTTGCAACCACGCTGGAGACAGTTCCGGCGGAAGTGCCCTACCTGCGCATTCCTGAAGAGGCGCGGCGCAAGATGGATGCGGTTACGTGGCCGGAGGACAGGCTGAAAGTGGGTCTGAACTGGGCCGGAAACCCTAGCTTTAAAAACGACCGCTACCGCTTTCGCTCACTTAACTTTGCCGACTTTGAGTGCTTCCTTGATCTGGAGGAGGCGCAGTTTTACTCGCTGCAGATGGGCGTTTCCGCCGGGCAGCTTCGTCTGGATGCGGGGCCGATTGTTGACTTGGCAGAGTTGACCGACGATATGGCCGATACGGCGGCGCAGATGGAGCGGATGGATCTGGTGATTTCAGCCGATACGTCGGTGGCGCACCTGGCCGGCGCGTTGGGCAAGACGGTCTGGGTTCCGCTGCCTTACACCGCCGACTGGCGCTGGCTGCTGGGGCGTTCGGATTCTCCCTGGTACCCGACGTTGCGGCTCTTTCAGCAGAAAAATCCGGGCCAGTGGGAGCCGGTGGTGGAGACGATCCGCGAGGCGCTGGGCGAGTTGACGGCGGTAGGCAAGGTGGCGCGTCGGCTGCGGAACTAGAGCAAAATCGGGAACGGTAGCCCCAGAGAATACGTGCAAGGTTGCCGTTCCCTGTTGGTCACGGCAACTGTAGGCCTGCGGCTTTAGGGGACAGCTTCCCGGATTTTGCTATAAAACGCAAACAAGAAAAAATCCCGGAGAGCGCCTTTGCGCCTCCGGGATCTTTCTTGTTTGCAACTGCGTTACTCGCGAATGGCAATTCCCAGCGCCTTCATCTTGCGGTAAAGGTGGCTGCGTTCCAGACCGAGCAGCTCGGCGGCGTGGCTGATGTTGTTGCGCGCCTCTTCGATCTTTTTCAGAATGTATTCGCGCTCGTAGGCGTCGCGGGCCTGTTGCAAGGTGCTGAACTCTTCGGTGGAGCGCGAGCCGGACTTGTGGGTGAGCGGCGGCAGATGTTTGCGCTCGATGCGCAGCGCCCGCGGATTCAGGATCAGCACACGCTCAATCACGTTCTTCAGCTCGCGCACATTGCCGGGCCAGTGATACTGTGCGAGCGCGGCCAGAGCTTCGTCGGCAATTTCCATGCGTGGCCGCCCGTACTGACGGCCGAAGTCGGCCAGAAACTCACGCACCAGTACCGGAATGTCCTGTTTGCGTTCGCGCAGGGGCGGCACAAAGAAGGGCACCACGTTGAGCCGGTAGAAGAGGTCTTCGCGGAAGTTTCCCTTAGCGATTTCTTCTTCCAGATCTTTGTTGGTGGAGGCGATCAGGCGCACGTCCACGTGCAGCGGCTGGGTACCGCCGACGGGCGTAAACATCTGGTCGTCGAGTGCGCTGAGCACTTTGGCCTGGGTCTTCAGGCTCATGTCGCCCACTTCGTCCAAGAAGAGCGAGCCGCTGTTGGCGCGTTCGAGGGTCCCGCGCAACTCAGGTGGTCCGCCGGGCTGTGCGCCGTGGCGATAGCCGAAGAGTTCGGCCTCGATGTGATCTTCAGGAATGGCGGCGCAGTTGAGCGAGACAAAGATGGCATCGCGGCGCTGGCTTTCGGCGTGAATGGCGCGGGCGATCAGTTCCTTGCCGGTTCCCGATTCGCCGTAGATGAGCACGCGGCCATTGCTGGGGGCCATCAGCTTGATCTGCTGGCGCAGCGCCTTCACCGGAACGCTTTCTCCGGTCAGTACGCTGTTGACGCTGAACTGGCGCTTGAATTCGATGTTTTCGGAGCGTAGTTTGCGCGCCTGTACGGCGTTGTTCAGCACGATCAACGTGCGGTCGAGCGAAAGTGGTTTTTCAAGGAAGTCGTATGCGCCTAGCTTGGTGGCTTTGACGGCGGTTTCAATGGTTCCGTGGCCGCTGATGATGACTACTTCAGGGCGCGTTTCGGCTGCGAACTGGCGAATGTCGGCGAGTACGTCCAGGCCGTCGCGGTCGGGCAGCCAGATGTCGAGCAGAACCACGTCAAAAGGTGCGTCGTTCAGCCTCACCAACGCTTCAGCGGCATTGGCTGCCGTGACTACGCCATAGCCTTCTTCGCGCAGAATCTCTTCGAGCGAGTTGCGGATCTCCGCTTCGTCGTCGACTACCAGGATGTGGTTCATGCGGAGACCTCTTTCTCTTCGGAGGGGGGATACAGATTGGACTCGCCCAGCTGCGCATCAGGAGCAGGCGGCGGGGAAGATGGATCGGTCAGTGGCAGGTGGATGAAAAAGCGTGCGCCCTTTGGGGTGTTGCTTTCGGCGCGGATCGATCCGCCATGCTCCTGCACGATTTTGGCGGCAATCGAGAGTCCCAGTCCGGTGCCGCGCTGTTTGGTGCTGTAGAAGGGCAGGAAGAGCCGCTCGCGAATTTCGTCGGTCAGGCCATGGCCGGTATCGGTAATGCAGATCTCCACAGAGGAGCCATCGTCACAGACGCTGCTGGAGATGGTGAGCACCTTGAGCAGGCTGTCCTGCATGGCCTCGGCGGCGTTGTCGATCAGGTTGGCCAGCGAACGGCGCATGGCGTCGGGATCGGCCATGACCTGCGGCAATCCATCTTGCAGATGGCGCTGCAGGGTGATGCCCTCAAGCCGGTCAGCGAAGAGCGCTAGTGCCGACTCCGCCAACTGATTTACCTCGCACAGATGTGGCTGGTGCGCGGGGAACTGCGCCAGCGCGCCAAACTGATCCACCAGGCCGCGGAGGGTTTCAACGCAGCCCAGAATTACCTCGCTGCATTTGCGGATGATTTTGGGCGAATCCGTCTGGGTGCGATCCAGGTGACGGCGGATGCGTTCGGCGGAGAGTGCAATCGGCGTCAGCGGGTTTTTGATCTCGTGCGCCACTCGCTGGGCCACTTCCTTCCAGGCCAGCTGGCGTTGCGCGCGCAAAAGCTCCGTTGTGTCTTCCACGACCAGCACGCTGCCTGTACGGCCAGGAGCCAGATCCAGTCGCGCACAGGTGATGGCCAGATGTACGACCCTGCCGGCGGAGTGGAATTCCACTTCGGTGGAAGCCATGCCCATACGACGGCTGCGGCGGATGACGCCGGAAAAATCCACGATGCATTCCGGAGGAAGAATGGTTTCAATGGGCTCTCCGGCCAGAGTGGAGATTTCGGTCAGCCCCAGTAAGGACGTAAAAGCATGGTTGGACTGGAGGACGGTGCCCGAGGCGTCGAGTGTAACCACGCCGTTGGGAATGGTTTCGAGAATCGTTTCCAGCTCGCGGCGGCGTTCTTCCAGCGCCTGATTGGCGGTGGTCAGTTGCGCGGAGGAGCTTACGGCCAGATTGCGGCTGGTTTCAAGATCGGCAGCCATGTGATTGAACGAAGCCACCAAGTCGCCCATTTCACCGGTAGCATGTGTTTCAACACGCTGGTCATACTTGCCATCGGCAATGGCGTTCATGGCGTCGGCCAGAGCCTCAACGGGGCGGGTAATCTGCTTGCTCAAAAATACTGCCAGCCACACGCTGGAAAAGAAGACAAAGGTGGTGATGAGCAGCAGCATCAGGAAAAACGTGGTGCGCAGGCGGCCGCGTGCACGGAAGAGCGTCCAGTACTCGTTGGCGCCCGTACGAATGCGTTTTACCGTCTGGCTCAGGCCCTGGGGCATGGGCAGCGCAGCCACCACAGCCTTGCCTGATTGGGTAATCGAGAGGCCCAGCGCGTACTGTTGGCCAGCGACTTCAAGCACCGGTTCGTCGCTGCGTTGCGCGGCCGGCAGCAGAACGCTGGAGAGCGATCCGGCCATGGTGATGGAGATGTCGCGCATTCCCGCATCGGTCCACGAATGCAGGCGGACGGGGGTGTCGAGCGGCGGCGTTTGATAAGAGGCCAGCACGCCCTTGTTCTTGTCGTAGACCACCACGAAGCCGCCTTCGAGTGTAATGCGGCGGGAAGCCAGCACGTCCTGCAACTGCGGCAAATCGCGGTCGGTCGCACCGCTGGTGGCTATCGACTCGGCTTCGCTGCGGGCATTCGAACCCACATATTGCACCAGCTCCTGCACTACGCGGGTTGAATCGTCATGCAGCTCACTGGTGTTGGGCGAAAACCAGCGGTCGATGGAGCGGTTCATCAGTTGGAAGCTGAACAGGAACATGAAGACGGCGGGGATGAGCGCGATGAGCGCCGCGCCCAGCACCATGCGGGTGCGCAATCTGGCACCCAGAGCGCCACTGCTCTGCTCGGCCACCAACTTCAAAATGTTCCTGAGCAGCAGCATCAGAAGCACAATGAACAGAAGAAACACCACGACCGTCAGCCCGGTGAAGGCCAGCGTTTCGCCCGAGGTTTCCGGGTTCAGAAAAGAGATGTTCGAAGTATTGAAGGCCTGCAGCGCACCAAGAAGCACAAACACTAGCAGTGCGCCCGCTCCGAACAGAGCGATGGAGCGATGCCGCGGATTGCCGAGGAATGCCATGCGCAGATTATAGGCGAGCCGGTGGGCCGAAGACAGGGAGCATGGGTGGAGGGGGAGCAGCGCCGCCGGAACGGGAAGCCGTCAGAGATTCGGCCGATCAAGCTCGTTTTCGTGCTTTCCCACCCTAGCCACAAAAACAAAGGCGTGGCGAGGGTGGGGCCCCCGGAATTATGCGAATGCTTGAGCCGAAAATGCTGCTAGAGCGCCCGTCCCGCAGCTACGGCCGACGACCACGCCCACTGGAAGTTGTAGCCGCCCAGCCAGCCGGTTACATCAACCACTTCGCCGATGAAAAACAGTCCAGGCACGGCGCGTGCGGCAAGCGTCTTGGAGTCCAGCTCTGCAGTGTCCACGCCGCCGGCTGTGACTTCAGCCTTGTCGTAGCCTTCATCGCCTGCGGGCCGGAACGCCCAGTTGTGCAGGCGGCGTTCGGCTTCTTCTAGTGCTCCATTGGACCAGCTTGAGGGCAGCGCTGCCTCGGCCAGAAAGCCTGCCAGACGCTGCGGCAAGGCTTCGCGCAAAGCCTGACGGAAGGCTGCTGCATCTCGCCGGGCGCGGGGCGCAAGCAGGCTGGCAAACAGCTGCCTGGAGTCGGGTGCAAAGTCCACCGTGAGCGGCTTGCCCTTGTGCCAGTAGCTGGAGGCTTGCAGGATGGCCGGTCCGCTCAGGCCACGATGCGTCACCAGCAGTTTTTCGCGGAAGCTGGACTTGGCGGCGCGCACTTCCACATCGGTAGCCACGCCAGCCAGCTGGGTCCAGGGGGCTTCTTCGCCAGCAAGCAGCAGGGGAACCAGCGCGGGGCGGGTGGCCACCAGATTCAGACCAAACTGGCGGGCGACGTCGTAGCCGAGGCTGGTGGCACCCAGCTTGGGGATGGAGAGTCCGCCGGTGGCGATGACTAGAGCGGGGGCATGAAATTCGCCCTGCGTGCTGGCCACGCGAAAGCCGCTTTCCACTTCGATGCGACCGGCGTTCAGCACCAGCTCCACGCCGCCGCGTTCGCACTCGGCCAGCAGCAGGTCCAGAATCTGGCGGGCCGACTGGTCGCAGAAGAGCTGGCCAAGGGTCTTCTCGTGCCAGCGGATGTGGTAACGCGCCACCAGCTCCAGAAAATGCCGTGGGCTGAACTGTGCCAGCGCCGACTTCACAAAATGCTTGTTCTGGCTCAGGTAGTTGGCGGCCGCGCAGTGCAGATTGGTGAAGTTGCAGCGGCCTCCGCCAGAGATGAGGATCTTGCGGCCCGGCTGGCCGTTGTGGTCGAGTACAGCAACACGCTTGCCGCGCGCGGCTGCCGTGGCGGCGCACATCAGCCCTGCGGCTCCCGCGCCCAGTACGATTACGTCGAATTGCCTTGCAGTTGTGCTCATGGTTCCTGTTCCAGCATAGAGGAACAGGCCGTCAGGAACGCACGTCAGGAACGCTGGTCGGTGCTGCGCTTGCGGAAGACGATCTTCAGTTCGCTTCGCCAGTGCTCACCGAAGGCGATCAGCTCCCAGTCCACGCGGGGCGAAAGATAGCGCAGCACAGTCTCGTTGGCGGGATGGATGCGCAGGGCAGGAGCGGCCAGCAGCAGCCTGGGATCCAACTCGGAAACTTCGTTCCCGGTAAAGTATCCGGCGCGCTCAAAGGCCGAAAGCTGCCGGCCCGCGCCGCCCACCGTCTTGCGGTCGGCGTTCAAGGTGCGTACGCGAATCCAGTAATCGAGGGCCTGCAGGGGCAGATGCAGATCCTCGTCGGCCTTTAGCTCGATCACCACCAGCCGTCCGCTGCGGTCGAGGGTGAGCAGATCGAGCAGGCCGCGGTCGCCAATGCCCACGGCGGGCACCTGCTCGTAGAAAAGATCGCAGCGCAGCGCGGGCAGCAACTCGCTCAGGCCGGCGCGGACCTCCGATTCCAGCCAGCGTTCCGGCTGCAGGCGGAAGAGTGGGTCATTGTGCGCGCCGTCCGGATAGCGGCTCAAAAATAACCGGTGAATCAGTTCGCGGCAGCGTTCGGTGTTGCTTTCGTCCAGCAGGGTTTCGTTCGGTCCCGCGCCAAAGCTCACCTCCAGCACACGGTCGAAAGAGTCGCTGCGGGCCACCTGCCGCACTCGGGCAAACTCCAGTCCGTGCAGCAGCAGGCCGACTTCGGTAGCGGTGCGAGGACGAACCTCAATGCGGCAGCGGGCTCCGTCGGGCACCAATTCCAGCAGGCGGTCCAGGCCTTCGCGGCAGCGGGCCAGCACACTCTCGGGCGAGCAGGCATGCATTAGCCGCGCAGTGGCGTTGCCCATATCGGCATGCTCCACCGGCTCCAGCTCTTCGCTTTGTTCATTCAGGGTGAAAAGCTGAAAGTTGGCGGCGGTGTAGTTCAGCCAGGCCATGCGCTCGGCGGTGGTGCGGGCCGCGCCCTCGGGCACAATCACCTTCAGCCCGCCGTAGTGGCGGCGCGCCGCGGTTTTTTGGCGGCAGTAGTCGAGCCACAGAATGCCCAGGGTGAGCACGCCATCGATGATGGCTCCGCTTTCCGCCGCGCTTACGCCAATTACCGCATCGGCCGCCGTGCCCTGCAGCAGACGACCGCGCACGTAGGCCGGACCAAAGCTGTGTTCCAGATCCATGGCGGAGCGGAAGCCGTCTACCTTTGCGCCCACAAAGCGGCGGCTCAGCACGCGTTCCAGCAGGCGCTGATAGTGGCGGCGGGCAGATTCGCGGGTGGTGGGGGTGCGGCGTTCGTGGCTGGGAACCAGCTCAAGCGTCTGGGAGCGGCTTGCGCCCATGCGGTGGGTGATCAGGCGCAGGCTGTGGGCGCGCTGCTGCACCTCAACCACGGTACGCAGCAAATTGCGCTCGTCATTCCAGAACTGCACCACACAGCGACCGTGCTGCTCGGCGACGGTGCAATGGGCCGAGCGCATGTCAAAGGCCACCTTGCCCTCTTCGAGCACGGCGGCCTCAGGATGCGCGGCCAGATATTCCTCAATGGTGGCAACCAGTGGGGCGGCAGGCAGGGGGGCGACAGGCAGGGGGGCGGCAGCGGCGGCTTCATGAATCCGGGCCACGCGCCGCCTCCTCTTCCATTACCAGTTCATGCGCAAGCGCAGGCTGGTGATGTGGGCCAGATGGTGGCGGCTGTGCCAGTCATACATGGCCAGAGCTTTGGCCAGGGGCACCTGTCCAAGCTCGGGGTGGTTGTAGCCTCGGTGGTAGTCCTCGTTGTCGAGCGACTGCAACAGGGCAACCCAGCGGGCATGAACGCCGTCGATGATGGCCAGCGAAGGCTCAACCGGCAGATTCTTGCTGTCGCCCAGTTCCGCCCAGGCCGCTTCATTGTATGGCTTGATGGAGGGCCACTCCTCGGTGAGCGCGAGCTTGAAGCGCAGGAAGGCGTTGGTGTGGCTGTCGGCCACATGGTGTACCACCTGCCTGACGGTCCATCCGCTATCGCGATACGGCGAATCGAGTTGGCCGTAGCTCAGACCTTCCACTGCCTGACGCATCCGCTGGGGCAGCAGAGTGAGCGTGTGAATGTTTGCCGCACGAATCCCCGGCATGCTGCTGGCCGGAGCGCTGAAGCGGCCTATGGGATAACGAAGTTCCTCTAGATCCAGTTCCCTCATTGCCTGCACCTTACCACGGTTGAGAGGCAGAGCACATAAAAAACCTTGTGGTTTAGTAGGGCGTCTGCCTGTTTAAAAGAAATTTTTACGCCTTGTGATGATGTTTGTGGTTCTTTTTTACGAGGTGATGTACGTGATGCACATTGGTGTGCTGGACAGCCGGGGAAGTATGGTGGGCATGATGGCGAGCGGCAAAGACAGGGCTGGCGCACAGGGCCAGCAATAATGTGGACGTGATGATCTTGTTCATGGCAAAAACTTTAGCATGTTAAGGCTGCTCTTCTGCCGCTTTGTCTACCAAACGGCATCAGAATAGGAAACCTTTGCGGACATTGTTCCACCTCGGTGCGCCACTCCCTGCCGTCGTACACTGGAGCAACCATGACTCAACCGGCCGCTGTACCGCAGCTCGATCATCGTCGCTATTTTTTCGAAAAGTTTGGCATTACCGAACGGCTGTTGGAGCGCTGCCTGGGTGAGGCGCTTTCCGTCGGTGGCGACTACGCTGACCTTTATTTTGAGTCGGTCACGGCTACGGCGCTGGGCGTGGACGAGCAGATTGTGAAGTCAGCCAGTACGGGCACCAGCGCCGGTTGTGGCGTGCGTGTGCTCTCTGGCGAACGTACCGGCTATGCCTATACCGACGATCTGAGCCCCGAGCGGCTGCTGCATGCTGCCCGCACTGCGGCCCTGATTGCTTCCGGCCCGGCAAAGCAGACGGTGGCAGGCTTTACCCAGGCCCCGACTGCCGATCTTTACCCCGTTCCTTTGGGCGGTTACTCGCTGGATCTGGCTGCACGGCTCGATCTGATTCTGCGCGCTGACCGGGCTGCCCGCGCCTTTGACAGCCGCATCACGCAGGTGCGTGCCAGCTACTCTGAAGAGCTGCGCCGGGTGTTGATCGCGGCCAGCGACGGCGCTTTTGCTAGCGACACCCAGCCACTTTGCCGCCTGAACGTTTTTGTTCTGGCGCAGGAAAACGACACCACCACCAAGGGGTCGGCGGGTGGCGGAGGCCGTGCGGGCGTTGAGCAGTTCCTGGGCAGCAAGAGCCCTGAGGTTCTAGCGAAAGAGGCCGTGCGCGGAGCGATTCTGCAGTTGGAGGCGGTTCCGGCTCCGGCAGGCGAGATGGAAGTGGTGCTTGGTCCCGGCTGGCCCGGTATTCTGCTGCATGAAGCCGTTGGCCACGGCCTGGAAGCCGACTTTAACCGTAAAAAGACCTCGGCTTTCACCGGTTTGATCGGTCAATCGGTGGCCAGTTCCAAGGTTACAGTGGTGGATAACGGCACAATTCCCGGCCGCCGCGGTTCGTTGAACGTTGACGATGAAGGTACGCCCACGCATGAGACAGTGCTGATTGAAAACGGCATTCTGCGGGGCTATTTGACCGACAAGCTCTCAGCCCGGTTGATGGGCACGGCTTCCACTGGTTCTGGCCGACGGGAGAACTATCAGGCCATCCCCATGCCCCGCATGACCAACACCTACATGCTGGCCGGCGACGATGCGCCGGAAGATATTCTGCGCTCGGTCAAGCGCGGCCTTTACGCCGTCAACTTTGGCGGCGGCCAGGTGGACATTACCAACGGAAAGTTTGTTTTTTCAGCCTCTGAAGCCTATCTGATCGAGGACGGAAAGATTACGGCTCCGGTGCGGGATGCGACGCTGATCGGCAACGGGCCAGAGGCACTGAAGTACGTTTCCATGGTGGGCAATGATTTGCGGCTGGATGAAGGGATCGGCACCTGCGGCAAGGATGGGCAGAGTGTGCCGGTGGGCGTGGGTATGCCCACCATCAAGCTGGACAAAATGACGGTGGGCGGCACGGGACGCTGAGGAGAGTCGCACGGGGTTTGTTCAGCTTTTTCAGCCTCATCGGCGCTTACTTGTGTTCCTCCGCGCCAAAACCCACCCGGATTGCGAAAAAACGCCGGGTGGGCTTGAATAGATTCACAAAGGCTGGAAGACTGGGTAAAGCTGTTCCGCCCGTGGCAGTAGTGTGTTCAAGCTACGGCTGTGGCGTTGAGGAAGCGCCCTCGTCTGTACTGGGTGGAACAATGGGCTTGGCCGGAGGGGTCAATACAAACCCTGTGCGGACCAAAGCAAAGCCCTGTTGCGGCAGTTCCGCCTGCAAAAGCTGATTTTCGGGACCAGAAAACAGATCGGCCTTCGCTCCGGCAATGGTGGCGATCAGATGGTGGACGGCGATAGTGCGTCCTTCGAGCGTTCCACTTTCGTCAGAACAGGTAGCCAGCTGTACGGCTTCCAGGGATCCGGCTTGCTTGGGAAGAATTGCCCACAGGTCGCGGTTGTTGTGCGCTGCTGCCAGTTGAAGCAGGTTTTCGAGCGCTCCCGGGTCGAAATCCGGCAGCAGGACAGCTTGCGGATAACTGACTAAATCGGTTGATGTTGTTCGTCCGCCAGCCGATACCTTCAGATGGAGTGTTGCATCTTCAGTGGCAGCGATAACGTGAACCGCCTGTTGGTTGACGACCGCATTCAGGTCGGCATGAACAAGTTGGCGGGCAGGGGTGAGTTGCTCTGTTTTGCTGAGGGCGTAATCGATCCCCGGGGTGGAGACGCGAATCATGGTTTTGCTGTCAAAGCCTGACTGGGTAGGAGAAATACGGTAGCTGGCTGAACCAGCCTTCTGGCCGTGAAAGACAAGCTGGAAGCTGGCCGACTGGGCCACAAGCAAGGCGGGAGAAGCCAGGGCTGCAAGGATCGAAAGAATCCGAAGTGTAACGGTGTGCACGGCTGATCTCTACTCCTGTGGGTATAGACACGAAAAATGGGAAAGAGTTGGCGGCACGGAGAAAGCGAGTAGAGAAATCAATGGCGGGTGTGGAAGCAATTCTGTTCGATGTGGGCGGGGTGTTGCTGACCAACGGCTGGGACCTGCGGGACCGGACAGCCGTTCTGGAACACTTCGAGTTGGATCAGAACGAATTCGAGGCGCGGCACAAGGAAGTGTATACGCAATGGGATACAGGCCAGATAACGGTGGACCAGTACCTGGAAGCCACGGTTTTTCATACGCCCCGATCCTTTCGCAGTGAGGCTTTCTTTCTGGCCATTTGCGAGCGTTCCCAGTTGCTTGAAGGCGGAGCCATTGGAATCCTTGAGGAGATTGCCGCATCGAACAAATATCTGCTCGGTTCGCTCAACAATGAACCGCGTGAAACCAATGAATACCGGTTCCGGCGCTTTCAACTGGGCCGTTTTTTGCGTCTGCGCCTGACGTCGAGCTATCTGGGACTGCGCAAGCCGGATCCGGCGGTTTACCACCGCGCCCTCGATATACTGGGCATTCCGGCGGATCGCGTGTTGCTGATCGACGACCGGCAGGAAAACGTGGACACGGCGGCTTTTGTGGGTTTGCAGGCCATGCTGTATGAAAACGCTGCGCAGTTGCGGCGTGAATTGACCGGGATGGGCATACTGTAAGCGTGGAATGGTAATCGAGCGCGCGGCGGAGTAAACCGCGTCTACAGCAGTGGAGGGATAGATGACGACGATCCAGATGAATGTGCGGCCGGAAGATTTGTCGCATGTGCCGCAGGGCAAGGAACGGATTCCCGAGGGGGGAATCCTGGTGATTTTTGGAGCGTCGGGCGATCTGACCAAGCGCAAGCTGTTGCCTGCGCTCTACCATCTGTGGAAGGCCCATCTGCTGCCCAAGCAATACGCTATTGTGGGCGTGGCCCGGCGTCCGCTTGGCCAGGAGTTTGCCGAGGATATGCGGGCAGGCATTCTGGAATTCGGTGACGCCAAGGCCGACGATCCGGAACTGGACGAGTTCGTCCGCCACATTCGCTATTACGCGCTGAAGTTCGACGATCCGGCGGACTATGCCGGTCTGGAAGCCGAACTGGAAAAGATTGAAAAAGACCGTGGCCTGTGCGGCGACCGGCTCTACTATTTGGCCACCGCGCCGGAGTTCTTTGCGGGAATTGTGGAGAATCTGGGCGCGCAGGGCATGGCGCATCCCATGTGTGGCCGCGCGGGCGTGGTGATTGAAAAGCCCTTTGGTCACGATCTGGCCTCGGCCCGCGAGCTGAATCGTCGTGTGAACGCCGTCTTCCATGAGAGCCAGGTCTTCCGCATCGATCACTATCTGGGCAAGGAGACGGTGCAGAACCTGCTCGTTTTCCGCTTCGCCAATGGCATTTTTGAACCCATCTGGAACCGCAACTACATTGACCATATTCAGATTACGGCCGCCGAAACCCTTGGTGTAGAGGGTCGCGGGCCTTTCTATGAGAAGGCGGGAGCCCTGCGCGACGTGGTGCAGAACCACATGATGGAGTTGGTGAGCCTGGTGGCGCTGGAGCCGCCCTCTAGCTTTGAGGCTGAGAGCGTTCGCCGCGAAAAGCTGAAGGTCTGGAAGGCGATTCCACCTATTCCGGTGTTGAATGCGGTGCGTGGCCAGTACGGTCCGGGCGTGGTCAACGGCCAGCATGTACTTGGCTATCGCGAGGAAGAGCGGGTTAGCCCCGAGTCGGGCACCGAGACCTATGCTGCACTGAAGCTGGAAATCGAAAATTGGCGCTGGGCGGGTGTGCCTTTCTATCTGCGTGCCGGCAAGCGTCTGCGCAAGCGCGCCACGGAAATCTCCATCCAATTCAAGCAGCCGCCGCTGCTCATCTTCAATCAGTTGCAGGGCGCGGGTGTTTGTCCTGTGATTGAGCCGAACCTGCTGACCATTCGCATCCAGCCGGATGAGGGAATTTCACTGCGCTTTGGCGCCAAGGTTCCCACCACGCCGGAGATGGCCGTCTGCCCGGTGAACATGGACTTTGATTACGAAGACGCCTTCGGCAAATCCAACGCCAACGGCTACGAACGTCTGCTGCTCGACGCCATGCTTGGTGATCAGACGCTGTTCAGCCATCGCGACGGCGTGGAAACCACCTGGAACCTTTACACGCCCATTCTTGACGCCTGGGCATCTAAAAAGCCCGAAGTATTTCCCAACTACTTTGCCGGTTCTTGGGGCCCGGAGTGCGCCGATCACTTGCTTGAACGTGATGGTCGCGTCTGGCGTAATGATCTGGGCAAGCGTAGCTGAGGGGTCTGAGTAACCTCAGATTCACCCCGCCAATGTTCTTGGTCCGGGGTGTTGATCTGGCAAGAAAAAGAGTTATTTTCTGCAAAAAGACAGGACGAAGGCAGAGCATTCTATGCTCTGTCTTCGTCCTGTTTCGCAGACCTCTGTCTTGTGTGGACCTTAGTTATTACAGAGACCGGTAGACAGATTGCCGTGTGTTTCTCACAGGTCGGCAGTTACCTGAAGATAGATAGCGATAACTTTAGAAATGCAAAGTCCAGCATCGTGAGTTTTTCCTCTGGCCAGCTCGAATTCGAGTTAAGCTGTTTTGACTATTCATATAAACACTTTCATTAGAGGTTTTACCGTTGACTTGACCGAGTCAGGTTGCACGATAACGAAACAAATACCCGCGGCGCTCGTGTCACATTATGGTGCGTGCTTGACGGAGGATGCGTGAATTGGTTAGGTAAACCGATTTGATTAGAAAATGTTAAAAAATAATTGACAAGAAACTTAGGTAACGAGTAGAAGGTTGCACGAATCCGCGTACAAGGCCATTGCACGCGCAGTGCATCCGCAGGAACGGTAGAGTTCTAGATATTTTTTTGAAGCAATTTTTGTGGATGCGCCCAATCAGGAAACAATCTGGAGAGGAACAAAGCATGAAGCTGGGCTATGCTGTTTATCCTTCTGCTGTCATAAGTGTCCAAACAAAATTAGCGCAAATCAGGGGTGCATTCCAGCGGTTTTCCGTCTTGCTGCTGCTCGCGGGATTCTTTCTGGCGCTGCCTGCAAATGCCTCGATTACCTTCGACTCGGCAAGCGGCACAGACGCTACAGTTGGCGCAACCGCTCTGAGCTTTACGCATACGCTCGGCACAGGATCGAATCGGCTGGTGGTGTGCAGTGTGCAAATTGCAGATTACACCGCAGCCTTGGCGTTGGACACACCAACTGTCACCTATGGCGGCATTGGGATGACCGCCATTAGTGGTGCGTTGTATCCAACAACATCCAAGACCAGCAAGATACAGACCGAGATGTTTTATCTCGATGACAACACGATCGGCTCGCTCTCTGGCGTACAGGCTGTTTCTGTCTCGCTTGCGTCGGCTCCCACCGGAGGTATAGCGGCTAGTTGCTCGTCCTATGCAGGCGTGGCGCAAACCGGTCCCGCTGCAAGCGGAGAGAACTATACAGGGAGCGATTTTTCGGCAGGACTTACAGTAATTCTGGCGAGCAGGTCGGTCGGAGATTTGATCGTCGATTCCCTGGCGGGTGGATACACACTGGGATCAGCAGGAAAGACGATTGCTGTTGAATCCGGGCAGACACTGCTGACGGATGAAAACCTGACGTCGGGCGGAATTGCCGGTGGAACAAGTTATGAAATCGTTTCAGCCGCTGGTAGTGTCACCACTGGATGGACAGACGCAAATGTGTCGCGAGGGGCATATGCCGTGGCAGCATTTACAGGCCCCACAGACTACACGGTGACGACTTCAGTAAGCCCCAGCACTGGGGGAAACATCCTGCTTTCGCCGAGCGGTGGTTCGTACGCTTCGGGCACTGCGGTGCAGGCAACGGCCACACCGGCGTCTTACTATAGCTTCACAAATTTTACGGACGGCAATAACAATGTTTTGAGCAGCGCCAACCCATATTCTTTTACTGTTTCAGCCAATTCAACAGTAACGGCCAACTTTAGCCAGAATATGTGCACACTTACCGTGAATGTGGTTGGCAATGGAAGCGCAACGCCTTCCAGCGGCTCCTATGCCTGCGGCTCGACGGTAAGTCTGACGGCTACACCGTCCAGTGGCTATTACTTTGAAAGCTGGGCAGGAAGCGGATATGCCAGCACAACCAGCAGCACTGGAAGCTTTACTCTAACTGCAAATACAATCGAGACAGTTACCTTTGTCTCCGGGTTTTCAGTGGGCATTACGACCAGTGGGTCGGGTTCGGTCAACGTAAGCTCGACGGTGACTGCCAACAGTGATGGTACGTATCCTTCAGGAGCAGTATTGACGCTGACGGCTACACCAGCCAGCGGGTATTATTTTGCAGGCTATTCCGGCGGGGTAACGAATTCAAGCAGCATCCTGCAGGTGACTGTAACAAGCAATCTGAACATTACAGCCACCTTTAATGCTTCGACGATTGTGCAGGACGCGGTAAGCAACGCAAACTCCACGGGGTCGGCTTCGTCGTTGACGTGGACGCATACGTTGGGCAGCGGATCGTCGCGTTTTATGGTGATCGAGGTGGCAACGGCGGACAGCACAACCGGAAGTCCGGATGCCAATGCGACGGTCACCGGGGTGTACTACAACGGTGTTTATGCTACGCCCGTACCTAATTCGCAGGAGTACATTGGAACGACGGGAATGGCGCAAACCCAGTTGTTCTATCTGACAGATGCGGAACTGCCATCGACTGCGGGAACTTATACGGTGGATGTGGAGTTGACCGGCTCTGTGGGTGGAATTTCAGCGGGTGCAATCACGCTGTTCAATGCCAATCAGGGAACGCCGGAAGCTGTGGCTACGAGCGCGGCTACGTGTGGGAGCAGTACATGCTCACTGAATGTAGCGATTACGACGCTGAGCAGCAACGCCTGGTTAGTGGGTGTTGCCTCTGACAATGAAGTGGAGACGCTGGCGGTAAACAACGGCCAGACGCTGTCCTGGACGGGGAACTCAACTGTGGGCACGGGCGGCAGCAGCACTGAACTTGTTGCAAGCCCAGGTGCCACGACGATGGGGTGGTCTGCTACTGCCAACGCGTTGGCGGAATCTGTCATCAGTGTTCCGCCAGCTACGCAGACAGTTCCCGCCACTTATACTTTGACCACAGCCACAAGCAGCACGGATGGAAGTACGTCCGCAGGTTCGATAACCAGCAATCCATCGATTGCTTCGATTTCGGCCAAAACGGCTGTTCTGCTTACAGCAGTTCCGGCAACAGGCTATGCCTTCAGCAGTTGGAGTGGGGACACGACTTCGCTGATTTCTTCGGCGAATAGCACGGTGAACCCCGTATCCATTGTGATGGATGCGAGTCATACGGTGACGGCCAACTTTACAACGGCAGCCACATGCTCGATTACGTATACGGTCACGGGTAGTGGCACTGTATCTGTGGTCTCAGGCTCGACGTATACCTGTGGGACATCGGTGCAGCTGATTGCGACACCTTCCACGGGGTACACATTTGCAAGCTGGGGCGGCGACGTATCGAGCACCTCCAATCCCTACACGTTTACGTTGAATTCAAATGCCAACATTACTGTCAATTTTGTCAACGCGCAGCAATGCACACTGACCACGGCGGTGGCCGGTTCTGGAACTGTAACCCCAGCTACGGAGACAGTTGTCTGCGGAAGCACGGTGAGTCTGGGCGCGACGCCAGCAACAGGGGCTGCCTTCACCGGATGGAGTGGAGATTACACCGGGGTGGACAATCCCCACTCTTTGACCCTGAGTACGAATATGTCAGTTACCGCCAACTTTGGCACCGGTTCCATCTGCTCGCTGACAGTGGCTGCGGGTTCCAATGGATCGGTAACTCCGACTTCTGCTTCGATGCTGTGCGGAAGCAAAGTTACCGTGACGGCGACTCCTAATTCTGGCTACATGTTTGAGAAGTGGAATGGTAGCGTCAACGGAAGCGAGAATCCCAAGACAATCATTCTAACGGCGAGCAGTATGACTGCGAATGCGTCGTTTGCTCCCAGTTGGACCACTGCCTATGCAACAAGCAGTAATAATTACACAATTACGGGTGACTCCACTCGAACGGTAACTGAACCAGTCTATCCGGCAATCATTTGCACAAAACTCTATGCCACCAGAACCGTGGCCACGCCGAACGATTCTTCCATGGAAGATACAAGTGCGGTCCAGAGTGCATTGAATGCCTGTACTGCAGGAGAAGCGGTCGAGTTTTCCCGAAGCAACGACGGGAATGACTACAATGCCTTTGTCATTGGTCCGATTACGCTGCCGACAGGTGTGACGATGTTGATTGATCCGGAAGTTACCATTCTGGGGTCGATCAAGTATGCAGACTATAGCTGCAATACGTCGGAGAGTTGGTGCAACCCGCTGATTGAAATTGCGCCGAACACGAGTTCGTCAACGGGCTCCGCAATCATGGGCCTGGGCACAATTGATGGGCGAGGCGGCACCTCACTTACCGATAAAGGTGAGTCTTTTTGGGCGACTGGATCCGACACGCGTCCGCGTCTGATTTACCTGGGAGATCATGCCTCGGGCGATCCTGCGGATTACTTCACGATTTACAAGGTTACGCTAAGGAATTCTCCTAAGTTTCATGTGTCGGGCGTGGGTAATTACTGGACGGCATGGGGAGTAAAGATCTATGCTCCGCCAGACAGCCCGAATACGGACGGTATTGATCCTTCCGGATCGAGCAATGTCACGATTACCAAGTCTTACATCTCTGATGGAGACGATTGGGTTTCACCCAAGGCAGACTCTGGCCGCGAAGAAAATTTTACGGTCAGTGATAACTACTTCTACAGTGGTCATGGCGTTTCCGTGGGCAGCGAAACGAACGATGGCTTCGACAACATGATTGTCAAAAACGATGTTATCGATAATGGCTTTGGCGGGTCGTCGGTAAATTCGTTGCGCATTAAGTCTGATTCGAGCCGTGGAGGTGCGGTCTACAATATCCTCTACAAGGACGTCTGCATCAAGAATGGTGGCGACACCATCGTCATCAATCCGTACTACAGCAGTGGTACAGGTTCGTTGATTCCAGACTTCCATGACATCATCTTCAGCAATGTCACAAAGACGATCTATACATCGGCGCACAAGAGCACGATTATCGGGTACGACACAAGCCCGTATAATTACCCGGCAATTGTGACCTTAGATAGCGTGGACTTTGTCGGTGAGACGAGTTCGTCTAACGAATTCAAGGAAGGGAGTACGACCAGCGCTAATTTCTTTGACGATACCTTCACGTATGGTCCGGGCAATGTGAATTTTGCTTCACTGCTTGTGGCAAATAGCGCGGATTCGATCGCTGTAACCAACAGTATTTCGGATACCAGCACTACGGATTACTACGATTGCGGTCAGCTCAATTCGGCCAACGCTCCCTTTGTGTATCTGACGGGAGATTTGACCTCGGCGGGCGCTGCAACCACCTATAACTCGGATTCAATCACGTCCTCTGCTGCGGCCAACGGCTATACCCTGACGGCTGTACTGCAAAACGTGGTTTCTCCGGTGGAAGCAGGAACGCTCACTTACTACCAGAACTCCATGCCCACGGGAACGATTGAGATTTATGAGGAATCGACCCTGGTAGCTTCGGAAACCATCACGAGCGGAAACAGACTTACGTCCGTGACGGTTCCCGCAGCCGATCTTACGGTTGGAACGCACGCGTATACGGCAACGTATGTCCCGGCCTCTGGGTCTTCGTATACGTCGCTGAACTTTGGCGCGTTTGTCCTGACGGTAACCAGTACTTCGACTTCTTTGTTGCCTGTGGCGAATGCCCAAACTGTAAGTGTGCAGGAAAACACGGCCCAGGCCATTACCCTTACGGGCACAAATTCTCCCACCTCATTTATGGTAGTGAGTTCGCCAGCGGACGGAACCCTTTCCGGGACGGCACCAAGCCTGACTTACACGCCCAATACCGGCTATACCGGCACCGATAGCTTTACCTTTACGGCAACGAACAGCGAGGGTACGAGCAGTGCGGCAACGGTCTCGCTTACAGTAAGCGCGCCCGTTGTGGTGTCGCCAACACTTGCGTGGAGTCAGCCGTCGTCGATTACCTATGGGACGAGTCTGGCAAATTTGCTGGATGCGACGGCATCCTACAATTATTCGGCCGTAAGTGGATCGTTTACCTATGCTGCGACGTCATCGAGTGGCGTTCCGCAGAAGGTTACCAGTAGCACGGTGCTTGCGGTGGATACGTGGACGCTGATTGCCACTTTCGCTTCGAGTGCCTCTGGCTATACCTCGGGTGGGACAGCTTCTGTTCAGTTGTCGGTTACCCAGGCGACGCCGGTAGTTTTCTGGAGTCAGCCTTCGACGATCAACTACGGAACGAGCCTTACCGGGGTGCTGAATGCGACGGCCGCGTATAACTCATCTGCGCTGAATGGGACCATGGTTTACATCGCAAAGTCGTCCAGCGGAGCGGTGCAGACGGTTACGGGCAGCACGGTTCTGAGCGCCGGCTCATGGACGCTGACGGCAACATTTAGCCCGAGCGATACGACGGACTATGTGAATAACCAGACGGCGTCCGTACCTTTGACTGTTAGACAGATCAATCCGACGCTTGCGTGGAGCCAGCCTTCCTCGATTGTGTATGGAACCAGTCTGGCCAATGTTCTGAATGCGACCGCATCTTATAACTCGAACACGGTGCAGGGGACATTCAGCTATGTGGCAGTGCAATCGAACACAAGCTCGCCAACGATTACGAAGAGGGCATCTGCCAGTGGTTCTGGACAGACCGTAACCAGTAGTACGGATTTAACAGCTGGTACGTGGACTCTTACCGCGACATTCCTGCCGGGTGATACGACGGACTACGTCAGCAATGGGACGGCGAGTGTGACGCTGGTGGTAAGTCAGGACATGCCACAGATTTCCTGGAGCAAGCCGTCGACGATCAACTATGGAACAAACCTGTCGGGTGTGCTGAATGCGACTGCTACTTATAATTCTTCGACGGTGGCGGGCTCATTTGGCTATACGGCAACTTCTTCGTCGGGCTCCAAGCAGACAGTAACGAACAGTGCTGTTCTACCTGCCGGCTCGTGGACCCTTACCGCTTCGTTTACGCCATCGGATAGCACGGACTATATCAACATTGAGACGCAGAGTGTATCTCTGGTGGTAAATCAGATCGCACCGACGCACAGCGTTGGAAGCAGCTCCGGCACGGCGGTGTCTCAGAATCAGGTGACATTTACCGCGACGGTCACTTCATCGGTCAGTTCGCCCACAGGAACAGTCACGTTTTACGATGGCTCAACCTCGCTGGGGACCGTAAGTGTAAGTGGTGGAGTTGCAGAACTGACAACGTCGAGCCTGAGTACTGGAACGCATACGATCTATGCCAACTACTCTGGCGATGGGAATTTTCTGTCGGAGAGCTCATCTCTGACTGAAACGATTGTTGCGTTCACGCTTGGCACAGCTTCGGGAGGAAGTGGGAGCAGCAACTCCAGCAGCGGAGCATCCCAGGTTGTTGAGGCTGGCGGAACTGCATCGTTTGAATTTCCAATTACGTCCAGCAGCAGCACGTTGCCTGTGGATCTGAAGCTGAGTCTTTCGGGCTTGCCTTCTGATGCGACTGTTTCTGTTCTTCCGTCCACATGGAACAAAACCTCGGATACGAGCTGGACGTTGCCCGCCGGGTCCAGCTTGAGTGGAAATGTTCAAATCAATATCATGCTTCCAGCAAATTCGGGCAGTGCTTCGTTTACGCATTGCAGCATGAAACCATTGATTCCGATTTCGCTGGCGTTTTTGTTGATGCCTTTGTTGGGCCGTGTACGCAGGGCGGGTAAGAATCTGAGTCGCATGATTCTTATTGCGCTTCTGGCAGTTACGACCCTGGGTCTTGGTATTGGATTGACGGGTTGCAGCGGAGGGTACATGACGCAGACGCAACAGTCTTATTCCATCACGGCAACTGTATCTGCGGGCACGTTGTCGCAGACGGAAACTCTTTCATTGACTGTGGAGTAAAGAGGGAAATCATGCGCGAAAAGAAACTCTTGTTTTTGGCATGTCTTTTGGTAGGATCCGCAGCCTGGGGGCAGAGCAAAACTCTGCCTCCCAAGGATGCGGGAAGGTTGAGCGTTGCAATTACCTACAATGGCGTGCTTGCCAACACCGTTGCAAAAGATGATTTTTGGATGCAGGGCGGCAGCGTTCAGCTGCAGGGAGATTTCTGGAAGGGATTCAGTGTGGTTGCGGATGTGGCAGGAGGGCACAAGGGGAATATGAGCGGCTCAGGTGTTGGCATTGATCTGCTGACAACGGTTTTTGGACCGCGCTATACCTGTCGGCTGCCGCATCGCAGTATTGAGATTTATGGTCAGGGACTGGTGGGCGAGGCCAATGGCTTTCATAGCGTTTTTACTACTTCCAGTGGAGCGAATAGCTCGGCTTACAGCATGGCACTCAATCTGGGTGGGGGCGTTAATGTTCCCTTGAAGAACTCTCGCTTTGCTGTACGAGCGCTGGAGGCAAGCTGGGTACGTACGCAACTGCCGAATGCAGGGGATAATATGCAAAACCACCTGCGACTTGGAGCTGGTGCGATCCTGCATTTTTAATTTGTACGCCAGCATGTGAGCAACGTCAAAGGCCTCTACTGTGCTTCAAGCACAGTAGAGGCCTTTGACGTTGCGTATTTCAGTTTGGATGGTTGACCAGAAACAGAAAACCCGATGCTCCCCGCAATTACTCCCGCACGATCTTCACAAAAACACCTTCGGGCAGTTCGCCTTCCAGCAGATGAACCACGCCATTTTTCACGTAGCCTTCCAGAATCTGTTTTTTGGGCTGGTCGGGCGTGGCGGGGCGAACCTGCGCGGGGCCGGTGGTTTCCAGCTTGCCGTAGGGCCGAGCGGCGGGGGCGCGCAATGCACTGCCGCCTGCAGGCTGACTTGCTGGCCCGCTGGTGGCTTGCGGACTTGTCGTCTTTCCCATGCCCCGATCCATGGCCTCATTGGCTAGGCGGTCGGCTTCCTTGTTGCCGGCGCGCAGGGTGTGGCGAATCTCGAAACCGTCCAACTGGCGGACGAGCTTGCGCCCCTCTTCCCATAGGGGCTTGATGGCAGGGCTGGAGACCTTGTACTTGCCCTGCATCTGCTTGACCATCAGTTCCGAGTCAGAGACGACGGCCACGCGCCGTGCGCCGTTTTCGATGGCCCAACGCAAAACCGCAATCATGCCGGAGTACTCGGCGTAGTTGTTGGTCTGAATGCCCAGGAACTCGCTCAGGCGGGCCACGGTGCGGCCATCCGCACCCTCAATGAGGGCACCAAAGCCGGCGGGGCCGGGGTTGCCTCGGGAGCCCCCGTCGCAGTGGGCAGTGAAAAGTTCGCTGGTGGCGTCGTCGTCGTCGGGGGCAAAAAGGTTTCCATTCATCGCTCTTTAGTGTAATGGCTGGGTGGGAGGGTGGGTGGGAATTCATTCAATCGTCATTTGGGCTTGTTATTGTGGCAAACAACGTGATTTTGTTGGGGAGAACAGATTGAAGATGCATGGTTTGAGTGTGGTTCTTTCGCTGGCGATGATGGCAGTTGCAACACAGGCGCAGAGCGGCTACAAGGTGATTGACCAGTGGAAGATTGGCGGCGACGGCGGTTGGGACTACCTGCTGGCCGACGGCCCCGCGCACCGGCTCTACGTAACCCATGCAACTCGGGTTGAGGTGCTGGATACTGCCACGGGCAAGTAGGTGGGTGCAATCACTGGCCTGCATGGAACTCACGGCGTTGCGCTCGATCCCGAGGGAAAACTTGGCTACATCTCGGATGGTGCGGGCAATGCGGTGGTGGTATTTGACCGTGCGACGCTCGACAAGGTGGCCAGCATTCCGGCGGGCACCAATCCGGACGGAATCATTTACGAGCCAGCGACGAAGACCATCTGGGCCTTCAACGGTCGTAGCCATGACGCCAGCGTGATCGATCCGGTTAGCCGGAAGGTGATTTCCACTGTGCCGCTGCCGGGCAAGCCGGAGACAGCTATGGCGGACGGTCAGGGTACTCTGTTTGTGAATATCGAGGACAAGAGCCTGGTGGTGAAGATCGATACGCGGGCGCGGAAGGTTGTGGATACGTGGGCTGCCGGTTGCGAATCGCCCACTGGCATGGTCATTGATGTGCCCGGCCATCGCATCTTCCCCGTTGGCGACGGCAACAAGATGAGCGTGATTGATTTCACCAGCGGCAAGCAGCTGGCTACGGCCGAGATTGGCGACGGACCCGATGCGGCTGGCTGGAACGCGACGGCCAAGCTGGCTTTTGCTTCGTCCGGCGACGGCATTCTGGCCGTGGTGGATGCTTCAGCACCGGGCTATCCGACGCTGCACAAGCTGGCCACCCATATTGGTGCCAAGACGATGACGTACGATCCGACTACGGACCGCATCTATCTTTCAGTGGCGGAAAAGGGGCCGAAGCCTGCTCCCACGGCCGCAGTACCGAACCCCAAAGCCGCGGTTGTTCCGGGCAGCTTTAGCGTTTTGGTGGTGGGGCGCTAACAGGCTGCTGAGAAACTCATTGCGGAGGGAGCGGGGGCATTTATGCCCCCGCTCCCTCCGCGCTTGCTCAAGGAAAGAGTTTTTTCCATAGTCAAGACAGCCCCCTCAAGTTTTTCTTACTTTTTGCGCTGAAAAATGCTATCTTTCTCTCAATATAGATTTTTTCGTTCGAAAGATACTGAAGACATTTCTCCCCGTTTTACGGAAGGGCGAAGAGGATTTTCAGTTGTCCACTAGAATTATTTAGGGCAACCTCGCCGCATCAAATTCGCTCAGGGTTTACGGGAGAGGTGTCGCACCTATAGCGGCGACAACCGATGGATGGAGATCTTCCCCCATGATGATCTTTCTTATTTCTACTGCAGTTCTTGTTCTTGCTGGATCTGTATACGCTGACTACAAATGGCACAGCTGGATGCTCGACCAGCAGCATCATCAAAACGATGGAAGTGTGCGCGGTTCCAGGCTGTAACCACAGTGACTCCCGTTACAATATTTGCAGGGAGCCGTCCAACTGACATGTTTCAAAATTTTGCCCGTATGTTTCGCAATCGTCTGAGCTGCGCCGGCGTGCTGTCGGCACTGGCAGTCGCGGTCCTGCTGGGAGGTGTGGCTATGGCCCATGCCCAGTTTGGTGCACCGCCCACTACGCCGGTTCACGATGCATCGGCGTTGCATCCGCCGGCAGGGGCCCGTGTGGCCATCGTGGAGTTTGCCGATCTGGAATGTCCGGATTGCGCTAATGCTTATCCGCTGCTGCGCGATGCCGAGGCGAAGTACCATATTCCGTTGATCTATCATGATTTTCCGCTGCCCTTCCACAACTGGAGCTTTCAGGCGGCGGTGAATGCCCGCTGGTTCGATGCCAAGAGCAAGAAGCTGGGGGATGATTACCGCAGCTACATCTTTGGCAACCAGCGCTCGATTGATACGCCGGCTACGCTAACGACCTACACGCAGAAGTTTGCCACCTCGCACGGCGTTCAGTTGCCCTTCGCGCTTGATCCGCAGGGCAAGCTGTCGGCCAGCGTCAAGGCGGACTATGCGCTTGGTCAGCGCGTCGGTATCGAGCACACGCCCACCATCTGGGTGGTTACCTCGAACTCCAAGGGTGCGCCGTTCATCGAAGTGGTGGACCGCAGCCGCCTGTATCAGCTCATTGATCAGGCCATCGCCAACACACGCGGCAAGTAAGCCTTGGCCAGCAAGCAAAAAGGCGTCCTGCTGGACGCCTTTTTTGTCGACAAATTAAGTTCTAGAGGTTGAAAGCTTTTTTTTCAGCAGTTGTTCCAGCGCATCGCAGGCAGTTTTTACGCCGTCTTCCCGGGCCAGTTGCCGGGCTACGCTCTCACTGCGGCGGAGGAACTTGCTGTCCTCCAATATTTTTGTCAGCTTGCGCGTGACCCGTAGCGGGGTGTAGCGATTTTTGCGAATGGCCTTGGCGACCTTCAGACGCTGCATACGGCGGGCATTGTCCGGCTGGTCGTGCGAGTAGGGCATGATAAGCATGGGTTTGCCGGCGTGCAGGCACTGTGCCGTGGTTCCTACGCCACCCTGGTGCACCACCAGCGAAGCCCGTGGAAACAGCGCCGAATAGGGGGCGTATTCCGCTACGCAAATCGACTCCGGCAGCTTGGTCTTGGGCCGGTTGCGCTCATCGGAACCGATCAGCAGCACGGCCCGTTTGCCCATACGCATGGCCGCCCGCGCCGAGTACTCATAGAAGCTTCCGGCTGCCATCACGGCGGCTGAACCCAGCGTAAAGACGATGGGTGCTTCGCCCTCGTTCAGGAACTTCTCCAACTTTTCCGGCAATTTAGCATTGCCGGCATCGGCATCGTAGTAGCAGAAGCCGGTAATCAGCGTGTTCTGCGGCCAATCCTTCTGTTCTTCGCCCAGGACATGGGAGAAGAGCGCCAGCACCAGGTCGGGTGAGTGTTTGGCGTCGAACAGGGGATTCGATCCGCGTCCCAAGCCGAGTTCGCGGCGCAGTTCGTAGACTGGTTCCGGCCACTTGCGGCTGACAAAGCGTGCCAGTCGCTTGATGGCCCGGCCCATGCCGGGAACTGCTTTGTCGGCCCGCGCCAGCCGCGGATACATGGGCAGCACCGGAGGATCAAAGGCCGAGAAGAACGAGAGCGGAGCCAGCAGGTAGCTGGCCCAGGGAATGCCTGTTACTTCGGCAACAATCGGCCCGGCGTAATTCAATTCGCCAAGCAGCAGAAGATCAGCCCGCTTGGGCTGCGTGGCAGCATCCAGAAGGTCGGCGTAGGTCTCTTTCAGTGAGGGAAAAAGGAACCTGCGCAGACCCGTCTCAGTGCCGTGCTCCACGTCGTAGATCATCTCGGCCAGCGCAGTGTTTTCTGGATCAATGTCGGGACGGATCGGATGAAACTCCAGGCCCAGCGGCTCGATCTTTGCCCGATACAACTCTGGCACCGCCATTACTGGCTCATGCCCGCGCCGCTTGAGTTCGAGAGCGATGGCAATCAGTGGATTCGTATCGCCAAAGGTTCCAATATTCGAAAGAACAATCCGCAAGGTCAGCTTCCTCTCCACTTACCACTCTATTCGAAGGCCCCGGCCCGGGCGATGAAAAGCGCGCAAACTCAATTCTCTGGGGCGGGATTCTCTGCTCATTTTGCAGTACTTACGGACCGACGATTGATCAGGCAAATCAAGAGTGTTTTTCGTGTTTTCACACCTAGAGCGGTTCTCCAATAGGTGTAGCCCTTTGTAGATCGTGCAAGGTGGCTTTTTCTTGAGGAAAAAACCACTCAGTTGCAGAGGCTTCGGTGTACAGCACTTGGAGAACCGCTATAGCCGCAAAAACAAAGGCGCGGCGAGGGTGGGACACCCTCATTGTGGTGACATTCTAGGGAGACTCTGCACAAGTCCCAATACTGCATTCTGCTTGGATAAAATGATAAGTAGAGGGCAAGGGCGATGCGGCAACGAACACTGGCGTCACAAGCGAGTTTTGAGCAGTATGGTCGCAAGGGCAAGCGGGAGCTTTTTCTGGATCAGATGGAGCAAGTGGTGCCGTGGGCGGAGTTATTGGCGCTGGTTGAGCCTCATTATCCCAAGGCTGGCAACGGCCGCCAACCAGCAGGCTTGTCGATCATGCTCCGCACGTACTTCTTGCAGCAGTGGTTTGGTTTTTCAGACCCCGGAATGGAAGAAGCTTTCTATGATTCGCCCGCGTTGCGGCGCTTCGCCGGAGTTGATCTGGGCCGTGCCTCCGCGCCCGATGAAAGCACCATTCTGCGCTTCCGCCACCTGCTCGAAGAACATGAGTTATGCGGCCAGATACTCGATACGGTGAACCACTTTCTAGCCAGCCGGGGCATTCGCATCGGCACGGGAACCATCGTGGATGCAACGATTATCAACGCTCCGAGTTCGACGAAGAACTCGACCGGCAAGCGCGATCCTCAGATGCACCAGACCAGGAAGGGACAGCAATGGTACTTCGGCGCGAAAGCGCACCTTGGCGTTGATAGCAAGTCGGGCATTGTGCACTCAGTCTGCACCTCTGCGGCCAGCGTGGCGGACAAACATATGCTGCCTGACTTACTGCACGGCGCAGAGAAGAAAGTCTGGGGAGACGCAGACTATCAAGGACAAACCGAGGCAATTCATGCGGCCGCGCCCGGGGCGCAAGATATGACCAGCCGCCGCACCAAGTTCAAAAATTATGTAGACGAAGAAGCCAAGCGCAAAAATACGACCAAGGCCAGAGTTAGATCGAAGGTGGAGTGGTGTTTCCGCATTCTGAAGCGCGTTTTTGGATTTACCAAGGTGCGCTATCGTGGCTTAAGGAAGAACCACGAGTGGCTTTGCGCGGCCTTTGCCCTGGTTAACCTTTACCAAAATCGCAAACGGCTGGTCGCGCTGGGGGCGTAGTGTCTCTGGAGGCCGGAAAACGGCCTCCAGAGACAAAAAACAACCACGTAGAGCCCGCGCCTGGATGCAACTGAACCCGCAATTCTGGCTATAACTGCTTCCGAACCCATTGCATTGTAATTACACCGCAAAATCGCGGGTTGTGCAGAGGCTCCCTAAGAGTGGAACGGTAAAACTCTGTCTCCTTTCACACGAGTTTCTCTTTGCACGTACTTACTTGGTGCGGTTTTTGTAGCTGGCTTCCACGAACTTGAGGAAGAGAGGATGCGGCTCAAGCGGTTTGGACTTGAACTCGGGATGGAACTGGCAGGCCAGGAAGTACGGATGGTCGGGAATCTCGACGATCTCGACGTAGGTACGATCCGGCGTGGTTCCACTCAGGCGCAGTCCCTTGCTGGTGAGCGCTGCCTCGAACTCGCGGTTGAACTCGTAACGATGACGATGGCGCTCGCTGATTTCGGAAGCGCCGCTGTAGGCTGCACTGGCGAGGGTTCCGGGCTCCAGCAGGCAAGCCCAGGCTCCCAGACGCATGGTTCCGCCCATCTCTTCCACGCCGAGCAATTCACGCAGCTTGTAGATGATGCGATTCTTGCCGGCGGGGTCGAACTCGCTGGAGTTGGCGTCGGTGATGCCACAGACGTTGCGGGCAAACTCGATGCAGGCCGTCTGCATGCCGAGGCAGATGCCAAAGTAGGGCACCTTGTGTTCGCGGGCGTAGCGGATGGCGTTGAGCATGCCTTCGATGCCACGCTTGCCAAAGCCGCCGGGCACCAGGATGCCGTCGTAGTCCTTCAGCTTTTCCTCGTAGCCGCGATCTTCGGGCGACTTCGACTCCAGCCCTTCGGCCTCGATCCAACTGATCTTGAGCTTCAGGTGCTGGGCGATTGCGCCGTGGGTCAGAGCTTCCTTGAGTGACTTGTAGCTGTCTTCGTACTCCACATACTTGCCGACGATGGCAATGTGGACCTCGTCCTTGGGATTGTGCACTCGCTCGATGAGGGCATTCCACTGCGAAAGGTCCGCGTTGGGCGCGTCGATGTGCAGATACTTCAGGATCAGCGCATCCACGTCCTGGCTGGCAAAGCCGAGCGGCACTTCGTAGATGGAGGGCACGGTTATGGCATTGATCACGGCGCGCTGTTCTACGTTGCAGAACTGGGCGATTTTGCCCTTCATCTCTTCGCCGATTTCGCGATCGGAACGGCAGATGAGCACGTCGGCCTGAATGCCGATGGAGAGCAGCTCCTTAACGGAGTGCTGGGTGGGCTTGGTCTTGAGTTCCTGCGCGGCAGCGATCCACGGCACCAGGGTCAGATGCATGAAAACGGTGTTCTCGCGGCCGAGTTCCTGGCGCATCTGACGGATGGCTTCCAGAAAGGGAAGAGATTCAATGTCACCGACGGTTCCGCCGATTTCGACGATGGTCACGTCGGCACCGTTGGCGGCTACCTTCTTCATGGCAGCCTTGATCTCGTTGGTCACGTGGGGAATGACCTGGACGGTTTTGCCCAGGTAGTCGCCGCGACGCTCTTTGAGGATGATCTGCTCGTAGATGCGGCCCGTGGTCAGATTATTGTCGCGGGTCAGCGGCGAGTGGGTAAACCGTTCGTAATGACCAAGGTCCAGATCCGTTTCAGCACCGTCGTCGGTCACAAAGACCTCGCCGTGCTGGAAGGGCGACATGGTTCCCGGGTCAACGTTCAGATAGGGGTCGAACTTCATCATGTTCACCCGCAATCCGCGGCTTTCGAGGAGGCAGCCGATGGAAGCGGCCGCCAGACCTTTGCCTAAACTGGACACAACTCCGCCCGTCACAAAGACGTACTTTGCCGACATCTGTGCTACCTCTTGATTGAATTGATGGGGTTGGCCAAACTTGGTGGGCACAATCAAGTATGGCAGAGAGTTGCATCGGAAGGAAACAGAAAAAGAGGGGGAAAATGGTTGAAAAAGCAGCTTTCAAAGCGTGTATGCTTTTTGCATTCAGTGGGTTAATAGAAAGTTAATGGAAATTTTCCTTTTCCGGCAATATGCGGCATGCCAGCCCATCCAGCGGGACGCGAACCGGGGTGGAGAAGGATGGAAGGCAGGGGAAACAGCAGACTATGCAGGGAGGAAGCGATGGAACGGATCGAGATTCAGCGCGTCGACATTACCACGCTGGCTGTGGATGCGATTGTGAATGCTGCTAACCAGACGCTGCTAGGCGGCGGAGGGGTGGATGGGGCCATTCATCGCGCGGCCGGTCCGTAGAGCGCCCAGAGCAGAGCAGCGATCCAGCCGAGCACACTCCATCCTAGAAAGATGCTGACCAGACCGATCAGCACAGTGTCGCGGCTGCGACGCCGGTAGGCAAGCCAGGGCGGAAGAGCCAGTGCGGCCACTGCTACGGCAAAGACCAGAAGCGTAAAAAGAAGTCCAAGCAAGTTCAGCACAGTGCTTCCAGTTTACTGGTTCTGCAGACGTTGCGGCGCAGGATGGGGCACGGCTCAGGCGGCCTGTGTTCCGTTTTTCGCCTCCGGTGCAGATTCTGCGACGGGTGGTTTCGGCGCGGGAAGATTCCACAAAGTCAGCTCGGTGATGCGGCGCTGGCGCAATCCATTGCTTTCTTTCCCGTCAATCAGGTCCCAGCGCAGAAGCTGCTCGCCTGCGGCCTGATAGCGTCCACCATTGAGGGCACGCAGCAGGGTGGAGCGGGCCAGACGTTCTGCGCCCAGATTGAAGGTGAAATCTACCAGAGCGTCGAATTGGCCCTGCGTCAGCGGTACTTTGACCATGCGCTCAATGGCCAGAAGGCTGACTTGCAGATCATGGATCAGCAGGTGTTCGGCCTCGGCTTCATTGATTCCCAGCGGAAAGGCTTCGTGCGCAAGGAGTCTGTGGCCGTAGCCGATGGTCGGCAGTCCGGCTCCATCCAGATAGGTGTGACCGCGGAAGCCCTCCGCATGTTTGATGAGTTCCAGCCCTGCCTGACTTAGTTGCATCGATGCCTCCACGGGCGGAGATTGCCCTGGGATGAAACTAGCAAGATGGGGGCGAATGATCTGCAAGGGGACTGGGCGGCATTTTTTTCTGTTTTTCTGGCCGGGCATGAATTTTTGTATTCCTGAAGCGAAGAGGTGGGGAATGGAGGATGAATTGCACCAGAAGTGGGGCAGTACCTAAGTTTAAGATATATAGATGGTTGCCTGTACCTTTGGAGTAAACTGTTGATTTTTCAACAGGAATATCGTTCCCATTTTGCCAACAGCTTTGGAAAGAGGTATCCAGTTGGTAAAATGAAAGGATGGTTATTCGACGGATACTACGCAATTGGGGTCTGCACACGTCAAAGCATGCTTTTGCTGCGGCGGGCGCCTCGTCAGTTGCGCTGGCCGCGTTCATGGTCATGTTCTCAACGCGGACCGTGCAGGCCTATGTGGAAACCACTCACTCTGCACCTGTACTGCAGTCTGAATCGCCAGTTCTGGGACCTACCCCAACCCAGCTGGCGCAGCAGGCTGCGATTAAGCGAGGAGATCGTCTTAAAGGACTGGCCTCCTGGTACGGAAGGGCATTTCATGGACGCCACACGGCAAGCGGAGAAAAGTACAACATGTACGCAATGACCGCCTGCCATCCCACACTGCCCTTCGGGACACTTGTGCGCGTCATCAACCATGCCACGAAACGAGCGGTGACAGTACGGATCACTGACCGTGGCGATCTGGTCGATCAGGGAAGAATCATCGATCTGTCGTATGGGGCTGCCAAGCGGCTCAATATGGCGCACGACGGCCTTGCAGCCGTAGATCTGGTGGTTCTGAAGCTGGGCAAGGAAGAAGCCCCGGCACACAACTGATCGTTTACCAGTGCAAGTAAAATGGCCAGCCCTGAGGGCTGGCCATTTTTTTGGGCGCGGGCTTCAGCCCCGGGAGTCTTTTCGCCAGCAGTCATCCAAAACAAGCAGAGCAAGATAAAGGCTGCGCCTAAAGACGATATTTGAAGCGAAACCAGAGTAGCTGTGCCCTGTTGAACTTTGTGCAGGGTTGCCGCTCCCTGAGGGGCGCGTCAACGAAGCTGGATCAACTCGCTCTACACCTTCAGGAGAGATGCTCTAGCGCATTTTCGGAATGCACGTAGACTTTTTAAGGGGCTTGCAAGGTGCCTTTTTCTTGAGGAAAAAGGCACTTAGCATCCTACTTCCGGTCTATAGTCATTCCGAAAATGCTCTAGCGCATCGGTTCTTCAAGGGCCTGAAGGCCCTTGCTCCCTCCGCAAAGAGAAATCCGTTCGGAGGCGAGTTTTTCCGCAGCCTGTAAAGCCCTTCACCTATTGCAGCACTTACGGCCCGACTAAAGTCGGGCCGTGTTACAAAACACAACCACTGAGATTTGCGGTGGGGCACCCAGAGTGTGTTTCCAGCTTTCCCAGGTTCCAAAAGCGGGACCTGGGGCACCCAGGATGTGGTGGTGGAGCTTTGCCCGGATCGCAGTTTAGTTTGCGGTGATGGATTCCAGCCCGTGGCCGTGGGAGCCGGTTTCGCGCTGGCGCAGGAGCAGGCTGAAGGTCATGCCGACAATGCCCAGAATCGAGAAGATCCACATGCCCATGCGGTAGCCGTTGGGGTTGGCGGCGCTGGCGTGATTGTGGTCATTGGCCCAGCCGATCATCAGGTTGAAGCCGGCCATGCCGATGTTCTGGATCATGGTCATGAGGCCGTAGGCGGTGCCCAGCTTGGATTGCGGCACAATGTAGGCGACCGAAGGCCACATGACTGCCGGGATCAGCGAGAAGGAGAGCCCCATCATGGCCATGGGCACATAGAGGCTGACGTGGGAGTAGCCCATCATCAGGTAGACGGGAATCAGCAGGACTGAGCCGCACATCATCAGCAGGGCGCGTTTGCCGACCTTGTCGACGGCCAGACCGAGCAGGGGCGTGGCGATCATGGCGAAGATGGTGAGGATGCTGACCAGGGAACCGCTGAGCTCACGGGTGGTGCCGTGCACATCCATGAAGAACTGGTAGGCGAAGGTCTCAAAGGGGAAGATGCCGGAGTAGAAGACCACGCAGAGGCCCACGATGTACCAGTAGGAAGTGCCGAAGTTGAAGAGGTCTTTGAAGACCACCTTGTCGGTAGCGCCGGCATCGCCCAGTTCGTAGTTTTTTTCGGCAAAGACTTCCATGGCGAAGTAGATGACGGCGCCGGTGACGCAGAAGGTGGCGAAGAGGACGCTGATCATCAGCGGCTTGCGCCAGCTGTCATAGGCGAAGCTGGCCCAGGTGGGCGAGCGCTGCGCCAGTAGCGTGCCCAGGCGGGCGATGGTCAGGTTGATGCCGAAGGCGAAGCTGAGTTCCTTGCCACGGAACCACTTGGCGAGCGCCGTGGTGACGGCAACAATCAGCGACTCAGCACCCATGCCAAAGACCAGCCGCCCGGCGGCCATCAGGGCCAGCGTGCCGGAGGCAGCGGTGAGCGTTGCGCCGAGCAGGCAGATGGAGCCAAAGAGCAGGATGGCCTTGCGTACGCCGATGCGGTCGACGATGAGTCCGCCCACCAGCACCAGAAAGACGTTGGGAATGCTGTAGATGGCTTGCAGCAAGCCGATGTTGGACTCGCTGAAGCCCAGCTGCCGGGAAAGCAGGTCGGCGATGGGGGCAATGCAGTCGTAGACGTAGTAATTGCCGAACATGGCCAGGCTGACCATGACCAGCACGGCCCAGCGATAGAAGGACGAGGGCGGGCGACGGGTGGGTTCAGTGCTCAATGGGTGTTCCTTGTGGGTGGCGATTCTGTTTGTATGCTAACTCAGCTGGTTAGCTGCACAGCGAGTCAGCAGGTCAGCGGGTCAGCGAGTTGGCGGGTCAGCCGCTGAGTTCATGATCGTGGCATTGCGGAGGTGTGGGTTAATTTTGGCGGGTTGGCGGTTGATTGGTAGGGAAAGTTCGGTGGGGGGCTTTACCCTTACCGCAAAAACAAAGACACGGCTTGGGTGGGGCTCCCGTCGAGTTGTGGCGCTGTTTTGACGGAACTGTGGCTGAGGCCGGGAAGCCGCAGCGGAGATGGTTACGAAGAGTGCTTACCAAAAATGAGGGGCTGCGTCTGAATGGGCAGAGAGACTCTCACTCCCGGAGAGCAGGGCAAGGATGGCGATGGATGGAAGCGGGGTCGCAGCTTCGGCCCTGAATGCTGCTTTGGTCTGGCCTGTCCGGAGGGTACAATCCTCAGCAGGTATGGAAGCAGCAAAAGTAGTCGATGAAGCGGGCCGAGGGGCATTGCGGGCAAAAGACCGCCCAGAGGCGCGTGAGCACGAGACGGAGCTGATTCGCGCTGCGCAGGGTGGATCGCGGGCGGCGTTTGATGCGTTGGTGCGTCAGTACGAGCATCAGGTTTTGCGTCTGGCGTTGCATTTGACGGGTTCGGAGCACGACGCCGAGGACATATATCAGGAGGCCTTTTTGAAGGCTTACCGGTATCTGGGCAATTTTCGCTTCGAATGCTCGTTCTACACCTGGATTTACAGGATTGTGACCAATCTTTGCCTGGATCAGCTGCGGCGCAAGAAGACGCGCCGGGAAGATCATGCGGTGATTACCGACCAGTCGGGCGAAGAGATTGACCTGCTGGCATCGGTATCGGATACGCGGTCGTTTTCGAATCCGGCGCGGGAGTTGGAGCGGAAGGCTTTGGGGCGGCGGATTCAGGCAGCTCTGGATAAGTTGACGCCGCGGGAACGGATGGTCTTTGAGCTGAAGCACTATCAGGGACTGCGTCTGCGGACGATAGGCGAGATGTTGAACACCACCGAAGAAACAGCGAAAAATACGCTGTTCCGGGCAACCAAAAAACTGCGGGCCCAGCTCGCGGAATTGCGTTAAGACTGGTCCCCATGACGGGGCGTTGAGAGTTTGGCCCACTGAGGCCTGCCTGGATGAGTTGGAAATATTGAACTGAATTGTTGTGTTTGAGGCAAAAGGACGTACCGAAATGAATTGCGAAGTTGCCCATGAACGAATCGTGATGGCGGCCTACGCGGAGTTGCCCGATGCGCAGGTGCATGAGTTGGAAGTCCACTTGCGGGGCTGTGCGGAGTGCCTGCAGGAGCGCGAACAGATAGAGGCGCTTAAACTGCTTTCGGCGGCATTGCCGGTGGAAGAGCCGAGCGCCAACCTGGTGGCGCGCTCGCGGCTGCGACTGGACGAGGCGCTGGATACATTGCCGCCGCGTCGCTGGTGGCAGCAGATGGGCACGCGGATGCGCGTGAGCTTGGCGAGTCTGCAGTCGGCCCCGGTAGCGGCCAGTCTGCTGTTGCTGGCAGGACTGGCGGCAGGCAGCGTAGGCGGCTACAAGCTGGCGCTGGTGCATGCTTCCGCCAAGGTGGCGAGCCTGACGGCAGAGCCCGTGATTGCTCCGGCCGCAGCGCTTCCAGCCACAGGTAAGGTGATTCCGGCAGCGCTGAAGCAAACAGCACAGCCGCAGGCGGAAGGACCGAGCACGGTGGCGGAGATCTCGGAGATTGTGCGCCAGCCGGGCAGCAATCAGGTTGAGGTGCGCTTTAATGAGCTGGTTCCGCAGCGGGTGAAGGGCTCACTGAACGATCCGGCGATCCGGCAGTTGTTGATGATGGCCAGCGAACAGGCCCCCTCGGAGGGCGTGCGCAACAACTCGGTTGACCTGATGGCGACGGCTTGCCGCTCAGACCATGGCTGCAATCAGGAAGGCATGCTGGAGGCGCTGATGGTGGCGCTGCGCTACGACCAGAACCCTGAGGTGCGGGAAAAGGCGCTGGAGGGTCTGGAGCCGTTTGTGGCGGAGGACGTTCGCGTGCGCAATGCCGTGCTGGAGACGCTTTTGAACGATAGCGACCCGGGCGTGCGTACGGTTTCGATCAATGCTCTGGAGCCGGTGGATGCGGATACGAGTGTGCGGCAGGTGCTGTACACAATTTCGACCTCGGATGCGAGTCCGCAGATCCGGATGGTTTCACGGCAGGTGCTGAGCCATGCGCCGGAAGTGCAGTAAGAAAAGCTTGGAAGAGGCTGCATCCGCAGGTGAACGCGCCGGAAAAGAAGAGCGCGGGGCAGGGGTGGTCTCAGAGCAAAATCAGAAAGGTAGCCCCAGCGAATTCGTGCAAGGTTGCCGTTCCCTGTTGGTCACGGCAACTGTGGGCCTGCGGCTTCAGGGGACAGCATTCCGGATTTTGCTATAGCGGAGAAGGAAAGATGAAGCACTTTTTGAGGCCGCCGCAATGGGGGCAGGCGCGGCGCGAAGCGAGAAGCCGTTCCCTGGCATTGTTGCTGATGGTTGGAGCGGTAGCAGCCAGCTTACCAGCGCATGCGCGGGCGGCTGTTCTTTTGGAAGAGCCACAGCCAGCACTGGCAGCCATAGGGGCGGTTTCGCCGGGCTATTTGGGTGTTGAGCTGGCCGATGTGGATGCGCAGCGGGCGCTGGCTTTGCGGTTGAAGGATACGCATGGCGCCGTGATCACGTTGATTGACCACGATGCGCCGGCGGGTCAGATCGGTCTGAAGGTGAACGACGTGGTGCTGGAGATCAACGGCACCGCCGTGCAGAATGCCGAGGAACTGCGCCGGGTGCTGCGCGATGTGCCGGCGGGACGAAAGATCAGCCTGCTGATCAGCCGGGATGGAAATACGTCGACGATTGCCGTGGAACTGGCCGATCGCAAGACGGTCGAGCACGATGTGTGGAACAAGATCGACGACAGTGACTCGGGTGCTCCAGCGATGAATGCGTCGGAGAACAAGGGCGATTTCTCGTTTTTGGGCGGCTTTCATCTGCCGTTTTTGGGCGGCAGCCTGAACGTTGGCGTGCTGGTGGAACCGCTGACCTCACAGATGGCCGAGTACCTGGGCGTGGACAAGGGGCTGATGGTGAAGCAGGTGGCAGGCAAAAGCGCCGCCGCAGCCGCCGGACTGAAGGCCTTTGACGTGATTCTGAAGGTGGGCACGGAGCCGATTTCGAACCTGTCGAACTGGGACCGGGCGCTGCGCGCGAATCAGGGCAAGACGATTCAGGTGACGATTTTGCGCGACAGGAAGCAGCAGAAGATCAGCTTGCAGGCGGATTCACGGCACCATTAGTCAGCTTCCAGCTTCTCGTGGTAATTTTGCGGGGATTTTCTGCTGGTTTGGCATGTGTATGGCGGGCTGTGATTGAATAGGAACTGATGGCAATTCCCCGTAGATCTACCCTGCGTGGCCGCTGGAAGCAAGTGAGCCGAAAAGTTCGAGAGCTGGCGATGGTTGGCCGGGCGCTGATCCATACAGGTCACCCCGTGCTCGCCCAGATTGTGCCGGCGCGCTTTTGCAACCTGAGTTGCGAATACTGCAATGAGTTCGACAAGGTCTCTCCGCCGGTTCCGCTGGAGGAGATGCTGAGGCGCATCGACCATTTGGCCCGTTTGGGCACGGCGATGGTGGGCATCAGCGGCGGCGAACCGCTGACGCACCCGGATCTGGACGAGATTATCCGGCGGATCCGCAAGCATGGCATGATTGCCGGTATGATCACGAACGGCTATCTGCTGATGCCGGAGCGGATTGAGCGGCTGAACCGGTCCGGGCTGGATCATATGCAGATCTCGATTGACAATCTTGAGCCGGATGCAGTGTCGAAGAAGAGCTTGAAGGTTCTGGACAAGAAGCTGCAGATGTTGGCTGACTACGCCGAGTTCCACGTGAGCATCAACTCAGTGGTGGGCGGCGGCATCAGCGACCCGCACGATGCGCTGGTGGTGGGCAAGCGGGCGCTGGAACTGGGCTTTGAGTCGACGATCGGCATTATTCACGATGGCAGCGGGCAGTTGAAGCCGCTGGCACCGGCGGAAGCCGAGATTTATCACCAGATGACCAACCGGAAGAAGACGAACTATGCGCAGTTCGACCAGTTTCAGGAGGCCATTGTGGAAGGCCGCCCGAACAAGTGGCGCTGCCGGGCCGGTTCGCGCTACATCTATGTGTGCGAGGACGGTTTGGTGCACTACTGCAGTCAGCAGCGCGGTTTTCCTGGGGTTCCGCTGGGCGAGTATACACGCGAGGATGTGAAGCGGGAGTTTTTGACGGGCAAGGACTGCTCGCCAAACTGTACGATCGGCTGTGTGCACCGGATCAGCTACATCGACCACTGGCGTGCGCCGCAGACACGCATGATTTCGCCGGGGATTCACACGACGGCGGGCGAGACGCTGGTGCAGTTGGACGGAACGCCGCAGAAGTAGTTGCTTTTGAAGAAGCCCCCCGGTCGGAAGATCGGGGGGCTTCTTGTTTTTGCGGGGGATTCCGGGCCTGAAGGCCTCGGCTTCCTCCTTTCGTTTCCAGATCCCAAAATAGGGATCTGGGGCACCCAGAATTGTGGGCGTTCAATCGCTCGCAAAGAAAAGCGCCGGACAGGTGAGCTGTCCGGCGCTTTTGCAGTTTTGCTGCGGATTATTTGCCGGTGTAGCGCTCTTCGATGGCCATGAGCTTGTTGAAGCGGCGGACGAAGCGTTCTTCGGTGGCGCTGAACTTGGCACCGACGAAGGAATCGACGACCTCAAAAGCGAGGGCGGAACCGATGATGCGGGCACCCAGGACGAGGACGTTCATGTCGTCGTGCTCAACGCCCTGGTGGGCGGAGTAGGTGTCGTGGCAGAGTCCGGCCCGAATGCCGGGGATTTTATTGGCGGCTACGCTGACGCCCACGCCGGAGCCGCAGAGGACGATGCCGCGCGGGGCTTCGCCATTACGGATGGCCACGCCAACCTTTTCAGCAAAATCGGGGTAGTCGGAGGGGTCGGTGTTGTATGCGCCGAGGTCGATCACTTCATGGCCAGCTTTGGTGAGGTGGGCGCGGACCTCTTCCTTCAGCGGAAATCCAGCATGATCGGCAGCGATGACGAGTTTCAAAATGCAGCTCCTAGCTTCTAGCTTCCAGCTCCTAGCTTTTTTCTTGCCCGCAAAGAGAACCACTGGCTAACCAGGGCCGAGCTAGAGGCTAAAAGCTAGGAGCTGAGAGCTGTTTTACTTAAGCAGCTTCTTGGCGGTGGCGGCGATGTTCTCGGGGCTGAAGCCGAGTTCCTTCATGGCCACGGGACCGGGAGCGGAGAGGCCGAAGCGGTCAAGACCGATAACGGTGCCTTCCGAGCCCACGTACTTGTACCAGCCAAGGCTGGAAGCGGCTTCAACGGCCAGCTTGGGCACACCGGCAGGCAGGACGCTGGCCTTGTACTCAGCGGACTGCTTGTCGAAGAGCTTGGTGCTGGGGAAGCTGACGACGCGGGCACGAATGCCCTCGGCGGCAAGCAGCTTTTTGGCTTCAACGACGGGCCAGAGCTCGGAGCCGGAGCCGATCAGGACGATCTGCGGATTGGCTTCATCCTCAACGATGTATGCACCCTTGGAGACGCCGCCGTAGATGTCGAGCGTGGCGGGATCGAGGATGGGCAGGTTCTGGCGGCTGAGGGCCATGAAGCTGGGCTTCTTGGTCTCAAGCGCGATACGCCAGGCGGCAGCCGTCTCGTTGGCATCGGCGGGGTGGAAGTCGATGAGGACGGGCAGAGCGCGCAGGGCCAGCAGGTGCTCAACGGGCTCGTGGGTGGGACCGTCTTCGCCTACGCCGATGGAATCGTGCGTGAAGATGAAGAGCGAGTGCACGCCCATGAGGGCCGCCAGGCGGAGAGCAGGCTTGGCGTAGTCGGAGAAGACGAAGAAGGTGGAGCCGAAGGGGATGAGGCCGCCGTGGGCCGCCATACCGTTGACGGCAGCGCACATGGCCAGCTCACGGACGCCGAAGAAGACGTTGCGGCCAGCGGGATTGGCGTGGAAGTTCTCGCCCGGCTTGAAGATTGTCTTGGTGGAGGCAGTGAGGTCCGCCGCGCCGCCGAAGAGCTCAGGCACGACGCCAGCGATGGCATTCATGACTTCGCCACCGGCCGAACGGGTGGCGTTGGCCTTGGAACCGGCGGGATAGCTGGGCAGAGACTTCTCCCAGCCAGCCTTGAGTTCGCCCTTCTGGGTGCGCTCGAATTCGGCAGCCAGTTCAGGGAACTGCTTGGCGTAGGCGGCAAAGAGGGTCTTCCAGGCTGCTTCAGAGGTAGCACCCGATTTATCGCAGGCGCGCCAGTTGGCCAAAGCCGCTTCGGGCAGAATGAAGCTTTGGTCTTCAGGGAAGCCGAGGAACTTCTTGGTGGCGGCAACGCACTCGGCACCGAGGGGCTCACCGTGGGACTTGTTGCTGCCAGCCTTGGGGCTGCCGTAGCCGATGACGGTGCGAACGCCGATGAGCGAGGGGCGACCGGTTTCGGACTTGGCTTCTTCGATGGCGGCGGAGATAGCGTCGAGATCGTTGCCGTCGGCTACCTTCTGGACGTGCCAGTTGTAGGCTTCGAAGCGCTTGTAGACGTTCTCGGTGAAGCTGAGCTCGGTGGGGCCGTCGAGGGAGATAAGGTTGTCGTCATAGAAGACGACGAGCTTGCCGAGGCCGAGGGTTCCGGCGAGGGAAGCGGCTTCGTGGCTCAGGCCTTCCATCAGATCGCCATCGCCGCAGAGGACGTAGGTATGGTGGTCAACGACGTCAAATCCGGGGCGGTTGTAGGTGGCACCCAGATGGCGCTCTGCCATGGCCATGCCGACACCCATGGCGAAGCCCTGACCGAGGGGGCCGGTGGTGACTTCAACGCCATCGGTGTGGCCGAACTCGGGGTGGCCGGGGGTGATCGAACCCAGCTGGCGGAAGCTCTTCAGATCATCGAGCGAGAGCTTATAGCCGCTGAGGAAGAGCGAACAATAGAGCAGCGTGGAGGCGTGACCATTGGAGAGAATGAAGCGGTCGCGGTCGGCCCATTTGGAGTTTGCCGGATTGTGCTTCATCTGCTTGCGATAAAGCAGGTAGGCGATCGGCGCGCATCCCATGGGGGCGCCGGGGTGGCCGCTCTTGGCTTTTTCTACCGTATCGACGGCTAACAGTCGCAACGTGTCGATGGAAAGATTGTCGAGAGTCTGATCCGCTTTACTGGAGGTCATAGCGTTTTACTGCTGTTCCTTTCCTCTGTGAGGCGTGGCGTCTGAGGCCAGTGATAAACCATGCGGCATCGGGTTTCCTCCCTGTGAGGGAACTTGATTCACCGCGCATCAACATTGTACCGAAGCATAGCGGGTTTGGGCTGTACTTCTGCAAGGGGCACGATCTCGGAATTATGGCAGGTCTGTGCTCTCTTGAATGTTTGCAGGGGTGCTTGGGGGGCGATTTTTTGTGAATATTCTTATTTTTGTCGAAAAGTTTCCGCACCTGAACCGGAGTTGGTGCATCCATTGACAGTAGCCGGATTACCGCGAAGGAAGAGTTGGCGGTGATGGCGGCCAGAGATTGAGCATCCGCGTCGCCCAAGGGCGATTTCTTACACAGTCAGTTCACTTGAACGGAGGAAATTCCCCAATTATGGCATACGAACTTGCACCGCTTCCCTACGACTACTCGGCCCTGGAACCTTTCATTGATGCCGAGACGATGCATTTGCACCACGACAAGCATCATCAGACCTATGTGAACAATCTGAATGCGGCTTTGGCGAGCCATCCGGAGCTGGCGGCCAAGCCGGTGGATGAGCTGATCCGCACCCTGGCCGAGCTGCCGGAGGCCGTGCGCGGAGCTGTGCGCAACAACGGCGGTGGTCACGCGAACCACTCGATTTTCTGGGCCATCATGGGTGCAGTGAACACCCCGGGTGTTGGCGGCGCGCCGACGGGCGCAATTGCCAGCCAGATTACAGCCGATTTTGGCGACTTTGAGACGTTCAAGAAGACCTTCAACGAGACGACGGCCAAGCAGTTCGGTTCGGGCTGGGGCTGGCTGGTGTTTGAAGGTGGCAAGCTGAAGATTGTGACGACGCCCAATCAGGATTCCCCCTGGTCGCAGGGGCTGTACCCGATTCTTCTGAACGACATTTGGGAGCATGCGTACTACCTGAAGTACCAGAACCGCCGCGCCGATTATCTGGCCGCATGGTGGAATGTGGTGAACTGGGCTGAGGTGAATCGCCGCTTCGAGATTGCCAAGGGAAAGTAGCAGAGAGCAGTTTTCTGTTCTTTGGGACGGTTGAATCTTCAGGGAAAACGGCGAGGGCAGGAAGCTGCCTTCGCCGTTTTTTGTTGGATCGGGGAAACGGAAGGCAAGGTTTGCAGATGATATTTTGCCAGTGAGCTAAGCTGAGAACATTCAGAACGAAGTGGAATGAAAAGGGAAGGCGCATCTGCCTTCCCTATTTCTTTTCAGACCATCCCCGCAGATTTGCAAAGGCAGGAAGAAGCGAGCGAACGGGTACAGCATTTTCGGAATGGGTGTAGCGCGCATGAGATCTTTGGGCCAAGAGTCGGCTTAAGAGAGATTTCCGAGTGGATCCCGGCAGTATAAGAGCAGAGTCGCGGGGCGATGGCTGGGAATGGCGAAAAGATGGCCGAGATAAATGGAAAGCAGAAACAGGCGGAAGCAGAAACGAATCCGGCGGCAGAAAGAAAAATAAAAAAGCCAAGCGCAAGAAAACGGCAGCAGGAAGAGAAAGCAGTACAGGATGCCGTGACCTATGGAATCGATGCGTTGCGCAAGGCGGTGGGCAAGGAACTGATTGAGAACGGCGAGAAGATTGCAGAAAAGCTAAGACAGAAATCAGCAGAGGGCGATGTGCCGAGTACAAAACTGCTGCTGGCACTGGCGAAACAGGCCGGTCTAGGCAAGACACTTTCGGCGAAGAAGAAGAGTTTGGCGCTCAAATTAGTAGCCGAACGGGAATGGGCAGCCGAGAAGGCCAAGAGCAGGACTGCCGAGGATGATGGGAAGTTAGAAACATAAAAGCAGAAAGATACATTGCAGGCAAAAACAGAGGGTCTTCAGGGATTGGCGGAGCACGCGTCCATGCCTGAAGACCCATTTTGTTGGGCGAATACAGAGAGATTGGCAAAAGGTTTGGAGCGGCGCGAAGTGCGGGCAGGGCGAGCGCCAGAGAGAAGAAGAGCAATGAGGCTCACGGAGGAAGCGGTTATGCGCGACGGCAACAAGGGAGAGAAGCGGCAGAACGGGACTGCATCGCCAAAGCTGGTGAAGAACTGGCTGGTGAAGATGGCAGTGCTGATGATTCTTCTGACGATGATGGCCGGGCGCGCGGCGCTGGCGGCGGTGACGACGACGACAGTGCAGGGCACGGTCTATCTGGCCAATGGGGCGGTGGGATCGGGCACGCTTTACGTGAGCTGGCCGGCGTTTACAACCGAGGATGGCTATGCGGTTGCGGCGGGATCGACGACGGTGACGATTGGCTCGGATGGATTTGTGAGCGTGAATCTGGCACCGAACTTGGGGGCTTCACCGGCCGGGCTGTTTTATACGGTGGTGTATTTGATGAGCGATGGTTCGTCGAATACGGAGTACTGGGTGGTTCCCGAGGCTGCGGAAGCGGCGATCAGCACAGTGCAAACGTTGGTGATGCCGGCAGCGCAGGCCGCAGAGGCCGTGACGAAGGCCTATGTGGATCAAGCGATCGAGGAAATGGGAGGAAGTTATCTGAAGCTGACGGGTGGAACGCTGGTGGGGCCGCTCTATCTGAGTGAGGATCCTGCCGAGCCGATGGAGGCCTCGGATAAGCACTACGTAGATACGACATTTGCGAAGGCTGTAGCGCTGGCTGGTGGAAACATGACGGGAGCGCTGACTTCACCATCGGTGAATGGCGTGAAGACGCCAACGAGCGTGAGCGCGCAGACAACGCTGCAGTTGGCGATGACGGCAGCGGGAACGACGGGGTCGATGCTGATTCCGCCGAACTATACGGGAACGGATACGTTCACGAATGCGAATGGTGTGTATGTAGACGACAAGCGTTCAACGGTAGCGCAGCAGTATGCGCGCAGCGTGAAAGAGTTTGGCGCGGTATGCGATGGGGCGACGGACGACACGAGCGCACTACAGAGCGCACTGAATTATGCGCATGCAAATGGCGTGGCGCTGACGCTGCCCGCGGGGACCTGCAAGACACAGGCGCTGACGTGGCGGGGTGAGTCGATGAGCGGCCTGGGCAAGCAGGTTTCAGCGCTGAAGGGGTTTCCAGGGCAGGACGTTCTGGTGTCGCCGACAGACAGCACGAGCATTCTAAGTTTTACGCATTTGCGCGATCTGACGATTTATGTGAATCAGAGCGAGGATGTGTCGTGTGCCGCGGCAGCGGGCCGGGCAAGCGCGGGTAGTTGCGCGGTAAGTCGCGCGATAGAAAACAATTCGATTTTTTCATCGGGAGGCAGCGGGTTTACTTCGACGGCAGGCACGGGGGCGGGCTGGTATGTGGGCAATTGCGCAATAGCCATGCCCGCATCGACGGGCGCGGGCGGCAATGGACTGAATGTTGCAGAGATCGAGAATGTGGAGATTGCGACGACGGGAACCGATCCGCTGGCGGCGAGTTATTCAGGTGCGCGTTCGACGCATACATGCGGCTTGTATCTGGCGCAGTGGCCGAAGTGGAGTTTGTTTCGCAGTCTTGATATTCGCGGAGTGAATACGGGTATTGCGATGCCAGCGCTGACGAGTACACCAGCTGGCCTGAATGCGGATGGGAACCGCTGGCAGGATGTGACGATTCAAGCGGCGCATGGATTTGTGGCGGCTGCTGGATCGAACAACGTGCTGGATCATCTGGTGGCGTCGGCGGAGAATTCGGCAGCAACAGCGGAGCCTCCGACGGGTTTGGTGCTGGATTTGACGAGCGCGCAAAAGGGCTGGACGGTGCGGAATGCGCGTGTGCAGCCAGTGTGGACAGCGGTGCAGCCGAAGCTTACGGTGACGGCGTCAGGCGGCGCAGTGACGGCTGTGGCGGTGGGGTCGGAGCTAGGTTTAGGGTTTGATCCCTATGGCACAACGGTGCCGCTGGCCTTCAGTGGAAGTTGCACGGCTGCAGCCACGGCGACGGTGAACGGCAATGGATCGATTGGTGCGGTGACGGTAACATCGGGCGGCTATGGATGCTCTTCGACGACGACCGCGAGCATCCATGTGGCGGGCACGTGGGATACGGACGCGCCGGTGAACCTGATAGGTGGCGCGAATATCAGTCTGCTGGCGGGGAATCTGCAGGATGGAACAGGCGGCTATACAGTGTGGACGGCAACGAACTCGCAGGCAAGTGGCACGCAGCTTGCGGGCGGCGGGGGCGGAAATTTGCCGGGCGGAGGAACGTATGCCGCACTGCAGGGAACGAAGCAGACGGGCAGCGCGTTCCAGGTGGATCAGATGCCGGGCAGTGACCTGGGCGCAAAGCTGCAGGCCTGTGTGAGTGCGGTGAATGCGAGTTATGGCGGGATCTGCGATGCGCGGAATTTTACGGGCGCGCAGAGCATGTCGTCTAACCTTACGATTTCGACAAACAATACGACGATTTTGCTGCCATGCGCAACGATTACTACAGCGTATGCGGTGATTGTGCCGGCAGGCGTGCGGAATGTGACACTGCGTGGCTGCACGCTGCGTGGCGGAACGACGTCAAGCGGTACGCTCGGCGGAACGGTTCTTGCTTATACGGGAAGCGCAGCCGCTGTGCAGGTGGGCGATTCAACATATGCAGCGGACACGTTGGGATTCCACGTGGATGACGTGGTGATTAATACGACGGGATCGTCGAGCAGTTCAACGGTAGGCCTGATTGCGTATCGCACGCAAGAGATGAATCTGGAGAGCTTGTATTTCCTGGGGAATTCCACGCAGACGGGCATGACTCTGGATGGAACAGGGAACTATACGGGAGGAACGTACTACGACGTAGCGTTCAACGGATTCCTGATGGCAGTGAATGCAATCGGGCATCAGGCAACGAATGCAGCTACGACGGACTGGATGAATGCGAGTACGTTTGTGCGGCTGCACATTGATTGCCCGACGAGCAGTGGAAGCCCGATCAGTGGGACGTACGGCATCAATCTGCAGCAGGGTGACGGAAACACGTTCACGGGCGGCGATGTGGAAGGATGCGCGACAGCGCTGCATCTGGGCGCGAATGCACAGAATAATACGATTGTTGGATTGCGGAACGAGAACTCGACGGCGCAGGTGGTGGCGGATTCCGGCAGCAAGTACAACAACTGGATGACGGGCGGCACGATGTTCACGGGTGCGCTGACCGACAACGGCACGCGCAACAGCTTTCTGGATACATTCCATCGCAGCTTTAACGGGATGAATGGCGACTGGTACGGAAGCCAGCAGGATGCGACGGTGACAAATCATTATCGGCTGGGAATTGGCGCGGGGAATGAACGCGGGTTGCTGGATCGCTACCAGACGGACTATGGGTACCGTTGGACGATGGGGCTGAGCGATGCGACGGCAGGGGAGCAGTTTTATCAGGTTCTGGATGAGCTGAACAGCGTGTACCGGCTGTCGATTGGGCAATACAACAGCGGGTCGTCGAGTACGAACAATCAGACGGTGATCAATTCCGCGGGTACGGGTGCGGTGGTGCTGAATGGTTCGACGAATGCGGGAACGGGGGGTGTGATCTTTGGTTCGGGAGGCACGGGCGAATCGACCGTGGCGATGGTGGATGCGTCGGGCAATGCGACCTTTGATGGAACGTTGAATGTGGGAAGCACATCGACATTTGTGGGTACGCCCTCGGTGCGTAATAGTGCGAACAGCGAGATTGATATGACGCTGTGGGCTGGATCGACGGCGAGCCAGAAAGAGTCTTTTATTTACAAGGACTACACGGGCACGAGCCAGTGGTACATGGTGAAGGATACGTCGAATAACTGGGCACTGAACTCGGCGATTGGCGGGCTGGACAGCTTCAAGGCGTATCAGAGCACGAACTCGGGCGACACGTACGTGAATGCGTCGAACTCTTCGGGCGCGGTGCGTGTGAACTACGAGAGCGGATCGGGTACAACGTTCAATGTGTATGGCGGCAGCAGCAGTTCGTTGTATGCGAGCTTTGCGGGTACGGCAGCAATCAAGTTTCCGGGGTTGTCTGCAAGCAGCGGACATAACTGCCTGCAGGTAGATAGCTCGGGTTACATTACCAATACTGGTTCGGGATGCGGCAGCAACACGACGACAGGCACGACGGTGAGTTCGGGCGCGACCAGTCAGATTGCCTATTACACCGGGAATGGCACGTCGATTGGCGGAGAGACGACCGTGCCGCTGACGGCGGGAGGCACGGGCGCGGCGACTGCGGCGGCGGGGCTCGAGAATCTGAACGGAGTGTCTTCGACGCTGACGACAGCGCAAAGCATGGCAAGTGCGCTTACGTTGCCCATGACGATTACGACGAATTCACCGGCGGCGGATATTCGCGCCTATGGAGCCGTCATCGATGGAACGACGGACATAACGAGCGCGTTGCAGAGTGCGATGAGCGCCTGCCCGAGTACGGCCGCGACAGGAGGCCAGAGCTGCACGGTGTTTCTGCCCTGCGCGGGAGCGGGATGTTCTCTGAAGAACGCATCTTCATTGACGGACACGGGCTATGGCGTGATGAAGATTGTGCTGCAAGGGAAACTGATTCTGGGTAGCACGCTGGTCCTTCCTGACTACATCACGCTGGAGGGCGAGGGCGGCGGCGCGACGATACAGTTCGAGGGGAAGGGCGCATCGGCGCAGATTACAGCGCCGGCGGCATACGGAACGCTGGGGACGGCGATTACCTCGATTCAAGCTTCTAGTACATTTACGCCGAGCTTCAGCAGTGGAAGCATTTCGAATATGCCGGTGAATTCCGCGATCACGATTGCGGATACCACGAGTTGCACGATCAGTTCGATCAAGAGAGTGTCGGGTAGTGTGACGGCGACATTGAGTTCCTCGTGCCGGATTCCGGCGGGATCGACCGTGACGGTGGCGGGAGTGAGCGATTCGAGCTTTGATGCGACGCCGATGGTGACGATTGCCGATTATCCGGCGCTGACATTGACCTGGACGCAGACGGGCTCGAATGGGACAAGCAGCGGTGGTACGGTGACAGGGTTCAACGAAGATACATTTGAAACGGTACGCATCACGGCGGTGAGCGGGTCAACAGCGACGGCATATTTTCTGCATGACCATGCTGCAAATGCAAAGTGGGGAATGGTGGCGATAGCCCCGCCGGGATCGACGTATGGTCATCATGACTATAAAAATCTGACGGTGGTGGGGAATTATGGAGCGGCTTTTTGGGCGCAACATATTGCCATGTTCAATCTGACCAATGTTGGTTTTACGGCGGAGCAGTATCCTGCATCGATGCCGCTGGAACTGGATAGCTCATGGTGGTACACGATCAGTGATTCTTCGCTTCTGCCTGCGTTTGTGCATGGCTGCGGGTCGAGTTGTGGAACGACGAGTTACCCGTATGGTCTGCGCTGCTCGGATATGGGATCGGACGTGAACAGTGGTGGGGATGAGGGATGCGGGTTGGGGGCGATCAGCGGGCTGACGACAATTGGTGGCGGCATCAAGATGGACTCGAATGGTTTGGTTGTAGGGATGGGTGGGCCGACCCTTTCGAATACGGTGTTTGAGCAACCGGTTGCATCGGCGATGATGATTGATCCGCGTTATGAGGCAGTGGGTCAGCCGATAGTGTTCGACAATGTGTTTCTGCAGGACAACTTCTGGAATTATCCGAACTCGTATGTTGGTTATACGGATGCGGTGACGAACGGATCGTCTTTAAGCGTTCTGGAAATGCGGGATATGTCGGCGGATTTGAGCAATGTGATCGCGAACAAGTATTACAGTGGTCGCATTATGGTGAATGGCGTCAATGGCAATGTGGTCCTTCCGGATGGACGAGGCGTTCCAGTGGGGACACTGGATGATGGCAATCTGCGCGTGGAAGAACTGGATGGAATTGGCGCTGGCATGGGGCCGAGTCTTATGCCAACCGTGGGCACGGTGGCATTGACGACGAGCCCATCGTCGTGGAGCTGCTCGGGGACATCGTGCTCGATTACGACGGGAGTTTTGGCGCCGGATGGAACGAGTACGGCAGCGACGATTACGCCAGGAAGCAATGGTTATACGAATGTGACGGGTGTGGGTGGTTACACGGGAAGGACCAGCGCTGGGGATTATTTTATTGCAGGCGCATGGTTGCGGGGAGATGCGTCGTTTCAGCTCTGGACGTATGGATCGAGTGACACATTTGCGGGGATCCAGTCGAATGTAGGTTGTTCGCTAGGGACAGGAAAATGCGCGGCTCCGTCGGCGTTCGAGAGCCGGATTTCCGGACTCTGGTGGCATCCGGTTGTGATGCTGGTGGAACTGGCGGCAGGAACTTCTACATCCCATTCGGTGAACATGATTTTGAATAATGCGCTCGACGATGGAGACTCCGGATCGGTCTGGATGCCATTCCTGATCCGCATTCCGGCGTCGGCGGGAATGAGTGTGGATGAAATAGAGCGCATCCGTCAGCAACTTCTGCATGGGGTTGTTCCACCGGGGATTCCCTCGGGAGGCGGAATCCTGGCGATGCATCCGAATCATAAGTTGTACTGGGGAAGCGATACGGATCTTTATCGCAGCGCGGCGGGGGTGGTGAGGACGGATGGCGCACTGGATGCGGCAGTGGGCTATTTGTGCAATGGGAGTTATGGCAGCGCTGGACAGGTGTTAGCGACGACGGGCAGTGGCTGCGCATGGGCGACAGTTTCTGGGCTGGTTTCCTGGTCGGATGTTATAGAGGCTCCAAATACGGTGCTGGCTGGTCCGGCATCGGGAAGCATCTCGGGCGCAGTGAGCTATCGGGCGCTGGTGGGCGCGGATCTTCCTGCGATCAGCGAATCGCAGGTGACGAATCTGACGAGCGATCTGGCGAACAAACAGGCGGTGTTGACGAATCCAGTGACGGGACCGGGCAGCGGAGTGACGGTGGGCGATCTGGCTGTGATGGGCAATGCAGCGGGCACGACGGTCATCGATGGCGGTCCGATTCCAACGCTTTCGAGTCTGGGTGGTGTGGCCAATACGACAACGGTGAACGGACATGCGCTGAGCAGCAATGTGACGGTGAGCGCATCGGATCTGACGACGGGGACGTTGCCGCATGCGCAATTGCCAACGCTGGTAAGTGGTGATATTCCGAACAATGCCGCGAGCACGAGTGGCAATGCGGCGACGGCGACGGCGCTGGAGGCAACGCCTGCGAGTTGTGCCACGGGAACGTATGCGACTGGGATTGCGGCCAGCGGAAATGCGGTGTGTGCTCAGGTAAGTGCTGCGCAGGTGCAGGCGGGCGCATTGCCGAATGGCACGACGGCAACGACACAGACGCAAGGGAATGACTCGACAAATCTGGCGACGACCGCGTATGTGGATACGGGGCTGAGCAGCAAGGCATCTTTGAGTGCGTCTGCAACGGTGAATGGCACGAGCTGCACTCTGGGATCGAGTTGCACGGTGACGGCTGCGCCGAGCGGAACGGCGAGTGGAGATCTGAGCGGGAGTTATCCAAATCCGACAGTGGTGAATGTGAACGGAAGCTCCATGCCAGACAGTGCAACCGTGGTGGGCACGAATGCGGTGGGGCAGTTTGTGGATGCGACGAGCGCGACGTTGAGCAACAGCACGACGGGCAACGCGGCGACGGCGACGGCGCTGGCGGCGATTCCCAGTCAATGCGCAAGCGGGTACTATACGACGGGCGTGACGGCGTCGGGCGCGGCGAATTGCGCGCAGGTGACGTATGCGCAACTCTCTGGAACGGGTAGTACGAGCGTCACCACACTGGGCACGATTGGGACAGGTGTGTGGAACGGCACAATTGTGGGTGCGGCGTATGGGGGCACAGGACAGAATGAGTCCTCGGTTACGGGAGTGGGGCAATGGTTGAGCGGAACATATAGTGTGTCGAAGGCGCTGGCAAGCGGCACGACGGCAACGACGCAGAGTACAGGGGACACGACGACGGATGTAGCCACGGATGCTTTTGTGGCGAACACGCTGGCAGCACCCCCTGCGATTGGTGCGACGACAGCGGCGGCAGGATCGTTTACTACACTGTCAGCGTCGAGTACAGCGGCGCTGGAGAATGCGTCGTTCACAAATCCATCCACCTTTTACGATGGACCATCGTTAGGGAGTGAGCTGACGACCAGCAGTAATATGACGGCGGGCACGGGCTGGAGCGGAAGCTACGACAGCTATACCGGAACAGCGGCAACGGGTACGCTCACAAGCAGTCTTTCGGTGACGAGCGGGGCTGGGTACAGGATAGCTCTGACGATCAGCAGCTACACCTCAGGTTCAGTAACAGTGACGATGGGTGGACAGGCGGCATTCAGCGCGAAGGCGGCAGCGGGAACGTTTGTCACGTATGTTTATACGACGGGTACAACGGCATTTACACTGACGCCATCGACGTTCACCGGTGTGGTTTCGGTGAGTGTGATGAAGGCGTCGGGGGCGAGTCTGGCGATTGCGAATTTCTATGATACAACGGGAGCGGTCGCGAATCAGATACGGAGTGGGCTGGCGAGCCTGGGCAATACGTGGATGGGACAAACAGCGGGCGCCGCAAATAATGCAGGAGTGCAGAATGTGGGGGTTGGGTATTACGCATTGTCTGCAAATGCAAACGGACAGCAAAATACAGGCGTTGGTTATTATGCGTTGGGGGCAAACACGACGGGGGGGGCGAACGTTGCGCTCGGCTCGTTTGCGGCAGCATCTTTGACAGGCTCCAACTCGGGTAATACGGCGATTGGTACAGGTGCTTTGCACTACCTGACGTCCGGCGCGTATAACACGGCGATTGGTGATGTGGCGGCGGGCACCAGCAGCTATACCACGCTGAACAACTCAACTTTCTTGGGTGCGTATGCCTACCCGAAAGCGAGTGGAGATACGAACGAGACCGTGATCGGATATAGCGTCACTGGCGCTGGATCGAATACGGCGACGGTTGGCAATACAAGCCAGTCGGCGGCGGTGATCAATGGTGGAGTTGGATCTTCTGTGGCGGCCACTCTTGCTGCAGGAACGGCAGCGGGAACGAGTCCGACGATTGCCTGCGCGACTAGCCACGTATGTTCGGCGCTGAGCGGGAGCGTGAGTTTGACGGCCGGCACGAGCACAGCAACGGGAGCGTTACTGACGATCACGGCTGCAGTTGCGCATACAAACTATCCGGACTGCACGGCGAATGTGGCGTTGACGGCAAGTCCGTATACGCAACTTCCATACCAGTACAGCTATACGACGTCGGTGTGGACGCTGAATGTGGGAACGGCACCGACAGCATCGACGGCGTATACGGTGACGTACCACTGTCTGGGGTATTAGAGCAGATGTTATGCGGACTGGAGAGCGCTCTCCGGTTTTTGTTTGTGCTAGGAGTCTGTCGCCCATAGAATTGCCCGAGGTCCTGGTCCAGACCAGGCCCAGCAGATTACGATTTTGTTATGGGCCAGAACTTCCTTCCAGACACGGTCAACCAGACGCTTCTGTTTCCACCCAGCCTTCACGACTGGCTACCTGACGGCCATTTGGCTCGTTTTGTCGTGGATGTGGTTTCGGCATTGGATCTTGAATCGATCTATGCTTCGTATCGCGAGAAGGATGGTCGCGGCCAGTCGGCTTATGCTCCGGAGATGATGGTTCGCCTTCTTTTGTACGGTTATGCCACGGGCGTTTACAGCTCACGCAGGCTTGAGAAGCATACCTGGGAAGACGTGGCATTTCGCTATCTTTCCGGCGACCAGCATCCGGACCACGCCACGCTGGCCGAGTTTCGCAAACGGCATCTGGCTGCGCTGTCCGAACTGTTCACGCAGGCCTTGTTGCTGTGCGCAAAAGCCGGTCTGGTTAAGCTGGGTCATGTGTCGATCGATGGAACAAAGATCAGGGCGAACGCCAGCAAGCACAAGGCGATGAGCTACCAGCGCATGACCGAGAGCGAGGCGCGCCTGAAGCAGGAAATCAACGCTCTGTTGGCTGCTGCGGAAAAAGCGGATGCCGACGAGGACGCGCAGTACGGCAAGGATCGGAACGGCGAAGAACTTCCCGACGAGTTACAGCGACGCGAGAGCCGGTTGCAGAAGATTCGCGAAGCGAAGCAGGCACTCGAAGACGAGGCCCGCGAGAAGGCTGAGCAGAAACTTGCTGAAGCAGAAAAGAAACAGGCTGACGAGGAAGAAGATCGTCGCGCGGGCAAAAAGAAACGTGGTCGCAAGTCGAATCCCCCTGATCCGGACAAGGCAAAACCCGCAGACAAGGATCAGCGCAACTTCACGGATCCGGAGAGCCGCATCATGCCGGATGGCGCCAATAAAGGCAGCTTTTTACAGGCTTATAATGCGCAGATCGCGGTCGATTCCATCGCGCAGGTAATCGTGGCCGCCGCGGTTACGCAGGAGACGAACGACAAAAAACAATTACTGCCGATGGTGGCACAGATCGAAAAGAATCTTGCCCAAAAGCCCGAGAAAGTCAGCGCTGATACCGGCTACTTCAGCGAAGCAAATGTGACCGACGCAACGGTAGCTGAAATCGACTTATACATCGCCACAGGCCGCGACAAACATAGTGATCCAACGGAGATAGCCTGTGGTGAAGCCCCGTCAGATGCAACGGCACGAGAACAAATGCAACATAAGTTGAAGACCGAGGCCGGACGCGCAGTCTACAAAAGACGCAAGGCGATCGTGGAACCGGTCTTTGGACAAATCAAGGAGTGCCGCGGTTTTCGTCGCTTCAGCATGCGCGGCAAACAGAATGTGAGCGGAGAGTGGAGGCTGGTGTGCGCGGTCAGCAATCTGTTGAAGCTCTTTCGCTCCGGATGGGCACTGCAAAACGCGTAAAAACAACGAAAGATCAGAATCCGAATCAGAGTCGCGCCTCAAAGATACGGTGCGGTAGAGAAAAACTGACAGCAACAGACAAATCCAGTACTGCGCAGCCAGGCCGACATCTCCTGCAAAAATCGCAAACGCTATGAGCGACAGACTCCTAGAACGACGAAAAATGCAGATCAATGAATCCGGAGAGCGATGAAAAACGGGAAGAGACAGAGCGGGCCGATGCTGCGGATTGAGGATCTGGATGGCGAGGAGTTACAGCGTTTTGGAAAGATACTGGACCGGAGGCCGGAGAGTCTGCGCGGAGAGACAGTTGCGATATCGCTCGCGCGGGCTCTGCTGCGCGTGCGTACGCGCGATGGAGCGACTGGGCCATTGATCGCGAATGAAGCACAGCGCGAGTTTGAAAGACGGCGCGGGCAGAAGAATATTGTTCTGAAGGCGCGGCAGATGGGACTGACCACATGGGCCGCTGCGCGCTTTTTTTTGAAGACGATCACGCATCCAGGTGCGTTGACGCTGGAGGTGGCGCATACGCAGGAGGCGGCCGAGGAGATCTTTCGGATTGTGTATCGCTTTTTGGACTGGATGCCGGAAGTGTTGCGCGATGGAGTGTTGAAAACGTCGCGGGCCAATGTGCGGCAGTTAGTGTTTCCGGAACTGGATGCGCAGTATAGAGTGCTGAGCGCAGGAGACCGCAATGCTGGGCGCGGATTGACGGTGCAGAACCTGCACTGCTCAGAACTGGCACGCTGGCCGGGGGATGCGGCGGAGACGCTGGCAGGATTGCGCGCCGCGCTTGCTCCGGGGGCGGAAGTGATTCTGGAGTCGACCCCGGAGGGGATTGGCGGTTGTTTTTATGAGGAGTGGCAGAAGGCGGAGGAGACGGGAACAGTAAAGCACTTTCTGCCCTGGTGGCTGGAGAGCCGCTATCGGGCTGATCCGGTGGATGAGGCAAGTTTGACGGAGGACGAGCGGCTGCTGAGGGAACGCTACGGATTGACGCTAGAGCAGATCGGATATAGAAGGCAGATCCGGGCAAACTTTCGCGGATTGGCGCGGCAGGAGTATGCGGAGGATGAGCAGAGCTGCTTTCTGGCGAGTGGCGAAAGCGTCTTTGAATTGTCGGCAGTGGATGCACGATTGCAGGATGCTCCGGAGGCAGTGGAGGTGCGGGACAATGGCGCAATGGAAATGTGGTTGCCGCCGATTGCGGGGCGGAAGTATCTGGTGGCAGTGGATCCGGCGGGTGGGGGAAGCGAAGGTGATTTTTCAGCCATTGAAGTGCTGGACTTGGAGACTGCGATGCAGTGTGCCGAGTATGCGGGGCATATCGGTGGATCGGAATTGGCAGAAAAGACGGTGGAGATCGCGGATCGATATTGCGGAGCGAAGATCGTGGTGGAGCGCAATAATCATGGCAGTGGCGTGCTGGCCCATCTGGAGAGAATGGTTCGGGCAGATCGGGTGTACAGGCAGGGCGGGCAGGCAGGTTGGTTAACAACATCGCTGAGTCGCCCCCTGGTTCTGGGACGGCTGGATGCTGCTTTGGTGGAGTCTCCAGAGAGGTTCATGAGCAGAAAGCTGCTGGCTGAGTGCAGGAGTTTTGTGCGGTTGGCGAATGGAAAAAGTGGGGCTCGATCTGGGACGCATGACGACCGGGTGATGGCAATGGCAATTGCACTGGGAGCGCGGGAAGAAATTCTGACCAGGCGGCAATAAGTAACAGTTAGGAAGAAAATTGCGCTGCAGGGCAGATCTGTGCCGGCTTTGAATGTACAATTCGGGCAAGGAAAAATCAGGTCACGGGAGAGCGCGATTGGCGGTTCTGGCGGTGCAGCAGATCCGACGGATGCGGGGCGGAGCGCAGGGGCATTTGATGCTGGGCGCGGATGGCAACGTGTACGTGGTGAAGTTCCAGAACAATCCGCAGCATATTCGGGTACTGGCAAATGAGTTTTTGACTTCACGCCTGGCGCATGCGGCTGGGCTGTCGGCGCCGGAAGTTGATCTGGTGGAAGTGTCGCAGTGGCTGATTGCGCACACCCCCGAGCTGGAGATGGACCTGGGAGAGACGCGAGAACGTTGCAGTGCAGGGTTGCAGTTTGGGTCACGCTTTGTGGGTGGATTGATGCCCGGGCAGGTGGTGGACTATCTGCCGGAAGAAAAGCTGCTGGAAGTGCGTAATCTGGAGGAGTTTGCGGGAGTTCTGGCGCTGGACAAGTGGACCGGGAATGCGAATGGACGGCAGGCGGTGTTTGTTCGCAAGCAACGGGAGAGACGGTATAGAGCTGTATTTATCGATTTTGGATATTGTTTTCATGCGGGCGAATGGATATTTGAAGATGCGCCGCTGCGGGGAATCTATTATCGCAATCTGGTCTATCAGCACATCACCGGATGGGGCTCGTTTGAGCCATGGTTGACCCGGCTGGAGAAGATGCCGGAGGACAGGGTGTGGGATGCGGCGAATGAGGTTCCGCCCGAGTGGTATGGGGGGGACCTGAGCGAAATGGAAGCGCTGGTAGAGAAACTGCTACGAAGGCGGGGACGCATCCGGGAAAATATCGAGATGTTTCGGAAATCGGACCGGAATCCTTTTCCCAAATGGGGGGTGAAGGAGATGGAAACAGGGGGAGCGCGCTGGAAAGAAGACCGAAGGGGCGGTAGCATCATAGGGAGCGCGATGTAGAGGAAACGGCGTGATGGTGCGCCAAGAAAAAAGGATCGCCAGGCAGACGGCAAAAAAGATGAAAGAAGCAGGGCAGCAGAGACGCGCATGTGAGTTCTATCTGCTCCGGTATATGCCGGATGCGGTGAGGAACGAGTTTGTGCATATTGGCGTTCTGCTGCGCGAGCAGGAGACGGGCAGGATCGACGTGCGTTTTACGAGGGACTGGCGGCGAGTGCGATGCCTGGACCCGGATGCGGATACGGACCTTCTGGAAGGAATGGAAGGCGAACTGAAGGCACGTCTTCAGGCAGATCCAAAGAATGAGTTGCTCCATAAAATGCAGGATCAATTCTCATTGAATGTGCAAATAACGGAGCCGAAAGCTTATCTTGCGGAGAGCTTTCCCGCCGGCATGGAAGAATTAATGCGGTTGTACGTGGATGCGCATGTGAAGGTCAGATTACCCAAGATGAGCGGGCGATCAGCCATACAGAACCGCATGCGGGCAGAGTTCGAACAGGCGGGCGTATGGGATGTTTTGCGGAAGCGCATTGCAGCATCCGACTATACTCGTCCCGGAGATCCACTCCGAATTGATATGGGGTATCGACCTAATGGAAAAATTCGGATGTTTCATGCCGTGAGTCTGGAGCCGGGAGTGGAAATGGCCAAGGTGCTGGCGTTTTCGGCTGCAAGTTTAAAGGCGGGGGTGGAACGGGTTGAAAAGGCGGAACTGGAATTGACGGCCATTGTCGAGCCGATTACAGAGTTTGTTGGAGAAGATGAAGAGAGTGAGCGCCGGGCATTCTATCGTTTTGGCATTGAAACAATGGAAGAAAATCATATTCGCGTACTAACGACATCTGATATGCACAGGGTAGCCGAGACAGCAAAGCGGGAGTTAGAGCCGCGCATGTAAGTTGCAGGAACGCTGCGTTAGAGAAATACGCAGAGATAAATTGATCGGGTGGTTTACATGCTCTCACCGTAATGTACGGTGGGAGTATTGCTGTTTATGAAGGTTTTATGGCGGGCGATTTATGCTGTACGGGTAGCAGGTAATATCAGTTTTGAGAGTTTGCAGATAGTTTCTTGTGGGTGCGATAAGATACGAATCATAGACAGCTTCTAGATCATTTTCTGTCTGCAGTAATTCCGAAAAGGCTATAGCTCCCCAGAAAAGTGAAAAGTTACCAGGCGTCAGGAATATCCTGCGGGGAGTCGTTTTCTGTCAGAAAAAGGAAGGTGCGTGTGCGAGTCGGGGAGAAGATATTCGAAATGTTTCGCCAGGCTACCAGTAACCACAAAAAAGAGGAGAGCGGAGTGGGTACTCAGAAAGTGGACGCAATACGGAGGACTCTTCCCTTGCCTTCGATACTGAGCCCGGTTGCCTATCCTGGCCGTTTGTTACCAAAACTTACGCCGGTAAATTTGCGGAAGTTTGCAGAAACTCCTGTGGTGCGGCGGGCAATCAATGTAATCAAGGACAGAGTCGCAGCAATGGACTGGCAGATTCGACTCCGGCGGCATGTGAATGCCGAAGAGGTGGAAAATCTTCCTGAAAAGTTAAAGGCGTTGCGGATAGTCCTGGAAGAACCGAATGAATCGGATAGCTTCAGGAGCCTGATTGAGCAGGCCATCGAAGACGCTCTGACGGGTGGATTTGGGGCGATCGAGATGGAAGCCTCAGGGGATGCGAACAAGCCGGCGCGCATGTGGGCTGTGGATGGAGCGTCGATCCGAATCAATGCCAAGTGGAGTGGTGATCCGGAAGACCCACGTTATGCGCAGGTAGTACTTGGGCAGTTGGAGTCCAATGCCGTGCAGTTGCTGGATGACCAACTGATGTACATTCGCATGAATCCGCGGAGTTTTACTCCATTTGGTTTGGGGCCTCTGGAAGTAGCATTTGAGTCGATCAATCAGTTACTGAGTGCGCAGCGCTTTGCAGGGAAACTGGCAAGCAATGCGATAGCTCAGTATGCGATTTGGCTCAATGGTGCGACTCCGGAACAGCATGACAGGATGATTCGCTGGTGGCAGGATGAGGTTGAAGGAACAGGGAGAGTTCCTTTTCTTTCAGCAGATCAAAAACCTGAAGTGCTGCGCTTTGCCCAGGGAACAGATGCAGATCTGCGCATTGCGTGGCAGGAGTTTTTGATACGCATGGTCGCGGATGCTTTTGGTTTGCCTCCACTGTTGCTTGGGTTGGAAAGCGATGTGAACCAATCGACCGCGTCCGAGTTAGCGGATGAGGCGTTTCGCGGGGCGATTTCACCGCTGGCAATGTTACTGGCTGGCCATATTACCAGGGATTTATTTGGTAAATGCATCGGCTGGGACGAGTTTGAATTTGTATTTAACGAATTAAGCGCACGAGATGAGGAAACGGAGTTGGATGTGCAGGTGAAATTGCTGCAGGCCGGTGTATTGACAATCAATGAAGTGCGCGCGATGCGTGGGCTGGGTCCGTTGCCGGAGAAGGGAAACCCTCAGGTGGCATAGATGCGTGAAGTTTTTCAAGGTGCAGGAATTAAGAGGGATTATGCAGATTAAAGCAATGTCGGCGTTTGTTCCTCCGGTGGAAGGGCATCCCAATCGAGTTCCATTTGAAGGAGTTTTGGCGAAGGTGGATGTGCCGAGTGATAGGCCACCAAGCGGATCCAGAGGGCATCGCGTGTTGTTGACGCGCCAGGCGGCAGAGGATGCACTGCCAACGCTGCTTGGAATGGCAATTGACTATCGACCCGGATGGGATGGGCATGATGCAAGGCGCAAGATTGGGATTTTGACAGACGTCAATCTCATCGGCCGGAAGCTTCATGTGCAGGGGTTTATTTATGCGCGTGATTTTCCGGAAGTGACGGCTTCGATTCTATCGCAGCACCACGACGCGATGGGGATGAGCTATGAGGTTTCGGATGCCAAGGTAGAGGATGTGCGATCCGATATCTGGAAGCTAACGCGGGTCACGTTTACAGGGGCAGCGATCTTGCTGCGAGGCAAAGCCGCTTATGCAGACACTAGCTTTAAGGTCAAGCGCTGAGTCTGTGCTGTGTGGGACGGTTGAATTAGATAGCGATTGTGAATTTGAGGTAGTCAGGAAAGGAAAAGTATGGAACAGATGGAAACGAATATTGCAGCCAGACTGGAAGAGGCAACCGGACTTTTGGAAAGCATTCTGAAGCGTCTTGACGAGCGGGAGGAATCGGTTGCTGGCAATGTGGAGCGCATCTCTGCAACGGTTGAGCAGAGCCGCCGTGAAATTGAATTGGCCGAAAGGTTGATGAATGTCGAAAAAGAGCTGACCACGCTGAAGGCGAGTTCGGCTGCCTCGGTGATGAGTTCTTTGCGTCGTACGATTCCTTCGGCGGCGGCGGAGATGTTAACGAAGTATGGTGTGGGCGATGGCCCGGTTGACGTTCGTACTCTTGATCAGGCACTCAACGGCCTAAGCCTTGAACAGCGGATTGCAGTGAAAAGTCAGTTGCTGCGTTCGGGTGCGATTGCGCAGTAAGTGATGGGCTACGTCCAATGGCCATTTCAATGGCTGTTTATAAAAAGGCATCCCATAAATTCAGGATGCAAGTGCGCAGGTAGTTAGCATCCTTCTTTTCTCTAAACAGCCATAGCATAAAACAGTCCGGAGTGCGTCAGGGAGCACTTGGCGAAATGCGGACCTGTACGAATACGGCCCCATGGAGGGGGTGTAAAACTATGAAGGCAACGTTTGCAGATATTCATGCCGCAGCAGATTACATTGGCCCTGGCGCGATTGAAGTTCCCTTGTATCAGACAGAAGTGTTTGATATCTGCCGGAGGTCGAATCCGTTTGGGCAGCGGATTAAGCAGGTTCCGGCGACGGGCCATCCGTCCCGTTTCTTCGAAGAGACAGCGATTCCGAATCCGAGCACTGCCGGTTTTGTGAATCCGCGCAGTATCTCTCCGGCGGTAGTAACGCCGACGCGGATTGAGCTAAGCGTTCCGCTTAAGTCGGTTGTTGCGCAGATCAACTACAACCTGTTTGACATTGAACTTGGCAATCAGCAGCAGCAGTTTGCTTACCTGCAGGCCAAGGATCTTGCCGACACGGTAAGCGGGGTGATGGTGGCGCACGACGTGGCCTTGTGGAACGGCAACGATACGAGCCTGAGCGCGCCAACCACCCTGCAGTATATGGGAGCAATTGCGCAGATTGAGGCCGGTGGCAACACGGTGACGATTGGCACCACCAGTTCGATTGTCAACGGATTGAAGACGGCAGTAGCCAAGATGGTTGCAAATTCGAACTATCGCGTCCGACCGACTGCAATTTATGCAAATCCGGTTCTTCTGGATTTGATTGACCAGGAGATGAAGTCTGAATTCAACGTGGTGTTGAATACCGAAAACATTGTGGGTGGCGTGCGAGTGAAGATGCTCGCTACTCAGGCGGGCGATCTTCCTCTGATTCCCGACTGGAGTATCAGTTACACAGGTACGCCAGGAAGTGGAAGCGCAGTTTTGCCTGCCTACATTGTGACGGAGGATCTGATTGAGTATCACTGGCTGGGAGATCCGACGCCGCGTGTATTTCAGTTGGGATTGCCGAACACGCTGACCTTTGAGTATGTAGTGGTTAAATTTGGCGCTTTGGTTGTGAAGGGCGCGAATTTTGCGCATTACGAAGTGCTGGTAGATCGCTAAATAGCAACAATCCCGCGGGACGCTGCCACGTCCCGCAGGATTGTTATGCCTCATCAAGTTACCAATACAGTTAAGATGGTAGATATTTTTCCGGATGGATTAAGGTTGAGAGAGAGGGTAGTTGCATGGCGTACTTGGATGCTACGGAATATACCAACTATGGGTTACCAGCAGCTACTACAGCGGACTGGATTACGGCTGCGACAGCGTTGATCAATAGCTATTGCAGACGCCCGGACATTAACATCACAGAGTATACGGAACGAATACGTCTTGTGGCAGGTTCTCATAGTGCGAAATTAAGTTATCTTCCTCTCGCCCCATCGGGGACGGCCACTTCGCCATTGGTCAGCATTGAAGGGCGCTATGCGAAGCCGCGTCGAGGTGAGTGCTTGAATGAAGCGATGTTTGAGCTGGCATGGGCATTTTCACTGCCTGGGCAATGGGCTTCGATCGATATAAGTACGGTGGATTATGACGAAAACACAGGGGAGATCGACCTTCCATGGTGCGTTCTTGGCGTGCCCTACAACGAGGTCAGTGTTACGTATACGGCTGGACTAGCCACCATCGGGGACGATATTAAGTCAGCTTGCGCACAGATTGTAAGAAATGCGCAGTCAACACCAGCGTTGAATGCCAGTCGCATGAAGATAGACACGATGCAGATACAGTATTTTTCAAGTTCTCTGGTGGATCAGACGGTACAGGTATGGCTGCGTCCTTATGTGGCGACTAGGTTGGGGTGAGAAATGAGCGATACTTCGGCTCGGAATCCGTCAGGTGGCCCGAAGTTACTCGCAGATGCGTTGTTGCGAAGTGTGAATGGGACGACGGCGCAGTTGCGTGTGACAGGAGTCAATACAGATTCCAATCAACTTGAAGTCGGGCTTATGGCAACTACATTTTATGAGGTTGTGTTAAGCCCTGTGGTCATGCGGAAGCTTCGCCCTACCTGGAAGGAGGGTGGAGAGGCCAAGTGGGAATTGCTTGTGTCAGCAACCAGTGTAGAAGCACAGGTGCATGCGTTGGATTTGAGTTCAGCGCAGGCTTTGTTCAATCTGGCGCTGGCAGTTACAGTGTCAGGGCAGGACTACCTGATTGAAGCAATTGCTTCGAATGAGGCGTTTGGAACCACATACATGTACCGCCTCTTGCTGCGAGAAACGCATACCGAGTCACTATAGAACCAGAGGAAACGAACGGTGACAGAAGAACTTCGGGAGAGATTCAGTGCAGAATGCAAGAGACTCGTTTTACATGGCATTGCGCAATAGGCTTGCGACGGTGAACTCATCGCGCACTATTCTGATCCGTGGCGTGGACCGTCCTGGTGTACTCGTAGAAGATGCAGAGGCTCCTTTTAGCCAGATACCGAACGATGTTTTTGTGCTTCGCTGGAACAGCCTGGGCATCGATCTGGAACTGGGATCGACGATGGCGATGGAGGGGTGCGAAATCCTCTATCAGACCAGTGGTTCACAGAGTTATGGTGGGCTGGATAGAGGGCGGGCGCTGAGCGAGATGGATGAAGAACTTTTGGAGATATTAACCCCCTACAGTACGCAGAAATATAGTTACACACCGACTCCCGCAGTGGCTATGGCAACCTATGTGTTTTGGGCGTACCCAGTGTTTTCTCCAACTGTAGTGCTGCGCGACACGCTCACGCGAACAGCAAAAGTTTCCGTATATAGCTATCAAGAGCAAGGGGAATGACGACAATGACCTGGTATTCATCACCGGCTCCTGTTACACCTCGTGTGCAGGCGTATTTTGCACCGGTCGACAGGACCACGCAGACGCCTGTGTTCTTTGACCCCGCAGAGTTAGGCACGTCCTTCGACGTGGATAGTCCGCTGTCTCCATGGATCAGTCTGGGATGGATCAAGGGGTTTGAGCGTACGTCCGCCAGTAAGTCTACGGCGGTTCTGACGGGCATTCCGGCTGCTCCGCTTGAGCAGGTGCGTGAGACGTTGCAGGCTCAGGTGAGTTTTCAGTTTCTGTCGTGGACAAAGCTGACCATGGCGCTGGCCACGGGGTCGCAACATATGAATTTGCTTGCACCACAAAGTGGAGCGAGCGCGTCGGCGGATGGCGCGACAGCAGTTACTGCGGTTGCTGTACAGAGTGGATCGACCTCGACTTCGATTGTATTGAGTAGCACAGATGAGCCGCAGTTTGCAGCGGGTGAAATTGTGGCTGTTGATGTGGACTATAGCGGCCAGACAGGGTATGTGGGCAGTCCTGTATCCGGGGCTTATGTGAAGACGGCACTGACGGATGTGGATTATGTTCGGCGGGTAACCTTCAATATCGGCCTTGTTTCCAGTGTGACTTCCAGTGGGCTGACGCTGTTGTCCGCACTGCCAGGAGGGGTACCGTCGAGCAGCGCAAAGGTGCAGCGCGTGATTGGCTTTCTTGATCGAGAAGGGGGAAGTTTTTATCAGGAGTGGTCTGCGCTGTTTGTGGAAGTTGGAAGCCAGGGAGAGCGTATTTATTATCACTATCCTCGCCTGCAGTCCATGACCAGTGGGGAAGAGGTAGAAGATATTTTGGATACACAGCATAAAGATGGGCTGTATCGAGTTGTGCTTAAGGCTAAATTTTGTGCGCTCCCTGTGACGGATGTTTTGGACGGAGAAAGAGTGGTTTGCTACAGGAGTTTTATTCCTGCGGCTGGGGCCGAGGTGTAGGTAACTTCTCTTGATGAAGGGGTGAGGTTTCAGATGATAGTTAAGTTGCAGGGGTTAGACTACAGTTCTGCGCTCGACGCGAGTGTGTTGTTGACGATCGAAAGAAAGCTCAACGCCCCTTCCATCTGCAATTTTCGTTTGTGCCTTCCGGATAGCAGCGCATTGAGTATTCCGGTGCGGTTTCAGGCAGTATCCGTGGCCGGGGATGATGGAACGGTATATTTTACAGGCTATATTGCAGCGAGTCCGGTGCCGGAGTATTTGGGGTTGGGGATTGAAGGTCCAAAGTACGGCTATCTTGTTTATGCCATCAGCGACGAAATTCTGTTGGACCAGTATTTGCTTGCAGCGTGCAAGAATGTTACTGGACTGACCGTCAGCGCCATGCTGGAATCGCTTGTGAACAAGAGCGGATCAAGTGCTCTGTCGACGAAATTATTGACACTGGATAGCCAGTTGGGGAACGTTGCATTTCGTTTGGGAACATCGTGGAGCCAGTGCGCGGGGCAAGCCGCAGCGATGGCAAGAGCGACGTACCGAGCAGTAAGTGGAGTGCTCGAACTTAGTTCTATCCAGTCCGTCGTTCATGAGCTGGATGAGAGTGACGGCACGCTGAATATGGCGAATCTTGTGTTTGAGGCACAAGAGAAGCGGGCACTCGCCAATGATGTAACAGTCTGCGGCGAGCATGAGCCTGTTGCCTATGTGACGGAATATTTTGAAGGGGATGGGACGACACTGGATTTTTATCTGTCGGCGGATCCTTTTTCCCTGTCTTCGTCGAAAGAAGTTGTTATCGATGAAGACTTCAATGAGTCAGTGGTCAATAGTAGCGTCTGGGGAAATACGGGAGACGAGTATCTTACGATTGGAGCCGAGGGGCTCTCCATGAACGGTGGAAATGGAGTGGATGGCCAGGCCGTATTGAAATGGCTCGATCCAATCGAAATGGGCGGCACGGTAGTGTTTGAAGCTGCCGGGGTGCTTCTGGATGCAGGTAGCTCCGGCGTGCTGTGTGGGTTATACAACGGAGACGTGACGGTGGACGGATGTGTGGCTGGTTTTCAGGTTACTTCCGCTACGGGAACAGGAACCGTTTCCATTCAACCGATACTGAATGGATTAGCTGGGGGTACGAGTTACACCCTCAGCAGTTCGAATCAATATGCTTTGCGCCTGCGCGTACATTGTCCGGAGTTTTATCGTGCGGAACAGATTTATCGGTCTTCCGGGGATGATGGAGCGATCAGTGTAGGCGGCACGTGGACGTTGAGCCCAGCCAGCGTGACGCTGGAGGTTCAGGAGTATGTGAATAGCGTCGGTGCGACTCCAGTTACGCTTTACGATGGGGCTTTTACAAACTTTCCGGGAGTTTGTTATGCAGTTGCGGCAAGCAGTATCAATCTGATTGGTAGCATGAGTTCGATTGAGCTGAAAAACATCGGATCGGCGTGGGTGGTAAGCACACCGTCCAGTGGCGGTGCCTATACAAGGCGGCTTGGGACGACTGCGGAAAGCGCCGAGTGCCATGTGGAGCGGACGGGCGAGTTAGTGTTTTATAGCGGCTATGCACCGGCGAGTGGCGAACATGTGGCGGTGAGTTATCGCACAATTGGCCGCGCCGTCGGACGGGCAGTGAATACGTCAAGCCAGACGGCGCTGGCAGCGGCTGGATACCCGTCCGAGTCTGCATGGATTGGAACGGTTACAACTCCTGCAGCACGCACTTCAGCAGACTGCAGAAATGCGGCACTGGTGATCGAGCAGGCAGCGGCCAGCGTGAGCGCACTGTGGAGTGGAAGATTTAAGGGCACGAATTTCTGTTTTGCTTCCGATGTCTGGCCTGGAGATGCGCTCGAATTAGTGGCGAGTTCGTTGAGCCTTGATGTGCAGGTGGTGGTGCGCAGCGTAAAGATTACCTATCAGTCGAGCATGCCGGATCTGATCGAGTATACCGTTGCATTTGCCAATGACTGGGCAGATGACTTGGCAGTGAAGACCAGCACGACGGTGCCAGACGATACGTGGCTGCCCGCGGTTGTTTCGCCAACGCTCCTGTCGAACCTGAATGCGCTGACGGTAACAATGCTGAGCAGCACGACAGTGACGATCAATACGGGAGTTACTCCCGTGACGGGCGGCGGATTTGAGATACGGCGGCGGGATTTCGTCTTCAGGGCAGGAGAGGATACAGACCTGGTGACGCGGACAAGCGCACAAAATATTACATTCGCTCGTGAATCCGCGAACGACCGTTTTTACATTCGCATGTACGATGCTTCTACGCCGCCGAATTACTCTGAATTTTCGACGGCATTATTGATCAACCTGCCGTTTTCGTCGTGAGGAATGTGCAGCGGGATGGGGATGGAGTCAGACTCATGCGAATGATGAATGAGTTCGAGGCGCAGGTTCTGAGCGACTTGAGTGTGTTGAAGAATCAAATGAATGGTCTGTTGGGAGATGGCAATGGCGGCCGCATTGCCGAACTGGAACGGCGTCTGGAAAGGCATGAACAAAACTGGCAGCGCGCCAAAGGGGTTTTGGCCGCAGCCAGTGTTGTTTTTGCCGTCATGGAGGTTGCATTCGAGGCTTGGCGCAGGCACTGAAAAATTCCAGATAGAAGTTTTTAAAAAGAGGAAAACAGAGCCTCGTATAATTAGAGTCATGAGCAATCAGCCGTTAGTTGGCGTCGTAATGGGCAGCAAGAGCGACTATGAAGTGCTCTCGGCTGCGGTAGATATTTTGAAGGCCCTTGAGATTCCGCATGAGGCCAAGGTCGTCAGTGCGCATCGCACGCCAGACTTGCTGTATCGCTATGCGGAAACGGCGCGGGAGCGTGGTTTGAGGGCGATTATTGCCGGTGCGGGCGGTGCGGCGCATTTGCCGGGCATGCTGGCAGCCAAGACGCTGGTTCCGGTGCTGGGTGTTCCGGTTCCGGCCACGCTTTTGAATGGCATGGATTCGTTGTTGTCGATTGTGCAGATGCCCAAGGGGGTTCCGGTGGGAACTTTGGCGATTGGCAAGCCTGGTGCTGCGAACGCCGCGTTGTTTGCTGCCGAAATTCTGGCTGGCACAGACGCCGCACTCTACGAACGGCTGGCCGCATGGCGCTTGGCCCGTACGCAGGAAGTGCTTGATCAGGAGCTGCCAGCGTGACGAACGATTCCTTTTCAAAAACTGAAAGCATTCAGCCCGGTGGCTTGATCGCCATTCTGGGCGGCGGCCAGTTAGGTCGCATGACGGCCATGGCGGCGCGCTCAATGGGTTATCGTGTGCGGGTGATGGATCCCGAGGCGAAGTGCCCGGCGAGCTTTGTGGTGGATGAAACCATGGTGGGGCGTTGGGACGAAACCGACGTTGCACGTCGCCTGGCGGAAGGTGCCGACGCGGTTACGCTGGAGATTGAACAGATTAGCGTGGATGCGCTGCGCAATGTGGCGCGACTGGCTCCGCTGCGTCCGGGCGTTGAGCCGATCCGCATTATCCAGGACAAAACTCTGCAGAAGGGGTGGCTTGCCGAGAACGGTTTTCCGGTGGGGCCTTTCCGCGTGGTGAAAGGCGAAGAAGAGTTGCAGGCCGCCGTGCCTGTGCTTGAGAATCGCGTCTTCCTGAAGATTGGCCGCGGTGGTTACGATGGCCGCGGACAGGCTCGCATTGGAATCGATGCTCCCGCCAGCGCGGAGAATATTACCGCAGCGTGGCAGTCGATTGGTGCCGCGCCCGCAGTGGCCGAACAGGCGCTCGATTTGGCCTGCGAGATCAGCGTGATGGCGGCGCGGAATCCTGCCGGCGAAGTGCGTTCCTATCCGGCGGCGCGCAATCATCATGAGAATCAGATTCTGGCCTGGAGTGTTTTGCCTGCGGGCGTTCCCGACGAACTGGAAACGCGAGCACAGGCTCTGGCAGCGGCGATTGTCGATAAGCTCGGGATCGAGGGCTTGCTCTGCTGCGAAATGTTTGTCACTAAGCAGGGCGAGTTATTCGTCAATGAGCTTGCGCCACGGCCCCACAACAGCTATCACCAGAGCGAGCGCGGCTGCGTAACCAGCCAGTTTGAGCAACTGGTGCGCACCACCTGCAATTTGCCTTTGGGTGATACGTCGCTGATTTCTCCTTGCGCCATCGTCAATCTGTTGGGCGAAGTGTGGATCGAGGCGAACGGCAAGCCGAACTTTGCAGCAGCCATGGCTGTGCCGGGTGTGCAGGTGCATCTTTACGAGAAGCTTTCAGCGCGCGTGGGCCGCAAGATGGGCCATCTTTCGGCGACGGGAGCAACGGCGGAAGAGGCGCTTGAGCGCGTGCTTGAGGCCAAGCGCAGACTGTAAAGGTCTATGCCTTGCAGGCTTCAAAACGACCCCGGAAATCACCTTTATAGCATTTCTCCAATTGCTGTAGAGCGAAAGCTGGATGCCGAGGGGCTTTTTCCTTAAGAAAAAGCCACCTTGCACGCAATTCGACACTGCACGTGTATTGGAGAAATGCTCTAAAAATATAGATAGAAACAACGAGGGCGACTCACTGTAGTGAGTCGCCCTCGTTGTTTCTTGGTTGTAACTTCCAGGTAAGGAGTTAGTCCTGCGACTTATCCCACGACTTGGGGCGGCGATTGGCCTGCAGAACCTTCTTGCGCAGGCGCAGTGACTTGGGAGTCACTTCCACGAGTTCGTCGTTGGCGATGAACTCGATGCCCTGCTCGAGGTTGAGCGTTTTGCAAGGGACCAGACGGACGGCATCGTCAGCGGACGAAGCGCGCATGTTGGTCAGCTTCTTTTCGCGTACTACGTTTACGTCCAGATCGTTGTCGCGCGAGTGCTCGCCGACGATCATGCCTTCGTAGACTTCAACGCCCGCGCCGATGAACAGAACACCGCGCTCCTGCAGTCCGTTGAGCGAGTAGGTGGTCGTTGTTCCCTGACGGTCGCTGATGAGTGCGCCGGTGGGGCGCTGCGGAATCTCGCCCTGGTAGGGGATGTAGCCATCAAAAAGGGCGTTCATCACGATGGTGCCGCGTGTTTCGGTCAGCATTTCGCTACGCAGGCCAATGATGCCACGGCTGGGTACGCGGAACTCCATGCGTACGCGGCCTGAACCATGATTGTGCATCTTGGTCATTTCGCCCTTGCGCGGGCCAAGCTTTTCGATCACCACGCCGGTATATGCTTCCGGCACGTCGATCGTGAGGTGCTCAACCGGCTCCAGACGTACGCCATCTACAACCTTGGTGACGATCTCGGGGCGGCCAACCATCAGCTCAAAGCCTTCGCGACGCATCATTTCGATCAGGATAGCCAGCTGCAGTTCGCCACGGCCCAGAACCTTGAAGGTGTCGGGCGATCCGGTTTCTTCCACGCGAATCGAGACGTTGGTCAGCAGTTCCTTGTCCAGGCGCTCACGCAGGTTGCGGCTGGTGACGTACTGGCCTTCGCGTCCGGCAAACGGCGAGTTGTTCACGCTGAACTGGATGGCGATGGTCGGCTCGTCGATGACGATCAGCGGCAGCGGAGCGGGGTTTTCAAGGCTGGTGATGGTTTCACCAATGGTGATGCCTTCCACGCCAGCTACGGCGATGATGTCGCCCATTTCGGTCACTTCACTGTCGACACGCTTCAGACCTTCAAAGGTGAACAGCTTGGTGATCTTGGTTTTCTGTAGCGAACCGTCGCGCTTGCTGATGTTGACTTCGTCGCCAGCGCGCAGGGTGCCCTGGAAGACGCGGCAGACGGCGATGCGGCCGAAGTACTCGGAGTAGTCGAGGTTGGTGACCAGAACCTGCAGCGGAGCGGCTTCGTCGCCGGTGGCTGCGGGGATGGTCTTCAGGATTGCCTCGAAGAGCGGCTTCAGATCCTCACCCGGAACGGCTGGGTCAAGCGTGGCAAGGCCGTTCTTGGCTACGGCGTAGATCACGGGGAAGTCGAGCTGTTCTTCGGTCGCGTCCAGATCGATGAACAGGTCATAGATCTCGTTGAGCACTTCCTGCGGGCGGGCATCGGGGCGATCAATCTTGTTGATGACCACGATGGGCGGCAGCTTGGCTTCGAGTGCCTTGGCCAGCACGTAGCGGGTCTGGGGCAGCGGGCCTTCGGCAGCGTCCACCAGCAGCATGACGCCGTCCACCATCTTGAGGGCGCGTTCCACTTCGCCGCCGAAGTCAGCGTGACCGGGCGTGTCGCAGATGTTGATCTTGGTGCCGCCGTAGTGGACGGCGGTGTTTTTGGCCAGAATCGTGATGCCGCGCTCGCGCTCCAGCTCGTTGGAATCCATCACGCGGTCGGCCACCTGCTCGTTGGCACGGAAGGTTCCGGCCTGCTTCAGCAGGGCGTCGACAAGAGTGGTCTTGCCATGGTCAACATGGGCGATGATGGCGATGTTTCGAATCGTCTGGCTCACAGGTATTCGGGTCCTTTTCTCTGGTTCGGCTGTCAGCTTCGTTGCAGCCATGAGTGAGCGTGCGCCGCGCAGAGCAATCCGCTCCGGTTTTTGGCAGCCGGCCGGTGCGTGCTGGCGGTTTCGCTCAGATTCAATCCATGCCGTCGGGCGATTGGGAAGCTGCGTAGACGGCGGAAGCCACTCGATGCGGCAACTTTATTTTATCAGCAGGCTGGCGTTGAGCGTCTCACTGGAGTGCGCGATTCCTGCCCATTTCCGTGACGAATTTCCTGAATTTTCAATCTTTGGTGATCTTGATCCCGCCAATGTGCGGTTAACCGTGCCGTGCTTTGGGGCGGAAACCTTCTGTTCACACGGTTTACTTATCTGGCCTTATGCCACTCTGGCGTAGCATCGTGCTATGCGTAACTGTTTCACAAAGTTTTTTGCCGCAGCGCTAGTTGGCGTGGCAATGCTTCCTCTTGCTGCTGCCCAAAGCAGCGCTTCTTCCCATGTGGAAGAGCTGCTGCAGAGCCTGAACCGGGGGCAGTCGATCAGCCGGGTGGCCATTTCTCCCGATGGAAAACGTCTGGCCTGGATGCAGGGCGGGCACAACGGCTCTGAGATTCACGTGGCCGGAGTGGGCGATCTGGCCAAAAGTCAGCGCATTACGGCCGCTGCTGGCGCCGAAAGCCACTGCCATGAGGGCCAGATCCTCTGGTCACCCGATTCCAGTGCACTGGCCTTTGCCTCGGATTGTGGCGACTCTGGCGGACAGATGGAACTATATCTGACGCATTTGGATCTGACGCATCTGGATGGCACTGCGCCTCGTCGCCTGACCCATTTGCATGGCGAACTGGACCAGCCGGCCTTTTCGCCGGACGGCCGCTCGATTGCCTTCCTTTATGTGGAGGGAGCAACCCGTCGGGCGGGAGCGCTGGCGGCCATGAATGCCCCTTCGGGCGTGATTGGCGAGGACGGAATTGAGGTACAGCGGCTGGCCGTAGTGCCCGCCACGGCGCAGAATAACGCTGCGCCCACCCTGCTTTCGCCCGCCACACTGCATCTATACGAATTCAGTTGGGCTCCCGACTCCAAATCCGTTGCCTACATTGCCGCCAACCCTCCAGGCGAAAACAACTGGTGGGTGGCCAAGCTCTATACGCAGCCGATCGGCATGCCGCAGGTAGGCGGCGAACCCCTTGCGATTCTTGATCCTACGACCGTGAGTGGCCCGCTGCACGGCATGCAGATGGCTCTGCCTCGCTGGTCGCCCAATGGCAAGTGGATTGCCTTTATCGGTGGCTTGATGAGCGATCAGGGCGCTACCGGTGGAGACGTTTGGGCGGTTCCAGCCACTGGCGGCCGGCCTCTCAATCTGACGCCGGGCCGGGCCGCTACGCCGGAGTGGATCACCTGGGCGAGCCCGGACCATCTATGGGTTACCGAGTTGGCAGCCGGAAAAAGCCGTCTGGCCAGCCTCAAACTCAGCCCCGGTGCCGAGGGCAATTCGTTGCGGGTCATGGAAGACCGTGCGCCTTTCGTCCTGCCCGGTTCCGTAGGTGCCGATGACGCAGTGTTGAGCCTTTCGCCCACCGCTGACCATACGCGTTTCGTCTTTCGTGCCTCCAGCTACGAGCACGCCTCGGAAATCTATATGGTTGAGCCTGCAGCCGCAGCTCAGGGCAACGTACGCCTGAGCCAGCTCTCCCACCTGAATGACGGTATTCAGCCGGCCTGGGGCAGCTCTGAGTCGCTGGAGTGGACCAACGAGGGCTTTCATGTGCAGGGCTGGCTGATTCTGCCCAAGGATTACGATCCGGCCAAAAAATATCCCATGATTGTGGAAGTGCACGGCGGTCCGGCCTGGGCGGAGAGCTCGCACTGGGGAGGAAGCGGCGGGCTGAGCCCGGCTGCCTTCTCTGCGCTGGGCTATTTTGTTCTGTTGCCCAATCCGCGGGGCTCCTTTGGGCAGGGCGAAGCCTTTTTGCAGGCCAATCGCAAGGACTTTGGCCATGGCGATCTGCGGGATATTCTGGCGGGCGTGGATGCGGTGCTGGCCAAATACCCCGTCGACGCCAAACGCGTGGGTCTCACCGGCTGGAGCTACGGCGGCTTCATGAGCATGTTCGCCGTCACCCAGACCGACCGCTTCCGCGCCTCGGTGGCTGGAGCCGGTATTTCTGACTGGCAGAGCTACTACGGAGAAAACTCCATCGACCAGTGGATGTTGCCCTATTTTGGCGCTTCGGTCTACGACGATCCGGAGATTTACGCGAAAAGTTCGGCCATCAGCTACATCAAGCAGGCCCGGACGCCCACATTAATTATTGTGGGCGATCGCGATGGCGAGTGCCCTGCGCCGCAGTCCTTCGAACTATGGCATGCGTTGCGCGCGCAGGGCGTTCCCACGCAGCTTGTGGTCTATCCTAATGAAGGGCATGGGTTTACAGATCCTGTCCATCGCCGGGACGTGCTTGTGCGGGCCATTGATTGGTTCGCTCGTCAAATGCCTCCCACTCCGTAGTCTGTTTTTGCTCTCCATCGACGACGGCGGGCGTCTATCACTGCATGGACCCCGCCTTCTGTCGGCTGCTGTCAGACAGAGGCTCGTCCTGTTACACTTTTCCCTTGGAGCCTCTGCGGAAAGCCGTCTCGTACTGTAGCAAAAGAGCGAGACGCTCTGCCTGGTGTGTTCCAGCGGTATAGTTCCCTTCCACAAGTCTGCGAATGGCTGTGGGATGGGGTGTCCTAACCCGATTCTTTCAAGAGCTTTGCAAAGACCGTTCTGCGGATCGAAACAGCGGGGCGGGGAGGATTCATGCGGCGGTTTTTGACGCTTGTTTGTTTGTTGTGCCTGGCCCTTCCTGCCGGCATCACTCTCACCGGCTGCACACGCAACCCGGGTGCTAACACCTGCAATGGACTTGGTTACGGTGCCGGGATTGACGATGTGTACTCCATCACGCTGCAACCGCAGACGGCTGGAATTTCGCTGTCGTTCGGGCAGACCCAGCAGGTTTCTACGCCTACCGCGTACACCTGCAAGGGCGCCAGTGCCAGCGTAAGCTCGTATACCTACGGCACGACCAACAACAGCCTGGTGGATATTTCGCCGGCCGGCTACATCTGCGCCGGTACCTGGAATCGCAATTCCGGCGGCGGCATTGCCGACTATACGATCTGCAGCAAGCCGACCAGCACGCCTTCGACCAATGGCCTGCCCTACGGCATTGCCTACATCACGGCGTCGGCCAATTCGGTCACTTCCAATGCTGTAGAGGTCTATGTCCATCAGCAGGTGACCTCGGTGACACTGGATACGAATATCCAGGACAAATGCTATTCGCAGAATACGACGGCGTCGCTGGATGCTGAGGCCTGCTATACGGATAGCAGCGGCAATAAGTATGAGTTCTGTGCGCCTTCAGGAACGACCAGCTACGCTTGTACCGTGGCATCTGGTGCGACTATTCCCACCTGCGCTTCGTCGCTGGGCACCTTCACCTATTCGGTGAGCGATTCCGCGGTGGCCTCCATCAACTCCACCTCCAACGTGATTACCGCGCTGTTGCCTGGTACCACAGTGATCACGGCCTCGGTTGCAGGTTCGGCCTCGTCGGCAGGTGATTTTTCCACCTGCCCACCCAAATCGATCGCGCTCACCACCGCTAGTGGAAAAACGACCGCTTCCATTACCCAGGGCGCGACGCAGTCGCTGACTACCACGATCACCGATACCACTGGTGCCACTATCACCGGCCTCAGCCTCGACTATCAGTCGACCAATCCGGCGGACATCAGCGTCAGCAGCGGAAGTGTCAGCACCACCTATCCTGGCGCGGCCTCCGTCTATGCCGTCTGCCAGCCCTCTACCTGTAATCCGACTCCGGACACCGAAATCGGTTTGTACGGTACGGGTCTGTCGTTGGCCTCGAATGCGGTCAACATTACGGTACCCGGCACGGCCAGCGAGTATGTCTGGTTTGGTGCTCCCGGTCAGTCGCAGGACTTTGTCTCCATCGATATGACCACGGGCAATGCCGGTTCCACGGTGCGCCTGCCCTATGTGCCCAATTCGATGTTGATGGATCAGGATGGTTCGAGCCTTTACTTCGGCTCCTACTATGAGCTGATGATCTACAGCACATCCACCAACGGCATCACCAAGCAGGACGCCAACGTTCCCGGTGTGGTGTTGTCAGTTTCGCCCAGCAGCAGCTATGCGCTGATCAACGATCAGACCAAGGGGTATCTCTACCTCTATAACGTCTCTGCTGCCAGTTACCAATCCCAGAGTGGCTACGCAGTGGCCTCTGCCTGGACGCCGGACTCCAAAACCATGTACGCGGTGGACTATGCCACGGCAGGCACCAACCACGGCGACAAGCTTTACGTTTACAACGTGGCAACAGGCTGGAGCACCTACGACCTGACCGACATTGGCGGTGCCAAGAACCTAGCCATCACCGTGCCTGGCCTAGGCGCATTCCTGGCTGGTACCAGCGGTACTTCGGCCCACTCCTGGTGCCCCAGCGGAACTGTCGCCTCCACGATGCAGCTCTATCCCGAGGCCTACATCAACAACACGGTCGAGAACGATGTGCTGGCTGCCACCAACGACGGCAATCACATCCTCGGCGCTTACTACAGCTCCTCCGATATTGTGCTGAGCGACTTCGGCTTCACGCTGCCTGTGCAGACGGCCAGCAGCATTAGCGTTCCCACCGCCTGCACTTACAGCAGCACTACGCTTACGGGCAATAGCTGGAGCAGCGCGGTCACTACGCCTGCGCAGACGACGCTGTCGTCTTCCGGCCTTGGCGTGACGCCTACGGCTGTGAATCAGGTGGTTGCTTCGCCGAACTCCGCCATTGCCTTTGCCACCTACTCGGCCAGCTCGTCGAGCACCGGCGCAACCTTGCCCTACTACATTCCGTCCTCCACCAAGGGATCGCTGGGTACGCTTGGCTATGTGACGCTGACCGGCAGCAGCTCGATTTCGGCTCCGATTGCCGGTGCCTTCAGCCCCGACAACAACTACTTCTTCGTCTCCACGGCGGGCGACAATCTGGTGCACTACATCACGATTCCGTCCACCATCAGCAGCACCAGCCTGCCCACCGACAGCAAGCAGCTTACCCCTGCTCTGCCAGCTTGCAGCACTTCCAGCGATGGATGCTCATACACGGGCACTTCCACCGTGGTACCGGCGTCGGTGATTGTGGTCAAGCCGCGCGCTACCGAATAATCTGCAACACCGCTTCAAATTCACCGGAGGCCGACCTTGTGTCGGCCTCTTTTCTTTGCTCCAGAAGCGCTTTCCCGGTCAGGAGTGGCGTCTGAATCTGGAATCCTGGCCCCCATCCGGAAATTCCTGTTCCCTTGGTGCTGTCTTCTCTCGGAGCTTCCGAGCCCGGCACGATAAAATCAAAGCATGATTAAGGGCATTTCGTTTTTACGTCCCGCCGACAGCCCTCAGAGCTATGAGCGCCTGGCAAGCTTCTTTGCCGCGCTGGGTTTTGAGAGTGGCAAGGGATGGCAGCAGGAAACCAGCCGTGGCGCTGCCTTTCTTGCTCCCCTCGGCAATCTTGAGTTTGTCGACGGGCAATTTCCCCCCACCGCCGATGTGCTGGTTGAAGTGACCGCGCTCGACGCCGTCCATCAGGCTGCCGCCGCATGGTTGCGCGCCGAGGGCGGCGATCAGGCTGCTGCACGCCTTACCGTCATTGCTGAAACCGACTGGAAGTCGCAGATTTTTACCGTTGAGCCGATCAAAGGCTTCTCCTTCTCGTTCTGGTCGTGGCTGGATCCGATCAAGGGTAAGCCTGTGGCCGTCGAAGGCGACCTTTCTGCCGAAGGCATGAAGTTTGCCATCGTTGTGGCCCGCTGGAACGCCGTGATCACAGACCGGCTTCTGGATGGCGCGCTCGACGTACTGCTGCGCTCCGGCGCAAAGCGTGAAAATATTCAGGTCGTCCGCGTCCCCGGCGCATGGGAAGTTCCCGCTGCCGCTCGCACCATCGCCAATCTGGGACAGGTGGACGCCATCATCACGCTTGGCTGCCTTTTGCGCGGCGAAACCGCTCACTATGAGGCCATCTACAACGAGGTCTCGCGGGGCATTGGCCAGTCGCAGCAGGAAACCGGTATTCCACACAGTTTTGGCGTGCTCACCTGCGAGACCCTGGAGCAGGCTCTCAACCGTGCCGGCATCAAGGCCGGAAACAAGGGCTTTGAAGCCGGCGCTGCCGCCATTGAAATGGTCAGCCTGAGCCGTAAGTTGAAGCAGGGGGATCTCGCTTGAGCGCTGGAAATCGTCGCAAATCCCGTGAACTGGCCATGCAGATGCTCTTTCAGGCAGACATGGCCCACCAGAGCCCGGAAGACGTGCGTGCTACCTTCTGGCGCGCCGCCGATCCCGTGGAAGCCGATGTGCGTGGCTTCGCCGAAGATCTCTTCCGCGTGGCCATTGACCGGCAGGAGAAGATCGACGAGCTGATCGCCGCCAACAGCCGCCACTGGAAGCTGGAGCGCATGCCCGCCGTGGACCGCAACCTGTTGCGCATGGCCGTGGGCGAAATGCTGGCCTACCGCTCCACGCCTTTCCCTATCGTCATCAATGAGGCGCTGGAGATTGCCCGCCGCTATGCCGCGCCCGAGTCGATCAACTTTCTGAACGGCATGCTGGACTCCATCGCCCGCAGCCTGATCGAAAAGTAGTCGCTGCCCCGGCGCTGCTCTAAAACTCCACAAACTGGAGCATGACTTGAAAGTGCCTGCCCCAGGCCTGCCGCATCGCTGTTGTAGCGGCAGGCGGGCAGGCGTACAACTGAATTGCAGACTCTGCCCATGTTTGTCAGCATGGGCAGAAGCTTTTTTGAATCTGATCTGTCCTTTTCTTGGCAGGAATGGACCCGGGAGCAGCGCCATGAGTACGTGGGACGAACCCCAACCCGCATCAAGCTCGCTGGACGTGCTGGCACAGGCCTTCAGCGACCAGCTTGTAGCATGCCTGGAAGAGTGTGTGCGTGGCCGTCAGGGCCTGTTTGGAGCATCGGTTCAGCTTGAGGCTGGCGATGAGGGCTGGCCAGAAGCAGCCCGCCTGCGTGAGTTGGCCATGGCGCTGCAGGGCGTCTATGCGCAAAATGAAGAACGCTGCGCCTTGGCCGAGGAGTTCCTTGACCTGTGCTCGATGCACGGCGAATACAATCCCGGTGAGCGCAGGCTGGCGCGTTCCTTCCTGGAGCGCATTGCGGGCGGCAAGGTCGGCACACCCACGCAGGAGGAGCATTCATGGTAATTCTGCACGCATTTCTGGCGCTGATTTCAGGATTTCTGGTGACGGCCGTGCTGCTGGGGCTGCTGAACGCCCTGTTGAGCAGGCCTGTGCCTGACTGGAGCAAAAGCGGCGTAAGCATTGCTCCGGGCTACGCCTTTGTGAATCTGGCTACTACGTTTCTTTCCACCGCTGCCGGTGGATGCGTCACGGCCTGGATCGGATCCGCCAGCCCGGCGCAGCATGTGATGATTCTGGGCATTGTCTTTTTGGTGCTGGCAGCTATTAGCGTGCTGCAGGAGCGCGGCAAACAGCCGGTCTGGTTTCTGCTGGCACAGGTGGTCATTCCGCCGCTGGGAGCTTTGGCTGGCGGGCTGTTGTGGCTGCGATTTACGGGAGTGCTCTAAAAAGCTCGCTGCACTCTCTGCCAAACCTCGTCCGGCATGGTGCTCTTCCAGGTTTTGCAGAGCACTTTGGCAAAGCGGGGATCAGAGGACGCTGTAACTTCCACGCGGTCAATGAACTCCGTGCCATGCTTTTCCAGCAGATCTTCCAGCAGGTCAGTCGCCAGCAGGGACTGCAAGGATGCGGGCTTGACGCTCGAACACATCAACTGAATCAGCAGCCAGTGGGTTTCCGGATTGCTCCAGGCCAGATCGGCTTCCGTGTCTGTTAGCTTTGCGAGGGCCTCTCGCTGTTCGAATGTAGTTTTGGGTTTATTGTAGGCAAGCCAAGCCACTGCAGCACGTTTTAAATCGCCATCGTTCATGACGTTTTCCTCGTGCACAAAACAATAGCACGATTTCCTCAGGATGGTCATCGTCACTTTTGCTCTGTTGCGCAAGAGGGTCGCGCTTTTTTGCCGCAGCTCATGGTCGCATCCCCGATGGAACACTTTTTGCTTCAATCCGCACAACGGCTTGCGTCCGTTATCCTCAAAGTATGGCGTTGGTTGAGGTGGAATCGGTATCAAAAACGTATCCGCGGCGTGTGGGCTTGCGCACGGCGGAGCAGGCCGTGGTGGATCGCGTCTCGCTCACAATTGCCGAGGGGGAAACGCTGGGACTGGTGGGCGAATCCGGCTCGGGAAAAACCACCGTCGCCCGCATGATTCTGGGGCTGGTCAAACCCAGCGCTGGCGCGGTGCGCGTGGACGGCATAGACCTGGCCCACGCCACGCCCGCCGCCATGAAAAAGCTGCGCCGCACCATGCAGCCCGTCTTTCAGGACCCCTATGGCGCGTTGAACTCCCGGATGAGCGTGCTGGAACTGGTGAGCGAGCCCTTCGCCATTCACGGCCAGGATCTGGGACTATCGCTCAGCCGCGCAAGCCTGCGGGAAAAATCAGCGGAGCTGCTCAAGGAGGTCGGGCTGGATGGCTCAGCGCTTGATCGTTACCCGCATGAATTTAGCGGCGGCCAGCGGCAGCGCATCAACATCGCCCGCGCGCTGGCTCTGCGGCCTCGTCTGCTGATCCTCGACGAACCTGTTTCGGCGCTTGACGTTAGCGTGGGCGCGCAGGTCGTCAATCTGCTGCGTGACCTGCAGCGCACGCTGGGACTCACCTATTTGTTCATCTCGCACTCTATGCCGTTGGTGCGTTACCTGAGCACGCGCATTGCCGTCATGGAGCATGGCCGCATGGTGGAAACCGGCGAGGCCGAAGCCCTCTGCGCCCACCCTTGCGAAGCTTACACACAGCGCCTGCTGGCCGCTACGCCAGAGATGGGGACGAGCTTCTAGAGCATCTCTCCTGATGCTGTGAAGTGGCAAAAGTCCTGCCAGATTGCCGCTCCCTGAGGGTCGCGTCAACGAAGCTGCATCGACTCGCTCTATACCTTCAGGAGAGATGCTCTAGGTTCCAGGACCTTGACCGCGTAAAGTTGTTCCTTGGTTCGTGCTTTCCCAGCTCCCAAAAGCGGGACCTGGGGCACCCAGCGTGGGCACAAATTCAAACGGTCATAGACCTAGGTGCTAGAGGTTGGAAGCTAGGGGCCGGTGAATCAATTCAGCCGCCCACTCTTCGGTGCTGTTGGGTACGCTGCACTGCCGTCGTTCAACTCCAGGCGCACATAATCCCACACCACGCCCGTCGTCACATCGCCCTCAGGCACGGTAAACGTCACGGAGTTTTCGCCTGTCTTGAGCAGGTCCGCCGCGAATGTTTGCGCATACTGATTCCAGACGCCCTGGTTGGTGTTGTAGCGAATCGCGTTCGTTGCCACCGGGTATAACGTGCCCACCTGCTGCCCATTCACGCCAATCTGCAGACCGCCGCCGCCATCTGCGCCAGCCAGGGCAACGCGCAATACGGCCGTGCCTTTGCTCTGCGCTGGTAGCGTGAATTTTACGGTCCATGTGGTGGCGCGGCCATGGCCCCATTCCTTCCACATGTCCTTGTCGCCATCGGGCAGATGAACCCAACCGAAGCGCTGGTTCAGCGGATCTTTGGCGGCAGGATTTTTCCAGGCTTCCGTGGTTGAGTGCGGAACCTCTTCGAAGAACCAGTCGCGATGGTAATCGCTTTTGCCAATGGTATAAGTCACATCATTGGGGAAGAGATCGCCATAGCGCAGAGGCCATCCCCACAGCCAATAGTTGGCGCCGTCGCCCTTGTAAAACTTGTCGCCCGCGCGATCCGGATAGCCGATCTCCCATACTTGTTTGCCATAGCGAACGGGTTTCCAATCAAGTTTTCCAAGGTTGATCGTTCTGCCTGCAACAACCGTGATGTTGGCCTGCGCGTACTCGCCCAAAACTCCATCCGCGAAGGCGTGCAGCGTATAACTTCCGGGGCGAACATTGGGGATGGTGAAGCTGCCATCTTCTTTGCCGTCGGCCCAGAACTGGTAGTAATTGCCATCGTGCGGCCAGGTGATGGTTGTTCCATTGCCAGCACGCAACTGAAAGGGATTGCCGCTTCCAGGATAGTCCGGGTGAGCCAGTCCGACGGTCAGGTGGGGAAGCTTTTTGCTCTCGGCCTGCGCATCGTCCAGAATGAACTGCCCGGAGACTGTAGCGCGACCATCTTTATGCGGGTAGTCAACGCCGCGCACCCAGTCAAAGGGCCATGCGGCCTTCATCTCTTTGGATTTTTCAACGGCATCTTCCCACAAGGTAGTCGCATTGTCATGCCATGCCACGGGAACGTCCGGCTGGCCACTTCCATAACTTGCGGTAAAGTCTTTCAGCGCGTTTTTGCTGGGTTCTTTTGCCTTGTCCAGCTTATTGAAATAGATAAAGAGCGGCCCAACCACATGCTTCCAGTCTTCTCCCTGAGGAATGTAGACGTTGTCGCCTCCGGCGTAGTGGCCGCTGGTCCAGTAATCCAGCACTGTTCCGCCCATGTGGTCGATCAGGTCCAGCTTCTCAGCGCCGCCGCCAATGTACTCAGTGGAGGGATTCATGAAGTAGACGCCGATGTGGTCCTTGGTGCTGGACCAACCCCATGCCTGCAGTTTGTACATCAGAGCGTTGTAGTTATATTTGTGTTCCACGGAATTTTTGTAGAGGCCCGAAGTTAGAATCCTCTGCTCTTTGGCGTGGATCACAACGCCCCGTTCAAGATCATCGCGTGGCACCATGAACAGGTTGCGATCCTCGTCCACCGAGAGCCAGTCAAAGACCGGACTCATGGCTTCGAGGGTGAATCGCCCTTCCCCTACGTCGGAAGTCGGATAGCTGGCAGGATGCGAGAACTCTGTATAGGTATAGAATCCGCTGACGCCGCGCTCCATCGTGTAGTGGGTTTCGATGTTGAAGGCGCTGTGCCCATCCCCTTTGCCGGGATTCACGCCACGTACCGCAATATCCGCGCGTTCGCCGCCGTTGTCCTTGGGGTTGATGGCGATGCCTACCGCGATCGTGCCGGAGGGCAACTGCTCCCAGGATTGTCCATGCGTAAGAATCTCAACCCCGTTGTAGAGGATCGATTGTGGATTGCCATTGGATTTGTGCACGGTCAGCCGGACGATGCCATTGTCCAGCGTCCAGGCGTCTCCGTTGTCAGAGACCTTGACGGGTGCGTTGGTTGTGACCTTGGCAACATGGGGCTGTTCCTCTGCGGAACTGGCTGGGGAGTCGCCCAAAAGAACGACAAGAAAGAAAACTCCGCAGCCAAGAATAAGATTTCTGATGCTTCGCATGACGCAACCTTTCCTGAGAACTCGAAGCTTTGGGCAGAGCATGCGTCGGAAGATGGCCGAATCCAGCTCGATCCACTTTGCGGTCGGCCAGAGTCGTACCCTGCAGCTCTATCCCCGAAAAGACAATGCAGGAATCATAAATCAGTGCCCAAACACGAAACAGGAGCCGAGGCTCCTGTTTCGTGTAGATCAATTGCAGGCAAGCTTATTCTTCGTCCCCTGACGCTACGCACCGTTCTTCTTCAGGTTGCGAGCCAGCACTTTTTCTACTACTTGCTCGACGTCCGAAAGAAAGAAGCCGCTGGAAGGCTGCTGCATAGCTACTTTGGTGTTGGCATGCCCCAAAGCCATGGCAATCTCGTTCCAGCGGTAGATGGGAGAGGCCGCCGACAGAACCACCGGTTTGCGGACAGTCTGCGGCAGCGTCGCATAGTAGTTCCACATCCCCCAGCCAACCAGAGTGGCGATTTCGTAGATAAACTCACTTGCGGCTGTTAGCGACATATCTCTAAGGGGAAGCGTTGACTGCACCAAGTCATTTGCCGCTAAAAAAGCCAGACATAGGGAGGAGCCAAAGGCAAAGTCTCGTGTTGAAATTTGTAGCGTGTTCATACATATGCATAGAAATGCAAGCAAACATAACTCCAGAATGCTGATGGAACGCATCAGTCCGGAGGTGATATTCGGAAGGGAAGCCCAGTTGTGAATGGATATGCTGGAGATTGCTAAAATGACGGAGACAATCGCAAACCAACGAAACAAAGTTGTGCCGTACTTCATCAAGCCAACGAATGGAAGCAGCGCCCAGCGGAAGATTTCCAGGCAGACAAAAAACAACATAGTCGCGCAGACAAGATAAATTCCCCACGAGGAAAAGAAATATCCGCAGCACCAGGAGGTGGCATGAGTCCTCATGCTGCCCTCTAGTAGGACCAAGATGACGGGCAAGCTCAGAACGCGCAAGGCCAAGTAAATGGAGAGCGCCTTGAACTCGCGATATAAATTCCGTTTCCATACCTGAAGGGCAAGTGCGGCGGCCAGGAGAAACTCCACCCCACAGAGCATCATCATGGCAAGGTTTGAAGACATAAAAGGGCATACCCTCCCAAGGGTGCTCTCAGCATAGCTCCAAACCTTTGATGGAACAACAGAAAAGCGATAAAGATGTACCGCTGGATTTACTCTGCCGATGCGAGACAGGTGGGAACGCAACGGGCAATGGGAATTGCGCCATTGGCGATCTGATGGCTGATGTGTTTAGGTGTGGCGGAGGACATGGAAGCGGCGGCAAAACCTACGATCACAATGCAGAAGGCGAAGATGCGGACAGTGAGTTTCATAAGTAGTAACCCTTTTCCAAAAGATTTGCGAAAAATCGGGAACTTCGCTGAACTGGAATATAAGATTAGTTTTTTCTTAAGTCAAGTATTTTTTTAGTGTTACATTACTTGGTAAGGTTTGAATTACTGTTGTCACGCTCTTCTCCTTGGTAACTTAAAGGTAATCATCCTTGCCCCGTGTAATCCCTCCATCCTCCTTCGTCGGCGCATGATAAAATAAAGCCAGCAAAAAGTCTTCCAAGACCCTCGTTTTTGAAGCACTTACTCCTCGTCTGACTCGACCGGTGACGATCCCCGGTAATGCCTCGTACGACGGGGGCCCCGGCACACAACAGCGAATGGAATCCTATGGCGACTGAACCTCTGAGCACGACTCCCCACGGCGACAACGATAGCTATACGAGTGACAACATCAAGGTCCTCGAAGGTCTTGAGGCGGTTCGTCTGCGTCCGGCCATGTACATTGGCTCGACCGGCGAGATGGGCCTGCATCACCTGGTCTACGAGGTGGTGGACAACTCGGTCGATGAGGCCTTGGCTGGCTATGCCACTCGTATTGACGTGATTGTTCACGTCGACAACTCGATCACCGTCATCGACGATGGCCGTGGCATTCCCGTCGACATGAAGACGCTTGCCAATGGCGAGCAGATGCCCGCGGTTCAGGTTGTGCTGACGATTCTGCATGCCGGCGGCAAGTTCGACGCTTCTACCTACAAGGTTTCCGGCGGTCTGCACGGCGTGGGCGTAAGCTGCGTCAATGCGCTATCGCAGGAGTTCAACGTTGAGATCTGTCGCGACGGCTTTACCTGGGAGATGGACTTCAGCTGTGGCGACCCAGTGAGTACGTTGCGCCAGACCGGCACCACCAAGAAGCGCGGCACGAAGGTGCACTTCCTGCCCGATAAAACCATCTTTACCGTCGTCGAGTACAACTACGACACGCTGGCCCAGCGCCTTCGTGAGATGGCCTTCCTGAACAAGGGCCTTGCCATCACACTCACCGACGAGCGCACCGCCGACCCCAAGACGGGCGAGCCGCGCCACGCCGAGTTCCGGTACGCCGGTGGCATTGCCGAGTTTGTGAAGCATCTGAACCGAGGCAAGAGCGTGCTGCACGAAAAACCCATCGTGATGGAAGCTATGCGCGACGGCGTCAAGATCGAAATTGCGCTGCAGTACAACGATAGCTACTCCGAGACGGTCTTCAGCTTTGCCAACAACATCAACACGGTGGACGGCGGCACGCATCTGTCCGGCTTCCGCACCTCGCTCACTCGCACCATCAACGCCATTGGCCAGCAGTTGGGTCTTTTCAAGGATCTGAAAGAGAACCTCTCTGGCGACGATGTGCGTGAAGGGCTGGTGGCCGTGGTCAGCGTCAAGCTGCCCCAGCCGCAGTTTGAAGGCCAGACCAAGGGCAAGCTGAATAGCGATATTGCTGGTAACGTACAGGCATTTGTGAACGAGCGCCTGGGCGCATTCCTGGAGCAGAATCCTCCGGTTGCCAAGCGCATCATCAACAAGGCCATCGATGCTTCGCGTGCTCGTGAAGCAGCCCGCAAGGCCCGCGATCTGACGCGCCGCAAGGGCGCGCTGGATTCCGGTGGTTTGCCCGGCAAGCTGGCCGACTGCTCCGAGCGCAACCCCGACCGCTGCGAAATCTACCTCGTCGAGGGTGAGAGCGCAGGCGGCACCGCCAAGCAGGGCCGTGACCGTAAGTTCCAGGCCATTCTGCCGCTGAAGGGCAAAATTCTCAACGTTGAGAAGGCCCGTTACGACAAGATGCTGGGCCACGAAGAAATCCGCGCCATGATCACCGCTTTTGGCTGTGGCATTGGCAAGGAAGATTTTGACCCGACCAAGATTCGCTACGGCAAGATCATCCTCATGACCGATGCCGACGTTGACGGTTCGCACATTCGCACCCTGTTGCTGACCTTCTTCTTCCGGCACATGACGGAGCTGATCCGCCGCGGTAACATCTACATTGCCCAGCCGCCGCTCTTCAAGATCAAGAAGGGCCGTCGCGAAGAGTACATCAAGAACGAGCTGGAGTTCGTCAAGGTGATGGTCAGCCGCGCCAGTGAAGGCATGCTCGTGCGCCATGGCGCTGAGCAGACGCCCATCGAGGGCACGGACCTGACTCGCTTCATGGGCACGCTCAATGATTACCTGGGCTTTGTCGAGAAGGTTGACAAGCACATGCGTAACGAGTCGCTGGTTGAGTTCCTGGCCCTGACAGAGCTGACACATCGCGCCGACTTTGAATCGTCCGCAGAGGGCGTTGTGCCGGAGAAGATCAAGGCTGTGCACGACAAGCTCCTCTCCATGGCAGACGCTTGCGAGTTCAAGGTCAACGATCCTGCCTTCGACGAAGAGCTGAAGCTCTGGTCGGTCAGCTTTGTGGATTCGCAGGGCGCAACCCGCAGCATCGATCGCGCTTTGGCTACCAGCCCCGAGTTCCGCCAGATGATGGCCAAGTTCTCGCTCATCAAGCAGTATCTTGAGCCGCCTTTCATCATCGACTACGCCGCCAAGACTGCAGCCGCGGTTGCCGCCAGCGAACCGGAAGAGGCTGAGGAAGGCGAAACGGCAGCCGATCTGTTCGCGCAGGCCGAGCAGAAGCAGACGCGCCGTACCAACAGCCGCGCACCGCAGGAAGCTGTCACGCAGAAGACTGCGCGCGATCTGTTCAACTACATCGTCGAGCAGGGCAAGAAGGGCTACGACGTGCAGCGCTATAAAGGACTGGGCGAAATGACCAGCACCCAGCTCTGGGAAACCACCATGGATCCTGAGCGCCGCACCTTGCTGAGCGTCAAGCTCGAAGATATGGTGGAGACCGACGAGATCTTTACCACTCTGATGGGCGAAGACGTGGAAAAGCGTCGCCGGTTCATCGAAGACAATGCGCTGGATGTGAAGAACCTGGACATCTAGGCTGTAATCGGTCAGAAGTTGCTCTAGAACTCCACGTGGGCGCGGAAGCTGCCCACCCAGGCCGGGCCGCGATCATGGTTATAGCCGGGGTTGTGAATGTTCTGCACATCTACCGAGTAGAACAGTCCGCGCCAGGCATGACGCGTGTAATAGCCTTCCACAATGTTTTCGCGGCCGTAGTTCAGGTTGCCATCGCCTAGCAGAAAACCCAGACCGCCATTCTTCAGGTAGTTCTGGTGGTCGCGCTTGATGGCGTTGGAAACCACGGCCAGGCCGATCTTGTCCTGGGGACGATGCCAGCGGGTGGTCGCATAGTCGGCGGCCACCTCCACCGTCTGATCGATCTCGGTGTAGGCATACGACTCATGCTGGCCTTCGTTCCAGCCAAAGCGCGCTGCCATGTGCAGGTTTGTGGTCAGTTCCTGCTCGGTATTCAGTCCAAAGCCATACTTGAGCGCGCCGTCGCGCTCGTGCAGGGTAATGCTCGGGCGCGTCACGCCGTAGTTGGCCGTGTCGGCTCCGCTCAAAAACGCCAGCACAGCCTCGCGATAATCGCCCATGTGGGCGCGGTTGGCGTAGAACAGTACGCGTTCCGTGCCCTTTTGCTTGGGAACAATGCCGCGGCGCAGTTCGAACTCGCCATTCTGCCCGTGGGCTCGACTGAAGGCCCAGTCGATGTCCATACCGTTGGCTGTGGTGGGCATGCCGAAGATGCCGTAGCGCAGGCTCCATTGGCGGTCATCGTATTCGGCCATGCCGCCCACGGTGTAGCCGCGCGTGTCGGCAGCGTAGTCCCATGCGCCATTATTGTCGACACTCCAGTTCATGAACTGGAGGTGGCTGTCGGAGCCCACTTCATTTACGTCGAAAAAATCGGGCAGAGTCATTTTGCCGCCGCGCAATTCAATGCGGCGCACCGGAACCGAACTGGCCAAGGAAAAAAAGTTTCGCTGCTGTGTGGTGGTTTCGCTCGTGAGGCCAATGGTCTGGTGAACCTGATACCGCGCCAGATAGGGTTTGGAGCTGAGGGTGGGGTTACGCACCACATCCAGATTGGTGAAGCCGGCCAGACCCAGAGCCTGACTCAGACCACGGCCTCCTGCGGACTCAAAATCAAGCAACAGGTCGGTGTTATAGCGCACGCTCTGGTCCAGGCGCATGCCGGAGTAGAGCGTGCCCACCAGCGAGGTCTTATACTCTGCCGGCCCCTGAAAGCTGTTGGGACCATCATAAGGCGAGTGGAAGGACAACTGTCCCTGATAGATGATGTTGGCCTGACCGCTGAGCCAGTAACGGTCGCTGCGAAAGTGCGGCAACATGGTCGTTGGCGTGTCTTTGTCGTCGCTCTGTGGCTGGGGTGCGTCCAGCTGAGCGGTCTGCGCCGTCTGAGAAGCAGGAGCGGCGACGGGCGGCTGCAGGGCAAAGGCGGGCGCGGCCAGCAGCAGGCAGCCAAGGGCGGAGAGCATCGGAATGAGTCGACAAAAGCGCATGGAAGTGTCTCGGGGGTTAGATCGGGGAGCTATACCCCCCCATGGGTATAAGGTATACCCCGGGAGGGTATAATGGCAACAGGGAGATTGTTACCATGTCCACCCACGAACGGGAAAAAGTGAAACTTCTGCAGCGTCTGCGCCGGGTGCGCGGCCAACTGGATGCGGTCGAGCGCTCGCTGGAGGCCAACGAGGAATGCGGCGGGCAACTGATGCTGCTGGCTGCGGTGCGGGGCGGCGTGAATGGTCTGATGGCCGAGGTTCTGGAAACGCACATCCGCTTTCATCTGGCGGATGGCGCCAAGGAGCAGATTGCGCCTGATCTGGCCGAGGATCTGATTGATCTGGTGCATGCGTATCTAAAGTAGCGCTGACGCCAGTCAGGTTTGTGTCCAAAAGTGAGCGCTACCGCTGACTTCAGCATAGCGCCACAGTGGATGTGCAACGATGAACGTCTGTTGAATCAGCAGAAGCGGGTGATGCGCGCAAAGGATTGCTCCGCTCCGGATGCAGAACGCCAGCGGTCTTCAAAGTCGGCCAGGGGAAGTGGATGGCTGAAGAAGTAGCCCTGGAAGGAGCTGCATCCGAGGTCGATCAGCAGGTCGCGCTGCTCGCAACTTTCCACGCCCTCGGCAATGACGTTGAGCCCCAGCGCGCGGCCCAGTGAGATGATGGAGCGGGCAATGGCCTGGCTGCCGATGTCGTCCAGCAGATCGCGCACAAACGAGCGGTCGATCTTGAGCTGATCGAAGGGCAGGCGCTTCAGGTAGGAGAGCGAGCTGTAGCCTGTTCCGAAGTCGTCCAGCGAGAAGTGTACGCCGTGCTGCTTAAGCTCGTTCATCTTGGCGATGGCGTCATCGATGTTGTCGAGCAGCATGCTTTCGGTCAGTTCCAGATCAAGGCAGGCGGGGTTGGCGTCGTTGCGGCGCAACACGTCGAGCACATGTTCCACAAAGCCGGGTTGGCGGAACTGACGGGCGCTGATGTTCACCGAAAGTGGGATCGGAAACGGCGGGTCGGCATTGTTCCAAAGATGAATCTGCTGGCAGGCAGCTTCCAGAACCCAATCGCCCAACGGCACAATCAGTCCACTTTCTTCAGCGAGTGAGATGAACTGGCCCGGTTGCAGAAGACCGCGGTAGGGATGCTGCCAGCGCAGCAGAGCCTCCACGCCCGTCAGGTGGTTGCGGTCAAGCTGGGGTTGATAGTAAAGCAGGAAATGGTTGTTGCGCAGGGCCGAGCGGATCTCGTCTTCCATGGCGGCGCGGGTTTGCACGGCAGCCTGCAGGGCGGGCGCAAAAAAACGCATGGTGTTGCGGCCAGCGGCTTTGGCTTGATACATGGCGATGTCGGCCTGTTGCAGAATCTCGTCTACGCTTTCGTTTTTTCCGCTGAAGACCGTGATGCCGATGCTCGACGAGGAGAAGTACTCGCGTTTGTCGAGCCAGTAGGACTTTTCAATCGCGTCCAGAATCTTTTGCACAATGTTTTCCGCCAGCGCGGCGGCTTTTTCGTATTGTGCGCCCAGGCCGTTGAGCAGCACTACAAACTCATCGCCGCCCAGACGGGCCACGGTATCCGATTCACGCACGCAGTTGGAAAGCCGACGTGCCACCTCGCACAGCAGCGTGTCGCCATTCTGGTGGCCAAGCGTGTCGTTCAGATTCTTGAAGTTGTCCAGATCAATGAACAGCAGGGCGCGCATGTCATGGGAACGCGTAGCGCTGGCCAGCGATTGGCGCAGGCGATCCATGAGCAGGCGGCGGTTGGGCAGCCGGGTCAAGGGATCGTAGAAGGCCAGATTCCAGATCTTGTCTTCTGCGGCCTTGGCGTCGCTGACGTCGCGGATGATGTTCAGAACGCAGGCCGTGCCCTCGATTTCGATCAGCGAAGAGCTGATCATCACCCAGATGAGTTCGCCGTTTTTCTTGCGGAAGCGGGTACGGGCATCGCGGAACGAGCCCTGTTCGCGCATTACCTGATACATCTTTTCGCGCGCGCTGGGTTCGGCCCACAGATCCAGATTGAGGCTGGTATTGCCCAGAACTTCCTGGCTTTCGTAGCCGAACATATCCAGGAAGGCGGAGTTGACGTCGATCAGGATGTTGTCTTTGAGGCGATGGATCGAGATGCAGTCCAGCGTTGCCTGGAAGACCGTGCGGTAGCGCTCTTCGCTGATGCGCAGCGCCTTTTGCGCCTCGGCCAGCCGCTGCTCGGCCAGCTTGGCCTGGGTGATGTCGCGGGTGATGGACAGAGCGCAGGGTTCGCCATCGATTTCAACAATGGAAACCGACATCAGACCCCAGAGCAGCCCGCCGTCCTTTTTGACAAACTGGGCCTGGTAGTTGTGGCATACGCCGTGCTCCAGCAGTTCGCGGCGCACATTCTGATAATCGCTTTCCTCGGCCCAGAAGCCGAGTTCCATGCTGGTCTTGCCCACCACCTCAGCGCGGGTGTAACCCATCACGTCCTTGATAGCCCTGCTTGCATCCAGAAAAACGCCGTCGCGGATGCGGCTGACGAGCACGGTATCAATGTTCATCTGGAAGGTGGTGCGGTAGCGCTGTTCGCTGGCCCGCAGACGCAATTCCGCCTGCTTGACCTCGGTAATGTCTTTGATGACGCCGCGCAGTTGCACGGGCTGGTCAGCTTCGTCGTAGTCCAGATGGCCCAGAGCATGCACCCAGCGCTCCACGCCGTCGCTTGGGCGAACGATGCGGTATTCGCGATTGAGCGGAGTGTGTTTCTCCATGATCTCCACGGCAAAATACGCTTGCATGGCTTCGTGATCCTCGGGATGCATCATGGCGAACCAGCATTCAAGGGTCCGCGGATCTTCTGGCAGAAGACCGAAGATCTCATCAAGCACCGTTGAGGTTGTGCATTGGCCGGAGAGAAGATCGACGGTGTAGCTGCCCAGACCACCGATCTTCTGCGCCTGGGCCAGTGAATCGGCGGTTTCGCGCAGCACCTGTTCGGCGCGAACCTTTTCGGTGACGTCGAAGATGTTGGTCAGCAGAACAATCTTGTCGCCATAGTCGATTGGCGAACTGTAGACCTGCACATCGCGAACTTCGCCCGAGGCCAGCCAGTGTTTGAAGTTGAAGAAAGTCCTATTCTGCAGCACGGCATTCTGGCGTTCCTGGCGAATCTTTTCCTGCGGCATATGATTCAGCAGGGCAATGTTGTTGCCCACCAGTTTTTCAATCGGGTATCCGTAGAACTCCGCCGCCGCATGGTTGGCGTTCAGAATTTCTTCCGTGAGCGGATCAACGAGCAACTGCGCGATCTTGGAGTCTTCGAAAAGATTGCGGAAACGGTTTTCACTGGCTGTGAGCGCCTGCATGGACTGCACGTGGACAGTAATGTCTTCAAAGAATCCCTCGTGATAGCGCGGCTCATTCTGCGCGTCACGCACCAGGCGACTGTTGAGCGAGACCCAGATGACGGAGCCGTCGCGACGGTGGAAGCGGCAGGCGAAGCCCATCACCGGATCGGTGGAAGAGTGAACCGCCTCCAGATAACGTGTCCGGTCCGTCTGCTCCACCCAGAGTTCTGTGCCAACTTCGCCGATAGAGGTCTTCAATTCCTCCACTGAGTCGTAGCCGAGCAGCCGCGCACACGACAGGTTGGCAGTCAGGAACTTACCTTCCATGGAGATTTGATAAATGCCTTCGAGCGCACTGTCGAACAGGGCGCGATACTTGCGTTCGGCTTCGATCAGCGTTCGTTCCAGACGTTTGCGCTCACGTGCGTCGCGCACAAAGCTTAGAAATCCCGTCACGGCTCCAGCCGAATCGCAAATGCTGGAGACAGAGACGGAAACATCAATCTCTTCGCCACTTTTGTGGCACATGACGGTGTCATAGTCGGGATAAACTTCGCCTTTTTGGCGGCTCTCCAGTTTCTTGCTGACCATTGGCCGCTGGTGATCGCTGATCAGCTCCAGAACACGCCGGCCGATGATCTCTGCAGGCGTATAGCCCAGCAGCCGCTCCGTGCCGCGATTCCAACGCGTGATATAACCCTGCGCATCGGTGGTAAAGACAGCGTCCACGGAGTTCTCCACGATGGAGGCCAGCAACGCTTTGGCTTGTTCCGCTTCCAGGCGGTCGTACATGTCGCGGGCTACTACCGAGATGGCTGTAACCTCGCCGGCCGGGTTGCGCACCGGCCAGGCATTGACGATCAGTTGTTTGCGCTGCCCGTCGTTCCGCACCACGGTGTAAAGCTGATGCTGGATGGGCTCGCTGCTGGTCACGCTTTCTATTTGTTTGGCAAGCAGGCCCCAATCCTCCTCAGACACCACCATGCGCACCGGCTTGTTGATCGCCTCTTCGCTTTTGTAGCCAAAGATATTTTCTGCGGCCTGATTCCAGCTGAAGATGACGCCGTTGCGGGTCAAAGAAAGGTAGGCGTCCGCGGAGCTTTCCACCACAGCCGCCAGATGGCGGTGCATCTCTTCGTCGACTTTCCGGCAGGTCACATCGCGTGAAAAGACAGAAACGCCACAGGCCGTGCCCTCCACCTGAATGGGATGAAAGGAGAGTTCAACCGTTGCGCCGGTGATCAGCGTCTGTTCGGTTTGAAAGGGACCTTCTTGCAGGGCGCGTTCGTAATCTTGGCGCCACGGTGCGGCCTGTTCCGGAGTGATCAGGTCCAGTAACGCCATGCCGGGCTCAGGCTCAAGGTGGTAGGTAAGAAAAATATAGCGTTTGAAGGCACTGTTGAAGGCAAGCAGCCGGAACTCCTGGTCGACCGACCAGATCAGTTCGTTGGTGCTTTCGATCAATGCCTCGAAATTGGCTTCAGCCTGAAAACGCATGTGGAACGAATCTAGCCCCCGTAACGTAATTCATACCTGGAATGGATCGGAAATGCTGGAAGGGAATCGATGGATACTGGGCCCGTATTTCCAGTTGGACTCACCATGGAGTATCCGAGCCCGGAACTGCTGAGTCGTTCATCGGTCAAATCTCAGCTATCTTTATTGCAAACCGGGCTTTCCTGCCACCCGCGGCCAGGCCGGGGAACCCAGGAAAAACCCTTTCCGTACGATGGGATGCGTCCGCTACACTGACCCAAACAGGAGGAACCTGACTGCCATGCAGACCCGGATTCTGGGCACCACAATGCCCGTGCTCGAAGTTGAACTTGAACCCAACGAAAGCGTCTTCAGCGAGAGTGGCGAGCTGTCCTGGATGACGGGCTCGATCCAGATGGCCACCCATACCCAGATGGGCGGGGGCGGGGGCATCTTTGGCGCGCTCAAGCGCATGGCCGGGGGCGGTAGCCTCTTCATGACTGAGTACCGCGCCTGGCAGACGTCCGGCGTGGTAGCCTTTGCCACCAAGGTTCCAGGCCATATTGTGCCAGTCGAACTGGACGGTGGCAACGACTATCTGGTGCATCGTCATGGCTTTTTGTGCGCCACGCCGCAGGTTGCGCTTAGCGTGGGCTTTCAGCAGTCGCTGGGGGCGGGCATCTTTGGCGGCGATGGCTTTCTGCTGCAGCGGGTGGGCGGCCACGGCACCGCCTGGTTGGAGCTGAGCGGCGAACTGGTCCGGCGCGATCTGCAGCCGGGTGAGGTGCTGCGTGTGCATCCCGGCCACGTGGGCGCATTCCACACTTCGGTCAGCTTTCAGATCACCATGGTGCCCGGCATCAAGAACGTGATCTTTGGTGGCGACGGCATCTTTCTGGCCGAACTGGTCGGCCCCGGCTCGGTCTGGCTGCAGACGCTGCCCATCAGCCGTCTGGCCCACAAGATCAGCGAATATCTGCCCCACGGAGAGTCGCGCCCAAGTGGCGGCGCAGCCCTCGGCGGCGGCCTGCTGGGTGGCATCGTGGGCTCCATTCTGAATGGAGACGAGTAAGACTGTCTTTCGTTTGTAGCTTTGTGGGGAGTGAGCCGCCGACCTCAGGCTGCTTCTCCCCCGGAAGTTATTGCCAATCCTGGTGGCCGGAAAGCCGCAGAAATCCCCTTTTCTGAAAATTGAATGCAACGGTGCAGAGGAAAGCGCTGCTGCAAGCGTGTGCCTTTGGGAATCCTGTTTCAGGTTTTGTCATAAGGGTAGAAGAGTTCAGACAGATATGTATAAGAATTGAAAAGTGTTTTTTTTCTAAGTAAAAAATCGTCCAGACTGAGTCATTTTATTGAATGTTCGGGGCGAGGAGCCGATCAGGAAAACGGAGGGGCGCCGATCCACGTTCTATTTTCTAAATCGTATGCTTGGCTCATGCTCCGGCGTGAGAGAGGACGGTTGTGTCCGTACACGTTTTCTCTGTCTCTCCTGTTTTTCCTCTGCCTCGTCGTTGTTCCCGCCGTTCATGCGCAGTACATCACGCTGCAGCATTTCTCAGAAGACCAGGGCCTCGACAATCTTGCCATCGTTAATGCCGCCAAAGACTCCCAAGGCATGCTTTGGGTGGCTACCAATGGTGGGCTTTTCCGCTACGACGGCCTGCGTTTTCACTTTGTCGGCGCTGAGTCCGGCGTGCCTGAAGGCGATGTTGCCCCCTTGTTTGTCAGCTCCAACGGAACCATCTGGGCCGGGTACCGGCAGGGGTTGTTCTATAGCAACGGCAAGGAGTTTCATAAGGTCAGAGGCATTCCTCTGCACCTTGGTTTTGGGGGGTCCACCCAACTGCACGAAGGCCAGAATGGCGAGCTGATCGTTCTAGTTTCAGGGAAACTTGTCAGCGTTACCCGGCAGCAATCCGCCGACGGTGAGGACTGGGTGGCCAGCGATTATGCCACCCTGCATTCTGGTTTTCCGCATTTGCAGAGTATTCACTCCGCGCGGAGCACGGCCGAGGGGTTGTGGCTCGGCTGCGATCAGGCTCTCTGCCGCTGGAGCGATGGAAAAATGCAGACCTGGGGCGTGGCGGAAGGCGTTCCTGCGGATGAGTACATCTCCATTCGTCAGTTGCGCAATGGCGAGGTCTGGGTCCGCAGCCAGTCGCATCTGCTGCGCCTCGAGCCCGGCGGGCGCTGGAAGGATGTGGCCTCCGAGATCGCGCTGCCTTCCTTGCAGACCCGCTTCTGTCCGCTGGCCGAAGACCCTGAAGGCCACCTGCTGGCCACCGTCGGAGACACGCTGCTGTTGCACGATGCGCGCGGCTGGACAATCTTCAACTCTGCGCACGGCATGCCGGAAAACGATCTGTCCTCGCTGTTTGTTGACCACAACGAAAGCATCTGGATCGGCACACAGGGCGGAGGCCTTCTGCGCTGGAAGGGCTACGGGCGATGGGAGAGTTTTACCCTGCATGAAGGCCTGCCCAGCAACAGCGTCTGGCAGATTGCCTCCGGAGCCAATGGTTCCCTGATTGCCGCCACCAGTGCCGGTCTTGCCCTGAAGCCGCAGGGCCAACAGGAGTGGCGGCCTATGCCGGGCATTCCCCGACGCTGTGCGATTTACGCCGTGCAGCGCACGGAAGATGGAGCGGTCTGGTACGCCTGCGAAAATGCGTTTTACCGCTACGAGGAGGGCACCGGAAAAACGCAGAATTATGCTCTTCCGGATATGGCGGCCAATATTCTGGTGCTGAACAATACCGTGTGGGTTTCCACGCTCAAAGGTTTGTTCCATGTTGACCTGCACGCCCGCGATCGCTCTCTGCACCGCGTCGATGAGCTGGGCGATCAGCGCATAGGGCAGCTTGCCGCCGGTCTGCACAACGACCTCTGGATCTCAGCCCGCAAAGGCATTTATCACATGGACCCGGCGCCTGGTGGCCTGCATCTGGTGATTCCCGCCAGCATGAAGATGAACGGTTTTCCACTCATCGTGGACAAGCAGGGAAATCTCTGGTTTGGCTCTATGGGTGAGGGTGTGAACCGTGCCCTTCTGCAGGGGGAGCAACTGCTGGGCATTGATTCCTTTGTGCGTCCGGTTGTGCATTCCCGTCAGTTCTACAGCATGATGATGGATCGTCGCGGCTGGATCTGGTGTGGTGGCGATGCCGGCATGGACGTCTACCACGATGGCGCATGGGGTTTTCTGAACTCCAACAACGGTCTCATCGTCAACGACCCCAACGAGGGATCGCTGCTGGAAGACCGCGATGGTTCCATCTGGATCGGCACCAGTGGCGGCCTATCACACCTGTTTCATCCCGCTACCGCACTGCGCATCGAGCCGGGCACCATCCGCATTTTGTCGGTGCGTCTGAACGGCAAGGATCTGCCCATCACTCCGCTTGTTACCGTGCCAGCTGGTACGGGCATGCTCGAAGTCAAAGTGGGTGCCAGTGAGCACGAAGAGATGCCGGGCGTACAACTCATGTATCGCTCTCCGGGCAGCATGGAAAACTGGACTCCGCTTGGCGAAAGCACGCTGCGCATCTCTCAGGGCACGCCCCGCAAGCTGCAACTGCAGTTTCAGCTGATGCAGCAGGATGGAACTGAGGTCTCGCCCATGGTGGAAATGACCGTGGTCGTTCTGCCGGCCTGGTGGCGGAGTTCCATTGCTTTGACGCTGTATGCGCTGGCTGGTCTGGCGATGCTGTATACGGCCTGGTACATGCGCACCCACAAAATGCGCATCATGCAGCGCCGTCTGAAGGAACTGGTGGCCATCCGCACGGCTGAACTCATGGAAAAGAACCGCGCGCTGGAAGCGGCCCGTAAGGAACTGGAATACAAGGCCTCGCATGATCCACTTACCGGCCTGCTGAACCGTGGCGCGCTACTCGAATTACTGGTGCGCGAAATGGATCGTTGTGAGCGTAAGAATTCCAGTCTGGTGGTTGTCATTCTCGATCTTGATTACTTCAAGCGCGTCAATGATACCTACGGTCATGCTGTTGGCGATGCCGTGTTGGTTGAAGTCAGCTTTCGTCTGCGCTCCGCACTGCGCCCCTATGACGCCATTGGCCGTTACGGCGGCGAAGAGTTCGTTCTGGTGCTGCCCGAACTGGACGAGAGCACGGCGCTCAATCGGCTGGATGCGTTGCGTACAGTCATCGCCGCGCAGCCCGTTCTTTCTGCCGGAAACATCGTGCAGGTTACGGCCAGTTTTGGCTATACACTCTTCAAGCCGCATGACCACGCGGCCTCGTTGCTGCAGCGCGCCGACGCCGCTCTCTATCTGGCCAAAGCCGCTGGTCGCAATCGCGTTCGCTTCATCGGGGAACTTAAAGATCCCTCCGAATTAAACGATGACCCTGTAATTTAGTACTATTGACTACTGCATAAATAATGCAATAATACTTTCAGAGGTACGGTACCCCTATGCCCAGACTGAAGGCAAGTGCCGAGCTTTTGGAAGACCGTCGCCGTCGTGCTTTAGCGCTGTTGGATGAAGGCTGCTCGCTCAACGAAGTCGGACGACAGATAGGATGTAACGCGAGTTCAGTGATGCGCTGGCGCGATGCTCGACGGCAGCGCGGAGACGATGCTTTGCAGGTCCGTTTTTCTCCTGGACGCCCCCTGAAGTTGGGTGCTACTGAGCGCAAGAAGCTTGTTCGGCTGTTGCTCAAGGGGCCGATGGCTCAGGGTTATCGCACCAATCTGTGGACCACCGCACGCATTGCCGCGTTGATCGAGAGCGAGTTCGGCGTGAGCTACCACCCGGATCACATAGGCCGGTTGATGCACGATCTCGGTTGGACTCCGCAGAAGCCGGAACGACGCGCTCTGGAGCGCAACGAAGAAGAGATCGAGCGTTGGAAACAAAAAGAGTGGCCGCGTATAAAAAAAACGCCACAAGGCTGGGCGCCCACATCGTCTTTGCCGATGAATCGGGCTTCTTGATGATTCCCAACGTGGTCAGAACCTGGGCGCCACAAGGGGAAACACCTATCCACCGCCATCGCCAAGGACAGCGCGACAAGATCTCGGTGATCTCGGGAATTTCCGTCAGCCCTGGACGACATCATCTCGGTCTCTACTATCTTCTTTTTTACGACAACATCGGGCAGGAGGAGGTCTGTCTGTATTTGCGCGAACTGACGCGCCTCCTGCGCGGCCCGATCATTCTGCTCCTCGACAACTCATCGACGCACAAGGGAAAGCCTATCGAGCAATTTCTCGAAAAGCATCCCCGGCTGCGCATCGAGCACTTTCCGTCCTATGCCCCGCAACTGAATCCAGACGAAGGCGTCTGGTCATTGGCCAAGCGGGAACTGGCCAACAGCTGCCCAAAGGATGTGGACGAACTGATGGAAGACATACTTGGCTCCATTGACGGAATTCGGAACTCGCAGGCAAAACTGCGCGGCTGCATCGCCCAATCCGAGTTGTCCATTTCTTTGCGCTGAATCATTGCATTATTTATGCAGGAATCAATAGCTTCCAGCTTCCAGCTTCCAGCACCTAGCACCTGTTACCAGCAAAAAGACCGGGGCACACTTTGCGCGTGCTGGAGGCAGTGCTTTGGCATGCCCCGGTTGCTGAAGATTGAGGCTTAATCGGCGGGTGTGCCCTCTAGAATTTCCTCTGCATCGGCCGAGGTCTTGTGCTTTTGTCCCTTGTAGTCGGCGTAGTGAATCACGCCGTCGTAGGCGTCCTTGATCAGATCCTGCAGGGGAATCACGCTGCCGTTCACGCGCTGCTCGTCCAGCAGGTCCAGGTCCACGTCGGCGACGATCATCTGCTCCTGATTGATGGTGCCTTCGGCGGCGATGCCGTCGCGGGCAAAGAAGTAATCGGAGGGCGTCAGAATTGCAGCCTGCCCGTAGTTGGCGGCCATGTTCGGCACCAGTGGCAGATTGCCCACCGTGCCGGTCACGGCCACATACACCTGATTCTCGATGGCGCGGGCCTGGGCGCAGTAGCGCACGCGGAAGAAGCCTTCGCGGCCATCGGTGCAGGAGGGTACGAAGAGAATTTCGGCGCCCGCTTCGCAGACCACCCGCGCCGCTTCGGGAAACTCCACGTCATAGCAGATCAGAATCGCGATGTTGCCAAAGTCGGTGTGGTACACATACAGCCGATTGCCGCGGCTCAGTTGATACGGCCCGCTCTCCCACGGCGTCAGGTGAACCTTCTTCTGGCGGAAGACCTGTCCGTTGGGCGTGAACAGATGCGCCGCGTTGAAGACCTTGCCCTTTTGGATGATGGGGTGCGTGCCGCCCACAATGTACATGCCGGTTTCTTCGGCCAGTCGCTGGAAGAGCTCTTCGTACTGGTGCACCATGCTGGCCAGCCGCCGCACGGCCATTGCAGGAGCTGACTCGTTGATGTAGCTGAGCAACTGCATGGTGAAGAACTCGGGAAAGAGCACAAAGTGTGCCTTGTACTCCTTGGCGCTGCGCACAAAGAACTCCACCTGGCTGACGAAGTCTTCAAAGCTGGTGATGGGCCGCATCAGATACTGAATGGCCGCAATGCGCACTCTGCGGGGCCGCCGCGAGCCGCGCATGGAGTCGGCCACTTCCTTTTCAAGCGCCGCATGGCTCACGCTGGCCTTCAGCAGCACCGACGAAGCGTACTCCGGATTCAGCCACTCCAGCACCGTCGCATAGCCGCAGGATTCCGTATCGGTCATGTAGCCCGGAACCACGTCCAGCACCGCCAGACGGTTGGCCAGCTGAAAGCTCAGGGCCGGATCGTGCCGCCTGCTAGCTACCACTTCCGCCACATATTCCTTGGCCGTCATTTCGCCAGCCACCCGGCAGTAGCCGGGAATGCGCCCGCCGGTCAGCATGCGCTTCAGCCCGCGCTCGCCCACCAGTGTTTTGCGCGCCTCATACATGGCTGAACCCACGCCCATGCGCCGCGCCTCGGGGGCCACGCCCATGTCGGCTCCGTAGAGCGTTTTGCCCTGCGGATTGTGCGTTTCAAAGGTTCCATGCGCAGTGATCGAAGACCAGTTGGCTTCTTCCGCGTAATCGTCCCAGTCGATCAGCAGCGAACTGGAGGAGCCGAGTACGCTGCCATTCATGTCGACCACCACCAACTGGCCTTCGGGAAAGATCTCCAGGTGGCGCTGCAGCTGTTCGGCCCGCCAGGGCGTCTGCCCGGGAAAGGCGCGTTTCTGCAAATCGATGACGGCGGGAATATCGTCGGCAGTCATCTGCCGGACGCCGAAGGCGGGCAAGGTGTCGTCGTAGATCTCCATCATGATGTGCTCCATGCAAGAAACAATGCCGTGCAGCGCAAGTATGATCCAGATTCGAAGAATGGGAGATGAGAGATAAGTCAAAAAGGATGGATTTGTTTATAAAAATGCATTCCAGGAATGCGGAAGTGGAAGCAAAGCTTTAATCCTGTGCCTTCAGCGCAAAGAGCAGGGCTATCATTCCGCCTGCCAGTGGCGCAATCAGCAGGAAGCAACTGGCCATGTTCAGGCCATGTACCAGCGCTTGCAGTGCCGGATTGCCGATCGCCAGTGCCTGGTATTGCCGCCAGGGATCATTCGTGAGCGGCCGCGGGTGGCTCAGATCAATGCGGGCCAGAATCACCGCCACCGCCATCAGTGCGCTGATCATGGCGCTCCATGTGCCGGTGGCAATGCCCACGTTCGGACTTTTGGAAAAGCGCTGGCCCTTGTAGCCGGCAATGCCCGCAAAGATGCTGGCCGCCGCCAGAATGCCTATCTGTGCGTAGAGTTTGTGTGCGAACTGCGGAACGTCCAGAAAAACGAATCCGATGCACAGCAGGCCTGCCGGAATCGCCAGCGCCAGCCCGGACTTCAGCGACTTCTGCACCTCCGGATTATGGCGACCGCCGATCCAGTACAGCAGGTACAGATAGGCCAGCAGGCAGATCACGGGATCGTAGCCGGTGGTTCCCTGGCCGGGCAGAAGAGGAATATCCCTCCAGGGCCACAGCTTGAGTCCAAGCAGAACCAGATCGCCAAGGGCGAGCAGCATCAGGGGAATGCGAAGAAAGTAACGGGTTCGCGAGGACATGGACCTTGGACTACCCTTTCAGCGTCGGGTGCGCTCATATTCTGCTTATAGCATTTTCGGAATTGCTGTAGACCGAAAGCAGGATGCTAAGTGCCTTTTTCCTCAAGAAAAAGGCACCTTGCAAGCCCCTTAAAAAGTCTATATGTATTCCGAAAATGCTCTAATGAAGCGGCATGGTCGCACTGTGCGTCAACAGGCAAAAGCATCTGTGTAATCGTATTTCAAAATACACGAAAAGCTGTTTTGAATGGGCGTGGCTTCATTGGCTGCGAAAAAATCCTTGCTGGGTGCTTTGTGTCAGGGCTCGACTTCAGCTGGGCCGGCACGCCAGGAAAAAGGCGTGGGCTTCAGCCCCAGAGGGATGCTTCTGCCTCTCAGGCTCCGGCCAAGATCGGTTGTGCCGACGCCGTGTTTTTTTCTTCTGTTCTGTCCACTTCGCTGCGGAGCGGAACCCGCGTCAGCTCCCACGCCGAACGGTCCTTCATCAGCCGCGAAACCAGCGCGGTGTGCATGGCGTGCCCGGCGCGCTCGGCCACCACATGGCCTTCGATACGTCGTCCGGCCAGGGCCAGATCGCCGATCAGATCCAGCACCTTGTGCTTTACGTATTCGTCGTCAAAGCGCAGAGGGCCATTTTCCGGGCCATTCGGACCCAGCACAATGGCATTTTCCGGCCCCGCGCCACGGATCAGGCCCATGTCGCGCAGTGCCTTTTCGTCCTTCTTGTAGCCGAAGGTGCGGGCCGGGGCAATCCAGGTGCTGTAGCAGGTGCTGGCCAGATCGATTTTGGCGTGTTGTTTGCCAATCGGGGCAGGGAAGTCAATGTCGTAGGTGACGTGGTAGCCCTCGCCCGGATAAACGCCGATGAACTTGTTGCCCTCGCGCACTTCCAGCGGCTTCAGGATGCGGATCACCTCGCGTCGCCGGCGCTGGGTGCGAATCCCTACGGTTTGAATGGCTTCCACGTAGGGCAGGGCGCTGCCGTCCAGAATGGGCAGCTCCAGATTGTCCAGTGCCACGATGACGTTGTCGATGCCCATGCCCACCAGAGCCGAAAGCAGGTGCTCGGTGGTTGAAATCAGCACGCCTTGCCGCATCAGACTGGTGGCGTAGCTGACCTTGGCTACGTTGCGGCCGTTGGCAGCAATCTCGAAGTTATCCAGATCCGTGCGGCGAAAGACAATGCCTGATCCGGCCGGGGCTGGCAGCAGGCGCAATTGAACCGGCGCACCGGAATGCAGTCCTACTCCGGCCAGTTCAACCGAGTCAGTGATGGTCTGTTCTAACTGTTCATTTTGGGCCATACGCATTCCTGGGTAAAGTGCTGTATCCCGGATAGATTAGACCCGAATGTCAAAACCTGTCTGTGTATTTTTTGCCACACTGTGAAAATTTGTGACCAATTCAAAACTTGCAATTTTTCCTGTCCCTGTCCTATAACCGGCGTAGAATCAGAACGGCCGCCGCCCGAACCCTTTCGGAGCCCGCGGGAAAGGAACCTCATGTTGAACCCCGAAATCGCCGCGACGGAGCTGGCATCTGTTCCTCTGCGGGCCCTTTTGGCTGGCGCACGCCGCAAGCAGCCCGAACTGCTCAAGCTCATCGAGGAACTGGTCCGCACCGAATCGCCCTCAGGCGACAAAACCGCCGTGGATGCCTGTGCCGCCATCGCCGTCGAAGAGGCTCGCCGCCTGGGAGGCCGCGTCAAGTTCCATCGCCAGAAGCAGTACGGCGATGTGCTCGAACTGCGCTTTGGTCCCCGCCGCAAGCTGCCTGCCGAGCGCATTCTTCTGCTTGGCCATCTGGATACAGTCTGGCCCGTTGGTACCCTGGCCACCATGCCCTACCGCAAGTCCGGTGGGAAGCTCTACGGCCCCGGTGTGCTGGATATGAAAGCGGGCGTGGCCATGGCCTTTACCGCCCTTGGCATGCTGCTGGAGGCCGAACTGCTCCAGCGCGAGGTTGTTCTGCTGCTTAACTCCGAGGAAGAGCTGGGCAGCCCCGTTTCCCGGCCCATCACCGAGCAACTGGCCAAAGAGGCGGTCGGAGTGTACGTGCTGGAAGCCGCTCAGGGGCTGGCCTGCAAAACCGCTCGCAAGGGTACGGGTAACTTCCGCATTGAGGTGCAGGGCGTGGCCGCGCATGCTGGGGTTGATTTTGAAAAAGGCGCCAACGCACTGGTCGAACTCAGTCGCGTCATCCAGACCGTCAGCGGCTGGAGCAACCTGAAGAGCGGCCTGACGGTGAGTGTGGGCTGCGCCGGGGGCGGCACCAAAACCAACGTTGTGCCCGCCCATGCCTGGGCTGAGGTGGATGTGCGCTTTGCCCGCAAGGGCGACGCCGCCCGCATCGAAAAGAAGTTCCACTCGCTGCGCCCGGCCGACGCCCGCTGCGCCCTCGCTCTGGAGGGCGGCATCAACCGTCCGCCCATGGAGCGAACTGCGGCCACTGTGCGTCAATACAAAAAAGCTCGTCTTCTGGCCGCGGGGCTTGGCTTTGTCCTGGACGAAGCCTCGACCGGTGGTGCATCGGACGGCAACTTTACCGCAGCTTTGGGCGTGGCTACGCTCGATGGACTGGGCGCCGTGGGTGAAGGTGCGCACGCTGACCACGAACACCTGCTGCTGGAGCATCTGGCCCCCCGCACCGCGTTGTTGGCGGCGCTGCTGGCTCGTTGAAAACAGCTTCCAGCCTCCAGCTTCCAGCTTTTAGCTGGCAGCTAGAGGCTAGAAGCTCTGGCGTTACCGATTCATAGGGGTGCGCCTGCTACACTCCCAACAAGAAAACGAAGACTCTCCATGGAGAATAGATCCACAATGAAATACGTTTCGCTCCTCCTGCTGATGGCTTCCGGTACGTTGCTGGTCGCACAGACCACGGCCAAGCCGGCCACCTCGACCACGGCCAAGACGGCTACGCATACCGTGACGCACACAGCCGTCAAGTCCACGCTGCCCCCCGGTGTGCCCCCGGTCAAAGGGCTGCTCAAGACGGCTTTTTCGCTCCGCTATCAGGACGTTATCGTTGGCTCCGGCCCCCTGGCTGAGAGCAACAAGCTCTACAAGGTGGCCTATACCGGATGGCTGGCGGCGGATGGAACGAAGTTCGATGCTTCGGCTGACCACCCGGCCTCGCCCGTGTACGACAACACCATGCAGGTCATCAAGGGCGACGACGGCAAGCCCAAGACCGAAGCCGGGCAGCCGATCGTCTTTCCGCAAGGTTTTGGCCGCGTGATTCCGGGTTGGGATCAGGGCTTTGAGGGGATGCACATCGGTGGCAAGCGCCGCCTGTTTGTTCCCTATCAGTTGGCGTATGGCGCAAAGGGCAAGCCTTCCAACGATCCCAAGCACCCTGGCATTCCGGCCAAGGCCGACCTGATCTTCGACATCGAACTGGTTGACGTGATGGATATGCCTGCGCCGCCCGCTCACCCGGCTCCTGTCAGCCGTCCTGGTAGTATGCCCATGGGGCACCCTGGTGCTCTGCCTATGGGGCATGCGCCAGTCGGAATGACCCCGGCTCCTGCCGCTGCTGCCGGTACGACTGCGGCAACTCCAGTTGCCACTCCAGCCAAACCTGCCGCCAGCGCGACGCCTGCAACCACGGCTCCTGCGACAGCAGCCCCGGCAGCAGCCGTTCCTGCTACCCCGGCCCAGAGCAAGTAAAGCAGTACGGCAAAACGCCCGCCGCGGATCGCTCTCCGCGGCGGGCGTTTTTGTGCCACGCATTTTTCGCTAGCTTCCAGCCTCTAGCTTCTAGCACCAATTGATCCGGCATCTAAATACCAGTACACGCTGGGTGCCCTACCCTCGCCACGTACTTGTTTTTGTGGCTAGGGTGGGAAAGCACGGACCAAGGTATAGCTTTATGCGGTCAAAGACCTGGAACCACAAAAAATACCGCAGCCCGAAGGCTGCGGTATTTTTGTTTTCTGCGGAAAGCTTACTCAGCAGCGATCGGTTCGATGGCTGCAAAGCGGCCGCGGTTGCCGTGGTCGCTGAACTTCACGTGCCCCGAAACCTTGGCGAAGAGTGTATCGTCGGAACCGATGCCGACGTTGAGGCCCGGCTTGATGCGCGTGCCGCGCTGACGGACGATGATGGTTCCACCGGTGACGAGCTCGCCGCCGAAGGCCTTCACACCCAGACGCTGCGCATTGGAATCACGACCATTTGTGGAGCTACCTCCACCTTTTTTGTGTGCCATAACTGGTTTCCCTTCTCAGACTGGTCTGCGCAGCCTTACTTGGCGGCGGTGTAGGTCACGCCGTCGGCCTCGATGGCCTGGATGCGCACCTCGGTAAAGTTTTGACGGTGACCCTGCATCTTCTTGTACTGCTTCTTGCGCTTGTAGTGGAAGACGAGAATCTTATCGCCACGGCCCTCGCCGAGAACTTCGGCGGTAACCTTGGCGCTACCCGGCTTGGCAACCGTACCAGGCTCGCCGCTGACGGCCAGAACGTCGCTGAACTCGACCGTCTGGGTTTCCGACGGGATCGTTTCGATCTTGACCACATCGCCGGGCGCGACGCGATACTGCTTGCCACCGGTGCGAATCACTGCGTACATGACAAATCCTCCAGCACGCTGGGTTCGGGCCAGGTGCATCAAACTCGATTCGTGTGCATTGTTGGGGCGGATACAGATACTGCATCGGGAGGGGCTGCACACACGCCGCTGGGCGGTCAACCCGCTTGTGTCCCGCACACCCTTGTTAGGGTGCATCGCCAAACTCTACGATTCTATCGTTAAATGAGAGTCCGGGTCAATCACCCGCAGTTTCTGTGAGACTTCAAACGGATTTTCCCCTTATTTGCACATCATGTAGTGCAAATTAAATGAATTACGGACGCGTTTTCCACAGCTATCAGCCCTCAGCTGTCAGCTCGTTTGTGGCAGGGAAGAAGCTGTGTCTGCACGATGGCAGTACTTACCTGACCAAAGCCGATCCAGCTTGGGTTAGCACGAACAGCTGAGAGCTGACAGCTGAGGGCTGAAAGCTGCTCTAGCTATACTCAACGTATGCAGCCTGTCAGCGTGATTGTTACGGAACTGAACGAGGTAGGGGAGATCGCCCGGGTCGTCGAGGCTTTGCTCGGACAGCAGCCTCCGGCGGCCGAAGTGGTGATTGTGGACGGCGGCTCGACCGACGGCACATGGGAGTGGCTGGAATCTGCCGCCCAGCGCGAACCTCGTCTGAAGGCCATCCGTGACGAAAGCTGCAGCCTGAAGCACTGCGATGGTCCGGTTGCGCGAGGCCGCAACGTTGCCATTCAGGCCGCCAATTCGTGGATTCTGGCCTGTGCCGACGCTGGTTGCACCTACGCACCTGACTGGCTGGCCAATTTGACTGCGCCCATTCAGGCGGGTGAGGCAGAATACACGCTGGGCGGATCGGTGCTGGACATGACCGACCCCACCCTCTGGGATCTGGCCTCGGCTCCGTTCTTCAGCATCAAGCTGGATCCCACCGAACCCACCCGCTCCTGTACGGCCCGCTCCATGGCCTTCACCCGTGCCCTCTGGGAGCGCGTGGAAGGTTTTCCCGAGGAAGTACTGGTGGGCGAAGATACGATCTTCGACTTTGCTGCCCGCAGCAAGGGCAGCACTGCCTATGTGGACAACGCCAAGGCTCTCTATCGCCCGCAGAACAGCTACCGCTCGGCCTGCCACCAGATGGCCCGCTACGCCCGCGCCGATGGCCAGGCTCGCATCCGTTTTGCCCGCCTGGGCCGCAATGCCAGCCGCTGCCTGCTGGAGTTGGCCGCACTCTTCAGCCTGCAGTGGGCCATCGCTCCGCTGCTGGTGGTTCTGGCCATCGAGGGCTGGTACGCCTTCCATCGCGATGGTCACCAGATCCTCGGCTTCGGACGCAAGGCCGTACTGGCCCGCGTTGCCTTCTCGCTCTCTGTGCCGTGGGTGGTGGCTTGTAACCACTTCATGGGACTGATCCGCCCCGAGCGGCAGACGAACTGGCAGAACAAGGGACAGTGAACAGAGAGCAGAGAACTATTCTTCGTTTACCGTACCCTGTTCACTATCTTTCTAAGCAGCGACGTGTACGTGGACAGGTGGAGAAGGTCTGAAGCGGTGGAGTCGCTTTCAGCCCACTGGAACTGAATCTGGCGGAAGAGCCAGCGTTGATCGTGGCGTTCCAGTACGGCGGTCAGCAGCAGGGGGCGCGTGTGGCCGTGAAAGCCCACTGTGCCGAAGACCGTAAGCCATGCCACGGAATCCTTGCTGTTGACGATTGCGGAGGGAATCTTCAGTTGCAGATCGCCCCAGTTGAGCCAATCAAAGTAAATAAAGCGCTCCACATCCTGTGGACCACGTGCCCAGTCGTTGCTGGAGCCTTCGATGCCCCAAAGGAGAAGATCGCCTTGGGGGGCAAAGTTGGCTTGCACAAAGTTGTGGGCCGCGGCAGGGTTGCGCCGCGTATAGGCCAGCTGCAGGTTGCTGAGCGTGCTCAGTACGCCAGCGCGGACCTCGGCCGGAGCGTCGCCTCCGCCGTGCAGTTGGGCGTTGGCTTCGGCTGGCATGGTGGTGTGGCGGGTATGAATACTGGCCACAAAGCCTAGTACAAATCCCAAAAGGAGCAGCAGTAGCGCCGCGCCAGTGAGCAAAAACATACGGCGGATGGTGCGGGTCATCGTGTGCCTCCACGCGGCGGGAATGCTGTTGAAGATACACGATGCGGGGAAAAACAGGAAAGGCGGCGATGAACTCGCCGCCTTTTTTTTCTGATTCCTGCCGCCGGTCTTCAGGACCGACTTTCTGGTTTTGCTCTAGCGAACGATCTCGAACTTTTCCCAGGCCAGATTGCAGACCGGGCAGCGCTCGTGTTCTTCCTCGTTCTCGCTGGTGTAGCCGCAGACGGTGCAGACGTAAAAGTCGCGGACTGAGCCGATCCAGCTATCGAGCTTGCCGCCTGCCAGCAGTGCGATGGCCTCGCCGTAGAGGCGGGCGTGGGTCTTTTCGGCTTCCAGCGCATAGGTGAAGGTGCGGATGGCGGCCTTGTTGTCGCGCTCCGTGGCTTCCGACAGAAACTCGGGGTACATGGTGTCGATCTCGTAGTTCTCACCGCCGAGCGCGGCCTTGAGGTTTTCGAGAGAGCTTTTGACCTCAACCGGATGGAGGTTGCAAGTGGCCTCGCCCCCCAACTGCTTGATCACACGCGCGTGGTTGGCGGCGTGGATCTGCTCAGCGCGGGCGGCGGCGCGGAAGAGGCTGGCTGCGCCGTGCAGACCATCCTCGTCGGCCTTGACGGCAAACGCGGTGTACTTGGCATGGGCGTTGGACTCACCTTCAAAGGCGGCCAAAAGATTCTTCACCGTCACAGCGTTTTCAGCAGCAACAGACATCGGAAATTCCTCCAGACTAGCTACAAACTAAGTGGACTGAAGCTGTCGCGCTGTGATGGCGACTACAGGGATCAGCTTCATCCGATTCCTACCGTCCGTCCAGCCATTTTTTCGTGTTCAGTAGCTGGCGATTGTCGAGCGACCAGACCTTGCCGGTCAGCTCTTCTGGACTTTTGCCTTCACGCTCGCACTTGTCGAACTCGCTCTGCATGGCCTGCATCTTGGCATCCAGATCGTCCACAAAATTCAGCACCAGCGCCTCGGGAATCATGGGCAGCTTGGGCGAGCCGAACTCCAGCTTGCCGTGATGGGCCAGAATCATGTGAATCACCAGGGTGCGCAGCCGCTCCGGGAAGTTCGGCAGCTTCTCGACGGCCTTGTCCACCATCTCGGTGCCAAACTGGATGTGCCCAAGCAGGGTGCCCTCGATGGTGTAGTCAAAGCCGACGGTCCAGCTAAGTTCGCGAGTCTTGCCAATGTCGTGCAGAATCACGCCGGTCAGCAGCAGGTCGCGGTCCAGCAGGGGGTAGTGCGCGGCCACCTTGTCGGCCAGCGTCAGCAGGCTGACTACGTGCTCCAGCAGGCCACCCAGCCACGCATGATGCAGTTGCCGTGCTGCCGGAGCCTCACGGTAGGCCGTAGCCACCGCCGGATCGGCCAGAATCGTCGTCAGCAGCCGCTGCAGGTCGGCGTTGGTAAAGCTGTCGATGGCCGCCTCCAGCTGCTGCCAGAGCGCTTTCACGTCATAGTGCGTGGCGGGCAGCAGATCCATCTTTTCCGCCTCGCCCTCCTGCGCCAGACGCAACTGGTCCACCTTCATCTGCACGCGTTCGTCAAAGCGCGAGGCGCTGCCTCGCACCTTCACAATGGAACCCTTTTCGAACTCGCGGGCGATGCGTGGATCGTTCGGTTCCCAGACGCGGGCTTCCAGTTGGCCGGTCTTGTCGCCCAGCATCAGGTTCAGATAGGGCTTGTTGGTTTTGGTCAAGCGTTGCTGTTTGGCCAGAACCAGAAAAAAACTGTCGAAGCTCCGGCCTTCGTCGAAGGCGGAAATATCGCTGATGTAGATGTCTTTCATACTGGGCAAAAGCTTAGCGCAAACAGCCGTATTTACCCAAACAAAGTCGGTAGACAAAAAGCAACAGGCCCGGAACTTTGCGTTCCGGGCCTGCCGTGTGTGCCTGAGTTGCGGTTATTTGCTCGTCGAATCCGACGGTGCGGTGGAGTGGTCCGACGGAGCCGGAGCGCCCGGAACCGCTGCCGCAGGGGTGAAGTCAAGAGCAGGTTTGGTGGCCTGATCCGGCTTCTTCTGCTGGCTCATGCGGGTTTTGTCGCCGGTGGCGGTGTTCTTCTTCTTTTTCTTCGACGTATCGCCAGCCAGGCCCAGCGGAGCGGCCTGCTGCTGACGGGCGGCTACTTCAGCTGCATCAGGAGCGGCAGGCGAAGTGTCGTCGTTCAGCGAAAGCGGCTTCTGCTTTGCCTTCTTCTCGCGGGCATGGACGCTGTAGCGAGTTTTGGCCGTAGGACCGGTAGCTTCCAGAGGATTGGCAGGCGCATTCGCGTCGGCGGCTTCTGGCTTGGGCAGTGCGCCAGCGTCTTCCACCGGGGCGGATGTGCCGGTAGGCAACGTCTCGCGCGGCTTCTGGCCGTAGCGAATCTTTTCCTTTTTGCCCGGCTTTTCCACGCCCGTAGGCATGCTCTTGCCCTTTTTGCTCTTCTTGGCTACAGCAGGTGTTGCCACCGGAGCTGCTGCCTGATCGGTCGATGCCTGCTCCGTGCCGCTCTTCTGGCGGAAGGCGTGCGTATTCTCGCGGAAGCGGGTACGCTCGATCTTCTTTTTCTTCTTGGGGGCGGGCGGAATGTACGCGCTGTAGATCGGCTTGGTTTCCTTTGCGCTGGCACCGGTGTCGGTATAGCCCGGCTTGATGTCGAGGTACGACTCTTCGCGCAGCTTGGTCAGATAGCCCCGGATGGCCGGTTCCATGCGTTCCATGTAGAACGCTTCCTCAACCTGCGACTGCACTTCCTTGTACGGCTTGGGGCCGCCCGCGGCATGCTCGTTCACCTTCAGGATGACGTAGCCCTGGCGGGTGAGGATCGGCTCGGTCACCTGACCGGCCTTCAGCACAAAGGTCTTGTCTTCCAGCAGCTTGGGCAGAGCGCCGCGCTTGTACTGGCCCAGATCGCCGCCCGTGGCCGCAGTCGGTCCTTCGCTGAAGGACTTGGCCAGCTGGCTGAAGTCGCCGCCGGCATGCAGACGGCTTTCAATGTCGTCGGCCTTGGCCTTGGCAGCGGCCAGCTTGTCGGCATCGGTCGAGCCACCGGTCGAAACCAGAATCTCGCTCAGCTTCAGGCTTTCCGGCTGCGTGTACTCGTTCTTGTGCTTCTCGTAATAGCGTTCGGCCTCGCCCGGCGTAAAGCGAATCTGGGCGCCCACTTCCTGCTCCATCACCTGACGGGTGATGATGCTGTTGCGGATGTTGGCCTTGAAGTCCTCGAAGCTGACGCCCTGATCCTTGGCCGCCTTCTCCAGATCCTCGATGGTTTCCAGGTTGTACTGCTTGCGGATCTCATCCAGGCGCTTGATCAGTTCGGTGTCGCCGGTAATGCTCAGCTCTTTACCTTTGCTGAGCCACAGTTGCTGGTCGATCAGGTTGCGCAGCAGGTCCCTGTGACCGGCTGAGATCTCCTGCATCGTGGTGGCGCCACGCTGGCGGGCTTCGCGGTCAACGTCGGCCAGAGAGCGATCATAATCGGAACGCGTAATGATCTGGTCATTGACGCGGGCGACGATATCCTCGACCACCGTCCCACCGTAAGGGCTCTGCGGAGCTATATTCTGGGCACGCGCTACGAAGACGCCGGCCATTAAAGCCGTCGCTATCCCAAGCGCCGCGGAACTGCGAAGAAGTCTCAAAGTCATAGGGTCAGCACACGCGCAGACAGGCTCAATTTTTTCGCTGTCTGTAGCATAGACGTCATTGTAAATGGATGGGCAGCACGTAGGCGATCTTCCCCAGTCGATTCTTTTGCTTCATTTTGCATTGGAAGGCCTCGGCACCCCGGCCGATCTGCTGCTATCCATCGCCCCGGCCAGCCGTCCAACAGTGCGGTGCTATACTTTAGCCCAGAATGGCTCCGTGGAGCCCGCAGAACGTGTATTTCCGCCGTCTGCAGCCTTGCCGAGTCGGGCAAGGCTGATTTTGTACCGGAACAGTCCATGACAGACTGCCGGAACGGCGAAGATTTTCTTCAGCGGTACTTCCGTCAGCCGTTGGGAGGTTCGGTCCACCTATGACGCCTCGCGCCCGTCGCGCCATCTTCACTGTCGTCTTTTTCTTTGCCGTCTGCGCCCTCATGGGCAGTGTTCTGCAGCGCCGCGTAGGCGCTCAGTCGGCCGCCGATCAAAGCCAGTTCAACGACAATCTGAAGAACTTCTCCGATGTCTATGCGCTGGTGGAGAAGAACTACGCCGACCCGGTCAACGGTGACAAGGCCGATACAGCCATCTATGATGGCGCCATTCCGGGCATGCTGCATGTGCTCGATCCGCACTCCAACTTCTACGATCCAAAGGCCTATGCCAAGCTGCGCGAAGAGCAGCGCGGTCATTATTACGGCGTCGGCATGCTGATTCAGCAGCAGCGCGATCCGCAGGGCCATGACCACGTCATCGTGGTTACGCCTTACGAGGGAACGCCCTCCTTCCGCGCCGGCCTGCATCCGGGCGACACCTTCAGCACCATCGACGGGAAATCAGCCGATGGCTGGACCAGCGATCAGGTCGCCAAGGCGCTCAAGGGGCCCAAGGGAACCCACGTTCAGGTGGGCGTTACCCGCGTGGGCGAGGAAAAGCTCCTCAGCTTTGACTTGATCCGCGACGAGATTCCCCACCCCTCGGTCGACCTTAAGTACGAGATTCGCCCCGGCATTGGCTACGTCCATCTGACCCAGTTTCAGGAGACCTCCGGCCAGGAGATGCGTGAGGCCATCGATGGCTTCAGCAACCTGAAGGGATTGGTGATTGACCTGCGTGGCAATCCCGGCGGCCTGCTCAGCCAGGCAGTCGACATCTGCGATCACCTGCTGACCAAGGGCCAGCCCATCGTCAGCCAGCGCGGCCGCGCCTATCCCGATCAGAACTATGTGGCTACCCACGGCAACGGCGGCAAGAGCTTCCCGATCGTTGTCCTGGTGAACCGCAGCACCGCTTCGGCGGCCGAAATCGTCTCCGGCGCTCTGCAGGATCATGACCGTGCCCTGATCGTGGGTGAAACCACCTTCGGCAAGGGGCTGGTGCAGACCGTTTACGACATTTCCGACCACTCCATGGGGCTGGCGCTGACCACCTACCACTACTACACGCCCTCGGGTCGCCTGATTCAGCGCAACTACACCGGTGTTTCGCTCTACGACTACTACTACAACCACGCCGGAGCCCAGCCCGCCGACAACACCAACCGCGAGGTCAAGCTGACCGATGCCGGACGCACCGTCTATGGCGGCGGCGGCATCACCCCGGACGAGAAGATCGAGACGCCTACGGCCAATCACTTCCAGGATCAGCTGGCCTACCATGACGTCTTCTTCAAGTTCGCGCCTCTCTACCTGTCCAAGCACACCATCGACAAAAACTTCCAGGTGGACGACGCCGTACTGGCCGAGTTCAAGAAGTTCGTGATCGCCCAGAATGTGGACTGGAACGATGCCGAGGCCAAGGCCGTGAACGACTGGCTGCGGGTACGCATCAAGGACGACATCGTCAGCATCCCTTATGGACAACAGATGGGGTTGCGTCTGATGACCGACTGGGATCCCTCGATTCAGAAGGCGATCAGCTTCCTGCCCGAGGCTCAGGCCCTGCAGGAGAACGCCCACAAGGTAGCCACCGAAAAGGCCATGGCCCTGAACGGCGACTCCAAGAAGTAAGCAGGCTGCAAGTGAAAAAGAGAAAGGCCACCTTCGGGTGGCCTTTCTCTTTGCGATCAGCTTTCAGCTTATCCTGCCACAGACAGGATTTTGGCTGAACCAAAGCATTCTGTTCCCGCAAGATGAGCTGGAAGCTAGAAGCTGCTTTCCACTACACGGATTTTTCAAGCAGAGCAGCAAAGAAGCCGTCGCTGGGCAGTGTGCCAGGCAACAACTGCAGAGCGCCTTCCGGGGTAAGCGCGGCCTTGAGCTTCTCTGCAGCTTCCGGAAGCAGCCGATCCTCTTTTTGCAGCGTGTCCAGCGTCGCATCCAGCGAGAGCTGGCGGGCGTTGGACTGTGTGGCCAGCACCGCATCCACCACCTGTTGATTCTCTTCCGGCTCCAGTGAGCAGGTGGAGTAAATCAGCTTGCCGCTGGGCCGCAGGGCGTTGAGCGCAGCCGTCAGGATTACCTGCTGGCGTTCGGCCTGACGGGCAAGATCCGTGGGCTGCATGCGATAGCGAATCTCGGGATTGCGGCCGAGCGTTCCGGTACCGCTGCAGGGCGCGTCCACCAGAATCAGATGGAACTCTTCCGTTGCATCGAGCGTGGCGGCGTCCACTTGGCGGCATTGCACCCGCGGACTGAGCAACGCCAGCCGCTTTTCGATCGCCAAAAAACGCTGCGGGCTGGATTCGCAGGCTACGATTTTGGCCTTGGGCAAAAGCGCGGCCAGAGCGAGGGTTTTTCCGCCCGGCGCGGCGCACAGATCGCCCACTTTCTGCTTTTTGGAGTCCCGGTTGGAAGCATTGCAGGCGGTAAGTTCGGCAATCAGCTGTGAACCCTCGTCCTGCAGGCGGGCGTGCTCGCTTTTGAGGCTGGCCGCTGCCGTTACGTCACCAGCGGCAATGGTGCGGGCGGCGGTAAGCAGGTGGCCGGGCGTGAGCTCGATTCCGGCGGCTAGCAGTTCTTCTTCAGCTTGGGGCGTGTCGAGCCGCAGATTCAGCACGGCCTGCTGCTGGCCATGCGCACAGATCTTTCTGGTGGCCTCCAGGCCGAAGTGGCTGACCCAGCGCTCCACCAGCCATGCGGGATGCGCGTAGGTAAAGGCCAGCGCAGCGGGAGTTTCCGGGGCTGAAGCCCCGGAATCGTCAGGGCTGAGGCTCTCATGGGCCTGAAGGCCCATGCTCCCTCCGGACGGGCTAAGGCCCTGTTCCGAGGCTGTATCTGCACTGGATGGATCTGCAGATGGCGCGACCGAAGTGGCTGTGGAAACACTCGTTGCGGCGGGAGGCGGCGGCTTTAACCCCTGCGAAAGGTCTACAGGAGAGGGGAGGGCTTCAGCCCCGGGAGCCGACGCATTTTGGGCCAGCTTGCGCAACACGGCGTTCACCATGCGGGCGGCAAAGTGGTGGCCGCTATGTTTGACCATTTCCACGCTCTCGTCGATGGCGGCGCGGGCCGGAATGCGCTCCATCTGCGTGATCTGGAATGCTCCCAGGCGCAGCGAAAGCAGCACTTCGCGGTCAAGTTTGGCGTTGGGTTTGGCCAGCAGCGGGCGGAATTGCTGATCCAGGCGGATTTGCCAGCGTAGAACGCCGAGCACCAGCGCTGTGGTCAGGTTGCGGTCGATGGGGCTCATGCGACTGACGCGGTGGGTGCGCAGCAGATCGTCGGCGTGGGCGCGGCCCTCTTCCACTTCACGAAGAATGGAAAAGGCGGCGGCGCGGGCAGGGGAGATTTTCGTCATGATGCTCCGAGTTTTGCTGTGGCAATGTGCTGAAAGCCGCGCAGAAAGTCGGCGGCGGCCATGCGTTTTTTGCCTTCCAGTTGCAGTTCAATTACTTCCAGCCAGGTGTTCTGGGCGCAGCAGACGTAAAGCCGCTGCTGGTCCACATGGAGCTGACCGGCTTCGGCAGCGCAGTGCACTTCGGCCGGGCGCATCTGGTGAACGATAAACTTTTTGCCGTCGAGCGTGGTAAAGGCTCCGGGCCAGGGCTGGAAGCCCCGGAACCGGTCGTAGTTCTGCTGCGCGGTGCGGCCAGCCAGATCCATGCGGCCGTCTTCACGGTCGAGGATGGGTGCAAGCGTGGCCAGAGCATGATCCTGCGGGGTGGGCTGGAGTGTGCCCGCAGCGAGGCCAGCCAGCGTTTCAATCACCAGCGGCGCGCCTTCAAGAGCCAGCAGTTCAAAAAGATCAGCTGCGGTCATGGTGGACTCAATGGGGCGGCGTTGCTGCAGCAGAATCGGGCCGGTATCCAGACCTTCTTCCAGCAGCATGGTGGTGTTGCCGGTTTCGCCGTCGCCCATGGCCACTGACCACTGAATCGGCGCTGCGCCGCGATACTTGGGCAGCAGGGAAGCATGCAGGTTGATGCAGCCTAGGCGCGGAAGATCCAGCATCCAGCGGGGAATGATGCGGCCGTAGGCCACCACCACGATGGCATCGGGGGCAATCGCTTCCAGCTTCTGGCGGAAATCTTCGTTGGTCTTGATCTTTTCCGGCTGGGTAACTTCAATGCCGTGGGCCAGCGCGGCCTGCTTGACGGGCGGCGCGGTCAAAACGCGGTCACGACCCACCGGGCGGTCGGGCTGCGAGACGACCAGCGGAATCTGATGGCCAGCGGCCAGCAGCGCCTCCAGCGTGGAAACGGCGAATAGCGGTGTGCCGCAGAACACGATCTTCATGGTTTTCTCCAACACTGCGCAGAAAAATTCCCGGCGCGAACCGGGAAGTGTGTTTTTTAGAGCAAATCCAGAGTTTCCGTTGGGGGCGCGAAGAAGGTGCCAGGTGCAGTTTTCTTGAGGAAAACTGCACTGGAAAGCATTGACTCTCACTATACCAACTCTGAATTTGCTATAGCTTTCAGCCGTCAGCTATCAGCTTTCAGTAATCAACCATCCGCTGAGAGTAGAGATTCCCAAGCGTAATCGGTTTTGAAAGGGCACGGCTAAAGCCGTGCCCTTTCAAAACACAACTCTCTCAGAAACCTGATTTCTCAACCATCCCCAGAAAGCAGATAGCTGACAGCTGTTCTACCAGTTGCCTTCCTTCTGCATCTTGCGGATGGTGCGCAGGTTCAGGCTACGCTTGAGCGCGCTCATGTGCTGCAGAAAGAGAATGCCGTTGACGTGGTCGATCTCATGCTGGAAGCAGCGCGCTAGAAGGTCTTCGCCATCCATCTCAAACCACTCGCCGTTCTCGTTCTGGGCCCGCACGCGCACAAAGGCAGCGCGAACCACTTTCTCGTGAATCTCCGGGAAGCTCAGGCAGCCTTCTTCTTCGTAGACGCGGCCCTGGCTCTGGATGATCTCCGGGTTGATGAGGACGATCTTTTCGTCGGGGTTCTTGCCGCTGCTCAAATCAATGACGAGCAGGCGTTTGGACTCGCCCACCTGGGGCGCTGCTAGGCCGATGCCGTGACCGTCATACATGGTTTCAAACATGTCGGCCACAAGCTTCTTGAGTTCGGCGTTGAACTCAGTGATCGGTTCGCCGGGCTTCGAAAGCACCGGATCGGGATACTTGACGATGGTCAAAATCATGTTCGGCTAATAACTCCGTATCTGTTCGATGTAGCCGCGAAAATTTCGTTGCATTTCTACAACCGAGTCGCCGCCAAATTTCTGCTGCACAACCTGGGCAATCGTGAGTGCCACCATGGCCTCGCCCACCACGCCAGCGGCCGGAACCACGCTCACGTCAGAGCGCTCATAGCTGGCGCTGGTGCTCTCGCGATTGTCGAAACGCACGCTTTCCAAGGGCTTACGCAGGGTGGAGATGGGCTTCAGGTAGCCCCGCACCATAATGTCTTCGCCGTTCGAAATGCCGCCCTCAATGCCGCCCGCGTTGTTGGTGGGGCGGGTAAAGCGGGTGGGCTGGCCTTGGTCTTGCGTCGCGTAGTGGATGGGATCATGTACAGCTGAGCCGAAGCTGGCGGCAGCGACCACACCACGGCCAATCTCTACTGCCTTCACCGCCTGAATGCTCATCACCGACTGGGCCAGCAAGCCATCGAGCTTCTCGTCCCAGTTCACATGCGTACCTAGTCCGGCAGGAGCGCCGTGGACCACAACTTCGAAGATGCCGTTGACGGTGTCGCCGGTGCGGGCAGCTTCTTCTACTTCTTCCTTCATGCGGGCTTCCACTGCGGGGTCAGCGCAGCCCAGAACAACCACGTTCTTTTCCGCCAGGGCGACGATCTCTTCCCAGCGGACGGGGCGATCCAACTCCACGCGGCCCACGCGGACCACATGGCTAAGCACTTCAATGCCGAGGGTGCGCAGATAGAGCTTGGCCAGAGCGCCGGCAGCCACGCGGCTGGTGGTCTCACGGGCGCTGGCCCGCTCCAGAATGTAACGCGCATCGGGGAAGTTGTACTTGAGGGCTCCCGCCAAGTCCGCATGGCCGGGCCGGGGCGAGGCTACGGTCTGATGCTTGGCCGGGTCGCCTGCCTCTACTGGGAGTTTTTCTTCCCAGTTCTTCCAGTCCCGATTCACAATCTCCATGGCCACCGGAGAGCCGATGGTCTGGCCGTGGCGTATGCCACTGAGCACATGCACCTTATCGGTTTCAATCTTCATGCGACCGCCGCGGCCATAGCCCTGCTGCCGCCGCCACAGTTCGCGGTTCATGAAATCCAGGTCCACCGGAACGCCCGAGGGCAGTCCCGAGACCAGCGCCGTCAATGCTTCGCCGTGTGATTCGCCTGCGGTGGAAAAACGGATCATATGTATAGATTGTAAATGGAAAAAAGCAGACTTCAGCCCTTAGCTGTCAGCTCTCAGCGGTTCCTGCTGGCCACGGCTGGAGTGACTTTTTGTCAGCAGGATTTCGTCCCAGTCAGGCACAGCCTTCACACAGCCATAGAAAAGCTGGAGGCTAGAGGCTGACAGCTGTCTTACGACTCCTGCCTCTCGGGCTTGTAGGGATCGAACCAGTCGCGGTTGAGGCTGTTTTCGCGCTCCTGGTAGGTCTCCTGTTCGCGGCGTTTCTTCTGTTCTTCGCGTTCCTCTTCTCCGTCGGCCATGGCAGATTCCTTTCCGGCCGTTTTGTCGGCCTAAAGAAAAGAATAACGCCAGTGCGGCTCCTAGAGCGGTTCTCCAATAGATTTGGCCTTTGTGAGTCTGTGCGAGGTTGCTTTTTCTTGAGGAAAAAGCAACTTGGAAGCATGGGTTTCGGTGTACAGCAATTGGAGAACCGCTTGAGTCAGCAGCGCACACAGCGCCGTGCGCACGATAGGATGGAACGAGTGGCCTGCGGGCCGCAACTTCCCCTGCCGAGGTCCAGATGCCAGCCACCGGAGCTAAACCCGAAGGCGTAACCGACGAGGCCAGCGCGGCCCGGGCCGTGCAGCAGATGTTTGATTCGATTGCGCCCCGCTATGACCTTCTGAACCATGTGCTTTCGGCCAACATTGACCGCATCTGGTGGGCCCGGACGGCGCGGCGCTTCGATGCCGTGCTCAGCAACCCGGACGCGGCGGTGCTGGATATTTGCTGTGGCACGGGCGATATGACCATGGCCCTGCTCAAGCGGCGGCCAGTGGGCGCAAAGCCGATTCTGGCCGGAGATTTTTCCCGTGGCATGCTCAGCCGGGGCGTGCGCAAATTTGCACCACCTTCGCTCGGTGGAACCCGCTCTGAAAAACTGCCCTACGCCGTCCCCCTGGAGGCCGATGCGTTGCATCTGCCGCTGGAGGACGCCTCGCTCGACCTGATTGTGACGGCCTTCGGCTTCCGCAATCTGGCCAACTATGCCGCCGGACTGGCCGAGTTCCATCGCGTGCTCAAGCCGGGCGGCCAACTGGGCATTTTGGAGTTCAGTGAGCCGGGCGGTTTGCTGGGCAAGGGGTATGCCTTTTATTTTCATCACATTCTTCCTGCCATTGGCCGCATGATCTGCGGCAAAAATGGGCCATACAACTACCTTCCGGCTTCGGTGGGGCGTTTTCCGGCTCCGCCCCAAATGTTGGAGCTGATGGGCGCAGCTGGCTATGCCGATAGCACATGGAAGCCCTATACCTTTGGCATTGCCGGTCTGTATACGGGTCGGCGAGAGGCCTAGGCCGAGTTACGTATGAGTTCTCCTTTTCAGAATCGTGAAGGTAAGCGTGAAGTAATGACGGCTGCCGAGACGACTGCGATCAAGCAGCGCGTGGCCCGTGACTCCATGGTGGCGGCCGTGGGCATGACGGTGCTGAAGCTGGCGGCTGGCCTGATGTCGGGCTCGCTGGGCGTGCTCTCGGATGCGGCCCACTCGGGCCTCGATCTGGTCGGGGCGGCCATGACCTACTTCTCCGTCCGCGTCAGCGACAAGCCGGCCGACGAAGACCACACCTACGGCCACGGCAAGGTAGAGAACCTGTCAGCGCTGGGCGAGGCCATTCTGATGGCCATCAGCTGCGTGTGGATCATCTACGAAGCCTTTGGGCGCATCTTCAACCACCGTGTGCAACTGCGCCAGTCGCTGTGGCCGGTACTGGTGCTGCTGCTTTCGATTGCCGTTGACTTCTGGCGCTCACGGCAGCTGCTGGCCGTGGCCAAGCGCACCGGTAGTCCGGCGCTGGCCACCGACGCCTTTCACTTTGCCAGTGACATCTGGTCCACCGTGGCCGTGCTGGGCGGGCTGGGGGCAAGCTGGTTGGGCACGCACTACGGTATTGGCTGGCTCAAGTTTGCCGATCCCTTTGCCGCCGTGGTGGTTTCGCTGATGATTCTGCGCCTGACCGTGGTGCTGGGCAAAGAAACCCTGTCCGTGCTCTCCGATGCAATTCCCGCCGAGACGCGGGCCCGGTTGGTGCGGGAGGTGCAGCAGGTGGACGGCGTGCTGGCCATAGAAAAGGCTCGCGTGCGCCGGGCTGGAGCCAATTATTTTGTGGATCTGACGCTGGCCATGCCGCGCCGCTACACCTTTGAGCACACCAGTGATCTGGTAGACGCGGCTACCGAGGCGGTGCGCCGCGTGCTGCCCGAGGCCGACGTGGTGGTGCGCCCGGTTCCGCGCGTGGCCCGGGCGGAAAGCCTTTTTGACCGCGTCCGCGCCGCTGCCGCCCGCCACAACGTGAGCGTGCATGACCTAAGTGTGCAGCAGCAGAACGGCAAGCTGCGCGTGGAGCAGCATCTGGAACTGGATGAGACGCTTACGCTCAATCAGGCACATGAGTTCGTCTGCCAGCTGGAAGCCGAGATTCTGCGCGCCACGCCCGAGTTGGACTCGATTCTGACCCACATTGAGAGTGAGCCAGCCACCATTGAGCACCCCGAGGAGATCGTCCAGGAGAATCGTCGCATCGAGGAGAATTTGTGTGCGACGGCCCGCCAGATCGGCGAAATCATCGACGTGCACGAAATTCGCGTGGTGCGCTCCGGGGAGCAGGTTTCGCTCAGCTGCCACTGCACCCTGCCCGACGAAATGAGCATGGCGCGGGTGCATGTTCTGATTACGGAACTCGAGGACCGTTTCAAGCTGGATTGCCCGGAAGTGCAGCGCGTCACCATCCATCCCGAACCGGTAACCGATAATCTTCGATAAAGGTTTATTTTCTGGAGTAGCGCGGAACGTGACGATGAACGTCCGATCGATTGCAAATTTCTTTCAGGTGGCCTTTCTGCTGCTGTTGTTGGCGGTGGTGGGCCTGCTTGCGGCCATTACCACCATGCACTTTGCCATTCATGGAGCTGAGGTGCAGGTGCCTTCGCTCAAGGGCATGACGGTGGCCGATGCGCGTACGCAGACGGCGGGTCTGGGATTGAACCTGAACGTGGACAATCGCTACTATTCGGGCGACGTGGCAGCAGGGCATATTCTGACGCAATCGCCCGATCCAGGCACCGTGGTGCGCCGCGAGTGGCAGGTGCGGGTGAGCGAAAGTCTGGGACCGCAGAAGGTGGACGTGCCCGATACGGTGGGCCGCGACGAGCGCGTGGCTGAACTGGAGATTCGTCAGGCTGGATTGCAGGTGGGCAACAGTGTGCGCATGCCAACCAGCAGAGCCCTGCCCGGCACGATTCTGGCGCAGGACCCGCCCGCCCACGCACAGGACATTGCCAATCCCACGGTGAATCTGCTGGTGGCCGCCGCCAACGACGAAGCCGCCGATGGTTACGTAATGCCTGATCTGGTGGGAAGCTACGGCCCCAGTGCCGTGGCCGCGCTGCAGAAGCTGGGCATCAAGAGCACAACAGCATCTGCGGGTGTTTCCGTGGGCCATGTGGGCACGGGCAACGACCCGATCCGGCCTCCAGTGCCGCCCGGCGCAGTCATGGCGCAATCGCCTCTGGCGGGCCTGCGCATTGATCAGAGTACGCAGGTCAGGCTGACCATTGCGCGGTAAAAAAATCGCTATATATTTTGAGCGGGACAGAGAATGACCAGTTCCGAATACTGAGCCAGACGGGCGTCGGCCGTCAGCAGACGCATCGGTTCGGAAATTGCCTGGGCAATGAGCAAGGGGTCGAAAGGATCGCGGTGGTGCAGGTTCTGCACGGCCGCTGCATGATTATTTCTTACCGGCAATTCCTGAAAGCCAAGAGATTGCAGCTGGTTTGCCACTTTTGTCGCATCGGCTTGTAGTTTGCCCAGTCCAGCCTTGATGGCAATTTCCCAGATGCTTGCCGTTGAAACGTAGATTTCATCCGCCTGCATGATCCAGTGGCGGGCATCCTGCCCAAGGCGCGGGCTATCTTTCAGCAACCAGAGCAGGATGTGTGTATCCAGCAGCAGCCTCACAGATCAGCCCCAAAGTCGGCAAGAAGCTCTTCTGGAAGTGGCGCATCGAAGTCATCCGCTATCCAGATTTCGTTTTTCATCGTGCCAAACTGAATAAGTTTTTTCTTTGGCTCAAGGCGGGTAAGCTGCACTACGGGATTTCCGGCGCGGGCAATAATGACTTCTTCCCCGCGCTCGGCCATCTCGAGCAGCTTGGAAAGCTGGGTTTTTGCCTCAAAGATATTGACCGTGGCCATGGCAGACTCCTTTGCCGGGCTCAATCTAGCTAAGCTTAGCTAAGCATGCCACGATCTGGGATATTTATTCCACCACAGTAAAGCTGTTTTCCGTGCGTTCCACGCTGCGATAGAGCGTGTCGCGCTCGACCGGGGTGCGGCCAGCTTCGGTAATCAGGCGGCAGAGCTCCGCACGGGTCATGCCCTGCGGCGTCTCCGCTCCGGCGTCGTGGTAAATCTTCTCTTCCACCACGGTGCCGTCCATGTCGTTGGCGCCAAAGCGCAGGGCGATCTGGGCGATCTTGGGGGTGAGCATCTGCCAGTAGGCCTTGATGTGCGGGAAGTTGTCGAGCATCAGGCGGCTGACGGCAATCTGGCGAATGTCGCCGAGGCCGGTGGTCTGCGGCAGGTGGTCCAACTGGGTGTTTTCAGGATGGAAGGCGAGGCCGATGAAGGCCTGGAAGCCGCCGGTTTCGTCCTGCAGCGCCCGCAGCTTCAGCAGGTGGTCTATGCGGTCCTCTTCGTTCTCCACATGGCCGTAGAGCATGGTGGCGTTCGACTTAAAGCCCATCTGGTGGGCCAGCCGCGCCGTGTCCAGCCACTCTGGGCCGTCGATCTTGTGGTCGCAGATGATGGAGCGGACGCGCTCGGCAAAGATCTCGGCGCCGCCGCCCGGCATGGAGTCCACACCGGCCTCGCGCATGCGCTTGAGCGTCTCTTCAATGGTCAGCTTGGCGCGGCGGGCAAAAAAGGCGATTTCCACCATGGTGAAGGCCTTCACGTGTACCTTCGGGAAGCGCTCCTTGAGGCCGCGCACCAGGTCGAGGAAGTAGTCCAGCGTCAGGTCCGGGTGCAGGCCGCCCACAATGTGGAACTCGGTGACTGCTTCGCTGTAGCCGGAAGCCGCCGTCGCCCAGGCCTGCTCCAGCGTCATCGTGTAGCCGCGCGGATCGCCCTTCTTGCGGCCGAAGGCGCACAGCTTGCAGTTGGCCACGCAGACGTTGGTGGGGTTGATGTGGCGATTGATGTTGAAGTACGTCACATCGCCGTGCAGTTTTTCGCGCACGTAATTGGCCATCCAGCCGACGGCCAGAATGTCGTTCGTGCGGTAGAGAACTAGCCCGTCTTCGTAGCTGAGCCGTTCGCCAGCCATTACCTTGGCGGCAATGGGCTCCAGCAGGGAATCGTGGGTGCGGAAGGCAGCAGGGGAAATCGCCGTTTCAACGCTCATACCGACGATGATACCGGAATTGGGCGGCACCTGCGGGCGGCGAATGGCTTCGCGTGGCACTTGCCTTTGAATTTTGCAGTTCTGTTTTCTTTTCGATTTCGAGGCCGTTCTGGGGGGAGGATAGAGGCATTCATGCCCCTGAATAAGCTTTGCGGGGGGTGCCCCCCCGCCTTCTTCCGTAAAGAGCTTTTCTCCCTGTAAAGGGCCCGATCAAACTACTTCTGCGCATCCAACGTCGGGCCAAGAATCACACCGTCATCTGCCGTAGCGCCGATCAGGCGATTGCCGTCCACTCGTACCAGCGCCACGGGGAAGCCGGTACGCCAGTACTTCCAGGTCATCGTCTTGGGGTCGATGGAGTAGATGCCATCGCTTTGCAGTGAGCTGGCCAGAATGCGGTTGCGGACGGCGTCATAGGCCAGATCGTCCACGTCGCGGAAGGCCAGACGTTCAATCCAGAGCCAGGTTTTGCCGAGGTCGGGGGTGAAGTAAATGCCCTCGCGCGCGCCCACCCAGAGCGTTCCATCGGCCGAGAAAACCACGCGATGAATGCGGGTGAGCGCCTTGGGCATGCCCATCGGCCACCAGCTTTGGCCGGCGTCCCTGGAATAAACCACGCGGTCGCCCCGGGCGGCGGCCATGGTCTGCCCATGAACGCTGACTGAAAGGTAGTCGCCAAAGCCCATTACCGGGCCACCCTGCCAGCTGGCTCCCTGATCGCGGCTGGTCAGCAGGCCGTAGTTGCTGGCCGCCACCCAGACCGGCGTGCTCACGTCCAGATCGTTCACGCGGCTTTGCAACTCGATGGTGGGCGCGGCCACCTGCTTTTCCGTGTTCACATGCGTGCCGCGGACGTTGCTGGTGCTCACCTTGGTCAGGGTGTTGGCGATGGTGTTGCGTGGTTCCCATTTCTGCTTGCCCGCGGGCAGAAGCAGAACGCCGTGGGTGGTTCCGGCCAGCAGTGCGCCGTCGGCGCTCTGGGCCAGCGCGTAAACGTCGCGGCCTTCCAGTCCATCGGCAATCTGCTGCCAGCTTTTGCCGCCGTCGCTGGAGGTGAATGCGCCGCCGAACTCCTTGTCGTTGATGACGCCGGAAAAGAGGCGGTCAGGGTTGGTGCGGTCCACCAGCAGAGCCTGCACGTTGCGGCTGGTCACGCCCGTATTCGACGGCTTGAAGCTTTTGCCGCCGTTCTCACTCGCAAGTACGCCGCCACGATCGGTGGCCAGCAACACGCGGCCGTTGTCGCGTGGGTCCACATAAACGTCGTTGACGATGACGTTGTCGCCGGTCATGGGCTTGAAGCTTTTGCCGCCGTCGATGGTCTTGTACAGGCCCTCGGTGGTTCCGGCAAAGACGGTTTCGTGTTGCGCGGGGTCCATCATGAGCACGCGGGTGCGGCGGGCGTCGCTGGGAATGCCCTGAATCTTGTGAAAGAGCTTGCCGGAGGTTTCGCTCTTGTAAATGCCGCTGCAGGCGCTCAGGTAGACAATGTGCGGGCGGCTGGGGTCAACCAGGATCGAGAAGACGTCGGAGTCTTCAATGATGCCCTGCTTCATGTTGACCCAGTGCTGGCCGCCATCGATGGTCTTCCACGGCAGGTGCCAGGTTCCGGCATAAAGAATCGCGGGATTCCTGGGGTCCACGGCCAGGGATTCGACCTCATGAATTTCGGTGCTGCGCTTGGGGCTGATCAGCTTCCAGCTCTGGCCGCTGTCGCCTGAGCGGAAGATGCCTTCCAGTGTGCCGACGAACAGCGTCTTCGGGTCAGACGGGGCCTGCGCCATGGAGCGGATCGACTGGCCGTGGAGCTGTAGATTCTCGGCCCAGCTCTGGCCGCCATTGTGGCTGATCCAGAGGCCGCCATCGGTGTACTCGCCGCGCCATGCGGCCACGTAGAGGGTTTTTGGATCGGCTGAATCGACCAGAATATTGTCGAGGATCAGGCGGTTGGTATTGTCCAGCCTGGCCAGACGGTGCCAGTTTGCGCCCTCATCGAAGGATTCGTAGAGCCAGCTGGTGGTCGAGCCCAGATACAAGTGGCCTGGCTCACCGGGAACAGAGGCAAAAGCGCGGGCGTCGCCGCCGTTGGGGCCAGAGACTTGCCAGGGGGTCTGCGCCAAGGAGGACGGCACGTTGAGGCAAACAAGACCAACCAAAACGAGAAAAAATGCGCAAGCCGATGTGCGACGCAGGCGGATGGCGCTGCGAAAGAGGCTACGAATCAAAACGGAAGCTCCCTCCGGGGTCAGATTGCAGCAATTCCAAAACATGCTTTAAGCGGCCCGGGTTGATGGCTCGCGGAACGGATGCGGGCTCTATGGAAAGTATGTCAAAAGAGGGTACAAAAACTGAAGGGGCTGACCGGTGTGGTCAGCCCCTTCCATTCCAGGAGGAGTGTTTCTTCCTCCGTCTGCAGGACGCCGATTACTTGGCGGCCTTCTTGTGGTGCTTCTTTTCGCCGAGCGGCTTGCGAACTTCGGCCTTGGTCTTGGAAGCATCCGCCGGAGTGGTGCCCTTGACGTCGTTGTCGAAGCTGGCGCCGGCCGGAACCAGGTAGTTCTCAACCGTCTTGTCGTCGGTGGTGCCGGTGGAGGTGGAGATGCGCGAGGCATCAATGCCCTTGTCGGCTACCAGGTACTGCTTGGTGTTGACGGCACGCTGCGAAGCGAGGTCTTCAACCTTGGCCTTCTTGTGCTTGGTGGCAAAGGCGGCTTCCTTGGCGGTTTTGGCCTTTTCCTTGGCGTCGGCTTCACCAACCACTACAGCCTTGGCATCCGCCGAGCGCTGCAGGTCGAGGGCAACTTCATCCAGGCAAGCCTTGGCTTCGTTGTCCACGCGGGTCGGGCGCTTGGCGTCCTTGGTAAAGCTGATCGAGCACAGGGCCTGGGTCTTGGGCGAAGGCACGACAGGAGCAACGATGGTCACGTCGGTGTTGGCAGAGGTGCTGTGACCCTTGTCATCGGCAACGGTGCAGGTGATGCCGGCAACGCCGGTGGGTGCGCCTGCCGAGGTGTAGGTAGCCGTGGTGCCGCTGCCCGCAATGGAGCCAGCCGTGGCGGAGTAGCTGTAGGTGAGCGGGCGGTTCTGCGGGCTCACTGCAACGGCCGTAATGGTGGCCGTGTCGCCGGGCTTGATGGTGCTGGGAGCAGTCGAGCAGCTGATCGTCGGGGGCTCAAAGGGCTTGACCGTGAAGGTGGTCGTGGCCGTGGCCGACTGGCCGGGCTTCAGGCCTTCCTTGCCGGGCTTGCCTTCCTTGATCTCAGACTTGACGGTGTAGGTGCCCGGAGCCAGCGAAGCGCTGTCAACCGTGGCCGTGGCGCCGTTACCCTTGACGCCGTCACCCGACCAAACGTAAACCGAGTTCAGCTTGGGAAGGACGTTGCCGGGCGTGGCAGTCACAGTGATGGGCTCGCCTGCGTAAACCGAGGTCGGAACCGCAGCCACAGCCAGGGTTACCGGCGGCGGCGGGGTGACGGAACCGATGTGGTAGACGATACCGGTGCTCAGACGGGCAGCGTTGATGTTGGCGCGGCCACCATAGGTCTGGGTCTGCGGACCGAAGTCAGCATGCATGTATTCGTAGTCAAACTGGAAAAGGCGAACGCCAAGACGGCCGCCGAAGAGCGGGGTCTTGTAGTCAAGTCCGCCGCCAACCGTGATGGCCGGACCCCAGGTGTTGGGGTTGTAATAAGGACCACCCACATAAGCGCCGCCCACCAGGGCATGCACGAAGGGGGTGATGTCGCCAGCGGGGAAGCGGGCAATCAGGCCGGCCTGGGCGGTCAGGAAGCCGTCATCGTTGCTGTGGGTGCCGACGTTGGAGTTCGCACGCTGCGTGCCCCACTCGTGTTCACCGAACTCGACCTGTGCGCCTACATACTTATTGAAGAAGTAGGCTCCGCTGAACAGGCCGCCCACGTTGACCGCATCGTAGCTGGCGGTAACGGACGTACCGGCGGGGTTGGTGGTGGTCACTGTGCCCTTCGGTGCCAGGTAGCTGTAACCGGCAAAGATATCCCACTTCGAGGGTGAATCACTGGCCGGGGTCTTGGCCGTACTCTTGGCCTGAGCTGTCAGGGCAACGGGAACCATCGCCACCAACCCCAAGGCAAGAACACGACTCATGCTTTTCAGTTGACGAGCATGCATGCGTTTATCCTCCGCAATTTAGCTGTTGTAACAAATAGAAAAGAACTGCGTGCGAGCCGTAGCTCGTACGTTGCGGCGGGATTTTGATACAGGCTTTTCCCCGCCTCCTTCTGCAGCACTAATAAAAGTACCATAGGTACAAATTCAAACAACACATTTTTCAATGAGTTGCCTTGCTAGTCATTGACTACAGAAGTCGGTATTGGGTTCTTTTCCTACCATCAGACGCACCAGGAATTCCATGCGTCCACTTCGTTGTTTGTTCTTTGCGGCGCCCCTCACCCCAGGTTCAAGGTCTTCCGCAAACTTCCCCGCTCCTGCTGGATCTTTTCCTGCAGCAGCGTAATGGCGTAGATCAATTGTTCCGGGCGCGGCGGGCACCCAGGAACATAGACGTCCACCGGTACAATTTGGTTAACGCCCTGCACGACCGCATAGTTGTTGAAAACTCCGCCCGAAGTCGCACAGGCTCCCATCGAGATGACCCATTTGGGTTCAGGCATCTGGTCGTACAGGCGGCGCAACACGGGAGCCATCTTCTGCGACACGCGACCGGCCACGATCATCAGATCGGATTGCCGCGGCGAAGGCCGGAAGACCTCGGCACCAAAGCGGGCCAAGTCAAAGCGGGCCGCACCGGTGGACATCATCTCAATGGCGCAGCAGGCCAGGCCGAAAGTCATCGGCCAGATTGAGTTTTTGCGGACCCAGTTCACGGCGTAGTCCAGCGAAGTCAGAATTACGCCTTCAGGCTGCTCGAAACCATAGTTGACCTCTTGAAGCCGGGCGCGATTCTTCGCGCTGCTCTCCAGGGCGCCAAACATGTATCTGTCCCGTTGTGCAGTTGCCGTCATGTCTTACACTATACGCCGCATCCGTACCACTGACTCCAGACAAATCTACAGGCGGCATCCAAAAAAGCGTCGTGTTGGTTCTTGTCGTCTGAGACGGTATTTCGTGCTGAACTGTTCAGTATGAGACAGTATTTGCTCTTGTAACTCTGTGAGTTATCGCGCGCAGGCCGAAGGGGCGGTTTGAACGCCGGATGGAGCGCGCCAGTCTGCCGGGAGCCAGAGCGTAACTTCGAAGCGGATCGACTGTAGCGAACCGTGCGGCGTAGCCCCGGCGCTGCCCGCAGGCAGGCTGGTATGCGGCTGATGCCGCGCTTGCTGAGCCCAGTTCTGCGCAAATGGCGCAGGATCGGCAATGCCTTCATTCAGGCGTGCGTCCAAAATGCGCAACTGCCCGCTGGCCGAGTGCTGGGCCAGTTCCATCAGACGCAGGGAGCTGCTGGCGCTGTGGGCGTCAGGTTTGCCAGAAGCCAGGGCGGGTTCCAATAGACGGAACTGCTTTTGGCCCTCGGCAAAGGCGGCGGGATCGACGAGGAAGTGAAAGCTGCGCGGATTCCATCCGATCGCATCCTGGGCGCGCAGGCCGAAGGTGGTGCCAATCTCGCGTTCGCTGATCGAGCCCCAGGGCGGCGTAGCCAGCAGCAGCGCATCAGGAAAGCCGGTGGGCCGGTCGCGGTCCACCACCAGATCCCAGCCGGAATAGCCTTGTTTGCCGGGCACGATGGGCAGCAGGGAAAAGCTCCAGCCCTGGCCGATGGGCTGCGCCCAGCGTTGGCCGGCAGCCACTTCGCCGTTGAGCACCAGTTTGCGGCAGCTCTGCGTGGGGCTTTGCGCTCCTGCAAAAGACGGCAGCAGTAGAAGAAGGCAGGGCAGAATCTTCCGCAGTTTTCGGAGCACATTGTTTTCAGCCAAAAAATCCTCCACGGGGTGGCGCGGTACCTGCACTGAGAGCGCTGGCCGGATGATCCGCCTGCTTTTATTATCCGCGCAGTGCGAGCGGGCGGCTGCAAGCAGAAATTCAGCGGGCGAAGAAACGAACCAATCTTTATGGCGTTTCGCTGAATCCTTATTTCACCATCTATGATTGTGAACTAGAGGATGTAGTGCGAAAAGCATGAAATCTTCATGGGTTTCTTATACAGCGCATGAAATATTTCTCATCATTGAGCCTACAAACAGATATCTCTCGGCATATTCCATAGGGTGAAGCAACCGTAGGTCTGTTTTTGTGGCTGTTGTTCCATGGTCGGCAAACATGGCATTCGCCCGACCCGGGCAGGGACGCCCGCCGTCCATATTCTGCGTTCCACCCATTCTCGTTGTTTCGGAGTTGAACCTCGTATGTCTCGTGGAATCAAGCTGCTCTTTCTTGCCCTCTGTCTTTTCCCGGCCACACTTGGTCTGGCGCAGGCCGCCGCCGCAACACCGGCCGCTCCTGCCGCCGCAAGCGCTTCAACCCAGGCCCAGATCGATGCTTTGCAGCAGGCTCTGAAGGCCACCCAGGCGGCCGCAGCCAGCGCCCAGTCGTCGGGCGACAATGCCTGGATGCTGGTTTCGGCTGCCTTTGTGCTGCTGATGACCGGCCCTGGACTGGCCCTGTTTTACGGCGGTCTGGTCCGCCAGAAGAACATTCTGGGCACCATGATGCAGAGCTTCGCCATGATGGGCCTGATCACGATTCTGTGGGCCGTCGTTGGCTACTCGCTCTGCTTTGGCCACGGCAACGCCTTTATCGGCGGTTTTGAGCACATCTTCCTGAAGGGTGTGGGTCTGACCCCGAATGCCGACTACGCGGCCACCATTCCCGAGCAGACCTTCATGGTCTACCAGTTGATGTTCGCCATCATCACGCCTGCCTTGATCACCGGTGCATTTGCCGAGCGCATGAAGTTCAGCTCCATGGCGGTTTTCCTGTCGCTGTGGTCGCTGATCGTTTACAGCCCCATGGCGCACATGGTTTGGGGTGTGGGCGGATTTCTGAATATTTCAGGTGGCGTGGTTCCCTCGCTGGACTTTGCCGGCGGAACGGTGGTGCACATCACCTCGGGCGTTTCGGCGCTGGTGACGGCGCTCTACCTGGGCAAGCGGGCTGGCTATCCGCACACCAAAATGTCGCCCCACTCGCTGGTGCTCAGCTTTATTGGCGCATGCCTTCTGTGGTTTGGCTGGTTCGGCTTCAATGCCGGTTCGGCGCTGGCCGCCAACGGTCTGGCCACTTCGGCCTTCGTGAATACTCACTTTGCCGCCGCTGCCGCCGCCCTTAGCTGGACGATTGCTGAATGGATTCACAACGGCAAGCCGACGGCCCTGGGCGCGATTTCCGGCGCAGTCGCCGGTCTGGTCGCCATTACCCCGGCTTCGGGCTTTGTGCAGCCCATGTCGGCCATCATCATCGGCCTGATTGCCGGTATTTTCTGCCCCTTCATGGTCTTCAAGGTGAAGGCGATGTTTGGCTACGATGACTCTCTGGACGCCTTTGGCGTACACGGCGCGGGTGGAACGCTGGGTGCGGTGCTCACTGGCCTGTTTGCCGCCAGCGTCATCAATCCCGTCTTCAAGGACAAGGCTGGCAATGTGCTGCCTTCGGGGGCCATCGAAGGCCACTGGCACCAGGTGCTGAACCAGTTGGGCGGCATTGGCCTGGCCTGGGGCATCTCGATTGTGGGCACGCTGGTGCTGCTCTTCGTGGTGGATAAGACCATGGGTCTGCGCCTCTCGCCGGATGCCGAGGCCGAGGGTATGGACCTGAACCAGCACGGTGAAGAAGGTTACGACTTCAACGGCTGATCGCACACTCCGGGCGGCGTTTCTTACGCTGGAAGCGCCGTCTGGCTTTGCCTGAAGTAGCCTGTCATGGGCTATACTCACGAGCGCAGACAGGCTTGTTCCGTCCTAGCGCAAAGCGGTTCCCGAGGGAGAAAAACTTTCCTCCGGTTGCAGTCACGCTGGCGGCTTTCCTGTTACGCTATCGAACGAGGCTTTACGCGTATGCTGAAAATCGAAGCAATTCTTCAACCTTCCAAGCTGGATGCTGTCAAGGATGCCCTGCTCGAAGCGGGCGTCGAAGGAATGACCATCCTGGAGGCCCGCGGCCATGGCCGCCAGAAGGGCCATACGGAGTTTTACCGCGGTCGCGAGTACACGGTCGACCTTCTTCCTAAGGTCAAGATCGAACTGATTGTGACCGAGGATATGAAGGAAAAGGCCGTGCAGGCCATTATTTCCGCCGCCCGTACCGGTCGCATCGGCGATGGCAAGATCTTTGTCAGCCACATCGACGAGGCCATCCGCATCCGCAACGACGAGCGCGGTGAAACCGCTCTCTAATTTCATTCTTCGGAATCCACCCCAACCCCGGTCCGCGCATCTTTTTGCGTTGGCCGGGGTTTTTACATTTGTGTGGGTGGGTGCAGGACGGGATGTGCGGAAGCCAGTTGCCGCGCTATGCTGAAGTGCGATGTTTTTTTGCCGTATGGAGGGTTTTGTGCGGAAGCGCAGTCTTTTTGTTGGCTTTCTTTTGCTGATTGCAAGCGTGGGGCTGCGGGCCCAGGATGAACGCACTGTGACTGAACCGGTGCTGCCCGTGGCCTGTGCCTCACTGGATGCGCAGCTGACCTCGGTGGGAGCTTCGCTGGCCGCCGAAGACGAGCAAAAGCTCGACACGGAGCGTATTCAGAAGGCCATTGACCACTGCAAAAGCGGCGGTGTTTACCTCCATGCGGTCAAGGAGAAAAACGCCTTCCTCAGTGGTCCGCTGGAGCTGAAGTCGAATGTGACGCTGGTGGTTGCCAAGGGCGTGACGCTCTATGCCTCCCGCGATCCCCGCCAGTATGAAACCACGCCCGGCGTCTGCGGCGTGGTGCTTGAAAAGAATGTGCACGGCTGCCGTCCGCTGATTGCCGTAAGCCATGCTGAAAATGCCGCCGTCATGGGCGAGGGCGCGATTGATGGCCGGGGCGGCGAAAAGCTGCTGGGCACCTCCTATACCTGGTGGAATCTGGCTGAACAGGCCCGCGCTGGCGGTGCGCAGCAGGCCTTTCGTCTGGTGGTGGCGGAGCATTCCGACAACTTCACGCTCTACCAGATCACCTTCAAAAACTCACCCAACTTTCATGTCACCTTTAGCCACGGCTCGGGCTTTACCGCCTGGGGCGTAAAGATCGACACACCGCAGCGCGGAGCGCGCAACACCGACGGCATTGATCCGGGCAGTGATGCCAAAAATGTGACCATTGCCTACAGCTCGATCCGCACCGGCGACGACAACGTGGCCATCAAGGGCGGCGCACCGGGCGGCGCGCGCCAGATGACGATTGCGCATAATCATTTTTACTGGGGCCACGGCATGTCCATTGGCAGCGAGACCGACGGCGGTGTGGACAAGATTCTGGTTACGGATCTTTCGCTGGATGGACCCGACAACGGTATCCGCATCAAGTCGAATGGCTCACGCGGCGGCTTGACCGAGCATGTGCTCTACGACGAGGTGTGCGTCCGCAATTCGCCCAACCCGATTGTGCTGGACACGGCCTACTCGGCGGCGGGCACGCTGAAGGGCGATCATCAGCCCTCGATGCGGGCCATCACGCTGCACAATGTGCGTGTGGCGGGCGGCGGAAAAATCAGCTTCAACGGCTATGATTCCAAGCATCGCGTTGCCGTGGCGCTTGATGGCGTGCAGTTGGTCGATCATGAGGCGTACAAGTACGCCTTCAGCCATGCGGATGTTTCTCTCGGTCCGGGAGCGACGAATCTGCAACTGCCCCAAGGCGACGATGCCACACTCACAGGCGCACCTGCCCAGGCCAGTGCGGCAGCCTGCCAGAACAAGTTTGTGGAGTTTCCGCGCTAGTAATCAAACTCTAAAGTTCGCATCCAAACCTTGGGCTGAATAGGCAGCGGAAGAACCTGTGGCGGAGGGAGGCAGGGGTTTTAACCCCTGCGAAAAATCTGCACGGTGAGCGGGGGCTTCAGCCCCGGAAGTCTTTCCGCAGGCAGCCATCCAGAGCAGGCAGTGGACGAAAAATCCAGCGCCTAGAGCAAATTCAGAATGACCGTGCAGTCTGAAAGAGTGTGCAGGATGCCGTTTTCTTGAGGAAAACGACACTTTGGTCCATCAACTCCCTCTACAGCAATTCTGAATTTGCTATAAAGGCAGTATTCCACGCAGCTATTCTTCATGGGTCTGAAGACCCATGCTCCCTCCGCAAATACAAATTTACTTTGGTGCGAGTTTTTCTGCAGGCTGTTTGGCCTGCAGAAAACACCCCATGCTCAGGCCAAAAATTCGCGCACAAAGGGATCGCTGGAGCGCAGAAGTTCGCCGAGCGTGCCGTCAAAGATGAGGCGGCCCTCGTTGAGCATCATGTAGGTGGTCGAGGGATCGGTCTGGCCTTCAGGCAGGGGAACCATGCGCTCCAGCTCTGCATCGTAACGGTGCGTGGAGAGCGTGAAGGCGTCCTGCAGGCGATGCGTCACCAGCAGCGAGGGCGTGTGGTTGATGTCGCGCGCCTTGACGATCAGCTCGATGATCTGCGTGGAAGTCACAGGATCAAGTCCGCCGGTGGGCGAATCGTAGAGGATCAGTTCAGGCTCATGAATGAAGGCGCGGGCGATGGCCACACGACGGCGCATGCCGCCCGAGAGACTCGCCGGGTAGAGGTCGAAGGTGTCTTCCAGGCCGACAAAGCGCAAGGCCTCGCGCACGCGGGCGTTTACCTCTCTGGCGGGCACTTCTTCCTGCACCAGCTGGTAGCCAACGTTGTCGCGGATGGTGAGCGAGTCAAAGAGCGCACCTTCCTGAAAGACCATGCCGGTGCGGGCGCGCAGAGGAAAGAGCGCTTCCTCGGGCAGACGGCTGATGGCCTGGCCAAACATGCGGATGGAGCCGTGGTCAGGATGCAGAAGAGCATCGGCCAGCTTGAGCAAGACGCTTTTGCCCACGCCTGCAGGTCCCAGCAGAATGCGGGTTTCGCCGGGAGCAAGCGTGAAGCTGATGTCTTCAAGCACCGTCTGCCGGCCAAAGCTGAGCGTGACGTTGCGAAAGCTGAGCACGGGCTTGGTGCTTGCGGTTTGGGGCACTGCAGGGGCATCGCTCATAGGGCGTAGGGAAACAGCGTGAGCAGCACGCGGGTCAGCAGGAAATCGACAAAGATGATGAGCACGCTGGAGACCACTACCGCCTGAATGGTGGAGCGGCCCACACCCTGCGTTCCGCCGCTGGTGCGCAGACCATAAAAGCAGCCTACCGAGCTGAGAATGAAGCCGAAGAACATGGGCTTGACCAGGCCCTGAATGATGTCAGGGTAGCGCAAATGCTCGTAGGCCATTGAGAAGTACTGCATGCCGTTCTGATGGTTCATGTAGACCGTGACGGCAGCGCCGCCCAGCAGGCCAGAGGCGTCAGCCACAATGGTCAGAAACAGCAGCATGAAGACGCTGGAGACGATGCGCGGCGTAACCAGCTTGCGCATCGGATCCACACCGAGGGCGCGCATGGCATCGATCTGTTCGGTAACCACCATGGAGCCGAGTTCACTGGCCATCGACGAGGAGTTGCGCCCCGCCACCATCACACCGGTCAGCACCGGCCCAAGCTCGCGGATCATGGTGAGCGAGACGAACTGGCCGGTGATGGCGGTTGCGCCAAAAGCGGCCAGCGTGGAGGCCGACTGCAACGCCAGCACGCCGCCGGTGGAAATGCCCGAGAGCATTACGATCGGTAGTGAACCCACGCCAATAATGTCGGACTGCAGCAGGAATTCGCTCCAGTAGATAGGCGGGCGGTAAAGATTGCGGAGGGCGCGCAGAACAAAGATCGAGTACTCCTGAATGGACAGGATGATCTGTTTGGCAGTGCGTTCCAGATGGAAGATTTCCAGCATGTTTTCTCGTTCTTTCCTGGCGCTCGGTCGGCAAGGACAGAATAGCGCATAAGGGCCATGGATGCGGGCCTGTGCGCGACCGAAAACCAGCGAAAACAGCGTGCTGCTGGAGGGATGCGCCGAATCTCACGGCGCATCCACAAGATTTCCGAGGTTCCCGGAAGGCTATTCAAAGAGCCAGTCCAGATTGGCCGTTGCGCCGCTTGCAGCATGGGGCGTGAGGTGTGCTTCGGCCGGAACAAAGCCGAGCACAACGTAGTTTCCCTTGCCCAGGTTCAGCTCATTCGCGCCGGTCGGCAGTTGCATCGTCCATATGCTGGCCGCATGCTTCGTCTTGCCGTCGAGAGGAATAGCATCGGGGTAAAGCAAGTTCCACTCTTCGGCTTCTGATGCGAATCCGCGGCCAGCATCGCCGCCCGTAGGCAGAAGCGCTACCAGAATCTGCGCCGGGGCCGAAAGGGTGAAATGCAGTGGCTGCTTGCCGGAAGGATCGGGCCGGATTCCGTTCATTCCGTCGAACTCCGCAGGAACCTGAACGGCATTGACGGGAGCTTTGCCGGTGCGCAGAACCGCGCCCGCACCGAGTGTGAAGTCTTCTCCGCCCGATTCGAGCTTGAACGTCACAGACGCAAGTTTTTTCTCGCTGGTTTGCGCTTTGGATTCTCCGGAACGCAGCAGAGCAGCACGTTTGCGGAAGGTGGTCAGCTCTTTTTCGTAGATGGGCAGCAGGCCGCTCCAGTCCAGGGTTTTGGCGGTTGCAGTCACCGGAATACGGCGGTGTGGCGAATGCAGAGCGGCCGCATCGCGATAGCTTCCTGCGGTCAGTTGTGCCAGTTGGCGGAAGTCTTCAACGGATTGCGCCAGCGCTGCTTCCGCAGTGTCAAGATGCTTCAGGTTGTGATCGTTTTGGTAGAGCAGAATCTGCTCAGCGGCGTTGATCTTTGCCTGATAAAACGCGGTGAGAGCGTGGATCGAACGCATGTCGTTCAGGAAGCGTTCGTACTCATCGCGATTGGTTTGGATGGCAGGGCCAGCGGCTTCAGCTTCGTGCGTGGCCTTGGCGGTATCAGCCTCCAACTCACTGGCTGCGCCGATGGGCGTGTCGCCATGGTGCGGTTTACCGGCCACTTCGTTGGCCACATATTCGTCCAGACGCTCGCCGTCCATGGCATCGCCGGTCCAGAGCGAATCGATTGCGCCATAGCGGGCCGGGTCGATCAGCTCCGGCATCGTCATGCCCAGCGAGAGCGCCTGACGATTGCCTTCGGTAATGCCCACGCGTGCGAGTAAGCGCGGCGCAGCCGGAGCACTGAGTTGATAGGCGTTGAGCAGATGTGCTGCAGCCTCGCGTGAGCCATAGTGCGCGGCAATGCGATCAATCCAGTAGGCGCGCTCCGCCTGCTTGTCGCGATCCGGATTCCACGCATAGCGTGCCCAGGCCTCGAACCAGATCCAGTCGCGATCGGTCTGCTCCAGTTCCGGCGTGGTTTTGTCGGCGCTGACGGGCCACTCCCAGTAGCGCAGTGGATACAGATGCAGGCCACTGATGCCGATGCGTTCAAAGCTCTGCGAGGTCTGCTGAATGTACTCCGGGCTGCCCCAGCGGAAGGGTTCCAGGTTGGAGAGCAAATGCACGTTGGCGATGGTGACCTTGGAGATTGGGATCAGCTCTGTGAACTGCTTGAGCACCGGGCCGCGCACGTCGGAGGAGGTGAGCGATTCGCCATTCCACTTGAACATGGTGTCGATGTTCGAGTAGAGCGGGTGCGAGGCGTTCATCACTGCGTCAATGTCGGTGGAGTGGCGGCGCACGATGATGGGCGGCTCGGGCACGGCGTGGCCTGTCTGCGTTGCAAGTTCAGCCAGCCCATCCTTCACGCCGGGAAGAATGGCCTCGCTCATCCACTGCGCGCCGTACTTGGGGCTCATGGCTTCGCCGAGTGTAATCAGCAGGCCCACGCTGGGGTATTCGCGAATGAACTCAGAGAGGGCGTAGCGCGTGTAGGCTGTGGCCAGTTCGTTGGGGCTGGAAAGATGATTGGGCAGATTGTGCGCCTTCGCAAAAGTGTGCGAAAGATGAATATTGTAAAAGCCCTGAATCACCCAGATGCCGCGCCGGTCTGCTTCCGCGGTCAGCCAGCGGAACATGGCGATGTTCTGTTCCAGCTGAGCGTCGGTGAGCTCCTGCGCTTCGGGATATTTGGGTAGCCGCAAGAGCGACGTGAAGGGATGGCCATTCCACAGATAGAGCGCGTTGTAGCGCTCGGCAGCCAGCATGTCCAGATATTTGGTCCAGCGGACCTTGTCGTAGAAGAAGGGAAATTCCTTGGGCGTGTAACGGTAGTCGTACTCCGCGCCCTCGTAGGTGATTTCCGGCTTCTGCATGCCAATGACGGTGCCGCGCAGCTTCAGGTGCGGATGATCGTCCACACTGATTGCCGCAGGCAGCGCATGGGCCGCGCGAATGCGTGAAGCCAGTTCCAGAGCGCCATAGAGCACGCCGCTGGCATCGGCTCCGGCCACCAGAATCGTGTTACCCACGCGACGTAGCGCAAAGGCTTCTGGCACGCTGGCGGAGAGCGCAGTCAGTTGTGCGGCGTAGGGCTTCAGTGCCGGATCGTCGCAGCGCGCCAGAAGGATGGTTTCATTGCCAGAAAGCTGGCTGGTGGCGGCGCGCAGTTGTTCGGCGGCGTAAAGTTCGCGAGGCGCGGGATTCGATCCCGTGAGTACGCGGGGCGCGGCCAGCAGAGGCAAGGCAAAAAGAAAGTAGACAAGAAGAAGTTTTTTCACGGATTCATCACCCACAGCAAAGGCGTCGTGAGCGGCGTTGGCCGCCGTTCCTCCTCAGTGTAGGGGGTGCGTAGGTGCGCGGAGACGCAGAGTGCGCAAGAAGAAAAGGAAAATTTGAAAATGCGCGGGGTATTCCGGTGCGCGGCACGAATTGGGCGCAGGTTGGGCCGTGCGTAGCCTGAATGCGCGTGCCGAAAAGCCGCAGCAGCGGTAGGTGATCCGAAGTTCCAGAAACGGGTTTCAGAGCCGAAAATAACCGAGCAACCGCCCCTGCTTCGTGGTTTATTCTGTAGATTACGCATGAAGAACGAAGCGATTCCCAATCTGACAGCATTTGACGATGCGTCGCTGAATCAAGCTTTTGCTGCATTGACGGCTGAGGCACAAGAGGCTGCGGCATCGATCGAGGGCGAGACGGGCGTTGAGTCCTTTCGCCTGGAGTGGCTCGGGCGCAAGCAGGGCCGACTGAACGACGTCTCGGGCAAGTGGCTGAAAGCGGCTCCGCCGGAGGCCAAAAAGGCGCTCGGCCAGCGTTTTAACGAGCTGAAGAAGACGGTCGAGGCGCTGCTGGAAACGGCGGCGGGCGCGGGTCCGTCGGATGCGGCTCTGGCGGCCGAGGCCCTCGACATCACCCTGCCCGGCACCCGCCGGTTGCTGGGCGCCGAGCACCCCATTACCAAGACCATGAACGAGATTGTGGCGGTTTTTGCCTCGCTGGGTTACTCGGTGGGTGTGGGGCCGGAGGTCGAAAGCGACTTCTACAACTTCGAGTGCATGAATTTTCCGCCCGGGCATCCGGCGCGCGATACGCAGGACACGCTGGTGGTGGCCGGGCAGGAAAAGCGCAATCAGCGCGACCGCCTGCTGATGCGCACCCACACCTCGCCCGTGCAGATGCGCACCATGGAAGCTCAGGCTCCGCCGGTGCGGATCGTGATTCCCGGCAAGGTGCATCGTAACGACGCCGCCGACGCTACCCACTCGCCGATCTTCCATCAGGTGGAGGGTTTGTGCGTGGACGAGAACATTACCTTCTCTGACTTAAAGGGCACGCTCGACTACGCGATGAAGGCCTTCTTCGGCTCGTCGGTGAAGACGCGCTTCTTTCCGAGCTTCTTTCCGTTTACCGAGCCTAGCGCCGACGTGCAGATCAGCTGCATCTTCTGCGGAGGCAAGGGTTGCCGCAAGTGCAAGGACTCGGGCTGGATCGAGTTGCTTGGTTGTGGCATGGTGGATCCGGCAGTCTTCGCTTTTGCTGCTGAAAAGCAGCCCGGCTACGATTCCAAGAAGATCTCCGGCTTTGCCTTCGGCATGGGCGTGGAGCGTATTGCCATGATGAAGTACGGCATCAGCGAAATTGGCCAATTCTATGCCGGCGATATGCGGTTCTTGAGTCAGTTCGTGTAGCTGGCTTCAGATTTGAAATGGATGAACGAGGGAAGCGTCAGGGAATTGATGGAGCAGTGTGAAGAAGTTGCCAGGCTCCTCAATGGCTTGTTGGCAGCCATGCAGGACTAAGATCCTGCTGGCTTGCTGGCTTGCTGACTTGCTGACTTGCCCGCACAAGGAATGTACGCATGCAAATTCTGACGAAGTGGCTGAGAGCTTACCTGCCCGAGCTTCCCGTAGACGACCACAAGCTGGCCGAAGATCTTACCCTGCGCGGCATTGCCGTGGATGGCGTTTATCCGCTGGCAGAGGGCAACGGCGTCCTGCTGGAGATGGACGTAACCACCAACCGCGTGGACGCCATGAATCACTACGGCGTAGCGCGGGAGGCGGCGGCCATCTATGGCTTGCCTTTGCCCGAGGTGAAGTACGCGCTGCCCGCTTTCAAGCCCGCAGCCAAGCCAGTGAGTGTGCGCATTGAGGCGGAAGATGCTTGTGGCCGTTACAGTGCCCGCATCCTGCGCGACATCACTATTACCGACTCGCGCGACTGGTTTGCCGGAGCCGAGGTCTGCACCTACTTTGACCTGCTCGGGCAGAAGAAGATTTCCAACGCCGTGGACGCGTCGAATTACGCATGGCTCTCGATTGGCCAACCCACTCACGCCTTTGATTACGACAAGGTGGAAGGCGGAATCGTGGTGCGCCGCGCCAAGAAGGGCGAAAAGCTGAAGACGCTCGATGGCGTTGAACGCACGCTCGATCCAGAAGACCTGATCATCGCCGACGATGTAAAGCCGCTGGCGCTGGCTGGTGTCATGGGCGGATGGGACTCGATGATTACGCTCGCGACGAAGAACGTGTTGGTGGAGTCGGCCTGGTTTGAGCAGGTGGCCGTGCGCCGTACCGCTCGCCGTCACGGATTGCACACCGACGCCAGCCATCGCTACGAACGCGGCGCGGACTTCAATGCAGCGCTCACTGGCTCCGATCTTGTGTCGAGCATTCTGCTCGCCAGCGGCGGTTGGATCGAGGGCGATGTGGTCGATGCGCAGGTTCCCGCCATGGCCGCCAAGACTGCGGGTCGCAAGCCTGTGGAACTGCGCCTGAGCGAAGTCAAGCGCATCCTTGGCAAGACCATCGACGAAGAAGGTTTGACCGCGGCAATCGTTGAGACGGTGCTTTCGGCGCTTGGTTGCAAACTGGCGAGCCAGCAGGTCAGCGAGTTGGCTAGTCAGCCAGCTGCGGCGTGGCTGGTGACGCTGCCCAGTTGGCGGCTCGACGTGGAGCGCGAGATCGACCTGATCGAAGAGGTTGCGCGCGTTTATGGCTACAACCGCTTTCAGAACACGCTGCCTTCGTTTGGCGGCGGTGTGCGTGCCCTGCCCTGGGCTGAGAATGAAGCTGCGGTGCGGCAGACGTTGCGTGCCGCTGGCTTCCATGAGGCCATCAGCAGCACCTTCTGCTCGCAGGTCGAGGCCGATCTGACCACGCAACTACCTGGGCAGGTGGTTCCGCTCGGCAATCCACTCAGTGAAGAGGCTGGCGTGCTGCGGCCGTCGCTGGTTCCGGGCATGCTCGGGATGATTGCCGGCAATCTGAACCGCGACGTGAGCGACGTGCGTTTGTTCGAATTGGGCACGGTCTTTAGCGGCACCACGGAAAAGGTGGATGAGCGTCCCGCATTGAGTTTTGGCGCGGTGGGCAGCTTGGCCGAGCAGGGCGCGCTGCATAAGGGCCGTGCGGTAGACTTCTTCGACGTGAAGGGCGCGGTGGAGCAGGTGATTGGCCGCTTCCAGGCACGCAGCGTCTACTACGACCGCTTCCCGGCCGAGGCTGGCATCACGCCCGCGTGGCTGCATCCTTACCGCGCTGCCCGCATTGTGGTGGATGGCGCAACGGTGGGTTGGTTCGGCCAGTTGCATCCGGCTGAAGCCTCCAAGCGCAAGCTCAAGGAGCCGGTGATTGCAGGCGAAATTTATCTGGATCGCCTCTACAAACAGCCTCTCGCCAAGCCTGCTTCGCGTGATATTTCTCGCTTCCAGCCGGTGCGTCGCGACTTCTCTCTGGTTCTGGAGGAGAGTATTGCGTGGGAGGCTGTGGACAAGGCACTGGCCGGCCTTGATCTGCCTGAACTGGTGGACTGGCGCGTGCGTGAGGTCTTCCGCGACAAGCGCATGGAGGGCAAGGAGTACTCGCTGCTGTTGGGTACCACCTTCCAGGCTGCCGACCGCACCTTGCGTGAAGAAGAACTGCAGAGCTATCAGGAGCAGGTGATTGCGGCTGTCGGTAAAGTAGGCGCACGTCTGCGGGCTTGAGTAAGTAATTTCAAAGAATCAACAAGAAAAGCGGGCCGTGGCTGAAGAAAGCTGCGGCCTGCTTTTTTGCATGTGTAAGGTTTGAGTCTGGCTGGAGCAAAGCCTGCGGTTTTTCGCTATTGATTGACTACAATCAACAGTACAGCGGCGGGATATACTGACACGAACAAGCCGAAAGAACGGTTTGAAGAGATGAAGTCGCAGATCAGGGCGGAGGAAGAGTTTCAATGACGCAGACGTTTTGGGAGTCGGAGGAAGCGGCCGCAGCTGGGCAGGCCCAGCCGCAGAACGCGGGACAGGATACGGATTTTGTTCCGGAGCAGCTGCAGGCAGGAGCGCCCGCAGCGGAAACAAAGTCGGCTGTGGCACTGAGCGCCGATGAATTTTCCGCTCTCGAAGAGCGCATTCTGCGTGCCGTGGAACTGGTGAAGAGCGAGAGGCGGCAGCGTCTGGCCGTGGAGTCGCGTCTGGCCGAGCAGGAAGTGCAGTTGCGCGAGCAGAACACCTTGGTTGAGATGATCCAGAAGGATATGGAAGTATTGCGTGGAGAACGGGATCAGGTGCGGCAGCGCATTGAACGCCTGTTGGCGCAACTCGATTCGCTGGAGCTGTGAGGGAGGAAATGGCGGAAGAACAGAGCGGCGGCAAAATCGACTATGTGACGGTTGAGATTTACGATCAGTCGTACCACCTGTCGGGGCAGGATCCGGAGCACATTCGCGCCTTGGCCCATACGGTGGATGCGAAGATGCGCGCCGTGGCCGCGCAGGGGCGTACTGTGGATTCCCTGCGTGTTGCCGTTCTGACTGCGCTGAACATGGCCGATGAGTTGGCCCGCCTTACACCGCAGTCAGCGCCTTCGCAACAGACGCCGCCCGAGATCAGCCAGGCTCAGGTGCGTGCCGCAAGTTTGCGGGGTCTGCTCGATGAGGTGCTCGAAAGCGATCGCGGCATGGGCGTCTAGAGCAGAAATCTGAATCGCCAAGAGTGGGAACGGAGCGCGCCTGAAGTCTGGGTGCGCTCATTATTTTTTGGTGTGTGGCGCGGAATACACCGGGGGCAAAGCGTGCAAAAGTGGGAAAAGACGCGGAAAGAGTGCAGAAAATCCCTTCTGCGCTCCCTGTGCAAAAAAGTGAAGGTCCAAGAAAGTAGCACAGCCCGACCGCATAGAACAAGACTTGTAATTCCGCCCGAAAGCCCCTACTATCCAAGCTAGAAACCGGCCTGCAAAGCAGGTGGAAGAGAACGCTGGTTGAACCAACATTCATTGAACAGGGGTTCGACTCGAAAAATCGGTTCTGTGTGCCGTGTCCGCCAGTCCGGAATGCCTAATGAACCGCGGAGAACTCCACCGTCTTAGGACGGGTTCACCAGCCTAATCGACCACGGCCCAGCGGGTCGGCTTCTTGTTTTTCAGGGCAACTTTGTGAGTGGGTGGCTTTGCCGCTGCCGGTTTCCACTGTGCCCGTGCTCCCCTGAAGTGCCTCCCGCCTAGTATTCTCTTCTGGTGCATCCTGTTTTGTTCCATCTTGGTGCGGTGATTGTGCCCAGCTACGGGGCGGCTGCGGCGATGGGCGTTCTGCTGGCGCTATTTTTGGCTCAGGCTACCGCGCGGCGCTTTCGTCTGGAGACCAGTGCGGTGTGGAACCTGTGTGTTTACACGCTCTTTGCCGCCATTGTTGCCGAGCGTCTGCTGCTGGTTCTGCTCAACTGGAGCATGCTGCGTGTGCATCCTTCGTGGCTGCTGGCCCTGGCTATGGTGCATCATCCACTGCTTTCCGGTGCGGGGGCGCTGGCGGGCGTTGCTGTTGCGTGGCTGTACGCCCGCAAAAAAAATCTCCCGGCGCTGACGGTGGCCGATGCGTTGGCTGTTCCGGTGGCTATCGGACTGGCTTTTGAGCAGTTGGGAGCCTTGCTGGCTGGTTCCGGCTATGGGGCGGACGCGCCCGAGGCGCTGCCCTGGGCCGTAACGTATTCAAGCACCATGGCGGCACGCATGAGTGGTACGCCGCTGGGCGTTGCGCTCTATCCGGTGCAGGCCTATGCGGCTCTGGGTTGGCTCTTGCTCACGGTGTTTTTGCTGCTGTGGCAGCTCAAGGTTCGCCAGCCGGGCGATGTGGCAGGAGCCGGGCTGATGGGCTTTGGCGTGGTGGTGTTTTTAACAGAATTATGGCGTGCCGACGAAGGCCGCGGGCGCATGCTGCAAGGCGCGCTTGACGGGCCGCAACTGGCTGCGATTGCTGCAGTGCTCGCTGGTGCGTGGCTGCTGCGGGAACAACGCGTCGATTCTCCGGCGCGCAACGAAAGTGAAAGTGAGGTCCTCCATGGCTAAGCCGAAGAAGACTGCTGCAAAAAAGAAAGATGCCCAACCGGCGGCGATCCTGCTCTCGGCGGACGAACCCGTTGTGTTTCGTTTTGACCTGGAAGAGGACGAAGAAGAAGTAAACGGGGCTGCGGTAGAAGCCGTCGAGCCGACGCTTGCTCCGGAAGAGTTTGGTCCCTTGCCGAGTGAGCTGATCGCTCCTGGTGAAGTCGTTGGCCAGCGTCTGGATGCGTATTTGGCCAGCCAACTGCCCGGTGTGAGCCGCGCGCGCGTACAGATGCTCATTGACCAGAGCGATGTGCTGGTGGATGGCGAAGTCAACAAGGCTTCGTTCAAGCTGCGTGGTGGTGAGCGGATCGAGATCAAGGGTGAGCCGCGGCCTGCGCCGCTCAAGGCCATGCCGGAAGATATTCCGCTCGACGTCATCTACGAGGATGCCAGCCTGGCCGTCATCAACAAGCCGGCCGGAATGATGGTCCACGCTGGTTCGGGTCAGAATGAGGACGAGCGCTCGCGCGGCACCTTGGTGAACGCCATCCTCTTCCGCTTCAAAAAGCTCTCCGGCGTCAGCGGTGAGATGCGGCCCGGCATTGTGCACCGGCTGGACAAAGACACCAGCGGCTTGATCGTGGTGGCCAAGAATGATCGCGCCCACTCGCTGCTGGGTACCATGTTCAGCGAACGTAAGATGAAGAAGACTTATGTGGCGCTGGTGGTGGGAGCGTTTGAGCGGCCGCGTGGCACCGTGAATGCCGCCATCAGCCGCGACCCGGCCCGGCGCACGCGTATGACCACCGCACCTAACGAAAATGGCCGCTCAGCCGTCTCTCACTATGAGGTGATCCGGTCCTTTGAAGGCCGGTTTGGTCGCTTTAGTCTGGTTCGGGTACAGATCGAGACCGGCCGCACGCATCAGATTCGCGTGCACATGGCCTCGCTGGGGCATCCGGTGGTGGGCGATACGCTCTATGGCGGACCAGGGCAGGTGACCGATCAGGTGGCTGCCAACCTGTTCAGCTCGCGTACGGCCCGGCGCAATCATGAGCCGGAACGGCTGCGGCTGGAACGCAATTTTCTGCACGCGGCCGAGCTCGAATTTGAGCATCCGGTTTCGCATAAGGCTCTCAAGCTGACGGCACCGTTGGCGCCCGAGCTGGAGGAGTTTTTACTGCGGCTTGAGGCAGAGCCCGTAGCCGCCAAAAAGGCATGATTTCTGCCCCGCCCGGAGGTGCTGGCGGGCTGGAACGAATGGTTGAAGCTGAGCCAGAGTTGCTCTGTCCCGGAGGCAGTATGCTTGAGTCCATGCAACCCGCAGGGAGCATTGATGCGGCACAATTTTCCGGGCATACAGGGCCTCTGGTTTTGCACTAGAATGAGGGAGCTATGATCAGAAAGATATTTGGTTTCATGCTTGCAGCGCCGCTCGCGGCGTCCTTGCTTGCTGCCCAGCAGCCGACGGCTCCGGCCGCCACGCAGCAGTCCACGTCTGCCCCGATTGCCCAGCCGCAGGAGCAGGCTCCGTCAAGCGAGGCCACCACCGACGTGGGCGTGACCACCCTGAAGGCTCAGGTGAACGAAGTCAATCTGATCTTCACCGTGACCGACAAGCATGGGCACTACAACCCGGATCTGAAATTGAGCGATTTTGCCCTGCTCGACGACCAGAAGGCTCCGGCCCATGTGAACTCGTTCCATCAGCAGATCAATCTGCCGTTGCGGGTGGGCATTGTGGTGGACGCCAGCAGTTCCATCCACTCCCGTTTTCAGTTCGAGCAGCAGTCGGCTACCGAGTTTCTGTTGCAGATTCTCAAGGCTCGCTCTGACCGCGCCTTTGTCATGGGCTTTGATGTGACGCCCAACGTGACCGCCGACTGGAGCAACAATCTGGACGCGCTGGAAACCGGCATCAACCGCCTGAAGCCGGGCGGCGGCACGGCGCTCTACGATGCCGTCTATACAGCCTGCCATGACAAGCTGCAGGGCATTGGCCGTAACGTGGAGCCGGTGCGCAAGGCCATGATTCTGCTCTCCGATGGCGATGACAACCAGAGCCACGCCTATCTGGGCGAGGCCATCAAGGCCTGCCAGCGCTCCGAAACCATCATCTACGCCATCAGCACCAATTGGACCCCCAGCCGTGGCCCCGGCGACAAGGTTATGGAGCAGTTGGCCAGCGAGACCGGCGGTCAGGCCTTCTTCCCGCCTTCGGTCGAAGATATTTCCAAGAGTTTTACCGACATCGAAGAAGAACTGCGCAGCCAGTACGCGCTCACCTATACCCCGGCCGACTTCAAGATGGATGGATCCTTCCGGCCCATCTACCTGTACTGCAACGACCGTCGCTATACGGTGCGAACCAAAAAAGGCTACTTCGTACCAAAGCAGTAAATGCATTTTCAGAAGGTATTTACGCTCAACACAGGCTCCCGGAGAACGGGAGCCTGTGTTTTTTTGTGGCATGAACGCCTGACGAGCCATTTTTCCTTTTGGAATCATGATTTTGAAGAAGAAAAGGCGGAAATGGAGCGGGGTGAGGCAGAAAAGTGTTTCAATTCAGGACGTTTTGGCGCCTGTTGTCCAAATTTGCTCCAGAGGGGATTTCCTCAGTATTTGGACTCACTTAGTTGAGCGATTGCACGATGAAATAGGGGAAGGTGAAATCCGGGCAGGCCCCCCTGAGAAGGACGTAGGCAGGTGGGAGAGTACTGATCTGCCAAGCGTGAGCCGTACAGCCGCGATTTTGCCAGGCCGTTGCCAGAGGGCGCGGTTGGGGGGTGGGAACAGTGATCCGACAGGCGATTTCTTGCGACATTTGTGCAGCGGAAAAAAAGCAGACCAACCACTGGTTTGTGGCCTACGAAATGGGTGGGGAACTGCGCATCAGTGGATGGAACTCTCGCAACCGTTTGCGGGCCAACTCTAAACATTTGTGCGGGCAAACCTGTCTTCATAAGCTGGTGGATGACTACATGGCGCGTTCCATCGGCGGTCAGTCTAGCAAGGGTATTGATGCCATGGATGTGGCGGATGGCTCTTTTGGCCTCGATACGCATCTCGCTACGCATGTTGACGTGCGTGGTGAGGTTCATGGCACAGCGGAGCGCCACGAAATCTCTGACTCTTATCTGATTCGCGAACGGCTGAGCGAGCCGCGGCGGAGCGTTGCCCGCTTCAGCGATGCAAGCTTGACCACGACGAGCAGCTTTGAGGAAGATGAATCCTCGGCGCGTCTGATTCCTGCGGCTGCTTTACCCTCTTCCAAGCCTGCCGCGCGGGCGGCTTCCGCGCTGGTGCGCATGCCGGCCAAGGTGGAAGTGGAAGCAGTAGCGGAGCTGGAAGAGGAGAGTCCATCCGAGATGCCGCGGCACAAGTCGCGAAACTGGAGAGCCGAGGCCTGGGAACGGGAACGGGAACGCGAATTGCGTGCTGCTGCGCGGGTGCGTTCCAGTCGCTAAACGGGCTGTGCAAAACTCGGAGCGGAGGGAGGCAGGGGTTTTAACCCCTGCAAAAAACGGCAAAATGAGCGGGGGCTTCACAGGCTGCGGAAAAACGGTTGAATCCTTGCGGGGGGCAGGAGAGAAACGTCCCTCAGGGGCTAAAGCCCCGTTGATTTTATTGCGTTTATTTGGCACGGCTGAAGCCGTGCCCTTTCAAAACCGAGCCCCAAGAGAGTTTTTCCGCAGCCTGTTCAGCCCCGGAAGTCTTTCGGAAGTTTGCAGCCAAAGTAAGAAAAAGCCCGCGCCTAAAGGCGATCTTCGCGGTATCCCTGCTTCAGGGGCCTTAAGGCCCCTGCTCCCTCCGCAAATACCAATCCACTCTGGTGTGAGTTTTTCCGCAGTCAGCTTGGTTATGCCTGCTCCGGCACAGTCTCCAGCAAGGCCAGCAGGCCTGCTTCGTCAATCACCGGCACGTTGAGGGCCTGCGCCTTGTCGAGCTTCGATCCGGCCTCTTCGCCAGCCACTACGTAGTTGGTTTTTTTGCTTACCGAACCCGCTGTTTTGCCACCGGCGTCCTCGATTCTGCGTTTGGCTTCATCGCGGCTGAGAGTGGGCAGGGTTCCGGTCAGCACAAAGATCAGCCCGGCCAGCTGCGCCGTGCGTACCTTCTTTTCCGCCGTCATATCGACCCCGGCCTGCTGGAGGCCGCGCACCAGTTCCAGATTCGCCGGCTGGTGGAAGAACTCGACGATGCTCACGGCAATGCGTGGCCCCACTTCCTCCACCGCAACCAGCTCTTCCGCCGTGGCGGCTTCAAGGGCGTCGATGGAGCCGAAGTGCTCGGCCAGCAGCTCGGCGGTGCGCTCACCCACAAAGCGGATGCCCAGACCCATCAGCACGCGGGCGAGGCCTGCGCGTTTGGATTTGGCAATCTCTTCCAGCAGAGAACGAGCGGATTTTTCGCCGAAGCGTTCAAGTGCCACAAGCTGCTCAAAGGTGAGTGCGTACAGATCGACGAAGCTGTGGATCAGTTGCTTGTCGAGCAGTTGTTGCACCACGGCCTCGCCCATGCCGTCGATGTTCATCACGTTGCGAGAGACAAAGTGCAGCAGTGATTCCCGTTGCTTGGCCGGGCAGGCTGCGTTCACGCAGCGGTAGTCCACCTCGCCCTCGGCGCGGACGGCCTCGCTTTCGCACTCCGGACAGTCCGCAGGGAAAATAAAGGGGGACTTCCCGCGCGGGTGCTCGGCGTCGTCGATGACTTCCACGACCTTGGGAATCACATCGCCACCGCGCTCGACCTTCACCCAGTCGCCGATCTTCAGTCCCAGATCAGAAACAAAATCGGCGTTGTGCAGGGTCGCGCGGCTGACGGTGGTGCCTCCAATAAAGACTGGCTGCAACTCGGCCACTGGGGTGAGCTTGCCGGTGCGGCCCACCTGTACGGTAATTGCCTGCACCTGGGTGATTCCGGCCCGCGCGGTGAATTTGTAGGCGATGGCCCAACGCGGGGCGCGGGCGGTGGAACCAATGCGCTGCTGGGCGGCGTGGCTGTCCACCTTGAGCACCACGCCGTCGATCTCGTAGCCGAGCGACTCGCGGCCTGCTTCAGCGGCGTCGATGAATGCGGTCATTTCTTCCACCGTGCGCACCAGCTCGCGATGGTCGTTGACGCGGAAGCCGAGCGTGGAGAGCGCGTCGAGCGTGGTGCGTTGGCCCCAGGCCATGTATTCGCCATTGGCCAGCAGAAAATAGGCAAAAAAGACCAGGCGACGGTTGGCCACAATAGAGGGTTCCAGCGTGCGCAGGGTACCGGCGGCGGCATTGCGCGGATTCACAGCGGCTGCCAGCCCCAGCTGTTCGCGTTCCTCATTCAGCCGCTCAAAGGCAGCTTGCGGCATCACCACTTCACCGCGTACTTCAAAGCTCTGTGGAAGACCAGCCAGCTTGAGTTTTTCGGCAGAGATGCCGAGGGGAACGCTGCGGATGGTGCGGATGTTCGAGGTAACGTCTTCGCCGGTCTGGCCGTCGCCGCGAGTCAAGCCTGTGGTCAGCCGCGCACCGCCGTTGGCGCTGGGTTCGTAGCGTAGGGCCACGCTCAGGCCGTCCAGCTTGAGTTCGGCCACGTATTCCAGTTCGACTCCGGCGGCCAACTCGCGGCAGCGCGCTTCCCATGCAGCCAAGTCCTCGGCCGAGTAGGCGTTGTCGAGCGAGAGCATGGAGCGCGAGTGCGCCACCTTCTGGAAGCCGTCGGCGGGCTTGCCGCCCACGCGCTGGGTAGGCGAGTCGGCTGTGATGAGCGCGGGATGCGCGGCCTCCAGCTGCTTCAGCTCGTTCATCCGCGCGTCATATTCGGCGTCGCTGATCATCGGTGTATCCAGCACGTAGTACAGGTGTTCGTGGTGGCGCAGCTCGGCGCGCAGTGCTTCCATGCGTGCGCGGGCATGCTCGTCGGGGTGCTCGTTCAGGGTGTCAAAAAGGCTCGGGCCCATGGCTGGATTATAGGTTCCCGGCGGATGCGCGCGCCTGTGCAGATCGGGGCGGGGAGCGGCTGTCGGCTCTCAGCTCTCAGTTTTTCCGTGCAGAGTTGGTGGCCCTTGGTTCGGCTGAATAACTTCGGGAAAACTCATTCTGGAGGGAGGCGAGGGTTTTAACCCTCGCAAATGTCCAGGTACGGGAGTGCGGGCTTCAGCCTCGGGGGACAATTCAGCTCATCTTTGCATGAGCTTTGCCCATTCCATTGCCTGTTTTGTTGCGGGTATTTTGTGTATCAGGGAAATACCCGTGCCTGAAGGCACGTTCTTCGGCCGACCTCTTCCGGGGCATGAATGCCCCGCTCCCTCCCCTTGCAACAAGATTTTCTGCAGCTTCTTCAAGGATTGCTTTGGCACAAGGCGGCAGCAACAGAATTTACGGCAGGCGGAGGACAACAAGGGAAGGATTGTTTTAATAAATCAATTTACCATTCGGTCGTCGGCTCTCTATAATGCGGGATCATGATCAGCCGCCGCGATTTTGTTGCCTTGAGTTCTGCTTCTGCCCTGGGCCTTGCCTGCCGTCCCAAGAGTCTGTTTGCCGCAACCGATGCCGCAACCTTTCGCAACCCGATTCTGGGCGGCAATCATCCTGATCTGAGTCCCATCCGCGTGGGCAATGATTTTTACCTTACCCATTCCAGCTTTGACTACGCGCCCGGCCTGCTTATCTGGCACTCGCGCGACCTCATCAACTGGAAGCCGGTGGCTGCCGCGTTGCATGGCTACTACGGCATCGTCTGGGCTCCGTATCTGTGCGAGCACAAGGGACGCTTCTACATCTATTTCCCGGCCAATTACGTCATCAACGTGGTGCATGCTGATCGCCCCGAAGGTCCGTGGAGCGAGCCGGTCAGTCTGGGCATTGGCGGCATCGATCCGGCTCACATCGCCGAGAACGGTCGGCGTTTTCTCTACCTTGCCGGTGGCCAGATGGCGGAACTGAACGCCGACGGTCTGAGCGTCAAGGTCAAGCCGCGCAAAGTCTTTGATGCGTGGCCGGTGCCTGCCAACATCCGCATGGAGTGCACCTGCCTGGAAGGCCCCAAGGTGCTCGAACACAATGGCTGGTTTTATCTGAATGTGGCCGAGGGTGGAACGGCCGGTCCGGCTACTAGCCATATGGCGGTTTCCGCCCGCAGCCGTCACGCCGACGGCCCGTGGGAGTACTCGCCCTACAATCCGATTGCCCACACCGGCTCCCGTGACGACCGCTGGCTCAGCGTTGGCCATGGGCGGCTCGTTGATACCCCTGATGGCCGCTGGTTCATGACGGTGCACGCATATGAAAATGGTTACCGCTCGCTCGGCAGGCAGGCGTTGCTGCTGCCCATCGAGTGGACCCCGGATGGCTGGTTCCGTGTGCCCCCCGGCGTAAAGGCCGAAGATGCGCTGCCGCTGCCCGTGGCTGGCGCAACCCAGCAGCCCTTTGATGACCCTTCCGACAGCTTTACCACGCCGGAACTGGGCTTGCAGTGGAGCTTCTGGCATGAGTTTGACCGCCAGCGCTTTACCACCGGCAAGGGCGCGCTGGAACTGAAGGCCAAGGGCAAGAGCATCGGAGAATCCTCGCCGCTGACCACGGTGGTGGGCGGCCACAGCTACACGGTCGAGGTCGATGTGGAGGTGGGACCCGGCTGCGAGGCGGGTTTGCTGCTCTACTACAACGCCGAGCACCTGACCGGCTTCCAGATCAACAGCGAGGGGTTGGCAATCATTTCGCCGGTGTATTCCTTCAAAAGCAAGGTACGGGAAAAGGTTGCCCGGGTCACGCTGCGCATTGTGAACGACCGCGAAGAGGTGGATTTTTACTACCGCTTCCCGGGCGAGGAGTGGCGGCGCACGGAAACTTCGGTGGAGATCAGCGGCATGCAGCATAACGTGCTGGGCGGATTCCTCGATGTACGTCCGGCGCTTTACGCCAGCGGCCAGGGCCAAGCCATTTATCGCAACTTCCGTTACTGGCCAAAGGTCGAAGTGCCGGCGTAAATCAATGGAAATCATGGCGGGTAGAGGGCTTTGCACAGTCAGCCGCTTTGCCCGTTCCACCCCGAGCCGCTACACTTCTCCTCAGTGGCCATTAAAGACAATTCGCCGGAAAGGCTCGTCAGCTCCAGTTGTGCCGATGAGGAGCAGAACTACGAACTGAAGCTGCGCCCACGCTGGTTGGGTGAGTTCATCGGTCAGGCCAAGGCTAAGGAGCAGTTGGCCATCGCCCTCGAAGCCGCCAAATCGCGCGGCGAAGCGCTGGACCATGTGCTGCTCTTCGGACCTCCAGGACTGGGCAAGACGACGCTGGCCACCATCATCGCCAACGAGCTTGGCGTTGCCTTCCAGCAGACCTCGGGTCCGGCAATGCAAATCCAGGGTGACCTGACGGCCATCCTGACCAACCTGCATGACCGCCAGGTGCTTTTTCTGGATGAAATTCACCGCATGCAGCCGGTGCTGGAAGAAAAGCTCTACACGGCGCTTGAGGACTACCAACTGGACATCATCATTGGCCAGGGCCCGGCGGCCCGCACCCATGTGATGGAGATCAAGCCCTTTACTTTCATCGGAGCCACCACCCGACCCGGTCTGCTCAGTTCGCCTTTGCGGGCGCGCTTCGGCATTCTGCTGCGGCTGGAGTTCTACACCGATGAGGACTTGCGGGTGATTGTGGAGCGCTCGGCCGAGGTGCTGGGCGTACCCATTGATGCGGACGGCGCCAGCGAAATCGCCCTGCGTTCCCGTGGCACACCGCGCATTGCCAACCGCCTGCTGCGCCGCGTGCGTGACTACGCTCAGGTGCGCGGCACGGGCGTGATCGACCGCCCTACGGCCAACGCCGCCCTGACCATGCTGGAAGTGGACGCGCACGGCTTTGACGAGGTGGATCGTAAGTTGATGCGCACCATCATCGAGAAGTACGATGGCGGACCCGTGGGTCTGAGTACGCTGGCTGCCACGCTGGCCGAGGAAGAAGATGCGCTCGAAGAGGTTTATGAGCCGTTTCTCATCCAGATCGGCTTTCTGGACCGCACGCCTCGCGGTCGAGTGGCCACGCGGCTGGCTTACGAGCACTTTGGTTATCCCATGCCGGGGCTTCAGGGCGGACTATTTTAATTTGCACAGCGCCTGAGCCCTCACGCCACCTGCCCGAGCAGACGATATACAGGGATGAGCCCTTTCCCCATGGGCTCAGAGCGAGTCTTCTCTCGTTCCGGGGATCTGCGTAAGGAGACAGGAAGAATGGCTCTGACCGAATCCACCATGCTCGAGTTGGGAACCATCGCACCAGATTTTTCCCTCACCGATGTTCTGACCGGAAAAACCGTTTGCCGCGACGATTTTCTAGGTAAAAAAGCCATTCTGGTGGTCTTTCTTTGTCCCCATTGCCCCTACGTCAAGCACATGGAGCTGAATCTGGGGGAACTTTGCCGCATGTACGCGGCCAAGCCGCTGGGCATTGTGGCCATCAATTCCAATGATGTTGTTTCCTACCCGGCCGACAATTCCGTTGGCATGATGGAACAGGCTCAGGCCAACAACTTCAACTTTCCCTATCTTTTGGACGATACGCAAGAGGTTGCCAAGGCCTTTCATGCAACGTGTACGCCCGACGTTTTTATCTTCAATAAGGAATTCAAGCTGGTTTATCGCGGCGAATGGGATTCCAGCCGCCCCGGCAACGGCATTCCCGTCAGCGGCGAAGACGTTCGCTTTTCCATCGATCTGACCATTGGCGGGCACAAGGTCCCTGACGACCAGCGGGCTGGCATTGGCTGTGAGATCCGCTGGAAGCCGTAGGCGGGCGATTTAACTGTAGGCAATAAAAAGGGGAGGGCCAAAGCCCTCCCCTTTTTATTGCGTTCAATGCAGATTACTTGGCCGGGGCCGTCGCACTGGGATGCTGCGGACTCAGGCGGCGCACCAGCACCGGCAGGCCAAAGAGCAGAGCGCAAACCAGCCCGGTGGAGAGCAGGTCATTGCGGTAGAACGGCAGACCGGCCACGTAGCAGGCAATCAGCCCGCCGCCGGTTTTGGGGTACATGCCGCCTTCCGCCCATACGGCAAAGTTCGAAACCAGAAAGAAGGACGTGGGGCCCAGCAGAGCGCCCACTGCCACGCGCAGCGTGCTGAGGTGAGTCTTGAGCAGAATGCGGCCCAGCAGCATGGCTGCCGCGTACCAGATCCAGGTGGGAATATAGCTTTGCCAGAAAAAGCTGAAGTGGTAGACGCTGGTGGTCAGGTAGTAATCGAGCGCCATCAGCAACACCAGCGGAGCCAGCATCTCACGCACCGAGCGCCGTGCGCCAAAGTAGAGCAGCACACCGCCCACGGCGGTAAAGTTCATCCAGCCGACGTGGAAGGTGCCCCCGGCCAGCGGCAGCAGGCGGCTCAAAAGAGCAGCAAGCACGAGCAGATAGGCGATCATCAGGACCTCGATTCAGGGAATTGCGGACTGATTCGGCCAGCCATCCCATAGAACTAGCTTCTATTCTGGGGTTCCATGGCCCAGTGGTCAAATTCTTCTTTTTTGAAGATACGAAAAAATCTTTGATAGCGGGAAAATCTCCGCTCGCATTCTTCGCGCTCTGGATTGCTTCAAGCTTATCTCTGCACCCTGTGGCCAAGCGCCTGACCGGCCTCTTCGTGGCCATCCACCACCATCACCCAACCCGTCAGCGGCGCCTGCTCTACCGGCCCGCCCCGGCCCAGATACGAATAGCCGAAGCGCAGATCGGTGAACTCCACCGTCGTCCAGCGACGGCCGGGCATAAGCTGCGGAGTCTCCAGTCCTTCCAGCGGTTGGGGGCCCAGATCACGCACCACGGCCCAGCGGCCCCAGTCCATGTAAGCCTGCCCGAGGGGCGTCTGCTCGGCGGTGCGGATCGCATCGGTCCACTCCGGCTTGGGAATCCGGTCGGCCCGCGGATCGCTTTCCACCTGATTGCGCAGCGTATCCACCTCCGCCGTCTGCCACGCACTGTGGGTTTCCTCAAGGACGTGCCAGCGGAAGGGATTCACCGGGTAGGGCTCAACGGCCACCCGCAGGGCCGGTTCCGCTCCCAGTTGCTGGTGTTCTACCAGTGCGCGGGCCTGGTTAGCCTCGGTCCAGCGCAGTCCCCACAGCGACCCCATTCCGGCCAACGCAAAAATCGCCCATCCCTGCCCGCGCAAGGGTTTGCGGCGGGCTCCAATCTCTCCATCCACCAGCCCCAGCAGCCACGGCAGCACAAAAGCCGCGCCCAGCAGTAGCCACAGCAGCGGTTCAACAATGTACATGAAGCTGCCCGCATACCAGCGCGGATTGAAAGGGAAAAATGGCCGCACACCGTAGTTGTTCGTCCAGTCCAGCAGCAGGTGGCTGAGCGTGGCCAGCAGAGCCGTCGCATACAACCATCCCCACCGCACCGGCGCCGGGAGGACTTTAACTTTTTGGTCGGGAGCAGGGGCACGATGCGTTCGCCATCGCTCGTAGAGCCAGACGCAGCCCACCACGGCGGCCGCCAGCAGCGGCGCGGCCAGCAAGGTGTGCGTGATGCCGCGATGGTGTTTGAGGCCCTCCACCGGACCGGCCAGCGACCAGAGCTCGTCAATGTCGGCCGCCTCGGCCGCCATGGCAGCCACCAGCGTGGCGTAGGCGGTCTTGCGATTCAGCCCGGCTCGTCCCAGGCAGGCTCCGGTAAGAAAGTGTGTGATCGGCTCCATAGCGGCTGACCTCCATCCTAGAGCATCTTTCCCGGGCAATAGCACCGCAAAATACGGAAGCTCTTGAAAGACCACGGCTTTGCAGGTTGCAGAAAAGAGCTGAATCTATGCGAAGAGGGGAAGGATTTTCAGGGGCTGAAGCCTCGCTACTTTGGCTGCATTGATGGCCCGATTAAAGTCAGCTCCTGTTACAAAGCCCTCAACGTTGGACCGCTCGGTTTACACTGGGCAGGACAAGCTTCCCTTATCATGGCCCATCAGTTTGGAGTTCTTCGTCGCTTTCGTTTCAATCTGCCGCAGCGCATTGCCGCCGTGTTGCTGGCCTGTTTTCTGGCACAAGGCATGTGGCTGATCGCCCACGAGCCGCTGAGCGAAAGCGATTATCGCCAGGCCCGCTGTGGCCGCGAAACCTGGGAGCAGCCCTCGGCGCTGGCGGGTTACTACACCAGTTGCGGCAATCCGGGCGAGGGCATTCTGGCCGACCGGATGGCGGGGCTGCCGCTCACGTTGAATCTGCTGATTGAGCGCGGGTTTGACTACTTCCGCGCGCCGGAAAATCGTGTAGTGCAGACTGCCGACGCGCCGCTCTCCAGTTGGGAGTTGCGCCATCAGTTGCCGTTGATTCCCTGGCTGTTGCGGCTGCCGTTCCTGGGTGTGGGTTGCATGCTGGGCGGTTGCCTGTGGTGGGTTACGCGTCGGCTTTTCGGCAATCTGGGCGGCTATACGGCGCTGGGACTCTTCTGCTTTTGTCCGGCCATGGTGCGGGCCTGCGTTACGCCGGACGCAGGAGTGCTGGCGTTGCTGGGCATTTATGGTGGTCTTTACACCTGCATCGGTGTGGCCCACGCCATGCAGGGGCCGCGTCGCAAATGGCGGCCGCGCATCGTGCTGCTGACGGCTATCTTTGCCGTGGCGGCCGGAGCGCACCTCTTCGCGCTGGCGCTGGTGGCAGTGCTGGGCCTGGGCTTCATGCTTTGGGTGGGCGAGGGCCGTCGCGGGATGATCGTTCCGGTGGTTCTGCTGCCCGCTCTGGGCGCACTCGTAGCTCTGTTTGCCCTCTACGGCTTTTCGTGGGACGCCTTCCGTTACGCCTTCAGCCCCGATGCGTGGCCGAGCGGCTTCTCGCTGGCGCCTGCCCGAGCTCTTTTCCTCTCTTTTGCCGAGAGTGGCCTAGTTCTGGCCCTGGCCGCCGCGTTTGTGCTGTATGCCTTCACCCGGCGCTCCCGCTTTTTTGGCAATACGGTTCCGTTGCTCAGCGCTTTGGTCTGCGTGATTTTGCAGGGGAGCAACTCCGGAGCTCTTCCGTGCCTCTGGGCCGTCCCTTTCGTGCTCACCTTTGTGGCGGGCGTTTTTGCCGACGCTTACGAAAGTCACCGTCCGCGCCTGGCCATCGCCGCCGGAGCCGCGGTAGTGGCCCTGCAGGTGCTCTTTGGCCTGTTGAGTGTGGTTGGGCTGGTGTAGGAAGAATCTCCGATCTTGCTGCAGGGAAAGCCGCCCGGAGGTCACGTAAAATATGTTCTTGACTCCATATGTAATCTGAGCCATTCTTTACTGGAAAGCCCCGAACTTTTGCGGGAGAGCCAGTTCGCTGCGATTGAGGCAGACCTTGGGATTGGTCAGCGTGAACGGGCCTTTCCTGCTCCATGGGGAGATCTTCCATGAAGGCTTTGCCAGAACGTTCGTGGCAGGTTCTGCTGCAGGATGAATTTGTGGTGGAATTTTCGGCATTTCCCCTCGACGTACGCAGGCAGATTTATGCGTTGATCAAGCTGTTGGAGCACTTTGGACCCAGTTTGAACCGGCCTCATGTGGATACCTTGAAGGGCTCAAAGTACGCCAACATGAAAGAACTTCGCTTTAGCACACGCAATGGAGAATGGCGCGTTGCCTTTGCTTTTGATGTGAAGCGGCAGGCCATTCTGCTGGTGGGCGGAGACAAGGCTGGCGTTACGCAAAGCAGGTTTTATCGGAATCTGATTGGAATTGCCGAGGAACGTTTCCGGCAGCACTTGCTATCGCTTGCAGAGGAGTAGGTTATGGCAGTTCCGTATGAAGTTTTATTGGCGGGAGAATCGCAGGAGACTCGTAGCTGGGTGGAGCAGCGGGCTGCCGCACTGATTGCCGAGGAGACCAATCTGCGAGAGATGCGCCGTCTGCGCAAGCTTACCCAGGCGCGGCTTTCCAAAAAGCTCAACATTGGCCAGGACAGCGTCTCGCGCATCGAAAAGCGGGCGGACCTGTATCTTTCCACTCTGCGCAACTACGTGGAGGCGGTGGGCGGCAAACTCTCATTGATTGTTGAGTTTCCCGATCATCCTCCGGTGCTTCTGGCAGGCCTTGGGCAGGCGGAATCGAAAGCTGGGGACGATGGCAAGGCCCGGAAGCAGGCCAAGCGGAAATCGCCTGTTCGCCAAGCCGTTTAAAAATACCGCTTTGCAGACGCCGGGCAAGCAACTTAACCTGAAGCAAAATAATGACTTATTCGTTTGCTTTTGCCTTGTGGAAACCCCGCCCCGACCTGTAAAATAAGAGGAAAGCTCGCGGACCCGGCCCCGCTCATCCGGTATCGTTCGCCGCACTCCGTCCGGCTTTAGAAAAAAACCATGGCAGACGACAAGACTCCACAGCTTCCTCTTGACGGCGGTAATACGCCGGGCGGCACTAACCTCATTCCGATCAACATCGAAGAGGAGATGCGCCGTTCCTATCTCGACTACTCGATGTCGGTCATCATCGGTCGTGCCCTGCCCGATGTGCGTGACGGCCTGAAGCCAGTACATCGTCGCGTGCTCTACGCCATGAGCGAGATGGGGCTGGAGCACAACAAAAAGTACACCAAGTGCGCCAAGGTGGTGGGCCAGGCCATGGGTGTGTATCACCCCCACGGCGATTCAGCCATCTATGACACGATGGTGCGCATGGCGCAGCCCTTCAGCCTGCGTTACCCGCTGGTCGACGGCCAGGGTAACTTCGGCTCGGTGGACGGCGATCCGCCGGCTGCCATGCGTTATACCGAGTGCCGCCTGGAGCGCCTTGCCGGTGAGCTGATGGCCGACATCGACATGGAGACCGTGGACATGGTCCCCAACTACGATGAATCGACCCTGGAGCCTGCCGTGCTGCCCAGCCGCATTCCGAACCTGATCGTGAATGGTTCGAGCGGCATTGCCGTCGGTATGGCCACTAACATTCCGCCCCACAACCTCACCGAGGTAGTGAACGCGACTATTGAGCTGATCAACACGCCTGCGGCTGACAATGACCGGATGGCGGCTCTGAGCATCGTGCTCAAGTACGTACAGGGGCCCGACTTCCCGACCGGTGGATTTGTTTATGGCAAGGGCGGCATCGCTCAGGCCTACAAGACCGGCCGCGGCCGCTTCATGATGCGTGCCAAGGTGGCCACGGAAAATGTCACCAAGGAAAAGCAGGCGATCATTGTCACCGAGATTCCCTATCAGGTGAACAAGTCGCGGCTGATCGAGCGCATTGCCGAGCTGGCCAACGAAAAAATCATCGATGAGATCAGCGACGTGCGCGACGAGAGCGATCGCGACGGCATGCGCATCGTCATCGAACTCAAGCGCGGTTCGCAGCCTGAGATCGTCCTGAATCAGCTCTACAAGAACACCCAGATGCAGGAGAGCTTCTCGATGATCTTCCTGGCCGTGGTCAACGGCCAGCCGCGAGAACTCGGTCTGGATCAGGCCATCCGCTGCTTCATCGATCACCGCATTGACGTGGTGCAGCGCCGCACGGTCTACCTGCTGCGCAAGGCCCGCGAACGTGAGCACATCCTTGAGGGCTACCAGATCGCGCTCGACAACCTCGACATGGTCATCAAGATCATTCGTGGATCGGGTTCGCGCGCTCAGGCCCGCGAGAATTTGTACACATGGGGCAAGGGCAAAGAAATTGTTATCAACCTTGACCGCCAGCGGTTGCCGCACGAAGAGAGCGGTCTGACGCTGCGTCAGGTGGATGCGATTCTTGAATTGCAGCTCTATCGTCTGACCCAGCTTTCGGTCGACGAGATTCTGAAAGAGTTGGAAGAGATTCGCCGCAAGATCGCCGAGTACGAAGAGATTCTGGCCTCGGACGCCAAGCTGCGCGCCGTCATCGTCAAGGAACTTGAAGATGTGCGCGACCGCTACGGTGACGAGCGCCGTACCCATATCGTGGACGAATCTGCCGAACTGCAGTTGGAAGATCTGATTGCCGACGAGCAGGTTGCGGTGACGGTTAGCCATCAGGGCTACCTGAAGCGCACGCCCATCAGCGTCTATCGCCAGCAGCACCGTGGCGGCCAGGGCCGCATGGGCATGAAGACCCGCGAAGAAGACTTCGTGGCTCAGCTCATTGTGGATTCCACCCACGCTTACCTGCTCTGCTTTACCAACACGGGTCGCGTCTACTGGCTGAAGGTCTACGAGATTCCTGACGTGGGCGCAGCCGGCAAGGGCAAGAGCATGCAGAGCCTGCTCAATCTGCAGCCGGGCGAGAACGTCCGCACCATTCTTCCGGTGCGCGATCTGGAAGAAGAGGGCAAGTTCATCTTCTTCGCTACCCAGCATGGCACGGTCAAGAAGACGCCGCTCAAGGACTTCTCGAATGTGATGGCCCGCGGTATTATCGCCATCGCCATCGACAAGGACGATGAGCTGGTCTATGCCGGCATCACCAACGGCAAGCAGACCATCTTCCTGGCGACGCGTGAAGGTATGGCCATCCGCTTCGACGAAGTGTACGATCCGGAGCGCTCCGGCGCGGGCCTTCGTCCCATGGGACGCAATGCTGGCGGCAATCGTGGTATTTCGCTCAAGAAGAACGATTACCTGATTGGTGCGGCCATCACCAACTCCGATGCCTTGCGCGAAACCGAGCGTGATGAATGCGCTGCGGCCAAGGACATGACCGACAAGCTGGTGGCAGCCCGCGAGGTTCACACGCAGGCTGAAGAAGCGCTGGCCAAGGCTCGTCAAGACAATCGCGACAAGCTGGTGGGGGCCGAAGTTGTGGCCGCTGCTGAAAAGGCTCTTGATCAGGCTGAAAAGGCCATCAAGCAACTGGATGAGAAGCTGGGCGTAACCCAGCAACTGATCCTGACCATCACCGAAAACGGCTTTGGCAAACGCACCGACGTGGACGAGTATCGTCTGACCTCGCGTGGCGCGCAGGGCGTCATCAACCTGAAGGCTACGCCAAAGGTTGGCAAAACCTCGTCGATCCTGCTGGTGAACGAGTCGAGCGAGATGATGGCTATCAGCCAGTTTGGCAAAATCATCCGCATCGACACCAAGCAGATTCGGGCCGCTGGCCGCGCCACACAGGGCGTGCGCCTGCTCAGCCTGGAAGAAGCCGACAAGGTAGCCGCTGCAGTCATCATCCCGCCCGATGAGGTCGAGAAGGAAAACGACAGCGAGCCGACACTACCGATGTAGTTGGAGCAAAGCACAAAAAACCGCCGGGACTGGATCTTCCAGCCCCGGCGGTTTTTTGTGTGCGTCAGGAGGGAGCGGGGGCATTCATGCCCCCGAAGGACGCAGGCCAAAGAGCGTGCCTTCAGGCACGGGTATTTCCTCTTCAGACAAAATGCTTGTAGCAAAACAGACGATGGAAAAGGGCCAAATCCATGCAAAGTTAAGCTGATTTGTCCCCAGGGCTGAAGCCCTCACGTATGAGTCGGGATTATTGCGGGGGTTAAAACCCCCGCCTCCCTCCGCTATGAGTTTTTTCGCAGCCTGCTTAGTCCCTGCGGGAAAGCCCCCGCTCTGTCTTCTCTGAAAAATACTTACAGCGTGGGTGAATTGTCGCCGAGCATTGCTTCACGCACGATCTTGATTGGCGGGAAGCCCTGACGCAGGAAGTCGTCATGGAACTGCTGCAGGTTGAAGTCCTTGCCCTGCTTCTTTTCCATGTCGGCACGCAGCTTCAGGATTTCCAGCTTGCCCAGCGTGTAGTAGAGGTAAGTCGGATCGCCTGCGCCGCGCTTGGTTTCTACTACGGCCGATTCCTTCGACTGGTAGCCTTCCTTCTGGAAGAACTCTTGTGCCTGTTCGAAGCTCATCTTGCCGGTGTGCATCTCAATGCCCACGATGAAGCGTGCATTGCGCAGCAGCGCATCCTGCAACTGGCCGAGGCGGATCAGCTTGGCTTCGCGCTCATCCTTGGCACCCAGGCCCGGCTGTCCGTAGCCCGCGTCCAGCATCATCTGCTCGGTGTAGTGGGCCCAGCCTTCGGCGTTGGTGTTGCAGCCCAGCAGCTTGCGTACGCGGCTGGGAGCCTGCGGCACCCACAGGAACTGAATGTAGTGGCCGGGGAAGGTCTCGTGCACGGCGGTGGAGATGATGGTACCCACGTTGAAGCCGTGCATGTAGCCTTCCACCTCCGCTGGCGTCATCGACGGATCGGGCAGCGTCACGTTGAAGTAGGCTTCGGTGGCCTTGGTCTCAAAGGGACCGGGAGTGTCCATACTGGCCGTGGTGGTGGCGCGCATGAAGGGCGGCGTTTCTTCAAGCGTGGGTCGCACGTTGCTGGGGATGGTGACGATGTGGTGCGAGTGAATGAAGCCGATCAGAGAATCAAAGGTGGAGCGGAAGGTGGCCAGCAATTGGTCGGGTGCGGGATGGATCGCGCCCAGTTCTTCCACCACGGCGCGAGGATCCTTGCCGGGCTCGATTTCAGCGGCGATTCTGTTGAAGTGCTGCTGGTTTTCGCGCAGGTTGGCCCAACCAATTTCAAGCAATTTATCGAGTGGCAGGTCAACCATCTCGTCATAAGCGAGCTTCTTCGAAAACGCATCGGCTCCGATGCGGAAGTCACCATTCGAGCGTGTCAGCAAGTCGTTCTTGAGCCATGTCTGATAGCTCTTCAGCGCGTCGATAACAGCCTGATTGGAAGTTTTGAACTCTGCCTTCAGTGCCGGGTCCTGAGCTTCCGTAAAGGCCAGCGGCACATCGTGCTCAAAGAAGCTGACGATGTCGGGCAGCTGTTCAATGGCAATTTCGGTAAAGATGCGCGGCGGATTTTTCAGGTTCTGGCGGGCGGCTACAAAGAGCGCCGGCATCTGTTTTTCGCGGGCAACCAGCGAGCGCAGCCGCTCATCGGGCGAGGCGAATTTGCGTTCCATCAGCGTGAAGGCCGCATTGGCGCAGAGCGAAGAATAATTGTCGGCGTTCTTTTCCCAGGGGCGAATCACTTCCAGCGTCAAAAGCTCGGAACGAATGTTGCCGAGCACCAGTGCGCGGTCGCCGCGTGTGGTCTGATCGAGCGAAGCCGCGGGAATGGCCTCGACTTTCTTCTCGTACGAATGCAGCGTGGCAATCTCGGCGTCCAGCGTGGCGCGGTCCATCTTTTCCAGCTGTGTATCGTACTGGTGATAGCCGGCCAGCGTGCCGCCAGTAGGCGAGTAGGGAAAATAAACCTGATCGAAGTAATCGTCAGAAAGTTTCTGAAAGTTCTGCTTCCAGTCGGTTTCGGCGTGGGCGGCCAAGGTGGTCATACATGCTCCCAGGGCGAGGGTGGCAGTGAGTTTCTTCATGGGTTCCTCGTAGCAATCATTGTAGGACGGATCGTAGGCAGACAACCATAAGGAGCGCATTTGCAGCAGGGCTGTGGCACAATCTTTTAGGTACAGAAATAGGTAAAGGAAAACGAGGAGTAAGTCATGAATATGCCGCCGTGGATTCGCGAGGCGATGGAGGAAAGCCTGCAAGGGGTTTCGCGCAAGGAACTGGCGGTGCGCGCCGAGAGCCTTTCCGCTTCCTATCGCGCTCAGGGCGGAAGCGCCGTGATTCGCACCGCGCTCGATGCGCTGGCCTATGCGCTGGTGCGTATGCCTGCAACCTATGCGGCGGTGCGTTACGCGCTCGGAGAGGCCGCACAGCGCTGCGCCGATCTGCGGCCAGCCTCTTTGCTCGATGTAGGTGCGGGGCCGGGCACGGCCAGTTGGGCCGCTGCTGAAGTGTGGCCAACGCTTGAGCAGGTGACGCTGCTTGATCAGAACACAGCGCTGCTTGACCTGAGCCGCAGAATCGCCAAGGCCAGCGGCAGTTTGCGTGTGGAACATGCGCAGGGCATGATTCCCGGTGCGCTGGAGAAAGCTGCCGCAGCCGATGTAGTGGTGGGCAGTTATGCGCTGACCGAGATTGCCGCGCCCGCACTCAGCGGCGTGCTGGAAAAACTATGGCCGCTGGCGCAGCAGATGCTGGTGCTTGCGGAGCCGGGAACTCCCGATGGATTCCGGCGAATCATGCTCTACCGCGACTGGCTGATCCAGGCTGGAGCGCATGTGGTTGCGCCCTGTACGCAGAGTCTGGCCTGCCCCCTGCGTAACGAGGACCGCTGGTGCCACTTCAGCCAGAGGCTCAGCCGCAGCCGCGATCATCAACTGGTGAAGTCGGCCAGCGTGAATTACGAAGATGAAAAGCTGTGCTATCTGGTGGCCGTGCGGGAAGAACCTGCAGCCAGCACCAAGCGCCGCATTCTATCTACGCCGCGCATAAACAAGGGCGAGGTGCTGCTGCAGGTGTGTGCGCCCAGCGTGGTGGAGCAGTTGGCCATTCCGCGTGCTAAGAAGGAAGCCTACAAAGAGGCGCGGCATTACACCTGGGGCGATGCGGTAGAGGTGTAAAAACAGCTGCTTTTGCGCCATCCCAGCGGCCACCTGCGGTGGGGCTAATTACTTCGCGTTGCACAGCAGAAAATGCAGGCTGGTTTGCGCCGTCCCGGGACTCTATGTGTTTTTGGGGGGCATCTAAGATGCGTCGCGCCTACGGCGCTGTTTTTGTACAGCGTCGCATAAAAGTCGATGCAGCTTTGGTCTGCAAAATGAGCTGAGAGCTGACAGCTACTTTTCTACCCCTGCGGCGTAAGTTGATCGAGCAGGTCGTGTATCTCCAGTATCGACTCGTCGGGCCGGGTGGCCGTGAGCGGGAACTTGAGAATGCCCTGCGGCGTGAACTGCGCGCCCCGCTTGCTGTTACGGGCCACCATGCGCATCAGATGCTGCGGATCCACCTTGGCGTTTTCCATGAAGCGAATCTGTAACTCCTGGCGGCGACGGTCGATCTGGGCAATGCCGATGCGCTCGCTCTTCAGGCGCAGATGCGCGGCCTCCAGCAGATAGACAGTCGCGTCGGGCAGCGCTCCGTAGCGGTCTTCCAGCTCGGCGCGTACTTCGTTGATGGCCGCTTCGCTGTCGGATCCTGCGATCTTTTTGTACAGGCGCAGACGCTGGTTTTCTTCCGGCACATAGCGTTCGTCAATGCGTAGGGCAATGCCCAGATTGAGCTGTGTGGTGATGTGCTCTTCGGTCGATTCGCCCTTGAAGTTTTTCACGGCCTCTTCCAGCATCGAAGTGTAAAGCTCAAAGCCGATGGCCTCAATGTGGCCGCTCTGTTCGCCGCCCAGCATGTTGCCTGCGCCGCGCAGTTCCAGGTCAAGCGCGGCAATCTTGAAGCCCGCGCCCAGGTCGCTGAACTCCTTGAGTGCGGCCAGACGGCGGCGTGCAATCTCGGTCAGTTCCTTGTCCGGCGGAATAAGCAGATAGGCGTAGGCGCGGCGACTGGAGCGGCCCACACGGCCACGCAACTGATACAGTTCACTCAGGCCGTGACGATCCGCGCGGTTGATCACGATGGTGTTGGCCAGCGGAATGTCGATACCGTTTTCGATGATCGAAGTGGCTACCAACACATCGTACTCATGGTGCATGAAGGCCAGAATCACGCGCTCCAGCTCGGCTTCGCCCATCTGGCCATGGGCAACAATCACGCGTGCCGCAGGCACCAACTCCTGAATGCGCGCGGCCAGTTCATAGATGGACTCCACGCGATTGTGCACGAAATAAATCTGGCCACCGCGCTCCAGTTCAACTTCAATGGCCGAGCGGATGATCTTTTCGTCGTACTTGGCCACCACGGTCTGAATCGCCATGCGGTCCTTGGGCGGCGTTTCGATCACGCTCATGTCGCGCAGGCCCACCAGCGACATATGCAGGGTGCGCGGAATCGGCGTGGCGCTCATCGCCAGCACGTCCACCTGCTTGCGCAGTTGCTTCAGCCGCTCCTTGTGGCGCACGCCAAAGCGCTGCTCCTCGTCGATGACCAGCAGGCCCAGATCCTGGAAGTGAATATCTTTGGAGAGCAGGCGATGCGTGCCGATGAGAATGTCGATTTTGCCCTGCTCAACGCGCTCGACAATCTCTTTCTGCTCCTTGGCCGTGCGAAAACGCGAGAGCATCTCAACGTGCACGGGGAACTGGCCGAAGCGTTTCTTGAAGGTCTCGTAGTGCTGAAAGCTGAGCACGGTGGTAGGCGTAAGCACGGCAACCTGCTTGCCATCCTGCACGGCCTTGAATGCGGCACGCATGGCCACTTCGGTTTTGCCGTAGCCCACGTCGCCGCAGAGCAGGCGGTCCATTGGACGGGGCTGCTCCATGTCGTACTTGATGGCGCGAATGGCGGAGAGCTGATCGTCGGTTTCGTTGTAGTCGAAGGAGTCTTCAAAGGCGCGCTGGAACTCGTTGTCCTTGCCGAAGGCCGTACCCTGCGCGGCGCTGCGTTCGGCGTAGAGTTTGATCAATTCGCCGGCCATATCCTGCATGGCCTTGCGCACACGGGATTTTGTCTTAGACCACTGTTGGGAGCCGAGTTTGTTCAGTTGTGGCGCGGGGCCGGCGTCGGTCGAGCGATATTTCTGGATCAGATCAAGCCGGGTGAGCGGCACATAGAGCCGGGCCTGATCGGCAAATTCAAGGATCATGAATTCAACCGAGAGTCCATCCTGCTCGATCTCTTTCAGACCCTGATATTGCGCAATGCCGTGCTCGACGTGGACGACGTAATCGTCCACTGTAAGGTCGCGGAAGTCGGAGACGAAGGCCGCGGTCTTGCTGCGCTTGGGCGCAGGGCGGGCGTGGATGTCGGCCTCGTCGGAAAGGTCATTGGCGCCGAAGAGCACCAGATTCGCATCGGCAAAACTTGCCCCTGCGGCCAGTTGCGTGCGCACGATGGTGGGCACACTCGGATCGACGATGCTGGTGCCGGCTTCGTCCGTAATGGTTTCGCCGGGACGCGGATTGCGGCTGCCCAGGCGATAGGGAATCTGATAGTCGCGCAGAGCCGTTGCCAGGCGCTCCACGTCGCCCTGATTGGGCGCGGCCAGCACGATGCGCGAACCGGCAGTCATCAGGTTTTTCAGCTGTTCGGTGAGCGCGCCAAGTGAGCCGTGAAAGCGCAGCGTGGGCCGTGTGGCCAGCTCGATCTCGCCGAGCGTTGTGTCGTCTTCCAGCACGTCCACAGCGCCCAACTGATCGAGGTCGAGGCCGGGATGCGTACCCAGCAGCCCCAGCAGAATCTCGGGGCGAAGGTAGAGGTGCTCAGGCGTCACCAGCGTGTCAATGCCTGAGCGATCATGGCGTTGCTCAACCTTGTTCCACCAGCGTTCGATCTGGTTGCGCACCATGGCCGGTTCGTCCACCAGCAGAAGGGTGCGGGGGGCAAGCTTGAACAGGTTGGTTTCGGCGCCGGCGACGGGGGCAAAGAACTCCCAACCAGGAAAGACGCTCATGCCACCGGCGGCTTCGGCCTCCAGCGCCAGCGCCAGCGACTGCGCCGTGTCGCCTTCATCGTCGCCGTTCACCATGACGCGTTCCTTGCTGAGCCGGGCATTGATGGCGGCTAGCAGTGGTTCGCTCACGGGCGTTTCGGTAAGCGGCATCAGCAGCGCTTCATCGAGCGGAGCCAGCGAACGCTGGGTCTCGGGATCGAATTTGCGCAGGGTCTCGATCTCGTCGCCAAAGAACTCAATGCGCACCGGGCGGTCGGCTTCCGGCGAATAAACGTCCAGAATGCCGCCACGGCGGGTAAACTGCCCGGGCATTTCGACAATATCCATGCGGGTGTAGCCAATGCTGGCCAGATGGGCGGTGAGCGTCTCTGCGTCCACCTCTTCGCCACGGTGCAGCGTAACTGCCAGGCCCGAGTAAAAGTCACGGGAAAAAAGGCGCAGAGCTGCTGCTTCAACGGGCGCAATCAGCAGATCGACAGCACCGGTGGCCAGCTTCCAGAGCGCAGTGGCGCGCTGTTCCTGCACGTCGGGGTGGGGCGATAGATTCTCAAACGGCAGCACGTCGTGGGCCGGTAGGCGCACCACGCGCGCGGGGTCGATGGCTCCGGTCAGCTCACAGCCAGAGCGCACCATCGTCTCCATGGCCTCAGCTGCCTTGTTGTCGGCGGTGATCACGATGACCGGATGGCGGGCGGCGCGGACGATCAGCGGAATATAGAGGGCACGGGCGGTCTGGGTCAGTCCGGAGACACGACGACGCCCCGTGGCCAGGCTCAAATGCCTGCGCACGCGCTCAAATGCGGGAGCTTGCTCCAGTTCCGCAAATATCTCGCGGACGAAGGGGAGAATCATCGATTTTCAGTGTAGCAGCGTGGCGCAAGGGGAGGGCCAGTTTCAAAGCGCCTTGCGTTGAAAGGAGTTCCATTCGTCGCCAGTCAAAAAGTCCCGGAAACGATAAACCCCTGCGCGAATGCGAATCGCGCAGGGGCCTGTAGATGTTTTTGTTCAGGAACTCAACGCTTACTGGCCAGTATGGAAGATGGAGAGCGGATAGTCTTCGATGGTTTCTTCGCCTTCCGCCGTCTTCATCGGATCGAGCGTAATGCTGGTCCGTCCAACGCCGTGGAAGTCGCCCTCGCCGATGAAGTAGTAGGTTTCGCCTTCCTTGGCGGTGAACTCTAGCTCAGCTTGGGGTGGCTTCTGCTTGTGGATGAACAGGTCGGGGTTCTGCCAGTTGATGCAGAGCTTGTGCGGGCCGGGATTGACGTAAATGAAGAAGTAGGAGCGGCCTTCCGCTGCGCCTACCCACTGGCCATCGAGTCCGATGCGCATGGTTGGCTTGATAAAGCCTTTAACGTCATCATCTTCAATGTAGAAAATGCGTACTTGGCCCTTGGCCGTGGGGGCCGGATGCAGACCCGGATCATGGCTTGTGGTGTACTGCGTGGCCACATCGCCGCAGCCGGAGGTCGGGGTCTGGGCCCAGAGCGGGGTGGAGAGCAGAAAAGCAGCCATCAGGCTGTAAATTACTGATTTCACGTTTGAGTCCTCGTTGGGATGCGGTGCGCTCCCGTGGTGTGCACCATTATGACGGGCTGGAGTAAGGACTGTCACCGTGGGCGGCCGGGCAGCACAAAATGCTCGGCGCAGCGGGGTTCGTAGGAGTCGCCGGGCACATGGATGGGGCTGTCGTAGGCTGCTGGCTGGCCGTCAATCAGCCGCTGCGAGTAGAGCGCCCTTGCGCCGCAGTTGCAGTAGGCCATGCACTCGGTGATGGAGCCGCCAAAGGCGTTCACCTGCCAGCTCAGGTTCAGCATTTCGCCAAAGGGTTGGGCGCGGAAGTCCAGATCAAGGCCGGCTACCAGCACGTCGTGCCCGGATTCGAGCAGATGCTTGGTGAACTGGAAGAGGTCGCGGACGAACTGGCCCTCGTCGATGGCAATGCACTCGATCTTTTTGCCGATCTCCTGCTCGCGCTGGAAGAGAACTTCGAGCACTTCCCAGGGCTGGTCGGCGTCGAACTCATGGGCCCTCATCTTGCCGTGGCCCAAGGGGTTACGGCTCTCCACCAAGCCGGGGCCAGCCTTGGTGTCGGTGCTCGGCTTGAGCAGCAGAACGTGCTGGCGGGCGTACTGGCGGCGCATCTCAGCGCGGCGCAGCAGCTCCGCCGTTTTGTTGCTGCGCATGGGGCCCATCATCAGTTCCAATTTGCCGGTCATGGTGCGTCTTCCAAATCTTGTTGATTGCATTTCTTCAACGAGATTTCATGATAAACCGGGCAGGAAGGGCGTTGATTGTGGATCGCGGAGCGCAAAAAACCGCTGCGGAGCCTCTGCCCCTCGTTCTTGAACCAGCTTTGCGCTATACTGATCAAAGCCCTGAACGGGCAGGGAAACCCCTGTCTGCATGGGGTCAATCTCAGGACCATAGCCCTGCTTCGGTCCAAAACGAGAAGAAAAATGCCTAAGTTGAAGACTCATACGGGTGCGAAAAAGCGCTTCAGCAAGACTGGCACCGGCAAGATCAAGCGCCGCCAGACGAAGACGCGCCACATCCTGACGTCGAAGTCCTCCAAGACCAAGCGGAAACTCGGTAAGACTCTGATGGTTTCGGATGGCGATTACGCCAAGGTAGCACGCATGATTCCTTATGCTTGATCGCTGCGCCGCCCTCTAAGAGGCGGTGCTTCCGGGTTGTGCGAATGCGTTGCACAGCCCCCGGCAGTACGGCGGAGACTCAAAAGGCCTCCCAACCCCTGCCGAGAGATCAGGTTTGTAACTAGCGAGTGAAGAGGCCTAAAGCGCCGCCCCCGGGGCGAGACGCCTCCTGCCTCCAGCCGCGAAACACAAACGCAAAAACGGAGAAACAAGATGCCTCGCGTAAAACGCAGCACCAAGCGGAATGACCGCCGCAAGAAGATTCTTGAGCGCGCAAGTGGTTATTTCCTCACGAAATCAAAGCTCTATCAGGCAGCTCAGGAAGCCGTTGAACGCGGCCTGAAGTTTGCCTACAGCGGCCGTAAGCAGAAGAAGCGCCAGTTCCGTTCGCTCTGGATTGTGCGTATTTCGGCTGCCTGCAAGCTGAACAACACCAGCTACTCGCAGTTCATCAACGGCCTCAAGAAGGCCGGCATTGAGCTGGACCGCAAGGTCCTGGCCGACATCGCCGTCAAGGACGCCGTCGGTTTCACCGATCTGGTGAACAAGGCCAAGGCCGCCCTGGCTGTCTAAGCAGGTCAGATAAATCCATGCAAAAGCCCCGGAGCAATCCGGGGCTTTGCTGTTGGATTCAGGAATCCCTTCTCATATTTTCATCTCATGCTGTGTATCGTTACCTTTGTGCTTTTTTGCACGGCCATCGCGCGCCAATCCTCTTGGCTGTGCATTTCTTCCTGTGCTCTACTGGATCCAGACGCGTACTGAAGTTTTCCGCAATCTGCGGAAGCTGGAAGTAACGGTCGATTGCAGGAGACGCACGTGGCTTCGAAGCATTTTCGTAGTTTGTCTGGTTTGTCCGGCTGTATCCTTTCCGTTCTGATGCTGGTTTTGGCTGGCCATGCGCTTGTTGCGCAGGATTCAGCCGTAGACGCACAGCACTGCGCAGCAATTATCTGCTTGGCGATTGGGACGGTGTGCGGACCCGTCTGGTTGAACGTGGCATTGAACCTTCCGCATTCCTGATCACCGATCCGTATGCCAACGTGCATGGCGGCCAGCAGACCGGAGCAAGCGACTATAGTCTTGCGGGTGTTGACTTCCACTTCAAGACGGAAAAGTTGATCGGGTTGCGTGGCGGAGACTTTTTTGTGGGCGGCGCGGTGAACTTTGGCAATAGCCTTACCGACGCCTACGTGGGCAACAGCAACCCCATTCAGCTTGCCGACGTTGCCGGAACCCAGCCCAGATTGACCTATCTTGGTTACGAACAGCGTCTTGATGGTGACAAACTCAACCTTCGCGTGGGCCGATTGACGGTAAACTCGCTGGAGAGCGAAGAGTTCATGGGGTCGGAATACTTCAAGATCTTTGCTTCGGTGGGGTTCAATCTGATTCCACAATCGTTGTTCTTCAACGCGAATGGCGCGGCCGGCTACCCGCATACGACCTGGGGTGCGCGTGTGCGCTACCACTTTGATCATGGCGTTTATGCCGCTGCCGGTGCCTACAATGGCGACCCCCGGCAGCGGCAGGGTTACCAGCACGGCATCGACATGAGCGTGCGTGGCCCGTTGTTCACCATTGGCGAAGTGGGCTGGAGCCAGCGCGGCAACACGACCAACGTCAAGCTGGGCGGCTACTACAATGGCGGCACCTATACCAAACTGGCTGGTACAACGGAGCAGAATGCCACGGGGCTTTACGGCCTCTACACCGTGGTAGACCATCAGCTGCTTTCCTTTGGCAATGCGCAGGGTGTTCATCGCCACCTTGGCGTGGTGGGCACGTTTACTGCCGAGCCTCAGCAGCGCGTTAACACCGTTCCCTGGTTCTTTGACGGCGGTTTTGCCGCGTATGGTCCCTTTGCCGCGCGTCCCCATGACATTGCCTCGGTCGGCGTTGTTTACGGCAACTTCAAGAATGCTCCTGCCTCGCTTTCCAGCACGACTGAGAAGATTCTGCAGAGAGACAACGACGAGGTTGTGGAGGCCAGTTACACCTTTGCTCTGCACCCCGGCCTGAGCTTTCAGCCTGATCTGCAATACATGATTCATCCGCGTGGCAGTGAGAGCATTGCCAGCACTCTGCCGACGGGAAGCCACGTACCCAACGCACTGGCTCTCGGCGCCAACATCGTTCTCAACTTCTAATGGAAGGGCGTTAGGCCATCTAGCGCCTCTACCGTTTGTACCCTAGGAGAATGCAATGAAATTCGAACTTCCCTATCACACCCGCAAGATGGAGATCGAAATCGAAGACCGGTATGTTGCCGGTGTGTTGGTATCCAAGGTGGAAGAGTATAAGTCCGAGGCAACGCCGCAGCAGTTGGTTGCCGCCTCTCTGGACAATCCCACCGGATCGCCGCGCCTGGAAGAGCTGGCCCGGGGCAAGAAGAATATTGTCATCATCAGCTCGGATCACACGCGCCCGGTGCCTTCGGCGGTAATCATGCCGCAGCTTCTGGAGCGCATTCGCAGAACGGCTCCCGATGCCAAGGTCACAATTCTGGTGGCTGCCGGAACCCATCGCGCCTCGACGCACGAAGAGCTAGTGGCCAAGTACGGTGAGAAGATTGCCAGCGATGAGCACATTGTCATGCACTACTCGCTTAACGATAGCGAGATGGTGAAGATTGGCACGCTGCCTTCGGGCGGCGAGTGCATCATCAATCGCGTTGCCTATGATGCCGACCTGCTGGTGGCCGAAGGATTCATTGAGCCGCATCTGTTCGCCGGTTACTCGGGTGGACGCAAGTCCGTGCTGCCGGGCATTTCATCTTTCAAGACCATCATGGCCAATCACTGCGGCGAGTTTGTGGCTTCCCCCTTTGCACGGCCCGGCATCCTCGAAAAAAATCCGATTCACACCGACATGCTGTACGCCGCACGCACCGCCAAGCTGAAGTTCATCGTCAATGTCGTGCTCAATGGCGACCGGACGATCATCGCTTCTTTTGCCGGCGACACAGATGCTGCTCATCTGCAGGGATGCGCATTCCTCGACAAGCTGGCACGCGCTCCCAAGGTCATGTCCGATATTACTGTCACCACCAATGGCGGCTATCCGATGGATCAGAACATCTATCAAGGTGTGAAGGGAATGGTCTCTGCTGAAGCCACAACCAACGATGGCGGCGCCATCATCATGGTGGCAGGGCTCAGCGATGGAGCCGGTGGCGAAGGCTTCTTCAAGAATCTTTCCCAGGTCAAGACGGCGCAGGAACATCTGGACAAGATTGCGCATACGCCGCGTCTGGAGACGGTCCCCGACCAGTGGGAGTCGCAGGTGCTGGCGCGCATTCTCAGCAAGCATCCTGTCATCATTGTCTCTGACATGATCGACCCCAAGGTTGTGAAAGACATGCATATGGAATACGCGGGCAGCTTTGCCGAAGCGCTGCAGCGGGCACGCGCGCTGAAGGGCAAGGAGAGCAAGATCACCGTAATTCCCAATGGCCTGGCCGTGGTTGTGAGTTAGAGCGGTTCTCCAATTTCTGTATTCCCAAGCTCTTGCTGCGGAGTTATCTCTTCCTCTGAAAAAATAACTCCGCAACAGAGGCTTGAGTTATACCTGTTGGGGAATTGCGTAGATTTTCTGCAGAAAAATGAGAGGAGAGAGGCGTGGATCGTAGAAATTTTTTGGCAGGAGCATCCCTTTTGATCGGTGCAACGTGGCTGGCACGTACAGCAACTGCATCCGAGGCGCAGCCTGCACTGGCGCGCGGGAAGCGTTTTGAGGCAGGATCCCTGGCTCCGTACTCGGCTACTTATCTGGTGACGCATGACGCGATTGATGGCGCACCGCATGCCTGCAGCCACACGGTGACGATGCGTACAGGAATGCACTTTCCCGTATGCCGTGGTTGTCAGGATCGCGTTCACTACACGCTTCTGAACGCGCAGGCTGAGAATTCCCAGCCGATCATGTCCAACGAAAACTTTCACACAAGTGTTTTCCCGGCGATGGCCTAGAACTATAACCTAGAGCAAATCCAGAGTTACCGTGGGGCGCGAAGAAGGTGCCAGGTGCAGTTTTCTTGAGGAAAACTGCACGGGAAAGCATCGACTCGCACTACACCAACTCTGAATTTTCTTTAGCTGGTAACCTAGCCGACGCGTGCAGGACGACCCCACTGTCCTGTACGCGTTTTTTTGCTTTTTTCCGCGCTCTATTCTGGCGGAGGTTCTTCCAGACGCATGGCAAAGCAACTGAGCGATTGCTCGCCGGTGAGCAGCATCTGAAAGGGCGTGCCCGCAGGAATGTGCGCAACGTCGCCTGGGCGCAGTTGCTGTTCTTCTCCGCCTTCGATGCTGTCCCCCAGCATTTTTTCCTCATCCGCCTCACGCAGATTTCTGACCATTCCTCCGCTGACGAGCGTGGCCGCGCCTGTGAGCACCACGAACAGATGCGTATGATGCGGATGTAACTCTGCGTCGCCGGAGCGGGCGCGAAAGAGCAGATGGGCCGCATGGCCGGGCGACTCGCGCACGGTTTCCTGCTCGGTCCCGTTGCCAAAGCGGGCCATCTCTTTCAGATAGGCAATGCGCTCCATCAGCACGGCCCGCGACCAGTGGCGGGCGAGTGTTTTCGGTTTTGCGCGCGGCTCAATCTTCTCCAGTTCCGCATCTTGTAACAGCACCCGGTCGAGCGCCCGTTGCAGCAGATCCATGTGCCTGACTCCTCTCTAGTCGAGTTCGGCCAGCAGGCGCGCGCGGCGGAATACCGCCAGAAACATGGCGCGGGTAAGCTTGCCGGTATTGGTATTTTGCAGCGAGGGATGATAGCTGGCGATTACCTGCAGACCGCCGGGCAATGTGTATTCGGCGGCGTGGCCAAAGGTGTAGGCGGAGCGGCGCTTGAGCCGGCCCATGCGCTGCTCCCAGCTGAGCAGGCCATCAAAGGCGATCTTGCCCAGGCAGACGACCACCCGCAATGCGCTCAGCAGGCGCAGTTCCTCGTCGAGCCAGGGAGCGCAGTGGTTCAGCTCTTCGGTGGTTGGCTTGTTGCCGGGTGGTGCGCAGCGGCCCACCGAGCTGATCCACAGATCGTGCAAGCGAAGGCCGTCTTCGCGGCTGGTGGCTACAGGCTGCGAGGCAAAGCCAGCTTCATAGAGCGTGGGAAAAAGAAACTCGCCCGATCCATCGCCGGTAAAGGGCCTGCCGGTGCGGTTGGAGCCGTGTGCGCCGGGGGCAAGGCCGAGCGCCAGCACCCGGGCCCGAGGATCGCCGAAGGAAGGCACAGGCTTGCCCCAGTATTCCCGGTCAGCATAGGCCTTGCGTTTGACCCGCGCCACCTCAGCGCAATAGGAACGCAGCCGCTCACAGCGTGTGCAGTCCACGATCTGCCGGTTCAGCGCATCGAGCGTGGCAATCTCACTCATGCTCCGATTTTACGGCGCAAAAGAAGGTTTACGCGCGGTTGGCGAAGAAGGCTTCGGCGCGGGCCAGATCTTCTTCGGTGTCTACGCCGATGGTGTCGTGTGGGGCTTCGGCCACGTAGAGCGCCATGCCGTTTTCCAGCAGGCGAAGCTGCTCCAGGCGCTCCAGTTTTTCAAGCGGCGAGGGTGTAAGCGCGGCAAAGCGGTCGAGCGCGGCCTTGCGATAGGCGTAGATGCCCAGATGCTTGCGGTAGCCTGTAAAGCCGGTCTGGTCGCGGTCGTAGGGGATTGTGGAGCGGCTGAAGTAGAGGGCGCGGCCATCGATTGCGGTTACCACTTTGACGGCGTTGGGATTCTGGAACTCGATGGCCGGGCAGCGGACGCTGAGTGTGGCCACGTCCACCTCGGGCCGGTCAAAGAGTGCCAGCAGACGAGTGAAAAAATCGGCGGTTAGCGTTGGTTCGTCGCCTTGGATGTTCACGTAAATATCGGCCTCGATCTGGCGGGCCACTTCGCGCACGCGGTCGGAGCCGGATGGGCAGTCGGGTGAGGTCATCACCACCGGCAGTGAGCGCTCGCGGCAGACGGCGGCCACTTCTTCCGAATCGGTTGCAATCACCACCGGGTCCATCAGGCCGCAGGCGCTGGCGGCGCGCCACACCCACTCGACCATGGGGCGGCCGGCGAGAGTGCGCAGAACTTTGCGGGGAAGACGCGTGGAGCCAAGACGGGCCGGAATGACACCGGCAATTTTCAACGAGCTCATGCTGAAAAGTTTAAGCGGTTCTCCGAGGGCTGTACACCAAAGCCGAAGTGGCCAAGGGGGTACCTATTGGAGAACAGCACTGGTCCAGCGGCACAGAAAAGGGCGACTGCGCCCGCCATGGTGGGATCAGGGGTAGGGGAAGCCACAGCGGACGCAAGCTTGGTGTGCTCCGGGTTTCTAGAGCGGTTCTCCAATAGGTGTAGCCCTTTGTAGATCGTGCAAGGTGGCTTTTTCTTGAGGAAAAAGCCACTCAGTTGCAGAGGCTTCGGTGTACAGCAATTGGAGAACTGCTCTATGGATAAAACCCGGAGCGGCGGGAAAAGTAGCTGAAAACTTAGGCGAGCAACTCGGCAATCTTCTTTTCAGCGGCGGCCAGGCCCTCGGTGGGAGCATCGCCTGAGCGGTTCTGGTTGTCGACCGTCACCACCGTTATGTTCGAGATGCCGAAGAAGGCGAAGAGGGTGCGCAGGTAGGGGATCACCTGATCGTAGCTGGCCCAAGGCGTGCCCTCGGTGTAGGCGCCACCGCGCGAGCTGACGATCACGACCTTCTTGCCGGCGGGAAGAAGCGTCTCAACGCCGCCGCCTGCCACGTAGTTGAAGGTGCGGCCGGGACGGCTGATCAGGTCAACCCAGGCCTTGAACGAGGCCGGGAAGCCAAGATTCCACATGGGCACGGAGACGACGATGGTGTCGGCGGCCAAAAGCTCACCAATCAGCTTTTCGCTCAGGGCCAGAATCTGCTTCTGCTCGTCGCTGGCCGGTTCGATGCCGGCGAACAGCGTACCGAGGGCGGCCTCGTCTACGTAGGGCAGCTTTTCGTTGGTGGTGTTGTGGTGGTAGACGACGGCTGCGGAATCCTTCTTCTTCAGGCCGTCTACATACTGGGTGGCCAGACGGTTAGAGGTGGAATCGCTGCGGGGACTGATGGCGAGATGAAGAATCGTGGACATGTTTTCGACCTCGGAGAGAACTTGTGGAAGGGAATTGATTGTTCAAACAACCTTCCTGATCTTTGGACGGTCCTACTCCGCAAAAGGTTCCAAAAACTTTTGCCAAACCTGTAGTCCGGGTTTTGCACGGATCGCACTCGCTCCGGGTTTGACCGGAAACCGGCCTGCCCGTATGATTAGTTATGGAACGTGTGAGCGGAGACCTTCTGCTCCGTTCTGCCTTTTTCGTCCACTTCCGGACGTCCGTGGCGGGGTAGCTCAGATGGTTAGAGCGACGGATTCATAACCCGTAGGTCGGCAGTTCGATCCTGCCTCCCGCCACCAAATTCAGCCCAAAACTTCGGTTTTTGCTGTGCTTTTCTTCTTCCTCGCACCCCTTGCGCTATGATTGCGTCTATAGATCAGGGTTTCTCTGTCAGAAAACCCGTCCCGGTGGTGTGCGTGTCCCGACTTTTTCAGCGTTTTGTGTTTGTCGTCTCGGTGGTCATCTTTGCCGCGCTTGGCTTGGGCTTTGGCCTGGGTGAGCTGGGCTTTTTCGGCGTGCATGCCGGCAGCGATCAGGATGGCGCTTATAAGCAGGTGGGTGTCTATGCCGACGTCCTCAAAAAGATTCAGACCGATTACGTGACCGAGCCGAACATGGGCGATGTGACGACCGGCGCAATGCACGGCCTGCTGGAGTCGCTCGACGCCGATTCGAGCTATCTGACGCCGACTGAGTACAAGATCTACACCGAGCGTTCTGCTGCTACGGGCGTGCAGGTGGGCCTGACGGTGGCCAAGCGCTATGGCTATGCTCTGGTGGTGAATGTGCGGCCCGGTTCGCCTGCCGACAAGGAACAGATCAAGAACGGCGACGTGATCGAGGCCATCGATGGCCAGTCGAGCCACGATCTGGCTCCGGCGGTCATTCGCCTGATGTTGGCCGGAAAGCCCGGCTCGACGGTGACGCTGGCCGTGGTGCGCCAGTCGCAGTCCAAGGCGGACCCCGACAAGATTACGCTGACCCGTGCGGAGACGCCGGCTCCGGCGCTGGCCGTGCAGAACTACGAAAATCAGACGATTCTCTCGCTCAAGCCGGGTGTGCTGACGGCCGAGCGGGTGGACGAGATTGCGGCCAAGATCAAGGCCGCGCCCAAGGGAACCAAGATCCTGCTGGATCTGCGGGATACGACGGGCGAAGACCTGCAGCTGGGCCTGCGCCTGGCCAACCTCTTCCTAAAGCAGGGAACCATGGCCACGCTCAGCGGCCAGCAGTTTCCGCAGCAGAGTTTTGTGGCCGATCCGGCCAAGTGCCTGACCGATGCGCCGCTGGTGGTGCTGGTCAACCGTGGCACCTATGGCGCACCGGAGCTGACCGCCGCGGCCCTGCTGGACCTGAAGCGTGCCAACGTGGTCGGGGAACATACCTTCGGCGAAGGCTCGGTGCAGAAGACCTTCAACCTGAATGGCGGAGCTGCCCTGTTGCTGACCGTGGCCAAGTATCAGACGGCCGGCGGCAAGAAGATTCAGGACGACGCCGTAACCCCCGACATTACGGTGGGCAATCAGAACGAAGAGGACGAAGACGCGACGTCCAAGCCCGCGCCCAGCAAGACCGACGTCTTCCTGGATAAGGCACTGGAGCTGCTGAAGAGCAAGAATAGCTAAAAGCGGCTTTCAGCTTTCAGCTATTCTTGCTAACTCAAGTTGTGTTGGATTTTTTGCCGGACCGGTGCCATCTTCAGGATGGCACCGGTTTTGTATTTCTACCGGAAGACAGCTTCCAGCTTTTAGCTCCCAGCTTTCCGCTAAGAACTGGGAGTTGTTTATCGACAGCCTGAAATATCTAGCAGCTGTTAGCCCGCTACTCCGCGTGGAAGACGACGTCGAAGAGCAGCAGGCTGACGGTAGTGAAGATGATGTCGTAGCCGAGCAGCAGCTTGATCCAGAGTGTGGGGTCGCTTTCGCCGGTCAGGATCGACGTGGTGGCCTGTACCATGGCCAGCAACGCCGGCATGAAGATGGGGAACAGGATCAGCGGCAGCAGCAGCTCACGGTTGCGGCTGCGGATGGAGAGCGCGGCAAAAAAGGTTCCGTTGGCCACCAGAGCCCACGTGCCCAGAGGCAGGACCAGCAGCAACTGCCAGCCGTTGCCCAGAATCTGCAGATTGTAAAAGACCAGAAAGACCGGGGCTAGCAGCGCCTGCACGATGGAGACAAACAGAAAGTTAGCCAGCACTTTGGCCAGGAAGAGCTCCGCCCCGGCGGTAGGAGCCATGCGCTGCGCGTCCAGCACGGAGTGGCGGATCTCGCGGGCCCAGGCCTGATTGAGTGCGCTCACCGAGGCAAACAACGTGGCCACGCAGAGCACGCCGCCAGCAATCTCGCGGGAGAAGCTGCCGCGCGGATCGAAGGCCAGCGAAAACAGCACCACCACCAGCAGCGCGAAGAAGAGCATGGAGTTGATGGCCTCGCGGGAGCGCCACTCAATGCGCAGATCCTTGACGAGGTGGGTCCAGAGTGCGCTCATTTGTGTTTCCCCTTGCTCTTGCCCGACGTGCCGGCATGCTGGAATTTCTGCCAGTCGGATTCTTCTTCCGCAGCTTCCACGCTCTTGCTCAGATCTAGGGTCTGTGCCTCAGCAGCCTTCAGATAGTCGTCCGGCGCAAGAATGAGCTGAGCGCCGCGCAAAGCGGCTGAGACGCTGATTTTGTCCCAGAGAACGATGGTTTCGTCGACGAAGACCGGGTAGGGCTTTTTTGCGCCAAAGACGGTACAGCCGCCGCGAATGTAGCCGGTCAGATTCTGCAGCTCTTTAAGCGGAGCCATTTCTGTCTTGCGCAGTCCGGCAGCCTTGGCCAACTTCTTGAAGTCCAGCTCGGCGTCGCCGGGAATCACGGCAAAAACGTATTCGCCCGCTCCGTCGGTGGTGAGCAGCGTTTTAAAGACCTGCCCGGGCGGCATACCGACCTTGCCCGCCACCGCCAAAGCCGAAAGATCGTCGGGGTCTACCTCGTACTCCATCAGCTCGTACGCGAGGCCAAGAGAATCCAGAAAACGTGCCGCGTTGGTCTTCATCGTGCCAAAGTCCCTGCCTCAAAATTTGCCACGCGGCCAGCGTGCAGGGTCAGCATGTGGTCGGCGATGGGCTCGCTCAGGTCGCGCTGATGCGTGGTGAGCACAATGGTCCGGTTGGCCTGACGGAAGCCTGCCAGCAGTGCCACCATCTGGCGCGCGCTCTCCACGTCCATGTTGGAAAAAGGCTCGTCGAGCAACAGCAGCTCCGGCTGCGAAAGCAGCACGCGGGCAAGCGAGGTGCGCTGGCGCATGCCCTGCGAATACTGGCCCAGCGTGCGGGTGAGCGTAGGATCAAGCCCCACCTGCCGCAGCGCCTCGGCCGGTTCCAGGCAGGGCCGGTCCGGATAGAGCTCGGCAAAGTAGCGCAGGTTCTCCACGCCGGTCAGCTCGTCGTAGAGCATAGGCGCGTGGCTCATGTAACCAATGCGCTCACGGGCCAGCTGTGGGCTTTGGCCGCCAAAAACGGTGAGCTGGCCGTGGCTGGGCCGGATCAGACCGGCCAGAATGCGCAGCAGGGTTGATTTGCCCGCACCGTTCTCGCCCAGCAACACGTAGCAGCGGCCAGGCAGAAACTCCACCGAAACCTGACGCAGCGCCGCAAAGCTGCCAAAGAGCTTAGAAACGCTTTCACAACGGGCGGTGGGTACTAGATCGTGCGTGGCTGAATCGGACATTTGGCTTTAGCGGGCGGCTCCCGGCGTAGTGGCCGAGGCCTGCTGGCCATTCTGCGTGGCAGCGTACTTGCTGGCGCACTTGGCCTGCAGCACTGTGGCGTGCAAAACGCCGTCTCTGCCGAGGGTGCCCTCGGCCAAAGCCTGGGCATCGTCCTTAAATGTGTCCGGAGGAGGTTCCGAGCCCTTGTATTCGACTCTGAGCGTGCGGCCCTGCGCGGCTTGCGGCGCGTGGCTTTCAAATTCATTCATCACGAAGGTGACGTGGGGGCCGGAGTGCTCAATGCTGCCGGGAACCACAAAGCCGTCCACTCGCAAATTGCTGTGGTAGGCCTTGTTGCCCATCTTCACCAGTTCGGGGACGGTGACGTAATAGCTCTTTCCGGAACTGTAGCCGGAGTAGGCCAGCCAGGCAATGGTGCCCAGAATCACCACCACTGCGGCGCCGATGCGAAGGTTGTTGGCGGGGATCTTCATACTTAAGCATTGAGGATACGGGGCCGGGCCGCTCAGGTCAACGGGCAAACAACCAGTGCCGCTCCAAATAGGGCTGCGGGGCAGATTTCCAGTGCGTTCCGGGAAGGTTAAATTACTGGTTTACAGATTTTCCATGCTCTGGCTGTACATCACTGTCCTGCGCATCGGAGCGCTGCAGAGTGGCGACCACTGCCGGCACAATCAACATGGCCACAAAGGCAAGGCCAATCAAAAGATCCATCATACAAATGCTGCCTCCCATGCGCAGCGTCTGATCCTGAGCTGGAATTGCCTTCCGGCTCCAACCTAAACAAAGATTAATCTTCTTGAACTGGACGGGAATATCGCCTGACCGGGGCAGAAGAACACAACTTTTGCGTCATGCAAAGTTCCGGGCAGCCGCACCAGAGAGATTGCAGTTTGAAGAATCAACCAAGTTTTTGATACTGGCTTGCGTACAGAGGAGGCGTTTGGAAGGGGTCAGCCGGCGGTCGGTCCATACCGGCTGAACAGATAGAAAATCAGGGGTAAAGCATTTTCGGAATTACTGTAGACCGAAAGCTGGATGCTAAGTGCCTTTTTCCTCAAGAAAAAGGCACCTTGCAAGCCCCCCAAAAAGTCTATGTGTATTCCAAAAAGGCTCTAAAGATTCACTCCGGGAAGAGAATCAAAGCTGCTGATCTTCCTGGTCGGTCTTGCGACAGTGTGCAATTATGGCAGGGACAAGGATCATCAGTACAAATGCAAGACCCAGGAAAAAATCCTTCATCAAAAAACTCCCAATCTGCGAAAACGCAATTCCCACAATGTCCTGCACAGATCACTCAAAAAGAAATCCCCGCAAAACGTCCATGGGAATAAAGTCCAACCGGATTCCGGGAAGAAAATCAGGGGCTTGTGGGAACGCACTGCCCGTATTCTTCAGCCAGAAACAAGTGGTTGCAGTCTGTTCATCGGACTGCATTCAGGGTTTGGGCGGCGCGTTCCAGAGCCTGGCTGAGCGCCGTCAGTTGGGTTGCGGCCGTCGCTTTGTCCTCTGCGTCGATGGCCTCATTGACTCCGGGAAGAATCACGGCAGCATAGCCGGTCGTCCCTCCGGGAGCGAAAATCAGATGCTTGTACCAGGGACGCCCCGGCAGTCCGGCAGGACTCAGCAGATCGCTCTCCGCCTGCCGCAAAGCCTGATTCAGCTGGTGCTGGCGGGCCAGGCCCGTGGGTGGGCGCAGCGTAAGTGATTCCGTGCTGCGTGCCGCAGCCTGAAAATGGCTGCAAGCTGAGAGCGCCGGGGCAAAGTCCAAAGATTTCAGGCCGACTTCCCCGGCCCGGGTGCGGGCGTTTTCCAGAGCCTCGGCAATTTCGCTGGCGTAAGCCGCATCGTCGTAGGGCAGCACCTCAGCGCCGTCCATGCGCAAGACGGCCAGACCAAAGACGCGAGCCATCTGCTGCAGATAGGCAAAGTGCGGATCGGCGTTGCGTACGTACCAGTCGTAACTGTCGAAAGCCGAATGATAGACGCCGTAGGAGCCCTCCGAGCTGAGGTCGGCCGATGGCACACCTGCACGCTCAAAGAAGGGTGTAAAGTCCGAGCCGGAACCTAGGCCAGCGATGCGCACTTCCTCTTCTGGCTGAGCATCGCGGTGGCGTTCGTCTTTGTGGGCTAATCCGGCCTGCTGGCTGCGCCACTGCTGGAAGACGCTGCCGCCCTGCGGACTGGGCACGCTGCGAGTGACGCCGCGCAGGAATTCCTTGAGCGAAGGCGTAGCGGCGGCAGAAAAATCCGGCCCCGCCACGGCCACATCCATGTTGAAGTAGGCCACGGTGTTGCGCAGAATCTGGGGATGCTGCTCCACCCACTCGGTCGAGCCGATCAGACCCTCTTCTTCCGCGTCCCAACTGCAGATCAGCAGCGACCGCCGTGGCCGCCATCCCTGACGCAGCAAAGTGCCCAAGCCGTGCACGGTTTCCAGCATGGCCGCCGTGCCACTCGATGGATCCACCGCGCCGTAAACCCAGGCGTCGCGATGATTACCGGCCACAATCCACTCGTCGGGCTGGGCCGTGCCGCGCACCCGGCCGATCACATCCCAGATGATGCGCCGCTGATAGTTCTGGCGCGAAAGCAGATGGACGCGCACCCCGCCCGTCAGCCGGTAGCGCAGATCAAGCCCACCCTGCCACTCCCGCGGAGCCATCGCGCCCTTCAGTGAGGCCAGAATCGGTTGGGCGTCGTGGGCGCTGATGGGCAGCGCGGGAATGGCTGGCTGCACACCCTTGGGGCCGGTAAAGTGGCGCAAGCGGGCCGAATCAGGCAGCGAAGGTGTAGAGGCCACACCCGGCGTCTCCGGATCGCCCGGAGAACGGAAGATGTACTGCACCGAACCGCGCTGCACGCCCGTCGAGGGACGCCATGGCCCCTTCGGCCAGACCTCGCCACGGTTTGCGCCATCGTCGGCCGGATCGCTGTAGATGAGCACGGCCGCCGCGCCCCGCTGCTCGGCCAGAAAAACCTTCACACCGCGAAAGTTCATGCCGTAGCGGCAGAGCACAATCTTGCCGTGCAGGTCGATGTGCTCGGCCTCCAACTGGCGAAAGTCTTCGGGGCGTCCGTAGTTGGCGTAGACCACCTCACCGAGCACGTCGCCCGAGGCTGAAGCTCCGCTGAAGGGCATCACCACGCGGGGATCGTCCTGCCCGTGGTCGCCTTCCACATGCTCACGGGTGGGGCCAGTCATCAACAGCCGACCGCTGGCGTCCCAGGCCTCCAGCCGCTCGGCAATGGGCTGATTCAGCAGAACGCGGTAGGGCACAATCTCGGTGTCGAGCCCGGCCGTCCGAAATTTGCGCGCTACGTACTCGGCCGTGCGCCGGTCTTCGGGCGTGGCGGCCATGTGCGGCGCTGCGGTGAGCGTCTTCAGGTGTTCGCCGGCAAGTTTGGCATCGGGTACAGACAGAAATTTCTCTTCGAGCCGCGACTCAGCCGCGAAGTCGACGTAGCCAAAGCTGGCGGCAGGCGGCACGCTGGGCGCAGAAGGGGATTGCGGATTCGGATGCGCGACGGCCAGCGTCAAGGGCAACAGCAGCACAATTGCAGCGCGGGCAAACATCGGCAGTCCTCCGGGGAAGTTATGGGAAAGAAGCGATCTGAAAAGTGTCTCTTTCTAGGACAATTTTCAGGTCTAGGAGGAGAATCCGGCAGTGATCTAGACCACAGGCTGGGCGCAATGAGCGCAGCGCCGGGCGGCCAGCGGAATCTCGCTCAGGCACTCGGGACAGCTCTTCATGGTTGGATCCTTGGAGACGTCAGGCTTTTTCAACCGCGCCAGAAGCGTATTCAGCGGCAACACAATGCCGAAGTAAACCACACTGGCCACAATCAAAAACGAGATGGCCGCGTTCATAAAATTGCCAACATAGATTGGCGTGCCATTGATTTTGACGACCACGCCACTGAAGTCCGGCTTGCCGACCACGGCTGCAATCAGCTGCGTCAGAACATCCTTGACCAGCGAGTTGACGATGGCGTTGAAGGCCGCGCCAATGATCACGGCTACGGCCAGATCGACCACGTTGCCACGCAGAATAAAGTCGCGAAATCCTTTGAGCATGACTCCCCCCGCAGCCAGACGGACTGCATGACCATGGTACTAGAACAGAGAACAGAGAACAGAGAACAGAGAACAGAGAACAGAGAACAAGCGACAAGCGTGCAGGAGGCGGAGATAAGAGCGCAAGGAAATATGCAAAGAAGCGGATAAGAAAACAAGAGGCCAAGATTGCAACGTTCCTGCAAAAGTCCAGCACCGTAGGCGCAGCGCAGCTTAGCCCCACGTTTCAACGTGAGGAAAGCAGCACCACAAAACTCATGGAGTCCCGTTAGGGACGGCGCAAAACCCTAACCCAAAATCCAGGCGACACCACGCGAAGCGATCAGCCCCACCGCAGGTGGCGCGCGAAGCAGTTGGCCGCACCGCAGGTGTCTCCTAAAAATTTAGTTGACAAGGGCCCGGATCGGGGGTAATCTCCTAACAAATTAGGAGGAAGAGGCCATGGCCGTAGCCAAACAGAATGCCTTGACCAAGCTGGAACTGCAGATCATGCAGGTGATCTGGCGGCAGGGGGGCAGCAACGTGAGCAGCGTGCAAGCGGGGCTTGAGCAGCCGCTGGCCTATACCACCGTGCAGACCATGCTGAACATCCTGGTGCGCAAGGGCCAGCTGAAGCGCAAGCTGTGCGGCCGGGCCTTCGAGTACAGCGCCGTCGTCAGTGAGGAGCGGGCCAGCAGCCACGCCCTGCGCGACCTGGTGGACCGCATGTTTGGCGGCTCACCGGAAGAGCTGGTGATGAGCCTGGTCAAGAGCCGTCAGCTGGACGCGAAGAAGATTGCCGAGCTGAGCCGACGGCTGGAAGACGAAGATGGCGGTGGACAATGAACGCCTTGGCAGCCTGGGCTGCGGCATGCTTTTTGAATGCCTTGTGGCAGACGGCGCTGGTCTTCTGCGCGGCATTTTTGGCAGCGCGTCTGGTGCGTCCGGCGGGTGCGCAGGCAGAGCATCGTGTGTGGGTAGCCGCGCTGTTGCTGGAAGTTGCGCTGCCCTTTTGCCGGTTGCACCCCCAACTCTGGTGGCAGCGGTTGCTGACCTTGTTCGCCACCGCAAACACGGGCGGAGTAACGGTGCGCATGGAAGCGGCCACAGTCGCGGAAGCCTCGCACTCCTGGCTGCCGGGCTGGATGCAGCTAACGCTGGCGGCTTTGCTGCTGCTGGCACTGCTGGGTGCGGCTCTGCGCCTGGGCTTAAGTCTGAGCCGGACGCGCGCGCTGCTGCGGCGGGCTGAGCCGGTTGTGCCCACGGAGGAGCTGGAACAACTGCTTGCCTCCAGTGCGGCAGCGCTCGGGGTAGATCGGACGCAGGTGCGCGTGGCCCGGCTTGCAAATCTGTCTGACCAGACCAACTTGCCCAATCTGCATGGCCCGGCCACGCTGGGCGTGCGACGCCACACGCTGTTGCTGCCCGCCGACCTGCTGGAGAGCCGCAGCCAGGACGAGCAGGAGGAACTGGCTACCGCGCTGGCCCACGAGATGGTCCACATCCGGCGCAGGGACTTTGCCTGGAATCTGCTGTATGAGGTGCTTTCGCTGCCCATTGCCTGGCATCCGCTGCTGGCGCTCACCCGTGGGCAGCTAAACGAGTCGCGGGAGCTGGCGGTGGACGCGGAAGCCGCCACTCTGCTGGCTGGAAACCGAAGCTATGCGCGTTCGCTGGTGCGGCTGGCCGCACGGATGGCGGCGCATCCTGCCCCCCGGCCGATTCAGGCCATGGGCATTTATGACAGCAATATTTTCGAGAGGAGAATCATGAACCTGATGCGGAAGACGGAAGAAGTTTCCTGGGGCAGGCGTTCGGGGGCGATGGCCGGATGCGTGGTGTTGGCGCTGGCAACAAGTTATACGGCCATGGCGCTGCAAACGAATGTGAACCCTCCGGAGGAGACGAAGAGCGGCCCGGAAATCTCGAAGTTCGGTGTGGCCTCACTGGGTGCGGCGGAGGCGGCCAGGAATCTTGTCTCGAAGTTCGCGCCGGTCTATCCGGCCGAGGCTAAGAAGGCAGGCATTCAAGGAACAGTAACGCTGCATGCGGTGATCGACAAGGATGGGCACGTAAAGGATCTGCAGGCGGTAAGCGGGCCAGCGGAACTGCAGCAGCCTGCGCTCGACGCGGTGCGGCAGTGGGTCTACAGACCGTATCTGCTCGATGGCAAACCGGTCGAGGTGCAGACGCGGATCAACGTGATCTATTCGCTGGGCGGGAAGGCGGCAGAAAAGAGCGAACCGCAGGCCAACAGCGAAAAACCGACCGGCGATGCTCTGCTGACGCCACCCAAGTTGATCAAGTCGGTTGAGGCAATTTTTCCACCCGAGGCCAAAGCGACGCATCAGGAAGGAGTCGTGGAGGTGAAAGTGAAGATTGACGCCACGGGGCATCCTACGGTGCTGGGCGTCGAAGGCCCGGCGCTCTTTTGGAATGCAGCTAAAACGGCGGTAGAGCAATACCGCTTCCAGCCAGCGACAAAGGACGGCCAGCCGGTGGAAACAACGCTGAATATCGAAGTGAACTTCAGGTTCTACTAAATCCAGCCACAAACAAACCTTCGGGTGGAGGAATGAATTGGCCTTCTTCCAGCCCGGAAGCGAACCGCGGCAGCGCATTCCCAAAGTGTGCTGCCGCGGTTGCTGTTTGCACGCCAAAGCAGGAAGCCCGCAAAGACCGGATGTTATTCTTACGCTGGTAGAAAATGATCCCGTATGAACCCGTGGTTTGGGGCGGTTCTCCAATTGCTGTACACCGAAACGGATGTGGCAAGGGTAATCTATTGGAGAACCGCTCGAGCGGCGGGCAGGAGGCGAATCGCAATGGCAACGGACGTCGTGGAAGCAACCGGACTGGCCTACAAAGTGGCCGATATCAGCCTGGCCGAATGGGGCCGCAAGGAACTCGACATTGCTGAGCAGGAAATGCCCGGCCTGATGTCGATCCGCAAGAAGTATGCCGCCGAAAAGCCCTTGGCTGGCGTGCGCATCACTGGCTCCTTGCACATGACGATTCAGACCGCCGTGCTGATTGAGACGCTGGTGAGCCTGGGCGCTGAAGTGCGTTGGGCCAGCTGCAACATCTTCTCCACCCAGGACCACGCCGCGGCGGCCATTGCCGTCACCGGCGTACCGGTCTTTGCCTGGAAGGGCGAGTCGCTGGAAGATTACTGGTGGTGTACCTATCAGGCGCTTGCGCACAAGGGCGGCAAGGGCCCGCAGCTAATCGTGGACGATGGCGGCGACGCCACCTTGCTCATCCACAAGGGCTATGAGCTGGAGAACGGCAACAACTGGGTGAACACGCCTAGCGAGAGCCACGAAGAAGAGATCATCAAGGGTCTGCTCAAGAAGGTTCACGCCGAAGATGCGCAGCACTGGCACAATGTGGTGAAGGAATGGCGTGGCGTCAGCGAAGAAACCACCACTGGCGTGCATCGTCTGTACAAGATGATGGAGCAGGGGTCGCTACTGGTTCCGGCCATCAACGTGAATGACTCGGTAACCAAGAGCAAGTTCGATAATCTGTACGGCTGCCGCGAATCGCTGGCCGACGGCATCAAGCGCGCCACCGACGTGATGGTGGCTGGCAAGGTTGCGGTGATCTGCGGCTATGGCGATGTGGGCAAGGGCTGCGCGCACTCGCTGCGTGGCATGGGCGCGCGTTGCGTGGTCACGGAAGTCGATCCGATCAACGCTCTGCAGGCCGCCATGGAAGGCTATGAAGTGACGACGATCGAAGACACGCTCGGCCGTGGTGACATCTACGTCACCACCACTGGCAACGTAGACATCATCACCCTTGAGCACATGAAGGGCATGAAGGATCAGGCCATCGTCTGCAACATTGGCCACTTCGACAACGAGATCCAGATGGACCGCCTGAACAGCGAAGCCGGCGTGGAAAAGCTGAACATCAAGCCGCAGGTGGACAAGTACATCTTCCCCGACGGCCATCAGATCTTTGTGCTGGCCGAAGGCCGTCTGGTCAACCTCGGCTGCGCCACTGGCCATCCCAGCTTTGTGATGAGCAACAGCTTTGCCAATCAGACGCTGGCCCAGATCGATCTGTGGAAGAACAAGGACGTCTACAAGGTGGGCGTGTACGTTCTGCCCAAGAAGCTGGATGAGGAAGTGGCCCGTCTTCACCTCGAAAAGATCGGCGTCAAGCTCACCAAGCTCTCGCAGAAGCAGGCTGACTACATCGGCGTGCCGGTCGAGGGCCCTTACAAGGCCGACCACTACCGCTACTAAAACAACAGAAGTGCAAAAAGCAAAGGCCCCGGTTCAGACCGGGGCTTTTTCTTTTTATCGTTCTTTCCAGGAGCCGTTTATATACTCTTCAGCGCATAAAGTGTCTGTGAAGGAGGACTGGAGTTTTTGCTCTAGCGGCCCACATTCCTGACGGACCGTGGGGACCTTCTGCGGTGCATCAAACGATGGAAGAAGACCCAGATGGAGTTATGAATCAGCTCGGTCTGCAAGGCCTTGAGCTCCTTGTAGGAGCGCTCCACGTAGCCATCGAACTCGGGTGGCCAGCCGATGGTGGAGCGGCGCTCGTTGTAGTCGCCCTCGGCCCATTTGCTGAGCACCGCCTTGTAGCCCACCACGTGCGTTACAAAGTCCAGCAGGCAGCGCGGCATCTCTTCCTCAATGATCAGGTGCGCCTTCTCGATGATGATCTTTTCACGAATGTCATTCAGCGGCATGAAGATGGTGGTCGTCCACAGCACCCACTCCTTCAGCTCGCTGTCCAGCACCGGAAAACTCTTTGTCTTGCCCTGCTTTTCCAGCAGCGAGCGATAGGCAATGTTACCCGCCTGACTGGCCACATAAAGCGGTCCGTAGAACTCATTCAGGCGGGCATTCACCAGCTTGAGCCGGTCGGCGCGGCGGGCCATCATCAGCGTGCTTAAAAACGTGACCAGATAGCCGAAAAAGGCTAGAACGATGGTCAGTACTGCGGCGTTCTGCAGGGAGTTTGGCAACATCGATGAAAAACTGGAGAAGTCCATAGAGAACCTTGTCGGAAGTATACGTACCCGTAAAACGTGGTGGAAATTTCTGCCCTAATCCACGTCGTCGGCGGTGTAAGCTGCAATCGCCGGAGTCGTTGTCAGCTGGGTATTGACCAGCAGAACGGTGCGCACCTCGCCTCCGGTCAAAGACAGGGAGCTGGAGGTGTATTTGGCGGTCGTTGCTCCGGTCGCTGTCACCACCATGGTTACGGTCTGCGATGCGAAGCTGGTGTAATCGGTCACAGCGCCAGCCGCAATGTCGCTCACCAACGGCTTACTCTCGGAGATCGTCGAGCTGGAGGGAATCATGTACACATCCACGGCTCCCGTGCTGGAGGCCATGTTGATAAAGCGGAAGGCCGAGTGACCGCTGGCGGCCGCCGTCTGCTGGTCTTCAAGAATGGTGACGATGTAGCCGGTGGAAGAAGAACCGTTGTCGCTGAGCAGCACGGAATGATGCTTGCCGGCCAGGATGGTTCCGGTGGTTGAGAGCAGTGCCGTAGTGGAATCGGAGGCTTCGGTCACCTTGATCATGGCGGCGGAACTGGCCGTCAACGTACCGTAGTTGGAGATGCTGCCCTGGCCAACGTTGGCCGCCAGCGTCACGCCTTCCACAATCACGTTCACTGCCGGAGCGTTATAGCTGGCATCAATGACCCGCACCAGGCTCGGTTCGGTGTAGCTGGCCACGTTCTCGCAGGCCGAAAGCAGGCACGCCAGAGCCAGCGCGGCCACGGAAGCCACCGCCAGATGCACGCCTCCGCGCAGATGCAGTTTCTGTTTCCAATCCGAAATCAACGCCGCCAACCTCGCCGGGGACAGAGTGCATTTTCGGAAGGAATGTAGACCGAAGGCATGCTCTCAAGCACCTTTTTCCTCAAGAAAAAGCTACCCTGAAAAGCACTCAAAAAGTCCATGTGTATTCCGAAAAGGCTCTAGACCTTGCAACCATAGTACAGGCAAGGAATGCAGCCGGATCAGACTTTTTCGGCTCGCAGGCGTGGGGGGCATTCGTTCCGTTACGCCCTCCTAAGCTTAGTTTTTTCTGATTATTTGGACAGCTAACTTGCACCCAGATAGAGAAACCGCGCCAGAAAGAGCAGGGCCAGCACGTAGAGCAGCCAGTCCTTGCGGTTGGCCTTTCCGGTAGCCACATGCAGCACCGCCCAGGCAATAATGCCAAAGCCCAGACCGTTGGCAATCGAGCTGGTGAACGGGATTAGCACCATAGTCAGGAACGAGGGCACGGCCACCAGTGGTTCTCGCCAGCGGATTTCGCCAATGCCGCCAAGCATCATCGATCCCACCAGAATCAACGCCGGAGCCGTGGCCGCAGCGGGAATCATGGTGGCAAAAGGAGCAGCGGCAATCGAGCAGAAGAAGAGCAGGCCGGTGACGATGGCCGTAACGCCAGTGCGTCCGCCGGCAGCCACGCCCGCCGTTGACTCCACGTAGCTGGTCACGGTCGAAGTGCCGGTAAGCGAGCCGAAAATGGTTGCCGTGGCGTCGGCAAACAGGATGCGATTCAGGCGCGGAATCTCGTGATCGCCCTCCATCAGCCCGGCGCGCTTGGTGACAGCCACCAACGTTCCCAGGTTGTCGAAGAGGTCCACAAAGAAGAAGACGAAGACGATTTCCAGCAGTCCCGTATGCAGCGCCGCCGGAATGTCCAGATGCAACGCCGTCTGGCTGAGCGCGTGAAAGCCGCCCTCGGTAGCTGCCGGATGCACCAACCCCAACGGCCAGGCCAGCAGCGTAACCACCGCCATGCCCACCAGAATCGAGGCGCGCTTTTTGCGGATTTCCAGCGTCACCATCACGCCCAGGCCCAGAAGCGCCAGCGCCGTGGTGGGGTTGCGGATGCTTCCCATGCCCACCAGCGTCTGCGCGTCGCCTACCACCAGACCGGCGTTATGAAAGCCGATCAGCGCAATGAACAATCCAATGCCAGCAGCCACTGCGGCGTACAGCTCATGGGGCAGCGCACGCAGAATCATCTGCCGGATGCCGCAAGCCGTCAGCAGCAGGAAGAGCACACCCGACAGAAAGACCGCGCCCAGCGCCGTCTGCCACGGCACATGCATGCGCAGGCAGACCGCATAGGCAAAGTAGGCGTTCAAGCCCATGCCAGGAGCCAGCGCAATCGGATAGCGGGCCACAACGCCCATCAGCACCGAAGCAAAGGCCGCTGAAAGACAGGTTGCCGCCGTCACCGCAGACAAAGGCATGCCGGTCACCGACAGGATAGCCGGGTTCACCAGTACGATGTAGGCCATGGTCAGGAAGGTGGTAACACCGGCCAGAATCTCGGTGCGCCAGCTCGTCTGATAGCGGGCAAATTCGAAGTAGCTTTCGATGCGTTGCAGCATGGGGGTCCAGAGAACAGCTGTCAGCTAACAGTCGTCAGCTATCAGCTTTCAGCTCGTTTTTGCGGGAATGGAAAGCCTTGATTGAGCAAACGTCCCATCCCCGGCACGATGATCTGAAAGCTGACAGCTAAGAGCTGAAAGCTAGAAGCTGTCTTACAACAGCTTCGCGGCGGCTTTGGCAAAGTAGGTGACGATGAAGTCAGCTCCGGCGCGGCGCATGCCCAGCAGGGATTCGAGGGTAGCGCGGTCGCGATCCAGCCAGCCGCGTTCAAAGGCGGCCTGCAGCATCGAGTACTCGCCTGAAACCTGATACGCACCCAGCGGAACCTCGAAGTTATCGCGGGCAGCGCGCACCACATCCAGATACGGCATGGCGGGCTTCATCAGGATCATGTCCGCGCCTTCCTCCAGGTCGAGGTCGATCTCGCGCAGGGCCTCACGCAGATTTGCGCCGTCCATCTGGTAGCTGCGGCGGTCGCCAAACTGCGGAGCCGAGTCAGCCGCTTCACGGAAGGGTCCGTAGAAGGCCGAAGCGAACTTGCTCGCGTAGCTGAGGATGGGCGTCATGCTGAAATCTTCTTCGTCGAGCGCATCGCGGATGGCGGCCACGCGGCCATCCATCATGTCGCTGGGCGCAACAATGTCGGCTCCGGCGCGGGCGTGGCTGACGGCGGTTTTGGCCAGCAGGTCCAGGGAGGGATCGTTGTCGATCTCCCAACCGTCGCGGCCTTCGGCAATCAGGCCGCAATGGCCGTTGGCCGTGTACTCGCAGAGGCAAACATCGCTGACCAGCACCAGCTTCTTGGCGGAAGAAGACTGCTTGAGCGCGCGCAGACCACGCTGCACAATGCCATCGTCGGCGTAAGCGCCGGTAGCCAGCTCGTCCTTGCTCTCCGGCAAGCCAAAGAGCAGCAGACCGCCCACGCCCAGCGCGGCAACCTCTTCAGCTTCGCGCACGGCTTCGTCTACAGAAAGTTGAAAGACGCCGGGCATGGAGCCGATTTCTTTGCGGATGCCTTCGCCCGGACAAAGGAACAAGGGGTAGATCAGGTCGCCGGGGTCCAGCGTGGTTTCACGCACTAAGGCGCGCAGCGATTCATTGCGCCGCAGACGACGCATGCGGTTTACTGGGAAGCTCATGGGGAGATTCTATCGCTGTGAGCTGGGAGCAGAACAGGGGAAAACAGCTGAGAGCTGTCTGCCCTCAGCTGTCAGCTCAGGACTGCTCGTAGAGCGTCGTGTTCCGGTAGCCGAGCAAGAGCACCAGCGTCCAGATGCCCATGGCAGTGCCGAAGGGGAACTTCAGAATGCTGGCAACAGCGGCGATGATGGCCACCACACGGCCCCACGCAGTGCGCTCCCACAGCCCCCAGCCGGCCGCAATCGCCAGAGCCGCGCGCAGCAATAGCATCACCCAGACGAGGTGCATGAAGGCTGGTCCAAAAAGGCCATGCGGCATGGGAGTATGCAACCACGGGCCAAAAGCTCCGCCGAAGAAGGCCTGTGCGAAGGCCAGTCCTGCCCATCCCACCACCAGCGAAACCCCGGCATAGACAAACCAGAAGACGGCCAGTGCGCGCACCTTGCCCGCGTAGGCCTCTACCTGAAACTCCATCCCCGGAACCGGCTGCACCATAGGAGCAACGGCCTGTCCGCACTGTCCGCACACGGGTTGCTCCGCTACCAACGCCTGACCACAGTGACTGCAAAACATTGTCTGCCCTCCAGAAACTGAACGAAGGAACGAAATCTGTCTCTGGCAGCTTACTACGCACGGCAGAGGCGCGGAGTTCCAGAAAAAAATCGAGCGCTCGGTCCTGCTCTGCGTCTTATGAAGTGAAGCGGTTACGCCAGGGGAAGTGAGCCGCTTTCATCCCCCCAAAAAATAACTCGAGCGGAGGAAGACCATGAAGTTATCTAGCCATGGAGCCCCGGGAAAGCTATACCCCGCCGGCCTGATGGTCACCTTTTTGCTCGCCCTTACGGCATGCGCCGGCATGCTGGCTCACGCCCAGGACGAAGCCACCAAGCCCTGTGAAAACAAGCAGAGCATCAAGCGCCCACCCACCAGCTACCACATCTTCTATCTGCAATATCCGGCTGAACAGAATGATCTGAATGATATTCAGACCGCGCTGCGCAACATGCTGCCCATGAGCAAGATCTACGGCGTCGCCAATCAAAACGCCATTGCTGTGCAGGCCAGCGACGAGGATTTTGCCACCGTGCAAAAGATCGTGGCCGACCTCGACAAGCCGCGCAAAAGCTATCGCGTGACCTTCACCCTTGGCGATGTGGATGGCGGTAAGCGGCTGAACGAGCGGCGCTACACGCTGGTGCTCTGGAACAGTGATCGCAACACGCTGAAGCAAGGCATGCGTATGCCCATCGTGACCGGCCTGCCCGACAAGGATGCTTCACCTGCCACGCAGGTGCAATATGTAGACATAGGTCTGAATCTGGAAGCTGCCATCAACGGTCCGATGATGCACTTCAAGATCGAGGAATCGGCTTTATCGACGGAAAAATCCGCCGCAAACCTGCCCGATCCCCTCGTCGAACAGACGCTGCTGAGCGGCAATGTGCCCTACACGCCGGGTAAAGCTACATTGATCGGTTCACTGGCCATTCTCGGCTCAACTCACCGCGAAGAGGTGGAAGTCACGGTCGAGCCACAGTAGAGCCGTTCTACGGTTGCTATAGAGAAAAGCGCGGCACAAAACACAAGCGCCAGCCGGGTCTGGCAAATTGCCAGTTCCGGCCGGCGCTACGGCGCGGCGGGGAAGCCACAAGTCAGAGAATTTTAGTAGCGGTAGCTGAATCCCATGCCCAGCATCTTGCGGGCCTGCAGATTCACGGGCATGCTCACCGTGGCCGGGTAGGGCGAAGGCAGTCCGGTAGACACCACGGCGGTGCCGATGTTGCCCGCCACCTGACCGATGCCAATGTCGTAGCTGAAGTGCGGATGCTCGGCCTGGGTGATGCGCACAGCATAGTCCATCGTGGTGGGAATGTGTACGCCGCCGGGCATGATGTACTTCATGTTCACGGCCGTCTTGGGTTCCTGCGTAAAGCCCACCGAGGGCACGATGGCGGTCTTCTTCGGACCGGGCAGCGGGAAGCCGAGACCACCAAAGAAGCGGCCGCCGAAGCGGGTGCTCTGACCACCCAGACCGAAGAGTACGGCATTGGTAGCCTTCCAGCCGATGTTCACCATCAGCGGCACGGGCGGCTTCAGCCAGGTCTTGGTTACGGCCACGTAGACGTCTTCGTTGGTGTAGCCGGTGTCACTGCCCAGACCAAGCTCGCTGTTCAGGTGGCCGCTCACAAAATGGTCGCTGGTGCGCACCAGTCCGCCGATGGCCACGCCTGGAGCATATTGGCATTTTTCGCCGTCCTTCAGCAGAACCACCTTGCCGCTGAAGATGTTCATGCCGTCGTAGTTCCATAGCTGGCTAAATGCGCCATTCGAAGTAGCCGTGTCCTGCCCGAGCAAGTGCACGCTGCGGGTGTAGCCCACCTCGGCGCGGTTGGCAAAGCCCTCGGTCACCGAAAAGGTCTGCACATTGCCAATTACCTTGGAAGCGCCAATGAAGTGGTAGCCTACCGCAGGATGCGAGAAGAGCTGGCCTTTTTCGGTGTAGACGACGTAAGCTGTCGGGGTCAGAAAGCCGCCGGTCTGGCCTTCGAGCGTCAGATGCTGGGCAACCAGCGGGGCAGCGGTAGTGGTCACAACGGCTAAAAGCACGCCAGCAAAGCGGGCGGCAAAAAACTTCAATTTCACGGGTAGTTGCTCCGGTAGAGGCTCCCTCGGAGCCTCGGATTCGACTTGGAATGTCTTCCTCTTTTAACACGTTCAAGGGGGCAAAGTCAGCGTTTTTCTGCAAGGATTCATTTCTTGTATCTGATTGAAAATATGACTGATATATCATTCTTATCTTGACGCGGCATTCATTTCTTCCCGTTTGCAGTATCTGTCTTTTTGCACAAACTTCCTCCACAATCGCAATCGCCGCGCGCTGTAAATGCTGCGGCACAGCCAGTACTGCGCGTTTTTCAACACCCTCCTGAGTACCGATGCTTTAGACTGAGGGGCGATGCGCCAAGGCTTGTTTCTTACTCTCGAAGGATTGGATGGATCCGGCAAAACAACCCAGATCCGGCTGCTGGATGCGTGGTTGCGCAAGCGCGGCCTGAATACGCTGCTCACCCGCCAGCCCGGCGGCACGGCAACCGGCGACCGCATTCGCGCTCTGCTGCTGGACTCCGCCTCGCAGGGGCTCGCTCCCATGGCCGAAATGGCGCTGATGTTTGCCGACCGTGCCCAGGCGATTGCTGAGGTGATTGCTCCGGCTTTGGCCGAGGGCCGCGTCGTGCTCTGCGACCGCTTTACCGACTCCACTGAGGCCTACCAGGGCGGAGGACGGGAATTGGGCAGTGAGGTCGTGCTCAAGCTGCATGAGACGATCTGCTCTGGCCTGAAGCCTGACCTGACCATCCTGTTGCTGCCCTCGCTGGAGGCCTCGCTCAGCCGCGCCCGTCGCCGCAACCAGCGCACCGAAGCCGAAACCGGCACCAACGAAGACCGCTTCGAGCAGGAGGCCGACAGCTTTCACCGTCGCGTTTGGGATAAGTACAAGGAAATTGCCGCCCGCGAACCGGAGCGTGTGGTCCGTATCGAAGGCGACCTCACGATCAACGAGATTCACGAGCAGATCGCCGAAGCCGTCGCCGAATTGCTGGTGCTGGCCGATAGCGCAAAAGGCATCGAAAGCGACCAGCCGCTCTAAAAGCTCCAAGCCAGTTTGACGAAGTAGGCGCGGGGAGGATCGCTGGGGGCGGCGTAGTGGTTCTGCGGATCGAACTCCAAATGGCGCGGCGACTGGGCGTTGCGTATGCCTGCCCGCAGTACTACGTCATTACCCACCGAGTAGGAGATGCTGCTGTCCAGGCGCGCATAGCCAGGAGCATTCACCTGCTGGAAGGGGGAAACGCTGTTCTTGGCCTGTGAGTTGAAGAAGAGCATCGTGTCCAGCACCCAGCCGCGATGAAACTTCCAGTTGGAGAGAGCAAAAAATGTATTGCGCGGCGTATTCCAGTCCAGATCGGCTTCGATGGGTAACGCAGGGTTGAGATTGGGGCGCAGGCGCGCCTGCATCCAACTGTAGGAGAGGCGCAGGCGCAGCGAGGAGGCGGGCTCGAACATCAGCGCGCTCTCTATACCTTGCGAATGGGCGCGGTAGTCGTTGTCAAAAGTTACTGGGATCGTTTTCATCGTTCCAGTGCTGTTCATGGTCGGCGGCAGTTCGTTGTCGGACTCCAGATGCTTGTAATCGTTGAGGAAGCCTGCCACGTCGGTGCTGATGCGATCGTTAAACTTCCAGCGATAGCCGGCTTCATACGAAAGCACGTCCTCGGACTGAATGTTGGGATTGCCCCGCAAATCCAGTTGCGTCTGAACTTGCCCCTGGCTTAAATACGGCTCGAAGAGGTTCAGGTCTTGGTCCCGCACCGAGGGTGGGCGCACGGCACGCGACAAGGCCGTCCAATAGGCGTGATGCGTATCCGGCGTCCAGAGGAGCCGGGCGCTCGGCTGCCAGTCAAAGTGAGCCGAACTGAGCCAGAGCAGCTTGGTGCCGAGCGTGAGCGTCAGTACGTCGGGCTGCAGTGAGATTGCGTCCTGCGCAAAAGAACTGTAAAGCTGGTCGTGGTGCAGGGCATGCATCACGGGGATGTTTTCCCCGTGGTAATGGTCGTCGATAAAACGCTCTTCCAGCCCCCAGGTCAGTTCGTGCACATTGTTGATCCGGTCGTGCTGCTGATAGTCCACATCGTAGGTGCCCACGCGATTGTGGTCCATCGTTTCGTCGCGATTTTCGTCGTCGTAGCAGATCTGCAATTCATCGTCGAAGCGTACGCCGGTGTGCCGCCAGCGGCCACGTATGTAGCCGCCGCTGGTGTGTATCTTGTCCTGAAAGAGCGCGCTCAATGCCCCGTACTCAATCTGATCAATGCGGCTGCGGAAGATGTTGCTCTGCAGCGTCAGTTCGTCGCGGCTGGTCAGCTTCCAGTCCAGCCGTTCACCGCCGCGCAGGCTGTGGCCGCCATCGGCTGCCGAGGCTCCGTTGGCCATCTGCAGCGGCAGTTGTAACTGTTCCTTCAGTAGGACGCGATAGAAGACCTTGTCCCCGAAGTGGCCGTCATAAGTTATGCTCATGTCGCGGCTGGTCGTACTCTCCCACGCCGAAACATTCGTGCCCTGGGTCCTGGCCGCGCTTTTGCTAATGATGTTGATCACACCATTGACGGCATTGGCTCCCCACATGACGCCGCCTGGCCCGCGCACCACCTCAAGGCGCTCGATGTCGTCCAGCGCGATGTCGTTCATGTCCCAGTACACGCCGGAAAAATCTTCGTTATAAACGGTGCGGCCGTCGATTAGCATCAGCATCTTGTCGGCAAAGATGCCGTTGAAGCCACGCGCGCTGATGGCCCAGCGGTTGGCCTGGATCTGCTGCACTTCAAGGCCCGGGATGCGGCGCAGCAGCTCGGGAATGCTCTCGGCGCTGGAACGGTGAATCTGCTCGCTCGTAATTACGTAGACTGCGGCAGGTGACTTGAACAGCTCTTCGGCCTGGCGCGAAACCGTGCTGACTTCGGTGCGGGTCAGTTTTTCGAGGGCGATCAGGCTTTGCTCGTCGCTGTCGGCCTGCTGGGCAGACGCACCCATACCTACGCACACCGCGTAGAGCGCCAGCACGACCTGCCGCCGAATTTTTGACGCTAAAACCATCAAGCTTTCATAAACCTGCACGCCGATCAGGAGATAAACAGCGACGTAACCACAGCGCTTTGCTTGGCAGCGCTGGCCGTTCTACACAGTTCGCGGTAGTGCCTGTAGATCCCATCGGCAGTCTGCGGCAAAGCTCTATCCAGAGGTGACCAGAAAACAACCTGTTGCTTACGAAATGTTTTAAAACACGAAAGCCGCTGTGCACATTCCCGTTTTGTGTGGAATATGGACAGCGGCCTGGAGGGTGGAAGCTTACTGTACGTTGAACGCCTTGAGGGCAATGGCATTCGGATCGCGGCCTGCCGGAAGCAGCGTGAAGAGCGAACGCGTGGCGGTGCGGATCAGGGCTACGTCGCCCGAACGCTGATCGACGGCCAGCAGCAGGTTGCCGGACTGGGAAAAGGCCAGCGCTACCGGCCCGTCGCCCACCTGCACCGCGCCTCGGCGCTTGCCGTCATCAATCGAGTAGATCGTCACGTACTGCGAGCGGCCGTTGGCTACGTACAACAGCGAGTTGTCGGGCGAGACAATGCTCTGCACCGGTCCGTCGCCAATCGTGTAGGTGTCGCCCACTTCGTCCGAGGAGTCGTAGATCTCGCTGACCGTATCGGCCGCCTGATTGGAGGCAAAGATTTCGCCGCCATCGGGCTTCAGGGCCAGGTGTACCGGCTGACGGCCTACGTCCAGCAGCGCTTCCAGGTGATCGAGCCGGGTGGTGACGGCTTCTTCCTTGGCCGTGGCCGCATGTGCCGTACGGGCCAGCTGCAGCACCATCACCTGATGGCCGCCCGCGCAGGCTACAAAGGCCTTCGAGGAGTCCTGCAGAATGGTGGCTTCCGCCGCGCCCGGGCAGCCCGTGAAAGTGGCGCGCACCGTGCGTGTGGCAGGATCAATCAAACTCACCGAATTCGAGCCGCGGTTGACTACCACCAGCGTTTTGCCATCGGGCGCAAGCCGCGCCATCGCCGGCTGTTCGCCTACAGCGATGCGCGCTACCGTGGCACGCGCTTTCAAGTCCACCATCGAAACCTGATTCGATCCGGCGTTGGTCACGTAGGCAAACTTGCCCTCGGCGTCCAGCGTGATGGAAACCGGCTGCTTTTCGAGCGGAATCGTGGCGATTACGGCGTTTTTGGTGGAGTCGATCACAGCGAGTGAGCCGGAGCCGGTGGCCGTACCGCTGCTGACCACGTAAACCTCATTGTTTTTGGGGTTTGCCGCCACGGCTACCGGATTCTGCCCCACCGCCAGTTCGCGGTCCAGACGCAGATTCACCACGTCGAAGACGCTAACCGTCGCCGAGCCGCCATTGGTCACATAGGCGTACTCGCGATAGTTGGCCGGGTACTGGGGAAAGTCGTGCGGGCGGCAGCCCGAGAGAGTGATTGCGAGAATAGCGCCTGCACTGAGCAGCGCGGCGCACCTGAGCCTGGAATTCATGTCGTTCTTTCCCCTTGGACGATGATAAACGTCCCGGGGCCGGTTCATCCGCTGGATGCGCAAACATCCGCATCCGGCAGGTGCTCTTCCAGAAAAAATCGCACTGAAATTCGCCCGGAGCACGTGAAAAAGCCACTCTGCAGGCTCTCGAAAGGGCTACACCGATTGGAAACCGCTCTAGATGTTTTCTTCGTCCGACTCGATGTCGGTACTGGAGGCCACAATGGCAGGAGCGACGATCAGGCCGATGAAGGCCAAAGCAATCAGGAGTTCATGCATGGAACAACTCTCCTCTTCGAGTGGAACGGGGTTTTTCTCAAGGAAAAACAGCCATCCACATCCGGATCTTCGGCAGAGTTGGAAAAAACTAAAATTTCATTAATAAAGTGTCTCGTTCCAGAACAATCTCACGTTCTTTCTCGGGGCAACTGCAGGAATATGTCCTGAAAACAGACAAAACCGCCCGTCGGAAGTCCGGCAGGCGGTTGTTTTTCTTGCAGACTCCTAATTTCTGGAGCGTGCTCTCTGCATTTACTTGGCAGCGCGCTTCTGGGCGCGCCAGCGCAGTCCGAGCCACGCCACATAGCTGAGCTGGATAATCCAGGTAATGGCGTAAGCTGCAACCGTGTACTGGTGATCGATCACTTGAACCGGATCCATTTTTTCCTCTTTTTTCTGGTTTTGGTTGAGGATCGTGGGAAACCTTTCCCACCAAAACGTTAGGCTTCCAGCGCTGCTTCGGCCTCGGCTTCGGCGATCTTCTGCTGCCGACGTTCCACAATGTAGCGCAGCGTCAGAATCAGAAGGCCCCATGCCAGCCATGCCAGCACATTCCAGCCAAAGGCCTGCATCATGCGCGGATCGAGGCCGGAATCCTGTCCGCCGCCAAAAACCGGGGCCGGGTGCTGGGTGCGCCACCAGCGGTTCGACATGTAGACGATAGGCACGTCGAGCGCGCCAAAGATGCCCAGCACGGCGGCCAGCGTCTGCACCTGCGGACCGGCGGCAAAGCGCCGCAGCAGCAGGTAGCTCACATAGATCAGCCAGAGCACCAGGGTGGTGGTCAGGCGGGCGTCCCACGTCCACCAGATGCCCCAGGCGCGGCGGCCCCACATCGGGCCGGTAATCAGCACCACGGTGCAGAAGACCACGCCCACTTCGGCTCCGGCCAGCGCCCAGGCGTCGGCAATCTGCGCCCACTGCTGCCTCGTATTGCGGAAGCTGAGAAAACCGATGGAGCCGGCCAGCGAAATGGCAAAAAACAGGAACGCCACCATGGCCGAAGGCACATGGTAGTAAAAGATGCGCTGGATTTCGTGCATGGTCTGCTCGTCGGGAGCAACGTAGATGGCTTGGTAGTAGCCCCAGACCATCAGCAACAGCGTTACGCTTGCGTAGAAAGCAAGAAAAATTTTCTTCATTGGGGAATATCCTGACCGCGTGAAGTGCAGGGTAACAGCGATCCATCCCAGTGTACGACGGAGCAGGGAAAAATGGACAAAGGCACGAGGAATGGCCGGGCGAAAAACAGGGGCAGCGCTTACTCCGGATCGTGGAAGAGGCTGGCACCTTCGGCCTCCAGCAGCTTACGCTTGCGTTCCACACCCCAGCGATAGCCGGTCAGCGAGCCCGATGCGCCTACCACGCGGTGGCAGGGCACCAGCAGCGAAACGCGATTGAGCGCACAGGCCCGGGCCACGGCGCGGGTGGACTTGGGGCAGCCCATGGCTTCCGCCAGTCCGCTGTAGCTGCGCGTTTGCCCGCGTGGAATCTGCCGCAGTGCCTGCCAGACCCGTAGCTGAAACTCCGTACCCCGCAGATCCAACTCCATCAACTCCATTTGGAGAAGGTTTTGGTTGAGAGGAGTGCTGCAGCGAATGCTCTCCACCGCCTGCTCTACCCAGTGGCCGAGGGATGCCTCCGGCTGCAGTGTGGCCAGCGGAAACTCCGCGCGGAGGCTGGCTTCGGCCTCGCTTTTTGTGGCCGCCAGCGAGAGCCAGCAGAGCCCGCGCTGGGTTGCGCCCACGATGATCCATCCGAAGGCAGTGTGTGCGGCAGTGTAACCAAGGATTTCTCCCTTGCCGCCTTGCGCAAAGCGTCCCGGGCTCATGCCCAGAGCGGCTTCGCTGTAGGCCCGGCTCGATGAGCCGTAGCCCGCTTCATAGACTGCGTTGGTCACGTTGCCTCCTTGCAGGCTGCCTTCCTGTTTGAGCGCCGCGCGCAGCCGGGTCAGACGCAGTCCGCGCTGGTAGCTGAGCGGGCTCACGCCCATGGCTGTCGTAAAGATCCGCCGCGCCGCATGCGGATTCACTCCGACAAGCGTGCCCAACTCTTCCAGCGAAATCTTCCGCTCCACGTTGCGCTCGATGTGTTCGCGCAGACGATTTGCTGCGGCACTTTTCTTGTCCAAGGCGTTGCCACTCGCAGTGGGCAGGCAGCGCAGGCAGGCGCGGAAGCCTGCGGCAGTTGCTTCCTCCGCAGTCGCAAAGAAGAGAACATTTTCGCGCCGGGGCAGGCGGCTGGAGCAGCCCGGATGACAGAAGACGCCGGTGGTTTTAACTGCGTAGACAAAGTCCGCGCCGCGTTCGCGCTCCACCACTGCCCGCCATTTTTCTTCTTCTTGTTTTTCTCGTATTGGACGAGAGCCTTCTGTGCTGCGCATGGAGAAATACTCGCCGATCTGGCAGGGAGCGCGCTATCCGTTTTTTGCGGGCAATTCGGAGATCTGGTGCGTCTGCCCCAGCGCCGCCGGATTCAGCCGCGCAATGCGTCCATTGGCCCCGACGGCAAAGGGCAGCGAGAGTGCGTTCCAGTTGCCGTCGTCGAGCTTCTGCCAGGTGCGGCCATCGTCGCGGCTCACGTCGGAGCCGTTCGTGCCTGCCGTGATCCAGAGCTTGTTCTGAGCATCCCACTGCACGGTGCTGCGGTAGCCGTGGGGCGGGATGCTTGCCGCCGTCCAGTGCTGACCACTGTCGAGCGAGTAGGCTGCCGTTCTGGTGGAATCGCTCGGCTTGGTGTAGTCGCCGCCTACGGCCAAAATCGTCCATTTTTGTGAACTGCCGCGGCTGGCAGAAGTGTGTTCCAGAAATCCTAGAGAAAAAATCCCGGAAGATTCCGCGGCATGGCCCACGGGAACCGTTCTGGCCTTGAACGTGTCAAAGCCAAATCCATCGTCCTCGTACCTTTTTCGTTCGCGAATACGGACTCCGCTGGAACCACCACTGGCAATCCAGAAGTTGGAAAAATCATCCTCGCCAAAGAGGGAGGAATTGGAGGCAGCGAAGGCCGACTCCCCCTTGTGCGCACGAGGAGCATGGTGGCTTCGCTGCATCAGGAATGTGGAACCGTGGCGATGGATTTCCCAAAGCGCGAAATGATGCGCTACCGGGTCCCCCAGCAAAATGCCAGTGCGGCCACGGCGATCCATCTGGAATGCATCCCAGAAGCCATCTTTATCGGGGTTCTTGAGGATGAGTTGCCATGTTTTGCAACCGTCGCTGGTGTTATAGAGGCGGCTTTTATCGCCGGGACCTGAGGCCATCACGATAGCCGTCTCGGCGTCCCATGCCTGCACGCCGCGAAAGTCGAGGGTAGCGCCGTCATTGTCTGTGTTGGGTCCAGTGCCAGGGATGGCACAGTGTTGCCAGCTGTGGCCGCCGTTGGTGGTCTTCAGCACCGTGCCGCCCGTGCCGCTGGCCCAGGCAATCGTTCCGTCCACGCTCTCAATGCCGCGCAGACTGGCGTTGGTGCCGGAATCCTGCATCTGCCATGCAGGCAGAGTTTGTGCGGTCAGTAGGGCAGGCAGGAGCAGCAGGGCAGAGGCAAGCGCGCGGGCAATCATGGTTTGCAGTATACGGCGGGGCGAGGATGGGCACCCAAAGTGGGTTGGGATTTCTTTGCCGAATCAATAGCCCGGCGGCCCTGGTGCAGTCCACCAGAAATTACGTTGGTTCTGTTTTGTAACAAGGCATCTCCAGAAAAGAGTTTTTCCGCAGCCTGTGTTCAGCCTCGCAGGTCCTAGTATTCGATCTTGCTGGTATTGCTCAGCCATGCGGCAAAACTTTGCCAGGCCTCGTCGCCCAGCAATTGGGTATTGGGCAGTTGGCGCTGGCTGTTGGGCAGGCGGATCTGATCATAAAAATAGGCGTCGTCAAAGCCGGCGCGGGCAGCGTCTGCAGCCGAAGCGCCATAGAAGATGGCGTCCACCCGGGCCCAATAGGAGGCGGCCAGGCACATGGGGCAGGGTTCGCAACTGGTGTACAACTGGCAGCCGCGCAGCGAGAAGCGGCCCAGCGCTTTGCCTGCAGCGCGGATGGCGTTGACCTCGCCATGAGCAGTCGGGTCATGGGTGGCAGCTACCGTGTTCACGCCCTCGCCCACAATTTTTCCTTCATGCACAATAATCGCGGCAAAAGGACCTCCAGCTCCGCTTGCGGCATTCTGGGTGGCAAGGCGGATGGCGTGACGGAGAAAGTCTGGATTGGGCGTAATTAGCATGAAATGAAGCTCCTGCGGGCGGCCCATAGGGGGTGGCAGCTTTTTTAGTATGGCATAGGGGAATTAGCGAAGTGGTTAGTTCCAACCGAAATACTTTACTCTGCGAACTTTAGTAGTCTTGACTTCGAGCGCGGGCAAAGTTGTAGCGTGAAATTGTGAAAGAAGCTGGTTTCACAATCCGCAACATGGCACAGCGGTGTGGCATGACCACGCACACACTGCGGTACTACGAGCGTGTCGGGCTGATTCAGCCGGTGGGAAGAGCAGCCAGTGGCCACCGCCGCTATTCATGCGCCGATGAAGCGTGGATCGAATTCCTGCATTGCCTGAGGGCTGCTAATATGCCCATCCGGGCTATGCAGCGCTATGCCGAACTGCGTGCGTTGGGCGATGCAACTTCGCTTGAACGTCGCAAGATCCTGGAAGATCATCTGGCCGAGATCGGTCGGCAGATTGAGCAGTACAAGCAGGCCTACAAACTGCTGGAACGCAAAATCACCGACTATAAAAAGGTTGAGGATAAGACGCGCATCGGAGGCCCGGTGATCCATACCGAAGCCCATGCAATGGAATGCGCCGCCGAGACCAGCCTATAACCGTCTGTCTTCCTGTCCTAGTGGAAGACAGATGCACTAAATGCACTAAAAAGACGAGTCCATCATGGACTCGCCTCTCCCAAATACTCTTTCTCTTTCATTCCGGTTGCGAAGTATAGAAATACTATTTTCTGGGCAGGGCTAAGACAATATTCATTCTGCCTTCGCATCCCCGGAGGACTGTTTTAGAGTTTTTTCGAAAATGTTATACACCAGGAAAAACGGCAGGCCGAGGAGTCTCGACCTGCCGTTTGCTTCGGGAAAGATGCCGGGGTTGCAGAGGAGGCGTGCGCCTACCAAGCCAGCAGTTCATCGCCCGAAGATGGGGAGATATAAGTGACGGGCGCACGGAGCGGACGATCACTGTCGCCAAAGAACTGAATCGATTCGGGACCTTCGTCCTTGGCCCATTGCAGGGCCTGTTCAGCCTCGCGCAGCACCACCACCGGTGAACGGCCCATGCTGGTGGCCACGCCAAAGCAGGCCGAAAGCCGGATGGACTCGCCCGAAACGCGGAAGGGCTCGCTGAAGACGTCCAGCCGCTGGCGTTCGGCCAGCATCAGGGCGTTGGCCGTGGCGCAGCCGGGCAGCATGATCAGGAACTCATCCTTGCCGGGGCGGCCCAGCACGTCATAGCTGCGCAGAATCTTCTGCGTGCGCTCTACCACCATGCAGAGCAGCTGATCGCACAGCTCGGCCCCCAGACGCTCGTTCCAATGGCCAAAGTCATCAATGTCAAACAGAATCAGACAGAGCGGACTCTTCATCCGTTGGGCGCGGTCGGTTTCGCGGAAGAGAATGCTGAGGATGGCCTCGCGGTTGTAGACGCCGGTCAGCCGGTCCTGCTGCGCGTACAGGCTGGAGGCTTCACGCAGGGCGTCCAGCTCGCGGCTCATGCGCTGGGTGCGGCGCACCAAGTCGATGCGCAACTGCCAGTAATCCTGGCGGGCGCTACGCAGAATCACATCGTCCAGAACGCCTTCTGCCAGACGGTCGTACCACTCCTGAGTCACATCATCGGTCACCAGTACGATGGGATAGCCGCGGCCGGTAGTTTTGGCGCGGGCGGCTGCCAGAAGCTGGCCGATAGGCATTCCGGGCAGGTTTTCATCAATGACAGCCAGAGCCGGCGCCTGCTCACCATTGAGCACTTCGAGCGCGGCCTGGGCATTCATGAAGACGCGTACATCCGCGTCTGTGGCTAATAGCACCGGCTCGACCGTTGCAAGAATGGCCGGGTCGTTTGAGGCAAGTACGAAGAGAGCGGGCTTGGTGACGTACATGCTGGTGCACTCCAATAGGCACTGCATCGGCTTAGATTAGAAAATGTTGAGAAATAAGAATGCACTATTTGGTATTTCTGATGACTTTTTGCATCTAGTGGATGGTCCCTAAAGTACCGAAAAACAAGCGGTTGCGTCTATACCTGCTCTTCAGACCCCTGCAAACAACAAAAAGCGTGGCCTAAGCCACGCTTTTTGTTGTGGAAAACAGGGTCGTAATTAGTCGACGAAGTCCACTTCCGGCTTGATGGAGTAGATGCCCTTTTCGTAACCCATCTCCAGCAGTTTGCGGATGGCTTCGCGGCCGTCGGCGCCGTAGTCGAGGGTCCGCTCGTTCACATACATGCTGACGAAGCGGCTGGCCAGGCTGACGTCCAGGTCGCGGGCAAACTGCATGGCGTATTCCAGGGCCTGCTCGCGGTGGTCGAGGGCGTGCTGAATGGAGTCACGCAGAGCTTTCGAGATGATCTTGTGCTTTTCAGCGCCGAGGGAGCGGCGGATGGCATTGCCGCCCAGAGGCAGCATCATGCCGGTCTGTTCCTGCCACCAGATGGCCAGGTCAATCACCTTGTACAGGCCCGAGGAGGCATAGGTCAGCTGACCTTCGTGGATGATGAGGCCGGCCTCGTACTTGCCCGCCTGGATGGCCGGGATGATCTGGTCAAAGGGGACCACTTCGGTCTTCAGGTTCGGATTGAAGATCTTCAGCGCCAGGTAGGCGGTGGTCATGGTTCCGGGTACGGCGATGGTGATGCGGTCCAGATCGGCCGGGGTGTACTTGTTCTTGGCCACGATCATGGGACCGTAGCCCTCGCCCACGCTGCCGCCGCAACCCATCAGCGTGTAGTCCTTCTGCACGTAGGGGTAGGCGTGGAAGCTGATGGCGCTGACGTCGTAGAAGGCTTCGTTCTGGGCCCTCTTGTTCAGCGTTTCAATGTCGCACAGCTGGTGGGTGAAGCGATAGCCCGGGACGCGCACTTTGTTGGTGGCCAGGCCATAAAACATGAATGCGTCATCGGAATCGGGACTATGTGCAATGGCAATCTCGATCGGAGCATCAACGACTGGGGAGGTGGAGTTTGGAAGGCTCACGGTACTCAAACGTCCTTTCAACGAGCAAACAAAAAGTATTCAGTTTGGCAGAGGGGCCGCTACGCGGGCAGAACTGCGGACTGGCAATGCAGCGTGCCATGGGCTGCCTACAGCCTGTCAGGTCAGGGGTATGATTCTGTTTCTGCATGGATTTCAGTTGCCGATTCCGGTTCGGCCACTGCTTCCTGCCGCAGCATCCTGCGCTGGAGCAAAACATGGCGCACCATCCCTCCGACCGCAATCAGCAGTCCGACCAGCGAGACGAATAAAGCAATCATTAACCAGCGCATACCAACGAACCTCCCAAGTTTATCAGACGGGCTGGCTGGCCGAGGGGATGGATTTGAACCCTTGGCAGTCTTTTTCTAGCAGGCTCTAGCTTTCGGGCCGGGAGGGCCTGAAAGCGTAGAAAAGCTTCCGCCGGGCTTCGCTCTTCTGCCTCAATCCTGATATGGTCAGGGAGGAAACTTTTGAGAGAAGATGAATCCTCCATAGGAAAGCCCGGCATGTGGAAGCGTTGGCGAATTCGTATCTTGTTGTTCCTGGCTGTTTTAGGACCGGGATTCATTACAGCCAACGTCGATAATGATTCGGGCGGCATCTTCACTTACTCGCAGGCCGGTGCGCAATACGGTTACAGCTTACTGTGGACCATGTTGCCTATCACTCTTGCCCTGATCGTGGTGCAGGAGATGTGCGCTCGCATGGGCGTGGTTACCGGCAAGGGCCTCAGTGACCTGATCCGCGAGGAGTTTGGCCTGCGGCTGACCTTCATCCTGATGGTGCTGCTGGTCCTGGTCAACTATACCAATGTAGTTACCGAGTTCATCGGCATTGCCGGATCGTTGCATCTCTTCCACATCTCCAAATTCATTTCCGTGCCCATTTGCGCGGCGCTGGTCTGGGCTCTGGTCATCCGGGGCGACTACAAGAGCACGGAAAAGATCTTTCTGGTGGCCTCGCTGGTCTATATTGCTTACATCTTTGCCGGTGTGCTCTCGCAGCCCAGCTGGCACGATGCGTTGCTGGCCACCGTCAAGATGCCGGCCAGAACGGTCTGGCACGACAAGTCCTACATCTATATGGCGATTGGCATCGTGGGCACTACCATTGCCCCCTGGATGCAGTTCTATCTGCAGTCGTCGATCGTGGAGAAGGGGATTCGCGTCAAGGATTACGCGGCCTCGCGGCTGGACGTGATCGTGGGCAGCTTCTTTACCGATATTGTGGCGTGGTTCATTGTGGTGGCCTGCGCCGCCACGCTCTTCACCCACGGCATGGGGGCCATTCAGGTGGCCAGCGACGCGGCTGAAGCCATGCGTCCGCTGGCTGGCGACTACGCTTTTCTCCTCTTCGCTTTCGGCCTCTTCAATGCCTCGCTCTTTGCCGCCTCGATTCTGCCGCTCTCAACTGCCTACACGGTTTGCGAGGGCCTGGGGCTGGAGTCGGGCGTGGACAAGAGCTTCAAGGAAGCGCCTTTCTTCTACTGGCTTTATACGTTGCTGATTGCCGGTGGCGCGCTGGCCGTACTGCTGCTGCCCGACTCGCAACTAGTCAATATGGCGATTCTCTCGCAGGTGCTCAACGGCGTCCTACTGCCGGTGGTCATCATTCTGATGCTGCTGCTGATTAATCGCAGCGACCTGATGGGCACGTACAAGAATTCCCGCTTCTGGAACCTGATTGCCTGGGCTACCAGCATCATCGTCATCGGCATGACCGGGGTAATGCTCTGGGGCCTGATGCCGGGGCACTAAGATTCAGGGTCTAGGTTCTGGGTGCTGGAAGCTAGGTTAGCGAACAGGCTACTGAGAACTGCAAGCCCTCCTCTGCCCCAGCGGGGCAGAATGAGAATAGCCCAGGATGGAGCGCAGCGGAATCCTGGGGAAAGCTCACCCACCATGCTTCGAGCCCCGGTCGGGGCGGCACCAAATTTCCCTGCGGACCTCCGCCATGCAATCCCTATTCCACGCAGTAATCCAGGGGTTCCCCCCACTCTTGAATGACTCCTGTGGCACGGCTGAAGCCGGGTCCTTGCAGAGCGACGGATATACCCGGTTCAAATTTCAAATGCGCTTGCCCTGATGCCCTCTGTTTTCGTCTTCCCAGGCTTCCATCCTCTTGTAGTAGAGTGTTTGCGACCTTATTTTTCCATTGCGTGCCACGGTGAATCGCATAGAGCTGCTCTTGAGAGCATGCCTTCGGTCTACACCTATTCCGAAAATGCTATAGACGGTTGCAATGGCGTGGCAGCTTCATTGTGTACGAATCGAAGCAGCTTTCGCGCCAGGAGGATGCAGGAATGTTGGGTGTGCGTAGATTCTGTTTGTTGGGTGTGGCGTTGGCTGCCGCGCCAGGTCTTTGGGTGCAGGGGCTCTGGGCGCAGGCGGATCAGCCGGTGGCCAGCCTGCGCGCCAACTCCAACCTGGTGATTGTGGATGTGACGGTGACCGACGAGCACCATCAGCCGGTGCATGGCCTGAAGGCTGAGGAATTCAGCGTACTCGAAAACGGCCACGCGCAGCAGGTCAAAACATTTGAAGAGCACGCCATGAGCGCAACGGCACCGGCTCCGGTACCGTTGCCCGCAGAACCCCCAGGCGTCTTCAGCAATCGCACGGCGGTCCCTGAAGATGGGGTGCTGAACATTCTGCTGCTCGACAAGCTGAATACACCGCTCAAGGATCAGAGCTTCATGATCGCGCAGCTGCGGGATTATCTGAAGACGATGCGACCCGGTACGCGCATTGCTATTTTCGGCCTGACCACCCGCCTGCGCATGTTGCAGGGCTTTACCTCAGACCCGGCGCTGCTGCGTGCCATTGTGGAAGGCAAGAAGGGGTTGCCCGGTGCCTCGGCCATGCTGAACGACAGCATGAATGGCGACACCGGCGCATCGAATACGCCCTTTGCTGACCAGATACAGACGATGCTGGGCGATTCTCCGGACGCTGCTACAACGGTGGCCAATCTGGCGCAGTTCGAGGCCGAGCAGGACTCCTTCATGCAGATGATGCGCGTCCGCTACACGCTGGATGGATTCAACGTACTGGCCCGCTACCTGGAGAATCTGCCCGGGCGCAAGAATTTGCTCTGGTTTTCGGCTTCCTTCCCCATCAGCATTCTGCCCGATGGCGATCTGCAGAATCCCTTTGCAGTGGTGGCCGATGCGGAAGATGAGTTCCGCCAGACGACCGACATGCTGGCCCGCAGCCGCGTAGCCGTTTACCCGGTGGATGCGCGTGGCCTGATGGTCAGTCCCATGTACGACGTCTCCAAGTCAGGGCCCACCACCGGCAGGGCTGCCATGAAAGCTCAGGCCAGCTTTTTTAATCAGACATCGTCCGAGCATGGCACCATGATGGAGTTAGCCGAGGCCACTGGAGGCCGTGCCTTTGTGAATACCAACGGCCTGAAGGAAGCTGCGGAAGCGGCCATCAATGAAGGCTCCAGCTATTACACGCTTACCTATGCGCCCAACAGTGCCAAGTGGCAGGGCGAGTACCGCAAAATTCAGGTCAAGTTGGCTCGGCAGGGCTTGACGTTGAACTTCCGTCGTGGCTACTATGCCGATGATCCAAACGACATGAAGGCCATCATGCCGCAGGCGCAGATTGTCGATGGCAAGCCCGTTCCCGGCCTCGTTCCCAGTTATGATGCGCTGCATGCGGCCATGCTGCATGGCGGACCCGGTGCCAGCCAGATTCACTTTGAAGCAGCCGTGCGGCCGAACGATGCTGGAACCCAACCCGGCGCGGTCCAATCCAACTCCATCAACCCCAAATCCAAGGGGCCTTTCCGGGTGTATACCGTGCACTTCATGGTGACGCCGCGGGATGTGAACTGCGATCTGGCCGGCGACCACCAGCATCACTGCCGTATTCAGTTCATCAGTCAGGTCTTCGACCCCGATGGAGTGCCGCAGGCCATCCAGGCCAACGATCTGGAGGCTGTTCTGAACGACGCCAAATACAACGTGCTCCAGAATGGCCGCCTGGCCTATAACCAGCAGATCAGCGTTCCTGCCAAGGGCGATTTCTATCTGCGGGTAGGCGTGGGAGACATGGCGACGGGCAAGGTGGGAACGCTTGAAGTGCCTGTTCTTGCAGTGGCCAAGTTGCCGCCGCTGAACAGCATGGAAAAAGCAACGGTCAGCCATTAAAGCAACGGTCAGCTATTAGTTCTCAGCTCGCCTAGCGAACCGAAGCAGCATTGACTTTTGTGTGTCGCAGCGAAAAAACGCGCCGTAGGCGCAGCGCAGGTTAGCCCCACGTTTCAACGTGGGTTAGCCCCCATGAGTTCTGTTCTGCCTCGTCTTCCGCCGTGCGCGTTACCATGGAAGAGACGTGGTTACTCAAACGCAAGAACATCCTCATTTAGTCATTCACGAAGAAAGCATTCATTCAGCGGACGGAACGCGGATCGGCTATCGCCGTCTGGGTCGTGGTCCGGGCATTGTTTTTGTGCACGGCAGTGTGGCCACCCACACCGACTGGATGCCGGCTGCCAAGCTGTTGGCCGGGCACTTTACCTGCTACACGATGGATCGCCGTGGCCGCCGTGGAAGCGGCGTTGGCCACGCGTCTTACTCGATTGAACGCGAGTGCGAAGATATTGAAGCCCTGCTCGATGCTGCCGGGCCCGACGCCATACTGGCCGCGCACTCCTATGGTGCGGTCTGCGCCTTGTCGACGGCCATGCGCCGTTCGCTGCCCAAACTGGTGCTCTATGAGCCGCCGTTGCCGCTGGAAGGTCCGGTGGCCGGTCCTCCGCTGGAGGAGTACGCGCAAGCCATGGCCGCAGGTGACGCGGAGCGCGCCATGGAGATCGGGCTGGTTGGTTTCATTCGTTTGTCGCCGGAGATGGTGGCCAACATCCGCCAGACGCCGGGGTGGAACAAGTTGATCGGTCTGGCTCCCAGCTGGACCCGCGAGCTGCGGGTAATGGATGCGATGCCCAAGACGGTGGAGCACTTCCGTACCATGCTCACGCCTACGCTGCTGCTGATGGGCAGTGAATCGCGCGAGCATCCGATGAAGAACACGACCCGTGCCCTGGCCGGTGTGCTGCCCAACGTACGGGTGGAAGTGCTGGAAGGACAGGCCCATCTGGGCCTGCGGGCCGCGCCGGAGATGATTGCCAGCGCCATGCTTAAATTTTTGAGCGTGTAGAACTAGCGAGTCAGCGAGTCGGCGAGTCGGCTGACCTGCTGACGTGCTTTTCTGGCTCCAAACAAAATGCCTTCCCGCAGCCTGTTTAGTCATTTTGCGTCGTGGAGCCTTTGCGTTTGCGGGCAATCCACCACCAGGCAAAGCCGAGCACTGCCAGCAGCAGAACCGCCAGCATCGCCTTGGCGCCATGGTGCGCCACCACATCCACCGCGCCGGGCCCCAGCTTGAGCACCAGCAGCGAAAGAGCCATCCAGCGGATCATGCGGCCCAGAAAAACTGCGGCCATAAAGTCCAGGATGCGCATCTCAAAGACGCCGGCGGCAAAGACGAAGGCCTTCCAGGGCGTGGGCGGAGGCAGCATGGAGGGCACCAGCATAGCCAGGAACTCCTGCCGCTCGAAGCGGTTGCGAATTTTTTCAAAGCGCTCGCGGTTGATCCGCTTGAGCACAAACAACTCACCACCGGCGCGACCCAGTCCGTAAGGCAGCAGGCCGCCGATCGCTGACCCGGCCGAGGCCATCAGGCAGTACGCCCAGAAGTGGGAGCGGTCATTCCAGACCCAGAGGGCTAGAACCGCGTCCATGGGGACGGGAATGGTGGAGGAGTCGAGCAGTGCGACTGCGGCAGCGCCCCAAAAGCCCATTTTGACCAGTGCGGGCACAATCACCAGATGCCACTTGGCCAGGAGTGCGGCAAAAAAACGCTTCAAAAAGATGTTCCCTTTCCGTCCCGAAATGCGTCTGACTCAAAAGATCCATTGTACGTGCCGGGCCTGCCGGAGTGCTGTGGGGTCGATCCGCGACAGGCGGCGATTCTCTTCTGCAAGATGATCGCGCCAGAACCTGATGGCAGATGCGAAAATAAGAAGAAAGTTGAACGAGGCCGCCACCGGACTCTACTCCGGTCGTGCTTCCGAGGAACGAATGTCCACCAGCGACGCACCCGATCAGCAGCCAGAGACCAGTGAGCAGGAGCAGACGGAACGCCAGCCCGGCAGTTCCTCGCGCTGGATCAACTACGATACGCACGAGTTGCTTGACATGATCAGCGAGCTCGAAGATGAGCGGCGCTGGGCCCGTTTGCGCGAGGGCGCGCTCTGGGCGGTTCTGGCGCACCTTATCCTGATCTCGGCCGTTACCTGGATTCCGCGTTACGTCTTCAAGGTTCCTCTGGTTGTGGAAAACAAGGACAAAAGCCACCACGACGACTTTACCTACCTGGATTCGCCGATGATGAAGGCGGCTCCCAAGGTGAAACCGATGATCAAGCCGCCGACCATCGACAAGCAGACGCTGGACGACATCCGCAAGCAGGCTCCGCCCGTGCCCGCGCAGCAGCAGCCCCAGCAGCAGACGCAATCCCAGCCGCAACAGCAGGCTCCGGTGCCGCCGCCGCCGCAACAGCAGCAATCGCAGATGGAGGCTCCACGCCCGGCAGCCGTGCCGGCGCGGCCCAACTTTGCGGCTCTGGGCGCGCAGCAAAGCCAGTTGCAAGCCATGCACGATGCCGCCCACGGCATGTCTCAATACCATGGCAGCAGCAGCGGGGGCAGCCTGGGTGGCAGCCATATGCACATGCACCCCGGCGCGGGAGAAGGCGGCGTCGAGGTCCTTTCCGACACCCAGGGCGTGGACTTCAGCGCTTGGTTGCACGCCTGGCATTTCGAGACGGAAAAGACCTGGGATCCGCTGATCCCCGACGAGGTCAATCCGCCCATCTACAAGTCGGGTCAGGTGATGATCCGCTTCAAGGTATTGCCGAACGGCCGCCTGATGGATGGCAGCCTGATTCTGGAAGGCCGCTCGGGCGATGTGGCGCTGGACCGCGCTGCCTGGGGTGCGTTGACCGGCTCCAACTACCCCGGCTTGCCCCACGACTTCCACGGACCCTACCTGGAGCTGCGGGCGCTGTTTCTTTACAACGAGAAACAGTAGAAGAGCAGGGAAGCGGAAGCAATTAACCTTCGAGGGCGCGGCGCAAGCTGCGCCCTTTGTACAGAATGCGCAGAATCGCCACCTCGTCCGGATTGCCCCGGAAAGCAATGGAAACGCGGTACTTAAATCCCATTACGCGCAGGCCTGGGCGCAGATCTTCTCTCAACCTGCCCCGTTCGGCAAAAGTGCTCAGACTCACGCAGGCTTCTTCAATTTGCTGCAAAAAACCGATTGCACGGGCAGGGCTGCCGTGGGTGGCAATGCAGTCGTAAAGTTCCTGTAGGTCGTCGCGTGCTTCTGGCGTGAAAACGACCGTTCTTTTCACGGTCAATGCTCCACACGTTCACGATGTCGGGCAGCAACTGCGGCAAAAACCTCATTGGCCGGAATCGCTCGGTCGGGATCGGCCTCCAGCGCGTCATAGGCTTCCACAACTTCCGTCCGCAGCCAGCGTTCCACGGCTGCATTCCGCTCTTCGAGGGCGCGAAGACCGGCGCGAACCACTTCGCTTGCCGAGTTATAAGCACCAGATTCAACTAATTGATCAATGTATTCGCCTTGTTCAGCCGAAAGACTGATGGTGCGCTTGTCGCAGGGGGAAGTTGCCATCTTTTCGACTCCTGTTCGCCAGTATAGCTCCGGTATGAATTAGTCATACCAGATTTTTTGTAATAGTTTTTTTGCGCAGAGGAAAAAATCCCGTTCAGCCCAGCAAGCAGAAAACGCGCAACTTTTGAATGCAATCTTGGTTTGAACTCTTAGGACGTACCATCAAGCATGGAAAAGATTTTGGTTTTTGCTGTGAGCAACCCGCCCGGGAATACTCGCGTAAAACGTAGAAATACAATAGTCTTTCCATTAGCAGCCATGGTGCGATTTCTCTCTCAAATTCGTTCTGCGCTCATGCAGTCCATCGAGCACGATCTGGTGAACAGCGCCAAGGCCGTCGCCTATTCGGCCATGTTGATGCTCTTTCCCATGCTGCTGGTGCTTACCACCCTGCTGGCGCAGGTGGATGAGGGGCCGACCGCGGTGGGCGAGGTGCGCTCGCTCAGCGAGCAGTTTTTGCCGGCCGACACTATGGACATACTGCAGTCCTATCTTCTTTTGCGTCATCACTATACGCAACAGGTGGTTTATTCCGCTACCGGTCTGAGCCTGTTTGCTGGCCTGGGCGTGATGCTGTCGCTGATGGAGGGCTTTCGTCGCGCCTACCACCTGCCGCTAAACGGCTGGGGCTTCTGGGGACGGCGGGCGCGGGCGTTGTTGCTGGTTCCCATCGCCCTGATTCCACTCTCGGTGGCCACCATCGTGGTGGTCTTCGGCCATCAAATTGAATTGTGGATGATCGACAAGAGCGGCCATGACCTGCGTGAGATTGTGCTCTTTTTCTGGCGCATGGTGCGCTGGTCGATTGCGCTGCTGACCAGCACCGCTGTTTTGATGGCCGTCTATCACTTTGGCACGCACCGCAAGGAGCACTGGGGCTGGGTTGCGCCGGGGGCTATTGCGGGTACGCTCATCTGGTTTCCCGCCACCCTGGCTTTTGGCTGGTATGTCACGCGTATTGCCAACTACTCCTTACTGTACGGTTCCTTTGGTGCCGGCATCGCCACCCTGGTCTGGATGTACATTACGGCCTTCAGCGTTTTGCTGGGTGCGGAGCTGAACGGTGTTCTGTACCGTGAGCGCCAAGGGGAAGTCCACTACTAATCCTTTCTTTATCAGCTATTAGCAGCGATTATGCAGTCTGCGCCTAGGCGGTTCGCAAATGGGCACGGACGGCCCGAAGCTGGCAGTTCAGTAATTTGCGCCAAAAATCGGCCTCAGTGATGGCACTCACCGACCTTACTCTGGTGCTAACCCCATCATGAGTAGGGGGTATATGCCAAAACTACGGCATGTACAATGAATTGGGCCGTTCCTCGCAGGAAACAGCTGCCTGACTGCTCCCTTCTTTACCCAACTTTGAGTCTTTTGGAGTCACTTCGATGTCGTTTGCTGAAATGAGTCTGTACGGGTCCCCGTCTCAACGCCGTGCGAAGATCGTTGCCACTCTCGGCCCGGCTTCCAACACCGAGCCTGTCTTCCGCAACCTTGTCCGCGCCGGCCTTGATGTGGTTCGTCTGAACTTCTCCCACGGCGCGCATGAAGAGAAGGCGGCTCTGGTGCAGATGATCCGCAAGGTTAGCCGTGAAGAGCACAAGCCGCTCTGTATTCTGGCCGACCTGCAGGGACCGAAGATCCGCACCTCTGTACTGAAGGACCACCAGCCTGTGCTGCTTGAGGCCGGCAAGCGCCTGACCATCACCCCGCGCGAGGTTCCTGGCACCGCTGAACTCGTGGGCACTACCTTCAAGACCCTGGCCGAGAACGTCGAGCAGGGCTCCCGCATTTTGCTTTCCGACGGTTTGATTGAGCTGCGCGTGCATGAAGTTGTGGGCGACGACGTCGTCTGCGAAATCATCAACGGCGGTATGCTCGGCGAAAAGAAGGGCATCAACCTGCCCGGTATTCCCGTCCGCGTTCCCTCGCTCACTGATAAGGACGCCATCGATCTGGAGTTCGCGCTCAAGACCGGTGTGGACGCCATCGCCGTCAGCTTTGTGCGTACGGCTGAAGACGTGCAGCTGGTGCGTAACCGCGTGACCGCCTATGGCAGCGAAACCTGGATCATCGCCAAGCTCGAAAAGCCTCAGGCCATCGAGCATCTGGACGCCATCCTGCAGGTTGCCGACGGCATTATGGTTGCCCGTGGCGATCTGGGCGTGGAAGTTCCGCCGGAGAAGGTGCCTGCTATCCAGAAGCACATCATCCGTCGCGCGGCTGAGTACTCCAAGCCGGTGATCACTGCTACGCAGATGCTGGAGTCGATGATCGAGAATCCGCGCCCCACCCGCGCCGAAGTCTCCGACGTTGCCAACGCCATCTATGACGGCACCGATGCCGTGATGCTCTCGGGCGAGTCGGCCATGGGCAAGTATCCGGTTGAAGCGGTTTCGATGATGTCGCGCATTGTCAGCGAATCCGAGCGCCACATCAAGGAAGATAAGGTTGCCTCGGCGCACATCCGCACGGCCCATCTTTCGATTGCCGAAACGATCTGCGAAGCCACGGCGCACGCTGCCGATGATCTGGATCTGGCCGGTATCGCGCTCTTCACCGAGTCCGGTGCCACTGCGCGTCAGCTGTCGAAGTATCATCCTTCGGCGCCGATCTTCGCGCTCAGCCCGATCGACATCACCATCAACCGCCTGTGCCTGCTCTGGGGCACGACGCCGATCCACTGCCCCAAGGTCAACACGACCGAGGCTCTGGTGGATTGCGCCGAGACCCTGTTGGAGCAGAACGGCTTTGTGCGTCAGCGCGAAGTGATCGGCATTGTGGCGGGTACCCGCTCCAAGTCGGGTTCCACCAACTTCCTGCGTCTGCATGTGATGGGTGAGAACGCGGTCGAGGGCGGTGCCCGTTTCTTCGCTCCGCACGAGGCTGAGCCTGAGCCGGTGAAGATCGAAAAGGTCGCTGCTCCGGTTCGCAAGGTGAGCACCAAGGCAGTTGCCAAGCCTGCTAAGCCTGCCAAGGTGGCCGGCAAGCCTGGTCGCAAGCCCGGCAAGCGCATCGCCAAGTAACTCAATTCCAACCAGAGGAACGCCATCCGCAAGGGTGGCGTTTTTCTGCGTCAAAAAACTTTCCAGTTCCGAAAATCTTCTGCAGCTCTGCTTCTCTGTGGTTTTTTAAGGGTGTTTAAAGCAGAAAAAATCTAACAAGAGAATAGGAAGATTAAAAAAACGCGAAAAAATTGAGCAGATCCGTCCTATTTTATGAAACGAAAGCTATTTAGAAAACGCTAATTTCCTAATAGCGGGACAAGGACATGAAGTTGATCCGTCTGGTGCCGATGTAGACAGTGACGGGCCAGAATCGGCGCGGGTGCTCTGGTATGCGCACAGGGAAGAGAATTGTGTGCGGGGCAAGGATTATGCGTGGGAGAGATTCATGTTAGATCGGGCTGAGTTGCTGGAATCCGTGCTGGAAAATCTGCCGGACGGATTGGCAGTGATGGACAATGACGGTCTGGTGATCTATTGGAATCAGGCCGCGCAGGCAATTACCGGCTATATGTCCGCGGAGTTGCTGAAGCGGTCTGCGCCCGATGGGCTGGGGTCGTTGCTCTATCCCTGTACGGATTGTTCTCCGCAGGGTCCGACGGATCATCCTTCGGGCAAGTGGGGCCTGATGAATGCGCGGCACAAACTAGGCCATCAGTTGCAGGCCATCGGTCTTTGCCGTGTACTACGCGATGAAATGGGCCAGCGTCTTGGTTCGGTGGTGTTATTTCATCCTGCCGCCGGGCTTGACGCACTGCCGCACGGAGAAACGGGCGGTATTCACGCGGTGGCTACCAGCCAGCAGGAGCTGGAAGAGCGCTTGCAGAAGGCGATGGAGGATTTCGAGCATGGCGAGATTCCGTTTGGCGTGATCTGGGTAAGCATTGATCAGGCGCATGACTTGCGCAAAACGCACGGTGCCAGCGGTTGCGAGGCGATGCTGGGCAAGGTGCAGTACGTGATTGAGCACGGTATGCGGCCCGCCGACGAACTAGGCCGCTGGGGCAAGGAGGAGTTTCTGGTGATTGCACATGAACGCACGCCGGAGATGTTGGAAGCCTATGCACGTACCTTGTGTGGACTGACGCGAACCGCCGACTTTCGTTGGTGGGGGGATCGCGTGACGCTGACCGCAAGTATTGGCGTGGCGCAGGCTGGAAAAGTCAAGGGTGAAACCTTGGCACAACTACTTCAACGGGCGCAAAAAGCTATGGAAGCCAGCACGGATGCGGGCGGCAATCAAGTGACGGCGGCGTAAGGAGGAATTGCATGTTTGCCATAATCGGCATAGTTGTAGTGATCGGCTCTGTCATTGGTGGTTTTTTGATGGAGCATGGCAAGATAGCCGTCCTGATTCAGCCGGCCGAGCTCCTCATTCTGTGCGGCGCGGCCGCTGGTACGCTTCTGGTTGCTAATCCGATGAACATCATCAAGGACATCATCGCCGGCGTGCTGGGCGTACTCAAGGGTTCGCCTTTTACCAAGGCTCGCTATTTAAGCACGCTCAAAATGATGTACCAGTTTTTGAACAAGGTGCGCAAAGAGGGTCTGCTGAGCGTGGAAATGGACGTGGAAAAGCCCAAGGAAAGCGCGCTGTTTAAAAACTATCCTGATTTTCTGCACGATCATCACTCGCTCGACTTTGTCTGCGACACGCTGCGCACGGCCATTACCGGCGGTGTTGAGCCCTTTGATATGGACCAGATGATGGAACTCGACATGGAAGTGCATCACCATGAGTCCACGGCTCCGGTGAGCGCGCTGACGACGGTTGCCGATGCGTTGCCTGGCCTGGGCATTGTGGCTGCCGTGCTGGGCGTGGTGATTACCATGGGCGCGCTTGGTGGCCCTCCGGAAGAGATCGGCGAGCACGTGGCGGCGGCTCTGGTGGGAACCTTTCTGGGCATTCTGATGTGTTACGGAATGGTGGGACCGCTGACCGCCAACATGGCCAAGACGGCCGATGCCCACAACGAATACCTGCACGTCTTGCGCGTGATTATTCTGGCCTTTCTGAAGGGCTGTGCCCCGATGATCGCCATCGAAATGGGCCGCCGCGCTATTCCGGCGCATGTGCGTCCTGACTTCAACGAAATGGAGAAGAACTGCAAGGGCGGTGGTGGCGGCGCAGCAGCGGCAGCCTAGAGCAAAATCCGGAAAGGTTGCCCTAGAGAATTCGTTCCAGGTTGCCGCTCCCTGTTGGTCACGTAACTGTGCTTTTGTGGTTTCAGGGGACAGCATCCAGGATTTTGCTAGAGCGCAAACCTGAAACCAAAGCAGGGGAAGAGAGCAGAGCAAGATGGCAGACTCCAATACACGACCCATCATCGTCATCAAAAAGAAAGGCGGGCACGGTGGCCACCACGGTGGTGCATGGAAGGTTGCCTATGCTGACTTTGTGACGGCCATGATGTCGTTGTTCATTGTGCTCTGGCTGATGGGGTCGAGCGTAAAGGTCAAGAAGGCGGTGGCCGGCTATTTCAATGATCCCAAGGGTACAGGGCAGCTGTTGGGCACCACGATGGCCGGTACGGGGCAGGGCACAATCGAGGTCAAGGATGACCAGAAAGCCCTTGAGGAGCTGAAAGAAAAACTCGAAAAACAGATCAAGGACAAGAAGGAACTCGACAAGCTGATGAAGCAGATCGAGATGACCATTACCAGCGAGGGCCTGCGCATTGAGTTGATCGAAGACAAGAATGGAACCTTCTATCAGAGCGGTAGTCCCAAGCTGAGTTCCAATGGCCAGGAACTATTGACGCTGTTGGCCGCGGGATTAAAGACGATTCCCAACAACCTGCTGATCGAGGGGCATACCGACGCAGCCCCGTACTCGAACGATAACAACTACTCGAACTGGGAGCTTTCCGCCGATCGTGCCAATGCGGCGCGGCGCATCTTGCAGCAGTCCGGCGTGCGTCAGGATCAGGTAACGCAGGTGCGTGGTTATGCCGACCAGATGTTGCGCGTCAAGAATAATCCTTACGATCCATCGAACCGCCGCATTTCAATTCTGGTGAAAAATGCAGATCCGGATCTTGCCCAGAAGCTGAAAAATACGCGCGTTGCCAATGAACCTCCTCCTCCTCCGGCTGCAAAGCCGGAGGTAGGCAAGGATGCTGGCAAGACTGCCGCAGCCGCCAACCCCGCGGCCAACGCGGCTAAACCAGCCGCGCCAGCTGCTCCACAACAGGCGGCCAAACCCGCTACGCCACCGGCTGCACAACCGGCAGCCAAACCAGGGTTGATGGGCAAGCTGACTAGTATGCTGCCCGGCAAGAAAAAGTAAACACCGTGTGGAATTCCGGTGTTGCAAAGTTGTTCTTGCGTTTTTAGTTGTACTTGCCTGAAGCAATGTCGGCCTCTGCGGCCAGTATGCTTTCAGGTTTCCCCAGATCACGCCAGTAGTCATGATCCGCACGATAGGCCTGAATCGCTTCGCCAGCCGCGGCCAGCCGCAGGTAGGCAGGAATAATCGAAAACGGCCCCTGTTCGCTGAGTTCCTCCAGCAGTCGTGGTTCGATCAGATGCACACCGCAGAATGCGAGTGGCGTAGCTTCACCCTGCTTGCGCGCCCAGGTAGTGCTTCCATCCGCATGCTGCCTTCCGCACAGCAAGCCCTGCACATTAAAGAGCAGCTGCCGCTTGCTGGTGCGTGGCTTGACGGCTAGCGTAGCCAGGGCGTTGCCTGCCTTGTGCCAAGCCAGCATGGCGTTGAAGTTGATGCTGCTGAGCACATCCACGTTGTGGATGAGGATCGGCTCGCTGTTGCCCGCGAGCAGCATGGGCGCGGCCTTCTTCAATCCGCCGCCGGTGTCCAGCAGTTCGTTTTCCAGAGAGACTTCAATCGACAGGCCGAAGAAATCATTTTCGGCCAGATAGTCCACAATCATTTCGGAGTGATGATGGGCGTTCACCACCACTTCACGAATGCCGAAGGAGCGCAGTCGTTCGAGCGTGATTTCCAGCATGGTGCGCCCGCTTACTTCCACAAGCGCCTTGGGCCGATCGTTCGTCAGAGGACGCAGCCGGGTGCCCATTCCGGCTGCCAGTACCATGGCTTTCATCGTCCCAACTTTTCTTGTTCAATGTGTTTGAGCGTAACCTGTACGCCGCATACACGCAGGTGTTTGGCCATCTGCTCAGCAAAATAGACCGAGCGATGCTGTCCGCCGGTGCAGCCAAAGCCCACCAGAAGATCCGAGAATCCGCGCCGCAGATAATTGCTTACGGCCATATCCACCAGCGAACGCACGCTGGCAAAGTACTGGTGTACGCTCTCCTGCTGCTCCAGATATTCGATGACCGGAGCGTCTTTGCCGGTGAGCTGTTTGAAGCGTTCTTCGCGGCCGGGATTGGGCAGGCAGCGCACGTCAAAGAGGAATCCGCCGCCATTGCCGGAGTCGTCCACCGGCAGCTCCTTTTTGTAACTGAAGCTGTAGATTTTTACGGTGAGCGCAGGCGGTTCTGGTGCGGCCAGAGCCAGCAGCTTTTCTGAGCGCGTCATGCGCCGCAGTGCGTCCATCAGCGCAGGCAGAGCAATCGGCAGCTTCACGTTCTCATCCAGCCAGCGCAGATTTTCAAGCGCGAAGGGAACGCTCTGCAGGAAGTGGGTTTTGCGCTCGTAAAATCCACGGAAGCCGTACGCGCCCATGGCCTGCAGAATGCGCACGTACACATAGGCGTAGTAGTGCTCCATGAAGACCGTGCGGTCCACGGGAATGAACTTTTCCAGGCAGTCCATGTAGTGGTGCAGCAGCTCAATGCGTAGTTCCGGCGGCAGATTGGCCTTGCCGTCGTAGAGCAGCGAAGCAATGTCGTACTGCAAAGCTCCCTTGCGCCCGCCCTGATAGTCGAGGAAGTAGGGCTGCCCGTCCACGAGCATGACGTTGCGGGATTGGAAGTCGCGATAGAGGAAGTAATCGTGCGGGGCAGAAAGCAGAAACTTGGTCAGGTGGCTGAAGTCATCTTCCAGCAACTGCTCGTTGAAGGCAATGCCGGCCAGACGCAGAAAGTAGTACTTGAAGTAGTTCAGATCCCAGCTGATGGACTGACGGTCAAAGCTGGCACGCGGGTAGCAGACCTTGTAGTTCAGGTCGCGGCCCGCCTCTACCTGAAAGCGCGGCAGCATGGCTACGGTGCGGCGATAAGCATCGACGACTTCGGGCGCAACCGAGCCCGCAGCTGAAGAACGATGCGTGCCCAGAAAGTCGAAGAGGGTTTCATCGCCCAAGTCCTGCTCAATGTAAGCGCCGTGTTCCAGATCTGCGGCGTAGACCTCGGGCACCGGCAAGCCCAGTTTGTGGAAGTGGCGGGAGAATTCGAGGAAGGCGGTGTTTTCTTCGCGTACCGCATAGAGAATGCCGATGGCGCTTTGACCGCCGCCTACCAGCCGGACGATGGTGCGTCCTGAGCCGCCCAACTGGCCCTGCAAAGGCAGAACCGATTCGACCGGAGTATGAAAATGCTCTTCGAAAAGTCGTTTAAGTGCGTCCATCTGGACCCTTCTGCACGCGTGGGTGCTTAGGAAAAGATACCGACCCCGGCAAGTGCTATGCAAGGCAAAGAGAATTTCTGTTTACGAAAATACAAAACGGAGGCTGGACTACCCCAGTTAGACTGGGGAGGTCTGCATGCAACCTGAAAGGACAACGGAAATCATGTTGGGACGTAAATTGCTTTTCAACCTTGCCATTTTTGCTTTGTTTTTTGCCGGGTTCTCGCTTGCCCATGCGCAGCAGGATTTTTTCAGTAACTGGCCGGCAGGCCGTTCGCCGCAAGAGGTGGGCAAGCGCCTGAGCGAGCACTTCATCCCCAGCGGTCATCAGTACAAGGAGACGTTGCACTACTCCGAGGTCTGCACCTGGTACGGCGCGTTGACCTATGCGCAGTTGACGCACGACGACGCGCTGCGTGCCAAGTTGATCAAGAAGTTTGAGCCCATGCTGCCGGGCAATGCCGATCAGGCTCGCATTCCGGTGCTCCATCATGTGGACGATTCGATCTTTGGTGTGATTCCGCTGGAGATCGGCCTGCAGACCGGGGATAAGAAATATCTGGACTACGGCAAGTCCTGGGCTGACCGGCAGTGGGAGAATCCGCGCCCCGATGGCCTTTCCGCTGAAACCCGCTTTTGGATCGACGACATGTACATGCTGACGATCCTGCAACTGGAGGCTTATCGCGCCACCGGCGACCGCAAGTATCTGGACCGCGACGCGGCGGAGATGGTGGCGTATCTGGACAAGCTGCAGCAGTCCAACGGCCTGTTCTACCACGCGGAAGATGTGCCCTACTTCTGGGGGCGTGGCGATGGCTGGGTGGCTGCAGGCATGGCTGAGATGCTGCGCACGCTGCCCGCCGATCATCCGCAGCGCGCCCGCATTCTGAAGAGCTACAAACTCATGATGGAGGCGCTCCTGAAGTATCAGGGCAAGGACGGCATGTGGCGTCAGTTGATCGACAAGGAAGATGCGTGGCCCGAGACCAGCTCCACCGCCATGTTCGCCTTTGCCATGATTACCGGTGTGAAGAATGGCTGGCTGGATGCGCCTACCTATGGCCCTGCCGCGCGCAAGGCATGGATCGCCGTGACCGGCTACATCGATCAGAATGGCGATCTGACCAGCGTCTGCGAGGGGACCGGCAAGCGCGACAATCAGGAGTACTACTACATGCGTGGCCGCCGCACGGGAGACTTTCACGGGCAGGCTCCGCTGCTTTGGGCGGCAACGGCCTTATTGCGCTAACGGCGCGTTGTGCACAGTGGGCGTGCAGCCGGCAAGGGCTATTTTCTGCACGCCCGCAGCGTGTTTTCAATCAGTGAAGAAAAAGGCTCGAAGCCGCAGCAATCCTTATTATTATCAGTAGCTTGCGCACCGCATGAAGGATGGTTTCCCACTCCTGCCATTGACTTCCGCGCTTCGATCAGACAGACTGAGGCCGTAGCATCTTTTGAGGAAGCGAGCGGGGCATGGGTAACAAAAACGATACGGGAAACAACGCCATTCCGACTCCAACCCTTCCTCACCAGCCGCAGCGCCAGCTCTCCATCAAGGATATTGCGCGGATTGCACATGTCTCGCATCCGACGGTTTCGCGTGCGCTGCAGAATAGTCCGCTGGTCAGCACTAAGACTGCGGAGAAGATCCGCCAGATTGCCCGCGAGGCAGGCTATAGGCCATCGGCTTTGGCCCGCGGTCTGGTTACGCGCCGCACCCGCACCATCGGGCTGGCGGTAACGGCCATCTCTGACCCGTTTACCTGCGAAGTGGCCACGGGTATTGAGCAGGCTGCGAGCGACCATGGCTATCGCGTTTTTCTGGCCGACACCAATGCCGATCCCGAGCGCGAAAAGAAGGTTGTGCAGGCCTTTGCTGAGCAGCGAGTGGACGGCATTCTCGTCACCTCATCGCGTGTGGGCGTTTTGCATATGCCTTTGCTGGCGGAGATGCGGGTGCCCATCGTGCTGGTCAACGATCAGCATGACGAGCAGCCCGGTGTGACCGTGCATTCGGTGCTCATCCGGAACGAAGAGGGCACGCGTTCGCTCACCCAGCATCTGATCGAACTTGGCCATCGTCACATTGCCTACATCGGCGACCAGTATGGTTACCAGTCCGATGTGGAGCGTTACACCGGCTACAGCGGTGCGCTGGAAGAGGCAGGCATTGCGGTGCGTGAGGAGTTGGTGGTGCGTGGCAATGGCAAGCCGGAGGCTGCCGTGCTGGCCATGAACAGCCTGCTTGCGCTCCGTGAGCCGCCCACCGCCGTGGTCTGCTATAACGACATGACGGCGCTTGGCGTCATGCGCTCCATTCGCATGCGGGGCCTCAGCATTCCCGGGGATGTTTCCGTGGTCGGCTTTGACGATCTCTTTCTTTCCGCCTATACCGAGCCGCCGCTCACTACAATTCGTCAGCCCATGCGCCAGATGGGCCAGCAGGCCATGGAAAGTCTGCTCAAGCTGATGAATGGCGGGCAGTCGGCGCCGCAGATTCACATCGCGGGTGAAATGATCGTGCGCAACTCCACGGCCCCGGTAAAGAAAAACTAAGACTTGTTCGATTCAGCATTTCATCCGCCAAAGCCCTGCCCCTGCGCAGGGCTTTTCGGTTGCTTTGTGGAGCAAGGATGAGCGCCAGCAGGTACCATAAGAAAAGGTAGACATATGAAAAAGTCCACAGTAGCTGTTGTCATCAGCGATGTGCATTTGTGGGTTCCGGTGTGCGTTCTGGTCATTGGAGTCTGCTTGTTGATCGCTCTGAGGTGAGAAGCGTGAGTGTAGTCCAGAAGTCTGAGGCGGAGAAGAGTCTGATTTCTCTCCATGGGATTGGAGTGCTCTGCGGGCTGGCTGCGGGAGCATGGCTGGGAACGGCCGAAGCGCCCGTCAAGATGGTGGCCAGCGGCGTGCCGCCGTTCATCGTTACGCTGGGCATGGTGCTGGGTGTCTTCATCGCCCGCTGGAGCATTCCCATGCTGCTCAAGGGCTCAGGTTTTGTGCTCGGCGATCTGCGCCGCAATGCCCACCTGATTGTGTGGGGACTGCTGGCAGGCATGCTTTGGGTGATTGCCAATACGCTCACCGTATACGCCATCAAAAACGTCGGCCTCTCCATCGCCTTTCCGCTCTGGAATATGAACTGCCTGGTCGGGCTCTTCTGGGGTTGGCTCTTCTTCAATGAACTGCGCGGCGCGGGCTGGAAGGGCTGGAGCCGGGTCTTTGGCGGATCGTTGCTGCTGGTGGTTGGCGCGGCGGTTCTGGCCTGGGCAACGGCGGATCGCTCGGCAGCGGGGGGCAATGTGTGGCTGGGTATTGTGGCTGCGCTGGGCGCGGGCTTGCTGTGGGGCACGCAGTACATCAGCTATCGCAAGGCCTACATCAGCGGCATCAATCCGCTTTCCTTCGTCACCGTCATTGCCTTCAGTGAGCTGATCTCCACGCTGATTCTGGGCACGGTCTTTGCTGGCGGCATTCCCCAGCTGGGCCATCAGTTGATGGCGGCCAAGCCCTACATGTTCTGGCTCTTCTGCGGTGGTATTTGCTGGGTCTTCGGCGATCTCTTCCAGCAGTACGCGGCCAAGTACATCGGCATTGGTCGCGGCATTCCGCTTTCCAACACCAATCAGCTTTGGGGACTGGCCTGGGGCGCTCTGGTCTTTGGCGAACTGGGCGTCATCACGCCGCATGCGCGCCTGCTGGTGCTTGTCGGTTCGCTCATCATGATTGTGGGTGCGGCTTTCATTGGCGCGGCCTCGGCCTCGGCGAGCGAAGTCAGCTCCTGGAATAACGCCATGAACCGCGAAATCAACCGCTACCATCTGGACCGTGTACGCGTGGAAGCCGTGCTCAAGGGCGAAGACCCGCTGGCCAACCAGAAGCCCGAGCGCCACGGATGGGAGTACGCTCTTCCGGTGGTGGGCTTGGCTCTGCTGCTCTGGTTAGGCGCATCTGTACGCATGCCGGCCATTGCGCTGCGCACGTCGTGGATGATGGTTCTGCTGGTAGCCTCGCTCGGCCTGCTTATGGTCAGTGGCTTCATGCTCTGGAAGCGCACGCGATTCTCTTAGAGCATCTCTCCAGAAGGTATAAGCGAGTCGATGCAGCATTGTTGACGCGACCCCCAGAGAGCGGCAACCTGGCAAGACTTTTGCCACTTCACAGCATCAGGAGAGATGCTCTAGAGCGTAGGGGAATCAAACAGCAAAAACGCCGGCCTGAGTGTCGGCGTTTTTCTTGTGCTTGCAAAATCGAAAATAGTACTTCCATTCGCGGCACTGCCTTGTGGCGAGGACGAGATAGGTGCAACGCTGTTCGTTCATCCCGATACAATCAAAGAGAAGTGTTTTGCGTCGGATCTTCCCCGCGCCTGAGGAGTTGTAGCCCATGAAAATGAGCATTGGAAATTTCCTTTTTTTACGCCTGCGCCAGATGGGCATCGCCCATGTTTTCGGTGTGCCGGGCGACTTCAATCTGCAGCTTCTTGAGCAGTTGCAGCCCGCCGAGGGCATTGAATTCGTGGGTGCATGCAACGAGCTGAACGCAGCCTACGCCGCCGATGGCTACGCGCGGCTGAACGGCGTGGGCGCGCTGCTGACCACCTATGGCGTGGGCGATCTGAGCGCCGTCTGCGGCATTGCCGGATCCTGCGCCGAGCATGTGCCGGTGGTCTTCATCTCGGGCACGCCGCCGCTCTACGCCATGGAGAGCCGCCTGCGCCTGCATCATTCGCTGGCCGAGGGAAACTTCGACAACGTGCGCAACTGTGTGGAAGAGTTCACCGCTGCGTACGCACGCATCACGCCCTCCAACGCCGTGGAAGAGATTGATCGCGTGCTGAAGACCTGCTGGCGTGAAAAGCTTCCGGTCTTCCTGCAGGTGCCATCCAACATCTCGTACCTTGAGGTGGACGTACCCGAGACAGCGCTGCGTCTGACGCTGCCGGAGAGCGATCCTGAGCGGCTGGAGAGCGCTGTGGCCCGCATTGCCGCATTGCTGGCCAAGGCCGAGCGCCCCGCGTTGCTGGTGGACATGGATGCCGACCGCTCAGCGCTGGCTCTGCCGCTGGCCACGCTCGTGCGCAAGCGCCAGATCCCCTATGCCGCCTATCGTTCCGGCAAGGCGATCCTGAGCGAGAGCGATCCGCTTTACGTGGGTGTGTACAACGGCAAGGCCTCGGCCAAGGATGTGACGGAGGTGATTGGTAACTCCGACTGCCTGATCGCCACGGCACCCTGCTACACCGAGGGAAGCCCGATGATTGCCGGAATCCCCGTGGCCTCGCATGTGTACATTCGCGGCTTCAGCGTAGCCATTGAGGATGAGGTGTACGAAGGTGTAACGGCCAGCCAGTTGGTTGAGCGCTTGCTCGAAGTGGTGGAAGTCCGTCCGGTGCTTTCGCTCGCCGCCAAAGCTCAGGCCGCGCTGCCTGCCGCGCAATCTGGAGCAGCCCTGACGCACGCGCGTTTGTGGCCGTGCATGGAAGCCTTCTTCCGCGCTGGCGATGTGGTGATTGCAGAAAACGGCACCAGCGCCCTGGCCATGAGCGACGTGCGTTTGCCCGAGGGGTGCACTTACATTGCCCAACCCATCTGGGGTTCCATCGGCTTTACGCTGCCGGCGCTGCTTGGCTCACTGACGGCTGCCAGTCATCGTCGCCAGATCCTGTTCATCGGCGACGGTTCACTGCAACTCACCGTGCAGGAGCTTTCCACCATCCTGCATCGCGGCCTCAAGCCCATCATCTTCGTGCTCAACAATCGCGGCTACACCATTGAGCGCTACATCCTGGGCAGGAACGCGGCCTACAACGATATTGCAGGATGGAGTTATCTCAACCTGCCCCGCGTCTTTGCCCCTGAGGTTAAGGTGAACACCGTGAGCGTGCGCACGGAGGACGAACTGGAAGCCGCTCTGCAGAACGCCGAGCAGGCCGATTGCCTCAGCTTCATCGAGCTATCTCTGGACCCGCACGATGCGCCGCAACTGCTCAAGGTCTTTGGCCCGGTGGTGGCGGAGATGGACTACGGCCCACGCGGTCCGCAGCGGAAGAACTAATTCAATTCTCTACAAAAATATTTATAACTCCACCCCTGCGACAGGCGCATTCTCGTCGGGGTGGAGTTTTTTGTGCTGGGAAATGAGTCATGGAGGGAGGCAGGGGTTTTAACCCCTGCAAAAAACAGCAAAACAGATGCGGGCTTCAGCCCCTGAGGGAAGGCTCTGCAATCCCATTGAAACTTGATGAGAGCAGGAAGGCCGCTTGAATTTCGCGCATGGTGGTCAATGGGTCTGGCGCCTCGGATACAGCGCGAATGACGGCCACATTGTGGGCATACGGTCCCAGCTTCTGGATGCGTTCGAGATTCAATCCGCCAATAGCGACGATGGGGTGCGTGCTGCTCTGGTAAGCGGCTTCCAGCATCTCAGGACCAATCACTGGATCGGGGCACGCTTTGGAGTTGGTCAGATACAACGGACCAAAGCCAATGTAATCCACCGGCGCATCGTTGGCTGCTTTTATCTGCTCCAGATTGTGCGTAGAAAGGCCAAGCAATTTCTCCGGACCGATGATCTTGCGCGCTTCCACGGCAGAAATATCCTGCTGTCCGATGTGCAGGCCATCTGCATCGGACTCCATGGCAATCTCCGGGCTGTCATTCACGATGAACAGCGTGGAACTGCCCCTGGTCAGCTCTCGCAAGCGCCGTGCCAGCAAAAGAGGATCTTGTGCGTCATGATTTTTGATGCGTAACTGCACGGCGGAAATTCCTGCCTCAACCGCGCACGCGCAAAGACATTCGTACCCATCGCGCGGCCTGGTCATCACCAGATACAGACCGCGCCGCAAGCGTGGATTGAGCTTAAACGTAGACATAATCATTCATCACCGGCTGCAGGCCGTGCTCCTTCAAGGCAGAGTAAACTTCATCGACCGACCGTGTATCGGCAATTCCAAACTGTCCGTCTCCAACCTCTTCCTGACAGGCTTGATGGCCGCCGATGCCAGTGCTGACGCCTGCAGATACCTTGGTTGCCGCAATGGTAGAAACATGATCGCGAAAATGAGCGCGTTCACGGGTGGAAATTGTAATTGCGGCAAAAGGCATCAGCAAACGATAGGCAAGAATCACCTGCAGTAGATCGGCTTCGCTCAGGGTATGATTCTCCGCCGGAGGATTGCCTGCAATCGGGCGAAGTCGGGGGCAGGAAAACGCGACCTCGGCCTGAGGGTATTTTCTTTGCAATAGCCATGCGTGCAGCCCAGTGGCAAAGGCATCTTTTCTGAAATCATCCAGACCCAGAAGGGCTCCAAAACCAACACCCCGCATGCCGCCCCGCAGCACTCTTTCCTGTGTGTTCAGGCGATAGGGGAAAACCCGCTTGCGGCCATCGGGATGCAAACGCTCATACGCGTTGGAGTTATATGTCTCCTGAAAAACAATGACGGAATCTGCGCCACAGGAACGCAGGTAAGTGTAATCCTCGGTATTCATCGGATACACTTCCAGCCCCACCATTTTGAAGTAGCGGCGGGCGATCTTGCAGGCTTCGCCAATGTAATGCAGGCCAGATTTGCTGCGGCTTTCCCCGGTCAAAAGCAGAATCTCTTCCAGGCCAGTCTGCGCGATGGCCTGCATCTCCTTTTCAATCTCGTTCGCGCTCAGACGGGCGCGGCGGATTTTTTGATTGCGGCTGAATCCGCAGTAAGTGCAACTGTTTTCGCAGTAGTTGGCCATATACAACGGCGTAAACAGGACGATGGAATTGCCGAAATGCTTTCTGGTTTCTTCCTTGGCGATTTGGGCAATTTCTTCAAGCAGCGGCAATGCGGCAGGCGAGAGCAGCGCGGCAAAATCTTCCGGTGTGCGGTTGTCTCGGGCGAGCGCAATGCGAACATCGTTGATCGTATAGCGGTGATAATCGTAGTTGTTTCGATAAGTAAGAACGTCTTCCTGAATGGTGGAGTCCTGTAGAACTTCCATGTCTGGAAGGTATGCCATGTGATCGGTTCGGTTCACGCTCTCCTCCATAGAAAACATGCGTTGCTGTAGCCGGGAGTTTATATACCCGAATCTGCGAGGTCAATAAAATGCGGGCAGATGTGGCAGGCTAAGTTAGTTGCTCAGGAATCCGGTCAGTGGAGACGAAGCGCATGCGCCCTGTTCCAGAACGCGTCCGGTTCCGGCAAGATATGCGGTTCTACCCGCTTCAATGGCTGCTTTAAAGGCGCTTGCCATGGCGGGAACATCGCGTGCCGTGGCAATGGCGGTGTTGGCCATGATGGCCGCCACGCCCATTTCCATCGCCTCGCAGGCTTGCGATGGTTTGCCGATGCCGGCATCAACGATGATTGGAAGTTCGATTTCATCCAGCAAAATTTGAATGAAGTCCTTGGTGCGCAGACCCTTGTTGGAACCAATCGGCGCGCCCAGTGGCATGATGGCTGCGGCTCCAGCCTGCGCCAGATCGCGCGCGGTATTCAGGTCCGGGTACATGTAGGGCAGCACGACAAAGCCTTCGCGGGCCAGAATCTCCGTTGCCTTGACCGTCTCGGAGTTATCCGGCAAAAGATACTTTGTGTCGCGGATAACTTCGACTTTGACAAAGTCTCCGCAGCCCAGTTCTCTGGCCAAACGTGCGATCCGCACGGCTTCTTCGGCCTTTCTTGCGCCCGACGTGTTGGGCAGCAATGTAATGCCTTCGGGAATATGCGCCAGAATGTTTTCCCTGTCGTTGGTGTTGGCGCGTCGTACGGCCAGTGTGACCATCTGCGCTCCAGCATGTTCCACGGCTGCGCGCACTAAATCAAGGCTGTATTTTCCCGAGCCCAGAATAAAGCGGGAGGTAAATGCGCGCCCTCCCAGAATCAAGCGCTCTTCCGATTGCATAAACAAATCTGTCTCCTGTTCCTGTGTGGATCAGCGTAGGAATGCATGATGAAGTTATTCGCAAGTCATGCTGAAAATCTGAAGCTACCCTCCAGATACCATCCAAACCACATCCACCACATCGCCATCCGCGAGTTGTTTGCCACTGTATTCTGTGCGCGGCACAATCTCTCCATTGCATGCAACGGCAATGCGATTAAGTGGAAAGTGTTCGCGCACGACAAGTTCCGCCAGACTCAGATGATCCGCATCATCCATGCTGTTTCCGTTCAGGGTAATCAAGCTTCTTATCCTCTACTGCTAGGAAGCTGCGCAGCGCTTCCAGCTTGCAAAAACAGCAGTGTGCACATGCGTGCTTTTACAAAGCAAACGAAAACGTGACGGGTTGGAGGGAAGTCCTGCTGGTGTATCTGGTTGCAGAGCACTTGCACACACTTCTCCTGTAAGCAGACAGAAACAGGAGGCTCATGCAATGAATCACGCAGAAGGATTGAAAGCTTCCAACGCCGGCATTATCCGGATCTGGTCGAGGGTATAATCTCAGCCCCACGCATGGAGCACCCCTGTTTCTTGTTGCTTATTTAAGCAGCCCTTGCTCGCGCTGTCAAAGTTTTTCTGCATTTGCAAAAAGATTGTGCGCAGCGCTGAGCTGTGTTTTAATAGCCCTGAGAAACAGGGGTGCTCATCGCAAGTGAGCTGAGAAAATACCCTTTGAACCCGATCCGGATCATGCCGGCGTGGGGAGATTTCAAAGAGCGTTCCTTTCAAGTTATAGCGATTCTGCCCTCTTGTTCTTCAATTCCTTTCAGGACAAGAGGCTCTATGCAATCAAAAACGGCTGAACTGGACGCGCTTCTTCTTCCCACGCTCTATCCCGCTTCGCAAAAACGCTATCTGACGGGAAGCCGTGCAGACTTGCGTGTTCCTTATCGCGAGATAGAGCAAGCTCCAACGCAAACCCGGCATGGATTGGAACGGAATCCTCCCTTGCCTGTCTACGATTGCTCTGGGCCATACACTGACCCCAACAGCCAAGTAGATATTCGCCAGGGTTTGCCACCGTTGCGGCAGGCATGGATTGAAGAACGTGGCGATACAAAGATAGAAACCCGCAGTCAATCTTCTTTTTCGCAGCACATTGTGCGGCGTGCGCGCAGTGGCGGCAACGTGACGCAAATGCACTATGCGCGGCAGGGAAAAATAACTACGGAAATGGAGTTTGTGGCGTTGCGCGAATCCATGCGCCTGCAGGAACTACGCGAGGATCCCGCCTATGCATCGCTGTTGCGTTCGCATCCCGGACAAAGTTTTTCAGCGCGTTTTCCCCAAGAAATTACTCCCGAGTTTGTGCGCGAAGAGATTGCTGCGGGACGCGCCATTCTTCCCGCCAACATCAATCATCCCGAGCTTGAGCCGGCGATTATCGGGCGTAACTTCCGGGTGAAAATTAACGGCAATCTGGGTAACTCTGCCGTCTCGTCCTCGCTGGCGGAAGAAGTGGACAAAATGGTGTGGGCCATCTATTGGGGAGCCGACACCATCATGGACCTTTCCACCGGAAACAATATCCATGAGACGCGGGAAAACATCTTGCGCAATGCTCCTGTTCCCATTGGCACCGTGCCGCTCTATCAGGCGCTGGAAAAGGCAGGAGGCATTGCCGAGGATCTAAGCTGGGAGTTACTGCGGGATACATTGATCGAGCAGGCCGAGCAGGGCGTGGATTACTTCACGCTGCATGCCGGGCTGCGTCTGGCGATGATTCCACTTACGGCTCAAAGACTTACGGGAATTGTCTCGCGCGGTGGATCTATCATGGCTAAGTGGTGCCTTGCTCATCATCAGGAAAACTTTATCTATACGAACTTTGACGAGATCTGCGAAATCATGAAGGCCTACGACGTCAGTTTTAGCCTTGGCGATGGCCTGCGTCCCGGCTCTGTCTACGACGCCAACGACGAAGCACAATTTGCTGAGTTACGTACGCTGGGTGAGTTGACCGCGACCGCCTGGAAGCACGACGTGCAGGTGATGATCGAAGGACCAGGCCATGTGCCGATGCACAGGATCCAGGAAAACATGGACGAGGAGTTACAGCACTGCTTTGAAGCTCCCTTTTATACGTTGGGGCCGCTGGTCACCGACATTGCTCCGGGATACGATCACATTACCAGCGCCATTGGTGCGGCGCAGATCGGATGGTATGGGACCTCGATGCTTTGCTATGTAACTCCCAAGGAGCATCTGGGACTGCCAGATAAGGAAGATGTGCGCAATGGCATTGTGAGTTATCGCATCGCCGCGCATGCTGCGGACTTGGCCAAGGGATGGCCGGGCGCGCAGATGCGCGACAATGCACTTTCCAAGGCGCGTTTCGAGTTTCGCTGGAATGATCAGTTCAATCTGAGTCTTGATCCTGACCGCGCTCGCACTTATCACGATGCAACGCTACCGCAGGAAGCGGCCAAGACCACGCACTTTTGCTCCATGTGCGGCCCGAAGTTCTGCTCCATGAAAATCTCACAGGAGATTATGGAAAGTCAGGAGGATGCGCTGGTTGAGAAGGCGCAGGAATTTCGTGAACAGGGTGCGGAGATCTATCGATGACGCAGGATTTTTCCAACCTATGCGCGACTCTGCAAACACTGCCGCGCATACTCGCCATCGGTGGTTCGGACTCCAGCGGCGGGGCGGGCATTCAGGCCGACATCAAGACCGGATTAGCGCTGGGCGTGGAGGTTTCCACGGCGATTACGGCGATCACGGCGCAGAACAGCCGGGGCGTGCAAAAAGTCGCTCCGGTTCCTGTTGACCTGTTGGCTGCACAGATCGAGAGCGTTTGCACGGATCTTCCCCCTGCTGTAGTGAAGTTGGGAATGCTGTGGAATGCTGCCCGCATTCGTTTGATCAGCCAGACCATACGCAGATACTCGCTGCCTATGGTTGTTTGCGATCCGGTGCTGGCTTCCACAAGTGGACGCACACTGCTCGATGAGTCAGGCCGAAGGGCGCTTCTCAAGTTACTGCCTCAAGTGACGCTACTAACTCCCAATGCACCGGAGGCTGCACTTTTAAGTGGCCGCCGGACGCAGACAAAAGATGATTTTTGGGATGCCGGACGTATGCTACTGGACTGCGGCGCACTGGCGGTTTTGCTCAAAGGAGGCCATCTGGGCGGCAGTGAATCGGCGGACGCATTGTTCCTGCAGAATCAAGCTTCACCTCTATGGTTTTCAGCGCCGCGGATTGAAACGCGCAATGATCATGGCACTGGCTGTGTTCTGGCCTCGGCAATTGCGGCGCATCTGGCGCAGGGGCTGCCGCTGGTGGAAGCGGTGGGCAGTGCGCGTAACTTTGTGCAACAGGCGCTGTTGCGTTCCGTTGCACTGCAGAATGGTGAGGGAAGAGGCGGCATGATTCTGCACGCCAGAGGTTGCGAAGCTAGCTGAAATGTAAAAAATGCAGCGTAGCATATGTGCACAAACACTGCTTTTCTGCGCTGCTCACGGAATTGAGCCGGGCTGGATTGTCAAAAGTCTTCCATCGGCTTGGTGTCGACATTGTGGCGTCGAAGTACTTCAAAGCTACCCGAGCAGTATTTTCCATGAGGATCGACCGGCAAAATAAAGTTCAAGGCAAGGATCGTTATCGTCTTTGTTCTTTCCAGACGACAACGGCCCAGGTATTGCGCCCAGGCCGCTGCGGTGGATTATTGTGATCAACTCAGGCCATCGCTAAGTCGCGAGTGCCCATGCATCTTCACTCCTGCTCTCATGCCACAATTGCTCAAGGGCGCTACCCGTTAACGGGCTTCTTGGGCGACGTAGTAGTCGCTCCATTTGAAGAATCGCCACTCTGCACATCGGGTCCAAGAAAGCATAACTACGTGTAAGAATGTGGTATTGCACCAGCAATTGAATCCTTTCCACCGGCGCAACCATGGGGTCCTGGACGCGAAGCCTAGGCTTCAATAACCTCTCGTAAGGTACTGCCTGAAAAGTATCGCTGCATCTTTAGGTGTGCCCTCCTCCCACGTTGAGATCAATTTAGTCCATGATTTATGTGCCGTCAATAAAGAATTTATTTTTCCGTAAACAAAAGATCATATTTCCCATTTCAGAGCATCTGTCCATGCACGTCTTTGTTCTCTTCGTTGCATCGTTTGATAGGTTCGCCTGCTGTGCAACGGAAACGCCCATGTAGCCAGAAGCGATTCTGAAATGATGCCTACTCCCCGAGTAGGGGGATGAAGCAACGCGTAGATCAGATCGCCTTACTGAATGCGCTTTCTGAGCACCCAAGTCGTCATGCAGCGAAGATCCTGTACGATAGTCGTCTTCAGCGGATCCACAAGCACTGCATCCATCTCATCTGTCAATTCCAGGAGCATCTCCTCATCCACCAGGAACCACTTGGAACCATCTCCAATCACAAAGACATTGCGACCTACCCGCTCGAAGTCCATTCCAATTCTGGAACCCAATCGGCAGAACAGCATGCCACCAGGCCTCAGCACCCGCCATAGCTCTGTCAGCATAGCCCGGAAATGTTCTTCATCCCGCGCAAAGTGAAGCACCGAGTTGCAGATCACCACATCTGCAAACCCGTCTGGAAACGGTATCTGTTCAATGAACCCGACCTGGAAGTTCTCCGCGGGCAATCCGGTCAAAAGCGAAGCAGAAAGCAGGCGAACATGCTCAATACTGTCGGCATCCTCATCCACTGCAAATACTTCGCATCCTTCACGCAACAGATGGACCAAATTTCTTCCGTATCCACAGCCGGCATCGAGGACGCGCATACCTGCGGCGATGTTTCCTCGCAGAATCTGATCAAATACGTAAATATCAATCTGTCCGAATTGTTCCTGAACATTGAGTGCCACTCTGTCACCGTCCCGTCCCGTTGCGCTTCCACTCGTTGACTCGCTTGCATTCGCCACGCATTCCACACTCTATAGTGCCTCCAAAACTTGATTGGAGCGATTGAGCGTGCAAGGCTCATCTGTGAGTTGTAGCAGACTACTGACTGGTGACACCATAGGTCCCAATGCAAACGGAGTACTGAATGAAGATTTCAGTCTGGTCTAGTTCGATGCCAAGGACAGGGAAGCGATCGGGACTCAGGTGTCGTATTCTAGCAATTTCGAAAACAGTAACGGGAAAACTCCCATGTGGCCAGAATCGATTCTGGAATGATGCAAAATTCTCAATGTACTCCTTAGCCTTCTATGAGTGCATTGAGAATTGGCAACAGCTGAAGATGATGAGCGCGCTCATTCTCTGGACTGCCGATTATCGAGTGTCTGGAACGGATGGCGACCATATGAGTCTATATTCCACTTGGACGAAAGTCTAGACGCAAAGATGTTGTTCCAGCATCTGAAGGCTGGCGGGCACCGCATCAAGGGCTCGTCGCCGGCCTGCATCCCTCAGAGCGAAGCAGGCGGCCCGGTCGTCTATCTCCCAGCATGGCGTTTACGACATGATTCCCATTCACTGGAACTCCGCTGAGATAGCCCGCACCACCGCTGGGTATAATCGGGGCCGAAAATCGTACCCAAAAAACTGAAAGGAGAAAGCGTGCGCATACGAAGACTTTTCGCAATCTTCTTCACGTCCATTGTTCTGGCTGCCACAACTCTGGCTCAGAGTTTGCCGCAAGGCGTTCAGAAAGTTACCTCCATTGAAGGTGTCTCGGAATATGCTTTTCCGAATGGTTTGCATGTTTTGTTGTTTCCAGACAACTCCAAACCCAAGATCACCGTTAATGTCGTTTACCTGGTTGGCTCGCGCAACGAAGGTTATGGCGAAACCGGTAGGGCGCACCTGTTGGAGCATATGACCTTCAAGAGCTCGAAGTCGGGCAGAGAACTCTTCAAGGAACTTACCGACCGGGCGGGCGGCTTCTTCAACGGAACCACTTCCTACGACCAGACGATGTATTTTGAAAACTTCAACGCGAGCGACGAGAACCTGCGTTGGGCTTTAAACCTGGAAGCCGATCGCATGGTCAATATGACCATGCTCAAGAAGGATCTGGACACCGAAATGACGGTGGTTCGGAATGAAATGGAAGCCGGCGAGAACAGCCCGGAGCGTGTTCTGGAGGAACGCGTTCTGGCTGCGGCCACGAAATCAATTATGCCTTCATGCTGCTCCTTGACGCGTTGCATCTGTCCAATGCACTTTAACTTCATTACGCTATCGCGACACATCGATATTTGATACGGGATGCTGTTGTTGCATCTCTACGACGCACTCATACGGATATGACTCTGGGATTCCAACGGCGTTTAAAATGATTTGATGTCGGCAGCGTTTGCTGATGCAGAATGCGCACTATTGAAATTTTTATTCTGCCCCAGACTCAGCCCGGTTTTCTGGAAATGGGGCAGGCAATGATTTCGCCGCATATTCGTCAAGCCGGGCTCTTATACCTCGCCATCGGTATCATCGGCGCAACCGTAATGCCCCACAACCTGTACCTGCACTCGGCTCTGGTGCAAACGCGCAAGTTCCAGCAGGACGAACCGTCCAACCTGATGCAGCGGTAAAGGGCTTTGAAGGCTTGTTCTCAGGACTGTCGCCGCAACACTGCTGATGCCGACCCGGTTCAGTACCGAGATCGGCTAGTCGGAAGCAATCCGCCCAGGCGTTTTGAACTGACGAGAACAGGCATTACCACGTTTCCAGACTGAATGCCGTCGTTTTAAACAATCCGAACAGGCCTCCGTCTTTGCACGGTAGAGGTCAACACGAAGATACCTGGGCTTTAATACAATTGGGGGTGCTGAACAGGGTGCCGAATAATTGATGGCGCTATGGCGAAACATTCCGGGAGTAATCTGTGGGGGAAGCTCTTGAGCTTCCCTAGGCCGGGGTCTGTGCTCTCCCAGGTGCCCAAAGGCGAAGCGAAGCACCTGGGGCACCCATCTTCATTGGTTGTTCTCACTTCTCCCTGCACCTTGGGCCACCCGCCGTTCAATGCTGATGCTGTATTCCAGATGGCGTAGAAATAGCCTACAGAGTAGGGGCTATTGTTTAGTGTTTCTTCGGTGAACTGTGCAGTTCTCCCAATATTCGATTTTCAAAGGATGCAAGCGCCCGTTCGCTGAAGCCTAGCAACATCGGCACAGTAATGACAATCAAAGCCTTGATAATTGCCGCGCATGGAGATGAAGGCGCAGAACAGACATTCAAGGCATCTGAAAAGGTTTGAGTCTGAATCGAGATTGGCAGGACGCCCCATCCCAACAGGCCGCACCCAATGATACTTGCAGTAATACCAACACCAATTCGTGAGAGTACACGGCGACGATATGCGTCAAGTTCACCTGAGAGACTAGCATCCAACGCTGGCATTTTGGCCATGACGCTGATACAGCTTCCCGTTGCACCAGCAAGCAACAGGGCTGAAAAGATCAAGAACGGAAACTTTGGCGCAAGATACAGCGCAGCGATTGCCAGCAACAACATACCTACGCTTGTGCCAAACAACCAACGCATGTATGTGTCCATCGTGTCTTCATAGTCATCTATGAAGTCTTTCCATGCATCCGCTTCTGCGTAAATGGAATAGAGTGCTCCGCGGGCGCTATGCGGGTCATTGGCAGCATTCTTCAGTTTGTCAGTAAACAATTCACGGAGCCTCTTTGGTGATGACTTCGGTATTCCCCAACCTTCAACGGTGTCTATTTCAAGAATGGCTTCATCATAAATTTCATTGACAGGGCAAAAATAAGCAGCGAACAACCCCTGTGATTCTCCGTCTTCCTTAAAGTCGTCTAAGTCATCCGCAGTGGTGGCGTCTTTGGCTTTAGTTTCAATTTCTGTAAGACGCTCCAGCACTGTTTTCAATAGGTCAGTGTTCAGCTTGTCATCTTCAGCGCGTGGGCGCTGCGCCATCAACTCAACACGCAGCCTGTCACCAGTGATGCTTGACAGAGCCCCAATGCGAGCCTTTTCCAACTTGCGGGCTTGACGTGTCGTTTGAGCCATCAGCATTCATCACTAATTCAGTGTTTGAGTGTGGAAGCAGTTGGCAAGTTGCTATTCGTGCAACTTGCCAATGTAGGTATGTGCGCCGGAATCAAAGCCAATCCAGTTGCCTTCATCGTCAATGTCACAAGCTGGCGGAATAGTCAAGTTGGCTTCTTCAGCAGCAGCTTCAACAATCTCTTCAGTGATGCGCTGACCGTATAAGGCATCCAGCATCCAGCGCCAGCCAATTACGGTGCCGCGATGGTATTCCATGCTGCGGCTCTCGGAACTCCGCTCATATTCAGCGTGGAACGTCTTCAACAGGCTTGCTCCAAAACTGGCGAGCGCCTTTTTCTCGTCTGGCGTTGGCGTTTGCTTCAAAATGGCTATACCACATTTTAGGCCCCTTTTGATCCCGCCGTGCTGCTCCGGCCCCGGCAAGCGGAAGTCTGGAGTGAAACCCCACAATGCGCCCTAGAGGATGCCAGTTTCACTTTACTTTCACTGGAATCCGGCTTGATTCGTCTAAGTTGTTGATTTTGTTTGCGTACCCAACGGAATTTGAACCCGAGTTATCGCCGTAAAAGACGGATTGGTCTTGAGAAACGGTGCGTCCAGCGAAGGCTGGCATGATCAGTGGGTGCAAGTCCCACCGGGGTAAAAGTCCAAGCCCCGTAGCTTGAATGGCAGGAAGGCTGGAAACTGAGATTCCTGAAGCCCATTGACGAAGCCATCTACAAGGATGGTGAGCGAGTTGCCGGGCCGTAACGCAAGTAAACCCATATGGCCTCGAAAGGACAAAATCCGAAGGCCGAGCCTCCCGTTTTCAGGCGAAGGCAGCATGGAGCATCGCATGGACTGTTGCGGCGCAACACTTCGGCGGGGTTGGTAGGGACAGCACGGTGACAAGGTCATGCTAAGCAACTGGAGAAACCCTCCTCGTCCCGTCGAGAAATCGGCGGAGCAGGGAAGCCGTATAACCGGTGACACCGGGAAGTCTGTAGACGGCGAGAGGGATTCGGCCGGGTCTGTAGTGTGCGCTGAGCAGCGCATTGTTCAGGAGGGTTGAAGTCCCTCCAGCGCCCGGATGAGGGGCGCTGTATCCAAAAGCGGGGTTAACGCCTCGCTGGCCGGAGAAGAGAGAAGGTATGGAGAAGCCTAAACGGGCACGAAGGCGAAAGCTTGATACAGCCAAGGTGAACCTGAAGCCGCTCTCTGCGTTACTCCGGAGGACAGGGTGTCCGCCGTGAGGCGGAATCCGAAGGGTATGCGGAGAAGTACCGGGCCGTAATCGACGGGGGCCACCCCGATGATGAACTGGTCGGCCAAAGGTGGGGCAAGGTCGAGCCCGCACTATGGGGGCGAAGGCGTTCTCATTCACCCACCGCACCAAGGTGTTTGCAGACAGCACGGTACGGAAGAACATTGCGTGACCTCAGGAGGACTGGCATCGTCTCCGGGTGGCACCGGAGTAAGCAGACCTATAAGCGAGAGCGAAATGGCGAGCGATGCGTTGCCAGTAGTCGGACGGCTGAATAGTGTGCGCTGAGCAGCGCATTGTTTAGGAGGGTTAAAGTCCCTCCAGCGCTCGGATGAGGGGCGCTGTATCCAAAAGCGGGGGTAATGCCTCGCTGGCCGGAGAAGAGAGAAGGTATGGAGAAGCCTAGACGGGCACGAAGGCGAAAGCCGGATACAGCCAAGGTGAACCTGAAGCCGCTCGCTGTTGTACTTCGGAGGACAGGGTGTCCATCGTGAGGTGGAATCCGAAGGGTATGCGGAGAAGTACCGGGCTGTAATCGATGGGGGCTACCCCGAAGATGAACCGGTCGGCCAAAGGTGGGGCAAGGTCGAGCCTGCACTATGAAGGCGAAGGCGTTCTCATTCACCCACCGCACCAAGGTGTTTGCGGGCTGCACGGTACGGAAGAACAATGCGTGACCTCAGGAGGACTGGCATCGTCTCCGGGTGGCACCGGAGTAAGCAGACCTATAAGCGAGAGCGAAAAGGCGAGCAATGCGTTGCCAGTAGTCGGACGGCTGAACAGTACCTGAAGCATGGTGAAAGCCATGTGACCGGGCAACCGGCGGCGGAAGTGGGCCGGGGAAGGCAGCCGACGAAGGCGGTTGGGAAGAAAGAGAAGGGCAGTGAGTAAGGACGGAAAGGTGGATCAGTTCCATGAGTGAAATACCCGTACATTTCCGCCCGAGGAGACTGTCTGACTGGATCAACCCGACGGATGCAAAGAAGGTCCATTCATTAATCGACAAGGTATACAAGCGGAAGAACCTGGAGATGGCCTGGGAGAAGGTACGGAATAACCGGGGCAGTGGAGGAGTCGATGGACAGAGCCTGGAAGAGTTTTCCGCACAACTGGATCAGCAGTTAGATCGGTTGCACAGGGAACTCAAGGATGATGTCTATCAGCCACGACCGGTGCGGCAGGTGCAAATCCCGAAAGCAGGCAAGCCGGGGGAGTATCGGATGCTAGGGGTCCCGACAATTTTTGATCGGGTATGCCAGCAGGCGCTACTCAATCGGTTGGAGCCGATATTCGAACCAGTATTCGATGAAGCCAACTTCGGATATCGGCGAGGGCGATCGACGCAGGACGCAATGCGCAAGGTGTGGAAAGAAATCCAGCGCGGATCGGAGTGGATTGTGGAAGGGGACTTGAAGGACTTTTTCGGGTCTGTCAACCATGAGAAGCTTCTTGCGCTGGTAGCCCAACAAATAGCCGACGGCCGGGTGCTGCGCCTGATACAGGCAATGCTCAAGGCTGGAAGTTATGGCAAAGGGCGACTCTATCCTACCGAGCGTGGGACTCCACAAGGCGGGGTGGTTTCACCCGTTTTGAGTAACGTACTCCTGACTCCGTTTGATCGGGAAATGCGTCGCAAGGGGTATCTGGTAACGAGGTACGCGGACGACTGGGTCATCACCTGTAAATCCGCGGCAGAGGCGCGAGCGGCGATAGTAGCAGCGCAAAAGATACTGGAGCAATTGGATGTGGTACTTCATCCGCAGAAGACGCGAATAGTCCACGTTCGACAAGGATTCGAATTCCTTGGTTATAAGATCAAGCGAGGCAAGCGGCCACTCCGGCTGATGCCTCACCAGATCAAAACCGGGGTGCGTGACGGTGATCTCTATGCGTACCCAAAGGAAAAGTCGATCCGTCGCTTCATGGATCAACTGCGCGAGCGAACTCGGCGACGCGTGCCACTGAAAACTTCAGAACTGATCGCGAACCTCAACCCTGTAATCCGGGGATGGGGCAATTACTACAAGCGCGCCCACGTCCGAAAGCTCTTCAATCGTCTCAACGGCTGGATCGTACATCGCATCCGGTCGCACCGCTGCAAGCGCTGGCGTAACGGTGGCTGGAGACAGCTACCCGAAACCAAGCTGTACGGGGAGTACGGGCTTGTGAACTTGGTTCAGTTAATACCTTCAATTGCATCCCGGAAGCGAGAGTCTTCGTGAAAGCTGGATGCGGGAAAACTGCACGTCCAGTTTGAGCGGCGGACGGTGGCCAGCATCTGGGAAACTCGGTGCGCCACCTCCGACCCGACACCTGAAGCATGGTGAAAGCCATGTGACCGGGCAACCGGCGGCGGAAGTGGGCCGGGGAAGGCAGTCGGCGAAGGCGGTTGGGAAGAGAGAGGAAGGCAGTGAGTAAGGACGGAAAGGTGGATCAGTTCCATGAGTGAAATACCCGTACATTTCCGCCCGAGGAGACTGTCGGACTGGATCAACCCGACGGGTGCAAAGAAGGTCCATTCATTAATCGACAAGGTATACAAGCGGAAGAACCTGGAGATGGCCTGGGAGAAGGTGCGGGCTAACCGGGGCAGTGGAGGAGTCGATGGACAGAGCCTGGAAGAGTTTTCCGCGCAACTGGATCAGCAGTTAGATCGGTTGCACAGGGAACTCAAGGATGATGTCTATCAGCCACGACCGGTGCGGCAGGTGCAAATCCCGAAACTAGGCAAGCCGGGGGAGTATCGGATGTTAGGGGTCCCGACAATTTTTGATCGGGTATGCCAGCAGGCGCTGCTCAATCGGTTGGAGCCAATATTCGAGCCGATATTCGATGAAGCCAACTTCGGATATCGGCGAGGGCGATCGACGCAGGACGCAATGCGCAAGGTGTGGAAAGAAATCCAGAGCGGGTCGGAGTGGATCGTAGAAGGGGATTTGAAGGATTTCTTCGGGTCTGTCAACCACGAGAAACTTCTTGCACTGGTAGCCCAACAAATAGCCGACGGCCGGGTGCTGCGCCTGATACAGGCAATGCTCAAGGCTGGAAGTTATAGCAAAGGGCGACTCTATCCCACCGAGCGCGGGACCCCACAAGGCGGGGTGGTTTCACCCGTTTTGAGTAACGTACTCCTGACTCCGTTTGATCGGGAAATGCGTCGCAAGGGGTATCAGATAACGAGGTACGCGGATGACTGGGTTATCACCTGTAAATCCGCGGCAGAGGCGCGAGCGGCGATAGTAGCAGCGCAAAAGATACTGGAGCAATTGGATGTGGTACTTCATCCGCAGAAAACGCGGATCGTCCATGTCCGACAGGGATTCGAATTCCTTGGTTACAAGATCAAGCGAGGCAAGCGGCCACTCAGGCTGATGCCTCAAAAGATCCGAACCGGGGTACGTGACGGTGATCTCTATGCGTATCCGAAGGGAAAGTCGATCCAGCGCTTTATGGATCAAGTGCGTGAACGAACTCGGCGACGTGTGCCACTGAATACATCAGGACTGATTGCGCACCTCAACCCTGTAATTCGGGGATGGGGAAATTACTACAAGCGCGCCCACGTCCGAAAGCTCTTCAACAGACTCAACGGCTGGATATTGCAACGCATCCGGTCGCACCGTTGTAAACGCTGGCGGAACAAGGGCTGGAGACAGCTCCCTGAAAGCAAGCTGTACGGTGAGTATGGGCTGGTAAACCTTATTCAATTAATTCCTTCGATTGCATCCCAGAAGCGAGAGTCTTCGTGAAAGCTGGATGCGGGAAAACTGCACGTCCAGTTTGAGCGGCGGACGGTGGCCAGCACACGGGGGAACCCAGTGCGCCACCTCCGACCCGACAGCGAGGAAGCGGAGTAATGCCCGCAGAGCGAAGAGGCCCTGCTGTTTGTAACGGCTCTAACAAAAAGGGAGGCAAGGGTGAAATGACAAACACGCCCATCAGTTTGCAGGACCTGAGAAGGAGTCTATATGTCAAGGCGAAGACTGAACTGTCTTGGCGTTTCTGGGGACTATACGTCCACGTCTGCAAGATGGAGACTTTGCGCGAAGCTTACCAGATGGCGGGAAGCAACCGCGGGGCACCGGGTATTGACGGAGTCACGTTCGAAGCCATTGAGGAAAGCGGAGCGGAGAGCTTTCTCGTGCAGATTCGAGATGAATTAGTTACCAACACGTATCGGCCCATGCCAGCAAGGAAGAAGGAGATTCCAAAAGGTGGGGGACGAAAGTCCGCACCCTGTCGATTCCCGCTATCCGTGACCGCGTGGTCCAGGGGGCGTTAAAACTCATCCTGGAGCCGATCTGCGAAGCTGACTTCCAAGCAGGGTCGTTTGGATATCGACCGAAACGGACGGCACATGAAGCCGTGGCCCGGGTGGCCAGAGCGATCGTCGAAGAGAAGACGCGCATTATTGATTTGGATTTATCCGCCTATTTTGATAACGTGCAGCACTCGCTGCTGTTAGATAAAGTGGCTCGGCGAGTCCGTGATGATGCGGTCATGCATTTGCTCAAGATGATTCTGAAGGCAACCGGTAAGAAAGGCGTTCCCCAAGGCGGTGTGATTTCACCTCTTCTCAGTAACCTCTATCTGAATGATGTAGACCGGATGCTGGAAAAGGCGATGGATACCACACGAAGGGGGCAAGTCAACCAACATCCAGTATGCGCGTTTTGCGGACGACATGGTGATCTTGATTGATGCTGAACGGCGGAGTGACTGGCTGGTAAAGGCGATAGACAAACGGCTGCGCGAGGAGTTCGCGAATCTGCGCGTTGAGATCAACGAAGACAAGAGTCGAATGGTGGATCTGAAGAAGGGAGAGGACTTTACTTTCCTGGGTTTTGAGTATCGGCGCATACTCAGCTTTCGGCAGAAGGGACGGCCATACTACGCGCCCAAGCTGAAGAAGCGAACAGCGTTGTATGCAAAACTCAGGGAGGTCTTCCGGCAGCATGTCAGCTGGCCCGTTGAAAGTGTGATTGCGAAAATCAATCCGATATTGCGTGTCTGGGTGAACTACTTTCGGTACGGTCATACGAGTTCCTGTTTTTCAAAGGTCAAACAATGGGTGGAAATGAAGATCAGGAAACATCTGAAACGTGCCCGGGGACGCAACGGCTTTCCCTGGAAGCGACGGAGTAGTGAGTGGCTTTATGATGGGCTGGGTCTGTTTAACGACTACCAGCTTCTTCGATGGTCCGGCACGAAAGTTGCCCCAGTAAGATAGGCCCCATAAACCCTGGCAAGAAGCAAACAGGTGCGCCCAGTGCGGTAAATCCGCACGCTGGGTGCGATGTGGCGGGGGCTGGAAACGGATTCACGGTTTGGCTGCTGAGGCACTCCCAAAGGAAACAGGGAGAAACGGCTAGGCCAGACCTACGGGACACCGCGCCAGTCCTCGACCCGACCGGCCTATTCGATGGGGCGTGAGCCTGTGATGAGGATTTCCACCAGCCTCCTGGCGCTTTGTTGCCAGCCAGCACCGGAGGCTACGTGGGCAACCCCGATCAGCGCTCGAAGCAGGTCGAAGGGGACAAGATCCCGCCGTATATCGCCGCTCTCGATCGCGCGTTTCACCAGCGCGTCAATCGCTGCCTGGACCTGGCCGCGAGAACCCTCAAATAGCTTCGATGGACCGCCAACCATGCTATTCAGTGCCGGCGCAATGATCTGCTTGGCGGCGATGTGGTCGACGAACAATAGCATCCAGGCTCGCAATGCCTCAACCGGGGGCATGGTCTCAGCAAATTTTCCCTCTGCCGCAGCTAGTTTTTCCACTTCGCTGCGATAGACCGCTTCGATCAAGGCATCGCGCGTGGGAAAGTGACGATACAGAGTCCCAGGGCCCACTTCAGCCTGTTTGGCAATCTCGTCCAAACTGGCATCCGCGCCAAAACGTGTAAACGCCTCCTTCGCAACCTCCAAAATACGCTCGCGGTTTCGCTGCGCATCCGTGCGCGGCTTTCGGGGGACGGGTTGTGAACTCTTCTTCGCCATGGGTAAAAATAATTGCAACCGGAGGCAGTCTCCGGTAATCTGTTAATTCGGAGGATGTCTCCGTTTTAATCGGAAAACTTGGACCTGTCAATAGCGGTCTCTGATTCTTGCAGCTTGGGGGGCGCGGAATATGAATCAAATCGTTTCTTATGGATCTTCGAAGAACTCCAATCCACGCACTGTTGGCCTGATGAAGTCAGCGGAGCAAGAGTTGGCAGCATTCTTCAACGCCGTCAAACAATTGTTCGGGAGAGAACAGGCGGAGCTTTCAGCGGAAGATTGGCTGCACGAGTTGGCTGAAAACGATGGCTCACCCTTCTCAACCTGCGACTGGCGATTGATCACCGTCAAGGTGTCGACTCGGCTCGCAACCCGAGTGAACGTTTCTTCCTTATTAACCGAATTCACAAATGTGTAGGAGGAACAGAAGATGCGGTTTTTGTCACAGGAGCTACAGGCTTCATAGGTTCGACTGTCGTCCGTGAGCTAATCGATGCTGGTCATCAAGTGCTTGGCCTTGCTCGCAGCGATGCGTGCGTAAAATCTCTGATCGTCGCCGGCGCTCAGGCGTATCAAGGCGACCTCGAAGACCTGGAGAGCCTGCGCAGCGGAGCAGCCGCGTCCGATGCTGTCATCCACACTGCCTTCCAGCATGACTGGTCGAGGTTTGCGGAGAGCTGCGAACTGGACAAGCGCGCCATCGAAGCCGTCGGCGCAGTTCTTCAGGGTTCCAGCCGTCCGTTCATCGTTACTTCCGGCGTTGGAGTAGCTCAGGGCCGCGCCGCCACCGAAGACGATCCACCATTTTCTTCTCCATCCCTTCCTCGTGTATCTGAGGTGACGACTCCCATTAGCGGCCATTCTCCTGTGTGAGTCGTGCCGCAATCCAGGTTTCAATATCGGATTCCAGCTAGGCCACGGCCCGCGAGCCCAGGCTATGCGGCGCGGGAAATTCGCCACGTTTGATGAGCAGATAAATCTGCGAACGGCTGAACGGTACTCGGCATTGCACCTCTTTTAAGCGAAGAAATTTGTGAAGTTGATTGCCCAATCTACATCCTCTTCATGCGATGACAGAAAATCGTCGAAGGTGATAAACCTGTCTGCCTTCTCTGCATTAGGAATGTAGGGCGTTTAGAGAAAAAATGCATATTTGCCAAAGGGGGATAAATCCGTTCCTATGCACTAAAAGTGGTGCTTTTTGGTTAAACAAAAGACACGAGGAAGACTGTAGGGAATGAGTGGAATATATGAGCGGCGCAAAAAATAAATTTCCATGGAGTCGCAAAGATAAATTTCTTGTGGATCGGTTCACAGGGCGAGACAAAAGGCGGTTGCTCATGGCCTTCTTTCGTCTATTTCGTTTCTTTCGTATTAAGAGGTTGCCGTATTTAGGCAACTACCGCCTGATGTGTAAAAGGCAAGAGTTTGCCACCGCGTTGTGTCTTTTCCAGATAGTCTGCCCAGTCCTGCATCATTTTGGCGCGCGGCTCCAAGTAGAGTGCCTGATTGTAAGCGGCGCTCACCGCATTGCGCGGCGCATGGGCAAGCTGCAATTCGATGTGCTCATGCGCATAGCCTTGCTCATGCAGAATGGTCGAAGCCAAACCCCGGAAGCCATGACCTGTCATCTGCCTTTTGTACCCCATACGCTTGAGAGCCATCAGAATCGTCATATTCGACATGGGACGTTTCACACTGCGTTCACTCGGAAGAACGAGTTCGCTGGTGCCGGAAAGAGGCCGCAACAGTTCCAGGACTTCGATGGCCTGATCGGACAACGGGACAATATGAGGCAAAGCCATCTTCATGCGCTCAGCCGGGATATTCCAACGGTGCGCCTCAAAATCTATTTCGCTCCAGTGCGCCTCGATCAACTCCGAGGTGCGTACAAAGGTCAGCGCTAGAAGTTTCATGGCCAACCGCGTGACCACCCTGCCGCGATAAGTTTCTATTGCGCGCAACAGAACAGGAAGCTCCTGCACATCGATGCGCGCCATATTGATCTTCTTGTGAGGTTTCAGAACATCCGCAGGGCGAAAATCAGCCACTGGATTTCGCATCGCGTAGCCGTGCGCGATTGCGTAGCGAAAGATCTGCCCACAGGTCTGCAAAAGCCGTTTGGCCAGATCCGCAACGCCGCGCTCTTCAACAAACTTGACCAGGGAAACCAGTTCCGCAGCCTCGATTTCGTCGATAGGCCGGTTCCCCAGAACGGGCAAAACATCTTTTTCGAGTCTGCGACGTGTAATTCCAACATGCTGCGCGCTTTTATCCGTTCCCCAGTGCTCTAGCCAGAGTTCGGCAATCGTCCGGAAAGAACGCTGTCCAGAGGCCCGCAGGATAGCTTCCTTCTTGGCGTCCCTCTCATCCTTCCTTTGCGCCATAGGATCGACGCCAGAGGCCAAAAGACGAGATTCTGCAGCGTGTCTTTCCCGGACCTCGGCTAATCCGACCTGAGGATACTTGCCCAGAGGCATCAGCTTCTCTTTTCCCTCGAAGCAATACTTCCAGCGCCAGAGCTTGCCACCGGCGGGCGTCACCAAAAGAAACAGCCCTCGGCCATCGGAGATTTTGTACGCTTTTTCGGTAGGAGTCGCCTTGCGGATTGCGGTGTCGGTCAGCGCCATCGAAAGCCAGGATTCCTTCTTTGAAAGTACCCCCCAGAAAATACCCCCAGGGGTAAATCAAATACCCCCAGAAGTACCCCCCAAAGAGCATGGCTTTCATGGTACGTCTTTCGACGTCTCTGTACAACTAAGTTGTTTATTTGTAAGGGTGTTTTTGAATTCTCAAGATTTTTTTGGAGGGCTTTGGAAGTAGTCTTGGTGGGCGCTGCAGGATTCGAACCTGCGACTTCCACCGTGTGAAGGTGGCACTCTACCGCTGAGTTAAGCGCCCAAAGTTTCATGTGGTCTGGGGGTTCCACAGGACCAATCTGTAATTTAGAGTATCATCAGCAAGGCCTTAAGGCCAAGCCGGACCGAGGAAAACTCGGGAAATGGCCGTCTGGAGCGGGGAAGCGTGAATCGCGCGCCGCCGGGCGGACCAAAGTAAATAAAACCGGCGGCTGCGGTTGGATTTGAATGCTCTCGAAGCCTGAAAAAACGGTGCTTGCCCTCGGCTGGACCGTACGCATGTGTCTTTTTTCGTCCCCTGCCCAATGGCTGGGGCGGCTTAAGGCCATGGTGTGCGAGCCAGCGCAGGTGCTTGCAGGCGCAGCGGCGAGGCTGGGGTCCGGAATTGACCACCAGCAGAGAGCATGGCAGGTTGTCTTTGCCGGGGACTTCGAAGCTGGCCGGGTTGCGCGTTTTGGGGATGCGAAGCCCGATTTTCTGGTCAAAATGAGCCAGGAAAATGCAAACAAGGCGCAACATCAGGGCCAAACCGGTGTTCCAGAAAGTATGGCAACCATGGTCATGGACAATTCGACCCTGGAAGCGACGGCTGCCTGGCCCATGGGAACGGGAAAGCCGGAGCCTGGTGAAGATGCGGCGCTGATGCTGCGCGCGGCGGCCGGCGACGATAGCTGTTTTAGTTTGCTGGCTGAAAAATATCACCGTCCGATGATTCATTTCCTCTTCCGGATGGTGCATAACCAGGCGGTAGCGGAAGAATTGGCGCAGGAAGTGTTTCTGCGCGTTTACCGCGCCCGGCAGAGCTACCGTGCCGAAGCGCGCTTCAGCACTTGGCTTTACCGGATTGCCACAAATCTGGCCGTGAACTACGCCCGCGATACGCGCCATGAACGCGCAGCGCAGACCATTTATCTGGATGCTCCCGATGAGGAGACAGGGTCTACGCCCGATCTGGCCAATGGCGAGATGAGCGTGGAGCAGCGACTGTTGCAGGATGAGCGCATGGCGGCGATCCGCGAGCATGTGATGGCGTTGCCTGAACGGCAGCGCATGGCAGTGTTGATGCACAAGTACCAGGGCCTGGATTACAAGCAGATCGGTGAGGTGCTGAAGTTGAGTGAGTCAGCCACCAAGTCGCTTTTGTTCCGCGCGTATCAGACGCTGCGCGAAACGTTAAAGGAATTTGTTTAGCCGAGAGCCGGATTCAACCGGCCCGGAAACGGGGGAATCCCGATGAAACAGAAGATGATGAATTGCACTACAGTTCGGACGAAGCTCGCGGATCTGCTCTTTGATCCGGAGCAGGTTCCTGCCTCGGTTCACACACATGTGGCGGCATGCGCCGATTGCCGCAAGGAAGTGGAAGATCTCAGCGCGATGATGTGTATGCTGGATGGCTGGCATGCGCCCGAGCCTGCTCCTTTTTTCATGACGCGCATGCAGGCCCGCCTGCGAGCTGAGCGCGAGGCTGAGCCGAGCGGCTGGCTGGCGCGGCAGATTGCGCAGATTCGCAATGGCTTTGCCTTTGGCCCGCAGGCCAATGTGCGTCCGGTGGCCGCGCTTTCGCTCACCGTTCTGCTGCTTTTGGGCAGTGGCACCTATATGGGTATGAGCGACTGGAGCCACTCTCAGCCCAAGGAGCAGGTGCAGACGGCTGTGGTGGACGATTTGCGGACGATGGACAAAAACGCCCAGCTGCTGGACCGGCTTGAGACGCTTTCGAACAGCGATGACAGCAATCAGGAATCTGGAAATTAAGCATTTCGAAATTACTGTAGGCTGAAGGAAGGCTCCGGGGTGTTTTTATCAATAAACACACTGCCGGACGCTTAAAAAGGTTACGTGTCTTCCGAAAATGCTCGTAGCATGTTCAAGGAACACTCATTTGTAGTAAAAACGATACAACATCACAGGTTTGGGCATGATGCAGGTACTGAAATCGCGGAGGACGGCTATGGCTGCGGCTATGGTCGCGGCATTGCTCTGTGCTTCTGTTTCTGCACATACTCAGGGGTTTGGACCACGCAGAGAACAGGGATTGCCGCGCGCTTCGGCCCCGGAGCATGCCAACAGTAATCCGTCGCGCAGTTCCTCAGAAGCCCCCATGCGGGAGGCGCCCAACAGCGGCGAACGGGCCTATGGACGCAATGCCCAGCCGCCTGCAGGTCACCTTGGAGCCTGGCTGAATCAGCATGGTAATCTGCCGCCGCAGGAGCGGGAGCGGATGCTGCGTTCCGATCCCAGTTTCAATCGTTTGCCGGCCAGTGAACAGCAGCGTTTGGTGGAGCAGTTGCGGCAGGTTGGTCAGATGAACGAGCAGCAGCGCCAGCGCAGGTTGGCCCGCAGCGAGGCGCTGGAGCACCTTTCGCCGCAGGAGCGCATGAGCCTGTACCGTTCCAATCAGATGTTTTCCGCTCTGCCCTCCGATCGTCAGGTTTTGATCAAGCGTGCTTTTCAGGATCTGCGTTCCGTTCCCGTGGAGCAGCGGCAGACGGTGCTGAATTCGGCCCGCTATCAGGGGGTCTTCAGCCCCGACGAGCGCGGTGTTTTGCGGGATTTTCTGCGCGTTGAGCCATTCGAACCTGCCCATTGAGATAGTTTTTCTGCTTCCGGATTGTTCTCTCCTTTCTTTCTTCGTACTATGATCCACATATAGTTGTGTGTGCCGGGGAGAGCTGTCGTTGCTTCCTGGATTCGATAGAGAGTAGTAAGTAATTGCAATAAATAGAGATATTCCATGGCCAAAGAGCTTCACTATCACGCTGCCGAACATATTGCTGCGGAGACGGCCTCCGACCCTTACCTGCGCCCGGCCTTCGGGTTGGCGGACCGGCTGCGGAGGCTGGTCTGGAATCTGTGCTGGCTGCTGTTTTACCGCATTTCGCCTCGTCCGCTGCATGCTTGGCGTTCGTTTCTGTTGCGGTTGTTTGGGGCAAAGATGGGGCCAAACTGTCATTTTTATCCGGGATCGAAGATCTGGGCACCTTGGAATCTGGTCTGTGCCGATCAAGTGACGGCCGCCGACGGAGCGGATATCTATAATCAAGCCCCTGTGTACCTGGGTTCGCATGCGATTCTTTCCCAGCAGGCCTATCTATGCGGAGCGACGCACGACTTCGACGATCCGGCCTTTCCGCTGCTGGCTTTCCGCATGACGGTGGGCGCGTATGCGTGGATCTGCGCTCGGGCCATGGTTGCGCCGGGCGTCAATGTGGGCGAAGGCGCGGTGCTGGGGCTTGGCTCAGTGGCCACGCGCGATCTGGAACCATGGACGGTCTATGCCGGGTCGCCGGCGACGGTGGTGAAGAGCAGAGGGCAGAGAGCAGAGAACGAGAAGCAGGGGAATAGAGGGCAGTGAGCTTTTCCTCTGAAGCTGGGTGCCCCGGGTCTGGATTTTCAGATCCGGGAAAGCACGAACCTCCGTGGTTGTTCCATCCCGGGTTTCCAAATGCAATGGCCCGGACAGCCATTCATTCTGGCCGACACAGACCGGGGTAAAGCGTAAAACTGTTCTCTGTCCTCAGTTCTTTGCCATTCTTGCTACACTGTTTGGGAAAACGCTTACCAGGGGCCACCGCCCCGTGGAGGTTCACATGCTTTTGCAATCGCTTCGCGCTCAGGTCCTGGCTGCCAATCTGGAGATCAGCCGTCGTGGACTGGCTCCGCATACCTTTGGCAACGTCAGTGGCATTGATCGCTCGGGCCCGGAGCCGCTGGTGGTGATCAAGCCCAGCGGAGTCAGCTACGCCACCATGACCGCAGTTGATCTGGTGGTGACGGATCTGGATGGAAAAATCGTGGAAGGAACGCTGCGGCCATCGAGCGATCTGGATACGCACACTCTGCTCTATCGTGAGTTTCCCGGGATTGGCGGCGTGGTCCATACGCATTCGGAGTTTGCCACCAGTTGGGCGCAGGCAGGCCGCTCCATTCCATGTCTCGGAACCACTCATGCCGACTACTTCCACGGTCCGGTGCCGGTGACGCGTCCGTTGACTGCGGCCGAGGTGGAAGAGGCCTATGTGCGCAATACGGGAGCGGTGATTGCCGAGCACTTCAAGACGCACGATCTTGATCCGCTGGCAGTTCCCGGCGTGCTGGTGGCTGGCCACGCCCCGTTTGCCTGGGGCAAAAATGCTCTGGAAGCGGTGGAACACGCCGATGTACTTGAGTACATTGCCCGCATGGCGTACCGCAGTATGCTCCTCGGAGCGTCCGAAAATGGGATTCCGGCGTACGTGAGCGAACACCACTACGCGCGTAAGCATGGTCCGGGCGCAACCTACGGTCAGAAATAGCAGGGAGATAGAAACCATAACAATGCAGCGCGTCGCCCATTAGAGCAAATTCAGTATTTGCTCTAATGGGCGACGCGCTGCATTGAAAAAAATGATTTTCTTCAGGAGTGCTTACTTCCTGACAGGAATTTTTGAGGGTCTGCTCTGTAGTTCCGCTCAAAACTAATACTGTTTCCCATAGAATCGATACTCTCTATGGGATTTGGATTCATTTTTTTGCATTTCTGGAAAGGACTTCTGCGCAGAGTGGTTGACCTGTCCCGGAACTGTCCGTCAATATCCTGCGTATTGTCTATTGTTTGGAAGTGAAAGACGCTGCACGTACCCATTGCGGTACGCATGGCAATCAACGTGCTAGTAAGAGTATGAAAGCCCGACGGCCGCTATGGATACCAATCTTTACAATCGCGTACAGGCAACGCTGCTGGCACTAGTGACGGCTGCCCTGTTTGTATTGGCGGCGTTGAACTTTATGGAAGAGCGCGACTGGCAGCAGCCGGACGACGGTGTCTGGTGGCGTGAGGCGAGCGGTGGACTGGTTGCCGAGCGGGTACTGCCGGGAAACGCCGGTGAAGTGGCCGGCATTCACGTCCATGATCTGCTGACCTCGGTTTCCTCCTGCGCCAGTTGCAACGATCTGCCCACCCTGCAGCTTTCCAGTCTGGAGCGGGCGCTCTATCGCAGCGGTTCATACGGTCTTCTTTATTACTCGATTACGCGCGACGGCATTCCTCTCGATCAGCCGGTGAAGGTGATTCCGCTGCCGGTGGATCGCAGTCTGGCGCAGGTTTTGCGTCTGATTGGCCTGGTCTACCTGATCATCGGCCTCTACGTCCTCTTCCGCCGCTGGGGTGCGCTCCGCGCCACCCACTTCTACATCTTCTGTCTGGTTTCGTTCGTGTTGTACGCCTTCAAGTACACCGGGCGGCTGGCGGGACTGGATCTGGTGGTCTTTTGGGCCAACATTGCAGCGGAGTCGCTGCAGCCGGCTTTATTCCTGCACTTTGCCCTCAGCTTCCCGGAAGAGCGCTTCAAGCGCCTGCGCGGCTGGCTGTTGCCACCGGTTTATTTGCCGGGCGCGGCGCTGCTTTCGCTCTGGATCTGGGCGATTCAGACGCGCGAAGCCACTGGCCTGCTCAAGCACCGTCTGGAGCAGACGGGTACGGCCTACGACGCGGCTTTCTATCTGCTCTCGGCCATCTTTTTCCTGCGTTCCTACGGCAAGGCCGACACGCCGCTCTTGCGCCAGCAGCTGAAGTGGGTAACGCGCGGCACGCTGCTGGCGGTGTTGCCTTTCACGCTGTTCTACGCAGCGCCGTTTCTGTTTGATCTGAATCCGCCGCATCTGCTGACCAATCTGGCCGGTCTGTCGCTGATCTTTCTGCCGCTGACCTTCAGCTGGGCCATCGTTCGCTACCGGCTGATGGACACGGACTTAATCTTCAAGCGTGGCGTGGCCTATACGCTGACGACCGGTGTGATTCTGGGCGGCTACTTTGGCATCATCGCCCTGATCTCGGTCTGGGTGCATCAATCGCTGCCCGGTGCGGTGCGGGAGTGGGGCCTGGTGGTGGCCATTCTGGTGACCGCAGCGGTCTTTGATCCGCTCAAGCAGCGCATTCAAAGCTGGGTGGATCGCGGCTTTGATCGCCATCGCTACGACTACCGCAAGGCGCTCGTCGAGTTTGGCCGCGGCCTCAGTTCGGAAACCAACATCGAAGCGCTGCTTGAGTCGATCGTCGAGCAGCTGCCGCGCACTTTGCAGGTGGCGCGGGTGGCCGTTTTTCTGAATCTGGAGAATGGCCTTCTACTGGCCACTTCGCATGGCCTGCCGGAAGATGCTGCGGGTCAGGCGCTTGATCTTGGCTTCCTTGATTTTGATGAGGACGCAGGCCACTCGCACATCTTTTTGGAAAACGCCCAGCAGGCCCTGCATCTGCCCGAGAGCGAACAGCGCACGGCTGCTCTGCTTGATCTGAACTACTATCTGCCCTGTCGTGTTCAATACGGAGAAACCACGCGCACCATCGCCGTCATTGGTCTTGGCCGGACTCTGGGCGGCGATTTTTTGTCGAGCGAAGACGTGGAACTGCTGGAGTCGCTGGCCAGCTACATGGGTATTGCCCTGCAGAACGCCAGCCTGTACGCTCGCCTGCAGCTGCAGATTGCCGAGTTCGAACGGCTGAAGGACTTCAACGAGAACATCGTCGAGTCCATCAATGTGGGTATCTTTGCTCTCGATCTGGAAGGCCGCATTGAGAGCTGGAATGCGCAGATGGAGGCCATGTACGCGCTCAGCCGCGCCGAGGCCCTTGGTCAGGTACTTCGTACCGTTTTGCCCCTGGACTTTGTGGACGCCATTGAAAACTTCCGCGACGAACCAGGCGTGCACCACATTTACAAGTTCCAGCTGACCACGCGCGCCGGTGAGCAGCGTACGGTGAACGCAGCGGTTGCGCCGCTCATGTCACGGGATTTTGTGCCCGTGGGCCGCATCGTGCTGGTGGACGACATTACGGCCCGCGTCTCGCTGGAGGCGCAGTTGGCGCAGGCCGACAAGCTCAGCTCTATTGGTTTGCTGGCGGCAGGCGTGGCGCATGAAATTAACACGCCGCTGGCCGTCATCAGCTCGTATGCGCAGATGCTTTCCAAGCAGCTGAAGGGCGATGCCAAACTCTCGCCAGTGCTCGACAAGATCATCCAGCAAAGCTTCCGCGCGGCGGACATTGCCAACGGCCTGCTGAATTTTTCCCGCACCTCGACCACCGAGTTTCGCTCCACAGATCTGAATCAGGTGATTCACGATACGCTTTCGCTTGTGGAACACCAGTTCAAGACGGCCCGGATCGAAGTGGACGTGGAGCTGGCCAAGGATCTGCCGCAGATTCATGGCAATCCCGGCAAGCTGCAGCAGGTATTTCTGAATCTGCTGCTGAACGCCAAGGACGCCATGCCGACTGGCGGCCGTCTGCGCGTGGCCACCGCCTCCAACGGTCATGTGGAAGCCATTATCTCGGACAGCGGCTCCGGCATTGCGCCCGAGAATCTGAAGCGTATTTACGACCCGTTTTTTACCACCAAGTCCACCCCCAAGCCTGGCGAACGGCGCGGAACCGGCCTGGGACTTGCAGTTTCCTACGGAATTATTCAGGAGCATGCCGGCAAGATTCATGTCGAGAGCGCCATCGGCGCCGGCACTACTTTTCATCTTGAGTTTCCGCTGACAAGGAATTCCGTCCATGCTTGAGGTTGATCTGCCTGTGAATGTTGCTGCTGAGAACTTGACTGAAAATACCGCTTCCATCCTTGTCATTGATGACGAGGCCGGCATCCGTGAATCGCTCGAAGTGTTGCTGACACTGGAGGGTTACTCGGTGACTATGGCTGTGGATGGCGAGGTCGGGCTGAGCATGATCGAAGGCGGAAGCTTTGACCTTGTGCTGCTGGATCTGGCGCTGCCCGGACAGAGTGGAATGGAGCTGCTGCCGCAGATCAAGGCCCGTCAGCCGGAGTTGCCGGTCATCATGATTACCGCCTACGGCACGGTGGACAATGTGGTGGAAGCGGTGCGTGCCGGTGCCGACAACTTTGTGCAGAAGCCCTGGGACAACGAGAAGCTGCTGGCCGATATCCGCTCCGCCATTGCCCGCCACAAGGCCGAAGAAGAAAATATTCTGCTCAAGCGCACGCTCAAGCAGCGCTATAACTTCTCGAACATTGTGGGCAAAAGCGAGATCATGCTGAAGGTCTTCGATCTGGTTGCCCAGGTTGCGCCTTCGCGTTCCACGGTTCTGATTCTGGGTGAAAGCGGCACAGGCAAAGAGCTGATCGCCAAGGCGCTGCACGCCAATTCACCGCGCCGCGACAAGCCTTTTGTGCCCATCAACACCGGCGCTATGCCTTCTGAGCTACTGGAAAGCACGCTCTTCGGCCACGTGAAGGGTGCATTTACTTCGGCCATCGCCAGCAAAAAAGGCCTCTTCGAAGTGGCCAACGGCGGCACGCTTTTCCTGGATGAAATTGCCACCATGGGCATGGACACGCAGGCCAAAATCCTGCGCGTACTGCAGGACCGGCGCTTCATGCATCTGGGTGGCATTCAGGAGATTCAGGTGGACGTGCGCATTATTGCCGCCACCAACGTTGACCTGCGTCAGGAGGTCCGCGAGGGTCGCTTCCGCGAAGATCTTTTCTATCGCCTGAACGTTATCACGGTGGAGCTGCCGCCCCTGCGCGCCCGCCGCGAAGACATTCCTCTGCTGGCCAATCATTTTCTGGAGTTTTATACCAACGAAAACAGCATGTCTCCGCGCAAGCTCTCTTCCGATGCGCTGCGTGCGCTGGTCGATTACGATTGGCCGGGCAATGTGCGCGAACTGGAGAACGCCATCGAGCGCGGCGTGGTGCTTTCGTCGGGGCCGAACATCGGCAGTGACCTGCTGCCCGGCCACATTACCGGTCGCAGCTTTCAGGATGCGCTGCTGGAGCACAACCCGGACGCCTCGCTCTTTGACATCATGGAGACCATCGAGCGGCGCATCATCGTGGAAAAGCTGGAGCGCTGCAACTGGAATCAGACTGAAGCAGCCGAGCAGTTCCACATCCCTCTCTCCACGCTGAACCAGAAGATCAAGCGCCTGAATATCGAGATTCGCAAAAAAGGCCGGGAGTAGGAGGGCAGATGTCAGCTCTCAGCTTGTCCTGCGGATCGCGGCTGTATTGATTTTTGTGTGAGCGGTGAACCCGCGCCGTAGCCGTAGCAGCAACGAACAAAGTCCCGTAGGACGATGCAAGCCTTGCACATGAACTCTGTTGTGCCACGCGAAGCAGTTGGCCCCACCGCAGGTGGGCTCAGTCTTTTCTTTGTCATGAAAAAAGCTGAAAGCTGACAGCTGTCAGCCGTCCCCTCTCGCGCCGTATACTTGAACTTCGGAGCCGGCGCGGAACCTCTTTGCGCTCAGGGCCGGGACAAATGCCAATCCAAAGGGAAACCATGACCGCCAAAGTCAGTGTGCAGGAAGTGGAGCGTGTGGCCGAGTTGGCTCAGCTGGAGCTGAAGCCCGACGAAACTGCGCGCATGTTGACGGATCTGAATGCGATTCTGGACTACGTCGCCGAGCTGAACGAGCTGGATACAACCGGCGTAGAGCCGCTGGAGCAGGTGGGTGAGTTGAGCGGTGCGCTCAGCGTCCTGCGTGAAGACGCCGCGCGGCCCTCGGTTGATCGCGCTCTGGTGATGGCCGAAGCTCCCGAGAGCGACGGCGCATTCTTCAAGGTTCCCAAGGTGATTGAGCGCTAGTTTTCACGCGCCAGACCCATACAAGAGAAAATCCGCCCTTCCGGCGGGAATAGAAGGAAGGTTCGATTGCCGACAAGCGCCGAAAACTACCTGGAAACGCCGAAAAGCCTCGCCCAGCTGCGCGGGGAGATTGCCAGCGGAACGACTAAAGCCACGGATCTGGCCGCCAGCTACTATGCCGCCATTGAGCAGAAGAATCCGCGTCTGAATGTATACCTGAGCCTGACCAAAGAGCGTGCGCTCAAGCAGGCTGCCCATGTGGATCAACTGGCCGCCAAGGGTGATCCGTTGCCCACGCTGGCCGGCATTCCCGTCGGCATTAAAGACGTGCTGGTGATGCAGGGCGCGCCCGCGACGGCAGCCTCGAAGATTCTGAAGGGCTACCATCCGCCCTATGACGCCACCTCCGTCGCCAGGCTGGATACTGCCGGTGCGGTGCTGCTCGGCAAGCTGAACTGCGACGAATTCGCCATGGGCGGCTCCAATGAAAATTCGGCCTACGGGCCGGTGCTGAACCCGCATGATCTGGAGCGCGTTCCGGGCGGCAGTTCGGGCGGCTCAGCGGCAGCGGTGGCGGCCAATCTGGCGGCGGCCACGCTCGGCACCGACACGGGCGGCTCCATCCGCCAGCCGGCCAGCTTCTGCGGCGTGGTGGGCGTGCTGCCCACCTACGGACGCGTCTCGCGCTATGGCCTGATCGCCTTTGCCTCTTCGCTGGACCGCGTGGGGCCGTTCGCAGGCAATGTGCGAGATGCGGCCACCCTGCTGGGCGTCATCGCCGGCCACGATCCCAAGGACGCCACCAGTCTCGACGCTCCCGTGCCCGATTACGCCGCTGAAAGCGACAAACCCGTCGAAGGGCTGAAGATCGGCATTCCGGCCGAGTATTTTGCCGAAGGTCTGGATCCGGAAGTCCGGGAAAAGGTGGAGAAGGGAATTGAGGCACTGAAGGCGGCTGGTTGCACGGTTCAGCCGGTCCATCTGCCCCACACCAAGTATGCTGTGCCGGTCTACTATCTGATTGCCACGGCCGAAGCCAGCGCCAATCTGGCGCGCTTTGATGGTGTGCGCTACGGCCACCGCTCTGCCGACGCCGCCGCACTGGCAGCCATGTACAAGAACTCCCGCGATGAGGCCTTTGGCGCCGAGGTCAAGCGCCGCATCCTGCTGGGCACCTACGCGCTTTCGGCAGGCTATTATGACGCCTACTACCGCAAGGCGCAGCAGGTGCGCCGTCTGCTGGCCGAGGAGTTCCTGCGTTCCTTTGCCGAGGTGGACGCCATCGTAACCCCAACCTCGCCCACCCCGGCCTTCAAGCTGGGCGAGAAGACGGGTGATCCGGTTTCCATGTACCTGGCCGACATCTACACCGTGACGGCCAGCTTGGCAGGCATCTGCGGCGTGGCCGTGCCCTGCGGCAAAACGGCTGCCGGCCTGCCGGTGGGTATGCAGGTTCTGGCCAAGCACCTGAACGAGGCAACGGCCTTCCGCGTGGCGCGGGCAGTGGAAGCTGCCGGGCTGTAAAAGGCGGTTTTTTCCTGTTGTCTCACTGGAAAGCATCAAAAAGCGCACAGATTTCTGTGCGCTTTTTGTATTTCTGCGGTGCAGAGGATCTGGATCGGATAAGATTTTCCGTACCGCACGAAGACGAATGGAGCGGCTGCATCTTGTCCGTTCGCTGCCAGGACAAGAGTTTTTTTGCTCTGGATCATTTGCGGCAAGGAATAAAAATAGATGGCGTCTACGCTCTATAGCTCCTCTTTTTACTCTACGTATGTGGAAGAGTCCCGTGGATCCGCCGGGGAAATTCTGGCGTTTCTGGATCAGACGTTGCATCCGCAAAGCGTGGTGGACGTGGGATGTGGCATTGGAACCTGGCTGAGCGTTTGGGCCGATCTTGGCGTGGATCGCTTGCTGGGAATCGATGGGCAGTATGTACAGCCTGCCGATCTGCTGATTCCTTCCGCTCAATTCCTGCCAATGAATCTGGAAGAGCCGGATACTTCCTTGCAGACGCGTTTTGATCTGGTCGAATCGCTGGAGGTGGCAGAGCATCTGGCGGAAGACAAGGCTGCTGGCTTCGTGGAATTTCTCTGTTTGCTGGGGCCGGTTGTGTTGTTCAGCGCGGCTATTCCTCACCAGGGAGGCGTACACCACGTCAACGAACAGTGGCCGGAATACTGGGCAGAACTCTTTGCGCGGCAAGGGTATAGGGTCATCGATGGAATTCGTCCGCAGGTGTGGAACAACCCGAAGGTAGCCTACTATTACGCACAGAACAGTTTTCTTTACGTCCAGGAAAGCCGTACGGATCTGATAGAAAAAATAAATCTTCATCGGCTCGAATCAGAGCCGCTGGCACGGGTGCATCCACGCAAGTGGCAGGAAAAGAACGAGGTTAAACCAGGCATTCCCCCTCTGGAGTCCCTGCTGCTGCAAGTACCGGCCAGCACAGTGGATCTGGGCAGAAGGGCAGTACGCCAGTTGCTGCGGATTCTGCACGGGGGCAAAAAGGAAAATCATTAGATTTTTTTGCCACAGGACAAAAGAAACAAGCTACGATGGCGGCGAGCTGTTTTTCAAAGATTTTCTGCCTCATTCCTCTTTTCCCCGATGCGTTGCTGATCCTTGATTTTTTGACTCTGGCGCACTTTTCCCGCCGGAGGGGAGGCATCATGCGACGTTTTTTCCTCTCTCTTCTGATGATTCTGCTTTTTCTGATGGGTGCCGCGGTGATCGTCATCGCCGCGCCGCACAAGACGCACGTCATCGCGCTGGGCATGGCCAAACAGGTTTCTTACTCGCTGGTGGGCGATCCGGCCGGGGCTGCAAGCAGTGAAAAATTCCTCAAGGTGCGGCCGATTCTGGTGGATGGGGTTCTGAAGGAATGGACCACAGGCGATGCGCATGACGTGACCGACCGCAGCTTTGTGGTGCGCCGCGCCATCCGCATCAATGACACGCTGCCCGGTGAGCCGGTGGGGCGCTGGGTCTGGCAGCGCGGGCCCTGGATGATGGTGGACCGCGTTACCGGCCATGTGGTCATGCTGCATCTGCCGGATTATGACCCGACCGTCAGCCGGGTGAGCTGGTTCCGCGACTATGCCGCCTACTGCGGGCTAAATGCTTCGGGCAAGGGTTTGTTCGCTGTGGTGACGCAAATTGGCGCGCGCAAGCCGGTTTTGTCCAAAAAAATGGGCGATTACGATGCTGCCAGCCGTCCTGATCCGGTCTGTGGCCCGGTGGAGTGGCAACGCGAACCGCTGCGGGCTGCCTTCCATCCCACCGGGCGCGAGGCGATCAGCTATGACGTGGTTCCCGGCTCGGCCGTGCTGGTGGAGGAGTCAGCCGACGAAGCGGACGATGAGCCTGCAACTCCGGAAAAAGAGAAATAAATCTCCTTGATCGGGGATTTTTCCCATGCTTTTCTGCCCGCAACAGGATGACAGCCTGCCTTGCGCCGGATACGATGGCAGAAGGAGCTTTTGAAGGCAGCATGGAGAAAAGAAGCGTCGAAGAGACGCCAGAACCAATACAGGTCGAAGGAAAAACGCCCACCAGACGGCACCGTCCGCCCAACGAGCGCGAGCAGAAGATTCTGGAGTATCTGCGTTTTCATCCGCAGGCTACCTATGTAGCCCTGCAGGTGGCTACCGCGCTCAAGACCCACGAGGTGGAGTGGGCGCTCAAGGAGATGCGCAAAAAGGGCTGGGTCGACAGCGGTTACCGCGTTAGCCCCACGGCGCTGGGTTTTCCCGAGCGCTACCGGGTAGACATCTGGGTGTTGCCCACGGTCCTGCGCAACGGCCTGGGCGGTCGCGCCCAGGATCTGGATCAGGCGCGCAAGCGTCTGGTGGTGGACAGTCAGGAGCGGCTGGGCCGCTACATCATGGAGACGCTGGCCTACGATCCGGCTTTCAAGGACCGGATTCTGATCGAGGATGTGCATATTCTGCTGGGTGGACCGGCGGATATGTCGGCCACGGTGCGGGCGCGGGACAACAAGTCGATGCTGGACTTTGTGGTGAATGGTCTGAGGATCTGCGAAGGCGTGCAGCAGACGACGACGGGCCTGCTGTCGTGGTCGTTCCCGGATCTCAAGCTGTAGGACAAAAGAATTGCCCGTATTTCGGCCTGAGTGCCGGAATACGGGACAAGTAGAGGAATCTTCAGTAGCGACAGAAGGCGCTTTTCCTCTGATAATGGGCACTGTTAGTAGGGTGCTTATAGTAAATCAGGCAGAATAAATTATCTAAAATACTTGTGTTGGCATTTCTAAAACAATATCAGCAGAAAAATCCTCAAAAAACAGATGAATTTACGCCCTGATCGGCGAGAGTGAAGGCATCGAGTTCGTCTTGACCGGCACTGCTGGCGGGAACGGATTCGCTGCAGGCAACCTGCCTTGGCTGGGAGGCCAGGACCCAATCTCTGCAAGTGCAGAACGGGGTGGGCGTGCGGCAGCGGGGCCAGGAAGCTTAAGTATAGGAATAAGCACGGGATCCGGACGGTCCGGGTCAAAAAAAGCTGCACCAACCGGGGTTCTGTATGCACGCACCTCCACGTGCGCATGGGGAAACAGAATCTAGGGCTGTCAAAAGCCAGGCGTCGATCTGTCCTGCAATACAGAGGGGATGTTCTCAGGCAACGGGAAGCTGGGGAGCGTTTCATCGGCACGGGAACAGGGCGGAATGGGTGTCGACACCAGGCCGACAGCTAGCCGGTTGGACGAAGGCCACTGTAGAGATACAGTGGCCTTTTCGCGTTTGCAGGCGGAAACGCGCTCTAGGAGTCTGTCGCTCATAGCGTTTGCGATTTTTGCAGGAGATGTCGGCCTGGCTGCGCAGTACTGGATTTGTCTGTTGCTGTCAGTTTTTCTCTACCGCACCGTATCTTTGAGGCGCGACTCTGATTCGGATTCTGATCTTTCGTTGTTTTTACGCGTTTTGCAGTGCCCATCCGGAGCGAAAGAGCTTCAACAGATTGCTGACCGCGCACACCAGCCTCCACTCTCCGCTCACATTCTGTTTGCCGCGCATGCTGAAGCGACGAAAACCGCGGCACTCCTTGATTTGTCCAAAGACCGGTTCCACGATCGCCTTGCGTCTTTTGTAGACTGCGCGTCCGGCCTCGGTCTTCAACTTATGTTGCATTTGTTCTCGTGCCGTTGCATCTGACGGGGCTTCACCACAGGCTATCTCCGTTGGATCACTATGTTTGTCGCGGCCTGTGGCGATGTATAAGTCGATTTCAGCTACCGTTGCGTCGGTCACATTTGCTTCGCTGAAGTAGCCGGTATCAGCGCTGACTTTCTCGGGCTTTTGGGCAAGATTCTTTTCGATCTGTGCCACCATCGGCAGTAATTGTTTTTTGTCGTTCGTCTCCTGCGTAACCGCGGCGGCCACGATTACCTGCGCGATGGAATCGACCGCGATCTGCGCATTATAAGCCTGTAAAAAGCTGCCTTTATTGGCGCCATCCGGCATGATGCGGCTCTCCGGATCCGTGAAGTTGCGCTGATCCTTGTCTGCGGGTTTTGCCTTGTCCGGATCAGGGGGATTCGACTTGCGACCACGTTTCTTTTTGCCCGCGCGACGATCTTCTTCCTCGTCAGCCTGTTTCTTTTCTGCTTCAGCAAGTTTCTGCTCAGCCTTCTCGCGGGCCTCGTCTTCGAGTGCCTGCTTCGCTTCGCGAATCTTCTGCAACCGGCTCTCGCGTCGCTGTAACTCGTCGGGAAGTTCTTCGCCGTTCCGATCCTTGCCGTACTGCGCGTCCTCGTCGGCATCCGCTTTTTCCGCAGCAGCCAACAGAGCGTTGATTTCCTGCTTCAGGCGCGCCTCGCTCTCGGTCATGCGCTGGTAGCTCATCGCCTTGTGCTTGCTGGCGTTCGCCCTGATCTTTGTTCCATCGATCGACACATGACCCAGCTTAACCAGACCGGCTTTTGCGCACAGCAACAAGGCCTGCGTGAACAGTTCGGACAGCGCAGCCAGATGCCGTTTGCGAAACTCGGCCAGCGTGGCGTGGTCCGGATGCTGGTCGCCGGAAAGATAGCGAAATGCCACGTCTTCCCAGGTATGCTTCTCAAGCCTGCGTGAGCTGTAAACGCCCGTGGCATAACCGTACAAAAGAAGGCGAACCATCATCTCCGGAGCATAAGCCGACTGGCCGCGACCATCCTTCTCGCGATACGAAGCATAGATCGATTCAAGATCCAATGCCGAAACCACATCCACGACAAAACGAGCCAAATGGCCGTCAGGTAGCCAGTCGTGAAGGCTGGGTGGAAACAGAAGCGTCTGGTTGACCGTGTCTGGAAGGAAGTTCTGGCCCATAACAAAATCGTAATCTGCTGGGCCTGGTCTGGACCAGGACCTCGGGCAATTCTATGGGCGACAGACTCCTAGGGAGCAGAGAGCTTTCAGGCATTCTTCCTGCCCCGGCAGGGGCAGAGCGATAGGAGTCCAGGGTGTAGCGGAGCGGAACCACTGGGAAAGTTCTGTGTTTTTTTAGAGAAAAAACAGAGTAAACACGCTTTTGAGAAGAGCATTCAAAGGGAATTTTCTTGAGGAAAAAGGCCCTTGAGAGGATTGCCTCTGGGCAGAGCCGCTCTGCTTTTGCTTTACGCCTGAACTTCGCAGCGCCCTTCCGGGGCGCAATCTGTTCTTTGCTGCATACCCCGGGTTCCTCCTGACTCTTTCCCTTCGACTACGCTCAGGGGCAGAGCCATGATCCACCCGGGGCTACTTTCGCTTTACCCCGCCGGGGTGAAAACCTGATTGTCGATGCTGGCTAGTTCTTTCTTTTGTGGCTTTCCTGGTGCATTTTCCACAGAACCCAAAGCAGGAAGGCGACGGAAGGAATGGCCGGAGTCAGCCACAGGGATTCGAGAGAAAAGATGTGCATCGCTGTCTTCTTTCCCGGCCGAAGCGGTTGAAGGCGTGCTTCGCAGCGGCCGATCTGGAGGGCTGACACCAGAGAACGCCTAAAGAGCGAAAGATTTGCTCAGAAAGAAATAAGAACTTTGTAAGGCGTAAGACTTTTAAAACCGGGGGCAGGTAGTTTGGCTGAGATAGCGTTAAGCTTGTGCCTTGACACCGCGCGGGGCACGCGTATCTTATCTTTCTAGGCATTCTTTTGGCTTTCGGGGAGACTTGTGCGCCGCAGCAGGGCACAAGAACGGCCTCCGCAGGCAAATAGAGGTCATGTCGAACAGGAAACAGGCGGCAGGGAAGCTTTCGGACTGGACTTGCAGGGCGCGTAGAATGCGCGTGCGGTTGGTCTGGCGGATTCTCCTTCCAGACCTTAGGCCGAATAGACTAGAGCTTTTCTCCAATACACGTGCAGTGTCGAATTGCGTGCAAGGGGTTTTTTCTTAAGGAAAAAGCCACTCGGCATCCAGTTTTCGGTCTACAGCAATTGGAGAAATGCTAGAGCGGTCGGGTACCATTCCCGTAGACAAATCTGGATTGCAGGCGCCGGCGCGTTGCCGGTCGAACCTGTGCCTGCGGGCCATAAGGCTTGGTAGGCGGTAAAGGATGAGTGTGGCAACGAGTATTGCGTTTTTCCTGGCAGGCGGTCCATTGGGCGGCAATAACATCATGACGCTGTTGCCGCTGCTGCTGATTCCGGTTCTGTATCTGTTGATGATCCGGCCTCAGCAAAAGCGTCAAAAACAGTGGCAGCAGATGCTCACGTCGATCAAATCGGGCGATCGGGTAACGACGGCCGGCGGCATTCGCGGTATTGTCCTTTCGATCAAGGATGATGCGGTGGTCATTCGCGTGGCCCCGGATGGCCTGAAGCTGGAGATCGCCAAGAACGCCATTGCCTCGGTGACCACGCAGGATCCCGCGGAATAAAGTAGACAGCGGCACGACGGGAAGTAGAGAAACGGATCAATGAAGACAAATCTCAAGAACAAAGTAGCCCTGATCATCGCGGTGTTGCTGGTGTTCACCTATGGCATCATCGGCATTCCGTCGGGTGTCAGCGGCAAGGCGTTGGTTGACGCCATCAGCAGCCGGATTCACCTCGGCCTGGATCTGCAGGGCGGAGCCCATCTGATTCTTCAGGTGGAAGTGAAGGAAGCCATCAACGCCGACACCGACAACACGGCGGCGCGCGTACAGCAGGATTTGCGGACGGCCAATCTGAGCTTCAGTCAGATCATCAAGCCGCAGCCGCTGACCCGCGACAGCCTTGGCAAGTACACCGGTCGACCGGAATTGGTCGAGATTGACGGTGTGGCGCAGAACAATTCCAGCGCGGTGCGTTCGCTGCTCGAGTCGAAGTATGGCAACGAGTACGACATTGCGGGTGGCACCGATACGCCCTTCACGCTGACCATGAAGCCGCAGCTGGAAAAGCAGCTGGAGGAGAAGACGGTCGAGCAGGCGATTGAGACGATCAATGATCGTGTGAATTCACTGGGCGTGAGCGAGCCGAAGGTGGCTCCTTACAGCCTGGGAGCCAACCAGATTCTGGTGGAACTGCCGGGCGTCAGCGACCTGGAGCGCGTCAAGTCGATCATCAACTCGACGGCCCGTCTGGAGATTCACGCCGTGGCCGGTGGTCCTTATCAGGACGAAGCTGCCGCGACGGCTGCTTTGGGTGGCGCGGTGCCGCCTGATCAGGTTCTGGCTCACTTCAGTGGTTTGGGCAGCGGCGCCAACGACTCGGTTTACGTGCTCAAGCGCGTAGCCGTGGTGGCTGGCTCTGACTTCCGTTCGGCTGATCCGGGTACCGACTCGAATACCGGCCAGCGCACGGTCCGTTTTTCGCTGACCAACGAAGCAGGCGATCGCTTCTACGAGTACACCAGCAAGAACATCAACACCTCAATGGCGATTCTGATGGGCGGCCGCGTACGTGAAGTGGCCAACATCGAGAGCGGAATCCGCGATCAGGGCGAGATTCGTGGCACCTTCAGTGAAGAAGAAGTGCGCGATCTGTCGAAGTTGCTGCGTACCGGCGCATTGCCGGCCTCGCTTGACTACCTGGAAGATCGTACGGTGGGCGCTTCGTTGGGTGCTGACTCGGTCAAGGCGGGCGTGACCGCTGCTGTGGTTGGCGTGCTGGTCGTTATGGCCTTCATGCTGATCTACTACCGCAGCTCGGGCATCAACGCCAATCTGGCGTTGTTCCTGAACCTGGTGATTCTGCTTGGCTTCATGGGCTTCTCCAAGGCTACGCTCACCCTGCCTGGCATTGCCGGCGTCATTTTGACGATTGGTATGGGCGTGGATTCGAACGTGCTGATCTTTGAGCGCATTCGTGAAGAGATTCGTGCCGGCAAGGCGGCTTCGGCAGCCGTCGATCAGGGCTTTGCCCATGCCTGGACCACCATTCTTGATACTCACGTGACCACCATCGTCTCGGCCGCCATCCTGTTCTTGTTTGGATCGGGTCCGATCAAGGGCTTTGCCGTTACGCTGACCTTCGGTCTGGCAGCCAACCTGTTCACGGCGGTTTTTGTTTCGCGCGTCATCTTTGACGCCCACCTGAACAAGCTGAAGGCTGGCGAGATGGTCTCGATTTAGGGACCAGGGACTAAGGACTTAGGGACCGGACAACTGGTTCCAGGTAGAGACAGGATCGCCGGGGTTGAGCAACGTCCCGGCCCCCAACAAAGGGGAGAGATAGAAGTGGAATTTTTTCGTAGCGTAAACATCGACTGGCTCGGGAAGAAGTGGTATTTCCTGGGTTTCTCGCTGATCTTCAGCGTGGCAGGTCTGATCTCAATGGGCATGCACCTGGCCAGCATCGGCAGCATCGTTCCTTTGGGCGTTGACTTCCGTGGTGGCACCGAAGTACAGGTGCAGTTCCAGCAGACGCCCGACGTGGGCGCGATCCGTACGGCGCTCAACCAGGCCGGCATCCGGGACGCCAGCGTGGTCACCTACAACGTGGCCTCGGCCAACGAAGTGCTGGTGAGCCTGCCCGAGCAGCAGAATGAAAGCGCGCTCGACCAGGGCCGTCAGCAGATCGTGGACGCCCTCAAGGGCCACTATGGTAATCCGTTCAACGTGCGCGACGTGCAGGTGGTAGGACCGACGGTGGGCAAGCAGCTGGAGATTCAGGCCATCAAGGCCACTCTGCTCTCCATGGCCGGCATGCTGGTCTATCTGTGGTTCCGCTTCCAGCTGATCTATGGCGTGGCCGCCGTGGTGGCATGCTTCCATGACACGCTGATCACGGTGGGTGCCTTCGCGCTGCTGGACAAGGAACTCAGTCTGACGGTGATTGCCGCCATTCTGACGCTGGTGGGTTATTCGATGAACGACACCATCGTCGTTTTCGATCGCATCCGCGAGAACCTGCGCATGAGCCGCAAGGAAACACTGCCTGACGTGGTGAACCGTTCCATTAACCAAACGTTAAGCAGAACAGTGTTAACCTCAGGGCTGACCTTTTTGACCGTTCTGTCGCTGTACGTCTTCGGCGGTCAGGTTCTGAAGGGCTTTAGCTTTGCGTTGGTGGTGGGCATTGTAATCGGCACGTATTCGTCGATTGCCGTGGCGGCACCGATGCTGGTGGCCTATCAGCAGTGGCGCGGGCAGAAGGGTGGCGACGTATCGCTGCCGACGGCCAAGCGTTCACGCGTATAAATTTTTCTTCATGTCCCGCCTGCTAGGATGGACGCTATGGGGCAGAGAGACTCAAGGGAGCTCGAACTTACCGGGGAATCTGCCCTAAACGAAGGAATGTACGGGTTTTAGCGCAATATGCAAGGGGATGTGGGGGCCGTTTTTGACGGCGCCTTCCTTCCGAGGCCGAAATTGCACCGCCGGGAACAAATTCCTTTCCTGCGGTGTCTAAAGAGAGGTAACAAACACCCGATTCGAGGCTGGCCATGTTTGAAGACTCCACTTTTGAATCCGGAGGCAAGATCAAAACCAAGAGCGGTCGTTGGATGATGTTTACGTTCATCACCAATGCGTCGATCGTGGTCATGCTGATCTTGATTCCGTTGATCTATCCTGAGGCGCTGCCGAAGGGGGCTATGCAGACCCTTCTGTTTGCGCCGCCTCCGCCGCCACCGCCGCCACCGCCACCGCCGCCGCCGGAGGTTGTGCATGTGGTGCATGTGCAGTCGGAGATGATGAATAATCAGCTTACGGCGCCGACCCGGATCCCGCACGACATCAAGATGGTTTCTGAAAAGGAAGCACCGCCTTCTTCAGGCTTTGGTGTAGCCGGTATGGAAGGTCTTGGTGGTTCGAGCTCGGCTGTGACGGACAGTATGTTCCAGAGCGGCCCCAAGGTGAAGGTTCAGGCTGCGGCCCCCAAGAAGATCACCATTTCGGCCGGTGTGGCCGTGGGTAACCTTCTGGTCAAGACTCAGCCGGTCTATCCTCCCATTGCCAAGGCTGCTCGTGTCAGCGGTACAGTTGTGCTGCAGGCAACCATTTCCAAGAGCGGTACCATTGAGAATCTGCGCGTCGTCAGCGGTCCGGCTATGCTGCAGCAGGCTGCACAGGATGCAGTCCGTCAGTGGCGCTACAAGCCGTATTTGCTCAACAACGATCCGGTAGAGGTTGAGACCACGGTCAACGTGATCTTTACCCTGGGTGGATGATGAAATTCCTGGCTCTCCGCTTGCGTCTAAGTGTAGGGGAGCCGCGATCTTGACCTGAATGCGAATCAGATAGAAGCGCATTCCCACCCCCCGCAAGGGATTTTTCAGTACACAAGAAACTCCGTAGGAGGAACGATTCAGTGATTCTCGCTCAGTTCGCACATTTCGCTTCGCATATGGTCAGCAGCCTTGCCTTCTTCCAGGAAGAGGGTCAGACCGTCGGTTTTAGCCCCCTCGAACTCTGGGGCCACATGGGCGTCCTCGCCAAGTGCGTAGCCGTTCTGCTCTTCGTTGAGTCGATCTGGTCTTTGGCCGTGATGATCGACCGTTACCTGTACTTCACGGCTGCCCGCAAGCAGTCGCGTGAGTTCGCTCCCAAGGTGGCCGGCGCCCTCAAGGATGCCAAGCTGGATGAAGCCATCAAGATTGCTGATCGCAACAAGAAGTCGCACCTTGCGGAGGTTGTTACCGCTGGTCTGCAGGAGTTCCGTTCGGCAGGCAACGTTACCTCTGAAGAGTCGATTGCCAGCGCAGGCCGCGCTCTTGAGCGCGCTGAGGCCATCGTGCACGCCAAGCTGAAGCGTGGTCTTTCGGTTCTGGCCACCATCGGTGCCACGGCTCCGTTCGTTGGTCTGTTCGGTACCGTCGTCGGCATTCTGAACGCCTTCCAGCAGATCGCCACCCAGAAGACTTCGGGTATCGGCGCGGTTGCCGGTGGTATTTCGGAAGCCCTCGTCACGACCGCTTTCGGTCTGCTCGTTGCCATCCCGGCCGTTATGGCCTTCAACTACTTCACGGGTCGTGTAGAGTCGTTCGACGTCGAAATGGACAACTCTTCGAGCGAGCTGGTGGATTACTTCATCAAGCAGAGCCACAAGAAGTAGTTCGGGCTTCAGGGTTCGAGCGAGAACCTGCGGAGGGCTGGGGCAGATAACCACTGCTCCAGTTCCTCCGGATCCTTCTCGAACGGTTTCCGGTTTGAACGGAATCACATGCTGACTTCGGCCAGCCCAAAAATTCAAACGCACGGAGTCCCGACAATGGGAGTTGCGGTTCGCGATGTAAGTAAAAATGTCAGCTCCAACATCAACGTCACCCCTATGGTGGACGTCATGCTGGTACTGCTGATCATCTTCATGGTCATCACCCCAATGCTGCAGAACAAAGTGGCCGTCGATATGGCAAAGGTGGAAAACGCCGCCGCCATGCCCGACGCGGATAAGGAAGACGCCATTGTTGTTGCAGTGACCCGGGATGGTGGTGTGTTTCTGGGACAGAACAAGGTTGCAGTAGGCGATCTTGGTCAAAAGGTGAGCGAGAAGCTGGCTGACAAGCCGGGCAAGATGATCTTTGTCCGTGCCGATGCGCGCGCGCAGTACAAAGCGGTGGAAGATGCCATCGACAATGTACGTACCGCGGGTGTGGATGAAGTTGGCTTGCTGACGGAGAAGAAGGAAGCCAACTAGTTTGGTGGTGAGTCTTCGCGCTTCTGTTCCATTAACGATTATCGCGGTAAACTGAGGAGTTTTAAGCCATGGCAATGACAATGGGGGGCGGGGGTGGCTACTCGTCCGACATTAACGTAACGCCCATGATCGACGTGTTGCTGGTGCTCTTGATCATCTTCATGGTCATCGTGCCGGTGACCCCGAAGGGTCTGGACGCGATGGTGCCGCAGCCGCCGAAGAACCCGACCCAGCAGCAGAAGAGCAGCGATCGTACGATCGTGGTTCAGGTTTTCTTCACGCGTGGCGCTGCGCCGACCTATAAGATCAACGAAGACGATGTTCAGAAGACCGATCTGAAAGCCCGTTTGGATGCAATTTATGCCAACCGCGCTGAAAAGATCATGTTCGTCCGTGGGGACGACGATCTGAGCTTCTCTTATATCGCTGAAGTGATCGACATTGGCCGTTCTGTGGGCGTGGATCACATTGGTTTGATGACGCCGAAGATCCAGGCGGGTCAGTAAACGCGCTGCGGCAATCGGTTCCGGCCTCCTGGGTCGCGCCGGTTGCAGCGGACGGTCAGCTAAGGCTGGCAGACTGACAATCTGGTAGAGGCGCAACAAGCCTCTGCGCGGGTGGACCAGCTCCAGCTGGCGAGCCGCATGCGGTCGGCAACGGAGTACAATTCGTCTTTGATCCTGGTTTCGGTTGCTCCCGCCCGGAGCCAGTTGCAACAGATTCCAGGCGCGAACCAAGAGGCACCGCCTGAAGGAGAAGGATACGAACATGAATCGACCCGCACGTATTACGGCGTTCGCGGTGACCCTTGCCGGCATGGTGCTTACCATGAGCGGGTGCAACCAGCTTGCAGCCCGCGATCAGCTGAACAAGGGAGTGGAAGCTTACAAGAGCGCCCACTATGAAGAGGCGATCGGACACTTCCAGAAGGCGACGCAGCTGGACCCGAAGCTTCCGATGGCCAAGACCTACCTGGCGACCGCGCTTGCCCAGAACGTAGTTCCCGGCCTCGATACTCCTGAGAACATGAAGAGCGCCCTGCAGGCGGTCGATCTGTTCAAGGAAGTTCTCGACAAGGATCCCAACGACATCAACAGCATCAAGCAGATTGCCGGCATCTATTATTCGGTGAAGAAGACCGATGAAGCCCGGGAATGGCAGAAAAAGGTGCTGGAGAAGGACCCCAAGGATCCTGAAGCGGCTTACACCATTGGTGTGATCGACTGGGATCTGGCCCACAAGAATGTTCTGAGCGTTCTTGGTGCAGCCGGTCTGAGCGATGATGGAAACGGCAACCCCAAGGCCCCCAAAAAGGTCATGGATGATCTGAAGAGCAAGAACGCTCCTCTGGTTGACGAGGGTCTGCAGTATCTGAACATGGCTGTGGGCAACCGTCAGAACTACGACGATGCAATGGCTTACCTGAACCTGATCTATCGCCGCAAGGCCGATGTGGATTTTGGCAATGCTGGTGCCGTGAAGTCTGATCTGGCTTCTGCCGAAGACTGGCGCACCAAGGCCATGGGCGTCCGCAAGGCCAATGAAGCGAAGAAGAATCAGGGACCGCAGGGCATCACGATGGATGCCAGCGGCAATCTGAAGTAAATTCGGCCATAAACCGAATTGCAGCGGCCCCCGTCACGACGGGGGCCGCTCTCTTTTTGTAGGATGTTGTACTGAGGTATTGAAGCCCTATGATTGCTTTTCCTAAAGCATTTTTTCCCTTGGTTTTTTCTACTCTGGTTGCAGGCGGTTCGATGATTTCGAATGCGCAGAGCAACCTGATTGAGACGTATCCTCACCCCGCGGCGATGAGTGCTGAAAAAACCGCCAGCGGCCTGAAGGCGCACAACGAATACGACGAAATCGAGCTCAGCTTTTCTGCTCCCGGCATCCTCCATGTACAGAGCCATCCGGCAGGCAGCGCGCAGCGCAACGATCCCCGCCCATGGATCGAGGAGGGCGCGGAAAATCGCCCGAGCAATTTTGTGACCTACAGCGCAGACGCTGAACGGGTACAGATCAGCACGGCAGAAGCGAGCGCCGAACTGAATCTGGGAGAGGGAAGCCTGCGCATCAAATCGCCTGACGGCAAAGGTCTTCTGCAGGAGCGGGGCGATCTTCCGCGGACGTATCAGAATTCCGAAGCGACTGGTCTACTCCACGTGATCGAGCGCTTCTCTCCAGATGCAACCGAGGCGCTCTACGGCCTTGGCCAGCACCAGAGCGGGCTGTTCAACTATCGCGGGTCGACGGTGGAGCTGGGACAAAACAATACCGACATCAGCATCCCGCTGTTGCTCTCCAGCAAGGGCTACGGCATTCTCTGGAACACGGCATCGTTTGGGTACGTGGACAATCGCTTTCCTCTAGAGCTGAATTTTGAGGCAATGGCTGTCGACCATCTCGACTATTACGTCCTCATTGGGCCGGAGTTCGACAAGATTTTGCATGAGTACCGAACGCTGACTGGCCATGCGCCGCTGTTGCCGGAGTGGGCTTATGGCTTCATTCAGTCGAAGGACCGCTACAAGACACAGGCCGAGATGCAGGACGTGGCGGCCGGCTATCGTTCGCGCCACATTCCCATGGACGGTCTGGTGCAGGACTGGTTCTGGTGGCAGAAGGACCGCGAGGGCGACCCGCTCTTCAACGAGGGCTACACAGACGTGCCCGCCGAGCTGAAGACGCTGCACGACGAGCATGTGCATGCCTTGATTTCAGTGTGGGGCCTGATGGACAGCAGCTCGAAGAATTATCAGGAGCTGGCGGCGCGCGGCTATGAGATTCCCGGCACCCATGTCTACGATCCGAGCAATCCGGCGGGGCGCGACTATTACTGGCAGAACCTGCCCGGCAAGCTCTTCCAGCAGGGCTGGGACGGCTTCTGGCTGGATAGCGCCGAGCCTGAAGAGGTCTGGCCGCATATGGGCGACGCTATTTTGCGCTATAAGCCACTGAGCATCGGCAATGGCCTGGAATACACCAACATGTTCGCCTTCCAACACAACCTTGGCGTACAGGAGCACTGGAAGCAGACCAGCAGCGAGAAGCGCGTACTGCTGCTGACGCGTTCGGCTTTCCTTGGCCAACAGCGTGTGGGGGCCATGGTGTGGTCGGGGGACGTGTATTCCAGCTGGTGGGCGCTGCGCCATCAGGTTCCGGCGGGGCTCAACTTTGCGCTGTCCGGCTATCCGTACTGGACGACCGACATTGGCGGCTATCATCCGGTGGGCAATAAGCAGGGCGATATGCAGGCTGACCGGCCTGAGTATCAGGAGCTGTATGCACGCTGGTTCGAGTACGGCGCCTTCTGCCCGATCTTCCGCACTCATGGGCACCGCGACCATAACGAGCTATGGAGCTGGGACCAGAAAATTGTGCCCGCGTTGGTGGATGTGGACAAGCTGCATTACCGCCTGATGCCGTACCTGTATGCGCAGGCATGGCGCGTCACCAACGAGGACTCTACCATTCAGCGGCCGCTGGTAATGGACTTCCGCATGGACGAAAACGCGCGCGAGATCAGCGACCAGTTTTTGTATGGCCCGGCCATTATGGTGAGCCCAGTGCTGAGGGAGCACGCTACCAGCCGACCGGTCTATTTACCGAAGGGCGCAGAATGGTTTGACTTCTGGACCGGAAAAAAGACGAATGGTGGCACGGAGATTGTGGCCGATGCACCGCTCAGCCGGATTCCGCTGCATGTGCGTGCGGGTTCGATTGTGCCCATGGGGCCGGAGATCGAATACACCGGCGAGAAGAGTGATCCGATTGAGCTGCGCATCTATTCTGGAGCGGATGCGAGTTTTGACCTCTATGAAGATGAGGGCGACAGCTACCGCTACGAGCAGGGCGCGCACGCCATTACCCCCATCCGCTGGAACGACGCGAGCCATACGCTGGAGATTGGCGACCGCCAGGGCAGCTACAAGGGGATGGCGGAAAAGCACAGCTTTCACGTGGTGCTGGTACGCGAAAACCACGGCGTGGGAGAAGGCGTAACGGTCAAGGCCGACAGAACGGTGGAGTACACGGGAAAGAAGGTAGAGGCGAAGTTCTAGGGACAGGTTCCAGGTGCCAGGTTCTAGTCGAAAGATCTGTGGTTGTTCTTCAGGGATCTTCCGCGGAAGTGGATGTGCCTTTGGAGCCAAAGTTCATGGAGGCAGAGGCGAAAAGGAACCGCAGATCCTTCGACTACCTGCGCTCGCTCAGGAGGACAGGCTGAAGTTCTGAGTGCTGGGAGGTGTTTGCGCTTCTGGCTGATCCTTCGCCCGATTCCATTTCCAGTGGCAGCAAAAAATTAAAGGGCGGCTGAAGCAATCTTCAGCCGCCCTTTAATTTTGATCGATTGCAGGTTCTTACTGGCCGCTCTGCTTGAGGATGCTCTCGGCCAGATAATTCTTGACCTTGGCTTCGTTGTGCAGGGTTTCCAGGTAGGCGCTCTGCAGCAGCTGGGAACGGGTGTTGTGCAACTGGGTGTGAATGCTCTGCTGTACGCGGGGATCGCTCAGGTCGTGCTGTCCGGCCTGTTCGCGGCCAATCAGCTTGTAGATGGCGTAGCCCATAATCTGGTGGTTCGGCCCCGGGATGGCCAGCACATCGGTGTACTGATCGGGCTTGAGCTTGCTGATGGCAGCATAGACTTCAGGATCGGAGTGCAGGGCTGACTCGGCCACGGCACCCATGTCGCCGCCGTTGGGGGCAGTGTTGGGATCCTCGGAGAAGTTCATGGCTACCTGGCCAAAGTCCTCGCCGCTATCCAGACGATTGTGCAGGGCGGTGACCTTCTTTTTGGCATCGGCATCGCCATTGGCCTTGTTGTTCTGCAGGTTGCCGGGCTGCTGGGCGGGCGTGGTGGTCACCACAATGCGGGCGATGCGATACTGCGGCTCAATCAGGTTGTATTCGGACTTGTGGGCCTGATAGTAGGCAGAGATTTCAGAGTCAGAGATGTTGATCTTCGACTCGATTTCCTTGTTGATGAGTTTGTTGTGCGTGAGCTGCTTGCGCAGTTCGTGCTTGAATTCATCAAGCGTGAGGTTACGCTGCTTGAGCTGGTTGTTGAACTCCTCTTCCTGAGGGAAGCGGGCTTTGATCTCGCTCAGCTTGGCGTTGATTTCGTCGTCGGTGGCAACCAGATTGACCTTGGCGGCATGCTGCTGCAGGATCTCGTCCTCGATCATCTGACGCAGGATGATGAGCCGCTGGGTATTGGCTTCCTCTTCCGAGGGCTTCTGCGGGGCAGTGCCTACATTGGCCTGATAGTAGCGTTCCAGGTCAGCGCGCAGAATCTCCTTCCCGTTGACCGTGGCCACCACATCGGAGGAAGGAGCGCGATGGCAACCAGCAACGCCGGCAAGGACGGCCGCGCAGGCTGCAGTGAGGATCATCCATCCGAAACGTGAGTGGAACTTCGAAATAACGTGCAAGCTGCGATCTCCTGGGAGCCAAACCTGGCTCCGGTTTTCAAGAATAAATCCCGACCCCACTGCGGGGGTAGAGTGATTTCGGTAAAAATACGCCCCACCCTGCAGAAAGATCAGTGAATCAAAGTTTATTGGCTCTCTGCGGGATTGGACGCAGGCTTTTTGGCGGGGGTAGCAGCATCCGGAGCGGGCGGAGGAACGATGCCTTCGGCGCGCAGAGCGCGGTCAATGACCTTCCAGACGTCTTCCTTCGGTACTGCGCCGCTGATGCGCTCGCCATTCACATAGAGCACCGGTGCGCCATCCAGGCCGAGTTCCTGAGCTTCCTTGAGCGAGGCGCGCACTGCAGTTTCGTCCTGTGCGGTGAGGCAGGCGCTCAGCTTGTTGGTGTCCAGGTTGGAAATTGTGGCCAACTGGCGGGTGATGCGGTCCAGAGTCTCATTGCTCTTGGAGATGTCGTGGTCCTTACCGTTGACCTCGTCGCCGTGCGCATGGAGGTAGTCCACATAGTTCCAGTAGGATTCCTGACTCTGCGCGCCCAGGCAGTCGGCGTCGATGGCTGCGCGCATGGCCCAAGGGTGGATTTCCAGCAGGGGGAAGTCCTTGTAGATGAAGCGCACCTTGTCACCGTAGCGGGCCTGCGTGGACGGAAAGAGCTGCTGGTGCATGCGGGCGCAGTAGGGGCACTCCAGATCGTCATAGCTGATGATCGTGACCGGGGCCGAAGCATTGCCACGCACCGGGCGATTGGCGGTGTCGATTTTGAAGGCCAGCTGGTTGGTCAGATCGATTGTCTCCAGGCGGCCGAAGGTCTTGCCGTCGGTGGAGATCAGGAAGTCAATGCTCTGGGTGCGACCGGCGTGGCTGAGGGTGATCGGCAGGGTATCGAACCCTGTGATGCTGCCTGCCTTGCGCGCACCGATCGAAACGTCGAAGTCGGGCGGTAGGTTGTACTGCGCGCGAACCATCACCTCAATGCGGCGAGTGCGTGCAGCATCGTCCAGATTGGCGTTGGCGGGGGACTGGGCCTTGCAACCCACGGTCAATGAAATGGCCAGCAGAACGGCCAACAGGCGTATATGCGACACGTGCGGAATCCTCTGTTGCAAGAATACAGGTTCCAGGGGAATAGCTCCTAGCCTCCAGCTTCTAGCCTCTAGCAACTGGCTCCCTGTCCCTGCACTTAAAATGCCGGCGGCAGGGATGGATCGCGGAAGACGGAGTTGGAGCGGCGAATGTCACCGACCGAACCGAAGTTGGCGAGGGTAAAGCTGTAGAGCCACTGGGTTTCGTTACGTACACTGCCCAGCTCAAAGCGGCGATAGCCGAGCGTGAGTCCACAGCAATCCCAGTTGTAGGTGGCCTGTGCGCCGCCGTATTGCAGCTCATTGAGCACAAAGTCATAGCCGACATTGGCGGCCATGTTCAGGCCGGATTTGCTGGGTTTGCCGATGCTCACGAAAGGCTGCAGCAACTGGCTCTTGATGGTGGAAGCCGAGCCACGGCTCTCATCGACGGCATTGAGCAGCGCATGGCCCAGACCGATGGTGGTTGTGCCGTGGGTGTAGCCGGCATAAAGGTTGTCGGAGCTCAACTGGCCCTGATGGGGATCGTAATCCACATCCCACTCAATGCGAATGTCGTCGATGGCCTCAAAGCGCAGGCGGCTGATAATGGGCGAGATGGTGTGCGGATCGGTCAGGAAGGCCACGCCCGTCAGGTCCAGTGTGGAGTCGAAGACGTTGCGACGGCCGGTGATGATGGCCCCGCCAAAGTCGGGATCGATGAAAAACTTTTGACCGACGGTCCAACTGGCCCACTCGCGCGGTTTGGCCGCGCAGGGTTTGTCGGGCTGGGGCGTGCAGTCAGACTCATGGAGCGGCTTGAGGTAAAAACGTTGATTTACCCAGAAGCCGACCTCATTGGTGTCGGTGGCAATGTCCGTGGTGTCAATCAGGACTACGTTCTGTTCCTTCTTCCCAACGCCGCCCACGTAGTGGTAGTAGGCTTCCGGCTCAATCACGTGACGCAGAACCCGGTTCAGGCCCGGCAGCACAAAGTCGCGTTCGATGGCCGGGGCGTGGGCGTCCAGGCGGGCTTCGCCGTAAAAACGGTTCAGCGGATTCTGATTGACGCTGGGTACGCCGTGGCGCAGGTCGGCCAGGTCCGGGTTCTGGCTGATGCTGTAGGTTGTATTGCGGAAGCCGACCTCCGGGGTCAGGCTCCAGCCGTCGGCCTTGAGCGGTAGCGACAGATGCGGATAGAGGTCAAAGCGGCCCACATTGCGCGCATGAAAGCGGGGCTCGGAACGGTCCATGAAGCTCAGAGAGCTGTTCATGCCCCAGTAGAAGGGGGAATCGGGACCAAGTTGTTGATCCACGCTGTCAAAGTGCAGGCTGGGCAGATGGAGGATGCGTGCTTCGTCGCCGGTGGTGGAGCTGGCAAAGGTCTCAAAGCGGTCCGTCTGGATGGAAGGAACGTAAGCCTTGTAGACGCGGCTGAGCGACAGATCGCTGGCTACCTGCGAACTGATGGCCTGCGAATAGTTGTCGTTGAAGACCAGCCGGTATTGGTAGTTGGACAGGTATTCAACCGTGCCGGCAACGTGCGTGGAGGAGTCCAGATCCTTGCGACCCTGCGCCACCAGATCCACGCCGCCCTGATTCACCTTCTCGAAGGTGGTGGTCGTGGTGGTAACGCCGGTGCTGGAGTAGACGTAGTTGGTTACGTTCTCCCAGACGCCGCGATCAAGCAGCGCATTCCAGCGCACCAGCATGTGATCAAGGCCGTTGCCCTTGTAGCGGAAGTCGCCATTGGGCGCCCAGCCGCGCTTGCTGTAGAACTCGGTGCCCACCACCATGTCCATGCTGCGATTGATGGCCCAGTAAGCCTGCGCTCCGGAGATGAAGCCCTTGATAGAGGAGTTGCTGATGAGCGGAATGAGGATGCCGCTCTCCCGTCCGGTTTCATCCATGGGGCGGCGCAGGTAGGGAAGATAAAACAACGGCATGCCCAGGAACTTGAAGACTGAATTGTTGGTGGAGGCAGTCTTTTCATCCATGTTGATGGCGTGCGCGATGACCTGCCAGTCGGGCTTGGGCAGGTTGCAGTTGGTCATGGTGCCGTCAATGAGGTGGAATTTGCCTTCACCCGATTGCAGCAGTACACGCCCCGTAAAACGCAGGGGCGTGGGGGTGGAGTAGATCGACCGTCGGCCGTCGGTGTGAATGCCCTGCGTACCGCTCACGTTATAAAAACGGGCGGTATGCATGTTCAGGCGCATGTCTCCCTGGGTGGCCTCAAGATGCAGATTCATCGGTCCGCCATCCAGCTGCAGATGGCCTTCGGCTTCCAGCTCGCTGGAGGCGCGATGGTAGACGACGTGATCGGCATGCAGGATGTAGTTGCGGTAGTGAAAGACGACGTGACCGGTGAGGGTGAGCACGTCTCCGGCGCGGTTTTGTTCATCGGCATCCCACTGGACAGGAATGCCCTCGGGAGTCACCGGCTCGGGCTCGGCCACAGGAATCAGTTCCTGGCTGGGATCGTCGGGCAAAGGCTCGCTGACAGGTTGCAAGGCCGGCGCTGGGGACACAATTTCGCTCGCCACTGGCTGAACCACAGCAGTAGGCGTTGCAGAGGGTAGCGAATTGGTCAACGTCTGAGCCCTCAGAACCTGATGACAGAGGGCCAGCAGCGTGATACACAGTAAAGTACGAGGACGCATCCGATCTCTTGGCATGGAACCAAGGCTCAGCATAGCAAACCCGGCTCCCAGTCGGTTGGACGCAATCTTCGTTGCTCTGGTAACAAGACAATACGAGCCGTCTGATTTTCCCCTCGCAGATGCATTTCTGTCGAGGACGGCCTCGCATGGTTCCGCGTACCTTCTTCCTCCAAATCTGATTGTTTTGACCGGACCGGATATTCTCCGTTCTGGCCGGGATCTTCGAGCAGTGGCTTGCCAGCCGGATGGCGGCAGTCCACGAGGAAGGAGAAGCAACCTTGAGCACCATGCCAAATCCAGTGTCGATGGCCTGGAAAGAAGAAGTAAACCGGCGCGTGGCTGCGCACAGGAGTCGCAAGAACGGCGAAGTTGCCGATCAGGGCGCGGCTCCGGAGACATCGATCGCAGCCAGCAGTCGCGCCGCTCAGGCCATGGCCCGAGTGACGGCCCGCTACGCCAATGCGCCCAGCTACAGTCAAGTGCTGGCCGAGGAAGCGCGCGTTGCCGTGCGTGCCGCCGAAGCTGCCAGCCGCGCCGCACAGCAGGCGCACGCCGCAGTGCAGTCGGTTCTGGCCGGGCTTGAAGCTCAGGTGGCCAACGACACAAAGCGTGCCGTGGAAGCTGCGCAGGTGGAGCGTCCGCAACTGGAGCGTCCAAAACTTGTGGGTCGCAAGCCGGTCGTGGAGAGCCCCTGGCTGATCGCTTTGCCGCAGGCTGCGGTGGAAGGCCCACAGGAGGCCAAAGTCAGTCCGCCTCTTTTGGAAGAGTTTTTGCCAGAGCAGACTTTGCCGGAGCCCGCTTTGTGTGTGGCGGAGCAGACGCCCCCCCCGGTTCAGATCATGCTCGCTCCGGTTGCCGTCGCAGAGCCCCTTCCCGCTCCCGTTGTGTACGATCCGGGCGAACTGGCTATCCGCTGGGAGCCAGCCTTGCCTGAGCGGCCTCAGGCACCGGTTGCCACACCGGAGCCCGACCTGTTCCAGGCTGCCGTGCAGGATTGGAACGACGTCCGGGAGGCGCTGGAGAGCGCGGCCAATGGCGTGATCGAACCAGCGCTGCCGATCCACGCCAACCTGATCGAGTTTCCGCGCGAGCTGGTGGCCACGCGTCGGGTGCGTCCACGCCTGATCGAAGGGCCGTTGGCTGCCGAGTCCGAGTCGGAGCAGATGAGCATCTTCGAGGTGGATCCCGCCACTGTTGCCACCGAGGTGGCCGAAGCCTGCCAGCCTGCCGCTGAGGCTGCCTGGCCCTCCATCCAGCTGGACGAGCAGCCGGAAGAGGAGCTGCTGGCCGAAGAGGAGCTCCGCGGCGAGGCGCGCCCCATTGAAGCCGTTTCGGCGGACTGGCGCGTGATGGCAACGGTGGTGAATTTTTCTCTGGTACTGGGCGCCACGCTGGCGGCATCGCTGGCTGCGGCCAGCTACACCGAGCAACTGCCGTCGCTGCGTATGGTCGAGGTGGGGTCGATCCTGGCTTTTATCGCCATTGCGCTGCTTTACAGCCTGTTGTTCAACGTTCTGGCTGGCGGCACGCCCGGCATGCGCTATGCGCAACTGCGGTTGATCACCTTTGAAGGCAGCAGGCCCGGCAGAATGCGTCGATTGGCACGTCTGGCGGCCATGCTGCTTTCGATTGCTCCCGCCGGTCTGGGGTTGGTGTGGATGATCTTCGACGAAGATCATCTTTGCTGGCACGACCGCCTGACCCGCACCTACCTGCGGCGCTACTGAAGAACAGAGAACCCTCAGCTTTTAACCTACAGCTGAGGGTTCTTTGTTGTGCGCGGAAGGCTGCCTGCAACCCATCCGCAGTCTGCAAAAAACAGCTCTGAGCCACCGCATCTCACCGCCCCTCCAGGGCGGATCCCCCTGCTCGCAGCCATCCCAGGGCTTCCCCTTCGACTTCGCTCAGGGGCCACCCTGGGCTACTTTCGCACTGCCCCTTGCGGGGCAGATAGAATCTTTCCACGCTCGATGCGCTGATAGCGGTACTTTTAGTCCGGCTGGTATTTCGACAATCTGCCCAGTCCGTTGAAGGCGGCCACTTTGTAGCACTCGGCCAGCGTCGGGTAGTTGAAGACCGCGTCGATGAAGTACTGGATGGTTCCGCCCAGCGCCATGACGGCCTGACCAATGTGCACCAGCTCGGTGGCGCCCTCGCCGATGATGTGAATGCCCAGCAGCAGTTTGGTTTCCGGGTGGAAGATCAGCTTGAGCCTGCCATTGGTGTCGCCGCGGATCTGGCCGCGAGCCGTCTCACGGTAGTAGGCCATGCCTACCTCGTAGGGCACGTCCTCGTTGGTCAGCTCCTCCTCGGTTTTGCCAATGAAGCTGATCTCGGGAATGGTGTAGATGCCGTAGGGATAAAAGGCTGGCTGGGAGATGGCGCTGGCGTCGTCAAAGGCGCGGGCGGCGGCAATGCGGCCCTGCTCCATGGAGACGGAGGCCAGCGACGGGAAGCCGATAACGTCGCCTACGGCAAAGATGTGCGGCACCGAGGTTTGGAAGTGCTCGTTGACCTCGATGCGGCCACGGCTGTCGGCTTCCAGACCGGCGACGGGCAAATTCAGTTCTTCCACATTGCCCTGGCGGCCTACGGCGTAGAGCAAAGTATCGCCGCTGACCCGTTTGTTGCTCTTCAGGTTGGCAACCACCGTGCCCGGCTGCGGCTCCTCCACGGTGTCTACCTCTTCGCCCAGGCGCAGGGTCATGCGCAGGTCGCGCAGGTGATAGCTGAGCGCCTCGATGATCTCGCGGTCGGCAAATTCCAGCAGGCGGTCGCGTTTTTCCACCAGCGTAACGCGTACGCCCAGCACGGCGAACATGCAGGCGTACTCCACGCCCACCACGCCGCCGCCCACCACGATCATCGAACGGGGCAGCTTCTCCATGCCCAGAATCTGGTCGCTGTTGATGATGGTTTTGCCATTGATGGGCACATGCTCGCTGCTGGCCGGCTTGGTGCCCACGGCCAGAATGATGCGGTCGGCCTCCAGGAAGGTTTCGCCGCCCGGATTGCGCACGCAGAGCCGATGCGGATCCACCAGGCTGGCCATGCCGTGCACCACGTCAATGCCGTTGCGCGAGAGCTGCGCCTCGGTCACGTCCACCTCGGTCTTGATCACCGCCTGAATGCGATAGGCCAGATCGGCCATGGTGATCTTCTCTTTGACCCGGTAGTTGACGCCGTAGATGGCGCGGTAGTTGAAGCCGGAGAGGTGCATGACGGCTTCGCGCATGGTCTTGCTGGGAATGGTGCCGGTGTTGACGCACACACCACCCACCACCGTGCGGGCCTCCACCAGCGCCACGCGTTTACGCATTTTGGATGCGGCTACAGCCGCGCGCTGCCCGCTGGGGCCGGAACCGACCACGACAAGATCGTACTTGACACTGCTCATGAGCTATAGACTCCGTTGCACCTGATTGTAGGATGAACCGCAGCCCGGCTGGACGCGAAAGTTTGCAAGGATTTTTGTGCGAATGGGGGAGGGGACGTTGGCGGACCGGGAAAAGTGGAACAGGAAAGTCCCTTGCGTGATTATGCCGTAAAAGAAAACATCGCGCCATCTATGAAAGATGGCGCGATGAGGGCTAGGGGCCACCGCACTGGAGACGGCGATGGAGGGGTAAGGATCGCCGCTACGCAGAGAAAAGGTCCAGGAGCGGCCGTGCCCAACAGGAATACAAGACCGAAAAACCAATCTGGAGTTTCTGCGCTCGGAAGGTTCCAGCCAATGTCGCGCGGCCCGCAGGCTGTGCGATCGTTTTGTATCTGCCGGAAAGACTTCCGTAGTGCAGGTTTCAGAGCCCCAACAGAGCAACTCTGTTGGGGGCTGCAGTCTTACGAGTTGGCAGTGCGCAGAGTGCTTTGATACGCCGGACGGGACGAACCCGTTAAGCGTCCACCATTCTGCCGTGCCTGTTCAATCTGGAACTGACGGATCATGCCGTCCAGATCGGAGGCCAGTTCTGCCAGGTTCTTGAGCGCTTCAACAGCCTCTTCAGCGCCCTGTGCGGTTTCGTTGGAGAGTTGCGAGATCTGGCCAGCAGATTCCGAAATCTCGCCGGAGGCCGCGGTCTGCTCGGTCGCAGCCGTGGCAATCAGGTTGATCTGGTGTTCAACGTGTTTGGAGGAATCGATGATGGCTTCCAGGCTCTGATGGGCCCGCGAGGTTTCCTTCAGGCCGTTCTCGACTGCCGTGCGGCTTTCTTCCATCAGATCCAGAGTGGCGCGGGTTTCATCCTGAATGCTGCGGATGGTTCCGGCAATCTCTTCGGTTGCGCTCTTGGTACGTTCGGCCAGACGGCGGACTTCGCCAGCCACCACCGCGAATCCACGACCGTGTTCGCCGGCGCGGGCAGCTTCGATGGCAGCATTGAGAGCCAGCAGGTTGGTCTGTTCGCTGATCTCCTGAATGACGCTTACTACCTTGCCGATCTCTTCCGAGCGGCGGGCCAGGGATTCCATCTTTTCCGCGACCGAATGGGTGGCAGTTGAGATCTTCTCCATGGTCTGTGCGGCAGCCTGCATCACTTCGCCACCCTGATCGGCGCTGGCGGCCGAGGTGCGGCTGGCTTCAGCGGCAGTTTCCGCGTTGTGGCTGATTTCGCCGATGGTGGCCGTCATCTCCTGCGCGGCGGCCGCAATCTGGTTGATCTTGCTGGACTCAACGCGGGCATTGCCGGCGCTCTCGATCGAACGGGCGCTCATCTGCGTGGTTGCGCTCGATAGCGTGTTGGCACCCTGAGCCACCGAGGCCAGCACTGCGCCAATGGCTTCGGCACTCTTGTTGTAGGCCTCGCCCAACTGGCCGATTTCGTCGCCTCCGGTAATCTGCATGCGGCGCGTCAGATCCTTGTTGGCCATGGCTTCCAGCGCTTCATGCAGATGCCCCAGGCGGGGAGCGATTTCACGGGTCAGCAGAACACCGGTGATAGCGCACAGACCCACGATCAGAAGTGTGACCAGCGTGTCGATCCAAAGCGCATGAGCGCTGTTGTTAGAAAGGTCTTTGGCGGAGTGCATGCCGCTTTCGGTTTTCAGCTCCGAGTCTTTGGTGGCAGACTGCATCGCATCGGCATATGTCTTGGCCACGCTTTCAGAGGCAAGCACGTCAAGCGCTGTCGCGGCGTCTCCTGCCTGCAGCTTCTTTACGGCGGTGTTGCTCTGTTCCAGATAATTGTCAAACAGTGTTTTGAACTGATTGTAGTTCTGCCGCTCGGCATCGATGACAATCAGTGGTTCGTAGGTGGCCAGCGCCTTGTGATACCTGTCGATGGCGCTGTTACGCTCTTCCACCTTCTTGGCGGTGCACTCTGAGGACTGGCAGAGCAACAGGTCAAGATCACTGCGCCGTACGCCATTCATGCCTCCCAGTGCCTCAGTAAGAGCCGATACCGCGGGAAACTGTACCGTGCTTACTTCGTTGCTTGCAGATGCAATCACATGAAAGGTGGAAAATGTGTAGATTCCAAGTGCGATGCAAAGACCGCACACGATGCCGAATGCATAAAGAAATTTACTCGCTACGGGAAGATTGCGAAGCCACTGCATGGTGTAATTACCCCTTCCAAGGAAACTCCCTTTGTGTATCGGCAGATAGCGGTACGGCATGAGGAGCACGGGGAGGTAAATGGGGGGAAATCCGGAAAATAATTATCCGGTTCAAGATGCGGAACATAATGCAGCACAAATAGTTCATTTGGCCGCTTCCGGTTTTGGGAGCTATGCTGTCAGGGTCCGATTTCCGCCTGCGGAAACGTTCTGAAAGAGGTCAATGATCATGAGAAAAAACTCATGGCGCGGGTTCTGTGCCTGCTTCCTTTTGCTGTGTTCAGGTTTTTCCAGCGTGCTAAGGTTGTCGGCGCAGACTGCTCCTGCTGCTCCCGCTGAAGCTGTCGACAGGGCTTCCCGTCAGGCTGCGGAAAAGGCTGCCGCCCTGGCCGACCATCAACAGATGATGGGTCAGCTTGGCATTCAAACGCTGCGTCCGGCGGCCAGCCACGATATGAAATTGCCCAATCACGTGAACTACGACGAGGCCAAGGCCAATCCCTATCCGAATCTGCCCGACCCGCTGCGCTTGAACAATGGTGCGCCGGTGAAGACGGTCGACCAGTGGTGGAAGCAGCGCCGTCCGGAGATTGTGGAAGCGTTTGACCGCGAAGTGCTGGGCCGCGTGCCGGCGGGTGCTCCCAAAGTGCGCTGGGAACTGCTGAGCCAGAGCGAGGCGACGCTGGGCGGCGTGGTGGTGGTGGAAAAGCACTTGGCCGGGCACATCGACAATTCCGCCTACCCCGCGCTTGCGCCCACGATTGACTTGGTGGTGGGGCTGCCCAAGGCGGCAACCAAGCCCGTGCCGCTGGTGCTGGAACTGGCCTTCAGCCCCCAGGTGCTGGCGGCAATCGCCCACAGCCTGCCGGAGATGATTCCCGGTGGCCCGGGCAATGAAGGGCCCAGCTGGCAGGAGCAGGTGATCAAGCGTGGCTGGGGCTACGCCGTGATGCTGCCCACCAGCTTTCAGGACGACAGTGGAGCCGGTCTGCGTTCGGGCGTGATTGGTCTGGTGAACAAGGGGCAGCCGCGCCATCCCGACGACTGGGGCACGATCCGCGCCTGGGCCTGGGGCGCCAGTCGGGTTTTCGACTACTTTGAAACCGATAAGGGCATTGATACCAAGCATGTGGCCATCGAGGGCCATTCCCGCTTTGGCAAGACGGCGCTCACCACTATGGCCTATGACCAGCGCTTCAGCGTGGCCTTTATCAGCTCGGCCGGAACCGGCGGCGACAAGCTCTATCGTCACGTGATGGGCGAGCAGCTGGAAAACCTGACCAGTGCGCCAACCTTTTATTACTGGATGGCGGGCAACTTCCTGAAGTATGGCGGACCGCTGACCACGGGCGATCTGCCGGTGGATGCGCATGAGCTGATTGCACTTTGTGCGCCGCGGCCGGTCTTCATCAGCGTGGGGTCGGATACGGCGGGGGACGCCTGGGCCGATCCGGTGGGTGAGTGGCGGGGAGCGGTTCATGCCGGCCCGGTTTACCGGCTGCTGGGCAAAAAGGATCTGGGCACAACGACCATGCCGCCTATGGAGCAGGGTCTGCTGGCGGGCGATCTGGCCTTCCGCCAGCATCGCTTTGGCCACACGCCGGGGCCCAATTGGCCCACCTTCCTGGACTTTGCCAATCGCTATCTGGTACCGGCGAAGTAAAAGTCAGGAAACAGCAAAAATAAAGACGGGCGGCCATGGAGCCGCCCGTTCCTGTTGCCGCGGGATGGTTCTCTGCGGGAGAAAATCTCCACATTGCAGCAGAATTCATTGAATTCGCGGCTCTGCTGTGGCAAAGTTGCGCTATGGACCGGACTGCTGTGCTCGAAACTCTTCGCCGCCACGAACCTGAACTGCGGGCAGAAGGTGTCGTGCATCTGCGCCTGTTCGGATCGGTTGCGCGGGGCGAGGCTACGGTCGGCTCTGACGTCGATCTTGTGGCAGATTTCGATGCGGCTTATCGCCGGACTCTGGTGACCATGGCGCATCTGGAAAATCATCTGAGCGATTTGCTCGGTGTGCGCGTTGATCTTGCCCTCTTCAATGCGCTCAAGGAACCGGTGCGGGAGCGGGTTCTGCGCGAGGCGTTCCTTGCCTTTTAAGGACGAGTATGCCTGTTTCGCGATATGCGGGACAGCATCGGGTTGATCGAAAGCTTTATCGACGGTATGCAACTGGAAGATTTTCGTTTCGACGCCAAAACACAGGCTGCGGTTGAAAGAAAGATGCAAATCATCAGTGAAGCAGCCATCCGCCTGAGGGATCGCGCCGATGAGCTTTGTCCCGGATTACCCTGGCGGGATATTCGAGGCATGGGCAACTGGCTGCGGCATCAGTATGACTTTGTTGACCTCGATACAGTCTGGAACACCATACAGGATGATCTGCCCCGGCTGAAAATGGCGATTTTGCCCGTCCTGGCGCGTATGGAAGCACAAACGACGACTTAGATCTGTTTCACCATCACGATGCCGTGCACTTCCACGCCGTCCTTGACGGTGCGTCCGCACAGGCACTCCTCGGTGCCGTCGGCGACGAATCCCCAACTGCGATAGATGGGGTGGAGTTCGGTGCGCAGGTTGAGGACGACGATTTCGGCCTCACTGCAGCCAGCCTCGCGCAGGCGGCGGGTGGCTTCATCGGTCATCAAGTGGGCCAGGCCGCGTTTCTGGTGGGCGGGATGGACGGCCAGCATGCCCAGATAGCCGCGTTTGCCGCGCAATTCCATGGAAAGCGAACCGAGCAGGTCGCCCGCCGGGCTTTCGGCGATCAGGATGGGGCCTTTGGCCATTGCTGCCGCCAGCCGGGAGGGGTCGGTACGGGTTCCCTCCAGAAATTCCTCTACCGCAAAGGCGGCGTTGATCATCGGAATCAGGCGGCTAGCGTCCTCGGCCGTGGCCAGACGATAGCGCACTTCTGAAGAGAATATTTTTTCTTTTTCCGGCATGGAAAGAGGATAGGTCCGTATTGCGTTGACGCCAAGCAGAGAATGGAAACGGACTACCGCGCGGGGCGGGAATAGGGTAGGCTCAGAGTATGGAATTCACGATTACAGAGCTGGAGCGGGAGCCGATCGAGTTCGACCTTGAGCTGGCTCCGGGGGCTGTGGAGCTGGGCGAAGAGGCCGAGCAGACGACTCCCCTGGCGGTTCAGGGCCAGGCCGAAGTCTTGCACGAACATCGCGGACCCCACGATGTGGTGGCCGACATCCGGTTGCGGGGCAAGTTTCAGGGAAGCTTTCTGGTTCCCTGTGCGCGTTGCCTGGAGCCCGTTATGGAGCCGCTGGAAGCGGAATTTGACCTGATTTTTCGTCCTGCGGAGGTAGATTCGGAGGGCGGTGAGCGAGCAATCTCAGCGCAAGAAACCGAAATCGGGTATTATCAGAAAGACAGTCTTTTGCTTGAAGACGTGTTGCGCGAGCAGGTTCTTTTGTCGTTGCCCGCCCGCACACTGTGCAAGCCAGACTGCAAAGGGCTCTGCCCGCGTTGCGGCACGAATCGCAACAGTCAAAGCTGCAACTGCGAAGAGGGTCCATCCGACCCCCGCTGGGAGGCTCTGGCTGGACTCCGCAATCAGGTCAAGCTCTGAGAATTCAGCCCCCTGTTGAGAGCAGGGTGTCCGGCAAATAGCCCCTGTGCCGTTCCACGAGCTGCCTGGTTCAGACTGGGTAGAGGGCGGGAACGACGCGAATCTTCGCGTGTGCACGGAAGGCAGAAACCGGCTAGGAAAGGAATTACATCATGCCTAATCCAAAACGGCGCCACTCGTCGCGTCGCACCTCCATTCGTCGCGCCCATGACTTTTTGACTGCTGCTGGCCTTTCTGAGTGCCCGGCTTGCCACGAGAAGAAGCTGCCCCATCGCGCCTGCCCCAAGTGCGGCGAGTACAAGGGTCGCGCTGTCCTCGTAGTGAAGGAAGTCGAGAAGTAGATCGACGCGCATGCTGATCGATATCGCGCTCGACGCCGTAGGTTCCGATAAAGCACCCGAGCCGGAGATTCGCGGGGCAATTCTTGCTTGCAAGCAATTGCCCGTACGCGTTCATCTGGTTGGGCCTGAACGGGAGTTACGCGACCAACTCGACGAGCTGCTGGGCGATGATGATCTGCCCATCACGATTCACCATGCCTCCGAAAGGATCGGCATGGAGGAAAAGGCTGCGCATGCTGTGCGCACCAAACGTGACAGCTCGATGCGCGTGGGCCTGAAGATGGTCCGCGAAGGCAAAGCTGCAGGTTTTGTGACCGCTGGCAACACTGGTGCCGCCATGGCTACGGCCAAGATGGTGCTGGGTGCGTTGCCGGGTGTGGATCGCCCGGCGCTGGCCACACCCATGCCTGCCGCCACCGGAAGCCCCTGCGTGCTGCTCGACGTGGGTGCCAACGTGGACTGCAAGCCGAGCAATCTGCAGCAGTTCGCGGTGATGGGAGAGATTTATGCCCGCACCGTGCTGAAGATTGAATCGCCGCGTGTAGGCCTGCTTTCGATTGGCGAAGAAGAGACCAAGGGCAACGATCTTACCCGCGAAGCCTTTCCGCTGCTCAAGGCGCTGCCGATCAACTTCATCGGCAACGTTGAGGGACGCGACATCTTTTCCGGTCTGGCAGACGTTATTGTGTGCGACGGCTTCGTCGGCAACGTAGCGCTGAAGACCAGCGAAGGTGTGGGCCGCTTCGTGCGTGAAGTGCTGCGCGATTCGCTTACCCGTACGGTTACGGCCAAGGTTGGAGCTCTGCTCAGCCGCCAGGCCTTCAATGAGTTCCGCCACCGTCTCGATTATCGCGAGTACGGCGGTGCACCGCTGCTTGGTGTGCGGGGCGTGGCCATCATCGGCCACGGTTCGTCGAACGACCGCGCCATCTATAACGGAATCCGCGTTGCCTATGAGTTTGCCAAGGGCGGCACGGTGGCCCGCATCGAGAAGGAATTTGCCAGTGCTCCGCGTCTACGCGGTAGCGAGGCTCAGCCTGCCCCGGAGCTACAACCCGAAGCATAAGCGACGAGTCCTTCTAGAGAGATTGCAATGAAGTCCAGTCCCGCAAGGGACTGGACTTTTTTGTTGAAGCGTGTCTGGAGAAACTTCAGAATCACCGTGGGCTTGAAAGGTTTCTTCTCTCTTAGTATCTTGCAAAATTCAATTGAGACGACATGATGTGTGAGGGTAATTTTGCAAGCATCGTGCAGGGAACAGAGCATAGGCTGAATCAAAGAGGCTTATTGCCCGCAAGAAGCCATCAGTCGCCTTTTACTGCAAGAAAAAGGCTGTACCGGCCTGAGTAAAAGCCGATACAGCCTTGGTCTGCAAGATGAGCTGGAAGCTGGGAGCTAGAGGCTTCCAGCTGCCTTACTCGTACTTCAATGCGTCCACCGGGTCCATCTGGGCGGCGCGGGTGGCTGGAATGGTGCCGAAGATGACGCCTACGGCCATGGCCGAGGCCAGAGCGACCAGCACCGACCAGATCGAAATGGGCAGCTGATAGTCGGTGAAGAGGCGGATGAAAAGAGGCACAATCAGGCCGAGCATGGTGCCGACCAAGCCACCGGCCAGCGAGATGAGGATGGCCTCGGTGAGGAACTGCATGCGGATCTCTTTGTAGGTTGCGCCCAGCGCCTTGCGGATGCCGATTTCGCGGATGCGCGAACGCACCGTGGCCAGCATGATGTTCATGATGCCCACACCGCCCACCGCCAGAGTGACGGTAGCCACAGCCACCAACATGGCAGTAATGCCCCAGAGAATATTGTTGGCGATGGTCAGTTCGGAGCTCATGGTTTGCGCCTTGTAGACCGAGTTGGAGCGATGGCGGGTCTGGATAATACGCACAATCTCTTCGGATGCGGCAGGCACTTCATTCATGTTGCGCATGGAGAAGTAGATCTGGTTGACCCTTTCGCTGCCGGTAAAGTAGCGCACCACGGAGTAGGGGATCAGGATGGTTTGATCGGCGATTTCCGTCTGGCCGAAGTCATCGACTGCCAGCTTGAAGACGCCCACGATGGTGAAGGGAATGCCGCTGATCTCGAAGGTCTGGCCGACGGCCGCATCGTCACTTCCGTAGCGTTCTTTGGCAAAGAGTTCGCTGACGACGGCGCACTTCATGTGGGTATCGTCGTCGTATTTTTCCAGAAAACGGCCAGAGAGAACGACCAGATTGCGAATGTACTGGTACTGGTCGCTGACGCCCAGAATCAGGGTGTCTTTTGTAACCCCACCGCCAAAGTTGATGCGGTCATGCATGTCGGTAATGGGCGAGGAATAGATGATACCGGGTAGCTGCGCATCCACAGCCTTTTCGTCTTCGCGGGTCAGGCTGTCGGAATTATGTACCCGCGCACTGGCCATGGGGCCGGCTCCGGAGTATTCCACTTCCACCGCGTTTGTTTCGATTTTTTGCAGCTGTTCCATGGCATACTGTCTGCCAGTCAGGCCGATGGTCACCACCAGAATCACCGAGGCTGTGCCGATCACCATGCCCAGGGCGGTGAGCGCAAAACGGGCCTTGCTGGCCTTAAAGCTGTCGATGGCAATCTTCAGCACTTCGCTCAGCCCCATGGTCTGGCTGGCGCTGTGCAGCGTTTGTTCAAAGCTGCTGCGGGAACGTTGATCTGTCTGATTCATGAACTTCCTGAGTTGGACGCATCCGGAAGGGTTTTCCGCTCTGTACTGTTTACACCTGGTCCGGGTTTGTCTGGCGTGCGCAATTCAATGATTCTAGATTACGCGGTTTGGGCGGCAGGAAGAAAATCCGGCCATCAGACTGGTAACTATTTTGGATAGATTTTGGCCAGGCGGGCGAAGGCTTCCAGGGGCAAGGCCTCGGCCCGGGCCAGCGGATCGATTTCCGCCTTCTGCAGCATCTCTGCGGCTTCGGCTGAAGTGAGCCCGGCAGCACGCAGATTATTGGCCAGGGTTTTGCGTTTTTGCGCGAAGCTGACCTGCGCCAAACGCAGAAAATCGGCCTCGCCAATGCCAAGCTCGGTAAAACGTGGCGCAAAACGCCAGCGAAAAACCGTGGAGTGCACCTCGGGCGGCGGATCGAAGGCTTCGGGCGGCAGGGTGAAGAGCCGCTCCACGGGGCCGAACATCTGCGTGGTTACGCTCAGCAGGCCGTAGTCGCGGGAGCAGGGATGAGCCGCCACGCGGTCAGCCACCTCGCGCTGCACCATCAGCACGGCGTACTCGATGGCCGCCGAGTGCTCGGCCAGCCGGTGCAGAATCGGTGAGGTGATGTAGTAGGGCAGATTGCCCACCACCAGCAGCTTTTCTCCGGCGGCCTCGGCTGCGGCCGTAAAGTCGAAGTGCAGCACGTCCTGCTCCACCACTTCCACCGGCTTGTTCTCAAAACGCACCTGGATGCGGATTGCCAGTTGGTGATCGACTTCGACTGTAATCAGTTTTTTGGCCTGCGCGGCCAGCAACTCGGTGATGGCGCCCGCTCCGGGGCCCACTTCGACCACCGTGCGTGTTTGCGTTGCACCCAGCGCGGCCACAATGCGGGTAATCGCGCTGCGGTCGTTCAAAAAGTTCTGTCCGAGTTTTGATTTTGGCGGCATCTTCTTCTTTTGAGGATAGACGATAGCGGCCGAAAGTGCTGGTTTTCAAGGCGGTGGCATTTTGCAAGGCGGAAAATCCTGCCCACAGCAGCTTTTGGCCAAATTTGTTCATCCGGGCGGCATTTGTTAGCATCTTGAGTACATGGTCCGCGCTTTCTCCAGCTCGTGCTGTTGTTGCCTGTCAATGCACTTTGACGGGTGTAATTAGTCTTTCCCTCCTGTTCCCCTATCAGGCGCCAGAAGACGCACCCGCAGCCGCAATGGTCCGGGTCGCGCACATTTCCAGCTTCTTCCCGGCCACAGTGAATCTCTACGAATGAGGTACAGATGTCGGTAGACGCAATTCAGCTTCATGCACCCCTCCCTTCCAGGCTTGATCCGCAACGTTTAAGCCATCTGCGGCTGCTCGAGGCCGAAAGCATTCACATTCTGCGCGAGGTGGCCAGCGAGTTTGAGCGGCCGGTGATGCTCTACTCCATCGGCAAGGACTCTTCCGTGATGCTGCGGCTGGCGGAGAAGGCATTTTATCCGGGCACGATTCCGTTTCCGCTGCTGCATGTGGACACCGGCTTCAAGTTTGCCGAGATGCTCACCTTCCGCGACCAGATGGCCAAGTCTCTGAATGCTGAGCTGTTGGTGTGGCGCAATGAGTCGGCCATTGCTGCCGGAACCAATCCTGTGGCGCTCGATACCAAGCGCTGCTGCGCGCTGCTGAAGACGCAGGCCCTGCTGGACGCGCTGAAGCATTACAACTTTGACGCGGCCTTTGGCGGAGCGCGGCGCGATGAAGAAAAGTCCCGCGCCAAGGAGCGCATCTACAGCTTCCGCGATGGCGCCGGACAGTGGGACCCCAAGAACCAGCGCCCCGAGCTGTGGAACCTCTACAACGCCCGCGTGTATCCGGGCGAAAGCATCCGCGTCTTTCCGCTTTCCAACTGGACCGAGATGGACGTGTGGCAGTACATCCACCTGGAAAACATTCCCATCGTCGATCTTTACTACGCCAAAGAGCGCCCCATGTACGTGCGTGGCGAGTCGCTGATTCCCATCGAGCAGTCGTTTGTGGCGCTGCCCGGCGAGCAGCCGCAACTGGTGAAGAGCCGCCTGCGTTCGCTTGGCTGCAGCCCCTGCACGGGCGCCATCCGCAGCGAGGCCGACACGATTCCCAAGATCATCAACGAACTGCTCAGCTTCCGCTCCAGTGAACGCGCCAATCGCGTCATCGACCACGACCAGGAAGGCTCCATGGAGCTGAAGAAGCGGGAGGGCTACTTTTAATGGCGAGTTATTCGATCGATCAAAATCAAAACGGGCAAAATCAAAACAGGCAAAATCAAAACGACCGCAGTATCGACCAGTATCTTGCCGAGGATCAGCAGAAGGACCTGTTGCGCTTCTCCACTGCCGGCAGCGTGGACGACGGCAAGAGCACGTTGATTGGCCGCCTGCTCTACGACACGCAATCGGTCTACGAAGATCAGGTGCGCTCGATTGAAGGCAAGGGCACCACTGCGCCGGGGCAGATTGATTTTGCGCTGCTCACCGACGGCCTGCGCGCGGAGCGTGAACAGGGCATCACCATTGACGTTGCCTACCGCTACTTTTCCACGGCGAAGAGGAAGTTCATCATCGCCGATACGCCCGGCCATGAGCAGTACACCCGCAACATGGCTACTGGCGCATCCACGGCCGACGCCGCCGTGGTGCTGGTGGACGCCAGCAAGGGCGTGCTGATCCAGTCGCGTCGTCACGCCTTCATCGCCTCGCTGCTGCGGGTGCGCAACGTGATTGTGGCCGTCAATAAGATGGACTTGATCGGCTACGAAGAACGTGCTTTCCGTGCTATTGAAGCGGACTTCCGCGATGTGCTCGGCAAGATTGCAGCCGATACCGGCAACGCGGTTGATCTGACCTTTGTTCCCGTCAGCGCTTTGGCGGGCGATAACGTGGTGCACAAAACCGACGCCATGCCGTGGTACACCGGCGCGTCGCTGCTGGAGCTGCTGGAAGCGCTTCCGCCCACCGATGGAGCACTCGACGCAGGCTTTCGTTTTCCGGTGCAGCGCGTGATTCGTCCCGACCACACCTTTCGCGGATTTGCCGGGCAGATTGCTTCCGGCATTGTGTGCGTGGGCGATGCGGTGCGGGCGTTGCCTTCGGGCCGCGAAGCGAAGATTGCCCGCATTGTTACCTATGATGGTGACCTGAACGAAGCTCGTGCGCCGCTCTCGGTGACGCTGGTGCTGGACCGCGAGATCGACATCAGCCGTGGCGATCTGATTGCCTCAGCCGATGCGCTGCCCGAGGTGTCGCGCCACGTAACGGCCTCGCTGGTATGGATGGACGAGAAGCCGCTGGTACTGGACAAACGCTATCTGGTGAAGCACACCAGCCACACCGCGCCAGCCTACGTGCGCGCGCTCAACCACCGCACCAACATTGCCACGCTTGCGCATGAAGCCGCTGCTGAGCTGGGCATGAACGGCATTGGCAGCGTGAATCTTGAGTTGCTGCGTCCGGTGGCGTTTGATCGCTATGGGGAAAATCGTGCCACCGGCGCATTCATCCTGATTGACCCGATTACCAACGGCACGGTGGGCGCGGGCATGGTGACGGCCATAGATGCAGACACCGGTGATGGCGTGGACGATGTGGCGGAAGCTACGGGTCCCGTGACGGCGGAAGAACGCGCTGCGCGTTGGGGCCACTCTGGTGGCGTGCTGGCGCTCGATGGTCCGGAAGAGCTGATGGATCGCGTGGAGCGCTCGCTGTTTGCCGCAGGCGTGATTACGCGCCGCATTGAAAGCACCGATGAGGCAAAGGTCACGCAGCCTGATCTGTTCGCAACGCTGCTCAAGATCGAAGCCAAAGCCGGCCTGCTGGTTCTGCTGACCACGCGCAATGATGAGGAGCAACTGCTGGCGCGGGTGGGCGAGCGCAAATTGCTGGTGGATGGCGCGAATCCTGCGGCGGTGATTGCGGGTGTACACCGTCTGCTGCACGAGGCAAAGATCCTCTTCGACGTGGAAAGGGTGGGGCTGTAGATGAGTACTGCAGAGATCAATGAAGCCGTGAATGCCAAGCTGGCTGCAGTGCGCGCGGCTTTGGTCGCTGAGGTGAAGGGTGCGGGCGATGTATGCCTGACCTGTAGCTTTCAGGCCGAAGACGTCCTTCTCCTCAAGCTCGCGCTCGAACTGGATGCAAAGATTCCGGTGCTCTTCCTCGATACCGGCTATCACTTCCGCGAGGTCTATGAGTATCGTGACCAACTAGCAAGCGCGTGGAATCTGAACCTGGCCAACCTGCTGCCCGCCCAAACCGTGGCCGGGCAGGAGGCTGAGTTCGGCAAGCTCTACCAGAGTGCGCCCGACCAGTGTTGCAAACTACGCAAGGTCGAGCCGCTCTTCAAGGCCGTGGCAGAGTACCGCGTGTGGATTACCGGGCTGCGTCGCGAGCAGGCCAAAAGCCGCGCCGAGCTGGAGGTATCCTCCATCTTCCATCTGCCCGGAGACAAGCAAGTGCTCAAGCTAGCGCCGCTGGCCGACTGGACGACGCGCGATGTGTGGTACGCCTGTGAGCAGCTGGCGATTCCGCGCCTTTCGCTTTACGACAAGGGCTATTCCTCGATTGGCTGTGAGCCCTGTACCACGCTGCCGCTCGATCCGAACGATCCACGCTCAGGCCGTTGGGCGGGTCACAAGGTGGAGTGCGGCATTCACATTGAGGCCGCGCCGCAGAAGTAATTTTTATACGAGGTCTCGCAGAGGAACCTATGGCCAACTTTCATGTCATGACCAAGCCCACGGGGCCGATCTGCAATCTGGATTGCACCTATTGCTTCTATCTGGAAAAGGAAGCTCTCTACAAGGGCGACGCCAAGAGCTTTCGCATGCGCGACGAGCTTCTGGAGAGCTACATCCAGCAGTATCTGCAGTCGCAGGACCGGCCTTCGGTGATCTTTGCCTGGCAGGGCGGTGAACCTACGCTGCTGGGGGTGGAGTTTTTTGAGCGCGTGGTAGCGCTGCAGGCCAAACATGCGGGTGGCAAGCGCGTGGAAAATTCCTTCCAGACCAACGGCACGTTGCTTGACGATCACTGGGGTGAGTTTCTTGCCCGCAATCATTTTCTGGTGGGCCTGTCCATTGACGGCCCCGCCGAACTGCACGATGCCTACCGCGTGGACAAAGGCAGCAAGCCCACGCACGAGCGCGTACTGCGCGGTCTGGGCGTGCTTAAAAAGCATGGCGTCGAGTTCAACACACTGACCGTCGTCAACAATCTCAACTCCCAGCATCCGCTGGAGGTCTATCGCTTTCTGAAGGAGATTGGCAGCCAGTACCACCAGTACATTCCCATCGTGGAAGAGATGGCCGCTGAGCCTGACGCCAGTGGATTGCGCCTGCTCAAGCCTTATGCACGCACCGCCACGCAGGTCTCCGAGTGGTCGGTGGATCCGCAGCAGTACGGCGTCTTTCTTACCACCATCTTTGATGAGTGGGTACGCAATGATGTGGCGCGGGTCTTCGTGAACCTCTTCGACGTGGCACTGGAAGCATGGATGGGACTGGAGCCAAGCCTGTGCGTCTTTGCCCGCCAGTGCGGCAATGCGCTGGCCCTCGAACACAACGGCGACCTCTACTCCTGCGATCACTTTGTCTACCCGGAGAACAAGCTGGGCAACATTCTGCAAAAGCCCATCGGCCAGTTGGCTGTTCTTCCCCAGCAGCGCAAGTTCGGCCAGAACAAGGAACTGGGCTTGCCCCGCGCCTGCCGCGAGTGCGACGTGCTGTTTGCCTGCAACGGCGAGTGCCCCAAGCATCGTTTTCTGAAGACCGAGGATGGCGAGTATGGGCTGAATTACCTCTGCGCCGCCTACAAGCACTTCTTCCGCCACATCGATCCCTACATGAAGTTCATGGCCAGCGAACTGCGCCAGCAGCGTGCGCCCATGAATGTGATGACGTTTGCGAGGGGAGTGGCAAAGAGGGACTAGGGGACTGAACGAATGTGGGGGATTGCAACTGGATGAACTGAAAGCTGAGAGCTGCTTTATGGTGCGAAAGGGGGGACTCGAACCCCCATGGATTGCTCCGCCAGATCCTAAGTCTGGTGCGTCTGCCAATTCCGCCACTTTCGCACGGCTGGGAGCGATGGTATGAAGCATCGCTCTGTCCCATGAGAATTATATCGTTTTCTGGCCTCTGGAATTCTTGCCGTGCACCGGTGTTTTTTAAGTTGTGGGTGAAATCAGAAGCCAGAAAGAGGAAAGGCCGCTCTTGATGCAGAGCGGCCTTTGGTTTGGGAGTAAAAATCAGCCACGCAGAGTCAGGCGCAGTGCGGAGGCATGCGGCACTTTGATCTGTGCCCGGCCCCCCTGCACACGGATGGCTTTGCCTGCAGCCAGTTGTGCCGTGCGGCTGTCGAGAGCTGCTGCGGTCAGAGTTTCCACGCTGGCCATGCCGTGTTTGCCTGCGCCAAAGTTTACGGTCAGCTCCACGTCTTTTTCCAGGTCCTTGTTGAGGACGATCAGAGTCGTGCTGCCGTCGGCCAGTTTGGCTGCGTAGGCCGTGGCATTCACACCTGCCGCCTGCAGCGCCGCTGTCAGATCGGCCTTGAGCAGCGTGCCGCCGTTCAGCCTTGCCGCAAACTGCAGGCCGTAGCCCACAGGCTGCAGTTCGTAATGCCCGTTGAAGGTTCCAATGGGCGTGTAGAAAGGATGTGGATGGCTCTGCACCTGCTCTTCCATCAGGCCCTGTTCCCGCAGCATGACGTCACCGGGGAAGACGCCGCCCACCGAGTCAGCCGTTGACCTGCCGGTTCCGCCATGCAGATTGATGCCGGAATAGTTGTTCGTGGCCAGATACAGCGCATAGTCGGCGGACCAGAGCGCGGCGGCAAAAACATCGCTCACGCCGGGCTTGCCGCCGCGATAGCAACTGTTGCCCTCGGTCATGCGTACACGCACGCCCATTTTGTTTGCGGCGGCCGTGGCAGTGTCGGCCATCTGCTGCACCCGGACCATCGTCTCCGGCTTCAGCAGGTTGGGTATGTTCACCGCCGGATTGGTGGCCGGGCCGTTGAAGTAGTAGTGATGGCTGAGGGTGGTAATGTGCGGCGGATTTTCAACCGTGGCCCACTTGGCCGCCACGCCGGTCAGCCAGTTCACATTGCTGGCCACGTCGGGCAGGCCGAAGCGCGCATCGGGCACGCGGGCCACAATGGCGCGGGCGAGCGTGAGCCACTCCTCCAGATACGTTTCCGTCGACCACGTTTTGGGATCGCGCAGGTGGCGGTCGAAAAGATCCACCTCATTGCCCAGCTGGAAGTATTGCAGGTTGTGGCCGAGCGTTTTGGCCACGTAGGCAGCTTCGTCGGCGGCACGGTCGGGTGTGTTGGTGCCCATGCCGATGCCGTAGAGGCAGCTCCAGCCCGTGGCCTGCAGAAATCCGGCCAGATTATCGACGGCCTCTGCACGAACGGCGTAATAGCGGGCCTTGGGTTCGCCTTCTACTTCACGCGTGGGCGGATGCGCGGGTTCGGGCGTGTTGGCTGTAGGCATCCAGCAGGCAAACTCGCTGGTGTTGCCGCCCAGCCGCAGCACGCCTTTGCTGGAAAGCTTTTTGAAGGCCTCCACCAGTCCGGTGTTTTCGGTGGAAAAGAACTTGGGGTCAACCAGTTGCTGAATTTCATAGGAAAGGCCGAGGAAGTCCTCGGGAACGTGCGGTCCCAGGGTTTCGGCAGGCAGTGTGAGGGTGGCGGGCACAGCGGAACTTTCCAGGGCATGAAGGCGCAAAGTTACGGCGGAAGACGCGGCCGTAGCAAGAAAATGACGGCGACTCAGTGTGAACATTGGAGAGGTTTTTCCTTCCTCAATTTGAGTTGCGATCCAGTATAGGCGTGCAAGTGCACAGTGCAAAAGAAGACGCTGCTCCGGGTGGAACAGCGTCAGGCAGATGACGAAAGTGTGTTTTGAAAGGGCACGGCTTCAGCTGTGCCAAAATGAGCGTAAAAGTGGACCGGCTTCACAGGCTGCGGAAAAACGGTTGAATCCTTGCGGGGGGCAGGAGAGAAACGTCCCTCAGGGGCTAAAGCCCTGTTGATTTTATTGCGTTTATTTGGCACGGCTGAAGCCGTGCCCTTTCAAAACCGAGCCCCAAGAGAGTTTTTCCGCAGCCTGTTTAGCCGCTGAGGGACGTTTTCTGCCTATAGCCTAAAAACATCCCTCAGGGCCTGAAGGCCAGAGCCCTTGGGCTTTTGTTTGTCACGGCTGAAGCCGGGACAAACAAAACAGATTCAAGCCTGGGTTGCTCAGCACATTTACGGTATGTAGGCGGAGATGGTCTTGCCCTTGGCCGAGAAATCATCGGCCAGCGGATCGTCCTTGAGCGCCTTCAGTCCGCTCACCACGGCTGCGGCGTTCAGCGTTGCGCCGGCGGCTGTGGTATGGGTGTGCGGGTCGCCGAACATGGCTTCGACGGCGTTCTGCCCCATCTGATCGTAGACGCGGCCCACCATCTCATTCAGATCGATGAAGCCCACATGGTCGCGTTCGGCAATCGTCTGCGTCCAGCCACGATAGGTGCTTGTCTGCCGCTCAATGTGGCCATCCTTCCAGTTTTTGCGCGGCACCAGGGAGCACAGAATCACGGTTGCGCCCTTGGCCTGCCCCTCTTTTACGTACTCATCCAGATAGCGGCCAAAGGTGTAGACGGTTTCGTTCACGTGGCGCACGGGATTGTAGATATCTTTCGACTCGTCGCTCACGCCATTGATGCTGCCACGGGCGCGGTCGTGGTCGTCCAGGGGCCCCGTATCGTTGTGGCCGAACTGCACCAGAATTACATCGCCCGGCTTCACCAGCTTGAGCGTCTCGGTCCAGTGGCCTTCCGTGATGTAGGTGCGGGAGCTGCGTCCGCCAATGGCGCGGTTCACTACGTTCACCTTCTTGGTGTCGAAGAACTGGGCCAGCTCATCGCCCCAGCCCATCTGGTTGTTCTTGCCGTCGCCGCTGCCGTTGCGCATCGTGGAGTCGCCCACCAGCAGAATGTTCTTCAGCTTGGGATGCTCAGGCGAGGGTAGATGCTTTTTGGCGTATTCGGCGGCGTCCACGTTGGCCACAATGTCGGCCGAAAGGTGCGGTGTAACCATGGTGTGCAACTCGGCCGCTGCCAGCAGAAATCCGCCTACGCCGTAGTTGAAGCTGGAGGAGGGCAGATAATACGCAGGCTCCGCGCCGGTCTGCTGAATGCCGCCCAGGCGGCCATCGGCGTAGATGTGTTCGCTGACCATGGCATGCCAGGCGCGTTCAATCACCGGCCGGTAGGTGGCCGCATCCAGATAGCCCTTGTTCACGCCGTAGGCCATGCCAAAGACGATCAGCGCCGAGCCGGAAACCTCGGGGGCGGGAAAGTGCTCGGCGTCTAGCAGACTCGCGTGCCACAGGCCGTCCTTGTCCTGCAGTGTGGCCAGCCGCGCGGCCAGCTCGCGCAGGTTCTGCAAATAGAAGGCGCGGTGCGGATCGTCCTGGGGCAGGGAATCGATCGTACGCGCCAGACCGCCCATCACCCAGCCCTCGCCCCGCGACCAGAAGATCTTTTTGCCGTTCGGCCCCAGCTTGCCAAAGTAGCTCTGGTCACGGGCGTACAGGTGCTCGTCCTTGTCCCACAGAACGGCATAGGTACGTGCCCACTGTGTGTTCAGGTAGTCCACGTATTTGGGTTCGCCGGTAGCCTCATACATGCGGACCCACACCGGCGGCGCCATGAACAGGGAGTCGCACCACCACCACGGGATGCGATCATCACCCGGCCGCAGCGTGGGCAGGCCGATTACCGAATCAAGCGCCGTACGGGTCTGGTCGAGCAGTTCCTTGTTCTGCTTGTGGCCCTCCAGATACAGCTCCAAATAGGCCTGGGCAATGCTCTGGTCGTCGGCGTTGGGCAGCTTGTTGCGGAAGCCGTAATGAAAGCCCGCGGCCATTTTGGCCATGGCGTCGCGGTACTTGGGGTTGCCGGTCTGATCGGAAGCAGCCATGAAGCCGGCATACATCACGCTGGAGGTCCAGATCTGATCCCAGTAAGGCTCGCTGCGCTGGAGCTGCCAGTCGGCCACCTTGCGGGTCACCTTGTCGATGGCCTCGGGGGTGAGCGCGGGCGAAAGATCGCTGGCCAGTGGACTGGCTTCGGCCGGCGCATCGCCAAAGTGGCGGCTGGTGTCCTTGTCGATGATGGCCTGCATCTCCGGCGTGGGTTTGGGCAACTGCTGGGCGGTGCTGGCCATGGCTGCGGCCAGTATCCATGCGCTGCAGCAAAGAACGGCGTTCTTCATCATGCTCTCCTCGGGGCCATGGAGGGATATCGGACCCGGACTATTTAAAATTGAAAACATTTTACGTGTTGAATGTTGCCCTGCGCCATCGTTCTTTGCCTTGCGGGCATTCTGCCTGCGTGAGGCAAGCAATGGGGCGAGTGCGGCTGGCCTGGGCGGATTGGGCCGGGCTGGGGTGGGCTGGTGCCATGGTTGAATGTTATTGACTAAGATTTAGTGTTTAATATCTGCGCCTGGTTTGCTAAGATTTAACGTGCGTGGATGGGTTTGCGCTGATTTTGCATAGCGTGAGCGCAAATACCAGGAAATCCGAGGCAGGATAAGGAAACATGGCGAAACAAGAATTTCAGACCGAAGTCAGTCAACTGCTGCAACTGATCATTCATAGCCTTTACTCGCATCCCGAAATCTTTCTGAGGGAGTTGGTCTCGAACTCTTCCGATGCGCTCGACAAGTTGCGTCATCTGACCCTGACCGACGATGCCTTTAAGTCATTGGCCTTTGAGCCGCGTATCGACCTGACGCTCAATGCGGAGCAGAAGACGCTGACGATTGCCGATAACGGCATCGGCATGAATGAAGCGGATCTGATCAGCCATCTGGGCACGATTGCCCGCTCGGGAACCAAGAATTTTCTCTCCCAGCTTTCCGGCGATGCGCGCAAGGATTCCAATCTGATTGGCCAGTTTGGCGTAGGCTTCTACTCCGCCTATATGGTGGCCGACAAGGTGGAAGTTGTCAGCCGCAAGGCTGGCGAAGAGAAGGCGTGGCGCTGGACGAGCGACGGCAAGACCGGTTATGAGATTGAACCGGCGGAGCGCGATGCGGTGGGAACCACCGTACTGCTGTACTTCAATGAAGAAGGCGAGCCGTACGCGAATGGCAATCGTCTGCAGGAGATCGTGCGACGCTACTCCAACCACATCGCTTTTCCGATCTATTTGACCTACGACAAGAGCGAGTGGAATGCAGAAGAAAAGAAGAACGAAGAGAAGCGCGTCACCGAGCAGGTGAATAGCGCCAGCGCTCTTTGGCGTCGCTCCAAAAGTGAGTTGAAGGACGAGGATTACAAGGATCTGTATAAGTCGATCAGCGGCGATTGGGAGGACCCACTTTTCTGGTTCCACACCAAGGCCGAGGGCACGTTTGAATACACGACGCTCTTCTATATTCCCAGTCAGGCGCCTTTTGATCTGTTTCACTCCGACTACAAAAGCGGCGTAAAGCTCTACGTGAAGCGCGTCTTCATCATGGATGATGCCAAAGAGCTTTTGCCGCAGTATCTGCGCTTTGTTCGCGGCATTATCGACAGTGAGGATCTGCCGCTGAATGTGAGCCGCGAGATTCTGCAGCAGAATCGCGTATTGCAGGCGATCCGCACGGCCAGCGTGAAGAAGATCCTGAGCGAGTTGAAGCAGGTTTCCGAAAGCCGTCCCGAGGATTACCAGAAATTTATTGCGAACTTCAATCGCCCGCTGAAGGAAGGTCTGTACAGCGACTATGCCAACCGTGAAGTGCTGCTCGATCTGATTCGGGTGAAGTCCACCAAGGTGGAGGGGCTAACCAGCCTGGCCGAGGTGAAGAGCCGCATGCAGGAAGGGCAGAAGGCGATCTACTTCCTCTCTGGCGGCACTGAGACTCTGCTGCGCACCTCGCCCCTGCTGGAGATTTACAAGAAGAAGGATATCGAGGTACTGATTCTCGATGACGACATCGACGAGATCGTCTTTGGCGGCATCGAAAAGTATGGCGATATCGAGCTGAAGTCGGTCAACAAGGCTGCGACCAGTGAAGACCTCAAGGATGCGGTCAGCGAAGACAAGAGCAAGGAACTGCAACCGTTGCTGGAGCGCCTGAAGCAGACGCTCGGTGAGCGGGTGAAGGATGTGCGTGCATCGGTGCGCCTGGCCGATAGCCCATCCTGCATCGTCAGCGATGAGGAAGAGCCCTCCATGCGGATGCAGCAGATGCTGCGCGCCATGGGGCAGAAAGACCTGCCTGCGGCCAAGCCGACGCTGGAGATCAATCCCGATCACGAGATTGTGCAGAAGCTGTTAAAGCGCAACGACGATGGCATTACGGAAGATGCTGCCTGGCTGCTTCTGGAACAGGCTTTGCTTCTGGAAGGCATTCCGCTGGCTGATCCTGCCACATTTGTGCGCCGCCTGAATCACGTTCTGAGCATTTCTCTGTAAGCAAGCTCCAAAAACCGCCATGCGCTTTACCGCGCATGGCGGTTTTTTGCATTGCAGCGAGATTTATAGCAACGTGAGATCTGCTTAGCAGCGGAGCCGCATCGTCGGAGTTGGAAATTTTCAGCAGAGAAATTGCGGAAAGACGCTCACGGATTGCAATTTGCAGAAGAAATCTGTCTTCATGCTTGCAATATCTGAAATGTGGTGAGATTGGATCTGATTGGATCTGTGTGAAGGACTTGAATATTTATTGTGTGTTTCTATTTTTTAAATTTTGGTGCCGAAGAAGGGACTCGAACCCCCACACCCTTGCGAGTACATGGACCTGAACCATGCGCGTCTGCCAATTCCGCCACTTCGGCACTTCTACAGGATTCATGCCTCACGCTTGCGCGCTGCACTCGTCCAGCAACATTTTCAATTCTCTGGGAAGACGGGAGGAATGTCAAATCGCTTCCGTGGAAAACTTACACAAATTCAATGAATACAATGATTTTAGTGGCTTGTCGCCGAATTTTCCTGCAGGCTGCGGCTGGGGGATTTCCCTGCCGCAAGCCTGAAGAAAAACATTTTTTAGACCAGCTTGGCGTCCAGCACAATCTCGGTGTTGCCCGCGAAGAGCTTCGAGATCGGGCAGCCGGCCTTGGCGTCGCTGGCAGCCTTGGCGAAAACTTCCTGGGTTGCGCCGGGGACCTTGGCCACGGTGGTGAGCGCAATGCGGGTGATGGCAAAGCCGTCGCCCACCTTGGCCAGCGTTACGGCGGCCGAGGTTTCAATCTTTTCCGGCGTCAGACCCGAGCCGCCCAGAATCGCGCCCAGTGCCATCGAGTAGCAGCCGGCATGCGCGGCGGCAATCAGTTCTTCCGGGTTGGTGCTGGAGTTGTCATCCTCAAAACGGGTGGCGAACGAGTAGTTCGCGTTGCTCAGCACTCCGGTGGCCGTCGAAATTGCGCCTTTGCCTTCCTTCAGTGAACCGGTCCAAACCGCACTTGCCTTGCTAGCCATAGTCTCTCCTTGCGAGATGTTGGGGTGAATGTTGATGAAAAAACTGCCTGCACCCGGCGCGGCTTTTGCTCCACCACGCCCAGTGTTACCGGTTGAATGGATGCGCCTGCAGGCGGAGAAGTTGCGCGAAGTTCAGGTTGTGCCGGTTTTGCACCGCATGGCGGTAAGGCGCGGCAGCAGATGAGAAAAACTGCAGGCAAAGCCGCGCTCAGGCCGGGCTGAGTTGATCGCGTGGCGCCGTCGGCAGCAGACGCGTGCGGGAAAGTACCTTGCGGGCCAGCCCCGTCAGCGGCAGTTGGGTGGCTTCATCCAGCCGCACCCAGCGCCGTTCGCCGTTCTCTACGGCTAGGGTCGGCACATCGTCTTCAAAAACAGTGCGAATCCGCACGTAGTAGTTCACTTGCATAATGGCGTGGCGCAGGGTCAGGCGCAGATCGCTTTCCGGCACATCGGCCGAGCGTAGTGTGGGCAGTTCCCACAGGCCGGGCATGACGGTTTCCGCTGCGGGCCGCTGCTCCAGCAGCACCTCGCGCAGCGCCTTGGCAGCCGACGGCTGGGCGCTGGGGCTGATGCGCACCGAGAGCGCGTAGCTCACCGGGCGGCTGGTCATCTTGGGTCGTTCGGCGGTCTTGTGTTCGCCTTGCGTCTGGCATTGTGGCTGCCAGGGGCATTGTGCGCAACTGGGCGAGCGCGGGGTGCAGATGGTTGCGCCCAGCTCCATCATGGCTTGGTTGAAGTTGTCGGGATGCTTGGGGTCCAGCAGCATATTGGCCAGCGTTTCGATGCGTTTGCGCATGGTGGTACCGCCGGTGCGCGAGGGCGCATCCCAGCCGGCCAGGCGGCAGAGGACGCGCTGCACGTTGCCGTCGATGACCGCAATCGCCTCGCCGTGCGCAATGCTGGCAATGGCTGCGGCCGTATAGTCCCCTATGCCGGGCAGTTGGCGCAGTTCGGCGGCCGTTTTGGGCAGATTGCCCTGGTGAACGTCGGCCACAAACTGGGCGGCCTTGTACAGCATGCGGGCACGGCGGTAGTAGCCCAGGCCACTCCACAGCGCCAGCACGTCGGCTTCTTCAGCCAGCGCCAGTGAGACCAGGGTGGGAAAGCGCGCGACAAAGATTTTGTAGCGATCTGTCACCACCGCCACGCGGGTCTGTTGCAGCATGATTTCGCTGATCCAGATTAGATAGGGGTCGCGGTTTTCGCGCCAGGGAAGCTCGCGCCGGTTGACCTCGTACCAGTGGAGAAGGCGACGGCGCAGTTGGGGGATGGGCAGGTTGGCAGCAAGCAGCGTGGGCACGCATTCAGATTACGGCATTCGAGCAACTTAGGTGTACCGCAATCGGAGAATAGACCCTAAGGGCACGCAGGGGGCCGTTCTCTGATAAAAAGCCACTTGGTAGCCAGCTTTCGGCCTAGGTCCATTCCGAAAACGCCATAAGCCCAAAATGGGTTCTATGGCCGCATCTTGTCTCTCTTAGTGAAGACTCATTCATTGTCCTCCTGCAGACAACTGCTACCATGGCAGAAATCCCGGAATCACTGTTCAGATCAAAATGTAAAAGTAATGTTGATCCGGGGAAGCTTCTGTCTGTTCCTGAGCGCGAACAGCCATGAAGCATCGATCTTTCGGAGGGCTCCTTTTGAAACGAATTACGCTTTGCCTGATGGCGTCTTTACTGGCCGCGCCCCTGCTTGCAGCGCCCTTGTCGGCCGCTGTCCAAACCACTTCGGCTCCTGCTGACCTGCAGAACCCCAGCCTGAGTCCCACTCCGCGTAGCCACGTGGGCGCACCGGCCAAAACGAAAAAGCCGCAGCAGGAGGTCAAGCCGTTTTCGCGCATTGGCCTGAGCGGCGGCGTCTCCGCCATGGGCATCAACATGCAGGCTGCCGTGAATGTGGACCGCTACCTGAACCTGCGTGGTGTGGGCAACTACTTTAACTACAACCTGAACAACCAGAAGATTGACAGCTACACCGTCAACGGCAATTTGCATCTGGCCTCGGGCGGCGCTCTGCTGGACTTTTATCCCTTCCCGCATCACGGCTTCCGTCTGAGCCCCGGTGTGATTTTTCACAACGAGAACCGGGCCAACGGCACCTTTGTGATCAATGGAGGTACGGATCTGACGCTGAACGACACTAAGTATTATTCGTCGGCATCCAATCCGATTACCGGCAGCGGTGGCGTGGTCTTGAATAACAACCAGCCTGAAGCTATGTTCACCACCGGTTGGGGCAATCTGATTTCGCGCAAGGGCGGCCACTGGTCGGTCCCCTTTGAAATGGGCGTGGTCATGATTGGCACTCCCGGCGTCAACGTCAGCCTGACCGGCGGCCAGGCCTGCGATTCCACGGGTGCCAACTGTGTGAATGTGGCCACCGACGCTACCGTGCAGTCGAACCTGCAGAGCCAGATCGCCAAGTACAAAAATGATCTGAACGATCTGAAGTTCTATCCGGTCTTTTCGATCGGCATTGGTTATAACTTCCGCATTCGCTGATTGCGGGTCAGATACAGAAGTACAGAAGTGGCCCGGGCAGAAGGTATTTTGCCCGGGCCACTTTTTGTAGCTCAGGAGATCGGTGTTTTTTTTGGAGATGGCTCTAGCGATTTGGCTTTATCCAAAAAAAGGATTTGCGAAAAAGAAGGAGAAATTTTTCGGGAAAATGACAGAGCGGAATGTCGTTCTTTGAAAGATACTTCCCTAACTTAATTAGTTATCTCTAACTCTTCCCGTATTGCAACTGCATGACACGCTGTGAGGGTTTATTTCTAAATAAACTCTGAATATCTTTACCCCGTTGACGATCTTTGGATACGTGCAGATGTCTTCTCAGAAGTACATCCTTTGGACCGCGCGCCGTTTCTCTTGTGTGCGGATACCCGTTCTACGGAGGTATGCAATGCCTGTTTTTCAATCGATGAGTAATGCCCGTATCGTGGGCCGATTTAGTTTGGGGCTCGTGATGCTGGCCTCATTGTTTGCAGCGACCGTGCACCTGGCGGCACAGCAAGAAATCTATCCTCGCAAAGAGGGTATTGAGCAGTCTTTTAAGGTACAGGGCGTGCCGTCCTGGATGACGCTGAACATGGAATTGCGTGCCCGTACTGAAGAGCAGACCGCGCTTGGCTATGTGTCGGGCAAAGATCGTCTCTATGAACTGGAACGCGTGCGTGGCGGCCTGGAAGTGCGGCCTGCGCCGTGGTTGACCTTTTTTGCGCAGTTTCATGATTTGCATGCGCTTGGTCTGCCGTTGCGCGACACCTCTTCCAATATGCGCGATACCTTCGATCTGCGTCAGGGCTATCTGAACTTCCACTACCAGAAACAGGCGCAATTGTTTGTGGGCAGGCAGGAGCTGAAGTTTGGCGATGAGCGCGTGATCGGTATCAGCGACTGGACTCAGACCAGCCGCACGTTTGATGCCATCGATCTGCGCCTGATCCGAGGAAAGAACCGGGTGGACATGTTTTCCTCATCGGTGGTGACGATTGCTCCCACCAGTCTGGACAAGCATGGAGCGGGTTTGACCTTTCATGGCATCGAGGGCAATCTAACAGGCTTGCATCCCAACACCTCGATTCAGCCTTTCTTCCTGGTGCGCGCTCTGCCGCGGGTAACCAGTCTGCAGAAGATTGTAGGCAGCGAGACCGAGTACACCTTTGGCTCGGCGTGGGAGGTCAAGCTGCCTTTCAACTTTGATACTTCTGGTACTGGCGATTTGCAGCGTGGCAGCTACAGCAACGATTCGATTCACTCGGGTTCTGGCATTGTGCGCGGCGGCTATCGCATTCCTGACGTGCCCTGGAAGTTCCATCTGCAGGGTGAGTACGACTATGCCACCGGCAATCCGCATGTGAATCTGAAGCGCATCAGCACCTTTGACCAACAGTTCCCGAGCAACCACAACGTCTTCGGCCTGGTGGATCTGTTCGGCTTTGAGAACATCAAACAGGAGCGCGGCAATTTGTTTTTTGAGCCGACCAAGACTTGGATGGTGCTCTTCCAGGCGGAGTCGTTGCATGTGGCCAATCGGCACGATAACGTCTACAGTGGTTCAGGGTCGAGCGTGGTGACTGCACCTACCGGAGGCTTACTGCATGATGGCATTGGCACCGGCTTTGATGCTTCCAGCAAGTACATCTGGCATAAGTCCTATGTGGGCAACTTTGGCGTAGGTCACTTCTTCCCTGGGTACGTGATGACCAGCCATACGCATGGGGCTCCGCTGACGCTGGTCTATGCGCAACTCACCTATCGCTTCAAGGTCAGTCAGTAGGAACAGGAAAACCTCATGCCGGCCAGGCGCAGCAAGCGCATGGCCGGCATTCCTGCGCAAGAAGGAGCGAAGCTCTACCGAGGACCCACCTCCCCAGCAAGTGGTCTCCTGTGGGAAGATGGATAGCTTACGGGAACATTGGGTTTGTTCGAGCGCTTGAAAAGGAAGAATGCCTACCATGAAACTTCGCTCTTTTTTGTCCGTCCTGGTTCTTTCCTGTGTTTTCAGTCTTGTGGCCGTGGCGCAGAAGCCGGCCGCCAGCGGCATTGCCCACGTGGCCTATCGCGCCAGCAATGCTGATGCAGAACTGGCCTTCTTTGCCAAACTTGGCTATCAGCCCTCCTTCAGCTTTACCAACAAGGAAGGCAAGGTTACCCAGATCTTCGTCAAGATCAACGACCGCCAGTTCATTGAGGTCTATACCCAGCTTGCGGCTGCCCAGCCGCTCGGCTGGCTGCACGTCTGCTATGAGTCCGATGATCTGGCCGCCTACGCCACCGCGCTGGCCAGCCGCGGATTGCAGCCCGGTCAGGTTCACAAGGCCGGCGCGGGCAATCTGATTACCGCCTTCAACGATCCCGATGGTCGCACCACCGAGTTCACCCAGTACATGCCCGGCTCCAAACACATGCTGGACCAGGGGCAGCATCTGGGCGCAAACCGTATCTCTACGGCCATCGTGGGCGTTGAATTTGCCGCGCCCGATCAGGCAGCGGCCCGCAAGTTCTATGAGCAGATGGGCTTTGCAGTCACGTCCGTAGGGCAGGGGCTGCACATCCAGATCACCGAAAAGCCTTCCCCGTGGATCAGCCTGCAGCCAGCCGGCAGCAAACCCGCGCTCTACCTGCATGTGGACGATCTAAAGCAGGCAGAAGCGAAGGCCAAGGTGGCTGGCTTGACGATTGAGGAGCAGAAGAAGAGCTTCTCCACCACCGACCCCGACGACAACCTGTTCATTTTCGAGGAGTAGCGGACCACCTGCGGTGGGGCCATAGCATTTTCGGAATTGCTGTAGACCGAAAGCTGGGCGCTAAGTGCCTTTTTCCTCAAGAAAAATGCACCTTGCAAGCCCTTAAAAAGGGCTACGTGTATTCCGAAAATGCTCTAGCTGCTTCGCGTGGCACAGCAGGGCTAATGGGAAAGGCTTGCTTCGTCCCTGACGGGACTCATTCCCCACGCTGAAGCGTGGGGCTAACCTAGTTCACAACCGTTGCCTCCAGCTGGATTTTGGCTGGGTCCGGGCACCTGATTTTCAACTTTTCAAGTTGTTACAGAAGGCTTCAGGTCTGCCGGAGGTCTTTTCCGTGGCAAGGAAAAACTGACAGCTGCTTCACGCTGCCTCATTCCACGTGCAAAACGGCCTTATTTGTGGGCTAATGGGAAAAAAATTGCTGGAATGTGGGATTAGAGCCCTTTCACGGTCAACTTTCATTGACGCTCCAAAGCCAGCGTTGCTACACTTTAGATGTAGCTTCCTGCGCGGATTCCAGCAGCGAGTTGCGGCCGCCGCCTTGGCGCCGTCGCCTGCCCGGTAATTTCCTAGGAGACTCAAGCCCCTGTACAGTCGGTCTTCGGACCGAAGGGCGAGTCTTCGCGAGAGAACCGCAGAGTTCCGGCTCCAATTGTATGTGGTCGCCAGGCCTCCTTGGCCTGTGCTCGATTGCGTGGAGCCATCCCAGTAACGGTTCAAGCCGTTGCGGGAGCCAGGAGTCCGGAGTACTCCGTAATGTCTGACGTCCTCAATCCCGAAACCGAGAGCACAACCCTGAACACCGAATTGGAAATTTCTACGCCTGAAATTGCGACGGAACTCCAGCAGCCGTCGTCCGAATCCACGTCCACCCCTGAAACCGCTGCCATCGCAGCGACCACGGACGCCGATACCACCACTGAACCCGAAATTGAAGAAGCAGCCGATGGCATGGCTGATCACTTTGATAACGTCGATTTCTCGGCCGCCCTCGAAGCCTTCGAGCGTGAGCAGGCCGCGGAAGCCGCCGCTGTTGAAGCCTATGGCGACAAGGTTGTTGCCGGCACGGTGATCAAGCAGACTGAAAAGCATCTGGTTGTGGATGTGGGCTTGAAGAGCGAGGGCCTTGTGCCGCTCGAGCAGGTCCAGGATCACACCGGCGCGGTGAAGTTCGTCGCCGGCGATGTGATCGATGTGGTGATTGAGCGTGAGGAGCCCGAGGGCGGCTACCTGGTCAGCTACGAAAAGGCCCAGCGCCTGCGGGTGTGGGATTCGATCGAAAAGGCTGCTGCTGATAAGACTGCCGTCATTGGCACCGTCGTCAGCCGCGTTAAGGGTGGTTTGACGGTTGACATCGGCATGAAGGCCTTCCTTCCTGGTTCGCAGCTGGAGATTCGTCCGGTCCGCAACCTGGATGGCTACCTCGGCCAGCAGCTTGAAGTTCGCGTGATCAAGCTGAACAAGAAGCGTGGCAATGTCGTCGTCAGCCGCAAGGAGATCCTCGAGGAAGAGCAGACGGTTCGCCGTTCCACGACTCTTGAGCATCTGGGCGAAGACGCCGTGCTGACTGGCACCGTCAAGAACCTCACCGATTACGGTGCGTTCGTTGATCTGGGCGGCATTGATGGCCTGCTCCACATCACCGATATGAGCTGGGGCCGCCTGACCCATCCCCGCGATCTGGTCAACGTCGGCGATGAGATCCAGGTCAAGGTTCTCAAGTTCGACAAGGATAAGCAGCGCGTATCGCTTGGCTTCAAGCAGCTCACGCCTGATCCTTGGCTGGACGCTTCTGAGCGTTACCCGGTTGGCGCACACGTCAAGGGCCGCGTTCTGTCGGTGACCGACTACGGTGCGTTCGTTGAGCTGGAGCAGGGCATTGAAGGTCTGGTTCACCTTTCCGAGATGACTTGGTCCAAGCGCCTGAAGCATCCCTCCAAGATGGTCAAGCCCGGCGACGAAGTGGAGACTGTGGTTCTGAACGTGAACCCGGCCGACCGCCGCATCTCGCTCGGCATGAAGCAGCTGATGGAGAATCCGTGGGAGAACCTGAGCGAGCGCTACCCGGCCGGTACCCTGGTCGAAGGTCGCGTCCGCAACCTGACCGACTTCGGCGCCTTCGTCGAAATCGAGGACGGTATCGACGGTTTGGTCCACGTTTCGAACCTCAGCTGGACCAAGCGCGTCAAGCATCCTTCTGAAGTTGTGAAGAAGGGTGAAAAGGTTAAGGCTGTTGTTCTGGGTGTTGAGCCGCAGAACCGCCGCCTCTCGCTCGGCATCAAGCAGCTGCAGCCCGACGTCTGGGAAAGCTTCTTTGCCGCGCACCGCGTGGGCGATGTTGTCCACGGCAAGGTGCTGCGCACCGCCCAGTTTGGTGCCTTCGTCGAAATCGCCGAGGGTGTCGAGGGTCTCTGCCACATCAGCGAAGCTGGTGAAGGTGAAGAAGGCGCAAGCAAGCTCGAAGTCGGTCTTGAGCACGAGTTCAAGATCATCAAGATCAACGTCGAAGAGAAGAAGGTGGGCCTCAGCCTGCGTGCAGTTGGCCAGGAAGCCAGCCGCGCTCAGGTGGAGAGCTACAAGGCAGACCACAAGCACCAGGTCTCCAGCTCCACCACGACTCTCGGCGATCTCATCAACTGGAAGAGCGAGCGGTAAATCGCTGCTTGACTTCAAAAACAGAACGGCCGCCCTTCGGGGTGGCTGTTCTGCTTTTGGATGCAGCTTTTCAGCTTTCAGTTCATTCTGCAGATCGAAGCAGCATAGAGTTTGGTACAAGACAGTAAAAATTCCGCGCCGTAGGCGCAATGCAGGTTAGCCCCACGTTTCAACGTGGGGGTACGCGGCAGCAGCGACGAACAAAGTCCCGTAGGGACGGCGCAAAAACTCGATCAAGAATCCAGGCCAAGTCACGCGAAGCAATTAGCCCTACCGCAGGTGGCACGCGAAGCAATTAGCCCCACCGCAGGTGGCCCGTAGGGAGGGTGCAAAAGCAGCTTTCAGCGGACCGAGGCTGTACCATCTTTTGGCAAGTCCAGGAAAATCTGCAAGCAGGACCTTCCCTTACTTCGCCACAAAAGAGCGGAAAGCTGACGGTTGAGAGTCGAAAGCTGTTTCTCCCCTCCCAATCTCATGGCCTGCCCAATTACACTGTTAAGGCCATGCAATATCGCTCTGGAAACGACATTCGCGAGACCTTCCTGCGGTTTTTTGAGTCGAAGGGCCACCGTCGGGTTCACTCCTCGTCCCTGGTGCCAGCCAACGACCCCACCCTGCTCTTCTCCAACGCTGGTATGAACCAGTTCAAGGACGTCTTTTTGGGCGCCGAGAAGCGGGATTACAAGCGGGCCACGACCTCGCAGAAGTGCGTTCGCGCCGGCGGCAAGCACAACGATTTGGAAAACGTCGGCTTTACGCGACGTCACCACACCTTCTTTGAAATGCTGGGCAACTTCAGCTTCGGCGACTATTTCAAGTCCGAAGTGATTCCCTTTGCCTGGGAGCTGATCACCAGCGAAGAGTGGCTGGCCATCCCCAAAGACAAGCTCTACGTGACCATCTTTGAAGGTGCTGACGGCGTGCCCCGCGACACTGAGGCCGAAGAGTTCTGGATCAAGGCAGGCGTTCCCAAGGAGCGCATCTTTGAGCTAGGCCTGAAGGACAACTTCTGGCAGATGGGCGAAACTGGCCCCTGCGGTCCCTGCTCTGAGATCTTCTACGACATGGGCGTTGAGGTGGGCGACGAGCCCGGCGTTGACAAGCCCTTCGGCCAGGACGACGCCCGCTACGTCGAAATCTGGAATCTGGTCTTCATGCAGTTCGACCGCGCGGCTGTGACCGTGGACGACAAGACCACCTACACCCTGACTCCGCTGCCCAAGCCCTGTGTGGATACCGGCATGGGTCTGGAACGTGTGGCCGCCGTGCTGCAGGGCAAGATTTCCAATTTTGAGACCGACCTGTTCACGCCGCTGATTGCCCGCGCTGCAGAACTGACCGGATTGAGCGAGTCAGCGAGTCAGCAAGTTGGCAAGTCAGCTGAAGAGCAGGAAAAAGAATTGGCAGAGCTGCTGAAAAACGCCAGCCTGCGCATCATCAGCGATCACGCCCGTGCGGCTACCTTCCTGATCAACGATGGCGTGCTGCCCTCGAATGAAGGTCGCGGCTACGTGCTGCGCAAGATTCTGCGTCGTGGCATCCGCCATGGCCGCCTGCTCGGGCAGGAAAAGCCCTTCCTCTACCAGATGGTCTACGCCGTACGCGATCTGATGTTGGGCGCATATCCTGAGCTGGCCGATTCGGCTGATCGCGTGGCCAAGGTCATTGAAGCGGAAGAAAAGCAGTTCGACCGCGTGCTCAAGGTTGGTCTGGTCCGCCTGGATGAAGAGCTCAAGGGCAACTTCACCGGCGAAAAGGCCTTCCATCTGTACGAGACTTTCGGCCTGCCGCTGGACTTTATGGTGGACGCCGCCCGCGACGCTGGTGTGAAGTTTGATGAGGCCGGTTTTGAAGCCGCTCGCACCGAAGAACAGGCCCGCGCCCGCGCCAGCTGGAAGGGCGGCAGCCAGAAGACAGCCAGCCCCGTCTTCCGCGATCTGGCTAAAACCACCTTCCTGGGCTACCGGCAGCTCCATGCCGCAGGCGAAGTGATTGCCCTCGTCAAGGACGGGGTGAGCATTCCTGCCACGGTTCCAGGTGATGTGGTTGACGTTGTTCTCAGCCACACCAGCTTCTACGGCGATTCTGGCGGCCAGGCTGGCGACACTGGTGTTTTCCTCACGTCCGATGGAAATGCTACCGTTGCCGAAATCACCGGTTGCGTGCTGCCCGTGCAGGGCGTGCGCGTACACAAGGCCGTGGTCAAGCATGCGCTGAAGGTAGGCGATGCCGTCCAGACCATCGTGGAAGCCGAACGCCGCGACGCCATCAAGCGCAACCACACCGGCACGCACATTCTGCAGGCCGCGCTGCGTCAGGTGTTGGGCGCGCACATAAAGCAGGCCGGTTCGGCGGTGAATTCCGACCGTCTGCGCTTCGACTTCTCGCACTTTGCCCAGGTGGCCGACGAGGAACTTACCGAGATTGAAACCCTCGTCAATCGCGAGATCATGGGCGATGCGCTGGTTGAGGTCTTCGAAGACATTCCCATCGATCAGGCCGTCAACGAGTTCCACGCCATGGCTCTCTTCGGTGAAAAGTACGGCGACAAGGTGCGCATCATCAAGCTGAGCAACGGCTTCTCTACCGAGCTCTGTGGTGGAACGCACGCGGGCTCAACCGGTGAGATCGGCCTCTTCAAGATTCTGAGCGAAAGCTCGGTCAGCTCAGGCGTACGCCGCATTGAAGCCATCACCGGCTTTGGTTCGCTGGCCGCCTTCCGTGAGAATCACGCACTGGCACAGTTCACCGCCCAGCTCGTGCCTTCCGGCGGCAATCTTTTGGAGCAGTTCAAGGGCCGTGTGGCGGCACAGGAAGACGAACTGAAAAAGCTGCGCCGCGAACTGGAAGAACTGCGCATGAGGTCCGCTGCGGGTACTTTGGACGAGGCGGTCGAAAAGGCCGTTGAGGTCAAGGGCATCAAGCTGGTGACGCTGCGGGCCGATCAGCTGGAACGCGGTGCGTTGCGTACGCTGGTGGACAACCTGAAGGGAAAGATTGGCGAGGGCGTGGTGCTGATCGCTTCCGCACAACCCGATGAAAAGGTCGCCCTGATTGCCGGTGTGACTCCGGGCCTGACCAAGCGCATCCAGGCAGGTAAGCTGGTGGGCGCGGTGGCCAAGCTGCTGGGTGGTTCGGGCGGCGGCAAGCCCGAGATCGCCGAAGCTGGCGGCAAGGATCAGGCGCAGATCGACGCGGCGCTGAAGGCTGTGGCAGAAATTGCTTCCGGGCTGATCGTGTAGCGAAAGACAGCTATCAGCTTTCAGCGTATTTTGCACATCGAGGCTGTATCGGCTTTTACTCAGGCCGGTACAGCCTTTTTTCTTGCATGAAAGCCGCTGGAAGCTGGAAGCTAGCAGCTAGAGACTGCTTTTCGGTATACACTCTGTAGTCGAGTAGCCTCACACCCATGCGGCGCTCGTTTCAGGACCCCCATGCGCAAACTTCTGTTACTCTCTGCACTCTTCGCCTCTGCCCTCACCCTTGCCACGGCCCAAAACACCCTGCAAAAGCGGCCCATGACCTTTGCAGACATGATGGCCATGAAGCGACTGGGCGAAACCGCCGTTAGCCCCGATGGCAAGTGGCTGGCCTACTCTGTCACCACCGTCCATCTTGACCAAAACAAGAAGGACACCGAGTGGTGGATGCAGCCGGTGGCAGGCGGCGCGGCCAAAAAAATCACCGAACTCCGCCCCGGCGATAGCGGCCTGCAGTTTGCCGCCAGTGGCAAGCGGGTGCTCTTCCTCAGCAGCCGCACGGGCTCCAGTCAGGTCTGGCTGGCCGACTTTGATGCGGCTACGGGCGCGGTGGAAAATGCCGATCGCCTGACCCTGATCTCGACTGGCGCAGACAATGCCGAGTGGTCGCCCGACCTGCAGTCCATCGTCTTCACCTCGGCTGTCTACCCCGACTGCAAGGCCATCACGCCCGAAGACTCAACCGGTGACAAATGCAACAGCGACCGCGATCTGGACGCTGCCACCAGCAAGGTGAAGGCGCAGATTTTCACTCACCTGCTCTATCGCCACTGGGACCACTTCACCGGCGAAAAGCGCTCGCACCTTTTCGTGGCAGCGCTCGGAAACAGCGCGGTGCGTGATCTGACCCCCAACGATCCGCGCGATGTTCCTCCCTTTGCGCTGGGCGGCGGCAGCAGCTTTGCCTTTTCACCTGACTCGAAGGAGCTGGCCTTCACGGAAAATCTGGACGAAGAACCGGCCATCAGCACCAGCGCCAGCATTTTTACGCTGGATCTGACGAACCCCGGGGCCAAGCCGGTAAAGATCAGCACTTCGAAGGGCGGAAACTTCAATCCGGCGTATTCGCCCGACGGCAAGTACATTGCATGGCGCTCGCAGGAGCGGCCCGGATATGAGAGCGACAAGTTCCGGCTGATGGTTTACGACAGAGCGAAAGGCAGCGGGTCAGCAAGTCAGCAAGCCAGCGAGTCGGCGGTGCGGGATCTGCTGCCCAAGTTTGAAAACTGGGTGGATGAGTTTGCGTGGGCGTTTTCCTCGAAGAGCATCTATTTCATCAGCGGCAATCATGGCGAGGCCGGCATTTATATTACCGGTCTGAATGCGGGAGAGCCTGCGCGAATCTCTGCGAAAGGTGAATTCAGCGACCTGCATCCTTTGCCCGCGAGTCCGGATCCACGCATCGTGGCCGGTTTCCCTGGACCGATCCTCGCCACCCGCATGACGGTCGATCAGCCCTCCGAGGCTATTCTGCTTCAGCAAAGCGATGTGATCGAAGAGGCTGTGAACGAGCAGGGATTTAAAACATTTCGAGCCACTCTCGCTCCGCTGACTCACCTCAACGACGATCTTCTAACCCAGCTCGATCTGCCCAAGATGCAGGACTACTGGTTCACGGCCAAGGACGGCACCAAGCTGCAGGGCTTTGTGATTCCGCCGCCCGCCTTTGATCCCACCAAGAAGTATCCGGTAAAGTTCCTCATCCACGGCGGACCGCAGGGTGCATGGGGCGATGCGTGGAGCTACCGCTGGAATGCCGAACTCTTTGCCGCCAACAGCTACGTGGTGGTGATGGTGAATCCGCGCGGCTCAACCGGCTACGGGCAGAAGGTAGTGGACGGCGTCAACGGCGACTGGGGCGGCAAGCCCTTCACCGATCTGATGACCGGCCTGGACGAAGCGGAGAAGAAATTTCCCTTCATCGACAAGACGCGCGAGTGCGCACTTGGTGCCAGCTACGGCGGCTTCATGGCCAACTGGATCCTAGGCCACAGCGACCGCTTCAAGTGCATTGTGAGTCACGACGGCATGTTCAACCCCGAGTCGGCCTACGGATCGACCGAAGAGATGTGGTTCAACGAGTGGGAATTCAAGGGCCATCCGTGGGACTACTACGGCAAACCTGTGGATGAAAACCCGTTCGAGAAGTGGTCGCCCATGCGCTCGGCCAAAAACTTCAAGACGCCCACCCTGGTCATTCACAGCCAGCTGGATTACCGCTTGGACGTGAGCGAGGGCTATCAGCTCTTCGACACGCTGCAACGGCTCAAAGTGCCCTCCAAGATGCTCTACTTCCCCGATGAGAGCCATTGGGTGCTCAAGCCGCAGAACTCTCAGCTCTGGTACAGGACGGTGAACGACTGGGTGGACGAGTGGACGAAATAAAGCAGCCTCTAGCTGCTAGCCTCCAGCTTTTTTGTCGGAACAACAGCCTGCCTGCCCTTGCACAAAGAGCAGGCAGGCAAACTTTTGCACTTGCACCCACAAGCTGGAAGCTGGAAGCTAGAAGCTAGGAGCTGTACTTTTGCCCTTCAATACCCAATCCCGCAAGCCCAAGGCCCCACTCGACGCAGCTGGCCTCTTCGACTATGCCGTAAAGGCGCTAGGCCGACGCATGCGCACCGAGGCTGAGCTACGGCGGCAGATGGCCACCCGCGTTGAGCCGGACGCGACAGGCGAGCATCTGGTCACTGCCGTTCTCGCACGCCTTAAGGAATACGGCTACCTGAACGATGCTTCTTTTGCTGAAACCTACGCCCGTCTACGGCAGGAAAACGAACGCTTCGGCCAGCGGCGGGTCCGGCAGGATCTGCAGCGCAAGGGTGTGCATGCTGATTTGGTGGACGAAACGATCGAAGCCCGCTACGGCCAGACCGACGAGGTACAACTGGCCCGCCAGCATCTGGAGCGCAAGCGCATCAAGCAACCCACCAACGATAAAGAGACAGCACGGGTGATGCGGCGGCTGATTGGGGCAGGCTTCTCCACCACCACCATCTACAAGGTGCTGCGCCAGTGGGATGTGCCCGACGAGACGCTCGCCGCGCTCGAAAGTGTGGATTTGGACGCGGAGTGAAGATTCCTACGCGCACCATCGCCATCGACTGGTCGGGCAGCCAAGCGGAAACAGCGCAGCGGACGCACATCGTTGTGGCGGAAGTGGACGCCGAAAGCATCCGCCTGACCCGCGGCCGCATCCGCGCTGAAGTCTTCGCATGGCTCACCACGGAGCTTCTGCAAGAAGAGAAAAACGTCGTGGTCGGGCTCGACTTCTCCTTCTCGTTTCCGGCGGATTTCTTCCGGCGCAACAAGCTCAAGAGCATCGAAGAACTTTGGCAGCTGGTGGCCGAGAAGGGTGAAAGCTGGCTTGCCAACTGCCCCGCGCCCTTCTGGGGCAAGCCGGGCAAAAAGCGGCCAGTGCCCTTTCCCGGCGAGCAACTGCGGCTGTGCGAAAAATCGATCAACGTGGCTGGAATCCAGCCAAAGTCGATCTACCAGATCGGCGGCGCAGGCTCAGCCGGAACCGGATCGCTGCGGGGAATGCCCCTGCTGGCCGGTTTGCGCCGGGCAGGCTTAGCCATCTGGCCCTTTGACGCACTGCAGCTACCGCTGGTGGTGGAAATGTACCCCCGCCTGCTGACTGGTCCTGTGGCCAAAAGCAACGCCAATGCCCGCCGCAGCTATCTTGCGGCAATGAACCTGAACAGCCTGCCTGAACTCTCGCCCGCAACCAGAAAAACCGCCGAGGAAAGCGAAGATGCCTTCGACGCACTGGTTTCAGCGCTGGCAATGTACCGACGGCGAGCAGAATTTACCCACCTTACAACTGCCAGCGACCCGGTAGCGCGGCTGGAGGGAGACGTGGCCTTCCGCAAAAAACAGCTATCAGCTCTCAGCTTTTTGGGGGCGCATTGGAACGGCATTGACTTTGATACGCTAGAGCCAAAATCTACGCCTAGACGCAGCACAGCCTTCCCTACGTCGAAACGCAGGGAAGGCTGTGCGGTGCGATAAAAGGGTCCAGGGACGCATAAAACCCGCCCCATGTCCTATGTCCTTGCTGTGCCACGCGAAGCAGTTAGCTCCACTGCAGGTGGCTAGCGGTTCATCCAGCCGCCATCGACTACAAGAATGTGGCCGCTGACGTAGTTGCTTGCCTCCGAGGCCAAAAAGACGGCAGCACCGCCCAGATCGGAAGGCTGGCCCCAGCGACCTGCCGGAATGCGCTCCAGAATCTGGCGACTGCGCTCTTCATTCTTCTGCAACGCTTCGGTATTGTCGGTGGCGTAGTAGCCGGGCGCAATGGCATTCACGCTCACGCCCTTCGCCGTCCACTCGTTGGCCAAAGCCTTGGTGAGTTGCGCGACTCCGCCTTTGGCTGCCGCGTAGCCGGGCACCGTGATTCCACCCTGGAAGCTGAGCAGCGAGGCAATATTGATGATTTTGCCCGAACCACGCTCCAGCATGTGACGGCCAGCCAGCTGCGATAGACGAAAAACACTGTTCAGATTCACGTCAATCACCGCAGCCCAGTCTTCTTCACTGTGCTCGGCAGCGGGCGCGCGGCGAATGATTCCGGCGTTGTTCACCAAAATGTCCAACGAGCCCAGCTGTGCAATGGTCTGCTCGATCAGATATTTGTCAGCCGCAGGATCGGCCACATCACCCGTCAGTTCAATGTGACGCACACCGGTGGCGGCAACTGCATTGACGCTTTCCGCAGGAACCGAACGCGAACCATGCAGCGCGATGTTGGCTCCAGCCTCGGCAAGAGCCAGTGCAATGCCCGCGCCAATGCCGCGTGAAGAGCCGGTCACCAACGCATTCTTACCCTTCAGATTAAATTTATCGAGGATCAGTTGCGTGCTTCCTTTCCGGACATAATGCCTTTTACAAGTAAAAGAAAATGCGACAGCAAAGCTGACCGCACAGAAGAACCGGACTGAAAAATGTCTGCATCCGATCGCATACAGGATACAGAGTTGAACGAACAACAGACAAGACGTAATCGGAACAATCACGGCACGCTCATGGCCTGTTCCATAAGAAAAGCCTCGACGGACGCGCTCTTTTGTCTGAAAGCGGCCTGCGCGCCGACGTGCAATCTACTTGACAGCGCGGCAACAGCCAACATAATCGTAGCCATGCGTTCCTTTCACTCTTTTGCCTGGTTGCCTTTGGTTTTCTGCACGCTCTGCGCATGGTCGCAAAGCGCGCTCGTGCTCTCTGACGCCAACACGCCGCAGGGCGCAATGCTCGATCACTACAAATTTGTTTCTGATGGCCCTGCAGGCGCAGGCTGGTCGCGACCCGACGAGATTGCCCGCGCCTACTTCCATGAGGAGCTTTCGCCTCTCTTCGAGCGCACGCTCACTCTTGATCAACCGCTGGAACAGCACACAGCGCTGCGCTGGATCTTCACCGGACCCCACGCCGGATTCATCGTGGAACTAAGCGAAAGCAAGGTCCGGATCGCGGAACACTCCTATGATTCGTACGGCCTGTACGATGGTCAGGGAAACCATCCCGACAAGAAAATTCTCGAGCAGGAACGACAGTTTCTGGGTCCGGTGCATTCGCTCACCGTCGTTGCCGATGCGCATCTTGCCGTCCGCGTTCTGCTCAATGGGCAAGCTGTGCTGGAAGTGCCGCTGCTCTTCGACGTAACCCGCCATCAGTTGCAATTCTCCGCGCTGCGGAATCAACACAGCGTCGCATCCGGTACACTCATCGAGCCACAGGCCATCGCTGCATCTATTGAAATCAAGGAAGGTCAGAAACATCAAAAGATGCTTGGCTTCGGCGGTAGCCCCAGCATTCCCGCCTATAACGAGCTGAGTGAGCAGGGAAGAAATGCTTACTGGAATCTGATCAAGCATTACAATCTTCTGCTACAACGCGAGTACCCCATGGGTACGGAGTTGAAGCCCGACCTGAGCAACATGGACAACGCCGCCGAAGCCACGCCGCACTACTATGGCGATAACTTTCCCAACAGTGAAGTCTCAAGCTTCGACTACAACCGGAAGATTACGGCGCTGGGCGGCGATGTGATTTACGAGCTGTGGGCGCTGCCTAAGTGGGCCACGGAAGCCTACGACGGGCCGCACGTCTACGACGCATGGAATAAGTCCATCAAGACGCAGGCCAAGGCCGATGAGTATGCGCGCATCGCGGTCGAATTCTGCAAAAAGGAAAAAGAAAAGACCAGTGCAGCCCCGCTGATCATTGGCGTACAGAATGAAGTGGAAGAACCGCCCGCCGTCTTTGCCGCCATGGTTCTGGCCTTGCGCCACGCCCTCGACAACGCAGGCTTCACCTCGACGCGCATTCACATGGCCGATGCACCTTACATGTACATGGGCTCCAGCCGCGCCAAGGATCTGGCGCAGAACGCTGCCGCATGGAAGGCGCTCGACTACACGGCCACGCACGAGTACGACTTTCAGGAATTCGCTGCCAATCCCGATATGTATGATGCGCGTCTGAAGGCCATGCGCGAGGCCAGCAAAGACAAGGAGTTCATTGCCACCGAGATCTGCCTGAACGATGCGCATTTGCAGGAGGCGTCCTACCGTGTGGCCTTTGCCGCGGCGCAGCTTTATCACAAGAATCTGACCGAGCTAGACGCCGTTGCATTGATGTACTGCTGGGTGCTGCTTGACGTGGAAGAGCCAAGCTTTGGCGCATCGCGTTCGCTGCTCGTTCCCGACCGCACCCAAGGCTGGACGGTCGCGCCGTCGAGCTTTCAACTGCGCGTACTCGGTGCTTACAGCCGCCACATCCACAAAGGCATGCTGCGCGTGAGTGCCAACAGCAACGATCCGGATTTACTAACCACGGCCTTTGCCGACAGCAAGGACGAGACGGTGGTGATGATCAATCGTGGATCCGTGGCACGCAGCATCCAGCTAACCGGAGCAACGCATGCCTGGGCAGAGATTGAACGCACCAGCACAGAAGAAGAGAACGCCGTGAGCACACCCGCTTCCAGCCTCGTTCTTGCGCCGGGTGAGATTGTCGTTCTGTCCACGATCCACGCGAACTAGCTTTTCTCCTGAACCGACAAGAAGGGCAAGAATGTCTTCCTGGCCCTTCTTGATGAGGAATCCATGAACCGCAGAGATTTTATGCGCAGCACAGCAGCCATATTCAGCGCGTCCTGTTTCATGCAGCGAACGCTGAACGCCGCGACCATCCAGGCGACGCTACAGATTGATCGCACGAAAACACTCGCCACCGTTCCCGAAGGCTTTCTTGGCCTCAGCTATGAGTCAGCACAATTGGCGACCCCCGCCTTCTTTTCCGCAGAAAACCATGCGCTGATTGCGCTATTTCGCGAACTCGGCGCACAGGGCGTTCTGCGCATCGGCGGCGGTACAAGCGAATTCACCGCATTCACGCGCGAGACGTTGAACACACCTGCTCCCTTTGACACAGTCGGCCCCGACACAAGCAAAAATGTAAAATCCGACACGCCGATTACTCCGCTCAGCATCAAGAATCTGCGCGAATTTCTGGACGCTACGGGTTGGCGTTGCCTCTATGGATTGAACCTTGGGCGTGGCCCACTCAGTCGTGCAGCCGAGGAAGCCGAATGCGTGCAAAATACGCTCGGCGCAAGACTGATCGCCTTCCAGCTCGGCAACGAACCCGACGCATGGCGCACGCGCTACAGACCAGACTCATGGGCCTATGCCGATTACTGGAAGGAGTGGACGGCTGCCCACAAAGCCATCCTGGCACGCGTACCCAATGCGCGCTTTGCCGGGCCGGATATTTCCAACAAAATGCCCTACGTAACAGGCTTTGCCGAAGACGTGAAACAGAGCGGCGCAAAGATTGAAATGCTGACCTCGCACTACTACGCCATGGGTCCAGCCGGTTCACCGGGCATGACTATTGAAAAGCTTCTGGGGCCCGATCCGAAGCTGGAACGCGAGATGAAAACCATCCTCGACGCAGCGCATTCCATCGGCGTTCCCTATCGCATGTGCGAAGGAAATTCCTGCTGGAATGGTGGTCAGGAGGGTGTGAGCGATACTTTTGCCAGTGCGCTCTGGGCGGCTGACGTCATGCTGCACTTTGCCTCGCTTGGCTGCGCGGGCATGAATCTGCATGGTGGCGGAAACGGCTTTTACACGCCCATTGCAGGAAGCCTGCAGCTGGGATTCACGCGTCGGCCAGAGTTTTTCGGCATGTTGATGATGCGCCAATTCGTGGAAACCAAGCTCGTAGAGTGTGCTCTGCAAAACACCAACAGTCTGGTGCGAGCGCATGTGGCTGAACGCGACGGCGCATTGCAGATCCTTGTTTCCAACCCCACCGCCGACGCTCTATTTCTGCAAACTCCATTACGGCATGCACATACACAATGGACGCTCAGCGCCCCTTCGCTCGACGCCAAACAGAACGTCACGCTCACGCAGAGCAAGCCCCATGCACTTCACAAAGGAGCTCTGCAAATTGCTCCATACTCCGCGGTTCTGGTGCGCGGCTGATTCTGCAAAAAAGATGGGCGGAAGATTCTCCGCCCATGCCTACTTTGTCTCGTCGCCAGCCCCCGGCCTCGCATCGCCGTAGGCCACCGGACCAGCATTCGCCTCAATGCCCGCGTCCTTCATCACCGCGCGCGCTTCGTCTGGCCACTTTCCATCCTTCACCAGATGATCGTCGAGGATGAGATTGTTCTGATAGTTGGTCCACAATCCCCCGATCTGTGTTCCATCGTGCCAGTTGGAAATTGCCGTGTTATCGGGCGAAACGCGCACCGGCATCATGGCGTGCACAGTGTTCACATTGAGCCACTCGCATTCCGCGCCCTCCACAACATTGCGCCGCAGCGTAATAGAACGCGATCCTTCATCCAGATAGAGCCCGATCATTTTGTTGTTGTCAAAGATGTAATTTTCCGTAATCAACGTTCCCGGGCTAGCGGACAAATTGTAAATTGCGCCTCCATCGTGGAAGTATTGCTTGGCGCCATGAATACGGTTGCTCGCCACCACAACGTCGCGATGCGTGGTGGGCGTATCGTAAACAAGATTCTCTTTCCAGTCGTATCCATGCATGCGCGAGCGATAGTTCGGATTGCCACCCGGATCCTGAATGCCCCATCCATAACCAATATCGATGGCATCATAAGGAACATCGCTGATGTCGTTGTGCAAAATGACCGCGCCCAGAACATAAGTGCTCAAAATTGCGGTATGGTCGCGATACTCCTTGCTGACGGAACGAATGCGATTGTTGCTGATCACGATCTGGCGATTCGTCTGCCGCTGCTCGTGTGGATGATGCGCGTCGCGGCTCACTCCACCCGCTTCAATTGCGCCGCCAGCGTCGTCCGTAAACACCGAGCGCGTCACCGTTACATCGCTTGCGCCCAGGCCTACACCGGTCAGATTCGCTGCGGCATCATTGCCAATCCCCAAGGCGTACTGGCCCAGATGCGCAAAAACATCGTCCTCAAAACGAATGCGCTCCGCTGCGGCCACCTGCACAGAGGCGGGAATTTGCGTCCACTCATTGCGCCGCGTTTCAAAGGCAGGACAGCCCTCATGGCAACTCGATAAAGGATCGGCAGGATACTGCGCCGTCAGTCCTTTCAGGTAAGCTCCGCTCTGCTGGCTCGCATAGCCATCGCTCGCAGAAGCGCCCAACCAGGTTGTATGCGAAAAGCGAAGCCCCTTGAAGGTCAGGTCCTGCACCGGTACGTCCAGGTTGTTGCCTACAGCCAGCAACACGCTCAAGTGCGGCAACTCCACATCCATCTTTGCCACATCCGCGCCCATCGGAGGAATCAAGTAGAGCTTGCCGGCTGCGGGATCGATATACCAATCTCCAGGCTTGCTCACAAACTCCAGCGCATTCACCAGGAACAGGCGCGCAAACTCCGGATGATAGGGCGTCTCCATCGTGTCATAGCCCCAAATATTGTTCTTCCATGCGGGTTGCTGCATGTGAAGCACGCGGCCTTCGATCTGCTCCACAGGAGAAAATCTATCTGTAAAAAACCCGGTTGCTTCCACTTCGATGCGGTTCTGGTTGGTCAGTTTTTTTAGCTCGTCATACTTTGCATCCTCGAAGAAAATTCCTTCGTTTTTGAAGTCAATATCGGCACGCGGAATCTCTCGCGCTCCGCGCTGCATAAGCTGGTCATTCACCCAAAGCTCGCGTGCGTCCAGTCCCTTGGGCGTCTCCGCGACGTAAAGATTGCGTGCCTGATCCAAGAGCTTCCAGTCTGAAACAAGAATCGCTCCGGAGAGAACCGGCGCATTCTCCATGGTTGTGCCCGCAGCGGCTTGCCACACGACATGATGGCCATTGCGTCCACCATCCGTTGCCGCAAAGATGAGCGGTGACTGTAGCCGATAGACTCCGGGAGCAAGCTCAACCTTCACATCGATTGCTTCATTGTGTTTGCGCACCTCAGCCTGCGCACGAGTGAGCGTGCAAAATGGTTTTTCTGCAGTGCCAGGATTTTTGTCGTCTCCCGCCGGAGAAACTGTGATGGTAAAAGACGGCGTTTCCGCTTTTTTAGCGCACACAGGTATTGCCTGCACCATCAGAGCGATCATTCCCACGGCGGAGAAGAAAACTCGATGCATTCTTCTCCACTTCTTGTTTTCTACATTTATTTCCATGCACAACCTCGGCAAACACTCTCTGCACTTTATTCGCAAGAACCCACAAATTAATTTCATGCGGTCAGAACTGCACGTCCAGATCAACGGGCCCCGTCAGATTCTTCAGCATAACTGTATTGCCCGTCCCATTGGTAATGGATTGGCCATTGCGCTTCACAGAGCGCAACTGCATTCCATCGGGCAAGGGAAAGCGCACAGTTGCTTCATGCACCGTAGTCGTCGGCTCAAGATGCAGCCGCATGTGGCCAGCCTCTGGATATTCAAGCCGCAAGGAAACCTTGCCGCCCAGCGTGGTAGGAGCATCGGTCAACGCAAGATGCTCACCCGGAGCAATCCAGTGCGCAGGCAAACCAGCAAGCAGATGCAGCGTGTCATGGTCTTCATATAAAAGCATGTCCCGCACCAGTAGGATCAGATTGGCTGGCCCCCAGCCTTCGGGCATATCGCCGGTGCCATTGCCATCTTCCACCTCTTTGGAGACGCCACTGGCGCAGGCAACCAGCCTGCTTTTGTCCACCTTGATCTCTTCCTTGAAGGCGTCGGTCGAATAGGTGTGATTAAGCGTGGCCATCAACAGGCTTTCCATCTTTGTGAGTTCGCCGCGACGCAAGTATGTTTCTGCCACATTCAAGGACTCGCTCGGCCACACTCCACTCGGCCCCATCCACGCCATGTGCGTGGGCAGACCTTCGAGTTCGTCGCGCCGCATACGCTTGAGCAGGTTCGTCACCCACGGATCGTTTGCGCTGAGCAGATCAGTAGGATAGACCGCAATCAGACTCTGCGAAACGCCAGCATCGGGCTCGGTGGGCAAGGCAGGAAGATAAGGTTTATCTTCCGTCTCCAGTTCAATAGAACGCCGCATGGAATCCATGTAATCCTGTTTGTAACTCGCATACATCGCAGCAAACTGTTTTTCGTCGTCGGCATGGCCGAGCACATGCGCCGCCTGCTCGGCAATTTTGATAGCGTACAGTGACCATGTATTGTGCGGATACGCATGCCCTTCCGGTAAACCGCTATCGCCGTAACTCCACGGCAAAAGTCCCCACCAGTAGGGTTTTTCACCAGGCTTGAGTGTGGGCGAAATTTCGCTTACGCACTTCCACGGAATCTGACGCTGTATGCCTTGCGATGCCGCTGGCGCATCGGCAGGCAGCATCGTCTCTTGCCGGTGCAGATCGATCCAGCGCGCTGCCGCAACCAGATGCGGATAGCCTTGCGCAAGCCATGTTGTATCGCGTGTAAGCAGATAGTAGTCCCACACACTGGCCGCATTGCCGCCGATGTTATCCCACGCCGGCCATCCACTCGTCACCGGGCCATCCCATTCCCCATCGCTCTTCTGCAAGCTGAAGGTATGACGGATGGTTTTAAGCGCAGTGGGCAGATAGCCCGCAAACTCGATGGAGCGGGCCTGAAAATATTCGCCGCGCCCCCAGAACTCGCGATAAAAGGCTGGGCCATCGAGCGTCCATAACTCACCATTTTCATCCCGCTCGGTCAGCATCAGAATGTAGGCCACCGAAGCCTGATAAAAATCCGCAAGTTCTTTTTCGCGCACCGGCAATTCAAGCTGTGCGCCTTGGCTCCAGAGTGCATCCCAGTCGGCGCGCACCTGCCGCAGTAGCGTCGAACCATTGAGCGTGGCCAGTCGATCCACACTAGCCTCCGGGTAATCGTACGGCAACACCACCCAGAAAGTGATGGAGCCATGCGCGGGAACCACGCGACGCTCCACCAGCATCAGCCCTTCGGCCTCAGAGGGCCGTACTTCTACGCCAGACTGCGGCAGAACCGTTGCCAGCAACTGACCGTCGCGCGTGGCCAGATGCGCACCACTCACAAAGGCGGGAAGATTGCGCTGTTTACCATCCAGACGCAGTTCCAGAGTGCGCTGTGCTTCGCTCGCATTGGTCACCGTCAACTGCACGACATCCAGCCCTTGCTCACCCTGCAATGCGGCAAACGCCGTCTCCTCTACCTGCAGCGATCCACCCTTCCATTCGGTCAGAACAAATGGATAGCGCATTGCATCCAGCCGCTGCTCACCAGCCACCAGATCGGTATTTCTTCCGCCGCTCACCTCACGCAGACGCAGACCGAGCGCTCCATCTAGCTGCTCACTGAAGCCGAAGGTAACCGCGCGGCCCTTCTGCTTCAGACTCCACTGCGACCATTGCAACTGGCCGTCTTTCGTCACGATGGTTTTATGGCTCCCGAGCGGCAGACCAATCATGCTGCGCGCATCGCGATTGGCGTACTGATGCGTAATGTGCAGCGCGTCTTCGGCCTGCATCTGCAGACCAGAAAAAAGAACCAGAAGCAAGAGGCAACCTGAGGCAAACCAGCGATTCAAGGTAGATCCTTTCGTGCGCAGCCTGTTTTTTCTTTCCCGAAAAACGGAATCCTGCCGCCCTGCGCAAAGCTTAGGAAAGGTCTATCAAACTCGCTTCCCTCAGGAGAAGGACATTGTGTGGAGGAGAGACAGGCCGAGGAAGGAATCCATAAAATACCTCTCGATGAAGGGCGCAATGCATGCAGCAATTCCGGCGAACACGTCAGAAGCTCGGCCGACACTGTTCCTCTCGCCAGTTCAAGCACTGAAATGCATGTTCCGTAATTCGGAACAAGCTAGGAGCACATTCAGGAGCAGGGCGCTGCGCCAACATCCCGTACGCAGGCAAAAGCCAATGGAAACTCGGGAGCTAGGGGTCATCAAAGAATCATGCTCTGCAAACAAGGCTAAAGCTGCTGCAACAGAATCTTTCCCTGCTTGCCGCTGCCGCGCACAGCAATTACACTGCATTTCGCGATGCGGACTCTCTTTTCCTTCACGATCCTGGCGCAACTCTGCGCTGTTAGTTGCGGATTGCTCACGGCGCAAACGACGATACTGCTGCCAGCCAGCGCAGGCAACCCCGTGCAGCGAACCGGCATAACAAAGCTTTTGCATGCCGAGGACTACCACGGCTATGTGTCGCAGTTTGCGCACGACGAACAGGAAGCAACCGGCCAGGCACCTCGCGATGCATGGCCATGGATGGCTGCGCACGTTCCACTTTTTTCCAGTTCCAACAAGCAGTTCGAAGAGATGTACTACTTCCGCTGGTATGCATGGCAAAAGCACATCGTGCAGTCCAAGCAGGGATGGCTTGTGACCGAGTGGCTGCCCAAGCCCGACGCAACCGATGGATTCTTTGGCGCCCTACCCGATGCGGCGCCCTTTCATCTGGGCGAGGCACGCTGGCTGCGGAATTCCAGCATCGCCGAGGACTATGCTCGCTTCTGGACTCGGCCCGATGCCGGCGCGCGCAAGTACAGCTTCCCGCTGGCAGCCAGTGTGCGCGACGTAACTCTGGCCACCGGCAAAGAGAAGCTTGGCATGGATCTTTTGTCGGCGCTGGAAGCCAACTACAGCGCATGGGATGCGAGTAATCTTGATGCTTCCACCGGACTCTACTGGCAGATCGACACACGCGATGCCATGGAAAAGTCGATTGGCGGCGATGGCTATCGTCCGGTGCTGAACCTCTACATGGCTGCCGATGCGCGAGCCATTGCAGAGTTCGCTCGTGCTGCCGGACAAAATGAGATTGCCACACAATACGATCAGAAAGCTGCAACGCTCGAAAAACTAATGGAAGCGAAACTGTGGAACGATAAGGATCAGTTCTACGAAACGCTTTCTCCAAGCGCCGATTCAGGCATTCGCAAGCAGAAGCGGTTCATTGATCCGGGTACACAACTGCAATCCTCCAATGTACGGGAGTTGATCGGCTACATTCCGTGGCTCTATGCAACGCCTGCGCCCGAGCATGCCGTGGCATGGAAGCAGTTGTTTGATCCACAGGGATTTGCAGGAAAGTACGGGCCCACAACGGCCGAACGGCGCAGCCCACGCTTCCGCTTTACATCCAGCGATCAATGCACCTGGAATGGCCCTTCCTGGCCGTTTGCAACTACGCAAACACTACTTGCTCTGGCCAACATACTCAATGAAAATACAGAAAAAATTGTCAGCAAAGACGATTACTACAAGCTATTTTCAAGTTATGTAAATGCGCAGCACTTGACGCTGCCTTCAGGGCGCAAAATCGACTGGATCGATGAAGATCTGGACGCTGACACCGATGAGTGGATTGCCAAGGATATGCTGCTGGCCAAGCACAAACAGGTTGGCCGCGGCAATTACTACAACCACTCCGGATTTGCTGATCCGCTGATCACTGGCCTGATCGGTCTGCGTCCGCAACATGGAGATGCAGTACATCTGAACCCATTGCTGCCTGCCGAATCGTGGAGGTATTTTGCACTCGACGGCCTGCCCTATCATGGCCATCTGCTCACGATCCTCTACGATGCAACGGGCAAACACTATCATCGCGGACGCGGATTCATGTTGTTTGTCGATGGCAAACTGGCTGCACAACGCAAGGAGCTTGGACCGCTGCAAGCATCGCTCACGCACTAAAGCGGAGACACACAAACAAAGCTAAGGAGCTGCTGGACCTGATGAAAATGAAATGCTTTGCCTTGGATGGAATCAGAAAGACTGCGCTGATGGCGTTTTGCGCGGCCATGCCGTTGCTGGCGCAGAATCTTAACGAACACAACAATATTGACCTGGTGAAGATTCACTCCGGCAGCTTCATCCAGGGAGGCGATGGAGTTACCCTCAGCGGAGCGCAGATCAGCGGCATGGGCGTGAGTTCCGACCGCCCTGCGCGGGGCGATTACGATGAATACCCCGCGCACCGCGTCACGCTGAGCCACGATTTTTTGATCGCATCTCATTTGATCAGCGCCGAAGAGTACCAGAAGTTTGATCCGAGTTATAAACCGAGTGCAGCGTTTTCCAGTTATGCCTCCGGCATCAGTTACGAGCAGGCTGTAGCCTTCTGCAAATGGCTCTCCGCCAAAGAGGGCAAGCACTACCGTCTACCCACCGAAGCCGAATGGGAATATGTGGAACGCGCTGACACGCAGACGCCGTACTTCACCGGCGCTGCAGCGCCCGCTGCGGGCACCGCGAATCCCTGGGGCGTGGTCATGGGCGAAGGGACACCGGAGTGGATAGCCGACTGGTACGGCCCCTACACTGCGACTGCACAGACAGATCCGACGGGCGCAGCCACTGGCCTTTTCCGCGTAGTGCGTGGCGGCGGACTGGATTCGAAAGAGCAGAAGTCGAAGGAGGTCGTCGCCAACCCTTCCGCGATTTATCCCGCGATGGCGCCCTTCTTCGCTCGTTCAGCCAATCGGGCCAGCATGGCGCCTAGTTATGCTTCGGCGCACGGTAACATCGGCTTCCGCGTAGTGCAAGCGGATGATCCAGCAGCGAATCTAGCGCCGGTAACTCCACTCTTCTTTCAGACCGGCGTGAAGCAGACTGCAGCCGACTTCACCAAGGGCCCCCATGCAGCCAAGCCCTTCTATCACGAGCATGAAATCTTCCCCAACCTCGGTGGAAAATCCATGCCCGAGGTAGGTTGGAAGCTTGGTCTGGCGCAGGGGCTGGGCATCAACTATCACAACTCGGCCGTGCAGGTGCTCGCCAATGGCGACGTGGTTGCCGCATACTACAACACTCCCAACAAGGAAGATGATCCTGACCAGACAATCATGATGATGCGTCGCCGCGCAGGTAGTGAAGAATGGGATATGCCCGAGCCATGGCCCTTCTTTGCCGATGCTGCCAACGCCGCACCGGTCTTCTGGAAGGATCATGGCAAGCTGTGGCTGTTCTGGGGCTTTCCGCGCTTGATTGGCGCGCCTCCGTTTACTTACACACAATCGGACGATAACGGCGTGACGTGGAAGCCGGTCGAGTTTCCGCACTTCACCGCGCCGGTGGGCCGCTATGTTTCGCAGCCCATCAACTCCATTGTGCGCACGCAGGATGGAACGATTCTGATTCCCACCGATGCCACCGGCAAGGATGCGGATGGCAACAGCTCTGTCTCCGTCGTGTGGGGCACGCACGACGAGGGCAAAACATGGTACGACGCGGGCGGCCGCACCGCAGGCCGTCACACCACGATTGTGCTGGCACAGAACGGCGACATTCTCGGCTTCGGCGGCAAGAATTCCAACATCGGTGGTCGCATGCCGCTGGCCACCAGCAGCGATGGCGGTAAAACGTGGACCAAATCGAAGACGGACTTTGACGTGCTGGCTAGCGGCGAACGTCCCAGCGTGATCCGCCTTGCCTCCGGCCGCCTGTTCTTCGTGGCCGACTACAATCCGAAGGTGCAAAAGCACATTCACAAGGACGGCGCTTACGTCGCACTTTCTGGCGACGACGGCAAGACGTGGAGCAAGAAGAAACTTCCCGAAAACATCGTGACGGTTGGCTACGTAACTTCAACGCAGGGGCCGGACGGCGTCATTCACATTGTTACGTCCAAGAATCCGGTGAATGTGGAGATCGAGCTGAACGAAGCCTGGGTGCTTGATGTGCAGGCTGGCAAATCTGCCGAAGCCACCAGCAACGCAAAGCGCGTTCAGCATAGCGAAAAATGGCCGCATGGCACGCTCAAGGCTACCTGGTCTACCGTGCAAGCAAGCGATGGCCGCACCCTGCTGGAAGGTCCGCAGACGCTCTTCGATGCGCAGGGACACAAGCAGTGGACTTCCGCCTACCATCTGGGCCGCAAGATTGGCGAAGAGGTTTTCTATCGCGCGGATGGCAGCATCGCATGGAAGAAAACGCATGCTGCGGATGGTAGCTGGAGCTGGACAGTTTATGATGCCACCGGCAAGCAAACTGCCGAGTCGCACTGGAACAACATGACACTGGCGAGCGACAGCATCAGCGCACCTGTCCAGTAATCAAAGAGGATCGCATGAAACTCATCTGCAAATTTTTCGTTTTGCTTCTGGCGGTATGCAGTGTGGCTTCGGCAAGGCCAAAGCCGAAGCCCGCGCCCGAGCAGGGCTACTGGCTGTTTGCCTATTTCATTGAGCCTGCCAAGCAGGGAATCTATCTGGCCATCAGCCGCGACGGCCTGCACTACACACCGCTGAACGATGGCCAGCCGTGGGTAAAGCCCGCCGAACAGAATGAACTGATGCGCGACGTCTACATTACGCGCGGGCCCGACAAGCTCTTTCACATGGTGTGGACCTGGGGATGGCATGTGCCAACGTTGGGCTATGCCAACTCGCCCGATCTGCAGCACTGGAGCGCACAAAAACAGATTCCTATCATGCAGGATTACCCCGACACCAACAACGTCTGGGCTCCGGAAATCTATTACGACGCAGCCCAAGCCAAGTGGCTCGTGCTGTGGTCCAGCGCCTCGAAGACGACCAAGGGAGAGCATCGCATCTGGTCGTCGCTTACCGCAGACTTCAACACCTTCACCAAGCCGCAGATCTACTTCGATCCTGGCTATGCGGTGATCGATCAGACGATCTTCCACGCCGAAGGCGAACCGTACCGGCTGATCTTCAAACAGCAATCCACCGAGCCGCTCACCTATTGGGAGCGCGTTGCCACTGGTCCCACGCTGGAAGGTCCGTGGAGCAACTTCTCTGACCCGATCAACGAGAACTGGTCCGAGGGTCCGTCGGCCATCAAGCTTGGGGATCGTTACGTCGTCTTCTACGATCACTATCGCGGCGATCACATTCGCTATGAGGCCGTGGCCTCCCGCGACTGGCAGCACTGGGAAGACATCACAGCAGAAACCGATCTGCCCGCGCACTGCAAGCATGGCAGCTTTCTGCACATCAGCGATGCGGAAGCCAAAGCGCTGCTGGCGCGGCATGATCCGGCGGAGCCTGCAGCTACTACCACGCCTGCGAAATAGTTGGATCTTGGTAAGCGTAAAAAACTCGCGTCGAGTGGATGCAGCAGGGTGGTGTTTTGAAAGGGCACGACTTCAGTCGTGCCACTCGAAAGGAAAAGTGGACCGGCTTTAGCCGCTGAGGGCGTTCTTTGCTTCGAACACGCTGAAGATCATCCCTCAGGGGCTAAAGCCCGCATCTTTTCATAGCTTTTCGGCACGGCTAAAGCCGTGCCCTTTCAATGCAGATTCAAGCCTGAATTTTTCAGCGTAAAAAAGCCTCGCATCCAATTGAATGCGAGGCTTTTTTGTTCCAGCAAGAGACCTAGGCTTTGGTGAACAGCACGGCATGGTATGGCTTGCCGGGCAATGCGATCTTGCTTTTTCCGCTGAATACGCCCTCCAGCGGCGTGCGCGTCATGGCCCACGGATCGATCACCTCAGCCTTGAACTTCGTCTTTTCCGGAAGCGGAAATTCGTACTCGCCCACGCAGTGAAAGTCGAAGTACCAGAGATATAGTTTGTCGGCATTGAAGGCGTTCAGATAATAGGGATCGTTGGCTGTGGTCAGGCCCGTTGTGCCTGTGCTTTCGAGCACCTTACGCAAAAAGGTGATGCGCTCCGCACTGTGGCCGCGCAGCTTGCCTGCATCGCTCCAGGTCGGAATCCCCTCGGTCTCCGCGAAGGTTTCTCCATGCGTGGCATAACTTCCATAAACAATGGCGCGCCAGAAGCGGTGCGTCATTTCTTCCGCGGAAAGATTGCCCCAACGCCGTGCGATGTTGCCTTCGTACATGATCTCGTCATAGATGATCGGCTTGTTCCATGCGGCAAAACGCGCGGGCGACTTTTCAAAGTCGGACTCCTGCAGACTGGCATGCGTGCACCACGGCTTGGAGTGATCGTAGATTACCTTGCTGTGATGGATCGAACGCAGGCGGCTGTACGGATCGTTCTCCTGAATAATACGGAAGAAGCGATCCCAGTCGGTCATCGATTTGGTCTTCACCAAATCGTATTCGTTGGCCACCGACCACCAGACGTTGCGATAGGCAGAAAAACGCGCAATGGCATAGCGCAGATAACGATCATCGGTCGCTGAATCCATCGCGGAAAAACCATGCGCATCGTAAGGATGAAAGAGGATGATGTCGGCTTCGATGCCGGCCTGCTGCAACTTCGTCAGGCAGCTTTCAAAGTGCGCGAAATAGGCAGGATTGAGGCGAGTCAAATCGAAGCGCTTGCTGGCCGGTTCCGATTCTCCATCAGCAGGCACTTCAGCCGGCTCCGGGCCAATGCGCACAAAGGGCATGGCCACGGCCTTGCGCTTGCCCAGCGACTTGGGCAGCAGGCAGAGACGCACCTTGTTGAAACCCGCCTGCTTCATGTCCTCCAGCGTCATGCTCTCCACCGGATCGCCCACAAAGCCGAGCGAGTAGCAGGTGGTGCCAAAGGGAAAGTACGGCGAGCCATCAGCATATTGAAAGTGGAACTGATGCGCCGTCTGCACCGGACCGCGATTTGCCTTGACTGCAGCCACACATTCGAATGCGCCCGTGCGACCGGAGAGTTCCTTCGCGCTGCTGATGGTTTCAAAGCTCCACGGGCCCGGCACATCGGGCGAAAAGCGCACCTTGTACTGGCCATTGCCATCGTAGAAGCCATTCACTTCAATGTTGCGGTGCCCTAGCGTAAAGCGCGCGCCAAAGCTCACGTCCACAAAGGGATTGCCCCCCGACGGCCCCTGCGACTGCAACTCGAAGACGCTCCACTGCTCCACAGCGCCATGTTTTTCTTTTTCTACTGCGGCCGATGCACCGCGCACTGCGGCTCCGGCAAGCGTTGCCGCGGTTCCCCACTTGATCAGTTCCCTGCGATTCATCTTTACTCCTGCTTTTTTGTTTCCGCATTCCCAAGGCATAGCGGAAAGAAGTCCGCTCATTCAACCTACACAAAGATGCAACACAGTGAGTATCAGAGAAAGCTTCCCCTTGCGCAATGCTGATCGCCACAACACATGCGCATGGCGCATGCAAGCCAGCCTCTTTCTCGCATTCTGTTTGCCTCCCATCCATCCTTGCCTTGTTCCCGCACCTTGCTGCAGCCAGAACAATCCTTGCGCGAAGCAGGAAAGTAGTTCCGTCAAGCGGAACCTCGATTCTGCATTTCACCAGCCCCCGGCAGCGCAACGAAAGCGCAGGCGCACGGAATCCGTGCATTTTTCGCAGAGCTTCACACAAGCCACAACGCGCCTGCTGCAGCGCACTGTGCAGAGCCGCTTCCGCATGGCACATTGAAGGTGCGAGCACCTGAGCCTGTCGGGGCCAGTGAAGAGAGCATTCCAGATTTTGCTTCAGCCCGCAGAAGAGGACTAGACGGTGAGTTTGAAAACACCTTTTCAGATTTCGCGGCGCACACTCTTGAAGGCTGCCAGTGCAGCCGCTCCCGTGGCCGCATTGCAGTCGTGGTTGCCTGTTAGTCTCCATGCGCAGACTGGTGCTCCAGCGGGCGCGCCCGATGCCTACGCACACGCCAAGCCCGATCTGGTTGGCCCCGTGCAGTCCACCTGGCAGAGCATTCGCGATTTTTACACCGTGCCGCGCTGGTTCAATCAGGCCAAGGTCGGCATCTTCATCCACTGGGGTCTGTACGCCGTGCCCGCGCACAAAAACGAGTGGTACGCCAAGTACATGTACACCACCGACGTGGCGTGGCACACCCAGCACTACGGCCCACCCGACAAGTTCGGTTACAAGGACTTCATTCCCATGTTCAAGGCGGAAAAGTTCTCCGCCGACGAGTGGGTTCAGCTCTTCCAGCAGGCTGGTGCGCGCTACATGTGTCCGGTGGCCGAGCATCACGACGGCTTTGCCATGTGGGATAGCGATCTGACCCCCTGGTGCGCCGGCAAGATGGGCCCCAAGCGCGACCTGATTGGCGAAATGGAGCGCGCCGCCCGCAAGCGCAACATGGTTTGGGGCTGCTCAACGCACCGCATGGAGCATCACACCTTCATGTACCCGGCCAAGGGCGTGCCCAACGATCAGTTTGACCCGAAGTATGCCGGCTTCTACGGCCCACCCATCCCGGACGTGGACATGAACGGCCCCAACGCCAGTCTGGCCTTTCAGGAAGACTGGCTGGCCCGCGTTCAGGAGCTCGTCGACAAGTACCACCCCGAGCTGATCTACATGGACAACGGCGTGAATCCCCGTGAGTACGACGCGGTAAAGATCCGTGCTGCAGCCTATATGCTCAATCGCGCCCACGAGCACGGCCTGGAAGCCACCATGTGCACCAAGCAGTGGGCCTACCTCTTTGGCGCAGTGCAAACCGCCGAAAGCATGGGCGGCGCACCGGAGTGGGTCTACCCCGGCGCATGGCAGTGCGATACCTCCATTGGCAATTCGTGGGGCTACATCCACGGCCTGCGCGTGCTGGATGGCGCTACCCTTGTGCGGCAACTGATGATCATTGCCAGCAACGGCGGCAACTACATGTTGAACGTTGCGCCCATGGCCGACGGCACCATCCCCGCTGACCAGCAAGCCTCCCTGCTGACCATGGGCGACTGGCTACGGCGGAACGGCGAAGCTGTCTACGGCTCGCATGCCTGGATCCGCCCCGGCGAAGGCCCTAGCGTGCCCGACGAAGCGCCCCAGACCTGGCGCGGCTGGCCCACTGCCCTGGGACTGCCCGGCGGCGGCGTACACAAGAAATTGCCTCCGCCCACCCCCGCCGATTTCCGCTTCACCATCAATCATGGTGCGCTTTACGCCACCGGTCTGCTGGTGCCGGAAGACTCCAGCGCAGGCTTTGAGGCCAGGCTGAAGAGCTTCCGCAAGGGGCAGGCCCACGTCGAGCGGGTTACGCTGCTGGAAAATGGCCAGCCCCTACGCTTTACCCAGACTGAAGAAGCGCTGGTCTGCACAGTGCCTCCCCGCGAAGCCAGCCAGGCCGCTCTGCCCTACACCTTGAAGATCGAGGGAGCCATGAACTCCTTTGGCGGGTAATTTCGCATTGAAACTTACTTGTTCCTAACTTCCGCAGGGCAGAACAAAACTTCTGCCCTGTTTTTTTATGGGTCTTTCTATGTCTACTCAGGCAGCAAAAGCAGCTCGCAAAGCAGCAAAAAATTCTTCGCGCGCAGGCTGAATTTCGGAGTGGATTCAGTGATGAAAAAGTGAGGAAAACCCGCATAAAATGAGGAAAACACGCATATTACTCTCACTCATCTTTCGTCTCGCTGCTGACCCCAAAAACGCAATTGGACGGGTTCTCCACAGGGTGTGAATTTTTTCTGGAGACTTGACAGATTTTTGGTCGCACCAGCTTTGTGGCAAATGACCTGCTTTTCCGTCCGGGATACACACAGTTTCAACAGGTCTTCATCAAGGTAACTCTTCTGATTTGTGAATCCTAAGTAATCGGTGGAAGACTCCGCCCTATTTCCGGGCCAAATTTCGCCTTTTATTCTCTCTTTCTTTCGTGCTCATCCCGCCGTAGTCTTGCGAAGCGTTGAGAAATTCACCGGTTCACGCCGAGCATTTTTAAAAGAATTTCCCATCCGTTTGTCGCGAGAGAAGAACGGCCCTAAGTCGATCCTCCATTGAATCATTCCCACGCAAACCACCCACCGAGCCGGTGTGTGCCCTTTGCACGGCGATAGATCACTGGACGTAGACCGATCTTTCAAGCTGCTCAGAAAGCGACCGCTGTGCAAAGGCAAATTGCCCCAAACCGCTCCACTGGAGCGGTCAGGAGAGTTGTGTGTCTGCACGCCGGATGGAACAAACAGATCACAAGGAGCGGGTAGCTAAACATGAGGCCGAAGAAAATCATTCTCTGCGTTAACGATAATGAACAGGAACTTTCCGTACTGAGCTTCATGCTGTCCACCAACGGGTATCGTGTTCTGTCGGCCACCAACGGCCAGGAGGCGATTGAAGCCTTCCAGAGCGCCCCCGTGGACTTGGTGGTCAGCGACTACTCCATGCCGCAGATGAACGGCGCCCAGCTGGTCAGCCGGCTGAAGAACATTGCCGGCCACGTGCCGATGCTGCTGCTGGGCGATCCGCAGACCATGGCTGGTGAAATGCACTCGGCCGACGCCCTGCTGAACAAGAAGAACAGCTCGTCGCAGGAGCTGCTGGAGCGCATCAAGCAGATGAGCGCCCGCAAGCGTGGCCCGCGCAAGGGCACCGTGCGCCACACGCCCATGCTTGAGTTCGCTCAGGCCAGCTAAAGTATTTTCTGAATGGCTGCAGTGGGAGGCAAATGCTGTTTTCTCCGGAAAACAGCCCCCGGAACACTCTTTCAGACGAAGCAGTAATTTTGAAATTGCGCCAAAGCATTCCGTTACAATCATAAAAAGCTACTGCAGGCCGGACCCTCCGCAGAGAATCCGGCCTGACTCTATAAAGCATCTCTACAATGGGCAAACAGCCTTCTTGCGTACAACATATTCTTCTACTCGTAGAGCCCAGCAACAGCCGACCTCCCATGCCAATACGATCAAAAGCCTTTGGCCGGAAGCAAAAAATGAGCCAATTCAACTGATTCTTGCTTCTTCCTGCGATTCTTTACTTGACGTATCCGCCTATGGGTCGGCATACTCGCCAGTTGTGCCGGGCGGAGTGGGCAATGAGGCTTTCTGTCCGGGGTGGGCCCATGGATTTGATACTGGTTCGCATTCTTTTCGTAGTCCTTCTGTCTGGCATCTGTTTTTTTCTTCATCCATTCGGTATCCAGAACAGTTGGGCAAGTGCGGCAGGCGGCATGATCACCGCTCTGGCCGTGATTTTTTTCGAACTGCGCGTACGGGCAATGAGCCTGCGCCGGCTGCTTGGCGCCATGGCTGGCAGCGTACTGGGAATCTTTGGCGCGGCTCTTTTCTGTATGGTGTTGCGCTCGGCTATCAGCGATCCGTCAACCTCAGCCGCAGTGCAGATTTTTGTACTTCTACTGATGACCTATGTTGGCCTGCTGGTGGGAGCCAGCAAGGGCGAACAGCTGAACATGTCCGTTCTGGGTACGGTCTTCAACGTGGAGCGGCCCACCCGGCGCAGCGCCAAGGTGCTTGACACCAGCGTCATTATTGACGGGCGCATCGCCGACATTGCCGAAGCCGGCTTTATGGACGGCAATATCGTTGTCCCCGAGTTCGTACTGCGCGAGTTGCAGACGGTGGCCGACTCCACCGACGGCTCCAAGCGCCAGCGCGGCCGCCGTGGGCTGGACATGCTGCAGCGCATGCAGGCCAACTCCGCCCTGCAGGTGCAGATCGTGGCCGACGACTTTCCCACCATTCGTGAAGTTGATCTGAAGTTGCTGGAACTGGCCAAGAAGTGGGAAGCCAAGGTCGTCACCAACGACTTCAACCTGAACAAGGTGGCACACATTCACCACGTTGAGGTGCTGAACATCAACGATCTGGCCAACGCGCTCAAGCCAGTCGTACTGCCCGGTGAACGGATGAGCATCTTCGTTCTGAAGGAGGGCAAGGAGTTCAACCAGGGCGTGGGCTATCTGGACGACGGCACCATGGTGGTGGTCGATCATGCCCGCAAGCTGATCGGCAAAAATACGGAAATTATCGTCACCAGTGTTCTGCAAACCGCCAGCGGCAAGATGATCTTCGGCCGTCTGGAAGAAGTTCCAGCCGTCGGCAAATAGTTTTGTAAAGCGGCTGTCAGCCGTCAGTTTTTAGCTCTCAGCTTTCAGCTCATTTTGCGGATCTAGGCTGTATCGGTTTTTGCTCAGGCCGATACAGCCTTTTTTCTTGCGGCGAAAAGCATTTGATGGCGAATGGCCGAATTTCAATACTGCGGAATGGCAGGATCGATCTCACGCGACCAGGCCAGGATGCCTCCCGCCAGGTTTGAAACGTTGCTGTAGCCGGCTCGGGCCAGGAACTCGCAGACCATCTGCGAACGGCCTCCAGCCTTGCAGTGCACCACCACCGGCTGGTCGCGGGGAATTTCGTCCAGCCGGGCAGGCAACGTGTTCATTGGAATCAGCGTACCGCCCAGATTGGCGAACTGATACTCGTTTGGTTCGCGCACATCGATCAGCACCGGCGGCTGGCCGGCATCCATGCGCTGTTTCAGTTCCGCGACCGTAACCTGCGGAATTCCGTTCATTCATGACCTCCAGATGCGTCCGGAACAACCCTTGGGCTGTGGGACAGGAAAGATTTCTGGCAACCTGCGGAATTCATTGCCGTCAGAGCTGCCAATGTGCGAAATTGAGTTATAGCATTTTCGGAATGGGTATAGGCCGAAGGAATGCTCTTAAGTTCCTTTTTCACCAGGAAAAAGGAACCCTGAAAAGCACTCAAAAAAGCTCTATGCATTCCGAAAACGCTCTAAAGTTGTAGCGCGGGCCTTTTGGGCCTACCGCAGATTGGATGACGAGGATGAGCAAAAAGTCGCTTCAGGAAAGCTTCGATCTGATTCTGGACCTGCTGCGGGCACGCGGATTTGAAACTGTTCCGTATGCGGCCGCAGAGGCCGTAGATGGAAGCGTGCTGGTCAGCAAGGCTGGCGTGGCGACTGTGCTTGCGCCTGGTGATCCGGTCAGGATTGTGCTGGACGCTGGCCTGCTGCTGCAGGGCGAGCTGGCCCGGCTGCTGGATCGCGGCTACCAAAAGTTTTTCAAGTCCTCGTGTTTCGAACTGCCCGCCACGGCCGACCGCCTGCAAGCCATTCACGGCTTCCGCGAAGAGCTGAAGCTGTTCACCGGCGTCGACAGCCTGTTCAACGAGTCGCTTGGTACCACCAGCGACAGTTATCAGTATGATCGAATCAAGGGCCGTGAAACTCGAACGAATCCCCCGGTTCCCCATTGAGGAACTGCCACCAGCCACTGATCTTTTTTGATCTTTAGCCGATTTATACCTTGAAAAAGTCTCATCACAGGGGATGGGCGGAGGTGTGCGTCTACATAGACCACACGGCGGTCTTCCCTTAGATACCATGAGAACTTTGCATTGCAGGAGTGAAAATGTCTGCAGAGCAGATAGAAGAGATAAAACAAATTCACCTGATTCAGGATACGGAAGACTCATCTTCTGCCCAGAACCGGCGGCTGGAAACGCGTTTTGACACCGATGCCAGCGCCCGCGTTCTGCTGGTGCTGCAAAGCTCTGAGATGGTCGGCCGGATTGAGAACCTGAGCCTGGGCGGGTGCTGCTTAGAAACCATGGCCAAATGTGCCCCGGGCCCCGGCTCCATCGTGGAAATTACTTTTACCATCAATCGTCTGTCTCTCCGCCTGGGAGGCACCGTGCAGTGGAGCGACGGCTGGCGGCAGATGGGCGTTCGTTTTGCGCACATGAGTGCTCGTCGAAAAGACGATCTGAAGATGCTGATCTGCGAGTTGCAGGCTGCTGAAGCAGAGGTTGCCGACAAAGCGCAGGCTGCCGCCCGGGCCAAAGCCGCTGCCCGGGAAGAAGCAGAAGCCGCCGCTGCTGCATTGGCCGCGCAAGTCGCTGATGCGGAAGAATCTTCCGACCTGCAGAACGCCACCGCCCCAGACTCCCGCGATCGTCGCACGCAAAAGCGCCATGAAATCAACAACAAGGCCATCATCTATCCGGTTCGCTCCGGAGGCCAGATCGAATGCCTGATCCTGGATCTGAGCCTGGGAGGCTGCCGCCTGCGGACGCTTGAAAAATCGCCCTTCAACATCTACACACGCATTGAAGTTGGCTTCCAGGCCGAAGGTTTGCCCTTCCGCATCTCCGGTGTGGTGCAAAACACCAAGGAACTGCAACTGGTGGGCATTCGTTTTCTGGACGTGGGCGAACGCAGCCGCGAACGCCTGCAGGTGCTCATGCGCGAACTGGAAGAAAAAAGGGAATTGCTTTAGCTGCTAGGAGTCTGTCGCCCATAGAATTGCCCGAGGTCCTGGTCCAGACCAGGCCCAGCAGATTACGATTTTGTTATGGGCCAGAACTTCCTTCCAGACACGGTCAACCAGACGCTTCTGTTTCCACCCAGCCTTCACGACTGGCTACCTGACGGCCATTTGGCTCGTTTTGTCGTGGATGTGGTTTCGGCATTGGATCTTGAATCGATCTATGCTTCGTATCGCGAGAAGGATGGTCGCGGCCAGTCGGCTTATGCTCCGGAGATGATGGTTCGCCTTCTTTTGTACGGTTATGCCACGGGCGTTTACAGCTCACGCAGGCTTGAGAAGCATACCTGGGAAGACGTGGCATTTCGCTATCTTTCCGGCGACCAGCATCCGGACCACGCCACGCTGGCCGAGTTTCGCAAACGGCATCTGGCTGCGCTGTCCGAACTGTTCACGCAGGCCTTGTTGCTGTGCGCAAAAGCCGGTCTGGTTAAGCTGGGTCATGTGTCGATCGATGGAACAAAGATCAGGGCGAACGCCAGCAAGCACAAGGCGATGAGCTACCAGCGCATGACCGAGAGCGAGGCGCGCCTGAAGCAGGAAATCAACGCTCTGTTGGCTGCTGCGGAAAAAGCGGATGCCGACGAGGACGCGCAGTACGGCAAGGATCGGAACGGCGAAGAACTTCCCGACGAGTTACAGCGACGCGAGAGCCGGTTGCAGAAGATTCGCGAAGCGAAGCAGGCACTCGAAGACGAGGCCCGCGAGAAGGCTGAGCAGAAACTTGCTGAAGCAGAAAAGAAACAGGCTGACGAGGAAGAAGATCGTCGCGCGGGCAAAAAGAAACGTGGTCGCAAGTCGAATCCCCCTGATCCGGACAAGGCAAAACCCGCAGACAAGGATCAGCGCAACTTCACGGATCCGGAGAGCCGCATCATGCCGGATGGCGCCAATAAAGGCAGCTTTTTACAGGCTTATAATGCGCAGATCGCGGTCGATTCCATCGCGCAGGTAATCGTGGCCGCCGCGGTTACGCAGGAGACGAACGACAAAAAACAATTACTGCCGATGGTGGCACAGATCGAAAAGAATCTTGCCCAAAAGCCCGAGAAAGTCAGCGCTGATACCGGCTACTTCAGCGAAGCAAATGTGACCGACGCAACGGTAGCTGAAATCGACTTATACATCGCCACAGGCCGCGACAAACATAGTGATCCAACGGAGATAGCCTGTGGTGAAGCCCCGTCAGATGCAACGGCACGAGAACAAATGCAACATAAGTTGAAGACCGAGGCCGGACGCGCAGTCTACAAAAGACGCAAGGCGATCGTGGAACCGGTCTTTGGACAAATCAAGGAGTGCCGCGGTTTTCGTCGCTTCAGCATGCGCGGCAAACAGAATGTGAGCGGAGAGTGGAGGCTGGTGTGCGCGGTCAGCAATCTGTTGAAGCTCTTTCGCTCCGGATGGGCACTGCAAAACGCGTAAAAACAACGAAAGATCAGAATCCGAATCAGAGTCGCGCCTCAAAGATACGGTGCGGTAGAGAAAAACTGACAGCAACAGACAAATCCAGTACTGCGCAGCCAGGCCGACATCTCCTGCAAAAATCGCAAACGCTATGAGCGACAGACTCCTAGAGGCTGGAAGCTAGAAGCTGCCTTCCAATAAACTGAGAAACACCGCGAAATTTCCAGCAGGTTTCCAGTTTCGCGCTACAATCTGGTCAGATAGTCAGATTGGAGCCAATCCCGCCATGCCTCCTGCATCCAGCCGCAAAACTCCTGCCTCTCGCATCAAGCCTGCGGCCAAGCCAAACCAGTGGAAGCTGGAAGACGCCAAGGCCCGCTTTAGCGAGGTAGTGCGTCAGGCTGCGGCCAGCGGACCACAACTGGTGACGGTACGAGGCAAGGAAGCCGCCGTGATTCTAGCCCCCGCAGAGTACCGCCAGCTGCTGCCCAAACCCAAGAACCATCGGCCCTTGGTGAGCTTTCTACAGAGCCTCGGTCTGGACGAAATCCACCTGAAGCGCGAGCGCGACCTGGGCCGGGAGATCGAGCTGTGAAGGGTTGGCTGCTCGACACCAATGTAATCGCCGAAATCGGTTCCTCCAGGCCAGACCCAAAGGTAGTGCGCTGGGTGGAAGCGCTACCGGAACCCACGCTTTATCTGAGCATTCTGACGCTGGCCGAGTATCGCAAGGGCATTGAACATCTGGAACCAAGCAGCCCTCTCCGGCCCCGGCTGAACCGCTCACTGGTAGCACTGGAAAGACGCTTTTCCGGGAGGATTCTGCCAATTTCGAATGAAGTGGCCTTGCGCTGGGGAGCGATCAGCGGCGAGGTCAAGCGCCTCACCGGCCATCCTCCGCCGGTCATAGACACCATGCTGGCCGCAACGGCCCGTGAGCACGATCTGATTCTGGCCACGCGCAATGTGGCCGACGTGCAGCACTGCGGCGCAATCGTCTTCAACCCGTGGAAGGACGATTTCCCGTTCTAAAAAGCAGCGAAAACAGCACACAAACGCCCAAAATCAGCCCCATGATCCCGAGCGACCAGAGAATGGGAATCTCCAGCCAACGGGCGGCCAGCATCTTCAACGCCACAAAGCCCAGCAGCACGCCCAGGCCGTAATGCAGGTAGCGCAGCCGGTCGAGCAGGGCGCTGAGCGCAAAATAAAGTGAGCGCAAGCCCAGAATCGCCGCAATGTTCGACGTGTAAACGACGAAGGGATTGTGCGAGACGGCCAGCACCGCCGGAATCGAGTCCACGGCAAAGAGCAGGTCCGTCAGTTCGACGGCCACAATCACTGCCAGCAAACTGCCGGAGCGCTTTTGCAGACGACGCACCCAGGCGGGAATCGCCGCTGCTGCATCGCCTCCGCGCACCAATCGCCAGCCCGCCACCAGCAGAATCAGGCCAAAGACGTAACTGATCCAGGCAAAGTGATTCAGCAGCGCAATGCCCGAGCCAATAAAAATCCCCCGCAGCACCAGCGCGCCGCAAACGCCATACAGCAAAGCCTTGTGCTGGCGCTCCACGCCAATCCGAAAACCCTGAAAAAGCACCAGAAAAACAAAAAGATTGTCGATGGAAAGCGACAGCTCAACCGTGTAGCCAGCCACGAACTCCAGCGCCGGCTGGCGGCCCTGGGAAAGTCCGATGGTCACGGCCATCAAACCAGCGGCCATGATCAGGCCGGCCGTGCTCAAACCAGCGCGCAGGCTGTTCGGGCGGCCACGCGTCAGCCACGCGTCGCCTGCCAGCAGCAGTGCCGCCACCAGATGAAAGCCCAGCCACCAAACCCACGAAACCCCGGCGATCGAACCCAGGTGCATGAAGAGAATGCTAGCGCACTCGCGGTCTTTAGGAGAAAAACCTCACCCCGGGCGGGTATAGCATTTTCGGAATTGCTGTAGACCGAAAGCAGGATTCTAAGTGCCTTTTTCCTCAAGAAAAAGGCACCTTGCAAGCCCCTTAAAAAGTCTACGTGTATTCCGAAAATGCTCTAAGCATCGGACTGTGAATTGTTGGCCTTAACGGGTCCTCTCCGCAAAAGTGCAACGTTTGGTGCATTCTGAAACGCGGCGGATCGTTTAAACTGGGAAAGTTATGCTCGATCTCGGATTTGTCAGAGGAAACCTGGAAGTTGTGGAAGCCAAGCTGCGCGCGCGTGGAGCCGATCCCGCTGCGCTGCTGGGCGATTTCCGTGCGCTCGACGTGAGCCGCCGTCAGGCCATCACGCAGTCCGAGCAGCTTAAAGCTCGCCGCAATGAGCTCAGTCAGCAAGTGGGCGCGCTCAAAAAGGCCGGCCAGAATGCCGACGCGCTCATGGAAGAGACGCGTCAGCTCAAGGAACAGCTCGATGCGCTGGATCGCGCCGCCGCTGAGTATGACGACAAAATGCGGCTGGCTCTTTCGCGCATTCCCAACCTCACCCGCGACGAGGTTCCCGCCGGCCTGAGCGAGGCCGACAATCCGGCGCTCAAGTTCTGGGGCGAAAAGCCGCAGTTCGATTTTGAGCCCAAGCCTCACTGGGAGATTGGCGAGGCCCTGGGCATTCTGGATCAGGAACGCGCCACCAAGCTGAGCGGTGCACGCTTTGCCGTCTACATGGGCGCAGGCGCGCGGTTGGAGCGGTCTCTCATCAGCTTCATGCTTGACCTGCACACCACCAAGCACGGCTACACCGAAGTGCTGCCGCCCTTCATGGTGAACTCCAAATCGCTCTTCGGCACCGGCCAGCTGCCCAAGTTTGCCGAAGACCTCTTCCGCTGCTCCGATGCCGACGCCACCGCTGCCGTCAATGGTGAATTCAAGGACAACGACCACTGGCTGATTCCCACCGCCGAGGTCCCGGTTACCAACCTCTATCGCGACGAAATTCTGGACGAAGCCCGCCTGCCCATCAAGCTGACGGCCTACACGCCCTGCTTCCGCGCCGAGGCTGGAGCCGCCGGCAGGGATACGCGCGGCATCATCCGCCAGCATCAGTTCCAGAAGGTTGAGCTGGTCAAGTTCGTCAAGCCGGAAACCAGCGACGAAGAGCATGAAAAGCTCACCCGCGACGCCGAAGAGATTCTGGAAGCCCTGAAGTTGCCCTACCGGCGCGTATTGCTCTGCACCGGCGACACCGGCTTCAGCTCGGCCAAGACCTTCGATCTGGAAGTCTGGCTACCCGGCCAGCAGCTCTATCGCGAGATCAGCTCCTGCTCCAACTTCGAAGGCTTCCAGTCACGGCGTGCCAACATTCGCTATCGTGCGGCTGGAGCCAAGGCCAAGCCCGAATTCCTGCACACCATCAACGGCAGTGGACTGGCCGTGGGTCGCACCTGGTTGGCCATTCTGGAAAACTATCAGCAGGCCGACGGTAGCGTAATTGTTCCCGAGGTACTGCGCCCCTACATGGGCGGGCTGGAAAAGATTGAGAGGCAGAAATGACCGAATCCACTGCCGCTGCAGCTCAGACCATTGAGCCCAAGCGCGGGCCGAAGCAGATTTTGCTCAGCTACTTTTACTGGACCTACTCACGCGGCACCCTCCACTACGACGTGATGGTGACGCTGATTCTGGCCTTCATCTTTGTCACGCCGCATCTGTGGGACTACGGCGACAAGCCGCAGACCACAGCCCACGTGCAACACCCCATGCAGGTCATCAGCAACGGCGAACGCGGCATGATCATCTCGGTTTATGACGCCGACGCACAGGTGCCTGCCGGGGCCAGCTTCTCCGAAGTGAAGAAGATCCTGCGCAAAGCCGTGGAACCAATCACCGGCGACGCCGTCTTTGTCGACAGTTGGGAAACCACCACCGACAGCCAGGGCAATCTGCTCTGGAAAGTCGCAGCACACCGATAAACAGAGGACAGAGAGCAGAGAAAGTAGATCAGAGCAGGGGAAGTACTGGTCTCTGTTCTCTGCTCTCTGGTCTTTGCCCCAGGACACAGCATGCATTTGACACGCAAATCGATCCCTGCCGCACTGGCGGCTGTTCTTCTCTTGATCCTGCCGGCGGCCATCCGCGCCCAGGACAAGGAGACCGTGCTGCGCAAACTGGATGCCGCAGCTAAAAATTTTCACTCCGCTCAGGCTGAGTGCGAGTTTGATTCGGTCACTACCGAGCCGATTCTGGATAAAAACACGCAGAAGGGCGTGGTCTTCTACGAGCGCAAGGGCACTTCCTTCCAGATGGCCGCTCACCTTCAGGAAGAAAACGGCAAAAAAGCACCCAAAACTTACACCATTTCCGCTGGAACGGTTCGCCTGTATGAGCCCAAGCTCAATCAGGTAACCGTGCTCAGCAAGCTCAGCCAGTACGAAAGCTGGTTCATGCTGGGCTTTGGAGCCAGCGGCAAGGATCTGGAGCAGAAGTGGGAGATTACCTACAAGGGCTCCGAGGTCCTGGACGGCAAGAAGACCGAAAAGCTGGAGCTGGTGCCCAAAGACGCCGGCATCCGCAAGAATCTGCCCAAGGTTACGGTCTGGATGGACACGGAAACTGGCGTGAACCTCAAGCAGGTCTTCGATGAGGGCCCCGGACAGTACCGCGTGGCAGTTTACTTCAACCTCAAGGTAAACCAGCCGCTGCCCTCCACGGCCTTTACCCTCGAAACCAACAAGACCACCACCACCGTTTCCCGGTAGACAGAGAGTAGAGAACAGAGGCAGGGTACAGAAAAAGCAAGTCTCTGTCTCTCTGCCTCTGTTCTCTGTAAAACTAAAAGCATGCCTAGCCAACTTCCTGCCCTCATCTTTGATCTTGATGGAACCCTTACCGACTCCAAGCCAGGAATCCTCGGCTGCCTGCGAAAGGTCATCGACGCCCACCAGATGGGCGATCAGGGCGACCTGAACCGCTTTATCGGCCCACCCGTCGAGGGCTGGTGCGAGGAGCTGCTGCCGAACGGCAGCGAGGCGGAGCGCACCCAGCTGGCCCGCGACTACCGCGCCTGCTATGACCGCGAAGGCTGGTCGAACAACTCCGTTTTTCCCGGCATCGCCGATCTGCTGGTGCAGTTGGAAGCAGCCGGCTACCCGCTCTACGTCTGCACCAGCAAGCAGCAGCACTTTGCTGAGCGCATCCTCACCCATTTCGGACTAACAAAGCACTTCCGCGCCATCTACGGCGACAAAACCGAGTATCCCAGCCACGCCAAGCCTGACCTGCTGGCCCTGCTGCTGCACGAACAGCCCATTGACCCTGCCCATGCCTGGATGATCGGCGACCGCATCCACGACCTGGAGGCTGCCGAGGCCAACGGCGTACGCTGCCTGCTGGTGGGCTGGGGCTACGGCATGGCAGAAGAACGCGCCCGGGCCGGGAAAATTCTTCAAAGTCCCTCGAATCTTATACCTGCACTTTGATCTCACTTAAGTAATCAACAAACGCAAAAAAACTTCTTGGCGCGTTTGCTCTGCCTCGGCCTGAAAATGCCGGAACGGCAGAGCAACGCGCCTGACTTATTTCTACAGGCGAATCAACCACATACGGACGATCTTGCGGCCCTGCTACCGGAGAGGATGGCCTCAAAAATATTGTTCGAGAAGACTAAAAAATAAAGATAAGTTATTTAAAAACAATAAAATGATTGATAGTTAAAATAATTATTGACAATCGTATCGAATGTTTTATATTCTGGTTGCGGACACGAAACACACAATGTCACGACATTAAAGGAGATCAACACTATGCGCACCATCCTTACTGCTTCCCTTATGCTTGCCTCTCTCCTCGCTCCCGCTGCTGCCAACGCAAGCACCTCCGCCGCCGAATCCACCGATTCCGCCACCCCCGTCCGTGTAAGCACCGGCGTCGTGGCCCCCGAGCTCGTGAAGAACGTTGCCCTGCAGATCCCCAACGACGTTGCCTGGCAGACGCTCCCCACCGACGCCAAGATTGGCGTTTCCATGACGGTGGACACCACCGGTCAGACCAAGAACATCCAGATCACCAAGTCGCTGAACCCCTACTGGGATGCTCGCGTTGTGGATGCCCTTTCCAAAGCTCAGTACCACCCCGCAACTGTCAGCAAGTCGCCCGTTGCAATGGACGTCAATCTGGTGGTCAACATCCAGCGCTAATCCCCACTCCAGCAGCAAACACCCGGCCCATTCGTAGGTTGCCAGGTGTTCCTCAGGCCAGTCCCCTGAGCCGCTGCCAGAGTACTCACAGAATACCAAGTTCCCCTCTGTCCAACATTTCCGGGTATGGCCTCCACTCTATGGATGCCATTACCCGGTTCTTTTTTTGCCCCAAAAAAGGCACCTGACAGCAATGGCAGGAAGCCCGGGACCAAGATCGCAGGAACGGCTAAAACGCTTCTCCTATTGCTGTACATCGAAGCCACCTTGCACGATCTACAAAGGGCAACACCTATTGGAGAACAGCTCTGAAGCCATGACCCTTCAAAACAGATTCATGCCAGGAGCTGTCATCCATCTGTGCCACCTGAAATCTGCTTTTTAGGGCTTCCTCCACGCTTCCCCCTGGAGTACTTTGGTTACGTATTACAAGGCTACCAATCTTTCGCCTGTATCTCATAACCAATTTATAAGCAAAAACTTAGCTATTTCCCCATCCCTGGACAAACCTCAAAATACCTTCATTATCGGACTCAAATGTATCCGGTTCGTCACTCACCCCCGCAATCCTTTCGGGCGTACTCTGAAGATGCTCTCGACTGTTCGCCCTCAACGGATGCATAGAGCGGCGATCTTACTGTTTTTGCTGACGTTCTCCTTGATTCCCGGCTCGGCGACCACCGTGTCTCCCCGCCCCGGGCATGAACGGGCGCATGTTTCTACCGGATCTTCAGCGCGGCCGCAGCGGCATACCGCCGTTGCAACTGCACCCACCGGCAGCAGCAAGCGCCCCCAACCCTTAGCAGGCTTTAATGATGGCTACCGCAAGGGTTACGCAGCCGCGCAAGCCGATGCGGCCCGCCTGCAGCACAACGCCGTCTGCAAAGGCGCACCGCCTCGCCTGGAGCGTACCCCCACGCAGCCAGCCGCAGTTGCGGAACCGGCTGTCGTGCACCTTCCCGCGCGTCACACCAGCCTGCATGCTTCCGCCCGACCTGCCGTGGCTGTAGCGGCCACATATACGGTCCAACCCTCCCGGTCCAGTCCCTTCGATCAGCCCATCGACCCGCAGCGCAGCGTCGATGCCAACACCCTGCGCGGCTCCTACGACTCACTTTGGCGGCAGAACGAGCGGCTGGAGGCGGAAGGACTGGAACGGATTGAGAGCGACACGGATCTACAAAGCCGCATCAATCACCGGATGCTGGTTCCTTTGCCTGCTTCTGGAGCCTTGGCTGTCAACGGCGATCTTCCACCCCTGCGCCGTTATTGCCGGCCCTGGACGGCGCAATTTCTGGCCGATCTGGCGCGGGCCCACGAGGGCGCTTTCCACAAACCGATTGAAGTCAGCAGCGCGGTTCGTACCGTGGCCTACCAGAAGCGTCTGAAGGGCACCAATGGCAATGCCGCCCCGGCAGAAGGAGACGTCGTCAGTCCTCATCTGACCGGCGCAGCCGTTGACATTGCCAAAGGCAGCTACAGCCCCCAGGAACTGGCCTGGATGCGCGCCCACCTGCTCGTCCTGCAGCAGGCTGGCAAAATCGATGTGGAGGAAGAGTTCCAGCAAAGCTGCTTCCACATTACGGTCTACAAAAGCTACCTGCAGACCTCCGCTCCTGCCCGCACCTCTGACAACCCCGAGGAGGACGACGCCTCCGCCACCCGGCCCCGGGGCGAAGCACCCCCCGGAGAATAAGCCGCTTGCAGGCAGGCAGACTGGCTTCTGCCTGCCCGCAAGCGCATATCTTCATGAATTCACTTCATCGCAGCGACATCGAGGGAATACAATCGCGGGCATAGCTTTCATAGATTCCTACGCGAGGTACCCTCAATGAGCGACCTTCAGGCTCCCATAGCCCCCATACCCACAGATGCGCCCGCTGCCCTCGGCGAGCTTGCCCGCCTGAGCAACACCTTTAGCGCACCTTCCAAAACCTTTGGTGAAATCGCCCTGGGCCGCAAGAGCTGGTGGTTGCCCTTTCTGCTGATGATTATCTTCAGCTATGCCTTCTTTGGCGTCGTTTCCGCCCGAATTGGCTGGCACACGGTTGCGGAAAACACCATGCATATGAACCCCAAAGCCGAGGCAAGACTAGCCCAAGCCACGCCCGAAGCCAGCGAACAAGCCATCAAGTTTACCGAAACCATCACCAAATCAATCTTTCTGGCCACTCCACTCGTCCTGCTTTTCACTGCCGTTCTGGTCACGCTGCTCTTCTGGGGAACCATCAACTTCGGTTTTGGCGGCAAGGCAGATTTCGTCAGCGTACTGACCGTCAGCTTCTATGCCTGGCTGCCCAGCCTGATCAAGAGCGCTTTGGGCATTGTCGTTACCTTCTTTACCGCGCCCGAGTCCTTCAACCTGGCCAACGCAGCCCCCACCAATCTGGGCGCATTCCTGAACCCGCTTGAAACCAACGCCGCGCTTTACAAACTGGCCACAGCCATCGACGTTACAACCATCTGGACGCTGGTTCTGTTCTCCATCGGTCTGGCTGTGGTGGCCAAAACCAAACGCAGCACCGGCTACATCACGGTCTTCGGCTGGTGGGGCCTGGCCACGGCCATCGGCGTTGGTTTGGCTGCCCTCTAGGAGTCTGTCGCCCATAGAATTGCCCGAGGTCCTGGTCCAGACCAGGCCCAGCAGATTACGATTTTGTTATGGGCCAGAACTTCCTTCCAGACACGGTCAACCAGACGCTTCTGTTTCCACCCAGCCTTCACGACTGGCTACCTGACGGCCATTTGGCTCGTTTTGTCGTGGATGTGGTTTCGGCATTGGATCTTGAATCGATCTATGCTTCGTATCGCGAGAAGGATGGTCGCGGCCAGTCGGCTTATGCTCCGGAGATGATGGTTCGCCTTCTTTTGTACGGTTATGCCACGGGCGTTTACAGCTCACGCAGGCTTGAGAAGCATACCTGGGAAGACGTGGCATTTCGCTATCTTTCCGGCGACCAGCATCCGGACCACGCCACGCTGGCCGAGTTTCGCAAACGGCATCTGGCTGCGCTGTCCGAACTGTTCACGCAGGCCTTGTTGCTGTGCGCAAAAGCCGGTCTGGTTAAGCTGGGTCATGTGTCGATCGATGGAACAAAGATCAGGGCGAACGCCAGCAAGCACAAGGCGATGAGCTACCAGCGCATGACCGAGAGCGAGGCGCGCCTGAAGCAGGAAATCAACGCTCTGTTGGCTGCTGCGGAAAAAGCGGATGCCGACGAGGACGCGCAGTACGGCAAGGATCGGAACGGCGAAGAACTTCCCGACGAGTTACAGCGACGCGAGAGCCGGTTGCAGAAGATTCGCGAAGCGAAGCAGGCACTCGAAGACGAGGCCCGCGAGAAGGCTGAGCAGAAACTTGCTGAAGCAGAAAAGAAACAGGCTGACGAGGAAGAAGATCGTCGCGCGGGCAAAAAGAAACGTGGTCGCAAGTCGAATCCCCCTGATCCGGACAAGGCAAAACCCGCAGACAAGGATCAGCGCAACTTCACGGATCCGGAGAGCCGCATCATGCCGGATGGCGCCAATAAAGGCAGCTTTTTACAGGCTTATAATGCGCAGATCGCGGTCGATTCCATCGCGCAGGTAATCGTGGCCGCCGCGGTTACGCAGGAGACGAACGACAAAAAACAATTACTGCCGATGGTGGCACAGATCGAAAAGAATCTTGCCCAAAAGCCCGAGAAAGTCAGCGCTGATACCGGCTACTTCAGCGAAGCAAATGTGACCGACGCAACGGTAGCTGAAATCGACTTATACATCGCCACAGGCCGCGACAAACATAGTGATCCAACGGAGATAGCCTGTGGTGAAGCCCCGTCAGATGCAACGGCACGAGAACAAATGCAACATAAGTTGAAGACCGAGGCCGGACGCGCAGTCTACAAAAGACGCAAGGCGATCGTGGAACCGGTCTTTGGACAAATCAAGGAGTGCCGCGGTTTTCGTCGCTTCAGCATGCGCGGCAAACAGAATGTGAGCGGAGAGTGGAGGCTGGTGTGCGCGGTCAGCAATCTGTTGAAGCTCTTTCGCTCCGGATGGGCACTGCAAAACGCGTAAAAACAACGAAAGATCAGAATCCGAATCAGAGTCGCGCCTCAAAGATACGGTGCGGTAGAGAAAAACTGACAGCAACAGACAAATCCAGTACTGCGCAGCCAGGCCGACATCTCCTGCAAAAATCGCAAACGCTATGAGCGACAGACTCCTAGAGCAACTCTCCTGATGCTGTGAAGTGGCAAAAGTCTTGCCAGGTTGCCGCTCTCTGGGGGTCGCGTCAACGATGCTGCATCGACTCGCTCTATACCTTCAGGAGAGATGCTCTAATCCATTGCAGGCTGCAAAACGCAGAACGGCGCATCCCGAGGGATGCGCCGTTCTGGCATAACTGAAAGCTGACGGCTGCTTTTACTCCATCCAGCGCTTCATGATCAGCGAAGCGTTGATGCCGCCAAATCCGAACGAGTTCGACAGAGCGTACTCAAAGCTGTGGTCTACGGCCTTGTTGGGCACGTAGTCCAGACGGCACTCCGGATCCAGATTCTCCAGATTGATCGTCGGGGGCAGCTTCTGGTTGATCAACGCCAGCGTGGAAATGCCGGCTTCAAGACCGCCCGCACCACCCAAAAGATGGCCGTGCATGGACTTGGTGCCGCTGATCTTGAGCTTGTGGCTCAGGGCGTGCTCGCCAAAAACCTTCTCGATGGCCAGCGATTCGTTGCTGTCGGCCGAGGTCGAGGTGGCGTGCGCATTGATGTAGCCCACCTGCTCGGGAGCAAGGCCAGCATCCTTCAGAGCGGCCCGCATGGCGCGCTGGGCTCCAAGGCCCTCGGGCGCAACGCTGGTCATGTGGTATGCGTCGGCACTCATGCCGTAGCCCACCACTTCGCCCAGAATCTTTGCACCGCGTGCCTTGGCGTGCTCCAGCTCCTCCAGAACCAGGATGCCGGCGCCTTCGCCAATCACAAATCCGTCGCGATCCTTGTCAAAGGGGCGGCAGGCGTGGGTCGGGTCGTCGTTGCGCGACGACAGGGCCTTCATCGAAGAGAATCCGCCCACCGACATGGGTGTGACGGCGGCTTCTGCTCCGCCGGCAATCATCACATCGGCATCGCCGTGCTGGATCAGCCGGAAGGAGTCACCAATGGAGTTGGCGCTGGTGGCGCAAGCCGTGGCGGTGGCCGAAATCGGCCCCTGTGCGCCATAGCGAATGCTCACCTGACCGGCGGCCATGTTCACGATGGCGGCGGGAATGAAGAAGGGCGAAATCCTGCGCGGACCGCCATTCATCAGGTTGGTGTGTTCGCGTTCGATAATCTCGAAACCGCCGATGCCGGAACCGATAAACACGCCCACCCGCTCCGCATTCTCCTCAGTGATCTGGAGACCGGATTGGGTGAGTGCTTCCTGGGTCGCGGCGAAGGCAAAATGAATGAAGCGCCCCATCTTGCGCGCTTCCTTCTTATCCACGAACTGCAGCGGATCGAAGTTCTTGACTTCGGCGGCGAAGGTGACCGGAAAGCCGGTGGTGTCGAAGCCCTGAATGGGGGCCATACCGCTGACCCCATTCATCAGGTTCGCCCACACCTCTGGCGCGGTGTGGCCCACACCGCACACCAGCCCCAGGCCGGTGATAACGACTCGGCGTGTCAAGGCTTACTTGCCGCCTTTCGCGTTCTTCTCGATGTAGTCCACCGCATCCTTGACGGTCTTGATCTTTTCGGCTTCCTCGTCGGGAATCTCCAGATCAAAAGCCTCTTCGAACTGCATCACCAGCTCGACCACGTCGAGCGAATCGGCGCCCAGGTCTTCCTGGAAGCTGGCGCCAGGGGTCACTTCAGCTTCATCTACCTGCAGCTGCTCGACGATGATCTGCTTTACTTTTTCCTCAACGGCCATGCGTGCTTCTCCTCGTATTTTTCCGGGATTCGGAACATTCACGGGGCTCCGGCATTCCGTCCCCGAACCGAAAGCCTACGCTAACGGGCGGGTCCAGGGCAAGAGATCCAGGCGCACAAAGCGCGCATGTCCCCGAAATTCTAAGTGTAAAGGTCCGCCCGATGCCTGTAAAGGCAACCCGCAAGAACGTTGCGTCGACTTTTCAACGAATGGGAAGGCGCTTCCGGCCGGTACGAATTCTGCACGGAGCGCCAAAGCCCGCGCACCCCGTGAAAATCCACATTCCCGCCCCCGCAACCACGCTTTAAAGTAGCTGCAGGACGTACAGTGGAAGACACCCCCCGGAGGCGCACGCGTTGACCCCGCTCACAATTCTTGGAATTTTCATTCTTGGCTCTATTGGCGGCTTTTTTGCCAGCCGTCTGGCAGGCAAAAGCGAACGCGAAACCCTGCGGGAGAAGTCCACGCTGCTTGGCCTGCAAAACGCCACGCTCAGCGACCAGAACCAGCGCCAGAGCCAGGAAATGGCCTCTGCCCGCCAGCAGTTGGAAGTCGTACGGACGGAGCTCGACCGTCGTTCCGGCTTTGAGCGACTAGCCGAGGAACGCGCCCAGGTCCTGAACCAGACCGCCACCGAGCTGGCCCAGCTACGCACCCAGACTGTCACAGAACTCTCCCGCACGCGCACCCAGGCTGCCGCGGAGCTGACGCAGTCCCGTGTCGAAGCGGCTGCGGAACTGGCTCAGATCCGCAGTGAACTGACCGCCAAAACCGAGGCCGAGGCCCAGGCCCGCGCCCAGATCAGTCGCTTGGAGTCCGAGCTGAAGAGTGAGCGTGCCGGCCTGCAGGAAAAAGTTGCCCTGCTGGAAAGCTCCAAAAAGGCCCTTTCCGATCAGTTCGAGGCGCTGGCAGGTAAAATTCTGGAGGAAAAGAGCAAGAGCTTCAGTGAGGCCACGCAGAAGGATCTGGGCGGCGTCCTGCAGCCCCTGCGCAGCCAGATCGACGACTTCCGCAAAAAGGTGGAAGAGGCACAATCCGACTCCAAAACCAGCACCGCCAAGCTGGAGGGCCTGATCGGCAGTCTGGGCAGCCTGAACCAGCAGTTGGCCGCCGAGGCCAACAATCTGGCCACCGCCTTGCGTGGCTCCTCCAAAGCCCAGGGCGACTGGGGCGAATTCATCTTGCGCGATCTGCTGGAAAAAGCCGGCCTGCGCGAGGGCGAGCAGTATAGCTTCCAGCAGGTTTTTACTGGCGTTCAGGTAGAGGGCGAAAAGGAAAAGACCGCCCGCACCGACGTGATTCTGCTGCTGCCCGGCGGCCGCAATCTGGTGGTGGACTCCAAGGTTTCACTCACCGCCTACACCGACTTCACCAACGCCGCCAGCGAAGAAGCCCGCAAGGTCGCGCTCAAGCAGCACCTCGCCAGCATGCGCGGCCACATTACCGAGATCGCCAAATCCGGCTACCATCGCCTGCCAGGCATCGAGGCACCGGACTTCGTGGTGATGTTCGTGCCCATCGAGCCGGCCTTCCTGATGGCGCTGCAGGCCGACGCCGAGCTGTGGTCGGACGCCTACAAGCAGGGCATTCTGCTGGTTGGCCCCACCACGCTGCTCTACGTGATTCGCATCGTGAACGTGCTCTGGCAGCAGGAGGCACAGGCCCGCAACGTGCGCGACGTAATGGAGCGCGGCGCGGCTCTCTACGAAAAATTTGTGGGCTTTGTGAGCGACCTTGAGGCGGTGGGCAAAGGCCTGCGCACGGTGGACAGCAACTACAACAACGCCATGAAGAAGCTGGCGCAGGGTCCGGGCAATCTGGTGCGTCAGGTGGAGATGCTGAAGGAACTGGGCGTGCGCAGCACTAAATCCCTGCCCAAGCCGCTGCTGGATCAGGCCGAGGAACCAGTGCTGGAGTCGCTGGAGACATTAGAGCTGGCAGCCGTGGCGGACGAGACGGAGAACAGCTAAAAGCAGCTTTCCGCAAACTACAAAAAGCTGGGAGCTGGAAGCTAGAGGCTAGCTTTCAGCTGCTCTCTCAACCGCTTCCAGGTCGCTTCCGGAGCTTCGGGCAGAACGCGGGTTTCAGCTACCGTGGTCATGAAGTTGGTGTCGCCCACCCAGCGCGGCATGGCGTGCAGGTGGATGTGTCCGGCCACGCCTGCACCGGCTGCCCGGCCCACATTCATGCCGAAGTTGAAGCCGTCGGGGTGGTAGATCTGCTCCATGGCGCGCTCGGTCTGCTGAGCCAGGTCAATCAGCTCCTGCGCAGCCTCGGTGGGCAGCTTGGCCAGCCGGTCCAGATGCGCGTAAGGCATCGCCATCACATGGCCGTTGGTGTACGGAAAAGCATTCAGGCAAATAAAGCAGTGCTGGCCGCGCAGCACGATGCCGCCCGCCAGCTCGGCTTCGTCCCGGTCCATGCCCTGCTCGATCGCCCAGTCCACCGAAGCCACCAGATTGCAGAAGACGCAGTTGAAGTCGCCGGGCCAGGCCGAAAGTTTGCTCGGTACGCCGGGTTTGACCGTCGTATCAGCCGTTGAAACATATGCATAACGCCAGGGAGTCCACAGATGATCCATCGTCATTCACCGAAGAATCAGTATAGAGGACGAAGACGAGGTTCTAGGTGCTAGGGGGGCTGGAAGCTGGAGGTTGAAAGCTGTCTTTCCCTACCCCGACGGCGAAACCGCCACCGTCACCGGCCGGGCGGCCAGTACCGGATGCACCAGCTCCGATCGCCAGATGTAGAGGGCCAGCCTGCGCGAGTAGTGCAGCACGGGCGGCGTGGCGGGCAGGTGCAGGCCAATGCTGGCGGCCAGATCATTCTGCTCAATCTCGGCCTGAGCCTCTTCAAGCGGCCATGGAATCGAGTGCAGATTGGAGCGCACCAGCTGGCCGGAGCGGTTCAGGGTGAACAGGCAGTTGCGCTCGCTCATGTAGTACTCAAAGGAGCCAGAGCAGTGCTCGGCAGTGCGGCTGCTGGGGCCCAGCCCTCGATAGCGCGCCTGAAAAACGACCGGTTCACTCACAAAGCGGCGGCGACTGAAGAAGGAAAATTCGCGCTCGGAGCGCTGCTCCAACTTCATCTCGGCCCAGTGGTAGGGTAGATTGATGAAGAAGCGTGCCGCCGTAACGGCCAGCAATTGGCTGGCGTCGATGGAAAAGCAGTAGGTTCCGGTGGTGCCCGTGGTGCGATCCCGCACATAGGTGCGCATGGTCAGGTCAGGGAAGCGGCGCACGCCGGGCAGCGACGGCAGACCATGCACCTTCAGGCGGTCCAGCCAGAAGGGCACAATACCCAGCCACGCCATGCCCTGATGCGTATCCACATCCAGCCCGTCGGGCAACAAGGCGGCCATCTGCGCTTCAGGAACCGGCCAGTGCGCAAACAAAAGATCGTTCCAGCGCTGACGCAGCACCCACCGCCCCGAGGGCAGCGGACGTGGCCGAAACGACGTGCGAATCTGGTATTCCCGCATGTGCAATCCTAGAGCAAATTCAGAATGACCGGGCAGTCTGAAAGAGAGTGCAGGGTGCCGTTTTCTTGGGAAAAAAGGCGCTTTACCTCATCAACTTCCGCTACACCAATTCCGGATTTGCTATAGCCGTACCCTGCCAGTGTACGGCGGTTGTACGGCAAAATCATGAATACCCCGCCGCCACTTGCCCCGGCAGGGCCATTTCCGAAACGCTGCTGGGTTGGACGCCTTTTGTCTTCGCTTTGTTACCCACGCCGACGTAATTGGCCCAGCAGCTTGCACAGTAAGAAGTCCACAGCAGGACCCAATGCCGTATTCTGTTCGCTAGAGATTGAGAATGTCCAGCAAATCTTTTTTACCCCCCGAAGCCCGGAATCAGACCGACGTCTTCGCCGTTCACGGCGCCGATCCCGAAGTTCTGGCCTATGCCATGGCCAAATATTCGCGCTCAGCCTTGAGCCTGCGTGAGTCGATTGCCGAAATCAGCGCCCAGCGCGCCGAACAGTTCTTGAACACCTTTTATTTTCAGTATGGCCACCGCTCCATTGCCGATCTGGCGCACCTTGCCATGGCCATTGAGCGGTTGAGCCTGCTGGCCGCCATCGATCTGGTGGACGAGCAGCGCTGGGACGGGCAGGAACGCTCCACCCGTTACCAGAACTTCCTCAAATCTGGCTGGTATCTTCCTGATTTTGGTGAGGATTCGGACTCAGCAACGCTTTATGCCGAAACCATCAAGCATCTTTTTTTCACCTACCAGCAGACCACCGGAGCCGTCTTCGAGGCCCTGCGCCGCCGCATTGCCTGCCCGGAGGGGACCAATCCCGACGCCTACGAGCGCACGCTCAAGGCCCGCGCCTTTGACGTGGGGCGTTACCTGCTGCCGCTGGCCACCAACACCTCCCTCGGCCAGATCGTAAGCGCCCGCACGCTGGAGACCCAGGTTTCCCGCCTGCTTTCCAGCCCCACGGCCGAGATTCGCGACCTGGCTGCCAAACTGCGGGACGCCGCCACCGGTCCGGCCTGGAATGCCAGCCCCGACCTGAACCACGAAGTCCACAGCGCGCCTACGCTGGTCAAGTACGCCCAGCCCAACCAGTACCTGCTAGCCACCGAAGCTGAATTGCGGCTGGCGGCTAGCGAGATCCTGGCACCGCTCTCGTCCGAAAGATTGCCCTCCGCAGGTGTGGACCTCGTTGAAAAGACGGAATCGCTGGAAGTGGAGCTGGCGGCAACGCTGCTCTACTCGGTCAGCCACCACAGCTACCGCCAGATCCGCGATCTGCTGGCCAGCCTGCCGGAAGCTCAGGTCAGCGAAATCGTTGAACTGGGCCTGAAGCATCGGGGCCGCCACGACGAAGCCCTTCGCGCCTTCCACGCCGGAGCTGAGCTGCGCTTTGACATTCTGATGGACATTGGCGGCTTCCGTGACATGCACCGCCATCGCCGCTGCACCCAGATTGTGCAGGGCTTTACCACGGCGCACGGCTACGAAACGCCCACCAACGGCGATCTGGCCGCTGACGTAAACCTGCTGGCCGAGGCCGGCATGCTCAGCCAGTTCCAGTCGGCCATCGACGCAGCCCACGCGGCTAGCAACAAAATTGCCGCCGGAGCAGCCCCCGAGGCGGCCTCGTCGGCGCTCTACCTGCTGCCGCTGGCCACCCGTTGCCGTTCGCTCTTCAAAATGGACTTTGCCGAAGCCCAGTACATCAGCGAACTGCGTTCCGGTCCGGCCGGCCACTTCAGTTACCGCCGTGTGGCCTGGGAAATGTACGTGGCTTTTCAGCAGCAGCATCCTACGCTAGCTAAGCACTGGCGTGTCACAGACTTCACCCAGCCGATTGACTTGCTGAAACGGTAGCGAGACAGAGGGCAGAGGCCCGGGATTCAGTGGCAAGGTCAGTAAACGCCCTGTCCTCTGCTCTCCGCTCTCTGGTCCCTGTTCTCTGGTCTCTGATCTCTGTTTCGGTACTTCCTCCCAGAAAAAACCTTCTGAATCCTTGCCTTCAGCGCTGCATCTGAGAGAATAGGATTTGTGAGCATGCTATTTCATATTTCACTTCGCTCCCGTCTGGGGGCTACTCTTTGCCTGGCCATGGCGGCGGGCGCGGGCTCTATTGCCCTGGCGCAGAACCCCACTTCGGCCCAGAATCCCTTCTACGGCAGCGTGACGGCGGCTCCGGCCACCGGCGATGTGCTGAAGCTCTCGCTTGACGAGGCTGTCAGCCGCGGCCTGAAGAACAACCTTGGCCTGAAGGAGTCTGAAAGCCAGCAGAAGTATCTGCACGGCCAGAAGAACGAGGCCGAGCAGTACTTTCTGCCCACCATCGTGCTCAACGGCAGCACGGGGCCCCATCAGTACAACCTGGTGCAGAACGGCTTCAGTACAGGAGCCATCAATGAGTTCGCCAAGCTGCTGGACACTTCGTTTGCCGGGTTTTCTCCCGTTACGCACGATGAACTGACCGAAGGCAAGATCTTCTACAGCCAGACGCTCTTCTCCGGTCCGGTGATTGCAGCCTTCAAGGGCGCCAGCGCCGCCGAGAAAGCTGCCTACTACGACAGGATGAAGGCCCGCGAAGAGGTGGTGCAGCAGGTGGCTGCGGCCTACCTGCACGTGATTGCCGCCCAGAGCGAGATTGAAAACGCTCGCGCCCTGGTGCGTCAGGCCGAACTGTTGGCCAGTCAGACCCATGAGTCGCATGAAGCCGGTGTGGCCGCCAATCTGGACGAGCTGCGTGCCCAGGTGGAACTCAAAAACCGCCAGCAGGCACTGATCGCCGCCGAAAACGCCTACGAAAAGCAGCAGATCCTGCTCAAGCGCGAAATCGGCCTGGATCCGGGGCAGAAGATCGAGCTGACGGACCCGGCCCCCTACAACGAACTGGCCTCTGAAACCCCGGCCGAAGTGCGCGCCGTGGCCTTCAAAAGCCGCCAGGACTACAAGAGCCTGCAGAATCAGATGGTGGAGAATACGGCCATCCATCAGGCCTACCGCTACCAGCGCCTGCCCAGCCTGAGCTTCAACGGCTACTACGCCGTCAGCAAGGTAACCGACGTGGCTTCACGCGGCAACTTTGCCGCCGTCGGCACGGTCAGCATGCCGCTCTTTCGCGAAGCCGGTCTGCGTGGCGCAATTGACGCCTCCGGAGCCCAGCGGGAAGCCACCCGCGCCCAGTTGGAAGACCTGCGCGGCCAGATCGACGCCCAGGTGCGCACCGCTCTTCTGGACGTGGACGCAACTGAACAGCTGGTCAAGGTAGCCCGCTCGAACGTAGAACTGGCCACCCGCACCGTGAGCGACGAAACCGATCGCGTAAGCGCTGGCGTAGACGACAATCTGCCGCTGGTGACAGCGCAAGCCTCCCTCGCCTCAGCCGAGAGCAATCTGGTGGAGAGCCTTTACCAGTACAACCTGGCCAAGCTGGCACTCGCCCGTACGGCTGGGGTGCTGGAAACCCAGTACCGCGAGTACCTGGGCCGATAGCTTCAAGCAGCGTTCAAAAACAAAAATCCCCGCCCCGGCGGGGATTTTTGTTTTTGCTTCCATAACCCGTGAAAAATAAAGCCACAAGCCGCTGCTTTCAATCACAATAAAGACAATCCATTCCCCGAGGAGACCGATGGCAGGCTCATTGCAGATTCGTTATTGTGTGGAGGCAGACGCCCGCGCGCTGGCTGTAAAAGCGGCAGAGTATCTAACCCTGAAGATTGAAGCAGCGGTGACAACCCGCAAGGTGGCCCGCGTTGCCCTGAGCGGCGGTTCAACGCCCAAGGCGGTTTTTGCGCTGCTGGCCGATCCCAGCCAGCCTTACCGCGCCCGCATTGCATGGGAAAAGCTGGAGATTTTCTGGGTGGACGAGCGTATGGTTCCCCCCGACCACGCCGAGAGCAACTACCGCATGACGCGGGAGGCACTGTTGGACCACGTGCCGATGCGCCCTGAGCAGATTCACCGCATGGAAGGCGAGCTGGACCCGGAAGTGGCCGCCGCCCGTTACGAATCGGAGCTGCGTAACAGCTTCCGGCTGGAGGGAGCCGAGCTGCCGTGCTTTGATGTGCTGGCGCTTGGGATGGGGCCTGACGGCCACACGGCATCCATCTTCCCCAACACTGAAGCGATTTATAACCTGACTTCGCTGGTGACCGCCAACCATGTTCCACAAAAGGAAACCTGGCGGCTGACGCTCACCTGGCCGGTGATCAATCAGGCCCGCGAGGTATTCTTTCTCATCAGCGGAAAAGACAAGGCAGAAACCGTGCGCAGCGTCTGGATGGGCGAGCGCGATGTGGATCGTCTTCCCAGTCAGTTGATCCGTCCGGCTGGAGGTATACTGGCGTTGCTCCTGGACAAGGATGCGGCCCGCCTTCTTTCTGCCACAGCAGGAAACGGCGAAGGCCTGATCGAGAGGAAAGCATGATTCTTGCAGGCGATGTGGGAGGCACCAAAGTTCACCTGGCGCTCTACGACTTCACCGACGGCGAACTGAAATACCTGCGGGACAGAATTTTTCCGGCCAAGGATTACACGGGTCTGGAAGAGATCGTCCGCGAATTTGTGGTTTCGGAAAAGATCACGGCAGCCTGCTTTGGCGTGCCGGGGCCGGTGCGCGACGGACGTCTGCGCCTGACCAACCTGCCGTGGACGCTGGACAGCCGCGAACTGAGCGTCGCGCTGAAGATTGACTATGTATTTCTGATCAACGATCTGCAGGCTAACGGCTATGGCATTGCCGAGCTGGGCCCCGAGCAGATTTACACGCTGAGCGATGGCGACTCCAGCCAGATTGGCAACCGCGCCCTGATCTCGGCCGGCACCGGCCTGGGCGAAAGCTTTCTGATCTGGGATGGCCGCTCCCATGAGCCCTACCCGAGCGAAGGCGGCCACGCCGACTTTGCACCGCGCAACGAGGACGAGTTCGACCTGCTGCGCTTTTTGCGCCAGAAGTACAACGGTCGCGTCAGCAGTGAGCGCGTGGTCAGCGGCCAGGGCATCACCAACTGCTACGAGTTCCTGCGCGACGTGCGCGGCATGGAAGAACCCGCCTGGCTGACCGAGCGCTTGTCCAACGAAGACCCCAACGCCGTAATTACCGACTGCGCCCTGAAGGCCAAAAACAGCCTCTGTGAGCACGCGCTCGATATGTTCGTCTCCGCCTTTGGCGCACAGGCTGGCAATATTGCGCTCACCGTGCTTTCGGTAGGCGGTCTTTACGTGGGCGGCGGCATTGCTCCGCGCATTCTGGAAAAGCTGAAGGACGGCACCTTCCTGCGCGCCTTCACCGACAAGGGGCGCCTGAGCCAAATGCTGGTCAACATGCCGGTGCGCATCATTCTGGAAAGCCGCTGCGCCCTGCTGGGTGCCGCAGCCTATGCCGAAAGCCGCGCCGCCGGACTAAGCGGTATTTCGCCGCGCGCCGCCTCGGTCAGATTCTAGCTCTTCCTTTAACCGCAAAGTCGGAAGGCCAGCCCTAGGGCTGGCCTTCCGACTTTGAGCTGGATTTATGCTTAGGTACAAAGCATTTTCGATTCTGATCCACGAAAAGAGAACTGGATGGGAAGTCTGATTCTTCGCTGGCTGGTGCGCGGCGCAGCCGTGCTGGTGCTTGCATTTTTAGCGGTATACGCGGTCGACTCGGCCATCTTCCTGCTGCGCGGCTCGCCCTCCAGCACGGTTACAATCAACCGCTTTCTGGCCATTCCGCTCAAGGACTCGCGCACCGAATACGACTACCAGGGCAGCAGCGATCAGCCCTGCTCCCGCTCCCTGTTTGCGCAGGGCGGCAAGCCGGCCTGCTGGCAGCTGCAACGCAATCCAAATCAGTTCACCAAGCTCTAGACAAAGGCCAGCAGGTTTCTGCCAGGAAACCTGCGCCTGAAAGATCACAGATCCATGTGACAAGAATCACAAACTTTAGTGAAATGTCCCATCTAGGAGTCTGTCGCCCATAGAATTGCCCGAGGTCCTGGTCCAGACCAGGCCCAGCAGATTACGATTTTGTTATGGGCCAGAACTTCCTTCCAGACACGGTCAACCAGACGCTTCTGTTTCCACCCAGCCTTCACGACTGGCTACCTGACGGCCATTTGGCTCGTTTTGTCGTGGATGTGGTTTCGGCATTGGATCTTGAATCGATCTATGCTTCGTATCGCGAGAAGGATGGTCGCGGCCAGTCGGCTTATGCTCCGGAGATGATGGTTCGCCTTCTTTTGTACGGTTATGCCACGGGCGTTTACAGCTCACGCAGGCTTGAGAAGCATACCTGGGAAGACGTGGCATTTCGCTATCTTTCCGGCGACCAGCATCCGGACCACGCCACGCTGGCCGAGTTTCGCAAACGGCATCTGGCTGCGCTGTCCGAACTGTTCACGCAGGCCTTGTTGCTGTGCGCAAAAGCCGGTCTGGTTAAGCTGGGTCATGTGTCGATCGATGGAACAAAGATCAGGGCGAACGCCAGCAAGCACAAGGCGATGAGCTACCAGCGCATGACCGAGAGCGAGGCGCGCCTGAAGCAGGAAATCAACGCTCTGTTGGCTGCTGCGGAAAAAGCGGATGCCGACGAGGACGCGCAGTACGGCAAGGATCGGAACGGCGAAGAACTTCCCGACGAGTTACAGCGACGCGAGAGCCGGTTGCAGAAGATTCGCGAAGCGAAGCAGGCACTCGAAGACGAGGCCCGCGAGAAGGCTGAGCAGAAACTTGCTGAAGCAGAAAAGAAACAGGCTGACGAGGAAGAAGATCGTCGCGCGGGCAAAAAGAAACGTGGTCGCAAGTCGAATCCCCCTGATCCGGACAAGGCAAAACCCGCAGACAAGGATCAGCGCAACTTCACGGATCCGGAGAGCCGCATCATGCCGGATGGCGCCAATAAAGGCAGCTTTTTACAGGCTTATAATGCGCAGATCGCGGTCGATTCCATCGCGCAGGTAATCGTGGCCGCCGCGGTTACGCAGGAGACGAACGACAAAAAACAATTACTGCCGATGGTGGCACAGATCGAAAAGAATCTTGCCCAAAAGCCCGAGAAAGTCAGCGCTGATACCGGCTACTTCAGCGAAGCAAATGTGACCGACGCAACGGTAGCTGAAATCGACTTATACATCGCCACAGGCCGCGACAAACATAGTGATCCAACGGAGATAGCCTGTGGTGAAGCCCCGTCAGATGCAACGGCACGAGAACAAATGCAACATAAGTTGAAGACCGAGGCCGGACGCGCAGTCTACAAAAGACGCAAGGCGATCGTGGAACCGGTCTTTGGACAAATCAAGGAGTGCCGCGGTTTTCGTCGCTTCAGCATGCGCGGCAAACAGAATGTGAGCGGAGAGTGGAGGCTGGTGTGCGCGGTCAGCAATCTGTTGAAGCTCTTTCGCTCCGGATGGGCACTGCAAAACGCGTAAAAACAACGAAAGATCAGAATCCGAATCAGAGTCGCGCCTCAAAGATACGGTGCGGTAGAGAAAAACTGACAGCAACAGACAAATCCAGTACTGCGCAGCCAGGCCGACATCTCCTGCAAAAATCGCAAACGCTATGAGCGACAGACTCCTAGCATCAAACAATCCTTAAAGCAAGCGAGTGATTGCTCAAGACGATGTACAGCCGTACCCAAAACGAAAATGGCAGCTATAACACCCGCTGTCTGGACTGCTTCATGACCGTGGCCACCAGCGTGGCGACGGAAGAAGAACTTGTGCTGGTAGAGAAGCGGCACATCTGCCCGGAAAAGGCTTTGGCACATCTGCTGGAGATGGAAAAGAAGCTGCGACAGGCTTAGATCTGGAAAAACCGAAAAAACAGGGGCCCGATGGCCCCTTTTTCCTTGCTCTGAAGCCGGACCCGCACGCATTTACAATCGTATGCGGTGGCCTCTGCAGCAAGCAGAGCGCCGAACGAGGAAAACATGACGGGATTGCAGGGAAGAATTGCGCTGGTAACCGGAGCCAGCCAGGGAATCGGCCGGGCTTGCGCCCTTGAGTTGGCCAAGGCCGGAGCCACGGTGGCGCTGGCGGCCCGCAACCAGGCCAAACTCGCCGAAGTGGTGGCAGAAATTGAAGCTGCTGGCGGCAAGGCCGCGGCCTTTGCGCTCGACGTTTCCAGCGAAGAGTCGATCAAAACCGGCGCCAAGGCCGTGCTGGAGCAGTTCGGCAAGGTTGAAATTCTGGTGAACAACGCCGGCATCACCCGCGACGGCCTGATGATGCGCATGAAGCGCGCTGACTGGGACGACGTTCTGGGCACCAACCTGACCGGCGCATTCCTGCTGACGCAGGCCCTCATCAGCCCCATGATGAAGAACCGTTGGGGCCGCATCATCAACATTGCCAGCGTGGTGGGCCGCACTGGCCAAGCCGGGCAGGTGAACTACGCTGCCAGCAAGTCGGGCCTGATCGGACTGACCCGCTCGCTGGCCCGCGAAGTGGCCTCGCGCGGCATCACAGTGAATGCCGTAGCACCGGGCTACATTGAGACGCCCATGACGGCCGTGCTCAACGAGCAGCAGCGCACCGCCATGATGGCCACCATTCCGCTGGGCCGTCCGGGCTCGGACGTTGAAATTGCCCAGTCGGTGGCCTTCCTGGCCAGCGATGCAGCCGCTTACATTACCGGCGTGGCGCTGGATGTAAACGGCGGCATGTTCATGGGATAAACCCCTCGCTCCGCCTGCGGGACCGCGCAACCGGTCCCGCATTTCTTTTTTGAAGGCAATCCCTTGCCTTCTTCACGACTTTCCTGCCCTTCGGCGCTCTTTTTCAGCGGCTTTTCACGCTCCCTGATCTACAATTTGGCCAAGCCGTTGGAACAATCTGGAGCAAGTCCGGAGGAATCACTCTGAACCAGCTCAGGCAGAGCGTTCCATACACATAGATTCCATTCCTTCGCGGCCCACCAGGACTCCACCATGAGCGAATTGACTGGGCTGACGCCCACACTGCCTCCAGCGCCGGGCTTTGTCGCCCTTGGCTTCGGCCAGGTGCTTACGCGCCTCTTCCAGTTGCTGAAAGAGAACCTCCGCACCTATGTTGCGATTGCCGCCATGCCACTCGGCGTGATGCTCGCCTTTTACACGCTGATGCTGGTGGGAGTTTTCACGCTGCTTCCGGGACTGACCGCCAAGGGTGCTCCACCCCCTACCCTTGCGGTTCTGGGCAGCCTGATGAGCATCTTCGCGCTGGGCACGATTCCGATTCTGATGATCTTCGCCCTCTACGAAGCGGCTCTGAGCTATGCCGCGCTGCGACTGAACGCCGACGCTCCGGCCACGGCCCACGATGCCTGGCAAATGGCGTGGGACAAAATGGGGCGCTACCTGGGTCTGGCCGCGCTGCGCATGGTGATTGCACTGGCTCCGCTGCTGCTCTTCGTTCTTCTGATGGGGCTGGGCGCAGGCGCTTATTTTATGTCCATTCACGCTCAACCGCAGAACACGGGAATCATTCTGCCGCTCTTCCCGCTGCTGATGCTGCTTTATCTGGCGGTGATGGTGTGCGTGGTCATGCTGATGCTCTGGCTCTCGTTCAGCTATCCGGCCAGTTTGAATGAAAATCTGACCGCGTGGCAGGCAGTGCAACGCAGCTGGCGGCTAACGCGTGGCGTGCGAGGCTGGATCTTTCTGGCCACGCTGGTGATCTATGCCATCAGCTACGCGGTTTTTCTGATCTTTGAGTTGCTGCTGGCGGCACTGGTGCTGCTGGGCGTACTGATTGCCTCCACCATGCCGCTGCCGCAGTTTCTGGGCTTTGTGGCGCTGGGCGTGGCTGGCATTGTACTGCTGGTTGCCTTGTTCCTGTTCATGGCACTCACCATGGGGGCTTACATCACAGCCTTCAGCATCTACTACCAGGACCAGCTAAGGCGGGAGGCCTGGAAAACCGCTCTCGGCTAAAGACGGCTGTCAGCTTTCAGCTGAGCTTTGCGTGTGGCAGACCTACACCTGGATTCGTATTACAATGTAATTCAGAGGTGCGGTATGGCAGCGAATGCTCTGGTACAAACGCGGATAGATGGCACGATCAAGGACGAAGCTGCAATCGTGCTGGAGGCCATAGGACTTACCGTTTCAGACGCTGTGCGCTTGATGCTTACCCGTGTGGCCCGCGAGAAGGCCCTGCCCTTTGAGCCTCTGATTCCCAATGAAACCACCATCGCGGCCATGAAGGATGCGCGTGCAGGCAAGTTGGAGCCCACCACGCTCGACGACCTGCAAGCGGTGATCGATGCGGCAGATTAGACAAACTTCCACTTTCAAAAGAGATTTAAAACGCGAGTCCAAAGGCAAGTATCGAGTCTTCCTGGCTGAAAATTTTGTCTCGGTGGTTCGGAATCTTGCCTTGGACCAACCATTACCGGGTGTCGGGACCACGCACTGACCGGAAACTGGGACGGCTATCGGGACTGCCACATTCGGCCGGACCTGATCCTGATCTATGCCGTGCCAGATAGTTTCTCGCTCGACTTGGTCCGACTGGGATCACACGCAGAACTTGGGCTGTAAAAGCGTAGAGCACCCCCCTTCGAACAAAAAAACGGTCTGAGGCATATTCAGTCCACGCGGTGAGGGAACCTGCACATCGAGTGCATGGCCTTTCCCGGACTCCAGAATCGGGACCCAGGGCACCCGACACTGCTTTCATTCGCAAGAAAAAAGGCTGTACCGGCCTGAGTAAAAGCCGATACAGCCTCAATTTGCACAATAAGCTGATAGCTGTTTTTACCCCAGCATGGCGGCCAGATCAGCATCGGCCGTGGTGATGGCCATCAGGTTGAATTTTTCGCCCAGCAGCTTGAGCACGTCGGGCGAGAGGAAGGCCGGCAGCGTCGGTCCGATGCGGATGTTGCGCACGCCCAGATGCAGCAGCGTCAGCAATACAGCCACAGCCTTCTGTTCATACCAGCTGAGCACCAGCGAGAGCGGCAGATCGTTTACGCCGCACTCGAAGGCCTTGGCCAAGGCCAGAGCCACCTGCAGGGCGGAGTAGGCGTCATTGCACTGCCCCATATCCAGCAGGCGAGGCAAGCCACCGAGCGTTCCCAGATCCAGCTTGTTGAAGCGGTACTTGCCGCAGGCCAGCGTCAGGATGATGCAATCGGCGGGAATCTTTTCCGCCAGCTCGGTGTAGTAGTTGCGGCCCGAGCGGGCACCATCGCAGCCGCCCACCAGGAAGAAGCGGCGGATTGCGCCCGCCTTCACGGCGTCGATTACCTTGTCGGCCACCGAGAGCACGGCGTTGTGGGCAAAGCCCACGGTAATCGTATCGTCGGGGCCGTCTTCCTCGTAGCCAGGAGCCGCCAGCGCGGCGGCAATCACCAGGCTGAAGTCCGTGCCGCTGATGTGCTCCACGCCCGGCCACTGCACCGGGCCAGCGGTAAAGATGCGGCCCTTGTAGCTGGTCTTGGGCTGCTGAATGCAGTTCGAAGTCATCAGGATTGCGCCCGGGAAGGCGTCAAACTCATCGGCCTGATCCTGCCATGCGCCGCCGTAGTTTCCTGCCAGATTTTCAAAGGCCTTCAGCTTGGGATAGCCGTGGGCGGGCAGCATCTCACCGTGCGTGTACACCTGAATGCCGGTGCCCTTGGTCTGTTCGAGCAGCGCGTACAGATCGTGCAGATCGTGGCCGCTGATCAGGATCGCCTTGCCCTTGCGCGGATGGATGCGCACGGCCGTCGGCTGCGGATGGCCAAAGGTCTCGGTGTGGGCGTGGTCGAGCACTTCCATCACGCGGTAGTTCAGCTCGCCCACGGCCAGAGCCGCGCCCAGCAACTCATCGGCAGTCAACACCGGACGAGTCAGCAGGTCCAGCGTCTCATGAACCTTGGCAAAGCTGGCCGGATCGCCCGCGCCCAGCGCCAGAGCATGGGCAGCATAGGCGGCCACGCCCTTGATGCCGTAAAGCACCAGCTCCCGCAGGTTGGCAATCTCCTTGCCTTCACTCAGGAAGCGGGCGGGCAGCAGAACATTCTTGCCCTGCGCCAGCATTGCGTCCAACGTCGCGGCCGGCTTGAGGGCAGCCTGACCGCCGAGTTCGACGGGGAGCTGACCGGCAGCCACGGCAGCCTTCTCATAAAGGTCGCGGGCGGAGGTACGCACCTGCTCCGCCTGCTGAATCAGCTCCACCAGCCGCTCAGGATCGAAATTGACGTTGGTAAGGGTGGCGAAGACGGCCTGAATGGTGAAGGCGTCCACCTCGGGGTCAGCTGCACCCACCTGACGGGCGCGGTGCGCGTACATGGAAATGCCCTTGACGACTTCCAGCAGCAGATCCTGCAGCGTAGCCGTGGTTTCATCCTTGCCGCAGACGCCCAGCGTCTGGCAGCCCTCGCCCTTGGCGGTTTGTTCGCACTGATAACAGAACATGTTGGATCCCTTCCTGAGACAACCGGATGAAACGAGAGTAGGACGATCCGAAAAGCGGGGCAGCGACTAAAGTCACTCGGCAGCAAAATCCGCGCATTTCATTGCGCTCAAATCAGCGGCCGCCGACCATCAATACTGCGCCAAGTAATGCAAAACAGCATTACAATACAGGCAGGATTACGCGTACTGGCCGCAGGCGGCGACTTTGCCGATGGAGCCATCGCGTATGAGGGCGCCTGGATGGGCGGCGAAACCTTTGTTTCCTTTGATCGCAAAACCGTGCGCCTGCTGGCGCAACAGGGAATGAAGACGCAGATCGCCGGGGGCACTTCTGCCTGAAATCAACGAGCGTTCGGATCCCTGATCCCCTTCCGCTCTTGCCCCCGCCAGCACCAATACGCCGCCTGTGAGAAAATCAGTCCTTAGACAGATGCAGACACGCTATCGAGTCCTTGTGGTCCGGCTTGGGGCCATGGGCGACATTCTTCATGCACTTCCGGCAGTGACAGCGCTGCGCGAGGCTCATCCCAGTTGGGTAATCGACTGGGCTGTTGAGCCGCGCTGGCGGGCGCTGTTGTCGGCTCCCGGCGCGCAAGGGCGCGGCACGGGACGCCCCGTTGTGGACCGATTGCATTTTGCTGCCACCAAGCTGTGGCGCAAGGCTCCGTTCAGTTCGGAAACTCTGCAAGGCCTGCGCCTGCTGCGTCATGACATGCGCTCGGTTGGCTACGATACGGTTCTGGATCTGCAGGGAGCAATTCGCAGCTCACTGCTGGCCCGCATGACCGGCTGCCGCCGCCGCATTGGCGAGGCTGTACCGCGCGAAAAAGCCGCTCGCTGGATGTTCAACGAGAAAGTGCCCACCACCGGCACGCACATTATTGAGCAGGACATCGAGCTGGCCATGGCCATTGCTGCGGATGAGCTGGAGCACACCCTGCCCCAACTGCCCGTCGATCCGGCCAGCGAGGCCTGGGCTGACCAGATCTTGTCCGAAAGCCAAGGCCCTGTGGTGCTGCTGAATCCAGGCGCGGGCTGGGGAGCCAAGCGTTGGCCCATCGAGCGCTATGCCGCCGTGGCGCAGGATCTGATCGCCCGCGGCCAGCGCGTCTTTATCAATTTTGGCCCCAATGAAGAACAGCTTGCCCAACAGATTACCCTGGCCACCGAGGGCCGCGCCAAGCCGCTTTCGGCCACGCTGGACCAGTTGATCGCCTTTACCCGGCGCATTGACCTGTGCATTGCTGGCGATACAGGCCCGCTGCACTTGGCCTGCGCTTTGGGCAAACCTGTGGTGGGCATTTATGGCCCCACGGATCCAAGCCGCAACGGTCCCTACGGTGTGCCCTATCGCGTGCTGCGCAGTCCGCTCAGCCGCCGCGACCACACCCGCCTGCCCGATCCCGAGGCCGGACTGCTGACCATCGATCCCGGCCAGGTGCTTGAGGCCGCCAGTGAATTTCTTCCCCTTGAGGCGCACGTATGACCCCGCAAACCTCTCATCCTGAATTCTGCTCCATGCAGTGGTGGCAGAAGGTGGCCAAGCGGATTCGCGTTCCGCTGGGTTTTTTGACGGCCGCCCTTTACGTAGCGGAGCTGTGGCGTCATGCGCCCCGGCCCTCTGCTGTGCTGTGGAGCCTGCTGCTGGTACTGCCCGGCCTGTGGCTGCGCGCCTACGCTTCGGGTTACGTGAAAAAGAACGCCGAGCTGGCCGTCACCGGCCCCTACGCTCACACCCGCAACCCGCTCTATCTGGGTTCCATGCTGATGGCCGCCGGCTTTGCCGTTGCCATTGAAAGCTGGGCCGTGGCCGCAGTACTGGCTTGCGGTTTTGCCCTCATCTACATTCCGGTGATTGCTGGCGAGGAAAAGTTCCTGCGCTCGGCCTTTGCCGGTTTTGACGACTACTGCCGTCAGGTTCCCCGCCTGCTTCCGCGCCTGACGCCAGCCCACATCGGGCAGAACCCGGCCGATGAGAGCCAGAAGGGCAGTTTTTCCTTTGTCCTCTACCGACAACACCGCGAGTACAATGCTGCTATAGGCGTTGTGTTGCTTTACCTGTGTCTGGAATGTTTGCGACCGGTCTTTGTGACGGTATTGCATCTGGCACGATAAGATTGCCCGAACGGTCCCCCGGATTGAATACACATACCGAACTGAAGGAGTCTGGCTGCTTGAACAAGCGCATGCATTTGATTGGACTTTTTTGCGCCCTCCTCCTGGCGGCTGCAATGCCCGCCCAGGCCCAGGCTCCGCAATTGCCCACACCTCGGGCTGGTTTCAGCTTTCCGCAGCGCCAGACGCTCACCTACTCGGTGGACTGGCGGGTTTTTCCCGCTGGCACCACCGTGCTGCACTTTGAATCGAATGGTGACCGCGAGCGGATTTCGGCCAACGCCGATACCGTCGGCGCCATCAACATGCTCTTCCACGTCAGCGACCACTTCCAGTCCACCTTTGACCGGCAGAAGGGCTGCACCTACGGCTTCGACAAGCAGACCGTCGAGGGCCGCCGTCAGATGAACAGCACCCAGCGACTGGACTATGCGCAGGGCAAGTCCATCATGGACGAAAAGAACCAGGTCTCCGGCCAGACCAAGCACATGGAAACCCCGGTGCAGGGCTGCCTGACCGATCTGCTGACCGGCGTCTTCTACATCTCCTCCCTGCCCCTTGAAGTGGGCCATGACGTTGTTCTGCCGGTGGTGGACGCCCAGCGCATCGTGCCCGTCACGCTCAAGGTAGAAGGTCGCGAAGAGATCAAGACCCCGCTCGGCACTTTTAAGACCATCCGCGTGGAACCAACCGCCGACGCTGGTGTCGTCAAGAACCGTGGCAACATCTGGATCTGGTACACCGACGACGAACGCCACCTGCCCGTGCAGATGCGCGCCCGCCTCTTCTGGGGCACCATCACCTTCCGGCTGACGGGAAACGAGAATCGGTAAAGCAGCTGCTAGCCTCTAGCTGCTAGCTTTTAGCTCATCGGGCAGAAAAAGGCTGTATCGGCTTTTACACAGGCCGGTACAGCCTTTTTTCTGCCCGAAAATAGCGGTCAGAAGCTTTCCGGGTGCATCTCCCCGGGTCCCTCGCATTTGGAGATGCATCCAAAACAGTAGAAAACTGATAGCTGCCTCCTCCAGCCCGCGACACGGACACATTGGGTGGAATGCCGATCAGCATATGCACATGGTCCCGGTTGATTGACCCTGCGTAGATTACCAATTCAATACTCTGCACGATCTCGCGAAGCAATTCTCGACAGCGCTACCCTACATCTCCGCCTAGAACTTCATACCGGTATTTCGCCGTCCACACCACGTGATATTTACAATCCCACACCGTGTGGCTGCCAGGCCTGTAGTCTTCCACACCTACAAGCCTGGTACTCCCCGTCGTCTAAAGGCGAGAGGGGTACGGATCCCCTATCGGGGGACTCTAAAAGTTGCTTTAGCTGTTCTTCGCCGCCTGCCGCCGCAGCACAATCACGATGGTAAGAGCCGTGAGGACGGCCAGCAGTGCGAACAGGAAGACGCTGGCGTAGCCGAATGCGCCAATGATGGCTCCAGCTACGGGTCCAACCAGGAAGAAGCTCACATCGGAGAAGGCAGTGTAGACGCCCAGTGCCGTACCGCGATTCTGCTCGGAGACGCGCTCCACGGCCTCCACGCCAATGGCGGGAAAGACCATTGAGAAGCCCAGACCGGCAAAGAACGCACCAGCCAGCGCCATCCACGGTATATTTGCCTGCCAGAGCAGGAGCATACCGAAGGACTCGACCGCGAGGCAGACGATGGCCACCGGGTAGCCGCCGTAGCGGTTGATGGTCTGGATGAAGAAGATGCGGGCCAGAATGAAGGCCGCGCCAAATGAGGTGAGGCAGAGTGCCGCGCCGCCCCAGTGGCGGCTGGCGTAAAACAGGGTGACAAAAGTGGCCAGAACCGAATAGCAGGTGCCGCCCAGCGCCAGTCCCATGCCGTGCGGAAATACCCGCCACATGACGTCAGTAAAGGGCATGTGCTCGCCCGGCACTACATGCACTGGATCCTTGCGCGCGGCCAGAATCAGGCTGACGGCTCCGATCAGAATAGTGAACAGACCCAGCGAGGAGAGTCCCCAGTACTGGTCGAGCAGAACGCCCAGCGGAGCACCAATTGCCATGGCTCCATAGGTGCTGATGCCGTTAAAACCGATCACCCGGGCCATGTTCTCCGGCCCGGTGGCGGTAATGCCCCAGAGCGTGGAGCCGGTGGAACCGAGGCTTTCACCAAAGCCCAGCGCCAGACGGCTTAGTACCAGCACGGAAAGGCTCAGCCACTGAATGTGACCGGCCACGTCGGCCAGCACCAGCAGTACGCCGCTCAGGGTACAAAAACTCATGCCCCAGATTACGGAAATTTTGGCACCCAGACTGTCGCTAATGCGTCCTGCCCAGGGGCGGCTGACCAGAGTAGCCACATACTGAATGCTGATCACCAGTCCAGCCAACCATGCGCTGTAGCCCATCTTCAAATGCACAAAGGGCGGCAGTACGGCCAGCGGTAAGCCGATGGACATGTAGCAGATAAAGGTGAAATAGACGAAGCTGATGATGCGCCACGTGCTGCCCGCGCCAGCGTCTGGCAGGTTGGTTGCGTCTTGTGAAAACTCTGCGGCAGATTCAGTCATCGGTAACGTGGCCAGGAAACGCTTCTAAGGTGGTCAGTCCACAGTATAGCGGAGGTGGTATAAGTTTCGTTATTTAAAATAATTCCTGACTGAATCTTTCTGATCCTATGTGCTTATTTTCTCAGACGTCTGCAGAGCATTCCGCTCTCTGAATGCGCGCTCCCCGTGGCTTGAATATTTCTGCCTGGAGGGTGGAGTTTTTAGATCGATGCGAGGGGCTTTTCTTCAGAAAAAGGCCCCTTTGAATGCTCTCGGAAAGGGCACGTTTACTCTGATTTTGCTCTAGCCTACACTGAATCTGTGGCTGAGTTTTTTGTAGAGAATTTTGGATGTCGTGCCGCCCGCGCCGATGGCGAGGCGATCAGCGCTCAGTTGCGCTCCGCCGGGCACTGCCTGCAGCAGGCCGCCGAGGCCGATGTGGTCATCGTGAACACCTGCAGCGTAACTGCGGAGGCCGATCGTGAGGCTCGCGCCTTCATTCGCCGCACCCATCGCCAGAATCCGCAGGCCCGCATCGTGGTGACCGGCTGCTATGCCCAGCGCGCTCCCGCAGAACTGGCCGCCATGGAAGGCGTGGCCGCCGTGATTGGCAATAGCCACAAGGCGCTGGCTCCGGGGCTGGTGCGTGGCCTTCTGGAGCCTGCGCAAATTGCTTCCGCAAAAGAACTTGTACAGATAGAGTCGGCTAAACCACAGGGGAGCCGCAGTCAGCATGAACCTTCAACCGCGCAAGCGGTAGTGGCCCCACCGCAGGTGGTAGTTGATGATGCCTTTGCCCATTCGTTCCTGGAAGAGGATCAGGTGACGCCGGGTGAGCAGACGCGGCCTAACCTGAAGATTCAGGAGGGCTGCTCGAACCACTGCACCTTCTGCGTGATTCCGGCCACCCGGGGTCCGTCTCGAAGTTTGCCGAGCGCTGCCGTCTTGAAGCAGGTGGAGGGTTTTATCGCCGCAGGCGGCAATGAGCTGGTGCTGAGCGGCATTAACCTGGGCCGCTGGGGACGCGATGGCGGCGAAAGCCATTCGCTGGCGTGGCTGGTGCGGAGGATCTTCACAGAAACGCCGCTGCCCCGCCTGCGTCTGAGCTCGATTGAGCCGATGGACTGGAATGCGGAGTTGGTCGGGCTGATGCAGGAGTATGGCTCCAGCCGCCTGGCCCGCCACGTGCATCTGCCGCTGCAGTCCGGCTCCGACGCCGTGCTGCGTCGCATGCATCGCCGCTATCGCCCCTGGCATTATGTGCAGAAGGTTGAAGCACTGCTGGCTGCTGCAGGTGAGGATCTGACGCTGGGAGCCGACGTAATGGTGGGTTTTCCCGGCGAGACCGATGCGGAGTTCGAGGAGACGGCCGCCCTCATCCGCCAGCTTCCCTTCGGCTATCTGCACCTGTTTCCGTTTTCGTCGCGTCCCGGAACCCCTGGCGAGGCATTGCATGCAGCGGCTCCGGTTGCTGCCGGGGTGGTTGAAGAACGGATGGCGGCGCTGCGAGTGCTAGCGGCAGAAAAGATGGCCGCGCATCGGGCCCGCTTCGTGGGACGTACGCTGCGGGCCATTACCCTGCGCACACCGGCGCGGGTGGCGGCGCTGGGCCGTACGGCCGCGCTGAGCGAGAATTTTGTGCCCATGGAATTGGAGGGGGCTCTGGCTGCCAACCATCTGGTGAATGCCCGCGTGCGTGGTCTGACCACGGAAGGTAGCCTGGAAGCCGAATCTGCCTGATGTTCAGTATTGCGCCACAAGTACGTCGGTCTGGCTGAAGTCGGTTCCCTTGAAGAGTAGTTCCTCCGCCGTTTCCCGGGCCAGTGCATAGCTGATGCAGTCGCCAAAGTTCAGCCCGGCCGGGTGGCGGCCCTTGCCGTAGCGGCGGAAGGCCTCCCGGGCCAACCGCGCCTGAAGTTCGGTAAAGGGGACAATCTGAACCTGCAGGCGGAGAAGCAGAGCATCCAGTTTTTCCAACGCTGACTCACCTTTGCGGGAGAGCAGCACCATCGAAACTTCCAGTTGAGAAGCGGACGACATGCTGGCCGGTGCGGCATCGAAGATGGCCTCAATCAGCCGATGACCCTCGGGCTCTTCCAGCAGGATGGCCACAATGGCCGAGGCGTCAACGATCATGCCGGAATCCCGTTCTCGTCGTAGCCCAGAATCTCGTCTTCACTGCGCTTGTCCAGCGTGGGCAGTGCGGCGCAGCGATGGCTGATGGCGCGAATCTCTTCCAATAACAATTGGCGGTTCTGACGTTTGCGGCGTTCCCTGCCGAGCTTTTCCTCCACCGCAGAAAGCACCGCCAGGGTGATTGACTCCCCAGTGAGCGCGGCCAGTGCTCTGACCTTTTGCTCGGCTTCGGCGGATTTGATGCTCAGGGCCATGGAACCTTTCTACCTTTTTCTCTACCTTTCTATAAAGTAGCATGAATCTGCCTGATTCCAGCGGATTTTTGCGCAGAGGAGCGGGCGTTGCGACGGGATGGCAGGAAGTGTCCGCTGCCAGACAGTTTCAGAGTGGTTTTCCGGAGGCAAAAATCTTTGCAAAGCCCTTTGTTCATGAGGATTCATGCAATGTTATACTCAGTGTGCATTGACTCATGGACCAAGGTCGCGCAGAGTTGCGCCGCTGAACGTCTCTGGGCCCCCATTGGAGGAGTACCATCGCACTCGACAAACGTTCGGCCAAGTCTTTTATCCGCATCAATGATCGCATCCGCGCCCGTGAAATCCGCGTGATCGACGAAAACGGTGAGCAGATGGGAATTATGGTTCCCTTTGACGCTCTGCGTGTCGCGCGGGAGCGCGGTCTGGACCTCGTAGAGGTTTCACCGAATGCGGTCCCCCCTGTCTGCCGCATCCAGGATTACGGTCGCTTCCTTTATGAGAAGGAAAAGAGCGAACGCGCTGCCAAGAAGAAGCAGAAGGTAATTACCGTCAAGGAAGTCAAGTTCTCGGTTACTGTGGACGAGCACGACTACCAGACGAAGAAGAATCAGGCCGTGCGCTTCCTGACCGAGGGCGACAAGGTCAAGGCCAGCCTGCGCTTCCGCGGCCGCCAGATGGCCCACCGCGACTTGGGCTACAACATCATCAACCGCCTGATCCAGGACATTGGCGAGGCTGGTGTGGTGGAGTTCATGCCCCGCATGGAAGGTACGATTCTGCACGCCATTCTGGCTCCGTCCAAAAAGGAACCGCCCAAGCCCAAGCCGGTTGCTCAGGCTCCGGTGCAGGCTGCCATCCCCCAGGCAGCTGTCACCACCCAGGCATAAGTACAGCAGTGAATGCCAAGGCCGCCCATAGGGGCGGCCTTTGTTTTTGTCACTGGCTTTTGTCATTCATTTGCTGACCGAGCAAGCAACGGGGGATTTTCCCAGGAAACGCTTACCACGAGGCGCATTTTCAGGTCCTTCTGTTTTTTGCCAAGGAAACAATTCCTGCCTGAAAATCCTTGTTTTAAAGGGGTTTTTGGATGAATTCTGCTCGTTATCTTCTTTCCTTCCGCCGAGAAAAGGTTACAATCTTTCCCAAGATGAGTGTTCCCCGCAAAAAGCCCTCCAACCGTCGTGCCGTCGTCAGCATTCGGGACGTGGCCAAACGAGCCCGTGTTTCGATTGCCACTGTTTCGCGTGCCGTCAATCGCATCACCACGGTGGATCCAGAGTTGGCGCGCCGGGTCTGGAAGGCGGTGGAAGAGGTTGGCTATGTGCCCAATCCTCAGGCGCGCGCGCTGGTTTCGGGGCGCAGCCACATTCTGGGGCTGATTGTCAGCGAAATCACCAACCCATTCTTTCCCGAGCTGATTCATGAATTTGAGAATCTGGCGGTGGAGCAGGGTTACGAACTTCTGATTGCCTCCACCAGCCATGATCCGACGCGTACCGAGTCGGTGGTCCGGCGTATGCTGCAGCGCAGCGTGGACGGCGTGGCCGTGATGACCTTTGGCCACGAGGCGCAACTGGTTCGGCTGCTGGAGCAGAGCCAACTGCCGCAGGTCTTTGTGGATGCTGGCCCCAGCCAGGAAAACGCCCGTGTGCTGAAGGTGAACTATGGCGAGGGCATTCGTGAGGCGGTGCAGCATCTGGCCGCGCTTGGCCATCGCTCCATTGCCTTCATCAGTGGCCCGCTGGCGTTGCGTTCGGCGGTAGCCCGGCTTGGCGCCTTTCGCAGCTCGATGGCCGAGCTGGGGCTGACGGTGCCAGCCGAGCACATTGTGGAAGGCGATCACACGATGGAGGGCGGCATGGCGGCAATGGAAAAGCTGATCGTGTTTGAGCATTTGCCCACGGCCGTCGTCTGCTCCAACGACATGACGGCCATCGGCGTACTGCATGCGCTGCATCACACGGCGCTGAACGTGCCGGAGAACATCTCGGTGGTGGGCTTTGACGATATTCATCTGGCGCAGTTCATGCTGCCGCCGTTGACCACCGTACAGATGTCCTGCCGCGATCTGGCCACGGCTGCCATTCAGGCTTTGCGGGCCGGCATTGAGCCGGATCATCCCAAGGTGGCGCAGAAGGAGTGGGCAATTTCAACCCGCCTGGTGGTGCGCCAGTCCACGGCCTTTCCGGTGGGAACGTTGCCGGCGCAGCTGGGGAAAACAGAGAGCAGAGGACAGAGAGCAGAGAGTAGAGAACGATAGCTAAGAGCTGAGGCTGTTTCCTGCCCTTCAGCGGACTTTCCCTCAATGCATCGAGGCTGAAGGCCATCCCGTAGCGCTGCCTCATTCAGGGGCCTGAAGGCCCCTGCTCTCTCCGGTTCCAGTCCTGGAACTGCCGGCCGCGCAATAGGCCCGCGTTTTCTGCCGCAAGCCCCGTGCCGCATCAGGTACAGGACGTTGAATTTCGACCTCACCTCCGTCCTCCTCGTTGCACACTGAAGCCATGCCGAGTTCCGATGCGCAGAGCAGATTGCCCCTTCTCTTGCTGGTGGACGACGATCCGGTCAGCCGCGAAGTGACCATGGCCCTGCTGACGATGAGTGGTTACAAGGTGTATGCGACCGAAAGCGGCGCAAGCTCACTGCGGATGCTGGAGCGTGAGGGGTGTGCGCCCGACGTTATCTTGATGGACGCGCAGATGCCCGGCCTCAGCGGCGTGGAACTGATCGCCGCCTACCGTGAGCGTACGCAGGCTCTGGTCTATGTGATCAGCGCCAGTCGTCCGCCCGCTGGGGTGATCGGGGCTGCCGACGGTCTGCTGGTCAAGCCCTTCACGGTAGAGGATCTGGACCATCTGCTCTCCCGGCGCAAGGAGCGCGTAGCAGCCGACGAGCCCAGCCCGAGTGCTTCTTTTGTCCATTCTGAAACGCTGGCGCGGCTGCGGGAGAGAATGCCGCCCCGGGCCGTGCGCGAGCTTTATCAAACTGTGGTCAGCGATCTGCGTGAGCGCGCCGTGCTGATCGAAAAGGCCATTCAGCGCAAGGATCCGACGGAAGTGCGCAGGCAGGGCCACGCCATCAAAGGCGGCTGCGGCATGGCTGGAGCGCAGGAAGCGGCACAGATCGGCGCCCGCTTGGAGGGTATCGGTAACCAACTGGATGACAGCTTGGTGCTGCTCGAAGATTTGCGTACAGCCACGCAACGGCTGGAGCGTATGCTGGAGTCGAACCTGACCATCTGAGGTTCCCGCGGAGGTTTGGGAAATCGATGGAACGTCCGATACAGATTGTGATTGCCGACGATCATCCCGTTGTACGCATTGGTGTGCGCAGCATGCTGCAGGAGAGCGACGGCTTTCTGGTGGTGGGCGAAGCGGGTGACGGCGACGAAGCCATTGCCCAGACCATCGAACAGCAGCCCGATGTGTTGCTGCTGGATGTGCAGATGCCCCGCCTGCCTGGGTTGGAGACGATCCGCGCTATCATGAGCGGTCCGTCCACGGCCAAGATTCTTCTGCTGACTTCAACCATCAGCCCCCAGCAGGTAATTGAGGCACTGCAGATTGGCGCGCGTGGCATTGTGCTCAAGGAGGCGTTGGCGGAGCATCTGCAAAGTGCCATCCGCACAGTTGCTGGCGGCGATTACTGGATTGGTGGCCGACGCGTAGCCAATCTGGTATCGGCTTTGCATGAGCTGACGCAGCAGGCCGCCGTGCCCCAGCACAAGACCTACGGCCTGACTCCACGCGAACTCGAAGTGGTGGGCTGCATCGTCGAGGGTTGCTCCAACCGCGACATTGCCAAACAGTTCAGCCTGAGCGAAGAGACCATCAAGCGCCATCTGTCGAACATCTTCGACAAGACCGGCGTTTCCACCCGTCTGGAACTGGCGCTGTTCTCCATTGCGCATCATCTGGTGGAACCGCAGCCGTAAGCGGCTGCGGTTCCACCAGACTGGAAGTGCGCGGCACAGGAAAAGCCCTAGGAGTCTGTCGCTCATAGCGTTTGCGATTTTTGCAGGAGATGTCGGCCTGGCTGCGCAGTACTGGATTTGTCTGTTGCTGTCAGTTTTTCTCTACCGCACCGTATCTTTGAGGCGCGACTCTGATTCGGATTCTGATCTTTCGTTGTTTTTACGCGTTTTGCAGTGCCCATCCGGAGCGAAAGAGCTTCAACAGATTGCTGACCGCGCACACCAGCCTCCACTCTCCGCTCACATTCTGTTTGCCGCGCATGCTGAAGCGACGAAAACCGCGGCACTCCTTGATTTGTCCAAAGACCGGTTCCACGATCGCCTTGCGTCTTTTGTAGACTGCGCGTCCGGCCTCGGTCTTCAACTTATGTTGCATTTGTTCTCGTGCCGTTGCATCTGACGGGGCTTCACCACAGGCTATCTCCGTTGGATCACTATGTTTGTCGCGGCCTGTGGCGATGTATAAGTCGATTTCAGCTACCGTTGCGTCGGTCACATTTGCTTCGCTGAAGTAGCCGGTATCAGCGCTGACTTTCTCGGGCTTTTGGGCAAGATTCTTTTCGATCTGTGCCACCATCGGCAGTAATTGTTTTTTGTCGTTCGTCTCCTGCGTAACCGCGGCGGCCACGATTACCTGCGCGATGGAATCGACCGCGATCTGCGCATTATAAGCCTGTAAAAAGCTGCCTTTATTGGCGCCATCCGGCATGATGCGGCTCTCCGGATCCGTGAAGTTGCGCTGATCCTTGTCTGCGGGTTTTGCCTTGTCCGGATCAGGGGGATTCGACTTGCGACCACGTTTCTTTTTGCCCGCGCGACGATCTTCTTCCTCGTCAGCCTGTTTCTTTTCTGCTTCAGCAAGTTTCTGCTCAGCCTTCTCGCGGGCCTCGTCTTCGAGTGCCTGCTTCGCTTCGCGAATCTTCTGCAACCGGCTCTCGCGTCGCTGTAACTCGTCGGGAAGTTCTTCGCCGTTCCGATCCTTGCCGTACTGCGCGTCCTCGTCGGCATCCGCTTTTTCCGCAGCAGCCAACAGAGCGTTGATTTCCTGCTTCAGGCGCGCCTCGCTCTCGGTCATGCGCTGGTAGCTCATCGCCTTGTGCTTGCTGGCGTTCGCCCTGATCTTTGTTCCATCGATCGACACATGACCCAGCTTAACCAGACCGGCTTTTGCGCACAGCAACAAGGCCTGCGTGAACAGTTCGGACAGCGCAGCCAGATGCCGTTTGCGAAACTCGGCCAGCGTGGCGTGGTCCGGATGCTGGTCGCCGGAAAGATAGCGAAATGCCACGTCTTCCCAGGTATGCTTCTCAAGCCTGCGTGAGCTGTAAACGCCCGTGGCATAACCGTACAAAAGAAGGCGAACCATCATCTCCGGAGCATAAGCCGACTGGCCGCGACCATCCTTCTCGCGATACGAAGCATAGATCGATTCAAGATCCAATGCCGAAACCACATCCACGACAAAACGAGCCAAATGGCCGTCAGGTAGCCAGTCGTGAAGGCTGGGTGGAAACAGAAGCGTCTGGTTGACCGTGTCTGGAAGGAAGTTCTGGCCCATAACAAAATCGTAATCTGCTGGGCCTGGTCTGGACCAGGACCTCGGGCAATTCTATGGGCGACAGACTCCTAGCACCTAAAACCTCACCGTTCCCCGCTCCACGACGGAGTGTCGTGCAAAACGCTGGTCGTTGCGTGCGGGAAAGTCGGAGCGGAAGTGTGCGCCACGGCTTTCGGTGCGGGCTTCGGCGCTCAGCAGCAGGGCTTCGGCCAGCGTGTTCAGGGATACTGCTTCGCTCAGGCGGCGGCTGGTTTTCTTGGCTTCAAGCAGGGCTTGCAGCGTGTGTGCAACTTCCTTTTGCGCTTCTGCTGCATACTTGAGCGTCTCTGCCGAGCGCAACAGGCCAGCGCCTGCCCAGAGCGCGTTTTGCAGCTTGGCAATCGTCTCTTCCACGAGCACTGCTTCCGCTTCCGTGAGTGGCGCATGGGGTCCAGACTCGGCCTCGACGGAAACGAGCGGAAAGCCGTCGTCGAGGATGGCGCGGGCAGCGCGGGCACCAAAGACCAGCCCCTCCAGCAGTGAATTCGAAGCCAGACGATTGGCGCCGTGCACGCCGGTGCAGGCCGCTTCGCCTGCCGCATACAGTCCGGGCAAACTGGTGCGGCCATCCAGATCGGTGCGAATGCCGCCCATCATGTAGTGTGCTGCGGGACGGACCGGAATCAGGTCGCGGCTTAACTCCAGGCCAAAGCGAGAAAGAAAGTCGCTGATGCCGGGAAAGCGCTGCTTCGGGTTCACGCTTGTTACGTGGTGCATATCCAGATAGACCGGCCGCGCATGGCCCTCTGCGTCCAGCCCTTCGCGGGCGATGGCCCTTGCCACAACGTCGCGCGGCGCAAGCTCGGCCAGAGGATGCGCGCCCTCCATGAAGCGCTCACCGCGATCATTGCGCAGCCATGCGCCCTCGCCACGCAGTGCCTCGCTCAGCAAAAAACGCGGTGCGCCGGGATGATAGAAGGCGGTAGGGTGAAACTGATAGAACTCCAGATCGGAGAGCGCCGCTCCTGCCGTGTAGGCTAGCGCAATGCCGTCCCCCGTGGCCACGGCAGGATTGGTTGTGTCGGAGTAAAGCTGTCCTGCTCCGCCTGAGGCGACCAGCACGGCCCGCGCAGCCACGCGATAGGATTCGTCGGCAGCCGTCTGCGCTGCGGCCGAGGCCAGATCCGCGCCCACGATGCGCCCATCGCGCTCAATGAGCGCAGCCACGCGGGTCCACTCGGCAAAGCGGATGCGTTTGTGCAGTCGTGCGAAGGTGGCCAGAGCCCGGCCAATCTCTGCTCCAGTCGCATCGCCATGGGCATGCAGAATGCGCGGTAGGGAGTGTGCTCCCTCGCGGGTGCGGTGCAGTTGGCCATCGACCGAGTCAAAGTTCGCGCCCCATTCGATCAGCTCGGCCACGCGCAGCGGACCTTCATGCGCCAGCACGTCGGCTGCTGCGCGATCCACCAAGCCGTCTCCGGCGTTGAGCGTGTCTTCAATGTGCAGAGCCACGTCTTCCGCGCCGCCCATGGCCACGGCAATTCCGCCCTGCGCATAGTGCGTGTTTGATTCGTCCGCAGCCTCTTTGGTAACCACCAGCACCGAGCCATGACGCGCCAGCTCAATGGCCGCGCGCAGCCCCGCCACGCCCGCTCCCATTACCAGAAAATCGACCTGCTCCGCCTGTGTCATTTCCCTTAGAGGCTACCACTTTCAGCTAACAGGCTTGGCGCAGTTCCTCCCGCACAATGCGGCGCAGCGTTTCCTCCAGATGCGGTGCCTTGCCGTCCATATGTTGCCGCAATGCCTGGTTGATGAGCGTTTGATAGCCGGTAGCGCCACCTGCGGCATCGGCCTCGGCCAGAAAATAATCGACAATATCTTCGTCCAGACGGATGGTGATGCGGGTTTTGCCGCGCGGTTCAACCTTTTCTGCCGTGATTTTGCCCCGCTTTGCGCTGCTGAAATCGTAACTCTGCTTCATCGGTTCTCCTCGTATGCGCGCCGCTCATGGGTTTCAGCATTGCGGGCGGAAATGACACGGATCTTTTCACGACGGTAAGCGTAAACCACCACCAGAACACGGCCTTTGGCACCACTGCCAATGGAAACGAATCGGGGCTCGCCTGAATCCGACTCTTCGTCCGTAATCGTCAGAGCATAATCGTCTTCAAAGACGGGGAGCGACTCGGCAAAGCGCACGCCGTGCTTTTTGAAATTGCTTTCGGCCTTGCGCGGATCCCACTCGAAAGCCATGGCTGTATTGTATGTACAAATTGTACTCTATAGTCAAGCGCGATCTCTGTTCCTGCGTGCTTAGCCTCAAAATGGGCTTGACCTCCCACCCCACCGGCTGCATTACGATAAAAGCATTGTGCAGACCATTCGCGTAGAAACTCCTTCGGCAAAGTACAACGTGGTGGCGGGCAGCGGGCTGCTAGAGACGCTTGCGCCGCGCATCGAACGCGCTTTGGGCAAGCTGCCCCGGCGGGTTTTTGTTCTTACCTCGGCTCCCATCTGGGCGCTGTGGGGGGAGAAGTTTCTGGCTTCCTTCCGCGAGGCACCCATCGTGCTCTTTCTGGAGCCGGGAGAAAAGTTCAAGACGTTGAAGAGCGTGGAACGGCTGGCCCGGGAGATGGTGCGGGCAGGCGGCGACCGTGGCAGCCTGATTATCGCCCTGGGGGGCGGCATTGTGGGCGACGTGGGCGGTTTTCTGGCCGCCATCTTCATGCGCGGCATTCCCTTTGTGCAGGTGCCCACCACGCTGCTGGCGCAGGTGGACTCGAGCGTAGGCGGCAAGACGGGCGTGAATCTGGCCGAGGGCAAGAATCTGGTGGGCAGCTTCCATCAGCCACGCGCTGTTTTTGCCGACATTCAGACGCTTTCCACTCTGCCGGAGCGCGAACTGAAGGCTGGTTTGATGGAGAGCGTCAAGGCAGGCATCATTCGCGACCGTGCGTTGGTGCGCTTTATGGAGGCGAATGCCAAGGCCGTGCTCAAGCGCGAGCCGAAGGCGCTCGAAAAGGTGATTTCCGCCTCCATCCGCATGAAGGCCGGAGTGGTGAACAAGGATGAGCGCGAGAATGGCCTGCGCATGATTCTGAACTTTGGCCACACGCTTGGCCACGGGATGGAGCAGGCCACTGGATTCAAGACGCTGTTGCACGGTGAGGCCGTCGGCTGGGGCATGATTGGTGCGCTCTGGATTGCCCGTGAGCGTGGCACCGTGAGCAAGGCGCAGTTCGAGCGGCTGGAAGCTCTGGTCCATCTTTATGGTCCGCTGCCGCAGGTGAAGGTGAGCGCCGCCCGGGTTCTGGCCGCTGCCGGGCACGACAAGAAGAACGTGAACGGGGTGCGCCGCTTTATTCTGCCGGTGGGTATTGGCGATTCCGGCGTGGTGGAGGACGTGACCTCCGCAGAGATGGAAGCCGCAGCCAAATATATGCTGGACTGCGCGGCGGAGTAATTGTGTAGCGGAGTAAGGTTGAGCCAACCGTTGGATGCAGGTTCTGGTGGTCGGCTCCGATTTCCCAGAATATAGGACTAATCACCACATTGTGACTCACAACACACCGCCCGAGTCCTTCCGGGAGAGAAAATAGACCGGTAGGCTCGTCTGCCCTCGGCTGCGCGCCCCAGGAGAATAAGCACAAATGGCTGATTTGCACATCTTCAATAAGTTCATCGAGCGCACCAAGGCGCTTCCCGCTATGCCCACCGCCGTGGTGTGGCCGCTGACCGATGTTGCCCTGGAGGGCGCGGTTGAAGCTGCCAAGGAAGGCATCATCGATCCGATCATGATCGGACCTGAGGCCAAGATCAAGGCACTGGCCGCCGAGCTGAAGTTTGACGTCAGCAACTACAAGTTCATTGAGGCTGCTACCGAGCCCAAGGCTGCTGAACTTGGCTGTATTGCCTGTCGCGATGGCAAGGCTCTGGCCATGATGAAGGGCTCACTGCACACCGACGACCTGATGCGCGCCGCCATGAACAAGGAAACCGGCCTGCGTGGCCGTGGCCGCATCTCGCACGTGTTCATCCTGGACACCCCGGCCTATGAGCGCACCGTGATGGTGACCGACGCGGCCATCAACATCGCTCCTGAGCTGGAAGACAAGTTCCACATCATCAACAACGCCATTGCACTGGCGCACGGCCTCGGCATCGAGAAGCCGAACGTGGCCATTCTGGCTGCGGTGGAAACCGTGAACCCCAAGATGCCTGTCACGCTGGAAGCCGCTGCCCTGTGCAAGATGGCCGACCGTGGTCAGATCACGGGCGCTGTGCTTGACGGCCCGCTCTCGTTCGATACCGCCATCAGCACTACCTCGGCCAAGCTGAAGAAGCTGGTTTCGCCGGTTAGCGGCCATGCCGACATTCTGGTGGCCCCCGACCTCGAAGCCGGCAACATGCTGGTGAAGGAGCTGGTTTACTGGGGCGGCGCACAAGTTGCCGGTCTGGTGCTCGGCGCTCGCGTGCCGATCATTCTGACCAGCCGCGCTGATTCGGCGGCCACCCGCCTGACCAGCTGCGCTGTTGCAGCTCTGCTGCAGTACGCCAAGAAGTAGTTTTTCCTGTAAGACAAGCAAAACGGGCGTCCCTTGTGGGACGCCCGTTTTAGCTTCCAGCCTCTAGCTTTTAGCTTCTAGCTGCTTTTCCGCGCAAGCTGGTCGCCAGGGCTACGCCGGCCAGGGCGAAGAGCATGGGGAAGCATTCCAGGGTGTAGCGGGCTTCGGGGGCTTCCACGGTTGTCAGCAGGGCACTGCGCAGCACCATGTAAGCCAGCATGGCCAGCCAGAAGCGCGGTCTGTGGCTGAGTCCGATGGCGGCGGCCAGCAGGTAAGCCAGATTCAGCCCGGCCCAGGTCCAGCTGAAGCGGGTTTCAGCACGGTGCTGGCGGTAATCCCACCAATCGATGTCGACGGGCAGATTTTCGTTGCGGGGACGCAGCCACATATCGGCCATGCGGCCCAGAGGGAGCCAGAGGTGGGTGCGCCAGGGATGGAGTGCGGCGCGTTCGGCGGCCAGATGAGCGAAGCGGGCGTCAATTTCTGGGGTCAGCACGTACTTCTGGTTGTAGTCGTCGGCCAGTTGCCGGGTTTCCTGGCGTTGCGCGGGGCTATCAAAGGCGCGCTCGGGCAGCAGGCTGACGTCCAGCCGGTCATCGGGGACGTTCCAGTAGATGAAGTAGGTGGAGTTGAAGTCCAGGCACCAGCTTTTAACCCATGCCTCCCAGCCCAGGTGTGGATCTTCGCCGGGATCGGTGGCCAGGCGTGGGGCCAGCGGCTGAAAGACGTGAAAAACCTGCCAGTTGCGGACTGTCCACAGGGCAAAGGGGGCAAGCGCCAGCAGAACGCACACCAGGGCCATGCGGGCCAGACGAGCCGGAGCCAGCCTGAGGTGGTCCAGATTGGCGTGATCAGGATTGGCGCGGTCGGGATTGGCATGCTTCCGGCCAAGCAGCAGCGCCGGAGCCAGAGCCACGGCCACCAGAGCGCCGTCGGGCCGCAGCAGCGTGGCCCAGGTGACGGCAAAGGTGAAGAGCAGGGCAAAATTCCAGCCGGGCCGCTGGCGAAAGCAGGCCGCAGACCACAGCGCCAGAGCGATGGCGAACAGGGTAGGGGTTTCAGCCAGTGGCGTGGCGCAATAGGAGGCGGTAAAGGGGCAAAGCGCGGCCAGCCAGAGGGTGATGTGGGCGGCGCGGCGGGCTTGCGTGGCAGGAGCAATGCGGCGGGCAAAGTCAGCCAGCAGCAGGCAGCCAGCCAGTTCCAGGGCGATCTGCAGGCAGGCGGCGGCGTAGTAGTTTTCCACGCCAAAGAGCCGGAAGCAGCCGATCAGCAGGAAGGGGTAGCCGGGCAGGCGGATCAGGGTGGGAACGATGGCATTGCCCTGGGTGAGCCCATAGACGCCGTGCTGGAGCAGGTTTTTGGCAATGTCGCCGTAGATCAGCGAGTCGCCGATGGGCTGAAAGAGCCTGTGCAGCGCATAAAGCCGCAGTCCCAGACCCGCCATCAGGGCCAGAAGAATGCTGGTCCATACGCCGACGGAGGCTCGGAAGCGGTACTTGAATTCAACAGGAAAGAGTTTGCCTGGGGTCATGGATCCGTACGTACTGTATTCTAGAGCCTGCAATGCGTAATTTGTGAGCGGCGCAACAGATATAGCAAATTCAGAATGGGTGTAGAGGGAGTGGATGGACCAAAGTACCGTTTTTCTTAAGAAAACGGCATCTGGCACATGCATCCAGGCTGCACAGTCCTTCTGAAATTGCTCTAGAAACCGAGTTTTGCATGTGGCTGTGCAAGCCGACGACAGGTGAGAAGACCGGCAATGGCCGAAGGACAGATATTTTACGATCCGGAGCGGAAGCGCTGGAAGCGCCTGCGCCGGATTTTCGACATCACTGCGGTGGTGTGTACGCTGGTCCTGGCCGGCTTTATTTTCAATGTTTTGCGTGGGCAAAAGCTGCCTGAACTGTTGCTGCCGGTGCCCCGACACAACTATAAGGCGCTGTCGGACCGTCAGCCGGTGCAGCATGCGTCGCGGCCAGCGCGCCGCCACAGCGACAAGAAGGCCAGCGAAATCCAGTTCAACACGGGCGAGGGTCTGCGCGCTGCCTATTATGTGCCTTACGACGAGGCCAGCTACGCCAGCTTCAAGCAGCATGTGCACCAGATCGACATGCTCTTTCCCGAGTGGCTGCATGTGAACAGCACGCGGCCCTGGTTGATGGGCATCGATAATGACAGCCATCGCGAGTACGCGGTGGTGCAGGGCAATTCCGTGCACGATCCGGACGAGATGAACCGGATCAAGCGGACGATTGCCTCCGCGCATGAAGATACCGAAATCTTTCCCCATCTGAACAACTACAACTCGGTGACGCAGGTCTGGGATCCGGCGGTGGGCAAAATGCTGCACGATGCCAATAACCGCGCCAAGCTCATCGAGCAGATCGTCCATTTTCTGACCAACTACCGGCAGAAATCCCAGAGCGATCCGAACAAGTACGAGTGGACCTATCCCGGCATCTCGCTGGACTTCGAGAGCCTGTCGGATGAGGACGACGCCTACTACCTACAGTTCATCCGCGAGCTTTACAGCTCTCTGCATCAGCGCAATCTGCGTCTGTATGTGAATACGGTGGTGGCCAGCGACGACGAAGAACTGCGTACGGTTGCGGCCAATAGCGACGGCATCATCCTGATGAACTATGACGAGCACGAGGCCACCAGTGAACCGGGGCCGATTGCCAGTCAGGAATGGTTTGTTGCCAATCTGCGGCGGGTGCTGAAGTCGATTCCGCGGGAGAAGCTGATTTGCGCTCTCGGCAGCTACGGCTACGACTGGACGCTGTCGATGCCCGAGGGAAAAGCCAAGGGCAAGAACAGCAAAAAATTCAAGCCGGAGATTCTGAACACCGAAGATCTTTCGGTAACGGAAGCATGGCAGCGAGCCTCCGATGCCGACGCCGATCTGGACCTGAACTACGACTCGCTCAATCCTCACTTTGAGTACATCGATGAGGACAATCATCAGCGCCATGTGGTGTGGTTCCTGGATGGCGTGACGCTTCTGAACGAGATGCGCGCCGCCCGCCAGCTGGGTCTGCAGACATTTGCACTGTGGCGGCTGGGCGAGGAAGACAACTCGTTGTGGAGCGTGTGGGATCATCCGAGCAGCGCTAGCGCGTTGCAGGAACTGGGCACCGTGCAGCCCGGCCACGATGTGGACACCGAGGGCGATGGCGACATTCTACGCATCACCAGCCTGCCGCAGGCGGGCCGCCGCACGGTCACCGTGGACACCGACGAAAGTGATCCACGCAAGAAGCTCATCATCGATGAGCAGATGGATGTGTACCCGCGCACCTATACGCTGCAGCAGTATGGATACCATCCCAATCAGGTTGCGCTTTCTTTCGACGATGGACCGGATCCGAAGTGGACGCCGAAGATTCTCGACATTCTGAAAGAGAAGGGTGTGAAGGGTACCTTCATGCTGATTGGTGCCGAGGCTCAGGAGTATGTGAGCCTGATGCAGCGCATCTATCGTGAAGGCCATGAGATCGGCAATCACACCTACACGCATCCCGACATCAGCAACATTTCATCGCGCCAGCTTGATCTTGAAACCAAGCTGACCGAGCGCCTGTACGCGAGCAAGCTCGGGATTCAGCCGCTCTACTTCCGGCCGCCGTACGACATTGATGAAGAGCCTGACACCGACGATCAGGCCGCGCCCGTCGAGCAGTTGCAGCGTGCCGGCTACACCATCATCGGCAACAAGATCGACACCGATGATTGGAACGAGCATCCGCGCAAAACGCCCGAAGAGATCGTCAACTCGGTGCTTGAGCAGCTCGAGACAATGAAGACCAAGCCGCAGTTCCGCGGCTCCATCATTCTGATGCACGATGGCGGCGGTGATCGCTCGGTTACGGTTGCGGCGCTGCCGGAGCTGATCGACGCGCTGCGCGCCCGTGGCTACCAGATTGTTCCCGTCTCGGCATTGATGGGAAAAACGCGCGACGATGTAATGCCGCGGCTGGGCTTCTGGCAGCGGTTGCGCGCTCTGCCCGATTCGATTGCGTTTTCCAGCCTGGCTCTGGTTAGCAAGGCCATCTTCTATATCTTCCTCCTCGGTGATATTCTGATGAGCACGCGCCTGCTTCTGGTAGGTATTCTGGCCATTATCGATCGTCTGCGCAAACCGCACAGCGCGGCCACGCCGGGCTACAATCCCCGCGTGGCGGTGTTGGTTCCGGCCTTCAAGGAAGAGACGGTGATTGTGCGGACGATCCGCTCGGTGCTCAACTCCGACTACAAGAATCTGCACGTGATTGTGATCGACGACGGCTCTCCGGATCGTACTGCCGAAGTGGCACGCGAGGCTTACAAGGCCGAGATCGAGTCAGGTATGGTGCAGGTGCTGGTGAAGCCCAACGGCGGCAAGGCTGCGGCGTTGAACTACGCGCTGGAGCGCATCGACGAAGAGGTCTACGTAGGCATTGACGCTGATACGCTGATCGCCGCCGACGCCATCAGCAAGCTGATTCCGCACTTTGAGGATGAGCGCATTGGTGCCATGGCGGGCAACGCCAAGGTGGGCAATCGCGTGAACCTGTGGACGCGCTGGCAGGCGCTGGAATACATCACCAGCCAGAACTTTGAACGGCGCGCGCTTGATCTGATGCACGTGGTCACCGTGGTTCCGGGCGCGATTGGCGCATGGCGCACCAAGGCCGTGATGGATGCCGGTGGCTATCCGCTGAACACCGTGGCCGAAGACGCTGACCTGACCATGAACCTGCTGGAGCACGGCTACCGCGTGGACTACGAAGACCGCGCGCTGGCCTTTACCGAAGCGCCCATCGACATGGGCGGTCTGATGCGGCAGCGTTTCCGCTGGTCTTTTGGCACGTTGCAGGCGATCTGGAAGCATCGTGCGGCATTTGCGCGCAACAAGGCGATGGGCATTTTCGCACTGCCGAACATTCTCATCTTCCAGATGATTCTGCCGCTGGTTTCGCCCTTCATCGATCTGATGTTCGTGGCTGGCGTCATCAACTTCTTTATCGACCGCTACTATCATCCCGAGGCTGCTTCGTCGGCCAACCTGATGAAGCTGGTGGCCTACTTCATGGCCTTCCTGGTGATCGATTTCGTCACTTCGTCGGTGGCTTTCTCGCTCGAACGCAAGCACCCGGCCAACAAGGGCGATGGATGGTTGCTCTTCCACATCTGGCTGCAGCGTTTTGCCTACCGTCAGGTCTTCTCCATCGTGCTGCTCAAGACGGTCAAGCGTGCCATCGATGGCAAGTCCTTCAACTGGGACAAGATTCAGCGCACGGCCAAGATGAGCAAGGCAACCGAGGCGCTGACGGAGACAAAGGGATAGCTGTACAGAGAGCAGAGAACAGCGCAAAGAATAAGGCCCGGCAAATGCCGGGCCTTATTCTTTGTGGACAAACTGAATGGAGTTTTGTAACAGGGCCCGACTTGAGTCGGGCCGAAATGCCACATAAAAGACGAGGGCTTTACAGGCTGCGGAAAAACTCGTAGCGGAGGGAGGCAGGGGTTTTAGAGCAAATCCAGAGTTTCCGTGGGGGCACGAAGAAGGTGTCAGGTGCAGTTTTCTTGAGGAAAACTGCACTGGAAAGCATTGACTCGCACTACACCAACTCTGGATTTGCTATAACCCCCGCCAAAAGAGGCAAAATGAGCGCGGGCTTCAGCCCCGGAAGTCTTTCGGAATTTCGCCGCCAAAGTAAGAAAATGCCCGCGCCTAAAGGCGATATTTGCACCATTGATGCTTCAGGGGCCTGAAGGTCCCTGCTCCCTCCACAAATACCAACCCACTTTAGCGCTAGTTTTTTCGCAGCCTGTTTAGCCCCTGCTTTGCTTATCCGTCGAGCAGGCCAAGCTCTTCCAGCAGGAAGGCGTAGTCGAGCGCAATCTCTTTCAGGTAATCATAGCGTCCGCTGGCTCCGCCGTGGCCAGCCTGCATGTTGGTTACCAGCAGGAGCGACCGCGCATCGGTTTTGAGGGTGCGCAGTTTGGCCACGTATTTTGCGGGTTCCCAGTACATCACCTGGCTGTCGTTGAGCGAGGTCTTCACCAGCATCGCCGGGTATGCGCCGTGCTTCAGATTGTCATAGGGAGAGTAGCTGAGCATGGTGCTGAAGTAAGGTTCTTCGTTGGGATTGCCCCATTCCTCGTACTCGGGCACGGTCAGCGGCAAGCTGGCGTCCAGCATGGTGTTCATCACGTCGACGAAGGGCACATGCGAAAGAACGGCGCGGAAAAGTTCAGGCCGCAGATTGGTGACCGCGCCCATCAGCAGGCCGCCGGCGGAGCCGCCTTCAATGGCCACGCGGTTCTTCTCGCCGTAGCCCTTCTGCACAAGGTGCTCGGTGCAGGTAATGAAGTCGGTGAAGGTGTTCATCTTGACCAGCATCTTGCCGGCGTCGTGCCAGGGTTCACCTAGATCGCCGCCGCCACGGATGTGCGCGTAGGCCAATACCACGCCGCGATCCAGCAGGCTCAGGCGATTCGAGCTGAAGTTTACCGGCAGCGAGTAACCATAGGATCCGTAGCCGTAGACGTAGAGCGGATTGCGGCCTGCAATGAATCTGTCCTTGCGATAGACGATGGAGATGGGAACTTCAACGCCATCGGCAGCCTTAGCGTGAATGCGCTCGCTCGCGTAGAGCGAGCGGTCAAAGCCGCCGGGAATCTCGGTCTGCTTGAGCAGTGTGGAGCTCTTTGTGGCAAGGTAGTATTCAAAAACCGAGTTGGGTGTGACCAGCGACTGATAGCCGTAGCGGAATTTGGTTGCGTCAAAGATGCGGTTGATGTGCGGATAGGCGCTGTAGGCAGGCTCAGGAAAGCGGATTTCTTCACCGGCGATGGCCACGCCACTCTTAAAGTGCCACAAACGCAGGCGGGGCAGGCCATCTTCACGATCGCAGGTGATAAAGAAGTCCTGGAAGAGTTCCACGTCTTCGAGCATCACGCCGGGACGGTGCGGAATCAGCTCGGTCCAGTTGGCGCGGTCGGGCATGCTGACGGGCGCGGTGACCAAGCGGAAGTTGCGGCCCGCATCGTTGGTGCGGATGTACCAGAGGCCGCTGCGGTGGTCGATGGAGTACTCGTGATCGTCTTCCCGCGCGGTAATCAGCTGAAACTTTCCGGTGGGATTGCTGGCTGCCAGCACCTGTGATTCGCTGGTGATGTGGCTGGCCGAATCCAGCACAATGTAGGCACCGTCGCGGGTGCGGCCCACGGCAAGGTTGAAGCGCTCATCCGCCTCTTCGTAGACCAGCACGTCTGCCGTGCCCTGCAGAACGCTGTGCCGGTAAAGCTGAAACTGGCGCTTCTGCACGTCGTCTTCGATGGTGTAGAAGAGCGTCTTGTTGTCGGCGGTCCAGACGACGGAACCGACGCGCTCCACGAGGTTGGCCCGGGTTACACCGGTGCGCAGATCCTTGATGTGCAGCGTGTACTGGCGGAAGCCGGTCAGATCGGTGGTGTAGGCCAGCAAGTTGCCGTCGTCGGTAATGTCAGTGTCGCCAATCGAGAAGAACGCCTGCCCTTCCGCGAGCTGGTTGCCGTCCAGCAGAACCTCTTCGGGCGCGCTGGCGTCCATGGCTTCGACGGTGCCGGGCTTGCGGCAGAAGATGGCGTACTGCTTGCCCTCCTCGGTGCGGGAGTAATACCAGAACTGTCCGTCGCGGTAGGCTACGCTGGCGTCGGTTTGCTGAATGTGGGAGAGCATCTCGCCGTAAAGTGCCTCGCGCAATGCGTCGTGGGGCTTGAGCCAGGCCTCGGCATGGGCGTTTTCCGCCTCCAGATAGGCGATGGTCTCGGGATTCTCCTTCTGGCGTAGCCAGGCGTAATCGTCGACGAGCGTTTTCCCGTGCAGTATGGTTTCCGTGTGCTCGGGGCGGCAGACAGGGGGCGTGGGAAGTTCGTTTCGGTTCATCATTGACCAGTGTAGAACCGCGGGGAGGGGAATCAGGGAACTTCTGCAACCCGGTCCGCGTAGAATGGAGTGCGATGGAACCGATTCGCGCAACCTTCCGGAGGCTGGGCCTGATTTTAGGGCTGGCGCTCGTCTGTCTTCTACCTGTGGCGGCTCTGGCCGAGCGGGTGGAGGACTTGCCCCAACCCGTGGATTACGTAAGTGACTTTGCCCATGTGCTTTCGCCCGAGGCGATTGCCCGCATGGACGCGCTCTGTGCGCAACTGGCGCAGAACGGAGCCAACGCCAAGCTGGCCGTGGTGACGGTGCGTACGCTCGAAGGCGATGACGCGGCGGACTACGCCACGCGCCTGGAAGACCACTGGAAGATGGGCGACAAGCAGCAGAACCGCTTTGCGCTGATTCTGCTGGCCAGTGACGATCACAAGTACCGCATCGAGATTGGCTATGGGCTGGAAGGCATTCTGCCCGACGGCAAAACCGGCGACATTGGCCGTTCCATGGTTCCGCTGCTCAGGAGCGGCGACTACGACGGTGCGCTCGGCGAGGCCACTGGCTCGGTTGCCCAGGTGATTGCCGATGACGCGCATGTAACGCTGACCAGGGACACGGCAGACGATCAGGAGGCCGTGAGCGCGCGGCAGCGGCACCACTCCAGCGTACTCGGCAAGCTGATCGTGATCATCCTTCTTCTGCTGCTCTTTGGTGGCTTCTCGATCTTTCGCATGCTCTTTGGCTTTGGCATGTTCTTTGGCGGATTTGGGGGCGGAGGTGGCTTTGGCGGAGGCGGAGGTTTTGGCGGTGGCGACTCCGGGGGTGGCTTTGGAGGTTTCGGCGGCGGCGGCGGCGGATTTGGCGGCGGCGGAGCTGGCGGAGATTGGTAGGGAACAGGTGCTAGATTCCAGGAACTAGGGACTAGAAGCTGGGAGCTAGAGGCTAGCAGCTAGAAGCTGTTTTTCACAATGTTTAGGAGAAGGCAAAGTATGAGTCGTGGAGTTGCAATTACGCTGGCGGTGGTGGGTGGTTTGTTTGCGCTGGTTCTGCTGGTGGCGGCCGGGCTTGGCTTGAACTATGTGCATGCGCGCAATGCGATGGTCGAGAAAGACCAGTCGGTGAAGGAAGCATGGTCGAACGTCGATACGCAGTTGCAGCGCCGTGCGGATCTGATTCCGAATCTGGTGGAGACGGTCAAGGGCTTTGCCCGGCAGGAAACCACGGTCTATGGCGACATTGCCAATGCCCGCGCCGGCCTGCTGAACGCGCAGGGTCCGGCTGCCAAGATGCAGGCCAACGGCCGGCTGGATTCAGCCATTGGTCGCTTGCTGATGCTCACCGAAAACTATCCGCAGCTGCGCTCGAACGAGCAGTTTTTGCGCCTGCAGGATGAGCTTTCCGGAACCGAGAACCGCATCAGCGTAGCCCGCAAGCGCTACAACGATTCGCTGAAGGACTACAACACCTTCGTGCTCTCGTTCCCCAACAACATCTGGGCCGGCATGTCTGGCTTCCAGCCGAACAATGCCTACTTCCAGGCCAGCGAGGCTGCCCGCACCGTTCCTCAGGTGAAGTTTTAGGAACAGAGAACAGAGCGCAGAGGTTGCTGTCTGCTGCGAATGAAAATCAAGCCCCGTGCGTGCGACCATGGTTGGTCGTTCTCACGGGGCTTGATCTTTTTGATTTAGTTGCTCGGATACCGTTCCACGGTGGCATTTGCTGTGGCCGTATAGCCGCTGGTGGCCAGCGCCTTCAGGGTGGTGGCTGTGCCGCTGATGGAGATTGGGGTAAAGCTGACCAGCCCGTTCAGATCGCTGGTGGCAACGCTTGAGGAGGTGGCCAGCAGTGCTCCGGAGCTGCCGCTGCCGCACTCCTGGTGGGCGGGGCAGCTTTGCGTCCAGGCGTACAGCGCCTGATAGAGCACGACGGTGCCGGAGGCCATCTTGTTGCCACCCATGTCCAGGATGCGTAGCACAATGGACGCGGGTGCGGTGCTGGTGGAAACCGACTGGCTGGTGCCGCTGACTGCTTGTAGTTCCGCATACTCTGGCCGTGCACCGAGGGCACTGAAGGTGGCGCAATAGCTGGTGCCGTTCACGCACGCATTGATGGAAACCTCTTGTCCTTCGCTCAGCGGACCCACCGTGAGCGTCATGGTGGCAATGCCCGAGGTGTTGGTGGTGGCTATGTTGGCACCGGTCGGGGGAGTGATGCCGGTTACGCCTGTTTGCCAAACCACCGACTGCCCGGAAGCCAGCGCGCCATTCAGAATGACCTGCGCTTCGACGGTCCAGGTAATGGTTTGCCCGGCTGCTACCGACTGCAGGCCAGTGAGCGCCGTAACGCGTGCCGGAGTGCCTCCGGTAAAGTGGGCCTGCACGTTTGCTGCATTGGTAAGCTTGGCAGTCACCACGCTCAAAGTTGTGGTGTCATTGGCCGTGACGTAGAGCGTGGCATAGCCGTCGCCGCTGGTGGTGACGGCGCAGGAGCTGGCACCGCATCCAAGCGAGGCTGTGCCGCTGGTCAGCGTATAGGTGACGGTGGCATTGCCGATGGGTGCAAGGTTGGAGTCCAGCGCCTGCACGGTAAAGGCCAGCGGCGTCATCATGGGAACGGTGTTCTGTGGCGCGGTGATGATGGTAAGCGCGTCGCCGGTGCCGGAGTCGTAGCTGATGCCGTCGGTGACCACGGTGGCAGCGTCAAAGCCCGTTTCGTCGTCTACCTCAACATCGGCGGCACCAGCGCTGGCGGCAGGCGCGATGGCGGTAATTTCGTTGGGGCTGATGCTGGTGACCACGGCCGCCTGTCCGCCCACCAGCACGGTGTCATTTGCACGGAAGCCCATGCCCTGAATCGTGAATGCGCCGCCTGCAGTGGTCAGGTGCGAGGGCGAAACGTTGTCGGCATAGAGCACCCAGCCGCTGTACTTGTAGTCAGGGCGGCCGTCGCCGCGCGCGTCGGCAATGGCCATGCGCATCAGATTGTCGCTGCTGGTGGAAACCTGCAGCCAGCACTCGCCGGCTTCACCACCGTTGAGCGCCTCGGCATACCATGCGGGGGAGCTGCCCAGATCGTCGCTTTGTTCCCACACGCCAGCCATGGGCATGGCCTTGGCGTTGCTGGGATTTCCGTTTTCGTCCAGCGCCTGAGTCACAACGGTGAAGGAGTGGCCCGCACGCACGCTGAAGTTCAGCCAGTCGGTCTGGCCAATCTGGCTGAGGCGTCCTACCCAAAAACCGCTGGAAGGCAATGCGCGTGGTTCGCCTTCGCTGCCGATCGCATCCTTTGAGCCGCCTTCGGCAGAATCTCTCACAGTAACGTTCAGTGTTTCGCTGGCGCCCGCTGCCAGATCGGAATACGTGGTGGAGGAAAGCGTTCCAGAGGGTTCAACCTGCCCCTGTACGTACGGGCCAACGGATGCGGCGTTGATGTAGTCGGCTTCGATGGTCTCAAAGTAGATTTTGTAACTGGCTGTGGTGAGCCCCGTGGGAAGAGGAATGCCGCTCAGATCGAATGCGCCTTGCAGCGCGCTGTTGTTGGAGCCCCACTTGCTGTAGGCCACACCGCTTGTATTGCTGGTGCCCACAATCGAATTGCCCCATGTGCCGCGATAGAGCGCTCCGGTAACGGTGGAAACCGTGTACTCGTAGAGCGGATTGCCGCTGCCGTCGTAGGGTAGCGCCACCACGTTTACGCCCTGCATGCCATAACCCGAGCTGAAGCTGATCGTACCCTTGATGCTGATGGTATTGTTCGCGGTAAGTTGCTTGCCGGTAAAGTTGGAGAGGTTGGAGTCAGTGACGGGATAGAGGCGATTGAGCGCGGCAATGTCGTCGGAGTGCAGTGCGCTGGGCAGCGGCACGCAATCGCCACCGGCGCTGGTGCAGACGCCATCAAGCGGCTGCATAATGGGCCAGGCCTGCGTCTGGCCGGTAATGTTCGCAGTCAGTGCGTTCGGATAGATCTGCGCATAGTCCAGACCGAGCACGCGGCCGAAAGCGCGCTCAATGTTGAAGCTCATCATGGAGATCTGATCGCTCGAGGACGTGCAGAGACCGTTGAGCAGGAGAACGCCGTGGGCGATGGTGGCGTCGGTGTTGATGTTGTCGATCCACAGGAAGACGTCGGTGCTGCTGCAACTGTTGGGGCCGCTGGCGTCGGTGCCGTAAATGGCATTGATGACCGAGCCGTCGTAGTCGAAGATCACGGCCAGTGGCGTGGTGGTGGCCGTGGGCGTTACGTCCGCAGGCGCGGTGATTACGCTCGAACTGTTCACTGCGATGTTCGCGCCGGAGACGTCTTCAGCGAGCGTGCCCACGTCGGTCAGTTGCACGGCGGCGGTGCTCACGCTGCTCCACAAAGCGGCGGCTGCATCCACCATGGCCACGGCCTGCGCATGGGGCAGGCTCGCGCTCAAATTGCCCTGATCAACGCTGTAGTTCACCACGCCGCCGGACCAGTGCGCGGGCGTTCCCATCACCGAGGAATTGAAGTAGGTGGAGCCTGCAACGTACTTTGGTCCACCGGCCCAGGCGGAGAGCGTCATCCAGCCAAAGACGATGAACAGAAGCAGCGTGAAGCGTGTGCCCTGGATCATGTGTGCCACTCCGGCGGCGGTTTGCCGCGGCATCCGGAGTGCGGCTGAGCAGTGGAAATACCTGCTCCGGACGTTGCAGGTCGTTCATCGGGAGCGGGCAGGAGTGGCTGGAATGATCAAAGTCATTAGTGGGCTGTGTTGTGCGAGGACAGCTCTCATGAAGCCGTTCGTGTTTTGTCTCGATTGCGGTGTATTTGTCTGGAACTGCGACGCAGAGTGGCTCGCGGCGGGATGATTCTCATGAAGCGCGGAGATTTTCCCCATTACTTCGGTTTGGAAACAACCGCGCGATACCTGTGTGTCCAGGCGCAAAAAAACTTTAGCTTGTTGTGAAACAGGGCGCACTTTGGTCCGGTTGGATGAGAAAAACGCTCCAGGTGGATGCGTTCTCATGAAAGCCGTGTTGCATGCTTGGCCACTCGGCGGCCGCAGCAGGGGGCGCGGCGTACGGCGATGAAACAGCTACTCTGCTTTTGCTTGAATCGTTTCAGGCAATACTTTCCCACCACAAAACAAAAAGGACCGCTTGAAGCGGTCCTTTTTGTTCTCTGTTCTCTGTCGTTAGTACACTTCGGCTCTCAACCCGGCTGGCGGCGGAACGTTCTTGAGCAGGCCCAGTTCACCGGCCAGCCGTTCCAGGCGGGCGCGGGTGGCAGGCTGCGGAGGCACCAGCGGCAGGCGCAGCTGATCGCCGATGCGGCCCATCAGGTGCAGAACCGTCTTGACCGGAGCCGGATTCGACTCCCAGAAGTTGGCCTCGAAGAGGCGGCTGAAGCGGCGCTCCAGTTCGCGGGCTTCCTGCCAGTTGTCCTCAAGGGCGGCACGCACCATGCGGCTGACTTCTGCGGGAATCTCATTGGAGGCCACGCTGATCAGCCCATGCGCACCGGTGCCGATGGCGGCCAGCGCCAGACTGTCGTCGCCCGAGAAGACCTTGAAGCCGCGCGGCATAATGTGCACCAGCTCGGAGATCTGCGGCAGCTTGCCGCTGGCTTCCTTGATGGCGCGGATGTTGGTGGCAGCCTGGGCCAGACGCAAGGCCGTGGCCGGTTCCAGATTGGCGGCCGTGCGCCCCGGTACGTTGTACAGGCAGACCGGCAGCGGGCTGACCGCCTGCGCCAGCGCCAGAAAATGCTGGAACTGACCCTCCTGCGAGGGCTTGTTGTAGTAGGGATTGGCCGAGAGCACGGCGCTCAGGCCGGGAATCTGGCGTAGCTTTGCGGCCATACGCACCAACTCACGCGTGGAGTTGTGCGAACAGCCTGCCCACACCGGAACCCGCCCGGACGAGGCATCCACGATCAAACGCACCGTCTTCAGCCACTCTTCTTCGTCCAGGGTGGCCGCTTCCCCTGTCGAGCCGCAGGCGACGATAAAGTCCACGCCTGACTCGATCTGCCAGTTCACCAAATCCCACAGCGCCGACTCGTCCACCGAGCCATCCGCGCGGAAGGGCGTCACAATTGCCGTACCACAACCCGTCGTTTCCATCTCAAGCAAAGTTTATAACGAGCCGGGCTGGAGGGGCACAGTCTTTTCTTGGATTTCGCTCATCCCTGTGCTCTGTACAGACAGGATCCGCCGACAAAACCAGCAGAAATATGCGTATTTTCTCAGTTCTCGCTGGGGCGCTCGATGTGGTTCACGATCACTACCTCGACCGGAGCCTTGCTGGCCACCAGCTTCAGCCCCAGCTGTTCTTCAAGCGCCGTGAACAGCCCCGGTCCGGCGTCGGGCGTGCCCTGCAGTTCATCCCGCGTATAGGTCAGTGAAAAGTCGAATTTCTTTTCTAGTAGACCGGTCTTATCAACTACTGTTTTTCCGATGTTGCTGGTCAGGTTGTTAGCAAAACTGCTCATAGGAAATCCCTTAACGTGAAACTCATTCAAGCTCCCCTTCGAACTGGTCCCTAACTGGCCAATCACATCCGGCGCGCTCTCCTTCATCTTCACACCGCCCTTGGCGACGATCAGATCGTAGGCCGCAAGCTGACGAGTTTCGGTGTGCTCCCTGAACTTGAGCTGGTCAGCCAGCAGATCCTGCATCAGCATCTGCTGAAATGTCCGCCGGTCCTCACGCGAGAGCTTCTTTGCTAACGCCGTCGTGTCGTCATCTATCTTGGCTTCAATGTCATAGCGGTCATCGATGGCCCATTTGGGCAGGCCCACCACGGCTTCTTCAAGTTTGATGCCATAAGCCGGCTGCACCAGATTGCGCAGCGGCATATTGACGAAGGCAAAACCGTTGGGCGTCGTACGCCACGACATTCCTGGATCGTCGGCCTTGTGCGGCTTGATGGAAACCACCTCGTAGTGGAAGCTTTTGCCCGCCAGATTGGAGAGCTTGACCTCAGCCGGGGTTGCATCCTTCGGCTGGGGCATGGACATCATCGAGGGTATCTGGCCGCCTGCCCCGACCACGCCTGCCAGCGCCACCCAACAGACTCCGAAGATCCACATCTTCTTCAAAAACATGCACTGCTCCTTTCGTCCCTGGCAGTATCGCCTGGTTCGTACAGCGTCCTATTTGTCGGGGCCGGAATCTCGCAGCTAGTATAACGGCAAGATCCACACCGGTAGTTGCGGTCCATTTAAGCCTGTTTTTGCCGGTTGGACTCCGTGACGAACAAAAGGAATCTCATGCGTCGCTTCTTTTGTACCGCGTTCATGCTTTTCGTCGTTCTCTCCTGTGCGCTCCTGGCCAGCCACGCGCAGGCCACGCCCCAGCCCCCGGCTCCGCAGCCGGAGCAGACCTGGCGCTTCGACAATCTGAGCTCGATTGGCGGCCATCCGGTACAGGTGGTTGGCCATCCGGAGCTGATTGGCACGCCCTACGGCAAGGCGGTCCAGTTTCATGGGCCGGGAAATGGTCAGGGCGACGGGATCTTCGTGCCTGCGCATCCGCTGGCTGGCGCTTCCACCTATACGTGGGAGGTGATCTTCCGCCCCGACGCCGATGGCCCGCAGGCCCAGCGCTTCTTCCACCTGCAGGAGCAGAATCCGGACACGGGCGAGGATACGCCCAACCGCATGCTCTTTGAGATTCGCATTGTGGACGGCCAGTGGTGCCTGGACAGCTACGCCAAATCGAACGCCAGCTATCGCACGCTGCTCAACTGCAAGGCGCTGCATCCGCTGGGCCAGTGGTACCGCATGGCAGTGGTCTACGATGGCCACATGCTGCGCAACTATGTGGATGGCGAACTGCAGGGCGAGGGCGAACTGACCCTTACGCCGCAGCTGGCGGGCCGCAGTTCGGTTGGCATGCGCATCAACAACAGGGACCCATTCAAGGGTGCGATCCTCCTCAGCCGCACCGTGCCGCGCGCGCTTACTCCAGCCGAGTTTTTGCCCATGTCGACCACCTGCGGTGGGACTGATCGCTTCGCGTGTCACCTGCGGTGAGGCCAACCACCTGCGGTGAGGCTAACTGCTTCGCGTAGCTACTTCAAAAGGTTGCATCTGCCCGACGCACTTTATCTGCGATGTAACAAATCGGCGCTCGCCTTCTGCTCGTCCGTCAGTGTTGCATCTACTCGATGCACTTTATCTGCGATGTAACGCCGCATCCTTTTCGGAGACAGGGATCTCCTGGGTTGCATCTACTCGATGCACTTTATCTGCGATGTAACATTGCGATGATGGTGACTTGGCTGTTATTGCAAATGTTGCATCTACTCGATGCACTTTATCTGCGATGTAACGCTGGAGAGTTCGTTAACAATTGTCTGAACATTCTCGTTGCATCTACTCGATGCACTTTATCTGCGATGTAACCGAGACATTGTTGTAATACAGTTTCGTCGTGCAGTTGCATCTACTCGATGCACTTTATCTGCGATGTAACTTCACCGCCGCATAGGCAAAAGGAGTACACCATGTTGCATCTACTCGATGCACTTTATCTGCGATGTAACCGCTCCATTTTAACTCTTTTGTTTTGAAAAGGCTACGGAGTGCTTTCCGCTAACCGCGCTCATCTGCAATCTTTCGGCTGTGACGTAGGATACATGAGGCCATTTATCTCCTTCAAAATCAGTCCTTTCATCCTTCCGCTCACCCCTTGGCTTTTTGCCGGAGCTAGAGGTAAGCGGAGAACTACTTCAAACAATCAGAGGCCCATCGAAATCAATCGCCTTGAAATAAACATAGTGTGTGCAACTTGCCTCAAGTTGCATCTGCCCGATGCACTTTATCTGCGATGTAACGGCGCGTAGAGAGGAGAAGTGGTTGCGGCGCTACTGCGTATAATTTTATAGAACTGTATAAAATGCGCCGGTTTTTGATTCCTCACATAGAAGTAGAATCAAAACTCGGCGCGAGGTTACTACAGAAAACGACGAAATACATTACAGCTTAGAGAAGATAACTCCGTCATCGCTTTCTTCCAAATCATACATATCATTGAGAACTTCTGAAAATTTCTCCTTTTTGACCGTTAATTTTTTCGATGGAAGATATAGCATGTCAAAATAAGGGTTAATAACCGATAGAAAATCATCAACGGAAACGGACGCAACATTTTTTAGATGATGCGGAACGAACTCCACAATTAAATGTCGTGCATCCGAAAGCAATCTGGGCATTCCCTTCAGTGCAAAATATTCAGATCCTTCAATGTCCATAACAATCAAATCGAATTTATTAGAGATGACTGAGTCCAATTTGTTAGAGTGTACCTCGATAACTTCTGGGTTATCATAAAAATACATATACTTATGGATCAATGGCATTCTTTTTGATCCACCAGAATTAGATTTGCTAGCAACAAAAGACAGATTCCCCTCCCGATCACTAGCGGCAATCTGAATGGCGTTAATGTTACTGCACTTATTAAGCAAAATGTTATCTGAAAGAAGTTGAAAGGTACGTGGATTTGCTTCAATCGCAGTAACTATCTTGGTTTTTTTTGAAACGGGAATGGCCAATGTACCGATATGAGAGCCAACAAACAAAACGCTGTTTTCGGCCCCGACGAGAGAGCAAATTCGTTCGATCTCTCCTTGCCCATAACTGTTTTTTTTGATAAGTTTTCCCCCAACGCCAATATCTTCTGGATCGATCAAAAACCGGCCATTGCATGTATTAACGGCAAACGCCTCAACGTTTCTACCGATCATAATCCTTCGAACACGGGAGATATTCCCCTTCACAAAAAAAGAAAATGTCTGCACAATTCTTGCCAACATTGTACTCATGGTATTAACTCCTTTAGGCGCAACCAGTTGCGATTCCGTTTACGAAAGTGATGGTTGTCGCGGATGCACAGGTTCCACTATAACCTGTGCCGGTGGATAGGACCATTTTACCAGATCCGGTGTATCCAGTGGCAGAGGTAGGAATCAAAATTCCATTAGAATTGCTTATAGACCCTTGGAAAAATGCGCTTCCATTGTTCCCGTTAATATAAGCTCTAATAATATCTCCGTTTCCATCCTCGAACTTCCAAATAGGAGAAGTTTGGTTGGAATTCGTCCAAAATGTCATGTCCCCATTTGGGTCTGGGGAAGTAGTTATTCCTCTCCTCGGGGGAGCCGTTGATCCGCTATAGATTTCGATGCCGTCAGCAACGTTACCAACAATAAAAACTCCGTTTACAAAAGTTCCTGACCCAAGTCCTATAGTTGGTCCAGTACTTGTGTATGCGTACTGACCGGGGGATAATGTTTGCCCGCCAGTTTGGTATAAAAGACCGATTGACATGTGACCATGAAAACTGCGTTGCATCTACTCGATGCACTCTCCGTTCATTGCCACACTCGTACGACAGGTTACATTGCAGGTCAGTATATGTTGCATCTCTCCGACGCACTTTCCACCTGCGGTGGGGCTAACTGCTTCGCATGACGTTGCCTGGATTTTGGGCTGGGATTTTCCGCCGTTCCTACGGGACTTTGTTCCTTCCCGCCACCGCTTTCCCCACGCTGAAACGTGGGGCTAACCTGCATTGCGCCTACGGCGCGACTTCGAAGAGACAGGTGCAGCCCAGGCTCTCGTCTTTTTGCTTCTCTCGTCCCTCGCCTGACCTTGCCATCTTTTGCCCTTTGCTCCCTTTCTTTCTCTTCGCACCACCTTTCCTTACTCTTTGCCCCGCGCTCATGCGCTTGGTCTTTCGTCCCTGTTTTTTGCTCTCTGTTCTTGGGTTCTTTGGCTCCTGGTCCCCTTAAGTTTCCTTCTCCTTCATCCCTGTTGTTTGCGGTTCTTCCCGAATGCCTTAGAATCTGTCTTCATGAAGTGTCCTTACTGCGGATTCGGCCAGGACCGGGTAGTAGATTCCCGGGAGAGCAAGGAAGCCGACGCGATCCGGCGGCGGCGAGAGTGCGAACGTTGCAATCGTCGCTTTACCACCTACGAACGCATTGATGAAATTCCCTACATGGTGGTGAAAAAGGACGGGCGGCGGGAGCGCTTCGACCGGCAAAAGGTGCTCAGCGGTTTGCTGCGCGCCTGTGAAAAGCGGGCGGTCTCTTCCAGTCAGCTGGAAAAAATTGTGGATGCCACCGAAAGCTTCCTGATCGACGCTCCGGAGCGGGAGCGCACCACGTCGGAAGTCGGCGAGCTCATCATGCAGCATCTAAAAGGTCTTGACACTGTGGCTTACATCCGTTTTGCCTCGGTCTATCGCGACTTCAAGGATGTGCGCGAGTTCAAGGAAGAGCTGGAAGGGCTGCTGGGAAGCCATCGGATGGGGAAGGGGAAGAAGTAGGGCTAGTCAGGTTCTAGGTGCTAGTGGCCAGAAGCTGGAATCTATCGGCTTCTTCCCGGAAAAATGCTGACTTTGAAACCTGCGAGTTTTGCCGTATATTTTTTCGAGCAACTTTTTCTTGTGGATGGCGTCAATTTTCCAGTTGGAAGTGGGGCTTGCCCCACAGCTTCTGCTGGAAGGCAACAATTTGGATGAGGATGCGGCAAAGACCGCACCGGGATGGTGAATGATGGGTTTTCCAATCAAAACATGCGTTGTTTGTGGAGAAGAGTTTGAACTGAGGCCTGATAAACCGGGCTTTGCCAACCGTTGCTGGAGCTGCAGCGAACCGGAGGAAGAGGACGATGAGGCGCAGTCGAGCGCTGATCCTTTGGAACGCCGGACCGAAAGCGAGATGAATGCGGCGCGGCGCAAGGCGATTCGCGACCTGCTTTATCGTAAGGAAGCCTGAAGCAGAAAAGCCTTCGCCGGGTTGGCGAAGGCTGAAAGTACAGCAGGGTGCGGACTGGGACCGCGCCCTGTTTGCTTTATGCGACAGGGAGCAGAAACAGGCGGCTGATGACGCCGCTGATGTGGCCGGTTTCCAGATCGACTACCGGCGAGGAATGGAATTCGATGCACAGGGAACGTCCCCGGGCGTCGAGGCATGTGACTAGTACTTTGTTGGGCTTTTCAATGGCGGTGCTGTAGGGCGGCGGAGCCCCAATCTCGGGCGAACTGGGAATATAGGGAAGCGCCTGATCAATCAGCCTTCCGGCCAGCTCTTCCGACTTCCAGCCAAGCATCTCTTCGGCGGCCGGATTCAGGTAGAGAATAATGCCGATCACGTCGGTGAGCAGAACCGCTTCAGCCAGCGAACTGAGGGCGCTTTTGAACCAGAGTGCGGTGCGGCGCGCCTCGGCAAGTTTTTGCAGTTTGCGGCTTACGTCCACGCAGAGCATGCGCATGCCCACGGCCTCGCCTTTTTCATCCAGAACCAGCGAACGGTGGAATTCATAGGTGTGGAACTGACCGGTGGAATCGTAGACATTGTAGCGCACCGGCTTGGAAACATCGTGGTTTTCCAGCGCCGTGCAGTAAGCGGCAAAGCTGGGCGCCATCTCTTCGGCGGCCACCAGATCCCAGACCATTCTCCCAATCAGATTGCCATTTTCAATCGGGTTCAGATCGATTGCCGCACGGTTCGCGCGCACGATGCATCCCCGGCGATCAAGTTCAATGTAGGGCAGGGGAAGAGGATCGAGGATCTCGTTGAGGTCCTGGGTGTGTGTGGACGAAGTCAAAGGCTCTTTCATGGATCACCTGAGGGGCGTTTGTCGGACGGAGATACGGAGCAGGTCATCCGGCGAGCGCAGCTGTTGGATAGGGGTAAGGTCGAACGTGACCGGGATGCGCAGCATGACGGAACGGCCCGCAATCTGGATGGTGCTTTCACGATTCTGGGCAATGATGCGTTCCAGTTCGGCCGTCAGAATCAGTTCACTGGTGCGTCCCTGCAAAATGGCCAGCAGCGTGGAGTCGCTCCAGTGGTAGATGGCGTCGTCGCCCTGCAAGCCGGCGGTCAGGTAAGCGCTGATGGCCATCAGACAGTCCTCCACGGCTTCCGTGCCAAAGCGTTGGCTCACAATATCCAGACAGCTGAGGCGGAACAGAACAATGTATCCTTCCCCGGCGTTGTCCATGATGCGTTTTAAGTGCTCGACAGCCGCGCCACCACCCCGCAGACCGGCCGCGTTATCGTTGGCGGTGGATTTGTCGGCGGAACGCAATTTGGCGGCGTAGTCCTCCGCTGGGCTTTTTCCGCTGGCCGGATGCAGAAATGAGTCCATGCTGTTACGCCAGTCCTGAATCTCACTGGGCGAACTGAGGCGGCGCGCATCCTTGATCAAAGCCGCTGCTCGGGCTGATTTGGTATCGATGCCCAGCAGGGCGAACAGTTCGTCCTGCATCATGGCTAAAACGCCGCGCCAACAGGTCTGCTGCTCGCGCAGGTAGGACTCGGAACTGGTGCGATAGTTTTCGAACTCCTGCAGAATGGAGCGGATCAGGGCCAGCTTTTCATCGTCGGGCAGGCGGTCAGGCAGGCCTCGGGAGAAAGTTTCAACGTTGCTGCGGAAACTGGCGTAGGCCACCGGATCGATCTCCGGAAGACCGCGTGTAGCACCATCGGCAAGCAGCGTGAGGCAGCGATCAATGCCTGAGGCATCGGGATTCGGCTCTTCGGTGGCCTTTGTGGATCCCCATTTGATTGCCATCCAAGCTCTCCTGTTTTGATCTATCGGCAGCAAACATGGAGGACTGCAGAGAAACGAGGGAAACAGACCCAATCAGGGCATATGGAAGGCAACGCTCGAATAAAAATGCTTCGGGAAGGCACAGGGCGATCCCGGGAGGGCAAGGGCTTCGGTGTAAAGCAATTGGAGAACCGCTCTAGCCTATGCCGGTCCTTCTACCAGCCGCATCACGTTGACGACGCCGATGGTGGAGCTTTCCGCCTGATCGATGACCGGACTGGTGGAGAGATGAACCCTGATTTGCTGGCGGTTACGGTTAAGCAGTGTGGCGACGCCCGCACAACGGCGCTCCAGCAGTAGACGATGATTGAGCGGCACGCCATCGGAAGGGACGTAGGTCAGGATCGGCATGCCCTTTTCTATGGTCATGTGTTTCAGATCGTTGATGTTCCAGCCGGTCAGCTCTTCTGCGGCAGCATTCACAAAGCGGATGAAGCCAAGCACATCGGTAACGATGACGGCCTCGTTCATGGAATCGGAGATCGACTCCAGCCACATGCGCGCCTTGCGTTCCCGCTCCAGTTCCAGCTGGCGTTCAGTTACATCGAAAAAAATCACGCGCATGCCGGCGGGCGTGCCGTTGGCATCCAGAATTACGTTGCGATCAAAGCGGAAGGTTCGGAAGCCGCCGCTGGGAGTGTACATGGCACGGTAAGTCACCGGCGGATTCACACCGGTCATCATGACGGCATAAAATGCGCTGCGACTGGTTTCCTGTTGATCATGGACCACCAGATTCCAGATTTCCTTACCCAGCAGTTCGCCCAGCTCAGAGCGGTGAATTTCCTGAGCCATTTTGTTGCAGCGGTAGATGATCCCATTCACATCACATTCCAGATAGGCGACGGGAAGGTCATCAATCGAGTCGATTCCGCTGGAAGCGACAGCAGGGTGAGGGACTAAGGCAGTTTCAATCATAGGCATCATTGGGTGTGGTTGGGGGTGTAGCTGGCTTCCAGGCTGAGCTTGCGCAGGTCTTCCGAGCTGCACAGGCGGCTGAGGGGAATGATCTCGAACTCAATCGGAATGCGCAGCATGACTACGCGATCACCGATGTTGATGTTCACGTCGCGGTTCTGGTTGGCGATGCGCTTCAGTTCGGCAGCTAGAATGTGCTGGTTGGTGCGGGCCTGAATAATGGCCAGCAGGGCGGAATCACTCCAGTGGTAGATTGAGTCTTCGCGGTGCAGACTGCGGATCAGATAGTTGGAGATGGCCATCAGACAGTCCTGCACGGCTTCGTCGCCAAAGCGCTCGCTGATCAGTTCCAGGCAGCCCAGGCGGAAGAGCACCACAAAGCCCTTGCTACTCTGTTTGATCAGCTCATCCACTCTGCCCATGGCGGCACCGCCGCCGGGCAGTCCAGAGGCGTTGTCGTTGGCCATGGAGCTGTCGGTGGCGCGCAGGCGCGCGGCGGTACTCTCTTCCGGAGACTGACCGGCGACTGGCAGCAGGTAGGCGTCCAGGCGATCTTCCCATGCCCTGATTTCATCTGCTGTAACCAGATGGCGAATGTGCTGGGAAAGACTGAAGGCGTCCGGGGCGTTGGCCTCAATGCCAATGCTGCCCAGCAGCTTGGCAAACAGCTTGGCCACCAGACTGCGCCAGCCGCTCAACTGCTCGCGGATCGCATGCTCGGATTCGGCCCGGTAAAGCTCGAATTCGTGAATGATTGAGTGGATCAGGGCCAGCTTGTCCTCAGCGGGCAACTGGCTGGCCAACTGATGAACCATCTGCTCAACATTGGCGCGGAATTTGCGGTAGGAAAGTGTGTCAACTTCGGGGACACCCAGCGAAGCCCCTTCCACCAGAAGGGTTAGGCAGAGCTCGGGGTTATAGATGGGCGATCCACCTTTGCCAGCAGCGCTGTTCCACGATGTTTTTTGCATCGCGCTCATGGGCCCGTCCTTGGTCCGGTTATCGGCCCTGAGAAGTCTGCAAAGAGGAAAACTGCGGGGGACAAAGTTATTTTGGGCACGTGACGAATGTCAGGTCCCAGCTTGGCATGAAGTGCAACTATTTTTACCAGTAGCGAGGCCCGCCACAGAAAACAAAAAACGCAGAAAAACCATCAAAAACAGGAGCTTTTTGCCTCGAGCATACGACTACCGGCAGAAAATGAGACCTTTTCCTGTACACTGAAAGGTCGAAGACAACCATGAAAAAATATCAAATTGGCATTCTGGGTGCGACCGGTATGGTCGGCCAACGCTACATTCAGCTCCTTGAGAACCACCCGTGGTTCGAGATCGCCTGGCTGGCAGCCAGCGACCGTTCGAGCGGCAAGCCGTATGGCGAGGCCGTCAAGTGGCGTCTGGAGACTCCGCTGCCGGAGAGAATCGCCAAGATGGTGGTTTCTCCGGCCGATCCCGCAGGCGCGCCCAAGGTGATTTTTGCCTCCATCGACGCGGGCATTGCCCGGGAGCTGGAGCCGAAGTTTGCCGCTGCCGGTTGCGCCGTGCTGTCGAACTCCTCGGCCTTCCGCATGACGCCGAACGTTCCTCTGGTGATTCCCGAGGTCAACGCCGAGCATCTGCATCTGATCGAAGAGCAGCCCTGGCGCAAGGAAGCGGGCGGCTACATGGTCACCAATCCGAACTGTTCCACCATCGGTCTGGTGATGGCGCTCAAGCCCATCGAAGAGGCTTTTGGCATTGAGCAGATCTTTGTGAGCACCATGCAGGCCATCAGCGGCGCCGGCTATCCGGGCGTGGCTTCCATGGACATTCTGGACAACGTGGTGCCCTATATTGGTGGCGAGGAAGAAAAGGTGGAAGCGGAAACGCTGAAGCTGCTCGGCAAGCTGACGGGCTCGACCGTGGCTCCGCTCACCGCTGGCATTACCGCCCATTGCAATCGCGTGGCGGTGGTGGACGGCCACACCGAGTGCGTTTCGCTCAAGCTGCGCAAAAAGGCTACGCAGGAAGAGATTCTGGCAGCCTGGGTCGCGTATCAGCCGCTCCAGGGCCGCGATCTGCCCACGGCGCCGAAACAGCCCGTGCAGTGGATTGCGCAGGCCGACCGTCCGCAGCCGCGTCTGGATCGCAATCGCGATGGAGGTATGGCGGTTACGGTAGGCCGTTTGCGTCCCTGCAATCTGCTGGACTGGAAGTTTGTGGTGCTTAGCCACAACACGGTGCGTGGCGCAGCCGGCGCAACCATTCTGAACGCCGAGCTGCTGGCCAGTCTGGGCAAGCTGTAAAATACAGCTTCTAGCAGCTAGCTTCCAGCTTCTAGCTCTTTTGTTGCTCGAGGACGCATGTTGCGCTTATGCAATATGCGTCTTCGTGCAATCTACGAAAGATGGAAAGCGGAGCTAAGTAAAATAGCTAGAAGCTAGCAGCTAGAAGCTGCACTGGGAAGACTCCGATGAATCTGGTAGTGATGAAGTTCGGCGGCACGTCGGTGGAGGATCCGGCGGCCATTGGGCGTACCGCGGCCATCGTGGCCGGGCGCGTGGCCTTGGGCAAGAGCCCGGTTGTTGTTGTCAGCGCCATGGCCAAAGTGACCGATCAGTTGCTGCGTACGGCCTCGGCCGCAGCCAGCGGTGATCGCACCGGAGCGTTGGCCATCAGCGAGCGTCTGCGTGCCCGCCATCGCGATACGGCGGCGGCCCTCGTCAAGGATCATGCCGCGCTGGCCACGCTCACCAACACCATTGACGAAGAGTTCGACGCCCTCGATGAGATTCTGCGTGGACTGGCTGCCATTCTGGAGCTTACGCCGCGCATCAGCGACTTGATCGTCAGCTACGGTGAACGCCTGTCGAGCCGCATCGTCACCGCTGCCTTCCGTGAGCTGGGCCTGAACGCCGCCCATGTGGACGCGCGTCAGATCGTTATCACCGACTCGCAGTTCCAGAAGGCCGTGCCCAACGATGTGCTGATCGAAAAGAAGGCGGAAGAAATTCTGCGTCCGTTGGCCAAAGAGGGCAAGGTTCCGGTGATGGGCGGCTTTATCGCCTCGAACGAAGGCGGTATTACTACCACGCTCGGCCGCGGCGGCTCGGACTTTACCGGCGCGCTGGTGGGTGGCGCTCTCACGGCCGAGGCCATTGAGATCTGGACCGACGTGGACGGCATCATGACCACCGATCCGCGCATCTGCCCGGACGCTCTGCGCGTGAAGACGATCAGCTTTGAAGAAGCCGCTGAGCTAGCCTACTTTGGTGCCAAGGTTCTGCATCCGGCCACTATTCTGCCGGCCGTGAAAAAGAGCATTCCGGTGCTGGTGCTCAACAGCCGCAACGCCAACTGCGAGGGTACGCGCATCACCGCGATTGCGCCCCACTGCCAGAGCCCGTTCAAGTCGATTGCGGTCAAGAAGAAGCTGGCCATCATCGACGTGGTGGCCAGCCGCATGTTGATGACCCACGGCTATCTGAAGACCATCTTCGACATCTTCGACAAGCATCAGTGCGCTGTTGATATGGTTTCCACCAGCGAGGTCAGCGTTTCGCTCACGGTCGATTCCAATGAGAAGCTGCCGTCCATCGCCGCTGATCTTTCCAAGCTGGCCGATGTGAAGTATGAAGGCCAGAAGGCGCTGATCTGCTTGGTGGGCGAAGACATTCGCGGCCAGAACGGCATGGCGGCCCAGGTCTTCAACGCCGTCAAGCACGTGAACGTGCGCATGATCTCGCAGGGAGCCAGCGAAATCAACATGAGCTTCATGATTGAAGAAAGCGACGCCGACGAAGCCGTCCGTTCGCTGCACGCCGCCTTCTTCCAGAATCCTGATCCGAATGTCTTCGACGTGGAGGCGAGAAAGCCAGCGGCAAGCCGCTGACTTTCAGCTTCTAGCCGCTAGCTTCCAGCTTCCAGCTTTTCTTGCCACCGCTGGCAAAATCAAATCCACTGGGTGCCCCAGGTCCCGCTTTTGGGACCTGGGAAACCACCAGCCTTGTTTTAAGCTCAACATAGAACAACAATAGGGCTGAAAGCTGAGAGCTGCTTTTAAGATCAATGCGGGGCAATTCCGTTTCTTTCGCAATTCACAAGCTAGAAGCTGGCAGCTAGGAGCTGTACTTCATGAACATCCTCGTATTAGGCAAGGGCAAGACCGGCTCGCTGGTGGCGGAAATCGCGCAGGAGCGCGGCCACACCGTGACATCGCTTGATGAAACTCAGAATGCAGGCGCTGCAGCGCTGACGGCCGAGCGTCTCAAGAACGTTGACGTGGCTATCGACTTTACTTCTCCTGAAGCCGCCGTGGCCAACATTACCGCCGTGCTGCGGGCGGGCGGGCGCATCGTCGTCGGCACCACCGGCTGGTATGCGCATCTGGAGGCCTTCAGTAAGCTGGCTGCCGAGACCGGCGGCGCTCTGCTTTACGGCACCAACTTCTCCATCGGCGTGCAGAAGCTCTTTCAGTTGACAGCGACGCTGGCGGAGTTGGAGGGCTACACCTTTTCGATCGACGAGACGCATCATGTGACCAAGTTGGATGCGCCCTCGGGCACGGCTCTTACCCTGAAACAAATCATCACCGCAAAGCGGCCCGACGCCGTGGTGGAGATCACCTCATACCGCATTGCCGACGCCAAGGGCGAGCACATTGTGCGCGCGGTGAACGACATTGACACGATTGAAGTGCGCCACGACGCCACCAGCCGCCGCGGCTTTGCGCTCGGTGCGGTTCGCGCTGCGGAATGGGTGGTTGGCAAGACGGGTTCCTGGGAGTTCCGCGAAATCTTTCCGACGCTGTAAGAGCCATGCAGTTTTCTCTGTTTCCCGGCTTCCACGAACGGAATCCGGGAGCGGAGGAAGGTGCTTTCGGTGCATGAAAAATCGATTTTCCTGCAGGAGCAATGGGTGGCCGGTTCAGGAAATGTTGGCGCGAGGAAGCATCTGCGTGCTATTGTCCTAGATGCCCGCGCGGGGAAGGCGGAAAGCGCTTTCTACGAGACCCCGCAGGGCATAAAGGCGACGACGATGCGCATTTTCAAGCTGCTGGTTTTCGTTCTGGCAATGGCTCTGACGGCTGTTGCGCAAGGAGAGGTGAAAATGTCGGTTTGGGGACACACCAAGGATGGCGTTGAAGTTCCAATTTATACGCTGAAGTCAGCCGAACTCGAAGTGCGAGTGACTGCCTATGGCGCACGGTTGGTCAGCGTGAAGAGCGCAGACCGCAATGGCAAGACAGCCGATGTGGTGGTTGGTTTTGATTCGCTCGATGGCTATCTGGCCGACAATCCGTACTTTGGTGCCATTGTTGGTCGCTACGGCAACCGCATCGCCCACGGCAAGTTTTCGATTGACGGCCATCCGTATCAGATTCCCGCCAATGACGGCGTGAATGCCCTGCATGGCGGTCCCGCAGGTTTTGATACCAAGGTGTGGCAGGCCCAGGAAGTGCCGAATGGCGTGGAGTTTACGCTGGTAAGCCCGGATGGCGACATGGGATTTCCGGGAACGTTGACGGCCAAGGCCAAGTACACGCTTTCCGGCCATACCCTGCGCATTGACTACACTGCCGCAAGCGACAAGCCGACCATCGTGAACCTGACCAATCACTCTTATTTCAATCTGCATGGCGAGGATCAGGGCACCATCCTTGATCATGTGGCGCTGATCCATGCGGACAAGTACACCCCCACCGACGCGGGTCTGATTCCGACCGGCGAACTGGCTCCGGTGGAAGGCACGCCGATGGACTTCCGCAAGCCCGAAGTGGTGGGCAAGCGCATTGATGAGAATTTTGAAGCGCTGAAACTGGCCGGCGGTTATGACCACAACTGGGTGCTGAACGGCGAAGCAGGCAAGCTGCGTGTGGCGGCCGTCGTCTCCGACCCAGAGAGCGGTCGCGTGCTGACGGTGGAAACCACTGAGCCGGGTGTGCAGTTTTATGCCGGCAACTTCCTGGATGGAACGCTGACCGGTCGTCACGGCGTCAAGATCCTGAAGCGCAGCGGCTTCTGCCTGGAGACGCAGCACTTTCCGGATGCGCCCAACCATGCCAACTTCCCCAGCACGCAGTTGCGCCCGGGCGTGACGCGCCACTCCACCACTACGTTCTCGTTCACCGTAGCCAAGTAATTCTTTCCTGGTTTTGGTGCAAGAGTAGTGAAAAGCCGATCCCCGAGGGGATCGGCTTTTTCTTTGTATAAGCGGGCAATCGTCACAGTTCTTCGAGGTAGCCCTCGGCAATCTGTTCTTCCTGATTTTGAAAGATGGCCATGGCCGTGGTCATTTTGCGGAAGCCGAGCTTGTGATAGAAAGCTTCTTTGCCGCGCACGGAGTAGAGAAGGATCTTGCGATGGCCGCGGGAGAGCTCGACGAGCCGCTCGACGAGCTGTTTGCCCAATCCCTTGCCCTGATAGTCGGGTAGTAACGCCACATCACAGAGGTAGGAGCAGTCGGCTCCATCGGCCAGAGCGCGGCCCGCGCCCACCAGCCGTGCTCCATCGTAGACAAACAGGCGATAGGTGCTGTTGCTAAAGGCGGTGCGCAGTGTCTCCGCACTTTTGGAGCCCAAAGAAGCTGCCCGGTACAGAGCTTCCAACTCTTTCCAGTCAATTGCGTCGAGCGCGGACTTCCAGAGGAATTGTGTTGTTGCGGAGTGCGCTGTGTCCATGCCTTGATTGTATGAAAAACGGACAGAAAAAATCGACTAGCAAAATCAGGGATGCTGTACCCGCAAGCCACAGGTCCAAAGTTGCCGTGACCATTAGGGAACGGCAACCTTGCACGATTTTTCTGGGGCTACCTTTCCTGATTTTGCTCTAGATGCCACTCAGCACGATCTACAAAGGGCTAGGGCCTGTTGGAGGACCGCTCTATAAGAATCTGCTGAGCTGTTTACGGCAAAGATGGCTTGTTACGTGTAGTAGATGGTATTGCATGTCGGTTTGTTTGTGGCTACCTGAGAGCGCATGGAGAAATCCCTGCTGGAAAGCTGTAGCGAATGAGCTTCAGGGGGCATGATCGCAAGGAGACTTATTTCATTTTGCAAAATGAAATCCAATCCAGGCTTGCTGAGGCATTGCTCTTGCACAAGAGTGGTCAGTTGCCTGCGGCAAAGGCGATTTATGCAAATTTGATGGCCCGTCACGGGGATCTGCCCGATGTATTGCATCTGGCCGGAGTCGCGGACTATCAGAGCGGCGAATACGAGAAGGCCGAAAAGAAGATTTTGCGCGCCATTCAGCGCAACGGCCATGTGGCCAGATATTACGGTCATTTGGGTCTGGTGCTGGAGGCTTGCGGAAAAACGCGCACAGCGGAAGAAAAATATCGTCACGCCCTGCATATGAATCCGGAGGATCCGGATACGTATCTGAACCTTGGCAATCTGCTGTTGCGGCAGGAACGCGCGGTGGAGGCGGCCAGCGTTTTGCAGCAGCTTTTGCGTCGCCATCCGCGGCTGAGCGCGGGCTACAACAGCCTGGGCTGTGCACTGCTGGCCCTGAACAAACCAGAAGCTGCCATCAACTGCTTTCAGAAGGCGCTCCAGATTGATCCGCGCAACGTCAAGGTGATGTGCAATCTGGGAGGCTATCTGCAGCGTGAGGGCAAGACCGATGAGGCATTGGTCTGCTTTCGCAGTGCGGTTCGCATAGAGCCTGGATTGCGTGAAGCCTTGAATCCGATGGGCGTTTTGCTGCGTGAAAACGGGCATGCCGCCGAGGCTGTAGAGGCGCATCGTGCCGCGCTTGGCTGCGATCCCAATCATGTGGAGACGCTGGCCCAGTTGGGTATGGCGTTGCGCTATGCCGGAGCTTACGACGAGGCTGCCGCGCAGTTTCGCCATGTGCTGGCGCTTCAGCCCGGCAGTGAACGTGCCATGGTTGGACTGGCCAATGTGCTGGTTGAGCAGGGAAAACTGGATGATGCCAAAGAGACTTTAGGCAGTCTGCCCGCGACGAACAGCATGAGTGCCGAGACCTTCAATACGCTGGGCGTGATTCTGGATCGCGAGGGCAGCATCGATAAAGCGTGCCTCAGTTTGCGCAAGGCCATTGACATTAAGCCGGATTTTTACGAGGCCTATAATAACCTTGGCCTGATGTACTGGAACCGGCGGGCTATTGTTGAGGCGCGCGAGCTGTTTGAAAAATCTTTGCGCCTGCACCCCAATTATGCAGAGGCGCGCTGGAATCTGGCTTTGCTGCAGCTGATTACAGGCGAGTACCAGGCTGGCTGGAAGAATTATGAGGCGCGTTGGCATCGCAGGTCAGCGCCGCGCAGCTTCGATCGTCCGCTGTGGAGCGGCCAGCCGCTGGCCGGCAAAAGAATTCTGTTGCACCATGAGCAGGGGCTGGGCGATACGCTTCAGTTTTTGCGTTTTGTGCCGCTCGTGCAGCAGGCGGGTGGGCAGGTGATTCTGGACGTGCCGGAACGCATGATAGCATTGGCCGCTGCGTTGCCACGGCTGGTGGCTGTGACGGTTCCCGGCAGCAGGCTGCCGGAGTTCGACCTGCACTGCCCGCTGATGAGTCTTCCTGGTTGTTTCGGAATCACGCTCGAAAATCTTCCCGCGCCGCCGTACTTGCAGCCGACGGCGCATGCGCGGGAGCAGGCACAAGAGTTCCCGTGGACCGGCAGTGGTTTGCGCGTCGGGCTTTGCTGGGCAGGCAGCAACAAGAATGCGACCAACGCGCTGCGCTCCATTGTGCTGGATGATCTGGCTCCGTTGCTGGGCGTCAAGCATGTGCACTTTGTCTCGTTGCAGATGGACAAAGAGGCGCAACCGCGGAGCGCCGCTGCCGCCTCCATGCAGGATTGCACCGCGTTCATGCAGGATCTGGATACAACCGCCGCACTGATCGAACAGTTGGATCTGGTGATCAGCGTGGATACGATGGTGGCGCATCTGGCTGGAGCGTTGGGCCGTCCGGTATGGACCATGCTGCCGCAGGCTGCGGATTGGCGCTGGCTGCTCGGGCGCAGCAGCAGCCCGTGGTATCCCACCATGCGCCTTTTCCGCCAGAAGACTCCGGGCGATTGGGCTGCCGTGGTGGCAGAGGTGCAGGCAGAGCTGGAAACGCTGGCGGCTACTGCAAAAACAAGATTGCAGTAAGTCCGTTGGTAAAGGGCAAAGAAAAACGGCGCGGATTTCGATCCGCGCCGTTTCTTTTGCCTTTGAATTTATGCGAAGGCTGGATTCATGCCCGGAGCGCCAAAGCTCTCCGGCTCACTGGCCGTCTGATTATCGCGTACGCGGCTGAGCAGATGATCCACAACATCGGCAGCGGTATAGCCTTCACGGCCCGCAACCATGAATTCCATGGCGGAATTCAGATCATCGCCCGCGGTCACCAGAGCAGGTTCCACGCTGCCGTCCTTGCGGGGCTGCGCATAACCAACGTTGGCCAGCAGTGCGTTGCACAGGCACTTGCGGCCCTCGCAGTCTTCTGCCTTGCCGCCCTTGGCCACATAGTTTGCCACCGGCTCAGCGGCGCAGCGATAGCCGATGCGCTCTTCGCCGTCGGCGTATGCTTCCCGCAGATAGCCCAGATCGCAAACCCGCTTGCGCTCCTGGTAGATAGGCAGCTGCGAGCCTGTTCCTTCCAGCACCGCAACCTTGAACGGAAAGCCGGTGGGTGAAGCCAGACGATCGGTATAGATGTGGCCACGGTTCTCACGCGCTTGCCGCAGTAGTTCAGCCTTCAGGTCTTCGCGCAGGCCAGATTCCTCCGTCAGCGAAAAGACCGAGCCTACCTGCACACCGGTTGCGCCCTGCTCAATGGCCTCGCGCACCTTGCTTGGGCTGCCGTAGCCGCCCGCCAGCCAGAAGGGTACACCCAGCTTGGTGAGTTCTTCGATGTTGATGCGGTCGCGCTCACCGTAGATAGGCTCGCCCGCTTCATTCACCTGCAGCTTGCCGCGTGGCGGCGCGTTGTGGCCGCCGGCGATGGGGCTCTCGTACACCAAGCCGTCAACCTTGCCACTGGCGCGGCGCAGCATGGTGGTGGCCAGCGTATTGCTGCTGACGATGGCCAGAAAACGCGGCCGCTCAAGCTTGGGCAGCTTGTCTTCGGTAAAGTCCGAGGGATTGAAGTGCATGAACACGTCGCCGGTTGCACCGGCCACGCTGAGCTTGTAGCTGGTGGGCTGTTCGGCCGCCAGAGCATCCAGCACGCCGGGAATGTGCAGCGGAATGCCCGCGCCCATCAGCACGTAGCCTACGCCGGCCAGCATGGCGCCGTAGATCGAGGCCATGTGCGGCATCTGCACCTTCTCCAGGAAGTTGATGCCCACTGGATTCTTGTGGCCTTCGCGGGCCAAAAATACTTCGGCGAAGTTGGACACCATCAGCAGTTCAGCCAGCTTGCGCGGCTGCTTGGCCTGCTCCATGGGCAGCACCGGGTAGGGCATATTGGTCGGCTTGCCGCCGGGCACAAAGTAGTCGTTCCAGATGCGCCGGGCCATCTCCTGAAAAGGAAATGCGTCGATAGCGCGGCGCATGTGGCCGCCCTTGTCGCCATCCACCAGACGGCGGACAAACAGCGTGTCGAGCGCCGTGCCGCTGACTACACCCAGCTGGCCCACCTTGCTGACCGCCTGCGCCAGTCGCCAGTTCGAAACACCAACACCCATGCCGCCCTGAATGATTCTGGGCAGCTCAAAGCGCGCCAGATTCACCTTGGGCATACTCATCTTGGGCAGCTCGAAGTCGGGCAGTTCGAAGTCAGGCAGCTCGAGCTTCGGCAGCTTGAAGTCGGGCAATTCGAAATCGGGGAGTTCGAGCTTGGGGAGCTCGAGCTTGGGCAGATCCATCATGGCTAAATTCTTTCATATTCCAGGGGGTTCACAACTATATTCCTGCGCCAAAATGACACTAAAGGTCCACCTTTTCATCCCGCATTCAGATACGAAAAAAAGATGTGAAATTCAACCCTTGGCGAAGAAATAAAGGCTCATCTTTCGGCACACACTGTCGCTAAGCCGGAAATTCCCCAGATCTACTTGCTATTTTATTGAATCTTCTAGGTTTACAGCCGCTCACGCAAGTAGCCAATCACCTGATCGGCCTGCACCACACCTACCATGCGGCTCTGTGCGTCCACCACCGGCAGCGCATGCAGGTTGTACTTGTCGAAAAACTCGGCCAGATCCTTCTGGTGCAGGTCGGCCAGGCAACTGAGCACGCGGGCTTCAGTCAGCACGCATAGTCGCGTTTCGGGCTGGGCCATGATCAGCCGTGCCAGCGGAATGGTGCCGCGCAACACCTGCTTGCTGTCCAGCAGGTAGATCTCGGTAACGGCCTCGGGATCGCCATCAAAGCTGCGCAGCGCTTCTACGGCGTGGCTGACGGTAGCGTCCAGGCCCAGCGCGATGAAGTCGGTGGTCATGCAGCCAGCGGCGGAATCCTCGTCGAATTCAAGCAGATCCTCAACCTCTTGCCGCTCCTCGGGTTCCATCTCTTCGAGAATGGCGTCGGATTGCTCTTCGGTCAGCTCGGCCAGCAGATCGGCGGCCGCGCCCGGGTCCATCTCTTCGACAATGTCGGCGATCTTTTCTTCGTCGAGCTTTTCGAGCAGGGCTTTCTGCAGCCGGGGCTCAACCTCTTCAAGAGCTTCGGCTGCAACCTCCTCGTCCAGGGAGGAAAAGACGGCCTCGCGCTCGGCGGGAGCCAGATCCTCAAGAATGTCGGCCAGATCGGAGGGGTGAATCTCAGAGAGCCGCTCGAACTCAATGCGCAACTTCACACGGCGGGCCGGATCAACCTCGATCACATCCACAAAGTGCCAGGGAATGCCGCTTGGCTTGAAGCGGCGAGAGGTTTTTTCCAGCATGGCGCGGGGAATCAGCCCCTTGAAGACGCGGCGGAAGGCTCCGCGCAGACCCACTTCCACCTCGGCCACGCGCAACAGATGGGCTGCGCCCTGGCCCATCCACTCCAGGTCAACATCATTGACGCGCACGACCTTGCGTCCATGCAGATCGATGATCTGCCGGTCGACCAGATCCTGTTGCAGATAAAGAAAGCTGCCCTGATGCTCACCGAGTGGCACTAGCGCTTCGGAGGAGCGCAGCTCAAGCGTTCCGGCGGGCGTCTCCATGACTTCCTGCGAGGGCACCAGCATCAGACCGGCGCGGGTCTTCAGCACCAGTCCAGCCACCTTGCCGGCATCGGGTCCGGTGGCCACGGCAATATCCTTCAGGCGGCCGCGTAGTTGGCCGTGTGCGTCGGTGACCGGAGTGCCCAAAAGGGCGGTCAAACTTACCCGGGCGGTGGCGCGCGTCTGCATGATTGGTCTTGCTCTCCTGCAAAGAAAATTGCGGTAAAAATCGGTGGCGAAAGGTGCTCTTGGGGCAGTGTACTCTTCCCGCCTTGCTTCTTCATCCATACATGCGGGAAAAGCCTCTCTCTGCCTCGCCCTAGCACACTTTACGCGGTAGGAAGGCGACAGCCCTCTTCGAGAGACTTGACAGGGGAGCCTCTGGCGCTGAACACTGCCAGAGAGCACAGGGGGCGCATCGGACAGGCGATCTCCCGGGCAAGGTGGAACGTCACACAACGGGAGCACCCCGATGACAGGACGACAGAGTTTCCGGCTCAGCTCGACCATGCAGAGCGTCGATCAGGTGGAAGCCGCCGCCAGCCGGCTGGCCAGCGACGCAGGATTCTGCGAAGACGATCTGTTTCACATTGCCATGGCTGTGCGCGAAGCCACCGTGAATGCCGTGCTGCACGGCAATGAATACGATCCTGATCGCGCTCTTAACGTCTCGCTCGAAAACAACGGTACAGCACTGATCATTGTTATTGCCGACCAGGGCAGGGGACTGGATCCTGAAACATTGCCCGATCCGCTGGCCCCTGAAAATCTGCTCCGCGGAACCGGGCGCGGTATCTTCCTGATCCGCTCCTTCATGGATGAGGTACACTTTCGTCAACTGCATCCCGGAACAGAATTGACCATGGTCAAGCATCTGAACGACGGTCAGGCAGCTTCCTGAAGTAGCGCTGCAATCAATCCCGCTGCGGTCTTTTGCTCAACCGCCTTTCAAGCTTAACCAACGTCATTATCTCAAGGAGAATTCTTTATGGCTCTCTCGATTGCTTCCCGTGAAGTGGACGGCGTAACCGTTCTCGACCTCAGTGGACGCATCACTCTGGGGGAAGGCAGCGTGCAATTGCGTGACGCTGTGCGCGACCTGATCAGCAAGGGCCAGAAGGCCATTCTGCTGAACCTGGGCGAAGTCAACTACATTGACAGCTCGGGCCTAGGCGAACTGGTCAGTGCCTTTACCTCTTCCAAGAATCAGGATGCCACCCTCAAGCTGCTCAAGCTTACCCAGAAGGTCCACGACCTGCTGCAGCTCACCAAGCTCTACACCGTCTTTGAAACCTACGATGACGAAGCCAAGGCAATCGCTTCCTTTCGGTAGAACGCTTGCTGCTAAAAAAAGCCATCCCTGAGGGGATGGCTTTTTTAGTTCTCAGCTACAGATAAAAACGCTGTTTGATTGCAATAACCTACCCAACCAACGCCTTTTTGACCAATTCGCTGACGGTGCGGCCTTCGGCGCGGGCGCCCTTGGCGGCCAGCATGGCCTGCACGGCCTTCATTACCACGCCCATCTCTTTGGCGGTGGGTTTGTGGCCGGCCTGAGCCTCAACCTCGGCGACGGCCTCGGCCACCAGCGCGGTGAGCGCGGCTTCGTCCATCGGCTTGGGCAGAAACTCTTCAATCACCACGATTTCAGCGGCTTCCTTGGAGGCAAGATCCAGACGGTTGCCCTTGGTGAACTGGTCGATCGAGTCGCGGCGCTGCTTGATCATGCTGGCCAGCGTCTGTTCGCCCTCGGCCTGGGTCAGCGGCTGGCGCTTGTCAATGGACTTGCTCTTGAGCGCTGTCTTGATCAGGCGCAATGTCTGGGTGCGCTCCGCATCCCTGGCCTTCATGGCCGTAATCATCTCTTTTGTAATGACCGCTTCCAGTTCGCCTGCATCGCTCATTGTTTGTCTCCAGATGTGATTGTAGGCGGTTGTCGAAGCCCGGAGCAAACGAAAGCCGGGGGAAGGGGCTTGGCAGCGAGGAAAAATAAAAACCACATAATCAACATTCTTGTGTATTCTGTGGGTGGCGATTCAAGCCGCTCTCCCTGGTTGGAAGAGTGGTTCCTGCACCATCGGTCGCACCCCATTCACGCATCTTTCACTAAAAGAGGAAACGCATGATTCGCAAAACGCGCTTGTTTACGCCCGGTCCAACGCCGCTGCTGCCTGCGGCGCAGTTTGCCATGGCTGCTGCTGACATTCACCATCGCACCCCCGAATTCCGCGCCCTGTTTGAGAAGGTTCTGAAGCAGGCCAAGATTTTTGTGGGCACTGAGAACGACGTGTTGATTTTGTCGAGCTCGGGCACGGGCGCCATGGAGGCTTCGGTCACCAATCTGACCTCGCCCGGTGATCGGGTTCTGGTGCTGACGGCCGGTAAGTTCGGCGAGCGCTGGGTGGAGCTGGTGAAGGCCTTTGGCTGCGTGGCCGACGTGCTGGAAAAGCCCTACGGCCAGACCTTCACGCTGGACGAAGTGAAGGCCGCACTCAAGCCTGAGCACAAGGCCGTTTTTGTGCAGGCCAGCGAGACCTCGACGGCGGTGAGCCACGACATTGAAGGCATTGCCAAGCTGCTGAAGGGTACTGAGACGCTGCTGATTGTGGATGGCATCACTGGTCTGGGCACGCAGAAGATCGACGTGGACGGCTGGGGCGTGGACGTGCTGATTGGCGGCTCGCAGAAGTCGCTGATGATTCCTCCGGGCCTGGCGTACCTGAGCGTGAGCGAGCGGGCGTGGAAGGCGATGGAGACCTCGAAGAATCCGCGCTTTTATTTTGACCTGCGCAAGGAGCGCAAGAATCAGGCCAAGGGCGAAACCGCCTACACGCCGGCGGTGGCAATTATTGCCGCCATGGGCGCGGCTTTTGATTACATTGCCGGTCAGGGCGATGGCGATTTGGCCAAGGGCCGCGACGCGCTGATCCACAACGCACAGGTGAATGCCAAGGCGACGCGCGCTGGTTTGGTGGCGCTTGGCTTCAGGTTGTTTTCTCCCGACGCGCCGTCGGCTGCGGCCACTGCCGTTGCCGTGCCGGAAGGCTGCGATTCGAGCGATGTGGTCAAGGCGCTCAAGACGCGCTTTCGTGCGATCAGTGCCAATGGTCAGGGCTCGATGAAGGGCAAGATCTTCCGCGTGGCGCATCTGGGCTTCTTTGACTATCTGGACACCGTGGCCCTGCTGGGCGCAATGGAGCACATCGCCAAGGACACGCTGCATCTTCCGGTGGAGTACGGCTCGGCCGTGGCTGCGGCGCAGAAGGTCTTTGTGTCTGAGGCGAATCAGTAGAAGCACGAGCAAGTCGGCGAGTCAGCAAGTCAGCTTTGCGCTTATCGCTGCCCCGCTGACGGCGCTGACTTGCTGACCTGCTAACGTAGCTGGCGCGCTAACATCGCAATCCCTGGTCCGCACTTCCCCGTGGGCCGAAACCTAACCTGAACACATTGACCTTGAGAAGTCTTCCATGGGCGAACTTACTTTTGGCGAGAAGCTGCTGATCGCACGCAAGCAGCTCGACCTGTATCAATACCAGATGGCGGAGCGCCTGGGCGTTCACGCCAACTCGCTGACCAAGTACGAGCGGGGCGAGGGCAAGCCTCACGCCGCAGTGGTGCGCATGTTCGATCTTTTATGCGAGCAGGAAGGCATCCGTTTCGAAGCTTTCGAGACCGTTGGAAACAAGGTCAAGGGAGAAAAAATGAAGATCGTACTTGCGGAGAAGGTATCTCCGGCGACACGGGCTGTTTTTGCCGCTGAACCGGAGTGGGAGGTCCTGACGCACGATCAACTCACCGGTGGACTGGCGGCGGCTTTGGCCGATGCCGATGCGCTGGTGGTCCGCTCGGCGGTGCAGGTGGACGCGGCACTGCTAGCCAGCGCGCCCAAACTGCGCGTGATTGGCCGCGCCGGTGTGGGCGTGGACAACATTGACGCCGAGGCGGCAACCAAGCGCGGCATTGTGGTGATGAATACGCCGGGCGGCAACGCGATTGCCGTGGCCGAGCTGACGCTGGGCATGATGATTGGTCTGGCGCGCAAGATTCCTGCGGCCAACAGCACCATGCATGCGGGCCTGTGGGAGAAGAAGAACCTGCAGGGCTCGGAGCTGCGCGGCAAAACACTGGGCATTCTGGGTCTGGGCCGCATCGGTCTTGAGGTTGCGCATCGCGCCCGCGTCTTTGGCATGGAGATTGTCGGCTGCGATCCGTTTGTGTCGGCGGCCGTAGCCCGCGAAAATAATATCTCTCTTGTTTCGGTTGAGGAGTTATTTGCGCAGGCGGATTACCTGACGCTGCATGTGGGCCTTACGCCGCAGACGCATGGCGTGGTCAATGCCAAGTCGATTGCCAAGATGAAAAAGGGCGTGCGCATCATCAACTGTGCGCGTGGCGAACTGATTGAAGAAGCCGCGCTGGCCGAGGCCTTGAAGAGTGGTCAGGTCGGTGGTGCGGCGCTCGATGTTTTTGTGGAAGAGCCACCGAAGGATTCGCCGTTCTTTGCGCTCGACAATGTGATTCTTACCCCGCACATTGCCGGATCGACGGCGGAAGCGCAGGAGGCCGTAGGCATTCAGATTGCCAGCCAGGTGCGCGATTACCTGAAGGATGGCGTGGTGCAGAATGCCGTGAACATGCCTTCGCTTTCGCATGAAGAGTACACGGTGCTGGCGCCTTACATCGAGCTGGCCAGCCGCATGGGTGCGTTTCTGGCGCAGGCGGGCAAGGCCAACATCGAGGCCATCGACATTGTGTACAGCGGCAAGTTACGCGACGCCAAGATTGAGTTGGTGCGCAATGCCGTACTGGCCAGTCTGCTGGATGGTGTGGAGCAGGTGAACCGCATCAATGCATCGAGCGTGGCGACGGCGCGCGGCATTCGCGTGCACGAGGAGAAGGAAGACAGCCATCGCGGCGCGGCCACTACACTTGGCGTTGTGCTGCATACGCCTGCGGGCCGCAGCCATGCTACCGGCACGGTAATTCATCAGCGCCAGCCGCGTTTGCTGGAACTCGATGGCATTGACATTGAGATTCCCCTCGAAGGCAATCTGCTGGTCTGCCGCAATCAGGATGTGCCCGGTGTGATTGGCAAGATTGGAACCACACTGGGTGAGCACGGCGTGAACATTGCCAGCTTTGCCCTGGGCCGCGAACGCACGGGCGTGAAGCCGGTGAAGGCGCTGGCCGTGGTGCAGGTGGATGCGCCGGTCAGCGACGTTGCGCTCGACGCTCTGACGCAGATCGATGCGCTCTACGAGGCGCGGCTGGTTCGGCTGGCGGAGTAGGAAGACCAGCTTTCAGCCGTTTAACCAGCTTTCAGCTTGTTTGTGTAGCTTGCAGCGTGTTTGCAGGAGCGAACAAAAAACTTGTGGGGTTCTGCCGAACTCGACAGGGAAAGAACCACCGCCAACCAGCGGTGGTTCTTTCTGTTTCTCGCAGGATTTCACAGCGCCCCGCCGGGGTTTGCCGTCTCTCTGAGACAGCAAACCCCGGGTTCCTCCTTTCTCTTCGCATACGCTCAGATTCAGGATCCACCCGGGGCTATTTTCGCTTCACCCCTCTGGGGTGAAAAACGAATTATCGATACGGCTTAAGGGCAAGGCTCGAGAGCAGAGTCAAAGCTGACAGCTGTTTTTCATCGCAGAACGAAGTGCTTGAAGCCGGTGCCGAAGTCTGCGGGCAGCGTATAGGCTGGCGCGTTGTTCAGCACGGAAAGCCGGTCGTTGCGTGTGCCTTCGCTGCGGAAGCCCTGCACAGCGTAGTTGCGTACGCCCAGCGAGAGCAATTCCTTTTTAAGCGAGAGCATTTCTTCGAGCGGGAGCAGGCCGGTGTGTAGCGTGGTGCGCACTTCGTGGGCGGTGTTGCTGGCCAGCAGATGGAGCAGGCTGGCGCGGGCGCGTTGGCCGCTCTCCGCTACGCCGGTGGTGCGTTCGTATTGATCGAAGGGAGCCTTCACGTCGAAGCCGACCCAGTCCACCAACGGCAGCACTTCGCGAAAGCGTTCCGGGTGCATGCCAGCGGTGTGCAGGCCTACCTTGAAGCCCATGGCGCAGACTTCTTCCATGGCTGCCGCCAGAGCAGGTTGCAGGGTGGCTTCGCCGCCGGTAAAGACGACGGCATCGAGCAGGCCGCAGCGCGTGGAGAGGAACTCCGCGATGCTCTGCCATTCGATCAGGCCGGGGGCCGTCGCGGGCTGCAGGTTGGGATTGTGGCAATAGACGCAATCCCATGCACAGCCCTGACAGAAGATGGTGGCAGCCAACTCACCCGGCCAGTCGACCGTCGACAGCCGCGTGAGTCCAGCTATGCGCAGTTCAGCAGCACTTGGTTTCAACAAAGCACGTCCGCTCGTGGTATTCGCCCTGCTTGCCGCGGTTGAAGCTGGCCACGGGGCGGAAGTAGCCCATCACGCGGGTCCAGACTTCGCAGGCCTGGCGCTCTTCGTCCTTGAGCTGAATCGTCGTCGGTTCTTCGATGGTCATGGTCGACATATCTTTCCTCCGTTGGGGAATTTCTTGTGGTGCGGACTGGAGCCTTGCAGCATGGCACAGTCCGGCAGTATTTGTGTTTTCCCAGCTCCCAAAAGCAGGAGCTGGGGCACCCAATCTACGGCAAAAAACTTTCCGTCCTACGCCTGTGCTTCAGCCTGCTTGCGGGCGACCAGGTCAGCGTCGCACTTGGGGCAGAACTGGTGCTCGCCTGCCAGATAACCATGCTTGGGGCAGATGGAGAAGGTTGGCGTAATAGTGATGTAGGGCAGGCGGAAGCTTTCGAGCGAACGGCGCACCAGCTTCTTGCAGGCTTCGGCCGTGCTCACGCGCTCACCCATGTACAAATGCAGCACTGTGCCGCCGGTGTACTTGGTCTGCAGCTCTTCCTGCATGGCCAGCGCCTCGAAGGCGTCGTCGGTGTAACCCACCGGCAACTGACTGCTGTTGGTGTAGTAAGGCTCTTCCTTGCTGCCTGCCTGCAGAATATCCGGGAAGCGCTTTTTGTCTTCGCGGGCGAAGCGGTAGGTGGTGCCTTCGGCGGGCGTGGCTTCCAGGTTGTACATGTGGCCGGTCTCTTCCTGGAACTTGATGATGCGCGCACGCACATGGTCAAGGAAGCGCACGGCGAGGGCACGTCCGGCTTCGGTGGTGATGTCGTCAGCGTCGTTGCTGAAGTTGCGCACCATTTCGTTGATGCCGTTTACGCCGACGGTGGAGAAGAAGTTGCGCAGCGAGCCCAGATAGCGCTTGGTGTAGGGGAACAGGCCGTTGTCCATGTGGCGCTGAATCACCTTGCGCTTGATCTCCAGGCTGGTACGGGAGATTTCCAGCAGCTCGTCCAGGCGGGCCAGCAGCGCAGCTTCGTCGCCGCGATGCAGATAGCCGAGACGCGCACAGTTGATGGTGACCACGCCCACTGAACCGGTCTGCTCAGCGGAGCCGAAGAGGCCGTTGCCGCGCTTGAGCAGCTCGGTCAAATCAAGCTGCAGACGGCAGCACATGGAACGAACCATGTTGGGTTTCAACTCGGAGTTCAGGAAGTTCTGGAAGTAGGGCAGGCCGTACTTGGCCGTCATCTCAAAGAGCAGTGTGGCGTTTTCGCTCTCCCACGGGAAGTCGGGCGTGATGTTGTAGGTGGGGATGGGGAAGGTGAAGACGCGGCCCATCGCATCGCCCGAGGTCATCACGTCAATGTAGGCGCGGTTGATCATGTCCATTTCCACCTGCAGATCGCCGTAGGTGAAGGGCATGGTCTTGCCGCCAATGACGGGCTGCTGCGCGCACAAGTCTTCCGGGCAGGTCCAGTCAAAGGTCAAATTGGTGAAGGGCGTCTGCGTGCCCCAGCGCGAGGGCACGTTCAGGTTGTACACCAGTTCCTGAATGCACTGGCGCACTTCGCTGTAGGGCAGGTTGTCCTTGCGGATGAACGGCGCCATGTAGGTGTCAAAGCTGGAAAACGCCTGCGCACCGGCCCACTCGTTCTGCAGTGTGCCCAGAAAGTTGACGATCTGACCAACGGCGCTGGACAGGTGCTTGGGCGGACCCGCTTCCACCTTGCCGGGAACGCCGTTCAGGCCCTCCAGCAGCAGGGTGCGCAGCGACCATCCGGCACAGTAGCCGGCCAGCATGTCCAGGTCGTGGATGTGCACGTCGCCTTCGCGGTGAGCGCGGCCAATTTCATGCGGATAGACGTGGGAGAGCCAGTAGTTGGCTACCACCTTGCCGCTGACGTTCAGAATCAGACCGCCCAGTGAGTAGCCCTGGTTGGCGTTGGCGTTCACACGCCAGTCGGCGCGGTCCAGGTACTCGTTGATCGACGAGGCCACGTCCACCATGGTGCGCTGGTCGTTGCGCAGGCGCGAACGCTGCTCGCGGTAGACAATATAGGCGCGGGCGGTGGCAAAGTGATTGGCCGAGATCAGTACCTGCTCAACCACGTCCTGAATCTGCTCAATGTGCGGAGCGCGATCGTGGAAGCGGTGGGAGATGACCTTGATGGCCTGAATGGATAGCAGTTCGGCCTCGGCCGGGTCAAATGCGCCGCTAGCCTTGCCGGCCCGCTCAATGGCGGAATGGATCTTGGCAGCGTCAAAGTCGGCGGTTGCGCCAGAGCGCTTGACGACGGAGCGCGGAGGAAGTGTAGTGAGGGCGGACATTGGGTTCCTTTCCCGCAGACGGCGATGTGGAGGAGGGTACTGCAAAAAACGGGCGCGTAAAACGCAGCCCAGGCAAGCAACCCTCTGGTACACCCCGTCCGAGGACGTAAATCTGAATACGGCAAGCCTCCCGGCATGCGAGTCGCAGCGGCAATCCAGCCTTCCCACTCCACTGAGGGGCAGTGGTATGAGCGGAGAGCGGCTCTTCGCTTTCAGTTGCGGGCACAGCGTTGGAGTGGTTCGGTCAGAACGCACCAACTTCCCTCTTGGCCCAACATCTTGTGTTGCTTGGGAGACGTAACACTGCCCAATGTAGCTCTATTACGGAAGTGCGTCAAGCATTTATGGGCGTGGAAGTGGTGGAAAAGAATCGCATGCAGTGCAGAAACGGGACTTTGCCGGGGTTCATCGCTGTGTAAAAGAAAGACCTCCACAGGAGCGTCAGTCCCACGGGGTGAAACGCTGTGGGAGGAGGGAAAATCACCACCAGGCAGCGTCCTTGTGGAGGGATTGTGTCGAATTTCCCCGGTGCTGGCGTCGGCTTTGCGTTGACCTTGGCCAAGCCTCTGCTCTATAGTGAGGCTACTTTATGGTGCCCGGTTTCTGCGACCGGGCTTAAAAGGGAATCCGGTGAAAATCCGGAACTGCCCCGCAGCGGTAAGCAGGAACGAACGCTCCGAAAGAAGCACTGGTCCAGCCATGGACTGGGAAGCTGGAGCCACTAGGTAGCCTGCGAGTCCGAAGACCTGCCGTAGAGCCTGTCCAGAACGGACAGAACATGCACACGCCTCCGAGGGGAGGGCCGGGTGTTGCGGTTTTTCAACCGCTACATTTGTGACTTCACGTTTTTGGAAGACCGTAGAAGCCTGAGGGAGAGTTGTATCTTTTCCGGCCCGTGCGGGAGCTTTCAACACGTTGGCCATGGCGGCAGGGATGCGTCTCTGCAGCCAGCGCTTCGGTGTGTGTGCCCATTGTTTAGAGGAGATAAGGATGAGTTTGGCGATTGCGAGCAATCTCGGTTTCCCCCGCATGGGCAGTCAGCGTGAGTTGAAGTTTGCGCTGGAGAGCTTCTGGGGCGGAAAAAGCAGCGAAGCAGAACTACTGCAGGTGGCGCGTCAACTGCGCAACCGGCACTGGCGTATGCAGGTGGAAGCGGGCATTGCCGTGCCGCCGAGCAACGACTTTTCCCTGTACGATCAGGTGCTCGACATGGTGGCGACGGTGGGCGCGGTTCCGCGGCGTTTTTCTAGCCCCGACGAGCAGGTGAGCTTGGCCACCTACTTTGCCATGGCGCGTGGTGCACAGGACGCTCCTGCTCTGGAGATGACCAAATGGTTCGATACGAACTACCACTATGTGGTGCCGGAGTTCGAGCCCGGTCATCATTATTCTCTGCGTTCCAGCAAGGTGGTGGACGAGTACGTGGAAGCGCGCGAGCAGGGCATTGAGACGCGTCCGGTTCTGCTGGGGCCGGTTTCGTTTGTACTGCTGGGCAAGCCGACCAACTCCAGCGTCACCCGCGCCTTTGTGCTTAAGCAGATTCTGCCCATCTATCGTGATCTGCTGGGACGGCTGGCGGCGGCAGGCGCAGGTTGGGTGCAGATCGACGAGCCCTGCCTCTGTCTGGATCTGGACGAGGCGGCACAGAGCATGTATCGCGAAGCTTACGCGGAGCTGAACTGTGCTTTTGCGTTGCCGAAGTTTATGCTGACCACCTACTTTGGAGCGCTACAAGAGAATCTTGATCTGGCGCTATCGCTGGGTACCGCTGGCCTGCATGTGGACTTGGTGCGCGCGCCGGAGCAACTGGATGCGGTGCTGGCCAAGGCTCCTGAGGCGCTGGTGCTCTCGCTTGGTCTGGTGGACGGACGCAACGTGTGGCGCACTGATGTTTGCCAGGCGTTGCGCATTGCGGCCAAGGCCACATTGGTGCTCGGCAAGGAGCGTGTGCAGATTGCGCCTTCCTGCTCGCTGCTGCATACGCCCGTCGATTTGGCCACCGAGACGGCGCTGGATGCCGAGGTGCGTGGCTGGATGGCCTTTGCCCGCCAGAAGCTGGAGGAAGTAGCCCTGCTGAGTCGCGCGCTGGAGGGGGGCATAGAGGTTGAGACTGAACTGACCGAGAATGCGCGTCTGATGGAAGCGCGCCGTCAGTCCACGCGCATTCATCAACCCCAGGTGGCCGAGCGCCTTGCCGCGGTTACGCCGGTGCAGCTGGAGCGCACCAGTAGCCATGCGCGGCGGCGTGAAGTGCAGCAGAAGACGCTGCGTTTGCCTTTGCTGCCCACCACTACGATTGGCTCGTTTCCGCAGACGGCGGAAGTGCGCAAAATGCGCGCCGAGTTCCGCAAGGGCAAGATCGACATCCAGAGCTACGATGCCTTTCTGCAGGCCGAGACGGAGCGCTGCATCGGTTTTCAGGAAGAGGTTGGGCTGGACATGCTGGTGCATGGCGAGTTCGAGCGCAACGACATGGTTGAGTACTTCGGCGAGCAGCTTGATGGCTTCGTCTTCAGCCAGAATGGATGGGTACAGAGCTACGGTTCGCGCTGCGTCAAGCCGCCGATCATCTTTGGCGATGTCTCGCGTCCGCGGGCAATGACGGTGCGTTGGGCAAAGTACGCGCAGTCGCTCACCGCAAAGCCCGTCAAGGGCATGCTCACTGGGCCGGTCACGATTCTGCAGTGGTCGTTTGTGCGCGACGATCAGCCGCGCTCCGTCACCTGCCAGCAGATCGCTCTGGCGATTCGCGATGAAGTTGCCGATCTGGAAACAGCTGGCATTCGCGCCATTCAGATCGATGAGCCGGCCATTCGCGAAGGTCTGCCGCTGCGCCGCGCCGACTGGGCGGAGTATCTGCTCTGGAGCGTCGATGCCTTCCGGCTGGCCTCTGCCGGAGTCGCTGACGCCACGCAGATCCATACCCACATGTGCTATTCGGAGTTCAATGACATCATTGAGGCCATTGTGCGCATGGATGCCGACGTGATCTCGATTGAGTGCTCTCGTTCGCGCATGGAGCTGCTGGATGCATTCACGCGGGTGCGCTATCCCAACGAGATCGGCCCCGGCGTCTACGATATTCACTCGCCGCGTATTCCCAGCCGGGAGGAGATTGCCACGCTGTTGCGTCGGGCGCTGGAGGTACTCAATCCAGAGCAGCTATGGGTCAATCCCGACTGCGGCCTGAAGACGCGTGGCTGGCCGGAGGTACGCTCCGCGCTGGAAGCCATGGTGCAGACGGCAGAGGGTGTGCGCGACGCACTGGCCTGCATGCCGCGGTAAACGCACCCGCTACAAAACAGAACAGCCACCGCGAGCTTGCGGTGGCTGTTTCTGTTGGAGAAGCGCTGATCTTCGTCTGTATCAGCGGATGCGATAGACGAAGGCTTCCTCAATATATCTGTCGCCAAAGGTCTGGCCACCCAGGCGCATGCCATATACATCTTTTGCGGAACCTAAAAAACGGCGCAATTCCTCAATCATGAGACTCTTCATGGGGCGCATGAAGATCGGGGGTTGTCTGTGAATGGGAATTTCTGCTTTATCCAGTGCCTCGTGAATCTGTGTGTAACCAGTAAATTGAGAGGATTGGTCGAGATGCTCGGAGGCCAGAATCAAGCGCCAGTCTTCATAGTCTGGCAATTTTGCCCATAGCGCTACATTCGGCTCTCTGCCTGCCTTGTCCAGGGCATCAATGACATTGCTGCCATTTTCAATGTCGAAACTTACCAGTGTTTCCGTACCCATGGGAGAAACCCTCCTCCGGTCTGATCCTCAATAGCCCTTAGTAGTTCAGAAGCTTCCTGGTCGGTTTTTTCGATCCGGTATCGTCCTTCTTCCGACTAGTTTCTCAAGATGTCCCAAATGATCCTCATTGCCGGATCGGCTGCAAGTATGTCGCTCAACTGTGCGAGCCTCAGCAGATCGTTCAGTTTATGAGTGTGATTATCCACAACAAGTTTTTTGTCAGGGAAGTCGTGTTCTTGAGTCTGTCGGGCGATGCAGGCTTTTAGGGCACATTCGACTGCGTAGCCGGCCAGATAGTATGCGCCGTCGTCAAGTCCCTGCTCCAACAGGGTTTTGGCTTCGCGAAGGCGCAGATTGGACAGATTTTGGAAGTCCAGACGATTCATGGTCCAGGAACCCTTCCTGGACCATGATCATAACGCGAATTTGATTGTGCTGGAGTTTACGCGCGGCTCATGTAGGTGCCTTCGCTGGTGTCGACGCGGATCTTTTCGCCTTCGTTGATGAAGGGCGGAACCTGGACCATCAGGCCGGTTTCCATCTTGGCCGGCTTGGTGACCGACGAAGCGGTGGCCGACTTCAGGCCCGGCTCGGTCTCAATAACCGTCAGCTCGACGAAGGTGGGCAGGTCAATGCCTACGGCCGTGCCGTCGTGGTAGCTGACCTTGATCTGCAGATTCGGCGTCAGGTAATCGACGGTATCTCCGAGCGTGTCGGTCTTGAGCACGGTCTGCTCAAAGTCTTCGGGGTTCATGAAGTAGTAGTCGTCGCCGTCGTTGTAAAGGAACTCCATGCTCACTTCATCCACGACAACCTTTTCGATGGAGTCGGCCGAGCGAAAGCGGTGCTCAAACATGGCGCCCGACTTGAGGTTGCGCAGTTTGGCCTGGATGAAGGCGCGGAGGTTGCCCGGGGTACGATGCTCGACCTTGAAGACAAGGTGCAGGCCATCGTTGTGCTTGATGATCATACCGGGGCGCAGTTGCGTGGCGGGAATCGCCATAAGAGAGGAACTCCTTGCTGGGTTGCGTGCGGAACGCGAAAAATTTCGGCCTTAACGCAAAATCCGGGATGCTGTATCCGCAGGCCAGTAGCCCACAGTTGCCGTGACCAATAGGGAGGGTCAACCCTGCACGAATTCTCTGGGGGCGATCTTTCCGGATTTTGCTTCAGCCCATCTGTTATTGTAGCTCAGGGCCGGAAGCACGGGGCCGGAAACAAGGATTTGCCCCGGGAATTGCTTTCCAGGCAACGGTAAGACGTAAACCTGAATCTAATCAAATTGAAAAGATAGATCCGTAGTATATTGAAAGCGTGAAGTTTGGCCAGCCTGTGTGGGGTCTGAAACGGATCTGACATAGGAGTACGCCGGCAAACCAGCTGGCAAGGCAAGGCTGACCGAACCGAAGGCCCGGTTCGGGGTTTATTTATATAAACCTCGTATTTTGTGATAAATACAGCCTATATCCGGGGCGTAGATTTTCACTTCCCATACTGTATTTCTCACTCCCCCGAGTGGCGTTTGCCTATGAAGCGCCGCCTCAAGCTGCCTTGGCAGCCAGGAGACAGAGCCAGTCGATGTCAAATTCAGTTTCTATCTGTGTAATCGGGTCCGGTTACGTTGGACTCGTCGTTGCGGTTTGCTTTGCCGAGATGGGGCACAAGGTTACCTGCGTTGATAATGACGAGCGCCGGGTAAAAACCCTGCAGGAGGGTGGCGTTCCCATCTATGAAGAGCATCTGCCAGAGCTGATGGTTCGCCATCGCGGCAACATTGAGTTCACCGGAGACCTGTCCGCTGCAGTTGAAAAAAGCGAGGCGGTTTTTATTGCCGTGGGCACTCCCCAGGGAGACAGCGGTGCAGCCGATATGTCGTACGTTGAGGCTGTGGTCAGTGAGATTGCCCGCTCCGTCTCCGGCTATAAAGTGATTGTAGAAAAAAGCACGGTTCCCGTTTACACCAATGAGTGGATTCGTCGCGTGCTCTATCGGCACGGTGTAGCCGCGCAGAACTTTGATGTGGTTTCCAACCCCGAATTCCTGCGGGAGGGAACGGCTGTCATCGATTTTCTGCATCCGGACCGCATCGTAGTGGGTGCGGGCAGCGAGGCTGCGGCCGAACTGTTGCGCCGCATCTATGCGCCACTGACCTCAGGCAGCTATTACCAGCAGGCGGATGCGCTGGCCGGTTGCTGCAGCACGGACGCTCCGCCCGCGCTGCTGGTGACTTCAGCGCAAAGTGCCGAGATCATCAAGCATGCTTCGAATGCTTTTCTGGCACTTAAGATCAGCTTTATTAACGCGGTTGCCAATCTGGCTGAAAGCGTGGACGCCAACATCGAAGACATTGCCCGGGGGGTAGGTCTGGATAGCCGCATTGGACCCAAGTTTCTGCACGCCGGCCTTGGCTATGGTGGCTCCTGCTTCCCCAAGGATGTGGCGGCTTTTCACTGGGTGGCGCAGCAGCGCGGCATCAACTTCCAGTTGCTGGAAGAGGTGCGCAAGATCAACGAGACGCAGAAGGAGATCTTCTTCAACAAGGTGCTTTCGGCCTTGTGGACGCTGCGCGGTAAGCGTCTGGCGGCGCTCGGACTGGCTTTCAAGGGAGATACCGATGACATTCGTGAATCTCCTGCCATTGCCGTCGTCAAAATGCTGATTGATGCAGGTGCCGTGGTGACAGCCTATGATCCGGCTGCCGCCGAACGTGCTCAGTCCGTGCTGCCAGCTTCCGATAAGTTGCGCTACGTAGACAATCTTTACGATGCGGCGCAGGATGCGGATGCGGTGCTGATTCTGACCGACTGGAAGGAGTTTGCCGGGATCGACCTGACGCGGCTGAACCGCGCCATGCGTTTCCCGATCATTATTGATGGCCGCAATCTGTATACGCCGGAAAAAATGGCGGAAAGTGGCTTTACTTATGTGAGCGTGGGGCGGCCTGCTGTCTATCAGGGACAGCAGGGCAAACCCAGAGTCTTGTCGCTGTAAATTCCACGGGCAGCAGGCTGGTATTTTTTTGCCCAGCCTGTTGCTTTGGTTTTGAACTTAGGAAATTGAATTGATGGATATCCTTGTTGCGGGTGCTGCTGGTTTTTTGGGTTCTCATCTGACGGATCGATTACTGGCCGATGGCCATAGCGTGATTGGTGTGGACAATCTTTCCACCGGAGATCCGGCGAATCTTGCGCATCTGGCCACCGAGCCGCGCTTTCGCTTTTTAGAACACGACATTTGCCAGCCCTTTGATTCGGGGCCGGTCGATTATGTCTACAACATGGCTTCCCCAGCCAGTCCTCCCGAGTATCTGCGTTTGGCCATTGAGACCCTGCAGGTAGGGTCCATCGGCACGGGTAACATGCTGGCGATTGCCGAGAAGTACAAGGCGGGATTTCTGCATGCTTCCACTTCGGAGTGCTATGGCGATCCGGCTGTGCATCCGCAGACGGAAGACTACTGGGGCAATGTGAATCCGGTGGGGCCGCGCTCGGTCTACGATGAGGCCAAGCGCTTCAGCGAGGCGCTCACCATGGCTTATCACCGCATGCGTGGCGTGAATACGCACCTGGTGCGCATCTTCAACACCTATGGGCCGCGTCTGCATCCGAGCGATGGTCGCGTCATCTCTAACTTCATGATGCAGGCGCTCAAGGGTGAGCCACTGACCATCTACGGCGATGGGCAGCAGACGCGCAGCTTCTGCTATGTGGATGATCTGATCGATGGTATTGTGCGTTTGGCGGCCAGTAATGAGCATATGCCGGTCAACATCGGCAATCCCGATGAGTTCACCATTCTGGAGTGCGCCCAGGCCGTGTTGGATGTGACTAGCTCGAAGAGCAAACTGATTTTTGCAGAGTTGCCGCAGGACGATCCAACGCGCCGTCAGCCCGAGATTACCAAGGCTCGCACGCTGCTTGGATGGGAGCCGAAGATTCCTTTGCACGAAGGGCTAGAACGTTCACTGGAATTCTTCAAGCGCAGTTTTTCCTGAGTGTGGGCGCAGGGAGCAACTGCGCACGGCAGTGTGCATGAAAGAGAAAACGGGCAACATACTCAAAGACAGCAGGGGCAGGCCACCAGGAAGATCCAGTACAAGATGCGCAGGCATGGAGTTGCTTTCGTGACTGTGGGCCTGCCAGATTTTCCCTGGGAGCTGCAGTAAAGTGAAAAAATTATGTAATCGCTCATTTTTTGATGGAAACCGGTTCTTTACTGGTATAGTAAGATCACTTCGTAAGTAGAAGATAGTTTTGTACTCGTTGGTAGATTGAATGAAACCGCTTGCTTCTATATGTGATTCAAGAAACATGGATTCCAAAAAATAACTTGATGCTTTCAAGGTCTGCACTTCAGGCCTGCTCTACTTTTAACTTCTTTTTGAAAGCGCACTGTGGAAAAAGCCCCACCCAAGTGAGGATGGCGAAGCCATGCTTAACAGCGAATATCCTTCGATAGCAAAACCTGACCCACAAAGCATTGCAGGTGTGTGGACGGAGCCTTCCACGGCCAGTTGGTTTGCGCTCTACACCACTGCGCGACACGAAAAAAGCGTGGCGCGTTTTCTTGAGCAACGTCAGATTGAGCACTTCCTGCCGCTGTATCGCTCCGCGCGCAAATGGAAGGATGGATCCCGGGTGCAACTGGAATTGCCGTTGTTTCCAAGTTATATTTTTGTGCATATTCCACCTACCCAGAAGGTGCGTGTGCTGCAGGTTCCCGGCGCGCTTTCGGTTGTGTCAGGTATCAAGGGTGAACCGGCCGCGGTGCCAGATGAAGCAATTGAAGTGTTGCGCTCTGGAATGCAGTCCTACGCGGTGGAGCCGCATCCTGTGCTGACAGAAGGGCAGCGGGTAAGAATCCGTAGCGGTGCATTGGCAGGGTGGGAAGGCATTGTGGTGCGGCCCAAGGGGCAGTGGCGCGTTGTTCTGACTCTGCAGCAGATCATGCGCAGCATCTCGGTGGAAGTTGGTAGTGAAGATCTGGAGCTGTTGACGGCCTGACGGGCGGCAATGATCTGGAACAATAAAGTAGATATGCGTTCGGTGATTGCCAAAGAGCAATCGGCATCTTTTTTCGCTGTCGTCCCGATGGCGAAAGTCAGGAATGTGCAGTATGGGCAGGATACCTAAATTAATGAAAAATGGAGCAGAGGCGCAGATTCTAAGTGCGGCGTCCAAGCTGTTTTCCCGCTATGGCTATAACGGCGTAAGTACGCGCGATATTGCATCTGAAGCCAGCGTAAACGAAGTAACTATCTATCGCCATTTTCCGCGCAAACGCGATCTGTATATCGCTGTTCTTGACACGGAACTACAGCAGATCAAACTTCGTGGTGATCTGTTGGGACGGCTGGCCGATGCGCCCGATGCGAGGGTGGCATTGCAGCGCGTCTTCGAACTGATTTCTTCTTCTCTCCTGCAGCGCCCGGACCTGCTGCGCCTGTTGCAGTTCAGCTCTCTGGAACTGGGTGAGGAAATGGATGCGATGTTACGCCTGTATCTGGGCGAACCGGTTGAGCTGATTACTCGCTATCTGGATCCGTGGCTGCAACGTGGCGAACTACACTGCAGTAGCGCCAAATCGCTGGTGCTGGCACAGGTTTCCATCGTGCTCAGTCATGGCGTATTGCACCGGCTATTTTTGCGCGATGACACCGGCCCGGATGCGTTGTTTCAGTCGCTGTGCGAAGCCTGCGAAATCAAGACGGATGAGGCCTACAACGCAGGTTGATACTCTAGAGCGGTTCTCCAATAGGTGTAGCCCTTGTGAGACTGTGCAGGGTGGCTTTTTCTTGAGGAAAAATCCACTCAGCTGCTGAGGCTTCGGTGTACAGCAATTGGAGAACCGCTATAACTCCAATCTTGGCCAGCGTTCATGGCGCAAGAAAAAGTGGTTTAGATAAATATGCTTATTCTTCACGTTATTGATACATTGAATCCTGACCGGGGCGGCCCGCCGGAAGCGGTACGGCAGCTGATTGCAGCCTATGCGAATATCGGCGCCAGTACAGAGATTGTTTGCCTGGATGATCCCGAGGCAAGCTATCTGAAAAATTTCACCTGCCCGATTCATGCCATGGGGCAGTCCTATCTGGGGCGTTATGCCTTCTCGCCGCGCCTCTGGCACTGGATGGATGAAAACATCGAGCGTTTTGATGGCATAGTGATGAACGGAATCTGGAGCTTTCCGGGGCTGGCGCTGAACCGTATGGCCAGGCGCAGAAGGCGGCCTTACGGGGTATTCGTGCATGGTGCGCTTGATCCCTGGTTCAATCATAAATATCCACTCAAGCATTTGAAGAAGATGCTCTACTGGGGCGTGCAGTACATAGTTCTGCGCGATGCTTTGGCTGTCTTTTTCACCACGGACACAGAGAGCAGGTTGGCGCAGCAAAGCTTCCGTCCTAATTTGTGGTCTTCCGTTGTGGTTCCCTACGGCATCAATGATCCGCTCCTGCAGTGGAAGGACGAAGAGGCGCAAAAAGAGGAATTCTTCCGTCTGCATCCCAGGCTTCGTGATCGGCGTTATTTGTTGTTTCTGGGCAGGCTGCATGAAAAAAAGGGATGCGACTTGTTGGTGGATGCCTTTGCTCAGGTAGCAGATCAGGATCCGGAACTGGATTTGGTAATGGCCGGTCCGGATCAGGCCGACATGCAACTGCGCATCAAGCATCTGGCCGACCGCATGGGAGTTATGGATCGTGTGCACTTTACCGGGATGATTCGGGGCGCGGCCAAATGGGGCGCACTGCAGGCCGCTGAGGCTTTGGCACTGCCCTCACATCAGGAGAATTTTGGCATTGCCGTTGTTGAGGCTCTGGCCGTGGGCAAGCCCGTGTTGATCAGCAATCAGGTCAACATCTGGCCAGACATCAAACAGGACCATGTCGGGTTAGTGGAAGAGGATACCAGCGATGGTACGCGCCGCCTTTTGCGCCGCTGGGTAGAAATGTCAGCGATTGAGCGCGCCCGTCTGACCAGTGGTGCACGATCCTGTTTTCAACGTCGCTATGCCATGAATCGTGCTGCCGTGGCCATCAATGATATTTTTTCTCCCTACGAAGCCAGAAGATCGAAGCAGGAGAACCTGGTTGTATCGCTCCATTCTTAAAGAAGCGCACTGGGCGCCATACGGTGAATAAAATTCACAAGGAAAGTTTGGCGCAGAAGAATTCAACCGTAAAAATAGTGTGATTGACTTAGTAACATATCAAGCTGGTTTATACCTTAGGAGTGCAAATGCCTCACGAATCCCAGGCGGAATCGCAGCCTAAAGCAAATCGAAACAATACTGAAAACGTCGTCCAATTGGAAACCAAGATGTCTTTCATGGACATTTGGCGTACTTTAAGCAAGCAACGTTATACGATTTTGGTGGTAACAATCATCTGTGTAGCGTCTGCGGCCTATTATGCATTCCATACAAAGCCGGTTTATGACAGTGTTGCTCGCATCGAGATCAAACCCAACGAGTCTCCTAACCTTGGTTTTGAGTCACTGACCAGTGAACACAAGGTTGAGGCAAACTCTGAAGTGGCTACCGAATTGCGCATCCTGCAAAGTGACTCGGTGTTACTGCAGACGGCACAGAACTTAAATATTCTGCAAAGAACATACGGTGTGGCTGCCAAAAATATTCGTGCATCGAATGGGGGGTTGGAAGTGGCTCCCGTGGATCGAGTGCGCATGATCAAGACCATGCGCCGCGGCTTGCAGGTGACGCAACTGCTGGGTACGAATATTGTGGAGATTCACTACCGGGGTTCTGATCCACGCCTCGATACTGATATCGTCAATAAGTTGGTGGAGTCCTATTCGGACGCGGATCTGCGCGCCAAGTACGAGCGCTCGATGCACGTTTCCGACTGGCTACAGAAGCAGATGAACGACCTACAACAGAGCGCGGCTGATTCGCAGCGCAAGCTGGTGGATTTTCAGAAGCAATATAACATTGTCGGGTCGGATGAAAACTCCAACCTGACGCTGCAATCCTTGACGCAGATCAGCAGTGAACTGGAGACCGCGCAATCTGATCGCATAGCCAAGGAAGAGCGACTGCGCGAATTCAAAAACCTCTCTCCTGACATGGTGGCGCTGCTCGGCGATAATCAATCGCTTGGCATTTTGCGCACGCAACTCAACGACCTGAAGTCACAACGTGCGCAATTGGCCTCCAAGTACGGTGACAGCTATCCGCGCATGCGCGAATTGAACGTGCAGATTGATAAGTTACAAAACACACTAAAGCAGGAAACAGATCTTTCCCGTAGCCAGATTCAGAAAGAATATGATGCGGCAGTTGGACTGGAGCAGACGCTGCGCAAGCGACTGCAAGACCAGGAAGATGCTTCGTACAAACTCAATGAAAATGTGGCCCAGTTCGAGATCCTTCGTCACGAGGCCGAACAGAGCCGCGAACTCTACGACCATTTGCAGACTCGCCTAAAGGAATCCAGCGTTTTGGCTGGACTTTCCGCGGCCAATATCTCAATCATTGATCGCGCTCAAGTTCCGGTTTATCCGGTTGAGCCGCGCAAGGCTGCCTCTCTACTGGCAGGCTTCTTCGGCGGATTGCTGGCGGGCTGCGTAGTGGCCTTCGTGGTGGAGTCGATCGATGATCGTTTGCAGACCAGTGAAGAGGCTGAGTCGGTTTCCCATCTTCCTTCGCTGGCCACGGTGCCACACATACAGGATGATACCCAGAAAAAGAAGCGCTTTGATCTGGAAGAGATGGAAGATAGTAAGCCAAATCTTCTTGAACTAACAGTACTTTCCAATCCCAAATCCATGGCGGCGGAATCCTATCGCGGGTTGCGGAGTTCGTTGCTGTTGTCTTCCATTGACAAACCTCCCCGCCTGATTGTTCTGACCAGCGCCTTTCCCGGCGAGGGCAAAACAACTACAGCGGTCAACTGCGCTGTTGTTCTGGCGCAGCGTGGAGAGCGGGTGTTGCTGATTGATGGCGATCTGCGCCGCGGCACTTTGGATCGGGTTTTCGGCATCGACGGAAAGACCTTCGGATTGTCAACGGTACTGGCCAAACCGGGTAGTCATTTTGATCTGCCTGCGCCATTGCCTGAACTGCCTACGCTGCATGTGTTGCCCACCGGACCGCGTCCGCCTAATCCTGCTGAAATGCTTTCTTCGCAGCGCATGATTGAACAGCTCAAACTGTGGAGCAAGGAATTCGATCGCATCGTAATCGACACTGCACCGGTGCTGGCAGTATCGGATACTCCGGCTGTGGGCGCACTGGCCGACGCTGTGGTACTGGTGGTGCGCGCCGGATACACTCGGCGTCGTGCTTTGATCCGGGCACGCGACCTGCTTTGGCGGATGAATATACCTATCACAGGCGTGGTGGTGAACGACGTCGATATGCGTCTGGAAAACTTCTATACCTACCGTTACGGCATGTATGGCTATCGCTATGGATACAGCTATCGCTATGGCTCCAGCTACTACACTGACCTGGCTTACGGCTACGAAGAAGATGAGAACAACGGAGAGAAAAATGCATAAAACTTTGCTGTTCTCCATTTTGTTGGCGATGACCTTGGACGTCCTTTCGGTCAGCCTGAATGCGCAAGACAAGAAGCTGGATGAAAGTGCCTCGCCGGTTATATCCGAACTGCAGGTTGGTCCTGGCGATATGCTTGACGTTTCCGTGTGGGATTGCCCAGACCTCTCTGGCCGCTTCCGTGTGAATGCCACGGGAGAGATTAGCACTCCGTTGCTGGGAAAAATTTCGGTTGCTGGTCTGAGCGTTGAAGATGTCCAGCGCCTGATTGAGCGGAGTTTTATCCAGGCCGATATTCTCAAGCCTGCGAGCGCCCACGTCACAGTATTTATTGCGGAGTACGCAACGCAGGGAATTACGGTAGTGGGCGAAGTTCGTGCACCGGGTGTCTATCCATCTTTGGGCGTACGCATGTTACTGGATGTGATTACGGCCGCAGGTGGAGAAACAGAAAATGCAGGCGGGCAGGTGGTCATCAAACGTAAGGCCGATCCCGAGCATCCGGTCAGCGTTGCGTATAACCCCACGGCTCCCATGCCGATTATTTCAAAAGTACAACTGTTTCCGGGCGATACGGTTTTTATTCCTTCTGGAGGCGTTGTCTATGCGCTCGGAAACGTAACTCGTCAGGGGGTATTCCCTATGCATAAAAATGAACCTCTGACTGCGGAAAGGTTGCTTGCTATGGCGGGCGGAAGTGGAACTTCTCCAAAGATGAGTCGGGCGCAGATTGTGCGCACCTATAGCGATGGCCACAAGGAATTAATCCTTCTCAATATGCATGAAATCATCAAAGGCGCGGCGACAGACGTTGCCTTGCAGAATGAGGATATTCTTTACATTCCAACGAATCGCGGAAAACTTATAAGCCTACGTGCGATTGAGGCCATGCTGGGTCTTGGTACCAACTACATGACCTATCACTATGCACAGCGATAGTTATAAAATTGCCTGACCATGAGTCAGATGGCCAGCAGATAATTTCACTTTACCCCTGGATTAACCTGTGATATTTGCCATGCCACATACAAAAAATCAAACACTCCTCCAGATTGTGCCGCGCATTTTGCCCGGTCAGTGCGGCGTCAGTGATCACGCTCTAACTCTGGCGGATGAGTTACAGCGTTCGTTTCAGATCGAAACTGTTTTTATCGCTCTGAATCAACAGAATCCGCTTGGTGGGGCCATTAGCTGCAAGGCCAGTCAGCTCGAAGAACTGTGCAATATCTACAGGGAGCGTGGTGCAGTCTCCATCCTGGTGCATCTTAGCGGATATGGATATGCTGCCAGCGGTATTCCTGCGGAACTGGCCAAGGCGTTTGCTTCCATTCAATCCAGTCGGCGCTTCCGTTCCGCAGTTTATTTCCATGAACTGTTTGCCCGTGGATGGCCATGGCAGAAGGCCTTCTGGTACTCACGCGGTCAGCGTTTGGCCGTGCGACAGATTGCAGAATCCTGCGACCTTGCCCTGACGAACATTGAACTTAATGCACGCTGGCTGCATAGCGAACCAAAGTTGCGTTGCGAGGGGGTAAGTATTCATCCGGTATTCTCAACGATTGGCGAAACCGCAACGCCGCTGCCATTTGCGCAGCGCTCTCAGTCGCTGATTGTCTTCGGACTTTCTGGTTCACGGCAAAAAGCATATCGCCACTTGCTGCAGATGGAGCAAACGCTACATCATCTGCAAATAAAAAAAATTCTTGATATAGGCCCCGGCTTTGTACCTCCGGAAAATCTTCATGGAATCCCCGTTCATCGCCTTGGGCAAATACCTTCGCAGCAGGTTGCAGAACATATTGCACACGCCCGGTTCGGCTTTGTTCCTCACGAGCCACGCTGTATTGCCAAGTCTTCAATCTTTGCTGCTTACTGTGCATATGGAACTATTCCTCTTTTGATGGAGCCTTTCTCGACCAGAATCGACCAATTACAGGATGGTCTGAATGTGATTAGCATGAAGAGCGCCAGTCTTATGGATACTGCAGCCGTCATTCGTTGTGGCCAGAAGGCCTTCGAATGGTATTCAGGTCATAACCTTTACTCACAGGCTGCCTTCTATGCGCAATGGATGAGGCATGACCAGAAAAATTGCCCGGAAAAAGATTTATCTCTAGCCTTGAATTGAATATCAAGAGCCTTTCCATTGCAATTCATGCGAATATAAAACTAACTATTGTGTCATAGTTGTTGCTGAAAATAATAATTTATAACCTATCCAGCTGTATGAGGTAAATTCGTGAACGCGGAAAATCCTGCGGTGTTGTTTGCACATCCTACCGGAAACCAGAATTCCAGAAATGCCCTGCGCAGCCTGAACGAGCGTAACATGCTGGCCGCGTTCTGGACGACGATTTGCTGGAAGACAAACACACCATTAAATAATGTTCTTTCGCAAAATCTGAGGCGTCGCCTGAATCGTAGATCATATTCTGAAGTACCTGAGTCTCTCATCCACAATACGCCTTGGCGCGAAATGCAGCGCTTGCTGTATCTGAGCATGGGAATCAGAACTCCAGTTGGTACCGATGAAAAACCCTATTCTGTGGTGGGGGTCTATCGCGACTTTGACGCGCATGTTGCACGCTGGCTTTCCAGACACGCAGTGGACGCAGTCTATGCCTATGAGGGAGGTGCGCTCAATACATTCCGAGTTGCAAAAGAAAAAGGGATTCCAACATTCTATGAACTGCCGAGTAGTCATTGGTACTGGAATCTGCGGCTTTTGCAGGGGGAAATTTCCCGCAGCCCGGAATACGCAAACCTCTTGAAGATCCTGCGGGATTCAGAAAGCCATCTGAAGTGGAAAGATCAGGAACTGGAATTGGCTGACCACATTATTGTTCCCAGCTCTCATGTGCGTACAACATTGTCAGGAGTCGTCCCTGAAGAAAAAATTCATGTTGTCAATTATGGCGCTCCTGTTGTGTCCGTGGGGGCAGCTAAAAAAAATTCTCCTGGTGAAGCTATACGTGTTCTGTATGTAGGTGCCTTGCATCAGCGAAAGGGAATCGGCTATCTTCTGCAGGCTCTGGAGCAATGCAAGGTTGAGGTTGATGTGACTTTGGTGGGAATGAAGGATGCACCGAATGCTCATGTTGACAGCGCCTGCAAGCGCTACCGGTGGTTTGAATCAGTACCCCATGCAAAGGTTTTGGAGTTGATGGCAGAAGCAGATGTGCTGATTCATCCATCGCTTTCTGAGGGATGTGCCCTTGTGGTCCTGGAGGCCCTGGCAAATGGCCTTCCCGTGATCGTGACGCCTAACTCTGGGACATTGGATTTCGTCCGCGATGGACAGGAAGGTTTTGTCATTCCTATTTGCGATGCACAGGCAATTGCAGACTGTATTCTGCAACTGGATACAGATCGGGAACTTTTATCTAGAATGTCTTTGCAGGCGCAACGGACTGCAACGGAGAACAGCTGGGGAAATTATCGTGAAAAGTGGGCAGATGTTATAAAGGCGTCCTTATGCAGATAGCCAAAAATGTTATTAAAATCCAGAGAATTGGAAAGAAGAGGATGCCAACAGTTAAGGTCCTTTTCTGGATTTACTGTCTTCTTCTTGTCTTTGAGGGATCACTGCGTAAGTGGGTAGCTCCAGGACTTTCTGCCCCCTTGTTGGTCATTCGCGATCCGTTTGGTGTGTTGATTTTGTGGGAGTCCATTCGTAGCCATCGCTGGCCAAAACAATATTCTGTACTGACGGGTTCTTTGGCGGTGTTTTTCTTGAGCTTGGCCATTATACAAGTCCTTACAGATACTTGCCCTTGGTTTGTCTGCGTGTACGGCATTCGCTCTTATCTTCTTCCGTTTCCTGTAGCGTTTGCTATTTCCAATATAATCACCAAGGAAGATATAAAAAAAATATGCAGATTTGCAATGTTTATATCATTACCAATGACTGCTCTTTATTATCTACAATATAAATCTGGAGCAAGTTCCTGGATAAACCTTGGCGCATATGAAGGAGGATCTCAGATTGATTATGTCGGACTGCATGTGCGTGCTGCAGGAACCTTCAGCTTTGTGACAGGAGCAATTGGGTTTCAAAGTTTTTTGGCAGGACTTGTACTCTATGCCATGACAGAAGCTGAAGTCGCAAAACGCTGGTTGGTTTATGCTGCTCTCACGTGCCTGATTTTCTCGGTTCCGTTCGTTGGTGCTCGTACGCTTGTATTTATGTATATTGCTGAAATAGGGTGCTTGGTCGTTGCCTCGTTTCTTGGAATTTCGCATTTAATGCAGACACTCAAGTTACTTATTCCGATCCTGATTATAGGTATTGTAGTCACAGTAATTCCATCATTCAAAGAGGCTTTGGGTTCACTGACAGAGCGCTTTTCCTCTGCTGAGCAGTCACAGGGAAGTACGGGAACAGAATTTTATCGACGTATGGCTGGTCCTTATATTACATGGATCGAGCAGTCAGGAGATGCACGTGCGTTCGGCGTTGGAATGGGACGCGGAGCAGCTGCTATCACACAATTGATGGTTGGTAGACCTACCTTCGAAACCGGAGAAGACGAACTTACAAGAAATATTCTAGAATTAGGATATATCTGGGGCATAGGGTTTGTTCTCTTTCGCATGGTCTTTGCTTGTGTGTTGTTTTCAGACTCCATCATAGCCGCTCGAGAGAATAAAATGCTTGCGCTCTTTTTGTTGCCATCTTCGATTTCCGCAGTAATGTTTGGAATTCTAGAACAGCCTACAGGGCAGGGGTTTATGATTATTAGTCTTGCCCTAATGATTGCTGCAATGAGGAAAGAGGCGATGCCTCAGAGCGTACGCATTATCCCGCAAAACAGACTAAGGCTTAATTATGAAGAAAGTTAGATTGATAGACATATTTATCTGGAGAAGGTTTGTCCTCGATCGTTTATATTTTGGCTTAAATTTGCGGAGAATTAAGAGCGTTGGCTACAGATCGTTATCTGGGCGTGCATTTAAGTAAGCGAAGATATGTCTTAATACTACTTGGATAGTGTTGGTGGTGAATATGAAAATTATGATGATTAGTATTAATTACTGGCCTGAAGTTACAGGGATAGGCGCGTTTACTACATATCGTGCAGAGTACCTTGCAGCGTCCGGCCATGAGGTTGAAGTTTGTACGACATTTCCATATTATCCGGAATGGAAAGTTAAGGGCAAATATAAATATAAATTATGGCAAAATGAAAATAAAAATGATGTAAAAATAAGCCGGACGTGGGCGTATGTCCCTGCAAAAGTTCGCTCGTTCAAACGTATTTTACATGAGGCAAGTTTCTCCTTGTCGGTATTGCTTCGGGCGTTACTATGCAGAAAACCAGATGTGATGCTTGTAGTTTCTCCCCCTCTTGGGCTAGCGATGGTCGCAATAACCCTGAGTAAACTATGGGGCATTCCATACGTATTCGATGTAGAAGATCTGCAGCCGGACTCTGCCGCAGACATGGGAATGTTGCCTCTTTGGACCGTAAAAGTACTCTATTTTATTGAGCGCGCTGCCTACCGGCATGCTGGACTAATTAGTACAATAACGCGTGGCATGAAAGATAAAATAGCTAGTAAGGGAGACTGGGAGAAAAAGATAGTCCTCTTCGAGCCTCGCATGAACGCTTCATTGCTAAATACGACCAACAGCGAAGCTGATGCGTTTTGCAGAAAATATGACCTCGAAAATAAATTCTTTGTCACTCATAGTGGAAATATGGGAGTAAAGCAGGCTTTGGGGACCGTAGTTGAGGCTGCAAAAATTATGGCTATGGAGGAGGAATACTGCTTTCTATTGGTGGGGGACGGTTCTGCTCGTGAAGAAATTTATCAAAAAGTATTGAATGAAGGGTTGAGGAATATAACCTTTCTTCCTCTACTAGAGGATGAGGACTATCGTGGCGTTCTGGCAGCAAGTGGAGTGTGTTTGGTAACTCAACAGAAGACAGTTTCCGAAATAGCTTTTCCGTCCAAAATCGTCAGTTATTTTTCTGCAGGTTGTCCCGTGATTGTCTCAGCGAATGAAAGTTGCGAAGTAGCACGTACGGTAAATGAGTCTGGAGCTGGTTTCGTTGTCCCGGCGGAAGACGCAGAAGCCCTTGTTGAAGCGATTCGAGAAGTTAAAGAACAGGATAAAGCAGAGATGGAACGGAATGCCCGGAACTATGCAATACAACGCTGGTCAGATCGGCGAGTTCTAGGTTATCTAGAAAAATGTCTCGTCAGGGCTGCAGGCAAAGAGCGCCTATATCAGCCGCAGGAAGAGGTAAATCAATGAACTGTATTTTGCGGGAGATAAAACTTATTTTACTTGTATTTATATTCATGGAGCTCTCCGGTAATGCACAGCAGGGTGCATCCTCGTGGGGCGAAAGAAGCGAGGTAAAAAGAAGAGTGTCATTTGCTACTTCAAATTCTGCAGAGATGAAGAGCGGTTCTGGGACGACCTGGGAACCAGGTAGGGGACAGTTTGGTGAGACATGGCAATCACCTTTGGGCAGTCAATCCACTCAAAAATCAACTTCTGTCAGCGTGCATTCTTCTATAGTCAAGGCAAGCACATCTAAAAGTTTCCAGTTGCATGGGGCAGTTTCTAGTTATCAGCTATCCAAGTCACAGAATGCATCAAAAAAAAATAGAGACTTGCAGAAGACTAATAAGTCAGCAGTTCAACATGGGAAAACATATCAGAGCATAAAATGATAAAAGGCTGGTTGGATACTGTACAGTGCAAAACCTAGAGCGTTGAGATTTTGATGGTAATGATACGTGCGTGGGTTTGAACGCCATAATCTAAGCGGTACAAAATACAATAAGAGGCGACTATGAAGATCCTGCTTGTAGGAAATTATATATATGATGGCTCTGTTAGCATGCAGGCATTTTCGTCTGTTATTTATAATGAGCTAAAAAAACATGGTGCGCACGTAAAAATTATTGCTCCACGCCCACTTCTTGGGAAATTAAAGGCATCCAGTTATGGAGTTGGAAAATGGCTTGGGTATATAGATCGCTATGTCATTTTTCCTTTTCAATTAGGCAGAGAAGTAAAGAAAGCAGACATTATACATTTTTGCGACCAAGGAAGTGCTTTATACATTAGTCCAAAGTGGAAAATTGCAACGATTGTAACGTGTCATGATGTGTTGGCAATTCGTGGCGCAATGGGAGAGGTTCCTGATTGTGCAGCTTCAAGGTTCGGAGAAATACTCCAAAATAAAATACGCAACGGTTTGAAAATAGCAACAAAAATTGCATGCGTCTCCGAAGCAACAAAGGAAGATGCAGAACGGATTCTTGATCGCAAGCAAGGCATTTTGCTTCTGCGAAACGGGCTTAATTATGATTTTACTGTGTTGCCTGAAGCCGAAATAAATAGGCGCTTGGCTGGCGTAATTGATGACGATTTGCGATACATTCTCCATGTCGGCTCAAATCAACCCCGAAAAAACCGTAAAACCGTGCTCAAAGTCATGGCAGAAGTGAAACAGAGCACGTCACTGCACCTTATAATTGCCGGCTATACACTAAGCGATGAATTGATGGCCATGGCAAAGAGCTTAAAAATTGAAGATCGTCTGGTTCAAATATTTCGTCCTCCTGTACAAATACTAGAGGCGTTATATAACAGGGCGGACGCATTAATATTTCCTTCCAGGTATGAAGGGTTTGGATGGCCATTGATAGAGGCGCAGGCATGCGGATGCCCTGTTATCGCTAGCAACATCAAGCCGTTTTATGAAGTGTTAAATAATACCGCAATACTATGTGCGCATGATGATTTTGAGAGCATGGCCAGAAACTTAAGAGAGATATACCTTGATCATGCAATTAAGAAAAAGCTTGTACAAGCTGGGCTAAAGAATGTGGAGGATCATTATTCAAAAAGCACAATGATTCGTAGATACATCAGACTCTATGAGGAGAATTTATGAGGAAGATGAGAGTGCTTGTCGTGCTTGCACTGAATCTATTTCCATGGCGGCTAAGATGCTACGTGTTGAATAAGATATTAGGGTATAAGGTTCACAAAAGTGCGTACATATCATGGTTTTCTTTGATAGATGCAGATGAAGTGAAAATGGGGCCAAAGGCAATAATCTCAGCCGGAAATGTCATCAAGGGATTAAAAAGAATAGAAATGGGCGAATCTAGTTATATAGGTACACTGAACTGGATTAGTGCATTTCCTCTGGGCGAGAGGAGCCTACATTTTAAATCAGATCCTCAGCGTAGCACATCATTGAAATTAGAAAGACATGCGGCAGTCACTTCCCGTCATATCATAGATTGTACCGATTCTGTTACGATTGGCGAGTTTGCGACGATTGCAGGCTATCGATCCCAGATCCTAACGCATAGCATTGATCTTCATGATTCGAAACAAAGATGCAAGCCCATCACCATAGGCAAATACTGTTTTATTGGTACGTCAGTAGTAATCCTTCCAGGAAGTAAAATACCTGACTATAGCGTGCTTGCTGCGCAATCCATTTGGAATAAAAAAGAAGAAATTCCATGGCGCCTTTATGCAGGAGTACCTGCCATTGCAAAAGGGGGAATTGATCGTTCAGATGCGTATTTTACAAGGGAACACGGATTTGTCGAATAAAGCAAGTTTACGATGGAGACAAAATGCATAGCGCGCAGCCCAAGCGTGGAATATATGTTGTTGCTAATCATCGAAGCAAGGATATGTGCGACAATCTTATTTATTCGATACGAGCCTCTGGCTGCATATTGCCTATTCGTGTAATTGAATTTGGAGGACGCCCATATTCCCCTCCACAGAATGTTCCAGATGTAGAAACGAGATCGTTGGAACAATTTCCGCAAGAAGGTGTGGATCTTGTCCAGGAGTTGGCTGCATCAATGCCACGCTGTAATCCAGGATTTTTTAGACGATATCTGGCATGGTTTGGTGAGTATGACCAGTTTTTATATTCCGATAATGATATCGTTGCCCTGATGAATTGGGAATGTATGTTTAACTACATTGGTGAGTATGATATTGTTCACGCTGATCAAGAGTATGCAACGAAGGGGAAGTATAATTTTGTAAAATCTGAGGTAATCGAAAAGTTATGGGGTGTTGGGGTCCATGAACATGCAGTAACGGCTGGGCATTTTTTATGTAGGCGCACTGAAAAACAAATCGCTGATATTCGCACTGCACTGCAGTGGATGAAGCAGCATTCTAATTTGGTGAAGTGGCATGATCAGACGTTATTGCAGATATCGATAATGACAGGTGGTTGGAACAAAATCAATCTATGTGTCGAGCCAAATATGTGGGGATCTACATGGTTCGGGGACTACAAAAATACGCTCGATATTATTCATAAAATTCAATTCGAAAAACATATCATCAGTCATATCCACTATTCAGGCATTCAACCTAACGGTGTGGGACCGGTAGAAGAATTATTTTTTTCATATTGTACATGGGACGAACGTCTAAAGAAGCTTGCTAAATCTGCGCTCATAGAATTTGTAGGATTGAATAAATTTGAATATTATCGAAAAAAAATAAAAAACAGAGTTCAACGTCTAGGACGTGGAAAAACAAATGCATGATTGGCTGAATAATATATCAACGAATCGCTTTCTAAAGGAGAGCGCGTTGCTGCGTAGAATCATAATCTATGCTTCTCCTAAGATAAGCAGGATGGCTGAATTTTTATTTGCCCAGGGATTATCTTCAGTCCTTAATATGATTTATGGTCTGATGTGCATTCGAATACTTTCTGTTCCTGAGTATACGAAGTATGTTGTAGTGTTTACTGTACAAGCCACAGTTACCGTCTTGATGGATTCTGGAATTACTGGAACAATCGTCCCATTGGTGGGTGAAAAGTCCGACGATACGCAGCTGATTGCAGACTATGTAGCATCGCTGCGAGGGTTGGCACATATTTTATACTTCATTGTTGGCATACTTCTATTCGTAGCGTTTCCGCGTGTGGCAAAGGCACGAGGATGGGACTTTATTACGGAGTTACAGATAATTGCAGTACTGCTAGGTTTGACCTGGTTCTCACGAGTAACTTCTGCCTATGGTTCTGTTCTTATCATCAGAAAAGACCGGAATTATTGGTATAGAACCCAGATTTATTCTAGTGTGTTCATGCTGATTATGCTGTTGCTGGCATATGCAGCTGGAATTATGACTGCAGTATGCGCAATGATCATTAACCTATGTGGGGTTATATATATTGCTTGGAGGTATTACGTGAGGTCGAAGGCGCTGCTGCAAGTGAAGGGAAAAAAGGATTGGCGAAAGCAGAAATCTATCCTACAGCTTGCATCGCCTTCGATTCCAGGTGTTATGTTCTATTCATTCCAGGGGCAGATTGGGACCTACGCTCTGACCTTCATTGGTCGATCTGAATCAGTTGCCAGTATCGGGGCTCTTGGCAAGGTTTGCCAAATATTTAATTTTCTTACACCGATGAACCCAGTTCTGGTTGAGCCGTATTTTGCGAAAATACGGAGAGACAAGCTAAAAGCAAATGTTTCAGTTGCCCTTACGTGTGTGACGCTCAGCGCTGTTCTATTGCTTCTGATAATAAACATTGCGCCACATGTGTTTCTGTGGGTTCTTGGGCCGAGGTATCATAATCTCACGTATGAAATATTTCTTGCGGTTGTGCCTGGAGTAATGTCTCTGGTGGGTGGGATGGTGGCTTCAATCAACGCTGCAAGGCGTTTTAATTTCTACAGATTTAATGTTGCAAATATTTTATTCAGTATCGCCATACAGGCAATATGTATGATGAAAATGAATCTTGGAAATCTTCAAGCTGTATTGATATTTAATATTCTTTCAGGTTGCCCGGGCCTTATCTTAGTTGTAATGGCACTTCTGTACGGATTTAAAAAAGGCGGTCGAGTCGTTGCAGCAGATTATGGACTGGTATAAATATCAGGTAGCAGGCTGCTTTGAGAAAATAATGTATTTGCAATAGAGACTTCTATTTGAGTGCGCTAAGAAAAGTGTTGTGTGTTGATAGCTGCACGAAGAGAAAGGATATATAAATTGGAATCATGGAGAGAAACTTCTGGCAGTAGTGGTCAGGCGATCTGTACCATTGCCGAAGGTGACTATCATTATGGACTTGCAGCGTTCATTAATTCATTGAGCGCATATGGTTATGTGGGACATGTTTTTGTCGGAACTCGTGGAAAGCTTCCTGAGTGGCTGGAGCAATGTGAAAATAATGGTCAAGACTGTAGTTATAAGACTGGATCAATTATTGTCGATATCTTCGTCATTGACTCAGATCGTCACCTGACGAATTACAAGCCGATATTCATGCAGAAAATATTTTGCGAAAATAAGGACATACAGTATTTGTGGTATATAGATCCGGATGTATGCATAAATTTTAAATGGTGGTTTTTTGAGAAATGGAGCACGCGCGGAGTCGCACTCTGTGAAGAGATTGTACGTAGGGGATTGTCGGAAAATAATCCTTTGCGATTGCTGTGGAAGGAAATTGGAGAAGCACATGGGCTGCAATGCAAGAGGCTTCTTCCGGGATACTATAATGGCGGCTTGCTGGGAATAGGGCGCGGCCAGATTGAATTTCTTTCTCTTTGGAGAAAAATTATTGATATTGCTGAGGCGTCTGGAAGGAATCTACAAAGTTTCGCAGAATCTGAGATGGAGCATCCCTTCAGCATGGCTGACCAAGATGCATTAAATATGGCAGTAATGTTCAGTGACGGTGCCATCAGTACTCTTGGACCAGAGGGAATGGGCTTCATTCCAGGATGGAATGCAATGTTCCATACTGTTGGAGCAAAACCATGGAGAACATCTTTTATCCTTGCAGCACTCAGCGGAATTCCTCCTACCCGGGCTATGAAAGTTTATATAGAGCATAGCAATGGACCGCTGCGAGCTTATTCGAAGAATAGATATTGGTGGTTGAAGTTCTCGTCCAAGGTTGGCGCGTTCATCGGCAGGATATATCGGCGAAGCTAGGTGTTTCATGTGCAGCACTAAAAATATCAAAAAACAATAGTCTAGCAAGGCATTGAAAAAGATATGAGAGGGGTGTGAGTTATGAAGAAAAGTGCTCTTATTACAGGAATCACAGGCCAAGATGGATCGTACCTTGCAGAACTGCTGCTCAATAAAGGGTATATTGTGCATGGCATAAAGAGACGATCATCGTCGTTCAATACCGCACGTATAGATCATATTTATCAGGATCCTCATTTTCCGGAAAAGAAGTTTCAAATTCACTATGGAGATATGACGGATTCGACGAATCTGATCCGGATTATACAGGCAATTCGTCCAGATGAAATCTACAATCTGGCCGCACAGAGCCATGTTCAGGTTAGTTTTGATACCCCGGAATACACGGCGAATGCGGATGGAATTGGTACGTTGCGGATACTGGAAGCGATCCGAATTCTTGGTCTGGAAAAGTCGACACGGTTCTATCAGGCATCAACGTCGGAGATGTATGGCAAGGTGCAGGAGACACCACAGACCGAAACCACACCGTTTTATCCGCGCAGCCCATATGGGGTTGCCAAGTTATATGCATACTGGATCACAGTAAATTATCGCGAGGCTTATGGCATGCACGCCTCGAATGGAATTCTGTTCAACCACGAGAGTCCCGTACGTGGCGAAACATTTGTTACGCGCAAGATCACACGCTGTGTGGCTTCAATTGAGGCCGGGTCGAAAGCTCCACTCTATATTGGCAATCTGGAGGCTCGGCGCGATTGGGGACATGCCAAAGAGTATGTTGAGGGCATGTGGCGCATGCTCCAGCAAGATACTCCGGATGATTATGTGCTGGCTACGGGGGAGACACATAGTGTGCGTGAGTTTATAGAACTAGCATTCGCACAGATTGGGCGCAGGGTGGAATGGCAGGGAACCGGTGTGGATGAAGTGGGCTGGGATGCAGACACAGGGCAGATTCTGGTGCAAATTGATCCTCGCTATTTCAGGCCTACAGAGGTTGATCTGTTACTGGGTGATCCGTCCAAGGCAAGAAAAGTTCTGGGTTGGAAGCACGAAATCAAGTTTCGAGACCTTGTTGAGGAAATGGTGATAGCGGATATCAAGAGTCTTGACGGAAAAGCGCTGGCGGAAAGGGAAGTATGAGCGTCGGGGAAAAGTATTCGTTGCAAGGAAAACGAATCTGGGTGGCTGGGCATAGGGGAATGGCAGGCTCTGCAATCGTAAGAAGGCTGGCCGATGAGCAGTGTGAAATTGTTGTAGCAAGCCATGCGGAACTTGATCTTTTGCGGCAGGATGCTGTGCTTTCCTGGCTGAAGAACGCTGGAGTCGACGCTATTTTTCTTGCAGCGGCAAAGGTAGGTGGCATTCTGGCGAATTCAACTCGGCCGGCAGAATTCATCTACCAAAATCTGATGATCGAGTTGAACGTGATTGAATCTGCTCGTGTGTGTGGAGTGGAAAAACTTTTGTTTCTTGGCTCGTCCTGTATTTATCCACGCTATGCAGCGCAGCCGATGACGGAAGATATGTTACTGCAGGGCGCGCTTGAGCCAACCAATGAGAGTTATGCTGTGGCAAAGATCGCAGGAATCAAGCTATGCGAAGCCTATCGACGGCAGTATGGTTGCGATTACATCTCATTGATGCCTACCAACCTGTTCGGTCTCGGGGATAGATATGATGCCGAGGGCGGTCATGTTGTTGCGGCCCTGATCATGAAGATTCATGATGCAAAAATGAGCGGGATAAAGCAGGTCATTCTTTGGGGGACGGGGCAGCCAAAGCGCGAATTTCTATATTCCGGTGACCTTGGAGATGCTTGTGTTTTTGCTATGAAGAATTATTCAGGCGATAGTTTTTTAAATGTTGGTACGGGGAAGGAAATGACTATTCGAGAGTTGGCGGACCGGATTGCCGGGGTAATTGGATGGGAAGGAGAGTTTGTCTACGATTCGTCCAAGCCGGACGGGATGCCGAGAAAAGTAATGGATGTAAGCAGGATGGAAAAACTTGGCTGGAAGGCAAAGACATCCTTCGAAGAAGGAATGAGAAGTGCCTACGACTGGTATCTGCAGCACATCACCACGAAACATATCTAGAGCAAAACCAGAGCCCTGTGTCCTTGTTCAGTTCATGCGAGATTGCCGCTCCCTGGAGGTCGCGTCTACTCGAGTGAACTGCTTGCGGGCTACATCAATTCTGGTTTTGTTTAATGTGTCGGAACGAGTCAGGGGCCTGGATTGTAGCTGGTGAGAGGGATGGGAATGCCTGAGACGGAAGTAGCAAATAAAATACTGAAGTCATCAATCTGCACACTGTATGAAGGGGATTACCATCTGGGTGTTTCTGCGTTGGTGAATTCACTTGTCAATGCCGGATTTTCCGGGACGATTTGGATCGGCTACAGGGGAGAGTTGCCGCCCTGGCTGAATCAGTTGCAGGAGGTGGACAAGGAAACTCATCGATATTCTGTTTCGGGACGGGCGGCACTTGTCTTTGTTTCAATCGAGACGGAAATGCATTTTACGAATTACAAGCCGCAATTCATGTTGGATATATTGAATCATCACGATGTGGAATGTGATTATTTATGGTATTTCGATCCTGATATCTATCTGTTCACAAACCCCGGAGCTGGCTTTTATTGTCCTTGGTCATTTTATGAAAAATGGAGCAGGTATGGAATTGCAGTATGTCAGGACATGCTGTATCAGGTTATGCCCGAATGCGATTTGTTGAGGCAGCAGTGGAGAGAGATTATCCTCTCCAATCAAATGCAGGTCAGGCGTTCTCTTGTGCAGCATTACAACGGAGGGATGATTGGGGTTCCCAGGGCGTCTGCAGGATATTTAAATACATGGAAGAGCTACATTGAGTATGCCGGGGGTGAAGGGTACGAAATAGATGGATTCCTGGAGGGATCTCGCATCGATCCAATGCATGCCGTGGATCAGGATGCAATGAACATTGCGCTCATGTGTACGGAGTATCCGTTTGCGTCCATGGGGCCAGAGGCAATGGGGTTCATTCAGGGTGGATTTACGATGTTTCATGCAGTAATTAACAAGCCATGGAAGTATCGATTTGTTCGTAATGCGCTTTCCGGCAATCCTCCAGTGAGTGCCGTGAAGGAGTTTTTTAATCACGTATCCGCACCGATTCAATCCTATGGAAGTTTGGCACTGAAGTGGAAACTCTTCGAGTGTAAACTCGCTGGTTTTATCGGTAGATTTTATGCCAGACGATAGGTGGAATATCTTGGACCATTCGAGTCCGGGATATTGAATGGATGTGTTTCAGCGTTTGTACTAAAAGAACCACTGACGCAATATGCGCCAGTGGTTCTTTTAGTACGAACGCTGAGTAAGTTCTGAGAGGTGTGCAAAGCCATCCCTCAGGGCTAAAACCCTCGTTCATTTTGCGTGGGATGCGGCACGACTGAAGTCGTGCCCTGACTCAGCATCCTTAATGAATGATTTTTCTATAGCGAGTAAATACCTCACTCATTTGCGGTACTCACGGCCCGACTAAAGTTGCTTAGTGATGAGTGGTGGACAAGGAAGCTTGTTCTGGATTTCTGTCTGCAACCAAGAAACGTTTTTGTAGCGGTGCATCATTGAGCAATTTACTCATGCCATGCAGGTCGTTCAGTCCTGCAGTGCGCAGCAGAGTGCGGGCCTTGGGCAGAAAATCGGGATGATGTTCAAAGTGCCTGGAGGCTGATTGCATGGTGTGTATTGCATGAGCCGAGGAGAAGTTATCGCGATGGAAGCCAGCCACGCCCGTCAGCAAGCCCCGCATCAGGGCAAAGTTGGCTGCCAGCGCCTCAAATTGATCGACGGCTGAGGTTGCCTGGCGGTCTTCGCGGTTCAGGGAGCCGAAGGGGAAGCGATGGCAGAGGATGGCGTTGACCAGCCAGTTTTCCAGCATCTTCGGTTGCTGTACCAGGAAGGGCGCAAGCCACTGGTCGCGGGCACGGTCGTAGCCTGCACTCAGTGAGGCCAGAGTGGCTCCCGGGCCATTGCCGATTCCAGTGGTGAAGGCGTGCACGCACTCCAGAAAACGCGGTGTCAGATTGGATTGCGACAGAAGTAGTCCGGCCAACTGCAGAACCGCGTCCAGTTGCACTTCCGTGGAAGCGGGCAGGCGATCCATGGAGGCACGCAATGTTCCAGAGAGGATGCGGGAGTGGAAATCAGCCAGCAGCGCAGGGATCCGCTCTTCCGTGTTGTTGGCATGCAGAGCATCCAGGCGATGGCAGAGAATGCGCAACAGAAACATCCGCTGCCAGAGCGGATAATTCTGCTGTCCGGCAACGATCCAGAGCACAAGCCTGCGCACCGGCCCGGCCCAGGCCAGCAGGGGCGTGTCGGCGTCGGCTTCCGGTGTCGCAGAAAATGCAAGCGGATCGTGCAGGGTGCTCTGTTCAAGCAGTGCAGGATGCAGTAGCACTAACCGGGCCGCTTCCGGGCAGGAAAGCGCCAGCGAGATTTCGGTTTGGCCGTTGATGGACTGGCTGTAGCGCGGATACTGACGGCAGGTATTGGCCAGCATCTCTGCGCCATGGGTGGCATGCAGGCTGCAGAGTTTGTTGGAGGTCAGCAGCGGGCAACTATGGTCTTCCTTCATGCGCAGCACGGCAAAGTGCGGGCTGGGCGCGTTCTTTAACTCAATGCTGGCCAGCAGATCTGTTTTTAATTGGCTGGGCGGAAGCTGTTGAAAGCGGTCGAAAGCGGGCTGGTCGACAGGCACTGTCCAGCCTCCGCAACAGGTGTCTTCGCAGTCGGCGCCGATGCACGCAAACTGTGTGGCGTAGGTAACCGCCGGATAGGCTTGCTCCAAGTTCCTTCTCCCCAGGGTGTGAGTAGGCGGGAAATGCTCTTCATCCGCTTCACAGGTAAAGGGAGCAGTTGGAGCGCCAAAGTAATTGTCGTGAAATTGGACAAGACTTAAAAACGGCCAAGAAAATGCCCGCCCTCTTTCGCTTGGAAGAAGACGGGCTTTTTCTTGTCTTACAAAGGAGCGGTCAGCCGATCAGGCCGCTGGAAAACTCTTCATTGAGCCACTCGCTGAAGGCGGCAAACTCCTCTTCACGGCCGAGGAAGTCGCGCACTATCTGGCGGCCCGGTTTGGAGCCGCCCTGTTCGAGTACGGCCGAGCGGTAGCGTGCAGCAGCCGGACAGCCCAGCAGGTCTTTGGGGTCGAACTGGGCAAAAAAGTCCAGCGCGATGGCCTTGTCAAAGGCGTAGGTGTAGTAGTTGGACGAGTAGCCGGTCAGGTGGCCAAAGCTGGCGTACATGCGGTTGCCCTCCTGCCACGTCCAGGGTTGCAATGCGGTGTAGAGCCGCTTGGTAATCTCGTCCAGATCGATTGCCGCCGGGTCCTGATCGTGCAGGTCGAGCGAGAGCGTGGTGTAGTAGAGCTGCGCCCGCAGCCAGTCGGCGCGGCCAAATGCGCCTGCGCCCTTCATTTTGCGGATCAGCTCAGAGGGCAGCGCTGCGCCGGTCTGATAGTGCTTGGCGAAGGACTGCAGCAGCTTTTCGTCGCGGAAGAACTCTTCCAGCATCTGCGAGGGAACCTCGATGAAGTCGCCCTCGGTGGCAAAGCCAGAGAGCCCGGCCCACTCGGTGTGACCGCCCAGAATGGCATGCATCAGGTGGCCGAATTCATGAAAGTAGGTCACCACGTCGGAGTACTGCAGCAGGCCGGGATCGCCCGCTTCACCGCCGGGAAAATTGCAGATGAGCGCGGCTTCGGGCAGGTAGCGCCCCTGCACACCGGTGACGATGGGCGCAGCGGAGAACCACTTGTCCTTGCCGTCGCGGGGGTGCATGTCTAGATAAAAACGGCCGGCCAACTGGCCCTTGTCATAGACATCGTACACCGAAACCGATTCATGCCAGGCCTTGGCCGTGGAGGGGCGGAACTCCACGCCCAGAAGCTGGGCCGCCGTGGAGAGCACACCGGCTTCCACCTGCGGGTAAGGGAAGTAAGGCCGTACGGATTGCGAATCGAAGTCGAAGGTCTGGCGGCGGAACTGTTCGTACCAGTAGCCACGACTGGTGATGTCGATGGCTGCAAGCCCGGGCTGCTGGCTACGCACGTAGTCGAGGATGAGCTTGTGCTCTTTGGCTGCGCCGTCGGCGCTGGCGTCATAGAGCTTGGCTAAAAATGTGCGCACGTTGGCTGCTGAGCCCATCATCTGATCGGCGGTGGCCAGGTCGGCCCAACTGCGGAAGCCGAGCACTGTGGCAATCTGCTGCCGCGTCTTCAGCAGGTCCAGAAGGATCTGGCTGTTGGCGGGATAAGCCCGCGTGTTGTAGGCCAGAAACATGCGTTCCCGCAGTACGGCGGATTGGGCAAAGGTCAGCACGGGCTGCATGTCGGGCTGGTCGGTGGTGAGCAGGATCTTGCCGTCGGCAGTGGGCTGATGGCGGGCGATGTAGTCCTCGGGCAGACCGGCAAGCTCGTCGGCCGTGGCCTCAATGGTCTTCATTCCCTCCTGAATATTGCGGCCAAACTCCAGCGAGAGCATGGTGGCTTTTTCGTGCAGGGCCTGCAACTGGGCGCGGGTAGCCTCGTCCTTGTCCACACCGGCCAGCCGGTAGCCGAGCAGCGTGCGTTCCACATAATGGCGAGTGGCCGGGCTGGCTCCTTCCAGATCGATGGCGGACAAAGCATCGTACACGGCGCGGTTCAGGCTGAGCGCGCTGCCTGCCATGGAGATGTGCTGGGCCTCCTGCTGGGCCTGATCGCGCACGGCCTTGTCGGCAGCCACGGAGTTGAGCACACCGGCCTGCGCGCCCGCCAGATTCAGCTGCTCAATGGCCACATCGTAGAGGCGCAGCGTGTTTTCAAGCGTGCGAGGACCTTCCACTGCCAGCAGTGCGGCCAAGGCAGCCTCATGCGCCGCCAGCCGTGCGCTGACCCATGCAGCAAGCGCTTCGGCGGAGGCGCTTCCGCCAGCCTCCCAGGCGTGCAGTTCGGTGGTTGTGGCGGTAACAGACTCGGTCATACGTGCAAATCCTCCAGCTTTCAGAGTGCCATACGGGGCGCGGGCAGAACTGGCACAATAGAAGAAGAAAGCTGTTGCAATTCCACATTGCCAAGCGCATCCCGATTGCCACGCTGATTTCTAAGATGCCTCAGACCACCACGATGACTCAAAACGCCAAGCCGCACACCGTCTCTCTGCCGCCATTGGACAAGCTCTGCGTCGCTATTCAGGGCGCAAGCGTGGACGAACTTCTGAGCCGCGCCCGGGAAGCCGCGCGCACTGCCAGCTTTCTGGAATTCCGCCTGGATTCCGCGCCGGATCCGCGCTCGGCTCTGGCTGGCTTGCAGCAGTTTCTTGCCAGCCACAATGCCGTTGTGGGCGTGGGAACCTGCCGTCGCACCCATGGCCATGGCGCATTCACGGGCTCGCTTGCGGAAGAGCTGGAGCTGTTGCTGGCTGCGGCTCAGGCGGGTTGCAGGTTGGTGGATCTGGAGATTGAATCGGCGGAAGAGGCTGGTCTCGAACAGGTCGAAGCCTTCAAGCAAAAGATCCATGCTGCCGGAGCCGCGCTGCTGGTCAGCTTTCATGATTTTTCCGCCACAGAAGATCTGCCCCGAGCCTATGCGCGCATTCTGGTTTTTACGCCCGATGTGGTGAAGGTGGTTTCCACCGCTCGCTCGCTCAGCGACAATCTGGCCGTGCTGCGCCAATTGGAAGAGCACTCCGGCACACGCTCGGTGGTGGGCATTGCCATGGGTGAAGAGGGACTGATCAGCCGCGTGCTGGGTCCGTGCTTTGGCGCACGCTTTACCTTTGCCGCGCCTGACCAGTGCGAGGGCACGGCCCCCGGCCAGGTCACGGTGTGCACCTTGCGCGAACTTTATCGTGTGGAGAAGATCGACCGGGAAACCCGCATTCTGGGCGTGGCCGGCAATCCGATTGGCCACTCGCTTTCGCCGCTCATGCACAATGCGGCTTATGCGGCGGAGGGCGTGAACGCCGTGATGCTGCCGCTCAAGGTGGAGGCGCTTGAAGACATGCTGCGCGTGATGCGGGAGCTGCCCATGGCCGGAATGGCCGTGACCATGCCGCTGAAGCAGCAGGTGTTGCCTGCGCTGGCCGAGGCCGATCCGCTGGTGGAGCGCATTGGCGCATGCAACACGCTGCGCACCATGGCCGATGGCAGACTGCAGGGCTTTAACACCGATGTGGCAGGCGTGGTGCGTCCCCTCGAGCGCCGCCTCACACTCAACGGCGCACGCATTGCCGTGCTGGGCGCGGGCGGAGCCGCACGGGCCGCGGTCTTTGGCTTGGTGGCGCAGGGGGCTCAGGTTTTTATCGTCAATCGTACCCACGCCACGGCCGTCGCGCTGGCGCAGGCTGCCGGAGCCGAAGCGATTCCGCAAAGCGAGCTGAAGACGCAGCGCTTGGATGCACTGCTGAACACCACCCCCTGCGGCATGCACGGCATGGAAGCGAAGCTTCCCATCGAGGAAGACGAACTGAACGCCGCGCTGGTCTTTGACATGATCTACAATCCGCTGGAAACGCCGCTGCTGAAACTGGCCCGCACGCGTGGACTCGAAACCATTCGCGGGGTAGAGATGTTTGTGCAGCAGGGCGCTCGCCAGTACGAAATCTGGACCGGCAAGCCCGCACCCGAGGCTGAGATGCGCCGCGTGGTGGAGCAGGCGCTCACGGCTGCTCGGTAAACGGTGACGCGAAACCATCCACTTCTTGCGCAGTACAAAACAAAACCGACCGGAGCAGAGTGCTCACGGTCGGCGGTGGATTGCGGAAAAATTAGAGAGCAGCGGAGCGGCTGGCCTCTTCCACGGGCTTGTTGTAGCGGCCTAGGAAGGCGTTGCGGCGTACGACGGCGATTTCCCGCAGCATCTGGAAGCCGTCCTTCAGGTAGCTGATGCGGGTACGCTCGTCGTGGGCCCAGCTGACCGGCACTTCAGCGATGCTGAAGCCACGCTTGAGGGCGATGAAGAGAATCTCTGGGTCAAAGCCCCAGCCCTCGATGGTCTGCAGATGGAAGATGGTCTGGGCCGCTTCGCGGGTGAAGGCCTTGAAGCCGCACTGTGTGTCGGCAAAGGAAATCCCCATCACCAGGCGGGTGAAGCGGTTAAAGCAGCGGCCAAAGAACTGGCGGTAGAGCGGCTGACGATGGGTCTGGCGGTCACGCTCCAGCCAGCGCGACCCGATGGCGATGTCGGCCCCCTGCTCGATGGCGGCAAAGAGGCGTTCGGCCTCTTCGATGGGCGCGGACAGGTCAGCGTCGGTAAACATGACGATCTGGCCCGAGGCCTGCAACAGGCCATTGCGGACGCTGTAGCCCTTACCGCGATTGGCACCGTTCTGCAGCAGCTTCACTTCCGGATTGGCGGCGGCAAAATTGCGAACAACTTCGACGGTCTTGTCGCGAGAACCATCGTCGACGACAAGAATTTCCGCCGCCCAGCCATGGCTGCGGACCGCTTCGACCACTGAAATCAGAGTGGCAGGAATCCGCTGGCTCTCGTTATAAGCCGGGATCACGATACTGTACTTGGGAAAATCCATCTTTGCCGTCTATCCCGGGAACATGGTGGAATGTGCCGGTTGTCCCCCTGTTTTTAGCAAGAAGACTCAGCCCATCATATCGTACCCGGAGGAAAGCAGCCGGGAAGGAAGCGAAAACAGGTCAAAAATGGGGCCAACTCTATGATGAGAAAGGTAAAAGGTGAAAAAGTTACTTGCTTTTTCCTGCGTTCCCAGCCAGAATCCGTTTATGCTGAGAGCGGAGGCCCGAAAGAGATGACGAAGGCAGATCTGGTAGAAAAGGTTACCGGTTTGGGCGATCTGACCCGCCGTGACGGTGAGGTCATTGTAGAAACGATCTTCAGTTCTGTGATTGGCGCATTGCAGGGCGGAGACAAGATTGAAATTCGCGGCTTCGGTTCGTTCCGCATCCGCCAGCGCAATCCCCGCATTGGTCGCAATCCGAAGACGGGCGAGCGCGTAGAGGTTCCTGCCAAGCGGGTTCCCTACTTCAAGCCCTCCAAGGAACTGCGCGACCTGGTGAACCCGGACGAAGCCGGCAAAGACGAGTAGCTAAACTCAAGATTTCCAATTGCATCGCCCCGCTCCCTGTTCCTGTGGAAGCGGGGCGGTGTTTTTGTTTTAAAACGGGCTGCGGGTTCTTCGCTATTCTGCTTCCGTAAAGACGCCGATGACGGCCATCATGCGGCCGGTAATGCCCTTTGCGTTGCGGTAGGAGTAGAACAGCTCCGTATGGCAGCTGGTGCAGCCGCCCACGATCTGAATAGCGTCGGTCGGAAGGCCCGCGGCCAGCAACTGGCGGCGATTGGCTTCAATCAGGTCCAGATGCAGGGAAGACGCCGCAGGAGCCACACTGACACGGTGGAAGAGCTGGTCGACGTAGGAGAACTGCGACTGAAACTCCTGCCGCACCTCTTCGCCTACCGCGTAGCAGCAGGATCCGACACCGGGACCGATGGCAGCCAGCAGATCCGTGGGCTCTGAACCGAATTCCTGAACCATGCGGCCCACCCCCAGTTCCACAATGCGCTGGACGGTGCCGCGCCAGCCGGCATGGAAGGCGGCAACCACCTTTTTTCTGCGGTCGGCCACCAGCACGGGAATGCAGTCGGCTGTTTGTATACCTAGCAGAAGGCCCTGCGTATTGCTAATCTGGCCATCGGCGCGGAAGGGAGGCTCGTGCTCCGCGTCCTCCGCAGTCACAATGCGGCAGAGGTTGGAGTGGATCTGCTGGAGCGCCACCAGCGGGGTTTGGTCACTGCCACGGACGGCAGCAGCCAGCAGGTTGCGATTGGCGGCCACGTTTTCCGCACTATCCTCTTTGGTAAAACCAAGATTCAGCTCAGCCGGAGCACCGGGGGCAGCGTAAACACGGGATTTTCCGCCCTTGCGGGTGCTGAAGCCAGCCTTTAGCCAGGGATATTCTTCCCATCCGGGAACGGCCAGCCATTGCACACCATTGCTGGCCACTACGGGCTGACTGGCAGGGCGCTGCAACTCTCCGGCAGTTTTCACGGAGATTCCATGTGCGGAAACGATCTTTTGGCTGGATGTTTTGCTCGGCATTGCCTTCAATTCTATCTTCCGTTGCCTGCAGAAACGCACGGAAGCAGAAGAGCAAATGGGCCTGCCTTCCGGCAGGCCCGCTCGAGAGGCATTGAAGGAGGGAGAAAACGTGGGGAAGTGTGGAGGGGGCCCTCAAAGGACCAGCTTCGGAAAGGAAACCTTTCGTGGAAGGGGGATAGGGGAAGCCTCTGCTGATTAACAATAGGATGCGCCGCTTTTGCGAAAGTTGCATATTACGGTAAAAATATTTGCCGAATCCGTTTCCCATTTTTACTGCAGAAGCACTTCTGCGCAGAATCCGTCCTTTGGAGCTTGCAACTTACCGCTGCAATTGTGGATGATTCAGGTGTGAAACGCTGGTACATCCTCCTTTTTGCAGTCATTCTGGTGGGCTTTGGCGTCTATGCCTGGCTGCACCGGGAGGACCTCGGTCTGGTCAGCCCCGACGGCTCCTCGAACAGTGGCGCGTCGTCGGCTGAGACCGCGCGCCCGGCACGCATCCTCTGGCAGAAGCTGGACCGCACGCCGGACGGCTTCAAGGTGGAGATGCCCACGGACAGCAAGGAGATCCAGATTCCGTCCTATAACGCCGCGGGCGGCTCTGAGCAGATCAACATGCTTTATGCCTACCCGGACGCGGACACTTCGTTCTCGGTGGCCTGGGCCGACAATCCTCCGGTGGCCCGCGCGAGCGACATGGCAGGGGAAAAGACGCTGGACACAGCCCGCGAGGACGCTCTGACCCGCACGCAATCCAGCCTGGTAAGCGAATCGAAGAGCAGCGTGCAGGGCTTTGCGGCGCGGGATTTTTCCGGCCGCAACTCAGGCGGAGGGGTCTTTAACGCCCGCATGATTCTGGCCGGCCAGCGACTTTACATGCTCATTGCTTCCTTCCCGTCCACCAGCGCCCGCCGCGATCTGGACGTGAAGCGGTTCTTCGACTCGTTCTCTGTCGTGGGCAAGTAATTTTTTAGTTTTAAAAACTTCTCGCTGCTGGGATGAACGACCTGTCTACGCCTTGGGGCGCGCACCTTTTTCGACCATGCGTGTAATCAGGCTCATGGGTAGAAAGCGCACGAAAAACGCGATCATTCTGCCATCGAAGCTGGGCAGGATGGTGCGTTTGCCCGCCGCCAGCCCGTGGAGCGCCTTGCGCACCACCACTTCCGCCGTCTGCACGCCGCGCATCTTGAAGATGCCGGCCCGCGCCACGTCAAAAAACTCGCTTTCGGTTGGTCCCGGGCAGAGTGCCGTCACTTTGACGCCGTAGCGACCCACCTCTTCAGCAAGGCCCAGCGCAAAGTAGCGGTCAAAGACCTTGCTGGCCGCGTACGTTGCAAAGTAGGGCAGCGGCTGAAAGCTCGCGGTGGAAGCCAGAAAGAGAATCCAGCCCCGCCGCCGCTCGACCATGGACGGCACAAAAAGGCGCGTGAGCCGCACCGTGGCTTCGCAATTCACACGCACCTGAGCCAGCTCCTGCTCTTCCGGGCTCAGGTGAAATGCGCCGCACTGGCCGAGGCCGGCGTTGTTGATGAGAATCTCAATGGCCAGATCCTGCGTGGAGGCAAAGAGCTTGGCGGGAGCCTCGGGATCGAGCAGATCCGCAGGAACCACGCGCACTTCCGCGCCCCGCTCCCGCAATTCCGCAGCCAGTGCCTCCAGCCGCTCCACACGCCGCGCCGTCAGCACCAGGTTTGCGCCCGCCGCTGCCAGTTGCCGCGCCGCTTCTGCCCCAATGCCGGAGCTTGCGCCGGTCACCAGCGCCCATTTGCCTTTGAAGTCCGTCAGGTTTGCCATCGCGCTTTCATGCTAACGCAAAGGGCAGCTTTTAGCTGCCAGCCTCCAGCTTTTCTTGCCTGGACATAGTTCCTTGCATCAGCCAAAGTCCTGCCCGCAGCACGAACAGCTAAAAGCTGGAAGCTAGAGGCTGGTTTGCGGATTCTCCGGCCAGGCGTGGCGTGGGTAGCGGCGCATCAATTCGCGGCGCACCTGCGGATAGTGGCGCTGCCAGAAGCCGGCCAGATCGCTGGTGATCTGCACCGGGCGACGGTTGGGAGCCAGCAGGTGCACTACCACCGGCGTGCGCTGGGGACCGATGCGCGGCGTCTCCTGCATGCCGAAGAAGTCCTGCAGGCGCGATTCGATCCACGGCTGCTTGCCCTGCTCGTAGTGAACCCGCGTCTGACGGCCGCCAGCCAGCTTGAGCGAGGTGGGCGCGGCCTCGCGCAGACGGCGTGCGTCAAGATTTTGGGCAGGATTTAGTGCGGAATTTTGTTCGAGCCAGCCGAGGAAGCCGCTGCCTGCCGCACGCAGTTCTGAAAAGCTGCGCATGCCGGAGCAAAAGCCGGTGAAGCATGCAGGCAGATCGGCGGCGGAAAAACCGAGTCCGGCAAACTCCACGCGGCCCAGCCACTCCTGCAGCTGTTCGCCATCCACAAAGCGCTCAATGCCTGCGTCCAGCGCCTTCTCCGCCAGCAGTGCGGCAGCAGCCCCGACCTCGGGCGCGGCGTGGTTCGATTCTTCCAGCACAAGATCGTCGAAGAGCAGGCGGTTCAGCGCATCGACGCGCTCGGCCTGACGATTCCACACCACCACCGACTCCTCCCGCAGGCGCTCAGGAAAATGATCGAGCAGCCAGTCAGTTTCGAGGCGTGCGGCCAGACGGATCTGGGGCAGGGATTTTTCCGTGCGGTCTTCCACGTCGAGCGCGATCAGGAAAGGCCACGGCGGCAGCTCCCCGGCCAGCTCGGCCGAGACGCCGTTGGCCAGCATCACCTGATTGCCGGCGCGACGGCGACCCACACGATCGGGAAAGCCGAGCAGGATGGATTGCAGCAGCGCGTCATCATCATCACGGCGCTCATGACTGGGCTTGGCCAAACGCAGCAGGGAGCGCAGCTGATGGCGGGTGCGCTCGTCGAGCGGCTCATCGAGGGCAGTCAGCAAATCGCAGTGGGAACGGCGCGCACCGGATTCGAGCAGCGCCGCCGTCATGCAGGCTGCCATGCCCACGCCGCGTTCACTGGCCGCTTCCATCATGCGGGCCAGGCGCGGATGCACGGGCAGGCGCATGAGCCGTGTGGCATTTTTGCCCACCGCGCCCAGTCGATCGAGCAGCGCCGTGGCCTGCTCCACCGATTGCGCGGGCGGCGCATCGAGCCATTGCAATTCGAGTGGATGGCTGAAGTCCATGGCCCGCAGCAGCAGGCAGAGCTGAGCCAGATCGCCGCGCAGAATCTCGGGCGTTTCGTGCGCCGCACGCTGATTGAAGTCGGCCTGCTCGTAGAGGCGCAGCACGCGGCCCGCAGCCTGACGGCCCGCACGGCCCGCACGCTGCGTGGCGCTGGCCTGACTGACGCGGCCAATGGTGAGCGTGGGCAGCCCCGTCCACGGCGACCACGAGGCCTGCCGCGCCAAACCACTATCCACCACAGCCGTCACGCCATCAATGGTTACGGAGCTTTCAGCGACGTTGGTGGCGAGGATGATTTTTGCTTCCTTGCTGGGAGCCACGGCACGATCCTGCTCAGCCGGTGAAAGATCGCCGTAGAGCGGCAGCAGCAGGCGGTCGTAGCGGCGGGCAAGTTCGGCGCTGGCCCGCTGAGCGCGGCGGATCTCGGCGGCTCCCGGCAGAAAGCAGAGAATGTTGCCGGTTTCGCCCGCCGTCAGCAGGCGTTCGAGCGCACCGCGCACCTGTTCTTCCAACGTTGCGGGCGAGTAGGGCAGATGCTCGATGGTGAGCGGAAACTGGCGGCCCTTGCTGCGCACAACGGAGCAGTTGCCGAGGAACTCCGCGAGCGGCTCGGCGTCGAGCGTGGCCGACATGACGATGAGCTTGAGCTCCGGCCTGCGCTGTTGCAAGCGGCGCAAGAGCGTCAGCGCCAGATCGCTTTCGAGGTGACGCTCATGGAATTCGTCGAGCACCACGACGCTGACTCCGGCCAGCTCAGGGTCAGAGAGCAGGCGGCGCGTGAGCACACCTTCGGTAAGGAAGTGCAGCCGCGTTGCGGGCCCGGCCACACGCTCGTAGCGCACCTGATAGCCAACCGTCTGGCCCGGCTCCTCGCCGAGCTCAAAGGCTACGCGGCGCGCGGCCAGCCGCGCCGCCAGCCTGCGTGGCTCCAGCACCAGCACATCGCCGCGGACGGCCGTGAGCAGTAGTGCGGCGGGAACCCGCGTGGTTTTGCCCGCGCCCGGCTCAGCCACCAGCAACAGATTGTTTTCTTGGGCAAGTGTGGCAAGGATTCCGGGCAGCAGTTCGTCAATCGGCAGTGAGGGCAGAGTGGGGCGCATACAACTTCCATCCAATCGCAAGGGCGTGGTGCGGGTCAAAACAAAGCTCCTAAAAAGGCGAGGGCTTTACCGACTGCTGAAAACTCGTTTGGGAGAGTGGCGAGGGTTTTAACCCTTGCAAAAAGCCTGCAAAATCAGTGTGGGCTAAACAGGCTGCGGAAAAACGCATATTTTCTCACCCCTTGTGCTTCCCGCGGTCGAAAAGTCGTAATTTTTGCGTGATTGAGTGTTTGCTGGTGCGTTTTTTACGGCTCTTCGGGCCGCATTTGCGGCCTGCAGACACAGTTCGGCCCTAACAGGGCTGCGCATCAAACGGCAGCAGTCTCCGCATGCGCACCAGGTTATATGCCACGATGGTCAGCCGATAAAGCCAGTCCACGCGCTTGAGCCCACGCAGCTTCACCTGGCGCAACATGCGGTCCAGCTTGCTCTTCTGGTACTGGCTCACGTGCGGTGCCACCTTGCGTTGCCGCAGGGCCTTGATAAACTCCGCTTCCTGATACTGCGTGTCGGTCCCGAGCGTAATGTTGCTGTTTGCGCGCTCGGGCAGAGGAGCCACGACCAGCTCCAGCATCCTCAGTGCAGCTTCGCGCTCGGCGATGGTCGCGGCCGGTGTCGCTTCCGCGGCCACCACCAGTCCGTTGCGGTTCTCCATCAACGCGTGGCCTTGATAAGCGGGCACGGACTTATCGGCTGTGGCCTTCTTGAACAGACGCGCATTAGGCGTGGTTCACGGACTCGTTTCCCGGACTTGGTTCGTAGGGTTGTTTCGTGGCCGTGGCTTAGCCTCAGGCAGGCATTCGGTGAGCAGAGCATGAAAGCAGGCATGCGGCGGATGTCAGATCGTATTTGAAAGCCGCGAGTTGAGGTAAATGCTGTCCCAGGTCCCCAAGTACGAGGGAACTGGGACAGTATTTGTGGAGTTGGAACGCCCTACGCCATCTGCGTCCGGGCCACATCCTGCAGGCCGCGGTCTTCAATCTCAACTTCGCGCATCCGGTACTTCTGGATCTTGCCGGAGAGCGTGGCCGGGAACTCGGTGACAAAGCGCACATGCTCGGGAATCTTGTAGTAGGCGATCTGCCCCTTGCAGAATTCCTTGATCTCTTCTTCCGTGCTTGTCTCGCCCGGCTTCAGACGAACCCATGCAGCAACGATTTCGCCCAGCCGCTCGTGGGGAATGCCCACCACCTGCGCCTCGCCTACTTTGGGGTGGGTGTAGAGGAACTCCTCCACCTCGCGGGGATAGATGTTTTCGCCGCCACGGATGATTACGTCGCGGCTGCGGCCAGTAATGTGGATGCAGCCGTCGGGGCGCATTACGCCCAGGTCGCCGGTATACAGCCAGCCGTCCTCGCGGATGACCGCCTTTGTGCCTTCCGGATCGCCATCGTAGCCCTTCATCTGGGCGTAGCCGCGCACGCATACCTCGCCCTGTTCGCCGGCCGGCAGGGTTGTGCCGCTGGTGGGGGAGGCAATGCGGATCTCGGTTTGCGGCATGGCGCGGCCCACCGTGTTTACGCGCACTTCGATAGTGTCGGCGTCGTCGCTCATCGTTACCACGGGCGAGGTTTCAGTCTGCCCGTAGGCAATCACCAACTCGCCGATGTGCATTTCGCCCAGCACGCGCTTCATCAGCTCAATGGGGCAGGGAGCGCCGCTCATCATGCCGGTGCGCAGGCTGGTGAGGTCGTAACTCTTGAACTCGGGCAGGGCGAACTCGGCCACATACATGGCGGGTACGCCGTAGACGCTGGTGGCCCGCTCGTCGTGAACCGCCTGCAGCGTGGCCCGGGCGTCAAAGGTCCAGTTGGGCAGAATCAGCGCCGCGCCGGTGTTCACCGCCGTCATGGTGCCAATCACGCAGCCGTAGCAATGGAAGAGCGGCACCGGAACCACGATCTTGTCCTGCTCGGTGTAGTGGAAGCCCTGGGCCAGAAACTGGCCGTTGTTCACAATATTGTGGTGGGTGAGCAGAACTCCTTTGGGCAGGCCGGTGGTGCCGCTGGTGTACTGGATGTTGGCCACGTCGTCGATGTCAACGCGTTCGGGCAGGCGGCCCTCGGCGTCCAGCATCTGCTCCCACTCGGGCGAGTCAAAAAAGATTTTGTGTTCCAGCGCCAGCTTGTGGCCGTGGCAGGCGCGCTCCAGAACCTCTCCGTAGTCGGCGCGTTTGTCCTTATGCCACAGGAAGATGGCCTTCATCTGCGAGCGTTCGAGCGTATAGCCGAGCTCGTGCGAACGGTAGGCAGGGTTGACGTTGACCAGGGCTGCTCCGGCCCGCGCCGTGCCCATGTGCATCATCAGCCATTCGATGCAGTTGCTGGACCAGATGCCCACGCGGTCGCCACGGCGGACGCCCAGCGCCCACAGTCCGCGGGCCACGCGGTCAGCCTGCTGGCTCAGCTCGGCCCAGGTAAAGCGGCGGTTCTGGTGACGGCTGGCCACGGCCAGGCGCTCGGGAAAGCGCTCGGCGGTTCGGGTCAGCAGGTCGCCAATGGTCAACTTCAACAGCGGACGGTCAGGTCCGCAAGCGTAGCTTTGGGTAAGAAGGTCTTCTTCGACTGCCAAATTCATGTCGTCTTTCGGGTGTTTTTTCGGGGTACAACTGGGGCAGTGTACGCCGCCCAAGCAGCTGCTCTATGTGACCCGGCACACAAAAGCCCCGCGCTTTCCGCCGGGCGGAATTTCCCGCAACAGACTTTAGCTCAGGCTTCCACCGCGGGTTGTGCCGGCACTACCGCCAGAATCCGGCAGCGGTGTTTGTCGGCCGCGCTCCAGGCCAGGCTCATCTCGCTGTCAATGCAGGCGCAGTCGCCGGTTTCCAGCACCTCCTGCATGCCGCCGGCGTCCAGCAGCAGCTTGCCTTCCAGCACATACACAATGCCGGAAACCTCATGCAGACACTCGGCAATGCTGGCCGTCGATCCCGAGGGGAACTCGATCAGCCGGGCCAGCATGCCGCTTTTTTCGTCTACGGCGTTCAGCGGAACAATGTGGATCGCCTCCTGGCCGCGCCCGACGGTCTCCAGATGCGTCCGGCGGGTGATGGAGAGCTTGTGTCGGCCCGGCTCATTGAAGAAGTAGCTCATGCCCACGCCGTAGACGCGGCAGATGGTGGCCAGCGTCGGCAGGGTGGGAATCATGCGGTCCGTCTCCAGCTTGGAGAGCAGCGCCGTCGACAGGCCGGTTTCGGCCGCCAGCCGGGAGAGCGTCATCCGCTTCTGGGTGCGCAGGGAACGAAGTTTGAGGCCAATACTGTAGGGCTCCAGGGCCCACTGTGCATAGGAAACGGTTTTCGCCATCTTTCAACCCTGCTCTTTCTATGGAATCGGCACGGCTCCCCGATGCATTGCCGGGAAGACTGGCAGACTGAACCTGCTAGAAAGATTGTGGGGCAAGGCGGACTTCAGACTTTGGAAGGATTTTGGAAAGGTTTCCGGGAGGCGGTTTTGCGGTCAGACCGTCGCTTGCTTCAGGCGGTCGGGGCAAGGTTTTTCTGTCGGAAGGTTACGAGAGGAGCGTGGCAGTAATCGCCTGGAGATTACCTCGAAAGATAAATAAATAAATAAAACATGCTTTTTATGAAAATTCCATGGATAATTATATGCAAAATCACTAAGCCGTGTTCAACGATTCGCGGCGGGCCTGCATCATCGTTCCATACTAATTCTCCCCCGGATTTCGCGCTTCGTCGGCAAGTTTTTTTGTATCCGGCGGCGGCTCGAACCTGCGACTGGTGATTGTTGATCGACCAGTATAAGAGGAACTGTGTTGATACAAGAGAATACGTTATCTAAATCGCCTATATTGGGTGGCGCGTCCGCAATTTATTTTGGTAATTTCCGTCTAGAAGCCGATGGAACCTTGTTGCGGAGTGGTGTGCCTGTGCATTTACCTCCTAAAGAACTGGCAGCGTTGCGCTTGCTCCTGGATCATGCAGGCCAGATTGTAACTCCGCAGCAGTTGCGCGAGGCGCTCTGGAGCGGTGTTCATGTAACGGCCGACAGCGTGCCCAAGTGCGTTTCTTCGCTGCGGGCAAGGCTTGAATCGGAAGATTGTATTCAGACGGTTTACAAAAGAGGTTATCGGTTTTCCGCCGAACTGGTCAGCCACAGCGGAACGGGAGCCGAAGACAAGCCACGCCTGACGATTGTGCCCTTCAAAACCGAGTTTGGCGTGCCGGAGCATCTGGGCACTTTTGTGGCGGAAGAAGCCATGAATCGCCTTGCCAGAGTCTCGCCAGCCATCGTTTCGGTGCTGGCGCAGGATTCGGTGTTTACTTTGGCGCATCGTGGCCTGACCGCGCTTGAAGTTGGAACAACGCTCAAGGCCGATTTCGCGCTGGCTGGGTCGATCCGCGCCCTGCCTGCCCATTACCGGCTGCGGGTGGAACTGATCCGCATTCCCGACGGGACTCAGGTGTGGATCGAAGACATGCTCGTCGAGCGCTCCAGTATCGCCGGTCTGGAATCTGAACTGGCCCGTCAACTGGTCTTTCGTCTGGGAGGGCTGCAGAGTCCGGGCAGAGCAGAGCTTGAAGCGGACGATAAATCTCTACACAGCAAAAATTACAATCCGCCACGGCAGCGCGAGGCCTACGAACTCTATCAGCGTGCCCACCATGAGTGGCGCACCATGCAGCGTCATCGCATGCAGGATGGTCTGCAGCACCTGCTGCGCGCCACGGAAATGGATCCTACCCTGCTGGATGCTCGCACTGACCTGATCAACCTTTGTATGGCGCAGGAATTGCTGGGGTTCATGTCGCCGGCTGTGGCCGATGAGATTGTGCAGCGTACCGCCGGTCAAATCTCCAATCTGGAGCTGCATGCCGAACGCATCCTGCCTGCGCTGGGCTGGATGGAGTTTCACCTCCATCGCGATATGAGTTCGGCACTGCGTTTTTTTGCCATTACCGCCCACTTGCCCCATGACGCATGGATCACGCGCATGCGGGTCATGCTGGCGATGAGCCGTCACCGCTTTGAAGAGGCTATCGAGATTCTGCGGGCGGCCATTCGCGTCGATCCCTGTTCGCCCTGGCTCTTTGGCTGCCTGGCCTGGGCGCTGCACCTGAATGGCGAGGCTGCTGCCAGCGTTGATCAGGTGCGCTCCAACGTGAAGAACTTTGGAGAAATGGAGGGGATGGCCAACTACGGTGCTACGGTGCTGGCTTATAACGGGCTGGCCGAGCAGGCGGTTGAAATGGCTCGCGGCCTGACCCAGCGGCTGCCCTACTTTGACACTGGAACCTCTGTGCTGGGGTATGCCTTGGCCTGCGGCGGGCAGCGCGATGAGGCTCGTCAGATCCTTGAGCGCCTGCAATGGCTCAGCCGCGAGCGTTACGTGCTCAATACCTTCTCCGCCCCTGCATGGGTGGTGCTGGGGGAACCGGACATGGCTCTGGAGGTGCTTCGTGCGGCGGGTGAGGCCAACTGTCCGTGGTATTTCCAGATCCTGGCCGATCCTCGCCTCAAGCCTCTGGAGGACAAACCGGACTTCCAGCGTATGCGCCTCGACGTGGAAGAGATGGAAGCGTCTGCTGAGTACGTGTAAATACAGAGAGCAGAGAACAGGGAGCAGAGAACAGTTTTCAGTTGTCAGAGCAAGGAAAACTGAGAACGGCGTGGAGAAACTCTCCATTGCTCTCTGAAACTGGGCGCCCCAGGTCTGGATTTTCAGACCTGGGAAACAGGAATCCCACAGCCAGTATCTTCCCGGGTTTTTCTGCGCTCTGTTCTCTGCACTCTGTTCTCTGCCCTTGTCTCCAGACCCCATCATTTACACTTGTCTTTGCAGCAGTTTTCTTCCCCCACGGATTTTAGAGGAACCAGCACGCTTGGCCTGAAAACGGCATGGCGGCAGGGGAGCTCTATTCACAAATGCCGGAGACGGCAAAGGAAGTCAGCAGAATGGAATATCAGTACGCGCGCAGAATGGGCCAGGTCCGGCCCTCAACCATCCGTCAGATCCTGAAGGTGACCGAACAGCCCGACATGATCTCGTTTGCGGGCGGACTGCCCGCCCCCGAGTGTTTTCCGGTGGCAGAAGTGGCCCAGAGCGCCGCGCGGGTGCTGGCCGAAGCTGGTGCACAGGCGCTGCAGTATGCCGTTACCGAGGGTTACGGACCGCTGCGCGAGAAATTCGCTGCGGAAATGAAGACCCGCGGCGTGGTCTGCTCGACTGAAAACATTCTGATTACCACCGGATCCCAGCAGGCTCTTGACCTGATCGGCAAGGTCTTCCTCGATCCCGGCGACTGCGTGCTGACCGAGTCCCCTACCTATCTAGCTGCGATTCAGGCCTTCCAATCCTATGAAGTTCGCTTTGCCTCGGCTCCTACCGACGTCAACGGCCTCGACACCGACCAGTTGGAAGAGGTGATCGTCCGGGAACGGCCCAAGCTGATCTACACCATTCCCAACTTCCAGAATCCCACCGGCATCACGCAGTCCGCCGAGCGGCGTGTCAAACTCTACGAACTGGCCGCCCGCTACGGCGTTCTGGTGGTTGAGGACGATCCTTACGGCAAGCTGCGCTATGCGGGCCAGGATATTGCCCCCATCAAGTCGCATGACCGCGATGGCAACGTAATTTACGTCAGTACTGTCTCCAAAACCGTGACCCCCGGCCTGCGCCTGGGTTGGGTGGTGGCTGCTGAGCCGGTCTTGAACAAGCTGGTGGTGGCCAAGCAGGCTGCCGATCTGCACGCTTCCAATCTGGACCAGCGCATTGTCGAGCGCTACCTGACCGACTTTGACAATAACGCCCATGTGGAGAAGATCCGCGCCGTCTATGGCAGCCGTTTTTCCTGCATGAACGCCTGCCTGACCGAGTTCATGCCAGAAGGCTTTGAGTGGACCCACCCCGAGGGCGGCATGTTCCTGTGGGTTACCTGCCCGGAGACCGTGAATACCTGGGATCTGATGAAAGCCGCTGTCCAGCGCAATGTGCTCTTTGTTCCCGGAGCCGACTTCTTTCCCGACGGCAGCGGCCATCGCTACCTGCGCCTGAACTTCTCCAATGCTTCCGAGGCCATGATCCGCACCGGCATCGAGCGCCTGGCCGAGGTGGCTGGTCAGTTTGCCGTTGTCCCGGCATAGGTGATCCGGGCCTGAAGGCCCTTCGGGTGCAGCTTTTTTTCAGGGGCCTGAAGTCCCCTGCTCCTTCCGGAGATTCACGATTCTGGGTGCCCCAGGTTCCGCTTTTGGGACCTGGCCCCCCCCCCGCGCTTTCGCGCTTTTCAAAAATATTCTTTTTCACAAAAAAGCAGACCGGAGCACTCGCTCCGGCCTGCTTTTTGCTTGTTTGTGCGGGGATTACTGGTGCTGTTCTTCGAGGTACTTCTCTACCTCAAGCGCGGCCATGCAGCCGGTGCCTGCGGCGGTGATGGCCTGACGATAGCGGCGGTCCTGCACGTCGCCACTGGCGAAGACGCCAGGAACCTTTTCGCCCTTCAGCGTGGTGAACACATTGCCCACCGTCTTGATGTAGCCGTCCTCATCCAAGTCAATCTGGCCGCCGAACATCTTGGCGTTCGGTTCGTGGCCAATGCCCAGGAACATGCCGCTGATGGGCAGTGTGGAAACCACGCCGGTGGCCTTGTTGCGCAGGCGCAGGCCCTTCACTTCCTTCTCATCCACACCGAGCACTTCTTCCACCACGGTGTTGGTGAGCAGGTCGATCTTGGGGTGCTCCTGGGTGCGGTCAATCATGATCTTGGAGGCGCGGAAGCTCTCGCGGCGGTGGATCAAGGTGACCTTGCTGGCAAAACGGGTCAGGAAAAGAGCCTCTTCCATGGCCGAATCTCCGCCGCCAATGACGGCAATTTCCTTGTCGCGGAAGAAGAAGCCGTCGCAGGTGGCGCAGCTCGATACGCCGTGGCCCACCAGAGCCTTTTCGCTCTCCAGGCCCAGCCAGCGGGCGCTGGCACCCGAGGCGATGATCAGCGTGCGGGTCAGAATCTCGCCGGCCGAGGTCTCCAGCTTGATGGGACGGGCGGAAAGATCGACCTTGTGCAGGTGCGCCATCTTGAACTCGGCGCCAAACTTTTCGGCCTGCTTCTTCATGTTGGCGATCAGATCAGGGCCCTGTACGCCCTCCGGCCAACCAGGAAAATTCTCGACCAGGGTGGTAATGGAAAGCTGGCCACCGGGCTCATGTCCTTCCAGAACCAGCGGTTTGAAGCCTGCGCGGCCGGTGTAGATGGCTGCCGTGAGTCCGGAACAGCCCGAACCCAGAATGACGGTATCACGAATCTCGCTCATGTTTTTCCTGTCCAGAATTGTAGATGCAGGGAGGGGGTAAAAGGACGCAAGGAGAGCTTTGGGCCACAATTTGTCTTACGGCGGCACAATTGCCTTGCGCGAAAACCCCACTGTCTTACAAGGTTTTGCGACGTAATACGTGCAAATCAGGCCGAACTTACGCGATTTCGTCGCAAACTATGGGTTTGTACAACAAAAATCTCCTAGGTTAGGATAGAGATCCCCGCGATCTTCCCCTGCCACTCCGCCGGTCCGGTCTGGTGAACGCTGGTGCCTTTGCTGTCCACCGCCACGGTCACCGGCATGTCTTTCACCTCGAATTCGTAGATGGCCTCCATGCCCAGGTCCTCAAAGGCCACCACGCGCGAGGAGCGAATCGCCTTGGCCACCAGATAGGCCGCTCCGCCAACCGCCATCAAATAGACGGCCTTGTGGTCGCGGATGGCCTCAATGGCGGCTGGGCCGCGCTCGGCTTTGCCCACCATGCCCAGCAGGCCGGTTTCGGCCAGCATCTGGCGGGTGAACTTGTCCATGCGGGTGGCGGTGGTGGGTCCGGCCGGGCCAACCACCTCGTCGCGTACCGGATCGACCGGGCCCACGTAGTAGATGAAGCGTCCGTGGAAGTCCACCGGCAGTGGCTGGCCCTGGTCGAGCATTTCGGTCAGCCGCTTGTGGGCCGCATCGCGCCCGGTCAGCAGTTTTCCATTCAGCAGAACCACCTCTCCCGGCTTCCAGCTCTGCACGTCTTCCTTCGTTACTGTATTCAGATCCACGCGGCGGGCTCCGCTGGGGTCGTAGGTCAGCTTCGGCCATTCGTCCAGGCTGGGCGGATCAAGATAGGCCGGACCCGAGCCATCGAGCGTAAAGTGCGCGTGGCGGGTGGCGGCACAGTTGGGAATCAGGGCTACCGGCAGGTTGGCGGCGTGGGTGGGCGCGTCCAGCACCTTCACGTCCAGCACCGTGGTCAGCCCGCCCAGGCCCTGCGCGCCAATGCCCAGCTTATTCACCTTCTCATACAGCTCCAGGCGCAGCTGCTCAGCGCGGGTTTTGGCACCACGGGCGGCTAGTTCCTGAATGTTGATGGGGTCCATCAGGGATTGCTTGGCCAGCAGCATGGCCTTTTCCGCCGTGCCGCCAATGCCAATGCCGAGCATGCCAGGGGGGCACCAGCCCGCGCCCATCGTCGGTACCGTCTTCAGCACCCAATCCACCACTGAATCCGAGGGGTTGAGCATGATGAACTTGGACTTGGCTTCACTGCCGCCGCCCTTGGCCGCTACGATTACCTCCACCTTGTCGCCCTGCACCAGTTCCACGTTGACCACGGCTGGGGTGTTGTCGCGGGTATTCTTGCGGGCTCCGGCGGGGTCGCTCAGGACGGAGGCGCGCAGGGTATTGTCGGGGTCGCGGTAGGCGCTGCGTACGCCCTCATCCACCATCTGTTGCAGGTCCAAGGAGGCACTGCCGCCGTCGGCTGCCTCAAAGCGCACATCCAGGCCCACGCGCACAAAGGCGCTCACAATGCCGGTGTCCTGGCAGATGGGCCGACGGCCCTCGGCACACATGCGGCTGTTGATGAGCAGCTGGGCGATGGCGTCCTTGGCCGCGGGCGAGGGCTCGCGGTCATAGGCCTGCTTGAGGGCGCGGATGAAATCCACCGGGTGGTAGTAGCTGATGAACTGCAGCGCGGCGCGCACGCTCTCAATAAAATCCTGTTCCTGAATGATGGTCATCGGGCCCGCCTCCTGGGGATCGTTGTGCCTTCTTCGATCGCCTCTAAGATAACGGATGCGGGACAGGTCTGGCAGGGAAGAATTTTTCTTTGCCTAACCTCAGCTTCCAGTCTCTGGCTTCCAGCCCCTAGCACCTAGAACCTCGTCCATCCCCCGAGTGACCAAAGTCGCTGTGTCCTCTACGCTTCCGTCCTACTCTGGGTTCATCGGAGGTCAACCATCATGATTCAACCCACGTCTACCCTGCGTGAGATCGCTTTAGCCAATCCTGCCACTATCCGCGTCTTCGAGCGCCACCATCTGGACTATTGCTGCGGCGGTCGCCGTCCGCTTGCCGAAGTCTGCGCCGAGCAGAGTCTTGATCAGACGTCGCTGCTGGACGAACTGAACAATGTGGGTCGCGAAAAGCCCCGCTTCGACGCGGAGCAGGCGACGCTTACGGAGTTGATCGGCTACATTCTGACCACCCACCACGCATGGGTGCGCGCCGAGCTGCCTCGGCTGCAGCAGATGGCCGCCAAAGTGACTGCCAAGCACGGTCCTCAGCATCCGGAGCTGCTGCAGATGCTGCCCATGGTGCAGAAGCTCGCGAGCGAGATGCTCGACCACATGGCCAAGGAGGAGCAGGTGCTCTTTCCTTATGTACAGGGGCTGGAGCTGGCACAGCAGGGCCAGAGCGAGCTGCCTCATGCCTGCTTCCCCACGGTAGCCTATCCGATCCGCGCCATGGAGTTCGAGCATGAGGCTGCCGGTGCTTTGATGGAGCAGTTCCGGGCCCTGACCCGTGGCTACACGCTGCCTGCCGACGCCTGCCCCACCCTTGCCGGTCTTTACGCTGGCCTGGAGGACTATGAACACGACCTGCACCGCCACGCGCATCTGGAGAACAGCCTGCTCTTTCCCCGCGCTCTGGAGTTGGAGAGCAAAACCGCAGTCATTCAGTAACTTTGTCTAGCTCTTAGCAGGCTGTGCTGCAAGGAGCAAGCCACGGCTCTGTGAGGAAAGCCTGGGCGCGTGTGACAACATAAAGGCTGGAGTTGGGAAGCAACGGAGGGGAAGAAACCCGTCGTTGCTTTTCGATTTTGTGCAGAGCCCATCTGCCCACAGGGAGCCCATGAGCATGGAGCGCGTTGTTGCATTTCTGGTGGAGTTGGACAAGCTAAAGGAAGTGATCCGCAAAACACGGATTGCCGGGGGCGGACACTACGAGAACTCCGCCGAGCACAGCTGGCAGCTGGCGCTGATGGCGCTGGCCATGGAGCCGTATGCACCGGGGCCGGTCAACATTGGGCGCGTGGTGCGCATGCTGCTGGTGCATGATGTGGGCGAAATCGATGCGGGCGATGTGATCGTCTACGCCAAGGTGGATCCAGCCAAGCGTTCGGCCGAGGAACTGGCTGGGGTGCGGCGGGTCTTTGGGCTGCTGCCGCCGGAGCAGGCTGCGCCCTTCATCGAGTTTTGGCAGGAGTTTGAAGCCGCAGCCACAGTCGAGGCACGCTTTGCTCATGCGCTGGACCGCTCCATGCCGGTTTTTCTGAACTTGTCCAATCAGGGCCAGAGTTGGCGCGAAAACAACATTCCTTACGAAAAAGTGGTTGGGCGCATCCGGCCTGAAATCGAGGCGGGCTGCCCGGCGCTCTGGCAGTACCTGGAAGGCAGATTGGAAGAGGCGCGCAGTCAGGGATGGTTCGGGAGCGCGGATTCCGGCCGTTAGCGCGATTCTGGTTCATACGCAGACGCACACATCTTGTAATGTGGCTTTTACTTGTTGAAAGAGCCACACGATAGCATTGGCATTGTAAAGACTTGAACCAAAAATGCTCCAGGGGCTGTTGACGTTCACGGCGTTGGCCTGATCTACATTGTGTTTTTCACCCCGGGCGGGGTGAAGCGAAAATAGCCCCGTGTGAAGCGTAGCGGAACCCGGGGTTTGCTGCCTCAGAGAGACGGAGCGCCCCGGAGGGGCGCTGTGAAATCCTGCAAAAAGCAGCTTTGAGCCACTGCATCGCACTGCCCCTCCGGGGCGGATTCCCATGCCTGTAGCCTACCCAGGGTTTCCCCTTCGACTTCGCTCGGGGTTCACCCTGGGCTACTTTCGCGCTGCTCCTTACGGGGCAGACAGAATGCTGCCGGGTTGACCGCCGGAGCGATTGCTTTGCCTCTCTGCTTACTTTGCCTGGCTAGCCTTGCGTGCGGCTTCAAACTCGTCGCCGGGCAGCCACTCCGCGGTTGTGGGTTGAGCGCTGGCCAGCCAGCCGAGCACAAAGCCGAAGCGGGCCAGCTTGGCATTGCCGCGGAAGTCCCAGTCGGCCCGGTACTCGTCCGAGGACTGGTGGTAGTGGTGAGCCACGTAGTCCTCCGATTGCTGACGGCCCCACTCCGGTGTGTGGCCCGCGAAGAGTTCGCCCTGATCGACAGAAAATGCGGGAATGCCCACTCGGGCCAGCGAAAAATGGTCAGAGCGGTAGTAGTGGCCCGCGCCCGGGGTGGGATCGGGCAGAAGCTGCAGATCAAAAGCCTTGGCAACATTCTGCACGGTGGGCCAGAAGTCGATGCGCTCGGCTCCGCCCAGGTCCACCGAGCGCGGAACACCGATGGGCAGCAGCATGTCGTAGTTCAAATCGAGGGCAAAGTTGCCGGAAGCGATGGGCGGATGCATGCCCAGATATTGCGAACCCAGCAAGCCCTGCTCCTCGGCCGTTACAGACGCGAAATAGACCGCATGCGGCGGACGCACCGCAGACTGCGCATAGGTCCGCGCCAGCTCCAGCAGAATGCCGCAGCCGGTGCCATTGTCGGCGGCACCGTTATAGATGTTGTCGCCCTTGGCGTCAGGATCAATGCCGAGATGATCGTAGTGGGCAGTGTAAAGAACGGCCTGCTCTGCCGGGTTTGCGCCAGGCACGCGGGCAATCACGTTGGAGCTGACGTAACGGCGGACGCGGCTCTCGACGTGCCCATGCAACCGGACTGGAAGTTCAACGGCATGGAAGGATTTTCCGGCGGCATCGATGGCCTGATCGAGGTCGCCGAGGCCAGAGAGCGTGAACAGGCGTTGTGCCACGTCGTGCTGAATCCAGGCAGCAGCGCGCAGCGTGGCATCAGGATCGCCTTGCAGATAGCTTTTCTCGATGGCCTGCGAGTTTCGCACCACTTCCCAGCCATAACTTGCCAGGTCGGTGCGGTGAATCAGCAATACGCCTACGGCACCGCGCCGCGCCGCTTCCTCGTACTTATAAGTCCAGCGGCCGTAGTAGGTGAGAGCCTTGCCTTTGAAGAACTTCTCGTCGTTCGACGGAGGTTCATTCACAATCACCAGCGCAATCTTCCCCTTCAGGTCGACCGGCTTGCCGTGGGCGTCCACATAGTCGTCCCAGTGGTACTCGGGCGCGTGAATGCCGTAGCCCACAAAGACGATGGGCGCATCCAGATCCGCCGTCGCCTGTCCGGTCTGGTCTTTGGAGACGATCTCCGCTCCATAGGCCAGATCGATGGGCTTACCCTCTGCAGGTACAAACGAAAACGTTGTTTTGTCTTCTATGGTGTGAACGGCCATCAGCGGAACGCGCTGGAAGTAGGTGCCGTTGTCGCCCGCCGGTTGCAGTCCGGCAAGCGCATATTGGGTGGCAATGTATTCGGCAGCCAGCTCGGCTCCGCGCGTGCCGGGGCCGCGGCCTTCCAGCAGATCGAGCGAGAGAAAGCGCACATGGGCACGAATCTTTTCAGAATCAATGGATGCAGCTGCATCCCGTGCGGCCTGGGGTAGGCCGGGAATCTCAGGGACCGGATCGACTGCGGGCTGCTGGGCGCGTAGGGAGGCTACGGCCAGAAGAGCGGCAGCGCTGATGGCAAGTATTTGCTTGGAATGCATGGAATCTCCTGGGGGTGAAAGCTTCGAATGCAGGGGCTTCTTCAGGGTATATCGCTCCTTGTCCACGGGCAATCAAGTTGGGCGAGTGCGGGGCTGAACGCATTTTCGGAATGGTTGTAGTCCGAAGAAATGCCTTTCAGAGTTTTTTTCGTCCAGGGAAATCCCTTCCGAAAAGCGCTACGTATATCCAGAAAACCCCATAAACACTTCAGAATCAGTGCGAGTAGGTGCAAAGTAACTGCTGCGGCTGCTGCCGGGTGACTTGGGAGTGCGAAGTCCTCTGTTTTTGGAGGGGCAAAAGAAAACTTTAGTTTTTTCTCTTTTGTCTATCGTGACCGGGAACACTTGGTGGGGGTGTCGGTGTCTAAGAGAATAGGAGTACGAGATGTACTGGGTTTCCCGGTCCGGTTTCGTCTCCCATACCATGACGACTGCGGCAGCTTGGCCTGATTAGGCTGGGGCGTGCGGCGGGGACTCTCTTTGGTTGCTCAAAGAGGGGCAGGAGGCCGTAAAAAGCCTTTGTTTTTGGGGTTGTGTGGGAGGATACTGATTTGCAGGTGGACCTCACCATGGGCAATGTCGCCAGCGCGCTCGCGCTTCAATCCGAGGAAGCTGCTCTGATCGAGGAGCTGCGCTCCGGTTCGGAAGAAGCCTTCGCTTGGCTAATTGCGCGCTACCACCAACCAATCTTCTCCCTGCTGGCGCGTTCCGTACAGGATCGTGCCGATGCTGCTGACCTAACCCAGGAAGTTTTTGTAAAAGTCTTCCGGGGGGTACGCAGCTTTCACGGCGAGTCGTCACTGAAAACCTGGATTTACCGGATTGCGTTGCATGAAGCCTCCAACCAGCGTCGCTGGTGGTCGCGGCATCGTCAGCAGGAAGTTCCCATCGAGATGGAAGTCACGGATGGGGATTCAGGAACGCCGGTGCTCCTCAAGGAGCGCTTGGTGGACCCCGGTGAGTCGCCCTACGAGATGGCCGCACAAGCCGAAACCCGCAGGCGTGTCGAGCAAGCCCTGGAACAGCTTCCAGAGCCGTATCGTACTACGCTGATTCTGCGGGACATCGAAGGGTTTGTCTACGAGGAAGTGGCGGAAATGCAGGGTGTGAACCTGGGAACAGTGAAGTCGCGGCTAGTGCGCGGGCGGGCCATTTTGAAGGGCCTGCTGATGGCACAGAAACCGGCTCCGCTGGAGTGTCCGGAGTTCACATTATTCCTGGGAGAGGAGGCGCGATGACAAGCTGCAGATCAGTACAGGCGCGATTTGCCGAGTACCTGGATGGTCGCTTAAATGGGCGGCAGATGCAGCAAATCGCAGCCCATTTGGAGAAGTGTCGGAGTTGTGCGCAAGAGTGGCAGACTCTGAAGAAAACACAGTTGGCGCTGGCCACGTTGGGGCCGGTGCAGGAACCTGAGGATCTGCTGCTGCGGATCCGCGTGGCGGTCAGCCAGGAACGCGCCCGTGCCAATGCCAGCGTGCTGGATGGCTGGATGTTGACCTGGAAGAACTCCGTTGGACCCTTTATGCTGCAGGCTGCGGCCGGATTTTGCAGTGCGGTATTGCTATTGGGCACGGTGACGGTGCTGGTGGGCATGTTCTCGCCTGCGGCGCAGGCCAGCAAGGATGAGCCGCTTGGCTCGGCCACCCCGGCGCGTCTAATGTATCTTTCCACCGGCGTAGGCGACAACGAGATTGGCGCAAATGCCGGCCCGGTGGTGGTTGAGGTGTACATCAACAACTCCGGCCAGATGTACGACTATCGCATTGTGAGTGGGCAGAACGATACCCATACACGCGCGGCAGTTGAGAACCTGCTGCTGCTCAGCCGCTTTGAACCGGCCCGCGTTTTTGGGCAGCCGGTACGCGGTCTGGCCGTGGTCAGCTTCAGTGGTGTTTCGGTGCACGGCTAAACAAGAAGCCGCACCAGAATTTTTCAGGGCCGGTCTTCAGACCGGCCCTTTTGTTTTTAAAGCTAGAGGCCGACAGCAGCTTTTTCACCCAAACGTAAAGGAAAACGCCTCTACTCCACCGTCAAGGAAGCGGATTTCGAAGGTGTGCTCCTGCACCTGTCCGGGCTGGCGGACGAGCTGGTAGAGCCGTTCTTCCGTGACCGTGCCGTAGCCGTTTGTGTCGGTGTCGGCTCCGTGTGCGGCGTCGGGCGCATGGCCGTCGATTAGAACCTGGAAGCGGAGGGGCTTTTTCGAGTGACCCGGTCCCAGCACCAGATGCAGATCGCGGGCGTGGAAGCGGAAGAGGATCGAGCCGGGGCCAGAGTCTAGTGTGGCCGACTGACCATGGTCGGTCCAGCGCCCGGTCAGCGCCCACTGGTTCAGTCGCAGGCGGTTGGGCGCGGCGTACAGATGGGAGCCGAAGCGTTCAATTTCACCCGGAGTGGAATCGGCACTGAGCGAGGCAAAGCGTTCGGCGCGGGAGGAGCCGATGTAGGTTTCCGGCGAGCCCACCTGCCCGAAGTCGGCCGGCTGCTCAATGGCCGAGCCGCTCATGCGCACCCCGGCCCGGGCCTGCGTGGGGTGGCCATTGCGCTCGGCCAGCAGTTGTTCGATCTCGTTCTCTTCCTCGGCCTCGCCGCTTTCGCCAAAGTGCTGGTAGCGGATGCGGCCACTGGCGTCCACCAGATAATGAGCCGGCCAATACTGGTTGTGGAAGGCATTCCAGATGGAGTGGTTGGCGTCAACCGCCACCGGATACTGGAGCCCAAAGCGCTTGACGGCCCGTTCGACCTTGGCTGGCTCACCCTCGAAGGGGAACTCCGGCGTATGCACCCCAACAATCACCAGCCCCTGATCCTTGTAGCGCTCATACCAGGCGCGCATGGCGGGCAGGGTGCGCAGGCAGTTGATGCAACTGTAGGTCCAGAAGTCCACCAGCACGACCTTGCCCTTCAGGTCAGCAGGCTGGAGGGCGGGGGAGTTGATCCAGGCGGTTGCGCCGCGCAGCTCCGGCATGTGTCTGCCAGAACCGGGCTCGGCTGCGGCAAGCAGTGGGAGCAGCAGAAGAAGAGCGATCGTTCTTCCTGCGCGGGAGGGGAATCGGGGGAAGAGACGCGTCATGCTGTACAAGAGTCGGATCGGGTGCGGCGGGTCGCATTTTTTTGTGCAGAAGTCTGCGGTCCAAAGACAAACAACAAGAGCCAGCCGTGGTTGCGGCTGGCTCTTGTTGTTGGGTGGAATGCCGGAGTTACTTGGAGACGAGCGGCTTGGTGACCAGCGAGCCGTTCTTGTAGCCCTTGGCGATCTCTTCGATCGAGACGGGCTTGTAGTCGCCTGCATGGCTGGCCTGACCGAACTGGGTCATGCGCTGGGCAACGACCTTGGCCATGGCTTCGCGGGCCGGCTTCATGTAGTCGCGAGGATCGAACTTCTCCGGCGTCTCAACGAAGACCTTGCGGATGGCACCGGTGATGGCCAGACGGTTGTCGGTGTCCACGTTGATCTTGCGCACGCCGTTCTTGATGCCCAGCTGAATTTCTTCGACCGGAACGCCCCAGGTGGGGTTCAGCTTGCCGCCGTACTGGTTGATGACGTCCTGCAGTTCCTTGGGAACCGAGCTGGAACCGTGCATGACCAGGTGGGTGTTGGGCAGGTACTTGTGGATCTTGATCAGAACGTCCATCTTCAGTACGCTGCCGTCAGGCTTGCTGGTGAACTTGTAGGCGCCGTGGCTGGTGCCGATGGCAATGGCCAGAGCGTCTACGCCGGTGCGCTCGGCAAATTCAACCGCCTGATCGGGGTCAGTGATGTGGTCCAGACCCGATCCGCCCGCGCCGTGACCATCTTCCACGCCACCGAGTACGCCGATTTCGCCTTCCACCGTCACGCCGCGTTCGTGCGCGTAATCCACCACCTGCTTGGTAATTGCAACGTTTTCTTCGAAGCTGGCAGGGGTCTTGCCGTCAGCCTTGAGCGAGCCGTCCATCATCACCGAGGTGTAACCGAGGGCGATGGCGCTTTCGCAGGTCTCAAAGCTGTTGCCGTGGTCCTGGTGCATGGCGATCGGAATCTCGGGATTCAGTTCGGCAGCGGCCTGGATCAGCTTGAACAGATACAGATCCTCGGCGAACTTGCGGGCGCCGCGGCTGGCCTGCACGATGACGGGAGATTTGGTCTCCTTGGCCGCCATCATGATGGCCTGAATCTGCTCCATGTTATTTACGTTGAATGCACCGACGCCGTATCCGCCCTTGGCGGCTTCGTCGAGGAGTTGCCGCATGGAAACAAGAGGCATTGTGTTTCTCCTTCTGATTTATCCGGGGAGCGCCGCGACTGGGCAGTTTCGAGGCATTGCAGTCTTGGTACCAGCGGTCCACGGGAGCTGCGATCCCCCCTATCCTAGCAGAGGCCTGCAAGGGGCAGTGTGCCAGACGACACAAAAGCAGGGGGCAAAGCAAAGAAGGGATGAGAGCGCAAAAAAATGAGGGGAGGGCGAATGGCGAACGGTGAACAGCAAACTGCAAACCCGGAGCTGTGAACCGTGCTTCATTCTTCTGTGGGGGGAGATTCCGGGTCAAGAAAAAAATCTATAGAACTGCGGTAACTAATTTTTTAGTTGTGCGTCTACTCTAATGTTGGGCGGCTTACCCTCCGCCCGGCATCTGCCCCCGGCGTCTTCCTGGATGCGCACGGGCAGGAGCAGGAGAAAGAGGAAGAAAATGCCACCGAAAAAGTCCAACACGTTGACCGAGGCCGAGCTGAGATTGATGAAAATTCTCTGGCTGCGTGGCGAATCGGCCGTGGGCGATCTGGTGGCAGCCATGCCCGAGGGCGAGGCGCTGGCCTACAACTCGGTGCTGACGACCATCCGCATCCTGGAGCAGAAGGGTTACGTCGAGCACCGGCAGGAAGGCCGTGCCTTTATCTATCGCGCCGTGGTGGCCGAGCAGGAGGCCGGACGCAGTGAAGTCCGCCACCTGCTCAGCCGTTTCTTCTCGAACTCCCGTGAGGAGTTGCTGCTTTCCCTCCTTGGCGAAGGCGAACTCTCCGCCGCTGAGCTTGACCGGCTCAAGCAGGCCATCGCTGCCGCTGATCCCGATCCGTCGGAGGGCTTGGCGCAATGAATATTTTTCTGGGTTTGGTGCAGAGTTTTGGCGTGGGCGCGCAGCTTGCCGCTCCCGTTGCCACTGCCGTGCTGAATGCCCTGTGGCAGAGCCTGTTTCTGGTTCTGGTGCTGCATTTTGGGCTGAAGCTGCTGCCCCGTTTGCAGGCTGCTCACCGTTTCCTGCTCTGGCTGGCGGCGTTTTTGCTGGTGGTCTTGCTGCCGCTGCTTTCGCTGGCTTCGCTGAGATTGCGGAATCCGGACCCGGGCAGCGCCGCTGCTGCGCAGGCTCATGCCGCCGCTGCTCCCTGGCTCCGTCTGGATAGCCGCTGGAGCCTGCTGCTGGCTGCGGTGTGGCTTACGATTGCCCTGCTGCGCTGCGGATTTTTGCTGCTGCACGCCCATCGCGCCCAGAGTATCGGCCGTGCGGGCCAGCCGGTTGAGCTGGCCACGCTGCCTGCTGATTTGCAAGCCGAAATGAAGCTGCCCGGCCGCTTTGCCGTGGAGCTTTGCACCTCCAAAACCATCGAAAGACCCTGCGTGGTGGGCTTTTTCCGCCCCCGCATTCTGGTTCCCGACTGGTTGCTGGGCGAATTGAGCGCTTCCGAGCTGCGCCAGGTGGTGCTGCATGAGCTCGAACATCTGCGCCGGCTCGACGACTTCAGCAATCTGCTGCAGAAGATCTTTCTGGCCCTTCTGCCCCTGAATCCGGGACTGTTTTTCATCGAGCGCCAGCTTTGCCGTGAGCGCGAGATGGCCTGTGACGAGGGCGTGGTGCGCCGCACCCGGGCTCCGCGCGCCTATGCCGCCTGCCTGGCCAATCTGGCCGAGCGTGGCCTGCAGTTGCGCCGTCAGGCCGAGGCGCTGGCGCTGGGGCTCTTCCGTCGCCGTCCGGAGCTGGTGGAGCGGGTGGAAAGCCTGCTTAGTCGCCGCCGCGAATTGCCGCGTGCGTTGCGTCTGCCGCTGGTGGGTTCGCTCACCTGCGCTTTGCTGGCAGCTACGCTGGCGCTTGGCCGCCTGCCGCAGTTCATCGGTTTTGCGGCTCCGGCTGACCCGGTTGCTTTGACCGCTCAGACCGCGTTGACCAAGCCGTCGGTGCTTCTTCCCGCCCCCGCACTTGCCGGTAGAATGCCCACGCACAAAGCTGTTGCCAAAGCGGCTTCCTTTGCAACCTCTTCCTCTGAGCCGTCCGTGGAAGTGGCGGCCAGTGAGCCTGCCGCAAGCGAATTTGTTCCCGCCGAAGCCAGCGGCCTGCGCGCCGAGCCGGTTGTGGCCCATGTGATTCCACGCAGGATGGATGCAGCGGCAGGCGATGCGTATGCGCCTAAAGCTTCCGCACAGAATTTCGCCCCGGCTGGCCAGCCGGTGGTCGTCTTCGCTGTCTATGAAGAGACCATGGTCCGCCGCAATCTGACCGTCCGCGACTATGAAACGGGCGAGGATGCTCCGGTGCTTGTGGTCACGCGCTGGACGGTTGTTGTTCCCGCAACCGCCCAGACTAACCAGGCGCAGGCCCCGGACTTGATGATTTTTGACTTGTAACGTTCAGCAATTCAAACCGCAACAGCAATAACGCAGCAACAACGATTTTTGAGTGAAATACCCCCGCAAAGTCACAAAGGAGATGTTTTTATGACCGCATCAATTAATTCATTAGTTGCCAAAGTGAAGCCCACTGCCGCCGTTGCCGCGCTGATGGCTGCCGTGCTGGCCTTTCCCGCGACCTCGGCTTTTGCTGCCATCCACGGCGAGAGCAGCGCGATTGTGGCCGCGCAGCCGCTGGACGACGCCAGCGTAAGTGCGCTGGAAGCTCTGGATCATGCTGTGGAAGCGGTGGCTACCCGCGTGACGCCCGCCGTGGTCAGCATTAGCGTGACCGCTGAGCACAAGGCTGAGGTTGAACAGCAGGGGATTCCCGAAGGGGCACTGCCGCCCGGCTTCCGCCAGTTCTTTTTTGGCCAGCAAGGCCAGCAGCAGCAGAAGAAGCAGGTGGAGCACGGCGTGGGTTCGGGCATTGTGATCTCACCCGACGGCTACATTGTGACCAACGCCCACGTGGTGGATGGCGCCACCAAGATCAGCGTCACGCTGCATGATCGCCGCGTCTTTCCGGCCAAGCTCATCGGCGTGGACAAGCTGAACGATCTGGCTGTGGTGCGCATCGACGCCAAGGATCTGGCCACGGTAGCCTGGGGCGATTCCACCAAACTGCATCCGGGGCAGACGGTGCTGGCCTTTGGCAGTCCCTTCGGTTACTTTGAGTTTTCGGTGACGCGGGGCATTGTGAGCGCCGTGAACCGGCCCAATCCCTACTCGGATGACAACCGCAAGCCCGGCGCATTCATCCAGACCGATGCAGCCATCAATCCCGGCAACAGCGGCGGACCGCTGGTGGATGCGCGGGGGGAATTGATCGGTATCAACACCTTCATCATCAGCGGCAGCGGTTCATTTGCCGGAGCAGGCTTCGCCATTCCCTCGCAGATTGTGCGCGCTAGCGCCGAGGCGCTCATCAAGGACGGCGTGGTGCACCACGGCTATGTGGGCCTGAGCATGAACGATGTGACGCCGGAAAACGCTGGATTCTTCAATCTGCCCGATGCCGCAGGTGCCATTGTCTCTCAGGTTATGCCCGACTCTCCGGCGGCCAAGGCAGGAGTGAAGAGCGGCGACGTGCTGCGTGAAGTCGATGGCCAAAAGATTGCCAACAGCAGCGCCCTACAGGTGGTCGTGAGCCAGATTGCACCCGGCCGCACGGTAGAACTGGGCATTCTGCGCGACGGCAAGCCCGAGACGATCAAGGTGAAGGTGGGCGAGTATAGCGCCACGACCGAAACGGCCTCCAGCGACGGCGATGAGCAGCCCGGAACCGGCAAACTGGGTCTTTCGCTGGCGGATCTGGACGATGATGCCCGCCAGCAGCTCAACCTGCCTGAAAAAATGAAGGGCGTGGCGGTGGAGAATGTGCGTCCTGGCAGCCCGGCCGACGATGCGGGCTTGAGCTCGGGCGACGTGATTCTGGAGGTGAATCGCCACGCTGTGGAGGACGCGCAGAGCTTTGCCAGCCAGTTGCATGCGGCTCCCGCGGGCAAGAACATCCTGCTGCTCGTCTGGTCGCATGGCGGTTCCAGCTATCGCGTGCTGCACCCAGCCAGCGCGGCTGCGCCAGAGAACAAGTAGTTCCTCCCCCGGAGCAAAACGCCGGTCTGGAAGCCGCAAGCTTCCAGACCGGCGTTTTTGTTGGAGGCGGTGAAGTATCTGCGGAAAAGCGCTGTGAAAGAAGGTGTGCTGAAAGGCCGCTACCACTGGTGGAACGAAATGATGAGCAGAACAACGGTCCACATGCTCACAGTATCGGGGATGCGCCTGCGGCTACACTAAAAATAGAGAAAATAAAATGTCAACGCTTGCTGAAAATTTGCAACACCTGGAAGAACAGATCGCCTCTGCCTGCCGCGCCGCCGGTCGCCCGCGTTCGGAAGTCGCATTGATGGCCGTTTCGAAGACCTATCCGACGGAAAAGATGCTGGAAGCTCTGCAGCTTGGTCTGCATCTGTTCGGCGAAAACCGCGTGCAGGAATTTTCTTCCAAGGCCCCGGAACTGGGAGCGCAACGAGAAAAAGCCGAGTGCCATCTGATCGGCCATCTGCAGTCGAACAAGGCGGCGCGAGCGGTGGAGCTTTTCGACGGTATTGATTCGCTCGATTCGCTGCGTTTGGCCGAGCGGTTGAATGAGGCGGCCGGCAAGTTGGGCAAGTGCCTGCCTGTGCTGCTGGAAGTGAAGCTGAGCAGCGAAGAGAGCAAGGCCGGGCTCGATCCGCATTCGAACGAAGCCGCCCAACTGTTGGAGCGGTTGCCGGATCTGGCGCACCTGGAAGCGCGTGGCCTGATGACGATTGCGCCGCTTGGCGTGGACGAAGAGGCGACGCGCGCCTGTTTCCGGCAATTGCGCACCCTGCGCGAGCAGTGGGTGCAGCAACATGCGCGGCTCAACTTTGCGGAGCTTTCCATGGGCATGAGCGGCGATTTTGCGTTGGCCATTCAGGAGGGCGCAACCCGCATCCGTGTGGGTACGGCGCTGTTTGGCGCAAGGGCCTATCCGGCGAGGACGCTCTGATGCTGCGCGAGACGGCGGCGGGTGTGACGCTGGCCGTGCGCGCCCAGCCGGGAGCCCGCAAAACGGCCATCAGCGGAGTCTTTGGCGAGGGCGCGGAAGCGCAACTGAAGATTGCCGTGCAGGCCCCGCCGGTGGAAGGCAAGGCCAACACCGCGCTGGTTCAGTTTCTGGCCAGCTTTTTCTCCCTGTCCCGTTCTAAAGTCGAGCTGGTGCAGGGAGAGCTGAACCGCAGCAAGGTCTTTCTACTGCGCGGCCTCACGCTGGCCGAGGCGGAAAAGCAGCTGAAAGCAGTTGTCAGCCATCAGCTTCCAGCTTCTAGCCTCTAGCTTCCAGCTTCTGGTTCTCTGCTTTCAGCCAAATTTGTGGCGGAATCAGGTCCATGGTTTTCGCGAAGGCAGTTGTTCCAATGCCAATGCGGCGCAAGTCTGCAAGATGAGCTGGAAGCTAGAGGCTGGGAGCTAGAAGCTGCTTTACCCGCTTTTCCGCCTCGGCCAGCCAACCACGGCGTAGTTTTTCTTCCGGAATGTTAGACATGTAGGGTTTGATGTCGAGGATGGGCGTGCCGTCGAGCATGTCCAGCCCGCGCACCCGCAGTGAACCCTGATCGCGGCCAAGCAGTTCCACCACGGTGAGCGCCAGCGGATTGGGCCGGTGTGGTGAGCGCGTGGCAAAGATGCCGTGCGGGCGGTCATCGGTGGGTGGCGTGGCGTAGAGCTCGTAATGCTGCGCCGGATCACCCTCCGGCCGATCAAAGACCCACAGCACGTAAAGGTGGGAAAATCCCTCGATGTCGGTGAGTCCTGGCTCGAACTCGCGCAGGATTTCGATGCTGCCTTCCGCTTGCTGCTGTGCGCCCAGGCCGCGGGGAATGGCGGCAACGTCCTGGTAGGGGCTCTTCACAAATCCGATGGGGCGGGGTGTGAACATGGTGGACCTCCTGGCGGTGATTGTAGCCTCCGGGGAGGGGGTGGACGGCACTCTGGATGATTTTCAAGGGGCATGTCGATGCGAATTTCGTCCTGAACTGTGCCGCTTTGCTACAACGGCTTCCGTACTCGGTGCAATCTGCCGAAGAAGGCCTCATAATCATCTCCACGGAGGCTTTTGAAGATGGGGCGTGTGGCGCTGGGTGTGTTGCTGGCAGTAGCGGTTCTGCCACTGGTTTTAATCTGCTGGCTGCGCTTTGGGCATGCGCCCGTTGCGGTGGCCGATAAGCCTTTTCCCATGGAACAATGGCTGGCTTCCATGGCGCGCGATGCACGTGTCCATGCAGGCAGCCCCAAAAAGCTGCAGACGGAGGCCGACGAAAAGAATCTGGTGGCCGGAGCGCATATTTATCACGATCATTGCGCCAGTTGTCATGGCTATCATGGCCACCCGTCCGAAGCGGGCAGCCACATGTACCCCATGGCTCCGCAGCTTTGGGAAAAGCATGGAAAAGACGTGGTGGGCGTCAGCGACGACCCGGCCACCGCAACCTTCTGGAAGGTTTCGAACGGAATCCGGCTGACCGGTATGCCTGCCTACAAGGACGTGCTGACCGAAACCGAGGTCGAACAGGTCTCGCTCCTGCTGGCCAACGCCGACAAGGCGCTGCCGCCAGATGCGATTGGCATCCTGTTGCAACTGAAGCCCGACACACCAGCGCTGCCTGAGCTGCCTGCGCTTCCCCAGCCTGACGGGCACTAAAGCAAAAACAGAGTAGCTATACCCAGAGGCAATTCCATCGGGGGTCTTTTTCCTTAAGAAAAAGACCCCTTGAATATTCTCAGCAAGGGCACGTTTACTCTGATTTCGCTCTAAAGCGGCGTAAAGACGCGAACGCTTACGAAAGGGAATCCCCCGCCGCTTACAATGAAAAGAGAAGGGCGAACACCCGATCCATGGCGGAAGAAAAGCAGAAAAAAAAGAGATTCTCTCTGGGCAGGCCGAAGGCCGAGCGCAAGACCGACGAAGACCCGGTAGGCAAGGTCTATGACTCGCGTCTGGCGGCGCGGCTGGCTCGTTATGTGCGGCCCTACTGGGTGCAGGCGACCATTGCTTCCGTCAGCGTCTCGCTCAAGGCGGGCTGCGATGTAAGCGGCCCGTACCTGGTCAAGGTGGCCATCGACCGCTACCTGATGCGCTCGGGCGGCGTGGCCACGGGCTGGCTTACCCGCCGCCTGCCGGACGACCCCACCGCAGGCATTACCCAACTGGCCATCATTTATCTGATCACGCTGGTCGCTTCCTATCTTTTTTCCTTCATCCAGACCTACCTGATGCAGTGGACCGGCCAGAAGATCATGTTCGATCTGCGCCGCGAGCTCTTCCGCCACATGCAGAAGATGCACATCGGCTTCTTTGACAACAACGCCGTGGGCCGGCTTGTGACGCGCCTGACCTCGGACGTGGATGCCGTCAATGACATGTTCACCGACGGCATTCTGTCTATCGTCAACGACTTCTTCATGTTGCTGATCATGGCTGGCGTGATGATCACCATGAACTGGTGGCTGTCGCTGCTGGCCTTTCTGGTGTTGCCGATCATTCTGGTGGTCACCAGCGTCTTCCGCGAGTCGGTGCGGTCCAGCTATCGCCGCGTGCGCGCCGCCATTGCCCGCATCAACAGCTTTACCCAGGAACACATCTCGGGCATGAGCGTGGTGCAGTTGTTCAATCGCGAGGGTCGCGCCTTCCGCGACTTTTCCGCGGTCAATGAGCAGCACATGATCGCCTTCAAAGACACGATCTATGCCTACGCGCTTTACTACCCGGTGGTGGAACTGCTCAGCACCATTGCCATCGCGTTGGTGCTCTGGCGGGGCGGCTTCAGCGTCATCGGTGGGGGCACGGTCACCATCGGCATGCTGGCCATGTTCATCCAGTACTCACAGCGCTTCTGGAAGCCGATTCAGGATTTGAGCGACAAGTACAACATCCTGCAGGCCGCCATGGCCGCCTGCGAACGCATCTTCAAGCTGCTGGACGAAAAGCCGGAGATCGTTACGCCCACCGCGCCGGTCGATGGCGATGGATCGAACCGCCTGGAGTTCCGCTCGGTCTGGTTCACCTATCAGCCGCTCAATGAGGCGCAGCAGGCAGCAATTGCCGAGGCGGAAAAACTCGCCCCCGAAGAGCGCAATGCCGCACTCACCAGCATCGAAAACATTGAGTGGATTCTGAAGGACGTGAATTTTATCGTCGAGCCGGGGCATACGGTGGCCATCGTCGGCCACACCGGCGCGGGCAAAACCACCCTCACCAGCCTGATGATGCGCTTTTACGACGTGACGGCCGGCGCGATTCTGGTGGATGGCGTGGACCTGCGCCAGCTTGACCTGAAGAAGCTGCGCGAGCACTATGCAGTGGTCTTGCAGGATCCCTTCCTGTTCACCGGCACCATTGCCGAAAACATCCGTCTGGGCAATGATGTGCTCAGCGACGAAGACCTGCGCCGCGCCGCCCGCGACGTGAATGTGTTGGACTTTATCGAGAGCCTGCCGCAGGGCCTGGACGAACCGGTGCGGGAGCGCGGCAACTCGCTTTCCACCGGTCAGAAGCAGCTGGTGAACTTTGCCCGCGCACTGGCCTACAATCCGCGCATTCTCATCCTCGATGAAGCGACGTCAAGCGTCGATACCGACACGGAACTGCGCATCCGCTCCGCGCTGGACCGGATGGTGGAAGGTCGCACCAGCGTGTTGATCGCGCACCGGCTCTCCACCGTGCAGCGCGCCAACACCATCCTCGTCATGCACAAGGCTCAACTGCGCGAAAAGGGCTCGCATCAGGAGCTGCTCGGCAAGCGCGGCCTCTACTGGAAGCTCTACCAGTTGCAGTATCAGGAGCAGGAGACGAAGGCGTAACTGCCAGCGGAAAAACTCGTAGCGGAGGGAGGCGGGGTGGGCAACCCCCGCAAAAAAATCTGCACAGTGAGCGTGGGCTTCAGCCTCGGAAGTGTTTTTACGGGCAGGCATTCGAAGCTGTCCATGGAAGAAAAGCCCGCGCCTAAAGGCGATATTCCCTGCGTCCACTCTTCAGGGACCTAAAGGTCCCTGCTCCCTCCCAATTTTGATAGAGCCTACGCCGGGTAAGAGCCGACGATGTAACCTTCCAGTGTCTCGATGGCCTGTTGCTGGCCGCGAATCACCCACTTGACCAGATCGCCAATCGAGATAAGCCCCACCACCTGCTCTTTCTCTACCACCGGCAGATGGCGGAAGTGGTGCGTGGTCATCTGGGTCATGCATTCGTCTACGGCCTGACGGGGTGTGACGGTGACGACCTGCTGGGTCATGATTTCGCGCACGGTGGTTTCGCGCGAGCTGAGCCCGTGCAGAATGCCGCGCCGGGCGTAGTCGCGCTCGCTCAGAATGCCCACCAGACGGCCGTCTTCGAGCACCAGCAAAGCGCCCACGTCGTACGCCGCCATCTTTTCCAGAGCTTCGTAGACGGTTTGTTGGGGTGTGATGGAGAGAATCCGCTGCTGGGTCTTGGCCTTCAGCACCGCATCGATGGTGGCGTGGGTGTTATAGGTGTTGTGCAACTGCATGGGCAACCTCCTTGGCAGAACGGAGCCGCTCGGCACGGGGGAATGCACGGCCTCCGGGTGGCGAGCAGTATAGCGTGGAATGGAGACAACAGGGAACAGAGATCGGAAAACCGGGAACAGTTTCTTCCGCTGAGCCAGCTCAAGCCGCATTTCGGGCTGCGATCTATTCCATTCACTGTGTTTCTTTGCTCTGGCTGGGGCTGGGCGATTACCATAGTAGGACGCACACAGTGACTATTGGAGCCATGGTGTGCGTATGCGCCTGAAGCGCGCGCCAGAGGAAGCCGGTTCAGCCCGTCTTCGTTTTTCTGGTCGCGTCGGCCGGTTCGTCAAGAGCCGCCCCCGCGCAAAACATCTGAACCCCTTCAATGGGCAGGAGCTAGAAGTTGAGCGACCGTTTCTTGTTTACCTCCGAGTCTGTTACCGAAGGCCATCCGGATAAGATTGCCGATCAGGTTTCCGACGCTATCCTGGATGCCTGCCTCGAGCAGGATCCGTACAGCCGTGTGGCCGCCGAGACGCTGACTGCCACCGGGCTCGTCGTCATTGCCGGCGAGATCACCACCAAGGCCTATGTGGACTTCCAGGGCCTGGTGCGCGGCGTTGTGGCCTCCATCGGCTATGACAACGCGCTCTATGGCTTCGACTCCAACACCTGTGCGGTCATCTCGACGATCAATAAGCAGTCGGGCGACATTGCCCAGGGTGTGGATACCGGCGGCGCCGGCGATCAGGGCATGATGTTTGGCTACGCTTCGGACGAGACGCCCGAGCTGATGCCGGCCGCTATCTCCCTGGCCCACAAGCTGACCCGCAAGCTCACCGAAGTGCGCAAGAATGGCAAGCTGCCTTACCTGCGTCCCGACGGCAAGAGCCAGGTTACCGTGGAGTATGTGGACGGCAAGGTTGCCCGCATCGACGCCGTGGTCATCAGCACCCAGCATGCCGATTCCATCAGCACCGAAGCGCTGCGCGCCGACATCCTGAAGTATGTGATCCAGGCCGTTCTGCCCGCCGAGTGGCTCGATGAGAACACCAAGTACCACATCAACCCGACCGGCCGCTTTGTCATCGGCGGACCGATGGGCGACACCGGCCTGACCGGCCGCAAGATCATCGTGGACACCTACGGTGGCGCGGGCCGTCACGGCGGCGGCGCTTTCTCGGGCAAGGATCCGACGAAGGTGGACCGTTCGGCTGCTTACATGGCGCGTTACATCGCCAAGAACATCGTGGCTGCCGGTCTGGCTCACAAGGCTGAAGTCCAGCTGGCTTATGCCATCGGCGTGGTCGAGCCGGTCAGCGTCCTGGTCGATACCTTCGGTACCGGCAAGGTGGCTGACGACAAGCTGACCGAGCTGGTTCGCAAGAACTTCTCGCTGACGCCGAAGGGCATCATCGAGAGCCTGAACCTGCGTCGCCCGATCTACCAGAAGACGGCTGCCTACGGTCACTTTGGCCGCACCGAAGCCGAATTCACTTGGGAAGCGACCGACAAGGCCGCCACGCTCAAGCAGCAGGCTGGTCTGTAAGTCACAATCAGGTTCCTTTTCAAGCAGGGCGGGTGTGAAAACACCCGCCCTTTTTCTGTGGGCAGAAGATAGCGGATGCTTTCCGGGATTCGAGAGGCTGGAGATTCGCTTTTTGAAATAGATGAAACCGATAGCTCGTGAGTTATCGTCCTAGCCTTACGTATGGTAGCAAGGGTTGCAAGTTGGTTAATATTTAGTTAATATAGATAAGTCTTTGGATAACACTTGGGCTTCATATTTATAGGGCCAGTTAAGACGAAGACTAGTTATCGTAATGACTCTCTCAACGTATGTCATGTTTACTATGTGGCATCCTTCAATCATTTCTTCTCAATTCGGGAAGGGATAGGAAGATACATGCGCAAGCTTCTTTGCATCATTTCTGTTTTGTTTGTTTTCGCCAGTGTTGCATCCGCACAAAAGTCCGCAGCGCCCAAGCATAACTTCGATAAGTATGAAGTTTATGTCGGCTATGACTTCGATCGCTCCTTCGGCGATTTTAATGCGTTCCATGCCAGCACTGTGAACAATGAGAACGTATACTCTCCGTTCAGCTTGAACGGAGGACAGGTTACGGCAGCATACTTCCCGCTGAAGAACTTCGGCGTCAAGGCAGCCTTCTCTTACTCGCGCAAGCAGGGTTCGTTGTCGGGCTATCCTGCCGAGCAGGAAGTCAACATCAGCCGCAGCTATTTGGTCGGCCCGGTCGTTCGCTGGACGGTTCCCTCCGTTGTGGGTGGTCGCGTCAATGTTTTCGCGCATGAGTTGCTTGGCGCCAATCAGTACGCGGTGAATCTCGATTACAAAGGCAAGTCGTATGGCTGCAATTTCAATGGCGAGGCCTGCCGTGCGGCTGGTTTTGCCACCGTCACCGGTGGTGGCGTGAACGTGCGCATCAATCGTTACCTCTCGGTGCGCCCTGCTGAGCTGGACTACTGGAATCACCAGATCAACATGGACCACTTTGCTGGCGGCAGCAGCAACTCTCTGGCTGACAACGCCACCCTCTCGGCCAACGGCTTCCGTTACTCGGCCGGCGCATCGCTGAACTTCTAAGCTGGTTTTCAGCAGCAATGCGGATCGTTCCCTGGGAACGGTCCGCATTTTTCTTTGCAGTGAATACTTTTCTGTTTTATTGCGTCCATACCATATAGGATTTTCGGAAATTGGTGTAGACCGAAGGAAAGCACTCAAGTTCCTCTTTCATCAAGAAAAAGGGACCCTGCAAATTGCTCAAAAAGTCTATATGTATTCTGGAAATGCTCTAAAATGCTGCGGGGAGCCTGTTTTTGCTCCACAGTGGAGAGTCATGATGAAGATTCTAGCTATTGCTTCGTGTTTCGCTCTTTTGGCATCTCTGGCCGTTGCACAGTCGGGCGCTCCCTGGAGCTACGAGGGCAAGACCGGCCCCATCATCTGGAGCAAGCTTGATCCGGCCTACGCGGCCTGCAACAAGGGCCATGCGCAGTCGCCCATAGATATTCGCGGCGCGCATCTGGACAAGGCGCTTCGGCCCATCGAGTTCCACTACATTTCAGGTGGCGTGACCTTTGAGAACAACGGCCACACGCTGCTGGCCACTGTGCATCCGGGCAGCTACATTGTGGCCGATGGCGTGCGCTATGATCTGGTGCAGTTCCACTTCCACCATCCCGGCGAAGAGGTTATCAAGGGCAAATTTGCTGATATGGACGTGCACCTGGTGCACAAGTCGGCGGATGGCAAGCTGGCGGTGGTGGCCGTGCGCTTCCAGCAGGATCAGGACATCCCCAACGCCCTGCTTTCCACCTTGTGGCAGCATCTGCCCACCGCGCCGGGCAAGAGCGAAATCATTACTGAGCCGATCAACCCCGGCGGATTTCTGCCGCAGGATCGCGGCTACTGGACCTACACCGGCTCACTCACCGCGCCGCCCTGCACCGAAGGGGTACGCTGGTTCATCTTCCAGCAGGATATGACCATGAGCCGCAGCCAGTTCAAGCTGGCCAACGCGCTGCTGCACGTGAACGCCCGTCCGCTGCAGGATGCGCACGGCCGCCATATTGAAGCCAGCGAATAAGATACGGCTGTTTTGTCTGGGGAAAATGGGCTGAATCCCTGCGGAGCGGAGAAGGATCGTCCCTCAGGGGCTAAAGCCTACTCATTTTGCAAAACTTATGGCCCGACTAGAGCAAATTCAGAATGACCGTACAGTCTGAAAGAGTGTGCAGGATGCCGCTTTCTTGAGGAAAACGACACTTTGGTCCATCAACTCCCTCTACAGCAATTCTGAATTTGCTATAAAGTCGGGCCCTGTTACAAGGCCCGCCCCAAAATGAGTGTTTCCATTGCCTGTTCAGCCCAGCAGGCTGCCGGGGGCAAGGGAGAGAATCATTCCCTCTTCCGTGGCGTTCACGCTGATCCCGGTCAGGTCGGCAAGGCGGTAGTGAGCCTCTGCGAGCGCCTCCAGCGGATGCGTAAAGGTGGTGGCCACGACTGTTGCGCCCGCCGCCCGGCCGGCCTTTACGCCTGAAAGCGCATCCTCAAAGACCACGCATTTTTCAGGAGGCACGCCCAGCAGTTTGGCCCCGGCCAAATACGGGTCCGGATGCGGTTTGCCCAGCTTGACGTCGTCGCCGGTGATGATCCGCTCTGGCACGGGAATGCCGCCAGCCGCCAGCCGCACACGGGCCAGCCGTTCGGTGGCGCTGGTGACGACCGTCCAGCGGTCGCGGGGCAGCGCACGCAGCAGCTCCGGCACGCCGGGCAGCACAAGAATGTCCTCGGTGTCGGCCACTTCCAGGTCTTCAATGATCTTTAGCTCGGCGGCGATTTCGGCTTCGTCCGCAAGCTCAGGGCGTATGCGGCGCAAAGTGTCGGAAGCGCGTACGCCGTGCACAATCGCCAGCGCCCGCTCGGGAGCAATGCCGCGCATGCGGCAGTAGGCCGTCCAGCTGCGGTTCACCGAGCCGATCGACGAGATCAGAATGCCATCCATATCGAAGAGAGCGCCCGCGCAGTGGATCTCCGCTGCCTGAGCCGGGGAATGTGAGGTCATGGCTCCATTGTAGCGGGCCGGATCATGCTGTTTTGGCGCGGAAACATCGAACGGGCCTCCGCAGAGGCCCGTTCGGGTGGAATCAGCGTTTCTTTTAGTGTTTTGCTGGGGCGGTCTGGGCGAAGCTGGCCTTGGCGGGAATGCTCAGCGTCACCGAGCCATTCACCGAGCTCTTCTGGGTGCCGTTCACAGCTTCGTTGGGCTGGAGCGTGAGTTTGCCGCCGCTGATTGCTGCGTCGGCCGTCCAGTGGGCGAAGTGCGCCAGAGTCACCGGAGCGCCAGAGCCGCTGACTGCGCCGCGCTTCCAGTCCAGATGCAGCGTGCCATGGGCTGAGCTGGCCAGATCGTCGCCGGTAAAGCCGACGGTTTCCAGCTTGCCGCTGACGGCCAGATCGCCACCCGTCCAGCGCTCGCCGATCAGTTGGCCAACGGCTGCGGGGCTGAGCTTTTCGATCAGTCCGCTGACGGTGTAGGTGGGCTTGTCGCCTGGTTTGTCGCCGGCCTTGAGCGCACCTGTCAGATGAGCGTGGCCGCCCAGCAGATCGGTTTCCAGCGACTTCACCTCAACGCCGTCGCCGTTCACGGTAAGCGTGGCCGTGGCCTTTTTGAGCGCTACTGGGCCGAGGCTGAGGGAATCCACCTTGACCACTGCGTCCAGCGCGGGCCATGGGAAGGCCTGAGCCGGGTGCAGGCGCTCAATTAGTTCGTTGAGTACGTTGCCCTTGGGCGACTGTGCGCCCAGCAGCGCGGCCTGTGTGGTGATGGCGTCGAGTGCGCCAAACTGCGCGGTGAGCTGCGGCTTGCAGCTCTGGTCCGGCGCGCAGGTGGGCAGCAGCAGCGTGGCCGTGCCCTTCAGCGGTCCGTAGGCAAAGCTGACCGGATCCCAGCGCAGCCCGGCAGGCTCAATGTGCAGGGTGGCCTGAGCGATTTGCAGATGGTTCACCAGATAGCTGGCCTTCCAGTTGGCGTTGTGCAGGGCAACGGTGCCACTTACGCTGTCGGCCACGGGGGCCGGATTGGTGGCTGGGTTGGTGGTGGCAGCTGGTGCAAGCGAGCCAGTCTCAGGCGCCATCCACGGCCCCTGCGCCGCCAGATCGACAATCAGCGGATCGCCGGCCAGATTGTCCAGCAGGGCAGTATTGAAGCCTGCCGCATGGGCCAGTTCGCGGCTGCGCTGTACGGCCATGGAGCCATGCAACTGCACGGCGTAGCCCCGCAGGCCAAAGCAGAAGCCGAGCGCTACCGGCGTACTGCCGCCCAGCGGGAAGCTGGCTGTGCCGGCCAGAGAAACGCGTCCGCTCAGGCTGCTGACTTCAGGGTGCAGCTCGATTTTGGCTGCGTCCAGAGGCTGGCTGAGCCCTTCACCGCTCAGGCGGAAGTTTTCAATCGTCAGTTCGCCGGTCAGCGGCCCCGGATCCACAGCCTTGTTCTTGGCTGCGTGTTTGGTCGGGGTAAGTGGGGCAGGCTGGTCCACGGTCCGGACGTAGTCCAGACGACCAGTGATGGAACCGGAAGCCTCCAGGCCAGCGCCAAAGCCGCTGCGCACGGTACGCAGTGCGTCCAACCCGGCGGTGGCGGGAATCTTGTCCAGCTCCAGCGTCAGCTTGGCTGAGCCGTCGGCGGGCAAATCGCCTGCCAGACGCAGCTTGCCAGTGCCGAGCGGCGAGTTGCACTCCAGATTTTCGAGCGTATGCACCGAGAAGCGATAAACGAAACTGCAATTGGCGTCAAAGTCCAGCGGAGAGGCGGGAGCGAACTCCTGCCGGTGGACGCCGATAGCGCGCAGGCGGCTTTTCACCGTCAAGGCGTCGGCGGTGCCTTCCACATGGAGCTGGCCACGCAGGTCGCCGCGCCAGCCGGGATCCTTGCCCACAGCCAGACGGGTAAGCTGGCCCAGTTGGGCTTCACGCCAGTCCACGTCCAGGTTCAGCGGCATCTGGCGCATCTCGCGGGCGGCTTGCAGGCTGCCGGAGACTTCCAGCACGCCGGTATCGCCCGAGCTCATGCTCATATCAGTGCGGGCCGGGTGGCCTTTGAGCTGGATGCGCCACGTTCCGGCGTGTTCCTGCCAGAACGTTACGTCTGTATCGACCAGCGAAAAGGGCAGCTTTTCCTCACCGTCCTTGAAGTTGATGCGGGAGCTGGTGGCTTTGAGCGTGGGCATGGGCGCGCGTGCGGACTGGCCGTCGGTGCCGGGCTGCAGCACGCCTTTTTGGGCGGCGCGGCCAAAGAGCGAATCCATATTCCAGTGCCCGTCGGGGGTACGCACCAGGTTCAGGCTGGCTTCGTCCACGCTGATCGAGCTGATCTCCAGCTTGCCGCGCCAGAGCGCCCACAGGCGGATGGAGGCGGTCACACTTGAGGCGTGCATCACCGGTTCCACACCGTAGGCGGGGTCTTCCTCAACCGTCAGGTTGCTCAGTTCAAAGGCCGGGCGGGGCAGCAGACGACCGCTCACCGAGGATAGGTGCACGGGGCGGCCGAGCGAAGCCGACATCAGCTCCGTTACCTTGCCCTGATAGTGGTTCAGGCTGATCAGCGGGGGTACAAAGAGTGCCAGCAGCACAACGGCTACGGCTCCCAATCCCAACCATAAATGTTTTCGTTTTTCCTGCCGACCCTGCGCTTCGTCCGCCATCGGAATTCCTTTCTTATCGCACGATGTGCAGTGTTCGCGACCAGCGCGTATCGGTAAAGAAGTGCAGCGCCACGTGGCTCATCCACGAGAGGCTGGAGCCCAGGCCCGTCTGCTCATAAGCGTCTTCGGGGGTCTGGAAGGACCAGTAGTTGAGCAGCGGGCGGCCCACGATGTTTTCCCGCGGGACAAAACCCCAGAAGCGGGAATCCAGGCTGTTGTGGCGATGATCGCCCATCATGAAGTACTTGCCCTCGGGCACCACCAGATCGCCGTTCTCAATGTGATTGGGAAAGTCCACGGCCCAGCTCTCGGTGGCTCCGCCCGGCTGCGGGTATGGCGGCACGCTGGGGAACTCGTCCAGAAAGTCCTGATGATTGTCGGTCGTGGTTGCTTCGGCATGGGGCTGTTCTACCGGAACGCCGTTGATGTAGACCACGCCATTATGCAGATGAATATGATCGCCGGGAACGCCGATCAGGCGCTTGACCAGGAACAGATACTGCGGCTTGCCGTCGTTGTCCAGATCGGCCACCGGCTTGATGAAGACCACAATATCGTTACGCCGGGGCTCGCGGTAGTGCACCAGCGGCATCCATTTGGCCTCGGGCGCCAGCGTGACGCGATCCACCAGCAGGTGGTCGCCCACCAGCAGCGTCTTCTCCATGGAGCCGGAGGGAATCACGAAGTTCTGGGCCAGAAAGGTCAGAATGAACAGGCCGACGACCAGCACTCCACAGATGCTGGCCACTGCCTCGAAAGGCGTTTCGTCTACCCGCTCGACACTGGGCGGATTTCCGGTCTCGGGGGCGGCCTGGGCCGCAGAAATGTTTTTCTTCGTCATGTCTTCAGTGTTCAGTACGCAGTTTTCGGTTTTCAGTTCCAGGAAGGCAGCAGAAAGCTGCTTTCAACGCACCCTCTGGAAGATGCGCTTCCAGCGGGCAAAGCCCTTCAGGCGGGCCGACAGCTCCCCATCGTGTGTGAGTCTATCATCGCTGGCCTGCTGCACATCGGTCGTTGAAGGGCGGCGCAGCGAGAAGTAAATGACCAGGGGACGGGCGATGATGGACTCGCGCGGAACAAAGCCCCAAAAGCGGGAATCCTTGCTGTGGTTGCGGTTGTCGCCCAGCACAAAGTACTCGCCTGGGGGCACGGTCAGGTCGCCATTCCGCACCAGACTCTGCATCAGCCGCCACCAGTCGGGGTCCACCTGGGGGTCGGTATAGACGCTGGCTGGAAAATGGTCGCGGAAGGGATTGGGCGGGGCCGGTTCAAAGGCCACATAGGGCTCGCTCAGCGGCACACCGTTGATCGTCACCCGGCCATTGTCGATGTGCAGCCGGTCGCCCGGCAGACCCACTACGCGCTTGACCAGCAGCGGCGGGTTGGAGTGATGGAAGACGATAATATCGCCCCGCTGCACATCGCGGTAAGGCAGAAGGTGGCGGCTGAGCCAGCCTGACGGTGCAAAAACCTGCTTATTGAAAAGCAGAAAATCGCCCACCAGCAGGGTGCGCTCCATGCTTTCACTGGGAATCAGCAGCGGCTGCAGCAGAAAGGTGATGGCAAACAGAGCCACAATCAGCGTCCGCAGCAGGGAAGAAGCCGCGTCAGGCACCGTGGGTGTGGGGAGTAGGGCCGGCTCAGGATGTGCCGGGGGCAGCGCGGGTGTGCTCAAGGCTGCACCTGCCCGGAATCGTCGGCATTCTCGTCGTCTTCTTCCACGGCGGCATTTTTGGCTGCTATCCGGTCCAGCAATTGCAGGGCCCGGCGGGCGGCATCCTGCTCGGCGTTCTTTTTGGTGCTGCCAGTGCCGCGGGCCAGCATCTTGCCGGGCTCATTGTTTTCGGCCTTCAGGCGCACTTCCACCAGAAACTTCTTGCGATGGTCAGGACCGCTCTCGCTTTTTACGCGGTAGACCGGGGTTCCGGTATGCTCGGCCTGCAACCGCTCCTGCAGGGCAGACTTGTAGTTGCCCAGAGCCGCGCCGGAGCGAACCTCCTCGGCCAGCTGTTTGGCCGTTTCGCCCATCACCTGACGGCGTACAAAGGTTCGTACGGAATCCAGACCGCCATCCAGATAGAGCGCGCCCATCACGGCTTCCATGCCGTTCGAAAGCACAGTGCTTTTGCGGCGCAGTCCGCTGCGGTCCTCGCCCTTGCTGAGCAGCATGAATTTTCCCAGATCAATGGATTCAGCTACCTGGCCCAGATGATGGCGGCTGACCAGCAGGGAGCGCACGCGGGTCAGTTCGCCCTCATGCCATTCGGGATGCAGTTGAAAGAGAGCCTCGCCTACCACCAGACCCAGCACGGCGTCGCCCAGAAACTCCAGCCGCTCGTTGTCACCGGGGGTGATAGGGGGCTCGTGCCCTTCTTCTTGTTGGGCCTGGACCAGTTGTTCATGAACCCGCGAGCGGTGGGTGAGGGCGCGCACCAGCAAACCGCGGCGCGCAAAGACGTGCCCCAGGGCTGTTTCGAGTTCTTGAAAATCTTCCTGCACGCCCCGCTGCTTTCTTCTTGAAACGGTGGGCGGGCCGGGTGGACCGGCCCGCGTCTTACACTACTCCTATTAAACGCCTAGCCGGGCTGTATGCCCAGCCCCCAGTGAGCTAAATCCCTCCGGGGAATGGATTTCCAGCCTCTCCCTTAGGCGTAGCCGGTGGATTTGCCGGCTTTTCTGCCGGTTTGTCGGCGTTCTTGTCGGCGGGCTTGGGAGCGCCGTCCTGGTCCTCATCCTCGCAGCTGTGGCCCTTGACGGCGTAAGCCAGCTTGACGCCGCGTTCGGCTGCTAAGCGCGTATCCTGCCGCCCGTCGCGGTTCTCCAGCGCCAGCTTGTACTCGCTGACCGCTTCGTCGCGTTTGCAGTCCAGGTCCAGCATGCGGCCCAGATAGATGTGCGACCAGCTAAGCAGGCGCTGATCCTTGCTGTTGGCCAGCGCCTTCTGGAAGTCGCCGATGGCCGCTTCCGGCTGGCCCGTCAGCGCTTCGACGCGGGCCAGCAGAAAGTGTGCCCGGGCCGCGTCGGCCGTGGTTTCGTTGCCGTTGGCTGCTTTGAGTGCCTGTTCGGCGATGCTGGCGGCTGATTTTACGTCGCCCGTGGAGAGCCTGGCCTCGGCCAGATCCAGACCTTCCAGCTTCCTGGGCTTGCTGCGCACCAGCACGTCGGTGTCGGCTTCCTTGTCGAACTCAAGCTGGCGGGCGCGGTGCACCTGCTGGTCCACGTCCATGCTGTAGACCATTTCGCCAATGTTGTCGCGCAGGCCGGCCGGGTCGTGCTCGAACTGGACCATCTGCTCGTAGAAGTACTGGGTGAGCACAAAGCCCTGGGTCATGTCGTGGTGCATGGTGGACACACGTACCTGCTCCTGGCGGGCCTCCACCTGACGCTTTTGGATCTCATATTTGGTCAGGGCCGAACGGTCCACGTCGGTGGGCAGCTTGTAGTCGGGGATTCCGGTGTCCATGGTGCGGGCTTCAATGGCCTTGATCAGACACTCCACCGTCAGCGCCACCGTATCGGAGCGGTAGCGGAACTCGAGCGGAGCCTCGCGGATCTCCTTGAGCACGGGGCCGGTGCGGTCAATCGCGTTGGAGCGGGCAAAGAGCAGCGGTTCAATCAGATAGTGCAGGTAGGTGTGGCGGATGTCGTTCATCCGGATCTTGCCGTCGGCAGTGGGCGAAACCAACACTACGTAATCCGTACCATAGACGCGGGCATTCACCGTTCCCGGCGAGAGCTGCGGTTCCACCACCACGATGAAGCGCCGTCCATCGTAGGTGGAGGCTGGCATCTTCAAGTAAAGGTTGGTGTTTACGACCATCTTCGAGAGCGGGTCATGGAGCTTGTCCACATCTTCGTCATAGAGCCGGTGGGTAGTCAGCCAGATGCCGCGCAGATCAACGGCTTCGGCAAAGTTTTTCAGTAGCGGAGCCACCTCGGCCACCTGGGTGGCGTCGGGCGGCATTTCGGTCAGATCGGCCGTGACTTCCAGCTCCGGGGGCGGCGTCAGATAAAGCGAGAGCGAAAGATACTGAGAGTTGTCGCGCTCGGTGCCGGTCATGCGGTGCTGGGCAATATAGAGGCAAAGAGCATCGCGGCGGGCGCGCGCATCCTCGCTTTTGGTCATGACGGCGCTGATCTGTTCGCGGACGCGCTGGCGTTCGGGCAGGCTGTTGCTCAGGCCCTCGTCATAGCCGCATGTATTCAGCGCGGCGGCCATGTCAAAGACCGGCTCCGAGGCAATCAGCGAGATGGTTGGACCCGCCGGATCAACCAGCGTGGGCGTCTTTTCCCGCACATAGGCCACATTGCCCGGCGCAGACGAAGTGGAGGATTGGGCAGCCATGGGCGCGGGCGCAACTACGGCCGCCAGTCCAAGCTGACATGCAAAAACCGACACAAAAAGGTGCGAACCGCGCAATTTCATTGTTTTGACCCTGCCTCAAAGTCTATTAATCCGATGGCACAGGGTCAAACCGTAGATTTTTGCTTTGTTCGGTTGGCCCGCTCATTCTGTTGGACGGCTGCCGGGGAGGGTTGTTTGCAGGCCAAGTGCTAGGTGCTGGAAGCAGACTCACTCACCGGCTGGCCGGAACGGCTGCCTTATGGGCCAGATTGCTGAAGAATGCCTTGCATTCCTCAATGGGCAGAAGGGTTGGCCACCAGCCGGCACGTACGCCGTAGTAGCGCAGGCTGAGAAAGGCGGCGGCGGAAATAGCCAACAGCAGCAGAATTGCGCCGATCCATCGCAAACGCACCTCGAAGGCATCGTGGCGCAGAATGCGGGCCCGGCCTACATTGGCGGCAAACTCGGCCCAGTCCTCTTCGCATTCAATGGTCTGTCCGGCGGCGTTGGAGGCTTTGACGAAACGATCGGTCCAGACATTGGTGTCCAGACCAAGCGCGTCTGCATAGCCACGGACAATGCCTTTTGAGAGGATTCCACCGGGGAGCATGCGAAAACGCTCCTGCTCAAGCGCCACGAGATGGTGCTTGCTGATCTTGGTCACCGCGGTGATCTGTTCCAGCGCAATACCACGACTGAGCCGTTCCATGCGCAAGTCTTCGCCAAAGTTTCCCATCGGTTCCTGAAAAATCCTACTAACCCCTTCTGGGATTTACCCTTCACGATAAACCTGCCTAATCCCGGAGTCAAAGCGAATTTCTTTGTGAGTGAGATAATCTTTGATCAAATTTTTACATCCGCTAAAAACACGGAAAAATCCTGCCCGGCTGCCCTGTTACCCTAGAGGCAGCAGACCGGGCGTACAGCCCCTGGGAGCCAGACTCAAAATCATGAATAAGCTCGTTTTCGCCAACCTTCTGCACCGGCCCTTGCGCTCGGTGATCAGCATCTTTGCCGTGGCCATTGAAGTCGTCATGATGCTGTCGATCATCGCCATTCTGATGGGCCAGCTTACCGGACAGAAGCGGATGAACAACGGAATTGGCGCGGATCTGATGGTGCGGCCCGGCAATGCGACCTTTCTGAACGGAGTCAGCGGCGCGCCGATCTCGGTCAAGCTGACCGAGGTGCTGGCCAAGGTTCCGCACGTTACCGTGGCCTCGCCCGTCTTTACCAACCTGTCGATGACCGACCAGTTGGAGGTTCTTTGGGGCATTGATTATGCCAGCTACAGCAAACTGAGCCCCTTTGTTTATCTGGAGGGAGGTCCTCCGCAGGGGCCGTACGACCTCATTGTGGACGACGTCTATGCCCTGACCGGTGGCGGCCATCATGTGGGCGAAACGGTTTCGGTCATGAAGCACCCCTTCCGCATTTCCGGCATCTTCGAGCATGGCAAGGGCGGCCGCAAGCTGATTCCCATTACCACCATGGGGGAACTGACCGGCTCGGACGGCAAGGCCTCGGCCTTCTATCTGAAGCTGGACAATGAAGAGAACGCCGATCTTGTTACCCGTGAGATTCATGCCGTTCCCGGGCTGGAAGGCTACCAGATCATGACCATGAAGGAGTGGTACTCCTTGCTGACGCCGGATCATATTCCTGCCCTGAACACCGCCATGCATGTGGTGATCGGCATCGCCGTAGTGATTGGTTTTCTGGTGATCTTCCAGTCCATGTATACGGCAGTGCTTGAGCGGACGCGCGAGATTGGCATTCTGAAGGCGATGGGTGCCTCCAAGTTGAAGATTGTTGATGTGATTGTGCGCGAGACCGCCCTGCTGTCGCTGGTGGGCGTGGCCACGGGCATCGGATTTTCCCTGCTGCTCAAAGTGTTTCTGTCGCACCGTTTTCCGGGGCTCTATCTGGACATGAATCTGCACTGGATTCTGCAGGGCGCAGGGATCGCCTTCGTCGGCTCGGTGCTTGGTTCCTTCTATCCGGCCTTGATGGCGGCCCGTAAGGATCCGATCGACGCTTTGGCCTACGAATAGAGCGGCAGAAGAAAGTCCATATTATCGTTGGGTTTGCCCGCTGTGCGGGACGGTTATATGGTTTTGGTCATAATTAAATTCATCTTCCTTTAATAATTATTTTTCACAATGGGAAGGGGACATTCATGTCCCCTTCTTTTGTGCGTGGCAGACTAAGGCTGCAAGTGAAAGAGCATTTCCCGTGACCGGCAAGTTCCGGATTTAAGTACGTTCCCGCTTTATCAGTTACTTACATAGATTTCACTGAAATGGATCAGCAGCTGGTGCAGAACCTTCCCGTGGCTGCCCGCAACTGGTCGAGCTTTGTGCTGCTGACGCCGGGTGTGACGCAGGATGGCGGTTCGGGCCTGATCAGCTTCCACGGCATTTCTGGCCTCTACAACCAAAATTATGTAGACGGTGCCAACAACAACCAGATGCTGAATTCCGAAGCCCGTGGCCGCGCCTCAGGTGCGCCCTACGTTTACTCGGTGGATTCGATCAAGGAATTCCAGGCCGAGACCTCGAACTACTCGGTGGAATTCGGTCAGGCAGCTGGCGGCCAGGTAAACGCCATTACCAAGAGCGGTGCCAACGTCATGCACGGTGACCTGTTCTACTTCCTGCGTTACCCGGATCTGAATGCACTCGATCCGTATTCGAAGTATCAGGCTCTGTACAACAGTGGCAGCAAGTTTCTGCTCACCCAGCCGATTCACCAGCAGAACCAGTTCGGCGGTTCGGTGGGCGGCGCGCTGATCAAGGACAAGCTCTTCTACTTCCTGACCTACGACGGTTTCCGCAAGGTTGGTCGCGTGCTCTATACCGACTCGAACACGATCTCGTTGACCAGCACGGGCGTTTTTTCGTCGGCGACCAACAAGACCAACAGCCTGGGCACCAGCCTGGTGACGCCGGCACAGTGTCCGACCAAGAGCAATAACTCGTATACGGGCACCTACCTCATTACCGACGCGCAGTGTACGAACGGTATCAACTTCCTGTTGAACATTTCGAATATGTCGGCGACCTCGGTTCCGCCCTCGCGCTATGCCCGTCAGGATCTGTTCTTCCCGCGCATTGACTATCACATCAACGCCAAGAACGACGCCTTTGTTGACTTCAACTGGGCCAACTTCTCGTCGACCAACGGCTACAGCGCGAACCCGACCTACACCAACAGCTCACCTTCGTCCAATGGCCCGACCTATTATCATGAGCGCTTCCTGGTAGGCGGTCTGACGACCGTGCTCAGCGACCGCTCGGTGAACCTGATCCACGCCCAGTGGGGCCGCGATCTGGAGACGGCCGGCGCCAACGCGGCTGGCCCCAGCGTGGCCAACGGCGTGGTCACCTACGGCATGCCGAATGCACTGCCCCGCATCGCCGAGCCGGACGAGCATCGCATCCAGTTCAGTGATGTCTTCTCGCACACCATGGGCCGTCACACGCTGAAGTTCGGCGGCGACCTGAATCTGGTGCATGAACTAATGATCAACCTCTATCAGGGCGGCGGCGTTTACAACTACGGCGAAACCGACGTTACGACCAACTTCCAGTCGTGGATCTTTGACGCCTTCGCGGGCCAGGCGGGCAACACCGATCCGTATGCCGGCTACCACTACAACACCTTCGTGCAGACCGTCGATAAGGTGAACACCAAGGCCAACACGCAGGGCACCGACGACTTCTGGATGAAGATGATCGACGGCTTTGCCGAGGATAACTGGAAGGTCAACCCCAAGCTGACTGTGACAGCGGGCGTGCGTTACGACGTGCAGTTGACTCCAGCTCCGGGCATGGCCAACAATGCTTCGACGCTGGCCACGGCTTACACCTCTTCGATCAAGAACGTGATGAACCGCGTACAGCCGCGCGTGGGCTTCAGCTGGAGTCCGTATGTGGGCACGGTGGTGCGTGGTGGCTACGGCATCTTCTCCGGCCTGAACCAGGGATCGACCTACTATGCAATGCGCGTGGAAAACGGAGTGGTCCAGGTCAACTACAACTCGACGGGCTGCAAGTATTCCGGTTGCACCGCTGCCAAGGTGGCCGCAGTTCCGGTGCAGTACCCGAACGTTCCTTTCCAGGTGACCGGACCGGCGCTGAACTCGGCGCTGTATCCGACTGGCGGCTCAGCTCCTTCGGTGGCCGGCAGCTTCAGCGGCACCACGGCAGCCAGCTTCCACGGCCTGAGCAAGGACTTTGTTCCGCCCTACTCGCATGAGATGGATCTGTCGGTTGAGCAGGCCCTACCGGGCAAGCTCTCGCTGATGGTGGGCTACGTGGGCACGCGCGGCATGCGCCTGCCGGTCTTTGTGGATGCCAATCTGGTGGGCCAGAAGCCGACCGGCACCTACACCTACAACGTGCTGAACGCCTCGGGCGCTGTAACGCGCCAGATGACGGTTCCCGTGTACCTGGCTGCCAACCGCGCCTACAGCGGCATGAGCTACTCGCTCAACGCCGGCTATAGCGTGGCCAACACTTGGTACAACGCCCTGGTGGGCACGGTGCGCCGTCCGTTCAACCATGGCATGGAGTTCGTGGCCAACTACACTTGGGCGCACGCATCGGACGATGGTCAGGTGGGCGGCGCCAACGGCACCTTCTTCGGTGGCGATGTACCGCTGGACCCGAACAACCTGAAGGCAGAAAATGGTCTTTCGGATACCGACATCCGCAACCGCTTTACGCTCACCTTTATCTACAAGCCGGAATTTGCTCTGACCAACCGCAATCTGCGTTTGCTCGTCAATGGTTTCCAGTTCTCGGGCAGCGAGATTGCTTCGGGTGGCCAGCCGATCGTCATGTCGCTTTCAGGTACGGTGACGGGCGCCGGTTCAACGATGGCCGAGGGCGGTATCTACGGTGGCGCCATCAGCTCCGGTTCGGGCCTGTCTTCGTCGGGTCGCCCGCCGCAAATCGGCCGCAACAGCATCATCGGACCCGGCTTCAACGACTTTGATCTGCGCGCTTCGCGTGAGTTCAAGATCCTGAACAAGGCCACGGCCCAGTTCTCGGTGGATGCCTTCAACCTGATGAACCATCGCATTATCACTGGAGTCAACGGCAGCTATTCGACGATCACCACCACTTCGGCGAGCACCAGCTGCGCGTCTTCGACCGCGACCAACCCGGCCCCGAGCGGTGCGACCTTCAACGGCTGCATCATTCCCTACACGGGCACCGGCCAGAGCGCCTTTGGCGCGGCCAGCGGCACCAATAACAACTTGTACGGTCCTCGTCAGCTGCAGGTGGCCGCCAAGGTCAACTTCTAGAGCATTCCGAAAAATGCTTTAACTCTGTATCAAACACAAATGCGGCAGCTTCGGCTGCCGCATTTGTTCTAGCACCTAGAACCTCGTCTACTCCTACGCCACCGCGCCTGCGGCGGAGGCCTGTTCCTCGGCTTCCAGCTTGCTACCGACATCGGCAGCGGCCTGCGCCAGCACGCGATGGTGGATGGTAAACAAAGCCAGTTCCAGACGATCGCCCACACCGGTCTTGTCATAGATGGAGCGCAGATAGTTCTTGATCACCTGCTCGGTGGTTTTCAGCCGGGTGGCAATCTCGCGGTTCTTGCAGCCCTGCACAATCAGGGCCACGATGCGCATCTCCTTGGGAGTCAGGCGGTCACGCACACGGGTTCCCACCAGGTCTTCGTCCGTAGATTCGGGCTGGGCCAGTTGGGGTGGCTGATAGACTTCGCCAGCGGCTACGCGGTGAATACACTCCACCAGTGCCGGGCCAGTTACGCTGCGGTAGACAATGCCGCGGAAGCCATGTTGCAAGTAGCCTGCCAGTGGCTCATTGTTTTCGGCAATGACCACACCGCGGCTGCCCGCAGACTCCAGCAGCACGCGCAGTCGATTGTAGTCAGCGCGCATGGAGGCCGCAAAGACAACAATCGAACCGGGAAAGGTCGTAATGGCGTGATACATTCTGTCGAGATCCGAGCATTGAGCAATAATTCGCAGATCTTCGTCCATGGCCAGAACTTTTGCCGTTCCGGCCCGGAAGATTGCCTGCGAATCAGCCAGGATTACTTTGTTCATGTGTTCCGCCTCAACCGCTCAATTCGCCGTAAGAGCAGCGAGCTACCAAACAGCGAAGCGATTCGGTGGCGAACCGATGTCGATAGCTGCCCGGGAAGAAATTCTGCCCTTGCGGCCCTATCGGCAATCCAGAGAAAATCTGGAACTGTATGGATATGCTACACGTTAAGCCTTGCTGGGCCCTTTGGTAATGAACGGATTTGGGATCAGCCTATTTCGCAATTTTTTCCTGTCCATGAGAGTACAGCCGGAAAGTTTTAAAATCACGAAAAATGCATTAGCTTGTTTCATTCTTTGAGTCGGGCTGCGGAATACTGGCAGGAGACTGACTCAAGGAAAAAGGAAGACAGACGATGGCGCGACCGATTCTGCTGGCAGTGGATGATGATGTGAACGTATTGCAGGCCGTGGTGGAAGACCTGCGGCGGCACTACGCGGAACACTACCGGGTGTTGCGCGCGGTGGGAGGGCAGGCCGGGTTGGATACGCTCACCGGGCTCAGGGAGCGTGGCGAAGTCGTGGCGCTCATCCTCAGTGACCAGCGCATGCCAGGGCTTTGCGGCGTGGACTTTCTGGAGCAGTCGCGGGCAACCTACCCGGAGGCGCGGCGGGTGCTGCTGACGGCACATGCCGAAACCGAGGTGGCCATCCGCGCCATCAACGACGCCAAAATTCACTACTACCTGACCAAGCCGTGGGATCCGCCGGAGGAAAAGCTCTATCCGGTGCTGGACGACCTGCTGGGCGATTGGCAGACCGGCTACCGACCGCCGTTTGATGGGCTGCGGGTGGTGGGCCATCGCTGGTCGCAGCGCAATCACCAGCTGCGCAACTTTTTGGCACGCAATCATGTGCCCTACCGCTGGATGGATGCGGCGGAAAATGCCGAGGCGCAGCAGCTGCTTGCCAGCCGTGGACTGGGGGCGGAGGCTTTGCCGCTGGTGCTGTTTCCCGATGGCAGTGCGCTGGTGGAGGCTACCCCTGAGGCTCTGGCCGGGCGTGTGGGGCTGCATACGCAGGCCGCGGAGCAGTTCTACGATCTGGTGGTGGTGGGCGGCGGACCGGCCGGGCTGGCAGCGGCCGTCTATGGCGCCAGCGAGGGGCTGAAGACGCTGATTGTGGAGCCGCTGGCTCCGGGTGGGCAGGCTGGATCGACCTCGCGCATTGAAAATTATCTGGGCTTTCCGAGCGGCGTAACCGGAGCCGAGCTGGGGCGTCGCGCCCAGACCCAGGCCATCCGTTTTGGCGCGGAGTTCCTGACCCAGCGCGCCTTGGGCCTGCGCACCGAGGGCCAGTACAAGTTTGTGCAACTGGCCGATGGGCGGGAGGTCTCCTCCCATGCCGTGCTGCTGGCTACGGGGGTGCAGTACCGCAAGCTGGAGGTTCCGGGGGCGGACCGGCTGGCGGGACGCGGCATTTATTACGGCGCGGCGCTGGTGGAGGCGCACTCCTGCAAGGGGGAAGAGGTCTTCATTGTAGGGGGCGCTAACTCCGCCGGGCAGGCGGCCATTCACTTTGCCCGCTTTGCCTGTAAGGTGCGCATGCTGGTGCGGGGCGAGGGGCTTTCGGCCACCATGTCCAAGTACCTGATCGACGAGATCGGGCGTACGCCCAACATTGTTCTGGAGTCGCAGACCCAGGTGATGGAAGTTTACGGAGAGCAGCATCTGGAAGGCTTGAAGCTGCGTTCGCCCGCCGGAGAGCAGAGGGTTCCGGCCAGTTCGCTGTTCATCTTCATTGGCGCGGCTCCGGCCACCGGCTGGCTGCCGGAGTCGATCCGCCGCGACGAGTTCGGCTACATTGTGGCCGGGCCTGATCTGCGTGTGGAGGGCCGCTTGCCCGCCGGCTGGACCGAGCCGCGGGAGCCAGATCTGCTGGAAACCAGCCAGCCCGGCGTCTTTGTGGCGGGCGACGCCCGTTTTGGATCGATGAAGCGGGTGGCGGCAGCCGTTGGCGAGGGCTCGATTGCCGTCAGTTTTGTGCATCGCTACCTGGCCTGCTGCTAGCTTTTATTACGGAAACGGATGGGAATTGCAGAAAAGGTGTGGATAGGAAGGACCGAAATCGGATTCCGAGCATCCATTTCTTGAAGTGAGTAATAAAAAGAAAAATCCGGACTGCCAACGGCTGGATGCCGCTGCGTTGGTGGTGGAACTGGGTCGTATGCGCATCTTTGCCGGGCAGGACGCGGCGGAGCAGTCCGCCGCGCTGGCTGCACTCGGCTCCATTGAGAGAATTTATGCTGCTGCGGGGGCGGTTCTCAGCCGTCCCGGTGAACCGACCGCTTTCTACTGGCTGGTGCTTGCGGGGCAGATCCGGCTGGAGCGGCAGGAACCCGATGGTTCGCTGACGCATGTGACCACGGCTGCCGTAGGGGATGGTTTTGGTGAGACCCCGCTGTTGCTGGGCAAGCCGCAGACCCTGTTTCTGGTCACGACCGAAGAGCCTTCCACCCTGGTGCGCATTGCCAAAGAGCAATTCTGGCAGCTGCTGGCGGTCAGCCCGACGGCCCGGGCCGTGGTGCAGGCTGCAACCAGCGATCGTCTGCAGGCCTATCAGGTGGAGGCGTTGCACCGCGAGCGGCTGATCTCGCTGGGTACGCTGGCGGCGGGCCTGATGCACGAGCTGCACAATCCCGGTTCGGCAGCGGTTCGCTCGGCGGCGCTGCTGCGTTCGAGTCTGCTCCGGCTGGAGAAATTCAGCCTGCGCTTCAGCGATCAGCCCCGTACGCAGCAGCAGCTGGGGTGCATGCAGCGGCTGCTGGAGGAAGCGATGCAGCAGCGGGGGCGTGTGGCGCTCTCCAGCCTGGAACAGGCCGACGCTGAGGATGCATTGGCGTGCTGGCTGGCCAGCCGTGGGGTTGAGAACGCCTTCAGCATGGCTCCTGCGCTGGTGGACGCCGGACTGAGCCCGGCACGGCTTGGCTGCACGGCGGAGAACTTCAGTGCTGGAGGTTTTTCCGACGCGCTCAACTGGCTGGAGTCGCTGGTTTCCAGCGTGGCTCTGGTGGGTTCGGTGGAGTCGAGTATTGCCCGGGTGACTGAACTCGCCTCTTCCGTGAAGCGCTTTGCCGGCTGCGATGCGCAGGCTTCCAGCGAAGTGGACGTTCATGAGAGCCTGCAGAGCACGCTCACTCTGCTCGATCACAAGCTGCGCATCCGCCAGATTGCCGTGGAGAAGCGTTTTGAGGCCCATCCGGCGCGGATTGCGGCGCGGGGCGCGGCGCTCGGTCAGGTATGGACCAACCTGATCGACAATGCCGCCGACGCCGCGCCTTTGGGCAGCCGCATCGAACTGGCCACCTTTACTAAACCGGGCTGGCTGGCGGTGGCCATTACGGATCATGGCGCAGGCATTCCCGCCGAGGTTCGCCCGCACATCTTCGAGGCCTTTTTTACCACCAAGCCGCAGGGGGTGGGCACGGGGCTGGGACTGGAGATTGTGCACCGCATCGTCACCCAGGCCTGCGGCGGCATGATCGAGCTGGAAAGCGAGCCGGGACGGACCTGTTTTACCGTTTGGCTGCCCTGCGCCTGCTGAGGCCCTCTTTTGCTGCCAGCCTGGGAACAAAAGATTCGCGGATCGAAAGCTGCCCCTTGCGCAACCTCCCGTGCTGGTGCTTCAATGCGTCGGTGGAACGTGCGCGGCATGCTTGCAGGGCAGCGCCGGGAGGTGCAGATGCTTGCCACCGGAAAAGCGGTCAAAGTGACTCTCTACCTGAGTGATGGCGTCACCCATCACGGAGTTCCCATCTACAGCTCGATTCTGGACTATCTCTTTCACAGCGGTATTGCCGGGGCCACCGTGCTGAAGGGCGTGGCCGGCTTTGGCATGAAGCACCGCCTGCATTCGGCTCATCTGCTGGACATCAGCGACCATCTGCCGATTCTGGTCAAATTCATCGACACGGCGGAGAAGGTGGAGGCGATTTTGCCTGAATTGGAAAAGCGGGCTGCTTCGGGGTTGATCGAGGTGGAGGAGACGCGCATTCTGGTTCCGTCGCGGGAATAGCAAGTGTTTTAGTTGCTTGATTTTGCGCAAAATTGAGCGTCCCGGGGGAAGAGCGCTTTGCATCTTTTGCGCAACTCCTGCATAAAATCGGGGTCATAATACGATGAGAGGCGGCTCATTCTGCTCTAGTCCGGTCAGCAGAGTGTAGTCACGTAATTTTGGTCGCCTCTGGCCGATCCCAGGCTCTATCCGGCACATTTTGACCATTTTGCTTAGCCGCGCCTTTGTACGGGCCACGACCCAGCGGAGGAAGTCACACATCGTGTTTTGTACCTTCAATACTCAACTTCATCAGCGATTGAGGCGCAGTGTATGCGTTGCGCTGTTGCTGGCGCTGGCCCTATTGGCCGGTGACCGGGCGCAGGCGCAGGCCGCATTGCTGATGGAGGAGCCGTATGGTTTTTTTGGAACCCTGAATCCCACCGGCCACAATGCCGTCTATCTGGCCCGCGTCTGCACCGTAACGCCGGTCAAATTGCGCCGCTGCCAGCCGGGTGAAGCTGGTTCGGTGATTGCCCGCTATCAGGGCATAGAGGGTTATGACTGGATTGCCATTCCACTGGTTCCCTATCTTTATGCGGTCAAGAATGAGGAAGATGCGCCCAGTCACGTAGATTCGGAGACGGTACGCCGTCTGCGTATCCACTATCGCGAGGTTTATCTGGGAGATCTGGGCGACAACCTGCCGGAGGGCGGCTTTCTGCATGGCGGATGGAGCGAACTGGTGGGCGTTTCCTATGAGCGCCGCATCTTTGCCTTCCGCTTTAACACCACCGAAGCGCAGGATGACCGGCTGATTGCCGACCTGAATGCCAGGGCGAACACAACGCACTTCAATCTGCTTTACAACAACTGCGCGGACTTTGCCCGCCAACTGCTTAATCATTACTATCCCAGAGTCTTCAAACGCAGCATTTTCCCCGATGCTGGCATGACCACGCCCAAGCAGATTGCCTACAAACTGATGCGACTGGGGCACAAGCATCCGGAGATGCGGTTGACGGTCTACGAGATTCCGCAGATTCCCGGCTATCGCAAGCACAGTCACTCCAACAAGGACATCTCCGAGTCGCTGGTGACGACCGCTTACGCGGTGCCGCTGGCGGTTTCCAATCCCTATCTGACGGGCGGTATTTTTGTGGACTACCTGGTGCGCGGCCGCTCCCATCTGGTTCCAAAGCATCCTCTGCTGCTTGGTCCTGAGCAGCTTTCATTGTTGACAGGCCAGAGCGAGACGGCAGAGAATGCGGGCGGCAACCGGTCGCAGGCCGGGCAGGCTCCCGAATCTTCTTCGTCCAGCGCGGGCAATGAAGTTCAGGAGCTGAAAAAGCAGCTACAGGGAGGCATCATCGCGTATGAGTAACCCAGAGCAAAGCCTGAAAAACCATGCCCGCTTCGACTTCGCCTTTCATGGCCTGTTGTTCGGCGTGCTGGCCATCAACTTCGTTTATGCCTGCATCCATCTTTACCGGCAGCGCACGATTTCAGCAGAGTGGTTCTTCGTACTCAGCATTGCGGTGTTCATTGTCTTTATCAAGCTGCGCACCTATCCGCTGAAGGTGCAGGACCGGCTGATCCGCCTGGAAGAGCGGCTGCGCTTGCAGGTGTTGGCTCCTGCCGAATTTCAGCCGAAGATTCTGCTGCTCAGTGAGGATCAGTTGATCGGCCTGCGTTTTGCTTCGGACGCGGAAGTGGTGAGTCTGGCCGCGCAGGCGCTGGAAGAAAGTCTGGACCGCGGGCAGATCAAAGAACGCATCAAGAACTGGCGCGCTGACGATTTTCGCATCTGAGTACAGCTTCCAGCTTCTAGCTTTCCTAGTCGTGTCTGCGGAGTGCCCTGGGGCACACCCCACCATAGATTTCAGGCAAAATTCCAGCCCGGCCACACTCAAGCTAGAAGCAGCTAGAAGCGGGAAGCTGTCTTTCGCTGCTTCCCTCGGCAATGGCCTCGTCGTAGACCTCCATCACAGCCTGTGCGGAGAGGCGCGCATCCAGTTTTTTGCGGATGAATTCACGGCCCGCCTGACCAAGTTGGCGGCGCAGGCCGGGGCTGGAAAGCAGCTCGCTGACGCGGGCGGCCAGCACGTCGGGATTGGAGCCGGGAACCACGAAGCCGCCGACGCGGCCATTGTCTACAACCTCGTGCGTGCCGCCGGTGTTGGTGACCACCACGGGCAGCGCCATGGCCATGGCTTCTACCACGCAACTGCCCAGACCCTCGCGGTCACTGCAGAGCACCAGCAGGTCAGCGGCAGCCATCAGGCGGCGCAGATCGGGCACAAAGTCACGCCACAGCACCAGATCCTCCAGTCCCAAATCGCGTACGCGCTTCTGAATGCCCTGGGCGTAGAGTGAGCCGCCGTACACATCGCCCTTGAGCACCAGGCGGAAGTTGGGCACACGCTGGCGGATGCGCGCCGCCGCATCAAGCATCAGGTCATAGCGTTTGTTGGGAACCACGCGGGCCACCATCAGCGCCACGCGTTCCTCGTCCTTCAGGCCGAACTCGCGACGGCAGGTGGCGCGGTCGAACTGTGCCGGGTCGAGCCATTCGCTGTCCACCTCGTCATGCACCACGCGGATGCGTGCGGGTTCCACGGGAAAGCGCATGGCCTCGCGGCGTAGATAGTCGGTGATGGCGATCAGACGCTTGGCCAGCACTACGCCATCCTGCATTCCGGCCATCTCAGCGTTGCGCAAGTGCTGCACGATGGGCGTTCCGGTGGCCATGGCTGCGGACAGAAACGGCAGCGGTCCAGTGCCGTTCAGATGCAGTAGATCGGGCTGTACCTGCTGCATGAGTTTGAGGGCCCAGGCAAAGTTCTCGGCGATGGCGGGCATGACCTCAAAGTCGGGCACAATGACCTCGACTCCAGCGGCCCGCAGCCGCTCGGCAAACATGCCCTCCCACGAGGTGACGACCATAACTTCAAAGCGTTCGCGGTCAAGGAAGCGCAGCATGGAGCAGAGTGCCTGCTCGGCGCCGGAAAAGGCCGAGGGCAACGAGAGAATGAGCACCCGCTTGCGCTTGTTGGCGGATGGGACGTGGGGCGCAAGGCTCGCGGCAGGCAGGCGGAGCGCTTCCTGCATGCGCGAGGTCTGCAATTGTTTTAGTTGCCGCAGAACTTCTGTGGGGGCAGATTTTTTGCTTGTGTCGCCCCAGGCTTTTTCCAGCAGAGCAAGCTCGGCAACGCGGTTCAGGGGCGCTTCAAGCGGGAGTTTTTCTGGCGCGACGCTGTAGACGTTGGAAAACTCGAAGGGCGCAAAACGCAGCGTGATGGGAAGGCGCTGGGTGGCTGCTTCGCCAAGGGCCACCAGGCGGCGCAACGCTTCTTCGGGAGCAGAAAAATTGAAGGGCTCGGCGATGTGCAACAGGCTGCGCAGCGTATCGGCTTCCAGCACGCCCATGCCGATGGCGGCGGGCGCGCCGTCCAGCAGGGTGAAGGTGCTTTGATGGCTGCGGTGATGGCTGAGCATACGTTCTAACAGGTCAGCCGGGGCCGCCACACTCGCCAGCGTAAGCGTGACTACCGTGCCGCCATCGAACTCTGCCGCGCACTCGCCCAGGGCCTGCAGTTCGCTAAAGCAGCGGGTAAAGCGCAGCTCAGCTCCGGTGCCGGCCAGCGCCTCTTCCAGCGCCTCGCGTTCCGCTTCGTAGTGGGCCAGAACCAGAAAACGGTCGGCCGCGCCGGGGGCAAGTACGCGCTCCGCCAGATGCGCCAGCACGGGCCGTCCGGCCAGCGAAGCCAGATAGGGACGAAAGGCAATGGAGCGCGTCAGCGGCGCCAGAGAGAGAACTGCGGTTACGTTCATGGGCGATCTTCCTGCTGCTTTAGACGATACGTTTTCTGCGATCGCTTACACAACCGGCTGGGCAAGATCCCGGTATGTGCGCTGGAATGCGAATCTTGCGGTCCATTGCTGAGTTTTTTGAGGATCGGCGGATACAATGTATGCAATCGCGTGTGGGGATGGGGTTCCCCCTGCTAGCATTTTCGGAATGGGAGTAGACCGAAGGAATGCTCTTGAGTCCCTTTTTTAACAAGAAAAAGGGACCCTGCAAAGCACTCAAAAAGGCTCTATGTATTCCGAAAATGCTCGAACCGCCGACTCCGTCGGCTGATGACTCCTGGCAGGGTTGGCCTGTCGTGGAGTTGCCGCGCTTCCTCCCTGAAAATCTGATCGAATGGAAATCTTTCCGAGAGGAGACGTTCCGTGCAGAAGTACTTTTTGATAGCTCTTGGCGGCGCGCTGGGCTCTATGGCCCGTTATTGGGTGGGAGCCACCATCTCTGGCCGTTGGGGTGCAAAGTTTCCTTACGGAACTTTTGTGATCAATCTAACGGCCTGCCTGATCATCGGCTTTACCCTCACGCTGCTGGGCAAGCGTGCCGGATTGAACCCGGCCTGGCGCTATCTGATCCCCATCGGCTTTATCGGCGCTTACTCCACCTTTTCCACCTACGAGTGGGAGACGTTTTCCACCCTGCGCGCGGGAGCCGTTGCCCTTGCCGCGTTCTACGCCTTTGCCAGTCTGTTTGTGGGCCTGATTGCCACCTGGGCGGGCGCGGTACTGGCCGAGTGGATATGAATCTGCCAAACATTGAACCGTATTTCATCTCTAAGATGTGCAGTTTCAGCATGCTTCTGGGCGGAGAAAAGGTGTGATCTCTGTGGTATGACCACTGGCCGGGGACACGGTATGATAATCGGGCAAGAAAATAAGCCCAACTCGAGGCAAAAGTAGTGAATTGGAATATGGGGAACAAGTCTTTTCGTTTGGTTGCCGCGCTTGGCGTGGCCAGCCTTTGGACGGTGGCGGCACAGTCAGCAACCGTTTGCGATGTCCATACGTTTGGTGCAAAAGGCGATGGCGCAAGCAAGGATACAGTTGCCATTCAGAAGGCCATTGATAGCTGTGCGGCCCAGGGCGGTGGCACGGTGCTGCTGAGCGCAGGCACCTACGTCAGCGGTCCTATCGTGATCAAGAGCAACATCACGCTGCATCTGGACAAGGGTGCGACGCTCTTCGGTTCGCCTGACCACGACGATTACCCGGCCAAGGTTGAGTTCCACACGCCTGACCGTCAGCCGCTGGTGGGTGCTGAGAATGCCAGCAACATCGCCATTGAGGGCGAGGGCACGATCGACGGTAATGGTCAGAGCTGGTGGGATGAAGCCCGCCACACCAAGAATGCTGGCACGCTAGGCGTCAATCCACGCCCCAAGCTGATTATTCTGGACCACTCGAATCACATCCGCATTGAAGGCATCACCATCCAGAATTCGCCCATGTGGCAGCTAGTGCCGTTCTACTCGAACGACATCGTCATCCGCAACGTGCGTGTACTGGCTCCGGAGCACTCGCCGAACACCGACGCGATTGACCCCTTCTCGTCGTCGAATATCCTGATCGAGAAGGTGTTGGCCGACGTGGGCGATGATGACATCGCCATCAAGAGCGGTCCCGTTGGTTCGGCCGGCCCTGATGATCCCAGCCGTAACATCATCATCCGCGACTGCGTCTTCAAGCACGGTCACGGATTGTCGATTGGCAGCGAAATCGCCGGCGGCGTGCACAACGTGCTGGCCGAGCGCATCAGCTTTGAGGGCACTGACAACGGCATCCGCGTGAAGGCCAACCGCGACCGTGGCAATGACGTGGGCAACTTCACCTTCCGCGACATCACCATGAAGGACGTGAAGAACGACATCATCCTGAGCGAGTATTACCCCAAGGTAATGCCCGGCCCGGATGACAAGGCGCAGCCGCTGGGCCGCCTGACGCCGCTCTTCCACGACATTCTGATCGAGAACCTGACGGCCACCGGCGACACCAATGCCGGCACCATCATTGGTTTGCCGGAGTCGGCGATTCAGCGTGTCACGCTGCGCAACATCAAGATCCAGGCAGCCAAGCCGCTGTCCATCGGCTATGCCCAGGTAGCCACCGAGAACGTAAAGGTGGACGTGGGCGGAGGCGAAGGCGTGCTGAAGCTGACGGGTGCTGACGTAAAGTAAACTTCAAGACTGACAAAAGCCGGCGGGGAGAGCATCCCTCGCCGGCTTTTTTGCGTTTGCACTCCTGAATCTGTTGCGGCAAAAAATCCTGGTTGCTGGAACTGCGCCCGCCTGACGGGCGTATCAATGTGGGTGAGGGAATTTGGGGGGATGAGGGAGTTGGCCATGCGAGGTTTGAGAATCGCGGAGTTCGCAAGTCTGACGGGTGTTATGTTGCTGACGGCTGGCATTGTCGGCTGTCGCCTGCACTTGCACAAGGATGCGAAGGGCGACGACAAGCAGGTGCAGCTCGACACACCTTTCGGTGGCCTGCATGTGGATACCGATCAGAGTTCGGCCTCTGATCTTGGTCTGCCTGCCTATCCCGGTGCCGAACTGGTCAAGGGCGACGACAAGCACAAGTCGGTTGACGTACATATGGGCTTTGGCGAGTGGCAGATGCGTGTGCGCGCTGTCAGCTACGAATCCGCAGACAGTCAGGAGAAGGTGGAAGAGTTCTACAAAAAAGCTCTCGCGCGTTATGGCGGCGTAATCACCTGCCGTAACCATGAACCGGTTGGCTTGCCCAAGGTAACTTCAGAAGGATTGACTTGCAGCAACGATGGCAAGGCAAAAATCGATGTGGATGGCAACGGTGAACCAACCAGTTCTGATCGTTTGGAGTTGAAGGCCGGCTCGAAACGTCGTCAGCATGAGATTTACTTCGACAAGCCACGCAATGGGCGTTCGCAGTTTGTGCTGGTGAGTCTCGATCTGCCTGAATCGCTTGATACAGCCAAAAGTAAGGGCGATTAGAGTGAGTGTTCTGAGCTTAAAGTTCGCAGCACAATTGTTCTATCTTCTGGAGCGGAGTCTGGCCGTTTTTTTTGACCAAACGGAGTCGAAAGATCTGCGGTTGTTCTTCCCCAGAAAACGAGAAGATACCTGTAAATACAGGGTGCAAGAGGCTTTTCCACGGAAGGGTTCGTCCGCCAGGCCGGGGACTCGCATCGTGAGCGGATTTTCTGTTACACTACGTAAGGCGAACGAGACAGGGAACAAAGCGCCAGGCCGCTCCCGTGATCTTCGCTGTTACTACCCGTGTTCGGGGAGTGGCTCAGCCTGGTAGAGCACCTGCTTCGGGAGCAGGGGGTCGGAGGTTCGAATCCTCTCTCCCCGACCATCTTAGATCTAGAATGACTGAAGCCGCGCAAGCGGCTTTTTTCATTGGTGGAAGACAGCTTCCAGCCTCTAGCTTCCCGCTCTCAGCTCGTCTTGCAGGACGATGCCGCTTCGGCCGTGGAAGCCCCAATTCTTTCTTGCCTTTATTCAGCGGAATAGCGTTTTTTGCGTCGTCCCTGACGGGACTTTGTACGTTTGTGGAGCTGCTTTCCCCACGTTGAAATGTGGGGCTAACCTGCACTGCGCCTACGGCGCGGATTTTTCCGGTGGGTTGTAGCCTCTCGCTTCTAGCCCCAAGAACAAATTCTGCTCTGGAATGGGCGCATGAAAAACCGGACGAACGCGGAAGTTCTTACGGTAATTCTTTTTGGTTTTTTATATGCGTTGCTGAGCATCGGTCAGCATCTGAAATGGCAGCGATTGGGCGAGGGTGCTTATTTGCTACATGCGGCGCAGATCTATCAGAAGTTCTATAGCAGACCATTGAATGAAACCACACTGTTGTCCAAAACAGGAGTTTCAGCAGTAAGTCTGGTATGGAGGTAAGGCTGCATCGATCTGATAGGTTGGGTTTGTCTAGAACTTGACCGTCAGAGGAGGACGCAGCCTTGTCCATAGTATGCAGCATTTTCTCCCAAGTCTTGAAGTTGATCCCACGCGCCGATTTCGATTCCGCCGTTCGCAAGGATGAAGCCGAACGCAATGCCAAAGGCTTCACTTGTTGGGGCCAGTTGGTGGCGATGTTGTTTTGTCAGTTGGGTTCAGTCAACAGCTTGCGTGACATCACCAACGGCTTGGCCGCCAGCGAAGGCAAACTGCGTCACCTGGGCTTGCCTGCCGCTCCTAAGCGCTCGACCTTGGCTTATGCCAACGCCCATCGCCCCAGCGCACTGTTCGAGGATCTCTTCTATCAGATGTTGGAGGTCGCCCGCACTCAGGCCCAACAGTCAGGCGTCCGGCACAAGTTCCGCTTCAAGAACAAGCTGCTGTCGATCGATGCGACCACCATCGAACTGTGCGCCTCGGTCTTCGATTGGGCGCAGTTCCGGCGTACCAAGGGAGCAGTGAAGCTGCATCTGATGCTCGATCACGACGGCCTGCTGCCCTGCTACGGGGTCATCACCGACGGCAAGCAGCATGAAGTTACCGTGACTCGCCAGTGGGAGTTCCCGCCCGGCACCATCCTGGTCTTCGATCGCGGCTATACCGACTACAACTGGTTCGAGCGGCTGACCCTGCAGGGTGTTTACTTCGTCACCCGCCTGAAGACGAATGCGGACATCATCGAAGTTGAGGATCTGGATCTTCCCCAGCGCAAGGGACTGGTGAGCGATCAGATCATCTGCATGACGCAGCAGGCCGCGGAGAACGACAACCCACCCATGATGCGCCGTATCGAGTTCTTCGACGAAGAGCAGCAGCGTACCCTGGTCTTCCTGACCAACAATATGAAACTGGCCGCTGCCACCGTTGCTGAGATCTACAGGAATCGCTGGAAGATCGAGTTGTTTTTTAAGGCCCTGAAGCAGTCTTGCAAGGTAAAGACCTTCGTCGGCACCTCGGCCAACGCACTGAAGACGCAGATCTGGACGGCGCTGATCGCCATGCTGCTGGTCAAGATCCTGCACATGAAGTCGACCTTCGGGTGGCACTTGTCCAACTTCATGGTTCTGTTGCGCCAGCAACTGTTCGTCTATCGCGACTTATGGAAGTGGATCAACGATCCTTTCCAGGCACCGGAAACGCCACCCACTTCACAACTGGAGCTGGTCTTCGCTTGACTTGGACAGCAGAAACTCTCGACAAGGGATAAAGCAGACAACTACGGGACCATTTCGGAGTACATCTTGGACAGCTGATTGCTCTTCGCATAACTCGGAACCGACCAACCCGTTCCGTCAATGCACGGGAACGACGCACTATGCCCTGTCAGATCAACGTTCGTCTAAGACGCTTCCTGTTATCTTGGACAGCAGTGATGAAACCAGCAAGATCATTTTCTGGGTGGCGCTTGCGCTGCTGGTCTTTGGTATTTTCAAAGCGGTTGCCCAAGGGGTTTATCAGGTGCTGGCATTGATCCGCAAGGAAAACGACGGAGCAGGGATGGTGTGTCCTTTCAAGACCACGCCTTGATCCGCGCATCCCTATTGATCCCTGCAGAAAAAAACGACGGCAGCCGGGGTAGGCTGCCGTCGTTTTTCTGTTTGGACGGGATGTTTACTGATTGACGCCCGAGGCCAGGAAGCCGCCGTCCACGACGATGGTTTGGCCAGTGACGAAGCTGGCGGCATCCGATGCGAGGTAAACGGCTGCGCCGACCAGCTCTTCCGTCTTGCCAAAGCGGCGCATGGGCGTGCGCAGCAGCAGCTCCTGACCGCGAGCGGTCGAGTCGAGCAGCTTGGCGTTGATGTCGGTGCGGAAGACGCCGGGGGCGATGGCGTTGACCGTCACACCCTTGGGGGCCCATTCCACGGCCAGCGAACGGGTTAGCGAGGTGACGGCGGACTTGCTGGCGGCGTAGGCTGCCACTTCCGTCAGGGCCACGTAGCTGTTCAGCGAGGCGATGTTGATGATGCGGCCCGTGCCGTGCTCCAGCATGTGGCGGCCAAAGACCTGGCTGGCGCGCAGGGTGCCGTTCAGGTTGGTGTTGAGGATGCCTTCCCACTCTTCGTCGGTGACGTCGAGGGTGGGGGTGCGCTTGATGATGCCGGCGCAGTTGACCAGGATGTCGACGCGGCCGAAGGACTCAACTGTGGCGTTGAGCAGGTTCTGCAGCGAGGCGCGGTCGCAGACGTCGGAGGTGACGCGCAGGGTCTTGCTTCCGGCGGCTTCAATGGCGGCAGCGGTTTCCGCAAGCTGCTGCTCGCGGCGGCCACTGGCAACGACGGTGGCACCGGCTTCGGCAAGGCCGATAGCGAGGGCGCGGCCGATGCCGGAAGTACCGCCGGTGACGACGACGGTCTTTCCTTCAAGAGACATAATGTTGGCTGGCATGTTTACTCCAAGTTTCGAATTAAATCGTCGCAGGAATGGACCTGAAACGATGGAAAAAGGACCACGCAGACAGGCGTGGCAGGGAATACGGCAGAGCTGGTCCTGATTTTTGTTGTGACGAACAAAAATCGGGCTGACGGGGCAAGCAAACTCAGCATCTTTGCAGAGGTTGAAAGCCCTCAGCTCTTACCGAAGTACAAGCTGCCGTTAAAGCGGTTCTCCAATTGCTGTACACCGAAGTCCATGCAGCGGAGTGGATTTTTCCTCAAGAAAAAGCCACCCTGCACGGTCTAGAAAAGGCTACATCTATTGGAGAATCGCTCTAAAGCCCCAGAAAAACCGGAGCAATGTGGCGCTGGTAGATGTTCTCGGTTACGTTTTTGGCGATGACCGGTTCGTGGGCCACCAGCAGATCCAGATAGCGCGGGCCCATCTTGGCGGCAATCTTGAAGCCGACGTGGAGGAGCTGGCGCAGGTTCTGGTTGTAGCCGGGGTTGGAGGGCACATGGCGCAAGGCCGTGGTGTACTGCTCGCTGGTCCAGCCATTGACGGTCTCGGGCGCGGGCAGGCCGGCCGGATCGATGTCGATGACGGTGGCGTAGGGCGCGCAGAGCTCGTCGCGGTGGCTGTAAGCCTGGGCGTAGATCTCCTTGGCCAGGGCCAGGGCGTCTCCGTCGGCTTCGGCCAGGCCGATGCACTCTTCCAGCCAGGTGGTACCGGCGGTCTTCAGGTGCACACCGGCGTCAAAAGCCTGCATGGCACGGTGAATGGCCGGGTAGATGGAGAACTTGTCGGAACCCGAGTGGACGCTGAGCTTGAGTCCGGCGGGCAGGCCGAAGTTCTTGATGGCGTAGTTGATGGCGGCGATGTCGAGGAAGAACTCGCGCTCGAACTGGGCAAGGTCGCCTACGTAATCCACGCCCTTGTTGAAGCGGCCACTGAATTTGGGTGCGATGGTCTGGGCGGCAACGCCTTCGTCCGCGAGTGCGGCCAAAATCAGCAGCAGCTCGACGGGGGTCTGGGCGCGGTCGGTCTCGTCCATGGAGACTTCGGGGATGAAGTTTCCTTCGCCTTTGGCCGCGACGATCATGCGGTAGACCTTGCCTGCCTGCTGGGCAGCGCCCAGGAACTTGGTGGCAGCGGCGCGCAAGTCGTCGGCGGTGATGTGGAAGGTTTCGTTTACGCCTTCGAGCTTGATTTCGCCAATCAGGTTGGAGTGGCGCTTGACGTAGGCGTCGATGGAGGTCTGCTCGACGGGCTTGCCGATGTAATCGGCTACGTCGAGGGTATAGAAGTCGCAGGCCGTAAAGAAGCGGCCGACGGTCTGGTCGGTAATGTGGTCGGCGTCGCAGAAGTAGGGGAGTGTCCAGCCAAGTTGCTGTACGGCGGCGTCAACGGCGGTGCGGGTGCTGATGGGTTCAGAACCAATGATGGTATGTTCGCGGTTGGACTTGTTCCAGACAGGGATAATCTGCTTGCCCTGTTTCTGGGCCTGAATGACGGCCTCGAGCTGCGCTTTGGCCTGATGTGCGAACCGGTCGCCGGTTCCAACAGAGTACTTGCCGAGTGTTTTTGTTGCGCTAGCCATAAGAGTCCTCGTATGGGTTAAGTGAATTTTTTCTGCAGGGGCGGTTTGTAGCTCTGCGTCCTTACCCCCACAGTATCCGATGTTTCAGAGCCGACTGGGATGCGCCCAGAGGCCGAGTGCGGGATTGGAAATGAAGAAAATTTCTTCACCGTTGATCTGGTTGAAGCCATTCTGCAGTTTGGCCGGATCATAGACCTTCAGCATGGCATTCAGATCGCCGTAGCCGAAGCCTACTCCTTCGACCTCTTCCTTCGTCAAGTGCCCAGGGCAATACGTGATGCGGAAGCGGCCTTCGCTGGAGCCATGGATCAGGTGGGCGGCGGCGCTCAGGTTGTTGGCCAGCTCCGGATTGTTCCTGACTTTTTCGAGCGTATTGTCGGTGCCGTGGTAGCCGTACTTGCGGATCAGCTTGTCGATGCCGGCGTCTTCACCGAACTCGCGGACGCCGGGTCCGAGGATGATCAGCTCAGCGCCATCGGCCAGTGCCATACGGGTACGGTAGACGCTCTTGTTGCCAATCCAGGTGGAGTGGAACTCCTCGGGCTCAAGGTAGACGACGGCCTTCTGGATGGGACGATCAACGATTTCGAAGTTGACCTTGAGGCTGAGGTCGGCAGCCTCGGTGAAGCAGTCCAGCTTGTCGCCAATGTAGAGGCCGCGGACGGCCAGCGAACCATCTTCCTTGCGGCCGACGACAGTGTGCACGTAGACGATGGGCAGCTGGGTCAGGAAGTTGTCCTGGGCGTAGTTGAAGACGTTGCGGACCGGGTTCAGGGCACGGCCCATGATGCGTTCCATGCCGTAGACGGCACCCAGATAGTGGCTGCGATTGATGCCGTTGCCGCCGCCGGTGCCCACCACGATGTTCTTGGTGTAGTTGGCCATGCCAACCACTTCATGGGGAACTACCTGGCCGATGGACAGGATCAGGTCAAAGCCGCCATGCAACAGCAGCTTGTTCACCTGGGCGGGCCACTCGTACTCCAGCTTGCCCTCGGACTGCTGCTTGATGAACTCGGGGGGAACAATACCGACGGTTTCAATGTCATTGCGCCAGTCGTGCACGCGGAACAGGTCAGCAGGCACACCGGCAAACATGTGCGCGATCTGATCGGGGCGCATGGCGGAGTGGGTGCCGAGGGCGGGCAGAACCGCTTTGAGGTGATCGCCGTAGTACTGGTAGGCGTAACGGGTAAGTTCACCGGCGCGGGAGTGCTCACGGCTCTGATCGGGGGGGACGACGAGCACGCGCTTGCGCTCGCCAAGTTGGGCCAAAGCGGAGGAGAGCAGCTCCTTGAGCTGCTCTCCCGTTAGATCCGTATCGATACTGCCGACTGCACAGTAAAGGCTCATTTTGCAAACTCCACTTTTTTCAGGCCAGGAGCAAACCCGACCATGAGAAGCAGTGCCACCAGATAGGCGCTACCGCAAAGAGCAAAAATCAACGAATAGTTGTGCGTATGCTGCAGCCAGTAGCCCACGAAGGTGGCAAACGCCGTGGCGGCAACGCCACCGGCCATGCTGCCGATGCCGGTTACGGAAGCCACTTCGCTGCGCGGGAACATATCCGAGGCGGTGGTGAACAGATTTGCCGACCATCCCTGATGTGCTGCCGTTACCAGGCTGAACAACACAATGGCTGCCCACTCGGTGCCGACCATTGTGACCGCGCAAATGGGAAGCGCAACAAGGGCGCAGGTGAACATGGCAGACAAACGCGCCTTGCTCGCCGACATGCCCATCTTGATGAAAGGAACCGGCAGCCAGCCACCAAAGATGCTGCCCACGGCCGAGGCGTTATAAACGATGATCATCGGCAATCCCAGATGGGTAATGCTCAGATGGAATCGATCACTGAAGAAGGCCGACATCCAGAAGAGAATGAACCACCAGACCGGATCGGTGAGCGCCTTGGCGAAGGTATATCCCCAAGTCTGGCGATAGCCGAGCAGTGTCAGCCAGGGAGCAGACGGGCCTGTCGGGACGGTTGCAGCTCCGTCACAGATGTGACGCAGCTCCCTTCCAGACAGCGTGTGGTGATCGGAGGGCTTGCGGTAAAAAATGTACCACAAGAGAATCCATGAAGCGCTGAAGGCACCCGTGACCAGGAAGGCCGCGTGCCAGCCCCAGTGGATGGTAACCCACGGCACAATCAAGGCAGCCAGAACCGCGCCAATATTGGTTCCGGAGTTGAAAATGCCAGTGGCCAGCGCGCGTTCCTTCTGCGGAAACCACTCGGTTGCGGTTTTGATGGCAGCCGGGAAGCTGCCCGATTCGCCAATTCCCAGAGCGAAGCGGGCAACGCCGAACTGCAGCACGGTATTGGCCAGTCCGTGGCTCATGGCCGCCAGAGTTCTGACGGTCATGATGGCCAGGAAGCCTTTGCGTGTGCCTATTTTGTCAACCAGTCGCCCGACTACCAGCAGACCGATCGAGTAGGCCACAAAAAACGCATCCACGACGTAGCTATAGCCCTGCTCCGTCATGCCGATACTCTGTTGAAGCGTGGGCTTGAGGATCGAAATGACCGAGCGATCCATGTAATTGATTGTCAACGCCGCAAAAAGCATGGCGCAAACAGACCAACGCACATGTCCGAGGCGTTCTTCGGGCGCAGGCGTTTTTTCCGTCTCCACACTTAGCGAGAGGTTCCCATCCATTATCCGTTCTCCTTACAGCCGATGATTACAGCTTGTAGGCCTTCTTGACGAGGCCATACGTCAATTCATGGGCGACCTCGAAAGCTTCTGACTCTTCCAACCGGTGTTCGGCAACCAGACGACCCAGGAACGCGCAGTCCACGCGCCGGGCCACATCGTGCCGGGCAGGAATGGAGAGAAACGCCCGGGTGTCGTCATTAAATCCTACCGTATTGTAGAAGCCCGCGGTCTCGGTAGCCTGCTCGCGGAAGCGCATCATGCCTTCCGGGCTATCGTGGAACCACCACGACGGACCCAGGCGCAGGGCGGGATAGTGGCCGGCCAGCGGAGCCAGTTCACGGCTGTAGGAGGTTTCATCGAGCGTAAACAGAATGATAGTCAGGTCCTTGTTGTTGCCGTAACGGTTCAGCAAAGGACGCAGCGACTGCACGTATTCGGTGGGGCTGGGAATGTCGCAACCCTTGTCACGGCCGTACTTCTGGTAGATGACCGCGTTGTGATTGCGTACCGAACCGGGGTGGATCTGCATGGTCAGGCCGTCTTCAACGCTCATGCCGGCCATTTCGGTCAGCATCTGGCCGCGGAACAGTTCCTGCTCGGCCTTGGTCGAGGTTCCAGCAAAAATCTTGGCGTAGAGGGCCTCGGCTTCGCTCTTCGACAGGTCAGCGGTCAGAGCCGTCGGGTGGCCATGGTCGGTCGAGGTACAGCCCATGCTCTTGAAGAACTGACGCGACTTGCGCAGGGCATTCAGGTAACCGGACCAGGTGGCGGTGTCTTCCTTGTAGAGTTCACCGAGCTGGATCAGGTTCTCATGGAAGCCGATAAAGTCAGCATCCACCACTGGATCAGGGCGGAAGGCGGGCAGAATACGCTTGCTCCATCCCGACTTGCGGATCGCGGCCACGTCTTCGAGGGTGTCGAGCGGCGAATCTGTGGTGGAAAGAACTTCCATGTTGAAGCGCTCGAAGAGGGCGCGGGGCAGGAACTCGGGAGTCTTCAGCGCGGCGTCGATAGCGTCGTAATACTCATCGGCGTTCTTCTCGTTCAGGCGCTCTTCGCGGCCAAACAGGCTCTGGAAGGCATAATCGAGCCACAAACGGCTGGGCGTTCCGCGGAACAGATAGTAGTGCTTGGCAAAGATGCGCCACACTTCGCGGGGGTTCTCAATTTTGGCCTTGCCGATGCCCAGCGTGTCCAGGTCAACGCCCTGACTGTAGAGCATGCGGAAGACGTAGTGGTCAGGCTGCACGAAGAGCGTGGCAGGGTCAGGAAAGGGCTCGTTCTTGGCGAACCACGAGGCCTGAGTGTGGCCGTGCGGGCTGATAATGGGCAGCTTACTGACTTCGGCGTAAAGGGCCTTGGCAACTTTGCGGGCACTTGGTTCAGCAGGAAAAAGACGATCTTCGTGAAGCAACATGATAGAAACTACCTCCTGGCGGAGTGGGTAAAGATGCGGCCTCGACCGAGGTCAGACCACAGTATACACACCCTGCAATGGAATTGTACGTGACAGAGAAATGCAGGATTCCGGGTTGTAGCCTCGGAGTGGTAAGCTCATTGTGCTTTGAAAATCGGGTATTAGACAAGAATAAAAGGTGACCGAAGTTTATGGTGTACGCCCAAGAAGAGGCCCAGGAATCCCACCGCACGATGCAGGTGGTTAACCACATCCGTTCTCTGATTGAGAATGGAACCCTGCAGCCGGGGGACAAGATCCCGCCGGAGAGGGAGTTTGCGCGTACTCTGGGCATCAGCCGGGCCAGCCTGCGTACCGGTATTGGCTATCTGGCCGCCATGGGCGTGATGAAGGTCAAGCACGGCGTGGGCACTTTTGTGGCCGATGGTCCGCCGGAGTTCAGCCGCGCCTCGCTTGGCTTCATGGGGGCGCTGCATGGTTATCAGACGTGGCAGATGTTCGAGGCGCGCATCATTGTGGAAAGCAATATTGCAGCCCTGGCCGCCGAACGCGGCAAGGAAGAGCATCATGCCGCCCTGGCCGAAGAGGTGGCCGAGATGTTTGCCGCCGTTGAAAGCCCCTCAGACTACCTGATCCACGACGTAATGTTCCATCGTATTGTTTCGCAGGCCTCGGGGAACCCGATCATGGCCTCGCTGGTGGAGACGCTGACCAGCGCGCTCTACGACAAGCGGCGCAAAACCGTGGAACGGGCTATTGATATTCGTGAGTCGGCTGAGATGCATCGCGAAATCTATCGGGCGATCCGGGGGCACAAGCCACTGGAGGCTCGCAAGCTGATGGAAGAACACTTGCGCATGGCTCAGGAATCGCAGGGCATGGAAAAGCCCCAGGAGCGCAGACTGCGCGTCAAAGTGGTGAAGGCGGGAGCCAAAGAGTAGGTTCTAGTTTTTAGGTGCTAGAGAACAGGGAACAGGGGGGCTAGACGGCTCTGCCTGTTCCCTGTTCTTTTTTGTTGTGGCTGCAGAACGAAATTGTCTGCCGCATTGCAGGCTATTCCAGGCAGGCCACGTTCAGCACTCACTATATAATTGCGGCGCTGGAGAAGGAGTGTGCGGACTGACCGCAAGGAAAGAATGGCGATTGGAGTGCCGTAAAAGCAGTGCAGGGTAAGGTCTGACCATGAGGGAGGTCATTCCGTAGGGTGGATTATCTGGTGTGGTTTTTGGCGCGGTTTGAAGTGGGCAAAATGAATAAAATCAAGGGTCTTATTTTGGATGTTGACAATTGTTAAGGAGAAGGAGGAAACTTTCCCCGCTTGAAGATTGTGGTCGGACCACGACGCAGACGAAGTCGTTGAATTTCTACGAGTGTTGGAGAAAATCAACCACGGATCGTAAACATGCTTCGGGATCGGATCGATCGAAAGCGCTGGAAAGAAATACAAGAAGGGACATCGAGGAGGCTTTAGACATGCAAAATTGGCTGATGGGCCGATCGAATACAACCTGGGGAATGCAGAGCAAGGTCAGGACTGGACTGACGCTCTGTGGTCTGGCGATTCTTTTTCTGATGCTGAGCACGGTTTCGGCCGTGGCGCAGTTGTCAGGCAAGGGCCAGATCACCGGTGTTGTAACGGACAAAACAGGAGCTGTCATTCCGGGCGCAGAAGTAACGGCGACCAGTGCAGCAACGGGCATTAAAACTGCGGGCAAGACGAATGGTGCCGGCATCTACACTTTCTCGGCTTTAGACCCGGGTCTTTATACGCTGGAGATTTCGGCGCAGGGATTTGAGTCGCTCAAGCAGGAAAACATTCACGTCAACGCCATGGAGTCGGTGGGTTACAACCCGGCTCTGGATGTGGCCGGTGCAGCGCCGGTGGAAATCACGGTGACGGGCGAGCCGCCGCAGCTGGAAACCAGCAACGCAACGCTCGGCTCGACGATGGAACAGGAAAGCTACAGCGAACTGCCCGTGGAAATGGGCGCTTATGGCCAGGCCGATCAGCGCCGTGCCACTGACTTTGCCTTCCTTATGCCCGGCGTGCAGGGCAATAACACCACTGGCAATGCCACCACCAACACAGGCATTGTGAACGGCTCGGGTTCGAAGGGTGCAGCTTCGGATGTGTACATCGACGGTATTCCGTTTGTACGCGCCGGCGGCAATGGCGATCCGCGCTTTGTATGGACGGCCATTTCGGTGGACGCCATTGACCAGTTTCAGGTTCAGACCAACGGCTACTCGGCAATCTATGAGGGCCAGGGCGTCATGAACTACTCGGTCAAGGGCGGCGGCAACCAGTACCATGGTTCGGGCTACGAGTTCATCCGCAACACGGCCCTCGATACCTGGGGTTTCTGGGGCAAGGCTCCCATCACGGTCAACAATGTGCAGGTGGTGCAGAAGCCCGCAGAGCACAGCAACGAGTACGGCATCAACATCAGCGGTCCGCTGGTTCCTTACGGCAAGCTGAAGGACAAGCTGTTCTTCTTTGAGAACTACAACGGCTTCCGCTATTCGTCGACCACGCCGACGGCCATCACCATGCCGACCTACGCACAGCAGGGAGGCGACTTCTCGAATTCCAGCCTGCCTCTGGTCTACAACCCGTATTCCGTCAACACTACTACCAACCAGCGCGCGCAATTCGTCAGCACTAGCGGCACGAAAAATGTAATTCCCAGCACATATTTCTCGTCGGTTGCCAAGGCCTTGCAGGCCGATCTGCCGACGACCGGTATTGGTACTGCCCTGCAGAACAACTTTCTGGCTCCGAACGCAACGAATCTGAACAACTGGTCGACGACCAGCCGTGTGGATTATGTGCTCAGCGCCAATGACTCTTTCAGCGTGGTTGGTGCAGTGGGCCGTCAGGCCTCTGGTGCCACGGTTGTTCAGACAACCTCGGGTCGTGGCGTTGGCCCGGTTCCTTACAACTACGGTCAGGGCTATGCGCCCAAGACTGCAGTCTGGACCCTGGAAGAAACGCACACCTTCAACTCCAACCTGCTGAACCAGATCAAGTGGGGCTATGCCCGTTACAACGGTCCCACCTTCAATCCTGACTACAGCAAGACCTACGCGGCTTCGACCATGGGTATTACTTTTGGCAATGCCCCGGCCGGTCAGGCTGCAAACGCCTTCCCAATCGTGACCTTCTCGGGCACGGATGCTCCCACCCAGTGGAATGGCACCACGGCCGGCGTTACTATCGCCCAGAACTACACGGTGCTGGATAACCTGCAGTGGAACCACGGCAAGCACTCGATCACCTTCGGTGGACAGATTGCATGGTTGCTCTACAACACGACGACCGCCACGGGTGGATCGACGCCTGTAACACTGGCCACGACCAACACGGAGACGGCTCAGTTTGCCAGCAGCTCCGGCACTTCGGTCACCAGCTCGACCGGTTACTCGTATGCCAGCTTCCTGCTGGGTCAGTTCGACAAGGCCAGCTTTACCGACTACAACTATCACCCCGGCTACGGTGCCCGCTTCCGCGCGATGTCGCCTTATGTGCAGGATGACTGGAAGGTTAGCTCGAAGTTGACCGTCAATGCCGGTCTGCGTTATGACTTCTACCCGTCGGTGCGTGAAGTCAACGACGACGCCAGCTTCTTTAACCCGAAACTGGCCAACTCGGTGACCGGCTTGAACGGTGCTTTGCAGTTTGCCGGTTACGGCTCCAACGCCTGCAACTGCCATTCGCCGGTGAACAACTACTACAAGAACTTCGGACCTCGCGTGGGCGCTGCCTATCAGCTGGATTCGAAGACGGTGGTTCGCGGCAGCTTCGGCATCATGTTCTCGCACGGCGACGCGGTGGGTGGTAATGCCTCTTCGCTGGGTACGCTGGGCTTCTCGGCCGGTCCCTCGTGGTCGTCTGCGAGTGCTGTGACGAACAGCTCGCTAGGTTTTACCTACAACACCAAGAACACTGTTTCCATTCCGACGTATACGACTGCTTCGGGTGCGGCTTCGGGCGCTACCTACGGAACAGGTTATACAAATACCAGCGGTTACACCGGTACGCCTTCGAGCATGGGCTACATCGATCCGTACCTGGGCAGCCGCGCTCCCGAGTACGTCAACTGGAGCTTTGGTGTGCAGCGTCAGCTGACCAACACCATTGCCCTGAATGTGACCTACGTCGGTTCGGAAGGTCACTTCCTGCAGATGGATGGTTCGAACGCTCGTGGTACCTGGGCCGATCAGCTTGATCCGAAGTACCTGTTCCTGGGTGCGCGCCTTGCGGATACGGGCACTTCGACAACGACGGTTACCGCGGACTGCAGCAACTCCACCTACACATCAGAAGGACTTTCGTGCAACTCGACGGCTCTGGGCAACTTTAGTACGAGTCAGGCTCTGAGCACTCTATTGAAGCCTTTCCCGTTCCAGACGGTTGGCGACTCCTTCGATTACGTGGGCAACGCCAGCTACAACGCGCTGCAGGCGGTTGCCAGCCTGCGTAACTGGAAGGGTCTGACGGGGAACGTGAGCTATACCTTGGCGCGTTCGATCGATGACGCTGGTTACTTCCGTGCCGGTTATGCGATTCCGACCACCTACATCTACAACGCCACGGGTGGTTCGTACGTAGACAACAAGAAGATTGAGCGTACGGTTTCGAGCTCCAACCAGCCGCAGCATCTAGTGGTGACTGCGGTCTACAAGGAGCCGCTCGGCAAGACCTACCTGGCCAGCAACCGCTACGAGCGCATGTTGTTGGGTGGCTACACCGTGTCGGGCATCTTCCAGGCCTACTCGGGTTCGCCGCTGGCGGTTACGATGTCTACCTGCAACACCAACCCGGCGGAGTCCAGTTCGTTCTGCCCGGCTTCGTACAACCCGAACTACTCCGGCAATCCGCGCATCAACGGTAAGTGGGGCAAGGGCGTGACAGCGACTAGCTATAGCAAGTCGTTCATCGATTCCAACGCCTTTGTGAGCACGCCAGCTTATGAGTATGGCAACCTGCCGCGTATGGCTCCCTACAACCTGCGTGGCCCGGGCAACTATCAGCTTGACCTTTCGGCTTCGCGCAGCTTCCCGCTGCACATTCTGGCGGGTAGCAAGCTCGACATCAAGGCCCAGTGGTACAACGTGACCAACCACACCCAGTTTGCCGTAGCCAGCACTGCATTTGGCTCGACCAGCTTCGGTCAGGTGACCACCAACACCAGTGCCAACCGTAAGGCCGGGCAGTTCACGGCCCGCATCTCGTTCTAATCGGCGAGAGGTTGGAAACAAAAGAGGCTGCCGGCTTTTGCCGGCAGCCTCTTTTTTAGAGAACAGGGAACAGTTAGCTGTCATTTCTGCTGCGGCCTGCGGGTGGGCCGGTACGTCCATAAAAGAAAAAAGAAAATTTGGACGGAGAGGAAGCATGAGGAACAAAAAAACTTTGGTTGCTCTGGTTCTGTTGTTGGGCGCGGGGTTGTTGGGCGCTGCCACCATCGGCAAAAACACGCCTGCTTACTCGCTGACGCGGGAGCGGATTGCGCAGCTTCCGGCGGCGGAGCAGAGACCGTGGCTGGAGTATCTGCAGCGCAGCGAAAGGCAGCGCGCGGCCGACAAGGCAGTTTTTGCCGCTGAAGTGAAGGCTGCGGGTGTGACTACGCCGGGTGAGCCCGAACATAGTTTTTCTGCCCGGAGTTTGCCGATGAAGCGTGCAGCGGCTTGGTATGCGACGGCCGAGGCGCGGCGGATTGCCAACAACGTGGTTTCCTTCCAGACGTCGGCAGGTGGATGGGGCAAGAACTTCGATCTGAGCCGGGAGCCGCGTACGCCGGGCGAACGCTACGCGCCGAATAACGTCTCGCACTTTCTTGATCCGGGTGATTTTGATGCGCCCGCCGAGCCCGACTGGAACTACATTGGCACCATCGACAACGACGCCACGACGACCGAGCTGAATTACCTGCAGAAGGTGATTGCGGTGGCTCCGGCGGTGGTTGGAGCTTCGTGGCAGGCGGCGTATGTGCGCGGCATTGAGTATCTGCTCAACGCGCAATATCCCAATGGCGGTTGGCCACAGGTGTGGCCGCTCGAAGGCGGCTATCATGATGCGATCACCTTCAACGATGACGCCATGACCCAGACGGTTGCGGTGTTGCGTTCGGCTACGAAGTTGGATTTTGTGCCGGACGCGCTTAGAAAACAGGTCGGGCAGGCGGTGGCGCGGGGAATCCGCTGCACGCTGGCTTCGCAGATCAAGGAAAACGGCCGGCGGACGGGTTGGGCGCAGCAGGAAGACATGTTGACGCTGGAGCCGGTATCGGCGCGCAACTTTGAGATGCCAGCCATCAGCGCGGGCGAGAGCGCCAGCATCGCCCTGTTGCTGATGGATCTGGAAGAGCCCACGCCTGAGGTGCGGCAGGCCATCCAAGCTGTGGCGGAATGGTTTGAGAAGACGAAAATCTATGGCTACAGCTACCGGCGCACTGAAGATGGGCGCAGGTTGGTGGCGCAGCCCGGAGCCGGGCCGATCTGGCCGCGCTATGCACGCATCGGCGACGACAAGCCGATCTTTGGCGACCGCGACAAGTCGATTCACGATGATGTGAATGAGTTGTCTCTGGAGCGGCGCAATGGTTATGGTTGGTACGGGGAAGAACCCCGCGCAGCACTGCAACGCTACGCGGAGTGGAAGAAGGGACAGGCAAAATGAGCTTTGCGGGAGCGAAGAAGACGATGGCGGCGGCGCTGGTTTGCTGTGCCGCAGGGGTGTGGGCACAGACGGCGCAGCAACAACCGCAAGTCCGCGCAGCGTGGTCAGAGCGTGCGGCGCAGGCGGCCATGGTGCGGTGGCCGGGTGGGCACTTCGATGGCGGCAGACTGACCTTCAAGTACGAGCTGGGCACCTATCTGGAGGGCATAGACGCCGTTTATCAGAAGACCGGCGACAAGCGCTACTACGACTACATGAAGAGCGCGGTGGACGAGTTGGTGACGCCCGAGGGCAGCATTCCCACCTACAAGCCGGCGGAGTTCCAGCTGGACAGCATTCTGATGGGGCGGCAGCTGCTGCGGCTGTATGCAACCACCGGCGACAAGCATTACCTGAAGGCTGCCGGGCTGCTCTATGACCAGTTGCAGAAACAGCCGCGCACGCCCACCGGCGGTTTTTGGCACAAGCAGCGTTACCAGAATCAGATGTGGCTGGACGGGCTCTACATGGCCGAGCCGTTCTATGCCGAATATGCGCGGGTAACGCATCATGAGGACAAGTTTGCCGACGTGGCCCTGCAGTTCCAGTTGGTGGATGAGCACTTGCGCGACGCCAAGTCGGGGCTGCTCTTCCACGGTTGGGATGCAGCGAAGCAGGAGCGCTGGGCCGATCCGCAGACCGGTCGTTCGCCCGAGATTTGGGCTCGCGCCGAAGGCTGGACGGTGATGGCGCTGGTGGATACGCTTGACTCCCTGCCGGAGAATAGCCGCAAGCCGCTGCTGGAGATGCTCAACCGGCAGGCGGCGGCGCTGGTCAAGGTGCAGGACGCGCAGTCGGGCCTCTGGTTCCAGGTGCTGGACAAGGGCGGCGCAAAGGGCAATTATCTGGAGTCGTCGGCCTCGTGCATGTTTGTGTACGCGCTGGCCAAGGGAGTGCGCAAAGGCTATCTGCCCGCGTCGTACAGTGTGGCGGCGGAGAAGGGCTATCAGGGCATTCTGCGGCAGTTTATTGTGGCCACGGGTGACGATGTTTCGGTGACCGGAACGGTGCGGGTGGGCGGACTGGGCGGCACACCTTACCGCGATGGCAGCTATGCCTATTACCTGAGCGAGCCGGTGGTCACGAACGATCCGAAGGGCGTGGGACCGTTCCTGATGGCGGCAGCCGAGATGGAGTTGGCGGCTGGGCCGAAGAAGAACGTGAAGTAAACAGAAAGTAAGCAGCAAGCAAAAGCGCGTCCGCTTCGTGAAGAAGTGGACGCGCTTTTGCTTGCTGATCGAGGGGGTCTTACTGAACCTCGCATAATATAGTGACAATGTCGGTCGTGTAGCAGTAAGCTATCAGGCATGACACGATCCAATGCGCCACGACGTGACTTCGCAGCCCTGCAAGAACGCCGCCGCCGCGCCGCGCGTCTGTTTGCCGCCGGCAAGCGTTCACAGGCAGAGATCGCCCGTGAACTCCTCATCAGCCGTCAAAGCGTGAGCCGATGGTTCGAGGCTTGGCGTCAGGATAAGCCGGGTTGGATTCGCGGGGCGGGGCGGGCAGGTCGTCGGCCGAAACTGGATGGGGCGCAACTCAAGCAGGTGGACAAGGCGTTGCGTCAAGGCGCGCAGGCCCATGGTTTCGGAACCGATCTGTGGACATTGCCCCGTGTGGCGGCAGTAATCGAACGGACCACGGGCGTTCACTATCATCCCGGCCATGTATGGAAGATTCTTGCCGCTCTTGAGTGGAGCCTGCAACGGCCGGCCAAGCGAGCGCGGGAACGCAATGACGAAGGTCGGCGGCTGTGGATGGCGAAGCGGTGGCCGGCAATAAAAAAAACGCCCGGCGGCGAAGAGCCTGGATTCTCTTCCAGGACGAAAGCGGAGTCTCGGAGCGGCCGCCGGTAAGACGGACTTGGGCGCCGAAGGGAGAGACTCCGGTGTTGGTTTATGCCTTCAACTGGAAGAAGCTGTCGATCAGCGCGGCACTGGGCTATCGCTGGGACGGCAAGCGATGCCGGTTGTGGTTTCAGACCCGGCCAGGCAGCTACAACGACGAACGGCTGACCGTCTTTTTGCGTGATCTGAAGAAACACTTGCGCGGGCAGAAGGTGATTCTGATCTGGGATGGACTGCCTGCACACAAAAGCAGGAAGATGAAGCAGTATCTGGAGAGCCAGCGTAGTTGGCTGCAGGTAGAGACGCTGCCAGGTTATTCTCCTGATCTGAATCCGGTAGAGGACTTATGGAGCAACATCAAAGGTCAGGAATTGGCCAACCGATGTGTTGCCGGACTTGGCGAGGCTGAAGACGGTGTGCGCAGCGGCATGGAGAGAGTGCGCCAATCCATACTGCCGTTTTCTTTCCTGCACCACGCGGGACTCTTTTTTTGATCTATCGTGTCACCATATTACGCGAGACTCAGTAGTCGACGACCACGGTCAGGGTGGCCGTTGAGTTGATGCTGGAGCTGGAGCTGTCGTAGCCTTCCAGGGAGATGGTGTAGGTGCCGGTGGGAACGTTCGTGCTGGTCGTGGTTGACGACGAGCTGGACGAACTGCTCGTCGAAGCAGCTTTGCTGCCGCAGGCGGTGAGCGCCAGTCCCACAAATGCCAAAGCCATCAGGCCGAAGAAGCCACGCAGAGCACGGCGACGGCGTCCGGCAAAGCCAGCCAGAAGCATTCCCATTGCGCTCAGAGAGGCCATGCTGACAGACAGCAGGCTGTTGTGCGCAGGAGGATGATTGCGGGCCTGCTGCAGCGTGCTGGAGGTCTTGAAGTATTTCAGGTTGCTCTTGACCGCACCGGCTGCCGAGCAGGCGGATTCACCCATATAAAGTGTCAGAGTTTTACTGACCGCGCTGGTGCTGGTCACCGAGGCGTCACTGATGGCGTAGCAGGCGTAGTCCTCAATGGAGGTGCTGGAGGTGGAAAGTTTCCAGTCGACCGTGCCGGTGTAGCCGTTCGCAGGCGTTACGGTGACGGTGTCGGTGCCCGAGCTGCCGCTCTTGATGGTGACCGAGCTGGAAGCGAGCGTGACGGTGAAGCTGCCGGTGGTCGTGGTTGAGGAAGCAATTGTTACGATCACCGAACCAGTCGAGGGAAAGTAGGTGGAGTCGCCCGGGTAGACGGCCACGATGGTGTGTGTGCCGCTGGTGGTCGACGAGAAGCTGTAGGTGGCCGTGGAGGTAGTTGTTCCGGCGGTCAGAGCAAGCGTACTGGTCTCAAGCGTTCCATCCACATAAACAGTTAGTGTTCCGGTGGGAGCGGTGGTCGAGGAGCTTGATCCGGAGGCAACTGTGATGGTGATTGCGTCGGTAGCGCCGGAGGTGGGCGTGGTGGTGTTGGCCGAAAGCGTGGTCGTCGATCCATAGGTCGCTGCGGCAGCGTCGGAGTTGGCGGGCCAGAGCGCGATCAGGTTGTTGAGATTGACTGAACCAAGGCCCGAGGCCTCGTCGTATCCGGTGGTGGTGGCGTAGTCGCTTTCAGCTCCATTTGTGGTGGAGCAGTAGCTGGAACCGGCGTTGCAATAGTTGCCACCGCTGGTGATGTCGTTGAAGGGAGCACTGGTGTTTGAGGTGATCGTTGCAGGGTAGTAGGACGAGTTCGCCGCCAGGGTGTACAGCTCGGTGTTGATCAGGCCCTGATAGTCGTAGTTTTTGGCCTGATTCAGGATGGCTAGCATACCGGCGAAGATGGGTGCGGCAAAGCTGGTTCCACCGGCAGCTTCGGCTTCCAGGGAGCTTTCGTTATCGCTGCTCGAACTGTAGAAGCCGCTTGAACAGGAAGAGCTGCTGACTACGCTGGAGCAGAAGAGGTACGGCGCGTTGTAGTTCGAAGCATCCAGCGCGATGTCGGGCACCATGCGGTAGCCGGTTGAGTAGCTGGTGGCGGTGCTGATGCCGGTTACGCTGGTAGATTGCCAGCTGGGCAGTGGGGTGTACCCGCTGACGCCGCCACCGCCGGAGCTGATGGCGTACGCCGCTCCGTATTCCGATCCATAAGTGGCGCTGTCGTCGTTCCAGACCTGCTCGGGAATGTAGCTTTTGGCTGAGCCGCCGTTGGTGTTGGTGGTGCTCCAGTAGGTGCTGGTCAGGTATGCGGAGGGGAACTCGGTGCCGCCTACGGCCGTTACATAAGCGCTGGAGGCCGGGAATTCAACAGCCAAGGCCTTTTCCGCCGTGGTGACCGAACCGCTCGCGTAGTCCTGATAGCAGCCGGTCGAGCCCGAGTCGCCGGATGAAACGATGATGCTCTGGCCCTGGGTAGCGCCTTGTTCCAAGTAGGCGTTCAGAGAATTGTATTCCGTTAGGGATCCAAGATCCGGTTCGCAGGTGCCGTAGCTGATGGAGAGGATCGGGGCGATACGGTTATCGACTGCATATTCGATAGCGTCGTAGACGCCACTGCTGCTGGTTGAACCGGTGTAGACGAAGTAGATGGTTGCGCCCTTGGCAATAGTGCTGGTGTACTCCAGATCAAGGTCGGATTCTTCTTCGTCGTCGGAGGAGTACGCCGCTGTGCCAGTGTCGGGTACGAGCACGAGGGTGGGCGCTTGAGTGCTGCTCAAGCCGGCAGCAGTCTGAAATTTGGTGATGTCACTGGTGACTACGGCAGACTGGCCCAGGACTGCAATCGACTGACCCGCGCCGGTATAGCCGGCGCTGTAGGCGGCGGTGATGTCGTAGATGGTGGCCACGTCGGCAGGCGTCATGTAGTAGTCGCCGCTGGAGGCCACGGTATAGTTGCTACGCACTTTGTAGTGCGGGTGGGGTCGGAAGTTATCCAGATTGCGCACGCTCTGTACCACCCCGCTGAGCTCGGCGGGGAGGGAAAGATTGGTGGAGTTGGCAAAGTGCGAAACGCCGCTCACCGTGTAGTTGTGCATCTGGGTGTTGAAGGTCTGCTCTACCTGGCGGACGGTGCCGGAGAAACGCAGGCTGGTGCGGGCGTTGGCCACGCTGTCCACACTGAAGCCCTGCTGCTCCAGCCAGCTTTCCACCTGGGCAAGATCGTTGTCGCTCATGCCAAAACGGCTGGCGAACTGCGCCGGGGTCAGCCATTTGTGATAGTTGGTCGAACCGGGTGTCTGCTGCTCTTCCACAAGTTGGTCGAGTGCTGCCTGCTGCGCGGAGGTGAGGGAAAACTGCAGGGTGATGCCCTGAAGGCGGGTGCTTGGGTCCATGCGTCCGGCATCATTGGCCGCCTGGGCACGTGGATGGGTCGACCCGGCAATGGCCACAGTCGAAAGCGAACTGATGTTTTCCTGAATACGATTGGCTACCGCCTGAGCAGAGAGCAAAGAAACCCCTGCCAGAAGGAAGTAAGCGGCTGCCACAAGATACCGCCTGGCTCCCATAGAAGACCTCCTGCTGCTTAAATAGACGCTCATTTTGAATAGACGCTCATTTTGCACTTTCTCATTCACCCGGTCGCCGAGATGGGCCAGGAAAAGTAAAATTTGTAGCGGAACGCGCCACAACATGAAGTGTGCGCAAGGAATTGCATAGATAGAAACCCGGCCAAGCGCCAAAAGTTCTGGCTGCAGTATACGTCAGCTTTCAGTTGTTAGTTGATCTTGCTTATTCAGGCCTTCCTTGGAAAACAGCTGACGGCTGAAAGCTGGTTTCCAAGAAAAGGCCTCGCCCGAAGGCGAGGCCAGAAGGAGCTTTCTATAGTTTTTACTTACTGTCCCGGAGTCGGAGTTGCCGCCGGTTGTTGTTGCTCGGGCTGCGTCGCAGGCTGGGCTTCCGGCTGTGTTGCCGGTTGGGCCGCAGGCTGCTCTGCCGGAGTTGCTGCCGGGGCATTGGCCACTTCGTAGCGTTGCAGCTTGTAGAAGATCGGCGTCACCTCGAAGGGCATCTTGTCGCGGGCGTTCATCGGAGCGTAGCGCTTGGCGGTCAGCATGTGCACCTTGTCGTCCCAGGGGTCGGTCTTCAGCCAGCTCCCCAAGGGCAGCGCGGCGGTCTGGGTCAGGTCGTCCCAGTCCAGCTTGGGAGACATGCGCCACAGTTCGGCCATCCAGGGCGTGCCGTCCTGCTTCAGCAGGGAGTCGCCCAGTTTGGGCGAGTTCAACTGCTTCAGCACCTTGGCGCGGTCCACCAACTGCGCGTAATAAAGCGCGGCGCTCGGCAGCTTGTCCTTGTACATCGAGGCGTTCAGGTACTCCAGCGCCTTTTTGGCGGCCTCGGTGTTGTCGTGGTCGCTGTGGTACATGTCGATGCGCTGGAAGCTGGACTCGTCCGGGAAGAGCAGGCGGTCGTTGAAGGCGTAACGGGTGTCGATGTGGTGGCCGAGGGCGATGTGGGCCAGTTCCATGGCCAGCACCGAGGCAATCGCCTCCTCGCTCGGCAGGGAGTCGATCAGGCCCTTGCTGAGCAGGATGGTGTTGCCGACCGTGGTCACTTCCACCGTGTCGGTGAGCAGAACCCGGGTGCGGATCTGGTCGGTGAAGGCCAGATTATTGGGCACGATCAGGTTGACGACGATCTGGTCCAGCACCTTGGTCTCGTAGCCGGTCTGGTTCAAGGGAGCCACCAGGCCCGCCTCGACCAGACGATCGATGACGTTGTTTTCCGCCTGCGTCACCCACATGCGGGAGGCTTGCAGCGGGCCTACGTCGGCCGAGTCGTCGCTTTTATCCTCGGCGTCGTCCACCTTGACGCTGACGTTTTCGCTGTCGTGGGTGGGCAACTTGAGGCTATAGCCCCAGAAGTGGGTCTGGGCCTTCAGGCCAACCGACTTCCTGCCCTCGGTACGCTGGGTCTCCTCCACATAAACGGCCACCGGCAGCCAGACGCCGGGCTGCACGTTCATGCGCCAGCTGTCGAAGTGGAAGTAATACTTGGAGCTGTCGGCGGTGGTGGGGCCGGTGTAGGTGCCGTTGAAGCGGACCACGTTGCCGTCCTGATCTTCCACCCAGATGCGGCCATAGAAGCGGCCCATGCCCTTGGTCTCCGGCTTGGGATGCACGTCGTAGACCCAGGTGCGCACCGAGCCGAGGAACTCCCGGCGGACGAAGCTGAAGACGTAATGCTGCTGGTCGAAGCTGGTCGGGTCCAGAAACATCATCTGCATGAAGCCGGTGGGCGAGTAGGTGAACTTTTCCAGGCCAAGCAGCTTGGTCAGCCCGGTAATGGAGTTGAGTGAGCCCTTGAACCAGCCCTGCTTTTCGCCACGGGCCGCTGCCGAACGGGGTTCGTAGGTCTTGTCGAAGAAGGTTTTGGAAAAGTCGACGCGGCTGAGGGTGTAGCTGTCGGAAACCGGCACCTGATAGAGGTGGACGTCGGGCCGGGTGTCCTGAATATAGGTTTCCACCAGCGGGGTGCGCTGTTGGATGTTCTTGATGAGCACCTTTTCACGGGTGGCGGCGCGCTGGATCAGTGCCGCCTGCTCGGCGGTCAGCTGGTGGGCCTGCCCATACTTGCCGTATTTGCCGTACTTCGGCTGCTTCTTGGCTTCAGCGTGTGGTACCCCCAGTGCCAGGATAAGCAAAAATAGAATCAGGGGTATCTTCCGAAACTTCATGGAAAGCTCCTCAGTGGGTTCGTTCTGCAGCTTCAGCGACCACCCGGTTCGCCGGTCTGTTCCTGGCTCGATGTTACGCCAACTGGAAGGTGATCGTGATGTTAGTCGTCATGTCCACCGGTTGTCCGTTACGCGTGGCGGGACGAAAATGCATCTGCTGTGCCACTCTGCGCGCTTCTTCGTCCAAACCATGACCGAGGCCCCGGACGACGCTCTGGACGAGCACCTGTCCGCTGGCGGTAAAGGTAACGCGCAGAACCACATCGCCCTGCACATGCAATTGACGGGCCTCACTGGTGTATTGCACCGAAGGCTTGGACAAAATCTGCAAGCTGGTGGCGGAAACCTGGGCGACGCTGGGCTGCACGGCCACCGCCTGGGTGGCGCGCGGAATGCCGGCCGAGGCCACATGGCCCTGCACCATGCTGTTGCCGGCCGTGGCTCCGGGAATGCCCGCAGATGCAACCCGGCCCACCATGCCGGCGTTCGAGCCGGACTTTAAACCGTTGCCAATGCCAGTGGAACCGACTACGCCGTGGGGCGCAACCGCCGGACCCTGATGGCCGCCGTAAGGGTTGCCGATGGCTGCTACCGTGGCGGCGCGCGTGGCGTTGGGGTTGGGTGTTACGCCAAAGGTCTGGCCCAGATGTACCGGCGCGGTGGAGGCCTTGACGCTGGCGTTCTGCGCGGGCATGGCGGCCGAGAGCGCGGCCTTGGGCTGGGGCGCAAGCACGATGTTGGGCTTGGCCTGCTTGATTGCGGGCGCCTCCAGCTTGGCCTCCATCTGAATGGGTTTGGGCTCGGGCTTGGGCGGCACCGGAGCCACGATCTTGGGCGCTTCGTACTCAACGTGCGGCACCACGGGCGGCGCGGGCATGGGCGGCGGAGGCGGCAGCTTGACCTTGGGCTTGGGCGGCTCGCTGACCGGCACAATCAGCTGCGTCTGCTCAAAGCGATGCACCTGGATCATGTGATGCGCCATGGTGCCCACATAAAGAACGATCAAAAGGATCGCCCCGTTGATGGCCGCGCTGGTCACCATCGACCCCGCGTTCCGCTCCGGCTCTGGCAACAGGCCAAAGCGCGCTGCGCTTGTCTGCTTGTTCGGTATAGACATCTTCCCTCGTAACTCCGGCAATGGGGCAGAGCCGGGACTCTGCCGGATTCTGGTTCAGCGGGCCGGGAAGGCTAAGAGGACATCCACGGCGGACAGGCCGTTCTAGAGCATTTTCGGAACACATGTAGACTTTTTAAGGGGCTTGCAAGGTGCCTTTTTCTTGAGGAAAAAGGCACCTTGCATCCTGTTTTCGGTCTACAGCAATTCCGAAAATGCTATAAGACGATTGACTCAATTCTCTTACCTAGAACGATACGTCGCCCAGTATCCATCCGGGTCCGCCAGCAGAAACATCTTCCGCACGACCAATGTGTAAGTAGCGTTGGCAGGGAAGGACGATTACAATTTTGTCCATTTTAAGCTGATTGCACGTTCATTTTAGAGTCGTTCAATCAATTTTAAAAAGAAAGAGAAGAAAGAGAAGAAAGAGAAGAAAGGGAGGGAGGGAGAGCATTTCGGCGCAAAAGAGGAAAAATTTGTTTTTGCGAAGGAAAGGTGTAATCGTTCCGTGCGTCGGGCTACGACAGATGGGCAGAGAAAGATGAGGAAGGATCCTGCGAAGAGGTTCCTTGCAGGGGTGCAGACCTTCTGCACTTGAGCAGCATCAAAGACGCCCATGCGCAAATCCCGAGCCAACGCCGGGAGGAAAGTGCGTGGGCGACAACTGAGTGAGGACAACCGGGGGAGTGGCGTTGCCATGGCCACCCGATCAAGCTTCCAGCGCAATCAGGACGTACAGGGCTGGGGAAAGGGCACTTGCATGGGCGCATACGCGGGCACAACGGCAATGGACACGCTTCCTTGTGGCAGCATAGAATCGCCAGTAATGGAGCCCACGCGGCCGATTACCGAACTGGATGACATTGATGGTCTTGTGCGGAACTACCGGGCGAGGATCCTGCGTTTTGTGACGTATTCGACAGGGGATCCGGACTTGGCCGAGACCATTACCCAGGACACCCTTCTGCGGGCCTACCGCGGGCGCGAGAGCTTCCGTGGCGATTGCAGTGTGAGCACCTGGCTGACGGGAATCGCCATCAATGTGACGCGCGATCACATGCGGTCGGCCAAGTTCAAATTCTGGAAGAAGGCACACAGCACAGCTCTGGACGTGCAGGAACTGGCCTCGTTTATTCCGTCAGAGGCGACCAGCCCGGAGCGGCAGATTCTGGCCAAGGAAAAGGTGGCGCGGCTGACCGAGGTGCTTCAGGAGCTTTCGCCCAACCAGAAGACGGTTTTTCTGATGAAGTTTTTTGAGGAGATTTCGGTCAACGAGATCAGCGAAATTTTGCAAATGCCCGTCAATACAGTCCGGACGCATTTGCATCGGGCACTGCATACGGTACGCGCACGCCTGGGGGCAAGCGTATGAAGGTCAGGAGCGAAGGAACCCATCTGACGGAAGAGATGCTCAGTGATCTGTTGATTGGTCTGGGCACGGCGGAGGCTGAGCGGCATGTGGCCGATTGCGCCGCGTGTCGGCAGCAGGTGGAGGGCTTTGGCGCGGATGTGGCACTGCTCGGTCAGACGGCGCTGGCCTGGAGCGAGAATCGTGTGGCGGCAGGGCAGGCAAAGCATCTAACGGAAGAAGCACTCGATGATGTGCTGATCGGCATGGCGACGGTGGCGTCGGAGGCGCATCTGGCTGGCTGTAAGGCTTGCCGGGCGCGGGTGGAAGGCTTTCATGCAGATATGACGCTGTTGCAGCAGACGGCGACGGGCTGGAGTCGGCAGCGGGCGGCGGAAATGGACCAGCATCCACTTTGGGACGTGGCGCGCAAACTGCGCTGGGCGTCGCTCGGCTGGGGGCTGGCAGCATTGTTGATTGCCGCCGTGGTGGCTCCGCTGATGTGGCATTATGACAACGGGAAGATGGTAGCTGGGAACGTAAGGCCGCAATCGCCGCAGGCAGCAGAAACCGAGGCGCAGATTGCTGCCGACAACGATCTGATGCGCGCCGTCAATGTCGCCATCAATCCAGGGAACGAGATGCCGCTGGGCGAATTTCATCACAGGAACAGGTCACATCCGCGTCAGAAAGCAAGACCGGAATGAGGACAGCAATGAAGAACCGAGTACTACAGAAAATCTGTTGCGGTGCCGGGTTTGCCTTGGTGTTGAGCTTGCCAGTGCTGGCCCAGCAGCGGGGGCCGGGCGGGCCGCAGGGCGGAGGCGGCCATATGCCGTCGATGCCGTCCCCGATGGGTGGTGGTGCGACGGCGAACACGTCGACTTCAGCGACGTCTTCCGATACGCATCGCGGCGCGCAGGCGAGCAATGCAGCATCGCAGAACGCTGGCGCAGGTGTGCAGTTCGGTCCGGTGGGCCGTTGGTGGGATGATAGGTCCGTGGTGTCGGCCGTGGGGCTCTCGTCAGACCAGAAGCGGCACATGGATGCGATTTTTGCGCAGAACCGGTCGGCGATAGTCTCCAGCTATCAGAATCTTTTGAAGGAGCAGGCCAAGCTGTCGGCGCTGAACAAGAATCCGCTGGCTGACCAGACCTCGACCTTTGCGGCGATTGATGCGGTCAATCAGGCGCGGGCCTCGCTGCAGAAGACGGTGGCGCAAGTGTATATGCAGATCAAGCAGCAGATGAGCAGCGACCAGATAGAAAAGCTGACGAAGCTGCAGTAAGAGCGGAGTTGGCGCTGTTAGCGTTGTTAGCCGGGGCAGGTTCGTGCTATCCCACCCTAGGCGCAAAAACAAAGATGCAGCGTGGGTGGGGCACCTGGAACTGAGTCTGATCTACATTTGAGTGCGGAAGAACACAACCTCATGGGCTGAACGCTGAAGGCGTGGCCGGTGGGGTTTTTCTTTGCCGCGTAGGAAAGAATTACTGGTCGGGATCGGCAGACAGGCCGGCGGCTTCGCGCAGGGCGCGGTCCACCAGAGAGAGTTTTTTCTTCATGGGCAGGCCACGCAGTACAAAAGTCATGCTGAAGCTGACCGTGTCCTGATGTTGGCGCAGGCTGCGATTGTAGTAGCCGCTGAAGAGGAGGTGCGGGGTGAGCGGCATGCCAAAGCTGGTGGTGATGCCGTTGTCTTCGCTGAGGCCGCCCTGCACGGTTTGGATAACGGAGTGGCTGCCTTCCGGGCTGCCGTCCTGTTGCTGATAGAAGACGGTGTAGACCTTCTGGCTGCCGATGGGCAACTGCTCGTAGGGCGAGACGTCGATATAGCTATAGTTTTTGCCCCACAGGACGGCTCCGGCCTGGAAGTGGGTGAGCGTGCCGAGCGAGTTGTAATCGCGCATGACCAGGTTGCTGGCCAAGGTGGAGGAGTCGCCCATGCCCAGGTCCAGATGCAGACCGGAGTGGCCAAAGAACTTTTCCGTGTGATTGTCGAAGTCGAAGGTGACGCGCCCGGTGCCGAGTCCGTCGGAGCTGTTGCCGGTGGGGGCCGATAGGCTGACTGTGGCCATCTCTCCGAGTCCGTGGGGGTGAAAGCTGCCGTGCAGGCCAATCAAAGTGTCGCCAGTATCGGCTGCATCCAGCGCTAGCCGCTGACTGCTGTAGGTGGCTGGATTTTCATTTTCTACCAGGTGATGCAGGTAGAGGGTGGTGCTGACGTCGGCTGAGTAGTGGGGGTTGAGGGCGTAGCTGAGGGCCGGAACCACGGCTTCGTACCAGCCGATCTGGGAGTTGTGTACACCGGAAAAAGTGATGCCGGCATTGAGACCACGCAACAGCGATCCCATGCCGGGCACACGGGGTACATTCTCAAGATCACCCTGCTTTTTCTGTGCCTCTACGGCAGTGGAGGAGATGGTCTGGACGTTATTCGGCAGGGGTGCGCTGATCAAGCTACTAGAGATCAAGTCACTCGATGCATGGCCCGTTGCCGCGGGCTGGATGTTCTGCGCCCCGGCAGCCGCGAGAGCACTGAGCAACAGACCAGCTTCGAGCAGAGTCCTGAGAGTCAAGCGCAAGCGTTCCATCTCCGTAGATCGATTCTAGACGATCGTATCTGACTTCCGTGTGGATTGCCGGTGGGCAGAATCTGACCTTCTGCTTGGACGCTCTTCCGAGCATTCGGGCACGAAGCTTTTGCTCCAGGAATACATAAGCATTAACCCGGAGAGAAAACTTAAAGTTGCTGTAACCGGAGGGAAAAGTTTTTGCGACCCAAACCGTGTCGCTGTCAGAGTGGCGACACGGCGCACAAGCCGGAGCAACAGCACGGATCTGGCCGGTCAGAGCAGCGGGTTCCGCAAGGCGCGCATTTCTGGGCGAGCACATCTCTTTGCAGACAAGAAATCCGGCGACGCCAGAAAAGGAAAGCAAGATGAAGCGTCGATTTCTGTCTGTCCTTTTTGCTCTTGTAGTTTCCCTCATCACAGCTTGCAGCAGCACGACACAGAGCACGAATTCGGGTACCAGCTCCAGCAGCAGTACCACATCCTCAACCACCACCAGCACTACCACCAGCCTGAGCTTTTCGCTCAGTTCGCCCACTACCAGTGAAGCAGAGACGTTGACGGCTGCAGTTTCGCCCACGGCGGCCACCGGCACAGTCACCTTCTATAACGGAACGACGTCGCTGGGCACGGCAACGCTCAACTCGGGCGCGGCTTCGTTGAGCTACACGTTTTCGACGGCCGCTACCTACTCGCTGACCGCTACCTATAACGGCTCATCGACCTACGCCAGCAGCACTTCGAGCGCGGAGAGTTTGACGGTGAGTTCCACCACCACAACGTCGTCGTCCTGCGGGCTGCAAGATTCCACCGACAGCGCGTACTCGACGGCGGCCGATGCGTACAGCAGCGGCACAAACACGCTCACGAGTCCGTCCATCAGTGTGACCAACGAGAATGAGAGCGCGATCTGCGCGACCAATTCGGGTACTACGGTAACGGTGACAACGCCCACGATCACCTCCTCGGCCACCGGTACGGATTCGAACGACGCCAGCTTCTACGGCATGGATGCGGCAGTGCTGGCTTATGGCACCAGCGCCAGCACCGGCACGGGAGCCACCATCACCATCACTAATGGCACCATTACTACCACCGGATCGGAAGGCAATGGCGTTTTTGCTTCGATGGGCGGCACCGTCACCATCACCGGCACTACCATCAACGCCAGCAACGGCGGCGCGCATGGGTTGGATGCGGCTTATGAGGGAACGTTGAACATTACCAACGTTACGGCGACTACCGCAGGGCAAAGCAGCTCGGTGGTGGCGACGGACCGCGGCGGTGGAACTGTGACGGTGAAGGGCGGCACCTACACTGCCAGTGGACAGCGCTCGGCGGGAATTTATTCCACCGGTGTAATCACCGTGACAGGCGGCACCTTCACGGCCAAGGACGCGGAAGCTGTGGTGGTGGAAGGCGCGAATTCCGTGGTGATTAATGCCACCGATTCCACTTACGGCTCGACTACATTGAGCGGTGCGGCGGGCGATGATCGCGGTATCTTCCTCTACCAGAGCACCTCGGGCGATGCTTCGTCGGACGGCGATTCCAGCTTCACGATGACCGATGGCTCGATCAGCTACACCTGCGATGCAACCACGACGACGAGCTGCTCGGAGGGTACGACATCGAGTGGGCAGAACAACCCGGCTACGCTGTTTTCTATTGCCAACACCACGGCTGTCATCACGCTGACCGATGTGACGGTGACCAATGACACGCCCACCAGCTCCAACAGCTACGGCACGCTGCTGACCGCAGAGGCGCTGAATAGTGGCACATGGGGCACTGCCGGATCGAATGGCGGGAATGTGACCTTTACCGCCAAAGGCGTGACGCTGGTGGGCAACGTGATTGTGGATGCGTACAGCACGGCGGCGCTGGTGATTGAGGAAGACAGCTCGGGCACGGGCAGCACGCTGAAGGGCGCAATCAACAGTGCGGACAGCGGCGCAACCACTGTGTCGCTGACGCTGGACTCGCTCTCAAGCTGGACGGCGACGGGCACCTCGTACCTGACGACGCTCACCGGTCTGACGATCAGCGGTACGAATGTGACCAACATCATCGGCGCAGGCCACTGCGTGTATTACTCCGGAAAGATCAATGGCTCGTCGAGTACGTCGGTGTATACGCTGAGCGGTTCGAGCGGCGGCTATCTGCTGCCGGTGGGCAACACCAGCGAGACGTGCGATTAGGTTCTTGTTGTCTGGGGTTCGTGCTTCCCAGGTCCCAAAAGCGGGACCTGGGGCACCCGGGGTCGATTTTGGGGGGCTAGAAGCTGGAGGCTGGGAGCTGGAAGCTCCGACTCAGGACAATAGAACGCAAAAAGAACGCCGGACGCGCGATGCGTCCGGCGTTCTTTTTGCTTGTTTTGGTCGAGTTACTTGCTGAGTAACTCGTTGACCTTGGTCATTACCTGGAAGGCGTCGGCGATGTAGACGACGTCAGCCTTGCCGCGGCTCCAGCCGCAGTTGGCGTCCAGTGAGATGGCGCGGCGGTCGCTGATGAAGCGCCAGCCCACCACATGCGGCTCTTCGCCGTGGCAGCAGGTAGACAGGCCCTTGGGATGGCGCGGGGTTGCGCCGGTCTGGCCAATCTGGTTCATGTGCGTCAGGAAGGGCAGCACTGAGTTTCCTTCGCCGCCCTGATCGACGAGCGACTTGGAGCTGCCGAGCGAAGCCTTCGCTGCGGTGAGGAAGCCGAGGATGATCTTGCCCGCTTCGTCGGTGTGGAGCTGGCCATCGGGCTGCTTCTTGGTCCAACCGGCACCGGCCACAAAGAGCAACTTGGCATCGGGGCGGATGGTCTGCTGATCCTGCTGCGGAGCGCGAATGCCAGAGACGGTGGTACGCACGGCAGGAGCTTCCACGGCAACCTGTTCGACCGCGGCGGCGGCGGATGCGCCACTGAAGGGGATGTTAGTGCCGCCATCCAGCAGCAGCAGCCAGGGGCGCTGGGCACGGCTGAGCATGGCTTCCACGCGCTGGCGATAGAACCAGCGACCGGCTTCCACGGTAGCTTCACCGGAGAGCGCGGTAATGTGCGTGTCCACCACTCCACCCAGGCGATGCGCCACACCGGCAGCCACGCGGGCTACGCGCGAGGAGTGCGGAGCAAGGACGATGGTGGCCTTGGCGGCCTGCGCCAGAGCGGTGAAGGCGCAGGCATCGGTGGCGTAACGCGGCTGATTGAACTCTGCGCCTGAGACGGCGAAGAATTTGGCTCCCGTGGCAGCCACGGCGTTGAGCGCACCCGCTGCGCCCACCACGCCAATGGCCAGCGGAGCGCCCAGGCGCGCGGCCAACTGCTGACCGGCGGTGACGGCTTCCAGTGAGGCCTTGGTCAGGCCGGATTCATCGGTGTGCGTCAGTACAAGAATCGATTCCATTATTCCGCTCCCATCCAGGCCACCAGCTCAGCGGCAATTTCATCGGGGCTCAGGTTCTTTTCCACGCGCGTCTCGCGCACCTGCTTGGGCAGGCTGACGGAAACGTAGTTCAGACCACCCTCGATCTTGACGGCCTTGGCCTTCATCAGGGCAGGCATTACGGTGCGCATGTTGGCCATGCCGATCTGCGGGTTGTTGCGCGGCTCAGCCAAGTTGCCGGTGGCCCAGCCCAGCACGGCGGGTGCTGCGGCACAGGTTGACGCCTGATGTTTGCCGCTTTCCACGCGCTCCAGCACTTCAAAGCTGCCGTCGTCGGCCAGTGTGATCTGGTCCACACCCTGGAACTGCTCGGTGATGCCGAGCTGCTCGCCGATGAGCTGCAGAGTGACGCCCGCGCCACGTGAGGCCGACTCCCAACCGCCAAAGATCAGCAGCTTGCTCTTGTCGAGGCCGGGCAGGGCGGCGATGGATTCGGCCAGAACCGTCGCGGTCTGGTGTGCGTCGGGGAATCCGCCCACGGGGCCATCGACGGGCACCAGCTCAAAGGCCACCTTCTGCGCGATGGTCATCATGACCTGCTGCAGCTTGGCCTTGGGGCCGAGCGAGACCAGCCAGAGCTTGCTGCCCGGATTCTTCTGTGCCAGAGCGGCAGCCTCATAGAGGGCGCTGGCTGCCCAGGGATCGAGCACGGCGGGAAGGACCATCTCGTTCTTCAGGCCAGGACCAGTAGGCGTCGTGGTGGGTTCAAGCGTCTGCAATGGGTCGGGAACAATCCCGGCGCAGACAACAATCTGAAGTTGTGTCGGCATGTACGTCCCTTGGTTATGTTGTGAGTTCTTGTCTTTAGTGTAAATGAGAGGGCAGCTGTCAGCCTCCAGCCTCTAGCTTCCAGCCTGGAGGTGCCGGAGGCTAGAAGCTGGAAGTTTATGGGCGAGAAGCTGGGAGCGAGAAGCTGGGAGCTGGTGCCGCAGCGCCGGAATCCGGTCTTTCTGTCGGGGCGTTGGGGTCGGACGGCGGCGCTACTACCACTGGAACCACGCTGGCCGCTGCGGGCTCGGGCGGAGTGGGCTTGAAGCTGGGCAGAAGCTCCGGAACAAACCGTACCAGATCGTTGATTACCATGGAGGCGAAGAGCGTGGAGCCTTCCGGGTTGATGTGGGTGCGATCCGGCCCCTTGCCGGTGGCATCGGGATGCGTGTTGGCGTCGTAGCGGTCGGCCTGTGCCTGCGTCAGAGCGCGCAGGAAGCGGGTGCTGCCCGCATTCAGATCGATGCAGGGCACGTTTTCTTCTTCAGCCACGCGTTTGGCGGCTTTGGCGTAGGCGGTCAGGTCCTCGACGAGCTTGCCGTCCCTGTAGTTGCGGCGCGAGAGCGAGGTGACCACGATGGGGTGAGCACCGGCCGCGCGGGCTTCGGTAATGTAGCGGCGCATGTTGGCGGCGTAGGTGGTTTCAGGATCGGTTTCGCGCTTGGCTCCCTTGCCGGGCTGGTCATTGTGACCAAACTGGAGGAAGACGTAGTCGCCATGCAGGGCCAGAGCTTCGGTCCAGACGCCTTCATCCAGATAGCTTTTGGAACTGCGGCCGTTGCGGGCCATGTTCACGCAGTCAACGTTGGATTCGGCGAGCAAGCAGAAGCCGGGACCCCAGCCGCCGCCCACATTTACCGTGGAGTCGCCCACCAGCACAATGCGTACCCGCGCGCCGTTCAGAATGGCGACGCTGTGGATTGCCTCGGGCGGCAGCAGAGCGGCGGCGGGCTTTACATGCGCATTCAGCGCGGGCACGGCCTTGCCCAGATCGACAGCCACGAGGCGGCCAAAGACGTAAGCGCCCTGCTGGTTGAAGTGGGTGCGGTCGCCGGTGAGCTTGCCGTCAGCGTCGCGCTTCTTGTTGGCCAGCAGTTCGCTCTCGGCTTCGCTGATGGAGTTCAGATAGGTGAGCGAGTCGGCATGCAGATCGACGAGCGGGGTCTTCAGCTCTGCGGCCAGCTTGCGCATGGCGGCGGCGTGGGCTTCCAGATCGTCGTGTACCTTGCCGTCTTCCTTGTAATAGCGGCGGGCAATGGGCGTAACCAGGATCGGCTTGATGCCCTGGGCGCGGGCTTCGGCCACGTACTGGCGCAGGTTGGCCGGGTACTCGGTGGCCAGATCGGTTTCGCGATCCTGATGGCTGGCCGACTGCACGTCATTGTGGCCGAACTGGATCAGCATGTAGTCGGGCTTGGCGGCCAGAGCCTTGCTCCAGAAGCCGTCGCGGCGATAGGTTTTGGTGCTGGCGCCGCCATGGGCGTAGTTCAGGCACTCTGCGTTCACCAGATTGGCGCAGAAGCCCAGGCCGTAGCCAGCCTGCGTCGTCTGGGTGGAGTCGCCCACCAGCATGATCTTCGGCTTGGCGGATTGCGCCAGTCCGAGCGAGGCCACAGCGGCCAGTGACAAGGCAACAGAAAGGAATCGTTTCATTGGAAAGCAGTCTCCGTAACGGGGGGTGAAGAAATAGGTTTGCGGGCTGATTGTAGCGCCGCAGAGGTAGGACCAGCAATTTCCCCGTGGATTGTGCAGGATACAGACAGTTTATGTGGAAACATGCGTCCTGGAGGAAGAGAAAAACGTCAGATAAAGCGATTGAGGGAGTAACTTGACGATTGTAGGTGTGATTCCTGTAGATTGATCGTGCCAGAGGTCAGTCCACTTGAAGCATGATTCAGTGCCGGTTGTGTGGGGCTGACCAACCATAGAGGAGTAATAAGATGCTTGCAAAATTTCGTGCCGCGCTGGTGGCGCTGCCCTTTGTCCTTGGTTTGTGCCTGCATGCGCAGGACACACGCAATGTGACTGAACCGAAGATTCCCGCAGCCTGCACTACGCTGACCGCGCAGATTGCCGCGCCCGCCGGTGTGGTGGCCGAGGCGGACGAAAAGAAGCTCGATACCGAGCGCATTCAGCAGGCCATGGACGGTTGCGCCAAGGGACAGGCTGTTGTGTTGCAGGCCAAGGGCAAGAATTACGTCTTTATCTCCGGCCCGCTGACGATGCGCCCAGGCGTAACGCTGGTGGTGAGCGCCCACACGGTGCTGGCCACGGCGCGCGATCCCCGGCTCTATGATGTTGCGCCGGGCACCTGCGGCATTGTGGCCGCACAGCGCGGACGCGGCTGCAAATCCTTCATCAGCGGCGATCACGTGGAAGGCGCGGGCCTGATGGGCGAGGGCTCGATTGATGGTCGTGGTGGCGCCAAGCTGCTGGGCCAGAACGTGACCTGGTGGGATCTTTCGCACGAGGCCAAGATCAAGGATCTGGAGCAGAGTGTACCCAAGCTGATTACGTTGACCCACGCCGACGGATTCATTATGTACAAGATCACGTTGCGCAACTCGCCCAACTTTCATGTGGCTATCAACCAGACCGACGGCCTGACGGTGTGGGGGGTGAAGATTCGCACGCCCAAAACGGCGCGCAATACCGACGCCATCGATCCCGGCTCCTCGCGCAACATCACCATCGCCTACGTCAGCATCAACACTGGCGACGACGATGTGTGCCTGAAGCCTGCTCCGGGCCGTGGCGTTGAAAATATGTCGGTGCTGCACAGCCACTTTTACGCCGGCCACGGTATGTCGATTGGCTCCGGCACCGATGGCGGTGTGAACCATCTGCTGGTGGACGACTTGACGATTGACGGAGCCGACAACGGTCTGCGCATCAAGAGTGACCCCAGCCGTGGTGGCTTGGTGCAGAACGTGACCTACCGCAATGTGTGCATTCGCAATGTGATGAACCCGCTGATCTTCACGCCCCACTACACTACGGCTAAGGGCACGCGCCTGCCTGTCTATCGCGACATTGCGCTTGAAAACGTGCATGTGACTACGCCCGGTGCGTTCACATTTCTTGGACTCGACGCCGACCACAAGCTGGGCATTCGCCTGAGCAATGTGACGGCCGACGACCAGAAGAATTCGCTCTTTTATGTGAAGGACGCGGAGATTGGCATTGGTCCCAAGCAGGGCAATCTGGAGCTGAAGGGCGACGACACGACCGTGACACCTACCGCTGATGCTGCCGCTGCCGAGCCGTATTCTTGCGATGCGCGCTTTGTGCCCATGGAGACGATTCCCACCGCGCCGGAGCTGAAGGGCAAGGTTCCCGAGGAGGATCCGAACCTGTACGTAGCTGCCGACGGCACGGGTGACTTTTACTCCATTCAGCGCGCCCTCGATGTGGCCAAGCCGGGCCAGACGCTGATGGTGGCTCCTGGCGAATACCGCGAGGTGATTACGGTGACCACGCCGCACATTACCATCCGTAGTAACAATCCGGATCCCAGCAAGACGGTGGTGGTGAACGATCGCAACGCGGGCGAGAATGGCGGCACCTTCCACTCGGCCACGGTCAACGTGACGGCGGACGACTTCACGGCCGAGAACATCACCTTCGAGAATGACTTCAACCGCACCCACCCGCAGTTACCCAAGGGTTCGCAGGCTCTGGCGCTGCTGATCAATGGCGACCGTGGCATCTTCCGCAACGTGCGTCTGCTTGGCAATCAGGATACGGTGTACGCGGGCACCAGCCATTGCGGCGCCGACAAGCCCAACTGCCCGGCAACGCGCCAGTACTTTACCCATTGCTACATCGCCGGCAACGTGGACTTCATCTTTGGCGACAGCAAGGCGGTCTTTGAGGATTGCGAGATTCACTCGACCGCGCACAACGGTGGCTACCTTACCGCGCAGTCCAAGCACTACGCCGATCAGGATTCCGGCTACGTGATCAATCGCTGCAAGCTGACGGCCGATCCAGATGCCATTGCGCCAATCTATCTTGGTCGTCCGTGGCGTCCCTATGCCAAGGTCGTGTATCTGAACACCGAGATGGGCGCGCACATTGCTCCGGCGGGCTGGAGCGAGTGGCATCCGGGCGAGACGCACGCTTTGGAGACGGTTTATTACGCGGAATATGGTTCGACCGGTCCGGGTGCGCATCCAACAGAACGAGACTCACACGCCCACCAGCTGACGGCGGAAGAAGCCAAACAGTATGAGACGAAGACCTACTTGCGCGGTCCCGACAACTGGGATCCGGCGGGAACCGAACGGTAAACTGTTTGTGGACAGGTTTTCCGGCGGCGCGAGGACTGAAAGTTTGCCCGCCGGCAAATCATTGAGGAGACAGAAAATTATGAAGACTGTGACGTTGGCCGATCCGGTTCGCTACCCCCGCATGAACACCAGCGAACTGCGCGAAACCTTTCTGCTGAGCCTGTACGAGGCTGGCAAGGTGAACCTGAACTACGTTGAACTGGACCGCGCCGTAGTGGGCTTTGCCGCTCCGCTGGCCGCTCCCATCGAGCTGCCCAACGATCCCGATCTGCGTGCCGAGTACTTTTTGGAGCGCCGCGAGATTGGCGTGTTGAACATTGGTGGCACAGGCTCGGTGGTGGTGGATGGCAAGAGCTACGAGCTGAACAATCTGGATGTGGTCTACGTTGGCCGTGGCGCGAAGAAGGTCAGCTTTACCTCGAAGGATGCGGCGGCTCCGGCGGTCTACTATCTGCTGAGCTATCCGGCCCATGCCGTCTATCCGACGACCGTGGTGCGCAAGGAAGAGTCCACGCCGATGGAAGTGGGCAGCCTGGAAACCTGCAACAAGCGCACCATCTGCAAGTACATTCACCTGCAGGGCGCGCGCAGCAGCCAGCTGGTGATGGGCGTAACGCATCTGGCCCCGGGTAGCAACTGGAACACCATGCCTGCCCACACCCATGTGCGCCGCAGCGAGATCTACATGTACTTCAACCTGCCGGAAACCGCCCGCGTCTTCCACCTGATGGGCGCGCCCAGCGAGATTCGCCCACTGGTGATGGCGGACAAGGAAATCGCTGTTTCGCCCCTGTGGTCGATCCACTCCGGCGTCGGCACCGTGGCCTACAGCTTCTGCTGGGGCATGGGTGGCGAAAACCAGGACTATGGCGACATGGATCCGGCCCCGATCGATACGTTGAAGTAGAGCAGCTTCCAGCTTTTAGCTTCCAGCTCATTTTGCTGCTTTCTGCTGGGAACTATGAACAGAGAACAGAAAAACGCCTCGGCTTTGCGCCGGGGCGTTTTTTTGTCTCAATTAAATTTTATAAGAGGCTCATTTGCCTGTTTTGCTGGGAAAACCGGGGGGTAGCCGGGGCCTTCAGGCCCCGGAAAGATGATCCAACAACAATTCCGTGACCTTCAGGCCCGGAACCTCCTGCCGTTTATTCCTCGCCCTGGGCGCGGACCAGAATGCAGGTGATGTTGTCGTGCCCGCCGGCCTTGTTGGCGGCGGTAATCAGCAGGTCCGTCAGTTCTTCCAGAGGTTTTTCCTGCCCGAGAAGCTGGGCCAGGTGCGCGTCTTCGACCTCGCGGGTCAGACCGTCGGAGCAGAGCAGGAAGAGGTCGCCGGGTTCGGCTTCCATTTCAAAAACGTCAGGGGTGACGGTGGCCTGGGTGCCGAGGGCGCGGGTGATGATGTTGCGCAGGGGTGAACGCAAAGCTTCTTCCTGGGTCATGCGGCCCATGCGCACCTGCTCGTCCACCAGAGAGTGGTCCAGCGTGACCTGCTCCAGATGGCCAGAGCGCAGGCGATAACATCGGCTGTCGCCTACGTTCAGGACGAAGACACGATCTTCTTCGGTGAGGAGGGCTACCAGTGTGGTGCCCATGCCGCTAAGCCGCGCACTGCGGCGGGAACGAGAGTAGATGGAAGAGTTTGCGGCGGCGACAGCCTGTTCGGCGGTCTCCCGGCCACGGCCCTGGGTACCTTCGCCCAACTGGCGCATCATCTCATCGACCGCCAGCGAACTGGCAATCTCACCGGCGGCAGCGCCGCCCATTCCGTCACAGACCACAAAAAGGCCATGCTCGGCCGAAAAGCCGAAGGAATCCTCGTTGGAGGCGCGCTTGCGACCACGATCCGTCGCCGCCGCGGCCTGATAATGAATCACCGCCGTAGCCAACATGCTATCTCCCATCGCACAGTGTACACAGGTGCGGGTGCTGTTGGGTGTGTCGGCAGCCACGTTTTTAATCTTTAGGGGCATTTTTGGGAAGGGAGCGGAGAGCCAAAGGGCAGGCCCCCCCCCCGAAACGAGCAAGCAACCGCTGGAAGCTAAGAGCCAAGAGCTGAAAGCTGCCTTTTACTTTTTTGCCCCCGCCGCAGGCAGGTCGTAAACCTCAAGCGCGCCATTGCGCAACACGGCCAGACGGCTGCCGCTGGGCGAAAGTGCCACGTTTCCAGCTACATCGAGGGCGGGTGAAGCGGAGATTGTGAAGATCGACTCGCCGCTGGCGGCATCGAGCACGCGCACCATCTGGCCCTTCACATCTTCTGGGTCAAAGGGCGAACTGGCGCTGAGCGGGGCATGGGTGATGAGGCTGATCTGGGCCAGACGTGAGCCGTCGGCCGAGTGGATGAGCTGTGGCCAGATAGAGGCGGGGGCCAGTTCGTCCACACAGAGCATTTTGCCGCTGGTGGTCAGGCCGGCCAGGCGCTGCTCGCCCGCAAGGCCGCAGATGCTGCTGACCATCCGCGTGCGGGTCAGGAACTCGGGGCCCGGTGTGCAGGTGGATTGGATCTGGGCGGCAGTGCGGACCGTGCCGTCGAACTGGTTGAGGTTGAGCAGCCAGTTGAGGCCGCGGTCGCGCAGTACCTCCAGGTAGCCGTCCTCGTTGACCGGCAGTCGGAAGCTGGAGCGGACGCGGCTCACCAGCAGAACTTTGCCGGATTCGCGCTGCAAAATGCGGACGGCAATGTCTTTGTGGCTGCTGGAGGCGGAATCGTCGTCGTCGCTGCTGGCCGGGGAGGATTTGGCCAGGGGCTCGAAGCTGTCGCAGGCCAGATACTGCTGGCTGGGGTCAAGATCGATCCAGAGCAGCTGTCCGGGAAAGCGCAGCAGTGGCTTGGTTTCCAGCTGGCGGTCACCTTCGCTGACGCCGTTGCCATCGCGCAGAAGAAAGTGGCCGTCGTTGAGCATCCACAGATAGCGCACATGGTCGTGCAGCGTCCAGAGGGTTTCCGTGTCCACCGCGCCGCTGGGCAGGGCCAGCACCAGGGCGCGCACTTGATGGAGTTCGTCGGAGCTGGAATTGCCGCGGTCGTCGCGATGCAGCAGAGCGGGAACGCGGAAGCTGAACAGCAGATGGTTTTCGTCCACAAAGTCCAGCGAGGCCATCTGATGGCGTTCACCCAAATAGGCGCTGTTGGGCGCGGTAAAGCCCAGCGGAGCTACAGGGATGGATACGGCGGGCGTCAGGACTGGTTTTTCCACCAGTTCGGCAGCCAGCAGACGGGGCCGTGGCGCGGTCGATTGGGCCCGGAGCGCGGGCAGAAAAATGAGCGTACCCAGGCACAGGGTGGCCAGGGCCCGGCGGAGCGGGCGGGAAGTGCTGTTGCCTGAGTGTAAGAACATCTTTGATTATTTTGACTGATTCTGAGGTTTTTGGGCAGGGGCACAGGCCGGGTTGTATGTGCGAGAGTAGAAATAGAATGTCTGAATCAAGCACAACGGATGTGGGGTCCTGTCAGGGCCAGGAGAAATCCTTTCAATTTTTGGGATATGGCGCCTGCGCACTGGCAGGCTGTTTGTGGGGTACGGGGTTTTACTTCGGCCGTCTCGCGCTCAACGAGATGAATGTGGAGCACATGGTGCTCTATCGATTTCTCTTTGCCTGCCTGGGCATGGTACTGATTCTTCTGCTGAACCGGCGGGGTAAACCGCAGGCTGAGGGCAGGCGGATGAACCGTGGCGAAATCGGCCTGATGTTGCTGACCGCGTTGCTGGGCATTCCGCTGCAGTTTCTGATTCAGTTTCATGGCTTGGCGCTGACCACGGTCAGCCACGCCTCACTGATGGTGGGCAGCATGCCGGTAATGCTGGCAGTGGCCTTTGGCTTGTTGGGCAGTGAGCGACTGGATGGTTTCTGCTGGATGGCGCTGGCGGCTTCCACCGGTGGTGCGGCACTGGTGGCGCTGGGCGGAGGCGGTGCGGCAGGGCAGGGCAAGGCCCCGCTGACCGGTGACCTGATGGTCTGCTTTTCGCTGTTTATCGCCCTGTTCTGGATTCTGTGGAGCAAAAAGCTGATGGAGAACCATCGGCCAATCATGGTGACGGCAGGCACCATCTTTTCCGGCACGGCAATGCTGGCTGGTGTGGTGGTCTTTGAGCAGGTGCGGGCGCGGCTGATCGGGCAGCCTTTCGAAGCCTTTCCGTTTGCTCACGTGAGCTTGCGGGCGTGGATTGCGCTGGCCCTGAGCGGCCTGCTTTGCACGGCAACCACTACTTCGCTGTGGAACTGGGGCATTCATCATGTGCCAGCCGCAAGGGCGGGTGTGTTTTTGAATCTGGAACCAGTGGTTGGCTCGGTGCTGGGTGTTTGCCTGCTGGGCGAGCGTTTGGGGCCGTTTGGCGTGCTGGGCGGCGGAATGATTCTGGCTGCGGCGGTGGCCATCTCGCTGCGTGGCCATGTGTCGGATCCGGAAATGCTGTTGGAGTAGTGGGGGAGGATTTTTGGGGTGGGTGGGCCGGATGGAAGTCGGGCCCGTCCTTCCTTTGGATCCTCCGCCAGAAAGTCTTCCGCAAAGATTTTTTACAAATAGATTGCAGTATTTTTTGCGATTCTGTTCCGGCGCGGTTTTCTTCCCCGCGGAGCGCGCTGCAGAGAGACGTGGCCTGTTCTTGCCGTCCTTCCGTATCTTCCTTCCATTGTTGATCTTCCATTCCTTAGCCTAGGTCCGTTCCCGGGTCTTTTCAGCTTTTGGCGTTCGCTGCGTTTGGGCTGCAGTTTTTCTGAATTGGCAAGGAATGCGCGTTCATTCCGGGAAGATGAAACCTTCGTCATCGGAAAGCACCTCAAGTGCGTCAGAGTTGCCGTGAGGTCTCCGATAGGTAGGACAGAGCAGATCGTGTGCCGTCGAACTTCCCATAGCCGGGAAGGAAAGACGGAAACAGTCCAGGAGCGGTTTTTAGAGCATTTTCGGAATGCACATAGACTTTTTAATGGACGTGCAAGGTACCTTTTTCTTGAGGAAAAAGGTACTTAGCATCCAGCTTTTGGTTTACACCAATTCCGAAAATACTATGCCTGTTCTGGCGTGAAGGAGGTTTGGGTGACGCTTCTTACCTGGAATCATGATCGTACCGTGGGCGTACGTGCCATGGACGATCAGCATGGAATTCTGATGGACGCCATCAACGAACTGCGGCTGGCTCAGAGCCACGGCGGCGGCCGGGAGCAGATTGCCGAGATCTTCGATCGCCTGATCGAGTTCTCGCGGATGCACTTCTGGAGCGAAGAGCAGTTGATGGAAAAGGCCAGCTACGAGGGCTTGAACGAGCATCGCGCACTGCATCACAAAATGCTGGCGGAGATGCTGCAGATTGCCCATCAGCTGCAGTATGGCGACGGGAGCAATCTGGAAGGGAAGCTTGGTGCCATGCGGGGACACTTTCTCAGGCACGTTGAAGAAGTGGATGCGCTGTATGGACCATCTCTGAACCGGATTGAAATTTTCTAGGTTTGTACGTTCCCCCCCGGGCTTTGGCCCACTGCGTTGTTTCTGCAAATATGCCGCCATGCCACAGGAGAACGCGCCTGGGTTCAGGTGGTAAGACCCAAAGAAAAAACCTCCGGAAACTCTCCGGAGGTTTTTCTTGGTTTTGATTCAGGTTATTACTCGTCCTTGGTTTCCGTTTTAGGGAGCGATTCGGTGTCGAGTGGGTGCTCGTGTTTGTACTGCTCGACCGGCATCTGGCCGTCGAGCCAGGCCCAATTCATTGGGTAAACTTCGGGATCGAAGATGATCTGGTAGAAGTGCCAGACGAGGATGGCGAGAGTGGCCAGAATTGCCTCGTAGAAGTGGACGGTGGTGGCGATGTCAACCCACCAGCGGGCCAGCGTGTTGCCTACCCAGACCTTGGCCCAGAGCATGACGCCGGTCAGGCCCATCAGCGCCGTGCCCCAGACCAGCGCCCAGTACTCGGCTTTTTCAGCGTAGTTGAAGCGGCCGAAGGCAGGCTTTTTCTTGCTGAGGCCGAGGGCGTAGGCCATGTTGGCGAACAGGTCGAAGAGGTCACGGGGGCGTGGGGCAATGTCGCGCAACATGCGTCGGCCCTCGCGCAGCATGGCCAGATAGAAGAGGTGGTAGATGCCGTCGGCCATCAGCACTATGCCGGCGATGCGGTGAATGATGCCGCGCCAGTGCTCGCCCATGCCGAAGACCTGGGCATACCAGGTTTCAGGGAACTTGAGCGCGAAGCCGGTAATGACCAGAATGAAGAAGCTGACCAGCAGAATCAGATGCTGCCAGCGCTGATTCACCGTCATGCGGGTCATCTTGGGGTTCATGTGAATCACCCGGGGCTCCTGCATGGTGCGGATCCTGTGGGCCTTGTGCCGCCAGAGGATGGCGTTGTGCAGGAACATGGCGCCGATGACGACCACAATCAGCACAATGTAAAGGATGCGCACGATCTGCACGATCACCGAACCAATGTCCTTGGAGCGGATGCTGCCGTCCTGGTGGACCTTGGTTTGGATGAATTTTTGGCTGACGCCCTGATGGCACTTGCCGCAGGTGGCCTCCAGATTGTTCTTGTTGATGGTGGAGTGCGGATCGCTGGAGGGCAGAATGTTGTGCGCACCGTGGCAACTGGAGCAGTTGGCGGCCACCACCGAGCCGGCCTGATTGGCCAGACCGTGGTAGGTATCCATGTAGCTTTTCACGCTATTGGCGGGCAGGCCGAACTCCTGCGAGAGCCGCACGCCGTCATGGCAGCGAGCGCAGGTGTCATGGGAAAGATTGCCGGCCGCGACGGGCGAATTCGGGTCCTTGTGCGACTGAATGGTGTGAATGCCGTGGCAGTCGGTGCAGGAGGCCGACATCTGGTTGCCGCTGGCCAGCGCCTTGCCGTGAATGGACTGCGTGTAGACGCTGGCCACATCCGCGTGGCACTTGCCGCAGGTGGTGGGCGTGTTGAATTTGCTGATGGGTGAGCGGGAATCATTGGCGGCCAGAATCTGGTGCGTGCCGTGGCAGTCGGTGCAGACGGCGGCTTTGCCGTTGCCTTTGGTGGTGGCTTTGCCGTGCACGCTTTGCTGATAGCTGAGGAACGGCTGATTGCTCATGCCGTTCGACTCCATCAGAAATTTTTGCCCGTGGCAGCGGCCGCAGGTGTTGGGAATGTTGTTGTGTGCTACGGTGGACCGCGGATCGCTGGAGGGCAGAATCTCATGCACGCCGCCGTGGCAGTCTTCGCAGTTGGCGTTGGGTTTATCGCCCGGGTGGGCCACATGGGAGTGTGCGCTTTGCAGATAAGCATCGTGCGCATCGCTGTGGCACTGCGTGCAGCTTACCTTTTTGGGCGGAGTCTCGTGGGCCAGGCTCTTCACGTCGCTGTGGCAGTCAACGCAGCTGAACATGGAGCTGTGAATGGAGGCGTGAAACTTCTTTTCGTCCACGGCAATGCTGACTTGTTTGCCAGCAACGTCCTTGGTCAATGAGGCATCGCCATGGCAGGCCAGGCAGTCCTCGTTCTGAAGCTTCTGCGCGCCGCGGGCTACGGAGACGAAGCCCGCCATCAGGAGTGCGAGGAGTGGAAGAAAAAATCGCCGGGATTTCACGCCTACGAGCAGACGCCAATTCCTACGGGCAGGCGGTGACTCGGATCACAGAGGATCTTTATTTCATCTTGGCAAATATTCTATTTCCGAGTATTTAGATCTGCCTGGTCCTATAAGTGGCAATGCACGGAAGATGCATGCCCGCACGGGGCTTTGCAGAAGCAGAGCCTGTGTACAAAGGGATTATGCCAAGCTCTGGCAAGGGAGCGCGGTGCGAGAAGGTCTACCACAAGGTGATGCGAGTCACTTGCCCGTGTGAGACGATTCCAAGAGAATAAAATCGCATATTCCCGTTTGAGAGGACCAAATTTGTATGGCCACACTTGCGCCTGTTGAAACTTCCCTGATGACCACCTTACCCGGCGACGCAGTCCGCCAGATTCTGTGGCGGTTTGCCGACCGTTATGACCTGCAGATGCTGGTGCAGTCGTCGCGCGGCGTGGCTCGTGGCACGGTGGCTCGCCTGGTGGCTCAGGGCGAACGCAACACGCATGAGTGGACCCCCGGCAAGGCGGGAATGATGGAGGAGTTTGATCGCGCGGGCGTGACGGCGGCCTTCATGGAGCCCGAAGAGGGCGGATTTATTGTTGGACCCAAGAATCTGGCGCTGTCGCTGGCGGCCTTTGAGCTGGCCTGGGTGGATGGCGGCGCTGCCACGGCCTCGCTGGCCGGCTTTCTGGCCCTTGCGCCCATCCACGAGCGCGGCACGCAGGAACAGGTGACGCGCTATAAGACGCTGAGCGCCCCGGCCCAGCCGGGCGAAGACCGCAAGCCCTGGCGTGGAGCCTTTGCGCTGACCGAGCCGATTCCCTATGCGGGCGTGGACGCCAGCATGCTGAGCGGCAAGATGCGCGTGGTGGACTGGAAGGAAGGCGAAGAGCCTACGCTTGAGATCGACAAGCGTGGCCGCTTTATTACCGGTATTGCCTTTGCTGACTTTGTGACCGCTGCCGTGATCAGCGCCGATGAGCGCATCAAGGGCAGCTGCGTCATCATTCTTGAAAAGGACGATAAGGGCATTTACGACCGCGGCACGCCCACCAAGAAGCTGGTGCATCAGCTTTCGTCGACCGGCGATCCGATCTTCAACCTGAAGGTTCCGGCCAGCCGCATTGTGGGCGGTTATACGGTGAAGGACGGCGTGATTGTGCCGAACTTCAACCACAGCGAAGTGATCGAGGCGGTTTTCCGCCGCACCCGCGTTCCGGTTGGCGTCATGACGGCGGCCAAGCTACTGTCGGTCATTGAGCCGGTAATTCGCTACCAGCGCGAGCGCTATCGCGGCGCTGACGGCGTCAAGCCGGGCTCGTCGCGCTATGAGCAGGGCATTCAGCAGCGGGAAGACGCGCAGCAACGCCTGGTGGACGTGTGGGCGACGGGCGAGGCCGCGGCTTCGCTTGGCTTTGCCACCTCGCGTTTATTTGACGTGCTGGAGCCGGTGGAAAAGCAGAAGGCTGCCATCCTGAAGGAGCGTGGCATTGCCGGCGGTCGCGCCGAAATGAAGGCACTGCGTGAGGTGGAGAAAAAGGCCATCGAGCTGATCGGCATGAAGGCCGACGATCCGCGCAGTGCGGAGCTGGAAGCCGATCCTCTGGTGCAGTACGTGGTGCTGGACGCGGAAGCCAATGTGCTTTGTCCGGCCACCAAGCTCTGGAACACCGGCCATGGCGCCAACCTGTTGCGCGAGGCCGTCAGCCTGATGGGCGGCTACGGCATCACCGAGGATTGTCCCGGCTACGTGGCCAATAAATGGATGGATGCGCAGTTGGAAGCCACCTACGAAGGCCCCGAAGCCGTGCAGCGCCGCCAGTTGACCATCACCATGACCAGCGAGGTCTTTCTGGCGCTCTTCCAGAAGTGGACCAATGAAATGCGCGCCATTGCCGCCACGCATCCTGAGATTGGAGCCTGTACGCTGGCTTCGGCCATGAAGATGTGGCATTGGACGCTGAAGTATCTGGAGAGCCACACCGATGCGTATGGCAGCAAGCTTTACCACGGACAGCGTCAGGGCGTGACCTTTGCGCTGGCCGATGCGCTTAGCTGGTTGATGGCCTCACGCTGCCAGATTATGGATGTGTTGGCGCTGGAAGAGCAGGGCAAGCTGGACGCGGTGGCTGCTGAAGGTCTGGAGGGTTCGGTGCAGTTCCTCAGCGACCTGTGCCACGTGCAGGCCGCAGCGGCTTCGGGCGAGGTTTCGCGCATCTGCGCCGAGCTGGTCTTCGGCTATCAGAAGCATCCGGATTGGAACGATCCGACCGAGCGTAGCTGCTTCTTCTCGGGTGAACTGGACGATTTGGAAGCGACCATGCCGGGCATCAGCGCCACGGCGCTGGACGTGATCGGCAACGATGGCAGCCATCCTGAAAAGGCTGGCCCTTGCGCTGCCTGCGAGGGCACGGGCGCATTCCTGCGTATGCAGAATCGCATTGCCATGTGCCTGACTGGCTCGCGGTTGGCCAAGGATCGCGCGGCCGAGAACGTGGGCAAGGTGATGATTCCCGAGGCGCTGGATTATCCGCAGGCGGGCTAGCGGAAGACAGCTTCCAGCCTCTAGCTTTTAGCTACTGAAAGCCAGAGGCTGGTTGGCTTAGGTTGAAGATTTAGGCTGTTGCCAGGATGTAGCAGAACGCTGGCAGCAGCAATTTGAAAATCCAACAGGATTTTGGTAAGACAGCTTCTAGCTCCTAGCAGCTAGAGGCTGGAGGCTAGAAGCTAGCAGCTGTTTTAAGGAACAAACATGAGTTTGGAAACACAGGAAAATCAGGCTGCCGAAGTCGAGCGCCAGTCGATGGATGTGGATATTGCCTGCGTAGGCTTTGGACCGGCCACGGGCGGATTTTTGACCGAGTTGGTGCGGACCTGGAATGAGAATCCCGCCGACGAGGCGTTCCAGAGCCAAGCTGCGCCCGGTATGCCGCTGCAGGTGCTCTGCTACGAGCGCGCCGACGACCTGGCCGCCGGAGTCAGCGGCGTGGTTACACGCGCCAAGGCTATTCGCCGGAGCTTTCCAACGCTCGACGTTTCCGAGATTCCCATGGGCATTGAGGTCCGGCAGGAGAAGATCTTCTATCTGCTTGATCCGCAGGGTGCCAGCCGTCGCTCCTGGGTGCTGCGTGTGGGCGACCGGTTCCTGAAGATCTTCGGCTCGATTCTGGGCGTGCGGGATTCTGCCATGGAACTGCCCTGGACGCCGTCCTTCCTGCATAAAAAGGGTGGAATTGTGCTCTCGATCGGCCAGTTCAATCAGTGGGTTGGTTCGCAGTTGATGGCCAGTGGTCTGGTGCAGATCTGGCCGTCGATGCCGGTGGCAGAGCCGCTGCTTGAGGGCGACGCCGTGAAGGGCGTGCGTCTGGCCGATCAGGGCGTGGACAAGCACGGCAAGCCTGCCGATGGTTTTATGGCTGGCATGGACGTGCGCGCTGCTCTGACCGTGGTGGGCGATGGTCCGGTGGGCCAGATCGGGCAGGCTCTCGATCGCAAATTTGAAACCGACGGCAACAAGCGCGAGTGGGCTCTGGGCATGAAGTTCGTGATTGAGCTTCCGCCCGACGAAGAGAATCCGCATGGCGTCGACACGGAGAAACTGAACGAGGCGGGAGTGCTTGATGGGCAGATCAGCTCCCAACTTACGCCCGGCACGGTATGGCACACCTTCGGCTATCCTGAGCCGGAGATCTTTGGCTTCCTCTATGTGCATCCGGAGCGTCTGGTCTCGGTGGGCATCTTTGTGCCGTCGTGGATGGGCGATTCAAGCCGCACGGCCTATCGCTATTTGCAGCACTTCATCCAGCATCCGCTGCTGTGGCCGCACCTGAAGGACGGCACGCTGCGCTCCTGGGGCGCAAAGTCGCTGGAAGAGAGCGGCAAACATGGTGAGCCGGTGCTCTCGGGCGAGGGGTTTGCGCGTATTGGCGAGGGCTCGGGTTCCACCAACATGCTTACCAACTCTGGCGTGGATGAGGCCTGGGCTACGGGTACGCAACTGGCGGATGCCGTGGTGGAATTGCTGCGGAAGAAGCTGCCCTTTACCAAGGAAAATCTGAACAAGACGTACGAGAAGAAGCGGCGTGCGAGCTGGGTGGAGAAGGGCGCAAACGAAGCAGAGTGGGCGCGGCATGGCTTCCACAAAGGATTTGTGCGCGGCCTGATCGGCACGGCGCTGGCAGGTCTTACCAAGGGACAGCTTGGCTACAGTGGCGATGTGCCTACACCGAGTGAGCAGATCCATCGCCTGGAGGATAATTCGATTGCCGCTCTTGAAGTGAAGAAGGCGGCTGAGGATGCTCAGGCCAGCGGACGTCCGCTGCACGATGCGTTGATGAGCGTGCGGGGTTGGCCGGAGATTCCCTTCGACGGCAGGCTTCTGATTACGCAGCAGGACGCTCTGCTGATGGGTGGCAAGGTACAGGCTTCACCGGGCTACGCTGACCATGTGGTCTTCCAGGACAAGAACCTCTGTATCGGATGTGCCGAAAAAACCTGCATCTCGATGTGTAGCGGTCAGGCCATTACGCTGGGCGGTGGCGGCATTCCCGTCTTCGAGCGTGAAAAATGCGTGCACTGCGGCGCATGTATGTGGAACTGTGCCAATCCGCCCGAGGGCAAAACCTCAAATGTCAGCTTTAAAGCAGGGTCGGGCGGCTTCCATTCGGCGGAGAACTAAAAGCAGAGAGCAGAGAACAAAAAAGCGGTCCTGCGTGTTGAGCGCCGGGCCGCTTTTCTTGGTTCTGAAATTTTGCGTTTGGTCGGAAGGCTCATGCTTTTGCAAGGCATATGCTGGCGGCTAACTCCGCTGATACCGCTAACTACTCCATCACCACATACTCGCTGTGCACAACGTTTTCCTTGTACTCGCCGGGAACAAGGCGCAGATGCAGGCCGTGAGCAACCTCCGAGGGAATGCAGCCGGCAACCTCGAAGAGTGCATCGGTGTGTGGGCTCTGCCATGGTTTGCTGAGCTTGGCCTTGGCTTTTTGTTTGGCCTCGGTGGCGTTGAGCGCGGCCACCAGCAGATGCTCGTGGGCTTCGCCGAAGAATCCGCTTTCGTAACCGCCCAGATGAACAAAGTAAAGCCGTGGTTCATCGGTCGGAGCGGTCTCACTGCGCCACTCAATGCGATAGCCGTCTACGCCTTCCACTTCCATCCAGCCGTCAATGTGCACGTGGCGAGGTGAAGCGAACCATGCGGCCCGCAGCTGATCATAGGTCTCGACTAGGCTGTCACCGAGGGCAAAGGCAATGTCGTGCAACTCGATGTTGGCTTTGGGATGGGCGCCGCCCAGGAGTACAACAAAGAGCATGGCAATCTCCTGTTGAGAGCATCGCAGATGAGGGCCGCAAATTCTAGTGCATTTCGGCCGACGGCTTTTCTTGGTGACGTGGGCGCTTAGGCAGAAGCACCAGCGGCAGGCAGGCTAGCGCCAGGTAGCCGAGCATGCGGAAGTTGTCAGCATAGGCCATCAGCGAGGCCTGCTGCTGCAGATTGCGATAGAGCATGCCTACAGCCTTCAACTGGCTGGTTACGGGGTCGGATCCGCCCATCAGAAACTTTGTGCCGAGGCCTTTGGCAAAGGTCTGTGCCTGCAGGTTAGCGGGCGAAAGGTTGGCGGCCAGATAGTTCTGATGGCGCTGCGCGCCACGCACCAGCATGGTGGTGACGGTGGCAATTCCGACAGATCCGCCCACGTTGCGCAGCAGGTTGTAGACGCCCGATGCGTTGCCGATCTCCTGCCTGGGCAGCATGCCCATGGCCAGCGTGGTGAGCGGCACAAAGATGAAGCCGCCGGCAAAGCCGTTGATGAAGTTTGGAATGGCAACGGTCCACATGGAGATGGTCAGGTTGATGTGGCTGAGCATGAGCGTGGAGCAGCCGAAACCGAAGAAGCCGAAGGCCAGCAGTAGGCGCACATCAATGTAGTTGACCAGCACGCCGACGATCATCATGGCAACCAGTGAGCCGAGGCCGCGCGGGCTGACGGCGAGGCCGCTATCGAGAGCCGGATAGCCGAGCAGCGTTTGCAGAAACAGGGGAAGCAACGCCGTGACGCCGTAGAGCGTGAAGCCGAAGACGGTGGTGATTACCGTGCTGACGGCGAAGTTGCGGTCGCGCAGCACGTGCAGCCGCACGATGGGCTCGGCACAGGTGAGTTCGCGCGCAATAAAGCCGATAAGTGCCGCAACGGAGATGGCGCTGGTCCATGCCACCCACGACGTGGAGAACCAGTCGGCCTCCTGGCCCTTGTCGAGCACGAGCTGCAAGGTGCCGAGCCACAGAGCCATCAGGCTAAAGCCCATGTAGTCGATGGCACCTTTGAAGTGCTGACGTAGATAGGGCGGATCTTCGACAAAAAGATTGGCCATGAACATAGCCAGCAGGCCAACGGGCAGATTGATGTAGAAGATCCAGTGCCAACTGTAGCTGTCAGTGATCCAGCCGCCCAGCGTGGGGCCGATGACCGGAGCAACCACGATGCCCATGCCGTAAAAGGCCATGGCCTGACCGTGCTTGTGGGGCGGAAAACTTTCCAACAGAATGGACTGCGCCAGCGGCTGCATGCCGCCGCCGCCAATGCCCTGCAGTACGCGCGCCACAATCAGCATGGGCATGTTCACGGCCAGTCCGCAGAAGAGCGAGGCAATGGTGAAGAGCAGAATGGAGAGCATCAGCAGGCGCTTGCGGCCGATGCGGCGCGCGATCCAGCCCGAGGCTGGCAGCATGATGGCGTTGGCCACGATGTAGCTGGTGAGCACCCAGGTGGATTCGTCGGTGGAGGCCGAGAGCGTGCCCGCGATGTGGGGCAGGGCGACGTTGGCCACTGAAGAATCCAGCACCACCATGAAGGTGGCTAGCATGACCGAAACGGCCACCAGCCAAGGATTTACCGACGGTTGCCATTCGGCGGGAGATGCAGAAACGGCCGTGTTTGATTCACTGACCATGAAGTCATTTTAATATACTGTTTAGTCATAAGGCGAGGAGGCCCGAAGCGGAATGAAACAATCCGAGCGAAAAAAGCCCCGCACCAAGCAGCAGGTGGTGAGTGAATTCCGTCGTGAAGAAATTCTGAATGCCGCGCGCAAGGTGTTTGCCCGCAAGGGATTCGTGCTGGGCATCATGGATGAAATCGCGCGCGAGGCTGGTATTGCCAAAGGCACTATTTATTTGTATTTTCGATCCAAAACCGAGGTCTATCAGGCGCTGCTGGCACATGACATGAAGATCTTGCAGGCCAGCACGCTCCAGCGCATCGACGCGCAGCCAACGCTGGCGGGCAAGATGCGCGCCTTCATTCTGGCTCGCATAGAGAATGCCGAGCAGCAGAAGGAAATCTTCCGCATCATGGATTCCGAGGGCGTGAATCTGACGATTACCCGGCGGCAGTATCGCGATTTTCTTGGTGCGCCAGTATTGCGTCTGGCGGAGGCTATCGAGGTCGAGAGCCGGAGTGGGCGCATTCGACAATTGGACGCTGAACGTGTGGCCTGGCTGATTGCAGATATGACGCGGGGTACGATTCAGCGCCGCTTGCTGGGGCAGAGCGAGAGCACACCGGCTGAAGAAGTAGAGTTCCTGATGGATGTGCTGAGCCACGCTCTGGTGCTAGAGCAAATTGCTCTAGGGTCTGTTGATGTTCCGCCGCCTGAGGAACGTCAACAGACCCTAGGGAGCCTCTGCACAACCCGCGATTTTGCGGTGTAATTATAATGCAATGGGTTCGGAAGCAGTTATAGCCAGAATTGCGGGTTCAGTTGCATCCAGGCGCGGGCTCTACGTGGTTGTTTTTTGTCTCTGGAGGCCGTTTTCCGGCCTCCAGAGACACTACGCCCCCAGCGCGACCAGCCGTTTGCGATTTTGGTAAAGGTTAACCAGGGCAAAGGCCGCGCAAAGCCACTCGTGGTTCTTCCTTAAGCCACGATAGCGCACCTTGGTAAATCCAAAAACGCGCTTCAGAATGCGGAAACACCACTCCACCTTCGATCTAACTCTGGCCTTGGTCGTATTTTTGCGCTTGGCTTCTTCGTCTACATAATTTTTGAACTTGGTGCGGCGGCTGGTCATATCTTGCGCCCCGGGCGCGGCCGCATGAATTGCCTCGGTTTGTCCTTGATAGTCTGCGTCTCCCCAGACTTTCTTCTCTGCGCCGTGCAGTAAGTCAGGCAGCATATGTTTGTCCGCCACGCTGGCCGCAGAGGTGCAGACTGAGTGCACAATGCCCGACTTGCTATCAACGCCAAGGTGCGCTTTCGCGCCGAAGTACCATTGCTGTCCCTTCCTGGTCTGGTGCATCTGAGGATCGCGCTTGCCGGTCGAGTTCTTCGTCGAACTCGGAGCGTTGATAATCGTTGCATCCACGATGGTTCCCGTGCCGATGCGAATGCCCCGGCTGGCTAGAAAGTGGTTCACCGTATCGAGTATCTGGCCGCATAACTCATGTTCTTCGAGCAGGTGGCGGAAGCGCAGAATGGTGCTTTCATCGGGCGCGGAGGCACGGCCCAGATCAACTCCGGCGAAGCGCCGCAACGCGGGCGAATCATAGAAAGCTTCTTCCATTCCGGGGTCTGAAAAACCAAACCACTGCTGCAAGAAGTACGTGCGGAGCATGATCGACAAGCCTGCTGGTTGGCGGCCGTTGCCAGCCTTGGGATAATGAGGCTCAACCAGCGCCAATAACTCCGCCCACGGCACCACTTGCTCCATCTGATCCAGAAAAAGCTCCCGCTTGCCCTTGCGACCATACTGCTCAAAACTCGCTTGTGACGCCAGTGTTCGTTGCCGCATCGCCCTTGCCCTCTACTTATCATTTTATCCAAGCAGAATGCAGTATTGGGACTTGTGCAGAGTCTCCCTAGCACCAGAGTGATAGCTTAATGAGGCAGGCGCTGCGATGAGGCGCGTACGATGAGGCGTGGTTTTACCCGCTCCACACGCGGTCGGTGCATGGAGTCCTCGGTGAGCAGGTCGAGGGTCATGCGCGCGGCCAACTGGCCGATCTGTACGTTGTCCTGATCGACGGAAGTGAGCGGCACGCGCAGGAAATCGGAATAGAGAAGGTTGCCGCAACCCACCACGGCAATGTCGTCGGGAATCTTCAGTCCGGCTTCCAGAATGGCGCGCATGGCGCCGAGCGCGATGGGATCGTTGAAGCAGAAGATGCCGTCGGGGCGGGGGGTGGAGTGCAAGAGTTTGCATGTGGCCTCATAGCCGCCCTGCTCGCCACGGTCGTCGGCAGAGTTTCCGATGGAAACGATGTGGCCGCGTAGTGGTGCGAGGCGGCGTGCGGAAAGAGCACTACGGTAGCCCTCCAGACGGCCCTGCGCGGTGCTGATTTCGGGGCCTCGGATGTGCGCGATACGGTTGCAGCCTTGCTCAATCAGATGCGTTGTTGCCAACTCGCCGATGGCCACGTCGTCGGCTCCTACAAAGTTGGCGGTCAGGCCGGTAAAGCTGCGATCAATGAGAATGTAGGGCGTGTGTCGTTCTTCAATGTGGCGGAAGCTTTGCACGCTCCACTGCGCGGAGGCCACCAGAATTGCATCGACGCGGCGGGCGAGCAGTTGCTCAATCTCCTGCCGCTCCAGTTCCGGATCTTCTTCCGACGAGGCCAGAATCAGGCTGTATCCGTGGGCGCGAATGCTGGCCGAGATGGATTTGGCCATCTGCGCGAAGAAGGGGTGCAGCAGATCGGGCACAACCAGGCCAATGGTCCAGGTGCGGCCGGTGATGAGGGTGCGCGCCGCCAGATTGGGCTGATAGTTCAGCTCCTTGACGCGCTTGAGCACGCGGCGGCGGGTCTCTTCGCCAATGTCGGGATGATCGCGTAGCACCTTGCTGACGGTGACGGTGCTGATGCCGAGGTCGTGCGCAATGTCTTTCATGCGCACGGGCGTGCTTGCCGGGGAGAGGCTACGGGAACTGTTTTTTGAACGCTTCATCGTGGTTGCGAACCGTCTGGAAAGATTCCTTTAGCGATAACTATAAATCCAAGCGCAGAAAAGAGTCCATTGACAGGTTTGGATGGACGTATTTATTCTGCGTGCGTTGCAGTTACCGATAACTTTAAGGCGGAAAATCATGAATCTGAATCGCCCCAACGCGCCCAACGTGTTTGCCCCGATTGATCCTGCGCGAGTGCCCGTGCGCACTCTGGCCAGCGGAGCAAAGATGCCCGCCGTGGGCCTGGGAACCTTTGGTAGCGACCACGTAAGCGCCACGGCCATTGCCGAGGCCGTGCAGGGCGCGGCACGGATCGGCTACCGGCACTTTGATTGTGCCTCGGTCTACGGCAATGAAGCCGAGATCGGTACGGCCTTTGCGGAGATCCTGCGGAGCGGCGTGCGGCGCGAGGAACTCTGGATCACTTCCAAGCTGTGGAATGACCGGCATGGCGAAGACGATGTGATTGCCGCGTGCAAAAAGTCTCTGGCCGATCTGCGGCTGGAGTATCTGGATCTGTACCTTGTGCATTGGCCGTTCCCCAACTTCCATGCGCCGGGTTGCGATGTGAGTTCGCGCTCGGCCGCAGCCCGGTCTTACATCCATGAGAACTTCATGAAGACCTGGCGCAGGATGGAAGAGTTGGTGCAGAGTGGGTTGGTGCGGCACATCGGCACATCGAATGTGACCGTGCCCAAGCTGAAGCTGATCCTGCGTGATGCGCAGATCAAACCGGCGGTGAATGAGATGGAGTTGCATCCCCACTTCCAACAGCTGGAATTGTTCGACTACGTGGTGGCCAATGGCATTGCGCCCATCGGCTATTGTCCGCTTGGCTCGCCGGGCAGGCCGGAGCGCGACCGCACATCCGAAGACACTGCGCCCACCGAAGATCCGGTGATTCGCGCGATTGCGGCGAAACACAATACGCATCCCGCAGCTATTTGTTTGAAGTGGGCGGTGCAGCGCGGGCAGACGCCAATTCCGTTTTCAGTGAATCACTACCGGGACAATCTGCTTGCGGTCACAGAGGATCCGCTGACAGAAGAAGAGATGAAGGCGATTGCGGCGCTGGATCGCAACTGCCGTCTGATAAAGGGGCAGGTGTTTTTGTGGAAGGCGAATCAGAGTTGGGAAGACCTGTGGGATGTGAACGGCGAGATTACGCCGGAGTAGAGCAAATTCAGAATTGCTGTAGAGGGAGTTGATGGATCAAAGTGTCGTTTTCCTCAAGAAAACGGCACCCTGCACACTCTTTCAGACTGCACGGTCATTCTGAATTTGCTCTAAAAGCAGCTATCAGCTATTAGCTGTCAGCTTTCAGTCTTTGTTGTAGCGCACTGTGTTTTGGAGAAGATGGAAATGAGCAAAACGATGTTGGCGGCGTTCCTGCCGGGCGATTCCACTGTAGAGATGCGCACTGTGCCGGTGCCCACGCCGGGCCACGGTGAGGTTCTGTTGCGGGTGAAGGCCTCCACTATTTGCGGCAGCGATATTCGCTGCATCTATCACGAACATCTGGGCAAGGGGCCGGAGGGCTATCAGGGCGTGATTGCAGGCCATGAGCCGTGTGGGCAGATTGTGTCGGCGGGGCCGGGCTGTCGCCGCTTCAAAGAGGGTGACCGGGTGATTGTTTACCACATTTCCGGTTGCGGCGTATGCAACGATTGCAGGCGTGGTTACATGATCAGCTGTACGAGCGAGAAGTATCGCCGCGCCTATGGATGGCAGCGCGATGGCGGCATGGCCGAGTACATGATTGCCGAAGAAAAGGATCTGATTGCGTTGCCCGACGCGCTGAGCTACGCCGATGGTGCCCAGGTGGCCTGCGGCTTTGGCACGGTTTACGAGGGGTTGATGAAGATCGGCATCGATGGCTCGCACGCTGTGTTGATCACGGGGCTTGGTCCGGTGGGACTAGCGACCGGAGCGCTCTGCCGCAAGCTGGGAGCGGAGAAGATCATCGGCATTGATGTGGTGCCGGAGCGCATGCAGATTGCCAAGGATCTTGGCTTGTGTGATGCGGTGCTGGCCTCTGGTGCTGACAATGTGGCCGAGGTGAAAGCGCTGACCGGCGGGCAGGGCGTGGAGCGGGCCGTGGATTGCTCGGCGCATCCTGCAGCGCGTGCCACTGCGATTCGCGCCACGCGCAAGTGGGGTCGTATCGTTTTCATTGGTGAGGGGGGTAAGGTCGAGATCAATCCTTCGCCTGACATGATCCACGATCAGAAGACGGTCTATGGATCGTGGGTGACGTCAACCTGGCTGATGGAAGAACTGGTGGAGAGGCTGGTACGCTGGAATCTGCATCCGGCGGAGATCATCACGCACCGCTTCCCGCTCACCAAGGCGGACGAGGCCTATGCGCTGATGGCCTCGGGCAAGTGCGGCAAGGTGGCAGTCTGCCAGGATGAAGAGCTGAAATGATTTTAGCGCGGAGAAAAGCGATGATACAGAAAGCTCCCCGCTCGTGGGAGAGAAGACTTAATGAGCTGCTTCCGCTTTATGGCCATCGCAACTGGATTGTGGTGGCCGATGCAGCGTATCCCGCGCAGTCGAAGGCAGGCATTGAGACGCTGGTGATTGAAGCCGGGCAACTGGAATCGGTTCGCATTGTCTACGACGCCATTCAGGCACAGAAGCATCTGCGCTCCAAGATCTATGTGGATGCGGAGCTGAAGCACCTGACGGAAGAGGATGCGCGCGGCGTGGCGGGCTATCGTTCGGTGTTGACAGAGCTGCTGGGGGCGGAATGCACGGAGTTGGAGCATGAGCAGATCATCTCCAAACTCGACCATGCGGCCGAGAGTTTCCGGATTCTGATTCTGAAGACCAGTCTGACCATTCCGTATACTTCTGTCTTTTTCGAACTGGATTGCGGTTACTGGAGCGCAGGAGCCGAACAAAGGTTGCGTTCGAGAATTGCCACAATCAAAAAAACAGGAGAAAATCGCTGAAACAGGCGGACGCATCGTCGCCCGCCTGTTTTTTGCGGGAAAGTTTTTTTGCTGGAAGGAGCCTTAGAGATGCCCATGAATCGGCGAGAGATGATGAAGACAGTTGGCGGAGCAGTTGCACTGAGCCGCTTGGCTGGCGCGCGGGGTTTTGCGCAACCCGCATTTACTGCAACCCGTGCGTCGCTCAAGAGCTACCAGATTCCCGACTGGTTCCGCGATGCCAAATTCGGCATCTGGGCGCACTGGGGTCCACAGTCGGCCATTGAAGCCGGCGACTGGTATGCGCGCAATATGTACATGCAGGGCAGCGACCAGTATGACTACCATGTGCAGACCTATGGCCATCCGTCGAAGGTGGGCTACAAGGATCTGGTGAACGACTGGAAGGCTGCCCGGTGGGATCCTGATCACTTGATTGGCCTGTACAAGCGGGCCGGTGCAAAGTACTTCGTCTCGATGGGTGTGCATCATGACAACTTCGATCTGTGGAACTCCAAGCACAATCGTTGGAACTCGGTGGCGATGGGGCCGAAGAAGGACGTGGTGGGAATTTGGCGCGAGGCGGCCCGCAAGCAGGGCCTGCGCTTTGGCGTGAGTGAGCATCTGTGGATCAGCTACAAGTGGTGGGCCACGAGCCATCAGTCGGATAAGAGCGGACTGTATGCGGGCGTGCCTTACGATGGCGTTGATGCGAAGTTTGCTGACCTGTATCACGATGCCGACAGCGCGCGTTTTGGCGATACGCTTGATTGGAACAGCGACGGCATTCCTGATAGTTGGCGCAAGCACTACCTGGATCGCATTACCGATCTGATTGATCAGCATGAGCCGGACCTGTTGTATACCGATGGCTATCTGCCCTTTGAGGAGTACGGCCTGCAGATGGTTTCGCATCTGTACAACGTGAGCGCGGCGCGGCATGGTGGCGTGGTGGAGGCGGTGTACAACAGCAAGTTGGACAGCGACTGCGCGGTGGGCACCTGCGCGCTGGATCATGAGCGTGGCGTGGCGGATGCAATCAGTGTTCATCCGTGGCAAACCGACACCTGCATTGGCCAGTGGCACTACAAGCGCGGGCAGAAGTACAAGACGGCCAAAAAGGTAATCGATCTGCTGACCGACATTGTGAGCAAGAACGGTAATCTGCTGCTGAGCGTGCCGCTGCCGAACTCTGGCGAACCCGATTGCCAGGAGCTTGAGGTTCTGGACGGCATTACGAAGTGGATGGCCGTGAACGGCGAGGGAATCTTTGGCTCGCGGCCGTGGAAGATTTACGGCGAGGGACCATCGACCAAGGCCGAAATCAAATCAGGCGGCTTCAACGAAGATAAGCGTGGAGATTTTACGGCCGAGGATGTGCGCTTTACCACCAAAGGCAAAACGCTCTATGCCTTTGTGCAGGGCTGGCCGCAACATCAGGCCGAGGTGAAGGCGCTGGGCCTTGAAAGCGATCAGCAGCCCGGTCGCATTGCTCAGGTGAGTCTGCTGGGGGCAGAGGGTAAGGTGCAGTGGACGCAGACCGCAGAGGCGCTCAAGGTGCAGCTGCCGAAAGAAAAAATCTCTTCGATTGGCTTGGCGCTGAAGGTGGAATTCGCCTAGATAAGAGGTGGCGAAACAGCATAAACAAGGGGCTTGCGCGCGGTGGCGTGCAGGCCCTGTTTTTTTGCACACGCGCTGCGGACAGGGGTGGGTCTGCGCATGTACTATGGACGTTGGAACCCCATGAAGGAAGCTAAAACCCTCTCTCCTGAAATTCTTCTGCACATCGCCCAAACGCTGAACCTGCCCATGCGCGGTCTGGTGGCCGTCATCGAACTGTTGGACGACGGCGGCACGGTTCCGTTCATTGCCCGCTACCGCAAAGAGGTGACCGGCAATCTGGACGAAGTGCAGATCCGCGCCATCGAAGAAAAGCTCACCTACTACCGCGATCTTGCCGACCGCCGCGAGACGATTCTGGCTTCGATTGCCGAACAGGGCAAGCTGACCGACGAGCTGAAGGCCAGGATCGAGGCTACGCTCGACAAGAGTGAGCTGGAAGATCTGTACCTGCCCTACAAGCCCAAGCGCCGCACCAAGGCGACCATTGCGCGCGAAAAGGGTCTGGAGCCGCTGGCCCAGTACCTGTGGGCGCAGCAGACCACGGAGCAGCCGCTGGAGGCTTTTGCGCCCACCTTTGTGAACGCCGAGCTGGGCGTGGCCAACGTGGACGAAGCGCTGGAAGGCGCGCGGCACATTGTGGCTGAGTGGGTCAGCGAAGCCGCTGACCTGCGCAAGGCTCTGCGTACGATGGTCTTTGACGAGGGCGTGGTGGTTAGCCGCAAGGTGACCGATGCCGTCGACGAGCAGGAAAAGTTCAAGATGTACTACGAGTACTCGGAACCGGTGAAGACGATTCCGTCGCATCGCATGCTGGCCATTCGCCGCGGCGAGAGCGAGAATGTGCTCTACTTCCTGATTGAGGTTGAGAACGAACGTGCGCTGGCTCTGATTCGCCGCCATGTGCTGCGCTTTGAGGGCGACTGGAGCAGACAGCTCAATCTGGCGATTGAGGATGCGTGGAAGCGTCTGCTGAACTCGTCGATTCAGGGCGAGATTCGTGTGGAGTTGAAGCATCGCTCCGACACGGACGCGATCCAGGTCTTCCGCGACAATCTTTACAACATTCTGCTGGCGCCACCGGCTGGACCGATCTCGGTGCTGGGCATTGACCCGGGTCTGCGTACCGGCTGCAAGGTTGCGGTGGTGGACGAGACCGGCAAGATGCTGGCCCACGATGTGTTCTATCTGCACACGTCGAAGAATGGCAACGCCGAGGCTTCGCCCAAGATGGCAGCGCTTCTGAGCCGCCACAACGTGCGCGCCATTGCCATTGGCAACGGTACGGCCTCGCGTGAGACCGACGCGTTTGTGCGCGAGTTCCTCAGCGAGTACAAGATTGATTCCATCTTTTCGGTGACGGTGAGCGAAGCCGGAGCCAGCGTCTACTCCGCCTCGGACATTGCGCGGCAGGAGTTCCCGGATCTGGATCTGACGGTGCGTGGCGCGATCTCGATTGCACGTCGTCTGCAGGATCCGCTCTCGGAACTGGTGAAGGTCGATCCGAAGTCGATTGGCGTGGGCCAGTATCAGCACGATGTGGACCAGCGCCAACTGCAGGAATCGCTGAATGCAGTGATTGAGAGCTGCGTGAACAAGGTGGGCGTGGACCTGAATACCTCGTCGTGGACGCTGCTGCGTTACGTGGCCGGCTTCACCGAGCGCACCGCGATCAACCTTGTGAACCATCGCAACGAGAAGGGCGCGTTCCGCTCCCGGCAGCAGGTGCTGGAAGTCTCCGGCATCGGCCCCAAGAGCTTTGAGCAGGCGGCTGGCTTCCTGCGGATTCGCAATGGAGAAAATCCGCTGGATATGACGGCGGTTCACCCTGAATCGTATCCGCTGGTGGAGAAGATTGCCGAGCTTGCGAATGCTACGGTGAGCGACATTATTCGCCAGCCGCAGCTACTGGAAAAGGTGGACAGCAGCAAGCTGCAGGCGGGTTCCTACACGCTCAATGACATCATGGCCGAACTGCGCAAGCCGGGCCGTGATCCGCGCGATACTTTTGTCGCTCCCAGCTTCAAGGAGGGCGTGAAGGAGATTCGCGACGTTGAGGTGGGCATGGTGCTGGAAGGCGTGGTGACCAACGTGACCCGCTTTGGCGCATTTGTTGACGTGGGTGTGCATCAGGATGGTCTGGTACACATCAGCGAGCTTTCCAACAAGTTCATCAAGGATCCTTCGGACGCAGTGAAGACCGGCCAGATTGTGAAGGTGAAGGTGACGGCGGTGGATGCGAAGAACAAGCGCATCGGTCTGTCGATCAAAGCGCTGCAGCCTCCGACGGGCCGTGGGCCGGTGCGTCCGCAGCAGCAGTCTGCCAGGCCTGCCGCCAAGCCGGTGGCCAAGCCGCAGTTGAGCATGGAAGACAAGCTGGCGTTGCTCTCGAACAAGTGGAAGACGCGGTAAAGCAGCGCAGCCCAAAACATGACCCCATTCTGGCGTGCAACACGCGTCGGGATGGGGTTTTCGTTTAGGATCGATTTTGCCCACGAAGGATTTGTGGAGATGGAATTTTCCCGAGGGTTTGAATGATGCTGATTCGCCGCGCTACCGAAGCTGATCTGGAGGTTGTTCTGCAATTGATTCGCCGTGTGGTGCCGCAGATGCAGGCCAGTGGCAATCCGCAGTGGAACGAGCAGTACCCCAACCGGCAGTTTTTTGAGCACGACGTGCGCCTGCAGCAGCTTTGGGTGGCGGAAGATTCAGGCGCGATTGCTGGCGTGGTGGCGCTGACGCTCGATCAGACGCCGGAGTACGCAAACGTGGGTTGGGATCTTCAGCAAGAGGCGATTGTGGCGCACCGTTTGGCGGTTGATCCTGAGGTGCGCGGCAAGGGCGTGGCGATGGCGCTCATGCAGCAGGCGGAGGTGATTGCCGCAGAGCGTGGCACACGCCTGCTGCGCGCCGACACCAATTCGACGAACAAGGCCATGCAGGAATTGTTCGTGAAGTTGGGCTATTTATACGCTGGTGAGACGGAATTCGCGGGCCGACCCGGGCTCAGTTTTTATTGCTATGAGAAGCAACTGGCGGAGTAGGCCGTATATTTCAATGCCAAGCCAGAGAAGTTTCCGGGCCTGAAGGCCTCGGCGTAGAGGAGGTTTCAGATTCAGGGGCATGAATGCCCCTGCTCCCTCCGTTCTGATTCTTTTCGCGTTTGCATGATTGGAACAACCAAACAAGGTACGTCTATTTTTTCTTCCTTGCCAAGCCAGCCGTTTTTTTCTTCGCGGGGTTGCTCTTCTTAGTCGTGGTCTTTTTCTTGGCCGCTGTTTTAGCCGAGGATTCCTTGGAGCCGAAGAGAGCGGCGGTGTTCAGCCTGGGTGCGTGAGACGGGGCGAGGGCGCGGGCAATGGCCAGGTCGGCTACCTGCTCGACGAACCACTGTGCGTTCTTTTGGCCCACTGAATTGGCATCGGCATCGGGAACGGGATTCATGAAGTCGATGGCGTAGGGTATGCCATTGGCCACGGCGAACTCCACGGTGTTGAACTCGTAGCCGAGCGCTTTGCAGATCTGGATGGCGTCGCGCTCCATGCGATGGATCAGCATCTTTGGCACGGGCGGAAGTTCGCTGAGGTAGCGTTCAGCATGGGGGTGGCGAGGATCGTAGCCCATCACGCGCACGCGCTTGGCTCCCACCACGTAGCAGCGGAAGTAGTGCTCGTAGTTGATGGTTTTTTGATAGACCATGCACTGGTTGCTGGTCTGGTCGTAGGCGTGGAAGAACTCGTCGCGCGAGTGGACTTCGAAGACGTCGCGCCAGCCGCCGCCATCGACTGGCTTGAGGAATCCGTGTTCGCCAATGGTGGCAAAGATGCTCTCCCAGTCGAGCGGAAATTCGAGGTTGCGCAGTGTCTGGTCGCTGACGCCAGCCGGTTTTTCCTTGTGGGGCAGCAGCATGGTGGGCGGCACGGCAATGCCCAGTTGGGCCGCCAGCGAGTAGTTCAAAAATTTATCGTCTGCCGATTGCCAGAAGGGGTTGTTGAGCACCACCGTGCCACGGAGCGCGGCCTGTTTGAGCCAGCTGCGATAGAAGGGGACAAGATGGCTGATGCGGTCGATAATGACCGCATAGGATGCATCCGCCGTGCCAGAGATTGCGCCCACACGGACGAACTCGGCTGTGACTTCGTCCACCTGCCGCAGGTTGATTTCTTCTGCAAGTGCGCCGGGAAAGCTGTTTTCAATGCCGAACAGAATGCCGATCCGCTTCATGCCGCCGTTCTCCATTTGGAAATAAGGTCGCACAAATGCCTTGCGCAATTTCTGCACCAGTGTAGCGGGAATACGTATGAACGCCGCATGAATCCTGTGCGGCAGTGCATGATGGGTAAACCGGAGAGGTGTGAATCAGGTGCAAGGTGAGGGCTGGCGATAGGGCGTAGCTTGCTTTGTAGCTTTCGCAGTTCCCCAAGGCGAGACCTGCGAAAGCTGGCTTATTTTCAGCTAGCGCTTAAGCAGGGCGCGGGTGTTGTAGTCGGCCACGTAGCGGGCTACGTCGTGTACCGGCAGGCGCTGCGCTTCAGGCTGTTCGAGCCAGCTGCACAGTGCTTCATAGACGGCTCCCACCAGACAGCGCGCGGCCACCAGTGCGTCGTAAACAAAAAAGACGTCGGGCGCGCTGGAGATGGTGTGGCGGGTCTGCTCGGCCTGAGCCTGCAGAATGGTACGGCGGATCTTTTCGAGCCGCGCACTCAGGCCTGATGACTCTACGATCACAATGCGTGCTTCGCGGGGGTTTTCGGCGAGGAAGAGGAAGAGGGATTCCACGGCCTGACTGATACGTTTGACCGGATCGGACTGCGTGGTGCGTACTTCGCGGAGCAGGTCGGAGATGCGTTCGCCCAAGCCCACCAGCACGGCGGCAAAGATGTCTTCCTTGTTCCTGAAGTGCATGTAAAAACTGCCGACAGAGCTATTGGCCTCGGCCACAATCATGGGAACTGTGGCACCATGGTATCCGTAGTCGCCGAACATGCGGGTGGCGGCGTCGAGTAAGAGTTTGCGGCGTGCGTCTTTGCGTGCTTCGGTAGCGGCAGTTTTACGATAAACCATGGTTGGAGTTCTCTCCCGAAAGATGATACTCCCCTTGCGAAATTTAGAATGAAGTGTCATTCTTGTTTTGTCAAGTTGGATAGGTGGATCATGATGGGTTTCTTGTCTGTCCTTGTTTTTTTTCGGCCGAATAGGGGTGCAGACCCTGCTTTGAGTCTGCGTGTGGCGCTGCCGTTGGCAGCGCTTTTGTCGTTTATGCTCCCGGTGGCGGGTTGCGGGCCGAAGGCGAAGAATGCTGCCGATGAGCCGGTTCCAGTGCAGGTGCGTGTGCCGCAGCAGGTGCATGAGCCTGCTGCGGTTGTGGCTAGCGGCGAAGTCGAGGCCAACGTGACCTCGCTCTGCGCTTTTCAGCAGGCAGGCCGTGTGGCGCGCGTGCTCGTGGAAGAGGGGCAGGCCGTGCGGCAGGGGCAGGTGTTGGCGGAGCTGGACGCGGCCGATTACAAGAACGCCTTTGATGCGGCCACCGGGCAGGCGCAGGCAGCGCAGGCCGTGGATCGCAAGGCGCAGGTTGGTCTGCGTGCGCAGGAGCTGGAGCAGGCACGCATTGACTACACGCAGCAGCTTGACCAATACAAGCGCATGAAGTTTCTGTACGAACATCAGAGCCTGCCGGCCAACGACTTCAACAAGGTGGAGGCTTCGTTCAAGGCTGCGGAACAGCGCTATGAAATGGCGAAGCAGGGCACGCGCGTGGAAGACAAGGAGTCGGCCACCGGGCAGGCGCGAGCTGCGACGGCGCAGGAGCATGAAGCGAAGAAGCGCCTTGCTGACACGCGGCTGCTAGCCCCCATTGCCGGCTTTGTGGGGATGAAGAAAGTTGAGGTGGGCAACACGGTGGCAGCGGGTGCGCCGGTCTTCTCGGTGCTTGATCTGGAGCCGGTGAAGGTGCAGGTGGGCATTCCCGAGTCGCAGATCGGCAAGGTGAAGCTGGGCGGCCGCGCCATCGTCACGATTCCTTCGCTCGACGGGCGGCAGTTCGAGGGCAAGGTGGAGGCGGTGGGTGTGGCGGCAGATCCGGCGGCACGCACGTATACCGTGAAGATCGCGGTGCCCAATCATGAGCATGTGTTGAAGGCGGGAATGGTGGCCGAGGCACGCATTCTGAGCGACCAGCAAGTGAATGCGCTCACGCTGCCGGGCGATGCGATTGTGCGTGATGCGCATGGTGTTTCGCTGGTCTATGTGCTCGACGCTAGCCGAGGCCGCGTCTATGGCCGTCGCGTGGAGTTGGGGTTGCCCATCGGCAATGAGGTCGAGATCAAGAGCGGATTGCAGCCACAGGAGCAGGTGGTGATTGCCGGAGAGCAGAATGTGCGCGAGGGATCGATTGCCAAAATTGTGGGAGGCGCGCGATGAATCCGGTGCGCGCATCCCTGCGCTACCCGCAGGTGACGCTGGTGCTGGCCGTCATGCTGTTTTTGGCCGGCGTCTGGGCGCTCGTCACCATGCCGCGCCGCGAAGATCCAAAGATTACGATTCACACCGGACTGGTGATTGCGGTCTATCCCGGCGCCACCGCTGAGCAGGTGGAAGACCGCGTAACCCGCAAGATTGAGGAGCGGCTCTTCAAGTTTGAGGAAGTGCGCCGCGCAAAGACATTTTCCACTTCGCGCAACGGCATCGTGGTTGTGAATGTGGAACTGAACAAGTCCGTGACAGATGCGGATGAGTTCTGGTCCAAGCTGCGGCTGGACATGGCGCAGCTCAAGCAGACCGGACTGCCAGCCGAGGTGCGTGGGCCCATGGTGGACTCCGACTTTGGCGATACGGTTGCCGTGCTGATTGCGATTCACGGCCCGGGCTATGGGCCGCGCGAGTTGACCGACTACGCGAAGACGGTGGAGGCGCGGTTGCGCACCATTGAGGCGGTGTCGAAGATCCGTCGCATTGGCGATCAGCAGGAGCGCATCGAGATTGCCACGTCCAGCGAGCGACTGGCGCAGTATGGGGTGAATCCGCAGCATGTGGTGCAGGCGCTCGCGGGGCGCAACACGATTGATTATGGCGGCGGCGTGCCGACTGGTCAGAACAAGGTCCCCATTGAATCCACCGGGCAGATGAAGACCGAGGATGAGATCCGGCAGGCGATGGTGGATGTGCCGCCGGGTGGCCAGCCGGTGCATGTGGGCGATCTGGCTACGGTGAGCCGCGTCTACGCTGACCCTACGCAGTACGCGCGCATTTCGGGCGAGCAGACGATCCTGCTTTCGGTGGAAATGCACGAGGGCAACAACATTGTCTTCTTTGGCCGCGATCTGAACAAGGTGCTCGATGAGTTGCGAACCCAACTGCCGCCGGGAGTGACGCTGGATCTGGTGGCCGATCAGCCGAAGGTGGTCAGCGAGCGGGTGCTGGACTTCTTCCGTGAGTTTGGCATCGCCATTCTTTCGGTGATTCTGGTGACTATGCTGCTGCTGCCGATGCGCGTGGCGCTGGTCTCGGCAGTGGCGATTCCGGTCACGGTATCCACCACCTTTGCACTGCTGAATGTGTGCGGCGTGGAGTTGCAGCAGGTTTCGATTGCGGCGTTGATTACGGTGCTGGGCATGGTGGTGGACGACGCCATCGTGATAGCCGACAACTACGTGGAACTGCTGGATCGCAAGCTGCCACGCGAAGAGGCCTCGTGGCGCTGCGCCACCGAGATGGCTATTCCAGTGTTGACAGCGACGCTGACCATCATTGCCAGCTTTGCACCCATGCTCATGCTCTCAGGCGCGGTGGGCGAGTTCATTCGCGCACTGCCGATTGCCGTGGCCATTGCGCTGGGCACATCCTACGTGGTGGCCATGACGCTTACGCCGCTGACGGCGCGCTTTTTCATCCGTCAGGGCCTGCTGGACCATGCCAATGGAGGCGCATCGACGCAGCCGAAATTTTCTCCGCTGGAAAAAATGCAGTTGCTTTATAACCGCGCCATCACGCACGCCATGCGCAACAAAAAAACAGTACTCGTGGGCGGCGTGGCGATCTTTGTGCTGGGCGTGTTGCTGTTGCAGCTGGTGCCGCAGCAGTTCTTTCCGCTAGCCGAGCGCAATCAGTTCGTGATGGACGTATGGCTGCCGGAGGGCGCCAAGATTGAAGCGACCGATGCGGTGGTTAAGCGCATTGAAAGCGAGTTGCGCAGCGAGCCTCTGGTGCGGGACGAGGCCAGTTTTTTGGGCTTCAGCGCGCCCCGCTTCTACTACAACGTGAACCCCCAGCCACCTGCGACAAACTATGCGCAGATCTTGGTGAATACGCGCAAGGTGAAGGGGACGCCGGAGCTGGTGGAGAGCCTGCGCCAGCGTTTGCCCGAGCTTGCCCCCGGAGCGCGCATCTTTGTGAAGGAGTTGCAGCAGGGGCAGGTAATGGAGGCTCCGGTGGAGGTGCGCATTGTGGGCGACGATGCGCAGCAACTGCGTGCGCTGGGCGATCAGGTGGAGGACACACTGCGTCACACCAAAGGCGCAACCTACATTCACACCGACTGGCATGAAGACGAGTGGCAGTTGAAAGTGAATCTGCGCGAAGAGGTGGCCAACCGCATGGGTCTGACCGATGCGGGCGTGGCGCAGCAGTTGGGCGGCATGTTTGAGGGCGCGCCCATCACGCAGCTCTGGGAAGGCGACCGCGCCGTGGATGTGGCGCTGCGCCTTGACGAACCAAACCGGCAGAGCACGCAGGATGTGGCTGACACGTATGTGATGTCGCCGGTCAGTGGTGTGCGTGTGCCGCTCTCTGCCGTGGCCACGCTTGCGCCTGGCTGGCAGCCGGGTCGCATTGTGCGGCGCAACGGCGTGCGCACGCTGACGGTGCGTGCCTTTCCCTCCGACGGAAGGCTGGCCAGCCAGATTCTTGACGACATTCGTAAACAGACCGACAAACTGCAGCTGCCACCGGGCTATCGCATTGAGTATGGCGGGGAGTATGAGAACCAAAAGGAGACCTTTGGCGAATTGCAGCAGGCGTTGCTGGTCAGTCTGGTGCTGATCTTCCTGATCCTGCTTTTCCAGTTCCGTTCGTTCATCGATCCGCTGATTGTGATGACGGCATTTCCTCTGGCACTGCCCGGCGCGGCGTTGGGACTGCTGCTTACAGGCAACAATTTTGGCTTTACGGCCTTCATCGGCATCGTAAGTTTGGGAGGTCTGGTGGTGCGCAATTCGATCATCCTGATCGACTACATTCATGTGCGCATGAACGAGGGCGTGGACATTGAGCAGGCCGCGCTGGAGGCGGGCGAGCGCCGTCTGCGGCCCATCTTTTTAACCTCGATGGCCGCGGCGGTGGGTGTAACGCCGATGATTCTGTCACGCTCCAGTTTGTGGTCGCCGCTGGCCAGTGTGATCGCCTTTGGCCTGTTGGGGTCCATGTTCTTCACGCTGGTGGTGATTCCGGTGCTGTTCGTGGAGGCGCATAAACGCTGGGGTAAAGCCAGACCGAGCGCGGCGCTGGCGGGAGTGCTGCTCTTTGCTGTGGCTGCGATGAGCGCACAGGCTGAAGCGCGCAAGCTCACGCTTGATGAAGCGCTGGAGCAGGCCGCGCAAAACAACCCCACGGTGCGCATGGCACGCTTCAAGGCCAGGGCCGCGCAGGCTGAAGTTACGCAGGCAAGGGCTAATTATTTTCCGCAACTCTCGACCATTGGTGAGGCCACCCATGCCGGACGCACCGAGTCGCTGACCATTCCCATGGGTGCGTTAGGTGTGTATTCGGGCACAGGCGCGGTGCCGGGCAAGGACATCAAGATCGACCTCGGCAACCGTAACTTCCTTCTGGATACCGCGATTCTGGCGCAACCCATCTCGCAGCTCTACAAAATTCATGCGGGAGTGGGGGTGGCCAAGGCGGACGCCGCCGAGTCACGTGCCGATGTGCGCAAGGCCGAGGACGAAGTGGGCCTGCAGGTGCGCGAACTCTACCTGAACCTGCTGGCCACCGAGAAGAAGAAGCAGGCTGCCGAACTGCACATTGCCGCCGGTGAGGCCAAGCTGGAAGAGGCGCATCATGGCGTGGAAACCGGCACGGTACTAGAGCTGAAAGAACTGGAGGGCAAGGCGCAACTGGCCGAGGCAAAGCATCAGTTGGGCGAGCTCAATGACGCGATGGCCGATCTGCAGGTGGAGTTCGACAATCTACTGGGTTTGCCGCTGGACACAACGCTGCAGCTTGAAGAACCGAAGCTGGAGACTGCGCCCGTCAGTGTGGCCGATCTGGAAACCGAGGCTGTGGAGCATAATCCTGACGTGCTGGCGGCGCGCGCGCTGTTGGACAAATCGCGCAATGCGGTGGCGGCGGCGCGGGCCGAGTTTATTCCTGACGTGAGTGCCGTGGGGCAGTACGTTTACCAGTCGGGTGTGCCGCTGCTGGCGGAAAACAATGGAACCATCGGCGTTGAGGTGAAGTGGACGCTCTCGGAGTTTGGCAAGCGCACCGGCATGGTAAAGGAGCGCGTGAATGAGCGGGCCGAGGCCGCAGTGAATCTGGATGCGGCACGCAATCGGGCGCGTGTGGACGTGCAGAAAGAGGCGCGCAAGCTGCAGCGAACCGCAACTGGACTGGAGGCCGCGCGTGAAAGCGTGGCAGCGCGTTCCGAGATGCGGCGCATCGTGGCCAATCAGGTGGCGGCGGCTACCGCCAATCCATCCGCGCTTCAGGAGGCCGAGGCGGCGCTGGCTGAAGCTCAGGCCGTGCTCTTCCAAACCGAAGTGGATCAGCTGGTGGCTGAGGCCGAATTGAACCGCACCGCGGGACGTTGAGGCATGTTGTGTGATGCAGGTAACTTGCCAGTTGTTAGGTAAACGCAGTAAGTTGAAACGTTCATCCTCGTTTGCAGGGAAGGGAGGCTTCGGATGAAGTATCGTGTGCTTACTGTCAACCGCGAGTTCGGCAGTGGAGGTGGGCGTATTGCCCAGCAGGTGGCTGAGCGGTTGGGCTGGAAGCTGCTGGATCGAGACATCATTGATGCCATCGCCTACGAGGCCCATGTAGACGCCAAAATAGTGGGCCGCTACGATGAGCATGTGGCGTCGTGGCTGAGCCGGCTGAATCAGCAGGCCATGCGTGGTGCGGCACTGGCTGCGGGTATCGAGTTGGCCGCCAATTCCGTCTTCGATGCCGAGGAGATGGTCAAGATCAGCCAGAAGATCATCGAACAGGCCTGGAAGGATGGCAACTGCGTGATTGTGGGCCGTGGTTCGCAGTGCGTGTTGCAGCACAAACCCGACGTTTTTCATGGCTTTATCTATTCGCCGCTCAAGGAGCGGATTGCACGGCTGACCGAGCGTCTGGAAAAGGGCTCGAACATTGAGCAGCGCATTCGTACCGTGGATGGTGAGCGGGCCCGCTATCTGCAGCAGTTTTACGGCAAAAACTGGTGCAATATGCACTTGTATGACCTGATGCTGTGCTCACACGACAACGAAAATGAAGCTGCACGCACTATTTTGATGGCCATGCGCAGCGATCTTGCCTGCCAGCAGTTTTGAAGCAGCTATGGTTCCCAGCTCCTAAAGCCGGAGCTGGGAACCATAGCTTCCAGCTCCAAGCTCCCAGCTTTCAGCTAGTTCTCTGACCTCTGTTCTCTCGAATCGCCAATGAGACTCACCGCCGCATCGCCCTCCCCTGTATCATCTTCTATGGGACTGGATTCATAACGCCCCACTTTATGTCAGGAATAATCCTCTTTTTTTACAATCTCGCTCTCGGCCTGGCGCTTGTGGTGAGCGCTCCCTGGTGGCTATGGAAGATGGCCACCACCCACAAATATCGCCGGGGTATGGGCGAGCGGCTGGGCTTTACTCGGGAACTTACAGGGCGCAACGGGCGGCCGCTTCTGTGGCTGCATGCGGTTTCGGTGGGTGAAGTGCTGGCTGTCAGCCGCCTCATTCGCGATCTGGAAGCCCTTTTCCCTGAGCACTTTATCGCCATTTCCACGACCACCCGCACGGGGCAGGATCTGGCTGCCAAAATGTTTGGCGCGGAGCGTGTCTTTTATTGCCCGCTGGACCTGCCGTGGGCCGTGCGGGCGTGGCTTGATCGCCTGCAGCCGAGCCTGCTGATTCTGGCTGAAACCGAGTTCTGGCCCAACCTGCTTTCGGCCTGTTTTCGCCGAGGCGTTCCCGTGGCGGTGGTGAATGCCCGCATCAGCGACCGCAGCTGGCCGCGCTATCGCAAGCTGAGCGCGTTGTGGAAGCCGTTTTTGAGCCGCCTGAGCGCGGTGCTGGCGCAAAGTCCTGTGGATGCCGAGCGTTTGTGCGCGATTGGCTGCACTGCGGAGCGGGTTATGGTCGGTGGCAATCTGAAGTTTGACGTGCGCGCTGCGAGCGAGGCAGAGGCTACCCGCCAGTTGCGGGCGCTGGCCCCACGACCGCGCTTTATTGTGGCTGGCAGCACGCTGGAGGGTGAGGAAGAGGCATTTCTAAAGGCCATGGAGCCGCTCTGCCGCGTGCACAGCCGCATGATTAAGGTGATTGCCCCCCGCCATCCGGAGCGTTTTGAGGCCGTGGCGGCCATGCTGGAGCGTTCGGGGCAGCGCTGGGTGCGGCGTTCGGCCTGGAAGGGCAAGCCGCTCGAAGAGTTGCAGACGCTGGAGGGTGGCGAGGTCGTGCTGCTGGATACGATTGGCGAACTGGCCTCGGTGTATTCACTGGCCACCATTGCCTTTGTGGGCGGCAGCTTGATTCCGGCCGGTGGTCACAATCCGCTGGAGCCTGCGCAATTTGCCGTGCCTATTGTGATGGGGCCAAATTACCAGAACTTCCGCGCCATTACCGAGGAACTGCGCTCCCATCATGCGCTGCGCATTACCACGCGGGAGGATTTTTCCTCTACCCTTACGGACCTGCTGCATCATCGCAGTTCAGCGGAGGCCATGGGCAAACGCGCCCGCGCCGTGTTTGATGCGCAGTCCGGAGCTACGGGCCGCACTATCGACGCGATTGCCACTCTGCTGCCCAAGGAGCAAACTGCTGTTGAGCCAGCCAGAGAAGCTGTGGGAGCCGCGCAGTGAGCTTCCGTCCGCTACTCTGGCCGCTGGTGCCGCTCTACCGGCTGGCGGTTAGGCTGCGCGAATTCCGTCTGCGGCGCGGATGGGAGCCGGTGCGCCAGCTTGACTGGCCGGTTGTCAGCATTGGCAATTTGTCGGCGGGCGGAGCAGGGAAGACACCGCTGGCCATTGCTCTGGTGCGCGCCCTGCAAAAGCAGGGCGTGGCCGTGGATGTGCTTTCCCGTGGCTATGGTCGCAAGAGCACGGCAGCGGTACAGGTGGACGCGCAGGGACCGGCTGAGGAGTTTGGCGACGAGCCTTTGCTGATTGCTCGCGCTACCGCAGCGCCGGTTTTTGTGGCGGGGCAGCGCTACGAGGCTGGATTGCTTGCGGAACTCGACCAGAACCAGAAAAAAATTCACCTGCTGGACGATGGCTTCCAGCACCGGCAGTTGCATCGGGCCGTGGATCTTCTTCTGGTGAGTGGGCGCGATCTGGCCGACTCGCTGCTGCCGGCCGGCAATCTGCGTGAGCCGCTTTCTGCCCTTCATCGTGCCAGTGTGCTGGTGATTCCCGTCGAGGAACCAGAGACGGCTGCGGCTCTGCGCTCTCGCGGCTGGCAGGGGCCAATCTGGCGCATTCGCCGCCGCATGCAGGTTCCGGCAATCAAAGGGCCGGTGGTGGCCTTCTGTGGCATTGCCCGTCCGGAGCAGTTTTTCTCTGGTCTGGTGCAGGCCGGTGTACAACTTGCCGTTCACCGGGCCTATGCGGATCACCATTGCTACACGGAGAGCGACGGAGCCGCCCTGGCCACGCTTGCCGCCAAGCACAAGGCCACGCTGCTGACCACGGAAAAGGACGCCGCCCGGCTGGGCGTGTTGACCGACGCTTTGCACGGACTGAAGACCGCGCCTCTTGTTACGGAGATCGAGGGCGAGGCTGCCTGCGTAGAGTGGCTAATCGCGTGCCTGGGCGTAGAGCTTTAACAGCTAACGGCAGAGAGCTGAGAGCTGCTCTTCATATCTTCCAGAAAATTTTCTTCCGGTACATCCAGCAGACAGGCAGGAAGCAGAGCAACATGGTGGAGAAGGAAAAGCTGAAGGCGTGCCAGCCGGGGTTGGTGATCCAGCCGGTCACGTGCTGGTTGTACCAGGTGTAGGTGTTGATGTCGTGGCCGGGGGTATCCATCCAGCGGGTCTCGCCCAAAATGTTCATGCCGAGTTCGCTGATGAGGTAGGCGGCAATGGCATTAGAGCCGAAGACGAGCCACGGCCAGACCAGCCAGCGCGCACGTCCTTCACGGCACAAGAGTTTGACGTCCAGCACCCAGTAGATGAGGGCGAAGATCCCGAGCGCATAGCCGGCGGCCACCAGCACATAAGAACTGGTCCAGAGTTTTTTGTTCAGTGGGAACCAGAGGGACCAGAGGTAGCCAAGGGCGAGGCAGGCGACGGAGCCAGCCAGCAGGCCCAGTGCTTTGCGGCGGGCCTCGCGCTCCGAGCGCAGCCAGAGCGCGGTCAGCAGGCCCAGCAGCGTGGTGCCGAGGGCTGGCAATGTGCTCAGCAGGCCTTCAGGATCGCGCGTGTTGTGGTCGTTCCAGCTCTCGTAAAGGTGGCCGGGCATCAACTGGCGATCCACCCAGGCAACAATATTCTGATCCTTGTCGAGCAGTTTGACGTCACGACCGGGCAGGCCCGCGCCGGGCACGGGAACCAGCGTCATCAGTGCCCAGTAGCCCAGCAGCGAGACGGCCAGGGCGATGATCTTGGTCCACAGGCGGCGATCGAAGAGGTAAAACAGGCTCACTAGCAGATAGCAGAGAGCAATGCGCTGCAGTACGCCATAAAAGCGCAGATGATCCATCTCAAAAGAGGGGAAGGTGTTTACTAGAATGCCGAAAAAAGAGAGCAGAACGGCTCGCTGCAGGGTGTGACGGGCCAGCTTGAGTGGCGCTTCGCCCCGGGCAAGTCGTGCCTGATAAGCAAAGACGATCGAGACGCCTACGACGAACAAAAAGGTGGGAAAAACAAGATCGGTTGCGGTCATGCCATTCCACACGGCATGGTGCATGGGAGCCCAGGCCTCGCTGCCGCCGTTGTTGTTCACCATGATCATGAAAGCAATCGTCAGTCCACGCAGAACATCCAGCGAGAACAGGCGGCGGGGCAGATCCGGGATTGTCATCCGTCTCTCCGTGCGGGTATTTACAGTTAAAAATTGTTGTTCTTTACCTTACGCGCCCGAGTGGCGTGCAGCCAACCCTGATTTGAAATAAAGAAGAAAGGCAGGGCTGGGTTGGTCGCCGACTCTGCTTGCAGACAATGCAAATCGATTGCTACTTGAGTTCGGCAACGCTCTCCGAGGCACTGGCGGCCCGCAAGGCCACAATTTCGTTGTGGGTGGCGTCGGCTGCTTGGCGACGGTCTTGATAAATCTGAGTGGAACCAAAGCGGACGTCGGCCCAGAAGTCAGCTACGCCCAGCACCTTCCACAGGTGGATGACGAAGGTCATATCGTCGTACCAGCAAAGCTCGATCTCGGGTGTTCCGTCGCCAATCACGTAGCGGATGGCTGCCGTGGTGATCGGCACGCCCAACACTACGGCCGGGTCAATCAGCCGCGAGTGAAAACGCAATACCTGCTTGCCGTCGCTGCTGGTGCCTTCCGGGAACATCAGTACTGGAATATCGAGGGGCAGTTGCATGCGCTCGGTCATCTGCCGGGCTACCGAGATGGCGCTTTTCAGATTTCCACGATCCACAAAAATGGTGCCGCCCATGCGTGCCGCCCGACCGAAGAAAGGCCAGCCGCCAATCTCGACCTTGGCCACAAAAAAGCAGGGCGTGGCAGCCGAGAGCACCAGAATGTCTAGATAGCTGAGGTGGTTGGCCACCACCAGACCACGCACGCCCGGTGTACCCTGCACATGGATATGAATGCCCATGCTGGAAAGAATGTGCCTGGAGGCCTGCTGCACCCAGCGGGCGCGCCACTTCAGGCTGACCGGACCAGTAAGCCGCTTCAGCCCAAAGCGAATCATGCACCAGCCGAGAGCTATCGCCAGCGCCACAGCGCGCCACAGGCGACGAAAAAAGATCACTGAGTCAATGGTGCCAGGAAGCGGTTCCGCGCCGATGGCGAAATCTGCCGCAGATCGAGCAGGGTAAGAAAGTCGATGGTGCCGAACTCGCGATCCCAGGCGGGCGGCGCTGCAATGCGCGCACCTATGGTCAGATAGGTCTTTAAAAGCTTGGGGACCTTCACTGTGCTCTGGTTTTCGTTCGCCAACGGCTGACTCTCTTCAGGACCGGCGTTCTGTGTCACCAGGTCTACGTGCTCGGTAGGACAGGCGAACTCTGTCGTGGTCTCGGTCTCGAACTCCGGAGAGCACCGGTAAACCCCCAACTGGTCGTACATGGCCAAGCCTTCAGAGGGGTTCTTGGAGTTCAGAGAAGAGCAGCCAATCAGATAGCGCAATCCCTTGTCGGTAGCATACTGTGCGATGCCCCTCCACAACAAGGTCAGTACTTCCGGGGTGCGATGCTCGCGGTCAATCGAGGCGCGGCCCAGTTCCAGCACTTCAGGGCGCAGCGGCTCGTAGGGGGTAAAGCAGAACTCGCGGGCAGAATAATAGCCGTGATTGCGGCCTGCGGTTGTGCCCGATTGCATGCGATAGGTGCCGACGGCGCGGTGGTTTTCCTTGTCTTCAACAATCAGATGCTCGCAGCAGGAGTCGAATTCGTCGGTGTCCAGGCCGGTCTGGTAGCTGCTTTCAAGCCCCTCGCCCAGTTCGATGTTGAAGACCTTGAAGCGCAGTCTGCAGACGGCTTCGCGGTCTTCCGCTGTTTCGGCCAGACGTAGCCGGTAGCGGCCCACTTCAGCATGGATGCGCGGCCTGACTGCAGGCGCAAGCAGGGAGGGCAGGTGAGAACAGGAGACTTCTGCCAGCGGCACGGCAGGGGTGGGCATCGGCGCAGGATAAGCAGGCTCTGTCTGGATCATCACCCCCGCAGTATCGTCTGGCGTTGGTGAGAGGAGTGTCAAACGAAAGTGAATACCGCGCGAAAAGTTTGCCTGGTTTTTCCCCGCTGTTGATGCAGTATTGATGGTTGGCGTCGCGCCTGTTACACGGAGGTGAAAATCACGTACGCTTCATCGGACGTTCGCAAAAAGGAGGGTGGGGGTGAAGGCCGCAGAAGAAGGGAGGCGCTCAGTGTGGCGGGCCAGAAGAAAGATCCTGGAGAAAAATCGAACGGCCGGAAGTGCAATGTCGCCGTATCTGCGCCCCGGCCGTTCGAGGAGGCCACACATGTTCTCTGATTACCTGAGCAAACTTTGCCACAGATGGAGATTATTTTCGGCAAAGAGTTTTTGGAGAGTGGGAGAGACTTCCCGGAACGAGATGGAAGGCGGGTGGCAAGACCAACTCGGTTTGAGCCTCTGAAGAATTCATCCAAGGGTGTTTCGGCTGCAACAAAGGTCAGTCTGTGGAGTGTGCAAAGCGGTGAAGCGGGAAAAGCGCGGGCGGAGCCGCATACTTTGTGCCCGGTGCAATACACTGAAGGTTGGATAGCACTCATGATCTTCTTCGGTAAGAAAAAAGACCCTGCGGCCTCTGCTGCCGCTCCGCACGAAACATCTGAAACCGTTGCTTCAACCGTACAGTCCACCGGAGAACAGCCCCGGCTCGGGCTTTTCGAGCGCATGAAGCAGGCCGTCACGCGCACCCGCGAGTCGCTCTCGGAGCGTGTTGAAACGCTGGTGGCCATGACCCGTACGGTCAGCGAGCAGGATCTGGAGGAGCTGGAAACGGCTCTGTTGACCAGCGATCTTGGCTTTCAGACCACCAACGCAATTCTGGAAGCCTTGCGCGAGCGCGCCAAACGTCAGGCCATCGAGGGCGGCGCTGAGCTGCGCACCCTTCTGCGCGAGCAGCTGCTGGCCATTCTGACCGCGCCGCAAAAGCCGCTGGTTACGCCCGACGCTCCACCCCGCGTCACTTTTCTGGTGGGTGTGAACGGCACCGGAAAAACCACCACCAGCGGCAAGCTAGCTGCCTGGCAGCGTGCTCAGGGGCGCAGCGTTCTGTTGTGCGCCGCCGATACCTTCCGGGCTGCCGCCATTGAGCAGCTTGAGGTCTGGGCCCAGCGTGCCGGGGTTGAGATGATCAAAACCAAACAGGGCGGCGACCCGGCTGCCGTGCTCTATGACGCTGTCTCCTCGGCCAAGGCCAAGCAGATCGACGAGCTTTATGTGGACACTGCTGGCCGCCTGCACACCAAAAGCGGCTTGATGGACGAGCTGGACAAGATGCGCCGCACGGCCGAGAAGCTGATTCCAGGCGCACCCCACGAGGTGTTGCTGGTGATGGACGCAACTACCGGCCAGAACGGTCTGCAGCAGGCCCGCCAGTTTACCCAGGCCGCTGGCGTCACCGGTATTGTGCTCACCAAGCTGGACGGCACCGCCAAGGGCGGCATTGCCGTGGCCATCGCCAAGGAGATGAATCTGCCGGTACGCTTTGTTGGCGTGGGTGAGCAGATGAATGATCTTTTGGAGTTTTCGCCCGAGGCCTTCGTTGACTCGCTGCTCGGCTAGAGAAAATCAGAGGAAACGTGTCCTGGCTGAGAACATTCATGTAGTCTCACCAAAGCAAACGCGGCAGCCCGAAGGCTGCCGCGTTTGCTTTGGCAGTGGAGGTTTCTACCTGCGATTCAGCTTGAACTCGCCGACAAGATGATCGAGGTTGTTGGCCAAGTCTGCCAGTTGCTTGCAGGCGCTGGCGGTCTGGTCGGAGGAGTGTGCCGTATCGTTGGCGATGCCGGCAATCGAGGAGATCGTCTGGCTGACTTCGCTGCTGGCCGAGCTCTGCTGCTGCGCAGCGGCGGCGATCATCGTCACCATGTTTTCGGTGTTTTCTGCTAGATTGACGATGGCGTCGATGGCGCTGCGCGCTTCAGACATGCGCGCAATGCCATGTTCCACGTCGGAGCGTCCTTCTTCCACCATATTGACTACATCGCTGGTTTCTTTCTGGATGCTCTCGATCATGCCGGCAATTTCGCCCGCCGAGTTGGTGGTGCGCTCGGCCAGGCGGCGTACTTCGCCGGCTACCACGGCAAATCCGCGGCCGTGTTCACCAGCGCGGGCAGCTTCAATGGCGGCGTTGAGCGCCAGCAGGTTGGTCTGTTCGCTGATTTCGCGAATGACGGTAATCACCTTGTCGATAGCGCGGGTCTGCTCACCCAGCACCATGATGCGTTCGCTGACGGCCTGATTCGACTCGGCGATCCGGTTCATCGTCAAGGCGGTTTCATCCATGACCTTGCCACCCTGCTCCGCACCCTTGAAGGCGCTGCGGCTGGCTTCGGCGGCGCGTTCTGCGTTCTGTGAAATCTCGCAGATCGTCGAACTCATCTCCTGGCTGGCAGCAGCTACGTGCTGTACCTGATTGGAGAGCTCCTGTGCGTTTTGCGAGGAGACGTTGGCATTCTGTTGCAGACCACCCGAGGCCTGGGCCAGAGAGTCGGCGTTTTCGGTCACGGTCAACAGCACGGAGTTGATGGCATGGATCGTAGTGTTTACCGAATTTGCCATCGCGCCCAGCTCGTCCTTTGAGTCCAGATCCACGTTGCGGGTCAGATCCTTTTCCGCCACGCGCGAGAGCACCTCAGAGGCTTTTCGCAACGGCACAGAGATCGCCATGGCCAGCAGGCGGCCGATGAGTGCGCAGGCACCCACAATGCAGAGAATCAAAATGACGCAGAAGTTACGTACATTGTTGTAAATGACTTCGGCTTTTTGCGTTGCTGCCGCGGCTCCGCTCTGGTGCAACAGAATGTCGGCTTCCGCCACGGCAACCAGCTTGTCAAAGGCCGGACCGCTGATGTTGCGCATCTGCAGAACAGCTTCGTCGTGCTTGCCCTCGCTTACAAGCTGCATGACCTCTTCGCTGCGTGGCATGTAGTTGGCCAGTTCCTGATCAAACTCACTGTCGAGCGCGCGACTCTCGTCGGTGCCGTATTCAGATGCAATGAGTTGATATTTGTCCCGGGCAGTGTGTAACTCATCCAGTTGCTTCTGGCGGGCATTGACAAAGCGTTGCAGGCAGACTGTATCGCTACACAAGATGGCGTTGAACTCCTGGCGGCGCGCATCGCCCAGCATGATACGTATGCGCGAAAGGTCGGCCACGGCGGGCAGCCAGTTGGAGTCGATATCGTTCGTTGTGTGATTAATCCGAGAAAGACTGGCCAGCGCTACCGCCCCTAGCACAGCGCTCAGCACACAGGCAGTACCAAAAGTCAGCACCATCTTTTGTGCCACATTCAGTCGATGAAGCAGGTTGATCGTCATATTGAGGAGATCCAGTATTTCGTTTCGTTCTCACAAACATATCGGCAGAGTTACGTTAAAAGATCAGATGTAGATGTCTATTTTTCAGTGCGTATTCTGTCCCAAATACAGCGAAGCAGATCTTTTGCTCAAGCAGGAATTTGTGTGCCAGTAATCGCTTTCCCATATCTCCAGAAAGTTGACTTTCCCCCTTGCCCCTGGGCACAGAGTATGTCGACAGTCAGAATTCTATAATAGCTTTCTGGAAAACCATTTCAATCGGCATGGAATCAATTATGTGGCTGTAAGATAAAACATTCGGCAATGTAGCTAGCTCTTAGAAGAAGGTAGAAAATAACTCTGGATAAAGTACGCCGAAAGTCCAAGAAAACGTATAAAGCATCCTTGCTCCAAGCCGTGAGACTTAATTTTCTTTTTCCGGCCAGAATTTGCTCGTACAACTTTGGTACTTACAGGTATTTAAAGAAGCACTTCCAGCAGGAATACGAGAGAGGCCTGGAGCAAAGAAGATTTTAAGCTCTGCGCGAGGGAGGTTTTTACTCCAGGATCTTTCGCGTTTTTTAGCAAGGCACAGGATCCAACGAACTTCATCTAAGCCTTGCCCGAGCGCAGGCAAAGAATCCATTTGCGGAAATCTATGTTCTCTTGATGCCATGTTTCCCCTGCAATTGCACAGGAATAGTTTTTTTCTGGCTATACTGATCGGTTCGCAGCTGCTGGCCGTTGCGCTGCATGGGGGATCTAACTCATGCGGACCAGAAGTCATCTGAAGGCGCTGGTCAGGGGCCTTGCACTGTTCTCCGTCCTATGCAGTGCACAACTTTGCGCGCAACAATACGTCTTTCGTTCGTTTCAGCAGAACGAAGGATTAGGCAATCTGGCCGTCGGGCCCATTGTCGTAGACAACAATGGGTTTCTCTGGGCAGGCACGGAGAATGGCGTTTATCGCTACAGTGAAGAGTCGTTTGAGCGACTGGGCCAGGAGCATGGACTGGCCACCGTCGCTATTGTTGACCTCTATGCCGATGCGTGGGGGCGCATATGGGTTGTTACACAGGACAATCTCTACTTCTGGGAGGGAGAAAGATTTCTTCCTGTAGCCAATCGCCCGATTCTTCCCAGCACAAAATTTCATCTGGCCAGTGAAGACCACGATCACCTTCTTGTCATCGACGGCCATCGCCTGTTGCGCATTACGCTCGATCAAAGAGGTGCGGCACAATCAGTTGTTCCGGCTTTTTCCGCAGCGCTGGAGGCCGCGCATCCAGAGTTGCTGCAGCTTTCCAGCGTGGCATTCTTTGCGGGTTCGCCGGCCAGCCTGTGGGTAGGTAGCGAACACGGATCGCGCATGTTCTCTTTTCCAGCACGGCAATTCCCCATTGCCTCCGACATTCCACTGCAGGTGTGGGATGCCGGCAAAGGGCTTGCGAAGGACTGGTGGCGACAGGCATACCGCGACCATGCGGGCACAATCTGGATGGCGGGCCTGCATCATGTAGCTGCTCTGGCTCCCGGGGCAACAAGCTTTGTGGATCGCCACATCGTGGATGACAATCCAGCCGAAATGGAAGGGCATGTGCCGATGGTTGAAGATGCTGCAGGCAATCTTCTGGTTCCTGTGCATCGTGGACTTGCTGTTTGGGAGCATGAACACTGGCAAATCATTGGTCGTGAAAATGGCCTGACAATTCCCAGCGCAATCATGGGCCTGGCTACGGAGAGTACGGGAGCCATCTGGATTGCCAGCCGTGGCGATGGGATTTTGCGCTGGCCAGGCCATGGACAATGGGAAGCATGGACGGTGCATCAGGGACTGCCCTCGCCTTCGGTGTGGTCCATGCACGCTTTTGCAACAGGCCGGATTCTGGTGGGCACGGAAGGCGGTCTGGTCGGGATAGATCCTCACACCAACCGGGCTCAATCCTTTGGCTATGCTGCGGTCTGGCCCTACGGCATTCCCAACGTGATCGAATCTAGTGGCGATGGTTCGCTGCTGGTGGCCACACTGCCCGGCAAGGTTCTTCGCATTGATTCCTACACGGGCAAGGCGGAGTTTTTGGGGGTGCTTCCTGGCTTCATCCGCAAGGGGATTCGCGATTCTGATGGGAATCTCTATCTGGCCACGGAGCAGGGTATCTATCAGCGTCCGGCCAATGCCTCCAGCAGCTCAATGCCGCAGCCCGTGGCAGAGGTCAGGCAACTGCTTGGCGACTTTCATATGGTGGAAGGCGGATGTTCAACACGCGATGGTGCCACGTGGTTTCTAGGAAACGACCGCATCCTCCGCGTGAGTCATCAGCGATGGAGCCGGGCAAGCGTTACAGGGCTTCCGCGCTTCATGACCCGGTTGATGGCTCTGAGTTGTGCGAGCGATGGAGACCTCTGGGTAGCCGGGCCACAAACTGGAACATGGCGATTGCAGCGCGACGGCGCTGGCTTTCGAGCAATTCAGATCCCTCTTCCCGATGCATTGCATGATGTAACTCCTCTAGCAATTCTGGTGGATCGGCGTGGCTGGCTCTGGTTGGGTACCGATCAGGGATTGGTCGTGTGGAATGGGAAGAGCTGGCGTCATTTGACTACGCTGGATGGACTGATCTGGGAAGACATTAATCAAGGCGTTCTTCAAGAGGCCGAGGATGGTTCCATCTGGATTGGAACCAGTGGCGGAATCGCTCACCTGTTGCATCCGGAAGATCTCTTTCATCCAACCACAATGCAGATCTCCATTGTGGCTTTTCTGCAGGGAAACAGCCCCATGAGCCTACGTGGAGATGCCCGTTTGCCATGGTCCGGCGATCCACTTGAATTTAGCATGGCAACCTCGGCAACGGCTGCGCAGAAAAACCTGATCTATCGCGTGCGGCTGGATGGTGCACAAACGGATTGGAGCGAACAATCGGATAGAGTCCTTTCGTATGCGCATCTGTCTCCTGGCGCATATATGCTGGAGGCTCAGGTCTGCAGTATGGATCGTCAAAACTGTTCTTCGCCTGCCCAACTCTCCTTTTTTATTCTTCCTCCATGGTGGCGCAGAAGCTGGTTTATTCTGCTGTGTGCTGGTATTGTGGCCGGGTTGTTTGTATGGGCGGACAGACTGCGTCAGATGCGCATTCGCAGACAAAATGTCCAGTTGGAAGCATTGGTCAGGGAGCGTACTGCAGAACTGCGTGCCAGCCAAGTGGAACTGGAGCACCGCGCTACGCATGATGCTTTGACAGGTCTGCTGAACCGTCCGGCAATCCTGCATTTGCTGCAGCGCGAAATGGAGCGGGCGCAGCGAGAAGACCGCATCCTGTACGCGGTGCTTGTGGATGTTGATCACTTCAAGGAAGTCAACGATCTTCACGGCCATCTTGTCGGCGATCAGGCATTGTCGCAGTTGGCGCAGCGCATGCAGAGCGCGGTCCGTTCCTACGATGGGCTGGGCCGCTACGGGGGAGAAGAGTTTCTTGTTGTAATCAGTCAATCGGCCAAAGAAATTGAAGCAGACAGAGTAAGGAACTTTCATGCCGCAGTCACCGGCATGAAGCTGCAAGCCAACTCCGGAGTGTTGCAGGTGAACTGCAGCATGGGCGCAACCCTCTACTCGCCTCATCTTGGACTGCGTACGGCAGAAGAGATTCTAGCGGCCAGCGATCAGGCGTTATATGCAGCCAAGAATGCGGGGCGCAACCGGATTTTGTTTGGTTGCCTCTATACATCGCAATGCACACCGCATTGTTCGGATATATCGAGTACGCAGCGACCGTCTTCTGGCCCTTCCGTTCCATAGCATGAACACACTGTGGATCTTGAAGGGAGTTATAAAATACCGCTTTCAGATTGTGTGTACCACGAAAAGGATCGACCTTTCTTGTGTGCAGTTTCCACACAAGAAAGAGATGCGGTACTCGGTTTTCTAAAGAGCATATATACACGAAACATCTGCTTATTTGCCGAGGTCCTACCTGGAAGAAGCAGTACAAACAACGTACGGATGCATAGGTTTTGTACATTTTGGAACGTCAGAAGACGGCTCAACGGTCAGGGTAGAATTGTCGATACTGCTCCATAAGTATAAGATATTATTGATCCGGCCCAGAAGAGTGAAATCTATGCCGCATAGGCGACATCCTTTTGGCGGAAGTATCTTTCGACCCTGTCGGGCCGCTTCTGGATGCTACGCAGGGTACCTATGGCGGTACGGGTCAAGGCGGTCTTGTTCCTGGGTGGTGCGGCTTTGGTCACTTGCTGCTTCAAATCAGCGTTGAGCAGTTCGTCCGGGTTCAGTTCCGGAGAGTAGCTGGGCAAGTAGAAGACCTGGATTTTCTCTTCATTTTCTGCAAGCCATTTCTTCACCGCCTTGGAGTGATGCACGCGCAGGTTGTCTAGGATCAGGAAAACTCTCTTTTCGCGTCCATGCACAAGCCGCTTCATGAAGCCGATCAGTATCTTCGTGTTCAGCGCACCCGCGAAGATCTTCCAACGCATCTGTCCCTTGTTGGTCACCGTTGAAATCACGCTCAGCTTTGATCGATTGGCATTGGCCAGCACCACGGGCGTCTTGCCCTTCGGCGCATAGCCTCGGCCGCGCACATCATCCGAGCGCAACCCCGTTTCATCGCCCCACTGTATCTCCGCGCCCTCTGTCTTCGCGGCTTTGGCAACCTGCGGATACTCCTCTTTGACCCACTTCGCGACCGCCTCTGGCGATTGCTCATAGGCTTTCTTCAAGGGCCGTTGCGGTGTGAATCCCCAACGCTGGAGATACTTGCCCATGTTGCGAACCGTCAGCCGAATGCCGTACACAGCTTCGATCAACTCGCTCACCGCCTGGCGCGTCCACAGCGCATAGGCCAGCTTCAATTGATCCGGCGTGCGGTCCTGAATCAGCTGCTGAATCTTCTTCTCTTGCTCGGCGCTCAACTGACGGCCCGAACCTGATGGCCTACCAACAATCGGAACAGCGACGGCGTGCCAGCCGTCGCGCTGGTAGGCATGCAGCGCGCGGATGACCGCTGATCTACCCAACTCGCACTGCGCAACAGTCTCGGCGATCGTCGCTCCGCTCAAACGCAACTTCACGGCGCGACGGCGACGCTCATTCAACACTACCCGCGGAAGCTTATGAGCCTCGGTCTTCTCCATGAAGATGAGACGTTCCAGCTTAACAAAATGTCTCACTCATTTGGGCCGGATCAGTAAGCGAATTTTGCAATAGTCAGATGGTCGAAGAGCGCAACGAAGGCATCGGACAGCGTGGTCAAACCATGCAGAATGATTCCGGCATTGTTGACGAGGATATCCACGCCACGGAGGCACTTTGAATGGCCTGCGAGTAGTTGATTCTCGCAGGCCATTCCTTACTACGAAGCAAAGTAGCTTGCGTGTTTCATATCCTCCAGAAGACCTGGCTGAGATGGCTTCCAACCCAGCAGTTCGCGCGTTTTCTGTGCAGACGCAGCAGCTTTCATTTCGGCAAATCTGTTGAACCAGGTGAAATGCGCCTCTGCCTCTTCCGGCGATTTGCTCACAACTGGCAACTGCAATTGACGACCGATCTCCGTGGCAACCTCGCGGAAAGTAATATGCTCTTCCGCCACGGCGTGATAGCGCGTTCCTTTTGCAGCTCGCTCAAGAGCCAGGCGGAAGACCACTGCCGCATCTAGCCTGTGTACTGCAGACCAGGGATTCGCGCCTTCGCCGATATAGGCTGAAATGCCCGTCTGCCGTGCGATGTTGATCAGAATCGGCACAAAGGCGTGATCGCCCGCGCCATGCACCGAAGGTGGCAGCCTCACGACCGAGGCGTGAATGCCGCGCTCAACAAGCGCATAGGCCGCGGCTTCCGATGCGCGAGGAAAAGCCGCCGAAACCGGATGCGCTGGATCGTCTTCGGTGACGGCGCGTTCCTTTGTGATCAGGCCTGTTCCTGTTGAAACCACGATGGGCCGCGTGGAGCCAGTGAGTTCTTCCCCCATGGCCTTGATGGCTCGCTGGTCAAGCAAGCAGTTTTCTGCGAAGTGCAAAAAATCATGATTGAAGCCGGTGTGGATCACGCCCTCGGCCCATGCCACGCCACGGCGCAGGCTCGCAGCATCTTCAAGGTTGCCACGATGCACCTTTGCGCCTGCCTTTTCGAGAGCCGCAGCCCCCTTGTCAGAGCGTGCCAACCCCAACACCTCATGCCCTGCGCCAAGCAATTCGGCCACGACAGCCGAGCCAATAAAACCGGTTGCCCCGGTGACAAAAACACGCATGATTGCCTCCTGTTTGTAGAGCCAAAGCACGACACCATCGGCCCTGAAAAGATCCTACGAAGTTGCAGCAAGACAATCTATGCTGTAAAGTCCGAAATATCCTCGCAATCGTCCGGAGCCACCATGGACCCTCTTTCCGATGCACTTTCTCTGCTTAAACCACGCCGCTATATTGCCGGAGGCATTGACCTGGGCAAACAAGTCTCGTTGCACTTTGGAGAACACGATGGCATCAAGTGTTATTCAGTCGTTTCCGGCGATTGCTGGGTCGCGCTCGACGACGATACACAGGAAGTTCATCTCACGGCAGGGGACTGTTTTTTGCTGTTGCATGGCAGGCCCTTTCGACTTGCGACGGATCTCAACGCGGAGTCTATCGATGCAATTTCCAGGCTGAGTATGATTTGCCGGAAAAGTGGTGTGGCATACATCGAGGGTGGTGGGCACTGTTTTATTGTGGGTGGATTTTTTACATTTGCCGAAGGAAGTGCAAAGAGTCTTTTCGCACAACTTCTCCCCATCGTGGCGCTGCAAACCGATGCGGACAAGACTGCCGTGCGCTCGTCGATAGAGCGTATGCAGGAAGAACTACAAAAGCAACAGCCTGGTGTCGATCTGGTTGTCCAAAATCTTGCTTACTTGATGCTGATTCAGGCGTTGCGACTGCATCTTAGCGACCATCAGAAGAAATGCACGGGTTGGCTTTTTGCTCTGAGTGATTCTGCAATGAAACAGGCAATGACTGCCATGCATCAGGAACCAGAGCAAAGCTGGACAGTCGAAAAGCTCGCACGACTCGTAGGCATGTCGCGCTCGGTTTTTGCGCAACGCTTTAAAGAGCGCGTTGGCGTATCTCCCATCGAGTACCTGACCGAATGGCGCATGCGTTTGGCCGAAGATCGTCTGAAAGGCACAAAGGATTCACTCAGTAAGATTGCACTGTCTCTGGGTTATGATTCAGAAAGTGCCTTTAGTACAGCATTCAAGCGCGTGATGGGCCACTCCCCCCGCAGGCGCGGCCCAAACGCTGCAGCTTTTTCCAAAGGGATTTATTAAACAATGCCGCCATTCACATTGCTGCAGCTGCAAAGTGGTATAGCTATTGATGCCTGCTTTGATGAGGCATGGCCCTTCCGCAAGCGGACTACAAACGCACCTGCTGACGTGGCTGTGGCGAATGCCATTACGCCACTCCAGCCCCAGCGTGCTAGCACTATACTGCCCAGCACAGAGCCTGCTGCCATGCCCAAAAACATGCAGGTCACAAGCAGAGCATTGGCGCGGCTGCGCGCCTTCGGGGCAATGCCGAAGACGATTGTTTGATGCGCGACCAGCGAAGACTGCACACCAAAATCGAAACCAATGGCGACCATTGCCAGCAGGACCAACCGCGCCTTGAGCGAAAGCAATACGGAAAAACCTGTTGCAGCAAAGGATACAGCAGCAATTGCGCAGCCCAGACGTGCGACCAGATCTGGAGTGCGGCGGTCGGCCATGCGTCCGGCCAGAGGAGCAGCAATCGCGCCAGCCGCGCCTGCCAGTCCGAAGGCTCCGGCCACGGAACTTTCCAGATGGAATGTGTGATGCAGCATCAACGCTAGTGTGGTCCAAAAAGCGCTGAAACCCATCGACAACAAGCCTTGTGCATACGATGCCTGACGTAGTGCGGAGTGTTCGCGCCAAAGATTTTTCATCGAAGCGAGAAGAGATGCATACGAGAGCTGCGTCGATACGGAAAAGTGAGGCAGGTATTTCCACGCCAAAACTCCGAAGAGCGCGATAGACAGTGCCGCAGCATCATAGACCACACGCCAGCCATATTGCTCTGCGACAACGCCACTCACAACGCGGGAAAGCAGAATCCCCAGCAGTAATCCTGTCATCACCGTTCCCACCACTTTACCCCGGCTCTGTTGCGGCGCAAGGTGAGCTGCGGCTGGAACAACGTCTTGCGCGAGTGTGGCGCTGATGCCCATCAACAGACTTGCGCCCATCATGAATCCAATGCCGCAAGCCATGCCGCAGACCACGAGCGAGATGGCCAGAATCACCGTCTTCATCAAAATAATTTGACGACGATCATGCCGGTCTCCTAGCGGGCTCAGCAGCAGAATGCCCAGCGCATAGCCCAGTTGCGTCAAGGTTGGGATCATGCCCACGGCGCGGTCGCTGGCGCGCAAATCCGCTGCCAGAAGACTCAGGATCGGTTGCGCGTAATAGAGGGATGCGACCGCAAAGCCCGTTCCGCTGGCCATCAGAAAAATCAGAGAGCGCGGCAGTGTGTGCTCTTGCTGTGCTGTGTTATACATCGTGTTCTCTTCTCTTTGTATGCGCTGTTTGCGTTTAGTCTTCCAGCGTTGGGTAGTCGGTATAGCCATGCGCACCACCGCCATAAAAGGTGCTCATATCGCTCGGCTCATTCAAGGGCGCATCCCTGCGGAAGCGCTCAACCAGATCAGGATTGGCAATGAAAGCGCGACCAAAGACCACACCATCGGCGCGGCCCGCAGCAAGAATCGCGTTGCCCGTCTCCTTTGTGAATCCGCCTGCGGCCAGCAATGTTCCGTTGTATTCTTTGCGCAAAAGATCAATGGGATTGAAGTCAGGCCCCGTTCCGCGTGTGTAACCACTTTCATAGCCCACGTGCAGGTATGCCAGTCCCATTGGATTCAATTGCCGGGCCAGATACTGATAGGTAGCCGCGGGATCTTCGTCGTACATGTCATTGACGGTATAACCCGGAGCGATTTTGATACCGACGCGCCCCGCACCCCATGCCTCGCAAAGCGCCTGCAGGATCTCAAGCGTGAAGCGGCTGCGATTTTCAAGCGAGCCGCCATAAGCATCTGTGCGATGATTGGAGCCCGAGGCCTGGAACTGATGCGGCAGATAACCTGTGGCAGCATGAAGCTCGACGCCGTCGAAGCCTGCCGCAACGGCCAGTTCAGTCGCACGGCGATACTCTGCAATCACTCCGGGAATCTCTTCGGTTGCGAGCGCATGCGGGACTTCAAAGGGTACCTTGCCTTCAAAGGTATGAATCAAGCCCGAAACCGCGATGGCCGAAGGAGCAACCGGCAGTGCATGACCGGGCAAAAGCGAGGAGTGCGTCACACGGCCTGCGTGCATCAGTTGAAGGAAGATGTGCCCACCCTCCTCATGCACGGCATCGGTGACTTTGCGCCATGCTGCCGCTTGCTCTGGCGTATGGATCCCCGGAGGATAGGTATAACCACGCCCCATTGGACTGGGATGTGATCCCTCGGTGAGGATGAGTCCCGCCGTGGAACGCTGGCGATAGTATTCCACCATGGCGGGCGAGGCCAAACAGTCTTTGGTAGCCCGCAGGCGCGTCATGGGAGCCATCACCATCCGGTTCTGCAGCGTGATCTCTCCCAGCTTAATCTCTGCAAATAATTCATTTGCCATCGGTTGGTCCTTTCCTGCGCATTCTCTCCGGGACTATTCCTGCAGAACTTTGCATCCCCACTCCGCTTTTGAATGCCGGGTTTGTATTGCGCTGACAGATTCATACTGCCGGTTATTTCTCGGAGATGGTAGTGGTCCGGAGCGCAGAACTGCTATACGCTTTACGTATGAATACGCCCCTACCTCAGGGATCGGACCGGATTGAGCTGATGGCCACCTTTGTCTCCATCGTTGAGGCGGGGTCACTGTCGGCAGCTGCCAACCGGCTTGGCACAACCCAGCCGACCGTCAGCCGTCGCCTGCAGATCCTGGAAAAATGGCTGGGAGTCAGGCTGGTGCAGCGCTCCACCCATGCCATGAACCTCACCGAAGATGGCGAACGCTTTCTGGCTCATTCCCGGCAACTGCTCGAGAATTGGTCCAGCATGGAAGAGGAGTTGCGTGGAGCAACCTCTGATCCCTTCGGCACGCTGCGCATCGTGGTGCCGCACGCTTTCGGGCAAGATCAACTAGTGGCGCCCCTGCTTGCCTTTCTTCGGCGCTATCCCAAACTTTCGGTCGAGTGGCTTCTGCATCGGCATCGTCCGGACTTCATCGCCGAGGGTGTGGACTGCGAGATCCGGCTTGGGGCGGTGGAAGATCCTTCTCTGGTTGCTGTGCTGTTGGCGGAGGTGCCGCGCATCGTGGTGGCAGCACCATCCTTGCTTGCGCAGCAGGCTGATCTCAGCATCGATCATTTGCCGGCGCTTCCATGGATCGCGCTCAACCTTTTTTATTGCGATACAGTGGCATTGACGCACCATACCACGGGCGAAAGCCGAAATCTCGCGATTACTCCGCGCCTGAGCACCGACAGCGTCTACACCACACATCAGGCAGCCCTGGCCGGTTTTGGAGCCACGCTGATTTCTACATGGATGGTGAAAGAGGATCTGGAGCAGGGCCGTCTAGTCCAGCTTATTCCCGAGTGGCATGGAGCATCGTTGCCTGTCTATCTGGTCTATCCCTATGCGCACTTTTATCCAGCGCGCCTGCGTCGCTTTATCGAACTTATGCGAGAAATACTCCCGACTTTAGGAGTCTGTCGCTCATAGCGTTTGCGATTTTTGCAGGAGATGTCGGCCTGGCTGCGCAGTACTGGATTTGTCTGTTGCTGTCAGTTTTTCTCTACCGCACCGTATCTTTGAGGCGCGACTCTGATTCGGATTCTGATCTTTCGTTGTTTTTACGCGTTTTGCAGTGCCCATCCGGAGCGAAAGAGCTTCAACAGATTGCTGACCGCGCACACCAGCCTCCACTCTCCGCTCACATTCTGTTTGCCGCGCATGCTGAAGCGACGAAAACCGCGGCACTCCTTGATTTGTCCAAAGACCGGTTCCACGATCGCCTTGCGTCTTTTGTAGACTGCGCGTCCGGCCTCGGTCTTCAACTTATGTTGCATTTGTTCTCGTGCCGTTGCATCTGACGGGGCTTCACCACAGGCTATCTCCGTTGGATCACTATGTTTGTCGCGGCCTGTGGCGATGTATAAGTCGATTTCAGCTACCGTTGCGTCGGTCACATTTGCTTCGCTGAAGTAGCCGGTATCAGCGCTGACTTTCTCGGGCTTTTGGGCAAGATTCTTTTCGATCTGTGCCACCATCGGCAGTAATTGTTTTTTGTCGTTCGTCTCCTGCGTAACCGCGGCGGCCACGATTACCTGCGCGATGGAATCGACCGCGATCTGCGCATTATAAGCCTGTAAAAAGCTGCCTTTATTGGCGCCATCCGGCATGATGCGGCTCTCCGGATCCGTGAAGTTGCGCTGATCCTTGTCTGCGGGTTTTGCCTTGTCCGGATCAGGGGGATTCGACTTGCGACCACGTTTCTTTTTGCCCGCGCGACGATCTTCTTCCTCGTCAGCCTGTTTCTTTTCTGCTTCAGCAAGTTTCTGCTCAGCCTTCTCGCGGGCCTCGTCTTCGAGTGCCTGCTTCGCTTCGCGAATCTTCTGCAACCGGCTCTCGCGTCGCTGTAACTCGTCGGGAAGTTCTTCGCCGTTCCGATCCTTGCCGTACTGCGCGTCCTCGTCGGCATCCGCTTTTTCCGCAGCAGCCAACAGAGCGTTGATTTCCTGCTTCAGGCGCGCCTCGCTCTCGGTCATGCGCTGGTAGCTCATCGCCTTGTGCTTGCTGGCGTTCGCCCTGATCTTTGTTCCATCGATCGACACATGACCCAGCTTAACCAGACCGGCTTTTGCGCACAGCAACAAGGCCTGCGTGAACAGTTCGGACAGCGCAGCCAGATGCCGTTTGCGAAACTCGGCCAGCGTGGCGTGGTCCGGATGCTGGTCGCCGGAAAGATAGCGAAATGCCACGTCTTCCCAGGTATGCTTCTCAAGCCTGCGTGAGCTGTAAACGCCCGTGGCATAACCGTACAAAAGAAGGCGAACCATCATCTCCGGAGCATAAGCCGACTGGCCGCGACCATCCTTCTCGCGATACGAAGCATAGATCGATTCAAGATCCAATGCCGAAACCACATCCACGACAAAACGAGCCAAATGGCCGTCAGGTAGCCAGTCGTGAAGGCTGGGTGGAAACAGAAGCGTCTGGTTGACCGTGTCTGGAAGGAAGTTCTGGCCCATAACAAAATCGTAATCTGCTGGGCCTGGTCTGGACCAGGACCTCGGGCAATTCTATGGGCGACAGACTCCTAGTCGGAACAAGTCCGGCTCATCACACATAGAGCAGAATTTTACTCCTGGAGCATCATGATCGATAAAGAAGACGCCTCTCGACCATGGCATGAAACTGGCAGCTACCGGACTAGAACATAATGAGAGGGGTAGTCTGGCGGGCGCCCGAGTCTAAATTCTGAGACCTGGGAAAGCAAGAAATCTTCCCAGCGACGGATTACTCCCCGAAAAACGCCCCAGTATTCAGGCACGTAGTGGAAGATGGCCGTGATCTTGGTAATGCTAAGGAATGTGTAAAAACGCCAACTGTGGGGCTAAAGGGTGAGGTGATTCCCGGTTCTGCCGAGTACGCCGACTATCCACTCGCCGTACCTTGGTGTGCGTCCGTCGGAAGAGATTCTGGTTGCCACGATCAGCGCTCTATGCCGCGCAATGCCCGTTGCACTGTTAGGTGCACTCGATTGCGTATTCTTGATTCTCTCCTTATGTCCGAGGAATGCAGTGCCTGCGCGCTCTGGTGGAGCGCAAAACACTCCACGCGCAGAATCCATGGCGGGCACGATGAATGGCGCGTTTTGCCTCCAAAATGCGTCTTGGGCATGACCGTAGAGAAACCATACAGAAGAACTACGTTTTTCAGCGTGATCGATACGCTCGGAAGGCCACGGGAATTCCTGGCTCTGCCGAGGCAGCAGAAAATGGATTTTTATTGAAGTCCATCGAGGAAATTCCAGAAGCGAGCAGCCAGGCATATGCGGGGAGAAACAGGATGGACCTCTTCGAGCGTTTGAGCTACTCCGTCTGTGCATAATTTGCCGAGAAAGCGTCGGCGTGTTCGTTATTTTCGGCATTTTTTCGACACATGGGCAGTAAGGAATCACAATTAAGTAATTTTCATCTTTTTATATTTATGAATATAAACGACTTAATCTTTTATGGCAAAAGCATTCCTTTGGCACGCAGCTTGCCTTATCAATCAGCGCTGAGAGCAAAACCAATTGGGTTTGTTTGTAGGGTAGGCGTGCCGCCGGGCGTATGTCGGAGGTTCTGTTTTTGTCTCCTACAACCGAGACAACCTGCTGCCAGTTGATTGGCTTATTCCTCGGCGTTTCTTGATGGGGCGGAGCAGGTTTACGGGGATGACGCGAGCAATTGCGCACAGCGAGTAAAGGTTTATTTCACAGGGGAGGAAGAAGCAATGCAGAAGTGGATGAATCGTTTGATGGTGGGCGTCCTGGCTGGGCTGATTGCCACGCCCATGTTTGCGCAGAGTTCGGGCGCAGACACGTACAAGGCAAAATGTGCCATGTGTCATGGGGTCGATGGACAGGCAAATACGCCGAGCGGCAAGGCCATGAAGGCGACACCATTCAGTGCCAAAATGCCTGCGGCCGAACTTGCAAGCATCACCAAAAATGGCAAGGGCAAGATGCCTGCATATGCCAACAAGCTTACCAGTGAGCAAATCGACCAGGTTGTAGCTTACATCCACACAATGCAGAAGAAATAAGGACGAGGCAGGGGACGCATGACGGGGTCTGATCAATCACAGAAGACATGGTTTCGGTCTTTCATCTTTTTTGGAAATAACCTTTTGAGTCTAATTGGAGGCGCTCTCACGACGGCTTCCGCACTCGTATTGGTTGGCTTTTGGACAGTCGATATCTTAGGGCATGGCGGATCGATGAACCCTTATCTGGGTATCATTCTCGATTTTCTTCTGCCGGCTTTGTTTTTGTTTGGACTGGTTCTGATTCCGATCGGAATTTTTCTGCGCAGGCGTCATCTGAAGTCGGTTGGGCAATTACCGTCGATCTATCCGAAGGTTGATTTCGCCAATCCGGCATTTCGTAGTGGAGTTATTTGGGCGGCGGCATTTACGCTGATCAATTTCATCATCCTTGGTACGGCAAGCTATCGTGGCGTTGCATATATGGATACGCCAGAGTTTTGCGGTCAGCTTTGCCATGTGATGAAGCCTGAATTTACTGCTTATCAGGTGTCAGCGCACGCGCATGTGGATTGTGCTTCCTGCCACATTGGCAGCGGTATTTCTTCGTTTGTTGCCGCCAAGGTAAATGGTACCAAACAGCTGTACGATGTGATGTTCAATCGTTATCCGCGCCCGGTTGAGTCACCGGTGTCGAATCTTCGTCCTGCCCGTGAGATCTGCGAAGGATGTCATACACCGGCCAAGTACATTGGCGAAAAGATGCTGGTGAAGACGAGCTTTGCCGACGATGAGCAGAACACATCCACCAAAACCGTGGTTTTGTTGCATCTTGGCGGTCGCGATTCACTCTCCAATCTGAGCGGTATTCATGGCGCTCATCTTGGGCATATCGAATACGTTGCTACCGACTCCGCGCGCAGTACGATTCCCTGGGTGCAGAAGCGCAACAGCGATGGATCCACGACCGAGTTCGCTTCATCGACGGCGGGCAATGGCATTCCCAAGGGTGAACGGCGTGTGATGGATTGCATTGACTGCCATAATCGCGCAGCGCACTCGATGGACACTCCGGAAGTGGCGCTGAGTCGTGCGATGGTCGAGGGTGCCGTGAGTCCTTCTCTTCCCTATGTACACAAGAAGGGGATGGAACTGCTGAAGGTCAGCTATCGCAGCGAAGCCGAGGCACGTGCGCAGATCCCTGCACAGCTGATGGCGTTCTATCGCAGCAGTTATCCGGCAGTGGCTCACGATCATGCGGATACGATCCGAGCGGCGGCAGAAGGACTGGTGTCGATCTATACACATAACGTCTTCCCGGAGATGAAGGTTGATTGGGGCACACACCCGAACAACATCGGCCACACCAGTTATCCCGGCTGCTTCCGTTGCCACGATGGCGATCATACGTCCAAAGGTGGAAAGACCATCACGCAGGATTGTTCGGTATGCCACAACCTTCTGGCTGTGGATGAGGCAAAACCAAAACTGCTGACGGATCTTGGTGTACAGCAATAGTGCTTTTTCGGAATGCACGTAGCATTTTGAAGCGCTCTTTCGGGTGCCTTTTTCTTGATGAAAAAGGCACTGGAGAGCATGCCTTCGGTCTACGGCAATTCCGAAAATACTTTAATTCCCCAAACTCGCAAGCGAACCAGGCAGAACTGCAATAAGCTGTCTGCCGTCCGGTCTGGTTTGCGTAGCGAAGGTAGAAAAATTTCGTAACGGTGTTGACATGTGGAGGTCAAATCAATGAGCGATGAGATGTTGTCTGTAGCCGGGGTGCGCGATGGACTGTCTCGGCGCAGCTTCCTGCAATTCTGTGCCGGTGTGGCCGCCACACTGGGGCTTGCCGCAGGAGAAGAGAAGGCTATCGCCCAGGCCATTGTTACCAAACATCGCCCCCCGGTGATCTGGTTGCATTTTGCCGAGTGTACAGGTTGTACAGAATCGATGCTGCGTTCCGATCATCCGGCTATCGACAAGCTAATTCTGGAAATGGTCTCGCTGGACTATCATGAAACGCTTTTCGCCGGTGCGGGGCATCAGGCGGAAGAGGCGCGCAGAGCGTCGATGGCGGCGAACAAGGGCAAGTATGTTTTGGTTGTAGAGGGTGCGATTCCGGTAAAGGATAATGGCATCTACTGCAAGGTCGGTGGACAGACGGCAGTGCAAATCCTCAATGAATGCGCGCAGGATGCAGCAGCGGTGATTGCGCTTGGCTCCTGTGCGGCATGGGGAGGAATGCCATCGACTGGACCGAATCCGACCGGCTGTGTTGGCGTTGGCCAGGTGTGGAACAAGCCGGTGGTGAATATTCCAGGCTGTCCTCCGAATCCCTATAACTTCCTTTCGACGGTGGTTCATTACATTACGTATGGCAAAATGCCCGCGCTCGATCATCAGGGGCGGCCGAAGTTTGCCTATGGCCGTCTGATTCACGAGAACTGCGAACGGCGTCCACACTTTGATGCGGGAAGATTCGCGCAGGAGTTTGGCGACAGCGGTCATCGCTCCGGATGGTGCCTGTATAAGCTGGGCTGCAAGGGACCGGAGACATACGCGAACTGCTCTTCGATTCTCTTTGGCGATTGCGGCAGTGGCAGCTGGCCGGTGGGTACCGGGCATCCCTGCATTGGCTGCACGGAGAAGGGAATTGGATTTGAAAAGCCGATCTTCTCGCTGGCGGAACTAAAGAACGTGACGCCTCCGGCTTCTTATCCAGGCATTGTCGAGCAACAGGGACACGGTGCGAGCATTGCGGCAGTCGCCGTGGCTGCGGCCGCTGTTGGCGCTGCGGTTGGAGCTTCGGTTGCCATGGCCAACAACCTTGGCAAGGGAAGCAAGGCGGAAGATGCGCCGGATGATAGGGAGGACTAATCCATGTCCTTGACGAGAAGAAAATTCCTGACGCAGGCTGCGCTTGGTGGTACAGTCTGCGCGGCTTCCGGAGTGGCAAAAGCCGAGGAGCAGGGAGAAAATCCTCTGCCTCCCAAGGCCGTGGGCCTGCTCTTCGATTCAACTCTGTGTGTTGGTTGCAAGGCCTGCGTAGTTGCCTGCCGCGAGGCCAACAATACGCATGCGGAGTTCAGCACCAAAGACAAGCTGTGGGACACGCCGCTGGATCTGGACGCAGACACGCTGACCGTCATCAAGGCCTACAGCGATGGAACGGGCGTAACGAAGGATCAGGAGAAGGATGGCTATGCCTTCATGAAGAAGTCCTGCCTTCATTGCGTTGAGCCATCGTGCGTTTCGGTTTGTCCGGTTACGGCGATGACGAAGGATCCTGTTTCGGGTATCGTCAGCTACAACCCCAATAAATGTATCGGTTGCCGGTACTGCGTTGCGGCTTGTCCTTTTGGTGTGCCCCGTTTTGAATACGACAAGGCCCTGGCACGGCTGCGTAAATGCGAGTTGTGCAAGACGCGTCTGGCAGAAGGAAAGATTACGGCTTGTTCTGAGGCGTGCCCCACCGGAGCCACGTTGTTTGGTCCGGTTCCCACGCTGCGGGAGGAAGCCGAGCGCCGTCACAAAATGGTTCCCGGCGAGCGCGCATTCTTTCCCCGCAAAACAGCGGATTCAACCGATGTGTATGAAAAGCCCGCACCGCACTATGTGGATGAAATCTACGGCTTGACCGAGGTTGGCGGCACACAGATGCTGTTGCTCTCTGGTGTTCCATTCGAAAAAATGGGCATGCCGGCGCTTCCGAAAAAGCCATTTGTGGCTACTTCTGAATCGATTCAGCACACGTTGTACAAGGGGATGATCGCGCCGGCGGTATTGTTCGGCAGCCTGATGTTCCTGGTCCGCCGCTCTCTGAAGAGTGAGAAGCACGAGGAGGAGGAATAGGGCATGCAGATGAAAGCTCTGGGCGGTTCTCTTGTAACTCGAACAAGCGTGATGGCAGCCAGTCTGGTGGCCATCATGGGCATCCTTGTTCTGTTGCGCTTTTGCTTCGGTCTTGCTCTGGTCACGAATCTCAACGACGGTTATCCGTGGGGATTGTGGCTGGCTTATGACATGGTGGCAGGCTCGGCGATTGGTTGCGGTGGTTACGCCGTGGCGCTGGTTGTTTATGCGCTGAATCGTGGGCAGTATCATTCCTTGGTTCGATCCGCGGTGCTGACCAGTATGTTTGGTTATGCGCTGGGTGGTGCCTCAGTGATGATCGATATCAGCCGCTGGTGGAATGGCTGGCACATCGTATGGCCAACCTTTTTCAACTTCACCTCCGTGATGATTGAAGTGGCTCTGTGCGTCAGTGTTTACACCACGATTCTGATTCTGGAATTTGCGCCGGTACTGATGGAGAAGGCGGTTGAATGGACGGGCCGGGGCGGAGGCAATTTGCATCAGATGACGCTGTCTGTGCAGAAGCTGCTCAACCGGGTGACGTTCATTCTGATCGCGCTCGGTATGACTCTGCCTTCGATGCATCAATCGTCACTGGGCACAATGTTGATTCCGTTTGGGCCACTACTCAATCCGCTGTGGCAGACGCCGGTTCTTCCTGCGCTGTTTTTGCTGACGGCATTGTGCATGGGGTATGGGGTTGTCATTCTGGAAGCGACGCTGGTTTCAGATCGTTTCTCGCGGCCTTCAGAGGCGCATGTGCTGGGCCATCTGGCGCGCTACCTGATCGGCGTACTCATCGCCTTCCTTTGCCTGCGCTGGTCCGCGCTGATCATCCAGGGGCATCTGCATTACATCTTCACGTCAGGATGGTTGAGCCTTTTCTTCCTGCTGGAGAATGTGTTGTATTTGGCTCCGATTGTGTTGTTGTGGCGTCGGTCGCGCCGCATGAACGCACAGTTTCAGTTCATTGCAGCGGTTTGCATGTTGGCGGGTGGCATTCTGTACCGCATGGATAGCTATCTGATTGCTTACCATCGCGCCGGATGGCACTACTTCCCCTCGGTTCCGGAACTGTTGATCACCTTCGGCATGATTGCGGTTGAGGTGCTTGGTTATAACCTCATCGTCAAAATTTTCCCTGTTCTTCCATCCGTTGAACACGCCCGTAAAGCGGCGATGGCAACCAGGTAGGAGCGTCGTATGAAGCAAAGAATTACCATCGATCCGATTACGCGTATTGAAGGCCATCTTCGCATTGACGTCGAAGTTGAAAATGGCAGAGTGGCGAAGTCCTGGGCTTCCGGCCAGATGTGGCGCGGGATTGAGAAGATTGTTCTGGATCGTGATCCTCGCGATGCCTGGGCGATTGTGCAGCGTATCTGCGGCGTCTGCACTACGGTGCATGCCATGGCCTCGGTGCGTGCGGTTGAGAATGCGCTGAATCTTGAAGTTCCAATGAACGCGCAATACATTCGCAACATGATGTTGAGCGCGCATTCGCTACAGGATCATATTGTGCACTTCTATCAGCTCTCGGCGCTCGACTGGGTGGACGTTGTTTCGGCAACCAAGGCTAACCCGGCAAAAGCCGCGCAGTTCGCAGAGAAGATCTCCGACTGGGACGGCAACAGTACGGCAACGATGGCCGAGACGCAGAATCGTCTGAAGGAGTTTATCGGTTCGGGGCAGCTTGGCGTCTTTGCCAATGGCTATTGGGGACATCCGGCAATGCGTCTTTCGCCGGAAGGGAACTTGATGGCTGTCTCGCACTATTTGCAGGCTCTTGAAGCGCAGCGTTGGGCTAACAAAATTGTGGGTACGCTGGGCTCGAAGACGCCGCATATTCAGAATCTGGCTGTGGGCGGTGTCTCCAATCCGATTGCCACCGACAGCGAAGGCGTGCTCACCATTGAACGCCTGATGCAGGTCAAAGAGTACATCGATAAGCTTGGCGCGTTTATTCACAACTGTTATTTTGTCGATGTTGCGGCGATTGCCGGATCGTACCCCGAATGGTTGTCGATTGGCGCGGGCGTGAACGACTTTCTGTCGACGCCGGATCTGCCGCTCGACACACGTGGCACGCGCTTCATGATGCCGGGTGGATACATTCCCGGGGGCAATCTGAGGGCCTTTAAACCGATCTCGCATTTCGGCGATCCATACTTCACGGAGGGCGTTGCGGAGTCGGTGAAGCACTCCTGGTACACCTACAAGGATGGCAATGCAGCGTTGCATCCGTGGAAGGGTGAAACAACGCCTTCGTACACGGATTTTCAGGACGAGGGAAAATACAGTTGGGTGAAGTCGCCAACGTTTGAAGGGCGTCCGGCACAGGTTGGTCCGCTCGCTTCGGTGATGGCGGGCATGGCCATGGGAGACAAGACGACACAGGGCTATGTCAATCGCATGGGAGAAAAGGTTCACGCCATCTCTGGCCATACGATGACTCCGTCGGCATTGAACTCGACGATGGGCCGTCATGCGGCGCGCGTAATTCGCGCCTGTGTGATGTATGAGGCATTGCAGGCTAACTGGCAAATGTTGATGGATAACATCGGCAGAGGCGATATGACCACCTTCAACAAGCCCGAATTTCCCAGTGGAGAGATTATGGGTGTGGGCCAGCATGAAGCTCCGCGTGGATTGCTGTCGCATTGGGTGGTGATCAAAAAAGGCCGTATTGCAAACTATCAGGCGGTGGTTCCTTCCACCTGGCTGGCTGCGCCAAAGAATGACAATGGGCAACCGTCCAGCTATGAAGTTGCTCTGATGGGCTCACCGGTGGCGGATCCGCAACGGCCTCTTGAGCCCCTGCGCACGATTCACTCCTTCGATCCATGCCTCGCCTGTGCGGTGCATTTGACTGATATGGAAAACAAAGACTCTGTCACTGTGCAGGCGCTGTAATGGGCGCAGTGGTTCATGCTGATTTGCAGGGCGCGTGCGGGGGCAGTGCAATGCCCTCGCGCGTGGTGGTGCTGGGCATTGGCAACACCCTGATGGGCGACGAAGGTGTGGGGGTACATGCCATCGAGGCGCTTGTCCAGAGCTATGATTTGGCCGAGGCAGTTGAGGTTATCGATGGCGGGACGGCCGTCATGGAACTTCTTCCGGATCTGGAAAACGTCGATCACCTCATCGTGATTGATGCAGTGCGTTGCGGCCAGCCGCCTGCCAGCGTTGTGTGCATGGTGGGAGATCAGGTTCCGGTTTTCTTCAAAACCAAACTGTCGCCCCATCAAGTCGGGTTATGCGATGTTTTGGCGGCGTTGCGCTTCAAAGGTGCTGCTCCTGGGCGTATTGTGCTGATCGGCGTACAGCCGCAGAGTATGGAACTCGGGATGGAACTTTCTCCCGAGGTGCAAACCGCGTTGAAAAAAGTGCTTACTTTGGTGGTGGAAGAACTGGACACATGTGGCCAGTCTGCACGGCTGCGGAGCTGAGAGGAGATTTGCGATGTGTGTAGCGATTCCATCCCGCGTCATTTTTATTGAGGGTCAACTGGCCACCGTTGAATGTTTCGGCGTGCATCGTATGGTCAGCACGATGTTACTGCCGGAGCCGGCGGAGTTGGGAGATTATGTAACCGTGCTGGCCGGTTCCTATGCGGTGGAAAAAGTTACTCCGGAGATGGCTGCGGAATCACTGCGCATTTTTAAAAGTGTGGTGGATGACTTTGCGCTGGTGGCTGCGGGATGAATTACTCGATTATAGGCGGGGGAAGTATTCACGTCCTGTTGCAGGTGAAAAACGCCTGTATTGCAGATGTGGCAGTCGTCAACCATCGTCCACTTTTGCTGCCCAATCAACTCACTGGCCTAACTGCGGAGAATGCGGTCCAGAGTGTCTCCATGCTGTATTCCGTTTGCCGCATGGCGCAGGGGCTGGCTGCTTGCACCGCGATTGAGCAGGCTGGGGGAGTGGAAGTTGCGCCGGCGCAGAAGGCTGCGCGGGCATTGTTGTTGCACGGCGAAACAATCCTAGAGCATGCCACCAGTGCGTTGTTGAACTGGCCTGTTCTGCTTGGAAAAAGACCGTCGGCTATCGCGGAATTGAAGATGATTCGTGCGCACCTTGCGGAACTCTGGCGAAGCCTCTACCCCGATGGCGATTGGTGCAGACCGGGCGGTGGACGTCTGGTCCCCAATCCTGTTGCGCTGACGGATACGCTAAATGCGGTGGAAGCTGCGTTGCGCCAAGCCAGGTTTCTCCTTTCGCTTGAGCCGGGAGGTTGGCGCGCATCTTTTAGCGAAAATCCTGGACCTTTCGCAGAGATGCTACATCGTCTGATGGAAAAAGGCTGGGAGCGTTGTGGGGCAAGTTGCACCGCGTTTCTGAATCCAGAAGATGTGGCCACATTAGAGCGGCGGATGGCAGAAACAGGCGATGCTTTTATCGCGCAGCCAGAATGGCAGGGAGAGCCTGCAGAGACGGGGGCGCTGGCGCGTCGGCGTGCAGAGCCAGTGCTGCAGGAAGCGATTGCAGAGTATGGCGAAGGGCTACTGGTACATTTTCTGGCACAGTGTGTGGACACACTATGCTGCCTGCGAGAGATGCGCAAGCTGGTAGAGGAATTGCGCGTGGACGATGGCATACGGATGAGCGTTACAGAAGGGGTTGGCCTTGGCGTTGTTGAGGCGGCACGGGGCGTTCTGGCTCATCGTGTAGAGATTGCGGAGGGACTTGTGCGGCGCTACCAGATTCTGGCGCCGACAGAATGGAACTTTCATCCACGCGGTGCTTTTGTACGTGGTCTTCACGGGATGAGCGGCACATCGATGGAAACTTTTGCGCAGTTGATGGTGGCAGCATTTGATCCCTGCGTGAGCTGTCAGATTGAGATGTGCGGAGCCTCTCACGTCTCACCTGCATTTGTCCTAGCAGAAGGCAACGATAGAGCCTGTTCCGCACACGCATGGAAATAGTTTCTGTGACAACGATTTTGGAGACAGAATGCTAGCGAGGCTGATCTTTTCCTTGAAGATAATTGGTGGTACGGCTGGACAGCCGAATTGTTTTTGGAGAAAGACCAAGACGCTGCATGCGAGAGAGCAGAGTAGAACGTTTGATGTCCAGTCGAGCGGCAGCTCCATTGGGGCCTGCCACAATGCCGCGGCTGTCTTTCATGGCGCGTAGAATCTGCTCACGTTCCATTTCGTCAAAATCGGCGCGGGGCTGGAATTCGACGTGGGACGGTTTGACATCTTTTGAATGCTGGATCAGTTCCGTCAATTGTACTTGCAGTGCGGGACCGGAACTCACAATTACGGCACGTTCGATAACGTTTTCCAACTCGCGAATGTTACCTGGCCAGGGAAGACGGCTGAGCGCGCTCAATGTGTCGGATGGAATATATTCGATGTTGCGATTCATCTTGCGGGCATGCTTCTGCGCAAAATGACGGGCCAGCAGAGGAATGTCTTCGGCGCGCTCCCGCAGCGGTGGAATCACAATGGGAAAGACATTGATGCGATAAAAGAGGTCACGGCGAAACTTGCCTTCCGCAATGCTCTGTTCAAGATTGACGTTAGTGGCTGCAATGATGCGTACGTCGGTCGAAATGGAAGTCGTCGAGCCTACGCGTTCAAAGTAATGTTCCTGCAAAACGCGCAACAGCTTGGGTTGTAGCTCCATCGGGAAGTCACCAATTTCGTCCAGCAGAAGCGTGCCGTTGTCGGCGACCTCAAATCTTCCGATCTTGCGGGCCACAGCTCCGGTGAATGCGCCGCGCTCATGGCCGAAGAGGTCGCTTTCCAAAAGGTTGGCTGGAATGGCCGCACAATTGACCTTGATCATTGTGTGCGCTTTGCGCTTGCTGAGGTCATGAATGGCGCGTGCGATCAGTTCCTTGCCGGTTCCGGTTTCACCCAGAAGCAATACGGTGGAATCGCTTTCCGCAACCATTTCAGCTTGCTGGAGTACTTTCCGCAAGGCATCACTGTTGCCGATGATCTCTTTAAAGTTGCTGTGGTCCTTGAGCTCTTCTTCCAGATAAATCTTTTCGCTGGCCAGACGGTCTTTTAACTGAGTGATTTCTTCATAGGCCAGGGAGTTATCAACGGCGATTGCCAGTTGCCCGGATATTTCCTGAAGCAGTTTTGCCTGCGCAGGCGGAAATTCATCGCATTTGCTCGCCACATTGAGTACGGCGACTATGCGTCCACGATTGATCAGCGGAATCGAGCAGCTGGAGCGAAGACCGTCCTTGAGCATCAGGGGAATGATGTTTGCATGGTCCTCCATTTCCTTCAACTGCCGGTATCCTATGATATAGGGGGAGGACATCCGATAAGCTATGCTACCCGGAGAGTTATCAATTGTTTCTTTTCTTCCTGCCCGAATGGAACTGCTTCCCTGCGGTGTGTGGAAGGCCCGGTATTCCATCTGATTGTTTTCCAGATCGTAGAACACCAGACTCCAGTGTTCATTTCCCGTCAGAAGCTCAGTGCTGATAACGACGAGAAGCTCCTGCATGTCGAGCTTCGACGCAATCGCACTGGTCACGCCAAGCAGCATGCGAAGATGGTTGCTCTCTTCTGCGAGGTTTTTTCTGAATTCGCGTTCCCGTTCGTTGGAGAGGTAGGCATCCACATACAGGGCAATTTGATCGGCAACCAGACGTAGAAAACCTGGTTCGATTGCGTCGTAAGTATTTTTTTCGCGACTGATCAGTTCAAGGGCACCAATTCTGCGTGCCGCCGTGGTCAGCGGGAGAACGCAACAGGACTGAAATACATCGCGCTTCCAAAGATCCCAGAGTCTTGGAAATTCATCCTCGATCTTTTCCGTGTTGGCAACATAGATGTTCTGGTGTTTCCAGGTCCATCCCGCAGGGCCATCATAAAAACAAAGTCCCTGCGAGGCAACGTTCAGGCCAACTTCGTTCCCGGGAAAATAGGCGATGGTGGTCTGCGTCAATTCGTCATGAACCACGATGTCGAGCTGGTCAAAAACAATGACGTCATGCAGGATGTTTTCAATGGCATGCAGCAGTTCTCCAGCTTGACTGTGAGAGGCAACGGCGTGGATGATCCGGAGCAAAAGGTTAATCGCCTTTGTGTTGTCATTTGCCGTCTGATCCACTGTTTACACTCCCCATGTCTATGTCCTGCATGCGTTACGCGGACCCATACCAATTTACATTTTATACATGAGGAGTGTCACTCTCTCCGGGCGCAGCGGTGCACTGAGCTACCGGCTTGGTGAAAATTTGTGCAGCCAACAGTAATGTATAAACACTCTGGCACAAATCTGAGAATTTCTAAGATAGCAGCGTTTATGTTGAACGGGATCCGTTTTTAAATACTTTGTTTTGTCTGTAATTGTCACATAAGCAATAGGATGAGAAGTTTTGCTGCACAATTCTGGAATTTGGTCAGGAGTAGGATGTAGTACCGAAAGTGCCGAAGCAGCTCCGTCATTTTCGGCGATTTGGGCGAAATTATATGGGTAAGTTCCTTTAAGAATAGCGCAAAAAGCTATTAACTCCTTTGTTTTTAATTCTATTCCTTTTTTTGCACTCCTCCTGCAAGTTTGGCATTTGATCTGCTTTAAACCATTCAAGGTTGGGGTATTCTCGCTGTGAATATGTGCGGGAGGAGTCTTCGGACAGATGCTGCCTGACATTGAGAAGGCTGTACGGAAGTAAACCAGACTGCTTTAGGCAGCTGGTTTTGGACTTGAGGAGGAACAGGTGTTCGATATCCACGGAGTTAGCGGCAAGTGTCGTACAACTACGCTTGCTATTATGGCTGGAGTTCTTTCGCTGAGTGGCTGTCTGGTTTATGGACAGGAACCAGCAGCAACAGGACAAACAAAAAACGAGTTTCAACCCCCTGTCAACAAAACGGTTAGCGAAGTGTCGATAGTGCCGGCCTCAGCTTCGGCTTCCCGAATGGAATTTTTGGCCCCCGTCGGCAAGGCGCTCGCCAGTCACGGCATTCAGCCCGAAGTTAACCTGGTTCAGTTCTTGCTCGGCAACCCGAGTTTGGGACAGAAGACCGGGGAAGAAGAAGCGCTCACATTGTTCACCGTTGGCGCCGACTTCAACATGAACAAGATCGCCAAAGTGCCGGGCGCTACGCTTCATTTTGAACAGATGTTTGTACCGACGACTTCCAATCAGGATTATGGCGCTTATGTCGGCGATGACATCGGAGGGCAGCCGCCACCGTTTATTCCCTACATCTATCACCTGACCCGCTTTACCTGGGAACAGGATCTGGGTTCTAAGCACCTGAATGTGGAAGTGGGCAAGGAAAACATGGGCCGTTATGTCGTCAAGACGGTCTGTAACCAGGACTTTACCTGCCAGAGCCCGCTGACGCAGTATTCCGGCGGCGCTGGTCTGGACCCTGCGCCCTACGCAAACTGGATGTGGCGCGCAACGGTGAATGTGACGCCGAAGCTGCACGTCACCGGCGCGGAATGGCGCTCCTCGATCGCGTTCCCCTTCGCCGAAGGCTGGGGATTGCATCGTACCAACACCAAAGGCGGCGACTACAATATCGCAGGTTTCGACGCGTTGTATGCTTCGCCCAATCCGCATGATCCGCATGCCTACAGCTACGAGGCTCTGTTTGTCCGCAACACGGCAACCCAGTCGGATCCGAGCACGGGTGCCACAGTGCATGGTGCAAAGATGCTCTATCTGGGCGGCAAGCAGTCGTTCTGGGCAGGTGGAGCGCGCAAGGCTCCGGTGCCGGCTTCTGTGAATGCCTTTGCCAGCACTAACATCTCGTTTACACCGGAGAACAATACCGGTCTGACGGCCTCGGCAAATTGGGGTGTGCAGGCCAACGGACCGTTTGCAAAGCGTCCTTTTGATAGCTATTCACTGAAGATGACGTGGATGCGCGAGACGCAGGATGAGTACATCTATCAGGTTGCCAAGAACCTGCAGAAGACCGGCCGCGACGAATTCGGTATTGGCCCCGACGCAAACTTCGTGGTGAACAAGAGCCTGATTATCTGCCCCTATGTGACACGCGTCTTCAACGCCGACAACATCATGGCAACCACACAGGTTGGCAAGATGCAGGATGGCTGGGCTGGTGGCGTTGTGTTTGTGGTTCTGCTGGACAAGGCTACAGGTCTGGTTCGGTAATCACCCAGGGGAAGGCGAAGAACGCCTTCCCCTGCCAAAAATCGACTCGAGGAGAGTAGAGATGAAGAACAATCAGGAAATGAAGAACAGCCGCCGCAGTTTTTTGAAGGGCTCTCTGGTTGCAGGCGCGGCCGCTGCTGCAGGTACAGTTGCTCTGGGTGTACCCCAGGCGCTGGCAGCGCAGGATGCTTCCGGCGACGCAGCAACGCAGCCCAAACATAGCTGGGAAGCTGTGCCCGATCCAATTCCGGCTAGCAAGATTACCGCAACTGTTGACGTGGACGTTGTGGTTGTGGGCGCAGGCGTGGCCGGTATTTTTGCCGCCAATTCTGCGGTAGAAGGCGGCCTGAAGGTTGCCCTGCTGGAAAAGTTCAAGACCTACAGCGTGCGCGCCAAGGATAACGGCGCGGTGAACACCAAGGTTCAGAAGCGCCTCGGCATGCACATCGACGAAAATGAGATGGCAGCTCGCCTGATCCAGTTCTCGCAGAACCGCGTTCACCACAAGCTGGTTCGCGACTTTGTCTTCCAGAGCGGTCGCGTGTTCGATCACTACATCGACATGTGCGAAGCCAATGGCGTCAGCGTTGATGTTCTGCCCGAGTACAAGGTCAATGCCGTTACCCCCAGCTATCCCACCGCCCACAACTTCTTCCTGAAGAATCAGGCCCACAGCACCGGTTCCGAGTACGTTCCGACGCAGGTTTACCTGGTGCGCGTCGTTGAGAAGGCCTGTAAGGACAAGGGTGTTGACTTCCACTACAACACCGCTGCCAAGCAGCTCATCAAGGACAAGGACGGCCGCATTACCGGCGTGATAGCCAAGGTCAAGGGTGGCGGCTACACCCAGTTCAACGCCAAGAAGGCCGTGATTCTGGCCGTTGGCGGTTACACCGAGAATCAGGAAATGCTGGATACCTGGGCGCCCTGGGCCAAGTATGCTGAGATTCCCTGCTACACGCCCATTGGCGGCAATCAGGGTGAAGGTATTGCCATGGCTCTGTGGGCCGGAGCTTCGCTGATGAAGCCGCCCTTTCCCATCATGATCCACACCATTCCTGCGCCGCCGCTCGGCAATGATTCGATGGCTGCGAACCAGACCTTCCTGCACGTGAACAAGAACGGTGAGCGCTACGAGGACGAGAACCAGCCCGATCCGTTCCAGTGCAATACGCGTTTCATGCAGCCGGACGGCAAGGCTTGGGCGATCTTCAGCTCCAGCTACTTTAAGGATCAGGCCCCGATCAAGACCTCGATGGGCGGCCCGGTCAATGAGCCTGCGGAAGCGCTTGAAGATTCGATCAGCAAGGGAATGGCCTTCAAGGCAGCTACCCTTTCCGAACTCGCAGGCAAGATCGGCATTCCCGCTGACAAGCTGGCCAAGACTGTTGCCCGCTACTCCGAACTGGCCAAGAAGGGTAAGGATGAGGACTTCGGCAAGCAGGCAGATCGCATGTTCCCGATCGAGCAGGCTCCCTTCTTCGCAGTGCCCATCAAGTCGCATCTGTTGGTCACTGTTGGCAGCTTGAACGTCAATCCTGAAATGCAGTGCCTTGACACCAACTCCGTCGCAATCCCTGGTCTGTTCGCGGTGGGCAACACCATGGGTAACTTCTTTGGCGTTGACTACCCGCTGATGGCTCCTGGCATCAGCAGCGGTCGTTGCATTGTGATGAGCCACTTGCTTGGTGAGCGTCTGGCCAAAGCCTAGCGTGTCTTTCTGACACTTCCGCGGCTTCCCCAAAAAACCGGAGCGGTGCAAATACGCCGCTTCGGCTTCCACACTGTCCAGGCAACAACCAACGCAAGAGAGACCCTCCCCCTTCTCTATGCCAAATGGAGTTTTTATGAAGACCAGGTTTTATTTGTTGATCGCGGCAGCTTCGGTCCTGCTGTTTAGCGCCATCGTCTTCGCGCAGGATGCTGCTCCGACGATGATGGTCAACGGCAAGCCGACTACTGCGAAAAAACACATCGATAGCGGACTGGAGTGCTCAGCCTGTCATGGCGAAGGCAAGAAGACCGCGGTCGAATCTGACAAGTGTCTGGAGTGCCACGAGTCGTTCAAAGCCGTCTCGGAGCGCACTACGGACATGAAGCCCAACCCGCATGCCAACCATCTGGTGAATGACGATGGTGTTGAGTGTACGCAGTGCCACCACGGCCACAAGGCCAATACGGTTGTCTGCCTGCGGTGCCACACCAACTTCAACTTCGATCGCCACAAATAGTCCCTGTACCTTCTTGTTTCAACAAGGTCTGGCTGGATTGTCTATGGAACTTGTCGAAGCATTTTCGCGGAGCGACCAGGTAACAGGCCATTTGGTCGCTCTTTTTTGTCTGATTTGTTTGATCAGAGGCCGCTGGATTTGTTGCCATTTCAGCGTTGACCATCTTCCCCTTCCCAGGCTTTTCAACCGCATGCCTGCTGCGTACAGTGGCAGTGCAGCCTGTCGCATGGGTTTCGGAACTGACCGATGAAGTGAGTTCTTCCTCCAACACCTGTTTTGCCCGAAGGAAATTTGCAGTATGCACAATCTGAAGTACACCTCGCGTCTTCTCCCGTCCGTTCTGGCAATGGGATTTCTGACGGCCAGTATCCCGCTTGTCGCGCAATCATCCGCTGCCCCCAGTACGCCCGCTGCAGCACCGGCCAGCAAACCCGCCGCAGAGAATCTTCCTGGCGAAGGAACCTTGTTCCGTGGCTTCATTAAGCCCAATAAATGGGTTGAGGTCGATGGCGACATGATGATCGACTTCTCCGAGAACAATCGTTCCGATGCGCTTGACCGCACCTATGGAGAAGGGAATCTGCCTATGGTTCCTACGGATGAGGGCATTTACATCAACACCATCGAACTGAACGTGCATCGTGAGGCCAAATCAGATTCGATGCTCGGCTTTGGTCCGCTTCCAGGTATCAAGCCTTCCAAACCGGACTTTGGTTACATGATGCAGTTGATTTATGGCCGTTGTTCGAGTGGCCTGGTTGGCGGATGGGATCGTGGCTGGAGCGTGAATACCGAGGCTGTGAACAACCCCAGCAGCCTCTATTACAACCGCGCCAATACGCTGATCCTGCCTCTGTTTTACGCCTATGCCTATCTGCCTGTTTTGAATGGTACGAACATTTACGGCGGCATTCTCGGCTCGGGCATTGGCCATGAAATTCACCCCAACACGCGCCCCACTCCGAACCTGTTTGCTTCGCACAGCTATTCGTTCATGGATGAACCGGATCAGGTGATCGGCGTGCAAGTGACGGGCAATCTTTATCGCAGCTCGAAGCATCTGATCGGGTACGAGGTTGGCATCAACAACGGTATTGAGACGACGGTTTCTGCCAATGGCCGTCCGAACTATGTTGCTTCCTTGCACTACAAGTCGGCCAACATGCGCACTGCCGTTGACTACACCGCATTTCTTGGCGATTCCGAGGTTGCACCGAACAAGAGTGCGGCTGACTTTCCTTCCACGTGGCATGGCGTCATCTCGCCGCGCGGACAGTACTATCAGTACCACGACTTCAATGCTTCGCAGGTCTTCACGCCCCACTGGAGCAGCTACACGGAAATCGTAGTTGCGCGCCAGGCAGGCGACGGCAAAAGTGACACGATCAATCGCACTACTTCCACCGGAAACTTTCGTGGTGCGCAGTGGGGCGGTGTAACTGTGGGTACAAGTTACAAGGTCAATCCGAAGCTCTCCTATAACGTGCGTGCGGAGCACTTCCGTGATGGCAACGGTTACGCATTGCCTGCCGGTGTTGCCTCCGGTTACAACGAAACCACGCTGGGTGCGATGTATGACTTCAGCAAGAATCTTGTGATTCGTCCGGAAGTCCGCTATGACTGGCAGAATGCCTACACCAGCCGTGCCTATAACAACGCAAGCAATAGCTCACAGTTCAGTGGCAGCGTGAGCATGATTCTCTACTTCTAGAGAAGCACGGAAAGAACGGGATGATGGCAGGCGGAACGAACACTTTGGAAACCGGTTCAGTTGTATTGAAAAAACCTGACACGCGCTGTGGGTTTGGCGCAAAAGGCTGGACACTGATCGCACTGGAAGCTGTATTGATGTGGATCTCCAGCGGATCGGTTGCCCATGGGTTGAATGTAATTCTGCCTGCCATCGCATCTACATATCATCTGGACTACGCGCGTTTGCTGGCGCTGGCTACACCTGCCTCATGGACTTCGGTTCTGTCAGGCTACTTTGGTGCCAAGCTTTGCCAACGCAAGGGTGCAAAATTTTTGATCGTGGCCGGGTTGCTTCTTGGCGCGCTCAGCTTTGGTCTGATGGGGAACTGCGGAAGCCTTCTCGGTTTTGCCGTTCTTTTTTCATTCGTATGCATTTTCGACACCACCTTCGCATTTATTGGTGGTCCGGCAATGCTGGCCAACTGGTTCCCACGCAAGAGCACTCTTGCCATGGGATGGGCCACCATGGGCCAGTCCATTTCCACTGCCACCTACGTCCCGCTTTTGGCAATGCTCTTCGGCGTCTTCGGCGTGCGCGCGGGCTTCTGGGGTGTGCCCGCATTGATGGTTGTTGTCGCCATCCTCTTTGCGTTTTTTGTCACCGAGATGCCTGCCAATGCGCATGGCCCCGCCGATGCGTCGCTGCGGCGTACGGAAGATGTTTCCAGGCGCCTGACCACACGGCAACTGCTCGGCATGAAGGACGTCTGGCTGATGGGCCTTTCCTTCGGCTGTGTCTTCATTATGGTGGTTGGCCTGGTAAGTCAGATGGTTCCACGGCTGATTTCACTGGGCGTTTCGCAGCCGGTTGCCATTCGCGCATTATCGTTGGCGGCGCTGGCCGGTATGCCTGGCGCATGGGCTTGGGGATGGCTGGGGCAGCGTTACGGGGTCAAGAAGGCATCGATCATCTACGCGTTCTGGAATGCCTGCGCAATTCTGTTGAATATCGTTGGTCCCGGCAGTGTTCTACTCTGGGTTTCGTTGATGATGATCGGTTTTGGGCTGAGTGGTGCAACCAATCTTTCCATGTCGATTGTTGCGACCAAATTTCCTGGAGAACAATTTGTTGCCGCATGGAGCGTGATCAATCCCATTCAGTCAATTCTGCGATGCTGTGCTTTTGCCATCATCGCTTTTGGCCTGACCTATCTGGGTGGTTTTACCGGTGCATATATGATGTTGGGCCTCATCTCCTTGATCGCCATTGTTCTGGTCTCATTCATCAATACTGAACCTTTTCAGGTCTGAAATTCTGGCGGGAAACAACATGACCATTCTGTAAAAAATAAAGCTGGCAGCTGGACAAGGAATATCTTGTCTGGCTGCCAGCTTTTCTGTCTTTTCGCCGATTGCGAGTGTCCAGACTTCCTCCAAAAAACATCGTAAGGGGAAACGTCCGCACATCAGTGCCGATGCTGGTTACAACAAAATCAGGCGGTAGAGAGGAAGGGGGTAGGTCCAACATTGAGACTGGTGGCAAATTCAAAGTTCGGTTATTTATGCCAGCAAACGCCCGATGCCAAGAATGGCATTTCCTTCTTTTTGGCCAGTTGCTCCAATCCCGCTACCCTCAAATTTCCTGCGAAATGAATTCGCCACCAGTGTCAACATTGCTGTCACCAAGGTTGCTGGACATAGCGAAGCTGGAGTTGAGTTCCGACGGATTGAGGGCCAAATCGTGGAGGATCGATGGGGAGCCGAGGGTGAAGGTTGAGAGGAAAGTTGCTATAGAGATTGACGCTTCCATCCACTTCACACACGCAGGTGCTGCAACAGAGCGCCGGATCATACACCTGAATCTTCGTCATTCTGTCTCTCCTTGTCTGATGGCAGCCGAAGTTAAGGAAGCTGCGTGCAGATGCGGTCCAGTTCTGCCTTCAATTTGGTACTGTCCCGCTGCAACTCATCCAGCGGCAGGGCCAGAAACGCCTCGATCTGGATACGCAGAATGCGATAGACGGTCATGAACGATGCGTTGATCTCTTTTTTCGTGCCGGTAACGTGGGCGGGATCTTCAACTCCCCAATGAGTGCGCAGAACATTACCGAGGTCGGTCGGACAAAACTATCCTGCCGCATTCGAACAGACGGTAATGACAATATTGGGCGTGACAGGCAGGTTGTCCCAGGTCTTGCTGTGGTAGCCCTCAGCCGAGATGCCTTGCTGAACCACAACAGTGCCAGCGAAAGGGGATGCACCTGACCGGTAGGATTGCTGCCTGCGCTCATGGCCATCCAGCCAGCGGGAGCGAGGTGGTTGAAAGTGACTTCGCCCAGAATCGAGCGGCAGGAATTTCCGGTACACAGGAAAAGAACATTCATGAGGTTCATCTAGCATTGGGGTTGGGAATGGGTAGCAATACGGCTTCTGAACAGGAGGATGCCGCGCGAATGCTGACGCACTGTTCAGGGGCCCGAGCAGCATTCTTCGGTGAGATATGCAATCAGATCGAGCATCAAAGGAATGTTGGCCCGGTAGCGTGTATGAAGCATATGGAGGTCAGATTTACAACTGGCCCTCCAGCTTCAGATCAATTCCAACTTCCTTGGCCACTTTAAGCACAAAGATCGATGGATCCTTCAAGCCCCATTGCACGTAGGGAACGGTGAAATGTGTCTTTGCAGTAAGTTGGTTGCCTTCCACGTGAATCTGCATGGGGATGGTCAGATCGTGGGCTGTGCCGTGCAGCGTGAAGATGCCCGTGACCTGAATCGTAGAATCGCCGTTTGCCGCCAGATCGCCAGCGAAGCTCTTTGGCTCGAAGGTGATCTCGGCAAAGCGACCCACTTCGAGTACTTCGTTTTTCATCTTCTGGTCGCGGCCGCTGCTGCCGCTGTCGCCCGACAGGGGATCGACAACAATCAGGCCGGAGATCTTCCTGGTCTCGCGGTCGAAGTTGACCACGCCGCTCTTCACATGGAAAGTTCCGTGAACGGCGTGGGTGTTGCCGCCCAGCTGAAACGTCACGTTACTGGCCGCTGGATTCACGGTGAACTTCTGCTGTTGGGCAATGGCAGAGGGCGCCAGGGGCGCAAAAATAAGAATCATTCCTAGGAACGCGACAACGGTAAGTTTGTGCATGAGTTCACTCCTCGTGGGATGGATGAGAAAGGTTGGGCAACTGCGCAATCTTCTGCGTCAGCCACAGGCTGATGGAAGCAATTTTCTGATCGTCGAGTACCTCGTGGCCCGGCATATCGGTTCCCGGCAAACCGAATTTCACAATGCGCGCCACCTCACTGGGGTTGACCGTTTGCGGCTGCAATACGCGCAGTACACCTCTGCCCGCTGCAAAGTCCACGGGCTGGCGTCTGAACCGGTTTTTCCAAGCCTGATGCAGCGGTGCCTGTTCATTGTGGCAAGCCGCGCAGAAGCGCTGATAGAGGGCATCCCCTTGGTACGCGTTGGCGTGGGCTACTGCCTCAACTGAAGGTGTCCATTGCCGCCGCTGAACGTCAAGCGCAGCATCCTCCGCGCGCAGGCTTGCCAGATACGCTACCAGATCATCTCCACGCTCATCGCAAAACAGAACGGCATAAGACGGCATGATAGAGACTCCACTCACGGCTTGCGGTTCGATCATGTGCATCTTCAACCACAGGGGCGAGCGACGCGCTCCCACTTCGGCAAGATCGGGCCCCTGGCGGCGATTACCGATCAGGGGCGGCATCTCACGATGCACCGCAGCCACGCTCTTCACCGGTCCCCACAGCAGCACATCTGTGGTTCCGGGGCGCACATACTGCGAATGGCAGTGGATGCAGCCTTCAGAAACATAGACCGCACGGCCGCGCTCCACCGCGCTCAATTCTGGCTTTGCAGTGCTACCTTGCCAGCGCGCCAGCAATCCGCACAACAAGCCCAGCGTACCGAGCAAAGCCAGCTCGCGCGTCCTTGTGCGCGCCAATCCAATCAATGCAGGAGCGAGAATTACAGCACCAGCAGAGGCCACAAAACCGAGCGGAACATGATGAAGATGTTCTGCCATGCCGATGCCGAGTCCGGAGCCAATCCATCCGGCAATGGCGTAAATCCAACCCGCCATTCGTGCTCTGGCGGCGGTGGAACCGGCACCGGAAAGCATGGATGGAAACGCGACCAGCACCACGGAGTAAAGCGAAACCCCGCAGGGATAAAAGATGGAAGCGGCTGCGGTCAGATATGGAACTTGCAGCAAAACGCAGGCCACCGCCAGCAGAAAAAATGCGGCACACAGCGTCCAGTAACTTCTGTAGCGTGCTAGCAGCCATCCGCTTGTCACAGCAGCCAGCAGATGCAGCGCGCCATTCACCCACAAATGCGCATCGCCCTGCCATGTGCCAGCCTTCAGTTGCGCTGAATGCTGAATGATGTAGAAGGCTGCCGAATCCAGCCATACCAGCGCGAAGAAAATCGCGAGTGCCTGCAGCAAAGATGGGATGCTGCCCACGCCCGATGTTCTGTTCTGAAGCTGCTCCTGATCGCCCGCTTCTTCTGGCGCAAAGACCAGCGCCACAATACAGAGCGTGCCCGAAAGCACTGCCTGCACGCTAGCCGAAGCCATGAAGACCAGCGGCAGATTGGAAAACCAGTAGCCCAGGCCCGTGCCAAGGCCAATCTTCACGAGCGCATTACCTTCGCCAAGCCACGCACGCAGTTCGCTGGCCATGGTCACAGTGAGAACGGCGAGGCTTGCGCCAATAGCAAAGCTCAGAAGCATTGCCGTGGAAAGATTCAAGCTGAGCGTAGAAGCAAACGCCGCAGTCGCGGAAACGGCAAGGCTCCATTGCACTCTTCTGCGTGCTGCCCAGCGCAATCCAAGCCGCGGAGTCAGCAGGCTGAAGAGGATTCCGCCCACAGCCATCGCGCCCAACGCCATTTTCAGGCTGGCGTCACTGGTTGTCCAGTTGGACAGCCGTGCCAGAAACGCGAATTGCGCAAAGATCAGGAAATAGAAGTAGGTTGCCGCGATCAGCAGGCAGGCCTTCCATCCCTGCAAAACTGGTCTAGCACGTGCCATCGTTCAACCACTCCTGCCGCAAGCCAATCCCCTGTACCAGTGCGCACACCCCATCGAAAACCGCAACGCCAATCCACCCCGGAGCAAGCGAATGAGAGAGTACTTGCTCCGTCACAAACACCGCCACCGAGCCGCGCACAATGGCTGTCAGTAGCCACACCATCTGCACCCGCGTTCTGTCGCCGCGCAGAATCAGCACCAGTGCGCCGTAACCACACGAGAGGCCGATCCCCAATACAAACGCGCCTATATAGCTGATGTACACCTGAGAGGCGTCATTGATCACAATACCCATTCTGCACAAGGTGAAGGCCGGTGCGATGATCAGGCTCGCGCCGGTCAAGGTATCGGAGCAGGCCACGCCAATCTGATACACGAGCAGAAAAATACGCTTCATACCAACACCTCTCTGAGTGCAGGTTCTGGGTCCGTGGCGGAATTTTTAGTCGGGCTGCGCCACGCCGCCAACAGCCACTCCAGCGATGCTGCCAACATGCCCACCCCTGAAAGCACGCGCAGAATGTAAATGCTGTTGCGCGCGACTCCGGGCACAATCGTGAATCCTGGATTGCCGCCTTCTACCCAGCCGGCAATCAACATCAGTAGTACGTAGAGCAGTACCGAATGATTCCACGCGAGGAAGGAACGGCGATTGCGAAAGATCGGATTCTGAGGTCCAAGAATCTGCTGCATCATCAGAATCAGAAACGCGGTAAGGCAGCCTGCAATGGCCGTCAACGAGTGGCCCACCAGTGCGTCGGTGAATTTGATGCGGTCCAGCACGCCGGGCAGAAAGGCAATCCAGCCAGTCAGCACCAAGCCCATCCACCAGGCGAGAAAGGCCGTCTTCCAGCGGTTCGTCTCCTCATGCCAGCGGAAGCATTGGTAGTAGAGCGGCAGCAGGGGAATCCACACCAGGATCAGGCCGAGCCCCAGATACTGCGCGGGAAGATGATGGCTCTGATCGGAGTGATTGATCAATGCGCAAACGACGCTCTCCACAACCAGAGCCGTCCATGCGACTCCGATCCATTGCCCATTCTTTTTGTTGCGTGACGCGGCAGCAAAGGGAAGCATCAGCAAAATGCTTACAATGCCCAGCGAAGAATCAAGCTGGCTTGCCCCGGTTGGTCCACCTGTATCCGGATTGAAGTGAGGATAGAGGACAGCGCTTGATGCAGCATAGATGGCTACTGGCACTGTCAACAGCACCAGCAATGGCATGGCTCGGCCAGCTATCTGTGTCCAATGGGCCCACCTCTTTGCACGGATGCCGTCAAGGAACGCGATCAGCAGCAGAAACCACAGCACCAGCATGGACAGCGGGAAGAAGATGCGCGCTACGCCCGACCAATCCAGAAATAACTTACCGCTGGTTTCGCCGTTGAGCCAACTCACCGAACCCAGCGCCAGACTGGCCGACCAAAGCCAGACCACGGGCCGCGCCCAGCGCCCAACTACACTGTCATGGGTTCGATAGACGTGGAACAACAGTGCCAGCACGGGCAGGCAACACCACCCATAGAGCCCCAGGTTCATGTGCGCCATCATCCAACGCCCGTAGGTCCACTCCCCCAGCAGTCCATTAGCGGAAGGCGCCATCAGCAGCAGCGACAGCATGACGCCCATCGCATTCATGAGCGCGAGCCAGAACAGGGCGTGCATCATTGCGCTGCGCATGCCGTCGTCAGTCCATGCGCGACATGCGGCCTGCTCACTTACCGGCATTGCGGACCCCTTCCACGATGCGTCCGTCACGCATCTCAACCATGCGGTCACAGCGCGCGGCCAGAGCACGGTCATGCGTGGCCATCAGCAGTGTCAACCCCTCGGAAGAGGCCAGTTCCAGCAGCAGGCGGAAGACAGTTTCCGCCGTCTTTTCGTCGAGCGATCCGGTCGGTTCGTCGGCCAGTAGAATACGCGGGCTGTTCATCAGTGCGCGGCAAATTGCAGTGCGCTGCCGTTCGCCGCCGGAGAGCTTTTGAATGCGTGCATTCAGTCTGTGGCCAAGCCCCATACGTTCGGCCAGTTCACTGAGTCGCTTTTCAGCCACGGTCCGTTTTGTTCCAGCAGCCACGGTCGGAATCAGACAGTTTTCTGTCAGCGTCAGGTCGGGCAGCAGGTTGTGCAATTGAAAGACAAACCCCACTTCGTGCCGTAGCAGATCCAGTGCGCGATTGCCGCTCGCCAGTTCCTTTCTTGCAACTGCAATCTTCCCGCTGTCAGGTGTATCCAGCCCGCCAATCAAGTGCAGCAGAGTGCTTTTGCCGCAGCCTGAAGGACCGCAAAGCGCAACGGTTTCTCCCCTGGCCACAGTCAGACTCACGCCGCGCAGCACCTGAATAGCTCCGTCTTCGTAGCTTTTGGATATATCCAGAGCTTCGATCATGCCATCGTCCTTTAACTCTCCGCTTTGTGCTTTCAGACTCATTCGAATCGCAGCGCCTCCACAGCGCGGATGCGCATGGCGTAGAAAGCTGGATAGAGTGCTCCGAGGATGCCCGTCAACTCAGCCAGTACCAGCACCAGAGCTATGACGGAGAGCCGGAGCGAAGCATCCACATAGCCATGCAGTGCCGGCACGTACTTCATCACCACCAACAAGCTGCTTCCGCCTGCAACCCCAAACCCCGCGCCCAGCAGCGAGATCAACGATGCCTCGGTCAGCACCATCGTTGCCACCTGCATTTGCGAAAAGCCATTCACGCGCAGAATCGCAAACTCGCGGACGCGGGTAAAAACCGACATGATCATGGTGTTGGCCACGCCAAAACCACCCAGCAGCAGGCCGCATCCACCCACCGCCCATGCCGTTGCTTTGAGGATGCGGAATTGCGAGTAGGTGCGGTTGAATTCCGCGTTTTCAAGCGCGGTAAGATTCGGATACTGGGTCTGCACTCGCGCCTTGAAGCCTGCAAGTTCTTCGGCATTGCGTAGTTTCACAGTGATCACCGACGAACCTTCCTTGTGGAAGAATGACTGCGCAGCTTTGAGCGGCATGAAGACGCCGCCATCTTCAAAACCATTGGAGGTGCGGATGACGCCAACCACTTCGAACGATCCGTGCCCCACGGGCACGGTGTCACCCCGGTGCGCATGAAGAAATTCCGCCGCACGCTCGCCCAACACGATGCCCTGCCCATCGGCTCTGAATCCTGCCGCCGAGCCCTCGATCCAGATTGCCTTGCGCAACCGCGCGTCCTTGTTCGTGATGCCAAAGCAGGTAATGATGGGCTGATCGTGGCTGGAAACAATACCGAAGACTACGGCATCGGCATGTTCCACCATGGGCCACTTTGTCAGTTCGTCAAGCGCGCTCTGCGGCACTTCGCTGAAGAACAAATCGGAAACGTTCTTCTCAAAGACGATGGTCTCGCTGTCGCTTGAAAGCAATCCGGAGAACATGCCCACCGCACCCTGCAATACGGTAACTACCGTGAGCATGGCTGCCACACTGAAGGCGATCCCCGCCGTGCTCATCAGCGTGCGGATGCGATGGCGCAGAAGATTGGTAAGGATCAGACGTAGAAAGATCATGCGCCAACTCCCAGCTGAGATTCCAAAGCACTGCTGCGCAATTCGGCCACCTCTGCATCCAGCCCATAGCGCAGTTGCTCCAAGAAGCCAAGCGAGGAGTGGCGGCGCAACAGCGTCTGAAAGGATTCATCGCCCAACATGAGCAACCGCTCAAGGCGCGCGAAGGTTGCCCGCGTACCCAGTTCGATGGCCAGATTGGGTCGCTCCAGCAGCGCATCGCGAGCAACTGTTTTGCCGCTGGCCAGAGCGTTGCCGAGCACATCCTTTAGATCGTCAGCGGCTTGGTAGGCAAGCCCCCAAAAGAGAGAGATGCGCTCCAGCAGTTGCAGCTCACGCGGCTTTGCGCCGGCCACCAGCGCCGGCCAGACCAGCGACAGGCGGATCAGCGAGACCGTCTTGCCCCGTGCTACAAGCGTTGTCGACTCAGGCGTAGCCGCACTGCGGCTGAAGTTCAGGTCACGGCTTTGTCCGCTGAGTAGCCCGCCCAGTCCCAGCAGACGTTCGACATACTCCATCGCCTCTGCTTGCTTCAGGGAAGAGCTGAAAACCAGCGCTTTCCAGGCCAGCGCATAGGCGCGGTTGACCAGCGCCAGCGCAGCCAGAATTGCCTCATGCTCGCCATAAGCCCTATGCACACAGATCGCGCCGCGCCGCTGGCTGGCGTCGTCCATGCAGGGCAGATCATCAAAGATTAGGGAGGCTGTATGGAAGTACTCGATGGCTGTGGCTGCGTCGAGTGCAGCTTGCGGCTCCATTCCGAAGCTCATCGCCATCGGGTAGGCCACGCGCATGCGGATGAGGCTGCCCGGAGTGTCTAGTACATGGCGTAGCGCGGCAGCCAGCACGGGGCACGCTTCTGTAGGCAGGGGAAGGTTCTGCCTGTAGGCGGCCAGTATTGGATCGTCGTGGACCAGGTTCAGAGTCGATCGAACCGGGGTCCCGTTCGCATCCGCTTCATGCCGTTGATCGAAGGAGAATACACTCGTACACGCCAACCGCACACCTCTCGTTGCATCTTGGTCTGTCCTCTATCTGACGCCAGAATCGGGTCCTTATGAGCTACTTTCTGCATGACGTTTTGTTCATCTTTCCCATGCTTCGTTCTGAGCTTGTCATGGTCAGGCCCGTCTGGGCTACCATTCTGCTATGCGTATCCTGCTGGTAGAAGATGACATCCCAATTCAGGAGTTCCTCCGGCCGGCCCTGGAAGAGGCTGGCTATGAGGTGGATTTGGCCGGGGATGGAAAAACAGCAGCCAAGTTTAGCGCCGCGAACGCCTACGGTGTCCTGATTGTCGATCTAGGACTACCCGACGCGGACGGTCTCGACGTCCTTGAACAGCTTCGCCGCGCGGGCCAACTGGCTCCAGTTCTCATTCTTTCGGCCAGACGCTCGGTGGATGATCGCGTGCGCGGTCTGGAACAAGGGGGCGATGATTATCTGACCAAACCTTTCGCACTGGCCGAGTTACTGGCGAGGCTGCGGAATCTGCTGCGGCGAGGAAAAACTACTTCGGTAGCCGCAGAGCCTACTCGGCTCCAGGTGGACGACTTGGAACTGGACCTGCTGCGTAGGCAGGCGACACGCTCCGGCGAGTTGTTGCAGTTGACCCAGCAGGAGTTCGTGCTGCTTGAGTTTCTGTGCCGCAACCGCGGCCGAGTGGTTACCCGCTCCATGATTCTTGAGCAGGTGTGGGGCATGCGCTTTCAGCCCGACACCAACGTCGTCGACGTACACATCTACCGGTTGCGCGGCAAGGTGGACGGCAAGAGTCAGCCGCCGTTGATCCGCACCCTGCGAGGAGTAGGCTATGTCCTCGGCGGAAGCTAGGCCTCTGTTGCACAGCGCGGCCTGGCGCATTTCCGCCTGGGCTACGCTGGCCTATGCCTGCGGAACACTGGCGGTTTTCCTCTCGCTACACCTCTATGTTGCCCGCGATATCGAACGGCGTAACGATGCTTGGTTGGCGGGCGAAGTGGAAGTGCTGGGCGACGTAGCCGAGCGAACCCCACGCGATTCACTCTACCAGCGCGTAGTTGAAGAGGTGGCAGAGCTGGCCTCGCGCGAGGTGCCGAATCGGCAACCAAATGAGAGCCCTGCGCAGGATTCTGTCTTCTTTCTTGAAACAGATCCAGCCAGCCATCAACTCATCTGGGTTGGTCCTGGGAGCGGTGCGCCATTTCTGGACGCCCTGCACAGGGTTTCAGCCAGCAACGATCAGCCTTTCACCCTCAACGCTCACGGATACAAGATTCCCTATCGTGTAGTCATGACTCATATCGATGACGGCAGCAGCATCTTTCTTGGCCTCTCCGACCGCGACCAGTTGCGCGTACTACGCCAATTTCGCCTGCGCTTTGCCATGCTGTGGGGCCTGCTCGTCCTCTTCGGTACAACCATTGTTTTTTACACTACGCGGCGCATGCTCAATCGCGTTCGCGACATTACCGAAGCCGCCAAGCACATCGATCAGAGTGACCTGAGTGCGCGAGTACCGGCCTCGCAGCGCAAAGACGAAATCGGCCAACTGGCGCGTACCCTCAATCGCATGCTCGACCGCATTCAGGCCGCCATGCATCAGCTTCACACCATTACCGGCTCCCTGTCACACGACCTGCGCAGCCCGCTCACCGCCATGCGCGGCAACCTGGAACTCTCGCTTACCGCAGCCAACGAAACCAGCCGCCAAGAGGCGATCATCGTTTGCATCGAGGAACTCGATCGGCTCAATGACTTCCTCAACACTTCGCTCGACGTTGCCGAAGCCCGAGCCGATGCTCTTCGACTCGATATCGAGCTGATTGACATGGATGCCATGCTGCGCTCCATGATCGAACTCTACGAGCCTTCGATGGCTGAACACGGATTGACGTTGCGCTTCGACTGTGCTGAATCCGTGCGCATCGCGGGCGATCTGGCCTTGCTGCATCGGCTCTTCGCCAACCTGTTCAACAATGAGATAGTGCATCTGCCTGCCGGTTGCACTGTCCTTGTCAGCCTTCGGCAAGCTCCGGAAGTGGTTCAGTTTCACCTGGAAGATAATGGCCCAGGATTTCCGCAAGAGGTGCTCGATCGAATCTTCGGGCAGAGAGTGAAAGGCACAGGATCGAAAGGTCACGGCCTCGGCCTGGCCTTTGTGGATGCGGTTATCCGAGCCCATGGCGGTACCGCCCAGGTATCGAACGGACCACTGGGCGGCGCCAGAATCCTTCTCTCGATTCCCACACATAGCTCACTGTAAAGTGGCCTGCCACGCTACTGGCACATTTGGGGCTACACTCAGAAAGTCTCGGTGCGGCCTTCGTGTGCCGAAACGCACGCTCAACCTCAACCCGAGGAAAATTACGAATTCGGAAAGCCCATCGTGATTGAGAAAGGCGTGTGGATTGCAGCAGGTGCGACCATCATCGGCGGCGTGGCCGTAGAAGAAAATTCGGTCGTCGCGGCGGGTTCGGTGGTCACCAGGGACGTTCCTTCCAACATCGTTGTAGGAGGAAATCCGGCAAGAGTTATTCGTTCGATTAGCGACTGAGGGAACGTCCGCAAGGGGGCGAAACTGAAATTTCAAACGCCCCCTTACCAATTGACTGGAAACGCGGATGCTGGGCGACTTTCCGGGGGGGAATCCGTGATGGATGGAGATCTTGAGCTTTCTCAGATCTAAGTCTGTACTTTCCCAGGTGCCCTACCGCTAGGTGGCACCCATCTTTATTGGTTGCTCTCGCTTTTCCCATAACCTCGGCTGCTCGTCAGGAGTGTGGGATCGAACCAGGAGTTTCGGCGACAATTGAAGTTGGTTCTATCCCATGTCTGAAGATCCAGGCATAGGCCAACCGCCATGCAAGCCGCTCTGCATACCGAGTGCTCCAACATTACGGTCGAGACGGTGCCGCTAATCAAAGCCAGTCGCGATAAGGAATAGAAGAAACGCTTACAGCAACGCTTCGATCCAGTCCATCAAACATAGTATCCAGCACTTCTTTGGAGAGGTCGCCGTTTGGGTTCGGGCCAATCATCACTTCCTGAATGAAGAATGGAGAATAGCGTCTTTGCGAAGCACCTCGTAAGTGTCCATAACAGTCGTCAAAGTTCAGAAAGTCTTCAGGGTCAGAGAGTACGACTGCAACGTAGGGAACAACAGAAGACTTGGCGGCCCGGTACCGGAGAATCTTCTTCGTTGTGTCGCTTGCCGTTACAATCACGCGATATTCAGCCTCCGCGACAAAGGCTAGGGTGTACATCCCCAAGGCCGACGGGCGGTTGCGACCGCTGGGAGTTACTGCGCTGGAAGATAAGATCGTTCAGCGCGCGGCGGTCGAGGCGATGAACGCTATCTACGAAACGGACTTCCTCGGGTTTTCGTTGGGTTCCGTCCAAAGCGAAGCCAGCATAAAGCGCTGGATGCGCTTTACACGGGACTGTTGACGAAGAAGGTGGACTGGGTGCTCGACCTGGACGTGCGCAGCTTTTTCGATGCGATTTTGCACGAATGGCTTGTCAAGTTCATCGAGCATCGCATCGTTGACCGGCGCGTCGTGCGGCTCATCCAGAAATGGTTGAACGCGGGCGTGCTGGAGGATGGGAAACGAATACGCATGGAGGAAGGGACGCCTCAAGGCGGCAGTGCATCGCCGCTGCTGGCGAATATCTATCTCCATGACGTCTTCGATCTGTGGGCTCAGGCATGGCGTCGAAAGCAGGCGCACGGCGATGTGATCGTCGTGCGTTTTGCGGACGACAGTGCGCCACGAAGGCGCGAAGGAGGATACATGAACTGAGAAAGCTTCTTCGAGCCGTGCTGCACGAGAGATGAGAGACGGCCTCTCGAACTCGCATTACAGGATGCGGGTTCAAACCACCGGAAGCTGCTTCGGCACAATGGCCGAGGTGGTGAGCATTTCGGTAAAAGGCAGGACTTGATCCTGTCAGGTGAGGGCTGAGGAGACGAGCGCAAGCGAACCGCTGATGACCTGTCGAAAGCGTAGGGATGACGTCAGAACCAGAAGGGTGTCGTTAATCTGGGATAAGTCTGGGGGGCACCTGTCTACTGCCCAGTCGGCGTCCGGCACGAAGGCGGCGTGAACTCGGTTCAGGCTCTTGTGTGGAACGTGGGAACACACCGACTGTCCGTGGGTGTTGCTCTATATTGAGCGGTGGCTCAAAGCTCCCGTGCAATTGGAGGATGGCACCCTCGAACCCAGAGAGAAAGGGACGCCGCAAGGTTCTGTGATTTCACCCTTGTTGTCCAACCTTTTTCTTCATTACACGTTCGATCACTGGATGACCAAACATTACCGGCTCATCCCGTTTGAGCGATTCGCCGATGACGCCGTCTGCCACTGCGTTATTGACTACTGCATAAATAATGCAATAATACTTTCAGAGGTACGGTACCCCTATGCCCAGACTGAAGGCAAGTGCCGAGCTTTTGGAAGACCGTCGCCGTCGTGCTTTAGCGCTGTTGGATGAAGGCTGCTCGCTCAACGAAGTCGGACGACAGATAGGATGTAACGCGAGTTCAGTGATGCGCTGGCGCGATGCTCGACGGCAGCGCGGAGACGATGCTTTGCAGGTCCGTTTTTCTCCTGGACGCCCCCTGAAGTTGGGTGCTACTGAGCGCAAGAAGCTTGTTCGGCTGTTGCTCAAGGGGCCGATGGCTCAGGGTTATCGCACCAATCTGTGGACCACCGCACGCATTGCCGCGTTGATCGAGAGCGAGTTCGGCGTGAGCTACCACCCGGATCACATAGGCCGGTTGATGCACGATCTCGGTTGGACTCCGCAGAAGCCGGAACGACGCGCTCTGGAGCGCAACGAAGAAGAGATCGAGCGTTGGAAACAAAAAGAGTGGCCGCGTATAAAAAAAACGCCACAAGGCTGGGCGCCCACATCGTCTTTGCCGATGAATCGGGCTTCTTGATGATTCCCAACGTGGTCAGAACCTGGGCGCCACAAGGGGAAACACCTATCCACCGCCATCGCCAAGGACAGCGCGACAAGATCTCGGTGATCTCGGGAATTTCCGTCAGCCCTGGACGACATCATCTCGGTCTCTACTATCTTCTTTTTTACGACAACATCGGGCAGGAGGAGGTCTGTCTGTATTTGCGCGAACTGACGCGCCTCCTGCGCGGCCCGATCATTCTGCTCCTCGACAACTCATCGACGCACAAGGGAAAGCCTATCGAGCAATTTCTCGAAAAGCATCCCCGGCTGCGCATCGAGCACTTTCCGTCCTATGCCCCGCAACTGAATCCAGACGAAGGCGTCTGGTCATTGGCCAAGCGGGAACTGGCCAACAGCTGCCCAAAGGATGTGGACGAACTGATGGAAGACATACTTGGCTCCATTGACGGAATTCGGAACTCGCAGGCAAAACTGCGCGGCTGCATCGCCCAATCCGAGTTGTCCATTTCTTTGCGCTGAATCATTGCATTATTTATGCAGGAATCAATAGTGAAGAGCAGGCGAGGGAACTCAGAGATGCGCTTGAGAAGCGCTTTGCCGAGTGCGGATTGCAGCTTCATCCTGAGAAGACGAAGATCGTCTACTGCAAGGATGATGACCGGCACGAAAATTTCCTGCACGAAAAATTCGATTTTCTGGGGTACAGCTTTCAAGCCCGGAGATCGAAGAACCGCTGGGGAAAATTCTTCGTCAACTTCAGTCCGGGCGTAAGCAACAAGGCAACACAAGCCATCCGAGAGGAAGTTCGCAACTGGCAGTTGCGCTGTCGCGTTGACAAGTGGATCGACGATTTGGCGCGGATGTTCAACCCCATCATCCGGGGTTGGATGACGTACTATGGTCGCTTCTACAAATCGGCGCTTTATCCCGCATTGCGCTATCTGGACCAATGCTTGGCGCATTGGGCGATGGCGAAATACAAACGTCTGAGACGGCACCGCCGGAGGGCTGAGCAATGGGTTTGCAAGACAGCCTTGCGGGATCCACGGCTGTTTGCTCACTGGCCGCTGTTGCATCATGCGCCGACTGGACGATAAGAGCCGGATGAGCGGAGACGTTCACGTCCGGATTCTGTGAGCGCCTGGGGGTGAAATTCCCCCGGGCGACTCGACTCTTTGTTTTCACTAACAGAGAAGACGATGCAAAATTGATCTACCAGATCACTGCTGTCCGGTTGACGACTAACTTGCTGCCTGCAACCGTCTGATGGGCCGAGGGTTGCGGACGTTTTGGGGTGGTGTCGATTTGAAAATGCCGCGATGCTGATTCCAGAGATGCTTTCTGGAGGCGGCTGTGAACGCTGGCAAGTTGCTGTTCGCGCAGTTGATGGACTTCCTTCCGTGGACTTCGTTTGCCCGCAGTGTGGCCCGTTATGGCGGCGACCGCCGGGTGCGCAACCTCAGTTGTACCGAGCAGTTCCGTGCTATGGCCTTTGCTCAGTTGACCTATCGCGAGAGCCTGCGTGACATCGAAGCCTGCCTGTGCGCACAGCCTGCCAAGCTGTATGCCATGGGATTCCGCTCTCCGGTGCGTCGTTCGACATTGGCTGAGGCCAACGAGAGCCGCGATTGGCGCATCTATGCTGAACTCGCGCAACGACTGATGGTCCAGGCCCGCAAGCTCTACGCCACGGAAGACCTCGGCATGGACCTTGATGCCGCTGCGTACGCCTTGGACTCTACAACCATCGATCTGTGCCTGACCTTGTTTCCGTGGGCGCATTTTCGCTCCACCAAGTCCGCCGTCAAGATGCATACCCTGCTCGATCTACGCGGCAACATACCCACATTTATCCGTGTCACCACGGGCGATCTGCACGACGTCAACATGCTCGACGAGATCATTCCTCAGGCTGGCGCTTACTATGTCATGGATCGTGGCTATCTCGACTACGCCCGGTTGTATCGCCTCCACTTGGCCGGAGCATTCTTTGTCACCCGCGCCAAGAACAACTTGGATGCCCGACGTATCTACTCCCAACAGGTGGACAAGCAGACCGGCATTTTGGCAGACCAGTCCATCGCCCTTAACGGGTATCACAGCCGCAAGGATTATCCTAGCCACCTGCGCCGCATTCGCTTTCATGATCCAGAGACCGGCAAGGATCTACTCTTCTTGACCAATCAGTTCACACTACCTGCCGTCACCATCTGCGCTCTCTACAAAAGCCGATGGCAAGTGGAACTGTTCTTCAAATGGATCAAGCAGCATCTGCGCATCAAGGTCTTCTTCGGCACCAGCGAAAACGCCGTCAAGACCCAAATATGGATAGCTGTCTCGGTCTACCTCCTGGTCGCCATCGTCAAGAAGAGACTCGAACTGTCCGGCTCACTCTACACTTTGCTGCAAGTGCTCTCGGTAACTCTGTTCGAGAAAATGCCCATCTCACAGGCACTTCAGCAGAAGGACTACACAAACTCACTAACTGCCGATCCCAACCAACTGATTCTGTTCGACTTTTAACCGGACAGCAGTGAGCGCACAGTTAGCAGCCACTGGCGGTTCGGGAAGTTACAGCTGGGCGATAGCTTCTGGATCGCTTCCCGCCGGTCTTTCGCTGAGCACGTCGGGCATCATTTCGGGTACGCCCAGTTCATCTGCGAACACGACAGACGTCACGGTTCGAGTTACAGATACAAGCTCACCACAGCAACAGGATGTTGCTACGTTAAGTATTGGAGTCGAGGCACAGGGAGAAGGCACATCGAGTGCCGCGCTCTATAGCTATTCGATTCAGACCACAAGTGGCGGCAAGGGTTATGATGCAGCGGGCAATGTTATTGCCGACGCCGATTCAGTAAATGGTAGCTGGTCATTTGCCTATGATAGCCTGAACCGTTTGGCAACAGCTTCCGGAAGCCAGGCAGATAATCCGTATCCCAACTACTGCTGGCAGTACGACAGCTTCGGCAACCGCTTGGCGCAGACCAGCGCCAGCTCGGCCTACGATTCGACGCAATATGGCGGTGCGAACAGTTGCCCAGCCTCCACGGGAACCAGCTCCTGGGCATTGTACAATTCCAGTAACCAGATGACGTCCACGAGCCAGAATTTGAGTCAGGGTCAGTACTACGACGCTGCGGGCAATGTCACCTTCGACGGCGTCAATAGCTATCTGTACGATGGTGAAGGCCACATCTGCGCGGTGGCCAACACGCCAATCGCTGGCCTGACGACCATGACACAGTACCTCTACGATGCCGAGGGAAATCGCGTCGCCAAGGGGACGATCAGTTCGTTCAGTTGCGACACGACCACGAACGGCTTTACGGTGGCGACGGTCTACGTGCTGGGCCCCGGCAACGAGCAGTTATCAGAGATCGCCAACAACGCGGGCACCTGGCAGTGGGCGCACACCAATGTGTACGCGGCGGGCCAGCTGATGGCCACCTACGACGCTGACCTGTCAGGCCATACCGACGGTGCACTCCACTTCCACCTCTCGGACTGGCTGGGCACACGCCGCCAGCAGACTGATTACACCGGCAATCCGGTGCTGAACTTCCTCAGCCAGCCCTACGGTGACGGCCTGACCACCATCCCTGTTTCCACTACGGATGCCGCTGATGCGACCGAGCACCACTTCACCGGCAAAGAACGAGACACAGAATCAGGAAACGACTACTTCGAAGCGCGATACTACGGATCAAATTTTGGGCGCTTTCTGACACCGGATTGGAGTGCAAAGGTCGAGCCTGTGCCTTACGCCAAGATGGATAATCCACAGAGCTTGAACCTGTATGTGTATGTGCTGAATAATCCATTGCGCAGCTTTGATGCGGATGGGCATGAGGGCGCGGACGGCCAAAATGGAAGCGGTTTGAATGGTGGATCCTCCTGCCCTGATCCCCAAAACAACCCCTGCAATGTCGATCAGAAAAAACAAAGCGATCTGCAGAAAAGCACAGATTTGTCTGCGGCCCAACAGCAGGATGGAAGCGCCACAGCTCGGGCTACGGAAGCTGCGGAATCTGTGACAAACTTCGCTATGGCCAAGGTTAAATTTGATGCTGCGATTGCAGCAGGCTCGGCATCGGAAACGGGCGTTGGAGCCGTCGGAGCTGCATATTTGGCAATCTCCGCAGCGGGAAGTGGTACAGCGGCTACTGTGCAGGCGCTTGGGGCCGCAACTGGGTGGACAAAGACTACTGAAACTGGCGCGGAAGCTGTGGCGACAATAACCAGTGTCTCAGGCGCGGGTACGTTGCTTGTAACTGGCAATATGAACAAGGCCGCAACAGCCGCAGCATGGGAGGGGATCGTCACTTCAAACCCGAAAGACTTAGCGACAGGTGGAACCTTGTCTCGCGCAGCCCATGCAGCCGATCTATTGCAAAATATCCACACGGTTCAGAATAGTGTGGTCAACGCCGCTAAAAGTGCATTCAACTCTTACGTTAACTTTGCGCAACAGTATTTCTAACAGGTGCCAATTTGCAAGACCGCCTCGGGGCAGGAGCGAACGCATGGAACGACGAAAGGAAATACGATCTACAATGTTCAAAATAGTCGCTTGGGATGTTGCTCTGCTTTTACTTTTCATGGTAGCCTTCTTGCCCGCGCATCTAAAGATTGCGGCAGCGACGTACCTTCCGACTGTTTTGATTTTCAATGTAGTGATGCTGCGTCGCAACCAGAAAACTGCTGGGACACCTACGGCTCGCGCCGGAGATGGCGCCCGCTCCGGCAGGTCTTCGCTCTACATCTGTTCAGGGATGTTCTTTGCTGGTACGCTCTATGGGCTACTGACGATCTCTCAAGGAGAACTTCCTCGAACGACTCTGCCCTTGCTGTTAGTCCCGCTGTTGCTCGCAGTCTATTGCTTGAAAATGGCGCGGCGAATCACTAACCGTACCCCCAAGTCTGATGCCACGATAACCGATCATTCCCGTTAGAGCTTTTCGTTGAAGGCCCAACAGCAGAACGCCTCTTCAAGCGGCGGCGGCTTTTGGCATCGCCTAGGGCAACATCTGGGTAACATTTTTAGTGGACATTCTTGGAACTACATGATGCGCGAGTCGGTGACGACGAGAATCCTACCTGCAGAGCCAAATGGGTACGTTACAGCTGCTACGAACGCTGCGGGGCTAATCGCTCCTGCTGCCGGGAAAGCAGGAAAAGTTCTGGGACCAGTTGGCTCGATCATTAATTTCGCAAATGATCCAAGTCCGAAAAGCGCAGTAATGAATGGGTTACCGTTTCTGGTTCCTGAAACAGGGGTACCGCTAGCCATTTATGGAGCTGCCGAAGATGGCAGCGGTTTCGTGGCGAATCACGTGATTATTCCTGTTTTCACTCCAGATGCGTCACAGGCAAGAACGATAGACGATGGGAATGGTCACTCCATACCAAATCCCGCCATGATGGATGGGTCAGAGCTTATCCCCTAATAGCTGGGGCTTTCGTGCGAAATGAGAAACGTTCACTATGGGGGAAAGGAAGATCATCATGCTTGACTTGTATTCGCTTCTTAAACCACCAAATATTTATTTGCTGATCGGGTGCATTTTGTTTTCTTTGGCAGTGTATTCGTATCACTCCGGCGAAGCCCATGGTAGACCGGTCTGGGAGCGCTGGGGTAGGCTTACTTTGCCAGATTGGCCTCGTAAGCGGCAGGAGTCAGAGCAGGCAGGGACTGTATGGAGCGGTCTGCCAGACCAGGTAGCACGTCGGCCATGTACTGACGGATGGGGACACCCAGTTTGCGGCAGCTTTCGATGATCGAGAAGATTGCGGCGATTTTTAGCCCTGCTTCCTTGCTGCCGATCTGCAGCCAGTTACGCCTTCCGAGTGCTATTGGCCTCATCGAATTCTCCGCCCAGTTCGTCGAGAGTTCAATAACCGGATGCGCGAGGAAGCAGGTCAGTTTCTCCCAACGCTTCAACGTATAGTCGATGGCTTGCCCAGCAATAGATTTCTTCAGGTACGCGCGTGATGCCTTCATCTTCAGAAGCAGAGCATGCAACTCCGCCAGCAGGGCCGGCGCGCGTTCTTGCCGCAGCGCATGGCGGTCGTCCAGTGAGAGGTTTTGTTCGCGCGCCTCACGATCAATGGCAAACAACTCGTCCATGAGCACGACGGTGCGTTCCAGTCCGCGGTCCGCGGCATGGCTTTTGGTCTGCACTTTGAGGGCGTCGATAAAGCGTCTGCGCGCGTGCGCCCAGCAGCAAGCACGCATCACATCTTTTGTGCCGACATCCTTTTCATATGCGGCATAGCCGTCGGTGTGAAGGATGCCGCCATAATCCTTGAAAAACTCTCGCGGCACTTCGCGTGCGCGCGTCATTTCGAAGTCAAAGATCACGCCTTTTGCTGGTGCCGAGTACTGCCAGAACCAGGCGCGGTGATTTTCGCCTTTTTTATCCGGCGTCTGCACACCGCAGTAGGTTTCATCGGCCTGGATGTATCCGCCGGTCAGCAGGTCGCGCTTCATCGCGCCAACGATGGGGATGAGCAACTCGCCTGTACGCAGCACCGCGTCGTTGATGGTGCTCAGCGCCACGTCGATGCCGGCGTCGCGCCGCAGAATGGCCTGTTGACGAAACAATGGGAGGCTGTCTGCGTATTTACGGATGATGAATTCGATGATGGTCTCATCGGCGAAGATCGACTTCGGCGCAATGCGCGCAGGAACTGTAGCCGTGGCCACGCCTTCTTCTTTGCATGTAGCGCAAGCGCGCTTCTCGCGCATCAGCACGGTCACAAAATACTCAACCGGCTTCATGGACAACAGCTCGGTCCGTTCGTAGCCGATGACCTTGGTCTCTTTGCCGCACCGACCACAGGTACATTGTTCGGGTGCGCAGGCGATGATCTTCTCCACCCGCTTCAGATGGGATGGTAGATCATTGCGTCCAGGATGATTCCTGCGCGCGTTCTGCTGTTTTGTTGCAGAAGATTTGCTCTCTTCATCGTTTGCTGGTGCATCCGGCAGAGGACCACGCTCAACTTCTCCCGCGATTTCTTCGCTGGAGAGAGCGGGCTCACCCGAGAGCAACTCCAACTGCAAGTCGCTCAACTTCTCGCTCTGCTTGCCAAATCTCTTGATGCGCTCCAGCCGCAGCGCTTCGCGGAGTTCCTGAATGATCGCTTCGGCGGCAAACAGGGCCTGATCCTTGCGCGCCAACTGTTGCCGCAGTTGCAGAATATCGGAGGCGGTATCAACCAGCGGAGAGGTTTTCAGTAAGGGATTCACCCTGCTTACATTTTCTCAAAATGCGCTGTGGATATGTCCGTGAATCGCCTGTATTCATGCGGACTTTTGAGATATTTCTACGGTGTCGATCAATGGCTGGCGCAGCCATTTGCGCGGCGTGGTTCTACTCAGATCGATGCCGCCGACCAACAGCGCAAACTGCGCCTGCGTCAGTTGCACATGTCCATCATCGGAAACTGGCCAGTGCAGGCGCCCTGCTCCATACGCCGCGCACAAACCCACGCGCTTGATCCATCGTAGTAGTAGATCTTCATGCGGTCCCGCCGTTTGTTAGCGAACAGGAAGAGATGGCCGCTCTGCGGAGATTGCTGAATGCGGCCAATCACAAGACTGTAAAGACCATCAAACGAGAGCCGCATGTCGGTGGCTCCGGTAGCGACATACACGCGCGTCGCCGCGCCCAGACCGAGCATCGCGCTTACGCCGATTGCGGCAAGCTGCCGCGCGGCGAAACGTTGTCAAGTGCCGCAATCAACCGTCGCAACTCCGCTGCGTCGAAGCCTGCTTCGACCTCAATGCGAAGCCCCTCCGCGAGTACGATCCGAAACTGCCCGCCGCGCCTCGCGCTGGTTATCAGCGTCGAACCTCTGCCTCTTGCGGCATCGTTGGAGGATGCAAACTCAGCGTCTGGAGAGACTGGATGACACATACACGAAGTTCCTCAATCTCCACACTTCTCAATAGGCACATCGAGGTCGAGGTCGACGACGCAGAATTCAGACCTGGAAAGCTATTGGCGGAGCCACTGATTGATTCAGTGAAAGCAGCAGCCATTGTCGGCATTCATCCCAAGACACTTCAGAGATATGCTCGCTGCAGTGTGATACCGGGTATTCAGATTGGTGGCCGGTGGCGATTTCGCGCTTCTGTGATCGATGCGTGGATCTCCCGAAAATACCCAAATTGACACAGATTGTACGTCTCACAGAGCAGAGAAGCTGTCGAAACATCTGCTAGAAATGCAGCATTTGCGAAACCTCCTGACGATGCCACTATCGCATGGACTGGCCATTCACAGTGAGGTATTCTCCAGACAGCCAATCGCTCCCGTGAACGGAGGATTCATGAAGTTCACGAGAGATCATTATCAGTATGGTTCTCTGCGTCGGGTTCCGCGTGCCAAGGGGCCGGATGTTTGGGAATTTCGATTCAGTACGTATGAGAATGGCGCGCGTCAGCAGCGCCAGATAACCCTCAGCACAAGAAAGTATCCCACTGAGGCTGCAGTGAGAAGGAAGGTTGAGGCCCTGCTTCTGAAGCTAAACGAGGATAATACACCGCAAGCGCTCGGAGAACCGACCTTGGGGGCTGTGATCGATGTCTATCTTCGCGAGGAGATGCCGGAACGACCGAAGAGCCAGCAAAACTACCGGTTGTTGATGGAACGGCACATTCGCCCCAATTGGGGAGAGAAAGTGCTTTCGGACGTTCAGCCGTATGGTGTTGAAATCTGGCTTCGGGAGTTACCGCATTCTCCTGAGACCAAACGTCACATCAAGAGCATGATGTACAGGTTGTTCGAATTAGCCATGAAGCGGAGTTGGATTGAGGTCCAGAGGAATCCCATGAGCCTTGTGCATGTAAAAGGCAGGAAACGAGTGGTTGAGAAGGTAGTACTCACGCCGGATCAGATGCAGATCGTTCGAGAGAACCTCAAAGACCCCTATCTGCTGATGGCCGAGTTGGCTTGCTATCTTGGACTGCGAATCTGCGAAGTGCTGGGGCTAAAGTGGGAGGACTATGACCCGGTTGCAAAGACTCTGTCGATTCAGCGCTCTGCCGTAGACGGGGTGGTTGGAGATGTGAAAAGTGAGGCGTCAAGGGATGTGATTCCTCTCTCGGATAACTTCGCCGTCTTGCTGAATCGCTGGCAAAAGGACGCGCCGCCCTCAGGGGAGGGTTGGGTGTTTCCCAGCGTTGTCACCGGGCGTCCCTACCATGCCGGCGCACTTCTTCGCCGTCATCTTCGACCGCTGGCGAAGATGGTCGGGGTTCCGCGGCTGGGTTGGCATACCTTCCGGCACACGTTTCGCAGTTGGCTCGATGCCGTTGGAACTGCGGTCGGCGTGCAGCAGAGAATGATGCGGCACGCGGATGTGGCCACAACCATGAATGTGTATGGAAAAGCGATGATGGACAGCAAGCTCAATGCCCACACAAAATTGCTGGAATACGCTGGTGTGGGGTTTTGTGGGGTTGTGAACTAACCGATCGATAGATAAGTTATTGATTCTAATGGTCGGGGCGGAGGGATTCGAACCCCCGGCCCTCTGCTCCCAAAGCAGATGCGCTACCAGGCTGCGCTACGCCCCGACGGGCAATTTTGATTGTAACGCGAATCTGTCATTTTTGTGCAGCTTGCCCCTTCCACAGGGGGGGGGGCTGTCTGGCAAAATACGTCACAAGGCCCCGGAAGCTATTCCCTGATCCCTGCCGAGACATTAATCTAGTAAAAACATGAACAACTCTGCGGTGTTGTTGATCGATTGCCCCGACCAGCGTGGTCTGGTGGCGCGGGTTTCCAATCTGCTCTACGAAATGGGAGCAAACATTCTTCACGCTGACCAGCATCAGGACCATGCAGCTGGCCTCTTCTTCATGCGCGTCGAGTGGGCTCTGGACTCGGTGGGAAGCAACTCTTCGGGCGAGGGCAGTGGCACGGCGTTTGATCTGGCCACGTTTACTGAAAAGTTTGCTCCGCTGGCTGTCAGCCTGCAGATGCGTTGGAAGCTCTCCACCAGTCAGCATCCCCAGCGTGTGGCGCTTTTCTGCTCGCAGTATTTGCACTGCATGGCCGATCTGCTGCACCGTTGGCGTACGGGCGAGCTGCGTTGCGAGATTCCGGTGATTGTTTCCAATCATCGTTCGGTCGAGAATCTGGCTGCTTTTTACAACGTCCCCTTCGAGTACGTGCCCGTGACCGCCGCCAGCAAGGCTGGGGCCGAGGCTCGTCAGCGGGAGATCGTCGCCCGCCACAAGATTGACCTGATCGTGCTGGCGCGTTACATGCAGATCCTCTCGCCCAAGTTCGTGGAGAGCCATCCGCGCAGCATCATCAATGTGCACCACTCGTTTTTGCCAGCCTTTACTGGCGCCAAGCCCTACCACGCGGCCTATGAGCGCGGCGTCAAGCTGATTGGCGCCACCAGCCACTATGTCACCGAGGTGCTGGACGATGGCCCGATCATCGAGCAGGACGTGGCCCGCATCTCCCACCGTGATCAGGTGGAGGATCTGGTGGAGCGTGGCCGCGATCTGGAGCGCATCGTGCTTTCTCGCGCGGTCCGCTGGCATTTGGACCGCCGCATTCTCTGCTACGGCAACAAGACGGTTGTCTTCGACTAATTCACCGAGGGGGCGCTCTGCAGTGTCCCTTTTTCGGCTGTACCATAATTACGGATTGCGGGCAGAGTTCTGCTCAGGGGATTGCGATGAAGGTTTTTTCTGCTGCCGAGATGCAGGCCTGCGACCGGGCAACCGCCGAGCGCTTTGGCGTTCCTACGCTGGAACTGATGCGGGCGGCGGCGCGGGCCGTGGCCGGGGCGGTGCAGGAGCAGTTTCCGCAGGCGCAGCGCATTACGGTGCTCTGCGGTCGGGGCAATAACGGTGGCGACGGCATGATGGCGGCGCGACTGCTGGCCGAGGCCGGGCGGGAAGTGACGACCATCCTGCTGGGCAGCGCGGAAAATTTTGCTGCGGATGCCGGGGTGGCGTGGCAAGAGTTGCTGGTTGCGGCAAAGCCGGATACGGTCAAAATTGCCGCGACGGAAGAGGATCTGCAGAAGCTCGCACCGTGTTTTGAAGCCGATCTGATCGTGGATGCGGTGTTGGGAACCGGTTTCCGTCCGCCGCTACGAGGGCTGGCTTTGTGCGCCCTGAAGCTCCTCCAAAACCAAAAGAAAATTCTGGCGGTCGATTTGCCCTCGGGTTGGGTGGCCGACGCGACCGCAGCGTCGGCGGAGCAGGCGGTCTATCCTGCCGATGCGGTGGTGACCTTTACCGCGCCCAAGCCAGCGCACCTCTTCGGGCAGTTGACGCGCTCCTGGCGCGATGCCGTGGTGGTTGCGTCCATCGGTTCGCCCGAGGCTGCCGTGGTTTCGCAGCTCGACCTGCACTGGACCGGCTCGGCAGCGGCGCTGGTGCGGGCTCCGCGTCCGATAGCGGCCAACAAGGGCAGCTTCGGCCATGTGCTGGTGGTGGGCGGCAGCTTTGGCACACTGGGCGGCAAGGCGGGCGCTCCGGCAATGGCGGCGCTGGCCGCATTGCGCGCCGGGGCAGGCTTGGTGACGGCGGCTGTGCCCTCTGCGGCGATGAGCCTGGTAGGCCAAATTGCCCCGGAACTGATGGTCTGGCCGCTGGAGTGCTCGACGCAGGGTGGGATCAACGCAGAGAATCTTGCCCCGGAAAGGCTGGAGCCGCTGCTCAAGGGCAAGACCGTGCTGGCCGTGGGGCCTGGACTGGGGCAGGCCGACGAGACAGCCCGCTTTTTCTCCGGTCTGCTGCAGGTTTCAAGAATTTCCGCCGTGATTGACGCCGACGGACTGAATTTGTTGGCCGGGCGGCCTGAGTTCTTGCAGGAATTGGCGAGGGAGCGCACACTGGTGCTCACGCCGCATCCGGGCGAGATGGCGCGGCTGGTGAACACGACCGTGGCTGAGGTGCAGGCCAACCGATTGGAGGTTGCTCGCAGCTTTGCCCGGCAGATGGGTGTGACACTGGTTCTGAAGGGAGCACGCACCGTGGTGGCGCATCCCGATGGCCGCGTGGCCGTGAATACCAGCGGCAATCCCGGCATGGCCAAGGGCGGCAGCGGCGATGTTTTATGTGGGCTGATCGTCGGTTTGCTGGCGCAATTTCCGCACAATGTGGAGCAGGCCGTGGAGGCTGCCGTCTATTTGCATGGACTTTCCGCCGACCTGGCCGTTGAGCGCGTGGGCGAGCGGGCATTGCTGGCGACCGACGCACTCCATGATGTGGGACGAGCGGCAGGGATCGATCCACTGCACACGGTTGCGTCTTATGGTCAGACCAGCTATGTTTTCCTGCAGGGCCTGCCGCATTGTGAGGCAGAACACAGCCTCTACCGGAAGGCGTGACCGAGAGTAAGCAAGGCAGGGCCAGAGCAGTTTTTTTGAGGGGGAACAAACATGAGTCAGATCATCGCGCCTACTGCGGGCCGCGTTTTTCAGTTCACCACGGCAAGCGGAGCCGACACCATTGAGGTAGGCCGCAAGCTGGTTGAGCTGCTTGCGCCGCCGCATCTGCTCATTCTGCGCGGCGACCTTGGCGCAGGCAAAACCACTCTGGTCAAGGGCATTGCCGAGGCGCTCGATGCTGCCGAGGCCGACGAGGTGACCAGTCCCACCTTCACCCTGCTGCATGAGTACGATGGCACACGGCAGGATAAGCCCATCAAGCTTTTCCATCTGGATGTGTACCGGCTGGAAGGTGAGCGGCAGCTAGAAACCCTCGGATTGGACGATCTGCTCACCTCCGATGCTCTGGTGCTGATCGAGTGGGGCGAGAAGTTCAAGAGCATTCAGAAGAAGTCTACCGGCGAGATCGTCATTGTGAACACCGGCGGCGATGCCCGCCAGATTACGGTCACCCTGAAGGGGTAAAACAGCTGTCAGCTCTCAGCTTTCAGCTTTTTCTTGCGGGGACGACAATCTTTGGTTTAGCCCAAGTCCTCTCACTGGCACGATGGGCTGAAAGCTGAGGGCTGTAAGCTGTACTTCCAGTTGACAGGCGGTCCTGTTGCCGCCCATACTTCCTACCATGCGGATTGCAAATCATTACGGAGCGGGAGCAATGGCCATGTGCATGTGTGCGTGCTGTGCCATGGGACCCGTCCGTGAGGCTGACAATCGGCTCTAGCGCCAAGGCGCAACCAAGATTGAAGTCAAAACGGCCCGGGTCCCGCAGAGGATCCGGGCCGTTCTTTGTTTTCCGCAGTGGCCCGCCGAATTTGCGGGAGCTGTTTGCCGGTGCAGGGAAGCGAAAAAATTAACCGGAACAGAGATTGAAGGAGAGAACGATGTCTGAAACGAAGCAGAAGCTTGCCACTCTTGCCGTACACGCCGGTCAGGTGCCGGACCCAACCACCGGAGCGCGGGCCGTGCCCATCTACCAGACCTCGTCGTACCTGTTTCAGGACGCCGATCATGCCGCCCGGCTCTTCGGCCTGCAGGAGTCCGGCAACATCTACACGCGCCTGATGAATCCGACCAACGACGTCTTTGAAAAGCGTGTGGCGGCCCTTGAAGGCGGTGTGGCAGCGCTGGCCACGGCTTCGGGCATGGCGGCGGAAACCCTGGCCATTCTCACGCTGGCGGCGGCTGGCGATGAGGTGATTTCCACCACCTCGCTTTACGGCGGCACCTTTACGCTCTTCAGCCACACGCTCAAGCGGCTGGGTATTACGGTGCGCTTTGCCGATGCCGATGATTTCGACGGCATTCGTTCCCTGATCAACGACAAAACCAAGGCCATCTACACCGAGACGCTTGGTAATCCCAAGCTGGACGTGAGCGACATCGAGACGCTGGCCAAGATCGCGCACCAGCACAAGCTGCCGCTGATCGTGGACAACACGGCGGCTTCACCGGCGCTGGTGAGGCCCATCGAGTGGGGAGCGGACATTGTGGTGAACTCCGCCACCAAGTTTCTGGGCGGCCACGGCACCACGCTGGGCGGCGTAATTGTAGATTCGGGCAAGTTCGACTGGGCGGCTTCTGGTCGCTTCCCGGAGTTTACCGAGCCGGATCCCTCGTACCACGGTTTGGTCTACAGTCAGGCATTCGGACCGCTGGCCTTCATCCTGAAGGCGCGTGTGCAGGGGATGCGCGACACGGGTGCGACGCTTTCGCCGCACAGCGCCTTTCTGCTGCTGCAGGGTATTGAGACGTTGCACCTGCGCATGGAGCGGCACAGTCAGAATGCTCTGGCCGTGGCCAAACATCTGCAGCAGCATCCCGGCGTGGAATGGGTGAATTATCCCGGCCTGGAGTCGAGCAAGTACCATGCGCGGGCCAAAAAGTATCTGCCCGAAGGACAGAGCGGTCTGGTGACCTTTGGCATCAAGGGCGGCTATGAGGCGGGCAAAAAGGCGCTGAATGCCTTCAAGCTCTTCAGCTTGCTGGCCAACATCGGCGATGCCAAGTCGCTGGCCATTCATCCGGCTTCCACCACCCATCAGCAGCTTTCGGTGGAGGAGCAGGCCGCAGCTGGCGTAACGCCTGAACTGGTGCGTCTTTCGGTGGGTATTGAGGACGTGCGCGACATCCTTGCCGATCTCAATTTGGCCATCGAAGCGGCCAACGGGCAGGCATTTCCCGGCACAAAGTAGGGGGAATGCGGCACAATAGGAAACAATGACCGACTCATTCAACCGGAGCGGCGGTTCTCCGCCGCCCGGATCCAAGACAATTGAACCTACCTACGAGGGCGATTTCGTAATCAATGGTCGCTTTCCGCTTGAGTGTGGCCTCAGCCTTTCCCAACCCACGCTGCATTACGCCGTTTACGGACGGTTGAACGCGGCGCGAGACAACGCGGTGCTGGTTTGTCACGCGCTGACCGGATCGGCTCTGGTGGGCTCCTGGTGGCCAGAGATCTTCGCCCCCGGCGCGGTTCTCTCGCTCGAACACGACTTTGTCATCTGCATCAACCTGCTGGGCTCCTGCTACGGCTCGACCGGCCCCGGCTCGACCAACCCGGAAACGGGACAGGCCTACGGGCCCGACTTTCCGCTCATCTCGATTCGCGATAACGTGCGCGCGCAGTCGCTTCTGATGGACTCGCTAGGCATTCGCAGGCTCAGGATGGTGGTGGGCGGCTCGATTGGCGGCATGCAGGCCATCGAGTGGACGATCGTCAACCCTGACCGCGTAGGACGCGGCCTGGTGGTGGGCGTGGCGCCGCTGACGGCCATGGGCATTGCGCTGAACCATCTGCAACGGCAGGCCATCCTGAACGATCCGGAGTGGCTGGGCGGGCATTACCTGCCTACTTTGCCGCCGCGCAAGGGACTGGCGCTGGCCCGACAGGTCGGCATGATCAGCTACAAATCCACAAAATTGTTCGACGAACGCTTCGGGCGCAAGCCCAACCGCAGCGGCGAAGACCCCTATGCGGCCGATGGAGGCTTCTGCAGTCTGGCGGGTGGCAAGTTCGATATTGCCGGCTACCTGGACTATCAGGGCAAGCGCTTTATCGAACGCTTCGACGCCAACTCCTACCTGGCGATTCTGCGCACCATGGACACATGGGATCCGTTGCGTGGCTACGATTCTCCGCAGCAGGCTTACGGGCGGATCAAGGCGCAGATCAGCTTTGTGGGCATTAGCACGGACTGGCTTTTCCCGGCCGACTCGGTGCGCGATTTTGCCCACCAGGTGCGTTCGGCCGGGGCCGATGCCGACTATCGCGAGATGGTCAGCGACCATGGCCACGACGCTTTTCTGGCCGAGCAGGCGGAACTTGTGCGGCTGCTGCAATAAACTTTTGTGCCGCCATGAATCAGCCCGCAATTTCGCACCTGAAATCGCGGGCTGAGATTTTTTGAGGGAGGAGGCGGATGGATCGTCTTTTTCCTTCAAACGAAAATTGCGGAGGTACGTCCAACCTCAATGAGCGGATTGTAGGCATTTCGGATTCGAAATCCATCTGGGCTAAAGCACACCATGCAGGGGGGCGGTTGTTTTTTCACCTGCATTGCGCTTGTCACAGACGGCCCGGCTTTCTATAATCCATCCAACACCGTCTTGGAAGCCGCGGACCTGATTTCTGCCTTTGCACCACCGTGCCGGAACGAATTTGGTTGCAGTTTCCCCTGTCGGATGAGAGAGTTTTTCTGATCATTGCAATTCCCAGGAGCACTGAATGAAGAAGCTAGTCTTTGCATCGGCCATGGTTCTGGCAGGTATGTCGCTTGCCACCGCTGCGCAGCTCAAGGCCCAAGACAAGGTCACCATCAAGGATCCGGCCGAGTTCAACGCCTATCAGATGGCCTCGAGCCAGTCCGATCCCAAGGCCAAGGCCTCGGCTATCGAAGGCTTTCTGACCGCCTATCCGCAGAGCGTAGTCAAGACGATGGTTCTCGGCGATCTGCTTGACGCTTACACGCAGTCCGGCGATCAGGTGCATGAGCTGAGCGCTGCCAAGCGTCTGCTGGAAGTCGATCCGGCCAACCTGAAGGCTCTCTACTGGGCCGTGGTTCTGGAAAAAGCTCAGTGCGCCAAGACAAGCGATGCCTCGGCCTGTAGTGAGCTGGCCGCTCTGGCCCAGAAGGGTCTGGCAGTCAACAAGCCGGCCGATGTGGCCGATGCTGACTGGAAGAATCAGTCGGTTACGCTCTTCACCACCTTCCATTCGGCTCTGGCCGTGGCCGACATCGTCGGCAAGAAGGACGTGAAGGCTGCGATTGGCGAGTATCGCGCCGAGCTGGCCCTGTATCCGGTGGAAAAGACCACCTCGGGTCCGGCCCTGTCGGATACGCTGATGCTGGCCGAAGCCTACGCCAAGCCTGACGCCCGCGACATGGTTCTGGCCGTCTGGTTCTATGCCCGCGCCTGGAACTTTGCTCCGCCGGCCTACAAGGCTCAGATTGAGCCCAAGATGGAGTATTGGTACAAGCGCTACCACGGCAAAATGGATGGTGGTCTGGACGACATCAAGGCTGCTGCAGCCAAGAGCCTCTTCAAGCCCGATGATCTGGTCGTGAAGGCTGCTCCGACGCCGGCGGAAATCGCCCACGACGCTCTGACCAGCGGCGATCCTGCCAAGCTCGGCCTTGAAGACCGTGAGTACATTCTGGCCAACGGTGTGCAGGCCGATGTGGATGCCATCTGGAACCTGATGAAGGGCCAGACCACGGCTATCCCGGGCATCGTGATCGAAGCCTCGGCTTCTGTGATCAAGGTTGCCGTGACCCAGGATGCCAAGGACAACAAGACGGCTGACTTCATCGTCAACCTGAAGGCTTCGCTGGCCGACAAGGACGTTCCTGCCGTGGGCAGCGAGTTCAAGACGCAGCCCGCTGCTGAGCTGGATGGCACCATTGACTCGTTCACCCCGGTTGCAGCCACTGCCACCCGTGTAGCCACCGCACAGATCGTCGTGAACGCTGGCTTCATCCAGGAAGAGAAGAAGAAGGCCGCTCCCGCCGCGCACAAGCCGGCTGCCGCTCATCACACGGCCAAGTAACGACAACATGGTGGGATTCGCGCAAAAGTCGCGACCCCCAAACCACTCGGAGAATCCCTCTCCTGGGACTGAAGGGGGCAGCCTGAAAAGGCTGCCCCCTTTTTGTTTGCTAGAAGCGTTCCGGCGGACGGAATGGTGGTGGCTAGCCTGTCTTGCAGTGCTGCAGCCGCAGTATTTTTACTCTTTATCTATTGGTTCCTGTGATTTTTGCTTTGCACATTAAAGGGAATGCCCGGCCTGAAGACAAGTCAGGTCGGGCGGTAAAGTATTTTCGGAATTGCTGTAGACCGAAAGCAGGTTGCAAGTCCCTTAAAAAGTCTACGTGTATTCCGAAAATGCTTTACCGCAGTTCTACAGTTCTGAGAGGAAGAGGGAAACTATTCGCCCAACATGATGCGCTGAATGTGGTAAGCGTGGCCGGTGGCCGGATCGCAGCTGACCAGAGTCGCGCACATCTTCGGATTGCCCTTGGCGGCTTCGAACTTGCCCGGCAGGCCGGTCAGAAAGCGGTGCAGCACCAGATCCTTTTCCACGCCAATTACGCTGTCGTAGGGGCCGCTCATGCCCACGTCGGTCTGGTAGGCAGTGCCTTCCGGCAGAATGCGCTCATCGGCGGTGGGAATGTGGGTATGCGTGCCCAGAACAGCGGTTACGCGGCCGTCCAGGTGCCAGCCCATGGCCACCTTCTCGCTGGTGGCTTCGGCGTGGAAGTCCACCACGACAACCTTGGCCTTGACTTCGGCCAGTGCAGCGTCCAGTGGGTGGAAGGGATCGTTGGTGCCATTCATGAAGACGCGTCCCATAGCCTGCGCCACGGCAAAGGGAATTCCCGAGCGGGTTTCGCCTTCATAAACTCCGTAGCCGGGCAGGTTAGGCTGCAGGTTCAGAGGACGCAGCACGCGGCGGGGCCGTTCGTGACTTTCTGCCGGAACCGACTTCATGTAGTCGGCCAGATCGCGCTTGTCCCACACATGGTTGCCGGTGGTCAGCACGTCTGCGCCCAGGTCAAAGAACTCTTCGGCAATTTGCGGCGTAAGCCCAAAGCCGCCGGCGGCGTTCTCAGCGTTGATGATGAGCAGTTCAACCTGGTGCGCCTCGCACAGGTATTCCAGATGCTCGCGGACGATGCGGCGGCCAGCACTGCCAAAGACGTCGCCGATGAAGAGGATGTTCAATGTGGCTCCGAAGGGGCAGGGATCAGGGACCAGAACTTCTTGCGGTTGCGAAGTCCTAATCCCTGATCCCTTTCTTTTTATGCTTTGTCTTCTGCTGGGGCTTCAGGTGTTTCTGACCCCTGTTCTCTGTTTTCTGCTCCCTGCTCTTTTCTCATCATCGGGAACAGAATTACGTCGCGGATGGACTTGGAGCCGGTCAGCAGCATGGTCAGGCGATCAATGCCCATCCCTTCGCCGCCGGTCGGGGGCAGGCCGTAGCTGAGGGCGCGCACGTAGTCCTCGTCCATCTCGTGGGCTTCGTCGTCGCCCGCAGCGCGTTCTTTCAGCTGATCCTCAAAGCGCTTGTGCTGTTCTTCGGGGTCGTTCAGCTCACTGAAGGCGTTGCCCAGCTCAAAGCCGCCTACGAAGAACTCGAAGCGCTCTACGTGCTCCGGATCGTCGGGCTTGGCCTTTGAAAGCGGCGAAACCACGGTCGGGTAGTCGTAGATGATGGTCGGCTGGATCAGGAACGGCTCAACCACCGCCTCAAAGAGGTGATAGACGCTCTTGCCGAGCGGCACATGATTGCCGCCTTCCTTGATCGAGTCGTAGTAGATGGCGCTGATGGCGGCCAGCATGGTCTTCAGTTCGCTGATGCGCTCAGGCGTGTGGTGGGCCGTCTCGCAGATCGACTTTTCCAGCGTGCTCATGGCCGCATGCAGGCGGGCCTGCAGCACCGGAGTCGCCTCAAAGGCGGTGAGCGCGGGCTTGCTGCCGGCTTCCGCCGGCCAGTACTCGCGGATGGCCTCACGCATGGTCAGGCGTGTCCACTTGGCCAGGTCAATGGTGTTGCCGTTGAACTCGACGACCGTGGTGCCGTTGACTTCCCGCGCCACAAACTCAATCAGCTCTTCGGTGAGCATCATCAGGTCCTGATAATTCGCATAGGCCTGATAGAACTCGAGCATGGTGAACTCGGGATTGTGGCGGGTGCTGAAGCCCTCGTTGCGGAAGTTGCGGTTGATCTCGTACACACGATCAAGACCGCCAACCACCAGACGCTTCAGGTAAAGCTCGGGCGCAATGCGCAAAAAGAGCGGCATATCCAGCGCGTTGTGATGCGTCTTGAAGGGCTTGGCCGCCGCACCGCCCGCAATGGGCTGCATCATGGGCGTTTCCACTTCCAGGTAGCCGCGCTCGTCAAAGAACTTGCGCAGGGCGCGCAGGATCTTGCTGCGCTTCACAAAAACTTCGCGGGCATCGAGATTGCTGAACAGGTCCACGTAGCGCTGGCGGTAGCGGGCTTCCAGATCGGCCAGGCCGTGGAACTTCTCCGGCATGGCCAGCATGGCCTTGGCCAGGAAGGTCAGCCGTTCCACGTGGATGGTCAGCTCACCGGTGCGGGTGCGGAAGAGGTAGCCGGTGACGCCGATGTGGTCGCCCAGATCGAGCAGTTTGTAGAGCGCGAAGCCGTCGTCGCCCACCGCGTCCTTGCGGACGTAGAGCTGCAGGCGCTGGCCCTCCTGCTGCAGGGTGCAGAAGCCCGCTTTGCCCTGGGCGCGGATGGCCATGATGCGGCCCGCGACAGCCACGGTTACACGTTTGGCTTCCAGTTCCTCGGTCGTCGTTTCACCAAACTCGGCGCGGATTGCGCCCAGCGTCCGGGTGAAGGGGAACTGATTCGGGTAGGCAGCCTGCCCCAGCTTTTCGATCTCTGCCAGCTTCGACTTGCGCAACTCGAAGAGATTACGCTCAAACTCCGATTCAAACACGCCTGTTTCCTTCCGTTTAAGCCCAAAGGCCCAAGGGAAAGTATACCTTTTTGCGGCTTCGAGCGGTAGAGCAGGTGCAGGATTGCCTGGGGGGAAGTCATTTGGCATGGGAATCTGAAAAAAGGACCGTGGGGTACACATATTTGCACGGTGTTCATCGTGGTGGAACGAAGTTCCTGTATCTCTAAACCATTGAACACTTTGCTACGTCTTGAGCGGTTCTTTGCGCCGTTTCAGGGCAAAACGCTGTAGACTTCTGTACACGGCGCACCCGACCCTATGTCAAGAAATACGAATAAGACTCAGCTCTTTAACGGCCGCGATCACTCCTGGATGCAGTTCAACCGGCGCGTGCTGGAAGAGGCTGAAGACGGCACCAATCCGCTCCTAGAGCGGGTGAAGTTTCTGGCCATTACAGCCTCGAATCTGGATGAGTACGTTGAGATTCGGCAGGCCGGCCTGCTGCAGCGCATTGAAGATGGCTATCGCGAACCGGGCTACGACGGCCTGCGTCCCGACCAGTCGCTGGAGACGCTGACCCAGGAAATCCACACCTTTGTGAAGGGCCAGTATGCCTGCTGGAATCGCCATCTGCTGCCCGAACTGGAAAAGCAGGGCATCCGCCTGCTGGACTGGAAAGAGCTCAGCGAAGAGGCCAAGGCCTTTGCCCGCGATTACTTCCAGCGCGAAGTCGATCCGCTGCTGACGCCCATTGCGATTGATCCGGCGCACCCTTTTCCGCGCGTGCTGAACAAGGCTCTGTGTCTGGCGTTGCTGTTGCGCGCCAAGCGGCGCAGCTCCGGGCCGCAGGTGTTGGGTGTGGTCACGGTGCCGCGCGCCCTGCCGCGCTTTGTGCGCCTGCCCGCGGCCGAAGGCTCCTACGACTATCTGTTGCTGCAGGATCTGATCGCGCAGCACCTCGGCGGCATGTACCGTGGCTATGAGGTGCTTTCCCGCGCCAGCTTCCGCGTCACGCGCAACTCCAACCTCTACTTTGAGGAGGAAGAGGCGCGTTCGCTGCTGGAGACCATCCGCGTGGAGCTGCACAACCGCCGCAAGGGCGATGCGGTGCGGCTGGAGATTGAAACCGGAGCCGACTCCGAGATCGTCGAGCGGCTCAGGGTGAACTTCGAGCTGGATCCCGAGCAGGTTTTTGAGAGCGATGGCCCGGTGAACCTTTCGCGGCTCTTCTTCTTATGTGACGATGTGAAGCGTCCCGACCTCAAGTTCCCGTCTTTCACGCCCAAGCCGCTGGTGCTCAGCCGCAAGTCGGAGGGGATCTTCGACGAGCTGCGTCAGCGCGACATTCTGCTGCATCATCCCTACGACTCCTATGATCCGGTGGTGGAGTTCATTGAGCAGGGGGCGCATGATCCAGCCGTGCTGACGATGAAGCAGACGCTTTACCGCACCAGCAACGATTCGCCCGTCTTCAAGTCGCTGATCGACGCCGCCGCCAGCAAAGAGGCCACACTGGTGGTCGAGTTGATGGCCCGCTTTGACGAGGCTTCGAACATCCGCTGGGCGCGCTCGATGGAAGACGCAGGGGTGCAGGTTTTTCACGGCGTGGTGGGCCTGAAGACCCACTGCAAGCTGGCTATGATGGTGCGCCGCGACGAAGACGGCGTCACCCGCCGCTACTGCCATCTGGGCACGGGCAACTACAACCCGGTGACGGCCCGCTTTTATACCGACGTGAGCCTGCTGACCACCAATCCGCAGATTACCGAGCGCGTGCATATGGTCTTCAACTACCTGACGGCGCACGCCGAAATCAACGACTACAGTCCTCTGCTGGTGGCTCCGCTGACCATGGCGGAGAGTTTTCTGGGGCTGATCCGCCGCGAGACGGATCACGCCAAGGCGGGCCGCCCGGCGCACATTGTGGCCAAGATGAATGCGCTGCTGGAGCCCTCGGTGATTGAGGCGCTCTACGCTGCCTCGCAGGCCGGGGTTGAGGTGGACCTGATCATCCGTGGGCTCTCCATTCTGAAGCCCGGCGTGAAGGGGCTGAGCGAGCGCATTCGCGTGCGCTCCATCGTGGGCCGCTTTCTGGAGCACTCGCGCATCTTCCACTTTGCCAACGGCGGCAACGACGAAATCTACCTGGGGTCGGCTGACTGGATGCCGCGCAACCTCTTCGAGCGCTGTGAGGTGGTCTTTCCGGTGCGGGATCCGGTGGCTCTCAGCCGCCTGCACAACGAGATTCTGCCTGCCTACCTGGCCGACACCACCAAGGCTCGCCTGCAGCAGGCTGATGGCAGCTACGTGCGTGCCAGCCGCCTGCTCAAGGGCGCGGCCACTTTCAGCGCGCAGGATTTTCTGATGAAGCTGGCTGAAGGCAAGACCAGTCTGGATGCGATTCCGGTGCCAGCAGCAGCCAAGCCAGCCACCCAGCCCGCTACGCCTCGCCGTGCTCCGGCAAAACGGGCAGTGAAGACCGCAAAGTAGGCGCGGGCAGCTCGTTTTTTGAAAGGCAAGGCCGGGGTTCGCTCCCCGGCCTTGCCTTTTGAATGGGTTTGTTCAGGCTGCGGAAAAACTCATTACGGAGGGAGGCAAGGGTTTCAACCCTCGCAAAAGTCCATTCACACATGTGAGGGCTTCAGCCCTGGGGGAGAATTCAGGTCAACTTTGCATGAATTATTTTTTTATCGCCTGTGTGCGTCGGAAAAATACCCGCGCCTGAAGGCACGTTCTTTGGCTTGACTGCTTCGGGGCATGAATGCCCCCCGCTCCCTCTGCTCAAAACAGGTTCACGTTTAAAGCGAAACCAGAGTAACTGTGCCCTGTTGAACTTTGTGCAGGGTTGCCGCTCTCTGATGGTCGCGTCAACTTGAGCGCTGTGGTTTCGGGATACATCAACTCTGGTTTCGCTATAGGCTTCTTCACAAACGAATCGCTATAAGTCGAGAGCTGAAAGCTGAAAGCTGGAAGCTGTTTCACTCTTAGTGCACGCCCTCGGGCATTTTGGCGTTCTTGGGTGGCTTTTTGAAGAACCAGCTACAGCCTGCGCAGAAAAACGCCAGCAGCGCCGTCCAGCGGAAGACGTCCACATAGGCCAGCAGTGCCGATTGCTGCACCATCGAGCCGTAAATCTGGCCAAATGCGCCGCCGGTGCTCGATGCGGACGCAATATGGTGGTTCAAGAAGAGCGACATCATCCTGACCTTTTGTTGCAGCACGGGGTTCGACGGGTCCATGTGCGCGCCCAGATCGTTCTGGTGCAGCGCCGAGCGGCGAATGACGGCGGTGGTGGCCATCGAAATGCCAATCGAGCCGCCGATGTTGCGCAGCATGTTCGAGAGCCCCGTGGCGTTGCCCATCTCCTGGCGGGGAATCGTGGCCATGGCCATGGTGGCCATCGGTACAAAGACAAAGCTCAGCGCCAGGCCGGTCAACATAATTGGGATCAGCAGCGTGTAGGGGCCAATCTCCAGATCGACCGTGCCAAAGATCAGCGCGCAAATGCCAAAACCGCAGAAGCCCGCCGTCAGCAGCTTGCGGCCGTCGATCCGTGAGCCCAGTATGCCGATGATCGGTGAGCCGATGAAGGAGCCAATGCCACGCGGACCCACCACCATGCCGGCCGTGAAGGCCGTGTAGCCCATGATCTCCTGATAGTAGAGCGGAAGAATGGAGATGGTGATGTAGATGCACATGCCCAGCAGCGCCATCAGGGCGCAGCCGGTGCGGAAGTTGCGGTCCTTGAGCACGTGCAGGTCCACCAGACCGTCTTTTTTGGTCCATGAGTGCCAGATCCAGCCGACCAGCGAAATCACCAGCAGGGCCGTGGCCCAGCGTACCCAGACCGCGCCAAACCAGTCGTCTTCCTGGCCTTTGTCGAGCACAATTTGCAGGGCTCCGGTCCAGAGCATGAGCAGACCAAAGCCGATGTTGTCGAAGGGCCCGACCTTGGCGTTCTTGATGTAGGGCGGATCGTGGACAAAGCGGGTGACCATGAAGATGGCCAGCAAACCCACGGGAATGTTGATGTAAAAGGCGTAGCGCCAACTGAAGGTGTCGGTGAGCCAGCCGCCCAGCGTGGGCCCCAGCACCGGCGCCAGCACAATGCCCAGACCATAGGCGGCCATGGACATGGAGCGTTTTTCGATGGGGAAGCTCTCCAACAGAATCGACTGCGAAAGCGGCTGCAATGCGCCACCACCCGCGCCCTGCATGATGCGGGCAAACAGAATCACGCCTAGCGAGGGCGCTGCGCCGCAAAAGAAGCTGGCAATGGTGAACAGGATGATGCAACTGAGCAGAAAGCGTTTGCGGCCAAAGCGGCGGGCAAACCAGTTAGAGGCCGGCAAAATGACGGCGTTGGCCACCAGATAGCTGGTCAGAACCCACGTTGCTTCATCATTTGAAGCCGAAAGCGACCCGGCAATGTAAGGCAAAGCCACCGAGGCGATGGCCGTGTCCAGCACCTCCATGAAGGTGGGCAGCATGACAGAACAGGTCACCAGCCAGGGATTCACTCCCTGAGTCAGCGGGTAACGGGCGCGTTGAGCGGCAGTCGTCATCTGAAATACCTACGAGAGTAACGGATTACGCGAACTCTGGCCAGTGACGGAGCCCCTTGTGGGGAAAGAAAAATAGGCGTCCGTATTCGCGGCGGGCAGAAAATATTTGCCTATGTTTATAGAAGTACGATCAAAAATACTTGACAGTAAGTCACTCAATGCTGCATCTTAAAACTGACAGGATTTTTCCTAAGAAGGCGGAGTACGGTTATGGCAAAAATTATCGGTATTGATCTGGGAACCACCAACTCGTGCGTGGCAGTAATGGAGGGCGGCGAGCCCAAAGTTATTCCGAATGAAGAGGGTGCGCGCACTACCCCCTCCATCGTCGGCTTCTCCAAGTCGGGCGAGCGTCTGGTGGGCCAGGTAGCCAAGCGCCAGGCCATCACCAACCCTGAAAACACCATTTTCTCCATCAAGCGCTTCATGGGCCGTCGTTTCAATGAAGTCAATGACGAGATGAAGATGGTTCCCTACAAGGTCTCCCAGCAGGGCGATCATGTGGGCATTGTCGCTCAGGGTAAGGAATACACTCCGCCTGAAGTTTCGGCCATGATTCTGCAGAAGCTGAAGAACGCCGCCGAAGCCTATCTGGGCGAGACGGTCACCGAAGCCGTCATCACGGTTCCGGCCTACTTCAACGATGCTCAGCGTCAGGCCACCAAGGACGCGGGCAAGATCGCCGGCCTGGACGTCAAGCGCATTGTGAACGAGCCGACTGCGGCTGCTTTGGCCTACGGTCTGGACAAGAAGAAGGACGAGACCATCGCCGTGTATGACTTTGGCGGCGGTACCTTCGACGTTTCGATTCTGGAAGTGGGCGAAGGCGTTATCGAAGTGAAGTCGACCAATGGTGATACCCACCTGGGTGGCGACAACCTTGACCAGCGCATCGTCGATTGGTTGATCAGCGAGTTCAAGGCCGAAGAAGGTCTGGACCTGACCGCCAAGGGCAACGAAATGGCTCTGCAGCGTCTGAAGGACGCCGCGGAAAAGGCCAAGATCGAGCTTTCCACCACCATGGAAACCGAGATCAACCTGCCCTTTATTACGGCCGATGCCACTGGACCGAAGCACCTGGTGCGCAAGCTGACCCGCGCCAAGTTCGAGCAGATGGTTGAAGACCTGCTGCAGCGTTCGCTTGAGCCCTGCAAGAAGGCCATCGAAGACGCCGGCGTCAAGCCGAGCGAGATTGACGAAGTGGTGCTGGTGGGCGGCCAGACCCGTATGCCGCGCATGCAGCAGATCGTCAAGGAGATGTTCGGCAAGGAGCCGCATCGCGGCGTAAACCCGGACGAAGTGGTTGCCATCGGCGCTGCCGTGCAGGCAGGCGTTCTGGCCGGCGAGGTCAAGGACCTTCTGCTGCTCGACGTAACGCCTCTGACCCTCTCGATCGAGACGCTGGGCGGCGTGGCTACGCCGATGATCCCGCGCAACACGACCATCCCCACCAAGAAGAGCGAAACCTTCTCGACGGCGGCCGACAACCAGACCGAGGTTGAAGTGCATGTGCTGCAGGGCGAGCGCCCCATGGCCGGGCAGAACCGCACCCTCGGCAAGTTCAAGCTGGCTGGCATCATGCCTGCTCCGCGCGGCGTGCCGCAGATCGAGGTCACCTTTGACATCGACGCCAATGGCATTCTGAACGTGCTGGCCAAGGACAACGCCACCGGCAAGGATACCCGCATCACCATCACTTCCAGCTCGGGTTTGAGCAAGGAAGAAGTGGAGAAGATGGCCAAGGAAGCCGAGTCCCATGCCAACGAGGACAAGGAAAAGCGCGACGAGATCGAAGCCCGCAACCACCTCGACGGTCTGGTCTACAACATCGAAAAGATGCTGAAGGACTCGGGCGAAAAGGTGCAGGCTGCCGACAAGACCGAAGTAGAAGCGGCTTTGGCCGAGTCGAAGAAGGTTTTGGAAGGCACGCCCTCCGCGCAGGAACTGAAGGACAGCTACGAGAAGCTGACCGCAGCCAGCCACAAGCTCGCTGAGGTTCTCTACAAGGCCAACGCAGCGGCTCCGGCAGCGGGCGCTCCTGAAGCGGCCGCTGGTGCGGCTCCCGAAGCGGCTCCTGCTGAAGAAGCCAAGAAGGAAGGCGATGTCATCGACGCCGAGTACGTAGACGTCGAAGACAAGAAGAACTAGCCGTTCAGGCAAGCACCTGCGGTGCGGCTAACTCGCCCTGCGGGCGGACCTTGCGATGTGGCAAGTGTGTGCTTCGGGCGGAAAGACTTCGGGGTGGGCAGCAAATGCTGTCCACCCCGTGGTGCATCCACATCTTTCGTGGCTGTCATCCTGAGCGACCGCAGGCGCAGCCGGAGGGAGTCGAAGGATCTGCGGCTGCTTTTGGGGATGAGTGAGTGCCAGGAAACGAGGCAAAGCCAATGGGGCAATTCGATTCAAGTACAGATGCAGCACTCTCGCAACTGAATTTCGAAGAGCTTGCCAAAACTCCGGGCGGCGAGTTTGCCGAAATTATTGGTTCTCTCCTTGCTCTTTGTGCTGTTAATGGACCCATCTCTGCGGCTAGTTTATCCATCAACATCTTGCAGAAGATTCGTGCTCTGGCAGGTGCGAGCTATACGAGCAATCTGATTTTTGTGGTTACGGCAATCCGCGACGATCTGAAAGATCTGTACGAATCTCATCAGGAACTTCGTGAACGCATCGAGAATCTTCCAAAGGATCCGAGATTTGCGGAGGCTGTTGCTTCTGCAGCGCTTCGCGCTATGCACACATCTGTAAAAGATCGACTGAAAAGATTGGCGCGCATTCTAGTGAATGGCGTAAAGGAAGACGACCTTGAAGCCGAAAGCCTCGACGACATGATGCGGGCTGCGGTGGAACTGAAAAAACGCGATGTCGAAGTGCTTGCTCATATCTGCAAAATGCAGATTACGCTATTCGAACCAAAAGAGCTAAAAAGACAAAGGAATGAACGAACAAATCATATTCAACGAATTTGGCAAGTTTGGTGGAACGAGAATAGTCAGAGATATGCAGGACAGGATGGCGTTGTTTTTAACGGCAGTTGCGTAAGGCTTCATTCTCTGGGGTTGATCGTACCGCTTGAAGGACGATCTCATGCTGCACAACCAACTTCCTCAAACTATGAATTGCTTTATGAAGGCAAAAAGTTCTACGAGCGCTTGCAGGAAATAGCGGTGGAAGGTACTGAGAACGCCATGTAGGAAAAGGATTGTTCTGTGATGCGTGACGCGCTACACTTAACGCGTGATCAGAAGCTTTCGGTACCCCGGGATAGAGCGGTTCTTCCGGACGGGAAGCAAGGCTGGAATCATCCCCGCCCATGCCGAAAAGCTGGCCTATCGGTTGCAGGTGCTCGACTTTGCCAAATCGCCGGAGGACATGAACATGCCCGGCTGGTCGTTGCACAAGCTCACAGGCGATTTGCAGGGCCATTGGTCGGTAAAAGTGAGTGGCAACTGGAGGTTGATTTTTACGTTTGCAGAGCAGGACGCGATTCTGGTCGACTATCAGGATTATCACTAGGAGTTTGGCATGGCACGCATGCACAATCCGCCGCATCCGGGAAAGATTCTGCGCGATGCGCTCGGCGAAATGGACGTAACGACGGCGGCCAAGAAGTTGCACGTATCGCGCACCACGCTTTCGCGCATTTTGAATGGCGCGGCAGGGATTTCTGCCGATATGTCGCTTAGGCTTTCGGCGGCGCTTGGCACGCACGACAGTCTTTGGTACGAATTGCAGATGAGCTACGACATCGCACAGGCGGCGCAGAAGAAGCGGCCCAAAATCGAGCGATTTGACTTTGCGGCCTGAGCACTGGTTGGCGATGAAAATTTGCTAGAGTGCAAACATTAGGAGTTTCTGTTTCCGCAAACTCCGCTAGAGCAATTGAATTGCAATGGATGAGTCTGCCGGGAGACAATCGGCTGAGTCCAGACAAAGAAAAAACATGCCCACAACGACAAACAAGGATTATTACGCGACGCTTGGCGTCAAGAAGTCAGCGACCTCCGACGAGATTCGGAAGGCTTTCCGCAAGCAGGCCCGCCGTTATCATCCGGATGTGAACCCCGGCGATAAAAAGGCCGAGGAGCAGTTCAAGGAGATCAGCGAGGCCAACGACGTACTGAGCGACGACAAGAAGCGCAAGGTTTATGACCAGCTGGGCTTCTACTCGGATCAGATTGACCCGGCGCAGGCCGAGGCCTACGCGCGGCAGCAGAACCAGAGCCAGCATCCGCCGGTGGACTTTGGCGGTTTTGATTTCTCCGGCTTTGGCGGTGGCGCGGGAACGCAGCCCAACCCAGGCCAGAACCAGTCCAACTGGGGCAGCTTCAAGGATATTTTTTCGAATATCTTTACCGGTTCGCAGCAGGACGCAGCGGGACGCGGTCCGCAGGCGGGCTCTGATCTGGAATATCAGGCGACGGTCGACTTCTGGACGGCGATTCGCGGCGGGCAGGCTCGCATTGCAGTGAATCGCCAGGACAGTTGTCCGACCTGCCATGGCCAGACCTTTTCCGGTGGTGTAACCACCTGTGCCGAGTGCAATGGCTCGGGCCAGGTGACGCAGATGGGCGGCCGGATGAAGTTCAACATCTCTTGCCCGCGTTGCAACGGCACGGGCCGCACCTCCAACCGCTGCCAGACCTGCCACGGCGAGGGCACTATGGCGCGCACTGAGCAGGTGGAGTTCCGCATCAAGGCGGGTACCCGCGACGGCCAGCGTATTCGCCTGGGCGGCAAGGGCAACGCCGGTATCAACGGCGGCGCCCCTGGCGATCTTTTCCTGATCGTGCGCACCGGACAGCATCCGGTTTTTACCCGCATTGGCGACGACGTTGTGCTGGTGGTGCCGGTGACGGTGCCCGAGGCCTCGCTGGGCGCCAAGGTAGATGTGCCGACCATCGATGGCCGCGCGCAGTTGAAGATTCCCCCCGGCACGCAGAGCGGCCAGAAGTTGAGGATGCGCGAGCGTGGCGTGGAGAATGCGCAGCATCCCGGTCAGCGCGGCGACCAGATCGTGCAGATCGAGGTGGTGATTCCGCAGTTGCAGGATGAGCGTAGCCGCGAGATCATGCGTGAGCTGGCCAAGCTGAACAATCAGGACCCGCGGGTCAGGCTGTTTGAGAGGGTGTAAAAGCAGCTTCCAGCCTCTAGTTGCTAGCTTCCAGCCCCTCAGTTCCTTGAGCTGGAAGCTGGAGGCTAGCAGCTAGAAGCTAGCAGGTGAGATCGCATGGCAACAAAGAAAAAAGCAAAAGGCGTGTACATGATCTCGGCGGTGGCCGAGATGTATGAGATTCATCCGCAGACGCTGCGGCTCTACGAGCGCGAAGGATTGCTGAAGCCGTCGCGTTCCGAAGGCAATACGCGCTATTACACCGATGAAGATCTGGAGCGGTTGGAGTTCATCCTGAATCTGGCTCGCGATCTGGGCGTGAACATCGCCGGCATCGCCATCATTTTGCAGATGCGCGAACGCATGGAAGAGATGAACCGCCAGATGCAGAGTTTTGTGGAGTATGTGCGTTCCGAGATGCTCTCGCGCTTCCAGAATGCAGCGTCCAGTTCGGCCAGCGCCATTGTGCCGCTGCGCCGGGGCGGGCTGGTCAGGAGCGAGATCAAGCCAGAAATCAAGCCTGTGATCAAGACCGTGATCAAGGCCGCGGCCAAATCCGCTGCCAAATCTGCGGCGAAGGCCTCGGCCAAGCCGGTGATTGAGGAACGGGCTACGCCTGCCAGGGCTTCAAAACGCTCATAAATCAAGCGCAATCCGATGGAACAAGATGCCGGGCAGTGGTATGCTGCCCGGCATCTTTTGTCTGCGGGTCAGAGAAGACAAAAGAGTGTTTTGTGGAGAAAGATGTGGAGTAAACTGTGGAGTGAGGTCCACATCATGGAAACAGTCCAGGTGGTTCTTGATCGTCCACTACTGGAAGCAACCGACAGGGCAGCGAAACGATTGAAGCAAAATCGCTCGGCTCTTGTACGCGAAGCTCTTCAGGCTTATCTCCACGGGCTGGAAGTCCGTCAGATGGAAGACCGGGATCGCGCGGGTTACATGCGTTCCGGGCAGTTGGGAACGGAGCTGACGGGCTGGGAGGCGGAGGCCGTATGGCCAGCCGAGTAGTCCGGGGCGAAGTGCGGCTTTACCGGTTTCGAGCGCCAGATAAAAGCAGGCCGGTGCTGGTTTTAACCCGCGCCAGCGCGCTCGAATACCTGACCAGCGCGACGGTTGCACCCATTACATCGACGATACGCGGCGTTCCATCCGAAGTGATTCTTGACGAAACCGATGGAATGAAAGCCTCCTGTGCGGTGAATCTACACAATCTGGTCACTGTTTCCCAGGAGCGGTTGGGTAAGCGGATTGCTTTGCTGAGCAAAGAGCGCATGCAGCAGGTCTGCTCCGCTCTGCAGTTTTCCATTGGTTGCGACCGAGGTTAAGCCGGGAAGAGAATGGATCTTTTCCGCCCTTCCCCCTGTTCCTGTCCGCCCCATCCCGGTATTCTGTAGCCTGCATGTTTTTCTGGATATTGGTTCTAGCCTTCTTCGGTCTGGTGACATCGACGGTTTCAGCGGGATTGACGCTGTGGGCGGTTCCCGCGTACCTCCGCGAACGGCGACGCGCAATGGGCGTCGAGCAGCAACGTCCCGGCTTTACCCCTCCGCTTTCGCTTCTCAAGCCTCTGCATGGCGACGAGCCCGGCCTCGAAGGCTGGCTTGAGAGCTTTTACCTGCAAGATTATCCGCAGTACGAGATTCTCTTCTGCGCCCGTTCCGCTGAGGACGCCGGCTTGGCCGTGGCCCGGCTGGTGGCGGCGCGGCACCCGGAGATTCCTACGCAGTTTCTGGTCACCGGCGGCCAGCCCGACTACATCAACGCCAAGGTTGCTTCCATGGAGCTGATGGAGGCTGCCGCATCTTATGAAATTCTGGTGGTGAGCGACAGCGACGCCCGCGTGGAGCCCAATTATCTGCGTGCCGTGGCCCTGCCATTTGCCGAGCAGAAGGTGGGCGCCATGTGCTGCCTGTATCGCGGTGTGGCGGCCGAGGGCGGCCTGTGGGCGCGGCTTGAGGCCGTGGGCATGACGGTGGAGATGAGCGCCGGCGTGCTGGCCGCAAATCTGCTTGAAGGCATGCAGTTCGTGCTGGGGCCCACCATGGCTTTCCGCCGTGAGACGATCCGCAAGATGGGCGGCTTCAAGGTGACGGCCGACTACTGCGCCGATGATTTTGTGCTGGGCAATGAGACCTACAAGCTGGGCGAGAAGGTTGCGCTCAGCCATCACACCATTGACCACATGGTGATCAATTCCAGCTTCTTGTCTTCGATGAAGCATCAGGTGCGCTGGATGAAGTCCACGCGTTTTTCGCGGCCCAAGGGGCACTTTGGCACCTCGCTCACCTTCAGCATGCCGTTTGGTCTGCTGGGGCTGGCCGTGGCGTTGGTTTTGCACAATCCCTTGCTGGGGTTGGGGTTGCTGGCCTGGGCTGTGGCCACGCGCTGGGCTCTGGCGCTGGCAGTGGGCCGGGGCGTGGTGGGTGATCGCCACTGGCTGCAGTTGCTGATTCTTTTTCCCGTCCGCGACCTGATGGGCTTCTGCTTCTGGGCGGCCAGTTATTGCGGACAGAACGTCTTGTGGCGGGGGCGCATCTTTGAACTGCTGCCGGGCGGCAGAATGCGGGCGGTCAAGTAATGGCAAAGATAAGACTGGATGTGTTGGTGACCGAGCGCGGCATTGCGCCCAGCCGTGAGCGGGCGCGTGCTTACATCATCGCTGGCCGCATGATGGTGAATGAGCAAAAGATCGACAAGCCGGGCGCGGCGGTGGATCCGGAGGCCGTCTTGCGGCTGCTCGGCGATGAGTTGCGCTACGTAAGCCGCGGCGGTTTGAAGCTGGAAGGCGCGCTGAAGCTCTGGCAGATCGACGTGACGGAGCGCTGGGGGCTGGACGTGGGCGCTTCCACCGGCGGCTTTACCGACTGTTTGTTGCAGCACGGGGCCGCGCGAGTGACGGCGGTGGATACGGGTTTTGGGCAGATTGCCATGAAGCTGCGCCAGGATGAGCGGGTGCGGCTGATGGAGCGCTGCAACGCCAGACTGCTGGAACCGGGCGCATTGCTCGATCCCGAGGGAAACGGCCCGACGATCATGGCGATGGATGTGTCGTTCATTTCAGCCACCCTGATTTTGCCGGCGATCTTTGCTGCCGCGCCTACGCTTACCGAGGCGGTGGTGCTGGTCAAGCCGCAGTTCGAGGCGGGCCGTGAGCATGTGGGCCGGGGCGGCATTGTGCGCGACCCCAAGGCGCACAAACTGGCCGTCGACAAGGTGGCGGCGTGCGTCAAGGAGCAGGGCTGGCGGGTGGCCGCCTCGGCGGAGTCTCCCATTACCGGGGCCGAGGGCAATCACGAGTTCCTGCTGTGGGCGCGCAAGGCGGAGAGCGAGACGTAGTCTTTCGCGGACAGGCGTCAGAGGTGGTTTTTCAGGCTTTATTTTGCAGATTGCCGTTCCTGGATCTCGGCTCTCTGACCCTTGATTTCTCTTCTCTGTCTTTGACTTCATGCCAGAGCGCAACTATAAATAATTGATAGGATGGAAAAATTTTCATCCCATCCCTTTCGCCCGACAGAGGGCGGCAACCTACGACAAACCTCGCTCAGGATGTTCGGGAAGGCGGTGCAAATCCGCCACTGCCCCGCAACTGTGAGCGCCCTTGGCCATGTTTTCGTCGTTCGATCAGGCGAAGAATGTTCTCAAGGTCTGATCCATGTTTTTCCTGCGGAAAAACAACCACTGAAGAAGCGTAGATTCTTTGGGAAGGTGGACAGGCTGGGCGCAAGTCAGGAGACCGGTCCTTCGAGCGCACCCACCGCTTACGTTCCGAGGGGAACGAAGGAGCCAGAATGCGTTTCATCTCCAGCTTTTTAACTAGAAATCTTCTTACCAGGGCCAGCCAGATGCTGGCGCTGCTGCTGTTGGGCGCTGTGGCCACGGCGGCCAGCGCGGCATCGATTCACGGCACAGTCACGGACGCAACCGGCGCACGGCTCAAAAGTGTACACGTGCTGCTGGTGTGCAAGGGGAAGGTGGTCGGTCAGTCTGAGACGGCCTCCGACGGCAGCTTTCAGATTCTGACCGGCACGCAAGGCCATCTGTTCCTGCTGCTCTCGGCCGACAACTTCCGGCAGTTGCAGACGCCGGATTTTTACGCTGGCCGCAGTGATGTGGTGGAAAAGACGCTGGTGATGGAACCGGCCTGGGTGCATGAGTCAGTCGTGGTGACGGCCACCGGCACTCCAACGCCACAGGCGCAGACCAGCGCCACCACCACCGTGCTGAGCCAGGCCGATTTTGCCCTGAGCACGGATCTGGTAAGCGCCATGCGCATGATGCCGGGTGTTTCGGTGGTGCAGACCGAGGGCCGCGGCTCGTGGACCTCGCTGTTTGTGCGCGGCGGTGTATCGACGGACAATCTGGTGCTGATGGATGGCATCGATGTTGATGATCTGGGCAGCCAGTTCGACTTTGGCGCACTTTCGACCAACAACCTGGAGAGCGTGGAGGTCTATCGCGGACCGAACTCCAACCTATTTGGAGCTGGCGCCATGACCAGCGTGGTGAGCCTGACCACGGCCCACGGTACAACCAACTTTCCTTCGGTGATTCTGGAGGCCGAAGGCGGCAGCCTGTACACCACCCGTGAGAGTCTGACTGTGGCTGGAACCCATGGCAAGCTGGACTATCTGGGTGCCTATGGCTGGTTGCAGACAAGCAATGATCTGCCCCGCGACGAGCATCATCTGGCCTCCACTGTGGCCAATCTCGGCTGGCAGCCGACGGCCAGCACGGTGGTGCGCGGTACATTGCACTATAACGTGGCTGCCACCGGCGTTCCCAATGCCTGGGACTTCTATCATGTGGCCGACGACTCCACCCAGAAGGATCAGGATCTGTACCTGAGCAGCTCCATCTCCAACCAGACGACGGAGAGCTTTCACAACACGGTGCGCTACGGCCTGACGCGCAAGCGCGAGCAGCTGAATCTGTGGTCCATGCAGGGCACGCCCGTCAGCTACAGCTATGCCTGCTATAGCGCGGGCTCACTGGGCCAGACGGTGACGATCACCGGCGCCAACGGCTACTCGGCTACGGGACAGGCCACGCTGGACTGCGGAACCTATGGCGACCAGTTTGTTTCCAACCGCGATGCCCTGACCTACAACGGCGATGTAAAGCTTACCCCCCATCTGGCGGCCATGGTTGGCTTCCAGTATGAAGATGAGCGCGGCGCAGAGCCGGGCAGCGCCTACTATGGTCCGGTGGAGCGTTCCAACTACAACTACATTGCCAACGTGCATGGCGACTACAAGAACCGCTTCTTCTACACGTTGGGCGGAAACCTGGAGCACTACTCGCTCTTCGGCACCCAGACCTCACCCCGCGCCGGATTTTCCTGGTACGCGTTCAAGCCCCGCAAGGGCGTATTTAGCAGTACGCGCATTCTGTTCAACTACGGCGACGCCGTGCGCGAACCGAAGCTGACCGATCAGGACTACTCGCTGTACAACCTGCTGCAGGAGAATGGTGCGCAGTCGTCCATTGCGGCGCTGCACATTTCGCCGCTGACCGCACCCTCTGCCCGCACCTATGAGGGTGGTCTGGCGCAGTCGTTCCTGGGCGACCACATCAACTTCCGCGTCTCTTACTTTCACAACCAGTTCGGACGGGAGTTGGAGTACGTTGGCTCGGGACTGCTTTCCGAGGTACTGACGGGGATGACGGCAAGCCAGAAACAGGAACTTCTGGTTGAGTTGAATACGGACGGCATTTATGGTGCCGAGGTAAACTCGCAGGCCTTCCGCGCCCAGGGCATCGAGAGTTCGATTGAAAGCGGCATTGGACGCAATCTGAGCCTGCGCGGTGGCTACACCTATCTGGATGCGGTGGTCGAGCGCTCGTTTGACAGCGACAATGAGGCGCTGCTCGAAGGCTATGCGCCAACGTATAACGGTATTTCCATCGGTAGCGATACGCCGCTGGTGGGTGCGCGTCCCTTCCGTCGTCCGCCCCACACCGGCTACTTTACGGCCATCTATGCTTCTCACAAGCTGACCGGCGTCTTCGCTTCGTCGTATGCCAGCCGCAGCGACGACTCCACCATGTTGGGGTATATGGATGCCAGCGGCGGCAACAGCCTGCTGCTGCCCAACCGTGACCTGGACCACGGCTTCGCCAAGCTCGATCTGGGCGGAAGCTACCAGCTCATCAAGGGTCTCTCGGTGTATGCGCAGGGAGAAAACCTGTTGAATCAGGAGCATATCGCTCCGATCGGTTACCGTAGTCTGCCGTTCACGCTTCGCGTTGGCGTCAAGCTGAGCTGGGGACCGGGAAGCGGTCGGTAAATTGTTTTGAAGCGATGCTTTATGGCCGGTTCCCTAAGGGGCCGGCCATTCTGTTTTTTGCCCCGGCAGGTAGGAGGGAAGATGCTTTTCCAGAAATGAAAATATGTTCTTGTTTTCCACAAAAACCGATATTTTTCACGCATAAAATCATGGATTTACCTCTTTTATTACAATCAGAACTGGACCATACTCTATAGGTTGCTTCCTGGCTTGTGGACCTGTCGTGGCGTTTTCCCCGGAACGATCCGAACGCCAGGCAGATTCAAGCCATGAAGGCTTATGTCAGCCAAAGACGGAACAGAAGATCCGTATTCTGTGCTTTCCGGTTGGTTGGCAGTCCAGAAAATCCTGCAAGCCGCGCAGTATTCTTCCCACGGGCGCTGGCGGTATTTACCGGATTTTCATGCGGGTTCCGTACGATATGGGATTGGCAGGGGAATGCTGCCCAATCTACCTCTTTAACTCCCCGAATCCCGGATTTATAGGGGAGAAAAAGAGAATAAATCTGCAGGACACATTCTCATTGCTTTTGATCAAGTCCCCATTCTGTAAACACTTAACCCGTGCAACTTGGTAAAAAACTCCTTTGGAGGGCCTAGAATGACGAAACAACGAATCCGCCTGGGGCTGTTATGTCCGGCGATTTTCTCTCTGATGCTCTGTATGGGCGGATTGGCTGCTCGTGCGCAGTCGACGACCCAAGGATCGATCGCCGGAACCGTGGAGGATCCGTCGGGCGCCGTAGTGAATGCAGCTACGATCACAATCCAGAACGCCAGCACTGGCTTCAAAGTCACGCTCACGAGCGACGCCAGCGGCTTCTTCAAGGCTCCTCTGTTGGAACCCGGCACCTATACGGTGACGGTGGCCGCGCAGAACTTTGCCAGCTACAAGGCTACGAGTGTGACGGTTCAGGTGGCCCAGGTGACCAGCCTGACGCCGCACCTTGCCCTGGCCGGTAGCGCTACGGAAGTAGTGGTCAGCGATACCACTCCGGTGATGAACACCGAATCGCCTGACTTTTCCGACACGCTGAACACCGTGGCGATGCAGAACATCCCGATCAACAACCGCCGCTGGTCGAGCCTCGCCATGACCACGCCCGGTGTGGTTTCTGACGGAAACGGCTACGGCATGGTGAGTGTGCGCGGCATCAGCACCCTGCTGAATAACGTGGAAATCGACGGCGCCGACGACAATCAGGCCTTCTTTGCCGAAGAGCGTGGTCGTACCCGTGAGGCGTATTCGACCTCCGGCAGCGCGATCCGTGAGTTTGCCGTGAACAGCGGTGTGTACTCGGCTGAATTTGGTCGCGCCGCCGGCGGCGTCATCACCTCGGTGACCAAGAGCGGCACCAACCAGTTGCACGGCGAAGCCTACTTCTATGACAAGGAAAGCAACTGGAACGCCTATAACGACTACACCACGCTGACCACGTTTGCGAACAACACGACGACCACCAAGCACATCAAGCCCGAAGACATCCGCAAGATCTACGGCTTTACGGTGGGCGGCGCGCTGATCAAGGACAAGCTGTTCTGGATGTACACCTACGATCAGCACACCCACGTCTTCCCGGTGGTGGGCGTGCCGAGCAATCCGCAGTATTTCTACACGCTGCCTTCGGTCTCAAACGCCAACTGCGCCGTGGCGACAGGCCTGCTTTCTGGCACGGCCACAAACGTCAATGATGCAGCGACCTGCGCTCTGGCGGCTCGCCAGAAGATCACCTTTGCCCAGGCATCGTATGACTGGGCCGCCATGGTCTATGGCAGCACCAACATCAGCGCAAGCAACTACAACGGTGTTTCCACGATCAACGATCTTGGCCTGAACAGCGACATCGGCACGGTCAGCCGCTTTGGCTACCAGGAGATCAACACGCCGAAGATCGACTGGCAGATCACACCGCGTGAACACCTGAGCGTGCTAGAACATCGCCTGCGCTGGGATTCGCCGGGTGGCGTGCAGACCACGGCCTCTGACAACTACTCGCGGGATGCCCAGGGTAACGACTTCGTCAAGCTGGATTACGGCGTAGCCAAGCTGACCAGCCTGATCAGCAACAACATCAGCAACGAAGCCCTCTACCAGTACAGCCGCGAGCTGGATGATGAAACCCAGCAGGCCTACACCAGCTATACCAACTCCGATCTGACGGCCAGCACCGGAAATGTGCCGTATGTGGCAGCCAGCTCAAAGTACGGCTTTAACGCCGGTTCGCCTTACTACTCGCATCGCACGGCCTATCCCTATGAGACCAAGTGGCAGATCGGCGATGTGCTTTACGTTGCCAAGGGTAACCACAGCATGAAGTTCGGCGTTGACGTGGTCCACAACTACGACCTGATGAACAACACCTACGAGAGCAACGGCTACTTCAGCTACGCATACGTGGGCAACATGGTCAACGACCTGCTGAACAAGAAGAATGGCGTAACGCCGTCGGGCACCAGCTATGGTTGCGATTCGGGTGGTTCGGCCTCTTATTCGAGCAGCTCGATTCTGGGTTCTTACCCCTGTTACTCAACGTTCGCACAGGGCTTCGGCAATCCGGCCTACCAAATTAACACGATGGATCTTGGCGTCTTCGCTCAGGATAACTGGAAAGTTTCGCCCCGCCTGACTTTGGAACTCGGTCTGCGTTGGGATCACGAAACGATGCCGGATGCAGATCTGAATCTGACCTCGGCCACCGGCAGCTTTGCTCCCTACCTTGGCCTGACCAACAACCCTACCGACAACACTGACTTCGGTCCGCGCGTCGGCTTTTCGTATGACCTTTTCGGCGGTGGCAAGACTGTTCTGCGTGGCGGTTACGGCATCTATTATGGCCGCATCACCAACGGCAATATCGAGAACGTGCGTCTTGGAACTGGCAGCCCCAATGGCCAGTTAACCAGCTCATGGAAGGGCAAGACCTCGGGCGCTCCGACCTTTCCGAACATCGAAGCTTCATCGTTGGCCTGCGCGGCGTACAGCACATCGTGTCCCACCTCTTACTTCATGGCGCCGAATCTGAAGCTGCCCGAGGTGCAGGAGTTCGATCTGCAGTTGCAGCAGGATCTGGGTAAGGGTACGGTCCTGTCGTTGAGCTATCTGGGTGGTCTGGGCCGTCGTCTGCCTAACTTCCTTGACGTGAACCTGAATCCGACTACCACCAATCAGACGTTGACGGTTACCGCCGATGCAAACGGCAAGGGTCCGTTGGGTCCGACTGGCACGCAGTTTGTGGTGCCCACCTACACGGGTTACGGCAACACCGCGCGGCTCGGTGCCAATGCAGCGTACTTCAGCTCGATCACCGAGTTCATTTCCAACGTGAACTCCAACTACCACGCTCTGGCCATCGAACTGTTGAATCGCTCGATGAAGAGCGTTACCTTTGACGTGAATTACACCTGGTCGCATGCTCTGGACTTTGCCCAGAACACCAACACCCAGGGTGCGGCCAACTCTTGGTACGATCCTTATGGCAACACCCACGTCAACTACGGCAATTCGGCCTTCAACGTGCCGCAGCGCTTCGTGGCCTATGCCATCTATAACCTGCCGAACCTCAAGACCAGCAACCCGGTCAAGTGGCTGACCAACGACTGGAGCTTCGACGACAGCTTCCAGATGCAGAATGGACTTCCGTTCACGGCCGGAACCAGTAACTACACCACCAACGGCGTGGGCAACTACTGGAACGGTTCGGGTGGTCTGTCGGCAATTCCGCAGATCGGCTACAACACCTACAAGTATCCCCGCCGCATCGTCGACGATGTGCGTCTGCAGAAGTCGGTGAACCTGGATGCCACGAAGTATGTGAAGAGCGTCGACCTGATACTCAACGTCTTCAATATCGCCAACCATCAGAACATCACCGGTTACAAGAGCACCTACCTGTACTATCTGACGGGCACAAACGTTCAGTACGAAGGTGTGAACGGAACGGGTGACCAGAGCTTCATGGTGCCGAACAACTCCAACAGCAGCGCGTTCCTTTACACGCCGCGTCAGGTGGAGATTGCGGCCCGCATCAACTTCTAACGCAAACTCAACCCAAAGACGCGGTGGCTTCGGCTGCCGCGTTTTTGTTTGTGGAACAGCTTCCAGTCCCCAGTCCCCAGTTCCCAATTGCTGAAAGCTGACGACTCACTCCCCCCCACAAAAAAGCTGGAAGCTGGAGGCTAGCAGCTGGAAGCTATATTCTTTCTGTAGCTGTCTGCTTCCCCATGGATCTAGTCGAAAAAATCCGTTTGTTGCCCACCGAACCCGGCGTCTATCTGTACAAAAACGCCGAGGGTGAGGTGATCTATGTGGGCAAGGCCAAGAACCTGCGGTCGCGGGTGCGCAGCTACCTGCTGGCCGCCAGTCAGGCCAACGCCAAAACCGGCTCACTGATGCGCGAGGCCGTCGATCTTGAGTACATCCTGGTGGGCAATGAGCAGGAGGCGCTGGCGCTTGAGAACAACCTGATCAAGCAGCGCCAGCCGCGCTTCAACATCCTGCTGCGCGACGACAAGACCTACCCCTATGTGAAGCTCACACTCACCGATCGCCATCCCAAGGTCTTTGTCACGCGCAAACTGCGCAAAGACGGCGCTGCCTACTTCGGTCCCTATCTGCCGTCGAGCCTCGCCTATCGCGCTGTGGAGCTGATCCACAAATGTTTTCAGATTCCCAGCTGCAAGGTGGACCTGAACCGCTATCATCCGCGGGCGTGCCTGGAGCACTATATTCACCGCTGCCTGGGCCCGTGCGTCGAGGGCCTCGTCGCGCCCGAGGCTTATCGAGAGGCGATCCGAGATGCGTCGATGCTGCTGGAGGGCCGTCATGGCGACCTGGAGCGCACCTTCACCGAGCGCATGATGGTTGCCGCCAGTGAAGAACATTTTGAAGCGGCAGCGCGGCTGCGCGATCAGCTGGTGACAATTCAGCAACTGCAAACCCGCCAGCGCGTGGATACCGCCGAGCTGAGCGACGAAGCCGACGTCTTCGGCTACTACTTTGCCGATGGCATGCTGGCCGTGAACCTCTTTCACGTACGCTCAGGCAAGATCGTTGATCGTCGCGAGTTTTTCTGGGAAGAGCTTGCGACCCTCATGGAGACCGACGACGAAGCCGAGGAAGGCGCGGAGATTTCTGAGGAGGGCAGGGAAGAAAAATTTCGTCCCGGCAAGATCTTCAGCGCCCTCGTCAAACAGCTCTACATTGAGCAGCCGTATGTGCCGCGCAGCATTCTGGTGCCTGTGGACTTTGACGACCGCGAGGTGCTGACGGAGTTGCTGAGCGCGCAATCCAAACACAAGGTGGAACTGGCCGTGCCGCAGCGTGGCGACAAGCGCGCGCTCATCGACTTGGTGGGTCAGAATGCCCACCAGTCGCATACCCAGCGCTTTCGCGTGTTGCAGCCCTCGCAGAAGGCCATTCAGGAGGCGCTGGCCGATGCGTTGCTGCTGCCTGAGCTTCCCAAACGCATCGAGTGCTTCGACATTTCGCATATTCAAGGCGCTGAGACGGTGGCTTCGCTGGTCGTCTGGGAAGACGGCAAGATGAACAAGCAGGCCTATCGCAAGTTCAAGGTGAAAACCGTGACCGGAGTGGACGATTTTGCCAGCATGAACGAGGTCGTCACACGCCGCTACAAGCGCCTGCAGGAAGAGAAGAAGGAGATGCCCTCGCTGGTGCTGATTGACGGCGGCCTGGGCCAGTTGCATGCGGTGGGCGAGGCGCTCTCGGCGCTGGGGCTGACGACGCAGCCGCTGGCCTCCATCGCCAAGCGCGAAGAGGTGATTTACGTATACGGCAACGAGGACGAGCCGGTGGTGCTCGACCGCCGTTCGCCGGTGCTGCACCTGATTCAGCTGATCCGTGACGAGAGCCACCGGTTTGCCATCGGCTACCACCGCCAGCGCCGCGCTATGCGCGACCGCGATTCGGAGCTGCTGGAGATTGAGGGTGTGGGCGCGCTCACACGCCAGCGCCTGCTCACCCACTTTGGCAGCCTGCGGGAGGTCAAACAGGCCTCGGCCGAGTCGCTGGCCGCCGTGGTGCAGCAAAAGACCGCGGAAAATATCTGGCGGCATTTTCATGCTGCAGGCAGCGTGGGGCAAGAGGAAAGCTAAAACCACCGCGCGGGATCCGTCCGAGTTTCCAGACAATAGAGGCCATTGCCGCAATTCGCTTGTTGCCGCACGCAGCCTGAACCGGTTTTATTGTGCAGGCTGCATGGCCTTGCGCAGTTGTTCCTCTACCAAGTGGTGGTTAGCCACGCGCTGGAGGATTCGCGCTACACAGCCATTCCCCTGAAAAGCGTTCTCCGGTAACGGACCGACAAAGCGCACAATTCCATCCTGATCGACAACAACGCCCAATGGAAAATCAATCGCCCCAAGATTGCGGGCGGCTTCAGCACCAACGACCAGCGTCGAAGTGCCTTCCAGATCCTTCCAATCTGTCTCGACGGGCTTGCTTTCAGGTACGCCAAAGTCGTCGTGAAAGACCAGAGCATAGGCGTGAATTTTTGTTTCAGTGTTTAAGCGAGCAAACTCAGTGAGCGTCTTTGTCTGTTCACTGCAGCTTTGGCACCAGTCGGGAAAAAGCATCAGTACGGTGGCCATTCCGTAGTCGGAATCAATGCGCGGTTTGGCGTCTGGCTTGAGCAGAGCGCGCTTTACATCGCTGCCGGGAAGTTTTTGCCCTAGCAAACGATAGGCTGTGCGTGCGCGGGCGATGATTGCAGCATCTTCAATGCTCAGTGAACCGGAATTCACCGCCGTATCCAGTGTATTGTTCCTGCCCGGAAGATGCGCAGCCTTTATCGGCTCCGCTACCATAGAAGCATGGAAGCAGTACGCATCGACAAATGGTTGTGGGCAGCGCGGTTCTTTAAAACCCGTGCGCTGGCCGGGCGATCCTGCGAACTCGGTCGTGTGCAGTTGCGCGGCGCCAAGGCCAAGCCTGCCCGCGACGTGCGACCGGGCGATCGGTTGAGGATTGAAAACGAGGGCGGCATCTTTGAAGTGGATGTGGTGGAGCTGAGCGAGATGCGTGGCCCTGCGGCCGTGGCCCAGACGCTCTACAAGGAAACCGAAGAAAGCCAGAAGGCAAGAATGGCTGCAGCCGAGATGCGCAAGGCCATGCAGCTGATTGCTCCGCTGCCGGAAAAGCGCCCCAGCAAACGCGACCGGCGCAGGATCATTCAGTTCCGGGGACGGGAGTAGAAAAGCAGCTTTCAGCCTCTAGCCTCTAGCTCCCAGCTTCTTTTCACAAAGAAAAACCCGGCCACAAGGCCGGGTTTTTACTTTAAGAGCAAGGCAGAAGCTAGGCGAGAACCTTGACGACCTTCTCTTCAATGGTTTCCTGGGGCACGAAGCCGACGATCTGGTCGGCAACCTTGCCATCCTTGAAGAAGAGCAGCGCGGGAATGCCACGGATGCCGAAGCGCGAGGGTGTGGCACCGTTCTGGTCCACGTTGACCTTGGCGACCTTCAGCTTGCCAGCGTACTTGCCGGCGATCTCATCGACGATGGGGCCGATGGCCTTGCAGGGACCGCACCAAACCGCCCAGAAATCGACCAGAACAGGCTGCTCGCTCTGCAGCACCTCCTGCTCGAACGTTGCATCGGTTACTTCCAAAACTCCAACTCCAGCCATGTTCCTCCTTGCGAAACGGCAACCGCTTCAGTATACCGGTGCCTGACAATTATGGGATGCGCGGAAAAGCAGGAAAGTCGCAGGGTTTACTGGAAAAGGCGGAAGGAAAAAAGGAAAATTTTTAATAATTACGAAATTGACGCTTTATTTTCTTAAATTTGCATTTCATTACTATGAAATCAAAGCGCCCGGATCCACAAGGGATCACGGGCGCTAGAGCAGCCCTCCCCCAGAACTGCTCACGCTGCGACTTTAGGTGTTCCGGGGAGGAATAGCAAGCAAACTTAGGTAACAAAAACAAGCTTAACTTTGGTAATTCAATCTGCTAGAAAATGGAATATTTCTGAATCAGTCACGCCTCGAAAAATAAGTTACTACTTGAGTAATAGGATGATTACTCCCGTAGGACGAGAGCCTCTGTGCTTCTCGTCCTACCAGGGGTGTTTCTATGGGATTGAGGTCGTTGCGGCACCGGTACTCGGGAAGCGGCTGGCAAGAATTTCGGTCTGCTGGTTGCAGCTCAAAGTGGATCGTACGGCCGCCTCGGCCTCTGCAAGCTTTCTCTCGCTTTCCACAATCACCAGCACTGAAGGGCCGGCACCGCTGAGCGAGGCGCTAAGGATGCCGTTCTTGCCTGCCAGTCCAAGCAGCGGATTGAGCAGGGGGCAGATGGCGGCGCGGTAAGGCTGATGGATGCGGTCACGTACGGCCAGACGCAGCAGATCTGCGTCCCCAGTGGCAAACGCCAGACCCAGCAGCGAGGCTGACTGGATGTTGGCCACCACGTCGGCGCGGTTGTAGCAATCGGGCAGCACGGCGCGAGCCTTTTGGGTAGAGAGCGGATCGGTGGGCAGTACGACGAGCGCACGCCACTCCTCGGGTGGTTCGACCTGGGCAGCGTAGATCCGGCTGTCCTCGCAGGCGCAGGTGACAAAGCCACCCAGCAGGCAGGCGGCTACATTGTCAGGATGGCCTTCCAGGGCGTAGGCCTCGTCGAGCATCTGGTTTTCATCCCAGTTCAGCTGGCCATAGTGGTTGGCCAACTGGATGGCAGCCACTAGACCGGCAGCCGAACTGCCGCAGCCCATTCCCAAGGGAATGTTGTTCTGCATGCGCAGGGCCAGCGGAACAAGGTTTTTTTGCTCGCGCTCAAGCAGGCGCTGGTAGGTTTCCAGAATCAGGTTGTTCTTGAGCTGGCCGCACTGCTCTACGTTGCGGCCGCTGGCGGCAATCGAGAAGGCTTCGGCCGGCGTGGCTTCGATCTCAAGAGCGAAGTCGAGGGCGATGGCGGCAGCGTCAAAGCCGGGTCCGAGGTTGGCAGAGGTGGCCGGAAGGCGCAGTTTCAGCGCTCCCGGCCTGAGCATGTGAGCTTCGCTCATTGGGTTGCTCCCTTGAGCGCGGCCAGAACGGCGGAGGCGCTGGCGTCGCAGACCACGGCATTGCGGCGGAGGGGGGCCAGCTCATTTTCGTAGCCCTTGCTCTCTTCTTCGTTCAGCAGGTTTCCGCGATGGAAGTCGATAGTGTAATCGGCATCCTTGAGGGTGTGGCCGGTAAGCACCAGCACGACCGTCTCACCGGAGCCGATGAAGCCTTCGGCGCGCAGCTTCTTCAAGCCAGCCAGGGTGACGGCGGAGGCGGGCTCGCAGCCCAGACCTTCGGTGCCCATTTCGGCCTTGGCGATGCTGATCTCCGCCTCGTTCACGTCGATGCAGCGGCCGCCGGTTTCCTGAATGGCGCGGGCAGCCTTGCGCCAGCTGGCCGGATTGCCGATGCGGATGGCGGTGGCGCGGGTATGCGCTTCCACCGGCGTCAGGTGCTCCACGTCGCCTGCTGCAAAGGCCCGTGCCAGCGGATTAGCGCCCTCGGCCTGAATCACGGAGATGCGCGGCAGGCGGGCCACCAGACCCAGTTCCTTGAGCTCGCGGAATCCCTTGCCCAAGGCTGAGCTGTTGCCCAGGTTGCCGCCCGGTACGATCACGTGGTCGGGCACATTCCAGTCAAAGGCCTCGGCAATCTCAAAGGCTGGCGTCTTCTGGCCCTCCAGACGGTAAGGGTTGACGGAGTTAAGCAGATAGATGGGCGATTCCTTGACGATGTTGGTCAGCAGGCTCAGGCAGCCGTCAAAGTCGGTGTTCAGTTGGCAGGTGACCGCGCCGTAATCCATGGCCTGGCTGAGCTTGCCCCAGGCGATTTTGCCTTCGGGAATCAGCACCAGGCTGCGCAGCCCGGCGCGGGCCGCATAGGCAGCCATGGCGGCCGAAGTGTTTCCCGTGGAGGCGCAGGCCACCCACTCGAAACCGCGTTCCTTGGCTACGCTCAGGGCGGCCGTCATGCCGGTGTCCTTGAAGGATCCGGTGGGGTTCATGCCCTGATGTTTGGCGTAGATCTGATCCACGCCCAGGCGCTTGGCGGCGCGGCGCAGATGGTAGAGCGGCGTATTGCCCTCGCGCAGGCTGACCACATCGCCAAAGCTGTCAAGAATCGGCAGCAGCTCGCGGAAGCGCCAGACGCCGGAGTGGTCGATCCACTCATGCGAAGAGCGGCGTTCGCGCCAGAGCCACTTCAGCGCGCCGGCGTTGGGACGATCCGGTCCCTTGCGCTCACTCCAGCCCGGGTACTCGACTTCAAACAGTTCTCCGCAGGCCACGCAGCGAAAGTCCGGCTGCGCCTCTGCGCCGCGGATGCGTGTGCCGCAACCGATACAGCGTAGCTGATGTAAATTCTCGTTCATACCTGATGAAAGCCAACCCAGCGCGAAGAGATTTTTGGCGGCGCGGAAGCCGAACCCCGACCCGAGGTTCACAGGTCCACCCCGACAAATTTTCCGCTGTCCTAGCCATTGTATGCGCTTGAAGTGCAGTTGGAACGCTTTGTCCGCCCGGAATCAGAGCCATTCCGCAGCAAACTGCCGGATCTGGCGTTTGCCGCGCTTCTCTGGGTGCCTCACCCTCGCCACGTCTTTGTTTTTGCGGCTAGGGTGGGAAAGCACGAAAACACTCTTTCTTCACCAGATCAAAGACTGTCGCAGCAGACCCTACGGCAGCGGTTCGCCCGGGAATCCCACCCGCACCGGTTCCATCTCCAGAGGAATGTGGAAGCGCTCCAGAACGCCCGCCTGAATGCTGGCGGCCAGCCGGAGCACTTCGGTAGCCGTGGCTCCGCCGCGATTCACCAGAGCCAGCGTATGACGTGAGTTGATGGCGGCGCGGCCCATCGTAAATCCCTTGGGAAACCCCGCCTGCTCAATCAGCCATGCGGCAGGAATCTTTTCTCTTCCATCCGCCGTGGGGTAGGTGCGCAGGGCCAGACCGTGGCTCTTGGCAAAGCTGCGTACCTGCTCGGCCACGGATGCTTCCACCGTGGGATTTTTGAAGAAGCTGCCGGCGCTCTGGCAATCGGTGTCGCCCTCGATCAGACTCATGGCCTTGGTGCGGCGAATGGCGCGCACGGCCTCGGCTACTTCAACGAGCGAGGGCTGACTGGCGCGGTCTGCAAAGTGCTTTTTCAGGTCGGCGTAATCCAGTTGTGGCGTACCTTGCGGAGTCAGGCGGTAATCGACGCGGGTGACAATGTAGCGGCCACGATCCACGGTGTTGAAACGGCTGCGACGATAGCTGAAGCCGCATTCTGCAGCGCTGAACTCGATGAAGGTGTTGGTTTCAAGATCGTAGGCCCGCACGGATTCAATTGCTGTGCCGACCTCTTGCCCGTAAGCGCCTACATTTTGCACTGGCGTTCCACCCACGGTGCCGGGAATGCCGGCCAAGCACTCAACTCCCGCAGAGCCACGGCTCACAGCCAAAGAAACAAACGCATCCCATTCCATGCCTGCCGCAGCGCGCAAGAGCGAACCCTGTTCTTCCACGCCCTCGAGGGCCATGCGCATCACCAGGCCGTCAAAGCCCGCATCGGAGACGAGCAGATTGCTGCCGCCGCCCAGCACAAAAAGTGGTAGCTGCCGCGCCCGCGCCCAGCTCACGGCCTCCACCAGTTCTTCTTCAGTGCGGATTGCGACCAGCCAACGTGCCGGACCGCCAATGCCGAAGGTGGTCAGCGTGGCAAGAAGGATGTTTTCCTCGATATTCACGTCTTTCAGAGTACACGTTCAGCGGTGGGCTTCAGGCGTGGTCAAAGATTTTCGCCATTCCCGCCCAGCATCTTCAGGCATAATGCTTCCAAGGTTTATTAAAAGTAAATTTCCAATATCGAAAGTCTTCCTATAGGAGCCCTATGAGAATCCGTGAATTGGATGGCTTGCGTGCCCTTGCAATTATGGCGGTCATTTATACGCATTACGTGCCCTGGTTTCCGGCGCTAGGTTCGCGTCTTGGCTGGCTGGGCGTAGACCTTTTTTTTGTACTCTCTGGATTTTTAATCACCAGCATCCTGCTGGAACTGCGCAATGAGCCCGGCTACTTCAGAACATTTTATTTGCGTCGTGCGCTCCGCATTTTTCCGCCCTATTTTCTGGTTTTGTTCTTTTTTATTGCAGCTTCTATCGCAGTGCATCATCCAGGAACAGTGGCCGAGTGGAGCCAATACATCTTCTATTATTCCAGCCTGCTGCCACGTTCTCTGGCTAGCCAGATCTTTGTGGATGCGCATCTGGTGGAACCTATTTCCATCGGTATATGCGTGCTGTGGTCCTTGTCGGTGGAAGAGGTTTATTACACGTTGTGGGCTCCGCTGATTCGTTTTACCAACCGGCGTGTTTTCCTGCTGATTTTGGGAGGAATGATTGTGGGTGCGGCAGGAGCACGCTGGGTTCTTTGCCCGCCCAATATTCTGTGGAACTTCAGTTTCTATACGCGGATGGATGGGTTGGCTTTAGGTTCTCTGTTGGCCATTACGGTGGAGCACTCCAACCGGCATACGGAGTGGTGGCAGAAAAGGAGCATGCTCCTGAATGTTGTTACTTGCTCTCTTTTGGCCGGATCGGCCGTGCTGTGGGCCAGTTATTACAATGCCCAGCAGAAGCCACTGGCTATTTCGGTTGGCCTGAGCATGGTAGACATTTCCTTTGCGCTGGTTGTTTTTGCGGCGATTCGTTACGCCGGGCAACCTGTCTGGTGGGCGCGCCTGCTGCGCACTCGTCTACTTAAACTCATCTCCGACACGAGCTATTCACTCTATCTGATTCACTATTTTGTCTTCGACTGCATACAGCATGCAGCTCCATATGTAGTGCCGTCGTTGCAGGCAGGCAAAAGAACCTCCGCAGTGCTTCAGTGTGTGAGCAGCTTTTTGATCAGTCTTGCCATCAGCATGGCGATGCGGCACTGGATTGAACAGCCGATTCTGCGTCTGAAGGATCGCTTTGCGCCGGTTAGAACAAGTTCCAAGAGCAGAGCCACAAAAAACGTTCCTGTCCTTTCAGCGTAGGGGATCTAACCGTAGAATGGCCTCAGGCAGTTCCCCCTGCCGGAGGTAAACATGTATCCAGAACTGATGACGATTCCCATGCGCGAAGAGTTGGTGCGCATCGGGATTGAAGAGGCCCGGACGGTTGATGCGGTGGATGCCGCTGTCAGCCAGCCCGGAACGACGCTGGTGGTGGTCAATTCGATCTGTGGTTGCGCGGCAGGCAAGATGCGTCCGGGCGTTCGCCTGGCGCTGAATGCTGCCGCTGGCCAGCCGGACCGCAAGATTACCGTCTTTGCCGGGCAGGATCGCGAGGCTACTGAACGGGCTCGCAGCTATTTTGCCGGCAATCCACCCTCATCGCCCTCGGTGGCGATTCTGCGCGATGGTCAACTGGCCTATCTGATGCAGCGCTCTGTTATTGAGCAGAGTACGGCGGAGCAGATTGCCGCCGAACTAGGCCGCGCCCTCGACGAGCACTGCGCTAAGGCTGAAGCATAAACCGCAAAAGAAACCGTGCAAGGCGGCTTTCGAGTATTTTTGGCCTGCAGCATTCCGAAAATACTTCAGTGGTCGCCTTCACCCAGTTCCATGCCAGCAATCTCATCCTCGGTCAGGGCTGTCAGCGAGGCCATCAGAACGCCGTCTACGCTGACCAGGAAGCGCTCACCCGGCGCAAGCTCGTTGATTAAATCTTCAAGCCGGGCCTCGGCTTCACGAATATCCACAATCCGCGTCTCTCGCACTTTGCTCATGCTTTGCCCTCCAGCCCTATTTTCGGCAGGATTGCGGCGTACGGTCTGGGAGTTTCTTGTGAAAAAGCATCTGTTTCCCGAAGCGTTTCACGGTAGTGGCTCCCGGGAACCTGCTTGAGGTGCGTTGGTTCCAGCGTCGGAAGGCTTTGCGAAGATGTTTTTTACGCCTGAAAAAGCGACCCTCCCGGTAGGGAAGGCCGCTCTTTTTTGGCTTTTTAACTGCTTATTTGTTGTTCAGTTGCTGAACCTTGCTGTGGCGCACTGAGTAACCAAAGTAGATGATGAGGCCAAAGGCCAGCCAGCCCAGCATGACTGCCCAGGTGATGAACGGCAGGCGGGTCATGATGAAGACAGCGCTCAGAATGCCGCAGATGGGAACCAGCGGTACCAGGGGCGTTTTGAAGGGACGCACCAGCTCCGGTTGGCGCACACGCAGCACCCAGACTCCGGCGCAGACGATGGTGAAGGCCAGCAGCGTGCCGATGTTCACCAAGTCGGAGAGGAAGTCGATGTCCTTGAAGGCTGGCATGATGGAGACAATCACACCCACCACGATGGTCGAGATCCAGGGCGTGCGGAACTTGGGATGGATGGCCGAGGCCCACTTGGGCAGCAGGCCGTCGCGGGACATGGAGAAGAAGACGCGCGACTGGCCAAGGAGCATGACCAGCATGACCGTGGCCAGACCAAAGACCGCGCCCAGCTTGACCAGGATCGAGCCCCAGCTAACGCCCGTGGCATCAATGCCCAGAGCCACCGGATCGCCCACGTTCAGTTGCGTGTAGTTCACCAGGCCGGTCAGCACGGTGGAAACCAGAATGTAGAGCAGGGTGCAGACCACCAGCGAACCGAGAATGCCGATGGGCATGTCGCGCTTGGGGTTCTTGGCCTCCTGCGCGGCGGTGGAAACGGCGTCAAAGCCGATGTAGGCAAAGAAGATGGACGAAGCGCCTGTGGCAATGCCCATCCAGCCATAGTGGCCATGCGCGTCCACTGGCGGAATGAACGGGTGCCAGTTGTGGAAGGCCAGCGAGGGGTGCTTGAGCAGGAAGAATCCGCCCACCAGCAGGAAGACGCCCACAATGCCCAGCTTGACGATGACGATGGCTGAGTTGAAGTTGGCCGATTCCTTGATGCCGATTACCAGAATGGTGGTGATCAGCAGTACACCGATCATGGCCACCAGGTTGCAGATGGCGGTCACGTGCGGCAGACCGGCCAGCGCCAGACCCTGCGGCAGAGCGTTCAGCGGTTGCCACTTTTCCTGATAGAAGTAGAGCTGAGTGCCCGGAACGGCGGTAAAACGCGGCGGCATATAAATGTGCAGCTGCTGCAGCAGGCTATTCAGGTAGCCGGACCATCCGGCGGCCACTGTGGCTGCGCCAAAGGCATATTCCAGTACCAGATCCCAGCCAATGATCCAGGCCACCAACTCGCCCAGGGTGGCGTAACCGTAGGTGTAGGCCGAGCCGGCGATGGGGATGATCGAGGCAAATTCGGCGTAGCACAAACCGGCAAAAGCGCAGACAATGCCTGCCAGCACAAAGCTCAAACAGACGGCGGGTCCGGCAAACAGGGCGGCAGCCTTGCCGGTCAGCACGAAGATGCCGGCGCCGATAATGGCTCCGATACCGAGCGTAATCAGGTTCAGTGCGCCGAGGGAACGTTTGAGGGTATGTTCGCCCTGGTCGGCGGCCTCCTCAGTCAGCATGGACATGGGTTTAATGCGCAGCAGTCTGGACATCAATCGGGAACTTCCTTCTCAAAAAAGAATCAAAAGCTTACTGGGCCTCGGGAAGAGGCGTTTTTGTCTGTTTGCGCTGCCAGAAGAGATACACGGGTATGCCCAGCAGCACCAGCACCAGGCCCGGCCACGTATATTGAGGCTTATAGCGCAATAATACGATACAGATCCATAAAGCCAGCAGGATGTAAATCGCTGGCAAAACGGGGTAGCCCAGGGCACGATAGGGCCGCGGCGCATCGGGTTTGCGCACACGGAGTACGAACAGCGCCACGATGGTCAGAATGTAGAAGACCAGCTCAGCGAAGATGATGTAGTCGAGCAACTGGTCGTAGGAACCGGAGATGCAGAGCACCACCGTCCACACCGCCTGCACCAGAAGACCGGCCACCGGAGTTTTGTACTTGGGATGCAATTTGCCGACGCTCTTGAAGAAGAGCCCGTCCTGGCTCATGGCATAGTAGACGCGGGCTCCGGCCAGCGTCATGCCGTTGGCGCAGCCGAAGGTGGAAACCAGAATGGCGGCGGCCATCACCCAGGCGCCAGCTGAGTGCAAAATCTGGCCGAGCGCGGCGGTAGCTACACGGTCTTCAGCCGCGTATTGAATGCCACGGGAGAGAATCGTCTGGCCGTTGGGGTCGCCGTGCATCGGCAGCACCAGCAAATACCCCACGGAAACCAGGAAATAAACCGTCAGCACAAAGCCGGTGCCCAGAATCAGCGAGAGCGGCAGGTTGCGCTTGGGATTCTTCACCTCACCGGCGGTGAAGGTGACGTTGTTCCAGGCGTCGGCGGAAAAGAGCGAACCCACCTGCACTACCGCCAGAATGACGAAGAAGTTGACCAGGACCAGCGGTCCGCCTACGCCCACCTGTACGCTGTGCAGATCGTGCCAGCCGCCGCCTGCCCAGAAATTTGCACCGAAGTTGGCGGCGAGAGCGGCCGGATTGCGGCCAAGGGTGAAGGCCAGCAGAATCAGCCCGGCCAGCGCGATGGCCTTGGCCGAGGTGAAGACGTTCTGGATCAGTGCACCCAGGCTTACGCCAAAGATGTTCACCACGGCCAGCAGAACCACGATCACAATGCCGGTCAGATTGGCCGTGCTTACGCCGATCTCCATGTTGCCCAGCACCATGGGGCCAAGCTTAAAGGCCGGAACGTGGGCAATATGCCAGAGCCAGTGGGTGGCGGAGATGGCCGGGAAGAAGACGCCCAGGAATTTGCCGAAGGCCACAGCCACGGCGGCAATGGTTCCAGTCTGAATGACCAGAAAGAGCGTCCAGCCGAAGAGAAAGCCCCACAGCGGACCGAGCGCCTCACGCAGGTAAACGTACTGCCCGCCGGCCTTGGGCATCATGGCAGCTAGTTCGCCGTAGCTGAGCGCGCCAATGATGGTCATCACGGCGGTCAGAATCCAGGCCGCCAGCAGCAGGGCGGGCGAACCCACGCCACGGGAAATGTCGGCGTCGACAATAAAGACGCCCGAGCCAACCATCGAACCGATGACGATGGCGGTCGAGCTGAACAGGCCGAGGCGCTGCTCAAGATGCGTTTCGGCTTCCGGATGCTTGGAGGCGGTCAAAACAGTATCCTGGGTTGGTTTTGTCTGCTGGAGGAAGAACCTTAGCGAGCGCGGATGCGCTCTTGCCAACTATACAAGGGTACAGCTTGGAAGATAAAAATCCCCTGAGGATTGCCAAATGGGCCGGGCAAGCCCAGCCCATCTATATAATCCGGCAGCTCCGGGCTATTGGCCGACCGTGGCAAGCTCCGAAGGATCGGCAGAGCTGTCGAATTCGCTTTGCTCAGCTTCCCGACGCCGCAAAAGCCCGGCCATTACCTGACCGCCGCATTTGTCCCACTTGTCAAACTCCTGCGCGGCAGCCTGCATATCGCCTTGATTGACGAGCGCCAGCAGGTGCGAATGGTCAAAGTTGCCGCAGCCGCAGTTGAAGGTGAAATCCACCAGTGCATCGAACTCGGGCTGTGTGAGCGGTACGGTGACAAGGCGATTGACCTCGGAGCCAGCCCAGGCCACATCCTCATCCAGCCAGGCCCCAGCCTGCGTTTGGGTGCAGACCATTCCGAGCTGCACGCCCTTCGTGTGTCCATAGCCGATGGTCGGCACGTTGTTGCTGTCTGGATACGCTGAGAGCTTGCAGCCCTCAAATTGCTCGGTTAAGTGCAGACCGCTTTGGCTGTATTGCATTTGATCCATTGAACTTTCTCCCTCTTTGCCCCCTGGCCAGCCGGTTTGCGGGCCTGTCCCTGAGGTGCCGATCGCTCGATCCTACCATCGGAAGAGATGCTTGCCCAACCATCCGCCATCCAGGATTCGATAGCCCGGGCGAGTCTGCTCTTTAGCAATATTTATAGGGGAGATGAAAAAGCGGAGGGAGAGACAGAGAGGACGAAAATGCGTCCTGCGGTTTTTAGTTTGCTTGTATCTTATTGATTATGGTGACCCCGGGTAGATTCGAACTACCGGCACGCAGTTTAGGAAACTGCTGCTCTATCCACCTGAGCTACGGGGCCACTTTGATCAGCAACGGCTTGCATGCATGATTTGCCAGGCTGCCTCATTTTAACCCATTTGCAAGTCTTCCGGGGAGGGGTCTGCCCGGCGAAAGGCTTGCAAGAGCTTTCCATGGAGTCGTCTGCAGGATCGGTGTCGCAGGAAGTGCGGGGTTTTCGTGGCGTCCTTTTGGGCCGTGTGAACGGGTCATGAACAAGCGCCTCCTATTTCCGGCGGAATTTCGTCCTCCCGGTGATAGCATCGAAGATGACAATGCAAACCAAGAAGCTGAAGATCATTCCCCTTGGCGGTCTGGGCGAGTTCGGCATGAACTGCATGGCGATCCGCTGGGAAGACGACATCATCGTGATCGATGCTGGCCTGATGTTCCCCGAATCGGAGCTGCTGGGCGTCGATGTGGTCGTTCCCGATATTACTTACCTGGTAGAAAACAAATCGCTTGTGCGAGGAATTATTCTCTCGCACGGCCACCAGGACCACATTGGCGGCCTACCCTGGCTGCTCAGCGAGCTGAAGGTTCCGGTCTACGGCACCGAATTCACGCTGGCCTACGTGGAGGGAGCGCTCGACGAAAACGGCCTGCTCGACGAGACCGAGCTGATCGAGATTGCGCCCAAGGAGCGTTTTAGCCTGGGCCCGTTCACCATTGAGCCGATCCGCGTGACCCACTCCATGGCCGATTGCGTGGCGCTGGCCATCGAAACGCCGGTGGGTGTCATCATCCACACCGGCGATTTCAAGATCGATCTTGCGCCGCTCGACGACAAGGCATTTGACCTGCATACTTTTGCCGAGTACGGCAAGCGCGGTGTGCTGGCCCTGCTGCAGGACTCCACCAACGTGGAGCGCCGCGGCTATACGCCGAGTGAGCGCAGCGTGATTCCGCGTCTGGACGAGGTCTTTTCGCACACCAAAAAGAAGCTCTTCTTCAGCTGCTTCTCCTCATCGGTCTATCGCATCAAGATTGCGTTGGAACTGGCCCGCAAGCACGGGCGCAAGGTGGCCGTCATTGGCCGCTCGATGAACGAGAGCACCGAGATTGCGCAGGATTTGGGCTATCTGGACATTCCGCCGGGCCTGATCATCAACACGGGGCAGATCCGCGACATTCCCGCCAACGAGCTGATGGTGCTGATTACCGGCACGCAGGGCGAGCCGATGAGCGCGCTCAGCCGTGCCGCGCTCGACAACCACAAGCATGCGCGCATTGAGGCGGGCGATACCGTCCTGCTCAGCTCGCGCGTGATTCCCGGCAACGAGAAGGCTATTTTTCGGGTAATTGATCACCTGAGCCGTCGCGATGCGCACGTGATCTACGATGACGGTTCGGCAGGCCCGATCCACGTCAGCGGTCACGGCAGCCAGGAAGAACTGCGGTTGCTCATCAGTCTGGTGCGGCCCAAGTACTTCATTCCGGTCCACGGCGACTATCGCTATCTGCGCAAGCATGCCGAAATCGCCATGGAAACCGGCGCGGTGGGGCAGACCATCATCATCGAAGACGGTGACGTGCTGGAACTGAGCAAGGACGATGCCCGCAAGACCGACAAGGTACAGGCCGGCCGCATCCTGATCGATTCCGGTTCCAATATCGATGTGGTGGAAGAGCTGATCATTCGTGATCGCCGTATTCTTTCGGAAGACGGCATTGTGATGGTCGTGATGGCCATTAACAAGCGTACCGGCAATATTGAGCAGGCCCCCGAGCTGGTGATGCGTGGCTTTGGTGCTGCGGATATTACCGAAGATGCTCGCATGGTCGTGCTCAAGACGCTGGACGGACTCAACTCCGAACAGAAGACCGATTACGGCCTGGTGAAGGAAAAGGTTCGCGCCGACCTGAAGCGGTATGTGCAAAAGACCACTGGCCGCCGACCCATGATCATGCCGGTGGTTCTGGAGATCTGATTCCGGTAACCTAAGCTAAGAACGAAACGGCCGACAGGGAGCAATCTGTCGGCCGTTTTGCATTTTGCTTGGGTTACTTTAGCAAGGTGAGCGGCCATGGTGTGAGCCGCTATAATCCCTCTATTCGAAGCAGAGTCAGAAGAGTAACAGTCCCCATTGCGCCGGATTGCACCGGCAGGTATTACTTTGAAGGGATACGACTTCTCTGGGTGAGGACGGTGGAATGCGTACAGCTCGCATGGAGCTGAGGACTGGATGGCTGCTGTTACTGGTCTGGAGCATGGTTGCAATGGCATGTGCTGCGCAGGGGCCGGGCATGGGGCCAGCGGGTGCTCTGGCAGGCAATCCCATGGGGGAAGGCCAGCACGATGAAGAGATTCTGAATGTGCTGTACTCGCTCGAGAGCAATGCGACGGAGACGCCGGCACAGGTCAAGGGCATGAACTTCAGCATGAGCCATGTGGCGCAGCACAACTCGGTCACTGGCTGGGCTTTTATTGTGACCCCCGTGCTTTCCTATCGTGTGAACCGGCATTTCTCTTTCGATTCCAGCCTGCCCTGGTACTGGACCGTAAAGAACTATGTACCGGTCACGGTCAAGAGCGTGACGACCAACCAGCTGAAGGAGGCGGAAGACATTATTGGCGACTTCCGCGCTGCCGGCCACGCGCAATTCAGTTTTGGCAACTTCGATTACATGCTGACTGCCTCTGGCGCCTTCCCGACTGGCAACAGCACCTTTGGCCTGAGCGCCAACTCCAATACATACAATCTAAGCAACCACCTGGAGTATGCACTGAGGTCATTCTGTCCGGACATTGAGGCTGGCTTTGGCGATTCGTCGAGCCTGGTTGGGCAGAATGTAAAGAAGACCTACACTGCCATCGGTCCGCTGGCGGACTTTCAGGCCGGATCCCTGGTCAACCTGCCTTTTAAAACCTCGCTGGAGATGGGAGCCTACGAAAACATGCCGGTAGGCGATCAGCGGGTGTGGGGTACGGTCACCACAAAAAACAAGAAGGGAAAGTATGTGACGACACAGGTGCTGGAGGGCTCAGGCGTCGCCGAAGATAATGGCTTCCAGAGCGAACTGGATATTCCACTGTTTTCGCATCTGGTGCTTTCGGGCAATTATGAGCGCAGCTTGCGGCAGAGGACCGATACTATGGGATTCATGCTGATCTGGGTGCTGCGTGCGCCGGGGAAACATGCGGCCAGGTAGGAGATTTTTTGCATAAAAATGCAAACGGCGGAGACGAGTGAACGTCTCCGCCGTTTTTCATCTTTGCGCGAGTTTTTCGGTTCTATCGCGGATTCTTTGTGAAGAGAAGGAAGTTGCTTTTCATGCGAAAACACTTCAAGGTATGCTCTCGGTCTAAAGAAATCCGAGGGGTTTTACGGAAGAGTCAGGCGCTGGCCTAAATGAGCTGCGCGACGGAGGCGGTTGCCAGCGGAGCGGGTTCGCTTTGGGGTCCGTGTGTAACGGCGTGCCGGGGCGAGATCTGCGGCACGGCGTGCCGGGCGATGAATACCTCGCCAAGGTCAATGCGTGCATTGCCCTTCATATCTACGTAAGCAATCCGGTTTTCACGGCAGAGCGACTGGCCTTCGGCCGAGAGAGCAGTGGCAATCAACACCGGCGTAGCGGTCGGATCCAGCATGGAAGCGCCGGTATACAGGTCAAAAATGGCGGAGTCAAGTCCTTCATCGAATGCACCTTGATGCATGGCGCAGACCAAGGTGCGGAGACGTCCCAGCACATGGATACGGGCCAATAGATGGATGCGTGGATCGGTGGTGGGAGCTTCCAGGGCGATGTCGCCTGGACGGATCCATGAAACCTGATGGAGCATGCTGATCAGTGCCTCGGAGGCCTGAGCCGTGAAGGCTGCGGTGGGGGTACGACTCTTCATCTCTGACTCCTTGTGAAATGCATGGTTTCACTCTGTTGAAATGCCAGGAAATAAAAACTCGTGTGCCGGTTCTGCGCCGGTCTGTGTACGTCAGCAGTAGGTGAATGCCGGGACTTAGAGCATTTTCGGAAATGCTCCAGGCTCGATCAGGGTGTGTTTGGGATGATTGCCCGACGATGGACGGAATAGAACGCCACCAGGGAGGCAAGGATCTTCCACAGCCACTCTGATTTCGCTTCAGGCCGAAGCCGTGGTCTGCGGCGTTGTGTTGATACTTCCCGCCAGACTGGAGGCCAGCGGCCCCAGACTGAAGGTGTTTTGCCCGGAGGGAACCATCTCCACCGGAATCGGCGTTTGAAAGCTTTTGTCGTAAAGGTGTTTGGACTTCAGCCATTCTCCCAGGCGCGAATCCTCGATCTCAGGTTTTCCGTCCCAGAATTGCGCCGTCAGGCGGCACTGAATGTGCAGATGGCCAAGATGTAGCTCAACAACTTGAGCGCTGCGAGAAAAATAGCGATCCACGTTGCTGGTTCCAATGTAAAGACCGGCGATGTGGCGGCCCCGGTATTGCGTCGTGACAATCATGAAAAGCCTCCGGACAATGCTGAACAATGAGGCAAGAGCCGATCTGCAGATCGGTATGTGTGGCATTCCTTTGCCAAGCCGACTTCCATGACGCCTGCAGCTAACCACAGGCCAGAAAATTGCGGCCAAACTGCCGACAACCGGCAGTAAGACTGTCCCAAGCCGATCGCAGCCAATGGCCAAGCCGAGGTGGAAAAAAGAGAGAGCACACCCCTGGCGTGTCTATAAAACGACACACTAAATTGGCTTACTGGAAGAGATCAGGCTGGGGAAACAGGAAAAGCGTGCAATTTTGAATCTTGCAGAGACAGATAACCTGTATAGAGGATCTGTCTAATCAACTCATTGCCGTGATAGTGGCGCGGATGGGGATGCTTTGTCAAGCGGATGAGCGAATTTTTCTTGAAGTTTTTCTGGCCGGATTTCTATTCCGATTTTGAGGCGTAAATCAGGTGTAAATAGTCCATTATTTGGCAGTTGCCGCACTTTTTCGTATGTGGAGCGATTCGCTTATCAGGTAAAGCGAATTGGTTGCGGGAAAAGAGCGTGTGGATCTGTGGAAAACAGGTGGCGCGGCGGCTTGGTAAGACGCCGCGCTTTACAGTTAGAAGGATTTTTCCGTCAGAAAAGGTTCCGGCTTGAGTGAGCCGTCCCGCTGCTTGACGAGCTGCTGAACCTTGCCCTCGGCGCTGTCCAGCTCCTGCTTGCAGGCTGCCGACAGTCCCACGCCCTGCTCGAAGAGCTTGAGCGATTCCTCCAGTGCCAGGTCGCCTTTTTCGAGCTGATCGACGATGGTTTCCAGTTTCTTGAGCGACTCTTCAAAGGTAGGCATGTGCGGTTACTCCATGGAATGTGGTAGTACGCCCTGGGGCAGAACGCTGGCGATGACCTCGGCTGCGGCTGAATAGCGGCCAAAGGGTGCGGAAACCTGCACGCCCTGGACGTAGGGGCGGACGGCTTCGAGCATCTCCTGAGCGATCTTGATGCCTTCCTGGCGAGCGGCTTCAGGGGTTTCGGCTTGCGCCATGCGGAGCATGATCTCCTCCGGCATGGAAACGCGGAGGTCGTTCTTCATGAACTCGGCGTTGCGCAGGCTGGTGAGCGGCCAGATGCCGGCAATGACCGGAATGCGGTGGTCCTTGATGCGATCAAGGAAGGCTTCCAGCAGGCGCAGGTCAAAGACGGGCTGGGTGATGGCGTACTCGGCTCCGGCATCGACCTTATAGCGGAAGCGGCTCAACTCGTGCTCAATGTCGGGCACACCCGGATTGGCGGCCACGCCGATGGTCAGGTTGGTGCTGGCACCAATTGAGTTAGATCCGATGTCGAGGCCGTTGTTCAGACGCCGGACAATATTAACCAAGCCTATTGCATCCACGTCAAAGACAGCGGTGGCGTCGGGGTAGTTGCCGAGCTTGGGCGGATCGCCGGTCAGGCAGAGGATGTTCTTCAGACCGATGGAGGAAGCGCCCAGCAGGTCGGACTGGATGGAGAGCAGATTGCGGTCGCGGCAGGTGTAGTGCAGGATCGTCTCAATGCCGGTGTGCTGCTGAATCTGGATGCAGAGGCATTGGGCGCTCATGCGGGCCGAGGCGCGGGGCGAGTCGGGCACGTTGATGGCATGCACGCCGAGCCGGGCCAGAAAGGCCGCGCCTTCAATCTCTTTGGAGCAGTCGATGCCCTTGGGGGGCACGATTTCGACCATGGTGACGAATTTTTTGTTGGCAATCAGCGCGCCGATCTTGGAGCGGTCGGCGAGCGGCGCGGGGGGCGTTTCCGCGCTGATGACCGGGGTGACGCCGGTGATTTCAACGCGGGCCTGGGCGTCGATGGCGCGCATGGCCGAACGCATGGCGCGGATGTGGTTGGGCGTGGTGCCACAGCAGCCACCTACCAGCTGTACGCCGGCGTGGATGGCCTTGCGGGCAAAGCTGGCCATGTACTCAGGGGAGCACAGATAAATGTTGCGGCCCTCGACGGCGCGGGGCATGCCAGCATTGGGCATGGCGGCCAAAGGTAGCGAGGTGGCCTTGCGCATGGCCTCAATGGCGGTGAGCACCGTGGTGGGGCCGGTGGAGCAGTTGACGCCAATGGCGGTGGCACCCCATTCAGCGAGCAGGCTGGCGGCCTGCGCGGCGGATGCACCATCCAGGCAGTTGCCCTCGTCGTCTACGGTGACCATGACCAGTACGGGCAGCTGGGGCGCGACGGCGCGGGCGGCTTCCAGAGCTTGATGAGCCTCGTTGAGGGCGGGCATGGTTTCCAGGATGAGCAGGTCAACATCGTTGCCGCCTTCGCCGGTCAGATAGCCGATTTGTTCGGCAAAGGCCGCGCGGGCTTCGTCGAGTCCGGTTTTGCCGAGGGGCTCCAGGCGTACGCCGAGCGGGCCGACCGAACCGGCCACCCAGGCGTCACCGGCCTGCTTTTCCTTCAGGTGATTGGCAGCCTGACGGGCAATGCGCACACCGGCCTGATTGATTTCCTTGACCTTGCCGGCCAGCCCGTGGCGGGTGAGGCGGAAGCGGTTGGCACCGAAGGTATTGGTTTCAAGAATTTCCGCACCGGCCTGCAGATACTCCTCATGGACCGACAGAATCAGGGCCGGATCAGAGAGGTTCAGTTCGTCATAGCAGCGGTTGATGAAGATGCCGCGCGAGTAGAGCACGGTTCCCATGGCGCCATCGGCGAGCATGGGGCGGAGAGCGAAGGTTTCGGCAAACTGGCTCATTCTGATGCCATGCTATCGCATTTTCCTGCCCTTGCTGCGGTAAGCTGCTGGCGGAAAGGGAATTCGGCTCCTATTCTGGCGACGGAAGCAAAACGGAGTCCGATGAGAATGCACCAAGGAGGCGGCTCGCTTTGTTATACTTCGGGAGTCTAATGCTCTGGGATGGCCGGTAGCCCTCCAAGCGTGTGTTTGGCTCTTTTTGGCCATGCAGAGGCTGCCCGGTTATAGCCCTCAAGCTACTTCTGGGAATGCAATTTCGCGGCCCGCTCCGCGCTGTCAATCGAGGTAAGGGATTTTGAAACTAAGAAGTCTTTGGATGTGCGCTTTTGCGGCGCTGACGGCCGCCATGGCACTGACGGGCTGCGGTGGGACTACGTATACGGATAACCGTACGCTTCCCCCCAGCGGGATCACGAATCGTGTTTTGATCGCAATCCAGAATCCCAGCACATTGAGCAAAGGCGCGCTGGAGATTGTTGACGCGTATTACGACATTCGCAGCAGCTATAACGGCGCGACGGCCAGCTTCTGGATTTCTGGTTATGGCGCGGCACTGCCGTCCAGCATTCAGAACATGCCGGACGAGCAGCTCGGTGCTGTATATGGTTCGGGCGACGGTTCGCTGACCCTGATCAACTATCAGACCGAGAAGACGTCGGGATCGATTTCCGGGCTGAATGGCCTTTCGACCAGCATCTTTGTTACCAGTAATGACAAGTATGTGTTTGCCGCCAGCAACGCTTCGGAAGTGCTGACGGTGGTGGACCAGACTTCGGGCTCCTCCTATCCGCTGAGCCTGCCGGGTGTTTACCGGGTAAGCGTGAACCCTAGCGGCACGGTGGCCATGGCCTTCGTGCAGAATTCAAATTATGTGTATTACGCGCGTCAGCTAACCACGGCAGAGACGGCGACCTACTCCAACGGCTCGACGAGCTGGCCGAAGGCCGCTGTGGATTGCGAACCGCAGACCGCGCCCGGCTGGTGCCTCTTCCAGGCCCAGAGCTCGGACGCGACGGATTCGACGGGCAACTATTACGGCGCTCCGCTGGCCTTTGATCATCCGGTCAAGGCGCTCTTCAGCTCGGATGGTTCGACGGCGTATGTGCTGAGTTGCGGTGCCGAGTGCGGTGGTTCGGCGGCTTCAGTTTCTCTGCTGCCGACTGCTCCCATGATCTTTAGCAAGGGTCTGTGGTCGGGCGTGATGCCTTGTAGCAGCACCGCAACCAGCTGCACCAAGACGAGTGCTTCGCCAATGACTAGCATTAGTGTGGTTGGGGCTAGCAATGCCTTGATTAGTGGAACCACCATGTATGTGGTGGGTCAGCAGAAGCTGTCGGATGGCTATTGGGGCGGCTATTTGACGCGCCTGAACCTGAGCACCAACGCGGTGGTGGCCACGACGACGGCATCGCCCAACCCGGTTTCGATCAGCGACGGCACGCCTGGTCTTTCCAGCCGCATGGTTCTGGCCGACGACAACACGTTGTGGATCGGCATGCAGGGCTGCGATTCCGGCGAACGTGCCTACAAGAATGAGTCATACGGCTGTTTGACGATGTATAACACTTCGTCGAACACGGTGACCATGCTGGAGTCTTACGAGGGCAATGCGACGGGCATTGCTGCCGTGACCGGTCTGCACAAGATCTACACGGCTGAGGGCGGGCAGGTTTACATCTACTCGACCACCTCAGGCGACGCCATCGACAACCAGTACGTGACGGTGACCGGTACAGCCTATGACGTAGCCTACATGGACGCCACCACCGATACCGACAATACGGTGTACTAGAGCATGACGGAGGCGGCGATGGACTACCAGGCGGATGTTCTGGCCATCGCCGCCCACCGTGACGATGTGGAGCAGACCTGCGGTGGAACTCTTCTGCGCATGGCTGCGCGGGGATTGCGGACCGCGATCCTTGATTTGACCCAGGGCGAGGCAGGTACCCGCGGCACAGCCGCTGAGCGAGCCGCCGAAGCCATGGAAGCCGCCCGCCTGCTGGGCGTGGGCTGGCGCAAGGCACTTAGTCTTCCTGACGGAAACGTCGAAAATACCCTTGAAAACCGTATGCAGATTGCTGCCGTGGTGCGGCAGTTGCGCCCCCGTGTGGTGATTCTGCCCTATTGGCAGGCGCGCCATCCGGATCATGCGATTGTGGCTACGCTTGGCTATCAGGCGTGCTTTGTGGCGGGGCTGGCCAAGGTGGAAACCGCTCACGCGCCGCATAGGCCCTTCAAGATCGTCTATGCCAGCCTGTACGCCGACGTACGGCCCAGCTTTGTGGTGGACGTTACGCCCTTTATCGAGCAGCGCCACGCGGCCCTGATGGCCTACCAATCGCAGTATGCGGATCAGCCTACGGGCAGTGCGCTGTTTGTGCCGGAAGAAGAGATTCGGGAGCGCACCTTTGCCGAGGCTCGCCATTACGGGCTGCTGGCTGGAGTGAAGTACGGCGAACCCTTTGTGCAGAAAGAAGTGGGGCTGGTGGACGATTTGACGCTGCTTCCCGTGCAGTCCATCTGAGAGGGGCTGAATTGGTTGCGGAAACTATTTCTGGAGGGAGCGGGGGGATTTATGCCCCCGAGGTTGGCGGGCCGAGGAATGTGCCTTCAGGCACGGGTATTTCCTCTGAAATCAAAATTTTCGCAGCAACATAGGCTATGAAAAAAGGCCGAATTCATGCAAAGTAGAGCTGAATTGTCCCAGGGCTGAAGCCTTTGCGCATGTGGCTGGACTTTTGCGAGGGTTAAAACCCTCGCCTCCCTCCGAAATGAGTTTCCGCATCCGGTGAAGTCCGGATGCACCAGCAAACACAGAAAAGGGGCGCGGCCTGAGCCGCGCCCCTTCTCTGTGTGCTTAAACCAGCGTTACTACTTGCCGAAGCGGTAGCTGATGCTGGTGGAGAAGCCCCGGTTGGCCTGTGTGGTGGAACCGAATCCAGTCACGAAGTACTCAGGCGAGAGCTTGAAGCTTACAGTCGGGGTCAGGTTGTATTCGGCACCAACGCTGGCGCTCAGGGCGTAGCTGCTGCCATCGGGGTACAGGCCCAGCTTCTGGGTGCCATAGCCATTGGTGTCTGCCGAGAAGTTGCCGTAGGCATAGCCGGCCATCACACGGCCCGAGAAGGAGTACTTGGGTTGCGCATAAAAGCGATAGGTCGGACCAGCCTGCACGGCGTAGGTGCTGATGGCGGGACGGGTAAGGGCATAGCTGTTCAGCCCGACGTAGGCGGTGCCAAAGTAGCCACGGCCGTCCACGGTCACACCCAGGCGCTCGTTGTAATTGCGGGTTACGCCCATGTCCCATCCGTACATGGTCACGCGTTGCTGCTTGGGCCCCGGCACCATGCGCATGTAATCCATTCCCATGAAGGTCTCATAGCGATGCGAATAGGCGTCGTGAATGGCGGCGGCGCGGCGCTGCTCACGACGGGCGCGAATGCGTGCCTGCACGCTCAGGGCGGGGGCTGTGGCATTCGGCTGGGTCGGAACGACGCTCGATGAGCTTTGAGCCTGCAGGCCAGTTGCGGCGCAGGCGGCCAACGCCATCAAAAGGGCAATACGGCGAAATGAATCCATCGGTCTTGGGTTTCCTCCACGGGAGTACGGAAGCACGTCTCTGCGGATCGCGTGGCTCCCCCCATTAGGTATTGAATCACATTGGGGGGAGCCTTGTGCGCACACTCTGAGCTTTGGACGCAGGGAAGACCGATTTGCCCTGTGCAAAGCAGGGTTTTTCTAAGGCAAATCCGGTTTGCTTTACTGGATCTGCTTGAGGTCGGCCAGTAGTTGCGCCTGATTGAAGCCGGCCGGCGAGCTTTGACCCTCCAGCCAGCTTTCGTCCAGCAGGGCGTGGGCCTCGTCCACGTACTGCTGCCAGAAGGCCACGGTCATGGTTTTCAGTTGGCCCCAGGTAATGCAGGTCAGGCTGTTCTGGTCATAGGCGGCAACGTAGACGCAGTGGCCGCCCCAGCTGCCGCTGGCGGCGTCGTTGCCACCACCGGGAACCAGATCCCACACATCCTGCTTTTGCGCCGTCAGGGGCAGCTCCAGGCCAATGTAAATGCCGCCGAAGAGGGCAATGGCCTGACGAATCTCCGTCAGGTTGGTCACATCGGCATCGGCAAAGGCCAGCAGGCGATTGCCGGCAAAGCCATGCTGCCGCCAGTCCTTGAGCACATCCAGTTCCACGCCGCCATTGTCGGTGGAGTCGTCGCCGGAAACATAGCCATCCCACTGCTCGTAGTAGCGTTCAATGACAGCGTCGGCCACGGTCTGCAGGGTGCCGCTGTTGGCGGTCCACACCTGCACAGCATGGCCGACGCCGGCGATGGTGCAACAGCCCAGTGTGTCGTTCAGCATCATGCCCCAGCTGGTTATGCCGTCGGTCCAGTCCTTGGTGGAGGGAGGAGCGGGCAGCGAGGGCGTCAGATAAGCACCCAGCGCCAGTGTGCGGGCGTCATGGCGTACCGCGCGCCGGCCCAGCTTCATTGCGGAATGATCTGCCATGGGGAGACTCCTTACCGTCGCTGCGTTGAATGGAAAGCATTGCGACGGATCGAAATCAATGTAGCGCAGAGTAGGGAAATTGCCTGCAAGCCATTGATCCTGCCAATAAAGAGTGTTTTCGTGCTTTTCATCCTGTCCACAAAAAACAAGGTGTGGCGAGGAGGGGGCACCCCAACAGGAACGGTCTTTATGCAGGATCAATAGGGGTGTTATTTTGTCAATAATGCGGTTTCATAGGCCATGGCCACGGAAGTGGGATGATATTTACGCAGATGTTCCTGGGCCTTTTCCTGCAGTTGTCTGCGCAGTGGTTCCGACTCAAGCAGACGCAGAATTTCAGTGGCCAGCATGTGTGGATTTCCTTCTTCCACCAGCAGTCCGCCGGGTCCAACGGAGTCTGCCATGCCTCCGCAGAGGCTGGCCACGGGCACGCATCCGCAGGCCATGGCTTCGATGGGCACCACGGGGCAGATTTCCGGAGGTTGTGAGATGGAGGGTACGGCCAGCACTTTATGCTGGTTCATGATGCCTGCCAGTGCTTCTCCGCGCATGGAACCCAGAAAGCTCACCTTTTCCTGCAGTCCCAGTGCGCTGGCTTGGCGTCGCAGGGCATCTTCTTCTTTTCCAGAGCCGACAATGGCCAAGCGTGTTTGGGGACGTGCCGCCAGAATTTGCGGCATGGCCCGCAGGAGCACTTCGCATCCCTTGGCCTTGACCAGCCGACCGACGAAGAGCAGATCACTTTCTCGCGTCCCACTCTCTTGGCGGCGGAAGACTTCCGCATCATAGGGATTGTGCAGGACCTGGCAGTGGGGATGGATGCGACGCGCCATTTCTGCGCTGACAGAATAAAGCCGGGCGCGGCTCAGCAGCAGGCGCTTGAAGCGGTCCCGCAACAGCAAGCGCCCGCTGGTTTGCTGCACCTGGCCGTGCATGACAAGCAGGAAAGGTTTGAAGGGAAACAGAAGCCAGAGTGGCCAGCCCATCTTCAGGGAGAAATGGGATTGCAGAACCAGATCGGCGCGGAATAATTCCCGGACCAACTGCCAGACGCTCTTGCTGCGCAGCACGCGGAATGGTTCATCGGGCTCGGGACCGTTGCTCGGGGTGCGGGTGAGCACCGTGACCTGAAAGCCGCGTTGGGCCAGGGAGCGTGCCACCAGAAGACTGACGGTCTCAATGCCTCCAATGCTGGGGGAAAAGACGTAGGACAGCAGGATCAGTTTCTTCTTTGACATCTTGTATCTTTCCTTTATCTGTACTGTATGTTGCATGTTTTTTGTGGAGTAATTTTGGTGGAGAACAGGCAACGTGCAAGGTAGATTTTTGTAAGGCTTTATCCGGGTTCAATCGCGAAGAAATTACTTGACGCTCAGCTTTTCTATGGCCTCATCCTAGCACAGGGTGTTGAAGAATTCTTTTACAGGCAGGGTGGTTTCTATCCTGGCCTCAGCATGCCGCGCTTTGCATCTCTTCAGAGAGAAGCTGTTTTTTCTGCTTCACGGTTTGTTGCTTTGCTCCGCAGTTTGCGCAGGCAGAACTTGACCAGATCCAGCGCTTTGAATCGGACGGTATAAGAAAAGGTCAGAAGAAATCCCAGCCTGAGCCTGGAAAGGAAGAGGGAAAAGTCCAGGGCAGGGCAATCGCCCAGGATGTGCATGCGTGTTTTGAGGTGAGATTTTTCTGTCTGGCTCAAGAGCGGAGAATCAAGCACGCAGACAAAAGAAATTGCGCGGCTGCGTCGGTACTTTTTCAGCAGGTTGGTCTTCCAGCCCCGACGCAGGTACTCCGGCTCAAGGGTTTCACTGTAGATTTTGATCATGCTTTCGAGCTCACCAGCGCTGCGGCGGAAGCGCGACTGCAGTTCATCGTCCCAGACGCGATAGCTGGCGAGCGCAGCGGGTGCGTAGACGTTACCCCAGTCGTGAATGGCCAGACGCAGGCATAGGTCCCAGTCTTCGGCGCTCTTCCAGCCTTCGTTGGGGTGGTAGTAGTCAGCCTGGCGGAGCGCTGCGGAACGATAGAGGATGCAGTTGGCCGCCACTCTGTAGCCGGAGGCGCTGCGGCGCAGGGATTCGTCGGGGGATTCGTATTCCGCTGTTCTGCTCAGCCGCCGCACCCGCAAAGGCTTGCCGCTACTGTCGATTTCGTGAATGTCGCAGTGGGCGTAGCCGGCCTCGGGGTGAAGGCGCAGCAGTTCGGCTAGGGTGGCTATGTAGTCGGGTTCGTAACGGTCGTCGGAGTCGATGCGGCCAATCAGGTCGGTGGTGGGCTGCGCCAGCACCCAGCTGAGATTGCCGGCAATGCCCAGGTTGCGGGGCTGCCGGTAGTAGCTCACCGTGGGGTAGAGTTTGCAGAGCTCCGCCATGACTTCGGGGGTATTATCGGTGCTGGCGTCGTCGGAAACCCAGACCTCGTGAACCGGATAGCTTTGGGCAAAAATCGACTCAATGCACTCGCGCAGATAGGGGCCCTGATTGTAGGTGCCCACGCAGACGGCTACGGTCAAAGCTGGGGCGGTGGGTGCGGCTGCAGGGCGTTCGGTTTCCAACTGCTCTATCTTCATGGGACGTTCCTTCTATTTCTATAAAGCGCTTAGTAAAGTCTGCTGCGGATCTATCTTGTCATAATTGTCTGTTGCGGTGCGGCTGGTTGTAAACCATGAAGTTTCCGCTGGGGGTACTGCGGCGCGGTTCAGAGACCGGCTGCAATTGTCTCGACCAACTGGACAGGCGTGGCCTGATTGGCGTTGAGGTTGATGTGCGCTAGCCGGTAGAGCGGCAATCTGCGCTCGTAACGGGCCTTGAGGTTGGCATGATCGGCAAAGACCGGGCGATCGCCTTCGGTGCCATGGCAGCGGAGCAGCGTGGTTTCAAGCGTGACCTCAAGGTGGATCAGCCGCGTGGCCGGATCGCTGAGTAACAACCTGCGGGTGGCTTCGGTTTCAATGGCACCACCGCCCAGGGCCAGCACGAGCCGGTCTTCGGCGGCAAGGCGGGCGATGGCTTTGTGCTCGAGGTCGCGGAAGGCTGCTTCGCCCTGGGTGCGGAAGATCTCGGGGATCGCCACGCCAGCCTGTTGCACAATGGCGTCGTCGGCATCCACAAAACGCCAGCCCAGCGTGTGGGCCAGCTGCGGTCCCACCGTGCTTTTGCCCGATCCCATGAAGCCGGTGAGCACAATGCGGCGGATGGTCTGCGGCGGGTTGGAAGAAAAGGTTGCGGAGGTCACGGAATCAGTATAAGGGGTCAGGGATCAGGGTGCGGGGAACAGGGAGCGTAGGACTGTCGCCCCTCGTTAAAATGGAGGGACTGGTTCCAATGCGCAGTGGTCGATTTTTTGAGGCGGGTTCATAAGCCCAACAAAAGAGGATAAGAGCCAATGCTGAATTTTCCTGTTGTTTCGCTGGAATTGTTAGATAGCAAAAATCGGAAGTTATCTATGCGTGCTATGAAGAAGACTCCGCCGGTAAGTCAATCGCTCTGTATCGGAATTTGTGCTTTATTCTTGTTTTTACTTTCTACTGCAAAGTTGCCTGCGCAGGCAGTGGCAGTACATGAGCCAACCCCTATGGCTCGCTTGCAATCTGATTGGTGGGCAGAACGGCATCAGGCCGTGCTTGAACGAGTAAAAGCTTGTCCAGAGGCGCAGCTTCTGCTCCTCGGCGACTCGATCACCAATAACTACGAAAAGAACCATCTTCCTGACGAGAATTTTCAGCCAACTTGGAACCAGTTCTATGCGCCGCGAAAGGCGATTAATCTTGGCTTCAGTGGTGATACGACCTCCAATGTGCTGTGGCGCATCGATCACGGAGAGCTGGAAGGTCTGCATCCAAAGGTCGTAATTCTGCTGATTGGCACAAACGATACTAGTATTGGTCATGAAACAGCAGAAGAAACAGAGGCCGGGATTCATGCGGTTGTTGCTGATCTTGAACAGAAGTTGTCAACAACCCATATATTGCTGCTTGGTATTTTGCCTAGCAACATCTCTCCAGAGAAAACAGCAGTGGATCAGGCAGTAAACCTCTATCTGAGCAGTCACTATGCGAAGAATCAGCGTGTCACATTTCTCGATATTGGAGCTATTTTCTATCGGAACGGCGTCCTCGACACGCAACTTTTCTATGATCCGCGACTGCCGCAGCCCCGACCGGCACTACACCCGGACACCAAAGGACAGCGGAGGATGGCAGAGGCAATTGAACCAACCCTGGTGGCGCTGATGGGAGAAATTCCAAAAACAATGTGATCGGTTTTGGGTTGCTGGAGCTACGTCTCTTCGTCTCTGGCGTTCCTCACCCCAGCGCAATCACCACGGCTCCGGCGGTGATCAGCAGGCCGCCGCAGAGGGTGACCAGAGTGAGTTTTTCACCCAGCAGCAGCCACGCCAGGACGATGGTGAGCGGGACGCTGAGCTTGTCGATGGGGGCAACGCGCGAGGCCGGACCCAACTGCAGGGCGCGAAAGTAGCAGAGCCAGCTGAGCCCTGTGGCCAATCCGCTCAGAACCAGAAAAAGCACGGCGCGGCGGTCAAGCGTGTGCATCAGGTTGTGCTTGCCGAGGGCGATGGCAATGCCCCAGGCAAAAACGAGTACGACAGTGGTGCGCAGGGCCATGGCCAGATTGGAGTCAACCCTTGCCACGCCCACTTTGGCTAGCAGTGCCGTGGCCGAGGCAAAAACAGCCGATAGCAGAGCCCAGGCAATCCAGTTCGTGTTCCAGTTCGCCATGCAATAGTCTCCTTTTTTAATGCTACGCCTCTGGATGTGTACTGCATTCCGCCAAGGATTGAATGGCGCGGCGCAAGAAAAATTACACTGAAGAAGATGAGAAATGGAAAGGCCAGCAAGACGGCGCTCAGGGTAGCCATTCGGCGGGCGGCACATCAGTTGGTGGATCCGCCAGCGGTGCTCGTGGACCCGGTTGCGGTTCAGTTGATTGGCACAGATTACGCGCGCGACATGGAGCGGGCGCAGCATACGGTGGCGCGGGATTTCCGCGCTTTTTTGGCGGCGCGTTCGCGTTACACCGAGGATCGTCTGGCCGAGGCCGTGCAGGCTGGCATGCGGCAGTATGTGGTGCTGGGCGCGGGGCTGGATACGTTTGCCTACCGCAATCCATGGCCGCAGCTCCGCGTCTTCGAGGTGGATTTTCCTGCCACCCAGGCTTGGAAGCGCGATCTGCTGGAGCAGAAGGGAATTGCCGAGCCAGAAAACCTGACCTTTGCGCCGCTGGACTTTGAACATCGGACGCTGCCGGAGGGGTTGCGCGAGGCGGGCTTCGATTTTTCCCAATCGGCCTATGTAAGTTGGCTGGGCGTTGCGCCTTACCTGACGCGGGAGGCCTTTCGCGCCACGCTGGCTGCGGTTGGGGCGCTGGGGGCGGGTTCCGTGCTGACCTTTGACTTTGTATTTGCGCCTGAGACGCTCAGCCCCGAGCGGCAGGTGATCTTTGCCCGTCTACATAAAAAACTGCTGGAGGCGGGCGAGCCGATGCGGCTGTTTTTGCAGCCCGAGGAGTTGGGCGCAGAGCTGGAGCGGGCCGGCTTCCAGAGCTTTGCCACCGTGGACGCCGAGCAGTTGAACGCGCAGTATTTTTGTGACCGCGCCGACGGGCTCAGGCTATCGCCGGTGCGCATCGGCATGCTGGCCACGGCACGGGTGTGAGGCGGAACAGGCAGCAGGCAGCGGGATCGTCTGCGACCCTTGCTTGGCATGGAACCTCTTACGCTTCGGCCTCTGTTTCCGCCGTTGCGGTTGGCGTAAAGTGTAGGGTAGTCCACTCGACGGAGAGCGGAGTTTGCCGTTCTCCGCAAAGGTACGTATGCAACCGAGCCTTCGCGTTCTCTCGCTTCGCTTCCGGAAGCCGCACCGGCTGCTTTCTTTGTCCGTGATACTGCTGATGGCGTTGGGCGCGGCACATGCGCAGCAGCCGGCAACCTCCCTGCCCGACTTCAGCCAGGCTCCCTCGGCGGAGCACGATCCTGTACGCTCACCGGAGGGCGATCAGCCCGCCACCAACGTTCCCGTCAAGCATCCCGAGGGCTATGTGCTGCGTACCGACGTGGAAGAGGTCTCGCTGAATGTGACGGTACTGGAGGGCACCCGGCTGGTGCAGGACCTGAAGAAGGAAGACTTCAAGATTATGGAAGACGGCGTGCGGCAGAGCATCGTCAGTTTTCAGCACAACGATCTGCCGGTTTCAATTGCGCTGGTGGTGGATAATTCCGGCTCGATGTACCGCAAGCGTCCGGCGGTGAACAAGAGCACGCTGGATCTGATTTCTGCCTCGAATCCTGAAGACGAGGCCTTCGTGGTGAACTTCTCGGAAGAGGCATTCATCGACCAGGACTTTACCTCTGACGTGAGTAAATTGCGCGCAGGTCTGGCGAGGATTGATGCGCGTGGCGGCACGGCGCTTTACGACGCGGTGGTGGCCTCGGCCGACAAACTGGCCGCCGACGCCAAACGGCCCAAGCAGGTGCTGATCCTGATTACCGACGGCGTGGACGACGCTTCAACGCTCAACCTGGAACAGACCATCCGCCGCGTGCAGGAGCTGGGCGGTCCGGTGATCTATTCGATTGGGCTGCTCTTTGGCGATGAGATGAGCCACAGCGATATCAAGCATGCGCGGAAGGCTCTGGAGATGCTCTCGACGGAGACGGGTGGCGTGGCCTTCTTCCCGAAGTCGATTGAGCAGGTGGACGAGATTGCCGCCGACGTGGCGCGGGACATTCGCAGCCAGTACACCATCAGCTACCACTCCAGCCGGCCGAGCAGCGAGCCCGGATTCCGGCGTGTGCAGGCTGCGGTGGAAGGCCGGGGTAGGCTGACCGTGCGCACCCGTACGGGATACTTTCCGGTGGGCCATGTGGCCCGGCAGGGCAGCGTAGCCAGGAACGCAAAATAAAACTGCGGCATGGCATTTTCCTAAGGGAGGATGCCATGCCGCAGTTTTATTTTGCTTCTAAAAATCTTTAGTCGAGCGAGTAGATGGCCAAGCCAGTGAGCAGCTTGGGGAAGAAGTCGGTGGACTTCTGCGGCATGACGTCGCCGGCAAAGGCCACCTGACGCAACTGCTCCATGCTGACCGGATTGGTGAGGAAAGTGATGTTGGCCTCGCCCTTTTTGGCCTGCTCAACGGCGCTTTCGGCCGAGCGCAGGTAGCGAATGTTGGTCTGCTCGCGCACCTTTTCCTCGTCCAGACCCAGCAGCTTGTCAAGAATGATCGAGTGCAGGTGGGTCAGGTCAAGGTCGCGGGTGTGGGCGGGCAGACTGGCCAGTGCGGCGTTCACGGCTTCGGTCTTGGACTTGAGCAGCGTTGCACCCTGGGCCGTGACGGCCACAAAGGCTACGCCGGACTGCGCCTTGAGCGTTGCTTCGTACTCGGCAGCGGTGGCCGGAGCCAGCTTTTCCACCGTGAAGAACTCTTCCGCAGCCTTCAGGAAGGCGGCTTCGTCAAAGCTGGTCAGCGAGTGCACCACACGATGCGTGGGCAGAACCACCAGACCGTCGGAATCCATATTCACGAAGGACATCATGACGGCAGCCTCGGGATACGGAGGTTGCGGCAACTGCGTTGCGGCCAACTCTTTGGACGAGCTCTGCGACTGGGTGGGCGTGTGTTCCTTCGAGTAGTTCAGGGCCGTCTCGTAGCGATGGTGGCCGTCGGCAATGATCAGTTTCTTATCGTCCATGGCGGCAACCAGCGTCTTGATGACGGCCGGATCGCTGACCTTCCACAGGCGGTGCAGCACCTCGTACTCGTCGGTGACTTCCACGTCGGGCTGGCCCGGATTGGCGTAGAGGATCTGATCGACGGAGCCGGCCGGGTCGCTATAAAGCATGAAGATCTGGCCGAAGTGGGCGTGGGTGGCCTTGAGCAGGTTCAGGCGGTCGCCCTTGGGCTTGCTGAGGGTCTGCTCGTGGCGATAGACGATCTTTTCAGCGTAATCGTGCACGTGGCCGATGGCGATAAAGCCGCGGCGTTCCTTGACGATCTGGGTGCCGGGAACCTTGAACTGCTGCGAGTAAGCAAAGATACAGGGCTCGGCTTCCTGCTTCAGAACGCCTGTCTTCTGCCACTCCTTGAGGGAGGCGGCGGCGCGGCTGTAAACGGTCTGGCCGGTCTGGGCGTCGTCTTCCTGCGGCAGGCCCAGAATCACGCGCACCAGATTGTAGGGGCTGCGGTCGTAGTAGGCCTTTTGCATGGCCGGAGAGATCTTGTCGTAGGGCTGGGTGACGACATCGGCGGGGTTGACCTGCTCGGGGTTGTACCGCCAGGCGCGAAACGGATAGATACGGGCCATGAAGCTATGTTCTCCGGTCTTTTAAGGTGGGGTGGGGCCGCCGTGCGCAAGGAATCCAGTCAAGGAATCCTGTCATGGACAGGCGCGGTGGACTTGTACTTATTGTAGAACAGCTGTGCTTTCCCACCCTAGCCGCAAAAACAAAGACGCGGTGAGGGTGGGGCACCCGAAGATTTTTGCTATGGATTAGCGGGATGAATAGGAGTTCAATTACTCGATGGGTTCCCGGGATGTGTCCACGGTGGGAGCCAGCGGCAGGGTGAAGTGGAAGGCTGCGCCCTTGCCCAGCTCGCTTTCCACCCAGACATGGCCGTCGTGGGCTTCAATAATGTGCTTGACGATGGCCAGCCCGAGTCCGGTGCCTCCCGACTCGCGGGAACGGGCTTTGTCCACCCGGTAAAAACGCTCGAAGATGCGGTCCAGGTGCTCGCTGGCAATGCCGGGGCCGAAGTCCTGCACGGTGAACTCGACTTCGGTGGGCAAGGCGCGTGCGCCAACCTTGATGCGGCCACCCTCGCCGGCGTACTTGAGCGAGTTTTCAATCAGATTGCCGAAGACCTGATTCATCTTGTCGGAGTCGACCAGAACCAGCGTGTCGGGTCCACCGGCATTGATCAGTTCGATCTCGCTGTCCATGATGATGCCGCCCAAGTAGGCCACCGCGTCGTGAATCAGCATGCTGGCCCGCATGGGGTGCATATGGAGCTGATTGTCGGGGTTTTCCACGCTGGCCAGGGCCAGCAGGTCCTCGGTCAGGCGGTTCATCCGCGTGGCATTTTTGAGGATGATGCCCAGAAACTCCTGGGTGGTTTCCGGCGAGGGGTTGGGGTCCTCGATCAGCGTTTCCACGTAGCCCTGAATCGAAGTCAGAGGGGTACGCAGCTCATGGCTGACGTTGGCCACAAAGTCGCGGCGGGATTTTTCCGCCCGCTCGATGCGGGTTACGTCATGCAGAACGGCCAGGGCTCCGCCAGTGGGCAGGGGTACGGCATTGATTTCAAAGATGCGGCCATGGGCAAGAGAGCAGGCCCGTCCCACCGAGACTTCGCGTTTTTCGAGCGCGTCCTTGACGCAGGAGAGCAGCTCGGGATCGCGCATGGAGTGGATCAGAGGTTTGCCGGCATGGATCTGCGAGCCCGCCACCCGCTGCATTACGGAGTTGGACCAGCGGACAATGCCTGCCGGGTCAACGGCCACAACCGCTTCCTGCATGGCATTGAGCATGGTGGCCAGCTCATGGCGGCGGCTTTCCAGCTCCTCAAAGCTCTGGCTGACGCGCTCGGCGGTCAGGTTCAGGGCTCGTTCAATCTCGGCCAGCTCATCGTTGCTGTTCATTTGCAGCCGTGCGCTCAGGTCGCCGCCCGCAATCTGGCGGGCAAATGCGCCCACCCGGCGGATGCGACCGGCCACGCGGTCGGCCATCCACAAGGCAGCGGGCAAAGAGATGAGAGCACTGGCCAGAATGGCCCACAGAGGGGTGTGCGCGGACTTCAGGCGCAGCAACAAAGCTGTTGCCGCGCCCTGAAAAAGCACCAGCAGAAAAAAGAGCCCAAAGAGCTTGACGAAGGCCTTTGGCTTCAAGACTGAACCTCACCCTTGGGCAGTTCGAAGCGGTAGCCGGCTCCGCGCACGGTCTTCAGATAGCGCGGATTTTCGGCGTCGACCTCGATCTTTTCGCGGATGCGGCGGACGTAAACGTCGACCGAGCGCGGGGTGACAAAACGGGCGTCGCCCCAGACTGCGTCGAGCAGGTGATCGCGGCTGAAGACGCGGCCCGGATGGCGGGCCAGGTAATCCAGCAGACGGAATTCCGTGGCGGTGGTCGTGGTCAGCTCGCCACGCACCTTCAGCTGCATGGCCCCGGCGTCGATCTCGATTTCGTCAAAATGGATGACCGAGGGCGATGTGGGACGCTCAAAGCGGCGCAGCACGGCCTTGACGCGGGCTACCAGCTCACGGGTGGAAAATGGCTTGGTAATGTAGTCGTCGGCACCCAGTTCCAGACCCAGAACGCGGTCGTTTTCACCGGCGCGGGCCGTCATAAAGATGATGGGCGTGGCCGATAGGCCCTGATGGTTGCGCAAGCGACGGCATACATCCAGACCGTCGCCGCCGGGCACCATAATGTCCAGCATGAACAGGGCCGGAGCCTTGCGTTCGGCGTCGGGAATCAGATTGGTGGGAGTGTGAAAAAGACGGACTTCAAAACCTGCTGCTTCCAGATGGTGTTGCACCAGCCGGGCAATATCTGCATCGTCTTCCAGGACAAAGATGGTTTGGCTCAACCTGTCAGCCCTCATCCCGCGCCTGCGTTTCGAGTAATTCCGATGGGGTGGGCGGGAACTATGAACAGAGTAATGCAGTCAGGCAAACAGATTGCAAACTTTCTGTGAATTTGTCCCGGAACGGGCTCGCTTGTTTTTGGGAAAAGAGTCCGGCGACGGACGGCAGTTGGCTCATTCAAGGCTGCTCCGAGGGCGGAATCGTGATGCATAGCTCCTGTTGCTTGGGGGAAGTTGTACCCTGTTGCTGGCGCGTTCACAAAAGAAGAAGGCGCGCCGGACGGAGCAATTTTCAATGAGCTGGCTGGCGTTATTGTTGGGCGTGCTGGTGGGAGCCGTTTCCGGCGTGGTGGGCATTGGCGGCGGCATTCTGTTTGTGCCGGCCCTGATCGTCTTTTTTGGAATGAGCCAACACAAGGCGCAGGGAACCTCGCTGGGGGCTTTATTGTTGCCGGTGGGTCTGCTGGCCTTTTTGGAGTACTACCGTAAGGGCAATGCCGACCTGCGGGTGGCGGCGCTGCTGGCGGCGGGGTTTCTGGTGGGCGGGCTGGCAGGTGCTTACTGGGCGCAGGACGTCAGCGACCTTCTTTTGCGGCGTATTTTTGCCGTGCTGCTGGTGGCTTTGGGCGGGTGGTTCTTCTTTCAGCGTTGAAGAATGCAGGCACTTCCTTCAGGGGGGAGCCAGAAGAAAGAAAAATTTGGATTTTCCTCAGCTTGCTTCCCGATTGGGGCTGGGGGGCTCTTCCTCGGAGCAGTTCTTTTGCTATACTTACTAAGTTGCCTCGTGCGGAGGTGGCGAAATTGGCAGACGCACTAGCTTGAGGTGCTAGCGCCGCAAGGCATACGGGTTCAAGTCCCGTCCTCCGCACCATAGATCTTCAGCCCGGCCAGCCCGGGCAGACTTGGAAAGCCGCTTCCAGCATGAACATCCTCTTTTACCTCGTGATCGTTGTCCACGTCATTGTGTGCTTCTTTCTGATCGGCGTGGTTTTGTTGCAGCAGGGCCGTTCGGCCGATCTGGCGGGCGCCTTTGGCGGCCAGGGTTCGCAGACTGCATTTGGTCCGCGTGCCGCAGCCAATGTGCTCACACGTCTGACCACTTGGTCTGCCGTGCTGTTCATGTGCACTTCGCTTGCGCTGGTGATCCTGTTCGTGCGCGGTACCGGCCAGAAGTCGGTGCTCGACGGCACGAAGTCGGCTCCGATCAGTGCTCCGGCTCAGCCCGGCAAGTAGTTCGACAAAGTTTCCGCGAAAGCCCCGCCAATCTGGCGGGGCTTTTGTGCTTTTGGCGTACCTTTGAGTGTGACCACGACTGACTCTTCCATGATTCACGAAGGAGGAAGGTCCACATTTATGATGAGTTCCGTCGTTTGTGCAACGACAGTGGGTTTTTCGCAAGAGTGTTTCAGCCCCAAATAACGGGGAGTGCGACAACGCGTGTCAGTTAGCTCATGCTTTCAATAAGACTGGCGTGTATTCGTTGACCAGCGTCTGCTTTCCTGTTGCTTTCTATGGTGCATCGGCTGCTGGCGCAACGGGAGCCCTTGCCGTGGCAAATGCCCCAGAAGTTTACGCTGCTACAGCCGGGGATTATGCGACATGGTATGGTCGGGCTGTTTCGTGGCTCAGCCGCATGGTGGGAAAGACTCCGAGCGGCGCTGGCACAGCAATAGCCGCAGCACCAGCGGCTATATCGCAGTTTTGCAGCAGTCATTGAAATTGAATGGGGCGTCTTCGAGAGTTCACGGAACATTCGAAGACGCCCTTTTTGGGAGTAACTAGGATGATGGTTAACCCTAAATCGGTGGCGTGTCCTGTATGCTCTGTCGCAATTGAGCTATCGCGGTCTGTATTTCTTCTTGATTTCCGCTGTCCGCATTGCGGCGCGGCACTATTGATTCCTGCATAAATAATGCAATGATTCAGCGCAAAGAAATGGACAACTCGGATTGGGCGATGCAGCCGCGCAGTTTTGCCTGCGAGTTCCGAATTCCGTCAATGGAGCCAAGTATGTCTTCCATCAGTTCGTCCACATCCTTTGGGCAGCTGTTGGCCAGTTCCCGCTTGGCCAATGACCAGACGCCTTCGTCTGGATTCAGTTGCGGGGCATAGGACGGAAAGTGCTCGATGCGCAGCCGGGGATGCTTTTCGAGAAATTGCTCGATAGGCTTTCCCTTGTGCGTCGATGAGTTGTCGAGGAGCAGAATGATCGGGCCGCGCAGGAGGCGCGTCAGTTCGCGCAAATACAGACAGACCTCCTCCTGCCCGATGTTGTCGTAAAAAAGAAGATAGTAGAGACCGAGATGATGTCGTCCAGGGCTGACGGAAATTCCCGAGATCACCGAGATCTTGTCGCGCTGTCCTTGGCGATGGCGGTGGATAGGTGTTTCCCCTTGTGGCGCCCAGGTTCTGACCACGTTGGGAATCATCAAGAAGCCCGATTCATCGGCAAAGACGATGTGGGCGCCCAGCCTTGTGGCGTTTTTTTTATACGCGGCCACTCTTTTTGTTTCCAACGCTCGATCTCTTCTTCGTTGCGCTCCAGAGCGCGTCGTTCCGGCTTCTGCGGAGTCCAACCGAGATCGTGCATCAACCGGCCTATGTGATCCGGGTGGTAGCTCACGCCGAACTCGCTCTCGATCAACGCGGCAATGCGTGCGGTGGTCCACAGATTGGTGCGATAACCCTGAGCCATCGGCCCCTTGAGCAACAGCCGAACAAGCTTCTTGCGCTCAGTAGCACCCAACTTCAGGGGGCGTCCAGGAGAAAAACGGACCTGCAAAGCATCGTCTCCGCGCTGCCGTCGAGCATCGCGCCAGCGCATCACTGAACTCGCGTTACATCCTATCTGTCGTCCGACTTCGTTGAGCGAGCAGCCTTCATCCAACAGCGCTAAAGCACGACGGCGACGGTCTTCCAAAAGCTCGGCACTTGCCTTCAGTCTGGGCATAGGGGTACCGTACCTCTGAAAGTATTATTGCATTATTTATGCAGTAGTCAATAAAAGTATCACCGTTATACATGCGTATACAAGTTCTGTTCAGCGTCCTCGTTGGATATGTTCTTGCCTGGAAGATTGGAACTTACGGTCCGCGCGCCTGCTTTGGTATTCCATGGGGATTTTATCTGCTTTGGATACCAATAGGGTTTGTATTTTTGTCGCTTCTGATTCGGATTGTTCCGTTTCTGGTACGCCCTACCCTTGTCCCTCGGCAGCGTTTTGAAAGTCATTTGACGACGATGAATCTCACGTCTGATCCAAAGGACGATCATCCTCCAGACGAGGGGGCATGATCTAGCCGCAAGCCGTCCTCCGGGGCGGCTTGCTTGCGTCTGGGGTCTCCGTGGGCATCCTCGGCACGACGGGCAGAAGAGCGCGGTGCTTTGCACCGGAATGATCGGGACACGTCTCCCCCAGTTGGGAGCTGCACAGCAACCTTGGGTTGCTCGAGAGCAACTTTCTGGCGGAGATGGTGTTTAGATAGGTAGGACGGCCTCAGACACTTGAGCGAATACCCTGCGCTTTTTAAGCACTCCGGTTTACCGGCAAAGAGCGCGCCTCCGAACCGGACCCGCCACAAACGGCTACAATAGGAAGCGTTCCAATCTTCTGCTCGAGGTCTAATGCACATGCCCCTCTCTGGTGAAGCTATCCGCTTGATGAACTACATTGACGATTGCGCCGTGACGCTGCGCCGCGTGATGGCTACCGTGCCGACGCTGACGGTGGAGGAGCGTGCCCGGGTGGCTGATCACCTGCGTGAGGCGCATCCCAGTGCGGACGACGTTCTGAAGGCTCTCAGCGCCGAGTAAGCGCGTGCTGACTGTCGCCATCATCGGAGCCGGCCCGCTGGGCCGCTGGCTTGCCCGCACCGCGGCGTGCGCCGGCTACCGGGTGTTGCTGGAAGACGTGATGCCCTCCAACCTGCACCATGCGCAGGAGGAGATTCGCGCCCAGCTGAATGCCGCGACGCTGGCTTCGGTATGCTTTGTGCGCACGCTGGAAGATGCGGCGCAACCGGCCGATCTGGTGATTGACTGCGTGCCGGACGAACTGGAATCCAAGCTGGAAATCCTGTGGCTGCTGGACCGCATGGCTCCGCCACGCGCCCTCTTTTTGACGCCCACCATGCATCTAGCCCTGGCCGACCTGGCCGCCTGCACCTATCGCCCGGAAAAAGTGATGACCGTAAATGCCAGCCCGCTCGCGTTTGTGGAGAGCATGGGGCCGCAGATCGCACTCCGAGCTACGCAGGCAACCGCCCCCGAAACCATCGTAGAGATCGAAAATTTCTGGAAGAAACTGGGCTTTGCACCGCAGACGGGGATTGAGTAGGCGCGTTTTTTGCGCCGTCCCTCTGGGACCACCGCAGGTGGTCGCGTGCCACGCGAAGCTTTAGCTGAGAGCTGTTTTTACTTCTGTTGTTCAAGCACCTGCCGGTAATAGTCCACGTAGCGGGGAATCACCTTGGTGGTGCAGAAGCGGGTTTGCGCCGTGATGCGGGCGGCGGAGCGCATTTCTTCGAGCTTGGCCGGATGGGTGAGCAGCTCGATTGCGCCGCGGGCCATGCCGTCCACATCGCCGACGCAATAAAGCAGGCCGGTTTCGCCATCGTCCACCAGTTCCGGCACGCCGCCCACGTTGGTGCTGATGGGCACCACGCGACAGGCCATCGCCTCCAGAGCTGCCAGACCAAAGGACTCCAGCTCGCTCGGCATCAGCATCAGATCGGCCAGGGGCAGCAGCTCGTTTACGCTCTCCTGCTTGCCGAGGAAGTGTACCCGTGTGTGAATGCCGAGGTCGTGCGCCAGCCACTCGGCGGCGGAGCGGTCGGGGCCATCGCCCACCAGGATCAGCTGCGCGGGCACCTCTTTCACCACCTGCGCAAAGATCTTGACCACATCGCAGACGCGCTTGACAGGGCGGAAGTTCGACAGGTGCATCAGAATGGCTTCGTCCGGCTTGGCGAGTTTGCCGCGCAGGCAGGCGCGCCGCTCGGGGTCGCGGATGGGCGTGTATTCGTCGCAGTTGACGAAGTTGGGAATCGTCTCAATGGGCCGCGTAACGCTGAAGTGGCGGATCGTCTCCTGGCGCAGATAGTCGCTGATGCTGGTGACGCCGTCGCTCTCTTCAATGCCCAGCCGGGTGATGGGCAGATAGCTGCGGTCGAGACCGACCAGGGTGATGTCGGTGCCGTGCAGCGTGGTTACAAAGGGCAGGCGGCGGCCACGCTTTTCCAGTATCTGACGGGCCAGCAGCGCGCTGACCGAGTGCGGAATGGCGTAGTGCACATGCAGCAGATCAAGATCGTAGAACTCGGCGACTTCGGCCATGCGCGAGGCCAGAGCCAGATCGTAGGGCGGGAACTCGAAAAGTGGATAGTTGGAGACAGGCACTTCGTGATAGAAGATGCCTTCGCTGCGCCCATTCAGACGGAAAGGCTGCGAGTAAGAGATGAAATGTACTTCATGGCCGAGCTGTGCCAGCTCAATGCCGAGCTCGGTGGCTACCACGCCCGAGCCTCCATACGTGGGATAGCAGGTGATGCCGATCCGCATTGCAAAGTCCTATCGTTGAGGAAGTTATTGATTGGACGCAAAAGCCGGGAGCAAAGATGCAAAGAGCCCACGCCGCAGAAGAGTACGGGCAGTTTACCGGGCGATAGCCGCGAAGGAAGCCAGCTCAACTTGAGGATGTGCAAGCACGCGGGCCAGCGCCGTGCGTTCCTGCTCGCGCGAGGCCAGCAGACGGGTGTTGGCGTGGGCCAGATCGGCGTCGTTATAGCCGGGATGCGAGACCAGTTCAAAGGTTCCAGCGGTGGGCAAAGCTTCCAGCAGGGCGTCGACGGCTGCTTCATCGAGCGTGCCGGTGGCCAGCACACCCAGAGCTCCATCGGTTGTCACAAATCCTTCTTCGCAGACAATGTGTTTGAAGCGGCCTTCGAGCAGGCGCAGGGTATTGACTTCCATGCGGCGCAGCCAGGGGGCGGCGGGTGTGGCGGCCACGCTCCAGGCTGGTTCAAAGGGATTGCGCACCACGCTCAGGCCAGCCCGTTTGGCTGCTCGCAGCACGGGGCGCAGCACAGCCGGAAACATATGTGTGTGCTTGTGGGTGTCGATGTGGCTGAGCCGCACGCCACGCTCCAGCAGGGAGCGGATCTGCGCTTCGGCCTCGGCTTCGATCTGCGCGGCGCGTTGCCGGGCGGTGCTGCCGTCGCGCTCCAGACCATGCAGCCAGCGCAAAAATCCACCCAGTTTGGGGCGAAAGCGGCCAGTGGTGGGATCGGCCAGAATTTTTTCGGCGGGAGAGAGCAGTGGTTCGCCATCGACCAGAACCACATGGCAGCCAACGCCGAGCGTGGGTGTGGTCAGGGCCAGTTGTACGGCCTCATCGGTGGCAAGTGCGCGGGCCATCAGCGTGGTGCTGGTGAGCGCACCGCTGGTGTGCAACCCGGTAATGGCGCGGTTTACGCCGCTCGTCAGTCCAAAATCATCGGCATTTACAATCAGTCTGGCCACAGCATAAGTCTATCAAGCAGACGATCTTGCAGTAGCCCGCAAGAAAATCATCGCAACAAAAGAAATCCACTGTTGGGGCATGCTGCGCGAAAACAGGATCGCTGATAGAATGAATTCAGCCCTTCGTGGTTGCCCACCCAAGGGGCGGTTAGCTCAGTTGGTTAGAGCGCCTGCCTTACAAGCAGGATGTCCGGGGTTCGAGTCCCTGACCGCCCACCAATCCTTACGAAAATATCAAAAGAACTCAGGCAGAGTGTGCGATTCTGTGCGCTTGCATGCTTATGGCCGTGCGCTTCTTCCGCCCGGGCCTTGTCCTACGCTGCGGCCGATGCCTTGAATGCGATGGCGCAGGCAGGTGTTGCATTGTTGCGCATCCTCCTGCACGCAGGCTCTGCCGGGGTAGATCTCATACATCGGACGGTAGGGGGCGGGCGTCAGGATGGGCATGAAGGCATTTCCGCCGCTCAGCAGACCATTTTCGCGGCCGTTTTTGCTGTTGATCGTCGCCAGCGCGGTGGTTGCGGGCAAGTTTGCCTGCGGGCAGACAATGCGCGTAAGCGCCAGCGTCTTCAGCACCATCTCTTCCGTTGCGGGCACCTGATCGGCTGTAGCCAAAGATGCAGCATGCGCCCCCAGAGGCGTTTCGGGATGGGCCAGAAACGGCCCGATGCCAATCATGTCCAGATCGAGTGCGGCAAAGCATTCAATGTCGCGCGCCAGCATCGTGTAGGACTGCCCGGGAATGCCGACCATGACTCCGCTGCCGATTTCGTAGCCCATTGCACGCATCTGCTTGAGTTGCCCGATGCGGTCGCTGGGCATTGCGCCGCGCTGAGGGTGAATGGCTGCATAGAGTGCGGGGTCGGAGCTCTCGAAGCGCAGCAGATAGCGGTCTGCGCCGGCGTTTTTCCAGAGCAATAACTCATCCTGCAGGCGCTCGCCCAGGCTCAGCGTGACGGCCAGAGGCATTTCTGTTTTCAGGGTGCGAATCAGCGCGGCAAGACCCTCGGCTTCGATGCCGAAGTCTTCGCCGGCCTGCAAGACAACCGTGCCAAAGCCTAGGTGCACTGCCTGACGGGCGCAAGCCAGAATCTCTTCGCGGCTCATGCGGTAGCGCAGGATGGTGCGCTCGGCACGCAGGCCGCAGTAGTGGCACTGGCGCACGCAGTGGTTGGAGATTTCGATCAGGCCGCGCAAGTGTACCGCATCGCCCACATGCTCCTGGCGCACTTGATTGGCGCGCGCAAACAGCGCTTCCAGTTGCTCTGGATCGCTTGCGCGCAGCCAGTCAAGAATCTCGTTGTGGGTTAGCTTGGCCATTCGTGTTGTCGCTCAAAAGAACAGATCGCGCTTGCCGTCTTCGATCTTCTTCAATTCCTGCATTGTTTTTTCGCGCACCTGTGGATTGGGAATATCGGCGAGATGCCGCGCGATGGCCTGTTCACCGAGCGTGCGCGTCTCGGGGCTGGCGTAGTCCATCAGATATTCCTTGAGTGTGAGCAGGGCATTGGGTTGGCAGATATTTTGAATTTCGCCGCTGCGGGCCAGCGCCATGAAGCGGTCGCCGGTGCGCCCGGCGCGGTAGCAGGCCGTGCAGTAGCTGGGGATGTGGCCCGACGCGCAGATGTGACGCAGGATTTCGTCGGGGGTACGCAGGTCGTGTACGGCAAATTGCGGCGTGTTGTCAGCGGGCAGCAGGGGCAGGCCACTTTGCATCGCATCGAGACGAGCTTTGTAGCCGCCCACGCCTACGCAGGATCCGGCGCTCATCTGCGAGATGCCAAGGTCAATCAGTTGGTCGCGGAATTCCGGATCTTCGCGCGTGGATAAAATCATGCCGGTGTAGGGAACCGCCAGGCGTAGCACGGCGACAATCTTGCGGAACTGCTGGTCGCTGGGAATGTGCGGGAAGCGCGCGAGGTCAACGCCGCTCGCCATGCGCATTCTAGGCACCGAGAGGGTATGCGGGCCGAAGCCGAATCTGGCTTCCAGATGCTTTACAAACATGATCTGGGCGACGACCTCAAAGCGGTAGTCATATAGGCCGTAGAGAACGCCGGAGCCAACGTCGTCAACGCCGCCCTCGATAGCGCGGTCGAGCGCCGTGGTGTGCCAGTCGTAGTCGCGCTTGGGGCCGCGATGCAACTGGTCATAAGTGGCGCGATGAAAGGTCTCCTGGAAGAGCACATAGGTGCCGATGCCAGCCTCTTTCAGCATGCGGTATTCTTCCACCGTGGTGGCTGCAATCTGCACGTTGATGCGGCGGATGGAGCCGCTTTTTTCGACGGTCGCATAGATCGTCTGCATGGCTTCGAGCAGGTATTCAATGGGCGTACGCACCGGGTCTTCACCCATGTCGAGCATCAGCCGCTTGTGGCCCATGGCTTCCAGCGCTCGGGTTTCTGCGCGAATTTCTTCCATGGTCAGGCGCTTGCGCACGGCATCGCCACTGGCGTGGTAGCCGCAGTAGGCGCAGTCATTCACGCAGTAACTGCTCAGATAGAGCGGAGCAAAAAGTACCAGCCGCTTGCCGTAGATTTTCCGTTTGATGGCCAGCGCAGAGGCAAAAATCCGCTCTAGTAGCGCTTCGTCTTCCAGTTGAATAAGGGCCGCAACCTCGCGTGGTTCAAGGCCCTTGAGCGCTTCTGCCTTGTCGAGGATGCGGCAGATTTCAGATGGTGGAGTTGTGGCTGTTTCCTGCAAATGCGCGTGGATGCGCGGTTCATCGATGAATGCTGTCGTGCAGAGGTCCATGGCAAGCTTCCTTGGCCGCGCACTGCGCTGAACTGGAGCGTGGCAAAAAGAATACGAATCTGCCCGGATGCTACCACCGAAAAAAAGATCCTGGTGTGATGCCGGCTACGCTGCAAACTGGCGTTGCTGCGCCATGATTGCGTCATGACGTGGTGTACTGGATTGGTCCCGAGGAGTCGTTGATGAATCCGTCGCGTGTGGAATCTGATGCTCTGGGAGAGCTTACGCTGCCTGCTGATGCGCTGCACGGAATCCATACGGCGCGTGCGCTGGGCAATTTTTCGCTGGCCCGTCAGCCTCTTCATCGTGCGCTGGTGCATGCCTATGGCGAAGTGAAGCTGGCCTGTGTGCTTACCAATCGTTCGCTGGGCGTCTGGCAAAAGGATTCTGCCAAGGCCGATGCTATCGAGCAGGCTTGCCGTGAATTGAGTGAGGGATTGCTGGACGCTGCAATCGTGGTGGATGCGCTGCAGGGCGGCGCGGGAACCAGCACCAACATGAATGTGAACGAGGTGCTGGCCAATCGTGCTCTGCAATTGCTGGGCAGGCAGCCCGGCGAGTACGGCGTGGTTTCTCCGCTTGATGACATCAATCTGCATCAGTCCACCAACGACACTTATCCGACGGCGCTGAAGCTGGCGGCGATTCGGTTGCTGCGCCTTCTGGAAGGCGCCGTGATCGCGCTGCAGGAGTCGTTTCAGCGTGCGGAAAAGCGCTTTGCGCACGTCGTGAAGGTGGGGCGCACGCAATATCAGGATGCAGTGCTGACCACACTAGGGCGCGAGATGAGCGCCTATGCCGAGGCCGTCAACCGCGACCGCTGGCGCATTTACAAATGTGAAGAGCGGCTGCGCGTAATCAACCTGGGTGGCACGGCCATTGGTACGGGAATTGTGGCTCCGCGGGAGTATATTTTTCGCGCTACCGAACAACTGCGGGCACTTACCGGCATTGGTTTTGCCCGTGCTGAAAATTTTGTGGAAGCGACGCAGAATCTGGATGTTTTTGTCGAGGTTTCCGGCATGCTGAAGGCGCATGCCGCCTCGCTCATCAAGATTTGCGGCGATCTGCGCCTGCTCTCTTCGGGACCCGACGCGGGCCTGGGTGAGATTCGTCTTCCGGTGCGGCAGGCAGGCTCTTCCATCATGCCGGGTAAGGTGAATCCGGTGGTACCGGAGGCGGTGACGCAGGCGGCGATGCTGGTGCTCGGCAATGATCAGGTCATCACCATGGCCTGTGCTGCCGGAAGCTTGGAACTCAATGTTTTTCTGCCGCTCATTGCCCATTGCCTGCTGGGGAATCTGGATCTGCTTGCGGCTGCTGACCGCATGCTGAGTGCGGAGTGCGTGGAGGGAATCGAGGCCGATGAAGCGCGCTGCAGAATGCACGTGGAAAACTCCACGGCGGCGGCCACGGCGCTGGTTTCCGTGCTCGGCTACGCACGGGCAGGCGAGGCGGCAAGTTATGCACGGGCGCAGGGCAAAACGCTGCGTGCCGTGGTGCTGGAAAACGGCTGGATGAGTACTGCGGCCTTCGATGCCTGCATTAGCCCGGAGGCGGTCTGTCGTCTAGGCACACCGGCGCAGGGATGGAGTGAGGGAGGGGAGGAAAAATTGCCGGAAGGAGGCTCGGAATGAACACTGCACCCAAGGGACTGCGCCTGCACATTGGCATCTTCGGTCGCCGCAATGTGGGCAAATCCAGCCTGCTGAATGCGCTCATGCAGCAGCAGGTTTCGATTGTCTCCGTCGTTGCGGGCACAACCACCGACACCGTGGAAAAAGCCTGCGAGTTGCAGCCGCTGGGCCCGGTTCTATTTCTGGATACGGCGGGGATCGACGATGAGGGCGAGTTGGGGAGCTTGCGTGTGGAGAAGGCGCGCCAGGCAATCGAGCGCACCGAGTTGGCGTTGCTGGTGGTGGAACCCGGTGGATGGCAGCAGTCCGAGGAGGATCTGCTGGAGGAGTTTACCTCGAGGCAGATTCCGGTGATCGTTGCCATCAACAAGATGGACGCGGGCTTCCGCGAGGATTCGTGGCAGGAAATGCTGCATGCAAAACAACAACGCATGGTTTTGGTTTCCGCACGCACCGGGCAGGGACTCGGTGAACTGCGTCAGGCGTTGCTCGATCTTGTTCCGGCTGATTTTATCGATAGTCCATCGATTGCTGGCGATCTGGTGGGTCCAGGCGAACTGGCAGTGCTGGTGGTGCCCATCGACAAGGAAGCGCCCAAGGGGCGGCTGATTCTGCCGCAGGTGCAGACGATCCGCGACCTGCTCGACAGCGATTCCATGTGCATGGTGGTCAAGGAGCGTGAGCTGCGTTTGGCGCTCAGCCGGTTGAATGTGCCGCCAAAGCTGATAGTGACCGACTCGCAGGCGTTTTTGAAGGTGGCTGCCGATGCGCCTGCCGCTGTGCCGCTGACCAGTTTTTCTATTCTGATGGCGCGCTTCAAGGGAGATCTTGCCCGCCTGGTGGAGGGCACCATGCAGATCGAAGCGCTGCGTGCGGGCGATCGCATTCTGATTGCCGAGTCCTGTACGCATCACCCCATCGGCGAAGACATTGGCCGGGTGAAGATTCCCCGCTGGCTGACGCAGTACACCGGAGTGAAGCTGGAGTTTGAGCACCAGCAGGGGCACGATTTCCCGGCGGATCTTTCCAGCTACAGTCTGGTGGTTCACTGCGGAGCCTGCATGGGGAATCGTCGCCAGATGCTCGGCCGCATGGAACAATGCCGACAGGCGGGCGTTCCCATCACCAACTACGGCCTGACCATTGCCTATTCGCTAGGGATCTTTGCCCGGGCGCTGGAGCCGTTTCCTGATGCGCTGGAGCAGTACCAAAAGTTTTGCGGTAAGTGAAGCCTGAACTGGACGGTGGAATCTTTCCTCAGGGGCTTCATAGGTTGCGGAAAAACTGCAGGTGCGGAGGGGGCGGGGGTATTCATGCCCCCGAAACTGGCTGGCCCCCCGAATGTGCCTTCAGGTGCGGGTATTTTTCGACACACACAATGCCTGCGAAAAAACAGGCTATGGAAAAAGGTCGAATTCATGCAAAGTTGAGCAGAATTGTCCCCGGGGCTGAAGCCCTGACTCTGCGCCTGAACTTTTGCGAGGGTTAAAACCCTCGCCTCCCTCCGCAAAGAGTTTTTCCGCAGCCGGTGAAGCTGGGGCTTACAGCTTAGCTGCTCCAGTTGACTCGCGTACCACCAGTTCCGGCTGCAGAACGATCTCTGACTCGAAGGGGTTTTCGCGGTTGGCGATGCGTTCCAGCAGAACCTTGGCACCCAGTCGGCCCATCTCGGTGAGCGGCTGGCGTATGGTCGTTAGCGCGGGCGAGAAGTAGCTTGCCGAGAGAATGTCGTCAAAGCCTAGCACGGAAACATCGCCGGGCACGCTCAGTCCCACGTCGCGTAAGGCGCGGATGGCACCGATGGCGGCAATGTCGTTGAAGCAGAAGACGGCGGTGAAGTTGCGGGTTTTATCGAGCAGGGCGCGCATGGGTTTGTAGCCGATTTCCGGGGCCATGGGGTGCACGCCGGTCTTCATGGACCAGCCTGCATCGTCGATGTGGCTGACCAGTGCCGGGTCCAGCTTGAGCCCGAGCGCTGCGGCTACCTTCTGAATCTCATCCCAGCGCACTTCTGAGTCGGGAATGGCCTTGGGGCCACGCATGAAGGCGATGCGTCGATGGCCCAGGTCGAACAGGTGCCGGAGCGCCCGCTCGACGGCAACATGATGATCGACCACGATGTTGGTCACATTCCCGGCCTTGCTGTGCGAGGAGATGGCCACCACGGGCGTAGGAACGTCGATTTTGTCGGCCGGGGTGTTCAGCAGTAGAAAGCCATCCACCGAGCGCTCGACGAACATGCGCGGATACTGCTCAATGAGTTCGCTCTTCCAGTCATGGCAAGCGGTAAAATAAAAGTAGTGGGCCTTGGTCAGCTCATCGACTACGCCACTCATTACGCGGGTAAAGTAGCCTTCGCTCAGGTCGGGAGCGAGCACGCCAACGCTCATCGAACGGCTTTGGCGCAGGGAGCGGGCAAAGTAGTTGGGACGGTAGTTCAGCTTGCGGGCTGCCTCCACCACGCGGTCGCGCGTCTCCTGAGGAATGGAGCGGGCCGAGGGCGAGTTGTTCAGCACCAGCGAAACGGTGGTCTGCGAAAGTTGCAGATGTTCAGCCAGCATCCGCAGGTTGACGTGGCCTGGCGGAGTCGAAAGCTTTCTTGGTCCCATACACGATTTGTAACATGCCGAAGAGTGTGCAGAAAACGAAGAAGTTGCTTTAGTACAGCGATTTTCTTTGATTTTGTGCAGGCAAACGCTTACCGCCGTCAAATTTCCAGCGACGGGCGGCAGGTAGAAGCCTGGAGGGGGAATTTCAGCAGTGCTCCGGAAAAAGCAGAATCGTACGGTTCAGAACCGAAAGTAACCAGATTTTCTTCATTCGCATGATTTGATTTACGGCAGTTGTAACCTCCTGTTCACATATCCCCGGTAGCCTGAAGGGAGTGAGTATGACCGTGCCTGAGATCCGTATTGCCCAGCTTCAAGTACAGCCGGAATCGTCGTCGGTGGAGACGCAATCGGCTCCCCCCGCCGGGCCCGCGCCTGCCAGTGCGGTGCGTCAATTTTTGACCAGCCGAGGCAACTCTGCTTTGGCAGACCGTGGCTTTGCCTGGATGATGATTCTTTGCGCCTTTTCGATTTTTGGCATTGTGGTGCTGATCGCCGGTGAGCTGATCGTTCGCTCGCAGCTGGCGTGGAACAAGTTTGGTCTTTCGTTTTATTACAAAACCATCATCGATCCGTACACCAGCATGCCTACCTACTGGGACCCGGTCAACGAGCACTTCAGCGCGCTGCCGTTCATCTATGGCACGCTGGTCAGCTCGTTTCTGGCCCTGCTGCTGGCCGTGCCGCTGGCCATAGGCGTGGCCATCTTCCTTACGGAGATCTGCCCGAAGCTGCTGCGTGGACCGCTGGCCTTCCTGACCGAATTGCTGGCTGCCATTCCTTCGGTGATCTACGGTTTGTGGGCGTTTTTTGTGCTGGTGCCGCTGCTTCGTGAGCATCTGAACCCGATTCTGATCACAACGCTTGGCTGGACGGGCTTCTTCGGCGACGACAATCCGACCGGCCTGGGCTTTGTGGCTGCCGGCATCATTCTGGCCATCATGATTCTGCCCGTCATCAGTTCGCTGACGCGCGAGGTGATGACGGCCGTTCCGCATTCGCAGCGCGAAGCGGTGTTGGCGCTGGGTGCTACGCGCTGGGAGATGATCAGCATGGGTGTGCTGCGCAACGCCCGCATCGGCATTGTGGGTGCCGTGATTCTGGGGCTGGGCCGTGCGCTGGGCGAGACGATGGCCGTCACCATGGTGATTGGCAACTCGCCGGAGATTCGCCGGTCACTGCTGGCCAACGGCAGCTCCATGGCCTCGGTGATTGCCAACGAGTTTGCCGAAGCTTCTGGTGACATGCACCTGAGCGCGCTGATGGAACTTGGTTTGGCACTGTTCATCGTGACCATCATCGTGAATGCAATCGCCCGCCTGTTGGTGTGGGCCGTTACCCGTGGCGCTCCGTCGCAGGCACACTAAGGAGAACGTACTGTGAGCGCAGCTCAATTTACCATGCGCAGGCGGATGCGGAGCCTGACCGATCATCTTGCAACCGTGCTGGCTGTTGGTTCCACCATTCTGGTGATCGCGCCGCTGGTGGCTATCTTCGTCTACCTGATCTACAAGGGCGCAAGCTCGCTGAATCTGGACTTTTTTACCAAGGTGCCAAAGCCGGTGGGTGAAGCGGGCGGCGGCATGGCCAACGCCATTGTGGGCTCGGGCATTCTGCTGGGTGTGGCCAGTCTGATTGGTGTGCCGATCGGCATTGGTGGTGGCATTTATCTTTCCGAATTTGGCCGTGGCACCAAGCTGGCCAACGCCATCCGCTTTACCGCCGACGTGCTCAACGGCGTGCCCTCCATTGTGATGGGCATTGCGGCCTATTCGCTGGTGGTGGTGCCCATGCATCACTTCTCGGCCTTCTCGGGTGGTGTGGCGCTGGGCATTATGATGATTCCCACCGTCTGCCGTACCTCGGAAGAGATGCTGCTGATGGTGCCGAATATGGTCCGTGAGGCGGCGCTTGGGTTGGGTGTGCCCAACTGGCGCGCGGTGCTTTCGATTACGGTGCGCACGGCTTCGCCTGGCATTATCACCGGCTGCATGCTGGCCTTTGCCCGCGTGGCGGGTGAGACGGCTCCGCTGATCTTTACCGCCTTCGGCAACGCCTTCTGGAGCACGAGTCTCAATCGTGAGATCGCCGCTTTGCCGTTGCAGATTTATCTGTACGCCATCTCGCCCTACGACGATTGGCATCGTCTGGCCTGGGCAGGTGCGCTGGTTCTGATTGTTTTGATTGTGCTTGCCGTCTCGCTGGTGCGCTATGTGACCAGCCGCGGCGTTCTGAAAGGGGCAAACTAACGTGGGCGTCGGCATCGAGGTCGTCAACCTGAATGCGTGGTATGGCTCAAACCACACACTGCAGGACATCAACCTGAACATCCCGGCCAATCACGCCACCGCGCTGATCGGCCCCTCGGGCTGCGGCAAGAGCACCTTTGTGCGCTGCCTGAACCGCATGCATGAGACCAACCCGATTGCCCGCGTGACCGGCATGGTCAAGATGGGCGACCTGGACATTTATGGCGACGCCAAGCCGGTGGAGATTCGCCGCCGCGTCGGCATGGTCTTCCAGCGGCCTAATCCGTTTCCTACCATGTCGATCTACGACAATGTGGCAGCAGGCCTCAAGCTGAATGGCTTCACCAATCGCAAGGCGCTGGACGAGATCGTGGAAAAGAGCCTGCGCAATTCGGCTCTGTGGGACGAGGTGAAGGACGACCTGAAGAAGAAGTCAGGTGCCAGCCTGTCGGGTGGCCAGCAGCAGCGTTTGTGCATTGCCCGCGCGCTCGCGGTTGATCCTGAGGTGCTGTTGATGGACGAGCCGGCCTCGGCCCTCGATCCGGTTTCCACCTCGAAGATTGAGGATCTGATCTTCCAACTCAAGAGCCAGTACACCATCGTCATCGTGACGCACAACATGCAGCAGGCGGCGCGCGTAGCCGAGAATACCGGCTTCTTTTTGAACGGTCGCATGGTCGAGTTCGACACCACACACAAGATCTTTACCAACCCCAGCGACAAGCGCACTGAGGATTACATCACGGGCAGGTTCGGATGACACGCATTCGTTTTCAGCAAAGCCTCGAAGAACTCAAGGAAAAGCTCCTGGTCATGGCCGGATTGGCGGAACAGGCCATTCAGCGCTCTATTGAGGCCTATCGTGTGCGCGATCTTTCCATCTGTGAGCTGGTCAGCCGCAGTGAGATGGCCATCAACCGTCTGGAGCGCGAAATCGATCAGGCAGCGCTTGATCTGCTGGCGATGGAGCAGCCCATGGCCATTGATCTGCGCTTCATTCTGTCGGTGATCAAGATCAATGCCGACCTGGAGCGGGTGGGAGACTCGGCCAAGAGCATCAGCGACCGCGTGCGCACCATGGAGCAGATGGCCGAGGCCGATCTGCCAGTGGATATTCCGCGCATGGCGCAGTTAGCCAGCGAGATGGTGCGCAAGTGTCTGCAGGCCTTCATTGATGCGGACGCCGAGACGGCCCGCCATGTGCTGACCATGGACGATGCCGTGGACGCGATGAATCGTGCGGCCTATAAGTCTCTGACCCGGGTGATGGAGGAGCAGAGCCATCTGGCCCCGCAGGCACTGAATGCGCTGATGATCAGCCGCGCCCTGGAACGCGTGGCTGACCATGCCACCAACATCGCCGAGGACGTGATCTTCTGGGTGCAGGGCGACGATGTGCGTCACCACAAGAGCCAGCTGGCCGGTGGTGACAAGGATCCGCACGCGTTGGGGCAGTAAGAACAGCCTCCAGCTTTTAGCTTCCAGCTTTACGACAACAGCCCGGCATATGCCGGGCTGTTGTCGTTCTTGTATAAGACTTGGACGTTTCTGAATCAAGCATTTTTTAGACGAGAAAGCCCCGCCATAGCGGGGCTTTCTCGTCAGAGCTGGAAGCTAGGAGCTAGAGGCTGGAAGCTACTTGCCAACAATCTTCACGCCCAGGCCGTTCAGCTTGGAGCGGGCGTGCTGGGCTTCGGGGGTTTGCGGATGGCGCTGGATGAGCGAGCGCAGTTCGTGGACGCCGGCATCGTGCTTGTTCAGCGCCAGCAGGGCAAGGCCCTTGTGCAACTGTGCGGCAGGCGCCTGCTTGATGCCGCTGAAGCCTTCCAGAACGTTGTTATAGGCCGTGATGGCGTCCTGGTAGTTCTTCTGCTGGTAGGCGATTTCACCCTCGTAGAACTGGGCTGCGCCGGCCAGATCATCGGTCGGATAGTAGTGCACCACGTCCTGAAATTCGCTGGAGGCCAGCGAGTAACGGGCGGAGTTGAAGTCACGTACGGCCGCCTGATAGGTGTCCTGCAGCGGCGGTGCAGAGGTTCCATTCTGCGCGGCGCTGGCGGCCGGGGCTGGCGTCGCCGGAGTATTGCCGCCCGCTGGAGCGGGTGCGGAGGCGGCTGGCATGCCGGGCATCTGGCCGTTGGCCGGGGGCTGCTGGTTGTTGTTCTGCAGCTGGCCCTGCAGGTCCTGCATGGTTTTATCAAGTTTGGTAATACGCGTCTTCAGTTCGTCCACTGAATCGTTGAGCGACTGGATCTGGCCGCTGACGCCGTCGATCTTGCCGCCGTCCGCATCGTTCAGCGCGTTCAGCTTCTGCTGCAGCGTGCTGATCGTGGTGTTCATCTGGGTGCTCTGGTCCGTGGTCTGCTGGGCCAGATTCTGCAGCACTCCGAACTTGGTGTCCATGGTCGATTGCAACCGCTGGACCATGTCCAGAAGCTGCTGTACCTGGGTTTGCAACTGCACCATTTCCTTGGAGACGGCATGCGCCGGTCTGGGGGCGGAAAAAAGAACGACGGCCAGCATGGCCGCCCAAACAATTCGATTACGCACTGCTCGTCCTGTAAACATATATCACCTGTCTGACCGGCCGCCGGAGCTTCTTCGCATGCGAAGGGCTCAGGCGGCCGTAGGATGGAAGGATTCCGGCACGGCTCAGGCTGTGCCGGTTGAATCAACAATGACTGCTCTAGCGGTCCAGCGTGAAGCCGGCGCGGCGGTTCTGCTGCCAGCACTCTTCGGTTGACTCGGAGCAGAAGGGCTTTTCCTTGCCGTAGCTGATGACGCGGATGCGGCTTTCGGCCACGCCCGCAGCCACCAGGGCCTTTTTGGCAGCGTCGGCGCGGTTCTGGCCGAGGGCCAGGTTGTACTCGTTCGAGCCACGCTCGTCGCAATAGCCGCCGAGCACGACCTTGACGTCGGGATGGCTGGTCAGATAGGTGGCATCCTTGGCCAGAGTGGAGGCAGCATCGCCACGCACATCATAGGTGTCGTAATCGAAGAAGGCATCCTGCACGTTGGCCTTGAATTCTTCTTCGGCGCTCAGGGTGTTGGAGGGCACGACGACGGCCGGCGGAGCATTGACCGTAACTGCCGCCGTGGCGTCGGTCGATCCACCATCGCCACGAGCTACCAGATGATAGGTGGTGCTGACGGAGGGCGTAACCGTCTTGACGCCAGCCGAGGGAACTTCGCCGATGCCATCGATGGAAACCGAGGTGGCACCGGTGGTGCGCCAGCTGAGCTGAACCTGATCGCCCGCGCTAATTACGGCCGGAGTGGCCGTCAACTGCGCGGTGGGGGCCGCAATGGCAACCGGAGGTGCGGTGGGCACAGCCGGAGGCGGCGTCTTCTTCTTGCAACCCGTGACAGCTACCAAGGCAGCAAGAACAGCAACACAAGCAAACATGCGATTCCGTGAGATCAATGAAATGCTCCTTTTGCAATGCGTAAAATGGTGGTTCTTTGGTGCCGTATTTGTTCTTTCCGTCCGGCGGAAGATCACCGGGCGACGGCATCCATATGGTTACTTTTAGTCCAGTCCGTGACCACGGACTGGACTAAAAGCAACACTCAAATGATAGTCCATCCTGAAGCGGCGGAGTCCAGAAACCGGAAGAGCTGTGATCGTAGGCACGATCCCGGCTCTTCTGGTTTTACTTGCTGCTCCAGTTGGGCATAAAGTTGTTGCCGCTGTGGGTCAGCTGGCGTTGGTCGGTGCCGTCCGAGAGCATCGTCCAGATGTCGCTGCGCTTGCCCACGGTGCGCTCGAAGACGATGTGACGGGTATCGGGAGCCCAACTCGGGAAATCATTCGAACCGGACTCGTGGGTAATCTGCAGATAGCTCTTGGTGGCCAGATCGATGACGTGAATATCCACGCCGCCCGGATCGCCGGGGCCGTATTTGCGATTCCAGCTAAAGGCCAGGAACTGTCCGTCGGGCGACCAGGAGGGCGAAACCGCGTAGCCGCCATCGGTGATGCGCTGCACGCCAGAGCCGTCTTCGCTCATGGTGTAGATCTGAGGCAGACCGGTGCGGCCGCTCACCCAGGCAATCTGGGCGTTGGTCTTGGGATTCCAGGTGGGAGCAACGTCGGGTCCATGGAAGGTGGTCACACGGCGCAGATCACCGCCGTTGGCGCTGGCCACATAGATTTCAGGATCTCCGGTGCGCGAGCTGGAGAAGGCGATTTTGCTGCCGTCCGCTGACCAGGCCGGGGAAAGATTGCTGCCGCCGCCTACGCCTGCCGGAAAGCCGATCACGCGGCCCAGTTCCAGCGAATACATGCGGATGGCCCAGCCACCCGAGCCGAGCGAGGCAAAGGCCAGTCGCGTGCCATCTGGCGAGATGCGCGGCGAAAGCGAGATGGTGCCCAGATGCGTGACCTGATGCTGATTCTGGCCGTCGTAGTCCATCGCCCAGATCTCTTTGGAACCAGAGCGCGAGCTGACGAAGTAGATCTTGGTTTCAGCAATGCCGTTGATGCCACCGCCCAGGCGATAGATGATCTCATCGGCAAAGCGATGGGCGACGGTGCGCGCCATCTCTTCGTTAGCGGCCTCGTTATATTGCTTGGCCAGCACCTGGGGATTCTGCGCGTTATGCGTGTCGTCCAGCCAGCCGTAGACGACCAGCCGACCATGATTGGCGGCCAGAGCGCCAAAGGCCACCATGGACGCATTGGCAGGCAGGGCAGACCACTGGCTGATCTGAATTTCCTGCGGCGAACCGGGCATGGCCGTGGGTTGCATGCTCTTAGCCACCATTTTGAAGATGCCGGCGCGATCCAGATCGCCATAAAGTGTGCTGTCAAAGACGGTTTTCAGCGCGGGCGTCAGTGGATCGGCACCCACCGGCTTGAAGTCGGCTGCCGCCAGACTGATGCGCTGATTGCCCTGATTGGTGCCGGTATGCACTTCGTCCTGGGCGTTGAGCCCGGGAACAGCCAAAGCAAGCAAGGAAAATGCAACAAGAGGCAGTACTCTGGAGAAACCCTTCATGCGAAACGTAAGCCCTCCTCTAAGGAAACCCGGTTGAGGACAAAAATACTCTGTAATTTTGTCCTCAACTTGAAAATCATGCGAAGGGTACGGGATCAAGCCCATACAGAAAACATCGACAAAGGAGTAAAGGGCTTTAGTTCCGAAGGGAATCAGGGCCTAATACTCGCAATAATACGAGACCTTCAAAGTGCTTTGATTATAAGCCGGAGGCAGGGAACCAAATGTGTCTATGCGTTGAACGCCGCGCATGCAGGAGCGGTCCAGCGTAGGACTGCCGCTGGACCGATCCAGTTGCACATTGCTGGGGCTGCCGTCGCGATGAATCGTAAACAGGATAAAGACGCGCGTGCCGTGGGGCGTGCGTGGATCCACCTCGTAGCGGTTCCAGGCCTGGCTCATCTTGCTGTTGATCCCGGCAACATAATAGCCGAACATGCTTTGGAAGTCGCTGTCGCCCACCTGCGCCGGTCCGTTGTTGCCGTGCTGTTGCACACCGCGTGGAATCACGCTGCCAGACTGTTCACCGTAGTGCGCCTGATTGTCGCGCACAGGTTTGGGCTGGTTTTTGGAGGCTTTCTGGGCCGTAGACTGCGCTTGCTGCTTGGGCTGTTGTTGTTGCTTCGGCTGAGGCTGCGCCTGCTGTTTAGCCTGCGGTTTGGGCTGCTGCTTCACCTTGGTGGCGATGGGCGTGGCCTTATCGTCCTCAACTTCTTTGGTCTTGGGCTGCGGCGGCGCGGGAGCGGGACTGGGTGTGTCGGTGGTCAGCACGTTCTTGTTCGCCGGCTGATCGTTGGGCAGGGGCAAAGCCGCGGTAAGACTCACCTGCATGTTGCTGCCCATGCCTTTGCTGCCCCACTGATTGTGATGGAAAAGCCCCATGGCCCATCCCCAGCAGAGCACGGTCGCCAACAGGACTCCATGCAGGGTCAACGACCCCGCCGCCGAGACTGCAATGGGCTCCGGGAGCAGTTCCTGTTCGAGTTTTGCGCCGTTTTCGTTCATGGTTTAAAGACTAGGTTCTAGGGGCTAGAAGCTGGTGACTAGAAGCTGCAGGCGAGCGAATAGCACAATCAACCTAGCCACTAGTCCCTTTTACTCGCTATCAGCTTTCTTCGTATCCAGTGGCTGCGTCACGATCGACACATTGGTGATGCCGGCCTGTTTGACCGCGTCCATCACCTGGGCGAAAGCGCCGAAGGGCACACGCTCGTCGGAGCGCAGATAGATAATCTGCTTCGACGGATCGGAGTTGCCCTGATGCAACTTGTCGCCAAGATCGTGAATATTCACCGGCTTGTCGCCCAAAAAGACGTTCTGGTCGCGGTCGATGGTTACCACCAGCCGTTGCTCGGTAATTTCCTTGACCGTCTTCGTCTTGGGCACGTTGACTTCAATGCCCGACTGCAGCACCGGCGCTGAGATCATGAAAATGACCAGCAGCACCAGCACCACGTCCACCAGCGGAGTGATATTGATTTCGGCAAGCGACGACTGGGTGCGGCCGTTGTTATTTGTAAACGCCACGCTCCGCCTCCCGCCCGTAGCCGGAGTTGGGTGCCGGTGCCTGCGGAGCGCGCTGAGGAATTTCCTCAATCGAGTTCAGCAGTTCACGGCAGAAGTCATCAATGGCCGAGGCAAAGACGCGGATGCGAGCCGAAAGCTGGTTGTAGGCCACTACCGCGGGTACGGCCACAAACAGGCCGGCGGCAGTAGTGATCAACGCTTCCGAAATGCCCGGAGCCACGGCATGCAGTGTGGCTGAGCCTTCGGTGCCGAGGCCGTGGAAGGCATCGACAACGCCCATGACCGTGCCGAAGAGGCCGATGAACGGGCTGGCCGAGGCAATGGTGGCAAGCCAGGTCAGGCGGCGTTCCAGGGCTGTTACAGCCTCGCTGGCCGCCGTCTGCGCACTGCGTTCCAGCGGCGCAATGTTGCGCGGTGCGCCCGTGCCGCCTGTCTGGCGCTTGTAGGTCTCGTACACATCTTCGAAGACCTGCGCCATGGGGCTGGCTGGGCAGTCGCTGACCAGGGTGGCAATATCCTGCAGGCGCGTGGCCTTGCGGAAGCTGCGGATAAAGCGGCGGCTGTCCTGAGTAGCGCGGCGCAAGGTGCCGATCTTGCTCAGAATGACCGTCCATGAATAGATACTTGCCAAGGCTAGCAAAAGCAGTACACCGGCAGCGATCGGCCCAATGTTATGCGCCAGATCGACGATCGCGCTGGAGCCCGAAGTCGGCAAAGTTGCCGGCGTCGAGCCGCTGTCGGACTGCAAGAAAAGCAGGAAGAATGCGGTTAGGTTCAACATCTCTTTACATAGACGATACCAGCCAGCCCCCGGTGAGCCCAAGTAACGCTTCGGGTGCGGGGGCAGGTTTGCAGGGCTCCATCCACCGTTTACTATGCACTGACAGTTGATTCCTCTGGCAACTAAAGAGAAGAAAATGCAAAACTGTACTGAGCAATCGTAGGCCTGCCATGCTATGCTGCGCTCGGAATCTACTTGTTTTCAGGACCCTTTGACCCATGCTCGTCGAATTGCGCGCTGAAAATTACGCCGTCATAGATCACGCCATTGCCGTGTTTGGCCCCGGTTTGAACCTTTTGACCGGCGAAACCGGCGCTGGCAAGTCGATTCTGGTGGACGCTCTGGCCCTTTTGATGGGCGGCAAGGCCAGCGCCGACGTGGTGCGCCACGGGGCCGAGAAGGCCATTGTGAGCTGCGTCTTCGAGTCAACGGCCGGAGCCGAGGCCCTGCTGGAGGCCAATGGCATCGACAGCGCGGGCAATGAGGTTTTGCTGCGGCGCGAGGTGCTCAGTAGCGGCAAGGGTCGCGTCTTCATCAACAATCAGCAGGCCACGGTGGGTGTGCTCAAGCAGCTTGCGCCTGAGTTGGCGCTGGTGCATGCGCAGAGTGAGACGCTTTCCAGCTTCGATCAGAATCAGCAGCGCTTTTTGCTGGATCGCTACGCCGGGCTCGCGTTGGACGAAGTGAGTGCCGCCTACTCGCGTTGGAGCGCGGCTCGGGCGCGGCTTAACGATCTGTTGGAAGGTGAGCAGGACCGCCTGCGCATGGTCGATCTGTGGAGCTATCAGACAAAAGAGATTGAGTCGGCACATCTTCAGGCGGGCGAAGACGAGCAACTGGAGACAGAAAAGCGCGTTCTGGCCAACGCGGAAAAGCTCTACGCCGCCGCGCAGAGCGCATTCGAGCAGCTCTATGAAGGTCAGTCAAGCGCCGAGGCCGCTCTGCAGGCAGCGCTGCGCAACGTGGAAGAACTGGCCCGCTACAATGATCGCTTCAGCGATGCCGTGCAGCAGCTGGCCGGTGCGCGGGCAACCATCGACGATGTGGCGACCAGCCTGCGCGATTATGCCGAGACGATCAACGCTTCACCCGAGCGGCTGGAGGAGATTGAAGACCGTCTGGCCCTGCTGGACCGGCTCAAACGCAAGTACGGCAAGACCGTGGCGGATGTGATTGCCTTTGGTGCCGAGGCGGCGCGTAAGCTCAGCGAGGTGGAAGACCGCGACGAACTGCTGAAGACCCTGCGCATCGATGTGGACAAGGCCGCGGAAGCCTATCGCGTTGAAGCCGCCAAGGTCAGTAGCGTGCGTAAGGCTGCGGCGCTCAAGCTGGCCAAACAGGCCGAGGCTGAGATCAACTCGCTGGCCATGAAGGTGCGCTTTGAAGTGGCTGTCGAAGACAATCGGCAGGAATCGGCCTGGAGCGCAACTGGATGGGACAAGGTGGACTACCGGATTGCAACCAACGTCGGTGAACCCGTCAAGCCTCTCATCGAGATTGCCTCGGGCGGCGAAATGTCGCGCGTGATGCTGGCGCTCAAGGTTGCGGTGGAAGAACACTCATCGAAAAGCAGCAAACATCCCACCCCGCGCACACTGGTCTTTGACGAAATCGACATTGGCATTGGTGGCCGCGCTGCCGAGGCTGTGGGCCATAAGCTGAAGGCGCTCAGCCGTGCCCAGCAGGTGCTGTGCGTAACGCATCTGCCGCAGATCGCTGCCTTCGCCGATCAGCATCTGGTGGTGGAAAAGCGCGAAGAGGATGGCCGCACCAAAACGCGCATTCGCACCCTTGACGACCGCGCCCGCACCCACGAAGTGGCGCGCATGCTCAGCGGTGCCAAGGTTACCGACACCAGCTTGCAGCACGCCGCGCAGATGATTGCCGCCAGCCGCTAGGCTGTCCTCAGAGCTGCGGAACGATTCTGTAGCGACCAGCCTGATTAAGTTCTACGGCTCTGCGCGAAGCCTCTTCCGTAGCTTCTGTTTTTACCAGCTTGCCGTTCACAAGCACCTTGCCGTTTGCGGCAGCAACCAGCACCCGCGCTTGCACGTCCGCAGGAAGCTCTATCGTTGTCACATCGGGCAGCAGCTCCACCGCAATCGCTCCTTGTGGCGTAGGAACGCGGCCTTTGGCCCACTTCAGTCCCAGCAGCTCGGGCCGGATCTCCACCTGACGATAGCCGGGCGAAAGCGCCCGCACACCCAGCACATTTTCTTCCAGCCACGCCGCTGGTCCCGCTGACCAGCCGTGCGCCAGACTGACAAAAAAGCCAGTCTTCCCGTCGGCCTGCAGGTACTGGTGCGGATCCGTCTTGGGCCAGTTCAGGTCGTAGGCCTCCCAGAAGCTGGTTGCGCCCTCATCGAGCATGCCGCCCCAGTAGCGTCGTAGCCAGTCGAGCGCTTGTTGCCGATGCTCCATGCGGGTGAGCGCCTCTAGCAGGTACCAGTTGAAGTAGGGCGAAATTGTTTGCGTCTGTTTGTCGTCGGCTTCAATGGAGCGGAACGAATCCTGCCACAGTGCAGGGAAGTCGTTCTTCTGCGCTGCGCCGGAGAGCACGGCCATCGTGCTGAGTTGCCAGCGCGTAGCCTCTTCCGGTGGAATCTGCTTAAGCCGTGTGCGAACGCTGGCGATGCACTGCGCGGCCTGCGCTTTGTATTGCGTGGCAGCCTGCCTGTCGCCGAGTTCTTCCATCAGCCATGCGCCATCTCTGAGCGCCCGCGCAATCTCCATGGCCGTTCCAAGCTGTGCTGCATCATCGTAGGCAAACATCTGCGGAGACCAGTCCACGAAGAGCCAGCGATGTTTGCGATTCACAAAGCTGCCGTCCGGCTCCAGTTCGCCGACCAATTTTTCCAGCAGCGTGTGCAGTTCCTCTTGCCGCGCTGCAAGCTGTCTGCGGTCGCCGTCGCGCCGGTAGATGCTGGCCACGGTCTCGATCCACAGTCCGGTGTACGACGGAATTCCATTCACATGCTTGCCGACAGGTGGTTGCAGATGAGTGAGCGTCTCGTTCAGCAGGCGATTGTCAGCAAACACAGCGTCGATTGCCGCCGTGCTGGCGTCCAGATCGCCCACCCACCAGCCGCGGTCGCGTTTGGGTGCGTCCCACACGCCATCCTGCATGCAAAGGTGCACAGTGTAGGCCGCCGTCTGCCAAATGCGGTTCAGCTTTTCGTCGCTCGATTCAAAGCTGCCCTTGTACTCGACCGGGTAGGCAATCCCTTCCAGCCGAATCTGCCGGAAGGCCACGCGTTCTTCATTTTTGAAGCGCAGCAGCACGTAGCGAAAGCCACTCTTCGGACCGCGTGCAACTTCGTTGGCCGGAGCAAAGATCGGATTCACGCCCAGATAGTTTTTCCCACTCAGCGCCTCGGCCTCCGACTCGCCGTAGCTGATTTCCATCGTCGCATTCTGTCTGGATTCCACCAGCAGTCTGCCCGCAACTTCCTTGCCAAAGTCGAGCATCACTTCAACAGGCCCGCTGGCCGTGGCCTGGACGGCAAAGGGCTGCTCTGCACGGGGTTGAGTGAGTGCGTCCAGATGCTCCACGGCCTGTGCGTTTGGCGTAAGCAGTGTGGCCTTTGCCGGTAGCAGCGTGTAGGTGCGCAAGGCGGGCGAAAGCCCCATGTAGCCAGGCCAATCGTAGAGTCCTGCATCCAGATTCCACTGCCGGAATTCGATTCTGCTTTCGATGGGGCCGAGCGATTGCACGCGTGTCCAACTGCTGTCGTCAAATTCCGGCTTTTGCCATCCATCGCCAGCGGCAAGCGTGCTGCGCCAGTCTGCATCAGTCTTGGCAAGCACTGTGCCAGGCAGGCCGCGCTCTGCCGCGACGATCTTGGCCGTCAGCACTTCACCGAAGGCGACCTGCTGCACAAGGGGCGAATCGCTGGCTGCCACAATGCCGCGCCCGCGCACGGCTTCTATGGCTAGCACGTTTTTGCCCGGTCGCAATGCCTTTGACCCATCCGCGCTGTACACATGCGTATTCAGCGGCGAACTCTCATCGCAGTGCGCATCAAGTACCAACTGCCCATTCAGAAAAACTCGCACGATTCGCGGCCCCGCTATATAAAGTGTGGCTTGTGCGGGGACGTGGGGCAGGTTGAATTCTCTGCGGAAGAAATGGGGCTCTGTCTTCTTCTGCGTGTCGCGATAGGTGAATTTGTCGTGGTCAGGGCGTAGTGCCGCCGCATCGCCTGCGGTCCAGACGAACTCTTCCGTCAAGGTTTTTGCGGCAGGCATCGCCAGCTTTGTCGCATCGGCCGCTGAGTCCAGCAGTGGTTGCTGTGCAAAGGCGTGCGTCGCTGCCAGCAGGGCTGCGGCAAAGAGCACGGGCTTGAGACCACGAGCGTGAATCCAGCGCACAGCTACTCTCTTTACTACTTGCATACGCCGTCTTTCGTCGTGTGAATGCGGAAGGTGAAGGCCGGTTCATCGGTTGCGGCATGCGGCAGCTTGATCGTCAGGCCGTCCTCCTCCTGGCTCCACTCCATCTGCGTTGTCTGCCCCAGCAGATCCACGCGACACACGGTCGTACTCAAGTATGGATTGCCCTTGTAGAGACTCTTCAGCTTGAGTGTGCCATCGCTTGGCCAACCCAGCGCAATGGCATAGAGCATTCCCTTGTTCGTCGTGTAGCGAATGTCGGCGGGCGTGTACTCCTGCTTGTCGCTGTAGAGCGATTGCGAACTCACTTTGGTCGGTCCCTCACCATAGAGCGCGAACGGCCGCGAGCCGTAGATGGCCTCGCCATTCACGTCGAGCCAGTGACCCATTTCCAGCAGAATCTTCTGCGCCTTTTCAGGGATGGTGCCGTCGGCCCTTGGTCCCACATTCAGCAACAGGTTTCCGTTCTTACTCACCACGTCTGCCAGCTCATCAATCAGCGATTTTGCATCGCGATACTCGTCGTTTTCAATGTAGCCCCAGGAGTGCACGCTGATCGACGTGTCGGTCTGCCACGGCAGCAGACGCAGCGCGTCCAGTTTGCCGCGCTCCACGTCCAGCACCGCAGCATTCTCGGGAAAGTCGTACTCTTTGTAGGTCAGCACTACCGGATGTCCACTGGCCGCCGCGTGGTTGTAGTAGTAGGCCGCCAGTCGCTGCAAGTCCGGCTGAAAGGCCGGCTGCCCGATCCACCAGTCCAGATACAAAAACTCCGGCTGGTACTTGTCGATGATCTCTGCAGTGCGCGCCAGCCAGTCGTCGGTGAAGGCCTTGTCCGGTGCCAGCCACTTCTCCAGATGGCGCGGGTCAGGCTCCTTTTTGGATGTGTCGCCGGGCAGATGCTGCGGCATGGCTGGTCCATATAATTCCGCATAGCGCGGGTCATTCACATCGGAGTCAATTTTTCTTCCGCCCTCGTACCACCACCAGTGTTCGGCCCGGTGCGACGATGCGCCAAAGTGCAGCCCGCGTGCCCGCGTTGCCGCTGCAACCTCACCCACAATGTCGCGATGCGGGCCCATCTTCACCGCGTTCCAGGGGTTGATTGACGAGTCGTACATCGAGAATCCATCGCAGTGCTCGGCCACTGGAACCACATAGCGTGCGCCGGAGCGCGCAAACAGATCCACCCAGGCCTTGGCGTCGAACTTCTCCGCCTTGAACATCGGAATGAAGTCCTTGTAGCCAAACTTATTCAGCGAGCCGTAGGTGGCAACCTGATGCTTGTTGGCGTCGTTGCCTTCCAGATACATATTGCGTGGGTACCATTCGTTGGCATAGGCTGGAACCGAGAAAACGCCCCAGTGTACAAAGATGCCGAACTTCGCATCGCGGAACCAGTCGGGCACACGATAGCCGCCCAGCGAGTTCCAATCCGCGGAAAACGGTCCTTTCTGCACGTCCGCATTCACGCGTTGCAGTTGTTGTTCCACGGCAGTGGAATTCTGTTGCGCATGCAGCAGCGTTTTCTGTTCAAGCGTATTCCAACCAAGAAACCAGGCAGCAAAAAGAACCACAATCGACTTGCGCATGGCATCACGCTACCAGAAACAAGAGCGCATGTGTATTGCATTTCGCGCCTGCCTGCGTTATCAACCTCTGGAGGTTCTAAGCTGTGAGGATGCGAATCAAATCTGTTCTGCTGGCTGTTGTTTTCCTTGTCCTGGTTTCCGCTTTTTGGAACGCCCGTTGCCGTGCCCAGTCTGCGGCGACTGGAAAAGATTTTCCCGGCGCGGCCCAGTGGATTGCCGCATACCCCACTGATGCCGAACAGGGCGATGAGCCGTTGCCGCTCTTTCGCCACTCGCTGAGCATCCGCAAGCCCGTGCGCCGTGCCACTCTGCGCATCTCCGGGCTTGGCCAGTACGCTGCCCGCATCGATGGCCGGAAGATTGGCGATAGCGAACTCACTCCCGGCTGGAGCGACTATCGCAAGACCATCTATTACGACAGCTACGACCTTACCCGAGAACTTCAGCGCGGCGATCATGCGCTCGGCATCGCACTCGGCAACGGCATGTATCGCGTGCGCAAAACCAAAGGGCGCTACACCAAATTCGCCTCTGTTTACGGTCCTCCGCAGTGTATCGCCCAGCTTACCATTGAGTATGCGGACGGATCGCACCAGGAGCTGCTCACCGATGCTTCCTGGAAGACGGCGCCCGGACCCATCGTCTTCACCTCAATCTATGGTGGCGAGGATTACGATGCGCGGCGCGATCCGTCCGGATGGGATCGTGCGGGCTTCAACGACTCTGCTTGGAAGCCTGTGCTCACGGTGCCTTCCCCGGGCGGCCAACTGCGCTCTGAACTCAGCGCACCCATTCGCGTAATGAAGTCGTATGCGCCTGCTGCTCCTCGTGCAATCAAGCCCGGTGTGATCGTCTACGATCTGGGGCAAAACATCGCTGGATGGCCGGAGATTGAAGTCAGCGGCCAGCCCGGAGCGACGCTCAAGATTATTCCCGGCGAATTGCTTAAAGAAGACGGCACAGTCTCGCAACGCAGTTCCGGCAGCCCCGCATGGTTTAGTTACACGTTGCGTGGTGAGGGCGTCGAGCGCTGGCATCCGCGCTTCAGCTACTACGGATTTCGCTATTTGCAGGTGGAGGGAGCAACGGTTGCGCCGGACGCTGTGAATCCTCCCGTGCGCCTGCTTGCCTTGCGTGGACAGGCTGTACATTCCTCTGCGCCTGCGGTGGGTAGTTTCGAGTCCTCTGATCCGTTGCTGAACAGAATTCATGCACTCATCCAGCGTGCCATTGAGAACAATTCGGAAAGCATTTTTACCGATTGCCCGCACCGCGAAAAACTTGGCTGGCTGGAGGAGACGCATCTGCTGGCTTCCTCGCTTCTCTACGACTACGATTTCCGTTCGCTCTTTGCTGCAACCTTCCAGAACATTGCTGATGCGCAGCGGGAGAGTGGCGAGAAGGCTGGCATGGTGCCCGAAGTTGCGCCGCAGTACGTCGTCTTCGAGCCTAAATACGACGTCTTCAACGATTCGCCCGAGTGGGGCAGCGCTGCCGTGCTTGCGCCCTGGTACGTCTATCAGCAGACCGGCGATCTGTCCACGCTGTCCAGTAACTATACCGTGATGAAGCGCTACGTGGACTATCTGCACAGCCGCGCACAGAACGGCATTGTGAGCTACGGCCTTGGCGACTGGTACGACATTGGTCCTGCCGCGCCGGGTGTGGCGCAACTTACCTCGCCCGGCGTCACTTCGACGGCCATCTACTATCAGGACCTGCGCGTGCTGGCGTCTACTGCAAAGCTTCTTGGAAAAACAGAAGATGCCGAAGCCAGCGAACGCGAGGCGGCAAGTGTGGCAGCGGCTTTCAATGCGCGTTTTTTTGATGCTTCTGCACATCGCTATGACCATGGAAGCCAGACCGCGCAGGCCATGCCGCTTGCCCTCGGTCTGGTTACTGCCGAGGAGCGTGCCAATGTTCTCGATGTGCTGGTCAGCGATATTCGCGCCTATCAGAATCACGTGACTGCAGGCGACATTGGCTTTCACTACGTGGTGAAGGCGCTCAGCGAGACTGGTCGCGACGATGTGCTGCTCGATATGCTCAAGCGCACCGACGCGCCCAGCTACGGCGATCAGTTGGAAAAGGGCGCAACCGCGCTTACCGAGGCATGGGAAGCGAACCCCACAAGCTCACAGGATCACTTCATGCTTGGCCATGCGGAAGAGTGGTTCTATCGCGGGCTGGGCGGTATCGACGTAGACTTTACGCGCAAAGAGAACGAACGTATTCTGCTTCATCCCTGTGCGCTGGCTGGCCTCGGCTGGGTGCGTACACATTACGATTCCACGCTGGGCCGCATCGATAGCAACTGGAAGCGTGGGGCAGCGCAAACCGACTATGAATTCGTAGTGCCAACTGGAGCAACGGCGACGTTGCAGATTGAAAGCGGTCAACCCGAGGCCATCACGATCAACGGCAAACCCGCCAATCATGCTGCGGGCGTGCTCGGTTCACACATTGAAGGCAAGGCAGTGCGCGTGGTGGTTGGTTCAGGCCACTATAACGTGCTGGCGCGAAATCCCTCGCAGCCAGGTCTCTGATCGCATTCATTTATATCTTGGGTTTGTGCTTTCCCAGGTCCAAAAAGAGGGACCTGGGGCACCCAGCCTGGGTACAAATTCAAACGGTCAAAGACCTAGAATCTAGCCCCTGGAACATGGAACTTCGTTACCACGGTTTCGACTTCGCTACCGCAATGCCGCGCACTTCGTTTGGCCACTTGCCGGAGACGGCGCAATAGAAGTGGTAGAGCGCTCCCTCGTGATAGATCACGGAAGTTTTGTGAGCGAAGGTTTCGTCCACTGTGCCGGGAGCGCCAGTATCTACCAGCACTTCGTCGATCTTGGTGAAGTGGTACGGATCGCAGCCGAGGGCCAGCAATTCGCGCGCCTTGCCCTTGAAGTCGAAGCCGAAGTAGTACATGCCCCACACCTTGCCGTGGCGCACCACGAAAGGATTGCTGGCGAATTTTCCATCCCGCGAATCGGCGTTGCCATTCTGCAGCAGTGGGTTCAGATTCGAACGCGTCCAGGTCTTCAAGTCGCGCGAGGTGGCAACGCCGCTCTGTTCGCGCCATCCTCCGCCCTGGCTCTTGGGCAGCTTGTCGGTCTTGGCGTTGTAGTAGAGGTAATACGTGCCGCGATCCTCCACCAGATTCGGTCGATACAATCCGCCGTGTTCCCACGGTGCGCCATCCTGCGGAAAGAGGATTGGGTCGGTCAGTTCCCAGTGCCGCAGATCGTCGCTCCAGGCAAGGCCAATCACTGCCGCGCCCTCTTCGTAGCCCGCGTTGGGGTACGCATTCCATGCCGCCAGATAGCGCCCATTGACCTTCTTGAGCGTGTTGCCCGAAGTCAGATTGCAGTCGTGCAGAATCGTGCTCAGCGCCACGTTGTATTTGGTGTAGCGCGTGTTAGCGTCGCGATGCGCAATGCAGCCCAGGCGCTCCCAGTCCAGCAGATTACGGGAGCGCGCCAGCCCGGTCTGATAGCCCGTTCCGTCGAAGCCAATGTAGGTCATGTAGAACTGGCCCTCATGGCGAAAGACGAAGGGGTCGTCCACGGCCTTGGCATCAAAACTTGCCGCATCGCCTGAAGCCTTGAGCACCAGCTTGTTCAGCTTGTACGGCGTGCGAAAAGGTACAATCTCAGCTTGCGAAAACTCTTCTGTGTGGCCGAGCAGCGGCCTGCAGAGGGCTGCTGCCGTCAAGCCGCTCACAAAACCGCGGCGTGTCATCCTTATCTTCATTCAAGACCCTTTCCTGTCGTGAGCAGTACGGCAACATCCTGTGCTTGCAGATGCAAGCTGCTCACGGATTTTCCATCCTGTAGCAGATCGCGCATGGGAGCGGCCAGAGTTACATCAGACGCCGTGTTGCCGTGATTGATCACGATGAATACTGTCTTTTGCGTGTTCACGCGTCGGCAGACTTCCACTTGCGCAGGCACTGTGCCGAACTCGGGCTTCAGTTTTGTCGCATCAAGGGCGCGTTGCACGATGTGCTGCATGGTGGCTTCGTCTACTACTGCGCCAAGATAGGCAATCGTGCCTTTTCCCAGAGGACGTTCCACCATCGCCGTTTGATGATCGAGCCAGCCGTTGGCATGGCCGTAGCGCAGCAGAATGCGGACGTCAGCAGTATGCGTGGTCAGTTGCTCGGCCCATTGTGTGGCCTTGCCCATGGAGGATCCGTCTGTAATCTCCACATCTTTGTCGAGTGCGTAAAACTGCTCGACCTGTGCGCCCAGTGCCTCAGCCAATGGACCTGGCTGGCGCGTTTCATTGAGCGCATTCCACTGGTTCTTCAAGCCTGTGCGTGGGCCCAGAATCAGGTGCCCGCCGGTCTGCACATATTCGAGCAGATGTTTGGCCAGAGCTTCTGAAATCAGATTCAGGTCAGGCGCAAAAATCAGCTTGTAGCCGCTGAGCGCAGCTTCGGGCCGCACCACGTCCACTGTCTGTCCTGCCGCACGCAGCGGCGCGTAATAGCCCAGCAGTACTTCAAGCTGATCGTAGTTGTGATTGTGCAACTGTCCATCCAGCGCCCAGCGGCTGTCGTAGCTGTGCAGCAGTGCCACCTGCGCCTGCGGCGTAGTCCCGGCGAGGGCCTGGCTGGCAAGCGCGAACTCCGCGCCTGTCTGCGCTACTTCCTTGTAGACGGGAACTGGTTCACCATCCACGCCGACCAGCGTTCCATGGTACTGTTCCTGCCCGTTCAGCGCGGCCCGCCACTGCCAGTAGAGCACTGCGTCGGCTCCATGACCCACTGCCTGCCAGGCCATCGCCCGCGTTTCGCCCGGTTCCAACATGTTGTTGATCGGCGCCCAGTTCACCATGCCGGGCTGCGTTTCCATCACCCAGAAGTTGGCTTGCTTCCAGCCGCGCACAAAGTCGTGCATAAAGCCATTGCGTGTGGTATTCAGATGGCCCTGACCCACGTAATCGTCCCATGAGGCAAGGTCCAGATCTTCATTGATTGTGTAATGGTCGAAGTTGTCGCTCCAGCCCAGTCCGCCAATGTTGGTCGTGATGAATTGCCGTGGTTCAGCGGAACGGTGGATCGCATCGATCTGCACGCGCACAAAGCTGCGCCATGTGTCGGTGACAAAATGGCGATGCTCAAGCAGCAGCCCTGGATTGCCGCCTGCCGTGGGTAGAGGAATCTCGTCCCAGCGGTCGTAGGTCTGGCTCCAGTAGGCAGTGGCCCACGCGTCGTTCAGTTTGTCGAGCGTGCCATAACGTTGCTTGAGCCACTGCTCGAACTGCGCACGTGTGGCTGCATCGAACGATTCATCGGTGAGCTCGTTACCGATCTGCCAGCCGATTACGTTCGCATCGTGCCCGAAGCGTTTGGCCATTTCGGCAGCGATTGCGGCGCAGAATTCGCGATAGCGCGGATTCGCATAGTTGAACTGCCGTCTGCTTCCGTGTTCCGCAGTGCGGCCTGTGGTGTCGGTCCGTAAAGTTTCCGGATAGGACCGCGTCAGCCACGCCGGGGGCGCGTCGGTCGGTGTGCCCAGAACCACCTGGATGTGATGTTTTTCCGCCAGCCGGATAGCCCGTTCCAGCCAGTCCAGATCGTAGTGGCCTTCGGCTGGCTCCATGCGGCTCCAGGCAAACTCACCCACGCGCACTACGTTCAGATGCGCTTCTTCCATGCGCTCCAGATCGTGTTCCCAGCGCGCCTCGGGCCACTGCTCGGGGTACCAGGCTGATCCCAGAAAAAGCGTGCGGGACTGTGCCCGTGCAACAGTGGGCAGGCCAACCAGAGCAACGAAAACGGCAAAAAGAAGAGCGCGGAACTGACCATCCGGAAGCCTGCGCGTTCGATTCAGTTTCATCATGAGGGTATTTTTCTTTTCTAAATCCTGGCTCTCTTGTACCACATGCAGCGCATGGGTTGAGAGGCCGTTGCAGTGAATTCAGTAGGGCTGGTCATGGTTCCGCAAAGCGAATTCATCCTTCTGGGTTTTTGGAATTCCAGCCTTGTCTCTTCTGTAAAGTTCCTGATTTTTCGTTCCTCATGGCGGAACCTTCGTCCGCTCAAAGTTCCCGGTTTTCTGTTTTCAGCAAACTCTGTACTTTGATCTTGCTTGAAGTTTAATTTCGGACGGATTGCTGTGTAATCTCCCCCGGAGATCCTGTCTTGTGCTGGATTGGCCGGAAGAAAGGTCGAGCTTTGACTACGACACCTCAGCCTGTTTTGGCGCTGATCCACACCAGTCACACGCTGGTACCCATGTTCACTGAGTTATGCAAGAAACATCTTCCTGAAGTTCGCATCTTTCATGTCTCTGACGAAAGTTTGATTCAGGATACGGTTCGCAATGGTTCGCTGCGCCGCATCACCATGCGCCGTATGATCGATCAGATTGCATCGGCCGAGGCTGCTGGAGCGGATGCCGTGCTTACCACCTGTTCTTCGATTGGGGAGGGTGTGGCGTTGGCGCAAAAGCTCTTCGATATTCCTGTTCTGCGTATCGATGAGGCCATGGCCGAGGTCGTTGTGGCCAAGGCTCGCACGGTTGGCGTGCTGGCAACGTTGCGCACCACGCTTGAGCCCACCACCAATTTGCTACGCCAGAAGGCTGCGGAAGCCAGACGTGAGCTTCGGCTGGTAGAGTGTTTGTGTGAAGATGCTTTTCCTGCCGTTTTGGCGGGCGACGTGGAAACTCACGATAACCTGCTCAGGCAGGCGCTGCTGAACGATATGAAAGGCGTCGACGCCATTGTGCTGGCGCAGGCCTCCATGTCACGCGTGGTCAGTTCGCTTGAGCCCGGCTTGCTGCAAGCGCCGGTCTTTTCCAGCCCTGAGCTGGCGGTGAAGAGTGTGCGTGCAAAACTTGGGTTACCTGCCGTGATTGCAGAATAAAGGTTGCCCGTTGAAGCAGCGTCACAAAGTGCTCGGCCTGCTGGCCGTTCTATCCATCATTACCTTTCTGGACCGGCTGGCTGTGGCAGTTGCCGGTCCTGGCATTCAGGCCGACCTGCACATTGACCCACGCCTGTGGGGCTGGGTACTCAGTGCCTACGTGCTGGCCAACGGCATCTTCGAAATTCCTTCCGGCATTCGTGGTGATCACAGCGGCCAACGCGCCGAGCTGACCCGTATTGTCGGCTGGTGGTCCTGCTTCGATGTGCTCACCGGCTTCTGTCGCGGATTCTGGCAACTCATCGTCGTGCGTTTTCTCTTTGGTCTTGGAGCCGCTGGAGCCTACCCGAATGCTGCCGGCGTTGTCTCCCGCTGGTTTCCGCGCGGTGAGCGGGCACGCGCTCAAGGGCTCATCTGGTCGGCCAGTCGCATGGGGGGCGCACTTGCTCCGCTGCTGATCGTTCCCTTGCAGATGTACTTTGGCTGGCGCAGCGTTTTTTGGCTGCTGGGTGCGGCGGGCTTCGGCTGGTCCGCGCTCTGGTGGACGTGGTTCCGCAATCATCCTGTCGAACAGAAGGAAATTACACAGGCTGAAGTCGACGAGATTGGCCAGCCCAACGCAGCGGCGCACTCCGGCGAGTTCGGCAGCCTGTTGCGTTTACCGTCCATTTGGCTGATTGCGCTGGCCTACGCCTGCTATGCCTGCGGCACATGGTTCTATTTCTCGTGGTATCCCACATGGCTGGTGCATGCGGCGGGCTTCTCAATGAATGGCGTGCTGCTGACTTCGTTCCCGTTCATCGTCGGTATGGGCAGCAATCTGTTGGGTGGCGTACTGGGCGACAAACTTACGCATCGCTGGGGCGCGCGTCTGGCTCTGCGCCTGATTCCCTGCGTGTGCCTTACGCTCACCGCCGGCATTCTTGCCGCGATGGCCATGGTGCACGGCAAAGTGGCCGTGGTGGTGCTCTCCACGCTTGGCTTTGGGGTGATGGATCTGATGCTGCCGTCGGTTTGGGCTCTTTGTTTGCTGATCGGTGGCCGCCTGAGTGGTGCGGCTACGGGCATGATGAACACTGCAGGACAGGTGGGTGGTTTTACCTGCACCGTGCTCTTCGGTTACATTGTGCGCGCCACCGGAAGCTACAATGCGCCGCTCTGGTTTATTGCCACAATGGTGCTGATCAGCGCGATACTCTTCAGCCTGATCGATTGCCGCCAACACCTGGAAAGCCAGCACCAGGCCTGACGATTTTTCATCGATCATCGCAATCAAATGTACAAAACCCCAGAACCGTATTGCACGGTTCCGGGGTTTTTCTTAGTGAAGTCGATTGTCTTTGTGTACTCTTCCAACCTAGCTAATTCGGCTAACCCCTCACCTGCGCAAAGAACTCATCTGGACCGATCTGCCCGCCCTTGAGCACAAGCTCCAACCCATCCAACTCCGTGCCGGGAGCATGCGCTTTGCAGAGAGGAGCGCCGGGTGCAAGTGGTGCGGCAAAGGTCAGAGCCTGCAGCCCGAGTTGCTGCACGGCGTGGGTCGATGTATCGCCGCCAGCCACTACCACACGCTTTACATTTGTCCTGAGCAGAAGATCCTTCAGCCGTTCTCCGAGTGTTGCACTGAAGTTCTCGCCATAAGTCTGTGACTCTGGCTGTGGTCCAAGCGCCGTAAACAGCACCACGCTGCGGTTTGCGGATAGCGCGGCTTCGGCCGCTCCGGTCAACTCTTCGGTCCATCCTCGTGCGTCAATCTCCAGCGTTGTAAAGCCCATCTGCCGGGCGCGCAGAATCTGTTTTTCCGTTACCGGGGAGCAGCTTCCGCTCAGCACCACCAGCCTGTCCACAGGTGAGGCGTTCGCCAGATTTGGTGCAGCTTCAATCAAGCCTGCCTCGTGCCAATGCTGCAGCAATCCATACGTCAGCCCCGAGCTTCCTACCGCAAACAGTGGCTTCTTCTGGGCCCGTTTCCACAGAACGCGGGCCGTCTCCAGCGTCATCTGGTCGTCACAGCCGTCAAAGATCACGGCCTCTGCATCGGCACGCAACTCTTCCGCCAGTTGTTCGGCCACGCGCCCTTGTTGGTAGGCGGGCAGGTCTACCGCTCCCATGCGCAACATGGTTTGCCGGTATAAATGCAGGCGCAAATCTGCTTCCCGCATCGGAGTTACTGGGTGCCGGCTCATTGTAGGATGGCGGTCGATGCGGTGCATTGTGCCATGGGCGGCAGCAAATAATTGGCTATAGACTACCGCCCGGCCCAGATGCGGCGCGCCCACCACCACCGGCACAAACTCCGCGTCAAATGCGGCTTTGCCCAGCTCCATTGCCCGTCCGATGCTGCCCACATGCGGTCCGCTGTCAAAGGTCGAGCATACTTTGTAGTGGCACACGGGAGCATTCCACGCACGTAAGAGCGCAAACACTTCAGGCAGATGTTTGCTCATCCATGCAGGCGTCTGGCTGCGACTTTGGCCCGCGATGCCCACGGCACGGCAGGCGCCATAACGCTGCAGTTCGTCGGCCGCGGGCGCATGCGTGAACAGCACGGCAGGCACGCCTTCCAGCGCCAGTCGTTCCAGCACGTCGGTTGAGCCGGTGAAGTCGTCCCCATACCATGTGTAGAGCAAAGCGGGGTGAAATTGCGCGCTCATCCATGCGCTCCATAAGAAGCCAGAGCTCCGCGCAGCTCGCTATGATCTTTGGCGTATTCGCTGAGCGCAACTCCCGCCAGTGCTGCCTCCCACGCCTGATGCAGGCTGTGCACGCCCGCAGCGGGCCCGTCGGGATGCGCGAGGATGCCGCCCCCGCAGGCGTAGATCAGATCCGTGCAACCGAGCGCGGCATAGGTTGCAGCCACTTGCTTGGCGGATTGCCCCGAAGAAAATACCGGCATAATTGTGCAGCCACGACCGGGCTGGTCGAACATCGGCGTCAGGCATTCGCGCGCCGAGGCGATGACCGACTCGTTCGTCTCGCAGAATTTGTTGTCGATCCCGTTCACGTGTACATGATCGATGCCTGCCAGACGCCAGAATTTTTGCCATGCCACAAAGCTCATGCCAATGGCGTGTGAGCGGCCCAACATGCCCCAGCCGTTGCGGTGCCCGTGAATGGCCACCTGCGTGTGTTTGCGCAAGGCCACCAATGCGGGCAGGCCGATGCTGTTCAGGCTGGTCATCACGCAGCTTCCGCCGTGCTTCACTACAAAGTCGTGGCGGCGGAGCATCTCGTCGATCTCGCCGGTGATGTTGGCCGCATACATCACCTTGCGGCCGGTCTTTTCAGCCAGATCGTTGAGCGTGGCCAGCACTGCGCCCACGCGCTCTTCAAACGGACAGTGCGGCCCATCGGCCTGCAACTCGTCGTCCTTGATGAAGTCCACACCGGCTTCGGCTAGCATGCGTGCGCGCTCGGCGGTTTGCGCCGGGCCCATGCCCACGCTCGGCTTGATGATTGTGCCGATCAGCGGCCGCCCGTAGACTCCCGTCAGCCTGCGTGTGCCCTCTACGGCAAACTGCGGGCCCTGATACTTTGACAGAAATTCGTTGGGCAGCTTGATGTCGAGCAGCTTCAGGCCGGAGAAGGGCTTCAGCTCAGAGAGATTGCCTGCGACCGTTGCCATCAGGTTTGGCAGCGACGGCCCCATGTTTTCGATGGGCCAGCTCAGCGTGACTTCGGCCGTGCGCCGCACGACGGGGCCTGCCTGATTCTTTGGCACACCCGAACCGGGCAGCGACGGCGCATCGACCGTGCTCAGCTCTACAATCTTTTCCACCCGCGCCGCATACAGCTCACGCAGCTCATCCGTCTCGCCCGGCACGCGCACAAAGGTTCCCGTCGACTGTTCGCCGGCCATCATCGCTGCCGCGCTCTCCAGTGGATGCGCTGTCTCAATCCAGTAGCGTGCCTCAATCCGTCCCATCGTCATTTCTCCTGATTGCGATCCGTAAAAACAGGTTCTAGGTTCTATGGACTAAGTGTCTGGAGAGCCTTGGCGTCCGGAGTTGATAACGAAGTTTTCAGGATTATGCGACAACGGCACGAACCCCGCTAATCGCGCTGACTTCGCTAGCTCCGCTTCGTGAAGTACGTCGTGTAACTCTCTTCGCGCACAAAGTAGAAGGGCGCATGAACACTCTCTCCGCCGCGATAAAATCCATCGCCAAAGACCGTGCGTTTTTCAAGCGCATCGAGCGGAGAAAGATCGCTGCGCGGATTCATCTCCACATACACCAGTGGTCCACGCAGTACGGCCACCGTCTCCGGATGCTGGTCGTCGATAGCCTCGGTGCGGAAGCGCATCGGCAGTCGCAATTCCACTACATCGCCTGCCGTCCAGCGCCGTTTCAAGGTTGCAAATCCTCGTACCACGTCTGCGTTTGCAGCTTTTCCGTTTACACGAATCTCGGCCTTTTGTTCCAGCCATCCCGGCAACCGCAGCGCCAGCGTGAACTCCGCAGGTGCGCTCGTGTGTACTTCGATGCGCACGTTTTCGTCCAGCGGATAGGCTGTTTTTTGCGTGATTCTTACATCGCTGCCTGCGATCTTTGCGTCCAGTTGCGAGGGCGTATACAGGTTTACCGCGACGCCGCTCTCCATGCGGAAGTAGATGTTCTTTACATAGTTGGCCACGCCCTCGACGAGCGTGCCGGAGCAGCAGGGCCACTTGATTTTGTAGTAGGTCTTGCGCGCCTGCGGTCCATACGTCGAGTAGTACGGATAGTCGCCATCGCTGTCGGGCTCGCGCACGGCCAGCAGTGCGTTGTAGAGCACGCGCTCCAGCCCGTCGCCATACTGCGCCTCGCCGGTTGCGCACATCAGATAGCGTGCCAGCTTGATAGCTGCGTAGCTGCCGCAGGGCGTCTCAAAGTGATCGTCGGTCGAGCGCAGACTCGCGTAGAGTTCGCCGCGATGGGGCGTGATGAAGGTCTCGTTCGGACCCCATCCGCCGGTCGCATATTGTTGCGTGTCGCGCAGCAGGCGAAAGGCGGTCTGCATGGCGCGCAGGTACTTCTCATCGCCCAGCACCAGATGTGCCTTGCCCGCCGAGCTCATCGCAATGGCGTGACTGTAGGCGTGCTGGCCAGGAAACACATCCTCACCCCGCGCCAATGGATCAAAGAGTTCCTTGTCGAGCAGATAAAGCACGGCGCGATCATGGAAGGCCTTGTCGCCGGTTAGCTCCCAGGCTGCAAAGAGCGTCTCTGGCATGATGAAGGTTTCGTCGTAGGGCGGATCTTTCTTGCCGATGCGGTCACGCCCAGCCGCAGGCAGATAGGGCTGTGCTCCGTGCAGGACGCGAGGAATCAGTGCCCGCGCCTCTTCCATACCGCAATACTCATACGCATCCACCAGCCCTTGCAGATGCTTGTCGAGGATGTAGCAGGGCCAGAGCTTTTCCGCATTCGGCCCGGGCAGAACGTTGTCGTCCTTGGCCATGGTTTCGGCCAGCCCACGCACCAGCGCCTGCACCTTGGTCTTCAGTTGCGCATCGTTGCTCGTCTTTGCCAGCCGAGCTAGTCCCGATACATATTGCCCGAAGGTGTGACCAGGCACAAAGCCGTCGCGGTCATACCAGCCGCCCATGCGCTTGCCCGGCGCGGGCAGCCCGGCTCGCTCACGATAGACCTGCAGCAGACGATCATTGTCCAACGCCGCATAATCGGCCGCGATGCGGTCGTACTGCTCTTTGAGCGGTCCGCCCAGCAACTGCACGCTGCCGTATTCGAACTCGGTAAAGCGCGTGCTTCCGCGGCCTGCGGCCCAACTGGCGCGCAATGCTGCGGGTGCGGCCATTACGGCACTCGCGGCACTTATCGCTGCCAGAAACTCTCTGCGTGTCTGCTTCGGCAATCCTTGCTCTGGCAATTCTTGTTCTCCCCCTGCACTCTACTGTCCGATTGCAACGGAATCCAAGAACTAAAGCAGCGCGGTTTCCTGGTTCCGCAGTATGGAACCTTCATCGACGTTTTCCAGTAGCCGTTCCGGGCTCATCTTGCCCCGTCCCGCCCAGCTCATCTGTTTGTCCAACGGGTAGATGAGGTCAACGTTGCGGGGGGTAAGCAACTGATGTTTGACGAACATGGTGGATGGAACCGGCTTCTGGCGCAGAATGTTCAACGCCATCGGGATCAGCTCTTCACCGTAGCGCTCCGGGAAGTAGGCCACCGATCCCACCAGCCGCGTGTTGGGCCGCCGCAGTTCGGCGCGTGCTGCCTTCAGTGCGTTCTGCCCCATCACGGCAATCAGATGCGCCGCGCCAGCCTCTTCGTAGGCGCGCAGAGCAGCCAGTGCGCCAATGTCGTTCACGGCGGCCACCAGCGTGCGTGCCGGACCACGGCGACGCAGAAATTTGCGCATCACGTCGAGCACCTGTTCGAAGTTGCCGCGACCATTCAGGCGTGTCATCGGTGTTTCCACAATGTGCGGCAGTTCCATGCGCAAGCCGTCCACCATGCCTGCCAGCCGCAATTCCAGCAGCGATCCGGCAATGGGCAACTCCACCAACACCAGCTGGTCAACCTCGCCCTGCCAGTTCTCGTTGGCCCAGCGGCCCAGCGCCTTGCCGCCGATCAACCCGGCCTTGTAGTTGTCCGCGCCAAAATACGTCGCACCCGGGTGCGGCACTTCAATCGCAATCACCGGCACGTTGGCCGCCACAAACTTCGAGGCGATCACCGAGGCCACGCGTTCGTAGGTCTGGAACTCCAGCACCAGGTCAACGCGCTCCTTAATCAGCAGGTCGGCGTTGCGCAGGGCCTCGCGCGCGCTATAGCGGTTGTTCAGCGTGATCAGTTGCACATGCTCGCGGGCCGCTGCAGCTTCAATACTGCGCATCACCTCACGGGCAAATTCGGTATCGCCCTGGGAGGCAAAGCCAATGCGGAAGGAGCGTGCCGCCACGGGTACAAAGTTGTTACGATAGACGCCGGCGCTGGCGCGCTCAATCAGTCCGCCGTGAATCAGTGTGCGCAGCAGGCGGAAGGTGGTCGTCTTGGGCAACCCGGTGCGGGCCATCACGTCGGCCAGTTGCAGTTCCTCGCCCACCTGCCGGAAGGCCTTGAGTACTTCGCAGGCACGCAACACCGTCTGCGATTCATTCCGGTCGCTGGTGCGGCCTTCTTCCGCTACTTCAATGTTTTCCTGGGTCTCTGTGTTCTGCATGGTCTTTGGGTGCCTGCTGTCCTTTGTTTGTGCGTTGCGAAGAAAGACTATATTCCGGCTTATGGAATTGGCAAGAGGAGCGAGGCCGGAAAGTTGATTCCACTTCTTGGAGCGTTGCGAATCTGCCCCGGGAAACAACCATGGAGAGCTGGGAGAGGCGGAGACTGGTCAGGCAATCTCCTCTGGAATCGTGCTTTCAAGCCCATTTTCTGACAGGGAGAGGTGGAAGAGTGGAATGCTTTTCTGACCATAATCTAAAGCTGTATAAAAAGATAAAAATTCCGATATGAGGAATTTATTCTGACGGAGGATTGACATTCTGCAACAGAAACAGCAGAGGCCATGCTCGTTGGGAGCATGGCCTCTGCTGTTGAGGGCAGCAGCCGCATGAAAGGCTGCTGCCGGTTGAGTTAGAAGCTGAGGTGGCCGGCAAACTGCCAGTCACGCGGCGCGTACGAAGACGACATGGCGCTGATGGTGCCGTAGGTGCTGGAACCCGAAGCCCAGCTTGCGCTCGGGCTGCCGAAGGTGGCGTGGTTCCACACGTTGGTCACATCTGCTTCAAAGGTGAACTGCGCGTTGTACTTGTGCAGGTCGATCGTGCGGCGCACACCGGCGTCGACGTTCCAGTAGTAAGGGTTACGCATTGCGCTGTATGCGCGGGTGCGCGGCGCATTGCCGATCAGGTACTGCGTGCCGGTGCTTGCCGCGTTGGTTGGCGTGCTGAAGGCGTTCGTATCCAGATACTGAACCTTCGCGCAGCTTCCGCCGATGGCGGCAATGCCCAGGCTGCAGGCAGTGCGTCCTTTGGGGCCGTTGCCGTACTTGTATTGCGTACGGCCGTTGCCCTTGTAGGAGCTGTTCATGTCCGGCATCGCCGTTCCCTGCAGAGGCAGTGTGCCGGTGTTGGTGGTTGTCGGTCCGCTGAAGATTGTGGCAATCGGCGTACCAGAGCTGAACTGGTAGATGCCGGAGATCTGCCATCCGCTGATGATGGGGCTAATCACCGGAAGGCTATTTCCAAGGGCATTCTTGCCGAAGGGAAGCTTGTAGACGCCGTAGGCATGAATGGTGTGCGGCATTGAAAGCGAGGTCAAGCCACGGTCGATGCGGTTCTGTTTGTAAGCCTTGGTGCCGTTGGAGATGGCCGCCGCGGGAATATCGAAGCCGGAACGGAAAGTGCCGTCATCGCCCACGTTCTTGGCGTAGGTGTAGTTGACGTTGTAGGTCAACCCCTTGTGCATGCGCTGGTTCAGGGTCACCTGCAGCGAGTGGTAGCTGTAGTTGCCGGTGTTGCCCCATGTGTCGGTGACGCCCGAGTACTGCGGGAATGCCGTCAGGGCCTGGGCAATTGTGGCGGCTCCAGTGTAAGAGCTTGCACTCGTGATGAAGCTGGGAATGTTTGCCGTCGGGAAGTAGGATGCGACGATGGCCGCATTGGCTGCCGTGGCGGTCGAGGTCAGGATTGGCGCACTGTTGGTGCTGTCCTTAACGCTGCCCAGAACTGCCAGGTATTTCGGGTTTAGCTGGTTGGTCCAGTAGCCGCGGGCATTGGTGCCGGTGGTGCCGGAGTTGACGATGAAATGGCTTTCATTGCCGACGTAGTTCACGCCCAGGGTCAGATCGGGCGTGAGGCTGCGTTCGATGCCGAAGTTCCACAGCTCAATCACTGGTGCGCGGCCTGACAGATACGGATCTGCGTAGCTGACACTGTTGGCTGAAACAGCCTTGGTACCGCTTCCGGAGTAGTAATAGCCGGTATTCAGTTCCTGCGCCGAAACACCAGGCGTAGGAGCCGAAGGCATGGATACGCCACCCAGCAGGGCAGTGTTGGCAATGCCTGCGGATGTGAAAGCCGTGCTGTTGTTCAGGTAGTAGGACGGTCCGGCCGATACGCCCGAACTGATTTCTGTTGCGCCGGTGGCCGACATGTTGAAGCCGGTCTGGCCGGTTCCGGTAGCGCTGCCTGCACGGCCGCCCACGCCGCCAGCCTGCGAATAGACCATGGCTGCGCCGGTGCGGAGGATGGTCTTACTGAACCTCGCATAATATAGTGACAATGTCGGTCGTGTAGCAGTAAGCTATCAGGCATGACACGATCCAATGCGCCACGACGTGACTTCGCAGCCCTGCAAGAACGCCGCCGCCGCGCCGCGCGTCTGTTTGCCGCCGGCAAGCGTTCACAGGCAGAGATCGCCCGTGAACTCCTCATCAGCCGTCAAAGCGTGAGCCGATGGTTCGAGGCTTGGCGTCAGGATAAGCCGGGTTGGATTCGCGGGGCGGGGCGGGCAGGTCGTCGGCCGAAACTGGATGGGGCGCAACTCAAGCAGGTGGACAAGGCGTTGCGTCAAGGCGCGCAGGCCCATGGTTTCGGAACCGATCTGTGGACATTGCCCCGTGTGGCGGCAGTAATCGAACGGACCACGGGCGTTCACTATCATCCCGGCCATGTATGGAAGATTCTTGCCGCTCTTGAGTGGAGTCTGCAACGGCCGGCCAAGCGAGCGCGGGAACGCAATGACGAAGGTCGGCGGCTGTGGATGGCGAAGCGGTGGCCGGCAATAAAAAAAACGCCCGGCGGCGAAGAGCCTGGATTCTCTTCCAGGACGAAAGCGGAGTCTCGGAGCGGCCGCCGGTAAGACGGACTTGGGCGCCGAAGGGAGAGACTCCGGTGTTGGTTTATGCCTTCAACTGGAAGAAGCTGTCGATCAGCGCGGCACTGGGCTATCGCTGGGACGGCAAGCGATGCCGGTTGTGGTTTCAGACCCGGCCAGGCAGCTACAACGACGAACGGCTGACCGTCTTTTTGCGTGATCTGAAGAAACACTTGCGCGGGCAGAAGGTGATTCTGATCTGGGATGGACTGCCTGCACACAAAAGCAGGAAGATGAAGCAGTATCTGGAGAGCCAGCGTAGTTGGCTGCAGGTAGAGACGCTGCCAGGTTATTCTCCTGATCTGAATCCGGTAGAGGACTTATGGAGCAACATCAAAGGTCAGGAATTGGCCAACCGATGTGTTGCCGGACTTGGCGAGGCTGAAGACGGTGTGCGCAGCGGCATGGAGAGAGTGCGCCAATCCATACTGCCGTTTTCTTTCCTGCACCACGCGGGACTCTTTTTTTGATCTATCGTGTCACCATATTACGCGAGACTCAGTAGGATTCAGCTCATAGGCGATGCCTACGCGCGGCCCGATATTCTTCCAGTAGGTGTGAACCGGAGTTTTGCACTGGCAGCTCACGCTTGCGCCACCCCAGTTGCCGGCAAACTGCAACATGCCGTAGCTGTTTGTCAGAGGGTTGGTCAAAGCCGGATTTAGGTAAGTCCAGCGGTCCTTGACCTCGTGGAACGGAGGCAGGTAATCCCAGCGCAGACCGTAGTCGACGGTGAGCTTGCTGCTGACCTTGTAGGTGTCGCGGACGTAGATAGCCAGGGTGTGGTAGCGTCCACCGGTTTCGCTGAGCGGATACAGGGCGACGGAAGGAGCGTAACCGGTGCCCGAAGTTGAACCGGCCACTGCGCCCAGCATGTAGCTGGCAAACGAATAGCCCGAAGGCGCTGCAGATGTTCCCGTGCTCAGAGCGTTGCCGGAGTAATTGGCCGTCGAAAATGCACTATAGGCCAAAGCCAGTTCAGACGAGTAGGCAAGCGGAGCCGCTGTGTTGATCTCTTCCCACAGACGCGAGAAACCAATTGTGATCGAGTGCTTGCCGTGCAGATACTGCAGGTTGTCGGTCAGCGTGAAGGTGTTCGGGTTGACGCGCTGGGTCGAGTAGCTCGTGCTGTTGCCCGTCCAGCTTGTCATCGCAGTGCTATAGGCTGTGGTGGTGGCGAAGGCTGCGCCTGGAAACGTCGTTGCGGCCTGGCCCGTGGGAACGTTGGTGATGCCCATGGTTGCAGGTGTGTACTGCGACATGCCATCAGTGGCCGCACGCTGCGGCTGGATGAAGCGTGTGTAGCTGTACTTCATCTGGTTGACCAGGTTTTCGTTGATCGTATAGACATCTTCGATGATGTAGCTCTTCGGATGGATGTCGGCATAGGTGCCCGTAACGTAAGGAACCGGCATGCCGTTGGAGAAGTTGCGCAGGTAGTTGACCGAGCCCATGGCGCCCACCGAACTGATGCGCTGACGCGAGCTCAGATCGTAGTCCACACGCCAGTCGAGCAGGTGGTTGTCATAACCGGAGGTGTAAGCGTAGAGGTAGTTGTTGGTCAGCGTGCTGCTGATCGTTGGGGCCGGCATGAATGCAGCCATGGCCTTGGCGATCGGCGAGATCATGCTCGACGGAATCACGTTGTAAGTGCTTGCGCCGTTTTTGGTTGCGCTCAGTGGCGTACGGGTGCAGGCGCTGCTGCTCGTACATTTGTTGGAAGTCGGGTCGTAGAGGATGGCCCTGTTGGTCGCGGCAGTGGTACCCGTACCGGACAAGCCACCCGAACCGATGTTGTAGCCGTTCAGTTCGGTAAAGTCTCCCGACAGCATAGCCGTCGTGGGGATCGTGTAGAGCGAGGGGCTGCCGCCCTTGCGGTTGTGATACTTATCGTAGGCCACGAAGAAAAACATCTTGTCGTGGGTCTTCGGCACCACGCCGCTGAAGCTCACCGAAAGTTCGTTCTGGTGTTCGACCGGCTTCGGCGCATACTGCGACTGGTTCTGGGAATTTGTGACCGTGGACCACTTGGAGGTAAAGCCCCAGGAGTCGAAGACCGTGTTGCGAACGTAGTCGGCAATCTTGCCGTGATACTTCAGGCCGCCCGACTTCATTGAAAAGTTCATCGCGCCGGCGCCCATGTACTCGGCAGGCGGAGTGCTGGTCAGCACCTGAAACTGATCGACGGCCTCCACGCTCATCGATAGCGAAACCACGCGGTTGTCGCCCTGCATGTTGACGGTTGTTGCAGGCATGCCTTCCAGGTATAGCTGGCCGAGGTAGTTGCCCGTGCCGCCGATGACCGGCATGCGGGAGCCAGACTGTGCGCCCGGCGTGAGAGAGGCAAATGCGGTAGGATCGCGCTGCTGGTTGCCATTCATCTGCAGCGGAAGGTTGGTGTAGGTGTCGTTTTCAACCGTCAGGCCAAGGGTTGCGTCGGCGGTGTCTAGCACAGGAGGAGCTGCTGTGACTTCGATGGTTTCGGTTTCATTACCAACGGCCATCTGCGGGTTGTACACACGGGCCTGCAGGGCGTCGACCACGACGTTGTCCTGCTGCAGCTTCTGAAAGCCCGCCGCAATGATTTCTACCGTGTAGGTTCCCGGCTGAACGGGAGAAAGAATGTAATAGCCAGCCGAAGACGATTGCGCCTTGCTGGTTATGTTGGTTGCCTTGTTGGTAATGGTTACGCTGGCATTGGGAATTACGGCACCCGACGCATCGGTGACCGTACCCTGCAGCGAACCTTCGCCAGACTGGGCGAAGATCTTTCCGGCTGGAACTCCCATGCAGAGAAGCAGAGTGAGTGCGGCCAAAAATCCGCTTACTCGCCCGATTCCGCAACATGCAAGCAGTCTGTTTTTGTAGGTTGTTCTTGTCATGTGGCTTGCTTTTGTGCCTCCTGTGGCTCAGTTGGATCAGTAAGGCTAGATGCTTGGCACACCTGCCCCAGAAGTGTAGAGATGGGTGTACTAAGGCGATTTAGTCTCGGTAGAGAATTAACGCACCGCCGTTGTGTGAGTGTCAATAGGAAAATATTTTCAGTACTTAAGACTCAGCTAACATGGGAATCCATTGTTGTTATGTATTGGCAATAAAAGCTTTGGCCTGTTATAGGTATGAAATTGCCTGTGTTTGCTCCATTTTTGTGGATGGAAGGAATTACTTGTCGGCACGCTTTGCAAGGCAACCGCATCTGTTTTTTCATCACAAACAAAGCCGCCTTCTTGAAGCACCTGTAGGAGGGCGTTCAGGAAGGCGGTTTTTGTCTCTTTGGATACTTGTTTTTCTTACTTTGGCTCGCCGAAGGGAACATCCTTCGTGTCGGCAAACGAGGTGTCGCTGAACTTCACTGTTGTGCCGTCCGCAGTCTTGATTGTGTTGTCTGAGAGCTTCCAGTTGCGGGCATTGGTGATGGTGCCGGCGGTAGCAGCTTCAATGTCCAGATGATCGATCTGGAAGTTGTCCAGCGTGGCCGTCGGGTAGGCGCTCACGTTGAAGGCCGTCTTCGCTCCGCGGGCCTTGATGTTCCAGATGTGCACGTCGCTGAAGTGGGGCAGTCCCTGTTCATCGGGAACATGCGTGGTCAGTACTATCCAGTAGGGCGGAACGTCCTTGCTGCCCTCGGGCAGAGTGGCATAGCTGTAACTGGGGTTCCAGTTCATGGTCATGTGAATGGGCGTGGCCACACCCTCCAGCGTCAGATCGTGAATGCGAACGTTCTTGGCCCAGCCGCCCCGCGTTTTGGCGGACTTGAACAGCACACCCGAAGGCACTCCGCTGAGCGCCGTCAGATTGTAGGCTTCGATGTTGCGGAAGCCCCCCGAAGTCTCGCTGCCGATGGTCACCGCGGCTGCTCCGTGGCGGATGATCGAGTCGCGCAGAACCACGTCTTCCGTGGGCCGGTTCACGCGCAGACCGTCGGAGTCGCGGCCCGACTTCAGGCAGAGCGCATCGTCGTTCACATCAATGTCGGCGTGCTCCACCAACACCTGGCGCGAGGAATCAATGTCGATGCCGTCGGTCGACGGGCCTTTGCCGCCCTCGTTGTTGCGGATGGTTACGCCGTCAATGTGGATGTTGTTCGAGTAGAGCAACTGGATCGTCCAGAAGCCGGAACGCTTGAGCTGAATGCCGCCGCCAATCTTCACTTCAGACGACGACTGCACCAGCAGCAGGCGCGGCCGCTTCGCATCGTAGTCCGAGGCCCAACGCAGGCCCTTCGGTTCATAGGTTGCGCGCAGGTCCCAGTACGACTTCCACCAGATGGGCCCGTTGCCGTCGATGATGCCCTTGCCAGTGATGGCCACGTTCTTCTGCTCGCGTACATTGACCAGTGCCGCCGGCCAAGTCATTTCAATGCCGGCCACGCGGGTGGGCAGCAGTGGATAGTCCTCGACGTGCTGTGAGCCAAGGATGGTTGCGCCTTCCGGCACATCCAGCGTGACGCCCGACTTCAGAAAGATTGAGCCGCTCAGGTAGGTTCCAGGCTTCAGCGTGACCGTGCCACCCACGGCCGCCGCGGCGTCAATGGTCTTCTGCAGCGCGGCTGTTTCCAGCGTTGTGCCATCGCCCTTGGCGCCAAAATCGTTGGCCACAAAGGTTTTGCTGGCAGCCAAAGCGGGTACGGCCAGCGCCAGCGAGAGAAGCAAAGCAAACAGGGTATTCCGTTTCATGACGAGTCCTTCATCCTTCAGGGGACCGGTAGGCTGGTCCAGTTTTTTTGACCATTTGCAGAAAAATCCTTGCGCATCGATTTATATACGTTAAGTGTCGCATGTGGCAAAGTTTTTCTATTGAAAAACAGCTTCCAGCCTCTAGCCTCAAGCTTCCAGCCTTTTTGTTCTCTGTTCTCTGTGCAGTCATCGTCCATGCACTCCACGGCTGGCCCATACTGCCACCCGCAGCAGAGCCAGCAGAATCGCTACACCCACGCCAACCAGCGTCAGAATCCACTGCAGCGTCGAGGATTTTCCTGTAGAGGGTTTATGTTTTCTGTGCATCAATCTCCAGCCCCCATGCTCTGCACTTGGCACCAAGCACCTAGTCTCTAGAACCTGTTTTCACTGAATCCTCTCGAACCGGAAGCCCGCCTCGTGCAGTGCGTGGTTGATGGCCGTAATGTGCGTTGCGCCGCGCGTTTCAATCGTCACGTCGATCACGGTTTCGCCCAGACTTACACCGTAGTAGGCGCGATTATGCAGCGTCTCCACGATGTTGGCGCCTTCGCGGGCCAGAATCTGGGTGAGCGAAAGCAGTGCTCCGGGGCGGTCTTGCAGGTAGACGCGCATGCGCATCAGGCGGCCATCCTTCACCAGACCGCGTTCGATGATCTTGGCTAGCAGCGTCACGTCGATATTGCCGCCGGAAACCAGCACTGCGGTGCGCCTGCCGCGCAGGTTCGTCTTGGATTGCAGCACTGCGGCCAGCGCCGCCGCGCCCGCGCCCTCGGCCAGCGTTTTTTCCTGCTCCAGAAGCGTCAAAATGGCGCTGGCAATCTCCTCGTCGTCCACCGTGACAATCTCGTCCACGTAGCGCTCTACCAGCGGCATGGTAAGGTCGCCGGCGCGGCGCACGGCAATGCCGTCGGCAATGGTGGCAGCGGCGGCAATGGTGATAGGTTTGCCCGAAACCCGCGCTCGCAGCATCGACGGCAGCTTCTCCGGCTCCACGCCCACCACGCGAATCTTCGAATTGCGTTCCTTCAGCGCGCAGGCAATGCCGCCAATCAGGCCGCCGCCGCCGATGGGCACAATCACGGCTTCCAGATCCGGAATCTGCTCCAGCAATTCCAGCCCGATGGTGCCTTGCCCCGCAATCACCTCAGGATCGTCGAAGGGGTGGATGAAGGTGCGGCCCTCGGCAGAGCAGATTTCCAGCGCATGGGCGCAGGCCTCGTCGTAGCTGGCTCCGTGCAGAATCACCTCAGCCCCAAAGGAGCGTGTGGCCGCTACCTTGACCAGCGGTGTGGCCAGCGGCATCACGATCTGGGCGCGAATGCCCAGGGCCGTTGAGTGGAAGGCCACTCCCTGCGCGTGGTTGCCGGCGCTGGCCGCAATCACGCCCCGCTGGCGTTCCTCTGTGGTAAGCGTCAGCAGCTTGTTCAGCGCTCCCCGCTCCTTGAACGAGCCGGTCATCTGCAGGTTTTCCAGCTTCAGGTGCAACGGCAGTCCCGTCAACTCGCTCAAGTGGTGCGACTGCTGGCAGGGCGAAATGTAGATTGATTCGCCAATGCGCTTCCGCGCGCTTTCAATACGGTCTAACGTGACACGATCCAAGGCATTCTCCTCGTACTAGCCCCTAGCACTTGTCTTAAAAACAAAAAACCACCAGCCGCTCTGCGCGGGTGGTGGCCTGTGGAATCCAACGATGAAACTGGTTCGGTCAGGCGTAGCATCCGCGCAGCATGGGGCACATAATTCGCATAGCTCCCATGGAACGCATCGACGCACGGCTCTCCCACACGCTGTTGCTGGCGTTCTTCACTGCCTGCGTGTTGGAGCTGCCGCCTTGCATGACCTTGCTTTCAGCAAACCAGAGAAGCCCGTGGCTCGTCAAGCCATGCTGAAGAAAGAGGCAAGGGAGAGCTTCAGGCTGAATCGGCTTTGTCGCAACACAGCGTATGGCGTTTTCTAGCGGTTGTTCTGCTCTCAGGCGGCGCATTATTCTTGTAATCAGGCATGCGGAAGCGTAAAGACTGAAAATGTGCGCAGAAGTGCATGCAAGCCAGAGGTCTGACGCAGATGGCAACAATGAATCAGGAACGGAAGCCTTCGATCCTGGCAGTCGCGCTGGCTTTGGCGCTTGGCGCGGGAGTGCATGCTCAATCGCTCGCCCCGGATACTACCGTCAAGCCAGATGCGGCCAATCTTGCCCCGGCCAAAGTGGTCGAAGTCGGCAGCCAGCTCATCAAAATCAAAAAAGGCAGCATTGACGACGTGGATGCCGTGGGCCATCGCGACATTGGCACCAGTCGCTTGGGCAACTGGTACTCAGCCAGCACCGAGGCCAACCTTGGCCACATCTACTCCCAGGAGGTTGAACAGAGCGTCAAGCTGATTTCCGATCCCCTTGTGCAGGAGTATGTGAACCGCATCGGGCAGAAACTCGTCAGCAACTCCGACTGCAAGGTACCCTTCACCATCAAGGTGATTGACGCGAACGAGATCAACGCCATGGCGCTGCCGGGCGGATTCTTCTACGTCAACTCCGGCCTGATTCTGAATGCCGACAGCGAGGCCGAGCTGGCTGGCGCAATGGCTCATGAGATTGCCCACGTCTGCGCCCACCACTTTGCCCGCCAGATGACCCGCACCAACATGGCTCAGGTCGGCATGGCTCCGGCGATGGTGTTGGTGGGCGGCTGGGCGGGTCTTGGTGTTTACGGGGGCGCGCAATTCGCCCTACCTGCTTCATGCCTTCAGTTCAGCCGGGAACTCGAAACTCAGGCCGACTATCTGGGCGTGCAATACATGTATCGCGCCGGCTACGATCCCAGGGCCCTCATCACCTACTTTGAAAAGGTTCAGACACTGGATAAACGCAAGCCCGGCCTCGTCTCCAAAGCCTTTAACCAGCATCCCCAGACCCCCGAACGCATCCAGCGCAGTCAGGAGGAGATTGCCCAAATTTTGCCAGCCCGCGCAGCGTACATCGTCTCTACCAGCGAGTTCGAGGACGTGAAGGCGCGATTGACCCACAGCGAAAGCAAGCGCAATCCGAACGACGAGCAAAATTCCAGTTCTGACAAATAAATACTATCTGGATGCCTGCAGTCCTCTTTTGCGGTTTTCCCCCCTTGAAATGTGCGGAAATCTGCTAATCTGTGCCTTAAAAGGGCATCTTTATAGGGCGTTTTTATGAAAAGTCCAATTCCAGTTACACTGGGCATCCTTGCCGTTGTGCTGATGGTCCTGCTCATGAGCAAGATTGCCAACGATCCACACGTCGGCCAGACGGACAACCACTCCTTCTGGTTGAGCGGGCAGCGTGTTCTGCAGTGTTCGCCCACGGAAATCACGCTGATCGACAATCGCTACGCGCAAACCCACCTGCTGAAGGATGAAAACAGCTGGCCGGACTGCTCCACCTTTGAGGGCAATCAAACGCTGGACCTTTTTCTTTCGCGCGGCGAGCACACCCATTTCATCAAGGCCCAGAAGTCGTCGTGGTGGAACTAATTCTTATTTATCAATGGTTTATTAGGTAAGGTTTCCAGTTCGGGCGGGCCTCGTCCTCCTGCTGTCCGGCATCAAGACCAAAAACAGCCCAACCGGTGGGGTGTGGGTGCCATGGCTCCACAAGCGGCTGAGGTTCTAAGGGAAGTTTGCACCGGGAACGGTTCACGTCCCAAGATGTAAAACGGGAGAAAACTCCCAGAAGACGCGGAAAATCCTTGAACCACCCGCTGATCCCGGGCAAACTACACCCAGCAGAATTTCTCTGCTGTTCGTGGATTTCGCCCCCAAGGAGGCCTTATGCACAATGCCGTCCGCACCAACCTGTTGATGACCGAGGTGCGTGAGGTAATGGACATTCGTCAGGCTTCCGACTATCTGGGGATTTCGCCGGACACGCTCTATAAATACGCTTCCGAGGGTTTTGTTCCTGCCTTCAAGCTGGGCAACCGCTGGCGTTTCAAGCGTTCCCGCCTGGACGAGTGGATGGATCGCCAGTCCGATCTGCAATCCCCTATCGAAGCCACGCAGAAAAAGCCCGTCCGCTCGGCCGGGTGAAGGCTAGGGACCAGACCACTTGGTCCCTAGGGTCTGTTGACGTTCATCTTGAGCGGAGAATAGCTAGTCCCTAGTCCTTATTACTCTGTCTTATCCACATGAAAATAGAACGGCGGTCCCTGCTGTTTGGCCAGATCGCGCAAGCTGTCCAGGAAGGCCTGTGCCGCATAGCTTAGTGTGGCCTGCCGCCGATGGACCAGACGCAGCACCCGGCGCAGTTCCAGCTCGTCGACCGGGATCCGAACCAGCTCCCCTGCCTCAAGTTCATGTGCCACCGTCAGATGTGGCACCAGAGCTACGCCGTTGCCCATGGCCACAAAACGCTTGATGGCTTCGATGGTGGGCAGTTCGATGGGCATATTCAGCGGGGTGCGATAGCGCTCGAAAGTCTCAATCACCTTGCGCCGCAGCGGCGAGGCGACGTTGTGGGCAATGAAGTTCTCCTTGCCCAGCTCGTTGATGGAGACGCGTTGGGCTCCAGCCAGCGGGTGGCTTGCCCCCACGATGAATTCCAGGCTGTCGCCGTAGACGGCAATCGAGCGGAACTGCTCCGGGTCCGGCCGGTAGCTGGTGACGCCCAGTTCATAGGTGCGCAGGTTTAGCTCGTCGGGAATGCGCGAGGCCAGCGTGCGGTTTACCGTGACCGAAACATGGGGGAAGGCGCGGCGGAAGGCGTCAACAGCCGGCAGCAGATACATGCAGGTGTATTCGTTGGCCGCCAGTTGCAGCCGCCCGCGCTCCAGGCTCTTCAGCTCGCCCAGCGCGCTGGTGGCCTCGCGGCGCAGGGCCAGCAGCCGCTGGGCGTAGTCGCGCAGCAATTCCCCCGCCGCCGTCAGTGCACCGTCGCGGCTGGCGCGGTCCAGCAGCACCTCGCCCACGGAGTCCTCAAGTTTGCGAATCACCTGGCTGACGGCCGGTTGGGTACGATGCAGCCGCGTTGCCGCCCGCGAAAAACTCTTTTCCTCGGCCACAGCCAGAAAGGTTTCCAGTTGGCTCAATTCCATCAAGGCTCTCTTTCCGTTTCAGCTTCCAGCCTCTAGCTTCCAGCTTTTAGCTCATGGTTCTCTGTACTCTGCACTCTGTTCACCGTATAAGCAATTGTAATGGCAACCCTAAAAATAATAACTTTGCGTTATGCTGTTTCGTTTGAGACACTAGGCTGAACCGGAAGGAGTCTCCCATCCCTTCCGTGCAGGCGAGTCCATGAGCGTAAATCCAAATCACGTAGTTTTTTTTGATACCACGCTGCGCGATGGCGAGCAATCGCCCGGCTGTAGCATGACCACCCAGGAAAAGTTGACCATGGCGCATGCCCTGGAAGACCTGGGCGTGGACGTCATCGAAGCCGGCTTTGCCATGGCCAGCGAAGGCGATTTTGCCGCTATTGCCACCATCACCCAGGCGATTCGCAAGCCCCGTATTGCGTCTCTGGCCCGGGCCCGCAGCGAAGACATTGAGATGGCGGCCCGTGCGCTGCAGTTTGCTGAGCGCGCTCGCATTCACGTCTTTCTCGCTTCAAGCGATCTGCACCTTGAGTACAAGCTAAAGCTGACCCGTCAGCAGGCCCTTGACCAGTGTGGTGAGTCAGTGCGTTTGGCCCGTTCGCTGGCCGACGATGTGGAGTTTTCTCCCGAAGACGCCACCCGTGCTGACCGCGATTATCTGGTGGAGATGGTGCGCGTGGCCGTTGAGGCTGGCGCAACCACCATCAATATGCCCGACACCGTGGGCTATACCACCCCGGACGAGATTCGCCGCATGTTCCAGGAAGTGCGCGAGCGCATTCCGGCCATCGACCGTGAGGGTGTGATTCTCAGCTCGCATTGTCACGATGATCTGGGCATGGCCGTGGCCAATTCGCTGGCCGCTATCGAGGGCGGAGCCCGTCAGGTGGAGTGCACCATCAACGGCATTGGCGAACGCGCTGGAAACGCCGCGCTGGAAGAGATTGCCGCCGCGCTTTACGTCCGCAAGGATCACTATGGCGTGGAGAACGACATCAACCTGGCGCAGATTTATCCCACCAGTCAGGTGCTCGGCCAGATCATCACCTTCCGTCCCTCGCCGAACAAGGCCATCGTGGGCGATAATGCTTTCGCGCATGAGTCAGGCATTCATCAGCATGGCATGCTGGCCAATCCGCTTACTTACGAGATCATGACCCCGGCGCTGGTGGGTGTTTCCCGCACTCATCTGGTTCTGGGCAAGCATTCGGGTCGCGCGGCGCTCAGGCATCGTTTGGAGCAGCTCGGCTTTACGCTGACCCGCGAAGAGCTGCAGCAGACCTACTATCGTTTTGTGGCTCTAGCTGACCGCAAGAAGAATGTGTATGACCAGGATCTGGTGGGCATTCTTCCCGATGCGATCCGCGAAAAGCGCAAGGAACCGGTTGCTGAGCTGGACTAAGTTGTAAAGGCAGCTATTAGCCGTCAGCTGTCAGATTTTTGTTGAGCCACGCGAAGCAGTTAGCCTCACCGCAGGTGGTTGGCCGCACCGCAGGTGCCGAAGCGGTTAGCCCGACTGCAGGTGGTTGGTGGAAATCTATCAAGGGAAGAGAGCAAGGATGAAGCTGAAAGTTCTGGTAGTCGCCGGAGACGGCATCGGTCCTGAAGTTACCAACGAAGCAGTCAAGATTCTGAAGGAAGTGGCCGCCCTCGGCGGACACGAATTCACCTTTACGGAAAAACGCATTGGTGGTGTGGCCATCGTCAAGGACGGCACTCCGCTGCCGCAGGAGACGATTGATGCCGCGCTGGCTTCCGACGCAGTTCTCCTTGGTGCCGTGGGCGGCAACGAGTTCAACTCGCTTCCGCCGAGTGAGCGCCCTGAAGCTGGTCTGCTGAAGATTCGTTCGGTGCTGGGCGGCTTTGCCAACCTGCGTCCTGCTTATGCCTTCAAGGAGCTTGCGGTCAACAGCCCGCTGCGTCCGGAGATCATCGACGGCGCGAATGTCCTCTTTGTGCGCGAGCTGCTCGGTGGTGCTTACTTCGGCCAACCCCGTGAGTACAACAAGGAAACCGGCGTTGCCTTCAATACCATGATTTACAGCAAGCCCGAGGTGGAGCGCGTAGCCCATGTAGCCTTCAAGCTGGCGCAGACGCGCCGCAAGAAGCTGTGCAGCGTGGACAAGGCGAATGTGCTGGAGGTTTCGCAGTTGTGGCGCGCGGTGGTGAATGAAGTTGCCACGCAGTACCCCGACGTTGAGGTCGAGCACCAGTACGTGGACGCAATGGCCATGCACCTGATGAATCGCCCTAAGGACTTTGATGTGGTGCTGACCGAGAACCTCTTCGGCGACATTCTTTCGGATGAGTCTGGCGTCATCACCGGTTCGCTCGGCATGTTGCCGTCGGCCACGGTGGGCGGCAAGATCAACCTCTTTGAGCCGATTCACGGTTCTGCGCCTGACATTGCGGGCAAGGGCATTGCCAATCCGCTAGGCGCAATTATGACCGGCGCATTCCTGCTGCGTCACACGGCCAAGCTGGAGAAGGAAGCCGCTGCGATTGAAGAAGCTGTGCGTCAGTTGCTGGCTGCTGGCTATCGCACGCCGGATCTGGTTCGTGGCAAGGATCATGGCTTCAAGGTGCTTTCCACCACCGAAGTCGGCGCCAAGGTGCTGGAGTTGGTAAAGCAGATTTTGAAGTAACAGCTTCTAGCCGCTAGCTTCCAGCTTTTTGCAGTAACAGGAAGCGGCGGCTGAAGCGGAGAAGCAAACGATTCGCGTTTTTTTGAATAAGTCAGAACAGCATCCATCAGCAAAAACAGCTAGAGGCTAGCAGCTGGTAGCTAGCAGCTGAAAAGGAACTTTTCAATGAGCAGCGCACCGAAGACATTATTCGAGAAGGTCTGGGAGCAGCATCTGGTGGCAGAGCCCGAGGGCGAACCCGCTCTGCTCTACATCGATCTGCAACTGGTTCACGAGGTCACTTCGCCGCAGGCATTTGAAGGTCTGCGTCTGACTGGCCGCAAGGTTCGCCGTCCGGATCGCACCGTGGCCACCATTGACCACAACATCCCCACGACGACCAATGAGCGGTTGAACATTCTTGATCCCATTGCCAGCCTCCAGATTGGCGCATTGCGTCAGAACTGCGCCGAATTTGGCGTGGAACTCTACGACATTGATACCGGCAAGCAGGGCGTTGTGCATGTGGTTGGTCCCGAGCAGGGAATCACCAAGCCCGGCATGACGATTGTCTGCGGTGACTCACACACGGCCACGCACGGCGCATTTGGCGCGCTCGCTTTCGGCATTGGCACCAGCGAAGTGGAGCACGTTCTGGCCACCCAGTGCCTGCCGCAGAGCAAGGCCAAGAGCTTCCGCATTAACGTCGAAGGCGATCTGCCCAAGGGCGTAACGGCCAAGGATATTATTCTGGCCATCATTGGCGAAATCGGCACCGACGGCGCCACCGGCCATGTGGTTGAGTATGCCGGCTCGGCCATCCGCTCGCTCTCCATGGAAGGCCGCATGACGGTCAGCAACATGAGCATTGAGGCCGGCGCGCGCGCGGGCATGATCGCTCCTGATGAGACAACCTTCGCCTATCTGAAGGGCCGCAATCACGCACCGAAGGGCGCGGACTGGGACAAGGCCGTTGAAGAGTGGAAGAAGCTGAAGACGGACGAAGGCGCGAAGTTCGACCGCGAGCTGACCATCGATGCGACCAAGCTGACTCCGTACGTAAGCTGGGGAACCAGCCCGGGCATGGTGGCTCCCATCACTGCAGTGGTTCCCGATCCTGCCAAGGCTGCAACCGAGATTGACCGCAAGAATCTGGAACGCGCTTTGCAGTACATGGGCCTGACGGCTGGAACGCCGCTGACCGAAATTAAGATCGACCGCGTATTCATTGGCTCCTGCACCAATGGCCGCATGGAAGACATGCGTGCCGCGGCCCGCGTGGCCAAGGGCTACAAGGTGGCCGCGGGCGTCAACGTTATCGTGGTTCCCGGTTCGCAGATCGTCAAGGAACAGGCGGAGAAGGAAGGTCTGGACAAGATCTTCATCGAGGCTGGTTTTGAGTGGCGTGAGCCCGGTTGTTCGATGTGTCTGGCCATGAATCCTGATGTGTTGAAGCCGCAGGAGCGTTGTGCTGCCACTTCGAACCGCAACTTCGAAGGCCGTCAGGGCCGCGATAGCCGCACACATCTGGTTTCACCGGAGATGGCTGCTGCTGCCGCCATTGCCGGTCACTTTGTTGACATCCGGAATTGGGAGGTGAAGGCCTAATGGAAAAGTTCACGACACTCACAGCACTGGCCGCGCCGCTTGCCCGCACCAATGTGGACACGGATCAGATCATTCCCAAGCAGTTTCTGAAGCGCATCGAGCGCTCCGGCTATGGCGACTTCCTTTTCTTCGAGTGGCGTCAGACGGCCGACGGCGCGCCGATTACCGACTTCGTGCTGAACGATGATCGCTACAAAAGCGCACAGATTCTGATTGCAGGCAAGAATTTTGGCTGCGGATCAAGCCGCGAACATGCGGCCTGGGCGCTGAGCGACTTCGGCTTCCGCGTAGTGGTTGCGCCCACATTCGCTGACATCTTCTTCTCGAACGCAGGCAAGAACGGTATTGTGCTGGTTCGCCTGCCGGAAGAGCAGGTAGATGCGCTGCTCAAGAATGCGCAGACCAAGCCCGGTTACAAGCTGACCGTCTCGCTCGCCGACCAGACTATCAGCGATGAGTTCGGCTTCAAGGCCAGCTTCGACATCGATCCTTTCCGCAAGTACTGCCTGATTGAAGGGCTCGACGACATCGGCCTGACCCTGCGTCATGCCGACAAACTTGCCGCCTACGAGGCCACGCACGACAAGGCCGTCTGGCTGCAGCCGAAATAAGCTAGTCAGCGAGTCAGCAAGTCAGCCTTGAAGATGTTGATGCACTTCGGGCTGACGTGCTGACCCGCTGGCTCGCTGACATCCCCAACCGCCGCAGCACACATCATTTCTGGAGGAGAGCACTATGGGAACGCACGCGAATACCCCCGATCACCTGACCACGCCCACCCGCCTGACAGGCGCTGAAATCGTATGGGCTACGCTTGTCGGCGAGGGTGTAACGGACGTATTTGGCTATCCCGGCGGAGCCATCCTTCCCGTGTACGACGCTCTGCGCAAGTTCCCCATCAATCACACGCTGGTGCGTCATGAGCAGGGCGCGGCACATATGGCCGATGGCTATGCGCGGGCCAGTGGCAAGGTCGGTGTCTGCGTTGCCACCAGCGGACCGGGCGCAACCAACCTTGTGACCGGCATTGCCAACGCCATGCTGGATTCGATTCCGGTCGTTTGCATCACCGGCAACGTTTCGTCGAAGGTGCTGGGCACCGATGCGTTTCAGGAAGTGGATATTACCGGCATCACACTGCCAGTGACCAAGCACAACTTTCTCATCACCAAGACGGAAGAGATTGCGCCGGCGATTCGTCAGGCATTCCAGATTGCCAAGGCAGGCCGCCCCGGTCCGGTGCTGGTGGACATCACCAAGGATGCGCAGCAGGCCGAGGCTATCTTCGATTTTGAAGCCGCCAAGCCCAGACCGCATCGCGCGCACCCCATGCTGAAGGTGATTGGGCAGGATCTGGACGAGGCTGCCGAACTGATCAAGAACGCCAAGAATCCCGTGATTCTGGCGGGCCATGGCGTGCTCGATTCGAATGCCATGGAGCAGGTGCGTACGCTGGCCGAGCGTGCACAGATTCCCGTGGCGCTCACGCTGCTGGGCCTGGGCGCATTCCCGGCTTCGCATGAGCTGAACCTGGGCATGATGGGCATGCACGGCGAGTCGTGGGTGAACCAAGCCATTCAGGAATCCGATCTGCTGATTGCCTGCGGCATGCGCTTTGATGATCGCGTGACCGGCACACTGGCCACCTATGCGCCTAATGCCAAGAAGATTCACATCGAGATCGATCCTGCCGAGATTGGCAAGAACATCAAGGTGGACGTGGCGCTGATCGGCGATCTGCGCAATGTGTTGGAAGAGCTGCTGCCGCGCGTTCCCTCGTGCAATCACGCTGCCTGGCTGAAGTCGATTGCCGATAGCAAGGGCGCATCAGCAGTGCTGGACATCAAGAATCTGCCTGACCTGGGTCACCTGTACGCCGCGCATGTGATTCACGACATCTGGCGCATCACCGGCGGCAACGCCATCGTGGTTACCGACGTGGGTCAGCATCAGATGTGGGAGGCGCAGTACTACCACCACGAACATCCGCGTACGCTCATCACCTCGGGCGGCCTCGGTACGATGGGCTTCGCGCTGCCTGCGGCCATTGGCGCCAAGACGGCCCGCCCCGACAAGGAAGTCTGGGTGATCGTAGGCGACGGCGGCTTCCAGATGACCAGCTCGGAGTTGTCGACCATTGCGCAGCAGGGCATTAAGATCAACATCGCCATCATCAACAACGGATTCCTCGGCATGGTGCGGCAGTGGCAGGAGTTCTTCTACGAGAAGAATTACGCATCCACGCCCCTGGTCAGCCCGGATTTTGTCAAACTGGCGGACGCACACGGCATTGCGGGCAAGGCCGTACGCAGCCGCCCCGAGGTTGAAGCGGCCGTCGTCGCGGCTCGCGCTCACGAAGGCGCCTACCTGCTCAACTTCATGGTGGAGAAGGAAGAGGCTGTTTATCCCATGATTCCCGTCGGCAAGGCGCTGCATGAGATGATCCGCCGCCCCGCACGCGAACAGGAGACCAAGTAGACAGAGAGCAGTTTACCGTTCGCAGTTCTCCGTCTTCTGCTCTCTGATTACTGTTCCCAGGAAAGGCCAATTATGCTGCACACATTCGTAGCCTACGTGGAAGATCTGCCGGGCGTGCTTACGCGGGTGGCCTCACTCTTCCGCCGCCTGAATATCAACATTCGTTCGCTGACCGTAGGGCATAGCGAGCGCCCTGGACTCTCCCGCATGACGGTAGTCTGCGAGTCATCGGCGGCAATTGGCCACCGCGTCCGGGCCAGCCTGTTTAAACTGGAGAATGTAGTGGACGTGGATGATATTGGCACGGCCCCCACGGTCACGCGCGAACTGGCGCTGATCAAGGTGGCGGCCACCCCTCAGACCCGCTCCCAGATCTTTGATCTGGTTGAGGTCTATCGGGCGCGCATCGTTGATCTGACCAGTGAGTCGATGATCATCGAGATGACCGGCGTGGAAAGCAAGATCGAAGGTCTGATCGAGGTTTTGCGCGAAGATGAGGGGCGCATTCTAGAAATCTGCCGCAGCGGCAAAATGACCATGCGCCGCGGCCTCCACGTCAGCAGCGTGCTGAGCGCCATGAACGTCGACGCAGACGATGACGCAGCAGGCAAAGCTGAATAGTTCTCCCCGCGCCAGGTTCGGATCGCGTACGGCGCGTACCCATGTTTTTGACGAAGCTTTTTCTTTAACCTCCAACCGCGCAAGCGCACAAAGGAACAAGGAATACCATGGTGAAGACTTACCACGATCACGACGCTGACCTTTCTCTGATCCAGTCAAAGAAGGTAGCGATCATTGGCTACGGCTCGCAGGGCCACGCTCACGCTCTCAACCTCAAGGATTCCGGCGTACATGTGAAGGTTGGTCTTCCGGCCACCTCCAAGTCCATCGCCAAGGCGCAGAATGCCGGCCTCGAGGTCGACACGCCTGCCAATGCGACCAAGTGGGCCGATGTGATCATGATCCTGATTCCGGATCAGCACCAGGCCAAGCTCTACGCCGATGAGATCGCCCCGAACCTGACCGCCGGCAAGATGCTGATGTTTGCCCACGGCTTCAATATCCACTACAAGACCATCGTTCCGCCGGCTGGCGTTGATGTTTCGATGGCTGCTCCCAAGGCTCCGGGCCATCGCGTTCGCGACATCTTCCCCGAGGGCGGCGGCGTCCCGGGCCTGATCGCCGTGCACCAGGATGCTACTGGCAAGGCACATGATCTGGCGCTCAGCTACCTGAAGGGCATTGGCTGCACCCGTGCAGGCGTGCTTGAAACCACCTTCCGCGAAGAGACCGAAACCGATCTCTTCGGTGAGCAGGCCGTGCTTTGCGGCGGCGTCAGCGCGCTCGTCAAGGCTGGCTACGATACGCTCGTTGAGGCCGGCTATGCTCCCGAGAACGCCTACTTTGAGTGCTTCCACGAGCTCAAGCTGATCGTTGACCTGATGTACCGCGGTGGCCTCGCCTACATGCGCTACTCCATCAGCGATACGGCCGAGTGGGGCGACTACGTCAGTGGCCCGCGCGTGATCAACGAAGAAAGCCGCAAGGCGATGAAGGGCATCCTGAAGGATATTCAGGACGGCACCTTCGCCAAGCGCTTCCTCGCCGATCAGGCCAGCGGTCGCAAGGAGTTTCTGGCCTTCCGCGAAGCCGAAGCCAAGCACCCGATCGAGATCGTCGGCAAGGAACTGCGCTCGCAGATGCCCTTCCTCGATCCGGTCACGGTCGAAGAAATCTCCAAGACCCGGTAAGGCGGCTTTTAGCCTTCAGATCAACGGCCCCGCAAAGCTTAGCTTTGCGGGGCCGTTGTGCCTATAGGGAGTTGAATTGCTTGTGTATCTGCAAATCTGTTCTTCCCCTACGTTTAATTGATCTGTAATAGTAAAAGTATGGCTGGGTTTGAAATTAAAGCTCTGAAAATGAGAGGGGATCTGGATGGTCGACCTGACGCAAGCGGAGGCAAATCAACTCCTGGCCATGGAAAAGCAACGAATGAACGATGATCCCCATCGATTCAGTGCGTTCCGGTTGGAAATTCCTCTGAAATCCACAGATCAGCGCGAGAGATTCTTGCTTGACATAGGCAGAGGGCGGATTGATCTTGTGAAAGTAAAATATCAGATGCGGGCAAGGGAGGTAGTCACTCTGGCACGGCTTGATTTTGGTGGAGCGCCGCACCGGAATCCTGATGGACAGGAAATTCCTTCTCCGCATATCCATGAGTACCGTGAAGGGTACGGAACAAAATGGGCTAAGCCTCTGCCGGCACACCTTTTTCCCAATCAGAATGATCCTCAGGAGCTTTTCGAAGATTTCTTGCGGTATTGTCACGTGGTTCTTCCGCCACTTTTTGAACAGGAGTTGTTCGTATGATCGAGGAAATTCAGCACATGATGGATGGTTATGTCACCTGGCTCAGGGACAAGACCAGCCTTCGCGAGGTTGGCGAATGGGTTGAAATCACCACGCCGCTCCTTGATCGTAACAATGACTTGCTTCAGATTTATGTCAAAAGGGATGGTAGTAATTACATCTTGACAGATGATGGCTACACTCTTGATGACTTAGAACAGTCAGGCTGCAAGCTTGATAGTCAGAAACGTCAGGACCTATTACGCGTAACATTGAATGGCTTTGGTGTGAGGCAGCACGAACGTGCGCTCGAGGTTCATGCAACGGTAGATAGCTTTCCTCTAAAAAAACATAGTCTGCTTCAGGCGATGCTTGGAGTTAACGACCTGTTTTATCTGGCAAAACCTCATACCAGCAGCCTGTTTTATGAGGATGTAGTGGCCTGGATGGAGAAGAGCGATATTCGCTTCGTGGAAAATGCTAAATTTACCGGAAAAACAGGGTATGACCATTTGTTTGATTTTGTAATTCCAAAGTCTCGTACTAAACCTGAGCGAATAGTAAGACCTATCAATCACCCGGATAAAAATTCGGTGCGGGATTTTGTGTTTGCATGGGTGGATACGCGGGAAACGCGCCATCCAGACTCACAGGCGTATGCAATCTTAAACGATGCAGAGCAGTTGATTAAGACAGACGTGACAGAAGCTTTAGCCAGTTATTCAATCAAGGCTGTTCGCTGGACAGAGAGAGAGACAATTCGTATGGAACTTGCGTCTTAATAATAATTTCTTTTGCACCTATGCGAGGTTCTTATGTCGCAACTCGAACTGTTGGCTGAGGTCGCTCTGCTGCGGGATCTTTCTGAGCAGGGACTGGTGCGCGGACAAGTGGGTACGGTGGTTGAGCTCTTGTCTCCCAGTGCCGCCGAGGTTGAGTTTGTTGATGACGAAGGCCGCACGTACGCCACGGCCACCATCGTCAGTGACGATCTGGTGCGCTTGCATCACGCCCCGCTCGAACAGGTCGCCTGAGAGTTTCCTGAAGGGCATGAAAAATCGTTGCGTCCCATGGGGGCGCAACGATTTTTTGTCTTGCGGTACGGACGGAAGCTCAGGCTCCGGCAGCGCTCAGCAGGCCCTTGGCGCGCAGGGCGGTCAGTACGCTTTCAATCTTCCAGTCCAGATGGTCGGCACCATCGATCTGCAGGTCGGCGTTCTGGCGGGTGGGTGCAACAAAGTGCACGGCCGAGGGGCGGACGGTGGTTTCGTACTGGAGCTTGACCGACTCGGGCGTACGACCGCGTTCAACTGTGTCGCGGCGCATGCGGCGTTCGTAGCAGAGCGGGTCGGCCGTCTCCATGTAAACGCGCAGATGGTAGAGCGGCAGCACTTCCGCCCAGTAGAGCGCAAACAGTCCCTCGACGATCAGAAAGCGACCGGCCCGGATCGGCTCGGTCTGGCCCTCCACGCGGGTGTGCGTGGCAAAGTCGTAAAAGGGGCGCTGAATCTCTTCGCCACGGGCTAGCGCGGCAATGTGTTCGGTCAGCAGCGGGCTTTCGATCAGCGATGGATCGTCGAAGTTTTGCTGAATGCGCTCGCTGTAGGGCATGTGGCCCAGGTCGCGGTAGTAGTTGTCCAAATGGAAATGGATGCCGCCCAGCGTGTGGGCCAGTTCAGCGGCCAGAGTGGACTTTCCGGAGCCCGAACAGCCGGCAATGCCGACGACGATGGGCGGAAAGGGAAGACGAGACTCCGGAGAATTTGAATCGTACACAACAGAACTCACTACGGTTGGATTGCTCCTGCAATTTTGGGCGCGAGGCGACTGAGCAGCCCGGCCAGACGTGCTTCGACCATGCGGCCGGTTTCAGAGACCTCTTCGTGACTGAGCTGAGAATCGCCCAAACCCGCAGCCAGATTGGTGACGCAGCTCAGGCCCAGCACCTCGATGCCCATGTGGCGGGCCACAATGGTTTCCGGCACGGTGGACATACCCACCAGCGTGGCGCCCAGGGTGCGGAAGGCGCGGATCTCGGCCGGGGTTTCGAAACTGGGGCCAGAGACGGCCATGTAAACGCCCTCTTCGAGCGCAAAACTCTCTTCCCGGGCAGCTTCCTTGGCGAGTGTGCGCAGATTTTTGCTGTAGGCCTCGGTCATGTCAAAAAAGCGCAGACCAGCACCCGGGCGAATGGCAAAGCGCGGCTCGTTGGGGCCGATCAGCGGGTTCCATCCCATGCCGTTGATGTGGTCGCCAAGGGCCACCAACTGGCCCACATGGTAGCCATCCTGAATGCCGCCGGCAGCATTGGTCAGCACCACGGTGCGAATGCCGAGCATGCCCAGCACACGCATGGGAAAGGTGACCTGCAGGGGCGAATAGCCTTCGTAGAAGTGCACGCGGCCCTGCATGACCACCACAGGAACGCCATTGAGCAGGCCAGCAACCAGCTGACCGGAGTGGCCTTCCACGGTGGAGCGGGGAAAGTTGGGAATCTCGGCGTAAGGCACCGTGATTTTGTCGGTCACGGCGTTGGCCACCGCGCCCAGGCCGGAGCCGAGCACAATGCCGAGCCGGGGCTGAAATGCGCCAAAAATGGCTCGCAGCAGCTCAACCGCTTCCAGAACTTCGTCGTAATAGCTCATAAGAAAAATCAGAGAAACGCTCAGAATATTGTACAGGGTTTGCGGTAATGAATCCGTGCCGGAGGGGGAAAGTGCAGGGAAGGCGCGCGGGAGGTGCGGCCAGAGTGCATCCAAAAGAAAACAGGCCAGAAGAAGTTGGGAGGAACTTCTTTTGGCCTGAAAGGAGTGAGTGTTTTTTCCTGTCTATGCAGGCTGACGTGGTTTGAAGTAACAGGTTCCGCCTGCCAGCGTGGCCGTCCAAATTGAAGGGTCGGCCGGTTGTTCGCTGGAGCCGAGGAAGAGGTAGCCATCGGGAGCCAGCACCTTGTGGATGTTGGCGAGCAGCACTTTGCGCGTATCCTGCGCGAAGTAAAGCATGACGTTGCGAAGAAAGATGACGTCAAAGCGATCGCTGATGCGATTGAAGGGCAACTGCGGGCCGCACAGGTTGGCTTGGCAGAAGTTGGTCATCTTCTTGGCTTCCGGTTTCATCACCCAATCTTCCCCAATGTGGTCAAAGTAGCGAACCACAAAGCGTGCGGGAAGGCCGCGGTTGATCTCAATACGGTGATAAGAGCCGCTCTGGGCCTTCTCCACCACCTCGGAGCTGATGTCGGTTCCTTCAATGCGGATGTTCCAGCTGGCCAGCGCAGGAAAGTGCTCAATCATCATCATGGCCAGACTGTAGGCTTCCTGCCCGGTGGAGCAGGCCGCACTCCAGAAGCGCAGGCTTCGTGCGCTCTTGCGGCTTTCAATCAACTTGGGCAGTAATTCGGTCCGCAGCAGATCGAAGGGGCGCGTATCACGGAAGAAGCTGGTTTCATTGATCGTCATGGCCTCGGCCACGGCGCGCTCCAGCGCTGGATCAGGACGGGTGCGAAGATGACGAACCAGTTCTTCCAGGCGGCTCATGCCCTGGTTGCGAAGGACTCTGGAAAGGCGCGTATCAAAGAGATAATCGCGCGACGGGTCGAGCACATTCTGCGAAAGCCCATAGACGAGCTGACGGAGATAGGCATAATCTGCGCTACTTGCCTGTTCCATCGCTAGACCACCAATCTGCGAAGCTCGCGGGCCTCGCTGTTTGTCCGGGTGACGATCCGGAGGATTTCGGGCGCAATGGCCTCAAGGGGAAGGACCTTGTGGGCCAGTCCGGCGTTGGTAACTGCGCCGGGCATGCCCCAGACCGTACTGGTGGCCTGATCCTGGGCCAGCACACAGCCGCCCTGCTCGCGGATCACGCGGCAACCGAGCATACCGTCAGCCCCCATGCCGGTTAGCACCACGGAAAGTACTCCAGAGCCATACAGCTTGGCGGCGGAGCGGAAGAGTACATCGACAGCAGGTCGGCAATGGTTCTCCTGCGGTCCTTGATTCAGATGCAGCGTGGGCGGAGCCCCGGGATGCGCGCCTCCGAGCACTTCCATGTGCCAGTTGCCACGGGCAATGTAGATGTTTCCGGGCAGTACCGGCTGGCCTTGTGCTCCTTCGCATGCCGGAATGCGGCAGCGGGTATTGAGGCGTTCGGCAAACAGTTTGGTAAACAGCTCGGGCATATGCTGCACGATCAGTACGGGTACGGGGAAGTTGGCCGTCAGTTGCGGCAAAACTACATCGAGCGCGGCTGGTCCGCCGGTGGAGACGCCAATGACAAGCACCGTCGGTGTCAGCGTGTAGGGCTGCTGGCGTGGCGGTGGCGCCATGGGCATGACTGCGGTTGAAAACATGGACGCAGTCGAGGACGAGCTTGAAGCGGGTCGCTGGAAGGACGGACCCGGAGGCAGAAGGCTGGGCGGAGTCATGCTTTGAGTAAGAGCATGAATCTTGGGAAGCAGCTCCTGACCAAGGGTCTTGATGGCGACATCGCGACCGGCCTGTCCGGCGGGCTTGGTCACATAATCCGCTGCGCCAGCGGCCAGCGCTTCGATGGTGACTTTGGCGCCGCGTTGCGTGAGTGAACTGCACATGATGACAGGCATCTTAAAGCCTCGCTTGCGCAGTTCCCGGAGAGTTACAAGTCCATCCATTACCGGCATCTCGACATCAAGAAGTATCAGGTCGGGACGTACGGTGGGTAAGGCATTGAGAGCGGAGACACCGTCTGCGGCCGTACCGGCCACTTCCAGTTCAGGGTCTGCTCCAACGACAGTTCGCAGCAGACTACGCATCACTGCCGAGTCGTCCACTACCAGGATGCGGGTTCGACGGGCTACCGCCATGAATTAAGCCTCCATAAGGCCGAGCATGGCCAGCTTCTCGTTCAATGCTTCTCCATCGAAAGGTTTCATCAGATACTCGTCGGCACCAGCATCAAGTGCGCGGACGATAAAGTCGTTCTCGGCCTCGGTGGTGACCATCATGATTTTCAGGTCACTATAGCCCTCGGCACGGGCCTGCTTAAGCATTTCTAGCCCGTTCATGACTGGCATATTCCAGTCCACGAGGGCTAGGTCGAAGTTCTTTTCGCCGTGCAGCTGGTCCATTGCCGCCTGGCCATCCGCAGCTTCTTCGCACTCGATTCCCTTTTCCTGCAACAGACCACGCAGAAATCCACGTACAAATCGGGAATCATCCACAATCAGTGCTCGCATGGTTTCCTCCTTACGGTGTTTCGATCGGGCCAGGAACCTAATTTGCCTGCACGGCGCTCAGCCGCAGGGGGTCCAGCCGTTCCGGGTCCAGCATGACCAGGAGTTTGTCTTTAAGCTTGTAAGCTCCTGCCAGCAGAGCGCGTCGGCGGGATTCAAGCGTGGAGGGGTTCTGCTCAAAATCGGTTGATGAGAGCGTTAGCACTTCGCCAACGGAGTCCACTAGCAAACCGAAGCAGCTTCCGGCTGCCTCCAGAACAAGAATGTCCTGGGGGCCGTCCTTGGGGGGAAGGTCGAGCAGCTGACGGAGGCTGACGGTTGTCAGCACATCACCGCGATAGTGAACCAGACCGCCGACGTAGGCTGGGGCCAGAGGCACGGGTTGTGGCCGTGCCCCTCCGACGATCTCCAGAATGTGGCTGATAGGTACACCGAACCAGGTTTGGTCCACGCGTATCGAACAAACCTCGGCCATCGTTATTGCCGATGCTTCTTTTTTGTGTAATGCCGTTGTTGTGCTCATGCTAATGTCTCCGAGGTGTTGCTCCAGTCCGTATTCTGCTGTTCAATCGGCAGCGGCGGTACGCTGCCCAGATCTACCACTCCGGTCACATGCTCCTTGAGCAGGGTCACGCCGCCAGTCTTCTGCGTTGTGCCAGCTTCGAAGAGCTCGCTTCCGGCTGCCACGTCGAGCACCTGCGAGACTGCAATGCCCACATGACGGTTGGCTTCGCGGCAGACCACCACGATGACCATCTGTTCGATTCCGCCTTCGCCAACCTGCAGAATGCCACCCGAATCCTCCACCGGCAGCAGCTGGCCTTCGAAGTTGATGACCGGCCGGTAGCCAATGTATTCGATGCGGCTGAGGGGCAGCTGTTCGATGCGCAAAACGTCGGCCAAAGGTACTGCCGCGCGGCGTCCAGCCACTTCCACCAGAAGGTATTCCATGCCCTTGAGTGCGGCATCGTCCTCGGCACTGACGGCAGCGGCAGCATCTTCACGGGCGCTCATGGTCACTCCAGACTTCAGGGCAATCGCGCCGGGATCCAGAATCAGCGCCAGATCGGCGTTGCCCAGTACGGTTGCGCCCGAATACAGGCCAATGTCCTTGAGCACGCTCGACAGCGGCTTCACCACAATTTCTTCCGGGTCAGCCAGACCATCGACAACCAGACCGTAACGGCGGCCATCGGCGTCCAGTACGGCAATAAAGTTGTCGCGTTCGTCTGCCTTCTTGTGCTCGCCGTTCGGGGTGAGCATCCGGTCCAGAAAGACCAGCGGCAGCAACTTGCCACGCAGACGGAAGAGCGGCGCTCCTTCGATCCACTCGATCGATGCAGCGGCCTGCTCCGGCGGAACATGGACCAACTCGCTGAGTGCGCCCTGGGGCAGAGCAAAACTCTGCTCGAGGGTACGTACGATCAGGGCCGGGATGATGGCCAGCGTGAGCGGAATGCGCAGCCGCAGCGTGGTGCCCTTGCCGAAGCGGGAATCCACCTCGACCTTGCCACCGATCTTTTCCACGTTGGTCTTGACTACGTCCATGCCCACGCCACGACCGCTTACATTGGTGACGGCGGCGGCCGTAGAGAAGCCAGGCAGGAAGATCAGCTGCAGAAGTTCACGCTCGCCCAGCATCGTGGCGCGCTCGGCTGTTACCAGACCTTTTTCGATGGCCTTGCTGCGGATCTTCTCGGGATTCATGCCCGCGCCATCATCCGAAACCTCGATGATGACGTGGCTGCCTTCATGGCTGGCGCGCAGCTTCAGCGTGCCTTCCGGATCCTTGCCGGCGGCCGAGCGCACATCGGGTGGCTCAATGCCGTGGTCCATCGAATTACGTACGGCATGGGTGAGCGGATCCTTGATGGCCTCCAGCAGACTCTTGTCGAGTTCCGTATCCTGGCCTTCCAGTTGCAGACGGACCTTGCGGCCCAGCGACTGGCTCAGGTCGCGCACAATGCGCGGCATCTTCGAGAAGATGTTGGAGACCGGCTGCATGCGGGCCTTCATCACGTTCTCGCGCAGGTCGGCGGTAACCATGTCCAGACGGCGCGAAAGCATCGTCATGTTCGGATCACTGGCCGTGGCCTGCAGAATCTGGTTGCGGGTAAGCACCAGTTCGCCCACCAGATTCATCATCCGGTTCAGCAGCGTCACATCCACACGCAGCGAGCTTTCCGCCGCGCTGGCAATGCCCTGCGGACGGGCCACTGGAGCCGCCGCTTCCGGAGCCGGAGCCGGAGCCTCGGGTGCTGCCTGGGCTTCCGGAGCTGCCGGAGGAGCCGGTGCCGCAGCTACCGGTTCAGGTGTGGCTGCTGGAGCTGCCGGGGGCGCGGCCGCAGGCGGTGCTGCGGATGCGGCGGCCGCCGGAGCGGCCGCTAGTACGGGCTTTTTCGCCGTGCTGGCCGTTCCTTGCAGCTCTACGATCCGGGAAATCAGCGTACTGTCTTCGCCTTCGCCTTCGTTCCCTTCTGCTTCAATCTGTTTCAAAATCGAACGCAGACCATCCAGAAGTTGAAGAAGTCCGGTAATAATCGGCGGCGTTGCCACAAGCTTGCCGTCGCGCAGCAATCCAAGCAGGTTCTCACCTGCATGGGCCAGCTTTTCCAGGCGTTTAAAGCCCAGAAACCCTGTCGTTCCCTTAATGGTGTGTACGGAACGGAAGATGTCGCCGAGCAGCCCGCTGTCCTGTGGACGCTCCTCGAGCTCCGTCAAACAGCGCTCCATCCGGTCCAGACCTTCCTGGCTTTCGATCAGGAACTCCCTCGTCAGTTCATCCATTGCATTCACTCACTCAGCCGGCCGACTTGGCGTCGGCACAGCTACACTCTTAGCGTTTATCGGTTGCTTGTCTGCCAACTTGAGAAGGATTGGACCACACTGGTACAAATCAGTCCCACGCTGGCCTTGAATGGGCAAAGCTGGTCTTTCGCAGGGAAATGAATTAGCCTCGTAGAGCGCTTCTCCAGAGAGTGTGGAATCCTCAGGTCTGTGCAAAGTGGCTCTTTCTTCAGCAAATAGCCTCTCGGCGACGCGGGCTTTTCTTTACCGTAACTGGAGAACTGCTCGAACTCCGGGAGACTGCATCATGCCCCAGAAGACCGTTGCCGCACCGGTTCAGACCGTGGATTTGAACCATTTATATGAGGCTGCCCTAGCCGCTGCCCGGAACTCCTACAGTCCGTACTCGAAGTTTCGGGTCGGAGCGGCCCTTTTGCTCGCAAATGGTGAGATCGTTACCGGCACCAATGTGGAAAACATCAGCTACGGGCTGACCATCTGCGCGGAGCGCTCGGCGCTGGTGCGGGCCATCTCTCAGTTTGGTCCCCAGGTTCGCATCGAGGCTGCTGCCGTCGCCAACCTGAATCAGGCGGCCAGCCCGCCCTGCGGTGCCTGCCGTCAGGTGCTGGCCGAGTTCATCCGCCCCGATGCTCCCCTGATCTTTCCCGCCGCCAGTGGTCTGTGCACCATGCTCTTCAGTCAGGTGATGCCGCTGGCCTTTGACATGAAGCTGTAAGACTGTCCAAAAACGAGCTACCGGCGGTGGATCGCAACTACATTCCTGCCCCCGGGGAAGCCTGTCTGAGACGTGGCTGAACAAATCAGCCCCCTCTGCGCTAGAATCAATCCTCGTTGTTAGAGTTGTTAGAGGATTCTTGACGATGCCCGCTTTGACGCTTCCTCCCCTGCATACCGTCGACCTGATCCGCAAAAAACGCGACGGCGAGACGCTCGATGAACGCGAACTGACCCATCTGGTGCAGGGAGCGGCCTCGGGCTCGATTCCCCTCGAACAGCTCTCGGCTTGGCTGATGGCCGCTTGGCTGCGCGGGCTTACGCCGGAAGAAGCCCGGGCGCTGACCTTGGCCATGCGCGACTCAGGCGAGAAGTTCAACCCTGAGCGGCTGGGCAAAACCGCTGTGGACAAGCACTCGACCGGCGGCGTGGGCGATAAAACCAGCTTTCTGGTGGCTCCGCTGGCCGCTGCCTGTGGCGTGGCTGTTCCCATGATCAGCGGCCGGGCGCTTGGCCACACCGGCGGGACCCTGGACAAATTGGAGGCCATTCCCGGCTTCCGCACCGCCCTCTCGCTCGATGAGTTCGAAGCCGTCCTCCAGCACTGCGGCGCATCCATTGTCAGCCAGACCCCACGACTGGTTCCGGCCGACCGCGTGCTTTATGCCCTGCGGGACCGTACCTCGACCGTCGAAAGCCCGGGGCTGATCTGCGCATCCATATTGAGCAAGAAGCTGGCCGCCGGACTCGATGCGCTGGTGCTTGACGTAAAGACCGGCTCGGGAGCCTTCCTACGCAGCCGTGAGGAGGCCGATTATCTAGCCGCCCTACTGGTAGCCACTGCGGAAGCAGCGGGAACCCGCACCGTGGCGTTGATGACCGACATGAGCCAGCCGCTCGGCGAAGCTGCTGGAAACTGGATCGAGCTGGTGGAGTCGGTTGCCTTGCTGCGCGGAAAGCGTCCGCCGGAGAGTGAGGATCTGCGCGAGCTCTCGCTGCTTCTGGCCGGATGGATGATCCACCTGGGCGGAGAGGCCAGCAGCGCCGAGGCTGGTTATCTGCGGGCGGAAAAGGCCCTGATGGACGGGGCAGCCCACGCCGTCTTCATGAAGATGATTGCTGCCCAGGGCGGCGATGTGAGCGTCTTTGACAAGACCGGTTTTCACCAGCCCGGTGCAGTCCGCACCGTGACGGCCTGGAAGAGTGGTTTCATTGGCAGCATGGATACAACCGGCCTGGGCTGGGCCGTGCAGCGTACTGGCGCGGGCCGCGAAAAGGCCGGTGCGCCCGTTGATCCTCACGCTGGCATCAGCTTTCACGCCCGGCGCGGTGTCCAGGTGCGGCGCGGCGAGCCGATAGCTACCCTCTACGCCACCACTGCTCCCATGCTGGACGAGGCCGAAGAGCTGCTGCGCCGCGCTATCGAGATTGCCGACCGCCCGCCTGAGCCCGTGCCGTTGGTCAGCCAGATCTTTACCCGGGCCTCGGCGGAGGCGTACCTGCGTCAGGCCGGTCATATTCATCTGGCAGGTTGAGGCTTTCCGCTTCCGGCTCCAAGCTGCTAGCCTTCTCCTATCCCTGAGCTTCGGCTCCGATTTCAGACTCTGCGGGCTTCCTCCCCATGGCAGCCCACACCATCTTCCGCAAGCCCTGGCCGTCGCCCCACGGCCCTGGTTCCTCAAGGAGTTCGTTTTGGCGCGTTTCACCGGATTGTTAGGCATCTTCGCGGTTCTTCTGGCCGCATGGCTCTTCTCCACTGACCGCAGGCGCATTCGCTGGCGCACCATTGTCTGGGGCCTGGGCCTGCAGGTCAGCTTTGCCTTTCTGGTGCTGCGCTTTGACTACGGTCAGAGGCTGATGGCCGCTGCCGGCGACGTAGTGACCCAGCTTTTGGCCTGTACCTTCAAGGGCACCAGCATGGTCTTCGGCCAGCTTGGCCTGCCCGGCGCGGGCGCATTTGGCCAGATGCTGCCGGCAGGCACTTCGGGCGCCATCTTCGCCTTTCAGGTGCTGCCCACCATCATCTTCATCAGCGCCTTTTTTGCCGTGCTCTACCACATCGGCGTGATGCAGTTGCTGATCCGCGCCATGGCCTGGGCGATGCTCAAGACCATGCGCATTTCCGGTGCCGAAAGCATGAACGTGGCCGCCAGCATCTTCATGGGCCAGACCGAAGCCCCGCTCACCATCCGTCCGTTTCTGGCCAAGGCTACGCGCTCGGAATTAATGACCATCATGACCAGCGGCATGGCTCACGTTTCAGGCGGCATCATGGCCATGTATATTGCCCAGGGTGTGGAAGCCCGCCATCTGCTTGCGGCGGTCATCATGACCTCGCCGGGAACCATTTTGCTAGCCAAGATGCTGGTGCCGGAGACCGAAACGCCCGCCACCGAAGGCAAGGTCGTTATCCCCAAGGACGAGCAGCACAAGGACGAGAACCTGATCGGAGCCATCGCCCGCGGCACCATCGATGGCGGCAAGCTGGCCTGGAATGTGGGCATCATGCTGATCAGCTTTATTGCGTTGGTGGCGCTGCTCGATAGCATGCTCGGCTGGACCCATTCGCTGGCTTACATGCACTGGGTTCCCGGTTCGCTCGGCCAGATCCTGGGCTTCGTCTTCGCCCCCGTGGCGTGGTTGATCGGCGTGCCGTGGCAGGATTGTGGCGCCATCGGCAATCTGCTGGGAACGCGCATGGCGCTGAACGAAGTCATTGCCTATATCGGCTTGGGCGCACAGCGGGTCGCGCTCAGCCCGCGCTCGTTTACCATCGGTACTTTTGCCCTGTGCGGCTTCGCCAACCTCGGTTCCATCGGCATGCAGATCGGCGGCATCGGCGCACTGGTGCCGGAGCGCCGCAACGATCTGGCCAAGCTCGGCATCCGCGCCATGCTGGCCGGAACCATGGCTAACCTCATCTCCGCATCCATCGCGGGCATGTTTCTGGGGTAAAGAAAAACCTCCCGCCGTCCTATACGGATGGCGGGAGGTCAGCAACAATTCCGGTGCGGCAGAGACTCTCTCTGCCGCATTTTTCTATGCTTATTCGGACGGTTCCTTGGAGTCGTCCCAGTCCACGGCTTCCGGGCCGTTGGGACCGCTCTCCGCGGTGTAGCTGGAAAGCAGATTCAGGACGCTGGCCGTTTTGGCCAGGGTATAAAGCTCCGTGCGGGCGGCGCTGGGTATGCTGGTGGGCGGATAATCGATGGTTTCGGTCACAGTGGGTCCCCACTGTCCGTTGAAGGCCAGCCATTCGGCGGCAACCGGGTCGCTATCCAGAAGTACCAGGTTGCTGGTGTCGGACCACGGCGTCCAGATCAGGCCATTCGCATAAAAAGTGCTGGGCGTGTGGTAGACCGCGAAGTTGCCGGAGTTGTCGGTAACGTCGACGACCTTGATCCAGCTAACAGGAATGACGCCGGGCGAGTTGAGAATGGTGTCGTTGACCTGAATGCCCGAGGTCGGATAGTTGGCGTGGCTGTTCCAGCCGGCGTAAATAATGGGATGCGTGCCGCTGAACGTCGGGTTGGTGACCCAGGCGCTGTCGTGATGCTCACTGAAAAACACACCCTTGACGGTGGAAAGGTCTTCGCTGAGCCGGACCGTTACGTGTTCCCAGTCGCCGTAGTGCAGGGCGAACTGCGCCCAGTCAAAGTTGTACGGGGTCGTGGTCACACCGGAGAGCACGCCTACACGGAAGGCCTGAAAGCCATTCCAGGTATAGAACATGAAGTACTTGATGTCGACGTAGCTCCCGTAATCGACGACTTTGACGTAGATCGGGGCCGTAACTTTGCCGAGTCCGCTGGTGCCGGAGGCGGCGGGTGCTACTCCGGTCTCGAACTCGTCGGAAGAAGAGGGGTAGACGCCATCGGCGGGAACCATATAGTTGGTCGATGAAGTGTTGGCGGCAAGGATGGCCGGTGTTGCGGTGGCCGCGATGACGTTGCCGCTTGCATCGACCAGGCTGCTTTTGGACAGGAAGGTGAGCACGTCGGTGGGACGGTTGTTTTCGTAGGCGTTTAGATAGATGGTGGGAGCGTACTTCTGAATGGTGGCCACATCGACCGAAGCCGCCGAAGCCGTGATGGCTGAGAATACAAGGAACAGAGCAACTAGGGGGGCGAGTCTCCAGTGGGGAGTCTTCATGAACGGTCCTCTCTGCTTTCAAGTAGGCCGCCGGTAGCATAACCCCTTGATGTACACGTGTTCATCAAGGCTTACATGCACCCAGCGATGGTACGCCCTTAGCCTAATATGGATCGCTAACGTTACGATTACAGCCGCATGGCCATCCGATGACAAATCAGTAAATTCAGTGCTGGCCGCAGCGGGATCTAGCTGTCCGCCGGGCCAGAGCGGGCTGGGATGCAGGAAAAGATCCGGTTCGTATTCTTCTTTGACTCTTCGCAAATTGCGAAGTAGCCTGGAGCCATGCATATCGCACGATCAAGCGATTGCAGCAGGCTGCCGAAGAATACCGTGAGGCGGCCATCGAAATCGGGGCCTGGATCAGGATCGTACGGCTTGTCCGTTGGCAAAACTTCAACGAGTTGCACGCCACTTTTCCTGATGCTGACAATGTGGACGGTTTTGTTGTCTTCAATCTCCGTCACAATCGTTACCGCTTGATCGTTGCCGTGCACTATGCCAAGCAGATCGCGGGAAAGCTGACGCCCGGGCATGTGTTCATCGGCAGATTTTTGACGCACAAGGACTACGACCGCTGGTCGGCAATGACCCCCAAACGGAGGGCGGAATGGCTACAGTTTTATTAGCAAACCCGGCCAGGATGATCGAGCGCGGAGCGCCTCATCTGATCCGCAATGACGAGCAGCTTGCGGCCTACACCAAAGCACTTTTCAAGCTCACCGCAGAGCCCGATCCAACGCCCGCGCAGGTGGAAGCCATTGAGTTGCTGACGCTGCTGATCGAGCGCTACGAGGAAGAGCAGGCCAGATTGCCGGAAGCCGAGCCTGCCGAAGTTCTGCGTTTTCTGCTGGAGCGCCACGGGCTGAAGCAGCGCGATATAGCGGCGGAACTGGGCGGTGAGAGCGTGGTTTCCGAGGTTCTGCGCGGCAAACGCAAGCTGAACGCAACGCATATTGAGCAGCTGAGCCGCCGCTTCAGTGTTTCCCCCGCCGTCTTCTTCGCTGCATGAACGGGTCTCAGCTCGCAGGAGCGGGGTTGCCTTTGCCGCCGCCCGAGCTGAATGCTTCCCCCCAGGCGGGACCGATGCGCCAAATCCACAACATCTGACCGCCTCCGCCTAGTAGAATCAGGGTGATAATCCGCCCCAATCCGGCTTGGAGGCCCCTTGCTTTACTGGCTGCTCTACGAAAAGCTCTTTCCGTTTTTTCATCCGTTCCGCATCTTCCGCTATCTGACCTTCCGGACGGCCTTCGCCTCTCTGACGGCGCTTTTGATCGCGCTGTTCATCGGTCCGTGGGTGATTCAGAAGCTGCGTGAGTTCCAGATCGGCCAGTACGTGCGTGAGGACGGGCCCAAGTCGCATCTGAAGAAGTCGGGTACGCCGACGATGGGCGGCGTGCTTATCTGCATTGCCATTCTGCTGCCCACGCTGCTCTGGTCGGACCCGGCCAATCCCTTCGTCTGGATTACGGTCTTTTCCACGCTTGCCTTTGGCGCGGTGGGTTTTGCCGACGACTACATCAAGGTGGTGAAAAAGCGCAGCCTGGGTCTGACGGCCCGCGCCAAGATGCTCGGCCAGTGTCTGGCAGCCGTGCTGGTGGCCGTTGCGCTCATCGTTCTGGAGCAGTTCCGGCTCTTCTCCACGCAGCTTTCCGTGCCCTTCCTCAAGAACTGGCGGCCGGACCTGCTCTGGCACCTGTGGCCGGCGACGATCCCCGGACTGGGGCTGCTGGCTTTTCTTCCCTTTGTCATCTGGGTGGCCTTGGTGCTGGTGGGCTCGTCGAATGCCGTGAATCTGACCGATGGTTTGGACGGTCTGGCGATCGGTTGCACCATCATTGCCGCCGGGGCGCTGACGGTGCTGACTTACGTGAGCGGCCACGTGATGTTTGCCGACTATCTGGAACTGCGCCGCATGCCGCAGGTGGCCGAGTTGACGGTCTTCTGCGGCTCCATGGTGGGCGCTTCCATCGGCTTTCTTTGGTATAACGCCCACCCGGCTGAGGTCTTCATGGGTGATGTGGGTTCGCTGGCGCTGGGCGGAGCCATCGGCACGGTGGCCATCCTCATTCGTCAGGAGCTGCTGCTGCCCTTCATTGGTGGCATCTTCATTCTGGAAGCGCTTTCGGTGATTCTGCAGGTGGGCAGTTATAAACTGCGCAACGGCAAGCGTATCTTCAAGATGGCTCCGCTGCACCACCACTTTGAGCAGCTTGGCTGGCGCGAGTCAAAGGTGATTGCGCGCTTCTGGATTGCGGCTCTGGTGTTTGCACTGTTTGCACTCACCACGCTGAAACTGCGATAAATACTGGTTGCGGCGAGCCCGCCGCGTTGCACAATGGAGTCTTGCGGCCAAACCAGGCCGCGGACCCGGAGAGGTAGATTTTTTCCGATGCTGAACCCAATCATGGATCTGAAGGGCAAAAAAGTTCTGGTTGTGGGCCTGGGCAAATCCGGTCTGGCGGCTGCGTTGTTTCTGCGCAAGCAGGGCGCACAGGTGACGGTGAGCGATACGCGCAGCGCTGAGTCGCTGGCCCGCGAAATCCCCATGCTGATCGAGGCCGGAATCATGGTGGAGGCCGGTGGGCACGGCATTATGACCTTCCGCCGTCAGGATCTGATCGTGGTCAGCCCCGGCGTGCCGCTCGATACTCCGGAGCTGGTGCAGACCCGGGCGCTGGGCCGCCCGATCATTGGCGAACTGGAGCTGGCTTCACGTTACGTCAAGGGCCGTCTGCTGGCCGTAACCGGCTCGAATGGCAAAACCACTACCACCTCGCTGCTGGGCGAGATCATGAAGGCCACCGGCCAGCCCGCGCAGGTGGGCGGCAACATCGGTGTGCCAGTGGTGGAGCTGATTGCCGACAGCGTCGAGAATGGCTGGTCGGTGCTGGAGGTTTCCAGCTTCCAGCTTGAAAGCACGGTGGAGTTTCGTCCCGCCGTGGCCGTGATTCTGAACATTACGCCCGACCATCTGGACCGCCATCACAGCTTTGAGAACTACGCGCTGGCCAAGGAACGCGTCTTTGCCGCGCAGACCGCAGAAGACAGTCTGGTGCTGAACGCCGACAACGAGCGCACCGCCGACGCCGCCCACCGCGCATCCTCCCAGGTCTACTGGTTTAGCACCGAGGATGAGGTGGAGCAGGGCGCATGGGTGGATGCTGGCTGGGTGGTCTATCGCGATGCCAAGACTGCGCAGGTGGAGAAGATTCTGCCGGTGGACAGCATTCCTCTGAAGGGCGCGCACAATGTGGAGAACGTGCTGGCGGCCGTGGTTGCCGCACGCCGCGCCGGAGCTTCAGTGGAAGTGATCCGCACCGCTATCGAACAGTTCAAGGCAGTGGAGCATCGTCTGGAGTTTGTGGCCAGCATCAACGGCGTGGACTACTACAACGACTCCAAGGCCACCAACGTGGACGCAACCACCAAAGCCATCGAGGCTTTCCCGGGCGGTATTCACCTGATACTGGGCGGTAAGGACAAGGGCTCGGACTACACCACGCTTTCCGCGCTGCTGAAAGAACGCGTCAAGGCTGTGTATACGATTGGTACCGCAGCCGAGAAGATAGAGTCGCATCTGAAAGGCGTGATTGCGCTGCACTCCTGCCAGACGCTGGAGCGTGCTGTGGAAGCGGCTGCGGCTGCCGCAGTGCCCGGCGAGGTTGTGGTGCTGGCTCCGGCCTGCTCCAGCTTTGATCAGTTCAAGAGCTACGAACATCGCGGCCGCGTCTTCAAAGAGCTGGTTGCAGAGCGCAGGAGCCGCTAAGCATGGCCGCACGGGTGGGCGTCGACAAGTGGCTCTTTTTCGTCACATTGCTGCTGGTCGTCGTTGGCCTGGCGATGGTCTTTTCCGCTTCCGCTGTGGTGGCGCAGGAGCGTTACCACAGCGAGTTTGCCTATGCTGGCCGTCAGGCCGGATGGGCTCTGGCGGGCGTAATCGCCATGCTGGCACTCATGCGCGTGGACCACACGGTTTATAACTCGCCGCGCTTCATCTATCCCATTCTGTGCGTCAGTACCCTGCTGCTGATCGCGGTTTTCTTCTTTCCCGATTCGCACAACACCCACCGCTGGATCCGCTTTGGCGGCCTCTTCACCTTTCAGCCTTCGGAGCTGGCTAAGCCCGCCGTGGTCCTGTTTCTGGCCTGGTTTCTGCAGTCCAAGCTGGACGCCATGCAGGACTGGAAGAACACCCTGCTGCGGGCGGCGGTCATTCCCGGAGTCTTTGTGCTGCTGGTGGTCAAGCAGCCTGATTTGGGCACGGCTCTGGTGCTGGCGGGTGTGACTGCCATGCTGCTGATTCTGGCCGGTATGGACTGGAAGTACGTGTGGGGAGCGGCTCTGGTGACGTTGCCGGTGCTGGCCTGCCTGCTCTTCTTCGTCAGCTGGCGGCTCAAGCGCGTCAAGGTCTTCCTCAATCCCGAAGCCGATCCGAGTGGTGCGGGCTTTCACATCTATCAGTCGCTGATTGCGGTGGGAACCGGCGGGCTGACCGGGCGCGGCTACATGGAGGGCGTGCAGAAGCTTTTCTATCTGCCCGAGGCCTGGACCGACTTCATCTACGCCAACATTGCCGAGGAGTTAGGCTTTGTGGGTGCCATGTTCATCCTGCTGCTGTTTGCCGTCTTCGGCTGGCGCGGGCTGCGGGCGGCCTTCCGCGCGCAGGATCCCTTTGCCCGCATGGTGGCCTTTGGCCTGACTACGAGCATTCTGCTGCAGGCCTTCTTCAACATGAGCGTGGTTCTGTCGCTGGTGCCCGCCAAGGGCATTCCGCTGCCGCTCATCTCGTCAGGTGGCACTTCGCTGTTTACTACGCTGGCTTGCATCGGAATTTTGCTGAACATCACCCGCAAGACGGAGTGAATCCAGGCGTTTTTTCTTGGAATGAATACGGTTTTACGGGCTGCGGAAATTCGTTCCTGCATTCTTCGGGGGCATTCATGCCCCCGAAGAATGCAGGTCGAAAACGTGCCTTCAGGCACGGGCATTTCTCCTGTACACACAATGCTTGCGGAAAAACAGGCTATGAAAAAGGTCTGAATTTATGCAAACTTGAGCAGAATTGTTCCCAGGGCTAAAGCCCTTACTCATGCACCGGGGCTTTTTGCGAGGGTTAAAACCCTCGCCTCCCTCCGCAATGAGTTTTGTAACAGCCTGTTCAGCCCCGGCAAAAGGCCCTAGGTCCTGCTTTTGGGAGCTGGGAAATCACAAAGGTTGAGGTTCGCAAGTACGCGGTCAGCGACTGGGCGCTTTGCGGACGTAGAAAGGTAATTCCTGTGGCAAATCTGCGCCTTCTTATCGCCGGCGGAGGCACCGGCGGACACATTATTCCCGCACTGGCCGTGGCGCGTCAGCTGGTGGCCAACTTTCAGGCCGAAGTGCTCTTTGTGGGCACCAACCGTGGCATGGAGAGCCGTCTGGTTCCCGAGGCGGGCTTTGCTCTGCGCCTGATTCAGGTGGGGCCGCTCAACAGCGTCTCGCTGGCCACCCGCCTGCGTACCCTGCTGCGCCTGCCCGCAGCCATTTTCGACTGCCGCAAGATTCTCCGTGAGTTCCAGCCGCAGGTGGTTTTTGGCGTGGGTGGCTACGCCTCCGGTCCGGCCATGGCCGCCGCGCTCAGCCTGAAGCTGCCCACCATGGTCTTTGAACCCAATGCCATGCCGGGCATGGCCAACCGTCTGGTGGGCAAACGCGTGCAGGCCGCCGCCGTCAACTTCGAGGCTGCCAGCCGTTGGTTCAATCATTGCGAGGTTTCCGGCATTCCCGTCCGTCCGGAGTTCTTCCACCTGCCGCAGCCGCCCGCCGGTCAGCCGCCGCATCTGCTCATCTTTGGCGGATCGCAGGGGGCGCGCATTCTGAATCAGAATCTTCCGTTGGTGGTGGCTAAATTGCTGGAAGCTGTTCCGGGGCTGACCGTGCTGCATCAGGCCGGGGCGCGCCATGCTGAGACGACTGCAGCCGCCTATCTGGCTACGGGAGCCGATCCCGCCCGCTGGAGTGTGCAGCCCTTCATCAACGACATGGCGGCCAGCTTTGCCCGCGCCAATCTGGTCGTGGCCCGCTCGGGCGCGTCTACCGTGGCCGAGTTGGCTGCGGCGGGCAAGCCTGCGCTGCTGGTTCCCTTTGCCGCTGCCGCCGATGGGCATCAGAAGCGCAACGCCGAGGCGATGGTGGCCGCGCAAGCGGCCGTGATGCTGGAAGAAACCGATCTGGCCGGGGAAGGCCGTCTGCTGGCAGCACTTACCGGTCTGTTGGGCGATCCGGCCAAGTTGGCCGCGATGGGCAAGCAGGCCCGCACGCTGGCCCATCCAGACGCCGCCGAGCGCATTGCCGCACGGTTGGCCACGCTGGCCGCTGGCAAATAGGCGTAATTCAGAAGTAGAGCAAAAAGAAACCCGGCAGCCGAAGCTGCCGGGTCCTTTTGCAATCTTTCAGATGTGAGGTTTAGCGGTGACCTCCGCCGCCGCCACCGCCCATGTGGCCACCACCCCCACCGCCGAAGCCTCCACCACCGCCGAAGCTACCACCACGACCTCCGCCGCTGGAGAAGCTGTGGGTGCTGCCACCGTAGCTTTCACCGCCGCGCTGGCCGCCGGAAGACACTCCCGCATTGCCTCTATAGGAGTTTGCTCCGCCGTTGCTGCCATTGAAGGAATGTACGCCGTAGCCGCCGTAGCCGCGCTGGCCGCCCGCATACCCTGCGCGCCCCGCATAGCCTTCGCGTCCCACATAGCCGCCGCGACCGCCCCATCCATAACGACCGCCGCCCCAGTGACGCCAGGGGCCAGCACCGATGAAGATGCCGCCTTCGAACCATTCCGGTCCGTAGTAGCCGTAGGGGGCGCAGGCATAAGGGTAGTAGGAGTAGTAACCCCAATCGCAGGTTGGCGCATAGTAGGCATTGTCGTAGTAGTAAGGGTCGTACGGCACGGCTGCTACGGCCGGTCCCACGCCTACACCCACGAACACCTGGGCCTTGGCCTGGGTTGAAATCCCCAGCATCAGGGCAAACGCAATCAAAAACAGGGAAACTCGCCGCATGATCTCCTCCTTTGCCGCCGGAAGCCTGCGGGAAACTCCACAGGCGATCTTCTCCTTGGTCCGGCCAGTTGCTAGATCGGGTGTTTTCCGGTCCAGCCTCTATCTCTTCAAACAACCCAACTCGAAATTAGTTGCGGCCGGTGTGGAAAAGATTCTCCCGTCCAGCCGGGGCAGGCATTTCATCCTGTCTGCAGTTTAGATGCGTGCGCCGGTCAAAATGAGTCTTCGACCGGCGCATTTTGTGCATTTTTAGTTCAGTTGGAGCCTTTACCAGCGGCCCCGGCCGCGCTCAAAGCCATGCGGGCGGTCCATTGGCACGGGGCGTTCCCGTACGATAATGCGATCCGGGCCATGGTGCCCACGGAACTCCCAGCGTCCGGGAATCCAGTAGCCGTTGGTGTAGTAACCAGCGCTCCAGGCGTAATCCGGACCGGGACAAGGGGGCACATAGGCCACTGGTCCGCGTACATAGATTCCAAATTCGGCGGCCTGTGCCGGAACCGTTCCCAGCGCTGCTGCACCTGCCACCATCGCCGCACCCAGCATCCAGTTCTTCATGCCTGTCATAACGCTCCTCCTGGCGGCTGGCTTTTTCTCTTCCCGGAGTCTCTCGTGAGTGAGATTGCCGCCGTTATGTCTTGTCTAAACACTGCCGTATGAGAATGTTGCGAAAAGTTTTGAAAAATAATTTTGCGCAACTTTCCGCCCTTTGCCGGGTTCTATCCATGCTTTGACCTGCGCCGCAGAGCCGCTCTCAGTGGTAAAGTTGATGCTTACCCACCATGTTTGCAACCTCACAGCACGCACACTTTATTGGCATTGGCGGCATCGGCATGAGCGGTATTGCCGAGATTCTGCTCAACCTTGGCATGAAGGTCTCCGGCTCCGACTTGCGCCGCGGCCCCGTTACCGACCGTCTGGAAAAGCTGGGCGCCACCATCTACGAGGGCCACAACGCGGCCAACATAGAGGGCGCAACAGTCGTTGTCACCAGCTCGGCCGTGAGCCGGGATAACCCTGAAGTCGTTGAGGCCCACGCCCGCAAGATCACCGTAATTCAGCGGGCCGAGATGCTGGCTGAGTTGATGCGCCTCAAGTACGGCATTGCCATTGCCGGCATGCACGGCAAAACCACCACTACTTCCATGGTGGCGGCGGTGCTGACGGCGGGCGGGCTCGATCCGACGGTAGTGGTGGGCGGCCGCGTGGACGCGCTTGGCTCCAACGCCCGTCTGGGTACCACGCAGTATCTGGTGGCCGAGGCCGACGAGAGCGACCGCTCCTTCCTGAAGCTGTCGCCGATTCTGGCCGTCGTGACCAACCTCGACCGCGAGCACATGGACTGCTACCACGACATGGCTGACGTTGAGAATGTCTTTCTGGAGTTCATCAACCGCCTGCCGTTCTACGGCGCGGCCACGGTTTGCATTGACAATCCGCTGCTGAAGCCGATTCTGCCTCGCGTCCGCCGTCGCTTGTTTACCTACGGACTGGATTCCGAGGCCGACTATCGTCTGGAGTTGCTCGCTACCCCTGAGGGCCGTTTTGCCCGCTTCCAAGTAGTGCGGGAGGATCGCGTTCTAGGGCCCTTTGAGCTGCATGTGCCCGGGCGTCACAACGTTCTGAACGCTACGGCGGCCGTGGCCATTGCAGACCAGCTTGGCGTGCCGTCGGAGAAGATTGCCTCCGGACTCAATCACTTCCGCGGGGTTGATCGTCGCTTTCAGCAGCGCGGCGTGGCCCGGGGCATTGCCGTGGTGGACGATTACGGCCACCATCCCACCGAGATTCGCGCCACTCTGGCCGCAGCCCGTGAGTGCGGTTACAACCGCATCCATGTGGTTTTTCAGCCCCACCGCTACTCCCGCACCCGCGACCTGATGGCCGACTTTGCCGGAGCATTTGCCGACGCCGACACGTTGGCGGTTCTGCCCATCTATGCTGCCAGCGAGCAGCCCATTGAGGGCGTGAGCGGCGAGCTGCTGGCGGCATCCATCGAGTCGCCCAAGGCCCGTTATGTGGCTGATTTTCCAGCCGCTATCGCCGCCATTCAGGTGGAGGCCGCTCCCGGCGATCTGGTGCTTACGCTGGGCGCAGGCAACGTCAGCCAGCTGGGCCCGCAGGTTTTGGCCGCGCTGGAAGGGAAGTAGCGATTAGCCTGTTTTACGCCGCTGACCAGGTGTGGACGTCGCGTTCGATGGTCGCACCCTGCTCCAGGCGGGCCTTGGAAAGATCATGCGCCTGCTGCAGGTTCAGCCAGTACTCCGGGCTGGTGCCAAAAAAGCGGGCCAGACGCAGGGCTGTGTCCGGCGTGATGGCGCGGCGGCCATGCACAATCTCCCCAATCCGCGTGGCGGGAACACGGATGGCCAGCGCCAGCGCGTTCTGCGAGATTCCATGTGGTGCCAGAAACTCTTCCTGCAGCATCTGGCCCGGATGCGTGCTAACCCGTTCAAGATTCCAGCCGGTTGTGGGCCGCTCAATCGTCATGGAAGTGCTCCTTCTAGTGGTAGTCCACGATTTCAACGTCGTGCGCTCCGTCGTTCTTCCAGACAAAGCAGATGCGGTAACGGTTGTTGATGCGGATGCTGTGCTGCCCGGCTCTATCTCCCTGCAGGGCTTCCAGCCTGTTTCCGGGTGGAATGCGCAACTCGGCGAGCAAAAGTGCAGCTTCAAGTTGATCGAGCTTGCGCAGGGCAATGGGCTGATTTGCCGCCCATTGCCGACTGAATCCCTTCTCGAAGAGATCCCGTGCCGCTTCGTCCCTGAAGCTTTGGATCATGCAAGACAAGAATATAACGTTACGCGTATTACGCAAAGCATATTAACAGCAAAAATCCGTCTTTTGTTCCATCCGGCACAGTTCATGGTTCCCACTTTCTCTTCCCTGTCCCAGGATCGCTGTTCTCCCGTAACCCCGCGGATTCCCCTGCGAAAGCCTGCGGAAAAAGCAACGAAGGCGCGGGATATAGTGGAATCTGGCGACTCTCACGACCTTGCTCGGGCGTGATGAATCTTGGCAGCACCACAAATCGACCTCCAACCTGGGAGGATGAACAGCCCACGGAGCCCCCTGTTCGCCGCAAGGCGCAGGCACGGGCCCGTGTAAGCCCTCGTCTGTCTCAAGCCGACGGCGCATCCCCGGAGGATGAAGCCGGAGCGGTCGTGCGCCCGGAGTGGGGCAAACGCTGGACCGGGAGCCGGGACGGGGATGCGCCGCAGAGGCCCTGGTGGCGTCCGCAGTCCAACTGGGGCCGTGCGCTGCTAGCCCTGGGTGCGTTGACGGTGCTCGGTGGCCTGACGGCGGGCGGTCTGGCGCTGCGCACCTATCTTGAGCATGCCAATGGATTTCGCATTGCCGGAACCTCCAATATTCAGGCCACGGGACTGACCGAGGCCAGCCGCGCGGATCTTCTGCCGGTCTTTGGCGAAGACATTGGCAAGAACATCTTTTTCGTTCATCTGGACGAACGCAAGCGCGAACTGGAGCAGATTCCCTGGATTGAGCACGCCACCGTAATGCGGGTGCTGCCCGATCAGCTGCGTGTGACTGTGGTCGAGCGCAAGCCGGTGGCTTTTACGCAGATTGGCCAGCAGACCGGTTTAGTGGATGGCGACGGTGTGTTGCTGACCATGTCGGCTGCCGATATGGCCGGGCATCATTACTCGTTTCCAGTGGTTACAGGGCTGAATCCGGGCGATAGCGCCGATGCTCGCCGTCAGCGTATGGCCGTTTATGTAAGGATGATTGCCGAACTGGATGCCAACAATCAGCACAACAGCGAGCAGCTTTCCGAGGTCGATCTGTCTAATCCGGAAAATGCCCGGGTAAAGCTGATCGAGCAGGGCTCCGACGTGACGGCCGAGTTGGGCGAAGACCACTTCATGGAGCGCTTCCAGCGCTACAAGGCGCACATCAGCGAATGGCGGCAGCAATATCCGCAGCTGGCCGGTGTTGACCTGCGCTATGACGATCAGATGGTGCTGAAGATGGGCAGTGCCGCGACGAATCCGCCGCCTCCCACCGATGCCGCCGCGTCAGCCGCTGTTCCATCCGCAAAGCCATCGCAGCAGAGTGCAGCTCCGGTAGCTGCCAACAAGGCAGCCAAGAGCGCCGAGAAGAACAAAACCTCGGACAAGAACGTAACCAAGGAAAATGCCAAAGGCGCTGCGAACAGCAAGGATGCGAAGAATCATGCGGGAACGGCCAAGGCCGGCGTAAAGGACGCAAAGAACAGCACTACCACCGCACGTAAGACAGACGCGGGCAAGCAGAAGGTCAGCGCTGCATCGGCCGCCGCCCACGGCAACAAGGCGCATCCGGCGGTTGCGGAGGGCAAGAACAATCCCCGTCAGGCGCATACTACACAGACAGACAAGGCGCGTGTGGAGCAATTGCGGCTGGAGCAGCAGAAGAAGCATGATGCGGCGCAGCATCATGCCGCGCTGAGTGCAGACAAGAACCATCCTGCTGTGTCGAACACGGTGGGTCTTGCGGTGGAGGGTCAGTAACGCATGAGTCAGAAGCAGGAAAACCTGATTGTTTCGCTCGATGTAGGCAGTGCTTGCACGCGGGTGCTGGCCGCTGAACTGCAGGAGGGTGCGTTGCGCTACCGCGGTCACGGCGTGGTTGAGTCGGCGGGTATGCGCAAGGGGCTCATCAGCGAACTGGCTCCGGCTGCCAAGGCGATACGCGCCGCCAGCGAGGCTGCTGAGCGCGTTTCGCGGCTGAATATTGACGAGTGTGCCATCAGCATTGGTGGTCCGCACGTGCGTGGACTGAACACCAATGGCGGCTTTGAGCTGGGCAACCGCATGCGCGAAATCACCCGCGACGACGTGCGTACGGCCGTTGAGCGTGCCCGTGCCGTGGAACGTCCTCCGGACCGCGAGTTTCTGCATTTGCTGCATCGCCAGTTCATCCTCGATGAGCAGCCCGGCATCTTCGATCCGGTGGGTATGGTGGGCACGCGGCTGGAGGTCGATCTGCACATTGCCACCTGCTCGGCTTCCGCGCTGCAGAGCGTGGTCACCTGCTCCAATCGCGCCGGACTCGAAGTAAGTGAAGCGGTGCTGGAGTCGATTGCCGCCGCTGAGAGTACGCTCTCAGCCGATGAGCGTGAGCTGGGTGTTTGCCTGCTCGACATCGGTTCGCATTCGAGCGATCTGATCGTCTTCTTTGAGAGCGCCGTGGTGCATACGGCCTCGGTGCCCATTGGCGGCATGCACTTTACCAACGATCTGGCTGTGGGCCTGCAGATGCCGGTGCAGCAGGCCGAGGAGCTGAAGAAGCAGTACGGCAACGCGGTTGTTACAGCGGTGCCCCAGCAGTCCGAGATTGAAATCAACAACCCGCAGCCGCAGATGCTGCGTTTGCGCATGCTGGCCGAGATTCTTGAACCGCGCGCCCGTGAGCTGATGTATTACGTGAAGGAGAGCCTGCGGCAGGGCGGCGTAGTGGATGCGCTGGGTGCGGGCTGTGTGCTGACCGGCGGCGGAGCGCAGTTAGCTGGCATGCTGGATGTGGTTGAAAGCTATTTGCGTGTACCGGCCCGCATTGGTTTGCCGGTGCGGCTTTCGCAGATGCCGGGCGAGCTGATTCAGCCATCCTGGGTTACGGCGGTTGGTACACTGCTTTACGTGCAGCGCACCCGCAATTCACGTGAGGCAGAGTCGCGCAGCCTGCGTTCGCGCCTGCGTTCCATGCTTGCATCGGGATATTGAAACGCTTTCACACTTGCGTGCTGCAAAACTGTGAAACCATAGAAATGGATTACGGCAACGCCGGTCTGAATCAGGAGGGCCAAACGACGATGGAACACGACAACAACGAAGCCGGAGAGATGCGGATTCAATACCACGAACAGCCACCGCGCGGTGCGCGCATCAAGGTGATTGGCGTGGGTGGCGGCGGTGGCAATGCTGTCAATCGCATGATTCAGGCCCGCATGGAAGGCGTGGAGTTCATTGCCGCCAATACCGATGTGCAGGCGCTCAAGCTTTCGCAGGCTCCGGTAAAGCTGCAGCTGGGCGTGCGTTTGACTTCGGGCCTGGGCGCGGGCGCAAATCCTGATGTGGGCCGCCGCGCGGCGCTGGAAGATTCCGAAAAGATTATTGAAGCCCTCGAAGGCGCTGACATGGTCTTCGTCACCGCCGGTCTGGGCGGTGGCACGGGCACCGGAGCTGCTCCGGTGATTGCTTCGCTGGCCAGTGAGATGGGCATTCTGACCGTGGCCGTGGTGACCCAGCCTTTTACCTTTGAAGGCAAGCGCCGCATGGCGCAGTCGGATCGTGGATTGAAGGAGCTGATCGAGAGCGTCGACACCATGATCGTGATTCCCAATGAGAAGCTGCTGGCGGTTGCCAAGGACGCTGGCTTCTTTGAGAGTTTCCGCATCGCCGACGATGTGTTGCGTCAGGGCGTGCAGGGTATTTCCGACATCATCACCATCCCCGGCATCATCAACCGCGACTTTGCCGACGTGAAGACGACCATGGCCGGTATGGGATACGCGGTGATGGGTACGGCGGTTCGCGCTGGTGCCAGCCGCGCCGCTGAGGCTGCGCAGGCCGCCATGGCTTCGCCGCTGCTGGAAGAAGGCGCAATCGATGGCGCACGCGGCATTCTGATCAACATCACCGGTTCCAGCTCGCTCAAGCTGAGCGAGGTCAACGAGGCTTCGTCGTTGATTCAGACGGCCGCGCACGAAGATGCCAACATCATCTTTGGCGCAGTGCTCGACGAGAAGATGGGCGAAGAGGTCAAGATCACCGTCATTGCCACCGGCTTCCGCGAACAGATGCCCGAACGTCGCGCCCGCATGCTCAGCGTGGAAGATACGCCCATCGTCTCGGTGCCTGTGCTCAGCACGGAAAACTGGGTTGTCGAGGAGCCTGCGCTTCCCGCGCTTCCGCTGGCGCGCTTCCAGAGTGAGGATGAGACGCTGTCTGCTTCGGTCCAGCAGGTCGGCGTACAGGCTACGGAGGAAGCGGTTGCTGAAACAGTTGCCTCCAGCGCGGTGGCTGTACTGGAAGCAGCGCCCGAGCCTGCCCCAGAGCCCGTCTTCAGATCACAGATGCCTGAGGCTCAGTCCTTCATAGAGGCCAGGCAGGAGCCGATTCCTCCCGCGCACGACTACGCGCCCGAGTTTCCTCCCGTCCTGCGCAACGAGGTGCGGGTTGAACTGCCCTCGGAGCCGCCTGCCGGTGCGCTCTTTACGGAAGCCGCGGAGACTGAGCAGCAGCGTGACCTGGATGTTCCTGCCTTTCTGCGTCGTCTGCAGTTTTAAGAGCAGAGAGCAGAGGCTAGGTAGACACGTTTCAACCAATCCCTGCAGTTGGGTGCCCCGGGTCTGGATGTTCAGACCCGGGAAGCACGCAAAATCTACAAAGTCGCTGATTTTTGGAAATTTGTTTTCTTTCGCGGCAGTTGTATAGTTCAAGAAAGCCCTTTGTGCGCTGTATTGATCAGAAATGCGACATACTGACTGCATGGTGTGGTGCGCATAGGGGCGAAAAACGGGAAAACCCGAGAGAATTTTCAGAAGAGGGCTCTATGTCGTTTCGCATCAGAGAGATCTGAAGATTGCGATAGAGAGATTCCCTCTTTTGGCCGATAGGTCTGGTGTCAGACGCACCGGTAAACAAAGCGCAGTCCGGCAAGCGCTTACACAAATCCCCTCGGAGAGGATCGCAACTGGATGAAACAGCTTTCGGTGAAGACATTGGGATGGAGGATGGCTGGTCTGGTGGCTGGTCTCTTTGTGGGGCAAGTGGGCGCATGGGCGCTGAATGTGCAGCAGTCAGTGCATCGCCCCAGACCGGAACAGCACCTGATGCAGACGCATCACGCGGCCAAAGGCCATGCTGTGGCCAAGGGACGTGCCGCAGCTCATGCAGGCAAGACTGAGTCTGCCGCCAAGGCAGAGGCTGCAGCTCCTGCCACAGGTGTGCGCCGGGTAAGCCTGCATGGCCGCCACAAGAAGGTCTTCAACGAGCGCTTTACCGCCAGCTCTTTCGCGCAGGGGCAGGCCGAAGGCGATGTGACCACGGGCGAAGATCCTGTGATCCGTCAGGCCGCCATTGACGCGCTTGGTGATATGAACGGCACCGCTGTAGTGATTGACCCGAGCAACGGTCGCGTTCTGGCCATGGTCAACCAGAAGCTGGCCCTTTCGCCCGGTGCTGAGCCCTGCTCCACCATCAAGATTACGGTGGCCATGGCCGCGCTGAGTGAGGGTATCGTCAACCGTGACACCATGGTGCCTCTGGGCGGCTTTCGCATGAACATGACCCAGGCTCTGGCCCACAGCAACAACCTCTACTTTGAGGCGCTCGGCCGTCAGCTGGGTTTTGAGCGCGTGCACCACTACGCCACGCAGTTTGGTTTGGGCGAGCTGGCCGGTTATAACATTCCTGGGGAGCAGTTGGGAACCTATCCCGACGAGGAGCTTCCGGCCAAGGAAGGCGGCGTGGGCCGCATGTGCAGCTTTGGCCAGGGCGTTTCGCTGACCCCGCTGCAGTTGGGCGCTTACGTTGCGGCCATTGCCAATGGCGGAACCCTCTACTACTTGCAGCACCCCACCACGTCCGATGCGATTGCCAGCTTCCAGCCCAAGGTCAAGCGCCAGCTCGACATCGCCAAGTACACCCCGGAGATGCTCGACGGCATGGCCGGAGCGGTTGAGTTCGGCACCGCACGCCGCCTGAGGGCCAACTTCCAGGAGTTCCCGGTCTTTGGCAAAACCGGTACCTGCTCGGACAAGGGAACCCGCTTTGGCTGGTTTGCCTCCTATGTGGACGCGCCGCAGGGCAGACTGGTGGCGGTTTTCTTCCTGGAAGGTGGACGGCCCACCTTTGGTCCCCGCGCCGCTGAGCTGACCGGCCTCTTCTACAAGGGCCTGCAGGAGCATGACTACTTCAAGCCGCAGCAGGCTCAGTCGCTGCTGCCTGCCGTTACGGTTGTTCCAGTCAGCCATCCAGAGGTCAAGCCCGCTCTGCAGCCGTAATGAGCTTTCCGCGTAGAAAAAGGCCGTCCTTCGGGGCGGCCTTTGCTTTTGCAGTCCTTGCCGGGCACGAACCTTCCGGCGGGAAAACATTTTCGATCATCCTTGCGTCGAAATGTTTTCCTGCCGCATCCTATGACTGAAGGCGTTCTGTGTTCGGCCTTCAATTCCTACTACAATCTTCTGAATCGAGAAAATATGGAACTCCCTGTCCACATCCTGCTGACCTATGGCTACGTCCTGCTCTTTGGCTGGGTGCTGGTGGAGCAGCTTGGTGTCCCTTTGCCGGCGGCCCCGGTGCTGCTGGCTGCGGGCGCACTCTCTGTCGAGGGCCAGCTCAATGTTTTCTTCTCGTTTTGGACTGGGCTATCGGCGGCGTTGATCGCCGACACCTCGTGGTTCTTTGTGGGCCGCCATTACGGCCACCATGTGATGCGCTTCCTGTGCAAGCTCACGCTGGAACCGAGCAGTTGCGTGCGCAAAACCCAGCTTTCTTACGGCAAGCGGCGCGGCCTGCTGCTGGTTTTTGCCAAATTTGTGCCCGGGCTGGCTACGCTGGCTCCGCCGGTGGCAGGCAAGAGTGGCATGCGCGCCCGTACCTTTCTGGCGCTGGACACACTGGGCTCGGCTCTCTGGGTGGGGGCGTTGCTGGTGGGAGGGCGCTTTTTTGGCGCTTTGCTCAACACCAATCCTCACCTGCTTGACTGGGTTGGTCACTTCTCTGGATTTTTCCTCGGTTTCGGAATTGTCTCGTTCCTCGTCTTCAGAATCGTGCGCCGCTTCGTGATCGTACGCCGCTTCGTGCGTTCGCGCATGGAGCCGCATGAGCTGAAGCAGCAGATGGACGAGGGCGAGCAGTTCACCATCGTGGACCTGCGTGGGCACGAAGAGCGGCTGCTTGATCCGGTCACGCTGCCCGGCGCGATTCACTTTGCGCCCGACGATTTGACGCACCGAGCCAAGGAGATTCCCCGCGACCGCGACGTGGTGCTCTTTTGCAATTGCCCCAATGCGTCCTCCGCCGCCAGTACGGCGATGCGTCTGCACAAGCTCGGTCTGGAGCGTGCGCGCCCCCTGCGCGGCGGCGTGAACGGCTGGCGTGAGGCGGGTTTTCCGCTGGAAAGCATCGAAGACAGCGGACTGGTACAGTTGCTGGATAGATCTGCGCCGATTGTCGCGGAGACGCTCTAAAATAGACCCTGCGGCTCTCTTCACGAGCCCATCGGGAGCAAAGCTGTGGCCTACGACGATCTGCGCGAATGGATTAAAACCCTGGAAAAGCACGGCGAACTGAAGCGTATCCACGCTGAGGTTTCGCCGGAGCTGGAAATTACCGAGATCACCGACCGCGTCAGCAAGATCGGCTCGCCCTTCGCCGACAAGAGTGTTTCCCAACCAAAAGATCAAAGGCCCGGCGGTCCGGCGTTGCTCTTTGAAAACATCAAAGGCCATCCCGGCCACAAGGTACTCATCAATCAGTTTGGCAGTGAGCGCCGCATGGCCTTGTCGCTGGGTGTGGAGACGCTGGAAGAGATTGCCGGGCGCATTACCGGCCTGCTCCAGATGAAGGCTCCCGAGGGCTTTCTGGACAAGCTGAAGATGTTGCCCCAGTTGGGTGCGCTCACGGCCGCGCTGCCCAAGACGGTGAGCGCCAAGGATGCCCCTTGCAAGCAAGTAATCTTGCGCGAGGGCTTCGATTTGAATCAGTTCCCGATCCTCAAGTGCTGGCCGCACGACGGCGGGCGTTTCATTACGCTGCCCTGCGTGCATACCCGCGATCCCAAGACTGGTCGTCGCAACGTCGGCATGTACCGGATGCAGCTCTTTGATGGCCAGACCACCGGCATGCACTGGCAGCGGCAAAAGGTGGCCGCCGAGCACTACCGCAACGCCCTGCGTGCTGTTGCCTCACTTGGCTCAACCGAGAGCCCTGCCACGGCCAGCGTCGCGGCCATGGCGGAGTCGGCGGGCGGCTCGGTTCGCATTCCCGACGGCCCCATCGGCGGCTTGCCGCAGGTGGCGCTGGGCAAGGTGAAGGGACGGCGGCTGGAAGTGGCCGTAGCCATCGGCACCGATCCCGCTACGACGTTTTCAGCCATTGTGCCCGCGCCGCCCGAGGTGGAAGAGTTCATGGTGGCAGGATTCCTGCGCGGCAAGCCGCTCGAAATCGTGCAGTGCGAGACGGTGGACCTGCAGGTGCCCGCGCATGCCGAGATCATCCTGGAAGGCTATGTCGAGTTGGGCGAACTGCGCACCGAAGGCCCCTTCGGTGACCACACCGGTTTTTACACCATGACGGAGGAGTACCCGGTCTTCCATCTGACCTGCATCACTCACCGCAAAGATCCGATCTACGCGGCCACCATCGTCGGCAAGCCGCCCATGGAGGATACGTACCTGGCCAAGGCCGTCGAGCGCATCTTTTTGCCGGCGATGAAGATGACGATTCCCGAGATCGTCGACATCAACCTGCCCGCCGAGGGCGTGGCCCACAACCTGATGCTGGTTTCTATCAAGAAGAGCTACCCCGGTCAGGCGCGCAAGGTGATGAATGCCATCTGGTCGCTCGGCCAGGCCATGTTCACCAAGTGCATCGTGGTGGTGGACGAGGATTGCGACGTGCAGAACCCCTCGGAAGTGGTGCTGCGCGTGGCCAACAACATCGACCCGGAGCGCGACATTCAGTTCATGCTGGGCCCGGTGGATTCGCTCGACCACTCCAGCCGCCTGCCCAACTACGGATCGAAGATGGGCATTGACGCCACGCGCAAATGGAAGGCTGAGGGCTTCGACCGTCCCTGGCCGGCCATGATCGAGATGGACTCGGCCACCAAGGCCAAAGTTGATGCGCTGTGGAAGGAACTTGGAATTTGAGGGAGTTTCTCAGGCTGGTTCCGCAGAAAAACAGGGCGCGTTTACGCGCCCTGTTTTTTGGGCGGAAAGCAAGGCTGCAAAGCAGACCAGAGGACGGCAGTTTGTCCAGAATTGCAACAAAACGTGCAAAATACCTCTACAAGGAAGCTTTTTAGGTAAATTAAGCAACACACTTAAAATCAATTATATAAACGTATTTCTGGATAAGGTCCAGCAAGGTGTTTTTTCTTATAGATAAAGTTTATGCTCTGAAACTTTTTCTGCTTGACAGTTTGTTTTGTGGTCCTGTTAAATTGCTCCCTCTAAGTCTCCAATGAAATTTTTTCATATAAAGAATTTCACACCCGAAGGGCAGTGATTCGATGATGTTGGGCGATTGTGTAAGAAAGTCCTATCTGAGTTTTTGCGGGTTCTTTTGTTTGCTGGCGCTGGCGGGTTGTAATGCTGGTTTCCTCGTAACGGGAAGTCTGTACGTCGGCCCGGTCAGTTTGCAGTTCAGCACGATGACTACGACGGTAAGCAGTGCGCAAACCGTGAATGTCTTCAATATAGGAAGCGCTCCAATACGGATCAACTCGATTGCCGCCACGGGAACAGGCGCTTCGACCTTTACTACAAGCAGCGCCTGTGGAACGGTTCTGAATGCAGGCAAAAGCTGTACGGTCAGCGTTGCGTTTGCTTCGACCACGGCGGGTAGCTACTCGGCCAATCTGGTGGTGAACAGTAATGTGGGCACAGAGCAGGTTGCCATGAGTGGAACTGCCACTGCGCCCACCCCGCAGGCCAGTTTTTCTACCACGGCGCTGGGCTTTGGCACCGTGGCGGCCAACTCCAGCACGACGAGCGCGGTTACGCTGACGAATAGCGGCACAGAATCGCTGGCTGTTGAGAGCCTCTCGGTTACCGGCACGAATGCCAATTTCTTTACCGATACGACAAGTTGCGGAGGGATACTGGAGGTCAATGCCTCGTGCGCGATCAATGTGACCTTTGCGCCGCTGGTTGCGGGCAGTTACAGCGCCACGCTGAACGTACCCAATAGCGACAGCACGGCCAGCCAGAGCATCCCGCTGAGTGCCACCGTTACGCCTTCCACCATCACCATTGACACCACTGCGGCGAGCGACTGGAAGATTACCAATGGGGTACTGAGCATTGATTTCAATTCCAGTGTTGGACGTATTCAGGGCATCACCATGGGAGGGTCTAGCACGCAACTGGTGGATACCACTAACACTGACAGCCATGGCGTGAAGGGCCTCTACATGGATAACTCGGGCTTTGGCTCTGTGACCGGTACGGCCAACTACGACTACGAGCCAGCCACCAGTTCGACGCCCGCCTATCTGGACTGGTGGGTCAACTATCCGTCGAGCGGCACCACCAACACTTACACGTATACGATGCACTGGGTGGTTACGGCCAACGATCCCGGCATTCATGTGTACTTTGTGGCCAACCATGCCACAACCGACAGTGCAGGCAGTATCGGTCAGGTGCAGTGGGCCTATCGTGATTCGCTGACGGAATTCGTCAATACTTATTCCGTCAATCCTTCGGTGAACAATCCCGTGCCGCTTGATACGCCACTGCCCAGCAGCACCGAATTGTTTACTACAGTTACCGGACGCAATGTGCAGGATGCTACTTGGGACCTGAATGGATTTACCGATCTGCCGACTGGTTGGACGCGCCAGTTCCACACTAAGTACGACCATGCAGGTTACGAGTACCTGCATCAGGCGCATGGACTGTATGGCCCAACCTATGGTGTGTGGGCGGTGATTCCCAGTCATGAGTCCATGGTGGCCGGACCCAGCAAGCAGGATCTGTTCTACACCGGCAACCTTCTGATCATGGAAGCCTATTCGAACCATCTGGACAATGGGCTTACGCTGTCAACGGCAGCGGGCACGGCCAGTTCGCGCCTGTTCGGTCCCTACTACATACACTTCAACAAGTTTGGGCAGGCCTACACCAGCACCGGCAACACGCTGTCAACGCCTGCGGAGATGTATGAGGATGCCGTGGAAGTTGGCAACAGCTTTTCGAGCTTCTACGACAGCGAGGCTGACCTTGTGGCAGCCGGCTATGTGCCGTCAGGCAATCGGGGAACGGTGAATGTCTCGATAGGCAATGTTGCAGGTCTGGGATCGACCACAACCAAGGCTGCTTGGGCGGTGCTCAGCGACAACAAGACGAACTTCCAGTTCTCCAGCGTTGGTGCACAGTACTGGGCCGATATTACCGCTACCGGCACGGCCACTTTCTCCAACGTGATTCCGGGAACCTACCGGCTGAGCGTCTACGAGATGGGGCAGTGGGGGGAGATGCGCATTGACAATGTGGCGGTAACTGCTGGCCAGACCACAACCGTTTCGCAAGCCTTTGTGCCGGAAAACTTTGGTTCGACCGTCTTTGCCCTTGGCACGCCTGACCGTTCGTCGCACGAATTTCTACATGGCCATGATTCCAATGGCTACGACTACAAGAACTACTGGGGAAGCTATAACTACTGGTCGGATTTTTCCACCAATAGCGGCGCAGTCGTCTACTATGCCACAACCGTGGGTTCGGTAACGGCCACCAATAATCTGGAGGCGTGGAACTACCATCACTGGAAGACCTTCGATCCCGGCTTGTATGACTCAAGCAATAGCTCCACAGATAACTATGTGAATAAGATTCCAAGTTATGTCGCAGGTCTTGCCACGAAGAGCGGAACCAATGGTGTAACGACACCCATTCCGGCATGGAGCCTGCACTTTGCCACGCCATCGAATGTGTCTACCTATAGCAGTGGCTACGTTGAGTTGTCGGTGGGGATGGCCTGTAACTATGGATCCTACGTGGTAAAACTTATCGGCAGCAGCACCCTGACACGCACCTGGAGTTATAGCAGCAGCACCTACTCCGACTGCATGATACGTAGTGGCCTCTCCGGTTATTACGAGTGGGTGGTCTTCGAGTTTCCGGTGAGTGCGCTGAATACTACGGTGGGTGGGGACAATGTGTTGAGCATCAGCACCAGCCAGTCTGGGGTCATGGATGATGCGCTGCGGCTGGAGTTATCAACCACCTCGGCGGCACACGCCACAACCGGCTGGTATGACTACGAGTATGTGCCAACCTCATCGGGAACTGTGCGCTCGGTTGATACTTCGTCGAACCCATAACTGCCAGTGCTCAGAACATAAACAGGAAGGGTTGGCAGAGATGCTGGCCTTTCCTGCTTCTGCGATCATCTAGAGTGGACGCCGAGTCAACGTGCCCTTGAATACGGTGTACAGCAATTGAGAAGATGGAAAAGACGGGTCTGCGATCCGTGGGGGAGAAGAGATGAAGGAAATTGTGGCCTGGATCTTCGGGCTTGGCTTGGTGTGCAATGCGCTGCTGTTTGTACCGCAGGTGATTGCCGTATGGCGCAAAAAAACCGATGAAGGCGTCTCGCTGCTGACCTTCGGTGGCTTCAGCTTTCTGCAGATGATCGGCATTGTGCACGGACTGCTGCAGCACGATCGCGCCATCACGATTGGCATGGCCACGAGCCTGGCCAGTTGTGGCACAGTTACGGCGCTCACCGCGTATTACCGCGTCCGGCGGCTGCGCTCGGCCAGATAGTTTCTGCCGGTTACTTTGCGGCCAGTGCCTCGGCTGAAACCAGCATATCTTCCTTGCGCATCACCAGATTCGTGGCGTTCATCGTGGCCAGTTCAAAGCCGTGGCCGTGGGTGATGGCGTCAGTGGGGCAGGCCTCAACACAATAGCCGCAGAAGATGCAGCGGTTGTAGTCGATGTTGTAGACCTTGGCGTAGCGGTCGGCCGAGGAAATGCGCACCAGATCGGTGTTTTCAGCCGCCTCGATGTAAATGCAGTTCGATGGGCAGGCGGCGGCGCACAGGTAGCAGGCTACGCACTTTTCCAGGCCGTTTTCGTCGCGCTGCAGCACATGCGCTCCGCGAAAGCGTCCCTCAAAGACTGCGCCGCGCTCTGCTCCGGGACCGTCCGGATAGTTCTCAACTTCGGTGGGCGCGAACGCCTCGCGGAAGGTGATGCTCATGCCCTGGGCAATGGCTCCGATATTGCGCACAACCGACATGCGCCCAGTATACGACGCTTTTGTGCGTTTAACCACGATGTGGTTCAAAAAGCCAACGCCCCCGGGAATACGGGGGCGTTGGTGTGTGAATCCACGGGCTTATCGTGGCACGCTGCGGCCGTGATTATGCGCGGGAGGAGTCGTGACCACGCGGCGGTCGGGCTTGGCCCCGGTCAGCTTCTGGCAGATTTCAGAATCCTGCCCACGCATGAGGCCGGGAATCGCGTCCTGCCCCTTGCAGATGCGCAGCTTTACGGCGTCGGCGTCTTTTCCCGCCAGGGGCAGCATGCGCTCCAGATTGCTGGCTTGGTCCACGTCATAGCGGAAGAGTGAGTCGCTCGGTTCCTTGTCCTTGCCGTACTCAAAGTGGCTCCACGTATACAGCAGCGCTCGGCCGTTCGGCTCAGCCACGGCAGCATAGACCTGTGTCCATTCCACACCGGTCAGATGGCTCTCGGTCCACAGTGGCGCACCCTGCCCGCCCTGAATCCAGCGTGCTGCCCAGGCATGGCTTTTGATGTCGTAGTGCAGGGCGGTGAAGTAGGTGGTGGCGCCGCAGTCGCTGCAGTTGTCATAGAGCAGAGACAGCTCTTCCGGTGTGCCGTCGGCAAAGCGCATCCAGTCCAGCCAGTGGGGATTGACGCCCTTTACCAGAGGAACGAGGGTGTGGTCGGTCAGCGAGACGCTCCACAGGGCGAAGGTGTCGTTGTCGGCTGCTGCCTGCGGGTTGGCGCGTTTGCTGGTCAGCACCAGTGCCGCGTCGTACTCCACGCCGATTTCGCGGATCGCCGACCAGTCTTCAACGGCCAGCGCGCGGCTTACCCAGGTGACCACGCTCTGATCCTTCTGCGCATGGAAATCAACCCAGTGAAAGGCTTCGGGCGCCTGCTGGGCGCACAGGCTTCTTGCGGCAACAAAACAAATCAGAACAAGAAAAAAACGGGTAGTAAAAGTGCGCATGTTCCTAGTTTAAGCAGAGCCGTGCGCCTTGTCTTCCGGCGGAGCGCATTGGGTGATCGGTAAGAGTCACCCGGCATGGCTCGAAAAGGGCGTCTTCCTGAGCTCCTCCGGCAAATAAATACCATTCCATTTGGGTGCCCCACCCTCGCCACGTCTTTGTTTTTGTGGCTAGGGTTGGAGAGCAGGAAAACACTCTTTCTTTGCCGAATCCATTACTCTGCCAGCTCTGCGCTACTTCAGCTCCAGCGGCTTCCAGATGTTGTTTTCCTTGAGCGCGAGTTGCAGGGGGCGCGGCGGACCGGCCGGGGGCACGGTCACTTCAATCCACAGCTCCTGACCGGACTTGAGCGGCAGTGGGCTTTGGGCTACGTCGCCGATGAAGTAGTCCACCGGCTGATCAAGCACAAGTTCGGAACAGGGTGTGTCGGTGTTGGCCGTGGCGCTCAGGTCGGCGGGCATTCTTGGTTCACCTTCCGGCCACAGCGCCAGCAGGGTGTTGTTTTCCACCTTCAGATGGACTGGAAAGCTGATCGAATGGGGGCCGCGCACTACGTAATGGCTGTGGGGCAGCACGGCAGCATGCGTGTCGTGTTCCGACGCGGCCAGTTTGGCTGAAGGCAGAGTGCTGCGGCAGCCATCGACGATCAGGTTCAGGCTGAGGTAGCGGCCGCGCATGGGCAGCGTGGAATCGATGGCGCGCACGCGGGTCCAGACGCGCGGGCAGTGGTGGCGCTCATACAGGTATTTGGCCGCGATCGACGAAACCAGCGCCAGTTGCACAAGCAGCAGAACGATGGAACTGCGGGCGATCTTCATAGCGCCTCCTCCGTACCCTTGACGGGTTCGTTCATGTGGGCCAGCAGCCCTCGGCGCAGCTTTTCCAGCGCCCAACCGCCAACCAGGAAGAGAATGCCCAGCCCGATCAGGCCGAGCGAGCGACCGAAGGCGTCAAAGAGGTTGGAGTAATAGAACCAGCCCACCGCCAGTGCAAAACCCACCACGCCCAGATTCACCAGCCAGCGCGAGCCCACGCGCACGCCCCACCAACAGAGGAAGACGGCAAAGCCTGCCACCAGCGCATGGGCCATCAGGCTGGGCTCGGTGCGGGTGTAGCTGCCAGTGTAGTGGCCGTTGAAGCTCTGCATCCAGACGTGCTGACAGCAGGGCAGCGCCAGCGCGTAGGCCAGTGTGGCGGCCATGGGGATCAGGCCTTTGCGGCCTTTGAAGGTGGCAAGCCCGAAGGGCAACAGGCCCATCGCCAGCCAGAACCAGACGCGCAGGCCGAAGGGCAGAAAACTCTGCTCGCTTGAGTACGTTGCCCAGCCCTCCAGCATCATGCAACTGCCCACCAGCAGGGCGAGCGTGGCGGCGGTGTTCAGCAGTCCTGCCGCGAGCCTGCGCTTTGCATGGAGGAACAGGATCAGGTACAGCATTCCCCACAAAACGCAGAACCGTCCCAGATAGACGTCCTGCCCGATCTTCCACTGGCTTCTATATGCCAGCTCGCTCAAAATCCAGGCGGGTGTGAGCAGTATGGCCAGCGTCTGTTGCGCCTCGTCATGCAGCAGTGCCCAGCCGGCCCATGCAGCCAGTGCCCAAAGCAGAATGGCCGCGGGCCAGTGCTCCTGTATGTTGAAAATCTGCCCCACCAGCGTAATGGCCGCACCGGTTGAGAGCGTTCCCACGGCATGCAGTGCGGTGGAAAGGCTTTTGTAGCTTGCGCGTGTCCAGCCGCCGGCCAGGTGGAAGAGGGAAACCATTGCCAGAACAAGCAGGAAGCGTGCACCTGTTCCTAGCTGGTCCCAGTGCACCGAGACGAAGAGAATCACGCCGCAGCCCAGCAGAAGCGCGCCCAGAATGAGCGCAATCAGACTCTGCCAGCGCAGGCCACGGGAACGCGCTGCCTCGGGCAGAACTTCGAAAGTGCGAATGCGCGCGGCAGCTTCGTCGTCAAGAACACCCGCCGCAGTCCAGCGTTGGAGCATCGATTCAAGGTCGGCCATAAGGTTGGCGAAATTATACGGCAGGGATCTGTTCCTTGTTCCCTGATCTCTCTTCCCTGTTTATCATCGAGTAATATGCAATTCGAGATCGTCACCATCTTCCCCGGGTTATTTACCGGCATCCTTGAAAACGGAATCATGCGCCGGGCTTTGGCCGAGGAGAAGCTCAAGGTGGGCTTGCACGATCTGCGTGCCCACACCCACGACCGCCATCGCACCGTGGACGACCGCCCGTTTGGCGGCGGCGAGGGCATGGTGCTCAAGCCCGAGCCGCTGGCCGAGGCCTTCGCCGCGCTGGGCGTGAAACCCAAGCCGGAGCGCACGGCCGAGGATGCGGGTACGTTGGTGGTGCTGATGAGCGCCCAGGGGCCGCGCTTCAATCAGGCCATGGCCCGCAAGCTCAGCAGCTATCAGCGCATGGTGCTGGTCTGCGGCCGTTATGAGGGCGTAGACGAGCGCATCAACGATCTGTACTGTGACATGGAGCTTTCCATTGGCGATTATGTGCTGAGCGGCGGCGAACTGGCGGCGGCCATCGTGGTCGATACCATGATGCGGCTGATTCCCGGCGTGCTCGGCAACGAGGCTTCCAGCGAGTTCGAGAGCTTTGGCGCATCCGATGCCGAGATCGACACCGACGTGGAGGGCGTGCCGCGCTCCCAGCATGGCGCGGGTGGTCTGCTTGACTATCCGCACTACACCCGACCCGCGGATTTTGCCGGTCTGCGCGTGCCCGAGGTGCTGCAGCAGGGCGACCATAGCCAGATCCGCAAGTGGCGGCGTCGTGAGCAACTGCGCAAAACCCTGCAGAACCGTCCAGACCTGCTGGAAGGCGCACTCCTCAGCAAGGAAGACCGCAAGATTCTGGGGGAATTACGAAAAGATCCTGAGGCAGGGAAGTAAGACGAAAACATATCTTCTGTAGCTCGAGTGTCCTGTTGGCGTTTACGGCGTCAATTCGTTTTTTCATCCCGGGAGGGATGAAGCGAAAATAGCCCCGGGTGAACCCTGAGCGAAGGCGAAGGGGAAACCAGGGGATTGCTGCCTCAGAGTGACGGAGCGCCCCGGAGGGGCGCTGAGAAATCCTGTAAAAAATGGTTTTGAGCCACAGTATGCCACCGTCCCCTCTGGGGCGTTTTCCAGTTTTGCCTTGCAGTAGTTCCCAAAAAATTAAAAGTTGACTTTGGTCATCGTGCCAAAGACCCAGCCGTTCGGCACGTGGCCAAAGGTGAAGGCCGCAGGATTGCGTACATACTGGAAATTCGGGTGGAAGGAGAGCGCGGGCGTGAACTGCCATCCGTAACCGGCTTCACAGGCGATTTCGGCGTTGGAGAAGGTGGTATCGACGGCTTTATCCTCCAGTGCATGCATGCTTTCAGCACGCAAGGCGCGCGGATTGACTCCGGCATGCACGCAGCCCAAATTGACGTAGTCATGTGGGCGGCGGCGCATGGGGCCCTGCGCGATGGCTGCGGCCAGAAGGTAGCTGGTCATCAGCGCGCTGGGTTTGTCGGAGAGCGTTCCCTGCAGGTAGAGGTTGACGCCGCGGCTGTTGTCCACGGAGAAGCTGGCAATCTGCTGGCTGGTGAGTAGCCAGCCACCGTAACGGCCCGCCACAACCTGACCGCTCTGGTTCACGTCCTTGGCCTCGGACGTGTCGTAGTAACTGCCCAGTTTATAGGTTCCCGGCAGAGCTTTTGCTCCGGCATAGGAGTTCAGGCTTAACTCCAGCGGAAAGATCGCGCCGGTGGCGCCATCAAAGCTCAGGTTTAAACCGTTCCCGGATTTTTTGTTCTGTGCGTTGGCTTCGTAGGCAGCCACTTCCAGATAGAAGTTGGGCTGTATGAAGATGCGCAGGCGTGCGCCCAGCTCCGCAGTGGGCCAGTCGGTCCAGGCCGCATCGTTGGGCAGGCTCTCGGCGTGGGCGCAAAAACCCAGGTTTTCATAGTCGCACAGAACGGCGGTGCGGGCGAAGTCGTTGCCCATGATAAAGTCGCCGACTTTCAGGCTCATGCGCTTGTGCAGCAGGCTTTTGTCGATCGAGAATTCCGTGATCCGGTTGGTTTCGCCAGCACCGTAGTTTTCCTGCACGGCCAGAATGTTATTTGCCAGAAAATTGGCTGAGGCGCTGCCGCCATGGCGGCGATCAAAGCTGAAGTGGAAGGTTGTGCCTTTCCAGCCAAGGGTTCTTTTGAGCTTTGCATCCAGAAAAAAGGAGAGGTCATCCGAATAATCCGACCCTTGTCCGTTGCCGCCAGCATAGACGGTGGCCGATTCGCCAATGTAGCGCGAGCGGATGTCGATGCCGTAATGCGACAGATACTTGCGTGCTCCATCCCAGTCTCCGCTGAGTTGGTTCTGCCTGCCCATACTCTGTATCCATTGCGGAGTGACTGGCTGCGCTTGCGTCTGCGGTTGCTGTGCCTGAATGTTTATTAAATGAGTTGAAAGGATTGTGCTGCCGAAGAAAACAAAGAGCCTGAGTCGTTTTTGCAAGTGCGTCACGTGATTTCTGGTCCTCTTGCCGTAGTTGGAGACAACCTTCCCCTTCAGCCGCATGGAAGGACCTTGCGGCTATAGCATTTTCGGAATTGCTGTAGGCCGAAAGCAGGATGCTAAGTACCTTTTTCCTCAAGAAAAAGGTACCTCGCAAGCCCCTTAAAAAGTCTACGTGTATTCAGAAAATGCTCAAGAAGAAGGGAAACCCTGTCCGCAATCTCTCTTGATTAGCAGTATGACGATGATAAGGCCGTGCCTGCCACTCAAAGGTCTCAGGAGATGTAACAGACAATTTCCAGAAAGGGAAGAACATGGACATGCGTCGAACGGGAATTGCCGCGCATGGTTCAGACGGGAAAAAAAGGGGTAAACCTGTTCCTGTTTTGATTCGTTACACTGAAAGCAAGGAGAGTACGCATGCAGGGACTTGTGACCAAGGTGAAGATTACGCTGGAAATGATCAAGTGGGAGCACTCCATCTTCGCCCTGCCTTTTGCGCTTACGGCCACCTTGCTGGCGGCGCATGGATTGCCCGGTTGGCGCACTCTGCTGTGGATTCTGGTGGCCATGGTCAGCGCGCGTTCCTCGGCCATGGCTTTCAATCGCTGGGCCGATGCCGACATTGATGCCACGAACCCGCGCACCAAAATGCGCGCCATTCCCGCTGGCCTGCTGTCGCGTAGGTTCGTCTTTGTTTTCACGTTGTTGACCGCAGCGCTTTTCCTGTTTGCCACCGCGCAACTCAACCGGCTTACATTCTTGCTTTCGCCCGCCGTGCTGGCGGTGCTGCTGGGCTACAGCTATCTGAAGCGCTTTACGCGCTGGGCACACCTGGGCCTGGGACTAGCGCTGGGCCTTGCGCCAGCAGGCGCATGGATTGCCGTGCGTGGCTCGCTGGACCCGCGCATCCTCGTGCTTACTGCCGTCGTCCTGTTGTGGGTGGCGGGCTTTGACGTGCTTTACGCCTGCCAGGACTTCGATCACGACCGCAAGGAGGGTCTGCACTCGCTGCCTAGCCGCATCGGCATCGAGCGCTCCTTTCGTGTGGCCCAGTTCATGCACTTGTTCATGATTGCCATGCTCATTCTTTTCTCCCGGATCTTCCACTTCCACGTGTGGGGCGAACTGGGCGTGGTGGTAGTGGCTGGCCTGATCACCTATGAGCACATGATTATCTCCCCCAAGGATCTGCGCCGCCTGAACGCCGCCTTCTTCACCATGAACGGCGTAATTTCGATGGTCTTTCTGGCCTTTGTGGCGGCTGAGGTCTGGTTGTAGGTGCCAGCTTTCAGCTTCTAGCTCCCAGCCTCCAGCCCCTGGCTAGGAGCTAGGGGCTGGAGGCTGTTTTCCTGCTTCCCCACCCTAGAGCAAATTCAGAATGACCGTGCAGTCTGAAAGAGTGTGCAGGATGCCGTTTTCTTGAGGAAAACGACACTTTGGTCCATCAACTCCCTCTACAGCAATTCTGAATTTGCTATAGCCACAAAAACAAAGGCGTGGCGAGGGGTGGGGCACCCAAAGAATATGGATATTTATTTGCCGGACCAATAAGCGAGAAGCTCTGCGCAAGCCACGCGAAGCAACTGGTCGCACCGCAGGTGCCAGGTGGTGGTAAGGTGAAATGGGTAGGATTCCTGCTCTTTTCCTTTTATTCCAACACTTCAGGAGATGACGGTTCCCGATGAAGATCGCCATTCAGGGTGAACCAGGTTCATTCAGTCACGAGGCCGCGCTCAAGATGGATCCCGAGGCCGCCCTTGTACCGTGCACGCTTTCCGCCGGGGTTTTTGCCCGGCTGGCCGCGCACGAGGCTGATGTGGCTGTGATTCCCATCGAAAATAGTCTGGCCGGTTCGGTCAGCGAGCATTTTGATCTGCTGCTGAACCATGATGTGAAGGTGGTACGCGAGGAGTTGTTGCGTATCCGCCACAACCTGATCGGTATTGCCGGCACCAGGACGGAAGAGATCGAGCGCGTCTACTCGCATCCCGTGGCGCTGGCCCAGTGCCGTCGCTTTCTGGCCGAGCATCCCCGCATGGCTTCCTATGCGTTTTACGACACGGCTGGCAGCGTCAAGCAGGTGGTGGAGACGCAGGACGCCCATGCGGCGGCCATCGCCAGCAAGGAAGCGGCCCGTTGTTACGGAGCCCAGATCCTTGAGGCCGACATCGAGGACAATCCGGAGAACTACACCCGTTTTTTTCTGGTGCATCGCGCTGCCGAGGCGGTTGTGCAGAGCGAAGTCAACAAGATCAGTCTGGCCTTTGCGCTGGCCAACCAGCCCGGCTCGCTGGTGGCTGCCCTCAGTGCGTTTGCCGCTCTCGGTGTGAATATGACCAAGATCGAGTCGCGCCCGGTGCAGGGCCGCCCGTGGGAGTACATCTTCTACGCCGACTGCCAGGTGGCCAACTCGGACGAGGCTTCCCGCGCGGTGCAGGCCATCCAGCCCCACTGCTCCATGGTCAAGGAGCTGGGCCGTTACCGTGAAGGCGTGCTTTAAAGCTTTTCTGGATAGAGAAAAACTTCAGGCAAAACAAAAGGACGAACCCCGTGGGGTTCGTCCTTTTTGTTTAACATCACTGGCCCGGATGTTTTTAGAAGTGATAAGAGACGCCCAGCACCGGATTGTAGATGTTGTACCACTTGTTGGTGGTGAACTGGCTGTCATTGAAGGTCGGAACCTTGGTGACCCAGCCGCGGTACTCGGCGCGGATGTCGAAGCTGGGGCTGATCTCGTAGGCCACACCAGCGCCATAGATGCCGCCGATTTCGGTCTGCTGCTTGACGTCCAGCGTAGTGGTACCCATATCGCGGATCGGCAGGAAGATGAATGCGCCCGGACCGGCTTCCACAAACGGGTTGAAGTTCTTGTAAACAAAGGAGCGAACATAGGCAGCGGAGATTTCCTGCGTGCGGGTGTTCACCTTGTAGTTGTTCGGGTTGGCCCAGTAGTGAATGGTGTTGTTATCGGTGATCGAGTAGTTGGCCTCAAGGGCGCTGGTCGGCGTCAGCATGAAGCGATAGCTGGCCAGGGCACCGAAGGCCCGGTTGGCACCCACCTGAACATCGGTAGACGAGGCGCGGAAAGGTTCGATAAGTCCCATACCGCTCAAACTGATATCCTGGCGGCTTTCCTGGGCGCGGACTGCCGCCGCGCATGCGAACAGCAGAATTGCAAAAATGGCGATCTTCTTCATTCGGTCCTGAACCTCACGACTGCACAACCGTCCGGCTGGCATCAAGCTAGTCGATTCCGGTGCTCCGGAATCTTACCGGGCCCCGCTCTCAGCATTGTAACTGCATGGACCGGGTCTTGGTGAATTCCCGTGGCCCAAAGACGGTTCTCTTCTTGCTCCAAGGCCTTAGACGTCAGCACCTGCGGTTCGGATAGCAAGACAGAGAACAGAGATCAGAGAACAGAGATCTGGGGGCTGAGAGCGGGGGAGGTTTTTCAGTTTTTAGCACGGAGTGGGTGTCCCGGGGCCCTCGCTTTTGGGAACCAGGGATGGTACTACCTTTGGGGTTTGTGCTTTCCCTGATCCCTGCCCCTGATCTCTGTTCTCTGTACGTCCCCCAGTTCTCTGTCCCCAGCCCCCTGTGGTATACCAATTCTCGTGGAACACGTTCGTCGTATGAGCGCTTTGCGCCGCAAACTCTCTCGTGCCGGTCTTTCCGGACTGGTAGTCACCCACCTTGCCGACATTCGCTATCTGACCGGTTTTACCGGTTCCAGCGCTGCTCTGGCGGTGGCTGGACGCGTCGCCCATCTGTTTACCGATGGCCGCTACAAGACCCAGGCCGAAGCCGAAGTCTCTGCCGCCAAGGTGGAGATTGTCGGCGGATCGCCGGCGGTTTCCGCTGTGCAGTGGATTGCCGCCCAGCCCAATGCCAAATTGACCGGCTTTGACGGCGCGGTAACCACCGTTGCCCAGCTGGATAGCTGGAAGCAGGCTCTGCCCAGCCGTCTGCGCCGGAATTTTCTTACTCCGCTGGCCGCTCCCATCGTGCCGTCGCTGCGCACCGTCAAGGACGCCGACGAGATTGAGTGCCTGTCCCAGGCTGCGGCGCTTGGTTGTAAGCTTTTTGACCACATTCTGGGCTTTATCCGGCCCGGTTTGCGGGAGATCGACGTAGCTGCCGAGCTGGAGCACAGGGCGCGCGTGCTGGGCGCTGAAGGCATGTCGTTTGACACGATTGCCGCCAGCGGTGAGCGTTCGGCCCTGCCCCATGGCCGTGCCAGCCTGGCCACTTTGCCCAAGCGCGGCTTCCTGATGCTGGATTTTGGCGTGCTGCTCAACGGCTATTGCTCCGATATGACCCGTACCCTGCATCTGGGTTCGCCCAAGCAGGAGGAACGGGGCATTTATCAGGTTGTCCTGGAGGCGCAGGAGGCTGCAGTGGCCGCTGTTCGCCCCGGAGTCACCTGTGCTGAAGTGGATGAGGCTGCCCGTTCCGTCTTACGTATGTATGGGTTGGCTGAGCAGTTTACCCACTCCACCGGCCACGGCGTCGGGCTGGAGATTCACGAGCAGCCCCGCGTCGGCGTTGGCCAGAAGACCCGTCTGGAAGAGGGGATGGTCATCACTATTGAGCCGGGCATTTACCTGCCCGGAAGGTTCGGAATCCGCATTGAAGACACGGTCGTGGTGGAACGGGAGCAGGCGCGCATCCTGACCCCCTCGCCCAAGGCTCTCATCGAGTTGTAGAATCGAAACATACGCCCAACGGGCGCTGCCAAGGGAAAGAATGAAACAACAAGACATCGACGATCTGAAGCAGCTGATTGAATTCCTCAAGGCCTACCAGGTTACCGAGTTTGATCTGGATCGTGGCGACACGAAGATCCGCCTGAAGTTCAGCCCCTCAGTTGCCGTAGCGGCTCCGCTGGTTGAGCTGGCCAAGGCTGCCGTGGTTCCGGCTGCCGCGTCCGCTGCTGCGCCCGCGTTTGCCGCCGCACCGGCTGCCCCAGCCGAAGAGGCTGGCCTGCACATCATCAAATCGCCGCTGGTGGGCACCTTTTATGGCTCTCCCTCGCCCGACGCTGCCGCCTTTGTTTCCGTGGGCGATCGCGTGACCAAGGGCAAGGTGGTAGGCATTGTTGAGGCCATGAAGCTGATGAACGAGATTGAGTCCGACATTACCGGTCAGGTGGTTGCCTGTCTGGCCACCAACGGGCAGGCCATCGAGTACGGTCAGCCGCTGTACAGCGTTCGCATCGGGTAGCTGCGGAGTTGGCGGAGTCAGCGCGGTGAGCGGTGTTAGCCTTCCTTGTTTGGGTTAGAGTATTGGTTTTGTATTGATTTGCTAACACAGCCAACTCCGCTAACCGCGCTAACACCGCTGTCTCCGCTAACACCGCTCTCACCGCCGTCCCCGCTCTTTTTTATTGAGGTTTTGCATGTTTCGTAAGGTTCTGGTTGCCAATCGCGGCGAGATCGCGCTGCGGGTTTTGAATGCCTGCCGTGAGCTGGGCATTCGTACCGTTGCCGTCTACAGCGAGGCTGACCGCAATTCGCTGCACGTTCGTTATGCCGACGAGGCCATCTGCATCGGCCCGCCGCGTCTGGCGGAAAGCTATTTGAACGTTCCTGCGGTCATTGCCGCAGCCGAGATTGCCGATGTGGACGCGATCCATCCCGGCTACGGTCTGCTGAGCGAGAACGCCCGCTTTGCCGAGGTCTGCCGCGCCTCCAACATCAAGTTCATCGGACCTCCGCCCGAGGTTACTCGCCTGATGGGCGAGAAGGAAAAGGCCCGCCAGGCGATGAAGAAGGCCAAGGTGCCGATTCTGCCCGGCTCCGACGGCATTCTGGCCAACATTGATGAGGCGCTGGAGTTGGCCAAACAGGTCGGCTACCCGGTCATTCTGAAGGCCAAGGCCGGTGGTGGCGGACGCGGCATGCGCATTGTGCGCGCGCCGGAAGAGCTGCCCAACCTGTACAACGCCGCTTACAGTGAGGCCGACAACGCCTTTGGCAATGGCGAACTCTATCTGGAAAAGTACGTTGAAGAGCCGCGCCACATCGAGTTCCAGATGCTGGCCGACGAGCACGGCAACGTGGCTTCGCTCTTCGAGCGCGAGTGCTCCATCCAGCGTCGCCATCAGAAGCTGATCGAAGAGGCTCCGTCGCTGCAGGTTACGCCCAAGATGCGCGAGGAGATTGGCAAGACGCTCTGCAAGTGCCTCTCCGACGTGGGCTATCAGAACGCCGGCACCGTCGAGTTCGTCATGGACTCCCACGGCAAGCTCTACTTCATCGAGATGAACACCCGCATCCAGGTCGAGCACCCGGTGACGGAGTTCATTACCGGTGTGGATCTGGTGAAGGCGCAGCTGCGCATTGCCGCGGGTGAAAAGCTCAGCGACATTCTGCCCAAGAAGCTGGAAATCCATGGCCATGCCATCGAGTGCCGCATCAATGCCGAGCATCCGGTCAAGTTCACGCCTTCCGCAGGCAAGATTACGGCCTTCAACGTGCCCGGCGGCAACGGCATTCGCGTGGATACGGCGCAGTATGCCGAGGGCGTGATTCCGCCCTATTACGACTCGATGATCGGCAAGCTGATTGCTTTCGGCATCGACCGCGATGAGGCCATTGTCCGCATGAAGCGCGCCCTTGGCCAGTTCGTGGTGGAAGGTGTCTTCACCTCGATCCCCCTGCACATGGAGATTCTGGCGGACGCTGACTTCCTGAAGGGCGACTTCAACACCAAGTACATGGAGAAGTTTCTGGCCAGGCGCGTAGCCACAGAAGAATAGCTGCATCCTTGCAAAAGTGAACGGCCCGGAAGCAATTCCGGGCCGTTTCTATTTTCAGGGTGGTATGGGGCTGTGGGTGCCCCTGGTCCCGCTTTTGGGACCTGGGAAAGCATGAACTCAAGGCGCAAAGGACGCGATCAAAAAACTAATGTCCTGAGTCTGAAATCCTCATCAAATTTCAGCCTGTCATCCTGAGCGACCGCAGGGAGTCGAAGGACCTGCGGTTGCTTTTTGCCTCTGCGTCAATGAACTTTGCTCCCAAAGACATATCAACTTCTGCGGCAGATCCTTGAAGGACAGTCACTGATCTTTCGACTCCATTTGGCCCAAAAACGGTCAAACTCTGCGCAAGAGGACAGAACAATTACGAGGTGAACTTTGGACTCAGGACCCTAACGTGCCACGGGTACCATCTTGCCGGGTCTGCGCGGCTTGTAGCCAAGCAAGCCCAGCGACAACAGGACGCAGAGCCCGGCGAAGAGGTCGCCGTGGGCCGAGTAGAAGGTTACGTCGTGGCGGAAGCCATACTGCGCGGGCAGTGCATCCTCCGTGTGGCGCGGAATGGACTGGCGGACACGGCCGTAGGGGTCAATGGCTGCCGTGACGCCGCTGTTGGTGTCGCGCAGAATCCAGCGGCGGTTCTCGATGGCGCGCATACGGGCCATGTTCAGATGCTGCCAGGGCGCACTGGTGTCGCCATACCAGCCGTCGTCGCTGATGTTGACCAGAACCTCTGCGCCGTGGGCGGCAAACTCCCGCACCTCGTCGGCAAAGACGGACTCGTAGCAGATGAAGACGCCGTAGCTATGGCCATCCAGAACGAAGGTTTTGTGCGTCGTGCCGCGATCAAAGCGCGAAACCTGCCCTGTAAGCTTGCGGGCAAAGACCAGCAGTTGCTGGAAGGGCACGTACTCGCCGAAGGGGACGAGGTGAATCTTGTCGTAGCGGCCCACGCGATTGCCGCTGGCGTCTACGATGAGCGCCGAGTTGTACTCGTGCAGATTCGTGCCCTCCGACCCCTTCTCCAGTTCCACGCCGATGGCGCCAATCACGGAGGCTGCCTGCACGTTTTTGCCGATGGAGGAATAAAGCTTCTGGAAACGGTGATCGTCCTCGAAAAAGGGTGCGGGCGACTCCGGCCAGGCCACTAGGTCAGGATGCGTGGCGTAGGGCGGGCAGACGATTTCGCCGGTGGGCGCGCCGCTTTCCGGCATGCCGGCAATGTAGGTTTTGCACTGGCTGGCGGCTAGCTGGGCAAAGCGCTTGGCATGCGCTTCCCACTCGCCGGGGCGGTTCCACAGGCCCACGCCGGTCACGTCTAAATTGGGCTGCACCAGCACGGCGGTGGCTGTGCTGGGCGCGGGTGCGGGATTCAGGCAGAGGCCCAGAAGGCTGGCCGCAGTAAGCAGCGCGGCGGAGCTGAGCGCAATCAGCCGTTCTCGCCGGGCCGGAAGCAGGAAAAAACCGGCCAGCAGCGCATTGACCACAACCAGCAGAAAGCTGATGCCGTAAACGCCCGTAAGGGTAGCCAGCCGATTGATGAGCTGATTGTCCACCTGCGAGTAGCCCAGCTGATCCCATGGGTCGCTGGTGATGTGCGCCGCAGCCAGATCGAGCGCGGTCCACAGGAAGGGCGCAGCCAGCAGAGTCCACTGGGCGCTGCCAGTGCGTCGCCGTATCCAGGCTAACCCCAGGCCGAAGAGGCCGACGTAGGTGCCCAGATACAGCCCAAAGGCGATCAGCAGCAGTTCCGGGGCGAAGGGCGGCATGTCGCCGTACTGCATCATGGTGTCGCGCACCCAGTAGCAGTTGCCCATATACCAGAGCACGCCCGCTATGTAGCCAAGACAGAATCCGCGCCGGAGAGGATTTTTTGCCGTGGGAACCGCGGAAAGAATGGCCCAGAGGAGCGGTGCCAGACCGAACCAGGCAAAGATGGAGCGCCAGACCGGCATAGGGCCGGCTAAAGGAAAGGGCAATTCCAGCAATCCGGCCGAAACCAGGGCGGCCATCCAGAAAGAGAGGCTTTTTAATGGGGCGCGTACACTTTGCATACAGTGGCGAGTCTAACGCAATGGCCGGGGTGAGGGCAGCAGGTGCGGTGGATTTTTACATTACCAATTTTTTCGGCAAGTTTTGGTAGATGAATTTCTTTGCAACCACTGGAACCGGCATAAATAGACGTCTGAATCCGTCCTTCAAGCGTTTTTATGTGGACGGATAGATCGTCTATTTTGTAAGACATTGTTTTTATGTGGTTTAAATTTATCTTTCGGACGTGAGGGAAAATCCGTTTCCTTGGCCGGGAAGAGGTTTTTCCGCGCTTGGCATCAGGAACGCATCAAGGAAGACGAAATGCGGCGGGCGCGGAGCCGGAAACAGACTACAATCTGGATATGTTTCTCGCGATCTTCGGAATGCGGTTGCTGGAAGTTCTGTTTTTCGCAGGATTGCTGGGTAGCGCGGTGGTCGTGCTGATCAGCTTTTTTGAGGACGGCAAAGAACTGTTTGGCAAGGATTAAGGCGACGGCTTCGCCTGTCTTGATCTGCTCTTGTTTGACACTGATTTGAGCTAACCATAGACTCACCGAGGGAGGGCGGTTTTAACGCTTTCCCGGGTCCAGAATGCCGGTCATTTTCCGGTCCAAATGCAATGGCATCCAATCGAACGACCGTAGCTCCTGCTTCCGACCGTGTGCGGCTGATCGTAGCGTCCAGCGTGATGCTTACGTTTATCTCTTTTTGGCGCGCCGCCGCCATCGTTCTCTGTGATCTTGGTTCCTCGGCCTTTTACGCGGGCGGTATTGCCGAACAGGCTGTGGGCGCCGCTGCCCCCTGGTTCATTCTGGGCATCATGCTGTTCAGCTTTGCGGTACGTGCCGTCTACGTCGAAAGCTGTTCGATGTTCACCCGCGGCGGTGTTTATCGCGTGGTAAAAGAGGCGCTGGGCGGTGGTTTCGCCAAGCTGAGCGTCTCGGCCCTGATGTTCGACTACATTCTGACGGGCCCCATTTCGGGCGTGTCGGCGGGTCAGTACCTCACGGGCCTGATGAACGAACTGCTGACGGTGGCCAACAGCAGCCACTGGCTGCCTCCGGCCCTGTTGGACGCCTCCGGCAATCCCTTCCAGTTTGATATGAATCACACGGCGGCGATCTTTGCCGCAGCGGTGACGATCTACTACTGGTGGGCCAACATCAAGGGCATTGAGGAATCCAGCGAAAAGGCTCTGCAGGTCATGCAGATCACCAGCGTGATGGTGATTGTGCTGATTGTATGGGGCGTGTATAGCTGCCTGATAAAAGGTGTGCATCTGCCGCCTCCGCCGACGGTTGCCAATCTGAAGTTCAGCAACGATGCGCTGGGCTTTCTGAAGGGCACCAAACTGGTTCCGCTGATGGGGTTGTTCGGCATTCTGATGGCCTTTGGGCACTCGGTTCTGGCCATGAGCGGCGAAGAGAGTCTGGCGCAGGTCAATCGCGAGATTGAGCACCCCAAGCTGAAGAATCTGAAGCGGGCGGCGATCGTAATCGCCATCTACAGCCTGGTGTTTACCGGCGGTGCAACGCTGCTGGCCTCCATGCTGATCCCCGACGGGCCCCGTACAACCATCTACCAGAACAACCTGATTGCCGGCATCGCCATGTATCTGGCCGGTCCGTTGTTCTGGCGCATTGCCTTCCGCATCTTTGTGGTGATCGTGGGCTTCCTGATTCTGTCGGGAGCCATCAACACCTCCATGATCGGCTCAACCGGCGTGCTGATGCGCGTGGCTGAAGACGGCGTGCTCACCGACTGGTTCCGCAAGCCGCACGACAAGTTTGGCACCAGCTACCGCATCGTCAATCTGGTCTTTCTGCTGCAGATGTTCACCATCATCGCCAGCCGGGGCGATGTGATCATGCTGGGTGAGGCCTACGCCTTTGGCGTCATCTGGTCGTTCACCTTCAACAGCGTGGCCATGCTGGTTCTGCGCTGGAAGTACAAGGGCGAGCGCGGCTGGAAGGTTCCGCCGAACATTAGGATCGGCAAGGTAGAGATTCCGCTGGGTCTGATCTCGGTGTTCCTGGTGTTGCTGGCTACGGCCATCACCAACCTGTTCACCAAGTCGGTGGCTACGGTCAGTGGCATCATCTTTGCCGCGGTTTTCTTTGTCATCTTCTCCGTCAGCGAACGGAAGAACCAACGCAGGCACGCCATTACCGCCCGCCAGATGAAGGACCACTTTCAGCTGGAGCATCAGGATTCGATCAGTCGCGAATCGGCGGCGATCCGCACGGGCGGCGTGATTGTGACCATGCGCGACGTGGCCAATCCGCTGGCGCTGAAGTGGACGCTGGCGCGCAACAACACCGACGAGCGCGACGTGGTGGTGATCAGCGTGCGCATGATGGGTGCGGGCGGTCCCGAGTATCTGAGTGCTGAGCAGCAGAGCTTCAGCGAGCACGAGCAGATGCTCTTTACCAAGGCCGTTTCCGTGGCCGAGAGCTTTGGCAAAAAGGTTTCGCTGCTGGTGGTTCCGGCCAATGATGTCTTTGCCGCGCTGGCCCAGTCCGCCAACTCCATGGAAGTGGATTCGGTGGTCAGCGGTGTTTCCACCTCGATGAGCGCCGAGGAGCAGGCTTTCCGCATGGGACAGGCCTGGGAGGTTCTGCCGGAGCCCAAGCGCCAGTTCAACTTCTTCGTGATTGGACCAGGCAGCGAGAGCAAGGTCTTCTACATCGGTCCACATGCGCCTACGCTTAGCCCCGACGATGTGCAGCTGGTGCACCGCCTGTGGCTGAACATGCGCCGCGATCCCTCCATCAGCGACCTGCATCATAGCGACATCATCACCTACGCGCTGACGCGGTTGGCCGGCAATTACGCCCGTGAGAAGGAAGAGATTCTGCGTGACCTGCGCAACTATCGCGCCAGCCATCAGCCTGCGGGGCTGCGGCTGGGAGATAAGGGCAGCCACGGCGCTGTTCCCGGGCTTCCGTCCTCGCAGGCAGGCTCTGAAGGGCAGATGCGCGCCATCAAGCAGACGCGGGATCAGTAGAGAATTTTCTGGAAACTCATCAAAAAGCGGAACCCCACAGGGTTCCGCTTTTTTGATGGTTGATGAAGATTTTCAGGCTTCGAAGACGTCGCCCGGATGCCAGTCCACCACTTTCACGGTGGGGTCAACGAGCGCGGCCAGCTCTGCCGGCCGTCCGGTCAGGGGCGGAAAGGTGCCAAAGTGGATGGGCAGCACGGTCTGGGGGGAAAGCAGGCGTACGGCCAGCGCAGCTTCCCGGGGACCCATGGTGTAGTGGCCGCCAATGGGCAGCAGGGCGACTTGGGGATGATAAAGATCGCCAATCAGCTTCATGTCGCCAAAAACATTGGTGTCGCCCGCGTGATAGAACGTGATGCCGTCCTTGATGGTGAGTACAAAGCCTGCGGCCACGCCGCCATCCTGCACGCCGTTCTCATCCTGAATCGAGGAGGAGTGTTTGGCCTCGACCATGGTGGCAGTCACATCCCCAAGGACGACCGAGCCGCCCAGATTCATGCCGATGGTCTGCTCCGCGCCTTTGCCCGCCATGTAGACGGCCAGCTCGTGAATGGCCACGATGGTTGCGCCGTACTTTTGCGCCAGCGGCAGAGCGTCGCCGATGTGGTCATTGTGGGCGTGGGTGAGCAGAATGGCGTCGAGCTTTTCGGGCAGCAGGAGGTTCTTGGGGGCGGAGGGATTGCCGGTCAGGAAGGGATCGATCAGGAGGTTGGTGCCGTGGGCGGTCTGGAGCAGCACAGTGGAGTGGCCCAGCCAGGTGATGCGGGTTTTGTTGCTCATATTTCTTCGTCCTCCGACTTGCACATGCGCGCCAGCGGCAGGGAAGGCGCGGGGAGGCGGCAGGCCCGTCCAAGGGCAGGCCTATCGCGTAATGATCACTTCAGAGACGCTGTCCTTGGCCAGGAACTGGCGATGGCCGCTCCATCCCGAGAAGAGCCGTTCGATACTGCGGTTAGTGAAGGCCCGCTGAATGGGGAAGTGTTGGGCCAGCTGGATTTCAACCGCGTCTTCCTCTGTAATGTGAAAGCGGCAGTGGGCGGTTTCTTCGCCCTGCATGCGGGTATGGAAGAGCGCCAGTACCTGCCCGCCGGGATTCATGGCAGAGAAGAGGTGGCTGACGAGGGGTGCGACCAGCGGTTCAGGCAGGTAATCGAGCGCCGTCCAGAGCAGCACCACGTCGAAGGTGCGGCCGGCAAAGTTCAGGCACTGTTCCAGATAGCCCTCAGCGTTCCAGGCCGGGTTGCCGTCTTCGTCGTTGCCGGTGATCCAGTTCTGAGTGCAGGCATCATGCACCAGATCGGCGAGAAAGACGCTGTGACCCAGGCTGGTCAGGTAGTTGATGTTGGTTGGAGATGTATATCCAACGTCGATGATGCGCAGGCCAGGCTCAGTTTGCAGGCGCTTGCGCAAGACGCTCCAACCTCCGGAATGGCGCGGCACTCTGGGCCCCATGGGGCTGGCCTGCGGTGTAGTGGTTTCCGGTGTCGCCTTTTTCTCGAACCAGTGACTGAACAACCTTGTCTCCCTTGAAGATGCGGGATCGTTGCCGCCCTCCTGACAGAGGCAGGCGGCAGCGTTTTCCCTTGGTTGGACGCATGAGGCAGGCCCGGCGGTTGCAAGCGCACACGCTCCCAAGCACCCGGGCCTGAGTCAGACCGGGAAAGTCTAGACAGCTTCTCCGGTTTGCGGTGCGCTCACGGTCTCTGGTGCTTTGGTCGCGACTTGAGGCGCGGCCTGGGTCAGGTCCACCCTTCCGTGGAAGATGGCATTATCTTCCACGGCCAGCCGCAGGGCGTGAATATCGCCCTCCACCTGGCAGCCAGTGCGCAGTTCCACACGTCCGCTGGCTATTACGTTGCCCTTCACATGGCCGAGCACAAGAATATCCTTGGCCGAAAGATCTGCTTCTACCCGGGCATTGGGACCGACGGTCAAACGGCTCTCCGAAAGGCTGATTGTGCCCTCGACGCGTCCGTCTACCACCAGATCCTCGCTGCCCTTAACTTCACCGCAGATCACGATCGTCTTGCCAATGCGCGCTACAGCGCTCTCCACTGCCATTCTTTCGATCCTTCCGCGGAGCCACATCGGGGCCCCTGCCCGCACTATACGCAATGTTGGCTCCGGCTTCAATTACAGAATCACGCAGAAGTCGTTCGATTCAAAGGAAAAGAGCTCCGGAGGCGCAAAGAACCGGTCTGGGGATGAATCCTGCGGGCGTTTTTGGGCGTCTGACCTAGGAGAATAGAGCTTTTGCGTATCTTTCCCGGCGGCAGGGGGATGACAGCGAAGGTGCAGAATAGAAGTGAAAGGATTTTGATGCCCGTTTTCAGCTCCCGTGCCGTGCGGCAGACTCTTCCGTTCTGTTTACTTTTCAGTATCCTGCAGGCAAGGCCGGGAGAGGCTCTGACTCCGGCACAGGCCCAGGCCCTGTGTCAGCGTGCGCTCAACGAGGAGCTGCGTATGGCCGAGGACAGCAGCCATCCGATGCGCTACCTGCTGCACAAAACCAGCCCCCGGCTGAGCACAACCAAAGAGATAGCCGAGACGCACGACGGTTATGTGGCTCGTTTGCTGCAGGTGAATGACAGGCCGCTCGACGCCGCCGGAGAGCAGCAGGAACAGGCCCGTCTGGATGCTCTGCTGGCCGATCCCAGTCTGCAACGCCACCGCAAGCACAGCGAAGAAGGGGATTCGGCGATTGTCCTGAAGTTGTTGCGCATGTTGCCCGAGGCATTTTTATACCAGGATGCGGGACAGGTCGCGGGTGGCCTGGGACGCATCGAGAAGTTTACTTTCAAGCCCAATCCGAAGTTCACCCCGCCCGATATGGAAACGCAGGCCCTGACCGCGATGGTAGGCGAGATCTGGGTGGATACGGCAGAGCAGCGCGTGACGCACCTTTATGGCTCTCTGCAGCAGGACACGAACTACGGCTGGGGGATTCTGGGCAAGCTGAACAAAGGCGGCTGGCTGGCGCTCGATCAGGCCAATGTGGGTGGCGGACAGTGGCGCATCACCCACGTACAGCTCAAGATGAGCCTGCGGATTGTGTTCAGGAACAAGATCTTCGACACCGATGAACAGATGAGCAACTATCAGCCCCTACCTGCCAGTCTGGATTACCGGCAGGCCATTCACATTTTGCGCGGGCGCTGAGCCCAGCGGGGCGTTTCCGGCTCGTCCTCATGGGGCGCGCGGGCCACGGCCTCGTCAATGGTGGTGGCGGGCGGCTGGCCGAGTACGGCGCGCACGCGGTCGCCGCGGTACTGGGTGCAGGCCATCTCCACCGGGCGGCCGTCGGCTCCGTAGACGGTGCGGGTCATCACCAGCAGGCAGGCGCGAGGCGCAAGATTCAGCAGACGTGCTTCGCGGCGGCCGGCAGCAATGGACTCGATCATGCTGTCGGTGCGGGAGAACTTCACCCCGTAGTGATCTGCGAGCACGGCGTAGAGCGACTGGTCGTTGAAGTCCATCTTCTGAATGCCAGGAAAACGCGCCAGATTGAGGAAGCTTTCTTCAATGGCCACGGGTGAGTTGTTGGCCAGGCGCAGACGGCGCAAACGAAAGACCGGCGTGCCACGAAAGATGCCCAGCCGCAGAGCCACCTCCGCGGTGGCCTCCCGCCGTTCGGCAGCCAGAACGCGGGCACCCGGCACAATGCCCAGCGCCTGCATCTCCGCGCTAAAGCCAGTAATACCGTTGATGAGCCGGGCAATTTTGGGCTGGGTAACGAAGGTTCCGTGGCCCTTCATGCGCACGGCGTACCCTAGAGCTTCAATCTGCAGCAGCGCCTTGCGGCCCACGGTGCGATTAACGCCGAAGAGCTGGCCCAGCTCGACCTCGCTGGGCAGAGGATCGCCCATGGCCAGTTGCCCGGAATGCACCATGCCGAGCAGTTGTGCCTGAATCTGCTCGGCCAGGCCGACGATGCTGTTTTTATCGATGGGATGAAACGCAAGAGCGGGCTTGGCCGGGGTCTCCAGGTTTGGCCCATCCATTTCGTGGTTGGCTTTCATCGGAGTCATTGTTGTATACAAACGCAAAAATATGCACGAAGTTTCTTTATTTAAGGGTTGGAGTGGAAGTTCATTTTACTGTTCGCCCCAACTGAGCTTGTTGCGCAGAGCCTCAAAAAAGCTGGTGTCGCCGAGCCGTACCAGGCGTACCGACTGGCTGGAGCGGCGGCAGCGCACCTCGTCGCCACGATGCAGCTCAACGGCCACCTGACCGTCGGCGGTGAGCAAGGCCAGATTCGGCACGCCTTCCACGCGCACCGTCAGATTGGCGTCGCCCCGCACCACGATGGGCCGCAGCGTGAGCAGATGCGGGCAGACGGGGGTAACCACCAGCGCATCCACGTCGGGAGTAAGGATGGGCCCGTTGGCAGCCAGGGTGTAGGCCGTGGAACCGGTGGGTGTGCTGACGATGACGCCATCGGCCAGAAAGCGCGCCACGCGCTTGCCTTCCAGTTCGACCGAAAATTCCCCCAGACGGGCAATATCGCCCTTGGAAACCACCACTTCATTCAGCACGCGGAAGGTCTTGATCAGGGTGTTGTCGCGCCAGAGTTCGGCGTGCAGCATGGCGCGCTCGTCCAGTTGATGGCAGCCCGAGCACCAGCCTTCCAGTGTGGAATAAAGGTCCGCCAGACGGACCTCGGTGAGAAAGCCCAGATGGCCAAGATTCACACTCAGGATGGGAATGCCACTGCCAACAAAGGCGCGGGCCGTACCCAGCAGCGTGCCATCGCCGCCCAGCACAATCACCAGCTCAGGATTGAGGGAAGGCAGATTGGCAAGCTCGTCGCAGGGCGCGTCGGCGCAGTAGCGGCCGCTTTCACTGCACAGCACCGGATCATATCCATGCTGGCGCAGCCAGCCCACCAGCTCCGGCACCAGCCGGGCCAACTCTGCCTTATTCGGTTTTGAAACGATAGCTACGCGCATCCTGGGCTCAAGTGTATAGGATTTGCCTGTGGAGTTGTGTTTTCTGCTGCTTATGCGGCAGGGCGATTGCATTTCAAAATACTGAAGGCTTTGTTTTGAAGGGGCACGGCTTTACAGGTTGCGGAAAAACTCGTGGCGGAGGGAGGCAGGGGGTTTAACCCCTGCAAAAAGCGGCACAATGACCGGGGGCTTCAGCCCCGGAAGTCTTTTCACTGGAAGGCATCCAAGGTAGGCCGTGGGAGAAAAGCCCGCGCCGATTGCCCCGACCCTTAAAGAGCGTTTTCGTGCCGCAAAAACAAAGACGCGGCTAAGGTGGGGCACCCGAAGAGTCGGGGCTTTGATGGCCGGATCAATAAAAGGAAGCACTATTTTCCAGAACCATTTGTTCTGTGCGATGCTCTTAAAGGGCGCTGCGCTGAAAAGTTCATCTCCCCGTCATTTCACAACAAAGTCAGGTCCCAAGAGCAAAGCCATGGCAATTTCAGATCTCGAATTCGCTTATGCTCCCGTCCGCGATCAAGTTCGCGACCTGCGGGAGTATCTTTGACCCCGCCCGCATCCGCCGGGAACTCTCTGCACTAGAAACCAAACTGGCCGATCCGGCGTTGTGGAGCGATCCTGAGGCCAGCAAGCCCCTGATGCGCGACCGCAAGCGCCTGGAGGTGTTGGTGGCCGACGACGACGCCTTGGTGCGCCGTAGCGAAGACATTGACGCCTACTTTGAGCTGGCCCGCGAGGGCGAAGATGTGGAGGCCGAACTGGAGCAGTCCATCAAGGACCTTTCCGCGCTGGCTGAAGAGCTGGAAGTGCAGACCATGCTCAGTGGCGAAGCCGATGGGCTGAATGCCATTGTGACGGTTCACCCCGGCGCGGGCGGCACCGAGAGCCAGGACTGGGCTGAGATGCTCATGCGCATGTACCTGCGCTGGGCCGAGCAGCAGGGCTTCAAGAGCGAAATCAACGACATTCTGGACGGCGAAGAGGCGGGCATCAAGTCGGTCACCTTCACCATTCAGGGCGACTACGTTTTTGGCCAGTTGGCCAGCGAGAGCGGTGTGCATCGGCTGGTGCGCATTTCGCCCTTTGACTCGGCCAAGCGCCGCCACACTTCGTTCGCCTCGGTCTATATTTCGCCGGAAATCGACGATTCCATTCATGTGGACCTGAAGATGGAAGATGTGCGCATCGACACTTACCGCTCCGGCGGCAAGGGCGGCCAGCACGTGAACACCACCGACTCGGCCGTGCGCATGACGCACCTGCCCACCAACATCGTGGTGCAGTGCCAGAACGAACGCTCCCAGCACAAGAATCGCGACAGGGCGCTCAAGATGCTGCGTTCGCGGCTCTATGAGCATGAGCTTGAAAAGAAGCGCGCCGTATCGAAAAAGGTGGAAGATTCGAAGCTGGAAATCAACTTCGGTTCGCAGATTCGCAGCTATGTGCTGCAGCCCTACCGCATGGCCAAGGACCATCGCACCAAGGTGGAAGTGGGCGATGTAGACAAGGTGCTGGACGGCTATCTGGAGCCTTTCCTGCGCGGCTTTCTGGTGGCCAAGCGTCGCGGTACGGCGCAGGCTGGCGGCGACGACGCGGATGATTTGGACGTTTAAAGGCAGCCTTCAGCTCTCAGCTTTTAGCTCATTGTGCTCAGGATAGGACTTTGGCTAAAGCAAAACGATTGCTTTAGTCGGAAAAACTGAGAGCAAAAAACATCCCTGCCAAAGCATCTTTGGCAGGGATGTTTTTTTATAGAGCTTCAGCAAGAGCAAGCTGCAGGCCAGGTTTGTGTTTTCCGGGGCCCAGCTACAGGCGAGAATGCCAGCTCTGCCACGGTCCAGCAGAAAGCTGACGGCTGAGAGCTGACAGCCGTTTTTACCGCTTCTCGATGACGACGCTCCAGTGCGCTCCATCCTGCAGTTGCTCCACCACCAAATGGCCTTCTCCCGCGACCGAACGAGGTACATTCTCAATCGGCTTGCCATCGTCGAGCAGCACCTTCACCCGATCACCGGCCTTCATCTTGGCCAGATCCAGCTTGACCTTGACGAAGTTCATGGGGCAGGCCACGCCGCGATAATCGCGCAGCGGAATCTCCGCGACCGGAGCGGCTTGCTTACAGAGTTTTTCGGCGGGAAAGCGCAGGCTGTTGTCCATGCTTTCGTAAAGTTGCTGCACACTGGCGGCCAGCGCCAGCACGGCTTCCTGCTGCGTTGCCAGTTGGGCCGTCTTCTTGGCTTGCGCCAACTCCACCACGGGGCGATGCTTGTCGCTGACCAGAGCTGCGGCAATGAAGTGCTGCAGGAAGCTCTGGAAGACGGCTTCGTCGGTGGGTGCTTCAATGCCGCGCGTGACCAGCAGCATGCGTGAGGCGCTTAGCACAATGCGGTAGAGCGCATCTTCCTGCGAGGCAGCATCCAGATCCGTGGCCAGACGCTTCTTCTGCTCTTCCATCGCCTTCAGGTCCACGCCAATCAGATCGAAGAGGCCTGCCGAGCATTCGCCCACACCACGGCCCACAATCGTGAAGAGGTCGCTGGCGCTCCAGTCGTAGTAGTAGTTCTTGTCCTCATCGAAGGCTGGAATCTCGTGGTAGCGCTCGGTGAGCTGCTGAATATCCTGCTTGCCGTCCTTGTCGATGTACTCGGCAAAGGATGCGTAGGCGGATTTTTTCTTGGTCCACAGCGCCAGCAACTCGGAGGTAAAGGCAGGCAGATCGCGGGCGCTGATCCAGTCGATGGTTTGTGCTAGTCGCGCTTCGCCGTCCGTGGTGCGCGCACCGGCCACAATCGCATACGCCGGGTACATCTTCTGGTCCTTGCGTCGCGCCTGACCGTAAAAGCCGAGGTCGGCGACGGAGTGCTGACCGCAGGAGTTGGGGCAGCCGGAGATGTTCAGGCGGAACTCGTCGAGGCTGTCCAGATCGGCAGTCGATTTGCGCAAGACGCGTTCCACGGCGGTGAGCGCGCCCTTCGGCAGGCAGATGCCCAGCTTGCAGGTATCGGCTCCGGTGCAGGCCACGGAGTTCGACAGCAACAGCGGCGCATCGGCCAGTGTTGCAACCTCCTTCACGGCAAGGTACACATTGCCCAGATAGGCCTCGGGGATGTTGCGCAGGCGCAGATTCTGCCCAAAGGTGGCGCGCAGTGCATGGTTGCCAAAGGCGGAAGCAAACGCTGCCAGCTTCTTCAGCTCACTGCTGGCGATGTTGCCGAGCTTGGCCGGAACAAGGATGGAGTAGAGTCCTTCCTGCCGCTGGGCGCGCACGTAGCGCTTCTTCCATGCGGTGAAGGCTTCCTGCTCAACGCGCACCGGCTCCAATACAACCACTGGAACCACGTCGTCGATTTTAGTCGGAGTCAGCTTGGCATCGGCGCGTGCGGCAACGGCGTCGAACTGGGCGCGATAGAGCGCGAGAAAGCGTTCTTCGCCGAGTTGCTCCCACAGGAAGCGCAGGCGGGCAGCATTACGATTCTTGCGGTTGCCATGCTGATCGAAGAAGAGCTTGACCGCTTCGGCCACGATGTAGATTTGGTCGGCGGGAATGAATTCATGCAGAAGATGGCCTACCGACGACTTTGCGCCGAAGCCACCGGCGACATAAACCTTGAAGCCCTGCTGTCCATCGCGGATTGTGGCAACAAATCCGACGTCGGTGAACTGCGCGTATGCGGTATCGGCGGGCGAGTTGGAGAAAGCGAACTTCAGCTTGCGGGGCAGGTTCCAGGAGTCGCTTTCGGCAATCAGCCGCGTGGTGAGCGCAAAGGCGTAGGGACTGGGATCGAAGACCTCATCGATGCCGAAGCCAGCCGCAGGAGAGACGACGATGTTGCGCACCGTGTTGCCGCCGCCGCCGCGTGAGGAAAGGCCCACCGGCAGCAGTGCGCGCAGGACAGGGATGACGTTTTCGAGCGCTACATCGTGAATCTGGAACTCCTGCCGCGTGGTGACATGCACGAAGGAAGAACCGTACTGTTCGGCCAGTTCAGCCAGCCGGATCAGCTGTGCGGGCGTGGCCGCGCCGCCGGTCGCGCGCACGCGCACCATGTACGTGCCGTCCTTGCGCTGTTCATAGCAGCCAAAGGGCACACGCCGCGCCTTCAGCGCCGCAGCCTCCAGTTCACCCCTGCGAAACTTGTGGATCAAGCCTTCAAGCTCATCGATTTCCTGAGCCAGATTGGCAGGCAATTCATAGGACATGGTTGACCTCCGCGGTTTGGTTCACAATCTCAATCTCTTCGCGCTCCACATCTCCATTACGTATGCGGAAAGAGCGCACATCCGGCTCCGTACCAGCAAGCGATGCGATCACGTAGCTGAGTTCCGCATCAAAGGCCAGACGAATGTCCTCCTGCGAGGGCCGCGCCGGTGAGGCTGGATGGCTGTGATAGACGGCCAGCAGCTTGCGTCCGCTTTTGCGAATGGCGCGCACCACGGCGAACTGCTCGGCAGGATCAAAGCTGAAGTGCTCTTCTGACGCATCGACGTTGCGCAGCCGGATGGCCTCTACAATTACGCCACCTGCCGCGTCATCCACTGCTGCCAGATAGCCGCAGGCCTCGATGGGAGCATCCTCAATCGCATGTTCCACAATCTTCTGATAAGCCTCATGCGTAATGCGCATCTGCTACCTCCCCTGCGTGCTTTTCAGCTCGCACACCTGCTGGGCCTCGTCCTGCAATTCATGGAGGGTGGGCTGCTCACCGCAGACGGCGCAGCGCCGGTTGGGCTTGAAGCGGGCTTTGCGGAAGTCGAGCGTTTTGGCGTCAAAGCTGAGCAGGGTGTTGGTCAGCAAGTCGCCGGTGCCGAGGATGAATTTGAGGGCTTCCACGGCCTGAATGGTGCCCAGCATTCCGGCCACAGCGCCCAGAATTCCGGCCTGCGAACAGGTGGGTACGGCATCGGGCGGCGGAGGTGCCTGGAAGACGCAGCGATAGCAGGCGGACTGGCCGGGAAGCACCGTCATGGTCTGCCCGTTGAAGCGCAGAATGCCGCCATGCGAGAAGGGCTTTTTCTCCAGCACGCATGCATCGTTGATCAGGAATTTGGCGGCAAAGTTATCGGTGCCGTCGAGGATGAAGTCGTACTCGCGCAGGATGGGGCGGATGTTGGAGGCGAGCAGAAATTCGTGATAGGTCTTCACCACCACATCAGGGTTGATGGCGCGCATCTTTTGTGCTGCAGACTCCACCTTGGGCTTGCCCAGATCGGCGGTAAAGTGAATCACCTGCCGCTGCAGGTTGGAAAGGTCCACCACATCGGCGTCTGCAATGCCGATGGTGCCTACGCCGGCCGCAGCCAGATAGAGCGCGATGGGGGAACCGAGTCCGCCTGCGCCAATCACCAGCACTTTGGCGTCGAAGAGTTTCTGCTGCCCTTCAATGCCCACGTCCTTGAGCAGAATGTGCCTGCTGTAGCGCTCCAGCCGTTCTTCCGTAAATTCCAGTTCGCTCATAACACCGCCAATCCTTGTTGCAGATCCGTGATCAGATCGGCGGCATCTTCAATGCCCACCGAAAGCCGCAGCATGGCTTCACTTACGCCCATGGCCTGTTTTTCTTCCGCGTTATAGTCGCAGAAGATGGTGGAAGCCGGATGGAGAATGAGCGATTTATTGTCGTTGATGTTGGTCGCGCGGCGAATCAGGTTCAATGCATTCTGCAGAGCAAAAGCCGCAGCGCGATCCTGCAAATCAAAAGTGAGAATGCCGCCCACGCCCTTGGGGAACTGCTTTTTCGCCAGTTCGTATGCGGGCGAAGAGGGCAGGCCGGGGTAGTTCACCTGCTTGACCTGAGGCTGATGGCTGAGCCACTGTGCAACCTCAAGCGCGTTGGCCGTGCTGCGATCAATGCGCAGGGGCAGCGTCTCCAGCCCCAGCGTCTGCAGAAAGGCATTGTGCGGGGCAAGGCATGCGCCGGTGTTGCGGAAGACCTCACGCCGCAGCGTGGCCACCAGTGCGCCGGGGCCGAACTTGCGGGCGGCCGTGGCCAGCCGTGGAGTCTGCTTCCAGTCAAAGATGCCGTTGTCCAGAATCAGCCCGCCCATGGTGGTAGCGCCGCCGCTGATGTACTTGGTGGAGGAAATCACTTCAACGTCAACGCCGTAATCTTTGGAGCGGAAGAGGTAGGGCGTGGTGACGGTTCCATCCAGAACCACCGGCACGCCGCGCGCGTGGGCCACCTTGGTGATGGCGGCAATGTCGGCCACCTGCATCTGAGGATTGGTGATGACCTCCAGAAAAATGGCGCGGGTTTTGTCGTCGATGGCCGCGGCAATCTCTTCCGGCTTGGCCATGTTCACGTAGCGGGTTTCAAGGCCCCACGGTTTGAAGGTGTCTTCAAAGAGGGAGTAGGTGTTGCCGAAGATCCAGTTGGTGGTAACGATGTTGGAACCAGCTTCAGCCAGCGTCATAAGCACGTTGCTGATGGCGGCCATGCCAGAAGAGACTGCGACCACGGCAAAGGCATCGGCCAGCAGGCGCACACGGCGTTCGAACTCGTCTACGGTGGGATTGCTGATGCGGGTGTAGGCATGGGAAGGCTTGCGCCCTTCAAAGGCCAGACGTATGGAATCCGCATCGGGGAACTCGAAGGCTACGCCATCAAAGAGCGGCGGTCGCAGGGCTCCGTGTGCATCGGGGCGCAGATTTTCTCCGTGAATGGCCTTGGTTGCAAAGGCTGTCATCGGCTGCCACCGCCCATGAAGTAAATGAAGTCGATCTCATCGCCTTCCGCAAGCAGTGTCGATGCGAACTTCGTTCTGCCGACAAATTCTCCGTTGCGCTGCACGGAAACCGTCTCAACCGACTCGACGCCGCTGGCGATTAGAAGATCGGCAATAGAAAGGCTTGCCGCTTCGAAGGATTGTTTTTCTCCGTTGACTTCAATGTTCATCCCGTTCCTCGTTCCTGAATTCCTGTGCATGTTGTCGTCCGGCGCACAAAAGCAGAAAACCCACCGCGCCGGTGGCGGGTGGGTCGTTGGGAATCCGATTCTATGTGGAATCAGCTTGCCAGACACACCCGCTCTGAGCCGCAAGGACAGCAGCACATACAGAGCGCGATCTGGATCTGGCAAATCATCTTCAAGTTCTCCGCAATCGGAAGTGCAGAACGGCTGCGTCCCAAAAGGTGGGAATAAAAACGGCTGCAGGACTTCCGAAGGCTTACTGGTCAATGTAATGAGCCGATGTTTTTTTGTCAATTTTGGCAGGGGCGCATTTTTGCGTAGTGGGAAGGGCAAAAAACAAGCGCAGGCGCATGGAGAGTGCTCTCCGAGCGCCTGCGCGTTGCTCTAGTAACGATTGCAGAACGGAACTGTGCTTACTGGTTTCCGCCGGCCTTGGTAATGTCCTTCACCGCATCGGAGAAAGACTTTGCGTCCTTGCCGTGATGGATGCGTCCGCTCAGTACGTCATCCCAGGTGATGAAGGGGGCGAGGTTGTGTGCTTTGGCCTGCGCTTCAAACTCGGCCTTCAACTCGGCCAGCTTCTCCGGATTTTTCTTGGCCAGGTCGATGCGTTCGGTGGGATCGTCGTTCAGGTTGTAGAGTTCCCAGGCATTTTCATCAAAGGCCTGATGGCTGGCCAGATTGCCGGTGATGAAGCTGCTGGGGTAGGCCAGTTCGGCCTTCCAGCCATCCTTGTAGATGGAGCGGGAGCCGAAGATGTAGTAGTACTGCTCGTTGTGGTGCCAGAGTGCCTTGGCATCGTTGATGGAGTCGGCAAAGGAGAAGCCTTCAATCGGCTGCTGCTGGACGCTGCGAATCTGGGCGGGAGCCTTGATGCCGATCAGATCGAGCGTGGTGGGCAGCACATCAATGACGTGGCTGTACTGAGTGCGGATTCCGCCCTTTTCCGTGATGCCCTTCGGCCAGTAGACGATCAGCGGATTGTGCGTGCCGCCTTCGCTGTTGGCGTCCTGCTTCCAGAACTTGAACGGCGTGTTGGCGGCCTGTGCCCAGCCCAGCGGATAGTTGCCTTCCACGGCCTGCGCTGTACCGATTTCGCCGATCTTGGCCAGGTTGTAATTAACGTTTTCCTGTTCGGTGAGCGGCTTGCTCCACAGGCTGCGGTCGATGTTGCCGTTCAGTGTGCCTTCCTTGCTGGCGCCGTTATCGCCGATGGAGATGAAGATCAGCGTGTTGTCGAGTTGGCCAGCCTCCTTCAGGTGATTGACCAGACGGCCCACTTCAAAGTCCGTGTAGGTCAGGTAGCCTGCGTAGACTTCAAAGAAGCGCGCATAGAGCTTCTGCTCATCGGGCGTCAGCTTCTCCCACTCCTTGATGTTGGGATTGCGCTCAGGCAATACTGCATTGGCAGGAATCACACCCAGCTTCTTCTGCCGCTCGAAGACCTCTTTCCGATAAGCATCCCAACCCTTGTCAAACTTGCCCTTGTACTGATCGCTCCAGTATTTGTCCACCTGATGCGGCGCATGGGTTGCGCCCGGCGCGTAGTAAAGGAAGAAGGGTTTGCCGGGCGCGGCCTTCTGCTGACGGTCGATGTAGGCGATGGCCTTGTCGGTGATCTGGTCGTTCAGATGGCGGCCGTCGGGACGCACGTGCGCCTGATCTTCCACCAGGTCGGGCTTGTACTGGTCGGTCTGCGAGCCGAGGAAGCCAAAGAAGTGATCAAAGCCCTTGCCGGTAGGCCAATGATCGAAGGGGCCGGCGTCGGTGGCTTCTTCGTCGGGTGTAATGCCAAATTTGCCCACCGCAAAGGTGTTGTAGCCGTTGTCGCGCAGAATCTCGGCGACGGTGCCAGCGGTGGCGGGCACGCGGCCATCCCAGCCGGGGAATCCAGCCGACATTACCGTATGTGAGAAGCCCGATTCATGCACCGATGCGCTGTTGCGGCCAGTGAGCAATGCAGCGCGCGTAGGAGCGCAGATGGCCGTGGTGTGGAAGTTTGTATAGCGCAGGCCGTTGTTGGCCAGCGTGTCAAAGGTGGGTGTTTGGATGAGTCCGCCAAAGGCTTCCGATGCGCCGTAGCCTACGTCGTCAAGCAGAATCCACACCACGTTGGGTGCGCCTGCCGGGGCTTTCACCGGCTCAGGCCACCACTCCTTCGATTCGGCCAGCGTGCGCCCCACCACGCCCTGGTAGGGTTGGGCGCTTTGCGCATGCAGTGCGAGCCTGGCTCCAGTGGCAAGAATCAGCGTTGAGGTGAATGCCTTCAATACATTTTTCTTTTTCATGACGCTCCTGCTTTTGTTGGTCATCGAATGATGATTGGTTGAGGAAAGGATCAGACTGCGGTTGAACCATCAGCCGTTAGAAGGTATATTTGGCCGCCACCTGAATCTCGCGCGAGGTGCGCTGCAGCGTGGTGGGTGAGCCTGCCGAAGAGATGGTGCCAAAGGTCGAGGTGCCAACCACAGCGCTAGGATTGTTGAACTGCGGCGTGTTGAACAGGTTGAAGGTTTCAGCGCGTAATTCAAGCGCCTGCGCCTGTTTGATTACGAAGTGTTTGAAGAGCGAGAAGTCAATGTCCTTGGTGCCGGGACCCTGCAGAATATTGCGGCCAGAGTTATAGTCGCTCCAGTTATCGGTTCCGGGGTTGGAGAAGTCGGCCGTGTTGAACCACTTCTTGATGGTGCGCTGGCCGGTGGGCAGTGCGCCGTTGCCGCTGGTGCCGATGAACTTGGCGCGGGTCGTAATAGCATCGCTGATGCCCAGGCTGTTGGAGCCGGTGGTGATGGAGAACGGAATGCCGTCGGAGTAGGTGGCGATGGCGTTTACCTGCCAGCCCTCAACCACCGGCTTCAACCTGCCTGCATGCGTGAAGGGCAGCGTGTAATTGACGCTGGCGGCAAAGCGGTTGGGAATGTTGTTGTCGGAGTTGCCGTAGTCGGCGTGTGGATTATAAGAGTTCACTACGGTGCCAAGATTGTTGGAGTTTTCGTCGAGCGCGTGGCTGTAGGTGTAGCTGGCCAGATAGCTGAGGTTCTTGCCGCGGCGCTCGGCAGTTACTTGCAGGCCGCTGTAGTTGGAGACCAGCGCCGTCTTCAGCTGCCAGATTTGCGCGAAGTAAGGATAGGGCCGCCGCGTGCTGAGTGCCGTTGTGCCGGGCGTGGCCTGATTGATGTCGAACAGGCCCTGCAGATGCACACCAACGTTGCCCACATAAGCGATGGTGATGCGGTTGGTGCTGCCAATCTGCTGTTGGATGCTGGCGTGCCACTGTTCGCTGTAAGGCGTCTTGGCGTGCGGGTCCTGAGCGAAGAGCGGAGCCCCCTGTGGTGCGCCGGTGGTGTCGCGGGTGTGCGTGAAGCCATTTGAAACCCAGTTGAAACCCGTTGCCGCATAGCCATTGGCATTGTTGAAGGCCCAGTAATCAATGGCCGGAGCGTTCATCGACAAACCCGAAGAGTTGGTGACGGTGGGGGCTTCGTAGTAGATGCCGTAACCCGCATGGAAGCTGGTCTTTTCGAAGATGCGGGCGGAGATGCCTACGCGCGGCGAGAAGTTTAGGTTCTGTCCGTTGGCACCCGAACGCGAGACGCCGTTGCTACCCACCTGAAAGACCTGCGTGGTGGAAATGGACGGATCGAACTGATACATCTTGTTGTTGACTTCGGTCCACGGCCAGCCAAGGAAGTTATCGTAGCGCAGGCCCAGGTTAAGCGTCACGCGGCTGTTCAGTTTGTAACTGTCCTGCACGTAGCCCGATAGGTCCAGCTGGCGAAAACCGCGCGTGCCCTGCTGATACTCATAGGTTCCGCTGTAAGGCGCGCCCAGCAGAAGGTCGGCCAGGCCCAGGCCGGTAAAGTTTCCGGTGAAGGCCATTGTGCCGTGCTCGGCGGCGGTCTGGTACATGTTGTATTGCAGACGCACAATCTCTACGCCAAAATCAAAGGAGTGCTTACCGTGCAGCCAGCTCACGTTGTCGTTGCTCTGGTAGTTATTGGTGCCAATCTGCGCGGGGCTGTTGGAAGCATCACCGATCGATGAAATGCCGGTGGTCGACAGCACCGGCAAACCATCCGTATGCGCCACGTCGTTCGACTGGATGACGCCGGGAATGCCGAGTGTGGTGGAAAGGCCAAGTCCCTGATCGAAATTCTGCGCGGCGATGAAGATGCGCGACCAGCCAAAACGCACGGTGTTGAGCAGCGAGGGCGAAAGGATATGCGTCTCGCTCAGCACTGCCTGATAGGCAGGCTGTTGGGCAGGACCACTGATGTTGGCGCCCACCAGCGGCGTAGGCAAAGTGCCCGGTTGAAGAATGTCATCGTAGGAATGGCTAAAGCGCACAAAGGCGTTGTCGGATTGCCAGAACTGATGATCGACCTTCACGTCGTAGGCGTTGCTATTGTCAATGCGCTGCGGCGAGTAGCGATAGTTGTTGGCCGTTGTTGTGCCGGCGATGTTAGGGCTGGCGTACTTAGAGAAGAGGGCAAGAATATTCTGTCCGACGATGGACTGGGCCGAAGTCAGATAGGAAGAGGGAATCACGTTGCCGGAAAAGGCCGTGCCCGTGGTCGGATTTTTGACCGTGGTGGAGTAGTAGGAGAAGTCGCCCACACCCTGCGGACCCCAGTCAGGAACGGTGCTGATGTAGGTTAGGCCCTGGCCGGTGCGCTGCCCGGCGTAATCGGCAAAGAAGAAGGTACGCGGATTCTTCTGGTGCCAGAGCGGACCACCGAAGGTCGCGCCGAAGGAGTTCATGCGGAAGCCTGGCTTGGCCGCGTCGTAGTAGTTTTTCGCATCGAGTGAAGAGTTGCGCAGAAAGTCGAAAACTTCGCCGTGATACTGATTGCTGCCCGACTTGAAGACCACGTTGATGACGCCGCCAGCGGCACGTCCGTAACGGGCATCGGCGTCGGTGGTTTCTTCGCGGAACTCTTCCACCGCATCGATGGGAGGAAAGATGATGACGCCCAGGCCGTTGTGGTTCTCGTTGTCGCCAATGCCGTCCAGCAGAAAGCGATTGTCGGTGAGGCGCTGACCGTTGATGACGTAAGCTGACGGGCCACGCTGCTGGGCGTAGGGAATGCTGCCGGCAAGCTGCGACTGGCCGGGTACAACGCCCGCGCCCAGTCCGAGCAGTTCAGTGAAGTTGCGGCCATTCAGAGGCAGATTGCGGACCGCCTCCTGCGTGCGCAGGTTGGAAACCGTTGAGGTGTCAGTGTCGAACTGTACGGTGGTGGCTTCCACTTCAACCGTCTCGGTTGCCCCGCCAATCGCCAGCACAAACTCAGCCGAGATGCGTTGTGCAACTTCAAGGCGAACGTGCTTCAGCACGCTTTTGAAGCCGGGTGCGTTCACCTGCACGTCATAGTCGCCCGGGGTAAGCGGCGGTGAAACGAAGATGCCCTGCCCGTCGCTGGTGGTATCCGTTACGATGCCGGTTGCAATGTTTTTCAGCTTAACGTGCGCCTGTCCGATTACTGCGCTCGAAGCATCCTTCACCTGCCCGGTAATCAAGCCCTTTTCCACTTGGGCAAATGCTGGTATGGCTGCCAGCAGAACAAAAAGAACAATCTGCAATCCTGTGTTCTGGTGAGCACGGTTGCGCATATTTTGCAAGAAATTCAACACTACTGCCTCCGAAAGCGGCTAACTTTGCCGCAAGAAAATGGGCTCACGACGGAATGTCGTGAGCCCTGGCTTTGCGCGTCTTGGCGCTTATGCCTGCTAGGTGGAGTAGATGCACTTGGCCACGACGTCCAAGAGATCCAGACGGAACTGGAGGCTCTTGCGACAACAGTTGGCCATGGCGGAAGTGCTCTGCTTCATCAAAGTCATCAATTTTCCTCTCTTCTGATTTGCTTTGGATTACGGCTTTGAGGCACAGCCGTTGCAGAGTGCAAACGCGGCCTCACAGCTGCGGGTGCAGCACTGCGAAGATGCCTGAAAGCCGATGAAGTGAAAGGGAAATGAGGGGATTTACAGGGAGTGCTTTAACAACAACGACACGCGCGACGGGGAGCCGACGTGGACGCCATGGAATTCAGCCTCGGGTTGTTGAGAATCAAAACCATATGCTGCTATTCAGCCATGAGCTGGGCGCAGTGTCAAGTATTAATTATTTTTTGTGGGCTGGGCAATGGTACCTGAAATCTGAGCTGGGTACATCTTCCGCATTCTTCAGAGAGTCAGTATGGGATTACTTGGGATCATGGAGCGCAAACCAGTAGTAGCGTCGCCAGCAGAACATGCAACGAATCGGTCGCAAGACAAACATGCGAAATATCTCGTCGATGGGGCGCATCTCCGCCGCCTTGAACTGGGCGGAGTTGCAGCAAGGGCATTTGCGCGAAGTCAGAATCAGATGGGGCAGCCAGCTTGGCCAGTTCCATCTGTTCAATGGGATCTCATTTCCAGATGCAGTTCGTTCAGGTCAGTTACATTTCCTTCGCGCATATCAAGCAGTGCCATCAGGAAGGAAAGCGTTGATTCGGCCCCCTGATTTTCATTGACGCGGTCGGGATGGAGCCCGTCCCTGCAGCCTCCGGTAAACGTATCGTAAAGCTGAACCTGTAAATCGTTCTTGCCCAGAAACCATTCAAAGGCGTGCTGTGCTTTTTCCAGCCAAAGAGGTTCGTGCGTCAGCTTGTATGCCTCCAGGCAGGCGGAGACGGTGGCGCAGGCTTCAACGGGCTGTTGATCAAAGCGGGCTTTTTCCTGTCCTTCACGATAGAAACCATTGGAGCCGATGGGTACAAAGATTTCATCGCTGCCATTTTTCTGCACCGACAAAAGCCACCGGAGAGACTCGGTGCCGGCGGAGATCATCTGCTGATTGTCGCTACGCCATCCGGCTAGCATCAGCGCTTGCGGGAGTCTGGCGTTGGAGTAGGAAAGACTCTTTTCAAACCATTGCCAGGTTGTGGTGCTGCTCTTTTGGTAGATGCTTAATAGCCGGTTGGCCAGCGTGTTGCGTGCTCCCTGCAGCGTTCGGTCGCCGGGGAACCAGTCCAGATAAGCCTGCATGCCCAGAATGCTGAAGGCCCATGCGCGCGGACTGCTGAAGGATAGTGTCGCCGGCATGGCGGCCTGAAAAAGTCGGCCTGCAGCACCGCGTAATCCTGCATCCAGTGAGTGTCCCAGCACGGAGCCCAAGGCCCACAAGGCGCGTCCATGACTGTCTTCTGAACCCACCTCTTCCAGCCACTTCCGGTCGTAACCAAGAAAGTTCCGGAAGCGTCCGGTGTCGGAGTGAAAGGCAAGCCACAAAAATGCCAGATAGCGTTGCGAGAGCCGCGCGTAGTCCTCGCTGTTGGTGTAGAGGGTGGCTTCGTTCAACGCATTCGAGACGATAAGTGCGCGCGCGTTATCGTCGGTCGTGTATCCCTCGCGCGTATTGGGCACGGAGAAGATTGCATGCTGCAGCATGCCGGTGTCGTCGGTCATGCGGATGAGGTGCGCGGGGTTCAGCACTGGCAATGTGTTCAACGTGCAGGGAGGCAGTTCGTCCAGTTGCGCTGGGCGGGGGCGCTGGTTACGCTCAAAACGCGCCCTCTGGAAGCTTGCCATGTAGGCATGCGCCGTCTTTGGCCAGGCTGTCGCGCGCGAAAACAGATAGGCGCGTTTGCGCATGGCGTGGCGCTCCGCTTCGTTTTCAAGAAGATGAAGAACCTCCTGCGCAATCGCATCCGGATCGTCGAAGGGAACAATCACACCGCGCGACTCCGCCAGTAACTCCTTGGCGTGCCAGTAGGGCGTGGAGATGATGGCTTTTCCTGCTCCCAGCGCAATGGCCAGTGTGCCAGAGACCACCTGCGCTTCCTGCCGGTAGGGTGTAATGTAAATGTCCGCCGAACCCACATGCTCAATCAACTCTTCCGTGCTCACAAAGCGGTTATTGAAGATCAGTTGCGCTGAAACTCCCAGTTGCTCTGCCAACGCCTTCAGGCTCTCGCGATATTGCTCGCCTTCACGTTGCCGAATGTGCGGATGGGTAACTCCAGAGACGATGTACACCACGTTCGGTTGTTTTTTCAGGATGGCGGGAAGCGCCCGCACGACATTCTCGATGCCCTTGTTCGGAGACAACAAACCAAAGGTCAGAAGAACGGATTTTCCTTCCGTGCCAAACTTGTCCTTGAAGTAATTCGGATCCACGAAGGGCATTTCGGGCACGCCGTGGGGAATCACATCGATCTTTTCGCCGGGTACCGCATACACCTCACGCAGAAGTGTGGCGGCCAGCTCACTCATGACCACAAGGCGATCAGAAAGTCTTCCAATTTCTTCAAGTACGGTGCGCTGAGCCGCATCGGGAGTGCGTAAGACGGTATGCAAGGTTGTAACTAGCGGCATCTTCAACTTACGCAGCAAAGTTAGAATGTAGTCGCCGGCAATTCCGCCATAAATTCCGTATTCGTGCTGTAAACAGACCAGATCGTTGCCGTTGAAGTTAAGAAAGTCAGCGGCGCGTTCATAGGATTCCCGAGTGTTCTGCTCAAGCTCCAGACGCACTTGTCCCGGATAGTCATAGTGCGATCCCGGATCGTTGACAGGAATGGCAAACAGACGCTCCTGTCCATATTCGGAGGCGAGCGCCGTGCATAGGTCGGTTGTGAACGTGGCAATGCCGCATTCACGAGGAAGGTAGTTTCCGATGAACGCAATGCGTGTGGGCAAGGGGATAAGAGTGGCCGTCGACTCGTATGGAGGCAAGGATGCTGACGCATGACATCCTGTAAGTTTTACCTGGTCTGTAACTTTAATAGGGTACATGGTGCCTGCTTTCATTCGGCTCCGCATTGCACTTTGCGGCAGTTATTCGGGGAGGTGCGATGCCTGGCATACTGAATAGCTATGGAACGGGTCTGTCCTCAGTGATGCCCTGATACGTTTGACCACGCAGGAGTGTGGCTATTGATGAATCAGGCGGGGCTGCAGTGTGACTGTGGCTATATGGAAGCCGAGGTAAGCATCCACCCGCACCGACTCCAGTTCAGCAGCGTTGAACCGCCGGGCGATGCCATCAAGGGCATGAATCACCGCGCGGTCGGTGGCATTTTTCCGGGTGATGCCAAAACCCCTACGAACACAAAAATCCTGCGTCTGTGTAAAGTTCCATCCTGCCCTGCAAATCATTGTGCTGAAGATAGGTGCGACTAGATTTACAATCAGTGCCCAGTCATTATCGAGTGGCTTGCGGAGCGGATTCAGCCGATTGGGAAGAGTACATCCGCCGCGCAGGAAAACCGCGTGCCGGTTCATTTTTTCACGCTCTGCGCGCTTGCTGGAAAGTGAGTAGAGTCTCGCGCCACATCGCCATTCCGGGCGGAATTTTCTAGTTCTATGGGGGTAGATGGAGAGATCTGTTCTGCTGAAACCGGGTCATCCTTCTTTTCGGAGAGATAGGTCTCTTCCTGATTCTTTACAGATAGAAACAGATGAACTTCTCCGTTGTTACGAGGAGAAAAATGACTTTTCACATCGCTCTTTTTGGGGAAACTCATAGCTACTCCAGGGGCGTGGTTGCTTACTTGAACGGGGCTCGTCCAAAGCGAAGCCTGGAATGCTGAAGGCGAGAAGGCTGCAGGTACAACTAACTTGAGCATACGCTGGAATCGAAGTACGTGCCGTTTTTATTATGGGCGTTGATTCTGCAGTGATTGAGCTTTTACAGCGCAGCGCACACTGTACGTAAAAACATTTTCGCACGGTTGCTTTATAAGGTGAGACAATTGGTGCGGGATTGATCCGTTGCATCGTGCATGGCCGCAATCGCTTCCAGTCTGGGAAGCACGACCTTTAACTTACTTGATATTGCCGCGCAGCGCTCTCCCCCCGCAGAGGCGCTGATGAATGCCCTTCTTATTTACCCTAAGTTTCCCGAAACGTTTTGGAGTTTTAAATATGCCCTGGCCTTCCTGGGCAAGCGGGCTGCACAGCCTCCTCTTGGCCTGATGACTGTTGCCGCACTACTGCCGAAAGAGTGGCAGAAGCGCCTTGTCGATACAAACGTTGAGCGGCTGCGCGACCGCGATCTTGACTGGGCGGATGTGGTTTTGCTCAGTGGCATGCATATTCAGCACGAAGACCTTGCCGCAGTGATTGAGCGTTGCCGGGCGCGTGGATTGAAGACCGTGGTGGGTGGGCCCATCGCCAGCAGTGTTCCTCCAGAGGAACTCAAAGCAGACCATGTAGTGATTGGCGAAGCGGAAGAATTGATTGCCCGTTTGGCGCAGGATCTGGAGCAGGGCACAGCCCGGCCGGTTTATCAGGCCAGTGAAAAACCGGACCTGTCGACCAGCCCGATTCCCGACCTGAGTCTGATCAAAATGGATCGCTATTCAACCATGACCGTGCAATATTCACGCGGCTGCCCATTTAACTGCGAGTTTTGCGACATTATTGAAATCTATGGCCGAAAGCCACGCACCAAGGCCGTTGCGCAGGTGCTTGCTGAACTGGATCAGCTACGCGCCGCGGGCTGGCGGGATACGGTCTTTATCGTGGATGATAACTTCATCGGCAACAAGCTGCGCGCCAAAGAATTATGTGCTGCATTGGCCGAATGGCGAAGACAGTCAAAGATAAACTTCGGCTTTATTACCGAAGCATCGCTGAACCTGGCCGACGACCCGGAGTTGATGCAGTTGATGAAAGACGCCGGTTTTCAGTCGGTCTTTCTGGGCATTGAGACACCCGATGAATCCGGCCTGATTGCCAGCAACAAACTGCAGAATACACGTCGCAGCCTGCTGGAGAGTGTCGCGTCCATCCAGAGTTACGGCATGCAGGTGATGGGCGGATTCATTCTTGGTTTTGACACGGATCATGCCGACATCTTTGATCGTATGGTGGAATTTATTCAGAAAAGCGGCATTCCCATTGCCATGGTAGGACTCCTGCAGGCTATGCCGGGCACGCAACTCTTCCGGCGCTTGTGGAAGGAGGGCCGCATCCTGGATGTGGGGCATGGAAACAATACGAGTGAGCATCTGAACTTTTTGCCGCGCATGGATGCAAGGCGGCTGGTCGAAGGTTATCGCTCGGTGCTTAAAGAGATTTACAGCTGCGAGGCCTATTACGAGCGCGTAAAGCTCTACCTGAGCCGCACCCAACCAAAGCCGGGAGAACAGCAAGAAAAGCAATCCTGGGTTACAGGCGACAACGTCCGCGCTCTGTTTACGTCGATTCTCCGGCAGGGCATCTTCAGCCGGCAACGTTGGAGCTACTGGAAGTTTCTGCTGACTGCGGCTACGCGCTATCGGCGTAGTTTTGGTTCTGCAATGACGTTGGCCGTGATGGGATACCACTTCCAGGTAATGACCCACAGGCTATTGAACACTGCGGATTCATCTTTTTTGATGGCACCTTCCGGAGTTGTTGTGGCAGATATTGGCAATGAAAAGGACGCGAACTTTGTAAAGTGAGCTTGATTGCTCAGAAAATGATTATCGGAATTGTTAACGTAAAAAATAGGGAATCAACGTTGATTTTCATACCCCAGGTTCGGACGCTGTGTTCGCCTTCTTGAATTCCGCTGGGAGTGTGAGCGCAACGAATACGGGCATTTGAGGACGGATAAAGCAGGACCTTCCATTGGTTGTGAACCGACCGACTCCTACCATCAGAAGAAGGATGGACCTTGCGTTTGTCGCGAGAGGAATAAGGGCTATCCATGCGTTGTTCCTGGGGGATCGGGAATCTTGAGTTATCGGTGCTGCACGGATGCCATACGGAACGTAGGGTTTATGTCCTAGGCACATTGTGGGGTAGCGAAGGAGATGCTATGAGCAACATCGTCGACACAGAGACAGTGCAACGCTTTTAGCTGAGGGCGACTTTGTTGGGGAGGAGTCGCTCGTCTCGGTTCCTGGTCTTCGTCTGTCCACTGCCACGGCAATTACGGCCTGTACTGCACTCAAGATCGGGCGGCAGGATATGGTGCGTATCATGCATGAGGAGCACACTTTCTCCGATCTGTTTCTAAAGCATCTGGTTTCTCGCAGCATGCGTATTCAGGCCGATCTAATCGATCAACTTTTCAATTCCAGTGAGAAGCGCCTGGCAAGAATTCTTCTGCTGATGGCTCAGTTTGGCCAACGAGGGGATCCGGACCCATTGCTCCCCAGGATATCTCAAGAGGTTCTGGCGGAGATGGTTGGCACTACCCGATCCCGCGTAAGCTTCTTCATGAACCAATTTCGTAAACTAGGTTTTATCGATTACAAGGGCCGCATACGGGTGCATCCAACCTTGCTCAATGTAGTCCTGCATGACCGCTTGCCGGAAGATAAATCGGATAAACAGGGGCGTTTCGGACCTTCAGAGAGGTAGTTCTTCCTGTATTCTTGCGGAGAATTAATAAGTTAGAAACTTGTTCACAATTGATCAGCACTCTAATTAATTTGTCGCCATACTCAAAACAGAAAGCAGCAGAAGTTCTAAAAGGCAGTGCCATGCCTGATGTGTGTAAAAAACTTCTCATCGTCGATGATGAGCCGGCAGTTCGAGTAGCTTTATCGGCAGATCTCGTTGAAGCGGGGTACACCATACAGTTTGCCGAAGACGGTTTCTCTGCACTCCATGAAATTCGTCAGGAGATACCGGATATTCTTCTTGCCGATCTCAATATGCCAGGTATGTCTGGTTTCGAACTGCTTTCGGTGGTCAGACGGCGATTTCCAGCGATTCATACAGTTGCCATGAGTGGGGCATTGGATGGCAGTATAACTCCTGCTGGAGTTACCGCGGATGCCTTTTACGCAAAAGGCTCTGGGATAAGTGCGCTGCTTCATATCCTCCTGACTCTACCATCCATCAAGCAACGCGCCTCGGATGCATCCAGTGCCAAAGAGCCTCTCTGGATTCATCGCAATGAAAATAGCTCTCCCCCAGAAGCACTCGTTACGATTGCCTGTCCTGAGTGTCTGCGCACGTTTGTTTGGACTCTCGATGAACCCTCCAGTCGGACGCAAAGAACCACATGTAAGTATTGCCACATTCCAATTCACTTTTTCCTTTCCCCGTCTGTAAGTCATTCTTCCGCGTCTGTTCTTCACGGTAATTCTGCCGCGACGGAACCTGCGCCAGTGGCCGCTACCCTGTATTACTACTGAGTAGCGGCAAAGGAATATCCAGTGTAGCTTCTTTTGCCAGCGGAATCTCTTGCGGGGAGTCCTCTTGGAGCTGCCTGCTAACCCTAAACCTAAACATAGTAGCTCCCTCAGGAACGCAAGGCCTGTGCAGGGGGACGACATAGAACTTTTGTAGAAGAGAAAACAGAGCCTCTGATGTGATCCTCTGTTCGGGGTGCCAGAAGATTGCTAGAGGGCGGTGTGGATGTATCTCATCGCGGGTGATTGCAAGCGCATTCTACTCAATGTAAAGTTACAATTGGGCGCTGCATGCCACATATATAGAATGGACGCTGGTCTTGGCCATCTGTGCCAGGGTTTGCGTGCACCCCAATCCTTTGCAATATACCGCAAGCGGCGGTTCTGAAGGCCAGTCCTGCTAGCCTCTGAGTGGAGATGTGCAGACCATACTGCCAGTTCTGCAACCCCTTCTGCATAATACTTCTTGAATTTGCAGCAGCCAGCGTCCCGCTCGTGGATGGCCATACGACTTTGTCGGAGTCAACTTCCCAAGCTGAACTTCGCATTGTCAGGCTGTCGATGAAAGTTTCGGGTAGAAGGTCTGAACGGAGCACGGCTGGGAGTGATGCGCGAAAAAAATCCTTGCTCTTGCCTATGACAGCAATCAGTGTATTTGCGGGGAATCTTGCTGGGGTGAGTTTTATTTCTAAAGTATTGATAATAGATAGCTTAATGGAGGAGAGACAGGGATTCGACTCAAAGTTAATGTAAATTGTTGAAAATAAAAGTAAAAGTAAATATTTGTCGCGCTATTGTCGCGCATTTATACTCTAGCTATGGCTAATTTATCTGTTGCGCTGATGATCCGCTACAAGGATGCGGTGGGGAAGTGGCGGCGCTCGCCTGCTGCCCGGGGTAAGAATGGCCGCGTGCGGCCTGGCCACGCCCAGGTGCGCGACCAGCAGGTGGCTGTTGAGCCGTATACCTACGATCTGCGCGTTCATGAGGGCCGGGTATCCAAGTACATTCCTGTGGGGACGAATGCGGCCGAGGCCGACGCGGAGCGGCTGCGTCGGGAGAAGCGGGCGACTGCCGTGGCCGTGGCGGCGGATGCGGGACTGAAGATTGAGATCGACGATGCCCGTGAGACGCTTCTGAAGGCTTCGGGGCGTTACGTGGCCGACGCCGAGGCACGCGGCGCAAAGGAAGCTGCCATGCAGGCGCGGCTTGTGTTGAATGAGTTCCAGACGATCAGCCGCCGTATCTACGTGGACGAGATCGTTCGCGAGGACGTGCTGCGCTTCCATGAGGCGCTAAGAAAGCGTGGCTGCGCGCCGCGCACGGTGGCGAACAAGCACAATCGGCTCAAGTCGTTTCTGTTGTTTGCTAAAGCAGATGCCGGGATTATCCCGCCCGAGCCGCGCTATGATGTGGAACTGCCTACCATGTACTCTCGTGAGCAGATCGCGTCCATCCTGCAGGCCGCTGACCCCTACATGCGCTTGGTGGTCAGCCTGGCGCTCAAGTGTGGGCTACGTGACCAGGAAATCGTACATCTTGAGTGGCGTGATATTGACTGGCATGATGCAGTTTTGCGGGTGCGCAGCAAGCCAGTTTACGGATTCCGCGTCAAAGACAGCGAGGAACGGGACATTCCGGTACAAGACGACCTTCTTGTCGAGTTGGGAGCTTGGCGCACGAAGCATGAAAAGTCTGTGCTGGCGCTGGGCACAAAGTCGGACAAGCCAAACCGGCACCTGTTACGCGTCCTGAAGAGTCTGGCCAAAAAAGCAGGCTTGAACTGTGGCCACTGTGAAGCGTGCGCGAGTAGCGGCCAGTGTGAGCAGTGGACGCTGCACAAGTTCCGGCGCACCTACTGCACTACGCTGCTGCGCTCGGGGATCGATCTGCGGACAGCTCAGGCGTTTATGGGCCACGCCGACATGGCCTCGACGATGCGCTACTTACGGCCAGCATCGAGCATGGAGGTACGTTCCAAGGTGAATGCCGTGGATTTTGGGTGATAGCTGGATTCCGTCAGGCTGCTCGCGGAAATTTGGCGATAGGCGGAATTTTCTTCTGCTTCGCCTGCCATAGGTCGTACTGCGCCTGAAGATCAAGCCAGATTCCGGGGCGGTCTCCGAGGGCTGCGGACAGGCGTAGAGCCATCTCTGCGGTAATGCTGCCGCGCCCATTGAGGATTCTGGACAGCGTTACGCGGCTGACGCCGATGTGACTGGCGAAGTGCGTAACATTCGTGTTGAGGCCCTCGATCCACTCCTGCAGGATTTCTCCAGGATGCGGCGGGTTGAACATTTCTGCGTTCATGGATCCTCCTTAGTGGTAGTCCAGGTAATCGACCAGAATGGCATTCTCGTCCTCAAAGGCGAATATTATGCGCCAGTTGCCATTCACGCTGACGGAAAAGTGTCCCTTCAGGTTGCCGCTCAACTCGTGGAATTTCCACCCCGCGACATTCATATCTGCCGCCGATCTGGCAACGTTCAGACGGCCCAGCCGGACGCCTAGCTTTTTGGCATGGTCTGGCTGTATCCCGGCTTTGCTGCCGGAGTAGAAGAATTTCTCAAGCCCGGCATGTCGGAATGATTGAATCACTAGGAAACTGTATCACTATGCTTTACAGTGGTCAAGGCTGCACAGGAGAGAAGGCGATGGACAAGAAAATCAAGGTGGACGCACTTCCTGAATTTGACGCGGCTCCTTACCTCGACAGCGAAGAAGCTATCGCTGTTTACCTAGGGAGCCTCTGCACAACCCGCGATTTTGCGGTGTAATTACAATGCAATGGGTTCGGAAGTAGTTATAGCCAGAATTGCGGGTTCAGTTGCATCCAGGCGCGGGCTCTACGTGGTTGTTTTTTGTCTCTGGAGGCCGTTTTCCGGCCTCCAGAGACACTACGCCCCCAGCGCGACCAGCCGTTTGCGATTTTGGTAAAGGTTAACCAGGGCAAAGGCCGCGCAAAGCCACTCGTGGTTCTTCCTTAAGCCACGATAGCGCACCTTGGTAAATCCAAAAACGCGCTTCAGAATGCGGAAACACCACTCCACCTTCGATCTAACTCTGGCCTTGGTCGTATTTTTGCGCTTGGCTTCTTCGTCTACATAATTTTTGAACTTGGTGCGGCGGCTGGTCATATCTTGCGCCCCGGGCGCGGCCGCATGAATTGCCTCGGTTTGTCCTTGATAGCCTGCGTCTCCCCAGACTTTCTTCTCTGCGCCGTGCAGTAAGTCAGGCAGCATATGTTTGTCCGCCACGCTGGCCGCAGAGGTGCCGACTGAGTGCACAATGCCCGACTTGCTATCAACGCCAAGGTGCGCTTTCGCGCCGAAGTACCATTGCTGTCCCTTCCTGGTCTGGTGCATCTGAGGATCGCGCTTGCCGGTCGAGTTCTTCGTCGAACTCGGAGCGTTGATAATCGTTGCATCCACGATGGTTCCCGTGCCGATGCGAATGCCCCGGCTGGCTAGAAAGTGGTTCACCGTATCGAGTATCTGGCCGCATAACTCATGTTCTTCGAGCAGGTGGCGGAAGCGCAGAATGGTGCTTTCATCGGGCGCGGAGGCACGGCCCAGATCAACTCCGGCGAAGCGCCGCAACACGGGCGAATCATAGAAAGCTTCTTCCATTCCGGGGTCTGAAAAACCGGCTCTTGACGAGAATGTGTAAAGGCCATCGTTTTACGCGGCTTTCTGAAAGGCGACGAGTTGGGTTCTTGTGGCGGCCAGCCGTTGCGCTTTCAGCAGCAGGTAGTTGAGATTGCGGTAGCCGCGTCCGCGTCGCAACAGCGCTTTGATGTTGCCGTTGACTGCTTCGACCACCCCCAGGGGAACCTTTGTTCTGCAGTAGTTCAGGATTCCCTCCAGATGGCGAAGCAGCATGTCGGCCAACTTCTCCATGGGCTTGAGCCGCTGCCAGCGCAACTGATCGATCCAGTTCTTCAGGTAGCGCAACATCGCGCCCTCATATCTGTAGCTCCACAGCCGATCCAGACTTTCCTTGAGCAGGTACGCCTTCATCACGCGCCGGTTCAGCGCAAACAGTTCGTTGAGTTGCTGTTTTTGGCGCGCGGTCAGATGCACCCAGCGCGTCAGCAGCAGCCAGCGCTTGCCCTTGACCAGTTCCCGCGCCGGCCCGCCCTTGCGGAAGAACTCCTGGCGGCGCACCTCATCCACAGCCGCTCCGGCGTGCTTCATGATGTGAAATTTGTCATAGATGATGCGGCAGTTGGGCAGCCACTCGGCGATGCTCTGCTTGAACGGTTCCCACATATCGACGCAGGCAGCCTGCACCGCGCCACGTTGAAAGGGGCTCAGTTGCTTGGCGAAGAACTCGTCGAGCGTTTCCTTCTTCCGCTCCGCGCCGAACCACAGAGGCTCGGCGGTCCCGAGGTTGCTCACCACGGTGATGAACTTTTGCTTTTTGCCCACAAAGATCTCGTCCACACCCATCTGCCGCAAGGCCGGCTTGCGCCGCGACTTTGCCCAACGCGCCAGATACCGCTGATCGATGGCCCGCACCGTGCTCGCCGCCAGACCAAACTGCCGCGCTACTCGGCTGGCTGCGGAGCTTTCGCAGGCTTGGCCTACCGCATCCTCGAAACGCTTGCTGAAGGGCGCTTTGCCAGGAAGCAGCGGCACCTTCTCCGCCTTGACGCCGCAGTCCAGGCAACGAACCCGGTACAGCTCGATCACCACCGTGGTCAGATACTCGAAGCACGGCAGATCGCGCACTTCCCGCTCATAGCTGGCTACCATTTCGCCTGTTGGCCTGCCGCAGCCGGAACAGACCAGCAACTTGTTGGCCCGCTTGCGCCGAACCCAAAGCTTCAGCCTTTTGCCAGGCTCGTCAATCTCATGCCGGTAGACCTTGTAGCCCGGCCATCCCAATACCCGCGTCCAATCGTTGTCGCGCATCGGGAGGAGAATAGCCGATTCCACACCTCAAGCAAAACCCGCGAAAATCACGCTGCCTTACAGATTCCTGCGCAGAGCCGAAAAACCAAACCACTGCTGCAAGAAGTACGTGCGGAGCATGATCGACAAGCCTGCTGGTTGGCGGCCGTTGCCAGCCTTGGGATAATGAGGCTCAACCAGCGCCAATAACTCCGCCCACGGCACCACTTGCTCCATCTGATCCAGAAAAAGCTCCCGCTTGCCCTTGCGACCATACTGCTCAAAACTCGCTTGTGACGCCAGTGTTCGTTGCCGCATCGCCCTTGCCCTCTACTTATCATTTTATCCAAGCAGAATGCAGTATTGGGACTTGTGCAGAGTCTCCCTAGAACAGTCTGCGCGGGATATGCAGCAGCGCTTTGATGATTGGGGCCGAGCGGTGGGAGATACGCTTGTCCGGAGCGTTGAGAGCTTCAATGAGGTTGTAGTAAAAACGCTTTCCGGCGACAAGCACGGGAGCTTTCGCGAAGTAGGAAAACCGGCTCTGCGCAGGAATCTGTAAGGCAGCGTGATTTTCGCGGGTTTTGCTTGAGGTGTGGAATCGGCTATTCTCCTCCCGATGCGCGACAACGATTGGACGCGGGTATTGGGATGGCCGGGCTACAAGGTCTACCGGCATGAGATTGACGAGCCTGGCAAAAGGCTGAAGCTTTGGGTTCGGCGCAAGCGGGCCAACAAGTTGCTGGTCTGTTCCGGCTGCGGCAGGCCAACAGGCGAAATGGTAGCCAGCTATGAGCGGGAAGTGCGCGATCTGCCGTGCTTCGAGTATCTGACCACGGTGGTGATCGAGCTGTACCGGGTTCGTTGCCTGGACTGCGGCGTCAAGGCGGAGAAGGTGCCGCTGCTTCCTGGCAAAGCGCCCTTCAGCAAGCGTTTCGAGGATGCGGTAGGCCAAGCCTGCGAAAGCTCCGCAGCCAGCCGAGTAGCGCGGCAGTTTGGTCTGGCGGCGAGCACGGTGCGGGCCATCGATCAGCGGTATCTGGCGCGTTGGGCAAAGTCGCGGCGCAAGCCGGCCTTGCGGCAGATGGGTGTGGACGAGATCTTTGTGGGCAAAAAGCAAAAGTTCATCACCGTGGTGAGCAACCTCGGGACCGCCGAGCCTCTGTGGTTCGGCGCGGAGCGGAAGAAGGAAACGCTCGACGAGTTCTTCGCCAAGCAACTGAGCCCCTTTCAACGTGGCGCGGTGCAGGCTGCCTGCGTCGATATGTGGGAACCGTTCAAGCAGAGCATCGCCGAGTGGCTGCCCAACTGCCGCATCATCTATGACAAATTTCACATCATGAAGCACGCCGGAGCGGCTGTGGATGAGGTGCGCCGCCAGGAGTTCTTCCGCAAGGGCGGGCCGGCGCGGGAACTGGTCAAGGGCAAGCGCTGGCTGCTGCTGACGCGCTGGGTGCATCTGACCGCGCGCCAAAAACAGCAACTCAACGAACTGTTTGCGCTGAACCGGCGCGTGATGAAGGCGTACCTGCTCAAGGAAAGTCTGGATCGGCTGTGGAGCTACAGATATGAGGGCGCGATGTTGCGCTACCTGAAGAACTGGATCGATCAGTTGCGCTGGCAGCGGCTCAAGCCCATGGAGAAGTTGGCCGACATGCTGCTTCGCCATCTGGAGGGAATCCTGAACTACTGCAGAACAAAGGTTCCCCTGGGGGTGGTCGAAGCAGTCAACGGCAACATCAAAGCGCTGTTGCGACGCGGACGCGGCTACCGCAATCTCAACTACCTGCTGCTGAAAGCGCAACGGCTGGCCGCCACAAGAACCCAACTCGTCGCCTTTCAGAAAGCCGCGTAAAACGATGGCCTTTACACATTCTCGTCAAGAGCCCAAAAATCCACCTTTGAGGGACTGAGTAATGCTGCGCTTCAGAAGGCAGAGTCTTCTGGCATGAAGTTGTTGTTTGGAAATTCCGGGAAGAAAACGAATGGGTATAACGTCTGGGTAGACAACTTGGGTGGCGGAGGCGGTTCCTCCAAGGGAGGAACTGGGGCGAACAAAGCGATCAGTGGCATGTCTCATGGATTAATAGGTGGTTTGCTTGGCAAGTTGAATGATTCCGATGCGCTCGGGCGGATGTTTGGAGGGCATCTGTTTGGGTCAGGATCGTTCTTCGGTAATATGTCATCGCACCTCCCTGCCTTTGCGGACGGTGGATCGATCTCCTCTGGAATGCCTTCGCTTATCGGCGAGAGAGGACCTGAAATATTCGTTCCAACATCGTCGGGACGCATTATCCCAAACAATCAAATAGGTAAGTATGGCAGCCAGGGCGGGACTCCGACCTACACAATCGATGCCCGTGGCACAGACGCGGCCATGGTGCATCAGGCGGTGTATCGCGGCATGACCATGGCTCATGCACAAGCCGTGAACGACTCCGTAAAGAGCCTGCATGACCAGGCGCGAAGGACTCCGAGGTAAGCATGGCAATTTCCATCGCATCCATCACCCTCAGTAACTGGCAGGGCGACTCCACTATCGCCCTGCGCATTGACGTTGACCAGACGTTTACGAGTGAGGCGGGCAATATCTGGCTCAAAACGCTGGGCAATCCTGCGGGCAAGGGCGATTTTTACCAGCAGTTCGCCTGCACTGTCAGCGGCAACAACCTCACTCTTCCGGAAATCAGTCTGGACTCGACGACGGACAGCCCGGATAATCCTGCTGCCCGGTACAGGGCCGTCCTCGTAGACACATCCACCGGGGATGTTCTCCAGCGTTTTGGTCCGGCGTTCTCGCTAGCTCCCGGCGACGCTTCAACCACATGGCCTGCAATCTTCATCTCTGTTGCGCAGGGGAATTGCTAAATGAAATACCTGTTTTTTGTTCTCTTTTTCGGGTCTGCGCTTTGCGCCAGTGCCAGCACAACGGCAATTACGGCCAGCAATATCACCGATGTGACCGGTAACAGAATTGCCTCGGCGCGGCTGTGTTTCGCGGCGGTGGACGAGGACGGCGATCCGATCGGCTATCGATCCGGCACGGCGCAGGTGGTACCGGCCAAGAAATGCGGAATCGTCTCCAACGGTGTGCTGCAATCGGGCTTCACTGTGCTCGATTCCTCCACCACGGTGCCGACAAATGTGCGCTATCACATCACGCTGTCGCCCACGGGCAACATAGCCATTACGCAGCGCGATTTCGGCATCACTACGATTACTGGATCCTCGTGGACGCTGGACACGTTTGACGCAAGCACCACGGCGTTGCCGTCAATCTACACGGCCTCTTCGACGAGTGGGGATTTGGCCGTCAATGGCAATTTGAGTATCTCCGGAACATTGACGCTCGGCAATACGGTAGTCAACGGAACCCTGAGCACGACGGGCGCGGCGACGCTGGCCAGTGCGACGGTGAGCGGTGTTTTTGGTGTTACCGGGACCAGCACGCTGAGTAATACGGCGATCAGTGGAACGCTGGGCGTGACTGGCGCAGCTACGTTAGCCGGTATGCTCACTACCGGTCCGATCACGGAGAGTGGTAGCACGGGGAACACGTTTACGATCACGGGGACCGGGAGCACGTATAACGCCCTGGCGGTAATTCAATCATCTCTGGCGACGGGTTTTTATTACACTGGCTTTCAGGCCGGGACAGCTGTGAACTCTTCTTTCAACTCTGCTATTTTTCAATTTGCGAACGCTGGCGGAGCTGGCAGCACAGGTAACTATGCTTCGATGGCCGTATATGGTGGCGCACCTTTAGCTGTCTTCGGAACCGGCGATGTAGCAGTCGCCACGGCCACGGATTGTGGATATAGGCTGTGTGTGAATGGAAGTGCTGATATTGGGGGCACCGTTTTTTTAAAAGGTAATGGCATGTATGACACATTCCTTGTTCAAGGCGCATACATCGACTGGAATTACGGCAATGGTTCGGGTGAAACGGATTTTATAAATAACAGAGGGTCTGGGCCTGGAGGTTTTGACTGGTATAACGCAACCACCTTAGGGGCAGTCGTTTCGTCGATCATGACGCTGTCCGGTAGCGGTGCATTGACTGTACCCGGCGCTGTCACGGGCGCAAGCTGGACAGCTACATCCGACAAACGCGAAAAGCACAACATCAAGACGCTCGATCCCGAGCTTGCCCTGAAAGAAGTTAACAAAATCCGTGCTGTCCAATTTGATTGGAATTCCGGCGACGATCACCAGCGCCAGACGGGCTGGATCGCGCAGGAGGTTGAGGCGGGCGGGCTGCGCAGCTCTGTAAATGTCAAGCCGGGTACTGTGCATCATGCGGACGGGACCATGGTAGACGTGGCCGACTTCCGCACCCTCAAGCAGAACGAAATGACGGCCGTCCTGTGGAGTGCCGTGCAGGAACTGAACCGTAAAGTGGACGGCCTTGGGCCTGCCCCCAAACAGCATCGCATCGGGAGGAAATTTCCATGGCTTGGGTTATAGCGAGCGGCATTACGGACAGCAATACCGACCTGTCATTGGCTGGCATGTACTTCAAGATTCAGAACGTACAAGTTGACCACACAAACAAACATGCGATGGTGACCAGCGCAATCTACGCGTCGGAGGCGGCGCGCACGGCTGGCAAGCAGCCGTACAAATCGCCGATCATCACCACTTTTGGCGATGCGTGTACGACCAGCACGGAGCAGTTTACGGCTGCATTCGCCGGGACGATTGCTTCCAGTGCTACAACCCCCAAGGATGCTCTGCTCAAGGCCGCATACGCTGCCATCCAGACGCATCCCGACCTGAGCGCAATGCTAACTGGAGCCACCGACACGGTGGCATAAGGAGGAAAGATTTGATGAAGAAGGTACTTTTTGTCGCAGTGATTGCTCTGGTCGCAGTTGTGGCGCAGGCGCAGGAGAAACCGCAAAAGGCCGAGCCGCCGGCAGAGCAATCCCTGGCAGAGTTGCACATGATCGTGGCTGCGCAGAAGCAGCAGATCGTTGATCTGCAGCGGCAGTTGCTGATTGCACAGCAAGCAGCGCTTGGGGCTGATGTGGCCAAGCGGTTTAACGATGCTGCTGCGTCTGCGTATGTCGAGGCGCAGTCGGCAGACACTGCGCTGAAGAGCGAAAAGAAGAAGGACGAAAACAAGGCGCAGAAGTAGACGCCATTCAGTATCGACGAAAGCAGGCCTCTTCGGGGGCCTGCTTCTTTTTGGTGGAAGAGGTGGGGCTGGATGACGATTCTGCAATGCCCGCACTACGCGTTGCGCGGTGTAAGCGGGCCACAGAGCATCGAGTGGACCAACAATGAAGCGGTGGCCACCACGCAGAGCCCGTTTACCGGCGCGGTCAAGACCTATGACTGGGGCGCTTCGTGGTGGTCTGCTCAGGTGTCGTTCAACAAGATGGACCGCCGCAGCTATAGCGCCTGGAGTGCTTTTCTGCTGGCCTGCCGTGGCGGCGTAAATACCTTCCTGCTGGGCGATCCCAAGGCTCGGTACCCTCTGGGCTCTGCTCTTGGCACGCCGACGGTAAACGGCGCGCAGACGGGCTACAGCCTGGTCACGGCCGGGTGGCAGGCCAGCCAGCAGTGCCTATTCTTCGCGGGCGATTACATTCAGATCGGCAACCGGCTCTACCGCATCACGGCCAATGTGGCCTCGGATAGTACAGGGGCGGCGACGTTGCCGATCTGGCCAAACCTGCGCGCAGACAATCAGGTGGATGCCCTTCCCATCATCACGCGTGACTGCAAGGGGCTCTTCAAACTAAAGCCGACGGCAACCACCGGCAGCGTGACAACGGACGCTCTGTGGGGCATAGGGGCGCTGGAAATCATCGAGGCGATTTAGATGCGCGATCTGTCAATAGAAATGGTCGCGGCGTTGATCGCGGATGTCGTGTACCCGAGTGTCCTCGTTGACCTCTGCTTTGAGGACAACACTCTCCACGTCTGGAACGGCTCGGGCAATGTTGTGTGGAACGGCAACACTTACCTGGGCGTTGGTGACTTTGGCACCATTGGAGCTATGACCGAGACGATTGCCACAGAGGCAAAGGGTACAACCCTCAGCCTCAGCGGCATCGACTCGACACTGCTGGCTGAGTGCATGGGTGAAATTACCGCGTTCAACACGTGTAATGTTTATCTCTGCTTCTGGGATGGCCCAAATCATACCAGCATCATCTCACAGCCGTTTTTGTCTCTCACCGGGTATCTGGATTCGCCGGTCATTGAGGACGACGGAAAGACGTCGACAATTCAGGTCAGCGTGGAGAATCCTCTGCTGGATATGAACCGCATCTGCGTGCGCCGCTACACGGCGGACGATAACCGCATTGACATTGCCGCCCGGCTGACAGCGCTGGGGCTTTCCACATCAACCACGGATACGTTCTTTTCCTTTGTTAATGCGATCCAGTTGGCGCAGGTGTGGTGGGGAACCAATCCTGCGAGCACGAATGACTAGACTTCCTGATTGGCAAAAACGCCTGAACGTCTATCTGGCCTCATGCTCTGAAAAGGAATTCGCCTATGGTAAGTATGATTGCGGGCAATTTGCCATCGGAGCCATCTACGCGGTAACGGACGTACGGCCTGAGTTCCCTTTCGCGTACTCCACGCGAAAATCCGCATTCAAAGTGGTCAAAACGCTGACCGGTGCCGCGACCATGAATGCCATTGCAACGCAGATCATGCGAGGCCTTGGCGTTGAGCCGCGCACCGATACGGCCTTCGCGCAGCGGGGCAACCTTGTACTTCTCAAGTCCGGCGCGGTGGGAATCATCGATCTGAACGGTCGTGTGGCCACTCCGGCAAAACATGGCCTCACTCATCTTGATCGGCCAACGATCCGCAAATTCTGGGGAATCTAAATGGCAAAAGCGGTAACAGAAATCGCGCTCGGAGCCGCGGCTGTCGGTGCGTCGTTTGCGGTCCCCGGCTCGGGTGTGGCCATTATGGGTACGACTATGAGCAAGGCAGCGCTGACTGGCATCCTGACCTCTTTCGGCGCGTCGATGCTGATGGGCGGCGCAGCGGACGCCATGAAGGCCCTTGACCAGCATGCGGGCATCGCGACGCAATGCAAATCGCCAACCGGCCCGCACTGCATCATCTATGGCTGGGCACTGGTTGGCGGCACCAAGGTGTACATCACCGAAAACAGCAACGTTGGCAATGCCACTACGAGCAACAACAAGCAACTCCATCAGGTCTCTGTACTAGCTTCGCATCCGTGCGCCCTCGATAAGGGGTACAGCCTGTGGGCGAATCAGAAAGCAATCACGATCACACCTGCTACCTATGGGTATGGGTATTCGTCTTGTTCGCCGACGCAGATTACCAGCAATATCAGCAGTCTTTCGGTCACGAACGGCGTCGCTGAAATTGTTCTGGAATCAGGAGACAGTGAACTCGATGGGCAGCTCATTCAGGTGAAAAATTGCAGCCCTAACACCTTGAACGGAAAATTCATTTTCACTCAGGGTGCAGATGACTGCCACTATTCCTACACGTGCGGAGTCACTGACAGCACAGCGACAAGTTTGGGTTGCATCACTACTACTTTCCCGGACTACAGCAACAAGATCTTCTTCCATATTTTGGACGGCACGAATACGAGCACCTTTCCTCTGCTGCTGAGCGCCGGAACGGATTGGAACTCGTCCTGTGTGGGCTACGGCTACACGACTGTCTATGTGCAGTGCGGTTACGATTCAAGCTATTTCTCAGCTCTGCCGAATCTTCAGTTTTTGCTTTATGGAAAAAACACGCTCATCGATCCTCGCACGGGATCCCTTGTCAGTACCGCAAATGGCGTGAGTTCGTTTTTTTACGGGTGGTCAGATAATCCTGCAGTTTGCATCATGGATTACCTGATGACTCCGCGTGAGCGTGGCGGGTTTGGCTTGACGGCCAGTCAGATTGACAAGACGTCCTTCAGCACGGCCGCCAATGTGTGCGATGAGGTGGTATCGCTGGCGGATGGCGGCACGGAGCGAACCTACACGCTCAACGGCTGCTTTATGCTGACCGAGACGCGCGGTTCGATCCTCAATAAAATGCTGTCGTCGTGCGCCGGGCGCATTACGTTGAATGGCGGAAAGTTCGGCCTGCAGGTTGGTGTTGCGCAGACTCCTACGTTGACCATCACGCCTGATTGGCTGGTTGGCGGCGTCACCTACAGGCCAAAGACGACGCTGACATCGCTCTTTAACGCGGTGAAGGGAACGTATGCCAGCCCTGAGAACCTGTACATGCCGAGCGATTTTCCTGCCTATCTGCAGGACACTGAGCATGGGTACAGTACCGACCAGTATCTTGTGCAGGACGGTAATGAGCGCATTTACGCTGAAATCGATCTGCCGTTCACGCAGTCGGCCAGCATGGCGCAGAGGTTGGCAAAGATACATCTGATGCGGACGCGGTTTCAGGAGCGCCTCTCGCTCACCACGGACGTGCGCGGCTACCAACTCACGGCGGGCGACTGGGTTTATGTGAACATCCCCCGATATGGCCTCACGGAGCACATGTTTGAGGTGCAGGAGTCCAGTCTGGAAATCCAGGGCAAGGCTCTGGTCTGCAGGCTCGAGCTGAAAGAGGTGGACGACTCCATCTTCTCGTGGTCTACCTCGGAAGAATTGACGCCACAGGGATACTCGTACCCGTCCTCCAGCCCTTTGATTAATGATCCGACCGGCTTGCTTGTGTATAGCGGCTCGGGAAACTCTTCTGAGGGCCTGCCGAATACGATCACAACAAATGCGGATGGCTCGATCAGCATCTCGCTCTACGTGCAGTGGGATGCGATTACGGATAGCGACATTGAGAGCATGCAGGTGCAGTACATGCTCTCAGGTGGGTCGAGTTGGACCGCGCTCTCTGACGTGAATATCTCTGCCTCGTCGGTGCTAATTGGTGGCGCGACTGCAGGCGCAACCTACTTGGTGCGCATCCGTTGCAAGTCGTATTCCGGCGTGTACTCGGACTGGGTAGAGAACGCTGGCTCTGAGGTGTGTGATGCGTACGGCGCATCGGCTACCTCGATGAATCCGCTAGCGAGCGGGTGCCTGATCGTCATTGCGAGTAGCGACGGCACGGCCTGTGCGTATCTCTCCAGCCCTATCACATTCACGATCAACGGAAATTCATTTTCAATTGTGCCCGAGTACACGTACTTCTCGGGCCTCGCGCAGTCTACCGTCTATTACGCTTTTTACTGCGATCCAACCTTTGCAAACATCACACCCAACGTGCAGTTAACCACCTCGCCGAGCACCTTTCAAGGAAAGGCCGGCTACTTCTACCTAGCCTGCGTTACGACGCCGAGTTACTCCACACGTTACCAGCCCACAGAGTATTACAACGACATGATGATGGCTACTGGCGGCACCCGTCAGGCGACCGTAAATCCGACGTATGCCTACGACAACAATCTGGGCACATGTGCGGTTGTCGGCGGTACTGTGTATAGTTCTTCATCGTCTTCGGGGAGTGCGACGTGACCGTAAGCACGCAGGTTGTAAGTGGCGAAATTTCTTTTCCGGTCGGTAGCGGTGGCGGAACCACAATTGCCGAAGGTAGGACTACTTATGGTGGGTTCCCAGCTATAACTTTAACGGCAGCGATGACGCTGTGTATCGTCTGCTCCGCATCTTTTAGCACCACGGGAACGGCTACCATCGAAGTGAGTTATGGCGGAACGTCTTGGATGGCTGAAGGCACCAGCGCGATGAGTGTAACTGCGGCCACCATCACCGCCGCGAATGCAACCACCACTTACACGGTCTCGATTCCTTCCGGGGTTGATATTTCCACGCTAGCGATTGGTTTTATTGTGGTCCCTGATGGCGCGGGCGGCAATGGCAGTATCTACCTCAATGTCTACGACATCTACATCCAGTAAGGAGCCCTATGGGCGATCAGGTTGCAGTGCTTCTGCTCGAAGAGTTTCGGGCATTCAGGGATACCGAGTTCCGAGAGTTTCGCGAGTCAGTCGCATCTCAGCAGCGCATTACTGCTGAGCGCGTTACAGCGCTGGAGGTTGTCGTAAGGGATGGCCTGATCGACAATGGCCATGATTGCCGCATGACGGCCGTCGAGCGCAAGGTCGATGGTTTGCAGCGCTGGCGCTGGCAGGCGACCGCCATTGCAGCGACCGTCACGACGGTTGCTGGATGGGTGAGCAAACATGTTTTCGGTTGGTAGGCCACAAAGAATCACTCACAGGTCAGCTCATCAATGAGCTGGCCTTTTGCTTTAAGGAGGAATTTCCAGATGAGTCAGATGCAATACAGCCGGAGCGGCTTGCATTTAACCGAGCAATTTGAGGGATGCAAGCTCAAGGCATACCTGGACAGCAACAACGTGCCGACAATCGGCTATGGCCACACGCGGGGTGTGCGGCTCGGCATGACCTGCACGCAGGCGCAGGCCGAGGCCTGGCTGGCTCAGGACATTACCTGGGCCGAGTCCGAGGTGAATCGCCTCGTGCATGTGCAGCTCACGCGGCACGAGTTCGATGCGTTGGTCGATTTCACGTTCAACTGCGGCTGCGGCAGCTTCGACCATTCGCAGCTGCTAGCGCTCATCAATCGCGGGGATCTGCAGGCGGCTGCGCTGGAGTTTGAAAAGTGGGATAAATGCAGCGGCCAAGTCGTGGCTGGGCTGTTGCGGCGTCGCGTGGCTGAGCGCAGCGAGTTTTTGAGCAATGCCTGAGTTTAGGCGGTTGCCGCAAGTGTGCCGGGCTTTCGGGCTCGGCTTTTTTGCGCGCGCAATGCGCGCTGGAACGGAGACGGTATGAACACCCTTCCGCAGCAGTTTTGGCCCATCGCCATCATCGCGCTGGGTTCTCTGCTGGCCGTGACTGCCTATGTTTGCCCTGGCAATGCCACGGCACAGCATGACCTTTTTACGCTGGCCTCTTCGCTCGCCTCAGGCGGCCTTGGCGCATTCATTGGCCAAACGAAGAAGGGGCCAAACCCTCAGCAGTAAACCCGCCTGCATTGCAGGCTGAACCAATCAGCATGGAGGCTGACATTATGAGCGTATTCGTAACTATCATCAAGGACACGGAAACTGATCTGGCCAAGGTTGAAAAGGTGTTTGTGAAGATCTTCAAGAAGAGCCCGACCTGGCTGGGTCTCGTGGATTCTTTTGTGGTTGCCACGGCTCCGGAAATTGAGGCCGTCGTCCTCGTGGTTGATCCCACTGCCGAGCCCGAGGTTGCGGCTATTTTGAAGGCCATCGAGACTGCGCTGGCCACCGCCAAGGCGGCTGCGACGGACCTGGCCGATGCCACCACGGCGAAGGCTGCGCTTGATGCGCTGAAGGCCGATTTGCCCGAGCTGCTGGCCACCGCTCAGGTGAAGAATTCCACACTGACCGCGACCATCGAGAAGGTGGCCGACAAAGCTATCGCGAGCGTCGAGGTGTTGATCGATGCCTACGAGGCTGCGACCAGCAGCACCAGCACGGCGGCAGCCTAATATGCCGCGCTGGCTGCAAACTGTAACGATGAGGGCGGCAGCCGCATGGCTGTCGCCCTCGGCTTTGCTGTTTGTCGTTCTAGCCATCCTGGCATGGCGGTATGTGCCTCCGGTGGCCACACGTGGCATCGCGGCGCTGGATGGCGTCAACGGCGCGCTGGATACGCTCAACCGGCCCAGTACCGGCCTGCTGGCCCGCATAGACGCGGCTCTGGCCAACGTCAACGCGGCCTCGCAGGCGTGGAGTGATTCGAGCAGGCAGCAAGCGGCCGGCGTGAATGCGATTCTGCGCGATACGCGGGCCACGCTCTGGCAGGTCAATCATGCGGTGGCGGCCGTGGGCATTCTCTCGGGATCACTTACGGAAGCGGCACAGAGCGCGGGTGTGGCGCTCGTGGCCACGGGGCGGGTGGTTGACGGTGTTGTGCCGCTGGAAACGCAGCTGGGGGCCACAGCGCGGCAGTATGAGCAGGTGGGCGCGGCGGCTGTGCCGGTGCTGAAGAATGCTCAGGTGGCCAGCAAGCAGGCAGCCATCATGGCCACGGATGGCCGCAAGGTGGCTGACCATCTGGAGGCTGATCTGGATCGGCCAAAGTCGTGGTGGGAAAAGGCTCTTCCAGCGATTGTTATGTGGGGTGAGCGCGGGGTGCGGGCGTTGAAGAATGTTTTCTAGGGGGGCTAAATCGTTGTCGCGCAATAAAGATTTTGTCGCGCAAAACAGATGGAATAGGTTAGATTTACTGGATTTTATGGAATGGCGAGAAAGAGAAGAATTGACTTAAAGTGTTTTGAATGTTGTAAGTGAGTGAAAATGAATGATTTATATATATCTATGGCGGAGAGACAGGGATTCGAACCCTGGATACCCTTTCGAGTATACACGCTTTCCAAGCGTGCGCCTTCAGCCACTCGGCCATCTCTCCGGCTTTAATCCGACTTATTGAATGTAACATATCCGGTGCGACTTTGCCCGGCCCGGAAGCGAAGAAACGGAGGAAAACTTGAGGGCGTCAGTAATCGTTTACATGTGCCGCCGCCATCGGGTATATTTCCTTTTTCGAATGTATCCCAAGGCCATTCATGGCCAATATGCATTTTTTGAGGTTTACCATGCCTGGTTTCTCTCGTCGTAACCTGCTGTATTCAGGATTGGCGCTTTCCGCTACCTCTGTGCTGGCCCGCTCGGCCTGGGCGCAGGTGGCTGCGGCAGTTGCGCAACAAGAAGTTGAGGCCCATGCTTTGGCCGCGCTTGGCCCGCGCGAACAACTGCTTTTTGATTTCGATTGGAAGTTTCAGTTCGGCCATGGGGCCGACCCGGCACGTGACCTGGGCTTTGGCACCGATCAGGGCGACTTTGCCAAGACCGGAGATTTCAAGTTTGCCAAGGCTGGCTATGACGACGCCAAATGGCGCAAGCTGAACTTGCCCCACGACTGGGCGGTGGAACTGCCGTTTGTCTGGGATGAAGCGCTGAATTCGCATGGCTACAAGCCAATTGGCCGCAAGTATCCCGAGACCAGCGTGGGCTGGTACCGTCGCGAGTTTTCGGTGACGGAAGCGGATGCCGCCAAGCGGCTGGTGCTGGAGTTCGATGGCGCGTTTCGCAGCGTGCTGGTGTTTGTGAACGGCTGCTTTGTAGGCCGTAACGACAATGGTTATGCGCCCTTCCGCTACGACATTACAGACTTTGTGAATGCGGGCGCGAAGAACTGCGTGGCCCTCCGTGTGGATGCCAGCTTTGGCGACGGATGGTTCTACGAGGGTGCGGGCATCTATCGCCACGTGTGGCTCACCAAGGTCGATCCGCTGCATCTGGGCAAGTGGGAGAGCTGGGTGCGGACTCCCAAGATCGAGCCGCATGCCGCGACGATTGAGTTGGGAACGGTGGTTGAGAATCAGGGTGCGCAGAGCGAGAAGGCCAGCGTATCCTGGCGCATTCTGAACGCTGCGGGCAAGACCGTGGCGACGGCGGAGGCCGCAGCGCAGACGGTGAATGCCGACGGCAGCGTGGCCTACACGGCCAGCGCGAAGATAGCCGATCCAGCCTTGTGGTCGCTGGAAGAAGCGAATCTGTACACCGCGGAAGTTTCTCTGAGCGTGGCAGGCAAGGTGCGCGATGCTGAGCGCGTGCAGTTTGGTGTGCGCATGGTCCGCTTCGATGCGGACAAGGGATTCTTCCTGAACGGCAAGCCCGTAAAGATTCAGGGCACATGCAACCATCAGGATCATGCGGGCGTGGGTGCGGCGCTGCCGGATCGTCTGCAGTGGTTCCGCCTGGGTGTGCTCAAGCAGATGGGCTCGAACGCGGTGCGTACCTCGCACAATATGCCTACGCAGGAGTGGGTGGAAGCCTGCGACCGCATGGGCATGATGATGATGTGCGAGACGCGGCAGATGAGCTCCAGCGCTGAAGGACTGGCGCAACTGGAGCTGATGATCAAGCGCTATCGCAATGCGCCTGCCATCATTCTGTGGTCCATTGGGAATGAAGAATGGCACCTGCAGAACGATGAGGCCGAGCTTGGCAAAAAGATTGCGGCCACCATGGTGCAGCGCTGCCATGAGCTTGATCCGACGCGTGTGGTTTCGGCTGCGGTGAATGGCGACAATGCCAAGGGTGTTTCCGATGCGCTCGATATTATTGGCTTCAACTACAACCTGAAATACCCGGACGATTTTCACAAGAAGCATCCGACCAGGCCCATCTTCGGCTCGGAGACGGCCAGTACCGTCTTCACGCGCGGAGAATACTTTACCGATGCCAAGCGCAACGTGGTGAGCGCCTACGATCTGAATGTGCCCAAGTGGGCCAACAGCACCGAAGAGTGGGTGAGCTTCTATGGCACGCGGGAGTGGGAGGCGGGCGGCTTTGCCTGGACCGGCTTCGACTATCGTGGTGAGCCAACCCCCTACGCGTGGCCGTCGATCAACTCCCAGTTCGGCATTGTGGACATGTGCGGATTCCCCAAGGATGCGTACTATTACTACAAGTCGTGGTGGGGCACTGAGCCGGTCTTGCATCTGTTTCCGCACTGGAACTTCGCAGGCAAGGAAGGCGAGCTGATTCCCGTGTGGGTCTACTCGAATCAGGAAGAGGTTGAGCTCTTCTTGAATGGCGAGAGTCAGGGCAAAAAGAAGATTGCCAAGTTCGGTCATGCGGAGTGGAAGGTGAAGTATGCGCCCGGCGTGATTGAAGCTCGCGGCTGGAAGGATGGTAAGCAGACCCTGGTGGAAAAACGCGAAACCACCGGAGAGCCCGTTGCCATCCGGCTGACGGCGGACCGTACCGAGATCAATGCCGATGGTGAAGATGTGGCTTTGCTCAAGGTGGAGGTGCTCGACAAGGAAGGCCGCGCCGTGCCGACTGCAGACAATCTGATCAGCTTCAAGGTGAGCGGTGCTGGTGAGTTGATTGGCGTGGGCAATGGCAATCCCAACTGCCAGGAGAGCGACAAGGAGTCGAAGCGCTCACTCTTCAACGGGCTTGCGCAGGCGATTGTGCAGGCCACCAAGCAGGCGGGCGAGATTCACATTGAGACAGAGAAGGACGGTTGGGATGGACCGGAGTTGACCGGAGCCAAACTGACCATTACAACGCGCGGCGTGCAGGCTCGGCCGACAATTTAATCCGTAGTAAATGAAAAATCCCCGGCGCTCGATGAGAGCCGGGGATTTTTTATGTGCCCAGAGGGAGGATTACTGGGGTTATTCTTCTTCTGCGGCAGGTTCAACGACCGGCAGCACATCGTCTTCACGGGCCATCCACACATAGAGTGTGGGCAGCAGGAAGATGCCAATGACCAGATTAGCAAGCAGGCCGCCAACGATCACGATGGCAAAGGGCCGCTGTGAGTCAGAGCCGATGGCGTGTGAGACGGCAGCGGGCAGCAAGCCGAGAGTGGCCACCAGCATGGTCATCAGAATGGCGCGCAGGCGCAGGACGGCTCCTTCCACAGCCGCATCCACGATGCTCTGAGAGCTGGTTTCGCGCATGCCCTTGCGATGAGCACGCAACTGGTTGATGTACTCCAGCATGATGACGCCAATCTCTACCGAAACGCCGAACAGCGCCAGGAAGCCGACAGCGGAGGAGACCGAGAAGTTGGTGTGGGTGAGGAACAGCGCCAGCGGTCCGCCAATCGAGGCCATGACCACTGAAACCATAATCAGCATGGCCCACTTGAACGAGCGGAACATGGTGTAGAGCAACAGGAAGATGGCCAGGACGGTAATCGGAACAACGATGGCCATGCGCTGGTTGGCGCGTTGCTGGCTGGCAAATTCGCCAGCCCACTCAAGGTGATAGCCCGTGGGGAGCTGAACGTTGTGGTTCACCTTGTTGATGGCTTCGGTCACCGTGGAGCCAAGATCACGGCCACGCACCGAGTACTTGATGGCGATGTAACGCTGGCCGCCTTCGCGATAAATTTCTTCCGCGCCATCGTCGGTAGAGGTCTTGGTGAGTTGAGCCAGAGAAACGCGTTCTCCCGAAGGTGCCAGCAGGCGTACGTTATCGATGGCCTCGCGTGTATCGCGATAAGGCTGCTGATAGCGGAGCGTCACATCGTAGCGTGCTTCGCCCTGCTGCACCTGGGTGAGCGCATTTGCACCCACGGCGGTTTGAATCGCGTCCTGAACGTCGCTGACGTTGATGCCCCAACGTGCTGCGGCCTCACGGTCAACAGTGTAGTTCAGGTTGGGCTGGCCGATGATGCGGAAGATGCCCAGGTCTTCAACGCCGCGTACAGCAGCCATCTGCGACTGGATCTCGTCGGCCTTCTTTTCAAGAGTGTGCAGATCGTCGCCGTAGAGCTTGACGGCTAGTTCGCCCTTCACGCCCGAGACGGCCTCTTCCATGTTGTCGCTGATGGGTTGGGAGTAGTTCCACAGCACGCCAGGGAACTTCTGCAGTTCCTTGTCGATGGCCTCGATGACCAGTTCCTTGTTTTGGTGGAAGGCTGGTCTCCACTGTTCGCGTGGCTTCAGATCAACGAAGTATTCTGTATTGAAGAAGCCCGTCGTGTCGGTGCCATCATCGGGACGGCCTGTCTGACTGATCACCTGTTTAACTTCAGGGAACGAAGCCATTATCACGCGAGCTTTGTTCATGAAGGCGATAGAGTCGGTGGGGCCTTCGCTCGGTGGCAGAGTGCCACGCACCCAGATGGATCCTTCATCCAGATGGGGCAGGAACTCACTGCCGACCGGGCCTCCAAATGCCAGATAGACGGCGATGGCGAACAGAATCGCCGCGATGCCGAAGGTCCATTGGCGATGCAGGATGGCCGCACGTACGGCGGTGCGATAGTGGCCGGTGAGCCAGGTCATCAGCGGGTTCTCCCACTCCTTTGCACCTTTGCGGAAGAAGAGGCTGGCCATCACTGGAGCAACTACGATGGCGAACAACAAAGCACCGGCAAGCGCAAAGGAGACCGTCCAGGCCATGGGCTTGAACAGACGACCTTCAACGGCTTCCAGCGTGAAGATGGGAAGATAGGAAACGATGATGATGCCGCGTGCGAAAAAGACCGGACGCTGTACTTCATAGACCGCATCGCGAATCTTCTGTATGGGGGTTCGTGTGTCGCCGGTGTGAGCCATATGGCGGATGATGTTTTCAATCATCACCACGGAGCCGTCGACGACCATGCCGAAGTCCAGAGCGCCCAGCGAAAGAAGGTTGGCGGGAATGTGTGCGATGTCCAGACAGATGCAGGCAAACAGCAACGCAAACGGAATGGTGAGTGCCACGATGATTGCGCCACGGACGTTGCCGAGGAAGACAAACAAAATGATCGAGACAAGCAACATGCCGGCGGTGAGGTTATCTTCCACCGTCTTGACGGTGAACTTCACCAGATCCGAACGGTCGAGGAAGGGAACCACTTTAACGCCATGCGGCAGAAGGTTATGGTTAAGCTTGTCTACCTCCTGATGAATGCTGGTAAGCACGGAATCGCTATCGCGGCCCTTCTGCAGGAGCACGATGCCTTCGACCGTGTCAGGATTGTCGACGATAGTTCCGTCTTCCTTGTGGAAGGATCGGCCGATCTGGCCCAGGCGGATCTTCGGCCCTTGTTCGACGGAAGCAATGTCCTTGATGCGTACAGGTGTTCCGTTGGCCGATTTTACTACCGTATTTTCAATGTCGCTGATGCCGGTGAATAAACCAAGGGCCTGTACGTTGATTTGCTGCGTGCCCTGCTCGATGAAGCTGCCGCCGCCGTTGGTGTTGTTGTTCTGCAGAGCCTGTTCAACCTGTGCAATGCTCAGGCCGTAGCTGACCAGTTTTTCGGGATCAAGCTTGACCTGGTATTCCTTGGTAGGGCCGCCGAAACTGGAGACGTCCACCACACCATCGACGCTCTTGAAGTTCTTTTCGATCGTCCAGTCTTCAAGTGACTTCTTTTCCATCACGTCATAGGAGGGGTTGGTGCTTTCGAGCGTGTACCAGTAGATCTGGCCAACCGGGCTCCAGTCTGTGCCCATTTGCGGCACCAGACCTGCGGGCAGGCTTACCTGATTGAGCCGTTCGAGCACATGCTCACGGTTCTGATCGCCGATGGAACTATCGTCGAAGATCAGCATCAGGCTCGACAGGCCTGCAAGCGAGGTGGAACGCAGATGAGTCAGGTGGGGGATGCCGGCCATCTGGATTTCGACCGGCACGGTGACCTGGCGCTCAACCTCTTCAGCGGAGCGGCCCGGCCACTGGGTGATGATTTGTACGTAGTTGTTGGCTACGTCGGGATAGGCTTCGATCGGCAGGCTGCGGAAGCTGAGTACGCCCCATACCGAGAGCAGAACCACGGCGCCCAGAACCAGCCAATGGTTCTTCAGTGCGAAATTCACAAGTGCACGAATCATGCTATTGGTTCCCCGCAGTGTCGAGCAGCAGGGCGTTGGTCACAACCTGCTGGCCGGGTTGAATGCCGGAAAGAAGCTGCTGGCGGTTGCCGTCAAGCATCTTGCCAGCCTCCACCTGTACGCGACGGAAGTGATTGTCGCCGGCCGGTACGTAGACCCAGTTGCGATCATGCAGATGCAGTACGGCATTGGCTGGCACGGTGGCGTAAGTCTGCTTGCTGCGGCTGGAGAAGGTGGCCGTGGCAAACATGCCCAGCTTCAGAAAGCCCGGATTGGCCACTTCCATGCGTACCTTGGCCGTGCGTAACGCGGGGTCGAGGATGGGGCCAATGTCACTGACGCGCCCGGTCAAAGGCTTGTCCGGAAAGGCGTTGAAGGTGATGCTGGCTTGCTGGCCAAGCTGCAGCTTGGGAATGTCGTTCTCATACACATCGCAGACCACCCACACGGTGGAGAGATCGGCAATGGTGAAGGCCGTCGACGAACCGGAAAGGCTTACGCCCGCAGCCGAAGCATTGGTCACGTTCTGCGCTACGATCACGCCCGAGATGGGTGCGTAAACGGGCACTACGCTGCTCGGATGCGCCTTGTTCACGCCCAGCGTCTTCAGCTGCTCTTCAGCGGCGTTCAGGTCGGCCTTGGCGTTCTTGGCCGTGTCTTCGGCCTGTTCCAGCTGAGCCTGCGCGATGGCGCCGTGCTTGAACAGATCGTCGGCGCGCTTGAATGCCTTGTCGGCCACCTGCTCGTCGTTGGTGGCCTTCAGATATACATCGAAGGCTGCAGTCACGTCGGGGCTCTGTACCTTCAACAGCAGTTGGCCCTTCTTTACGTTGTCGTCCAGGCGGGCATGAATGTCCACCACGCGGCCGTTGGCCATGGAGATCACCGGAACTTCCCGCGATACATCGGGTTGCACCGCTCCAGTGGCCTTCAACTGGGATGTATCCTCCACTGACTCCGCCGCCGCCAACTGGAACTTGGCCACATCGTTCGGGTCAATGGCGATGGTGTTCATGTCTGCGATCTGCACTACCTTGGCAGGTGGAGGTGCCGTCGCTCCATCGTCCTTTTTTTTGCAGCCGACTGTAGTCAAAAGCATCGTTGCCGCAAGAGCAGGCAACACAACAAGAGTGCAACGGGAAGAATCCATCATGGAAGAACCTCGCTTCCGGCCGCCAGATTAAGCTGGCCGGCGGCGGTTAAATAAGAACCAATCAGTTGAGCGTAGGCAAGCTGCACCTGGCGGAAGTCGCTCTGCGCGTTCAGAAAGTCCATCAGCGAAGCGCTGCCATGCTCATACGAATACGTCACCGTATCGCGTACGCGCAGCGCCTGATCGTTGTACTTCGCCTTGTAGGGCTTCAGAAGGTTAATGTTGCTCTGTACCTGTGCGTAGGCCGAGTCCACATCGCTGAAGACCTGGGCGCGGGCTGCATCGGTCAACTGCTTGTTGCGGTCAATGTCGATCAGCGTGCGTTGCTTCTCGCCCTGATTGCGATCGAAGATGCGCAGCGGAACGCTTACGCTCAGGCCCAGCGTCTGATTGGCATTGGGATTGTTGTTCGATGCATTCCACGTGTACCAGCTGCTGAAGGTTGGGTCGGTGGAACCGTTGGCCTCGGCCAGCTTGTGGTTGGTCTGGGCCTGCTCTACGGCCTTCAACGCCGCACGTAGGTCAGGCCGCGCATCCAGCGCCATCTGCCGATAGTCCTCAAGCTGCTTCAGCTCCGGACTGAACTCAAAGAGTCCCACCACGTCAAACTGCTCGACCGGTGTTTTGTCGTTGAGCATCTGCTGCAGCTGAATCTTTGAGGTGCGCAGGTTGACGGCGGCCTGCTCCAGCTCCGATTCATACTGCACCCGTAGCAATTCGATGCGGTCCAGATCGATCTGTGCCAGATCGCCAGCCTTGAAGCGTTCATTGCTGATCTCGATGATGTGGTCGTAGTAAGCGAGATCGTCCTTGGCGAGGCGCAAAACTTCTTTGGCCTGGAGCGTCTGCACATAGAGTGTGCGCAGGTTGAAGAGCATATTGCGCTTCAGATCCTCGTGCTCCAACGCGGTGATCTGGGTGCCCTGCTTGGCGCTTTCCTGCCGCAGATCACGCTTGTGATCGCGCTCATGCAGATAGCTGAAGGAGCTTTGCACGTCGGTGCCGGAGAGTGGCTGCCAGACGCCGTTGTGGCGGGCGATCTGGGTGCCATCGGTGCCGACCGTTAGCTGCGGATTGGGTCGCAGATGCGCCGTTGTCTCTTCGGCCTTCATCTCGTCAACCGAAAGCTCATCGGCCCTCAGTTGCGGATTGGCCGCTTCAAAACGCGTCTTCAACTCGTCCCATGTCAGGGATTGCTGTGCCTGTACCGGCATCCAGATAAGCGCCAGCGCCACAGCCGCGAGTGCGTGGGGATGAAATTTCATGGAGAACCTTTGCGCCGCTACTAGGCGGCGTGTTGTTGGGGGCGGAATGGGGAATGAAGAAAGGCGTAAAGACTAAGCCAATGGCGGGGGACGATTGACCGGCTGCATCAGCGCCGGGGAAACAACTACCGTAACGGAAAGATCGCGGATTCGCTGAGCAAACCCGGATTCCGGAAAGAGTATATCCATTGCGGTGGCCGGAAGCATGGCGGTTGCAGGAAAAAAAACATGCAACTCATCTGCCTGATGATCGCGACGCATGGTTGTGTCGGTTTCGGCAGGATTTTGCGCAGCCATCAGGTCGTCGGTGAGGGAAATGACCGGGAAAAGAATCAGCAACAGCGCGGCGATGGCAACCAGATGCAATCTGTGTTGCGCTCTGGCAGGGGCAGGCTGGCGCCACCAGAGCGTCACCATGGTTGCCGCAATTGCCAGCCACACGAGATTGAGAATGCTTTCCACTGTTAAGCCGATTCTATCGTAAGCAGTTAAAAGAGAGGCATAAGCAAAATGAAAGGAAAATGGGCTCTGCGCAGGAATCTGTAAGGCAGCGTGATTTTCGCGGGTTTTGCTTGAGGTGTGGAATCGGCTATTCTCCTCCCGATGCGCGACAACGATTGGACGCGGGTATTGGGATGGCCGGGCTACAAGGTCTACCGGCATGAGATTGACGAGCCTGGCAAAAGGCTGAAGCTTTGGGTTCGGCGCAAGCGGGCCAACAAGTTGCTGGTCTGTTCCGGCTGCGGCAGGCCAACAGGCGAAATGGTAGCCAGCTATGAGCGGGAAGTGCGCGATCTGCCGTGCTTCGAGTATCTGACCACGGTGGTGATCGAGCTGTACCGGGTTCGTTGCCTGGACTGCGGCGTCAAGGCGGAGAAGGTGCCGCTGCTTCCTGGCAAAGCGCCCTTCAGCAAGCGTTTCGAGGATGCGGTAGGCCAAGCCTGCGAAAGCTCCGCAGCCAGCCGAGTAGCGCGGCAGTTTGGTCTGGCGGCGAGCACGGTGCGGGCCATCGATCAGCGGTATCTGGCGCGTTGGGCAAAGTCGCGGCGCAAGCCGGCCTTGCGGCAGATGGGTGTGGACGAGATCTTTGTGGGCAAAAAGCAAAAGTTCATCACCGTGGTGAGCAACCTCGGGACCGCCGAGCCTCTGTGGTTCGGCGCGGAGCGGAAGAAGGAAACGCTCGACGAGTTCTTCGCCAAGCAACTGAGCCCCTTTCAACGTGGCGCGGTGCAGGCTGCCTGCGTCGATATGTGGGAACCGTTCAAGCAGAGCATCGCCGAGTGGCTGCCCAACTGCCGCATCATCTATGACAAATTTCACATCATGAAGCACGCCGGAGCGGCTGTGGATGAGGTGCGCCGCCAGGAGTTCTTCCGCAAGGGCGGGCCGGCGCGGGAACTGGTCAAGGGCAAGCGCTGGCTGCTGCTGACGCGCTGGGTGCATCTGACCGCGCGCCAAAAACAGCAACTCAACGAACTGTTTGCGCTGAACCGGCGCGTGATGAAGGCGTACCTGCTCAAGGAAAGTCTGGATCGGCTGTGGAGCTACAGATATGAGGGCGCGATGTTGCGCTACCTGAAGAACTGGATCGATCAGTTGCGCTGGCAGCGGCTCAAGCCCATGGAGAAGTTGGCCGACATGCTGCTTCGCCATCTGGAGGGAATCCTGAACTACTGCAGAACAAAGGTTCCCCTGGGGGTGGTCGAAGCAGTCAACGGCAACATCAAAGCGCTGTTGCGACGCGGACGCGGCTACCGCAATCTCAACTACCTGCTGCTGAAAGCGCAACGGCTGGCCGCCACAAGAACCCAACTCGTCGCCTTTCAGAAAGCCGCGTAAAACGATGGCCTTTACACATTCTCGTCAAGAGCCGGAAAATGCAGCAAAAGCTCCCTTGTTGGTTGGACGAATAACTCGCCAAAACAGTTGATAGGCGAGAGCCACGAGGGGATCAGGCGACGCAACAGAGTCAATCTGTGGAAAAATTGGCACACTTCATAGGTCATATCGGAAGGAGATGGAGAAAAATCTAGTAAAAACAGGGGAAAATCAAGAAGTTTGACCCAGGCCCCGATCCCGTTTATATTTGAAAAGTCGGCGGTTGAAACACACCAAGAGCCGCTAAGACAAATGCTGCCCCCTCGTTCAATGGTAGGACAGCCGCCTCTGGAGCGGCATATCGGGGTTCGACTCCCTGGGGGGCAGCCAATAGAAAATAAAAGAGTTACATACCAAAAATAGCCTTCCAAAAAACTCCTGTCTGGGGACAATTCTGGGGATGAATTTTTTCTGTTCTTCCTTTTCACTCATGCCAATCTCTCCACAATTTCCAATTTCGTGCCGTTGTTACGTCGATCGATAATCTGTCGTGCCCTCTGATCGACGATCATGTGCAGGTATTTCTCGGTAGTGCTGATCGACGTGTGTCCCATGATCTTCTTGAGCGTGGCCAGGTCACCGCCGTGCTCAAGGAAGCTGGTAGCGAACTCGTGCCGTGCGCAGTAGAGAACATACTTCTCTGGAAGACAGGATGCTTCCCGAGCAGATTCCCATTGCTTGGATACGTTCACCCGGTGATCGACAGATGACTTGCGCTTCGGCTGCTTTCCCTCGCTGATCGCTTTAGCTAGTGGCCAGCTGATCTCTAGTTCCAGACTCACGGCCCGGATACTGGCTCCAGTGGCGAACATATCCAGCGCCCTGCGCTGCGTGGCACCGTCGATGAACGTCGGGGTTGGGAAAACCCATAGGCTTCCATTGTTGCGCCGTACAGTGAGCAGCTGGCGCATTCTTGAGGACATTGGGACAAAGCGGCGCGACTCAGGGGTTTTCCCTCGGGGGATAAATATCTCATCTCGATCCCACGCCACATTTTCCCAGCGCATTTTTAACACTTCTTCAGGCCTCATTCCGCAGTCAAGCATGATCTGGAATACGTCGGCGCAATCGTCATCCATATTTTTCAGCAACAATGTTTCGATCTGCTTGGAGATCCGGAGTTCTCGGTTTGCAGCCTTGGTGCGTCCGATGCGCGGCGCGGCGGCCAAATAGCCATTGTCGGCTGCCCAGTGCAGCATTCGGCTCAGGGTAGACTGGCAGCCTCGCGCTTCCCACGCTCCGCCGCGAAACTTCAGAGTGCTCGCGGTCCCCTTCGTAATGGTGTCAATGCGCATCGCCGCTACTGGCGTGTCCCTGAGCTGATCCCACCCATGTTTTAGGTTTCGCAGTGTCTGGTATGCCTTGTTTCCGGCAGCGTACGCCGCTTCCTGCTCAGCTAGGAATAGGGGGGCGATCTGGGCAAGCGTGGGAGATTTGCGGCTACGCGGGTTTACTTTTCCGCTAAGCACCTTGGATCGCTCCATTGCTTCAACGGATTGTGCCCTTCCCTTTGAACGCTCCTCGGTTGTACCTCGATAGCGCTTTCCAGCGATCTTGAAATCGTATTGGTAAAAAGGGCTTTTCTCGACTTTAAAAACAGACATGAATCGCTCCTTTACACGGCTGGGTGAATGGTTGGAAGGCTGTTCAGGTAGGCAATTACGTCGCACTCAAAGTAGAGAACGCGGTTCCCTAACTTTCGGTATATGGGACCGCGTCCTTGGGATCTGCGATTGGCTAGAGACTCCTCGGAGATGAGGAGGAGCTGGGCTACTTCTTTGGGCGTCAGTGTCGTGGGTAGTTCAGTACTACTGGTATCTTTCTTGTTCATTATGGCTAACCTCGATTAATTATTTAACACATGTAAATTGTAAAAAACAGAATTATTTTGAAATTTTCCCCTTGACTGGCAATTTCAGGCAGGATAATCTTCGTTCGTTATTACTATTAATTATGTATAGTGAATGAAAACACGGAGGGGGAATTGTGGATCGGCTGATTTCAAAATCAAAATCTGAAACGTGCTGCACTGGCGTGGATTTGCCGGGGATTGGGCTGGCGCATGAGGCCGCTTGCGAGAATGCGCGGCTGCTGAGGCAGTTCCCAGAGACGCTGGGCGGGTATGTGACTCCCGCGCCTTGTGTGGCCAATCATCCCGCAATTCGGGACGCGGCGGCAGAGGCTTTGCAGCAGGCGCTGATGGTGCAGCTGCTGTTTGCGGCCAGCGATCTTGCGCGGCGCAATCTGGTCGTTGCTCCTCCGGCACCGGGCAGCGCCAGTTTCGAGCAGATACAGGCCTGGTGCCGTGAGTGCCAGATGTCCTCGCGCCCTGGCCGGAAGATACAGCACGCTATTACCTGCCGTACGGGCCGCGTGCTCGAAATTATCCAGAGTTTAGAGTCCAACAACACCACGCGAAAGGGGGAGGCGCAGGGCGAGGGAGCGGGCCGTGCGGACGAAGGGGTTCGTCTGCACGGGCTTAATCGGCGTTATTGCCTGCAGTGCGGTGCTGTGGATGACGAGTGGGATGAGCAGCAAAGGCCTGAGGCGGAGGTCGAACTGACGACGCTCACGTTGAGTCAGGCGGTGGGCATGAGTCCGACGGGCAAGGGCCACATACTTTACACGCATCGCTGCGCGAAGGTGGCCGAGAGCGAAGGCGCGGCGGTGGAAGGTGGTGCGAAGTGCCGGTGATTGCTGGTGTGTGCAGATACTGCGGATGCGAGGGCGACAGCTGCCGCCTGGGCGATGGCGACACATGCGGGTGGTTGGATAGTGCGCGCACGGTGTGCACTAACCCGAGCTGCATGGGGCGGGAGGAAAACCGGCTGCGCGATGCGCGGCGGTCTGCCAAGGCGGCCAGCAGGAAGAAGAGCCCGGCCGAGATCCACGCAATGATTCGCGGACGGCGGCGGAAGGTGAAAGGGCGTGCGGCATGAGTGAGCTACTCGTGATGGCATGCACTCACCAGTGTGATGTGCCGGGCTGCTCGAATGTCGCTCTGAATGGACGGTACTGCACCCAGTGCATCGAGGAGATGATCGCGCTGACTGCTCTGGGCATGCAGGTGAAGGCGCGGAAGCGGCGCAGTGCGTCCGACTGGATCTGTGCGCTGACGGTGGTGGGCGTGTGGTGCTGGCTGCTCTGGGATTCGCGCTCGTTCTGGATTGAGCTGTTTTCGATGTGGTTTGGAAGGGGGATGTGATGGAGAAGAATGCGGCCAGCGAAGAGCTGATCCCAATCAATATCGGCAACATCAACGAAGGCGCGATGGTGCAGGGTTTTGAGATTGAGTTGCAGAAGGCCCTGGATAACATCGCTGATTTGAATACGCCGGCAACAGCAGCGCGGCGGGTGACGCTGGAGCTTGTGCTTAAGCCGCACTCTGACCGCGTAAAGATCGAAACCGAGTTCAAGTGCAGTTGCAAGCTGGCTGCAATTGAGACGCACAAGTCGGAGATCTTTCTGGGGTGCACGGATGGAGGGACGTTGATTGCATTCGATCGTGATCCGCGCCAGATGTCTCTGTGGCAGGCACCGAAGGTGAAGGAAGTGAAGCCGCTGGAATTTCGCAGCGGAAACTAGAGCGCAGTGGTTTCTAGGTGTATCAACTTTGGTTTCGCTATAAAACCGGTTCCGCGCCGAACGCGGAGAGAAGGTGCTTGTGATTAAGGAAGCTCTGGAGTTTTTGACGAATTTACAGACTCCGAAAAACCCGCAAATTGTGCATGTGCATGAATCACCGTACCGCGTGAATGCAGACGGAACACTGGGTGAAGTGGTCAAGATCCCTGACATGGCCTTTCGGCAAGAGGATCTTGGTGTTGCGACCCTTGATGCTTTGGCTGCGGCATATACGGCAAAGATCAATGGCCTCAACCCGGAGAAGGTTGTGATCCATGTGGAGAGTCCGTTCCAGGTGGTGGTCAAGGATATTACTCCGGACAAGTTTGGCCGCCGCGCCGTTCACATCGTGGCCAGGCATCTGGGCGAGACGCCGTTCAAGCTGGATACCTACTACACCCCTGAGAAATTCCTGATTGATTTCCGTGCCAGCTTCTTCCTTGATGGCGAGGCCATGAAGGTGGTGCAGCTGTGCTCGACGGTGGAAGCCGGGTCTAGTGTGTCGATTGCCGATGATGGTATGTCGCAAAAGGTCACGGCCACCGCTGGAACGCTTTCAAAGGCGCAGATCACGCTGCCCTCCGAGGGCGTCTCGCTGATCCCCTGGCGTAGCTTCCGCGATGTGAATCCGGTGGAGAGCAAGTTCCTGCTGCGCATGAAGGCAGCCAAGGATGAACTTCCATACATTGCACTTTTCCAGATCGATGAGAAGTGGAAGCTGGACACCGTGCGAGCAATTGAAAAGTATCTGGCCAAGAAGCTGCCGGAAGCAAAGATTCTGGCGTAACGAGATTCACGCGCAAGCGTGAAAGAGGCGCGGCGGGGCCGAGTGAGGGATCGAGCGAAAGGCTGGCACTCCCACTAGGGATGCGTTTGTAGTGGCTGAATAACTCCACAGACCAAAGCTCAAGCCAGGGCAATGTAGCAGGCCAGCGATGACACCCTGGCCGCCGCGCAACGGTAGTTAATGGGCCGGATCGCGAAGCGCCGCGGAGGTAGTTATGGGCAAAGGTCCGGATTGGCGCAAGACGGGAACCATTGTTGCCTATGCCGATTGGCTGCGGAAGCGCAGCGGGGCGTTAGCGGTGGTGGTGGTGCGGCGCGATGATGCTGCTCTGGCTGCCGATCCGGATCTGGCCCCGGCGGATGCGCAGAGTTTGGTGGCCGAGCGCGTGGCTGACTTGGCGCGAGATCTGCCGGCAGCACGTGCAGAGAAGCGGCCCGGGGCGCGGGTGGTGCTGGATCCGTTGCATGAGTAGGAGGTAGGCGATGGCGAAGAGTAAGCAGAGGCGGCAGTTGGAGGCGATTGTGGAGCGGATGCGGTGTTTTGCCAATGAGCCAATGCCTCCCAGCTCCCCACTGCTGCGCAAGTGGGCGCGGGAGATTGAACAGGCGGCACGCACGTTGGAGCAAGAGGGATGACGCGAGTGGGGACGGAGTGCGGGGCGTGCTGGCGGATGGGGCACAGGTGCGCGGCGGTCACGCGCGGCGAGGTGGATGAGGTGGTGGGTGTGGAGCCGCTGTGCCTGGACTGCGCCAACGAAAGGCCGTGCGTGGTGGTGCGCTGCGCGGGCGCGGTGCGCGAGGGGACGAGTACGGCGAGATTGTGTTTGAGAGCGATGCGGGCGCGGTGGTTACGCGCACGCCTGAGGAGCTTGGCCTGGCGCGGGTGGTGAAGGATGTGCCTGCGCCGCCGGAGTTGTCGAATCGCATGTGGTTTGAAGGACGGCGCGTGAATCCAATGCAGGCTGCGGGAGTAACGCCGGATGGGCAAAAGGCGCGGCGCGGAGCAGTGGCCGTGCGGGCGGCTGAGGTGGGAAGAAAGGTGAAGGCGGTGAAAAAAGAGGATGGTGGGACGTGTGCGGCTGAAGGGTGCGGCTGCATGGCATATGGCGGCCGGAAGTATTGCACCAAGCGGCATGCGTACAAAAACGCGCCGCAGGACGGTGTGAAGGTGGCGGCGAACAAGGGTGTAGAGAAGAGCGTGGTGAAAAAGCTTGTGCCGAAGAACGGAGGCCCATCGGTAGCGGCGGGAATGGATCATCAGAAAGCCCCGGAGACTCTTATTGAGTGTGCAGCGCATCCTTACGAGCTATGTGAGGTGTGCATCACAGTGGGGTTTAGTCCTGATCAGCTTGATCGCGCATATATGCGTATGAGCCATGCGCAGCGGGTGGCATGGCTTTCTGGCGGCCTGAAGGCAGCGCTGCTGGCGTAGCAGAACACAAAGCAGGAAGAGAGAGCGGCGGCGGAGATTGATCTGCCAGACGCACGGGAAAGCACTGTGAATTTTTCAGAGAATATTTCGGGGCTGCGCAACGATCGGAAGGCGTGCCACTTCTGGGTGGATAACGAACTGGCCGACGTGTATCAGCCGATTGTGGGCGCGGATGCAGTCTGGGTGTATTGCCGCATTGCGCGGTATGCGCATGGCGCGTGGATTGTTTCGCCCAAGCGGCGCGGCGGCGATACGCGGGTGGGTTTGCGTGAGATGGCTGAGTGGTGCAGCAAGAGTGTGGACACGGTGTGGCGGTGCTTGCAGGTGTTGACGCACGTGGGCCTGCTACGGGCAGAGGTGGGCGGCAGGACGGCGGGGCGATACGCGCTGGTGGACGTGAAGGACCTGGTGGTGCGCGAGGGTGGCGAGTATTGCCGTGAGCTGGGGAGCTTTCAGTTGCCTAAGGCGCGGGTTGAGGAATTGTGCGTGAGTGTGCGTGCGCTGCGGGCACGGTTGGCGCGCAAAAAAGGCACGGAAACTGCCGCTCAGAGCGACAGTTCAGAGGGTCTGAATTTTTTTGCGCCTGAGGTAAAGTGCGACAGTTCTGTCGCTCCGAGCGACACATCTGTCGCACTAGGAGCGACACCCTCTATTAAGCAAGAAAGCAAGACTGCAAAAACGACTACCCCCCCTAACCCCCTCGTGACCGAGGGGGAGCTGGCGGTAAAGAGCGAAGACGCTGTAGTCCCTCAGGAGTACGAGTTCACGCAGGAGCAGCTGGAACACCTGGAGATTTGCCAGCCTGCCATGCGGGGCGAGTTCGAGCGCTTCTACCGCGAAGAGAATGTGCGGCATCGGGCTGAAGCGCAGAAGGTGCAGGAGAAGCCTGAACGCAGCTTCGCGGACGTGACGGCGGCGCGGATCTGGGTTATGGGTGAATGCGATTACCAAGAGCACCGGCGAGGGCGCGGCATTGCGCGTGTGATCGATGCGGTGTTGCGTGATCGCGTAAAGCGTGGCGAGGCATTGGGCACAGTGGCGGAACGTATGGTGGCGTCGGTAAGGAAGTTTACGAAAAATGCGCACCTGATGCGGTTTCCGTGTGGTCCGGTCAAGTTCTTTGAGCTTGGTTTGTGGGCGGATGAGAGAAAGTGGCCGTGGGATTATGCGCTCCTTCGGCGGTAATGCGGCATGACCTTTAACAGTTCCACGTAGAACAAAAAAGTTTCACGTGAAACAGAGAAGTGAGAGGAGAAGAGGCACGATGAAATTCCGGGAAGCATCGACGGTGTGCAGTAAGAAGGGTTGCGAAAACGAGCGCGCTGAAAGCCAGCGCTACTGCAAGGCCTGCCGCGCGAAGGCCATGCGGGAAGCCCGCGCGGGAGGGCCGGAGAAGCACTTGCAGAGTGCGGTGATGGCTGTGGCACGCAAGCGCGTTGGCCGCCAGATGCCGGAAGAGATGCGCGTGCGGCTGGAACAGCTCTGTGCGGAAGTGGTGGGCAAGATCGATTCATTCAACGGCAAACAGCAGGCGGCGTAACTGATGTTACCGGAAGAGGATCGCACGATGCGTAGTGACCGGGATGTTTCTGGAGGGAGCGATGCTGAGATTTGTGGTGGTTGGAACGATGCTGCGCGGATCGCTGGAGCAGCGTAAACCGGTGGACGACGCCGGGCAGGAGATGGCTTTTGCGCAGTGGCTGGTAGACGATCCGCAACGCTTTGACTATCGTGCAGAGCGGTGTGCTGCGCTGCGCGATGCGGAAGTTGTGTGGACACCAGAGGCGCGTGTGGCGATGGCGCATGAGAGCAATGCGTCAGTGTGCAGGATGATGCAGTTGGCACAGCTGGTGAGGGTAGCCTGATGTTGCTGAATAGGCACTGCGGTGCCCGGAGAAAGGACTGAAATGGATGAAGAACTGAAACCGTGCCCGTTCTGCGGACGCACTGAGAGCTTGGAAGTGAACTGCCTTGCCGGGGATGATTGGTTTGTTTCCTGCGAAATGGATATGACCTGCCAAATGTCGCAACATGCCGTTCATCCGACACGCGAGACCGCGATCATCGCGTGGAACAGGCGGCCACATACGATGCAGGACGCAACGCTAGAAATGGCTGTACTTCGATTGGGCGGGTCGGTCGAGGGCCGCCCAACTGCACGATGTAACTTTCTCCAGCGCATCGATGAGCTAGTTGCGAAAGAGACGCAAGCGCAGAGTTTGGCTGACCTTCTCTGTCCGGTTCATGCCTCTTTGGATTCGCGCAACGAGTTGATCCCGTTTGACAACTGCATTGCGTGTATACGCAATGAGCGCGACGAGATGCGGGAGGCGCTGGAGGGCGTGTTGCCCTACATGGAAGCTGCGGAGGGCGCGGGTCTCGTCGGCGATGAAGGTTGTCACTGGCCTGTTGAGGCTGTCAGGTGTGCGCTTTCCATGCCTGAAAAGAAGTAATGTCGTGAGGCTGTTTTCATGAGTGAATATCCAAAGGTCGGATCGATTCAAGTGTCCAAGATGGGAGATTGCATTGTTCACGTCTGGCCATATGAAGGAGAGCATAATTCAACATTCACAGGTGTCGAACTCCTTACGAGCGACGTGTCGTGCATGTGGTCGAGATCCGCTTTCGAGCACAACAACCTATACAAGCGACCGTTTTTGGGGGAGTTTAGGCGGGCGCGAAAACAGATCAGGCAACGGTAACGTTGAATAGGCACTACGGTGCCTGGGGAAATGATGAAAAAAGCACTTGACTTGTTTTGCTGCGCGGGCGGGGCCTCGATGGGTTTGCATCGGGCGGGTTACGACGTGACGGGGGTTGATATCAACCCTCAGCCGCACTACCCGTTCAAATTCATCCAGGGAGACGCGCTGGAATTTCCGCTTGAGGGGTTCGATTTCATTTGGGCGAGTCCACCGTGCCAGGCGTTTTCGAGGCTTCGCCATTTGCACAAGAAAGAGAGACCGAACCTGATCCCGGCCACGCGATCGAGACTTATCGCTTCAGGCGTTCCATATTGCATTGAAAACGTGGAAGACGCACCGCTTGGCGAGTCTGGATACCTCATCATGCTTTGCGGGACGATGTTCGGTTTACGCACTAAAGACGGACGTGCGGAGCTTCGTCGGCATCGCATTTTTGAAACTTCATTTTCTATTCCACTGCGCCCGTGCTGCCAACACGGATACGTGCCGTCCCTGTGGGTCTGCGGCAAGGGTGGACACTTCACGGCTCCAAGGGTTTTGACAGTATGCGGACATACGCCGGTCGATAACGTGCGGCCTCGATCGATCACGATTACCGGAAGCACTCCGCAAACAAACACCGTGCGCAACCTGGTCAGGGAAACATTCACGGTGTGTCAGGCGCGGGAAGCGATGGGGATTGACTGGATGAGCATGAAGACACTCAGCCAGGCCATTCCACCGGCTTACTCGCAATTCATTGCTAGGCATGTGGCCTAGGCACCGTCGCGAAAGGGACTTACTGAGTCTCGCGTAATATGGTGACACGATAGATCAAAAAAAGAGTCCCGCGTGGTGCAGGAAAGAAAACGGCAGTATGGATTGGCGCACTCTCTCCATGCCGCTGCGCACACCGTCTTCAGCCTCGCCAAGTCCGGCAACACATCGGTTGGCCAATTCCTGACCTTTGATGTTGCTCCATAAGTCCTCTACCGGATTCAGATCAGGAGAATAACCTGGCAGCGTCTCTACCTGCAGCCAACTACGCTGGCTCTCCAGATACTGCTTCATCTTCCTGCTTTTGTGTGCAGGCAGTCCATCCCAGATCAGAATCACCTTCTGCCCGCGCAAGTGTTTCTTCAGATCACGCAAAAAGACGGTCAGCCGTTCGTCGTTGTAGCTGCCTGGCCGGGTCTGAAACCACAACCGGCATCGCTTGCCGTCCCAGCGATAGCCCAGTGCCGCGCTGATCGACAGCTTCTTCCAGTTGAAGGCATAAACCAACACCGGAGTCTCTCCCTTCGGCGCCCAAGTCCGTCTTACCGGCGGCCGCTCCGAGACTCCGCTTTCGTCCTGGAAGAGAATCCAGGCTCTTCGCCGCCGGGCGTTTTTTTTATTGCCGGCCACCGCTTCGCCATCCACAGCCGCCGACCTTCGTCATTGCGTTCCCGCGCTCGCTTGGCCGGCCGTTGCAGACTCCACTCAAGAGCGGCAAGAATCTTCCATACATGGCCGGGATGATAGTGAACGCCCGTGGTCCGTTCGATTACTGCCGCCACACGGGGCAATGTCCACAGATCGGTTCCGAAACCATGGGCCTGCGCGCCTTGACGCAACGCCTTGTCCACCTGCTTGAGTTGCGCCCCATCCAGTTTCGGCCGACGACCTGCCCGCCCCGCCCCGCGAATCCAACCCGGCTTATCCTGACGCCAAGCCTCGAACCATCGGCTCACGCTTTGACGGCTGATGAGGAGTTCACGGGCGATCTCTGCCTGTGAACGCTTGCCGGCGGCAAACAGACGCGCGGCGCGGCGGCGGCGTTCTTGCAGGGCTGCGAAGTCACGTCGTGGCGCATTGGATCGTGTCATGCCTGATAGCTTACTGCTACACGACCGACATTGTCACTATATTATGCGAGGTTCAGTAAGTATATAAGTCCCTTATTTTTTTGGTCTCTGCCGATTTCTTCGTGTAGTATGTATTTCGGAGCCGGAAGAGTGGTTCCCGTCATCGGCATGCCCGGTGGTCTCTACGACAGTGAGTAGTAGTAAGAGTAGGCCGTAGTGTGTCTGCATAAAACTAACCCCTGCCTCGGCTCCCGCTGAGGCTTGTTTTTTGCGGATCGAAAATCCCTTTCTCTGCGCCCATCAAAAGATGGGCAAAACAGCGAGTCAACGACGACTGGAAAACAGGTCGCGCTGCATCGACGTGTATCCGGCGGATACCACGCTGGGGTGGCGCGTAGTGCGGCAGGTGAGGCTGACGGAAGCTGCGCAGCATTTGGCTGCGGGCGCTTGGCGCGAGGTGTATGACGAGCGTGGCAACTTTCTGGGTTGCCAGGTGCTGCTCTCGATTTGCACGGATCAGGAACTGCCGAGCGGCGCGAGTTCAACCAGCATTACGCTGGGCGAGGTGATGCTGAACGCCGGTCTTGGTGGGCGGTCGCGCACGCTTGGACGTAGCGAAGAGTGGCGGCTGACCAGGCCAAAAAGACCAAACGGTCGCAGGCCTGCGCCGGAAGATGCGATTGAGCGTGCCATTGAAAAAGTAAAGCAGTGGCCGTGGCCAGCGAGCCGCGTGGATGATGGCAGCGGCGCGCCGAAGTTTGGCGACCGGGCCGTGAGGGTGTACCCAAAATCAGCATGAGCGAGGACGAGAGTGAGCGGATATTGGAGCCTGGCCGGAACGATTATCGCGCAGTTGATCATTGGAGTTTTTATCTATGGCCAATTAACGCAGCGCGTGAAGGACCAGAGCGGATGGCTGAAGCGCCATGAGGGCGAAATCGTCAGGCATGGCGAAACGCTGATGAACCATGAGGGGCGGCTTTCGACGATTGAGGGCCGCGCCGGAATTGCCACGGATCGCTAATGACGGCGCATGAACTGATAGCCGACATCTTTGGGCGTGCGCAGAATGGCATGCCTGGAAATGAACGGTGCATCACGGAAGGGCAGTTGAAGTATCTGCGGGATTTGATAGGCCGCGACGAAGAAGGCGCAGCGCTGATGAGCGATGGGCCGGGCGTGCAGATCTGGGCTCCCAGCGGTCGAAACAAGTACATCCTCACGGAAGATCTGGCGGGGAAAAAACACCGGTTGCGGCGGTTGGCAACACTAGCTCCTATGGGATGTGGCCGGTTGTTTTGAGCGCATGGAGGCGCAAGAAAAAATGAATTGGTTTGCGAATATCTGGAATCATCCGAAGACGTCGGTGGCCGGCGTGCTGGTTGCAGTTGTGACGGTTGCCGGTGTGCTGAGCCAGCAGGGAATTACGCTGGGCACGGCGGGCACGGGCACGGTGGTGACGCTGATTGGCGCGTTGGCCACGGCGTTGTTGGGATTGTTTGCGCAGGATCCTACGCAGCCGTCGTCAACGACCGTAGGCACCAAGCTGGGTGTGTTGCTGCTGCTGGCGCTGTTGCTGCCTGCGGGCATGATGGGGTTGGTGGGCTGCACTGGTAGTCAGGTGAATCAGGTGGTGAGCGAAATAGACACGTATCTGCCGACGGCGGTGAGCTTGCTGAATGAAGCCATCACGATTTACTCGGCAGTGGGTAGCTCGACGAGTTCCACGAGCACAGCTAAGGTGACTGCTGCGCTGAGCACAGTAGAGGCTGACCTGATAGCGCTGGAGACGCCGCTGAGTGATTATCTGGCCGCGACGTCGAGCGCCAGCAAAACCACAGCCTGGAGCAATATTGAGGCTGCCGTGGATACGGCGGTAAATGATGCGGACACGCTGTTGGCCGTGGCTAAGGTGAGCGATCCGACTTCGGCTGCTACCGGAACGGTAGTGATTGCCAGTCTGGATGCCGCGATTCATACCATTGACGCGTTTGTGTCGAGTGCGCAGACGTCAACGCAGGTAAGCGCCAAACTTGCCAAGCGCAGCGCGAAGCTGGCACAGGTGGAACGCAGCTGGAGCGCGGCAGACAAGCAGCATATTGCCGCAGCGACGGGCGTACCGTATGCGCTGTTGCATGAGCGGGCGTTGGCTGTTGGCTACTAAAAGTGGGCAACCTGGGCGGCTCAGGAATGAGTCGCCCGATTTTTTCGAGGCGGAAAATGGCACTCAAGGCATAGGCGTTTGAGGAGATTACTCCGCAGCGGTTCGATGCGATTTGTGCAAGTGCATTGCAGCAGACCGGAGTGACAATCGGCGGATTGAGTGGGCAGACGTCGGCAAAGGGTTTTACGTTGAGCTGGGAGTATGATCCGCACGCCGAGACGCTGACGATTCAGTGTTTACAGAAACCGTGGATCGTTCCTTCTGGAGCGGTGCAGAACAAGATCAGAAGTTTGGTTGAGGGCTGAAAATGGCAGATCACTCGATGATGAAGCTTGGCCGCCAAAAGGTGCGGCTGGATAAGCGCACGCTCCAGTTGGCGTGCTACATGACACCAGCATTGCCGGCAGCGCCGGTAAGCAGGGATTGGACCAAAGGTGTGACTGCCTGGGGTATGATGCTGAATGACCAACTGGGCTGTTGCACCATTGCTGGCGTTGGACATGCGGTGCAGGTGTTTTCGGTAAATACGGGGTCGATGGTCACAGTTCCGGATAACACGATTTTGAGTTACTACGAGCAGTGGGACGGCTACGATCCGAACGATGCGGCGGACACCGACAATGGCGGCGTCGAGTTGGATGTTTTAAAGCGTTGGAAGTCGCAGACGTTTGCGGGCAACAGACTGTTGGGGTTTGCTGACGCGAACGTTGTCAATCTGGATGAAATCCGACAGGCAATCAATCTGTATGGCGGCGTGTATATTGGCGTGAATCTGCCGCTGACGGCCCAGAAGCAGGATGTGTGGGACGTGGTGCCAAATGGCGGCGCCGATGCGCAGAGTGGCAGCTGGGGCGGCCATTGTGTGTTTGTTGCGGCCTACGACGAGACCGGATTTACATGCATCACCTGGGGTCAGATGAAACGCATGACCGTAGCCTTCTGGCAGAAGTATGTGGACGAAGCACATGCGCTGCTGGATGCTAACTGGATTAACTGCCAGAAATCGCCTGCGGGATTCAATCAGGCCCAGCTGATGGCGGATCTGAGCGCAATCCAGTAACGAAATCCCCCAGAGAGAGCGGCGCTAAGTAGCGAAATGCGAAAAGCGCCGTTCGCGTTTGTGCAGATATAGAAAGCGAGTGAGTTAATGCGTGCATTGGATCAGGTGATATTGGCGCTGACGATTTGGCGTGAGAACCGCAGCGGTGGCCAGCTTGGTATGCACAGCGTGGCAAGCGTGATTCTGAATCGCGCGGCACAGCGGAAGACCAGCGTGTACTACGAATGCGTGCGGCCATGGCAGTTCAGCAGTCTGACAGCGCATGGCGATCCTGAGTTGGCGATTTGGCCGGAAGAGAAAGATGCTTTTTGGTTGGCGGCGCAAGAGGTCGCTGTACAGGCGGCAACCGGTGTGTTGGCTGACATTACGCACGGTGCAACGATGTATTACGCGCCAGCAGGCAAGCAATGGAAGAAGCGCTTTGCGTTGCCCGGTGGCAAGCAGGTTGCGTTTCCAGATGACTGGAACGAACAGTCTATGGCGTTCACTGGTTTGATCGCTGAACAGCTTTTCTTTAAGGCGCGCTAGTGCTGTGTCCGTGTGCGCGGCCTGGTTGTCCGAACGTGGTGGAGCACGGATACTGCGCGACGTGCCAACCACGATCAGCGAAGGTGATTGCTGATCGCAATCGAGAGAGCGCTGCTAAGCGTGGATATGGACGCGCTTGGCAGAAAGTGCGGGCAGGACACCTTTCACGTTATCCGCTGTGTGTAGATCCGTATAAGCACCACGCGGGACAGCCTGTACTGGCCACGGATGTAGATCATAAGATTCCGCATCGAGGCGACATGAAGCTCTTCTGGGATAAGCGCAACTGGCGGTCGCTTTGCCATGAGTGCCACAGTTATAAAACTGCGGTAGAGGATGGTGCCTTCGGGCGTAGGGGTAGGGGGTTGAAATCCTCCCATCCCTAGTGGCCGTAGACCGACATGTGACCCCCCTCTCTTTCTCCACAAAACTCAACGTTTTATGTTTTGCAGTTTTGAATGTGCTTGATTGCCTTGTAGTGGTGGAATAGCCGTTGTTTGCGCTGTAAAGCCCAAGGAGAAGCTCATTTGATTCAGTTGGCCGCGCGAAATGTCTGTGCAGGCCTGAGGTCTTTGTATGCCCGGAGGACGTCCACCCAAGCCGCTGAAGGTTCTCGAAATGAGCGGAGCGCTCAAGAAGAACCCCAAGCGTGCGCGTGCGCGTGCGGCGAAGGCGACTAAGGTTGTCCTGCCTCCAATCGGGCCTCCCCCAGAGGAATGGACTTCGCAGGCCGAGAAAGTTGGTCGTTGCAGGAAGCTGGTTGCCTGCTGGCATGAGTTGATTGAGCAGGACCGTGTTCTGAAGGTGTTGAATTCGTCGCACCGGGCTCTTTTGCGCATGGCCTGTGTTTTGCAGTATCAGATCGACGAGGCGGTACGGCTCAAGGGGCGTGCGCCCAGCGGAGATTTCGCGCAGCTCAAATCCACGTTGTCCGCCATGGGCATGACGCCGGTTGACAGTTCGCATGTTATGGGCGCGGTGCGTGAGCGCGATCCTGATGCCGGATCCAGGCACAGTGCGGATGGGCCGAATTGGGGGCAGTATGGCACGCGTGGCGCGTAAGCGCGTCAACAGTGCCTGGGTGCGTTACGCAAAGCGGGCTGAGCAGTATTGCCATGATGTTCTGGAGGGCCGCATCACCGCCTGCAAGTGGGTGCGGCTGGCCTGCCAGCGTCACCTCGATGATCTGGAGCGTGCCAAGGGCGATTGGGAGTACCGCTTTGATGCTGAGCGTGGCGGAGGGGTTTGCAGCTTTATCGAGTGCTTCCCGCACGTCAAGGGGCAGTGGGCTCTGGGTGGCCATCCCATCAAGCTGGAAGACTGGCAGGTATTCATCATCTGCGGCCTGTTCGGATGGATCAGTAAAGAATCCGGCATGCGGCGCTTCACTGAGGCGCGTGTCATCGTTCCGCGCAAAAACGGAAAAACGGCGTTGGCCGCAGGCGTTGGACTCTTTCTTTTCGTCGCGGATGGTGAGCCTGGCGCTGAGGTTTATTGCGGTGCCAGCAGTGAGAAGCAGGCCAACGAGGTATTTGCTCCGGCCAGCAAAATGGCGCGCCGCGCGCGCTTCTTCAAAGAGCACTACGGCATCAGCTTCGGCAAAAAAACGATGTTCGTCCTCGACGAAGGGTCGAAGTTCGAAATCGTCATCGGCAACCCGGGCGACGGTCCCTCGCCGCACGGTTTCATTCACGACGAGTTCCACGAGCAGCCGACTTTCGCGCAGTACGAAACCGCAAAAACCGGCATGATGGCGCGCCAGCAGCCCCTCCAGCTCGTCATCTCTACTGCTGGCGTCAATCCTGAGAGCCCTTGCCATGAGCTGCAAAACGAGCTGGAAAAGGTGCTCGATGGGCAGATCGAAAATGACCGGCTCTTTTGCATTGTCTACACGGTAGACGATCCGTACCGGCTGGTTCCCGGGCCAGATGGAACCGAGGTTCCATACTGGACCACGCGTGAGGCTGTGGTTGAGGCCAACCCGAACTTTGGCGTCAGTGTTATTCCGGCCAACATTCTTGCCGACCAGCGTCAGGCCGTACAGAACGCGAATCGGCAAAACAGTTTTCTCATCAAGCATCTTGATATTTGGGTGAATGCGCGGCAGGCCTGGATGAACATCGAGGCCTGCCGGCGCTGCGCCGATGCTTCGCTCAACATTGCAGATTTTCTCCACGACCCCTGTTATGAGGGCGAGGACCTCGGTGCGCGCATCGATCTTACTTCGCGCTGCCGCCTCTTTGTGCGCAATATCGACGGGCAGCGGCACTACTACGCATTCAGCACGCACTATGTGCCGCTCGATCGCGCCAATGATGGTGAGCATCAGCACTACGAGCGCTGGGTCAAGCAGGGCCACATGGTGGGCCACCCCGGGCCGGAAATCAAGCTGGCCATGGTGATGAATGACATTGAGGCAGACCTTCAGCGCTTCAATCATGCCTGCCTCGCCTTTGATCCGCATCAGGCCATGCAGATGCAGCAGGAGCTGAAGCAGCGCCTGGGCGACGAAAAGGTGCTCGACATTCCGCAGCGCTGGATGTATCTCGATCCGGCCATGAAGGAAGTGGAGGCGGCTGTCGTCGCGGGGCGCTTCCATCACACGGGTGATCCGGTACTGGCCTGGGCCATCGGCAACGTGGTGGTTAAGCCCGACGCCAACGAAAACATCTTTCCCCGCAAGGAAAATGGTCGCATCAACAAAATCGATCCGGCCAGTGCGCTCTTCAACGCCATGTACCCGGCGCTTAGCGCAGTGCCGCCACGCAAATCTGTTTACGCAACCCGAGGTCTTATCACGATATGAAGTTTGATCTGCAAGATGCGTTGCTCTTGGTCGGCGTGGCCAGCATCGTCGGTGGCATTGCCTTTTGGAGCCGTCCGGCGGCGCTGGTCATCTTTGGCCTCTTCTGTCTCGCCGGGGTGCGCCTGATGGGCCGTGCGCAGCGCCCGGATGCGTCAACGAAAGGAAATTCCTGATGGGCGTCCTCACGCGCAGGCTTGGAATCAGCAATCTCTCGCTGGAAGATCCGGCCCAGCCACTGCTTCCCTATTCGGAGCTTTTTGAGTCGCTGGGTCTGGGCCGTTCCGATGCAGGCGTCATGGTCAATGAGAAGCAGGCCATGCGCATCACCACCGCCTACGCCTGCATCATGATCATCTCGTCGGATCTGGCTTCGCTGCCATTGTCTGTCATGCAGCGGCTGCCCGATGGCACGGTGCGCGAGGCCACAGAGCATCCGCTCTACGGCATCCTGCAATCTACGCCCAACAGTGTGATGACCAGCATTACGTTCCGGTCGGCATGGCTGGCTTCGGCGCTCGGCTGGGGCAATGGCTATGCATTTGTCCGTCGCGATGGTGCTTCGCGCACGCGGGAGCTTCTGCCGCTGCCCTCCGAGCGTACCAGCCCGGTGCTGCGCGCGGTGGATGAGAAAAGCGGCAAGCGCAAGCTCCTGTATGCCACCACTGCCACCAACACGGGCGAAGTGCAGTACATCGACCCTGATGATGTACTGCACTTGCCCGGCATGTCGTTTGACGGTTACGTGGGTATGTCGCCCATCCAGACCTGCAAAAATGCGTTTGGCATTGCCATCGCGGCAGAAAAGTTTGGAGCGCAGCTCTTCGGCAATGGCGCAAAGGCCTCCGGTGTTCTTTCGCATCCGGGCCAGCTGGGCACCGAAGCGCTTGAGAATCTCAAAAAGTCCATCCGTGAAGCGGTGACTGCCGAGAATGCGTTGCGCCCGCTGGTGCTGGAAGAGGGAATGAAGTGGGAGCAGCTCACCATCAATCCCAACGACGCGCAGTTCCTTGAAACGCGCAAGTTTCAGCGGGAAGAGATTGCCTCGCTCTATCGTGTGCCCATGCACCTGCTGCAATCTCTGGAGCGGGCCACCAACAACAACATCGAGCATCAGTCGCTCGACTACATTCGCTATTGTCTGCGCCCGTGGGCCGTGCGCATTGAGCAGGAAATTAATCGTAAGCTGCTTTCGGGCAGCTATTTCGTTGAGCACGACTTTAACGCCTTCCAGCGTGGTGATTATGCCTCGCAGGTGCAGGGCATGATGGCGTTGCGCCTGGGTGGTGTGTACAACGCCAACGATTGTTTGCGTCAGTTGCGCCAGAACACAATTCCCGTGGAAGAGGGCGGCGAAGTGCGCTTGGCTCCGCTCAATACCATCCCGCTCAAGCAGCTGGCCTCCGAGGCTGCCATGGATTCGGCTGCCCAAAAAGACAACGAGACGTCCACCGACACCGATCAGGGCGAGCCTATCACGGATCTGCGCCGCACCCGCGTCACAGCGGCTTATCGCAGGCTCTTCCGCGATGCGGTGGGCCGCATCGTCAACCGCAAAAATCGGGATGAGGCGGCGGCTTATCGGGCTCTGCAGCCGGTGATCGCGTCCATGGCAGAAAGCGTCATGGCTATGTACTTCACCCCAGACAAGGAGATGAAGGAAATTGCCGAAAATCAGTCCGCAAACCTTGCCCGTCAACAGGCGGCGAAGTGTGCTGAATGGTCCATCGATCAGGCTGCAATCCTCGCCACAACCCTCACTGATCAGGTCTACACCGCGCTCTACCGGGCGCTTATCGAAGGACGGCCATGAAAATCAACATGCGTAAGCCTGTTTTCAAGGCGGCAGTGCAGGGTGATGGCACGCTGGAGCTGCTCGTCTATGAAGAGATTGGCGAGAACTACTGGTCGGGTGGTGGCGTCACCGCCAAGACAGTGAAACAGCAGATCGATCAGGCTGGCCCGCACACGGCCATCTCGGTACGCATCAATTCGCCCGGCGGCGATGCGTTTGAGGGCATCGCCATCCACAACCTGTTGCGCGCGCAAGGTAAGCCGGTCAACGTCTGCATCGACGGTATTGCGGCCTCGGCAGCCAGTGTAATCGCCATGGCCGGTGACACCCGCGTCATGGGCAACAGCGCCATGATGATGATCCACAATGCCTGGAGCACCTGTCAGGGCTACGCCGACGATATGCGCAAGACGGCTGACACTCTGGATCGTGTCTCGGCCTCCGTGGCGCAAACCTACATGGATCGCGCAGGCCTGTCGGAAGACAAGGCGCATGAGCTGATGGACGCCGAAAGCTGGCTCAGCGCCAAGGATTGCGTTGATCTCAACTTGGCCACCGCCGTGGCAGACCTTGAGGACGAGGATTCAGCTATGGCACTGGCGCGTGGATTCAAGTCCCTGCGACACCTCAAGAACCTGCCCAGCGCGTTGCGCAATCAGGCGCAGGGCGATGACTGCCAGTGCTACTGCGCGCCCTGCCAAGACGGGCGCTGCAATGAGTGTGAATGCCGTGGTTGCGATGCTGACAACTGCGACGCCAATAATTGCAACTGCCACGGGGCCGCTTCGAATTCTGTCGAGCCGCCGCCCGCCGCAAAGACCAGCTCTGATCTGAGCATGTTCGAAGCCGAACTGCAGATGATCGAGCAAAACCTCTAACCAGCACAGACCAACAAGCTCCCCGCACAACCGGCCCACGCGGGCCGACGGGGGACTTCGTGCGTTTGCAGCCGTCTCCCGGGAGCCGGCGGGCGCGCAAAAAACAAACCGAGAGGAAGAGAGTATGACGAAGAAAGAAATGCAGGAAAAGCGTGCGCGGCTTGCCACGCAGATGCGCGCCATGGTCGAGGCTGTCAAAAAGGATGATCGCGGCTTCAACACCGAAGAGCGTTCCAGCTGGAACACGATGACCGATGAGGTTAATTCGCTCGATTCTCTGATCGAGGCTGAAGCTGCCGTCACCAAAATCGAAACCTCCCTCGGCGCTCTCAATGAAACCGAGATTGCTCCGGCGTTTGCCGAGGTTGCTGCCAGCCGTGCGGGCCGCACTGCGCGGGTTGATAACAGTCCGCACATGCAGGCATTCAAAAAGTGGATGCGCGGCGGCATGGAGGCGCTGGAGGGGGATGAGCGCAAGCTCATGAGCAGCCGCTTCCTCTCGAATTCCGAGGGTATTCGCAACGCCCAGACCATCACCACTACCGGTGGCGGATACCTGGTTCCGCGGGGCTTCAGTAACCAGCTGGAAGAGGCTCTGAAGTTCTATGGTGGCATCCTTGGCGAGGTTAATGTCTTTATGACCGAAACCGGTCAGCCGCTGCCCTGGCCCACCGATAACGACACGGAAAACATGGGTCGCATCCTGGCCATCAATACGCAGGTAATTGAAGCTGACATCACATTTGGAGAGGCCACCTTCAATGCGTACACCGGCAGTTCGGATATTATCCTGGTGCCGCTGGCCCTCATTGAAGATTCCTACTTTGACATGAACGCCTACGTGGCCCGTAAGCTTGGCACGCGTCTCGGACGGCAGGTTACCTACTACGGCACGGTCGGCACTGGGTCCAACCAGCCCACGGGTCTTTCCACGGCTGTGATTGCTGCTGGTAACACCGTACAGGGTGCCACGGGTGAAACCACCAGCATCGTCTACAACGACCTGGTTAACCTCGTCCACCTCGTCGATCCGGCCTATCGCAACTCGCCGAGCTGCAAGTTCATGTTTGCCGACTCCAGCCTGAAGGTGTTGCGCAAGCTGGTGGACGGTAACAACCGCCCGCTCTGGCAGCCGGGCATCAATGCGGGCTTCGGGAATAACTCGCCCGAAACCATCCTCGATAAGCCCTATGTCATCAACCAGGCCATGCCCACCATGGCTGCCAGCGCCTATCCGTTGCTTTTTGGCGACCTGAGCAAGTTCAATGTGCGCATTGTGGCTGCAGGCGGAGGCGACGTTACCGACAATGCTGGCAAGGTTGCCAGTGGCGTCACCATGATGCGCCTGGTCGAGCGTTATGCAGACTACCTGCAGGTTGGTTTTACCGGCTTCCTGCGTTATGACTCCAATCTGATCGATGCCGGTACGCATCCGGTAGCGGCCTGGCAGAACTCCGCCTCGTAGTGTCAAGCGTTGTTATTACCTTTCAGGGGCGGCCTTCGGGTCGCCCTTGGTGTTTGTGAGGTTCAGGTGAAAATCAAGATTTTGCAATCCATCGCTGGCCATGCGGATGTTGCCCGGCGTCTCAGGGATTTTTCGTTTCCTCCCGGCTACGTGGTTGAGCTGCAGGATGAGCTGGCCAACGCCCTGGTTGAAGCTAGCATCGCAATTTCTGCCAAAAAGAGTGAGGAACTCACCATGCCGGTGGAGGTCTACACGTTCCCTGAGGATGATCCTCGCGTGCAGGCCTACGAAAAGGAAAAAGCTGAGGCGAAGTCCAAGGCGGAAGCTGAAAAGGAAATCTAGGCCATGGCCTTTTTCACACTCGTACAGCCAACGCAGGAGCCGGTGGCGCTGCGCGAAATGCAGAACTACCTGCGTCTCGACCCGGGAGAAACTGCCGATGCGGTGCTGATCTCCAGCATGATTACGGCCTCGCGTGAGTGGTGTGAGGCCTACTGCGAGCGGGCGTTTGTCTTCCAAACCAAACGTCTGCTTATGGATTTCTTTCCTGGCTACGTCGATTTCAAACTAGCTGGCCAGCGTGTCAGTTCTCCATTTGTTTCCGGATCCAATGCTGTGCTGGTGGGCATTCGCTATGCCATTGCATTGCCCTGGCCGCAGGTTCGCCAGATCGTCAATTTCACCTATCAGGACGAGAACGGCAACGCGCAGGCGTTCACGCCCGTCAGCAGTTCTGAAAATGATTTGGATGCGAACCTCTACTGCATTCAGGATCTGGATTCGCAGCCCGCGCGCCTGATGCCGCTCTTTGGCTCCATGTGGCCCGTGGCGCGTGTGGTAGCCAATGCGGTGCAGGTTGCCTTACCGGCTACTGGGGCCAGATTTCGGTGCAGATGACGAGCGGCTCGGCAGTGCTGACGTCGTCTTTTAGGTTCCTGCAACGCGATGTTGGCGCGGTCATCACTGTTCCCACAGCCGGTGCGGCTTCGGGCGGCGGCGCTGTCTCTGCATTGACCGCATCGATTGCTTCGGTGGATGAAAACGGCGTGGCCACGCTCTCCGAGGAGGCAGTCAATAACACCGGCGCGCAGGTGACAAACTTCGGAACCATGCCGCAGTCGGTGGTGGCGGCCATCATGATTCTCACCGCGCACTGGTACGAGAATCGCAACCCTGACGCGCAGGATATTCCGCAGGGCGTCAAATCACTGCTTGCCCCGTGGCGCGATCTGAGGTTTTAGCAACCCATGGCAAAAAACAGTATTCCTGCCCGTCGTGATCCGTTGGTGATCGACGCCGGTGAGCTGCGCCACGCAGTCTCTGTTCAAAGCCCGGTCTATGCGGCGGGCGCGTGCGGCATGTCGGTTACGCCAACGGAGTGGGCACCGGTGCGTTCGGCATATGCCGCAATCTACACCGCCGGTGGCCGTGAAACCTCCATGGCCGCGCAGATCGTCTCGCAGGTCTCGCATGTCGTCAAGCTGCGCTGGACTGCGGACGTGATCAAGGCGAATTTCTGTGTGATCTTCGGCGATCGCACGTTCATCGTGCAGTACGTCGAAAACGTCCTCGAACGTAATCGGGTGTTGTTGCTCTATTGCCTTGAGGTGGATGGGGGTGGTCAGTGAGCCTCTCAGAGGGCATAGTTGCGCAGTTGACGGCATCGAATGGCGGAGATGCAATCGATACGTATGTTTCTGGCCGTATCTTCTACGATGATGCTCCGCCAGATATGAGCATGATCCCCTGCATCACCTACGCGTTTGTGGGAGGCTCCGCATCCGCTCCTACGTTCAATACCTCGGGCGTAATTAAAAGCCGGTTAGAGCTGAATGCTCTCGCTGTGCAGCCGGATGCGGCAAATAACCTGCAGCCGGGCGAAGTTGCAAATGCAATACGATCCGCAATCATCCAGCGCCTCAATGGCTGGAAGCAAACTCTCTCCGACGGCACCAATGTTCTAAGTGCCATTCTGGTAAATCCTGGAACCGATTTCAGCACCGAGCAGCGTGTGTTTCGGCGCATGTGCGAGTTCCGCATCTCTTACTCACTTCCATCCTAAAAGGAGCAGCGCATCATGACGACGTATGCCAGCACTCAGGCCTATGGTGGGCTTGGAACTGTTATTGCCATTGGGTCCGTACCTATCGCGATTGGCGAAATTACCGAGCTTCCTGACTTTATGCCGGAGTGGAAGACGGTGAATGCAACCAATTTTCAGTCTCTTGCGGAAGAGTTTACAAAGACTATACGTAGTGGCAAAAGCGTAACGGTAAAGGGGAACCGTTCCACTGCGGATGCGGGCCAGACGGCGGCCATCGCAGCGTATGAAAGTACATCTCCAGACAAGATCACCATCACGTTTCCCAAGAGTTCGGCACAGACCACCACGGGAGATTCTATCTCGTTCAACGCAAATATCCTTGGCGTCAACTTCAGCACCAGTCCTGACAAGCAGGTCGTATTCAGCCTGACCTTCCAGCAGACCGGTGTTGAAGCGTTCACCGCCGGTAGCTAGAGGGCTGCTTTATCTTTTCGGTTCCGGAGCACCTGTCTGGCCTTGTAGGTGCTTCGGTTTTCTTGGTTCGTAATAACCTCAGGAGGTGAATGTGAAAAAGAGCAAAATGTCGGGCCTTGCGCCCATCAGAGAATTGCAAATCGACGGTGAGTCGTATCAGATTGTTGTTGATATTGAGGCGATCCGCGTAGCCGAGCGCATTGCGGATGTGCCTATTCTGAGCGGCATGGATCGCCGCACTGCCGATCATCCAAAGTTGGATCTGATCTGTGCGTTTTTCTATGCGGCATTGCAGCGCCATCATAAGGAGGTTAGCTTGCAGCAGGCCTCTTCCATGGTAACCATGCAGAATTGGCGCACCATCTGGAACGCCCTCGTCATTTTGTATGTTGACGCGATGGGAGAACCGGAGGAGGAAGCCGAAGGAAACCCTCAGGCCAGCCAGAGCTGACCGGAGAAAAGCTTTGGCTGTCATTGTGGAGCATGGCCCGTTATGACCTCGGGATGAGTGAACGGGAGTTCTGGCGCAGCACTCCGAATATGTTGCGCCATCTGAAAAATCGACTGCGCGAGCAGCAACGCTTCCAGCAGTTCCAAACCGCTCTGTTGTGCGCCACGGTGGTGAACTTTTCCATGGGGCGGCCTAAAACTCCTGTACGCCCGGCAGATTTCATGCCGGATAGTCGTTGCTCAGGTGCCCTGGCCGATGCGGCGTCCAGTGCGATTCAAACCAGTGACCAGGTGAGCGAAGAAAAGCGAGCCGCAATCGCCGCGGCATTCCGCAAGATCTGGAGTCTGCCTCCTGCGGAGCCAGAGGAAGAGGTAAAAGGTGGCTGAATTTAAACTGCAGGGCCTCAATGAGCTTGATACAAAGTTCATGAACCTGAGCGCGAACGAGGCGGACCGCTGCAAGGCGCACGCACTGGTAGCCGGTGGCCGGGTTATCCAGAAGGCGATTACTGAGCGTGCGCCCATGCGCCCGGTGCTACCCAGCAGAACGGCTCTGCCGCCGGGAGCCCTTGCGCAGGATATTGAACTGTTACTGGAGCGTAATCGGGAGACAAAGTCGTTGCAGGCCGTGATCTTTCCCGGAAAGCTCACTGCCTGGGCGGCAAAATTTGTAGAGTATGGCCATCGGATGGTGAAGGGCGGCTATATGAAGTTCGATGCGGCCGGCAACGTGCTCCGCAAGGCCAAAAATGCTCACCAGATTAAAGCCGCACGGGGGTTTATGGATGATGTTCCGGCTTATCCGTTTATCCGCCCTGGGTTTGAGGCCTCAGTAGCTGAGGCGATCGAGGCCAGCACTGCAGACTTCGTCGAACAGTTTGAAGCGGCTGCGAGAAAATGATTCTGTGCTATGATTTTTCCGAGGAAAAATCAGATGGCCAGCGTAACTTCTGAACCGGACAGTGTGTTAGTTAAGGGCCCCTCCCCAAAGGAAAGTTTGTTTCCTTGGACGTCTCTTGATGAAAATGGAAACCATAAGCCAGTTATTGCTGCGGTGGAAGAAAATCACGCACCGGTAATTTCCAAACCGATTGGTTTTTTGGGAATTGCATTTGCCGTGTTTGTCGGGAACCTGCTCACGGCAATCGTTGTTTCATTTGTGTATGCAATCACTCACACATAACCTGTCTTAGTAATCGATGTTTCGGGAAGCCGCCTTTCGGGGCGGCTTTTCTGTTGGAGGAGACATGACGGCAGTTGCTGGCAATGTAAAGGTGATCTTTGAGGGGCAGGATGTCTCTCTGTCGCAGACGTTTGAGAATGCGCGCAAAAAAGCTGCGGAGATGGGCTCCGGCGTTGGCGCTGCTTCGGCCACGGTCAAGCGCGAACTTAAAGAAGCGCAGGGCGCGGTAGCTGTATTTGGCGAAGAGGTCGGCGTGCATCTTCCTCGCCACGTGCAAAAGTTTCTGGTGGCATTGCCGGGAGTTTCAAAGGTTGTTGCGCAGGCATTTAGTGCGGTTGCCATATTCTCAATGGGATCTGCGGTAGTCGAGTTGGGAGGAAAGGTCGCCAAGTTTTTTGAGGAGCAGGCAGAAGCCGCCCGCAAAAACGCGGCCGCCTGGAGGTCGCTTCGTGATCCGCTTGAGCAGAACAACGATGAGCTGCGCGTTACAAACGACAAGCTGGATGTTGCCATTGCCAAGCTGGAGCATAAGCCACAGAGTGGCATCAAGCTAGCCATTGATGAGGCAATAGTTTCGGCTGAAAAGCTCAGCACCAAACTTACTGAAAGCGTCAGTAAGTTGCATGACACGCTGAAGCAGGCGCAGCCCGGGATCGTAGCGCGATTCTTTGGTGTGCAGGGTGAAGGTGACATCGTAGGCCGGTCCAAGGACCTTGAAGAAAAGATGTCGGACATGAAGGTTTCCGAGCGCGATAAAAGTGAGGCGATGCGCGGCTCTGGAGCTAGCCCGCAGGCGGTTGAAGAGGCAATGCGCACCTTTGATGAGGCGCGTGTAAAAGCCTTCAAGGATGAAATCCAGTGGGCCAAACAGCAGTTGCAGGATGCAGTGCATGAGCAGCGTGCCCAGCAGTTCGGTGCAGGGCAAAATGGCTACAATCAGGGCCCACGCATCGGCGCATTGAAAAACTATATTGGCTCCCTCGGTGACATGGCCGATAGTGTCGATCTGACGCATACCCAGCAGGATAAGCAGGGAGTTGTTGACCATTTGCAGGCTGGCGAAGCCGCAAAGCATGCTGCTGCTGAGCGTCTGGCTGAAATGGAGCGTGAGCTGCAGACAGATGAGTTGCTGCATGGCAAAAGCCTGACAGGCGAAATCAGCTATTGGCGCGATCGTGTAAAAGTCTTCGATCAGGGGTCGAGCGAGTGGGTAGCGGTCATGGAGCGGCTGCGCGCCGCCAATGAAAAGTATTTTGATGCGCCTATGAGCTCGCGGTTAAAAGCATCTGGCGAACAGCAGAGCCAGTACGTCATGGATGAGCAATCGGGTGGGCTGTACGGTTTTAAAGCGAGCGACTCCGGCCACGCCGAGTATGCGGCGGCGCAGGAAAAAGCTTCCAGTTCGCAGGCCGGCCTGAACGCAAAAATTCAGGAGGAAGCCGACAAGCTGGCCGTTGCCCGAGGCCAGATGGATGCGCATACTGAGGCGAGCCGTGCCCGCGTGCGCGAGTTTCAGACGTACCTTGCACAGGACGCCGCTATTGCCAAGCAGATCCATGAATTAAGCGGAAATCTTGCTTTTGAGCAGATCACTGGCGGCGTTGACTATGAGACGCGTGCCAAGCTTCTCGGCCTTGAAACGCAGCGTAATGACCTGGGTGGCAAGTACGCCGTGTCTGATATGCAGTCGCGTCAGACGGAAGAAATGACCACGGCCATGGGAAGGCTGCACGAAGAAACAGATAAGCTGGCCAATCAGTTTACCGACCTTGGCGGTTATCTGAGCGAGGGTCTTAAGCAGTCTCTCGATGAATTTAACAACACGGTGGTGCGCGCTCTTAGTGGACAAAAAACCAGTTGGGGTGACATGGGCGCAGGCGTGTTTCGCACTGCCAGCAAAGACGCGCTGCAGGGCGCTGAAGGCAAAATCATGAAGGCCTTCGGATTTGGCAAAAAAGGCGATGGTTACCATGTGTATGTCGATAACATGGCTGGCGCGCAGGCGAACGGTGCCATCCTCTCCTCGATGAGCGGCGGCGGAGGCCTGGGGAATCTTGTGCGGTCTGCCACGAGCGCAGTTGGATCGTTTGCGTTGCCGCATTTTGCCAGTGGCGGCACAATCGGAGCGGGCACGGCGGCGCTGGTGGGTGAAAACGGGCCGGAGCTTTTTATGTCGGCCAGTTCGGGCCGCATTGTTCCCAACGACGCAATCTCGCTGGGCGGTGGCGGCGGCGTCAACTTTCACACCTCCATCGATGCCACTGGATCTACCGATCCGGCGGCGGTGCAGGCCGCTGTGAACCGCGCCATGGCGTCCTACGTGCCCCACATGACCGCGATGGCGCGCGCGGCCATCGTTCCGCAATAGTCGTTCACCCCGCGCCAACAAGCTCTAGAGATGCCGCAACCATCCTTTTAAAAATCGAATCGAGACGGAACCGATGCAGACCATCACAATCGGAAGTAATACCTATGAGCTGTGCACGGTGCCTTCCAGCCCGGGCGCGGCGGCGGTATCCATCGGCATGAATGACACGGTGGGCGTGAGCACGTCGCCGTACAATCGCGCCGAGCAGGTCTTTGAGTGGGTGGGCGGCGACTATTGGGATGCCACCATTACGTTGCCTCCCATGTCGCTGGCCACGGCTGCTTCCTGGCGCGGCTTTTTGGCAGAGTTGCATGGCCGCGCACGCGTCTTCCAGCTCTATGACCCGGGTGCATTGTCCGTGAGTTCCGACGCTGCCTCTCCCGTGGTTGATAGCTCGGTTTCCACCAATAACCTCGCGCTGACTAATACGCTGGTAACGCGCGGCTGGCCGGCTAGCGCGATCGTGCTGGTGGCGGGCCAGCAGTTGCAGGTTGGCTACAGGCTGTACTCCGTGTGCGAGGCCGCCAGTGCGGACTCTACCGGTGCGGCCACGGTTACCGTGTGGCCTAGCCTGCGCGAGACGCCAGCCGATGGCACTGTGATTGTTCTGGCTCAGCCGCAGGGGCTCTTCCGTTTGGCCTCCAATCGTCGTGAAATTCAGTGGAGCCCGTCCCGGCTGACCACTGTCAGCCTGAAGTGTGTGGAGGCTCGCTGATGGCCCGTGATCTGCCCTCGCTGATGGTAAGTTCCGTGGGCTCGAACGTGGTGCGTCCCTGCTTCATGCTCGATCTTACGTTGAGCACAGGTGTGGAGCACATCTGGTCTGGGTATTCATCCATTTCCTATGCTGGATGCACATATCGTGGCGTGGCGGCTCTGGGTTCAGTGGGAGCTATCGCTGAAAGTTCCAATGTGCATGCATCTGGAATGACTGTTGCACTCTCGGGGATTGATAACACCCTGCTGACTGAGACGTTGAATGATATTCAGATCGGCGCGTCCTGTTGCCTCTGGCTGGCCGCGTTTGCCAACGGTGCAATTCAGTCGCGCTATTGCATGTTTGGTGGCACGGTAGATCAATCGAACATGCAGATCAGCCCGGAGGTGTTCGACATCGCCCTCGCGCTGGAAACTAGAATGTCTAATTTGCAGCGTGCGTCCAACCGGCGTTATACGCTGGCCGATCAGCGATCGTATTACTCCGATGACAGTGGTTTTGCGTGGGTTGAGCGGCTGAATGATATTGCCCTGCAGTGGGGCTAGAGCAAATTCAGAATGACCGTGCAGTCTGAAAGTGTGTGCAAAGCGCCGTTTTCTTGGGGAAAACGGCGCTTTGCCTCATCAACTCCCTCTACACCAATTCTGAATTTGTTATAAAACGACTCTTCTCTGGAGGCTTTTATGAAGTGCATTTTGCGGCATATTGCCGTATGCGTATTCGTGTGTCTGGTTGCGCTTGTCGCGGTTCCTGCCTGTGCGCAGTACACTGCCGTGTCTGCGTCTTTGGTGGGTGGCACACGTAGCTATGCGGTCAATGGAACAATCTACTGGCAGCCTGCCACGGGCGTTCCTGGCACCATAGCGGCGGCGGTGATTGGTGGCAACGGTGGCCAGGTGCTGGCGCTGCCACTCACTGCATCTGTGTCGCAGGGGGCGTTTGCGCTCTCGGTCCCGGATGCGCTGCTGGCAGATCCTAAAATATGCTATGCGGTCACCATCGTGAATCTAATCGACGGCAGGGTGCTGCTGGGTGCTGGCCTGTCGGCGGATGGATCGCATGTGGCGCTGGGTGGTCCGTATGGATGTGTGCAACCCACGGGCAGCAACTGGAGCTTTGATGCCTATATTCCTGCTCTGTCTTCGGCGGCTGTGCAGCGGATGATTCCAGCGCCCAGCACGGTGACGCCGTTGATGGACGGAGCGGCGGTCGTGGGCGTCAGCACGCAATATGCCCGTGCAGACCATGTGCATCCCACCGATACCTCGCGCGCGGCGGCGTCGGACCTGGCCACTGAGGTCACCCGTGCCGAAGCCGCTGAGGCCGCAGACGCCAGTGCTGCCTCTGCCGCGCAGGCCTCGGCCAATACGGCCAACACCGCTGTAGCCACTGAGGCAACTCGCGCCGAAGCCGCTGAGGCCGCAGACGCCAGTGCTGCCTCTGCCGCGCAGGCCTCGGCCAATACGGCCAACACCGCTGTAGCCACTGAGGCAACTCGCGCCGAGGCCGCTGAGGCCGCAGACGCCAGTGCTGCCTCTGCCGCGCAGGCCTCGGCCAATACGGCCAACACCGCTGTAGCCACTGAGGCAACTCGCGCCGAAGCCGCTGAGGCCGCAGACGCCAGTGCTGCCTCTGCCGCGCAGGCCTCGGCCAATACGGCCAACACCGCTGTAGCCACTGAGGCAACTCGCGCCGAAGCCGCTGAGGCCGCAGACGCCAGTGCTGCCTCTGCCGCGCAGGCCTCGGCCAATACGGCCAACACCGCTGTAGCCACTGAGGCAACTCGCGCCGAGGCCGCTGAGGCCGCAGACGCCAGTGCTGCCTCTGCCGCGCAGAGCACGGCCAACAAAGCGGTGACTGCTGCGGCCACTGCACAGAGCGCCGTGAGTACTGAGGCTACGCGGGCCGAGGCTGCTGAGAGCGCCAATGCTACCGCCGCCTCCGCCGCGCAGAGCACGGCCAACACGGCCTTGAGTACTGAGACTGTACGGGCCGAATCCGCCGAGAGCGCCAACGCCACCGCCGCTGCAGCTGCGCAGACTACGGCAAACTCAGCGGTGACTGCTGCGGCCACTGCGCAGAGTGCCGCGAGTGCCGAGGCTACGCGTGCTGAAGCTGCTGAGGCTGTCGATGCCTCTGCTACTGCCGCCGCGCAGACTACGGCCAACACGGCGGTGACTGCTGCGGCTACTGCGCAGAGCGCCGTGACCGCTGAGACGACCCGCGCTGAAGCCGCCGAGGCCACGGACGCCAGCGCTGCCTCGGCCTCTGCCGCCGCTGCGCAGGCTGCTGCGATTGCCGCCAGTGATCCTGCGGGTTCGGCCAGCGTGGCGCAGAGTGCTTCCGTAGCCACCGCTGAGGCGTACAGTTCCAACGCCAGTAACCTGAGTAGCGGTACGGTTCCGCCAGCGCGTATGCCCGCGCCCACGGCTTCAACTTTGGGCGGTGTGCAAGCTCTTGCGGCCACGGCGCATCAGTACGTTACCGGCGTTTCAACAGGCGGTGTTGTGGCCACGGAGCAACCGTCGAGCGCCGATCTTTCCGACCTCGGGCAGGCGGGCGGAGCGGCCCTGTTAACCAGCGGCGGAATCCTCTCTACCAGCGAAATTCCGCCCATCACCATCGACGATGTGTACACCGTAGCCTCGCAGGCTGCCATGCTTCTGCTCGATGCGGACCAGGGCGATATTTGCGTACGCACTGACCTTAGCGAGTCGTTTATCCTTTCCCAGACTCCGGCCACCACGTTGGCCAACTGGGTCGAATTGCTGGCACCTCCGGCCAGTGTGCTCAGCGTCAACGGCCAGACGGGTGCGGTGGCGCTGGCTTTCTACAATATCAACGGATCGCTGCTGCACTCGCAGCTTCCGGCTTTAGTTGCGGCTGATATTCCCGACAACGCCGCAAACACCACGGGCAATGCGGCCACGGCCTCGGCATTGGCGTCCACACCCGCACAGTGCAGCTCCGGGCAGTATGCCACGGGTGTGACGGCGGCGGGCACGGCCAACTGCGCACAGGTAGCCGTGGCGCAGGTCAGCGGCACTGCCGGCGTTAGCCAGATTGGTAGCGGCGCCGCTGCGGCGGGGAAGTACGTTGACGGTGGCACCGGAGAGTGGACCGCTCTGCCTGCGGTACCGGTATCGTCTGTTTTTGGTCGCACGGGCGCGGTGGTTGCGGCCAGCGGAGATTACACGGCGGCCATGGTTGGCCTGGGCAACGTGGCGAATGCTGCGCAGACGCTGGCCAGCGTAATGCCCAACACCGCACCCAGCTCCGGGCAATTTTCTGTCGGCAACGCGGACGGCACAGCCTACATACCCACGACCATGAGCGGGGATTGCACTCTGGCTTCCGGCGGGGCTATCGCCTGCACAAAATCGAGCGGCACCGCATTTGGCTCGGCTGCGTTTACGTCTTCCACGGCCTACGATGCGGCGGGCGCGGCAGCAGCGCGGCAGCCAATCATCACGGCCACGGGCATCCTGAAGGGCACGGGGTCTGGCGGTATTTCGTCTGCGGTTGCGGGCACAGATTATCAGGCGCCGCTGACCAACCCGGTCACCAGCGAGGCTGCGGGTGCAAACGGTGGCGACATGGCCGTATGCGCAAATCCGTCCTGCACATCAATCGATGATGGTGGTGCTATTCCCACGCTTTCGAGTCTCGGCGGAGAGCCCGCTGGCGGTAGCAGTGACATTACAACTGTGGGCACAATCACCCAGGGCATATGGGAGGGATCTCAGATTGATGTGTCGCAATACCTCACGTACGATTACATGACCATCAATGGGTACACGTGTGCTCTCGGGCAAAGCTGCGCCCTTATTCCGAATACCAATTATCTGGCGAGTGTCGTGCAAAATACAACAACGACGCCAAAGTCGGCGATGAGCTTGGGGTACGTTCCTGCGGGCGCGCCTGCTGCATTCGAATGCAGCATGATTTGGCAATCCGGTTCGGTTGCATATTTTCCGCAGTTTTATCTAGATCTTTCGAGTGCACTGAGCCTTGCTTCATTTTCAGGTGAGTTTGGAGGGGGCTCTAATCTCACGCCAAGCACGCCGGGCACAACCACCGCCGCAGGCCTCACTCTGATTGGCATTCCCTCTGCTTTGGAGGCAGCCAATACGAACTACGTGGCCAAGTTGCATATCTTCCTTGTTGCATCCGGAAGTATGGGTGTTCGCGCCTCCATTTTCTTTGCGAGTAACGGTGGCACAATATCTATCGAGCCCGGCTCGTACTGCTATGCAACCATGGGAAGCTCTAGCTGATAGTGGCGCAAGCGCAGCCAGAAACTCAACACGAACTTTTTATTGAACACCAGCAGGGCGGCCATTGGGCCGCCTTTTTCTTGCGGGGAAATGATGGCTCTTGGTCGGCAAAAACATTGGGCAACGCGTGCGTATCACAACTTTTTATTGGAGCGTGCCAAGGTGCCGTTCGCCTGGGGATCGAACGACTGTGCGTTGTTTGCGGCAGACGGAATTCTGGCCAATACGGGCGTAGATATTGCTGCGGACTTTCGCGGCAAATACACCGACGAAGCCGGTGCGTTGGCGGCCATCAAGGCGATTACGGGCGGTACAACCGTAGCCGATGCGGCGGCGTGGTGTGCGCAAAAACATGGTCTGGCAGAGCTGGCGCATCCGTTGACGGCCAGACGTGGTGACCTGGTTGTCTTCGAGGGGCAGACGGGTTCTCTGGTGGCTGGGCTGGTCCATTTGAACGGCTCATCTCTCGTTTCGGTAGGTGAAGCGGGGTTGTATCAGTTTTCCATTCGGCGCGTGAAGAGGGCTTGGCATTATGAGTAAGGCAGTGCAGGCAGCATCGGAACTAGGTGCGGTGGCGGTCGGTGTCGGAGCCGCGATGTACGATCCTGAGCTAATTCTGAGCTCAGCGTACACAAAAATATTTGAGACTCTTTTCTTGGTAGGCCTTGCCACGGGTGCGGGAGCTATTGCGCAGGCCCTGGGCAGCAGCTCTGGTCTGGGCGTGACTACGCGCACGCCTGCCGGTTTGCGGCAGATCATTCGCGGCATTCAGCGTGTGGGCGGCACCATCGTCTATTGCTCCACTACGGGCAGCACCAAACGCCAGTACAATATGGTGATTGTGTTGGCCACGCATGAGTGTCAGGCAATCGAGGCGCTGTATCTGGATGGCCGGCAGGTGTACTGGACGGCTGGCTCGCACATGAACCAGACGGTGGGCGGCTATAACTTTGGCGGCAACGCTGATGGCAGTGGCCACACCGGCCCGGACGGTAGCACTTATAACTTCGGTGGGCTGGTTTTTTGCGCGGCCTATTACGGTGACCAAACGGCATCCACCGGCTTCTCTTCGGACTTGAACGCCAACGACAGCAACTGGGCTGTGACCAACTACAACGAGACTGCGACTGCAACCGCTGGCGATAATGGCGATGCCGTTGACAGCCTTGGCATTTCTAGCCCTGGCAACGGATATACTTCAGCTCCCGGCGTCCAGATCCTGGCAGTGGACGGTGCAGGTAGCGGCGCGACGGCGCACTCGGAGATCTCGGATGGCGAGGTTGTGAACCTCGTGCTGGACAGCGGCGGCAACGGATACACAAATGGAGCGACGGTCAGCATCGATGCGCCGCCTACCGACAATCTGACGCCCTATCTGGGCGGCTGCACCTGGGTCTATCTCAAGCTGGAATACGATTCATCGACATTCCCCCAGTTCCCGGAAATTCGCTTCACCGTGCATGGCAAAAAAGACATCTATGATCCACGCACGGGCACCAAGGCGTGGACGGCAAACTGGGCTCTGAATGCGGCCGATGTAATCTCTGATCCTACCTGGGGATTGGGCGATAGCTCCATCAATCAGGACCAGCTGATTGCGGCGGCCAACGTCTGCGACGAGACGGTGGAGTGCTATGCGGGCACAGAGGCTCGTTACTCGCTGCACATGCACTATGACACCTCACTGGCTCCGGGGGACGTGCTGGCGCGCATGATGCCGGCGGCCGCCGGACGCCTGACGCGTAGCGGTGGAGAGTGGTTCATTTGGCCGGCGTATTGGGTTGGCCCCACATGCAGCTTTGATCAGAGTGCGCTGGTCAGTGCGTTGCAGTGGTCTCCGTATCGCAAAGCGTCTGCGTTGATCAATCGTGTGACCGGAACCTACATTGCGCCGAATTGGCCCTACAACGTGGAGGGCAACCTCTACGACGACACCAGCTCAACGCAGAACAACTTCCAGTACGCCTTCCAGCCCACCAACTTCCCAATGTATGCCTGTGATGAAAACCACGGCTATGGCGAGGATGTGTACCTGATTGCCGACACGGCGAACAGTGGCACGTATAACAGCGCCGATGCCTATACCTCTGGCGCGGTGGTGATCTATGGCGGCGTGCCCTGGCAGGCGAACGAGGCCGTGCCGGCGGGCTGTGCCCCGGGCAGCACAGATTCGAGCGACAACGCGTACTGGAGCGAGGCGGGAAATTATTTACCCTATGAGCTGCAGCTGGATTGCGTCCTGTCGGTTTCACAGGCGCAGCGCCTGGCCAAAATCTACATGATGCGCAATCGGCAGCAGGGCAGTGGCACGCTCACCATGAATCTGTCGGCCCTGCAACTGCAGGCGCTGGACGTTTTCATGTTTACATTTCCTGCACTCAGCTGGAGCGACAAGTACCTCGAAATTTCCAGCGAAGAGGATTGGTGCATGCAGCTGGCGCTGGGCCATGGTTCGTCGCAGTCGAGTGATGAGAGCGCGCCCACGCTCGATGTGCAGCTGCGCGTCTGTGAGACGTCCGCCAGTGTGTATGAGTGGGAGGAGGAAGAGGAACTCAACGTTTACGATTCCCCTGTTTTGACGGCTTCGGGTAACACGGTTGTCTCAGCCCCGGAAAATGTTGCTGCCGTCAGTGACCTCGATACCGCGCTGGTGGCGGCGGACGGCATCGTAACGCCGCGCATCCTGGTGAGTTGGACGCAGGCAACCGATACGTATGTTCTGAACGGTGGCCAGGTGCAGGTGCAGATCTGCGCCACGGGAACTGCGGCATGGATGGATTCCGCCATCCTGAGTGGTGCGTCGTATCAGGTCTATCTGACGCAGGTGGTAAGCGGCAACGCCTATGATCTGCGGGTTCGTTTCATCCGCTCCAATGGCTCGGTTTCAGCGTGGGTTGAAGTGAGCGATTCAAGTTGCGGTTTTGCGCTTTCGTCGTCTGACATGAACGCCGTGGCCGCTTCAGGAACGGTTACTGCGGTCACGCTTTCGGCAACCAGTTCAACCATTTATGTGGAAAGTCCATTCACGGCAACCTGGGGAAGCTACTCCGCCAGCTGCACTCCGTCGCCTACGTCTTTCACGGGCCTTATTCCCAATGAGACGTACTACGTTTATTACCGTGACGCCTCTTTTTCTGGAGGAAACATCACGCCGATTGTCACCAAAAACACAGGAGATTTTTACAACAAGGTAGGGTATTTTCTGATCGGTTCAATCATTACGCCTGCTTATGTGGGCCTGCGCCCCAGCGCGTATACCACGTATAGCGCTAACGCTGCGATTGACGATATTTACACGCCCCAGTATGCCTACGACAACAATACGTCGACCTGCGCACAGATCAGCAGCCTGGGCCATGAAAACAGCGGCGGCGCGGCAAACAATTTTTATTACGCTGGAATCACATATTCAGGTTTCCCGTCGGCATCGTCGGTGAGCAGCCAACAACTCTGTGTGAGCATTGCCACGCAGGGCTACAGCACGGACAATGATCTGATCAGCGATTCCCCCTGGGCGGTTACGGCCTGCATCGGTGGTGCGGCAAAACCGCAGGGTGAACTGGGCACAATCAATAACCGCTCGGCGTGGGCAGCATCCACGGCCTATGCCCAGTGGGATCTGTTCAATAACGACGGCATTGCATATCTGGTGATCAATGCTTATACCTCAGGCTCGTCCTTTGGTTCGGCAGATGTTGCTGCTACCTGTGTAATGCTGGCCTGGGGCACGAATCCATCGCTGGCGCAGGCCACCTACTCTGTAGCGTTGCCGGTGGGCACTGCGATTGGTTCAATCACGGTGGACTGTTGCGTAAATCCGCCAACGGCCGCGTCATTTGGTGTAAGCGGGGACGACGTCGGAACGTTCCTGCAGATATATGAAATCTATGTGGAGTGAGTCGGCCCGAATTAATCGGCTCCGTCCAGCAGGTAGGCAGAGGCTAGGAGTCTGTCGCCCATAGAATTGCCCGAGGTCCTGGTCCAGACCAGGCCCAGCAGATTACGATTTTGTTATGGGCCAGAACTTCCTTCCAGACACGGTCAACCAGACGCTTCTGTTTCCACCCAGCCTTCACGACTGGCTACCTGACGGCCATTTGGCTCGTTTTGTCGTGGATGTGGTTTCGGCATTGGATCTTGAATCGATCTATGCTTCGTATCGCGAGAAGGATGGTCGCGGCCAGTCGGCTTATGCTCCGGAGATGATGGTTCGCCTTCTTTTGTACGGTTATGCCACGGGCGTTTACAGCTCACGCAGGCTTGAGAAGCATACCTGGGAAGACGTGGCATTTCGCTATCTTTCCGGCGACCAGCATCCGGACCACGCCACGCTGGCCGAGTTTCGCAAACGGCATCTGGCTGCGCTGTCCGAACTGTTCACGCAGGCCTTGTTGCTGTGCGCAAAAGCCGGTCTGGTTAAGCTGGGTCATGTGTCGATCGATGGAACAAAGATCAGGGCGAACGCCAGCAAGCACAAGGCGATGAGCTACCAGCGCATGACCGAGAGCGAGGCGCGCCTGAAGCAGGAAATCAACGCTCTGTTGGCTGCTGCGGAAAAAGCGGATGCCGACGAGGACGCGCAGTACGGCAAGGATCGGAACGGCGAAGAACTTCCCGACGAGTTACAGCGACGCGAGAGCCGGTTGCAGAAGATTCGCGAAGCGAAGCAGGCACTCGAAGACGAGGCCCGCGAGAAGGCTGAGCAGAAACTTGCTGAAGCAGAAAAGAAACAGGCTGACGAGGAAGAAGATCGTCGCGCGGGCAAAAAGAAACGTGGTCGCAAGTCGAATCCCCCTGATCCGGACAAGGCAAAACCCGCAGACAAGGATCAGCGCAACTTCACGGATCCGGAGAGCCGCATCATGCCGGATGGCGCCAATAAAGGCAGCTTTTTACAGGCTTATAATGCGCAGATCGCGGTCGATTCCATCGCGCAGGTAATCGTGGCCGCCGCGGTTACGCAGGAGACGAACGACAAAAAACAATTACTGCCGATGGTGGCACAGATCGAAAAGAATCTTGCCCAAAAGCCCGAGAAAGTCAGCGCTGATACCGGCTACTTCAGCGAAGCAAATGTGACCGACGCAACGGTAGCTGAAATCGACTTATACATCGCCACAGGCCGCGACAAACATAGTGATCCAACGGAGATAGCCTGTGGTGAAGCCCCGTCAGATGCAACGGCACGAGAACAAATGCAACATAAGTTGAAGACCGAGGCCGGACGCGCAGTCTACAAAAGACGCAAGGCGATCGTGGAACCGGTCTTTGGACAAATCAAGGAGTGCCGCGGTTTTCGTCGCTTCAGCATGCGCGGCAAACAGAATGTGAGCGGAGAGTGGAGGCTGGTGTGCGCGGTCAGCAATCTGTTGAAGCTCTTTCGCTCCGGATGGGCACTGCAAAACGCGTAAAAACAACGAAAGATCGGCTCTTGACGAGAATGTGTAAAGGCCATCGTTTTACGCGGCTTTCTGAAAGGCGACGAGTTGGGTTCTTGTGGCGGCCAGCCGTTGCGCTTTCAGCAGCAGGTAGTTGAGATTGCGGTAGCCGCGTCCGCGTCGCAACAGCGCTTTGATGTTGCCGTTGACTGCTTCGACCACCCCCAGGGGAACCTTTGTTCTGCAGTAGTTCAGGATTCCCTCCAGATGGCGAAGCAGCATGTCGGCCAACTTCTCCATGGGCTTGAGCCGCTGCCAGCGCAACTGATCGATCCAGTTCTTCAGGTAGCGCAACATCGCGCCCTCATATCTGTAGCTCCACAGCCGATCCAGACTTTCCTTGAGCAGGTACGCCTTCATCACGCGCCGGTTCAGCGCAAACAGTTCGTTGAGTTGCTGTTTTTGGCGCGCGGTCAGATGCACCCAGCGCGTCAGCAGCAGCCAGCGCTTGCCCTTGACCAGTTCCCGCGCCGGCCCGCCCTTGCGGAAGAACTCCTGGCGGCGCACCTCATCCACAGCCGCTCCGGCGTGCTTCATGATGTGAAATTTGTCATAGATGATGCGGCAGTTGGGCAGCCACTCGGCGATGCTCTGCTTGAACGGTTCCCACATATCGACGCAGGCAGCCTGCACCGCGCCACGTTGAAAGGGGCTCAGTTGCTTGGCGAAGAACTCGTCGAGCGTTTCCTTCTTCCGCTCCGCGCCGAACCACAGAGGCTCGGCGGTCCCGAGGTTGCTCACCACGGTGATGAACTTTTGCTTTTTGCCCACAAAGATCTCGTCCACACCCATCTGCCGCAAGGCCGGCTTGCGCCGCGACTTTGCCCAACGCGCCAGATACCGCTGATCGATGGCCCGCACCGTGCTCGCCGCCAGACCAAACTGCCGCGCTACTCGGCTGGCTGCGGAGCTTTCGCAGGCTTGGCCTACCGCATCCTCGAAACGCTTGCTGAAGGGCGCTTTGCCAGGAAGCAGCGGCACCTTCTCCGCCTTGACGCCGCAGTCCAGGCAACGAACCCGGTACAGCTCGATCACCACCGTGGTCAGATACTCGAAGCACGGCAGATCGCGCACTTCCCGCTCATAGCTGGCTACCATTTCGCCTGTTGGCCTGCCGCAGCCGGAACAGACCAGCAACTTGTTGGCCCGCTTGCGCCGAACCCAAAGCTTCAGCCTTTTGCCAGGCTCGTCAATCTCATGCCGGTAGACCTTGTAGCCCGGCCATCCCAATACCCGCGTCCAATCGTTGTCGCGCATCGGGAGGAGAATAGCCGATTCCACACCTCAAGCAAAACCCGCGAAAATCACGCTGCCTTACAGATTCCTGCGCAGAGCCGAAAGATCAGAATCCGAATCAGAGTCGCGCCTCAAAGATACGGTGCGGTAGAGAAAAACTGACAGCAACAGACAAATCCAGTACTGCGCAGCCAGGCCGACATCTCCTGCAAAAATCGCAAACGCTATGAGCGACAGACTCCTAGAGCAGGGCAATTGCGCTTCAAAATGCGGTAGGTTTGTTTTGCAAGGGCTCTGGAGCAGGTGCGGAGGGAACGGGGGCTTTCATGCCTTCGAGCAGGCAGGCCCAAGAACGTGCCTTCAGGCGCGGGTATTCCTCCAATACACACGATGCCCGCGAAAATAGGCTATTGAAAAAGACCGAATTCATGCAAAGTAGAGAAGAATTGCGCCCGAGGCTAAAGCCCTCGCTCGTTTGGCGAGATTTCTGCGAGGGTTAAAACCCTCGCCTCCCTCCGCAATGAGTTTTTCCGCAGCCTGTAAAGCCGTGTCCCTTTAAAGCGAAAGATGTAGCCGATTCAAATTTCAAACGCGTTTGCTCTATGCGTTCGAAGCTTACGCGCACTGAAAAACGCCTGCTCAGCTCTGGAAGGGATCGAGCCATGGCTGTAGCAGGGCGGCCACGCGGTCTGGCTGCTCGAAGGCGGCAAAGTGGCCGGCATCGTCGAGCTGCTGGAAGACGAGGCTGCCCGGCGCAGTGCTGAGCACACCCATTTCTTCCTCGGTCACACCGGGATCTTCGCCACCGGCGATGGCTAGCAGCGGCACGGTGAGGGTGCTGACAGTGGGCAGCGAGTCCGGCCGCGTGGCCAGACCGGCCTGCACGGCTACCAGAGCTTCTGGTGAGCAGAGCATCTGCGCTCGCAGACGGACGAGAATGGAGGGATCGCGCTCCTGCGCCGTCTGTCCACAGAGTGTGCGGGCCATGGCGTCAAAGAGTTGCGGCGACTCCCCGGCACGCACGCGGGCGATGGTCTGGGCACGGCGTAGTGCAGCGGCGGGCGCATCGGGCTGCGGCTTGGAGCAGACAAAGGCAAGGCCCCGCACCCGCTCCGGAGCCTGCCTCCAGAGTTCGAAGAGTACATAGCCGCCGATGGAGCAACCCACAAAGACGGCGCTGGGAAGTTCAAGAGAATCGAGCAGGGCAAGAACATCCTTGGCCAGCTGGCCCATCGTGAGCACCGGCGCATCGGGCACCGGGGCAAACCCCCCTGTTGGCAGTTCTGTACCGAGCGGCGACTGGCCGTGGCCACGCAGGTCGGGCAGAATGGCGCGTACGCCCATCAACCGCTCTGCCAGCGGACGCCAGTACTCACGCGTGAGCGGCGTGGGATGCAGGAAGACGACCGGCAGACCGGAGCCGGTATCGCTATAGCTCAAGCGAAGGTCACTCATACACTAGGAGGATACTCCCCCACAGGCGGGATGAGTGGCTCTTCCGGGATCCCGATCCAGCAGGCCAGATAGGCAATGCCGAAGACTCCGCCGGAAAAGCAGAGGCCAAGCACGGCAAGGATGCGAACGACGGCAACATCCCAGCCATTGGAGCGGGCCAGAGCCAGACAAACACCGGCCAACTGACGGCCCAGGCGCGGCCGCGTCAGACGCTGTGGAGAAATGGAGTCAGCAACATTCAGCATGGCTCCGCAACGGGAACAAAAGCGTGCACCCACCGGCTGCGGCGCTCCACATTGCGAACAATAAATCGTCATTTTTTCCTCCCAGCTTCTATCGCAATATTGGATACGAAAGCTACCGGCGGTCGGTTCCATGGAAGTTCAGAGAACAGAGAGCAGTGGGGAGGGGCAGAGGGCAGAAAACAGGCTGTGTGAAAGACCCTAGCTTGGCATCGACTACTTTTGTGGCGTTCGCATCGAGGGAATACAGCGTTGCGATGCCCTCAGCCGCTTCTGCCTGAGCGGTCATACTGTATTGTTTTTGCTGCGTTGTGGCATGATGTGCTGCATTGGCCAGCGCCTCTGACGTTGCCAGAAATAACTCTCCCATTGCGACGTTCAGAGCCTCCCCGGGCTCTTTCTGATTTGCTTGTGCGATGGAATCTGTAATCTGACTGTTTATGGGCGAGGGAAGAGTCATTTTCATTGTCCTTTCCTGGAGAAATGCCAAATCCGTTTGTCTGCAAATACTCTACAACTTCAACCCAAAAGAAACACCCCGGAACGAAGCCCGTTCCGGGGTGTTTCTTTTGTTGCCAGAAAACAGTTCGCAGCTGCACTTTTAGCTGAAAGCTGAGAGCTGACGGCTGAAAGCTGTCTTACTTCACTTCCACCTTTGGCTCGACCGAGAGGCCGGGACGAAGCTGGTGCGCCGAGTCTTCACTCTTCAGGTCCGTAAAGTCGATGCGGACCGGAACGCGCTGTACCACCTTCACGTAGTTGCCGGTGGCGTTCTCCGGCGGGAAGAGCGAGAGCACCGAACCGGTGGCTCCGCCAATCTGCGTGATCTTGCCGTGGTACTTCTTGCCGGTGGAATCCACTTCGACTTCAACCGGCTGACCAGACTTCATCAGCTTCAGCTGCGTTTCCTTGAAGTTGGCGGTAATCCAGAGGTCGTCGAGCGAAACCAGCGTGAGCAGGTTCTGTCCGGCGGCTACGTTCTGGTTGAGTTCCACGCTCTTGCGAGTGATGATGCCGTCCGCCGGAGCGTAGATCTTGGTGTAGCTGAGGTTGAGCTTGGCCTGATCCAGCTGGGCCTGAGCCTGCTGCACCTGAGCAAGTGCGGCCTTGGCGCGGGCACTCTGCGCGGCCACCTGCTGCGGCGCCGTCTGGGCGTACTTCAACATGGCCTGAGCGCCTTTTTCACGCTCATGCGCCACGTGAACGCCGTCTTCGGCAGCCTGCTGGTTGGCCTGTGCATCGGCCAGGGCAGCCTGATTGGCGGCGGCGGCAGCTACGGCAGCGTCAAACTGCTGCTTGCTGATCACGTCCTTGGCGACCAGAGGCTTGTAACGCTCCAGGTCGGCCTGGGTCTTGATGCTGTTGGCCTTGGCTTGAGCCACGCGGGCCTTGGCTGCGTCAAACTGCTGTTCGGCCTGAGAGACGCTGGCGTGGGTGCCGGTCACATCGGCGTCGGCGGACCGCAGATTGCTGCCGGTGCTGATGCTGGTGATGGGCACGTTGACGTTGGCTGCGACCGCATTGGCCTGAGCCGTGGCCAACGTTGCCTGGGCGTTCTCCACGGCAACTTCGTAATCCTTGGGGTCAAGCTCGGCGATCAGATCGCCGGCCTTCACCTGCTGGTTTTCGTCCACGTCCACCTTGAGCACGTGGCCGTTGATGCGCGCGCTGACCTGGATGAGGTGACCGCTGATCTGTGCATCGTCGGTGTCTTCGCTGAAGGTGGAGCGCCACCACAGGCCGACAGCCACCAGGGCCACCAGCACGATCACAACCCCGATGATGGCCTTGCGGCGGGTCTGCGGCTGCTCCAGCTCGTTGTCTTCTGCTTCGTTGTTTGCTGGTTTGGTGTTGGGTTCCGCCACGGTTACTTTCCTCCCAGATAATTCTTGTACTGAGCCCCGGCGCCGAGCGCACGGGCCAGGCTGAGCTTGGCCATGTTATGCCGATAAAGACTGGCAACCAGTTGATCGTTGGCCTGTGCCACCGACTGCTGGGCCTGGCTGACGGCCAGGTTGTCGCTGACGCCGTTCGCATAGCGCTGTTGCGCTTCGCTGAGGGCTTCCTGCGAAAGTTCCACGCTGGAGCGGGCCACTTCCACCTGCTTTTGCGCGGCTGCAATGTCGAGCAGTGCGTCCCGCACGTCGGCGTCCACCTGTGCAGTGGCGTCGCTGGTCTGGGCCTTGGCCTCGTCCAGCTGCGCTTGCGCCTGCTGGGCTTGGCCGCGCAGAGCAAACTCGCGGAACAGGGGTACGCTGATGGTTCCCGTTGCACTGCCAGTGCCATGCGAATGGCCGAGCGTTGTGCCAGTGTCGCCGTAGTCGCCATTAAAGGTGAGTGTGGGCAGGCGGGCAGCGGTGGCTGCCTTGCGCTGCTCGGTGGCAGCCTGGGCCAGGGGCATCGCATGAAGAAAAGGCGAAGGTGTGGCAGGCGGCGTTGACGAAAGGGATACAGGGATACAGGTAGATACTTCTGCAAGTGATGTTGTCCAGGTTTTCTGTTTCCAGGAGGTGTTGATGGAAACCGAACAACCGCTGCGCCTGTCCGAGGTTTTTGTGTCCATTCCCGATCCCCGGCAGCCTGGCAAGGTCAAGCACGATTTTGTCGAGTTGCTGGTGGTGGCGGTCAACGGGGTATTGGTCGGGGCCGACACCTTTGAAGAGATCGAACTGTGGGCCAACGAGAAGCAGGATTGGCTCAGGAGCTATCTTCGTTTGCAGAACGGCATTCCCTCGCACGACACCTTTGGCCGAGTCTTTGGATTGATCGATCCCGGCCAATTCGAGCAGGCTTTCCGGCGCTGGATGCGCGGCGTATTGCCGGCCTTGAGCGCCGAGGTCGTGGCCATCGATGGCAAGACCAGCCGTCGTTCGGCAGGCATCGACGCCACCGCGCTGCATCTGGTTTCGGCCTTTGCCGCCGGCGCCGGGCTGGTGCTGGGCCAACGCGGGACGGCGGAAAAATCCAACGAGAAGACCGCCATTCCGGAGTTACTTTCCACACTGGCGCTGGAAGGGGCGACGGTAACGATCGACGCCATGGGAACACAAGTTAACATTGCCGAGGCCATCCGGGCGCGTGGCGCCGACTATGTGCTGGCCGTCAAAGACAATCAGCCGAAGCTGGCCGAATCCATCAAGGATTTCTGGTCCAGTTTCATAGCCCATCCGGCGGCCGAGACGGCGCACGGCTTTTTTGAAAGCGTGGAGAAGGGCCATGGCCGCGTGGAAACGCGCCGCTGTTACGTCTTCGATCAGTTGAACTGCCTGTCGAAACCGGAACAATGGCCGGGAATGAAATCCTTTGCGGTGATCGAATCCGAGCGTGCCTCCGCAGCCAAGACGACGCACGAGCTGCGGCTGTACATCAGCAGCCTGGCGCCGGACGCGGAGAGGATGGCGGTCACGGTGCGCGCCCATTGGTCGGTAGAGAATCGCTTGCATTGGTGCATGGATGTTGCCTTCAACGATGATCAGATGCGCGCCCGCTCACGCCACGCCGCACACAATCTGGCCGCTCTGAAGCAGCTCACCTTGAATCTGATTCGCATGGATCCGGTGAAACGAAAAGGCGGAATCAAAGCCCGACGAATCATCGCCGCCACAAGCGACAACTACCGCGCCCATCTACTCGGACTCCAATAATCGGAACGCGCCGTCGTGCTCTTTTCACTTTCGCCTTCTCTTCATGCGATTGCCCTGCAGCCTGGGCCTTTTCCACAAACGCGGCCAGATCCTTGCGGTTGACCTTGGCTTGATGGATCGCCTCGTCCACGTCGATCTGATCGAAGATTGCGTAAGGAGCCTTGTCGCTCAGCGTGATCTGCTGGTCGAGCGGCAGACCGATGGCGCGGGCCAGAGCGATCTTGTCCTTGGCCAGATTGTTGCGGGCCACAATCAGTTGCTGATCGATGCTCTGCGCATCCACGCGGGCGCGCAGTTCGTCAATCAGCGGTGCAGTGCCGGCGGCGTGGTTGGCGGCGGCCTGATCAAGCGAGACCTTGGCCGTGGCCGCCTGTGCTTCCACGCTCTCGATGCGGGTTTCATCGGCCAGCACCAGCAGGTAGGCATTGCCTACCGTCAGCACTACCAGATCATGCGCATCGTCGGCTGAAAGCTGGGCCGCGTTGAAGTTGTGACGGGCTGCCAGATAGTTGCGCAGCGAGGCCACGTCCACCAGCGACCAGCTGAGGGAGGCGCGAACGTCCGTGTAGCCAAAGGGACCAAGAGTTGTGGGGAAGCCGGTGATGCGCATGCCCTCGGCCGGCAGATCAACCATTAGGACCGATTCCTGGCCCTTGGCGTCGACTGCTGGCAGCAATGCCTGCAGCTGGCTCAGGCGCTGACCACGCGCCGCTGCCATCTGTTGGCTGCTGAGGATCACACCTAGATTGTTCCGAAGGCCGCGGGTGATGGCCTCGTCCAGAGACAGTGCCAGCGGCTCGCTGGTTGCCTGTCCGACCGATACGCTGCCCTGAAAAGGGTTCGAAGCCTGCGCGTACAATCCAGTCGGCGTAGTGAGCGCCAGTGCCAGAATGCACCCGCCGGCAAGAGCACGAAGCGAAGATTTCTTCAATGAGTTCAACAGACCTACCTTGTGCAAAAGACCACGGCCAAGCGGCCGAGAGAGCATCTGTTTTAAGGATGCGGAATCGCGGCCGCAGGATTCTTAAATATAGTGTATCGAAATTCCCTCCATCGCGGGAGAGTTCGTCTCAAAGAAGCATACAAAGGTTTTATTTCAGGAAATTTCCTGACTTGGTCGAACCTACGGCCAGGAAACAAAATCCACAGAGCAGGGAAATAAACATTGCAAAAATACTATGTTTCTGTTGATTCAGAAGCTCTTACAGAAAAATAAAGACCGCCCGACTGTTGGCTGGGCGGTCGAATAAAGAACTCTTTTGTTGGCTAGGCCCTGGTTGTGCTGGCGTGCAGCAGTTGCGAGGCGAGCGAACAGAGTCCCTGACGAAAAACGTCACTGGCAGCCTTCGGCGTCCAGCCCGCGGCCTGTGGACCACCAAACTCGGCCAGCATGGCGGCCGTGTCGATGGGGCAGTAACCGGCCACGGCGCGCAATACAAATACGGTGCGAACCGGCGTGGAAAGCTGTTCGAGCCAGGTGCGCACGCGGTCCCGTTCAGGACCGGAGAGCATGGCCTGCAGCTCCTCGGCGGAAACGCCAGCCGCTTCCAGATCATCGTCGGCAATGCAGCTTTGCACGGTGGCCGTAGCGGCCGGAGCGGCCAGCGTCGCGGGGTTGGCTGCGGCAATCTGGGCGAGGGCGGCGCGACACAGGGCGCGGCGGGCGCTTTTGCGGGCGGCAATTGGGTTCTCGCAGGCTGAAACCTCGGAGGTTTCCACGGCCGTGACCGCCAACTGGGCGCTCGATTCACCTTCCCCAACCAGCATGGCTGCAAGGGTATACAGCTCCACGGCAAGCTGGTCGAGCTTGGCCTGGTAGGCCGGAGGCGGAATCAGGGTCTGTGCGGAATCAATCGGAAGGGCCATGTGGTGTCTCCTCTGTTGAGGGAACGCCGTGCGCACCCCCAGTTTTATCCTCTACCCGGCGGCCGTCAACGTCAATTCCAGTTTGCCGAGTGGTCGATTTTGCCTTCTGGATGGCAGTCAGGAGCGGTTCAAGGTTTTATTTCCTCCTGATTTAGGTAAAACACTCGGCCCGGCAGTATGCTGGCTTCAGTTCTATGCCTTTTCAGTCGCCCATTCCCGAAAACCGCAAGCGCAAGGACGAAGCTGCCCAAGGCCTCAAGCTGGTGGCCGAAGCCGAGAAGATGATGCACTTTGCCTTCGTCATGCCCTCCTGCGTCTTTATAGGATGGCTGATCGGGGCCTGGCTGGAGAGCCGCCTGCACCAGCACTGGTTGCTGATCGCTGGAATTCTTTTGGGCTGCGTTTCAGGTCTGGTGTACGTAATCCAGCAGGCGATTGAAACAGAGAAGCGCTCCTGCAGGATTGAAGCGAAGCAGGCAGCGCAGGCAAAGCTGGAAGAACAGACGAAGCCATCCCCCGGCGACAAAGATTGACGCTGTTGTTTGCTGTCCACCTCTCCCAAAAAGGCGGCAGGCGTACCGCAAGTGTTCTGAGTCCAAGTTTTACATTCTGGCTTTACATCCTGATTGCTCTCCATTCTTTCTTTTGAAAACCCTCTCCGTTTTCTTGCCTCAGATTTTTCCAAAATCTAGTCGGCCAGAATCCATTTCGCTATCAGAAGTAAAAAAGTGCTTTCTCTCGGTGAGGGGTGGCAAAAGTCCAAGGAATGCAAATTTTGTCTTCTAAGTTGCTTATATTCAAGTTTTTGTGTGGGTAATTTGGAGCACTGTTGCTCAAATAGGTTCGCGTTTTTTCGTGTTTTGAAGGGATTTTTACTGGATTTTTCCGTTTAGCCGCATTTTTTACTTGACAGTTATGGTTCACCCACGTCAAATAGCACCAATGGTGGTGCGAAAACGGCACCACGGGGCCCTCGCTCTGGCGCTCCGCTCCTAGCCTATGGCAACCACTCCTGTGTGCGTTGACTCGCGTGAAGTCGTGCGCTGCGAACACTGCCGACTCATGCAGTATCGGACCAGCAACTCCCTTTGCAGGCGTTGCCACAAACCTCTCGACATGGAAGAACCCGTGGCGCTGGTGCCACAGCTTGTTCCTGCGCAGCCACAGCCTTCTACGGCCGAGGCGGGGATGCAGGTGGCTGGTCGTGTGCGTGAGATCCGGCGGGCCAGGCATTTGAGTCAGCGCCAACTTGCTGGCCGTATGCAGGTTCCTCGCACCTACATCTCCAAAATCGAGAACGGCAAGGCCATTCCCACGCTGGGTTCGCTGGAACGACTGGCGCTGGCGCTGGAGGTGGACGTCTACCATCTGGTGCGAGATGCGCGCAGCCGTCGCGACGCCGAGGTCACGGCCATCTTCAACGATCCGTTTCTGGCCGAGCTGGCTACGGCTCTGCCGCATCTGAACGCCATGCAGCGCACTCTGTTGCTGGGCGCGGTGCGGGACGCCGCCAGCGGACGCCGTCGCACGGCCTAGCTATATTTTCTGGCGCGGGTGCTCCGGCATCCGCGCCAACCGTTCTTCCGTGGCTTGACGGGAGCGTCGCCGGAGAGGATTGCGGCGGTAATTTCTTTGTGCCATCCCCGGACAGATCCGGGCTTTATACTACATAGGGCTTCCCCGTCTGCGTCGTGCGCAGCACAGGCACAGGCGTTGCGCCCGCAGGTTGTCCGGCTTCCCGTCCGGATGTGGCAAATGCACTGTTGAGGCGATTCAATTGTCAGCAAGCACCCAGTTGCGCATCGATGAGTTGAGCGCGGAAGAGCGCGCCCTCTACGACCAGCTCACCCCCGGCCGCATGCCACAGCATGTAGCCATCATTATGGACGGAAATGGTCGCTGGGCCGGATCCCGATCCCTCAAGCGTTTTTTGGGCCATCAGCAGGGGGCGCGCAGTGTGCAGCTGGTTACTGAAACAGCTTCGCGCATCGGCCTGCCCTTTCTTACGCTCTACGCTTTTTCGCTTGAGAACAATCTGCGTCGTCCCCGCGCCGAGGTCAACTTTCTGATGCGTCTGCTGAAGGCCTATCTGGAGGGCAACGTGGAGCGCATGATGGCCAACAACGTGCGCATGCGCTATGTGGGCCGCATTCACGAACTACCCAGCGAAGTGCAGGACAGAATGTTCTGGGCCGAGGAAAAGACCGCCCGCAATACCGGAACCACCCTGACTCTGGCGCTGAACTACGGTGGCCGTTCCGAGATTGTGGACGCTGTACGCCGTCTGGCTATGGATGTCGAGCAGAAGAAGCTTGATCCGGCCAGCATCGATGAAGAGGCGATCCACCGCTGCCTGTATACAGCGCATATGCCCGACCCTGATCTGCTCATCCGCACCTCGGGGGAGATGCGGGTTTCGAACTTCCTGCTCTGGCAGATCGCCTATTCCGAGATTTTCGTGACGGACCGTCTTTGGCCCGACTTCCGTGGCCCGCATCTGCTGGAGGCCATCGCCGACTATCAGCGCCGTGAGCGCCGGTACGGTGGGATTGGCAAGAACGGCGGCGAGGTCGAGGAAAACAACGAGAACATCGAAATTAAGGTTAGCTGAAGGCTGAGAGTTGATGACCGCTCTTTCGTCCCGGCAGTGTATTCTCAATCCTGAGCATGAAACGAGTTCTTACAGCAATCGTTCTGATTCCGGTCGTTCTGGGCCTGGTCTTTTTGGCCCCCAAGTGGCTGTTTGCCTTGTGCGTTGCCCTGGTGGCGATGCTGGCCAGCTGGGAGTACATGAACCTTGCGGAGCAGGGTGGCTTCAAGCCTCCGCGCATTGTGGTGCTGGTGGCCGAGCTGCTGCTCTTCGCCGGCTATCTGGAGTGGCCTGACCGCGCCATGGCTATCTTTGGCTTGCTCAGTCTGCTCATCTTCGTCTACTGCACCTTCAAGTGCCCGGTGGAGCGGGTGATGGCCGACGCAGCTTCGTCGATCTTCGGTCTGGTCTACGTGGCTTCCACCCTGCTGGTGCTGCCGGTGTTGCAGGCGGAAACCAACGGTCCTTCGCTGGTGACCTTCCTGCTTTGCACGGTCTGGGCGGGCGACTCTCTGGCGCTTTACGCGGGCAAGTTCTTTGGCAAGCACAAGCTTGCTCCCAAGCTCAGCCCCAAAAAGACCTGGGAAGGTTCGGTGGGCTCGGTTCTGGGCAGCGTTTTGGCCGCCATCCTGTTGATGGTTATTGCCTCCATCCTGCAGAAGCGCGACATTACCGTGCTGACCTATGCGGATGAAACCTGGTACTGGCTGTTGCTGGCCGTGGTGGTGAACGTGGCTGCGCAGGTGGGCGACCTGGCCGAGTCTGGCCTGAAGCGCTCGGTTGGCGTCAAGGACTCCGGCAACCTGCTTCCCGGCCATGGCGGCATGCTGGACCGCATCGACGCCCTGCTGCTGGCCGCTCCGGCGCTCTGGTACCTCCAGTTGCTGCGTCAGGTGCTGTAAAAGCATTGTGTTTTATGGAAAAAGCCCGGCTTCAGCCGGGCTTTTCTATTTGTTCCATGGAAAAGGGCAGGCTTCATACCGAATTCTCCCTCAGGGGCTGAAGCCCCCACTTGTTTGCAGCAATTTACGGCCCGACTAAAGTCGGACCCTGTTACAAAACCGTCCGCAATAAGTTTTTCCGCAGCTGCTCGGCGGGAACTTTCCTGACTTAGGCGCCTAACCCCATGAAGCGGGGTCGCGGCAAATGGCCCTGAGGAGAGATAATAAGGAGCTGAAAGGGAAGATCTCCGTTGAAACGACTCGCGATTCTTGGCTCCACTGGCTCGATCGGTACCAGCACCCTCTCCATCGTCGAACAGTTCCCCGACCGCTATTCCGTGGCCACGTTGGCTGCCGGGCGCAATCTGGACGTTGCCTTTGAGCAGACCGTCCGTTGGCGTCCGCGCCTGGTTTCACTGGCTACGGCCGAGCTGGCCGATGCGCTGAAGAAGCGCCTGAGTGCGGCGGGCGTGACCGGCGTTGAAGTAGCTCATGGAACCGAGGGCACCGTAGCCTGTTCCACGCACCCCGAGGCTGACTTTGTGGTTTCCGCCATCGTAGGCGTTGCGGGCCTGGAGGCGACGCACGCAGCTATTTTGGCCGGCAAGCCTATTGGCTTGGCCAACAAGGAATGCATGGTGGCCGCCGGTGAGATTTTGACCGTGGCCGCCCGCGAGCGCAGTGTGCCCATTCTGCCCATCGACAGTGAGCACAACGCCGTGCACCAGTGCAAGCGCGTGGGCACGCCCAACGAGGTCAAGTACGTTTGGTTGACGGCCTCCGGTGGACCTTTCCGCCAGCTGCCCATTGAGAAGTTTGCCGACATTACGCCCGAGCAGGCCCTCAAGCATCCCACCTGGGTGATGGGCCGCCGCATCACCATCGATTCGGCCACCATGCTCAACAAGGGACTGGAAGTGATCGAAGCCTGCCGCCTTTTTGACGTACCCGCCGAGCAGGTGCGCGTGACCGTTCATCCGCAGTCCACCGTTCACTCTCTGGTGGAGTACGTGGATGGCTCGATTTTGGCGCAAATTTCGGTGACCGACATGCGTCTGCCGATCCTTTATGCGCTGGCCTATCCGGAGCGCCCAGCTTCGAACCTGACCTTCGATCTGGCCGCCCTCAAGCATCTGGACTTTGAGCAGCCGGACTTCGAGCGTTTCCCCTGCCTGCGTCTCTCGTATGAGGCGGCGCGCAAGGGCGGAGCCCACTGCATCGCGCTCAATGCCGCCGACGAGGTTGCCGTCGAGGCCTTCCTGAACCGCCAGATCCCCTTCCTCGGCATCCCGCGTACAATCGAGAAGGTTCTGGCCGCCACGCCCGAGTCGCACCCGGCCACCATTGCCGAGGTGCTTGCCGCCGACCGCCAGGCGCGTGAAACCGCACACGCTTTTCTGGCCTAGGACATTTTTCCGACTCAAGACGGGCCGATGCCGTTTTCAGCTGTTGAGATCGTCAACAGAATGGCAACGGCCCGCAACGAATCATCGGACCAGATGGTAATTCGACGGGCTCCGGCCCCTCGCGCTCACCCCCCAAGGAATACACAGCGCAGCTATGCATGATTTTCTGGTAACCGTCGTCGCTTTCCTCGTGCTGATTGGCCTGATGGTCATCGTCCATGAGTTTGGTCATTTTATCGTGGCCAAGCTCTGCCGCGTACGTGTCGAGGCTTTCTCCTTCGGCTTTGGCCCGCGCCTGTTTGGCTACAAGTATGGCGACACCGACTACAAGGTCTGCCTGTTGCCGCTCGGCGGCTTTGTTAAAATGACCGGCGAACTTCCAGGCGAGGATGCCACCAACGATCCCGGTGCTTTCACCGCGCATCCGCGCTGGCAGCGCATGTTGATTGGCGTGGCTGGCCCGGTGGCCAACTTCATCCTGGCCTTTGTGCTGCTGTTCGTCTACTACGCTGGCTTCAACGAGGCGTACTCGGTGCATCCGGCTACGCTGGAGTGGGTGACGCCCGGCTCGCTGGCTGACCAGAGCGGCTTCAAGCCCGGCGACGTGATTGCCCGCTTTGCCGACAAGACGAACCCCGACATTGGTGTGTTGCTTGACGAGATTGCGGACAGCACCGGCAGGACGGTTCCCGTCATGGTGCAACGCAATGGCGCGGAGCTCAACCTGAGCCTGACTCTGCCGGAGATCGACAAGGGCGGTGACCTGATGGACGCCGGCTTCTATCCGCACATCGTGGAAAAGCCGCTGACCATCGATCAGATCATTCCCGGCTCGGCCGCGCAGGCTGCCGGATTGCGTCATGGCGATCAGATTCTTTCTGTGGACGGCTATAGCTTCCACACCCTTGAGCCGCTCATCGACTATCTGAAGGCGGGCAAGGGCAAGCCTCTGGCGCTCACTGTGCACCGTGCCACGGCTGCTGCGGGCGTGAACGAGAGCCTTAGCATTCAGCCCCGCGCGGAAGACGGCGTATGGCTGATCGGCATCCGGCCGGATGGTTACGGCGACATTCCCGTGCGTCGCGCGCCCATCACGGTGGGCCATGCCGGTACGCGTGCCTTCGACCTCTGCGTGGATGAGTCGAAGATGATTGGCGTCATGATCGAGAAGTTGCTGACGCGCAAGGCTTCGGTCAAGCAGCTCTCCGGTCCGGTGGGCATTGCCGTGGTTGCGGGCAAGGCCGCCGAGACGCACGACTGGGGCTCCAAATTCCAGCTGGCCGCAGGCATCAGCCTGAATCTGGGCATCCTGAACTTGCTGCCGTTCCCGATTCTTGATGGTGGCATGATCCTCTTCCTGTTGATCGAGAGCATGCTGCGCCGCGACATCAGCATGGAGATCAAGGAGCGCATCTATCAGGCGGCATTTGTGCTGATCGTGATCTTCTTCGCCTTCGTCATCTTCAACGATATTTCCAACCTGCCGCTGTTTGCGCGGTTTAAGTAGCAGAGCACAGAGAGCAGAGAGCAGAGAGAAAACACGGGCTGTCTCTGTTCTCTGCTTGATGGGGCATTGCTCTCTGATTCTGCAAACTGCACTTTACACTCTGTTCTCTGATCTCTGTTATGCCAGTTACTACTGAAATTCGTGTCCGCTACGCTGAAACCGACCAGATGAACGTGGTCTATTACGCCAACTATCTGGTCTGGTTCGAGATTGGCCGCACCGAGCTGTTGCGGGCCGCAGGGCTCACCTACGACAGCCTCGAAAAAGAGCACGGCTGCATTCTTCCCGTGGCCGATGCGCACTGCCGCTACCGTTCGTCCGCCCACTATGACGACACAATTCTGATCGAGACGACGGCAGCGCTCATCCGTGGTTCCATCGTCAAATTTGCCTACCGGATTCTGCGTAAAAATGTGGACGAGCCGGCGACCGTGCTGGCCGAAGGCGAGACTACGCATGTGGTCTGCGATGCGCAGATGAAGCGTGTGGCGCTGCCCAAACAATATATTGAGGCGCTCAAGTCCGTCGCCGAAGCGCCATGCGGTGATAAATAGGGTTCATGGACCTGAAGGTCTGTGTTTTTCCGTTGTAGATAACAAAAGGCCCTCCCATGCGGGAGGGCCTTTTAGTGTCTGGCAATGGCTACTTTTCGCGGGCTACGACAAAATCCGGCATCCACGAGAGAGCCTGCTTGTATCTGGATTCCGGCAGCGGAGCCAGTGCCTGACGGCCCTGCTCGGCATAGCGGTCGGCTATGCTCATGGCGTACTCGATGGAGCCGTTACGCTTGAGAATCTCCTTCAGCTCGTCGTGGCTGACCCGCTCAAAGCTGCGGTCGTCCAGAATGTGGTGGATGGCCTGCCGGTCGCGGGCCGTGCCGTGGTCCATGGAGTGAATGACCGCCAGCGTCGCCTTGCCTTCGCGCAGATCGCTGGCTACGGGCTTGCCCAGAACCTCTTCGGTTGCGGTCAGGTCCAGCACGTCGTCCACAATCTGGAAGGCCAGGCCCACGGTGCGGCCGTACTCGACCAGGGCGTGTTCCTGTTCCGGGCTGGCCGCAGCCAGCACCGCGCCCAACTGCATGGAAACCGAGAAGAGGCAGGCCGTTTTGCGGTAGATCAGGTCGTAGTACTCGGCCTCGCTGACCGCCTTGCCCAGCTTTTGGATCTGCAGCAGCTCGCCCTCGACCATCTGCTGGGTCAAGCCGATCAGCAGGTCGAGGATGCGCAGGTTTTTCTCTTCAAGCGCCACGCGGAAGGCTTGCATGTAAAGCCAGTCTCCGGCGAGTACGCATTTTTCATTGCCCCAGGTGGTGTTGGCCGAGGGCCTGCCGCGCCGCGTGTCGGCACCATCGATGATGTCATCGTGGACCAGCGTGGCGGTGTGTACCATCTCCACCACTGCGCCCATGCGGATGGCGCCCGCGCCATCGAAACCCAGTGCATGGGAGGCCAGCAGCAGCATCGACGGACGAATCCGCTTGCCTCCTCCGCCGCGCAGATACTCGGCAATTTCGGTAACGGTACTGACGCTGGATGCGGCGTCGCGTCCCAGTTCCTGCTCAATGGCCGTCAGATCATCCCGAAGCAGGTCAAAGATCTCTCTTGCCGTCGCTATGGCCAGTGTGTTCAAGGCGCTCCGCTTCTGATAAGGGGTTGAGTTGGCAGAGCCCGCGTGGGCTCTGCGTGGCAATTTGTTAGTTGCTACGGTAGTTGGTGAACTGCAAATCCACGCCCAGATCCTTGCCGCGCAACAGGGCGATGATCGCCTGCAGCTCGTCGCGGTCCTTGCTGGAAATGCGTACCGTATCGCCCTGGATCGTGGCTTGCGCCTTCTTCTTCGAGTCCTTGACCAGCTTGACGATTTCCTTGGCCTTTTCGCTTGGAATGCCCTGCTGCAGCGTGATCTTCTGCCGCACACTCTGGCCGGTGGCCTCTTCCAGCTTGCTGTAGGTCAGATTCTTCAGCGATACGCCGCGCTTGACCAGCTTTTGGCCAAGAATTTCCTTGACCGCCTCCAGCTGATACTCGCCCGCCGAAGCCAGCTGAATCTCCTTGTCGCCCTCGGCCAGATTGACCTCCGACTTGGAGTCCTTCAGATCAAAGCGCTGGCGAATCTCCTTGACCGCCTGCTCAACGGCGTTGCGCACTTCTTGCACATCCACCTTGCTGACAATATCGAATGAATTTTCCTGAGCCATGTTTCTTTCCTTCAACCTCATCCGCAATTTCATGTCGGTAGAGCATGTAATTACGGTGCAATCATATCAGTTTGTGAACAGACCTTCTTATGGAGCAGGCCCGGTTTCGGCCGTGTCCGCAAGCTTCTTCAAAATCAACCGGAGCTTTTGCCCCGCGGAGCAGATAGCAAGCGCGGGATTTTCGTGGGGAAATTGAGCCTCTGTCCGAAGTATCAGTTTCCCACGTTTGCTTCCAGTCCAAACAGCTGGAAGAAGTTTTTCGTAGTGGAGGTAGCCAATTCAGCAGTACTGATTCCCTTGCATTCGGCCAGAACCGCAGCCGTGCGCACCACCCAGCCCGGTTCGTTGCGCTTGCCGCGCTCGGGAACCGGCGCAAGATAGGGCGCATCGGTTTCCAGCACCAGACGATCGAGCGGAATTTCGGCGGCCACCTCGCGCATGGGTTGGGCTTTGGCGTAGGTCAGATTTCCGGCGCAGGAGATCAAAAATCCCATATCGAGCGCTTTTTTCGCCTGCTCCAGCGTGCCGCCAAAGCAGTGCATGATGCCGCCTAGTCCGGTGCGCCGCCAGTGCTCTTCAAGAATCGGAAAAAAATCGTCGAAAGCGTCGTCGGTTCCATCCTTGGGACGGCAGTGGATCAGCACTGGACGCTTGCGCCCGTCGGCCACTTCCAGTTGCCGGATCAGCCCCTGCTGCTGGATAGCGTGGTCTGTGCCCTCGTGGTAGTAGTCCAGCCCGATCTCACCGCAGGCAATCACCTCGGGCTCGGCCAGCAGGCCGTCCAGCTTGGCCAGTACGGCGTCGTCAATGTCTTGCGTGGTGTGCGGATAGACTCCGGCGCTGGCCCACAGTTGCGGCACCTCGGGCTGGCCGTTGAAGGCCCGGCAGATCTCCAGCGCCTGATGCATTTCTGCAGGGCCTTCGCCAATTCCAATGGCCAGAATGCCGCCTACGCCGGCCTGATAGGCGCGGTGCAGAATTTCGGCGCGATCTTCGCTATAACGGGGACTATCCAGATGAGCATGGGAATCAATCAACAATGGGACCTCGGGGGCGGGAGCGGGAAGCAACCTCCATAAATAGTTTAACGGCTCGGCCCCTTTTCGATGAACCTCTGCACCTCCTTTTAGAAAGAGGCAAAATGCTCCACGGTTTAGCAATCGGGAACCTGCAGGGTTTTTCCTGCATTCTGGCCTTGTCTTCATTGCGGAAGTGCATCATTGTTTAAGCTGAGGGCCTTTGGGTCGATAACAAAATGAATGAAAAAGGCAAGCCAGAAAATTTGAGTTCGGAAGTCTCGGGTGCCGGTGCGGCATCCGCTGCAACAGAGCTTCATTCCTTGGTACGGCAGCCGATTCTGAATGCCCGGCATCAGCTTGTCGGCTATCAGCTCATTTTTTCGCGGAGCAACGGCGATGCAGAGGGGGATCAGGAAGCCTCGCGCGTGATTCTCGACAGTATTCTTCTGCACGGACTGGAGGCGCTGACCGGTGGGGCACCGGCATTTCTATCCTGCAGTGCGGAATTTCTTGCCGAACCGCTTGTCTCCGCGTTGTCGCCAGAGAGCGTGGTGTTGGAGGTTTCGTCCCGGCTCGAACCGCTTCCGGAGACGCTGGAGGCTTGTCAGAATCTGAAGGCTCAGGGCTTCAGGCTGGTGTTGAGTGACTATACCTGGACCTCGGATCCGCATCCGTTGCTGCCTCTGGTGCAGTACGTCAAAGTAGACTTCGAGGATCTGGAGCAGAACGAGTGGGCGCGCATTCTGAAGAGTATCGAAGGGACACAAGCCGCTCTGGTTGCCGACAAGATTAATAGCCGCCAGAGTTTTCAGGATGCGGTGGCAGCGGGCTTCAGCTATTTTCAGGGTTTTTACTTCTGTGAGCCGGAACCGGTGCACAAGACCAAGATCTCCGGCAACAAGCTGCTGCATACCGAACTGTTGCGCAGACTGCACGAAGATCCACTCGATCTGAAGAAGATTGTTCCGCTCGTGAAACGCGATACGGCATTGGTTTTCCGGCTGCTCAAGCTGGTCAACTCGCCGGTTTGCGCGATCCGCCAGGAGGTCTCTTCTGTCGAAATGGCCATTCTGGTTTTGGGTGAATCTGCCTTCCGCCGGATGGCCATGCTGGCGATTCTGGGCGAAATCAATGCCGGGCAACCGGAAGAGGTGCTGCATACCGCGTTGACTCGGGCCCGATTCTGCGAACTGGCGGCACCGACTAGCAATCTTGACGCGGAAGAGCAGTATCTTGTGGGCATGCTGAGTCTGCTGCCTGTCATGTTGCAGCAATCCATGGCTGACGTGGCTGCCGGACTGCCCTTGCGCGCCGAGGCCAGAAGCGCGCTGCTGGGCGAGGCGGTGCGGGAACGTGCCCAGCTTGCCTGGGTCGAGGCGCACGAGAAGAACGAAACCTCCCATTCCTACGCCATTGCTGACCGGTTCGGGCTGAATATCCAGAAGATGGAACAGTTCTACGTGGATGCGATGATGTGGGAGTCGATTACCGCACGGTCCATTCGGTAGGCTCTGACAGCATATAAAACAGCTAGGCCCGCACTGCAGTGCGGGCCTAGCTGTTTTATGTGATCGGCTTGTCTCAGTCCCTCTTCCGCCGCTGGTGGGTGGAGGGAATGTTCATGTCTTCGCGATATTTGGCGACGGTGCGGCGGGTGATCTGGATGCCGTGCGTCTGCAGCAGGGCGGCCAGCTGGTCGTCGGTGAGCGGCTTCTTGGGGTTCTCATCTTCGATCAGTTTGCGTACCTTGCGCTTGAGCACCAGGAGCGGCGTGTCAGCGCCTTCCGGGCCGTTCGAACCTTCCGAGAAGAAGAAGCGTAGCTCCAGCACGCCCTGCGGTGTGTGGGCGTATTTGTTGGCGACCGCGCGGCTCACCGTGGAAGGATGCACACCGATCTCTTCGGCTACTTCCTTGATCATCATGGGACGCAGCGCTTCAATGCCTTGATCGAGGAACTCGCGTTGGCGGCGGACGATCACCTCGCAGGTGCGCAGAATCGTGCTCTTGCGCTGGGCGATGTTGCGCATCAGCTGCAGGGCGGAGCGGAAGCGCTCCTTCACGTATTCCTTGACGTCGCGGTCGGTGTTTTCGGCAGCGAGCATGCGGCGGTAACGCTGGCTCAGGCGCAGGCTGGGCAGATCTTCTTCGTTCATCGAGACGATCCACTCATCTCCACTCTTCAAGAAGACGACGTCGGGCTCAATCAGCCGGGTCTGCTCACGGTTGAACATGCGCCCGGGGCGCGGGTCGAGCGTGCGGATGAACTCAAAAGCGGCATGGGCTTCGTTCACGCTGATCTGTGCGGCCTTGGCCAGATCCTTTACATCGCGCTTCTGCAGCAGGTACAGATGGCGGTCAACGACCAGGGAAGCAATTTCCATGGCGCGACGGCGTTCTTCGATCTTTTCTTCGGCTTCGGCGCGGAAGCCGCGATGCAGGTTCTCTTCGTCCTCAGCCGCGTTGCTTTTCGCATACAGCTTGCCGAACTCCAGTTGCTGGGCGCGTATTTGCAACAGAAGGCACTCGCGCAGGTCGCGGGCGGCTACACCGGCCGGGTCCAGATGCTGCACCATCTCAATGCCGCGGCGCACCAGTTCGAGGGCGGTGGCCCGGTCCTGCTTGTGGGCTTCCTGCAGCTCATCATCGGCCATGCTGGGCAGCGGAGCCAGGCAGGCTTCCACCAGTTCATCGTCGCTGGCGGCCAGATAGCCGTCCTCGTTCAGATTGCCGATGACGAACTCGGCGATGGTGTATTGCTCTTCGCGTAGGCTCAGAGCTCCCAGCTGCCACGCCAGGTGATCGGCCAGCGTCGTGGGCTGAGAGAGAAAGTTTTCAAACGAGGGTTTTTCGCTTTCTTCAAACTCCTGCTGCGTGCGATAGCCAGGGTCCAGATATTCCTGGAAGTATGCGCCGAAGTCCACTTCGTTGAACGGGTCCTTGGCTTCGGGCGCTGCTTCTTCGCTGTTGCCGTTGCGCTCGGCCAGGACAATGCGTTCATCCCGTTCCTCGCGTTCGAGCTGCCCAGCCACCTCATCCAGCATCGGAACAGACTCATCAATCTCTTCAAGAACGGGATTTTCGACCATCTCGGCATCGATCATCTCCTTGAGCTCCAGCTTGTTCAAAGCCAGAACACTGACCATCTGCATCAATCCTGGAGTAAGGATCTGCCGTTGAGCGACTTTCAGCGAAAGTTTGGGTTGCAGCAGCGCCATTGATTGGACTCGTTCCTTTTTGGTCTTAAAGCGAGTGTACCCGTGTAAGAAAAATCTTAATGGGGAAAGTGTCAAAAAACGAGCCATCTGTACCGGAATGGGTCGTAAATTGCTTCATGGTCCGGTTTTGGTCCTTCGTGTGCGCTCTCAGAAGCCTTTTGGCTGTCAGAATGTGTCCGAATTGCATCTGGAGGGCCGTTCCAAGCCTTGGAAGAAGAATATCTTAGACCGTATAAGTTTCAGTGCGGGAAAACTGCTGCGGCAGTCAGAGGAAATTTTATTACCCAAAAAAGAAAGACCTCCCGAGCGCTGGCCCAGGAGGTCTTTTTTTTTTGGGAAGAATTATTGCAGGGAAAATCCCTCGCCCAGATAGACGCGGCGCACTTCCATATCGTTGCCCAGTTCCTGGGGCGTGCCGGCGCGGAAGATGCGGCCTTCGGCGATGATGTAGGCCCGGTCGGTGACGCTGAGTGTTTCGCGCACGTTGTGATCGGTGATCAGGATGCCGATGCCGCTGGCCTTCAGGTCAAAGATGATCTTCTGCAGGTCGAGCACGGCGATGGGGTCAATGCCGCTGAACGGCTCGTCGAGCAGGATGAACTTGGGCTGAATGCAGAGGGCGCGGGCGATTTCCACACGGCGGCGCTCACCGCCCGACAGCGCATAGCCGCGGGTGGTGCGGATGTGGCCAAGGTTCAGCTGCGAGATCAGCTTCTCCATGCGGCCACGGCGTTCGCGGTTGCCAAGGGGCTGGGCTTCGAGCACGGCCAGGATGTTTTCTTCCACCGTCAGCTTGCGGAAGACCGAGGGTTCCTGGGGCAGGTAGCTGATGCCGTAGTTGCGGGCGCGCAGGTACATGGGCACATGCGTGATCTCCTGATCATTAATCCGCACCGAGCCGGTTTCCGGTGCAATCAGGCCCACGATCATATAAAAGCTGGTGGTTTTTCCGGCGCCGTTCGGGCCCAGCAGTCCCACCACCTCGCCCCGCGAGATATTCAGGTCAACGCCTCGCACCACCTGGCGGCCCTTATAGGTTTTGCTAATGCCTTCCGCGATCAGTGTTTCCATTGAGTCCTTGCGCAGGTTCCGGCGCAGAGTATGCGATGAACCCGTCGACGCCAGTTAACGCGGCGCGTACGTGTTGGTAGTGGTCTTCTGGCCGCGACCTTCGATACTGACGCTATCATCGCGGCTATGGAAAATCAAAGCCTGCCCGCTTACCGTGCCGTGTTCCGGATCGGTCAGCTTGGGCGTGGAACCGTTCGCGCCGGTCAGCACATATTCGCCGCTTGAGCCGGTGTAGGTGAGCTGCTCGCCGGTGCCATGGCGCCCCTCGCTGCTTACCGTGACGTGGCCGCGGGCAATCAGTTGTTCCACCTGGGCGCTGCCTGCGCTGGCGTGGTTGCTGGCCTGGGCCAGGTGCAGTTCCACTTCGGAGGATTGGGTGGTGGCGGCGCTGGTTTCGGCAATCACCGGGCCCAGCGCGCCGCCCTGCATGAAGGCCGTGCGGTTGCTGTCGGTGTACTTCAGATTGCCGCCGCGCACCCGGAGCACGGTGGGCGTATTCTGCTGCTGCTTGGCGTTGGAGTGCTGCTGATTATTCAGCATGGTCACGCGCACCGGCTCGTTGCGATCACTGCTGTAGGCTTCCAGAGTCTGCTGCTGGCGCTTGAGCACGATGGTAGGCGCGGTGACCGCATTGGCCTGCTGCCACAGGCGCGCATGGCCGCGGAAGGTGGCATCCTGCCCATTCTGCGACTGATGTACCTCGGCCTCGGCGGAGACGACGTGGGCCGGATCTTGTCCGCCCAGGGTGGGCGCATGTTGGCCGGGCTGCGCGCTCTGGCTCCAGGTGGCCTTGACGTTGCCGTGGGCGAAGGCGTCGCCGCTTTCCTCGGAAACATCGATCTTGTCGGCCGTCAGCTGCATGCCGCCCTGGTCCACGCGGGGATTGACGGTCAGATGCAGCCACTGGCCATCGCCAGCGTACTCGGCGCGGCCGGCGGTGGCGCGCAGGGGGGCAGGAGCGGGTGCGCCGGCCTTGGAGGGCTGCAACTGGGTGAGCAGAACGTGCTGCTCCAGCACGGCGGCCTGCAACTGGTTCTGGCCCTTGTTGCCCATGCTGCCAAAGCGGGCCTGGATGCGCTCGCCGGTGGCTGTCTGGTGGGCGCCGCTGGCGGTGTTCTGCTCCATGGTGGCGTGGCCGGTACCGGTGAGCGCGCTCAGCGTGGATCTGCTGGTGAATTGGCCATCGACGCGGTCGGCGTGCATGTGGGCGTCGCTGGCGGGTTCCTTGCCGCGCTGGCTGTGGCTGGTCAGCTCCACACCGCCGGTTCCAGTCAGGGCGGAAGGCTCGGTGTTGCCCTTGCCCGCGTTGCGGAAGTCGATCTCAGCTACCGGAGAATGCCAGTTGCGTTCCAGATGCAGCGGCTCGGGATGGGTTCCGGCAGTCATGGTGTCTTCGACGGTATGCAGGGTGACGTTCTGCTCCAGATGCGCATGGTGCAGGCTGCCCTGCGGAGTGAATTCCAGATCCGCCGAAGTGGCGGAGCCGTGGGTCAGGCGGCCGTGGGCCAGCGAATCCATGGTCACGCCGTTGCTCAGGTGGCCGTGGCGGGGCTGGCTGTGCTCGTCGAATTCCAGAGTGCCGTGAGGGGCCACAATGCGGCTGCCGGTGGCGGTGGTCAAGGTAAAGCCACCGGTCGCATCCAGCTGGACGGCCGTACCATCGGCGCGGAATTCAATGCGGGCCTGGCCGGCTGTGGCCTTGCTGTCGTGATAGCTGGCGGTGGCCGAGTAGAGGGTGCAGAGCATGTTGCTGTGGGCAAACTCGGCGTGGTCTGCGTTTACCTGCACGGCCTCGCCGTTGCGGATGCTGTTCATCTGGACGTTATGATCCAGCTCCAGATAGCCGCCCCGCGAATCGTAGGTGGAACCGATGGAGCTGCCCGTGCCCTGCGCGGTGCTGAAGTCCACCTTCTGCGTGGTGGAGGCAATGCCGGTGTTCCAGTTGAAGGTCAGCAGGGTGGTCTTGATGTGGACCTGCCCGTCGGCCTTGTTGGCGCTGGCTTTACTGGAACCAGTCCTGTCGGAGCCAGTCTTGGAAACGTCTGTTTTGGAAGCGCTTGCCGGAGCAGTGTCCGGGCGCGCGAGAGTGATTTCCACCGGCCCGGTGGCCTTGGCCAGGCCAGTCTTCTGGTCGTACTCGAACTCGTTGCCCTCGATGCGATCCACGCGGTTGCCATCTTCGCCGTAGATCTCGATCTTGACGTTATGCAGCAGAGCGTTGCCCTGCTTGAGCTGCACGACCTTGGAGGCTTTTACCTTGAACTGCGCGTGCGCACCCAGCGCGTGGGAAAACGTGACACCATCCGATTCCTGCTGAATGTCGAGCCCCAGCTTCTGAGGCAGATCGTGGCTGACAAAGTGGCTCTTCCACTTGCCAAAGGCCAGAAAACCGACCAGGGCGGCCAGCAGCAGCAGGGCAGCCACGAGAATCAGCGCACGCAGGCGTTCGATGGTCAGGCGCACAGATTAGTTCCCCTTGCCCAGACGGGCAGCCAGCCGTTCGGCCAGACTTTCGCCCAACTCGCTCCAAAGCAGACGTGCCGTAGCGCCGGAAGCCTTCTCCACCGCGTGGGCCAGCTCGATCAGCTGGCGGATGTTTTCTTCCACGTGCTTGGCTCCGACCGTACCCAGATCGGCTTCTTCTTCAAGAAACGGACCATCCGAGCCAAAGTCGATGCGAATGTGCCCATCCTGCTCGTAGCTGCCCTCTTCGAAGAGCGGCCCGAAGCCCACCACGCGCACCAGTCGCGGACCACGCGCCCAGCGCGGATCCTGATCTTCGCCGCAGGCTTCCAGTTCCCACAGATCCCAGGCAATCTGGAACTCGTAGGCAAAGTCCTCATGGAGCTGATCGAGGGCCGCAGTCACGGCCACGGTTGGTTCAGCGCCGCGTTCGCCTCCGCCATACACATGCTGCAGGCAGGCGGTTTCGCTCCAGCTCATGGGCCAGACGGTGGCGGAGTAGACGCGTTTTTCTCCGCCGTGGGCGGCAAAGGTGGAAAGCACCGCGGTCAGCTTCTCGGCAAGCGAGGTCAGCCGCAAATTCGGGTACCAGAGGCTCAAATACAGTGTGTCAGACATCTATATAGATTGTAGACGGATAAGGCGGTCGAAAGGGGTAACGAGCGAGGAACAGGAAAGAGGCGGGAAGTGCAAAGAGGGATTCGGTTGCTGGCGGAAGCTGTTGCCGGAGCGGCTTTGCATCCTGCTTTTTTTGCGTGTTTTTGTTGCTGTTCAGTAGCGGCCAGAATGCTCTAGACTCAGCTGTAGATGCGTCGCGTCGCCGCCATCGTGCAATTGCTGGTCTTGGTGCTGCTTTGTAGCGCGCCGCTGCTCCGTGCCGCAACCTGGAGCGACGACTCCGGTCTTCCGCCCTGTTGCCGCCGTCATGGTAAGCACCATTGCGCCATGCTGGACGCGTATTTGCGTGCACGTCGTAGCGGCAAGCCCAGTGTCAGCGCGCCGCCCGGGCATTGCCCCTGCTATCCGCAGCCCGGCAGCCATGCCATCCCTGTGCAGCCTACGCTGGGCACGATTGAAGCTGCGTTGAATCCGCTTGGGCCGCACGTTGTGGAGGTTCTTGAGCTCGTTCTGCCGCAGTTGTTGGCTCATACCACTGCCAGAAGCGCACACGGCAAGCGCGGTCCTCCCGTTCTTCTGTAAATCAGTCTCACTCGCCAACGGAATGCGCACTTTGCACAGAAAAATGCTGGAAGCTCTGCTCCCGTTTTTGGGGGCAGGGAAGCCAGCGTGCCGTTGCGCACGCGATTTTTTTGTTTTACCAACGAAAAGGACAATTCTTCGATGCGCTATCTTCTTGCGTTTCTCGCTCTGGCTGGCATGGTGGTTTCTATGCTTGCCCTGCGCGTGCATTATTCCACGGCCACTGAGCCCTGCTCCATTAACGAGCGCTGGGATTGCGGCGTGGTCAACCACAGCATTTATGCCGAAGTGGCGCATGTGCCGGTGGCGGCGCTGGGCATTGTTGGCTATCTGGTGCTGGCCGGGCTGGCTCTGGTGCGTCGCCGTGGGTTGCTGGCTGCACTAGCCTGCGTGGGCTGTGGCTTTGCGCTTTACCTTACCCACATTGAGCATGATGTGCTGGGGGTCTACTGCCTGTATTGCGTCATTTCGCAGGGTTTGATTGCGCTGCTGGTGCTGCTGGGCCTTGGCTGGACTCTGGCTGCCCGTCGCAAAGCTGCCGCCGTGTAGTAAAAGGAGAATCCCATGCACCTGGCAATGCTGCTTCTGTTCTCCATTGTTTCTCTCACCCCCGCGCAAAAGCAGGAGGTGGACCATCTGGAGCGCCAGTTGATGGCCCCCTGCTGCTATACGCAGACCATTCACGACCACATGAGCGACGTGGCTGAACAGATGCGCGAAGAAGTCGTCGGCATGGTGGCCGCCGGCAAGAGTGAAACCGAAATCAAGAACTATTACCGTGCCAAGTATGGCGAGACGATTCTGGTCACGCCTGCCGGACGCACCGGTCTGGTGACCTTTGGCGTTCCGGTTGCAGTCAGCCTGGCCGCGCTGCTTTTGCTCGCGCTTGTGCTGCGCCGCAGGGTGCTTGCCCGCAGTGCTCCGCAGGCCGCTTTTTCCGCCGCATCCGCGCCTGCCGCAGGCAGCCACGAAGAGGCGCGGATTGCGCAGATTCGCCGCGAACTGGGGGATGCGCTGTAAGCGGTGGTTTATGCATCCGGCTCTGAAGCTTGCAATACACTTTGGGTGCCCCACCTTCGGCGCGTTTTTGTTTGTGCGCCTAGGGCGGGGAGTACGCACAGAGGCAACAGAAAAAGCGCCACGGCATTGCCCGCGGCGCTTTTCCATTGGTTTTGGTGAAAAGATTAGCCGGTGACGATTTCGCTGAAGTCGGCGATGGTGGAGAAGTTCTTCAGCACGCCATCGATCAGGGCCAGATTCGCGCCACGCACGGCCTCATCCTTGTCGAGCACCATCACCTTGTCAAAGAAGGCGTCTACCGTCGGCCGCAGCGTGGCAATCAGCGCCAGAGCTTCGGCGTAGTTGCGCTCATCCCGCAGTGCCGCAACCTTGGGAGCCAGAGCCTGCGTTGCCTGCGCAAGCTTCTGCGCCTCGTCAGCTAAAACAACCGAAGCATTTGCCTGAATTGCAAAGCCCTTGTCAGCAGCCTGCTTGACGATGTTCTTGATGCGCTTGAAGGCAGCCGAGACAGCGGCAAAGTCCTCGCCGCCGCGTACGGCAGTCAGAGCTTCGGCGCGAGCGATGGCGTCGCGCACATCGTCAGAACCAGCGGCCAGCACGGCGCTCACCACGTCGTAGCTGTAGCCCTTCACGTCCTTCAGATAGAAGTTCAGACGCTCCAGCAGGAAGACAGCCACCTGATCGCGGTTGGCGGCTTCGGTTTCGACCGAGGCCAGAACTGCGGAGAGCGAAAGCGTCCACTCTGCTTCGGCCACAATCTTGATGACGCCATTGGCAGCGCGGCGCAGCGCAAAGGGATCCTTCGAGCCGGTCGGCGCCATCTTGATGCCGAACATGGCCACGATGGTCTGAATGCGGTCGGCCAGAGCCAGCAGTTGACCTTCAATCGTTGAAGGGATGGAATCCTCGGTGGAGGCAGGCGTGTACTGCGCGTAGATGGCCTTGCCTACCGTTGCGCCCAGTCCCTGCGCCTCAGCGTAAACGCCGCCGATAATGCCTTGCAGCTCGGTGAATTCCTTCACCAGCTCGGTGGTCAGGTCGGTCTTGGCCAGCTCGGTCGCCTTCAGCAGAGCGGCTTCGTCCACCGTAACGCCTGCGGCCTTCACGGCTGCGGCAAGCTGCTTGACGACGGCCAGATTCTGCTCGGTCTTCCAGTGATAGCTGCCCAACTGCTTTTGGAAGGTGACGTTCTTCAGGCTTTCCACGCGGTCAACGAGAGAAATTTTCTGATCGAAGTCCCAGAAGAAACGGGCATCCTTGAAGCGGGCGCGCAGCACTTTCTGGTTGCCATGCTGGATGGTGGCATAGCCTTCTTTGTCCACCTGAATGTTGAGCACGGCCAGAAAATGCGGGGCGATTTTGCTGTCCGCCGCTTCCACGGCGAAGTACTTCTGGTGGTCGCGCATGACGGTCACCAAAACTTCTTCCGGCAGGACCAGATATTCGGGCTCAAAGTTGCCCAGAATGACGGTGGGCCACTCGGTTAGATGCACAACCGTTTCGAGCAGCGCATCGTCCTTGCGCCAGCGGGCTCCGGGAACAGTTGCGGTGGCATCGTCGAGCGCCTTCACAATTTGAGTGCGGCGGGAGGCCACGTCCACCTTGACGAAAGCCTTCTCCATGGCGGCGGCGTAGCTCTTGGGCGTGCTGAGCACAACCGGAGCTTCGCCGTGCAGAATGCGATGGCCACGGCTGGCGTTGGTCGCGGTAATGCCGGCAATCTCCAGGGGCACAATGGCGGAATCAAGCAATGCCACAACCCAGCGCACGGGGCGGACAAAGCGTTCCGGCTTGCCGAAGCGCCAGTACATGTTTTTGGCCCAGTAGAGCGAGAGCACTTCCTTGGGCAGGTCGGCCTGCAGAATCTCGGTGGCAGCGCGGCCCGGCTTCTTTACCGTCACGCCCACGTACTCGCCCTTGGGGGTGGTCACTTTGCCGAGTGCGGAAACGTCCACGCCTGCTTTTTTGGCAAAGGCCAGTGCGGCACCGGTCGGGACGTCGTCTTTGAAGGCCACCTTCCAGGAGGGGCCAGTCATCTGCTCTTCGGTATCGGCCTGCCCGGCCAGCACACCCTCGGCCACCACGGCTAGACGACGCGGCGTGGAGTAGGTGGTCACCTTGCCGCCCTCGGCCAGCAGGCGCTCACGCGTCAGCAGGTCCAGCACCCGACGGCCCAGTTCGGCCTCGGCGTTTGCAATCATGCGGGCGGGAATCTCATCCAGCCCGATTTCGATCAGAAAGTCTGCCATGATATTGCTTCTCTCACGCTAGCTGCGAGGCGGGAGCTTCTATCTGCCAGCCTCTAGCTTCTAGCTTCTAGCTAGGGCGCTGCCGTTGCCGCGCCATTGGAAACTTCGTTTGCTTCAGAACCTCAGTCTCTGCACGAAAAAGCTGGGGACTAGAGGCTAGAAGCTGGAAGCTAATTCAGCCCCTGCTGCGCCGCGTAGATCTTGGCCACGCCCACCGACAGGTTGCGGATGCGGCCGATCATGCCCACGCGCTCCGTCACGCTGATTGCGCCACGCGCGTCCAGCAGATTGAAGAGGTTCGAGCACTTCAGCGCCAACTCGTAGTTGGAGATGAGCGGGAATCTTTTCTTGTCCTGCACGGAGGCATTCTCATCGGCCAACAGAGCGTTGCCGCGCGCGATCAGTGCCTGCGCCTCGGCTTCGTAGCTGTTGAAGTGGGCCCACAGACGCTCCACGTCGGCTTCCTCGAAGTTGTACACCGAGTACTGCAGCTCTTCCTGCAGGCGAACGTCGCCGTAGGTGACCACCGCGCCGGTTTCAGGATCGCGCGCCCAGACCACGTCGTAGACCGAGTCCACGTCCTGCATGAAGGCGGCCAGACGCTCCAGTCCATAGGTCAGCTCGGAGCAGATCGGGTCTAGATCGAGCCCGCCGCACTGCTGGAAGTAGGTGAACTGGGTGATCTCCATGCCGTCCATCATGACCTGCCAGCCCACGCCCCAGGCGCCCACGGTTGGGCCTTCCCAGTTGTCCTCTTCGAACTTGAGGTCGTGCTTGCTGAGGTCAATGCCGATGGCTTCGAGCGACTTCAGATAGAGTTCCTGCACATTGACCGGTGGCGGCTTCAGAATGAGCTGGAACTGGGTGTGACGATAGAGGCGGTTGGGATTCTCGCCGTAGCGGCCATCGGCCGGACGGCGGGAGGGCTGCGCATAACCCACCTTGTAAGGCTTGGTGCCCTGCACACGCAGAAAGGTTTCGGGAGCCATGGTGCCAGCGCCCACTTCCACGTCGTAGGGCTGCTGCAGGATGCAACCGCGCTCGGCCCAGAAGTTCTGCAGGCGGAAGAGCAGTTCCTGAAAGGTCAGCGCACCGGGCTTCGGCGCGACAGTCGATGATGTTGTAGACACAGGCAAATCTCTCTTATCGGAACTGCGTTCAATTTTAGCAGGGGTGGCAGCGGCAAGCTTTTACGGCCAATTTTGCGCAGCATGATAGACGCGGGAGACTTCAATAGCTTCTGCGGTAATGCGATAGACGGTAATGTATGGCAGGGAGGGGAAGAGCAGTTCCCGTCTGCCCGGCAACCGGGAGCTTTCCCGCTCCAGCAGAGGAAAATCGCGCAGCCTGCCGACGGTTTCATAGATTGTAAAGGCAACTTTTCTGGTTGCTTGGGGACTGTCCCGCTCAATCCATGCACAGATCCGCTCCAGATCATCCGCTGCCGGAACAGACCACAGAATTTCCATGGGGACGGGCTAGAAGAAGCGGTGAAGGCGTTCGCCAACCTGTTCATGGGGCAGGAATTCGCCACGGGCAAGTGCAGATTCTCCCCGCTCAACCGCTGCGCGCAGACGATCTTCTTCCTGCAGGCAGCTTGCGAGCATGCCCTGAACAACCTCATTCAGCGGCAGGCATTGTTGCGCGGCTCGCAGCGCCAGACGGCTTTCAAGATCGGGATTGAGCTGCAGATCCATAGCTGAATTGTAGGAAGTTTCCGCGTCTGGGGCAATCGAAAATCCTGGTTATGCCAGCGTCAGTACAGAATCTTTGAACTCTTCGCCAGCCATAGCCTGTATGTGCCGGTCGAGGGTGACGAGCGTGGCTCCGTTATGAATGGCCAATCCCAGCAGCAGGGCGTCGGTCACCTGTTTGTAGCCGTGCAGGCGGCTGGAAAAGGGCGCGACCAGTTCCAGCCATGGGCGGTTCATGGGCAAGTAGCTGCAGTTCGGGGAGCAGGCGATCTGCCGCAGTAGTTCTGTGGCAACCTTCATGGAGACCGCGTACAGATGCGGAGAGCACATGAGGCGCACAAAACCGGCCTCGGTTATGTTGCACAGAAGAAAGGCTTCATGGCCGCATTCACTGAACCACGTTGTGGCTGGAATATAGCCTGTATGGTCTCTGTCACTGAGGGCGAGCAGAATGTTCACGTCGGGCAGGTAGCGGCGATTAGATAAAGTCTTCATCTTGAGCAGCGAGCACCATCTCTGTGGTGATACGGCGAGCGGTGGTTGGCAAAAGCGGCCATCCGGAGGGAGAAATCTCAAACACAGTTTTTACCGGTTCTGCGGTCTCTGCCGTCTTGCCCTTGCGGATTAGCTCGGAGATGGCTTCCCCCAGCGTGATGCCATTGGCGTCGGCATAGAGCATGGCGAACTCGCGGGCGTCGTCGGCAATGTTGACGTTGGTGCGCATGGATCAAGTTTGCACCTGTTTGAAAATGGGTGCAAGGAATAAAAAAGGTGCAGCGTGGAACGTTCGTCACCCGCCCAGTCGTGCCAGAGCCTCCGAGGAGCGCAGCTTTTTCTCCAGATGCTGTTCCAGTGACTGCAGGGTGAAGCGGCGCAGATCCTGGCAGCGGCGGCGGGGAAACGGCTCCGGGGCAAAGCTGGCCACAGGGGAACGCAACATCCGCAGGGCCATCTGCCAACTGTCGGCGGTAAGCGGCTGGGCTGCGCCCGAGCGATGCTGCGGGCAGAAAAGGCCGTCGGAGTGGCTGTGGAAGTAGGCTTCGCCCGCCTGCAGGGTCTTGGTGCAGGCCGTGCAGCGGGTCAGGTCGGGCAGCAGACCCATCAGCCGCGTCATCCAGAGCTGAAAGTAGGTGAGCGCCATCCATGGACCGGCGAGCGAGGCAGCAGTGCCGTTGGGCGGGCTGGATGGCAGGGCCTGGGTGTGCTCAAGTACGGCGGCAAGCAGGCGGAAGACCGTCTCCTGCGGGTCGTGCTCGGGCAGGCTCTCGTCCAACAGCTCGGCGTAGAAGCTGAGCACCGTCATTCGGGCCAGATCCACCGGCTTCGAGAGTGGAGAGGAAGAAATCTCCAGCTGATCGAGCCGGACCAGTTCCTGGCGAGGTTTATCGGCGAACCAGGCGCGGGCCAGCGTCATGGGCTCCAGCGCGCCACCAAAGCGTTTGCGGCTTTTGAGCGCCGATTTGGCCACTCCGCGCAGCAGTCCGAAGTCGCGCGTGAAAAAGCTTACGATCAGGTCGGCCTCGCGGACCGGCCAACAGCGCAACACCACGGCCTCGGAGCTGTGTACAGGCATCGATTTTTATCTTCGCATCCGGAGCGGTTTGCGGGGCAGGGTTGTAGGTTTTTTCTGGTACTGGAGAAAATGGTTGCAGGGTAAGGAGTATTTTTTAAAGTAAGGAGAATGAGTGAAGGTAAGGCATGTAAATAAAAGTAAGGAGATTGTTGAAAAGTAAGGTACGCTAGGAGGCCTAGCGAGGTTTTTATGGCGACGGCGACGGTTACATCCAAGGGGCAGATCACCATTCCGGTCGAAGTGCGGCGAGCGATGGGACTGGAAGCAGGAGATGAGGTTGAGTTTGTTGAATCGGCCAAGGGGAGATTTGCGTTGCAGCCCAGGAATGGTTCGATTCGCGATCTGGCAGGTTGTGTGCGCAGGCTCAGCTACATACCGACAGTGGAACAGATGAACGAAGATCTGTTGGACGAAGCGGCAGCCAGCTTTGCAGCCAGCGTAGTGCGATTCGGTCCTGAGGGTGAAGCTGCATGATCGGGATCGACACTAACGTCTTGATCCGCTATTTTGTGCGGGATGACCCCAAGCAGACACACATAGCCACGGAGCTGATCTTCAGTCTAAGTGTGGATGAGCCGGGGTGGATTGCAATTCCAGTTTTGGTAGAGACGGTATGGACGTTGCGGCGCACTTACCGGTTGGAAAGGGCGGCGATTGCGGCGATTCTTGAGCAGATGCTGGCAAGCCGCGAGCTTTTTGTGGAGCAGCGCGAACTCGCGCAGCAAGCGCTGGCGGTCTTTCGCAGCACCCGCGCCGACTTTGCCGATTGCCTGATTGCCGCCTCGGCTCGTCGGGCAGGCTGTGAGCGGCTGGTCACTTTCGACCGGGTGGCGGCACGCGATGCGGGCATGGAGTTTTTGTGCGAAGCTGCGCCTGTGGCAACCGAATAACCTTCAGCAGAATTACAGCAAAGCGCAAACACGCATCGAGCGCTGAACCCGATGCGCGTTTGCGCTTTGCTATTGGATGGAGCAGTTCCTAGGAGTCTGTCGCTCATAGCGTTTGCGATTTTTGCAGGAGATGTCGGCCTGGCTGCGCAGTACTGGATTTGTCTGTTGCTGTCAGTTTTTCTCTACCGCACCGTATCTTTGAGGCGCGACTCTGATTCGGATTCTGATCTTTCGTTGTTTTTACGCGTTTTGCAGTGCCCATCCGGAGCGAAAGAGCTTCAACAGATTGCTGACCGCGCACACCAGCCTCCACTCTCCGCTCACATTCTGTTTGCCGCGCATGCTGAAGCGACGAAAACCGCGGCACTCCTTGATTTGTCCAAAGACCGGTTCCACGATCGCCTTGCGTCTTTTGTAGACTGCGCGTCCGGCCTCGGTCTTCAACTTATGTTGCATTTGTTCTCGTGCCGTTGCATCTGACGGGGCTTCACCACAGGCTATCTCCGTTGGATCACTATGTTTGTCGCGGCCTGTGGCGATGTATAAGTCGATTTCAGCTACCGTTGCGTCGGTCACATTTGCTTCGCTGAAGTAGCCGGTATCAGCGCTGACTTTCTCGGGCTTTTGGGCAAGATTCTTTTCGATCTGTGCCACCATCGGCAGTAATTGTTTTTTGTCGTTCGTCTCCTGCGTAACCGCGGCGGCCACGATTACCTGCGCGATGGAATCGACCGCGATCTGCGCATTATAAGCCTGTAAAAAGCTGCCTTTATTGGCGCCATCCGGCATGATGCGGCTCTCCGGATCCGTGAAGTTGCGCTGATCCTTGTCTGCGGGTTTTGCCTTGTCCGGATCAGGGGGATTCGACTTGCGACCACGTTTCTTTTTGCCCGCGCGACGATCTTCTTCCTCGTCAGCCTGTTTCTTTTCTGCTTCAGCAAGTTTCTGCTCAGCCTTCTCGCGGGCCTCGTCTTCGAGTGCCTGCTTCGCTTCGCGAATCTTCTGCAACCGGCTCTCGCGTCGCTGTAACTCGTCGGGAAGTTCTTCGCCGTTCCGATCCTTGCCGTACTGCGCGTCCTCGTCGGCATCCGCTTTTTCCGCAGCAGCCAACAGAGCGTTGATTTCCTGCTTCAGGCGCGCCTCGCTCTCGGTCATGCGCTGGTAGCTCATCGCCTTGTGCTTGCTGGCGTTCGCCCTGATCTTTGTTCCATCGATCGACACATGACCCAGCTTAACCAGACCGGCTTTTGCGCACAGCAACAAGGCCTGCGTGAACAGTTCGGACAGCGCAGCCAGATGCCGTTTGCGAAACTCGGCCAGCGTGGCGTGGTCCGGATGCTGGTCGCCGGAAAGATAGCGAAATGCCACGTCTTCCCAGGTATGCTTCTCAAGCCTGCGTGAGCTGTAAACGCCCGTGGCATAACCGTACAAAAGAAGGCGAACCATCATCTCCGGAGCATAAGCCGACTGGCCGCGACCATCCTTCTCGCGATACGAAGCATAGATCGATTCAAGATCCAATGCCGAAACCACATCCACGACAAAACGAGCCAAATGGCCGTCAGGTAGCCAGTCGTGAAGGCTGGGTGGAAACAGAAGCGTCTGGTTGACCGTGTCTGGAAGGAAGTTCTGGCCCATAACAAAATCGTAATCTGCTGGGCCTGGTCTGGACCAGGACCTCGGGCAATTCTATGGGCGACAGACTCCTAGGCGTAGTGAGCAGCGTTCTTGTCGGCGAAGCTGGCCCACTTTTCCGGCAGGTCGTCGGCGGCGAAGATGGCCGAAACCGGGCAGGCAGGCACGCAGGCTCCGCAATCGATGCACTCGACAGGATCGATGAACAGCTGATCGTGCGAGCCGAAGCTGTCTTCATCCTTCTTGGGATGGATGCAATCAACCGGACAGGCGTCTACACAGGCGGTGTCCTTGGTGCCGATACAAGGTTCTGCGATTACGTGGGGCATCGTTCTTTCTCCGGGGAATCGATATTGGTGGTGGATGATGGCACAGTCGCCATGAATTGACCTCCGGCAGACTGCACAGGACAAGCAAGAGAAAACGCTTTGCGCCTATTTTGCTCTTTCAGCGCGTAAGCGTGCAAACTCTTCCGGGGTGGGGATCGGCGAAAGATCCCGGCCTGCGAACAGATTCTCAAAGAGTGTGACCATTTCGCCATGGATCAGACCATTCGAGGCTAGAACCTCGCGGCTGTCGAGCTTGTAATGATTGCCTGCATAATCGCTGACCTTGCCGCCAGCCTCTTCCACCAGCAGGATGCCTGCGGCGGTGTCCCAGGGGTTCAGGTTGAACTCCCAGAAGGCGTCCAGTCGTCCGCTGGCAATGTAAGCCAGGTCGAGCGCGGCTGAGCCGCCACGGCGCACACCGTGCGAGCGCAGCGTGAACTCGTGATAGAAGTGGACGTTGGGGCTGTCGTGGCGCTTGCGGCTGGGAAAGCCGGTGGCGGAGATCGACTCGGCCAGCACGGGAATCTTCGAGACGTGAATCGGGCGACCGTTCAGGGTTGCGCCCTTGCCGCGCTCGGCAGCATAGAGTTCGTCGCGCAGCGGATCGTAAATGACGCCGGCCACCAGTTGGCCGTCTTTGCCCTCAGCCAAGCCTGCGGGGCGGTGTTCCAGACCCATGGAAACGCAGAACTGCGGATGGCCGTGGGCAAAGTTGGTGGTTCCGTCCAGCGGATCGACGTACCAGCGGTACTCGCTCTGGAGGCGCTCGCGGGTGCCCTCTTCGCCCCAGATGCCGTGCTCGGGAAAGACCTCGCTGAGTCGCTGGCGGATGAGTTTTTCCACCGTGCGGTCAGCCACCGTTACCAGATCGACGTCGCCCTTGTACTCGGTTTCGACGCCCTGGGCATAGAATTCGCGCAGTCGTGCTCCGGCCTCGCGTGCGATCAGCTGGGCCTGGGGTGTCCAGCGCAATTCTGCGACTTCACTCAACGTGCTTCCTCGCTTTCGGGTTTGCGGCGACGGGCCCGTCCGGGGGCCGCTTCGCTGATGGTACGGATCTGGTGCTTGTAGATGAATAGATTTGGCCGTCCCTCACGGGTCAGGCGCAACATACCGTCGTCAAAATACTCAATCCAGCCACGCACGCTTTCGCCATCGCGCAACTGGATGCTGACGTTGATCTGGCGATCGCTGAGCGAGCGCAGATACATGGCCTCCTGCCCGGTTTCGCCCGGTGGAGGCGTCTTCGAGCGACGCCGGGTGGAATAAACGGCATTCATGGCTTCATTGTAGATGCAGCAGCGCAGGCAGCGGGTGCAAAGGTGGGTGGGGAAAGTGGCTGGTTCCCACGGTATCGCGTGTGGGGTGCGGTGGGAACCAGCACTGTATTTTCTGATCCAACCGGAACTTTAAACCTGTTTGAAGAGGAAGGCGGTGGGTGTTCCCCATAGATTGCGGGCGCGGTCTTCATAAAAAATGCTGAACTCGACGCCGGAAATGTCGTAGTCGAACAGCGGTACGCGATCGAAGGTGTAGTCGCCATGGGCCGAGTACTCGTCGCCGCTGCAGTCGATCATGAGCGTAGCGGCGGTGGAAAGGCGCTCGGGATGCGTAAGCAGCATGGAGGCGATGGCGAACGCGCCCAGTCCGTATTCATTGCCCGCCAGGACGGCGCGGGTGCGGCGGGCCGAGGAACCGCGATGCAGCATACCGAATTGTGCTGCAACCACCAGAATGTCGGGATCGCCCTGCTGTTCGCAAAGAATGCGCTGCGCAATCGTGGCGCGCTCACTGTTGCGCAGATACTTTTCGCCCATGCGCTCGAAAATGCGATTGGAAAAACGCCTTCGCTCGCCAATCTTGTTCACCATGTTCAGAGCAGCCTGATTGTAGGTGGGGGCGAGTGCGCTCCAGCGGGGAATGGCAAACCAGCCTTCCGCGCCATCCGGCAAAGGCCGTCGTGCCAGTTTTTCATTGCAGGTTTGCAGCCCGGGAAAGGCCTTGCGCAGTTCGGTTACTTGCGCTTCGATGGACTTGATCCGGTAGGTGGGCGGATAAACGCGGTCGGAACCAACGGCTTCGTCGTGGAACTTGTTGCTGGCAGTGTGCAATCGGATGGCTTCAGCCACCTGCGTAACAAGGTGCTCTTTCAGCGTCCGTTGATTGTCCAGTACAGCCTGTGCGCTTTGCTTGTCCAGTTGTTCGAGAACACTTTCATAAGCCTCGGTCACGATTTCCTGCAGCAGGTTATTCAGCATCTGCTCCTGGAATGCAGTGATATTGCCGGAGATAAGAAGGGGAACGATGTGTGGTGTATTCGTCTGCATAGTAGCCATTTTCACCGCTTCGCCACGCCGGAACGTGGGAGAGTCTGTGTTGCTTATCGACACCAGGTGTTGATTTCACGAGGTAAGGCTTTCACCAGAGTATTATGCCCGGGCTGGTCGAAGAAAACGTAAATACTGCGTGTAGTCTGTGGGAAAAGAAGAAACAGGACAAAACTCAGCGGGGAATCGGGGGAAGAGAATTTTGCCTGTTTCCTGCGCAAGGCCGACCTTCTGGTCGGCCTTGCGCGGAGCGTTGAAGAGCGGCTCTAGCTGACGCTGCCCGAGTGTTGTGCGGCTTCCTGGGTTGTGGTGTCGGGGCGGGCCTTGAGCAGCGGCAGCGCCACGGCCAGCACGTCCTCGACGTGCGAGGCATAGTGCACATCAACGCCTTCCATCATCTCCGGCGTCAGATCTTCCTCTACATTTTGGCGGTTTTCAGCGGGCAGAATGATCGTCCGTACGCCAGCCCGCCGCGCGGCCAGGAACTTCTCCTTGATGCCGCCCACCGGCAGCACGTGGCCGCTGAGGGTGATCTCACCGGTCATGGCGGTCAGCGGACGCACCGGTGTGTCGGTCAGCAGCGAGGCCAGCACCGTGGCCATGGTCACGCCAGCCGAGGGACCGTCCTTGGGAATGGCTCCGGCGGGCACATGAATGTGCAGGTCCAGATCCTTGTTGAAGTCGTCGGCCAGCCCGAGTTTGTCAAAGTTCGAGCGCACCCAGGTGAATGCGGCTTGCATGGATTCCTGCATGACCTCGCCGATCTGGCCGGTCATGTTGAAGCCGCCCTTGCCCTTCATCTTGTTGGCCTCGATGAAGAGCACGTCGCCGCCCGCCGGTGTCCAGGCCAGACCCACAGCCACACCGGGACGCTTGACGCGCTCGGCGACCTCGGTGTCCACTCGCACCTGAATGCCGCCCAGGAACTCCTTGATGACCTCGCGGGTGACGATCAGCTTGTCCGTCTTGCCCTCGACCACGCGTCGCGCCTGCTTGCGGCAGACCGTGCCGATGACCTGTTCGAGTTTGCGCACGCCGGCCTCGCGAGTGTAATGTCGCACCAGGTGGCCGATCGCATCATTGGGAATCTCAATCTGCTCCTCGGTAATGCCGTTTTCCTTGATCTGGCGCGGGATCAAGTAGCGGATGGCGATGTGCAGCTTTTCTTCCTCGCTGTAGCCTTCGAGCGGAATCAGTTCCATTCTGTCCAGCAGCGGTGCCGGGACGGGGTCAAGCTGGTTGGCGGTGCAAATGAAGAGCACCTTCGACAGATCAAACGGCACATCCAGATAGTTGTCGCGGAAGGTGTTGTTCTGCTCCGGATCGAGCGTTTCCAGCAGCGCCGAGGCCGGATCGCCGCGGAAGTCGCGGCCAAGTTTATCAATTTCGTCCAGCATGATGACCGGATCGTTGGTCTCGGCGCGGCGGACGGACTGGATGATCTGGCCGGGCAGTGCGCCAATGTAGGTGCGGCGATGGCCACGGATCTCGGCCTCGTCGTGCATGCCGCCGAGCGAGATGCGCTGGAACTTGCGGCCGAGCGCCCGGGCAATGGAGCGACCCAGGCTGGTTTTGCCCACGCCCGGAGGTCCGACAAAGCACAGGATCGGTCCCTTCATGTCGGGCTTCAGTTCGAGCACGCTCAGATAGTCGAGGATGCGCTCCTTGACCTTCTTTAGCTCGTAGTGGTCTTCGTCGAGCGTCTCCTTGGCCTTGCCGATGTCCACCTTGCTCCCGGAGCTTTTGGCCCAGGGCAGCGAAGCAAGCCACTCGATGTAATTGCGCGTCATGGAGTAGTCGGCGGCCATGGGCGACATGCGCGAAAGGCGGTTGAGTTCCTTCACCGCTTCTTTCTTCACGTCCTCGGGCATGCCGGCGGCGTCGATCTTCTGGCGCAGTTCCTCGCTCTCGCGCTGGCCCTCGTCCTGCTCGCCGAGTTCCTTCTGGATGGCCTTGAGCTGCTCGCGCAGGTAGTAGTCGCGCTGCGATTGCTGCACCTGATCCTGCACTTCGGACTGGATCTTCGAGCGCAGTTGTTGTACTTCGATCTCTTTGGCCAGCAGCTTGTTGATCTGCTCCAGGCGGTCGTAGATGCCGGGGGTTTCCAGGATCTGCTGCTTTTCATCGGTGGTCAGAAAAGGCAACGAGCTGGAGACGAAGTCCACCAGGCGGCTGGGATCGTCGATGTTAGCGGCAATGGTGCGCAACTCGTCGGAGAGCGTCTGCGATTCCGAGACGATTTGCTGGAACTGGGAGACGACGTTGCGCTCGAGCGCCTCAAAGCCCGAGCTGAGGCTGGGGTCGACGTCGGCCAGCGACTCCACTTCAGCAATCATGTACGGCTCGGTCTGCACAAAGCGCAGTAAACGCACGCGTTCCACGCCCTCAGTAAAGACAAAACGGCTCTGGTTGGGCATGCGCACGACTTTGTGCACCGTGGCGAGCGTGCCCACGACATGCAAATCGTTGGGCAGGGGTGTGTCCTGGCGGGCGTCGCGCTGCGTGGCCACGATAATCGTGCGTTCCTCGCCCAGCGCTTCAATCAGCTGAATGGAACTTTCGCGTCCTACCGTCAACGGCAGAACGGCATGGGGGAACAGGACGGTATCGCGTACCGGAAGGACGGCAATGCGGCGGATAGCCTGCGGCTCGGTTTCAGCAGCGGACTTGGGGAGGGGCGAATCGGAAGACGGTGTTTGCATTGAGTGTCCCTTTGTCAACTTTTCTACATTAGACAGTGTAGAAAATCAAAAAGTTTCAGAATCCGCGATGTGAACGCTGTTTTTGGCTGCCTTCAGCCTGCACTCTCTGGAGTACGCACTTCAGCCAGGGGTGGTTCCGGATTGCTTCTGGTGGCAATCGCCTGTGCTAACTCATTGATAATGATAGGGTTTCTTGTTTCGGCGTCCCTTTTCGGTTTGCCGGGCCCTGTCTGCTGAAGGTTCTATCGGCCAAAGTGCAGGTAAAGTGAGCAGGATCAGGAGAACGAGCGGGGAGAAAAATTGCAGGCCGGATTAGGAAGGAAAAAAGGGAGGAAGATTCTTTTTGGGAAAGAATCTTCGGACAACATGCCTAAAAATGCTGCGTCCTCCAGGTTCAGGGCGCTTTGTGATTGGAGCAGGTTGGAGGAGTGGCTATTTTTTGTTGTTTTCCTCTCGCCAAAGGGCGGATTCGATCTGTTCCCATAGTTTGTCAGGTGGTTCGACTGGGGGCAGAAGTTGTCGGGCGGCTTCGGCTATGGTTTCCAGATCGGTCAAAAGTGCCCCGCAGAGGGCGCATTCCTGCAGGTGGGGGTGATCATACAGGTTCTGGCCAGCACCGATCAGTTCCGGCATCAGGGCCTGAAAGGCTTCGCAGCCGATGTTTTTCTGCTGTTCGCTCATGACCGTACCTCCTGTTGGGCGGACAGGCGCAGGGCATCGCGCAGTTTCAGGCGCGCCTTGTGAAGCTGGGACTTACTGTTGCCTATGGAGCAATCGAGCATGGCGGCAATCTCATTATGTTCATATCCCTCCACGTCATGGAGGATAAAGACGAGTCTGTAGCCAGCGGGAAGTTCTCCGATGGCTCGTTCCAGAGTCAGGCGGTCGATGGCTTCGGTCAGTGTTCGGTCCGCCGCACCGAAGTAGTGGCTGGGGCGCTCTTCCGGCTGGGGCTCCATGGCTTCATCGAGCGAGATCAGCTGCAGGCCTTTGCGCCGGAGCTGCATCAGGACCACGTTAATGGTCAGACGGTGTAGCCAGGTGGAAAAGGCGGAATCGCCACGAAATGTGCTGATTTTACGGTGTAGTTGCAGAAAAGCTTCCTGGGTCAGATCCTCGGCTTCAGTAGGGTTGGCCACCATGCGTAGGCAGAGGGAGTAGATACGCCGTTTTTGCTGGTTATAGATCTGGGCAAAGGCATGATGGTCGCCGTTCTGGGCGCGTTGCAGGATCGGATCAAGCTCGAACGGGGGGGCAGGAATCTCGGCGGTCTGGCTGTCAGCCTCAGGGGGCAACAGCGCTTGAGAAATCTTTTCGGGAGCCACTTCTACATCTTTTGCTGGCTGCATAAGGCTCCTCGGGGTGGTTCATTCGGTACGTTGGGGCTGTGTCCGACTAGATCCTCGATAGTATAAAAGCAAGAGGCACAACTTCGGAGAGCTAGGCGAAGGAAAACCGCGGCATCGGCGTTGTGAGTTTCCGGCCCGATAGCGTGGCTGTGCTTTTCAGGGGATATGCCCCGGCATTTCGGGAGAATGGATTGTGCGTAATTTGCTGATGGCGGTACGAGGCCCAAAAAAATGCGCAATTCGCCGTTTTTGGCTGACTTTGTGTTTGAGCGGAGCCTGTGTTGCAGCCATGCCCCGGATCCATGCCCAGAGCGCCGTGCCGCAGCCGTCTGCTCCCTCTACTGCAGAGCTGTCTCATCTGATGCAATGGCAGGGCCGTACGGTGGCCTCTATCCATTTTGAGGGCGTCAGCCGTGAGCGTCTGGAGCCGCTCTCTACCAATCTGCCGCAACAGGCTGGAAAGCCGCTGGATCCGCTGAAAATTCGCCAAAGCCTGCGCGAACTCTACGACACGGGGCTCTTCGAGTCCATTCAGGTGGGGGCAGCCGAGACGGCGACGGGAGTGGAGTTGACTTTTACCGGTCTGCCGCGCCAGTTTGTAGGCGTGGTGAGCGTAGGGGGAGCGCGCGGCGCAACCATGAATGCGCAACTGACCCGCGCCACCCGCCTGAACTCCGGAACCCGCCTGACCGAGGCCCGCCTGCAGCAGGCCATCGAGCACATGCGTGCCACGCTTGCCGACAACGGCTTCAGCGAGCCGGTGATTTCCTATACGCTTCAGCCTCGGGAGTCTGAGCCGCTCGTCGATGTGGATTTCCAGGTGGCCAGCGGCCCGCAGGCCCAGGTGGGGGCGGTCGCACTCCATGGAGATTCCGGCATGAGCGCGGAAGAGTTCCGCCGCCATGCGCATCTGCGTGAGGGAAGTCACGTGGATCGGGAGACGATCAATCGCGCCCTTGCGGGGGCCTTGCACCACTATCAGGGGGAAGAGCGATTCGAGGCGGAAATCAAGATTGAATCGCAGCACTACGATCCCACCACGCATCGCAGCGACTATCATTTTCTGTCCAATCGCGGTCCGCAGGTTCTGGTGTCGGTGGATGGCCTTGGTCTGAGCCCGGAAAAACTTCGCCGCGTGATTCCCATTTTCGAAGAGGGAAGCGTGGATGAAGATCTGCTGAATGAGGGCGCGCGCCGCCTGCGTGAGTATTGCCAGCGGCTGGGCTTCTTCGATTCTCGCGTCACCCATGAACAGAAGGAAAAAGATGCGGAGAAGGTGCAGATCTTCTTCCATGTGCAGTTGGGCCAGCGCCGCAAACTGGTGAGCGTTGCGGTGGCCGGCAACCATTATTTCAACTCCAACGCGCTCAAGGATCTGCTCAACACGCGCCCGGCGGACGCCATTGACCATCACGGCGTCTACAGTCAGGCGTTGGTTTCAGCCGATGTGGCCGCCATTGAGGGCCTGTATCGCAACAACGGATTTGCGCAGGCCAAGGTGAGCGTGGAATTGATTCCCTCCGCTGTGCCGCAGGTTTCCGGGGACAATCCTCCTGCCGCCACGCACAAGAAGATTCTTCCCCTGGCGATCCTCTACCGTGTGAATGAGGGCCAGCAGACGCACATCGCGCATCTGCGCATTGAGGGCAATGATCATTATGCCGTCGACAAGCTTTTGCCGCAGTTGAACAGCACAGCCGGGCAGCTCTATTCGCCGCAGTATCTGGCTGGCGACCGCGACGCCTTGCTGACGTACTATCTAAGCCGCGGCTTCGATCAGGCCACGGTCAATGTAACGCCGCAGGCGGTGGAAGGCGATCCACTCAAGGTCGATGTGGTCTTCCACGTCAACGAGGGGCAGCAGATTTTTGTGCGCCGTGTGTTGCTGACCGGCTTGCAGCATACGCGGCCTGAGACCGTGCGGCGCGCCATCACGCTGCATCCTGGTGACCCGCTGGATCAGAACGCGCTGGAGGCGATGCAGCGTAACCTCTACGACTTTGCTCTCTTCAATGAGGTGGATGTTTCGGTTGAGAATCCAACCGGGAGCGAGTCGCATAAAACCGTGCTGGTGAATGCCGTGGAGGCGCGGCGCTGGACGCTGACCTATGGCGGCGGCTTTGAGGCCCAGACGGGAACCCCGCAGAACAACTGCGGCAGCGCCATTGTGCTGGGCGAAAGCTGCGATCCCAACGGCAAAACCGGAGTCAGCTGGCGCGGCATTCTGGACATTACACGCAATAACCTGAATGGCGGTGAGCGCTCGGCATCGCTGCGTGGAACTTACGGTCTGTTGGAGCAGAAGGTGGACCTGCTCTATCAAATTCCACATTTTCAGGGCAATCGCAACTTTGGCCTTACCTTTTCAGGCGGCTATGCCAGCAGCAAGGACGTGACCACCTATGTGGCTTCGCGTCTGCAGGCTGGCGCACGCTTTACGGAGAGCTTCCGCGCTCCGAATTCGTTCCTCTCCAAGGCCAACACCATCGTCTATGAGTACGACTTCCGCCGCGTGAAGGTGGCGCAGGACAGCTTGCAGGTTGGTCCTTACGATCTGAAGGCGCTTTCTACCGCAGTGCGCGTGGCCGGGCCGTCGCTTACCTGGATTCGCGATACGCGCGATTCCCCCCTCGATGCGCATCGGGGCACGTATACCTCCTTTCAGGAGTTTGTGAGCGATCATCTGTTCAGCGCTCTGGTCGGCTTCAACCGCGTTGATATGGAGAACAGCAACTACTGGAGCTTTGGCAAGGATCGCCTGGTGATCGCGCGGAATACTCGCTATGGTCAGGAACGGGCCTTCAAGCCGCCTTCCCAGGAGCTGCTGCCGCTGCCTGAGCGCCTTTATGCGGGCGGTGCAACCTCACTGCGGGGATTCGCGCAGAATGGCGCAGGCCCGCGCGATCCTGAGACCGGCTACCCCATTGGAGGCGCTGGAACCCTGATTAACAGTACGGAACTGCGTCTTCCTCCTCCCACTTTGCCGTGGGTGGGCAATGCGGTCAGCATTGTGCTCTTTCATGACATGGGCAATGTTTTTACCAATGCTGGCGATGCGTGGGCGAGCGTGTTGCGCGCCCGTCAGCCCGGGAAGGCAGCCTGCCGGGCCTCGCTGGTGGTGCCCAGTGATCCTGCGAACGCGCCTGCCGGGCCGATTGCTTCCACGGGCCCCGAAGGCGAGTGCGACTTCAATTATTTTTCCCATACGCCGGGCGTAGGCATGCGCTATCACACGCCGGCCGGACCGCTGCGTCTGGACTTCAGCTATAACCTGAATCCGCCCATCTATCCGGTGATCTACAATTATTCGCTGGCGCAGCCTGCCTCGCAGCCGCACATGGGGCAGGCCAACCACTTTAACTTCTTCTTCAGTCTGGGGCAGACCTTCTGATGCTGCGTTTGAGTTCAATCCGGCAGGCAAGCGCTCTGGTGGCCTTCGGGCTGCTGGCCGCAACCGTGCTGCAGGCGCAGAATGCCCCGGTTTCTGCAGAAAAAACAACTGTGCCAGCGGAAGTCGTGGAGCTGGATCGTGCCGTTGCGGTGGTGAATCGTCATGTGATTCTGGCCAGCGACGTGGACGACGAAATCCGCATTGCCGTGCTCGATCCGTCGCTGGTGGGCGAAACCTCGCTCAGTCGTGCGCATGCTCTTGATCAGCTCATCAGTCGTTCGCTTATCGAGCAGCAGATCCGCCGGGAAGAGGCGCAGTCGATCGATCCATCGCCGACCGAAGTTCAGGAACGGCTCAATGAGATTCGCCACAATCTGCCGGCTTGCGTGCATCACAATTGCGCTTCCGATGAGGGGTGGAAGGAGTTTCTTGCCTCCAATAGCCTGACGCCCGAACGCGTGATGGTCTATTTGCGCTACCGTTTGCAGATTCTTGCCTTTATCGAGTTGCGCTTCCGCGCCGGCATTCGCATTCCGGCCGAAGATGTGCGGGACTACTATCGCCAGACGCTGGTGCCGCAGTACAAGCCAGGAGAGGTGATTCCATCGCTTCATCAGGTGGAGGCGCGCATTGAGGAAATTTTGCTTGAGCAACATGTGAATGCGTTGTTCGAAGACTGGCTTACCAACCTGCGCAAACAGGGAGATATTGAAGTGCTGGATCCAGCGCTGGCAGACGAAGCGGCTCCTTCCGCGTCCAAGGAGGCAAAGCCGTGAGCGAACTGGAACCAGTAGGCGGAGCTGAATCCTCTGCCGAGCCGATCAAGAAGCGCCCTAGCCGCCTGCGCCGGTTTTTTCTGCGTCATGTGCCGCTGGCGGTGGCAGGGGCTCTGGTGGTGCTGGTGGTAGGGCTCGCCAGCCTTTATGCGTGGATGAGTTCGGCTGGCTTTGAGAATTTTGTGCGCCGTCGCGCCATCGCCAATCTGGAGAGCGCGACCGGCGGTCGTGTGCAGATTGCAGAGTTTCACTGGCGCTTGCTGGATCTTGAGGCAGAGATGAGCGGCTTGGTGCTGCATGGTTTGGAAGACGAGGGCGAGCAGCCACTGTTTGCCGCGGACCGCCTCTCAGGCAAGCTCAGCATTCTCGACCTGTTCAGTCCGCGCATTCTGCTGCGCTCCCTGACGCTGGAACATCCGGTGCTGCACGTGATTGTTTACGCGGATGGATCGACCAACCTGCCTTCGCCACGTCCTCGCCGCTCCTCCGGCGGCAATACGCTCGATCAGTTCTTCGACATGAAGGCCGGCCAGATTGCCGTGCGCAACGGAGTCCTTCATTACGAGAACCGCACCTCCTCCTTTGATTTTCAGGATCGCTATCAGCCGGTAGATTTTGCCGCCAATAATCTTTCGCTGCGCCTGAGTTATGCCGCCGCCGCACGCAAAAAGCCCGAGAGCTATCGCATGGAGGCTGGCGCTGTGGATGTGACGATTGCTCCCGGTGGCACGCGTGCCAAAACTCCTGCCGTGCGGGGCTACTTCCAGTGCATTCTTGACTTGCAACGCACTGGAGCAACGCTGCAGATGCTGCGTCTGACGGCACGCAATCACGATGGCGTGGATCGTTCGCTGAATATTTCCGGAGCGTTGGCCGACTATAACCACCCGCACTGGCAGGCTCATGTTACCGGTGATCTGGATCTGGGGTTGATTGAGCCACTGACCGGTTATCCGAGTACGCCCGAGGGCGTTGCGCATCTGAATCTGGCGTTGGATGGCCACGGTGGCGGCTTTCGCATTGAAGGTCCGGTGCATTTGACCAATGCGTCTTACATAGGCACAGGCGTGGTGGCTACCGGACTTGCCCTGGACGCGAATGTGCATGCTGACCCGAAACGTCTGCTGATTGATGACGTGGTGGTGCGCTTGCGTACGGGAGGCCAGATGGAAGGCATCGTCGATCTGGCGCCGTGGCTGCCTGCTGATGCGCCTCCCACGCCCGTGGTGCATACGGCCAATCGCAATGTAGCGCCGCCCCGTCCGCCTGACTCGATTGTGCCCATGAATGGCCGCGTTGAGGCGCAGTTTAAAAACGTCACGCTCGATACGCTGCTTGACATGGTGGCCACTGCACCTTATAACCGCCTGGGGCTTGACGCGCAGGTCAATGGTTCGGCGTTGGCCCTCTGGACCAAGGGCGACACAAACGCGATTTCGGTTGCCGCCAAACTTGGTCTGAGTCCTTCGGCGCATGCAGTGCCGGGAGAGACTCCTACCAGCGGTGTGGTGGACGGCACCTATACGCAGCGCGATGGCTCGGTGGCCCTGAGCAAGCTGGAGGTGCGCACCCCTATGAGCCAGCTGGAAGCGCATGGCCAGATGGGCGCGTACCCGATGACCAGCGCCACGGCTTTGGCCGTGGATTTTCGCTCGCGCGACCTGGGCGAGTTCGATCAGGCGCTGCGGGATCTTGGTGTGAAGCGTAGCGGGCGTTGGGGCGCAGCAGCCTTGCCTGTCGCGCTCACCGGTATGGCCGACGTGCATGGCACATGGGGTGGTTCGCTTCTCAATCCGAAGATTGCGGGTACGTTCAAGGCGAGTGATCTTGCGCTGGAGACGTTGCCGGTCAGCACGTCAGGATCTGGCGCAGCGCAGCCAAACGCGCAGCCGCGCTTTTTGCATCTGGATGAGGTCGATGGTGCGGGAAGTTACTCCGATACCCGCGTCGTTCTTGATCATGCGCGGTTACAGCGGGGTGCGGCGCATGTGAACATGAGCGGCTCGCTCGATGCTGCTCCAGCGCGTGTGCCCAGCTTTGATGCGAACTCTACCTTGCACATGAAACTGCAGACTGCGCGTCTGGATGTTGCCGATGTGCAGCCGCTGCTGGGTGAGAATCTGCCAGTTTCAGGCTTTCTGAATGCGCAGTTGCAGGCCGACGGTCCGCTACATGCGCTCAATGGTTCCGGCTGGGCAGAACTGGTGGATGGCGTGGTCTATGGAGAGCCCGTCAAGCGCCTGCGTGCGCAGGGAACAAGCAACGGGCAGTTGTTGCGCCTGAATTCGGTGACGGCGGCGTTGCCGGCCGGTCAGGCTACGGCTTCGGGAAGCTTTGACCTGCGTTCGCATCAGTTTCAGGCGGAGGCAACGGGTGCTGGTATTGAAGTGGAACAGCTTGGCTGGGCGCAGAAGCAATCGGCAAAACCCAGCGGGAAATTTGGTTTTCACGCGCAGGGCTCGGGTTCGCTGAACGATCCGCAGGGGTCGTTGAATGCAACGGTAGCTGGCTTTGCGGTTGCTGGCCAGCCGGTGGGCAGTGTGCAGATGGATGCTCACATCGCCCATCGCTCCGTACAGTACGATTTGACCGCCCGCCTGAATGCCGCCGAACTCACGGCGCATGGTCAGACAGGTTTGGACGGGGGCTACTTTACCCAGACGCGGGTGGATTTTTCCCGCTTCAACATTGGTGCGCTGCTCAAGCTGGCACATGTGCAGGCCTTCACCGGCGAGTCGTCCATGGCCGGTGTGGTCACGCTCTCCGGTCCGCTCGCGCACATTGATCAACTGCACGGGGAAGCCCGCCTGCAGGAGCTGGATGCAACCCTTGCCGGAGTTCCGCTGCATGGTGAGGATGGCCTGCATGCGACGTTGAACGATGGGCGTCTGCACCTTGATCCATTGCACCTGACGGGAGAAAATACCAACCTGCGCATAGGGGGAACGCTTTCCCTGAAAGGTGCGCGTGCGCTTCAGATGGCATCCAGTGGATCGGTGAACCTGAAGCTGATCCAGACGATCGATCCTGACCTGACCGCTAGCGGTGTCGCGACTTTTCAGATTGAGGCGCATGGTCCGCTGGACAACCCCAATCTGCAGGGGCAGGTTGACTTTTTGAATGGTTCGCTCGCGCTGGAAAATGTGCCCAACAGCCTCAGCCAGCTGCACGGTACGCTGCTGTTCAGTCAGAACCGGCTGGAAGTGAAGTCGCTTACCGCGCTCAGCGGCGGCGGCTTGCTCAGCTTTGGCGGTTCGCTCAGCTATCAGAATGGCCTGTACGCAAATCTGACCGCAACGGGCAAGGGAATTCGCATTCGCTATCCGCAGGGCGTAAGCTCACTGGCCGATGCTTCGCTGCGCTTGCAGGGGCCGCAGAACAATCTGCAACTGGCGGGCGATGTGCTCATCACGCGCTTTAACGTCAGTTCTGACTTGGATGTGGCCGCACTGGCTGCCCAGACTTCGGCCGTGCATGCACCTGCCGCGCCCAATGCGCCTACCAATCACGTCCGGCTGGATGTGCATATCACCTCGTCGCCGCAGTTGAACTTCCAGAATGCCTTTGCCAAGCTGGCGGGCGACGTGGATCTGCGCCTGCGCGGTACCCTGGCCACTCCCACGTTGCTGGGGCGCATCTCGATCACTGAGGGCACGGCAACGATTGCGGGCACGCGCTACGAGCTGCAGCGCGGCGAGATTGTCTTCAACAATCCGGTGCGCATTGAGCCTTCCATTGACCTGAACGCCATGGCACACGTGGAAGACTACGACATTACGCTCGGTCTGCATGGGACCACGGAAAAGATGGCGGTCAGTTATCACAGCGATCCGCCGCTGCCCGAGGCCGACGTGGTGGCGCTGCTGGCGCTCGGCCGCACGGAGAATCAGCAGCGGCTCTATACGCAGCAGCAGCAGCAGGCGCTCAGCAATCCCACCACCGACGCGTTGTTGGGCGGAGCGCTGAATGCCACCGTCTCCAACCGTGTGCAGAGGCTCTTCGGCTCCGGCTCGGTCAAGGTGGATCCCAATTATCTGGGCGCTTTGGGCAACTCCACTTCGCGCATCATCGTGGAGTCGCAGCTGGGGCGCAACCTGACGCTTACCTACGCCACCAACGTGAACACCACCGGGCAGCAGCTGATTCAGGCGGAAGTGGCCATCAATCGCCATGTTTCTCTGGTGATGGCGCGGGATGAGTCCGGCGTTTTTTCGATGGTCCTCAAGGCCACCCGTCGCTATCGCTAATGAATTGTTTTGCGATTGGAGCAGGGGATGGAATTGGGGAGGACGGGATGGAGAGAATTTTCTTTTGTGTAACTTTTTTGCGGGTTTTGTGTCTACAGATGTAGAGCTGGCCGCTCCCCGGACGGCACATGCGGCCGAAAGCTGAAATTTGATGGAAGGCAGTGAGGTTGAGTTATGAAAAGAAACAATTTGTTGATTGGCGCTGCGCTGGCCGCCCCGTTGCTTGCGGCTGCGAGTTTTTCTGTTTCCTCCTCTGCCCAGGCGCAGGCTGCGGTGCAACCGTCCAACCCCATGCAGGCCGAGGCGCACACACGGCTGGATAAGAAGCAACTGCACAATGTGAGCGTCAGCGTTGAAAATGATGTGGCTACGCTTACTGGCACAGTGGATCTGTTCGCCTATAAAGCCGAAGCCGGCAAACTGGCTGCGCGGACCCATGGTGTAACGAGTGTGCGCAATCTGATTGAAGTGGGCGGTCCCGCAATTGCCGATCCGGAGCTTGAAGACAAGCTGATGCGCAAGTTGATGTACGATCGCGTGGGCTATGGCAACATGTTCAACGCCATTGCTTTGCATGTGGAGGGCGGCGTGGTTACGCTGGCCGGGCACGCACGTACCGAAGTGGATCGTGATTCCGCCGTGGCGTTGGTCGACTACATGCCGGGCGTGAAAGGCCTCGTAGATCAAGTGCAGATCGATCCCGTTTCCCTGATGGATGACCGGATGCGCATGGCCGTGGCCCGCGCTGTCTATGGCTATCCGACGCTGAACCGCTATGCGCTCGATCCTGCCAAGCCGATTCGCATCTCGGTGCAGAATGGCAACGTTGAACTCTACGGCATGGTCGATTCCAAAAGCGACCGGGATATTGCCTATCTACGCGCCAATGGCGTGGGCGGAGTCTTTAGCGTAACCAATTATCTGGTGGTGGCTGAGAGCAGCAGAGCCCGGCAGTAGAAGAAAAGTTTGTAGCGGATATTTGATTACAAAAAGGCAATAGCCGCTGGTTCTTTTCGGGAGCCAGCGGCTATTGTTTTTTAGCGGTTTACGGACGCATCCAGAAAGCGCCAGTTGGCCTTGTAGTCCGCGGTAAGCGGCTTGTTTTCGATGAGTGCGCGCAGCAGTTCAATCGGCATCTCATTTTCCTCAAGCACTCGATCATTGAATTGCTTGTCGGTCATTTTGCCGCTGTTGACCATCTCTTCCCGCAGAGCACGGAACTGCATGCCACCCAGCAGATAGGCGCACTGGTAGAGCGGATCGTAGCTTCCATTGAAGGAGCGGCGCACCTCGGCTGCAGCATTGTCGCGTTCGTGGCCGACCTCATTGACCAGGAAATCGGTGGCCTGTTCGGGCGTCATCTGGCCCAGATGGAAGCTGAGTGAGAAGATGATGCGCGCGCAGCGATGCATGCGCCAGAACAGCGCTCCGATGCGCTCCTCGGGCGTGTTGTCAAAGCCGTGATCCCACAGGGTCAGCTCCCAATAGAGGGCATTGCCTTCGATCCAGAAAGGCGTATCGAAGAGCTGGCGATAGGGCCGGTTGCGCGCGATGGAGTACATCTGCAGCCAGTGGCCGGGAATCAGCTCATGAAAGACCGTTGCATGGGCAAAGCCGTAGTTGTTGCCGCGCATGCTCATCAGTCGCTGTGCGTAGGTCATGCCGTCGGTGGGATAGCTGATATTGATGGTGTCGCCGCCGGTAAAAAACGGATTGACCATCTGCTGCTCAGGCGTCATCATGTCTGTCCGCCAGCCCTCACTGGCCAGCGGCGGCACCGTCACCAGATTGTTCTTGACGACGTACTCTTCACCCTCCTTGGCCAACTTGTAGATCATCTGCGGCTGTTCGCCGGGGGCAACGTAGTGGTTCTTCACCGCTTCCAGCGCCTTGTGCCAGTCGTCGCCGTAGCCCATCTGGCGGCTGGCCTTGATCATCTCGCTCTGACACCAGGCCATCTGCTGGCGGGCCATGGCGACCAGTTCCTCGGGCGTGTAAGGAATCATCTCATCGGCCAGCTCGTTCTGGAGCGCTGCGCGGCCAATGGGCGTGCCGATGATGGTTACCTTGTCGTCTGGCGCAATGCCGGCCATCTTTTCGCGCAGAAAGCCCTCGTACTGGCTCATCGAGGCGTCCAGCTGCTTCCAGGGCTGATCCACCCACCATGTGAACTGCGGGTCGTAGGCATTATAGAAGGTGAACCAGAGCTTCATGCGCGCATGCAGCAGGTCAAGGTCGTCGGCTGCCCGCCAGGCGGTCATGTGGTTGGGGCGCTTGGCTCCGTCCGCCTCAAGCTCCTTGCGTTTGGCGGTCAGAGCATCGCTCATCTGGGCCAGCAAAGCAGCGGTCTTTTGCGCATCGGGCCGCTCGACGGCGCGCCGGGCATCTTCGAGCGCGAAAACATTGTCGGCAATCGGCAGCAGCGGCTCAACCTCGCTCCACTGCTTTTCCGCCAGTTGCTGCGCATGCTCTTCACGGGCGATGTGCTGGGTGAGCAGCAGGGCATCGACCTTGCCTTCCTGGTCGAGCGTGTCAAAACGAACCGCGGAGAGCTTTGCGCGCCATTCCTTGTCAAAGGCGGCAATGCGCGCATGCGCGACCGGTGCCAAGGGATCGGGATAGACGTTGTCGAGCAGGGCGCGGTCGGTGGTAAAGCGCTCGATCATGGCCTGCACAGGGTTGGCAGGTGCGGGCTGGGCCCAGGCAGCACCGCTCAACAGTAAAGATCCAAGAGCAAGGGAACCAAGAGAAAGAGAACCAAGACAGAGAGAGAAAAATTTCACCACGGCCTCCAAAGATCGGGATGAACAGCGTTGAGAAGCAGAATGAAATTCCATAATATACAAAAATGCATGCAATAATGGAGTCATTTTAGAGCACAACGTGAACCCGGCGGCTCCGCAAGCGCTGCCGCTCCCGCAAACTCTCAGATAAAGGGCGACTTATGTCTGAAAATCTTACTCTCATCATTGATGGCCGTCCGCTGACCGTGACCGCCGGAACCACCGTGGCGGCCGCGCTTCTGATGGCCGGTGCGTCCAGTCGGCGCTCGGTTTCGGGCCAGCCGCGCACGCCGGTCTGCGGCATGGGCGTTTGCATGGAGTGTCGCGCCACGGTCAACGGCGCACCACAGCAAAGAACCTGCCAGATTCTCTGCACTGAAGCCATGGAGGTAATCACCGGATGAAGTACTATGACCTGTTGGTGATTGGCGGTGGGCCGGGCGGCATGGCCGCGGCAACATTAGCCGCCGAAGACGGCTTGCGTGTTTGCCTTGTCGACGAAAATTCCGCGCCCGGAGGCCAGATCTGGCGGGGCGTGGCCACTGGTAAATCCGCAAGCCATGCTACGGAGTTTCACCACTGGGCGAGGCGGTTGTTCCAGAGCGGCGCGCAGGTGCTCAGCGGCCACCGGGTAGTGGCGCGGGTTGCGCCGCACACACTGCGCCTGGAGGCGAATGGTGCGGCCGAGGACGTTGGCTTTCAGCAGTTGATTCTGGCCACCGGCGCACGCGAACGTCTGCTTCCTTTTCCCGGCTGGACGTTGCCCGGCGTGATGGGCGCTGGTGGTCTGCAGGCCTTCATGAAGGCGGGCTTTGATCCCAAGGGCCGTCGTGTGGTGTTGGCTGGAACCGGCCCCTTGCTCTTTCCGGTAGCAGCGCTGGCTAAACAGAAAGGCGCGCAACTGGTTGGGCTCTTTGAGCAGGCATCGGTGCGTCAGATGCTGACGCTGCTTCCGGCGCTGGCCACGCAACCAGCCAAACTGTTGGAAGGCGCTGGCTACACGGCGCAGATTTTTCCCGTGCAGTTGCAAACCGGCCGCTGGGTGGTGCGTGCCGAGGGCAAGGAAAAGCTGGAAGCCGTCGTCGTCACCGACGGGCACAATCAGCAGCGCATTGCCTGCGATCTGCTGGCCGTTGGCTATCATCTGGTGCCGAATCTGGAGCTGCCACAGCTCTTCGACTGCGCCGAGCACTCTGGCTACGTTCAGGTGGATGAGCTGCAGCGCACATCGGTCGAAGGTGTTTTCTGCGTTGGCGAACTGACCGGTATTGGCGGACTGAACAAGGCCTTGGTCGAAGCGAAAATCGCGGCGCTCACGGTTGCGGGCAAGCTGGAAAAAGCATGCGCTTTGCGTGGAGCACGCCGCAGGCAGTATGCCTTCGCCCATGCGCTCGACGCTGCATACAAACTGCGTTCCGAGCTGTTCGATGCTGTTACTGGCGATACCATCATCTGCCGTTGTGAAGACATTCGCCACAAGGATCTGCGCAACACGCACGACTGGCGCGCAGCCAAGCTCAGCACCCGTTGCGGCATGGGAGCCTGTCAGGGACGCACCTGCGGATCGGCCACCAAGGAACTTTACGGATGGCCGCGTCAAAGTATGCGTCCACCTGTCACGCCAGCCACAGTTGCAACTTTGGCGGCGGAAGTCGAGATGGAAAACAACGCACCCGTTGCCTGACATTTTTCCCTGATTCTTTCGCCGGAGGTTTTTCATGTTTTTGGCTTGTATGAGTCGTGCTTTTATGACTTCCTTTGCCCAGCGCGCGCTGCTTTTGTCCGCCCTTGCGGGAGGCGCGCTTCCCTTGGCCGCACAGTGGACGCGCGCCGACTACGACCGAGCGCTTGGCTTGCGCAATCACACCCGCACGCTGGTTGAACACATGCCTGATGCGCCGGAGTGGATCGCCGGCTCCAGCCGTTTTGTCTATCGTCGCAGCGTGGGCGACGGTTTTGAGTTTGTAGCCGTCGATGCCGACGCCAAAACCGTGCAGCCGGCCTTTGATGCAGTGCGGTTGGCCGCTGCGCTTACCGGCGCAATGGGTAAGCCAGTTACGCCGCAGCATCTTCCCTTCGTCACTCCTACGCTGGATGCGGCTCTGAGCACGCTGGCCTTTGATGCGGCGGAAAAGCACTGGAGCTGCACGCTGACCGACTATGTTTGTCACGGCGAAGCTCTGCCGCCCGAGCCCCCGCACGATCCGGAAGACGAGGGCTACGACTTTACCCCGCGCCGCATCAACGGCAATGTGCATCCTGTCGCCTCGCCCGATGGGCAGTGGGAAGCCTACATTGAAGACGACAATCTTTTTGTTTGTTCCAGCAAAGATCCCGCGCAGAAAAATCAGATCACGACCGACGGTAGCGCGGGTAATTACTACGCGCTGGAAACCATTGCCTGGTCGCCTGATTCCAAGCAGATTGCCGTCTATCGCGTACGTCCCGGCTATCGGCGGCTGGTGCATTATGTGGAGTCTTCGCCGGCCGATCAGTCGCAGCCCAAGGACTCGGCCATGGTCTATCCCAAGGCCGGCGATGCGCTGGCTCTGCCGCAGCCGGTGCTGATCGATGTGGCCAAACGTACTGCAGTCAGCATCGATAACACGCTCTTTCCCAATCCGTATGAGCTTGGCGAGTTGCAGTGGTGGAAGGATGGGCGCGGCTTTACCTTCGAGGACAATCAGCGCGGTCATCAGGTCTACCGCGTGATTGAGGTTGATGCCCACAGTGCGCAGCCGCGCGTGCTCATCGAAGAAAAGGCCGATACCGTCGTCAACTATCCGCCGCTCACGCGGGACCAGTACGACCACGGCAAGACTTTCCGCGCCAATCTGGAAGATGGCCGTCAGATTGTCTGGGCCAGTGAGCGCGACGGCTGGGAGCATCTGTACCTTTACGACGGCAAAACCGGTCAGGTTCTTCGCCAGATTACCAAGGGCGACTGGGTGGTGAGGGCAGTGGATCGCATCGACGAGAAGACCGGCACCCTCTTCTTTGAGGCCAGTGGTGTACATCCTGACGAGGACCCGTACTTTGTGCATGCCTACAGAATCCAGCTGGACGGCACGGGCATGACGGAACTGACGCCGGAAAAGGCTGACCATACTTTGAGCTGGTCGCCGGATGGTCGCTACTTTGTGGATACCTGGTCGCGCGTTGATTTGCCGCCGACGATGGTGCTGCGCAATGCCGACGGCTCCGAACGCCTGAGCGTGGACAAGGCAGATGCGAGTAAGCTGTTGGCCACAGGATGGAAAGCGCCAGAGGTCTTCCACGCACCCGGACGCGACGGCAAAACCGCGATTTGGGGCGTTGTCTACAAGCCTGCGCACTTCGACCCCCAAAAGAAATATCCGGTGGTTGAAGATATTTACGCAGGACCGCAGGGATCGTTTGTGCCCAAGAGCTTTTCCTCGCGTGCCGAGCCGCTCACCGAACTGGGATTTGTGGTGGTGCAGATGGATGGCATGGGCACCAACAACCGTTCGCGCGCCTTTCACGATGTGGCTTGGCGCAATCTGAAAGATGCTGGCTTTGCAGATCGCATTCTGTGGCACAAGGCTTATGCCGCCGCGCACCCTTGGTATGACGTGAACCGCGTGGGCGTCTTTGGCACTTCGGCCGGCGGACAGAATGCGCTGGCAGCGCTGCTCTTCCATCCGGAGTTCTACAAGGCCGCTGTGGCCAACTGCGGCAGCCACGACAACCGCATGGACAAGATCTGGTGGAACGAGCAGTGGATGGGCTGGCCGGTCGGTCCCTGGTACGCGGAAAGCTCGAATGTGGACAACGCCTGGCGGCTGGAAGGCAAGCTGCTGCTGGTGGTGGGTGAGATGGACAAAAATGTGGATCCATCTACTACTCTGCAGGTCGTTGACCGGCTCATCAAGGCCGACAAGGACTTTGAACTGGCGGTTGTTCCCGGCGGCGGCCACGGCGCGGGCGGCGACTGGGGCGCGCGTAAGCTGATGGACTTTTTCGTGCGCAATCTGGAGGGAGCAGCCACGCCCAACTGGAATCAGCCGGAGGCGAAAAATGCTTCTGCGGGCACTTCTCCTGTTGCCCCTGAGACAAGCCACAGCCGCTGAGTCTGGCTTAGGCAACGGTGGCAGCAGAAAGAGGCTCCATAATATGGAGCCTCTTTGTATACATTGAAAATAGAAATACTCCTATTTCAGGCACTTGAAGATTGTCTTTCTATAGGGCAAAAAGAGGGCAGCATCGCTCCAGCGGTTGAGCCGTTCTTGCGGCTGGAAAAGTGCAGTGTGCTGCTTTGTAGTGCCCCAGCAGGCATTTCTAGGCAGAAGAAGAAATTATTTCCGTTTTTCGTCTTGCAATAAATACATTCTCGCATACATAATGACGTACTAAGAAATGCCGTACATGCGTACGCGATGCTGTTCCCCGCAGACCGCCAACGCTCCTGACAATTCCGTACCAATAACGGCTCTGGTCGCTTTCTTTGCCGCTCTCTCTTCATTTTGGCTAGGCCAACGCTAAAAGGAGTCTAACGATGCTTTGTAGACTATGGTTCCGCACCCTCGGAACATCCCTGTTCTGCCTCTTGACGGCCCTTGGGCCGCTCGCGCGCGCCCAGTCCGGCGCACAGGGCAAGATTGCCGCTACGGTTGAGGACAATTCGGGGGCAGTGATCCCCGATGTGCACCTGGAACTGACGGCGCTTGCCACTAACGACGTGCGCACGGCCACCACACAAAGCCAGGGCAATTACCAGTTTGTGGGGCTGCCCATCGGCACCTACCAGCTCAAAGCCAGCAAAGACAACTACGCAAACGCCCTGCAGGAGACCATCGAGGTCCACTCTTCGCAAACCACCAGCGTCACGCTGATTCTTAAGGTGGGCAATGCCAGTGAAACCGTTGCCGTCAGCGCCGATGCGGCTCCGTTGCTCGACACCAACTCGAACTCGATTGGCCAGGTAATCGACCTGAAGCGCATCGAGGATCTGCCCATGGCCGGGCGCGACCTGACCTCGCTGGGTTCGCTCTCGGCCGGCTATACCGGAACGCCGGGCAGCAGCACGGGCGTCTGGAATGGCCAGCAGTTCAGCAATCAGGGATCGAACGTGGATGGCGTGGTGGGCGCGCCTACCCGCGGCAAGTACGATGGCGGAATCGAACCATCGGCTACGCCGCGTCTGGAAAACATCGCCGAGATGTCGATTGTGACCGACCAGTTGGATCTGGATGAGGGATTCGGCATGGCCACGATGCAGATGAACTTTGTGACCCGTGCCGGCACCAACCAGTATCACGGCCGTCTGTTTGAGGACGCGCGCAACAATGCACTTTACGCCAATAGCTATGCCAACAAGGTTGAGGGAGAGCGCCGCAACAAGGTGGTCTATAACGATTTTGGTGGCAGCGTCGGCGGTCCGATTCTGCATGACAAACTGTTCTTTTTCGGTGGCATTTCCTCGCACCGCGATCGCAGCAGCGCGACCGACACCAACAATTATCTGACCAGCGCAACGCAGTCCGGCAACTTCACCTATACCGACACCACTGGAACCACGCAGACGGTGAACCTGCTGACGTTGGCCTCCAAGTACAACACCAACAACGGCACGAGCCTGCCCACCACGGTCAACAGCACTATTGCCAGTGAGCTGTCGTCGATCAACGGCTCGCTCAGTTCGGGTGCCAGTAGCACGACCTCCGACAGCAACATCAATCAGATCAACTGGCAGACGGCCAAACCCAACATCGAATACTATCCAACGGTGCGCATCGACTACAACGCCTCGCAGCGGTTGCGCATGAATCTGGCAATGAACCTGACCAATCAAACTATCACGGGAGAATACGCACCCGACTTCCCGGGCTCGACCTATAGCGGGCAGGGCGGCAGTTACCATACGCGCGATTACACGGCGTCCTACGGGCTTGATTACGACATCACGCCGAACATGATCAACCAGCTCAAGATCGGCTATCTGTACAACGTGCACCAGTACGCCGCCGACGCCAAGCCCTACTACGCCACTGATCCGACGATTTACTGGCAGTTGAGCAACTACGGCTTTAACAGCAGCATGTCGGGCCAGGTCTTCACCGAACCAACGTCCAACTACTACCCGGTCCTCAACGTCTCCGACGCCGTGAACTGGCAGAAGGGCGCGCACGCAATCAAGTTCGGCTTCTCGGGCTATCGTGAGCAGGACCACTACTGGAATGCGCCGGCAGGCTTCCCAAACATCGATCTTGGTCTGGCCACGGGCGATCCTGCGGTCAATGCCTTCACCAACAGCTCCAACGGCACACTACCGAATGCCAGTAGCACAATTCTGGGCGAGGCCGAGAATATTTACGCTGTGCTGGCTGGTCGCATCGACTCCGTCAGCGGCAGCTACGCCTATTCGCAGAAGACGGGCTCATACGCAACCTCGATTGGTGCCTACAATCTGGACGAGCGGCAGACGGCCTGGGGCCTGTTCTTTCAGGACTCCTGGAAGTTGCGCCGCAACCTGACGCTGAACTATGGCCTGCGCTGGGACTTTACCGGCGACAACTACGATTTGACCGGAGCCTACCACTCGCTGTCGGAGGCCTCGATCTACGGCCCTTCCGGCATCGGCAATCTCTTCAATCCGGGTGTGGAAACCGGTACCAGCAACCCGACCATCGACGCGCGTCAGCACGCCTACTCGCCGTGGGATGTTTCGCCCCAGCCGGCCTTCGGTTTTGCCTGGACTCCGGAAGAGCCCAAGGGCTTTCTGGGCAAGCTGGTGGGTCGCAGCCAGACGGTTGTGCGCGGCGGATTCAGCCTGCGCCGCTACACCATGCCGCAGCAGTACTACTGGGATAACGCCTCGGCCTATGGCGCGTTCTTCTACCAGAGCTTCTACCTGAACGCCAATAATACCGGAGAGAAGGGAACCTTCACGCCTGGTTCGCTGGCGCTGGGCAGCACCATGCCGGCCTACGGACTGTCACCTACCAGCTATCTGAAATCCGAGTCTCTGTCGGACTTCACCTTCCTCAATACACTCTCGATGACCGGCATGGATCCGCACATCAAGCAACCGTACAACGAGAGCTGGAACTTCGGTATCGAGCGCCAGTTCGGCCACAGCGCTTTGGAAGTGCGCTACAACGGCAACCGCTCACTGCACCAGTGGCTGGCGATTGATCCGAACGAAGTCAACATCTTTGAGAACGGATTTTTGACCGAGTTCAAGAATGCGCAGGCCAACTACAAGGCCAACCACGCGGCGGGCGTCGAAAGCTTTGCCTATCGCGGACTGGGCGGCCAGAGCAAGCTGCCAATCTTCGATGCAGCCTTCGCAGGCGAGTCAACCGACACTACCGGTGCCGTGGTTGACTATGCCAACAGCACCTTCCTGAACCTGATTGAAACCGGACAGGCGGGCTACATTGCTTCGGATCTGAGCGGCGTCAGTGGTACGACGACCTACTTCTGTAATTTGGTTGGCACCAGCTTTACGCCCTGCGCGACCAATGCCGGATCGACCAGCTCAGGCGCAGGCTACGCGACCAACTTCTTCCAGGCCAACCCCTACGCAGCCGGACAATCGACCAGCTATATGACGGCCATCGGCTTTAGCACCTACCACGCGCTGCAGGTTGACTACCGCATGCAGAACTGGAAGGGCTTGGCCTTTGACACCAACTATACCTTTGGCAAGACGCTGGGCATTGGTTCGACGTTGAACTGGACCGGCGGCGGCGACAACGTGATGACCTTGCGCAACAAGCACCTCAGCTATGGTCCTACGCCGTATGACATTCGCCAGTCCTTCCACTGGAACGGTACCTACGATCTGCCCTTTGGCAAGAACAAGCCTTTCCTGGGGAATAACGCACTGGTGAGTCGTTTTGTTGGCGACTGGACGGTAGGTTCCATCATCACCTTCCAGAGCGGTTCACCCACGCAGATTCTGGGCGGCAACTACACCTACAATGACTACGCCGATAGCGGCGTCACACTGAGCGGCGTTACCCGCAAGCAGTTGCAGAAGGCGGTTGGCGTACACCGTATTCCGGGCAGCATCTATGCCACCACGATCAATCCCAAGTATCTTGCGAGTTCGAGTGGCGGCGGCGCCAACACCACCTACATCAACCCGAACACGACGCCCGGCACCATCGGCGATGTGATCTACCTTTACGGACCGCATGGTTTCTATCACGACCTGTCCCTCTCGAAGAGTGTGGCCGTGCATAACAACATGCGCTTCCGCCTGCAGGGCGAGTTCCTGAACGTCTGGAACCACCCGGTCTTCGGCAACATTCCTTCCTATGCCATGCTCAGCGCCAACGTGCAGTCGACCAGCTTCGGAATGGCGCAGGTCTCCAACAGTCCACGGCACATCGAAATCCGCGCTAACTTCGAGTTCTAAACTGTCTTGTCCACTTCCGGTCCTTGCGCCAACCAGCGCAAGGACCTATTTTTTTGCCTTCCAATGCATGTTTTGAGCACGCTCATCCCGGTGGGCGAGATTGCTTCACCCAATTGCGTTGCAAGCAGAAACAGAGCACAGAGTTTTATGTATTCCTCGTTGTATGCTGTATAAGGTGAAATTTGTCCGATGGGTTTCGTCGTAAAAAAGACCTACGAAGCCGAAATGAGAAAAGAGTTATCCATGCCCGTTACAGGCACAAAAACCAAGCGCCCCAAGGCCGCCAAGGCCGAACACGGAACCAGCGTCGATTCAGCCTTTCTGCGCATCCGCGATCTGATCGTTCAAGGCCGCATGGCGCCCGGCATGTGGATCGTCGAAGGCGACCTGTGCGAGCATCTGAACCTGAGCCGCACACCGGTACGCGGCGCGCTCTATCTGTTGCAGCGCGAGGGCTACATCATCGAGCACCGCAACGGCTCCAAGGCGCGTATGGTGGTGGCTCCGCTCACCAGGGAAGATGCCTTTGAGTTGTATCCGCTGATTGCGCGCATTGAGGGACTGGCTGGCCGCCGTGCCGCTGAGCGCTCCAAGGCCGAGCGCACGCTGCTGGTGACGCCGTTGCGCAAGATCAATGAGGAACTGAGCCGCATTGCCTCTGACCAGAGCATGCAGAACACCAATATCTTCGATCTGGATCATGAGTTTCATCGGCTGATTGTGGACGCTGGATCCGGACAGCGCCTGAACGCGCTACACCGCGCCATTGAGCCGCAGACCGAGCGCTATTGGCGGCTTTATGCCAGCTCAATCACAAATCAGCTTTCCTACTCCGTGAAGGAGCACGAGGAGATTATCGCCGCACTCGACGCAGGCGACGCTGACCGGCTTGAAGCCGCATTGCGCGCCAACTGGGAGCTTGGCTGTCAACGCCTGGCCAGCGTGATTGAAATCTTTGGGGAGCGCGGCAGCTGGTAGCGCGCAAGATTCGCAAAAAAACAAGGGGAGCCATCGCGGCTCCCCTTTCTGCTTCTTCTGGCAAAGATCTGTTACAACGAGGAACGGGTTTCAACGCCATCGACCAAGCGCAGAATGCCCAGCGGATTGGCGTTCTGTAGTTCGGCGGGCAACAGAGCATCGGGTAGATCCTGATAGCAGACCGGGCGCACGAAGCGATCGATGGCCCGCGTACCCACCGAAGTAAAGCGCGCATCGGATGCCGCCGGATAAGGTCCGCCATGCACCATCGCATGCGAGACCTCAACGCCTGTAGGAAAGGCATTGGCAATCACGCGGCCCGCCTTGGTGGCCAGCACGGTAATCAGCTCCTGCTGGGCAGCAAAATCGGCATCTGTGCCAAAGATGGTCGCGGTCAACTGCCCGTCGAGGGCGGCGGCAGCACGTACGTAGCTGGCAAGATAGGGGCACTCAACCAGCAGCGTCGTCGGCCCGAAGATTTCTTCGGCGAGCGTGGGATGCTTTTCCAGCTCGGCCAGCGTTGTGCTGTAGAGATGTGGCGCGGCATTGCAGAAGGGCGCTTCGGCTGCTGCTTTGGCTTCGGCCTCGCGCGTGGACTGCTGCGCCCGTTCGACGGTCAACTGCCCGTAGGCCTTGGCGATGCCAGCCGTCAACAACGGCAACGGCGTAGCAGCATCGACCAGCTTCTTCAGGCGCGTAACAAACGCCTCGGCACCATCCATTTTGGTCCAGAAGATGATTCCCGGCTTGGTGCAGAACTGGCCTGAACCGAGAGTGAAGGAAGCAAAAAGATTCTGCGCAAAACCTTCCGGATCGGCCGCCAGAAACTTGGGCAGCACGAAAAGCGGATTGATGCTCGACATCTCAGCGAAGCAGGGAATTGGCCGAGGACGGCTGGCAGCCAGATCCATCAATGCACGGCCACCACGCTGCGAACCAGTGAATGCTACGGCCTGCACCAGAGGATGCAGCACCAGCGTTTTTCCTAACTCATTCCCGGCGCTATAGAGCAGAGAAAACACCCCTGCCGGCATTCCTTCTTCCGCCACGGCCTGCTGGATGGCAGCAGCAACGATCTCACTGGTTGCGGGGTGTGCCGGATGCGCTTTGACGATCACGGGAGAGCCCGCGGCCAGCGCGGCGGCTGTATCTCCACCTGCCGTAGAAAAGGCCAGCGGGAAGTTACTGGCACCGAAGACAACCACAGGACCGAGGGGACGCAACAACGAGCGTAGTGCGGGGCGGGACAGCGGCTTGCGCTCAGGCTGTGCCGTATCAATGCGAGCGCGTAGCCAGGAACCCTCTTCCAGAATGCTGGCAAACAGGCGCAATTGCCCCGTCGTACGCGCCGTTTCGCCCTTCAGACGGGGCAGCGGCAAGCCGCTTTCCGCATGGGCACGCTCGATGAGCGGCTCAGCTACTGCATCGATTTTGTCGGCGATGCGACGCAGCAAGGCAGCGCGTTGCTGACCTGAAGCTGCCGCAAAGGGACCAGCGGCCTCGGCCGCCAACTGCACGGCGCGCTCAACCTCTTCCGCGCAGGCTTCGGCATAGCCCGGTTCCAGCTGCGCTCCGGTCAAAGGATTGATTCCGTAAAAAACAGCAGCGCTTGCGCCGCGTTCTTTTCCGATGAACGAACGACCTGTCAATTCCATGGAAAACCCCTGCTCCATCCCAACATACCAAAGCATGTGAAACGGTTTGGCCCGGCCGAGACCGGGCCTTGGCAAAACCGTGTGATTTAAAGCGTGAACGGTGTGCTGGCAATGGCCGTCTTGGGACGGTTGGCCTGCGCGAAGGCAACGATCTTGCGCGTGTTTTCCAGCTCATCGCCCACCACGACCAGGCGCGGTGCACGCACACGGGCCGAACCAATGCCAATCTCCTGCTGCACCTGCTTGATCAGCTGCACGAACTTGGCCACCGTATCCATGCGCAGCAGCGGCAGGAACCAGCGATAGAGCTCGAAGGCTTCTTCCTTCTTGCCGGCGCTGGCCAGATTAAACAGCTCAACCGACTCACGCGGGAAGGCATTCACAAGGCCAGCAACCCAGCCCGTGGCGCCTGCGTTGATTCCCTCGACAATGCTGTCGTCTACGCCCACGAAGATCGTCAGACGATCACCGAGCAGAGCGCGAATTGCACTCACGCGGCGCACATCGGTGGAGGACTCCTTGACGGCAACCAGGTTCGAGTACTCGGCGGCCAGTTCGGCGATCTGCGCCGGCAGGAAGTCGGTGCCGTAGGCAACCGGATTGTTGTAGAGCAGACATTCGAGCTTGGTGGCGTTGAAGATTGCGCCCACGTGCGCCTTGGTCTCGCGCCAGTCGCTCAGATAAACGTAGGGCGGCAGAACCATCAGGCCAGCGCAGCCAACGCTCTCGGCCACTTTGGCCAGCTCAACGGCTTCGCTGGTGGAAAGCGCGGAGATGGCGGCAACCACGGGAGCCTTCCCGTCCAGAGCCTTGACCAGCGTCTCAAGCAGAAGCTTCTTTTCCGCCAGCGTCTGCGTGGCGGCCTCGCCGAGTGAGCCAAGACTGACGATGCCCGTGCAGCCATTTTCAATAAGCCACTGTGCATGGCGTGCGATGAAGGCCGTGTCGAGCTTGTCGTTGGGGGTGAAAGCGGTAGTCATTGCGGGCATAACGCCAGTCCAGTTCATAGGTTCTCCTTGTGGGTGTTCAATGGGATTGGCTCGAGCAGCCGAGCGGGAAGATACGGCGTCGGGTCAATTGCTGGAGCGCGCCCGGTGAGCGCGCAAGCAAGCAATTCGGCCGTCGCCAGCGAAGTGGTAATGCCTAGCCCCTCGTGGCCGGTGGCCAGCCAGAGTGAGCTGTCGCGCGGATCGGGTCCAATCAGCGGCAGCTTGTCGGGCGTTGAGGCGCGGAAGCCGGTCCAGGTGCGGATGACCTGCAACTTCTCCAGACCGGGCAAATATTGAGTGCAACGGCGCAACATCTTGCCGAGCAAAGCATGGTCGATCTCGGTTCCATCCTGGCCAAACTGGCGCGAGGAACCAATCAGGATCTGCCCCGTAGCACGCGGCTGTACGTTGCAGGCTACCGATTCGGCGGTGAGCTGTTTGGCGCTCTTCATGTAGCCGAGCTCAACAACCTGATGATGCAGAAATCCCGGGTAGCGGTCGGTAATGGCGAGATGGCCTTTGCGCGGCTTGACCGGCAGACCGGGCATGACGGAGCCAGCCTGCGCTCCACCGGCATTTACCAGATGGGTCGCGTAAAGCACGGTGCCATCGGCCAGATGCGCTTCGCCGTCTGCCAAATGCGTACAGGCCGAACCAAGCAGTAGGGTCGCGCCGAGGCTGGCAGACTCTTCCAGCATGGCTTTGACCACCATCGGCGGAAAGACGACCGAATCGCGGGGTACCAGCAAGCCTCCGGCAAGCCCTGCGCACAGCTCGGGTTCCTCGGCTTTCAGTTCGGCGGCGGAAAGCAGGCGAGCGGGCAAACCGCGCTCCGTCAGATAGTTGAATTTGCGCTCGGCCTCGACCATTTCCTCGTCATCGGCGGCCATCCACACAGTGCCGGGTGAGCGGAACTCAGCGCCTTCAGGAAGCTTTGGTCCCAGTGCATGCCAAAGAGCCTGCGAGTAGCTGCTGAGCGCGTATTCGGCCTCGTTGCCGTCAAGAATGACCAGATGGCCCATGCCCGCCGCGGTCGCGCCACTGCCCCAACATTCCTTTTCCACCACGGCCACACGCAGCCCCGCACGCGCCAAGGCCAGCGTGCAACTGGCACCGACGATGCCGCCGCCGATCACCACTACGTCGTAGCGTTGCTGGTCTTTTATATGCATGCTGGAACCCCCAGACGAAATGGGTCATTCTCCTCGAAGATCAGGCGGCTTTCCGCCGTTACCGAGGCCGTACTGCGAATGCGCGGCAGAATCTTTCCGGGTTGGGCGGGATCCAGCTCGTAATAGCCCTCGAAGACTGTGCCCAGAATGCCCTCCTGCCGCCAGAGCGCGCCCGGGGCAAGCTTGCCCGCAGCAGCCAGACAGGCCAACTTGGCGCTGGTTCCGGTGCCGCAGGGCGAGCGATCATAGGCATTGCCCGGGCACATAACAAAATTGCGGCTATGGTTGGCCGCATCGCTCGGCGCGGCAAAGAGTTCCACGTGGTCGATTTCGGCTCCATCTTCGCCGGTAATGCCTTGTGCTTCAAGCGCCTTGCGGATCGCCCGGGTAAACTCACTCAGGCTGTCGGCATGCTCAATGACCAACTGCTTGCCGTGGTTGGGCACCAGAAAAAACCAGTTGCCGCCCCAGGCAATGTCGCCCGTCACCACGCCATAGCCGGGAACTTCGACCGGCACTGCCGCACGATAACAATAGGCAGGAACGTTGTGGATGGTCACCGCGCCATCGGCCGCAAGCGTGGCTTCCACCTCGCCAACTGGCGTCTCCAGCCGATGTACGCCGGCCCGGATGCGGCCCATATACGCCAGTGTCTTAACCACGCCGATGGTGCCATGGCCACACATTCCCAGATAGCCTGCGTTGTTAAAAAAGATCATGCCTGCCGCGCAGGTTGGATCCACCGGCTCCAGCAGAAAGGCCCCTACAAGTACATCGGAGCCACGCGGCTCACAGAGAATCGCACGGCGCAGGTAGTCGTAATTCTGGCGCAGCAGAGCCACACGCTCGGCCATGGAGCCCGAACCCAGCTCGGGAAACTCCCCCAGCACGCAACGGGTCGGCTCACCCGCAGTGTGCGAATCAATCACGGCAATCGAAGCTGGTACAAAGCTGTCTTCCATCGGTCTCGCTCGTAAAGTGCTGTTTTTTCTCGATTCATGGCCTTCCATTCGGCCTTGGCCTGCCCTTTGCGTCTTGCAATTGCTTGGAACAAGCGGCCAAATAGAAAAATACTTGGCGTGTCTTTCGCAAAGTATACAAGTTTGAATACAATCAGACCATGTTGATGCTGTAAATTATTTTTGACTGACGCATCGGCTCACAGAATTTGCTCTATCCCCAGGGAGGCACCTTGTTGATCTCTTCTTCCTTCCGTCCGCTCGCACTGGCCGTTGTGCTGGTTGCAGGGCTTCCGCTTGCCGCGCAATACCCGGCGGGGCGCGCGCCGCATCTGGGCCCACTCTTCGACCAGGGTGTGGCTCACTATCAGACGCCTGGGTTGAATCTGACACTGATGCGCTCCTCGGGAACCGTTGCCGGACTGGAAGCGCCGCTGGAAGCCTCCAAAGATCCGCATGCGCCGAAGAGTTACGACTTCTCGCCCTTCGATCTGCTGGCTGCCCGCTCGGTTGACGGCTACTATCACTTGGGCGATCTGAATCTGCGCCTGCGCACAGCGGGCAATGAGCACTGGCAGAGCTTTTCCACGGCGCATGAACGCCATCCGGTGATTCCACTTGCGCCCAATCCCGGCGAGCTTGAGCGGGACGATCTGGCTCCGACCTTTGCCGCCGATTTTCCTCTGCGGGCAACGCGCCTTTGGACCATCGAAGACGGGCATTTGGTGCTGCGTTTTACGCTGCATAATCCCGGCACGCGCGCCATCGAGATTGGTGCGCTTGGCATTCCGATGGTCTTCAACAATGTGCTGACCGGCCGCTCGCTGGAAGAGGCCCATGCGCTGGCCAACTTCTCTGATCCATCGATTGCGCTTGACGCTGGCTACGTGCAGGTGACGCGTCTTGATGGGCACGGTCCGGCGCTGCTGGTGGTACCCGATGGCAAGACGCCTTTTGAGGCTTACCGGCTGCTCGACAATGCGCCGCGCCACGAAAAAGTTTCAGCCGACGCCGCCGCATTCGAAGAAAAAACGCCGCGCCAACAAACATTTGAAGGCTTCTACGAATGGATGAGCGCCTCGCTTGCTTACCAACAGAACGAGTGGAAGGGCGTGCAGGAATGGAATCCGGCCACCAGCTTTATGCTTGCTCCCGGAGAGACGCGCAGCTTTGGCCTGCGCTTTCTGGTTTCTGATTCCATCCGCGACATTGAAAAAACGCTGATCGCCGCACAACGCCCGGTTGCGGTGGGTGTGCCCGGCTATGTGTTGCCCGAGGATATTGACGCGCAACTCTACTTGCATGCGGCGCAAGCAGTACGCTTTATCGCAGTTGAACCCGCAGGGGCCATGGAGATTCAGGCCGACGGCACAACCGCGCATGGCTGGTTGCGCTACACGCTTCGTGGCAAGCAGTGGGGTCGCGCGCGCCTCATCGTTACGTACGCTGACGGTTCAACCGAGAGTATTCACTATCGCGTGATCAAACCGGCCAGCCAGGCTGTCGATGATCTGGGACATTTTCTCTTCACTAAACAGTGGTTCGATCAAAAGGATGATCCATTTCATCGCGCACCGTCGATCATCAGTTATGACCGCGAGGCCAACGCACAGGTTTTGCAGGACCAGCGGGTATGGATTGCAGGTTTGAGCGATGAGGGTGGTGCAGGCTCGTGGCTTGCCGCGGCCATGCAGGAGTACGCACGGCCTGACCAGAAGCAGGTTGCACAACTCGAAGCCTTCGTCGATGGCGTTCTGTGGGGGCATCTGCAAAATAGCGATGGACCGCAGAAGTACGGCGTACGGCGCAGCCTCTTCTACTACGCGCCCGATGAATTGCCCGCAGGTTCCTATGATCCCAAGATCGACTGGTCAACCTGGGAGAGCTGGAAGAAGGATGATGCGGCCGGCGTCTGGCGTTCCTATAACTATCCGCACGTGGTGGCAGCCTATTGGGCGCTCTACCGGATCGCGCGCAACCATCCGGGGTTGGCAACGCATCATCCTGCCGACTGGTATTTGAATCAGGCTTACGAGACGATTCAGGCCATGCTGCACTTTGCCGATGGACAGGCCTCGCTGGGGCAGATGGAAGGCACAATCTTCGTCGATGTGCTGGACGATCTGCGCAACGAGGGCGAGAGCGCAAAGGCCGACAAACTTGAAGCGGCCATGCGCGCACGCGCTGATGCCTGGCGGCAGCAGGCCTATCCTTTCGGCAGCGAAATGCCTTGGGACTCAACCGGCCAGGAAGAGGTCTATGACTGGTGCCAGCGCTTCGGCTTTGCCGACAAGGCACAGGTGACCGTGGACGCCATTACCGGTTATATGCCGACGATTCCCAGTTGGGGTTATAACGGCAATGCGCGTCGTTACTGGGATTTTCTCTACGGAGGCAAGTACCCGCGCATTGAACGGCAGATGCATCATTACGGCTCGGGGTTGAATGCGATTCCGTTGCTGGATGCTTATCGCCATCATCCTGACGACCTCTATCTGCTGCGCGTGGGCTACGGCGGCAACATGGGCGCGCTGACCAACATCGATCAGGAGGGATTTGCCTCGGCCGCCTTCCACAGTTATCCGGACAAGATGGCCTATGATCCTTACTCGGGCGACTACGGTCCGAATTTTCTGGGACACGCTCTGGCTGCGGCAACGTATCTGACCGAAGACAGTGAATTCGGTTGGCTGGCCTTTGGTGGCAATGTGAAAACCGAAGGCGACACGGTGATTCTTACCCCGCGTGATGCCATGCGCCAGCGCATCTTTGTGGCTCCGCTGGCGGCCTGGATTACACTGGATGGCGGACGTTTTTCCAGCCTGCGCTATAACACCAAAACGCATGCCATCGATGTGCAGCTTGACGCTGCCGATGCCTTTACACCCAAGGCCTATTTGCGCATTGAATCCACCACGGCCAAGGCCACTGCGCTTCATCCCGCCACGCAGTTGGCCCTGGAGCGCAAGGCCTATGCCATTGAGTTAGGCAAAACCCCGACCACTGTGCATCTGATTGCAGACGATGCCGCAAAACACTAGGAGTGTTCCGATGATTCCGACGAGAAGAGATTTTTTACGCACTAGCTCACTGCTTGCGGCTTCCGGGTCTTTGCTGCACCCGGCGCTGCGCGCGCTCGCACAAGATGCGTCTACGGATGTGCCTGCCTCGATCGACCGGCATGGTTTTGAAAAGATCCAGTGGAAGGCCAGTCCGTTTCCGATGCAGCAGGTGCGTCTGCGCTCTGGCTACTTGAAAGAGCTGCAGGAACGCGACCGCATGTATCTGTTCATGCTGTCGAATGACCGACTGGCGCACAGTTTTCGACTTACGGCAGGCAAGCCATCGACGGCACAACCGCTGGGTGGATGGGAAGCGCCCGACTGCGAATTGCGCGGCCACCTTGCAGGCGGACATTATCTTTCCGCCTGCGCGCTTATGTACGCCTCTACCGGCGATGATTCGCTGCGCCTGAAGGCCGAGAACCTGGTGAACATGCTGGCCGAATGCCAGCAACCCAATGGCTATCTGGGCGCATATCCTGAGAATTTCTATGACCGCCTTAAGGCGCATGAACACGTCTGGGCACCCTTCTACACCTATCACAAAATCATGGCTGGCCATCTGGACATGTACGCGCACTGCGGCAGCCTGACGGCGCTTGAAACCTGCAAGCGCATGGCGGGATGGGCCATTGAGTGGACCAAGCCGCTCAGCGATGAGGAGCTGGAAAAGGTCTTCAAAACCGAACATGGCGGCATGAATGAAGTCATGTTCAACCTCTATGCCATTACCGGGGAAAAGAAGTATCTGGATGCTGGCTATCGCTTCGAGCACAAGGACTTCTTCAAGCCGCTCGCGGCCCACGAAGACAAGCTAGCCGGGCTGCACTCGAATACCAATATCCCCAAGGTGATTGGCGCGGCGCGTGGCTATGAGATGAGCGGTGACGAGCGCTATCGCGACCTGGCCGAATACTTCTGGCACACCGTGGCCGAGCATCACAGCTTTGCGCCTGGTGGAACCTCGAACAACAACGAAGGATGGAGCGACCCAGACACGGCGGGCACGCATCTGGCGCCCGGTGGACAGGAGTGTTGTTGCAGCTATAACATGCTCAAGCTGACGCGCCACCTCTACGGGTGGAACCCGCAGGCGGCGTGGATGGATTACTACGAAAAGCTGCTGTGGAACGTGCGCGCCGGCACCATGGACGACGACGGAATGACTATGTATTATGTGCCCACCATTCCGGGCGGATGGAAGACCTTCGGCGATCCCTACGAGGCCAACCTCTGCTGCACCGGAAGCGGCGCGGAAGAGTACGCCAAGCTGGTGGACACGATCTACTTCCACGAGGACGCCACGCTCTATGTGAACCAGTTTGTTGCCTCCGAGCTGAACTGGCCCGAGAAGGAAGCGCACATCGTGCAGAAGACCAACTTCCCTGTGGAAGAAGCTACGACGATTACGCTGCATGGCGCACTCAGCCAACCCTTTGCGCTCAAGATTCGCGCCCCGCGCTGGGCCGCAAAGGTGAGCGTGCAGATCAATAAGGAAGAGGTTGCGGCCACGGTCGACAAGGATGGCTACATCACGTTGACGCGCGCATGGAAGGCTGGCGACAGCATTACCCTCAGCCTGCCCATGAGCCTGCGGCAGGAAAGTGTGCCGGGCAGTCCTGATTTGGCCACGTTGGCTTACGGGCCGCTGGTTCTGGTGGCCTGCATGGGCCGCGATGGGCTGAGCCGAGCCATGATCGACGCTGGACAAGGCCCGGACATGGGCCAGTTGCCCGCGCTGCCGATGCCGACGTTTTCTGGAAGCGATGCCAACTGGGTGCGCAAGGTCGAGGGCGACGAGCTTGTCTTCGAGACTGTGGGTCAGAAGAAGAACTTTATCCTCAAGCCGCTCTATCGTGTTCTGGACGAGCGCTACTCGGTGTACTGGCAAAAGCAGGCATAGCCACGACGGGCACGCATGCCGCATGCGTGCCCGCTTTCACTTAGCGAAAGGCCCCGCTTGATGCAACCGAAGTTTTCTGTTGGCTCAATTTTCCTTTTCTGCCTCGGGCTTGCTTCACTTTGTGCGCAACAGCCTGCAGGCGTGCCCTTCCACTCGAACGGCAATCCGATTCTTGTTGATGGTTCGTATTACTCTGCGGATCCCGCGCCGCTGGTGGCAGGCGATACGCTTTACATCCTGGCTGGTCGCGATGAAGCGCCTGCCGACGTGAATGACTTCATCATGAATGAGTGGCAGATTTTTGCCACCAAGGATGTAGCTTCAGGCAAATGGATTCACTATCCTCATCTGACGCGCCCTGAGCAGCTTTTTCACTGGGCTGCACCGGGCCGCGCCTATGCCGGACAGATCGTGGAAGGGCATGATCATCGCTTCTATTTTTATGCTCCGGTTGCACAGGCTACCGACAAATTTCATGATCCCTTCGGCGTTGGCGTAGCCGTGGCCGATTCCCCCTTGGGACCATGGAAAGATGCGCATCCCTCCGGCCCCATCGCATCTCAGGCCATGCCCGAGGCCAGCCGCATTCAGAACATCGATCCCACGGTGATGGTGGATGACGATGGCCGGGTCTACATGTATTGGGGCACCTTTGGCCAACTGCTCGGCGTCGAGCTTGCACAGGATATGATCACCCCCATCGGCCCTGTTGTGCACGTCTCTTCGCTCAAGGGGTTCTTTGAAGCAGCATGGCTTTTTAAGCGCGGCAAAACCTATTACCTTTCCTATGCGTCTAATCTCGTTGGGCCGGAGTGTACACCCACGCTCTATCACGCCTGTCTGGCTTACGGCACGAGTGATTCGCCGCTGGGGCCGTGGACCTATCGCGGCGTGCTGCTCGGTCCAGTCTCATCGACGACTTCGCATGAGGGCATCATCGAGTTCAACAAGCAGTGGTATCTCATCTACCACACGGCCGATGCCAAGGGTGGAGGTCACTTCCGCCGCAGCGTAGCCATCGACAAACTCGAATGGGACGACAGTACAACGCCTGCTACGATTCGCAAGGTCATTCCCACGCGTGCACCGCAAGCCTCACGCGCGCCCAGCCGCAACATCGCGCCTGCGGCCTTTGCCTCAGCATCGAACGAACCCATCGCTACGCAGTTCTGGATCAAGGCGCTCAACGATGAACGGGTACCGGCCGATCCTCTGCCGCCAGAGATGTGGTCTACGTGGAAGCCACAAGAGATTCCCTCCAAGCCGTGGGTTGAATATGCATGGAGCAAGCTTGTTACGCTCAACGGCACACGACTGCGTTTTTGGGCAGATCACGATGCTGGTGCGGAGGATGGCGTTGCACCACCCGCAAACTTGCAGATCAAATACTGGAATGGTTCTGCATGGGAGCCCGTGAGCGAAACGCAGCGCGATGCAATCACCACGGAGTATTTTGTTGACGTTGCATTTACACCCGTCACAACCGCATGCCTGCGCGTGGAGTTTACGGCTTCTGGCAAGTCCAATCGTAACGCAGGTGTTGCGCTCGAAGAGTGGGAAGCACTTGCGCCCACTCCTATGCCTTTGCCAGCGGTAAATACGCAGCTCGGCAATTGCCCACGTTAACGAGCACGCGGCGCATGTTTTCACACATGCGCCGCGCACTCATACCATCTTGATCCATCCAGCGATAGAACATACGTACATGGCACAGACACCGAAGACGCCCACTTCCCCGCATGAAGCTTTTCTGGCGACCTCACCGCGACTGACTGCCACCGGCCTGATCTCAGGCATGGGTTTGTTCAGCGCCACTGCACTTGTTATCGGTTCCATGGTCGGCTCCGGCATTTACATTGTCGAGGCAGACATGGCACGCACTCTCGGTTCGCCAGCGCTGCTGGTGCTGGCCTGGGTGATCACCGCGCTCATCACCATGATTGGAGCGCTCAGCTACGGCGAACTGGCGGCAATGATGCCGCATGCCGGAGGTCAATATGTCTATCTGCGAGAGGCCTTCGGACCACTCTGGGGCTTTCTCTATGGATGGACTTTTTTCACCGTCATCCAGACCGGATCGATTGCGGCTGTTGCCGTGGCCTTCGGAAAATTTCTGGGCATTCTCTATCCCTCCATCTCTACCACGCACTGGATCTGGCACATTGCGCACGTTCCCGCGCTGCGCATGGGCTCCATCGAGGTCGGCAACATGGAGATCGGCCTGAACACCGCGAATCTGGTGGCCATTGCCGTGATTGTTCTGTTGGCAGTGGTCAACTGCTTCGGTGTTGCGCTGGGCGCAATGGTGCAGAACGTATTTACCTCTGCCAAATCCATCTCGCTCATGGCGCTGATTCTTGTCACCTTCAGTGTGGGTGTCAATCACGAAGCGTTGCACGCCAATTTTGGCGCGGCATTCTTCCATGGTGCAGGGTGGTCAACCCTGCATCCACTGGCGCTCGCGCATGGCGGCGCACTTTGGGTCAATGTGTTGATCGCGCTTGGCGTCACGCAGGTGGGGTCGCTGTTTTCTTCTGACTCCTGGAACAACATCACTTTCACGGCCAGTGAGGTGCGCGATCCGCAACGCACGCTTCCGCTTTCCCTCGTGCTGGGCGTCGGATTCGTGCTCACCTGCTACATTCTGGCCACGCTCGGCTACATGATGGTGCTTCCGCTCGTGGGCGATCCGCATGGAGCAACCATTGCAGCGCGCGGCATTCAGTTTGCCGCAGACGACCGCGTTGGCACCGCCGTACTTGAACAGATCTTCCACACGACCGGCGCATTCTTGATGGCAGGAGCAATTTTGATCAGCACTTTCGGCTGCGTCAATGGACTCTCGCTGGCAGGTGCGCGCGTTTATCTGGCAATGAGCCGCGACCGGCTCTTCTTTCCAGCCGTCGGTCGCCTGCATCCCCGCTTTCGCACACCGACGACGGGCCTGCTGGTGCAGGCGGGCTGGGCCATGGTGCTGTGCCTCTCTGGTTCTTATGCACAACTGCTCGACTACATCATCTTTGCCGTGCTCATGTTCAACATGATGACCATCCTTGGCATCTACGTGCTGCGCGTGAAACAGCCTGATGCAGAGCGTCCCTACCGCGCATGGGGCTATCCGGTTTTGCCCGCGATTTACATTGTGCTGGCCACGGCAATCTGCATAGTGCTGCTGCTCTACAAACCGCAGTTCACCTGGCCAGGGTTGATTCTGGTTCTTACCGGCATTCCGCTCTACTTCCTCAGCCGCTACCTCTGCCGTGATCGAGAGGCTCTTTAACCCGGAGCTCATGCAAAGAAATATGTAGCAATAACGTTGTGAAACTTCTGTAGAACAGTTCTGCATCCGCAAGAGGGAAGAGCTGTTCTACAGAGGTGAGCTTTCAGCGAATCGGCTTACTCGATGTTGAGTGTGATCGCGTTGCTGTGTACAACGTTTCCGCTGGTTACGGCTACAGTGACCGAGTAGCTTTTGCTGCTCTGCGCAAAGTAATCGCCGCCGCATCCAGTTAGCGCGGCTGAAACCGCCAGGCTGCCCAGCATGATTGCCAGCACAAACCAATGCCGTGCCCGGCGACGCCCTCTCCACAGCGGTACAAGCAACAATGCAAGAGCAAGAGGCATGGCTTTGCCGGCAAGCTTCTTCTGCTCAAACTGCGCTGTGGTGTTGGCCGTTTGGATGGTGAGCGTGACGTTGGTCGTTCCATTTCCCGCTGTAATCGTGCTTGGCGAAAAGGTGGCCGTAGCGCCCTCTGGCAGGCCGCTAACGCTGAAAGTGACCGCATAGGGAAAGCTTCCGCTGGTTGGGGTCAAAGTAAATGCATAGTTGGCGCTGCCCCCCGGAACTACCGTTTGCGTCGGCGCACTGCTGGAGTTTGTATTGCTGGAGTCTATATTGAAGTCTACTGAGATGGTTGTTACGCTCACTGTGCCGGTCACGCTGTTATAGGTCGTATCTGAGGGCATAAAGATCACGCTATAACTAGTGGTGCCCACGGCGGGCATTGTACTAGAAGTTGTCCACGCAAAAATACCAGGCACCGAGGTTGTGCCACCGCTTAGCGTTGAAGAGGCCAACGTTTCACCGTAGTAGATTGAGGAAGCCGTCGGCCAAACCGAGACTGTAGGCGTGGCTTGAAGAATGGTCAAACTGAATGTTGCCGAGGCCGAGGCGTTGTTGGCGTCGGTTACCGTCACTGTGTAGCTTGTGGCGGAACTGCTCACTGACGGCGTTCCAGTGATGGCGCCTGTTGTTGTGGACAGGCTCAGGCCTGCCGGAAGAGTTGGCGAGACACTGTAGTAAAGCGGCGCTGTGCCGCCTGCTCCAATCACCGGAGTGAACGAAGTAGCCGCATGGCTCTGCGTCAGCACAGTCGATGCCACGGATTGGGTTGCGGTCAACTGCGGCGCGACGCTTCCGCTCAGGTTGATAGTCTGTGTCGCATAGCTGGCGTTCAATGCCGTATCGGTCAGCGTTACGCTGCTGGAAACAGCGCCGGTAGTGGTGCTGGAAAGAGGTGAAAAGTCGATAGCGATGATACAGCTTGCGCCCTCTACCAGTGTCTTTGTTGTACCGCTTGTGGCCTGTTCGCAGGTCGAGCCGCTATCCCAGGAAAAGTTCTCTCCTACGCTGGGATTGTATGTGCCGGTAATCGATGTTTCAGCAAGGGTCAGTGCGACGTTGCCATTGTTGGCAATCGTTACGCTCTTGGTCCCATCAACGCTGTCTTCTATACCTGCGGATGTAGCCGTTGCGTAGCTCAAGCTGGGCGCTGTAGCCAGCGGCATCTCCTTCACCGCGGAGTGGTCGTAGTCCGCAACGAAGACATTTCCGCTGGTGTCCACCGCTACGCCTGTTGGATAGGAGAAGCCACTGCCCAAAAATTTGACCACACCGCTGCTTGCCACGATCTCCTTCACCACAAAGTTGGATGAGTCTCCATAGGTGGAGGAGTCTGCGACGAAAACATTTCCGCTGGCATCCACCGCCACGTCCCAAGGACCGGAGAATCCGCTGCCCAATGTGTTGACCGTGGACAAGGACGAGACCACGCCGTTGGTTGCCACAATCTCCTTCACTGCATTGTGGAGAAAGTCCGCGACGAAGACATCGCCGCTTGCGTCCACCGCCACGCCTGTTGGATAGGAGAATCCGCTGCCCACGGTGTTGACCATGGATGAGGACGTGACCACGCCGCTGCTTGCCACGATTTCTTTCACTGCAGAATTGTTGTAGTCCGCAACGAAGACATCTCCATTGGCGTCCACCGCCACGCCATACGGCTTGGAGAATCCGCTGCCAACGGTGCTGACTGTGGACGAGGATGAGACCACGCCGTTGGTTGCCACAATCTCCTTCACTGCAGAGTTGTAGGTGTCTGCGACGAAGACATTCCCGCTTGCGTCCACGGCTACGCCAGATGGATGGGAGAACCCGCTGCCGACGCTGTTGACTGTGGAAGAAGACGAGACCACGCTGTTGGTTGCCACGATCTCATATACTGCATTGTTGCCGAAGTCCGCGACGAAGACATCTCCGCGTGCGTCCACCGCCACGTTGAACGGATTAGAAAAGCCGCTGCTCACGGTGAATGGCACGTCATTGCTGGGGAAGACAACTTGCGCTCCCGATCCGACGCCTTTGAGGTGTGTGCTGGCAATGATATTGCCGCTGGAGTCGAGCAGTTGCACCACACCCATGCGCAGGCCGGGGTAAAGCGGTTTGAACTGCACCGCTACTACGCAGGAAGCTCCTGAAGCGTAGTCGGTCGAGGGGGAACAGGTTGTGTTTCCGCTCACTACTGTGAAGTCTTTACTGCTGGCACCCTGAGTCAGCACATTCCACTCGCTGGGTGTGCCCGAGGAGGTGAAGGTGAAGGGGATCAGAGCCGTTGCGCTGGTGCTGCCTACGCCCACCGTGCCAAAATTCATCGTGCCCAGCATAATTTCCTTCGCCTCAGAATTCGAGGATTCTGCGACGAAGATGTTTCCGTTGGCATCCACCGCCACGCCATATGGACTATTGAAACCGCTGCCCAGTGTGTTGACCGTGGATGAGGACGAGACTACGCCGTTGCTCGCCACTATCTCCTTTACCGCGTTGTTGCTGGAGTCCGCGACAAAGACATTTCCGCTGGCGTCTACCGCTACGTTCCACGGACCGGAGAAACCGCTGCCCAGTGTGTTGACCGTGGATGAGGACGAGACTACGCCGCTGCTTGCCACGATCTCCTTCACCGCATTGTTTCCGTAGTCTGCGACGAAGAGATCTCCGCTTGCGTCCACAGCTACGCCTGTCGGATTGGAGAAACCGCTGCCCACGGTTTTGACTGTGGACGAGGATGAGACTACGCCGCTGTTTGCCACGATCTCATACACAAAAGAGTAGCCGTCGTCCGCGACGAAGACATTTCCGCTTGCGTCCACCGCCACGCCTGTCGGCTCGGAGAAACCGCTACCAATGGTTATGACCGTGGACGAAGGCGAGACCACACCGCTGCTTGCCACGATCTCATACACCGCAGAGTGGCCGGCGTCTGCGACGAAGACGTCTCCGCTGGCGTCTACAGCCACACCAAACGGCTCGGAGAATCCGCTGCCGACGATATTGACCGTGGATGAGGTCGAGACCACACCGTTGATCGCCACGACCTCCTTTACCTCGGAGTGGAGGTAGTCCGCAACGAAGACATTCCCGCTTGCATCCACTGCCACGCCGGTTGGATTGGAGAATCCGCTGCCCAGCGTGAGAACCCCGTTGCTGGCCGTTTGTGCCTGGCCGGGGGTAAGAAGAGAGAGCGTAGCGAGCAGAAGCAACCCCATGCCCGTTCTGCCGCGCGCAGCAAATACGGCGGCTATTCCGCTAGGCAAATGGTTAGAGCGAAAAAAAACAGACGCTAGAGTATTTCCGGATGAGGTGTAGGCCGAAGAAGTGTCTCTAAGCGCGTTTTTATCAAGAAAAATACACAGAGAACAACGCTTAAAAAGTCTACGTGCCTTCCGAAAGTGCTCTAAAAACAAGGGGAAGAATCGCTGCATGGAAGATGCTCCAGGGGTCCAAGATGGAAGCGGTTCGGTTGGCTATAGCGGTTCTCCAATTGCCGTCCACCGGAGCCTCTGCAACTGCGTGGCTTTTTCCTCAAGAAAAAGCCACCCGGCACAGTCTCACAAGGGCTAGATCTATTGGAGAACCGCTCCAAATCTTGCTATAGCGCTGTATTAACGGCACCACGCTCGCTGGGTAGGGGGCACCACGGTCGCCGCGTGTTGGCGATTTCTGTTCACATGCTAACGCAATAGTAATATTACGTGTCAACCGTCACTGCGTTTTATGTAAAAGAAGAGAGCGAAAAAAGAGTTAACAAAAAGACGGTGGGCGGAATTGCGCTATGAAACGTGCTCCTTGCCGTGGATCGTGGAGAGATGGGCTGGCAGCAGAAGGCAGCATTCATATACACTGATGCATCCTTGTCGTGCTCTAATTAACTAGTACCGCAATGCGGTACTTAACGCCCTCATGTTCAACAAGGCTGGCAATTTTTCTTTATTTGTAAACCATATGCTATGAATGGCTTACGGTTATGTTGTTTTTTGAAACAGATATATATTATCGATACCGGTATCGATAACTAAAAAAGCCTTGACAGAGCTATGACCTTGGAATCAGGATGTTTCCGTCCTTGTTTAGGAACAAAATCCCTATTGGATTTTGGCGCCAGCCGATGGATTCGGCGTCGCAGATTTTCAAATTAAGAGAGGCTCAAATGGCTCAAGCAAAAAAGTACAGGACGGGATATTTGGCATATCTCGTTATCTTTTTGTTTTTGCTTTTAGGTCTGCCATGCATGAATGCGCAGACTGGAAGCGGCGGCACGATTCAGGGAACGATTACGGATCAAGGAAATGCCGTTGTCGTACACGCACAAATCATTGTGACGAACGTTGATACAGGAATGGTATCGAAAGCGGAGTCTACTTCGGCGGGATATTATTCCGTTCCGTCTTTGATTCCAGGAATCTATCTGGTTGAAATTGAGAAAAATGGATTTAGAAATTATATCCAGCAGAACGTTTCGGTTGATGCACTGCAAGTTGTTGGCCTTAATGTGAAATTGAGTGTCGGTGATACCACGGAAACCATTACCGTAACTGCTGCACCTCCGGCTTTAGAGACAGAGAATGCCACTTTGACAACGAGCATGGAAAACGAAACATACACGGATCTGCCTCTGAACATGAGCGGCTCACCGCGCGATCCGACGGCCTTTGCTGCCCTGGCTCCTGGCGCAGCAGGCGGCGGCCGTTTGGGAACCTTCAACGGCGCAGGCGGTTACAACAGCGACGCAGACTCTGGCGTTGTGGTGTACGTCGATGGTCTGCAATTTTCCACGGGAGACAACCGGCCGCTGTCTTTGGCAGTTTCAGTTGATGCTGTCGATCAGTTCCAGGTGACGACGAGTGGTACGAACGCCGCACAGACAGGCCTGGGGTCGGAAAACTATAACATCAAGCACGGCACGAATGTTTTCCACGGTAGCTTGTACGACTATCTTCGCAATACGGCCTTCGATAGCTGGGGATTTTTTGCGCCGGCCACGACCGTTACGCAAGCGGATGGAACAAAAGTGCGGGAATCAAAACCTGCCGAGCACCAGACCGAGATGGGTCTGACCATCGGCGGACCACTGAAGAAAAACAAGATCTTTTTCTTCGTCGCCGGCGAGTTATATCACTATACGAAATCCACGAATCCGTTTTTCCAGACGGTTCCGACGGATAACATGCGCAGCGGCAATTTCCAGGAATTATGCGATTCAACGAAACTGGCCGCAGCGACTCCTAGCTGTACCTACCCGATTTACGATCCGACCACTCTGACGTTGAAAGGCAGCACCTACACGGTGAAGCCCTATGCCTACAACGGCCAACTCAACGTGATGAGTCCGGGGGTGATTTCGACAATTTCCAAGAACATGCTGCAGTTTCTGCCCCATGCGAACATCGACGGCGTATACAAGAACAACCTGTTGATGACGCACCCGACCGGCAACAGCAACTATGAAGTGTCGGAGCGGTTCGACTTCGTGGTAACACAGAAACAGCGTATTTCGTTGATCGGCAACTCGGGCAAACGCGGATTTATCGGCTACGACTATGCGGCCACCTCGACGCTGGGCCTGCCGTATGTGGATGGCACACTGGTATCGGAGTTCTTCAACTCTGCCATCTTCGAACACACGTACATCTTCACATCGAATCTGGTAAACCAGTTTAAGGTCGGATTTGTCCGCACGAATACTCCGATCAAGAGTCCTTCGGAGGTTAACTCCAAGTTGTACTCGGCAGCCGCAATGGGCATCGGGAATCTGCCGACGGGCGACGCGTCCAATGCGTTTCCCGGAGTCACTTTCTCGGGCGGAGAATATGGGGCTTCCACCTGGTACAGCAAGGCCACGCAGGTGGATCTGGACAACCAGGGATCGTTGCACGACGACCTCTCATGGGCGCATGGCAAGCACCTGATCACGGGCGGCCTTGACTTGCAGCTCTACCAGAAGAACACCTCGAACAACGCCGGCCAGGCGGGACCGTTGAGCCTGACGTACAACAGCAAGGCGACGGCAGGGTTTTCGTCATCGAGCGGCACAACCCTGATTTCCGCATCCGGTGATCCGTTTGCTTCATTCCTGTTGGGTGCAGTGGATAGTGGGAGCGTAACCATTCAGAACTTCTCGACATTGGGAACGCGGTACACGTCTTTCTCGCCGTATATCCAGGATGACTGGAAGATCTTGCCGAACCTGACGTTGAATCTTGGTTTGCGCTGGGATTGGTATCAGGTTCCTTACGAGGTGCAGAATCGCGGCTCCTATATGGATCCGACGATGACGAATTCTTTGACGCAAAACCGTGGCGCCATGGCCTACCTTGGTTACGGATCGGGTCAGGTGGGGCGGCGCTCCCCTGGATCGACCTATCTTGGCAATTTTGCCCCGCGCTTCGGTATGGCGTATACGCTTCGCCCGGGATTGGTGGTTCGTGCCGGATTCGGCATCAACTACGGCCGTAATGGTTACTCGAGCGTGCTGTCGGGAACGACGGGTTTTACAACGAAGACCACATTTTCCTCGACGGATAATAGTGAGCAGCCGGCGTACTATCTGAACGACAAGCTTGCGACTCCGAATACGAGCCTTCCGGCGTGGTCGAGCACGGTCACTCCGGTATCGACGGTCAGCACCGGCAACGACTGCACTTCCTCGAAGTCAAGCTGCACGGCGTCGAATGTTTCCATGGCGGCGGCGGGAACCACCGTTCGCGTCCCGACGGTGTACAACTGGAACTTCGGCGTCGAACAGGCGCTGTCGAACAAACTGATTCTGTCGATTACCTATGCTGGATCGGCGTCGCACTTTCTGGCGAGCGAGAAGTCGTACATGGGCACGGATGCGAAGTATAACGTGATCGGTCAGTATTTGGCCGATTATCCGAATGACACGGATTCGGCGACCAGCCGTACCTTCCTTGCCGATGCGCAGGCGCGCTTTCCTGGCATCCAGCTTCCGTATACAAGCTACGGTGGCAGCGCGGCGACGGTCAGCCACATGCTGAATCCCTATCCGCAGTACAGCTCTGTCAGTCAAATGTTCGGACCGTATGCGAATGCCGACTACCATGCACTGCAGATGTCGTTGAAGCAGCAGCCGTGGCGGGGGCTTTCGTATACGTCCACATTTGTGTGGAGCAAAACGATGGGCAACACCGGAAGCTATCGCGCCAATGGCGATTACATTCCGTCCAACATTATGTTTGACGGCATTGCCCGCCGTACGGACGAAATTGAGCACACATTGATTTCCGGCGACCAGCGGCTTCTGTTTCGCATATACGGAGAGTACAAACTTCCGTTCGGCACCGGTTCGCTGGGGGGCAACAACCTGTATGTACGGCAGGTAACGCGTGGATGGAAGCTGTCGGGGATTTACACGCTCGGCTCTGGCGGTTCGCTCGGTTCGCCGGGTAGTTCGGTTGCCTATAACCCGAATTTCGGCGGACCGATCAAGATCAACGGCAAGCCCGGCAAAGGCTACGTGGCCGGCATGTCGAATTCTCCGCGGTACGTCGATATCAAGGGATTCACGCTGGTGCCGAGGGATATGATCGGCAACATCAAGAATGCCGCGCCGTACCATCTGACCTCGCCGCATACGTCGAATACCGACATGGCGATCATGCGATCCTTCCCGGTTTGGCGGCAGTCGCAGTTCAGCCTGCGCGGTGAAGTCTTCAACCTGACCAACCATACGGCATTTGGCGGCGTGAGCATGACTTGGCCGAGTTCGACAGCATGTACCTATACGAGCACGCAGATCGACTTCGGGCAGGGCGGCGGAACTTGTACGCCAACCTCGTCCGATACCTTCGGCCGCGTTTCGTCGCAGTCGAACAGTGCGCGCGATTGGCAGATTTCCGGAAAAATCACCTACTGATCAACTTGAAAGCATCGTTTAAATTTGCAGCGAAGGAGCATGATTTGTGCTCCTTCGCTGCAACTGTTAAAGGAGAAAAATGAAAGTGTTTTTCCTTGGTTGCAGTCAGACTCTTATGTTGGCTGGTGCATTATTGCTTACGAGCAGGATGGCTGTAGCTCAAGTAGCCTTCCCGGGCGCGGTTGGTTACGGAGCAACGGCTACAGGTGGACGCAGTGGACACGCCGTTTACGTGACCAACCTGAATGACTCAGGCCCCGGATCCTTTCGTGCGGCAGTGTCCAAGCCTGGTGCGATCGTGGTGTTTTCTGTGGGCGGGATTATCCGCCTGAAATCCGCTGTGGCAATCAGCGATAACATTACCGTGGCCGGACAGACAGCCCCTGGAGATGGAATCATGTTGTACGGCGATAAGGTGTCGGTGTCCGGCGAAAACGTGATCTTGCGTTACCTGCGTCTGCGCGGTGGTATCTCCGAATCGCCGCATGCAAGTTCGTTAAACGTGAGCGATGCGCACCGGATCATTGTGGACCATCTATCGATCGAGTGGGGACGATGGGATGATATTCAGGCGGCGCGGTCTTCTTTTATCACTATTCAAAATTCGCTGATCGGAGAAAGCCTTGATCCACAGCGCTTCGGTTGTCTGTGCGAGAGCGACTATATGACTCTGACGCACAATCTTTGGGTTGATAACGAAAGCCGAAATCCCAAAGGCAAGGGCCATATTCAATATGTCAATAACATCGTCTATAACTGGGGCGTGAGCGGTTATGTTGGCGGACATTCGCAGGAAGACAGATATGCGGATCTTCAGGGAAATTATTTTATTGAAGGCCCAAGTTCAAAAAATGATTCCTTTCTTTCGATGTTTTGGCCTTCCGATCACGTCTACCAAGCAAACAATATGGTTGATTTGAATCAAAACGGGAAGCTTGATGGTCGGCTGATTACGGACGCAGACTTTGCTTCTGCGAAGGCTACTGTCTCGACAAAATCAGTGCTTGATAGTGCACCTTTGTTACAGGTTGATGCACCAGAGATTGCCTTCAAAAAAGTAGTCGCAAATGCGGGAGATACCCTTTGCAGAGATTCTGTGGATGCACGACTCATTCGCCAAACTCTTTCGCTCGGTGTTGACGGAAAGATTATCGACAGTGAAGAACAGGTGGGCGGTGCCCCGATGCTGCGTACGGGGGAAACGCCGAAGGATACAGATCAAGATGGCATTCCTGATGCATGGGAAAAAGAGCACCATCTTGACCCCAACGATCCGAAGGACGCTAACAAAATTGGGCTCTTGACGAGAATGTGTAAAGGCCATCGTTTTACGCGGCTTTCTGAAAGGCGACGAGTTGGGTTCTTGTGGCGGCCAGCCGTTGCGCTTTCAGCAGCAGGTAGTTGAGATTGCGGTAGCCGCGTCCGCGTCGCAACAGCGCTTTGATGTTGCCGTTGACTGCTTCGACCACCCCCAGGGGAACCTTTGTTCTGCAGTAGTTCAGGATTCCCTCCAGATGGCGAAGCAGCATGTCGGCCAACTTCTCCATGGGCTTGAGCCGCTGCCAGCGCAACTGATCGATCCAGTTCTTCAGGTAGCGCAACATCGCGCCCTCATATCTGTAGCTCCACAGCCGATCCAGACTTTCCTTGAGCAGGTACGCCTTCATCACGCGCCGGTTCAGCGCAAACAGTTCGTTGAGTTGCTGTTTTTGGCGCGCGGTCAGATGCACCCAGCGCGTCAGCAGCAGCCAGCGCTTGCCCTTGACCAGTTCCCGCGCCGGCCCGCCCTTGCGGAAGAACTCCTGGCGGCGCACCTCATCCACAGCCGCTCCGGCGTGCTTCATGATGTGAAATTTGTCATAGATGATGCGGCAGTTGGGCAGCCACTCGGCGATGCTCTGCTTGAACGGTTCCCACATATCGACGCAGGCAGCCTGCACCGCGCCACGTTGAAAGGGGCTCAGTTGCTTGGCGAAGAACTCGTCGAGCGTTTCCTTCTTCCGCTCCGCGCCGAACCACAGAGGCTCGGCGGTCCCGAGGTTGCTCACCACGGTGATGAACTTTTGCTTTTTGCCCACAAAGATCTCGTCCACACCCATCTGCCGCAAGGCCGGCTTGCGCCGCGACTTTGCCCAACGCGCCAGATACCGCTGATCGATGGCCCGCACCGTGCTCGCCGCCAGACCAAACTGCCGCGCTACTCGGCTGGCTGCGGAGCTTTCGCAGGCTTGGCCTACCGCATCCTCGAAACGCTTGCTGAAGGGCGCTTTGCCAGGAAGCAGCGGCACCTTCTCCGCCTTGACGCCGCAGTCCAGGCAACGAACCCGGTACAGCTCGATCACCACCGTGGTCAGATACTCGAAGCACGGCAGATCGCGCACTTCCCGCTCATAGCTGGCTACCATTTCGCCTGTTGGCCTGCCGCAGCCGGAACAGACCAGCAACTTGTTGGCCCGCTTGCGCCGAACCCAAAGCTTCAGCCTTTTGCCAGGCTCGTCAATCTCATGCCGGTAGACCTTGTAGCCCGGCCATCCCAATACCCGCGTCCAATCGTTGTCGCGCATCGGGAGGAGAATAGCCGATTCCACACCTCAAGCAAAACCCGCGAAAATCACGCTGCCTTACAGATTCCTGCGCAGAGCCCAAAATTGATGCAACCACGGGCTATAGCTACTTGGAAGAATATGTGAACGCCGTTGCCGATGAGCACAGCAAGGGGATGTTGAAGCTACTCGGCCGTTCCTCTGACTGTGAGTAAGATGACCCCGGGAGAGCAGCTTGACGATTCCAGAGGGCTTCAGTGAGGACGGCAAGTGCCAATCTCGTTCGCAAGCAGATTGGCTACACGGACCCTTTGGCCCTCGGTTTGGGCCCTGCAGAGTACCGCTCGCCATTGTGTAGGGGGTTATCGGGAGTCTGCCAGCCAGTGTTATGATTGCCAGCAGTTCCAGCCATATTGTGTTTTTGCGCTCATCTTGATTCAGGAGAATGAGATGGATTTCGATTATGTCGTAATGCCCGCATCATTCTAGCTGTTGCGCTTCTCCTGGTAACGTTGTGCGTCCTACGTATGCGTTCGCTTTCCGCAAAAGGTTACCCATATCCAGCATGGCGGAAGGTTTCCGAACGCATCGTTTTATCTCTTCTTCTTGTTCTGTCGATCCTCGCGGGAGCAAGCAGTTCGTTCAATGCAATCAGACTCTATAGGTTTCGGGTGACGAATCCCCCGCCGGGAGTCCTGTACACAGTTGATGGCCGCAAGATGCGTATCAACTGCACGGGGAGTGGCTCGCCCACACTCGTTCTTGAAGCCGGCTCGGGAGGCGACGGGCTTGTGTGGGGAGGAGTTCAGCCTGTTCTTTCAAAAACTACGCGCGTCTGTTCCTACGACCGAGCCGGACTCGGCTGGAGCGAGCCACGCCCCGGGTTGCGCGACGCCGACCACATAGCCAGTGAACTCCATCAGCTTCTACTTAAGGCTAATGTCACCGGCCCAATCGTCTTGATGGGGCATTTCGTGGCGGGAATCTATATGCGCGATTACATCCTGCATTATCCATCGGATGTTGCGGGAGTAGTTTTTGTGGATAGTTCCGCACCAGCGTCCGCGGCGAGACATAGCTCATACAATCTCCCCTTGATGATGACCAAAATCAGCAGGCCTATATTCATTCTCGGCATTCCACGCCTGGTAGGGATTTGCTCTCATCCGAAACCAGGCTTCGACGCCAAGACGGGTATTTTGCAAAGAGAAGATCTATGTCATACCGAGTATGGGCCGGTTATCAGCGAACTGGAAGGCCATGATAGATCGGATCAGCAGATTGCCCAAACGGGCTCCTACGGCTAGTTACCGCTTTTGATCTTTTCGCATGATCCAGCTCAAAAGCAGGCGGAGAACCAATTAGGCAGTGGCTGGGAAAAGGCGCAGGAAGACCTCAAGAAACTGTCCCAACGAAGCCGACGAATCATCGCTAAAGGCAGCGGCCATTATATTCAGTTTGACCGGCCAGATCTGATCGAAAAAGAAGTCCAGCTTTTTGTCGAGCAAATCCGGGGCAAAGCGCCGTTCCCTCCGGACGATAGAGCCACAGTCGCGGAATAGGAGTCAAGAATCCTTGTGGACGACGCTGTTTTCAGCCCGGATCCCTCTCACTGGTTTCAAGGATCGGCAAACGGAACTCCATCCCGGGACCTCTTGTGAGGCGTCAACAAGCGCATCATCCTCAATGCACTCCCTAGGTGCAGATTGTTCCTAAAAAGTTGGCGTTGTGCGCAAAAGCATACCTTGCCCACGACCATCGCACATCAATACCGGGAGGTAGGCCATGACTACTGGGATATTGGGGCCTTCGGCAGGCTGAGTGCTCCCGTTGGCTACGGCGTTTGTCTACACAAATCTGACCAAATGCAACATGAGCGGAAAACCTTTCAATTGTGTGCCCTTGTTTGACGGCAACAAGCAAAGTCCCAAAGCTATCGCACGTGTTTTTTCCCGGCAGCTAGCATTTCTATAGCTTTCGCGCTGCGGCTTGCTTGGGTGGCCGCTTGTTTTGCGGACGATACCCAGTCTGCATATTCCGATTTCTGCGAGGGCGTTAGCGTGGCAAACAGTGCCGCAGCATGAGAATGTTTTTTGAGGGCAATTTGTAACTCTTCAGGAACCGTGACGGGACGTTCCTCTTCATCCCGATCGAGCGAGACCGTCACAATATCCCCGGCCTGTGCTTTAGCGCCAGCCAGCAGTTTCTTGCTGACCATCATGGAATGCGTACCGTCTCCTTCGGGCATGAGCGAATTACGAAAGGGAAATCCATTGATGGTTCCAGCAACCGCGACGCGCGCCTTCGATCCAAAGACTTCCTGCACATCGAATGGAGCTGAGAGGTACGTCCACGCGCCTTTCGGTCCCTTTGCTACAAGTACCGCTTTGAACTCCTGTTTCATCGAAACACCTCCCCTTCCTTGATCTGACAGCTCGAGCGAGTATTAAGCAGTTCCGGGCGTTCGGCGGCCCGCACGCACTGGATCTCCTCAGCCACTGCCGACACGAGACGTAAAAAATCAGTGTTAACTCTTTTTGGTTCAGTTGCATGTGGTCAATTATCTGGCCGCGAGACAGAAATTGTTTATGTTTGTTTCCTCTCGGCTTTCTAGTCAAATAATTCTGAACTATACTATGCTTAAAATAGTATGATTGAAAACATCAAATGGTGGAGATGTGGCAAAAAATTCTGAATACCGAGACCTTTTTCCCGGCGCGCTGGAGATGATGATTCTGCAATCGCTCCGACTGAGACCGATGCACGGCTATGCGCTGTCGAAACATATCAAGCAGGTTTCGGACAATCTGCTGCAAATTGAGGAGGGTTCTTTATACCCAGCCCTGCAGCGGATGCTCAAAGAAGGATGGCTGGAGTCGGAAGTTGGGGTCTCCAAAAAAAATCGTCCCATCCGCATTTATAAACTGACAGAAACGGGCATCCAGCACCTGGAGCAAGAAGTGTCGAGCGTCGGAAAGATGTTCGCTGGAATCACGCGTGTACTAGCGATCGCTCAGTCGTGAGGTGTAATCATGAACTGGCTCAAGCAACTTTTCTCTCGCAGTCGTCGCTATGCCGAACTCTCGGAATCCATTCGGGAGCATCTTGATGAGAAGATCGATGACTTGATGGAAAACGGCATGTCGCAGGCAGAGGCGGAGAGAGTCGTCCGTCTGGAATTCGGCAATGTCACGTTGATTGAAGAACGCAGCCGGGAAGTCTGGCAGTGGCCGAGACTGGAGAACCTTTGGGCTGATATACGACTTGCATTCCGCCAGTTGATGAAATCGCCTGGCTTTACAATCACGGCGGTGTTGACGCTTGCGCTGGGCATTGGGGCAAATACCGGAATTTTTACGCTGATGCATACGCTCTTGCTCCGAAGTTTGCCCATTTCAGATCCAGACCGCCTCGTGCGCATTGCCATCAATATTGATTCTCCCAACGATGCTGCGCATGAATCCCCTTTGAATTTCATTCTGCTGCAGGAAATCGAAAGGCATGCACAGTCCTTCTCCGGAGTCTTCGGATGGAGTTCCTATGACTTCGTATTGAAGGAGGAGACCGGGCTACGCGGCTATTCCGGAGCAGTTGTCAGCGGAAACACCTTTCAGGTTTTGGGAATTGAACCTGCCGCAGGTCGATTGCTAAGTCCCGCGGACGATCAACGTGGGGGTGGTCCAGACGGATGGGCAGCGGTCATTAGCCACCGATTTTGGCAACAGTACTATCATGCCGATCCGTCCGTGATCGGCAAGCACATCACCCTGACTGATCACAACGTCACTATTGTCGGAGTTGCACCTCAGGGATTTGAAGGCGTCCTGGTAGGTATGCATCCTGATTTTTATCTGCCGCTCGAATATGAGCCGGTCATGCGTGGAGCAGATTCGGTTCTGAGAACTCCCGGCAGTCTCTGGCTCACGGTAATGGCACGCCTGAAGCCGGGCATCCGTTTGCCTGCTGCTTCTGCGGAGATGACATCTCTCTATCGCGTCGTAATGGACGAGACGTTGCCACCGGCAGTACGGCATCTCCCTGTCATTGAAAAAGCACAATTCGCAGTCCGTCCCGGCCGCACTGGCTGGAGTCTATTACGGCTTCAATACACGAGGCCGCTCTTTCTGCTTCAAGCGTTGGTCGGTGTCGTCTTACTTGTCTGCTGCATCAATCTCGCCGGATTGTGCATGGCACGCGCGGCTACACGAGAACATGAGTTCGCCATCCGTGGAGCACTCGGAGCTGCGCGTTTTCGTCTAATACAGAAGCCTCTCGTAGAATCGCTTTTGCTGGCAATTGTAGGTGGTCTTCTCGCAATTGTTTTTGCGTGGACAACCGACCGTTTTCTCTTACAATTTCTCTCCGACAGAGAAGCCGCTGAATCGCTTTCCGTGCGTCCCGATTTCTCCACGATGCTCGTAACTGGCGGTTGTGCCATTCTCTGTGCCTTGCTATTCGGCATCGCCCCGGCGTGGTTGGCCAGCCATACGCCCATCGAGACGGCCCTGCGACGTTCCGGCTGCAGTGGCCCGGCAAGCGGAGGAACTTTCAGACGGTTCTTCGTTCCTGTTCAGATCGCACTTTCTCTTATGCTGGTTGTGGTGGCGGCCCTGCTCGGTACGACTGTTGCTCATTTGCGATCTGCACATCTCGGCTTCCGGACCGAGAATGTATTGTTGGTCCCTGCCGACTTCGAGCGTCTTCCGCAAAAGGGACGCGACCTCGTTCATCTGTATCGGCAAATGGCCTTGCGCATGGAGCAGACGCCTGGAGTGGATAGCGCCAGCGTCGCAGAGAATACTCCACTGAATGGCTGGCGTCACATAGGAACATTTACCGGCGCAGCTTCATCGCACGGCGCCGGGCAGGGGGCTGATGACAAATATGAAATCAATGATGTGGGGAGCCATTACTTCACAACCATGGGCACGCAAATGTTGGCGGGACGGGATTTCACCGACCAGGATGCAGACGCCAATACCTGCATTCTGAATCGCTCAGCCGCGAATGCGCTTTTTTCAGGCTCTGCGCAGGAATCTGTAAGGCAGCGTGATTTTCGCGGGTTTTGCTTGAGGTGTGGAATCGGCTATTCTCCTCCCGATGCGCGACAACGATTGGACGCGGGTATTGGGATGGCCGGGCTACAAGGTCTACCGGCATGAGATTGACGAGCCTGGCAAAAGGCTGAAGCTTTGGGTTCGGCGCAAGCGGGCCAACAAGTTGCTGGTCTGTTCCGGCTGCGGCAGGCCAACAGGCGAAATGGTAGCCAGCTATGAGCGGGAAGTGCGCGATCTGCCGTGCTTCGAGTATCTGACCACGGTGGTGATCGAGCTGTACCGGGTTCGTTGCCTGGACTGCGGCGTCAAGGCGGAGAAGGTGCCGCTGCTTCCTGGCAAAGCGCCCTTCAGCAAGCGTTTCGAGGATGCGGTAGGCCAAGCCTGCGAAAGCTCCGCAGCCAGCCGAGTAGCGCGGCAGTTTGGTCTGGCGGCGAGCACGGTGCGGGCCATCGATCAGCGGTATCTGGCGCGTTGGGCAAAGTCGCGGCGCAAGCCGGCCTTGCGGCAGATGGGTGTGGACGAGATCTTTGTGGGCAAAAAGCAAAAGTTCATCACCGTGGTGAGCAACCTCGGGACCGCCGAGCCTCTGTGGTTCGGCGCGGAGCGGAAGAAGGAAACGCTCGACGAGTTCTTCGCCAAGCAACTGAGCCCCTTTCAACGTGGCGCGGTGCAGGCTGCCTGCGTCGATATGTGGGAACCGTTCAAGCAGAGCATCGCCGAGTGGCTGCCCAACTGCCGCATCATCTATGACAAATTTCACATCATGAAGCACGCCGGAGCGGCTGTGGATGAGGTGCGCCGCCAGGAGTTCTTCCGCAAGGGCGGGCCGGCGCGGGAACTGGTCAAGGGCAAGCGCTGGCTGCTGCTGACGCGCTGGGTGCATCTGACCGCGCGCCAAAAACAGCAACTCAACGAACTGTTTGCGCTGAACCGGCGCGTGATGAAGGCGTACCTGCTCAAGGAAAGTCTGGATCGGCTGTGGAGCTACAGATATGAGGGCGCGATGTTGCGCTACCTGAAGAACTGGATCGATCAGTTGCGCTGGCAGCGGCTCAAGCCCATGGAGAAGTTGGCCGACATGCTGCTTCGCCATCTGGAGGGAATCCTGAACTACTGCAGAACAAAGGTTCCCCTGGGGGTGGTCGAAGCAGTCAACGGCAACATCAAAGCGCTGTTGCGACGCGGACGCGGCTACCGCAATCTCAACTACCTGCTGCTGAAAGCGCAACGGCTGGCCGCCACAAGAACCCAACTCGTCGCCTTTCAGAAAGCCGCGTAAAACGATGGCCTTTACACATTCTCGTCAAGAGCCAAGAAATCCATCGACCTATCACGTTTGAAATCGCAGACGGACCTATCTCCGGCTGCTGTTGCAGCAATCGATGAGGCGCTGCAACATTTGCTCGCTGACGTCTTTGCGCTCTATATCAAAACGAAGAACTTTCACTGGCACATACATGGTCCACACTTTCGCGAGTATCACTTGTTACTCGATGAGCAAGCTTCTGAATTGTTCGCAATCACAGATTCCATCGCCGAAAGAACACGCAAGATTGGTGGCACCACTCTTCGATCCATTGCAGATATCGCCAAGTATCAGCGACTGCTCGACAACGAAGAATCTGCGCTCACATCTGCAAGCATGCTTGAAGAGCTTGCAGCCGACAACCGATGCCTGACCAAGTTCATGCGCTCTGCACACGCACTTTGCGATGAGATGCAGGATGTCGCAACCGCCAGTCTGCTCGAAAGCTGGATCGATGAATCGGAACGCCGAACATGGTTTCTCCATTCCACTTTAGCCAATGCGAATTGAGGTCAATTCGCAGCATTAAAGGATGGTCACTTCTGACGAAATCCTTACACCACGGGAGAACAAATATGAACCAAATCCTCATCATCGAATCGAGTCCACGCGGCATTGAATCTGCCAGCAGAAAGCTAACCGCCGTATTGATCGAGCATCTGCATCGTACATATCCAGACGCCAACTTCATTATCCGCGATCTCGCGAAAGAGCCACCTCCACACTTGACTCTGGATACAATCAAAGGCATTTCAACAAAAGACGCAGACGAATTGGAAGCCTTGCGACCAGCACTCGCGCTCTCGGATCAACTGACCGACGAACTCCTCGCTTCAGACATGCTCATCATTGCTTCTCCGATGTGGAACTTCGGTATGCCCTCGCAACTCAAGGCCTGGATCGATCACGTTGTCCGCTCGGGTCGCACCTTTCAGTATGCAGGCGCGGGTGTAGATGGCCTTGCCAAGGGAAAACGCGCCATCCTCGTGCTTGCTTCGGGCGGTGTCTTCACAGAAGATCCATGGAAACCCTGGGATACAGTCGAACCCTATCTTCGGCAAATTCTTGGCTTCATCGGCATCACTGACGTGCAAACAGTACGCGCACAGGGCACGAACATTCCGGCACTCGCCCCGAATGCGATCCTCTCCGGTGAAAAAGCCATCGCCGCGCTCACACTCTAAAGGAGACAGTTCATGGTCACGCACATTATTCTCACTGTCAGCAATATCGAACGATCACTGGCTTTCTATGAAGCGGCCCTTAAGCCAATTCACGTGAAGTATTTCTTGCCCTATCAAGGCTATGAAAACCACGAAGACCTCTGGGGTTTCGGGGATAGATGTCGTGCTTTCTTTTGGCTCAGGCAAGGAAAACCCGACCCAGACTCAATTCATTGGGGCTTTATGGCTGCAAGCAACGAGGAGGTCGAGGCGTTTTATCAGGCAGCACTTGCAGCCGGTGCCAAAGAAAATATCTCCCCCCGCATGCGTACCGAATACACAGCGGATTACTACGCTGCCGATGTGCTTGATCCAGATGGTTATTCTTTTGAAGTTGTCCATCGGAAATGGTAGTTGAAGACTTACTTGCTACTTGGAGCTGCGCCGCCAGGCGGACGGTGAAGTGCCAACATGGCGCAGAAACATGCGCGTCAAATGGCTTTGATCGGCAAATCCGCAACTGGTGGCGATCTCACTGAGAGTCGCGCCGCTTTCGAAGATCGTGCGTTGCGCCAGCGCAATTCTGCGCTTCAGTACCCATTGATGCGTGGAAACGCCGAGCTGTGCCTTGATGCCGCGCGTCAGGGAGCTTACGGAAGCGGCGCTGGCTTTCGCAATCTTTTCAAGGGTCAGGTTCTCATGCAAATTCGCTTCAATATACTCAAGCGCATGGCGCAACTGTCGCACGCTAAGACCTTGTTCTTTTTCAGCAACCTGTTTGCTGAAGACTCCATACGCCATCGCGACATGATCACGCACCGAGAGAAATAGTGAATCAAGATACAGCGCATCATGCTCTTGCGGCCGCTCTAACACTGGTAGTGTAGCTTGCATCAGATGCAGCATCACGGCATCATACTGCACACTCTCTGCATCATCTCGAAAGGCCATAAAACGACTGCCGCGTTCCATGGCAAAATCCTGAAAGCTCTTGAGCGGCAGATAGACACATACATGATCGAATGGATCACGCAGATCCGCAGACCACGATTTACGCAAGTCATAGAGCGCCAAGGCTCCCGGACCCGCCGCAGGCCTACGCTTATGCTTGCCATCGCAAAAAACATTAATCGGCCGAAAGGGCATTAGTTCCACGCCCACCATTACCTGATCTGCTTGCGGTGTCGGCTCCAGCAATCCAAGGTTTGGGCGGTCATGGCGGTATCTGGCAAAGAATAATGGCTGTAGCGCGCGGCGCTGTAGCGTGCGGACCTGTTGCTGCTCTGGTCGGCTTTCACTCACAAAGCCTGGCCGCTCAAACGATTCGGGGAATGGAATCGAGTTGCGCATCATCTTGTTCCTCGATGATAACCTGAGCGTCTTTCTCCAAAAACGTGAATTTGTATAATTTCCTGTGCCTTCACCGTGACCGGAATCTACAAGACATCTCTCATGGCTAACCACTTAAACTATCCCTGACAGATTTATCCTGGGAGCACAAATGAACGTCAATCACATCGAACGCTGTAGTTGGGCCGAACACGACCCGCTCATGCAGGATTATCACGACTCCGAGTGGGGTATGCCTGATACTGATAGCCGTTCCATCTGGGAGTGCCTTGTCCTTGAGGGCTTTCAAGCCGGGCTTGCGTGGGTCATCGTTCTGCGTAAACGCGAAGCCTTCCGTGCAGCCTTCAAGCATTTTTCGCCGGAAGCTGTCGCCCGCTTCACAGAGAAAGACGTTGATCGACTGCTTCTTGACCCTGGCATCATCCGTTCTCGCGCAAAGATCAATGCCACCATCCAAAGCGCCCGCATCTACCTCGATATGCAACAGTCCGGGATGAACTTCTCCGAATGGGTGTGGAGTTTCGTTGACGGCAAGCCTATTCAGAACTCCGGCCCGGTGCCAGCCAGCACGCCCCTCGCTGAAAGAATATCCAAAGAACTCAAGCTCCGTGGTTTCAAATTCGTCGGCCCCGTCATCGTCTATGCGTGGATGCAGGCCATCGGCCTCGTCAACGATCACGCACTAAATTGCTTCCGGCGCGAATTGTGCACGTCAAAAATACAGCGAATGTAGCCAAGCCCAGCCGCCGCCATTGACCACTTGATCAAACCAGGGCGCATCAATTACCACGGCCACGTTTTTTATCATGGCACTATTGCCTGCATTATCACTCAAATATCTGGGCAGCCTACCCGCCGCCTTTATGCTGGCCAAAACGCTCCAGAGATCGATAAAAAATATCCACGATACTACATTAAAGATGATAAAAATATCACACCAATCCGGTTTTGATGTTCTAATTTAGGCATTGGATTCAATGACGTTTATCGAAAAACGAAAACATAGTTATCTATCCAGACGCGACTGGAAACCCAAGAATACGGGATGACGTGGCAAGTCTTTCGCCCAGTGTCACACGCAGCAAGCTCCGCAGATTCGAGCGGTCCCGCCAGAAGCTCTCCCGGTTGGTAGCCAAGAAGTCGGTCCGGATTTCAAAAACTGTGCCGGTCTGAACTTCACGAACCTAGACAGCCCCTATGCTTGTTGGGTGCGCGGTGTTCGGCGCTTCGGGATAGAGTAGAGATTCAGATTGAGCAATTCCATTGAGCAATTCCGGAAAAATCAAAAATATTTTGCCGAACAGCCATCAAAACAGCCATTCGACCAAAAATAAAAATGGCAGCCTTTTGGGCCGCCTCGCATCTTCATGATTTTACTTGATTTTTGGCTCCTCAGGTAGGACTCGAACCTACAACCCTTAGGTTAACAGAACAATAACGCATTCAATATCAACGACTTACGCGGAACGGCTGGCAGCCAAAAGTAGCGTAAAGTATTGACAAGAAACGATAGGCAATTCTTACGATGGGGCAAGTGTGGGGTGAATTGCTCATCCCGCTATCGTCCCACGCTCATGGCTTATCACCGATGAATCCCCGAAAGGCTGCCCTCAAAACAAAAATCTACGCATGGCTGCACATTGCAGCACCCGGCCCGGTTCACACTCAAGAATTGTGCGCAAGTATTCGCTGTACCTGTACCGCGCTCCATTGACCGCCTCGCGCCGTAGAGATTCCACGCCGGTTCAATCCGCTTGCAATTTGCCGTAGAGACGCTGCGCCCTCTGCCTGAATGGTCTGAATGATCGGGGTTAGATCGGCAGCGCGTTTGCAGGTTTGGTCCAAACGGACTTTGGCGCTTGCCTCATTGCCTTTGCTGGCGACTGACTCTATCGCCCAGCGTCGTCCGCCCAGTTGCTTACCTCTGGCCTTGGCAGCGCCCAGAGCGGCTTTGGTGCGGTCACTGATAGCCTTGGCCTCATGCTCCGCCAGAGCAGCCATTACATGAAGCGTGAGCCGGTTCGCTTGTGGCAAGTCCACCGCTTCAAACTCCACTCCCGCCTCCATCAGGTTTGCGATAAAGGCCACGTTACGGGCCAGCCGGTCGAGCTTGGCTATTAGCAGCTTGGCTCCATGAATCCGGCAGAGGGCCAGAGCACGGGCCAGTTCCGGGCGGTCATTGCGCTTGCCCGACTCGACTTCTACGACTTCTTCCAACAGTGCCCAGTCCCCGCCGTTAAGGTATCCGGTCACTGCCGCCCGTTGCGCTTCCAAGCCAAGCCCAGAGCGGCCCTGCCGAATCGTGCTCACTCGCAGATACGAAACAAATTTGCCAGTCGCCATTGGATCGCCTCCGTTACAGCAGGCTCTACCGACGTAGTGGCAGATGTAACAGCGAAAAGACAAATGCCCGATCCCACAAACGCCGATGCGCCTCAATACTCCGCAAAAATCCGGCGCGACGCTGTATGCCCCGAATTTGCGTGAATTTGCAGCGATGACAAGAAATGGGACGGTTTCTGGCGCACTGAGAGCAGCAAGCGGCATTTCCGGCCCCGCAATGGGCATTCAAGCAAACGAGCGAAGTCGAGAAAATGGCGTTTTGATGGGAGGGGTTTTCGGCCTGGGGTTGAGCGCAACTTTTTCGGCGGAACCGGGTTTATATCGACGTGGGCAAAATGTGCTTACGGCCAGCAAGGATGAATTATCCCGAACAGCCCGCCAAGAATAAACGAGCCAACACGGCGTCTTTCGCACTGCTTTCAATCAGCACACTTTACGGTGAATAGTTTGTTCACGCGAATACTTACTGCGGTCGATTCATGCCTTTTTATGGGCGAAAACCGGCGATTAAAGGCTTCAACCAGAGGGTACGGATTTCTCAATGAAGCTACCCTCCCGGCACTCGGATTTGCATTTTTGCTTTTTCCTGTCTCTATCCCTTCTTATCCCATAGATAGGACAGGGAAGATGGTGCGCACATCGCTCTACGCGCGTGGAGTGGCCCCGATACGAATATAAAAATATAGTTCAGAAAAGCGGGTGAAAATCCTGTTTCCACCGTCTAATAGAGTGCATATGAAATATATATAGGCCACCGCAGAACCTCCCTCCCCGCTTCCCAGATAGCTAACCCGTTAAACAATTACGGGGTGTGTGGCACTCTCCCTCTATATATACCTCTTCTCTATTCTCAACCTGTACAAGCTGGGATTGCTTTAAGGAGACTCTGCACAAGTCCCAATACTGCATTCTGCTTGGATAAAATGATAAGTAGAGGGCAAGGGCGATGCGGCAACGAACACTGGCGTCACAAGCGAGTTTTGAGCAGTATGGTCGCAAGGGCAAGCGGGAGCTTTTTCTGGATCAGATGGAGCAAGTGGTGCCGTGGGCGGAGTTATTGGCGCTGGTTGAGCCTCATTATCCCAAGGCTGGCAACGGCCGCCAACCAGCAGGCTTGTCGATCATGCTCCGCACGTACTTCTTGCAGCAGTGGTTTGGTTTTTCAGACCCCGGAATGGAAGAAGCTTTCTATGATTCGCCCGTGTTGCGGCGCTTCGCCGGAGTTGATCTGGGCCGTGCCTCCGCGCCCGATGAAAGCACCATTCTGCGCTTCCGCCACCTGCTCGAAGAACATGAGTTATGCGGCCAGATACTCGATACGGTGAACCACTTTCTAGCCAGCCGGGGCATTCGCATCGGCACGGGAACCATCGTGGATGCAACGATTATCAACGCTCCGAGTTCGACGAAGAACTCGACCGGCAAGCGCGATCCTCAGATGCACCAGACCAGGAAGGGACAGCAATGGTACTTCGGCGCGAAAGCGCACCTTGGCGTTGATAGCAAGTCGGGCATTGTGCACTCAGTCGGCACCTCTGCGGCCAGCGTGGCGGACAAACATATGCTGCCTGACTTACTGCACGGCGCAGAGAAGAAAGTCTGGGGAGACGCAGGCTATCAAGGACAAACCGAGGCAATTCATGCGGCCGCGCCCGGGGCGCAAGATATGACCAGCCGCCGCACCAAGTTCAAAAATTATGTAGACGAAGAAGCCAAGCGCAAAAATACGACCAAGGCCAGAGTTAGATCGAAGGTGGAGTGGTGTTTCCGCATTCTGAAGCGCGTTTTTGGATTTACCAAGGTGCGCTATCGTGGCTTAAGGAAGAACCACGAGTGGCTTTGCGCGGCCTTTGCCCTGGTTAACCTTTACCAAAATCGCAAACGGCTGGTCGCGCTGGGGGCGTAGTGTCTCTGGAGGCCGGAAAACGGCCTCCAGAGACAAAAAACAACCACGTAGAGCCCGCGCCTGGATGCAACTGAACCCGCAATTCTGGCTATAACTGCTTCCGAACCCATTGCATTGTAATTACACCGCAAAATCGTGGGTTGTGCAGAGGCTCCTTAAGGGTTCCATATAGAAAGGCGCTCTATGCCTACTAAAGAGCCGTGTGCTCTGATCCGTGCTCCGCCCCGCCACTGGGATGAGCAGACAAATCAACTTCAAGGATGAATTAAATGAGAAAGTCTCCAATCAGCACAACGCGCCGGATGGCGCTTTACGACTACTACCGGGACCGCCGGAACGCCTATCAGAGGAAGGCGTATCAGATGCTCGGCAGCAGATGCGTACTCTGCGGCTCAACCGATGGGCTGCGGCACCGATTCACAGATCGGGACCACCCGCTCACCAACCGGTATCAAACCAACCCTGTAACCCTCTACCGCAAAATCTGCAATGAGTCATCCGTGCGAACTGCCGTTTGTCTCCTTTGCCGAGAGTGCCGTGTTGCCCATCGTAGCGTCGGACAGCCGATAGAGAACGCCGCAACACCAGGCTATAAACCCCTCAATCACTTTGTGAATGAGGTAACGAAAATTGACTGAAACCGTTAAACCTTGCCCTGATTTGGTTTGCCTAGCCGACGTACAAGCCCGCCCGGTTCCGTGGATGTGGAAGGGGTATCTCTCCTTCGGAATGCTTGCAATGCTCTCTGGCGATCCCGACTCTGGGAAAACATTCATTGCGCTTGCTATTGCAGCGGCTCTATCCAACGGTCAGATTCCCGTGTCTGGAGAGACCTGTACGCCGGTCTCCACACTTTACCTGTCGCAAGAAAATGCGGCAGAGTACGTCATCAAGCCGCGATTCGACGCATTGGGCGGAAATTCCAAACGCTTTCATTTACTGCGGGGAAGCGTGCAGGGAACTGGGGCTGACGCCGCGAGAGCAGGCATTACCTTGAAAGACATTGCCTTGCTCGATCAAGCGATTTCCCACACTCATGCAAAACTCATCGTTATCGACCCGATCCAGTCATACCTTGGCGCAGACGTAGACTCGCATAAATCAAACGAGACTCGTCCGGTAATGGATGGGCTGATAGCTTTGGCGGAAAGGCATGATGCGTGTGGGCTGATAGTCAGGCACCTGAGCAAAGCCTCTGGCGGAAGGGCTATTCATCGTGGGTTAGGTAGCATTGACCTCACGGGTGCCGTTCGTATGGAAATGATTGCCGGAAGTGCTCCCGGCTGTCCGAATGACCGCGCTCTGGTGCAAATCAAAAACAACGTAGGCCCACGCGCAGAGTCCTTGGGATACGAGATTGTTGGCGAGGAAATGAATGCGAAGTTGGAATGGCGCGGTAAATCCCAACTGACTGCCGATGATCTTTTGGCACCAGACGCGAATGCTGGCGGCAAGTCTGATACTGCTGAGGCTGCCGATTTTTTGCTGGAGCAGCTAATGCGCGGTCCGAAAGCCCAAAAAGAGTTGGCAACTCAAGGCGGGTTTTCCGAACGCACGCTGCAAAGAGCATTTAAGAGGCTTCCGGGAAAGCGGTTCAGAGATGGAGAAAGCGGCCCGTGGCTCTGGGGTCTGAACTAACCATACCCGACAAATAGCCGCATCCCCGTCAACTCTGTGTGTTGACGCCTATGCAGTGAATTGTCGTCTATGCTTATCAAACCACCACCAGGCCACAAACCCCTCCCACAATCAAGGCAGCTTACTTCATGGCAAAGTAGAACGCTATGGAAGAAAGAAGGTACATCAGCAACGGGAAGTTCGACACGATGTCTTTTCGGGTGGCGGAACCGTAAGGGGCCATCCACACTTCGCCGATGCCGTAGTCCGGGATAGAAACGTATCCGCCAGCGGCAAACCCGATAAGGGCCAGAATGATATTTGGCTTCAGCCAGAGGACCATGTGCCGAAATCCAAAGGCAACGGCAAGTCCCCACAATAGACAAAGAGGAACCGCCACTGCCGACGGCGTGGAATAGAAAACATGACGGCTCAGTGCCCAGCCGATTTTGCGGCCAACTAACGGCGCAGCGATACCGCATATGAAGAAAAAGAGCACGGTCTGATTCCTATCTGGGCTTGCGGGTTATTGCTGCATTGCGCGTGATTGAACAATTCCGTACACGGGTTTTATAGATTGTCCCTTTGCTGTGACGGCTTCAACTTCAATCCCTTTGGGCGTGAAACGCGCGTTGAATGTTTGGCCAGCGATCAACGACACACACTTGGACCATCTCCACGCCTTATCGCATTCGATGATGTACGCATTGCCGTCAGACGCCTCTATGAGCATCATGTTCAGCATATGCGGCCAGCGGATTGTGGTGTCGTAAGAATTGCAGTTCATCTGCATACTGGAGTTGGTCGTTCCATTCCCCCATGTCGTATTGCCCGCCGTATTTGCCGTAGCAAACGTGTTTGCTGTACCGGAAATGCTGCAATTTGTATTGGCGCTATTGCCGAGTTGTTGCGTGTAAGGAACTGATTGCGACTGCAAGACTCGGATGGTTAACAGGTCAGCCGGTAAGTCACCGGGGCGGTCAAAAAGCGCAGCATCTATCGCCGGGTTAACTGCATAATCAGTTATTGTTATGTCGGATGTGACGCCTTGCGCTGTAACGTGTCTCTTGAACGGGTAGACCAGACCACTCACAGTCCGAAAGTCCGAGAATTCGGCTACTGCATCCCCCGAACGCGAATGATCGACGGCAGACAAGATTCTGCCTGTTTGCGGGTCAATTTTCCAGACTGTATCTCTTTGAGTTCCGGTAAGTGTGAGCCTGATTGCCCTGACTGCGACGTTGCCTAACTGTTCTTCACCCGCATATGTAACGCTGAATTGGTCGCTGTGCATGGCAATATAGGCAAGATCGAATTTCATTCCCTCGCGGATAGAAGCGAGATCGTCTCCAGTCACCAGCGAAGTGTTCTTTCCTATCCGCCTATAGCTAGTGTCATGCGTGACGACCTGAATGTAAGGCTCTGCGCCCGGTGTATTCCCGCTCATGTAGGAATCGTTGGGAAACACTCGTATTTTTTCCCATTCAAGAGTCGCGGTTTTTCCTTGAGTGGTACGGACTTCGCTGCTCTTGCTGCGAATGGCGCTTATGGATGCGATTGTCTCGCGTGAGCCAAAGGCGTTAATCGCTTTCTGTAGAAGCGACCTTGCCTCTGTGTCCGGCGAAACCGCCACGGTTGGATGTTCGCCTGCCCCCATCGCAGCAATCATGGCATCTAGGACCGATTCTCCGACGCCTGCCTTTTTCAACTCAATCAGCGATTGCGGGGACGTGTCGAACTTCACGCTCCCCTGCTTAATGGTGAGCACGATTGTTTGCTCTCCAATGCCCGACTTGACCATATCGAGCACGTCAGAATTGGTCATCAAGCGGCGAGAGTCTTGTCCAAGGGCCATCATCGAGGAGACCGCGAACAGCACAAAAGCTAGGACAGTTCTTTTCATGGCATTCCTTTCTTGCCAGTGCCTCGTATTTGCCTCAGACGCGCGCGGAGACGTGCGCCGTTTGGCTCATATTGATCGACTTAGCCTAAAGGCAAACTTAGCCGTTAGGATAAACCGACACTTGAGGAGTGGCAATAGATGTGTCCGTGCGGCTGGGCCGACGAATCCGGGAACTGAGGACTGCGCGGGGATGGCATCAGGCGTATCTGGCTGAATTGTCTGGGCTTGGGAAGATTTTCATCAGCCAGCTTGAGAACGGACGCAAGCAAGCCTCCATCGGGACAATCGACGTTCTGGCCCAGAGCTTTGAACTGACCATCTCCGACTTTTTACAGGGCGTATAGCGCCTCTGATTCACCCTCCCACCAGGCCCCAAAACCCCTCCCAACCTATTTCAAACGTGCTCAAGCTGGCAAACGCCAACAGAGAACCGTAGCCGCGCGGTCGCTACCGCCCTGCGTTCCGGCAAGCCTTGCTTGGGTGCATGGGGCAATTCATGGATAAACACATTACATTTGGCTCCGCCGATTCTCACCGCGATAATCTGCCGGAGTTTGAACCACTCCTGACCGCTGAAGAGGCCGCAATTCATCTGCGCATTCACGTCAAGACGCTGCAAAAGCTGGCCCGCGAACGGCGGGTGCCGGGAATCCGGCTGGGCAAATACTGGCGCTTTCACCTCTCCGCGCTTGACCAATGGGTGCGGGCACAGCAAAATCTATGCAGCCAGCCGCTTCGCGTGGAGTAGAGGAGAACGCCTTGACCTTTACGCGAACACGGTATCAGAACGGAAGCATACGGAGGGTCTCTCGCACGTCTGGCGCGGATGTTTGGGAATACCGCTACCGCAACCACGCGGAACCGGGAAGCCCCATGCGGCAGATAACGCTCAGCACCTTGGAGTATCCAACCGAGAGAAAGGCTCTGGTCCATTTGCAGGAAATGGTTCTGCGCATCAATGGGCCGGAAGCCTACCGGGCACAGAACACGCCCACGCTTGGACTGGTAATTGACCGATTCATCAAGGATGAGCGCATCGAGGAGATTCTGAAACAGAAACCAGGGGAAACGACCATCAAGGACGGATTCTCCTACAGCACGGCGTCCGGTTATCGCAGCTACCTCAACAACCACATCAAGCCGCGTTGGAGTAGTAAACCGCTGGCCGTCGTCAAGCCGTTGGAAGTCTCCGAATGGCTGAAGGCTTTGCCCCTATCGCCCAAAACACGCGGACAGGTACGGGCGCTGATGCACTTGCTGTTTGAAAAGGCCATGCTGTGGGGATTGATCGACCTACAGCGCAACCCGATTGAACTGGTCAAACTGAAAAGCACGAGCCGACGGCAGAGAAAACCGCAGATCATCGCGCCAGAAAAGTTTCAGGAACTGGTGGCCGTTCTGCGAGAGCCGTACAAGACGATGGTGATTGTAGCGATGTGTACCGGACTGAGGGTTTCGGAACTTCTGGCCCTGCGCTGGGAACACATCGACTTCAATACCGGCGTGATGGCGATTCAGCAGGGTGTCGTCAATGGGCGTATCGGCAAAGTAAAAACCGAAGCGTCTCAAGACGAGGTTCCGCTTGATCCTGCATTTGCCGCTGTATTGAACGACTGGAAAGGCAACCGGACGGAGGGGCTGGTGTTTCCCTCGCACGTCACGGGAGGCTGCTACTACGCGGGCATCATTCAGCGCCAGATTCTCAGGCCCAGAGGTAAGGATGTGGGGATTGAGGGGCTGGGCTGGCACACCTTTCGGCACACGTACCGTTCGCTACTGGACGAGACAGGCGCTCCGATTGGCGTACAGCAGAAGCTGATGCGGCACAGCAACGTCGCAACGACCATGAACGTATACGGCAACAGCACCCTGCAAGCCAAGAAGGACGCCAATTCCAAGGTTGTTCAGATGGTGATGAAGCAGGAAACGCCTTTGGCAGTTGCAGTGTAGGTGTTAGCGTGGGGTTTTGTGGGGATTGTGAATCTGAGGAAATGCTCTAAGTTATTGATTTATTGGCTCCTCAGGTAGGACTCGAACCTACAACCCTTCGGTTAACAGCCGAATGCTCTGCCATTGAGCTACTGAGGAGTGATTGGCAACAACTTGTCTTAATCAAAAGTATCAAACCACGAGCCTGGAGTCAAAACCCTGGAGGGCTGAAATGAGAAAAGTTGTGAAAATCTCTGAAAAAACTTGAGATGCAGCCAGGAAGGACGGAGGGAAAGTCGCTGGGGGTGGTCTGCGATACCCTGAAGGAAAGGCTTGTGCGTCCTGGTTGCAGCTTCTGAACGTGGGCTGGCTATCGTGCGCCGCCCGTTCCATCGAATCTTACCCCTTTGCGAAGGAGTTTTCTCATTCCCATGAAGCTGCAACTGCCTGCGGGTGATTTCCGCGCCTATCTGTTTGACTGCGACGGCACCATCGTCGATTCGATGCCTCTGCACTACCGCGCCTGGAGCCGTGCGCTTGGCATGTGGGGCTGCACCTTTGACGAGGCTCTGTTCTACGCCTGGGGCGGCAAGCCGGCTTCCGAGATCATTGCCGACCTGAACCAGATGCAGGGGCTGAAGATGCCCGTCGAGCAGGTGGCTGAAGACAAGGAAGAGATGTACTTTGAGATGTTGCCGTCGCTCGAAGTGATTCCGGAGACGCTGGAGCCCATCGAGGCACAGTACGGAAAGCTGCCTTTTGCGGTGGTCTCGGGGGGACGGCGCAAGTCGGTGATCAATGCGCTGACGGCGGTGGGGCTGCTCGACAAGTTTCCGGTGATTGTGGGCGCTGAGGATTACACGCGCAGCAAGCCTGCGCCGGATCCCTATTTGACCGGAGCCGCGCGACTGGGTGTTGCCCCGGAGCATTGCCTGGTCTTTGAAGACACGCTGCTCGGCATCGAAGGCGCGAAGGCTGCAGGGATGGCATCTGTGTTGATTCCCAGCCCGCAGGAGCGCGCAGCGGAAAAGTAGCGCAAGGGCTAGAGCGAAGCAGAGCTGCTGTGTTTTTTGCTCAAAAAACTACGCAAAAAGGCCGCACGTCAGGGAAGTAATCCCGGCGTGCGGCCTTTTTGGATTACGGTTTACTGTGTGCTGCGCACTTGCTGTACAACGGAGCGGATGCTGTTGGCGCTGGCGATCAGGCCGGCCTCTTCGTCGACCGTGATGGGGATGGGCAATGGTGGCTCGATGCCCGAGCGGCCCACGATGCGCGGCAGGCTGAGGCAGACGTCCTCGATGCCGTGAAAACCCTGCAGACGGCCACTGACCGGCAGCACGCGGCGCTCGTCGTGGAGGATGGCTTCCAGAATGTTGGTGACGGCCAGTCCCACGGCGTAGTTGGTTGCGCCCTTGCCCAGAATCACCTGATAGGCGGCGTCGCGCACGTTGCGGAAGATGGTTTCCTTTTCCTGCGCGGCCAGCCGTCCGTGTCCTTCCACTGCCCACTGGCTGAGCGGAATGGAGCCGATAGAGGCGCTGGACCAGAGGGGAATCTCGGAGTCGCCGTGTTCGCCGGCAATGTAGGCATGCACGTTTTGCACGGCCACGCCGCAGGAGCGCGCAATCAGAAAGCGGAAACGCGAGCTGTCGAGCACGGTGCCGGAGCCGATTACACGTTGCCAGGGCAAGCCAGTCATTTGCAGGGTCAGTTCCGTAATCACATCGACTGGATTGGTGACCATCAGCAGCAGGGCACTGGGTGCAACGCGCACAATCTCGGGCAGCAGCTTTTCCAGAATGCGCGTGTTGGCGGCCACCAGATCCATGCGCGTTTGGCCTGGATTCTGTCGTGCGCCAGCGGTGACCACGACCACGTCGGATTCGGCAAGAGACTCGGTGCTGTCGGAGCCGTCGATGGTGGCTTGCGGAGCAAACTGCTGACCATGATTCAGGTCGAGTACTTCGGCCTGCACCTTGCTCTGATTGATGTCGAACAGGCTGATTTGCCGCGCTACGCCACGAATCATTGCTGCATAGGCAATGGTGGCTCCTACACTGCCCGCGCCCACAATGCCGATTTTGGCAGGTCGTTCCCGGTCCATGAATCCTCCTTGCGGATTTTCTGCTTAGGATTTCCTGCTTGATAGATGCGCCGGGTACGGCCAGGGTTCCTTCTTGCAGACGGAATCTCAGTACAGCAGCACGGCCAGCCGGTAGACGGTGAATCCGCCTTCCGCCTGTTGGGCCGGGCAACTGGCCACCTCGGCGCGGCGATAGCGGCTTTGCTCAATCTTTTGGTGGAGTTGCTGGGGTAACTGATTCAGGTCGGGGCTTTCCCAGCGCATTACGAAGGTTGAGCCGGTGGCGGCTGCGGGCTGCATCGGAATGCCATGGTCGGTGCGGCAGGCGGCGCGGGCGGCTGTGGTGCCTGCCGTGGCCTTCACGCCCAGACGCTCAAGCTGGCCGGCCACTTTGTCTTCGGCCGTGCTGCTGCTGACGGCCTCGGAGGCGTGTTCGTAGTCGGCTACGGCGTAAAGCATGCCGTCGGCGGCCACCACTGCAATCCCCACGTGATCCACGGCGGGGTTCAGCAGGTTCTGCCGGTGGCCGGGGGAATGCATCCAACTGGTGTGAATGATGGAAGCCGTCGGGCCCTCGGCCACATTTTCTTCGATCAGGCTGAAGTGCGCGCCTGCTGCCGCAGTGCGTTCGTCCAGAGCGGCTTCGTCGGGGTAGCGGTGGGCAATGGCGTGTTCGGCGGCCATGCGCTGGCAGTGGGCCAGAGCGGCGGCGTTCAGCCCGGCATCCATCCGCAGGGGGCGCGCACCGGCCTGGGAGCGCGACTGATTGGCCATGGCCAGCAGCTGCTCCACTTCAGCAGGCATGTTGGCCGGCGCGGAATACCTTTGCGCATGGGTCTGTTGCAGAGCAGTGCAGGGAAGGATTCCACAGAGGAGCAACGCAAGAAACAATCGGTTCATAGGATCTTGAACCCGACGCCGCGCGCCAAGTCGCTGTATTCTTTCCTTGTCGATGTTTATCACGTCTATTACTCTACGCGCCCTTGTGCAGCGCGGCAGGCGTCAGCCGCTGGCCGTGGTTGGTGTGCTGTTGCTGGCTGCTTTTGTGCTGAGCGGCCTGGCCGCGCCGCTGCTTGCCCACTACAATCCTTCGTCGATTGACCTTGTGCACCGGCTGGAAGGCCCCTCGGCGGCGCACTGGGCCGGCACCGATGAGCTGGGCCGCGACACGCTCAGCCGCCTGCTCTACGGGGCGCGGCTCTCGCTGGCCATTTCGCTCACGGTGGTGGCGTTTTCTCTTGGTCTGGGGCTGGCCGTGGGTGGCATGGCTGGCTACATGGGCGGCTGGGTGGATACCGTGCTGACCACCTTCGCCATGAACACCTTTCAGGCTCTGCCCGGCATTCTGCTGGCCATTGCCTTTGCTGCGTTTCTGGGGCCCGGCTTTCTGAATCTGGTGCTGGCGCTGGCTATTGGCGGATGGGCGGGGTATGCGCGTCTGGTTCGGGCGCAGGTGATGGCTGCCCGCGAACGCGAGTATGTGGATGCGGCTCGCGCGCTGGGTGCATCGGGGCTGCGCATCTTCTTTCGCCATATTCTGCCGAATATCGTTCAGCCGGTGCTGGTGCAGGCGGCCATCGGCATGGCGGGCGTGATTCTGGCCGAGGCCACGCTCTCGTTTCTGGGCCTGGGTATTCCCGCGCCCGCGCCCAGTTGGGGAGCCATGCTGAACGACGCGCGTTCGCACCTCTTCGATTCGCCGCATCTGGTGCTGTTTCCTGCGGCAGCCGTGGCTGGAGCGGTGCTCGGCTTTAACTTTCTGGGTGACGCGTTGCGCGACCAACTGGACCCGCGTACGCGGCTGGAGCTGGGACTGTGAGCAAGGTCGTCAAACTGGGCATTGTCAGTGACACGCATGGGCTGGTGCGCCCCGAAGTTTTTTCGGCGCTTGCTGGTGTGGAGCACATTCTGCACATGGGCGACGTGGGCAAGGCCTCGGTGCTCAAGGAACTGGCCCGCATTGCCACGGTGACCGCCGTGCGTGGCAATGTTGACCGCGAAGGCTCCACAGGCGAGCTGCCCGAGACCGAAGTCTATCTGGCCGGTGAGCAGTACATCTACATGCTGCACGACCTGTACACGCTGCATCTGGACCCGGCTGCGGGCAAGTTTGCCGCCGTGCTCTTCGGCCACTCGCATGTGCCCAATTTCTATCACCGCAAGGGCGTGCTCTACTTTAATCCCGGCTCTTGCGGTCCCCGGCGCTTTGAGCTGCCCATTACCGTGGGGCTGCTGACGATTGCCGCAGACGGCGAGTTGAAGCCGGAGATCGTGCACCTGTGCGAGGAGTAGATCCACGGCTGTTTGTCGCACATTCTTGGCGAAGTCACGCGAAGCAGTCAGCCCCACCGCAGGTGGTCAGTCCCACTGCAGGTGGTTAGCCCCACCGCAGGTGGTTAGCCCCACCGCAGGTGGTTAGCCCCACCGCAGGTGGTTAGCCCCGCATGCGCGGATTCACCACGTGGTAGACGAGGTCGGTGAGGAAGTTCACCAGCACGTAGGTCAATCCGATGGCCAGCAGGCAGCCCTGCACCAGTGCGTAATCGCGGTTGGAGATGGCGCTGACGGTCAGGCGACCGAGGCCGGGCCAGCTGAAGATCGTCTCCGTGACGATGGCGCCCGCCAGTAAGGCTCCGAACTGCAAACCTACCACGGTAACAATGGGAACCAGTGCGTTCGGCAGTGCATGCCGCCAGAGGACGGCGGCTTCGCTCAGACCCTTGGCGCGGGCGGTGCGTACATAATCCTGACCAAGTTCCTCCAGCATGGAGGTGCGTACGATGCGGGTCAGGATCGCCGCCAGCGACGCGCCCATGGCCACGGTGGGCAGCACCAGATAGCGCCAGTCGATGGTGGCTGAGCCGCCGGCATTTGCGCCCGAGACGGGCAGCCAGCCAAGGCTGATCGAGAAGATGAGAATCAGCATGGGCCCCAGCGCAATGCCGGGCACCGAAAGCCCAAAGAGCGAGACAAACGAGAGCAGATGATCGGCTGCCTTGCCGCGATAGACGGCGGCCCATACGCCTGCGGGTAGGGCCAGCAGCAGGGCCAGCAGTAGCGAGGTGAGCGTGAGCACCAGCGTGTAGGGATAGCGCTGGGCAACCAGATGGCCGACGCTATCCTTCATGCGGATGGAGCGGCCCAGGTCGCCATGGGCTACGCCTGCCCAGTAATCCACGTACTGCACATGCAGCGGCTCATCGAGGTGCAGTGCGTGGCGCAGGACCGCGGTGTCGGCCACGCTGGCACCCTCGCCCAGAATCATTGCCACCGGATCGCCCGGCACCATATGAATGAGGAAAAAGACCAGCGACACTACCAGCCAGACGACGGGCAGCGTAAGGGCAAGGCGTGTGAGTGTCTGTTTCATGGGCTTCCTCCACCATAAACGACCCCGCCCCGGAGCGGGAATGGTCTGTGCTGGACGTGGAGGGCTGATTACGGTGATCTACGATTCCGGGGCTATAGCAAAATCAGGGATACTATACCCGCAAGCCACAGGTCCAAAGTTGCCGTGACCATCAGGGAACGGCAACCTTGGACGATTTTCCTGGGGCTACCTTTCCTGATTTTGCTCTAAATTTTGGTTGGGAGTGTTGCGTCTTCCCAGCGCGAATAGACCTGCGCCCATCTATCGCGAACAGCCGGTTCCTCCGCTTTGGTAGCGGCAGGAATGCAGAAATGCAAAGGGCGTGTTTCAGTGAATGAAACACGCCCTTTGGGCATTTGGAATCAGTCTTCCGTATCTTTTTCTTTGTGTTTTCCGGGCTTGGGGACGGCTTCTTCCTGATAGATCTGTGGAATGAAGTTCTGCTCGTGGATGGGCGGGCGGACGTACTTGGTTTTGACCAGCGGCGGCAGTTCCAGATGCTCGGGCGTCAGGTCGTGGTAGGAAATCTTCGACAGCAGGTGGCGGATGACGTTGAGCCGGGCGGCTTCCTTGTCTTCGGCGTTCACCACGTACCAGGGTGACTGCTTGGTATCGGTAATGGCGAACATCTCGTCCTTGGCGCGGGAGTAGTCGGCCCAGTGCTTGCGCGATTCCAGATCCATGGGGCTGATCTTCCAGCGCTTGGTGGGCTTGTTCATGCGGTCCTGGAAGCGCTTTTCCTGCTCGGCGTCGCTCACTGAGAACCAGTACTTGATCAGTAGAATGCCGGAGCGGATGAGCATGCGCTCGAACTCCGGGCAGCTCTGCATGAACTCCTGGTACTGCTCTTCGGTGCAGAAGCCCATCACGCGTTCCACGCCGGCGCGGTTATACCAGCTGCGGTCAAACAGAATCATCTCGCCAGCGGCGGGCAGGTGGTTCACGTAGCGCTGAAAGTACCACTGGGTCTTTTCGCGCTCGGTGGGCGTGCCGAGTGCCACCACGCGGCAGACGCGCGGATTCAGGCTCTCGGTGATGCGCTTGATGGCGCCACCCTTGCCGGCGGCGTCACGGCCTTCGAAGAGAACAACCACGCGCAGGCCTTCGTGCTTGATCCATTCCTGCAGCTTGACGAGCTCGATTTGCAGCTTTTTGAGCTCACCCATGTACTTGCAGTCCTGGCCCAGAACCAGGGCAGGAACCTGCTCGGCGGCCTCTACGGATTCAGGGGCAGCGGCGGCAGCCTTTTTGTTTTTTGGGGCCTTCTTGTCGTGCGGTTTCTTTCCCGTGAGTTTTTCTGTTTTATGGGTGTGTTTTTTGGCTGATTTTTCGGCCATGGGTCTTCCTCCAGAGCGCGTCAGCAACAGGCAAACGCCACTCGATGCCGGAATGGGTTGAGTGCAGAAAGAGTATTAGGCTGCTCCGGCGCATAATCGATCATTCTGCACCTGCCGAGGGGTAAAGTACACGGGAAAACATGGTCGCGTATCCGGAAAGATAGCGACATGACCCGCTTTGGGCCTGTACCGATGAATCTCAATCCGCAGGGGTGGCTTCGGTGGAGTCAAGTTTTTCCACCCGGATTCTGGCGATGCGGCGCTGTTCCATCTCGACCACGGTCAGACGGCGGTCCTCGAAGACAACCGACTCGCCAACCTCGGGAATGTGGCCGAGGCGGCTGAGCAGAAAGCCGGCCAGTGTTTCCACACCGCCATCGCGGGGCAGGTTCCACTGCATCTGGGTCTCCAGGTCGCGCAGGTTCACGCCGCCCTCCATCAGCAGTGCGCCGCTGGCGGTGGTCAGGGCCGGAACGGCGGGCGCGTCGAACTCGTCGTCCAGCTCGCCGATCAGCTGCTCGATGGCGTCTTCGGCGGTGGCCAGGCCCACAATGGAGCCATACTCGTCGGCCACAATGGCGATCTGGCGGCGGCGCTGCTGGAACTCCTGCAGCAGGTCGAGAACTGATTTGGTTTCGGGCACGATCAGCACATCGCGCATGATGTGGCGCACGGTGAGGGCGGCAAACGGGTCATTGGCAGGACCGCTCGGGCGGAAGCAGAAGAGCCGCGCCAAATCGCGTGCGTAGAGTACGCCCACAATGTGCTCGGGGCCGCGTTCGTCGTCGTAGACGGGCACACGCGAGTGGTGGCGGGCCATCAGGCGGGTCCAGGCTTCGCCCACCGGCATGGTGTCGGCCAGCGAGAAGATCTTCTGGCGCGGGGTCATGATCTCGCGCACCGGCACGTCGTCCAGTTCGAGCGAGCGGTGGATGAGTTTTTCTTCCAACTCGGGCAGAAGACCCACCCGACGGGCCGAGGTGGCTATCAGCTTGAGCTCTTCGGTGGAGTGCAGCTGCGTGCGTTCGCTCATCTCAATGCCGAAGGCGCGCAGCACAATGCCCGCGCCACCCTTGAGCAGGTGTACGGCCGGTCTGGCTGCAGCCATGAAGGCCAGCATGGGCGGAGCCACGGCCAGCGCCAGAGCCTCGGCGCGGCGCAGGGCCAACGACTTGGGCACCAGTTCGCCTGCCACCACATGGCAGTAGGTGATGAGCGCAAAGCCGAGCACCATGGATGTAACACCGGCCCACACCTGCGCGTGGGGCAGTGCTGACAGCGGTTGCAACAGCAGTCTGGCGGCCAACGGCTCACCCAGCCAGCCCAGCGCCAGAGAACAGAGCGTAACGCCCAGCTGCACGGCGGGCAAAAGCTCGTCGAGCCCCTGCTGGAGCTTTTCAACAGCGCGAGCGCCAGAGACGCGTGCCGACAGCAGCTGCTCCACGCGGGTTTCGCGGATGGAAACCAGAGCAAACTCGGCGGCCACAAAGAAAGCATTGGCCAAAATCAGCAGAACAACGGCGACAATCTGAAGCAGCAGAAGGCTTTCCATCTGTTTTCAGAGCATAGCATTGGTCGCAGTTGCAGGAAATGAAGAAAACCGGCAGAAAAGGGAACCAATCTGCCGGAGGGTGCGTAGGTTGAATCAAGATGGCTGGGAGGAAGGGAACAATGCAGAGATTTGTGAATCTTGCGGCGGTGCTGGCCGTGGCTCTGGGCTTGGGGTTGGCAGCGCATGCCGCGTATGCCGCCGAGGCCAGCTTTGATCGTACGCTGGGCGTGAATGGCAAGGTGGATCTGACCGTGACCACTGGCTCGGGTTCGATTCATCTAACCCGTGGCAACTTCAACTCGATTCACATTGTGGGGCGCGTGCGCGGCGGGTGGGGTGCAAGCGATGACCGTGTGAAGCAGATTGCCGCTGAGCCGCCTATCAAGCAGACAGGCAACATTGTGCGCGTGGGCCTGGAGCACGAAAACCTGCACAATATCAGCATCGATTACGAGATTCAAGCGCCGGAAAACGCTGCGCTGGACGTAGCCACCGGCTCGGGCGAGATCAACGACGATGGTGTGGGGCAGGGCGCCAAGCTCGGCACGGGTTCCGGCTCGATTCACGCCAGCGGGCTCAAGGGCGGCTTCAAGGTGGAAACCGGTTCGGGCAACATCTCGGCCGAGGCCGCCGACGCCGGGGATGTGAAGGCTGAAACCGGCTCAGGTTCGATGGATCTGCATCATCTGCGCGGCGGGCTCAAGGCCGAGACTGGCTCGGGCTCGATCAAGGTGGAGGGTGTGCCTACCTCCGATTGGAAGGTGGAAACTGGCTCAGGCAGCGTGGAGTTCTGGAGCAGCAACAGCAGCTTTATGCTCGATGCCGAGAGCGGTTCAGGCAGTGTGCACTCCGACCGCGAGGTGCTGGCGCAGGGCGAACTGGAGCACCATCACCTGCGCGGCAAGCTGGGCAGCGGCGGTCCACTCGTACGCCTGGAAACCGGCTCTGGCTCCATCCATATCCACTAACCACCTGCGGTGGGGCCAATCGCTTCGCGTGCCACCTGCGGTGGGGCCAACTGCTTCGCGTGGCTTTGAGTAAGAACGGTGGCAGTACAGATTCAAGCCAATCTGTCGGCAAGAAACCCTTTTCAGCCCGGTTCGTAGTCCATTGCTAAAAAACGACAGCCTCGTTCCGCACGATGAGTTGGAAGCTAGCGGCTAGTAGCTGAAGATCTACGGCAGCAGATAAAAGGGATTGGGTAGCTTGACGGAGAGTTCGGCTTGCGGTGTGCCGCGCAGGTCGCTCCACTGATCGCCCACATTCACTGCCAGCGTGTAGCCCTGTGCAACGATCTTCTGCCGTGCAGCGGACTTGTAGTCGCTGGAGTTCTCCGAGGCCGGGTGCGGCGCACGCAGAATCAACTGCTGCTAGCCTTCGTAGCCCTGCTGCTTCAGGTTTAGCGTGGTGGCTTCGCGCTCGTTTTCGGGCCGTCCGGTAAGGAAGAAGACGCTCACGCCCAACCGCTCGGCTTCATGAAAGAGCTTGAGTGTGCCGGGCAGTGCTGTGGCCTTTGCCGAGAGCTCCCACGCCTTGTAGGTGTTGGCGTGATAGCTGAAGTCTTCGCGCTGCATCTCCTCCCAGTTGGAGAGGCTGGTTTCGTCAATATCCAGCACCAACGCCAGCTTTTCGCCGGGCTTCTTCTGCGCGGCGCGGCTTTGCAGAAAGGCGATGGCGCGGTCGGTCTCAGCCTCCAGATCCGTTGCATAGCAGCCACACGTGCAGGTGCAGGCGTGGTAGGCGAGCAACTGTTCTTTCAGCGGGGCGCGCTCCGTCCATGCACCCATATTCGGGATCAGCTCAGCGCGGTCGCTCACCAGCGCTGTGGTGGTGGATGCGGAATTTTGCTGCGCGTGCAGTGGAAAGCAGGGAAGCGCGAACGTAACTGCCGCAAGCAGCAGACGGAACAGATTCTTCATGGGGATCTTCTCCTGGTCTATCTTGCAGAGGGCTTCAGCAAGGCAGACGCAGAAACATCATCGCACCTCCTCCGGCGCGAAGAAACTCCGCCCGAAGAAAACCGCTCTCGTTTTACACTGGAAGCATGGTGCGTGTCCTTCGTCCTATCCCCGTGGAGAAGCTCAAGCTTCTGGTTTTCGATCTTGATGGAACCCTGATTGATTCAGCGCAGGATCTGTGCAACAGCGTGAATGCGGCGCTGGCGGAGTTTGGCCGCGCCTGCCTGCCCGATCCGCAGATTGCCAGCTATGTAGGCAATGGCGCTCTGATGCTGGTGCGCCGTGCTCTGGCTGCCGCTGACGGCATTGCGCCCGAAGCCCTGCCCGAGGCCGAACTGAAGCCCGCCTTCGACTTTTTTCTGCGCTACTATCGCGAACACAAGTTGGACTTCACCTACGCCTACGAGGGCGTGTTGGAGGCGCTGGCCGCGCTGAAGGCCTTGCATGACGCGCCGGGCGATCCAGAGCGCCAGATGGCCGTGCTAACCAACAAACCCGTAGGCCCGGCGCGGGGAATCTGCGCTGGCCTGGGCTTGGCCGAATCTTTCTTCCGCATCTATGGCGGTGACAGCTTTGCTATCAAGAAGCCTGACCCCATGGGCCTGCGCCAGCTAATGGATGAGGCCGGCGCGCAGCCGGAACAGACGCTGATGATTGGCGACAGTCAGGTGGACGTGCAGACGGCGCGCAATGCCGGTGCCTGGGCGCTGGGCTGCTCCTTCGGCTATGGCCCACAGAACCTGATGAATGTGCCGCCCGACGTGGTAGTGGACCGGGCCGCCGAGTGGATCACTGTTCTGATTCCAAAGCCATGATTTTTCTCTTATTTAGGGAACATTTCAGGCTTTCAGTGCGTAGGTTGAGGGCAGGGAAAATTATGAAACTGCGCGGCGTATGGATTGCACTTCTTCTGGCGTTTTTTGTCTATGGCCCGGCAAGGCAGGCTTGTGCCGAGGGTGATGTTGTGCGCTTCGGACAGCGTATTCATGTGGCGGAAAACGATGCGGTAGGCGATGTGGTCTGCTTCTTCTGCAGTGTGCAGGTGGATGGCCGCGTGACCGGTGACGTAGTGGCCTTCTTCGGCGATGTGCATGTGAAGGGCCAGGCGCAGCACGATCTGGTGGACTTTTTCGGTCGCGTCCATGTAGAAAAAGACGCTCTGGTCGGCGAGGATCTGGTGAGCGTCTTCGGTTCAGTGCTACTGAGCGAAAACGCCTCAGTAGGGCAGGATCTGGTGGCGCTCTTTGGCTTTCTCAACGTGGCCGAAAGCGCCAGTGTGGGCGGCGATCGCGTGACTCTTTCCGGCTGGTTGATCGGCATACCGTTGCTGATTGTGGCGCTGATCATCTTTGTGCTGGTTCGCGAGTATCGCACGTACCGCAGGCGGCTGGCCGTGCAAGGCTACCCATTTCCTCCACGGAAATAGGGGCACTGTCGCAAACTGCGTAGGTTCTATTTTGTGTCAGGGCATGACTTTAGTCGGACCGTAATTGCTGCAAAATAAGTGCGGGCTTCAGCCCCTGTATGTATTGCTCCAACTGCTTCCCCGGTCCCGCATATGGGACCAGGGAAGCAGTTGGATTATTTTGCGGCGGGAGTTATATCGGTGACGGGTAGATCCCAGTGCCCGGCAAGAATCTCAAAGCGCCGCTGTTCTTCCTTCTTATAGGTTTCCTGATCGGGCCACAACTCTTTGATCAGCGCGGGCTCGTCTGGGTTGGGCGTGGTGGCAATGGTCGAGTTTTTGTAGACGATGGTTACGCGATAGTCCCAGCGGCCATCCTCGGTGGTGTGGTAGGTGGGAGACTCGATCTTGACCGACAGAAAACGTCCGGCGGCCAGTTCACGCTTGAGCATCGGATAGTGATTCTTCAGGAATAAATCCAGAAACTCCTGCTGATGGCCCCACTGTAGTTTGTAGTAGTACTCCACGGTGTAAGGCTGGCCGGCTGCGGTTTGCACGGGCGCGCCCTGTGCCCGCAGCGCGGTGGTGGAAGCAAAAACCAGAACGGCGAAGAGGAACAAGAGAAGTAGTCTGCGCATCGAAACCTCCGGAGATTGGCTTCTCCGCATCGTACCATTCCCGCATGCGGTTTTTTACGGCATATCTCCGGTGCCGGTGTTAGAGTGTTGCCAGACCACCACAAACCTTTTTTAAGTTATCTATTCCGCATGTGCGGCCTTTGCCGCGCTGGAGGATCCGTGAAGCGTTTGCCCGGAGTGATTGTTTCAGCCATTGTGTTGATTCTGGTTTCACTGTTGCCCATGCTGCTGGCTTTGGGCATCGCGTTTGCCGGCTTTGGTGTCCACCATATGCCGGTGGGCCGAAGTACGACCCTGCCGCCCTGGATCGATGGGGTGTTTCTGGCCGAAGGCGCGGTTTTACTGCTCATCGGCCTGTGGGGCTGGATCACGGTCTACGGGCTGCTTATGATGCGGCGTTGGGCACGTATCTCCATGCTGGTGATTGGTGGCGGGCAGGCATTTTTTAGTCTGATCAGCGCTCTGATTACGCTGTTGCTCTGCTTTGTGCCGCTACCGAGCACATCTGCCCACGGCGCAGATCCGGCGTCCGTGCAGAGGATTGTGCATGGTGTCTTTATAGGAATGGCGCTGTTTGAGCTTGTGCTGGCGGGCATCGGCGTCTGGTGGCTAGTGTATTTTCTGCGCCGCTCTGTGGTGGAATCCTTCGCCGCCGGGACGGCCGATCTGCAGCCCAGTCGCCGTCCCTTGCCGATTGCGGTGCTGGCGGTGCTGAAGGCTATCAGCGTGCTCGGCTGCCTTGCCTTGGCTTTTCTGCCGTTCCCGGCGTTTGCGGCGGGCGTGCTGCTCTCTGGCTGGTCGAAGACGCTGTTACTACTGGCGTACGTAATTGCCTACGCGTTGGCCGCCTACGGACTCTGGACCCTGCGCGAGTGGGGCAGGCGACTGGCCATGGCGCTGCTGGGCTTCGGTGTGGTGAATACTGCAATCTGGCTTATTCATCCCGGCAATATGCTTGACTATAACCGCCAAATCAATCGCTCAATGGGGCTGGGGGATCTGCCTGTACAGCCCGGCTTCGGCCCATGGCAGACGGGGTTTTCGGCAGTTGTGTTCACGCTGTCGCTGTTGGTGCTTGGGGGCATGTTCTGGGTACTGCATTCCTACCGCGCTGCTTTTCAGCCGGTGGTTGAGCTGGCAGCTGAGCCTGTTTCTGAGCCAGTTGCGGAATTGGTTGTTCCTGAGGTGGCGGAACTGCCTGCAGGCGAAGCCTCCGCGCCCGTCGTCAGCGACGAAGAAAATCCGCCGGATTCCAGCGGAGGAGCCAAGGAGTAAGCCCGCAGCAGGGGTGCGGAGTGTGCTCTAGAGCAAAACCAGAGTCCCTGTGCCCTTGTTCAGTTCATGTCAGGTTGCCGCTCCCTGGTGGTCGCGTCAACTTGAGTGGACTGCTTTCGGGATATACCAACTCTGGTTTTGCTCTAAAAACAGTGCAAAATTCGCAGGATTCAAACCACAGCTTCATCCCCCGTTGAACGAAGCCGCATTACGCTGGGCGCATGAGAACCCCAAAGGCGCTCTTCTTGGTCCTGCTGGCTTTTCTGCTGGCAGTGGCAAGCGCGACGGCCCGGGCGGGGCAGCCGCAGACCGCGGAACAGATTGTCGAGCAAATGCAGCAGCATAATCGTTTGCGTAGCGAGCATCTGGAGCGTTACCGCACGGTGCGTCACTATCGGGTGGAGTACCAGGGCTTTCCGAAGCATCTGGATGCCGAGATGGCCGTTGAGGTCAGCTATGATCGTCGCTCCGGCAAGAGCTTTCGCATTCTGAGCCAGAGTGGATCGCATGCGCTCTGCGAAAAGGTACTGCGCAAAGCAGTGGAAACCGAAGAGGAGGCGGCGGGCGATCCGGCGGCTACAGCACTGAGTCTGGCCAACTATAGCTTCACGCTTTTGGGTAGCGATCCGGTGGACGGCCGTCCAGCCTATCTGCTGCAGGTTGAGCCGCGCACGGGCAACAGGTTCCTCTATCGCGGCAAGGTGTGGGTGGATGCGGCGGATTACGCCGTGGCCAAGATGGAGGCGCAGCCGGCCAAGAATCCCTCCTTCTGGATCAGCCGCACCATCATCCATCAGCGCTCGGTGCGTGAGGGCGAGTTCTGGCTGCCGGGACGTAACCAGAGCGAGACCCATGTGCGTGTGGGCGGCACAGCGGTTTTCACCATCGATTTTGGTGACTATCAGCTGCAGACTACGGGCGAAGCGCTGGCCAGTGCGGCGCCGCCCAACCCTGCACGGCATTGATTCTTTTCGTATAAAAATACGAAAAATTCAGTGGCAGGCTGATATGGAAGCCGTTGTATTTCGTCCAACATAGAACGCCTGGCTGTGTTACCGTTTGAATACGGTCTTCTTGCACAAAGGCTCCGGGCAATGAGGCTGATTGTCGCTTCTTCCGGAGTTGAAAACGCACAGACCCCAGGCGATTTCAGCATGAATCAACAGCCGGTACGGACGACAGCAGAATATACGAATAGCCCGGCTCCATCGCCTGCAGTTTTGGTGGAATCAAAGCCGCATCTTCATCCCATCCCCCGCTGGCTGGAGCGCTGTGAGCTGTTTTTGCGTGTCCTGCTGCGCATGTATGTGGGCCTGGCGCTGTGTTATGCGCCGTGGTCGCATATGTTCTGGGACCAGAATCCTCTTTTTGTCCGCTTTCCCCTGCTGTCGATTCTTGCGGCCAATGGCGCCGTGCGCGGCATTGTAAGCGGACTTGGCCTGCTGAACCTCTGGATAGCCTTCCGTGACGTGGTCCGCCGCCGTCAGGATTAAAAGCAAATTCAGATTCCACGAGTATTCTGAATCTTCTCTAGACGTTCTTCTGCTAAAGGAAAGCGCATATGGACGAAAGCAAGAACCTGCAGGAATCCCACCCCCAAGACAATCCCGAAGCTCACGGAAAGGCCGTGATTCCTGGTAATGGACGGCCGCCGCGTTTGGAAGCGGCTCCACTGGCCTACGAGAATCCGCATTTTCTGAACAGCCCCGACGGGCGTCTGATCCGCATTGTGGCCGAGTACATTGAGCCGCTAGCTCGCTTCCGCCGCGAGCAGATTCAGGACACCATCGTCTTCTTCGGCTCGGCCCGCTTTCGTGGCCGCGAAGAGGCCGATCATGCATTGGAGTTGTTGGAAAACACTGGGTCGACCCAGGCAGCGCCCAGCCATGAGCAGCCTGCCAGCGAGCCCGGATCCAGCGAACTGCAGCTGAAGCGCGCCACCGCTGCCGTTGAGATGGCCCGCTTTTACGAGGACGCTCGCAAACTTGCCGCCCTGCTTACCCGTTGGTCCATGCAGTTGCCCTCGTCCAAGAACCGCTTCGTGGTTACCTCGGGCGGCGGACCGGGCATTATGGAAGCCGCTAATCGCGGCGCGCATGAGGCAGGCGGCAAGACCCTCGGCCTGAATATCAAGCTGCCCTTTGAGCAGTTTCCGAACCCTTGGATCACGCCCGCGCTGAACTTCGAATTCCACTACTTCTTCATGCGCAAGCTGTGGTTTGCCTACCTGTCGAAGGCGCTGGTCGTCTTTCCCGGCGGCTTTGGCACGCTCGACGAGATGTTCGAGATTCTTACCCTGGCGCAAACCAACAAGCTGGCCAAAAAGATCACCGTGGTGATCTATGGCAGCCAGTACTGGAAGAACGTCTTCAACCTGGAGACGCTGGTCAACACCGGGGCCATTTCACCCAAGGATCTTGAGCTCTTTGAGTTTGCCGATACGCCCGAGCGGGCCTTTGAGATTCTCAAGCGTGGGCTGACGGAAAACTATCTGGTGCCCGAGGCGCAGGCTGCCACCTTGGCCGCACAGGCCGATCCGGCTTCGCCCGACAGCGACGACGACCTGATGGCCGGCTGGAGCTTCGAGGATTTTCTGAATCCGGAGCAGGCCCGTACCCGACGTTAACGCAAAGGCAGAAGCAAGAAAAACGGCTCCCGCGTGGGAGCCGTTTTTCTTTTGCAGGACTGTTTTTTAGTGCTTCTGCGAGCTGGTCGCTTCAAAGCTGGCCATATCGTTGAAGGTGGTACGCAGGTACTTGTATGGATTCACCGGTGCGCCGTGGACGCGTACTTCGTAGTGAAGGTGCGGTCCCGTGGCGCGGCCCGTCATGCCCACGTAGCCGATGATCTGGCCACGGCTCACATGCTGCCCGGGCAGGGCGGCGATGGCGGAAAGATGGCCGTACACCGTCTTCACATCGTGGCCGTGGTTGATGACCACCTGACGGCCGTAGCCTGCGCCCATCTCTTCGCCGGTTACTTCACCATCGGCAGTTGCACGCACCGGAGTGCCCATGGCGGCTTCAATGTCAATGCCGGAATGGAATGCGCCCTCGCCGTTGATGGGATCTTCACGGGAGCCAAAGCCGGAACCCAGACGGCCTATAACCGGCCAGAGTGTGGGAGCGTCGGCCAGTGCTGTCCAGTCGCCGGAGAAGTCAGGCGAAAGGCCACCTTCAAGTGCCCGCGAGATGCGACCCGAAAGAGCTTCGGAACGCAGGGCATAGAAGCGGTCAATGGAGTTGCTGATCTGCTGCTGGCTGGGATCTGCATCGCTCTGCACCAGCGCGGAAGGCGTAGTTGCCGCAGCGGCTGCCGCAGAAGATTTGGCCGTCATGTGGGTCTGGCGCAGTCCGTAAAGGGCCGTCACTTCATTGGCCAGTGCGCCCAGCGAGGCCACCTGCACATCGCGTTCATGCACCATTTGTGCCATCTGGTTGTAGTCGTGGCGCAGTGACTCACGCTCCTGACGGACCTGATTGTAGCTTTCGGTCTTCATCAGCATGCGCGTGTAGGAGCCGGCCAGACCCACGATAGTGAAAGTGCCCACCAGAGCTGCCGCCACAAAGCCGTAGGCATAGTGGAGCGGGAGCGGAATCTTGCGGATTCTTCCGTCTTCGTCGCGGGCAACAAACAGGATGTAATAGCGCTTGCGTAGCATTCTTTGCCTTTCCACCCAACAATCTGCAGGAGCGCGATTCACCGCTTCTGTTCGAAAAAAAGTGCAGACAGCAAAATCTGTCCGGCACGCAGGATGCTCGTACAAGACAGAGAGATGGCCCTAAATCTAGCATTAAGGCTATCAAATGACTGGGGCAGGGTCAATTAAATCCAGACGCACAAGGACTCTGGTGCTCGCCGAGGGGGTTCGGCCGCACATTTCCGGCGCAGAGCCAGGAAAATCCGAGGAAAATGCCCGTTTTTCGGGCCGCCAGACGGACTTACTTCCTTCCCGTCGGCAAATTCTGTTCTCCTGCGTCTTCAAAAAAAGACAGGCCCTGGAAATCGGGGTCCGACCTTTCGTATTCTCTATCGGCTGGGGAGAGAAATTCTTGAGAAATCGTGGTGATAAACTGCGGCTTTCCGGAATGCTGTCCTATGCTCGGAATATGGTGCAGAAACGGGAAGCCCAAAAACGGAGCAGCAAAGCCAAAACCATCAGCGAACTGGAGTTAATCGAACGGATCCGGCAGCGGGCAGGCAGCCTGTACGCTCCGCAATTGCGGCTGGGCATTGGCGACGATTGCGCCCTGCTGGGCTTGCGCCGGGGCGAGGAAGCCGCCGTTACCACCGACCTTTCGCTCGATGGCCGCCACTTCCGGCTGGACTGGCACCCGGCCCGCTCGGTGGGCCATCGCACTCTGGCCCGAGGACTTAGCGATCTGGCTGCCATGGGAGCCCGTCCGCTGGCCGTCTTCCTCTCGCTTGGGCTGCCGCGTCCGCTGACCCAGCCGCGAGGAAAGAAGCAATCCTGGATCGACGGTTTTTACGACGGTCTGTTGGCTTTGGCGGAGCAGGAAAAAACGCCGCTGGCGGGGGGCGATCTCTCGGAGTCGCCGCTGGCTCTGGCTGACGTTGTGCTGGTGGGTGCAATCGAGCAGGGGCAGGCACTGCGGCGCAGTGGGGCGCGGCCTGGCGATCTGCTCTATGTGACCGGCGAATTGGGCGCGGCTGCTTTGGGCCTGCAGATGCTTGTGGATACCGAGGGCCGGGCAGAAAAATCCAGAAAAGTGTCTATACAAAAGCAACTCGAACGCCACCTCTACCCCCAGCCACGGCTGGTGCAAGGCAGGAAGTTGCGCGGGCTGGCCACGGCCGCCATGGACCTGAGCGACGGGCTCTCGATCGATCTGGCCCGACTTTGCGCCGCTTCCGGCGTTGCGGCTGAGGTGGATGCGGCACGGCTGCCGATTGCCCCCGGCGCAAGTATTTCGCAGGCTCTTGATGGCGGCGAGGATTACGAACTGCTCTTCACGGCCCGGCCCACCACGCGGCTGCCCCGGGCGATTGCCGGCGTGCCGCTCACCTGCATTGGCCGGATCCTGGCGCCCCGGAAGCATCAGCCCCCCTGCACGGTCCTCATCCAAAACGAGAAAAAAACGCTGGCTGCTGCTGGCTGGGAGCACTTTTCCTAGCTTCTCCAAGATGCTATGGCGGCTCACCCGTTGGCCGGTGGCTTCGAATCGCAGCGGGAAAGCGACTATCATCATTCTTGTCATGGATAAGAATGTTCGCGTACGTTTTGCACCCTCGCCGACCGGCATGCTGCATGTGGGCAATGCCCGCACCGCCCTCTACAACTGGCTGGTAGCCCGCCGCAGTGGGGGCGACTTCCTGTTGCGCATTGAAGACACAGATCTGGAGCGCAGCGAGGCCCGCTATGAGGCTCAACTGCTCGAAGATCTGGTCTGGCTCGGTCTTGGTTGGGACGAAGGTCCCTGCCGTCCTGGTGGTCCTGGCCGGACGGGCAATGTTTTGGATGAGAGTGTGGGTGAAGTTGGGCCATATCGCCAGAGCGAGCGGTTGGGAATCTACGCGGAACACACTGAAAAGCTTTTGAACGAGGGCAAAGCTTATCGCTGCTTCTGCACGCCGGAAGAGCTGGAGGCCGAGCGGGCTCAGGCCATTGCCGAGCACCGTCCGCAGATCTACTCCGGTCGCTGCCGTGCGCTTGCGCCGGAGGTGATTGAAAAAAATCTGGCCGAGGGCAAGCCGTTCGCGGTTCGTCTCAAGATTCTGCCGCACCCGTTACGCTTTCACGATCTGGTGCGTGGCGAGGTGGAGTTTGCGCCCGAGACGGTCAGCGATCCGATTCTGGTGCGTTCGGCTACCGGCCAGTCGGCGGGTGTGCCGGTCTACAACTACGTGGTGGTGGTGGACGATGCGCTGATGGGCATTACCCACGTGATTCGCGGCGACGATCATCTGTCGAATACGCCCAAGCAAGTGGCCATCTACGAGGCTTTTGGCTGGACGGTGCCGGAATTTGCGCATCTTTCTACGATTCTGGGTGCGGACCGCGAGCGGCTTTCGAAGCGCCACGGTGCGACCTCGATTGCCAGCTTCCGCCAGATGGGCTACCTGCCCGAGGCGTTGGGCAACTACCTTGCACTGCTCGGCTGGGGCGCGGAAGACGGCAAGACCGAGACCTTCACGCTGGAAGAGCTGACGCAGGTGTTTACGCTTGAGCGCGTCACGCCCAGCCCTGCCGTTTTTGACTTTGACAAGCTGAACTGGCTGAATCGTCACTGGCTGAAGCTGGCGGCGCAGGAGCGGGTTGTGGAGCTGAGCAGGCAGTATTTCCCGCAGTTGGCCCTCGAAAGCGATTCATCTGAACCAAGAAAAAACTGGTTCGCCAAGCTGGTGGCGCTGCTGGTGCCATCGGTCGATCATCTGGATCAGTTGCCGGCAAAGGCCGCGATGGTCTTCGGTGTGGATGTGGCAGCAACTCGCGCTGATGCCGAGAACGCCGCCGTGCTGGCCGCTCCGTCGGCGGCAAAGGTGATTGCGGAGCTGGCGGCACGTGCGCAGGCGCAGGCGGGCCCGGTCACGCCCGAGGCATTCAAGGCGTGGATGAACGAGGTGAAGGCGGCCGCGGGCGTGAAGGGCAAGGACCTCTTCCATCCGGTGCGCATTGTCCTCACCGGAGCGCACTCCGGACCGGAATTCGACAAGTTGATTCCGCTGATTGAAGAGGGTGCGACGCTGGGGCTGGGCATTGCCAGCGTACGAGAGCGGCTGGAGAAGTTTCTGCAGGCGTAATTTGAAGATAAAAGCACAACGGGCGCGCTCCGCAAGGGAAGCGCGCCCGTTGTGTTTTCTGGCGATAGTATGCGCACCATCCTGGGTGCCCCGGGTCCCGCTTCTGGGACCTGGGAAAGCACGAATGTAGTGCCGCGCAATGTGCTCTAGCGAGCGGCAGCGTCGCTCTGCACGGGCAGTTCCTTGCCGTGCTCGGGATCGTATTGCGTTTTATCCATCCATACCTTGAACTGTGTGGCTGGTTGCAGGTCTACTGCGCCGTTCTGGCTGCTGTAGGCCAGCTGTCCCTTGAGGGCTACAGTCATCGCGCAGGTTTTGTCGCTGGCGGGCAGCAGAATCTCCAACTGGCGGCCGGGCGTGAGCCAGCGTGCCTTGTAGGTGTCGTAGCTAAGCGAGTCGAGCAGGCGCGACGGGCATTTGTAGCTGAAGTCGAAGGCCTGCGGCTGGCTGTTCTCGTACAGATTGGCGCGGCCCTCGCCCTCCACCACATTCGGTTCTAACTGCCCCGGCTGTGCGTAGTGCGAGATGCCGGTGTGCTGGAAGATGTGCACACGTAGCGCAAACGTGGCTGGATCAAGGCTGCTGGCGCTGGGTTCTTCGGGCTTGATGGGAATGTTTTTGCCGTGCTCCGGGTCGTACTGATACTTGTCCATCCACGCCTTGAATTTGTCGGCAGGGCCTTCCTGAACTTCGCCGTCGTGCTTGCGGTAGACGACGCCGTCCTTCATGGCTACGTGGAATTTGCAGGTTTTGTTGGCGTCTGTCAGCAACACTTCGAGTTCGGCATTGGGCTTCTTCCAGCGGGCGGGCAGAGTGTCATAGCCGACGCTGTTCATCAGCCGCGATTCGCACTCGTAGCGGAAGTCAAAGCCGCGTGGCTGGCCGTTTTCATACAGGTTGGCGCGGCCTTCGCCATCCACATCGCTGAGTGTGTCGCTCCAGTTATAGTGCGAAACACCGCTGTGTCTGAAGATGTGTACACGCAGTGGATAGTCGGCCGGATTATGCGCGGCCCACAGACTGCCGGGTGCAATCGTCAGGGTGAGAAGCAGGAACAGCCCAAGGATGGTACGAATACGCATTGTTTGCTCCTTCTACAATTGTTAAAAATCGTTTCGGTCAGAAACTCTTTTGCTCATCGTTAGTGGATAACTTCGCCGCGGACTGGATCAAAGGGGGTGATCATCAACTGCACTTCGACCGTAGTGTTTGCAAGGGCGTCGTAGGAATGGTAGACCGTGATTTGTTTGCCCAACGGAATGGTTGGAGTAATCAAATACTGATGGGTCCCCTGCTCGGGGAGTTTGGGCAAAAAAACGGGCGCATCAATGCCGAGTGTCTTCATCGAGATCTTCAGTCCAACGCAGATGGACTTTCCGCGTGACTTGAGGCTGAGAATGTCTACATCCGTCGCGCCTTCGATGGTGTGGGTCGCATCGTCCACTGTTGTATCGGTGCGGAAACGTGCGTCATCGCGGATGGCAGGCAATGCCTCGCCAACCGTGGCCAGCAGCGTGTAGCTTTTGTCGGCGTGTGGCTTGCCGTGATAAATGCGCTTGAAGTGAATGGTGATTTCATAGGTGGGCGTGATGTGCGTGTGCGGATGAGGGGCTGCAACTTTGCCCGTGGGTGTTTGCGCCATGGCCAGCGTGGCAGCGAAGAGAAGTGCGGCAAGTGCGATCAGTTTGCGCGTCATGGCAACGTCCTAGTTCAAGGTTGCAATGTGGATGGGGGCAAAGACGATGGGAGCAAAGCCCGCCGACTCGGCGTGGGTGTTGGAGCGGGATTCCGCCGTGCGCCGGTGCGCTCTTTTTTCGCCAGGATTGGCCGTGCTCAGTTGCTGCTGCGCGAGTTGCAAGGGCTGCGGCTGCGGTTGGGCAAGATGTGAGGTCAGAGTGGCTGGACGCGTGGGCGGCAGACGCGTGCTGGAAAACCAGAGCAGCGCCATGGCTGCAGCGGCGATCCAACCCGCCGTCGCCCAGTTCCAAGGATGCAGACTCTGGCGCGGGCGCGAAGCTTGCTCGGCTTGCAGGGAAGCGAGCAGACGTTCTTCCATTCCTGGCCGCGACTCAACGCGAGAGTAGCTGCGGAGCGCCTGATCAATCTGCGTGTCCAAAGCGTCCATCTCATCCGTCGCCTGAGATCCTTCGTCTTCTCTTTTTTTCAGCTCAAACCATTTGTCCACGGTGCTCTCCTTCCCGTGTTTCAAGTTGTTCGCGCAGACGCAGGCGCGCTTCATGCACTCTGCGCCGCACCGTGCCCTCGGGCAGGTCAAGCAGGCGGGCAATCTCCACCAGTTTCAGGTCGCCTGTGGCCAGCAGCGCCAGTGGCAGACGCAGTGTTTCTGGCAGCGCATCGATCTGTTTGTGCAGCCAATCGTTCCTCTGCTGGTCAATGAGCTGTTTTTCCGGCCCGGGGCGAGGACTGCGAATCTCCACAGGGAGCTCGGTGTTGCGCTGGTGGCGTTTGTGCTCGCGGATAGCTGTACGCCAGACGATCTGGGCTAAATAGGCCCGCGCATCGTCCAGTTGTTGCCAGCGTTGGTTGCGGCAGAGTTCAAGAAATGCCTGCTGCACGGCGTCTTCCGCAGCGTCTGGACGGCGCAGCACGGAATAGGCAATGCGATAGAGCACACGTCCATGGGCGGCAACAAGATCGGCCAGAGAACCGGATTCCGGTGGCACAGTGTTCTCTGCGTCCGTCATCGGTTCCTCCCATGGAACGAGTTGAATTGCGCTTCGCATGACGTTCTACCAGTAAAGAGCAGCACAATGCAAAAACGTTCGCAAAAAATAAGATATATCGAAAAAAAAGAAGACGCGGTGGTTAGCCGCGTCAATGGTTGTGCAGGAGGAAACTTTAGAGGTTGGACTGCGTAAGGTCGTGCGCTGGAAGAATCGTCTGATAGACCGAGTAAACGCCCTCGAAGACCGAGTCCCAGCTGGCGGTGAGCGCATGGGTGCGGGCGGCCTGGCTCATTGTGGCAAGCTGCGGGCGGTCCGCGTACAGTTGCAGAATCCTGGTGGCAAAGTCTTCGTCGTTGGCCACAAATCCGGTCTGGCCGTCGCGCACGATGGTGCAGGGGCCGCCGTCGGGCGTAACGATGGCGGGAACGCCTGAAGAGAGTGCCTCCAGCACCACATTGCCGAAGGTGTCGGTGTGCGACGGAAAGACGAACAGGTCCATGCCGGCATAGGCGCGGGCCAGCTCTTCTCCGTGCAAAACGCCGGTGAATTCCGCCCGTGGCAGCCGCTCGCGCAGCCACTCCAGCTCGCCGCCATGGCCAATGATGCGGAAGCGGAAGTTTTTCTGGTGCTGGTCAAGAGTTTTTTGAATATCAACCAGCAAGGCTACATTTTTTTCTACCGAAAGCCGTCCGCAGAAGCCCAGTACAAATTCGTCGTCGTCCTCTGTTCGCTGACGTTTGGCGGCATTGAAGAGAATCGAGTCCACGCCGCGCGGCATAATGTGGCAGGGCTTGCCGGTGGCCTCGGTCAGGCGACCGCAGAGTGCGGGGTTGGGCGCAAAGAGCACCTTGGCGGTGCCGTAAAAAAGCGCGGCCGCAGCCATGGTCACATCTTCAATTTTCTTGGCCGTGTGCGCGGACTGTTTTTCCGGTAGCAGACGCAGAAACCACTCCGAGCGGCGGGCCAGATACTCATGCACATTGGTGTGCCAACTGGCGGCCAGCGGTAGCTTCAGGTTATGTGCCAGCCCCGCGCCCAGCATGCCCAGCTCCGAGGGGCCGGTAATGTGAATCAGCTCGGGCTGAAAGCGTTCGAGCGCCTCCTTGACCTGAGGCAGATGGCGCAGAAAGGCCGGGTCAAAGCGCAGATCCTTTTCGAGTGCAAAGGAAAGAAAACCGCGAGGCAGTTCCAGCGTCCACACATTGCCATCCTGCTCGAAGGCCTGAGCGCGGTCACCTGCGCGAATGCAAAGGAAGGGCAGATTGCGGCGGCGGGCAAAGGCCTCAAAATGGCGGCTGGTGTGGGCTACGCCGTTGATCTCGTGAAAGGAATCAGGAAAGTAGACCACGCGCGGCGGACGTGCTGCCTGCGGTGTGTCGGGCACGTGCTCTGTGCCCGACCGGTGTTCCGATTCTGTCTGTTCGAGTGTGTGCGCCAAGGTTGCGTTCATCCTTGCTTGGTTTGTGGCTTGGTTTGTGCAGCTATAGCAAATTCAGAGTTGGTGTAGTGCGAGTCGATGCTTTCCAGTGCAGTTTTCCTCAAGAAAACTGCACCTGGCACCTTCTTCGCGCCCCCACGGAAACTCTGGATTTGCTCTGCTCTATTCCTGATCGCCGAGGGCCAGGCGTAGTTGGTGTTGTTCGCTCCAGGCCAACCGCAGACCACCACCCACCGGTCCCTTGCCCATCAACTGCACCAAGGCAATGACGGCGCGCAGGGGCAGCGGACCCCTGCCGCTCGGCCACAATTCGCTCAGTGGGCGAACCACGCCGTTGGCATCGGGATGGTAGACGCGCTCATCCCAGTTGCGTGAGCCCTGCGGGAACTCGGGATAGTTGCGGATGGCGTCGATGGTTGACTGCAGAATGCGATGCTTCCACGGTTCAGCATACTGCGGCATGAACAGCACGTGGCTGCGGCGTTCGCGGCGGATTTCGTGCACAAACTCGGTAAAGCTTTCGGCATTGGTCAGGTTGATGTTGGCGTTCGGCTCCACGCCATGGCGGTCGCCACCCGAGAGCAGCAGCATGTTCCACTTTTCGGCCAGACGGCGCACTACGCGGTTTTCTTCCCAGTGGCGCAGGCCGTTCAGCTCCAGCGCGTGCATGTAAGCGCCGTTCTTCTGCAGAAATTCGTTTACCAGGAACTGATGCTTTTCCTCGCCGACGATGTACAGATCCCACATCGGATGGTTGAAGACGACCAGCACATTGGGCTCGTCGTTCAGGGCCACCAGAATCTCGGTTAGCCGCGCGTCCGACGGATGGGCTGTGTACTCGGCCAGAGTGTCCATCCACTCCTGGGCGTGGGCGCTGGGCAGGTTGTGGACACCCAGATGAAAGGACTGTTGGCCGTAGGGGGCCGACCACTCCAGCGAGACCGGAATCTGGCGGGCACTGGGGACAGTGCGCAGCAGCATTGGGGCGGAGATGGAGTCGTGGTCGGTGATGGAAACCATCGAATTGAGGCCAAGTTTTTCGATCTGAGAGCTTTCCAGATCGAAGGCCAGCTTGGGCGTCATGGGGGGAACCCAGTAGCTGGCCGCGTAGTTCACGCGTATGCCGCGGTTTCGTTCCGCACGACACTCCAGGCGGTTCATCACGGGGCGCATTACAGGATACTGGTTTCCAAAATTGGCGAGGAAATCCAGCGTTTCATGCGACTGATTGGTGTGACTGTGCAGAGAAACGCCCGTGCGAAAACCGTTGGACGCGCTCTTGTCACGCCACAGGTAGGAGATGGTGGAAGTGGGCATTGGAGCTCCTTGATCGACTCGTCGGCCACTGGCCTGATTCTCTTCCGTTTCCGGCTCCGGCTTGCAACTTTGCTTACCCCGACCCCGGGAGCCAGTTCAACGCCATCAGTATCGCCAAAGGGCCATGAAAGGAGAGTTAACGGAGGGCGAATAGGTCTTCAATTTCGCACACAAAATAGGGCAGCCGGGCGGTCAGGGACCGTCCGGCTCCATTTTGGGCACGATGGCCCCGCAAAGGGCCTTGGAAGGAGGTGGATCTGCTCCTATTCGAGCCCGGTCAGAAAACTGGGCGGCAGGTTGGCCGTAATCACCACATGATCGTGTTTTTGCTCCACGTCGGCGGTGGAAAGCAGCTCTTTCAGGCTGTTGTTGGCAGAGTTGCCACCGAGCGGCAGTGTAATGCCGCGGGCCAGCGTGACCAGCGTGGCCATACTGGCTGCCTGGCTGGCGGCCTTGTTCTCGCTGGGTGCAATTTCCTCCACTCGCAGGTGCAGGCTGCCGGTCCAGCGCAGACTGGCAATGATGGTCGAGTCGGCCTCCAGCGGCAGACGGAAGCCGAAGATGCTGATGGCCCCGCTTTCACTGAAGGGCAGACCGATTTGGCCCACGCCCCAGGCCAGCGACAGCAGCGGAACATCGCGGTAGTGGCGTTCCAGTAGCGTGGAGCCGGAGAAGGGCAGCGCCGCCGCCCGATGGCGGTCGATGATCGAGTGAATCATCTCGGCCGTCGGATAGTTGCTGACCGCCAGCATGTCGTAGCCAATCTGGGCCACCCGCACGGTACGGTTTTCGCTCGGCACACTATAGATGGTCTTGCCGGCATAGCCTTCGCGGGCCGTGGCGTGCGCTTCCAGCCACTGGTTCAGGCGTTGCCCGGTCAGCCGACCCACCAGCACCATGGAGTAGGCCACCGGGCCATTGGGTCCGTCTGCAGGCTGCATACGGTGCAGGGCAATGGCCGCCTGATCCAGATCGCGCTCCGGGTCAATACCTACAGCATTGATGAACTGTTGATACTCGGCCGCGCGCTGGGGCGGCTTCAGATCCTTGTGATAGAAGGCGCGAATGGGCTTGAAGTCAATGTAGACAATGCCGTCGGATTCCGGCAGTAGTCGTGCCGCCTCGGGCGGAGCCTTGGAACGCAGGAAAATGGCCACGGCCAGCAGAATCAGGACTGCGGCCACAATAAGGAGCGTTCTACGCGTACGTTTGTTCATCGGTTGAGCTCGGGGAGCTTTCAGAAACTACCCTAACACCCGGGCGAGAGTTTCGCAGCCCGGATGTTGGGGTTTGGGGCGGCAAAGAAAAGGGGACAGTTCGGCGGTCTATCTGATAAACGAACCTAGCCAAATCTGGCACGGACCAGGGGCAAGAAAAATCTTGGAAGTTTTCCACGGTTTTTTTCTGGATCAGCCCGTTTTGGGCCTCCTGCGATTTGCTCCGGGGCAGGCGCTGTGCTAATCTAAGTTTCGTTGCCGTGGTTGTGCAAAACACTTATGTGCAAGCACATCCGACTGCATACCGGGAAGGCTTCCGGTGGTTGAGGGCTGGCGTAGCTCAGCTGGTAGAGCATCTGATTTGTAATCAGAGGGTCGGGGGTTCAAATCCCTTCGCCAGCTCCACAAATGAAGCCCACAACGGGTGCAAAAAACGGCTAAAATGGTCTGGTGGCCGGTTTGGTTGGCCAGCCCATCGTCGGCAGTCAATCCTGTTTAGTGCATGCTCCGAAATGCCGGAGAAGCTCCGGACGGAGTAGATTGTGCCAAAAACGGCATCGAACGACGAAAACAATATGGGCACAGGTGGCCGAGTGGTTAATGGCAGCAGACTGTAAATCTGCCACTCAACGAGTTACGGAGGTTCGAATCCTCCCCTGTGCACCATCTAAGGATTAGTCGTATGGGCGGGCGCGAGAACGGAAATTCTTCTGGCCCCACCCCAGCGACGGGAAGCCTGAAAAGCACCGGCGAGAAGCTGGATCGCAAGTTCAAGGTAGCCCTTGTGTTGTATGCTGTACTGGCCGCGCTGGCCTGGTTCACGATGGATGCTGGAACGGTCCTGGTGAACGGCAAGCCGGTTGATCTGAGGCTTTTACCGCTGATTGTGATCGGTGGCTTGGTACTCAGAACCGTTTTAGCCCATCAGGCGGATAGAATTCGCCGAAACGGTGGAAAAAGCTGAAGGCCGGATGTTGTAAAATGGTCTAAAGCTTTGTGAAGGGCTGATGTAGCTCAGTTGGTAGAGCACTCCCTTGGTAAGGGAGAGGTCACCAGTTCAATCCTGGTCATCAGCTCCAGATTTTAGGCAGCCGGCAGTGAACAGCAGGCGGAGAACAGTAGAGCGTGTGCGTGAGCGCACGCTATCGTTGTGAAGCAAGCAAGTGCGCTGTTCGCCGGAGACTGATCACTGTTTTGTTGTTTCGGCGGGAGTAACTCAGTGGTAGAGTCACAGCCTTCCAAGCTGTTGGTCGCGGGTTCGAATCCCGTCTCCCGCTCCAGAGTTTGCCCGGCCGAAGCCGGAAGAAGTTTGAAAGTCTAACGGAAGGATTACGAAGGTTATGGCGAAGGAAAAATTTGATCGTTCGAAGCCGCACGTAAACGTGGGCACGATTGGACACATCGATCACGGCAAGACGACCCTGACGGCAGCGATCACGAAGGTGTTGGCCAAGCACAACCCGAAGAACTCCTTCCGTTCTTTCGACTCGATTGATAACGCTCCTGAAGAGCGCGAGCGCGGCATCACGATCGCCACGGCGCACGTCGAGTACGAGACGGCCAACCGTCACTACGCGCACGTCGACTGCCCTGGTCACGCCGATTACATCAAGAACATGATCACCGGCGCAGCCCAGATGGACGGCGGCATCCTGGTGGTGGCAGCGACCGATGGTCCGATGCCCCAGACCAAGGAGCACGTTCTGTTGGCCCGCCAGGTAGGCGTTCCCTACATCGTGGTCTTCCTGAACAAGTGCGATGCGGTGGAAGATGCCGAGCTGATCGACCTGGTCGAGATGGAAGTCCGCGAGCTGCTGAGCAAGTACCAGTTCCCCGGCGACGACGTACCGGTGATCCGTGGTTCGGCCCTGGGCGCGCTCAACGGCGAAGCGCAGTGGGAGGCCAAGATCGACGAGCTGATGGAGAACGTGGACAAGTATGTTCCGCGTCCTGACCGCGCGGTGGATCTGCCCTTCCTGATGCCGATCGAAGATATCTTCTCGATCTCTGGCCGTGGCACGGTTGTGACCGGTCGTATCGAGCGCGGCAAGATCAAGGTGGGCGAAGCCTGCGAGATCGTTGGTTTCCGCGAGACCCGTCCGACGGTTTGTACGGGCGTTGAAATGTTCAAGAAGCAGCTGGATGAAGGCATGGCAGGCGACAACGCCGGCATTCTTCTGCGCGGCATTCCGAAGGAAGACGTCGAACGCGGCATGGTTCTGGCCAAGCCCGGTTCGATCACTCCTCACACCAACTTCACGGGCTCGGTGTACGTACTGAGCAAGGAAGAGGGTGGCCGTCACACTCCGTTCTTCAAGGGCTATCGTCCCCAGTTCTACTTCCGTACGACGGACGTGACGGGTGTGGCCGAGCTTCCTGAAGGCGTGGAGATGGTGATGCCTGGCGATAACGTGACGCTGACGATCGAGCTGATCACGCCCGTAGCCCTCGAAAAGGGTCTGCGCTTTGCGATCCGCGAAGGCGGCCGCACGGTGGGCGCCGGCACGGTCTCGGAGATCATCAAGTAATAGGTGCTAGATGCTAGGTTTTAGGGGCTAGTGAAAACTAGAACTTGGAACCTAGCCACTGGAACCTCATTTGGAAGGATTTGAAATGCGCGAAATCATTACCCTGCAGTGCTCTGAATGCAAAGAGCGGAACTATTCGACGACCAAGAACAAGAAGACGACCACTGGCCGTCTTGAGTTCAGCAAGTTCTGCCCGCGTTGCCGCAAGCATCAGATGCACAAGGAAACGAAGTAATCAGCTTTCAGTAATCAGCTTTCAGCTATCAGCTCATGAGTGGCATGGTCAAGAAACTATAACTTGCCAAATATCAAGCTGAAAGCTGAAAGCTGAGGGCTGAAAGTTGTACACAGGGGCGTAAGCTCAATGGCTAAACTGCGGGTCTCCAAAACCTGACTTGGGGGTTCGAATCCCTCCGCCCCTGCCAGTTAAGCAAGAAGCGGCCGGCCATAGTGCCGGCCGTAAAGGAATTCAAGGATGGCGACGAAGATGGCAATCGAGAAGGGCGAAGAGCGCGGCAAGTCGATGAATGCAGCGGCTCTAAGCGAATTCTCCGGCAACGTTAGCAATGCCTGGAGCGGATTTACCCGCTTTCTGAGCGATGTGCGTTCCGAGATGCGCAAGGTTGTGACGCCCTCGACCCGGGAAGTGAAGACGACCACCACGGTTGTCATCATCACAGTGTTCGTCTTCGGCGTTTTCTTTATGGTTTCCGACTGGGTCTTCCGCGCTGGCGTAAATGCGCTGCTGAACAAGCTCGGCGGCATGCAGTAGGCGATCCTGTACGAATCGAGAGCGGACAATGGCAGAAGAACTAGAACAACCCGAGCAGCAGGAACCAGTAGCCGAGGGCGTGGCTGAGGCTGCGGCAGAACCCGCTGTCGAGCAACCCAATGCGCGTTTCAAGTGGTACATCCTGCACGCCTACTCCGGATTTGAGCGCAAGGTGCGCGAATCAATCCAGAGCCGTATTCAGGCCTTTGGCCTGACTGATCGGGTTGGCCGCGTGATGATCCCCACCGAGCCGGTGACCGAGATCGTCAATGGCAAAAAGCGTACGGTTGAACGTGTCTTTCTGCCCGGCTATGTGATGGTCGAGATGGAACTCGACAATGACCTCTGGCATGTCCTGAAGGACACGCCGAAGGTGACCGGCTTCCTGGGTACGGGTGACAAGCCTGTAGCGCTGAGCGAAGAAGAGGTTGGATCGATTCTCTTTCGCAGCGAAACCACCAAGGACAAGCCGCGGTTGAAGATCAAGTTTGAGAAGAACGAGCAGGTTCGCATCAACGATGGCCCGTTCGCCAACTTCAACGGTGTGGTAGACGAGATCAACGAAGATCGCGAGACGCTCAAGGTCATGGTGACCATCTTCGGCCGTTCCACCCCGGTTGAGCTTGAGTTTGGCAAAGTCGAAAAGATTGAGTAGTTGCAGCTTTCAGCTACTAGCTTCCAGCTTCTAGCCAGCTTGTTTCCTAGCGCAACTGGTTGGACGCAAACGCTGAAACTGTGACACCAAAATTTGTTGAGCATGACCGGCTGGTAGCTGAAAGCTAGGAGCTAAAAGCCGGTTCCGAAGGAACAACACCATGGCACCTCCGAAGAAAATTACCGGTTACGTTAAGCTGCAGATTGTTGCAGGCAAAGCCACTCCCGCTCCCCCGGTTGGCCCCGCGCTCGGTCAGGCTCAGGTCAACATCATGGAGTTCTGCAAGCAGTTCAACGCTCGCACCTCCAACAAGGAGATGGAAGGCCTCGTCATCCCGGTGGTTATCACCGTGTACGGCGACCGCACCTTCAGCTTCGTCACCAAGACCCCTCCGGCCGCTGTCCTTCTGAAGAAGGCTGCTGGCATTGAGAAGGGTTCGGGCACGCCGAACAAGGAAAAGAAGGGTAAGGTAACCGAAGCGCAGGTGCGTGAGATTGCCACCCAGAAGATGCCTGACCTGAACGCCGCCAGCGTCGAATCCGCCATCAAGAGCATCAAGGGCACGGCCCGCTCGATGGGCATCGATGTGGTTGCCTAGTTCAAGTCTGCTTCTGTCAATGAGAAGGTCCTCCCTTAGGGGAGGGCCTTTTTTTTATGCAGGTTTGATCAACTTTCGCTAGAATGTACGAAAGCTGTTCTGCTTCCTTTTATTTATTGTCCACACTACCTGAAGAAAATCGTAGAATTTCTAACTTCAAAACGTAACAGGGTACAGCCATTCCTATCCGCAATACATTCAGCAGAACTTTTCTGTAAGTGCAAAGCCAATAGCTAGAAAGTTGGAATCAATGCATATTCAAAAACCTGTAAACGAATCCTCGTCTGCGCATTTGGATGCGCTGCGTGGTCTGGCGGCCATCTCCGTTTTCTTCTGCCACAGCACAGAACTATTTCCCGCACTCAGATTGCCACACTCCACTCTGGCAGTAGTTTTGGGCAGCATATTTACACTGGGGCACGAGTGGGTCATTGTCTTCTTTGTCCTAAGCGGTTATTTTGTGGGCGGCGGCGTTCTGCGCAGCAGGAACAGGGGAAGCTGGAGTTGGAAAAACTACCTCATCCAACGCCTGGCGCGCCTCTATGTGGTGTTGATTCCGGCCCTGATTTTAGGTGCGCTGTTTGATGGCGGCGGGGCCTATATCTTGGGTAAGGGTGCAGCTTATCCAGGCGATGGACGGATTTCGTTTTCTCCCTCCGACGTAAGAACTACACTTACCGCAAAAGTATTTCTGGCCAATCTCTTTTTTCAGCAGCACTTCCGCATACCGTATCTTGGTTCCAACGGACCCTTATGGAGTCTGTCAAATGAGTTCTGGTATTACATCTTCTTTCCGATCTTCCTGATCATTTTTAACCGGAAGACAGGACCGAACATGAAGGGGCTTCTGACAGGAGCATTTCTGCTCTGGTGCTGGTATGTGCGGCTGGCGAATGTACTTTTGTTTATTCCCTGGCTGCTGGGAGTTGCGCTGGCAATCCTGCCGGAGTGGAAAATCCGCACGGAGCGCATGCGTAGAACGTTGCTGACGCTTTCAGTGGCGCAGTTTGTCGGCGTAATGGCGATGGTTGGAAAGTACAACGTGACGGGTACTCCCTTGCATTCATTTTTCGGTCACCATCTGCGCTCATTGCCGACCAGCCTGCTCGTCGTTACGGTGAGTTCGGTATTTTTGATCAGTACGATATTGCTGGCTGCGCATGGACAAGTGCCCAGCTTCTATAAACGCTGTGCTAAGCGGGCAGCGGGGAGTTCGTACACGTTATATCTGGTCCATGCTCCGGCATTGGTCTTGCTGGAAATGATCTTTCACTTGCCGATGGCGGAATCCGTGACGCAAAGCGTGCTGGCAGGTATCGCAGTGATGCTCGTGGTCTGGCTGTATGCACAACTTGTGTATGAGTGCTTTGAAAAGCGCACTCCCGAGATGCGGCGCTGGGTAGAAGCCAGAATTGGATCTATAAAGGTCAGGCCGGTTACAGTTTCGTCCTGATTCTGGGACTCACTTCTGCATGGATTTTCGACCTTTTGTGTACTCCCACCAGGATCTGGGATCGTTGCCAGCCAGAAAGTCGGTGATGGAGAGGAAGACGTCGAGCACGCAGGGGTCGTGCCGCTGGCCGGCGCGTTGGCAGAGGGCTTCATAGAGAGTCACGGGATCGGCGCCAACCAGTTCGTGTGGTGTCTTGTAGCCGAGCAGGCGCAGATTACCGGCCAGTGACGGACCTACATTCGGCAGGTCCGTCAGTTGAATGAGGTGAGCGCGGTCGACTTTGGCCGGATTCATGACATCCCCTCTGAAAACACTTGGAGCAAGTGTAGAGCGCCTGCGGCGCATTGGCATGGCCTGAACGACGAATGCGGCACAAGTATTAGAAGAGGCGGCCAAAGGTGAGGAAGAGCTTGCGATGGCCGGCATCGCCGACCGATGCGCCAAAGGTGATCAGGCCGAGCGGTGTGCTGCCGACCAGGCCCACCAGGCCGTCCTCGCGCAGGGTGGCGTGCTGCTCAGGGCTCCAGAACTCGCCTGCCTCATAGCCGATGGTGCCGTACAGTCCCTGGCCAAGCCCGGTGGGCAGGGCTGCAAGCTGCCGCAGATAGCCAGCGCGGGTCAGGTACTGGTCCGTGGAGCGGTACTCGTCAATGGAGGCGGCAGAGAGGTGCATCGGCCCGCCCAGGGTAAAGCGATAAGGTTCAGCCACGTTGGCGCGGAAGTAGGTGCTTGCGTCCCCACTGAAGCCGAGGAGGTTCTTTTCGCCCAAGGTTTGCATGTGGCTGAAGGTAAGGTGCGCCATGGGAGCGTTGACGCTTTGCTGGGCATGATAGAGCGCACCCAGGGAGGCATTGATGCGCCAGCCGTTGGGGCTGAGGGCGCTTGCTTGCTCATGGTCCAGTGAGAAGCGCAGCTGGCCCGACTGCGAGCCTCCATTGAGGAACGGACCGCCCCCCGTGCCATCCACCAGCGACCAATGCGTATTTTCGGCGCGCCAAAGGGCGGAAACCTGCGCGGAGTTCGACAGTGTACGGCCGACTTCGACGCCGCTGGAGATGCGCTGCAGGGTGCGCTCGGCCACGCGCTTCTGATTCTGCCAGATGTAGACCGGTTCACGGCTGGCTGCGCCGAGCGGCTGTACAAAATAGCCTCGGTGCGAAAGCAGCTTGTAATACTCAAGGGAAATGCTGCTTGAGGTGCCAACGCGGGCTGTACCACGCAACTCGGATCCATAGCCGCCCAGATTCTGATCAATGAGGCGAAAGTTCATCAGAATATGGATGGGGTTGGAGGTGGTGGCGTTCAGCTCCGGGCCGATGAGCAGGAAGGGCGGGCCTAACGAGCTTGGTTGCAGGTGGATCAGCAGGCCGGAGTCGGGTTGGAGGTGGCCTGCGTCCGACGGGGAGTTTTTACTGTTAGGCGCGGTCGTGCCTTTGTAAGACAGAGCCGGACTGCCGTCGGACGCAGAAATACTGCCCTGCGGACGGAATATTTGGTAGGTTGCCTCATAACCGCCGGCTGAGGTGACGGGTTTGAGCGCGGCATTGGTACTGGCGGGCAGGATGGGTTTGCCCATCAGCGGCTTCAGACTGTTGCGGACGCTGGCCTGGGCATCGGTATCGCCACCCTCCACTTGCACGGCCTGTAATATGCCGGGGTGCGGAAGCTTGCGACGGTTGCGGTCGGTCTTGTACGCGGCCCAGGCCTGATCGTCGAGCGCGTACTTCAACAGTGCATCCCGATCGACCTCGGCTGCAAGGTAGCCGGCGTGGACCAATGCTTCGCCCTTGTCATAATCGGTCCCGGAAAAGCTGCCGAGTGGAATATTCACGACGAGGTCGGCCGAGCGCATGGCCTGGGCGACGTTCAGAGCAATGCCGGCGGAGAAGGCACGGTTGAGCACACCGGCAATCGAGCTGGTGTCGCTGGCGCTCAGCTTGCTGTCTTCAATGTGGATGGCAATGACCACGTCCGCATGCAGATCGCGGCGGACGACATCGGCAGGCAGGTTGTCGACGATGCCGCCATCAACGAGCATGTGTCCGTTTTCGGCCTGCACGGGCGGAAAGACGCCAGGAATAGAGATGGAAGCCCGCACGGCGGAAGGCAGTGGTCCATGATCGAAGACGATGGGGGCCAGGGAATTCAGATCGGTGGCCACGCAGCGAAAGGGAATCGGCAGGTGGTCGAAGTCAAGCTGGGTGGTGTTTTCGTCGGCCAATATGGTGGCCAGAAAGTTGTTGACGCCGCGGTCCGCCAGTAGGGCATTGCGCAGATGGACGCCATGGCGCAGGCCAACGGAAAGGGCCTGGGGCAGTTCGCGGCGGTCCTGGCGACGACGGAAGTTCAGGTCCGCATAGGGCGACTGCAGGGCAAAGACCGCCTGGAAGGGATTGCCGGTGGCGGTAGCGCGCATTTCCTCGGGCGTCATGCCGCTGGCATAGCTGGCACCCACCAGTGAACCCATGCTGGTGCCAGCCAGACGGTCAACGGGGATGTGATGCTCCTCCATCCACTCGATGATGCCGATGTGCGCCAGACCGAGCGCTCCACCGCCTTCGAGGGCCAGTCCAATGGCCGGGCGGCCCGCTGGCACAACCGGAGGCAGATGCGCGGCACTTTGGGCTACAAGATGTGCGGCCAACAGAAAACCGGAGAGAAGGACAGCGGAACGGCGCATCAGAAACCTCGGAACTGGATATGTGGGTGCTATGAATGAGTACGTACGAGCAGAGTGTTGAGTTCAGTGCAGCTTGGGGCCCGCACGGACTGCCTGAAGAGAGACCGTCCGCAGGGAGCGAGCAATTTCTCCTTCTTTGCCGGAGAGGTGCAGGCAAAGCCGGAAGCCACAACAAAAAACCTTCCCGCAAGGAAGGCTTTTTGTTCCGCACGAGGGCGGCTGTGATGTTCCGGGCGAACCGCACTATTTTGACGGTGCGGGAACGAACAGGGGTTCGGGTCTGCGCCCGAGCTCAGGCTTGGGCTTGGGCTTGGGCTTGGGCGTCTTTTTGGTCTCTTTACGGCCTTTGTCCTTGTTTCCCATGGTTGAAAGAATGACACAAACCAGTGCCGGATGGCGAATGAATCTGCAGGGAGAGAGAAAAATGAAAAAAATTACCCTGTTTTTGCACCGCTTCTTGCAATCCCCGAGCCACTTCGATACGATGAATAAGTGCGTTCGGAGCAGGACTCCGAACTGTCAACAGTACCACGGTTGCCGGACTCGTTCCGATGTCGCTTTTTGGGCAGGCTGAAAGGCATGTCTGATACAGGTGGCAGCGAATTCCCCGCCAAGGGGCATGCGGCAACGGTGGGAGACGAGGAAAGAATGGCAAAGATCAGCAAGAATATTGCGAAGTCGCGTGCGGCGATTGTTAAGCCGTCGTATCTTCTGGATGAGGCAGTTGAGCTGCTTAAGCAGGTCAAGTTCGCCAAGTTTGACGAGACCGTCGACCTGACCATGCGTCTGGGCGTGGATACCCGTCATGCCGACCAGATGGTGCGTGGAACCGTGGTTCTGCCCCATGGCCTTGGTAAGACCAAGACCGTAGCTGTGATCGCCTCCGGTGATCGCCAGAAGGAAGCGCAGGAAGCTGGCGCTGACTTTGTGGGCGGCGAAGAGATGGTCGAGAAGATCCAGAAGGAAAACTGGACCAACTTTGATGCCCTGATTGCTACCCCCGACATGATGAAGGTGGTGGGTCGTCTGGGTAAGGTGCTCGGCCCCAAGGGCCTGATGCCCAACCCGAAGACCGGTACCGTCACGCTCGATGTGGCCTCGGCGGTCAAGGAAATCAAGGCTGGTAAGGTGGAGTATCGCGCCGACAAAACCAGTCTGGTACACGTTCCGGTGGGCAAGCTGAGCTTTGACAGCCAGAAGCTGATCGACAACGCCAGCGTTGTGGTTGCCGCCGTGGTGCGCAGCCGCCCTTCGGCGACCAAGGGCAAGTACATCAAGAGCATGACGTTGAGCTCGACGATGGGCCCGGGCGTGCCGCTTGATGCGGCCGTGGCCGACGCAGCAGCCAAGCACTAAGAGGCAGTGGACAGTGAACAGCAGCCAGCGAACAGTGGCGGCGGGTTCAGCGTATGTCCCTGACGGTAGGCTTAAGCAGGATTTGGAAGAAGGAACAAGGGTCGAGGGCAGTATGAACTGCCCACTGTTCACTGACCTCTGTTCCCCGTGCGGAGCACATAATGGCGATTTCAAAGCAGAAAAAGAATGAGAAAGTCGAGCTTCTGGCCCATGAGCTGGAAGGTTCGACGACGGCAATCATTGGCACCTTTGCCAAGCTGACCGTGGCCAAGGATTTTGAGCTGCGCAAGACTATCCGCGAAGCGGGTGGCCGTTACCGCGTACTCAAGAACAAGTTGGCCCCGATCGCCGGCAAGGGTACGCAGATTGAAGCGGCTCTGAAGGGTCTGAAGGGCGTCAACTCGGTAGCCTTCACTTCGGGCGATCCCGTGGCTCTGGCCAAGGCGTTCGCAAAGTGGGCGTCGGACAACGCGGAGTTCCAGTTCAAGCTGGGCATCGTGGACGGCAAGCTGCTGGATGTCGAAGAGGTAAAGGCTCTGGCCACCATGCCGGGCAAGGAAGAGATCTTCTCGAAGCTGCTCTTCCTCATCAACTCTCCGGCGCAGCGTTTGGCGACGGTTATTGGTGCCACCGGTCGCGATCTGGCCGTGGTTATCAACCAGGGCGTCGAGAAGGAAAAGTTCACCGCGGCATAGCTGCGGTAGCTCCCAGCTTCCAGTCTCTAGCTTTCAGCTCTTCCGTGCTGAATGAAAGGCTAGTTACTTGGGGTTGAAGGGTGAAGTTAGTAGCTAGAAGCTGATAGCTGCTTTCAACGGTTTTGGCTGAAGGACCTCCGGAAAGTGCGCAGGTCTGGCGCATCGGAAACTTTCCGGGTTGGAAGCTCGGCCCAGTAACACAAATTCACAGATTCTGATTGGAGAATAATCATGGCGGATATCGCTCAGTTGAAGGAACAGATTGTTGGCCTTAGCCTCCTCGAGGCTGCTGCTCTCGTGAAGGAACTCGAAGAGACCCTCGGCGTTTCGGCTGCAGCCGCTGCCCCGGTGGTTGTGGCTGGCGGCGCTGCTGCTGCTCCGGCTGCCGAAGAGAAGACCGAGTTCCAGGTCATCCTGAAGGATGCCGGCGCGAACAAGATCAGCACCATTAAGGCAGTTCGCGAAGTCACCGCGCTCGGTCTGAAGGAAGCCAAGGATCTGGTTGACGGCGCTCCCAAGGCTCTGAAGGAGAACGCGACCAAGGAAGAGGCCGAGACCATCAAGAAGAAGTTTGATGGCATCGCCACCATCGAAATCAAGTAGTTTCGGTTTCGAAGACTTGCATGTCCGTTCGGGACGCGCTACGATAATCGTTGCGCGTCCCTTCGGCTTGTCTTGACAGTTTTGTGTGCTGGACGGCACGCATTGGTTTGCATCTCGGGGTTCGTGGAGTGGCACGTTCAATCCGTCGGCGCGAGGCAGACTGGCTCGCACCCGGGCGGTTGAATCCGGTAGTTAAGTGCCTTGTTGTCAATAAGTTTCCTGTAGACCAGGCGGGTGGCTTTTGACGAAGGACAAGTGGCTGACTGGCAATCGGCAGAAGCGGGTATCGGGATCGGCGACGAAAGGTCAAACGAATTTGATTGGGAGCTGGGGCTATAGGCCACGCTCGTGAGGCATCGCGTCCTTACGGGCTTTTCGTGTCTCCCATCCGTAGCTTGGAAATAATTTTTCCCGTTTTTGACCAGAACGCATAGAAATTCCCACCGTCTGGAGCCCGTAGCGCAGGAAGAGGGCTTCCTTTGGACTGCTGGAGCGTGTTGTTGAGCGCAGTCTAGCGCAGAGTGTGCCAGTGCGGCAATGGGGACCGCCGGAAATTTACGAGGCTCTTTACAGGAGCCCGAGAGCATTTGAGGGAATTCGGCCGGCAGTTGGGTGAAGGTGTGCCCGATGGCCGGCTCATGCATGCAGCAGGGCCTTCTGGACGGGCCTGAACGCAAGCGGCTTTGGACGACTTTACCGTAATCAGCCGGCGCGATTGAGACTCGGGCGCCGGCGCGAAGCTCCAAACAGGGCTTCGCAAAGAAGGGTCTTAGGAGTGGACATGCCCAACGAGAAGCGCGCGATTCGCAGCCGGCTCGATTTTTCCAAGATTCCCACCGCAACCCAGATTCCCAACCTGATTGAAGTGCAGAGGCGCAGCTACGAGCGTTTTCTGCAGATGGACAAGCTACCCAACGAGCGTGATGACAACGGTCTGCAGTCCGTGTTCGTGTCGGTTTTCCCGATCACCGACTTCCGCGGCATCTCGCAGCTGGATTTTGTCGACTTCTCGATTGGCAACTGGGAGTGCAAGTGCGGCCACCTCAAGGGCCTCCACCACCTACGCACGGCCTGCTGCCATTGCGGCGCCATGGTCATCACCGACCCGTTCCTTCCGGGCGAGGTGCTTTGCCAGAAGTGCGGAACGTACAACAAGAACACGCCTGATTTTTGTAACAAGTGCGGTGACCCTGTCAGCCTGCAGTTGAAGTATGACCAGCAGGAGTGCGAGGAGCGCGGCATGACCTTCTCGGCTCCGCTCAAGGTCACGGTGCGTCTGACCATCTACGACAAGGATCCCGAGACCGGCAACAAGACGGTACGCGACATCAAGGAGCAGGAAGTCTTCTTCGGCGATATTCCGCTGATGACGCCGAACGGCACCTTCATCGTGAACGGCACCGAGCGTGTGATTGTTTCGCAGTTGCACCGCTCGCCGGGCGTCTTCTTTGAGACGGCCAACAACCGCACTTACTTCCTCGGCAAGATCATCCCTTACCGCGGTTCGTGGGTGGAGTTCGAGTACGACCAGAAGAACACGCTCTACGTGCGTATTGACCGCAAGCGCAAGTTCCTGGGCACCATCTTCCTGCGCGCTCTTGGTCTGCGCTCGGATGAAGAGATTCTGAAGAGCTTCTACACGATTGATCGCATCCAGATCGAAGACAACAAGCTGCAGTGGATTGTTCCGCAGGAACCCAAGCAGCACACGCACCTGCTCGGCTCCAAGCCGGCCGTGGCTGTGGTGGCGAATGGTGAAGAGCTGGCGCATGCCGGCCGCAAGATCACCGCGCACACGCTCAAGGCACTGCGCGCCGCAGCGGTTGAAAAGATCGAAGTGGATGCCACCGAAATCGATGGCGCGATGACCGCCTCCGATGTGGTGGATACCGAGACGGGCGAAGTGGTGGTCGAGGCCAACGTCGAGTTGACGGCGGATCGTCTGCACAAGATTGCTGCCAGCAAGGCGACCTCGCTCGAAGTCTTCTTCCCGGATCGCGACGATTGCGGCAACATCATCACCAACACGCTCAAGCGCGACTCTATTCACAAGCCCGAAGAGGCCCTGATCGAGATTTACCGCAAGCTGCGTCCCGGTGACCCGCCGACTCTCGATACGGCGACCGCTCTGTTCGAAGGCATGTTCTTCGACGCGCGCAAGTACGACTTCTCGCGCGTGGGTCGTCTGAAGTTCAACATCAAGCTGTATGAGAACCAGGACGCAACCTCGCTCGATCACCGTACGCTGACGCCCGAGGATTTTTACGCGACCATCAAGTACCTGCTGAAGCTGCGCAAGAACATCGGCGTGGTGGACGACATCGATCACCTGGGCAACCGCCGTGTGCGCGCCGTGGGCGAGCTGATGGAAAATCAGTTCCGCATCGGCCTGGTACGCATGGAGCGCGCCATCAAGGAAAAGATGAGCGTCTATCAGGAACTGAATACGGCCATGCCGCATGACCTGATCAACGCCAAGCCGGTAATGGCTGCCATCCGCGAGTTCTTTGGTTCGTCCCAGCTCTCGCAGTTCATGGATCAGACCAACCCGCTGTCGGAAATCACCCACAAGCGCCGTCTGTCGGCCCTTGGACCTGGTGGTTTGTCGCGTGAACGCGCTGGTTTTGAAGTTCGCGACGTGCACCCGACGCACTACGGCCGCATCTGCCCGATTGAAACGCCGGAAGGTCCGAACATCGGTCTGATCAGCTCGCTCAGCTGCTTTGCCCGCATCAACGAGTACGGTTTCATCGAGTCGCCTTACCGCAAGGTGAAGGACTCGAAGATTCAGGACTACGTGGAAGTGGTCAATGCCGGCGAGAGCGGTCTGCGTGTGGGCGATCATCTGGAAAAGGATGAGGCGATCCGCCTGAACGATGAGCTGAAGAAGGCTGGCAAGCGCACCATCGATACGATTGCTTACAGCTTCTATCTTTCCGCATGGGAAGAGGACAAGCACACCATCGCGCAGGCCAACATCGAGTTCAACGCCGACGGCTTCATCACCGAAGATCTGGTGAATGCCCGCCGTCAGGGCAACTTCGTTCTGGTGAACAAGACCGAAGTGGACTACATCGACGTCAGCCCCAAGCAGCTGGTTTCGGTGGCTGCATCGCTGGTTCCGTTCCTGGAGCACGATGACGCCAACCGCGCCCTGATGGGAGCCAACATGCAGCGCCAGTCGGTGCCGCTGTTGGTGGCCGAGGCTCCGCTGGTGGGTACCGGTATGGAAGGCGTGACGGCGCGCGATTCGGGCGCGGTCATTCTGGCCAAGCGTAACGGCATCATCGATTCGGTTGACTCCGAGCGCATCATTGTCCGCGTTGAAGGCGAGCACCATCCCACGCAGCTTTCGCGTGAGGTTGGCAGCGACATCTACACGCTGATCAAGTTCAAGCGTTCGAACCAGAACACCTGCATCAACCAGAAGCCCGTGGTGCGCGAAGGCGACCGCGTGCTGAAGGGGCAGGTACTGGCCGATGGTCCTTGCACGGAGCAGGGCGAACTGGGCCTTGGCCGTAACGTCATGGTGGCCTTTATGCCGTGGCGCGGTTACAACTTTGAGGACGCCATCCTGATCAGCGAAAAGCTGGTCCGCGAAGACTACTACACCTCGGTTCACATCGAGGAGTACGAGATCGAAGCGCGCGACACCAAGCTCGGACCGGAGGAAATCACTCGTGATATTCCGAACGTCAGCGAGCACGCACTGCGCGACCTGGACGAGAGCGGCGTAATCCGCATCGGCGCCCAGATCAAGCATGGCGACATCATGGTGGGCAAGGTAACTCCGAAGGGTGAAACGCAGTTGACCCCGGAAGAGAAGCTGCTGCGCGCCATCTTCGGTGAAAAGGCCGGCGACGTGCGTGACGCTTCGCTGACCTGCCCTCCGGGCGTGGAAGGCACGATTGTTGATGTGCGCATCTTCAGCCGCAAGGGCCAGGAGAAGGACGAGCGCGCCAAGCAGATTGAAGCGGAGTACGTGGCCAAGCTCGAAAAGAACCTGGGCGACGAAATCCGTATTCTGACCGACGAGCGTCTGAAGCGTCTGGAAGGCATTCTGGGCGCCAAGGAAGTGCTGGCCGATCTGCATGACGAGCGCACCAACAAGCGTCTGCTGACCAAGGGCGTGATGCTCGACCGCGACACTATCGAGCGCATCTCGACCAAGAACCTCAAGCGCATCCGCTACGCTGACAAGGATCCCCGCGTCAACGAGCAGATCGATGAGATCGAAGAGATGACTTCGCGCCAGATAGAAGTGCTGCGCAAGATCACCAACGAGAAGGTTGCCAAGCTGCAGAAGGGCGACGAGCTGCCTCCGGGCGTGATCAAGCTGGTCAAGGTCTACATCGCCATGAAGCGTAAGCTTTCGGTGGGTGACAAGATGGCCGGCCGTCACGGTAACAAGGGTGTGATTTCGCGCATTCTTCCTGAGGAAGATATGCCGTATCTGCCCGATGGTCGTCCGGTGGAGATCGTTCTGAACCCGCTCGGCGTGCCTTCCCGTATGAACGTCGGACAGATTCTGGAGACGCACCTTGGCTGGGCCGCAGCTGAGCTGGGCAAGAAGATTGCCGAGCTGGTTGAGGCTAACAGCGATGTGAACTTCATTCGCGAGACGATGCGCAAGGAGTTTGCTGGTACGGCTTGCCTGCATCAGCTTGAGGAGCTGGACGATGACATGCTGGTGCGGGTGGCGCGTGGTATGAAGCGCGGCATCTGGCTGGGCACGAACGTCTTCGACGGCGCACAGGAAAGCGAAATCAAGGCGTTGCTAGCCGCAGCGGGTCTGCCTTCTTCGGGCAAGACCATGCTCTATGACGGCATGACCGGCGATCAGTTCGAGCAGCCCGTGACGGTGGGCATGATCTACATGCTTAAACTGTCGCACTTGGTGGACGACAAGATCCACGCCCGTTCGATCGGACCGTACTCGTTGATCACCCAGCAGCCGCTGGGCGGCAAGGCGCAGTTCGGTGGCCAGCGTTTTGGCGAAATGGAAGTCTGGGCGCTGGAGGCTTATGGCGCGGCTTACATTCTGCAGGAACTGCTGACCTCGAAGTCGGATGACGTGTTTGGCCGTACCAAGATTTACGAGGCCATTGTGAAGGGCGAGACGGCGATGGAGCCGGGTGTGCCTGAGTCGTTCAACGTGTTGATCCGCGAATTGCAGTCGCTTTGCCTTGATGTGGAACTGATCAAGCGCGGCGATCTGGTGCCAAAGACGATTGAAGCTGAGCCGGAACCGGCTGTCGCTGATTAGCTGCTAGCTACTAGCTTCCAGCCTCTAGCTTGAAAGGCCTGCCGCAAGGCGTATGAGCCCAGTCAAGCAAGAAGAGCTGGAAGCTGGAAGCCAGTAGCTAGAAGCTGTTTTTAGGATCCTTTCTCATAGCGGTAAACGCCGCTTCCCGGGAAGAAAGGATCTGAAGAGAATCCCGGGAGTAGCCGCGGCGCGTGCCGTAAAGGCCCGCCAAGGAGGGTCGCCTTGTTTCGTTCGAACCCGTTTGAGCTTACCAGCCCGATTACTGATTTCGATGCCATCCGCATCATGCTGGCATCGCCTGAAAAGATCCGTTCCTGGTCGCACGGCGAAGTCACCAAGCCGGAGACCATCAATTACCGTACCTTCAAGCCGGAGCGCGATGGCCTGTTCTGCGCCCGCATCTTTGGACCTGTAACCGATTGGGAGTGCTTGTGCGGCAAGTACAAGCGCATGAAGCACCGCGGAGTGATCTGCGACAAGTGCGGCGTCGAAGTTACGGTTAGCAAGGTGCGTCGCGAGCGCATGGGCCACATTGAGCTGGCTTCGCCCTGCTCGCATGTGTGGTTCTTCAAGGGCCTGCCTTCGCGTATTGGCCACTTGCTGGATATTTCGCTGCGCGACCTCGAAAGCATTCTCTACTTCGAGTCGTACGTGGTGGTTGATCCGGGTGATTCGCCGACTAAGGAACGCGAAATCATCAAGGACGAGACCAAGTTCCGTGAGCTCGATCAGCAGTTCCGCCCCACTGGCTTCAAGGCCATGATGGGCGCCGAAGCCATTAAGGAACTGCTCAAGCGCGTCAATGTGGATGAACTCAGCATTGAGATGCGCGAGCGCATGAAGACCGAGACCTCGGCGCAGAAGAAGATCAAGTACGCCAAGCGTCTGAAGGTCGTTGAGGCCTTCCGCAAGAGCGACAACAAGCCGCAGTGGATGATTCTGGATGTGCTGCCAGTCATTCCTCCTGAGCTGCGCCCGTTGGTGCCGCTCGATGGTGGTCGCTTTGCCACATCCGATCTGAACGACCTTTATCGTCGTGTGATCAACCGCAACAACCGCTTGAAGAAGCTGATGGATCTGCACGCTCCGGAAGTGATCGTGCGGAACGAAAAGCGCATGCTGCAGGAGGCCGTCGACGCTCTGTTCGATAACGGTCGCCGTGGCCGTGTGCTGCGTGGCGCCAACAACCGCCCGCTCAAGTCGCTCTCCGATACGCTCAAGGGCAAGCAGGGCCGTTTCCGTCAGAACCTGCTCGGCAAGCGCGTGGATTACTCCGGTCGTTCGGTGATCGTCGTCGGTCCTGACCTCAAGCTGCACCAGTGTGGTCTGCCGAAGAAGATGGCGCTCGAACTCTTCAAGCCCTTCATCTATCACCGTCTGGAGCAGACCGGCCAGTGCACCACCATCAAGCAGGCTAAGGAAATGGTGGAGATGCAGGAGCCGGTGGTCTGGGACATTCTGGAAGAGGTCATCAAGGACCATCCAGTGATGCTCAACCGCGCTCCTACGTTGCACCGTTTGGGCATTCAGGCCTTTGAGCCGGTTCTGGTCGAAGGCAAGGCCATCAAGCTGCATCCGCTCTGCTGCACCGCCTTTAACGCCGACTTCGACGGCGATCAGATGGCTGTGCACATTCCTCTGTCGCCTGAAGCGCAGATTGAAGCCAGTGTCTTGATGCTTGCTTCGCACAACATTCTTTCGCCTGCCAGCGGCCAGCCGATCACGGTGCCGACGCAGGATATGGTTCTTGGTCTCTACTACTTGACCAAGGCCAAGAAGGGTGCCAAGGGCGAAGGTCGCGTCTTCTCGAATATCGAAGAAGTGCTGATGGCGCTCGAAGCCAAGGAACTGGAGACGCTCTCGCCGATCCGTCTGCGCTACACCGGCAAGGTGATGGATCTGACGACGGCCTATGACGACCAGGATCTGACTCACACGGAACCGGTCGAGTTCAATCGTCAGTACGTCAACACCACTGTTGGTCGCGTCATTTTGAACGATGCACTTCCGGCCGGCATGCCTTTCATCAACGGCCTGCTGAAGAAGAAGGGCATTGGCCAGCTGGTGAACTATTGCAACCACAATCTCGGACTCGAGACGACGGTGAGCATGCTGGACAAGATCAAGGCGCTGGGCTACCTCTTTGCGACCCGTTCGGGTCTGTCGGTGGGCCTGGACGACATGGTCATTCCGGCCAGCAAGTACACCGTGGTAGACGAAGCTGACCAGAAGGTGATCGAAGTCCAGAAGCAGTACATGGACGGTGCCATCACCAACGGTGAGCGTTCGAACAAGGTCATCCAGATGTGGTCGACGGTGACGGATCGCGTGGCCGATGAGATGTTCGGCAACATGAAGAAGGCCGACGAAGACGGCGCCTTCAACCCGATCTACATCATGGCCGACTCCGGCGCTCGTGGTTCGAAGCAGCAGATTCGTCAGCTCAGCGGTATGCGTGGTTTGATGGCCAAGCCCTCGGGCGAAGTTATCGAAACCCCCATTACCTCGAACTTCCGCGAAGGCCTCACGGTTCTCGAGTACTTCATTTCGACGCACGGCGCACGTAAGGGGCTGGCTGATACGGCACTGAAGACCGCTGACTCGGGCTATCTGACTCGTCGTCTGGTGGACGTGGCGCAGGACGTGATCGTGACCGAGTTCGATTGCGGCACGAGCGAAGGCATCTACGTCGGTTCGATCGTGGAGTCGGGCGAAATCATTGAAGCGCTGCGTGACCGCATCATTGGTCGCGTATCGCTTGAGCGCATCAAGGATTACGACGGCAACGTGGTAATCGACGTGAACCATCAGATCGACGAAGAAACCGCTGTGGCGATTCAGGGTGCGGGCGTGGAGCGGGTCAAGATCCGTTCGGTGCTCACCTGCGAATCCCGGCGCGGCGTCTGCGCTCTCTGCTACGGCCGTAACCTTGGTTCTGGCCGCATGGTGGAGCTTGGCGAGACCTGCGGCGTCATTGCCGCACAGTCCATCGGCGAACCTGGAACACAGTTGACCATGCGTACCTTCCACGTGGGTGGTACGGCTAGCCGCGTGGCCGATAAGTCGCGCCTGGATGCCAAGAACAACGGTACCGTCCGCTTCATCAACCTGAACACGGTTGAGGGTCGCGACGGCCTGATGGTGGCCATGAACCGTTCCGGTTCGATCGCCATCGTTGACGACCGCAACCGTGAGAAGGAGCGCTACCAGGTTGTGTACGGCGCCCGTCTGCGGGTGAAGGAAGACGAGAAGGTCAAGATCGGCACCCTGCTGGCGGAATGGGATCCTTACACCTATTCGGTTCTTACCGAAATTGGTGGTACGGTCCAGTTCAAGGATCTGCAGGAAGGCATTACGCTGAACGAGGAAGTGGACGAAGTCACGGGTCTGTCGCGCCTGGTTGTGGGCGATTCACCCGATGAAAAGCGTCAGCCGATGTTCCTCATCAAGAGCGCGAAGGGCAACAAGCGTTATCTGCTGCCGCGTGGCGCTCACTTGATGGTGGAAGACGGCGCCGAGGTTGGTCCTGGCGATGTGCTGGCCAAGATCCCCAAGGAATCGACTCGTACCAAGGACATCACCGGCGGTCTGCCGCGCGTTGTGGAACTTTTCGAAGCCCGCAAGCCGCGTGAGACAGCCACCATCAGCGAAATCGATGGCGTGGTTCGCTTTGGTGAAATCTCCAAGGGACAGCGCAAGATCTACGTTACGGCTGACAACGGTGAAGAGCGCGAGTACAGTGTGCCGCGTGGCATCTACGTCAACGTTCAGGAAGGCGAGCGTCTGCGTGCAGGCGATCCCCTCATGGACGGCCCGCTCAACCCGCACGACATTTTGGCCGTGCTCGGTGAGAAGGAACTGCAGTCTTACCTGGTGAACGAAATTCAGGAAGTCTACCGTCTGCAGGGCGTGGCCATCAGCGATAAGCACATCGAAGTGATCGTGCGTCAGATGCTGCGCTGGGTTCGCATTGATGAAGTGGGTGATACGAACTTCCTGCTCGAGCAGCAGGTGGATCGCTTCCGCTTCCGCGAGGAGAATGATCGAGTGTTGGCAAAGGGTGGCCGTCCGGCCATCGGCCGTCCGTTGCTGCTGGGTATCACCAAGGCGTCGCTGTCCACGGATAGCTTCATCTCGGCGGCCAGCTTCCAGGAGACGACCCGCGTGCTCACTGAGGCCTCGATCAACGGCGCAATCGACAATCTGCGCGGCCTGAAGGAGAACGTGATTGTGGGCCGTCTGATTCCGGCCGGCACCGGTCTCGAGTACTATCGCAACGTTCAGCTTTCTCCGGAACTCGAGGAAGCTGCGGCCAAGGTCCAGCAGGAAGTTTCTGCCGAGATCGAAGCTGCCGAGCGCGAACTCGAAATGATGCGTCAGGAAGGCGAAGCCGAAGAGATGGCAGCCGAATAGCACCTGCGGTGCGGCCAATATTCCATTGGCTCAACCCAACTGAAAGGCCCGGTCAAAAGCCGGGCCTTTTCTTTTTGATCTTCTGTTGACTGGCATTTTTCCTGTATTTACGGAAAGATGGTTGAATACTCTGAGGCAAAGCAACAGGCAAGGGAGGCGTAAGGTGAGTGAGCAGCAGAAACAGACCGGCAAAATTCAGGGGGTGAGCCCGCGCCAGATTCGCGTGCTGGGGGTTCCTCTGGATATGGGCGCAAGCCGTCGCGGCGTGGATATGGGGCCCTCGGCGATTCGCGTGGCCGGTCTGGAAGTCAAACTGAAAGCGCTCGGCCATCAGGTAGTCGATGGCGGCAATGTGCGTGTGGAACTGCCAGAGACCCGCCTTTCCGGTGAGCAGAACGCCCGTTACCTGAGCGAGATTGCGGAAACCTGCACTCGCACCGCAGAGCGCGTGCTGGAGGCCATGGAAGAAGGTCTGACGCCGCTGGTGCTGGGGGGCGATCATTCGCAAGCGGCAGGCACTGTCTCTGGCGTTTCGCGCTACTTTCAGCGCCGCGCGCAAAAGCTTGGTCTGCTCTGGTTCGATGCGCATTCCGACATCAACACGCCGGAGACTTCTCCTTCCGGCAATGTGCACGGCATGCCGCTGGCGGCGTTGCTCGGCCTGGGCCCGGATCCGATGGCGCGCCTCTTCGGCTACACGCCCAAGGTGAGCCCGGAGCACACGGTGCTGATTGGCGTGCGCGACATTGACGCCGGTGAGCGCGAGAACATCCGCCGCGTGGGACTGAAGCATGTGTACACCATGCGCGAGATCGATGAGCGTGGCATGCGGGCGGTGATGGAAGAGGCCATGAAGGTGGTGCGCACTGGCACGGCTGGCTATCACGTCTCGCTGGACATGGACTGGATTGATCCTGAGGATGCGCCGGGCGTGGGCACTCCGGTGCGGGGCGGCGCAACCTATCGTGAAGCGCACCTGGCCATGGAGATTCTGGCAGATTATCCAGGCCTGACCTCGTTTGAGATCGTCGAAGTGAATCCGATTCTGGATGAAAAGAACCGCACGGCAGAGCTGGCGGTGGAGTTGACCTGCTCGGCCTTTGGCAAGAAGATTCTGTAGCGTGCTGGTGTGGCACGGTGTTGCCACAGAACCTTCGCGCAACCTATAAAACCGGCAGACCCCACCAAGAACATGGACGAGGTCTGCCGGTTTTACATTGATTCAAATGCGGCCAGTTCTTTGTAAAGAAGAAGGGCAGCTATTTTCCGAAGACCCATTCGGCAAAGAGTGCGGAAAGATCGCGACCGCTGGCCTTTTCCATGGCATGCTCCAGATCGATGCTGGTGACGGTGCCGCCAGCGTGTTCGCGTGTGTAGCAACGAAGCCCTGCCCAGAATGCCTGATCGCCGAGTTCGCTGCGCAGACGTTCCATGAAGAGTGCGCCCTTGCTGTATTGAACGGATCGCCTAACACCGATGGATGGATATTCGCCGTCGAAGGCAAGAGGCTTGTCCCAGCCTATTTTGCGTACTTTTGCAACGCGGCGGCGCGCCACATCTAATTCCGCTTCATAGGCGGCGTGTCCGTACTGGTGTTCTTTCCAGGCCGCGGTCATGTACACGGTAATGCCTTCGTTGAGCCAGAAATCTTTCCAGGTTGCGCATGTGACCAGATTTCCCCACCACTGGTGAGCAAGTTCATGCACTATGGCCCAGTCGTCCTTGGGGTCGATGTTCTCTTTGCCGAGGATTGAGTAGGAAGAAGCTTCCTGGGCTTCGTCGCCGGCGACAAGCAGTTGTGTGTAACTTCGAGAAGGCAGATCGAGCCCGGCTTTCTGCGAAAGAAATTGCACCATTGCGCCCGTGTTCGTGAAGTCCTGCGCCATTTCCTGCGGGGATGCGACATTGCTAAGATAAAGCAGTTTCGCATGGTACTGATGACTTTGAGCCGCGACAAATTTTCCAATCGCAAAGTCATAAAGATAGGCGGAATAGGGGCGCGTGTTCCTCCAATGATCGATTGTGCCGCCATCCGTGGTCTTCGATCTTTTCGTAAGTCGCCCGCTGGCCAGCGAGAACATTCCGGCAGGGACATGAAGGTCAAGAGAGAAGACCGCCTTATCTCCAGGAGTATTTTCGGAGCAGATCATCCAACTGCATGCATCGTAGCTCGTATAGACGGAGTCGGCTGCGAACGTGACGCCTTGGCGCGGAGTACCGTGATAGACAATCCGCAGTGTGGCCGTGTGGTGCAGATCGAGCGCGGCGGGCAGTGCAAATGTGAGGGCGTCTTTTTCCGTAGCGTAGGAGACAGGAAGGCCATCGAGGGTAGCGCTATCGATGGTCAGCGCATTTGCAGTGAATGCAATTGTGCGTAGATCGTTTGCTGTGCTTTGAACAAGAATTGTCTCGCTTCCGCTGACGGTTTGATCGGCCAGATGGGGCGTTAGATCCAATGCGTAACGGAGGACATGAATGCCTGCTCCGGGAACGGATGCAGAACATGACACTGCGAATGCTGCTGACAAAAGCATGATGGCAATGAAGCTGAATCCTCGAAAGGTCATCCCTTATGGTAACGAGTGCAATTCCGTCAAAAGGGTGGTCGAGTTTACGGCGTTAGACTAAATACAACATGAGCACGAAAAAGAGCAAGAAGTTGAGTGTAGGCGTTCTGTTTGGTGGCCGCTCGGGTGAGCATGAAGTCTCGCTGCAGTCGGCTGCCTCCATCCTCAAGGCGATTGATCGGGAAAAGTTCGACGTGAGCCCCATCGGCATCACCAAGGACGGCCGCTGGCTGACCGGGTCCGAGGCTCTGGCGTTGATCGAGGGCGAAAAGCCTGCCGCAGCAACCAAGTCCAATGGCGTGCTGAATCTGGCAGCCGGGCTTGCCGCGCTGAATGGAATTGACGTGGTTTTCCCGGTGCTGCATGGCACCTTTGGCGAGGACGGCACGATTCAGGGCTTGTTCGAACTGGCGGGCGTGGCCTATGTGGGCTCGGGCGTTCTGGGCTCCTCGGCTGGCATGGACAAGGATGCGATGAAGCGCATGTTTGCTCAGGTGAAGCTGCCCCTCGTCAAGCATGTGACCGTACTGCGTGCGGAGTTCGAAAAGAGCCCACGCAAGGTGGTGACGAAGATCGAAGCGGCGCTCAAGTACCCGGTTTTTGTAAAGCCGGCGAATCTGGGCTCGTCGGTGGGCATCAGCAAGGTGCATGACCACAAGGAACTGAGTCCGGCGCTGAAGCTGGCCGCCAAGTACGACCGCAAGCTGGTGATCGAGCAGGGTGTGGGCGGCAAAAAGAGCCGCGCCCGCGAGCTGGAAGTGGCCGTGCTCGGCAACGACGCCTCCGTGGCCAGCGTGATTGGCGAGATTGTGCCCGGCAAGGAGTTCTACGACTACGAGGCCAAGTACCTGAGCGAGGCTTCGGTGCCGACGATTCCTGCCAAGCTGACCAAGGCCGAGGCCAAGCAGATTCGTGAAATGGCCGTGGAAGCTTTCCGCGCCTGCGATCTGGCCGGCATGGCCCGGGTGGACTTCCTGATGGAGCCAGACGGCCGCAAGCGTATCTACCTGAACGAAGTGAACACTCTGCCAGGTTTCACGCGCATCAGCATGTACCCCAAGCTGTGGGATGCGACCGGAATCACCTACCGCAGCCTGATTACAAAGCTGATTGAGCTGGCCGCCGAGCGCCACGCCGACAAGGCCCGGACGGTTTACAGCAGGGAAGAGTAGACGCTGGGAAGTAGAGAACGAAGGGAGAAGGGCTGAGTGGCGGCAAGTCACTTAGCCTTTTCTCATCTTTATGGAACTTGTTGGGGGGCTGCGGTGTCTAATGGGTAGAGGTGGCCTCCATGCAGACCGCACTTTTCTACCTTACGGGTTTTCTTCTTCTGTTTTCCTATTCCAGCGCTGTGTTCTTTCCACGGCTGCAGCCATCCCGTATTCTAAGCAAGAGGATAGAACGCGATGACCTTGCTCGACGCACCCAAATTTGATGAAGCCCGCGAGCGCCGCAACCAGAAGCTGATCCTGGGCGGCGTGGGCGCAGTTGTTCTTCTTGTGGTTGGATTCTGGCTGGGCTCAGGCAGGCCTGTGGACTGGCCCTGGAACTGGTATAGCCATCTGTGCGGACGGGTTACGGTCAATCACTTCTTTGCGGAAGTGGAAAAGAACGATCTGCAGTCGGCCTATGGCATCTGGGTACACGACAAGAACTGGCAGCAGCACCCCAAGGCACACACCTACACCTTTGAGCGTTTCCAGCAGGACTGGTCCTCCGACAGCCCCGACAACGAGTACGGCGCTATCAAGAGCCACCGCGTTGCCGCTACCCACATCCATGGCAATGTGCTGATGGTGGGAGTTTTCGTGAATGATCGCAAGTCGAAGGCGATCAATCTGGACTACGATCCGAAGACCCATGAGCTGAACTTTTCGCCGGATTTCGTTCAGTTTTTTGAAGGTGCGGGCGGAATTTCGTAGCTAATTTCTGAATATGCTTGATTCGAAGGCCGCTTCCCGTGAGGGGAGTGGCCTTTTTTAGCGCTGTAGACCGTGCTGGCGCGATTGCTGCGGGAAGGACGGAGCTATGCGCCCAAAACGCGGAAAAGGCTGCAGTGCGGGCTCCCGTGGAGATTTGTGCTGCATTGTTCTGGCTTCTTGAGCGGAGTTTGACCGTTTTTGGCCATATGAAGTCGAAAGATCTGCGGTTGTTCTTCAAGGATCTTCTGCGGAAGTGGATGTGCCTTTGGAGTTGAAGTTCATGGAGGCAAAGGCAAAAAACTACCGCAGATCCTTCGACTCCCTGTGGTCGCTCAGGAGGACAGGCTGGAGTTTGATGAGAATTTCAGGGGCGGGAGCCCTAACCGCAAAAACAAAAACGTGGCGAGAAGGGGAGGAATTGCTCTGAGAGCTGGTCACCATTTCCGACGTTGTCGGAACGCAAAAAAGCCCGGCCGAGTGGCCGGGCTTTTTTGCGTGTTGCAGTCGGCTTACTTGGTCACCGTCTGGATCGAGTGGTTGCCGTGAGGAACCATGGCGATCGAGGTGGGAGCGTAACCGGTGGAGTACGGCGAGGCCTGATTGGTGCTCATCGCGCCGGTGTCGGCGGACAGACGGAAGCCCGTAGCATCATTGCCAAGCTCGTTGGTGGTGTAGACGAAGCGGCCCAGCGCAGGATCAACGACGATGCTGGACGGTTCGGTGTCGGTGGTGTAAACCGACGAGGTGCTGTTGACGATGGTCGACGGCGCGCCGCTGGACTGGGTGATGGTGTAGGCCGAGACGTCGTTGTCGAGGAAGTTGGCCACATAGATGTACTCGCCACGCGGATCAACAACCACCGAAATAGGCTCGTTGCCGGTCTTGAACGGACCGCTGGCCATCACGGTCAGGGTGTACACGGAATTGGTGCTATTGATGCCAAAACCAACCAGTTCGGCATCGGCGTAGTCCGTGACATAGACGAAGCGGGAGGTCGGATCGATGGCGATGGCCGAAGGCTTGACGCCAGCCTGGTAAGGCGAGTTGGCGACGGCCGTCAGAGCACCGCTGGAACCGATGGTGAATCCGTAGATCCAGCCGGGATGGGCGCTGGAGCTGGTGGAGCCGCTGGGGTTGTAAGCAGACTCGTCGTATACCGTGGCGTAAACCGCGCCGCCATCCGGACTGACGGCCAGGGCCGTGGGCAGAATGGTGTCGCCAGTATAGGAGGAGAGGGTGAGCGACTTGGTGACCGTGGCCGAGCTGGCAATGGCGCCGCTCGACAGGGCATACTCGCTCAGAGTGGCCGAGCTGCTGCCGGTCAGCACGTAAAGAAATGTGCTGCCTGCATTCACGGCCAGAGCCACCGGCGTATCGGTCAGGGTGATCTCGCCCTGCTTCGTCAGGGTGCCATTCGAAGCGATGGTGAAGTGCACCACGGTCTTGCTGGTTTTGTTGGCGACGTACAGGTTGGCGTAGTCGCTGGTGACGGTCAGGGCAATGGGGCCAATACCACCGGAGTCAACCGTGGCGGCGCCAGAGCGCAGCGCTCCCGACTCGGAGTCAACCGCGAAGACCTGGATCTGTCCTTCGCTGCTGGAGCCGTTGCTCGACGAGCTCGCAACAAACGCATAGTCAATCGTCGTAATTGAGCAGGCGGACAACAGGGTGGCCACGAGAAGGCCAATCGAAGAAACCAGAAAGAGCTGGCTCGGTTTGTTGAACTTCATGCGCTTCCTTCGTTGCGGGTCTTGCTTTTGAAGCCCCGAAAAATCGTGAATTGGTTTACCGAATACCATTGTAAAAGGTCAATCGGGAGAACGGTGAACAGGTCCGGAACTGCTTCCGGACCCAGTGAGCTACTTGTGCGGAATAGCGGCTACGGCAGTCGGCAGAGCGTTGGAAGAAAAGGGCGAACCCTGCGATGTGACAAGGGTGCCGTCACTTGCGCTCAGCTGCCAGCTGGAAACCGTGCTGCCAAGGTAGTTGGCGGTATAGAGGAAACGGTTGGTCGAGGGATCGATGCCGAGGGCTATCGGTTCCAGACCCGCTGCATAGGTTTCCTGGAGCGTCAGAACGCCCGAGGACATCGAGTACAGGTTTACGGTCGAGTCCGTCTCGTTGGTCACATACACAAAGTTGTAGGCCGGGTTGACGATGATGGCCGAAGGAGCATTGCCTGCGGTATATGGGCTGCCGCTGAGGGCCGTCAGAGTGCCGCTGCTGATCGAGTAGCCGCGCACATCGTTGCCGGTGTAGTCGGTGGCGTACAGGTACTTGTCACTGGCATCCGTGGCCAGAGCCGAGGGCATGACGCCCGCGCTGAGCACGGCAACCGGCGTTAGAGCGCCATTCGAACCAACCGAGAAGCTGAAGATGTAACCAGCTGTGGGCGAAACTGTCGAGTCATAGGCGGTGACGTACACGTAGGAGCCGCTCTTCGAGGCAATGATCGAAGTGGGCACCAGGACGTCGGTATCGCTGGAAGGCGTTTTGCAGCTGTAACCGCTGCTGGCCGAGCCGGTGTAGCCGGTCTTGCACAGAGGCCAGTAGGCCAGCGAGCCGTTGCTGGTGGTCGAAGAGATCGTCAGCGGATTCGCGCTGGTGGCGGCGGTAATCGGGAAGACGCCAATCGAACCGGAGCAGGGAGAAAGACTGGTGCAGCTGGAAGCCTGCTTATAGAGATCGAGAACGAAGACGTTGGAACTGGTGACGGCTATGCCCATCGGGTAGATGCCCGGGGTGTTGACCGTGGTGTAGGGGTAGAGCTTGCCGTCTGTACCGATGCTGAACTGCACGATGGTGTTGTCGTCTTTGTTGACGACAAAAAGATTCGAATCATCGGTGGAAACAGCTTCGGCCACGGGATTACGGCCTTCGGAAGACATGGGCGAGGCTGGAATCTGGCGCATGGCTCCCGATTCCGAGTTGATCTCGTAGATGTTAATTTCGCCGTAGCTGTTGGTGCCGGCAGCCTTTGCGCTGGTCACGTAAACGAAATCGGTGGTGAGCGTGCTGCAGGCGGAGAGCAGGCCGGCCGTCAGGATGCTGGCCGCGCTGACCAGCAAAAGCTGGCTCGTTTTGTTCAACTTCATGCGCATCTTTCGTCACGGAGCCTGAACCGCAGGCTCAAAGGAATCGGGTTGGAGGTCAAAGGCCAGCTCAAAATCTTTTTACTGCGGGCTGACTGTGGTTCAACACAGAAAGAAAACCATAAACTGCGAGCCGGAAACCATCCGGCCGGCGAGTATCCGCCGGCCGGTAGGTCGTCTTGATGATCGGCTAGTCGGTACGTCCATCCACCAGGCACCAGGCCGGCTGGCCTGTCAGCTTGAAGGAGCTGTTGCCGCGCAGATCGTTCAACATACCGGAGTTCGGGTCGAGTATGCGTCCCGTAATCGTCGAGTCGTTGTAGTTGGCCGTGTAGATGAACTGATCCGAAGGATCTTCGACGATGCACTGCGGACCAGAGCCGATGCCGAAGTAATCCGGAGTGGTTCCAGTCAGTTCAAATGCCGGCGAGGTGGTAATGAAGTAGGAGCCGATGCCGCTGTCTGCCGTGGCGGTAGCCGTGGCGTTGTTGCCCTGGTTGGCGATGTAGAGGTATTTGCTCTTGGACTCAACCAGCAGATAGCTCGGATTGCCTACTTCGGTGTCTTCGTCGATGGTACCCACCGTCTCAGCCGAAAGCGCGCCTGCCGTACCCACGGTGTAAGGGGTAACCGAGCTGGCGGTGCAAGTCATCGAGGGGTTAGTGCCCGTGCAGGCGCCATTGTCCATCACGTAGAGCACGCCACCGGCCAGAACGATGCCGGTTGTATGGTACAAGCCGAGCGTCTGGGTGCTGTTCTGGTTCACCGTCAACTGACCAGTGGTCGCGTTGTAGGTGTACGGGAAGACCGAGGCCAAACCCGTGCCCGGCGCGCTGGAGGTGTTGCTGGTGGTGCTGTTAGAGAGCGTTTCAACGTAACCGCTGTCCAGGGTAAAGTCGATCGGATTGGCCGGCACCGGGAAATAAGCCAAGCTGGTTCCGCTGATGCTGACGTTTACGTTGCTGACCAGAGACAGGCGACCGGTGGTCGAGTCGATCTTGAAGACCGTGATGTCACCGCAGCCGCTGCCGCCCAGGGTGGAACCCAGAGCCGTCGTGCAGGCCGAGGTCGACGGAGCGTCGTGATCGAGCACCATCAGGAAGTTGCCTGAGGAGTCCGTGGTCATGCGGAACGGGTTGTCGCCCTGCGAGTAGTAGGTTGCCTGGGGGGTCAGAATGCCATTGCCGCCCACGGCAAAAAGCTCGATGTTGGAGCCGGTACAGAGCGTCGAACCGGAGGTGCCGGCGCAGCTGGCCGTGCCCGCAGTGTTTACTCCGCGATTAAGCACGTACAGAAAGCGGCTGCCCTGAACCAGCACGGCGCGGCCCGGATTGGCACCACCGGAGGAAACCGGCAAACCATTGATCTGGGTCAGATTGCCCGTGTTGTGGTCGATCTTGTAGCCGCTGATGATGCCGTTGCTGCCCGATGCTCCACCCGTTACGTTGCCGGTGATGTACAGGTAGCCAACCGAATAACTACGCACGCAAGACGATAAGCCTAGAGCAACGCCAGCCGAGAGGGCGCTAATCAGAAGTGCCTTGCTGAATTTCATGAACTTCATGCGATTCCTTCATCCTGGTCAGGCGTATGCCGCCAAGTTTAGATCGTTCCACAGCAGAGCTGGGCTGGGACGGGTCCCTGATGCATTGTAAAAGCCGAAGGCGGGTTATGCCTAGTTTCCCGTACTGATCGGCTCCGTGGCTTGAATTTTCTGGCAAAAACAAGGTTTCGAAACAGTTGCAGCCAGGAAAAGACTCCTTGGAACCCCACGGAATCCTCTGCCGGGCCGGGATTCTCCTCCGGGCAGGATTTCCGCTCGGAACTTCCTGTCCTGTGAATGAATTCCGGGCCTGCATCCCTAGGCCTGGGCCGTACTGGTCTGCTTTGGAACACGGTTGAAGATTGGACGACCCTTAGACCGTAAGGTTACCCGTTGCACAGGGCTGTGTGCAAAAAATTTGCCCGTCGCCGGTTCTTCCCCCGCAGACTGGTTGCCCACAGGAGGGCCGTAGGAGTGTTCACCCCTTTTCTGGGGAGGAATCTTGCCGCGTCGCACATAGTGGTAGATTGACTTCCTGCAGGCGTATCGATAAATTGAACCCATGAGCACTTTTCTCAACCCGCAGGTCTGTTGTCTGTGCTGTACGACGGCCATGCGGTCTTGTGGATAGTCTCAGCCCTTTTTCCACTCCAAACGACCGCGAACGGCAAATGCCGGCGCGGTTTTTCTATTTTTATGCTTCAGAATCCTCTTTTCTGACCCCTTTTCGGAAAGGTTCAGCCAACTGCATGCGGTCTAGCCAGTCTTCAATTCGGCTCGCCCCATCCTGCTCCTCGCAGGCTTGTTGTTGTTGTCGCTGATCTGTCCTTTCCTGCTCCCGTACAACTTGATCCGCCTGGAAACGCACGCAGGAATTCTGCTCACGATCTGTTTCCCGGCTTTGCTGTAGCCCGCCTTTGATTGCAAGGCGGCTGCAACTTCTTTCAGGAGGCTTTTTTGACACGTTCTCAGCTATTTCACATCCTGCTCGTGATTCTGTTGCTGGCTCCGGTGGAGTTTTTCACTGTCGGGCCGCGCTTGGCGCATGCTCAGGTGGTTGGCGGCACCATCGGTGGTACCATCCGGGACGCCAGCGGTGCCATTGTCAGTGGTGCAGCCGTGGTTGTCCGTCAGGACGAGACAGGCGCAACCCGCGTGCTGGCAACCGACGCCGCGGGCCGCTATCGCGCTCCCAGCGTTCCCGTCGGCACCTTCACCGTTACGGCCACGCATGAGGGCTTTGAGGTGCAGAAGCGTACCGGCATCAAGCTGGCCGTGGGGCAGAGCCTTGAGCTCGATTTTCAGCTCGGCATCGACACCGTCCGCCAAAATGTGGTGGTGGAAGCGGTCGAACCCAGCGTGAATACCACCGCACAGCAGACTTCGGGGCTGATCGACGAGCGGGCGGTGAAGGAACTGCCTCTGAATGGCCGCAGCTACGACGGCCTGCTTACGCTGAATCCGGCCACGGTGAACTACACGGGCCAGCGCTCGGGCGGCATTGGCACGTCGAACTCCTCGGTGGGCAACATGTTTTCCGTCTCCGGCCGTCGTCCCCAGGACAATCTTTTCCTGCTGAACGGCATTGAGTACACGGGCGCATCGCTGATCAACGTAACGCCGGGCGGCACCAGTGGTGAGTTGCTGGGTGTGGATGCGGTGCGCGAGTTCAACGTGGCTACAGACACCTATGGCGCCAGTTACGGCAAGCGCGATGGTGCGCAGGTTTCCATTGTGACCACCTCCGGCAGCAACGAGTTGCATGGCACGGCCTTCGAGTTCCTGCGCAACAGTGTCTTCGATTCCCGCAATTACTTCGACCAGAACGCCATTCCCGAGTTTCAGCGCAATCAGTTCGGCGCAGCTCTGGGCGGTCCCATCCGCAAGGACAAGCAGTTTCTCTTCGGCTCGTATGAAGGTTTTCGCCAGTTCTGGGACCTGAGCGCCGTCACCCTGGTGCCGGACAACGAAGCTCGTCTTGGTTATGTGCCCAACAGTTCGGGCGTGGAGCAGCATGTGGGCGTGAATTCCGCCGCTGCGGCTCTGCTGGCGCTTTGGCCGGTGCAGAATGGCCCTGACCTGGGCAGCGGCATTGCCGAGGCCTACAGCAATCCTCCGCAGCATATTCGCGAGGACTTCGGCACGCTCCGTTACGACAACAACCTCAGTGACAAGGATCTGCTCTTTGGCGTCTACACGGTGGACGACAGCACGGCCAACACGCCTTCGGCCAATCCCCTGAGTTTTGTGAACGAAAGCCTGCGGGAACAGGTGGTCAGCATTCAGGAGCAGCACGTATTCAGCGCCTCGCTGCTGAATACGGCCCGCATTGGCTATTCCCGCGCCAGTTTCTACTTCAATGGCTACACCCCGGTCAGCGTGCCCGGCTGGGTGACCGGCGAGCAGATTGGCGCCATCGTCATCAGCGGCTCCACGGCCTCCAACGGTGCCTCGCAGATTACCCAGGCTGGCACTAATGTGGGCAGCAACAACAAGACGGCCCGCAATCTTTTCACTTTGGACGATCACCTCTACTGGACGCATGGCCGCCATCAGATCGAGACCGGTGGCTGGCTGCAAGAGGTCCAGTCCAATGACCAGTTGGCCCAGTACCAGTACGGTCAGGCGTCGTTCTCTACGCTGACCACCTTCCTGCAGGGCACCGTCGCCACTTTCACCGTGGTTCCCGCTCCCACAGAGCTGGGTTGGCGCTCACTGGAGGGCGCTGCCTTCGTGGAAGACACGGTCAAGATTCTGCCGCGCCTGGAACTTCGCCTCGGCTTCCGCTCCGAATCCACCAACGGCTGGAACGAGTCACAGAATCGCGCCTCCAACTATGCCATCGTCAACGGCGTGCTGGCCACCAATCCAACCGTGGGCCACTCTGCGCTCTCTGACAACCGCGCCAAGTTCCTGCCATCGCCGCGCGCGGGATTTGCCTGGGACCTCTTCGGCAACGGTAAAATCGCTCTGCGCGGCGGTGCTGGCCTTTACTACGGCCTGCTTGACACGCTTGATTACCGCCTCGACTTGACCGCGCCCTACAACACCGCCGAGTCGCTCAAGAACGTTGCGCTCTCTTCCATTTCCATCGCTCCCGGTTCGGCTGTTTCCTCCAGCGCCAAGATCTCGCCCTCCAACGTGCAGCCTGACCTGGCCACGCCCGCGGTCTTCAGCTGGAGCCTGCGTCTGGAGCAGGAGCTTGCACCGCGCACCTCGCTCACCATTGGCTACATAGGCTCGCACAGCTACCACCAGATCCTCTCCGAAGACATGAACGAGCCTGTGCCCATCTACACTGCCAGCGGGCAGGTCTACTACCCCTACGCTGCGACGGCCACGGCTCCCACGCTGGCGAATGCGGCATTGGCCAACACTACTTCGTGGGTTTCCAGCGGCGTAGCTCTCTACAACGCGCTGGAGGTCGACGTCCGCCACAGCTACGCGAATGGCCTGCAATTCCGTGGCAACTACACGTGGTCAAAGAATCTGGACAACGGCTCGGCCTGGAATACCTCGGTCAGTGGCAACACTCCGGCCTACGTCTCTTTTCCGCTCAATGCCAAGTCCGACTGGGGGCCGGCCGCGACCGACGCACGCCAGATCGCCTCGCTCAACGGCAGCTATGAACTGCCCGTGGGCCGTGGTCGCCACTTTTTGAACCAGATCTCCCGTCCGGTCGATTTGCTGCTTGGAAGCTGGACAGCCAGCGCCATCTTTACCGCGCAGAGCGGTTTTCCCTTCAGCCCGCAGCTGGGCTACAACCCCACCGGCAATGGCGATACGCGCAATCCCATCCGTCCCAGCTGGAACCCCAACTTTACCGGCAGCGTGTACAAGCGCACGTCCACCGAGTGGTTTGACCCGACGGCCTTCATTCGCCCCGTGGTGCCCATCGTCAGCCCTTCGGGCAGCTACTACGGCACCTATGGCAACGTTGCCCGCGATAGCCTGATTGGTCCGGGGCTCTACAATCTGGATTTTTCCGTCGCCAAGCGCGCCCATATTACCGAGCGCCTCGGCTTTGAGTTCCGCGCCGAGTTCTTCAACATCCTCAACCACACCAACTTCTCCACGCCCAATGAAGTGGCCTACAACGCAGCGGCAGCCTCTTCGCTCGGCACCACCACCACGTCCGGCACATCATCCACGGCGGGCGTGATTACCGCCACTTCAACCACCTCGCGCCAGATTCAGTTCGGCGCAAAGTTTCAGTTTTAAAAAACAGCTTCTAGCCTCCAGCTTCCAGCTCATTTTGCAATGCGAGGCTGTATCGGCTTTTTCTCCGGCTGGTACAGTCTTTTTCTTGCAGCAAAAAGCAGCTGTCGGCTTTTAGCCGTCAGCTGCTTTTTGTGGGAACGAGCCCCTTCGATTCAGCCAATATTCCATCCCAGGTACAATGAGCCAGGAACTGGAAGCTAGAGGCTAAAAGCTGTTCTACCCAGCATTCTTCACGCGCACCACGGTGATCTTCTCAAAGCCTTCCTCAAAGACCGGCGGCTTGAGTTTTTCAGCCATCTTGCGCATGATGTCTTCGCTTACTGAGCGGTCACGCTGGCGATTGCGCTCCAGGCAAACCTCCAGTGGTACGTCGAAGAAGACGGCCTGCACCTCGTAGCCGAAGCTCTTGGCCATCTTGATCCACTGGCGGCGCTCATGCACGCTCAGGTTGGTTGCGTCCACGTAGTTCATGGGCATGTGGGCGATAAGGCGGGCGCGCAGCAGCGAGCGCAGGGTGGAAAACACCAGTCCCTGAAAGCGCTGCTCTTCCACGTCGTCGAACAGGATGTTGCGCAGCATGTCGCTGGAGAGCGGGGTCACGCCGCGTCGGCCAAACCAGGTGGTTTTGCCTGATCCGGGCATGCCGATGGCCAGCACCACCGAGCCCTTGGGCGCTTGCGGATTGCTAGAGCCCGCCGCCGGTGCGGCAGGCATCTCGGGCTGGGTTTCCACTTCGAGCTTGCCGGCCTTGGCCTGTTCGTTCCAGTCGGGCCGGGCAGGTTTGCGGGGTTCGGTTTTCGGCGCCGTTGGCTTGGGGGCCGGGGGCGCACTCTCTCGCGCCGGCAGATCGTCTGCATAGCTGGGCACCAGCGGAGCTGGTTGATTCACAGGGATTTCCTGGCCAATCTTGCCGGTCGATTCACTATTATTGGGACCGCGTTTGGAACGTCTTCTCATGGGGAGCTTACCTTTACTTCCTTACCCGAATAACATATTCATGCCTGCTGCTGCAAATGATGTGCATCTCGTCACATACAGTCGTTCTGGGTGGCAGGCATCCTTGCTGTGAGCCGTACAGTAGGCGTAGAACATTTTGCCCAGAGAATTCACAGGGCAGAAGCAGCGCCGGATGGTAGCATGAAGGGTTTGGTAGACAGCCCTCGGGCACGCCGCCAGACGCTTTGAGTTCACGCTCATAAAATTCACAAGCCTCACCGAAACACGAAGGAGACAACAACAATGGCAGTAAAGGTTGGCATCAACGGCTTCGGCCGTATCGGCCGCAACGTGTTGCGCGCCGCTCTTGGCAATCCTGAGATCGAGTTCGTAGCCGTCAACGACCTGACCAGCCCCAAGGTCCTGGCTCACCTGCTCAAGTACGATTCGATTCTTGGCAACCTGAAGAACGAGATCGTCGCCGGCGAAGACTCCATCTCCATCGATGGCAAGAAGATCAAGGTCTTCAGCGAACGCGACCCTGCCAAGCTCGATTGGGCTTCCGTCGGTGCGCAGGTTGTCGTCGAGTCGACTGGCTTCTTCACCGATGGTGAGAAGGCTAAGGCCCACCTCGGTTCGACCGTGAAGAAGGTCATCATCTCGGCTCCGGCCAAGAACGAAGACATCACCATCGTGCTCGGCGTTAACGAAGGAAAGTACGACGCCTCGAAGCACAATGTCATCTCCAACGCCAGCTGCACCACCAACTGCCTCGCTCCGGTCGTCAAGGTGATCCTGGAGACATGCGGTCTGGTCAGCGGCGTAATGACCACCATCCACAGCTATACCAACGATCAGGTCATCCTCGACACGCCGCACAAGGACATCCGTCGCGCCCGTGCTGCAGCTCTGTCGATGATTCCGACCTCGACCGGTGCCGCCAAGGCCCTCAAGCTGGTCATCCCTGAGACCTCGGGCAAGCTGGATGGCTTTGCCATCCGCGTTCCCACACCGAACGTCTCGGTCGTTGATCTGACCTTCGTTCCCGAGAAGCCCATCACCGCCGAACAGCTGAACGCCGCCGTCAAGAAGGCTTCGGAAGGCGAACTGAAGGGCATCCTCGCCTATGACGATAACGAACTCGTCAGCAGCGACTTCAAGGGCAACCCCAACAGCTCGATCTTTGATGCTCCCCTGACCAAGACGGTCGGTGGCCAGGTCAAGGTCATCAGCTGGTACGACAACGAGTGGGGCTACTCCAACCGTGTGGTTGACCTGATCAGCTTCCTCGTCAAGAAGGGCCTGTAAGCCACTGCGCTTTGCGTGTGAGTGCCTGATCCGCTCGGATCGGCGCTCACCGCAGCGTTTTTATATCCCTCCGCTCTCCGCCCGCGGAGCCGCTTCACCGCCTCACGACGGGTCAAGAGCCTTCAAGATTTCCCGGAGTGAGTTATATGTCCAAGCTTTCCATTCGCGATATCGATCTGGCCGGCAAGAAGGTCTTCATCCGTGTTGATTTCAACGTGCCGCTGACCGAAGACGGCGCGACGATCACCGATGACACCCGCATCAAGGCCACCCTGCCCACGCTCAAGTTCGCTCTCGACAAGGGCGCCAAGATCATTCTGGCCTCGCACCTCGGTCGTCCCAAGGGCAAGGTCAACCCCAAGTACTCGCTCAAGCCGGTGGTTGCCCGCCTCGCTGAGTTGCTCAAGGCCACGCTCGGCAAGGACGTTGCCGTCCTCTTTGCCACCGACTGCATCGGTGCCGAGGCTGAAGCCGCTGCCGCTAAACTCCAGGCTGGTCAGGTGCTGATCCTTGAGAACCTCCGCTACCACGCTGAGGAAGAAGCCAACGACGCCGCATTCAGCAAGCAGCTGGCCTCGCTGGCCGACGTTTATGTGAACGACGCCTTCGGCTCCGCCCATCGCGCCCACGCCTCCACGGAAGGCATTACCCACTTCCTGAAGCCCGCCGTTGCCGGCCTGCTGATGGAAAAGGAAATCACCTACCTCGGCAAGGCTCTGGAGAATCCCGAAAAGCCCTTCGTGGCCATCATCGGCGGCTCCAAGATCTCGGGCAAGATCGACGTGATTTCGAACCTGCTCGACAAGGTCGACACTCTGATCATCGTGGGCGGCATGGCCTACACCTTCCAGCGCGCCCTCGGCGTGGCCACTGGCAAGTCGCTGGTGGAAGAAGACAAGATCGACATGGCCAAGGATGCGCTCACCAAGGCCAAGGCCAAGGGCGTGAACCTGCTGCTTCCGGTCGACAACGTTTTGGCCGACGCCTTCGACGCCAACGCCAATACCCAGCCGTGGGATTGCGACAAGGACTTCCCCGCCGATTGGCAGGGTCTGGACATCGGTCCCAAGTCGATTGCGGCCATCGAGAAGATTGTCGCTTCGGCCAAGACCATCGTCTGGAACGGCCCCGCTGGTGTCTTCGAGTTCGAGAAGTTCGCCATCGGCACCAACGCCATCGCCAAGGCTGTGGCCGCCAACAAGGCAGCCATCTCCATCATCGGCGGCGGTGACTCGGTGAGCGCCATCAACAAGACCGGCCTCGCCGATCAGATCACCCACATCAGCACCGGCGGCGGCGCCAGCCTCGAGTTCCTCGAAGGCAAAAAGCTCCCCGGCGTGGTCGCCCTGACGGAAAAGTAGCCACCACCTGCGGTGGGGCCAACTGCGCGCTTTGCGCGCCCTCCCCGCTGCTGGAAACAGAAAACGGCCGCATCCAGTTCCTCTGGATGCGGCCGCTTTCTGTTGATGCCTGTCATCTTGAGAGAAGTTTGGCCGGTTTTTTGGCCAAACGCAGTCGAAAGATCCGCGGTTGCTTTTCGCATGGATTGGCTGCACCACAGATGCCCTGGACTGCTAGAGCATTTTCGGAATACATGTAGACTTTTTAAGGGGTTTGCAAGGTGCCTTTTTCTTGAGGAAAAAGGCACTTAACATCCTGCTTTCGGTCTACAGCAATTCCGAAAATGCTATAACTTGCTGCCAAGCTGACTTTCTGGATTTCTCAAGCATCCTGGTTGCTTTCCGGCTACAATGGCCGCGTGGAAATTACGTATGATCCACGGAAGAGCGAACGGAATCAGCTGGAGCGCGGCTTCGGTTTTGAAGTCGTTGAGGGCTTTCATTTTGTTACTGCCGACTATGCTGAAGACCGTCGCCGCGACTACGGGGAAGTGCGCATACGGGCAATCGGGTTCATTGAAAATACCCTCTACGCATTGGTTTTCACCATGCGCGGCGGTACACTGAGGGTGATCAGCCTGCGCCGGGCTAACCGCAAAGAAAGGACACAGTATGCCAGTTCCAGATCCTGAGTTGCTTGATGACGACAACCCGGAATGGACCGCCGAAGACTTTGCGCGCGCCGTGCCCTTTTCCGCGCTACCGGAAGGGTTGCAGGCCATTCTTTCTGATCCGCATCGCGTTGTGGTGCCGGAGGTTGTTCCCGCTGCCAAGCGCCCTGGGAAGAAGCGCTCTGCCGTCTGATTGCTGCGCAATAAGCCCGCAAAAGATCAAAGCCTCTGGAGTCTTTCCAGAGGCTTTTTCTTTTACTGCTCCGCGTTGAGTGCCCGGTAGTTTCCAGCCTCGCCCAGGGCCAGTAGCGCCCGGTCGGCGGTGACAAGCGTTGCTCCCAACTGGCGGGCGGTGGCCACCAGAATGCGGTCGGCAGGGTCGGAGTGCATCTCGAAGGGGAGGCGAGTGCTGGAAACCGCGATTGCGGGGGCGAGCGGAATGAGTGTCAGGCCCGGTTTGGAGAGCGCCAGATCCATCCAGTCCATCACATCGCGGCTCAAATTCAGCCGCCCTTTTGAAACCAAAAGTGCAATCTCCCAGGGCGTAATCGCGCTGAGGACCAGCTTGTTCTGGTGAGCAGCTTGATTAATCAACTGTTTGCACGCCATGCCTAGTCGCGGTCCCTCTTCCAGCGACCAGACAAGAACATGCGTATCTAGTAGAAGAATGGAGGATCGGGCAATTTCTGCCGTCACTTCATCGCCTCCCACTCCACATCGAGCGGCGAGATAATGTCGCCCATGTAGAGCACGCTGCCACGCATGGAACCGACAAAACTGGTTTCTTCCTTGATGGGCACGATCTGGGCCACGGGCTTGCCATGCTTGGTGATGGTGAGCGGCTGGCGGTTTTCGGCCACCTGATCGAGCAGTTTCAGACACTTGGCCTTGAATTCACCGGCGGGGATGGTAGTCGCCATAAAATTCCTCCCATGGTCACTGACCATGGTCATGTTAGCACGATTCGGGGTTTTCGCTGATTTTGGGGGCTTGATCGGATAAAAAACGGCCGCATCCAAAAGAACAGGATGCGGCCGTTTTGTGGTGCTGTATTGCAAGTTGTTTTACCAGACGCGGCAGCTCTTGACGGGCATCATGGGCTGGCCGACCTTGCAGCCGAAGGCCTTTCCGAAGCTGTCAAAGTTCTGCACCGTGCCGTTTACGCGCCACTGACCGGGCGAATGCGGATCGGTGAGTGCGGACTGGCGGGCCGACTGCTCGGTCTGATTCTGGCACCATACCTGGGCGAAGCCGATGAAGTAGCGCTGCGCCTCGGTGTAGCCGTCGATCTTGTCGTCGATGGTCTTGCCTTCGGCGGCGAGGGTGTCCAGCAGGGCCAGGTAGGCGATGCGCAGACCGCCGTTGTCGGCCGTGTTTTCGCCAAGCGTCAGCTTGCCGTTCAGCTTCTGGGCGGGCGTATCAGCGCGGGCCGGAGCAGCCTCAAAGCCGGAGTACTCGTCCACTTCGCACTGGGTGCGCTCTTCAAAGGCCTTGCGGTCGGCGGGCGTCTGCCACTCGCGCAGGTTGCCGTGGCCGTCGAACTGCGAACCCTCGTCATCGAAGCCGTGGGTCATTTCGTGGCCAATCACCACGCCAATGCCGCCAAAGTTGACCGCCGGATCGACCTTGAAGTCGAAGAAGGGCGGCTGCAGAATGCCGGCCGGGAAGTTGATGTCGTTGAAAGAGGGATCATAGTAGGCGTTGACGGTGGGAGGCGTCATGCCCCATTCCTTCTCGTCCACCGGCGTGCCCAGCTTGGCGTAGTTGTAGTTGCGTTCGTAGATGGCGGACTGGTGCGTGTTCCCCACCAGATCGTTACGGCTGACCTTGACGCTGGAGTAGTCGCGCCACTTTTCGGGGTAGCCGATCTTCTGGCGGAAGAGGGAGAGCTTTTCGAGCGCGGCCTTCTTGGTTTCATCGCTCATCCAGGGCAGCGTTTTGAGGTCGTCGCCGAGCGACTTTTCGAGCGCGGCCACCAGCTTTTCCATGCTGTCCTTGGCGGCGGGCGGGAAGTTCTGCTTGACCCAGTCCTGGCCCACGGCCTCGCCGAGAGCGCCGTCGGTCATCGACGAGCACATCTTCCAGCGGTCTTCGGGCTGCTTCTGGCCAGCCAGAGTGCGGGAGAAGAAGTCGAAGTTTTCGTCAAAGATGGCCTTTGAAAGCAGGCGGGCCTGTCCGTGCAGGGCCTGCCAGCGCAGATAGCTCTTCCAAGCATCGACCGGCTCGCTCTTCAGCAGACCGTCCAGCGACTTGAAGAAGTCAGGCGTGCCCACGTTGAGCGAGTCAAAGCCGCCAATGCCGATGGACTTGAAGTAGATGCTCCAGTCGAACTCCGGCGTCAGCTTGGCCAGATCGGCGGTGGTGTAAATGTGATAGGTGGCGACGGGGTCGCGCATCTCGGTGCGGCTCATCGAAGCCTTGGCGAGGGCGGTTTCAACCTCCAGGACAGCGGTGGCGTCCTTGGCTGCCTGCGACTGGCTTTCGCCAGCCAGCACAAACATTTTGGTGACGTGCTCCACGTACTTGGCGCGGATAGTCTTGAAGCGCTCGGTGTCTACCAGATAGTAGTCGCGATCAGGCAGCGTCAGGCCGCCCTGGGAGAGCTGGGCAATCTGTTTGCTGGAGTCCTTTTCGTCCTGTCCGACGCCAAACTCGAAGAAGCCGTCGGGGGTTCCGGTGTTCTCCAGTTCGCTGAGCAGGGCGGGCAACTGCTTGACGCTGGTGAGCTTGTCGATGCGGCTCCAGGAGGGCTTGATGGGCTCGGCACCCAGCTTGTCGGCTGCGGTGGTGTCCATGCAGGCGGCGTAAAAGTCACCGTATTGCTTCTGCAGCGGCGACGTGGGGGCCTTGGAGGCGGCATCCAACTCTTGCCAAAGCAGGTAGCGGTTGCGCTCACCTACCAGCGAAAAGGAGCGGCTCCAGCGCGTTTTGTCCGACGGGATGGGGTTGTTCTTCTTCCAGTTGCCGCAGGTGTACTGGTAGAAGTCCGTGCAGGGGTCCGCCGTGGTGTCGATGGCCGTGGCGTCGAAGCTGGTGACATTGGCTGGCGGCTGAGGCACACTAGCCCCGCTGGGCTGCTGCGCCATCGCTATACCGGCCGGGATCAGACCAAGCGAAAGCAGGCAGAGAGTCTTGAAGGTTTTCATCGTTGCTCCTGGTCCAGAGATTTGAGGCGGGGAGACGGGTGAACTCCCGAAGGCGCTGTCATGCTGCTCTAGACTATTCCGCCATTGTAGTGCTCCGGCGATTAAAAACAACCAGATAGAGGGCAAAATCATCCCGGAGAATGAGAAAAGAAAAAGGCGGACTGAAGCCCGTCTTGCCTGAATGCGTGTTTGTTGAGAAGGCTGAGCAGAAAAGCCAATTCCATGGGCAGTAGGAATGAATCATCCCTCTGGAGTTGAAGCCCTCACTCATTTGCCGATCAGAAGCTTTCCGGTACCTGTAGCTTGATGCTTGCTCCCGCCCGCCAGATGGTCAGCGTGGAGAAGGGGGTGGCCAAGCGCTTGCGGAAATCATCCATGGAGACGATTTTAACGCCGTCTATTTCCAAAAGAATATCGCTGGCCTGTAGCTTGATGCTGTCGGCTAGTCCTCCGGCATCGACACTCTGCACGAAGATTCCGCGGGTTTCAGCCAGTAGGGCGGCATGGGCATCTTCGTCGGTGGCGGCCCGGACGCGAATACCCAGTTTGACGCCGCCCTGCGGTGGGGATGTCGGGGTGGCAGGGGCTGGATGTCCGCTGTCGATTTGCGCGGCCAGAGCAGCCGCCCGGGCCTGCAGATCCTGTGCGGCGGCAGGGCTGAAGGCTGGTTTGACGGCCACTTCAAACTTGATCGGAGCGCCGTTCCGCAGCGCATCCATGTGTACGGTGCAGCCCTCGGGGTGGGCGTTCAGGCATTTCACGGCCATCTGGCCATAAATGTCCCCGTGGTAGGGTACGCCCTCCATGGCGGTCAGAATGTCACCGGGTTGAATGCCCGCCAGCGCGCCGGGCGAGTTCGCATCCACGGCCGTGATTCGGCGCGCGTCTCCCAGCTTCAGCTTTTTCAGTTCTTTAGGGGAAGGACTTTCCCAGGCGAGGTCGGCCACGGCCACATGGGTGTTGCCGCTGGCCACGGCCAGGGTCAGAAGAGCGTCCATCAGCATGTGATCCTGCGGCACGTCGGGGGTGCTCAGCATGTCGCACGAGTTGTTGGTCGCGCAGACGTAGACATTTCCGTCGGCGTAGCGCAGCGAGTCCAGTTCAGCGTACTGCAGGCTGAAGGTGGCGCTGTACTGGTAGGGAACCGAGACGGGGGCGTTGTAGCCGCCGCCCCAGGACCAGAAATATTGCGTTCGCTGCACCACGCCCGACTGGGAAAAGAACATTTGCACGCCGGTACGGGAGACGTTCACGCGGTCAGCCCCGCCGTAGCTCCCGTAACTTACATGGGGGGCCAAAAACTGGAGTTTGTCGGCCGCGTCGGTGACCGAAGGCAGCAGATGCGGCAGGTAGTACGTGGGCGGGTGGGGGTGAGGAGCGGAAGGTTTTTTCTCGGCCAGGGCTGAGGGTGCGAGGAGGAGGAAAAGCGAAAATGCGAAAGGCATGAAACACAGAGGAGTTTTCATGAGAGTTCCTTTCAGGCGGAAGGGCCATCCCGAGTTGCCCGGTTCCGGCCGCAATTTGGCAGGAGCCGGGCTTTGGAATCCATGGAAATTTGCAAGCGAGTATATTCCCGGACAAACTCTTTGGCCAAGTGGATTTGTGGTTTTTGCTTGTTCCTCCCTGGACTTTTCCAGCTTAGCTGACCACTGGAGCAGCTTTACAGCCCGGCTCAGGCCTGACACACTCAATATGTGGCCACACAAACCATTGTCATCCTCGATTTCGGTTCGCAATACACGCAGCTGATCGCCCGCCGCATCCGCGAACAGAACGTCTTTTCGGTCGTTCTGCCCTGTACGGCTCCGCTGGCGGAGATTCAGTCTTATAGCCCGCTCGGCATTGTTTTGTCGGGCGGTCCCTCGTCGGTGTACGACGCCGATGCCCCGGCCGCTGACCCCAAGGTGCTGGAACTGGGCCTGCCCGTGCTGGGCATTTGCTACGGCCTGCAGTTCATCGTGCACAATTTGGGCGGCAAGGTTCGTCCGGCTCCCAAGCGCGAGTACGGGCACGCGGAAGTCACGCTCGAAGATCGCTCCACGCAGCTGTTTGCCGGCCTGCCGGAAACCATTGCCGTGTGGATGAGCCATGGCGACGAAGCCATCGCACTGCCGGAGGGCTTCCATCGCACTGCCGTCACCAACAACGCTCTGGCTGGCATTGCCAACGAGCAGCGCCGCATCTGGGCCGTGCAGTTCCACCCGGAAGTGCATCACACCCCGCTTGGCTCTGAGCTGATCAAGAACTTCGTCTTCAAGGTCTGCCAGGCAGCGGGTGATTGGACCCCGGCTCACTTCATCGAGAGCTCCGTGCAGCAGATCCGGCAGAAGGTCGGCGACGGCCACGTGATCTGCGGCCTCTCCGGTGGCGTGGATTCATCGGTAGCCGCCATGCTGGTGCACAAGGCCATCGGTACGCAGCTCACCTGCATCTTTGTGAACAACGGTGTTCTGCGCAAGAACGAGTTCCAGAGCGTGCAGGACAATCTGCGCGACAAACTCGGCCTGAACATTGTGGCCGTGGACGCCAGCGAACGCTTCCTGTCGAAGCTGGCCGGTGTTACGGATCCCGAGAAGAAGCGCAAAATCATTGGCGCGGAGTTCATCGCCGTGTTTGATGATGAGGCCAACCGCATCGCCAAGCAGACCGGCGGCGTGGACTGGCTGGTGCAGGGTACGCTTTACCCCGACGTGATTGAATCGTCGAGCGTAAAGGGCCCCAGCCAGACCATCAAGAGCCACCATAACGTGGGCGGCTTGCCGGATCACATGAAGCTCAAGCTGATTGAGCCTCTGCGCGATCTGTTCAAGGACGAAGTGCGCCGCATTGGCCGTGACATGGAGATGCCGGAAGACGTGCTCGGCCGCCAACCCTTTCCGGGTCCGGGCTTGGCCGTGCGCATCCTTGGCGAAGTTACGTCCGACCGCGTAACCCTGCTGCAGAACGCCGATGAGATTGTGGTGGCTGAAATCAAGGCTGCCGGACTCTACTCGTCGATTTGGCAGAGCTTTGCCGTGCTGTTGCCGGTAATGAGCGTGGGCGTGATGGGTGACCAGCGCACTTATGCCTACACCTGCGCGGTGCGCGCCGTGAACTCGGAAGATGGCATGACCGCTGACTGGTCGCCGATCCCCTACGAGGTGCTCAAGCGCATCAGCAGCCGCATCGTCAACGAAGTGCGCGGCATCAACCGCGTAGTCTACGACATCACCAGCAAACCCCCCGGCACCATCGAGTGGGAATAGGGGTGTTTCTGTAAACTGTTGAATTTAAAATGACAGAAAACTTGCGCGGAAATTGCGCAAAAAATGCGCCGAATCCTTGGATTTCGGCGCATTTTTTGTAACTTACAGAGCGATTCACGCAGAAAACGAATTATCGGAGGTCGTAGTGCTGAAGAGAAACTCTAGTAGTAAAAGCCTCGGCACGAAGCCGGGGCTTTTACTGCGCTGGTAGCGATGCTACTTGTTCTGTGCTGCTTCTGGAACAAGTGCTGCCGGTTCGGTTGCTACCGAATCAGTTTTTTCCACTTTCGTTCGTTTACCACGCTTGGTTGTCGTAGGTTCGCCGTTAATCTCTGCCAGTTGTGCCTTCGCTTCTGTGAGTTTGAATTCGAGTTCTGCAATGTTTGCAGTCAACTCTTCGACTGCTTTGGTTTTCAATTCGTCCATCCTTTTAGTTAACGATTTCAATTCTTCGATTGCACTTGCATCGGTCATGGGTCTCTCCTTTTAACAATCGTTTCGCCAAACTACGAGAAAAAGTTTCCGGTATTGGCCGCCGTTTTCGACTGCATGCCGCAATAGGCACTTGTCTACGGACATGTGCTAGAGCATTTTCGGAATACATATAGACTTTTTAAGGGGCTTGCAAGGTGCCTTTTTCTTGATGAAAAAGGCACTTAGCATCCTGCTTTCGGTCTACAGCAATTCCGAAAATGCTATAGGGGTGCGCATAATAACGTGTAGAGCTTGTCAGCGCTGGAGCGCTCTGGTAGTGTTCGTGTTCATCGGTAAACTCGTCGTGCCAGCACGCCAGACGGCTGGCAAAGCGCATATATACGCGGCGGGAATGCATACCGGCAGTATAGCGCAAAAAGCGAAAGCAAAGCGAAACCGTCAAACTGTTCTCGACGGTAAAACTTACATATCATTTAGAACATATCGCAATGCGCTCATACTAAAAGGTTTGCATCGATAGTTTTGTTGGGCTTTATCGTGTAGGCGTGATTTGCCATCAAGGCAGAGCGCGGCCTTTGGCTCCGGAAGAAGTGCTTCTCCGCAAAGAATTCCGTGCTTTACCACGAAGCAGGACGGATCGGCGCAAGCGGTCCTTGCAGCCTTGAAGGGATTGCTACAATTACGGCGAAGGCAGTGGGTGGATTTTCAGATGCGCAAAGGCACATAGCATTCTGTGCCTGTCTGTTCCCGATCCTGCCGCGGGATGGCGCAAACGCGCCTCGATGCAGCGCAGCCGGGCCAAGAACGATTGCTGCGCTTCCGACAAAAGGGGCCACCTTCAGCGGAGGGTTGCCCCTTTTGCTGTATCTGCCGCAGGAAGTGCGCTGTAGCGCGGTGCTACAGGAACGGCTTCGGGTATCATCGTAACAACGCACCATCGATTCTCTATTTTTCGCAAACCTCCGAACAAAGGATAGTCCCGTGTCAGACGCCAAGATCGCCTCCGCCGCCTCCATCTCGCAGCCCGATCGTCCGCTGCGCATTGCCTTGTTTGGTTTTGGCACCGTGGGCAGCTCGGTGGCCCGGATTCTGGTTGAGGCCAAGCCTGCGGGAATGGAACTGGTGCGTATTTACAACCGCAACGTGGCGCGCAAGCGTGTGGACTGGATTCCGGAGAGCGTGGAGTGGACAGAAGACGCCGCCGCCGTGCTCCGGGCCGACGATGTGGATGTGATTGTGGAGCTGATGGGCGGGCTTGATCCGGCCGGACGCTGGGTGCGTACGGCGCTTGATGCGGGCAAGAGCGTGGTGACGGCCAACAAGAAGCTGATCGCGCTGGAAGGCGTGTCGCTTGAAAAGCTGGCCGCTGAAAAGGGTGGACAGCTGAAGTTTGGCGCGGCTGTGGCCGGCGGCATTCCGGTGATTCCCGGCATTGAGCAGGGCTTGGCTGGCGACCGCATCCAGAGCATTCTGGGCATTTTGAACGGTACCTGCAACTTCATTCTGAGCAGCATGGAAAAGGGCGCGGACTACGCTCCGGTGCTGGCCGATGCGCAGGCCAAGGGCTATGCCGAGGCTGATCCGACGGAGGACGTGGGCGGCTTTGACGCCCGCTCCAAGCTGGCCATTCTGATGCGGCTGGCGATGCGCGTCATCATCAACCCGGAAGAGATTGCGCCGCAGGCCATCACCGCGGTTTCAGCGGTGGACTTCAGCTATGCCGCTGATCTCGGCTGTACCATCCGTCAGGTGGCGCGGGCGCAGGTGAAGAACGGCACGATTGCCGCCACCGTTGGCCCAATGCTGGTGGATCGTCGTTCGCCGCTGGCCTGGTCGCGTGGCACGGAGAACATGGTTGTGCTCAACGGCCGTTATGGTGGCGATGTGGTCTTCAGCGGCCATGGCGCGGGCGGCCATCCTACGGCTGTTGCCGTGGTCAGCGATCTGGTGGCACTGGCGCACGGTTCTCTGCGGGTGCAGATTCCGGCGGAAAAGGCCCAGGTGGACGCGGAGTTTGAAGTGCCACACTATGTCCGCTTCAAGGTGGCCGATCGTCCCGGCATCGTGGCTGAAATTACCGGCGCACTGGCCAAGGAAAAGATCAACATCCGCGCCATTGTGCAGAAGGCTGGCTACCCGGAGCAGGCGCTGCCCTTCGTGGTGACGGTGGAACCCTGCAAGAGCTCCACGCTCAGGCGCGCGCTGGAGGCGATCCGTACCATGGACTGCCTGATCGATCCGCCGCTTGATCTGCAGATGCTGGAGTAGTCGGCGAGCAAATTTCAGAACCAAAGAAAAGCCCCGCGTTGGATTCACTCCAGCGCGGGTTTTTCTCTTTTTACAGGCAGATTGGTTTTATAGCAAATCCAGAGTTTCCGTGGGGGCGCGAAGAAGGTGCCAGGTGCAGTTTTCTTGAGGAAAACTGCACTGGAAAGCATCGACTCGCACTACACCAACTCTGAATTTTCTATAATTCGGCGGCCCATTCCACCATGGAAAGCGTAAGCAGCAACACGCGTTTCAGGCCGGTTTCGCGGTCGCGGTCGGAGTACCATTCGCTGACCGTGTGGGCTCCGCCGCCTTCGCCGCCCGCGCCCATGGAAAGCGCCGGAATGCCGAGCGAAAGCGGAATGTTGGCGTCGGTGGAACCCAGCCTTTGTTCGCTGCGCAGGCCCAGATGGCGGTCCACAGCCAGCAATGCGGCCAGCAGGGGAGAGCCTTCGGGCAGAAATGCGGCGGGACGGTCGCCGATGCGGGCAATCTGGAAGGTGAGCGGCTTGCGCTTGATCGCCATGGCCTTCTGGTTGGTCTGTCCCACGGCGTTCTCCACGGCGCGGAAGAGCGCCACTTCCAGCCGCAGCAGTTGGTCGGGACTGGTGGAGCGCATGTCCACCGAGGCTTGCACCGACTCGGGAATGGCGTTCACGCTGGTGCCGCCCCGGATGGTGCCCAGATTGATGGTGGTGACGGGATCGGCGGGCAGGGGCGTATCGGCAAAGTGTGCCAGTGCCGAAGAGAGCGTGGCAATGGGGTTGGGATTGCCCGCATCGGTAAAGCTGTGGCCGCCGGGGCCCTGAATCGTTACCTGAAAACGCCGGCTGCCGAGCGCGCGGGTGACGGCCGTGTCAGTGCCTGCGCCATCCAGAATAACGTGCGCTGCAATGCGTCCGGCCAGCGGATGGCTCTGGTAGAGATAGCGCACACCACGCAGATCGCCTTCGCCCTCTTCGCCCACATTGCCCATGAAGATGAGCGGCGCGGCCAGTGCGATTCCTGACTGCTTGAGCGCGTGGGCGATGGCCAGAATGCCAATAACGCCCGCGCCGTTGTCGCAGACGCCGGGAGCACGCAGTGTATCGCCTTCCAGCTGTGGCTTGAGCGGAGTGCTGGCTGGGAAAACAGTGTCCAGATGTGCCGACAGCACCACCACTGGCCCCGTGCTTTCGGGCGGCAGGGCGGGCGCGGGCAGCCAGCCGTACACATTGCCCACCGCGTCGGTTTCAATCCGCTCCAGACTTGCCTCGGCAAAGCGCTCGGCCATCCATATGGAGCGGGCCTGTTCGCCGAAGGGCGGCGCGGGAATGGAGGTCACTTCGGCCTGCCAGTCCATCATGGTTTTGGGGTTCTGGTGCAGCCACTGAAAGGCCGCATGCACTGGCCTGAGCGCGGCCAGCGCGGTTACGCGTGCAAATGCTGCGGTGCGCTTCTGCAGATTCATCAAGACGCATCCAGAGTAACAGGATTGACGTATTTTAGCGCGGGGGCGTGAGAACATACCCTGCGTCGACTCTGGATGCGGACGGTCTGGCCGGAGATGTGCGTCCCCGGCCAAATGAAATTAGTCCACCGTGGTCGGTTCCCAGCTATCGGAGCCGGCCAGGAAGGTGTTGGCTGCGTACTGCGAAGTCTCGGAGGAGGTGAGGTAGACGGCATACGACTCGCGCTTCTTGCTGGTGTAGCCAGAGGCGCCGGTGCCGGTCGAGCCGTACTCGGCATAGTCGGCAGTGTCCAGATAGGCCGTGCTGGAGGACCACTCGATCCAGCCGGCCGTGGCAATGGGCGCGGTCATGGCGGTGTCGATGAAGATGACCTTGGAATACTTGTTCCAGGGGCGGCCCAGATAGTCGTTGGTCTGGCTCGATGAGGCTGCTTCAACGGTGCAATTCAGAAAGACGAAGCCGCTCAGGTAGTTGGTGAACAGACGCCGCTGCGCGGTGATCGTCGTTTCGCCACTGGTGCTGCTGTTTTCGTCGATCATGATGGTGCTGTCGGAAAAGACCGCCGCACTGTCGCCAAAGATGAAGTCCACATTGCCCTCAATGTAGGATCCATAGACGTACTGGCGGCTGGCAGTGCAGGTCGTGCTGCTGCAGCCCTGGCTACCCAGGTAAAGCGTGTCCTGGCGGCCGATCAGGCGCACATCGCGCATCACCACGCGGTCAGCAACCACATACATGGCCAGCGCCGGCACACGCGTGTTGCCTTCGGTCGTGTTGGTGTTTTCCACCTCGATGTTTTCCATAAAGAAGTTGGTGGCGGCCGTGGTCACGATGAGCGTGGAAGAGGCCTCGTCGGTGGAGTTCGAGCTAGACAGATCGTCATAGAGGATGGTGGAGGCGGCGCTGCTGCCTTCGCCGATCAGTCGCACATCGGGCTTGCTGATGGTGACTTGCTCCTTGTACGTACCGGCGGTCACTTCAATGGTTCCACCGGTGGAGGGCAGGGCATTCACAGCGGTCTGAATGGTGCTGTAATGGCTGGTTCCCGAGCCGCCAACGTAGACGGTGGTGGCATAGGCGGGGGTGATGGCCGCAGCTGCCAGAAGCAGGATTCCGCGGAGGGTAGAGCTACACATGTGAATCTCCTTTTGCGTGTGGGTCAGTGTTTCAAGGCCACAAAGGTCTGACCATCGCGCGAGTGCATGACTCGGGATGGGGGACGTTCGCCGTCTTGTGCATGAGCAGCGCCCCATACAGAGGGAGGGGAATGGAGCTCTGCGTAAGTTGTCGAAAAATTAACACATGGAAGAGAGAGTTGGGAATGGAAAAATAACTCAGGAGTTATTGCTGAGTATTTGCAGGGAAACTGTGGAGATAGTTTTTAGGGAGGGAAAATTGTGTCCGAGAAGGTGGAGAGGTAGGACCTTTAGGAGGGTGGTAAATCAGTACTATTACAGCTCGGGTGCTCCACCCTTTTTTCAGCCAGCTCTCCTGAGCGAGCGCAGGGAGTCGAAGGATCGGCGGTTGTTTTTTCCTCTGCATCCATGAAGGTTGGCTCCAAGGACACACAGCTTCCGCGAAAGATCCGCAGCCAGTTCTGGTCCATAAAAAGGGGAGACAGAAGAGGCTTCAAGCTCGGATGGAGCGTGGGCTGGTCCTACTCTAGCGCTTCGTCCTGGGGACGGTACTCGACCGAGTGCAGGAAGAGCCCGCGGGCCGGGGCCGTGGGTCCGGCTGCCGAGCGGCTGCGGGCGGCCAGAATTCGCGGTATGTCTTCGGTCTTGAACTTGCCCCGACCGATCTCCAGCATGGTTCCAACCAGATTGCGGACCATGTGGTGCAGGAATCCGTTACCACGCACGCGATAAATCAGCAGCGGACCGTCGGAAGATTCGGCCTGGCTCCAGGTGGAAGAGAAGATCGTTTTGATGGTGCTCTTCTGCTTGCCGTCGTTGATCTGGCTGCCGGGGTTTTCACGCGTGCCCAGGTCAGGATCGCTGGCGGCAAAGCTCAGAAAGTCGTGCTGGCCTACGAAGGCCTGCGCGGCCTGCTGGAGGGCGTCAAAGTCCATGGGCCAGCGGCTGGCGTAAACGTAGCGGGCCAGAAACGGCGGGCAGAGTGCGGCGCGAAAGATGCGGTACTCATACGTTTTGGCCTGCGAGCTGTGGCGCGCATGGAATGTGTTGCGTACGATTTTGGTTTCGATCACGCGGATGGACGGGGGGAGCTTCCCATTCAGTGCCCGGTGCAGGTTGGAGGCGGGAATGTGGGTGGAGAGCGGGAAGCTGGCCACCTGGGCGAGGGCGTGCACACCGGCGTCGGTGCGACCCGAGCCCTGAGGCAGAGGAGCTTCGCCTACGATGCGGCCAAGAGTGGCCTGCAGTTCGCCCTGTACGGTGCGTTCGCCGGGCTGCACCTGCCAGCCCTTGAAGTCGGTTCCGTCGTAGCTGAGGGTAAGCTTCCAGTTCTGCTGGCCAGGGGCGACGGTGGGGGTAAACTCAGGCTGAGCGGCGGCGTTCTGAATCGGGTCGGTCATTGAATGGTTCCGTTCCTCAGGTTAAACGATCCAGCTCCTGGCTGGAACCCGTGCCCGGCTGGGATATACTCAAGCATTCGCAGGGTAGATCCGCATGGGCCAAAACAGAATTTGCCTGGAATCGGGAACCGGCAGCCTGGTGGGCGCGTATAGGTGAGTGAGCCAACGGACGGATCTGGAAGTGATCCTGTAAATTCGAAACTCAATGCGTCTTAATCAGTCCGGCGGACGTCAGGAAGAGTGGCACCCTGTTTGCCCGAAACATTCGTGGAGAAAAGCATGCAATTGGATCGTAGAGGTGTGTTGGCAGAGCAGGAGTCCGGGACGGTGAGCCCGGCCCGGATGCGGAAGCAGAGCGGAGGGCGTTTGCGCGCCGTAGCCGCGATTTTGCTGACCGCTTCATCTTGTATGCCTGGTGGTTTCGCTCAGAGTCCGGCTGGAACCACGGGCCCCGACAAGGCGGCTTCCGACCTGCCGGTTGCGCCTGCGCCGCAGGCCAGCGAGCCGTTTTCGTTGCGCACCACGCAGCGGGATTTTTCGCGGCCTTTCGTGGGCTGGCGCGGTAATCCCATCCGGCGCTTTACGCCGACCTCCATTGAGAAGGCCAGCTTTGTGAACTCCGTCCGCCTGAACGATATGGTGCGGGACGGCAAGATCTATCTGAGCCTTTCAGATGCGCTGGCGCTGGCACTCGAAAACAACTACGACATTGCCATTGCCCGCTATGATCTGGACATTGCCGACACCGACATTCTGCGCGCCAAGACCGGCGCCACGTTATTGGGCGTTTCCACCGGCATTGTTTCGAATACGCTGGGCGGCGCTTCATCGACCTCGTCGACGGGCGGCGGTCCGGGCGGCACCACGGTAGGTTCGGGCGGAGCCGGTTCAGGCTCCAGTGGTCTGACCCTGACCACGGCCGGAGCTGGCCCCGCGCCGGAGAGTCTGGACCCCGTCGCGACGGCGGCCATCTCTTTCGATCGCGATCATGCGCCTTCCACCAGTTTTTATACTGGTGGCACCAGCTCGACCAACCAGTATAACTTCACGCTGAATCAGGGTTTTGTGACTGGTACCAACCTGGCGGTGGCCTTCAACAACGAGTATGCTTCTTCGTCGAATGCCGTGAATCTGTTCAGTCCCGAGCTGTCTTCTACCTTCAAGGTGACCGTGACCCAGCACCTGCTGCAGGGAGCTGGCATCTGGGTGAACAAGCGCTTCATCTATACGGCGCAGAACAACCGCCGCATTACCGACAGCTCCTTCCGTCAGCAGATTCTGTACACCGTCAACCAGGTGGAATCGATCTACTGGGGACTGGTGCAGGCCTATGAGGATGTGCAGTCCAAGGAACGCGCTCTGGCGCAGAGCGGCAAGCTGCTGGACGACGACAAGAAGCAGTTGGAGATAGGCACCATGGCTCCGCTGGATGTGGTCAACGCCGAGTCGACCGTGGCCAGCGACAAGCAGGCTTTGATCAGCGCTCAGAGCTCGCTGAACTATCAGCAGCAGATCATCAAGCAGGCCATCGCCCGCAATCTGAATGATCAAGCTCTGTCGACCGCGCCGGTGATCCCCACCGACCGGGTGAGCCTGGAGCCGATTCCAGAAGAGAATCAACCGCTGGAGGATCTGGTGCAGACGGCCTTCCAGCAGCGTCCCGAGCTGGAGCAGGCGATTCTGACCCTGCGTAATGACGAAATCACGCTGAAGGGCGCGCGCAATGCCTTGCTGCCCACCTTCGACGTCAATGCCTACTATCAGGGGCAGGGCGTAGCGGGAAAGATCAACCCCTATTGCGCCAGCAGCGGTTATTACACGGCCAGCGAATGCGCGCAGGCTTCCTCGGGCTATGGCTCTGACTTCAAGGGAACCTTCAACGATTCGGCTCCCGACAAGGGGATCGGCTTCAACATCAGCATTCCGCTGCGCAACCGCGAGGCGCAGTCGGTGCAGGCACGTTCGCTGATGGAGTATCGTCAGGCCGAGCTGCGGCTGGAACAGCTCTACACGCAGATACGCATGCAGGTGGTAAACGCCCGTTTTGCTCTGTCGAATGACCGTGCGCAGGTAGAGTCGGCGCAGGCCGCCCGCGACTACGATCAGCAGAGTCTGGATGCTGAGATCAAGAAGCTGCATCTGGGCGCTTCGACTACGGCCAATGTGCTTATGCAGCAGCGTAATCTGGCCACGGCCGAGGCCAACCTGATTGCAGCCCATGCCTCTTACGCTAAGGATCGCGCTGGCCTGTACCAGTTGCTGGCCACTACGCTCAAGCACTATGGCATCAACATGGAGGACGCCGCCACCGCTCAGGTGAAGGCGGCTCCGCTGGTACCGGGTGTGCAGGCGGTCAAGGCGGAAGCTCCCGCTGCCAAGTAATTTAAACCAAAACCAGAAAAACCCCCGGCCAACGCTGCCGGGGTTTTTCTGTTGCAGGCAAAGGGATGTTTTGAAAGGCCCGGATTGATCCGGGCCGCAAAGTGAACCAAAGAGGATTGGCGAAAGTCCTCATTTATTTTGCGGTAATTACGGCACGACTAAAGTCATGCCCTGACACAATGCCCTCAGGGAAAGAGTTTTCCCGCAGCCTGTAAAACCGGGACCTTTCAAAACAGGTTCAAGAAAAAACCGTGCCGTAGACAGAACATTGGCTGACGCAAAGCGTCTTGCTTTAGCAAGAAAAAGGCTGTACCGGCCTGAGTAAAGGTCGATACAGCCTCGATTCGCATAACATAATTAGCTAGAAGCTAGAAGCAGCTTTCTACCGTTCTGCGATTCTGTCGAGCAGGTCGAAGAATTCGGGGAAGCTGATGTTGGCCGACTCCGCGCCCTGAATCAGCGTTTCACCCTCGGCCCGCAGAGCCGCCACGCTGAAGGCCATGGCGATGCGATGATCGCTGCCCGAGTCAATGGTGGCGCCGTGCAGCGTCTGGCCGCCGGGTACGTCCATGCCGTCCTCGTACTCCTCCACCTGAGCGCCCATGGCACGCAGATTTTTGACCGTGAGGGCGATCCGGTCCGATTCCTTGACGCGCAGTTCCTTGGCGTCGCGGATGCGAATGCCGCCGCGGGTGAAGGGCGCGATGGCGGCCAGTACCGGCAGTTCGTCAATGATCTGGGCGGCGACTGCGCCACTGATTTCGGTGCTGCCCAGGCCCTCGGCCGGAGCCGAAGCCTGCACTACGCCTACCAGTTCGGCGTTCTTCTCTTCCAGGTTCAGCACGTTGATCTTCAGGCCGAGCGAGGTGAGCACGTCCAGCAGCGAGGCGCGGGTCGGGTTCAGACCAAGCGAATCGAGTACCAGATTGGAGCCCGGAAAAAGGGCGGCGGCGCACAGGAAGAAGGCGGCCGACGAAATGTCGCCGGGAACCGCCGCATCAATGGCGTGTAGCTTCTGCGGACCGCTGACGGAGACCGAATTCTGCGAGCGCTCCACGGTTGCGCCAAAGGCGCGCAGAGCCAGTTCGCTGTGGTCGCGTGTACGCAAGGCCTCGCGTACGGTGGTGGTTCCGACGGTCTGCAGGCCGGCCAGCATGACGCAGCTTTTTACCTGGGCGCTGGGCACCGGCGTGGTGTAGTCGATGGCCTTCAGGTTGCCGCCCACAATGGTCAGCGGCGCATGGCCGTCGGTCAGGGTGAGCTTGGCGCCCATCGCCTCCAGGGGCTTGCGGATGCGCTCCATGGGACGGCGGCTGAGCGATTCGTCGCCGATCAGCGTAAAGGTGCCTTCCTGGGCCGCCAGCAGGCCACTCATCATGCGCATGGTGGAGCCGGAGTTGCCGCAATCGAGCGGCTCGGCGGAGGGCGTTACACGACCACCAATGCCGGTCACTTCCACCGAGTTTTCGCCGGTTTTGACGACCTTCGCTCCGAGCGCCTGCATGCAGGCCAGCGTCGAGGCGCAGTCCGCGCCCGAGGAAAAGTTGGTAAAGCGCGAGGTGCCCTCGGCAAATGCGCCGAGCATGCCGTAACGATGGCTGATGGACTTGTCGCCGGGCAGACGTACGCTGCCTGCAATGTTGCGCGCCGGGCGGATGAGGCGTTCCTGAACCGTAGTATGCAAGGGAGCTCCATGGATGAACCGGTGGCAGAACTTCTGTTTCTTCGGCTGGATGGCTTTAGCTAGCATTTTCTCTGGAAAACACTGCCTGAAGCATGCGTTTCGGGCACAGAAACTCTGGAATCGGTGTAGACGATCTTTTCCAGTGTAACGAATCGGGGAGGAGAAAATCTTCCTGTCTGTTCAGGAAGCGATTCTTCCTGCATTTTTAGCCGTGATGTGAGGGCATTTTCTTGAGGAAAATCCTTCCAAAGCGTATCGTTTTCAAGGAAGGCTATTCTGAAATTTGTGCTCTAAAAGGGTCGGAAATTCACTGGCTTGCTGGCCGTCGGCATACATCCGGCTGCCGCTGGTTTGGATCTTGTCCCGATGGCATGAAATTTCAGGTCTTCGAGAGAAAAATATCCAGGAAGGCGTTGAAAGCGGCAGATGAAAGCAGGAAAGCGTACGGGACGGATTGGGTTGTATCTGACAGCAGTTTTCATTCTGGGGTACAGCGCCGCTCTGGCTGCTCCGCGTCACGCCACAACCGCCACGCTCAGTGCGAACAGCCGCGCGCTTTTTGCCACGGCCATGCAGTGGGGCGATCAGTACTACGATCCGCAGACCAGCCTGTGTGCGGAGCCAAAGGCTCCGGGGCCGTTGCCTGCCAATCCGCATTCCCTAGAGAACGACGGCACAAAGTTTTTCATGGTGCGTGAGTCCAGTTGGTATGCCGCGGGTCTGCTGTTGCGGGATGCTGCGGGGGATCGGGAACGCGCGGCCCAGGTGCTCAGCGCGGTACTGGACCAGCAGTTTCATGCGCCGGGCAAGGTGTGGGATGGGACTTTCCGCCGCTCGCCCAACGAGCCCGACCCGGCGGATCATCCCAGCCGCTGGAGAGGCTACGATCCTAACTGGCGCGTCTTTATTGGCACAACGTTTGCGCTGATCCTGAATGAGTACCCGGATCGTGTGCCGGCAGCCTTGCGCACACGCATGGTGGAGTCGATTGACTACGCGCTGCAGGGTGAGATGCATGAAGGCCGTTTGGAGCCTTCCTACACCAACATCGCGCTGATGTACGGCTACCTGCTCAGTTATGCGGCCGAGTATGGCGGCAAGCCGGAGTGGAAGTCGTTGGCCGAGCAGTGGCAGCACACTGTATACAAGCTCTACAAACAGCATGAGGCATTCAACGAGTACAACTCGCCGACCTATGCGGGGGTGGATTTGTACGCGCTGGCCCTGTGGCGCGATTACGGACTGACGGAAGAGACTCGCACCATGGGCCGCACCATGGAAGATGGCCTGTGGCGCACCACGGCGGCTTTTTACAATGCCAATCTGCGCAACATCGGCGGGCCTTACGATCGCTCCTACGGCATGGACATGCAGAGCTATGTGAGCGTCGAGGGGTTGTGGCTGCGTTTGGAGCTCAACGCGCAGAGTGCGCCGCTCGCGCGCTTCGATCCTCCGGTGGACCACAGCGCCGATGTGTGGATTGTGCCATTGCTGGTGGTGCTGGACGCGCGCATTCCCGAGGATGCGTTGCAGAGCTTTCGCAGTTTTTCCGGAGAGCACGCGGTACGGCGGCTGATCGAAGGAAAACGCGTGGCCACGGCCTGGATTGGCAAAACACTGATCTACGGCGGAGAAATCACCGGCCAGACGCGGCTGGTGGATGCGGAGAGCCAGTTTCATCCGGTAACCGCGCAGTGGCTCACTCCCACGGGGCGCATCGGCTGGTTAAACATTACGCGCACGCCGCCCATCGATGCTGAGGCAACCAAGCAGGGAATCGAGATTGCGACTCATCCGGGCAATGTGACCTATCGCATTATGGCTCCAGGAGTACGGGCTGGGGATCTGAGCGCTGGCCAGTGGAAGCTTGCCGGGCTCGATGTGAAGCTGGAGAGCGATGCGAAGGGCTTCAAGACCGAAGCAGGCGATGACTACGTGGACGTGACCTATGTGGGCGTGACGAAGATCCGCATGAGATTTACGCAGACACTGCAGTAATCTCAGCGGACCTTGAGCACGATGATGGTTTCGTCGTCGAAGCGTTCCTTGTTTCCCTGAAAGCGGGAGACGTCGGCCAGGATGGCGTCGGCGATGGCGCTGGCTGAGCCCATCGAGCGGGAGCAGAGAACTTCGGCCAGACGATCGGGGCCGTACATCTCATCCTTTTCGTTCTCGGCGTCGAGAATGCCGTCGCTGGCAAAGACGATCACGTCGCCGGGCGCGGCCTGTACGCTGAGCTGGTCATAGCTGACGTCGGGGAAGAGCCCCAGCGGAAAACCTTCTGCCTTGATGGTCTGCGCGTTGCAATGGCTGTAAAGAACAGGCTGCACGGCACCGGAGTTGGAGACGCTGAGTGTGCGGTTGTCGTCGTCCCACAGCGCAAAGAGCATGGTGACGTACTGCGATTCGAGCTTGCGCTCCTGCAGAGAGTTATTCAACTGAGTCAGCATCAGGGCCGGTTCGGGATGTTGCGCGGCAGCGGCCCGCATAATGCCGCTGACCATGGCGGCATAAAGCGCCGCCGGTGCTGCTTTGCCGCTTACATCGCCCAGAACGATAGCGGTGCGGTTCTGGCCGTATTCCACAAAGTCATAAAGGTCGCCGCCGATGGAGCGGGCCGGTAGAAAACGTACTGCCATCTCGGCGTTGTTCATCTGCGGAGCCACGGAGGGTAGCAGGCGCAACTGCACCTCGCGGGCCATGGTGATGTCGCGCTCCAGTTGCTGCTCCTGCAGGCGCACGGCCTGATAGAGCTTGGCGTTTTCAATGGCGATGGCCACCTGCGCGGCCAGTGTGGTCAGCAGCTTCTGGTGTTCGCCGGTGAAGTAGTTGGGGCGCGTGTGCTCCAGATCGAGTACGCCGATGATGCGTCCCTTGTAAAAGAGCGGCGCGGCCAGAATCGAGCGGGTTTCCGGATTGATGTAGAGAAAACGCGGATCCTGTGTCACATCGCCCACGTTGATCACACGCCACTCGCGTACGGCTGCGCCCACCACGCCGCTGTTGACGGGGATGCTGCGTTGCGGCGCGTCGGTTGTGCCAAAGCGCCAGGCATAGCGCGTTACCAGCGTTTCGCCCTTTTCGTCGAGCAGCATTACGCTGAACATCTGGTAGTCGATCAGGCGGCGCAGCAGTTGGCCCACGCGTTCAAGCAGCGGACCAAGATCGAGAATCGAAGCTACCTCAATTGAAATTTCATTCAGCACTTCCAGCGTCTGCGCCTGACGGGAGACGCGCGTGTACAGGCGGGCGTTTTCAATGGCCGTGGCAATGCGCGAGGCGGTCAGCGTGAGCAGCCGCAGATGCTCGGGCTGGAAGTAGCCAGCCACTTCGCTTTCAATGTCGATGACGCCGATCAGCCGGTTTTTGGCGATCAGCGGCACGGCCAGTTCGGAGCGCACTTCAGGGTTGGCCTCAATGTAGTTTTCTTCGGCCAATACATCGTTGACCAGCATTGCCTTGCGGGTGATGGCCACTTGCCCCACGATGCCCCTGCCAACCGGAAAGCGCATCCGCTCGATCTGCGGCGTATGGCCAATCTGAAAGCGCATGCGCAACTCGTTGGTGCGGTCGTTTAGCAGCATGATGGCGAAGATGCGGTAGTGAATGACGGCGCGCACCAGCTCGGAGGTGCGGGTCAGCAGGGTCTGCAGATCGAGCGTGGTGTTCAACGTCTCGGCCAGCCGCATCAGGTAGGCCTGATCGGCACTTTCGACCACAGCGTTGACCGGATCCAGCGACGTGGTGGCCGCGGGTCTGTAATCGCCCTCGTAGTCTGAGCCTTCCGGAGTTTTAGGAGACGTTGTTTTCATTGGCTTGATGGGAATGATAGCGCAAGCGGACGAGGGCAAACAAAAACCTTCGTCCGCGAGGTGGGTTCAATGGGAAGATCAGCGGAAAACAGGCGGCGTTTACTTTGCGCCAAGTTCGCGGACGATGGCCACCGAGGCGGAAGCGCCAATGCGGCTTGCACCGGCTTCCAGCATGGTGCGCACGTCGGCCAGGGTGCGAATGCCGCCCGAGGCCTTGACGCCGCAACGCGCTCCGGCTACACCGCGCATCAGCGAAACGTCTTCTGGTGTTGCGCCGCTCTTGGCAAAGCCGGTGGAAGTCTTTACAAAGTTGGCTCCGCAGGCAATAGCGATTTCGGTCGAGCGCAGCTTTTCCTCGGTGTTCAGCAGGGCGGTTTCCAGAATCACCTTGAGCAGGGATCCTCGCGCATGCGCCACCTGCGCGGTGGAGCGGATGGCGTTTTCCACGGTCTGATAGTCGCCGCTCTTCAGGTGCCCGACGGGCAGAACCATGTCGAGTTCCTTGACTCCCAGGCGGCTGAGCATTTCGGCCTCCTGGCGCAGGGTGCTTGCCAGCGACGCGCCCAGCGGGAAGCCGATGACCACGCCGACGGGAACACCGGTTCCGGCCAGCAGGCTGACGGCGGTCGCGGCCCAGGCCGGATTTACCATGGCGCAGGCAAAGCGATATGTGGCGGCCTCGCTGCACAGGGTTTCCACCTGGCTGCGGGGGGCCTCGGGCTTCAGCAGCGTGTGGTCAATGACGGCGGCCAGATTCTGCCAGCTGCTGAGGGTGTGTGCGGCAAAGGCGGCCACGTCAAAGCTGCCGTGGTCAAATTCAAGATCAGAGGCGGAGATGGGGGTAATCGCTGCCATGGAACGAGAAAGCTCCTTCTTGTGTTGCGGTCAAAGCGGAACGCGGAAGGGCCAACGCCGGTGCGTCCCAATATTTAAGTATAGTCGGGGAGCAGGCTGGAAAGCGTAAAACCTGCGCGCAGAAAAGAGCCTCTCCTGTAGTAGAGAAGAAGCTCTTGGAATCAAAATCGTTTGTCAAAGAGAGAGGAAAGTGTTGCCTCTGAGATCTGTTCTTGAGTATGTACGGAATTTTTAGCTCGGCGTGAATTTTTTCTGCGGAACCGGTACTCGCCTCAGCGACGCATCTCCAGGGTGAGCGCAAAGACGCCGTATTCGAAGCGGTAGCGCCTCGGCTTACGGGAGTTTTGTTGCGCGGAATCCAGTGCCTGACTCTTCCAGAAGAGAAGCGCATTGACGGCTGAGGCCAGCAGAACCAGGGCGATCAGCAGTACGCAGCCCGTCCAGCCAAAACGACTCCAGAAGATTCCGGGAACGGCCGCGCCAAAGCTGCCGCCCAGGTAGTAGGCGGCGACATAAAGTCCGACGGCGGCGGCTTTGGAGTGGCTGGCGGCCACGCCAATGTAGGAGCTGGCGGATGATTGCCCCACAAAAATCCCGGTGCAGAAGAGAGCCAGTCCCACAAAAATGGCGGGTACAGAGGGAAGCAGCGTAAGCAGTACGCCCAGCAACGCCGTCAGCATGGAGAGGGCGAAGGTCTTGCGCTGGCCCAGGCGGTCAATCACGCGGCCGGAAACCGGGCTGAAGGCCACGCTCAGCAGATAGACCACAAAGATGCGGCCGAGTGCGGCGGGGCGCATGTGAAACGGCGCTCCAGCCAGACGGAAGTTTACGTAAGTGAAGATGCCCAGCAGAGCAAACAGCACGCAGAAGCCGGCTGCGCAGGTTGAGAGCAGGGCTCGGTTGCGCAGATGGCCCAGCATGGCGCGGGAGAGGCTTGCCTCGCTCTTCTCCTGATGTTGTTCGACGGGCAGCAGACGCCAAAGCAGCAGAGCGCCGATCAGATTGCAGAGGCCGAGGACGAGAAACGTCTTGCGCCAATCGCCGTAATCGGCAATCAGGGCGGCCAGCGTGCGGCCCACAAAGCCTCCGCTGACGGTTCCACCCACGTAATAGGCCATCGCTGAGCCGGCGCCCTTGCGCCATTCCTCGTTGATGTACGTGACGGTGAGCGCGAAAACTCCGGGCGTGAACAGGCCGACGAGAAAGCGCCAGACCATCAGTTGAGAAAAACTGGTTGCCGTGGCGGCCATCGCAGTGGGAAACGCCAGCAGCAGAGCGGAAAGTACGATCAGACGCTTGCGTCCCCAGCGGTCAGAAAGTGTGCCCACCAGAGGCGCGATCAGCGCCACGGCGATGGTGGAAATGCTGATCAACTGGCTGATCTGGCCGGCCGTTTTGCTGAAGTGGGTCGCCAGCTCAGGTAGCATCGGCTGTGGAGCATAAAGGCCCAGAAACGCACAAAAACCAGCAATCACAACGGCTGCAAGTCGGCGTCTTTCCAGGGGCTGAGTTGGATGAGTATTTCCACCTGCAGGGAACATGCACCCATTGTGCGCCGAAGCGAATGATCTGTAAAATATATGAAACTCTATTGAGTGATATCTTTTATATATGGTTGAGATTCGTCTTTACCGCTACTTTGTGACGCTTGCGGAAACCTTGCACTTTGGCCGGGCGGCGGCAATTCATCATATTGCGCAGCCTCCATTCAGCCAGCAAATTCAGAAGCTGGAGCGCGATCTGGGCGTGGAACTCTTCCGGCGCAATAATCGCCGTGTAGAGCTGACGGCGGTGGGCGCGATCTTTCTGGTGGAGGCTCGGCGTACGCTGGAGGCCGCGGAACGGGCCGAGCAGGCTGCCCGTCTGGCCAGTCAGGGACGCATTGGGCGCATCGCCATCGGGATGATCAGCTCGGCCTCTTACGAGGACATGATTTCCGCCATTGTGCGGCGCATGATGCAGCGCTATCCCGGCGTGGACATTGCCTTGTTTGAGATGACGACGCCCCAGCAACTGCGTGCGCTGGAAAGCGGCGAAGTGCAGATTGGTTTTGTGCGGCCTCCCGTGGTGGAGTCGGTTTTTGCCACCTGCACGGTGCGGCGTGAGCCGTTGCTGCTGGCTCTGCCCACCTCGCATCGACTGGCAGGATCCAAACGAGTGCCGCTGCAGCTACTGGCCAACGATCCCTGGGTGATGCTGCCCTCCGACATGGGACTGGGCTTTTACGAGCAGGTGTTGGGCGAGTGTCTGAAGGCTGGATTCACGCCGGAAGCGCATCAGGTGGCCACGCAGATTCACACTGTGATTTCGCTGGTGGCGGCAGGACTTGGCGTTACGCTGGTGCCGGCCTCGGTCAGCAGCCTGCGCCGCTCCGGTGTGGTCTATCTGCCGCTGCAGGAGGATCCGGATCCAGTGGAAACTATTGCCGTGTGGATGCCCTCGCGGGTGTCGCCGCTCTTGCGGAATTTGTTGAACGTGATCAATGAAGTGGCGGCGGAATACAGGACAGACGATCACGTGTACTAGAGACCTGGGGAACGTCAATAGGCCCTAGACAATCCAGACTGCTAACCCCGGTGTTTTCCTGCGCGTTAGGTGGGGTATTTCCCGGGCGATCTCATGTCATTTCGTAAAAGATTTCCTGCATTGAATGTTTCAATAAAGAAAAAATTTATCCGCGATTTTTCTTCCTGTAACTAAAATTGTTCATGCCGTGAAAAATAGAAAGTCCCTCAAAAACGGATTTTTAAGTGGCGAATAGAGAGATGTTTGCAAAATGTGAATTTTAAATTTGACAACCGTTGCAAGCAGCAGCTAAAAATATCGTCGCCATAGTGGTAATACCACTCGGTGATTTAGAAGACAGGAAAAACCGTCGTGCAGGTGTGGCTTTTACGCTAGAATGACGGTTCACTCATTGATTGGATGAATCAAGTTGGTAGGGAATTCGAGCGGAAGATATTCGCCCAGATTCTGCCCTATTTAATGATTTTTCCTTTAAATCAAGAGAAAAACGTCCTCTGGCGGGGAAGGCCCGGGGTCGTTACGGCGAAATTCAATGGATTTCGTCAGGTTGCGTCAAGTGCGGGCTGGAGCCGTACCGCGCAACTGCTTCCCGGAGGTAAGACCACAAACCATATTCTCGGCGAGCTTATCGCGGAATAAAGGTAGATGTGGTCAGACCGAACGCGCAGAGGTTGAAGCGTTTTTGGAACGGATTTAGACCGAAAAATGGCGGACAAATGCCATTTTTATCAAGAAAAAGGCACTTTGCAGGCTTCTTGAAAAGTCTAGGTGTATTCCGAAAATGCTCTAAAGCGGCTGGAAATATATCCAGTCGGCTGGCGGGGCCCTGGACTGGAGGGCTCCGCCAAGACCGAATGCAAAGAACCGAATTGTAGGACTTGTTTTGGGGGAGGAACCATGAAGTTTTGTACTCGGGCAATGGCCCGCATTCTGTATGTGGTGCTGTGTGTACTGATGTTGCATGCAGCTTTGATCTTGTCCGCGCAGACGCCTGTAGCTCTTCCCAAAACCATGACAACGCTGGTAGGTTTGCAGCCTGTTGCGACGACGATAGGCAGTGCGTGTCCGACGCTCTCTTCGGCCACGGCGACCACCGCCGTTGGCGATGGCTGTCCGGCCATCAATGCCACGATTGGGGCGGCGGCGCGCGGTGGCGTGGTGGTGGATCCGTATGGCTATGTGTTTATTGCCGACGACATCAACAAGATTGTGCACATGGTGGATCCCAACACTGGTCTGATGAGCGTGGCGGCTGGCAGTGTCACCTCATCCTCGTCGTTGTGTAGCGGCAAGAAGGATCTGTCGGGCGACGGCTGTCTGGCTTCCACGGCAACGTATGCCTATGCCTATCGTGGCATCGGTGTTGATCCATATGGCAACGTGCTGCTGGCTGGTTATGGCGATAGCATGATCCATGTGATCTGCCGGGCGGCCTCACCGCTCTGCACCGCATCGCAGATTGGCTACATGGAAGCGGTCGCCGGTTGTTCATCTGCAACGACAGCGGCTGGCACTTCGGGCGCAGGTACGGATGGAAAGGCCGGGTTGACGCTGAGTGCGGGAACCTGCTCGGCCGCATTGGGCGAGGTGTACCAACCCCGTGGCGTGACTGCAGATATTTATGGAAACGTCTATTTTGCGGATACGGGGAGTTATCGCTATCGCGTGATTCTGGGTCCGCAGACTTCCAACTACTTTAGCGGGAACAATCCGCTGTATACGGCTTTGGCAGTGCATTATGCAAGCGTGACCGCCGGGTATGCCTATACGATTGCCGGTGTCACAACCACCGCCACGACGCTGGCCGCAACCTGCTCCGATGCCAACAGCGGAACCAGCTATAGCGGCACAGCGACGGACACCTATGGCGATGGTTGCCCGTTTGCGCTGACATCGGTCGCGCAGAATACTTCGTATGTGACTGGCGTGGCCGCGGACGCGGCCGGAAACCTGATTTTTGCCGACCCATCGCATGGGTTGCGCGTTTTTTATGTGAGTGACGGAACCAACTTTACCAGCGGTACGGCAGGTTACATTGCTGGCCAGTACATGAAGGCGGCCATTCTAGCCAACGGCAATAGCTATGTTACGACGCCGCATGTTGGTTATAACTACATGCTGGCGGGCGGCGGAAGTTATGCTCCTTCTTCTTATCCTGGAATTCCAATTCTGGGCGCAAAGGCAGCATTGACGGACACTTCAGCCAGCCGCCTTACTGTGAGCCCGCAGGGAAACATCTATCTGAGCGGTGCTGGCGTTGTGTACTTCTACGATATAGCCAGCGGCTATATCCGGACGATTTTGGCTTCCGGCACGAATACGGCTGCGGGAAGCAGTTGCGGCGTGGGCACATCGCTGAGCACGGAGAGCGATGGATGCCCCTTGTCGGCGACCGCGGCGTCGTCGTATGGCACTTTTGCGAACTCGTCAGGCATGGGGTTGGCGGTGGATGGGCAGGGCAACCTGTACATGTTTGACACCACGACGGCCTCCTATACCTATTCGAGCAAGAGCGGCACCAGCATGATGGTGCGAAAGGTCCTGGCGCAGGGTTTTGCGGCGCCCTCTCTGGGCACTAAGCAGACGCAGTCTTTTGTGATGCACTTTCCGGTGGGCGCGGCTGCCGCGGGCACGCTGACGCACTCCGTCAATAGTGACGTCAGTAGTTGGGGAACGCCCTCTTGCACTTGGTATGACACTGCATCGGTGGCCACCGGGGAAGATGACTCTGCAGACTGTACGGTGACTCTGACGGCAACGCCTTCTCAGGCGGGCATGCGTTCAGCGACGATGACGGTGACCAACACGGGCGGCGAGAGCGCGACGGTGAACGTTGCCGGATCGGTGACGGGTTCTGTTCTGGCCGCGGATGGCGTGTCACTGGGGGGCACAAGCGCTACGCTGACAACTGCCTCCTTGCTGAGTGGCGCTGCACCGGCGGCAATTGCGACGGACGCGGAAGGCAATCTGTATGCGGCAAGCGGCAGCAGCATTCTGGAGTCGCTGGCCGCGTCGTCATCGAGCACGGTGACGCTGACATCGAGCCTGAGCGCGAATCCGACGCAGATTGCTGTGGATCACAGCGGCGATATCTACTATCTGGATGGCTCGTCTACCATCAAGGAACTGGTGGTTTCAGCGGCGGGAAGTCCGAACAGCTACAGCAGCACGGTAAAGACGATCAGCTATACACCCTCGGGATTGGGCACGGCGACGCCTGTGGCGTTGGCCATTGATCCGCAGGGCAATCTGCTGGTGGCGGATAACCAAAGCGGCACCGATACGCTCTACAAGATTTCTCCCACGGCGCTGGTGGCGAATTCAGCGGCGACATGCGCTTATCCGCTTTCGGCCAGTACTTCCACTCTGCCGTCCTTGTGCCAATCCACGGTGCAGACGGTTTCCTCTTCGGCGTTGAGCATGCTGACGTTTGGCGTGGTTTCCGGATTGACGGTGAGCGCAACGGGAAATATATACGTTGCGGACAAGACCAACGCAAAGGTCTACAAGCTGACCCCGGGAGTGTCGAGCGGTTTGTATGCCTATACCGAATCGACGAGTGCGTCGAGCGTGGTGGCCACCGGACTTGTTACCGACGCGGCGGGCGATCTGTATGTGCAGAGCAGCAGCGGCGTCACGATGTATCCGGTCAGCGGTCTGAGCTCGGTTGCGGTGTACAGTACGGCTTCGAGTCCGACAGGCGTTGCGGTGGATGGCGTCGGCAATGTGTACGATGCCGACAGCAGCAACAGCTATGTAACGCAGATTGCGCGCGGAGCGCAGGCAGAGAATTTTGGCACCAGCACGACGGCGCAAGTGATTGCCACGCTGACCAACGTGGGCAATCAGGCATCTGCGGCACAGAGCGGCACGGATGCGGTTTTTGTCACGTCGGGCTATAGCAGCGGCACCAGCGAATGCAGCTTTACCTCTTATATGTTGCAGGCCATGACGGCGGGAGAATCCTGCCAGATGAGCGCCTACTTTACGGCCGAGGGCGACAGCACGGTGAGCGATGCGATCGCCTTCACTGCGGTATCTCCCTCGACCTCTACGTATGGCTCTTTAACGCTGAGTGGCACGGAAGATATTCAGACGTGGTCCTCGGCGGTCATCCTTGAAGCCACTACGACCAGTTCGCCGACCTTTGCTTCCAGCGGCACGGAGATCAGCTATCCGATTACCGTGGCGACCAGCACGACCGGAAGCTTGGGTTCACTGATCAACTATGGCGCAACCACATCGCAGGATGTGAGCGTGCAGATAGATTCAACCTCCGCTACGGCCACGGAATACCTGCTGACGAGCGCGAATCAGAGCTGCACGGACAGCGGCTATACCGGCACGAACTCGTCGGATTCAAGCTATCCGGCCTACTATTGCGCCACGCTCACGCTGCCGCTTTCAGGGCTGACGGCGGGCACGCATACGCTGTATGTGAGCTTCCCGGCGCAGGGTGTTTTCGCGACGTCTACCACGGTGAGTGCCAGCTTTACTCTGGCGCAGGCCAGCACGTCGTTGAGCTGGTCTCCGAGTGCGACCACGCAGCAGGTGAGCGCGCCGCTGGGCACGGGCGTGCTGGATGCGGTTGCAACTCCCAGCGTGGCGGGCAACATGGCATATGCGTATGGCGCGGCACCGTCATGCACGTCGAATGCAACCGCTTCGGGTGCGACCCCTGTGGATGCCTCAACCTATCTTCCGATTGGCAGCTATACCATCTATGCGACGTTCTGCCCGACCGACACAACAGATTACGAAAGCATCAGCAATAGCATCAGCTACACCGTAACCCAGGCATCGACGACGGCCGCCATTGGCGCATCGACCATGGTGCTTGCGCCCAGCGGCGGCAACTATTCCAGCCTGACCACGGCGCTGCAGGCGTTGTCGAGCACGGGTGGCACCATCTACATTGCTCCCGGTATCTACTCCGGCCAGAACGTGATCAGCTACCCGAACGTGGCGCTGCGCGGGCTGGGCGGTGATCCCACCAAGGTGATTCTGACCGGCGAAAATGGAGATTTCAGCAGCACTACGTATACGCTGGATTCCAAATTTTCTCTGGGCATTGCAGGCAAGGGAAGCGATGAGGGATCGGCGACGCTCGATGTGAGCAAGAATACTTATCAAGGGCAGACGGCTGTCTCGGCGACATATACTCCGAACAATTTCTATGCGGAATATCTGACGATTCAGAACACCTTCAATACGGATCCGAATACCACCAGCACGGTGACGGCAACCAGTAACGGAGGAACCTGTTCGTCGGGTTCGACGGCTCACACCTATCAGTATCTGTACAACAACAACCTGGAGTGCGGCGCGCAGGCGATGGCGCTGTTCCTCAATTCGGATGGTGCGATTCTGAACAACGTGAATCTGGTTAGCCAGCAGGACACGTTGTATGCCTCGGGGATTGGGTGCGGTACATACTGCACGGTGGCGCGAGAGTACATGTGGCAGGGTCTGGTGGTTGGCAACGTCGATTACACCTTCGGCGACGCCGCGCTGGTTTTTGACCATACGAACTTTTTCACTACCTGGCATGGCCTGACGGCTACCGGACAGGACACGATTACCGCGCAGAACAAGCGTTACGCAACAACGTTGATTGGTTACAGCACGGGCGGGGCGGATACCTCGGCCAGCAGCTCGACCAGCACCACCAGTGATTACCTCAGCGGTTTTGTCTGCAACTCCTGCAAGTTGCTCTCGCAGAGCACTGGAATGACGGACCTGTATTTTGGACGTCCGTATCTGATCAGCTCGACGTATGGCTCTTCCTATTCGACCTGGATCATGTTGAACAACGATGTTGATCAGGTCGCGCCCAAGGGATGGATCGGCTGGGATGGCGCCAGCGAATATCTATCGACCTCCACTTACGGCGAGTTCAACACCGCAGAGTATTCGGATCCAACGCCGGGCACCTCGCCCTATCCGTATGCCTTGTTTAACTATTCCACCAGTGAGCCGTCGATTCTGTACACATCGGATGAGTCGGATCTGGCGGGCACGTCGGCCTATTACTATGGCAATACGACCACCGGCTTCAATCTGGCGGGTGGCAATACCGGAAGCTATGGTGTGAACAGCAGCAGTTCGACCGTGGCCAGCCGCGAGAGCTATGCGCTCTCATTGAATGCGGGTACAGCGGCTCCCTGGTATCCGGTGGCCTTCCTGGCGACTACGGTTCCCTCGACGAAACTTTCCTCTGGTCAGTCTGCCAGTTGGAATCCGGTTTCGGCGATGGCCACACAGGTGAATGACTTTGTGCCGACCTCTAGCGTGGGCTCAATCACCAACGGCAGCAGCGTAACGATCCTGGGTCGTCCGACGACGCCGGGCGCGGGTGTGATCCCGACGGGCACGTACAGCTTCTACGACAGCATAGGCACTAACCAGACCTGCACTGCAGCCAGCACCTCCTGCACTCTGTTGCAGAGTGGTTCGCTGGACGCCAGCGGCGAGGCTTACTTGACCACCAGTTCGCTGGTGAGCGGTAAGCATTACCTGACCATGGTGTATGGCGGCGATACCAACTTCACCGGCAGCACCTCGTCGGTGTACACCGTTGAAGTGCTTGCGTCGGGGCAGACTGCCTCTACGGCAACGCTGAGCGTGGCCAACACCAGCTCCACTTCAGGCAATGCCATCACGGGAAGCGTGACGGTTGCGCCGACGGCAGCCACGGGTACTGTAACGCTCTACCTGGACGGCACTTCAAGCACGACCTGCACGCTTTCAAGCGGCACCTGCAGCTGGTCGATCAGTGCTCCCACAGTTGGTTCGCACACCCTCTACGCCTACTATCCAGGCACCAGCAGCTACGGTGACGCCACCACCAGCACCACCACCATCTATGTGGTTGCGGCAGTGGCCACGGGCGATACGCGCAGCACCACAGAGCCCAGCATCCCGTCGGTCTGCAAGCAGCTGAATGCAGCGCTGACCACGGACGTCAGCACGCAGGATCTGGATGCTTCGGTGGAGGCTACGACGACGAACATCGATGGCGCGCGCATTCAGGCAGCCCTCAACGCCTGCTCCGGTACCGGCGAGGCGGTGGAGTTGTCGATGGACAGCACCAGCACCTACAACGCCTTCCTGAGCGGACCGCTCACCATGCCGACGAACGTGACGCTGCTGGTGGATCCGGGCGTGACGCTCTACTTCTCGCGCAACGTGCAGGATTACGATTACACCTCCGGCACGCACACCTGCGGAACGATCAATGGTAACTCGGCAACTGCAAGCTGCCTGCCGCTGATCGGAATTCCCAAGACCTCAACCAACGTGGGGATCATGGGCTATGGCAAGCTGAATGGCCGTGGCAACGATACGCTGCTGAATTCCTTCACCACTTCTTCCACGTATCCCATGCCGGGTTCACCGACGTGGTGGAGTGTTTCAGCGGCGGCCAATGGCGTGGGCAACCAGCAGAACCCGCGCTTCATCCAGATGAATTCTGGAACGAGCAACGTTACACTCTACAAGATCTCGCTGCTGAACTCGCCCATGTTCCATGTGTCGACGACGGGCGCAGTCTCTGGCTTCACGGCCTGGGACATCAAGATCGTGACGCCCACCTATGCGCGTAATACCGATGGCATTGATCCGGGCAGCGTGACCAATGCGACGATTACGAAGTCGTGGATCTCGGACGGTGACGACAACATCGCGGTGGGCGCATCGAGCACGGCGTCGAAAAATATTTCCGTCACCAGCAACCACTTCTATGCCGGTCACGGAGCCTCGATTGGAAGCTATACCAACGGCGGCGTCAGCAATATTCTGTTCGATGGCAATGTGTCGGATGGCGATGGCTGGGCAACTTATGGCAGTGCCATCAGCGCAGCGGCTACAGTGAATGGGACCGCCTATGCAGCCAATTACGCCGATGGCAACTCGACAGGAATTCACATCAAGTCGGCCAATGATCGTGGTGGCTTGCTGACGGGAATTCAGTACTCGAACTCCTGCTTCTACAATCACAAAACGGATATTCAGATCACGCCGTACTACAGCAGCGGCGACTCCACCTCGGAGTTCCCTGATTACTCCCAGATTCTCTTCCAGAATCTGTATTTCGCCAACGATGACTCCAGCAACGGAACGGTGGAGCTGACGGGCGAGTACAACACCAACAGTGGTAGTGCGATCAGCTATCCGCTGGGCCTTACGCTGGACAACGTGACCTTCCCGTCAACGCTCTCCACTCTGGTCAACAGCACTACGGCAGTGGAAAGCTCGGCAGCTTCGTCGGCCTGGGGTACCAACACCAGCGGCGGCACAGGCCAGTACGTGAATCTGACGATTGGACCTGGCACGGTGTCGAGCAACTTCCTGACGGCTTACAACACCGTGGCAGCAACTACGGCCAATGAGGATACGCTGACCAGCAACGTCTCGATTACCACGCTCGATCCGCCCAGCTGCGTCCGCACGTATCTGGCACCGGAACTGGCCAGCCCCAACGGCGATGATCAGACGATCACCTATGGCAACACCGCCACGTTGTACGTCATCATGACGCCTACCGTGGGCGGAGCGGTATATCCGACCGGCACGGTTACGCTGACCGATGAGGATACTGACGCCACCTACACGGGAACCTTTGCTGGAACCAGTGACACGTTGGCCATCACCATCCCGGTTACCGATCTGACCGTTGGCACACACACTTTTGAAGCCACTGGTTACACCGGTGACAGCATCTACACGGTGCCGACGGCTTACCAGACCTTCGGTGACCAGACGGTTACGGTCAATCAGGCATCGCAGACGATTACCTTCTCGCCTTCGACGACCACGTACACTTACTCGTCGGCTCGGACCTTCGGAGTGAGTGCAACGTCAACCTCGGGCTTGGCGGTGAGCTTTGCCTCCTTGACCAGCAGCGTCTGCACGGTTAGCAGCGGAACAACAGTGTTGGCGAATGCATCAACGCTGCAAACCAATGCCACGGTTTCGGTTCTGACTGGGGGCACTTGTACCATTGCCGCCACGCAGACAGGCAATACCAACTACGCAGCCGCCACACCCGTGGATGTGAACTTTACCATCGGCACGGTAACGCCGACCGTTGGTCTTGCTCTTACCACGGGTAGCAATCCTTCGATTGTGGATGGATCGCTGAGCTTTACGGCCACCGTAACCTCCACCGTGGGTTCGCCTACCGGTAAGGTCACATTCATGGACGGCACGACGACACTCGGAAGCGCTTCGCTTTCAAGCGGCGCGGCAGTCTATACCACCACGGCGTTGCCCTCTGGCACGGATTCGATCACGGCGGTTTACTCTGGCGACACGAACTTCGGGACCGTCACCAGCAGTGCGCTGTCGCAAACCGTGGTCGCGGTGACCATCAGCACCGGTGGCAGTTCGGGCAGCAGCAGTTCGGGCTCCAGCAGTTCCAGCAGCAGTTCAGACAGCAGCAGCAGCACGACGGCCACGGTTGCGGAGGGCGAAACGGCAAGCTATACGGTGTCGATTCTGCCTAGCGCTGGAACCAGCTTCCCGGCGGCGCTGACGCTGACGCTGAGTGGTCTGCCGACGGGCGCGACAGTGACCATCACGCCCAGTTCCTGGACCCAGACCTCCAGCACCGTCTGGACGCTGGGAGCTGGCACAACCATCAGTGCGAATACGCAGATCAACATCAAGCTGCCGAGCTCATCCACGGCCAAGTCCGAGAGCAAGGGCGTACCCTTTGGCAAGGGTGGAGCTACGGCGCTTGCTTTGCTGATCCTGCTGCCCTTTGCCAGCCGCATGCGGCGTACCGGCAAGCGGTTGCGTAATATGGTTCTGTCGCTTCTGTTCCTGGGAGCTCTGGCGGCGGGGATGACAGCTTGCGGTGCGGGTGGTTACTATACTGGAACGCCCAAGAGCTACACGGTCGTTCTGACGGTTGCTTCCGGCAGCTACGCGCAGTCCACTAACTTGACGCTCAACGTGGAATAAGAGAGGATCACACGCATGCGAAAACTTTTAGTAGATGGAGTGCTCCTCGTGAGTCTAGCCGCAGTTGCAGGGGGCGTGCTGTTCGCGCAGCAGCCCTCCGCAAAGGCGCCCGCAACTGGCACCAAGGTCGTTACGCTTGATCTGGGTTTGACCGTTGCAGGTGAGCGTGGCCAGGACAGCGCGAGTTCGGCAGGCATCTGGATGCGGGGTGGGGCGGTAGATCTGACCGCCCTCCGTCCCAAAGGCTATGGTGCCAAGGTTTCCGCCAGCATCGAATACGCGCCCCATGTTGCCTCCAATGTTGGCGTCAATACGCGCCTGTTCGTGATGGGCCCCGTATACGACCGTTCACTCGACAAATTTCTTCCGTCGAAAAGACCGGAATTGAAGCAACTGCATCTGTTCGGCGAAGGATTGCTGGGCGCGGTGGAGGGCTTCAACGGTGTTTACCCTGCGCAGAGCCAGAGTAATTCCGATGCCGACGCGTTTGCGGTGATGGCGGGCGGTGGTTTGAATCTGGATATGAAACAGCGCGGTGGTTTGCGCCTTTTGCAAGTGGATTATGTGCGCACAGGATTGCCGAATAACAGCAACAATGTGCAGAACAATCTGCGTATCGGCTTCGGTGCCAACATCCGCCTGTGGTAAAGCAGGGGTTTTAGAGCGTTCTCCAATAGGTGTAGCCCTTGAGAGGCTGTGCAGGGTGGCTTTTTGTTGAGGAAAAAGCCACCCTGCATCCAGCTTTCGGTCTACAGCAATTCCGAAAATGCTATAGCCGCAAAAACAAAAACGCGGCGAGGATTGATGGGCACCCGAAGAGTTGTGGGAATGATCAGTTGTGGACATGATTTGCCGGAGTCTGGGACTGACGTACGTGCACAGAGAAAAGCGCCTCAATCTCCGCGGAGATTGAGGCGCTTGTTTTTACTGCGCTGGAGCGGTTGTTATTCCGGGTGATCGGGGCTCATCAGGCAGATGTCGGGCAGATTCCGGTAGCGCTCGGCGTAGTCCATTCCGTAGCCAATCACGAACAGGTTGGGAATGGAGAAGCCCACGTAGTCTGCTTCGATCTTTTCGATGCGGCGGGAGGGCTTGTCGAGCAGGGTGGCGATGCGCAGGCTCTTGGGCTTCTGCTGCAGCAAGAGCTTGCGCAGATAGCTCAGCGTCAGGCCGGTGTCGAGAATGTCTTCGACAACCAGCACATTGCGGCCCTCGATCGGGTGGTCCAGGTCCTTGATCATCTTGACCGCGCCCGAGGAGCGCTGTCCGTTGCCGTAGCTCGACACTGCGACGAAGTCGAAGGTGGCGTCGAGCTGGATCGTACGGGCCAGATCGGCCAGGAACGGGGCCGCGCCCTTCAGCACGCCCACCATCACCAGCTTTTCGCCGTTCAGGTCGCGGGTGATCTGCTCACCCAGCTCCAGAACGCGCTTGGCGATCTGCTCACGGGAATAAAGAATCTCAAGGCCATTAGAAAGATTGGTAGCCATACATCAAGTATCGCCTACAAAGCGGCCCCGGAGGCGGCAGGGAACTGTGAAAAACTTGTCCTTGGTATGGAACTGACTGGCATCGAGCCAGCTTCTGCCCGATATACTTGAGAGGCTATGCTTCCTTATCTGCACATCGCCCATCTGCATATTCCCACCTTCGGCCTGATGCTCTGGCTGGCGGCCGTTGCCGCCGCTTTCCTGATGGATCTTGGCTTCCGTCGCAACCATCTGGATGCTGATGCCGTCGGTATCGTCGCGGTTACCGTGGTGATGGGCATTGTGGGCGCCAAGCTCTGGCACGTGATCGATACGCCCTATGAGTTCCGCATGGAAGGCTGGCGGGTACTGTGGGATTCGGCTGGTTTTGCCTGGTTCGGCGGACTGGTGCTGGGTATTTCCGCCCTGGTATTTCAGGGCTGGTGGGCCAAAATCGGCGGTCTGCGTACGCTCGATCTGGCCGCGCCAGGGGCTGCTATAGGCTACGGAATTGGTCGGCTAGGCTGCCTGCTCTCAGGCGATGGCTGCTACGGTATTCCTACCACGTTGCCCTGGGGAATGGCCTTCCCCGACGGCATTGAACCCACTCCTTTTGGCGTGCGCGTCCATCCTACCCCGCTCTACGAGTTCGGTCTCGCTCTGCTGATCGGTCTTTGGCTCTGGCGGCGTGCAGGCAAACCGCACGGCACGGGCGCAATTGTCGGCCAGTACCTGATCCTGAGCGGCATTGCGCGCTTTTTTGTCGAGTTCCTGCGTCGCAATCCGAAGATCCTCTGTGGCCTGTCGAACGCGCAGTTGGCCAGCGTGGGATCAGTCGTTGCCGGCCTGATTCTGGTGTTCTGGGTGGCACGCCGCACGCCGCAGGCTCTTGCTGAAGCCGCACCGGGCGCTGTCGCAGGCCCGGAAAACGCGTAGATCTCAAGCTAGAGAAAAGAAAAGCCGCCGCGCATCAAGCGTGGCGGCTTTTTCTTTTCTCCGGAGAGGGAAGTTGGCAGCATTCTTTTGTCGCAAATGCTTCAGCGCTTGGCCAGCTTGTCCAGAGCCTTGCGAACGCCCGCGCCGTAGTCCGGATCGGCTTTGGCAAAGTGCTCCAGCTGCCGCTCTACGATGAACTCCGGAACACCCTGCATGGTTTCGGCAATGTTCATGAAGAGCCGCTGCTTCTCTCCCTCGTCAAAGATCCGGAAGAGGTTGCCGGCCTGCGTGTAGTCGTCATTGCAGTCGCGATGGTTGTAGCGGTCAGCGTCGCCGGAGATGTGCAGCGGCGGCTCGGCTACCGAGGGATCCTGCTGCGGGCCGCCAAAGCTGTTCGGCTCATAGTAGGCGTCCGGATTGCCGGTGTCGTTCTTGAAGAAGCGCATTGCGCCATCCTTGTGGTAGTGGTGCACGGGGCACTTGGGCGCATTCACGGGCAGTGCCTCATAGTGCGTGCCCAGGCGGTAGCGGTGGGCGTCGGCGTAGCTGTAGAGGCGAGCCTGCAGCACCTTGTCGGGCGAGAAGCCAATGCCTGGAACCACATTCGACGGGCTGAATGCGGCCTGTTCGATCTCGGCAAAGTAATTCTCCGGGTTGCGGTTCAGCTCTACGATGCCCACCGGAATCAGCGGATACTGACTGTGCGGCCAGACCTTGGTCAGGTCGAAGGGGTTGTAGCTGGTCTTGGCGGCGTCCAGCTCGGGCATGATCTGCACATACATCTTCCAGCGCGGGAACTCGCCGCGATCAATGGCTCCGTACAGGTCTTCCTGATAGCTTTCGCGGGTCTTGCCAATCACCTCGGCGGCTTCGGCGTTGGTCATTGTTTTGTGGCCCTGTTCGGTTTTGAAGTGGAACTTTACCCAGTAACGTTTCCCCTTGTCATTCCACAGGCTGAAGGTGTGCGAGCCATATCCGTTCATGAAGCGCGGGCTGAGGGGAATGCCGCGGTCGCTCATCAGAATCGTCACCTGATGCAGGCTCTCGGGCGAAAGCGACCAGAAGTCCCACATGGCCGTGGCGGAGCGCAGGTTGGTTTGCGGATGGCGCTTCTGGGTGCGGATGAAGTCAGGGAACTTGAGTGGATCGCGGATGAAGAAGACCGGCGTATTGTTCCCCACCAGATCCCAGTTGCCCTCTTCGGTGTAGAACTTCATGGCAAAGCCGCGCACGTCGCGCTCGGCATCGGCCGCGCCCTGTTCGCCAGCCACGGTGGAAAAGCGGATCAGCATGGGCGTCTCTTTGCCGATGGTGTTGAAGAGCTTGGCGCGGGTGTACTGGCTGATGTCGTGGGTGATTTTGAGGGTGCCGAATGCGCCCCAGCCCTTGGCGTGTACCACGCGCTCAGGAATGCGCTCGCGGTTCTGGTGGGCCAGCTTTTCAAGCAGTTGATAATCCTGCAGCAGAACCGGCCCCTGCTCTCCGGCGGTCAGGCTGTTCTGGTTGTCGGCAATGGGTGCTCCAGCGGTGGTTGTCAGGCGGTCGGCCATGGTGTTTTCTCCTCGGATCAGGCGGGAAGGCCTGCTCACAAGACCGAGAATAGCTTGCTCTTTATCATAGATAAAGGCGATTGTTTCTATGTTTGTGATAGGTATGGTCTATTATTTATAGAGGATGAACCTGCAGGATCTGAAATACTTTGTTACTGCCGCTGCCGAGCGCCACTTTGGCCGCGCCGCCGCGCTTTGCCACGTAAGCCAGCCCACCCTGAGCGCGCAGATTCGCAAGCTGGAAGAAGATTTGGGCGTGCAGCTCTTTGAGCGAACCAATCGCAAGGTGATGCTGACGGAAACCGGTGGACGGATGCTTGTGCATGCGCAGCGCGCGCTGGCCGAAGCGGCTGCACTTGAAGAAGTGGCCCAAAGTGCGCGCGATCCCTTGAGTGGACCGCTGAAGCTGGGCGTGATTCCGACGCTTTCGCCCTACCTGATGCCGCTGCTGCTGGCTCCCATGCGTCGCGAACACCCACGCATGCCGCTGGTGCTGCGGGAGGAACCCACGCAGATGCTGTTGCAGGCCCTGCGCGCGCACGAACTGGATGCCGCGTTGTTGGCTACGCCGGTTGAGGGCGGGGAACTGAGCGAGCTGCGGCTCTTTGATGAGCCTCTGGTGGCCACGCTGCCGCCGCGTCATCCGCTGGCCGGGCAAAAGGAGATTCCCGAGGCTGCGCTGGCGACGGAGCTGATGGTGCTCAGCGAGGGGCATTGCCTGGCCACGCAGGCGCTTACCGCCTGTTCCACGCAGATGCCTGCCATGCAGCATGGGCTGCGCGCCGCTACGTTGGAGACGCTGGTGCAGTTGGTGGCGGCGGGCTATGGCTGCACGTTGATTCCCGCGCTGGCCGTACCGTCGCTGAAGCAGCGCGGTCTGGTGCTGCGGCCCCTGCAGGGCGCAAGTGTGCGCACCATCCGGCTGGTGAGCCGCCCGGGCTTTGCGCGGCCGCGTGCTCTGCGGGCCTTGGAAAAGACGCTGCTGGCCGCTGTTTCTCCTGCGCTGGTGCAGATTACAGAGGGGCTGAAGCGCGGATAAAAATGAAATGGATTACAGCCGCTTGATGAAGGCCATGGCCTCTTCGAGCCGGGGGAAGAGCGCCTCATCGGCCTTGAAGGCGCGCGAGTGAACGCAGCGACGCAGGCCGTGCATGGTCACTGGATGCTTCAGGTGCAGCATCTCGTGGTAGAGCAGGTATTCGATGGCGTAGCGCGGGCTCGATGGCCGGTCAAAGACGCGACTGACGACGATGGTGTTCATGGCGGCGTCGTAGTGGCCGAGGGAGCGCTTGGCAAAGTGCTCGCTCCAGGTGAGCTGGGGCCGACCGAGCAGGCCGCCGAAGAAGCGCTCGTTGAGCGAGTCAAAGACCTCTTCCAGATGGTAGAAGCGACCTTCGGGGCCGAAGAAGCGCTTGGCGGCGCGGGCTGAGCGGATGCGTTCGGTCTGGCGGGTGACTGGAGCCGACGAGGCAAAGCGCTTGTAGCGCGTGTTGTGCAGCGCCTCGATAGGCTTGCGGTAGAGCTTGGCCAGCAGAATGTGGGCAATGGAGTGCAGAACCGGCTCGGGCGCGCCTTCCAGCAGATCGGAGAGATTGGCGTGGATCTGGCCTTCGCGCAGGCGGATGGTCGTGTTCAGCGAGACAAAACGGCGGAAGCGCACGTGGATGGGCGGCATCGGCGCCCGTGGCCGCAACTCCCTGTACTCCTGCTGAAAGATGGAAACAACTTCTGGATTCACCAGCTTCAGAATATCAGGCTGGGGGTGGGCGGCAGGCAACAGCAAGGGCCGCACCCAGGGCAGAAGGCGGCTGTTTCGCCATCGGGCAGGAGATAGATTTATGATTCTGGCATTGAAAAAGAGCATGAATTCCAAGGGATGTGTCGCAAATGAATCCTGATCAAGGTTTATACAAGCTGCCTGCGGGGAAGAGAACTTTTCAAAATCCGTTCACAGCATTGCTGATTCTGGGCATTGTTGGAATGCTGGCGATTCCGGGAAATGCTGTGAGTCAGGTGGCTTCAACGCCTGATGATAAACCATCGGGCATGCAAATTCCTGCAGCCGATAGTATGCGGTTTGAAGTCGCTTCTCTGCGGTTGAGCGCACCCGACACCAAGCCGTATACCAACTTTGGACTGGATTCCGCCGACGATACCGGGCGGCTGAATGGCATCTTTCGTGCGAACACGTCTCTAAAGGCCTATATCGAATTCGCCTATCGCCTGCCGGAGTTTGAAGATCAGGAAGAGGAGCTTCTCAAGGCCTTTCCCGCGTGGGCAAGATCGACCCAAGTGGCGATTGAGGCGCGCGCGGAAGGCAGTCCGGCCAAGGCCGAGGTGCGGCAGATGATGCAAAACCTGTTGGCCGAGCGGCTGCAGTTGAAGACACATTATGAGACGCGAACGCTGCCTGTTTATGCGGTTATTCCGGTAGAACCAGGGAAGTTTGGACCCGGTTTGCAAATCCACGCCGAGGGAGATTCTTGCGAAGAGCGTAGTACGCCTCAGTTGGGAGATTCACCCAAAGAAAAATCGAAATTCTGTGGGGATTCCGCGTGGGTGGAAAACGATCAGTTACATCTGCGCATGACCGATACGACCATGGAGCACTTTGTAGTGATGTTGACCGATCTGGGTTCCTTGCAGGGCGATACCGAGTTTAGAGCTCTGGTGGATGGAACAGGGTTTACGGGGAAATACGATATTCAGTTGGCCTTTCGCTTGAAAGCCAGAGCCAGCGTGGATGGCGGGCCCGATTCCGGTGGGCTGACAGCGGTAGAAGCCATGAAGAAGCAACTCGGCTTGAAGCTGGTTAAGAAGAATGCTCCGGTAAAAGTGCTGGTGCTTGATCACGTGGAAAAGCCGTCGGAGAACTGAAGCCTTCCGCGAAAAAACAATGGCCGCATCCAGACTGGATGCGGCCATTGTTTTTACTGAGGGCTGAGGGCTGCTTTTAGCTGTGCTTTCCCTTCCACTCCACATAGGGGCCCTGGAAGTCTTCGATTTCGCCGTCCTTGAAGACCCACAGGCGGGTGGCCACTTCGTCGATCAGGTCATGATCGTGGGTGACCAGCAGGACCGTGCCCTCGTAGCGCTGCAGCGCGATGTTCAGGGCGTTGATCGACTCCAGATCAAGGTGGTTGGTGGGCTCGTCAAAGATCAGAATGTTGGGCTTGGTGAGCATCAGCTTGCAGAAGAGCAAGCGGGCTTGTTCGCCGCCCGACAGAGCCTTGGTCTGCTTGCCGCCTTCTTCGCCGCGGAAGAGCATCTGGCCGAGAATGCCGCGAATTTCTTCCACGTGCGCGCCCGGATCCCAGCGATGCAGCCAGTCGGCCACGGTCAGGCCGTGCTCGATGCAGCCGCTGACGTCCTGCGGGAAGTAGCCCACGTGGGTTTCATGGCCCCACTGGGTTTCGCCGGCGTCCAGGGTGTATTCCTTGTCGGCCAGGCCCGGATAGTTGGCCAGAATGCTCTTGATCATGGTGGTTTTGCCTGAGCCGTTGCGGCCCATCAGGCAGATTTTTTCACCACGCATGATGTTGGCGCTGAAGCCGGTAAGCACCTTCTGGTCTTCGTAGGCCTTGGTCAGATCCTTGAACTCGATGGCGTGCTTGCCGGAGGGACGGATCTGCTCGAACTTGATGAAGGGGCGCTGAATGTTGGAGCGCGAGAGTTCATTCGTCTGCAGGCGTTCCACTTCCTTGCGGCGGCTGGTCACCTGGGTGGAGCGGGTGCCGGCGGCAAAACGCGCAATGAACTCGTTCAGCTGGTCGATCTTCTTTTCGCGCTGGGCATTCTGCGATTCCAGCGTGGAGCGGATCTGCGTCTTCTGCATCACCATGTCGTCGTAGCCGCCCGAGTAGACGATGATCGTCTCGTAGTCGATGTCGGCCGTGTGGGTGGTCACCGAGTTCAGGAAGTGACGATCGTGCGAGATGACGATCAGGGTGCCGCTGTAGTTGAGCAGGAAGTCCTGCAGCCAGTGGATCGACTCCAGATCAAGGTGGTTGGTCGGTTCGTCCAGTAGTAGAGCTTCGGGCTTACCGAAGAGAGCCTGCGCCAGCAGTACACGGACCTTCTGGCCGCCCTGCAACTCGCTCATTTTGCGCTCGTGCAGGTCGTCGGTAATGTCCAGACCCTGGAGCAGGATGGCGGCGTCGGTTTCGGCGGTGTAACCGTCTTCGTCGCCGACCACGCCTTCGAGCTCGCCCAGACGCATGCCGTCTTCGTCGCTCATCTCGGGCTTTTCATAGATGGCGTCGCGCTCACTGAGGGCAGCCCACAGAGGCTTGTTGCCCATGATGACGGTGTCGATGACGCGGTAGGCGTCAAAGGCAAACTGGTCCTGACGGAGCACGCCAAACTTGCGCGGGCGCACGACGGTTCCCTTTTGGGCGTCGATCTCGTTGGTGAGGACCTTCATGAAGGTGGATTTTCCGGCTCCGTTGGGGCCGGTCAGGCCGTAGCGGCGGCCGGGAACGAAGTTTACGCTGACTTCATCGAAGAGCACCTTCGAGCCGTAGCGCATGCTGACGTTGCTGACGCTGAGCATTCTGTTTCCTATCTTTTAATAGCCGCACAGACGCGATGGCGCGGCGGCCGGAATCAAGCTGAAGATTGAATCTTGGGTGGGGCGCGTGCCGCTGCCCCGGGGATCTTCCTGTTCTAGTTTCTCATAGATGGGAATTGTCGTGTTATAGGGGCGAGAATACGATGGTACGGAAGCTACGGAATCAGGAATGCGCCGGGCAGACGGGCGTCGAGGGTGGCAAGTTGCGCATCGTGGGACTCAGCCAGCGCCAGCAGGTGGCCGTCGGTGGTTTGCGCCGAAAACTGAACCCAGGCAGGAAGATGGGTGATGTCATGGGCGTCTTCAAGGAAAGTAAACAGGCCGGGGGTACTTTTTAGATCAAGCAACTGTGTGCGGGCCTGATCGACTGTAAACCCGTATACCGAGGGGTTGCTGATGATTCGGACGAAGCCTAATTCAGTAATGGAGCAGGTCAGAAAAGACAGATTCTGCTGGGCATCGATCCAGCGGGTGACTCGGGGATGCGCTTGATGCTGATGCAACCCGAGAGCTATCAGTGCATTGACGTCGAGCAAATATCTCATGGAAATTCTGTAAGCAGTTCAGCAACTTTTTCGCTGGTCAGTATTGGAGCGTTCGGGCCGAGGTCAAGGACTGGAATTCCATATTTTGTTTCTTTCACGATGCGCGGCTCAAAGGAAGGCTGGGCCTGAGGCGCGAGCACGATCCGGTCGTTCTCGATGTGTACATCGAGATGGTCGCCGGGCTGAATGCCCAGGCGGCGGCGAATCGGGCCGGGCAGAACGATCTGCCCTTTGGTGGAAACACGGGCCTGCATGGTAAGACGATCTTACCTCGAACCAGATTGCGGTACAAGAAGATTCCCCGTCGCTCGGCGCAGGGTGGGCTCTCAGAAGTACTCGCCTAACTGGGCAAAGGTTTCCAGTTCCAGCAGTTGGCGGCCTGCGGGGGCCGAGGCCAGCTCCGCGTGCTCCAGCACCCAGGTGTCTTTATGGAAGAGGAAGACGGCGTTCAGGCCTGCAGCCAGCGCCGGGTTTACGTCGCTTTTGGGGCTGTTGCCGATCATCCACGTCGCGGCCGGAGTGAGCTTATGGTGGGCCACGACGGCGCGGTAGGTGGGGTCATCCTTTTCGGCAACGATTTCGACTGCCGAAAAGTGCACCTTGAGCCCGGAACGGATGAACTTGTCGGCCTGCTCGGAGTGGTCGCCTTTGGTCATCAGGATGAGCTTGTGGCGGGTGGCCAGCTCGGCGAGCGTTTCTGCCACGTTGGGTAGTAGCTCGATCTCCTGCTCGGCAATCGAGCGGGCAAAGCCGCGAATTTTCTTCTTGTTTTCTTCGGTCAGGGGCGTGGGGCTGAGTTTTTCATAGCAGGCCAGCAGCGAACGGGCAAAACTGGCCAATCCGTAGCCGTGGGCCCGAATCGACTCATGCTCGCAGAGGTTCAGCGTCTCGCGCACCTGGGCGGGCGAATACTCGCGATGATTCAGGAATCCGATGAAGGCGGCAATGGCGCGCTCAAAGTAGATATTGTTCTGCCAGAGCGTGTCGTCGGCATCAATCAGCAGCGTCTGGCCGGGGGCGATGGAGGGCATAGCTGGATTTTAGCAAGGCCACGAGTCAGCAGCCTTTGTGACGCTATGCGTCAGATTATAGAGCCAGCGAATAAAACGTGTTTGCGTGCTTCCCCACCCTAGCCGCAAAAACAAAGACGCGGCCAGGGTGGGGCATCCGAAGGGGAGTGCGATTGATTCACCGAATCCATAGGGAGCTCTTGGGCCTCACTGCTCACTCTTTCTTCCTGTTCCGCTGAGGGACGCTGCGAGAACGCCGCTGACTTGCTTTCTTGCTGACCTGCTGACTCGCTTTCTTGCCGCCCGCCCTACTCTATCCCCGGATGGCCAGCTTGATCTGCGTTGGGGATCAGGCGCAGGTAGACCGCGTCGGGGATGGGCGACTGCCAGTGGTTGGTGGCCCGGGCGTAGAGCACAAAGCCGAAGAAGAGCACAGCCAGCAGTGTGACGAATCCTGCGGGTGTCATGGCCTGGCGATAGCGTGGCAAGGGCTTGGTTGCGTCTTTGGCCAGCGGCAGCGAAAACTGCAGCGCGCCTTCGACGGGGCAGTTGGAGACGCAAATCATGCAGGCCGTGCACTCCACTGAGCGGACTTGCACCAGCTTGTCCACCTTGAGCTGCGCGGGGCAGACGCGGGCGCACTTGCCGCAGGCCGTGCAGGCTGTGGCGTTGCGGCGAACCTTGAGCGGGCTCAGCAGAGAAACCAGCCCCATGAGCGCGCCGTAGGGGCAAAGGTAGCGGCACCAGACGTGCTCCACCGCAGATGAGAGCAGCCCCAGCACGGCCACTACGCCGAGCGCCATGATGCTCATGTGGCGGAAGAAGTTCAGCATCTTCACGTCGGCAATCAGGCCGTAGGGCGCTTGCAGGAACTGGTTCAATGCCTCGGCCGACATGCGGACGATGATGAACAGAAAGAAGCTTAGCAGAAGGTATTTGAGCCCGCGCAGGGGAAGGTCGAGCCAGCGCGGCAGACGCAGATTTTTGCCGAGGATTCTGCGGCCAAACAGGGCCAGATGCTCACTCAATGTGCCGACGGGGCAGAGCCACGCGCAGAAGGATTTTTTCGCAATCAGGCTCATAGCCACAAAGGCCATGAAGAGGAAGAGCGCCGCCGGATGAATGAGCGGAATGCTGCCCGTCGAGAGAAAGAGCTTGAAGTTCATCAGCCCTGCAATGGGCAGCCAGCCTTCGGCTCCGGGGGGGCGGGGAACTGCCAAGCCCTGACTGCCGCGCTCAAAGTGCCGCACCCAAAGGTAGAACTGCGCCCCCAGCCATGCGTTTAGGGCAACAAAGCCATACTGCACCATGCGGCGGGTGCGCTGAAAGCGGTGAGGCGCAGTGCGGCGGGCATTTTTCTCAACGGGGGAAGCGGGGAATGTGCTCATCGAAGTTCCTTCTGCGGATGAGCCTACGGGGCGTGGCTTGCAGTGGGCTATGACTTAGGTCACGGCAAATGGCCTTCAAATGGCCGTTGACAAGTGTAACCTTACAGGCTACAGGGATGCTGTGAAGATTCGCAGCTTCGCGCATAAGGGGCTGAAAAAGCGCTATAAAGAGGAAGCGACCAAGGGGATTTCTGCCGAAGTGGCTGACAAACTTCGGAAGATGATGGCGTTTCTGGATGAGATGGAAGATGCGGAAGAGCTGCGCGGGATGCCTTCCTGGAAGGCGCATCAGCTTACCGGCGGGCGCAAGGGCGAATGGAGCCTGAGTGTGAATGCGAGTGTGAATGCGAGTGTGAATGCGAGTGTGAATGCGAGTGTGAATGCGAATCGCAGGCTGACCTTTTGGGTGGATGCAGCGCGGCAGGAAATACACGACATGAATCTGGAAGACTACCACTAGTACCGTGACCGCGTAGATTTGTGCTTTCCCAGGTCCCAAAGGCGGGACTTGGGGCACCCAGAGTGGGTACAAATTCAAACGGTCAGAGACCTAGGAGTCTGTCGCTCATAGCGTTTGCGATTTTTGCAGGAGATGTCGGCCTGGCTGCGCAGTACTGGATTTGTCTGTTGCTGTCAGTTTTTCTCTACCGCACCGTATCTTTGAGGCGCGACTCTGATTCGGATTCTGATCTTTCGTTGTTTTTACGCGTTTTGCAGTGCCCATCCGGAGCGAAAGAGCTTCAACAGATTGCTGACCGCGCACACCAGCCTCCACTCTCCGCTCACATTCTGTTTGCCGCGCATGCTGAAGCGACGAAAACCGCGGCACTCCTTGATTTGTCCAAAGACCGGTTCCACGATCGCCTTGCGTCTTTTGTAGACTGCGCGTCCGGCCTCGGTCTTCAACTTATGTTGCATTTGTTCTCGTGCCGTTGCATCTGACGGGGCTTCACCACAGGCTATCTCCGTTGGATCACTATGTTTGTCGCGGCCTGTGGCGATGTATAAGTCGATTTCAGCTACCGTTGCGTCGGTCACATTTGCTTCGCTGAAGTAGCCGGTATCAGCGCTGACTTTCTCGGGCTTTTGGGCAAGATTCTTTTCGATCTGTGCCACCATCGGCAGTAATTGTTTTTTGTCGTTCGTCTCCTGCGTAACCGCGGCGGCCACGATTACCTGCGCGATGGAATCGACCGCGATCTGCGCATTATAAGCCTGTAAAAAGCTGCCTTTATTGGCGCCATCCGGCATGATGCGGCTCTCCGGATCCGTGAAGTTGCGCTGATCCTTGTCTGCGGGTTTTGCCTTGTCCGGATCAGGGGGATTCGACTTGCGACCACGTTTCTTTTTGCCCGCGCGACGATCTTCTTCCTCGTCAGCCTGTTTCTTTTCTGCTTCAGCAAGTTTCTGCTCAGCCTTCTCGCGGGCCTCGTCTTCGAGTGCCTGCTTCGCTTCGCGAATCTTCTGCAACCGGCTCTCGCGTCGCTGTAACTCGTCGGGAAGTTCTTCGCCGTTCCGATCCTTGCCGTACTGCGCGTCCTCGTCGGCATCCGCTTTTTCCGCAGCAGCCAACAGAGCGTTGATTTCCTGCTTCAGGCGCGCCTCGCTCTCGGTCATGCGCTGGTAGCTCATCGCCTTGTGCTTGCTGGCGTTCGCCCTGATCTTTGTTCCATCGATCGACACATGACCCAGCTTAACCAGACCGGCTTTTGCGCACAGCAACAAGGCCTGCGTGAACAGTTCGGACAGCGCAGCCAGATGCCGTTTGCGAAACTCGGCCAGCGTGGCGTGGTCCGGATGCTGGTCGCCGGAAAGATAGCGAAATGCCACGTCTTCCCAGGTATGCTTCTCAAGCCTGCGTGAGCTGTAAACGCCCGTGGCATAACCGTACAAAAGAAGGCGAACCATCATCTCCGGAGCATAAGCCGACTGGCCGCGACCATCCTTCTCGCGATACGAAGCATAGATCGATTCAAGATCCAATGCCGAAACCACATCCACGACAAAACGAGCCAAATGGCCGTCAGGTAGCCAGTCGTGAAGGCTGGGTGGAAACAGAAGCGTCTGGTTGACCGTGTCTGGAAGGAAGTTCTGGCCCATAACAAAATCGTAATCTGCTGGGCCTGGTCTGGACCAGGACCTCGGGCAATTCTATGGGCGACAGACTCCTAGAGCAAAAGGAGCAGGCAATGCCGATCAAGAATCCGCCCCACCCGGGAGATTTCGTCCGTACGGAACTGGTGGAAGCCATGGGGCTGACCATGACGGCAGCAGCAGTTGCTCTGGGTGTTTCGCGGCCTGCACTTTCGAGTTTGCTGAATGGAAAAGCAGATTTGTCTGGTGAGATGGCCCTGCGCTTGGAAAAGGCTTTTGGGGTAAAGATGGATACGCTGATGCGGATGCAGAGTGCCTACGACATTGCCCAGATCCGCAAGCGAGCGCCGCTGATCGATGTGGAGCGCATTGCCGCCCAACCGGCCCGCTGAGGGGCCGGTTTTTTGTGGACGGTCAGGCAGAATCGTTACACAGCCAGTTCGGCGCGGATGGCGTCGGCAATGGCGTCGGCGTGGCGGCGCATGGCCTCTTCGCTTTCGGCTTCAATCATCACGCGGGCCAGCGGCTCAGTGCCGGAGTAGCGAATGACCACGCGGCCCGAGTCCTTCAGCTCTTCCTCGGCGGCCTGAATAGAGGCCACAACTGCGGGGAAATTTTCGAGCGGCTGCTTTTCGCGCACCTTCACGTTGACGATTACCTGCGGAAAGACCTTCAAGTCGCTGGTCAACTCGTCGAGTGAGCGGCCGCTGCGGGCTACCAGATCGAGCACCACCAGGGCCGTCAGCAGGCCATCGCCGGTGGTGGCCAGGTGCGGTAGCAGAATATGGCCGGACTGTTCGCCGCCCAGCGCTGCATCGTGCTGCAGCATCTGTTCGAGCACGTAGCGGTCGCCCACCGAAGCGCGCAGCATGCAAATGCCGCTGCGCTTGAGCGCAGCTTCCAGGCCCATGTTGGACATGGTGGTGGCCACTACCAGATCACCCGTCAGCAGGCCGCGCGCCTTCAAATCGCGGGCGGCAATGAGCAGAATCGCATCGCCATTCACCACATTGTTGTTGGCGCCTGCAAGCATGCAGCGGTCAGCGTCGCCGTCGAAGGTCAGGCCGATCTGCGCGCCGTGCTGCTGGGTTATGGCAGCCACGCGCTTCGGATGCAGAGCACCGCAGTCGGCGTTGATATTGCGGCCGTCGGGCGCGGTGTGCAGCAGTTCGATGGTGGCTTCGCCGGTGGGATCCAGGCGGCGGAAGAGCTCGGGCGCGATGGTTGCGGCCGCGCCATTGGCGCAGTCGGCCACAATGTGCAGGCCAGCAAGCGAGAGGCCGGGAACGCTGGCGATCAGGAAGTCGATGTAGTCGCTGGCGTAGTGGGCATTGTCTGCAATTGTGGGCAGAGTGGCTGGGTCGGGCGCGTCGATCAGCGCGGCATGGCGCAAAATCTCCTCTTCCATGGCCAGTTCCAGTGCATCGGCCAGCTTGAAGCCGTCGCCGCCAAAGAGCTTGATGCCGTTATCCTGCCAGGGATTGTGCGAGGCCGAGACGACTACACCGGCCTGGAACCCGTGTTTGCGGACGAGAAAGGCCACGGCAGGCGTGGGAAGAATTCCAGCGCTCTCCACTTCGGCTCCGCCAGCCTTGAGTCCGGCGGCGAGCGTGGCCGTGATCCATGGACCCGACTCACGTGTGTCGCGGCCAATCAGTACGCGGGGCGCGCTGCTGGTGGGGGCGAGCGAGTGGGCCAGCGCCAGACCTACAGCGTAGATGGTGGTGGCGTCGAGCGGCGGCTGGCCGGCGATGGCGCGAATGCCATCGGTGCCAAAAAGCTTGCGTGCGGTTGAACTCAATTTTTTCCTCGTTTGGGTTGAGAGCTTTGTATGGATTCCACGCGGCTGGTAATGGCTCCGTCGGCCAGTCGCGTTGTTAGATGATCGCCGGGCGTAAGCTGCGTGGCTGAGCGCACTACCGCGCCATCTGCGGCCAGCACCAGGGCGTAGCCGCGATCAAGCACGGCCAGCGGCGAAAGCGAGTGCAGGCGGGCATCGAGCGCGGTCAGCCGCGCAGAGTAGCTCTGCAAGCGGCGCTCCAGCACGTGGGCCAGTTGTTGGCGCAGCGCGGCCAGCTTGCCCTGGGCTTCGGCCAAACTCTGGCGCGGGTCGGAGTTCAGCACGGCGGTGGCAAGTTCGGCCAGATGGGTGCGGTGCTGGCGCAGCGCTGCGTGTACCGCCGCTTCCATGCGGAAGCCCAGTTCGTCCAGACGCTGGGCCTGCCGGTGGAGGTGCGCGGAAACGCGGGCCTCCACGCGGCTGACCTCCAGCCGTGCCAGCCGCTGGCGGGCCTGCAAAAGTTGATAGCGCGCCGCCCGTTCCAGACGATGATCGAGCCGCGCCAGCCGGTCGGCAATGGTGTGCTGCGCCTCGGTGATCAGCTCGGCTGCGGCGGAAGGCGTGGGGGCGCGCAGGTCAGCAACAAAATCGGCAATGGTGAAGTCGGTTTCATGCCCGACCGCGCTTACCACCGGCAGATGGCTGGCGGCAATCGCCCGCGCTACACGTTCGCTGTTGAAGGCGGCCAGGTCTTCGAGCGATCCACCACCCCGTGCCACCACAATCAGGTCAGCAAAATTAGGGCTGGCCTTGACGGCGGCGTTGATCGCTTCGAGAGCGCTGGAAATTTCCGCGGGAGCCTGATCGCCCTGCACCGAAACCGGGTAGAGCAGCACGCTCAAGCCCGCATGGCGACGGCCTGCCACGTTCAAAAAGTCGCGGATTACAGCGCCGGTGGGCGAGGTAATGATGGCTACGGTGCGCGGAAAGGCAGGCAGCGGACGCTTGCGCTCCGGCTCGAAGAGTCCTTCAGCCTTGAGCTTGGCCTTGAGCTGCTCAAAGGCCATCTGCAACGAACCTGCGCCAACAGGCTCCATGGTTTCCGCTACCAACTGCATCTGGCCGCGCTGTTCGTAGACGGTAACGCGCCCACGCACGAGCACATGCAGGCCGTCTTCCGGACGGAAGCGCAGCAACTGGGCCTGACGGCGGAAGAGCACGATGGGCAGCTGCGCGCCCGCATCTTTGAGTGTGAAATAAACGTGACCGCTGGGCGCTGGGCGGTAGTTGGAGATTTCACCCTCCACCCAGACGTCGCCGTATTCGTTTTCCACCAGATTGCGTACCTGGGCAACCAGATCGCCAACCGGCCAGACGCGGCGGCTCGAACGCGGTTCCTCAAAGTTCAGACCGAGTTGTGGCTCGTAGGGATCGAACAGGGCCATTGCACTTATGAGTTTAATCGTTTGGGTGCGGGCGTGGGGAGCGGCGTGGCAGAAAGCCTTGCAGATGGGAAGGGCGTACGGAAGAGGGAAGCAGGAATCCAGGCAGCAATGGCGTTTTTCTGCGCAGGGAGGACAGAGCTTCCGCTCAGTAGAGCGGCCAATGCTTCGCCGCGCCGTGCAGCAGAGGAGGAAGGTTCTCCAGTCGGAAGGCATCCCGTTCACTGGAGGGGGCTGACTTCGCCCGCACCTGCGCTTCATCCCCGCTGCCCGGGGCTTGCTCTTATTAGAGCATCTCTCCTGATGCTGTGAAGTGGCAAAAGTCTTGCCAAGTTGCCGCTCCCTGGGGGTTCGCGTCAACGATGCAGCATCGACTCGCTCTATACCTTCAGGAGAGATGCTCTAGATGGCGCTGGTAATCAGTTCGTCGATGGTGGGGGGAGGAACAACCTCAGGCAGTGGCGCATGGACCGGGTTTCCCTTGGCCACATCGGCGAAGACCCTGTTGACCGTATCTTCCGTGCGGGTGGCTGGAACGTGGAGCTTTTTGGTCGCACGCATCACGGTGGAAGCCAGCAGGAAGCGGTTCACAATTTTATCTCCGGCATCAAATACCAGTGTCGATCGCATAATTTCCCTCGATTCTAGAATTGTGGGACGATTGGACAAGAAATCGAGGTGTCTCTGCTTCCTTGCGGTACTAGAGCCCAAATTCTTGTTTCTTCGGATGAAGAATATGGTGCGGGACGTTGGCGGAGGCTTTGGTAGGGTCTCCGTAACGGAAGAAGGATGGAATCCTCCTCTATTGAGCATACGCTGATTGAGTCGATCCTCCTAATTCTGCCCTATTTAGATACAGGGGGGATTCCTTTCCGGATGAGTTTGAGTCAGGGCAGGACGTCATGAGTCTGGGTGCGACTTCAGTCGTACCGTAAGTGCTGTGAAATGAGCGGAGGCTTTACAGGGTGCGAGTTTTTCAGCAGTCCTGAAAGCAGTTCTCGCAAAAAAAAAGCAAGGCAGATGCTCCATTTGTTTCTACCTGTGCTATTCTCTGTTCAGGTCGTTGAATCTGACTTGGTGTTATTTGCCTGTTCTGCTTTTTGCTTGACACGCAATCAATTCCACATTGAGTTCTGCGATAGATCAAGTAAAGAGGGACATGTTATGGAACAGGGTACTGTGAAGTGGTTTAACGATGCCAAGGGTTTTGGTTTTATCAGCCGTTCGAATGGCGAAGATGTCTTCGTGCATTTCTCGGCGATTCAGTCGGGCGGCTTCCGTTCGCTCCAGGAAGGTCAGACGGTCCAGTTCAATGTGACCAAGGGACCGAAGGGCTGGCAGGCAGAGAACGTTCAGCCTGTTTAGTTCGGAATCCTGACTGGACAATCAGTTTTTTCCTCCCTTGCTTTGCAAGTCGGATGGAACGCAAAATCCAGTTTGGTAAAAGGAGCTGCTTCGGCAGCTCCTTTTACGTTTTGCCCCGCTTTTTATGGCTCATGTTTCTTGCCCATCGGGCCTGTTGGGATCAAGCGAACAATCTGACGTTTATGTTTCGCCTTACTTTGCGGGGATTTGTAGCAGAACCGCTAGATATTGCCGTACTTTAGAGACCAGAAACTCTGGAGCTTTGGAATGGAACTCCGCTCTGCGCCCGACCCAATCGAGGCTCTTTACCTGGTCAACCAATACAGCGCCGTCCACCTTGCCAACCGTCACGGGCAGGGTGAATGGATAAGGTTTGACCTTTGAAGTGAGTGGGCAGACAATCGCCAGACCGCTTGCCCGGTTGTAACGTAAATCCGTTAAAACCAGAGCGGGACGTCTTTTGGCCTGTTCCCGGCCAATTTGAGGGCCAAAATCAAGAAAGACAATGTCCCCCGTGTCTGGGACGTAAGAGGCTACCATTCAACCACTTCCATTCCAGTTTCCGGTCCGGATGACACTTCGGAGTATCTGTTTTCCGGGGTGATCTGCGCCACGAGTTCGGCGAGTGTGGGCACATCGCTGATCCGATGCAACTGCACAACGCCATCGGCATTGATGGCAATTTCCAGAGGATCCCCTAGCTGCAAACGAGCGCTCTCTGCCACGGGTCTGGGAATTCTGACCGCTAAACTATTACCCCATTTCAATACTTGCGCCTGCATGAGTCCCTCCTGTATCTACAATGTATCACCGTTCGAAGGCCAAAGACGTCTTCGTGGATTTCCCGGCGATTCAGTCGGGTGGCTATCGCTCGCTGCAGGAAGGGACAGACGGTCCAGTTCAATGGGACCAAGGGAGCGAAGGGCAGGTAGAGAATGTTCAGCCTATTTCGTTCGGAATCCTGACGGGGTAATCAGTTTTTCCTCCCTTGCTTTGCAAGTGGGACGGAACGCAAAATCCAGTTTGGTAAAAGGAGCTGCCGAAGCAGCTCCTTTTACGTTTTGCCCCGCTTTTTATGGCTCATGTTTCTTGCCCATCGGGCCTGTTGGGATCAAGCGAACAAAAGATCGGATCAGGAGAAGCCGCAGGAAATCGAGCCCGCATCCCGCGAAGAGCTCTTCCTGTCGATCAGCCGCTTATAACAAGCAAACCAAGCTTGATGAGCGCATTGGGCTGTTAACCGGCCAATCTCTGCCCATTTTCATTCAGTCTGTGTGAAGTTTGCGTATTTCGGCGAGGATCTTGGTGAGGCGGTTTGAGAGCCGGTCGAGGCGTGAGCGCTCGTTGTCAATCGGAAGTGATCGACGGAACATCTCCATGACATGTTGGGTAGCGAGCAAGGAATCGATGAGGCCATCAAGGCCGTTGCGCGCAGGTGCGGAGGAGGTTTTTGGCTTAGGAGCCAGATGCCTTGGTTTGAAGCGGAGCAAGACCGTTCAGGCGGGCTGTCGCCAATCGAAGGCCACGGTGCCTCGTTGCGGCGGCGTTGGTGGTGTTCTGTTTCAGAGCGCTCCTGTTTCTTGTCCCAGATTTGTTCTGCAACAAAATACATTTTCATTTCTTTCTGGGCGAATTTTTCAATGCGGGGTGAAATGGAGTAAGCCATTCTGGGTGTGGGATATGCCCAAACGTCGTGTTACAAAAGAAGCAGGAAAATGAAAAAACAAATGATGAAGATTTCCAGAAAGACGTTGCCCATGCGGGCCTTGAACGTGTGTTTGTGGGGCCTGTTCGGCGTGAGTGTTATGAGTGCATCCGCCTTCGCGCAAGACAGGAGCACGGCAAAGAACCATGCAGTGGATGCAACCAGTCCAGAAGCCGGGCAGGCATCGAGCGCCGCGCGGATGACGGCGCTGCTGGATGCGCTCGAGAAAAAGGGCGTGCTAGCGCCTGCGGAAGCTAGTTCGATCCGCAGCGCATCCCCTGACGCCGGATTGCAGCTTCTGGTGGACGTGCTCACGCGCAAGGGTGTACTGAGCGCAATGGATCTGTCTGCTCCTGCGGCTCCTGCCGTTCAGGCTGCAGCGCCTGTGCCGGTTGTGCCGGTGCAGAAGGTACAGACCAAGATTGCTCCGGTTGCTCCGGCTGCCCTGGCTGTGGCTCCGGCGGCTGCGCCGTCGCGCGCCCTGGCCATTGATTCGCCCAAGCCGGGTGGTTTGGTGGGCATCAAGATTGGCGCAATCACCTACTCTCCCTTTGGCTTTATCAAGGGAACCGCGGTGCAGGACAGCAGCTCGCCGAATGGCGATGACTTTCCCATTCCGGCGGGTCTTATGTTGCTGCCGGGTAGCAACACCGGTCCTAATGCCGATCCTGAGTTCCACATGAGGGCGCGTCAGAGCCGCATCGGCATCAACCTGGAGTGGCCTGCGCTTTCGGGCAGGATGGTTCTTACCGGGCGCATGGAAGCCGACTTTGAAGGCAACTTCAACGAGTCCGACAACGCCGACGTTACTTCGATTCGCAATCCCAATTTGCGTATGCGTTTGGCCTATGTGCGCATGGATTACCGCGCCACCGACCGCACCAGCCTGTTCTTTGTTGGCGGTCAGGATTGGACGCTCTTCGGCTCGAAGGCGCTGCCCAATATGCTGGACACCACATGGAACGCGGCCAGCTACGGTGCCATTTACAACCGCTCGCCCCAGTTCCGCTTTGGCGTTGCGCAGCGGGTTGGCCACTCGGATCGCGACTTCAAGATTGTGCCCGAATTTGCTCTCATGATGCCTAGCTCCGGTCAGGTGGAAAAGCTCACCTTCTGCTCGCTGGCCGGGGTGGATTGCGTCAATGGCGCTTCCTCTGCGTCTGGCTTCATGGGTCAGGTGGGTGAGGCTGAGCGCGAGGGCGCTGACTCGGACCGTCCCGAGCTGAATGGCGGTCTGACGCTGCAGTTCCAGCTTGACAAGGCTGCGGCTGTTCCTCCCGCGCAGATCTTCTGGACGGGTATGTACGGCAAGCGCCGTTCGATTGTAGGCAACAACGCGGAAGATCTGGAAGACAATGCGTACCCCACTGCTTTGCTTGCAGGCACCTCGCTGGCCAAGGGCTTTACCGCCAGCAGCGCCATGTATGGCAATCAGGTGGCCGTGCAACTGCCCACCCGTTGGGCCACGCTGGTGGTCAGCGGCTATCGCGGCGCGGATCTGCGCCAGATTCTGGGCGGTGAGCTGACGACCAACTACACCGATACGACAGGCCTCTACAAGATTCCGCTGACCAATGCCGACAGTGGCGATAGCGTCAAGTCGTACTACATGGGCACGGGTATTGATAACGTCGCCGGCACGCTCTCCGGTTTTGCTCTGCTGGGCTGCAAGACCAACCCCGGCAGCGGAAGCTGTGCGGGCAGCAACGTTGTTGTAGCGCCCGAGCATGGCGTGCGCGTCTATGGCGGATTCGTTGAAGTCGGCCTGCCGCTCTCCCGTTGGTTCAACGCCAACCCGAAGGGCTACAACGCTGGCTGGCAGCTCTATCTGCATGCGGGCAAGGATCAGCTTGTACACCGCGATGCGGCCATGCAGCTTGGTCTGCTTGATGCTGCTGGTCCTAACCAGAACGGCCAGGGCCTGGGCATTCCCATGATCGGCAGCGAGTTCATCGGTGCCACCCTGAACTACAAGATCAACCCCTGGTGCACCTTCAGCTTTGAGCAGACGCACTACGGCTCCCGCGCGGTTCCGGAGCTGGGCAAGTTCTGGACGATTGCCGGAACGCCCTCCCGCATCTGGCAGGATCAGCGCTCGGAATTTGGTCCGGTCTTCAACTTCTAACTTATTCACTGACCGCGTAGCAGCGGTCTACAACCAAGATGGAAAATGCCCTTGAGCGCTCAAGGGCATTTTTCTTGGGCGCATACTTTTCCGAAGGGGCTTTCAGTCCGCAGCAAACGCAAGAAATCTTCTATTGGATGCGGTGATTCGTAACGCACAGGCGGCCATTTGCATGTGCCTCGCGGCAGAATGCAGCAGGCTTTCCTCTTTTTGACCAGGCGGCCGTACGAAGGTTTTTTACCCGTGTGTTGCACTGGGCAAATGCGGAAATGCTGCTGCTTGTGCCCAGTGGCTCTCGATAAGCGCGCGCAATTCGGCAACCAGCTTGGCGAGCTGCTCGGCGTCATCGGCGATGGGCGGATCGAAGGCGGAAAAAAGTATCTCCAGATCGTGGGCCAGAACGGTGCCGCGGGTCAGGCCGAAGGTGCCGAGAGAACCGGCCAGCTTGTGGGCTGCATCGTGGGCCTGCTGGCACTGGCGGTAGCTGAGCCGGTTCTGGGCGCAGGCCTGCGCGGAAGTCTCAAGCGACTCAAGCCGTTCCTGGATCTGGGGCAGAAATTTGATCCAGAGTTGGTTGAGCGCGGAGGAGAAACCGGGATGTGTGGCTGTGTTCATAGTGTTGGCCCAATGCGAATCGTGTAACATGCTACCGCAGTCGGGCGGGGCGGAGAAAGGCCAGAGTAAAATTACTGGCGTTGCCCGGCGGAGAGCGGAGAGCGTAGCCTTATTTCCAGCCGAGCACGGTGGCGATCTGGGTGGAGAGCGTCATGGGGTCAAAGGGCTTGGAGAGCACGGCGCGCACTCCCAAACCGGCAAAGCGCTGCCGGTCGCTGGTTTGAACCTTGGCGGTGAGCAGCAGGACGGGAATGCTGGCTGTGGCCGGGTTGTTTTGCAGTGCGCGGAAGGTGGCTGGACCGTCCATTCCCGGCATCATCACATCGAGCAGGATGGCGTCCGGTTGTTCTGTAAGGGCGGTATCAATGCCTTTATGGCCGCTTCCGGCGGTGTAGACCTCCCAGCCCGCAATGCTTTCCAGGCTGAGTGCGGCCACTTCGCGAATGTCTTCCTCATCGTCGATGATCAGAACTTTGCGGGGCACGGGAACCTCCCGGTTCAGCGCCGGAAAGTAGCCGGCGTCAGAAATTTGTAACGATTCTATTCGCTCAGAGCAGAGAAAAACAGAGGAATCTCTCTCCGAGGCATGACTTGAAAAGACGGCTCAACCCGGAGTCGACCGCTCATAAAAGGAGGGGTACTTTGGTTTGTAGCCGTGAGGAAAAAATCAGGCGCTAGAGCAACATCAGGAAAGGTCGCTCCAGAAAAATCGTGCAAGGTTGCCGTTCCCTGAGGGTCACGGCAACTTTTGACCTGTGGCTTGCTGGTACAGCATCCCTGATTTTGCTCTAGCCGGAAGTGTTCTGCTGTTTTGTAAATGCTAGGGAGCGGGTTGAAGCGGAAGCGAGAGGTGAAGACAGGAACCGTGCCCGGCATTGCGCTCGGCCCAGATGCGGCCGCCATGCTGCACGACGATGGTGCGGCAGATGGTAAGGCCGAGTCCGCTGCCGCCTTTTTGGCGGGCATCGGTGCTTTCCACCTGCTGGAAGCGGTCGAAAATACTCTCCAGTTTGTCGGTGGGAATACCACGGCCTTCATCGAGAACAGAGATTTGGACCTCTTCCGGGCCGGCGGCGGCGCGTATGGTTACAACACCGTTTTCTGGCGAGAATTTGACGGCGTTGGAGAGCAGGTTGGTGAGCACTTGCAGGAGGCGGTCGGGGTCAGCGACAAGCTGGACCGGCGGGCATTCCGAAAGGAGCCGGACGTGGACGCTGTCGGCTACCGGGGTAATGCCGTCGATAGCCTGACGAACCAGATCTTCCAACTGCATGGGGCGGAAGTCGAGCGGTTCGCGGCCGTTCTGCATGCGTTCCAGGTCGAGAATGTCGTTGATGATGCGCAGCAGGCGTTCGGAGTTGTTGAGGGCAATGAGCAGCAGCTTTGTGGCCTTTTCGCTGAGTGGGCCGAGCATGCCGCTGGACAAAAGCCCGAGAGCGCCGTGAATGCTGGTGAGTGGCGTGCGCAGCTCGTGGCTGACGGTAGCCACCATGGCGCTGCTCTTCTTCAGATCGGAAACTTCCCCCGATGTTTCGGCCGGGGATGGGTTCGGCTTCAGGGGTGTGGATGTGGCCATCAAGCCGCGTGCCGAGCCGTCTTCATCGCGTATGGCGGAGATGCGTAGCTCTGCCCTGATTCTTGCGCCGTCCTTGCATCGCAGGTGGACGATAAATGCAGGCAACTGGCTGGGGGGCAGGGTGCGAACACAGTTCAGGTAGGCCTGAGCGCGGCGCAGTGCTCCGGTGAATTCTCCGGGCGGATGGCCGCAGATCTCTTCCATCTCGGCAACAATGCGCTGGCCTTCTTCCACGGAGAGCAACTCGGGCTCACCCCATGGTCCCATCAGTTCTACGGCGGAGTAGCCGAGCATGTGTTCGGCTGCCTCGTTGACGTAAAAAACATTTCCTTTTTCATTGATGGCCAGAATGGCGGGCGCGGCGGAGTTGAGCAGCAGCTTGTAGAACTCATTGGATGCGGAGTGGAACGTCTCATTGCGCAGGTCGGCGTATCGCGTCAGATGCAGGCTTATTCCCAGGATGGCCAATCCCGTGGCGGCGATCAGCAGGGTGTCAGCGTCCGGGCCAAAGACCATGCGTGCGGCCAGCGCGATGGCGCACACGACCAAAACTACAGCGGAAAAAATCAGCTGGTGGCTGTGCCGTCCAGTGAAGCTTGCTTTGCTGCGTGCGCCTTTGCGTTTGCGCAACCGTGAATCGTTCATGCCACGGCCTTCTCTTGCAGGGATTGTTGCGGGGGAGTGTCGCGAGTTTGCAGGTAGTATAAGCCTGCGGATGGGACTCCTGTCTCCGTGCCGTATCCACAAAGGTACGGGGGAAGGCGTTGGTGTTGGGAATACGGCAGAAGATCCAGCCGATCGGAACCGTATCTAAGGTACGGCTTCCGTCTTATACTGAACCCATGCGAATTTCCCTTGCTTTTTTCCGTTCTGTTTCTGCCGCTGGAGTTGCGGCGCTTGCTCTTGCCCTGGCCCCGGTTGCAGCGCATGCCTGGGGGAACGAAGGGCACAGAATGATCAACCGCCTGGGTGCGGCCACGCTGCCGGCGGATGTGCCGGCCTTTCTGCATACCGAACAGGCACTGAACGAGATTGAGTATCTGGGGCCCGAGCCGGATCGCTGGCGTTCGCCGAGCGAGCCGGAACTGGTGGCGGCGCAGGCTCCCGAGCACTTCATCGACATGGAACTGGCTGATGCGCTGGGGCCGTTGCCGCGCAAGCGTCTGGATTTTGAGGCCAAGGTCTTTGCCGCTGGTCAGCGTCCGGAGAAGATCGGCCTGCAGCCCTGGCAGGCCACCGAAGTCTGGGAGCGGCTGAAGTCCTCCCTGCGTGAGTACCGCGTGCTCTCAGCCCAGCATGCCGACACCAAGCCGGTGGAGCAGGCGATTCTGTTTTACGTGGGCTGGCTGGGGCATTATGTGGGCGATGCTTCGCAGCCGCTGCACACCAGCATCCAGTACAACGGATGGACCGGACCGAATCCCCACGGCTACACCACGGAGCACAAGATTCACTGGCAGTTTGAAGGCCCGTTTGTGGGCGCCAACATCAAGCCTTCCGAGGTGCAGGCCAAGATGACCCCGCTCAAGCCGGTTGCGGGCGACATCTTTGACCAGTACGTGGCTTACCTGCGCACGACCAACACTTACGTCGAGAAGGTCTACCAGTTGGAGAAGGCGGGCGGCTTTGTGAATGCAGGCACGCCGGAGTCGCGGGCTTTCACCGCCGAGCGTCTGGCCGCTGGCGCCAGCATGCTGCGGGACATGGTTTATACGGCCTGGCTCGACAGCGCCAAGCCGGTCGACAATCCCTATGCTGGGAAGTGATTTTCCTTCATGGGACAACAGAAAAGCCCTACGATCTTCGTGGGGCTCTCTGCGTGGAGGGGAATGTATTTTGCGGTGGGGCAGCCACGCCGATGTTGATTTTCCAGGTACAGGATGCTTCCTGCTTGGCACAGTTTGATCGTGACAAGGGGGGGTGAGAAAACAGTATGATCTCGAAGACTCGTCTATACCGTCCTCCTTGCTGTTAAGAGCGGGCAAGGAGGGAGTTCCACAGCTTCTTTGGAGGAAGAGTGGGGCACTTGACGTGAGAAGCGGCATCGGGCCACTTTAGAGCAAAATCAGGAAAGGTAGCCCCAGAAAAATGGTGCAAGGTTGCCGTTCCCTGGTGGTCACGGCAACTTTGGAGCTGTGGCTTGCGGGCACAGCATCCCTGATTTTGCTATAGAGCATTTTTGGAATACACGTAGACGCCAGCTTTCGGTCTACAGCAATTCCGAAAATGCTATCGGCCGAGAAAGGCACAGAGAGATGAAATACATCGTTACGCTCGAAGAAGCATCCGCATTGATCCTGAGCGGCAAGCGGCTCTTTGTGGCTGGAGATGAAAGCCTGCTCGCAGCCTTACCGCGTGGTCAATGGATTGGTGGAACGATTCCCTACTTCATGAGTGAAGAGGGAGGCCTATGCACCAACGCCAAAATTGGAGTGGCTCCTCTGCCTGAATTTGTTACCGGCGCGGAAACTCGCTTCTACTCAATCGACGATCTGGAAAAGATTCCAGACGGTTATAAACGCAATGGCTTTACGCGTCTGATTCTTCCTGCCGGGACAAATATTCATCAACAGTTTGCGCGGAATTGCGCGCACATACCAGGCATCCTTGGTCAGCCGCTCATCGGTTGGATTGCGGGTGTCAATCTGACGGATTTGGGCAGGATCCAGCCCAAGGTTTTTGATGGAAGTACCGGTAAATCCTCCGCGGAAGATGCCGTTGCCATGCATGTGGAACTTCCCGAAACCATCGTGGCCAAGGCAAACATCCTGAACATCTTTCAACGCGGGGCAGGTGATCCGATTCTCTTTCTCGAGGAAGGCTTTACCGCTACCGATTGTCTGGTGAATGGGGAAAAGAAGAATTTTGCCGCTTATGTGAAAGAGAAACAGATTGATACCAAGCTGCCCCTGGTTGCCGAATATGGGGGAACCAGAGTGAATGTCAGCTTCCAGAATGTCGATGAGGAGCAGGGAATCGTTTCTTTTTATGCGCCTGTTTTCCCGGGCGTGGAGTACAAAGTGGCTGCCCCGGTGGAGGACTACGAAGCCGCATTTAAAAGAGAACTTTCTTCTGGCAAGGCACAAGCTTACTTCACCTGCAACTGCATTTTGAACTACATGTATGGTGGACTGGAAGGCAAACATACAGGCAACGTGGTTGGTCCCATCACCTTTGGTGAAATTGCCAATATGCTGTTGAATCAGACCATGGTTTATCTGACGTTTGAAAGCTATGCCAGCTAGGAGTCTGTCGCTCATAGCGTTTGCGATTTTTGCAGGAGATGTCGGCCTGGCTGCGCAGTACTGGATTTGTCTGTTGCTGTCAGTTTTTCTCTACCGCACCGTATCTTTGAGGCGCGACTCTGATTCGGATTCTGATCTTTCGTTGTTTTTACGCGTTTTGCAGTGCCCATCCGGAGCGAAAGAGCTTCAACAGATTGCTGACCGCGCACACCAGCCTCCACTCTCCGCTCACATTCTGTTTGCCGCGCATGCTGAAGCGACGAAAACCGCGGCACTCCTTGATTTGTCCAAAGACCGGTTCCACGATCGCCTTGCGTCTTTTGTAGACTGCGCGTCCGGCCTCGGTCTTCAACTTATGTTGCATTTGTTCTCGTGCCGTTGCATCTGACGGGGCTTCACCACAGGCTATCTCCGTTGGATCACTATGTTTGTCGCGGCCTGTGGCGATGTATAAGTCGATTTCAGCTACCGTTGCGTCGGTCACATTTGCTTCGCTGAAGTAGCCGGTATCAGCGCTGACTTTCTCGGGCTTTTGGGCAAGATTCTTTTCGATCTGTGCCACCATCGGCAGTAATTGTTTTTTGTCGTTCGTCTCCTGCGTAACCGCGGCGGCCACGATTACCTGCGCGATGGAATCGACCGCGATCTGCGCATTATAAGCCTGTAAAAAGCTGCCTTTATTGGCGCCATCCGGCATGATGCGGCTCTCCGGATCCGTGAAGTTGCGCTGATCCTTGTCTGCGGGTTTTGCCTTGTCCGGATCAGGGGGATTCGACTTGCGACCACGTTTCTTTTTGCCCGCGCGACGATCTTCTTCCTCGTCAGCCTGTTTCTTTTCTGCTTCAGCAAGTTTCTGCTCAGCCTTCTCGCGGGCCTCGTCTTCGAGTGCCTGCTTCGCTTCGCGAATCTTCTGCAACCGGCTCTCGCGTCGCTGTAACTCGTCGGGAAGTTCTTCGCCGTTCCGATCCTTGCCGTACTGCGCGTCCTCGTCGGCATCCGCTTTTTCCGCAGCAGCCAACAGAGCGTTGATTTCCTGCTTCAGGCGCGCCTCGCTCTCGGTCATGCGCTGGTAGCTCATCGCCTTGTGCTTGCTGGCGTTCGCCCTGATCTTTGTTCCATCGATCGACACATGACCCAGCTTAACCAGACCGGCTTTTGCGCACAGCAACAAGGCCTGCGTGAACAGTTCGGACAGCGCAGCCAGATGCCGTTTGCGAAACTCGGCCAGCGTGGCGTGGTCCGGATGCTGGTCGCCGGAAAGATAGCGAAATGCCACGTCTTCCCAGGTATGCTTCTCAAGCCTGCGTGAGCTGTAAACGCCCGTGGCATAACCGTACAAAAGAAGGCGAACCATCATCTCCGGAGCATAAGCCGACTGGCCGCGACCATCCTTCTCGCGATACGAAGCATAGATCGATTCAAGATCCAATGCCGAAACCACATCCACGACAAAACGAGCCAAATGGCCGTCAGGTAGCCAGTCGTGAAGGCTGGGTGGAAACAGAAGCGTCTGGTTGACCGTGTCTGGAAGGAAGTTCTGGCCCATAACAAAATCGTAATCTGCTGGGCCTGGTCTGGACCAGGACCTCGGGCAATTCTATGGGCGACAGACTCCTAGAGCGGTTCTCCAATATGTGTAGCCCCTGTCAGACTGTGCAGGGTGCCTTTTTCTTGAGGAAAAAGCCACTCAGCGGCAGTGGCTTCGGTGTACAGCAATTGGAGAACCGCTATAGACCGCATTAAGTTGTACCTTGGTTCGTGCTTTCCCAGGTCCCAAAAGCGGGACCTGGGGCACCCAGAGTGGGTACAAATTCAAACAGTCAAAGCTCTAGCTGGCCGATTCCTGGGCCGCGACCACGGGAATGCGGCGCAGCATGGGCGTCAGGCACAGGGTCAACAGTACGACGGCGGGAATGGCAAAGACCAGCCAGGCCAGCAGCGCTTGCAGGGCTATACCGCCCATTTGGGTGGCGATGGTGAAGGGCGAGCCGTGCAGCAGGGCCGAGGCGGAAGCCGTAGCATGGTGTGAGCGCGAAAAGAGCACGCCGCCCAGCCGGACAAAGGGAACCACCAGCAGCAGTTGGGCAGGCATGGCCGCATAGTTGGCGGCCTGAATGGCAGGCTGATTCAGCCCCAGCGCCAGCGCCAGCCCGGCGCAAAGCATCGTGGGAAGGCCCACCAGGGGAATGCAGCCGACTGCCCCGCCCAGTGCCAGCGTAAGGGCCAGGCGGCGGGGAGAGATTCCCTGAAGAAGCCAGGGGCGAATCTTCTGCATCATCGAGGCGCGTGTCATGGGGGGAAACCTGCTTTCACCACCATTATGGCGTGAAACCAAATTCTCTGGTTGCGTGGCGATGAATTTTTCCTGCGAAATCGTAACAGGCAAGAGAACTCCATGTGCAAAGTTCTGGCTGCTAAGGCGCGCTATTGCTTGATTCTGCCTATATTTCCCCATGCGGTACACTGAGACGCAATGCGAATCTTTGGTGTAGATTGTGGTACGGAAATTACCGGCTTTGGGGTGGTGGAAAGCGATGAGAGCCGTCGTGGGCTCGTTTGTCTGGCGAAGGGGGCCATCTTGCTGAGCAAGAAAAAGTCGCTGCCGGTACGGTTGGAGCAGGTTTTTCTTGAACTTAGCGAGCAGATGGCGCGTTGGCAGCCGGATACGGTGGCCATTGAAGAGGTGTTTTATTCGGTCAATGCCAAGTCAGCGCTGAAGTTGGGGCAGGTGCGCGGCGTGGCTCTGCTGGCGGCCGCCTGCCAGAAGCTGCCGGTGGCTGAATATGCGCCACTCAAGATCAAATCCAGCGTGGTGGGCTACGGACTAGCCAAAAAAGAGCAGGTTCAGTTCATGGTGGCGCGGTTGTTGGGGCTGAGCGAACTACCGGAACCGGCCGATGTTGCCGATGCATTAGCTATTGCCATCTGTCATATACACACGGCACAGACTGAACTGGCGCAAAAACGTTGATTCTTTGCATGGCCAGCAACTTTCCGGCGTCTGTCAGGGGTGATGCAGGATAGGCAGCCGTGCCGCAGGAAAGGCCTGGGGCAGAAGCAGGGAAGGAATGAATCAATGAAGAGAAGAGCGGAAGCAGGCAGAGGTTCTGGACGCGGGCTGGCGTGGCTGGCGGCGTTCCTGCTGCTCTTCGGTCCGGCGCTGCTGCGGGCGAGCGGTGTGGTGTTGGGGGCCCCGGCTGCTCGGTTAAGTCAGGTGATGGGCGCGGTGCAGGTTCTGGAGGATGGCCAGACCGTGCTGGACCACGCAATCGCCAACCTGCCGATGACAGAAGGCACTGAAATTAGAACCGGCGAGGATGGGCAGGCCGAGGTTCAACTGGAAGATGGCAGCATCGCGCGCATTGCGCCCAACAGCACACTGCTGCTGGCGTCTTTGAAGGGGCCGAGCGGAGCGGATCTGGTGCTGGGGCGCGGTCTGGCTTACTTTGAGTTGCAGAACGACCAGAGCTGCGTGCACTTTGGTACAAGTCAGGTGATTCCACAGGGTTTTACAGTCTTGCGCATCCGCATGGATGCGCCGCCGGGAGAGCTGGCCGTGTTTTCTGGCGCAGCGCAACTGGCGTATGGCGATAAATACAACCTTGAAGTGGAGGCCGGCGAGAGCGTCGTGATGAATAAAACCGATCTGGGCCACTATTTTCTTGCTCCGACGATTGATCCTGACTCCTGGGATGGATGGAACAGCGATCGCGATCTGGCCCTGAATGGTCAGATGGACAATCAGACGCAGGTGGCCAATGGCTATGAGAGCAGCGATGCGCCTAGCCCTGCCTGGAGCGATCTGGACGCCTACGGTAGCTGGTTCGATCTTCCCGGGCAGGGCTACGTGTGGTCGCCCATCGTGGCCGCTGATCCGGACTGGCAGCCCTACGGCTGCGGCCGCTGGCTGTGGACGCCGCAGTGGGGCTACATCTGGGTTTCCTGCGAGAGCTGGGGCTTTCTTCCCTACATGTGCGGCAACTGGAACTATTACGACAGCTTCGGCTGGGGGTGGTCACCGGCTCTTGGTTGCGGCTTCGGCTGGGGAATGCGCAGCTTTGCCTCGGTGCGGATTGGCAATGTGCCGCGAGACTTTGTGCCGGTGCGGCGTCCGCTGCCTGGCCCCCGTCTACCGGGCAAACCCCGGCCTAAATCGATCCTTGTAGACAGAACGAATGTAGGCAACTCCATGGTGGGCAGGCAGAATCTGCTCCGGGCGGATTCAGCGTATGTTGAGCAGCCTCCACTGGCGCGGCGTCAGGTGGTGACGGTGGGGGGCGCGAGGTTGCAGGCGCTGCGGCCAGAACCTGTTGCCCATGGAACTTTTGGAGGAGAAAGAAGCCTGTCGGTAGGCGTTGCCGGCAATCAGTCGCGCCCGACCGGCGGAGTTGGAGAGCCTCGATCCAGCGGTGTGACCCGCTATGGCGATAACGTGCGCATGAAGTCTGAGGGCATGCCGAATCAGACGCAGAATCGGGCAGCTAGGTTAGGCTATATGCCGCGTGTGTCGCAGGGCTCAATCTTGCCGCCGGGTACAACGGTTCCAGGCCAACCGGGGCGTGGTTCCTGGCAGAGAGCTCAGCCGCCGCATGCGGAGGGTGGAAACAGCGAGCGCCAGAGTGGGCCGCATGTCAGCAACAGCGGCGGTGGAGAAGCCGGGCCATCGCACTCCAGCGGCAATGGTAGAGAAGGCTCACGCCCCAGCAGTGGAGGCAGCAGCGGAGTCAGTCCGTCCACCACACGCAAATAGAAAAACGCGGCGATGAACTCGCCGCGTTTTTCTTTTTAGCTTCCAGCTTCCAGCTCAGATGTACTTGGAGCTTGGAGCTAGAGGCTGGTACTTAAATCTCCCAGCGCAGCAGGGTAGCTCCGACTGAGAAGCCAGCGCCTACGGCTGCCAGCAGGACCAGATCGCCCTTTTTCAGCTTGCCTTGTTCGACGGCGGTTTCCATGGCTAGCGGAATGGTTCCTGCCGAGGTGTTTCCGTACTTTTCAATGTTGATGATCACGCGATCTTCCGGCATGCCCAGGCGGTCCGCCGTGGCCGTGATGATGCGCTTGTTGGCCTGATGGGGAATGAAGCAACCCAGATCAGCGCCGGTCACGTTGTTGCGCTCCAGCAGGCGGGTGGTGGCTTCAGCCATCTTGCGGACGGCGAACTTATATACAGCCGGGCCGTCCTGATAGATGTAGTGCATGTGCTTGTCGATGGTCTCGTGGCTGGCCGGATTCAGGCTGCCGCCGGCCTTCAGGTTCAGGCTTACGCCGCCTGCGCCGTCCACTTCGTGCACAAAGTCGATAAAGCCGATCTCGTCCCCTTCGGCGGGTTCCAGAAGCACCGCGCCGCAACCGTCGCCAAAGAGCACGCAGGTGGTGCGGTCGGTGTAGTCGGTCATGCGGGAGTTGGCGTCGCCGCCGCAAACCAGCACCTTTTTGTGCGCGCCGCTCTCAATCATCTTCACGCCGGCCTGCAGGGCATACACAAAGCCGGAGCAGCCACCGGAAACGTCAAAGCCCCAAGCTCCGACTGCACCAATCTTGTTCTGCACCAGGCAGGCGGTGGAGGGGAACATCATGTCGGGCGTAACCGTGCCCACAATGATGCACTCGATCTCGCTTGGCTGAATGCCGCGCTGGGCGATCACTTTTTTGGCCGCCTCGGTGCACATGTCGCTGACGCCCTTGCCCTTTTCCAGAATGTGGCGGGTCTTGATGCCGGTACGTTCCACGATCCACTGATCGTTGGTTTCAACCAGCTTTTCCAGATCCTGGTTGGTCAGCACTTGCGGCGGAACATAGGTGCCAAGCGCCGTGATTTTGGCGCGGGTGCCCACAATGGGACGAACGGTCAGACTCAATGCAGATCTCCTTAAATGTCTTCCCCTTGCTGGCACGCGACCAAACCAAGAAAAAGACCCACGAGGGCAATCATAAAACGTTGGGGCGGGGAGCGCGAACGCGCGGTGTGAAGACAGCAAAAAAAGCGCAGAAAAACAAAAAAGCGCCTCGAAGGCGCCTTTCAATGATTAGTACCGGGTGACCTACTGCGCCCGTACTAGCCCGTTACCGTTGCTTCCTTCCGGACCTGGCGGGGTTGGCGGGATTACGTCGCGTAGGACCCGGCACTTCTTGATTTTAACATCAGCTTCGGGTTGCTTGTCGAATGGGTGGCTGAGGAAAAGTCATAACCCCAGGAGAGTTACGCCCTCTGCCTTGGCTGCAGTGCGTAATTCCGCATCAAGCGTGGCCAGCGACAGTCCGCGACGTAGCGCAAGTTCCAGATAGGCAGCATCGTAGAGTGTGAGTCTGTGGCGGGTGGCAAGCTGGAGCGTAGCAGTCCAGGCCTGCGCATCGGTTTCACCGTCGGTACGAATATTGAGCAGAGCCAGATCGGCCAGGGTTGCGTCACGAAACTCTGCCGTGGTTCGGCCACGGCGCACGCCCATCTCCAGTACGTTGGCCACTTCCAGTCGCCAGAGCGCGGGAACCCATGCGCCACGGGTAAGAATGCCTTCGAAGACGTCGTGTGCGGTAGCAGTTGTCTCTTCGCTATAGACCCATGCCAAGGCCATGGAACTGTCAAGAACGAGACTCATGGACGGTCCCCGTCACGGTCGGCCTTGAGTGCGGCCCAGTCAAAGCCACCAGCAGTGCGGGCGCGTGCCAGTATGCGTCCGGCTGCGGCACGGGCTAGGGCATGGCTGGGAGCGGAATCGTTGGGGATAAGCCGGGCCACGGGGCGACCATGGCGCGTTACCAGCACTTCTTCGCCTTGTTCCACCCAGTCAAGTAGGGTGCCGAAGGTGTTTTTGGCTTCAAAAGCTCCGACGGTGCGCATGATGCCTCCTGATATAAGCTAGCTTAAGCTAGTTTGATCCTGTTCTGTACTTCTTAAGGCAGGAAATCAACTTCCCGGTAAAATAAGAGAGTGAAAAAGTCTTCCCCCAAGCAGAACCCCACGGTGGGTTTCGTTTCTCTGGGCTGTCCGAAGAACCTCGTTGATTCCGAGGTGATGATGGGCATGCTCGACTCGGCTGGTGCGCGGCTGATTACCCGGCCGGAAGAGGCTGAGGTGCTAGTCGTTAACACCTGTTCGTTCATCGATACGGCCAAGCAGGAGTCGATTGACACGATTCTGGAGATGGCGCGCCACAAGACCGAGGGCCGCGCCAAAAAACTGATCGTGGCTGGCTGCCTGGTGGAACGCTATCGCGACGAGATCATGAAGAGCATTCCCGAGGTGGACGCGGTGGTGGGCACCGGTGAGCTGGAGTCGATTCTGGCCGCCTGCGGTGTGCAGCCGAAGCCGGCCTCGCCCTTCAACATTCTGGGCGGAGACGCCTCGGCGGTGGTGCAGGCCAGTGTGGAATCGCAGTCCGGCACGCATAAGCATGGGCATGAGCCAGTGCCGGGCCGCGCAGAGGGCCTCGTCCGCGAAAAGCAGGGCCGCTTCAAGCGCGATGACTGGGACGGCGCAACCCACGAGTTGCCCACCTACCTTTACGACGAAACTACGCCCCGTCTGCTGGCCACCGGCCGCACCTCGGCCTACATCAAAATTGCCGAGGGTTGCGATCATCCCTGCACCTTCTGCGTGATTCCCAACCTGCGTGGTCGCTTCCGCTCGCGCCGTCCGGAGAGTGTTCTGGCCGAGGCGCGGCAACTGGTGGCGCAGGGCGTGCGTGAAATTACCCTGATCGGGCAGGATACGACCTGCTACGGCGAGGATCTGGGGCTGAAGGACGGCTTGGCCATGCTGCTCGATGAAGTAGCGCAGATCGAGGGCTTGCGCTGGCTGCGCTTCCTCTACGCCTACCCCAACCGCGTGACGACCAAGCTGCTGGAGACGATCGCCAAGCACGAAAACATCTGCAAATATCTGGATGTGCCGTTGCAGCATGCGGCTCCCGAGGTGCTGAAGCGCATGAAGCGTGGCGGCTCGCCCGACATCTTCCTGAAGATGCTCAAAAAGGCCCGCAAAATCATCCCCGGCGTGGTGCTGCGCACGAGCTTTATTGTGGGCTTTCCCGGTGAATCGGTCGAAGATCTGGAGATTTTGGAGCAGTTCATCACCGACGCGCAATTTGATTGGCTGGGCGTCTTTAACTACTCCGACGAAGAGGGCAGCGGTGCCTTTGCGCTGGAGCTGAAGGTGCCCAAGCGCTCGATTGAGGCGCGGCGCAAGCGGGTGATGAAGCTGCAGCAGAAAATTTCGAAGAAGGCCAAGCAGCAGTGGGTGGGCCGAGAAGTTCTGCTGCTGGTGGAAGGCCCCAGCGAAGAAACCGAGCTGCTGTGGGAAGGCCGCACCCAGTTCCATGCCCCCGAGATCGACGGCAAGGTCTACATCAACGACTTTGGCGATCTGGAAGCACTGGAGCCGGGCCGCTTCTACCGGGCCGAAATCACCGAAGCGCATGAGTATGATCTGGTGGCTAGGATTCTGGAATAGTAAAGCGTGATGGAGAGAACAAAAGCGATCTTTTGTTCTCTCAGAAACTGGAAAGTAGCTCTAAAATTGTAAGTTATAGTAAGCCCCACGACAGGAGCCTCACATCATGTTGGAGTATATGAAGCTGGAACAGGTCGGACTCGCGCCCGAACTGAGAGTGGATTGGGCGAAACGAATTAATCTGATTGCTGGGGATAATGGCCTGGGCAAAAGCTTTTTGCTGGATATTGCCTGGTGGGCACTTACAAGAACATGGGCAGGGCCAGCAGCCTTGCCCGACTCCAAATTCAAAAAGCCGGTCATTGAGTATTGCATTCAAGGAAAGACCAAGAAATCTCCTCCTGTTATTGCACCTTTTCGCCGTGCAGATCAGTCTTGGCACATTCCACCTTCCAGGCCCAACATGCCGGGCATTGTTATTTATATCCGAATCGATGGAGGTTTTTCTGTATGGGATCCGGCACGGAATTATTGGCGCAATGATCCTGGACGGCCGTCTGCATATCATTTTGATGCGAAAGATGTCTGGGACGGTCTAGACATAGATGGCAAACGCGTTTGCGAGGGGCTGGAAAGGGATTGGGTAAACTGGCAGGGGGGGAAAAAGAAGCAATTCAATGCACTTGAAGCGGTTCTGAAGGTATTGTCTCCGCCCCAGGAACAGCTTCGAGCCGGACCGCCCCAAAGGCTGTTTCTAGGGGAAGGGCGAGAGCGTCCGACTCTAATGCTCGGGTCGCAGACGATCCCTGTGGCGTTGGCTTCTGCGGGGGTGCGTCGCATTTTGGCCCTTGTGTACTTCCTGGTGTGGGCTTGGTATGAACATCGCGCAGCTGCAGAGTTGCTTGGCAAAGCTCCAGAGGAGCGAATGGTGCTGCTCTTTGATGAACCGGAGACCCATCTACATCCCCGTTGGCAGCGTACAGTGATTCCCAGCCTGATGGAGGCTTTGGATGTACTGCGCGGAACCAGTAAAAAAACTCAGTTTCCTCAAATGATGATCGCCACGCACTCGCCTCTCGTAGCAGCGTCTATCGAGCCTGTTTTTGATGCAGAGTTGGATGATCTCATTCACCTGACGGTCAATGCCAGTGGAACGGTTGCTATTGAGCAAGGAGGGTGGGCCACGCAGGGCGATGCCACGAGCTGGCTGACCTCTCAAACCTTTGGTCTGGAACAAGCTCGTTCGGTAGAGGCAGAAAAGGCGATTGAAGCTGCAGATGCTTTGATGCGCGGAGAAAGACCTATCCAAGCGGGGCTCAGGAGCAAGACGGAGATTGACAAGGCGCTTAGACGATTGTTGCCTGCAAGTGATCCTTTTTGGCCACGATGGGTAATTCGAACGAGGATGCCTAAGCGGGGCACTGGAGAGAAAAAATGATTCCAGTGCAAAAGGTTAAGAAGCCTGTTGTGTTTGAACGCGAGGTCGGTATTCCAGGAAGTGCATGGCTCAGCAGGAATCGCAGCTCAAAAAGTAGGCCGCCTGCGCATTGGAATAAGGTTAAGTCCGAGTTAAAAAAAGGATTTGATGATCTTTGTGCCTATGCAGCGATGTACGTGTCCAATGATGGGACCGTCGATCATTATTTGAGTTGCAATACGCATCGAGATCTGGTTTACGTATGGGATAACTACCGATTTGCCTCCGGAGAGATGAACTCCTGTAAGCAAAATGCGGATGACTCGATTTTAGATCCCTACGAGGTGGAGCAAGGGTGGTTTGAAATACTGCTCCCATCTTTGCAAATGCGCGTAACGGAGGCTGTCCCGGAAGATTTTCGCAAGAGAGCGAAATATACCCTCAAGCGGTTAAAGCTTGAAAATGGTGCGCAGGTCATCCGATGGCGTCGGTCCTGGTATGCAATGTACGAAAGTGGAGAGTTGACTTTGCAGGGTTTACAACGCGTAGCGCCATTGATTGCAGAGGCCGTGAAGAAGGAATCCAAAAAGCATAAATAAAGTTTGTAGGCGTGACTGAAAAGGGGACTTTGAAGGCAAACAATGGCTACGAAGAAAAAATCGAAGAAGGTGTTGCACTGCCCGAGCTGTGGCATGTTGGTGCAGATCTCGGACGAGGATTTTCCGTTCTGCTCAGACCGTTGCCGCAAGATCGACTTGGGCAAGTGGGCGATGGGTGTGTACAAGATCAGCTCGCCGGTGCTCGACCCGGAGGTGCTGGAAGACCTGGGCGGCGCGGGAACCACGCAAAGGACGCAGGAATATGAGTCATAACACCAACAAGAAGGCCACCTGGCGCGATGTGAAGACGACCTGGGCCTTTCTTGTTTCCACCTTTTTTGGCGCAGGCTGTGGCAAGCCGGGGCCGGGCACATGGGGCTCGGTGGCGGCGATGCTGCTTTGGGCGCTCTACGCCTATTTTGCGCACCCTTCGGCCATGGCGCTGCTGGTTGCGCTTGCCATCGGCATTGTGCTGAGCATCGTGCTGGGCGTGCCGGCTTCTACTATTGCCGCGCGCGAGGCGGGTTCGGAAGATCCCAGCTTTGTGGTGGTGGACGAAGTGGCCGGCCAGTGGATTGCCCTGCTCTGGTGCCCTTTTGACTGGAAGCACGGCCTGCTGGCGCTGTTTCTCTTCCGTCTTTTCGACATCACGAAGCCGTGGCCGATTCGCAAGTTTGAAGAGTTGCCCGAGGGTTGGGGCGTGATCTTCGACGATGTGGCGGCGGGGTTGTATGCTTTGGCCATAGGATCGCTTGCACGGTTGTGGTTCTAAAAGCTAGGGTTGAGCATCCAACACGATGATGGCTGAAAACAAAGATAATCCGGAAACAACGGCAGCGCCCGCGCCGCGCATCGACGATGTGTGGCCCGCGGCGGCAATGGTGGGCGGCGAGGTGGAGCTGAAGGGTGCGTCCCTGGGGCCGAACGATGTGGGTCCGCCTGAAGTGCTGGTGGACGGCAAGGGGGCGCATGTGACCATGAGCCGCGCTTCCCGGCTGGCCTTTCGGGTGCCAGAGGCGGCGGAGACGGGGCTGGTGCTGGTCCACGGCCAGGGCGGAGCATCGAATGCGGTGCCGCTGCGTGTGGCGCGGATGCTCTCCGATGGTTTGCATCCGGTGACCAGTCCGGCGGTCGGTCCGTCGGGCAATGTTTATGCCACCATCTCGGGTTCCCGTGGCAAGCTGACGCCGGTTTCAGTGGTGCGCGTCAGCCCGGGCGGTCAGGGTGCGACGTTTGTGGAAGGCATTCTGAACGCGACGGGGCTGGCCTTTTCACCCGAGGGTGAGCTGTACGTGACCTCGCGGGCCGAGGGAACCGTCTACCGCGTGGATGCGGGCGGCGAGTACGAAACCTACGTGGAAGGCATGGGCACGGCCACCGGCGCATGCTTTGACGCCGACGGCAACCTCTACGTGGGCGACCGCAGCGGAACCGTCTTCAAGATCGACAGCAAACGACAGATCTTTGTACATGCCACCTTGCCGCCATCGCCCGCGGCCTATCACATGGCGGTGAATGCACAGGGCACGCTCTTTGTGACTGCGCCATCGCTCAGTTCCAATGAGTCGATCTGGGCGGTGGAACCGAATGGCGACGCCTATGCGTGGTTCCGTGGCCTGGGGCGTCCGCAGGGGTTGGCGCTGGCCGACGATGGCAGTGTGTATGTGGCTGCTTGCCTGCACGGGCGGCGCGGTCTGGTGCGCATCTCTCCGCAGCATGAAGCCGAACTGGTGCTGGCCGGCAACAATCTGGTGGGCGTGGCTTTTTCTCCGCTGGGCACCACCATCCTGAGCACTAGTGAAGCTGTGTACGCGGTGGACCTGGGCGTGGAAGGGCTGCGTTTGTTTTAAGCTAGGCAAGAGGGAAATAGAAAGAATGAAATCCGAGATCATCGCCATCGGTTCCGAGATGTTGACTCCCCACCGTCAGGACACCAACTCACTGTATCTGACTGACAAGCTGAACTCGATTGGCGTGACGGTACACTTCAAGACGATCGTCGGCGACCGGCGCAAGGATCTGGTGAATGCCATCCGCATCGCGCTCGGCCGTGTGGATGTGCTGATGATCATGGGCGGACTGGGGCCCACCGAGGACGATCTGACGCGGGAGGCCGTGTCTGAGGCGCTGGATTTGACCATGCAGCGCGATCCTGGACTGATTGAGGCGCTGAAGATACGCGCGACCACCTGGCGGATACCGCTGCCGGAAAACAACCTGAAGCAGGCCGACGTGATTGAGGGCGCAGTGGTGCTGCCGAACCCCAACGGCAGCGCCGTAGGCCAGTGGCTGGACGTGATTTACAAGGACTACCGCAAGCTGATCGCGCTGTTGCCCGGGCCGCCGCATGAGTGCAAGCCGCTCTTTGACGCCGAGTGCCTGCCGCGCCTGAAGGCTTCCGTGCCCACTCGCTCGATTGCCAAGCGTACCCTGCGTGCCGCCATGATTCCCGAATCACAGGCCGACAAGTTGCTGGCACCTATCTACACGCAGTACGCCGATGTGGAGACGACGATTCTGGCCCACGCAGGCGACATTCAGTTGACCATGGAGTGTGCCAAGGCCGACGGCAGTGAGGCGCGGCAGCGGGTGGATGAGCTGACGAGCAAACTGGAAGAGGCGCTCGATGAGTGGCTGTACTCCTCGGAGGGCGATTCGCTCGAACAGATTGTGCTTTACTTCCTGGGCTTCCGGCAGGCTACGCTGGCCGTGGCCGAAAGCTGCACGGGGGGCATGATTGCCGAACGCATCAGCGCGATTCCGGGGGCTTCGCGCTCCTTTCTGGGGGGAGCCGTGGTCTACTCCGACGCCTTGAAGACCAGCTTTGCCGCTGTGCCGGCGGAGCTGATTGCCGCCTATGGCGCGGTTTCGCCCGAGGTGGCTGCGGCGATGGCCGAGGGCATTTGCGCCCGCACTGGCGCAACGCTGGGGCTGGGCGTAACCGGCATTGCTGGACCTACGGGCGGCACCGAAACCAAGCCGGTGGGTCTTGTTTACATTGCGCTGTCTGACCAGAATAAAACTGAAGTCATGGAAAAAACCTTCCGTGGCGACCGGCAGCGGGTGCGGGAGTGGACGTCGCAGCAGGCGCTCGACCTGATCCGCCGCCGTTTGGTACAGATGGGCTGAATGTCGTCGCAGGTTCTGCGGAAATCAAAGAAAAATATGTGAATTGCGGAGAGACAGTCCTCTGCCGCAAAAGAACAGGCCCGGCGTAAAGCTGGGCCTGTTCTTTTGCGGTGCGTTCAGAGGAAGGGGTTCGGGAAGGGGGATTTTCCCGCTTTGTAGTGCGCTGGTGTGGCTTGGCAGGTGAGAAGAAAGATTCTCCTGTTTTTCACTTGACCAGCTTTGGCCTATACTGTGCTTCTCCACCCCGGCTTTCTTTCGCCGGTTCGAGGTTCCGGCGTCGGGGGCTGTGGAGACGGTGGAACGCGCCTTGGTCTGGTGCGTTCGGGACTGGTGCTCACCATGAGTCTTCAGTCTGACTAGATTCGAGCATCAGGAGTGCAGCAGAAAACTGCGTCTGGCTGAGCTGAATACCGTCCAGCCGTGGCGCAACGCGGAGGCTGACCATGGAAGTGGAGTTCACCGCCCGTCAAGGAAAGATCTCTAAGGCTTTGCGTACGCAGGCAGAAGAGGGCTTGGAACGGATTGGCAAGTTTCTTGGCAAAACTGCTCATGCAAGTGTGACCTTTAGTATTCAGCGCCATCTTCAGATTGTGGAGTTGACCGTGCAAGCGCGGGCGCAGAAGTTTGCGGCCGCAGGCAAGGCCGACAGTCAGGAAGCGGCGCTTCGGCAGGCCATAGAGCATGCTGAGAATCAGGTGCGGCGCGCTCGGGACCGGAAGATGGGCAAGAAGCGACTGCCCACAGAGGAAAAGGTGCTGACTGCGCTCCCCGTAGCGCGGCCCAAGACCCGAGCGTCCCAGCCGGCCGAAGAGGGATCAGCGCCCAAGTCCACCAAGAAGGCCCGCGCGTCGATCGCCGTTCATTCCTTCCCGGCGAAGGCCACCGTGGTTGAGCCGCACATCGTCAAAAACGGCGATTCTGTCGCCCTCAAGCCCTTGACCATCGAGGAAGCGGTGAAAGATACCGAGTTCCGCGATCGCGACCTGCTCATCTTTCAGACCCCTGCCGGAGAGCGCTATGTGTTGCACCGTCGCCGGGATGGTCAGATGGAGCTGGTTGAACTGCCGTAGCCAGACCTGATCCGGCCGAGGCCCGGAAGATCTGTGAATTTGCAAAGGGGACGGGCTTAGAGCATTTCTCCGATACACGTGCCGTGTCGAATTGCGTGCAAGGTGGCGTTTTCTCAAGGAAAAAGCCACTCGGCATCCAGCTTTCGCTCTACAGCAATTGGAGAAATGCTATAGCCTGTCCCCTTTGTTGTGTTGCGCAAGCAACAAAAGACGGCCACAGAAAATTCAGAATTGCTGTAGAGGGAGTTGATGGATCAAGGTGCCGTTTTCCGCAAGAAAACGGCACCTTGCACACTCTTTCAGACTCCACGATCATTCTGAATTTGCTCTAGGATGGCCCTGGAAGTACGCAAAGGCAACATTCCTTAAGGAAAACGTTGTAGCATGAAGGCCATGACGACGAAGAAGAGAGCCGCTCAAACGGCCGCCCCGGTCCGGCGCAAAGTCTCCGCCGTGGGCAGACATGAACCGAAAGAATTGGTCATCGTGACTGGAATCTCCGGCGCGGGCAAAGCCTCGGCGCTGAAGGCATTTGAAGACCTTGGTTACCACTGCGTGGACAACCTGCCGCTGGAGCTGTTGCCTGACTTTGCCAACCTGGTGAGCAAGTCGGCTGGAATGGAGCGGGCGGCCATCGTGGTGGATGTGCGCGAAGGAGCCACGCTTGACCGCCTGCCAGAGATTCTTAAGGGCGTGCGCCAGTTGCTGGCAACGCGTGTCGTCTTCCTCGACGCGCAGGATGCCGCGCTGGTGCGCCGCTACTCCGAGACCCGCAGACCACACCCGCTCGGCAGTCAGGAGACGGTCTCGCGTTCCATCGTTGAAGAGCGCCAGTTGCTGGACCCGATCCGCAACGTAGCCGATACGCTGATCGACACGTCCAACTTCAATGTGCATGAGTTGCGCGCACACATTCAGAGCCGTTTCAGCCAGGACGACCGCTCCAAGCATCTGCTGGTCAGCTGCCTCAGCTTCGGCTTCAAGAATGGTGTGCCGCTCGACGCTGATCTGGTCTTTGACGTACGCTTTCTGCCCAATCCCCACTTTGTGCCCGAGTTCCGCAAGCAGACCGGGCTGGACCCCAAGGTGGCCGCCTATGTGCGCAAGTTCGCCCAGACCCGCGAATTTCTCGACAAGGTTACGGACATGATCCTTTACCTGTTGCCGCACTATGTGAGCGAGGGCAAAAGCTATCTGACCATTGCCTTTGGCTGTACCGGCGGTCAGCATCGCAGCGTGATGATGGCTGAAGACGCAGCCAAACGCCTGAAGAAGTCCGGCTATCACGTCAAGGCGGTGCACCGGGATATTCCGAGGAGCGGTGGCCAGAGAGCAGAGAACAGAGAACAGAGGACAGAGGGCAAAGCGCAGAAGACGGTGCGCAGAGTAGGCAGTCGAGCCAAGCAGAGCTGACGGGCTGGATTGCACCGGGAAAGATTAAAAAAGCAACGAGCAGAGCGCAGGCCAGAGAGCCTGCGCTTTTTTTGTGCGCAACTGTAGAAGTTCAGTCCTCAGCTTTCAGCTCTCATCCCTCTGCTTTCATCCCTCTGTCCTCTGCTCTCTGTTTACTGTCCTCCGTCCTCATTGCCCAAAACATGCAGCATTTAGGCTCAAAAAGCAGGAAAAAGGGCTCCATTCCGGGAAAACAGGCGGCAAAGAGATTTTTGGGGCGAGTTTGTCTGGAGAGTGGCCCGGGGGGATATTGGAATGGCTTTTTTCTATTTCATTTAAGTTCCGCAAAATGAGGGCGCAAGGTGCTAAATTCGCCGCGGATAGAGTGCCCGCTCAGGCCGCGGCCTGCCCGATTCTTTAAGCCCTTCCAATGATTTCTCCTCAAAAAACTCAAGGTAATTGCACGTTGGAGGTCGATAACAGCTGGGTCAACACCTTGGTCCTGATCGGGCCGCAGCGGGGCGTGTGGCCAGAGTCCGGAGGCTTCAAAACTTGACCATGGAAATCCATAAGGGCGATGGGATGGAAGCAATTCGGCTGGAGGGCGCGGTGGATATTGCCGTGGCCTCGGAACTGCGGCAGGCGCTGCTGGACGGCCTGGAGCATGGTGGCCTGCGGCTGACGCTGGCTGCCGGGACAGCGCTGGATGTGACGGCGGTGCAGTTGCTCTGCGCCGCTGGCAGTCAGGCGCGGAGCATGGGACGGCGCTGCGAACTGGTGGGGACTCTGCCGGAGGCGCTTCGGCTGCAGCTGGTTGCCGATGGCTTTGACGTGGAGCAGGTCTTTGCCGACTACGCTTTGGCGGAGCCGGAGGCTGCGGCCTGGGCAGAGGCGGCTCCGGCGGAAGAAGCGTCCATGGGCAAAGGCGGAAAGAACCCCCGGCAAAAGCGGGAAGGCGGCCACAAAATGGCAGCCAGAGCGGAGAAGCGGGTACATTGACCATGCAAAAAACGATGCTGGGCGGAAATGAGCAGTTCAAACAGAGCTTTCGCGAAGAGGCACGCGAGATTCTGGTCGATCTGGAATCGGCGCTGCTGGAGCTGAATACGGCAGGCGGAGACATGGAACTAGTGGGCCGGGTTTTTCGTGGCCTGCACACCATCAAGGGTTCGGGGTCAATGTTTGGCTTTGAGGAACTGGCCAGCTTTACCCACAATCTGGAGAGCGCCTTTGACCGGGTACGCAACGGCGAACTGGCGGTGACGCCGCCCCTGGTGGATCTGACGCTGGGCGCGCTTGACCAGATGAAGGCCATGCTTGAAGAGGAGCCGGAGGCAGCGCACAATCCGGCGACCACGCAGGTGCTCGAACAACTGCGCGCATTGATTGGTTTGAGCAGTGCGGCAGAGGGAAACCCCGCCGTAACCCCACCCGGAAAACCGGCAGAAAAGCCCGCCGAAGCGCCGCCCGCGGCCTCCGCAACCGAATCGGTCGCACTGCGGGAGTGGAAGGTTGTTTTTACGCCGGGTGCCGAGCTGATGCTGAACGGCACCAATCCGGCGTTGCTGGTGCGGGAGTTGGCGGGCCTTGGTGAATCGAGCGTGCAGGCCAGTCTGGCGCAGGTGCCGCCGTTGGTCGAGATCAATCCGGAGCGTTGCTACGTCAGCTGGGAGGTGCAGCTCAGGACTCCGCTCGGACGGGAGGCGATCCGCGATGTTTTCATCTTCGTGGAGGATTGCTGCGATCTGCAGATTGAAGCGGCGGTGGAGGCGTCCTCTGTTGCCGATGCCTCTTGCGTGGCCGATCTGGTAGCCCGGGGTCTGGAGGATCAGCGTGCGTCGAGCGGTGGGCGGCGCAATCATGACAAGCCCGACAACGCTTCCAGCCTGCGTGTGCCGGCTGTCAAGCTGGATCAGTTCGTGGATCTGGTGGGCGAGCTGGTGACGGTGCAGGCGCGGCTGAGCGAGCTGGCAGGCAAGCGCGACGATCCGGAGATCAGCGCGGTCTCGGAAGAGATTGAGCGGTTGAGCGGTGCCCTGCGTGAGAACTCGATGAACATCCGCATGACGCCCATCCGCAGCACCTTTGAGAAGTTTCGCCGTCTGGTGCATGATCTGGCCCGCACGCTGAACAAGGACGTGGAGCTGACGATCGAGGGCGCCGAGACGGAGCTGGACAAGACGGTGATCGATCAGCTGGGTGACCCGCTGATGCATCTGATCCGCAACAGCATGGACCACGGCATCGAGTCAGTGGGTGAACGTGCGACGGAGGGCAAAAGCAGCGTGGCGCAGATTCACCTTTCGGCGCGTTACTCGGGCGCCAGTGTGTTGATTGGCGTCTCGGACGATGGCCGCGGCATCAACGCCGGGGCGGTGCGGCAGAAGGCCATCGAACGGGGGCTGATTAACCCCGAAGCGCAGCTGAGCGAGTCGGAAACCTATCAGCTGATCTTCCAGCCCGGCTTTTCGACCGCGGCCCAGGTGACGGACCTGAGCGGGCGCGGCGTGGGCATGGACGTGGTGCGGCAGAAGGTGGAGAGTCTGCGTGGCTCGATCGACGTACTCAGTCGTCCGGGCGAGGGGACCAGCGTGACGCTGCGTCTGCCCCTGACGCTGGCGATCATCGACGGACTGCTGGTGAGCGTGGGCGATGCGCTGTATGTGTTGCCGCTCAACTCGATACTCGAGTGCATCGAGCTGACCGAAAACGATGTTCAATTAGCCAACGGCAAACGGGTGGTGAATGTGCGCGGCTCGATTGTGCCTTACATCCGCCTGCGCGAATACTTCCGTGTGGCTGGCGAGCGCCCGGTCATCGAACAGATCATGGTGGTTGAGTCCGAAGATAGCCGCTATGGTTTTGCCGTCGATCAGGTGCTCGGCGATTGCCAGACCGTGATCAAGAACCTGGGGCGCTTCTATCGCCATGTGCAGGTAGTGAGTGGCGCGACCATCCTGGGCGACGGCACGGTGGCGCTGATTCTGGACCCGCAACGGTTGGTGCAGGAGGCTCTGCGCTCGGCCGCACAACACCAGCGGGCACGTCCGCTGGCTGCCCTGCGCGAGCCGGCCCGAGCGGCTCCAACGGCCTAGCACCAGTTGCACATTGAGGGCTCGCTCCTTCTGCTCAAGCCCACGCTCGGACGAATTCTTTTTCTGTTCACCGAAGATTGGCAGGCGTTGCCGCAAAGCGCCGAAGGAGAAACCTGGTTATGAGCCATGCAATATTGACACCTGTTCACGAGCCCGGCGGTCGACGTCATCGTGCCACCAGCCAGACACGGCCGAGCGTGGGGCCATCGCCGCATCTCTTTCAGAGAGCGCTCGACAGCGTTCCGTTCAACGTCATGATGGCCAACAAGGATTTTGAGATTGTGTATCTGAATCCGGCCTCGCTGCACACCCTTGAGAAGATAGAAAAACATCTTCCCGTGAGTGCCGCCAAGGTGCTTGGTTCGAATATTGATGTCTTTCACAAGTTCCCGCTGCAGGTGCGCAGAATTCTGATGGATCCACGCAATCTGCCGCACACGGCGCATATCAGGATCGGCGAAGAGGACGCGGTTCTGAACATCGAAGCGCTGATGGATAACGGCGAGTACGTGGGCCCGATCGTGACCTGGGATCTGGTGACCGAGAAGCTGAAGCTGGAGGCGGCCGACAAGGAAAATTCCGCCACCATTGCCGCCTTCAAGACCTTCATCGCGGATCTGAACCACATGTCGAGCGAACATAATCGCGGCGATCATGATGTGGTGATTCCTCCCGAGAAGTACGACGGCGATCTGCGTCTGGTGGCGGAGAGCGTGAATGCCATGGTGGGAAGCCACATCTCCGGCATTCTGAAAATCCTCACATGTCTTGGAGAGTTTGGCAAAGGCAACTTTGATGCCCCGCTCGAACAGTATCCGGGCAAGAAGGCGGTGGTCAATGAGGTGGTGGAGAAGCTGCGTTCGAATCTGAAGAATTTCATCGCCGCCATGAAGCATATGTCGGAGGAGCACAATCTGGGCGACATCGATGTAGCGATTCCGGTGGAGAAGTTCGAGGGCTCGTTCAGTGCCATGGCCGAAGGCGTGAACAGCATGGTAAGCGGGCACATTGCGGTGAAGAAGAAGGCGATGGCCTGCCTCGCGGAGTTTGGACGGGGCAACTTCGATGCGCCGCTCGAGCAGTTCCCCGGCAAGAAGGCCTTCATCAACGATACGATCGAGCAGGTACGGGCGCACCTGAAGGCGCTGATTGCCGACATGAGTCTGTTGTCGGAGGCGGCCGTCGAAGGTCGGCTGTCAACGCGTGCCGATGCCAGCAAACATCAGGGCGACTTCAGTCGCATTGTCAAGGGTGTCAACGATACGCTCGATGCGGTGATCGGCCCCTTGAACGTCTCAGCGGACTACGTGGACCGGATTGCGAAGGGTGAAATTCCGGCCAAGATCACCGACACCTACCGTGGCGATTTCAACACCATCAAGAACAATTTGAATGCCTGCATCGACGGCCTGGGTGGATTGGTGGAGGCCAACCGGATTCTGCAGAAGCTGGCCGTCAATGACTGCTCGATCAAGGTCGAGGGCAGCTACCTGGGCATTTTCGACGAGGTGGCCAAAGCCACCAACGGGGCGCAGGACCGCTTCCGTCACGCCATCAGCGTGGTGGAGATGATCGGTGCGGGCGACTTCCGTCAGGAGATGGCCTCGCTTGAAAAAACCGGCAAGCGCTCGGAGAATGACATTCTGGTTCCGGCCCTGGTTCGTACCATGCGCTCGATCGATACCCTGGTCAATGACATGACCCTGTTGTCGAATGCGGGCGTGGAAGGCAAGCTGGCGACGCGCGCCGATGCCAGCAAACATCAGGGTGACTATCGCCGCATTGTGGAAGGCGTGAATGCGACGCTGGACGCGGTGATCGGGCCTTTGAACGTCTCTGCCGATTATGTAGACAAGATCGCCAAGGGCGAGATCCCCGCGAAGATTACCGACACCTACAACGGTGACTTCAACACCATCAAGAACAACCTGAACACCTGCATCGATGTGGTGAATGCTCTGGTGGCGGATGCGTTGATGTTGTCGAAGGCGGCAACGGAAGGCAAGCTTGCGACGCGCGCCGACGCGAGCCGGCATCATGGCGACTACCGCCGGATCGTGGAAGGCGTGAACGATACGCTGGACGCGGTGATCGGCCCGCTGAATGTGGCGGCTGACTACGTGGCCCGCATCTCGAAGGGCGATGTGCCGGAGAAGATCACCGACACCTACAACGGCGAATTCAACGCCATCAAGAACAATCTGAATACGCTGATCGGGGCGATGAACGAGATTACTCACGCCGCCGAGCAGATTGCGGGAGGCAATCTGACGGTGGAGATTCGCGAGCGTTCGCCCGAGGACAAGTTGATGAAGGCCCTCGGTGCCATGATCAACGGCCTGACCCAGACGGTGGTCGACATTCGCTCCATCGCCGGTGAGGTCTCCGGGGCCAGCCAGTCGATTTCGACAGCCTCGGTTCAGGTCTCAAAGGGCGCCAGCAGTCAGGCGGCGGCGGCCGAAGAGGCGTCCAGCTCGATGGAAGAGATGGTCTCGAACATCAAGCAGAACGCCGACAACGCACAGCAGACCGACAAGATTGCCACCAAGAGCGCGAAAGATGCGCAGGAGAGTGGCAAGAGCGTGGTCGAGGCGGTTTCGGCGATGAAGGAGATCGCCGACAAGATCTCCATCATTGAGGAGATTGCGCGGCAGACCAATCTGCTGGCTCTGAATGCAGCGATCGAGGCGGCCCGCGCCGGGGAACACGGCAAGGGCTTTGCGGTGGTGGCGGCTGAGGTGCGCAAGCTGGCCGAGCGCAGTCAGAAGGCGGCCGGCGAGATCAATCAGCTTTCCTCCACAACCCTGCGGGTGAGCGAGAAGTCGGGCGAGATGCTGGATAAACTGGTGCCCGACATTCAGCGTACCGCCGAGTTGGTGCAGGAGATTACCGCGGCCAGCAAGGAGCAGGACACCGGAGCCGAGCAGATCAACAAGGCGCTGCAGCAACTGGAGCAGGTGATTCAGCAGAATGCTTCGGCAGCCGAGGAGATGGCTTCGACTACCGAGGAACTGACCAGCCAGAGCGATCAACTGCTGAGTGCGCTCAGCTTCTTCCAGACAGGTGAGGAGCGCAACAGTCGCTCGCTGCACAAGCTGGCGCGTCCACTGGTAACGACCTCGTCGCGTTCTGAAAAGCTGGTGGAGGCAGCGGTGGCGGCCAGGCCGAGCGCGAAGGGCAGTGGTGTGCGGCTGCGCTTGAGTGAGAAGCACGACGATTCGGACAGCGAGTTCGAGCGCTACTAGAGCATTTTCGGAATACACGTAGACTTTTTAAGGGGCTTTCAAGGTGCCTTTTTCTTGAGGAAAAGGCACCTTGCATCCTGCTTTCGGTCTACAGCAATTCCGAAAATGCTATAGGCCTTTGACCGCATAAAGTTATACCTTGGTCCGTGCTTTCCCAGGTCCCAAAATCGGGACCGGGGGCACCCAGCATTGGTACAAATTCAAACGGTCAAAGATCTAGAAGTTGGAATGAGCGCGGCTTCCCCGGCGGATGTGGCCGGTCCCGGAGTGTAGCGAGCTGAACCACGGGACCCAGGCCGCATCCGTAAGCCGCAGAACCAGAGGAGGCAAACGATGAGCGTAGTAGAGATCACGGAGACGCGCCAGTACCTGACCTTCAAGCTTGGCAACGAGGTTTTTGCGACCGATGTGGCCCAGGTGCGGGAGGTGATGGATCTGACGTCGATTACCGAGATACCGCGCACGCCTGAGTTCATGGCCGGAGTGATCAATCTGCGTGGCAGTGTGGTGCCGGTGGTTGATCTTCGCCTGTGCTTTGAGATGAGTAAAACGGAGAGCACACGCAACACCTGCATCGTGGTGGTGGAGGTGATGCTGGATGGCGAATCGACGGTGATAGGCGCGCTGGCCGATTCGGTGGAAGAGGTGATCGATCTGGAGCCGGAGCAGATTCAGCCTGCGCCGAAGATCGGTACGCAGATCCGCACCGACTTCATCAAGGGCATGGGCAAGCGGGAGAGTGGATTCATCATGATACTGGATATTGACCGCGTCTTTTCGGCCGAGGAACTGGCCGTGGCACGCGGCGTGGAACAGAAGGTTCTGGCCGAAGTGGCCGCATAAATCCGCAATCGGAATAGAGTCGGCCGGAGCAGTGCAGATGCGGCTCCGGCCCTTTCTTCCTCGTGGAATCTCTTCTTGCGCCATGAAGGTGCGGAAGGTTTTTTCGGGCTGACGCCCGCGTTTTTTGACGGATGATTATGCCAGCAAGCAGTGAGACGATTACATCCCGCGATTTTCAACGGTTACGTGTGCTGATCTACGAAAAGATCGGCATCAAACTGGGAGACGACAAGCGCACCATGCTTGAGGTGCGCATCAAGCGGCGGCTGCGTGAACTGGGCCATGCCAGCTACAACGAGTACTGCGACTATCTGTTCAGTCACACCGGGCAGATTGAGGAACTTGAGCACCTGTTCAATGTGGTGACGACCAACAAGACGGATTTCTTCCGCGAGCCGCGTCACTTCGATTTTCTGCGGGAGCAGGCCTTGCCGGAGTTTGAGGCCAGGGTATTGGGAAGGCCGTTTCTGATCTGGAGCGCGGCCTGCAGTTCGGGCGAAGAGCCCTACACCATGGCCATTGTGCTCAGCGAGTACGCGGCGCAACATCCGGGTTTTCGCTTCCGGATTCATGCCACGGATATTTCCACTACCGTGCTTGAGAAGGCACAGTCAGGCATCTATACCAGCGAGATTATTGCGCCGGTGGAGGAACCGCTTAAGCGGAGATACTTTTTGCGCAGCCGCGACCGGGGATCGGACCGGGTGCGGGTGGTGCCGGAGCTGCGTCAGGCGGTTGACTTCCGGCGGCTGAACTTCATGGACGAAGACTACGGGATGATGGAGAAAGTGGATGCGATCTTTTGCCGCAATGTGCTGATCTACTTTGACCGGCCCACCCAGCAAAAGATTCTCTCCCGTCTCTGCCGCTATCTGCATCCGGGTTGTTATCTGTTTGTGGGCCACGCCGAGGCGCTGCACGATCTGCGTCTGCCGGTGACGCCGGTGGCTCCGGCGCTTTACAGGAGAGTAGATGCAGGCGTTTGACGGCCAGCTTCCGGAGATTTTTGTGCAGCCAGGCGAGTCGCATCTGGTCGAGGAGCCAACGGTGCTGCGCACGGTTCTGGGGTCTTGCGTGGGCGTGGCCTTCTGGCTTCCGCAGCAGAGCATTGGCGCGCTCTGCCATCCGATGCTGCCGCAGCTGCCGGTCAAGAGTCGCACGCCGCATCCTCATCACGAGCACAAAGAGCGCTATGTGGACTTTGCCATTCGCGATTTGGCCAGAAGGCTGGATAACTACGGGTTGGCCCGCAACAAGATTCATGTGAAGCTGTTTGGCGGAGCCGATGTGCTGCTGGTCAGCGATGACCGGGTGCGGCCCACGGTAGGACAGATGAATTGTCAGATGGCCATAGAGGTGCTCGAAGAGCAGGGCTTCAACGTTACGGCCTCCAGCCTGGGAGGGACGCATGGGGTGAACATTTTCTTTCATACCGGAACCGGTGAGGTGTTGTTGCGGCGTTTGTGCTAGAGAGCATGAAAAGGAGAAGAGCGTGAAGAATGGCAAGATCCGAGTGCTGGTGGTGGACGATTCTGCCGTGGTGCGGCAGACGCTGAACGAGATTCTGAACTCGGACGACGAGATCGAAGTGATTGCTACGGCAGGCGATCCATTTGTTGCCTCGGATCGTATTGCCGAAGAAGTGCCCGACGTGATCACGCTCGACATTGAGATGCCGCGCATGGACGGTCTGACCTTTCTGAAGAAGATCATGAGCCAGTACCCGATTCCGGTGGTGATCTGTTCCAGTCTGGCCGGCGATGGCACCGAGAGCGCTTTCAAGGCCCTGGAATACGGCGCGGTGGACATTATCACCAAGCCGAAGATGGGCACCAAGCAGTTTCTGGAAGAATCGCAGATAGAAATCTGCGATGCGGTGAAGGCAGCAGCGCGGTCGCGTCCAAGTCGAGCCAAGCCCAAGCCGAGCATGCTGGTGCAGCCCAAGCTGACGGCGGATGTGATTTTGTCCGCGGCCTCGACGCAGGCCATGGTTGAAACCACTGAAAGAGTTGTGGTGATTGGGGCCAGCACCGGTGGCACCGAGGCGCTCAAGACCTTGCTTGAAGCGTTGCCGGCCGATACGCCGGGGATCGTGATTGTGCAGCATATGCCGGAGCTGTTTACCCGCGCTTTTGCTGAGCGGCTCGACGGACTGTGCAACATCACGGTCAAGGAGGCGGCCAATAACGATACGGTGCTGCGTGGCCGTGCGCTGATTGCGCCCGGTAATCATCATCTGCTGCTCAAGCGCAGCGGCGCGCGCTATTACGTAGAGGTCAAGGACGGGCCGCTGGTCTGCAGGCACCGGCCTTCGGTGGACGTGCTCTTCCGTTCGGCGGCGCGCTATGCGGGGCGCAATGCCCAGGGCGTAATTTTGACCGGAATGGGCGACGACGGCGCGCGCGGCATGCTCGAAATGAAGCAGGCCGGAGCCAGGACCATCGCGCAGGATGAGGAGACGTGCGTGGTTTTTGGCATGCCCAAGGAGGCGATCAAGCTGGGCGGCGTGGACAAGATCCTGCCTCTGGGGGCGATTGCGCCGACAATTCTATAGAGCGGATCTCCAATAGAGGTAGCCCTTTCGAGACAGTGCAAGGTGGCTTTTTCTTGAGAAAAAAGCCACACCGCTGCAGGGGGTTCGTTTTAGAGCAATTGGAGAACCGCTCTAAAACGATGGAGAGGCTGGGGCTGGGGGAGGGAATTGCTGGCTTTCTGAAAATTTGCCCAGGGGAAGCGGCGCGATTTGTGCGATCGCGCCGTCTGTTCAGGCAACAGGGAAGCTGCGTATTTATGAGATGTCCGAAGTGGACTGAAGGATTCCTAAATCTTCATAGATTGGGCGAATTTCGCGACGAACCCCCCGGAGCTGCGTAAAGAACCATAACGCCCCCAGAACCACCACCGAGCCGTTGAGGGCAACCGTCAGCGGTGCGCCCATCCGGTGGGCCATGGCTCCGGCTAGCAGGCTGCCAAAGGGAGCCATGCCGACGAAGGCGATGGTGTAGTAGCTCATGACGCGCCCCCGCATCTCTTCGTTCACAATTGTCTGGATAATGGTGTTGCTGCCGGCCATGCCCTGCATCATGCCCATGCCGGCAATCAGAACACTTATCAGCGAGAGCCACAGGGTGTGCGAAAGGCCAAAGCCGATCAGCCCGAGCCCGAAGGTGAGCGAGGCAAAGGGAATCATGCCGACCAAGCCGCGCACCGACTTGCGGGCGGCCAGCGACAGAGCCGAAATCAGCGCTCCCACGCCCATGGCACCCATCAGAAAACCGAGCGTATGCGCGCCGCCATGCAGCACCTGGGCGGCAAAGATCGGCATTAGCACCACGAAGGGCATTCCCATCAGGCTGCAGACGGCAAACATCAGCAGAATGGTGCGGACGGGCACGAAGCCTGCCACGTAGCTCCAGCCCTCGCGCAGGGCGGTGAGGGTGCTGCTGGGTTTGCGTCCGCCTTGCTGTTGCGCAATGTGCATGGCCAGTAGCGAAACCAGCACGGCACTGTAGCTGATGCCGTCGATCAGAAAGCACCATCCCTCGTTGGTGGCGGCAATCACCAGTCCGGCGATGGAGGGGCCGATCAGCCGGGAGAGATTGACCATCGAGGAGTTGATGGCGATGGCGTTGCTCAGGTCAGTGCGGTCATTCACCATTTGGATCATGAACGACTGGCGAGCCGGCATATCGAAGGCATTGACGACGCCCTGCACCAGACTGAGCCCGAGCAGCACCGGAATGTTGATGTGGTGTGTCAGCGTGAGCCCGGCCAGAACCAGCGCCTGCACCATGGCAATGGCCTGCGTCCAGAGCAGCACCTGACGGCGTTCCAACCGGTCCACCCACACGCCGGCGAAGGGCGCGAAGAGGAATGTGGGAATTTGGCCGCAGAAGCTGACGGTGCCCAGCATGAGCGCTGAGCCGGTCAGCCGGTAGACCAGCCAACTGGTTGCCACGCGGGTCATCCAGGTGCCCACCAGCGAGATCGTCTGCCCGGCAAAGAAGAGCCGGAAGTTGCGATGGCGCAGGGCTCGCCAGGCGTGCGAAATGCTGCTGCCTGGGGTCTTTGTTGCCTGATCCGCAGGGGCGGATGAGGAGAAGTTGGCTTGAACTTCGGGAACGGAACGATTGCTGCCGGGGGAATTTGATGGGTTCACAATAGGCTGCCTACAGTCTAAGATATTTGGCAGTGAAAGATGGACGCAATTATGTACGTGTAAATTTATTCTGAGCACGGCGAACAGATTTTTAGGCTTAGGCAAAGATCCAGGTAAATTCGAGTGTTTCAAATGGCTTTTTAGTAATTTTTATCAATTTAGTTTCCATCGATTCGTAGAGTCGCCACGTGGCGATATTCAAAATAGAGGAGATTGCATTGTCTATTTCCTATAGAGATGAAGTATCCGCAGGACCAAAGAAAAAATCTTCCAGAATCGCAGGAATGGACAGCGTGCGTTTTGTGAGCGCCAGCGTGGTCGTGCTTGGCCACTTTGGCCTTCTGGTTGGATTGTCGCCCGCGCACAGCATGATGACGCGCGTACTTTACAGCCTGATGTACTGCCTGTTCAACGGTCCTGCAGCGGTTATCGTGTTTTTTGTGGTCAGCGGTTTTTGCATTCACTTTCCCTTTCGCAAAGCCGAACAAATCAATCTGGCCGAGTACGTTACGCGCCGCATTGTCAGGATTGCGCCTCCTTGCGCAGTGTTTGTCCTGTATTTCCGACTGGTTCTGCAGGATGCGGGGCCGATGGGGAAGACCGTGTTGTGGAGCGTTCTGTGCGAGGGCATCTATTACCTGCTCTATCCGGCCTTGCTGGTTGGCCGTCGCAGGTTTGGCTGGGGCAGGCAGATTGTGGCAACCGCTGCAATCGCGGTCATGATTGCATTTTTCTGCGCGGCAGAGCTGGTTGAGTACAGGAATTCCTATGAGGCGTTGGGGATCAGTCGGACCTGGCTGATCGGCCTGCCATGCTGGATCGGTGGTTGCTTGCTTGCCGAGCAGTTTGAGAAGTTCAAGGCGCTGAGCACGGAGCGGATCTGGCTTTTGCGTGGCGCAGTCTTTGCGGCCAGCGTGATTTTGCGGCTGGTGAAGTTCCATGTGGAGGTCTTCTGGGCCAGCAATTGCTTTACGCTGAACCTCTTCGCTGTTCTGGTTTACTTTTGGCTGGGATATGAGCTGGTGTATTTTGCACAATGCAGAAAACCCTGGCTGGATGGGGCGGGAAAGTGGAGCTACTCACTTTATCTGGTTCACACCCTGTTTGCGGGCACCATCGGCTTGCTTGGGTGGGGGGCGGCGGTGGATGGCTCATTACCGTGGCACTTTGTTTTCCTGCTGGGGGTTTATCTTGCCTCCTATATCTTCTATTTCCTTGTGGAGCGGCCTTCGCACCGTCTGGCGATGTTTGCAGGCAGAAAGATCAAAGCCCTTCTTCCGTCGACGCTGAAGCTGCGTACAGAACAGGTGCAATTGGTTGGATGAAGTGGGTGTTTTACGGGGTGATCGGATTGCTTGCCGCCGTAGATAGAACAAATAGCGGCTTTGCCTTCAAGGGGCGCTTCAGGTGTTGCCGCGCTGCTGCGTGCGCGTGACCCCGCCCGGATTGATAGAGTGGTAGAGGAGCGTTCGCGCTCCAACTTGACCACAAAGCCTCCCACGTTGAAGAAAATCTCCCATTCCGATCCCTTGCTTGACCTCTTGCAGTCTGTCTTTGGCTTTCCCGGCTTTCGTCCCGGGCAGGAGGTGGTCTGCCGCGCTGCCGTCGAGGGCCGCGACCTGCTGCTGGTGATGCCCACTGGTGCGGGCAAAAGCCTTTGCTACCAACTTCCGGCGCTGGCGCGGGGCGGAACGGCGCTGGTGATTTCGCCGCTGATTGCGCTGATGGACGATCAGGCAGCCAAGCTGGCCGCGCTGGGGCTGAAGGTGGCGCGCATTCACTCCGGGTTGGACCGCTCGGTGGCTCGTCAGGCCTGCGTGGACTATCTACGGGGCGACTTGCAGTTTATGTTCATTGCTCCGGAGCGGCTGCGGGTTCCGGGTTTTCCGGAGATGCTGGCCAAGAAGAAGCTGGCTCTGGTGGCCATTGACGAGGCGCATTGCATCTCGCAGTGGGGCCACGACTTCCGCCCAGATTACAGAATGCTGGGCCAGTACTTGCCGGGGCTGCGTGGCGAGGGCGATCCGACCCCCGTGGTGGCCATGACGGCTACGGCCACACCCAGCGTGCAGGCCGACATTCTTTCGCAGTTGGAGATGGTGCAGCCGGCCCAGTTCATTCACGGCTTCCGGCGCAACAATCTGGGCATTGAGGTGGTGGAGCTGCCGGTGCCGGAGCGGGCTGAGGCGATTTGCAGCCTGCTGGCGGAAAAGGATCGGCGACCGGCCATTGTTTACGCCACATCGCGCAAGCAGGCGGAAAAGCTGGCCGAGGAGTTGGCGCTGCGACTGCGTGCGGCGGCCTACCATGCGGGCATGGATCCAGAGTCCCGTGAGCGTGTGCAGACGGCTTTTCTGGGCGGTGAACTGGAGGTGATCGTGGCTACGATTGCCTTTGGTATGGGCATTGATAAAGCCAATATCCGCACCGTGATTCATGCCGGACTTCCGGCAACCCTTGAAGGCTATTACCAGGAGATTGGCCGCGCCGGACGCGATGGAGCGCCCAGCCGCACCTACCTGATGCACAGCTATGCCGACCAGCGCACGCACGACTTCTTCCTGAACCGCGACTATCCGCCCATCGAGCATCTGAATCAGGTCTTCAAGGCGCTGGACGAAGAACCGCAGGCCTTTGAGCAGCTCTGCGAAGAGTCGGATCTGGATGCGGAAGCCTTCGAGAAGGCGCTGGAAAAGTTGCAGATTCATGGCGGAGCGCAGGTGGACTTTGGCGGCATGGTCACGCGCGGCGGTCTGGGCTGGCGCAAAACCTATACGGTGCAGGCCAAACACCGCGCTGAGCAGTTTGAGAAGGTGGTGCGTTTTACCGAGTCGAATGAGTGCCGCATGGGTGCTTTGGTGCGCCACTTTGGCGACAAAAGCGACGCCAACCGTCCCTGCGGTCAGTGCGACGTCTGCGACCCGGGAGGCGCCGTTCTGCGGCAGTTCCGGCGGGTCAGCAGCTACGAGCGCGAGCTGGTGCAGGAGATCATCGACGACCTGCGTCCGGTGGACTACAAGGCCACCGGAACGCTGCAGCGGTCGATTGCCAGCCTGAGCGGGCTCAGCCGCGAAATCTACGACGATCTGCTGCACGCCATGGTGCGGGGCGGGCTGATCGAGATGGAAGACGCCGAGTACGAGAAGGATGGCGAAACCAGACGCTACCGCAAGGTGCGCTTGACCGAGTACGGGCTGGAAGTGCGCGGGAATACGCCGCTGGATCTGCTGCTGAACGACGGTATTGTGGCCGAGTTCGGCGGTGGAGGCGGGAAGAAGACAGCCCGCAAACGCAGCTCATCGGCTTCGGGTGCAACGTCTGGGCGGAAGGCTGCTATGGAAGAGCCGCTGAAGCTGAACGCCGCAGGCGAGACGCTGGCCAGCAAACTCCGCGAATGGCGCTCGGCCGAGGCCAAAAAGCTGGGCATTCCGGCCTTCATGGTGCTGCACGATCGCACCCTGAACGGCATTGCCGCCATGCGCCCCAAGACCCCCAACCAGTTGCTGGCAGTCAGCGGTATGGGGCAGACCAAGGTGGACCGCTTTGGCGCGGCGCTGCTGGCCGTTTGCGTTGGCTGAGTTGCTATAGTCGCCGACTGTGCGGGATCAAGTATGAGCGGAAAAAGCTTTTGAGAGCCTGTTGGCTCTCAGAAGCTTTTTCCTGTTGGGAAGGTATCTAGAAGCGGAAGAGGTGGCTGATCTTGAAGAAGATCTGCTGGTCGGTTGAGGTGGAAGGGTCGGTGATTCGCCGGAAGGAGGGGGTGGCCTCAGCATCCCAGCTTATGTTTTCGAAGGCATTCGAGTACCCAAGGTAAATCGCTGTTCCTGGGTGTGGCAAGTAGGTGAACAGCAGCGTTGAGTCTGCAATTTTGGCGTAGTTGTCGGTAATCAGGGCGGCGTTGGGCAGGTTGGCGGTGTAGTCCAGAATGGCGCGGAAGGAGTAGTCGCGCGTGAACTGGTAGTTGATTTTGGAGCGGATCAGGTGGTTGGTATAGACCACGCTGTTGGCTGAGCCGCTCTGCCGTGTCTGTGCCTGGTCGGCGGCCAGGCGTGTGTAGTAGTAAATGTTGTCCATACGCAGATTGTGGCGGGCGTAGAGCGTGAGCGTGGTGTAGCCGTAGTTGTATTTACCGACGAACGGGCTGAGCGGGCTGGCAGCGTCGTAGTTGGGCTGGCGGCCCCAGGAGTAGGTGCTGTAAAGCTCCATCCACTTGGACCAGGAACCATCCACTACCACGCTGTTGAGGCTCTCGCTCAGGTCGGTGTTGTTGTAGCGTTCATAGGCGTATGTGTTGCTGAGTCCGATGTAGGTTTGGCGCGGCAGGGTAAAAGAGAATCCAGGTGAGATCAGCCAGTTCTGCAGGATGTGGTTGTGGTCATAGATCCGCTGGGTGTCGATGCCCGGCCCAAAGGCCAGCAGCGCGCAGTGCCGGGGCTTCCACTGGTAGTTGGCATACTCTTCCCAGGTGCGGATGTTGTTGCGGTCCAGATAACCGAGGCTGGCCACCATGCCAGGACTGCGGTCAGTGTAGTAGCTGCCGAAGGTCAGATGATTATCGTTCTTGATCAGGCTGGCAAAGTAGCCGGGGCCGGCTTGATAGCCGCTGAGCTTGTTCCGGTACTGTGTGGTGGTCGCTTGCCCCTTGAAGGCCCAATTTTTGGCAAAGAGCAGGCGGCTGTCGAGCGAAGCCACGCGGTTGTAATCGCTCTCGTACGACGTGTTGCTCAGCAACAGGCCCACGTGTTGCTGGCTGCCGAATTCGTGCTCGATGCGTGCCAGCTGATCGTGGGCGTGGTCACCGCTTTTGTACACGCCATCGGTGGTGGTTTCGCCCGGGGCACGGTCGTTGGCTACAAGAGCGCCCAGGCTCCAGCGGTCCTTGCTGCCGGTCAGCTTCAGGCCATACTGTGGATCGATGATGCGGCGCGACAGAAAGAGCGTTTCTGGCGTGAGAAAGGCTGAGGCGTTTTCGAGGAAGAAGGTTCGGCTTTCCGGGTAAACAACTTCATAGCGTTGGTTGACGGTGACCTTGGGATCGTCGGAGCCGATTTCACTGAAGTCCGGGTTGAGTGTGCCGTCCAGTGTGAAGGCCCCACCCAGCACCATCTTGCCGTCCAGGCCGGGATGATGTTCGTACTGCTGCTGGAAGCCGGAGCTGGGGTCGAGATAGTGTTCACTCGAAGCGAGACCGTAGGGAATCATCTGCAGATTGTGGCCGGGCACAATGTCGTCGTCAATCTCAATGGGCGCAAACTGGCCCACGAATTGTGGCAGTCGATTGTGGGTCATGGCTGGCCAGAACGACATTTCGTTGGAGCGCATGATGAAGCGGCCCAACATGATGTTCCATACCTGATGTCGACCGTGTGGAAAGCGCAGGGTGCGGAAGGGAATGGTTTCAAGTACTACATAGCCGTCGGAAACAATGCGGCCTTCGGTGTACCAGAGGCCTTCCCAACTGTTGTCATCGCCGATGCCGTCGGTTGTGCGGCCGTCGAATTGCACACCGTAGGGATTCACGTCGAACCAGTAGGCGTGTTTGCGGTCCTGAAAGGTATCGATGTTGATTGTCACACGATCGTCGGTGTCAATCTTCTTGCGTGGAGCAATACGGGCGCGGATCAGTGTCGGATCATCCTTGCAGATCCAGCCAACGTAGAGGTTGAGGCGGTCATAGGAGAGATAGGCTGTGGTGGGGCGGCTGGCAGGCGTGCCGTCATGTGGATCGAATTGCGTAAAGGTTGCGACAGCAACTTCCGCCTCGCGCGGACGGCCCAGAAGAAAATCCTCCAGACGCGGAGCGCGGGACACACGCGGAATCCTCAGCGGAGTGGGCTCCGCCGACAGTTTTTCCGTACAGAACCAAGGCAAAATGGCCAGACAAACACTAAAAAATAGTATGTGTCGGCCAGAAAAAGTACCCAGCATGAAAAGCCTCTTTTTTGTAGTAGCCGAAGTGTAGCGCAGGGTGCCAAGTGGTGACCATCGGCCGGAAGTCGGAGGCAGGAAGTTTTTGTGGCATACAAAAAGCCCCGGCCTAAGCCGGGGCTTTTCTTTCAACTTGAGCCAGAAAACTAGGCGACGCGCTCGATGACCAGCGTCTCGATGGAAATTTCCTTGCGAGGCTTGTCCATGGCGGCGGTGGGAGCCTTGGAGATCTTGTCGGCCACGTCCTGACCCTCGACAACTTCGCCGAAGATGGTGTGGTTACCGGTCAGCCACGGTGTGGCGGCCACGGTGATGAAGAACTGGCAGCCATTGGTGCCGGGGCCGGAGTTGGCCATGGCCAGCTTGCCTGCCTTGTCGAACTTGTAGGGTGAGCCCTTGGTCTCATCCTCAAAGCGGTAGCCCGGGCCGCCCATGCCGGTGCCCGTCGGGTCGCCGCCCTGGATCATGAAGTCGGGAATCACGCGATGGAAGATGGTGCCGTCGTAGAGCTTGTCGGTGGTCTTGGCGCGAGAGACGGGGTTCGTCCACTCCTTGCTGCCTTCAGCCAGCTCGATGAAGTTCTTGACGGTGATGGGGGCTTCCGTCTCGAAGAGACGAACAGTGATCTTGCCTTCGGTGGTGTTGAAGACAGCGTAGGTGCCTGCGGCCAGTGCCATGAGAAAACTCCTGAATGCGTTTGGCCGGGGACGTCTGCCGGGGCCAGGGTCTATTGTTTCATACTCCAGAGAACAGAAAGCCCCGGAGCAGGCGGGTGGTCCATGTCTGGATTTTCAGAACTGGGATACCTCACAGCTGGAGTTCATGTTCTCCCAGGTTTCAAAAGCGAGACCAGAGGCTCCCACTTATTTTGGGTTGGTCAGAGATGGACCTGCTTAGTTGACCTTGGGCAAGGGTGGAAGCGGCTTGCCTTCGGGGACGATGGTCACCTTGTCGAGCAGGACGGGTGACTTGGGCTTGTCTTCGCTGTCACGGTCTACGCGGGCGATGGCCTTTACCACGTCCACGCTGGCGTCGTCGCACTGGCCAAAGAGCGTGTAGTGCTGGTTGAGCGAGTCGTAGGCCTGCTCGGTGATGAAGAACTGGCTGCCGTTGGTGTTGGGGCCGGAGTTGGCCATGGCCAGCTTGCCGGGCTTGTCAAAGTTCAGCGCCGGGTCAATCTCGTCGTCGAACTCGTAGCCGGGACCGCCGGTGCCAGTGGCCGTCGGGTCGCCACCCTGAATCATGAACTCGGGAATGACGCGGTGGAAGGCGGTGCCGTTGTAAAAGGGCTTGCCGTGTACCTTCTTGTTGGTCTTGGGGTCAACGTAGTCCTTGGTGCCGGTGGCTAGCTGGATGAAGTTCTCCACTGCACGCGGAGCCTGCTTCTGGTAGAACTGGCAGGTGATGCGGCCCATGGACGTATCCATGACAACGATAGGGCCATTGGGCACGGTGAGCGCGGCGGCGGTGGCCATGGGCGCGTCGGGCAGGTCGTCCATCGAGACGGGCTTTTGCGCCGGAGCCGAGGATTGCTGGGCCAAGGCCGGTACTGCGGCCATGGCCGCCATCAGAGCGGAAAGAAGTGCTGCGTCCTTGAGTTTCATGACGATTCGAGGTTAAACCAAGGGGCGGGGGCGCTGCCAGTGGATTCCTTGCAAAGGCCGGGCATGAAGATTGGAATGGCAGACGAGGTAAGCGCGGTTTTGAAAGGGCATGGCTTTACAGGCAGACATCCAAAGTAGGAAGTAGAAGAAATAGCCCGCGCCTAAAGGTGATACTGGATGCATCCACTCTTCGGGGGCCTGAAGGCCCCCGCTCCCTCCGCAGATATAAACCCATACCGCTACGAGTTTTTCTGCAGCCACGTCCTAGAAGCCCCTGAGGGATGTTTTTGAAGTAATTGATTCGGTCCGAAAAGAGTTTTCTTGCTTTCCCACCCTAGCCGCAAAAACAAAGGCGTGGCGAGGGGCACCCGAAGTTTCACTGGATTCTTTTATTCCCCGCTGATTCCTCAGCAATTATGCTGAAGTACATGAAAGCTTCCCGTCTTTCCCGTGTTTCCAGCGTGCTTTGCCTTGCCCTGCTTGGCGGTGTTGCTGCCACCAGCCTTGTGGCCCAGCCCGATAAGCCTCCCGCTGCGCCCGACAAGCCCGCAGCCGACAACAAACCGGCATTTCCGCCGCTGCCCGCCGAGGCGCATACCGCGCAGTCGATCCAGTTGAACGGCAAAGCTCTGCACTACACCGTGACTGTGGGCGCGCTTCCCGTGCGCGACAAGGACGGCAAGGAAGCCGGTCAGGTGGTGGTGACGGCCTATACCGTCGAGGGCGAAAACCGTCCCGTCACCTTCGCGCTGAATGGCGGACCGGGCGCGTCGAGCGTATATCTGAACCTGGGCGCCATCGGCCCCAAGCACATGAACGCCGGCAATGACGGCGACAGCCCGTCGGATGCGCCGGTGATGACCGACAATCCGGGCACATGGCTGGACTTTACCGATCTGGTTTTCATCGATCCCGTCGGCACCGGCTTCAGCCGCGCCACGGTTCCCGAGGATCAGGCCAAAAAACTGTTTTTCTCCACCAACGCCGACATCGACTACCTGTCGCGGGTGATCTATGACTGGCTGGTGAAGAACGGCCGCATGGGATCGCGCAAATATTATGTGGGCGAAAGCTATGGCGGTTTCCGTGGTCCGCGCATTACATACACGCTGCAGTCGGAGCTGGGTGTGGCGCTGAATGGCGTGGTGCTGGTTTCGCCGTATCTGAATCCCTTCGCCTATGAAGAGGGCGATCTGTCGCCGCTGCCGTGGATGCTCTCCCTGCCGTCGATTACGGCGGCCAATCTGGAGCGCAAGGGCAAGCTGACCCCCGAGGCAATGGCCGACGTGGTGGCCTACACCCGTGGCGAGTACGCGACCACCCTGCTGAAGGGCCGCAGCGATCAGCCTGCCACCGACAAGATGATTGCCCGTGTGACGGAAATGACGGGGCTCGATCCGGCCTTTGTGAAGTACTCAGGCGGACGCATCGACACGGAGGCGTACCTGCGTGAGGTGCATCGCGAAGAGGGCAAGCTGGGCTCGGTCTACGACTCCAACGTGACGGCCGTCGATCCGTTTCCGTTCTCTCCCGACCAGCGCTCCAGCGATCCGATGCTGGCCAGCATTGTGGCTCCGTTGACCACCGCCATGGTGGACTTTGTGACCCGCACGGTGGGCTGGAAGGTAGATGCCCGCTACAACGCGCTCAGCTATGATGTGAACCGCATGTGGGATCGTGGCGAGGCGGAACGCGAGGGCTCGGTTCCGGAGCTGCGCAAGGCCGTTTCGGCCGACCCCAAGCTGCGGGTGCTGATTGTGCATGGATGGAATGACCTGTCGTGCCCGTTCATGAGCTCGATTCTGAGCGTGGATCAGATGCCGGTGATGGGCGACCCGAGCCGCGTTGCGGTGCGCGAGTACTCCGGCGGCCACATGTTCTATACCCGCGAAGCCAGCCGCCTGGCCCTGCGCAAGGACGTGCAGGAGATGTACGAGAAGCACTAAAAGCAGCTGCTAGCTTCCAGCCTCTGGCTTTCAGCTGTCAGTAAAAACGAAAGGCCATGCGGGACGAAGACGTCGCGCATGGCCTTTTTGGGGCGTATGTGGTGCTTTACTCGCAGCCTTTTTTACAGCGGGCCATGATGGCCGAGTGCAGGCGGTCGCGCAGGCTTGAGGGCAATTCGTACAGTTGGTTAGAGCGATAGATTTCAATCGTCTTGCGCGTGGTGTTGTAGACCACCTCGCAGTGGCTGCAGTCGCGCAAATGTGTTTCCAGTTCGGCTCGCGTATTGCTCGTGACCGTGTTGTCAATCAGATCATCGAGGCGGGCCATAAACTCCGTGCAGGTCATTGCTCAACCTCCGCATCGGATTGACCCTCAGACTTGTGCCCCATCGTAGCTTTCCCCTTTTTATGGCGGAAGTAGCGGCTAAGCCGCTCACGCAACTGAAGACGCGCTCGCAAAAGCCGCGATTTGACCGCCGGCACGCTCAGGCCGAGTGCCTCGGCGGTGTCTTCGGTCGAAAGGCCCTGTACGTCGCGCAACTCGAAGACGATGCGGAAGCCCGGAGGCAGTCCCTTGATCGTTTTTTCGAGAATGCCAGCCAGCTCAGACTGCGAGTAGTTTTGCTCCGGGTCGGGGGACCAGTCGGCAACATCGCGTGGCACCGAACCATCTTCGGTCTCCACGTCCTCGTCGATTGAAACCATCTTGCCGGTACGCCGCTTGCGCAGCCGCATCAGGCTTTCGTTCACCGTGATCCGGACCAACCACGTGTAAAACTTCGAGTTTCCCTGGAACTGATCCAGCTTTTCGAAGGCCTTGAGGAAGGCGTCCTGCATCACATCCTCGGCGTCTTCGCGGTTTTGCGTCACGTGCTGCGCAATCCGGAAGATCTGGCGTTCGTACTTGCGGACCAGCGTGTCATAGGCCGAGATGTCTCCGCTGCGTACCTGTGCTACCAGGGCCACGTCGGGGTGTTGCTCGATCTCGCCTTCTACGGATTGGATGGTCGTCATTGGAGTTGGTTGCGAAAAATCCTCGCCTTTCTTCAAAGCTGGAATTTCGGGGTTAACCAGATTGTAAATGAGGGGAGCTGACTGCACCAAACCAAATCGGAATCCTCGGGCCGGTGTTTGAGGGGATGGGCATGCGAGGTTACAGCGTTGGTTCCTCAGGGCAGCCGTCTGCACGCAAAGCGGGCTAAAGTGGAAATATGAAGTCCTTTTCGGTGTTGCAACGCTCTGTTTCCTTGTCGATTCATGCCGTATGGTTGATCTGTCTTCTTCTGCCGCTGGTGGTGCCGTCCATCAGCATGGCGGCGGTGCAGGACGATGCGACGGGCCAGCCGCAAACGGCAAAACATGCGAAGAAAAGCGCGGCAAAAAAGAAGGCGAAGAGTGCCGCGAGCAGCGAGAAGGATTCTGCGGCACCGGCCAAGGGCGCGAGTAAGGCCGCGAGTAAGACCGCGAACAAGACCGGGAGCAAGGCTGCGCCGAAAGATGAACCTTCCGCGAAGGGAAAGCACGCGCCCAAAGAGGCGTCTGCAGAGAAAACAAAGACGGAGGAAGACGCGCGCAATACCGCGCCCGTCAGGGGGAAAGCCGCAGGCAGAGGCCGAAGGAGCCACAAGCCGGTGAGTCGTCACGCGCCTGCCAGCAAAGAGGTGCGCACAGCGCAGACGGCAGCGATTCGCAAGGCGTTTACAGCTTCTGCCGAGTTGCGGCCGATGGCCCAGCAACTGGCCACGTTGCGCACGCCGGAGGGCTATGCAGGCGTGGCAGCCTATGCCCGCAACCACACGGGCGATGCGGCAGCGGCGGCCTATCTGGCGCTGGGCAATGCCTATCTGCTGGACCGGCGCTTTGCCGAGGCCGAATCAAATCTGCGGCAGAGTAAAGAAGCTGGCAGCCAGCTAGCCGATTATGTAGATTTTTTGAGCGCGCAGGCCGCGCATGCGGCAGGCAATAACGAGGCAGCCGAGGCATTGTTGCACGGCTTTACCGAGCGCTACCCCGACAGCATCTTTGCCGCTGAAACCCCTGAGCTGGAGGCCAATGTGCTGCTGGCGCTGAACAATGCCACGGCGGCGCAGAAGGTGCTCTCCGATGCGCATGGTCTGGCGGCCGAAGATCGTACCGGCTTTCAGCTGGCCAGTGCCGAAGTGGCCTATGCGCTGGGGCAGCGGGATGAGGCGGAACGGCTCTACAAACAGATTTTGATCACGCATCCGCTCTCCGGCGAGACGCAGTCGGCGCGCACACGGCTGGCGCAGTTGGGTGTGGAGTCGAGTTTGAGCGTGGCTGAGCGGCGCAGTTTGGCTGATGCCTACTTCAACGGTAAGCGCTTTGGCGATGCGGCGGAGCAGTACCGCCTGCTGGCTCGCTCGCCGGAAGTGGGCGATGCGGAGCGCAACCTTTTTCTGGCGACGGCAGCCGAATGCGACTGGAAGCTGAAGCGGCTGAACCGCACCGAGGCCGAGGCGCTGGCCAACAGCGATGACGATGCCGGTGCTCTGCGCATGTATTTGCTGATGGAGCTGGCCCGCGACCGCGAGAGCGAGAACGATCAGCACCAGATTGTGGCGGAGATGGAGACGCGTTTTCCGCGCAGTTCGTGGCTGGCCGAGGCCTTGTTTTCGAGCGGCAACATGTACCTGCTCAAGCGCGATTATCCTTCGGCCATCGAGTATTACAGCACCATGGCGGAGCGCTTTCCGAATGCCAAAAACGGTTCGCTGGCCCACTGGAAGGCAGCCTGGCTGAGCTACCGGCAAGGGCTTTTCGACGAGGCTGCCAAGCTGATGGAAGCGCAGATCCGGCTCTATCCCTCGGCTCCTGAGACGGTATCGGCGCTTTACTGGCGCGGTCGTTTGTATGAACTGCGGGATCATAATCCGGCGCAGGCGGCGGCGAATTATCGCGCCCTGTTGCGCAGCTATCCGCACTACTTTTATGCGCAGATGGCCCGTCAGCGGCTGGAGGCGCTGGGCAATCAGCCTGCGGCCAGTGATGCGAAGCTGGACGGCTTTCAGCCGCACCAGGAGCCGAATCTGATTGAAAGCTTTCCCGAGGCCAGTCCGCACCTGGCCAAGGCGCGGCTGCTGGCCAATGCTGGCCTGAACGATTACGTGGCGCGCGAGATCAATGCCGATCCTGACTTTGCCAATATGGGCGATCTGGCAGCAGCGCGCATCTACGCCTCCTATGGGGAGACCTTCCGCGCCCTGCGCATGGCCAAGCGGGCGCTTTCCTACTCGGCCTCGGCTTCCATGCAGTCGATTCCGCTGGCTTACTGGCAGATTCTCTATCCGCAACCCTACTGGGCCACGATCAAGGCTGAAGCCGCCAAGAAGAATCTGGACCCCTATCTTGTGGCCTCGCTGATCCGCCAGGAGTCGGAGTTCAGCCCTTCCGTGATCTCCTATGCCAACGCCTATGGTCTGATGCAGTTGCTGCCCACGACCGGCAAGATGATGGCCCGCGAGGAGGGCATTGGCGCAGTGCAGCCCTATCAACTGCTGGATCCGGAGACCAACATCAAGCTGGGCACGCGCTACCTGCACCAGTTGCTGGAGAAATTCGGCGGGGTGCAGGAGTACGCGCTGGCCGCCTACAACGCCGGCGATGGGCGCGTAGTGGATTGGGAGGCCGCCGGACCCTATCGCGGCATGGACGAGTTTGTGGAGTCGATTCCGTTCACCCAGACCCGCGAATATGTTGAGGCGATTCTGCGTAACGAGGAGATGTACCGGTTGGTGGATGCGATGGCCAACGGTCGTCTCCAGCCCAATTCGGAAGAGACACATTAATCCTGTGTTTCACGCTGCAATTTGGCCCGGTTTTTGATTGACATGCAGGGCCGAAGCGGAAAACACTGTCAGAGAGCATGGTTCTTCCCATGTTCGCCATTCGCAGCCTGCTGTTGTTCGACCCTGCCGGAAGTTTCGGCAAGGAAGCATCACCCATGGAGGGCACGATGTCAGCCGACTTGCAGTTTCTGGGAGAATGGATTCCCGAAAGAATGGACCCTGGCACAATCTTTGTTTTAGAGAATCAGGCCAAGATGGGGCAGGAGCAGAATCCGTACGTTGCGGTGATGTCCTGTCCGCGTTGTGGCACCATGGGCCTGATTACGCGGCGGCAGATCAACGGTGCTGAGGCGATGATCTGTGGCGGCGATGAGTGCTCGGCCGAGTTTCAACTGGATGGAGAACGCATCTGCTTTCGAGCCGCGCAATAGCTCCGCATGAGAACTGCGGACGATTCCAGTAGCTGTTTTGTAGAAAACCCCGAATTTCTCCTGCGTCTGACACAGGAGAAATTCGGGGTTTGTTTTTTGAGTCACCCCACTGGGGCGATGCGATGGGTCAAAGCTGTTTTTTGCAGGATTTCACAGCGCCCCTCGGGGGCGCTCCATCTCTCAGAGGCAGCAAACCCCGGGTTTCCCCTTCGACTTCGCTCAGGGTCCACCCGGGGTTATTTTCGCTTTACCCCTCCCGGGGTGAAAAATGATCGGTACGACCATCGCCGTGAACGTCAACAGCCCCTAAGAAGGCGGGCCACAGCGGAAGACGTGCTCTAAAGCCTCAGGCGCAGCCGGTTACTGCATCTTGGCGGCCACGGCCACCGGATTCCAGTGGTCGGTGCCGGCCAAAAAGTTCTGCGGTTCAAAGCTCTTGGCTTCGGCAGCGGTCAGCTTGTGCGCCCACGGAACGCGGCCTGCCGGATCGGCTCCCGCGCCGGTGTTCTCGTACTCACCGTAGAAGATGTTCTTGGTGTCCTTGTCCCAGTCGTTCCAGCCACGTGGATCAATCGCGGCGGGCAGATCGGTGTGGATGAAGACGGTCAGCGCATAGGGACGCCAGGCGCGGCCCAACAGGATCTTGCGGGGATCGTTGCCACTGTCGGCCGTCACACGGGAGTTCAGAATCACGTAGCCGGTTTTCTGCTGCGGACTGGTGCGGGCCTGGGCGGTCAAAAAGCCGCCGCGCGTGGAGTGAATCTCGCTCTTGTCAAAGACCGCGGCGGCATTGCCGAAGATGAAGTCCACGGCGCCCTCGATGTAGGAGTCCACATAGTACTGGCGGCCGTACTCGGCATAGACCGTGTCTTGAAAGCCGATGAAGCGGCAATGCTTGAAGATGGCGCGGTCGGCGGTGACGGTAATGGCCAGCGCCTGTCCGGTATTGCCCGCGGCGTTCTCAAAGGTCAGATTGTCGGCCTGGAAGTCTTCGGCCAGAATCTCCGCCGTCTCGCTGAAGAAGGTGCTCTGCGCTGTTTTGACGTTCTGCGCGGCGGTAATTACCACCTTGGAAGGATCGCTGCCCATGCCCAGCAGCGTGGTGCGCGGACGGAAGTTGGAAACACTGATGCGCTCACTGTAGGTGCCGGGGGCAATATGAATGTAAAGGCGGTCGCCCGGGGCCACGTCCGGCGCATGATCGAGCGCGTTCTGGATGGTAGGAAAGTGGAAGCTGTCGCTCGCGCTCATTTTGTATTGCGGCGAAACCTGTACGTGAACATCCTCAGCCTGACCGGCGGCAACACCTGCCACTGCCAGACCCAACAGAACGGTAGAAAGACGCATTTTCATGGCATGTACTCCAGGATATTTATTTTAAACGCACAAAATTGCCCTCGGCTGTGGCCTGCTTCACCGCTGGAGCAGAGAGACGGAGCGCCCTGGAGGGGCGCAGCGAAATCCTGCGGAAAACAGTATTGATCCACTGCATCGCACCGCCCCTCCGGGGCGGATTTCTATGCCTGCAAGCCTACCCAGGGTTCCCCCTTCGACTTCGCTCAGGGTCCACCACCCTGGGCTATTTTCGTTCTGCCCCTTGCGGGGCATTCCGCAGGCCTGTGCCTTTTATGCTGAAGTGACTCAATGTGCTTTTTCATGCGGGAAGTTGAAAGCTCATTCCGCGATTCAAGCACAGAATCCAATTTTCGATACAGCTTAGTGCAGATGTAGCCGCCAGAGCGTGTAGCTAATCATCTCGTGGGTGATGCGGCTGAACTGGACAGTGTCACCGCCCACCAGCACACTGGGGCGGGGCGAGGTGAGCACGTTCAGCCCTTCGGCCTGGCAGAGGTCGTGGATGCGGAAGAGGTGGGTGCCGTCGCTGACGATGATCAGCCGCCGCAGAGCGTTGGCGCGGGCAATCACGGCCACGCGCTCGGCGGACTCCTCGGTGTTGCGGCTCTCGGTTTCGGCAATAATGGCGTCTTCTGGAACGCCTGCACCCATCAGGTAGCTCCGTCCCACCGAGCCTTCGCTGTGGTCGTCGCCACCGTTGCCACCGAGCGTAATCACGAGCGGAGCCAGATTGCGATGGTAGAGCGCCAGGGCATGGTCCAGACGGGCACGCAAGACGGGCGAGGGGTGACCGTCGTATTCAGCCGCGCCAAAGACCACAATGGCGTCGGCGGGGGCAGCTTCATCGTGGGTGGCGTAGTGCTGGATTTGGCCGTAGACCCAGTGGCCCCAGGCGAACGTGAGCACTGTCGCAGCCAGCCCCAAGGCCAGCGCGACACCCAGCAGCAACCTGCGCACACAGGGATGCAAACGGCTCATGGGCTCCATCTTAACTCTAAGACTATAAAAACGCAGTGTATTGTGGAAGGCTATTTTAAAGCAATGCTCTTATGCTCGTGGAGTTACTGAGCCTGTTCCATGTGCCATTTCTTGAGAAAAACGGCACTCAACCGCTGTGGCTCACGCTACACCGAGAGGAGAGATGTTCCAGAGCATCTCTCCTGATGCTGTGAAGTGGCAAAAGTCTTGCCGGGTTGCCGCTCCCTGGGGGTCGCGTCAACGATGCAGCATCGACTCGCTCTATACCTTCAGGAGAGATGCTCTAGCGTTCCAGCACCATGACAATTTCGTGGGTGGGAATGGCTCCCTCGCGCACAATCTCCCAGCGCGTTGGCCCCAGAGACAGGTCGACGATGGTGGTGGGCTGAGCCCGGCCGGTCGGTCCGCCGTCGATGATGAGCGGAATGCGGTCGCCGATCTGGTCGCGCACGGCTCCGGCATGGGTACACTCGGGCGCACCCTGCAGATTGGCCGAGGTGGCGGTGATGGGCAACCCGAAGCGCTCAACCACGGCGCGGGAAATGGCCGCATCGGGGACGCGCAGGGCCACGTTGCCGGTGTTGGCGGTGGAGCGCAGCGGCAGTTTTGAGCCGGCCCGCACAATGATGGTCAACGGACCGGGCCAGAACTTTTCCGCCAGCTTGTCGAGCCGTGGATCGCTGTCGCGGGCCAGCGTATAGGCCTGGGCCAGACTGGCAATCAGCAGAGAAAGCGGCTTGTGCTTCTGGCGCGTTTTGATCTGGTAGATTTGTTCGACCGCATGCAGATTCACCGGGTCCACGGCCAGACCGTAGAACGTGTCGGTGGGCAGTGCGACAACATCACCCTTCTGCAGGCAGGAGACGATATAGTCGATCCGGTCCGGCTGGGGTTCATCGGGATGGACGCGTAAAATCTCCGCGGACAAAAAGAGCTACCTCGGTATGGATGTGAGACGCTTTAAGTTCGGAAACTATCATAGCCCCTTTCTTGGTGCAAGTCCGGACTTGCACCAGAGCCCATTCCAGGGAGGGTATTCTTCCCGCACAGGGAATTTTTCTTGCCGATAGGCTGTCGCGGGATTCCGCCGGTTTCGTAGGCGGAGGCGGATTCGCACAGGCCGCTTTTTGCCAGAAAGCTTAAAATGAAGCTGGCAGGACAGGAAAAACAGTGAAGACGCGCAGCATTGAAAGCAAACAGAATCCGCGGCTCAAGCAGCTGCGCCGGGCGCTTACGCATCCGGCCCAACGGCCGGGCGAACTGGCTGGCATTGAGGGGCCGAATCTGGTGGAAGAGGCCCTGCACGCAGGCTTGCGTGTCGATTCCATCTTTGTTGCCGATGGCCATGAAGCTCTGCTGGAGCCTCTGCCGCTGGACCCGGAGACGGAAGTGCTGTTGCTGGACCGCGCCCTGCTGAACTCGGCGCTGACCACAGAAGCTCCGCAGCCGATTGCCGCGCTGGTAGAGCCGCCCTTTTTTGGCTGGGAAGATCTGCTGCCTGCGGGCAAAACGCCGTTGCTGCTGGTGCTGGCCGGTGTGCAAGACCCCGGCAATCTGGGCACGATTCTGCGTTCGGCCGAGGCCTTTGGCGCCACCGGCGTGGTGGCTTTGCCGGGAACCGTCAGCCCCTGGAACACCAAGTCGATTCGCGCTTCCGCAGGCAGTTTCTTCCGTCTGCCGTTTTTGACCTGCTCCGTAGTGGAATGCTTTGCCAAGTTGAATGCTGCTGGTGTGCACATCTGGACGACCGACGTGCGGGAGGCGCAGCCCGCGCCTGCTGCCGATCTGGCCCAGCCCACCGCCATCCTGATTGGCAACGAGGGCAACGGTGTGCCTGCCGCGATTGCCGCCCGCGCCCATGCGGCGCTCACCATTCCGTGCCCCGGACCGGTGGAGAGCCTGAACGCCGCCGTGGCGGCCAGCATCCTGCTCTACGAAGCCAGTTGCCAGCGCGCCACAGGCAAAAAGAAGGGCGCGCGATGAACCTCTTCGACGATCCCTCCGCAGAACCGCAGAACTCCTCTAAAATTTTGTCCCGCGCAGTGGCAGCCCCGCTGGCGGAGCGCATGCGGCCCCGCACCCTCGACGAGATGAGCGGGCAGGAGCATCTGGTGGGGCCCGGCAAGCCGCTGCGGGTGCAGATCGAGCAGGATGATGCCAGCTCGATGATCTTCTGGGGTCCTCCCGGGGTGGGCAAAACCACCCTCGCCAAGATTGTGGCCGAGCATACCCAGGCCAGTTTCATCGAGTTTTCAGCCGTCATCAGCGGCATGAAAGAGATCAAGCAGGTGATGGTGGATGCGGCCCGCGCGGCGGAGATGAGTTCGCGCACCATCCTGTTCATTGATGAAATTCACCGCTTCAACAAGGCCCAGCAGGATGCGTTTCTGCCTTACGTGGAGCGCGGCACTATCCGCTTGATCGGCGCCACCACGGAGAATCCCAGTTTTGAGATCATCTCCGCGCTGCTCTCCCGCTGCCGGGTTTATGTGCTTCAGCCTTTGAGCGAGGAGCAGATTGTCGGGCTGCTGCAGCATGCGCTGGTGGACGAGGAACGCGGTTTGGGCGCGATGAAGCTGGAGGCGGAAGACGAGGTTCTGCAGATCATCGCCAGCTACTCCAGCGGCGATTGCCGTTCGGCCTACAACACGCTGGAGGTGGCGGCCAAGCTGGCTTCGGCTACCCAGCGCCCGCTCAACCTGGAAGTGGCTGCCGAGGCCGTGCAGCAGCGCGTGTTGCAGTACGACAAACAGGGCGAGGAGCACTACAACCTGATTTCGGCGCTGCACAAGAGCGTGCGCAACTCCGACCCCGACGCCGCGCTCTACTGGCTGGGCCGCATGTTTGCCGCGGGCGAAGACCCCATGTACCTGGCCCGACGCGTGGTGCGCATGGCCTTTGAAGACATTGGACTGGCTGCGCCCGAGGCCCTGAACCTCTGCCTGAGCGCCAAGCAGGCGATGGAATTTCTGGGCCCGCCGGAGGGCGATCTGGCGCTGGCTCAGGCGGTCGTCTACCTCTGCCTTGCGCCCAAGTCGAACTCGGTTTATACGGCCTTCAATCAGGTGCGCTCCGATGTGGAACACAGCCGCCAGGAGCCGGTGCCGCTGCATCTGCGCAACGCTCCCACCAAGCTGATGAAGGAACTGGGCTACCACAAGGGCTACCGCTATGCCCACGACGAGGAAGACAAGATCTCCGACATGCAGTGCCTGCCCGACGCGCTCCGGAATCGCGTTTACTACCAGCCCACGCAGGAGGGTAGGGAAAAGCAGCTCGCCCAGCGCTTCGAAGAGATTAAGCGCATTAAGACGGCCAAGCACGGCGGGTGATAAAGAAAAGGAATGTTTTCAGGAGGGAGTATGCGGAAGAGCAAACCGATTTCCGTCGAAGAGCGAAACAATTCCAACTTCTTGCCTGAGGAGTTGAATCAAGGGGGACAGTCCGTTGCTGAACTGGAAGCTTGGCGCGCGCAGACCGCCAAGACTCTAACATTCGATCAGAGTGTAGCGGCAACAGGTCTTACGGATGAGCAAGTGAACCGCTTGGTGCATGAACTTCGCGGAAGAAGTTGAATCCTGAGTGGTAGGATTTTTGGACTGTAGCTGGGGTGCAGGCAGTACGAAAGTTTTCTGCATGCGGGCAAGTGTCCATTTTTGCGACAGAAAACTGTCCAGAAACAAGACAGACTGCTATTTTCTGCATCATTCCAGCGAAGATTCTCCACAGGTGTGCGGGAACGAGACAGCAAGTGTCGCTAAACAGGGCAGAAGTGTACTTTGTTGCGACAGTCGCTCAAGTTTTTAGTTTTCCACAATGCGGTAGGTTCGTGCCCCTCCTGTACGACCGCACCCCACTGCTATAGGCTGGTAACGGCATGAGTGTTTGTTCAATTTGCGATGGCGTCGGCTTGGTGCGGGTGATGGATGAGGCAGGCAGGTGGGTTTCGCGGCCCTGCCAGTGTCAGTTGCAGCAGCGTGAGGAGCGCCGTTTCCGTTCGGCTCGCATTCCTGAGCGTTGCCGCTACTATTCTTTGGACGGCTACGATCCGAGTTTTCCCGGGGCTGATCCGTCGCTAGCCAAGGCGCACCTGACTGCCCGCCGCTTTGTCGAGGAGTATCCGCACGACACGGGCGGCAAGGGGCTGCTGTTTGTGGGCTCGATTGGCGTGGGAAAAACCCATCTGGCAGTGGGTGTGCTGCGTCGCCTGATTCAGGACAAGGGCGTGCGCGGCCTCTTCTGCGACTATCGGGAGCTGCTCAAAAACATCCAGAACAGCTACAACCCGCAGGTGCATACCACCGAACTGGAGCTGCTGAAGCCGGTTTTTGCCGCCGAAGTGCTGGTGATTGACGATCTGGGAGCGCAGAAGCCCAACGAATGGGTCTGGGATACGGTGGCTCTGATCCTGAATACCCGGTACAACGACCGGCAGACTACCATCATCACCACCAACTATGCCGACTTGCCTGCCGGCAACGGCAATATGAACGACGCCCAGCGCTCGGCCCGGGAGCAGACGCTCGGTGACCGCATTGGCGACCGCATGCGTTCGCGTCTGGCGGAGATGTGCGTTCGCGTTGAGGTGACTGGCAAGGACTTCCGCCAGAGCGTCAAGCGTGCCAGCTTCGGTTGATTTTTCTGTTTTTGGGTGTTTCTGCGAGGGGCATCCAGTTTGAAGCAAAAAAAGGCGCGTGAAAGGGGGATCTTTCACGCGCCTGTCAGAGGATGGATTTCTTTGCTCATTGCTTCTTGTTTGTTGTTGGTTGGAACCGGATCGGACGGCATCCGGTCAGGGGAAGAGCGGACCTGAAATCTGGTGGTGAAGCTGCTGGTGAGTCGGGTGGACTGCTCTAGTAGGCCCAGAGGGAGAGCAGAAGGCCGATCATTGCGGCCAGCGTCAGTCCTTCATAGGCGAGCCCTGCCGAGGCCCGTGCTGGGCCCGGAACGGAAAGACCAGAGGAGAGAGTCTCGGGGGAAGTCTGCATCGTTTGCCTGCCTTTAAAGCCCATTGGGCCAATTCTGCAACGCTTACCTGGAGTACGTACTCGACGACGGTTTTGTTCTGTCTGCGTGGTTGATCAGCGTTCAATTCATTGGATGCCAGTCACGTCTGAGTGGTTCCAAAGGAAACAAGAATTGTTCTGCACAAGCCAACTGAGGACAGCGTAGGTCAACTTGCCTGTGGAAAGTATGAATTTGGTGACCGGAGAAGATTCCTTCGGTAATGGAATGGTAAAATTTCGGTCGTGAGTACTGGTCCCGAACTGATTCGTCCTGAAGTTCCTGAGGAGCGCAACTGGCTTCCTCTGCTGATTGCCGTTGCGGTGGTCGTGGCGGTGGCTGGAGTGGCCCTCTTTGTGATGAGCCGTGGCAAACACGGCCAGGAAGTAGCTGCGCCGAATGCGCCGTTGGCAGCCTATGCCTCCAGTCTGACCGTCAGCGATCTGGCCATGAGCCAGTCCTCGAACATGGCCGGCAGCCAGCTGCTTTATGTAGAAGGCCGCATCCGCAATACCGGTTCGAGCACGGTGACGGCGATTGGGGTGCAGGTGCTTTTCCGCAACTATGCCCATGAGGTTGCGCAGAACGTCGCGCAGCCGCTGTTGCTGATTCGCACCCGTGAGCCGTACGTGGACGTGCAGCCGGTTTCGGCCGCGCCCATCCAGCCCGGCGAGGTGCGCGCCTTCCGCCTGACCTTCGACGGTGTAACTCCCAACTGGGACGGGGCTTTCCCGGAGATTCGTATTCTTACGGTGGAGAGGAAGTGACAGCTTCCAGTTGCCAGCTTCCAGCCTTTAGCTTCCAGCTTGTAGATAAAAAGCCTGTCAGGATTTGTGGTGCAAAAAAAGGGACTGTTCACAGCAAAGTGAACAGCCCTTTTTTGCGTTTAGTGTCGGCGCTGCAGTTCGTTCCAGCATGAGCAGCTGGAAGCTAGAGGCTGGTGGCTGCCCTTACAATGCCCCCGCCACGCCCGCGATGATTGAGGAGGCGAAGAGCAGGGCTAGTCCCGCGGTCAGCAGGGAACGGGTTTTTTTGCCGGTGCCCTTCCACTCTCCCATGAAAATGCCGAGCAACTGGCTGAAGAGGATGGAGGCGGCCATCAGTACGGCCCAGCCGATGTAGGCGGTTTTGCCCATGGAGGGTTCGCCCGTCTTCAGGCAGACGAACTGCATGCACCAGATGGCTCCGGCGAGGGCGGCAAAGAAGAAGTTGCCGGAGATCGGTGTGGAGCGGTCCACATAGTTGCCCATGGTGCGGTTTTTGAAGTTGAGCACCAGACACCAGCCGCCGTTCACGATGAATCCGCCCAGCAGAACCACCACCAGCACGGGCATTCCGGCCCAGGTGACGGGTGTGACGGGGGCGGTGGTCAGGGCCAGCTTTTCGAGGCTGGGGCCGCCCTGCAGGCCGATGTTCATGGCCGAGCTCATCAGGCCAGTGAAGAGAGCGGCAATCACGCCCTTGCGGAAGTCGAATTCGGCGACGACCTTTTTCTTCTCCTCTTCGGGCAGTTCGGATTCCTTGGAGTGGCCGGCAAGACCCACGCAGATGATGCCGAAGAGCGAAACCAGAGCCGCCACCACCGAGACCTTGCCGCCCGAGGTGGCCAGCATGGCGGCGATGGCTTCCCGGCCCTTGAGGATGGGAGGAATGAGCGTGCCGGCAGCCGAGGTGAGTCCCACGCCCATGGCCAGACCGAGTCCCACGCCCAGGTAGCGAACCATCAGGCCGAAGGTGAGTCCGCCAAAGCCCCAGAAAGCGCCGGCGATGAGGCAATAGAGCAGCTCATGGCGCGGTGCGGCAGCCAGCACGGCAACGGTGTTGGGCGAGGTGATGAGGGCCAGAATGCAGGGCACCAGCACCAGGCCGACCAGCGCGTAGACCAGCCAGTAGCTCTCCCACGCCCACTTTTTAACGCGCGAGAAGGGCAGGTAAAAGACGGCGCCAGCGAGTCCGCCCAGCATAAAGATGATGATGCCCAGAACGGGGTTGGGGGTCATGACTGCATTCATTCAGAAGCTCCTTGAGCGTTCAATTTGTCGGAGGCGGCGCGGTGCTCTTTGCCGCCTCTGTTGGTCTTTGTTGCAGAGCTATTGCGCCAGTCTGCTTTCCAGCGTGTAGGCGCCGGGCGCTAGCGTCAGGCCGGGTTGGTCGTCGAGTGGATGTGAGGCAAGCTTGGCCGTGCTGAGAGGTTTGCCGTTGAGCTTGAATTCGGTGGCGCGTTGGGCGCTGATCCAGCCAGTTGTATTGGCGGGAATCGTGATGCGCCACTCTACGGCGGAACCCCTTACCACCCACTCGCTGTGGATGGCTCCGTAGGCCGAGTCGTAGGTGAACGAGAGGCTGCCCAGACGCGCATCAAAGTGGGGGTTCAGCACGATGGTGTGGAAGCCGGGATCTTCGCTGCTGGTGTCAATGCCGGCGGCATAGCGATAGATCCAGTCGGCCACCGCGCCATAGGCGTAGTGGTTGTAGGAGTTCATGGAGGGGTCGCTGATCATCTGATCGCCATTCCAGCGCTCCCACATGGTGGTTGCGCCGTGCTCCACCATGTAGCCCCAGGATGGGTAGCCGGTGTTAAGCAGCAGCTTGTAGGCCAGATCCTTGTCGCCAGCCTTGGTCAGCTCTTCCAGCAGGTAGGGCGTGCCCAGAAAGCCGGTGGCCAGCAGGTCGTGATTGGCGTGAATCTTGTCTGCCAGCCGCTTTGCGGCCAGCGGGCGCAGTTCCTCTGGCAGCAGGTTCATGTGCAGCGCCAGCACGTAGGCGGTTTGCGTATCGCCGCCCTTGCTTTTGGCGTTGGGGTTGTTGATCTGGCCGAAGATGGAGGCGGAATTATCGGCGCTGGCAATAAAGCCGTCGCTGCGCACGAACTTCTTCTGAAAGGCGGAGCGAATCTTCGCGAAGAGGGCGGCGTATTTCTGTTCGTCTTCTGTGTGGCCGAGGGCGTGGGCCATGCGGCGCATCAGGGTTGCATCCCAGGCCCAACTGGCGGTGGCAATCAGCACGTAGTCGGTTTTGCCCTCGGGGGAAAGCCAGTCGCCGAAGGGAATGCCGGCCTCGTTCTTCCAGAGCCCGTCGGAATTGGCGGCGGAGATGGCGTTCATGTAGCGCTGCATGGCCGTCCAGTTTTCTTCGAGGATGCTGGAGTCGCCCGTCTGCAGCCAACTGGTGTAGGGAATGATGACGCCAGCATCGCTCCAGCCCGCGCCAGAGCCGGAAACCGGTTGAATGGTGCCGGGAGCAAAGATGCCGTAATAGGGCGTACCGGATTGCGTGGAGCGCATGTCGGCGGCAAACTTGCGGCTGAAGGCGGCCAGATCCATGTTGTAGCCGGCGGTGCGCCAGAAGACCTGCGCATCGGCCATCCAGCCCAGGCGCTCATCGCGCTGCGGGCAGTCGGTGGGCAGGCCAAGGAAGTTGGAGCGCTGGCCCCATGTGATGTTGCTCCACAACTGGTTGACCATGGCGTTGCCCGTCACCAGACGCGCGGTAAAAGCCGCGTCGGTGTGGATTACGCTGACGGTCAGCGTGCTCTTCAGCGGGGTTTCTGCAAGTCCCGTAAGCTCCACGTAACGGAAGCCGTGGAAGGTGAAGTGGGGGGTGAACTCTTCGGTCTCTTTGCCGTCGTCTTTGCCGGCCAGAATGAAGTGGTCAGTGGCTTTGGCGGTGCGCAGATTTTCAGTGTAAACGGTGCCGTCGGGGTTGAGGACTTCGGCAAAGCGCAGGCGCACGTCGGTGCCTGCCGGGCCATTTGCACGCAGCGTGGCAAAGCCGCTCAGGTTCTGGCCAAAGTCGAAGACCCACACGCCCGGCTTGGGCTCGGTCACGGCTTTGGGCTTGAGGGTGCGCTCTACGCGAATGGGCGGAAACTGCTCCGCCACAATCTTGACCGGCGCGGGATGAATCAGCAGCGCGGGCTGCCAGGTTTTTTCCTGGTCTTCGGCGAGATTCCAGGTTGGGTCAAAGATGCGCCCGTCCTGCGTCTCGCCGTCATAAATCTCACTCGATAGAATCCACGAGGGCTGGGCCTGCCACTGTGCGTCGGTGGCAATCCACTCTACCGAGCCGTCGGTGTGTTCCAAGCGTAGCTGAGCCCGCAAGGCAGGCGGCGTCAGGCCGTAGTTGTTGGGCTGCTGGAACCACTCCAGCGGCGAGGCGTACCAGCCTGCGCCCAGCAGAGCGGCCATGGCATTCTGGCCGGGCTGGAGCAGCGCCGTTACGTCGTAGCTCTGGGAGTGGACAAACTGGCGATAGTCGGTCCAGCCGGGGGCCAGTACGTCCTCGCCCACGCGCTTGCCGTTCAGATAGAACTCATATGCGCCGAGGGCCGTGGCGTAGAGGCGTGCCGACTGAATGGGAGAACTCACGGCAAAGGTGCGGCGTACTTCCTTGACCGTGCCCGGCAGCCAGGGCTTGCCGAGCGGCTCGCTGAGCATTTTGCCCTCGGTTACAGCGGGAACGGCGGTCTTCCAGTGGGCATCGTCAAAATGCGGGGCCGTCCAGCCAGCGGGGGCGTGCGTGGCGGTCTTCCATGTGGGGGTTGAACTGAAACTGGTCCAACTGCCGTCGGCGTATTCCACCACCAGCGTGGCCATCATGGGCGGCGGTGCGCCGGTGGCCATGCCGTTGGGATTTTCAACATAGTGCAGCACTTCCACGGCCAGCGTGTTGGCGCCCGGTTGCAGGGCGGCGGTCACGTCGGCAGCCATGAACTTCTTCCATGGCATCTGCTTGCAGGCCAGCAGCGGCTGCTCGGCGAGTGCGGCGTTGCCGTTGACCCAGGCGGCCACCGTGTCTTGCCCGGTGGCGTAGAGCGTGGCGTGGCGCACGGGGCCGCGGAGCGTAATGCTGGCCCGATAGGCGTAGCGCTCTTCCTTTTGCTTTTGGGCGATCAGGGCGCTCGCGTCGGGGTTGGTTACCCACTCTGCCGCAGCCTCACGCACGGCTTTTTCTTCCGGCGTCAGAAAACCGATCCAGTCGGACTTCCACGCATCCAGCAGACCGGTTTCAAAGCGGCTGATCGCGCTGGGCGCGTAGGCTTTTCCGGCGGCGTCCCAGAGCTTGACCCGCCAGACGTAGGCCGTTGTGGCTTGAAGCGCGGGGCCCTGATAGCGAATGCCAAGGTTGGCCGAGGAGCTGACGCGGCCACTCTCCCAGACGTCGGGCTGGTCTTGCTGTAGTCGTTCGGGGCTGCTGGCCACCTGAAGCTCGTAGGCTGACTGCTTGGCCCCAGTGGATAGGTCATTGAGCTGCCAGGAAAAGCGCGGAGCCGGGTCGTCGACTCCAAGGGGGGCAGCAAGATCGTTGACGCGCAGACGAACCGGTCCGGGGGCCGCGTTCAATTGCGTGCCAGCGAGAAGAATCAAGGCAACTGCCATGGCAGTGGGACGAAACAAATGGGAAAACATGCCGCAGATCTCTCCTGTTTTGCAAACGACTTATTGTGCGACGCGGGCGGCGGAAAGGAAACCACAACTTGCACTGTGCCGGGAATGCGTCCAGGGAAGCGCGTTGTTCAGGTGGTTCCCAGCAGAAAATCCGGGTTGTAATTTCTCAGTTGAAATTGTTTTCATAGAACCATAAGCAGCCCGGATAACGCTTGTCAATGCGCGGGAACAAGTACCAGGGTCTGTTGACGTTCCTCAGGCCCCGGCCCGAAGGGTTGCGGCGCAAACCGGGCCATACTGCGTTGTCGTCGTTGCTTTGGGTTGACCAAAGCTGCCTCCTCCGCCTTGTCTGGCCCGGTTTTCGCTCGCAACGCCATCCACCTGCGGAACGTTAACAGACCCTAGGACCGGGAACTTGCCTAAAGGTATGCTGCCCTGCGGGATGCGGTGTTTTTCCGCCCCGCGGGCCTTACACTGGAAGCATGATTCAGCCTTTGGGAGTCCGACTTTTTGCCGCCACCACCAATCAGGGAAAACTGCGGGATTTCCGCACTGCGGGGGAGGCCTTTCAGGTAGCGATTGAACCACTGCCGGGGCTGAAGGAGATTCCCGCACCCGACGAGGACGGCATGACCTTCGAAGCCAATGCCACGCTCAAGGCCATTTACTATTCGCGTTTTGCTCCGGGAGAGCTGGTTGTGGCCGATGATTCCGGTCTGGAAGTGGATGCTCTCGGCGGCGCTCCCGGCGTGCGCTCGGCCCGTTTTGCCGCCGATCAGGGTCTGACCGATTCGCCTGACGCCAACGACAACACCGACGTCTGGAACAACGTGGTGCTGATGCAGAAGCTGGCCTCGGTGCCCGCTGCGCAGCGCTCGGCGCGCTACCGCTGCGTGCTGGTGGCGGCCCGCGATGGCCAGTTGGTGGCTGCGGCCCAGGGTGCGGTGGAGGGCAGCATTCTGGAGGCTCCGCGCGGCACCGGCGGCTTTGGCTACGACCCGCTCTTTTTCCTGCCGGATCTCAATCAGACGATGGCCGAGATCAGCCTGGAGACCAAGTTGGGGCTGAGCCATCGCGGGCGGGCCTTTGCGGCGCTGCTGGAGCGGCTGAAACAGTCGTAATGGGCTAGTTGCGCTATGGGTCAGCTTTGCGGAGGGAGGCGAGGGTTTTAACCCTCGCAAAAGTCCAGGTCATGAGTGAGGGCTTTAGAGCAAATCCAGAGTTTCCGTGGGGGCGCGAAGAAGGTGCCAGGTGCAGTTTTCTTGAGGAAAACTGCGCTGAAAAGCATCGACTCGCATTACACCAACTCTGAACACCAACTCTGAATTTGCTTTAGCCCCGGAGAATAATTTTCATAGCCTGTTTTGCCGCGGACATTTTGTGTTCAGGGAAATACCCGTGCCTGAAGGCACGTTCTTGGGTTTGCGTCCTTCGGGGGCATGAATGCCCCCGCTCCCTCTCCTTCCCTCCTTCCTCCGCAAGGAGTTTTCCCGCAGTCTGCTCCGCAGCGAATCCCGCTTTTCCGTCTTCCGAAACGAAAAAATGCCCGACACAGTACCGTTGTGCATCGGCAAATGCCTCCAGACAAAAAACTTCTTGCCATGGATCTTTCGAATGGCAGTAGGATAGTGCCGTGTTGTGAGCGGGCGCACAAACCCCGTGCGCACTCGTCCGCAAAAACTAAGGAGCGGCTTCCCTGTGGCAGAAAATTCCCTCTCTGTGACTGACAATCGTACCGGGCGCACCTTCACCTTCCCCATCGAAGATGGAACCGTACGCGCTTCCGAGTTCCGGCAGATCAAAACCAGCGACGAAGACTTTGGTCTGATGCTCTACGATCCGGCCTTCATGAATACAGCCTCCTGCCGCAGCGCGATCACATACATCGATGGCGACCGTGGCATTCTGGAGTATCGCGGCTACCCCATCGCCGACTTGGCCGAGCACTGCACCTTTCTGGAGGTGGCCTATCTGGTGCTTTTTGGCGAGTTGCCCACCCCGCCCGAGCTCGATCACTGGGTATACGAGATTACCCACCACACCATGCTGCATGAAACCACCAAAAAGTTCATGGAGGGTTTCCGCTACGATGCGCACCCGATGACGATGCTGATTTCGACCGTCTCGGCGCTTTCCACCATCTACTACCCCAAGGCCCGTCAGGTGCACGATGCCGATAACCGCCTGCTGCAGATCAAGCGGATGATCGGCAAAATGCCTTCGATTGCGGCCATGTCGTACCGGCACAATGTGGGCTTCCCGTACGTCTACCCGGACAACGAGCTGAGCTACACCGAAAACTTCATGAACATGCTCTGGAAAGTGGTTGAGCCGAAGTATGCGGCCAACCCGGTGCTGGCCCATGCGCTGGATGTGCTCTTCATTCTGCATATTGACCATGAGCAGAACTGCGGCACGCACACCATGCGTTCGGTGGGCAGTGCGCAGACCGATCCGTATCTGGCCGTAGCCTCGGCGGCGTCGGCCTTGTCGGGTCCGCTGCATGGCGGTGCCAATGAAGAAGTGATTCGCATGCTCGACGAGATCGGTTCGCTGGCCAATGTGCCGGCACACATCGAAAAGGTGAAGGCGGGCAAGGGTAAGCTGATGGGCTTTGGCCACCGCGTCTACAAGAACTACGATCCGCGGGCGGCGCTGATCAAGAAGATTGCCGATCAGGTTTTCAAGGTGACCGGCCACAACCAGAAACTGGAGATTGCGCTGGAACTCGAACGCATCGCCCTCAGCGACGAGTACTTCATCAAGCGCAAGCTTTATCCGAACGTCGATTTCTACTCCGGGATGATCTATCAGGCCATCGGCTTCAAGCCGGAGATGTTTACCGTGCTCTTCGCCATTCCGCGCACGGTGGGCTGGCTCACCCAGTGGCAGGAACTGATCACCGATCCCGAGCAGAAGATTGCCCGGCCGCGGCAGATTTATACCGGCCAGCGGGGCCGGAAGGTTGTGCCGCTGGCGGAACGTACCGTGGGCGCAGGCCTGCGCTGAGCGCTTTTCTGCCACCTTCCGTTCGGGACGACAGGACTCGGGACGGGGCTCTGGACGGAAGGTGGCGGACCAATATTCGCCAATGTTTTTTGCTAAACTCTTGACGGATTTGCATTCTTCTTCCAAGATTGCAGTTGAACTGGAGCGGTTTTTCCGGTCTTAACAGGCGCCCTTCCCCAAGGAACAGCCAGGAGCCGATACCGTATGAGCACCGCACAATCGTCTGCCGCGCCGGAAGTCCGTCGCGGAGTCCCCGCACTTCGCGCTGGCCAGGGCTCTAGCTTCCTCTGGCGCAAGCTGCATTCGCTCCTGGGCATTGTGCCCATTGGCGCATTCCTCATCGAACATCTGCTGTCGAACTTTGAAGCCCTGAAGGGCCCGGTGGCCTACGGCGAGCAGGTGCGCTTCCTGAACAGTCTGCCGCTGGTGCGCGTGCTGGAGTGGACGTTTATCTTCCTGCCCATTCTCTACCACGCCTTCTACGGGCTCTACATCTGGGTACGGGGCAAGTCGAATCTTGTTTACTACCCGTTTGCGGGCAATTGGCTCTATGGCGCACAGCGCTGCACGGGCCTGATCGCCTTCTTCTACATTGGCTACCATGTGGCCACGCAGCGCTTTCTGGGCGTGAGCCTGCCGGAGAATCCGGCCTACGCCTTCACCAAGGTCCACAATGAGCTGCAGAACCCCATCGTGCTGGCTGTTTACGCCATTGCCATGGTGGCCGTTTGCTGGCATTTTGCCTACGGCGTCTGGCTCTTTGCAGCCAAGTGGGGCATTACCCCCGGCGTGACGGCCCGCAAGCGCTTCGGCTATGTATGCCTGGCCCTGGGCGTGGGACTGGCCGTGCTCGGGCTGGTGAGTCTGGCAGCGTTTGTTTAAGCAGCTTCCAGCCTCCAGCCTCTAGCTTCCAGCTTTATGAAGTTTGGGTGGGGTGGCACTGTTGCAGCAACAATCTTTCGCTAGAAGCTAGAAGCTAGAAGCTAGAAGCTGCATCCAAGAAAGGATTCGATTCATGGCAAGCCCTCGCATCATCGTGGTAGGCGGCGGACTGGCGGGTCTGGCCGCTGTGATCAAGATCGCCGAGGCCGGCGGGCAGGTCGATCTGTTTTCGATCGTCCCGGTCAAGCGTTCGCATTCGGTTTGTGCGCAGGGCGGCATCAATGCCGCCAAGAATCTGAAGGGCGAGGGCGATACCACCGCCAAGCACTTCGACGATACGATTTATGGCGGCGATTTTCTGGCCAATCAAACGCCGGTCAAGGCCATGTGCGAGGCCGCGCCCGCCATCATCGATCTGCTGGACCGCATGGGAGTGCCCTTCAATCGCACCCCCGAGGGCCTGCTCGACTTCCGCCGTTTTGGCGGCACGCTTTACAACCGCACCGCCTTTGCCGGAGCCACTACCGGCCAGCAGTTGCTGTACGCGCTCGACGAGCAGGTGCGCCGCTTCGAATCCGAGGGCAAGGTCAAAAAGTACGAGGGCTGGGAGTTTCTATCGGCCATTCTCGACGAAAAGGGTGTGACGCGCGGCATTACCGCCATGAGCCTGCGCTCGATGGAGTTGCACGCCTTCCCGGCCGATGCGGTGATTCTGGCGACCGGTGGCATTGGCGCAATTTTTGGCAAAAGCACCAACTCGGTGGTCTGTACCGGCTCAGCGCAGTCGGCAGTCTTCCAGCAGGGCGCCTACTACGCCAATGCTGAGTTCATTCAGGTGCATCCGAGCACCATTCCCGGCGAAGACAAGCTGCGGCTGATGTCGGAGTCTGCACGCGGCGAGGGTGGCCGCGTGTGGGTTCCGCGCACGCCGGGTGACAAGCGCGACTTCAAGTCGATCCCCGAGTCGGAGCGCTTTTACTTCCTGGAGGAGTGGTACCCGAAGTACGGCAATCTGGTGCCGCGCGATGTGGCTACGCGGGCCATTCACAAAATTGTGTACCAGATGGGCCTGGGCATTGACGGGCAGCCGATGGTCTATCTGGACCTGACCCACATCGACCGTGCCACGCTCAATCGCAAGCTGGAAGGCATACTCGAAATCTACGAAAAATTCGTCGGCGTGGATCCCCGCGATCATCCGATGAAGATCTTCCCCGGCATGCACTACACCATGGGTGGTCTGTGGGTGGACTTCGAGCAGCGCACCAATATTCCCGGCCTCTTTGCCTGTGGTGAGTGCGAGTACCAGTACCACGGCGCCAATCGTCTGGGCGCGAACTCGCTGCTGAGCTGCATCTATGGTGGCTTCCAGGCAGGCCCCAACGCGCTGCTCTATGCCAAGAACCTGCCCGCAGCGGAGGGCGATGGTGGAGCGGCGGCTGAGCTCAAGCGGCAGGCGGAGATCAATCAGGCGCTGCTCACCAATGAGGGCACGGAAAATCCCTTCAAGCTGTGGCGTGAGCTGGGCGAGACGATGACCGAGCACGTGACGGTTTCGCGCTTCAATGAAGGCCTGAAGAAGGCCGATGCCAAGATTGTCGAGCTGATCGATCGCTACAAGAACATCAATCTGAGCGACCGCAGCCAGTGGGCCAACACCAGCTTTGCCTTTGCCCGCCAGCTCAAGAACATGCTGGAACTGGCCCGGCCCATCGCCCTTGGCGCGCTTTTGCGCGATGAGTCGCGTGGCGCGCACTACAAGCCTGACTTCCCGGAGCGCAACGACGAGAAGTTCCTGAAGACCACCAAGGCGACCTTCACCGGAGCGGCTGAGGGGCCGAAGCTCGAACTCGAAGACGTGGACACGCAGCACATTCCGCCGCGCCCACGCCGCTACTGACCACCACCTGCGGTGGGGCTAACTGCCTTCGGCGTGGCTGAGCCGAGTGCGGTGGCAGGATGAGCTGAAAGCTGAAAGCTGCTTTAATGTTTACGCGGCGGTCCCACGGGATCGCAACTGGAGAAACAGGCCGATGGCAGACAAGACGGTTCTATTCGAGATCAAGCGGCAGGCCAGCCCGGACGAGCCGGCGCGGTGGGAAAAGTTCGAGCTGCCCTGGCGGCCGGGGATGAACGTGATCTCGGCCTTCATGGAGATTGCGGGCAATCCTACCACCTGCGATGGCAAATGCACTACGCCGGTGGCCTATGATTCCAGCTGCCTGGAAGAGATTTGCGGCAGTTGCGCCATGCGCATCAACGGCAAGGCCCGTATGGCCTGCTCGGCGCTGGTGGATAATCTGGAGCAGCCCATCAAGATTGAGCCGCTCAGCAAATTTCCGCTGGTGCGCGATCTGCAGGTGGACCGCTCGGTGCTGTTTGAGAATCTGAAGGCGGTCAAGGCCTGGGTGCCCATTGATGGCACCTACGACCTGGGCTCCGGCCCGCGCCAGTTGCCGCAGCAGCAGGAAGTGAACTACCCGCTCTCCAACTGCATCAGCTGTACCTGTTGTATGGAGGTCTGTCCGCAGTTCAACGAGGAGACGGGCTTTGTGGGCGCGGCCACCATTGCGCAGGTCAAGCTGTTCAACAACAATCCCATCGGCAAGGTGCTCAAGGAAGAGCGTCTGCGGGCGCTGGCGGGCGACGGCGGCATTCAGGAGTGCGGCTTTGCGCAGAATTGCGTCGAGGTCTGCCCCAAGCAGCTGCCGCTGACCACGGCCATCAGCGACGTGAGTCGCGATGTGATTGTGCAGAAGGTGAAGGACCTGCTTAGAGGGTAGAAGAACAGGGAACAGAGAAGGCCGCTCGGGGAGCGGCCTTTTTTTTGTGGGCTCAATCAGGTTTGTGCTAGCGGTTCTCCAATAGATGTAGCCCTTTGTAGATCGTGCAAGGTGGATTTTTCCAACCCTGCCAACTTACTGACTTACTGACTCGCTGACTTGCTAACCCCGCTTAGTCGAGGTGGAAGACTTCGGCCAGCGGGATCATGCTCTCATCGGCGGCTGCACCCGAGAGGCTTTCGAAGAAGGGCGTCATTTCTTTTTGCCAGACCGCATTGATGGGCTCCAGTTGCATGTCGTCGCAGCACTTTTTGAAGTCTTCGCACTCCAGATAGCCAATCATCAGTCCGTCGTGGCGTGCGAAGAGAGAGTAGTTCTTCCAGCCGGTGCGGCGCAGGGCATCGAGCATCTCTGGCCATACGGCGGCATGGCGGCGTTTGTACTCTTCCAGCATGTTTTCCCGGACTTTTAGCAAAAAACTGACGCGCATTGTTTTTCCTCGGTTCTTTCTTTTCTGCTGCAGATGCACAAAGAGTCTGGCCTGTGTTCCTGGCCTGAAGTTGAAGCAGTTTTGGGGGTGCTGTAGACCCAAAAAGCTCTAGTGTTTGCCGCCTGGGGCTGGATCCCGATGGGGCTGGCCAGGCAAGTTCAGGAAATTGCTTAACGGCAGATGCGAGAGCAGGATGGAACGCACCACCAGTCCTGCGTTCATCTCCGCGCCCTGCGCGCTGGTGTGGGTATGGTCGACGGGGAAGAGCAGAGCCGCCGTTTGGGGGCCGATCTTTTCCAGCTCGTTGGCCTCCAGCGTGCTCATGTCCAGCAGGGGCACTTTTTCCGTAGCCGCAATCTGGCGCAGGCCCTCGCTGTAGCCCATGTCGCGCTCCACGTGTTTTCTGCCATCGGGTCCGTTGGTCCAGATGTTGCGCACGGTGAGCGTGAGCAGAATGGGCGTGGCGTTTTTGGCGCGCGTATCGGCAATGTACTTGCGGATGTACCAGCCGTAGGTGTGCACCACTTCCTTGCTGCCGTCCGCCAGCGTTACTTCCTTGGATTCCTCGCCCACACCCTTCAGCGTGCCGCGTGGTTTGGCACCGTCGATGGCTCCGCCGTCGTTGTGGCCAAGCTGGATCAGCACAAAGTCGCCGGGCTTGATTTCGGCCAGGGTTTTGCCCCAGGCCTCGTTCATATAGGTGCGGGTGCTGCGGCCGGCAATGGCGCGGTTGGCCACGTTGATGCGGCTCTGGTCAAAGTAGTGTGCCAGATGGTCGCCCCAGCCCAGATCGGCCTGATTGCGGCAGGTGGAGTCGCCCACCAGAAAGACCGAGGGCAAGGCCGGATTCAGCGGCGCATCCTTGGCGTGCGTAACCTGTTCAGGGGTGGGCAGCGGGGTCACGCCGGCAGGAGCCTGCGCGATGGCTTGCAGAGAGAATGCCAGGAAAAGAGCCGATGCGAAGCGGAGGATGCGGAGGCGCTGGTTCACGTTCAAAAGGCCTTCCTTTCAGGCGGATCAGTGAATAAAAAACCTTCAACGGTTCCGGTAGAGGATTGTATTTCCTATCGAAACGATTTGCCAGAGAAAAATTCGCCCTTTTGTTACTTCCTGATACTTTTCTACGCTTTTTTGTTGTTGCCGTTCCTGAAAGCCCTGGGCAAGCTCTGTTATTGTGGCTGCGCGGAGGTTTTTCTGATGAAAGCATTCGGTTTGCGGGCGTGGATGGCCTGCTTTTTACTGGTAGCAGCAGCGCTGGCTGCGGCAGAACCTGCATTGTTGGTAAAAACCCGTCAGGGCGAGGCGCATGGTAAATGGTTGGCGGAGGGTAAAGTTAAGGCCTATCTGGGGCTGCCCTACGCCGCTCCGCCGGTGGGCGAACTGCGCTGGCGTGCTCCGCAGACGGCTGCGGCCTGGAAGGGCGTGCGCGACGCCACACGCTTTGCGCCGCATTGCAGCCAGGGCCGCGTCTTTGCCGACATGATTTTTCAAGACGGTGAAGCTAGCGAGGATTGCCTCTATCTGAACGTCTACGCGCCTGCCGATGCGCGGCCCGGCAGTCGGCTGCCAGTGATGTTCTGGATTCACGGCGGCGGCTATGCGGGCGGAGCCAGCAGCGAGCCCCGCCACAATGGAGACGCTCTGCCGCAGAAGGGCGTGGTGCTGGTGACCATTAATTACCGGATGGGCGTGCTGGGATTTTTGGCGGCCAACGATCTGGTGCAGGAGGGGAAGGGGCACGCCGGCAACTACGGCCTGATGGACATGGTCGAGGCTCTGCGCTGGGTGCGGGGCAACATCGCTGGTTTTGGCGGCGACGCGGGCAATGTGACCATCTTTGGCGAGAGCGCCGGCTCGTTTGCCGTGAGCACGTTGATGGCTTCGCCGGAGGCACGTGGCCTTTTTCATCGCGCCATTGGTGAAAGCGGCGCGGACTTTGGCACTACGCTGGTGACTAGCACGCTGGCCGAGCGCGGCAAACACGACCAGCAATTTCTGGACGGATTGGGCGTAAAAACGCTGGCCGAAGCTCGCGCTCTGTCTGCTGACAGGTTGACGGAAGCAGCAGGCAAACTTGGCATGGTGCGCTTTACACCGGTCATTGATAGCCAGTTCCTGACGGAAAGCGTGCCTGAAACCTATGCTGCCGGTCGTCAGGCGCATGTGCCGCTGCTGGCTGGCTGGAACCGCGATGAAAATGCCGCGCTGGCTAGCAGCATGACCGCGGCGAAGTGGCAGGCTTTTGCCCGGGAGCACTTTGGAGCGCAGGCAGGCGCGTTTTTAAAGGCGTATCCCGCAGCTAGCGACGAAGAGGCCGTGCGTTCGGCCGTTGCATTCGGCAGTGATTCCTTCATCGCCTTCGGCACATGGAAGTGGATAGAGGCGCAGGTGAAGACGGGGCAGTCGCCGGTCTACCGCTATCACTTTGAATTGGCCGCCCCACCCAGTAAATTCCACCAAGGCTCGTGGGCCTTCCACTCCGACGACATTGAGTATGTTTTTGGCACGCTCGATACACGCCCCGGCGCCGTCTGGCGGTCGGAAGACCGCCTTCTGAGTGAGCAGATGATGGGCTACTGGACGAACTTTGCCCGCACCGGCGACCCCAACGGCAAGGGCCTGCCAAAGTGGCCGCGGTATGACGCGGAAAAGCAGATTCTGCATCTGGACAGCACGATTAGCGCAACGCCCGATGCCACCCGCCCGCAGTACGAATTTCTGCTTAGTCAGCCGAGCGGGAAGTGAGGTGCTCCCCGCTCGGCTGACTAAGCAAGCGTCCTCAGATCTGCGGCACCTTGGTGACGTCGCCGTCCTTGGGGGGAATGGGCGTGAACGGCAGGCTGAAGGTGGCAGGATCGTCCGGGTGCTTCGGATCGAAGTTTTTATTCGGATCAATCAGGAACCTGGTGAGGGGCAGGTTGGCTTCCCGCATGCCGCGCCCGATGCACTCGGCCAGTAGGTAAGCGCCGTAGCCGTTGAAGTGGGTGTCGTCGAGGATGGCCTCGGTCTGGCCGGGAAAGCTGTTGGCTTCATAGTGCATGAAAGCCTTTTTCGTGCCTTCGGGGCCGAGCGCTTCCCAGAGCGTACGGCTCATGGCGTTCAGGTCGATGAGCGTCACGTTTTGCTCTTTGGCGATCTGGCGCATTCTGTCGGGATAGCCGGCCATCGTGTCCTTGACGGTGCCGTCGGGCAGGAAGTTGCGGCGGAGCATGCTGGTGACCAGCACCGGCGTCGCACCGGCCGCGCGGGTCCGGGCAATGGCCTGAGTCAGCAGTTCCTGATAGAGGTCGAGGGAGACTTTGCTGTCTGGCTTCTGATCGTTGTGGCCAAACTGCAGGAAGAGATAATCGCCGGGTTTGATCGTGGAAAAGATCTTTTCGAAGCGCTTTTCGCCCCCGAAGCTGCGCACGGTTTCGCCGGACTCGGCCTGATTGCTGACGACGATGCCGGGAGCAAGGAAGCGGGGCAGAATCTGTCCCCAGGCGGTCCAGGGTTCCACGTCCTGATCGACGACCGTGGAGTCACCGGCCAGATAAATCACCGGTTCGCTGGCAGGATTGGGGATCAGCTCAATGCGGACGGAGCGAAAGCCCGGGCGCAGGCCGTTGAACTCCAGTGTCAGCTTGTGGTCCCAGTCGGCATTGCCCACTTCGCGGGGCTTGAGTTTCACCTGAGTTTTCTCGTCGCTGCCTATCTGTGGGGTGCGCACACTGACGTCGAAGGTGCGGGTGGTGGTTTTGCCTGCGGTTGTCGCGACTTTTTCCAGCATCAGGCGGCGAGCCTCGGCGCGCACCGTGGTGACGGAGTCGGCAGGCGAGCCCAGCTCGACCGTGACGCGATAGTTGCCCTCGGCCACGGGGATGGAGAGGAAGAAGGGTTTGTCGCTGGAGCAGAAGCCGGCGGCGCTCTGCGGCGTGCTGTGCAGGTCAAAGCCGGCAGTGGTGGCGGAGTAAGTTGAGGTGCCGTTGAGCGCAACCGCGCCGTTTTTTGCGGGTGCGCAGGTATAGGTTTGCGCGCAGAGCGGGAGCGAAGTGGCGAAGAGCGAAGGACCAAGGAGGAGTGCGGCAATCGTCAAAGATTTCATGGGATCTTTCCTGTGTGGCCGGAGGGCCGGGCGAAAAAACGGGTGCGGAAATTTCAGAATTGAAATTATTTCAAAAACTTTAGCACTTCGGCCCGGGATGTGGAAAGGCGTCAAGGAAAACGCCTTTGAATCTTCACAATTTCTTCCATTCCGCGCCTGAAGGCGATATTTGACGCATCCACATTTCAGGGGCCTGAAGGCCCCTGCTCCCTCCGCAAATAAATGCCAAGACCTTGATCAGAGCTTTTCTGAAACTGGTTTTTACTACAGCCGGCAGATCAGCAGCTCACGCTCGAAGATCATCTCCTTGGGCAGGTGGTCGTGCAGGGCCAGAAACAGTTCTTCGTGTCCGATGACCTCGCGTCGCCACTCTGTGCGGTCGATGGTTTGCAACTCGTCGAAGGCCTGGCGGTCGAAGTCGAGGCCGGTCCACTCGATGTCTTCGTAATAAGGCGTCCAGCCGATAGGGGTTTCTCGGCCCAGGGCGCGGCCGTGCACGCGGTCCACAATCCACTTGAGCACACGCATGTTTTCGCCGTAGCCGGGCCACAGAAACTTGCCTTCGGGTGATTTACGGAACCAGTTCACGTGGAAGACGCGCGGCGTTCTGGTGAGCGTGCGCTGCATCTTGATCCAGTGCCGGAAGTAGTCCCCCATGTGGTAGCCGCAGAAGGGCAGCATGGCCATGGGGTCGCGGCGGACGATGCCGGTGGCTCCGGCGGCGGCTGCCGTAGTCTCCGAGCCCATGGTCGCGCCAATGTAAACGCCGCTGGACCAGTTGAAGGACTGGAAGACCAGCGGCAGCGTCGTGGGCCTACGACCGCCGAAGAGGAAGGCCGAGATGGGCACGCCTTCGGGCGACTCCCATTCAGGATCGATGGAAGGGCACTGGTGGGCGGGGGCGGTAAAGCGGCCATTGGGGTGGGCGGCGGTGCGGCCAGTTTCTTTGGCAATTTGCGGCGTCCACGGCTGGCCGCGCCAGTCCAGGCATTCGGCAGGCGGCTCGTCCGTCATGCCTTCCCACCAGACGCCGCCCTCGGGCGTGAGTCCCACGTTGGTAAAGAGGGTGTTGTGGCTGAGCGTCGTCATTGCATTGGGGTTGGTTTTGGCGCTGGTGCCGGGAGCCACGCCAAAAAAGCCCGCCTCGGGATTGATGGCGCGCAGTTGGCCGCTGGCGTCGGGCTTGATCCAGGCAATGTCGTCGCCGACGGTGCGAATCTTCCAGCCCTCAAAGCCTGCGGGCGGAATCAGCATGGCCAGATTGGTTTTGCCGCAACTGGATGGAAAGGCGGCGGCGATGTAGGTCTTTTCCCCTTGCGGAGACTCGATGCCGACGACGAGCATGTGCTCGGCCATCCAGCCCTCGTCGCGGGCAATGTTGGAGGCGATGCGCAGGGCAAAGCACTTTTTGCCGAGCAGCGCATTGCCGCCGTAGCCGGAGCCGTAGCTCCAGATTTCGCGGGTTTCGGGAAAGTGGACGATGTATTTTTCCGGATTGCAGGGCCAAGCCACGTCCTGCTGAGCGGCCGCGAGTGGCGCGCCCACCGAATGTATGCAGGGCACCACGCGCTTTTCTTCCTTTTCGATCTCCCGCAGCACGGGAGCCCCGATGCGGGCCATGATGCGCATGTTGATCACGACGTAGGGTGAGTCGGTCAGCTCCACGCCCAGTTGCGCCATCGGCGAGCCGAGGGGGCCCATCGAGAAGGGAAGCACGTAGAGGGTGCGTCCCCGCATGCAGCCGCTGAAAAGCCGTTTGAGCTTGCGGCGCATGGTGAAGGGGTCTTCCCAGTTGTTGGTGGGCCCGGCATTGTCTTTGGAGAGCGAGCAGATGTAGGTGCGGTCTTCCACGCGGGCCACGTCGTTCGGGTCGGTGCGGGCGTAAAAGCAGCCCGGCCACAGCTCTGGATTGAGCCGGGTAAAGGTGCCGGAGGCCACTAGCTGATCGCAGAGCGCGTCGTACTCCTGCTGGCTGCCATCCACCCAGTGAATGGAGTCAGGCTCGGTGAGGGCAGCGATTTTTTCCACCCAGCGGATCAGGTTTTTGTTGGTGGTGGCGGGGGGTGCGTTGCGAACACTCATGCGGTCCTCCGGTACGGGTAGCTGTGGGGGGCGGACGTGTGGGGGCTCTCCCAGGCGCTCATGGAGGAGCGCTTTGTTCAGCAGTCCGGGGGGCAGTTTTGTGCCGGAGCCCAGAGTGTTGCGGACAGATTGAGCCATAAATCGCCCACATTCTATGCCGATGAACGTACGTTTGGCTTGCGATTTCTTTCCTTTTTTCGAGAGGATGCCGTGGGGGCAGGGATGGGGTCGGGTGAGCCTGCCAAAAGCTGCGGGTGGCCCCACCCTTGCCGCGTCCTTGTTTTGCGGCTAGTGCCCTGAGTCTGAAATCCTCATCAAACTTCAGCCTGTCCTCCTGAGCGACCGCAGGGAGTCGAAAGCCTGCCCTGAGCGCAGAGCCGAGGGGACCTGCGGTTGCTTTTTGCTTCTGCGTCCATGAACTTTGGCTCCAAAGATACATCAACTTCCGCGAAAGATCCTTGAAGAACAACCGCAGGTCTTTCGACTACGTTTGGCCAAAAGCCTGCCAAACTCCGCCCAAGATGACAGAACAATGTACGAAGCAAACTTGGACTCAGGATAGGGTAGGGAATCGCAAATTCGCCTTTGATTTTGCATCCAGATCAGGAAGAAAATTGCATCCGGCATGGAGCTCAAGACTCCGCAGGCGCTTTCCCGTGATTCCTCTTTCGTCCGGCGGCGATGGATCGCGTAGAATCATGGAGGGCCAACTTTGCCTTCGGGCTGGGCCTGGGATACTGATGAGCGAACAGCAGACAGAGAGCATTGCGGCGACTTCGCCCGCATGGATCAGAATTGAACGGGCGCGTCATCCGCAGCGACCTTATCCTATGGACTTCATCGAGCGGATCTTTACCGATTTCAGCGAGATTCACGGCGACCGCGCCTTTGCCGACGACGAGGCAATCGTCTGCGGCATGGCCCGGCTGGCAGGCCAAGAGGTCATGGTGATTGGCAACCGCAAGGGCGGCACGACGAAAGAGCGCATCCGGCGCAACTTCGGCATGCCCAACCCGGAGGGCTATCGCAAGGCCCTGCGCTGCATGAAGATTGCCGAAAAGTTCAACCGGCCGGTGATCAGCTTTATTGATCTGCCGGGCGCTTACCCCGGTCTGGGTGCGGAAGAGCGCGGCCAGGGCGAGGCCATTGCCCGCAACATCCTGGAGATGTCGCGCCTGAAGGTGCCGACGATCTCGGTGATTACGGGCGAAGGCGGATCGGGCGGCGCTTTGGCGCTGGCCGTGGCGGACCGCGTACTGATCCTCGAAAACGCGCTCTACTTCGTCATTACGCCGGAGTCTTGTGCGGCGATTATGTGGCGTGATGCAGCCAACAAGCAGCTGGCCGCCGAGGCCATGCGCATTGCCGCGCCGGAAGTGAAGGCCATGGGCTGCGTGGACGAGATTGTGCCCGAGCCGCCGGAGGGTATTCACACCGACCGCGAGGCAGGCATTGCCGCATTGACCGAGGCGCTCACGCGCAATCTGGCCGAGCTGCAAGCCATGACGGTGGCCGCGATGGTGACTACGCGCCAGAAGAAATTCCGCAACATGGCGCAGTTCTACACGGAAGTGCAGAACTGACGGAGAGAGCCCCCGTTCCGGCGGGGGCTCAAAATTTGCTCTGCAATCCTTTTTGTCCCTCCAACATCTAAAACCCTGGAGGTTGAATTGATTTCCAGTTGCCTACAGCACGCTGCTCCGGGGAGGTATAGATGAGAAGCCTCATCTCCGGCAGCCGCTTGCGCGCTTATTTTGAATTTCTGCTAGCGGCATTCTTCTTTATGGCTGCCCGCTATATGGCCGCCAAGGGCGCGGACGCATGGGCTAGCGAAGCCTTTCAGCCGTTAGCCGAACAGTTTTTGATGGTCGTGTTTTTGCTCATTGGCTTTGCCGTGCTTGGCTGGCGCTTTGATTCTCAGGCGCATCCCATCAGCGGGCAGGGTTTGCCGCTGCGTCCGGGCTGGCAGCGCGAGGCCGGGCTGGGAATGGTCACGGGCTGGGGCATGGCGGTGGTCTGCATGCTTCCGCTGGTTCTGTTGGGGGGCGTGGCCGTCAGCGTGACGGCGCATCTGGCCAACTGGGGCTGGCTGCTGGTTGAGATCGCCTTCTTTGCCCTGTTGGCGCTGGCCGAAGAGATTGCCTTTCGCGGTTACGCCTTCCAGCGCTTTGCTGCTTCGGCAGGCAATACCGGCGCAGCCATTGCCTTCGCCATCTTCTACGCCATGTTGCAGGCGGTTCTGCCAGGAGCCAGCCACACGGCCTTCTGGGTGGGTATTGTCTTCAGCCTGCTGCTTTCCACGGCCTACCTGCGCACCCATGCGCTGTGGGTAAGCTGGGGCGTGAACTTTGGCTGGAAGGCCAGCCGTGCTCTGCTTTTCGGGCTGGCGGTGAATGGCGTCAATAGCCATTCGCCGATTGTGCAGGGCGATCCGCTGGGCTCTTTTTGGCTCTCAGGTGGCGCGTTTGGACTGGATGCGAGCTGGCTGGCTTTTTTTGTCCTGCTGCTGGCTTTTCCGGCACTGCTGGCGCTTACCAGCGAACTGAACGATCTTTACAACCCACTGGTCATTGAGCCGGGCGGTGTTGCCGTGGATCTGGATGCGATTCAGCGCGCTCAGCACGAAGCTGCTTCCACGCCTGTCGCGCCGCCTTTGGTGCAGATTCTGCCTGCGGCCCCTGCGCCGCCTTTGGTGCAGCTGCCAACAGCGTTGACGCCTCCACCTGGGGAAGAAGCTCCATCACCGCAGGAGTAAGCTAGGGCCCGGATTTCGGAAACGGAATCCGGGCCTTTGAGCGTATGGGGGGAGTTTTTTGGGTGGAAGAAAAAGCCCGCGGCTAAAGGCGATATTCAATGCATCGACGCTTCAAAGGCCTGAAGGCCCTTGCTCCCTCCGTAAATCCGCAAAGACAAACCCGCGCCAGAACGAGTTTTTTGAAGCTAGTCGTTCAACTGCTCGTCGATCAGGCGATCCACGAGTGGGAGTAGGGCTTCGCCGGTTTTGGGCAGCACAAATCCGCTCTCCTGCTCACTCCAGTCGAGCTTGAAGCTGGTGGTTCGCGCTGAAATCCAGATCTGCTGCACCGGCGCATTGGCGGTGAGTACGAATTTGGCCGGCGGTTCTTCAAAAATGACCTGCAGCACGCCGCCCTGTTCCTCGGTTTCGAATGCGCCGCTTTCGTCCTCGCGCTTAAAAAGGTGCTGTTTGAGCGTGTTCAGCGCGGCCTCGGCGAGATTGCGGAAATCCTGTTCACCCATCATGGTCCCAGTGTAGCAAGACGGGATCGCGTTCGACAGTTCACGGGAATTCTTCGTGTTGTCTGTTTTTAGGGCAGCATTTTTACATCAAAGATTAAAGGTCAGGACGCTCATGCCGATAAATGGACCATCACGGTTCGACGAGGAGCGTCTATGGAAATCGCGCCCATCTCCGGGATTCGCATCATGCCTGTCGCAAAGGTTTCCCAGGCCAGTTCAAAGCTGCTGGCTGTCTTTGACATCAACGCACTGGCGCTGTCTGGGGAAGACTCCTACAAAGGAGACGGACGTAGCGCTTCCGGCGGACAGGACAATGAAAACGAAGACGATTTGTTTGAGGAAGACGAGCAGGAATACGCGACCGCCAGAAGGCGTGCCGGTGGTGGAATCAACATCATCGTTTAGAGTCCTGAGTCTGAAATCCTCATCAGACTTCAGCCTGTCCTCCTGAGCGACCGCAGGGAGTCGAAAGCCTTCCCTGAGTGCAGTAGAAGGGGATTTGCGGCTGCTTTTTGCCTCCGCATCCATGATTCTTTGGCTCCAAAGATGCATCAACTTCCGCGAAAGATCCTTGAAGAACAACCGCAGGTATTTCGACTCCGTTTGGCCAAAAAACGGCCAAACTCCGCTCAAGATGACAGGACAATTACGTAGAGCGCGCAGATGTAGAGGGGATCGACAAACAAACATTCAACCCTACCCATACGCAGAAAAAGGAGCGCGGTAACTTCCGCGCTCCTTCTGTTTTTTGCCTGCAGCAAAACACGTCCTACATGGTGCGCTTGAAGAGTGGCGTGGCAATCAGCAGGGTACTCACGCCAAAGATCAGCAGAAACGCCAGGTCATACTCGATGGAGGCAAAACCGCCATCCTTGAGGATGATCATCTTGAACCCGTGAATCGCATAGGTGAATGGATCAATCACCGAGAGCGCCCGCAGCCACTTGGGAAAAGCGAAGATCGGATACATTGCGCCCGATGGATAGAAGAGCAGCAGGTTGAGAATGCCAAACATGGCGCGCGGCACCAGCGGATCGTCCACGCGCACCATCAGCAGAAACATCATGCCGTTGAAGGCGATGGAAGTGACGAGGATCAGGCAGAGAATCTGCAGCATCTGCACGGGATGGAAGATGAGCCCGAGGCCCGACATCAGCGATCCGATTACGGTGAGCGAAATGCCTGAGAGCACGGCCTTGACTGCGCCCGCGACGTTCAGGCCCAGCACCAGTTCCAGCCGCGTGATGGGCGTAACCAGATAGCCTTCATGCACGCCCCGTGCCTTGTCGTCGATGTAGAGCATGCCGCCGCCAATCATCACCGAAACAAACATGGCCAGTGCAATGCAGGCCGGCAGCAGGTACTTCATGTAGCCCACGTAGGGGTACAGCTCCACGGTGTGCAGGGCGATGGTCTGCGTCAGACGCGCCTGAATCGTATTCGCGGTGATCCCGTCGATCAGCGCCTGCATCTCGTTTTCCACGCTGGAGGAGGTGAACTGGTCAGTGTTGTCCACCACCAGTCCAATGCGCGGCGCATCCTTGGCTGCTACGCGGCGCGAGTACTGCTTGGGAATGATCACTGCCGCATCGACCTTGCCCATGCGCACATCTTCGCGCGCTTGCACTTCGTCGCTGTAGTCGGTGGTGGTAAAGGTTTTGATGTTGGAGGCAATCGCGTCAAAGCCCTCTTGCAGCTTGACCGCTTCGGGGCCGTGATCGTAATCCACCACGGCCACGCGTGCTCCCACGATTTTTCCGCCGAAGGCGTTGCCCATGATGATCAGTTGCAGGGTAGGCATCATCAGCGACATGATCATCAGCGTGGGCGAGCGGAAGAACTTGCGCATCTCGCGTTCCACAATTGCGAACATTCGGTTCATGGGCGTTCTCCCGGACGCGGCGGCAGGGTGAATGCCGCGGGTTTAACCTGCTCGTCGCGGAGCTGACGGCCAGTGTAGTGAACAAATACATCGTCCAGCGTGGTGTTCTGCACGCTGAGCGAGGTGATGGTTTCGCCGAGCGCAGCCGCCAGTTCCACCAACTGCAGGGTGGTGCGCGATCCCGAACTGGTAAGCAGACGATAGAAGCCACCACTCTCAGCCTGCACGCTGGTTACCTCCTCCAACGTCTCAAGGCGCTTTGCCCACTCCGGAGATTCGTTCTCTACGCGCAGCTCCACTACGTTTGCTCCCGGAACGCTGTGCTTGAGTTCGAGCGGTGTGCCGAGCGCGACCAGCGTGCCATGATCGACAATGGCGATGCGGTCGCAGAGCTTGTCGGCCTCTTCCATGTAGTGCGTGGTCAGCAGGATGGTGAGGTTGCGCGTCTGGCGCAGTTTGTCCAGCATCTCCCAGACGGCAATGCGCGAAACCGGATCAAGGCCGGTGGTGGGCTCATCCAGAAAGAAGATGCGCGGATTATGGATGAGGCCGCGTGCGATCTCCACGCGTCGCCGCATGCCGCCGGAGAGCGTCTTCACCTGCGCATCGCGCCACTTCAGCAGATCCACGGCCTCCAGAACTTCCACAATGTTCTTTTTGCGCTCGGCGCGGGGCACGTTGTAGAGCTTGGCGTAGATGCTCAGGTTTTCTTCCACGGTAAGATCAGGATCGCTGGTGAGCGCCTGCGGAATCACGCCGATGGCGCAGCGCACTGCATCGGGATCCTCCGCCACATTGCTGCCTGCCACATGCACGCGGCCAGAGGTGATGGGGATCAGCGTGGTCATCATGCGGATGGTCGTGCTTTTGCCCGCGCCATTGGGGCCGAGCAGCCCGAAGATCTCGCCTTCCTTCACATTGAAGCTGACGCCCTTGACTGCCTCGAAGCTGCCGTAACGCTTGACCACGTTATCAACTTCAATAGCGTATTTACTGGTGTTTTGTGGCGTGGTTGCAGCGCTCATTGCTTCACCAGTTTGTTCTTGGGGATGTAGATCTCTGCCGTCATGCCGGGCACATACTTTTCTCCCGGATTGTCGATGAGCAGCTTGAGCTGAATGGTCTTGATGTCGCGTTTGCGTGCGCCCACATCACGTTGCGTGGCAAAGTCGGCCTCGGTGGCCTTGTTGATTACCTTGCCCCAGAGCGTACCGCCCGAGGGCATGACCACGCGCAGGCTGTCGCCCAACTGCACGGCATCGGCCTGCGTTTCAGGCAGCGGCGCATAGACCCAGGTTTGGGTCAGATCGATGATGGTGACGATGGCCGTGCCGGAGGAAACCACTTCTCCCTGACGCATGGCCCACACGTTTACGCGGCCGCTTACCGGCGCGTAGATTTTGGAATAACTCTCCTGTGCATGCGCCTGCTCGGCCAGTGCCTTGGCGTTGGCCACCTCGTTGCGTGTGGCAGCCACGGTGTGGGCTGAGACGGAAGCCAGCAACTCGTGCGAATGCGCCTCCCGCAGGCTGGCCTGGGCCGCGGCAAGGGTGTGGCTGGCGGAGTCTACCGCGGCGGCGTAGGCATGTAGGCTGGTGACGGCCTCATCGCGCGACTGCGCGCTCATGATGCCTTGCGCGGCCAGCGCTACGGTGCGATCGGTGTCGGCCTTTTGATGCTCCAGTTGTGCACGCGCCTGGGCCAGCGAGGCTTCCGCCACGCGTACCTGTGCTTCGGCATTGATGGTTGCGCTGGAGGTTTCGCCACGATTCTGCTGCTCGGTGGTCATGGCTTCCTGCAGCTTGCCCTTTTGGCTGCTGGCAGTGGCTTCGGCGGCGCGGGTTGCGGCGTCCAGATCGTCACTCTCAATGACTGCGATCAGATCGCCGGCCTTTACCTGCTGACCTTCGGTGACCAGCAACTGCTGGATGCGGCCGCTGATGCGCGCGCTCACCTGCACTTCATTGGCGTCCACTGTGCCGATCATTTGCAGGTCAGAAGACGGACGGACGGTGACGAAGTACCAGATGAGCGAACCAAACGCCAGAAGTCCAAGAATAAGAAAAACCCGATTGCGTGCACTCACTTGTGCTTCTCCTCAAAACCGTGATGGAACCGCCAGTGGTCCAGATTGTTGCTGGCGGGCATGGGCGTGGAATCGAGCACTGTTTTTGCCACTCTCGATCCATGCGCGCGGTTGCAGAACAATGTTTTTCCCAGATATTCAATGGCCGCTACGCGTTGCTTGCTCAACTCTTTGCGGCTGAGCAGATCGCGGCCCGTTGCCATGCCGACGACCGGCGCCGACAAAAAGTAAAACGTGTTGGCACCGAGTGCGGCGTTCATGATCTGCCACGGGCTGGCCTCGATGAGTTCGCCCTTCTGCTGGCCTTCCACAATCAACTCGCCCACCTGTTTGGTCATGGGGCGAAAGAGCTTTTCCGCAATGGTGGACGCGGAGGTTTTTTCTCCACGCTTGGCCCGCACCATCTCCTGATGGAGGAGGCTATGGAAGGTTTGCCGCGCGTGCAGGCGATCAAAATGGTTCAGGGTAAAACGCACCAGTCGTTCGCCGGCGGTTTCACCCTGCCGAAGGATGCTTGCGACTTTTTCAATGGCTTCGCTGGCCACCTGTTCGAGGGCGGCATCGTAGAGCCCCTGTTTGCTCTTGAAGTAGTAGTAGAGCAGGGCTTTGTTCACTTGCGCGGCTTCGGCAATCTGCTCGGTGCGTGCGCCAGCCAGACCCTTTTCGCTGAAGAGGACGAGGGCCGCTTCAAGAATGCGCGCCCGCGTCTGGTCAGCGCGTTCGGCCTGGGTGCGGATTGGGGGACGTCTTGTCATGATTGCAAAATTAACTAACTGGTTAGTAAAGTACCGCGTCTGCGGATCTTACGCAATGGGGATCTAGAAGGATTTACTTTCTAAAGTACTTACGCAGCTTCTAGCTGCTAGCCTCCAGCCCCTAGCACCTAGAACCAGTTGCTCACCCCTTGCGCGTTTTTTCCGCAATCTCCAGCAGGGCTGTGGCCATCTGGTTGAGCGGGGTGGCAATGCCGTGCTTGGCACCTTTGCGCACTACGGCTCCATTGCGCACGTCGTATTCCATGCGGCGGCCGGCCAGACGGTCGGCAAGCAGGGAATTGACCGAGTCGGCGGGATGGCAGCGGTAGAGGTTGATGACCTCGTCGATGACCGATTCATCCAACTGAGCGCCTTCCGCGCGGGCCACGGCCAGACACTCGGCCACCAGTGCGCGTTCGATGGGAATGAGCGAGTCTTCCCAGAGCACACGGCCCGGTTCGAGGGTGAGCGCATTGAGCGCGCCCACCACGTTGATGCACAGCTTCCACCATGCGGCGGTGGTGAAGTCTTCAGTGAGTACGCAGTGGGCGGAACTGCCTTCGAAGAGCTCCAGAAAGCTGCGCCCCATGGGCGAATCCTCGGTCTTCATCAGCACGCTGCCGCGCACGTTTACCACACCCTCGGGGGTGCGTTCCACGGGGCAGTCAATCACCACCGGCAGAAGTCTGGATGCGCGAATCCACGGGCTGAAGCGTTCACGATGCTCTACGCCATTCTGCACGATGGCGATGGGTGCGCCGTTCGTGCCGAGCCCGGCAAACCAGCTGGCCGCACCCTCGGCGTCGTAGGCTTTGGTGGAAACGATGATCCAGTCCACCGGTTCGGTGTGCAGGGTGCTGGTCAGGTTCAGTGCTTCCACGTGCTGCTCGCCCTCGGGCATGCGTACGGTCAGCTCCGGGAGTGGGCGGCGGGTGCAGAGAATCAGTTGATGTTTTCCGGTGCTGTGCAGAAGCCCTGTCAGGGCTCCTCCAATTGCGCCTACGCCGATCAGTGCGATGCGTGCCATACGGCCTCCCGTTGCAAGCCCGTGGGAAAGTGCGGGTTTACCAATATGTAAGCTGCCACAAAGTGGGTGTAGAAAAAAGTACCTGCGGCGATTCCCCCATGTGGGACGCGGCAGGTAAACAGGCTGCGGAAAAACTCACACCAGAGTGGATTGGTATTTGCGGAGGGAGCAGGGGCCTTCAGGCCTCTGGAGCATGGAAGCCGCGAATATCGCCTTTAGGCGCGGGCTTTTTCTTACTTTGGAGGCGAACTTCGGAAAGACTTCCGGGGCTGAAGCCCCCGCTCATTTTGCAGATTTTTGCAGGGGTTAAAACCCCTGCCTCCCTCCGCCACCAGTTTTTCCGGAGCCTGTAAAGCCCACGTATTTTGCAGCGTTTGTGGCACGACTGAAGTCGTGCCCTATCAAAAGAGTTGAAATTCAGACTCTCAACGTTCAAGCCAGGTCAGGAGGATCAGGCCGGGGGCAGAGCATCGATGACGGTCACGCCTGTGGGGGCCGTGAACTGAAAGGCTCCGGCGGGAGCGGACGCATTGACCTGCTCGCCTGAGAAGGTGAAGCGGGTGGTTGAGCCGTCGTTCTCATCGGCTTCAATGGCCAGAATCGTGCCCTCAGCCGTGACGGTGAGCGCCATGCGCGGGCAGCGCTGCTCCTGACCCCTGGGCTTGCCGGTCAGCGTGAATGTGCCGCCGGGGCCAGATGCCAGCGTCAGGCCCACCAGCTCTTTTTCCAGTTGCGTGTGGCCCAGCAGAAAGCGCAGCGGCGAGCGCAGGTCATCGAGTTGTTTGGCGGGAATGCGCTGTGCCTGGGGCTGGCCTTTGGTATAGAACCAGGCGTATTTGCCGTCCAGCAGAAAGAGCTTGCCGGCGGGCGAGCTGTAGTCCCAGCGCATGCGGCCGGGTTTGGAGAGCAGCAGGGTTCCGCTTTCGGTGCGGCGGCGGCCCATGCCGGCATACGTCTCGCTGAAGCCAGCCTTGAGAGAGTGCAGCTGGTTGTAGTGGCGATCCACGCGGGCGGCCACATCGTGCACCGAGGGCGAGGCGGCCTGCTGGGCGTGCAGGCGGGCCACGCCGGGCAGCAGCATCAAGGCAAGAAGAACGGCGGCCGTTTTGAGTCGGCCGCCGCTGGGTAGGGTTTTCACACTCACTATTGTAAAAGCTGGGTGCAGTTGCTGCCACCGGCAGGATCATATTTGATCACGCCCGACTCGTCGCTGCAGAAGCCGGAGTCGCCCGTTTTGCCCACGGTCTGCGGCACGGCCGTAACCACGTAGCTGGTGGCGCGGTCCTGGCCATTCACCGTGATCTTGTTCTTGCAGGTGATGGTGAAGATGTAGCCGGCCTTGTAGCCGCTGGTGATGTCGCCGGAGAGGATCTGTGCGCCGTTCGGATTGGGTGCGCCCGCATTGGGATCGCCGCCCAACTGCGAGAGCGAGCAGGCAAAACCCGAGGCCGGGTAGTCGGAACTGTACTGCACTTCGGCCTTGTTGACGGTCTGCAGCGAGTTGATCGCCGAGGTGCGGTGGGCGCTCTTCCTGAGGCTGCCAATGGTGGGAATCGCCATGAGCATGAGGATGAGGATGATGGCAATAACGATCAGCAGTTCCATCAGCGTAAAGCCATTGGATGGCGTGGCCGCATGGTGGCGGCGTTCAGGCAGGTTCGTACAATTCATATTCAGCGCCTCGTCGAAACGGCTCGTAGTCACAGGCCGACTCCTTGAAATGCTACAACGTACAGACGGGAATGGGAAAGATTTCGCTCATGGAAGCAGTGTGCAAGCTGCTACGGGAGCTGGGTTCTTCTGCGCGAGGTGAGTTTTTTCGCAGATACGGGGGGATTGCCGTGGAGAATCGTAAAAAGAGGAATCTGGCCGTAAATTGCCGCTGCGGCCAGATTTTCTGTTCTAGGAGTCTGTCGCCCATAGAATTGCCCGAGGTCCTGGTCCAGACCAGGCCCAGCAGATTACGATTTTGTTATGGGCCAGAACTTCCTTCCAGACACGGTCAACCAGACGCTTCTGTTTCCACCCAGCCTTCACGACTGGCTACCTGACGGCCATTTGGCTCGTTTTGTCGTGGATGTGGTTTCGGCATTGGATCTTGAATCGATCTATGCTTCGTATCGCGAGAAGGATGGTCGCGGCCAGTCGGCTTATGCTCCGGAGATGATGGTTCGCCTTCTTTTGTACGGTTATGCCACGGGCGTTTACAGCTCACGCAGGCTTGAGAAGCATACCTGGGAAGACGTGGCATTTCGCTATCTTTCCGGCGACCAGCATCCGGACCACGCCACGCTGGCCGAGTTTCGCAAACGGCATCTGGCTGCGCTGTCCGAACTGTTCACGCAGGCCTTGTTGCTGTGCGCAAAAGCCGGTCTGGTTAAGCTGGGTCATGTGTCGATCGATGGAACAAAGATCAGGGCGAACGCCAGCAAGCACAAGGCGATGAGCTACCAGCGCATGACCGAGAGCGAGGCGCGCCTGAAGCAGGAAATCAACGCTCTGTTGGCTGCTGCGGAAAAAGCGGATGCCGACGAGGACGCGCAGTACGGCAAGGATCGGAACGGCGAAGAACTTCCCGACGAGTTACAGCGACGCGAGAGCCGGTTGCAGAAGATTCGCGAAGCGAAGCAGGCACTCGAAGACGAGGCCCGCGAGAAGGCTGAGCAGAAACTTGCTGAAGCAGAAAAGAAACAGGCTGACGAGGAAGAAGATCGTCGCGCGGGCAAAAAGAAACGTGGTCGCAAGTCGAATCCCCCTGATCCGGACAAGGCAAAACCCGCAGACAAGGATCAGCGCAACTTCACGGATCCGGAGAGCCGCATCATGCCGGATGGCGCCAATAAAGGCAGCTTTTTACAGGCTTATAATGCGCAGATCGCGGTCGATTCCATCGCGCAGGTAATCGTGGCCGCCGCGGTTACGCAGGAGACGAACGACAAAAAACAATTACTGCCGATGGTGGCACAGATCGAAAAGAATCTTGCCCAAAAGCCCGAGAAAGTCAGCGCTGATACCGGCTACTTCAGCGAAGCAAATGTGACCGACGCAACGGTAGCTGAAATCGACTTATACATCGCCACAGGCCGCGACAAACATAGTGATCCAACGGAGATAGCCTGTGGTGAAGCCCCGTCAGATGCAACGGCACGAGAACAAATGCAACATAAGTTGAAGACCGAGGCCGGACGCGCAGTCTACAAAAGACGCAAGGCGATCGTGGAACCGGTCTTTGGACAAATCAAGGAGTGCCGCGGTTTTCGTCGCTTCAGCATGCGCGGCAAACAGAATGTGAGCGGAGAGTGGAGGCTGGTGTGCGCGGTCAGCAATCTGTTGAAGCTCTTTCGCTCCGGATGGGCACTGCAAAACGCGTAAAAACAACGAAAGATCAGAATCCGAATCAGAGTCGCGCCTCAAAGATACGGTGCGGTAGAGAAAAACTGACAGCAACAGACAAATCCAGTACTGCGCAGCCAGGCCGACATCTCCTGCAAAAATCGCAAACGCTATGAGCGACAGACTCCTAGAGGCTTACTTCGTCAGCGGTTCCTGGTTGATCCAGTGGCCGATGGCCTCCATGGACTGCGGACGGCCTAGGAAGTCGTGCACCAGCTCGGTGGCTGGCTTGCTGCCGCCCGGCTCCAGCACCGTGTGGCGATAGCGCATGGCGGTTGGCCCGTCCAGCAGGTTGTTGGGGTCAAACTGCGCGTAGAAGTCGATGGCAATCACCTTGTCCAGCAGGTAGGTGTAGTAGTTCGACGCGTAGCCGGTGAGGTGGGTGAACGAGGCGAAGGTGTGCTCGCCCGCAATCGGCGCAAAGGGCGAGAAGCGGGTGTTCATGGCCGTCCACTGGGCGTCAAAGTCCAGCTTTTCCGGGGCCTGATTGTGCAGGGTGAGCGAGTAGCTGCTGTAGAGCAACTGGTGCTCTACCCAGGTGCCGCGGCCCCAGGCGCTGGCGGCGTTCATGCGGTCCACAAGCGCTGAGGGAATCGGCTCACCGGTCTGGTAATGATGGCCGAAGGACTGCAGAATCGTGGCCGAGTGGAAGAACTCCTCCAGCATCTGCGAGGGGCTCTCCACAAAGTCGCCTTCCACGCTGAATCCGCCCTCGGCGGACCACTCACCCTGGCTGCCGAGAATGTTGTGCATCAGGTGTCCGAATTCGTGGAAGAAGGTGACCACTTCGTCGTACTGCATCAGGCCCGGTTCGCCCGGCTTGCCGCCGCTGAAGTTGCACACCAGCATGCCTTCAGGCAGTTGGCGGCCGCGAATGCCGGGAATGACCGGCGACGAGGAGAACCACTTGTCCTTGCCCTCGCGCGGGTGCATATCCAGATAAATTCTGCCGAGCTTGCGGTTCTTTGCGCCATCGGCAGCGTCGTAGACGTCGAATACGTCCACGGAGCTATCCCACACGGCGGCGTCCTTGACCTGCTTGAAGCTCACGTGGAAGAGCCGCGCGGCGGTCTTCAGAATGCCGTCCTGCACCTGGGCGTAGGGGAAGTAGGGACGCACGCTCTGCGCATCAAAGTTGAACTGGCTGCGGCGGAACTGTTCGCGCCAGTAGGCGTTGTCGGAGACCGTAATCTCCTTCAGCCCGGGCTCTGACTTCTGCGCCAGCGCAAGCAACTGGCCGTACTCGCGGTTGGCGGCGGGCCGCGCAATCTTGTCCAGATCGTCCACCAGCTTGGTCACGTTGGCGGGCGAACCAATCATCTGATCCACCGTGGCGTAGTCGGCGTAGTGCGCATAGCCAAGCGTGGTGGCTAACTGCTGGCGCGCAATCAGGAGGTTGCGCAGCACGGCGTCGTTCTTGGGCCAGGCGCGGTCGGTGTAGGCCAGAAACATCCGCTTGCGCAGCTCGGCGCTGCTGGCAAAGCTCATTACCGGGCCGTGGTCGGGCTCATCGGTGCTCAGTGTGACCAGACCGTCGGCGTCGGGCTTGTGGGCAGACAGAAAGTCAGCCGGCAGTCCGGCCAGCTCTTCGGGCTTGGCCTTGAAGTGGCCCGTGCCATCGGCGACGTTGCGGGAAAACTCCAGCGTCAGGTCGGTGATTTTGTCCTGCAGAGCGTGAATCTGCTTGCGGGTGGCCTCGTCGCGGTCTACGCCCGACAAGTGGTATTCCAGCAGCGTGTGCTCCAGATAGTGGCGGGTGGCTGGGTCGGCAGGCTGGGCCACGGCGGCCAGAGCCTTGTAGACCTGCGTGTCGAGGCTCAGATCGGTTTGCACGCTGCCGATCTTGGCGGCCATCTCCTGGCCCTTGTCGCGCAGCGCGGCCGTGTCCGCCAGCGAGTAGAGCAGGTAGGCGTTGTTGCCGGCAATGGTCAGCTCATTGACCGCGTCATCGTAGGGGCGCAGCGCGTTTTCCACTGTGCGCGGTCCCTGCACAGCTTCAAGCTTGGCCAGATCGGCCTTTTCAGCCGTCAGCCGCTCATTGATCCAGGCCTCAAAGGCTGCGGGAGAACGGGCGGCGAGCCAGCCATGCAATGGATCAGCGGGAGCGACGCTCTGCGCGGCCACGGGAAGGCTGGCACAGGCAAGTGCGAGAGAAGCAAGAAAAACCTTCATGGCAGGAGTATGGCATAAAAGCAGCTTCCAGCTGCTAGCTGAGGGCTAGAAGCTAGAGGCTGGGAGCTGATAGCCGCATCTCGTACACTAGAACCTGCCCCATGAACTCCTACTGCGAAGTCGCCCTGCCTGTCCCCCTTGATCGAAGCTTTACCTACGCCTTGCGTGCCGGGCAGAGTGTGAGCCGGGGTGTGCGGGTGATTGCGCCCTTCCGCAACGAAAAGCTGATTGGCGTGGTGACGGCGGCCAGCGTCGAGGCCCCGCCTGACGTGGAGATTCGCCAGCTGGAAGCCGTGCTCGATGAGGAGCCGTTGCTCAGTGAAGAGCTGCTCTCCTTGGCCAGCTGGATCGCGCAGTATTATCTGGCCCCGCTTGGCGAGGTGCTGCGTGGCATGCTGCCGCTGATGGCCGAAGTGCGTCGCACCGTCTACTACCGCATCACCGATCAGGGCCGCGACGTGCTGGCCACGGCGATGGAAGACGAAGACGATGAGATGGGCGGTCCCTGCGGCCTGTTTGGACACTTCAAACCCCGGCGTCGCTCTCATCTTTCCAGTGAAGAGAACGATCTTACCCGCCGCGTGCTGGACCGGCTGGCTTCCGGCGAGGCGGTCAAGGTTTCCACGCTGCGCACGGCCACAGCGGCCTCGTTGCCGGTGCTGGCTTTGCTGGTGCGCCGCAAGTGGATTGTCCGCGAAACGGCGGCTGTGGAGCGCGATGCGCGGCGCATGGAGCGCTTTGCCGTGCTCACCGAAGAGCAGCGCCTGCCTAAACTGACCGAAAAACAGCAGGCGATTCTGGCCGAACTGGCTGCTGCCGGTGGAGAACTGTCGCTGGCCGAGTTGCGCAAACGCGCTCTGCCTTCCTCCACGCTGCAGACGCTGGTACGCAAGAGTCTGGTGCGCATTGAAGAGCGCCCCATGGTCTTTCGCATGGGTGGGCTGCGGCCGGAAACTGCCGTCTTCGTGCTGAATCCCACGCAGCAGCAGGCGCACGACAAAATTACCGCCGCGCTGGGTGGATTCAAGTCTTTTCTGCTGCATGGCGTCACTGGCTCGGGCAAGACGGCGGTCTACATTGCCGCCATGCGCAAGGCCCTCGAACTGGGCTATTCCACGATTCTACTGGTGCCTGAAATCGGCTTGACCCCGCAGACGGTGGGCCTGATGGATGCGGCCTTCGGAGAGCGCGTGGCCCTGCTGCACTCCGCGCTTACGCCGGAAGAACGCAGCGAGCAATGGCGGCGCATTCGCCGGGGTGAGGCCACGGTGGTGGTGGGCACGCGCTCGGCCATCTTTGCCCCTGCGCCCAACCTGGGCCTGATCCTGATTGACGAAGAGCACGACCAGAGCTACAAGCAGGAAGAAACGCCGCGCTACAACGCCCGCGACGTGGCCGTGGTGCGCGCCCGCCAGAATAACGCCGTGGTTGTGCTGGGCTCAGCCACGCCCTCGCTGGAAAGCTGGCAGAATGCCCAGCAGGGCCGCTACGAGCGCATTACGATGAGTGAGCGCGTGGCCCATCGTCCGCTGCCTTCGGTGGAACTGATCGACATGCGGCAGGAGTTCCGCGAAACCGGCAAGGAACTGCTCTTTTCCCGCACGCTGATTGACGAAACGCAGGCCGCGCTGGATCGCGGTGAGCAGGCCATTATTCTGCTCAACCGCCGTGGCTACTCGTTTGCTGTAATGTGCCGTGCCTGCGGAGCAAAGCTGGAGTGCGAGAACTGCGCCATTGCCCTCACCCATCACAAGGCCATGGCCGAAGACGATCCTGGACAGGCCCGCGAAGGCCAGCGGCTGGAGTGCCACTATTGCGGCTTCCGGCGCAAGGTTCCGGCCCGTTGCCCCAAGTGCGAGAGCGAACACCTCTACTATCTGGGCGCGGGTTCGCAGCAGGGCGAAGAGCGCTTGCAGGAGATCTTTCCCGGAGCCCGCATCGGCCGCATGGATCGCGACACCGTGCGGGGTCGCTACGATCTGGAACGGCTGCTTGCGCGCTTGCATGCAGGCGAAATCAACCTGCTGGTGGGCACGCAGATGATTGCCAAGGGACACGACATTCACGGCGTCACGCTGGTGGGCGTGGTCGGTTGCGATCACTCGCTCTCCATGCCGGACTTCCGTGCCGCCGAGCGCGTTTTTCAGCTGATGACGCAGGTTTCCGGTCGCGCTGGCCGTGGCGAGCTGCCCGGGCGAGTGGTGGTGCAAACCTACTACCCCGACCACTACGCGATTCTGGCCGCCAGCACCCACGATTACCCCGGCTTTGCCACCCGCGAGCTGAAGTACCGCCAGTGGATGCACTATCCGCCCTTCGGATCGTTGGCCAACATTCTGGTGCAGTCGCCCAAGCTGGAAGAGGCGGCGGGCTGGTCGGCGGAACTGGGCAAATGGCTGCAGGCCAATAAGCCCGAGAACGTGCGTCTGCTGGGCCCCTGCACCGCGCCCATCGCGCGCATCAAAAACGTCTACCGCTTTCACATGATTCTGAAGTCAAGCTCGCGCAGCGCACTCAATGCCGCCCTGCGCGGCCTGTTGGCCCATGCCGATGCCGCTGATGTGCCCCGGCGCAATCTGGTGGTGGACGTGGACGCGGTGCGTCTGCTGTAAGCCTGCGTGGCAGCAAGAAAAGCCCGGCAGGCAGATCCGTTGGAAGCAAGCAAAACCACCCCTTCCAAAATTGTTGGCGCAGAGCGCGGAAACAATTTTGGAAGGGGTGGTTCTGCGTATGTTCTTTGGATGCCTGCTTTAGGCCTTGGCTGCCTCGGCGGCTTCAAGCGAATGCAATTCCTTGCCGGGCTTGAAGCGGACCGCCTTGCCCGGCGCAATGCTGACTTCGGTGCCGGTACGCGGGTTACGGCCAATGCCGGTTTTGCGGGCACGGACGCTGAATACGCCGAACCCGCGCAATTCGATGCGCTCACCGGCAGCAAGGGCCTGTTTGAGGCCTTCGAATACCGTGTCTACAGCGGCTTCCGCCTTGGTGCGGGGAAGTCCCGTGCGCTCGATTACGTGATGCACGATGTCCTGTTTAATCAAAGATCGACCTCGCTGGCTTGACTCGGTAGAGCGTGTTGGCACCCTACTCTGCTGATATTACAGATTTTGCCACGAATCGGGAAATGCGGAAAGCATCTCTTTGCGTTTCTGACCGCAAATTTTGCTTTCTGTCCCACTTCGTTCCTGGGATTTTCCGCCCAGACCATTTCCGCCTGTTCCTGCCTGCTGCATTGTTAGACGTAGTTCTGCTGCGCTTCCGGCAACGGCAGAAGCGATTTTCTCAGGGTTTACCGCCGTTCCAACCGCGAAGCAGCTATGGAAAGTAGGCGGTATTTTTGCCGTGGGCCTTTTTAGAGGCAGATAAATATTTCAGGCACCTCAGTTTTTGCTTTTTTTACTGTGTCCGCGGCTATTGTCACAATACCTGAAGTCTGCAACAATCCTTTTTCCGCTTGAATGTGTTCGGCGAGACATCGTTCTGTTGATCGCTTGGGCAAAGATAAAAAGTTGTGAATGAATTTTCCGGTTGCGTGGGCGCGACCGAGCAAGGGAACAGGAGCGGAATTTATCCGGAATCGTAGCGTGGGCCGCAGCTTGTAGTCCATTTCCGGTACCGCTTCTGGCTTCTGACGCGAGGCAAACAATGGGTGCAGAAAAAATAATTCTCATCGGTTTGTGGGCTGAAGAGCCGATGAGGCTTGAAGGTCTGATCAGCATCTTTGATCAGCAGGCCGACGAGGGCAAGCCCAGGCTGATGCCGGTTCCGGGAGATCTTCTGGAACTGCTCAAGCATCGTAATCTGCAATATATTGTGCTGGACCTGAACAGCCTGCCGGGCTCTACCGAGACCCTGGAGATGATCCGCCGCGAACGTGCTGACCTGCGTCTGATCGTCCTCGGTCCCGATGGCGATGACGAGCTGATCATGAAATCGATTGTGGCTGGAGCGCGGGCCTATCTTGGCTTGAACGCCGATACCGGGATGGTGCGTAAAGCCATCGACGTGGTCACGGACGGTTCCATTTGGGCTCCACGCCATCTGCTTTCCCGGCTGATTGACCGCTTGCTCAAGAATCAGGACACCAGTTTGACCGTCAGCCAACCGCAGATGACCGAGCGGGAGCGCCAGGTTCTGGAACTGATCCTGATGGCCCGCTCCAATCGCGAGATTGCCCAACAGTTGGGGATAGAGGAACGGACTGTGAAGGCGTATGTTGCCCGTTTGATGCGCAAGGCGGGAGCAGACAATCGCATCAAGTTGTCCATGTCGTCCCTGGGTCTTTCGCTGCGTTCGCCACAGTCTGAGGGTGTTTCCATGCGGCGGAAGGACGATTTTGTCCGGTTACCAATTGATTAACATGATATGTTACTTAGGCCCATTGGCCTTAAGTACTCTTGTGCGATTAACATGTTTTCCACACACTTATTAACAGAAACAACGCAGATCTGGGGAAAGGAGTTCCCAGGCTGCATGGCAACATGAAGCCTGGGAACTCCTCTTTTTTCCTTTTCTTCTTCCTCTGTTCTCTTTCTCTTTCACTCTATTTAGAACTTGCAGCCCTCCCAGCACTCTCAATGCACAGCCTCCTGTGCAGTTTCTGAGATAATTTTCATTTTTCACGCTCAAAAGCCGCGCTGAGCGTGATGTTCTGTGCCAAATTTCAATCTTCTGACATTAATTTGTGTTTTTGGTAAATTATTTCGTATCAAGAAACACGGTAGCCCTGCCCCCATGTTGGCCGTTCTCCGCGTTTCTGGCAGCAAGCTTGCTGTTGCTATATTTTCATTGGGAGTTGATTTCCGCCCGTGGGATTCAGCGATACTGTTTTTGCTATAGGCTGATGGAGTCGTTATCTACGGCATGCATGCACGAGCTTTTCTTCTGATTTCATTTCTAGCGAGGCAGCTTTTTTTTACTTGCCCGCGTCCAATTCAGGCAGGAAGCGCCCGCTCCGGTGGGAAGGACTTCTAGCCGTCAACCATGAAAGGAACCAGAGATGAAGAAACTTGTTCTTTCCCTCTGCCTCTGTCTGTTTCTGCAGTCCTCGGCCTTTGCGGCGTCTTCGCGTGAAGATCTGCAGATGCGTCTCGATTCCGCCAAGCTGGTTTTGGACCAGATCATGAATGCGCAGGACAACAGCATTCCGTTGAACATTCTGCAGCAGGCCACCTGCGTGGCGGTGGTGCCCGGCATGATGAAAGGTGCGTTCATCTACGGAATGCAGTACGGGCAGGGGGTGGTGACCTGCCGCACCGGCCATGGCTGGAGTGCTCCGGTTTTCATCCGCATGGCGGGTGGATCGTTTGGCTTCCAGATCGGCGGCCAGTCCACGGATCTGGTGCTGGTGGCTGTGAATGAACGTGGCTTTCAGGATCTGCTCAAGAGCAAGTTCAAGATTGGCGGCGATGCGGCGGCTACGGCTGGCCCGGTGGGCCGCAACGGGCAGGCTGCCACCGACTGGCGCATGAACGCCGAGCTGCTCACCTACTCGCGCAGCAAGGGCCTGTTTGCCGGCATTGATCTGGATGGAACCAGCGTGAGCCAGAATCGCGAAGACACGGAGCTGTATTTTGGAACGTCGCACAACTTCGGTTCCGTGCTGCATGGCGATGTGCCGGTGCCTGCCGGCGCGGTGCCGTTCGTCAAATCCGTGGCGCACTACTTTGTGGAAGCCAAAAAACAGAGGTAAGTTGCAAAAAGGTATGTTTTACGCAGGGCGATCTGGCTTGGTCCGGGTCGCCCTGCGGTGTTTTCCTTGCTCCTGCGCGGCGCATCAGTCTCCAATGCCCTACACTAACTGAGTTGCTTTTTTCGCCGATTTATTTTCATGATGCTCAGACGACTTGAATACTTGCTGGTGTTGGTGGTGACGCGTGTGCTTGGGCGCTTGCCGCGTTGGTTGGCGCGTTGGGGTGCGGCCCTGATCGTCTCTGCGATCTATCGTTTGCACAAGCGGCTGCGGCAGGTGGGCTTGCGCAATCTGGAGCTGGCCATGCCGGAGCTGGGTCAGGCGGAGCACGAGCGTATTCTGCGCGGCGTTTATCGCCACCTTGGCTGGCAGCTGGTGGAGTTTTGCCGCATGCCGCGCTACACGCTTGAGAATCTACGCAACTGGGTGAGTACCGAAGGCCATGAGCACTACGAGGCTGCGGCCGCCCGGGGCAAGGGCGTGCTGGTGATTACCGGCCACATGGGCGCATGGGAGCTCTCCAGCTTCTATCACTCGCTGATGGGCCATCCGATGGGCATGGTCATTCGCCGACTCGACAATCGCCTGCTGGACAGCTACGTGAACGGCATTCGCTGCATGCATGGCAATCAGGTGTTGCACAAGGACGATTTTGGTCGCGGCCTTCTGACGGCCATGCGCGCCGGTCGTACGGTGGGCATTCTGATGGACACGAACATGACTCCGCCGCAGGGCGAGTTCGTTGATTTTTTTGGCCGCCAGGCTTGTACCGCGACGGGCCTCGCTCACATTGCCCGCAAGACCGGCGCGGCCGTGCTGCCGGGCTTCATGCTCTGGGAGAAAGAGCAAAAGAAGTACGTGCTGCACTTCGGGCCGGAGGTCGAGATCCCTCACACGGACGATGTGGCAGCCGACATTGTGGAAGGCACGCAGCGCTCGACGGCGGCCATCGAGCACTGGATTCGCAGCTACCCCGATCAGTGGCTCTGGATTCATCGCCGTTGGAAGACGCGGCCTGCCGGGGAAGCATCGCTTTATTGAGAGGAACGAATGACTCTAGGCGAACTGATCGAAAAATTGGGCGGGGAACTGAAGCAGGGCAGTGCGGAGGTTGTGGTTTTGGGCGTGAATCGCGCCGAAGAGGCTACGGCGAGCCAGATTGTGTTTGCCGAGGACGCTGCCACCGCAGAAACCATCCTGAAGAGCCGTGCGGGTGTGCTGGTGCTCAAGCCGGGGCTTGCGGGTGGGCCAACCGCCGCCGCGGTCGTGGAAGCGCGTGTACCCCGCCTGTGGTTCGCTCAAGCGGCAAAACTCTTGTCCAGAAGTTTGTCCCCCGCAGGGGTCCATCCTTCCGCCGAGGTGGATGCGACGGCCGAGCTGGCCGAAAACGTGACCGTGGCGGCCTGCGCCGTGGTCGGTGCGGCAGCGGTGATTGGCTCGGGTTCGCGCATTGAGGCGGGCGCGGTGGTGGGCGAGGGCGTGCGCATCGGCAGGGACTGCCGCATTCACCCGCGCGCCGTGCTGCAGACGGGCGTAACGCTGGGCGACCGGGTGGTGGTGCATCCTGGCGCGGTGCTGGGTGCGGACGGTTTTGGCTATGTGCGCGACTACGCTACCGGCCGCTACACGCAATTTCCCCAGCAGGGCACGCTGGTGCTGGAAGACGACGTGGAGATTGGTGCCAACTCCACCATTGATCGCGGAGCGCTGGAAGAGACGCGCATTGGCCGCGGCACCAAGATCGACAATCTGGTGCATGTGGGGCACAACTGCAAGATTGGCGCGGATGTGATTCTGGTGGCATTGACGGGAATCAGCGGGTCAAGCACGGTGGGCGATGGGGCGATTATTGCCGGGCAGGTGGGCATTGGCGACCATGCGCATGTGGGGCCGGGCGTGATTTTGGGCGGGCAGTCGGGCGTCTTTAACGGCAAGACCGTGACCAACGACGGCCTGAAGCCGGGAACCGTGCTCTTTGGTACGCCGGCCCGGCCGCTGCGGCAGGTGATGCGCGAGCAGGCTGTGTTGGCAAGGCTGGCAAAGAAGCAGAAGGGGAGCTGCTAGCTTCCAGCCTCTAGCTTCTAGCTTCCAGCTCTAAAACTGCTGTTAGCTCGTCCTGCGAACTGAGTCTGCATCTCTAAAGTGTGAAGCCCTCGGCAATGGCCGAGGGCTTCGTGGTTCTTGGTGAGGAAGGCAGAAAGTACTCTCCCATTTCCACCCCTGAGCAGCTTTCAGCTATCGCACTCGCTTGCTGGGCTGGTCGGAGAAGATCTGGCCGTCGCGGATGTGGACGACGCGGTGGGCGAACTCGGCAATGTCGGGCTCATGGGTGACCAGAACGATGGTGTTGCCCTTGGCGTGCAACTCGTCGAACAGGGCCATGATCTCGTCGCCGGTCTTCGAGTCCAGGTTGCCGGTGGGCTCGTCGGCCAGGATGATCGAGGGGCGGTTGACGAGGGCGCGGGCGATGGCCACGCGCTGGCGCTGTCCGCCGGAGAGCTCGTTGGGCTTGTGTTGAACGCGATCCCCCAGTCCGACGTTGGCCAAGGCCTGTTGGGCGCGTTCCAGCCGCTCGGCAGCGGGCGTGCCGTTGTAGATCATGGGCAGCTCAACGTTATGCAGCGAGCTGGCGCGGGCCAGCAGGTTGAAGGTCTGGAAGACGAAGCCAATTTCCTTGTTGCGGATGCGGGCGAGCTGATCGTCGTCCAGCTCGCTGACCAGCTGGCCATTGAGCCAGTAGCGGCCCTGCGAGGGCGTATCCAGACAGCCGATCAGGTTCATCAGTGTGGATTTGCCCGAGCCCGACGGCCCCATGATGGCCACGTATTCGTTGTGCTTGATGTGCAGCGAAACCCCGCGCAGGGCATGCACCTGCTGCTCACTGCCCATGTCGTAGGTGCGCCACAGATTGTCGACGACGATGACCTCGTCGGCCAGAGGAGCCATGGCGTCCTGTACTGCTTCGCTGCTGGTGCTGTTCGTAGCCATCCGAATCTTTTTCCTTCTCGATGTTGGGAATCCGCGCAGGAATTCCTCGCCCCTCAGGGCTAAAGCCCAATCTCATTTTGTGGCACTTGTGGTCCGCCTAAAACCGGGCCCTGTTACAAGGTCCACTTTGATAGGGCATTGGCGCATCGTTTGAAGCTCTGCCCATGCAAATTCCAGGTTCCTGACGGCGCGATTCCCAGGTTGCTAGGAACCGCTGCCGGAGTTCAGGGTCACCTTCAGAGTATCGCGTTTGAGCAGGGCATTGTTCTTGAGCGCTCGCAGAGTTTTGTAGGGGCCGGTGACGATTTCCATCCCCTCGGTCAGTCCGCTGAGCACTTCAATGTCGGTAGTGCCGGTAATGCCGGTGGTTACGGGAACGAATTTGGAGCGGAGTTTGCCCTTGGCGTCCTTGTCCACCACGAAGACGCCCTGAACCGGAGCGGTTTTGGACTGTGAGGTGGCAGCTTGCACGCTGTCCTTGTCCTTCTGCGCGTCGTCGGCCTTCGGGTCGTAGAGCGTGAGCGCCTGGATGGGCAGCGACAGTACGCCGGGCTTGTGGGCCGTGGTTACCTTGGCGGTGCAGGAAAGCCCTGGGCGTAGCTCGTCGTTGGGGTTGTCGAGCGTGACCACGACCTTGAAGTCCTTGGCCTCTTCGGTGCCGGAGGTCGACTGCGAGGTGGCAATGCCGGAGGAGCGCAGCAGAGCCTGATCGCCAACCAGGGTTACACGGCCCTTGAAGACCCTGCCGGGCAGGGCGTCGACGGTAATGTCGGCCGTCTGGCCAATCAGGATGTTGATGATGTCGGTTTCGTCCACCTTGACCTCGGCCGTGACCACGCTCATGTCGGCCAGGGTCATGAAGGTCGAGCCCTCGGTGTTCTGAATGCCTTCCACAACGGTTTCGCCCTCGCGTACTGGTTCGTTGGTCACAATGCCGTCGAACGGGGCCAGGGCGATGGTTTTGTCCAGCAGATCCTGATTGGCACGCAGGGTGGCTTCCTGGGTATGCAGGTGGCCACGGGCCGAATCGGTCTGGGCTCTGGCCTGGTTGTACTGCGCCTGGGCCTGATTCACGCTGGCCACATCGGTTTCGTACGACGCTTTGGCGGAGTCATAGGTAGCCTTGGAGTCAACGCCAGCCGTGTAGAGTCCCTGGGCGCGCTCCCAGTCCAGCTTTTTCTGCACCAGATCGGCCTTGGCGTGCTCCAGATTGGCTTCCTGGGTCTTTTCATTGGCAATATCGCTGGAAATGTCGGTGCGGGCGGCGTCAATGGCGGCCTGCTGGCCGTTCACATTGGCTTCCTGCTGTACATGTTCCACCGAGGCCACGGTCTGGCCCTTCTTCACATGGTCGCCCTCCTTGACGTACAGGTGGGTAATGCGGCCCATGGCGGTTGCGCCCAGGTTGACGTAGGTCTTGGGCTTGATCTGGCCCGTACCGCTGACCACGGTGGCCAGATCCTGACGGGCGATTTTGGCGGTCAATACCTTGGTATAACCCGATTGCTGCTTGACGATCATGGCGACAATCAAGCCGGCGGCAACCAGGACGCCGAGCACGATCAGAAGTATTTTCTTCATGGATAAGGGCTCCGAATCAGTCTCAAACAGTGTACGCAAGGAAGTTCAATCTGGTTCCACGAAGAAAGTCAAAGTGTGAATTTGCCTCAGACGGAGCCGGGGAATGGACGGCTGTGCGGGCCGGAGGGTAGGCTGAAGCCAGCATACTTTCGGAATTTCGGATGGATGGGCTGGCTTTTCGTTGACCTTGCCTGCCTGGAGGCGTCCAAGGGGCAGCCGGCTTGGCGGCTGGCGGTTGCCCCGCCCTATCCGGACCCGTAGAATAAGGGATCGCAGGAGTTTTTCTAAGGCTAATGATGCTCAACGGACGCAAGTTTCTTTTCCTCGTGCTGGGTAGCGGTCTGGTTTTGATCCCGGCTGCAACCCAAAAGTCGCTGGCCCAGGCCGCGACGCAGGCTCAGCCTCAGGCTCAACAGCAGGGTGGATCGTCCAGTGGCCAGGAGAGCCCGGATAAGGATGTTGATCCGCGCAGACGCCAGCGCTCCGACAAGGAACGCTACAAGGCGCAAAAGGATCTGCGCGCCGAGTTGAAGGGCACTTACAAAACCTGGTTGAGCCAGGACGTGACCTACATCATCAGCGATGAAGAGCGTAAAGCCTTCATGAGTCTCTCCAACGACGAAGAACGCGATGCCTTTATCGAAAACTTCTGGCTGCGGCGCAACCCCAATCCCGATTCGCCGGAGAACGAGTTCCGCGAAGAGCACTACCGCCGCATTGCCTATGCCAACGAGCACTTTGCCGCCGGCAAGCCGGGCTGGAAGACGGATCGTGGCCGCATCTACATCAGCTGGGGCAAGCCCGACAACATTGATTCGCATCCCTCGGGCGGCACCTATGAGCGCACCCCGGAAGAGGGCGGCGGTTCCACCTCGACCTTCCCGTTTGAAACCTGGCATTACCGCTATCTGGAAGGCGTGGGCGAAAACATCGATCTGGAATTCGTCGATACCTGCCAGTGCGGCGACTACCACTACACCCTTGACCGCAGTGAAAAGGATGCCCTGCTCAACGTACCCGGTGCCGGCCTGACCCAGTACGAAGAGATGAACCACAAGGACAAGACCGATCGCTTCAAGGGTGGTGGTCTGGAGCGTTTGGGCAATGGCCCGATGGGTGACAGCGAATCCGGCAAGGAATTCGACCGCATCGAACTGGGCGCCAAGCTTTTTGCACCGCCGCCGGTCAAGTTCAAGGATCTTGAGGCCTTTGTCAGTGAGCACAAGGTGCTGAGCGGCCCCATCTTCCCGTTTGATGTGCGCACCGACTTCGTCAAGGTGACCGAAAGCATGGATACCGTGCCGATCACCGTGCAGATGCGCGTACGCGACATCACCTTCGTGACCAAGGACGGCGTTTCCCGTGGCACGGTCAACATTCTGGGCAAGGTGACGACGCTCTCCCACAAGACGGTGCAGACCTTCGAAGATACGGTTTCAGTGGATGAGCCTTCTGAGCTGCTGGAAAAGGTGCTCGACAACCAGCGCGTCTACTGGAAGTCTCTGCCGCTGCAGCCCGGACTCTACCGTCTGGACATTGCCATCAAGGACGTGAACAACCCCGACCACGTGGGTGTTTACGGTCGCGGCATTGATGTTCCCGCCTTCCACGATGAAAAGCTGGGCACCTCGTCGCTGATTCTGGCCGACCAGTTGCACACCGTTTCTTCGCGTGAAATCGGCAACGGCAACTTCATTCTGGGCAACACCTTTGTACGTCCCCGCGTGAGCGCCAATCCGGCCACACCGGTGATTTTCCACCGCAATCAGGACCTGAACTTCTGGATGCAGGTCTACAATCTTGGTATTGACGACGCGACCAAAAGCAATCAGGCCAAGCTGACCTATCAGGTGACCGATGCGGTTACGGGCGTTGTATTGCTGGAGAATACGGCGGATTCCAAGGACCTGGGAGCGCACAGCGATGAGCTGACCTTCTTCAAGAGCTTGCCTCTGGCGGGTCTGCAGCCGGGCAAGTACAAGGTAACCATCAAGGTGAACGATGCAATTTCCAAGCAGGAGATTGCGCAATCGGCACCTTTTGTAGTGGAATAATACAATCAACCCGCGCGGGATCCAGCTGGACGTTGAGATTCGGCAAACCGCGCGGGTTCCATTGATTTGCAATACCTTCGCCAGGGTAGACGCCGGATCACACAAGTGATGATGCGCAAAACCCATTTCGACCTATTTGCAATACTGACTGTGCTCATGTGCGCCAGCGCCTGCTGGGCCGCGCCTGCCACGGTCTCCGGCGTGGTGCGCAATACGGCGGATGAACCGCAGATGGGCGCGCAGGTTGAGTTGCTGCGCGCTGACCTCAGCGTGGCCGCCATCGTAATCACCGACCGCAAAGGCCATTTCCAGATAGATTCCGTTCTGCCCGGCCGCTACTCGGTCAAGGCGGTCTGCCAGTCCTACCTGCCCAGCATGCGGGAAGACGTGCGGGTGCGTACCGGCACGGTCGTCAATCTGACCCTGAACACCCTCTACGAAGCCATGCAGTGGTTGCCCGCCCAGCCCAAAAGCCCCGATTCGCCGCAGGATGACTGGGCCTGGACCCTGCGTTCAGCCGCCAATCGCCCGCTGTTGCGCTGGCTTGAAGATGGCCCGCTGGTGATGGTGGACGAAGGTAAAGGCCGTCAGCCGCACCTGAAAGCACGCCTGATGGCTACTGGACAAGAAGGCACTTTTGGCGAGAGCGGAGAACGCTTTTCGGTGACCGTCGAAGATACTCCGGCTGGATCCAGTGAGTTGCTGGCCCGCGTTGACTTTGCTCCCGAAACCGATGCCGGCATGGAGTCCATGCTTGGCTTCCGGCAGGATCTGGGCATCGTCGGCTCAGTCCAGTCCATCGCCAGCATTGAAGTGCGGCCGGATGTGGAAGGTCCGCTGGGCTCTGGCCTGGATGAAGCCGGCATCAGCGGCTGGGAGTCGATCCACCTGGGCGATCTGGCCGAGATCGAAGCCGGTTCCACCGTCGTGGCTGGCCGCCTGACCGGATCCGGAAGCACCTCCGCCCTGCTGCCTTTTGTAGATGTGCGCGTGAAGGACGAAAACTCCAGTCTGGATTACCGTCTGTCTAGCTTTGTTCCGCACAAGTTTCTGGGCGATTCCTTCAGCCCCACGCTGCCGCCGCTGGTGGTGCGCAATGGTCACATCCAGGTGGAGCACGGAATCCATCAGCAGTTGGGCTGGGAGCGCCGCACCGATGCTTCTGACCTGAGCGTGACTGTTTTTACAGACCACCTGCATCATCCAGTCATTGATTCCTCGTCTTCGTCCCTGCCGCTGACAGCCACCAGCAACAGCCTGCTGGATCCATCGAGCGGCATGATGCGCGCCGTAGGAGCGGATTATTCTTCCACCGGCATTGAAGCTGCGGTGGAGCGCAGGATCATGGGGCAGAATCGCATCCGCCTGGCCTATGCGGACGGCAATGCGCTGGTGATTCCCACCGAGACCAACACCGTGCCTGCAGGCCAGTTGCTGACCACCACCCGGCCGCGCCGCACCCAGACCTATTCACTGACGCTCAGCGGCACTCTGGAAGGCACGGGGACCCGCTGGCGGGCCAGCTATCGCTGGCAGCCGGAAGATACCGTCACTCCGGTCGCGCCCTTTGCCGTGGAAGCCAGTGCTCCTTATCTGGGCCTGCACCTGCGCCAGCCTATCCATCTCGGCTCCGCCAGCTTCCAGACTTTCGTGGATGTGCAGAACCTATTGGCCCAGGGCTACCGTTCCTATGTGCTTGGCGATGGCTCTCTGCTGCTCTTTGCCCAGGATCCGCGTGCCGTGCGCGGGGGGCTGGAGTTCAGCTTCTAGAGTTCTGAGTTTGAAATCCTCATCAAACTTCAGCCTGTCCTCCTGAGCGACCGCAGGGAGTCGAAGGATCTGCGGTTGCTTTTTGCCTCTGTATGCATAAATTTGGGCTTCAAAGACAAACAACTTCGGCGCAAGATCCTTGAAGAACAACCGCCGATCTTTCGACTTCGTTTGGCCCCAAAACGGCCAAACTCCGCTCAAGATGACAGCGCAACGCTGAAAGCCCCCGCACCTTCCGGTGCGGGGGCTTTCAGCGTTCATGAACCTGCCAACGCTCTAGTTGTTCAGGTCCAACAGTCCTTTGGGTAGGGCCATCTCCACGCGAAGGTTTGCCGTGTCGAGTGTGCGCAGGAAGACTTTGGCAAAGGGCACCAGAACCTCGCCACGCTCGCTTTGGACAACGAGCAGAGCCACGGGGCCAGCCGAGCGGTCCACGTCCTGGATGATGCCCACAGCGGTAGGTTCGGCGCTGCTCACATCGATGAGCGTGCAACCGACCAGATCGCTGATGTAGACCTCATCTTCACCAAGGGCCTCGCGCTGGTCTGCGGGAATAGCCACAATCAGGCCGCACAATGGCTCGGCAGCCGAAATGGAGTCGACGCCTTTGAAGTGCAGCACAATGCCGTCTTTGTGCATCCAGTGATTTTGGAGCACAACTTCGCGTTTGCCTGCAGGCTTGATTGCCGCAGACCTGTTGCCGGAATCCCCGTCGGCCAATAGCCAGAGCTGAGAGCGCTCGGCGAATTTCTGAGGAAAGTCTGTCAGAATCTCTGCGAAGATCTCACCTTTACGACCTTGGGTCTTGCGCAGACGTGCTAACCATGCCCATGAATCGAACCGTTCGGGTGCGGTTCTTTCTTCCGGTTCTGGGGAAACGCCGGAAGGAGGAAGTTCGCCCATTTAGGCTTCTTCGTCTTCTTCCAGGATGTCGAGCGTGTAGCGGTGGTGCAGCTTCATGCTTACGGCTCCAAGAATAGTGCGTACGGAACGGGCCGTACGGCCCTGCTTCCCTATGACTTTACCTACGTCCTGAGGTGCAACCCGAAGCTTCAGGACAGTGTTTTCGTCTTTGTTTACGGAGTCCACTTCGACAGAAGTTGGATCGTCCACCAAAGCCCGCGCAATTTCGCGAACCAATTCGTCGACTGCGATCATATCGTTTTGGGTCATGCCCTTGCCCCTGATATCAGCATTAGAATTCGGCAATGCAATTCCTGATGGCGAATACTAGCAGAAAGATTCGCCATTAGGCAGTAAATTCTGTGCGGGACCCTTGCGGGCCCGCACCAAATCAATCAGGGTAGGGGATGGGCTTAGACTACGGCAGGTGCCGGAGCAGGGTTGTTGGCAACCAGCTTGGCAACAATGGGGGTCATCTGGGCGCCGACGCCCTTCCAGTAGGCCACGCGCTCGTGCTTGAGCTCAACCGAGGCGGGGTCGGTGCGAGGATTGTAGGTGCCGACGACCTCGATCGAACGGCCATTGCGGGCGCGGTCCTTCTCGATGACCACGATACGATAGTAGGGCTGCTTGCGGGCGCCGACGCGCGCCAATCGAATCATTACCACGGCGAATCTGTTCCTTTCGAAAACCAGTGCTTTGTTGCGTTCTTCCGGAGTTTCCAGCGGACGGAGGCGCGGGTCGCAGATGGACCTGACACCAGGATCTAGGCCGAAGCAAGATGCTCGGCCGATAGCCCCGCGGACCTGAAGCAGTCCGTGGAGACGCCGTTTCGCTCAATACACAACAACTAAGTATCGCCGAAACGGCGGTCGGGAGCAAGTTTCCTATCTTGTGGGTGCTCAACAGACTTCTGTTCCGGGCTGAAAGGGATCAAGATGGGGCGGTTTTCCCGCCGGATTGTTCAGTTTTTTGGGCGCATTGGCGCTCGGCAAGCGGTGAGGTGGCGTATCGGGTACGCTTTGCCTCCATTCACGCAAAAGCCTGCTAAATTAGCAGGCAAACGTATTTCTTCCGCGGAAACAGATGGGGTGAAGCTTTGATTCGCGACTATCACAAATGGCGCTCAAGCCGACTCGACCGGGAGATGGAGCTACTCATCTTCGGCGCGGGCGGGGCGCCGGTTGTGGTCTTTCCCACCTCGGGCGGACGCTTTTTCGACTTTGAGGACCGGGGCATGGTGGCAGCTCTGGCGGAGCGCATTGAGAGTGGCAACCTGCAGCTTTTCTGCCTGGATTCGGTGGACAGCGAGAGCTGGTACAACCATCAGGCCCCGGGCCGCTCGCGCATCGCCCGCCATTTGCAGTACGAGGAGTACGTCCTCGACGAGGTGCTGCCGCTGGTGCGTTTCAGCTCTGGCGACCATCGGCCGCTGGCCCTGGGATGCAGCTTTGGTGGCTACCATGCGGCGAACATTGTCCTGCGCCATCCCGACCTCTTCCGTGGCTTTGTTTCGCTCAGCGGCGTCTACGATTTGGCCGGATTTCTGGATGGCTACTATGACGAGGACTGCTTCTGGAATCTGCCCACCCACTATCTGCCCCGGCTGGAGGACAGAAAGTGGCTGGCGCAGTTGCGGCAGGCGCACTGCATTCTGGTCTCTGGATGGGACGATCCGTGTCTGGAAGAGAATCGCAAGCTGGATGATGTGCTGAGCCAGCAGGGCATTGAGCACCAGTTTCATGTGTGGAATGGGCCGCATGTGCATGATTGGCCCACCTGGCAGCAGATGGTTCGCGAATATCTTTAATCCAATATTTTTCATCGGTTCTGGCTGAAAGTTCAAGAAAAGGTTGAAGTAAAACCTTCAGTTTGCAAGCAGCGGGTTGCGGGAACCGGACACTCGTGCCGGATCTTGTCGTAAAAACATCCACTCGCACTGCAAAGAATGCTTGTGCGCGCGGCAAAGTGGTGCCACAATCGCGGGCATGAAGGGACATGCGGAAGTTATTGCAAAGCTGAATCAGGCGCTCCGCGAGGAGCTAACGGCCATCAACCAGTACTTTCTTCACGCCGAAATGTGTGAGAACTGGGGCTATGAAAAGCTGGCCAAATTCATCAAAAAGCAGTCCATTGGCGAGATGAAACACGCCGAAACGCTGATGGAACGGATTCTCTTCCTGGACGCAACCCCCAGCATGGAGCCGCTGGAGCTTTCCATTGGCAAGAATGTCAAGGAGATGCTGCTGGCGGACTTGGCTCTGGAAGTTGCTGCGGTGGGCATGTACAACGACGCGGTGCAGTTGGCCACGGAGAAAAAGGACCATGGTTCGCGGGACCTGTTCGTCCAGCTATTGAAGGACGAGGAAGAACACGCTGACTGGCTGGAAGTGCAGTTGCATCAGATCGAAGAGATCGGCTACGAGCGCTATCTTCTGGCCCAGACGGTCGACGGATAAGGTCTTCCGGCCTGCAAAGAAACCAATCCTGCCCTGTTTCTACGGGACAAGCAGGCGCTCACGGAAGTGTATTTTCAGCAAAGGCGGCAGTTGTGGACTCTGTATGTTCGCAACTGCCGCCTTTTTTCTATTTGTGCTTCTTGCCAGAGGCCTGCGCCTGGGGCTGCGGTTCCTGTTTGCCGTGATGGCGGTTGTGGTGGGCAAGGGCCTTGGCGATCTCTTCCTGGCTCAGTTGGCTTTTGTGATCGCCCTGTAGAACGTCGCTGACAGAAGGGGCGCTGAGTGGAGTGGGTGTGGTCTGCATAGATTCCTCCCTGGAATAGATAGAAGGACCGGCCTGCATTCCTGTGGAGTGCAGAGGAGGTCGCTCGGTTGGCGGGGCAGGGGCGGCGCGGGCACGGGCTCAGAATAAGCCGGAGCGAAGGGTCGCCGGGTAGACGGGCCACCCGGAGCAGGCAGCCGTTGGCCGACTTGCCCTGTATCAAGCATAGTCCTGCCGTTTGGGGTGGGAGGATTTTCTTCTGGTGCGGGAACCATTTCAGTGGATGCGGGGTCCAAGCAGATAGTATTTCTGACGCAAGAGCTTTGGGGTCTTCCGTTTCCTGGCCGTGGAAGGTTGGGCGGCTTTCTCACGCAAGCAAGGAGGGGTTCATGAGGTTTATTTCCATTGTTCTGGTAGCTCTTCTGGGAGGCGCAGGATGGGCGCAGCCCCCAGTCAAACCGAGCGCAACATCCGGCGCAACTAGAGCCGCAGCAACTGGGGCCATTCAGGACCTGCCGGTGCGCAAGGTGGTGCTTTACAAGAACGGCGTGGGCTACTTTGAACATGCCGGAACCGTCAGCGGTACGCAGAAGGTGGGGGTGGACTTTACCTCGGCGCAACTGAACGACGTGCTGCAATCGCTGACGGTGCTGGACGAGGGCGGTGGAAGAATCGGCGGCGTGAATTACAACTCCACCACGCCGATGGATGTGCAGTTGAAGTCGATTGGTCTGGGCTTGAAGGACTATCCCGCAACCGCTGCGGTTTACCAGGCATTTCGCGGGCAGCGGGTGGAAGTCACCGGGGCAGGCGCGGCATTTTCAGGCCGTTTGGTGAACATCGAGTTTCGCAAGCTGACGGACAAGAGTGGCGCAACCACAGAGGATCATTATTTTCTGATTGTGGCTACCGACGGCGGCGCGCTGCGTACTGCGGAGCTGACGGATTCCGTCTCCGTGCGCATGCTGGATGTGGCGATGCAGAAGCAACTCAGCGATTATCTGCGGGTGATTGGCTCGGCCGCCGAGCAGCAGGCCCGCCATCTGACCTTTACCGACGCGGGCCAGGGGCAGCGCGAGCTGCGGGTGAGCTACATCAGCGAGGTTCCGGTGTGGAAGGCAACCTACCGGATGGTTTTTCCGCGCGAGGCTAATGGCAAGGCCACGATGCAGGGCTGGGCGGTGGTGGATAACACCGTCGGCTCCGACTGGGAGAATGTGCAGCTGGCTCTGGTGGCGGGTGCGCCGCAGAGCTTTCTTCAGCCGCTCAGCCAGCCGCTCTACGTTCAGAGGCCAGAGATTGCCATCCGCACCGAGGGCCAGCGCATGCCGGAGACGCATGAGGCTGCCGAGCACGTTGTACATGTGCAGTCCGAGATGATGAACCGCGAGCTGATTGCTCCGACACGGGTACCGCGCAACATTCAAAGGGTGACTTCGGAAGAAGCAACGCCACGGAGCTTTGGTGTAGCGGGTATGGAAGGCGTGGCCGGTAGCATTGGTTCCGGTTCAGGGAATGGCTACGGTGAGGGGATGGGCGGCGGTGTTTATCGCGCGTCCGACGCCATGCAAGAGGGCGACGTGGCCACCAAGGCCTTTGACGACTACTTTGAGTACGCGCTCAGCCAGCCGGTGACGATCCACAAAAATGAGTCGGCCATGGTGCCCATTCTGCAGCAGGATCTGCCGGCCGAGCATGTGACGCTGTGGAACGAGCATTCGTCTGCACCGCTGCGGGCCGTGTGGTTGACCAACGCTTCGCAGCTGACGCTCGACCGGGGTAGTTTTTCAATCTATGAAGGCGGCGAGTTTGCGGGTGAGGGTCTGCTGGACCCGATCCATCCCGGCGAGCGGCGGCTGCTGAGCTATGCGGCGGATCAGGCCGTGGCGGTGCGTGTGCTGGACCGGCAGCAGGCCCACAAGCTGCATCACGTGAGCCTGCAAAAGGGCGTGCTGACCGAGACGCAGATGGATGAATCGTCCGTGACCTATTCCGTGACCAACTCGGCGGACGTGGACCGGGAGGTTCTGGTCGAGTCGCCCCGGCAGAGCGGCTGGACGCTGGAGGATGGCGTGCAGGCCGACGAGACTGCAGCCGACGTCTTCCGCTTCAAGCGGATGGTGAAGGCGCATGAAAACACCAAGCTCGAAGTGCGCCAGCATGGACCCAGCAAGACCTGGGTGCAGCTTGATCCCCATCAGAACCAGAGTGAGTTTCTGCTGAAGCTGGCCAACGACGCGCCCGAGACGCTGGCCGCGCTCAAGCCGGTAATCGATGCGCAGACCGACGTTGCCAAACTGGATGGGAAGATTCAGGAGTCGAAGGCGGCGGAGAATGCGGCGTCGAAGGACGAGGGTCGCATGCGCGACAATCTGACCGCGCTCAAATCGAGCGATGCTGCCAGCCGACGCTTTGTGGACGAGCTGAACAAGGCCGAAGACACGCTGCAGGCTGCTGAGAAGCAGACCCATGAGCTGGAGCAGCAGAAGAACGACGCGCTCGAAAAGCTGCAGGCGCTGATCGGCGGTCTGAGCGATGAGTGGGATGTGAAGTAGGACAGCTTCCAGCCGCTAGCCTCCAGCTTCTAGCTCCCAGCTGTCAGCTTTCAGCTCGGCTTGCGAACCGAATCCGCATGGACATTTCATGCAGCGGCAAACATGCAGCAGCGAAAAGCCCGCGCCGTAGGCGCAGAGCGAAGCGATCGGCCCCACCGCAGGTGGCGCAAACACAGGTTTCTGCAAGCCACAGCCCCTTCCCACTGCAAATACAAGCTGACGGCTGAAAGCTAGCGGCTAGCGGCTGTTTTCCTACTCCACCGTCAGCGTCATGGTGCTGGTAATGCCGCTGTAGCTGCCGGTGATGCTGGTGATGGTGATGGTGTAGGTGCCGCTGGTGGTGGGGGTGGCGTTGCTTTTTGGGGAACTGCTGCCGCCGCAGGCTGTCAGTCCGCCGCCCAGCGCGAGGGCCAGAAGCAGCAGGTCCAGAAGGCTGCGCCACGTGCGGCGTCGGCCGGGAATGCCCAGGAAGATTAGCCCGGCCAGCACGGCTCCTCCAGCCGGTGCGTACCGCTGCCAGGGCGTGGCGGGCGCATGGTTGCTGGCCGAGCTTGCCGCCGTGGTGGTGATCGTTAGCCTCGCGGTTGCCGCGCTTGTACTGCTGATGCTCAGCGGTGAAGTGGAACCGAAGCTGAGTGTGGGTGTGCCCACGGCATTCGATGGCGCGCTGGAGATGGCCGCCGTAAGCGTCACCGTGTCTTCAAAGCCGTACTGGGGCGCGACGGTGATGGTGGAGGTGTTGCCGGTGGTTGCTCCCTTGCTCAGGCTGACGTTGCTGGCCGTCAGGGTGTAGGTGGTGATGGTGACGGCAGCGGAGTTGCTGCTGGTGCTGAAGATTCCGGAACTGCTGCTATCAGGGGAGTAGGTGGCCAGAAGTGTGTCGGCTCCGGCGGCCAGCGCGGCGGCGGGAATGGTGAAGACCACACTGCCGCCGGAGAGAGTGCCGGTGCCGGAGTAGCTGCCGCTGCTCAGCGTGACGCTGCCGGTGGGCGTGAGCGCATCATTGCCGACCCGGATGGTTACCCCCAGCGCCGAGCCCAGGAAGATGGAGTTGGTGGCTGGTGTGACCGTGACGGCGGGGGTGGGCGTGGAAACTGTCACCGTGTTGCTTCCCACCGCGCCCTGATAGGTGCCCAGACTGGCGCTGTCGGGCGTGTAGGTTGCCGTCAGCGTATTGCTGCCCGGCGACAGGGTTCCGGCGGCAAGGGTGGTGCTGATAGCGCCAGAGCTGAGCGAGGCGCTGTAGCTATAGCTGCCGCTGGTCAGCTTGACCGTGCCGGTGGGCGTTCCGTAGTTGCTGGTTACGTCGATGCTGATCTGGTCGGACGCGGTGGTGTTGATGCTGCTGCTGCTGGGCGTGATGGTGACCGTGGGCAGGGTGTAGTTGGTGTAGTGGGCGACGAATTCGGCAACGTCAAGCGAGCCCAGCCCAGTGACTTCGTCGTAGCCGGTAGCCAGCGCATAGCCCTGCTGCACCGCGCCGCCGGTGGAGGAGTAGACGCTGTTGTTGCACATGCTGGGTGTGCTCAGCGTGCAGGAGCTGACGGCGCTGCTGGCCGGTGTGGCGTCGTGGAAGGCGGCGGCGTATATCGTTGCGGATTCTGCCATGCCGTACAGACTGGGGTTCAGATTGCCCTGGCTGCTGCCCATCTTCTGGTCCAGCAGCGCCGCCACGCCGGCCATGGACGGGGCTGCTGCCGAGGTGCCATAGACGCTGCCGAGTGCGCCCGCGCCGCAATCGCTGGCAGCGGCCGCCATGCAGAAAAGATAGGCATCGTGGCCGGCGGCGGAAAAGGCAACGTCGGGGCTGTAGCGGCCGGCCGCCGCCGCGAGTACGCTGTTGCCCGTCTGCCAGCTGGGCGTGCCGATGTGGGTGCTGTAGCCGCCGCCCGAACCCTCCACCTCGGAGGTGCTCGACTCGTTCCAGCCGCCCTCGGGAATGTAGCCGAGGGCCGATGCGTAGTCCGCGCTGTTGGAGGTGCTCCAGTAGGTGCTGTAGGAGGAATCGGCAAACTCCGTGCCGCCCACGCAGGTTGCATAGCTGGAAGCGCAGATGTCGTTGGGACTGTCGCCGTAGCTGCTGCTGCCAGGCGAGCTGAAGGCCGTGTCGCATCCGGCGGCGGCGGAGTCGCCCGAGGCTACAAAGACGCTGATGCCTTTGCCTGCCGCCGTCTGAAAGAGCGTATTCCAGAAGCTGACGTCGCTGCTGGTGGCCTCGGCCTCGCAGGCTCCAAAGCTGATGGAAAGGATGTTGGCGGAGCTGGACTCCGCCAGATAAGCAGTGTCGGCGCCAATGCCGTCGTCGCTACCGGCCGCCGAGGAGGCCACCAGCAGCAGCGCTGCGCCGGGGGCCGTGCTGCCCGCGCGCTCCACATCGAGGGTGGCTTCTTCCTGACCGTTCAGTTCGGAGGTGTTGCATGTGGAATTATTTTCGACTGCGCCGGGCTCGACGCCGCCGTAGGCCGTAGGAATCACCTCGGTGGGCGCGGCAAAAGTGACTCCGAAGATACTCTGAAAGTTGCTCAGATCCTCGCCGCACACTCTGGACCAGCTGACGATGCCGATGGTGTAGCCCGCGCCGGTGTAGCTGCTGGTGGGAACGTCGTAGATCGTGTCAAAGTCCAGCGGCGAGAGGTAGTGGATGGAACCGCTGGAGTAGAGCGGCGCGAGTGCGCCCGACGAAGCATTCCGTGCCACGGGCGAGGCGGTATGCAGCAAGGGACGCTCGGCTGGCGTATGCAGCCCGCGCACATGGCGCACCAGCCCGGCCAGCGCTGCCGGAATCGTCGGATCGGTGGCCGGAGCCATTCTGGTTTCGCCAAGGATCGTTCCGCCGTGAATCGTGTAGTTGCGCAGATCCGTGCCAAAGGCCGCGCCAATCGCACCGGCTGTTCCGCCAAAGCGCAGAATCATGCGGTCGGGGCTGAGCTGGTTCACGTGCAGACCCTGGCTGGTCAGCCAGTTGGTTACGGCCTGAATGTCGCTTTCGGAGGGGCCAAACTCCGCGCCGATCTGGGCCGCCGTCCGCCAGTGATGATACTGCGGCGATGGCGGGTCAAGCTGCTCCTGCAGCAGCTCCTCGAAGGCCGTTTGCTGCTCCTCCGGACGGGCAAGCACCATCTTCATCTGCTCAAAGTTCTGCTCTGCATCGACCGCCGTGGAGGCGTTGGAGGCATTGGCCCACGCCGGATGGTGGCCAGCCAGTGGGACCACCTGCCCGGGGTCAACTGCCGTAGTGACCAGATTGCGTCCCTGAGCCCCCAGCGGCGCAATTCCGCCTGCAAGCAGAAGAATCCAGAAGATGGATCTGCCGACGAGCAGCATTGCGCTTGCGGTGCGGCGTTGAGACACGGGTTTCCCTCCATGGGTGTGCAGTTCTAGTCACAATGGAGTGACCGGCCCATGGCTACTTTCTCGCGGAATTTGGCTGTAGTGGGAAAATTGTCGCCAGAATATGTACGAAAGCAAGACAAATGGGAAAGGAGTGAAGCTCTTCCCTCAGGAAATCGGAACGGTCTGTAAATAAAGAAAAGAACTTCCGCAACTACAGACTGAGAGGAGTCTGGACCACCGGCTGGGTCGGGGGCAGACAGCCATGTGAGCGGAATGGATCATATTTCAAAGAGCTCTTTTTTGTCGCTTTTCCGGATTTTAGCCACTGTCTCCTGCCTTTTATTGCTCCTGGGCCTGGGACAAAGGCAGGCACACGCTTCGTGCAGTAGCAGTTCGGCGACCACCGCCAATATTCATGCCATCTCGGTCGATTTGCCCGCTTCGCCTTACCTGAACTGCGAGGTGACCACCACCGGTATTGTGATTGCCGTGCTCACCGATGGCTTTTACATTGAAAACGCCAGCGGCTGGGACTCGAACACCTGTAGTTCCGAGGGCATTTACGTCTATACCGGTTCCACAACTCCCACCAGTCTGGGCATCGTGCCGCAGCAAAGCGTCACTGTGACCGGACTGGTGGAGGCTTCCAACAGCTCGGTCTACGCGGGCATCCAGATTTACATTGCCTCCCCGGTTGTAGGCAGCAGCGGAAATATCGTCATCAACTCCACCGGCAACGCTCTACCATCGACGGTGGGATCCAGCACACTGACTGCGGCTACGGATGGAACCTGCACCGACTACGGTGACGATTCCTTCGGGCAGTGGCTGCCGTTTGAGGGCATGCGGGTCAACATTCCATCCAGCTCCACGCTTTTGGTCACGCAGGGCACGGGCGGCACGGTTACGCCCTCGGCACAGACCGCCGTAACCAACGGCCAGTTCTGGGCAGTGCTGACGACCACTCGGCCCATGCGCTCTGCTGGCATGAACATTCTCGATCCGGTTCACGCCACGGCGATTGCCGACAAATCGACGATCGAGACATGGAATGGCAATCCGCAACTGCTGTTTGTGGACAGCACGGCGCTGGGCGGCACGGCGCTGGATGCTTCTGCCACGACGGAATATACCGGCAGCGATAACTTGATCGGCATTGTGGATTATCACCTGAGTTCGGCAGGGTACACCGGTCTGCTACTCACCTCCGCTTCGGTTTCCGCCTTGGCGGCCGAAACCACCGGTGCCTCGCCGACAGTAGCCACCACCCGTGGCTCAAGCGAGGTCACCATTGCCACCCAGGACCTGAACAGCCTGACCGCAGCGGAGACCAACCGCATCACCAAGCTGGCCTATGCCGTGGTGGACTACCTCAAATCCCCCGACATTCTGGCCGTGCAAGGGGCGACAGACGGTGCGCTGAATGCTCTGATCAGCGCCATCAGCACGGCGGGTGGTCCAAGCTATACGCTGGCGGGCGAATCCACGGCCGATTCCAGCAGCCTGTTGAATGCCTTTCTGGTGAATGCCAGCATGTTTGACGGCACGCCCACCGCTTCCCAGATTCTTGCTTCCGACACCTACACCAGCACCTCGTCCACGACCTCCGATCTGTTTGCGCGTTCGCCCCTGCTGCTGACGGCCAGCATTGCCCGCAGCAGCAGCAGCGATTACGCCATGAACATCGTGAACACCACCCTGCTGGCCCGCTCCGGATTGAGCGCGACCAGCACCACGACCGACACCCAGTTGCAGCGCGAACAACAGGCCGAAGCGCTGGCCGCCTATGTTGCCTCACTGCAGACGGCAGGCGACAACGTGATGGTGTTGGGTGGCTTTGACAGCTTTGAGTTTGCCGACGGCTACGTTGACACGCTGGGCATTCTGGATGGACTGGAAGCCAGCAACACCGACGATGGCGCTTATGTGTGGACTTACTATGGATCGTCGGCCAGCTCGCTGGTGGATACCACCACGACGTCGCCCAATCTGACCGCTACAGCCGCGGCGGGAACGTCCACGGTTACGCCCACCACCAGCCGCTACACCTACGTGGAAAATGGATCGGCCGAGCAGCCCGATCACATCCTCATCAGCTCCGGGATGAGCAGCCTGACTTCGATTGACTATGCCCGCTTTGGGGCGGATTTCCCCGACAGCCTGACGTATACAACCTCAACTTCTTCCACGGCCAGCATGGTAGAACGCGCTTCCACGCATGATGGCGTCGTTGCCTACGTCACGATTCCTTACGCAACTTCGCAGACGCTGAGCTGTTCACCGACGCTGGCCGAGTCGGGCACGTCGGTGTACTGCACGGATCTGGTGACCTCTTCCTATACCGGAAGCAAAGTTTCCGGAACCATCACCTACTACGACGGCAGCACGGCGCTCGGTACGGCCACGGTTACCAGCGGCTCGGCCAGCTTTACGCTCTCTTCTCTGGCCGTTGGCGTACATACCATCACTGCCCAGTTCGCCACCAACAATCCATTCCAGGCCAGTACGTCCAACACGCAGACCGTCACGATTCTTTCCACCTTTGCCCTGAGCCTTTCGCCAACGTCCAAGACCCTCTACACCGGCGAAACAGCCACCTATACGCTGACCGTGACTCCGGGCACCGGTTTCACGCTGGATGTGGCGCTGATCTGCAGTGGCGTTCCTGACAATGCCAGTTGTACCGTCTCGCCTGCCACGGTGACAGGCGGTTCAGGCACGGCAACCATCACGATTCTGACGAAGGCTCCTCATCAGGAGACGACCACTGCAAAACTGGAGCGCGGTGGACTGGAGCGCGGCAGGCTGGAGCGTGGCGGCGGCGGTGTGTTTCTGGCTGGATTGCTGCTCTTCCTGCTACCCCGGCGCAAGCGGGCCAGTTGGCTGGCGCTGTTGCTGGTTGGTTTTTTGCTTACGGCGCTGACGGCCTGCAATCAAGCGGGTTCACTCACCGGGGGCACACCTGCCGGCAGCTACACCATTACGGTCACCGGTACCGCCAGTTCTGGCTCCATCACCATTACGGAAACCGCAACGACAGTGCTGACAGTGAAGTCACTTTTCTGAGCTTGAGGACGAGGACAGGAATATGAGCAGGATTTTGACGAGAAGTGGCCGCTTTGTGCAGCTTGTGCCGCAGTTGATGGTTGCATTCTGCCTTCTGGGCACGGGGCTGTTGCATGCTCAGACGGCCATCGATGGAACCAACGGGGAGGCCTCGCTGTGGGCTGGTGCGGAGTATGCCAACTTCAAGGCCGGCTTCCCAGTGGACAGCAACGTGCGCCTGGGCGGCATGGGCGTCTTCCTCAACTACAACCGGACCCGCCACTACGCCGTGGAAGCCCACATGCGCATGCTCAACCAGGGCAGTTGGTATGGCGAGACGCAGCAGGACTGGCTCATCGGCCCGCGTTACACCTTTCTGCGCGGCGAAAAACTGCGTCCCTACGCCTACTTTCTGGTGGGCATGGTGCATATGCAATACCCCTTCGAGATGGGCGCGAGCAACAGCTTTACCATGGCCCCGGGCGGCGGCGTGGAGTACCGTTTGAGCCGCAATCTGAGCGTGCGTGGCGGCTATGAGTTCCAGTCGCTGGCAACCTCGTCCAACTTTTCCAACGAACCCGGGTATAGCCTGAAACCCAATGGCTTTACCATGGGCGTGGCCTACCGCATCTTCAGCAAGAGGTGAGGGGAGCGGGTCAGCGAGTCGGCAAGTCAGCACGTTGCTGATTCGGCAAAGAAGGTGTGCTTTTGTGCTCCCCACCCTGGCGGAAAAATCAATGCCACTCCCGTTCGGGTGCCCTACCCTCGCCGCGTTTTAGCTTTCAGCCTCCAGCTGAGAGCTAGAGGTTAGAAGCTGCTTCTACCTACTCACCCTTTCCCGGTCGCAGCATCAGGTCGCGGATGGCCTCATGCGGGTCCTTGCCTTCGTGCAGAATCTTTTCCATCTGCTCGGTGATGGGCATTTCCACGCCGTGCTTGCGGGCCAAGCCTAGCGCCGCTTCGCAGGTGAGCACGCCTTCAGCCACCTTGCCGCCCAGGCTTTCCAGAATCTCTGGCAGCTTGCGGCCCTGGCCGAGGGCATGGCCTACGGTGCGGTTGCGGCTGAGGGAGCCGGTGCAGGTGAGCACCAGATCGCCCACGCCGGAGAGGCCGGCCAGGGTTTCGCGCTGACCTCCGCAGGCCACGGCCAGACGGGTGATTTCGGCTATGCCGCGGGTGATCAGTCCCGCCGCCGAGTTGTAGCCGAGCCCCATGCCGGAGGCCACGCCAGCGGCAATGGCAATCACGTTCTTGAGCGCTCCGCCCAGTTCCACGCCCACCAGATCGGTGGAGGTGTAAAGGCGCAGCGTCTCCGAGGAGAACTCGCTCTGGACGCGCTCTGCCACGGAGCGCTGGCTGAAGGCCACGGTCACGGTGGTGGGCTGGCCCTCGGCCACTTCCTTGGCAAAGCTGGGGCCGCTGAATGCGCCAATCTGCACGTCAATCCCGTCGAGCGTCTGGCGGATCACCTCGCTCATGCGCAGATGAGTGCGGCGCTCCACGCCCTTGGTGGCGCTCACAATTACCTGACCGGCATGGAAGTGCGGCTTGAGCCGGGCGATGGTCGGGCGCAGAAATTCACTGGGAATTACGCTGACCACGATCTCGGCTTCGGCGATTGCAGCGTCGTCGCCGGTAATGGCGAGGTCGGCGGGCAGCTTGAAGCCGGGCAGGAAGAGGGTGTTTTCACCGGCGGCGGCAATGGCGCTGGCCTCGTCGGCCCGGTGGGACCACAGGCTGATCTGGTGGCCGCCGTGGCGGTGCAGTGCGAGCGCGATGGCGGTTCCCCATGCGCCGGAACCCAGTACGACGATGCGGCTCATGCGGACTTCTTCTTTCCGAGGCGGTTTTCCGTGCCATTCAGCAGGCGACGGATGTTCTGATGATGCTTGACGATGATCAGCGTGGCCACGATCAGCTGCGCGGCCAGAAAGGCCGGTGGCCGGTCACCCTTGACCAGGAACCAGGCAAAGACCGGGAAGCTGAGCGCGCCCAGAATCGAAGCCAGCGAGACGTATTTGCTGAGGTAGAGCACCACGATGAAGACCGTGATGGCCGCCAGTGCCGCCCACGGCGAGGCCACCAGAAAGACGCCAAAGGCCGTGGCCACGCCCTTGCCGCCCTTGAAGCGCAGCCAGACCGTGAAGACGTGCCCCAGAACGGCAAAGAGTGCCGCAATGGCCTGAGCCGTGCGGAATGGTTCGCCCGGCATCAGCAGGGAACCCAGGAACCCGCCCAGCCATACCGCAGAGCAGCCTTTGAGTACGTCCAGCAGGAAGGTGGCCAAGCCTAGCCCCTTGCCGCCGGAGCGTAGAACGTTGGTAGCGCCGATGTTCCCGCTGCCTGTTGAGCGGATGTCTTCATGGCGGAAGATGCGGATGAGCAGATAGCCTGTGGGAATGGACCCAAGCAGGTACGCCGCCGCTGCAATCAGTACTGAGGCAAACAACATATCGAGCTTGAGTTTAACAGGGAAGGAAAGGCAGCTTCCAGTTGCCAGCTTCCAGCTTCCAACTGCTAGCTGCTAGCTGCTAGCTGAAAGGCACCAGTCACCAGCCGTCAGCCCTCCGCTTTTTCTTGTTGGCTTCAGCCGCGGATGTTTTTCGAAGATTTGCATCCGAAGCAGAGGCTAAACAGGCTGCGGAAAAACTCGTAGCGGAGGGAGGCAGGGGTTTTAGATAAAGGCGATATTCAACGCATTGGTTCTTCAAGGGCCTGAAGGCCCTTGCTCCCTCCGTAAAGACAAATCCACTCGGAGATGAGTTTTCGGCAGCTTGTAAAGCCCCTGCTCTCTGCCCCCTGTCCTCTGACCTCTGTTCTCTGTGGAAGTGCTAGCATCTAAGATGGAAACCAATCACCATGTCTGATTCGATCATTGCCCCCACCGCTCCCCGTGTTCGTTTTGCCCCGTCGCCCACTGGCTACCTGCACGTTGGCAGCGCGCGCACCTTCATCTTCAACTGGCTTTATGCCCGCCACACCGGCGGCACCATGGTCTTTCGCCTCGACGACACTGATACCGAGCGCAACTCCGACCAGAGCGTGCAGTCCATCTTCGAGGGCCTGAAGTGGCTCGGTATGGACTGGGATGAGGAGTATCAGCAATCGGAGCGGATTGATCTGCACCGCAAGGCGGCCTGGTCGATCTTTGAAAAGGGTCTGGCCTACCGCGACTTCACGCCTGCCCATGCAGGCGACGATGCGCCGTCGAGCGCACAGGGCGCGTGGCTCTTCAATCCCGGCATGCGCGAACTGAGCCCGGAGGAGAGCGACCGCCGCGCCGCCGCGGGTGAGCCGTATGCCCTGCGCTATCGCGTACCCCGTGGCGAAGGCCGGATCGTGAGCTTTGTCGATAACGTCTACGGTGAGCAGTCCAAGGCTGCCGACGAGATTGAAGACTTCGCTCTGCTGCGCTCCGACGGCAATCCGACCTACCATCTGGCCTCCTGTTTTGACGACGCGGATCTGCGCATTACCCAGATCATCCGCGGGCAGGATCACCTGACCAACACCTTCAAGCATGTGCTGATCTTTGAGGGCCTCGGTGCCGTTGCTCCCAAGTTCGCCCACCTGCCGCTGCTGGTTGCCCCTGACGGAGCCAAGCTCAGCAAGCGCAAGCACGGCCCGGTGGTCAGCGTGACCACTTACCGCGATGCTGGCTTCCTGCCCCAGGCCTTCATCAACTTCCTCTGCCTGCTGGGCTGGTCGCCCAAGAACGATCAGGATTTTCTGCCGCTGGATACTATTCGCAGCCTGTTCACGCTGGAAAACGTGAACCGCGCCAACGCGGTGGTCAACTTCAGCGAAGAGGAGCCCTTCGACCCCAAGGCTCTGTGGCTGAATGCCGAGCATCTGCGGGCCCTATCGGTCGAGAAGCTGGCCGCCGAGCTTGAGCCCTTCTTTGCCAAGGCTGGCTTGGTGGCTTCGGCGGAAGGCATTGCCGCTGTCACGCCGCTCATCCGGGAGCGCATCAAGCTGCTGGGCGAGGCCCCGGCTGCGGCGGATTTCTTCTTCCAGAAGGAACTGGTGCCCTACGATCCGGCCGAGCTGATTCCGCCCAAGGGTGGTGATGCGGCCATGGCCAAGAAGGTCCTCGGTTATGCCCTTCAGGTGCTCGCTTCTGTCGAATTTACCCACGACGTGCTGGAGCAGACGATGCGTGCCGCTGCCAACGAGCTTGGTCTGAAGGCTGGGCCGATGTTCCAGCCGGTGCGTGTGGCTGTCTGCGGCCGCAAGAACGCCCCGCCGCTTTTTGAAACCATGGCCGTGCTCGGTAAAGAAGTTTGCCTTGACCGCATCCGCAAGGCGGAAGCACTGCTTTAGTCAACCGCCGCGATGCGGTTTGGATTGAATTTACCCCCGTTGCCGTTGTAGAAAGAACCAGGACCCCCAGTGATGACCAACGAGAATCCGGAAAGCCAGGGCGCAGTTTCCAACTTCCTTCGTGACCAGATGGCCGAAGATGTGCGGACCAAAAAGTACGGCGACGCCGTCGTGCAGACGCGTTTTCCTCCCGAGCCCAACGGCTACCTGCACATTGGCCACGCCAAGGCCATCTGCATCGACTTTGGCCTGGCCGACGAGTTTGGCGGCAAGACCAATCTGCGCTTTGATGACACCAACCCATCCAAGGAAGAGCAGGAGTACGTCGACTCCATTCAGGCCGACGTGCGCTGGCTGGGCTTTGAGTGGGATCGCCTCTGCTACGCCAGCGACTACTTCGATCAGCTTTACGCCTGGGCCACGCAGCTCATCCAGGCGGGCAAGGCCTATGTAGATGATCAGACGGCCGAGGAGATTCGCAAGCATCGTGGCACGCTTACCGAACCCGGTGCGCCGAGCCCCTTCCGTGACCGCAGCATCGAAGAGAATCTTGACCTTTTCGCGCGCATGAAGGCCGGCGAATTTCCCGACGGCAGCCGCGTGCTGCGCGCCAAGATCGACATGGCCTCGCCCAACCTGAATATGCGCGATCCGGTGATGTATCGCATCCTGCATGCCGAGCATCACCGCACCGGCAACACGTGGTCCATCTATCCGATGTACGACTTTGCCCACGGCCAGTCGGACTCGCTGGAGAAGGTTACCCACTCCATGTGTACGCTGGAGTTTACCGATCATCAGCCGCTTTATCGCTGGTACATCGAGCAGTTGGGCATCTTCCCCACGCAGCAGATCGAGTTTGACCGCCTGAACCTGACCTACACGCTGCTCAGCAAGCGCAAACTGCTGCAACTGGTGCAGGAAAATCACGTAAACGGCTGGGACGATCCGCGCATGCCTACTCTGAGCGGCATTCGCCGTCGCGGCTTCACGCCCGAGGCCATGCGTACCTTCTGCGGCTCTATCGGCGCATCGCGCACCAATGGCACCACCGACATTGAGGTGCTGGAGCACTTCCAGCGCGATGATTTGAACCACCGCGCCGCCCGCGCCATGGCTGTCTTACGGCCATTGAAGCTGATTATCGACAACTACCCAGCCGATCAGGTGGAGCACTTCGAAGTGGCCAACAATCCCGAGGATCCCACCGCCGGAACGCGTCTGGTGCCTTTTGGCCGCGAGATTTACATCGAGCAGGAGGACTTCCGCGAGGTTCCTCCGCCCAAGTATTTCCGCCTGTCGCCGGGCAAGGAAGTTCGCCTGCGCGCGGCCTACTTTGTGACGGCGCAGAGCATCGTCAAGGATGAGGCAGGCAACGTGGTGGAGGTGCATTGCACCTACGATCCGGCCAGCAAGGGCGGCAATTCTCCCGATGGCCGCAAGGTCAAGTCGACGATCCACTGGGTCTCGGCTGCCCATGCGCTGACGGCGGAAGTGCGCGTCTATGACAAGCTCTTCACCAAGCCCGACCCTAGCGATGTGCCCGAGGGCGGCAGCTTCCTCGACAACCTGAATCCGAACTCGCTGGAAGTGATTGCCGACGCCAAACTGGAACCATCGTTGGCCGAAGCCAAGCTCGAAGCGCACTACCAGTTCGAGCGGGTGGGGTATTTCTGTTTGGACCGGGACTCAGCGCCCAGCAAGCTGGTGTTTAATCGCACGCTGCCCTTGAAGGACGGCTGGGCGAAGATCGAGAAGAAGGCTGGGGCGTAGGGACCAGGGACGTAGGACCAGGGACTTGCGCACGGTCGTGCAGCTGCTGATGGAAAAGCCGGACCTTCGGGTCCGGCTTTTCTGTGGGCATGAAGAAGGCGTTGTTTTTTCGTCCATCAATGGAGGGAGCCGGGGCCTTCAGGCCCCGGAAAAGAGGCCAGCCCATAGGATTGCGGTTTTAGCCGCAGATTTTGCTGGAGATTGCTTTGGCAAAGCCCGGGCCTGAAGGCCTGTTCATCGTGCGGCTCCGCTTTCATGAGCCTGAAGGCCCATGCTCCCTCCGTCTGACCGACCCACGCATGCGGGTGGATTTACTTACCCGAAGAACTCACTATGCGATCCGAGTCGAGCAAGCCAAAGAGTTCCTTCGTTTGAATGCGGTGGATCGCTCAATCGTCCGCATGGAGGTCGCCCATCAAGGCTTTGACGCTCTTGAATTGCTTCCCCTTGCCTGCTTCCAGTTCTGCCATTGCCCGGCGTGTGGTTTTGTTGGGAACCCGGACCTCGAAAGGCAGGCGTTTTTCGTCGGCGATGCGCAACATCAGCAGCCGGATCGCATCCGAAATCGAGAGTCCCATCGACTCCAGCGCGTCCGCTGCCAGTTCCTTGGTGCCGGAATCGATGCGTGCGCGTACGTAGGTGTCTGCCGTGGCCATGGAATTCCTCTGCCTGAATTGTAGTCACAATGTAGTCTCGTTGCAATCAGAAAAGCTGCAACGCGACTACAATCAAACACAGCATGAATTGGAATGAATTGATTGCCGAAGTCAGCGCGGTTGGCTCGGGCGGAAGCTCGGACGTAACCATTACCGGAATTGAGTACGACTCGCGCAAAGTGCGCAAGGGCAGCGTCTTTGTGGCCATGCAGGGCGGCAGCAACGACGGCAACCGCTTTGTGGAAAAGGCCATTCGCTCGGGTGCGGTCGGCATTCTGACCGACAACCCGAATACCGTTGACCATTTGACGGTCTATGAGCCGGGCGTGGGCGTGCTGGAAGTTGAGCATGGCCGCCGCGCGCTGGCCGAAGCCTCGGCCGCATTTTTCGGCCATCCGGAAAAGAAGCTGGCCTCTATCGGCATTACCGGCACCAACGGCAAAACCACCACGGCCTTCTTGATTGAGGCTCTGCTGAACGCGGCGGAGCGCAAGACGGTGCTGGTGGGAACCATCGAGTACCACGTCTGCGGTGAGGTGCGGCCCTCCGTACACACCACGCCCGAATCGCGCGATCTGTACGAGTTGATGGCCGAGGGCGCAGACAAGGGCGCAACCGAGTTGATCAGCGAAGTCAGCAGCCATGCGCTCGATCAGGGCCGGGCCATTGGCGTGGACTTCGACGTGGCCGTCTTCACCAACCTGACGCGCGACCATCTGGACTATCACAAGACGATGGAGCGCTACTTTGCCGCCAAGAAGCTGCTCTTTGATGGCATGCGCTATGCCGCGCCGCGTGTGGCCGTGATCAATGCGCACGACGAGCGGGCCAGACCGTTGGCGAATGCCGCCAAGGGCGCGGGAGCCGAGGTGCGCACCTACGGCATTGGCAAGGGCGAGTGGCAGGCCACCGGCTACACGCTTACGCCAGCCGGAGCCACCATTCAGTTGGAAACGCCTGTTGGCAAGGCGGAGTTGCACTCCCATCTGGCGGGCGAAGTGAACATCCTGAACCTGCTGGCAGCTTTTGCGGCAGCGCATGCGCGGGGCGTTGCTTTTGATGCTCTGGTGAAGAGCGTGGAGCAGCTCCAGCCGGTTCCGGGCCGCTTCCAGACGGTGCATGCAGGCCAACCCTTTACGGTGATTGTGGACTACGCGCACACCGACGATGCGTTGATCAACCTGACGGCGCTGGCGCGGCAGATGACCGAGAAAGACGGCAAGCGCGTGATTACGCTCTTTGGCTGTGGCGGTGATCGCGACCGCACCAAGCGGCCCAAGATGGGCGTGGCGGCGGGCCGTGGCTCGGACTTTGTGGTGGCCACCAGCGACAATCCGCGCTCGGAAGATCCGGCGGCAATTCTGGCCGAGATTGAACCCGGATTGAAGGAAACCGGCGTCCAATATACCGTGGAACCGGACCGCACTACGGCGATTCGTCTGGCGCTCAAAAGCGCGCAGTCGGGCGATGTGGTGCTGCTGGCCGGTAAGGGCCACGAGAAGGAACAGATCCTGAAGGATGGCACGATCCCCTTCGACGATGCGGAGGTTGCGCTTTCGTCCCTGCGGGAGATGGGCTATGGGGAAGGCCGATGATTCTGACACTTGCAGATGCCGCCATCGGCGCTGGCGCCGTACTGGAGGTTCCTACGGTAGCCGCCAACGCCGGTGAGCTGACGGTTTCTGGCTACTCGATTGACTCGCGCACGGTACAGCCGGGCGAACTGTTTTTTGCCGTGCGCGGTGACCGTTTTGACGGCCACGATTTTGTGGCTGCCGCGGCTGGGCGCGGTGCTGCGGCGGCCGTGGTCAGCCGGAATCGCGTGGCCACGCTGTCTGACGCGGCGCTTTCCATTCCGCTGCTGCTGGTGGACGATCCGCTGACGGCACTGCAGCAACTGGCCGCGCATGTGCGCCGCCGCTGGGGTAAGCGTGTGGTGGCTGTAACCGGCTCAGCCGGCAAAACCACCACCAAAGAGGCGATTGCCGTCGCGCTCGGCGCAAAGTTTCGCGTGCTGAAGACGCAGGGCAATCTGAACAACGCCTTCGGCCTGCCCTTGCAATTGCTGCGCCTGGAGCCGGAAGACGAGATTGCCGTCATTGAGATGGGCATGAATCATGCCGGAGAGATCGCCGCGCTGGCCCGCATCGCTTCGCCCGATTGGGGCGTCATCACCAACGTGGGCACGGCGCACATTGAGAACTTTGCCGACGGGCAGGACGGTATTGCCCGCGCCAAGTTTGAGCTGATTGCCGCGCTGCCGACTGCGGGAGTGGCGTTTTTGAGCGCCGCCGACCCCTATGTGGCGCAGTTCGGCCGCGGATTTCAGGGCAAGACCGTTTACTTTGGCGATGGTCCCTGTGCCGATCCGCGTCTGCAGGCGGTCCGTGAGGATCAGGACGGCTTGCACGTGCAGTTCGTCTCGCATGAAACCAGAGGGGAATTCACTTTGGGCATGCTGGGCAGGCACAATGCGACCAATGCTCTGGCCGGGTTGGCCGTGGCGCTGGAAGCTGGTGTGGATCTGCATGCCGCCTTGGCCGCACTGGGTACGCTGAGCGCGGGAGACAAGCGCGGCGAGATTCTTGTGCTGGGCGCTGTGACCGTGCTCAACGATTGCTACAACTCCAACCCCGAGGCTTTGCGTTCGATGATTGCCACGCTGGCGGCGCGGAGTGCCCGGGGCAGGCGCGTTCTGGTGGCGGGCGAGATGCTGGAGATGGGCGCGCACGGACCAGAGCTGCATGCAGCTTGTGGACGGGCGGCGGCTGAGGCGGGAATCGATCTGGTGATTGGCGTCGGCGGCAATGCGTCGCATCTGGCGGCGGCGGCCTGCTCGGGCGGTGTGGCGGCGGTCTTTCTGCCCGATGCCGAAGCGGCAGGCAAATACATGGCAGGCCACGTGCGAGCGGGCGATCTGGTACTGCTGAAGGGCTCGCGTGGCGTGCATCTGGAGCGGGCTCTGGAAATCTATAAAAACTCGCTAGACGCCGCAACTGTGGCGGGCTGAAGCGTGGATACAACAGGCAAAGGCCGCACCAAACAGGTGCGGCCTTTTTCTTTTGAAGCAGGGGGCAAGCATCAGAGGTTGCGGTTGACCTGATGGGAGCGGCGGCACACTTCCATCTTTGCTCCGTCGGGCAGTTTGAACTCGGAGAGGCGTCCCTGCATCTGTGTGCTCAGGTCGCCAAGTTCGTCGCATGCGGTATTGGATTCGCGCGCGATCTCGGCCGAGCGTATGCTCAGTTGCGAAATCTCCACCACGTTGCGGGTCAGTTCCTCGGTTCCGGCCAGTTGTTCGCGGGTAGCGGTGGCAATCCGGGCCATCAGGCTGTCGACTGTGCCCACCGATTCGCGGATCAGGCTGAAGGAGGAGCGAATCTTATCATTCAGCGCTGCGCCTTCGGCAATATGCTTGCTCTCCGCCTGGGTTTTTTCCAGCACGTTGCGGGCTTTTTCCTGAATGCCTCCCACCATGCTTTCGATCTCGGCGGTGGCGGAGCCGGTCTGCTCGGCCAGTCGGCGCACTTCACCGGCGACGACCGCGAATCCCTTGCCGTGTACGCCGGCGCGGGCAGCTTCAATGGCGGCATTCAGGGCCAGAAGGTTGGTTTGCGAGGCAATCTCCTGAATCAGGCTGGCCGCCCGGCCGATCCCCTCCGATTGCTGTACCAGTTCGGTAATGCTGGTCGAGACGACGGCCGCCTGACTGGTGATTTCTTCCATCTTGGCTGAAGCCTGAACGACCGCGCCGTCGCCCTGACGCACGGATTCGGTGGCGTGGCTGGCCGACTCTGAGGCCACCGTGGAATGCTGCGCCACCTCGCTCACCGAGTGGGACATTTCAGCCAGCGTGGAAGCCACCTGATCCGTCTGGCGGCTCTGCGCGTCGGCACTTTTCGAGGTGCTCTGCGCCGCGCCAGCCAACTGGGTAGAAGTCGTGGAAACATGGGAGCCAATCTCTTCCATCTCGCAGAGCATGTTCACCAGTGTCCGCTTCATGGCGTTGGTAGAGTTCTGTATCCTGCCCAGAGCATCGTCGGTGCCCACCTCCGCGTCGTCGATGGATAGATCGCGGGCGGCAATGGATTCCAGTTGTTTGCATACATGGCTGATGCGTTCGTTGACGATGCGAATCGTGGCAAGGCCACAGACGATGGCCAGCACAAAGGCCACTCCGCCACAGAGGAAAGAGAATAGTAGAGAGCGGCTTTCGATCTGGTGCTGCTCCGCGCGTCGGGTGGTCACGGTCTTATCTACATAGGCAAGGTAGTTGCCAAGGGAGGTTTGAATCTTCTTGCTCAGAGCCACGGAGGTCGGCAATTCGGCCAGCATGGCTTCGGTCTGGCCACTGCGGCCCATGTCGAACATTTTTTTGGTTTCTGCTTCGCCCTTGCTCCAACTGGAGCGCATGGCGGCCAGATCCTGGCTTGCCTCGGGTGTTACCGCTGTACGGTCCAGCTGGTCAAGCGTAGCGGCAAACTGTTTGGCGGCTTCGGCACAGCGCTCGTCGCCATGCTCCTTGGGGAGCAAAAAGTAGGCGCGAGAGGTGGCCTGTTCCCGCTGCTGCAGCATGGAGAGCCTTTGGGCAAGAAGCGCATGCTCTGTTTCTTTGGCAGCGACATCACCAGCCTGACGGGAAGCCAACTGGCCCAGTGTGGTGATGAGGCCTGCGGCCAAGGCCATGAGAAGCACTAGAGCAAAACCGCCGGCCAGAAGCTGCCCGAATCCAAGTCGTTTGATCATTGCTTGTCCCTGTCGAATTGTGTGGCTGCGGCGGGGGGAACGGAATCGGGCGGGACCGCGCAGGATGGAGTTCAACAGACAAGTTATCGGCGGTTTCGCAGGGGCCGTGAGTAACCGAGGTTTGCTGAAATCCTCTTTTTCCCCATGCAGCGTTCGGCTTTGGACAGATTCCGCCCTATGACTTTTGTACCGGACAGCGATGGCTGCGGCAGAGGCTTTCTGTGACACTAATCACATTTCTAAAAGAAAATCAATGAAAGGATACTTACAGGGCCATCAGTAGCCCACCTGCTCTAGTTTTTGTATTTTTTTTCTCGGAGCATCCCATGCAACTTGATTCTACTGCGTTTTTAGCTGGAGCTGATCTGATTCAGGCGCTTTCCAGCAGCGCCACTGCGCTTGACTGTACTCAGGAACGGCAATTATTCCATCAGGGCGATGTAGCCAACGGCCTTTACATCCTGCACGCGGGCTCGGCAACCGTTTCCATGGCCAGCGAGGAAGGGATTCAGATCCTTTGCTTTCAGGCCGGTAGCGGATCGCTGCTGGGTTTGCCGGGACTGATCGGCAACCATCCCTACTCGCTGACGGTGAGTGCCAATGCCGGTTCCAGAGTGGACTTTCTCTCGCAAGAGAAATTTACCGCGCTGATGGTTTCTGATCCACAGCTTTCGCTCAAGATTCTGCAGGTTTTGGCCGCTGAAGTGCGCACGGCGCGCATGGCTCTGACCTTGTAGCTTCCTGATCCGCTATGAAAAAGCCCATAAAACGCCCGCATCGATTGCAACCGGTGCGGGCATTCCTGTCGTGCGCAGAAGAATTCTACGTAATATCATCGGTGTCGTAGAGCGGAGCAACGCCGCGCTTTTTCGGCACGCCATGTACCGAGCTGAGCAGGTCTTCCACCACATCTTCCAGCTGATGCTGCGACTCGATCACATCGCTGATGTGCTTCAGTTCTTCGTGATTGTGGATGCGTTCCACCAGAGCGACGGCGTGGCACTGGGCCACATGGTCCAGGTTCAGCCCCTCGGGGGTTTTGGCCTTGATGCTGACTCGGTCCAGCGGCACGTCCAGCAACTCCGCCACGCGGGCGCGCAGTTCGGCGGCGATTGGACTGATCTTGGGGCGGGCCAGAATCAGCGTAATGTCGGTATTTACCAGCTGGTAACCGGCGTTGGAGAGCTCTTCCATGGCCAGATTGAGGAAGATGGCCGAGTCGGCACCTTTCCAGCGCGGATCACTGGGCGGAAAGAACGTGCCAATATCGCCGGCCGCAACCGCGCCCAGAATGGCGTCGGTCAGGGCGTGCAGCAGCACATCGCCGTCGGAGTGTCCGGCCAGGCCTTCGGGGTGGTCCAGAGCAATGCCGCCAATGCGGAGCGGCACTCCGGGCTTGAAAACGTGCGAGTCGTAACCAAATCCGATGCGTGTATTCATGGTCATCCTGAGGAACTGCGCTGGACGATATGACGACCTCTCGATGACGACCTCTCATTGACCAGTGCGTGTCATAGACCAGTGCGTGGGCAAATCATTGCTTTGTTCCAGTTTTTGATTTTCTCATGAGACGGCGCTTTTGGCGGGGCGATTGTGTGCAGGGCAGCTGTATAGGGAAACTTCTGATTGGATTTGTTACACAGGAGTTGAGCGGAAGAGAAGTTATGGGACTGCGGCGAGAGCGAAGTTGATCAAGTGTAAAAAACAAAACGTCGCAGCTTGCGCCGGGACGTTACGTACGTTCATCAAGCCCGATTTATCGGGAACGCTCCAGTCTTACCCTATCCTTTGGCCTGCGTCAATTTTGTTTTTCGGTATTTTCTTTCGGTTGCGGCGCTAGTTTTGGGCCAGGTCTTCCGAGCGCATGCCATACCGCGGTTTGAACATCTGCAATGTCTTCTTCGCCAAGCATCGGCGAACACCATTGATTGCCGTCTCTTACGCGGTCAAGTCTGGCATCTTACGCGGTCAAGTCCGGCAAAGGATACGTGCGTAATCATGTCCGCCTTAACCCAGATGTCTGTGTCTGGCCGGAAAAAAGAATAGCGGCCGGCTGGGATTTTGTAATGGAAGGGTTCAATCGGGTCGGGGGCAACCGTGCTGAAAGGTACAACAACACACGTCCGATAATCCCTTCTATGGCGAGGAGACATCACCACGACGTGACGCGTTTTCTGCATTTCAGGAGGAATCATCCCCTGAAAGTCACACATCAGCACCATTCCTAATTTTGGTCGGAATGAAATCACGCGATAAGAGTACCGTGAAAATTGAAGAACGGTAAAGCATTATGAATGTTTGTGTCTTGTCTGTTTGCTCGAAAGTAGTCCACAAAAAGCCCGGCCCCGGAGAGCTTCCGGGGCCGGGCTTGGTGTAAAGAAGGTTGAAATCTTAAGCCTTGGCGGAGCGCTGCTTCAGAAAGAACTCGGCCAGTTCCAGATCGCCCGGCTGGGTAATCTTCATGTTGCGCTGCGAACCAGGAACGACGGCCACCGGCTGACCGGCGCGCTCGACGAGCGAGGCTTCGTCTGTGCCCACAAAGCCATCGGCTTCAGCCTCGGCAAAGGCCTTCTGCAGCAAGCCGTAGCGGAAGCCCTGCGGTGTCTGGGCCAGCACCACGTACTCGCGGGGAATGGTGGAGGTGATCAACGCGCCATGGGCGGTGCGTTCCACCTGCTTGATGGTGTCGACGGCAGGCATGCCGACGATGGCCGCGCCATGCAACTCGACCGCGTCAATGGTGCGCTCGATGGTGGCGGAATCAATCAGCGGACGCACGGCATCGTGTACCAATACGATGTCGTCATCCTGGGCGGGGAGGGAAGCGAGGGCGTTGGCCACCGATTCCTGGCGTTTTTCTCCGCCTTCCACCACATGCGCACGGCCCGACAGACCGTACTCGCCGATCTGTGCCTGCGTGCGTTCCATCTCACTGGCGCGCACCGCCACAAAAATCGTACTGATGCGCTCGACCGAGGCAAAGGCGCGCAACGAATGAATCAGGATCGGCACGCCATCCAGGGTAAGAAACTGCTTGGGCTGCGGCCCGGCCATACGCGTGCCGAGTCCTGCGGCGGGTAAAATCGCGAATACCTGCATAACTCGTGGAGTATAGCATTGTGCGGGTACGGTAGGCATGAATTCTGCAATACGATGAAGAGGATGAGTAAAGCAAAGAGGACTGGGAGCATTGCGCAGCCTGTAGCTGCGGCCACGGAATTGCATTTGGATCTGAGCTTGTTGCGGCCGGGTATGCGGCTGGGCGTGGGCGTCTCCGGCGGCGCGGATTCCGTGGCGCTTTTACGGGCGCTCCATGCACGCAAGACCGAGCTGGGGCTGGTGCTGCATGTGGCCCATCTGCATCATGGCCTGCGCGGCGCCGAGGCCGACGGCGATTTGGAGTTTGTGCGTTCGCTCAGCGCGGAACTGGGCCTGGAGTTTCACTCCGCCCAGGTGGACGTGGCTGCCGAGGTCCAGCGTACCGGCGAGACGACGGAAGAAGCTGCGCGGCGTTTGCGCTACGACTGGTTTGGCACGCTCATGTCCAAAGATGTGCCCCACGCTGTGGCGCTCGATGCCGTGGCCACGGCGCATACGCGGGACGATCAGGCCGAGACGGTGCTGGCCAAGCTGCTGCGCGGCGCATGGACGGAGGGACTTTCCGGCATTCATCCGCGGGTGGAGGGTAGGGAAGGCGCGACTCCGGGGGCGGCGATTCCGGGTTTCCTGATTCTGCGGCCCCTGCTGCATGGGACGCGGGTTGAGGTCGAGGCTTATCTGAAGAGCATCGGGCAGAGTTGGCGGGAAGACGGTTCGAATCGTTCGCTGGAGTACACCCGCAACCGCATTCGGCATGAACTTTTGCCGCAGCTGGAAAAGTGGAATCCAAAACTGAAGGAAAAGCTGGCGCAGATGGCCGAGCTGGCCCGCGAGGAAGAGCTTTGGTGGGCGGCCGAGGTTGAGCGGGTGGCGGGGCAGCTTTTGTTGCGTGGCCGGGCAGTTCGGGGTGGCGGTCGGGCAGCGGGTGAAACGTTGGCCATGGATGTGACGCGGCTGGCGGCTCTGCCGGTAGCGCTCGAACGGCGGCTGCTGCGTTATGCCGTGGCGCAGTTGGGTGTGCAAGCGGACTTTGCCGGAACCGAAGCGCTACGGCGTTTGGGCCGCGAGGGCCGCGCCGGGCAAAAGCTGGAGCTGGCCGGTGGTTTGCGGGCCGAACGCACGCCTCGGGAGCTGCAATTCTTTCTGGCGGCAGCCGACGCCGGCTCTGCCGAAGCCAAGCTGGAGGTTAGCGGGAGGCTGCCCTGCCAACTGGAGGATCCGGCCACGGGGCTGAAGCTTCGCATCGAGCTGGAAGGCGGCGTGGAGGGCGAACTGGCTGGAAAAACAGCCACTTTGCGCGGCTGGAAGGCGGGAGACCGGGTGCGGATGCGTTATAGTTCTGGCGAGCGTAAGGTGAAGGAAGTGCTGGAACGAATGAAGATCAGCGGCAGCCAGAGGGTGGGTTGGCCGGTGCTGGAGCTGGCTGGACGCATCGTCTGGATGCGCGGCGTGGAACTGGAGCCGGAGCCGGGATTGCGGGTTGCAGCGGAGAAAGAACAGCCTTGAGCGGAATCCCGCCGGGCCGGCGCAGATTGTTGATGTAAAAGGGAATAAGTAGGGTCGTTAGGAAGTTACTTCGAGCCGTTGAAAGTTCTTCGATTTCGTCTGGCTGCGGAGTACAATCGAGTGGACTGCTGTTCCAGCGGAAGGGGAAGGGTGTCTTCCGCGACCATTTTGTTTTTTCTGTGACTTCACGGAAGCGGCGTGCGTCTAAGGTATAGCAGGCGGTGATGGGGTAGGTCCTCCATCGCCGGGAAAGAGGAGTTCTGGTGAATTCTAGCGTCAAAACGGTGTTGTTCTGGGTCTTCATCCTGGCCCTTCTGGTGCTCTTGTGGGGTGTGGTACAGCGTGGCGCCAGTCTGGGTGGCAAGGATACGGAGGTTTCCTACTCCGATCTCTTCGATAAGATACAGAACCAGCAGGTGCAGGACGCAGTAGTGCAGGGTAACGAACTGCGCGGTCATCTGAAGTCCTCCCCGAAGGATCAGTTCCATACGACGCTGCCGGGCAATTGGGATGAGCTGGACAAGGCTCTGCGCGCCGCCAAGGTCAACTTCTCGATCAAGGAGCAGAGCAGCAACCTGCCGCTGCAACTTCTGATCAACATTGGCCCCTTTGTGCTGCTGATCGCTATCTGGTTCTTCATGCTGCGGCAGATGCAGTCGGGCGGCAACAAGGCCCTGAGCTTTGGCAAAAGCCGCGCCCGTCTGCTCTCGATGCAGCAGAAGAAGGTCACATTCAAGGATGTGGCCGGTGTGGACGAAGCCAAGGAAGAGCTGAAGGAAATCATCGAATATCTGCGTGAGCCGCAGAAGTTCCAGAAGCTCGGCGGTCGCATTCCCAAGGGCGTGCTGCTCGTCGGACCTCCAGGAACCGGCAAAACTTTGCTGGCTCGTGCTGTAGCCGGTGAGGCCAACGTGCCGTTCTTCTCTATCTCCGGCTCTGACTTCGTTGAGATGTTCGTGGGCGTGGGCGCAAGCCGCGTGCGTGACCTCTTCGAGCAGGGCAAGAAGAATGCTCCTTGCATCATCTTTATTGATGAAATCGACGCTGTGGGCCGCCATCGTGGTGCGGGTCTGGGCGGTGGTCACGACGAGCGTGAACAGACGCTCAACCAGTTGCTCGTTGAAATGGATGGTTTTGAGTCCAACGACGGCGTGATTCTGGTGGCTGCCACCAACCGCCCCGACGTACTCGATCCGGCGCTGCTGCGTCCGGGCCGTTTTGATCGCCGTGTGGTTGTGGGCTTGCCCGATGTGCGTGGCCGCGAAGAGATTTTGCGCGTGCACATCAAGAAGGTTCCCACCTCCGACGATACCAATCTGAACGTGCTTTCGCGTGGTACACCGGGCTTCAGCGGCGCTGATTTGGCCAACATGGTCAATGAGGCTGCGTTGAACGCTGCCCGCATGAATCGCAAGCAGGTCACCATGTACGACTTCGAGCTGGCCAAGGACAAGGTCCTGATGGGTGCCGAGCGCAAGTCGATGTTGCTGACCGATGGCGAGAAGCGGGTAACGGCCTATCACGAGGCTGGTCACGCGCTGGTTGCCTATCTGCGCGAGGATTCCGATCCTATTCATAAGGTGACGATCATTCCCCGTGGCATGGCTCTGGGCGTTACGGTTTATCTGCCCGATGATCGCCACAACTACACCCGCGAGTACCTTGAATCGAAGCTGGCCATGCTCTACGGTGGCCGCGTCGCTGAAGAGGTCTTCCTGAACCAGATGTCGACCGGCGCAGGCAATGACATTGAGCGGGCCACTGAGATGGCGCGTTCCATGGTCTGCGAGTACGGCATGAGCCGCCTTGGTCCGCTGACCTTCGGCAAGAAGGAAGAGCAGATCTTCCTGGGCCGTGAGATTGCCCAGCACCGCGACTTCTCGGAAGAGACGGCGCGGCAGATCGATCAGGAAGTTCGCCGGATGATCGATGAAGGCTATCAGGCTGCCCGTCTTCTGATTGAAGGCCACGCCGATGCGATGCACCGCATTGCACAGGCGCTGCTGGATCGCGAGACGATCGATGCTGAAGAAGTTCGTCTGCTGATTGAAGGCAAGGAACTGCCGCCGATGCGTTCCGTGCTGGCTTCGCCCTCTGACAAGGGCACGCCAGAGCCGTCGCAGAAGCCGGAGAGCACCAACTCGGGCTTCCCGGAAGGCGCTCCTTCGCCGGCATAACGTCGCACAATCTACTACCGCAAACGGGCTGCTCCATGGAGCAGCCCGTTTGCTTTGTGCGGCGACCGGTGTACGGGATTCCCTGCGCGTGGGATTCATCGCCTGTTGAAGTGCTGCAAGTAAAATCGCGAAGAGAGTTTTTGACTGTAGTGGATGAGGAGTTTTACGTTGGCGAAAAAGATGCTTCGCAAGGCGTTGGTTTGTGGTGTGCTTTCCTGTAGCCTGGGCGTGCTGAGTGCGCAGTCCGCGCCGGTGCAGCCTGCTTCAATGCATGCTGTTTCAGTGCAAGTCGTTCCTGTCTTGATGATTTCTATCGATGGCATGAAGCCCGAGTACGTGACCAAGGCCGACGAGCATGGGCTGAAGCTGCCTGCCTTGCGCACGATGATGCGCTCGGGCAGCTACGCCGAGGGCGTGGTCGGCGTCTGGCCTACGGTTACCTATCCCAGCCACACCACGCTGATCACCGGCGTGCCTCCGGCCGAGCACGGCATCTCTACCAACTTTCAGTTCGACCCGCTGCAGTGCCACGATGGCGCATGGTACTGGTATGCAAGTGACATCAAGGTTCCCACTCTGTGGAGTGCAGCGCACAAGGCCGGTTTGAAGACGGCAAGCATCGGCTGGCCGGTGAGCGTGGGCGCACGCGATGTGGACGATCTGATTCCCGAATTCTGGCGCTACTACAGTGCCACCACGCAGCCGAATCCCGCGGACCGCAAGATGATTCAGGCCATGTCGCGGCCCGAGTCGCTCTTCGACGAGATTGAGCCGGCCGCCGGCCCCTACATGATGGGCAACGACACGAGCGTAGAGGGCGATGAGGCCAAGACGCGCTTTGCCATCGAGATTCTCAAGCGCCACAAGCCCGGTCTGATGACCCTGCATTTGAGCGCACTGGACGAGGCCGAGCATATGTCCGGGCCCTTCAGCACCGAGTCCGATCAGACCATCGAGGCGATCGACGGCATGGTGGCGCGGCTGGAAGCGGCGGCACTGGCCAGCAATCCGAATGCGGTGGTGGTGGTGGTCAGCGACCATGGTTTCGAGCCGATCACGCATCAGGTGAATCTGGCGATTCCTTTTCTGAAGGCCGGTCTGGTGCAGGGCAGCGAGAATCCGCAGAGCCACATGCCGGAAGTGAAGAGCTGGCAGGCTGAGCCCTGGATGTCGGGCGGCATGGCGGCGGTCATGGTGCAGGATCCGTCGGATGCCGCGACGATGCAGAAGGTGCGTACGCTGCTGGACGGGCTCAAGAACGATCCGCAGAGCGGCGTGGCTCAGGTACTCGATAAAACCGAGCTGGCCAAGCGTGGCAGCTTCCCGGAGGCGCAGTTCCTGATCGTGCTCAAGGCGGGCTACTACACCGGCAATGCGCTTACGGGCGATCTGGTGATGCCGATCAAGGGTTCGCGTGGTTCACATGGATTTTCACCGGAAGATCCGCAGATGCGCGCTTCCTTCTTTGCCGTGGGCAAGGGAATTGCCGCAGGACGCGATCTGGGCGTCATTGACATGCGTCAGATTGCACCCACCGTGGCCGGAATTCTGGGCGTTGAACTGCCCACCGCCAAGGCCCAGCCGTTGAACGTGAAGTAATCGCTATAGACGTGCAAAAAAAGAGGCTCCCCACGGGAGCCTCTTTTTTGCACGTCTATAGCTGTTTTTAGAAGATCTTGTAGGAGACGCCGATGCTGCCCACGTATGGGTGCAGGGTCGGGTTCACACGCCAGCGCTGGTACTCAAAGTCGCCGCGCACGCTTAGCCTTTTGGTCAGTCTGTAGTCTGCGCCGCCACCGTAGGCGATGTTGGTGGCACTACCGTTTAGAAATTTGCCCGACCCGGTGCCGATGAGCACCTTGCCGTAGGGGGTAAGTTTGCCGAAGGTGTGAATGGGTTCGCGCAGACCAATCAGGTAGTTATTTTCGTTGATGTCTTCGTATTTGTTGTAGTTCAGCCAGCGGGCTTCGGCTTCCAACTGCAGCCAGCGGCTGGCGCGGTAGTCCACAAATGCTCCGTAGCCAAAGAGCTTGTAGGGGCTGCTTTCGGCAATTCCTCTGCCGGCATAGTCGGGCTGGCCGACGGAGGCCATGCCGCCCACGGACAGAGAATTACGGCGGCCAGTGGCCGAGGGATCCGACTGGGCATTGGCCGTCAGGCTGAAGCTCATGAGTGCGATCAGTGCGAAAAATAAGATCGTTCGTTTCATCGTCAATCCATCTTGCAGTGCAGGGTCACTGCGATGCTGCCATCAAGGCGCTCCGGGAGCGCGATCCAAACAGCCGGCGAAGCTTCGAGCTTCGCCGGAAGCGAGAGTGCCGTCCGCCTACAGTCCCTGCGCGGGGCCAGTAGCGGGTTGCTGCTGGTCATTGGGCGGGGTTGCTGACTGAGGGGCCGGCTGGGCCGGTTGTTGTTGCTCGGGCTGCGTCGCAGGCTGGGCTTCCGGCTGTGTTGCCGGTTGGGCCGCAGGCTGCTCTGCCGGAGTTGCTGCCGGGGCATTGGCCACTTCGTAGCGTTGCAGCTTGTAGAAGATCGGCGTCACCTCGAAGGGCATCTTGTCGCGGGCGTTCATCGGAGCGTAGCGCTTGGCGGTCAGCATGTGCACCTTGTCGTCCCAGGGGTCGGTCTTCAGCCAGCTCCCCAAGGGCAGCGCGGCGGTCTGGGTCAGGTCGTCCCAGTCCAGCTTGGGAGACATGCGCCACAGTTCGGCCATCCAGGGCGTGCCGTCCTGCTTCAGCAGGGAGTCGCCCAGTTTGGGCGAGTTCAACTGCTTCAGCACCTTGGCGCGGTCCACCAACTGCGCGTAATAAAGCGCGGCGCTCGGCAGCTTGTCCTTGTACATCGAGGCGTTCAGGTACTCCAGCGCCTTTTTGGCGGCCTCGGTGTTGTCGTGGTCGCTGTGGTACATGTCGATGCGCTGGAAGCTGGACTCGTCCGGGAAGAGCAGGCGGTCGTTGAAGGCGTAACGGGTGTCGATGTGGTGGCCGAGGGCGATGTGGGCCAGTTCCATGGCCAGCACCGAGGCAATCGCCTCCTCGCTCGGCAGGGAGTCGATCAGGCCCTTGCTGAGCAGGATGGTGTTGCCGACCGTGGTCACTTCCACCGTGTCGGTGAGCAGAACCCGGGTGCGGATCTGGTCGGTGAAGGCCAGATTATTGGGCACGATCAGGTTGACGACGATCTGGTCCAGCACCTTGGTCTCGTAGCCGGTCTGGTTCAAGGGAGCCACCAGGCCCGCCTCGACCAGACGATCGATGACGTTGTTTTCCGCCTGCGTCACCCACATGCGGGAGGCTTGCAGCGGGCCTACGTCGGCCGAGTCGTCGCTTTTATCCTCGGCGTCGTCCACCTTGACGCTGACGTTTTCGCTGTCGTGGGTGGGCAACTTGAGGCTATAGCCCCAGAAGTGGGTCTGGGCCTTCAGGCCAACCGACTTCCTGCCCTCGGTACGCTGGGTCTCCTCCACATAAACGGCCACCGGCAGCCAGACGCCGGGCTGCACGTTCATGCGCCAGCTGTCGAAGTGGAAGTAATACTTGGAGCTGTCGGCGGTGGTGGGGCCGGTGTAGGTGCCGTTGAAGCGGACCACGTTGCCGTCCTGATCTTCCACCCAGATGCGGCCATAGAAGCGGCCCATGCCCTTGGTCTCCGGCTTGGGATGCACGTCGTAGACCCAGGTGCGCACCGAGCCGAGGAACTCCCGGCGGACGAAGCTGAAGACGTAATGCTGCTGGTCGAAGCTGGTCGGGTCCAGAAACATCATCTGCATGAAGCCGGTGGGCGAGTAGGTGAACTTTTCCAGGCCAAGCAGCTTGGTCAGCCCGGTAATGGAGTTGAGTGAGCCCTTGAACCAGCCCTGCTTTTCGCCACGGGCCGCTGCCGAACGGGGTTCGTAGGTCTTGTCGAAGAAGGTTTTGGAAAAGTCGACGCGGCTGAGGGTGTAGCTGTCGGAAACCGGCACCTGATAGAGGTGGACGTCGGGCCGGGTGTCCTGAATATAGGTTTCCACCAGCGGGGTGCGCTGTTGGATGTTCTTGATGAGCACCTTTTCACGGGTGGCGGCGCGCTGGATCAGTGCCGCCTGCTCGGCGGTCAGCTGGTGGGCCTGCCCATACTTGCCGTATTTGCCGTACTTCGGCTGCTTCTTGGCTTCAGCGTGTGGTACCCCCAGTGCCAGGATAAGCAAAAATAGAATCAGGGGTATCTTCCGAAACTTCATGGAAAGCTCCTCAGTGGGTTCGTTCTGCAGCTTCAGCGACCACCCGGTTCGCCGGTCTGTTCCTGGCTCGATGTTACGCCAACTGGAAGGTGATCGTGATGTTAGTCGTCATGTCCACCGGTTGTCCGTTACGCGTGGCGGGACGAAAATGCATCTGCTGTGCCACTCTGCGCGCTTCTTCGTCCAAACCATGACCGAGGCCCCGGACGACGCTCTGGACGAGCACCTGTCCGCTGGCGGTAAAGGTAACGCGCAGAACCACATCGCCCTGCACATGCAATTGACGGGCCTCACTGGTGTATTGCACCGAAGGCTTGGACAAAATCTGCAAGCTGGTGGCGGAAACCTGGGCGACGCTGGGCTGCACGGCCACCGCCTGGGTGGCGCGCGGAATGCCGGCCGAGGCCACATGGCCCTGCACCATGCTGTTGCCGGCCGTGGCTCCGGGAATGCCCGCAGATGCAACCCGGCCCACCATGCCGGCGTTCGAGCCGGACTTTAAACCGTTGCCAATGCCAGTGGAACCGACTACGCCGTGGGGCGCAACCGCCGGACCCTGATGGCCGCCGTAAGGGTTGCCGATGGCTGCTACCGTGGCGGCGCGCGTGGCGTTGGGGTTGGGTGTTACGCCAAAGGTCTGGCCCAGATGTACCGGCGCGGTGGAGGCCTTGACGCTGGCGTTCTGCGCGGGCATGGCGGCCGAGAGCGCGGCCTTGGGCTGGGGCGCAAGCACGATGTTGGGCTTGGCCTGCTTGATTGCGGGCGCCTCCAGCTTGGCCTCCATCTGAATGGGTTTGGGCTCGGGCTTGGGCGGCACCGGAGCCACGATCTTGGGCGCTTCGTACTCAACGTGCGGCACCACGGGCGGCGCGGGCATGGGCGGCGGAGGCGGCAGCTTGACCTTGGGCTTGGGCGGCTCGCTGACCGGCACAATCAGCTGCGTCTGCTCAAAGCGATGCACCTGGATCATGTGATGCGCCATGGTGCCCACATAAAGAACGATCAAAAGGATCGCCCCGTTGATGGCCGCGCTGGTCACCATCGACCCCGCGTTCCGCTCCGGCTCTGGCAACAGGCCAAAGCGCGCTGCGCTTGTCTGCTTGTTCGGTATATTGCTAGCCATATTGATCGCCATGCTGTTCGTCATGCTTGTTCCTCGTGTGCTTCCGCCAGTGCGGTACAGGTATGAAAAATTAGAAAGAGAACCTGCGTGGAGCGCCCCACGTCTCAGGCGTTCCAGCGCACAACCTGATGGGATGATCGGCGGATCAGTGCCAGGCATGAACCGGAATGGAACTATCCCGGAGCGGGAAACGGTAGTTTTCCGGCTCTTTCCGCATTTTTGATGCGTAGATGACTTTGGTCAGGACGAGGGGGACGATGCCGCGAAAGCCAAATTGTCTGCCTATGGGACAACAGGCACTCCTGGCTCTGTACGACAGGCGAAAAGGCACTCCTGACGGGGTGTTGTCGCATTCTGCGCAGTGCGGAGGGGAAATCTGTGCGACCTTCCATGTCTTGTAGGGCAGTTGTAACTCACATCCACACAGCGTGTTAGACAGATGTCCTACCGCCGTCCTGCGTGCAATCTTCGTCCTTGGGAACGAAAATTCAAGGACTGGACAGGGGGTGTTCGGTCAAAATACAGTTAGAGCCGGAGTGCAGCGCACAGGTTTGCGTCGTTCCTGGCAGTTGCAGGCGGAGTCGTCGAACTTCAAGGAAGAAAGGACAGCATTTTTGTGAAGATACTGGTCTCAGGTGGAGCTGGATATATAGGAGGCACTGTCGCCGGGCTGTTGGCGTCGAAGGGCCATGAGGCGGTGGTATACGACAATCTGAGCCATGGGCGGCGGGATCTTTTGCCTACCGGGGTGAGGTTTGAGCATGGTGAGCTGGCTGACCGGTGCCGAATTGAAAGCCTTTTCAATCAGGCCAAAGCCGAAGGCAAGCCCTTTGACGGCGTTCTGCACTTTGCTGCCCTGATCGAAGCTGGCGAGTCGATGAAGGTGCCCGAGACCTTCTTCCGCAACAACACGGCCTCGACCCTCTCTCTGCTGGAAGCCATGCTGAACTGCGGCGTGAACAAGCTGGTATTTTCTTCCACGGCGGCCGTTTACGGTGAGCCTGAAGAGGTTCCCATCAAGGAAACCGCCAAGCTGCTGCCTACCAACGCCTACGGCGAGTCGAAGCTGCTGGTGGAGCACATGCTGGGCTGGATGAACCGGATTCACGGCCTGCGTTGCGCTTCGCTGCGCTACTTCAACGTGGCCGGTGCGCCGGAAGGCCCTGGCGGCATTACCCGTGGTGAGGCTCACGAGCCCGAATCGCATCTGATTCCGCTGGTGCTGGATGTGGCGCTCGGCCGTCGGCAGTCGATCAAAATTTTTGGCGAGGACTATCCGACGGCGGATGGAACCTGCATTCGTGACTACATTCATGTGTCGGATTTGGCCGATGCCCACCTGCTGGCCCTGGAAGCGCTGGACCGCGAGAGCCGCCTGATCTACAACCTGGGCAATGGCAAGGGCTTCAGCGTGCGGGAGGTGATTGAGTCGGCCCGCCGCGTGACCGGCCATGCGATTCCGGCTGAAGTTTGTCCGCGCCGGCCCGGCGATCCTGCCGTCTTGGTGGCCAGTAGCGAAAAGGCGATCAAGGAACTGGGCTGGAAGCCGCGCTACACCGAGTTGGACGAGATCGTGCGTACGGCCTGGGTCTGGCACCAGAAGCGCCACGCCAAGTAGAGAATTTTCAGCAAAAAGAAAACCCTCCATCCGGGCTGTTGTGCCGGGCGGAGGGTTTTTCTTTTGCGCATTTAAACGGTTGCCGTTTCCTGTTTCTTGCTCTGCTCCAGCAGGAAGGGCATGCCGAATTTGTAGAGCACATGGCGGACCGGGCCGGTGAAGTGGCGGGCGGAAATTTTCCGGTAATCCACATCCTGCTGCCAATAAAACTGGCGGTGATTGCTGATGATATAGCGACTTTCCGGCAAGGGACGCGCCTGCGCCGCCTGCATCAAAATGCTCAGGATGGTTTGTTCCGTGAACCAGGAACGAACCGGCGGTTTCCAGTCTCGCAAAAGATCCACCGCCAATGCAACCGACAAAGCACCTTGGGGAATATAAAGAACTCCCGAATTGAAGTTGGGAAGATAGTTCGCGCCAAGGGTTTGAGCGCGTTTTACTATTTCTGCATCGCGCGTATCGTCCTTGTCTTCGAGGAAGAAGCATGGTTCGTTCCTGGCAATACAGTCTAGCAACTCCACGGGTGGATGGAAGGCAAGCACGTCATGATCGGAGTAGAGAAGCGGGCTTTGCTGCGAGAGCGCCAGTAAAAAACCGAGTTTCTTGCCGAGCGGGTGATCGCGGAAAAACCCTCCCAGCACGGGTTCTTCCTGGCCTAGCTTTTCCACGAGTTGGGCTGCTTCATCGATCCGAACTTCGGGGAAAAGCCGCTTCGCATCTGCTTCGGTTTGCGCAGATAGTTTGCCGTCCACCACAAACTGCAATTGGAATTTGTTGTTCTTTAAAAAACGGTACCAGCTCCAGGCGGCCCACAGTGCGTCGGGCAAAGCGGCTGGCGTGGTGAGCACCACAAGGCGCGCACTGGAGGGGGTGACTGCGATGGGAGGAAGCTCTGTATAACGCTGGCGGATCGGGTACTCCCGCTTCCGCTCCCAATACCAGACAGGCTTGGTAAGCAATTTTTTCAGCATAAGACCTCTATTGAGATACGTATCGTGGATGAACTATTTATTTCCTGGCTAAAGTTGCGATGGTTCCGGGGCCATCTTTTATTGAAGATCAGAAAGCTAAAAAGTGTAGATGGCTCCATCTTACACGCAGAGGTCCGCGCGAGTTCTGAAGAGAAGTGGTGCGGACGGATAAAATCAAGCAAGGATCTCAGCTGGAACGTTGCCAGGCAATCGACAGAACACGGGATCGGAAGCTAACGCAAATTCAGAATTGGTGTAGAGGGAGTTGATAAGGCAGCGTGCCGTTTTTCTCAAGAAAACGGCACCTGGCACACTCTTTCAGACGGCACGATCATTCTGAATTTGCTTCTAGGAGTGGGAATGAAGAAGATCTATCTGCTTTCGACAGGCGGAACCATTGAAAAGGTGTATTCAGAGCAGCGCGGCGTGGTGGAGAACCGGGGGAGCAAGCTGGACCGCTACCTGCTGAAACTGCGTCTGCCGGAAAGCGAGATCGAGTCGATTTCCCTGATGAACAAAGACAGTCTGGAGATGACCGACGAAGACCGCGCGCTGGTGACGGACAAGGTGAGGGAACTGGCGCCGGAGGGCTTGCCCATCCTGATTACCCACGGCACCGACACGATGGTGGAGACGGGCCGGGTGATTGAAGCAGCCTGCCCCGGGCTGACCTCGCCCGTGGTGCTGACCGGTGCCATGACGCCGCTGGGCTTTGAGGGCAGCGACGGCCTGCAGAACCTGACGGAAAGCCTGATGGCCGCGCAGTTGCTTGGTCCGGGCGTCTTCGTGGTGATTCATGGGCAGGTTTTTCCCGTGAGCAAGGTGCGCAAGGACAAGGACAAGGCGACCTTCGTCTGGGTGTAAATTTTTTGAGTGCTTGGGTCAGTTGCTAGAATCAAAACAATATGTCGCTGACCCGAGCACAGGCTCTCGACTACTTCCGTTCCCCCGACTTGCTTGGCCTTGGTTTTGAGGCCGATGCAGTGCGCCATCGCCTTCACCCCGAGGGCGTGGTTTCTTACATCATTGATCGCAACATCAACTACACCAACTTCTGCACCGAGTACTGCAGCTTTTGCGCTTTCTACAGGCCGCTGAAGGGCGCACGCTCGGAAGAAGGCTACGTCCTGGACTTCGAGACGATCTACCAGAAGATCGCCGAAACCGAAGAGATGGGCGGCACTGGCGTGTTGATGCAGGGCGGAGTCCATCCCGACCTGAAGATCGAATGGTTCGAACAGCTTTTCCGTGGAATTAGAGAGCGCTTCCCGAAGATCTGGCTGCACTGCCTGACTTCAAGCGAGGTGCTGGCCATTGCCCATTACTCCGGTATTAGTCTGCGCGATACGCTCATCCGCCTGCGCGATGCGGGGCTCGACTCCATCCCTGGGGGCGGCGCGGAGATTTTGGACGACGACGTCCGCCGCCGCGTGGCACGCATCAAATGCAGCACCGAAGACTGGCTGAGCGTGCATCGTCTGGCGCATAGTCTGGGCATGCGCACTACTGCCACCATGATGTTTGGCATGGGCGAAAGCTTTGAGCAGCGCATCAATCACTTCGAGGTGATCCGCCAACTGCAGGAAGAGACCGGTGGATTCACGGCCTTCATTCCGTGGAGCTTTCAGCCGAAGAATACAGCCCTCGGTGGCCGCGGATGGGAAGAGACCACCAGCGTCGAATACCTGAAAACACTGGCGATTGCGCGCTTGTATCTGGACAACATCCTGAACGTGCAGGCCAGTTGGGTGACGCAGGGGCTGAAGGTGCTGGAGCTGGGGCTGCACTTTGGCGGCAATGACGTGGGTTCGGTGATGCTGGAAGAAAACGTGGTCCGCGCGGCTGGCACCTCCAACTGCACGACGGAAGAGGAGCTGCGCCGCATCATCCGCGACGCCGGCTTCAAGCCCGTGCAGCGCGATACGCTCTACCGGACGCTGTTTTTGAATTAGCACGCAATGGAAGTTTCTGGAGCTTCTTGCAGTATTGCTTTGCGGAGGGAGCAAGGGCCTTCAGGCCCTTGAAGAATTGATGCATTGAATATCGCCTTTAGGCGCGGGCTTTTTCTTACCCTACCTACTTTGGATTCCTGCCGGTGAAAAGACTTCCGGGGCTGAAGCCCGTGTTCTTTTTGCCTGCTTTTTGCAGGGGTTAAAACCCCTGCCTCCCTCCGCCACGAGTTTTTCTGCAACCTGTAAAGCCCTATCTGTTTTGAGGTTTTTGCGGCGACTCAAGTCATGCCCAGACACGGTTCTCCGTCTCAATCGGATTTTGCAAGGGGCACTCTTCGTTGGAATAAGGATTATGCTGCGTGTAGCTTTTATGCTACACGTAGGCCGTGATCGAGGTCGTAGTCTATCGGCAAGGGGACGGAGATTGTCCCTTCAACGATTGGTTTCACGGTCTACGGGACAAGCGTGCCCAGAGCCGGGTTCTGCTGTGCGTCCATAACGTCGAAGCGGGTAACTTCGGCGATTGTGCTTCTGTTGGCGAAGGGGTCATCGAACTGAGAGTTCATATGGGTGCAGGCGACAGGGTCTACTGCGGCCGGTCAGGCAATCATCTGGTCATTCTTCTTTGTGGAGGAGACAAATCCAGACAAAGCAGAGCATGGGCTTCAAGGACGAAGCCTATGCTCTGCTTTTGTTTTACGGTGCATTGCGTGGGCAATCCCACGAACCACTTTAGTGGATGGCGTTCACAATCACTGAGGTGATTACGCCCGAGGCAATGGCTGCCAGAACGTAGTTTCCATCAACCTCGCGCCATTCGCAGCCCGGAGGCGGCGGATCCAGATGGTAGGCGCGATAGTCAAGCCGATGGCCGCGCTTCCAATCGCCACCCTTCATGCGGGATCCCTGACGCCACTCGTCATGACGCACGAAGTGCGGTGCTGGAGCACCGTGATCATTATGGCGTGCAGGACCGTTGTGATCATCCTGCTGGTCGTCTCTATGGTCTTGCGGGCCTTGTGCAATGGCAGGGGCAATCGTTCCGGCAAGAAGCAGGGGAAGTACGATGCCTGCAGCGAATTTATTGATTTTCACAGAATCTCTCCAATCGGACGACCGCATCGCGCCGCAAGAACTTCCGCTCTTATCCTGCCGATGCAGCATCCTTCTCGATTCAACACGCTTTCCATGAAAAAGATGCGCATTGATCGTCTACTACATTGTAGAAGGTATGGGTGGTGCACCAAAAACGCATTCGGTTATGCTGGAGCCACGATGTGTGGTCGATACGCGCGAAAATCTGCACCCAGACTTTTGGCCGAATGGTTTGAGATGGAGCTGGAAGAGTTGCGCCACGCTGTTTCTAGTTGGAACGTGACGCCGCAGAGTTTTCAGCCTGTAGTGCGGCTGAATCCGGAGACAGGTCGCCGTGAGGCTCCGTTGCTGCGCTGGGGATTGGTTCCGGCTTGGGCGCGGGATGAGCGCATGGGGCTGAGCGCCATCAACGCCCGCTCAGAAGAGGCTGCCGCCAAGCCGGCCTTCCGTGAGGCGCTCAAAAAACGCCGCTGTCTGGTTCCGGCCGACGCCTATTACGAGTGGCAGAAGACGGGCCCAAAGTCTCGCCAGCCTTTCGCCATTGCGCCAGCGAATGGTTCTCCGATGGCCTTTGCCGGTCTGTGGGAGAGCTGGCTTGCGCCCACCGGCAGGCCGCTGGAGAGCTTTACGATTCTGACCACCGCGGCCAACGAAAAACTGCAGGCGATTCATGAGCGCATGCCGGTGATTGTGGAGCGCGAGGACTACACAAGCTGGCTGGTAGATGAGAAGGCCGCGGCTGACCTGCTGCGGCCGCTGGCTGCGGACCGCGTGACAAGCTGGCCGGTGAGCAGCCGCGTGGGCAATGTGCGCAACAACGATGCGGCGTTGCTGGATCCCTGCCAGCCTGAAGAAAGCCGGCAGGGATCTCTTTTTTAGAGCAACTCCGGAAATGCTTTAGTTCTGCTCCAGCAGTGCGGCCAGTCCCTTCAGGTTACGCACTACAATCTGCCGCGCATCTACTTCGATCAATCCTTCGGCGGCCAGGCGCATCAGGTTGCGGGAGATCAGCTCGCGCACCGTGCCCAGTTGATTGGCCAGCTCCTGATGGGTGCCGGGTAGCAGGAACTCGATGCCGCGTTCGCTCTGCCGGCCTTCGTTCTGCGCCAGTTTAACCAGTACGGCAATCAGCCGCTGGCGGATGGTGGTGAACGAAAGCTCTTCGATGATGCCGACCAGCCGCCGCAGGCGCGCGCCCACCACCGAGAGCACCTTCAGCGCGACTTCCGGGTGCTCGATGCAGAAGGCATTGAAGTCACGGCGGGAGATGAAGGCGATCTCGGCAGGTTCAATGGCCATGGCCGAGGCTGGATAGTTGCCACCATCAAAAACCGGTAGCTCGGCCACCGATTCACCGGGCACATTGACGGCCAGCACCTGCTCGCGTCCGTTGGCCGAGGTTTTGAAGATGCGTACCTTGCCCTGCGTGATGATGTGCAGGCCGCTGCAGGCGTCGCCTTCGCTGAAGAGCAGTTCGCCGGTCTGGTAGCGTTTGCGGGCGGTGCGCTGGGCAAGCTGCTTCAGTTCGGCGGGTGACAGCCCCGAGAGCAGCGCGGTCTTTTCAAGCACGAGGGTGAGGTCCGGTGAAGTGTGCACGCTGGCATTGTAGAGGATTTCAGGCCTGAGCAAAATCAGGGATTCTATACCCGCAAGCCACAGGTCCAAAGTTGCCGTGACCATCAGGGAACGGCAACCTTGCACGATTTTTCTGGGAGCCAGCGCTGTTGATAAACTGCCTTCCCGGGGGCTTGCGCACGAGGTTAAAACTTCTGTTACACTAAGCAAGTTGCCGGGCGCTGTGTTGAGCTTCCGGAGGTCGAGCAGGCCGGGAACCAGCCCGTGCAGCCATCCGGCCAGGAGCTTCTACAGGCAGCCGAAAGTCTTCCACAGGAACACTTTACGAAACACTTTCGGATCGGTTACAATCAAGAAGTAGTTAAGCAGTGGGGACGTAGCTCAGTTGGTTAGAGCGCTGCCCTGTCACGGCAGAGGTCGCGGGTTCGAGCCCCGTCGTCCCCGCCATCTTAAAGATGGCATGTGACATTCACCCCTCCTCATCCGACCGGATGCTGGAGGGTTTTGAGTTTCTGGGCTGATCCAGAGAGAAGGCCAGAAGAGAAGTGCTTTTGGCCGCCGGATTTTACGGAAAGCCTTCCGATCAGGTAGAATTGGAAAGTAGTCAAGCAGTGGGGACGTAGCTCAGTTGGTTAGAGCGCTGCCCTGTCACGGCAGAGGTCGCGGGTTCGAGCCCCGTCGTCCCCGCCATCATAAAGATGGCATGTGACATTCACCCTCCTCATCCAACCGGATGCTGGAGGGTTTTGAGTTTCTGGCTGTTGGACGAAATCTTTCCGCATTTTCCCGCCACGAACACTCTGCCTCTTCCTTTCAATCCGGCAGAAGGGAAGAAATGGCCCGCGCCTGAAGGCCCACCCGTAGGTTGCTGCATTCAGGGGCCTGAAAGCCCCTGCTCCTTCCGACCGCAAAAGGGCTTCTTCGAGCGGTTCTCCAATATGTGTAGCCCTTGTGAGGCTGTGCAGGGTGGCTTTTTCTTGAGAAAAAGCCACTGCGGTGGCTTCGGTGTACAGCAATTGGAGAACCGCTATAGGCTGCTGTTTTCAGGTGCATAGAAAAGCGGCCCGGCCAAAATCGACCGGACCGCAAAGATGATCAGATCCAGACCCCGGAGTGACTATTTCCGGAATCTGGATCAGGTACGAGGAGGTTGATTTAGAAGCTGATGCGGCCGGCGAGCTGTGCTTCGCGCGGGTTATAGGCGGAGGACATGCCCGTGACGGTGCAGAAGCTCGACGTGGAGCCGGCCTGCACGGTGCAGCTGGGCACGCCGTAGGTGGCGTGGTTGGCAACGTTCGAAACATCGGCTTCCAGTGACAGCTTCCAGGTGTTGTGGATCGGGAAGCTGCGCTTGAGGGCCATGTCAACGTTGACGTACTTCTGCGAGAACATGTTCATCGGAGCTACGCGGGGGGCATTGCCGTAGGCGTAATCCTCAGGTCCGTCGCAGACGTAGTAGGCCTGGCCATTGTAGGTGTGGTAGGCACCGGTGGGGGTGGCCGTGGTGTTGGATGCGTTGCAGTTACCAGCAGCAAGGACGGTGAATGCGTTCGGGTTGACGTAGTTGACGGAACCAATGTAGTTGGAGTTGCTGCTGTCCCAGCTGACGTTCTTGCCGCTGGCGCTCTTGCCCCAGCTATACTGGCGGCCCTTCTGGCCAGCCACGAGGCTGGGCATGCACGTGTTCAGGATGCTGGAGCCGGCGCAACCGCTGCCGGTGACGATGATCGGCTGACCGGAACGAACCGTGCCGATGCCGGAGAGTGACCAGTCGCTGGTGATGCTGCGATAGATCATGTTGTTGCCAAAGGTGTGGCCCTTGCCGAGCGGCAAGCGCCAGACGCCCGTGATGGTGAGGTTCTGCGGCTGGCTGGCCGCGGAAAGCGAGCGATCCAGACGCGCGTTGTCGTAGACGCGGTAGGTGCCCAGGTCATCGATGTTCTTTGAGAAGGTGTAGCTGGCCATCCAGCTGAAGCCATGCGACATACGCTGCTTGGCCACGACCTGCAGGGCGTGATAGTTGGTGTTGCCCACAAAGCTGGTGCCCGCGCTGACGCCCGAGTACTGCGGGAACGCCGCGTAGTAGGCACCCACCGTGTTGCTCGTGTAATAGCCGCCACCGCCGGTGAAGGCGTTCTGCGGCGTAAAGCCCAGACCCGACGCTACGGTGAGACCATTGGTGCTGTTCAGGTTGGCCTTGTTGCTCAGCAACGGGTAGGAGCAGCTGAGGCCGCTGCAGGCCGAGTAGGTGGTGCCGGTCGAACTGGCCAGCGAGTAGCCGGCCATGGCGGCGTAGCCTTCGCCCAGCTTGTTATTCCAGTAGGTTCCGGTGGAGCCGCTGGTCTTGATGAAGTGACCTTCGCTACCTACGTAGCTGATCGAGATGGAGGTATCCCGGTTGAGCTGACGTTCGATGCCGAGCGACCAGTTTTCGTATTCAGGAGCACGCGAGCCATAATACGAATCCCAGTACATGAGGCTGGCGGCATTGCTGGCCTTCATGTTGGCGGTTTCATAGGCGCCGTAGGCGGCCATGGAGCTGACGCCGGTAGGCAGGGTGGCGGAGGGTGTTAAAACCGATCCGGTATAGCCGCAGGCCGTCAGGCCGTCGCCGGCCAGGTTGCTGGCGCTGTGCGTGCTGTTGGTCGAGCTGCAGGCCGTGCCGTCCCAGTAGAAGGCCGGTTCGTTGGAGCCAAAGGCGTAACCGCCGGGCGTCGTCGAAGAGGTGACGTCGCTGGAGAGCAGGCCGGTGGTCGAGGGTGAACCGGACTGGCCGGGATCGGCGACCCAGTTGCCGCGGGCAAAGGAAAGTCCCCAGCTGGCGCGAACGACGGTCTTGCTGTTTACTGAATAGGCAAGGCCGAGGCGCGGCGAGACGTTCTTCCACCACATGCTGGAAGGAATGCTTTTGCCGGTATGATAGCCGTCGCTGGAGTTGCCGCCGGCTGCTGAAAACGCACCCAGGTTGCCGGTGTAGGGGTTGGTGGCCGTCGGATTCAGCCAGGAGATGTAGTTGTTCTTTTCGTGGACGGCGGGCCAGACGTCCCAGCGCAGACCACCATTGAGGGTCAGCTTGGACGAGAGCTTGTAGTTGTCCTGCAGCCAGAACGAGGGATCCTTCCAGCGCGGGCTCAGTTCAGGCGTTGCCACCGAGAGCGAACCGCTGTAGGCCGCGCCCAGCAGGAAGCTGGCATAGGCAGCGCCGGAGTTGCTGATCGATTTGCCGCTCGAGTAGCCGAGCGTCTGTGCCGTTTCGAAGGTAAATGTGGCCGGGCTAGAGTACGTGGTCGGGCTCTGAATGTTGAACTGCATCAATGTGAACTGACCGCCCAGCGTCAGGCTGTGCTTGCCCCGATCCCACTGCAGGTTGTCAGTGGCCGTGTAGGTGTCGTTGCCCTTGTTGTTGGCGGAGTATCCGCCCCAAGTGCCTGGAACGTAGCCGGATGCGCCCGACCACTTGATCGCGGGAAAGTAGCTGGCCTGTCCGGCAGGCATGTTCAGAATGCCGATCGTCGAGGCGGAGTACTGCGACTGTGTGTTGGTGGAGGTTGAGTCACTGACGTAACGCGAGGCGGCGATGGAAACCTGGTTGACCATATGCGAGTTGATCGTCCAGGTGTCCTTCAGAATGTCGACGTTGGTGTCGGGGTGATAGGTTTGCGTGGTGTTGAAGGGAGCCGGCAGCGTGCCACCCGAGTAAATGCCGGTGGAGGACTGGCGGCCAAAGGCGACGATCAGGCTGATCTGATGCGCCGGGTTGAGGTTGTAGTCCAGGCGGCCGGTCTGGTACCAGTTCGACAAGCCAGACTTGGTGCCGTAGGCAACGTTGTTGGTGTACAGCGCCTGGTTGGTGGAGCCTTCCAGAGGCATCAGATAGTTGCTGTCGATGTATTGCGAGGCCGCCGAGAAGCGTGCCTGCGGAATATGGTCACTGGCGAAGGCAGTACGCGAACAGGTGGTGGAGCAGGCTGCCTGGGTCTGCGTGGCCGGGTCATAGATGGCCGCAGCAGTGCTGGTTCCGGCAATGGCCGTCTGGTAGCCAGTGTAATCGGCATAGCTCTGCGAGTTGCCATTGCTGTCATAGCCCATCATGTTGTAGGTGGGCAGGGTCTGCAGCGTCGGGCTGGGACCCTTCTGATAGCGGTACTGGCCGTAGTTGTAGAAGAGGAAGAGCTTGTTCTTGATGATCGGACCGCTCAACACGATACCGTACTCGTTCATGACCTCTTGCGGCTTTACACCCTCAAGTTTGCACCATGCGGTGTCGGCGGTCAGGGTTGAGCTGCTGCACTTGCTGCCGGAGGGAACAATGCCGGTTGCGGTGGGCGTCTTGTTGTTTGTGCCCCATGCATCCAGGAACTTGTTGCGCAGATATTCATAGGCGGATCCGTGAAACTGGTTGCCGGCCTGCTTGATGGAGTAGTTCTGCACGCCCTGGCCGGCATACTGCGCGCTGTAGCCAATGGTCTGCACCTGGAACTGGTCGATGGAGTCCATGCCGAAGGCCGACCATGTCGGGCGTGGGTCGCCGACGCCGAGTGCGCTGGGCAGATCCGTGCCGTCAATGTAGAGTTCCTGCGTGCCGCCGGCAGGATTCGATCCGTTGACGCCGCCAGTGGCGTCGGTGGCGTTGGCTGAGCTGCCGTTGGTGTAAGTGTTCTGCACGCCGGGCATCAGCGCGGCAAAGTCAGTGGCGCGGCGCTGGTCGGCATTGCCGCCGGCGCCCATCAAAAGCGGAAGGCTGGAGTACATTTCGTTATCCATGACGGCACCCAGCGTGGCATCGCTGGTTTCCAGCACCGGAGGCGCTTCGGTCACGGTAATGGTCTGCTCGGCCCCGCCCACAGTGAGCTTGACGCTCAGAGGCACGGTCTGCAGGGCGTTCACGGTGATGTTTTCCTGCAGAAAGGTCTCAAAACCCTTGGCGGTGACGACGAGTGTGTAGTCGCCCGGTGACAGCGGGGAGACGTTGTAATCGCCGCTGGCCGTGGTGGAACGCACGGTTTTGGTGTTCTGCGAGGTAAGGGTGGCCGTGATGGTTGCGCCCTTGATGACCGCACCCGATGGGTCGACGACAGTGCCGGCGATGGCGCCATAACCTGCCATCTGCGCCTGTGCCACACCAGTCAACAGAATGGCAAGCACAAAAAGCCAGAATGGGAGCGCCAGGCGATGCTGTAGGCCTTGTATGACCTTTTTTGATGCCTGCGCCTCATGGATTGAACAACTCATGTAAAGCCTCCTTGATGAGCCGTGAAGGATTTACCGCAAGGGGAGAGAGAAGCGAAGAATCGCAAGGCCATCCTCAAAGGTAAATCGGTTCACGGCGGGCAATTGTCGGAGAGTCTTCCATGCCTTGTCAACGCAGATTTGCTAGTAAAAGAAGGCCTTTGGGGCGGTTTGAAGGAAAAAAAGAGCGTGCTTTAGTCAAAATTCTTTGTTTAGAATAGATTGTGGTCATACCACTTCCTTCTTCGAGCCTGAAGAAAGACTTTTGGTGGATTTGGAATGTGCAGATTCTATGTGTGTAGTCCGCAGTTCGGAATATTGGCTATATGACACCGTCATTATTCCCTTGTTTTTCGCCTCTGGTGGCGCAAGCTTTGCTGCTATTGCTTGTTTGCAGGTATTCTTCCTTTCGGTCTGACCTCTTGGTAGGAAGCAGGATGGTTACTTTAGTCGAATGCAGGTGTGGAAATGGTGATGGTACTTCCAGAGGGGAAACAGTGTTTTTTGCTCTACAAGTCGCACGGAATTTGGTAAAAACTAGGGTCAAGTAATCATTCGGCTGTGCTGATGAAACCAAATTTCAGGTTACCGATGCCCGGCCAGAGGAACTAAATGGTACTTCCAATCATCCAATTCGTCGTGGTCACGGCAATTGGCCTCTACATCTTCTGCTGGAAGATGTCCCTCCACCGCCGCGAGGCGAAGTCCTGGGATGTGTTGTTGGCGCGCTTAAGAATGGACTGGAGCGCGCGCGAGCTCAATGAGCGATTCCTCTGGAAAGAGGAGCTGGACGCTACGCCGCAGGATGTTTGGCAGCGCATGGAGGGCCCCAAGGGGCTTTGGGTGATGTACCAGAACGCCATGGTCATGCAGGAGATGGCAGATTACGTCGTCAAGCACTACGAGGGCGTGGATCTGCAGATGGTTGAAAATCTGCAAAGCGGATGTATGCAGGTGCGCTTGTGTGTTTTGGTGACTCTGACGCAGTACGGCCTGGCCAAAGCCGGAGATGGCGTGCGGATGAACGCCTACCGCGCCGCGTCCATGTACTCGGCAATGGCCGCGCGCATGACCAGACTTCTGCAGGAGCATGCAGCGGCGCAGATTCCAGACTTTGTAGCAGCTATGTGACGGCTTCCCCTTATCATCCTGAACGAATAGCATCCTGGACGAATGTGACCATCTTTACCCCGGCTTATGCCGGGGTAAAGATGTGCGCGGTAGAGTGCGAAATTGGTTCTGGCATTTGACGAAGACGCTGTTATAAAAAAACTACTTTTTGCGGTTTTGCAATAGACCAAGATTGCCGTGTGCCGTTTCTGCCAAGCTCCGCATGAGATTTTGCATGTGCGGGGAGAACTGTTCACGTACTGCCTCTGGCTGCGCAAAACATACCACCCAATATCCCAGCACAAACTCATAGGAAAGAGAATTGAAGAAATCAAGCCAGTGATAATTTATGCCTACAGATTGGTGGGAATGAATAAATGAAACAGTGAGTGCAATAAGGGAATAGGCGCCAAATCCTGTGGCAATCTGCAATTCACGATGCTTCCAGTTCATACGGAGCAGATGGCTGCAGGCGGTCAAGACTACAAAAACAAAGACTCGCAAAATTGCCATGGTCTGTTCCAAACGAAAAAGGAATATGCCTAAGACGTTCAATTTTCCTGGAAGTATAAGCTGAGAAAATGGCCAAAAACAGAGACCTAAAAGGCCAATCAGGATTGCGGACAGAATCAATGAGTATTTGGAAAGTGAGGCGTGAATCGGACGCAGAGTGCCCCATACGATCTCGAGCATGATCAGAAAGATCATTGAGGAATCGATTGAAAGTTGAATCAAATAGATTTTCAGAAAGAGTGGAGGTGAGACGTGCTTTGATATCCACCAAATGCATGAATCACTGAGCAAACTCCAGAAGCTATAAGCAAAAAATATGGGGAGTGATTTGTAGGAGCGCTTTTTTATCTGCAACAGAACCAAAATCAGTTCAAGCGGGATTCCGATATAAAAAGACAGCGCATCCAGATCCACCCCCCGCACCTCTTTAGAGCGCGGCCATGATCGGAATCGCTTTCTGTCAGATCATGGCCACTACGAACTTCGCAACGCTTCTAAGCGCTATTAGAACACGTGCTCTGCAAGGTTTGGCAGAGTAGGCGGTAGAGGCGATACGACGACGGGGCTGGCTGCAAGGTTTGGCAGAGTAGGCGGTAGAGGCGATACGACGACGGGGCTGGCTGCCATGGCGGCCTGAGAGAGTAGGGCGGAGGCGAAAACAGCGGCGGCAATTCTGGAAAATTGAATGGTCATGGTTTTATCTCCAAGCGAAGAAGTATTGAATTTCGCAGCGTAAAGTACACTGCACCGAGAGCGTAGTCCGCTGGGGAGGAAGGAGGAATAACCGAGGTAATGAGTGTGCCTCATTTTGATGTAAAGTTGGAAACCTTAGCGAGATTTTTCTGTAGAGTGCCAGCAAGTAAAAATATTTTGGTCTTTATTCTCTTCCGAAACAGGGGTTGCTTTCGATTGAAGACTTAATGTGTAGAAAATGAAAGGTTTCCTGATTGATACCCCGTGCAAACCCAGAGCATGGCAGGGGGAACTCCGGGAGGCGCTGCACGGTGGGGATTTTGGTGTGGGTCTTATGCTCCGGAGGGCCGCAGGGGCATTTGGCCTTGCGATGCCCGGGCGGAGTACCTTTTCGGGCTCTGATTACCATGTGGAAAACTTTGGTTCCACAGGAAATAGACGCAAATTTGGTACAGTGGGTCTGACAATGTTGTGCCTGAGGAGAGTTTGATGAACGATGTCAAGGCAGTTTCTTCCTTCGTATCCGGGTTTGCGTTGCCAAGCAGCGGGCACAAGGAAGTGCGCTGTGCGGTCCGTTTCCCACTCTCTTTGCCGGTAGTGGTTCTGATCGATGGGGAGGAAATGCCTGCTGTCTCCCGTAATGTGAGCGCCAGCGGTGTCTTGTTTGAGATCGGGCAGACTGTTCCGGTGGGCAGTGCAATTCAATTTACACTCCGGATGCCGGGGCAGATTTTGGGCACAAAACACGATGTTCTGGTTCATTGCGCAGGACGTGTGGTACGCTGCTCTTTAAGCCAGAATCTGTATCTTGCTGCTTCCACAATTGATGAGTATCGTTTTGCGGAGCAGTAAGCAGGCGGAAATGTGCGCTGGCGCTAGCTGACATATGGACATACTGGACGAAAATCCTGACGGCGAGATTTACGAATCAGCGGCCACACCGGGCGCAATTCGCATTATTCTTGCTGATTCCCAGGCAATCTACCGGGTCGGTATACGGAAGATTTTTGCACTGGAAGATGATCTGCGGGTGGTTGCACAAGCAGAGTCGCTGGAGAATCTGCGCGCCGCAATCGAACGCTATCCATCAGATATTGTGATTCTTGAAGGCAGTCTGCTGGCCGGAACCGCCAATGCGATTCCAGAGCTTTTGCGTCTGGCTCCTGATGTGAAGCTGATTGTGCAGGCTGTGGCCACGGATGAAAACTACACGGTGGAGCTTTACCGGCGTGGCGTGCGCGGAATCGTCTCTCGTTCCATCTCGCCCGACTTGCTGGTGCGCTGTGTGCGGCGCATTGCCGCTGGAGAAACCTGGATCGACAACCAGTCGGTGAATTGGGTGATTGAGGCTTATCGCTCGCAGGCCGCTGCTCTGGTGAGTCCGCGCAACCAACCCAGGCTTTCGCCCAAAGAGCTGTCGATCATCACCTGCATCACGCAAGGCAAGCGCAACAAGGAGATCGCCTTCCAGCTGGGCACCACTGAGCAGGTCATCAAGAACTACCTGCGCAAGATCTATGACAAGCTGGGGGTCAGCGATCGCCTGGAACTGGCGCTCTACTGCCTGCACAACAAGATTATCCAGGCTGATTCGGATGAGGAGTCTTTAGCCCAAAAGTTGGGTTGAGGCTGAATTCTATACAAAACAAAGAACGTGCCGGAGAATCCGGCACGTTCTTTGTTTTTGCTCTTGAAGTTTATGAGGCGGAAGGGCAGCTTGCCTCTGTCTGTGGGTTGGCGCTCGAACGACGCGCCAGCTCCAGCAGCCGGATCAGGGTCTGCAGCTCGTCCTTATCCAGGTGACCAAGCAGCTCGACGGGCAATTTCTGGATCGTTGGCTCCATGGACTGGAGCAGTTCCAGACCCTTGTGGGTAATACGGGTCCAAACGATGCGACGGTCCTGCTGGTCGCGCTCCTGTTCAATCAGTTCGAGCACCTTCAGACGGGCCAGCAGACGGGTAATGTCGGGCTCAGCTGTGATCATGCGTGAACCGATGGCGGCACAGGTCAGACCATGCGGGAGAGCGCCACGCAGAATCCGCAACACGTTGTACTGCGTAGAGGTCAGACCCCAGGTGCGGGTTTTGCGGTGAAAGATCCGCTCCAGACAGTCCGCCGTGCGCAGCAGGTTCAGGAAACCCTCTTCTTCCAGACTAAAGAAGGGAGGATCCTGGATGATTTCAAGTTTCAGGCCAGCCATTGTGTACTCCTGCTGCTCGTGGAAAGGATGGGGAGGCGGTGGGGAAGTTTCCGCCTCACGCCATTTTGACTAAGCTTATTGTTTGGCAACGTCCAGATCGATGGTCAGCTTGACATCGTCGCCGACCATGGCCGCCGGAAACTTGCTTCCGATGCCAAAGGCGGAGCGGCTGATCGTCGTGGTAGCGCTGAAGCCGGCATGCTGCTTGTGATCCATGCCCTCGACGGGGCCGGCAGGGCCTTCGACGGTGAGCGTGACGGGCTTGGTGACGCCGTGCAGGGTCAGAGCGCCGTTCACAATCAGGTTGTTGCCGCTCTTGCTGACGGCCGTGCTCACAAAAGTCGCGGTGGGGAAGCTGGTGGTGTCGAAGAAGTCGGGAGTCTTCAGGTGGTTGTCGCGGCCGTCTTCACCGGTTTTCACCGTGCTGACGTCGATGGTGGCTTTGACCGAAGAGCTGGCGATGTGAGCGGCGTCGTACACCACCGTGGCTTGTACCTTGCCGAAGCGGCCGTTGACCTTGGAGATGGACAGGTGGGTGACGCTGAAGTCGACCTCGGAGTGAGCCGTGTCAGAGACCCAGGTGGAGGACTGCGCAAGAGCAAGCGGGGCGGCCAGAGCCAGCAGGCCGGCAAGTGAGATGAAATGCTTCATAGTGAAACTCCTTTCGGTGCAGGCCGGCGGAGCGCCGGGCCGTTACAAGGGAAGAGCGAAAGGCTCTTGAGATGGATTCGGTGGTCCGAGCAGGACCAATCCAATGCTGTTAAGGATAGGATGCAGGAAGGAGGTATTTGTTGCAACAAATATATTTTATTTTTCGGGTGGAAAGGGTTGGAGCGGGAAATCCTTGCAGGGCAAAAAAGGCCGTCCCTATCTAGGACGGCTTTTTTTTTGCTTGTAATGCGTGGCTTATGGCATTTCGCGGCAGGTTGTAGCCGACGCCGGAGTCAATAGGCTCGGCGGCAGGTTGCAGGGCAGGCCGTAACCCGGTGTGCGGCTCGTGTAGTTGATGTTTCCACTCGAACCATTCTGCGTGGTGGTGCGAACATCCACCACCTCACCGTCGACCAGAATCGTCGTGTCCACCACATCGGTGCTGGTACCCGTAGACTTGAGCACCGTCAGGTAGTCGCTGTCGGGCGAGGACGCGTAGATCTTGGTGTACTCCGAGTTCTGAGTAGAGACCACCGTGCGCGGATGACCGACGACTTCGAGGGTCTTTTCCACGGTATAGCTGCTCAGGTTTACCACAGTAACCGTGCCGTTGCCATCGCCGCTGTCATCGCCCTGGTTGGCAGTGTAGGCCTTGGTGCCGTCGTAGAGTACCGTAAGGCTGGCCGGATAGGGGCTAGTGGTGATGCTGGTGTTAGTGGCCTGACGACCCACTTTGATGGTGTGTACGCTGCCAAAGCCACCGGTGAGCGTGCAGGATCCTGTACTGGTGCAGCTGCTATAGGTGTTCGAGTCGTTGCCGTACTCGTCGAGGGGCACGTCGATCACGCTGATGGTGCCGCCCACATAGTCCGACACAATCAACTGCTGGGTGGTGGAGTTGTACTCGGCAAAGACCGGCTCGGCGCTGGTAGGCATAGCTGCGCAGGCCGTATCGGAGGCCGACGCGCAGTTGGGCGGCACAACGCTGGTGGCTGTCAGTGCATTCTGCGACAGCGGAATGGTCGGATGGCAGGTTACCCACTGGCCAGCCACATTCTCATAGGGCGTGCAGGAATCCAGAGCGTTGCTTACCGTGTTGATGACGGTAATGGTGTCACTGCCGCGATTGACTACGAACAGGCGCTTCAGGTTCGGGGTCTGCACTGCGAAGACCGGGCAAGTTCCAACTTTTATGGGCGTATCCGCCGTATAGGTTGAAATCTCGATCGGAGTGGCGTAGCCATCGGAGGCTTCGCTCGTCGCGCTGGTATTGCAAGTAACGCCGGTCGAATCCGTAAAGCCCTGCGAAATCGCATACTCACGCTGGCCGCTGGTGGTCGGCGCGCCGGCAATGAAGACCGGTGAGGTTTCAGAGGTGGGAATGGACTCCTTGAAAGCTTCGGGAGAACCGGAGAAGATGTCGACGACGTTGCTCGTCAGATCAGCGGCCCACAGGCCGGTTGACGGCGCCATCCAATTAATGGGAACCGCGCCGGTGGAGAGCGTGGAGTACAGGACATTTTTGGCCTGCAGTGAGGTGCTGATGGGGAAGTTGGTCAACGTACCGTCGCGATTGTAGGTGTAGCCTTCAGAGCCCAGTTCGTCGAGGGTAAAGTTGTACGGCCCCGAATCGATGCTGGCATAGGCCATCACGGTATCGCCTGAGTAGTCGATGATTGTGGCCACGCCGGTGCTGCTGGAAGGAGCCGAGACGGCTACAGCATACGAAGTCACCTGAGCAGCCGCGCCGCTCGACGTAACGGGCGTTACCACAGACTTGTAATTGCTGCCGCAACCCGCCACCAGAGCAACAGCCGTCAAGGCTGCCCCCGCCTGAACCAAACGCGCCAGCGCCCGGCTTGATTTCATTGAATAAAGCCTCATTCAGAACTTTCCTGCTTACCCCGTGATTGTAAATCAGAGACCGGGTCCTGGGCAGCTATGCCCGCCCGCGCAAAATGTTTCTTCTTAGTTTGGACGCGCCAGAAGCCTTCCGGTGATGAGAAAACGTGATTTTTCTTTCACTTTCCCCACGGAAAAGGCAGAGGCGAACTCCTGTTGGGACTCATCCTTCGACGGTGCGCTTGAGTTGGCCACAGGCGGCGTAGATGTCGCGGCCGCGCGGGCGGCGCAGGTAGGCTGGAACGCCCTCTGCGATCAGCAGCGCATGAAAACGCTCCGGAGCGCCGCTTTCCGGCATCTTGTAGGGCACATCCGGGCCAGGATTCCACACGATCAGATTGACCTTGACGGGCAGACCGGTGCGGCGGATGAAGCGGGCCACCTGGCGGGCGTGGTCGGGCTGGTCGGTGACGTCGCCCAGCAGCACATATTCAAAGGTGAGCCGTTCGCGGGGGCGCAGTCGCACCGTGCGCAGCGCCGCCACCACCTGGTCGAGTGGCCATTTGCGGTTGATCGGCATCACTTCAGCGCGGACGGCATCATCGGGCGCATTCAGGCTGAGCGCCAGCTTGGGGCGCAGGGCAGGGGGCTCGGCGGCGAACTGCTCGATGCCGGGCACAATGCCGGAGGTGGAAACCGTCATGCGTTGCGGGCTCAGGCCTACCTCTTCCACCAGAATCCGCACCGCTGCCATGAAGTTGTCGTAGTTCAGAAACGGCTCGCCCATGCCCATGAAGACCAGATTCACGCGGTCCCGGCCGACTTCGACCTGATGGCGGTTGAGCACCGCGATGACCTGCCCGGCGATTTCGCCCGGCGTCAGATTGCGCTCAAAGCCGAGCTTGGCGGTCAGGCAGAACTGGCAGTTGACGGCGCAGCCGATCTGGCTGGAGACGCAGATGGTGGCGCGTTGGACAGTTTCTTTCGGGTCGGCGGAAGCTACAGGGGAATCCTCGCTGCCGTCGCCGCTTTCGCCGTCGTCGCCTTCCGGCATCCAGACGGTTTCCACCGTGCGGCCGTCGTTGGTCTCAACCAGGTAGCGCTCGGTGCCGTCCACGGAAGAAAAGACCTGGGCGATACTGGGCCGGGCCACGGCGTAGCCCGCGGACTCGATCTGCTCTCGCAGGGATTTGGAGAGGGTGGAGACTTCCGCAATGGATTCGACCCGCTGGCGATAGAGCGCCTCGGCCAACTGGTTGGCGCGGAAGGCGGGCTGGCCCCAGTCGGCCACCAGCGCCTGCAACTGGGCGCGGTTCAGGCCAAAGAGGGGTTTTGCGGCGGGCTGCGGGGGAAGAATCGGCAATGGGGAGGCTTTACGCACGGCCTTTTCAGAATAGAGCATTTTTGGCGCGGTTAGCGTGGTTGGTGGCGTTGGCTGGGTTAGAAAGCTGGTCCTGTAGCCGGATCTGAGCATTCAGTATTCTCTGGGTGCCCCTGGTCCGGATTTTCGGACCAGGGAAAGGATGATTTCACCTTCGGATCGATTTGTGGTTTGCTGGATCTGGTTCGCAGTCTTCCCATGTCCCAGAAGCGGGACCTGGGGCACCCACTTCTGTTTGCAGCTTCCATCATCCGCAGGGCTAATCGCGCCAACTCCGCCAACTCCGCTAACTGCGCTAACACCGCTCCTGCGCGTCTTTCCACGATTCGCGTACCCTTTTGGCTCGCGTTCGCCTACAATCAGAGCTTGTCCATGAGCACAGAACGTAATCTTCGCCGTACCGTCCTGCCCAACGGCCTGACCATCCTGACCGAACGCATGGAGCATCTGCGCTCGGTGGCCATGGGTGTCTGGATCAAATCCGGTTCCCGTTGCGAACCGGCAGAAATCAACGGAATCTCGCACTTTGTGGAGCACATGCTCTTCAAGGGGACGGGAACACGCTCGGCCCAGGCCATTGCCCGCGAAATGGATTCGATCGGCGGCAATCTGGATGCGTTTACCGGCAAGGAAACCATCTGCTTCAACGTCAAGTCCCTGGCTGAACATGTGCCGGTGGCGCTCGATGTGCTCTCCGATCTGGTGCTGAACCCGATTTTTGCGCCTGACGATATTGAGCGCGAGCGCGGCGTCATTCTGGAAGAGATCAAGATCGACGAAGACAATCCCGACGTGCTGGTCCACGAGCTGTTCACGCAGAACTTCTGGAAGGGGCATCCGCTGGGCAAGCCGATTCTGGGCACCACCGATACGGTGCGCGGTCTGGATCGCAACAAGCTGGCTGGCTATCACGGCGACCGCTTTCATGGCGGCAACATGATTCTGTCAGCGGCCGGGCAGCTGCACCACGATGAGTTCGTGGAGGCTGTGACTGCGCGCTTCGGCTCCATGCCCGGCGGCGCAACCCTAAATGAGGAACCCGCGCCCGACGCCAGCGCCCGCATTCTGTTGCGTAACAAGAAATCGCTGGAACAGGTGCAGATCTGCCTGGGCGTGCCCTCGCCGCCGATCACTTCCAAGGAGCGTTACACGGCTCTGATCCTGAATACGGTGCTGGGTGGCGGCATGAGCTCGCGACTCTTTCAGACGATCCGCGAAGAGCGCGGCATGGCCTATTCGGTGTACTCCGACCTGAGCCCGTACCGCGACACCGGCACGCTCTGCGTCTTTGCCGGCACCTCGGCGTCGAAGGCGCTCGATGTGGTGGATCTGATTCTGGCCGAGTTCCGCGCCATCAAAACAGCTCCGCTGGAAGCCGAAGAGCTGAAGCGCGCCAAGGATCAGCTGAAGGGCAACATCCTGCTGGGCATGGAAAGCTCGAATGCGCGCATGGCCAACATCGCACGGCAGGAGATGTATTTCCACAGCTTTGTCGGCTCGGAAGAAGTGATTCGCCGCATCGAGGCCGTCAGCGCCGAAGACGTGCAGCAACTGGCGGCAAGCCTCTTCCATGGTGAACGGATTGCGGTTACGCTGCTCGGCCGACTGGACGGCGTAAAGCTGACCCGCGAACGGCTGGCTTGCTGAGGTAAAACCGGAAGAATTGCTCGGCGCGGTTTTTGCCGCTGCAAAAAACTCTACATGCAAGGGCTTCCGCCCCGGAACTTTCGGGCCGGAAGCCCTCGCTGTTTGTGCATGCGAACCGGTATAGCATTTTCGGAATTGCTGTAGATCGAAAGCGGGATGCTAAGTGCCTTTTTTCTCAAGAAAAAGGCACCTTGTGAGCTCCTTAAAAAGTCTACGTGTATTCCGAAAATGCTCTAGCATTAAAGCGATGCGCAATACGATCTTTTGGCAATCGAAGCTGGTGCTGCTGGCCGTTCTTCCTGCGGCGGCTGCCGATCTGTTTCTGGAAACACACTGGTGGGCCACTCAGATGCCCATGGTGGCTCTGGAGGTGCTGGGCACCAGCCTGTTGCTGGGGCTGGTCAGCTGGAGGCTGGGCGCAGCCACGCCCGGAGCTGCAGCGGCAGGTGTGGCCATTACCGCCAGCCTGATCTACTCCACCGAAAGCTGGCCCTACCAGCCGTGGCGCACGGCGCTGGTGCCGGTGCTGCTGGTGGCCTTGCTGGCCCACTTGGCTACGCGGCTGGGCCGGGGACGCAAGCAGCGTCTGGGGCTGGCCGAGGGCAAACACGGTCGTACTACCTCGCAGATTGCCGCCAATCTGGGCGTGGCCATGCTGGTGGCGCATCCATTTCTGCTGAATTTGCTGGGGGGCGGCACTGGGTTTAACCGGGGGCAGGGAACTCCGATGCCGTTGTTTGCGATTGCCCTGGCCGCTTTTGCCGAGGCTGCTGCCGATACGGTGGCCAGCGAGATTGGGCAGGTTTTTGGCGGTACGCCGCGTCTGCTCACCACACTGCGCCGTGTGCTGCCGGGAACCAATGGGGCCATCAGTCTGCCGGGAACCGCCGCCGGAGCTCTGGCGGCGGCAGTGGTTGCGGCGGCGGGCGCATGGGCAGTGCAGGACGGCCCTTCAACCTTCTGGATTGCGCTGGGGGGCGGAGTTTTCGGGTTCTTTTTCGATAGCCTGCTGGGCGCAACCATCGAGGATCGCGGCTGGCTGAACAATGATGCAGTGAATTTTCTTTCGACGGCTTCGGCCGCGTTGTTTGCCATGCTCTTGCTGGTGGTTCTGTAGCTTTTCAGTGAGAAATGCGAGCTAAAAATACAACGACCGCAGGGGAGAATCCCTGCGGTCGTTGTTGGTATATTTGTGAAGAACTAATCTTTTACGCCTGATCCGGCGGTAAAGCCAGCAATCGTGTTCGACGGGATGCTGTTGAGCGGCGGCGGATCAACGAAGTTGCCGGTCTTGGCATTGATGGCATTGGAGTAGTCGGGGCCGAGGCCGAGCTTTTTGAGGGCGCGCGAGTCGGGCATCAGCTTGGTCTGCCAACCCTGATCGGCCTGGAATTTCTGCATGGCGGCGGCGGTGTCGGAGTCCCAATGGCCGCTGGCTTCACCGGTCAGATAGTGCTCACGGATCAGAGCCTGCTGAATCTGGGTGGCGCGTTCGGGGTCAATGCCCTGCTGGCCGTGCATGCGATGGGTACTGGCTGAAGCCTGCACCACATGAGCACCCTTGGCAGTGGAATGGCTACCGGATTTAGGGGCAGAAGTAGCGGCCGCAGATTTGTGGCTGTGGTGTGACTGACCGCTGGTCGGGGCCTGATGAACCCGAGATGCAAATGCTGGTGATGCTATCAGCGCCGAGGCGAATAGCATGACCACAGAAGATCGCATGGATGACACGTTGAAATCCACCTCAATGAAAATGTTCCAAGGTAATTCGCGACCAGTGTAGCCGTGATAAATGGAAGCATCAAGCACAATTTCGTAATCTGGTCCTGATAACTAAAGTTTTCAGGAGCGATGCCGATAAATTCCTGTTCCGGCACCGCTCCTTTATTTTACCCTACTGCAGACGTCCACCAATAATGTTGATGCCCTGATCGGCATGATGGGGGTCGATGACCTCAAAGACCACGTCGTCGCCGGGGTGCAGCTTGCCGACTACGGCGTTGAGCTGGTCGCGGGTGCTGACCGACTGGCGGTTGATGCGGGTGATGACCAGACCGGGCTCCAGACCCTGCAGGTCAGCAAACGATCCGCTGCGCACGGACTGGATGAGCATTCCGTCGCTGTGGATCTTGCTGACGGTCGACTGCGGGGCGGGGCGCACGACGATTCCCAGCTTGGTTTCGCCAAGGTCGCCCTGATCCTCGTCGGACTCCTGCGGCTGCTGGCCGGTGAGTTCGGCATAGATCTTGTCACGGTCGCCGATGGTCAAGGTCGCGTCTTGCGGCTTGCCGTCGCGCAGGAAGCCGATGCGGGCCGATGAACCGGGGCGGCGTCCGGCCACTTCGTTGATCAGATCGTCTCCATCCTTGATGGGGCGGCCATCAATGTGGGTGATGACGTCGCGCTCCTTGAGGCCGGCCTTGTCTGCCGGACCACCAGGAGTGACGCTCTGCACAATGACGCCATTGCCATAGATGCGCGTGACGGATTCCGACAGGCCCTGCTGGAAGGTAATGCCGATGGAGCCGCGCACCACCTTATGGCTGGGGCTGATCAGGTCATTGTAGATATCGACGACGGTGTTGGAGGGCATGGCAAAGCCCAGGCCCTGGTAGCCGCCCGACTGCGTGTAGATGGCCGTGTTCACACCGATGACTTCGCCGTTCATGTTGAGCAGCGGACCGCCGGAGTTGCCGGGGTTGATGGCGGCGTCGGTCTGGATGAAGTGCTGGAACTGGCCCGAAGCGCCGGGCTGAATCGTGCGGTTCTTGGCCGAGATGATGCCGGCGGTGACGCTCTGCGAGAGCGCGAAGGGACTGCCGATGGCTTCCACCCAGTCGCCCACCTGCGCCTGATCGCTGTTGCCCAGCTTGACGGTGGGCAGCGGGGTACTGGTGTCGATCTTGATGACGGCGAGGTCAGTGGCCTTGTCGGCACCGATCAGCCGCGCGGAGCGGCCACGGTCCTGATTGTCGGGGTCGGTGGCCAGCTTGACGTAGATCTTGTCGGCCTTCTCCACCACATGGTAGTTGGTGATGATGTAGCCCTTGGGATCGACGATGAAGCCGGAACCGAGCGATTCCTGCACGCCCTGGTTGGGATCTTCGCCAGCCCCCGGCATGCCGGGCGCCTGACCGCCGAAGAACTTGTAGAAGAAGTCGGGAATGCCGTTCTGGGCCTGCCCCTGATCGTCGTCATCGTCGCCGTCTTCGGGCGACTGGGAGCGGGGCTGCGCGCGCAGGCGCGGGTTCTGCTTCTTTTTGGTTTCGGCCTGCTTGGGCAGGATCTGCACGTTGATGTTGACCACGGCCGGACCCACCTGCTTGGCGATGCGCACAAAATCATTGGGCGGCAAGGTGGAGTTGACCACCTTGAGAGGCGTGGCGTCGGCGGAGGAGTTCGACTGCACCTGCCCACGCACGCCGTGCGCCGCATATGAACCAACGACAAGAACAACAGACAATGTTGTGAGCACAACGAAAGCTGAAGCCAGACGGCGGCTGCGTAGCCGCTCCAGAAGTGTTTTCATCTTGATCCTTAACCTCGTCAAGCCGGGCGCTGTGGTCCGGGTCATGATTCCAATCCCCTACAGTATAGCCAGTTGCGGTGCGGGTGGCGGGCAACTGGCGAACGAAGGGAGCAAATCGTTCTACGGTGCATCGGAAGGGGGAATTTGGATGGGCGCAAGAATTTCGGGAACCGACGGCGGTGCCGCACTTTCTTCCGCATCCAACCAACGCATCCAACTATGCACTTCTTTCCGCAGGCGCTGTACATTCACTTCGCCCAGTGCCTCGGGGCAGTTTTCCAGACGCTCCAGTGATTTGCGGAGCAGCGCCCGGGTTCCTACGCGATTGCCCCGCTGATGGTGGCACATGGCCACGGCCAGTTGCACCAGAGCCTGCAGCAGGACCCTGTTGCCACCCTCAGCCCGCTTCCAGCAGGCTTCCCAGTACTCGTGCGCCTCAAAGAACTCCGCGCGGCTGTAGCAGGCCAAGCCTTGGGCCAGCGCGCCTGCGCTCCAGTCAAATTCCAACGACCGTCTCCTTTTGCTTGTAGCTCATTTTCAGCAGACGCAGAACGGCCTCCCTGGTGGGGAGGCCGTTCTGCGTCCGTTGTCGATCGCGCTAGCGTTTAGCGGGACCGGAAAGATTTGATGGCTGCGGGAAGACGTTCTTCCAGCAAGCGTGCGCGCTCTGCCGCAATGCCACCCAGGTACATGGGCGCGGAGGTGGTCGTCAGTACCAGAGCCAGAACGATCACCGAGAAAATGAGTCCAGCGATACCGGCCGAAACCAGCATGTGATAGGTGTCCACAATATCCAGGCTGAAGATATTAAAGGCAACATGCTCAAGCGGTTTGATGTGCTTGAGGACGGCCAGAGCGAAGAGAAAGAACACGGCAGAGAGTGAGGTAAGGATCGCCAGCGAAACATCCAGCGTGCGATGGAAGCGCTGCCGCGCGCTGCAGCGGCTGCACTCGACCAAATGCTGTTCATAGTCCTTACGCATGTCGGGCGAGATGCCCGAAATATCATAGCGCCAGCTTGCCAGGATGGCGCCAACCACTCGATCTGTGCATTGAGATTTTGCCATAATTTTCAAGACTCGCTTTGCTATGGATTCATTTCTCTGCATCCCACCAGATTTGATCCAAGTAGCATCACAGGTACTCTGTTGTGAGACGCTTTCGAAACCGAAAACGTTGCGAAGGTTCCTCCGAAATCTGTCGGAGTGCAAGACAAAACCATTGAGGCTTCTGCCTTTCTGCAGTTCAGAGTGTTTCACAAAGCAACACCCTCAAAATACTATTGTAATGGAACAGCACTAGAAAAGAATGGACTGCAAAGGTTCCTGCTGGGAAGCCACCAGTAACTGGTTGGCAAATAGCTGTCCATGGGTGTTCAGAGCCTGCGAGGCCGAGAGGTGTGCCAATTCGGGAAGGTTATTGCTTTCAGATAGATGGGCTAGGATTACTACCTCTGCGCTGCGATCATAGTCCCCTTTCAGGAATTCTGCTACAGAATTATTTGAAAGGTGTCCTACTCGGGACAAAACCCGCTGTTTTACCGCCCACGGGTAGGGGCCGTCGCGCAACATTTCTGGGTCATGGTTCGATTCAAGCAGCAGAAGATTCAGGGATTTGAGCTGTTGCTTGACGTTGGGCGGCATATATCCCAAATCGGTGGCATAACCCATGCGAATCCCCTCGGATTCCAGCACAAAGCCACAGGGGTCGGCGGCGTCATGGGGAGTGGTGAAGGGGTTTACTATTAAGTCACCTATGGAAAACGGTTCACCGGGAGCAAAGTACTCCACCTTAGGCAACCAGACGGGATCCTGTTTGCCGGTGGGCAGGGGAGTGGGGTCTTCGGCGGTGGCCACGGCTACAGAGGTCTCTTCAACCTGTTCTTCGGGCGCAATTTCGCCCTCTTCCGGAGCGGCCGCTTTTTCCTGGCGCATTTTTTCCAGCCACTGCGTATAGCTCATCTGGCGGCGGGGGGTGAGCCAGCGCATCCAGGCGCGGTGGGTGGCCTCGGTAAAGTAGACGGGAATGCCCAGCTTGCGGGCGGTAACCACAATGCCGTTCACGTGATCGGCGTGCTCGTGGGTGATCAGAATGCCCTGCAGCGTCTCCGGATCTTCGCCCACTGCGCGCATGCGGCGGAAGAGCTCGCGGCAGCTCAGTCCGGCGTCGATCAGAATGCGTGTACGGCCGCCGGTGACAACTGTGCTGTTGCCTTTGGAACCCGACGCCAATACCGTGAATCGCACCATACTTTGAGCATAACGCGCAGGCCTGTGCAAGACGCAGCAAGAAATGCTCTGGAGCTATACTGGGCCCATGAAGTTCTCTTTTTTGCCTGCAAGTTTATTGGTTGTTTTTGTCCTGTCGGCTGGCCGTGCTCAGGCGCAGACGCCCGTGCCGCCGCCCAACGAAATCTCTGCGGATCTGGGCAGTTGTTCGGCAGAAATCACCGTACTTACGCCGGATGAGAAGCCGGTTTATGCGGCCAAGATGCAGGCCCGGATTCAGTATGGCCTGATGGGCGTCAAGCGTCTTGATCTGGAGGCCTACACGGACGCGCAGGGGCACCTGAAGATCACCAAGCTGCCTGAAGTCCTGAAGAAGCCGCTCTACATTCACCTGCAGAAGGACGGCAAGGAGCAGATCGTCGCCTTCCGGCCGGAGACGAACTGCCAGGCGAAGCTCAAAGTGGTGTTGTACTAGCCAGGGAAGCTCTGATCAAGTTTCGGCTGGATTGCAGGACCTTCCCTCAGGGGCTAAAGCCCCGTTGATTTTATTGTGTTTATTTGGCACGGCTGAAGCCGTGCCCTTTCAAAACCGAGCCCCAAGAGAGTTTTTCCGCAGCCTGTAAAGCCCTCGCCTTTTCGTGGCATTTGCGGCACGACTAAAGTCGTGCCCTTTCAAAACAACGTATTAATCTGAGATTTCCTAGGGTTCTTCGCTTATTCGGGTTGGGTCAGGCTTGACGGCAGTTCGAGAATGACCGAGGTTCCCCGGCCCGGGCTGCTGATGACCTCAAATTTTGCATATTGACCATAGAGCACTTCCAGGCGTTCGCGCACATTCTTCATGCCGATGCCCATGCCTGGCCGGCGCAGCGTCGGGGCTGTTTTTTCACCCATGCCCACGCCGTCGTCCTCCACTTCAATGCGCAGGATGTCGCCGATCAGTTTGCTGCGCAGGGTGATGGTGCCGCCACCGATGCGCGGCTCCAGGCCGTGCTTGATGCTGTTCTCAATGAGCGGCTGCAGCAGGATGCTGGGCACCTGCGCCTCCAGTGAGGCGGGGTCAATCTCCTTGACCACCTTCAACTTTTCGGTGCCAAAGCGCACCTGCTCAATGTCGAGATAATCGTCGGTAAAGCGCAGCTCCTCGCTGAGCGGCACGTAGGTGTCGTGGTCCTTGAGCAGAGCGCGCAGAATGTTGGCCAGCTTGACGGTCATTTTCCGCGCCATCTCTGGACGGCTGCGCACCAGCGAAGAGATGGCATTGAGGGTGTTGAAGAGGAAGTGGGGATTGATCTGCCGCTGCAGGGCGTCCAGGCGGGCTTCGAGCAGCAGTCTTTTCTGCTCTTCCAGCTTGAGTTCGATGCGCAGCGCATTCCAGACCTTCAGCGTGATGCCCACCACCATGGGGGCGCAGAGCCAGGTGAGCGCCTGCAGCCACCACACGCCGGTATGCAGGGCAAAGAGCCGTCGTGGATAGAGTTGGGAGACTTGCTCGCGCACAATTTCCAGTCCGGCAATCAGGAAGAGCATCAGGATCTGGCGATCCATGCGGGGCTGGCGCAGGTTGCGGCGGATCCAGCGGTAGAGGCTCAGATCGATGAGTGGGGTAAAGGACCAGATCTCTTCCCACTCGACGAAGTGGCCGAATGTGCCCGCGGCCAGACCCAGCACGGCGTTGAAGAGGGGGGCCAGATACTCTCCATGCAGCAGCGCGGGCGTGGAGAGCACCAGTCCACCCAGCAGCGCCCAGCCGGGCCCGACGAGCAGACCGAGCAGAATCACGGCTTCAAAGGAGATGTCGGCGGCTAGAAAGTTGGGGACCGTGGTGCGTACCCAGACGCCCAGGGTGAGCGGGACCAGAAAAAAGGCCAGCAAAGCCGCGGTTTGGCGATGGCGGCGATGCTCGATAAAGAGCAGGCGCTGGAAGGTGCGTGCCCGGGCCAGCGCGCTGGCCACCGCGGCAGCCACGCCCAGTTTGACCAGCAGTGTGATCAGAATTAGCTTGTCGTCCACCACGCTTTCACTCTATCGCGTTCCGGGGGTGGCATCCAATCGTCGGTTTGTGCATCCAAAGTGAAACGAGGGTAGAGTCAATCCCGGATCATGGAGAGACGGCCGTTTACCCGGCCAAGTAAAATAGGAAGATGGCACTTGAGAGCGTGAAAAAGGTTGCCGATGCGGACTTTCCCAGCCGCTGGGGGCACTTCAGAATTCAGGGATTTGAACGGACCGTTTCCGGCGTGAACGGCAAGCCCGACGAGGTCGAGGGGCTGGTGGCTCTGGTGATGGGCGATGTGAAGAGCGCGCCGCCGCTGGTACGCATCCACTCCCAATGTTTGACCGGCGATGTTTTTGGCTCGCTGCGCTGCGATTGCCGCTTGCAACTGGAGCTGGCTCTGAACAGGATCGGCAAGGAAGGCGCGGGCATTCTGCTCTATGAGCAGAAAGAAGGCCGTGGCATTGGCCTGATGAACAAGCTGAAAGCCTATGCTCTACAGGATAACGGACTGGATACGGTGGAGGCCAACGTCGAGCTGGGCTTTGCCCCCGACTGTCGCGATTACGCAATGCCTGTGTCTGTTCTGCAATTGTTGGGAATCAAGAGCATTCGCCTGATGACCAACAATCCGGAAAAAGTGGCTGCCGTTGAGGCGGCGGGCATTCAGGTGGCGGAGCGGGTTTCGGCCGAGGTTGTGCCGCTGGATACCTTCAGCGACTATGTGCGCACCAAGCAGGAAAAGATGGGCCACATCGTCGACGATCCGATGATTTAGCAAGCTTCTTTACAGGACATGGATGGGGGATGGGCTTTGCCCATCTGCCATAATCCTGACAGATGAAACTGCGAGCTTCCTTGCTGATGCTGGCCGTGGTTGCGGTCTGGGGGGCGACGTTTGTCGTCGTCAAGGCGGCGCTGGCCGATGCTACGCCTGCCGCCTTCAACCTTGTTCGTATGACGCTGGCTTTTGCCGTGCTGGCTGTGGCCTACCACCGCTACTGGCGCACGATCAATCGTCGTCAGATTGCCTATGGCGCGGTCGTGGGCCTCTGTCTGGCCTTTGGCTACCAGTTTCAGACCATCGGTCTGGTGCGCACCACACCCTCCAAATCGGCTTTTATTACCGGCCTGCTGGTGGTGCTGGTTCCTTTTTTCTCTGCGATTCGCTGGCTGCGGCCGCCGGGAGCGCATGCGCCGCGCTGGAATGCCTTTGCGGGTGCGTTTCTGGCTTTTGTGGGTATTCTTTTGCTGACCGTGCCGGCGGAAGCTCATTCCAGCGGTTCTCTGCTGCTGGGGCTGTTGCCCGATCTGGCCACCATCAACCTCGGTGACCTGCTTACCCTTGGCTGCGCGGTTGGATTTGCCCTGCACTGTATTGCTCTGGCCCATGCGTCGCCCAAAGTCGATTTTCGGCCACTAGCGATGCTGCAGGTAGGCTTTTGCGCCCTCTTTATGGCTCTGAGTCTGCCGCTGGTCGAGCATCCGCAGATCCACTGGAGCGCTCGCCTGATTACCGCTCTGCTGGTGGCTGCGGTACTGGCCACCTCTGCTGCTTTCTCCGTGCAAAGCTGGGTGCAGTCGGTGCTGCCGCCTACCCACACCGCGCTGCTGCTGACCATGGAGCCGGTTTTTGCCTGGATGACTTCGTTTCTGGTGCTGGGGGAGCGGCTGGGAGTGCGTCCGGCCTGTGGCGCGGGGCTGATTCTGGTTGGAATTCTGCTGACTGAGATGGTTTCTGCTCCGCATACGCCTTCGGCTCACGAAGCGTGAGCCGAAGGCGTTGCAGTCCTGCCGATTATGCTATGGTTTGCCGCTGGCTCCTACGTTCTCATCCGGTGCGGCGGTGGACTGGCGGGTGGGCGCATCGAGGACCGGCTGGGCCAGTCCGGCCAGATGCGGCGCATGATCGCGGCGCAGCAGGTCGAGCACAACCACTTCGTTGCGGCCCGTGTGCAGCCATACGCCGGGTACGTAGAGCGTGCGCTGTGGACCTACATTCCAGATGCGGCCAAGCGGATGGCCGTTCAGCCAGACTTCACCTTTGCCGAGGTCGGCAGCGTCGAGGAATGTGTCGGGAATAGGCTTGTTTGCAGGCAGATCGAGCGTGAAGGCGCCGCGATAAAACGCCGGAGCCATTGCTGATTTTGCTGCGGTGGTCGATTTTGCGGTAGCCGTGAAGTTGGCTTCGGCGGGCAGACCGGGCGCGTCGAAGATGGAGTCGGGCTTCATCGGCAGGCAGTAGATGGCCCAGCCGGTGAGCGGCTTATCGGCCAGCGTGGCGGCGCTGATTCCCTTGCTCTCTTTGCGGATTTCGCGGGTGGAGTTGATGCGGCCGGAGTTTTCTACCAGAATGTCGAGCCGTGCGCCGGGTTTGTCGCTGTCGATGCGCAGGCGGTCCTGCTGGTTGCTGCGATCGAGCGCGCCCAACAGGCGGCCATCCAGATAGACCAGCGCGTAGTCGTTCAGATCGGAGAGCACGAGGTCGGCGTGGGCAGGCTCATCCAGTGTTTTGCGGTAGAGGATGAAGCCGTAGGACTGGCCGAGTTCCTCCATGCGTTTGGGTGTATTCGATTGCACCGGCGCGGGCAGGCCAACCCACAGCGAACTGGACTCGGTGAGCGTGAATGCGGGCACGGCCATGGAAGGCGGCGCGGGCGGGACCGGAGGCGGCTCTACGCCGGTGGCCTTGGCGATGGCGGTGCGATAGGCGAAGTATTTGGCGGTGGGGCGGCCAGCTTCGTCGAGCGGCGCATCGTAGTCGTAGCTGGTGACGTCGGGCCGGAATTTGTTTTCAATCCAACTGGAGCCGGCCATTTTGCCAAAGCTGGTTCCACCATGGAACATGTAGATGTTTACGCCGGATTTGTGGCCCAGAATGTAGCCGAGATCGGCAATCTGCGGATCGGTGGTGCGGGTCTGGTGCGGCTCTCCCCAATGATCGAACCAGCCGGGCCAGTATTCGGCAGCAAAGAGCGGTGCGCCGGGACGAAGCTGGGCGAGCGCATTCAGACCCACGTCGGCGTGGCCGATGCCGAAGTTGACGGCGGCAAAGACGCCGGGAATCGAGCCCTTGGCGATGGTGCGTGAGGGGTTGGCCGTGTAGAGCAGGCAGTCGTTGAAGCCGACCTTGAGGAAGATCTGGCGCAGGTGCTCCATGTAGGCGGCGTCGGAGCCGAAGTTGCCGTACTCATTCTCAATCTGGGCGGCAATTACCGGGCCACCACGGCCGATCTGCAGGGGGCCGACCTCTTGCGCCAGCCGCTTGAGCCACTTTTCAGCAGGTTCGGTGAAGGCTGGATCATTGGAGCGCAGGGTGAGGCCGTTTTTGGGGTCCTGCAGCAGCCAGGCTGGGAAACCGCCAAACTCCCATTCGGCGCAGGAATAGGGGCCGACGCGCAGCATCATGTACAGACCTTCCTGCTGGGCTTCGCGCAGGAACTCGGCCAGATCGGCGTTGCCACTGAAGTCGAATTTGCCCGGTTCGGGCTCGTGGACGTTCCAGAAGACGTAGGTGGCAATGGTGTTCAGACCCATGGCTCGGGCCATTCTGAGCCGTGCCCGCCAGTATTCGCGGGGAATGCGCTCATAGTGCATTTCGCCGGAGACGATCTGAAAAGGTTTACCGTTCAGCTCCAGGTGGTCGCCGTTTACTGTAAAACTCGGCTTTTCTGGTTGCTTAGTGTGGGCGTGGGCAGCAGGAGTGCCGAGGGCCAGGCAGGCTAGACCAAGGGCGGCAGGCAACAGAAGACGACGCAAAGCAGACATGGCGAAGTTTCCTTTTTGAAATAAGCTCAATACGGGCACAACCATCCTAAAACAGTGGATGGAGGTCTGGCTTGAGAAAAGGAAGATTTGCCGGGGAAAGTGTGAAGTGGAAGGCGATGGAGCTGGTGAGTGTTTCGTGCTTGCGGTTGCTTTTTGCTTCTGCCGAAAGGAACTCTGGCTCTAAAGACACACAACTTCTGCGGAAGATCCTTGAAGGACAACCGCAGATCTTTCGACTCCGTTTGGTCAAAAAAACGGCCAAACTCCGCTCAAGAGGACAGAACAATCAGGATGCGCGGGCTTTTTTGCGCGGGGCGCGACGGGGCAGTATCTGCGCGGGCGTGGTGGGCTTCCAGGCAAAGGCCGAGCCCAGAATCAGCGAGGTGTTGGTGGCCGTGTAGGGCATCATGGCGTCGATCACCTCTTCCAGATGCTGGGTGTCGCGGACCGAAACCTTGACCAGGTACGATTCGCTGCCGGTAATACGGTGACAGCTGAGCACCTCGGGAATCCGTCGCGCCTGCTCGGCAAAGAGCGCGATGCGGCTGCCATCGACGGTGATGCGCACGGTGGCGTTTACGCTCAGGCCCACGGCGGCGGGGTTGATCTGCGCATGGTAGCCGAGGATGATCTGCGCCTCTTCGAGCTTCTGCACCCGTTCAATGGTGGCCGGTGTGGAAAGGCCGATCTGGCGGCCGAGTTCGGCAAAGGAAATACGTGCATTGGCCTGTAGTCGGGCGATGATCTCGCAGTCTTTCGCGTCCAGTTCCATCAGTCGCCCTCCAGTGGCGTGCGTGCTGCCTTCTAACAAGCCGCCAAGATGGCGGGCTCCCTGCAAGTGACAGGCACTGTTTCATATTCTGCCATAAAACCACCCAGCAGTTGGGGTTGCCGCACGACGTGCAGTCCGCCGATCAGGCTTGCGCGGGCGCAAACGTTCCGCACACATTCGGCCACGTAGTCCAGATGGCGGCGGCTGTAGACGCGATTGGGAATAGCCAGCCGCAGCATCTCCAGCCTCTGGCCCGCGTAAGGTCCGTTTTGCGGCTGCATGCAGATGCGCGCCGAGCGAATGCCGCCCTCGCGATAGAGCTCCACGGCCAGCGCCTGACCGGGATTCTGACTGGCCGGCAGATGCGGCAAAACCTGTTGGGCAAGCATATAGACGGCGTGGCCGCCCGAGGGTGCGATGAGCGGAACGCCGCCTTCCAGCAACTGTGTGTGCAGGGCGTGAGTGGTTTCCATGCGGCTATTCAGATGCGCTTGATCCATGCCTTCCACCAGTCCGGTGGCGATGGCTTCCATGTCGCGGCCGGTCATGCCGCCGTAGGTGAGGTAGCCCTCGGCCAGCAGCATGCGCTGGCGGGCAGCATGGGCTGCTTCGGCGTCGCGCAAGGCCAGAAAGCCTCCAATCTGGCCCATGGCGTCCTTTTTGGCGGAGGCATAGCAGCCATCGGAGAGCGAGAAAATTTCGGCCGCGATGGAGGCGATGGATCGCTGGTCAAAGCCGGGCTCAAAGCGCTGGATGTACCAGGCATTCTGGGCGAAGCGGCAGGCGTCCAGATAGAGCGGTTTGCCGTACTGGTGCGCCAGTTGGCTTGTTTCCCGCAGATTGCGCATGGAAACCGGCAAGTCAGCGCAGACGTTGTTGGTGATGGTGAGCAGAACGAAGGGAACGCGGACGGCTGCGGGGCTCTGCAGCAGGGCCTCCAGCGCGGTGCAATCGATGTTGCCCTTGAAGGGATCGGCGGAAGCGAAGTCCCAGAAGGCGGGCGTGGGCAGATCGACGGCTTCCATGCCCAGATCGAGGGCGTTGGCGCGGGTGGTGTCAAAGAGCGTATTCGAGGGCAGCAGGGAGCCGGTGGGCGCGAGGGTTTGCAGCAGCAGGCGCTCGGCTGCGCGACCCTGATGGGTGGGCAGAATGTGCTCGAAGCCGAAGATCTGCTGGATCACGGCTTCCATGCGGCGGAAGCTCTGGCTGCCTGCGTAGGACTCGTCGCCGCGCATCATCTCGGCCATCTGATTGCTGCTGACGGCGCAGGTTCCGCTGTCGGTGAGCAGGTCAATGAGTACATCGCAGGAAGAGAGCGCGTACAGGTTATAGCGGGCCTGTTCGAGAGCGGTTTCGCGCTCTTCGGCCGTCGTCCAGCGCAGTGTTTCCACTACGCGTACTTTGTAAGGCTCCATCCGGTTCTGCCACTCTGCCATCTGCAATGCCATGGTTCAAGGATAGGAAGAAGTGGGTGGATCGGGAAGGTCCTTCTTTAGGCGTAAAGTTCATTACTCATGAGAAAGTAAGGATAAATTATAAAAACTTGAATAAATACATGGGAAATATGGCAAAACACCTTAGTGTTGCAGATTCTCGAAGGGTGGATTCGGTTTTGCGCATAGATAATTCCGCTTTTTATGTTGGGCCGTGCGCATTCCCGCTGTGGTCAGGCTGGCTGGCAGAAAGGAAAACGGCCTGTCCTGTTTCATGCGATGCGGCGTAAGATCTTTTGCATCCGTAGGCTACGGGCAGTCTTCTAATAGGCAAACAAGAGGGCACGCATGCGGCTTCGAAGGAATGTGATTGGGTGTGTACTGGCGGTTCTGGCGCTGGTGTTGGCGGGCTGCAAGCCAAAGCAGGAGGCCCCCGCGCCGGTGCATGTGCTGAATGGCGTGGCGCGCTACGCGCTGCACGGCGTGGTGCTGGGCGTGAGTGCGGAGGCTGGCGAGTTGACCGTGCGCCACGACGAGATTCACGGCGTGATGCCGGCCATGACCATGAACTACAAGGTCAAGGACGCGGCTGTGCTGAAGGGGCTGCAGGCGGGCGACGAGATCAACGCCCAGTTGCTGGTGCCCGAGGGCAATGCCGATTATGCGCTGGAGGCGATCACTGTGCTGCGGCACGCGGCTGTGGCGAAGGATACACTGCCTGCGCATACGTTGCTTCCGGGTGAGCCGGTGCCCGATATTTCCATGGTCAATCAGGATGGGCAGAAGATTCATCTGCGCGGATTGGCGGGCAAGGCCGTGCTGCTCACCTTTGTTTACACGCGCTGCCCCATGCCGACGGCCTGCCCGATGATTTCCAGCCACATGGCGCAGGTGCACAAACTGTTGGCAGCCGATGCGAAGGCCTATGCGGGCAGCCGTTTGATCAGCGTGACGCTGGACCCGGCCTACGATGCGCCCGAGGTGCTGCGGCGCTACGGGTTGGCGTATCTTGCTGACGATCCGGCGGGCTTTGCCCACTGGGAGTTTGCGCGCACCACTCCGCAGGACTTGCAGACCTTGGCCGGAGCCTTTGGACTGGCCTATCGCGCCGAGAATAACCAGATCACGCACTCCATGCGCACGGTGTTGCTGGGCGCGGATGGCAAGGTTGTACAGGTGTGGGAGGGCAGTGCGTGGAAGCCCGAGGATGTGGCCGAGGCAGTGAAGCAGGCAACCAGCAAGGCAAAGAGGTAAGATGCAGTCGAGAAAGTGTTTTCTGGTAGGGGTTCTGATGCTGTGCGGCGGAGTGCTGACGGGTTGCAAACATCCACTGACGGCCGACGAAATGCAGGGCATGCGGCTCTACACGGCGCACTGTGCTGACTGCCATGAGCAGACGCATGAGGGCCTGTTGAAGACGCCGCCACGGCTGAACGGAATCTTTAGGGCGCAGACGCTGCCCGATGGTGTGCCGGTCAGCGATGAGGCCGTGCAGGCCGTGATTCGCGATGGATTGCGTACCATGCCCGCCTTCAACGGGCGGCTCAACGACAAAGAGATTGCGCAGATCCTCGCTTACCTGCATACAAGGCAGTAGACAGTTGACAGAGAACAGAGAACAGAGTGCTGATAGCTGAGAGCTGACGGTCGATTCCAGAGAGCAGGCAGAAGGTGGCAGACGATTTTTCGGTAGCGGTTCTGCAGTCGTGGACCATCTCCTTCTGGCCCACGTTCTTCATGCTGCTGACTGCCGGGATGTATTGCCGGGGCTGGCGACTGGCCTCTGCGCTGCGGCCACGGGAGCTGCCGGTGTGGCGCATGCTCTGCTTCCTGCTTGGCCTTGCGGTGCTGTGGCTGGCGATCAGTTCGCCGCTCGATGCGCTTGGCCAGTTCCTGCTGGTGGCGCACATGACGCAGCATCTGCTGCTGATGTCGGTGGTGCCGCCGCTGATTCTGCTGGGCGCGCCCACGGTGCCGCTTTTGCGGGGGGTGCCGCGTTTTTGCGTGCAGGAGGTTTTTGCCACCTGGGTCGGCTTTGCCCCTTTCCGCGTGCTGGGCAAGCTCATTACGCATCCGGTTTTTGGCTGGCTGGCGATGAACGTGGCCTACATGGGCTGGCACGTTCCGGCCATGTACGAGCTGGCGCTGCGCTCGAACGACTGGCACTATGTGGAGCACGCCTGCTTCCTCTTCGGTTCGCTGCTCTTCTGGTCGCATGTGATTGAGCCCTGGCCGAGCAAAAGCACGTGGTCGCGCTGGCTGATTATTCCCTACATCATCACCGGCGACATCGTGAACAGCGTCGTCTCGGCCTCGCTGGCCTTTGCCGCGCATGTGGTTTATCCCACTTATGCGACGGTGCCGCGCATCTTTGAGATCAGTGCGCTCGATGACCAGTTGGCTGCAGGCGCTGAGATGTGGGTGCTCAGCTCGATGATCTCTTTTGTGCCGCTGGTGGCCACCGTGATGCAACTGCTGGAAACGCGCAAGCAGCGTGCGGGAAGCGCGGAAATTGCGTCTGCGGCAAAGCAGACGCCTGCGTCCCCTGCACCCTTCGATCTGCTGCGTCTGCCGCTGGTCGGTCGCTTGCTGCGTGCGCGGGGGGGAAGGCTTGCATTGCAGGCGATCAGCTTCGGCGGTTTGCTGTGCATGGTAGCTCATGGCCTGGTGGGAACGCCGCTCAGTCCGCTGAATATCTCTGGAGGTTTTTTGTGGACCATCGCGCGGCCCTTACTGTTTTTGTTGGTGCTGGTGGTGGGCAACGTCTTTTGCATGGCCTGTCCCTTCACCTTTCCACGCGAACTGCTGCGTAAATTCTGGACGCCACGCTGGCGTTGGCCAGCAAGGTTGCGCGGCAAATGGATTGCGCTTGCACTCACCGGTGTCTTCTTCTGGAGCTATCTGAAATTTGACTTGTGGAACTGGCCGAGCGCCACGGCATGGTTGCTGGTGGCTTATGTTGGCTGCGCCTTTCTGATCGATGCGCTCTTTGCGGGGGCGAGCTTCTGCAAATATGTATGCCCGATTGGCCAGTTCAACTTTGCTACCTCGCTGCTGGCTCCGTTGGAGGTGCGCGCGAAGACTCTGTCGGTCTGCGCATCGTGCGAGGGCAAGGATTGCATCCACGGAAATCCGCAGCAGCGCGGCTGTGAACTGCAGCTTTACATGCCGCAGAAGATGGGGAACATGGATTGCACGCTCTGCATGGACTGCGTGCAGGCCTGCCCGCATGACAATATTCAGATTGCCGCTCATGCGCCCCTGCGCGATCTGACCAGCGAGGGCTACCGTTCCTCGATTGGCCGCTATGCGCAGCGCGTGGATGTGGCGGCGCTCTTCCATGTGCTGGTGCTGTTTGCGCTGGTGAATGCAGCGGCCATGACGGCACCGGTTTTGCAAGCATCTACTGCTCTGACGCAACGCTTTCCTGTGCTGGCCGCGCCGTTGGTTTCTCTGCTGCTGTGTGGGCTGTTGACGGCTGCATTTCTGCTGCTGATGGCGGCTGTGAGTTGGCTGTTGCGCGGTTTTACGCCAGAAAAAAGCAGCCGCGCAGTCTTTGGACGCATGGCGTTGGTGCTGCTGCCTGTGGGGCTGGCCATGTGGGCCGCGCATCTGCTCTTCCATCTGACGACGGCGGGCGATAATCTTCTGCCGGCGCTTGATCAGTTCCTGCTGGACTTTGGTGTGCGTGCTCAACTACACACCGCAGCCAGTGCGAATGCGGCGATGGGCGCAATGTGCTCACCGCAGATGCTGATGCTGACCGCAGGCGGTGGCGGTACCAATTTATTGAGCCTGCAGATCTGGATTCTGGATGTGGGTCTGCTGCTTGGGCTTTACGTGGCGTGGCGCATGCTGCGGCCCATAGCCTCTTCCCGCAGTGCAAAGCTGCTTCTGCTGCTTGTTGCAACGTTGCTGGCGGCCACGTATTACGCGGCTGCGGTGTGGGTCTTCAACCAGCCGATGCAGATGCTGGGCATGGGGGGCGGCCAATGAGGATTCTGGTCCTGGTTTTGGTGGGAATTTTTGCCGGGAGCGTACCGTTGATGGCGGATGGCGGCCGCATTCGCATGCACGAAAAGTCCGGTCCATTCCTCATCACGCTTTTCACCACGCCGGATCCGCTTGTTGCTGGGCCAGCCGACTTCAGCGTAGCGGTGGAACGTGCTGATCGCGCCGGCGTTGTGGAAGATGCCGAGGTGACGCTGCTTCTGACCCGGCCCGATGGAACGCATCTGGCGCTGCAGGCCACGCATGGTGCGGCCACCAGCCGTTTCCTTTATGCCGCTAACCTTTCCTTGCCCGTGAGCGGCGCATGGCGCGTGAAGGCGATTGTGAGCAAGGGCGATTTGGTTGGCGAGAGTGAAACACGCGTGGATGTGCTGCCCCTTACATCCTTCGGCGATCAGACACACTGGCAAATTGCGGCGGTTCCGATTTCCGTGCTGTTGTTTTTTCTGCATCAGATGCGTAGACGCCGATTGGCCGGGCGGCGCAGGCGTCTTTGAAGATCAGACGGCTTCTGAAAAACAACATCACGCGGTATGAATGAATCCTTGGTGACGTGTTCTGTGTTTAGGCCTGCTCGTTGCTGTCCAGAATTTGGCGCACCTGTGTCAGAAGCTCTTCCGGGCGGAAGGGCTTTTGCAGAAGGATTGTCTGTGGGCCGAGGCTGGTTTCGTCGTTGAGTGAGTCGTCAGTGAAGCCGGAAATGAAGATCACCTTCAGATCTGGTGAGAGGATCCGGCCTTGCGCGGCCAGCTCCGGTCCGCTCATTTTGGGCATGATGACGTCGCTGATCAGAAGGTCGAGGGAAGGCCTTCGGTCGCGGATCACTTCGAGTGCCGCTTGTCCGTTGGCAGCTTCAAGTACGGTGTATCCGCGCGTCTGCAATATGCTGGCCAGCAAGGTGCGCACTGTATCTTCATCATCCACTAGCAGGATGGTTTCCGAACCTTTGGCGACGAATTTTGTCGTGGGAGTTGCGTCGCAAACTGCTTTTTGTCCTGAGCCAGCGGGAAGGCTCAGAAGAAAGGTTGTGCCGCTGCCCGGTTCGCTCTTCACTTCAATCAGGCCGTTGCTCTGCTGCACGATTCCGTAGAGGATCGACAGGCCCAGACCAGTTCCTCGTCCGGCTTCCTTGGTGGTGAAAAAAGGCTCGAAGATGCGCTCAATAGTGGCCTTGTCCATACCGCAACCGGTGTCGGTGACAACCAGACGAACGCAGGGGCCAGGCTTGAGGGGAGGATGCATGGCGGCTTGCTCGGCGCTGATTTCGCCGTTCTCGGTGTGGAGTGTGAGCGTACCTCCGCGGGGCATGGCGTCGCGGGCGTTTACCGCCAGATTCATCAGGACCTGCTCCATCTGTCCCTGATCGGCCAGAATGGTGTGCAGATGTGGAGCGCATTCCAGTTGCAGGCGCACATCGGCGCCGATCAATCGTTGCAGCATCTCGTGCATGCCGCGGATTACATCGTTTAGATGGAGGGATTCGCGCAGCGGCTTCTGCTTGCGGCTGAAGGTGAGCAACTGCCTTGTCAGTACGGTTGCGCGCTGTTGCGCCTGTAGAATCTGTTGTACGTATTTGCTGCCGAGTTCGTCTTCTTGCATATGCTCTTCGAGCATTTCACCATAGCCTAGAATGACGCCGAGCAGGTTGTTGAAGTCGTGGGCCACGCCGCCGGCCAGTAGGCCAATGGCTTCCATCTTTTGCACCTGCATGAGTTGTTCGCGGGTTTCGCGCAGGGTGTTTTCGGCGGTCCAGCGCTCGGTAATGTCCTGGAATTTTACGAAGGCCATTCGTTTGCCGCTTTCGTAGGCGGCAATAGCCCCGGAGAAGCTGAAGAGGAACTCCGCACCATCCTGCGAGCGGCGGATTTTATAGAGCGCATCCTGGAGGGATTCGCCGTGCAGGATGCGCTGCATGGGCGTTTGATCAGGATGGACCTGGGTGCCATCCAAGTCAAAAATGCAGATGGTTTTGAGAAAATCATTGACGCAGAAATCAGGATATTGGTCCAGCGAGAATCCCAAGATACGCGTGACTGTGGGGTTCCAGCGGATCAGATGACCGTCCATGTCGGTAATCATCAGACCTTCGTGGAGCGAATCGACGACGGTTTCAAAGCGGGCCTGACTTTCGCGCAGGGCGGCTTCGGCCTGTTTGCGCGCTTCGATGTTGCGCATGACGTAGTAATACAGACGCTCGCCGTTCCAGCCGGTGGGAGTTACGCCCACTTCAACATCGTGTATGCTTCCATCCAAACTGCGTATGCGGGCTTCGAAGGTCAGTGGGGTATTGTTGCGGGACGGAAAGTGAGCGACCACTGCTTCGCGTGTTGTGAAGTCGTTGTCCCAGTTCCATGGATGGAGTCCTAAAACCTGTTCGAGCGGACGACCGAGCAATGCGGCAAAGCTAGCGTTGGCCTCCACCACCTGATCCTGATCGTCGAGCAGGAACATGGGGTCTGTAGCCTGTTCAAAGAGTAGACGTGTATGTTCGGATGCAGCTGCCAGGGCCAGTGCCGTCCGTTTTTGTTCGGTAATATCCTCACTGAAGACGATGATGCCGCCAATGCGTCCGCTGGCATCGCGCCAGGGACGATCTTCCCAGCGCAACCAGTGGGTAGTGCCATCGGTATGCTCATACTGTTCTTCCTGCATCCGTACGGTTTCGCCGCTCAGGGCGCGTTGGTCGGCCTCGCGCCAGTGGGGCAGAGCCTGAGGGTTGACCTCGTAGCGATGGCGGCCGATCAGTGGCACGTCGCCCAGATCTCCATCTTCGCGCCAGCGTCGGTTGGCGCTCAGGTAGCAGAGGTCGCGGTCGAACATGGCCAGCGCCACGGGAGCGTCTTCAACAAAAATCTGCAGAAACTCTTCGCTGCGTCGCCGGGCGTCTTCTGCTTTTTTATGCTTGGTAATGTCTTCGGTCAGAAGCACGATGCCGCCAATCTGACCATCGCCGGTCATCCATGGCCGCAGGGTACGGCTCAGCCATCGCAACTGGCCATCGCGGCGCACGTAGCAATCTTCTGACGAAAGGATGGTTTCGCCAGCCAGTGCGCGGGCCTGCTCCTCCTGCCAGCGCTGCGGAGTGCCGGGGTCCAGTTCTTGATGGATTCGACCGATGATGTCCATGCCGGTTAGGGCGCGGTCCTCTTTCCAACGTTTGCTGCAGGCCAGAATGCGCATTTCGCGGTCCAGCATGGCCAGCCCTGCCGGGGCTTCCTGAATCATGATTTGCAGCAGGCCGTTACTTTCACGCAAGGCACTCAGCATGGCATTGTGCTCGGATATGTCGCGTACGATGGCGCTGACACCGCTGACCATTCCTTGTGCGTCATGAATGGGAGAAAAAGTGCAGGAAACCGGAATGCGCTTTTCGTTGTGGCCGAGTAACTCGGTTTCATGGGCTATGGATTCCCCGCAGGCGATGCGCGTCAGCATGCTCTCACGCAGTGCATCATTACGCTCCGGGACTAACAACGAAAAGTTGCGCCCCACCACATCTTCGGCCTGGTAGCCGAAGATCTTTTCCGCACCGGAATTCCATGTCTGGATGCGGCCATCGAGGGACGAGCTGATGATGGCGTCGCTGCTGGACTGCACGATGGCGGCCAACTGGCGGGCGGCGGCTTCGGCTGTGCGCCGCATTTCTTCGCGGGAAAAATTGTCCAGAGCGAAGGACAGATCTCCGGCAGCCTCTTCCAGCAATTGAATTTCCTTCTCCTGAAAGTAGCCTGTTTCTCCTGCATACAGAACAAACACACCGCAGGCTTTCTGATTGAGTGTGATGGGAAAGGTACAACTGGAACGGAAGCCATGCCTGCCGGCGGCCGCGTGCCAGAAGCTGGTGGCTGGGTCGTTGAGGAAGTCGTTGCAGATATAAGGGCGTCGTCTGCGGAGGGTTTGGCCGGTGGGCCCCATGCCTTCGGACCGCTCATCGGCGTACATGGGAGCCTGCTGCAGATACTCGGTGTGAGGACCGTACATTGCCGCGGGAATCACCTGTTGGGTCTGCTCATTCACCAGACCAATGAAGGCCAGAAGAAAACCACCCATCTCGACGGCAACTTCGCAGATGCGGTCAAAGAGTTGCTGGCGATTGTCGCTGTGCACAATGGCCTGATTGATCTGACTCAGGGCATTGTAGAGCCGGTTCATGTGCTCCAGTTCTGCTTTGTAGTGGCCGGAATGAACTTCTTCGTCCAATGTGCCCTCCAGACAAAACGGAATCGCAGATTGAATCACACCATCTTCAGATTATGAACTTGCAGTAAAACGCAGGATCATGCTTCGATGCGCAGGCAGGAACCATCATAGCGCTGGAGTCGGATTTGCGGTAGAAATCTCGCCAAAGAGAGGGAAATATCCCGGAAAGATGGTACAGAAAAAAGCAGCAGGAAATGGAAACGGGCTCTGCATGCGGCAGAGCCCGTGGGAAGGGAGGGGGTTACTTTTGTGTTGCTGGAGAGGTCTGAACGGCGCGTTTTTAGCTGCTGTAGCGCGTGACCCAGTGTGCATAAGGCGCAGGCAGAGTCGCCCAGCTGGGCCTGTCGATGCCAAGTGTCTTTGCCGCGTGGAAGGGCCAGTGCGGCTCAACCAAAAACTGCCGGGCAAGTGTGTATAGATCCAGTTTGCCGGCGCGCACAATCGCATCGGCCTCGGCCGGATCGGTGGAGAGGAACCAGGCTGTTGAGCCCGGCAGACCGGTGGCAGAAAGCACCTTTTCGGCAGTAGGAAGCAGGAAGTTCTTGCCCCAGGGAATCTGTGCTTCGGGAGTGTTAAAGCCGATGGAAATATCGGCAAAGTCCAGCCCTTCGGCCTTCAATTGCTGCAGCAGCGCGATGGATTCGTTGAGCATGGCTGCATCGTCGCCGGCAAACTCCACTACGCTCAGGCGCATGGCCAGGGGAAGATGCTCAGGCCACACTTTGCGTACGGCGCGGAAGGTTTCCAGCAGATAGCGTGCACGGTTTTCCGCACTGCCACCATACTCGTCGGTGCGTTGGTTGGAAAATGGCGAGTAGAAGTTTTGCGCCAGATAGCCGTGAGCAAAATGCAGCTGCAGCCACTCAAAGCCAGCGTCGCGGGCGCGCTCCGCGGTGCGCACAGTGTCGGCCTGCACGCGGTGAATTTCTTCGATGGTCATGGCGTGGGGAAGACGCGGCAGATTTTTGCCGAAGGCGATGGCCGAGGGTGCGATGGTCTGCCAGGAATTGGGCTGGCCGAGGGGAATGTGGTCGTCGCCCTCCCAGGGACGGTTGGCCGAAGCCTTGCGCCCGGCGTGCCCAATCTGAATGCCCGGGACTGCGCCTCCATCCTTGATGCCTTTGGCAATCCCGGCCAGAGCGCTGGCCTGCTCGTCGTTCCATAGGCCAAGATCGGCCCAACTGATGCGGCCTTCGGGCGAAACTGCCGTGGCTTCCACCGTCACCAGACCAGCACCGCCACGCGCCAGCGACGCATAGTGAACCTTGTGCCAGTCGTTGGCAACTCCATCGGTGGCCATGTACTGGCACATGGGCGCTACCGCAATGCGGTTGCGCAGTGTTACGCCCTTCAGCGTGTAGGAATCAAACAAACCTGGCATGATTTCTCTCCTGGGATGAATCTTTGCGATGCGCGAACAGACAAGTGGGTGGCGGGGAAGAACTGCCGCACGCTTCATCCGACTTGGTGGAACGGATTTACAAAACCATTTTACTTGCACGCGCTCTCTATTTGCAAGCGCTGTATATTTGCGCAAGCGTTATAAATTAGAACGAAACAATCGTACAATCGTGAAAGGAGAATGAATTGATGCCCCCCGCCCACAATCCGCAGACCGCTCTGGCGCAGGGATGGTGCGTGCTGTCGGTGCTGCATGAGCGTATTCAGGCGCACATTGAGCGGGCACTGGTGGAAAAGCATGGTCTGACGGTGCGCGAGTACTCATTGTTGAACGTGCTCAGTCGCCAGAACAGCGGTCCTGGCGGGCACTTGCAGATGAAGCAGGTGGCCGATGCTGTGGTTCTGAGCCAGAGCGCTACCACGCGGCTGGTGACGCGGCTGGAAGAACGCGGCCTGCTGGCGCGTTGCTTCTGTCCTACGGACAGGCGCGGCATTTATACCAATGTGACGCCCGAGGGGCAGGCGTTGCTGAAGGCCGCGCGGCCGACGAATCATGCTGCGTTGCACGAGGCGCTGGCCGAGGCCAGCCGCGATCCGCAGCTTAAGCCTCTGGTCAAGGCTCTGGAAGCATTGGGCGCGGCCTCGTAATCCTCTACAAAATTTTGCATAAGCAAAGGGCGCTTCTCGCAGTGGAAGCGCCCTTTGTTTTGCCGTAGAACGACTGCATCAGCGCAGATAAATCAGAGTCGCGCGTTTGCTTCCGGCGGCAATCCGCACGAGCGTGACAGCGCCGAAGCGGTCGGAGGTGCTCTCCCAGCTCCCCAAGGTCAAGGATTTTTCTGCAGGCAGCACCTTGCCGTTGAGCGCAACGCTCTTTGCCGCAGTGTGAATGCGCAGCAGGTAGCTGTGCAACGGGCTTGCGTAACTGCCCGTGGCGGCGGCTAGCGTCAGTTGTACGCCTTGGGTGGTTTGCCGTGCAGTGACCAGTTGGCGCAGATACTCGCCTTTCTCGTAGTTGTAGCTCTTTCCATCGTCGTCGTAGACGAGGAAGCTGGCGGCGGTTTTGGCCGGGAAGACGTCGAGGGTGATTTCGGCGATGGGTTTTTCATCTACCCAAAGCTGGGGTGCTTGCGTGGCCAGAATCGAACCACTGCGCACGAAGAGGGGAATGTCTTGCCAGCTTTTTGCATCGATGGGCAGCGTAATGGTCTGGCCGCCTTCGTAGCGCTTGCCGCTAGCGTAGTCGAACCACGCACCGGAGGGCAAATAGACACTCTGTGAGGTTGCTCCTTGCGTCACGACGGGGGCGACCAGCAACGCATCGCCAAACATCCACTCGGAGTCGATGCTGGCGGTCTTCTGGTCGGTAGGGAACTGCCAGAAGAGCGGGCGCACCAGTCCTGCGCCGCCTTCACTCAGTTGCCGCTCATAGGAGTAGAGGGTGGGCAACAGACTGTAGCGCAGTTCGAGCGCATGGCGGGCTGCGGCTTCGGCTACTGGCCCGTAGAGCCACGGCTGGCGCTTCTCGTCCAGGTCGCCATGTACGCGCAGGATGGGCACAAAGGCGGCAAACTCCATCCAGCGGGCGTAGTTTTCATTCGACGGATGGCCGTGGAAGCCGCCCGTGTCCATGCTCCAGTGGAACTCGCCGGTGTTGAGCGCGGAGAGCATGCGGCGGCGTTGCAGGGCCATGGAGTCGAAGCCGGTTTGGATGTCGCCTGACCAGCCTGCATAGCCGTAGCGGCTGGCTCCCAGATAGAAGTTGCGATTGATGCTCCAGACGCGCTGATTGGCCGTGGCGCGTTGCCCGTCATAGAGCATGCGGCCCATATTCAGGAACTGAAAATTGTTGAAGACGGTTTGGCCGGAGATGTCGGCTTCATCGTTCCACCAGCCTTCCATACCGGCGCGGAAGGCTGGCTCAAGATGCTGCCAGTACCAGCGGCGGGTTTCCGCCTGGTTGAAGTCCAAGTCGAGCGCCGGACGATGGGAAAAATAGTCGGGCATGGTGGGCTCGTTCGGATACCACAGACCGTGCGCGGTAGCGTCGGCGGCGGCTTCCGTCGGATGCTTGATGAAGCCTGCCGTGGTGGTCAGAATGCGGGGCTTGAGTATGCCGGCCAGATGCACGCCCTGCGCGTTGAGGTCGCGGGCAAATGCGCCGCTTGTGCCATTGGGGTATTTGTTGGCGGCAACTGCGCCCGCGCCCGAGGTGCTGTTCCAGCGGAACTCGCCGTAGTTGTCTTCGCCCCAGGCCTTCCAGTCAAAGTCGAGGATGAAGCCGTCGAGGGGCAGGTTGCGCGCGCGGTAGGTTGCGACGATCTTTCTGACTTCGTTTTCTGTTGAACCCCACTGGCTATTCAGCAGGCCGAGCGTCCATTTGGGCGGAAGCGGCGGCGTGCCCACCAGACGCGAGAGCGTGGCCATCGTTTCGAGCGGTGGGCCTGCCAGCACGAAGTACTCCACGTCGGGCCGGGAACTGTGATCGAAGCGGAGGCGCTGCTGTGCCGTGGAGAATTGGCCTCCATCGGAGTCAATGAGCAGACCGTAGCGCGGGGTGAAGACCAAGGGCGCGCCGCTGTTGCCCTGCACGCCGGCCGCGACCTTGCCGCCTGCGTTGCGGATGAGTGTGCCGCCGGACTCATTCATGTCGAGCCCGTGCATGCCGTAGAGGTTTTCGCCCGCGTCGTGAGCGAAGCTTACGCTGCCTGCGGCTTCGTCCAGAGGCGCGTCTTCACGCAGAATCTGTCTGCCGTGCGCATCGAGGAAGGTGAGTGTGTAGGGCTTGGACTCCAACACGCGCACGGTGATGCCTTTGGCTGCGAGCGTAACAACGCCATGCGCTACGGAGCGTGCAACGGTGGCAGGTGTGTGCAGCGCAGGATGCGGGCTGAGCACCAGCGTGCGTTCGCTGGGCTGCGCGGTGTGCAGTGTGTGCACATCAACGATGCCCGCTTCCACGATACGTACCTCGACCCGTGTTGCACCGTTGTTGAGGACGAAGCCATCGCGTAACTGCTCAACACGGGTCTGGTTTGGGGAGGCAGTGATCTGAGGAAAAGAAAGTGGAGAGAAAAATACGAGCGCCGCAACGGACGGAAGAAGAGGCGCGAGTAGTCTGACTGCCGGTTTCCAGTGCAAGGCGGGCTCCTTTTGTGGAACTCCTATTTAACGCACAACAAACACAGTCATGCTTTCAGGTCTCTCTTCCATGCGTAAAGAGCCTTTTTCAAGGGTGGGTGAAGTTGCTGGCGTCATGGCTGCGGCCGCGAACTGTGTGCAGCCGTCGAGGGCCGTGTTTTTGAGCGGCAGGGTGAGGGTTTTTTCTTGTGTGGCGCGGTTCACCACGATGAGCAGCCGCTCGCGGGTGTGCTGCGCGTTGCAGCCGTTGGCGTCCGGTGTGCGGACGAAGGCGAAGCTGTCGGCGTCGGTGGCAAGATTCTGCTCCAGACCCGTTTGCAACTCGGTGTGCGTGGCGCGGAAGGCGAGCAGTTGCGCGGTCCAGGTGTAGAGATCCTGCTCGGTTGCGGTGCGATCAGCGGCCAGGAAGGCGTTGCGTTTGTCGCCAGCGAATCCGCCGGGAAAATCATGGCGGTTGTCCGGGTCTTCGCCGCCGTTCATGGCGATCTCGTCGCCGCTGTACAGCATGGGCATGCCGCGCAGCGTGGCCAGCAGGCCCAGCACGAGTTTGGTGCGGGGTGTTGAGCTGCCGAGTTCTGTGAACAGGCGCGTGGTGTCGTGGTTTCCGGCAAAGGTCACCAGCCGCTCCGGGTGAGGGTAAAGCGCGTCCTGACGCAGTATGGCTGTTAGATTCGTCATGGGCCCGGCATGGCCGAAGACGTCGCGCAGGGCAAAGTAGAGCGGGAAGTCAAAGGGTGTGTCGAGCCCGGTATCGATGCCTGCATGCGTCTTTCCTCCGGCAAAATAGGAGGTTACTGCGGGATCGCGGTGGAAGATTTCTCCCACCGTGGTCAGGCTGGGTTCAACGCTGTGCAGAGTGGCGTGAAAGTCGCGCCAGAAGCCGCGATCCACATACGGAAATGTGTCGAGCCGTATGCCGTCGAGGCCGACCGTTTCCACCCACCACAGGGTGTTCTGCGTAAAGTAGCGGGCCACCAGCGGATTGCTCTGGTTCAGGTCGGGCATGGCGCTGGTGAACCAGCCATCGGTGATGGGCAGGGTGGCTTGCTTGGCGGCATGCGGATCAACGAGCTGATAGAAGTCGTGCTGGACTTCTATATGGTTGGCTGCGGTGCCGTGGAACCACTCCGGAGCAGGTGGATCTCTGACCCAGGGGTGCAGGATGCTGACGTGATTCGGCACCAGATCGATGACCAGCTTCATCTGTCGCTGGTGCAGCGCGTCAGCCAGATGGCGATAGTCGTCGAGCGTACCGAAGTGGGGATCGATGGCGTAAAGATCGGTGGCGGCGTAGCCGTGATAGCTTTCGGGGGAGCTTCCGTTCGAGGCTACGGGCGTGGTCCAGAGCGTAGTGACGCCGAGCGCTTGCAGGTAGCCCAGATGCTGCGTGATGCCAGCCAGTGTGCCGCCATGCCAGCCGCGTGGCGCAGTGCGATCATCGCCTGCAGGCGCAGGGCGGCCGCCATCTGAAAAGCGGTCGGTCATGATGAGGTACAGTACATCGGAAGCGCTGAAGCCCGCAGGCTTTGCGGTGCGCTTCTGCAGCACGTAGGCCGACTGCGTTGAACCGGATTCATTGGTTGCGGTAATGCCGAGCGTCTGCGCTGCGGCCTGGTCGGTGTTCAGCCATAGAAAGGCCCAATGGCCGCTCGCGGAAATCTGCGTGCGTTCCAGTGCAACCTGGTTGCCCGTGAGCGTGAAATGGGCGCCTTGCAGATTCAGTCCATGCACCAGCAGCATGGGGCTGGGTAGATCGACCCACCAGTCGGGCGGGTCGATCTGGTCGATGCGGGGAAGGGCTGAGTGAGAGGGTGGAATTGCCGGGCCAATTGCCGGCCCCTGCGCCACGACGGGTCGCAGGAAACAACTGGCGCAGACAAGAATGCATGCCAGAAAAGCAGAGCAGAACGAACGCATATGCAACTCCCGCCAAACGTACAGGACTGCCTTCCGCATGATGGTGAGAGCTTGGCGGTCAGCAATCAAAACTGTGGAAAAAACTTCCCCGTGTTGCTGAGGCTATAGGCAACACAGGGAAGAAAGAGTCAGTTATAGTATTTTCGGAATTGCTGTAGACCGAAAGCAGGATGCTAAGTGCCTTTTTCCTCAAGAAAAAGGCACCTTGCAAGCCCCTTAAAAAGGCTACGTGTATTCCAAAAATGCTCTAGAAGGTGAAACGGGCAGCTAACTGAACTTGGCGGTTGCTGTAGACTTCGGTGGATTCGATCTGGCCGAAGGTGGAGCTGCTCATGCTGGATGTCGGATTGGTGAACTCCGCCGTGTTGAAGAGGTTGAAGGCGTCGCCATGCAGTTCGAGCGTGTACTTGTCATTCAGGTGCAGGTTCTTCTGCAGGCTTAGATTGACGGCGCGATAGCTGGGACCGTAGATCTGGTTGCGGCCGAGCGTGCCCAGACGGCTGTAAACCGTGGTGCCGTCGGAGGCGGTGATGGTGGGAATGTTGGCCGAGAAAGCATTGGGGTTGAACCAGTATTTGCTGATGCTCTTCGGATAGCTGACGCTGGCTACCTTGTCAGGGCGGTTGCCCGGGTTGTCAGCGCCGGTGGAAAGATCCACCGGTGTACCGGACTGCAGCAGGGCAATCACGCTCGACTGCCAGCCGCCGATCAGCCAGTCCAGGGGGCGCGAAACCGTGCCGCCAAAGCGCTTGCCGCGACCGAAGGGGAGCTGATAGAGCAGCGAGGTGCTGAAGACTTCACGCTGGTCCTGGCTGGAGTTGCCGTAGCCGGCCATCGGGTCGTAGTAGAGAGCGGTGGTCTGGCTTTCGAATGCGCCCGGTGAATCGTCAAGCGTGTGCGACCATGCGTAGGAAACCGTGCCTACCAGGCCGTTGGGCGAGCGATGCTCGGCATGAATCTGCAGGCCGTCGTAGTTGGAGATGCCGTTGTAGTTGTTGTAGGTGATGGAGCCCATGGTGGAGAAGTTCTGCTTACCCGTACCGAACTGATAAAGGTTATAGGGATAGTAGGTGGACAGACTGCTGCCACGCGTACCCACATAGGCGACGTTCAGTACGTTGTCGGAACCGATCTGGCGTTCGATCTGCAGGTTCCACTCCTGCACCATGCTGTTGTTGTTGTCACGGTTGACGGCAACCATGGTGGTGCCTTGCGGCGGACTGTTGGGGTTGAAGTTCGCGTAGCCGCGCGAGGGCAGAGCCGTGGTTACCGCGCTGGGGCTGGTGTAGCCCGCGCAGTTGTAGGAGCCGGTGTGGCTGGAAAGCTGACCGGTAAAGGTGGTGCAATAGCCCTGGCTGGCCAGATAGCTGTTGCTGCCGCCAAAGGGAGCCTGCTCGCCCAACTGATTGTCGATGCCGCCGTAGTCAAGGAAGTAGAAGAGGCCGTAGCCACCGCGTACCACGGTTTTGCCGTCGCCATTCAGGTCATAGGCAAAGCCAAAGCGCGGGCCAAAGGCATGGTGGTCCTGGTTCAGGATGGAACGCGAGACGCCGTTCACGTTTGCTTCGAGCACGTGACCGGTAGCGATGTCGAACGAGGACTGCTGATTGTGCTTTTCATAGGGATGCGACAGGTAATCCCAGCGCAGGCCCATGTTCAGGGTCAGGCGGCGGTTGAAACGCCAGCTATCCTGCGCGAAGAGGCCATCTTCCTGTCCTTCATTGGCAAAGTAGCCGGCCTGTGCGCCGATCTGATAGTTGTACATACCACCGGCCAGCAGTTCGGAGACTTCGTAACCGGTGTACAGCACCGTGCCGTTATCGATCCAGAAGTAGCCTTTGCCCTCCTGCGGGTTGAAGAAGGCCACTTCGCGGCGCATCAGCGTGCCGCCGAATTTGAAGGAATGGGTTCCGCGGTTCCAGCTGACCGAATCCGTGAACTCATAGGTGTTTTGCGGCACAGCATACAGGCCGTAGTCGCCGGTGTACTCCAGTTCACCCGCCCAGCCGCCAATCAGCGCGCCGCCGGTGGTTTCCTGGTTGATGTTGGCGTTCACAATGCCCAGGTTCTTGGAAACGTAGTTGCCATACATCGGCGGAGTGTAGCCGTAGTTGTCGCGGTTGTAGGCAATGCGGGCTTCATTCACCAGACTCTGCGAGAAAGTGTGCGTGTAGCCCAGAACGTAGCCGCGGGCGTGCGTGGGGTTGGTGCCCGTGCCGCCACCGGCCGGTAGATTGGCGAATTCGCTGGTCTTGCTGTTCACCGAATTGTCGTAGCTGAAGCGGAAGAAGGCCAGATTCTTGGCGTTGGCATTCCAGTCAAAGCGCAGGTCGTAGGTGTTGTAGTTGTTCTTTTCCGACTGGTTGTCGAGGTAGTTGTTCAGGTAGCGATCCGAGCGCGAAGGCGTCGGGAAGGCGTTCAGGTAGTTGACGGCGGCCGAGTTCAGACGGCCACTGGAAATGATATTGCCGCTGAAGGGCGTGCAGGTGGTGGGATCGTAGATGTACCCCGGGCTGGTTTTGCCGGCCAGGGTAGATCCTGCGCAGACCGGATAGACGGTCTTGTAGGCTCCGCCATTGGCGTTGGTGTTCTGTCCGGAATCTTCCAGCTCGGTAAAGATGCCCTGGCGCATCAACTTGGTGGGCACCGTCAGGTAGTGCGACGAAACCGCGATGAGTTCACGCAGGGCCTGATAGTCGCCAAAGCCGAAGAGCTTGTTCTTGATGATGGGGCCACCAACTGAGAAGCCCGGCTGATTGCGCAGAAAGCCGCCGGCTGGAGTGGCTGTGGCGTCATTGAAGCGGTAGTTCGGGTTGGAGTCGAAGCTGCGATCACGATAAAACTCGAAGATCGATCCGTGGTACTGGTTGGTGCCGCTCTTGATGGAGCTGATGACGATGGCGCCACCGGCACGGCCATACTCGGCCGGCGCGATGTTGGTGTTCACCTGGAACTCCTGGGTGGCGTCGATGTTCGGAAAGAAGAGAATCGTTCCTACCATGCCATCGTTGTTGTCCACGCCGTCCAGCAGGTAGTTGTTGGCCTGGGGCCGCAGACCGTTGACCGCCAGACCAGCGCTGCCGCTTTCGTTGTTGCGCATGGTCTCGGTGTTGTTGCTGGAGCCGCCGCCGCTGGCCGCGTCGCCATAAGCGCCGCGGGTTACGCCGGGGGTGAGCAGGGCCAGATTGGAGAAGTTGCGACCGTTCAGGGGAAGTTCGCTGACCTGTGCGCCCTGAATGGTGGCGCCGATGGTGGCATCGCTGACGTTGACCAGCGGAATAGCCTCGGTGACTTCAATGGTTGCCGAGGTGCCGGCTGGCTGCAGCTTCAGCGGTACATTCTGTTTGCTGGCCACCAGGATGGTGACCAGGGCGTTGGCGGTCGAAAATCCAGCGGCCTTGGCGGTGACTTTATAGTTGCCGCGGGGCACGGCCAGAATGTTGTACTCGCCAACGCCGTTGGCCTCGGCGCTTAGTTTCAGGCCGTTTTCGGTATTAGTGGCCGTAATCTGGGCTCCGCCGATTACAGCTCCTGTCGGATCGGTTACGGTGCCTGTAATTACGCCAGTATCCGTCTGGGCTAGAAGGCCTACGGCTGAAAACAGCAGAAAAGCTGCCAGCGTAAGAACCGTTCCTGCCAGCGTTCCGAAGTTTGCGGAATGGCATTTTTTTATTTGGATCATCACATCGTCCTCCCAAAGTTTGGAAAACGGCTGAGGGGAAAATTGCATCATCCCCGGAGCGTTCTCCCACGAACAGGGACGAGGAAACGCCCGACGCCAAGATAAAGTCAATTCAACAGGTCCCTATTTGCAGTCAATTGGCAATCTTTTGTGGTTCTCCGGCGATCTTGTTGAATCGCATGAATGTTACGCCATCTTCTCTCCCGCTGGCCAGGGTCGTTTGAAAACCCTTTGCGGCATTTTTTACCTCAGGAGACGAAAGAATTCTGCCAGCCATGCCTACTTCCCCTTAAACTGTCTGGCAGGAATTTACAGGGTCGAATGTTGGACGTAAAAGACAGAAAAGACGAAAAACCTGTTCGTGGCCAGCTTCGCTTTGGCCTTTTCGAGGCCGATCTGGAAGCTGGGGAGTTGCGTCGCTCCGGTTTGCGGGTCCGGTTGCAGAGCCAACCCTTTCGCATGCTCAAGGTGTTGCTTGAGCATCCCGGCGAGGTGGTTAGCCGTGAGACGCTGCAGCGTGAGCTGTGGGGAACCGACACAACCGTTGACTTCGACCATGGTCTGGGCATTGCGGTCAATAAGCTGCGGGAGGCTCTGGGGGACTCAGCCGAGAATCCGCGCTTTGTAGAGACGCTGGCCCGGCGCGGCTATCGTTTGATTGCTCCGGTGCAGGTGGTTGAGCCTGAAGGAGCTGTGGCTGTTCCGGCAATTGTGACTTCGCCCCGCAAGCCGATTCCAGGGCATTGGTGGCTGGTAGGAGCTCTGGCGGTGCTCAGCCTGGTTCTGCTGGTTCTCCTGCTTGCCGGCAAGGGGGACCGTAGCCCCTATCAGGTGGCGCAGATTACCTATAGCGGCCATGTGCTGGCCAGCGACCTGGTCGTGGAGAGCTTTTCCGGCTCGGCCAGCGACGGTGCCCGCATCTATTTTTCGCACGTGGACAATGGTACGCCGGTGCTGGCCGTGGCGCTGATCGCCAATGGCGAGATCAGCCGCATTCATCTGCCCTCGGCTATTGGTGCGCCGCTGCTTTGTGGCCTCTCGCCTGACGGCTCGAATCTATTGGTGCGTAGCCATCTGCAGACCGAACCGGAGCAGCCGTTGTGGATTGTTCCTACACTGGGCGGCGATGCCCGGCGCATACCAAATATAGAAGCGCATGATGCCACCTGGATGCCCGATGGCAAACGCCTGCTGGTGGCCAGCCGCAACGATCTGCTGGTGGTGAACCCCGACGGCAGTGACGTGCATAAGCTGCTGAGCTCACCGGGGCTGGCTTTTTGGCTGCGCTGGTCGCCGGATGGTCGTCATTTGCGCTTCACCTTGCGCGATCCCAAACGGCAGACCTCGGAGCTATGGGAGGCGGCGGCTGACGGCTCGCATCTGCATGCGCTTTTGCCCGGCTGGAGCAAGCCGGCTTCGGAGTGTTGCGGCAACTGGACGGCCGATGGCCGGCAATATGTTTTCCAGTCCACACACAGCGGGCGCAGCAATCTGTGGGCGTTGGCGGAGCACGCCTGGTGGCCGTTCGCGAGTGCGCCGCGGCAGATTACCAACGGCCCGCTGGAGTATGCCGCGCCCAGCACCGGTCCTACGGGGGAGCGGGTCTTCTTTATAGGCAATACGGCGCAGTTCGAGCTATTGCGCGCCATGCCGCACAGTTCGGCTTTTACCGAGCTGGATCCGAACCTGAGCGCAGCGGCCCTGGCGCAGTACTCGCCCGACGGCCAGTGGTTGGCGTGGCTGAACAACTCCGACCTTTCGCTGTGGCGCAGTCGCGTGGACGGCAGCGAACGCATTGAGCTGACCAGCCCTCCGCTGCACATCTTCAACATGAAGTGGTCGCCTGACAACCGTAGGCTGGCGCTGATGGCCTATGAGCCGGGCAAGCCCTGGCGGATCTATCTGATCGACGCCGACGGTGGCAATCTGAAGGCACTGCTGAACGAGGATCTGAACGAGGCTGACCCCAGTTGGTCGCCCGACGGCCGGTCCATCGTCTTTGGCCGTCCGCCGGAGCGTATGGCTAATGGCCAGCCTCGGGCCATCTATATTCTGGACCTGGAGACGCGCAAGGCGAGCGAAATTCCGGGTTCGACCGGGTTGTTCAGTCCGCGCCTCTCGCCCGATGGCCGCTATCTGGTGGCTCTGCCCATTGATCAGCATGCGCTGATGCTGCTGGACCGCTCGACGGGCCGCTGGAGCACACTCACGACCCATGGCGCGGGCGATCCTACCTGGTCTGCGGACAGCCACGCGGTCTACTTTCAGGATTTTCTGGAGCCGGGCAAGCCGATTTATCGCGTCTCGGTGCCCGACGGCAAGCTGCAACAGGTGGCTACCATTACGAATCTGCTGCCGGTGGCCGCAACCGACTACCGCCTGATAGGCCTTGCGCCGGGTGATTTGCCGGTGGTTACGGCCAGAACGCCGGCGGTGGACTTTTATCAGCTGGACCTGAATGAGAGGTAATGCTGGCCGGGAGGTCTTCGCCGCGGGCTTTCTCACAGGCGTGGCGAACGTCCTGGCTGGCGGCGTTGTTGTTTTGCACCTTTTGGCAGGCGTGTAGAATCCTATCCATGGAGCGTGATCGTAAGCGCTCCAGCCAAAAGATCATGCTAGAGAAGCGAGTAGACGACCAGGCCAGTGAGTTTCGCCAGACGCTGGGCGAGGCACAAAAGATTCTGCAGGAACATCTGACGCGCCTGGGGCTGAAGCGCAGCACCCAGCGGGAGCTGATTCTGCGCGTTTTTTTGAAGAGCCGTGAGCACCTTTCCACCGAGGAACTGCATGCCCTGGTCAAACGGCAGGACCCGACCGTGGGCTATACCACCGTCTATCGCACGCTCAAGCTGCTGAATGAGTGCGGGCTGGCCGCTGAGGTCGAGTTCCACGACGGCGTGGCACGCTATGAGCATCGCCTGAACCGCCGCAATCATCACCACATGATCTGCACCGGCTGCAGCGATTCGGTGGAGTTCTTTTCGCCGGAGATCGAAGAGATCGAGCACCGCATCGGCGCAAGCTTCCACTATGCCACCAGCCGCCACAGCTTCCAGATCTATGGCCTGTGCGAGGCCTGCCAGGAGAAGGCGAAAAAGCCTGTCCACCGCAAAAAAAAACAGCTTCAATCCTGAAGCTGTAGCGGTGTGGATACTTTACCGGTAGGCAGGTTTCAGCAAAGTTTCCCCGGATATAGAACAAGAGAGTGGCAGAATATGACTTTGTTTTGTGCGTGCAATAGCTCAGTATCAAAGATGCTGCAATGAGACTCTGATCATTCAGTTATTTTGGCCGATGGGGAACACATGCTCTTCAGTGCTGCGTGATTCTTCGCTGACCAGCGGTTATAGCATTTTCGGAATTGCTGTAGACCGAAAGCTGGATGCTAGAGAAAATCAGGAAAGGTAGTCCCAGAAAAATGGTGCAAGGTTGCCGCTCCCTGATGGTCAGGGCAACTTTGGACCTGCGGCTTGCGGGTACAGTATCCCTGATTTTGCTATCAATGCCTTTTTCCTCAAGAAGAAGGTACCTTGCAAGGCCCCTAAAAAGTCTACGTGTATGCCGAAAGTGCTCTAAGGATGGAAGAACGTGTCGTCGGGCTTTACTGCCCTGGAACTAGCGTTGACCAACCGCATCAAGAAATGAGCATCTCTCCTTGAATTCAAAACAGACAGTATCCACACCAGAAGTGGATGCGGACGCGAAGGCACTGAAGTCCCAAGCCTTTGCCGAGCATCCTTTGTTTACGCGCTTTTCCGCAAATCCTATTCTTAGCCATGAGCACTGGCCCTATCCGATCAACAGTGTGATGAATGCTGGTGTTGTCTTGTTGCCAGACGGAGATACGCTGCTTTTGTGCCGTGTAGAAGACCGGAGCGGCTTGTCACATCTTTGTGCCGCACGCTCCTCGAATGGTGTCGATCATTGGAGGATAGATCCGAAGCCCACATTGGTGGCGAATGCCCGGGAATATCCGGAAGAGATCTGGGGCATTGAGGATCCACGCATTACATACATCCCGGAACTGGAACAGTATGCAGTGGCATACACTTCTTTTGCGCGGGGTGGTCCCGGAGTCTCTCTTGCCCTGACCAGGGATTTTAAGAGCTTTGAGCGCTTCGGCGTGGTTATGCCTCCCGAGGATAAGGACGCAGCCTTATTGCCGCGCAGAATCGGTGGGCGCTGGGCTCTGATTCATCGTCCGATGACGGCGCTTGGCGCGCATATGTGGATATCCTATTCTCCGGACTTGCGGCACTGGGGTAGTCACAAAATCATTCTGGAAGCCAGACGCGGCGGATGGTGGGATGCGAACAAGATTGGCCTCTGTTCTCCGCCGATTGAAACCGACAAGGGATGGCTGATGATCTACCACGGCGTTCGCCAGACGGCGTCGGGAAGCATTTATCGTCTTGGCGTAGCGCTTTTTGATCTGGAGAATCCGGAGATTTGTTTGCAGCGTGGTAGTTCCTGGATCTTCGGTCCTGAAGCCAACTATGAGCGTTGTGGAGATGTCAAGGACGTGGTGTTTCCGTGCGGTCAGACGATCGGCGCAGACGGCGATACCATCAACATGTATTACGGTGCCGCCGATTCCTGTATTGCTCTGGCAACAGGCAGCATTCGTGGCCTGCTCTCCTGGCTGGATTCGAATCCGAGTTTAATGGAGAATTCGAATTCTGAGAGAGCTTGAGTGTGAGACAAAGACAGCTAGGGGCTGTTGACGTTCTCCATCCACTTGAGGAACGTCAACAGACCCTAGCTGACATCTGTACGGCTAAGCGGGACTGAGCCTTCAATGCGCAAGCAGTATGGCATCTGCGCTGCAGTTGCACTCGCTTCCGTGGGTAGAGTAACTACAAGGGCCTCGTGAGTCTGAACGAACTTCAGTGAGGATTCCAGACCGAGCAGCGTCACTCGTTCCACCTTGGCCTTTTCTGCGGCAAGGGAAGTGATGCGCACCTGTTGCTGCGTGCGTTGGTAGCCAAAGGCATAGAGCGCCCTGGGTCCCACGGTGAAGCGGAAATCAGCTTCCGTCGGAGCGAGGGCAGCGCGGCGTGCGAGCTTCGGTCCTGGCTGGTCCGTTGATCCGCCCTTCCAGTCTCCCGGAGCTTCTTTCGGCATCATCGGACCTTCGCCAAAACGGGTCCATGCGCATGTGCCGTAGATCGCTTCTCCATGGATGCGCAGCCAATCGCCGATGGCAAGCAGCGAACGTTGTTGCTCCTCGGGAATCATGCCATCGCCGCGCGGAGAAATGTTCAACAGCAGGTTGCCGCCGGTGCTTGCCGTCTCGAATAACTCCCGAATAACACTCTGCGCCGTGCGCACCGTCATGCCGTCGGTGTATCCCCACGTGCTGCCGATTGCATCATCAACCTGCCATCCGGCGGCGGGATAAATCCACTTGGGTGCGCGCGTTTGTTTTTCAAAGTCCTGCACCGTGCCGAAGAGATACGCCACATCCTTGGTGGCAAGCGTCGCCTGTTTGCCCCACTGCGCCGCACGGTTGTAGTAGTAGGCTGCCGCGCGCAGTTTCACGTCGTCATAACTGCGCGGATTGACACCGTTGTCGAAGTAGATCATCTGCGGCTGGTACTTATCTATCTGCTCCTGCACCCGTGCCAGCCAATCTTCTTGAAAGGGCTTCGATGCGTTCCCCTCATTCATTTCGCCTGGAATGGGTGGGCCGTAGAAACCAGCGTAGCGCGGATCGAACTGATCATTCGGAACGCCCGTGGCCGGATAGGCGAAGTCGTGGTGCTCCATGCGATGGTTGGAAAGACCAAAGATCAGATTGCGCTGACGAATTGCAGCTGCAAGCTCTCCAATCAGGTCCCGCTTGGGCCCCATCTTGCCTGCGCACCAAGGCGTCAAATCCGAATCCCACATCGCAAAGCCGTCGTGGTGCTCCGCCACAGGAATCACATAGCGTGCGCCGGATTGCGCGAAGAGGTCGGCCCAGGCATGCGGGTCAAATTTTTCTGCCTTGAAGAGCGGAATGAAGTCTTTGTACCCAAATTGATTGGGCGGGCCGTAGTGCTTCGTGTGCCACTCCACGTCGGTCGTATACATGTGGCGGATGTACCACTCGTTGACGTGCGCCGGAATGGAGTACAAACCCCAGTGAATAAAAAATTCCGAACTTGGCCTGATTGAACCACTCCGGCACACGATATTGATCGCGCAGAGACTCCCATGAAGGCGAGAACGGACCGGACGGCAGTGGCTTGGGGATTGCGTAGACGTCCGCAGAACCCATGGGCGCACCCGTCTGGGCGTGCAGTGCGCCAGCCAGAGCAGTGCTGACGATGGTACTTCCCGTGGCGATGCAGGCCGAATGCAGAAAATCACGTCGCGAAAGCGTCATTACTCACCGAAACCATTTCTATGGAGAAACAGAATTTTACCACTTGCAGCGTACGTTCAGGAATGCTGCGTATGCAGAGGAACGTCAACAGCCCTTAGAGCAGTTCTCCAGTAGGCGTAGTCCTATTTTTGATTTGCTCAGAATCCTGCGTTGGTATACTCTTTAACTGCGACTCATCGTGTCGGAGTTAACGTGTCTTTCATCAGCAACGGTGTGGAATACGCATTGCACTGTCTTCTCTACCTTGTTGCCCCGGAGGGTGAAAGAGTGGAGGCGAACGTGCGCGATCTGGCTCTTTTGCAGGGCGTTTCTGTGGAGTATTTGGCCAAAATCTTCACTCGGCTCTCCAAAGCCGGTTTGGTTACCGCTGCCGAAGGTGCGCGGGGCGGATATGCTCTGGCAAGAACTGCGGAAGAGATCAGCTTTCTTGATGTTGTCCATGCCATCGACGGGCCGAAAGAACTTTTCGAATGTCGCGAAATCCGTTCGCGCTGTGCCGTGTTTGGCTCGGAAGCGCCTGCCTGGGCAATCTCCGGCAGGTGTTCCATTCATACCGTGATGCTGATGGCAGAGGACCGCATGCGCATGGAACTTGCTGAGCATTCTTTGGCGGAACTTGCCGGGCAGGTTGCAAAGAAGGCACCGACCGACTTTGCTTTGCAGATCGGGAGTTGGTTCGATGATCGCAAGCCAACGCGCAGGGGCAACTAGATTGCTTCTCCAGAAGCTATTCAACACAGGCCGTGCTGCCAAGTTGATTTTTCTTCAAAAAAGCAGTGTTACTCCCGAGGGGGATGATTTTTGAAAGGAATAAACCATGAAACAACGTTTTGATTTGACCGAGGTAGCGGCTGCTGGATACAAAGCCCTGCTGGGCGTTCACGGCTATGTTCAAAAGAGCGGACTCGACTTGGGCCTGCTGGAACTGGTCAAGATACGGGCCTCACAGATCAACGGATGCGCCTTTTGTTTGGCCATGCATGCACCCCTGGCACGTCAGCATGGTGTCAGCGAGGACCAGTTGAACCTGTTGGTTGCCTGGCGTGAAGCCCCAGTCTTCAGCCCTCGTGAACGGGCAGCGCTGGCCTGGACCGAGAGCATGACGCTTTTGAAAGATGGCGACGTTCCAGACTCCATCTATGAGCCGCTTTGCCAGCAGTTTTCCACCAAAGAGATTGCAGACCTCTCGTTTGCCGTTGCTGAAATCAATGCCTGGAATCGCCTGATGGTTTGCTCGCGGACTCCTCCAGTAGTAGCCGCCATTTAACGTTGACAGGAGTCCATCCAGGAAACTCCGCGCGTGAGCCGCCAAACTCACATCAAGCTCGCATCAAGGAGAAACTGGATGGACCGATTTGAGCGTTTATAGCAAATATAGCCGTGTGCTGTATCTAAGAGATCGAGACCAGTGACCATCTCTACTGTTTCTTCCTGTCCTGATATTCGCTCGCAATCGATTTTTCAAGAAGCTCGTTGGGGGTGATTGTTTGCGTCCCCTCCAGTAGTTGCGACTGCATCCATTCGAGCATCTTTCCGTTGGTGCTGACCTTCTCACTGTACTCTTTGCTGTCGTGATACTCGACAATCTGTGCGATGCCCGATGAGGCGTCTTCGATCTGCTTGCGAACTGCATCTGGAATGGCCAGATTGAAGAGATTTTCCTGCAAACGGAGCTGTCTTCCCTTCAATTGCGGTATCAATCGCACGGGATCAAACGGTGCAACTTTGGCCAGAAATTCCGGCTTCAGGTAATTGGACCTTTCCTTTTCGGGGATCTGCGGTGATTTGAGCAGCCAGTCGGGCCAGTCTCCCCAGGGGTCCATCACGTCTACTGATTGGATGCGTGGATCGATGGTCGCCGCAAGAAGAGCAATCGTTCCGCCGGAACCCTGTCCAAAGATGCCCACGCGGTTCATGTCGAGGTCGCCGCGCGTTGCAAGATAATTGAGGACCATCTGTGTGTCATGAACAGACGTAGCAAGAGATTCCTGAAGCTCGCTGATGAACCATTCCTTCATCGGACGGTCGTGGTATCGCTGCCCTGTAAGTGCGGAAACGAAGCCAACCGCAGCGAAGCCGTGCCTGACAACGTTTTGGCACCAGGCATCGTTGCGGAATTTGTCAGCATCGGTGGGGTAACCATAGAGAAAAAGAACCACGGGCGGTTTGGCAACATCCTTCGGACGAATCACGTAAAGGTCAATGGGGTCGTTCAGCCGCCATTGCACACTCAGCAACTCGCGCGTGAAGGTGGGCAACGTATCCTTTTCACCAATCATCGCCGGAAGTGCATGAAGGCTATTTCCTGCGAGCGGAAGAACATCCCAGTGTTCTACGGTTTGTGAAGGAACAGACGCCGGTGTCGTCTTGGCGGAGTCGGATGCGACCTCTCCGGATGAGGGATGAGGAGCTGGCTGCTGGCTCCATGCCGTCAATGAAATGCCAGGTAAAAGAAACAGAGCCAGAAGCATATTCATGGTTCTGCCATCGGTCTTCCATGCTTTTTCCATCGTCAGAGTCTTCATAGAGAGTCCCCTACAAAACCAGAGGCAAGCGGATGGCATGGGAATGCCGTCCGCTTGCGATGCGTTATTCAATCGTTACCGTCAAGGGAACCGTTGCGGTGACTGCGCCGCTTCCCGAGGGTGTTGTCCCGTTTCCACTGATGGTGATGGTTTGGGTACCGGTGGCCGCGGCTGTATTCATTGATCCGCCGCACGACGTAATTGCGAGCATTCCTGCGCCAAACATGAGCAGAGCGCACAGACTCCAGATCATGCTGATCTTGCTAACCCGCTTGCGCGCGAAGACAAGGAATAATCCGGTAAGCGCACCTGGAATCATCAGACCTGCCAGACGCAAATTGGATTTTTGCGATGAGTTGGCGCCGACCACCGTGGTGGCCGCCGTGTTGATGGTGATGGTTCCCTGTTGTGCATACTCGTAGCTTGTGGTGCCGCTGCTGGAAGTTACTGTTGTGTAGCCAGTAAAGGTGTAAGTAGAGGGGCTGACGGTACAGCTTACATTGGCGGGTAATGTGCCGCAAGTCAGCGTAATTGTTCCCTGGTATCCGTTCGAGGGTGTGATGGTGATTGTCGATTGCCCGCTCAATCCTCGTTGAATGGTGAGCGAGGATGGGTTCGCTGTAATCGCATAGGTGCCCGGCTGCGTCACTGTCAGCGTGCCGTTGACCGGGGCGAAGTAATAGTTCGTCGAAGTCATTGCACTTGTATCGACCACAATCGAGTAAGTCCCCGGCAAGGAAGTTTGGGTTGCTGTTGTGGTTAGTGTGGGCAAGCCCGCAAGCACCGAAGGAATGTCGATGTCGCCATTTTGAAAGCCTCCAACTGCGCCGGAAGTTGATGTGCCAACTGTGTACAAGAGGGTCGGATTCGTCGCGCCCTCTTCCCGTGTGTAGCTGGTGGCAGTTATATCCAGTGGCGCCTGAGCGATGGTGAAGCTTAAAACGATTGGTGTCGCAGCTGCATAATCTGTGGTGCCTGCCTGGGTCAGCGTGATGGTTGCCGTACCGACCCCCGTGGCATTCCATTCAAGCGTGTAGTCCTTGGAACTGGGATAGGTTACGCTTTGGATGGCGGTCAGCGGTCCGGTGGTGGTTCCGGTAACCGGAAGTCCCGAGCTGGCGGTAGCCGTGATGGTTGGGTCATTGCCGTACTGCACGTTCGTCAGCGATGATACATAGCTGATCGTCTGGCTGGCCTTGGTGATGGTAATGTGGCCTGAAACAAAGTTGGTAAAGGTGTAATTTGCGGCTATTGCCGAGGGCGCGGCCAACGTCCCTTGTGCTACCGAAAGGGTGTAGCTTCCAGGGTCTGAGGTGCTGGTGGCGCTGGTGGTGTATGCGGGGCTGCCGCTCACCGTCGGCGTACTGTCGGTGTTCACCCAGCCTGTGATGGTTGGCGAGTCGGAGGCAAGAGCCGCTGTGATGTTTGTTCCGTAGGAGTAAGTTGGCGAAGGCGCGGTCACGGTCAGGGGCGCGGGATTCACGATCAGCGTATAGGTCACCGCGGAAGAGGCTGCATAGGTGCAGCTACCATTCTGGATCGCCTGGACATTGATGGTTCCGGCGCCAGTGATGGTGAGCGTTGAACCGGAGACCGTTCCCGGCCCGCTGAGCAGGGTCCAGGTCACCGCACCTCCCGAACCAGATGTCGCGCTGAGTGGCACGGAGGTGGTTTTTCCGTAGGTGACCGTGGAAGGCAGGGACGAAGACAAAGTAACACTTTGCGTCGTGGTACCGGTCACGGTGAGTGTTCCGGCAACGAAGTTGGGAAAGTCGTAGTTTGTCGAGGTCAGTGTGCCAAGCGAGGGTGTGATGGGATACGAAACACCGCAGGAGGCGGCGGAGGTAGCGGTGGTGCTGAAGGTAGGAGCGCCAGAGTAAGCCGAAGCCGTATCTCCGTTCACAAGGCCGCTGATCGTTGCGGAGAAGCCAGTTGAAAAATTGAAAGTTGCAAGCTGCGTCGGGGTCAGATTCACGTTATTGGCAGTGACCGTCAGCGGTGCCTGATCGGCGGTGATCGTCTGGGTGACGTCCTCGGCTGCGGTGGTAGGTGCGTAATAGGTAGTTGTGCCGGAAGCCGATGTGACCGAGCCGCCAGCCTGTTCGGCGGTGACGGCGATGCTGCCGAGTCCTGTGACCGTCAGCGTGGAGCCGGAGACGCTGCCACTCGCTGTCGGAGAGACAGTGTAGCTTGCGACAAGACCGGAGTTGGCGGTAGCGCCCAAGGTAATCTGGCTTCCATAGGTTACCGGGCTGGTGAGCGAGGGAAAGGTGATTTCCTGTGCCGTCGCCGCCGCCACCTGCCAGACCACGTCGTTGCCGTCCGTGATGTAGAGATTGCTTTGCGTGGAATCGAAGGCAATCGATGTTGGATGATAGAGTATTGCACTGGTAGCTGCGGTTCCGTCGGCGGTCGGGGTGGTGGGCTTCGCGGTTGGAGAAAGAGGCGTGTCCACTCCGGTGATCGTTGAGATATATCCCGAGGTGTCGATTTTGCGGATGGCGTTATCGCCACGATCGGCGATGTACACATTGCCCGCCGAATCGGCAAGCATATTGTAAGGTGTTTTGAAGGTGGCGGCGGTTGCGAGTCCGCCGTCGCCGCAACCTGCTGCGGTGCAAGCGGTAAACCCTCCGCTCTGCTTGAAAGTTCCCGCGACCACATAGATGTCGCCGATTGTGGGGGTGGTAAATCCTGCGGCGGCCAACACCGGAGGAACGGCTCCGTTTACTTCGCCCACGTAAAGGATGCGAACCAAATCCTGGTAATAGTCCGTAATATAAATATTCCCTACGGAATCGATAAATAGAGAATATGGCTCAGCAAAGGTCGTGGTTGTTGCTGGACCGTATTGTGCACAAGGGAGTGAAGTTGTGGCGAGGCAATAACTTTGTACCTTGCCGGCGACGACATAGATGTCGCCTTGTTCCGGAGTTACACCTTCAGCAGTCAGTGCCGGAGGAGCAGCCGTCGCATTCGATGTGTAGATAACATAGACCGCATAGTTATAGGAGTCTGCAATGTAGACATTTCCGTAGGAATCGGTCTTGACATCGAAAATACCACTACTCAGCTTGATGCTGGTAGGCGATGCACCGTTAATCGTGGAGTTTCCATTGGCGGCGGTATAGCTGCTCGCTGTGCCCGTGCCCGCAATAACGTTGTAGGTCGCTGTAGCGTGGTCAATCTCGCTAACCTTATAGCAATTTGTATCCGCGATATACAGGTTGTCGCTGCCATCGAACCACATTCCGGAAATGGACTTGAATTTAGCCGCAGCCGCGGTTATACCCGAGGCGGAGCAATTACCACTACTATTTGTTCCAGTAACCAAATAGACATCTCCCGCGATGGGCGTCACGGGCGTGCTGGCGTTCGTGGTAACAGCGGCCAGAATGGGAGGAATCGTTCCTCCCGCGTAGACCATCCCCACGACCTCGTTCTGTGCAGCGAAGAACACATCTCCCTCGCTGTCCACGGCAACGACGCTGGAACCGCCGATGCCTCCGGATGTGGGCAAAGAGCCGCTGGTGAGGGTGAAGGAAGCCGAGCCGTTTCCGGCAAATTGATTGATGGCTCCGGGAAAGAAGCCCGAAGGAGCATCGGTTTGGGCTGCGGCATCGCCAACCAATCCGAGCAGTAACAGCACAAAGAGCAACCAGATACGGTTGCTCGTGAAACACCGAAGACAGATCAAAGCATTGCTAGTTGATTTCATGGAGCCTTCCTGAAGTTAGAATCAAAGACACTTTTTTCTTATAAAAGTTCCCATCAGGCGGCCCGAAGGCCTCCTGATGGGAGATGCGTTGTAGCTTCCTGTTTTACTCAGATTTCAATGATTGGTGCTCTGCGTGTAGCCGGGGGGTGTGAGCGAAGCACCAGTGCTGTTGACGACGATAGTTCCGCCTACATCGCCGCCAGCTTCCGTGTTCTCGCCTGTTGAATCCACGCCGCCCAGGGTGAGCGAGGGGAGTGTGTAGGAAGAAAGGCCACTCGCGCAGCTGACGGAGGCGCCAACCGGGCCGTCATTGGCAGTGATGCTGATGGTGTTGGGGGTGGTTGTGATGGTGCTGGGTACGTAGTGTTCACGGTAGACCGCCAGACCGGGCTCATCCGTTGCGTTACTTGAACTTGCGCATACCGGGGTGAAGGGAACGAAGTCCGGAATGGTTGAGTTGACCAGCGTTTGTGCTTCGGAGACAAGTGTCTGTGCATTTGCTTCGCCGGTGCTGTCGGTAATCAGGCGATAAACCGACCACGCCGGATAGCTGCCGTCGCGCAGGTGCGGGAAGGAGCTGCCGCCGCTAATCGGGCAGTTGAGGTATCCGGCAGACGTGCTGCAGGTTGGCAGCGCGCCCGCGGAGTAGCTGGAGTTGATGGGGTCTACCCCACCGAGGGTCAGGTAGTGATAGGGGTAGCTGCTGCTTGGGGCGGTCGATTCATAGCTGAAGAAGGCATAACCGACCGCGTTGGCGACGGCTGAACCGCCCCCTTGCAAGCCGCTGCTCACATTTTCCCCACCCTGTGTGGCCTTGACTTCGTCGCCGGTGCCAATGGCGCGATAGCGATAGCCGTTACCCGCCGTACACTTCTGTTGCAGCGGGTTGATGCCGGTGTTCGTGGAGGCCCCTGGGGCTGCATTGCCGTCGTTGATATTGTTTTCCTGGTCGTAGGCAGACCAGAACACGGAGTACTGCACGGTATTCATGGTTCCGGAAAGTGGTTCGCGAAGAATGGGGTTGAGCGGCGTACCGGATGTGAGTCCGAGCATGCTGCTATCGCAATTGGTGCCGCTGAAGAGTTCGCCGGCGTTGGCGGTGGTGATGTTGGTTGCGGAGGCCGTGACATTGCCGGTGGAGGCATTGGCCAGGAAGACAATTGGAGCCGCGCCAATGGGAATCGTGACGGAAGTGGGAACCGCATCGCCACTGAAGGGATCGGTGCCGGAGAGAGTAAAGGAGACCGGATTTGCGGTGCTGGGGCTGGAGCCGAAGGCGCTCTCGATTCCGTAGCCGATCAGGTACTGGCCGGTATGGCCAGAACGCGTATCGGCGACAGAGCCGTAGCCGAGTGTGTTGAGGGCGCGGTTCGTGGCGAATAGCGCGTCTTCGGGACGGATGTCAGTATTGGCAGCCGTGATAGCCGTACCTTTCAGCGCGCTATAGACTGTGGAAGTAAGCGCCGTGTCCGCTGTGCTATCGCTCCAATACAGGTAATTTGAAGTCGAACTTACCGGCAAAGAGGATAGGGTAGCAAGACCCAGAGTTGCGCGGGGGGTGGCTTGGAATGCGCGCACGCCAACCGTAGAGTCGACGCTGAGGTATGCCCAGATGCCGTTTGAACTCCAGACTACCCAGAGGTTGCCGGGCTCGTTGGCGATGCTTGAGCTGCGGGAATCTCCGAGATAGGCATAGCAGGTAGTGGAGCCAGAGGCACAGCTTCCGGATTTTACGGTGTAGTGATACGCGGTTGCACTGTTGGCCGTGGCCAGCGCATAAGCTGCAACTGCGAAGGGACCAAATTGTGCGGAGGATCCCGCAGTGAGTACCTGCAGAGTTTGCGCAGGCAGAACTGTCGCCAAAGCCGCCGTTGCCGCGAGTGCCAAGACTCGGGTGATTCCTTTCGTGAATCTCATGAGGACATCTCCATTTTGGTGTAACAGCGTTGAGGTTGCTCCCATTTGAAGAGGGGGAGTGAATTCATGGAACGGCGTCTCAGTCTGTTTAGGCTGCTACGCTGTTCGATGAATTAGGACACTAGCAACGCATCTTTCACATGTATGCGAGATGAGCAGTTGTCGTGACAAGCTCGTTCGAAATTCCTGGAACCTGAGTATGCGTCTTGCTATGGCGGTTCCTCTATGCTGAGTGAGAAAGTAGCCCCGCGGAAACCATGAAATCATTAAATCGAGATGAACTTCGCGTCAATTACAGTTGAAATAATTGAAGGTAAACAGTTCGTTAATCTGAGAGAGATGGAGCGTTTTTTCGGCGGGTATATAAAAGAGGCGCAATGCATCTGGTTAATCCACGCGAGAGCTCCAAGGCGACGCTTGATAGCGCGTTCGCTGCCAAATACCCATGGCTACTGCAGTGGGCAATGTACTTTGTGCAAAATGATCGCGCTGCCGCAGAAGATCTGGTTCAGGATACTTTCTTGCGAATTCTCAGCCTTCGCGATGAAGTGTCGAATCTGGAGGACATTGAGCCTCTGCTCTATACGCACCTGCGATTTGCTTATTTGACAGAGCGTCGACGAGGCTTGAGCCATACCTTTCTTGGTTTGGGCGCAGTCGATTTCGACACGTTTGCAATCAGCTTGCGTAGATCGATTTCGACGTCGTTCGATCAAATTGAATCTCAGAACGAATTACGCAAGATCCTCATCTTCTTTTTATGGCGAAGGCGTTCAGCAAAGTTTGCAAGCATCTTCCTCCTCCGCTTCTTTCATGGCTTTTCCCCGGAGGAAATTGCTTCCATTTGCCTGATTTCCAGGCACTCTGTTGATCTTGCCCTGGGGTATGCGAGGGAAGAATTGAAGACATATCTTGTCGATCCTTCCAAGCTGCACGTACTACGCCGTGGATCAGCGCCAGAATACAAACCTCTCAAAGTTGCAGTTCCTTCAGGCGATTTTGCAAATTTTCTTATGCAAAGTATTTTCGACTCATCGTGCGGTCTTTGCCCGGGGAACGCAACGCTTGAGCGCTACTATCAAACTCTGAATTTGCGGCCACTGGAAAGCGATCTTCTGGCACATATCGTGAGCTGTAAAGTTTGCCTCTACAAAGTCATTAGGTTGTGTGGGGCACCGCCGCCCCCCGGTCGTTTGATGGAGGACTCTTTGAAGCCAACCCGCACTACGGGAAAATCGAAGCGGTCAGACTCATCGGATAAAGATGCTTTTGAACGAATCTTTGCCGGTGCGCAAGAAAGAGTGCGCGAGGTTTTCGAGCATCGCCCATCGGGACTGGTCATTGCACTGAATGCCGAGGTTGTAGCGGTGCGTAACATCGGTTCCTCCTGCGCAATTCTCAAGGTGGAAACCCGTTCCATCGAAAATGTCGACATGATTGAGGTCTTCAGCGAACAAGGGATGTTGATGCTCTCGCTTGAAATCCTCCATCGGCCGCCTCAAGCCCCGCCGGAACTACGACGTGAGATTGCATTAAGTGATGACAGAATATTGACAGTCGCTGTCCGATTTACGGCGGATGGAGCCGTGATTGAGGCAATCTACATCGATCCTCATTTCGTCACCGTTTCCAAGAAAGACGAAGAATTTGATGACCTGCATTCTGTTTCCATGTTCGGAGCGGATGACGTAGAAGCAGGGCGAGAAGAAACGAAGAATGGTTTCATTGCTGGAGCCGTACAGCCAAATGCAGCGAGGGCGTGGTGGAATAGTTTGGCCCATGGGATGACCTCGTTACTGCAAACCAAACCGTTTGTGCCGATCACTGCCGCGGTTTTGGTCCTGGCTAGCAGCACCCTGTTGTGGGTGGCAGATAGTCATCAAAGGGATCAGCTCCGCGCCCTGACTCTCATCAACGAAAGTGTAAGTTCAGAAAGAAATCAACGCATTGCACATGGTCCGGGAGCTGTCCATCAGAGGGTAACGATTCATTTCGCGGGGCGTGCTTTACAACGGGAGATCTATCGTGACATCGATGGCCGCCGTCGTCCAAAGGCACAGCCTGCCGACAAGGATGAGCGCCTGCTAAAAGCAAAGCTGGAAGAGGCTGGCCTTGACTGGAATGATCCACTGTCGTCTGCCAGCTTCCAGGCATGGCATGATCATGCGATTGGCGAACGCGACCGCATTGAGAAGACGGAAAGCAACCTGCTGACTGTTACCACTACAACAACTGTGGGACCAGTGCTGAGTGAATCGTTGACCGTGAGGTTGAGCGATCTTCACCCTGTCGCGAGGTCTCTGCGCTTCCGTGACCAGCGCAATGTTGAAATTGCAGAGCTCTCCTATGATGTAGTGCCGTGGGGACCGGTAAGTGAGGGCTGGTTTGAACAAGAGGCGAGTGCGCTAAGCTCCAGTCGCCCGCGTTCATTCTCTCTTCCGCAATTGTCCGGCCCGGCGCACCCAAGCGAGTCCGACATTGACATCGCCAGATTGGGTGTCTTGCTGGCGCTGCAAGAATTGCATGCGGATACCGAGAGGTTGCAAATTTCTCAAACAGAAAGCGGAATCAGTGTAACCGGTATTGTCGAAGACCAAAGACGCAAGCAAGAAATTTCCGATCGGTTACGGATGATACCAAACGTAACTGCGGAGATTCTCAGCTACCGGGATTTTGCATCAAAGCCGGGAAACGCGCGGGGGGAATCGACGATCAAGGCCATGTCGGTTGTGGATGGGGAAAGCCCGCTGGATAGTTATTGTGAAAGTCAGCGGGTATTGCGAGACCGCTGTCAGCAATTTGCCTTTTTGCTTCTGAGTTCTTCGGCAACTTTGGTCCGTGAAAACAACCGCCTTGGCGATCTACAGCATCAATATCCTTCCACCAAGCCTTTGTCACCAGCAGCGCGTGTTCTGCTGAATGAACTCATGCGCCAACACATCAATCATCTCGCCAGCGCAGTTAAGGATCAGGAAGATATATTTCCGGCCTTGGGCATAGGTCGCCCGCGCGGTGCGGATATGTCTGCAAGCGATCCAGCAGCTATGGAGGATGCTGTGCAGCATAATCTTCTCCTCGCAAAAGAGCTTGTCTATGCGGGAGATGAACACTCAAGATCCGCGCCGCTTATTCTTCACGACCTGGTAGTGTCCACCACAGAGGTACGCACTGCCATCTCCCGTATACCTGTACCCGCTACAGATCACGCAATTATCTCCTCCAGCACTTTAACGCCCCATCACAACTAGGCAGGGACATGAAAATGTATGCACAGTTCAGGAAGCGTATCGGCGTAATTTTGCCTTTATTACTCTTCATTCTTGCCGCAACTTCCAGTTATGCGCAGAATGCTAGATTCGTCGGTCAAGTGACCGATCAGCAGAATAGTGCAATAGGCCACGCCGCAATTGAAATCACCAACCAGGACACCGGAGTGCAACTGCACACGGAAACCGACGCATCCGGATCGTATACCATTCCCTACCTTACGGCTGGGCGCTACCGGATCGTTGTAGAAGCGCCGGGGTTTAACGTCTCCGCGCATGATGTTTCTCTCGCCATGGGACAAGCATTTGTTTTTAATGTGCAACTCACGGTGGGCGGAGCACAATCAACCGTTACGGTCGAAGGCGGATCCGCATCTGTCGCAGAACTGAATACCGAGAATGCCGAGGTCAGCGGTACCATCACCGGCAAAGAAGTCCAGGGCATTCAGCTTAACGGTCGCAACTTCTCACAACTTATTGCACTGGCTCCTGGCGTTAGCAACCAGACACAGCAGGATGAAGCTCGCGTCGGCATGGCGGGTAGTGTTGCATATTCCGTGAACGGCGGTCGCACGGAATACAACAGTTTCCAGGTAGATGGTTCCGAAACGCTCAACGTCGGCATCAATAAGGATCACAGCACGTTGATCGTTACGCCCAGCATCGACGCCATTCAAGAGATCAAAGTTCTGACCTCGAACTACGGAGCGCAGTACCCCAGCACCGGCAACGGCACTACGATTGTCACAACCAAATCTGGCACAGACCAGTACCACGGCAGCGTCTATGAATTCTTTCGCAATGAAGACTTCAACGCCAAAGGGTACTTTGATGTGGGCAACAGCGCTCCTCTCTATCGTCGTAACGATTTTGGCGGAGCCATCGGTGGTCCGCTTTCCATTCCTCACGTCTACAATGCCAAAGGAAAAACGCACTTCTTCTTCTCGGAAGAAGCGCGCATAGAGAAAGATCCTTACGCATACCGGCAGGCGGTTCCGTCTTTGGCAGAGCGCAATGGGGACTTCAGCGACGTATGTCCGGCGGCAACGAATACTGGATATGGAGTTTCTTTTAGTCGAACAGCGTATCCAGACTGTCCGACAGACAGTAGTACATCCTCTGTTACTTTTCCCAACAATCAACTGACCGGCTATGACAATGGCAAATATGAACAGGTTGTGCTGAACCAGAATGCGGTGGCTCTGGAGGGAAACGGCATCTTTCCTTTACCAAACGCTACCAGCGGCTGCAACTCCACGGGCACAGCCTGCTTCAATGGCGATGTTTCTTTGCCGACTTACTGGCGCGAGGAACTCTTCCGCATCGACCATGTGATCAATGATAAATGGCAGACAGGTTTCCGCTACATTCACGATGAATGGGACGAGACAACGCCGGTTCCGCAGTATGCCACCACTCAAAATAGTTATCCGACGATTCAAAACAGATTTTATGCTCCGGGCATGAGCTACGTAGCACGTCTGACTGGAGCGATTTCGCCTACGTTCCTCAATGAATTTATCGCCAGCTATACGAATTCGCACATCACTCTTGCTGATGTTGCTGGTTCGGGAGTGAGCCTGACTCGCCCCGCCGTCCTCAACGACTCTTGTGCCTCCTCTGCCAATATGCAGTGTGGAATGACGACCATCTTCGACAACAACAGCGCAGGAACCGATGGCGTAGCGAAGATGCCGGGGATCTCCATTGCAGGCAACAATGCCGAGTACGGAGGTTATGGTTTTGCCGTGGATCCCAGCTATATGCCGTGGGAGCACAGCAGCCCTACCTACAGCTTTGCCGACAACCTGACCAAAACCTGGAGGCAGCACAACTTTCAATTCGGCGCACAGTGGGTCATCTTCCAGCGGAACCAGATCAATGGTCCGATCGGCGCTGCTACCGGAGATACGCAGGGGCTTCTGACCTTCAGCAATCTTAAAAGTGGCACCGGCAATTCATTTGCCGATTATCTCTATGACTACCTTGACGCATACACACCGGGTGGAGCGGGGCGTATTTCCACCTACCAGCAGGACAGCGGGCAGGGAAGATATCGCCAGCGTTACCAAATTGTCGAGCCGTATTTTCAGGATGACTGGAAGATGACGCCGCGGCTCACGGTCAATCTGGGCCTGCGCTTGAGCCTGTTCGGAACCTTCCATGAATTGAAGAATAATGCTTATAACTGGGAGTCATCTGCCTTCAATACAACTACGGCAAGCGGGGTTACGGTCGACAGCCAGGGAGGGTTGAGGGTTGCCAGCAGCAACAATTCTATTCCAATTTACGAAAGCGACGGCAGCGTCAACCCGCAGATCACAAATGGCATTGTTCAATGCGGCAAGAATGGCATCCCTTCGGGCTGCATGTCTGGCCACCTCTTCAATCCGGCACCGCGTGTAGGTTTTGCCTGGGATCCTACAGGTGGCGGCAAGACAGTTTTGCGCGGCGGTTATGGAATTTTCTTCGAACATGGAACAGCGGATGAAGCAAACACCGGCTCACTGGAGGGTGGCGCGCCCATCGTGCTCAGCATGACCCAGATCAATCCGGCGGGCTGGGGCACGATCGGTGAAGATGACGGCCAATACAACAATATTTTTCAAAGCACTGCCTTTCCGATCAATGTGACAGCTGTTCCCACCAAGGCCGTCTGGTCGTATGTGCAGCAGTGGAGCGCAAGCATCGAACACGAACTGCCTGGAAACGCGCTGGTCATGTTCGCTTATGTAGGCAGTAAGGGAACGCACCTGACCGCGGAGCTTGAAACCAATCAGCTGACTCCGACCAGTAGCAATCCCTATGGTGCGCATGAACCTATGATGACCAAGGGAGCGAATCCGGAATATACAGGAGATGTCGGCGATTGCACCGCAACATCCGCAGTTTCTACGAATACGTCCACCTTTTATTTGAGGAACGGAACGGTCGTTGTACCTGGAGATGCGGGTTATAACAACCTGGTTGCCGCATGTTATGCCTCATCTTCCAGCAGCCCCTCGTCGCCGAACGGTTTGCGCACCTATGCGCCCGGCATCGGCGAGATTTACTCCCTTCAGAATGTTGCCAATTCCAGCTATAACGCCTTTCAGGCTACGCTGCGCAAAGTGCAAGGTCCTCTCACGCTGGGTGTGGCATATACCTACAGCCACTCGCTCGATAACGCTTCTGACAGGTCGGATGCTACCTTCGTTAATTCCTTCAACCTGAAGGGAAACCGCGCCAGCTCTAACTTTGACCAGCGGCACCTGTTGCACGTCAGCTACATCTATGATCTGCCGTTGCTGAAGTTCTTTGATGCTTTTCTGCACTCGGTTGACGATGCCAATACGCCGGAATTTCGTGCCGCTTGGCAGAACTCCCATGTCATTAAAGCGGTATTGGATGGCTGGCAGCTTAGTGGCCTTACGATCTTCGAAACCGGCATACCCTTCACGGTGGTGAACAATGGTAGCCCGACCGGCGTCAGCGCGCTCGATAACGCGGGCGTTGCCAATGGTGTCGGGTCGGGCTCTTACCCTGACCTCTCCGGCATCTCAGCCCATTCGCGCCGACCTGCCGGCGGTAACAATAGCAAGAGTGTGGGCCCGTTGTTGCTCAACCCCGCAGCCTTCATCGCTCCGCGTGGGCTGACCTTCGGTAACGCAGGGCGCAACGACCTGAATAATCCGAGTCGCTGGAACTCCGACATGGCCGTACTGAAACGCTTTCCTGTTTACGCGCGGGTAAATGCGGAGTTTCGCGCCGAGGCATTCAACGTCTTCAACACTACGCAGTTTCGCATCTACGATCCTACGCTGGGCAATCAGGCGGAAAACGAAGTCAGTTGCTACGGAGGCGATGTTGCATACTATAGCGCCGCCGGTGGCGATGGCACGGACTGCCTGACTGGCAGTTCCTTCTTGCATCCGGTTGATGCGCACCGTCCACGCACCATCCAGTTCGCACTTAAATTGATCTTCTGAGAAAGGTGACTTACGAACATGCGCAGCTCACAAAACGGAAGTTCACCCTCAATACGGAGAAAGAATAGGATGAGATTTCTTCATAGTATTTACTCTTCTGCACTCATGGCTTTGATGCTCGCGGCAGTTGTCGTTTTGGCTGGTTGCGGCAGCGGCAAAACTGCGTTGGTTGTTCCCGATCCCTCTGCGACCACAGGCTTGCCGACGCCCGCGACGGCGGGTACGGTCAATACCTACACGGGCCCGCAGACTCCAGGAAAGTGGAGCTTCACCCTCGACAACACGAATGATGTTTTCAGCTATCAGCCGGTCACCTATTCAGCCACTGCGACTACCGGCACAACCACAACGGTGAACGGATTTACAGCACTGAGCAATGGCGGTTATGCGCTGGAGATCGAGGGACGGGCAGCCATCTTGCGGCCGGGAGATTCAACCAACGCACCCGTCTTCGGCGTCCCGCAGACCGAGTGCTATCCCATCACCGGCAAACTCCGCTTCCAATATCTGGACACACGCGGTGGTGGGTACGGAAGCATTGTTGCCAGCACTGATACCACGGGTGCCTCATGGGCTTTTGAGGATCTGGAAGGCATTGGCACTGGTCCGGCATCCTTTACCGCCACATGCAGTACCAGCAGCAATCTTTCCACCATCGGATTCACGGCAGCAGAGACACTACTGGACGACGATTGGTATAGCTTTGACAGCTCCCCCTCGGCACAACAAGAAGCCAATGCGCAGAAGAATATCTGGATCGGACCTACCGGATTCTTTGTAGCCGACCAGAGCGATCCCACGGGAATCATTAACGGAACTACAACGATTACTCCCACTGGTTCTTCTGTGGTTGGCGTGGCGGAGCCGACTTCGGCCTTGTCGGCATCCGATATTGCATCAAAATCCTATCGTGGGTTTCTCTATGAACCAGGTATTTTCGATGAAATCAGTTATCAGTTGAAGGCCGCGGCTCCGACGATCACTGTCCCGGTTTCCTTTACGGGCTTGACTGGTGAGGCTTACCTCAACAACGACGTTACGCAGGCGCTTGATTCCACCACTACCACTATTATCAGCCTGGGAACGCAGGATTCAACCTATAACGGGTTATATCAATCCGTCTCCATTACCGTACTCGACCCTTCTTCAAATTGCGTCACGGCAGTATCTGTAGGCACAACGGGAATTACCACAGGCGTCAACTCTGGCGGCTACATCACCTGCACATTTTCGGGGACAGCGATCGTCGGCAACCCCGGAGGCAAGTATGCCATCTTCGTCACTGCCGATGATTGGGCAACGTATGAGCAATCCCAGGGCGGTGCCTATCACATGCAGCTCTACCTTTTTCAGCAGTAACCACGGCCCGTAGCTATACCAGAAGACAGTGCTGTTTTGTTCGAAGAAAAGAAGGAGAGGCATCAGAATGTATGCAGGAAAAATGATATTCGTCGTGGTACTGCTGTCCGCATGTTATGCCGTCGCACAGGTGCCCACAAAACATGCGAAGCCCAAGACGCAAGAAAAGACTGCCGAGCAGGTGCAGGTGGAGCAAATGAATCAGCAACTGCTCAACAATATGCAGAAGATTCAAGACCAGATGAATGAGATGCAAAAGCAGTTGCAGCAGGCACGCCAGGATGCGGCGGACGCGAAGGCACAGGCTGCCGAAGCCAGCCGCAAAGCCGAAGGTATTGAAGAGGCTACAACTGCGAACACGGGCGCGGTGAACACGCTACAGAGTGCTGTGACCGATATGAAGGGCAACACAGTTTCGCTGGTGCAGACCATTCAGGACAACCAGAAGCAGACCAGGGCCTCTATCGAACATCCAGACATTCTGCACTACAAGGGCATTACTCTCTCCCCGGCAGGGAGCTTCACGGCGGCTGAAACTGTAGATCGCAACCACGCCACCGGCGGCGATATTCCGACGGCGTGGACCTCGATTCCGTTGACAGGCTCGGACATGGCGAAGGTCAGCGAGTTCTTCGGCACCGGTCGCCAGTCGCGTCTTGCACTGCTTGCCGAAAGCAAGGGCGCGCACAATGCCTTCCGTGGCTACTTTGAGATGGACTTTCTCGGCACGGGAACCAGTTCGAATAACAATCAGTCGAATAGCTACGTCATGCGTCAACGGCAGATCTGGGGACAACTGGAAACCGTTGCCGGATGGTCCTTCGCTGGCGGCCAGATGTGGTCTTTGGCGACGGAATACAAGAGTGGTTTGACGCTACGCACGGAGGCTACGCCGCAAAGCATCGACCCGAATTACGTGCCGGGCTTTGTTTGGGAACGGCAGTATGGATTTCGCATCACCAAGCAAGTTAATCCGCATCTTTGGACTGCGGTCTCGCTCGAAAATCCGCAAACGCTTTCGCCGGTCGTGAACGGAGATGTAACCGGCTTGCCGCTGATCCTGTGGGCTAGCCCCGGTGCCAATGGTGGCAACTATAACGCAGCAGCCAACACTTCGAACGGCTCGACACCTGGCTTGATCACAACTTATTCCATGAACGCTGTGCCCGACTTTATTGCCAAGATTGCCTACGAACCAACGTGGGGCGGCCACTACGAACTCTTCGGAGTCTCGCGCTTCTTCCGTGCACGTCTCTATCCGAACGCAACCAAGGCGGAAATCGCAGCAGGCACGGCAACGAGCGTGGGTGCTTACAACGACACTGAATCGGGCGGCGGCATTGGCGCAAGCGCGCGCCGCGCGGTGTTGAACAAGCGCCTGGATTTAGGTCTGAAAGGCTTGTGGGGCACGGGCATGGGACGCTACGGAACCTCGACTATCGCCGACGTGACAGTGCGTCCTGACGGCAAGCTGTCGCCGTTGCATACCTGGTCCGCGCTCTCGACTGTTGAGTGGCACGCCACGCCGCGTTTCGATGTCTACGCCAACTATGGTGGCGATTACGTGAAGCGCACCAACTACACGAACCTCACAACGGGCAATCCGCTGGGTTATGGTGTGGGCACAATCAGCAGCTATACGAACGCCGGTTGCAATACTGAACCTGTGCCGACCGGGACAGGTGGCACGACCAATTATCCGACCACGCCAAGCTCCTGCTCGGCAACTAACCGTGACATTCAGGAGTTTACCGTGGGCTACTGGTACGACTTCTACAAGGGCACGCGAGGACGTTTCCGCCAGGGTATTCAGTACGGCTACGCCCAGCGCAAAACCTGGGCCGACCTGAACGGCCTTGCTCCAGAGGGCCTCGACAATATTTTCGAGACTTCGTTTCGCTATTATCTGCCGTAGGCGGATGCTTCTGGAGGGGTGCAAAGAAATACGGGTTGGTTCGCTATAGCAAAGTGGCTGACGGGAAGATGCGGATTAGGCCTTTTCCTGTCAGCATTTCAACTGTATTTGTCTTGATGTTCAGCTGTCCTCAACTTGTGCCTGCGTTGTTTGTGCTTACCTTGTTGTGGCACATTGCACCGCGGGAAGGGAAGCACGCAGTATCAAAGGAGAGGCGGCAGGATCATTGAACAGAATTTGCAGAGGATTCAACTTATCTTAGCGTGATATTGAAGACAGTACACAGATGATGCAAGCATGAAAAAGCAGACCTTTTCATCGCTCCTTCTCAAGTTTGTTCTCACTGCGCTGACGGTGATTCTTCCATGCAGCGCTACAGCCCAAAGCAGCATTCAGTGGACTACGGCAATCAAGTACGGCAATCTGATAAAGATTGCCGCCAGTGTGGATCCCAGCAGCGATTACTCCACCACAGACAAGGAAAACATCTCCGCTCTCGGCTACACGTACCTGACCACCATTTACGGCAACGACTTTACTGCGACCTACGATCCGAGTCTTACCGACACGGTCAGTTATGGCTTCATTGGAGTCTCTCCTGCCGGAGAACTGGTCACCGTATTGCGTGGCAGCGATACGATTCTGGAATGGGTCGATGACGCCGAGTTCTACTTTGTGGTCAATCCGGTGAGCAACTCGTACGGCTATACGGAAGAGGGATTTTCATCGATTTACAAGTCGCTGCGCGTAGGCACGTCGCAGAGTGCATTGAGCGTGCGCAAGGCCCTTGCCAGCTATATTTCCAAAGGAACCGGCAGCAGTGTCACGCTCGCCGGTCACAGCCTGGGCGGCGCGCTGGCTGAGCTGGGTGGTCTGGACGTTGCGCTGAACACCAGCGCCAAGCCAACCATTTATACCTTCGCCAGCCCCAAGGTGGGTGAATACCTTTGGGTGTACGATTACGACGACCATCTGTCCAGCAGCTACCGGGTCTACAACAGTTCCGATGTTGTGCCAGATCTTCCCCTGTGGCCTTTTGAGCAGGTAAAAACAGGCTTCAAGCTGACCCCCAACACCAGCGTTGTGAGCACCTCGATTGCCTGCTCACACCATCTGACGACCTATATTTACCTGATGGGTCAAGCGGCCGGTGTCAATGCAGGAAGTCTGGATTCAGACTGCGTAGCGAATTAGAGCATTTTCGGAATACATGTAGACTTTTTAAGGGGCGTGCCAGGTGCCTTTTTCTTGAGGAAAAGGCACCTTGGCATCCAGCTTTTGGTCTACACCTTAAAAAGGGCGAGGATAATCCCCGCCCTTTCTCATGCATTATGATATTGACGGCAATGGGATCAACAACGGCGCAAACGCTTACCGGCAGGAGGATGGACGGAATCGCTCAGAATTGAGTAGACGTGAGAAAATCGGTCAAGGATGCAAATGTTGAAATCCATGGACCTGTATACCCTGCAGTATTCTCCATCAAAGTCAGTCCGCACTTCTATGGGGTACACACTCGCTTCGTGCTGGGAGGATTAACAAAGTGCGGAAAGGGTTCACAAGAAGACCAGCGCCGGACGCCCCGGCAGTCTACGCCAAAAACTATATAACACCGGGCGGCCTGGAGCGTCTCAAAGACGAGCGCCAGTTTCTGCTCACCAAAGATCGTCCTGCCGTGACAGAGGTGGTAGCCTGGGCTGCCGGCAACGGAGATCGCAGTGAAAACGCAGACTACCAGTACGGTAAGCGGCGGCTGCGGCAGATTGATGGGCGCATTCGCTTTCTCTCCAAGCGTATTGAAGCCGCGGAAGTGGTGGACCCGGAAACTCCGCGATCAGCGCAGGCGACGGCAAAGGCATATTTCGGGGCGACCGTGCTCTACGCCAATGCCGCCGGAAGTGAGCGAGAGGTGTGCATCGTAGGCACAGATGAGGTGGACCTCGGCCGTAACCACATCAGTTGGGTCTCCCCGCTGGGGCGCGCCTTGCTGAAGTCGACAGAAGGAGACACCGTGCTGCTTCACGCACCGAGCGGCACAGAAGAGCTGACGATCCTGGAAGTGCGCTACGAACGCATTGCTGTAGAACCGTTCCGTGAGCCACCTGGTTCTGTGGCTTCGACCAAGGAACCATCTCAGCGACGCTCATAAGCAACGAGGGATGCGCTGGCCGCAAAAAGCGGGAGGCTCGTCGGCCACGGTGATTTCTTCCAGTTTCTTTACCTGCAGACGAGCACACAGACGCGAGCACACAGACGGTAAGGACTGTTTGGTCAGCCAAGAAGCAGATGCAAGAGATCAATGGCGCCATGGCGACTTTTGAGGACTTATCCGTTTTCGCTAAGCGCATAGAGCTTTCACTAGGCGAGATTCTGGCTGCTGAGCAACCATCGCTGGGTTGTCCTTGTCGAGTGACTGAAGAGCACGCGCCAACTGACCATTCCCTTGCTCACTCTGAGTCTTACGGGAAGGAATCGTGCAATTCTTGACAGCAGACTGTCAGTGTGACATTATGCTGTCATGATGAGGGCATATGAAAAGAACTGCGGGTGGCGACCAATTTACACAGATCGTATTGAGTACCTTCCGTTTGCACGGCACGGTAGTCGCTGCTGGTGACCGAATGGTCGAAGATCTTGGTCTGAGCACTGCCAGATGGCAGGTTTTAGGGATGATCGTCGACCAACTACTCACTGTCTCAGCTATTGCCCGGCGCATGGGATTAACACGGCAAAGTGTGCAGAGAATCGCTGACAGGTTAGTAGCTGAAGGTTTTGCTTCCGCCATCGCTAATCCGGATCATCAATCTGCAAAGCTCTACATTCTTTCAGCGATGGGGAAGCAGGTTATGGCTCAAGTAGAAAAGCGGCAGGCGGCATGGGCCAATCGAATCTCTGACGGCCTAGCTCTCTCCGACTTATCAATCGCTGGAGATTTGTTGCAAACGCTCATAAACCGTCTGGAATCAGACAACGTGGGAGGCTAGACCATGACCATGACACTAACAACGTTCTGTGGAGCAATGGGAATCACTACAGCTCCAGTCGCAGTCTACGATGCCCCAGACGCAACACCTTTCACTCCGGTAATTCCGCTTAAGCAATGCATCTTCGACCATTACCAGGACTTCCAATCAGGCGCCACGATGATTCTGAATCAATCCTCCAAGGGGTGCCCTGGATGCGGTCACTGGATGCTGGGCAAAGGTCGCTTCCCAAGCAAAGATGTAATGATTTCATTCTTGACCGACAAAGAGGGGCTGCGTGAAAACGCGCAACTCACCGAGGCTTGGTTGAACGCTCATCCAACGTTCACACCGCAAAACGGCAATATCTTCATTGGCCCCATCCGGAACGAGCTAAGTAAATATCTCCGGACCATCACATTCTTCGTGAATCCCGATCAGCTCAGTTTTCTTATTTATGCTGCTCACTATCACGCCCATCCGGATGATCCGGAACCTGTCCTCGCTTCGTTTGGCTCAGGGTGTGGACTAATGTACAGTATGTTTCCTGATCTTTCACGCCCTCAGGCAATGGTTGGGGCAACTGACATTGCCATGCGGCCACATTTGCCGCCCGACATTCTCGGCTTTACGGTCACCGTTCCGATGCTCACTCGATTGCTGAGCTTGGATGACGGACATAGCTTCTTGGATAAGCCCTTCCTTAAGCGGCTCAACACCGCCCGCGCTGAATGACTTACCTTCTTGCCGGGAGCCCCTCGATTTTGATACCTGGGAATCTGCCGAATACCGTCAGTCATGATTGCAGTGGCAATTAACTTTCAAGAACGAACCAATGCTCTTATTCAGCTCGGGTTACTTGCCAATGGTCGGATTAGTATTGAAAAACGCCGTTTCCTTCAGCGATACTCCTCAATTTATCGAACCAACTATCTGGCTTGAGGCCCCAACAGCCACCACTACAGCCACTGGCAATAAAAAGGCCACCCGAGTGGGTGGCGGCGGTGTTTCTTGGTTTCTTTAAGCCAATGTTTCTAAAAGCTATATGGCGGAGAGGGGGAGATTCGGGCACGCCGGTTTTTCCAACTTATTTGCCATCAACGGTTTACGGTAACTCGTTGATGTGAAAAACTTTCCTTGGTGTCCACAATTTTTATGATTTTTCTTGCCCCCACGGTTTGGGAGCATTTTCGGGCATTTTGGGACACCATGGATACCAAGCCTTTTCGACCCAAATTCGACCCAAAATTCGCCTCACATGAGAATGAAACATTCGACTCTGGTGTCCAGCGCTCTCTCCGCCACCCTTGGTGTCCGGTTTGGTGTCCAGCGATGTGTCCTGCTTGGTGTCCATTCCGGTGTCGATCCTCGTGTGAAAATGCCGCATTCTCCACCAAGCCGTTTGCAGTGCCGGAAAGGTATTTGGCGTCAATTTGGAGCTTTGGTGTCCACCTGTCGCTTAACCGGCATCTGCGAAGTAGTTTACGCCAATCTGGAGCCAGATATCGGGACTTCCGGAGTGCCAGTAGCTCCGACTACAATCACAAGCTTTCGCGTTTGCATTCTTCCGCAAGGCGATTGAAACAGTAAACTAAAGTTGGTTGGAAATCCATGACAGATAACCAGCAATTGAATAACCCCTCAGGACCGAGCACAGTTACGATCAAGCGGCTTTTCGCTGAATCGGGGAATAGGTGTGCGTTCCCCAAGTGCAAATCTACCATCGTCGAGGGGAAAACGGTGATCGGTAAAATCTGCCACATAAAAGCCAGAGAAAAAGGCGGACCTCGGTTCGATGTGAATCAAACTCCGGCGGAACGGCATGACTATAACAACCTGATCCTGCTCTGTGGAAGGCATCATGATGTAATCGATGACGATCCTGATGCTTACACGGTAGACCGTTTGCAGAAAATGAAATCAGAGCATATGGCGAGTGTTGGGCAACTTTCTGAGGAACAGACTGAACAAGGAGTCAGACTGCTAATCGATCAGTCTCTCTCCACAACATACCAATCCGGTGGAATCACCGCTCATACTGTCAACATTCATTTCAATGGATTGACAACCAGCGGCTCAGCAGAGATCACGAAAGCTAGGATTCACCACCCGACTCTGAACCTCATTTTCACGGGCGCGGATTTTGCTCCAGTCTCGGGTGCAGGCCAAACATTATGGAGCCGCGACATGGGCAGATTCGAGAAACAGTGGGTCGTGGAGCACGGGCAGATTGCACTTTTAGCGAAGTTTACGAACGAGGCTCAAAGGGGGGCTCAGAATGTGGGTGGTCCTGTAAGAGCCCAACTGATTTACCGAAGCCAAGAAGGAGAATTTCGGCGGATTGGAGGATGCTGGTTGGAAGCAGCATCCGACATTATCGAATTTCGCGTCGACGAGACGCAGGAGTTGATAATTGCGGCGATGCTCGATGATCGGGTACACACCGTCGAAAAACGGCGAGTACCAGCCGAGTTCAACATGGAGAGCATTATGACGGAAGAAAAACCAATGCCCGACTTAACGGAAGGGACCGTCGTCGTGCGTCTGACCAACGCGGACACGGGGGACTTTCTGCTTGAACATGAGTTCCGGTTCACTACGAGGCCGCTGAAACTGGTTGAACTATCATAGCTCGTAGTAAATGAGCCGTGCTCGGACAGCTAGCCAAGCTTTCAGAAATTAAGGAACCTATACTTTTCAACTCATTTAAGGAACGCGTTTGGTGACACGATTGGGGATCACAACCTCCTCAAGGATTTCGAGAATGTGCGGGCATCTGGCGTTGTCATCAAGCCGCACGCGATAACCATGTTGACGATGAAGTTCTGCCGCAAGTGCAGTGGTTACATATGCGTAGCAGCTTTCTGTGTAGCTGCCCTTCTCTTCGGAGAAGACGTCAAAGCGTACCTTGTCGTCACCCTGCCGCATCACGCTCTTTCTGTAGGGGCGAATAACGGCCATTTGACCGTGTGCAGCAAACCTCGTAGCGGCTCCGGAAACCATTGAACGCGCAACTATACCGGGTCGATAGCCCCGGTCAACATCAGTACCATCGCGCTTTGCTGCATTCTTCGCTGCTTTATCAATTTGCTTCAGGATGGGCGTTTTCTTCCCGGCTGTCCATTCGAAATGAACTGTCATCCCAACTTTCTGAGATACGGAGAGAAACTCCTTCCAGAGATCAGAATTTTCTACAGGCTCGCCGTGCTGATTGCGCCACCCATTTCTCCGCCACATCTGTGCACGCGATCTATTGTCATCAACATAGCGAGAATCAGTGATGATCTGTACGCGAGATACACCTGACCATGGAGAGTTTCCGCGAATCCAATCAAGCGCACGAATACATGCAAGCAGTTCCATTCGATTGTTGCTGCTTTCAGAGCAGCCAAAATCGAGAATCTGTTCATCTTCTCGACCTAGATGGTCCGGGTACTGCACAATCGCGGCACAGCCGGAACTGCCGCCTGGGTTTCGGTAGCATGATCCGTCGGTGTAGATGTGAAGTGCGCGGGGGTCGAGTTGCATCTTGCTGAGAAGTTTAAATCAAATTTGTAATTCAGGATGCGCAAAAGAAGAGTCCCACGGCTGCAATGCCTATCAACACGCCTCGCATGGTATATGACTATGCCTTCAGCACCCTTTTGAGCACCCTCAATTGCATCAAAGCAGCGCTTCGAACCGTTCCAGTGCTGCTGTCAACTCCCGTTTGGGTAACCGTACCGTCGGATCATCCGCAAAGACGCTGAGAGCCGCATGAAGTGCCTTCACCGTAGTCAAACGCCCCCGGTGAATTTCATCCACGACCCACAGAACCCCGTGAACCTCAATCTTGTTGCTTGTCGCAAGCGCCCTGAGTTGGCCGTCGCCGGTCAGGAGGATGCTATCTGTTCGACTTTCAGCGAGTGCATAAGCAAAGCCATCATGGACGGACAGACGCGGTCTGCTCGTAATGACATCTCGCGCACGGAGCACCTGTTGACCAGGTAAGTCCACAACCTGCAAGCCACCTTGAAGCAGTATTCGCTTATCTGCCGCCGTAAAGCTGAGCAGCTCGTCCTCGAAGAGGGTATTCGGGATGAGAATCTCATACGGAAGGCTCAAAAAGACCCCGAGCAGCGAGGCCTTTTTGAGGTCGATGAGACAACTGCTGTCACTGACGATGATCCGCATTGGCTACCAGCGGTCCTTTCAAACCGGATTCCACCAAGGGTAGAGGAATTCGCAGCAGTTCCGCAGCCTTGCTGAGGGAAACAAAGTCCTCGGCCAGAGCGCGGTAGCAGAGCCGTTCAAAGCGAAGTGGCCGCTCCTGCGATCCGCGCTCGCTTTGCGGTTCCAGTTCTTCCGGTTCCTGAGTCCGCCAGCCACGCGCTACGGTTTGGAAGGCATAGATCAGAACCGGCTCGCTGATAACGCCAATCTGCCGCAATCGCATCAGCAGCGCCACGCCGCTCACGCGATACTGGCGTTTCAGGTAGATCAGTTCCCGGTAGCCGAGGGCATTCCGCTGTTTCCCAACCTCGCGGAGCAGGTGAGCGCGCGGCATGAGGAAGGCACCGGCAAACAGAGTGGCAGCCTTCTCTTCATCCTTGTCGCTCAAACTGGCGGTGTCAATCAGCCGGTGAGCCAATTCGTGGGCCAAGGTCAAGCGCCGGCGCTCCAAAGAAAACTCCTTGTTGACGACAATCACCGGCAGGCCGGGATTGTCCTTGCCGCGACCGACTATGCAGGTAAAGCCGGAAACCCGCTGAGGAAGAGAAACAATGAGCACCTTGAGCCCTTTTTCCTCTAGCAGTTCGGTCATATTGGGAATCGGGTCAATTCCAAGATTCCACTTCTTCCGCACTTCGGTAGCGAGCGCCTCCGCATCGGCCGCTTCGTTCAGACGCCGGAGGGGCGCAATCGGGCACTGCCAAGCCGAACTCTCCAACTCCAGCACATGCTCAATCTGCAAATAGCGTTCAATCCACTCCAGGACTTCGGTCTCAACAACGGCCCGGTCAGCGGCGGTCGTGCTGGCCTTGGTGCGGAACTCTACGCCAGACAGCACAACTCCCTGGGTATCCATCAGGTAAGCGATTGATACACCAAGGGTTTTGGCCAAGGAGATCAGAACGCCCGAACTCGGAATATCCTCGTTGCGTTCATACTTTCCAATGGCCTGTGCGGTGACCCTGTCGTTCATTGCCGCTGCCAAACCCCGGAGGGAAAGGCCAGCCTTACGCCGTGCGAGCTTGATGCGATCTGCGATCATGGCCAACTCCTCTCTCTGATTTACAATTATGCACTACTTAGATGTTTTGTAAACTGATTTTGGTGCAATGTAGAGAACATTTCCAATGGCCGTCGTGGCCGTGTGGCAAATAATCGCATCTGAGAACGCTTTCCATCTGAGTGCGGGTGCTCAGACTCGATAACAGAATTCGTCTGCATAGATGAACTTGGTGGCCGTAGCCAGCGCCGGGGAAGGCCAATCATGCGCCAGCGGAATACCATCATTCCCAATAATCATTGGACTTGAGTCCAGAGGCAGCTTACGTTTCGGCATATCGCGGCCTTTCAGGGCCGCTGGAGGTGCCGATGATTGTCATGCTCACATCCGCCATTCGGCGCAGAATTGCCCGATGGCGGTCTCCTCACTGGATTCGCCCGTTCCTCAGCCTCTTCACCGTGCTCATTGTCTCGCCTGTATTCGCGCACGCAATGAGCAGCTCTCCCTTCGATAGTGGTCTCACCTCGATGCAAACCCTGTTTACCGGAACCGTCGCCAAGGTGGCCAGCCTGATCGCCATCGTAGTAGGCGGCTACCAGTTCGCGCACGGCGAACCGGGCGCGAAGAAAACCCTGGCCGGTGTTGCCGCCGGCACGGGAATCGCCGTCATGGCAACCAACGTTTTGACCTGGCTGTGGGGCAGCTAACCTCAGCCAGTCATCAAGAGTGAGGGGCGTCGATGCAAACACACACCAATAGCCGGAGAACAAACCGCGTCTACAAGAGCTTGCACAAGCCCCTCACATACCTCGGCGTCGAACGCACGTTGTTCTACTTCGTCTGCGTCGGAGCCGTTGGCGCATTCAATCTCTTCAACAGTCTTGTTGCAGGGCTTGCCGTATTTATCGGCGGATACGCTTTCGGGCGTTGGGTCACAACGAGCGACCCGGCCTTTCTGCGCATTCTCGCCAAGTCAGAGCGGTACAAGCTGCGCTACGACGCGGCCAAACAAAGCGTGCCGCGCGTGGAGGTGCTTTGATGCTGCGCCTGGATAAAGTCATCAAACCGTGGAAGGAGGCAGCCGCACTCTGCGACCACATCAATCTGTATGGCTTCTGGAATGAGACGGCATTCCTCACCAAGAGCGGCGATCTTGGCATAGTGCTACAAGTCCCCGGCGTGGATTACGAGAGCCTCGACCATGCCAGCCAGGAGTACGCTGTCAAGCGGTTGGAGTCTGCCCTCAAGTCCTTCGGACCGGGATTCCACGTCTATCAATATCTCTTCAAATCGAATCGGCCGGATATTCCCTTTGCCAGCTACGACGATCCAGTCGTGCAGGCGGCCATCGAGCAGCGCAAGCAGTTCTTCGAGGCCAAACGCGACCACCTCTATCAAATCGAAATCTTCTATTGCATCCTGCTCGAAGGTCCGCGCTCGAAGACCGGTCTGATGGCCGCGCTATCGTGCCTCTTCAGCGATCCCGCTGGTGCGGGCGCTGAGTTGAAGGCGCAGTTTATTGGCAACAGCATGAAGACGCTGCTGCGCTCGCAGATCGAAAGCGACCTCGCGCAGCTCAGCCAGCGCGTGCAGGCGTTTACGCGCCAGCTTGGCGACTTCATGCAGATTCAAATTCTTGACCAGAACGGCCAGTTCAATTTCTTCCGCCGGTTGCTCAACTACGATGAGCGACGCATCGCCGGACGGCCGAAGCACACGCAATTTCTCGACTACCAGGTGGTCAACTCCGATCTTGAAGCGGAGCGCGACCATCTACGCATCGGTGGGCATATTGTCCGTGTGCTAACCATGAAAGAGGCCATCGGAGAGACGCGGCCTCTGGTGCTCGACGCCCTGCTTAAGATTCCGGGGAACTTCTACGTTGTCACCGAATGGGTGCCCCTTGCCGCGGACAAGGCGCGCAAGGAAGTGGACAAGCGGCGTCGCCACTTCAACATCTCGAAGACCGGATTCGTCTCGCAGCTTGGCAACAGCGCCGCCATGGTGAATCCCCGCGATGTGCTGGTCGATGAATCGAAACAGGCCGACATCGAGAACCTCGGCGACTGCCTGCGTGATCTGGGCGAAGGCCAATCGCTGGGCGAGTTCTCGCTGACCATTGTTTTGTATGGCGAGGATAAACGCCAACTCGATCAACTTGCCGGAGAATTCACCGGAGTTTTCACCAATGCTGATGGGAACTTATTCGTAGAGACCTACAATCAGCTCAACGCTTACTTCGCTACGATTCCCGGCAACTACGCAATGAATCTGCGCCGGATGTTCCTGCTGAATACCAACTATGCCGACTTGAGCTTTCTGTTTACCATCCTGCCCGGCGAAAGAACGAATGCGCACCTTGGTACGGAGTACCTCGCCGCGCTTGAAACAGAAAACAGCACGCCCTACTTTCTGAATCTGCATAACGGCGAAGTTGCACATACGCTGATTCTCGGCATGACAGGATCTGGCAAATCGTACTTGTGCTGCTTTCTGTTGCAGAACGCGCAGAAGTACGCGCCGCTGACCTTCATCTTCGACATCGGCGGTAGCTTTGAATCGCTGACAACGATCTTTGGCGGTTCGTATCTCAACGTCGGTCAGGAGGCGCGTGACTTCACCATCAACCCCTTCTCGCTGCCTCAGACCAAGGAGAACCTGCAATTCCTTTTCAGTTTCTTCCGCGTGCTCATCGAAGGCAACGAGCAACGCTATCGGCTTGACTTCAAGGAAGAGCGCAAGCTGTGGGATGCCATCGAGCGGGTGTATATGCTGGAGCCCGATCAGCGCACGATGTCGAACTTCGCCAACATCGTTGGCGAGTTGAAAGAGCGCCTGCACCGCTGGACACGCGGCGGGCAATACGGCTTTCTCTTCGACAACGCCGAGGACACGCTTTCGTTCTCGCGCTTCCAGACTTTCAACTTCCACGGCTGGGGCGATGCGCCGGATGTGCTGGAGCCACTTCTCTTCTATGTCCTGCACCGGGCATCGAATGAAATCAGTGATCCGAAGAAGCTATCCACCTTCAAGCTCTTCCTGCTCGATGAGGCGTGGCTCTTCATTCGCAATGAGACCATCCGCAACTATATTGTGCAGGCGCAGAAGACGTGGCGGAAGCACAACGCCGCGATGATCCTGGCCACGCAGTCCATCAAGGAACTTCAGGAGTCGGGAATGTTGCAGATCGTTTCCGAGAGTTGCCCAACCAAAATCTTCCTCGCTAACCCGGAGATGGACCGCGACGTGTACCGCGAGGCGTTCCATCTGAACGACACGGAACTCGACCTGATTGCCGGTCTCGTTCCTCCGGGCCAAATGCTCATTCGCAAAATGCAGACATCGAAGAAGGTCCAGTTGAACGTCGATTCGGTTTCGCACTGGACGGCGACCAACAATGCCCGCGACAACCTGAAGAAGCGCGATTACTTCGAGCGCTTCGGCATCGCCGATGGCTTACGCCATCTGGCCGAAGACTTTCCCTTCCGGCCGCGCACACAGGCCGGTGTTGTATCAACCAAACCCCAAGGAGCGACCCAATGAACAACAAGCACATCTGCATCGCCGGGCTTGCCCTGGCGCTTACCTCCGTTGCCGCTGTCGCACAGGATGCGTCGGCTCGCACCGTTCAATATCATTCGCAGGACATCGTTCCCATTCACGCCAAGCTGAAGTACACCACGCTGATCGAAGTACCAACAACCGAGAAGATCATGGAGGCCGCCACGGGCGACAAGGACTTCTGGGTTGTCGATGTGGTGGGTAACTTCTGTTTTGTGCACCCGGCCAAGGCCGGCATCAGTTCCAACCTGAACCTCATCACCGACAAAGGCAACATCTATTCGTTCACGCTTCAGGATGTTTCCGGCAGTTCTGTAACGCCGGACCTGAAGGTGATCGTCGAGCCTGCCGACCGCTCCTCGATCGTCGCGGCCAGCGGCCCTCCGCAGTTTGTTCCCGCCGCGCAATTGGAGCAGTCCAAGCAGCAGCTTGCCGCTCTTCAGTCGCACGTCTCCCAGGCAGTGGATGAATACAAGAGCGCGTACCCAACGGAACTCAAGTTCGATTACGTTTACAAGCGGAACGAAGCGCCCTTCGATATTCAGTCGATCTATCACGACGACAAGTTCACTTACATCAAGACCAATGCGCCGGAAAAGTTCAGCGTCTACGAGATGAAGGACGGCAAGCCGAATCTTGTCACCTACGATCTTCGGGACGGAACGTACATCATTCCCAAGGTCATGGACTCGGGATACGTCGAGTTGGGCAAGAAAAAAATGGAGTTCACGCGCAAGGGATAACAGCGAGGTGAGAGATGGCAGAACCGATCATCAATTCTCAGAGTAGTGCGCCTACAGAACCGGAATTGCGCCAGAACCCGCACGAACCGATGGGCGTTTTGCGCAAGAACCTGAAACCTCTGCTCTATCTTGGCGTGGCGGGGCTGGTAATTGCAGCGGCGGTCTTCAGTAGCACTGGCAAGAAAACGCCCGCGCAGCAGGCAGCGGCACAACATGAGCCGCCTCAGCCGATGGTGCAGGATAACACCGACAACAACGTGCAGGATCTCAAGAACCAGCTTGCCACGGAAAAACAGCAGAGTACGCAGGCTGGCCTTACTCCCGCCCAGGCCTCGGCCATGTCAGCATACAGTCCCACGGGACAGCAAACGCCGTGTGTCCCTGGCCAGACCTGCCCGCAGCAACAAAACGGCTACGGACAGGCCGCTGGAGAGCCACAGCTTTCTCCGGCACAACAGGAGGCGCAGCAACTCGCCATCAAAGAACGGCAGCTTGCGTATGATTCTCGCTTCGCCTCGAATCTTGTCTATGCACACCAAGCTGATGCGGCTTCGCCTGCGACGACCGCACGTCAGTCTACAAGTAACCTCGTCGCAGCGCGAGCGGCGGGCGATCCGTCGTTTGCAACTGGCGGGCAAACTTCCGCCAAGCGCAGCGCTGAGGTCAACATTGATTCCGCCGTTGGCCAGCCTTATGTGATCTATGAAGGGACGACGCTGGATACCGTGCTGATGAACCGGCTCGACGGCGATGCCGTCGGTCCGGTCAAGGTGCTCGTGTCCAATCCTGTCTACTCGCACGATCACCAGCACGTCCTGATTCCTGACGGAACCGTCGTGCTGGGCGAGGCCAAGAAGATCGGTTCCGCCGGCTTCGGCCAGCAGCGCCGCATGGCTGTCGCCTTTCACCGCATGATTATGCCAGACGGATATTCGGTCGATCTCGACCAGTTCCACGGTCTCGATCAGATCGGTGCAGAGGGTCTTAAGGACAAGGTCAACAACCACTACCTGCAAATCTTTGGCGCGTCGATTGCGCTTGGCATTGTCTCCGGCGCGGCCGAGATTGAGCAGGGCGGCGGAACGATCAGCACGAGCGGTTCCCAGGCATTTACCTCAGGAACAGCCAGCAGCGTCTCGCAGTCGGCAACCACGGTCCTCGACCGCTTTATTCAGATACCGCCGACCATCACCATCCGCGAGGGGCATCGCGTGAAGGTTTACTTCACCCAGGATATGCTTCTTCCGGCATACGAAAACCACACCATTTCGCAGACATTTTGAAGGAGATATTCATGTACAGCATGGCCAGAATCTTCGCACTGATGGCAGTTCTTGTTTTCACACTTCCCGGCTGCCAGAGCCATCAAGCTAAGATCGATGCGCTCCAGAAGGAATACGACCAGATCAACCAACAATTCGCCAAGGACTGCTCTGCCGAATACCTCAAGGTTCCGCCTACGCTCAGTCCGAAATGTGTTGACGAAAACAAGCAGATGAAGGACGCATGGGACCGGCTGCAAGCAGAGCGCGCGAAGAAGTAGTCACGGAGGACAAAATGAAATTCACGCTCACGTTCGCACTCGTTGCGGCGGCAGGACTCGTGCCGTCCGCACAGGCTCAATTCGGCTCCGGGATCGTCTTCGATCCTACACAATCAGCGCACGCTGTCCAGCAGATTGAGCAATCCAGCCAACTCTACACGACGACAGTAGAGACGACGCGGAACGTCATCGCCGCATACAACCTTGCGCAGCACATGACGACGCTGCCGCAGACACTCTACACCTCTTTCAGCAACCTCGGGCGTCAGCAGTGGACCACTTTAACAACGCCCGCGAACACCTATGGCAACTCCCTGGTATGGATGAACTCCGCATCCACGGGATACGGTGCCGCGTCGGCGAACCAGACGGCCAGCATTCCGCGCACGGGACAGATTGCCGGGTACAGTTCACTGAGTTCTCAGGGCCAGCAAACTATTGCTGCACGCGGCGCAACAGTCGATCTTTCGGACGCTGTAAACGCCAGCAGCTTGCAAACCATCGGAACCATCCGCGCGAATGCCGCGCAGCGTGAATCTGACATCAGCCAATTGGAAGCTGCCACCCACTCCACCGACTCGTCCCAACACACGGAGATGGCAACTTTGCAACGCATCAATCAGGCGCTCCTGATCGAGCTACGAACGCAGCAGGAAACCAATCAGCTTCTCCAGGCGCAGGCGCTGCAACAACTCATTGGGCAGAAGGTGCAGCAGGACAACCTCAAATCACTCTTTCAAACTGGCAACAGCTACCAACAGACCTTCAACAGCGTAACCCCACAGCAGACGAGTTCCGGCACGCAGTGGGCATTTCATTATTGAGGGAAAGGAGCGGCGAACATGGATTTCCTCATCCTCATCAAGAACGGCTGCGACAGTATGACATCAACCGCGTCACCGTCCATCGACTCGCTGGGGTTGCGGATGGTAATTGCGCTAGCCACAATCATGCTCGTCTGGTTCGGTGTACAAGAATCATTGGCTTCGGCTCAGGGAGGCTCCGGCTTCAACATCGCAAAGTTCATCAGCTTCTTTATGCTGATTACCTTCGCCTATTGCTTTGTGAAGTTCTACGACAGCTCGATTCCTGGCATCGGCTACTCGCTCAAGAGCTTCATCAGCGGTGGGACCAGCAGCCTTGTCGATTACATCGGAAGCGACTCGACGCAGGAAGTGCAGACCACCATTCACACAGCATTGAGCAAGGTCGGAACCATGTCCCCTTCGTTGACTGAGCCGTACACCCTGCTCTGCACGTATACGGTTCAGATCATCCTCAGCATCCTGACCGCGCTGATTGGCGTCATCATCGCCTATGGCGCAATCGGAGCGGCGGTCATTGGCCTGCTCGGACCGGTATTCATCCCGTGGATGGTTTTCGACAAAACCGACTTTCTCTTCTGGGGATGGCTCAAGGCTTTTCTTGGCTTCGAGTTCTACAAGGTCGTAGCCGCGGCAACCATGAGCGTGATGAGCCACCTTCTCATCTCCTATCTCACCAGCGGCGCAATGAACGTGAGCAGTCCTTCCAATCTGATTTACGTAATGCCGGGCCTACTCATTCTCTGCATTGTTGCCGGCTTCGTTCTGCTCAAGATTCCCACCATGACCGCGACGCTCTTCTCTGGCCATACCGGAGGACACGGCATGGGAATGGGCGGTCTGATTACCGCCGCGATTATCCGAGCGGTGTAGCAGTAAGGAGGCAACGAAATGGCAACCATGACCAGACCAACATCCGACATCACCCGCGCAGCGGAGCGGTACTTGGAACAGTACGGCGACCCGCTGGTCATGAACACCTATTTGAAGGTGACGATTCTTGTCCTCTGCGCGGTCTCTCTCGCACTGGCGGCGCTTGCTTACAAGAGTCAGCAAGCGCTTGCCAATATGCACCCCATGATTGTCCGCATCAATGACGTTGGCCGCGCCGAGGCGATTGACTATCGCAATTTCCAATACCGCCCGCAGGAAGCCGAGAACAAATACTATCTCACGCGCTGGGCGGAACTGTACTTCGCGCGCAATCGCTTCACGATTGAGCGTGACCAGACAAACGCTCTCTACTTCCTGAACAGCGACGTGCAGCGTGCCGTGATCGAGCAGGAACGCAAGGACAGCATCATCCAGAACTACGTCCGGGACAGCACGCTTCCGTATGTCGATGTGGAGGTCAAGAACGTCGTCCTTGACGACCTGCGGCAGTCGCCCTATTCGGCGCGCGTCGAGTTCGAGAAAGTCTACACGAATACGGCGGATCATACCGAACTCAAGCGCGAGCGTTGGACGGCCAGCGTGACCTACGTCTTCCGCGACAGCGTGAAGAACAATGAGCTGGCGGTTAATCCTCTCGGATTGACCATCGTCCGCTTCAGGGCCGACCAGGCGTTCGAGTAGTCGAAGCCACTCCCATAACGAGGTGTTTCATGTCCACACGCGGCCACAAATCGCGGCAGCTACGCCCTTCGTTTCTTCGCAGACGGCACAACGCATCCTCACGGGCGATGAAGCAGTATGGCCCATCGCCGCAACTGGTCCTTGTACAAGCGGCAAAGAGACGGTTCCGCGTCATGCGGCGTAAGGCTGGCTTGCCGGGAATGCCTCTTGCTATGCGTGCCATGAAGCGTTCGTCTTCCCGTTTCCTCCCTTGCTTGTCCGGTCACACGCTTCGGGCCTTATCCGACGCCCGGCGGCACTACGCCGCTCTGCTTCCCGGACTCCTCTCCCAAAGCGAGTTTGGGCCCCTGCTCCAGAATGCGCGGCTTGGCACTTGGGAGTCGGGCTCCTCGCTCGGGCTTCGCCAAGGGGTGACCCGGCCAATCCGGGAATCCAACTCAGGAGACTTCACCATGTATCTGACAGTTATGTGGAATTGGGTGTCGCTTTTCCGGCGCGTTTCGGGCCGCGGCCACTCGCCGGTGGCGAGAGTCCACCGGCGCGGGTGCAAGGATGAAATGGCGGCCGGTGCCCAGTTCCTCAGGCTCGCACCGTCCGCACATCTCAGCGCCACGGAGAAGAGGATGAAGTCGAGCCAACTTGTCAGTGAGATCCGATGGGATCGCATACCGTTCGTCGCAGGCCACAGAGATGCCCGCGCCTGGCTTAGCTTTCAGGCGTGCCGAGGTCTTGCCCTCAACACGCTGGATGCCTACGGCCGCAACCTGGAGCGATACCTGCGATTCCTAAGCGCCGAAGGCAAGCAACCGCACGAGATCAGGCAGGAAACCGTGGGCGCCTGTCTTCGGAATCTGGTAAAGCCATCGTCTACCGAAGGAGAACCGGACCTCCGGATGGCGAACGCGACCATCCAGCAGCATCTGGCGGTGCTTCGGATGTTCTACGACTTCCTTGTGGAAGAGGAGCGCTGCACAAGAAACCCGTTCCGCCGGGGAGAAGGTCGTTCGGCGCGGTCTCTGGTGCAACGAGAGCATCGGCTTCCCACGATTCCAACCGAGGAAGAATGGTGCCGGATTCTCTCCGAGGCTGCAAAGGAACCAATCCGCAACCGCCTGATGTTGGCGATGAGCTACGATGCCGGTCTTCGCCGGGAGGAACTGTGCCTGCTCGAAACATCGGACATCGATCCATCGCGGCGCACGATCCGCGTGCGCGCAGAGACCACCAAGAACCGGAGGTCGCGTGTCCTGCCATATTCGGTTACGACCGATGAGTTGTATGGCCAGTACCTGGAACACCGCCGCACTCTGAGCCGGCAGCGCGGGCGGCTGTTCCTTTCGCAGTCACCGCGCAACCGCGCACAACCCGTCTCGATGTGGGCGTGGTCCAAGGTCGTCACCGCCATCGCGAAACGCGCGGTGGCTCCAGCCTTCACGCCGCATACTCTACGACACCTCTGTCTGACCGATCTCGCGCGAGCGGACTGGGACATCCACGAAATCGCGACCTTCGCCGGTCATCGCAACATCGAGACCACGATGATTTATGTGCATCTCAGCGCACGCGATCTGGCGGCCAGGTTCAACTCCACGATAAAGCAGTTGCATCAGCAGCGGCTGGAAGCAATGGGGAGGCTGTTTCAATGAGTGCGAAGAAAACAACCGACACGTGGAGCTGGCCCGTCGACGCAACAAAATACGATCGGGCACACAGCCTGACTGCCAGGGAGCGCCACTTCCTCGCAGTGGAACTGCCGTTGCGGAGCAAATTCAGTAAGACTAGGCAGCCGTCGCTCGATGTTGTCCACCGGCTTGTACGTCCCTTGCACGACGTCTTCGATCATATCGAGTACAAGGGACAAAAACGTCGTTCTCTCGTCTTTTACCTGCTGGAAGAGATGGGGCGCCGTAATCGTGCTCTGTGGGCCTGGACAGACGAGGAGTGGATCGAGATCGTTGAATCGCGTCGACATAACGGCAATCACATCGTCGCAGCGGCCTTCCTGCTGCGGGGTTTTGATGCGCTGGCGAGCTTCCCCAAACGGCGGCATGTTTTTTCATGTCTGGCGCGCCGGGTCTTCGGGTTCAAGGTTGTTGCGGAGGCTGAGAGGCAAATCAAAGCTGGACTGCGCGATCTTGGCTACCGCGCCCGCACGCTGCGGATAGCGCCGCTCACTCTGGCGCAGTTGTTGCTCATCGTGCACTCTCCGCGCATAGAAGACATTACGGAGAGCGCACTGCTCCAGATACAAGAACAAGGCGGCACTGTTGCTTTGGAGCAGTGCATAATCGCGCTGTCACGTCTGCTGGTATCGAAAGGGATCATCGAGAGCCCGATTCGCCGTCTGGGATTACGACCTTCACTGATGCTTGGCACTCCCGAGGTCATCCTTGCGAATGTTCCTGACGAATGGGCGCGTCTGGCTCGGTACTGGCATGACACATCAACGCTGACCCCCAACTGTCGGCTTCGCCATTACTATCGAATCCTTACAGTGGGTCGATGGATGCAAGCGACGTATCCTCAGCTGACAAGTCCGGCAGAGTGGACACGTTCTATGGCCGCCGAAGCCGTTGCCATGTGTCTCCAGCAGAAGAGCGGTGAATGGGCACATCGTCCTGTGGCAGAAGTGCGTAACGCCGGCCGTCTCATGGCCGCACACACTCGTATCCACTCGCTATCCACGCTGCGGAGGTTCTTCAGCGACCTGCAACAATGGGAAGTCATTCCGCGCCGTTTCGATCCGTACGGTGCGTTTCGAGCACCTCGATCCCTGCAATCACTTGTCGACCGCAATCCCCGCATCCTGTCCGACGATGTATGGGCCAAACTGATCTGGGCCGGACTGAATATCGCAGCGGCGGATCTGTCGGCCCAAGGCCGCGGCGCGGCGCACTACTATCCCTTGCCCCTGGTGCGGGCGTTATCCGTCGTGTGGCTATTCGCGGGTCTGCGCTGGGACGAAATCCGGCGGCTTCGACTGGGCTGCATACGATGGCAGCAAGATGCTCCAGGGGAGCGCGTCTGCTTGTTGTCGGTTCCGGTCAACAAGACCAGCACTGCGTTCACAAAGCCCGTGGATGCAACCGTTGGTGAAATGATCGAAGTATGGGAAAAAGAGCGACCCGCGCAAGCGAAACTGACGGATCGCAAGACTGGTGAGCAGGTTGATTACCTGTTTGCGCATCGTTCCAAAACACTGGGCGATAACTACCTCAACGGTGTTCTGATCCCCTCGCTGTGCATCAAGGCTGGTGTCCCACACGAGGATGTCCGTGGCCCCATAACCAGTCACCGAGCACGCAGCACGATCGCCACTCAGCTCTTCAATGCGCGCGAGCCGATGTCGCTTTTCGAAATCCAGGAGTGGCTGGGGCACAAGCATCCATCTTCCACGCAGCATTACGCAAAGATCAATCCGTCGAAGCTGACCAAATCGTTTCAGAAGGCTGGCTACTTCGAACGGAACATCCGGGCGATCGAAGTGCTGATCGACCAGGATGTGGTTCGCAAGGGGCTGGCGACCGAAGAGGCGTGGAAGTTCTTCGATCTGGGCCACGGATACTGCACCTACGACTTCTTCGATCAATGCCCGCATCGTATGGCCTGCGCCCAATGTTCGTTCTACGTTGCAAAAGAATCTACGCGGGCTCAGGTTCTGGAGGCCACGGCCAATCTCCTCCGGTTGCGGCAAGAGATCCCTCTTTCCGAACCTGAACTGGAGGCGGTCGAGCAGGGCCTGGCAGCCTACGAAACGCTCATCGGGAAGCTTGCCGATGTTCCGACACCTGACCGCCTATATCAAATCGAGACCGCGCCTGCTCTCCAGGCACGCAATGGTGACAACAAATGCTAATCGCAACTATCTTCAAATCACACCCACCCGCGCCGGTGGACTCCCACCACCGGCGAGTGGCCGCGGTCCGAAACGCGCCGGAAAAGCGGCCCCAATTCCACATAAAGAACCGCATTTCACTCATCGGCTTCCTCGGCCAAAACGCCACCACCTACACCGCCAATAACGCCAGCTTCACCGTTCTCTCGCTTGCCACCAAGAGTTCGTACAAGGACAAGAAGACCGGCGAATACAAGGGCCATACCGAATGGCATCGCTGCATCGTTTGGGGCAAGTTGTCTGAGTACGCGAAGACGCTCACGAAGGGCGCGCATCTGGCCATCGATGGCGAGTTGCGCAGCCGCGAGCGCGTGGACAAGAAGACCAGCGCCAAGCAGCGCGTATGGGAAGTGCGCGTGGCTTCGATCCTGAAGCTCGACCGCGCCGAGAAGGCCGCCCCGGAAGAGGCGGAAGAGACAACCGAGGACGTGCCCGAATAGGGCACGTCCTCAATCCAGTTCAGTTAGGAAGCTAAAACCATGCCGCTTCATATCCAAGGAGTCGTAAAACGCATGTGCCGCCTCTCTATGAACACCGCTCGAAAGCACGAATTTGTAACAGCCCGCCTGCTGGCATTGCGCCTTGGCATGTTGCATCAAGGCACGACCTATTCCGCTGCCTTGATGCCCGGGAGAGACAGCCACATCTTCCACCACCCCGGAGCGTCGCCCATGCTTGGCAAGATTGTCCATGACGAGCAGTTCATAGGTGCCAACAATCTGCTCTTCGAGTGTTGCCACAAAGACGTGATAGTTCGGGTATTGCGTAAAGACGACGAAATGTTTCTGAGCTTCTTCCGGCGTGAAAGGTTCCTCCGACTCAATTCCTGCATTTTGGTAGAGCAAGAGAATTTGAGCCACGTCATTAGCAGTCGCTTCGCGGATGAATAAGCCTTCCATACCAGAAAGGATATATCACTCATGAGTTTTGAATTAATTCTTCCATTTCTCCGGCCCATCGAGCCGCTCCTGCTCGACGAGAACATCAGCGAGATCATGGGCAATCCCGACGCATCATGGTGGTATGAACGGGACGGAATCATCCACCAGGAGTTATCGATTTCCTTCGACGCCGGCAAACTTCGCACCGGCCTCGAAGTCATTGCCAACAACCTCGGCAAGAAGCTCGACGAGGACAATCCCCTGCTTCACGCGCAGCTCCCGGATGGAAGCCGTCTTGCGGCAGTCATTCCGCCCGTTGTGCGGCCAGCTCCGGCGCTCGTAATCCGTAAGTTCACCAGCCGCCATTACACCATCGATGACCTGATCGCTCGCGGCACGCTGACGCGACCGCTTGCGGAGTTCCTTGAGGAGCAGATTCGCAACGGCAAGACGCTGCTGATCAGCGGCGGAACCGGCAGCGGAAAGACCACGCTATTGCGCATTCTGGCCAACGCAATTCCCGACCACGAGCGCATCGTAGTCATCGAGGATACCTCCGAACTGGACATTCAGAAGCCGAACATCCTGGCCACCGAATGCCAGACCGATACCTTCAAGACCAAGATCACCTTCGACGATCTGCTGAAGTCCGCTCTGCGCTGGCGTCCAGACCGCATCATTCTGGGCGAAGTGCGCGGAACCGAGGCGCGCACTCTGCTCGATTCCTTCAATACAGGCCACTCCGGTTCGCTTGCCACCATCCACGCCAACTCGGCCGCAAAGGCATTACGGCGCTTTGCGAATCTCGTCCTTCGCAGCAATGCTCAGGCGACCTTTTCGGACATTGAAGCGGAGATCGGCGAGGCTGTCGATTTCGTTGTTCATGTGGACCGCGAGCCGGGCCGCCGCGTTGTACGCGAAGTGTTGCAATTGAACGGCTATGACCGGAGTACGCAGAGCTTCCGGTTGGAGCCGGTATTCCGGGCTGAAAGCCGCGCAATCACGGAGGTCAAGCCATGCTGAAAGCGACTGTTTCCCGCAATGAATCGGCCTGCATTCGCGTTGCCTTTCAGGCCGCGAACGGCACTGGTAATCTCGCCCGCGAGCTTGCTTCGCGCCATTCTCAAGAGCACCGTTCCGCTGTCCTTTCCCGCCGGCTTGCGGACACCGCATCGGCTCGCCTTTGGCTTGTCGATGGCTTCCCGATTGCGGACCTTCTCACCATGCTCGAAGTCCGCCGTCGCTTCGAGCTTTCCCCAGACGTTGCCCGCGTCTATGCCGTCGAGATTCTCTCGGCTGCAAGGGCGGAGATTCACCTTGCTAATCAACCCGTAATCGCACACCAAAAGGAGATTAAAAATGCCGCTGCTTGAGATCGTTCAAACCCACCAGATTTCTGCCACGATCCGCCTTGAGCAGACCACCGCCGAGCAGATCGACCAGTACGCCGCGTTCCTCCACGTCTCCGCTGACGATGTGGTAGACAAGGCGTTGGCCTATGTCTTTGCCAAAGACCGCGACTTCCAGGAGTACCTTCGGACCCCGGAAGCCGCTCGCTCTGCGCAGAGCCTTCGTGTCCGTCGCCCATCTCAGAATGGCGATGGTGCAGAGCCTCAGCCGCGTCGTACCAAGCCTACAAGAGGGGTGGATACCGCCAGTGATTCACGCCCACGCAGCAGGGATGGAGCGGTTTGATGCCCGTTCGGTGCTCCGCACCGGGTTTATCTCGACACTCCATCCCTGAAAGGGTGCTGTCGAGCTACTTTTGTAGCTCGTTGGCTACTACTGAAAACAAAAGGGTTGCGAAAACACGGTAGCTAACGAGCTACCGAAATTGATCGCACAGGAGGTGCGTTCATGACTGCTTTGACAGATACAGGACACATTACGACACGGAAGCTCAAAGGCCGCACACGCCGTGCCGTTACACTCAGCACAAAAATTACGCCGCAGGAGTTGGAACTGATAACGGCGGCATCCGAAGCAAATGGCCGCGCGTTGGGCGAATGGGTCCGGGAGGTTCTTCTCACTGAAATTCATTCGCCTTCAATTGCCCTTGGAGCGGACCAACTCATGACCGAAATCATCGGCCTGCAACTCTTTCTCACCAATGCTCTGGCACCAATTGTCTGTGGTGAGCACATCAGCGCCGAACAGTATGACGACCTGATGCGCAACGTGAAAGCCACCAAGCGCCAGGCCGCGCAGGAAGTCATCGCGCAGTACATCGAGGAGAAGAAGGAGGCAAACCATGCCTGAGATGAATTTTGGCAGGAAAGAAACGATTATCTGGCCATCGCACCAACCGATCTACACCTACGGCGCGATCTTTCTTGCGCTGGTTGCGGCGGGATTTTTCGTCTATCTGCGCTTTGCGATTGCGCTCAATCCGTTGGAGCGATACTACCTGCCGACGTACATCAAGACCTCCATATCGCTCAGTGTTCGTTCCTCGGGAAAGTACCAGGTTCTGCTTGTCTCCGACGCCAGCGGAAAGGCGTGGTATGCGCTGAATGCCAATGTGCAGGCAGGTTCCACGCCGCAGGCAAACGATAAGCCGATCCCGCTGGCGCTTTCGGATACTGCTCGCCAACGCGGTATGGTTTCTCTCTATCGCGGCGCACAGACCGTTTATCAAAACCAGCCGCTCCATGCGTGGCTCCAGAAACAAATTTATTCCGGCGATACCGTTGCCAGCATCTTTGAACAACCGCTTGTTTTTGGCTTGGTTGCGCTGCTGTTGCAACTTCCGTTCTCGATCACAAAGGACATTCGCCGCCGGAAGCAGATGAAGTATGGACGGCGTCTGAAGGGACCAATTCTTGTCACGCCAAAACAGTTCAATAACGCCATCGGGGGAACCGGCATCGGCCTCAAGGTGGATCAATGCGACAAGATGCTGCGCATTCCCCTGCTGGCCGAGGACCAGCACTTCGAGATCATCGGCGACACCGGCAGCGGCAAGACGACAATCATCATGCAGATGCTCCGCCAGATTCAGGCGCGTGGCCATTCGGCCATCTTGTACGATCCCGCCTGCGAGTTCATCGAGAGGTTTTACGACGAGAGCCGGGGCGACATCGTGCTCAACCCGCTCGACCGCCGCTGCCCCTACTGGGGACCATCGGAGGAGCTTGTTCGCCGCGCTGAAGCACGCACCATCGCGGCCTCGCTCTTCCAGCCGACCAACGAGCGGAAGGGCGAGTTCTTCATCGAAAGTCCACAGAAAATCTTTGCGCACCTGTTGCTCGACCTGCCCACGCCGCAGCAGTTGGTCAACTGGATGTCGCACCCGGAGGAGATCGACCATCGCGTCAAAAATACGGAGTTGGCGTCGCTGATCGATCCATCGGCCCCGCAGCAGCGCTCCGGCGTTCTCGGCTCGCTGAGCCTGATCGCCGATAGCTTCCGATTGCTGCCCACCAAAGAAGAAGCCAAGTCGGAGTGGACCGCACGGGAGTGGTCGAAGGAACGCAAGGGTTGGATCTTTATTACCTCGCAACCAGCAGAGCGCGAGGCACTCCGCCCGCTTCACAGCTTGTGGATCGATATGCTTGTTCTCCGGCTGCTCAGTGCACCAAAGCCGGAACAGCACCCGGTATGGTTTGTGCTGGACGAACTGGCCAGCTTGCAGAAACTTCCGCAGCTTCATACTGCGATTACCGAGAATCGCAAGTCGCGCAATCCAATCGTGCTTGGCTTTCAGGGCAAGGCACAGTTGGAGGTCATCTACGGGCATCTGGCCGAGGTCATGCTTTCCCAGCCGGCGACCAAGATTTTCCTCAAGACAACGGAGCCGAACGCCGCCGAATGGGTCAGTCGCGCCATCGGCAAAGTGGAGATCGAACGCATGAAGGAAACGCACTTCGACGGCAGCCGGAGCTTTCGAAACTTCTCGCTCGACCGCCAGACCGAACCGCTGGTTCTCGACTCTGAGATCAGCGGCCTGGACAACCTTCACGCCTATCTGAAGCATGGCAACTACGTTGCCCGCTTCTCCTTTTCCGTGCTGGATATTCCTGCGACAAAACCAAAATTCATCGAACGGCTGAAGGACGATTACATCGTGCGCGAACCGAAGAAAGAAACGCCAGTGAAAGAGACACCACCGCCAGAACCGTCTGTTCCGGTGGCGGTGCCCGCAGTCGATGCAGCTAAACCCAAACCAGCGCCGGTCGTCAAAGCCACGAAAAAATCACCTGATAAGAACCAGACCGAATTGGCATTCGGACCGAGGATATAAGCCATGCTCACCATTTCCAAACCGCTTTCAGCGAGCCAGGCGCAGAACTATCACGCGAAAGAATTCACCGCCAAGGAACAGAATTATTGGTCGCAGCGCGGTGAGATTCAGGGTGAATGGCAAGGCCGACTTGCTTCGCAGTTCGGCCTTGCCGGGGCGGTCTCCGCCGAAGATTTTGCCAAACTGAGCCAGGGACAACATCCGCAGACGGGCGAACAACTCGTCCGCCAGCGCGCCTCCTATCAATATATGGATGCGGACGGCAAGACGGTCAAAACGATGGAGCATCGCGCCGGGTGGGATGCGACCTTCTCCGCGCCAAAATCTGTTTCGCTCACCGCGCTTGTCGGCGGGGATGAGAATGTCCGAGTGGCGCACCGCGAAAGCGTCAAGATCGCTCTCGAACAGCTTGAACAGTACACGCAAGCACGCATCGGCGGGAACAACCCAGCGGAGACAACCGCCAAGTTCGTTGCGGCCAAGTTCGAGCATGATACTGCGCGTCCGGTCGATGGGTACGTTGCCCCACAACTCCACACGCACGCCGTCATTTTCAATATGACCGAACGCGATAACGGCCAGTTTCGCGCCCTTCAGGAGCGCGGGCTATTCCAGTCTCAGCAGTTTGCAACTGCCGTCTATCAATCGGAGTTGACCTACCGGCTTCGCCAACTTGGTTACGAGATCATTACCGGACGCAGCGGAGCGCCGGAGATCAAGGGTTATACGCAGGAATATCTCGACGCATCCAGCCCGCGCAGCCAGCAGATTCGTGAGTACCTGGAACGCACCGGGCGCACGGGCTCCGAGGCAGCGGAGATTGCCGCGCACTCGACCCGTGACAGCAAGGAGATTCATTCGCAGCGCGAAGTCATGGCGGCGCATCGCAAGCTCGCCGCCGACTTCGGGCACCAAGCCGAAGCCGTTGTCCGCGCTGCGCGCGAACAGCTTCAGCATCAACAGAAGCCCGTCAACACCATCGACCGCGTGCGCGAATCGCTCACCTTCGCCCGCGACAAAAACTTCGAGCGCGAGGCCGTCGTCGATGAGCGCACCCTGATTCGTGACGGTCTCCGCCGTGGCATGGGTGAAGTTACCTACGCCCAGGTGCGCGGCAATCTTGATGCCCGCCTCGCAGCCGGAGAATTCCAGGTTGTAGACCATGGGCAGAATACACCGGCGCGGCAGTTTACAACCGCCAGGACCATCGAAGCCGAACACGAGATCGTCCATCGGGTAACAGAAGAACGGAATCAGATTGAACCTGTGTTGTCCCGTTCGAACGCGATTGCTGTTGCCGACCAACACCAGTATCTCAATCGGGCGCAGAAATCCGTGGTCGAGGATGTATTGAGCGCTCCCGACCGTGTTCAGGGAATTCAAGGCTACGCCGGGGCTGGCAAAACAACGACACTTTCTGTGATCCGTGAAGCTGCGGAGTCCCGAGGTTACACTGTCGAGGGCTTCGCCCCGACCTCACGCGCCGCACGACAATTGAATGAAGCTGGCGTCGAGTCGGGAACCCTGCAAGGCTTTCTTGCACATTCCGCCAAGCCGGATGCAGCCGAACAAAAGCACTTTTACCTCGTCGATGAATCGAGCCTTGCAAGCACCAATCAGATGCGCGAGTTCCTTGCGCGGCTTGGTTCCAACGACCGCGTTCTCCTGATCGGCGACACGCGCCAGCACCAGGGTGTCGAAGCAGGACGCCCCTTCGAGCAGTTGCAGGAAGCTGGGATGCGGACAGCCAAACTCGACGAAATCGTGCGCCAGAAAGACCCGGCGCTGAAGTCAGCCGTCGAAATGCTAGCCAAGGGGCAAGTTTCCGCAGCACTCGAATCGCTCCAGCAGCAGTGCCGCGTAAAAGAAATATCCAATCCAGAAGAACGCATCCGTGCCATCGCCAAAGCCTATGTCGAATCGCCAGAGAAGACGCTGATTGTTTCTCCCGACAACGCCTCCCGCCGCGAGTTGAATGTTGCCGTGCGGCAGGAATTGAAAGCCAACGGAACCCTTGCGCCGGAGGATCGCACCTTCCGGGTGCTCGTTCAGCGCCAAGACATGACCGGCGCTGAACGCACTTGGGCCAGCCACTACGAGATCAACGATGTGGTGCGTTATTCACGTGGCAGCCAGGCCATCGGCATGGAGGCCGGGAGCTACGGAACCGTAGCTGCGATCAACCCCGCCGCCAACCTGCTCACCGTCGAGAAATCCTCCGGCGGAGAGGTTTCCTATGATCCGCGTCGCCTGACCGGCGTCAGCGTTTACCGCGAGATTGACCGCGAGTTCTCCGTCGGCGACCGCATCCAGTTCACCGCGCCCGACAAGGCGCTTGGCGTCGCCAACCGCGATCTTGCCTCCGTCGAATCCATCTCGCCGGACGGCCGTATTTCAGCCCGTCTCGACAACGACCGCCAGATCGAATTCGACGCCACAGAACATCGCCATTTCGATCACGGTTACGCCGTTACCAGCCACAGTTCCCAGGGACTCACCGCCGAGCGTGTCCTTGTGAACGCCGATACCGGCGTCCATCCGGATCTGCTCAACTCTCGCTTCGGCTACGTTTCCATCTCCCGCGCCAGCCATGAAGCCACGCTCTTTACCAACGACCTCGCCAAGCTCAGCCCACAACTCAGCGCCGATGTCTCCAAGACTTCTGCGCTGGAGATCAATCAACCTGCTCCCGTTTCCCAAGAAATCGGCATGGGAATATGACGGATGCAAACAGTAGAATGGAGGCTGCGCAAGCCTCCACAACGTCCGCGTTTATCGGAGGAATTGCAATGACTGACCTGATAGCCATGCCTGAGAATTACGACAACATCCGCACTGGAATCGTCGAACTGCTCAAAGCGGCGCGCTCCGCTGCCGCCCGAAATGTCAATTCGATCATGACCGCCACCTATTGGGAGATTGGCCGCCGTATTGTAATTTTCGAGCAAGGCGGGGAGCAGCGTGCCGAATACGGCGAACAGCTTGTCGAGCAATTAGCCCGTGATCTAACTCAGCAATTCGGCAGAGGATTTGGACGAGCAAACCTGGGACAAATGCGCGCTTTTTATCTGGCATGGCCCGAACAGAAGATTTCCCAGACACTGTCTGGGAAATCTATAAACGCCATTAAACTCAGCGCCATAGACAGTTTTTCTTCAACCGTTTCGGCCCTTGCATCTCGCTTTGCATTGCCCTGGTCTGCCTACGTCCGGCTGCTTTCCGTCAAGCGCCCAGAAGCGCGGTCTTTTTACGAGGCTGAGGCGTTGCGGTCGGGGTGGTCCGTTCGCCAGCTTGACCGCCAGATCAACAGCCAATTCTACGAGCGCATCGCGCTCTCTAAGAACAAAGCCGCCATGCTGGAAAAGGCTGAGACCGCCGAACCAGGAGATGCAATCACGCCCGAAGCAGCCATCAAAGATCCGTTCGTCCTTGAATTCCTCGACCTCAAGGACGAATACTCCGAATCGGAATTGGAGGAGGCGCTCATCCAGCACCTCACCGATTTCCTGCTAGAGTTGGGCGACGATTTTGCGTTCGTAGGCCGTCAGCGCCGGCTGTCTATTGGTTGAAACACAAATGGTAATCAAAGCTCATTTGCTCCCCCGTGCGCCAACTACAACAGTGAATTGAGCACACATTCTGTTGGAGCTTACCGCTGCGCCATTTTCGGAGGAAGACATATGCCTTGATTGTTCCAACCGCACCGGCTACAACACGCTGCTCCTGCGTCACTTGGAACTGCTGGCTGTCCACGGCTTTCGCAACATCACGAGATCATCGTCTAAACCATGACGCAGAACATCGAGCTTGGGCGAAGCAGCCACAAGACTCTCGGTCGTGATTGGCATTATTCGAAAAGGGAAGAGGCTGGGACTATCGATCAAATCCCTTAAAGAACTCGCGAAGTTGTCCCTTGTATAGAGGGATGCTTCGGCAAGCCAAGCAACCAGTTGAGAATCATGAACGGTCAGCGTTGGCCCGGTGGTATACATTCCTGTTGTGCCGCTTTCTTGAAGCACACCCCAATCAATATATGACCGCAGTACGCGTCGAGTTGCTCGGGAAACGGTCTCCCGTTCACCGTATTGCTCGCAGACTCGACGCTGAATCTGAGCTGCAACTGCTGAGCCCTGAAGCCTTAAGAGCCGCCCTGCTTGCAATGCAACACCGGACCAGAATGGGTACACTGCCATCACCATGCCCCAATGGATGGCCAGGTGCTCACGACTAGGAACATTTCTGAGCAGCTCCAACCCTTCAGTCCTTAGAGCTTGGAGATCTTCAGGAACTGATAGCCATGTTCTCAACAGAATCGTGATGATCTTCTCGCGATTCCCGCGTTCGGCCTTCCCACCGATGGACACTTTGTTCTCAAGCAATTTCTGCAAAGCACCGCTAACTGAAGCCTTGTTATTCCCAGAAAGGACTAAATTAGCTGTCTGCTCCAGCCATTCGAGACGCACACGTTGACTGAATCCAATTTGGTTAGTCCGTGTGCTCATTCGCACCTTCTCTCGATTTTAATCAAGGGAACGATCAGTTCCTCGACTGAAATGCCGCCATGGCACACGGTTTGCTTATGTTCTTGAATGAACGCCCGCCGCGCAGGGGCTAGGAGTGGAAAGTAGTTCTCAGGGAGGCCAACTTGGTTCCATTCCAATGCGGTAGGAAAGCTGATCTTAACCTTGTCACGAAGCGCGGCATCGGGATAGACGCGGGCCCTTTCTCCTCGCAAGTCTGCTACAGCTCCTTCCGTCGGACGACCGCACCCTTCAGCCTCGATATTGCCATGGTCAGATGTCAGATATACACGGAATCCATTGTCCAAAAGAAGATTGAGCAGGGTCTTCAGGTAAGGTCCCCTGGCCCATTGGCCAACTTGGTTATGCATTCCTGCAGTGCCTAGCTCCATCCCGTGCATAATCTTGTCAATCTTGTCGATAACAAGCCCAGCGATCCTTACTCTAGGATGAGAGACAGCGTCAGAAACATTCTCTAGACATCCGTCTCCCAGTCCTTTAAGGTAAACAATCTCGTTTTCCGTGAAGCCCTGATCTGCCCAGAACTGCGTCCATAACACCGGCTCTCTGTCCGTCGTCCAAATACTGTTTGGAAAAAAGATGGGAGCCTTACCTGCAAAGGTCGCTTGACGCGATACTGAAGTGAGAGAGGGAATCCAAGCAAAGACTGCCTCTTCCCGAAATCCAAACTCAGGTTGCTGTTGCGCAAGCGAATCACGAACTATTAGCCATTGGTCCATCGCAAGTCCGTCCATCACGATCAGTGCCAGCTTTGTCCTATGGTCTTGATCCGTCTGGCGGGCAAGAAACCGCGGCAGATGATGCAGCATGACAGGAGGTACTGGGGGAAGATTGACAAGTCCCGCATATCTCTTCAAAAGCCACGCTGTGAAGCCTGCGTCCATACTAGCCTGCAAGCTTTTTGCTGCCTCATTTGTTTCTCCTGGAGCGATGTTAGGTTCTTCGGCCATGAGCACAACGAGTTCAGCCCATGTACGGGCGAAGTGAAACCAGTCTGTATGTTTTGCGTCATCAGCGGGAATGGATATCTGCAAGCCAGCTATGAGTTTGCCAAGCCGACGATACTTATCGTCAACCGGGGCAGTTAGAATTCCAATGGATGCCCAGCTACGAGATAGCGAATCAGTAAGCTCGTGCGAGATTGGATGTAGCATACCTTCAACAAACAGGTTATCGATGTATACTCGAATATCCTGGTGTTCAAACGGAATGTCCGCCGGCCCCTTGATAGCCAGACTGTAGGCCCCTTTGGCTTTACTTTCGCCAGATTCACCTTTTTCTATTTGGCGATCAAGAAAAATCGGCCAACGTTCCTGAAGAAATGCAAAGAATGCTTCTCGGTCTGCTACAAGGACCTCAAGTGGCCAACCATCGAAGATACTGTTTTGACGAAGCAGTTGGATGAATCGTTCGTTCAAAACGTCTGGGATTCGTTGATCTCGATAATGCCGCCGTAGAAGGACGCGTAAGAGGTCAGATGGTTGCTTAATCAACTCGGGAGCAACTTCAAAAACATGCCGGAGCACGAATTCCTTTGTTGCATTGTCGCCCAATAGACCGGGCGCACGCTGCTCCTGTGCCAGATACAACGTGTCCAAATCTCCACGATCCAGAGCAGCCACGACAGGATAACTGAGGCCTGGAAACAAATCTCCTAGACTGAACGAGAGCTTCCGACCTGCAAGGAGGAGATCGAATGGTAAGCCGCTGATGTCAGTCGATTGAGATCGCAATACGACCACTAAGTCAGTTTGCTCACCTCGGTCCCAACGGGATCGAAACTTCGATTCGTAAGCGTAGCGAAATGTAACGCTGTCTTCGAACGGAACTAGCTCGAATCCTCGTTCGCGAATTCCTTGGAGAATTCCTTCTTCAAGCAGTAGCCCGTCTGGGTCAGCCACAAGCGTGAGCCGTGCACTATTAGGAGTGAACTCCTTTAATATTTGAGCTCGCCAGCTACTCATGGTCACCGCCATCCACCCGAATCACAAGCAGCGGTACCATTTCAGGAAAGGCGTACGCTTTCTGATCAAGCTGCTTATGCAAATTCAGCTCCTCTTGGGCAAGTTGGTTCATTCGATAATTGCGCACCTCAACCAGTCCGATTCGCCGAACAGTTTTGCGACGTGCGGAAAATGCGTAATTGGCTTTCTCTCGTTCACGCGCAATGAGGACCCGGTGCTCACGGACAAGTTCTTCATAGATCGGCTTGCCTTGCTCTTCCGCTGCGTTCTGAAGCCTAACAAAGGCAGTTTGGGAATCCTGCGAATCTTGTACAGACAAGACACGAACGTCTGTCGCGAGGAGCTGATCCCACACATGCCTAGCGGTTTGCATATAAACCATTCCGTTGTCGGCCAGGAAGAGAGGCATTATCTTTCTACGATTCCACTCCATAGCCGCAATTGCAATGCGCCACAAGGACCAAACCCCATGGACTTTTTCGGAAAGACCCGGTATCAACACGACAGAAACCGGCTGCCCTGGAGCAAATCGAGGCAACCGCATAGTCAATCCGCGGACCTTCGACTCTTCTAAGGTAAGATGCCTGGACGCCGGAAGTCTGTCAGCTTCCTTGCCCGTGAAGACTACATTTTCGTATGTCTCACCATCGGGCCATGTGAGGTTCCAGCTTTGACTTCCTCTTTCGGCTTGGCCGCCATGGGCTCTCAGGTAGCTCACGGTCATACGCTCAACCCAATGTGGCAAGGGGTGAGTCAGAAGTCGTTGGGCTTCACCTGGCTCCAGATTCTCGGTTGCACCGAGCACTGACGCAGTTCTTCGTGCCTCGCGTGCCTGCTCTTCCAAGCGAGCAACCATGCTCTCCACAGACCCTTCCACCTTCTCAGGATTGAGAATCGCCTCGACATACATTTCGTCGAACATCTGGCCTGCTTGAGCTGAGTCAAGTACGTCGCCGGTCTTATCTATTCCGAATTCCTGAAAAATGATGGCGAGTTTTTCCTCCAAGACTTCGCGGACTCGGTGCTCCACCGAACCCTCGAAGACAAAGTTGATGGCACGGACCACATGGGCCTGGCCAATACGATCAACCCTGCCAATCCGCTGTTCAAGACGCATTGGATTCCATGGAATGTCATAGTTAAATACCACATGGCAAAACTGAAGATTCAGTCCCTCCCCGCCGGCATCGGTTGAGATGAGAATGCGGGCATCTTTAGCAAATGCCTCCTGCACGCGCTTACGGTCGTCCATCTCCATCGAGCCATTCAGACAGACCACTGAGAACCCTCGCTCCGTCAAGAAGCGGTGCAGCATCTTCTGGGTGGGCACAAATTCCGTGAATACGAGCGCCTTTAATTCTGGGTCATTCTCCTCAGATTGCAGACGGTAGAGCCAATCGAGCAATGCCTCGGCCTTGGCATCTGAACCTATCTGTTCGCAGCGGGCAGCGGTATCCAATAAAAGCTTAACCTCAGCGCGTTCGTTCTTCAGCGCCTTGAGCCGAGTGCGAATCAGCACTTCAATTTGCTCTTGGCCGTCCAGGTCTGCCCAATCCTCCTCGGAAGTGACCGGGAACAGCGTCAGTTGCTGCTGCGGTGTGGCAAGCGCTTCGAGCCGCCTTTCCAGCGTGGTGCGAATGGCGCTGGTGCTGGAGACCACCAACCGTTGCATCAGGATCATCAGAAAGCCGATGTAGCTTTTCTTCTCCTGCATGGCTTGGTTGTAGCCTTCACGGACATATTCGGTGACAGCCTCGTAGAGAGCTTGCTGAGTACGGTGACGCTCTTCCCAGCGAACCGGAATGAGCTGAGTATGCCGAGGTTTGAACAGCGGCTTGCCATCAGCATCTATAGCCTGCCGCTTTTCGGTGCGGATAACATGCGGCTGAACCCGCTCGCGAGTAACGCTGCTGATGTCCGGAAATTCCTTGGCGTCGATGAGCGATACGAGCCGGTGAAAAGCGTCCGTCTTGCCCTGGTGCGGGGTTGCGGAAAGCAGCAGTAAATAGGGCGCGGCCTCGGCTAGCCCTTGGCCCAGCTTGAAGCGGGCCACTTGGTCAGTGCTGCCTCCGAGCCGGTGCGCTTCATCCACAATGATCAGGTCCCAACCGGCGGAGATCAGGTCCTCGAACCGTTCGCGGTTGTGGTCATTCAATTGAGCCGATGTCCATCCGCGGCGCTTTTCCAGGGGCTTGACTGAATCGATCGGGACGACAACCTGAGAGAACATCTGCCATGCGTTGGCAGGGAGAACTTCCGCGTCGTGATTGTCCTTATCGCCATGATCAAAGCCTGTTGCCGGGGCGATCCGCCTGAGGGTCTTGATGTCCTCGGGCAGCACCAGTTGAAAGTCTTCACCAAAATGAAAGCGCATCTCGCTGACCCACTGGCTCACAAGCCCCTTGGGGGCGACAACCAGCGTCCGCTTGACCAAGCCGCGAAGTTTAAGCTCCCGCATGATCAGGCCGGCCTCAATCGTCTTGCCCAACCCGACCTCATCTGCCAAGAGGTAACGTACACGGTCGTTGGCTATGGCACGGGACAACGCGCGAAGCTGATGCGGAAGTGGGATGACGGCAGACTCAATTGGTGCAAGCAGCACGTCATGCGTCAGTGCGTCGGCCACCCGTGCGGCAGCCGCAATGTAGGCGATTCCGTCCGGCGACGCGGTGCCTGCGTCCTCAATAGACTGAAGCCTCGATGCGAGGATACGGACCACTGAGTCGCGACTAGGCAGCCACACGCGGCATGTCGTTTCGCCCCACAGTGCCTGAGCCTCGATGACCTGACAGACCTGTTCATGGTCTGTGCTGTAGTACCACTCGCCGATAGCGCACTGTGCAATCATTTATGCTTCCTGCCGCTAAAACGGTCTTTGTACTTCTTCCAAGTAGCTTCAATATTGATTCCACCGGCAATAGCCGACTCCAATCTCTCCAACGCGAGTTTGCTATATCCCTTAAAAGTGGTGGACTTCCTCCTCAGCACTTTGAAGCAATCAGGATCCTCTTGAATCTTTAGCTCAATTATCAAGGCGCTAATTTTTGGCCCGGATATATTGAGCTTTTTTCCAAGATCATCCCTGCTGAGATTAAACTTGTCCCAGATATTGACCTCTTGCTTAATCACAGTGCCAACAATAGGATCGCCTGTCTTTGCTACTCGAACCGCCAAATCAGCGTCCTTCTTGATCCTCAGATAGACGGAAATACCATTACCATCAGTATCTAGCTTCAATTGTGCAACCTCTGGCAGGATGATGCTCCAATCATCTCCGCGCCTTCGTCTACTGACCACCTTACGAAGTTCGGATTCGGTAACCCGCTCGGCATCGTCACGAGAGGCCGTTGCTAATGCCAGGATAGGCCGCAACCTCGCAGCCGCCTGAATTCCTTTGCGACTTCCAGCACTAAGAAGCGTGTCAATTTGGCTCAGTTCGCTGTCGATCAAAAGCTTAAAGTCCTTGGGCGGTCGCGTTGAGATGGGCAGCACTCTTGCCGGAATGAAATCTGCCAACTTTGCATTGAACGCGCGGGACAATAAATCATCAAACAACGTGACCGCAGCTTGAGCCTGAATGTAAAGAAGATCCTCCGATACCTCTTGATAATAGTGAGCAGAGGTGTCGCGATATGCATCAAGGATCGACAGGGTTGAGCGTTCATCAGCTGAAATCACTTTGATTTGGTTCTGGGCTACTTCTAGGCACCTGTCGAAACCGTATGAATACTTCTCGCTCTTCAGATGAACGACGCCAGTCTTATCTTTAATGATCGCTTTGAGTAGCATCTCGAAGGCGTGATGCAATAGGATCAACACGCCCTCAGCACGCCCGTCATTATGCGGTCTGTTGAACAACTCGATCCCGAGCACCAGCGAGTTGATGGCGCGGCCCTTCAACTCGGCGACATCTCTCTTGGCTTTCGGCATTCGTTAATCCTCTCCCGAGCGCGTGACCGCTTGGTCATACCACATGAGGAGCTTCGGGTCTTCTTGAAGGATGTCCTCAGGAATACGCTGTGCAACGGCGATGATGGTGCGGTAGTCGCGATTTTGCCAGCAATACTTGAACCCACACCGGACGGCCTCCAGGCGAATGACTTTCATCTTCTTTCCCTTAGCAATTGGCGCGGGCTTTGGCTCCAGACCTGGGATGAATCCCTCTTGGGAATCAGGCTTGGCGTGCTTGTAGCCCGGAGGCAGATACTCCCAGAACTCTTTGAGGAGCGAGCGTTCCCTCAGCTTCTCCAAATCGCCTGCCTTGTTTGGATCTGGCACGTACCAGCGATCCTTCGCCTTGGACAGGAGTGCCGGATCGTCCTTAGCCTTCTTCCGCATCTCCGCCCAATTGCTGGACAAGTAAGCGTGAATCTGCTCAGGTACCAGTCCCGAACCATCGAACCGAAGAAAATTCTCCTCCAGCAAAACTGATAGCTCTAGCGGCTTTTCATATTTCTGCCAGCCGCCGAGTTCCTTCATAAAGAGCGGATTGATATCCTGAAACGTTTGCGGTTTCTCATTGAGTAGATTGCGTAACCATGCGATAGCGGAGGATTCGTCTGAGACAAAGAGAGACATTTGTTCCATGCCTCCTGCTGTGAGTTTCTTCTTGTCGTATTCCAACACCTGTTCTGGAAGAAAATACATACCATCGCGTGGAGAAAAACGTTGCGCCAAACCCTCCTGGAAGGCCGAACTATTCAGCGGAACAGGATATCCCTTGCGGACGAAGTAAGCCACCATTTGATCATAAAGAATGCGCGGATCACGTTCAGCGACAGAAACCAATTTAGTAATGTCAGTCCCTCGCTTGATGATCGGAAGGTATTTCAAATGTGTGCGCACAAAATCCCAAACGCCCTCTTCCGTTCCTGCTTCACTCAAAAACCGAGCCTCAAAACCTCCATTTGGTTTGTACGCGGAAATGATCAAGTCTTGTTTAACGGCGGTAGGCGTAGTAACGGCCTTGAAACTTCCTTGTTGCTTGTCCAATGCAGAGACATTAGCCACTATAAACCCAGCCTCCGTAATTGCCGTTTGGATACTGTTCCAGACCGATGCCTTTGTATTGGAAAACTCAACCGTCATCCAGCGACCAGGCTTGAGCACTCGATACACTTCCACGAAGCACTCAGCCATCAGTTCGCGGTACTCGTCGACGCCTTTGCTTTGAGTGCCATCTTCAATGGCCTCACATGTATTATTTGTCTTGACTTTTAGCCATGATTCCGTAATGTAGCTCAATTCAGAATAGCTAAGGTTGGATCCAAATGGAGGATCAATAAACACATAATCTATCGAGTTAGCTGCAACTGCAGATGACGTGGTTGAAGCATTAAACAAGGCAAAACTGTCGTTTGCTTTACCAAACGACCGAAGCTTGTCGGCTTTCTTATGAAAGAAGAATAGAACGGACTGCTCCGCTGGACATGAGGAGACGTAAAGCGTACCCATTACACCAGCGTTAACCCACCCTAGGCCGTTGTTCTCAACGCGCCTCTCCTTATTGTGCTTAGCTTGCTTGCTTAGAATCCGAAGGCTTCCCAAAACAAACTGGCTCAAAAAACGGCTAATCTCTGAAGACTGGACCAAGCTCCAAAAGCGAGCAAGAACCCATAAATTTCGCTTCGTGAAGAAATGATGTACATGTGTAATCCCTGTGGGGTCATTGCGCCTCGTTTCACCGCCTTCAATCATACGATCTGAAGGAAACCAATACGGGATATTGCTGTTCTCAATCTTTTCAATGAGAGCTAGATCACTTTTGTCTGGCGCCTTTTCAAATCGCTTGCCTCTGACGGTGTAGTTGATGAGTACAGGGACCTGCTTGGCCTGGTGAATCGTTTCGTTAATTGCCTTATCGAACTTTGTTAGCCAAGCTCGCTCCATCATCCGTTTGGTCAGCTTCGCCTTGCATGACGGACAAGAAAAATCATCTTTTACTGTTCCTTCCTTCTTATCAGTGGCCACATCCCAGAAAACAATCTCATGTGTACATTCGGGGCAGACGAATACATCCGACCATATAGTGTAGTTAATTTTTCCTTTTGTCTTGCCGTCGGTGTCAAGGGTTTCATACATCCACCCACATTCTTCTTCAACTTTTGTCAGGATTCGTTTGACCTCGTGCTCGAAAACGCTTACGTCTACGGGTGCATTGTAGTTATATGCAATGAGTGTGGCCGCTGGTGATAGGTCATTCAAGACAGATCGCCGCATTCCGAGTTTGGAGAACCTTACCCAGTGAGCCTTTCCGCTCTCGTCCGTCTCTTGGCGCGAAATTTCGCCGTCTGTGTCCACCTTGTAGCCTAGGGACTCAACCATGGCCCGATCATTGCACATCTGTGCCGCAACGCCCGTCATTCCCGTGCCACAGAACCCATCGAATACTACATCGCCCGGCTCAGTGTAATGGAGAATGTATCGCATGATCGCTTTGTGGGGAACCTTTGTGTGATAGGAATGAGCGTTGTAAACCGGGTCGTTCTTTCCCTCGCTTACGTCTGTGGCGAACGGCTCCCGGCTGTATGGCTTGCTTGGGTCGTAGGGCTTGCCATAGCACCTAATGAAGTCGGCGATAAACGGATTCGGGCAGGCGGTATAGTACGGCGGGTCAGATAGAGCCAGGATGTCCTCGTCCGAGCCAATGGGGAATCCTTCAATCTTGCGAAACTCTGGGTCCTTGAGCTTGTCGCGCAGCTTCTCCATAAAGTATTCACGGCGCTTCTCGTCGGTTTCAAACGTCTGTCCGAGGCACTCGACTGGTCCCTGCGCCGCTGCAACAGGTTGCATATCAAAACTGGTTTGATCTTCTGTACTCTTCGCCATCAGGTTTTCCTACTCCAGTACGATCCGGACTTTGCCGGGTTCCATTCCCTTGGTGATCTTGTCGAGAAACTCGCCAAACCGTTTGTTCATTTCTTCCGGTGTCGCGGGTGAACCTCCCGCAAGAAGAGCCTCACGCAATTCTGCTGTCTTGACCAGAACCCTTTTCAGCCCTGAAAGTACCTCTTTCATCGCTTGAATGAAGTCATTATCCAAATTCTCAGGGAGAGCCTTTTTCTTGAGGAAGCCGTCCACCAATTTGCGTTGACCGGACTTCAGCAGGCTCAGGTTGTCCTTGGTTGTCGGGTCATCCAAATCTGTGAGCAGCGACCGAGTCCAGTTCTCGACCAGCTTGTCCAGTTCGTCATCCAAGGAATCAAGCACCGCCGCAGCGGGAGCCCCAACCGTTTCCGTGGCCGGCTTGAAGTTGCAGTGTGGGCAGATGGCCGTTGTTCCCAATTCCTGCTCGGTGAGAGCAAAACAGCTCTTCAACCCAGCAAGTCGATTCTGGAAATCCAAGAGCTGCTGCCGCGGCAGCAAGTCAATGGTGGACAGCCGCTGCAAATCCTTGAGCCGCCGGTCAATCAAGAGCTTGGCCTTGCGTTTATCCTCGCTTACGCCCAGCCTTGCTTTGGTGTGCATGGTGAGGTAGGCCAGCAAGTACGCCTTTTTCATATCCGCGAGCTTGCGCTGTGTTTGCTGCCGGAATGTCGAGGTACTCCTCTTGGCCGGATCGCCGAGTTCAGCAATCACTTCGTCCCGCGCCGTCTTCATCTTGCTGATCCATTCGTGGCCGTCGGGCAAGACGGCCTCGGCGGTAGACAGATACGATGCCGTAGGACCAAGGTCATTCAGCAAATCCTCAAGGGACTTAATCCCGGCGAGAGCAGTAAGGCTGTCGCGATACGCGGTGACTTGAGCGGTGTCATACGGAAAGTTCTTGAGCTTTCCAGTCGTAGTGTAGGGTTGGAGCGATTCAAGGAAGGCCTTGGTTTTCTCCAGTTTGCCTCCCAGCTTCTGGAGTTCGTCGTCGGACATCAGGCTGCGTCCCCAGAACGTGAACCCGTTCTGAAGGCTCTGCTGTGTGAGCACGACCTGCTTCACATAGTTGCCAACGGCCTTTTGCAGTTCCTGAACTGGCTCGTCCTTCCCCTGTGTGATGAGTTGGGCCATGCCCGGCGTGAGTCCGAGGAGTTCGAAAAGAGCCTTGAGAGCTGGGATGTTCCAATCCTTGGGCCTCTCGATATGTTTGAACTGGCTCAGGTCGTCGATGGCCGTCCCGGCAAGTTGCAGCAAGCCAGTGGCGTCAAACTTGCTTCCCGGAATGGAGAGCACTACCTCTCCGGAATAAACCAGAGCGGCCACCAAGACCACGGTCCATTCTGGTTCCAGCCGGTACGATTGCGGCGCGAGGTATTCCACACCGAGAACGTCCTGAATCAACTCAGAACGGTTGACCACCTGGCCGTGCCCCTTCTTCTTGGAAATACCGAGGATGTAGTTGGCATACCTTGACCGGGAAGGATCAAGACGGTCGCCATCCAAGAGTTCCAGAGCGTCGAGTACCGCGGTGGCCTGTTTGGTGCGCGATTGCCCTGCGATGGCTCGCAGAGCATCCTGCGCGGCCTGGGCCCTGTTCTGTCCGGTTATTAGCACCGAGAAAATCGGATACTCGGGAGCCTGGTCCTGAAAGTGGGCACCTAAAGAAACGCCGGCAATAACATTCACTAAGTCGCGGAAGTTGTTGCGTTCGTAAGAACTAATATTGGAGAGTTCGCGGATGGACTTCCCCTTGGCCCACTCGGTTAGGGATTTTGGCTTTCCTTGGTAAGTAATATTAAATGCCGTGGCCATGTTCTTCTGCAGCCATTGCACGATGTCACGGAGAAAGATGGCTGCCTTAGACTCGTAAGTTGACTTCGCCTGACCTGACGCAGTGGAACTAAGATCAACCGCTGCTGCATAGTTTTTCAGAGCGTTGCGAAAATCTTCGTCAGGACTCGCAAGATGCAGAAACAGTTCATCGGACTTCTTTTCATCCTTATAATGCGGTGCATCGAATGGCTGAATGAAGTAGATGTAAAAATCACGCGGTGGCACCGTGGTGGAGCGCTCGTTCGGCGTTCCAAAAAAGAGGTACCCCAACCGGGCAGCCTTGTGCTCTAACCATTCGAGTTCATGCTGCCATATCTTGTATCCCGTCCTATATGTCTGGTCTTCGCACTCCATGACACGCCGCAATGCATCGTAGTAATAACGGTCGAGTTCCGAGAGATCGAGGCTCTCAGCCCGCTTCTCGATCAGCGCATCGAAATCGTCGGTCTTCTTGAGGTCCAAGAAGTATTGACGATTTTCTGGATTTGAAGAGATGAACTGGCCACTCACGGTCTTGTGGATTTCACGCAGGACGGTCTCGACTTGGGAAAGGAGGTCATCAGCTGGATCGCCGCCCAAGTCTTCAATGCCGGGTTGGAAAAGGCAGAGGCCATCGCGCAATTCCTCCGGCGTCGCACCCAAGTTCGCGTAAATATCCCCGGTTGTCAGCCGGTGAACAGACAGCGCGTGGATGAGTTGGAATGCCATCGGCTTGTATGCTGGGCGCGTGAACGCCTGGTCAATGCGAGCCTCAAGCACAGAACTGCACTCAATCACAGCTCTAATATCAGGGACTGCACGAAAGGATGGGTTATCACGCAATGTCTTCCAATACCCGTCGTAGGCTATGACCCCTGGCCGGTCGTCCGGCACATCCTGGTTGAGAAGCTTTTTCATTGCGAGAGAAAGAGTTTTCAATACTTCGCGCTTTTCGACGGCTTTGACACGCTCGAAAGTATCAATGTAGTCAGGATGTACGGGGAAGAGGCGCACGAAGTCGTCCATGCGCTCGTTCATGTGGCCGTAGAACTTGGCAAAAGGGGTTAGATACTCCCGAATTTTTATCTGTTGGTCTGCTGTCTTTTTCAACAAGCGTTCAGCAACAACAAACTTAACATCTTTATGAGCAATGAGGACTTGCTCGAAACGATCTCTCACCCGCTGAATGCTGTCAGCTACAAAGGAAAAACGAGGGCTGTCAAAAATTGCTTCTTGGACACCAGCGATGAAGCGCAGCTTAAGGTCCCTACATGCCTCCCCGATCTCGCGCAGAAAATTGAGATCCAGGATCAATTCTTGATCTTTACGCGTACGCAGGTAGTCCAACAGCTCATCAACCACAAGGAGAAGTCCGTGATTGGGATACACCTTGTGAAATGCAGCCATCATCTCTTCGAAGCTGCGCTTGTTGCTTGACACCTTGTCCGCTTGCGGGAACGAGTATGACACACCCATTGCGGCTAAGTGCTCTTCTAGTTCAGCCACGAGGATGTCCCGCAACGACATAGTGGTCGCGCCGATTTCCGTTCTTACAACCTTGAAACGGCCGCCAATTGTGGCCGCTGCACTAGCCACGCTTTTGTCGTTCAGATAACCGGCACAATCACCATTCTCCGCTACGGCAGAGATCACAGACATAAGGTGTGACTTACCTGTGCCATAATTGCCGACAATCAGCAGCCCCTTGTTGTCCATTGGATGGTCGAATTGAAGCTGCGGGATAACAAGGTGGACGAGTCTCTCGGACATTTCTCCAGAGATCACATAGGTCTTGACAAGTTGCATAGCATCAGCAGCTTTGTCTGCGTCCCTTAACTGAATCACGGACTCGATTGGCTCGAAGTTTATTAAGTCTCCGTATTTCACTGCGTATGCCCCTTTGCGTGCTTGATCTACGTTTTCATACACCTGACTCCGGAAAGACTACGAGGAAATCTCGTAGCGAATACTGTCTGTATTCGGGATGCCCAGGAGTTGCGTAGAACATCTGACTGCCGCTGATCGTTCCACTGAAAGCGGCCACCACCGTTTTGTTTCGCGAGACTCCCTGCAAAAGGCGCAGGGGGTCTTGTTTGAGAGAAATGTCGAAAAGAATTTCGATGTTGTCTAGAAGAGTCACATCGCCTGGGGATTGATCCACAATCTCAGCAAGGAGGCGAGGGGTCTGCAAAGCCCTCTGGCGCTCTCCGTAATCAAGCATGCGCCGAGAGAGTTCCAGATTGATATTTATGAGCGGAGCCGCTATCCGGCCGTGCACTTCCTGAAGTGCAGCAGTCTTGCCAGTACCGGACGGGCCCACCAGAAGGACTAGACGATGGTAGAGTTCAGCGGCATCGACGACTCTTTGTATTATCGTATCGGCAACTGGCTCGGCCATTAACGGTCTCCTCTCGCACCCTGCCCATTTGCTCGCGTCTCCTCAAGCCAAAGATCGATTGCTGCCTTCCTGAAACGCCAATGACGACCGATCTTTTGGGACGGAATACTGCCTTCTCGAACGAGCTTGTAAAGTGTAGATTTCGGAATCTTCAAGTACGCTGCTAGCTCCCCTATGGTCAGAATTTCCCCAATATTATCAACCATATGTGTACCTCGCTGTGGTCCCGAAACTTAACGGATAACGTCTCATACTGACCTCCTAATTTATCATTATTGACAGTTACTGACAATTATTTCTTCGAAAATATACATATAAAGATAAGATTGAGTCCCGCTGATGCAGCTCTTATCCCTTTATTTTGCGGGTACTTCGCGCCACGCCGCACGTCTGAGCATTCTCTTTCTCTGGGACAGCCTTTACTTGCCTAACGCTGTGGCCGCACCTGCCGTATCTATTGAGGTATCTGCGCATCGTGTTCATTTAACGAGAGATATAGAGACCACAGGGCCTCTCGGCCAACGCGACACATCATGGATGATTAGCAGAATTTATAGCGCTGTCCTGCCTGAACCAGAACCAGACAGCAGAAAGCATTCGTGACAACCTGCCATAGCCGTCCCTGGCGGGGCCGCTGAATTCGTATGCAGGTTGTTTCTTCAGTCCCACTACGCGCCCTCGGGTGGACGGCCCAGCGCACGATGAAACCGTGCGCTGAACGGGCCTTCTCCGTCCGTTCGGAGCGCGTCTGCGCGCCAAACAAAGTGCGTGTTTGTCACTGACCGCGCTTTTCCCTCCGGACCCCCACCGTCGTGCGCTGCGTTTGTCTCTTTTCCGCCAACCGTCTTCGCGCTTCCCAGCCGTGGGTGAGAAAGACGCTCAGCCGGTTTCGGCGGAAAAGGAGAACAAAAACATGAATTTCAATAGCAACCACAACAGCAACGTCAACAGCGGCAGCAGCCACACCGCGCCGCACAGCAAAAATGCGGCGCTTCGCACTCGCAGCGATTCACCCTATCAGCAGCGCACCAGCCAGAAGGACAACCCGACACAGCAACTCATCAAGCAAGCCGTGGACTTTCTCATTCAGCAGCTTGAGGCGGGCAAGAGCGAAACCTTGACCGCGTATCTCGGAGCAATGGCGCGGTTCCATTCGTACTCGTTTGGCAACATTTTGCAAATCGCCAGACAACGCCCGACGGCGACGAGAGTCGCAGGTCTTCGCGCATGGAACGAGCTTGGCCGTTTCGTAAAGAAGGGAGAGAAGGGTATTCAGATTCTTGCGCCGATGATTGGTTACCGGCGCAGGAGAGACGCGGCAGAGCAGGAGCCGAACGCTAGTCAGGACGCGAAACCCGCGCCCATGCTGATTGGTTTCCGCGCCGTTTATGTTTTTGACATTTTACAAACGACCGGCGAAGACCTTCCAGAATTCGAGCAGAACATTACCGGCGAAGTGGGCGCACACCGCGACCGCATGATTGCTTTTCTTGCTGCGCAAAATATCAAGCTGGAATTCAACGAGAACATCGCGCCCGCTCTTGGCGTCAGTTACGGCGGAAAGATTGTCTTGCTGCCCGGACAGTGCGATGCGGAGGCGTTTGTGACTTTGGTCCACGAGGCAGCTCATGAACTCCTACACAAGGCCGAGCGACGCACCATGACCACCCAAACCGTGCGCGAAACAGAAGCCGAGGCCGTGGCCTTCATCGTGGGGCAGGCCGTGGGCTTGGAGATGGGCAGAAGTTCAAGTGATTACATTCAGATGTACGCAGGAAACGCGGCGCTGTTGGCCGAAAGCCTTGAAGTTATCCAGCGCACTTCCGCAGTAATTCTGGACGCCATTCTCACGGACGAAACAGTCCCGGAGAATGAGGCCGTTGCGGAGGTGGCGTAATGCGAACCATTCTTCGCATCCTTGAGCGGGCCGGAGGTTACCGGCCCACGCTCTATCTCAAAATTGAAAACCCGCCTTATATGGCGCTTGTCATCGAGGCCACGCCGGAACTCGGCCCGCTCAATGCTCCGGCGCTTTCCGTTGCGCACTATGGCGAACAGAACGGCGACCTGATGCGTGACCCGGAAATGTGTTTCGAGTTGACCAATCCGCTTGGCATGGGATGGATGATGACTCCATTTTACTTTCGCAACGACTACGCAGGCGTGGAGCAGTATTCCCGCACCTGTAACGCAAAAAACTACATTTTCTATTCTGACCTTTTCCATGAGCACGAGAGCTTCGCTCGTTTGTGGGACAAGAATCTTCGCGCACAAGGTTTCTTTGAAGTCTTCATGCGCAGCCACTAATCCGCCACTCAACGGGCGGGCGCTTGCGGCCCGCCCATGCTTCCACGCTCGACAACCTCAAAGGAGAATTTGCAATGACGACTGAAGTTCAATCCGAATATCGCAATCTGCCGCTCGACTCGCTCACTGAGTCAGCGAACAATCCACGCAAGAGTTTTGACACGGTCGCTCTTAATGAGTTGGCTGAGTCGATCAAAGCGCAAGGCATTCTTGCGCCGCTTGTCGTGCGGCCCGTGGGCCAGCACTTCGAGATCGTGGCCGGAGCGCGGCGCTACCGCGCGGCGCAACTGGCAGGACTGGAAACCGCGCCGGTGCGCATCGTCGAATTGACCGATGCTCAGGCGCTCGAAACCAGCATCGTCGAAAACCTGCAAAGGCGTGATGTGCATCCAATGGAAGAAGCCAACGGTTACGCCCGACTTTTGGCGCTTGACGAGCCAAAGTACAGCGTCGAACAGATTGCCGCCAAAGTTGGCAAGGCCCCTGCTTTTATCCTCGCTCGATTGAAATTGGTCGAGCTTGTACCCGCCGTCGTGGAAGCATTCACGCAAGACGAGATTGGTTTGGGCCATGCGCTCTTGCTGGCCAAGTTGCAACCCGAACAACAGGAAGAGGCGCTTGCAGCTTGCTATCAGGAGCAGTACACCAGCGGCAGCAAGTCAAAGCGCATCTTGCTTCCCGTTCGCAACCTGCAACAGTGGATTGAGCACAACATTCTGTTGGAACTTGCCGCCGCGCCGTTCTCGAAAAAAGACGCCGCGCTTGTGCCCGAGGTTGGCGCGTGTGTCGATTGCCCGAAGCGCACCGGCCACAATGTTCTTTTGTTCGAGGGTCTATCGGCGCAGCATGATTCGTGTACCGACCCAGCCTGCTACCAGTCCAAGCTGGACGGGTTTGTCGCGCAGACTATCGCGGCCAAACCAAAGCTGGTACAAATCAGTACCGCATACGGGCCGACGAAGGACGGCAGCACAGCCGTCCCGCGCAACAAGTACGTTGAGATTCGCAGCGAAAAGCCGACGAATCCGAAACAGCGCGATTGGCCAGAGTACAAAACGTGCAAGTTCACCACCGAGGCCATCGTTACCGAAGGCAGCGAGAAGGGCGAGTTGCGCCGCTTATGGAAATCTCTCCATAAGCGCCGTTATGCAAAGTGTCTGATTATGCGCAGCGCCGCAAGGTTATAGGCCGTTTGCGCAGGTAGACACTCGGGATTTGTACTGTTCAACCACTGCTGTCCGGTTAAAAGTCGAACAGAATCAGTTGGTTGGGATCGGCAGTTAGTGAGTTTGTGTAGTCCTTCTGCTGAAGTGCCTGTGAGATGGGCATTTTCTCGAACAGAGTTACCGAGAGCACTTGCAGCAAAGTGTAGAGTGAGCCGGACAGTTCGAGTCTCTTCTTGACGATGGCGACCAGGAGGTAGACCGAGACAGCTATCCATATTTGGGTCTTGACGGCGTTTTCGCTGGTGCCGAAGAAGACCTTGATGCGCAGATGCTGCTTGATCCATTTGAAGAACAGTTCCACTTGCCATCGGCTTTTGTAGAGAGCGCAGATGGTGACGGCAGGTAGTGTGAACTGATTGGTCAAGAAGAGTAGATCCTTGCCGGTCTCTGGATCATGAAAGCGAATGCGGCGCAGGTGGCTAGGATAATCCTTGCGGCTGTGATACCCGTTAAGGGCGATGGACTGGTCTGCCAAAATGCCGGTCTGCTTGTCCACCTGTTGGGAGTAGATACGTCGGGCATCCAAGTTGTTCTTGGCGCGGGTGACAAAGAATGCTCCGGCCAAGTGGAGGCGATACAACCGGGCGTAGTCGAGATAGCCACGATCCATGACATAGTAAGCGCCAGCCTGAGGAATGATCTCGTCGAGCATGTTGACGTCGTGCAGATCGCCCGTGGTGACACGGATAAATGTGGGTATGTTGCCGCGTAGATCGAGCAGGGTATGCATCTTGACGGCGGACTTGGTGGAGCGAAAATGCGCCCACGGAAACAAGGTCAGGCACAGATCGATGGTTGTAGAGTCCAAGGCGTACGCAGCGGCATCAAGGTCCATGCCGAGGTCTTCCGTGGCGTAGAGCTTGCGGGCCTGGACCATCAGTCGTTGCGCGAGTTCAGCATAGATGCGCCAATCGCGGCTCTCGTTGGCCTCAGCCAATGTCGAACGACGCACCGGAGAGCGGAATCCCATGGCATACAGCTTGGCAGGCTGTGCGCACAGGCAGGCTTCGATGTCACGCAGGCTCTCGCGATAGGTCAACTGAGCAAAGGCCATAGCACGGAACTGCTCGGTACAACTGAGGTTGCGCACCCGGCGGTCGCCGCCATAACGGGCCACACTGCGGGCAAACGAAGTCCACGGAAGGAAGTCCATCAACTGCGCGAACAGCAACTTGCCAGCGTTCACAGCCGCCTCCAGAAAGCATCTCTGGAATCAGCATCGCGGCATTTTCAAATCGACACCACCCCAAAACGTCCGCAACCCTCGGCCCATCAGACGGTTGCAGGCAGCAAGTTAGTCGTCAACCGGACAGCAGTGCTGTTCAACATATTCGAACTATCCATAATTTCGGTGGTCTTCTGGTGTGGGTGTTACTGACGCCCAGGAGATGATGATGAAAAATGAAGCTGTATTTCCTGCCCAGGCGCGGGCATGGATGGAAGATAGTGTTCTGCAGCCTTATATCTCGGAGTTCTCCTCCGACCTTGAGCACGAGCGTTACGCGGCGGCGACCAGAGGCCACTATCTGTCTTGCGCTGGGCATTTCGCTGCATGGGTAACGCAGCAGGGATTGAAGATTGAGCAAGTGGACGAAAAGAGCACCGCCCGCTTTGTCGCTGAACACCTGCCACACTGTAATTGCCCGTCACGAGCCCGGCGAAGCGGCAACGACTTTAAGACGTCTCTTGCACATTTGCTGCACACACTTCGCACGTGTCGCGTTATCCCCAACGAAGAGATAGTTCGGGACCCTTTGCAGGATGAACTCGACCGTTTTGATCGCTTCATGGAGGAAGTCAAAGGGCTTGCTCGTAGTACACGACGGCATAGCGTGGCTGTGGTTCGCCGATTTCTGACCAGGAAATATGCATCGGGATCTATTTCCCTGGCAAGGATCCAGCCCAAAGACATCAGTAGATTCGTGTTGGGCGAGCAAACAACATACGCCCAGGGAACGATTAAGCTCTTCTGCGGAATCATCCGCAACTATCTTCAGTTTCGGGCGTTCACTGGGGACTCGGTCCAGAGGCTCCTTGATGCCGTTCCGAACGTGGCACGCTGGCGTCTTGCATCTCTGCCGGAGACACTCTCCGAGCAAGAAGTTCAGCAACTGCTCGATTCTTTCGGACAACCGAGCCGGGCGGCCAAGAGAGACTACGCCATGGTGCGTTGTATGACAGATCTTGGCATGCGAGCCTGTGAGGTTATTCAGTTACGCCTCTCGGACATCGACTGGCGCGCCGGCACGATTCGGCTAGTTGCAAACAAGTCCCGGCGCACCGACGTTCTTCCCTTGCTAGCAGAGACTGGAAGTGCCATCGCTGAGTATCTTCGGGCGGAACGGCCCCGGACTTCCAACCGTGCCATGTTTGTTCGTCATTGCGCGCCATACGATAAGCCCGTCAAGGCTAACGTAGTTCGCAAAGCGGTGATGCAAGCATATCGAAGATGCGGACTGCCATATTCACGAGTTCACATCCTTCGTCACAGTCTGGCGAGCAGGCTACTCCTGGCCGGAAGTCCACTCAAGGAGATCTCCGACATTCTGCGGCACCGCTGCCTCGACACCTCGATGATTTACACCAAGGTCGATGTAAACAAGCTCAGTACCGTCGCCATGCCTTGGCCGGGGAGGTCGCTATGACTTCACAGCGCTCGATGCAGTCTCTGGTTAAGGACTATCTCGATGAGCGTCGCCGCTGCGGGTTTGCTCTCACCTCTCCTGCATTTCAGTTGATGGCTTTTGCTCGCTTTGCAGACCAATCGGGCCATCGCGGCCCACTGACGCGCCGCATCATCTTGGACTGGGTTCAGGGCCAGAGGCCATCTGCTAAGCGCATGGCTTGGGCTGCCCGATTAATGATCATAAGGCCGTTTGTCGCATATCGCGCGCGATTTGATCCCCGAACAGAGATTCCCGACGCGCGCATGTTTGGTAAAGGGTATGTACGTGTCACTCCGCACATTTACACGAATCAGGAGATCCTCGATCTTCTGGATGCTGCCAGAAGGATGAGGCCGTGTGGAAGGTTCCGTCCGGCTACTTACGAGACACTGTTTGGACTATTGGCCGCCACGGGACTGCGCATCTCAGAAGCATTACATCTGCGATACGCGGACGTCGACTTCACGCGTGGGATTGTGACGGTACGACAGACCAAGTTTTCGAAGTCGCGGCTCGTGCCTCTCCATCCCACAGTTTGTGCAGCATTGGAGCGGTATATAGCTGTGCGACAGCGATATTCGCCAGTGTCCCCGGAAGCATTCGTCTTCGTCTCCTCCGATGGCGCGTCCTTGCCAGTTCGCACTGTTCAGAGCGTTTTCGCGCAATTGCGTATGGACCTTGGATGGAGTTCACGCGGCGCTCGCGCCGTGCCCCGCATCCACGATCTGCGACATACGTTTATCTGCCGGCGCGTCCAACTCTGGTACCAGCAGGGTGCCAGCATCGAAAACGGGATGGCTGCCCTTTCGACTTATGTTGGACATGGTAGCGTCTCAGAGACCTATTGGTACCTTACCGGCATTCCAGAACTGATGGCCATCGCCGGCAGGAACTTCGAAAAACTCGCAGCGAAGTCTCGGGAGGACAACCGTGGCTAAACCTTCATTGGCCCCGACTTTTGCCACCCTGCTGCAACGCTTCTTCATTGATCATCTCCAGCGGGATCGGGCGCTCAGTTCCTGCACGATCTCTGCCTATCGAGACACCTTCAAGCTGTTGCTCTGTTTTGCCGAAAAGCGGCTCGGAAAGTCACCAGCCAAATTCACCCTGGCTGATCTCGACCAAGATCTTCTGCTTGCCTTCCTCGATTATCTGGAACGCAAGCGCAACAACACGATCCGCAGTCGAAACGCCCGTCTCGCCGCCCTCCGGACATTTCTGAAATACGCAGCTCATTACGATGTGAAGGAACTTGCCGTCGTTGAACGATCGCTGGCGATCCCGGCAAAGCGCTATGACAGACCCATGCTCGGTTTTCTGTCGCGGCCAGAGATCGAGGCTGTTCTTGATGCGCCGGACCCGTCCACATGGACCGGGCAACGCGACCGTGCACTACTGACCATGCTTTACAACACCGGAGGACGAGTGTCGGAAATCATCGGCATTCGCCTTAAAGATCTAATTCTGGAGCATTCGCCCTGTGTCCATCTCCACGGAAAAGGACGCAAAGACAGAAGCGTTCCATTGTGGGGCTCTACCGTTTCGCTCCTGCGGAGATGGATACGGCGCCTCGATTCCACAGAAGAACCTAGCTACCTGCTTCCGAATCGCGGCGGAACGCTAATGACTCGCTCCAATGTGACGCAGCGTCTGGAACTCGCCGTCCGCGCCGCCGCCCTGAAGTGTCTGTCGTTGCGGCAGCGGACCATCTCCCCGCACATCATTCGCCACACAACCGCCATGCACCTTCTTCAGTCCGGTGTCGATATTACCGTGATTGCATTATGGCTTGGTCATGAAAGCCCAACAACCACTCACATGTATATCGAAGCCGACCTCTCGATGAAGCAACGCGCTCTTGATCGCTTGCAGCCCGCAAAAACAAGTGGCCTTCGGTACCAGCCTCCTGACCAACTTTTGCGGTTTCTTGAGAGTCTGTGAAATTATGCGCAGCGCCTGCTCTCGCCAACCGCACAGGCGCCCAGTTCCAGAGGCCAGACCTGAGCGGCGCTGCGCATAATCAGAAACTTTGCATAAAGGCGCATCTGCTCGAATCCCGATTGCCCCATTCATCACGCCCGCAAGCAGCGGACAACTGCCGATGCAGTCATCAAGGCCGAACAGGAGAAACGCCGCCGCGAGGAGGTGATGGCGCAGACTACGGGATTGCGCGTATTGAAGTCCATCGGCGAAGCAGTTCCCGTTCGCCTGATGAAGCGCGACCTGCAATTTGTAGTTGAGCGTTTCGCCGCCGTCTTGGACGACCGCCGATTGGCCATCGTAATGCGCCAGCACGGCATCGGCAAACCAACCAGCACTGCCGACGCCCCGGCCAAGTTGCTTGCGTCCTTTCTTCGCAAGTCCGACGAAGGCACGCTCGGACGCCTGTTGGTTGAAGTGGCCATTCTACAAACGGCGCACTCGCCCAACGACTCAGGCAAAGCCTTGCGCGAAGCCGCCGACTACTACAAGGTGGATGTGGCCGCAATCACGGCCAAGATCAAACAAGAGTTCGCCGCGAAGGAAAAGTCGAAGACCACGAAGAAAGCCACGCCCAAACCGCCTGCCAAGGTCGTCAAGAAGGCCGCAGCAGCGTAACCAACAACCACCGATACAATTGCGCGGAGCCTGAAGTCACAGGCTCCGCATTTTTTATGTCCGTTGCCCGTCTACCCGCCCTCATTTGCGCTCCCGCATTAGCGGGAGGCCATTTCTTGCCCACCCGACGGTCACGAGCGCGCAGCTGCAGCGCGCCTAAGATTCAGAACTATATCACGTTACCGATCCTGCTCTGCGAACTTTGGGCCGCGCACAGTTCTCGATGCCTCTGCAAGGTATCAACTAATAAGGAAGACCGTAGAGAATATCTATACAGATGGTGTTGAACCAGGCGGAAAGAAACCAAACCCCGACGAAGAGAGCTTAATCAAATCCAACTTGACAATCTCTATTGAGCCCTTTACAGAAGAATAAGTCGCTTGATAGAAGTCAAAATCTTTCCGCCCTTTCTCGATACACTTAGACTCGATTATTCTCATGATGGCAAGCTTGTCCTCGAGAGGGGTGTTCATTCCAAAGATCACCCCATCAAGGTCTTCAAATCTGTATTTCAGCTTTCTGTCTGCCTTATTGGAGAGATCGATGGTCGGCCCGGACAATACGAGCCTGAATTCATCCTCGTGCTCCCAGTCAGGCAGTTTGGTTGTCATCATCCTCTGATGATTGTCCCAATACTCGCTTCGCCACGATTTTGCCCCTGTGACAAGATCGAGCCCGGTAGCGCTGACCTTCCCATCACCGTCTGAAAACCAGAATCCGAGCTGCTCCCCCGTCAGGTTTCCCAAAGACCTGAAAAAGTCAATCTCAACAAATCTTTCTTGGTATGTGACCTTAGTCAGTTCATGGAAGACCTCTCCATATATATCCTTCAAGACGCCCCGGACGCTGCTAATCCCAGTCTTCTGCGACAACACTATGGATTGAACCCCTGCTGTATTCTTGTGCGTCTTGAACTTGAGACAGACCCCACGGTGTGCGTCGCCGTAGTTCCCCCACATCGCTGCGTTCGCAGGGTTGGAAATACAACATGCTGCGTACCAGTCGTTGTACAGCAGCTTTTCTAGCTGTCTGATGTAGCGTTCCGGAAATCCGGAGTAAATTGCATCCCAAGCAGGTCCATGGTTGCGAGCAGCCCCGGTATAGGCTCGTATGAGATTACACTGCGCGAGCGCATTAATGGCTTGGCGAGTCATCTGCTCAGTTATTGCAGTGCTCGCGCCGTACTGCTGATCAACACGGCCCTGCGTATCGAAAAACTCTTGAAAGCGGAACGGAGGATCCTCTCTCAAGCGCAGATATTCATCAGGATCGCAAAGGGGGACGTTCGGACTAATGCCAGTACAGACCGTCTTAAATGCATAGAAATGGAGAAATGATAGCGTACAGAAAAGCTCGTTACGTCTCATGGGAGAAATGCGCGCCTCCAAGAACGAAGGAAGCTTGGCCACCTCGTCGTTATGAAAAAACCGATCGCAAATGTTATGATATGTAACCGCATCTGAAGGAGAGAGAACGTCTCCAGTCTGGTACGTAAATATCTCGCCTTCAGCAAAGACCCGGTCAGGTCCATTCTTGACAACGAACAACACGGCTTCCATTAGGCATAGCAGGTAGTGTCGGAGGAAGTTTGTCCATACGATCGCATCGCCGCGCCAAAAAATGTCCTTATATCCCTCCATCGGGTCATTGAGTTCCCGGGGAGACGCAAAGTAAATCTCTTGATTCTCCAACTCGTGATACCCGTCAAGTAATGCGTGCGCGGGTCTCAACCGATAAATATAATCATCCATTCTGTGCTCCGGGGGACCCGAACTCAGTTGCGACACGTCCTCGGGTGGCCCAAGTCTCGATTCCGTGAACTGGAAAAGCTCAAAAGCCTCAGTACTCGCAGACTACTCATGAAAAGTCGCCATCTGTCTGGGAGCAGATGCGGCTGGTGGAGGATAGCAGCGCACGCGTGGGCTCAGGGACGCCTCAGGGAATCCTCTTCTCGATGTCGGCGGCAATAATCGACATATACGCTTCTGCCGCCGCGACCGCCTCTTCCGCCTCCACTTCACCGATGAGCGCGATGTCGTAAAAGGCATCGTTGCGCTTGCGGCGCATCCGGTCGAAAAGGTCAAAAGTCGGCTCGAGCGCCGGATCGAGGTGCTTCTGCGCAAACTCAAGAATGGCAATGTGGTGGCCAAGCTGTACGCGAGGGCGCTGCCCGTGGCTCAGCATCAGCGACAGTGAGGCCTTTAGCACGGCCTGATAGGCCGTCTGGTAGGCGGTTTCTTCGTCGATCACCAGGTTTTTCCGGGCCGCGACAGTCTTCTTCTGCGCGTCAGCCAGGAATTGCTTCACCTGTTTGGGATCGATCTTCTGCGGCTTTGTCGTTGCCATTCCGAATCACCTCAATACGCTTCCCGTTCCAAATGTCGGTGACAAAGGAGTCGTGCCGAGCGAGCCTTCGCTCCAGTTCCTCGGACGTGAAGACAGTGTAGTTGACCTCGCGGCGCAAAGCGCGCTCGGCCTTGCGAACCTCCCGCGACAGCAGCGCCTGATCAGGTCGGCCCACGATCAACAGGTCGATGTCGCTGGCCGCGTCCGCCTCCCCCTTGGCGAAGGAACCGAAGATCCACGCCGATTCAATGCCACCAACCGGCTGGAGCGCCCGCTTGAGCGTTGGCTCGATGCCCACCGACCCCTGAAGCAGGGCGAAGACCGGTTTCAGGTATGGGTAGGCGCGATTGACGCTGTAGTAGAGCTGCCGTCCCTCCGGTTCCGCACGCAGAAACCCCTCGCGGGCAAGCCGTGCCAATTCGCGGGAGAGGTTTGTCGAGTCGGCATTGAGCGCCACGGCCAGTTGGCGCACGTAGACCCGCGCCTCCCGGTTCATCAGGAAGAAGGTAAGCACCTTGCGCCGCAACTCGGATCGAAGAGAAAGCATTGCAGTAAAATTATACTGCAAATGCAGTAAACGCTCACTACGTTTAGCCGTTACTAGCCGGTTTGGATTCGGATAGCTGGAACGGCGTTTCCCGATACAATCCGGCATTTGGCAAATAAACCAAGCTGAATGAGCGCAATGGGCTGTTAGCGTAAACCGAGAATTCCGCGTAGGCTGATCGGTGGGCCAGGTCGACTTGTAGGATAAATTCTGTTAGTTGTTCTTGATCGGCTGACTTCGGATATGTTGGGCCTTCGAAGGGCTCCAAAATCGTTGTCGCGTGACGACATTATTCGGTTCCGCCATGCCAAACAAGTGGCATGGAACCGTGGCTGCGTGCGAGGTATCGACCAAAGATGTATATGTTGGAGGCGCATGGCGAGATCAGACAGCCAGCGAGCTCTTCAAATTGCGCCTTATCACTAGGTTCCCAAGTAGATTTCCGGTACCAACTAGGTCACAGGAGCAACGAGAAAGATGAAGAATTTAGTGTTGGGAAAGTGGAGTTCTATTTGTGATTCCGCAAAGCGGGAAACATTCCCCTGCATTTTGTCCTTCGCCGTCGGGATATTGTTATGGGCTGTGAGTCGACTGTTTTTCGTAGATCCGATATTCCACCAAGTCCTTCTGGCTAGGTATGGCAGCTTTTTAAAGATAGCTGCACCATCCGCACCCTATGCTATCTACGCTTTGACAATCGCAGGTGCGATTGTATTGATGGCATCATTCAAGATAGCTGCCCTTTCCTGGCGTGCCCTGAAATCGTGGTTTGCTGGCGTCTATTCCGGCATGCCAGTTGTTTCCTTCTTTGCTGCACTTCTCTTTTGTGCAACTGAGACAAAAGCTCTCCATGTCAGAGCCTTTTGGTCTGCCGTTTGTGTACTGTTTGGCTGTTTTGCCAGTTATGTGCTCAAGCGCAAGGCTCTTTCTAAGTCTAAACTCTCGGCTGACCCCAAAGACTTCAGCGTTGGTAAGGAACCTATAAGTCGCAAGACTATGCCGTCGGAATTTGACGAGCCAATCGATGCGTGGGAAGACGATCTACTGGGAAGGGCGCCACTGATAGAGATCGTGTCGATTAAGCTCCTGGTAGCGATGAAGCCAGTAATTGCGCTGAATGGAAAACTAGGTGTCGGAAAGACGTCACTGCTCAATCTGCTTCGACGCCATCTCAAAGGCAGAGCCATCGTCGTATACTTTAGCACTTGGCTTCCGGGCTCCGAAGAGACCCTCGTCAAGTATCTTCTCTCTGATATCGCTGCCGAATGCCGGAAGCAATACATAGTCCCGGGGCTCAGGCATGGTTCCAGAAGACTGGCAAATGCACTTGCAAAAAGTGTTCCCCATCTGCAAGGGGCCGTCGAACTCATACCGGCATCAACGCAGCGCGACGACATTGAAGGCCTGAAACAGGCGCTATGCAGACTGCCCAAGCGGGTTGTGGTTTTACTTGACGAGATTGATCGAATGCAGCAGCAGGAGATCGCTTCCTTACTGAAGATGCTCAGAGGCATATCGGCCCTGCCCAATCTGAGTTTTGTCTGCGCACTCGACATAGACAAGATACTGGAAACTGCAAAGCTCCAGAATAATCAAGATCAAAAGGAATACTTCGAAAAGTTTTTTGTTGAAATAATCCCAATCTCAGAACCAGAGATAGATACCTTGCACGAGCTTGGAGCGCATGCAATAGTGCGTTCATTTGAACGCACAGACTGGTTTGCTTCAAAGGCGGAAGAGAGCGACCTTCAGAAAAAGGTCGAGGATCTATGGGATGAATGCATAGCTCCGTTCTGTACTAACCTTAGAAAGGTTGGGCTGCTCGCGAACGACGTGCACGCGACCGCCGCGCTGCTACGACGGGAGGCTAATCCAACCGACCTGGTATTGATTCAGACCCTACGTCGCTTTTCGCCTGCCGTGTACGACCTCATCAGCAAGAATTCATTAACGCTCTCGGGGCAGGTTACCAATATCTCGAAGTACCGCCCTATATCGGACGAGGAAAAGAGGACGATCGAGAAAAATCTAGTTGGAGATATCGATAAACTCTCCACTGAACCTGACGAAAAAGAGGCCGTAGCGAAAATACTCTCAGAGCTATTTCCACTCTATCGGGGACTCGATGGACGATTGAACATCGTTCGGAACACGGTGCGTGACACTCCTGAAAAAGATAGGGGCGTCCAGAACCCGGCCATGTTTGACGCCTATTTTCGGTATGAGCTTCCGAGAGACGTGTTCAGCGTGGTTAGGCTAGAACGGATTCTGGACTCCCTAAACGGCGCACAAAACCAGCAGCAAGCGAACCAGGTCCTTGTGGACGCTCTCGATTCGATGAAACCTGGTTCCGGCAAGAGAGCTGATTTTCTCTATAAGCTCTCGCAGGCAGCCTCGTCGTTGCCCCAAAGCGGCGCGAAAATGCTTGCATTTTCCGCCATGGAATGCGCTGATAGATATGCATACGATCCAAGCTTCGGCATATTTGGGGAATCGTACTATGCATATCAAACAGTGGTTGTGGCGCTACTGAAGATAGCGGAGTCAGATCGCCATCAGATGGTCAGAGAGTGTATAGGAAGAACGACCAATGACGCTATGGCATTTGCCTTACTTGCGGAACTGACAAGCAGTGAGAGACTTGAAAAGCGGGGCGATGTTTCCTTGTTTATACCGGTTTCTGATCTCTATAACGCCTTTATTCTTCGCATGCGGACGCGATTTGGAGAGGAGGCAGACGCGTCTGATCCTAAGCTGCTTGCGACATCAAGCCGGCTCGCCTTCAACTATTGGGGCTTGCCACAGCCATCTGACAACAAGATTTCGGTAAGTCCAGAGGACCGTAAACTTCAGGAGTTCTTCTGGATAAGGCATGTCGGAACCAGCAAGAAGGTCTTGGCGGAGACATTCGACAGGTTCTTTCTTCCAATGATGCGTTACACGTCTGATCCGACAGCGCTCGTCGAGAACTTTATCTCCATTCCAAGTCTTCGCAAACTATACGAAGAAGCAACCAACGAAGAAGGGCTCACTAAGGAGAGTCAAGGGGCACTCAGGAGGCTTTCAAATCTCCTGGACGGGAAATACCGTGACGAAGTCCCAATGGACGAATGGAAGGAATAGCAAACGCTGTGGCTGGAGCATGACGTGCCGGCGCTAGCATTATCCGTTGACAATCGTGGCTCGGGCGCTCTTGGGGCTAGGACTGACAGGGCCGTTCTGGCATCAAGCAAATCTGCGGGATGGATTCGTACCAGCAAACGCCCATGTCCGCTAGAGGGTTTCTCGGATAACGGTAAATCGCCTTTGCGCTCACCGAGGCTGATTACTACCGGCAAGTTACCCAGTGTCTACTGTATTGTCCATGAGCAAGCCTCGATTGCCGGTATTGTGTATGTCAGAGCCACGACATCTTTTGTCCTTCACTCGTGTGTTCTGCATTCACTCAAAACTGTCTCCATCATTGCTGGCGGCATAATCGCGGAGTGTATCCGTAGTTGGACACTCCCGGCAACGGCAAGCTGCAAGGTAATTATTTGCCGACAGAATGCTCTGTTATACCGGAAACAGCGTCGGCTGTTCTTCGGCAATATTTTTGTACTTGCGATGGTACGCTCGGACGAAAGCGTTCACGAGTTTGGAGTCGTCACCTCGACGAATGGCCGTGTGCGTGTCCAGCAATAGTGGGGCATGAGTCAACGGGCGGCAAGTGATACCGGGCGCGTACATGTACTGAGTCAATCCCTGAGTTGAGAACGAAATGCCGAGGCCAGTTGTGACCATATAGACCACTTCTTGCGGAGACAAAATATGATGCAGCTCCCGGATATTGATACCCAGTGATTTTGTCAGGTCCATAAGATTCTGGTAGAGAATAGGATGCGCACTTTCCTGGAGTACGATCCAGCAATCTTCTTCGAAGTCTGTGAGTGATACTGTGCTTTTACTCGCGGCGGGATGATGTTCAGGCATTACGGCGTGGAGCGGAGCTTTTGACAGGAATGTGTATAGAAGGCTCTCTGTTTGAACAGGGCGCGTGATGATTGCCATATTCAATACGCCGTCCAGAAGTTTTTGGGTCAAAATGGGCGCAACGTCGGTCGTGGTTTCCACCCTGAGCTTTGGAAACTGCGGCAGGTGAACTTGGAACAGCAGCGAGAGCAAGCGCGGGTCGATGTAAGGCGAATGACCGACGAGCAAAATATGCTCCTTACCCTCGTATGTCATCTGGCCGCGATGAATACCAAGTTTGATGTGCTGTTTGGCTTGGCGAAACTCATTGACAAGTTCGGTTCCGGCCTCGGTAAACACAACTTGCTTGCTGTTGCGGTCGCAGATCGGGAAGCCGACAATTCCTTCCACCTGCTCAATCTGGCGGCTCAAAGTGGATTGGACCAGATTCAACTGGATTGCCGCACGAGTAAAATTCAGAGCCTCAGCCAAAGCCAGTATGGCCTCGATATGTCGCGTCTCAATAGCAACTGGCATAACGCACTCCTGGTTTGGGGATAACCAAGACTGGAGATGGCAGATGATCTCCAGAGCCGCTTACGATTCCAGTGTCCTGACGCCAGCGCGTTCAACGCCCATGGGCACATCTGGCCCACCAATAAAGTGGGTAGTAGCAATTGATGGACCAAATCATGCGACAGAATTTGCGCTTGTAACAGGTTGCAAAATAAGCACTTGTATTACTAAGGCCGAGTTGCGAAAAGGATTACGGCTATGTAAAAATTACCCGGAAGAGAAAATTTTACCTGCTGACAGATTGATTTTCCAGACGAAGCTTTATTAACACCGAAGGCGACAGAATCGCTTTACTCACCATTACGACCCTCGATGCCGTCGAAGATGATCGCAATGACGGCGTCGACGAAATCCATCGATAGAACAGCATTTTCGTACGGCACCAGAAACCGATGGTAGATTGCGCCATAGAGGGCATCCAGGATAACGTCAGGGTCTAGATCCGGTCTCAGCTCTCCATGATGCATTCCTCTTTCAAGGATTTCTCGGGCAATTTGCCTTCGCGGCTCTACCCAATTCATCTCAACCGCGCGACGTAAACTCTCGTCAGTTTGCGCCCGTCCGATCAGGGTTCTGAGAGTCCGTCCGTGACGTCCGCGGTAGACCCGGACGAGTAGCTTCATTGCGGCAGCGAAGGTTTCCCGAACCGTTGACTTCTCAACAATCGGTGCATCCTTTGTTACTTCTGAAAGGAAGGCATCCATGACAATCGCGGAAATGTTCGGCCACCGGCGGTAGATCGTCGTCTTCGCAATCCCGGAACGAGCTGAGATTTTCTCTACCGTAAGGGCTTCAAAGCCAATCTCTTCGCCAAGCTCCAACACGTTACGAAGGATCAGCGCAGTTGCCTTCGCTCCTCGCCGTCGTACCGGCTCATTCCCCCGCTCTAATACACCAGCATTTTTGCCCATGAGCTTTTAAATTGCGTCCTTTCGGCAGCTCTTGAATCAGAGTACTATAGCTACGTAGCGTAGCGATAGGAGAAATATGAGTATGCGCACGAGTTTTGCAGAGTTGCCTTTTTCTGGCAAGGTGGTCATCGTTACGGGAGCCGCCAGTGGCATCGGTCTGGCGACGACACAATTGTTTCTCGCTCAGGGGGCAATGGTAGTTGCAGAGGATATCAACCCTGAGATCGAAAAGCAGTTTGCTGATATGTCGACTGTCGCTACTCTAGTTGGCGATGTTTCCAAGGAAGAGACGGCAGTGCAAGCCGTTCGGCTTGCAAAGGAGCGGTTTGGGCGGGTCGATATTCTCGTCAACAACGCCGGTCGTATCGTCTACAGGCCCGCAGTCGAGATGTCGCTGGAAGACTGGAATTCGATCATGGACGTCACCTCGACAGGAGTCTTCCTTCACTCCCGTGAAGCACTGAAAGCAATGATTCCGAACAAGAGCGGAGCGATCATCAACATCGGATCGTATGCCTGTTTTCAGACCTTTCCCGGCATCAGCGCCTATGCTGCCGCCAAGGGAGCTCTCGCGCAACTCACGCGAACCTTCGCCCTAGAGGCGATCGATCACGGTATCCGGGTGAATGGTGTGGGCTCAGGTGACGTGGTTACCAATCTCCTGAATACCTTTAGGCCAGATGGTCGCGAATTTCTCGCCCAGCATGGCAGGAACGCACCCATCAAGCGGTCGGCGAGGCCGGAGGAAATCGCTGAGGTCGTGGCATTTCTAGCGTCAGACAAGGCCAGCTTCATTGTGGGTGCCATGGTGATGGCAGACGGCGGTATGAGCATTGCCATCCCAAGTGAATAGAAGTGTCCACGCGTGAGATCTGGCAATGGCGTTCACTGATGCAGTACGAGGAGGCGCGAGAGATCGCGAACATCGTTTTGTGTACAGAACTATTACAATGTAGCGCATCGCGAAGACGACACCTTCATCGACCAGCTTGAAGCTGCTGGTGTGGCCTACGTTCCGTTAGGAGGTTTCTCGCCCGTTCAATCGTCAGTTCTGGACAAGGCCGCAACCTCTCTGGAGCAGACGCCGCTTGCGGTCGCTTTGGCCTGGCTGCTACAGCGCGCGTCAAATGTCCTTCTAATTCCAGGCACAACGTCCGCAGAACACCACTTTAGTGACCGCGCGGTTCAACCCGCCGACTTCCAACCCACCACCTTACAGGTGGTGGTGGTTGAGATGGATCAAAAATCTTCAGCTATGCGTGGGAGGAATACCCGTATTCCCAAAAATCATTGGACGCAAGGGCGGCTTCCGATGGACCGTAGAAGCACCATGAGGTCGGAACTCTGGCGCTGGTTGCGCCGTTTTTCCGAACCGTCAAATATCGCCATCGACGGAGGAATCTTCCCCATGATTCTGGAAACCCTGCAGAAGCGCGAAACCATCATGAATATCCACGAGGTCGCCACCTTGCTTGGCCTCAGTGAATCTTTGATCTATCGTATGGCCGCAGCCGGCCAAATTCCCACCGTTCGTTTCTCTGCGGCCGTGCGTTTCGATCCTTCCGAGCTGGCAGTCTGGTACGAAAGCCGCCTTCATCCTTCCGTCGGCAAAAAAGCGCCAACTTCGCAACGGCCAATCGTGAACCAGATGCAGATTGCAAGCTGACCCGCTGCCGGCTTTCGTCAACGACTACGTCGGCAGAAACCTACTCAGCTTGCGGAGCATATTCCGCCAGCAGGCTTGAATTGATTTTGTGGAGCACATCCTTGCTTCGCACAGCCTTGAGATAAACCATGGTCGATGCCAGATCGCTGTGGCCCAACCAGAGCTGAAGCGTGCGAATGTCACAGACACCTTCCTGCAAATTACGCGTGGCGAAAGTGTGCCTGAACTTGTGCAAGAAATACTTCGAGCAGTACGGTCCATCCGAGCAACGGTTCCCGTGGCGGCTGATGCACGTCCCACAATTCAGACCGGCCCGGCGAGCTACCCATTTGAGCTTGAGTTCGTGTTTGGTGTCCGGTGATCCCGACTGAGTTGGAAAGACGAGTTGATGGGGGTTCGGCACCTGATTTTTCTGATGGCGCTGCAAAGCGGCAATCAAGCTGGCCGGAACAGGAACTTCGCGCTCCTCTTTGTCCTTGGGGCGGAAGTCCCACACCGTCTTGCTGGTCACCCTCAATACGCTTCGCCGGAAGTCCACATCGGGCCAAGTGAGATACCGCATCTCCTTTTCGCGGAAGCCGGAAAGCAGGTATGCGCTGAAAAGTAAATGCTCCGGGGGATTGCACGCCGCGAAAAGTGCTGTCAACTCTTCCGGTTCGTAAATTACTCGAATCGAATCCACGTACGCCGGCCAGTCGAACTTTTTCAGCAGGCCGGTTATTCCTTGCAGCTTGAGGAAGGAGACCAGAATACTCACGCGATTGTAGGCTGTCCGAGGGGCGCACCCGACCTTGTACTGGTAGCGAATGTATTCGAGCAAGTCCTCGCGCTGCACTTCGGAGACGTAACGCTTCTTGCAGGTTGCGACGAACTGCCCCAAGCTAAATTTGTACGCCATGTACGTCTTCTTTTCCCGCTGAGGCGGCTTGATGTCTTCGAGGTAATCCGCTGCGGCATCGGCGAGCGTTATGCCAGGCGATGCCTGCTCTGGAGTCTCTGCGATCAGAACTCCAGCTTTCGCGGCTTGAAGTTCCAGGAACTTGCGCCGCGCCCAATCCAGCACATCAGCTTTGTCGGGCACAGGTTCGCGGGAGCGGGATTTTCCCTCGCGCCACTCAAGGTAGTACGTTCCCTCGGGGTGGACTTCGACCGCGCCCTTAATGCGGACCTTGTCCTTCAATTTTCCATTGGATTCGACGACGGCAGGGTAAAAATTCCAAGCGCCATCCACCTTGATCTTTTTGAGGATGTTGACGCGCTGGGTAGGACCGTAGCTGGAAACGACTTTTGCCATGGTGGGGACTCCAAAAGCGCCAATTTAGCGCTTTATGGATACCATTGTGGACACCAAGGAAGATAAAGTCAATAGAATCAATATATGGCGGAGAGGGGGAGATTCGAACTCCCGATAGAGTTACCCCTATGTCTGATTTCGAGTCAGGTGCATTCAACCAGGCTCTGCCACCTCTCCGACTTCTTTAGTTTACTGAGAATGCTGGTTTTGTGCAATGGTCTCAGGGGGTTCCGGGAAATTCCCTGTGGAAACCTGCTAAGTTTTTGTGTTTAGTAGGGATAGAGCGAATCTGAGGGGGCACGGGCAGGCTGGAATGGACGCTTCGGGGCTACTCCAGCAGGCCTTCCTGCAGCACGTAGCGAATGACCTCAAAGTTGTTGGAGAAGCTCATTTTGTTCAGAATGCGCTCGCGATAGGTGCTGACGGTCTTCACGCTCAGGTCGAGGGTGCGGCCGATCTCCACCGTCGATTTGCCGCTGCCGATCATGCGCAGAATTTCAAACTCCCGGTTGGAGAGCGTTTCATGCAGGGGGCCCTGTTCCTGGCTGGTGATGCTGCGTGCAACCTGTGCCGCGACGTGCCGGGAAATGTAGGGGATGCCATTCGCGGCATAGCGTTCTTCGGGTGCATGCTGAGCAGCAGAACGGGGAGTTTTTCGCGGAGCTTGTGAATCTCTACTAGCGCCTCCAGGCCGTTCATGCCGGGCAGCGTGAGGTCGAGCAGCACAACATTTACGTCGACGGGGGTGCTGAGAATCTCTAGCTGTGACTTACAGCAGGCTACACGAAGTCCGCTGTAAATTCTGCCGGGAAATCTCCTACACGGCGCTCTTTTTTACCTGTATTTACTGCACCAGTTCGCTGAAGACCGCTGCCAGCCGCTCCAAATTGCGGGGCAGGTTATAGCGCTCAACGATGCGTTTGCGGCCGTTTTTGGCTAGCCGCTGGCGCAACTTTGGGTCGTCCATCAGCCGACGCAAGGCGTGGGTGAGCGATTCCCGATCAGAGGGCGGCACCAGCAGGCCATCCTGGCCGTCGCGGATCATCTCTGGAATGCCGTTGATGTGGGTGGTTACGCAGGGAATTTCCATGGCCATGGCCTCCATCAGCACTACCGGGAGTCCTTCGGCAAAGCTGGCGATGGCAAAGGCGTCGGCCTGGGCGTAAAACGAGCGGATGCGGTCCTGATTCACCGGGCCTTCGAAGATGATGCACTCCGGGTGGTCGAGCCGGGAGGTGTGTACGTGCAGGGTTTCGTCATCGGGCCCGCTGCCCACCAGCCGCAGACGCACCTTGCGGCCCTCGGCCACCAGCTGCCCGACGGCGTCGATGAGCATGTGTTGTCCCTTGGTGGCCACCAGACGGCCAACGCAGAGAATCTCAAAGACATCCGGAGCCTCACGTTCGGGCCGGGGAGTGAACTGTTCAACGTCCACGCCTAGCGGCGTCACTACCATCTTGTGCCAATACATATAGGCCGAGTGTTTCATCATCTGGCTGCGGGCAAAGGAGCTGATGCAGCAGAGGAAGTCCGCCGCCGCGGCCTTGCGGCCCAGCAACTGGCGTTCGGCGTCATAGAATTCGTCGGGGCCGTGCACGGTGATCGAGTAGCCAAAACCGAAGATGGTTTTTACATAGAGCCCGACGGTAGCCGCCTGCGAGGCCAAGTGCACATGCAGGTGGGTCAGATCTTTTTTCTGCATCCAGCGGCCTACCATCAGCGCTTCGGTAAAGTACATGGCGTGATAAAACCACTGGCGCAGGTCGAGTCCGGCCAGCCGGCCCACCAGCTCCATACCGCACCCATAGCCTTTGCTGTGGTGGTAGAGCGTCTTCAAGTGCGCCACAAGAGCGCCGCGCACGCTGTGGCGTTTGACGCAGTAGGTGTGGGCGGCTTCTGCGGCTTCGTCGGCCGTCATGGCCTCTGTTGACCGGTCGGGCGGATTGATGGATGCGGTTTCGATCTGGAAGCCGAGCGCCCGTAACCCAAGCACCTCCCGCAGCACAAAGATCATGGAAAGCGTTGGATAGGTGCTGACCAGATAGGCCAGCCTGCGCGGGTGCGGAGCGGGGCTGGCGGTTTTGGTCTGTCGTTTGTCGGGCATGCACACACTCCCACCGGAAAACACAGGACTGCCGCTCCATCATAGCTTTTGCGGCTGTGGCTTTCGGGCAAAAAAGAGCGACTTGGCCCGGGGCTGCTCCGGGTTGAACCATGAAGGCAAACAGGCAGAGGCAATGCCGTGCCGGATGAACCAGCAATGGGCAAGCTATTCAGGGTAAAATCACATCTTCCAGCGCCTTTGGGTGCAGGCCGAGGACCAAAACTGCCTCGGCGGAAGAGCCTGTGCTGTTGTGCCGTGCTCAGGCTTCGGCGGGCGGACAGGATCTGCTGGTTTGCAGCTGCGGGAGGGGGAGATTGCTGCAAAGCATCTCTCCGCAAAACAGAAGCGGGTCAATGGGGCTATTTGTTGACGCGAGATCAGGAAGCGCAGCCCTGCAAGTGGACTGCTCCTGCAAAGCAAGAGGAGAGATGCTCTGTGATGATGGAATTTCACATTGCCAGAAGCGCCCGTCAGCGCTATCAGTTCGATGAGTCCCTGTTCGGCTTCAACGGCAATGTGGTTCTTGCCAACATGCCGGCCTGCCGCGAGTTTGCCTATCGCATGAACCAGGTGCGCAATGTGGAACAGCATCCCGAGCTAGCGGTGCACGCCGGGCAGCTTTACGCCATGGGCCTGATCGACGAGGCCAGCCATGTAGTGATGGCGCGCTATCGTGAGCAGTTCGACCCCGAGGTGATGAACGCCGCGCTCAGTTGGTTTGCCGTCAAGGTAGGCACCAAGCCGCTCGACGAACTTCTGCTGGCCTTTGTGGAGCAGTTTCCCGGCCAGAGCGTCTTGCGTGGGCAAGAGACTCCGGCCCAGTGGTTGGCAGGGGAGTGCGACGGCCAGCCGAATCGCGCGGCCGCGCTGGAAGAGTTGTTGATGCTGCATCTGGCCAATCGCAACCCCGCCTTCAAGCCCTTTGCCGAGCTCTTTGAAGACAAATTGCTGGCCGAGAAGACGGCCTACCGCCAGCTTGCCAGCAAAGCTCCCGAATACTTTGCCACCCGTCCGCTGATCCCGTTGCCCGATGCGGTTCCGGTCAATCTCTACGATCTGCTGAGCGTTCCTGCGCTTAATGCGCCCGAGTCGCTTGGCGAGCAGTTGAAGCTGATCCGCAAGCTCTGGAAGCCGCTGATTGGCCACTCCCTCGATCATTTTCTGGAGCTGGCCGGTGAGATTCTGCATGAGGAAGAGCTGGCCATCTGGATGCAGTTCAACCCGCCTGCCGCCTCTGCCCGCGCCGCTGCTGAGGCAGCCGCACGCAAGCGCTGGGAGAGCGGCCAACACCTGGGCGGAGGTCCGGTGGCCACGGCGGAAGTGCCCACCTTTGGCGATCCGGCCCATGAGTACGAGAAGTTCTCGCCCGATCAGGCCTGGATGCCGACGGCCGTGCTCATTGCCAAAAGCACCTACGTCTGGCTGGCCCAGCTCAGCCGCCAGCATGGCCGGCACATTGGCCGTCTGGACGAAATTCCCGATGAAGCGCTGGCCGAGCTGGCCGGTCGGGGCATGAATTCGCTGTGGCTGATCGGCATCTGGGAGCGCAGCCGCGCCTCCAAGACCATCAAGCAGCTTTGCGGCAATCACGACGCCGTGGCCTCGGCCTACTCGCTCTTCGATTACCGCATTGCCGACGATCTGGGTGGCGAGGCGGCCTACATCAACCTGCGGGATCGCGCCTTCCGCCACGGTCTGCGGCTGGCCAGTGACATGGTGCCTAACCACATGGGCATCGATTCGCCCTGGGTCGTCGAGCATCCCGACTGGTTCATCTCCCGTTGGGAGTCGCCCTACCCGACCTACAGCTTCAATGGGCCGGATCTGTCCAGCGATCCACGGGTCGAAATCAAGATTGACGATCATTATTACGAGCAGTCCGATGCCGCCGTGGTCTTCCGCCGCGTGGACCGCTCCAGCGGAGAAACCCGCTACATCTACCACGGCAACGACGGCACCAGCTTTCCCTGGAACGATACGGCGCAGCTCGACTACCTGAATCCGGCCGTCCGTGAGCAGGTGATTCAGGCCATTCTGCATGTGGCCCGGCTCTTTCCCGTGATTCGCTTTGATGCCGCCATGACGCTGGCCAAGCGCCATTTTCATCGCCTCTGGTTTCCAGGTCCCGGCACCTCGGGCGCGATTCCATCCCGCGCTGAGTCCGGTATGAGCGATCAGCAATTCGATCAGGCCATGCCGCTGGAGTTCTGGCGCGAGGTGGTGGACCGCGTGGCCACCGAGGTTCCCGGCACGCTTCTCCTCGCCGAGGCCTTTTGGCTGATGGAGGGCTACTTTGTCCGTACTCTCGGCATGCACCGCGTCTACAACTCGGCCTTCATGGTGATGCTGCGCGACGAGGACAATGCCAAGTACCGTCAGGTGATCAAGAACACCATCGAGTTCGACCCCGACATCCTCAAGCGCTACGTGAACTTTATGTCGAATCCTGATGAGCGCACAGCAATTGACCAGTTTGGCAAGGGCGACAAATGCTTCGGCGTGGCCATCATGATGTCCACCTTGCCCGGCCTGCCCATGTTTGGCCACGGACAGGTGGAGGGCTTTACCGAGAAGTACGGCATGGAGTATCGCTGGCCGCGCTATCAGGAAGATCCCGACCACTGGCTGGTGGAGCGCCATCAGCGCCAGATTGCCCCGCTGCTTGAGCGTCGCTGGCTCTTTGCCGAAAGCGCCAACTTCCTGCTCTACGACTTCTATCAGGGCGATGGCCATGTGAACGAAGACGTCTTCGCCTACTCCAACCGTAGCGGCAGTGAGCGGGCTCTGGTCGTCTTCCATAATCGCTACGCCACGGCCTCGGGAACCATCGACAACTCGGCTGCCTACGCCGACAAGGCTGCTGGGCAGTTGCGTCAGCGCCGGTTGGCGGAAGGCCTTGGCCTCAGCGGCGACCGCTCCATGGTTCTGGCCTATCGTGACTCGCTCTCTGGTCTGGAGTATCTGATTCGCGCCTCCGATCTGCTGGATCGTGGCCTGAATCTGACCTTGAATGCCTACCAGTGCCACGTCTTTCTGGACTGGCGGGAGCTGAGGAGCACGACACTGGAGCCCTGGGACCGTCTCTCCGACGAGTTGGCCGGACGCGGCGTGCCCAATCTGCATGAAGAGTTGTTGCAACTGGAGTTGCAGTCGGTGCACAAGGCGCTCAAGCGTCTGCTGGAGCCAGCGGTGTTGCGCCTGATGGCCGATGCGGCTGAGCCTGTGAGTCTTGTCAACAGTGCCCAGCACGCCGAGCGTGAAAGCCAGTTTCTTGAAGAGGCCTGGGCGCGTTACGAGCAGTTTTTGCGGGTTGCGCAAAGGGCCTATGCCGAGCGGGTGCATAAGGCGCCTTCGGCTGGCTTCGATCACGCGTTGCTGGCTCCGCTCTTCCGCCAGCGGTTGCGTACGGCCTTGCGTTTGCCGCTGCTGGAGGCGCTTTCGCCCGCTCCCTGGAGCAACGCGGCGCGGCATGTACTGCCCAGCTACAGCCCTTTGCGCGACGCCGCCAGCCTGTGGGCACCGGTGCTGGCCTGCTGTGTGCTGGAAGAACTGGCTGAATCCGTGGATGCGCTGCGGCCCGAGTGCGCGGCCATCCATCTGTTTGAAAGTTTGCGCTTGCGTACGCCACTCGGGGAGGCATTTGCCGCCTTCGGCTTCGAAGGCGAGGACGCCTGGAGGGCCGCAGCCCGCGTCAAGGTGCTGCTGGTCTCTTCTGCGGCCAATGCCGCCGCGAATTCCACAGCCGCCGCCACTGCCACGCCAGCCGAAGCAGCGCTGCCTGCGTCTGCAAGCGAAGGCTGTGCGGCGCATCCTCCGGAGCTCTGGCTGGATCCCGATGTACGCTGGCTGGCCGGCGTGCATGAAGATGATGGCAGTGTCTATCTGGTGCATGAGGCCTACGAAGAGCTGCTCTGGTGGCTGCAGCTTCCTGCTTTGCTGCAGGTGGCGGCGCAGCGCATTCCCAATCCGCTGCAGGTGGAGCAGATCGCCCACGCCGTGGAAGAGGCTTTGGCCAGGGCCGAAGCTGCCGACTATCGAGTGCACCGGCTTGACGGCTCGAAGGAAGCAGACGCAGTAGAGGCGGAAGGAATTCTGTCCGCGCAAGAAGTCCCGGAAGACGAACCCAAGCCCACACCGCAACCCGAGCTTGCTGCCGAAACTGCTTCTGCGGCTGTTGCCGATACAGCCGCTGCTGAGGTAGATACTGAGGTTGATGTGGCAGACGCTAATACGCCGTAGGCGTAATACAGGTTAGCCCCACGTTTCAACGTGGGGGTACGCGGCAGCAGCGACGAACAAAGTCCCGTAGGGACGGCGCAATCCAGCCTGAACTCCCTGCTGTGTCACGCGCAGCCATTGGCCCCACCGCAGGTGTCACGCGCAGCAGTTGGCCCTACCGCAGGTGTCACGCGCAGCCATTGGCCCCACCGCAGGTGTCACGCGCAGCAGTTGGCCCCACCGCAGGTGTCACGCGCAGCCATTGGCCCCACCGCAGGTGGTCCAACCCGCACCTGCAGAGGGATGCGAATACGACCGGATCAAATTTGCAGGATGAATGTAATGGTTTACGAAGAATTCGTCGTCTCAAGGAAGCATTGGAAGTAGTAGACGGCTGCTCCTGATAGGAAGCCTCTCAGTTGAACAACGCGTACGCCGCATCCTTACTATAAGGATGCGGCGTTTTTTTACTCTCTGCACCTTATGGGCCGGGCCGCGCATCTGTAGTTTGTGCCTGAGTCTGTTCCCGCAAGGGGCGGACCGGAGCGAAGCGTTTCAAGAAAACGATAGACTGACATCATGACCAAGCGAATCGGAGTGCATCTGGGCACCACGGGCGGCGTATCGAATGCCGTGGATCGCGCCGTGGAGATCGGCGCCAACACCTTTCAGATTTTTTCGTCGAGCCCCCGCATGTGGCGCGCTCCCAAGGTCGACCCCAAGCAGGCCGCCCGCATGAAGGAACTGCGCGCCAAACATGACGTAGGCCCGCTGGTCATTCACACCAGCTACCTGGTGAACCTCTGCAGCCAGACCGAAGAGGTGCGCGAAAAGAGCGTGGTCGCCTTCCGGGGCGAGATCGAACGTGCTCTCACCCTTGGCGCTGAGCATCTGGTGCTGCATCCCGGCTCGTGGAAGGGTCTGACGCGCGAAGAGGGCCTCAGCCATGCGGCCGAATCCATCACCCGCGCCATCGACGGCTTGCCCTGGCAGGGAACCAACTTCAATGTGCTGATCGAAAATACGGCGGGATCGGAATTTTCGCTGGGCGGCAGCTTTGAGCAGGTGGCCGAACTGGTTTCCCGCCTGCGTGCCTCGGCTCCGGTGAATGTCTGCCTCGACACTTGCCACACCCACGTTGCGGGCTACGATCTGGTCACGCCGGAAGGCTACGAGGAGACGATGCGGCAGATCGCCGCGACCGTCGGTTTTGATGCCGTCAAGGTCTGGCACTGCAACGACGCCAAAGCTGCCCGCGGCTCCAAACTTGACCGCCATGAGCACATTGGCGAAGGCACCATGGGTGTGGAACCCTTCCGCCGCCTGCTGAACGACCCGCGCTTTGCCCACTCCGCCTTCGAGGCCGAAACCCCAGTCGACGCGCCCAATGACGATGAGCGCGACGTTCGGGCGCTCAAAGCGCTGGTGGTTTAATTCGAACGTTCCTACCACGCAATAGGCGGATCAGGCCTCGGTGCCTGATCCGTTCATACCCCCAGCCGGAAACCCTTGGCACTGTGCTCCAGATCGACGGCTAACCGGCTTAGGTCATTGCAGGCCCGGGCGGTTTGCTCACTTGTGGAATGGGCGTATTCGCTGAAGCTTGAGATGCCCCTCATGGATTCTGAAATCTGTCCGGAAACCTGACTTTGCTGGTCGACGGAGTCCGTGATCTGGCGGACAATCTGCTCTTCTACCTGTATCAGGTTCACAATATTGTCGAGTGCATCGCTGCAGACGCTGACTTTTTCCGTCAGCTGGTTTACCTGCTGGCGTCTTTGCTCCATCATTGTTTGTGCCGCCGCTGAGTCGTTCTGGATGTTGCTGATCCTTCCGCTGATTTCCTGTGTGGCCACAGTCGTGCGCTCGGCCAGCCGCCGTACTTCGTTGGCGACCACGGCAAAGCCCCGGCCCTGTTCGCCAGCGCGGGCGGCTTCAATGGCTGCATTTAGGGCTAGCAGATTGGTTTGACTTGCAATCTGCTCGATTACGCTCAGTACCTGACCGATCTGGCTGGAGCTCTGGCCCAGCCTTTCGATCTGCTGGGAAGCCTCATTGGCCATCCGGGTGGACTGTTCGAGTACCTGTCGCGTTTCCTGCACGACCTGCGTGCCATGGTTGGCTGCGCCTCGGGAAGACTCGTTGGTAGACCAGCGCAATGTCCTGATAGAGCGCCGAGTTGATGCGTACCACGCGCAGGGTGTGGAAGGCCAAGGACGGCAGATGCGGTCATGATGCTCAGCTTGACCGCAAATCTCAGGTTGCTCAGAAACCCCATTGATGAATCCTCCATGGAGTAAATGGAATCCGCGAAGTTTTCGCTGATGCTGGCCCGCGTCTTCGGCAATTCGCCGGAGTTCTGGCTGAATGTGCAGCGCCGGACGGATTTATGGGAAGCTTTGCACACGCCCAAACGGCGGCAGCGGATTGAACAGGCGCGGGCCCTGCAGGTGGTTGGCTAGATGCTATAAGTGTGAGAACGATGCACCGTAAGGCCGGATCATTTTTCGTACACCTTGCCGCGATGTGCGACTCGCAGGACCAGCACCACCAGCCGATTGTCCTCGAAACGGCAGATGAGGCGGTAGTCACCTATGCGATAGCGCCACAATCCCGCCAGATTCAGCCGTAAAGGCTTGCAGAACTGCTTCGGGTCGGTCGATCCTGCGATGCGCTCGCGCAGATACGAGAGAATCGACCTCTGGATTTCAGCGGAAAGCTTGCGTAATTCGCGGCGGGCGCGGTCGTCGAACTCTACTGTCCAGCAGGGAAGGGCTGCGCTGTTTTCAGGGGCAGGATCGGCGGCCATGCTCAGGCTTTCTGGTCAGCGTCTTGCTCCAGTTCGTCCAGAGTCCAGCGGCGGGCGGGATTTTCCAGCCGGTAAAGCGCTGTATATCTTTCTTCGATCTCGTCCAAATGGGCTTCGAGCGCCTGACGCACGTAATAGCTCTTGGGCCGGCCGGTCAGCCGGGCCAGATTGTCGAGCCTCACTTCCATTTCTTCGGGTACACGGACGGCCAGCATGGGGCACCTCGTATAATCTGTCATACAAAGTATACGTTAATCCGAGTCAATCTTTTCAGCTACTTTACCTCTGCCGTGCAAGCATCCGTTCCAGAATTATCTTTCCCATTTACAATAAACAGGTTATGGCGGAAGAAAAAGAACTTCGTTACGATCCGGCGCTGATTGAACCCAAGTGGCAGCAGCTTTGGGCAGAGCAGCCTGAGCTTTATGCTGCGGAAGCAGCCGATTGCGGCAAGCCCAAGTACTACGTGCTTGAGATGTTGCCCTATCCCAGCGGCCAGCTGCACATGGGCCACGTGCGCAACTACTCGATTGGCGACGCCCTGGCTCGTCATATGTGGATGCGCGGCTACAACGTGTTGCACCCCATGGGCTGGGACGCCTTTGGTCTGCCGGCTGAAAACGCGGCGCTGAAGCACAACACGCCTCCCCGCGAGTGGACGCTTTCCAACATTGCCGCCATGAAGCGCCAGATGCAGCGCCTCGGTCTTGGCTACGACTGGGCCACCGAAGTGACCACCTGTCTGCCCGAGTACTATCGCTGGAACCAGTGGTTCTTCCTGCGCATGTACGAAAAGGGCCTGGTCTATCGCAAGCAGAGCAAGGTGAACTGGTGCCCCGAATGCAACACGGTGCTGGCCAACGAGCAGGTGGTGGACGGCTGCTGCTGGCGGCATGAGACTACCCTTGTGGAGCAGCGCGATCTGGAGCAGTGGTTCTATCGCATCACCGCCTATGCGCAGGAGCTGCTCGACGGTCTGGACAAGCTGGAAGGCTGGCCGGAAAAGGTCCGCACCATGCAGCGCAACTGGATTGGCCGCTCGGAAGGTACCGAGGTTGATTTCACGCTGGATGAAGGCGAAGGCAAGACCAACCAGAAAAAAATTCGCGTCTTTACCACGCGCGTGGACACCATCTTTGGCGCGACCAGTGTGCAGCTTGCCCCGCAGCACGCGCTGGTGGCCGAGTTTGCCGCATCGAATCCCGAGCTGAAGGCTCAGGTCGAGGAGATGATCGAGCAGCAAAAGAAGGCTCGGGAAGCCGGTGACATTGGCGGCATTGAGAAGCATGGCGTGCCCACCGGCCGCTTTGCCATCAATCCCTACAACGGCGCCAAGGTGCCCATCTGGGTGGCCAACTACATTCTGGCCGACTACGGCACAGGCGCCATCATGAGTGTTCCCGCCCACGATGAGCGCGACTTCGAGTTTGCCACCAAGTACGGTCTGCCGATTGTTCAGGTCATCGAACCCCTCGAAAAGACGGAAGAAAACGCCAGCCTGCCTTTTTGCTCTTATGATGGCAAGCTCATCAACAGCGACGCGTTGGTGAACGGCCTCGGCTGCAAGGAAGCCCAGAAGAAGCTCCAGGATCTCGCCCTCAAGGGTGCCTTCGGCGAGCCCAAAACGACCTTCCGTTTGAAGGATTGGGGCGTAAGCCGTCAGCGCTATTGGGGTACGCCGATCCCCATGATCAACTGCCCGGCCTGCGGACTGGTTCCCGTGCCCGACGAGCAGTTGCCGGTGCTTTTGCCGGAGCAGATCGCCATCACGCAGAAGGGCGGTTCGCCGCTCAGCCGTGTGCCGGAGTTCCTGAACACCACCTGCCCCAAGTGCGGTGCCGCAGCCAAGCGCGAAACCGACACCATGGACACCTTCGTCGATTCCAGCTGGTACTTCTACCGCTATACCGACTCCAAGAACGCGAATGCGCCCTATGAACCGGCCAAGGCTCAGTACTGGTTCCCCATCGATCAGTACATTGGCGGCGTGGAGCACGCCATTCTGCACCTGATCTATTCGCGCTTCTGGACCAAGGTGATGCGCGATCTGGATCTGATCAAGAACAACGAGCCTGCCGAGCGCCTCTTCACCCAGGGCATGGTCATCAAGGACGGCTCCAAGATGTCCAAGTCGAAGGGCAACGTGGTTTCGCCCGACGACATGGTGGCCCGTTATGGCGCGGACGCGACGCGTATGTACGCGCTCTTTGCCGCTCCGCCGGACCGCGATCTGGACTGGCAGGAAGACGGCGTGGCCGGCATCAGCCGCTTTCTGGGCCGTGTGTGGCGCATCGTCACCAAGTATTCGGAAGTGGCCCGCAAAGCGAAGGGTGCGCCCGAGGCCGATGGCGGGGTGGCGGCACAGTTGCAGCGCAAACTGCATCAGACCACGGCCAAAATCACCCAGGACTTCAGCGGTCGTTGGCACTTCAACACCTGTGTGGCGGCCATCATGGAGCTGGTGAACGAGCTTCAGGCAGCCGACGCTGAACTGGCCGCGGGCAAGGTACCGCCAGCGGTGATTCGTGAGCTGCTCCGTTCGCTGGTGCTGTTGCTGGCTCCTTTTGCGCCTTTCCTCTCTGCAGAACTCTGGCAGGAGCTGGGCGAAGAGGGCAATGTGCTGCGCGCTCCCTGGCCGGTCAGCGATCCGGAACTCGCCAAGGAAAACGAGAAGGAAATTCCAGTGCAGATCAACGGCAAGCTGGTCTCCGTGGTGCGGGTTGCGGCGGACGCCGACGCCAAAACCATCGAGATTGCGGCACTGGCCGATGAAAAGGTGCAGGCGCGCACGGCTGGCAAGACGGTAGTCAAGATCATCGTCGTTCCGGGCCGCGCCACCAACCTCGTGGTCAAGTAAGAGAAGCAAAAGGCACTCCCGGCAGGAGTGCCTTTGCTTTGCTCCAGAAGGGCTTTGCAGAGGGACTCATTGCCTGCATCGCGTAAAATAATTTGAAAAGAAGATAGATTTCAGTTGATTTCACTTCATCCGGTTTTATAGGATTCCACTTTCATTCCGGCTTTCTATGCGCAGAGCAAGGGAAGCCACTGCAGGATTTGGCAAGAGTACGGAACGATTCGAAACAGGCAGGCAAAGATCGCAGTATGGATCGCTGTGTGGGTAGGAGTTCTGGGGCTGCAGGCCAGGGCAATAGATAAATTGGACGCAGTCCAACCCCTCAGTCAGCATACGTCCGCTATACCTTCGCTTTTCTGCGCGGTAGAGCATCTCTCCTGAAGGTGTAGAGCGAGTCGATGCAGCTTCGTTGACGCGACCCTCAGGGAGCGGCAATCTGGCAGGACTTTTGCCACTTCACAGCATCAGGAGAGATGCTCTAGAGCATACATTTGTACTGTTTTCCGGGATGAACTCTCGGGCAAATAAACAATTTCTGTTGCGCCAGGGAGTACAAACTGCTGCGATTTACGACGATGGGCGGCGGTTTTGTCAAAGAATCCAACAGTTGTGTGCGCAGGAGAACAAATTATCCATCTTTCTGATTACGAACGCTTTGAATGAATTGGCAAGAGATCCGCCACGGCGACGATAAACCAGAGGAGAGGTAGTGATGGAAAAACAATATCTTCTATCTATTTTTTCCGGGGGCAGGAGGGACGCTTGCCTGCGCCGTTTTTCCGCGATGTCGCTTCTCTTGTGCGGCCTGTTTCTGACTTGCGCTGGAAGCGTTTGCAGGGCAGAGGAACAGACGGCGTGCAGTGACCGCGAGAAGGCCGACCTACTGCCGGTTACGCTGGCGACCACGGCACTCTTTGATGGAGCGGCAGGCCTACCGTACAAGCAGACGATTGTGGCCACGGGCGGTAGTGGCATTTATGTCTACACTGCCAGTGGATTGCCCGCATGGCTCAAGTTCGACGGCGACGGCACACTCCATGGAGACCCCGGGGCGAGCGACGTTGGTTCTGTCAGCTTCAGCGTCACGGCCACCGACTCCTGCGGTACCGCCCTTCAGTCCGCGTTTCATTTGAAGGTAAATACGCTGGCTGTGGAGGCGGCAGGCGAACAAAACCTGGGCGCTGCCGAGGTGGGAGGAAAACCGGCCTATTCGACCCTGACGTTTCGCCTCAATGGCAACTACGAACTGGCTGCCCCGCCCTTTACCGTGCTCACCGATGGTGTGACCGGAGGAGACTTTACTGCAGCGGAAAAGGAAAGCACCGCTACCAGTGACGGCAAGGGTCCGCTTTGTTCGGTGCGTATTGCCTTTGCGCCCGCCGCTGCAGGCCCGCGCACGGGGGCGGTGCAACTGGTGGACGCCAACGGCAACATTCTGGCTACGCGCGCGGTCTTTGGCAACGGCAAGGGGACTGTGGCTGGTTTTTAAGAGCCGTTCGCCAGTGAGCGTGGAGTTTTCAGAGCTGCGCGTCAGAAGCTTGCCCGTACAGCCCTCAAAAAGCCCCGGAATTCTGCTGCGGATTCTCTCTCTTCGCACAGGCTGACCGATGGAAGATACTGGATGTAGATAGGTCCTTTGCCCGGTTCAAGGCGAAGCGGGCATTGCGGTAGTACTGTGAATGTAGATGCAGAGGACGCAGCGAAGGAATGGGATTTGAAGAGTAGCAGGGAGCAGAAGAAGGTTCTGGAGTTTTTAAAGAGCGAGAGCACCATGGTGCTGGCAACACGCGGTGAGGATGGTCTGCCCTACGCCGCGCCGTTGTTTTACGTGGTGGACGAGTCGTTTCGATTCTACTGGCTCTCTTCGCGCGATAGCGTGCACAGCTTGCATTTGCAAAGCTCTCCGCAGGCTTCAGCCGCGGTTTTTCATTCCACCTTTCGCTGGCGTGAGATTGAAGGCGTGCAGATGCGCGGGGTCTGTTCCATCCTGGATGGTCCGGAACGCAGCGCGATCCTCGCGGAGTATTGCGAACGCTTTCACTTGGGCACTGTGCTCTCTTTGGCAGCGCGTCATAGCACGCTCTATTGCTTTCAGCCGCAGTGGGTGCGCATGACGGAAAACAAAATCCGGCTGGGACGCAAGATAGAATTCAATCTTTAAATCTAGGTAAATATATAAGTGTCTGGCTCGTTTGAGAGCTTTTCCAGCGATAGAAAAAACTGCAATGCGCGTAAAATGCGGCGCAGAGAAAGCGTGTGAAAAGTCTCTCTCAAGAACTGAACTATACATCAAGATTTCACAATCGATCCTTTGTGTGAAGGTTATGTTAAGTGAAGTAAGAAATGGAAAACTACAGTCCGCGCCAGCCTTTTTCAGTGGAATTTCTCTAGTCCATAGAGAACAACTGGAGCATCGATCAGAAAGAAAATTGTAGTTCCATCGCTTTACAAAGAAACACTCTAAGAGGTGAGACGCGATGCGTTATCTGGCAGCATGTTTGCTGTTTCTCGTCACTGCTGTCACTGCCATGGCGCAGTTTGATACTGCGACGGTTCTTGGCACAGTGACCGACCCCAGCGGCGCCGTTGTGGCGCAGGGGCAAGTGAAACTTCACAACGCCGCAACCGGAGCTGACAAGAGCGCGGTAAGCGGCGAACAGGGCCAGTTTCAGTTTGTAGATGTGCCGGTGGGCTCCTATCTGCTTGAAGTAGTGGCTCCGGGATTTCAGAAGGCTGTGGCCAGCTTCCAGCTGAACGTGGGCGCGCATCAGCGTGTGGACGTGAAGTTGCAGATGGCTTCGAATGTGACCACGGTGACCGCCACGGCTGAAGCCGCGCAGCTGGACACCGACTCCAGCGAACACAGTCAGGTGGTGGCCGAGCGCGAAATCGTTGAGCTTCCTCTGAATGGCCGCAACTATTCGCAGCTGGTGGCGCTATCGACCGGTGTGGTGCCCAGCCCTTTGAGCCAGAGCTCCAGCTATCTGGCGCGCGATGGTTCGTTCAACATCAACGGCCTGCGCAGCGTTTATAGCAATTACATGCTTGATGGTGTGGACAACAACTTCTACGGCACCTCGAATCAGGGTTTCAGCAATCAGGTAGTGCAGCTTCCGCCGGACTCGGTGGCCGAGTTCCGCGTGGTCACCAACAACGAGAGCGCCGAGTACGGTCGTTCCGGTGGCGCGACGATCAACGTGGTTACGCGCTACGGCACCAACGACTGGCACGGTCGCGCGTGGGAGTTTCTGCGCAACACTTCGATGAATGCCGAAGGCTTCTTCAAGCCCGATGCGGGTGGTAAGCCGGATCTGCATCGCAACCAGTTTGGTGGCAACCTGGGCGGTCCCGTCCTGAAGGACAAGCTCTTCTTCTTCCTCGATTACGAAGGCTACCGCCAGACATCTTCATTCACCGACAGGGCCTCACTTCCGTCGCTGGCCGAGCGCGGCCTGACGTCTTCGGGTGCTTCGCAGGGCTATTACCTGATCGACAACTCCGATACGGGTGGAACGCTGCCGGTCGATGATCCCTGCCCCTATGCGTATGGCTCCAAGGTTTGTACCTCGACGACGCTTCTTTATGCTGGTCTGGGTTTGGGTGGTACAACTGCGCAGAATCAGGTGGGCGGCACGCAGTATCTGACGGGCCATGTTCCCACTTCGGCAGTAACGCCGTTTGCCGCAGCTTTGCTCAGCTATCTGCCTGCGCCCACCAACACCAACACCTATAACAACTATGTAGTGCTGCATCCGGAGAGCGTGCAGAAGGACAAGGGCGACATCAAGATCGATTACCGCCATTCGTCCAGCCTGAGCATGTTTGCCCGCTACTCGCAGGCCCGCATGAATGCCTACGATCCGGGCACGATTCAGGGCGTTGCCGGTGGCGATGGCGATGGCCATGTCTTTGCTCCGCTCAAGCAGGTGGTGGGCGGCGTTACCTGGACGATCAGCCCGGTTTCGGTGCTGGATGTGCGTCTGGGCTTTTCGACGATGCAGGCTGGCAAGAATCCGGTGCTGGCCGGGCAGAACACCATGACGGGCAATCTGGCTCTTTCCGGTCTGCCCACTGACTCCGAGTGGCTGGGTGGCGTCACCTATCAGTACTTTGTGGATGGTGGTTTCACCAGTCTGGGCCGTCAGCTGACCAACCCGCAGCATCAGAACCCAATCTTCTGGGATCCCAAGGCGAACTACACGCGTCTGGTGCGCAACCACTCCTTGAAGGCCGGTGTTGAGTACAACCTGCTGCATGTGGCGCAGGAAGATCTGCACCCGGTGCTGGGCGCCAACGTTTACGATTCGCAGATCTCCGGTCTTGGCTACGTCGATGGTCTCTATAAGGCCTACGGCAGCGCATACTATGGCACGGCCACCACGGAAACCACCCGTATGTTTGATTACGCTGACTTCCTCTTCGGCTATCAGACGGAGATGGCTCTGTCGGCTCCCACCACCAGCAACCTGCGCGTCTGGGGCCTCTCCGGCTATCTGCAGGACGACTGGAAGCTCAGCCGCAAGCTGTCGTTGAATCTGGGTCTGCGTTACGAATATGCCACGCCGATCTACGAAGCCAACAACCGTCAGGCCAACTTTGATCCCAGCACGGCCAGCATGATTGTGGCCAGCAGCAGCAATCGCTACACGGTCAACCCCAACACCAAGGATTTTGCTCCGCGCGTGGGTGCTTCTTACAGCGTGGATGACAAGACCGTGGTGCGTGGCGGCTTTGGCGTCAGCTACTCCCACTGGAACCGTGTGGGTTCCAACTATCTGGCCATGAACCCGCCCTACGGTCTGGTTGCGCAGACCTACTCCGCGCCCAGCCTGAGCACCTACAGCAACGTGCAGAGCGGTTTCCCCGCCAGTCTGGTCAGCTCCACCAGCTACAGCACCAAGAACGAAATCGTGCAGTACATGCCCAAGGACTCGCCCGACACGCAGGTGTGGAACTGGTTCTTTGGCGTGCAGCGCGACCTCGGTCACAACTGGGTGGTGGATCTGTCCTATGTGGGCAACCATGGCCTGAACGAAATCTTCATCAACGACATCAATCAGGCCACCTCGCCCGGCATGAACTCCACCACCGGCAATCTGACCAACGTTCCCTACTCGGCGTATACGACGATTGCCGGCATGCTGCCCTGGGGCACCTCGGATTACAACGGCCTGCAGATCAAGTTGGAAAAGCAGTTCTCCCACGGCCTCTACCTGCTGGAATCCTTCACCTGGTCGAAGGACATCGATCTTGCTGCTCAGGCTCTGGATGGCGGCAGCAACTGCTCACTCTGCGCCAACGGCATTCCTTCGGTGCAGAACATTTACAACTGGCAGGCGGATCGCGGTATTTCCTCCTACAACCACCCGTTCATTGACAGCACCACGGCTGTCTGGACGCTGCCGGTGGGCAAGGGCCAGTGGCTGCTGCCTAACATGAACAAAACAGCCAACTACGTTCTGGGCGGTTGGCAGGCTACCGGCATTCTGCAGGCTCGCTCGGGCGATCCTCTTACCTTTGCCTACAGCCCCAGCACCAGCCAGTCGGTTTCGCCGCTGATCTCGGTGGATGGCCGCAACGCTTATCGTCCGAACCAGTCGGGTGCGGCAGTGGCTTCGGGCAAGTCCTACCAACAGTACTTCAACACGGCCAGCTTCTCGTCGCCTTCCTCCAGCAATCCCTTTGGCAACTCGCCGCGTAACGCGGTGCGTGGCTACGATTACTGGAACTTCGACCTGGGTTTGACCAAGGACTTCACGACCCCGGCCAAAACCCACACGCAGTTCCGCGCCGAATCCTTCAATCTGGCCAACCATACAAACTTCGGCGAACCCAACCCGGTCTATGGCTCGGGCACCTTCGGCGAAATCACCACGACGCTGCCTGCCCGTATTCTGCAGCTGGCCGTCAAGGTTGTCTTCTAACTGGTGTTTGTGGAGTCTGACTTCACAACCGAAACAGAGCACCAGCCCGGCAGCGAAAGTTGCCGGGCTGGTGTTTTTTGGGCCAGAAAATCTGTCAGAACGGAGATTGGAGGTAGGGGAAATATGATGAGGTGTAGATACAAGACCTAGCGCATTTTCGTTTATGCAATCTTCAATATTTAGCGGGGTTTTCCTTATAGGATCCTTATCTGGTTTTATTCTTTCTGGTGTTAAGATTCCGTTAATCAAGGAAATCAAGACGTTCAGGAGCAGGGACCTATGAGAAACCGCTTGATCGCGGTATTGTCCGTACTTGTTGTCCTCTGTCTGGTCTGTGCAGGCCATGCGCAGTCTTTTCGCGGAAGCATTCAGGGTACGGTGACAGACAGCACCGGCGCAGCCATCCCCGGCGCCGAGGTAAAGATCACGAGCCCCGGCACGGGTTTGACCCGCACGGTGACGACCAATGATCTGGGCGGTTATGTCGCATCGGAGCTGCCTCTGGGCACCTACAACGTCACGGTGACGAAGGAAGGTTTCGGCGCGCTGTCTCTCACCAAGATCCCTGTGAGCGTGGGAACGGCTGCCCGCGCGGACGCCAAGCTGAATACTGGCGAGGTCAAGGAAGTGGTGGAGGTGATTGCCGACGTTCCCATGGTGGAGACGGGTACCAACTCCACCGGCGGCACTATCGAGTCGCAGGAAGCGGCTGAGCTGCCCGTGAACGGCCATGATTACACCAAGCTGCTGGAGCTTGTTCCCGGCGCTACCAGCGATCCCAACGGCTCGACCGAGTCGGCTGGTTCCTACGGTCTGTTCAGCCTGAACGGCAATCGCGGCCGTTCGAACAACTATCTGCTGGATGGCACCGACATGAACGACGGCTATCGCAACCTGCCGGCTGTGAATCAGGCCGGTGTGTGGGGCGCTCCGTCCACTATTCTGCCGGTGGATGCACTGGCTGAGATTCCCGTCACCGGCAGCCCCGAACCGGAGTTCGGCCGCAGCGCCGGTGCCACGGTCAACATTGTGACCAAGAGCGGAACCAATGAGCTGCATGGCAGCGCCTTTGAGTACTTCCGCAACGATTCGCTAGCGTCCCGCAACTACTTTAATACGGCGGATTTGGCCAAGAATAGCTATACCAACGAACAGTTCGGCGGCCTGGTCGATGGCCCGATCTTCAGGGACAGGACCTTCTTCACGCTCTCCTACGAAGGCCAGCGCGAACAGGGCGGACTGCCGCAGTTGGGCACGGTGCCTACAGTAAACGACATCAGCCTCAACACGCCGTCCACTGGCATCAACCCGGTGATGGCCAACATTCTTGCCGCCAAGCCGTGGGGCACGCTGCCCGCCAGCAATGAGAGCGTCACCTACACGACGCCCTTCCATAACTCCAGCGATAACATGATCGCCAAGATTGACCAGCACCTGAATCTGATTAACTCCGGCGATCTGTTGACGGGCCGCTTCTTTTATAGCCACGGTATTCAGAGCTTTCCGCTGGGCATGCTCTACACCGGCAGCAGCGCTCCGGGCTTCAACACCACGACGCCGACGCACGTGAGTGTGGCCTCGCTCTCCTACACCACAGTTCCGCGTTCCAATCTGATCGTCGAACTGCGTGGCGGCTACAACCGCTTTCTGCAGCAGTTCCTGCCCCAGGATAGGGGTTTGAATCCCGAAACGAAGTATGGTCTGGATACGCTGCCGACCGGCTACACCAGCTACGATCTGGGTCTGCCGACGATCACCATTGAAGGCGGCTACAGCCCGATTGGCGCAACGGCCAGCGATTCGCGCGGCCGCGTCGACACCAACTATCAGGGCTTTGGCAATGTATCGCTGACCCAGGGCCACCACAGCTTCAAGGCCGGCATTGAGTTTCGCCGTACCTTCATCAACAGCTTTATCAACTCCGGCCATCGTGGCAAGCTCTACTTTGACAGCCTGGAAGACTTCCTGGCCGGTACGCCGGATTCCTCTCAATCCAGCTCGGCTGAAGGCTATGGCAAGCGCTACTCCTATCAGAATGGCGGCGGCGTCTACTTCCTCGATTCCTATCACCTGAACGCTCACCTGACGCTGAACTACGGCGTGCGCTGGGACTACTTCGGTGTGATTGGCGCCAAGAACAACGCCTTCACCTACTTCAATCCGACCACCACGGCGCTCGAAACCATCGGTGCTCAGGGAGCGCCCAGTTCGCTCTACCAGAAGTCGTACGGCAACGTTGCTCCGCGCATCAGCATGGTGGACGATGTGTATGGCAACGGCAAGCTGGTGGTTCGCTCGAGCGTAGGCCTCTTCTACGACGGTCCGTCGCAGGACTTCTTCGTAGGCAATCAGGCTTACAACACCAACGCCGCGCAGGCCGGTCCGGCCTTCAACGACATTCAGTTTGCTTCACTCAGCAGCTACACGCAGGCCAACGGCATTACCGCCGGACAGGCCGTGTATGGCGGCTATGCGCCTAGCTCTGCCTTTACTGTGGCTCAGAACAACGTAACGCCGCGCTACGTCTCCTACAACCTGAACATCGAATCGCAGCTCGCCCACTCGGTGGCTTTCGAGCTTGGCTACGTGGGTTCGCAGGGCCGCCACCTGTATCGCTTCCGCGATCTGAATCAGGTGGACAACGTGCAGGGCAGCAACTACAAGTGCGCCAATGGCAACTCTGTGCAGTACGGTGGACAGTGCTTCTCGACCTACACAGATGGTTCGCTGGGCACGCTCACGCTCAGCTACCTGAACCAGATCGAAACCAGCGCGCTCTCCAACTACAACTCGCTGCAGAGCACTCTGAAGATCCAGAACTGGCACGGATTGACCTCGACGCTCAACTACACCTGGGCGCACTCGATTGATACGGCCAGCGACGGCATGGATTTTGTGCCCAACGCCGCCATGCCCGACAACAGCTTCAATCCTCACGGCGAGCGCGCCAACTCCAACTTTGACGTGCGCAACCGCGTGCAGTGGTACTGGAGCTACAACTTCCCCAAGGCCCGCCATGCGCAGCTTCTGGCCAGTGGCTGGGCCGTCAACGGCATCTTCAACTACAGCTCCGGCCAGCCCTACACGGTCAGCTACCTGTTTGAAGGCGACTACAACGGCACCGGCGAGTACTTTGGCCGTCCCGACATCATCGGCAACCTCAAGGCCGGCGCACACGGCAATAACCTGCTGAACTATGCTGACTTTGCCGCGCCCTGCACCTGGGATTCCGTGGCTGGCGCTTGTGTCTCCGGCACGCAGCACCCGGGCAACGAAGCGCGCAACCAGTTCCGTTCGCCCAACTTCACCAACTTTGACTTCTCGCTGACCAAGACCACCCATCTGACCCACAAGGTGGCTGCGGAACTGCGGATTGATGCCTACAACATCCTGAACCACCCCAACTTCTGCAATCCGCTGCTGCCGGGCTTTGGTATTGACGCCTTCGCCAACGCGTCGGCTTCTTCGGATAAGACCCGTCTGTTGGGCGGTGGCTCAACACCCTATTTGCAGTCCACAGCTACGCCCGACGTGGGCAGTGGCAACCCCTATCTGGGTGGCGGCGGTCCGCGTAGCGCCGAGGTGGCTTTGCATTTGAGCTTCTAAATTGCTGAAGAAAAACGGCCGCGTCCATCTGGATGCGGCCGTTTTTTTGTCTGTGCATCGGCGGAATTACGGCTTGTGTCGAAGGTACGCAGTGGGGGTTACCAATGGCAGGCCATGCGTAATGCTGTATTTTTATTAGAAGGTTCTTAGAATTCCTGCATGGACGAACTTGCCGCTTCACTCACTCAATTGCTCTCCAACGTGATTCTGCCCAATCTCAAGGCCGTGCAAGTCAGCCAGAATGAGCAGATCGCTGCCAATGACCGCCTGGAAGAAGCCATCGAGGATCTGCGCATGGAAGTGAAGGCCCAGGTAGCCTATCTGGCCGCGCAACTCACCTCGGCACGCTCTGAGGTGGCCGCACTGCACATGGCCCTGAAGGCCGCGCAGGCACAGAATATGGGCCTGAAGCACGATCAGAGCGCCATCATCAACTAATCCCATGCTGCCGGCCAGCATGCTAATGCTCTTCAGGCGGGATCCGGGTCGGCTTGCCGCTCCGCCGTCGCATAAAAGCCGATATTTTCAGTATCTAGATGGCAGGCGCACTCTTGGATGGGTGCGCCTGCCATAAAATTTATCCATCTCTGTACAAGTGGTTCGCGCCGCAAGGCTCTGGACGGGGTCTTCCTTCATGGAAGCTCCCTAGTCTGGGAGGCTTTGCCGTGCAGGTAGTGGCGGGCAAGGCCATGGCCCGGGGTGTTCTGGCCGAGCACGCTCACGCTCGACCGCGCCCTCGTCCACCTGATCCGCTTTACCGGAGCGCTGCTGGAGGATGCTCTGCGGCTGCTGACGGTCAATCCTGCCGCCATGACGGGATTCTCGGACCGGGCGGGATCGCTGACCGTGGGCGGCAATGCGCATCTGGTTGCAGTCGACAATGCGGGGAATCTGTTGGCCTCCATCGTCGGCGGAAGGCTGGCGATGGAGGATTGAAAGGTGCTGCGTGCCCTATACTTGCAGAGGCGTCCGGGTGGGATGCTGGCGTGGGTGGGCAGCAACGTGCTCATAGCTTACGGGCCGGAGCAGAGGCCCGGCAGAATGCGGCCAGGGGGAACATGGAAACACGACAATTGCGTTACTTTCTTGCCGTAGCCGAGGCATTGCACTTCCGTCACGCCGCTGAGATTCTGCATTTGTCGCAGCCCTCGCTCAGCCATCAAATCCGCCAGATCGAGCAGGAGCTGGGCGCGCAGTTGTTTGAGCGCACCAAGCGCAGTGTGCGGCTGACGGCCGCTGGCGAAGCGCTGGTTCCTCATGCCCGCGCCATCCTGCGTGGGTTGAGCGAAGCCGTGCATGAGGTGCAGCGCACCTCCCGTGGTCTGGCTGGCGAAATCAAGATTGGGCTGGTCAGCACGGCCATGATGGGCGTGCTACCGCATGCGCTGCATGCTCTGCAAAGCTCAACGCCGGGTGTGACCGTGCAACTGAAGGAGAGCGACCCGCACGAGCAGATCCATGGGCTGCTTGAAGAAAAGATCGACGTTGGCTTCATGCACGGAGCGCTGGAGGAACAGGTTCTTTCTTCCATGGTCGTGCAGCGCGATGTGCTGATGGTCGCGGTTCCTGATGCGCTGGCCGGGGAAGAGTGCATTGATTTGGGCCGCCACACGGACCTGACTTCGATCATGCCCTCGCCATTTACTGCATTCGGCTTTTTTAATCACGTGCACAGGGCATATGAAATGGCTGGGGGGCAGCCGCAACGTTTTCTCTATACCAATCTGATCATCAGCTCGGTACATTTGGTTTCGGCAGGCATGGGAATCGCCCTGATTCCTTCCTCTTTCCAGAGTGTGAAGCTGGAGGGCGTACACTATCGGCCGCTGCTCCAGACACCGCCCCCGGCGGAACTGAAAGCGGTTTGGCGCAAGGACTCTTCCTCTCTGATCCTGCGGCGTTTTTTGAATCTGCTCAAAAAGGAAAGCCTGGCCCGCAACGCCGCGGAAGATGTGGCAGCGTGCCGCGAAACGCCTACTCTTTAATATCCTCACCCCAGCGCTGGAAGCCGGGCATTTCTATATCGAACAGGTCGAGCATCTTGCCGATGATGTGGCGAGTCATCTCCTGCACGCTGGTCGGACGCTGATAGCAGGTAATCACTGGCGGCACCAGAATTGCGCCTGCCTCTGCAGCCAGCATCATGTTGCGCAGGTGGATTTTGCTCAGGGGCGTTTCGCGCGGGGCCAGCACCAGGCGGCGCTGTTCCTTCAGCATCACATCGGCGGCGCGTAGCAGCAGGTTCTCAGAAAATCCGTTGGCCACTCCGGCCAGCGTCTTCATGCTGCAAGGCGCAATGATCATGCCTGCGGTGCGGAATGAGCCGCTGGCAATGCTGGCGCCAATGTCGGCGATGGGATGCACATGGGTGGCCATCGCCTCGACTTCGGCAACCGAGTATTGCGTCTCTGACAAGATGGTGCGCCGCGCCCCAGAGCTGAGAATCAGGTGTGTCTCCCATTCCGGCAGTTGTTGCAGGGTGGCAAGAAGTTCAATTCCCAGCAAGGCTCCGCTGGCTCCGCTGATTCCAATGATCATTCGCTTTTTGTGCACGTTTCCCTCAGTCGCTGCCAGCTCCGGAGCGATTATGCCTATTCTCCCATAGGCAGAAAAAATGTCTAATTCTTTTTGCTCGATGGATTGATTGCAGCCATCTATCAGGAGCCAATGCAGGAAAGCATCTCTCTGAAGATGAGCAACTGCTCGCGAACGAGGAGCTTGCAGGGGAAATGTGATGGCTCGCACGTGTGATCGATGAAAACGATCAATCACGCACCGAAGAAGTATTGGACTCTGTTCGTAATGCAGGAAAACAATAGGGTTGATTTTGATTGCATATTTGCGAATGAGGTGATCCATCATGAGCACGGTTCCAGAATCCTCGAACTCCAGTGCTTCGGTACAGGTAACAGATCTGCGTTCGGCGTTGAAGCTGCTGGAGACCATCCCCGGCCAGTTGCTGCGCACCGAACATCCGGTTGACCCCAATGCGGAACTGGCTGGCGTTTATCGTCACGTTGGCGCAGGCTGCCCGGTTCTTCCCCCCACAAAAATCGGCCCCGCCATGCTCTTCGAAAACATCAAGGGCTATCCCGGAGCGCGCATTGTTACCGGCGTGATGGCTTCCCGCCAGCGTGTAGCGCATCTGTTCGGCACCACTCCGGAAAAGGTTACCTTCAAGCTGACCGAAGCCATTGACAAGCAGATTCCCCCTGTTGTCACCACGGCTCCGGCACCCTGTCAGCAGGTGGTCTACAAAGACAACATCGACATCCTCAAGGTGATTCCTGCACCCACCAATACGCCGGAAGACGCCGGCCCGTTCTTCACCATGGGCCTGATTCGCGCCCATGACCCCGAAACCGGCAAGTCGGATGTGACCATCCATCGCCTCTGCGTGCAGGGCAAGGATGAGATCAGCGTCTTCTTCGCTCCCGGCCGTCACATCGACGCCTTCCGTGAGAAAGCTGAAAAGCTCGGCAAGCCCCTGCCGATCACCATCAACATTGGACTCGATCCGGCGGTTTACATCGCCGCCTGCTTTGAGCCGCCGACGACGCCGACTGGCTGCGACGAACTGGCTCTGGCCGGTGGATGGCGTGGCAAGGCCATCGAACTGGTCAAGGCTGTTTCGGTGGATGAGTACTCCATCGCCAACGCCGAAGTCGTCATCGAGGGCGAGATTCTGCCCAACGTGCGCGTCCGCGAAGACCAAAACAGCAACACCGGCCACGCCATGCCGGAGTTCCCTGGCTACAACGGCCCGGCCAACCCCGCGCTGAAGCTGATCAAGGTCAAGGCCATCACCACCCGCAAGAACCCCATTCTTGAGACGGTTTCAGGACCGGGCGAAGAGCATGTGAACCTGGCCGGTATTCCTACCGAAGCCAGCATCTTCCACATGGTGGAGCAGGCCATGCCGGGTCGCTTGCAGAATGTCTACGCTCACAGTTCGGGCGGCGGCAAATTCCTTGCGGTTCTGCAGTTCAAGAAGTCGATTCCCGCCGATGAAGGCCGTCAGCGTCAGGCTGCATTGATTGCGCTGGCTGTCTACTCAGAGCTGAAGAACGTGATTGTGGTCGATGAGGATGTTGACATCTTCGATACCAATGACGTGCTTTGGGCGATGCAGACCCGCTATCAGGGCAACAAGAGCACCATCTTCATTCCGGGTGTCATCGGTCACGTGCTCGATCCTTCACAGGATGCCAGCTACTCGAACGAGATCATCCAGCGTGGTACCACCTGCAAGACCATCTTTGATTGCACTGTGCCCTGGCCCGTGAAGGATCACTTCAAGCGCGCGCAATTCCTCGACGTGGATCTGGCGCCGTTCCTGGTGCCCTCTACCAAGCCTCTCGATCTGTAGGCCTGTAACTTCAGGGCGGTGTTTTCTCGTAGAGGAACACCGCTTTGTAGCGCTGCGCGCGCTCGCGTCCTGAACAAGACAGCGGGCAAAGAATGGAAAGGATTTTTAGGCCGTATGGGCAAATTCAAAAAAGAAATTGGAGCTTTGCTCGGTGTTGCCGTATGCCTTGGCATCTGGTTCGCGCCTCTGGCTAACCTGCCGGACGCGGGCAAGCATTGCCTGGCGCTGAGTCTTCTAGCGGTTGTATGGTGGGCGTTCAGTGTTGTGCAGCCCGGTTACACTTCGCTGATTCTTCTGGTCCTCTGGGTGCTGACGAACACTGCGCCCGCGCCCGTGGTCTTCCGGCTTTGGACTTCGCCGATGATGTATCTGGTGATTGGCGGCTATCTGATTGCCGCAGCCGTCGAAAGCTCGGGACTGGGCAAGCGTCTGGCGTATAACTTTGCGCTGAGCTTTATCTCAAGTTATCGCCGCATGATCGCTGCCTGTTACATTCTGGGCTTTGTCCTCAGCATCATGATTCCGCATCCGTGGCCCCGTTCATTCATGATCATGGCAGTGATGACGATCATCATCCGCTCGGCCAAGCTCGAAAAAAAGTATGCAGTGCAGGTTGGTCTGACGGCCTTCGCCTCCTCATGCCCAACCTCGATGATTCTGCTGACCGGCGACAGCACGCTGAACGTGGTGGCGATGAACTTTGCCGGTGTTGAAGCCAGCTGGCTGAAGTGGCTGCTCTACATGGGCGTGCCGGGTGTCATCACCAGCGTACTGCTCTTCCTGATCCAGATCTGGCTCTTCCCGGGTCCGAAGGACTTTGTCGTCGACAAGCAGGAATTCCGTGATTTGCTCGCCAAGATGGGACCGATTTCGCGCAATGAGATTGTGACGATCTTCTGGATTGTGGTGGCGATTGGCTTCTGGATGACCGACTTCATTCATCACGTGCATCCGGGCTGGGTGGCCATCTGCGCAGCGCTGGCTCTGACGTTGCCCCGCGTGGGTGGCGTGCTTAAGCCAAGCGACTGGAGCAAGGTCAGCCTGGGAACGCTGTTCTTCCTGACGGCGGCTCTGGGCATTGGCACGGTGGGCGGTGTGACGGGTATGAACAAGTGGATCGCGGCTACGCTTCTGCCGGCCCACGTTCCTACCAACATTTTCGTCTTCGCCTTGTTCATTGCAGCCTTCGCCATGGTGATTCACCTGGTGCTTGGCAGCGTACTCGCGGTGATGGGTATTGTGACGCCGGCGGTGCTGGCCTATACCACCGGTTCGGGCATCAGCCCCATCGTGGTTTCGCTGTTGGTCTACACGGTGGTCAATCAGCACTACCTGCTGCCCTTCCACAACATGGCTTTGCTGGTGGGCGAGGGAGAAGACGCGGGTGGCTATAGCGCTGCGGACGTCTTCAAACTCGGCTTGCCGGTGACGGTGCTGGTCTTTGTTGTGGCACTTTGCGTGGAAATTCCTTACTGGAAGCTGATCGGATTAATCCAGTAGGGCTGCTGCCTGTTGCGATCCCGCCTGGGGATTTCCTCCCAGGCGAGATCGCAAAGCTGCAGGCATTGGGCAGATTGCCCGGCGTGAAGAAGACGGAATCGAATTCACAACAACGATAAAGAGGCAGGCTGCCTGCGATACGGCCACCACACATGATTCGGTAGGCCGGGTGCGTTCAACAGGGGAAGCCGGTTCCAGAGCGCGAGTTCTGCTGCACGTGGAATCAGGAAAGCCTTGTCTTAAAAACGACGCAACAGGACCACAGATCCATTTTTCGGAGGATGCAATGCAACGTATTTCGGTGATTTCATTTTTGGCAGCCGGCGCATGTTTCTGCATGCTGGCGGCGCCGCACACAGCGATGGCGCAGCAATCGCCCGTCGAGACGACCGCGAATCTGCAACCCACGCCGCTCAAGACCACCGTGTTAATCCAGCCTGCCGGAGTGCCGGTGGCGACCGGACCGAATGGAGAAGGTCTGTTGCCCAATGCGCTGGGTTGGAACAAGCTGGAGAAAAAGACCCGCATCATCGACGAGTACTACGTCGAGCTAGGACTGAGCACGAACAACAACATCGAGAAGGGCGATTCTTCGACAGGAAATGCCGCCTACTCCGGCGATGGAAACGGTGCCGTGGCCACGCCTTCCGATGCGGACACATTGTCGATTGAGCAGATCGAGCAGTTCCTGCATCGCAACGACAAGAGCAACATTGTTTCCGGCATTACGCCGACGCCGGCGCCGATGTACAAGCACTTCGATTGGGGCTTTTTGTCCGATACGGTCTATGGCCGTTCCCCCAAGGGCTGCCTGATGACGGGCTTCGATGCCAACTGGGCGATGAACCCGAGCCCTACCAACGACGCGGCAAATCGCTACATGTATCTTTGCGAGCCGAATGCCTTCGTCACGCTGTACTTCCCAATCTTCAAGGGTGTCTCGCTGCAGTTAGGCCGTATGGATGACCTGATTGCCATCGACGAGGTTCCGCCAGCCGCGCAGTGGAGCCCGAACATCTTCTACTCGAAGTCCTACGGCTTTTATCGTGATATGACGGTGGTAGGTTCGCGCATCGATGCCAACATTTTCCATAACAACAAAATGGGCTATCTGATGGGAGAGTTCGGCGTCAACAACGGCAACAAGACGGCGCACTCGCTCAACGGCAATCTGAACTACGTCTATGCGCTGCGCTATGCTTCGCCGAAGATGCGCACGGAAGTTGCCTATACGGGCCGCGTGGGCATGGGCAACATCAAGGCGAATGCCGGTTGCTCGATCACCTCGTGCTCGATGCAGGTCAAGCCGGTTTGGGCCAGCGATGACCAGGACAACTATCACCTCTATTCACCCAACGCACAGCGCTCGTTTGAAAACGGTCTGAAGGTGGTGGAGAACGTTACCCCTCGCCTGAAGATCACCGCGTTGATGCAGTACGGCAAGCAGTTTGGCGATGGCAAGGCAAGCACGATCGCGGTCTATAGCCCGGCGGTGGTCAGCTCGACTTCCTACGCGCTGGATATGTCGATTTGCGACATTCCGCATCCGGCCCAGACGCCTTACTGTCGCGCCGGCTTCACGGGAGCTTCCTTCCTGAGCTATGAGGGCATGGCGACCTACACGATCAAGCCCAACAAGCTGACGACCTCTTTGCGCCTGGAAGAGTTCCGCAATCCGGATGGCTTCTTTGGCCAGCCCGTCTTCTCGGTTGCTTCGAACACCTACAACACCGATGCCTACAAGGGCAATCCTCCCAACTGGGGCGGCGTCAAGGGTGCCTTCAATGAGACGACGGCGGGTGTGAACTACAACCCGGCGCGCGCGCTGCGTCTGCGTCCCGAGATTCGCTACGACTGGCAGAGCGGCAACTACATCAACAATGCCTTTGGCCGCAGCAATCCGAATGGCAAGACGTCCAGTTCACAGGTGACCGCGAGCATCGATGCGATCATCTCGTTCTAGTGTTCTGAGTCTGAAATCCTCATCAAATTTCAGACTGTCCTCCTGAGCGACCGCAGGGAGTCGAAGGATCTGCGGTTGCTTTTTGCCTCTGCATCCATGAACTTTGGTCCCAAAGGCACATCAACTTCCGCGGAAGATCCTTGAAGGACAGCCACAGATCTTGCGACTCCATTTGGTCATAAAACCGGTCAAACTTTGCTCAAGAGGACAGAACAATTACGAAGCGAACTTTGGACCCAGGACACTAGCTCGTAGCTTCACTTTGTAAGAATGCAACGATATGTTGCACAGCCTGTCCGCTAACAAACGGGCAGGCTGTTTTTTGTTCTCTGCTCTCTGTCGTTGTCAGCCGAGCGACAGCCCGCCATCCACGGCCAGAATCTGGCCGGTGATGAAGGCCGGGCCGGTGGCGAAAAAGAGCACGGCAGCGGCAATCTCTTCGGGCTGCGCATTGCGGCGCATGGGCGTCTTCTGGGCAAAGTGTTCCAGCAGGCTGGCCTCGCGCTCGTCCATACTTACAAAACCTGGACTCACAAAACCGGGAGCCACGCAGTTCACACTGACCGCAGGGGCAAAGCCTTTGGCCATGGCCTGGGTAAGCATGTGCAGCGCGGCCTTGGCGGCGCAGTAGTGGGCGTGCGTGGCCCAGGGGCGCATGCCGCCCAGCGAGCCGATGTTTACAATGCGACCGCTGGCAGAGCGCAAGAGTGGCAGAGCCTCGCGGCTGACCAGGAACGGACCCCGCGCGTTGGTCGCAAAGACCTCGTCCCAGGCTTCCAGTGAAAGCTCATCGAGTTTGGCCGTTTGGTAGACGGCGGCATTATTCACCAGCAGATCGAGGCGGCCAAAGTCATCCCGGACAGAAATAAGAGTAGAGCGGACAGAGTCTTCCGAGCGCACGTCACAGTGCAGGGCCAGCGAGCGGCGGCCGAGGGCGGTAATCGCCGCGGCGGTCTCTTCGGCTTCGTTCTGTGAGTTTAGGTAGGTAAAGGCGACGTCGAAGCCGGCCCGGGCCAGCTCAAGCGCCAGCACGCGGCCGATGCGCTTTGCTCCACCGGTAACCAGCGCGGTTTTTGCTTCCTGAGCCATTGCACTCCTACGCAAAAAGGCCGCCGCAAAAAATCAGCGGCGGCCCGGGAAGGGAAATCTACTTGCTGGGCGTTGCGGGCTTGCTGCTGTCGGCCGGAGCGGTGGTTTCCGCGTCCTTCGGCTTGCTGGTCGTATTCGTCATGCTGCTGGACTGGGTGTGGCCAGTCTGGTACACAGAATACTGCTCACCGGGGCGCTTCAGACGAATCTCGAAGCTCAGATCGGACTTGTCGACCTTGAAGTCCTGGCCTTCGGTCTGGAAGCCACGAGCGATCACCTGCAGGCGAACCGTGTCGCCCACCGGAATCACGTCGATGACGGCCTTGCCATCTTCGTTGGTCTTCAGCTCCATGATGCCTTTGTCCTTGTCACCCTCAATAGGGTGAAAGATGACGGCGGCATTTTCGATGGGCTTACCGTTGATGTCGCGCAGTACCACGACCTCGATGCGCGCAGCCGAAGGCGGCACCTTGTATTTGCGCGAACGCTGAATGGAGCTGTCCTGCTGGGCATTGAGCAGTCCGGCAGAGAGGCCGAGGACGGCGACCAAGAGAGCGAGATGGAAATAGTATCTGCGGAGCATAATGTTGATCTTATCTCCTTGGACGCAGTTGCGGCGAGTCCGGAAGCAGAGGGCCGCACTTTCCTGCAGTCAGCCTGGATTCAGCCCATTCCCCGCAGATTTTTCAGCCTCCTCCCCGACGCTCTCCCGTCATCCCTATATTGAATAAACGTTTATTTTCAATAAGATGATCGTTCTTTCGAAGTCATGCAGAGAATAATTCACAGATCTGTAAAACTATCTTAGTCAAATGCACTCATATTTTCATCTTCCCCTCTTGACAAAGCGTTGTTCCGCTCCGTATCGTTAGCAATTGAAGAGCGAGAGTGCTAGCGCACTGCCGGTTTGACTGCTATAGTCCCCGGTTTTCTGCAGGAAATCGCGATTCGTGACTTTGAGAATGTAACCCAATCCCGCGTTTCGGCTTAGCCGACGCGGACTTGAAGGAGAAACAGGCAATGGCATCTGTGACGACGACTTTCACGCCCCTCCACGACCGCATCCTGGTCCGCCGGGTGGAAGAGACCGAGACCGTTCGTGGCGGCATCATCATCCCCGATAGCGCCAAGGAAAAGCCCCAGGAAGGCGAAGTAATTGCCGTGGGTAAGGGCAAGTCCAACGATGAAGGCAAGGTTTTCCCGCTCGATGTCAAGGCAGGCGATCGCGTCCTGTTTGGCAAGTATTCGGGTACCGAGATCAAGATCGACGGTGAAGAGTTCTTGATCATGCGCGAGGAAGAAGTCCTCGGCATCGTCAAGAAGTAGTTTCTGAGCCTCTAGCTACTAGCTTCCAGCTGCTAGCTGAGTGCTCAAGTGCCAACATAGAAGTCCCTGGTCGCGACAGTGACCAAAAGCTAGTGGCTAGAAGCTAGCGGCTAGCAGCTCATCAGGAGATTAAGAAAATGGCAAAGCAGATTCTGCACGGTGAAGATTCCCGTCAGGCTATTCTTCGCGGCGTGAACACTCTGGCCGACGCGGTGAAGACCACCCTTGGCCCCAAGGGCCGCAACGTTGTCATCGAGAAGAAGTTCGGTTCGCCGACGATCACCAAGGACGGCGTGACCGTGGCCAAAGAGATCGAGCTGCAGGACGCCCTTGAGAACGTGGGCGCACAGCTGGTGAAGGAAGTTGCCTCGAAGACCTCGGACATCGCCGGTGACGGCACCACGACCGCCACGGTTCTGGCCCAGGCCATCTACCGTGAAGGCGTCAAGACGGTTGCTGCCGGCGCCAACCCGACCGCTCTCAAGCGCGGTATCGACAAGGCCGTCATCGCCATCAACGGCGCTCTTGATGCCATCTCCAAGCCGGTCAGCGATGACAAGGTCGCCCAGGTGGGCACCATCAGCGCCAACGGCGACACGGAAATCGGCGAGATCATCGCCGAGGCCGTGAAGGTTGTCGGCAAGGACGGCGTGATCACCATCGAAGAGTCCAAGACCATGCACACCGGTCTGGAAACTGTCGACGGCATGCAGTTCGACCGCGGCTACCTGAGCCCCTATTTCGTCACCGATGCCGAGCGCCTGGAAGTTATCCTGGAAGATCCCTACATCCTGATCTACGAGAAGAAGATCAGTGCCATGAAGGATCTGCTGCCGGTTCTCGAGCAGGTTGCCCGCTCCGGCAAGCCGCTTGTGATCATCGCCGAGGACGTTGAGGGCGAAGCCCTGGCGACGCTCGTTGTGAACAAGCTGCGTGGCACGCTGAACGTGGCCGCCGTCAAGGCTCCTGGCTTTGGCGATCGCCGCAAGGCCATCCTGGGCGACATTGCCATCCTCACCGGCGGCAAGGCCATCACGGAAGACCTGGGCATCAAGCTCGAAGGCGTCAAGCTGGAAGACCTCGGCAGCGCCAAGCGCATCACCATCGACAAGGACAACACCACGATCGTTGACGGCGCAGGCAAGGCCAGCGACATCGAGGGCCGCGTCAAGGAGATCCGTTCGCAGATCGAGAAGACCACCTCGGATTACGATCGCGAGAAGCTGCAGGAGCGCCTCGCCAAGCTGGTTGGCGGCGTTGCCATCATCAAGGTTGGCGCAGCCACCGAGACCGAGCTGAAGGAGAAGAAGGCTCGCGTTGAGGATGCTCTGCACGCAACCCGTGCGGCTGTTGAGTCCGGCATCGTCCCGGGCGGCGGCGTGGCCCTGCTGCGCACTGCTCCCGCGGTCGACAAGCTGATCGAGAGCCTGGAAGGCGACGAGAAGACCGGCGCCAAGATCATTCGCCGCTCCATCGAAGAGCCCCTGCGCCAGATCATCGCCAATGCCGGCGAAGAGGGCGCGGTCATCGTGGCCAAGGTTCTGGAGTCGAAGGACCCCTACTACGGCTACAACGCTGCCACCAGCGAGTTCGAAGACCTGGTCAAGGCCGGCGTCATCGATCCCACCAAGGTGACTCGTACGGCTCTGCAGAACGCGGCTTCGATTGCCGGTCTGCTGCTGACCACTGAAGCCCTGATCGTCGAGATCCCCGAGCCCAAGTCTGCTGCACCGGCTCCGGGTCATGGCGACATGGGCGGCATGTACTAGGACTTGCCGTCCAGGCAACGTTCTGTCAGCGAAATTGGTAACCGCAGCAATGCGGGGTAGAATAACGAGTGGAAGAGTCCGGCTTTGGCCGGGCTCTTCTTTTTTTGTCTGCAAATACCTGCCACAGAGCAACTTCTACCTTACTGGGCAGGCAATTCTTACGCTCTGCGTAAAAGTTACATAGCAAAAGGCTTCCTCTGTTAGCTGTGGATTTCTCCTTAAGTTGTTGTTGCGAATGGAGTTGTTGCATGTGGAACACTTTGGCACGGCGGGTGCTCTTAGTAAGGGCGAAACTGCAAACCGCATCGGATCAAGCAGGCTGGTTCGATGCAGAGGAAAGAGGAATGACGATGAAGAGCACGCAAATCGCAATGGCATTGGCAATGGCGGCAGTGGTCAGCATGGGCGCAACCGGATGCGCCACCAAGAAGTATGTACGCAACCAGAACGCTCCGCTGATCGACCACGAAAAGCAGCTGGACGATAAGGTGGACGCGAACGGCAAGCATATTAATGATGTGGACCAGAGCGCGCAGAACGGCATCAAGGAAGCCAAGGACTCGGCCGAATTTGCCAGCCAGTCCGCCAAGGACGCCGGTGGCAAGGCCGACGCAGCCCAGACGACCGCCAATGACGCCGTGCATCGTGTAGACGCGCTGGAGAGCGTGGTCAAGGGACTGGACAGCTACAAGTCGGTGGATAGCCTGACGGTCTACTTTGGCCTGAGCAAGGACGTGCTGAGCGCCGAGGACAAGTCCCAACTGGACGCCTTTGCCGCCAAGATCGCTCAGAGTGGCTACATTCTGGAAGTAACCGGCGGAACCGACGCCAGCGGCTCGGCCGAGGCCAACTATCAGCTCAGCCAGCGTCGCGCCAATGCTGTAGTGGCCTATCTGGTGGCCAAGCACAACATTCCCGCTCACCGCTTCTATCTGATCGGCATTGGCAAGGACAAGGAAGTGGCCTCCAACAAGAGCGCTGCCGGTCGCAAGCAGAACCGTCGTGTGACGATCGAGCTGCTGTCGAACTCCGTCGCCAAGTAACGGATCCGGTTCCTTCACAAGACACAAGGGCAGACTCCAGTTGGGTCTGCCCTTGTGTCTTGCCGTCCTCTTCTAAAGAGGAAGGCCGGAACACACTTCGATGCCCCTCGCGCTGGCGGCCAGCTTTTTCTGAATGTTCAATTCTTAGACATACAAAACGGGAGGAGCGCAAAACTGCACGCATTCCTACACAAAAGTGCGATCTTTTTTTCAGAATAGGTCAGGGATAAATCTATTCAGTGCCGATATGGCATGGGTCAAGGATCTTCATATGCCCTGTAGAAGGTGATTATGGATCCAGTTTTTGGGACGTACGATTATCGGTATGTTGCGCTTTCTGTGTTGGTTGCAATTGCAACATTCTACACGGCAATGACGTTTACCGAGAACATCGTTCTTGATCGCAAAGGAAAGCAGCTCTGGCTGTTCGGTGGGGCGTGCGCGATTGGAAGCGGCATCTGGTGCATGCACTGCACCAGCATTCTGGCATACCGGCTTCCAATTCCGGTCTACTGCCATTTGCCGTCCATGGCCTTCTCCCTGCTGGTGGCGGTTCTTACTTCTTGGGGAATGCTCTCCCTGGTTTGTCGTCGCCGCAAGAGGTTGCGGCACATCCTTGCAGGTAGCGTGCTGATGGGTGCGGGAATCGTTGGGATGCACTTTAGCGCAATGGCTGCCCTGCGTCTTCAGGCAAGTTACAGCTATCGGCCAGAGCTGCTGATTTTGTGGCTCTGCGTGGCGATCACTTCAATTTATCTCTGCCTGAAATATATGTTTTTTTATCGGAAGAAACAGTATCACTGGGCGGTAAAGATGGGTTTTGTTGTGGCTCTAGGGATGACCGCATCTGTTGTGTACTACGCGGGAATGTCCGCGGTCCGTTTCGTGAGCACGCCGGCCTTGCCGGATTTGTCCAATTCGATCGGAATGACAATGCTGACAATTTCTGCCGTCGTCCTGGCCACGATCCTGGGGCTTGGATTTGTGGTTGCCGCCACCTTGGTAAGCCGGAAACTCAGCGCGGAAAAAACAAAACTCGGCGAGGAACGTTCCGTCCTGCGCGCACTCATTGACAACATGCCGGATTACATCTACGTCAAGGACCTGGAGAGTCGGTTTGTCTTTGCCAATCCGTATGTGGCGCACGATATGGGGGCTGAGAAACCGGAAGCGCTCTACGGGAAGACGGATCATGATTTCTATGCTCCAGAGATCGCGGATTCTTTTCTCCGGGAAGAGCAGAATCTGCTTCGTACCGGAGAGCCCCTCAAGAACATTGAAGAAAGAGCCGTCGACCGCGCAGGGAATGAGATTTATATCCTCACGACCAAGGTCCCGCTGCGCAATGACAAAGGGGAGATGTTCGGGTTTGCCGGGATCGGCCGCAATGTGACCGCGTTCAAGAAGATGGAAAAAGCCTTGCGCGAGGCTGAAGTGAAGTATCGCGGACTCTTTGACCAGGCAAATTTCGGCATCTTTCAAAGCACTCCGGATGGTGCGCTGTTGCACGTCAATCAAGCCATGGTGTCAACCTTTGGCTACGAATCGATTGAGGAAATGGTTACCAGCATTACCGACATTGGCTGCCAACTTTTCGCCGACGATAAGCGTGGAATTGAATTCATGCTGACCATGGACCGGGTGGGTGGCGTTAGAAACTTTGAGTGCGAGATGAACTGCAAGGATGGCAACAGAATCTGGACCAACATGAGCATTTGCGCCGTCCGCGAGAAGAACGCCATTGTGCGCTATGAGGGCATGTGTGACGACATTACGGAACGGGTCCAGTTGCGGGAACAGCTGCTGCAGGCGCAGAAGCTTGAAGCCGTGGGACAGCTTGCCGCCGGCATCGCCCATGAGATTAATACTCCCATTCAGTACATCGGAGACAACGTTCAGTTTTTGCAGGAAGTCTTTGTTGAGTTGAATGGACTGATCAAGCAATACGAACAACTGTTTCTGGATGCCGAGGACGTTCCAAGTTGTGCCAAACGCGTCGGTGAGATCAGGGAGGCGCAAGAGAGCATCGACACGGAATATCTACTGGAGGAAATTCCCAAGGCCATCTTTCAAACCAAGGAAGGAGTTATGCGTGTTGCCACGCTGGTCAATGCGATGAAGGAATTTTCTCATCCGGGAAGGAATGAAAAGACGCCGCTGGACCTGAACCGGGCCATCGAAAATACAATCACGGTCGCCCGCAACGAATGGAAGTTTGTGGCGGATGTGGAAACGGATTTCGATCCGGCTCTGCCGCCGGTTCACTGTCATCCGGGCGAATTCAATCAGGTGATGTTGAATCTGATTGTCAATGCTGCCCAGGCGATCGCCAATGTGGTCAAACGCACTCCGGGCGAGAAGGGGAAAATTACGGTACGAACGAAATGCTGCGCGGGCCGGGCGGAAATCAGTGTCGAAGATACAGGCACAGGCATTCCGGAAAGCATTCGTTCGCGCATCTTCGACCCCTTCTTTACGACCAAAGAGATCGGCAAGGGGACAGGGCAAGGGCTATCGATTGCCCGTTCCATCATCGTGAACCGGCATGGCGGAAACATCTTTTTTGAAACAAGCGAAGGGAAAGGCACCTGCTTTATTGTCAGTCTTCCGCTTGAAAATATCACCAGCACCCCCAAAGGAGTCGCCGCATGAAGCGCATCCTGTTTGTAGACGACGAAGCGAATATTCTGGAGGGATTGCGGCGCACATTTCGCGCGGCGCGTGACCGCTGGGAGATGCAGTTTGTGGTGGGCGCGGAAGAAGCGTTGCGGGCCTTTGAGGCTGGCACCTTCGACGTGATTGTCTCGGATATGCGCATGCCGGGAATGGATGGCGCCACACTGCTGGAGATCATTCGTGATCGTTATCCCGATACCGCGCGCATCGTCTTGTCCGGATACTCGGAAGAAGTCTTGTCCATGCATATTCTGGCGGTGGCGCACCGCTGCCTGTCCAAGCCATGCGATCCGCTGGAACTTCGTGAAGCGATTGAGAATGTGTGCTTGCTGCGGGACGTGCTCAACGCCGACAAAATTCGAAAAATTGTCGGCGGGGTAAGTGAATTGCCCTCGCTTTCCGCTACCTATACCCGCCTGCTCAAAGCTATTCAAAACCCCAAAACTTCGATTGGAGAGGTTGTCACCCTGATCGAAAAAGACGTTGCGATGTCGGCCAAGATTCTGCAGGTAGCCAACAGCGCCTATTTCGGGTTACCCAAAAAGGCTGCCAATCTGCAAGGGGCAGCCATGTATCTTGGCATGGCCACAATCAAGAATCTGATGTTTGCCACCGAGGTATTTCGCGTTTTCACGCCTCATGCCCTGTTGCCTCCAGGCTTCTGCGAAGACCTGCAACTGCACTCCTGCCGGTCTGCGCAGATAGCAGGCGCGTTACCTGTACCCCATGAGATGCGGGACATCGTGTTTATTGCCGCGCTTCTTCACGATAGTGGCAAACTGTTGCTGGCTTCGGCCATGCCAGAGGCGTTCTGCTCGATTCTGAAAGAAAGCAGAGAGCGAAACGTGGATCCATCGGATGTTGAGGAGGAACAGCTCGGAACCACGCATGCGGAAATAGGTGCCTACTTGCTGGGTCTTTGGGGAATTCCGTTTCCGGCTGTTGAGGCGATTGCCCATCATCATCGCCCGACTCGTTATGCGCATGGCACGCTCAGCCAGGCTCCGCTGCTCAATGCAACCGACGCCGTGTACTGCGCAAACCTACTGGCTCATGAAATTGAAGGACATCCGAATGACGATCAAGGAAATGAACTCAGCGAATATGCCCACGCATACCTCGAAGGAAGAGGTTTGCTCCCCTTCTACGCGGACTTTCGCCAAAGAGCAATCCAGGCCGTTGCCCACGCAGATGCAACTAGCCAATTCTGACAATAATGCCCTCGTTGCAGCCGCTGGCTTAGGCGGGCAATGGAATTTCAGCAGCAAGGCCCAGTGCAAGAAGCTCATCGCGAAGCTGGGAAGGGCAGACGTACTGCGCGGCCTTGAGGCCTACGGCGCGGGCAGCTTCGACGTTGACGAGGAGGTCATCGACGAACAGAGTCTCGTTAGCCTGGAGCCCGAGTGCAGCTAACGTGTGCCGATAGATCGCCGGGTCAGGCTTGGCGATCTTCAGCGCATAGCTCCACACTTGCACGTCAAACTCTTCAATCCACGGAAGATGGCGCTTCATGTTGGCCAGAACCCGGTCGCCCATGTTGGATAGAATCGCGGCCTTCAGCCCTTTCTGCTTCAGGCTGCGTTGCCAGTCGAGCATCGGCTGGTTGGTTCCGGTCCACATAGCTGCATCCAGATCCGCAGTTTCGGTAATGCGGGCTTCCTCCAGCGGCAATCCAGCTTCAATAAAGATTTTGTGCCAGTATTCCAGCCCCGTCAGAAAGCCCAGATCGTAGTCGTGGCGATACTTCATATAGAGCGCTTCAGATTCAGCCGTAGATTTGCCAATGCGGCGGAGCAACTCAGCGCGAATTTCGGGTTGAGGCGGACCACTGAGCACCATTCCATAGTCAAAGATCACCGCACGCAGCGCCAAAAGAACCTCCCACGGAAAAACCAATCAATTTGTCCCCGTTGTATCGTGAAAAAGGGGCCTGCTTCTATTGTGCATGATGGAAATTCGCGGCTGGCCTGCCGGAAGTTTCAGGAAAGAAAAGAAAAATGAAATTTTCACACCGTACCGAATGGAATACCGAAGAGAGCCGCCTGGCCGAGGCTCACCGGCTGCGTCAAAAGGCCGGGCTGCCCATCGCCGACCTGACCGCCTCCAACCCGACCCGGTGCGGATTCTCCTATCCCCAGAGCCTGCTGCCCGCCCTGCAGAACGAGGCCGCGCTTGACTACGATCCGCAGCCCCGCGGCCTGCTAGAGGCCCGCAAGTCCGTCTGCAGCTACTATGCCAGCCACGGCGCTCAGCTCAGCCCCGAGCAGATCATCCTGACCACCTCAACGAGTGAGGCTTACAGCTTCCTTTTTCGGCTGCTCTGCGATCCGGGTTGCGAAATTCTGGTGCCCCAGCCGGGCTATCCGCTCTTTGACTATCTGGCCGTGCTCGACGACGTGCGGGTGGTGGGTGTGCCGCTGGTTTACGACCAGGGTTGGCAGATCGACCCCGAGAGTTTTCGCCGGGCCATCACGGAAAAGAGCCGCGCCATCATGCTGGTGCACCCCAACAATCCCACCGGCCACTTTACCAAACCGTGGGAGGCTGAGGAGCTAGGCCAGCTCTGCCGCCAGCACTCGCTTGCGCTCATCGTCGATGAGGTCTTTCTGGACTTTTCCTTTGGCGTGGATGCCAAGAGCTTTGCCGAGGGGCTGGAAGGCGTTTCCGTCTTTGTGGTCAGCGGCATGAGCAAGATCGCCGGTCTGCCCCAGATGAAGTCGGCCTGGATTGCCGCCACGGGACCGCAGAAGGAAGAGGCGCTCGACCGGCTGGAGGTGATTGCAGACACCTTTCTCTCCATGAATGCGCCGGTGCAGTGGGCTCTGCCGCAATGGCTTGAGGCCCGTGGGCAGATTCAGGCGCAGATTCGGGAGCGGGTCCGCCAAAATCTGGCCGTGCTTGACGCAGAGCTGAAGCGGAAGCCCGAGGCGCAACGGCTGGTGGCCGACGGAGGTTGGTATGCCGTGGTGCGCGTCCCTGCCATTGAGCTCGACGAAGAGCGGGTTCTGCGGCTTCTGGAGCAGGGCGTCTGGGTGCATCCAGGCTACTTTTTCGGGATGGCGGAGTCGGGTTGGCTGGTGGTAAGCCTGCTGGGCCCTGTTGAGGAATTTGTAACGGGGGCGAAACTTTTAGTTAACGGAATCTAAACGAATCAAGCGAGTAACATGACGCGGAGACTCCTTCAAGGGATACTTGAAGGAGTCTCCGTAAGTAGTTGATCATTAGAGGTGTCTAAAGATTAAAGATTGTTCCGGACAGATAAGGGTTTTGGCGCCGTTCACGTCCGATGCTCGTCGTGGGGCCGTGCCCACAGATGACCCGGGTTGCATCGGGCAGGGGCAAAAGCTGCTTGCGGATCGACTCCAGCAACTGGGCTGAATTGCCGCCGGGCAGGTCGGTGCGGCCAACGCTGCCAGCAAACAGCGTATCGCCTGCAATCAGCAACTCCTCCTTGACCAGATAAAAGCAGACGCCGCCCTGGGTGTGCCCGGGTGTGAAGAGCACCGTGACGGGCAGGGCATCTGTTCCGACGTTCTGGCCATGGGTCAGAAAGAAGTCGGGTGGTTCGATTGCGGGCGGGGTCATGCCCATCCAGGCGGCTTGCTGGGGCGCTGCCTCCAACAGGGGCAGATCGTTTTCATTCAAATAGATGGGAGCGCCGGTCAGTTTTTTCAGCGCTGCGGCCGCGCCCACATGATCCAGATGAGCGTGGGTGAGTAGGATCTGTTTCACGGCAAGCTTGTGGCTTTCCAGACGTTGATGGATGCGCCGGGCCTCATCGCCGGGATCGAAGACCAGCGCTTCACCGGATTTTTCATCGCCAAGAATTGTGCAGTTTGCGCCCAGAGGGCCAACGGGAAACGAATCAAGAATCATGGACTGATTGTAGAGAGAAGAGTAGAAAAGACAAGGTAAAGAAAAAGATTTCCAGTTCGCTTTTTATTCGCTATAATGCGCCCATGGCTGTTACCCGTCGTCAAAAAGAGATTCTGGACTTTCTTTCCTCCTTTGTGGAGCGGAATGGCTATTCGCCTTCGTTTGAGGAGATTGCGCGGGGCATGGGGTTGAAGAGCCTGGCCACTGTGCACAAGCACATTACCAACCTGGAAAAGAAGGGCATGCTGGACCGCGTGCACAACCGCAGCCGGTCCATTGACCTTCTGCCGCCTGGAGCGCAGACGCGTTCCAGCGCCTGTCTGCCGCTGGCGGGCAAGATCGCGGCTGGGCTGCCGGTGGAGGCCACCGAGATTCCGGAAACCATCTCGCTGCACGACGTGGTGGGGAACCGCGACGTTTTTGCCCTCGAAGTGCGGGGCGACTCCATGCGCGACGAGCACATTATCAACGGCGATTATGTGTTGGTGGAGCGCACGCGTACGGCCCGGCACGGTGAGATTGTGGTGGCGCTGGTGCACGGGGCCGAAACCACGCTCAAACGCTACTTTCCGGAAGGCGCGCTAGTGCGCCTGCAACCAGCCAACTCCGAGATGGACCCCATCTACGTGCCGGCCACGCATGTGGCAATTCAGGGCCGGGTGCTGGGCGTACTGCGCAAATATAAATAGCTTGCGGCCTGCCCTCCATCGCTCTATCAGGCTGCGGAAAAGCTCACCCCAGAGTAGATTCGTCTTTGCGGAGGGAGCAGGGGCCTTTAGGCCCCTGAAGTATGGCGGTATCGAATACCGCCTTTAGACACGGTTTTTTTCGTATCCTGCCCACTTTGGAGGCCGAGCGATGAAAAGACATCCGGGGCTGAAGCCCGCCCATTTTGCCGTTTTTTTGCGGGGGTTATAGCAAATTCAGAATTGCTGTAGAGGGAGTTGATGAGGCAAAGTGCCGTTTTCTCAAAAAAACGGCACCTTGCAGACTCTTTCAGACTGCACGGTTATTCTGAATTTGCTCTAAAACCCCCGCCTCCCTCCGCCACGAGTTTTCCCGCAGCCTTTAAAGCTGTGCCCATTCAAAGTCCTCGGCCCAAATTCCAAAGCGAACCCTTACTTGTTTTTCTGGCCCAGCGACTGATAGATTGCGGTGGTTTGTGGCGAAGGTTCAATGCCCAGGTGGTAGCGCAACTGTTCCCGGCATTCCAGATAGGTGCGGGCGGCGTTGCTGTGGCTCCCCAGTCGGCATTGGCAGAGCATGATGCGGCGATAGAACTCTTCCCCGAGTCTATCGAGGGCGATTCCTTGTTGGTAGGCTTCGATCGCGGCTTCAAAGTCCGCCTTTTCTTCGCAGAGTTTCCCCAGGGCCAGCAGAGCGTGCAGCAATTCCTCGTTCAGTTGGCTGCGAAAGACCTGAATGCTGTCAAAGCCCTGATCTACCGGTAGAAAGACGTTCTTGGCCAGCCGCAGTGCACGCTGAAAGGACGGGGCGTTGTACCGTATCTGGCCGGCGTGAACTGCCTGCAACTGCTGGCGCAGGGCTAGACTGTCGACCCAGCAGATGCGTGGGTTTAAAGAGAGCTTGCGGCCACGGTAGAGAACGCAGGAATCGGTTTCCAGCAGACGGCGCAGGCGGCCGAGGTTGGTTTCAAAGGATTTGTGCGCCAGGTCGCCGTCGGCGTCGGGCCACAGTTGGTCGCTGAGCTGCTCTTCGGGAACGTTTACACCGCCCTGTGCAATCAGCAGCTTCAGCATCTCGAGCGGTTTTTTCTGTTCTTTTCCCGAAAAGGCGAGCGGCGCGCCATCGAGTAGAATCTCAAAGCTGCCCATGGTGTAGATTTTGATCGCATACGGCCAGTTTGCCGTAATGAATGCCACGTTGCCGGGTTGCGCAACCGGAGGATCCAGCGAGAGTTTGCGGACCAGGAGGCGCGAGTATTCCGGTTCAATGTCCTCCTCAAGCGCATGCGCCAGCAGAAACTGCATCATCTGCGGAAGATAAAACTCCAGGTGTACATAGTGGTAGGCACGGGCCAACTCCAGAGCGCGGCGCAAGCAGGCTATGCCTTCGGCTTCATGCTTTTGCTGCAGATAAATCCAGGCCTTGATCAGGGAAATATTCCATTCAAGCACCGTACTTTGCATGGAAATTGCCAGGTAACTACCCGATTGCAGATGGTTGAATGCCTGATCTGGTTGGTCGAGCTGAAAGAGGGTGATGCCCATGCCGATATGCCACAGGGCGCGAATGTAGGGCGCTCCGATGTGCTCTACCAGAGGGGCGGCCATCTGCATATGTTGGTGGGCGCGCTGGGGTTGGCCCTCCAGCAAGGCCATCCATACTGCAGTGCTGTAGTAGCAGGTTTGATTTAGAAGATGCGTCGGACCGACCAGGGTGCCGGCCTGCTGCTCAAAAGTAATCGTGGCCTGCTGCAGATCTCCGGAGGCAAGGCTGATGGCTGTCAGAAAGTTCCAGAGCAGGGAATCGAATACGTGCACCCCGCTTTCCGTGGCGATCTGCTGAGCATCCTGGAGTGATTTCTTCCCTTGTTCATATTCGGCAGTGTAATACGCCTGAATGCCGACCATCAGCAGAATGCGGATCTGTATCAGGGCCGGAAGTTTGTGGCTGCGCATTTCAGTGAGCGCGTTTTCTATCAGGGCCACGTTTTTTTGGTATTCGCCCTTCCAAAGGTAAAACAGGATCAGGTTGAAGATGGTATTGACCTTCAATTCGATCGAGGGCGTTTCTTCCTGCAGTTTCTGGATTCTCTCCAGCCAGAATTCAATGCGCCATGTCTGGTCGGTGCGCACCAGAGCAAGAGCGGTCAGAAGGGAAGAAATGACAGTTCTTTCTGTCTCTTTGTCGGGAAACGAGAGGCCGTCTCCCAGATGCTGTTCAAAGAAATCCAGGCAGCCGAGCAGCGAGCGCCACTTGTCGAGGCTATAGGTGTAGGCGTCCACCAGACCTGCCCAGGCAAGAAAAGTTCCTTTGCGATCCTTCAGCGCGGAAAACTGTTGCAGCGCTTTGTCCATCTGCTGGCAGGCAAGCGGAATATTCAAAGGAAAGGAGCACATGCCGCGCCAGTACGTTAGCCATGGATCGTCAGAATCGCCCTCGGGCAGCGCCTTCAGCCATTCCTGAAGGATATGATTTCTGCCCTGTTGCAGTAATTGCGCCGCATGGGTACGGATCAGACGGGTCAGTTCCTGCGTCGCCCCGGTTTCTCCGTAGAGCCGAGCCGCGTCTTCGTAATGATGATGCTCTTCAAGCAGTTGACCTGCCTGGCGGCGCAGCTCATTGAACTCGGCCGCAGGCAGTTGGGAGCTCAAGCTGTTGAGCAGAAACTCCCGCAGCAGAGGGTGGAACTGAAATTCAGTGTTGCTGCCGGAGAGCTTTTTGGTGAACAGATTGTTGCGGCAGAAGGCGTTAAGTAGTTGACGCGACTGCGGATATTGGGTAAGTTTTTCCACCACAGGAAGGTAGATGATCGGCAATACGGCGGCCCGGAGAAGAAAAAGCTTTACATCCTCCCCCAGGGCCTGAAAGATCTCTCCGGCAAAGTAATCGAAGATCGAGTCGCAGTTCAGCTCCGGAGCCTCGGAGGGACGAACCGGGGTCAGGCTCTCCAACAACAAGGTCATGCCAGCCGCCCAGCCATGGGTGCGTTCGTAAATCTGCTCAATGGTTGCGTCTTGCAGATGAGGTTGCAGAGTTTCAACCAGAGCAGAGGCTTCCTGATGGGTAAAGCGGAGGTCCTCATCGTCCAAACGAACAATCTGTCCGTTGGCTAGCAGGCGGATCAGGGGCGCTGGTGGTTCCTCGCGGCTGAGAACCAGCATCCGCGCCCGGCCTTGCAGGCCTTCCAGGGCGAAGCTGAGCAGTGAATGCAACTGCGCATTGGCTGGCAAGTCCTGATAGTTGTCGAGAACAATGACCCCGGGGGCGGTCCTGCCCCGCTGCATGGTCTGGTTTTCGGGCAGGAAGAAGCTGCTGAGCTGCTCAAAAAAACGTCTCGTAAATGTTGTGACGCCAGCAAGATATTCCGGCTGGAGCAGGGGAAGTGAGGCCGCGCGGCCATTGAAGTTCTGGCGCGCGGCCTGCTTGATGTAATAGAAGAAAGAGGATGGATAAGAGTCTTCCTGGTCGCAGTTGTACCAGAGAAAAGAGGCCTGAGTGGAATGTAAATACTCTACGGCAAGGGTGGTTTTTCCCGATCCAGCCTGAGCGGAAATCCAGGTCATCGGTTTGGAGGCTGCTTGGTCCAGCAAAAGGTGAAGACGTGGGCGCGGCGCAATTTCACCCGCCTTCGGCGAAGCGATCTTGGCATGGAACGGCTGATCGACTTTGCGCCGGACTGGTTTCTTCTCCATGGCCGGGAGCGAAACCCTATGTTCGGATATCGAATACAGTTTTTTCATATACTATGGTCTGTTCATCGTCAAGAAAGTAGATAAAGTTGCGCTCTTTTGAGAAGGGCAGTACGCGGATCTGCAGCTTTTTGTGGATTTTATCAATATGCGGTAAATAAATTACAGGTAATCACTTTTACAGGTATTGCAAGTAACATATCGTTGAATCGTGTAGCCGCACGACAGGAAAAGCATGATTTTGTGTAGCGATAATGGTGCAATCCTATTTCAGAATCATTGCTTCCGCAAGAAATGGTTACTACTGGTGAATGTACTTAAGAAAATATGTTCTGTAGAAGAATAGTACAGCTTTCCGGGGGAGGGAAAGGTGAATATGAATGCTTACACAGAGGACGAGGTGCTCTATAATTATATGTGCAGTATAAGCCCATCTATTTATTTTTAATGGATGACCTCGTCCTCTGCTCGTGAGGGATACTCTTCTGTCTTCAGTGCTGTGCTACTCTTGCACCGTTCCCGAAGGGCCTAGTTTCGATAGGCCTTACGGGGTAGGACAGGCCCTCACTGAGTCCACAATAGCAATCAAAACAAAAATGGCTGCCTACAGATGCTCCACTTGGTATCGCATTGCGGGACGGACCTAAAGTAATTTTAAGCGTTGACGACGCTGGTTTTGTAGCCGGGATTAGATGCGAAAAAGCCCCCCAGGTTGCTTCCGGCGGGCTTTTTCTGGTACGTATTTTTACTTCAATTCATCTTGCTTTGGTGTGGTGCAGCCAGAATAGTACCCTCCTGCAGCAGCATATGCATCAAATCACGTGCAATACGCGGGTCAGGATCCATCGACAGGCTGGTCAGCGAGCGGCCCAAAAGGCATTCTGCACCAACCCCGGACTTGGTCAGAAGAGCCTGATTGACGCGCAGAATCTTGCCGGCGTTGTCCAGTTGGGCCATGGCCATGGGGGCGCTGTCGAAGCCTGGTTTTTCATCCTGTACCTCGCCAAGTGCTTGATGACGCAGGCGTTCGGAGGCATCGCGCACCATGAAGACAATGCCGCGGGGTTTGCCCTCGGCGTCTTCGGAGACGTTCATGGAAAGGTCCACCGGCAGATCGGCCAGATTCTCGGTTTGGAACTTCCAACCGAAGACCTCCGATGTTGTCTCGTTGAAGTCGGTAAGGTTACTTACCTCCTGCCCCTGATCGTTTTTTAACCGTAGAACTTTGGTGAATGGTTTTCCGTGGACCTGCCGCAGGGTGGTTCCGCTCAGGTTTTCGAGCGCGGCATTCATGAACTGTACCTTGCCGTCCATACTGGTGAGCAGCAGGCCGTCGCGGATGGTGTCCACGGCGGCCACCATCTCAGAGCGCACTTCGCGCTCGCGGGCGTCGTTACGCGCTTTGTGCAGCGCAACCTGCAGAGTGGCAAGCAGTTCCTTGCCGCGGATGGGCTTGGTCAGGTAGCCATAGGGCCTTTGGCGGGCGGCGCGGGCAACGGTGTTCTTGTCGCTGAAGGCCGTAACAAAAATTCCCGCTACGTCGAACCACTGACGCAGAATTTTTGCTGTCTGGATGCCATCCATACTTCCGGCAATGTTGATGTCAAGGAGTGCGAGCTCCGGGCCGTTTTTTTCCGCGGCCATCAAGGCTTCTTCGGCGTTTTCGGCAATCCCGACAACCTGGTAGCCAGCCTCTTCCATCTGCTGACGCAGGTCCATAGCGACAATGGGTTCGTCTTCGACAATCAGAATTTTGGTTTGCTGCATGGGGGGAAGTCCTCCGTCTGTGTCGCGGTCATGGCCGTCTCTACCGAACTGGAGAGCTTGCAGAGCAGGTCTGTGCTGCTTGTGTTATCGGATGAGACAGAGGGGATGAGATTACCACGGGAATGGAAGGCAAAGTTCACATGCCGTTTAGGAACATGCGAAGTGCTATTTTCCTTTCCTGGGAGTGGAGGTTGGTTTTATGCAAAAGATCGGTGCGGTGTGTCTTTTTAAAACAGATTCCGGGCGATAGATTAGAACAGAGCAGCGTGCGTTTGGCTGGATGTTGCTGCTGCTGTGAGCAATTGCCTCGCATGTTTCCGGACCTGATTGCTGATTCTGGTCTTCAGTCGTCTTGAATCTTGTAGCAGGCGGCAAGGCGCGTGCTATACTCCTGTCGATCATCAAAATGATGCGGCTAAGTATCTGAAAGAGAAGCTGTATGAGAAGAAGGAAGGTCCGTTGCAGAGGCTCGGGTTCTGCGTCTGCATGGAACCTCCTCATTGGTGCTCGGATTGTGGCTTTCTTCCTCCGTTCTTACGTTTTTTCGGTAAAGGTTTTAACTTGTCGGGGAGTGTGTTTCTTGGCCCGGAGGTTCAACCTGAAGAATGGGAGAGCGTGCCTGCCAGCGCGGGGACAGATGGACGATCTTGAACTTCGGTTCCGGTTCGCAGCGAGCCTTTGTCCGTTATGGTGTGGCGTTGTTGCTGGCCCTGGCCGCGCAGCTTTGTCGGGTTTTCCTGCATCATCCTGATTCTGTTCCCTTTACAACCTATTATCCGTTTATAGTGCTGGCGGCCTGGTATGGCGGCCTGGGCCCGGGGGTGCTCTGCACCGTTCTGTGCGCGCTGGAGACGGATTATTTTTCGTTGCACCCCTTCGGATCTTTCACGATTACCAATCCCGATTACATGCTGGGCATCGTCCTTTTCATGCTGACCGGCATGAGTGCCAGCGTTCTATTTGAACAGCTGCGCCGGGCGCGCAATGCGGAGCGGAAGCTGCGCCAGAAGGAAGAGCGCCTGCATGCGCATCTGCAGGCCATCGTGGACTTCTCGGACGATGCGATGGTGATGCGCACCAGTGATGGCACCATTACCAGCTGGAATCGCGCCGCCGAACTTATGTTCGGCTATACGGCGCAGGAGGCCATTGGCCGGAGTTTTTTCATGCTGGTCCCGCCGGAAGAACTGCTGAAAGAGCAGGCGATTCTAAACCGGATCCAGAACGGCGGCATGCAGCGTAACCGCCAGGCAATTCGCATGCATAAGGATGGAACCCGGCTGGCGACGTTGGTTAGCGCCGCGCATATTCGCGATGCCCAGGGATGCGAGTTGGGGATTGTCGGCATTGCGCGCGACATCAGCGAACTGAAGAGTGTGGAAGCCGAATATGCCCGGCAGGCCAAGGAACTGGCGGCGCAAAAGAAGATGATGGAGAGCGTCATTACCTATTCTCCAGTTGCAAAGGCACTTGTGCGCGGCAAAGATTTCGTTTACTACCTGGCGAATCCGGCCTATGAGCAGATGCAGCCTGGCGTGCAGGTGGTAGGGCATTCGGTGCAGGAGCTCTGGGCGGAGTCGTCGGCTGAGATCATGGAGCTTTTCAGGCAGGTTCTGGAGACGAATCAACCCGCACATCTGAAGATGGTGCGCCGTCTTGTGCCGCAGGCTGACGGGAAAGAAAGCAAGGCGATCTGGGTGGATATTTCTTATGTCCCAGTGAAAGGGATTCGAGAGCCCGATGAGACGGATCTGTTGATTGTGCTCAACGACATGACGGCAGTGAAGCATAGTGAGGATGAGCTGCGGGAAAACGATGAACGCACGCGTCTGTTGATTGAGCATGCGCCGGCGGCTCTGGCGATGTTCGACACCGGGATGTGTTATCTGCAGTGCAGCCAGCGTTGGAAGACTGATTATGGTCTGGAGGGGCAGAATCTTTCCGGACGCAGTCATTACGAGGTGTTCCCGGAAGCCTCCGACGAATGGAAAGCCGTGCACAAGCAGGGTTTGCAGGGTGAGGTGGTGCGTTCGGAGGGGGAGATCTTCCGGCGTGCCGACGGCCATGAGCAATGGATTCGCTGGGAGGTGCGTCCGTGGCGCAAGGGCGATGGCGAGGTGGGGGGAATTGTCATCTTCAGCGAAGACATTACCATCCGCAAACATTTTGAAGACGAGATGCTGCGTTTGAACGAGGTTCTGGAAGATCGGGTGAAGACGCGCACGGCGCAGCTGGAGAACAGCAACCGCGAACTGGAGAGCTTTGCCTATTCGGTTTCGCATGACCTGCGCGCGCCTTTGCGCGGCATTGATGGCTGGACGCAGGCGCTGTGGGAGGATTACGGAGAAAAGCTCGATGCCCAGGCGCGCAAGTATCTGGACCGGGTGCGCTCCGAAGCGCAGCGCATGGGCCATCTGATCGACGATCTGCTGCATCTGTCGCGGGTGACGCGTCAGCCGGTAAAGCTGGGGCGCGTTGACCTGACGTCGCTGGTAAATATGGTGGCTGAGCGCATCCACGAAGAAAGACTGGAGCAGAGGATTCGCTTTGTGATTGAACCCGGCATGCTGGTGATGGGCGATGAGCGCCTGCTGGAGATTGTGTTGACGAATCTGCTTGGCAATGCGGCCAAGTTCTCCAGCAAAAAAGAGGAATCGGTGATTGAATTCGGGCTCGATCCCAAGGACCATATGCGGCGGACGTTCTTTGTCCGCGATAACGGCGCGGGTTTTGACATGAACTATGCCGGACAGTTATTTGCTCCATTTCAGCGGCTTCACTCCGCTGCGGAGTTTCCGGGAACAGGGATTGGATTGGCGACCGTGCAGCGCATTGTGCTCAAGCATGGCGGTACGATCCGGGCTGAAGCAGAGCCGGGAGTGGGAGCGACCTTCATCTTTACGCTCGGGGGGGCGGAATGCGAAAACATATGAAAACTGTGCTCTTGGTTGAAGACAATGAGAGCGATGTGGATTTAACCAGACGTGCCTTGCAGAAGGGACACATCGAAGACGAACTGGTGGTGGCCGAGGACGGGCAGATTGCGCTGGAGTATCTGCTGGGAATTGGTGCGTACCATGGGCGGGACGTGAACAAGACGCCGGCGGTGGTGTTGCTGGACCTGAAGCTGCCGCGTATCTCCGGGCTGGAGGTGCTCAAGCGCATCCGGCAGGAGGAGCGGATCAAGCATCTGCCGGTGGTGGTGCTGACCACGTCGAGCGAATCGGCCGATCTGACGAGCTGCTACAGACTGGGCGCCAACAGCTATCTGCGCAAACCAGTCGATTTTACCGAGTTCAGCGAATCCGTGAACAAGATCTGTTTCTACTGGTTGAAACTCAATCGTCATCCATATGAGGCCTGAGTTATGAGGCGCAGGATACGTCTGCTACAGGTGGAAGATTCGGAAAGCGATGCTTTACTGATTGAGCGTACGCTGAGCCGGTCGGGCTATGAGGTGGACGCTCTGCGGGTGGAAACCGAAAAACAGATGCGTGCGGCGCTCGAAGAACGGGGTTGGGATCTGGTGATTGCTGACTACTGTTTGCCCCTGTTCAGTGCTCCGGCGGCTCTGCGCGTGCTGCAGGAGTCACGCCTGGACTTGCCGTTTCTGGTGGTTTCCGGTGCCATGGGTGAGGATGTGGCCGTGAGCATGATGAAGGCCGGCGCGCATGACTACATGCTCAAGGACCGCATGGAGCGCCTGTCGCCCGCCGTGGAGCGGGAGCTGCAGGATGCGGATTTACGGCGCGAACACCGGGAAGCAGACAGCAAATTGCGCGAGGTTGGATCGGAGTTGGAGACAATCTACGCGCATGCGCCGGTGCTGATGTTCGTGATCGGCGATGACCTGTGCGTTCAGAAGATGAACGTGGCTGCGGAGCAGTTCTCGGGCGTTGCCATGGAGCATTGCAGTGGGCGGAAGGTTTGTGACCTGATTCGTTGCAGAAACGATGCGAGATTTCTGGTTGAAAAGACCAATGCCGATCGATGCGAGGATTGCATCTTCCGCCATGCCATGCTCGATACGTTTTCTACCGGAGTGCGCCATGAAGCGGTTGAAGTCTGGAGCGCTGCCGATGGCTCCACGCATGGGCGGGAAGAGTGCTTGCTTCTATCGATTGGTCTGATGCCCGAGCAGGAGCGGCGGCAGGCACTGGTTTGTGCGCAGAATGTGACTCAGTTGAAGAGCACGGTGGCGTCGCTCGAAGCGGCACTGGCGGAAAAGGCGGTGCTCTTCAAGGAAGTGCATCACCGGGTGAAGAACAACCTGCAGATCATCGCTTCCTTGCTGGCCATGAAGGCCCGTATGAAAAAGGAGCAGGTGAGCATCAATGATCTGAAGGAATGCGAGCATCGTGTGGCCGCCATGGCCTTGATTCACGAGCAGCTCTACAGCCAGAAGGATGTGAATTCGATTGATTATGCCGACTACGTGCGGCAGTTTGTGCCCGCGTTGGTGGCGGCCTACGATAAACAGGACGGCCTGACACTCACGCTCGATCTGAAGCCTGCGCTGCTCACCATCGATCAGTCGATTCCCTGTGGCCTGATTCTGAATGAGCTGATTACCAATGCCATCAAGTATGCCTATCCCGAGGGCGAAGGCGAGATTGCCGTGCGCTTGTGGAACGAGGACGATCAGGTCTTTCTGCAGGTGGCCGACAAGGGTGTGGGCATGCCGCCCGATGTGCTGGAGCATCAGGGACAATCGCTGGGTATGCAACTGATTCCCATGCTGAGCAAGCAACTGCGCGGCCAAGTGGAGTATGCGCCGGGCCCCGGAACCACGGTGACCATCTCATTTCCACGAGTGTTGTAGATTGAGTCTGTCATCCTGAGCGACCGCAGGGAGTCGAAGGATCTGCGGCTGCTTTTTGCGACTTATGCCACGAACTTCGGAGACCGCATAAAGTTGTAGCTTGGGTTCGTGCTTTCCCGGGTCCCAGAGTCGGGACCCGGGGCACCCGACTCTGGTGCTGGTTTTATTGATCCGACCCTCAGATAGAGTTAACTCCTGGGTGCCCCACCCTCGCCACATCTTTGTTTTTGTGGCTAGGGTGGGAAAGCACGACAAGGGCCGGATCAATCATATGTTCTGGTGCGAGAAACGCGCTAGAAGCGAACTGCCGTGGCGCGGCTGGCAATGGCTTCGAACTGCTTCTGCCACTGCTTGCCGGCATACTTTTCCGCTAGCGCAACAATGATGTGCTCAGGCTTGATGCCCAGGTCGCGGGTGCGGCCCAGACCCTGAATGCACGACGGGCAGTTGGTGAGCACGGTCTTGCGGTCGTCGGCCATGGCCGCCTTCAGCTCCTCGCGTTTGCGTTGCTGCATCTGGTCGGTGATGTCGGGCCGCGAGAGCGAGAGCGTACCGGCTTCCGAGCAGCAATGCGGCACGGCGGTCACGGAGTCAAAGCCGCCCATCTGCTGGAGCACGCTGTTTGCCTTGCCGCCAAGCGAATCGTGGCAGGGCGCGTGATAGAGATAATTGCCGGAGCCATCGAGCTTGAGGCCGACTTCAGCCAAGTAGGCGGAAACGTCCACAATGCGGTTGAAGAGCGCTTCCGTGTTCATCGCGCCAATGCCCTCCTTGCAGGTTCCGCAACTGACTACGCAGGCGTCGAAGTCAACGTGCGAGAACATTTCGCGGATCTGCGCGAAGAGGATCGAGTCGCGCAGAACGTTGCGGGAGTGCTGGGCGGTTTTGGCGTTGACGTGGGCCGGGAATCCGCAGCAGATGAAGGGCGGAGGCAGCACGACGCGCACGCCCATCTCCAGCAGCATGTATATGGCGGCCATGGAAATGTCGCTGAACATGCGCTCGCTGCCGCAACCCGGAAAGTAGAAGACGGTTTTGGTTTCGCCGTTCTTGGCGGGCGTGGCAGGCTCAAACAAGAGCGCCTGATCGGGCTCGCACTTGGGCAGCACGTCACGCAGCGTCTGCGACGGCACCGGCGCGATGGAGGTCTTGAGCATCTGCAGCGGATAGAAGTTGGAGGCTAGCTCCAGCTTTTGCAGCGGTGCGGTCAGCTTGCTGCCAATGCGCTGCGCCGCGCCGCCCATCTGCAGAACCGAGGCGCGGAAGACCTTGTTGAAGGTCGTATTCTGACTGTCCAGGTAGCGCAGCGTCATCTTGGTGGCGGGCGGCGTGTGCTTCATGCCGCTGCTGGCCAGAATTTCGCGCTCCAGCACTGAGACCGCGCCGGTGTCGATGTCGACTGGGCAGGGCGCAAGGCACTTGTGGCAGATGGTGCAGTGGTCGGCCAGTTCTTCCAGCCAGGTGAGCAGCTCAAAGCGCGTGGAGAGCTTGCGCTGCGCGTCGTAGAGCAGTGCTTCAATCAGCGAACCAATGGCCAGATTCTTGTTGCGCGGATGATAGAACATGCCGCTGCCCGGATAGTTGACGCAGCAGTTCGGCTTGCATTTGCCGCAGCGCACACAGTGGGCAATCATCTTGGAAAGTTCTTCGAGCTTGCCGTGCTGCAGAATGCTGGCTTCCAGTTCCAGCATGTTGAACGACGGCGTAAAGACGTGGCCGAGGGCCTGATAGTCCTGCAGCTTGCCGGGGTTCATCAGGCCGCTGGGATCGACTTCGGCGCGATAGGCTTCCAGATCGGCCAGCAGCTTGGGCTCCAAATACTTGAGCTTGGTAATGCCGATGCCGTGCTCGCCCGAGACGACGCCTCCGAGTGAAACCACCTTGGCCATCACGTCGTCAATGCGCAGGTCGGTGCGCTTGAGCATGGGACGATCATTCGAGAGCACGGGCACATTCACGTGCACATTGCCGTCGCCGGCGTGCATGTGCGTCGCCAGAATGATGCGGCGGTCGCGCACTTCGTTGTAGGCCTTTTCGAGCGCCTCCAGAATGTCCGGGTAGCCGCGCATCAGGCGTTCCAGATTGTGTTTGAAGGCCTTGAGCAGGGTGAGCGAACGCAGCGCCTTTTCTTCTTCCGCCTCAACCTGCTTGCGGAAGGTGGCAAACAGCTCTTCGCGGGCCGTGGTCTGCGCGGCAAACTGCTCGGGGTCTTCCTTGGCCATGCGGCGGGCCAGAATCTCTTCGGCGCGCGTGGAGAAAAGCTGTTGCGAGTAGCGCTCTTCCTCGGTGTTCACATGGTCAACAAAGTCAGCGAACTCGGCCAGCGACTCCAGCGGCAGCACAATGTCTTCGTTCATCTTGAAGGCATTGGTGCGGCGGGCGATGGCGCCCAGCTTCTTGCGGTCCTGCCAGAAGCGGACGGCCTCTTCGTTGTTGCGGGCCACAAACATCAGGGTGTTGGGGTGCGCGGTAAGCAGCGCGCGAATGCGCTCCACGCCGCGCTGGGTCTGTTGTTCATCGTCGCCAGCTATATCGATGAGCAGCACGGCGCGGGGCGTTTGGGCACGCGCGGCTTTCACCTTGTAGTTGATGGCGCGAATGTATTCGTCGTCAAAGTGCTCAAGCGCGAGCAGCGTCTCCTGATGGTCGGCCGGGAAGGGAAATGCCTTGCTCAGCTCGACGATGACGCGGCTGGCTTCATCAAAGTCCGCGCCAAAGAACTCCAGACAGAGCGTCTGCTTGGCCTGGTAGGCGGGATAAAGCACAAAGCGGGCGGAGGTGATGACGCCGTCGGTGCCTTCTTTCTGCAGGCCGGGTACACCGCCCAGAGCCTTGTTGGTAATGTCTTTCCAGAGGCCCTTTTTACGAATTTCAGTGCCGCGCAGGCGGATGGATTTGAGCACCGCGCCCTGCTCATCGCGCACCTCGAAGCTGACCGCGTCGTCGGGCAGAATCTTGCGCAGCTGATGATTGGTGCGGGCGACGGTCCAGTTTTTGCCGCCGGGCATGGCAATCTGCCATTCCAGCAGATTGTCGATGCAGGTGCCCCAGCGGACGGCCATCTTGCCGCCGGCATTTTCCGCGATGTTGCCGCCAATGGTACTGGCCCAGGCGCTGGTGGGGTCGGTGGCAAAAACCAGCCCATGCTCCATGGCGTGTTCCATGGCGATTTCGGTAACTACACCGGCTTCCACATCCATCACATGGGCGGTGGCCTGCTGGCCGTTTTCAAGCAGCAGTGTTTGTTGACCGATGGAGCGAATATGGTCCATGCGCTCGGTGTTGATGACGATGCAGCCGGAGCGCAGCGGTACCGAGCCGCCGGTGAGGCCCGTGCCTGCACCACGCGGAATGGCCTTCAGGCCAAGCTTGGCGATGGCGGCCAGTAAGGGCGCAACCTGGGATTCTTTTTCCGGCGTAACCACGGCCAGAGGCAGATGCAAACGCCAGTCAGTGGCGTCGGTGGCATGCGAGACCAGCGAGAAGGGATCGAAGAGCACATTGGACGCGCCTACGACGGGGCCCAGTTCACGCCGGACGCGGGTGCGCAGGTCGGGCATGCTGCTGATGTCCTGACGGAACTGGTCAATCAGCGTGCGGCAGCGGGCCAGCGTGTCCAGCACGCGCGCGTCGCCATTGGCCGCGGTGTTGATCGCGTCCACGTCCTTGCCGATCTGCTTGAAAAAGGCATCGCGGCGCTTGGTCGAGTCGAGCAGTTCCTGAAAGAGGTACGGATTGCGCCGATGGATCAGCAGGTCGCCGAAGATGCGCATCAGTCGGCGTGCGCTGCGGCCGGTTACGCGGGCACTGCGCAGTTCATCAAGAACGCCTACCGTCTCGGGGCCGAGAAGGAACGAGATGGCCTGGGCATCGTCTGCCGAGGTGTAGTTGAAGGGAATTTCTCGCGTGCTGATCTGCTTGGACTCGGTTGCATCGCTCATAGGTTTCATAGCTCTTTGCGCCCCATTATAAAGGGGGAACAATGCGCCGCGATGTGACGCAGCGCGTAGGAGAAGGGCATTTCGTGCTGCATTGCAGTAAAAAGACGGGTGCGGGAAACTGCCCGCGCCAGCACTGGAATGCAGCCCGCTTGCGGCTTGGTGTGGCGGCGGTAAATCCTGCGCTTCGGGAGCGCTTTGTATCGTTGAGCCAAGAGGACGTGTCGCATTTCTGCTGAATATCCGAGGAATTTTTTGTTCTGCGGCCGTCGCGCAGGCGCGGGCGGGCGTTTGACCTGCCGGAGAAAGATTTTTTCTCATCGTTTGCCCGCAGAGCGCACGGTACTCTTATTGCATGGCGGACGAGGAGAAAAATAATCCTTTGGCGTTGCGCATCGTGGGGTTACGGAAGGCTTTTGGCGATGTGCAGGCCGTTGATGGCCTGAATCTCGAGGTGCGGCGGGGTGAGTGCTTTGGCCTGCTTGGCCCCAATGGCGCAGGCAAAACCACAACCATCGAAATCTGCGAAGGGCTGAGTGAAGCGGACGAAGGCGTCGTTGAGTTGTTGGGGCTGAACTGGAAGCGCAATGCCCATGCCTTGCGCCAGAAGATCGGCATTCAGTTGCAGGAGACGCAGTTCCCCGACAAACTCACCGTGGAGGAGACCATCGGGCTCTTCCGCAGTTTTTACCGGCAGGGGCCGACGGTGGAGGAGCTGATCCACACCGTGGAGCTGGAAGAGAAGCGCACCGCGCGGGTGGTTGGCCTGAGCGGCGGGCAGAAGCAGCGGCTGGCCATGGCCACGGCGCTGGCCGGCGATCCGGAGCTGATCTTTCTGGATGAGCCGACGACGGGCCTTGACCCGCAGGCGCGCCGCCATTTGTGGGAGCTGGTGGAGGCTCTCAAGAGCGCGGGCCGCACCATTATTCTGACCACGCACTATATGGACGAAGCCGAACGCCTGAGCGACCGCGTGGCCATCATGGACCATGGCAAAGTAATTGCCGAGGGAACGCCCCGCGAATTGATTGCGCTGGCCGGGGGCGAAGACATTGTGGAGATTTCCCTGGCCAAGAAAGTGCCGCTGTCGGCAGATCGTCTGGAGGCGCTCAGCCGCCAGTTGGAAGCGTTGGACGGCGTGCGGGAGCATCGCTTTGCCGACGGAACGCATCGGCTGGCGGTGAGCGCTCTGCATAAGGCTGCTCCGGCCATTCTGGCTACGCTCGAAGCCGAGGGTCTGCCGTTGAGCGAATTCCGCACCCACTCGGCCACGCTCGAAGATGTGTTCGTACACCTGACGGGGAGGAATCTGCGCGATGAATAGATGGGAAAGCAGCAGCCTTGTGCAACTGACCCGGACGCGCTTTCGCCTGTTTTTGCGCGAGCCGGAAGCTATCTTCTGGACCTTTGTTTTTCCCGTTCTGCTGGCCGCCGGACTGGGGCTTGCCTATCGCAATCAGCCGCCTGAAAAACTGCCGGTGGGAGCGAACAGCCCGGCGGCCGTTTCTGCGCTGAACGCCGATGGACGCTTGAAGGCCGTGCAACTGGACGAAACGCAAGGTCGTGAGCAGCTGTCGCGGGGCAAGGTGGTGTTGCTGGCGGTGGCGCAGGGTGGGCAGGTTGCGTACGTCTACGACGCCACCAATCCCGATGCGCGTCTGGCGCGGATTGAAGCCGGTGAGGCGCTGGAACGGGCGGCGGGCCGTCGCGACGTATTGACCAGCCGGGAACAGACGGTGCGTGAAGCCGGTGCTCGCTACATTGATTTTGTGGTTCCCGGCCTTCTGGGTATGAATCTGATGGGCTCGGCGATGTGGGGCATCGGGTTTTCCATTGTGGAGTCGCGGCAGAAGAAGCTGCTCAAGCGCATGGTGGCCTCGCCCATGCCACGCTGGCAGTTTCTGGTTTCGTTCTTGTTTTCGCGCCTGATCATGCTGATTGCCGAGGTAGCCTTCTTCTTGGGCTTTGCGCGGTTGGCTTTTGGCGTGCCCTTTCGCGGTTCGTTGCTGCTGCTGGGCGGGCTGTGCGTGCTCACGTCGCTTACCTTTTCCGCTCTGGGCCTGCTGGTGGCCACGCGGGCCCGCACCATGGAGGCCGTCAGCGGCCTGATGAACTTTGCCATGCTGCCCATGTGGATTCTTTCCGGCGTATTTTTCTCGGCAGATCGCTTTCCGGCCGCTGTGCAGCCCGTGGTGCGGGCGTTGCCGCTGACCGCAGCCATCGACGCCCTGCGGGCCAACATGCTGCAGGGCGCGGGATTGGGCGAAGTGCTGCTTCCCATCGCAATTCTGATCGCCTGGTGTTTGATTGCCTTTGCCGTTTCGCTGCGCATCTTCCGCTGGCGATAGGGAAAACAAAATAAATGAGACTTTACAGGTTGCGGAAGAACTCGTAGCGGAGGGAGGCAGGGGTTTTTAACCCCTGCAAAAAAAACAGCAAAAAGAACACGGGCTTCAGCCCCGGAAGTCTTTCCACCGGCAGGCAGCCAAAGTAGGCAGGGCAAGAAAAAGCCCGCGCCTAAAGGCGATATTCAATGCGTCGATTCTTCAAGGGCCTGAAGGCCCTTGCTCCCTCCGCAAAGACAAATCCACTCTGGGGAGAGGTTTTCCGCAGCGGCTAAAGCCGTGCCCTTTCAAAACGCTGTTCTGTTTGTTTTTGGCCGCTGGTGTTTGTTTATCGTTCGTAGAGCCCCATCAGCTGGCCGGTGGCCAGAACATGGCCCTGCATGGCGGTCTTCACCAGATCAATGCCTGCTCCGGGCGGCAGAGTGATCATGGTGTCGAGCGCATAGACGGTGAAGTAGTAATGATGCTTGCCGGACGGCGGTGGGCAGGGGCCCATGTAGCCAATCTTGCGCGCGGTGTTCAGCCCCTGACGGGAGCCGTCCACCAGCATCTCCTGCTTGGCCTGACCCTTCAGTAGCCCACGGGTACGGGCCGGAATGTTGTAAAGAATCCAGTGATAGAAGAGCTTTTTGGTGGGTGTGTCCGGATCGGTGACGATGACGGCTACGCTGCGTGTGCCTTCGGGAGGAGTCTCCCATTGCAATTGGGGCGACAGATCCTCTCCATCGCAGGTATGGCGCTGCGGAATTCGTGCTCCAGGCAGAAAGGATTTGCTGCTGACCTGCAAAGTCGGTTCTGGCGCGCCTTCCAGAAGGCCGGTTTTGTTTGGCTGCGCTTGCAGCGTAGAGAACATGGTGAGGGTTAGACAGGCAAAGAAAAAACGCTGCATGGGAAAACCTCGAAAGGATACAGATTGACCCTCTGGATGAGAGGGGAAATAAAGGAGCTTTCTGCAAGCCTATACAGTCAGGCATCATGATCCCAAAAACGTTCTGGAAGCGGGTGAATTTTTCTGATTTTCTTTTGGTTTTTTGAGGCGCTGAAAAACAGGAGGCCATGCTCCGCCGCCGCCCGGTACAATACAACGTGATATGGATTCGATGATCCTGAACCCGGCCGCTGAAGCGGTCCATTCCCCCGAGGGCAGCCGCTTTTTGCGCGCCTGTCTGCGTCAGCCCGTCGACTGCACTCCAGTCTGGTTTCTCCGCCAAGCTGGCCGTTACATGCAGGAGTACCGCGACGTCCGCAAGCACCATACGCTGGTGGAGATCTGCAAACAGCCGGAAATCGCCGCTGAGGTGACCATCACCGCCGCGGAAAAGCTGGGCGTGGATGCGGCCATCATCTTTGCCGATCTGCTGCTGCCGCTGGAGCCGATGGGCCTGCCCTTTGAGTTTCAGGCGGGCGAAGGTCCGGTAGTGCACAAGCCGGTGCGTACGGCGGAAGATGTGCAGGCGCTGCGCACCGACCGCGCCGAAGACCTGAGCTATGTGGCCCGCGCCATTGAAAAGGTGGCAAAGCATTTTGGCAACAGGCTGGGCATGATCGGCTTCTGCGGCGCACCCTACACGCTGGCCAGCTATATGATCGAGGGCGGCGGATCGAAGAATTACATCTTCACCAAGCAGATGATGTACCGCGACCCGTCCACCTGGAACCAGCTGCTGGACAAGATTATTACCGTGCTGATTGCCTACTGCCGCCAGCAGGTGGAAGCCGGAGCCGACGTTATCCAGATCTTTGACAGTTGGGCTGGTTCGCTTTCGCTGGCCGATTACCGCGACTACGCCTATCCGGCCTCGAAGCGTCTGGTGGAGGCCGTGCAGCAGATGGGTGTGCCGGTGATTTACTTTGGCGTGGAGACGCAGGCCCTGCTTGGGCAGATGGCGGCCACCGGAGCCGACGTGGTTGGTCTGGACTGGCGGCAGCCGCTCGACGAGGGCTGGCGTGGGGTGGGTTACGGCCATGCGGTGCAGGGCAATCTTGACCCCATTACCCTTTTTGCTCCGCTCGACGTGCTGGAAAAGCATGTGCGTGAGGTGCTGGAGTCGGCTGCCGGTCGTCCTGGCCACATCTTCAACCTTGGCCATGGCATTGTTCCCGGAACCCCCGTCGAGCATGTGCAGGAGGTAGTGAAGATGGTGCGCCGCATCAGCCGCGAAACCAATGCGAAGTTCCAGCAGGAGGCAAAGCGTGGCTAAACAGGCTGTTCTGCTTCTGGCCCACGGCACGCCGGAGACGGTGGAGCAGATCCCTGAATACCTGCTCAAGGTAACCGGCGGTCGTCCGCTGCCGGAAGCCGTTATTCAGGAGATTCAGCACCGCTATAGCCTGATCGGCCGCAGTCCGCTGACCGAAATCACGCTGGCACAGGGCAAAAGGGTGGAGGCGGAGCTGGCTGCCGCCGGCCATTCCGTCGCTGTTTACGTAGGAATGCGCAACTGGCAGCCTTATATTGCCGATGTAATTGCCCAGATGAAGGCCGACGGCGTGGAACAGGTGGCCGTGCTTTGCCTTGCTCCGCAGAACTCCCGCACCAGTACCGGACTCTACCGCAGGGCCGTGGAAGCCGTCGCGGTTGGGCTGCAGGTGGACTTTACGGCTGGCTGGGCGCAGGAACCCTTGCTGGCCGAGGCCTTTGCCGAGCGTTTGCAGCCCGTTCTGGCACGTATGCAGGCCGAAGTTGGCCACCCCGTTCCGGTGCTATTCACCGCCCACAGCGTTCCCTGCCGCACCGTGCAGACGCCTGTGGATGGGCAGCCGGGAGACGCCTATGCTGAAGACGCCAAAAGAACCGCGCAACTGGTGGCGGAGCGTGTGCCGGAACTTTCCCGCTGGTTGTTTGCCTTCCAGAGCCAGGGAGCTTCCGGCGGGCCATGGATTGGACCCAGAGTAGAGGAGACGCTCGACGCTTTGGCGCAAGAAGGCGTGAAGACGCTGCTCTTGCAGCCGATTGGATTCCTCTGCGATCACGTCGAGATTCTTTACGACGTGGACATTCTCTTCCGCAGCCATGCGGAAAGGCTGGGAATGAGGCTGGAGCGTCCGGAATCCCTGAACGATTCCCAACCGCTGGCCCGGGCAATTACGGGCTTGGCCATCCGTGCTCTGGAGAGACTTTCAGGCGGGGATGAAAGCGGGATTTTTCAACAGAAATAGAAATGAAAACTGATTTTTTTTGCTCAGGATCTTCCCTTTGGCGGAGGATCTTGGTAACGTTCTAGATATTAAATCGTTTTTAGTGAATTCAGTCCTTAAGAGATCGATTGTCCACCCCTGACTGGACAATTACGGTGGAAGGCAACGAGTTCAACTGGAAACGCTACCCATACGTAAAAAGACTTGTTTTTCCTGCTTGAATTCCAAAATGCTCTGCAGCCAAACCGTATTTATGCTGGGCCCGAGGCGTGATTTTGGAAAAGGAGATAGAAACGAATGAGCTCCAGACGTTCTCGACGGTCAGAGTCCAGAAAAAGAATGGTGTGTCCCAAGTGCAATCATGAGCGTTTGCATCGTGCGGAACGCCATACCTTCCTGCAAAAGAAGATCTTTCCTCTGTTCGGGTTGTATCCATGGGAGTGCGGGAATTGCCGACAGCATTTCCTGTTGAAGAAGCGATACGAAACACACCGAACTTCACACAACAGTCTGCAGGTTGCGGATTAGGAACGTATTGAAAGCTGGTTATCTAGAGTCCTGGCTCTATAGCGGTTCTCCAATTGCTGTACACCGAAGCCCCTGCAGCAAGGTGGCTTTTTCCTCAAGAAAAGCCACCTTGCACAGTCTCGAAAGGGCTACACCTATTGGAGAACCGCTCTAGCGGAAGAAGTTTTTGGCCAGGAACAGTACGTTGGCCGGGCGTTCGGCTAGTCTGCGCATGAAGTACGGATACCACTCCTTGCCGAAGGGAATGTAGATCCGGACGTTGTAGCCATCCTGAACCAGTTGGCGCTGCAGATCGCGGCGTACGCCGTAGAGCATCTGGAATTCGAAGCGCTCGGGCTTAATTCCGCGCTTACTGGCGTAGTGTTTGGCGGCCTCGATCATGGCGACGTCATGCGTGGCCAGACCGTGATAGATGGGGCTGGCCATGAGCGTATGGCTGAGCTGGACGTAATTAGCGTCCACATCGAGTTTGTTGGGAAAAGCGACGGAGGCCGGTTCCTTGTATGCGCCCTTGCAGAGCCGGACGCGGATGCCGTCGGCCAGCAGTTGCTCAATGTCCGCGGCGGAGCGGTAGAGATAGGCCTGAATCACAATGCCTACCGCGCCTTTCAGGCCGGGACGCGCATGCACCCGGCGCACCATGTCGAGGGTGGTTTGCGTCAGGGCCGATTCTTCCATGTCTACCCGCACAAAATTGCCGATGGAGGCAGCATGCTGCACCAGTCCGGTAAGGATTTCCTCAGCCAGTTCCACCGAGAGTCCCAGACCCATCTGGGTCAGTTTCAGGCTGACGTTGGCATTCAGCTTGCGGTTGGAGACCATGTCGAGCAACTGGTGATAGCTGTCGGCGGCCTGACGGGCTTCGGCCTCCGTGTTCACGCTTTCCCCCAGTGCATCGAGGGTTGAGCCAATGCCATGCCGCTGGACCTGCTCGGCGGCGTTCAGGGCGTCGGTGATTTCCATGCCAGCCACAAAACGGCTGCTGAGTTTGCGGCCCGGATGAGTCTGTTCCATCAGACGGCGCAGGGGGCGGTTGTGAGAGAGGGCGATCAGGGCGGAGCGGAGCACGGGCATTACGGACCTCGGGAAGGGATCTTCGGTTGGCAGTGGACAGAGCTCTTTCGGGAGGGGGTAGACCGAAGGCTGGATACCAAGTGCTTTTTCCTCAAGGAAAAGACACCTTGCAAACTCCTTAAAAAGCCTACGGGTATTCCGAAAATGCTCCATGCTGCGAACCCGCACAGTGTCGCACAAAACTTAGCAAGGATGACATAAAGAGGCCTCGGAAAAATCCAGGGCACGCACTTGCTGGAACAGATTTTTCAGTGGGATGGATCTTTGCTGCCTGTGCGTTGGGGTAGGGTAAAAGGGACGATGCAAGAGACGATGCGAATTCCGACAGTTCTGCGAACCGCGTTTCTGACGTTGCTGGGCGGATTGTTTTGCTTTCTTCAGGGGCTGGCGCAGCAGGCCGTTCTGCCCTCTGCTCCGCTTGAGCGGCTGACGGGAGGAGTTGTGGTTCCGGCGGCGGTTCTGCAGGGTGCGCCGACCCTTGCCGTGGGCAGCTTCAGCCGTGCGGCCAACAACGAAAGTCTGGCCTGGCTGCGCCTGCTGCACTCCGATGCGGCCTTCCGTCAGGAACAGGTCTATCAGGTGGTGATGTTGGAAGCTGCGCCGGGTTTTGTGCGTCCGCTCATCCGTGGTGGATTGCGCCGTCAGACGCCGCCCGAGTGGCAGAGCCATCTGCTGCTGGCAACGGAAGAAAATGCTGCATGGCGCGCCTTTTTTGGCGTAACGGATGAGAGCCAGCCCGCAGTTCTGCTGCTCAGTCCGCAGGGCGTGGTTCTGTGGCGTGGCAATGGTCGGGCGGCGGATCTGGCGGGGCAGTTGAAGTCCCGGCTGCACTAGGGCCTGTTGACGTTCCTCAGGCCATCCACCTGAGGAACGTCAACAGACCCTAGTGATTCGGTGTGTAACCAAGGCTTGAATCTGTTTTGAAAGGTGACGGCTTCACAGGCTGCGGAAAAGTTTCTTTTGGAGCAGGTGTGGAGGGAGCGGGGGCATTTATGCCCCCGAAAGAACGCAGGCCAAGGAACGAGCCTTCAGGCGCGGGTATTTCTATGATTCACACAATTCACGCGAAAATTTGGCTATTAAAAATAGCCAAATTCATGCAAAGTTGCCCTGAATGATCCCCCCAGGGCTGAAGCCCTCACGCATGAACCGGGACGTTTGCGAGGGTTATAGCATTTTCGGAATACACGTAGACTTTTTAAGGGACTTGCAAGGTGCCTTTTTCTTGAGGAAAAAGGCACTTAGCATCCTGCTTTCGGTCTACAGCAATTCCGAAAATGCTCTAAAACCCTCGCTTCCCTCCGCAATGAGATTTTCCACAGTCAGTTTAGCCGCGGCATTTTTGGCCAGCTCCTGCCACAGAGAGTCCTGCAATGGCGGCGCGGAGTATGCCACCGGATTTTTTCAGCCGTCGCATGGCCTCGGTCTTGCTTACTTCAGCCTTCAGCATGACCAGTGCCACGGGCAGGTTCCAGCCGGATTTTTCCAGCGCATTCAGGGCTGCTTCGGGAGTGGCTGCGGTGAGGTTTTCAAGGATGATCTGGCCACGCACCCGCAGTTTTTTGTTGCTCATGTGCAGGTTCACCATCAGGTTGCTGTACACATGGCCGAGGCGAACCATGGCGCCGGTCGAGAGCATGTTGCAGATCATCTTTTGGGCGCTGCCGGCTTTCAGGCGGGAACTGCCGGTGAGCACCTCGGGACCGACCTCAACTTCGATGGTGATTTCCGCCGCCTTGCCGAGGGCGGAGTTGCGGTTGCAGGCGATGGCGATGGTGGTCGCGCCCTTCAGACGAGCGGCGTCCAGCGCGGCAATCGTGTAGGGAGTGCGGCCGCTGGCGGCCAGGCCAATCACCACATCGTCTTTCGTGATCCGCTTGCGCAGCAGGTCTTTGCGTCCAAGAGAGGCGGAGTCTTCGCTGGCCTCGGTGGCGCGGGCCAGAGCGCCCTCGCCGCCGGCCATTACAAATTGCACCATGCGAGGATCGATGCCGAAGGTGGGCGGGCACTCGGAGGAATCGAGCGCCCCGATGCGGCCGCTGGTTCCGCTGCCCACGTAGATCATGCGGCCGCCACGGGCCAGTTGCCGGGCAATTCTGTCCACGGCCAGGGCGATCTGGGGCAAAACCTTGCCGATGGCGCGGGGTACGCGTGTGTCTTCGCGGTTGATCAGCGTCACCAGTTCCAGAGCGTTCATGGAGTCCAGCGCTTCACTGGCTGGATTGCGGCGTTCGGTCATCAGGGTTTTCAGTTGCTTCATGGTGTTTGTACCTTTGAGAGCTTTTGCGGAAGACTTAGAGACTTTTGAATGCTATTTTGGGTACCTATTTCTTGATTAAAAGGTACTTATGAGCATTCTTTCGGTCTACACCTATTTTAGAAATGCTTGATGCTACCTGCCAGCGCCGGGATGCTTGCTGCGGGCAGGGAACTGAGCCCGTGGGTTCGCGCCCCGGGCAGGCGGATTGTGCTGTAGAAAGAATGTTTTGTGCCTGTGCTGCACCTGTGTGTTGAGGAGAGCGTAGCACAGGCGTGGCGGCTGGCCAGCATAAGTCTTGAGGAAAGTGGACCATAGTGAGATGGAAACTCATAAGTAACTAAAAATAATATACTTTCTGTATCGGCATCCCAGAAAAGTGTTAGCTTTCTGACCGTGCAAGTGTTATTGTTCATTCATCCCGAGGCCATTAGGATTCCCCATGGGCCCGCCAACAGGCAGGGGCCAACTCTGAAGTCTCTCCGGATACTGCTGTGAACTACTAACTGGATAGAGGGATGGGTCAGGAGAAATCAATGGCCGACCAGAACGTGTTGCCAGAACAGAACCAGACGCCAGAAGATGTGGCGACTCTTTATTCCTGGGCGAATCTTCATGGAGCCAAGTACCGCGACTTTTCCGCCAGCCGTGCGGCGATGCGGGAAAAGGTTCGTCTGCAGCTGGAACAGGCTGCCGAGGAAGAGCAGGAGAACATCCGTCAGCGGGCGGAGGCCGAGCAGGCCAGGCAGCAGCGTCAGACCCTCGAATTGATCAACGGCGCGGAAAAATCCCGCCAGGAACAGGCGGCTGCCGAGCTGTTCAAACGTCAGACTGCATCGCAGATTGCCCGGGAAGAGCAGGCCGCACAGCAGGCTTTGCAGCAGTTCCGTGCCGCGCAGCAGGCTGTCCGGCAACCGCAGTTTTTGCCGCAAGAGTCCGAGGCAGTTAATAAATACTCAGCTTTTTCACCAGCCTATCCGCAGCCTGTAGCCGCTGCCGCGCCCTCTCTGCAGAGTTCTCCGTTGGAGGCCGTTGAGGCGCAGGAAGAGGAAGACGAGGCTTTGCCGGCATGGTTGGCTACTGAGCGACTGTCCGCGGCAACACCGCAGCCCGCAGCGCGGGCAATTCCGTCCGAGAGCACCTTGCAGGAATCCCGCGAACGCATGACTTCGCGCTGGTATGCGCTGCAGGGTGTTTTGCATCAGGATTCTTCGACGGCGTCGTCGGTTTCCGGTCAGCAACGCGCGCCTGTGCTGGCGGTCTTTTCACTGGCTGGCGGGGTGGGAAAAACGGCTGTGGCGGCCACGCTGGGGCGGGCACTTTCCTCCTCGGGCGAGCAGGTTCTGCTGGTGGATACGGCACCCTACGGGTTACTTCCATATTATTTCGGCGCCATCGATCAGCGTCCCGGACAATTACGCACTTTTCTGCCTCCAGGTTCGTCCTCCGATGCTCCGATTCAGTTGGTTACACTCGATTCCGAGGCCAACGACCATGGCGAGATGTTAGCCTCGGAAGTCAATCGCCTGGCCCGGGATGCCAGCCGGGTTATCGTCGATCTGGCTACGGCCTCGGCGGAGATTTCGCGCAAGCTGCTGCGTCTTTCGCCCATGGTTCTGGTGCCACTGACGCCGGAGATGAATTCGGTGGTCAGCATTCGCGCCATCGACAGCTTCTTTCAGCACAATGCTTCCTCTGCTGCAGCCGTAAAGCCTTTTTACGTGTTGAACCAGTTCGATGCTTCGCTGCCTTTGCATCTGGATATGCGCGAGGTGCTTCGTGAGCAGTTAGGCGAGCGGTTGCTGCCGTTCACTCTGCGTCGTGCTCCCGCCATCAGCGAGGCGCTTGCGGAAGGAATGACGGTGATCGATTACGCGCCTAATTCCATGGTTGCGGAAGACTTCGCCAATCTTGCAGGATGGTTCAAAAGTCAATCTGCCCCCGCAGGCTCAGGCAAGCGAGGCGCGCGTTGGAGTGAACGATGACGGTAGCAGGCCTGTGGCAGAAGATTGGAGCCGGCGAGAACATCCTCACAAAGCTGCTTCGCTTTGTGTTCCTGCTCGCAGCGGGAACGGTCTTCTATTTCCTGGCTGTGCTTCCCCTGACCTGGCCACAGCAGGTGGTTTCAGGACTGCTGACACTTTTGATGGCGTTGGCGATTGCGCGCACCTCTGAGTCGTATCTGGTGACGTTGACGCTGATGTTGATGTCGATGTTCTGCACTTTTCGCTACGGCTTCTGGCGCATCTCGCAGTGCATCCACTTCTTCGAGGATCCGGCCAATTACTGGACGGCGCTCGATGCCTTCTTCATCCTCAGCCTGATTCTGGCCGAGAGTTACTCCTTTTTCATTCTTTTCCTGGGCTATTTTCAAACCATCTGGCCGTTGCGCCGCGCTCCGGTTCCACTGCCGGAGAGCACCGACGAGTGGCCGGATGTGGACGTGCTGATTCCCACCTATAACGAATCGCTTGACGTGGTTCGTTACACGGTTTTTGGGGCGCTGAATATGGATTGGCCGGCAGACAGAATGCATATCTACATTCTGGACGATGGCCGACGCCAGGAGTTTGTAGAGTTTGCGCAGGCGGCGGGCGTTGGATACAAGAGCCGTCCCAACAATGCTCACGCCAAGGCGGGCAACATCAACACGGCGCTCAAGAGCGTGAATTCGCCGTTTGTGGCCATCTTCGATTGCGACCACGTGCCCACCCGCAGCTTTCTGCAGATGACGCTGGGCTGGTTCCTGCGGGATCGCAAGCTGGCCATGCTGCAGACGCCGCACCATTTTTATTCGCCCGATCCGTTCGAGCGCAATCTGGGCCAGTTCAAGGTGATTCCCAACGAGGGCGAGCTGTTCTACGGCATTGTGCAGGATGGCAACGACTTCTGGAACGCCTCGTTCTTCTGCGGTTCCTGCGCCGTTCTGCGCCGCTCGGCACTCGACCAGATTGGCGGCATTGCGATCGAGACCGTGACGGAAGATGCGCACACCTCACTGCGTCTGCAGATTTACGGCTGGAACTCGGCCTACATCAACATTCCGCAGGCGGCTGGACTGGCCACCGAGCGGTTGGCGGCGCATGTGGGCCAGCGCATCCGCTGGGCGCGTGGCATGATCCAGATTCTGCGCACCGACAATCCACTCTTCGCGCCCGGGCTGAAGCTGCCGCAGAGGCTGTGCTACTTCAACGCCATGTGCCACTTCATGTACGCGATACCGCGCCTGATCTTCCTGACCGCGCCGCTGATCTTCCTGCTGCTGAACCACACCAATGTGCCGGGCTACTGGGCCTCGATTCTGGCCTACGCCATGCCCCACTTGATGCTGTCGAACGTGACCAACTCACGGATTCAGGGTGCGCATCGTCACTCGTTTTGGAATGAGATCTACGAGACGGTTCTGGCGCCCTACATTCTGCTGCCTACTCTGATGGCGCTCATCAACCCCAAGCTGGGCAAGTTCAACGTGACCTCCAAGGGCGGCGTGGTGAAGAAGACCTTCTTCGATACGCGCATCGCGCAACCGTTCCTGGTCATGTTGATGTTCAACTTTGTGGGTCTGGCTGTGGCCATTCCGCGCTTCTTCCTCTGGGACCGCGATCGTCCGGGCACCGTGGTGATGAATGTGGTCTGGTGCTGCTTTAACATCATGATTCTGGGTGTGTGCACGGCGGTGGCCCGGGAGATGCGCCAGTTGCGCTCGACGGTGCGCATCAGTCTGGTGACGCCGGTGGCGGCGTGGCTTGATGGTAAACAGGTGGCCGAGGGCGAAACCGTTGATATGTCGAGCGGTGGTACCAGCATTCACTTTGACCATGAGCTGGAATTGCCGCCCGATACACTGGTTGAACTGGCCTTCCCGACCCCTTCCGGTACGCAGAATCTGCCCGCCACCGTGGTTTCCAGCGAGGGCTCGATCCTGCGTGTGCGCTTTGAAAATCTATCGATTCCCGAACAGGAAGTGCTGACCATGGTGCTTTATTCACGCGCCGATTCCTGGCTAGGCTGGGACGAGTCCCGCGAAAACGACGATGTTCTGCGCAGTCTGGGGCGTATCTTCATGATCTCGATGCATGGTTTGAAATCAACTTTCCAGAGCCTGTTTTCGGCTAAAGAGAAGCCCACCAAACGGGCCTCTATGTCGATGGTTGGCTCGGCGCTTCTGTTGGGAGCTCTTTTGGTTGGAAGCCCTGCCGTACGGGCCCAGAAGGTGAGCGCCGTGGTTCCGCCGCAGCCGGCCGTTGCCGCTCCCGCCGTTGCCGACAAGAACGCGCCCATACCGGCCGGGCAGTACCGCGACAGCTTTACGCTGAGCGACGCCGGTGCGCCGCAGATTGAACTGCACGGCATCGACAGCATGCACAGCATCTACTTCACGCTGCCCGAAACCCATGTGGTGCGCAGCGCGAAGATCCATCTTTATTACTCGTTTTCTCCCAGTCTGCTGCCTCAGCTCAGCCACATCAAGCTGATGCTGAACGGTACGCTGTTTGCCACCGTGCAGCCTACACCGGGGCAGGTGGGCGGCTCCGACAGTCGCGACTCCGAGGCCGAGTTCACTATTCCTTCTGAGCTGCTGGTGCATGACAACACGCTGACCATCGAGTTCATTGGCCACTACACCATGGTCTGCGAAGACCCGGCCAATACGACGCTCTGGGCGCGTGTGCATCGCAACACATTCCTCGATATTCAGGGCGATCTGTTGCCTTTGGCCGATGACTTGAAGCAGCTTCCCATGCCGTTCCTGGACCCGGCCGTGATTCAGCCGCTGAGCCTGCCGGTCATCTTCTCGCAGACTCCTTCGTACAAGGCGATCCAGGCCGCAGGTGTGGTTTCCAGCTACTTTGGCATGATCAGCGAGTCCCGTCCGGTGCGTTTTCCGGTGCACATCGGAGCTATTCCGCCGGGCAACGTGATTGTGATTTCGGATGGAGCGGGAAATCTGCCGCCGGGGCTGAATCTGCCACCGATCAACGGGCCCACGGTGGCCATGCGCACCAATCCCAACGACCCTTACGGCAAGGTGCTGGTGATTGCCGGAGCCGATGGCGATCAGGCGCTGCAGGCCGCGCAGGCCGTGGCGCAGCACAGTGACATGCTCAACGGTTCTCTGGTGACGATTGACGGCCTGAAGCTGGCCGACAAACGCAAGCCGGATGATGCGCCGCGCTGGGCACGTACCGACCAGACGATTCCGCTGTGGGATTACGCGCAGGCCGATCAGTTGCAGAGCGATGGCTCGGTTCCGCTGAGCGTTTACTTCCGCATTCCGCCCGATATTTTCTACTCCGAGCGGCCCAATGCCAAGTTGCATCTGGTCTATCGCTATAACTCGATTCCCATCGGTCCGATCTCCAGTATGCAGATCAGGATCAACAACGCCTTTCTCGGTTCGGTTCCTCTGGTGCCGGGGCAGGAAGCGTCCAAGGTCATGCAGGTGGATGTGCCGGTCCCGGTGGTCAATCTGCGGCCTTTTTCCAATTCGCTCTCGTTCGACTTCACCTTCCAGTTGCTGAAGAAGGGCGGTTGCCAGGATACAACGCCGATCAGTATGCAGGCTGCCATTCTGCGCGATACGCATCTTGACCTGACCGGCTATCCGCACTATGCGCCGCTGCCGAATCTGGAGACCTTTGCCAACGCCGGCTTCCCGTTTACGCGGATGGCGGACATGAGCGAGACGACGGTGGTTCTGCCACCTTCGCCAAGCGAGCAGGAGATTGAAACCTTCGTTACGCTGATGGGCCACTTCAGCCGTCAGACCGGTTTTCCGGCGCTGCGCGTAACCGTAGCTGGAGCCGAGGCGCTGCACTCTGGCGCGCATCAGGACTTTCTGGTGATTGGCGCAGGCGACGACCAGCCGGGTTTTGACAAACTTGCCGACAAGCTGCCGGTGGCCCTGCACAGCGGTGAGGTGCAGGTGCGCGATACGCAGGGCTTCTTTGCGCCGCTCCATGGCAATCAGTGGTGGAAGATGAGCGCCCAGGAGCATGGCGAGTCGGGTATGCTGAGCGCGGCGGGAACGCCGGATGCAATCATTGAGGGTATTCGCTCGCCGTTTGATCCGAACGATCCGCGCAGCGTGGTGGCGATTCATCTGCGCGATGCAAGCACCTTCCCGGCCTTCATGGACAGCTTCATGAAGGTGCAACAGTCCAGTGAGATTCAGGGATCGGTGGCGGTGCTGCATGGCAGCCAGTTCCAGTCCTTCCGCATTGGCTCGGATGTTTATCATGTGGGCGTGTTACCGTTGTGGACCCGCCTGACCCTGTGGTTTACCGAGGTTCCATGGCTGGCTGCGGTGCTGATGATGTCGCTGGCCTTCCTGCTGGCTGTCTGGATCCGCCTCTGGCTGCGTGCCAAGGCCCGCAGGCGCCTGAAGCTGATTGATTAACCGTCTCAGGCTTGGGCCTGAATGCGGTTGATTCGGTAAATTAAATGTTGACTCGATTTCCCACCCTGGCCACACAAACAAGTTCGTGGCGGGGTGGGCACTCAGGCAGTACGGGGAGTGGATGCAGTCCAGGGGAGAATGCGGATGAGATTACGCGGCCGTGGTGTGCAGCGTTGGATGCTGGGAGGATTGCTGTTCATGCTGTGCGTCTCGGGTGGCTGCAAGGAAAGTCAGTGGAAGCTGTGGCAGTCCTATCAGGCGCGTTTTGTCGATGCGCAGGGCCGGGTCTTTGACCCCAACGGCGACCAGCACACGACCTCCGAGGGCGAGGCCTATGCGCTCTTCTTCTCTCTGGCCGCTAATGACCGTCCATGCTTTGACCGGGTGCTGAACTGGACCCGCGCCAATCTTTCAGCAGGCGATCTGACGGCACACTTGCCCGCCTGGCTTTGGGGGCGAAGCCCGGACGGAAGCTGGAAGACGCTCGATACAAATTCAGCCTCCGACGCCGATCTTTGGATTGCTTACACGCTGATTGAAGCTGGCAGATTGTGGAAGGAACCAAGCTACAAGGCGCAGGGAATCAAGCTGGCCGCACTGATTGCCAAAAATGAAGTGGCTGATCTGCCCGGCTTCGGCCCCATGTTGTTGCCCGCGACGGTGGGATTCCAGCATGAGCGGGCCTGGATGCTCAACCCCAGCTACCTGCCCGTCTTTCAGTTTGAACGGCTGGCCGTGGTCGATCCCGGTGGACCGTGGCAGAAGATTGCGCTGAATGTGCCCCGTCTGCTGAACCAGAGCGCCCGCCACGGCTACGCCATGGATTGGGTGGACTATGTTCCGGGCGATGGTTTTTACCCGGCGGCTTTGCCCAAAAGCGCCACCAGCAAGGAGCTTCCCGTTGCGCTGGGCAGTTATGACGCCATCCGGGTCTATCTGTGGGCGGGCATGACAGGGAACAAGTTGGTGCGTGAAGACCTGCTGAACGCGCTTCCCGCAATGAGCGCCTACCTTGCCAATCATGATGCCCCCCCTGAAAAGGTGAGTGACCAGGGCGTTCCTTTCGAGCAAGATGGACCTGTAGGCTTTTCGGCGGCACTTCTGCCTTACCTGCGGGCGTACCCCGGACTTTCGCCCCTGGTTGTACGGCAGATTGCCCGGATGAATGCGCAGCAGGACGCTTCTTCGGGACTGTACGGAAAAGACCTGTCTTATTACGATCAGAATCTTGCGCTTTTTGCTACCGGCTTTCTGGATGGAAGATTCCGGTTTGGCGACGGAGGCGAATTGACAGTGGGATGGAAGCGATGAGGGTGGGCAGGGTGGCTAAAAAATCGATCATTGTCGCAGTGAGCTGCCTGGTGCTGGTTCTGGCGCAGATGCATGCGCAAAAGAAGCCTGCCAGTGCAGCGAGTGGTGCGACGTCCGTGCGGGCCAGCCTGATCCTCAAAGCGCATGCGCTGGACGCGCGCGGCCGCCCCGATATGGCAATCCAGCTCTGGCAGCAGATTCTGCTCTCTGAGCCGTCGAATGCCGAGGCGCTGGCTGGCCTGGCCCGTGACCTGAAGCTGACCGGAGCCAACGACAAGGCCAACGATGCGCTCAGCAAGCTGCGCCAGGTCAACCCGAATGATCCGAACCTGGCCAAGATTCAGGCGCTGACCAGCACTCATGCGCAGAGTGACCAGTTGCGGCAGGCGGGCGATTTGGCCCGTGGCGGCAAGGTTGAGGATGCCATGCGCATCTATCGCCAGCTTTATGGTGATCATCCCCCCGACGGCGATATTGCGCTGGCCTACTATCAGACGCTCTACGGTACGGCTAACGGCAAGACCGAGGCGATTGCCGGTATGCGGGCACTGGCCGCGCGCAATCCTGGCGATGGGCGCTGCTTTGTTGAGTTGGGCACCATGCTCACCTATGATCCGAGGACCCGCGTCGAGGGCATTCGCATGCTGGAGGCGCACGCCAAGGAACCGAATGCGCAGGCCGCGTTGCGTCAGGCCCTGCTCTGGGATGCGTCGAACCCGGCCGTCACCGGAGAGCTGCGTAATTACCTGAAGGATCATCCGCAAGACGCTGAAATTTCCAGTCATTTGAAGGAAGATGAGAACAAGCTGGCGCAGATGAACTCCGGCATCGCCCGCACGCCCGCCGAGCATGTTGCCTTTGCCGCCTTGAACGCGCACCACAACGACGAGGCGCAGAAGCGCTTTCTGGCCCTGCTGGAAGAAGATCCCAAGAACGGCCGCGCGGCGGCTGGAATGGGCTTTTTGCGCATGCAGGAGAAGAACTTCAGCGGCGCCATCAGTTATCTGACCCAGGCTGAGCAGAACGGCTATAAGGACCGCTCGGTGGAGTCGGCGCTGGAGTCCTCGCGCTTCTGGTCCACCATGAATGAGGCCGCGCAGGCCCTCGAGGATGGCCATTACGATGTGGCCGAGGCCCGCTATAAGGCCGCGTTGGCCATGAATCCGCGCAGCCCCGAGGCGCTCAACGGATTGGCCGGTCTGCTGGTCCGGCAGGAGCAGTACCCCGCCGCGGCAGGCGTCTATGAGCAGTTGGTGAAGATTCAGCCGGGCAATCTGGACGGCTGGCGCGGGCTCTTTTTGGCCTACGCCCGCAATAACGAAAACCAGAAGGCCATGGCGACGCAGGCGCGTTTCCCTGCGAGTGTGAAGACGGCTCTCAGCCGAGATCCTGACTACCTGCGAACGCTGGCAGCCATCGATCAAAGCGAAGGCAAAACGGCTGAGGCGCAGCGTGTGCTGGCCATTGCCCTCAATCTGCCTTTCCCGAACAACGGCTCTACGCTGCGTGACGACACCAAGCTGCAGTACGCCGGACTCCTGCTGGCGGCGCACCATGAGAATCAGGCCGCGGAGCTGTATGCACAGGTGCTCGATGGGCAGCCTGGCAATCGCTCGGCGTGGATGGGCTTGGTGAGCGCGCATCATCAGATGGGGCAGGACGGGCTGGCCATTGCCGATGTGGAGAAGATGCCGGCGCTGGTCTATGAGGCATCGCTGGCCGACCCCGGTTTTCTCTCGATGTTGGGTTCAATCTATCAGCAGGCCAATCAGTACGAAGTGGCGCAGGGACTTCTGGAGCGCTCCGCCCGGCAGCAGATCGCGGCGGGTGGCAAGCCGAGCGTGCAGCTTCGCCTGCAGCTGGCGGCCATTTACATGCTGCGCAACAACACCCAGCAGGCCTATGGAATCTATCGTCAGGTGCTTGCCGAAGACCCTGACCGGGCCGAGGCATGGAAGGGCTTGATCACCACCCTTCAATCGACCAACCGCAACTCCGAAGCCCTGCAGGAGGTTGCGCAGATTCCCGCCCCGGTGCGTAAAACGCTGGAGGCCGACAACGAATTTGTGCAGTTGGAGGCCAGTCTGTATGCGGCCACCGGCGACACGCAAAACGCCGTTGCGTACATGACGCGCGTGGAGCAGTTCTACAGCAAGACGAGGACAACGCCGCCGGCGGCAATCGAGATTCAGCATGCGTGGCTGCTGTTCAACATTGGCAATGACCGTGCGCTCTACAACACGCTGATGAAGCTAGGCGGGCGCAAGGACATGACGGCGGCGCAGCGCGAGTCGGTGCAGAACATCTGGGCCAGCTGGAGCGTAAAGCGGGCGCAGGTGGCCATTGAAAATGGCAATCCGCGGCGCGCGGTAGATATTCTGGATGCGGCCTATCAGGCTTTCCCCAACAATCTGACGGTACGCAAGGCCGTGGCTGGTGGCTACTCGCAGGTGGGCCGCACCAAGGAAGCACTGGCCATCTTTAAAACTGTGCCCATGCAGGATGCGACTTCGGGCGACTTTCAGGGAGCGGTAGGCGCGGCGCTGACGGCCAACGACAAGGCCCAGGCCGAGCTCTGGCTGCGGCAGGCTCTCGAACGCTACCCGCACGATCCGGCGATTCTGGGTCTGGCAGCTCGTTATGAGCAGGCGCGCGGCGATAATCAGCGCGCAGCCGACTACTATCGCGCCTCGCTGGCGGCCATGCCGTCGGCCTCGCCCATGGACCGTCTGGCGCATACGCTGGTTTATCCCGAGCAGGACGAGCGTGCCCGCAAGGTAATGACGGCGGCTGATCTGCAGCGGCTGCTTGATCCGAGTGCGGAACCATTCCCCAAGACGGCAAAGATTCCGGCGCTGCCCGCCTACGGTCCTGATCCCTACGACGGTTCGGCCCCGGTGGTGCTGGCTCCGCCGCGCAGCACGAGTAGCACGGAGCCGCTGCCTGCGCTCACGCCGCAGAATGCGCCTCAGGGTGCGCTTCAGGACGCGCGGCCCGTAATTACCGAAATTCCCGCCGCCCAGCCCGAGAGTTCCGATCTTCTGCATCAGCAGAGTGCGACCGGGCAAGAAGACGCTCTGCTGTACACCGTGCGTCCGGCAGTCCACTACACCAGTGGCATTTCCGCGAACATGGTGCGGGTAGCCACTGCGCAGGCGCAGGAGGCAACGCCGATCCTGCTTAATCCGCCGCATTCGCTGGCCAGCGATACGTGGAAGGGCCTGATCTTCTCGCTAAGCGCGGCCCATCACAACGACGAGGCTCTGGCGGAACTGGACCGGATTCCGGCCGATGTGCGCAGCCAGTTAGAGGCCGACGTTGAGTTTGTGCAGGGCATTGCCAGCCTGTACAGCGCGGTGGGCGATGTGCCCCACGCCATGAGTTCTTTGAACCGGGTGGAGGAGTTCTACCTGTTGCATCGCTCGGCCGCCGCCCCTGCCGGGCTGGAGGTGCAGCATGCCTGGTTGCTCTATAACCTGCAGGATGATCCGGCGCTCTATGCGGTGCTGGGCCGACTGGATGGGCGGTCTGATCTGACCGCAGCGCAGCGGCAGGACGTGCAGACGCTCTGGGCGGATTGGGCTGTGCGCCGTGCCAGCGCCGCCATGAAGGCGGGCAATGTGCTGCGCGGAGTGCAGATTCTGCTGGCCGCTTCGCAGGATTTTCCTAACAATCTGACGGTCCGCCGTGCAGTGGCCGGTGCGTATGTGCGCCTGGGCCGTGCGCAGGACGCCGTCACTCTCTATAAGTCCATCCCCATGGACAATGCCACGGCGGGCGATTATCAGGGAGCGGTTGCCGCTGCTCTGGCCGCTGCCGACATGGCGCAGGCCGAGGCGTGGCTGCGGCAGGCTCTCTCGCTTTACCCCTCTGATCCGCAGATTCTGGGCACTGCCGCGCAGTTTGAGCAGAAGCGCGGCAATAACGAGCGGGCCACCGGCTACTGGCGTGCAGCCCTGGCTGCCATGCCTCCGGGCTCCTCGGTCAAGAGCCTCGATGCTTACCTGCCGCTTCCTGCCGAGGGCTACAGGACGCCGTCTACGGGCGACACCAGAAGACTGCTCGATCCGCGCAGCGATCCACCATCGGTTGCTCTGCCTCTGCCTGCCTATAAGCCCGGAACGGCCAGCCGCCTGGAAGCGCCTGCAGGCGGCCAGAATTTTATCCGCCCGATTGCCAATCCATCTGGAGCGCAATCCGGCTTCCAGCTGATTGAGCAGGCCAGCCGTGAGCAGGCAATCTTCCTGCCGGTGGCGCAGGTGACAAACGGCCAGAAGAGCAGCAAAAACACCAAGGCTCCAGTCAGGACGCCGCGTTTGGCCGCTTCTGCTTCGGCCAGCGGCCTGCGCATTACCTCGCAGCCGATGGGCGAACTGCCGGCCGAGGTGCTGACCCTGTTTGCCAACCAGACCGACAGCCAGCTGACCCAGGGTTCGGCCACGGTGCTGCATGCAGCGCCCGTCAAGGCCCCTGTGGTTGTGTCTTCCGGTCATGCGGCGCAGCCCCGCCACTATGAGTCGGTGCAGTACACGCCTTCCGCGCAGGAAGCCGCGACGGGAGCATTTTCAGCTCCCCGCCAGGGTGCGGCCAGTACGTCGCAGACCGTGGTTCCGGCGGTGCAGCAGCAGCCCGCCATACCAGCCTCCAAGCCTGTGCCCACCGCTTCCGCACCAAGGCAGACGGCTACGCACCACAGCAACAGAAAGCCCCGGCCCGCGCAGTTCCAGGACGAAGCCACAAGCCAGCCTGCGCGCGAAGCCGCATTGCCTGCCTCGCCGCAGCCGCCGGTGGAAAGTTACCAGCAGGCCGATCTGCCGCAGGCTCCCGTGCCTTCCACGGGCGCAGGTCTGACGGATGAGGAACTGGAGCAGCGTAGCTTGCCGCCGTTGCGTGGCCCCTGGGTTCGCGTTCAACGCAACGCCCATCCGGTGAGCCCCCGCGAAGACGCTGAGCTGCAGTTGCAGTCCATCGAAAGCGGCTACAGCTCCTGGCTGGGAGGAACCGGCATGCTGAATTACCGCAGCGGCACGCTTGGTTACGATCATCTGGCGGCCCTCGAAGCTCCCTTTGAGGCGTCCATTTGCGGCAATTACAACGTGCGTCTGAGCATTATCGCCAAGCCCGTCTTCCTCGACTCCGGTCAGGCCGACGGCACGGCGCAGTTGAGTGTGCTGGAGTCCACCACGGATGGAACCAAGCAGACCGTGATTGCCGCGCCGATTGGAACCTTGACCGGCACCGATACCACCATCCCCGCGCAGCAGAACTCCGTGGGACTGGGCGGTGAGGTGCAGTTGGCCTTTCCGCATCTGGCTATTGCGGCAGGCACAACGCCGTACGGATTTCTGATTCAGACCGTGACGGCCCGCATGCTCTGGAAGCCGGGCAATGGTCCCTTCACCTTCAGCTTCAATCGCGATTCGGTCAAGGATTCGCAACTTGCCTACGCGGGCTTGCGCGATCCGGCAGGGAATTCGCTGGGCGTGCTGGGGCAGATCTGGGGCGGCGTCATGGCTAACCAGGGCAATCTGCAGTACGCGCGCGGCGACGAGCAGTCCGGCTACTACTTTGGCGTCGGCGGCGAGTATCTGGCTGGCTACAAGGTGGAAGACAACTCCCGCATCGATGGTTCGGGCGGCGCTTACTGGCGTGTGCTCACGGTGCCCGAGTACGGCGGCCTGAATATTGGCGCGAACTTCTTTGCCATGCACTACGCTAACAACCAGGATGCCTTTACCCACGGCATGGGCGGTTACTTCAGCCCGCAGGGGTACTTTCTGGCGAACATTCCATTTACCTGGACTGGCCACTACCTGACCCACTGGCACTACAACATTGCCGGTGGACTGGGCGTGCAGGCCTTCCAGGAGGATCAGACCAAGCTGTGGCCGTTGGAGGATGACGCATCGCTCGAAACCAGCGAGGATAATCCGCTGCTGCCGGACAAGACCAGCGTGGGACCCAACTACGATCTGCACTCCCAGGCGGCCTATCAGATCAGCCCGCACTGGTTCGCGGGTGGCTACTTTGGGGCCAACAACACGCGTAATTATTCCTCCGTCCAGGTGGGCTTCTATGTGCGCTATCTTTTCCGCGAGCAGCCTTCTACGGCGACTGGGCCAACCGGGCTCTTCCCCTCGGAAGGAATACGTCCGTTCGCGGTGCCATAGAGCGGTCTAATCAAACAATTCAGCCTGTTGGCCGCAACGTGAAGTCCTTGCAGCTGGCAGGCTGATTACTTTTTATTCTCCGAAAAGTCTTAGAGCAAAATCAGGAAAAATAGCCCCAGGAAAATCGTGCAAGGTTGCCGTTCCCTGATGGTCACGGCAACTTTGGACCTGTGCCTTTCGGATACAGCATCCCTGATTTTGCTGTAAATAGAAAATGCCCGTTTCGATTTGAAAAATAAGCGTTTGGTATGATAGGGCAAATCCTTTCCGGGGTGTCCATGCAAGTGTTTTTTGATCCTCATGTTTCGCTAAACAGAGGAAAAAATCTGTTTTTGCAGCGTAAAACAATCTTTGCCGTTCTGATGTCGGCGGGGATTTTTACGTTTAGCGGCGAATTGTGGGGCGATCCGAATCTGGCCGATACTCTGTATGCTGGCTTGGTTCTTCTGGTTCTTGCACTTCTGCTGGTTCTCTACGCATTGCAGGCGGAATTACCTGCTGAAGCTAGACAACAGAGGGCAGGAATTACCGGATCGATGGTCGTAGTGTTGGTGCTGCTGATGGCTTCGCATACCTGGGTTGCGCTCCATCACATTCACGAATCTTCACGCCGGATTGATTGCTATACCTTTCAGCAGGATGCGGTTGACAGCTTGTGGAAGGGAGAAAATCCCTACAGTAGTACCCACGCCAATATATATAACCCGGATGAAACCGCCCGCTATTATGGCCCTGGAATGGTCGTCAATGGTCGGGTGCAAGTGGGCTTGCAGTATCCACCTTTGACGCTTTTGCCTGCCTTGGTCGGCAGTAGTCTGGGGGATGTGCGGTATGGCTACCTACTGGCAATACTTGTTTCGGCTCTGCTTTTGGCTGCGGCGTTGCCGGGTTGGCGCGGAATTCTGGCCGCAGGGTTTGCGCTTTGGAATCCGCTGACCTTTTTAACCGAGGGCAATTGCTGGACGGAACCCCTGGCCTGGATGTTGCTCTGTCTGGTTGTTTTCGCGGCATATCGCAAGCCGGGGTGGCTGCCAGTCTGTCTTGGACTGCTGGTGGCGAGCAAACAGTACAACCTGCTGATCCTGCCTTTATCCGTGTTACTGCTGGAAAATTTCTCCTGGAAGCAATACCTGAAGCAACTCGCCATCGTGCTCGGAGTGGCTGTATTGACGGCGTTTCCGTTCCTCTTATGGAATGTCCGTGCTCTATGGTACGATCTGGTTCAGTTTCATCTTGTCCAACCGTATCGCAAGGATGCGGTGAGTCTTGCAGTCCCTTTTCCTTGGATTCTGAAGTTGAGTCTGCCGCTTGTTCTGCTCCTGCTGGTGTGGATTGTGGCAAAGGTCCAGCCAGGAAGATGGCGCTTTACGGCAGCATATGGAGTGGTTTTTTTACTATTTTTTGTAACGGCCAAGCAGGCTTTCTGCAACTACTATTTTTTGATAAGCCAACTGTTTCTGCTGGCGGCAGCCGAATGTTTCCCTGGGGTCGGAGTGTCTGAACAAGGACAGGACGAGTCATTCTCGCAAGAAGGAAGCGCTGGCGCAGTGAGTACAACCGAGAGGAGCATTCCATGCTGAACGGAAAAAAAGTAGTGGTTGTTATGCCGGCTTATAATGCGGAAAATACCCTGATTGAAACCTATAATCATCTGCCCCACGAGATCGTTGATGAGGTCATTCTGGTAGATGACAACAGCAAGGATGAAACCGTTGCTGTTGCCCGCAAGCTCAACATCAAAACCTTTGTTCACAAGCAGAACTTTGGTTACGGACGCAATCAGAAGACCTGCTACAAGGAAGCTCTGGCGCTGGGCGCTGACATCGTAATCATGGTCCACCCCGACTACCAGTACCAACCTGAGCTGGTAACCTCGCTGGCTGGCATGCTGGCTTATGGCGTCTATGACGTGGCGCTGGCTTCGCGCATTCTGGGGGTGGGCGCGCTCAAGGGTGGAATGCCCCTTTATAAGTACATCTCCAACCGCTTTCTTACCTTTGTGCAGAATCAGCTGATGGGTTACAAGCTCTCGGAATATCACACCGGTTATCGCGCCTTCAGCGCGCAGGTGTTGCGTAATCTTCCCATCGAGCAGAACAACGACGACTTCTCCTTCGACAACGAGATGCTGGCCCAGGCCATTTACTTTGGCTACAATCTGGGCGAGATCAGTTGCCCCACCAAGTACTTTGACGAAGCCAGCTCCATCAGCTTCCGGCGTAGCTGCAAATATGGTCTTGCGGTGTTGGGTGTGTCGCTCAAGTTCCGCCTGCAGCGCCTGAAGTTGGCCAGCTACAGCATCTTCACACAGGAAGAGGCAGATCTGCCCGAAGGCTACTACGAGACGGTGTAGTTAGGTAGATTCACCTAGCCTGTGAGAGCATTTTCGGAATTCCGAAATGCTTCAGGAACAGCCGGAACAAAAACAAAGCCGCAATCTTCTGACAGATCGACGCTTCCTCGGGGAGCGTCGACCTGTTTCTGTTCCATCCTGCAGATACTGGCCAGGGGTAGGTGCTTTCTTTCTTCTTTGTTTTCAAGCAGGAGCATCGTCATGTCCTTATTTTTCGCTCTGTATTTCTCGTGTTTTTCTGTAGTAGCTTCGAATTGCCATTTCGTCTAATGGGGTGGGCTCGGAAGTTCAGAGCTGCGTCGCAAAGTCTCTGACCTTGCTGCATACGGCGCATACGCACGCACATACTGAGAACATAACTTCTTCACACGAGGACATGGATGGCAGTAGCGAGGTTGGAGAAACCCACATCCCATCGAATCACAGAACGGTTTTTCGGTTTCTGGAAGGCCAACGACTGGCGCGGCAATCTGCTGTTGATGCTGCCTTTTCTGGCGCTGTACTGTTTTGTGCTGGCGCGGCATGAGGTGTGGCGCGACGAGATCAATGCCTGGGCCATCGCCTATGTGAGTCCAAACCTGGGTGAGCTGCTCAGGCGCATTCACTACGAGGCGCACCCGGCGCTGTGGTACGTGATTCTGTTTGCCGCCAGCCGCATCAGCGCTGGCGTCTGGATGCTCAAGCTGGTGCAGGGGGCGATTGGTACAGCCATCTACTTGCTGCTTGCAGTAAGCACACCATTACGCCGTCTGGAGCTGGCGCTTATCTACGGTGGTTACTACATCGCTTTTCAGTACACGGTGATGTGCCGCATGTACGGGCTGGAAGTGCTGTTCGCGCTTATCTACATCTGGTTCCGCACGAATCGTCCGCAGTGGCTCAAACGCAATGTGCTTTGGCTGGGTCTGATTGCCAACGTGGATCTGACGGCAGCCATTCTGGCCACGGGGCTTTTGCTTGAATACCTGCATGCCCAGTGGCAAGAGCGCAGGCAGAACGGCTTGCCGTGGCGTCGTGCTTTGGCGGGAGCGGTGGTGATCTATGGCGCGATGACGGGGTTGGCGCTGCTGACGCTGTGGCCGGCCAAAGACATCAGTTGGACCTCGACCGGCCACCTCTTCGCACAGGCAGCCGACCCCTTGCATCTGGGTTTTTCCGCTGCGTTGTGGATGGGGTTGCCCTGGTATCCGCAGGTGATTTCGCCCGTACTTCTATGGCCAGATCTCAATTTCTGGCCACAGGGTTTCTGGGTGACGCCGATTCTGGTGCTGTATGTTTTGATCTTTCGCAAGCATCGTCGCGAGGGCGCTTTCTTCGGTCTTATTATCGGCTGCGGTATTCTGTTTTCCCAGGCAACGAATGTGGCTGGAGTGCGGCACATTGGCATCGTCTATCTGGCGTTTCTGCTGGCGCTCTGCATGCTGAGGCATCGGGGCGCATCCGTCAGCAGGTGGTCCTATGTGCTGCTGGCCGCGGGAGTGCTGGCCAGTCTGGCGACGGTGGCGCAGCAGTGGGGAAGACCCTTTACCGATGGCGGGGAAGCTGCGCGCTGGATCGAGCAGCAGAAGCTGGGCAATCTGCCGATTCTGGGTACGCCCGACACTATGGTTGTGGATGTGACCGAGCGACTGAACAAGCCCGTTTATCAGCTGGACTGCAACTGCATGGACCGGGTGATGACCTTCAGCCGGCGGCGGGACAGCTACTACAGACGTCCTTACTACCTGTACAGCGTAGTGGCCCTCCGTACTGCGCAGGCGCTGAAGAATCTGAACGCCAGCGATGCGCTTCTGGTGCTGAACTTCCCATTGCCTGAAGAACAGAGGCAGAGGATGCTGCAGGCCAAAATTCAGGCCAATCTGGCGACCAGCTTTGAGCGCGGCCTGCTGCCGGACGAGCATTTCTACATCTATCGCGTGCATGTTTCACTGCCGGTAGAAGGTGAGCTTGCCCAGCGTGGAGATGCTTCTGCTGTACTGCCGCATGGCGGTGGTTTGTAGGGATAGCGCTCCAGGGTCTGCGGGCTGCAAAAAGGCACATTTCACGGAAAGCAGGGGAGAATCATCCCCAGGGGGCTTTACCGCCAGTGGGGAGATTCTGTCTGCCCCTTCCGGGGTGAAAACCGAATGGACAACCTGTTGCAACTTCACATCTAGCGGAACTCGGCTTTTTTGCCGCCGCGGACGATCGGGTGCATGGGCACAATCTGCACGGTTACGTCGCGGACTTCCGCCAGAAAGCGGTTGAGCACCGAGCCGTGCAGCAGAATGTCCCAGCGCGAGCGGGCGGACTGGCCAAAGACCACGTGGCTGATGTTCTCCTGCTGGGCAAAGTGGATCAGCGCATCACTGACGTTGCGGTCGGTGAGCGAGATGACCTTTGCGCCCAGGTCACGGGCCATGCGTTGGTACTCTTCCAGACGATGGAAGGACTCGGGGTCATCGTGGCCTTTGTTGTCGGGCCGGGTGACGTAGACCGCGTACCAGTTGGTGGCCAGACGTCCGGCAATGCGTGAGCCCACTCGCAGCAGACGCTCAGTGCCGGGTCGGGTGCTCAGGCAGACCATCACTTTTTCCGGGATGGGGGCCTGCTCCAGGCCCTGGGTGCGGCGGTACTCAGAGGCGCGGCTGGAAACCTGCTCGGCGGTGGTGCGCAGGGCCAGTTCGCGCAGCAGGTTCAGATTGCCTTTGCGGAAGAAGTTGGCCAGCGACTGCTCCACCTTTTCCGGCGCATAGATCTTGCCCTGGCGCAGACGCGAACGCAGCTCCTCGATGGTGACGTCGACGTTGACCACTTCATCGGCGCGCTTGACGAGGCTGTCGGGTACGGTTTCGCGGATGATGGTGTTGGCCGAGCGGTTGACCGCATCGTTGAGCGTTTCCAGATGCTGAATGTTGACCGCCGTCATCACATTGATGCCGGCATCCAGCAGGTCGATCACGTCTTCGTAGCGCTTGCGGTTCTTGCAGCCGGGAACGTTGGTGTGGGCCAGTTCGTCGACGATCACCGTATGGGGATGGCGGGCGATGATCGCATCCAGATCCATCTCTTTCAGGGTGACGCCGCGATAGGGGATCTCGCGCTCCGGAATCTTTTCGATGTCGCGGATGCGGGCTTCGGTCTCCTGGCGGCCGTGGGTGACAACCAGTCCGATGACTACGTCGATGCCTTGCTGATGGTGCATGACGTAGGCGTCGTTGAGCATGTGATAGGTCTTGCCCACGCCGGGAGCCGCTCCGATGTAAATACGGAGTTTGGCGGCCTCTGGTTTTTTCTCAAGAACGAGCTCAGCCATGGTTAGCCCACCTCGACAGGATGTCTGGATTCGGAGGCGGAGGCCACCGGGAGCGTGAAGTGGAAGGTTGAGCCATGACCCAGGCGGCTTTCCACGGCAATCTGGCCGCCCAGCGACTCTACCAGGCGGCGCACCAGCGCCAGGCCGAGGCCGGTGCCTTTTTCGCTGAAGGCGTTAAAGCGGTCAAAGATGGTGCTCAAGCGTTCGGCCTCGATGCCGCGGCCGGTGTCGCGCACGGTGAACTGCACAAAGTCCTTGACCTCTTCGGCGGTGAGCAGGATCTCGCCGTCTTCGGGGGTGTAGCGGATGGCGTTGGCGAAGAGGTTGTCGAGGATCGAGCGCAGGGCGCGGCGGTCGGCCTTTACGGCGGCCAGATCGGCGTAGGCGATGATGTCAACGCGCAGATGTTTTTGCATGGCCTCATCGGCATAGCGGTCGCGGGTTTCAATCAGCATGGGGGTGGGCCGCAGGGCTTCAAGCTGTAGCTCGCGTTTGCCGGAATCGAGCTCGGAGACTTCGATCAGGTTGGCCATCACGTCGTCCAGATTTTCGGCCTCACTGTTGGCGTTGGCCACCAGTTCGGTCTGCAGGGGGCGTAGTTCGCCGCTGTAGCCCTGGCCAAGCGCGTAAAGGGCGCGGCGCAACAGCAAGAGCGGATCGCGCAGCTTGCGGCTGGCCACGGCAATGAACTGGGTTTTGAAGCGGTCTGTGTCCTGCAGGCTGGTTACGTCTTCCAGCGTGGTGACGGCACCCATCAGGCGACCTTCGGCATCGCGCATGGGGGTGGTGCGCAGGCGGTAGTTGCGTTCTTCCGCGCCAATGCGCATGGGCAGCAGCGCGGCATCGTCTTCAGTGGCCACGGCCTTCTGCATGGAGATGGCGTCGCGGATGGCCTTCAGAATCTTGTCGCCCCCCGGGGTATTCACCAGCGCCATGCGGTCCTTGGCGGCGTCGCCCAGCAACTCGCTGGCCGTCTGGTTCAGCTTCAGAATCTGGCCGCGGCCATCGGTGACGATGATGGGCTCAAAGATGGATTGCAGCACCGCATCGGAGAGCTGGAACTCCATCTGGCGGCGGCCTGCTTCAGAGTCGCGCAGCTCGCGCAGACGGTTGGCAATGCGGGCCAGTTCGCTGGCGATGACGCCAAAGCTGTCGCGGCTTTGCCACTCAATGCGGTGCTCCAGATTGCCTTGGGCAATGCGGTGGGCGTCGCGCGCCAGCGTGCGGACGGGAGCCAGTACAAAATAGATGGTCAGTGCTTCAATGGCGATGGCCGCCACTGCGAAAACAATGGCGATGTGACCCAGACCGGCAGCCGCCAGCGTGCGATGGGTGATGGCCACCAGACCCAGCGTCAGACAGGCCAGCACTGCACAACCGAGAATCAGGCGTTGCGTTAGATTGAGCATTTCCCGGTCTCCCTGCCGGGATGGCATCTTTACCTAGGTCGCAAAGACGCATCCTGTCTGCTTGCCGCAGAATCAAATCCCGAAACGAGCCTCTTCCATCGGGTGAAGTTCGTTCGGTGAAAAGTAAGTTCTATTCTCGGTGATCGGGGCTCTTGATGCAAAGCGATTGATGCGTCAAGGGATCTGACAAACGGCAAGGGTACCGTTGTGATAACGGCAGCGCAGTCCCGCAGGCGGTGGATCGGCCACCAGAACCCAGTTCACACCAAAGCGCCGGTGCAGCCGCTCAAAGTCCGCCAGCTTAAAATTCTGCCAGCCCTGCTGCGCCGTCACCTGCGTATACCAGGAATAACCCAGGCGGGGAACCTGCGTGACCACGGCCGTGTCTTTGACGGCGTCGGCCAACTGGCTGCGTTCGGCCAGTGCGCGGAAGCTGTGATAGTCGTTGCCGGGCTCTTCCATGTAGTGCGGATCGAGGGCAAAGTAGGCGTTGCGCGGCGTATTTTGCCGGACCCAGGCAAAGCTCTGCAGCCAGGGATTGGCACTTGGCCTGCCGGGCAGCTCAACATGCGCACTGGAAGGGAACTCCGCCCATTGCGTACAGTACATGCCGGCGCTGGCTGCCACCAGAAACAGCGCCCAGCGCGCGATGGAGGTCTTCAGCAGGTATTCGCCCAGCAGGCAGCCGAGCAACAACATCATGAAGAAGTACACCAACTGCAGATAGCGCATGGGCTGCAGCGGGGTAAGCCGCACCAGCGAGGGAATGCCCAGCATAACCATGGAACAGAGTTGCTGAAAGATGCCGTAGGCCAAGACGCCCAGGGTGAAGCGCGCCAGCTTCTGATCGCCCCGTTTTTTGGCCCACTTCCAGAGCGCAAAAAAGATGCATAACGGGGCCAGTGCGCCCAGCCACTCGTACCAGTGCCACTTGTACAGGTAGTAGTAGGTGCGTGTGTCCAGCGCTTTTTTCCAGACGGGATTGGGTGGTTCAAAGATCCAGCCAAGGGGCGTCAATGCTGCCAGCGAAGCGCTTTGCCAGCGCTTCAGCCACAGATGTACGCCATCGCTCATGGCCAGCGCCAAAAAGATGCAGAAGGAAATGCCCACCGAGGCCATGATGGGGTGCATGACGAAGGCCAGGGTCAGCAGCGGCACAGCGAAGCCCCAGCGACGCTCAAGAATATACGAGGCGGCCAGCAGGATCAGTGCCGTGGCTATATTGCGGGGGTGCAGATGCTGGTCAAAGAGGTAGAGCGCGGTTCCGGCCACAGGCATGCTTAGCATGGTGGCCGCCATAGCCACCCCGGCCCATTGCACATGCCGTTCCTTGAAGAGTAGCCGGGCGATCCGAAAACAGGAGTAGAGCGCCAGCAGGATGGCTCCGAACTGCCAGAGCAGCGCTACAACCGGAATGGGCAGATGCGACCAGCGAACCGTTGTTCCTACACACTCGTCAAATACCGTGGCCTGCAACTGGAGCTGAAAGAAGTCGGCGTCGCGGGGAAAAAGCACGGGGTCCACATTGTGCTTGATGGCCGCCAGATACACGCCATCGTCCTCGGCGCCAGGATGGTATCCCAATACGACGAAGCCAAGGCAGGAGAAAAAAAAGAGGAGCAGCACATTCGCTGCAAAAGTATTACGAGCCTTCATGATTTCCGCTTATTCCGGCTGAGGAGACAATCAGCTCGAAGTCTACCAGTCCAGTGCCTTCCAGTGCCGGATCGGTTCTGCACTCATCCTACAGAGCCAGCCAGGGATTGCCTATGCAGAAATAGCGGAAATAGCCAATTCTGCACAGGCTTTTTTCCTGTTTTTAAACAGAGGGAAGCAGTAAGCGGAGTAGTAGAAAGGCTCCAACACCGGCAAAAAAGACCAGCGCCATGCGAATGCCAGGCTCGCGATTGACTTCAGGCACCAGATCGCTTGCGCCTACGTACAGCGCCACGCCAGCGGAAATCGGCAGGCCGTAGGGCATCCATCCGGGAACCAGTTCGATCAGCGCCACGCCGACGAGGGTAGCTGCGGCCAGCGCCACCGCTGAATAAAAAGCTGAAGCGCGGCTACGACCGCTGGCCAGCATGACCGAAGCCATGGTGAAGCCCTCCGGCATCTTGTGCAGCAGAATCGCCAGAAAGATCAGCCAACCCAGACGGCTTGAGAGTACAAAGCCCGAGCCGATGGCCACGCCGTCAAACAAGGCGTGCACACTCAGGCCAGCCAGCACCGAGGTACTGGTGCGGTGGGAGACGAATTCACCATGATGCGTCTCTTCACCAAAGTGAAAGTGGGCATTGATGGTGTGCTCCAGCAGGTGGACGATGCAGTAGCCGGCCATGATCAGCACAGGGCCCAGTTGCGGGCTCTGGTGCAGGCTCTCGGGCGTCATCTCCACCAGCGCGGTGGCCATTAAAAAGCCTGCTCCCAGCGCTACAAAATAGCGCAGGTAGCGCTCCACGCCGTGGGTGCGCACCAGCAGCATGCCGCCAGCAACGTCGGCTAGTGCGGCAATTGTGCCAAGGATGAGAGAGAGTTTGAACATGGCGGAATGAAACGTTTTTCTTCTCCGGGGATTGCAGAAGGCTGCGTCTCCACAAGCCTCCATGCGTATTTTGGCTGCCCGCAGGGAATGAGCAGCCGGATTTCAGGGAAAACCTATGCTCCGGAAACGGTTCCAGCAACAAAGCGGACAAACAAAGCCTCTTTGATGATACAGGAAAGCAAGGTCCGGGTAGCAGCAAGAGTGCGGGAACTTACGGCCGCGGGCTGCTTTCAGCGCTGGCAACCAGCACCACAACGGCCAATCCAAGGAAGAGCACGATCTGCTCCATTCGTTCGCTGCGTTTATGCAGTAGCTGGAAGTGAACACGCGCCGGATGCGATTCAGCTACGTTTTGGATGGCTCCGCCTGCCGCAATGCGGTCGCGGTCCATGGCGGGGATGATGCCGAATTGCGAGTAGGCCGTGGCGGCCAGCATGACCACCAGCAGAGCGATCGAGGCCAGCACGGTGCGGCTGCGGTCGAGTCCCCATGCGGGAGCCAGTGCCAGCACGGCGATGGCCAGCACACCGCAGCTCAGGCCAACGAAGTGCAGCACGCGCAGCAGCGAGCCAACGATGGTTCCTGCCGTATGTGTGTCGGGAGCAAGGGTGCGGAAGACCGTGGCCGCAACCACGGGGAAGAAGACCTCAGCGCCCAGCCAGACAATGAGCGCCAGTGTGAGAAGACTGCGGAGGAAGATTCTCATGAGCACATCTTAGCAAGAAGAAGCTGTCAGCACTCAGCCGTCTTTCGTATGGAATGTTTCCCGGGTCCCCAAAGCGAGGGATCCGGGAAGCCCAAATTTGAGTGCAATGTCCAAGGCAGAACCATCTTGAGCTAGAAGCTGGAAGCTGCTCTTACTCGTACCGCGTAATCGCTCCATGCACCGACTCTCTTCCAATCAGCCGCTCAATGCGCTTCTGGATGGGCGGGTGGGTGGAGAAGAGGTTGGCGAACGACGCGCCCGAGAGCCGCGGCATGATGATGTACATATGCGCGGTGCTGGGTGAAGCGGTCATGGGAATCTGGCGGCTGATGCCGGAGATCTTTTCAAGCGCGCTGGCCAGCGCCTGGGGATTGCCGGTCAGCTGGGCGGCGCTGGCGTCGGCCGCATACTCGCGGGTGCGCGAGATCCACAGCTGGATCATCATGGCTGCAAGGGGGGCCAGCAGCATCATCAGCAGAGCGCCCATGCCGCCGCCTTCGCGGTTGCGGCGGTTGCCTCCGCCCATCATGCCGCCAAACCAGAAGGCCATGCGGCCCAGCATGCTGATGGCTCCGGCCAGGGTTGCGGCAATGGAGCTGGTGAGAATGTCGCGGTTGCGCACGTGGCCCAGCTCATGGGCCAGTACGCCTTCCAGCTCCTCGTCGTTCAGCACATTCAGAATGCCGGCCGTCACGGCCACCGAGGCGTGGCTTGGGTTGCGGCCCGTGGCAAAGGCATTGGGCGAGCTGGTGGGCAGAACGTAGATCTTGGGCATGGGGATCTGCGCCTTGGCCGTCAGCCGCTCCACGGCGGCGTAGACGCGGGGCAGTTCCTCGCGCGAGGCCGGTTGCGCTCCGCTCATGCGCAGTGCAATCTTGTCGGAGAAAAAGTAGCTGAAAAAATTGGTGGCTGCAGCGACGAAGAAGGCTATGATCGCTCCGTTCGAGCCGCCAAAAGACTCCCCGATCAGGATGAGTAAAAGGGTGAGTCCGGTAAGAAGAAGCGTGGTCTTGAAGCCGTTCACGAGGAAGATCCTCCAGTGAGTCTATTCTCTCACCTTGTATGTACGCTGGCCGGGGCTGTAGAGTTGCGGCCCAAAGCAAAGCGCGGAGCCTGGGAAAGGCTCCGCGCCGGATTGCGAAGAAAAGACTACTTGTTCATGGCGCGCTTCAGCACGATGTCGAATGCACCCTTGGCCTGCGCATATTCGGTTTCGCTGATCTTGCCGTCCAGCTTGTCGCTTTCCAGCTTGAAGAGCTCATCCTTCAGCGTGGCCAGCAGCAGATCTTCCTTGCTGGCAGCAGGTGCCACAGGCAGGGCAGTCGCAGGAGCCGCGCCCGCCGGAGCACGCATCAGGAAGGCGGCTCCGGCAACCATCAGCAGGGCCAGAACCCCCAGAATCCACCACTTGTACTTCGACAGCGGATCTGGTGCCGTATTGGGGTTGCCGATGCCGCCGCCGGGCTGTCCGCCGGCCATTGCATCGCCGCCGCCCATGCCACCCTGTGCGCCTGCCTGCTGGTTCGGATCCGTCTGCGGAACCGCTCCAGTGCCGCCCACCGTGAACTCGACCGGCTGGCCCACCGGAGGACTCTTCAGCAAATAGGTCTGCATGCCGGGGTCCGACTGCACACTTTTGAAGCTGGCCCCCGCGCCGGGCGCGAAGTTCATGCTTTTGGGCAGAAGAACGCCCATGTTTTCGGCAGGAATCGTCACCACGGAGTGGAAGGTGTATTTGCCGCCCGAGTAAGGAAGCGTGTAGGAGATCTGCAGCAGCGTGTCCTTGTCGCCATCGTCGGGCTGGATGGGAAAGTCAAAGGCGTAGTGTCCCTTGCCGCCATCGGGATCGAGCTGGATGTTGGTGGGCAGGCCGCCGGGGCGCTGTGCGCCGCTGCTGGTGATCGTCGCCTCGGCAGGTAGCACAACCTCGAAGGACTTCTTGCTCCACTGGGTAGTGGGCGGGGTCGAGAGGTTGTGCACAAAGAAGCGCTCGCTCACCTGCAGCTTGTCGCTGGCCGACTCAATCTCGATCACATCGGCCTCGATGGAAACGCCCTGCACCTTGGTGGCCACGTCGTAAACGCCCACATCGCCTGCGGCACCGTTTTCCGGCGCGCCAATAAAGTAGTTGGCCCCCTGATGCGTGACGCGCACCAGATACGAGCTGTTTCCATGCTCGCTCAGCGTGTAGTGGCCCTTGGCATCGGTGGTCGTTTTGCCCACATTGTTCATGCCGGCAGCAACGTCCACCAACTCCACCGTATCGCCCGTCGAAGGCTTGCCGGTGGTCTTGTTGGTCACGGTGCCGCTGATGTTGGCTGCCTGCGCGAACGCTCCGCCAAGCATCAGGCCTACGGCAAGAGTGCGAGTAAGAATCTGGATCGGTTTCATCATCGGTAGGATCCTTGGATTTCCTGGTTCTGGTCCTGGGTTTAAGCCTGCTGCAGTCCTTCGATTTCCGCCAGCAGTTCAGCAGTTTCGCGCTCCAGAAGGTTACGTTGCGTCACAAAATCCTCTTCCGGATATTTGCCTGCCTTGAACTCGAAGTTCAGGTCGCGCAGATTTTCATAAAGCTGTTCCTTGCGCTCCAGCAGATAGTCCAGGCGCGTTTTGTCGCGCTGGCCGGCCGACGAGTTATCGGGCCAAAAGGTGTACACAAACAATGCCACCAGAAGCAGCAGGCTGGCAATGAGTTGCTGAGCCTCGGTCATAAGCTAAAACCCTCCGTCCGCGCCGGTCTCGCGGCGAATCTTTGTCATGCGTTCGCGCTCCGCCGGATCTTCCGGCAGCGCGTCCAGTGCGGTGTCCGTCGATTTTGCGGTCTTCAGCCCGCCCCAGCGGCGGATGAGCAGAATGGTGCCGATCAATGCGGCGGCAAAGACGGCGAAGGGGGCAATCCACGCCACCAGATCAAAGCCCTTGCCGGTGGGTGCGGCCAGCGCCGTTGCCCCGTACTTGGCGGCAAACCAGTCCAGAATCTGCGCGTCGCTTTTGCCCGCGGCGATGGCGTCGCTCAGTTCCTTGCGTTCGCGTCCGCTCTCCGGACAGCCCACATGGTTGCACTCGCCCAGCAGTTGCGAGCAGCCGCAGGTGCACATCAGGCGATGGCCCAGGTCAACAAAGCGCGAACTGGCGTCGGTTGCGCCCATTGAGAAGCAAACGGCCAGGGCCAGCAGGGCGGCCTGCGCGGCGCGCATTCCGTAACGATGAAGAGGAAACGTACTCATCAGGCCTGCGCTCCTTTCGGATTGGCTTCGGTGCTTGCGGCGCGGGGTTTCTGGCTGGGCGTCAGGGCAATCAGCGTACCCAGAACCATGACTCCCAGACCTACCCAGATCCAGCTGACCAACGGATTGAGGAATGCCTTGATGATGGGCTGACTGGTGTCGGGGTTGGTGCCTTCATACACCACGTACAAGTCCCAGCCCGGAACCGAGTGGATGGAGACCATGGTTTGCGGCTGCTGGCTGGCCAGATAGACGCGTTTTTCTGGAGCCATCTGGAAGAGCATCTTGCCATCGCGCCAGACGTTCAGCAGCGCGTACTCCGACTGGTAGTTGTCGTTCGAATCCTGGGTAAAGCCGACGCACTCCAGCGTATAACCGCCGATCTGCATCGACTGGTGCAGGGCCAGTTCATGCTCGGCGGTCTGGTTGAAGGCCGCGCCAGCCAGTCCGACGATGGTCAAAACCACACCCAGATGCACGATGTAGCCACCGTAACGGCGGCTGTTGCGGCGCATCAAACTCCAGGTGGAAGAGAGCAGGTTTCTGCCGCTCTGCAAAGAAATGACGCGCGCGCCGCGATAAAACTCGCTGGCCACGGCGGCAAATACCGCGGCGGAAAGCCCGATTGCGACCACGGCGTAGAGGCTGCCGGTGGAAAGCTGACCGTCCTGCCAGATGTGTGCTCCGCAGGCGAAGGCAATGGCCACCGCGACCCAGAGTGCCGCGCAGGGAACTACAAAGTTGCGGCGGACGGCCTTCAGCGATGTGGCGCGCCAGGGCAACAGCGGTCCCACGCCTACCAGAAAGAGCAGGAAGAGGCCAATCGGCACGGCCACGCGGTTATAAAACGGCGGACCCACCGTTACCTTGCTGCCCTGCACGAACTCCGAAAGGATGGGGAAGAGTGTTCCCCACAGAATGACGAAGCAGGCCACCAGCAGCATCAGGTTGTTGAACAGGAAGCTGGATTCGCGGCTGACCAGCGACTCAAGCTTGTGGTCGGCTGCCAGATCACCACGGCGCAAAAGGTAAACAAAGATGCAGACTGCCAGCGTGAAGATGATGAAGGCCGTGAACCAGGTGCCGATGGAGGATTGCGCGAAGGCATGCACGCTGCTGACCAGGCCCGCGCGGGTGAGCAGTGTGCCCAGCAGGGTGAGCAGGAAGGTGCTGAAGATTAGCCATATATTCCAGCTCTTCATCATGCCCTTCTTTTCCTGCATCATCACCGAGTGCAGGAAGGCGGTTCCGGTCAGCCACGGCATGAAGCTGGCGTTCTCTACCGGATCCCATCCCCAATAGCCGCCCCAACCCAGCACGGCGTAAGCCCAGTGCATGCCCAGAAAGATGCCGATGGTCAGAAACATCCAGGTGACCAGCGTCCAGGTGCGGGTAATTTTGATCCAGCGTTCGCCGGGGTAGCGCATGATCAGCGCTCCCATCGCAAAGGCGAAGGGAACCGCGAAGCCCACGTAGCCCAGATAGAGCATCGGCGGATGGATGACCATCTCGGGATACTGCAGAAGGGCGTTCAGGCCGTTGCCGTCGTCGGGAATCGGACCCTGATAGAGCGCGAAGGGCCGCACGGCAAAGTTCAGCACCAGCAGGAAGAAGACCTGAATGGCGGCCAGAATGGTGCCGGCGTAGGCAAACAGCTTCACGTCTGTCTTGTGGCGCAGGCGCAGCACAAAGCCGTAAGCGCCCAGCAGCCAACCCCACAGCAGTAGCGAACCTTCCTGACCGCTCCAGAGGGCGGCAAACTTGTAGGGAAGGGGCAGGGCACGGTTGGAGTGCTCCAGAATGTAGCTGAGCGAAAAGTCGTTGGTGAAGACGGCCCATACCAAAGCGAAGGCGGCTGCCGAAATGGCCACAAAGCCCGCAATGCCTGCGCGGCGTGCGGTTTCTGCCAGACGGGCGGGAGCCACGCGGGCTGCCTGACCGGTGGCCTGCAGCCGGAGCGAAATCGTTCCGATGAAGAAGTTGTAGAACGCCAGCGCGAGGGCGATCAGAAGGGAAAAACTGCCGAAGATTGCCATCAGAACTCCAGGGATGATTCTCGCACGCAAAACTGCCGAACGGGACAGCATTTTCCTGCGCGGTCCTGCCCGGTGGCCAAGGGGGAAGTGGCTGCCTGTCAACAAGGAAGCCAGCCCTGGTGCATAACGGAAGGGGAGGGCGTAAGCAAATGCCGAGTGAAAGCAAAAGCAAAATGGCTTTCACTGTCAACGGCTCATTCTCCCTCTATGGTAGGCGATAAGGGTGTGATTTGGCTCACAGTAGAGTATGAAATCAGGGCAGTTTTAATTTATAAATGGGAATGATTTCCGGTGTTTCCTACATTGTGCAACGTCATCCACCGGTCGGCCATCTCTACCATTTCGTTGTTGGCAATGGACAGCGGCACAAAGCGGACCAGATCGAAACGGTAATCGGAGGCGCTTTCATGGAGCGTGCCCAGCACCAGAACCGGTAGGCGCGGCATGCGGGCGCACACCTCCGCCACAAAGGCTGGACCGCTCAGACCGGGCATATGATGTCCGCTGATCAGCAGACCGAGCTGCCCGGCAAAGGGCGGTTGTTCAATCAGGCAGAGCGCCTCTGCGGCGCCCTGCACTCGTCGCACATCCGCAAAACGCTTCTCAAGAAGAGTTTTACGCGCAATTGCCTGAAACGGTTCATCATCGACCAGAAGAATGGCTGCCATTTCGGTCTCTTAATTCGGATTCGGCCACTGCAAAAATATCTGCTTGAGTAGTTCGATGTGGGACGTACACTCCCGGGTTGTCTCGCCAGTTCTCTTTTATTGAGTTCCCTGAATCATGAAGATTCTCAAAGAACCGATAAATACAGCATGAAATCGATACGCATCACGCAGACCATTTTTATTCTGCTGGGCAGCGCACTGCTGGCTGGCGGAATTGCTTCAACTTACCTGATTGTTCGCTGTATGCAGATCAGTCAGACTTATTCTGCAATCATTCAGGGAGAAGTAGCCCAGGCACAACAGGTGCGTGGTCTACAGGTGGATTTCAAAAAACAGGTACAGGCCTGGAAGGATATTCTCATCCGCGGCCGCAAGGATGAAGCTTTGTCCAAGTACAGCACGGAGTTCCATGCCAAGGCCGCTAGCGTGCAACAGAATGCTCTGGCGCTGGCCGGAAAGGTCACCGATCCGCAGGCCAGCCAGATGCTGCGGGCCTTTGCCGAAAGCCATGAGACGCTCGACGGCGAGTACGAAAGTGCTCTCAGCCTCTATCAGAAGAGCCGCGACTTCAGTGAAGCAGATCAGGCTGTGGCCGGCAAGGATCGTGTCCCGACCGATACGCTGGATGCCGTGGCCGACCGCTTGCAGGGTCTAGCCGAATCGGTTCCCACAGAGGAAGCCGGAAAGATTCATCATGAGCAGATTGTGCTTGTTGCCGTGTTGGTTACCCTGTGGACGGCGCTGGGCTTGTGGAGTTTGAGTTTTGCCCGTTCCCTGGGCAGGCGCTTGAACGATAGCGTGTATTTTGTGCGCGCCATTGCCGAGGGAGATTTGACCGCGGTTGAGCCTGAGGGCCACGGGGAGGACGAACTGGGAGAACTGATCGGGGCAATGTGCCACATGCGCGATCAGTTGCATGCCATGGTGGCGCAAATTCAGTCCATCACCCGTGCCCTGACCGGCAGCGCCGACGGTGTGGCGCAGTCCTCAACCATGATCGCCAAGGCCGTCTCCGAGCAGCAGGGCCAGAGCCATCAGGTGGCTGCCGCGCTCGAAGAGATGATTTCCAGCGCCCATGAAGTGACGCGCAATTGCCGTGAAGCCAGCCAGCACGCGGAAAAAACTGGCACTTTGGCTACCGAGAGCTGCCAGAGCGTCTCCGATATGGCTACCGATGTGCGCGCTCTGGCCGAAGAAGCCCGCCAGAATGCCAGCGCAGTCGTTGAACTGGGTGAAAGTTCCAGGAAGATTGGGCAGATTGTTACCCTGATCGAAGAGATTGCCGGGCAGACCAATTTGTTGGCGCTGAATGCGGCAATTGAAGCTGCCCGCGCCGGTGAGCATGGCCGTGGTTTTGCCGTGGTGGCTGGCGAGGTGCGCCGTCTGGCCGAGCGTACCACTACTGCTACCAAGGAGATTGCCGACGCCGTGCGCTCTATTCAGACGGGAACCGAGAGCGTGGTCGGCAGTATTCAGGAGAGCGCCGAACGGGTGCAGCAAAGCGTGGCTGCGGCCGATGTGGCTGCCAATTCGCTGAATGTGCTGGGTTCCAGTGCGGAAGAGGTGCGCCAGCGCATTGCGCATATCGCCCAATCCTCCGAGGAGCAGGCCGATGCTTCACGGCAGGTGGGTGAATCGATGAATCAGATCACGGCCGGGGTTGCACAGTCGGCCGAGGGTGCTGAAGAGTCAGCGCGTACGGCGGAAGAACTGGCAGATCTGGCCCGTCAGCTGACAGCGCAGAGCAATCAGTTCCAGACCGGCGACGAGCAGGAGAAGGCGGCTCGCCCGAACCTTGTACGACGCCGCGCCGCATAACCTATTGCAGCCGTATAAACAAATGCCGCGCCTGAAGATTCGATTCAGGCGCGGCGTTGTTTGTGAGGCAAACACTACCCGAACAGAAATTCCTTCTCGCGCAGTTCCTTGATGGAATCGCGCAGTTTGGCTGCCTTTTCAAACTCAAACTTCTTGGCGGCCTCGCGCATCTCGGTTTCCAGCTTGGCAATGTACACGTCCAGCTCGGTCTGCGACTTGAATTCCGGCATTGTTGCCGCTTCATCCTCGCTCACGTCGCCGTACTCGGCCTTCAGAATCTCGGCCAACCCCATCTCAATGGCGCTGATCACCGACTGCGGCGTAATGCCGTGCTCTTCGTTGTAGGCCCTCTGTTTCACACGGCGGCGATCTGTCTCGTCAATGGCCCGGCGCATGGAGTCGGTCATCTTGTCGGCATACAAAATGGCCTTGCCCTTCAAGTGGCGCGCGGCGCGGCCCATGGTCTGGATCAGCGAGCCGGTAGAGCGCAGAAAGCCTTCCTTGTCCGCATCCAGAATGGCTACCAGCGAAACCTCCGGCAGGTCGAGTCCTTCGCGCAACAGATTGATGCCGATCAGCACGTCGTACTCGCCCTTGCGCAGGCTGGCCAGCAGCTTCACGCGTTCGAGCGTCTCAATCTCCGAGTGCAGGTAGCGGCAGCGCACGCCCACCTCGGTGTAGTAGTTGGCCAAGTCTTCTGACATGCGCTTGGTGAGCGTAGTCACCAGCACGCGTTCGTTGCGCTCGGCGCGGTCGCGGATCTCGGCCAGCAGGTCGTCCACCTGGCCCTTCACGGGCCGGATCTCCACCTCGGGATCGATCAGACCGGTGGGGCGAATCACCTGTTCCACCACCACGCCTGCGGCTTGCGTCAGTTCCCACGGGCCGGGCGTAGCCGAAACGTAGATTGCCTGATGCATGCGTTTCTCAAACTCATCAAAGGTCAGCGGACGATTGTCCATGGCCGAGGGCAGGCGGAAGCCGTACTCCACCAGATTGGCTTTGCGGCTGCGGTCGCCATGCCACATGCCGTGCACCTGCGGAATGGTCACATGGCTTTCGTCGATGAAGAGTAGAAAATCCTTGGGGAAGTAGTCAAGCAGGGTGGGCGGAGCTTCGCCCGGCAGGCGGCCGGAAAAGTGCCGCGAGTAGTTCTCGATGCCGTGGCAGTAGCCCATGCTCTTGATCATTTCCAGGTCGTAGCGGGTGCGCTGATGAATGCGCTGCGCCTCCACCATGCGGCCTTCGGACTCCAGCCGCATCACCCACTCGTTCATCTCGGCGCTGATGGTGTCAATGGCCAGACCCTTGCGTTCCGGCTGCACCACGTAGTGCGTCTTGGGGTAGATGGGCAGGCGCGTGTACTTCTGCTTGACCGTGCCAAAGAGTGGATCGATTTGTGAGAGCGCATCGATCTCGTCGCCGAACATTTCAATGCGGTAGGCGTTCTCGTCGTAGGTAGGGAAGACCTCGATCACATCGCCACGCACGCGGAAGGTGCCGCGATGGAAGTCCACATCGTTGCGCTCGTAGAGAATCTCCACCAGCCGCCGGATCACGTCTTTGCGGCTGATCTGCTGACCTTTTTCGAGCAGCATCAACATGCCGTAATACGCTTCCGGCGAGCCCAGGCCGTAGATGCAGCTGACCGAGCTGACGATGACCACATCGCGTCGCTCAAAAAGGCTGCGCGTGGCTGCCAGGCGCAGCTTGTCCAGCTCCTCGTTCACCGTGGCTTCCTTCTCGATATAGAGGTCGCCGGCGGGAATGTAGGCTTCGGGCTGGTAGTAGTCGTAATAGCTGACGAAGTACTCGACCGCGTTGCGCGGAAAGAACTGCTTGAACTCGTGATACAGCTGGGCGGCCAGCGTCTTGTTGTGCGCCAGAATCAGCGCGGGACGATTCGACTGCTCAATCACCTTGGCCATGGTGAAGGTCTTGCCGGAGCCGGTAACGCCAAGCAGCACCTGATGCTTTTCGCCAGCCTCCAGACCGCTGACCAGCTCCTCGATGGCCCGGGGCTGATCGCCTTTGGGCTTGTAGGGGGTGACGAGTTCGAAGTCCATGAGAACAGTATAGGAGAAAGAGCGAATATATGGCGAATAAATATGTAGTAGAGCCTCCGATTTTTTGAACGGAGGCTCTGCTGCATGCAGTGGGTGTGTACAGAAAAGGCTTTATCGCGCGCTTCGATGAGCCAGAGTGCTGGAGGAGGACGAGCCTCCTAAGCGCATTGCGGAACCCTTGCCTGCACCGTCGATCTGAAATTCATGAATGACGTCGTCGATTTCGTTTGCCAGTGTGGAAAGATTGTGGCTTGCCGCCGTGGCTTCTTCGGCGTCCTGCGAGCTGTCCTGGGCCAGATTGGAGAGATAGCTGGCCGATTCCGAGATCTCGCGTGAAGCCGCCGTCTGTTCCGTTGCCGCAGTGGCAATCAGCGCAATCTGACTTTCAACCTCGCTGGAGGAGCCGATGATCATTTCCAGGCTGGAACAGGCCTCGTTGGTTTCGCGAATTCCGGATTGCACCGTTTCCCGGCTCTGCGACATCATTTCGAGGGTCTGCTGCGTCTCTTGTTGGATATTGTGAATTGTGCCGGTAATCTCGTTGGTTGCGCCCTTGGTGCGCTCGGCCAGACGCCGGACTTCACCGGCAACGACGGCGAAACCGCGTCCATGCTCTCCGGCGCGCGCTGCCTCGATGGCGGCATTGAGGGCCAGCAGGTTGGTTTGCTCGCTGATCTCCTGAATCACATTGACGACTTGGCCAATCTCCGTCGAACTTTGGGCCAGAGAGTCCATCTTGCTGGAGACGGTTTGAGTGGCTGAGGCAATGCGCTCCATGGTGTTGTTGGTGGCACGCATGACTTCGCCGCCCTGACGCGCCATTTCAGCCGAGTTGCGGCTGGCGCTGACGGCGTTTTCGGCATTGCGGCTGATTTCGCCGATGGTGGCCGTCATCTGCTGCGCCGCGGCGGCAATCTGATGCGTTTTGTCGGACTGCGTATTCATGTTGGATTTGCTTTGAACGGCCCGTTGACTCATCTGCGCGGAGGTGGCCAACAACGTTTTGGCTCCATTCGAAAGCGTTCCCAACACGTTGTGCATGGACTCGACGCTGATGTTGATGGCTACCGACAGCCGGCCCACTTCGTCTTTGCCCGCTGCTTCAACGTGTGCCGTCAGATCCTTGTTGGCCAGGGCCTCCAGCGCCAGGGTGGCATTCACCAGCGGAGGCACGATCATGCGGGTCAGCACCATGCCGATCGTCGCGCTGGCCAGAACCGTGGCAATCATCAGCACAATGGCCGCCATGACAAGAAAATGAATCAGATGAACCGCATTCTTGCTCTGTTCTTCACTGGCGACCCGGCTCAGATTCAGAGCATCTTGCGCGGCCTTCATCATGGCCACATACGCGTTGAACATCTCCGGGCCAATCAGGATTGCCTTGGCATCGTCGATCTTTCCGGCCCGGAACAGGGCATCTTCCCTGCGGTCCAGTTCAAGGTAGGCCGAAGCGTTCTGGCGCACGGCGTTGAAGATGTCTTTTTCTTCGGGCGTGGAAACCTGCGAACTGTAGACGTCGATGGTTTTGTTGTAGGAATCCAGACCGCTCTGCCGTTTTTGCGTGTAATAGTCTGTGCAATCGCTGGTTTGACAGAACAGCAGGTAACCTTCTGCGCGGCGAATATCCGACAAGTCGATGCGAATATCGTAGACCGACTTCATGGATGGAATCGTGGTTTCATCTAAGGTTTCCACGACGGACTTGATGTTCAGGAAACCAAGCAGGGAGGAGATACCAAGAATCGCGGTCAGAAGACAGACAATGCCGAATGCGTAACCAAGCTTCTGAGAGATGTGAAGATCGCGCCATAAATTCATGGGGGATGGCCTTTCTCAACATAGGTCTGTGTACCTCCATCGACCAGTCGCGGAAGTTGTGAAATTAGATTCAGCCTGTATTTGGGGAAACATCCCGTTCTGTTCCGATACCGAATGCATGCGTCGTTTCAGAACCGGGAGGCGAATTTACTTGGAAGTGCCTGTGTAATCAAGGACAGCGCCTCCTGGGACTTTGCCTTGAAGCGAAAGATCCTCTACCGATGCCTTCCACTTACGCGACACAACGGCCGCGCGAGTGGAAGGGGAACGGCGTGTGGCGCTGTTTGAAGCGCGGGGTTGGAGATGAACTACCAGGGCAGCGGTTTGCCCAAGTGGAAGAAGCCACCGGTGGGGCCGTCGTCTGGCAGCAGAGCCAGCTCCACGCTGGTGCGCGCGCCTTCGGTCACGTCGATCAGTGCGTCGGGACCACCCATGTCGGTTTTCACCCAGCCGGGATGGGCGCTGTTCACCTTGATTTTGCTTCCACGCAGCTCATAGGCCAAGTGGATGGTGAGCGCGTTCACCGCCGTCTTGGAGGCGTCGTAGGCGAAGGTCTTCGCGTCGTAGATGGGCGAGCCGGGTTGGGCGTGCAACTGCAGTGAGCCGAGAATGCTGGCCAGATTCACGATGCGTCCAGCCTCGCTTTTGCGCAGCAAAGGAAGCAGCGTCTGCGTCAGAGTCACCAGGGAGAAGAAGTTGGTCTCAAAGATGCGGCGCAACTCGGCTTCCGGAATGCTGGCGGCCAGATCGATCTGCGTGGGCCCGCTGAAGGCTCCGGCAGCTACGCCCGCGTTGTTGATGAGGATGTCGAGCTTGCCGTGGCGGGCAGACAGATGCTCAAAAGCCGCCTGACGGCTGGCTGCATCGCTGACGTCGAGCGCGATCCGCTCCGCGCTCAGGCCCGCGGCAGTGAGTTGCTTGAGTGCCTGTTCGCCTGACTCAAGCGAACGGCTGCCCAGCACAACGTGCACGCCCTTGGCGGCTAGCTGACGGGCGGTTTCCAGACCAATGCCACGATTGGCGCCGGTAATCAGTGCGATCTTTGCTGTCATGGAGTGCTCCTGGAGAGTGTTAGCCTCTAGCCCCTAGCTTCCAGCTACTGGAGGCTGGAGGCTCGTACCGTGGCAGAATACCGAACTCCGCTGCGTAGCGGTAGAAGCCGCGCATGCCTTCGATGCACTCGTCGTCGAGCACGTAGTGCAGGTTGTTGCCGAGGTAGTCGCGCAGAACTTCAGCGGGCAGCTTCATGCGCGGCGACCACTCGGCCACCAGATCGTCGATGTGTTGCAGGCCGTTATCGCGGGAGCGAATGCAATCCTCTGCAACCCTCTCATCCAAAACATTGCCCCGCGCAGCGGCAGCACACCAGACGGCGGAAATGAAGGGCAGGCCGGTCTGTTCGCGCCATACTTCGGCCATGTCGTAGTAGACGAGTTCTTCGCCCGTGCGGGCCAGGCGGGCTTCCATATCCTGCCGGGCGTAGAGCGCGGGGTCGCCGATGACCACGGCGGCGTCGGCTGCCTTCAGCATGGCGTCCAGATCGACCTTCATGGGCAAAAATTCGGCCTGCGGATTGCCCCACAGCCGGAAGAGGATGCGGGCGTAGGTGTTGGTGGTGCGGCTGGCGGTGTCGGCAGCCACGGTGCGGATGGCGGAAATGGGTTGGCCCGCGCGGCGCACCAGCAGCAGGGAGCGGATGTGCCCTTTGCTGGCGATGGTGCAGCCGGGCAGCACGCGCAGATGCGGGCTGGTGGCCAGCGCGGCAATCGGGATCAGGCCAAGGTCGGCCTCGCCTTCCGCCAGACGGCGGGCACATTCGCTCGGCACCATGCGGTCCATCCGGTAGCGTTCGGCCAGTTGCGTGGCAAGGGGCGGATGTTCGAAGTCCCACATCAAGGGCGCGGGATTGAGAAAGTCGATGGCGGCAATGCGCAGCCGCGGGTCGTGCGGGGAAGTTAAACCAGTCACGCTCATTAGAGTAACAAGTCAGGGAAAGGATGCAGCAGGGAGCCCGGTTTGGAAAGAGGCGAAATGCGGAATTTCTTGACTTCAACGGGGCTCTCCGGTAACGTGGGCGCGACCAGAAAGCGCGGACTTCGGCGGGAATCAGACTTCCGGCAGCGGGAAGGAGAACGCGGGCGATGGAGCAACCGACAGCGGTGGCGCTAGAGGACCGGCTGGCGTGGCTGGCCCTGATTCTGACTCCGGGCCTTGGTCCCAAACGCATTCTGGATGCGATGGAGACGCTCGACCACCCCGCGCAGATCTTCGGCCTTTCGCTCACCGAGCTGGAGTCGTTGCGTTTTCCGGCCGAGAGTGTGCAGTTCCTCTTTGATGGCCGGGCCCGTTCGGCAGCCAACAACGAGTGGGCGCAGGTGGCCGCGCAGGGCGCGGAAATTCTCACCTTCAGCTGTCCGCACTATCCCGAACGGCTCAAGGAAATCTACGATCCGCCGCCGGTGCTCTGGGTGCGGGGCGATGTGCGGCTGCTGGAGCAGCCCTCCATTGCCGTGGTGGGCACGCGCCATCCCACCCCCTACGGCTCGGGAATGGCGGAGCTGCTGGCGCGCGATCTGGCGGCCCGGCGTGTGCTGATCGTCAGTGGCATGGCTCGCGGCATTGATAGCTGTGCGCACAAGGGCGCTCTGGCGGCCCGCAGGCCCACCGTGGCCGTCTGGGGCACCGGGATTGATGTTGTCTATCCAAAAGAGAATAAAAAACTTGCTGAGGAGATTCTGGCCGCTGGCGGAGCCATTGTCAGTGAATTGCCGATGGGCACCTTTCCCGCCCCGCAGAACTTTCCCCGCCGCAACCGCATCCTGAGTGGGCTGGCGGTGGGCGTGCTAGTGGTGGAGGCCAGTGAGAACTCCGGCACGCGGGTGACCGCCCGCTGCGCCACCGATCAGAACCGCGACCTGTACGCTGTGCCCGGCAACGTCACCAATAAAGGCTCCTGGACGCCCAACACTCTGATCAAACAGGGTGCCAAGCTGGTGGCCACCTGGGAGGACATCTGGGAGGACCTGCCCAGTCAGGTGCGGCTGGAGCTGGAGTCGGAGCCCAGCGACGGGCTGCGGATCGAGTCGAGCGCTGCCATTTTGCCGGATCCGGTGCTGCGGCCCCAGGAGGCGATGGTGCTGGAGGTGCTGCGCACCGACGACAGCCTGCAGATTGATGAGGTTCTGGAGCTGTTGGAGATGAAACTGACCTCGTCGGAGGTTTTTACCGCGCTTTTTGAGCTGGAGATGGCTGGCCGCGTCCGCCAGCTGCCCGGCAAGAACTATGTGCGGACGATGTAAAAAAACAGCCCTCAGCTATCAGCTTTCAGCTCGTAGCGCCAGGGAAGGGGATTTTGGCTGAATCAAGGACTTCCGTTCCGGCAGGAAAAGCTGACGGCTGAGGGCTGAGGGCTGACAGCTGCTTTTAATCTGGAGTCCCCTGGTCCCTGCTCCCCAGTCCCTGTTTCTCCTCCTCCTGATCCCCAAAAAAATGCACCTCATGTGTCGAAATTGATAAATCGTTCATTTATTAATGCTTATGTAGAAGAAAACAGGCCTCGCCGTCCGCCCTGAATCGGTACGGAGCCGACAAAATCACAGGAGACGAGTGGAAATGGGGGCCTGTTCCATGGTAGGGTGCAACTCTTGTATAGGCTTTTTTTTCGCGTTCCATGGGGACAACCTCTCTGTGAACGTTTTTGGGACAGGTTTTTTGGCTGTCCGGGAGCACTCCAACCCGGTTCTGGCCAGGATTGAACAGGTAAATAAGGATGGCAATGAGCAAAGCACTGGTGATCGTCGAATCTCCGGCCAAGGCGAAGACGATTGAAAAGTATCTTGGCAAGGGCTTTGAGGTGAAGGCCTCGGTGGGCCACATCATGGACCTGCCGAAGAAGGACATCGGCGTTGAGCTGGAAAAGCGGACCTTTGAGCCAGAGCTGATTGTTTCGCCCGGCAAAGAGAAGATCGTCGAACAGTTGAAGAAGTCCGCCGCCAAGGCCGACCAAATCTTTCTGGCACCCGATCCTGACCGTGAGGGTGAGGCCATTGCCTACCATCTTGCGTTGCAGTTGGGAACGACGGAGGAAGCGAAGAAAAAGATCCGCCGCGTGACCTTCAACGAAATCACCAAGAAGGCCGTGCAGGAGGCCTTCAATCACGCCCGTGACATCGACAAGAATCTGGTGGATGCGCAGCAGACCCGCCGCGTGCTCGATCGTCTGGTGGGCTATCAGATTTCGCCGCTGCTCTGGGACAAGGTGCGTCGTGGACTTTCCGCCGGTCGTGTGCAGACCGTGGCCGTGCGTCTGATTGTTGAACGCGAACGCGAAATTGCCGCATTTCAGCCGGTAGAGTACTGGCCCATCGACGCAATTTTGCAGTTCAAGGCCAAGGACAGTGCTCCGTACCTGTTTACAACCCGTTTTGTCGGAATCGCCGGACAGCGTGCAACGGTTGAAACCGTTGGCCAGCCTGCCATGCCGGACGGGCAGTCCGCTCAGGCCGTTGTGCAGGGAGCGTTGAAGGCAGCGTGGGCGGTGCGTTCCTTTGAGAAAAAGGAGCGCAAAAAGTCCCCCTCGGCTCCGTTCACTACAAGCTCTTTGCAGCAGCAGGCCGCGGCGCGACTGGGCTTTAACGTTCGTCGCACCATGGGCGTGGCGCAGCGCTTGTATGAAGGCGTCGACCTTGGCGCGGAAGGCACGACCGGCCTGATCACCTACATGCGTACCGATTCACCGCGTATTGCGCCGGAAGCCGTGGCCAGCGCCCGCGAGTGGGTTACCAAGACGCTCAGTGAGAAGTATCTGCCCGCCAAGCCCAACGTCTACAAGGGCAAGAAGGACGCTCAGGATGCGCACGAAGCCATCCGCCCGACCGACGCGGCTCGCACCCCCGAGTCGATTGCCAAGTATCTCTCCGAGGAGCAGCTCAAGCTCTATCGCCTCATCTGGCAGCGCTTTGTTGCTTCGCAGATGGTTCCCGCTGTTTACGACACGACCACCATCGAGATCGATGCCGTGGGCGACCGTACGTACAACTTCCGCACCACCGGTTCGGTGCTGAAGTTTGAAGGCTATTTGAAGGTATACGGCACCGACGACGAAGAAGAAGATCGTCTGCCGGAGATTCCTCAGGGAGCCAAGCTGGCTATTGCCTCGGATGAGCAGTTGCAGCGCATGGCTGCCGCCGCGCACGGCGCAAAACTGGAGCAGGCGCGCAACAAATATTCCCTCGACGTGGCTCGCATTGAGGAAAAGAACGAGCGCGCGGTAGGCGACGATCCGGTGCTGGAGATTCCCGAATTTGTGGCACCGGAGCTGACTCAGTTCCTGCGTCCCAGCGCGGTGCTGGGGGTGCAAAAGTTTACCGAGCCTTCCCCGCGCTTCAACGAAGCTTCGCTGGTAAAGATTCTGGAAGAAAAGGGAATCGGCCGGCCTTCCACCTATGCTTCGATCATCAACACCATTCAGGACCGCGAATATGTGACCAAGATCAGTGGGCGTTTTTACCCCACCGAAATTGGCGTGGTGGTCTGTGATCTGCTGGTGAAGAATTTCCCCTACATTTTTGATGCCGCCTATACCGCCAAGCTGGAAGAAGAGCTCGACGATATTGAAGGTGGCAAGGAGCAGTGGACCGAGCTGCTGAAGGGCTTCTACCGCAACTTCGAGGGCGAGTTGAAAGACGCCTCGGAGAACATGGAAAACATCAAGCGGATGGAGCAGAAGACCGACGAAAAGTGCGAGCTCTGCGGCTCTCCCTTGTTGCTGAAGTGGGGCAAGTTCGGAACGTTTTTTGCCTGCTCGGCCTACGACAAGAAGAAGAAGGATAGCTGTAGCTTCACCAAGGAGAACCACGCGGCCAAGCCCGACCTGGTGAATACGCCCGAAGGTCAGGACGCCAGCGAGCAGGAAGAGTACTGCGACAATTGCGGCCGGGTGATGATTCTTCGTCGCGGAATCTTTGGGCCCTACATGGCCTGTCCGGGCTACAACGACGATCCTCCGTGCAAGACGATCCGCAAGCTCAGCTCGAAGCAGCAGCAGAAGCAGAACGAGCCCAAGCCCACCGGCGAGGACTGCCCCGAGTGCGGCAAGCCGCTGGTGCTGCGTCAAGGTAGCTACGGTGAGTTTGTCAGCTGCTCCGGCTATCCGAAGTGCAAGTACATCAAGCAGAACCTGATTGAAGGCATGAAGTGTCCGAAGTGCGGCCAGGGCGATTTGGCCGAGCGCAAGGCGCGGCGCGGCAACGTCTTCTGGGGCTGCACCAACTATCCCAAGTGCGACTTTACCTCTAACCTGAAGCCGGTGGCCAAAAAGTGCCCCGAGTGCAAGAGTCCCTACCTCGTCGAGAAGGTGCTCAAGAGCGGAATCTTCCTGGAGTGCCCCAACAAGAAGAAGTCTGCCGAGGAAGAGGGCGCGCCCAAGAAGCGGACGAAGAAGGCGGCCGTCGTCGCTGCCGCCGAGGAAAAGCTCGCCGTAGTCTGCTCGTACTCCAAGCGCATTGGCGATGCGCCGCCCCCGTCGCCCAAGCCTACCGCCGCCACCCACGGTCCGGTGGTTGAGGAGGAGCAGCCGGCGTAAGCGAGAGAGAGCGTACGAGTGAAAGAGATTATTCTCATCGGCGGCCCCAATGGCGCAGGCAAGACAAGCACTGCGCGTGAGTTGTTACCGGTTTTTTTTGCGGACTCCGAGTACCTGAACGCCGATGAGATTGCTCGCAATATTTCTCCATAAAATGTTGATTCTGCGTCGTTTGCTTCTGGCAGAGTGCTGATCGAGCGCATGCGCTGGCTGGTTTCCCGCGGCCAGTGCTTTGCACTTGAAACCACATGTTCTGGAAAGTCTTACATTCCTCTGCTTCGTGAATGCAGAAAACAGGGATGGAGGATTTCACTTCTCTATCTCTGGCTGAATACGCCGGAAGCATCGCTGTTAGGCGTCCAGAAACGGGTTGCTTCTGGAGGTCATAGCATTCCAGCGGAGGCAATTCAGCGCCGTTTCAAGAGCGGAGTGGCGAATATGCTGAATCTTTATTTGCCGCTGGCGAATGACGCAGAGATTTACGATGATACGGACAGGAATAGAATTCTGGTTGCCGAAAAGCGAAACGATGGCAACGTTCTGGTTCATGATCCTGCTGTGTGGAATCTCATGAAGGAGGCCGCTCGATGAGCATGATGAGATCGGACTACATTCACGCTGCCATGCATAAGGCTCTTGCCGAGGTAGATCGTCAGTTGGCCTCTGGCGAACTCGATCAGTCGGGCCGCTTCTGGACCGACGAGGAACTGGCGCAGATGTTGGCCGCTCAAGAGGCCAAAAAGGCTGTCGCCGACTCCAAGGCCCCGGCTGCCTGAATTCTGCCGGACCGATTTCACCCCCTGCCTTTACGTCTGCCAAATCTCTTCTCCTGTTTCATGTCCGCTGCAAGCTGCTACGATAGCAACGCAATGGAAAATAATGGAGAACAGATTATGGAAAGCATGCTCGCCACCCCGGCAGATGCGCAGATCATCCTTAAGCTCTATGAGTTGCGCACCGAGGCTGGGATGCGTCAGGCGCGGGCCTGGATCACTGGCGAGTTCTGGCCGAAGACCATTGAGGAGTTTGCGGCGGTGGCCGAGAATCCAGCCGATCCGCACAATCCTTGGCTGCGTCAGGTCATCAGCTACTGGGAGATGGCCGCGGCCATGGTTCTGCACGGCGCCGTCTCGGCCGATCTGTTCGTGGATTGCAATGGCGAGGGATTCTTCCTTTTGGCCAAATTTGCGCCCATTCTGAATGCGATTCGGGAGAAGAACCCGACCTTCCTGGCCAAGACTTCGCAACTGGTCATGCGTCTTGGTTCGGCCGCGCAACGCTATGAGGCGATTGCCCGGCGGGTTGAGGCGCAGCGCAGCAAGCTCGGCTGAGGGCAGAGCTTCCCGGCTTCAGCCGGGAGGGACAGATGGTTCTTTTCCAGTGTGATTTTTCTATGGGAAAGATCCTTTCTGTCGTAGGATGGCGGAAAGATCGGGATTTCCAGGGAGGTTTGGATGCGTCGATTCTGTCTGCTTCTGGTGATGATGCTCAGCTTCGGCAGTCTCTTTGCTGCGGCCACTGATTCCAGCAAGGTCAATGGCTGGATCTCGGATTCGATGTGCGGAGCCAAACACGTGGGCCAAAGCCCAAAATGCGCTCAGGAATGTATCCAGTCGATGGGTGCCAAGCCGGTTTTTGTTGATGAAGCCAAAAAAGCTGTTTGGAACATCGATAATCCAGATGCCGTCAAGGCCTTCTATGGGGAGCATGTGGTGGTGGCCGCAATCCTGGATGAAGCGAAGAAAAGCGTTCATGTTGAGTCGATTACCGTTCTGAAGTAAGGCCATCTACCGGCCGCTGCAGCAACCGGTTTCTTTTTGAAATGTCTCTCTGTTTTTGTCTCGCAATCGTTCCTGAACTCTGCTACTGTCTTATGCAATCCTGGAGCAGGCGCATACAGGCGGCTGAGTTCAGGATGAATCTGTTTTTTTGGAACCGATATGGCACGAGCTATCTGGAATGGCAAAGTGATTGCTGAAAGCGACACGACAGAAACCGTGGAGGGAAACGTCTACTTTCCGGAGTCGAGCCTGAAGCGAGAGTATTTCCGCACCAGCAGTACCACCTCGACCTGTCCCTGGAAGGGATTGGCCCGCTACATGACCCTGGTCATCGACGGGCAGGACAATCAGGATGCTGCCTGGTTTTATCCGGACCCCAAGCCGGCTGCGCGTAAAATCAAAGGTTATGTCGCCTTCTGGCGCGGGGTTGATATTGAGCCGTAAGTAGAGCCCTTCGTTTTTTTGTCATATAGATATATTTCATGAATTTATAGCCTGAAAACAGGAAGTGATTTCTGTTTCGCATTTATATATTTACTCTTGAATGTCCACTCGTTCGAGAGGGACTCTCTGTGTCTAAATGGGACAGATACAGGGATTTTTCACAGGAATACTTTGCCCCCTTGTTTTGGCTTGACTCGGGGCGAATACAATGTACAAAGAATCGAAGGCCAATCTGCACCCATTTCCGCTCGAAAATAAGGACTTACACAATCCTTATAGGGAAATTGCCACACGGGTAACATGGGAGGTGCTTGCTTTCGTCTAAATGAACAGAAACATGAGAACATCTTTGGCGATCCCCACTGCGGAAAAAATCGAAATGCTACGGTCAAGCGACTGGCGCTGATGGCGCTGTTAGCCTTTCTCCTGCGCCTGATGATTACCCCATACATCAATGACCTGATGAGTCCCGAGCACATCCTGTGCTGGGAGCAGGGAAATACCGCTGCGGCGCTGGTGCACGGGCTTGGATTTGGCAGCCCATTTGATGCGCACTACCAGCCTTCGGCAGTCATGCCACCGGTTTTTCCGCTGATCCTTGCCGCCATCTTCAAGGTCTTTGGTGTGCGTACGGTGGCTTCGGTCTATGCTGTGCATGTTTTTGATTGCCTGATTTCAGCGTTGGCTATTTTTCCCATCTTCCTGGTGGCCCGCAATAGTTTCGGGGAAAAAACCGGCAGGTGGACGGCCTGGGCGTGGGTCTTTTCACCCTACGGCATCTATTTTGCGGCCGAGTGGCCGTGGTCCACGCATCTGCTGCTGCTGGCGCTCTGCTGGTTGCTCTATCTGGCGCAGAAGATGGAAGGCGACAGCCGTCTGCTGTTATGGGCTGGCTTCGGTCTTCTGGCTGGAGTGACGGCTCTGACCGAGCCCTCGGTGTTGACGGTGGTTCCGTTTTTGATGCTGCTGGCTGCCTGGAGGCTTTGGCGCGCCGGCAAACGCTGGCTGATGCCTGGTCTGGTGGCTTCGGTTGTCATGTGGGCGGCCATTTCGCCATGGCTGATCCGCAATGCCATGGTTTTCCATAAGTTCATTCCGATGCGCGACAGCATGGGGCTGGAATTGTGGATGGGCAACAATGGCTCCAACCTGCGCTGGACCAGCGACGACATTCATCCGTTGCACGACCCGCAGGAGCAAGCCGACTATGACCGCGACGAAATGGCCTACATGGCGCACAAGTCGGTGCAGGCCAAGGCTTATATTGCACAGCATCCTGGCTGGTACGCCGGCATGTGCGTTCGCCGCGCGGTCTACATCTGGACCGGTTTCTGGAGCCTCAACAAGACCTATATGGCTGAAGAGCCGATGGATCTGCCGAATATCCCTTTTGCCACCGGTTTGTCGGTACTGGGCATTGCCGGTTTGGTGCTGGCCTGGCGCAAGCATCGCTATGACGCAATCCGTTTCGGTGGCGTAATGTTCCTGTTTCCGTTGATGTACTACTTCTCACATCCGGAGCCTTACCATCTGCGCCCGCTCGATCCGCTGATTGCCATGCTTGGCTGCCATGCGGTTCTTACTTGGCGCAGCTGGGCCAAAGAAAATGTACACAATAAAGAAAAGCTGTTGACCATCGTCACCGTTGAGTCCTAGAGCGGTTCTCCAATAGATGTAGCCCTTTCGAAACCGTACAGGGTGGCTTTTTCTTTATTTTTACTGCGGGCGCATGGATGCATTCCATGCGCCCGTTGTGCATTTGCCGGTGATTTTCCGGGAGAGAGTTTCCTGCCAGTTTCCCGCACGCGACTGTCTTGATTCTCATTGATCTTTAGTGTTCACAATTACTTCTATCCGCGTAGTAAACTTGCCCTAACTCAGCTCAGGAGCATGATTTTCATGCATGTTGTCTTCGCGTCCTCGGAGTGTGTTCCTTTTGCCAAAACCGGTGGTCTGGCTGATGTGGTGGGTGCTTTGGGGCCGGAGTTGGTCAATCTTGGTCATCGGGTGACGGTCTATCTGCCGTTGTATACGCGGGTACGCAGGTTCATCGAGGGCGAGCCAAAGCTGGCGATTCCGTCGCTGACCATCCCTTTCAGCCACTACAACCGTTTTGTGAAGATTGTGGATGGTGGCCAGCGTCAGGGGGTGCAGATCTACTTTGTGGATTGCCCCGAGCTCTTTGACCGGCCGGAGCTCTACGGCACCCGGGAGGGCGATTACGGCGACAATGCCGAGCGCTTTGGCCTCTACTGCCGGGCTGTACTGGAAGCAACCAAGCAACTGGGTGTGCCCGACGTCTTTCACGCACACGACTGGCAGGCGGCGATGCTGCCCATCTATCTGCGCACGGTCTATGCTCATGACCCGGTTCTGGCCAAGTGCGGCGTGGTTTTTACCATTCATAATGCGGCCTATCAGGGAAAATTTCCGGCCCAGACCACCGAGCAACTGCTGTTGCCCTGGGAGGTCTTCAGCATGGATCGCGTGGAGCACTACGACAGCTTCAACTTCCTGAAGGGCGCGCTGGTTTACTCCGATCTGCTGACTACGGTCAGTAGCAAATATGCCGAGGAGATTCAGACGCCGGAGTTTGGCGAGTCGCTGGATGGCGTGCTGCACAACCGGGCTGCCGATCTGCGCGGCATTTTGAATGGTGTGGATTATGCGCAGTGGAATCCGGCCACCGACCGCAATCTGGTCGCCCACTACACGCCGGAGAATCTGGCGGGCAAACAGGTTTGCCGTGAAGATCTGCTGCAGGCGTTTCACCTGAGCGAAATCAGCAAAACAACGCCGGTGATTGGCATTGTTTCGCGTTTTGCCACGCAAAAGGGCTTTGACATGGTGGCCGAGATCAGCGAGGCGCTTGCTGGCCGCGATCTGGTGGTGGTGGCGCAGGGAAGCGGTGAGCCGCTTTACGAGAGATTTTTCCGGGCGTGGACCTCGCGTAGCCCGGCGAATATACGAGTAGAGGTGCGCTACGACGAGGCGCTGGCGCACAAAATCGAGGCCGGATCCGACATCTTCCTGATGCCTTCGCGCTACGAACCCTGCGGACTGAACCAGATCTACTCGCTCAAGTATGGTACCGTGCCCGTGGTGCGCGCTACCGGTGGGCTGGACGACACCATTGACGAATGGAACCCCGCGCAGGGGACTGGAACCGGCTTCAAATTCTACGGCTACAATCCGTGGGATCTGCTGGCGGCCATCGACCGCGCGCTCACCGCCTTCCAGGACAAGCAGGGCTGGCAGAAGCTGATGCGCAACGGCATGGCCCGCACCTACGACTGGGCCACTCCGGCCCGGGAGTACGTCAAGGTCTATGAAGAGGCGGCGGGAAAGAATCGGTAAGGCAGCTTCCAGCCTCTAGCTGCCAGCTTTTAGCTACTCGCTCTCTGCTCTCTGCCGTCAGCTCATTGTGCGAACTGAATCTGTATGGGCTCCTGTATGCTGCAGCGAAAGCCCGCGCCGTAGGCGCAGCACAGGTTAGCCCCACGTTTCAACGTGGGGAAAGCAACGCCACAAACTCACAGAGTCCCAGGACGGCGCAAATCTCAACCCAAAATCCAGGCAACGCCACGCGAAGCGATCAGCCCCACCGCAGGTGGTTCTGTAGGGACGATGCAAGCCTTCCACATGAACTCTGTTGTGCCACGCGAAGCAGTTGGCCCCACCGCAGGTGGTCCGGGACGATGCAAGCCTTCCACATAAACTCTGTTGTGCCACGCGAAGCAGTTGGCCCCACCGCAGGTGGTCCGGGACGATGCAAGCCTTCCACATGAACTCTGTTGTGCCACGCGAAGCAGTTGGCCCCACCGCAGGTGGTCCGGGACGATGCAAGTCTTCCACATAAACTCTGTTGTGCCACGCGAAGCAGTTGGCCCCACCGCAGGTGGTCCGGGACGATGCAAGTCTTCCACATAAACTCTGTTGTGCCACGCGAAGCAGTTGGCCCCACCGCAGGTGGCAGGTGGTTTCAGGGAAACAGAAAAGCCGCCCTCTCGGGCGGCTTTTTTCATGCTTGCAAGCTGGCTAAAACTACGCCTTTACGTGCTCGGCGCGGACGTCGTTGGCGGTGAACAGGCTCAGGAAGGGCGCGCCATGGGCAGCGGCTTCCACGGCGGGGCGGCCGTTGGCCTCTTCGCGCTCGACGATGCAGACGATGGCGGCGATCTTCATGCCGGCTTCCACTGCGGCCTGGGCGGCGTTGATGGTGGAGCCGCCGGTGGTGCAGACGTCATCGACGATGACCACGCTGGCGCCTTCCTTGCAGAAGCCCTCCACGCGGCGGCCGGTGCCGTGGTCCTTGGCGGCTTTGCGTACCAGAAAGCCATTCAGCACGGGAATGCCGGGGTGAGTAATGGCGCGCCATGCGCTGGCCGTGGCCACGTTGGAGACGATGGGGTCAGCGCCCATCGTCAGGCCGCCGACGGCATCGGCCTGAATGCCGTTGGCCTCAAGCAGCTCAAGGATGGCGTGGCCGGTCAGGCGGCCGCCCTCGGCGTCGAGCGTGGTGATGCGGCAATCAACGTAGTAATCGCTGGTGGCGCCGCTGGCCAGGGTGAACTGGCCGAGCTTGAAGCTCTTGCGGGCCAGAATCTCAAGAAGCTGCTGGGCGTGAGTCTTGGTGATCATCACTCTTGATTGTAAGGGAAATGGGGTTGCGATAGGGAAGGGGGGAAGTTTTTAAGCGTGCGAGTCAGCGAGTCGGCAAGACAGCAAGTCTGCTGTCAGCTTTTAATGTATTGCTTCCCCACCCTAGCCGCAAAAACAAAGACGCGGCGAGGGTGGGGCACCCGAAAATCTTGGGGTTGGGCCCGGAGAGTCGAGGGTGGGCACCCGGACCTTCGTCCTGGAAGAGTTGCTTAGGACCAGTAGCTGCGATCGAGGGTGCGGTACTGAATGGCTTCGGCCAGATGGGGAACTTCCAGATGCTCCGCGCCTTCCAGATCGGCGATGGTGCGGGCGACCTTCAGAATGCGGTCGTGGGCGCGGGCGGTCAGGCCCTGCTGGAGCATGGCGCGCTCCAGAAGCCGCTCGGCGTCGGCATTCAGCTCGCAGTTGGCGCGGATCTGGCGGGTATTCATCTGGGCGTTGGCGTAGATTTTATCTTTGGTTTTGGCAAAACGCTGGCGCTGGCGTTCGCGGGCCGTCATCACGCGGGCGCGAATCTGCGCGGAGTTTTCCGTGGCCGCCCCGCCCCGCAGCTCCTTGTACTGCACCGCTGGAACCTCGACGTGAATGTCGATGCGGTCGAGCAGCGGGCCGGAAATTTTGGCTACATAGCGCTGAATCATCGGTGGCGTGCAGCTACACTCGCGGGATTTGCTGTTGAAGTAGCCGCAGGGGCATGGATTCATGGAGCCAATCAGCATGAAACGCGCCGGAAAGCTGAGCGACATGCTGGCCCGGGCGATGGTCACGGTGTGATCTTCGAGGGGTTGGCGCATGACTTCAAGCACGTTGCGCGGAAATTCCGGCAGCTCGTCGAGGAAGAGCAGGCCGTTGTGGGCAAGAGAAACTTCGCCGGGCCGGGGCATGACACCGCCGCCGATCAGGCCAGCATCGCTGATGGTGTGGTGCGGCGAGCGGAAGGGCCGCTGGGTGACCAGCCCCTGCGCATTGTCGAGTACGCCGGCTACGGAGTGAATTTTGGTGGTTTCCAGCGCTTCCTCAAAGGTGAGCGGCGCCAGAATCGAGGGCAGGCGTTTGGCCAACATGGTTTTGCCGGAGCCGGGCGGGCCGATCATCAGCAGGTTGTGGCTGCCGGCGGCGGCCACTTCGAGGGCGCGCTTGGCGGTTTGTTGGCCGCGCACGTCGCTGAAGTCGACGGCAAAGTGTTCCAGTTCGCCGAGCAGTTTGCGGGAGTCGATGCGGAAGGGCTCGCGCTGAATGTGGCCGACCACCGAGCTGTTGAGCAGGTCCAGTACGTCGCTGAGCGAGCTGACCGGATAGACGCTTACGCCCTCCACTACGGCGGCCTCGGCAGCGTTGGCGGAGGGCAGCAGCAGGTTGGCAATGCCTTTTTCCCGGGCCAGAATGGCAATGGGCAGTACCCCGGAGATCGGGCGCAGGCTGCCATCGAGGCCCAGTTCGCCAATGAACAGGAACTGGCTCAGGTCGTGGACGCGCAGCGAACCGTAAGCGCCCAGAATGCCGATGGCGATGGGCAGATCAAAGCCCGAGCCTTCCTTTTTGAGGTCGGCTGGGGCCAGATTGATGGTGAGGATGGAGGAGGGAAGCAGGTAGCCGGAGTTCTTGATGGCCGAGCGCACCCGGTCGCGGCTTTCACGGACGGCGGCATCGGGCAGGCCAACGGTGTGGAAGATCTCCTTGTCGCTGGCCGCACCGCCGTAGTCCACCTCAACGTCGATGAGGTGGGCATTGATGCCGTAAACTGCTGCACTGAGCGTCTTGAAAAGCATGGAATTCAGGTCGCAGCGAGTGTAGCAGAAGAATCCCGCAGGGCCTCGATTTTTCTGCTTTTACGCTGTCGTAATCTCCTCGGCGAGGGCCTGGGCGGCGGCAATGCACTGGGCGCGGCTGACGTCGCGGTGCGTCACCAGACGCAGGGCTCCGGGAGTGAAGGTGCTCAGCAGGATGCCGCGCTGCTTGAGCCGTGCCGCCAGCTCGGGCGCGCCTTTGCCCGCTTTCAGGTGGAAGATCACGATGTTGGTTTCCACTTCCTTCAGCTTGATGGAAACCGGATCGAGTGTGGACAGCGCCTCGGCCAGCAGACGGGCGTTGGCGTGGTCTTCCTGCAGGCGCTTGGGGCCTTCTTCCAGCGCAATCAGTCCGGCGGCCGCCAGAATGCCTGCCTGACGCATGCCGCCGCCCAGGGCCTTGCGATAGAGCCGGGCCTGCTCGATCTGCTCAGCAGAGCCAGCCAGCATGGAGCCAACCGGTGCGCCCAGACCCTTGGACAGGCAGAACATCACCGTATCGAAGCCACGGGTGAGCGTCTTCACGTCCACGCCGAGCGCTACCGAAGCGTTGAAGATGCGTGCGCCATCCAGGTGGGTAGGGATTTTTCTTTCCTTTGCACCGGCCCAGATCTCTTCGAGCACTGGAAGCGGCGTACAACGGCCTCCCGCGAGGTTGGCGGTGTTTTCAATCTCGATCAGGCCAGTGGCGGCATGCAGACCGCTGCGCGTTTTGATGGCCGGTTCAATCTCTTTCCAGGTAAGAATGCCGGTGGCGGCAGGAACGGCGCGGATGAGGCAGCCGCTGAAGACGGCGGCGGTGGCCATCTCCCAGTCGAGGATGTGGGAACGGGCCTCGCAGAGCACCTCTTGCCCGGGCTGCGTATGCAGGCGGGTGGCAATCTGGTTGCCCATGGTTCCGGTGGGCACAAACAGCGCCGCCTCGCGGCCCAGGAGCTCGGCTGCACGCTTCTCCAGTAGGTTTACGGTGGGGTCTTCGCCGTAAACGTCGTCGCCTACCTCGGCCGTGGCCATGGCGGCACGCATTTCCTCGCTCGGCCGGGTCACGGTATCCGAACGCAAATCGATAATTTCCTGCATTGAATCGCCTCCGTTGTTATTGTGCACGGTCGGGGGCGTGCGGCTCAATTCCTGATAGAAGAGCCAGTCTTCTGGCGAATTTTGATTCCTGCCGTAAATATTCTAGAGACGAAGTTCGTGCTCTCCCACCCTAGCCACAAAAACAAAGGCGTGGCTAGGGCCTGTTCACGTTCCTCAGGCCATCCACCTGCGGAACGTCAACGGGCCCTAGGGCACCCAAAGAGTCGTGGTATTTGTTTCACGAAAGCTAAGAGCTGGAAGCTAGGAACTGGAAGCTGCCTTTACGGAATCTGCTTCATTTCGAGCGCCATGATGGGCGTCTGCTTGCCCTTGGTCGAGGCGATGGCCCACAGACCATGGAAGTTCTGGCGCAGGCCCGGCTGGGCCTTGAGGAAGGCGCTCAATACGGTCTGCGCCTCGGTGCGCTGCACCGAGGGGTCCGTGACGCCGGTGGATTCATAGACGACGGCCAGATCGGGCTGGCGCAGAGTGCCGTCAAAGAGCACGGAGTCGATCTTCCAGATGCGCTCGCCATCCTGAATCGCGTAGGGGAAGGCAGCCTGCGGACCGTTGGGAATCTGGGCCTGCTCCTGATGGAGTTTGTCCAGATTCGGCGAACTGAGAAAGTCGACCGGCAGCAGCAGGTAGCGGGCGGCCTCGTAGAGGTACCATGCGCTCCAGCCGTCCACGGCGGCCAGCGAACGGGAGCGCGACCAGTACCAGACGCCGTCATGGCCGTCGAAGGAGCCCTGCCGTAGCGAAAGTCCGCCAAGCTTCCAGGCGGAGCCGTCCCAGGCCAGGATCATGCTCAACTGGCCGGCCAGCGGCGCGCCCTCGGCGTCGGCCAGCAGCACGGCATAACGGCCCGGGGGCAGCGCCTGCATGTTCATGGTCACGGTGATGGAACCGCTCTGGTTGGAGCAGAAGAACTGGGTGTCGGCGGCAGCGGTGAGGCTGGTGGCGTCCAGCAGGTAGAGGCTGCGCAGCTTGGGGTGGCCATTCTTGAGCAGATCGCCGGATTGCTCGACGGCGGTGTGAATGCCCGTCCACGCATCGGCTTCGGCGGGCAGCAGCGCGGCCTGTAGGGTCGTGTTGTCCTGATTGAAGACGGCCTGCGTCAGACGGCTGGCAGCCGCACTGAGTGAGGCATGATCGGCCGCCGAGAGCTCGGCAGAGGAGACACAACTGACAGCATGGGCTACCGCAGGCAGAAGGCCCAGAGCAAGTACCCAAACAGCAATCCAACGCATGCGAAACTTCATTTTCTCTTCCACGCAGCTCTGCTCCATGGCGCGCCTGACTTTTGAGCGAATGGCGGCCACTGCTAGTCTATTCTGTGTACGGCCCGGCAGACCACACTGTGTTTCTGCCAGACCCCCCCCGGGAGCCCTGCTGATGCGCACGAACGAATTGCCGCTGTCCACGATGAACCGACTGACTGCCAGCACCGGCCGCCGCTGGGCATCCCTTCTGCTTTTGACGGTTCTTGTTCTCATTCCGGCTCTACATGGCCAGCAGGAAGGTGCAAGTACGGCTACGCCCGCGACCAAAGCTGTGGCATCCACACATAAAAGCGCGGCGCACAAAAAAGCTGCGGGCAAAAAGGCCAAAGCTGCGGCCAAGTCAGCTGAACCGGCTCCCGAAACCATAAAGCCAGCCGTGCCGGTGGAAGCGCCCAAGCCGGACTGGCCCGCGAACGACCCGCCAAAGACCGCGACGGTGAGCTGGAATGCCAGTGGTTTGCGGATTGAGGCGCAGAACGCCAGCCTGAAGCAGATTCTGAACGACGTGGAGACGGCAACCGGAACCAGCATCGACGGCCTGGGCAAGGATGAGCGGGTTTTTGGCACCTTCGGCCCCGGACCGGCGCGTGACGTACTGACGCACTTGCTGGAAGGCACCGGCTACAACATCGTGATGGTGGGCGACCAGGGCGGAGGCAATCCGCGTCAGATCGAACTGACCCTGCACAACGCCAAAGATGGTGGGGCGGCGAATGCAGGTGGTGCGAACAATAGCCATAGTGAGGACGACGACGCCGACGTGGAGCCGGAAGAACCTCAGCAGCCGCCGGCGGGACACAACGGGGCAAATGGCGGTCCGAACGGTGCTCAGGGAAACGGCCCGGGCAATGGACGGCCGCCCATGCAGGGCCAAACGCCGCCTCCGGGGCAGAATTCTCCGCAGTAGTAGCGCAGCTTTGCAGGCAAAGTGGAGCGGTGGCCTGATCTTTTGGGATTGGGCACCCAACGGCATGGGGGTTGATTTGCCGGGTGAAAGCGAGTTCCCTTGAGGAATTCTTTCAGATAGGGATTTTGCGGGGGAGAGAGAAGAAACCTTGGCAGAAAGCCCAGCGGGGGACCAGGCCAGTCTGCGGTTTATCAAAAAATAATAATTATTAAAGAGCCTGAGCAACCTCGCCCTGCGGTTTGACCACCGGTTTAGCCTGCGGGCGCATCAGGGCAAAACCAGCTTTCAAAATGCCGTATGCTGCAAGAATGCCGAACGCCATCGAGCCTGCCGACGCGCAGATCAGCACTATCAGATTCATTCCATCGGTCATTGTAGTGTCCTAGCTTGCTTGGTATGAATTAGAACCGTTTCAGACAAATCTGCATCTAAAACACTTCCTGTTGTTGTACTTTAACGCATTGTCGCGAATCTAACCAGTGCGTTGACCCGTATTTTGTTGCAAAATAAAATACCTTTAAGGGAACGCATCGCAGACGACCGCCACTCCTTCCCCGAGTCAGGCTTATCCCATCATGTCGATCACTCACATTTCGGTACTCGGTGCGCGTCAGCATAATCTGCGCGACATCAGTGTGCGTATTCCCCGCAACTCTCTCACCGTGGTCACTGGCCTTTCCGGCTCGGGCAAAAGCTCGCTGGCCTTTGACACGATCTATGCCGAGGGCCAGCGCCGCTATGTAGAGACGCTCTCGGCCTATGCGCGGCAGTTTCTGGACCAGATTGAACGGCCCGACGTGGATTCCATCGAGGGGCTGAGTCCGGCCATCTCCATTGAGCAGAAGACCACCAGCCGCAGTCCGCGTTCGACGGTGGGAACCATCACCGAGATTTACGACTACCTGCGTCTGCTCTACGCTTCGGTAGGCACGCCCCACTGCCCGCAGTGTGGCCGGCCGATTGCCCGGCAGAGTGCCGAGCAGATTGTGGACCGCATTCTGGAGCAGGGCAAGGGCGAGCGCGTGACGGTTGCCGCACCCATCGTGCGTGGCCGCAAGGGCGAGTTCCGTGACCTCTTCGACGATCTGGACCAGCAGGGCTTTCGCGCCCGCATTGACGGCGAGCTGTACGACCTGAGCGAGCCGGTGCTGCTGGACCGGCGCAAGAATCACACCATTGAAGCCATCATCGACCGCATTCTGTTGCGTAGCGATGGTCAGAGCTCCGCGCGTACCTTCGGCGTTAAGCTGAAGCAGGATTCCGTCCCTGCTTCCGGCAGCAAACAACCGGTGGAAAAGCGCCTGGAAGCCGCCGTGCAGAAGGCGCTGCAACTGGCGAATGGCTTGGTGCTGGTGCTGTTTTCGGGCGACCGGGAGCAGCTGTTCAGCTCTTCGATGGCCTGCCCCGACTGCGGTCTGGACGTGCCCAAGCTGGAACCGCGCAGCTTCAGCTTCAACTCCAACTTTGGTGCCTGCCCGGAGTGCCACGGCCTCGGTTCGCTTTACGACTTCGATCCGGCCAAGGTGATTACCGACTGGTCCAAACCGCTGCTTGATGGCGGACTTGGACCGGGTTCCAGTTCGCAGTACCTGCTCAAGCTGATGCATCTGGCTGCGGAAAAGTACAAGATCAACCTCAAGCTGCCGTTTGAGGATCTGCCCGTCCCGCACCAGCGGATTCTGGTCTACGGTCCGCCCAAGAGCGAGGCTCCGCGCACTGGTTTTCACGGCATTCTGGACTACCTGCGCAACACGGTGGAAGAGGCCCACAGCGACGATTACCGCGAGTCGATGATGGTCTACATGTCGGCCACGGCCTGCACGGCTTGCCGTGGCAAGCGTCTGCGGCCGGAGTCGCTGGCCGTCAAGGTGGGCGATCTTTCCATCTCCGACTTCACGGCGCTGCCCCTGAACAAGGCGCTCTCCGCCATGCTCCAACTCCGCTTCAACAAGCGTGAGGCGGTGATTGCCGACCGCATCCGGCAGGAGATTGAGCAGCGGCTGGAGTTTCTGTGCGCCGTGGGCCTCACCTACCTTGCGCTGGACCGCAGCGCGGCCACGCTGAGCGGCGGCGAAGGCCAGCGTATCCGTCTGGCCACACAGATCGGCTCCAAGCTGCGCGGTGTGCTCTACGTGCTCGATGAGCCGTCGATCGGCCTGCATCAGCGGGACAACAACCGGCTGATCGAAGCCCTCGTCAAGCTACGCGATCTGGGCAACACGGTGCTGGTTGTGGAGCACGATGAAGACACCATCCGCGCCGCCGATTACGTGCTCGACCTGGGCCCCGGCGCAGGCCGTCTGGGTGGCTACGTGGTGGCCGAGGGCACTCCGGCCCAGATCATGGCTACCCCGGAGTCGCTCACCGGAAGATATCTGAGTGGCGCAACCAGCATGATGCAGCGCGAGGCTCCACGTCCGCTTACCGGCAAGTGGCTGACCGTGACAGGGGCCCGCGAACACAATTTGCAGGAACTCACGGTACGCTTTCCGCTGGGCATTATGACGGTGGTGACGGGCGTGAGCGGTAGCGGCAAAAGCACGCTGGTCAATGATATTCTGTACCGCTCGCTGGCCCAGGCGCTCTATGGATCCCGCGAGGAACCCGGTTCGCATGAGGAGCTGTTTGGCGCGCACCAGATCGACAAGGTCGTACGCATTGACCAGTCGCCGATTGGTCGTACGCCGCGCTCCAATCCCGCCACCTACACGCAGGTCTTCTCGCCTATTCGCGATCTGTTCTCCATGCTGCCTGAATCGCGGGAGCGCGGCTACAAGGCCGGGCGCTTCAGCTTTAACGTCTCTGGTGGCCGTTGCGAGGCTTGCCAGGGCGACGGAAAACGACGCATCGAAATGAACTTCATGCCCGACGTTTACGTCGAGTGCGAGGTTTGCGGCGGACGGCGCTACAACCAGGAGACGCTGGCCGTAAAGTTCCACGGCCATTCCATTGCCGACGTTCTGAACCTGACCATCGAAGACGCGCTGGGTGTGCTCACCGACGTGCCGCAGGTGCGCCAGAAGCTGCAGACACTGGTGGATGTAGGCCTTGGCTATGTGCGCCTGGGCCAGAGCGCCACCACGCTGAGCGGCGGTGAGGCGCAGCGCATGAAGCTGGCCCGCGAACTGAGCAAGCGCCAGACGGGCCGCACGCTCTATCTGCTGGATGAACCCACCACTGGCCTGCACTTTGACGATGTGCGCAAGCTGCTGGAGGTGCTGCATCAGCTGGCCGACCTGGGCAATACGGTCATCATCATCGAGCACAATCTGGACATGATTCGCAACGCCGACTGGGTGATCGATCTGGGACCCGAGGGCGGCGAGGATGGTGGCCGCGTGGTGGCCGAGGGGCGTCCGCTGCAAGTTGCCGCCGTGGCGGGCTCGCATACCGGGTATTTTCTGCATCGCGTCTACGCGCTGCCGAATGGCAAGCTGCCCAAGGTGGATTTTTCCGCCGACCTTGAAGCGCTGGCCGCGCCGGACGAAGCTGCTCCCGCATCCAATCAGGTAGAATCGAGCGAGCCGAAAAAATCTTCTCGTGCCAAAAGCGCATCGGCGAAAGAAACACCCCGCTCCACTGCCAGAAAGAAGAAAACGGGCCAACCATGAGCAGCCTTCCGGAGAACGATCCGCTTGCCCTCGATGTAACTCTGCCAGAGGCTAGCGCCGACGCGGCTGTGATCCATCCGCCTGAAATTGTGGCGGAATCCGCGCAGACCGATCCGCCGCTTTTCCAGAGCTGGGAGCATTTGCCCCCTCCGCAGCCGCCGCGTGTGCCCCACATTGGCCACTTTCTGATGCTTGGCTTGTTCGCCATGGGCGGACTGCTGCTGGCCAGTCTGCTGCTGCAACTGGCGTTGCACTTTCATCTGTACGGCGTAAGCACGCTGCAGGAAGCCACCGACGACATTCACTACAACCTGGCCAGTGAAGGCATTCTGTACCTGGTCATGATTCTGGCTTCCTACTTCTTCTTTCCGCTGCTGTGGGGGCGTACGTTCTTTGCCGCCATCGAGTGGAATGGCGCGGTGGCCGCCCGCATCTTCTTCCGTCTGGTGCTGGTGGCAATGGGCTGCTTTCTGTTTGCAGTGTTGAACAGCCTGTGGCTACCCGGCCCGAAGGATGCGCCCATTGACAAGATTTTTCACTCGCCCGGCGCGCCCTGGCTGTTGTTTGCCTTTGGCACCACCATTGCGCCCTTCTGCGAGGAGCTCGTTTTCCGGGGTTTTCTGCTGCCCTCGCTTTGCACGGCCTGCGACTGGACGATGGAGAAGATCCGCCGGGTTCCGCCTCCGGAGCTGTCAGAAAGTGGACAGCCGCAGTGGTCAAAGTCGGCCATGATTGCGGGTTCGCTCTTGACGAGCCTGCCCTTTGCCGCCATGCACGCCGCCCAGACGGCCTACTCCGTTGGCCCGTTTCTACTGCTGATCTGCGTGAGTCTGGTGCTGTGCGCTACCCGCCTGCTGACTCGCTCTCTGGCTTCGAGCATCGTGGTTCATTCCAGCTACAACTTTCTGCTCTTTGCCATGATGCTGCTGGGGACGGCGGGATTCCAGCAACTGGACAAGCTTTAAAGCATGTGCCGCATGGCTTTGTTGAAGCAAAACCAGCTCTCTAGTCCTTGCTTTTGAAGTTTCCGTCCCGTTTTCCAGTTTCCCCCGCCGCCCACATCCGCTAGACTCGTTGGAGTGAACGGGCTTTTGGTTATCGACAAGCCAGCCGGCATGACCAGTCATGATGTGGTCAGCCGCCTGCGCAAGATCTGCGGGGAACGCTCCATCGGGCATCTGGGTACTCTGGACCCCATGGCTACCGGTGTTCTTCCGCTCCTGATGGGAAAGTACACGCGGTTGGCGCAGTATTTCTCTACCGCGGAAAAGAGTTACACCGGAGCGATCCGCTTCGGCTTTGCCACCGACACCTACGACGCCGAGGGACAGCCCTCTGGGCCTGACCTTCCGCCAGCGGAGCTGACCCTGGAGCAGATCCGGGCCAAGGCCGTGCGCTTTCACGGCGTAATGGACCAGATGCCGCCGCCCTACTCGGCCAAGAAGATTGCCGGAACGCCCGCCTACAAGCTGGCCCGCGAAGGCAAGCCGGTGGAGCTGAAGACCGCCAAGGTAGACATTTCTTCCTTTGAGATTGAATCGCTGCAGGGCGTGGAAGCAAGCTTTGCCATGAGCATCAGCGCCGGAGGCTACGTGCGTTCGGTGGCCCATGAACTCGGCCAGGAGATGGGCTGTGGCGCGCACCTGACCGCGCTGCGCCGTACCCGCGCCGGCGTCTTTTCGCTCGAAGATACGCACACGCTGGCGGAGCTGGACCCGCTGGCCGGCAATACGGACGCGCTGGAGCAGTACTGTGTGCATCCGCGCCTGCTGCTTAGCGAAATGCCTTCTGTGACCGGCGATGCTTACGTGCTGGGACGGCTGCGCAATGGCGCGCAGGCCAATCTGCCGGAGTTCAGCGAGGTTCCCATGGTCAAGGTCTTCAGCAGCCAGCGCGAATTGGCTGCCATCGTGCGCCGCGTGGCGGGAACGCTCTTTCAGCCCGTCGTGGTGCTGGATGTGGGAAAGTAAAACTGAACGAGGGTAGGCGGCGGAGCAGAAAGAATCGGAGGTCGGTATGAAGTTGGTTTCTTTTGTCGCTGCGGATGAGAAGGTCAGGCCGGGCGCGCTTTTCGAGGCGCAGGGGCAGGTTGCAGACCTTTCCGCGGCTGGCTACAGCGATGCGCTGAGCGTGATTGCCGCGGGGGTGACGTCCGCCGAAGCTTCGTTGCCCACATTCAAGTGGGCTGAGGTCAAACTTCTGGCGCCGCTTGTCCATCCACCCCGCATCTTTGCCATTGGCTTGAACTATCGCGAGCATGCGATTGAGACCGGGGCTGCGTTTCCGCACTCTCCTGTGGTTTTCTTCAAGCTGCAGACGGCGATCACGGGGCCGGATTCCGCCATTATTCTTCCCAAAAATTCCCACGAGCCGGATTATGAGGTCGAGCTGGCCGTGGTGATTGGCAAGGGTGGCTATCGCATTCCGGCCGAAGATTGGCGAGAGCATGTGTACGGCTACACGATCGTCAACGACGTGAGCGCCCGCGATATTCAGCGTTCCACTTCGCAGTGGTCGATGGCCAAGAGCTTTCCCACCTTCTGCCCGATGGGCCCCGCCATTACTACAGCCGATGAGGTCGCTGATCCGCATCAGCTTGCGATCAGCCTGGCCATCAACGGTGAGGTGCTGCAGAACTCGAAGACGAGTGAGCTGATCTTCAAAATTCCGCAGCTGATCGAGTACCTGTCGTCGATTGCGCCCCTGCTGCCGGGCGACGTGATCTCGACCGGCACGCCTTCGGGCGTGGGCATGGGCCGCACGCCCAAGCGCTGGATTCAGCCGGGCGAGAAGATTGTGGCAAAGATCGACGGATTGGGCGAGCTGGCCAACACCGCCGTCGCCGAAGCACCTGCGGTGCGGCTAACTGCTTCGCTTGACTTGTCGTAGCGCCGAAGCACGACAGGCCTCAATCCATCACTTCGCTCAGGTTAGCCTTCGAGAAGAGGGCTGCATAGAGCGCAATAGCGAGGAAGCAGACGGCGGGCAGCAGGTAGCCATAGCGCACGCCGGCGGCGTCGCAGATGCGCCCCATGACGGGGGTAAGGACTGCGCCGCCAATAATCGCCATCACCAGCAGCGAGCCGCCCGTCTTGGTGCGCAGACCCAGTCCCTTGATGCCAAGCGCGAAGATCGTCGGGAACATCATGGACATGAAGAAGCTGGCGGCGATCAGGCAGCCCAGGCCGAGCCATCCCGGCCAGAGCGCGGCCACGGCGCAGATTCCCGCATTCAGCAGGGTGTAAATCGTGAGCAGGCGCGCGCCGTCCACGTAACGCAGCACAACGGTGGAAGCAAAGCGGCCCAGCATGAAGGCGACCAGAGCGCCTGTCAGCCAGTAGCCCGCGCTGCGCTCGTTCAGACCCACGTAATTTTGCACGTAGGGAATCAGATAGCTCCAGATGCTGACCTGCGCGCCCACATAAAGGAACTGCGCGGCCACGGCCAGGACGAAGGAGCGGCGTCGCCAGAGCGCGGGTCCCAGCGTGCCGGCGTAAGGATTCGTTTCCGTGGGGTTGCCGACCTCGGGAAAGCGCGTGGCCGCAATCAACAGCGCCCAGAGCAGCACCACTACGCCCAGCACGATGTAGGGCGCGACCACCCGCAGCGTCTCCGATTGCAGATAGGCGTGGTAGGTGCCCGCAGTGTGCATGGTGGCCACCTGCGTCTTGCTCAATTCAACGCCTGAAAAGATGAAGCGCGCCCCCACCAGGGTTCCGGCGATGGAGCCAAGCGGATTGAAGGACTGCGAAAGATTCAGGCGCTGCTCAGCATTCAGCGAGGAGCCGATCTGCACGATGAAGGGGCTGGATGCGGTTTCAAGGAAGGCCAGTCCGCAGGCAATCACAAAGAGCGCCATCAGGAAGAACCAGTATTGGGCAACCAGCGCGGCGGGCCAGAAGAGAATGCAGCCCGCGCCGTAGAGCGAAAGACCGATCAGAATGCCAGTCTTGTAGCCGGTGCGGTTCATCAGGCGGCCAGCAGGAAAAGCCACTAGAAAATAGCCAAGATAGAAGGCCGACTGCACCAGACCGGCCTGCAGGCGGTTAATCTCGAACGACTTCATGAACTGGCGAATGAGAATGTCGTTGAGGTTGTTGGGAATGCCCCAGAGGAAGAAGAGCGCAGTGACAAGCAGGAAGGGCAGGAAGCGTTCTGCGGGGATCAGCGGCAGACGATGCGCGCTTTTTGCGTCGCTCAGGTGCGGTTCATGCGTGGTGGAACCAACGGCAAAGCTCAAGGCGATTACGCCCTCCTCTACGAAGACAACAACGAAGACAGTAGGGAAGGGAAAAGCCGAAATTCAGGCTACTTTCACGGTAACTTTACCGCATTCCGTACTGTCGGTAACGTTGTACCGGATCAAGGACGGAGCTGGCAACCGGAAATCACAAAAGAAAAAGCGCGGCTCGAAAACCGCGCTTTTTCATGCTTCGGAATTTTCTTTACAGCACGCGAGCCAGCCAGTGGCCCGTGTGCGAGTGCAGGTTGGCCGCGATTTCTTCGGGCGTTCCCTCGGCTACAATCAGGCCGCCGCCCGATCCGCCCTCCGGACCCAGGTCGATGACCCAGTCGGCCGATTTGATCACGTCCAGATTGTGCTCGATGACGATCAGCGAGCCGCCGCCGTCGATGAGCTTTTTGAAGGCCGTGAGCAGTGTGGCCACGTCGTCGAAGTGCAGGCCGGTGGTGGGTTCGTCGAGGATGTAAAGAATGCGGCTGGCCTGACTGGGCTTGGCGCTGGCATTGGCTGCGCGCACCGAGGCCAGATGCGCCGCCAGCTTGACGCGTTGCGCCTCGCCGCCGCTGAGCGTGGTGGCCGACTGGCCCAGGCGCAGATAGCCGAGGCCGATCTCGTCGAGTACAGCCAGTTTGTCGAGCAGGCGATTGTGCCCGGCAAAGAAGCGTAGCGCCTCCTTGACCGTAAGCTGCAGCACCTCGTGAATGTTTTTGCCCTTGTACTGCACCTCCAGCACGCGCTGCTGGAAGCGGGTTCCGCCGCAGTCTTCGCAGGGCAGCTCCACATCGGCCAGGAACTGCATTTCTACAGTGACCGTGCCATCGCCCTCGCAGGTGTTGCAGCGGCCGCCGGGCACGTTGAAGCTGAAGTGGCCGGGGCTAAGGCCGAGCCGCTTGGCATCGGGCTGTGAGGCGAAGAGTTCGCGGATCTGGTCGAAAGCCTTGATGTAGGTGACGGGATTGGAGCGCGGCGAGCGGCCGATGGGCGTTTGGTCCACCAGCACCACGTCGTTCAAACGCTCGGCTCCCGTCAGGTTTTTGTAGACGCTGGAAGGATCGGCGCCTTCGGTCTGGCCGAGTGCGCGTGCTACAGCGCGATGCAGCACCTGATGCACCAGCGTGGACTTGCCCGAGCCGGAGACGCCGGTAATCACTACCAGCATGCCCAGCGGAATGGTGACGTCGAGCCCCTTGAGGTTGTGCACGCGGGCTCCGTTCAGCACCAGCTTTTCCCGGCCCGGCAGACGGCGGCGCGTGGGCACGGGAATAGAGAGTTTGCCCGAGAGGTAGCGGCCAGTAAGCGAATTGGGATCGGCCTCAATTTCGGCTACCGTGCCTGCGGCCAGCAGCTTGCCGCCCAGTTCGCCAGCGCCGGGGCCCAGGTCGAGCAGATAGTCGGCCGAGCGCAGCACGTCGGGGTCGTGCTCCACGACGATGATGGTGTTGCCCAGGTCGCGCAGCTCCTTCAGAATGCGGATGAGCCGTTCGGTGTCGCGGGTGTGCAAGCCGATGGAGGGCTCGTCGAGCACGTAGAGCGTGCCCACCAGCCGCGAACCAAGCGAGGTGGCCAGCGTGATGCGCTGCGCCTCGCCGCCGCTCAATGTGGAGGCCAGACGGTCGAGCGTCAGGTACTCCAGACCGACAGCATCGAGGAAGCTGATGCGCTGCCGCACCTCATGCAGAATAGGCCCGGCAATCTCTTCCTGCATGGGCGAGAGTTGCAGGGCATTAAAGAACAATCGCGCTTCGGCAATGGTCAGGGCCGAGGCTTCGCAGATGTTCTTGCCGTTGATGCGCACGCTGCGGGCATCGGCGCGCAGGCGTTGGCCACGGCACTCCGGGCACTCGGCGTAGCCGCGATATTTGCTCAGCATTACGCGCACATGCAGCTTGTACTTCTTCTTTTCGAAGGTGGCAAAAAAGCCGAAGACGCCTGTGTAGCTGCCCTTGCCGTGCAGCACGGCCTGCTGCGCCTCGGCAGGCAGATCGCGCCAGGCAACGTCCAGCGGAACGCCCAGCTCAGCAGAACGCTTCTTCAAATCCGTGTAGTAGGGCCGCGCGGTGGGCCGGTTCCACGGATCGATTGCGCCATCGGCAAGGCTCAGGCTTTTGTCGGGGATGATCAGATCAATGTCATAGCCGACGGTGTTGCCAAAGCCCTGGCAGGTGGGGCATGCGCCGAAGGGATTGTTGAAGCTGAAGAGGCGCGGCTCCGGCTCACGGCCGGGACGGCGGCAGGTGGTGCACTCGTAAGCGCCGCTGAAGCGCACCCGGCGCGTTTTGCCTGTTTCGTCGCGCAGAACCTCTTCAAAGATCACTTCACCGGCCTGACGATAGGCGACTTCAACGGCGTCCACAATGCGGGAGCGGTTCTCGTCGGCCTGCACCACAAGGCGGTCCAGCAGCACGAAGACCGGCAGCGTCAGGTCCAGGTCAATGAGCGATTCGGGCGAGGAGAACTCGAAGAGCTGGCCGTTCTGCCACAGGCGATTGAAGCCCGCAGCGCGCAGCTCAGCCAATTTTGCCTTGAGCGAATCAATGTGCAGCTCTTCCTTGCTGGGCGGGGCTTTGGTCTTGCTGGCGCGCGCCGGAGCCTTCTTGGCCTTGGCCTTTTCCTCGCTGGCCGCATCGGTTGCGGGCGTGGGCACCTTGACGGGAAAGAGCACCATCAGGCGTGTGCCTTCGCCCAGAGCCAGCACCGCGTCAGTGGCTTCGTCCACCGAGTCGCTATGCACCAGACCGCCGCAATGCGCGCAGTAGACGGTGCCGCAGCGGGCGTAAAGCAGGCGCATGTAGTCGTAGATCTCGGTGGCCGTGGCGACGGTCGAACGCGGATTGCGCGTGGTGTTCTTCTGCTTGATGGCGATGGCCGGGGCCAGGCCGTCGATTTCGTCCACGTCGGGCTTTTCAATGCGATCGAGGAACTGGCGCGCATAGGCCGAGAGCGACTCGACGTAGCGGCGCTGGCCTTCGGCATAGATGGTGTCAAAGGCCAGCGAGCTTTTGCCCGAGCCGGAGACGCCGCTGACCACCGTCAGCTTGCCATGGGGAATCTCGCAGGAGATGTTCTTCAGATTGTGCGTCCGCACGCCGCGGAGGATGATCGAATCGTTCAATGGAATGTCCTGGGGTTTCTTGTCTTGCGGCGACAAATCGGCCATTCTTCATTTTATCGCGTGGCTTTCGAGTGGTTTTCCAGTACGTCCAACTATCTGGCGTCTGACCTGGACCTAGGCCAGACGCTACACTAGACGTTGAGGTGTTTCGTGCTTCGGAAGAGTTTGTTGGCCGTGTGCCTGGGTGCGACGGCGGTATATGCGCAGGAGTCGTCGTCAAGTTTGCCGCAGCAGCCTGCAGTGCAGGGGCAGGCGCAAGGTCAGTCGCAGGCTACCGAACCTGCTCCACCCGCCGAGGCCGTGCTGGCCGCCGAGGCAGCCATCGCGCAGGGCGACTGGAAGACCGCCGAGAGCAAACTGACTCCGTGGGTGGCTGAGCACACGGACGATGCGCGGGCGCTCTTTGATTTGGGCTATGTGGCCGATACGCAGAACCGTACGGACGATGCGGAACAGAACTACCGCCGGGCGCTGGCCGCCAATCCAGACTCGTTTGAGGCGCATCTGTCGCTGGGCCTGTTGCTGGCGCGTAAGGGCGAGTTGGACGATGCCCAGGATGAGCTGCAGGAAGCCACAAAGCTCGATCCTGGCGTGGGCGGACCGGCGTTGAAGGCCAAGGCCTGGCGGGCACTCGCGCGCATCGACCGCGAGGACGATCCGGAGCAGGCTTCCAGCGAGCTGATCGAGGCGCTTAAGTTGAGTAGCGAAACCCCCGAAGATACGCTGCTGGCGGCAGGCATTGCCGAGGCCGCGGGGCAGGTGGATGAGGCCGAAGCCGCCTACAAGCGGTTGCTTCAGCGGGAGCCGGAAAACGTCGCTGCCAAGGCAGGGCTGGCACATCTGCTGATTGCCAACAAACAGTATGAAGAGGCTGAAACTCTGCTGCGTGCGGCGCTTGAAAAAACGCCGGACGACTTGGCTCTGACTGCGCAACTGGCTGCCGTACTGGCCGCTGAAAACAAGGCCGAGGCGCTGCCGCTGCTGGAAAAACTCCACACGGCGCACCGGGAAGACGCGGCGATTACGCGCATGCTGGCCGAAGTTCGCGCCGAAGCAGGCGACATTGCGGGCAGCGATCTGCTCTATATGCATTTGTTGGCCGCTGCGCCGGAAGACGCCGCGCTGCTGGTGGCGCATGGGCAGAATCTGGTGCGGCTGGGCAAGCTGCAAGAGGCGTATGTGGTCTTTGACAAGGCCACCAAAATCGATGCGGCGAGTGGCGATGGCTGGAGCGGTCTGGCTTTTGCCGCATCGAAGACCGGCAAGCCTGCCGAGACGGTGCATGCCCTGACCGAGCGCTCAAAGGTGATGCCGGAGAATGCATCGACCTATTTCCTGTGGGCCACGGCCTACGATTCATTGCACCAGAAACCTCAGGCCGTGGCCTACTATCACCACTTCCTGGAAGCTGCGGCCGACAAGTACCCGAATCAGGTGTGGCAGGCCAAACAGAGGCTGCAGTTGCTGGAAAAGTAAAAACGCTTCCCGCCACTTTGCTGCATGGACGGTCCGACTGCCCCGCAAGGGGCAGTGCGAAAGTAGCCTAGGGTGGACCCTGAGCGAAGTCGAAGGGGTAACCCTGGGTAGGCTGCGGGTAGGGTATCCGCCCCGGAGGGGCGGTGGGATGCGGTAGCTCAAAGCGGTTTTTTGCCAGGTTTCACAGCGCCCCTCCGGGGCGCTCCGTCTTTCCGAGCCAGCAAACCCCGGGTTCCATCTGAGTCTTCCCCTTCGACTACGCTCAGGGGCAGACTCAGCTTCCACCCGGGGCTATTTTCGCTTCACCCCTCCTGGGGTGAAAAACAAATTGCCGATCAGATAGACGCCGTAAACGTCAGCAGTCCACGGAACTTGCCTACGGGTAGAGCTTGGCGGGAAGAATCTCCGCTTCCGGTTCGCCCGAGGCGGTGATGAGCTTCTTCAGCTCTGTTCGCAACTGGTTGGCGGTTGCGCGGTACTCCTTGCGTCCGGCAAGATTCACGAGCTCATGCGGGTCGTTGCGCTGGTCGTAGAGTTGGTACTCGGTGTAGCTGGTGCTGGCGGGTTTGTTGGTGGTGCCAGTCGGCTCAGCCACGCAGTAGGTCCAGTCGCGGGTGCGAATGGCGCGCGCGGTCATGGACTCGCTGATCTGTACAAGTTGCTGATCGGGCCACGCGGCGCGGGCCTTGGCGTCGGAAACCAGCGGGAAGAAGCTCTTGCCCTTCATCGAGACTGGTGGCGTGACGCCGGCAGCCTCCAGCAGCGTCGGTGCCAGATCCACAATGCCCACCAGTTGCTGAATCACGCGCTCGGCTTCAAAGCCGGGCCCAGCCATCAGCAACGGAATGCGCAATGAGCTGTTGTGCGTGCTGCGTTTGTACTCCGGATTGCGGGTCATGAAGTGGCAGCCGTGGTCGCTCATGAAGATGAAGATGGTGTTGTCGGCCAGCCCTTCTTCTTCAATCGTCTTGCGCAGGCGGCCTACCGATGCGTCGATGCTGGCGCAGGCGGCGTAGTAGTCGGGCAGCTGTTTTTGCCAGTCGCCGGGCTGGGGACGCAGATCTTCCGGCACATGAGCGTTGATGTAGGCTTCGGCCGCGCCCTTGGGACCGACCATGCGGCCCAGATCGTTCTGCTGATGCGGCTCAAGCTGCGAAACCACCAGCAGGAAGGGCTTGTCGTGCTTCTGGCGCAGGAAGAGGTCGGCGCGATCCGTGAGGAAGTCAACGCGGTACTGGTCCTTGAAGCTGATCGGATTGCCGTCGCCGTCCCAGATGGTTCCATCGTAGGGGTGCGAGGTGTGCTCAAGCGCGTTGGCTACTTCCCAATGATCGAGAAATCCGGCACGATCTTCACGGGCCACGGGGCCCGGCCCGCCGCCCTCGGCCTTGGCCTCAATGGCCAGATGCCATTTGCCGATGTAGTTGGCGCTGTAGCCGGAGTTGCGCAGCTCAGTGGCTAGCGTAGGCAGATCCTTGCGCAGGGCCAGGCCGTTGCGCCACACTCCGGCCTCGGTCGCGTAGCAGCCGGTGAGCATGACGGCGCGCGAAGGGCCGCAGACCGGCTGATTGGTGACGGCGTGGTTGAAGTTGACGCCGTCGGCAGCCAGACGATCCAGATTGGGGGTGTGGGCGCTGCCGTTCAGACCGTTTGCGCCCAAAAAATCCCAGCGAAACTGGTCGGAATGATAGAGGACGATGTTGGGCTGTGGGCGCGGCTTCTGCGGTTTCGTGCTTTCTGCCTGAGGCTGCGCATGTACGGCAGCCGCCACACTGGCCTGTGCTGCGGCTGCGGCCGAAGCAAGAAGAAAATTCCGTCGGTTGACCGGCAAAGGTAAGGACCTCCGAAAACTGATTCCTTCGATTGTCGCCGATCAGGGTCCATCCACCAAGCGAACGGCCAGATTCGTAGATGGATGGGATGAGTACGCGGCGCAGGTAGATTTACTCCGCATCGGCGGGAAACTGCAGTTCCACATCTTCGAAGGTCTGGCTATCAGCGGGTTCAAACTTCCATTTTTCTACGGCGTTACGGGCCGCTTCCAGCAATACATGTTCCCCCATCACGGCATCGGCAGACTTCACATGGCCATTCGGCTCCACGGTGACAGTCAGCAGAACGCTGCCCGTGACCTTCATGCGCTTGGCAATGGGCGGGTACACCGGCTTGACGCGCACCAGAATCTTGCGTCCGCTGGCATGCGCCAGATTGGCCTGACACAAAAGACACGCTGCTATCAGAACCAAAGCTGTACGGCGAACAAGCAACCGAAAGCTAGAAGAAACAATATAAAGGCGCATGGAGTGCTCCAAAAAATGAGATTTAAAGTCCTCATCGGCGCTTTGTTAGAAGATTCCAATCAATTAGCCATGAAACTTCAGTTGCAGGAATGTGAATCCGGGGCAAGTGCCCAGCCTTCCAGAGGGGCCGTTCGATCCTTTACGATGGGAGGCAACGTGATTATTAATCTGGCCAGACGCGCGCACGATCACAACTGGGAGATGGACCCCATCACCCGTTCGCTGCTCGACACCGACTTCTACAAGCTGCTGATGCTGCAGTTCATCTGGAAGAACTTTCCCAAGACGCAAGCCTCGTTTACGCTGAACAACCGCATGCGCTCGGTGCGGCTGGCGGAGATGATCGACCGCAGGGCTCTGGTGGAGCAGCTGGAGGCAGTGCGCCAGTTGCGCCTGTACAGGTCAGAGCTGGTCTGGCTGGCTGGCAATACCTTCTATGGCAAGCGCGGCATGTTTGAGCCCGCGTTTCTGGAGTGGCTTGACAAGGACTTCCGGCTTTCGGACTACGAGCTGACGATTGAAGACGGACAGTTCAATCTGCGCTTCAGCGGCTTGTGGACTGAGACGACGCTGTGGGAGATCTATGCGCTCACCATCATCGACGAGCTGAAGACGCGAGCCAGTCTGAAGAAGTTGAGTGAGCTCGAACTCGATATTTTGTACGCGCGCTCGAAGACCCGGCTGTGGGAGAAGATGGAACGGCTGCGTGGCGTGCCGTGCCTGAACGTGAGCGACTTTGGCACGCGGCGCAGGCACAGTTTTTTGTGGCAGGAGTTTGTGGTGACCGCGATGCGCGATATTCTGGGCCCGCAATTCAGCGGTACTTCGAATACGTATCTGGCCTACAAGCACGATCTGGAAGCGATCGGCACCAATGCGCATGAGCTGCCGATGGCGCTGGCCACCATGGCCAATAGCGACGCAGAGCTGCGCCAGTCGCAGTACAAGCTGCTGGAGCTGTGGCAACAGAGCTATCAGGGCGAGTTGTTGATCCTGCTGCCCGACACGTTTGGAACGACGCAGTTCCTGGAAGGTGCGCCGACGTGGGTGAGCAACTGGACCGGTCAGCGCATCGATAGCAAGAACCCGTTTGCGGCAGGCGATGAGTATATTGCGTGGCTGAAAGCGCGCGGTGTCGATCCACGCGGCAAGCGTCTGATTGCATCGGACGCGCTCGATGTGGATCAGATTCTGGCTCTGCATGCGTATTTCAATGGAAGTTTGCAGAATGGGGCGCGGCCTCAGGAGTTCCAGCGAGCCAGCGACTTTGCCGATGGTTCCCGCTGGCTTCCGGAGCGTCGTATCCGCTTCAGTGCCGGTTGGGGCACACTGCTGACCAACGATTTTCGCGGCTGCAATCCGCGGGGCGACGAGGGCTTTGATCCAGTGAGTCTGGTGTGCAAGTTGAGCGAGGTGGAGGGCCGTCCGGCAGTCAAGCTGAGCGACAACTACTCAAAGGCCATGGGCGAGGTGAGCGAGATCGAGCGCTATCGTCAGCTCTTTGGTACAGCAGGCGTTTCCGACCTTCCGGTGGTAGCGTGAGGGGAATTATGTCCGTAATGCACACATGTGCGATCAAAAATGAAACAATTTTTATTACAGGAGCGTGAATAAGTTCACGCTGTAACGTTGCATTCTTCTTCTTGTAAAGCTGCATTCATGAGATCCCTCTAAGTTTGTGCGAGGAATCAATTGTAGTTTTTCCCCATTTCAAGGAGACCAGAAGAATGCAGCGAGTCATGAGAGGATGGCGGAACGCCATCACACTATGCGTGTGTCTTGCCCTCATCGTTCTTTGCGCCGGAGCACGCGCGGAAGATGCGAACGGCGTAGTGAAAGGCACGATTACCGATGGCCACGGCAAGGCGCTGGCCGGCGCGTCCGTCACACTGTCGAACGTGGCTACCGAGCAGGAAAAACGTTCTCTGACCGACAATCAGGGCTACTACGCCTTTGTGAATCTGCCTGCGGGCCGCTACTCGCTGCAGATTACGGCGAATGGCTTCAAGGTGGACGAGCGTATCGTGAGTGTGACGTCGGGTGAGCAGATGCTCGACATCAAGCTGTCGCTGGCCTCGGTTTCAGAAGAAGTCGTGGTGGAAGGCGAGGACAATGCATCGATCGCCACGCAGGATGCGGTGGTCAAGTCGCCGCTGGATGCGGGCAGCGCCCGCACCGAAATCAGCAGTCTATATATTCGTGATTACACCTCGCCGGTGACCGACTTTGCCGACATTTCGCAGGCTGCTCCCGGAACGGTCAGCTATAGCGTCAACGGCGTGGGCAATGGACAGGCCAAGATCTGGTTTCGTGGATTTGCCGACGATGATTACACCATGACCTGGGATGGCGTTCCCTTCGAAGACGCCAACGACCCTTCGCACCACTCCTGGGCCTACGTTCCGGCACCGGCCATCAGCTATGTGGATTTTGACCGCAGCCCGGGTCTGGCATCAGATATGGGACCGGCCAACTACGGCGGTTCGATCCATATGTTCTCGCCAAAGCCTGCCAATACCATGGAGATCAAGGGTGCCGTTTCCTTCGGATCGTTCAATACAACGCAGGTACTGGGCGAATTCAATTCCGGTTTGTTCCTGAACAACAAGGGCAACTTCTGGTTTGAAGGCCACCACAACAACTCCGACGGCTATCAGACCTACAACTATCAGCAGCGCACCGCTGCCACGGCCAAGTTCATCTATCGCATTGACGAGAAGAATGACCTGGCGATTGTGGGCACATCGGTGATTGCCGACGCCAATACGCCCAACAGCGACGCCACCCGCCGTCAGCTCTTCCATCATGGCGATAACTACCTGATGGAAAACACCGTCACCAATTCGGACGGCACGGCAAACTCGCAGTATTATCGCTACTTCAACTATCACGTGCCGACGAACTTTGAGATCGTCACCCTCAACAGCCAGTTCGACAAGGGCTGGGCGATGAACCTGAAGACCTACACCTACTCCTACTCCAACCACCAGCACTACCAGAAGAAGCAAGATCAGGATCTGATCACCACTCCGCTGCCCGGCATTGCTGACGGCCAGAGCCTGACGGCCCAGACCGAAAAGGTGAGCGCCACCAGCGCGGTGGACAAGATGAACCAGTACAACCGCATTGGCGAAATTGCCGCCTTCAGCAAGGCCAGCTCCTTCGGTGCTCTGCGCTTTGGCTCGTGGGCGGAGTGGACCACCACCAACCGCTATCAGCAGTACAGCGATCCTCGTACCTGGTTGGATTCAGTGGTGGCGGACAAGACCTATTCCACGGTCAATGATGAATTGAAGTTCCATGAGAAGTTCTGGACCGACAGCATTCAGCCCTACATCGAGTATCAGCTGGTTGCTATTCCCCACATGACCATCACTGCGGGCGTGAAGGATGCTTTCTATCGCATGACGCTGCAGCAGTTCGCCGATTGCGGTTCCAATTGCAGCGGCGGTGTGGTGGGCAATCTGGGCGGCAATGCGTTTGTCTACAATCATGCCGATTACAACTCGTTTCTGCCTTCGTTCCAGGCCAACTACCGTATCAGCAGCATCTGGTCTGTCTACGCAAATTACGGCCGTGGCAGCATCATTCCCTATAGCAGCGTCTTTGACCAGACCGGCGCTCAGGTGGGCACACTGCCCAAGCCCACGCTGGCTATGACCGCCGAAGCTGGCACGGTTCTGCACGCCAACCGCCTCAGCATGGATGCCGATGTCTACCACATCCACTTCCAGAACCAGTACCAAGGCAATACCGATACCAACGGCGACTACCATTACTACAAAACTCCCGATTCCAACACGATGGGTCTGGAAGGCGAAGGCAATCTTGCCATCACCCATGGCCTGAGCTTCGCCTTCAATGGCACTCTAGGGCAGGCCAAGTATGAATCCACCAACGGACTGATCGAAAACGGCAAAACGCTCTACGGTGCATCCAGCTCTGTCTGGGTAGCCAATGCGCCGCACGACACCGAGAGCCTGGGCATGACCTACCAGCGTCACGGCTTTGACGTTGGCATGTTCAACAAGCGCATCGGTACCCGCTACGATGACGATGGTTCCTACCATCAGGCGGTCACCTACGATCCCTTCTGGATCAACAACCTGTTCTTCAACTACACCATCCGCAAGAACTCGTTTTTCGATAATTCGAAGTTCAAGATCAGCGTGAACAACCTCTTCGACTACCACAACACAGTGGGCATTTCGCCCAACTATGCGGTAACGGCCAATGCCACGCCGTATACGCCCAGCGTGGCTGACCAGATGCAACTGCTGCCCGGGCGCAGCATCATGTTCACCTTCCAGCTGGCCATCAAGCCGCACAGCAAGCAGTAAGCAATACCGGTCAAGCAACAAAAAATCCCCCGCGTTGCCATGAGCAGCGCGGGGGATTTTTTTTGTTGCTTGACCGGTTGAACTAGGCTTTGCCGTTTACCTGCCAGTAGACGGTGTAGCGTTCGTCCATCACCTGATAGAGCGGCTTGAGCTCCATGGAAGAAAGCTGTCCGGCGGTGCGGAAGCGCAGTGGCTCGTGGGTCTTTTCCACCCAGGCTCCATTGACGTTGCGCAAACGGGGCAGTATGGCGCTAGAGAATTTGCCGGTGTGCGCCGGAGCCGTGGGGCCGTAGATCATCTCGGTGGTCAATCCGTCTCGTCCCATTAGCCCAGCCAGCACCAACGGGCCGTACATCATAGCCTGCACGCTGGAGTTGCCGGGCAGGCGCTCGGGATGGAAGCGCATGGGCAGCAATACGTCAATGCGGTCGCCTTGCTGCCAGACGCGCTCCAGCTCAATGTAGCCGTTGCTGTGGGGCGTGGCGGGCTCGGGCCGGCCGTTGATCCGGATGGATACCTCCGGGCACCAGTAGGGGGCACGAATGTGCAGGGCCATACGCACCGGGTGTACCGCGTGTATATGCAGCGAGGTCGATTCTTCGTGGGGGAACTGGGTGTGCTGGGTCAGGCGCAGGCCGCGCTCCGGCCACTCCACCTCACTGGCGGCAAACTGATTGACGTAAATGCCGTGCTCGTCATGGAAGTAGAGCGTGTCGCTGATCTTGGCATACTCCTCGACGCCGGTACCGGTGCAGCACCAGAAGGAGTCGTAGGCCGTGCCGAAGGTCTTCCAGTTGCCCGGCTGCATGGGCACGTAGTACATCAGCATGCCGTGCGGGTCCTGCGTACCGAGGCGCACATTCCACAGCAGGCGTTCGTAGTAGTCCATGTAGCGGGCGTTGCTGGTCCAGCCGAAAAGGTGGCGGCTGAGCTTCATCATGTTGTAGCTGCAGCAACACTCTTCGGCGGCGGGCACCAGCTGGTTGGCCAGGTTGTTGGCGGTGTGCCAGCCCTCGCCGTCATCACTGCTCAGCGGCACGGTGGAGCCGGTTCCGCCGGTGCAGTAGGCATGATGCTCGGCCACCATCTGCCAGAAGTTTTCGGCAATGCTGTGGTAGCGTCTGTCGCCCGAAAGTTCGTAGCCTCGGGCCGCGCCAATCACCTTGGGGATGTTGGTGTTGGCGTGATGGCTAGAGAGACGGTCAACGCCTGCGGCCAGCGGATCAAAAAAGGCCCGGTGCTCAAAGCGGAAGCCGAGGTTGCGGAAGCGCCTTTCGCCGGTAACGGCGTACAGGTTGAAGCAGACCTCGTTCATGCCGCCGTGTTCCACCAGCTGAATCCGCGCCCACTCCTTCTGCGGAATCGGTTCAATCCATCGGGTGGCCCAGTCCGCCATGCGCTCGCACATGGACAGCGCCTGCAGGTTGCCGCAGTGCACATACATGTCCAGCAGGCCGGCCATGATCTTGTGATAGGTGTAAAACGGTGCCCAGATGCGTTCGCCCTTGCGCAGGCGGTCGTAGTAGCTGGCAGGATAGGCGCCCAGATAGCCGTCCTCGCGCTGACATTTGGCCAGTTCGTCCACCAGAGCATCGGCCTTCTGCCGGATCTGCTCATCGCCGGTGGCAGCCACGGCCAGAGCGCAGGCAGAAAGATAATGGCCCCCGGAAAAATGACCGCGCAGCTCGCAGTCCGGAGCCTCCCAGCCGCCCAGAGGCTGCGCCGAGGAGTGCCTGCCGGCCGTCAGACGGAAGCTGTGCAGCAGCCGGTCATTGGGCAGCATGTACAGGTAGACCAGATTGCGTTCCCGCGCTTGGCGCAGAGGACCATCGAGCAGGTGAACCTGCCGCATGGGGAAGGGACGAATTTTCCAGGGAACAATTTCATATCCCGAGTGGTTGGCAGATCTCTCGGTGTTGCTCACCGGATCCTGCGCCAGAGCGTTGAATCCATGGATACCCAGTAAAGATGTGCCCAGACCAGCCGCGGTCACGGCTGAAGCGGACTGCATGAATCCACGTCGCGTAATATCGCCCATCCATTTTCCTTTGAGAAACTTGTAGGAGTCTCGGCTGCAGTCTATTTTGTAAAGGATTAGATACACATAAAGAAAGGCTTATTTGTTGTAGCAGAATGAAACATGAGGATTGCGACAACAAAGTGCACAATGTAAAACAAGAGGGCAAATATGTACCGGTATATAAAAAAGATTTCGTAGAATGATCTGGATCACAGACTGGTCAGACCTCAATACGATAGATTATTGGTGGTATGGAAAAACTCTTGATCCCTGACACACAACGCCGTTGGGACTGTCTTAGCTTGGGCGAAGTTATGCTCCGGCTCGATCCCGGCGAGGGCCGTATCCACACAACCCGCACCTTTCAGGCGTGGGAAGGCGGCGGCGAATACAACGTAGCCCGCGGTTTGCGGCGCTGCTTCGGCATGAAGGCCGCCATTGCGACCGCGCTTGCCGACAACCCGATTGGCCGCCTGGTTGAGGACTTCATCCTCCAGGGTGGCGTCGATCCTTCGCTCATCAAGTGGGTTCCCTACGACGGCATTGGCCGCACCGTCCGCAACGGTATGAACTTTACCGAACGCGGCTATGGCGTGCGCGCTGCCGTCGGCTGCTCGGATCGTGGCAACACGGCCGTCAGCCAGATTAAGAAGGGCGACTTCGATTGGGATTCGATTTTTGGACCCGAGAATGGCGCTCGCTGGTTCCACACCGGTGGCATCTTTGCCGCCCTGTCGGCCTCGACTGCTGAAGTGGCTGCCGATGCCATGGACGCCGCCAACAAGTACGGTACGCCGGTCAGCTATGACCTCAACTATCGTCCTTCGTTGTGGAAGTCCATTGGCGGCGAAGCCAAGGCGCAGGAAGTCAATCGCGAGATCGTCAAGAAGGTTGATGTTCTGCTGGGCAACGAGGAAGATTTCTCGGTCATGCTCGGTGTGAAGATCAAGGGCGTCAGCGAAGACTTCAACGAGCTGCCCATCGAGGGCTACTCCGAGATGCTGCGTGAGGTTGCCTCGCTCTACCCCAACCTGAAGGTGATTGCCAGCACGCTGCGCACGGCCCACACGGCCAGCCGCAACGCCTGGGGTGCAATCGCTCTGGTCGAAGGCGAGATCGTCCACGTTCCGCAGCGCGACATCGACATTCTGGATCGCGTAGGCGGCGGCGACAGCTTTGCCTCCGGCCTGGCCTATGGCTTCCTGTCGGGCGCCAGCGCTCAGGATGCGATTGCCTACGGCGTGGCACACGGCGCTCTCGCCATGTCCACCCCCGGCGACACCAGCACCGCTTCGCTCAATGAAGTGAAGAAGGTCATGAAGGCCGGTACGGCCCGCGTCGACCGCTAAACACCCGAGAGCCCGGCGCAGGCCGGGCTCTTGTCTTTGAGCGTCTCGCTTCGTTCCAGTTTTGAAAGGGCACGGCTTCAGCCGTGCCAACGGCGCTCATCAAAGTTGCGGGGCTTTAGCCCCTGTGGGACGGCTTCATCGATCCCCGAAAGGACATTGAAATGGCAGAAACAATCAAGGAAGCAATCGAGCGTATTGGCCTGATTCCTGTACTGCGCGCCAAGAACAAGGAACAGGGTCTGGCCGTTGTGAAGGCCATGCTTGCTGGCGGCGTGAACACCGTGGAAGTCACCATGACCGTTCCCGGTGCCATCGACCTGCTGAAGGCCCTCAAGGCCGAGTACGGCAACGATCTGCTGCTCGGTTCGGGCACCGTGACCTCGGCCGCTCAGGCCCAGGCCACCATCGATGCCGGCGCTGAGTTCGTCATCAGCCCCTGCCTCAATCTGGAAGTGATCGCGGCCACCAAGGGCAGCGGCAAGCTCAGCTGCCCCGGCGCACTCACCCCGACCGAAGTCCACACCGCCTGGAAGGCCGGCGCTGACTTCGTCAAGATCTTCCCTTGCTCGGCCATGGGCGGCGCAAGCTACCTGAAGGCCCTGCTGGCTCCGTTCCCCTACATGCAGCTGATCCCGACCGGTGGCGTGAGCGTCTCGACGGCCAAGAGCTTCCTGGATGCCGGTGCGCGCGCCCTCGGCGTAGGCTCGGATCTGGTCAACCTGAAGGCCATCGAAGACGGCAAGCCGGAGATCATCACCGAGCAGGCCAAGGCCTATCTGAAGGTCTTCGAAGAGTACCGCGCAGCCAAGAAGTAGTTTTTCTTTGCTGGTAAGAACGAATATCGGGCGACGCAGATGCGTCGCCCGATATTTTTGTGCCTCCTGCTTTATAGCATTTTCGGAATTGCTGTAGACCGAAAGCTGGGTGCTAAGCGCCTTTTTCCTCAAGAAAAATGCGCCTTGCAAGCCCCTTAAAAAGTCTGTGTGTATTCCGAAAATGCTCTAGTCCATGGTAGAGTTACGCTCAGATCTCTATTTATAGGATTTATTGATATGAATTATGCTTCCCTCAAGATAAAAAACACTGCCGCCTCAGGATCGACGACTTCCTCCTATATGCCCACTCTGGATGGATGGAGAGCTCTGGCAATCCTTTGCGTAATGTTCACCCACAACGCTGTCATTCATTTTGGTCCGCTCAGCACCGCTTGGCTCTATCAAAACGGCCATTACGGCGTGGATATATTTTTCGCTATCAGCGGCATTCTGATCTGCACAAGGCTATTGCACGAAGAACACCGCAATGGAAGCATTTCCGCACGCACGTTCTATCTTCGCCGCGCCTTTCGTATTCTGCCAGCTTCCTTTCTTTATCTGTTTACACTCTTTCTTTTAAGCCTGTTTCATCTTGTTGCTGTATCTCGGGGGGAATGGCTGGGATGCCTTCTCTTCTATCGGAATTACTCTCATCTGGTCGGTTCTTTGCCCGCATCCGGCATCACGTACACAGGCCACTTCTGGTCCTTGGCAGTTGAAGAGCATTTCTACTTTCTGCTTCCGGGCTTTATGATCTTTGTCCGCAGAAAAAGCTGGCGTATCGGCATTCTGGGCGCAACGGCCTTCATGGTTCTGGGCAATCGCCTGATCCAGCTTCAATCGCGCTCCTGGGACACAATTCGTTTTCATACGGATGTTCGACTGGATTCGCTGCTGTTTGCAGCCTTACTTGCCATCATTCTTTACTCTGGAAACGAGGGTAAGATCCTTCGCTTTCTTCTCCGATTCTGGCCGGTGATGTTATTGATCTGCTTCTTGGTCCTGACTTTTCTTTCCGTTCGTGTGTACAGTACCCTGATTCCGATTTGTCTGCCGTTCGTTATCTTTGGCAGCATGCGCAACACGGGGAGTTTGTCTGGGCTTTTACTGGAAAGTCCGCCACTGCGTTTTGTCGGAAAGGTCTCTTACAGTCTTTATCTTTGGCAGACGCTCTTTTGTGTGGGACACATTACCAGTCAACATCCGCTTGGAATCTTTCAGGTCTGGCCCATCAATTTTCTTTTTGCTTTTTCTGCAGCAATCGCAAGCTATTACTTGGTTGAAAAGCCTATGATCCGGCTTGGCCATAAACTGGCGCCCTCTGTTGTGCCCGGACGACTCGAATTCACCAGCAAGAAACCAGTCCTTGTGAGCTCCTGAAGCGATTCAGAAAATGAACGAAAGAAATGCACATCGTTTTCGTTCGTTATTCGCGGAATGACAGCCTGAGATACGTTCTAATTCAGTATCGTTGCCTATCCGAAGAACCACAGAAAAATAAGAACGCCGCGCAAATAACCAAGCCCCGGGAAAATCCCGGGGCTTGGTTCGGAACGATAGGTGTTGCAACTACAGAGTTGCGAAGGCAGCCTGCGCGCCCTTGGTCAGGATCGTGTTCAGCTGTGCGCTGACGACCTTGGCCAGACCCGGAACGGTGCGCAGATCCTTGCCGCCCCACCAGGCTTCCTTGGCCAGAACGGCGTCGGCTACGGCAGTGGCTCCAGCTTCGGTGCCATCGTACTTCTTCCAGATGGCCACGAATTCCTGCAGGATGTCCTCGTTGTCCTTGATCGGGTACTCGACGCCGTCGCGGCTGCCGATGAGGGCGCCGTTCTTGATCTCCGAACCACGGTAGAAGGCGATCAGGGCCGAGAGACCGAAGGCCAGACGCTTGGGCACTTCGTTCTTCACGCTCACGTACTTCTCCAGCGTGGGCAGATTACGGGTGGCGTACTTCGAAACCGAGTTCAGCGAGATGCTCAGCAGCTCATGCGCGATGAACGGGTTGGCAAAGCGCTCCAGAACTGCGGCGGCGAACATGTCCAGCTCAGCCTTGGGCAGCGTCAGCACGGGGATGATCTCTTCGCTGACCATCTTCTGGATGTGGCTGTGGATCAGCTCATCCTTCATGCAGTCGCCCACCAGGTTCTTGCCGGCAAGGTATGCAGCGAGCGACATACCAGTGTGCGCGCCGTTCAGAATGCGGACCTTGCGCTCGCGATACGGCGTCATGTCCTTGGTGAACACAACGTTGAAGCCCGCATCGATCAGCGGCAGTTCCTTGCCCAGATCTTCGGGGCCTTCGATCACCCAGAAATGGAACTGTTCGCTGGTGTTGTAGAGGGTGTCTTCGTAGCCGGCCTTCTGCCACAGACCCTCGGCTTCCGCCTTGGGATAGCCGGTAACAATGCGGTCAACCAGCGTGTTGGTGAAGATGTTGTGCTTCTCTACCCACTCGACGAACTTGGCATCCAGCTTCCAGTTCTCGGCGGTCTTCAGCACGGCCTTCTTCAGCTTGTCGCCGTTGCGGTCGATCAGCTCGCAGGGGATCATCACCAGACCCTTGGCGGCATCGCCATTGAAGGTCTTGTAGCGCTCCAGCAGCAGGCGGGTCAGCTTGCCGGGGAACGAAACCTGAGGCTTGTCTTCCTGCTTGTCTTCGGCACGGTAAACGATGCCGGCTTCGGTCGTGTTGGAGACGACAAAGCGCAGCTCGGGGTTGTGCATGGTCTGCAGGAAGTCATTGAAGTCGGTGTAGGGGTTGATGCCACGGCTGATCGAACGGATCAGCTCGGTGTTCTCGACCACCTTGCCATTTTCAATGCCGCGCATCAGCATCGTGTAGACACCGTTCTGCTTGTTCAGCACGTCCACCAGACCGCGCTCAATCGGCTGGGCCACGACCACACGGCCGTTGAACAGACCCTTGCGGTTCATACCGTGGATCATCCAATCCACAAAACCACGCAGAAAACCACCCTCGCCGAATTGCAGTACGCGCTCAGGCAATTCCGTCTTTTTGTTGGCAATCTCAGCATTCAGATGCGGCAATGAAGTCGAATGAGCTGTCACAGTGTTACACCGTCCTTCCAGATAGAAATTTCGCGGTAGCCGTTGAGTTCGCTGCGGGTCTGAGTGCGGCCCGAGGCAATGTCAATCAGCTGATCAAAAAGTTTGTCGGCCAGTTCGTCCAGCGTAGCCGTTCCGTCAGCCACTGGGCCGGCGCTAAAGTCGATCCAGTTCTTCTTGTGCTCGGCCAGCGGCGAGTTAGTAGCAATCTTCACCGTCGGGGCAGGGAAGCCCATGGGGTTGCCACGGCCCGTGGTGAACAGCACCATGTGCGCGCCCGCGCCACTCAGCGCCGTGCCCGACACACCGTCGTTGCCCGGACCGTTGAGCAGAGCAATGCCGCCCAGCTTGGGCTGCGCGCGCTCACCGTACTTGAGCACCTGCGCTACCGGAGCCGTGCCGCCCTTCTGCACGCAACCCAAGGATTTTTCGGCCAGCGTGGTGATGCCGCCATCCTTGTTGCCGGGCGAGGGATTCTCGTCAATCGGCTCATTGTGCTTGCGGAAGTACTCGCGGAAGTCGTTGACCAGATCGATGGTGTTGTCGTACACCTCGGAGGAGCAGGCGCGACGCAGCAGCACATCCTCGGCGCCGAACATCTCCGGCACTTCGGTCAGAATCGCCGTGCCGCCGGCAGCCGCCATCTTGTCGGCAATGCGCCCTACAAGGGGGTTGGCCGTGATGCCCGAAAGACCATCGGAGCCGCCGCACTTCATGCCCACAATCAGCTCGCTGACCGCAACCGACTCGCGCTTGAACTTGCTGGCGTACTCGGCCAGCTCAACAATCGCCTGCGCGCCGAATTCCGTTTCGTCGTCCACTTCCTGAGCGTTGAAGTAGCGGACGCGGCCTTCGGTCTGCGGTCCAACAACCTGGAGGAACTGCTTCATCTGGTTGTTTTCACAACCCAGACCAAGAATCAGTACCGCACCGGCATTGGGATGGCGGACCAGCGCAGCCAGAATCTTCTGCGTGTAGATCAGATCATCGCCCAACTGCGAGCAGCCAAAGGGATGGCTCAGCGTGTAGACGCCGTCCACGGTGGGGAACTTGCCCTCAATGCGCTTGCGGGCAGCTTCAGCAATGCGGGCGGCCGTGTTGTTCACGCAGCCAACCGTGTTGATGATCCACACTTCGTTGCGGATGCCTACCGAACCATCGGGACGGCGGAATCCTTCAAACGTGCGACCGGCTTCCTTGCTGGCGTTGGCCGTGGGGGCCGCAGCAGCCTTGTAGCCGCCACGCTTGAGCTCGGCAGCCAGGGCGCTGGCCAGGTTGTGCGAATGCACCCACTCGCCCGGCGCAATGTCCTGCTTGGCCACGCCCAGCGAGTAGCCGTACTTGATGATCCGCTCTCCAGCCTTGATCGGCTTGAGTGCAATCTTATGCCCGAAGGGGACGTCGGCGGCGGCCACCAGGCCACCTTCCAGAGTCTGTCCCTTGGCTACCGGTTGCAGGGCAACCAGCACATTATCGGAGGGATGGATTTGTAGAACAGCTGGCAATGTCGTCTCACAGGTGAGAAAGTTCTGCAGTCTAGCAATCTGCAGTCGTACAACCGTACTTTCCAGCCAAAGCACTGTCCAAATTGGAAAATTTGTGTTGCTTCCAAAGAGGTCAGACCTCTTTTGGAACACACCCTTCCCAAAATTCACATTCGGACAGACTCTTGGCGGTTTCACTCTTTTGCTTGCAGAGCGAAGATCTTACGACCGCACAGGCTGACAGGTTGATTATACAGCGGCACATTTGTCTACTGCTGTAGCAGTTCTCTCACAGAATTTCATAGATCCAGAATTTGCCCTGTGCCCTTCGTCACGCTAGCTCCTGCAGTGGATCCGGAAAGAGGAAAATCCCGGGCATCGAGCGTGGTGCGACCACTGGCCTCTCACATCCTGAGACTCACTGCTGGATGTCGAACTTCTTGACTACATATATATTGTTTAGCCACTCAGTTGCAGAGGCTTCGGTGTACAGCAATTGGAGAACCGCTTTAAACAGGCTGCGGAGAAACTCGCCTCCGAGTGGATTTCTCTTTATGGAGGGAGCAAGGGCCTTCAGGCCCTTGAAGAACCGATGCGTTGAATATCGCCTTTAGGCGCGGGCTTTATTTTGCCCTGCTTGTTTTGGATGCCTGCTGGGCAAAAAAACTCTCGGGACTGAAGCCCGTGTGCGTTTTCCTCTTTAGCCTGTTTAAAGCCCCAGCTTACTGGCTGCGGCCATGCGATCTGCCTTGTCGGAACGAATGTACCGCCTCAGCATGGCGCTGGATTTGTGGCCGGTCTGCCGCATGATCGCCAGTTCCGAGGCTCCTCTGCTGTATGCTTCCGTGGCGAAGCCTGCTCGCAGCGAGTGGGCACCATAGCGTGCAACCTCTTTTTCGCTGAGGCCGGTCCGTCGCAGCAGTCGTTTGACGATCTCGGCGATCGAGCGCGGATCAAGACCGGTTTTCCCTACAGTCTGGGCGTGGGAGATACGGCGGAAGACAGGCCCACTCGAAATGCTGGCGATCTTAAGCCACTGCTCCAGAGCCCGCACCGGACAGGTGCGCTCAGCCAGCGGCACATTGTCGTCCTGGCTGCCGAGCGGCAGCTCTACCTCCCGCCCTTGCCCTTCCTGGTCCGTCTTCGAATTCGGCAAAAATATTGTGATTCCACGTTTGTGCCAGGTCAGGTCCTCAAACTTCATGGCCGCCAACTCGGAACGCCGCATGCCCCCGGCAAAGCCAACCAGAAACACCGCCCGGTCACGGCTGGCGGCCAAAGCGCCCTCCGCGCTGGCCAAAGACCGTTTAAGCAGTTCCAGATCGATCGGCAACTTGACCTTTTGCCGTACGCCTAGCGTGCGGCGAATTCCCTGCATGGTTTCCGTGATCAATTGCTGATTGCGGGAAGGCGGGGCAAGGCCTACCCGCTTATGCGCGATGTTGATCGATGTCAGCCGCCGGGCAATGGTGGCCACTTTTCTGCCCTTTTGCGCCAGGCTGGTCAAATACAGGGCGATGCTGGAGGCCGTAGCCGGCAGAGGCTCAATCTGGTGCTCATTGCACCAGAGCAGGAAGTCATGCCAGTCGGACTCGTAGGCGCGTCGGGTCGAATTGGCCCGGGCAGCACGGATATATTGGCTGGCAGCTTGGGCTGTTTCGAAGAGCGAATCGCCGGGGCGCAGGGAAGTTAGAGGCTCGGTGGAGGAGCTGGTTTGCGACAAATTCAAAAATGAATCTTGGGAGTTCGTGGACATGGAAAATGCGCCTTGCGAGGAGGATATCACAGTAACATCCGATAACTGTATATTCTCGGATGTTTGATGCTTTTAATAATAATTGGCACTTCGGCCATTTATCCCCTACCATTGAAAAAGCTACTTTTCCCTGCTTCTGAGAGGTTTCCATGCCCAAGCCCATCTCCTGGTCCAACCGTATGCACGAGATTCGCGACCGCGTAAGACGTTCCAAAGTCCAGACATGGAACCGGCGCGACCTTGAAAATCTCTTTCTGGTCAAACGCGCCTCGGCACAATCCCTGATGAAGGCCATCGGCGGCATTCAGAATATTGGTGGAACCCATCTGGTGGACCGTGTTGTCCTGCTGCAGTTTCTCGAACGCGCCATCGGGGCCGAGGATCTTTCCCTCTCTGTGCAGCAGAGCAAGCTGAATTCCGGTCCGGTGCCCAAGCCCAGGCGACTGACCTTCTCCCTGCCTGCGGAGATGCGCTCCATCATGGTCGACGATCTACCGGAGACAATCCGGCTGGAGCCGGGCAGGCTGACAATCGAGGGGGAAGACGCGGAAGCTATTATCGAGTCCTTATATATGCTGGCCCAAGCTATGCAAAACGATCTTTATACCGTGCAGGTGATGCTCGATCCTGTCCCCCATCCTCCTGCGGTCGAGGATGATGAATTACAAAGGCTCTTTGGCCGAGGGAGATAGACCGGAGAAGAGTGCGGCACAAGAGTAAGGGGCCGTTTTCCCTAGGAAAACGACCCCTTGAACAACCCGAGTTATCTACTACGTGTAGAGGAGAACAGCTCTACCGTTCTTCCGCGATCAGCTTCACATCGCCCGTCATTCCCGACGGCACCGGCTGCAGATTCTCGATATCCTGCATCACGAAGCGTTTGCCGAATTTGGCGTAGAGTGGAGCGAAGTCGCGGGGCTTTTGTCCGGCCAGCTCATTGATGGCGGTGTTATAGACCCGTACCTCCACCGTGTTTGTGCCGGCCTTCAGCTGCTTGGTTACGTCCAGCCGGTAGGGTGCATGCCAGAGTGAGCCCACACGCTGGCCGTTCACCGTAACAATCGCTGCTTCCCGCAAGGGAGGATCGAACAGCGCGCGCACGCCGTTTGTAGCATGAGGATCGGTTGTCGCCACGCCCTGCCCGAAGTCAATCAGGATCTTCCCGCTCTGCAGGTCGGCTGCGCTTACTTCGATTGCCTTCGTGTAGGCCGCTTCGCCCGAAAAGAATTTCTTTCCCTCAACCTCGGTCCACGACTGCGGTTTGTCCAGCTTGAGCTCGGTTTTGTCATCGCCAAAGCGCACCGTCCAGCCGTTGCTCACGTTGGCCAGCAGGCGTTCGGCGTGCAGCTTGGGCTGTGCGGTGGGTTGGGCCGCGCTGCTGTCGCTGAAGACAAAAACGCGGGATTCGTAGGGGGCCAGATGCAGCGCGTATTGGCTGCCCGCATGGTTGGCTGCCGTAAACAGCACCGCCGCTGTGTCAGGATTCCACGCCTCGGCCACCGGCCGCGCCGTGCGGAAGCTGACCTGCGTGTCCAGCACGCGATTGCTGCTGTTCACCACAAAGTAGACGTCGTTTGTTTGCAGCTTGCGATGCAGAAAGCCCAGGTCCTTCACGTCGTCGCTGGCCAGCAGGTCGGGCGTCAGAGCCGTACGCAGAGTCTTCCGCAATTCGTCGAGCGTGGTGGGTACGCCCTTGTGTCCGACGGCCTGAAAGAGTGCGTTGCTGAGTGCCGCAACTGCGGGCGAGTCGCCCTGATCCTTCAATCCCGGCGCAAGCGAGGGCAGCGTACCCACGGCAATTACTTTGCCGCCCTTGGCAGCATAGGCGGCTATGGCCTGGTAGGTTGCCAGCGGTATACGCTCGGTGGAAGGAATCAGCAGCACGGGGTAGGGAACCGCGCCCAGCTTGTCGATCATGCGGGCGTCGATGTAGTCCACGTTGTAGCCGGCGTCGAGCACGGTAGCCATCAGCTCGGGCGCAATGCGCTCCTTCATGTCGTCGCTGATGCTTAGGCCGCGGCTGGTGCCGGGCGCAAAGCTGGCCTGCGCGTCGTCCTCAGGCAGCAGAATGGCCACGTCGTTGGCGGATTTTCCCTGGCGCAGCAACCAGCTCACCCGCTGCAGATAGGCGGTCACATCCGGCATGACGGCAAACCACGGATTGTGGCTGTTGAAGACCGCTGCCGCATAGAGTGACCAGCCCGGTTCACCTGCGCCGGTGGGCGAGTACGGCCAGCCGTGGCCCACAAACTGATTCACGCCTTCCACAAACATGCGGTCGGCTTCCACCTTCATGTCCAGCGGGGTGGCGCGGAAGACCGGCGAATGCAGCCACGTCCACGTTTCGGCTGAGGTAATATTGTTGCCCGCCAGATGGTTGGCTGAGCTGGCCCAGCGCGTAAACGAGAAGCTGCGCCACTGCGGTCCTTCGCCCTCGGGCAGCGGGGCGGTCAGTTCGTCGGCCAGCATCACCGGCGGAAAGCCGTAGGTCTGCGAGCGAAACTTGGAGCCATGCGCTTGCGCGAACTCCGCAACGGGCTGCAGATAGTTTTCCCGCACCAGATCGCTGAGCGTTACGCCCCAGTCGTGGCGGATGGCGTTGGCCTGGGGCGTTCCTCCGGCCAGCATTTCCGGCAAATGCGGAATCAGATCGTAGCCGCGCCGTTTGAGGAACTCTTCCGGCAGGGTGGGCGTCCAGTCGGCACCGTATACTTCCAGCGAATCGGAGAAGGTGGCCGTTGGCGGATGGTCGCCAAAGGCTGCCAGCAGCGGCGTAGCCACTTTCTGCAGATGGTTCTCAATGGCCGCGCGCGACATATGGTCCAGCACTGGACCCTCCGCGCCATAGGAAGACCGCTTGACCTCTTGCCCAGTGTGGCTGGCAATAAAGTAGAGCGCCGTCCGCTCGCCCGCGCCCGCCGGAGCCAGCGCCGCAGGATTGAAGCGCACTGCCGAGGCGGCATCGAACTTCTCCTTCGTCCCACTCACCGCAAAGGCGGCCACAATGCTCTCGCCCTCTTTCAGCTTGGGCGCGGCAACGGGGCCCGCAAGCGGAAGATAGACCACGCGCAGCTTGCTGCTGGCCAGTGCCAGCGGGGTAGCCGGTCCGCCGTAGGGCCAGCCGCTGCCGAGCGTAATATCCACCCGCATGCCGAGGCCGCGAGCCGTCTCGTTGGCAAACTTCACGTCGTCCAGGAATTCCGGCGACAGGTATTTCAGGTTGTGAATGTCCTTGGCGTTGTCGTCGAGCGCCATCGGATAGACGGGCTGAATCTCCACGCCGCCAATTCCAGCCTTGCGCATCGTCTCCAGCTCCAGTTTCAGCTCCGGCTTGACCACGGCCGACCCGAACCACCACCAGCGCATCATGGGCCGGGCGTCAGGTGAGGAATGGACAAAACCGTCCTGCAGGCCTCCGGGCGCGGGGGCGGGCGACTGGGCGATTAGCAGGTGAGCAACGGCAAGCACAGCAGGTGCGGAAACGGCAAAGATGAGCCTGCGCCGAAGCGTGCGGGCCGAGAGCGGGAGAACCATGGTATTCCTCCATGAAAATTGTTTCCCAGAAAGAATATCCCGCCCGGCATAGCTTTGGCTGCCCCTGAGAGAGGTTTTTCTCTTCAAAGAGCGCTTCTCAGACGATGTTCTGCAAACAACCAGGAGCTTTCGAGCCTTCTGAAAGGGAAAAACGTCTATCCTCAGTATGTAAACTGAGCAGATTGGATGCGGCTTGTAGCAAAAAAACATGAGGAAAGAATCTACAGTTTCTGTCATTCAACCGGGGCCGCGCGTTCTGCTAAGCGGGCATTTTTATGAGCCAACGGGCTACGGAACGGCCGCGCGGGCTTATGTGCACGCCTTTGCCAAGGGGGGGATGGAGTTAATGCTGCAAAACCGCCTGCCGAGCATGTTGCAGCCGATCAGCGACACTTTGGTGGATACGGTCCTGCACCAGGCGATCGAGCCGGAGTTTTTCATCTGCCACGCGGAACCCTGCGATTTGTTGGTGGGCGAGCGACCGATGAATGAGGTCATCGCGCTGACGACCTTTGAGACGGAGACTCTGCCGGAAGATTTTGTGCGTTCGCTCAATCGGGTGCGTGAGGTCTGGGTTCCTTCTGCCTTCAACGCCGAGGCCTTCCGCCGCCAGTTGAATGTGCCGGTCTTCCGGCTGCCGCACGCCATCAATGTGCCGTCGGGGGAGCAGACGGATCAGGAAGAAATCCACCAGTATTGCGGGCTGGAAGCTTCGGACTTTGTCTTTCTGAGCGTTGCCACCTGGCAGGAGAGAAAGAATCTGGCCGGGACGATTGAGGCCTTCCTGCGCGCTTTTCCCGAGGATCCGGGCGTCAAATTGGTGCTTAAAACCTCCTTTGCTTTCGTACATCTACCTGCAGCCCTGGCCCAGATCCGGCGCAAGATCGAGAAGCTGAATCTGCCGGGTGGCGGCGCACAGGCCTTCGAGCGGGTGCGGATCGTCGATCTGGAGTGGCGGTCGGCGCAGATGGAGGCGTTGATGCAGCGGGCGAACTGCTACGTCTCTCTGCACCGGGGGGAGGGGTGGTGCTATCCACTCTTTGACGCGGCGTGCGCGGGAATGCCGGTGGTGGCCACTGGCTACTCGGGGCCGATGGACTATCTTTCCGCAGAGAGCCACCATCTGGTCAACTACGAGCTTGTTCCGATTGATCGCGGAGACGATCCGCCGAACTTCCCGTTCACCCCTGATCTGAAGTGGGCCGCGCCGGATGTGCTGCATGCTGCGGAACAAATGCGCGCCGTTTACGAGAATTATGGGCAGGCCTGCCAGCGAGCCGAGGCTGCCGGAGCGCGTCTACGGGAGGAGTATTCCTTTGAGGCCGTGGGGCGGATGGCGCGGGAACGGCTGGAAGCGTTGCGGTGTAGCTGAGCGCGGAGGGAGCAAGGGCCTTCAGGCCCTTGAAGAACCGGTGCGTTGAATATCGCTTTTAGGCGCGGGCTTTATCTTGCCCTGCTTGTTTTGGATGCCTGCTGGAAAAAAGACTCCCGGGGCTGAACAGGCTGCGGAAAAACTCTCTTGGGGCTCGGTTTTGAAAGCGCACGGCTTCAGCCGTGCCAAATAAACGCAATAAAATCAACAGGGCTTTAGCCCCTGAGGGACGTTTCTCTCCTGCCCCCTGCAAGGATTCAACCGTTTTTCCGCAGCCTGTGAAGCCCTCGCACATATTGCCTCTTTTTGCAGGGGGTATCCTGCCTCCCTCCGCTATGAGTTTTTCCGCAGTTGTAAAGTTGGCCTTCCAGATGGACCCAAGCCTGAGTTGCTCAGCAACCTGAAAAAACGCCGGGAGAGATCCTTCTCTCCCGGCGTTTTTCTGCTTCTTTGTCTGTTGTTACGAGCGGGTCTTCTGTGCCACCGGAACCGCTTCCTGTTGTGAGTTCAGGTAGGCGTTAACCGCCTCGGCGGCGTTGCGGCCTTCCGTGATGGCCCAGACCACCAGCGATTGGCCTCGACGCATGTCGCCTGCCGCAAAGATGCCGTCCACTGAGGTCATGTACTCGTTGGGGGCATTCACGTTGCCGCGCTGGTCCAGTGCCACGCCGAATTGCTCCAGCATGCCGTTGCGGACCGGGCCGGTGAAGCCCATGGCCAGCAGAACCAGTTCGGCGTTGAGGGTGAACTCGCTGCTCGCAACGGGCTCGAACTTGGGCGGAGCACCTACGCGGATCGCCTTGATCTGCTTGATGTTACCCTTGCCGTCGTCCACGAACTCCAGGCTATTGATGGCCCAGTCGCGTACGCCGCCCTCTTCGTGCGAGGTCTCGGTACGCAGTTTGTAGGGCCACATCGGCCAGGGGGTTGAGTCTGCCCGTTCCTCGGGAGGCTTGGGCATGATCTCGATCTGGGTGACACTTTTGGCCTTCTGGCGCAGGCTGGTGCCCACGCAGTCGGCTCCAGTGTCGCCACCGCCGATGACCACCACGTTCTTGCCGGTGGCCAGAATCTCCACGGCAGGGTCAATGACGTCCCCCAGCACGCGATGCGTGGCCTGGGGCAGGAACTCCATGGCGAAGTGAATGCCCTTGAGCGCGCGGCCCGGGATCTTCAGGTCGCGGGGCTGCTCACTGCCGCCGCAGAGCAGGATGGCCTCGTAGTGTTCGGTGAGTGCTTCCACCGGTACATTGCCGCCCACATGGGAATCTGTAAGAAAAATAACGCCTTCCGCCTTCATCTGCGCGATGCGGCGATCAATGTAACCCTTTTCAAGCTTGAAATTGGGAATCCCGTAACGAAGTAAACCGCCAACACGGTCGGCCTTTTCAAAGACGCTGACGGAGTGGCCGGCGCGGCGCAGTTGCTGGGCTGCGGCCAGACCCGAAGGTCCGCTGCCTACCACGGCCACACGCTTGCCGGTGGAGTGCTCGGGCGGCTCCGGCTTGATCCAGCCGTTTTCCCAGGCATGTTCAATGATGGATTTTTCGATGAGTTTGATGGAGACCGGCGGCTGATTGATGCCGAGCACGCAAGCCTGTTCGCACGGAGCCGGGCAGACGCGGCCGGTGAACTCCGGGAAGTTGTTGGTGGCATGCAGACGACGGATGGCCGTCTCCCAGCGGTTGTTGTATACCAGATCGTTCCAGTCGGGGATCAGGTTGTTGAGAGGACAGCCGGTGTGACAGAAAGGCACTCCGCAGTCCATGCAGCGCGCACCCTGCGCGCGCTGCTTTTCTTCAGGAAAGGGCAGATAGACTTCTGCCCAATCGTTGACACGATCCTCGACCTTGCGGCGGTCGGGTTGTTGGCGATCAATTTCAAGAAAACCAGTGACTTTACCCATGCTGAACCTCGCAACACATGTATCACCTCACCTAGACGGGACCTCATTCGCCTCCACCAGAGACGAGGTGTGGGCCGAAGAAACATAGACAGATTCCGCCCGAGCAATGCCGAAAACGCGCTTGAACTCATGCGGGAAGACCTTGACGAATTTGGACTGAATTTCTGCAAAGTGATCGAGAACCCATGCGGCGCGCGGGCTACCGGTCAAGTCGCGATGCCGTTCAAGCAGATTCTTGACCTTGGCCACATCGTCCTCATGCACAAGCGGTTCCAGATCGACGCTGGCAGTGTTGCAGCGGCGCGTCGAAAAGTCGCCCTGTTCATCGTAGACGTATGCTACACCGCCGCTCATACCGGCGGCAAAGTTGCGTCCCGTCGGTCCCAGAATCAGAACCAGACCGTTGGTCATGTACTCGCAACCGTGGTCGCCCACGCCCTCAACCACGGCTGTTGCGCCGGAGTTGCGGACGGCAAAGCGCTCGCCGCCGATGCCGTTCAGGAAGACCTCGCCGCTGGTTGCGCCGTAGAGCACAACGTTGCCGGCCAGGATGCTTTCTTCAGGCAGGAAGCTGGAGGTCTTGGGCGGGTAGACGATGATGCGTCCGCCGCTCAGGCCCTTGCCCACGTAGTCGTTGGAGTCGCCTTCGAGTTCGAGCGTCACGCCCTTGGGCACGAATGCACCAAAGCTTTGACCGGCTGAGCCGTTGAACTTGAAGTGGATGGTTTCTTCCGGCAGTCCGGCGGAGCCATAACGGCGGGCAATCTCGCCGCCCAGCATCGCGCCTACGGTACGGTGCACGTTGCGGATGGCAAAGGTGCCGGTGACCGGCTTCTGCTCTTCGAGTGCCGGCTTGGCCTTGGCGATCAGGGCATGATCGAGGGCCGTAATCAGGCCGTGATCCTGCTCCTGCATCTTGCGGCGGGCCACACGCGAGGGCAGCGTCGGGGCATAGAGAATCGATTCCAGATCAATGCCCTTGGCCTTCCAGTGGTCAGCGGCGATGGCGGCATCGATCTTGTCCACGCGGCCGATCATCTCATTGACCGTGCGGAAGCCGAGCTTGGCCATGTGTTCGCGGATCTGCTCGGCAACGAAGAAGAAGAAGTTGATCACGTGCTCGGGCTTGCCGGCAAAGCGCGCACGCAGGACCGGGTCCTGTGTGGCGATGCCCACCGGGCAGGTGTTCAGGTGGCACTTGCGCAACATCACGCAGCCCATGGTGATGAGCGGCAGAGTGGCAAAGCCGAACTCTTCCGCGCCCAACAGGGCAGCGATCACAACGTCACGGCCGGTCTGCAGTTTGCCATCGGTCTGCACCCGGATTCTGGAGCGCAGATCGTTGAGCAGCAGCACCTGCTGCGCCTCGGCCAAGCCCAGTTCCCAGGGCAGGCCGGCGTGCTTGATGGAGCTGAGCGGCGAAGCACCGGTGCCGCCGTTGTCGCCAGAGATGAGCACCACATCGGCATGCGCCTTGCTGACGCCTGCGGCCACCGTGCCCACGCCCACTTCGCTCACCAGCTTGACGGCGATGCGGGCCTGCGGATTGACGTTCTTCAAGTCGTAGATCAGCTGAGCCAGATCTTCGATCGAATAAATGTCGTGGTGGGGTGGAGGCGAAATCAGGCCCACGCCAGGGATCGAGTGGCGGGTCTTGGCGATGACCGCGTCGACCTTGTGTCCGGGCAGCTGACCACCCTCACCGGGCTTTGCACCCTGCGCCATCTTGATCTGAATTTCGTCGGCGTTCACCAGGTAGTTGGTGGTGACGCCAAAGCGCCCCGAAGCTACCTGTTTGACGGCCGAGCGGCGCGAGTCGCCGTTGGCGTCAGGGGTAAAGCGATCTTCGTCCTCGCCGCCTTCGCCGGTGTTCGACATGCCGCCCAGGCGGTTCATGGCGATGGCCAGCGTCTCGTGCGCTTCCTTGCTGATAGACCCGAAGCTCATGGCGCCAGTCGTAAAGCGCTTGACGATCTCCTTGGCCGGCTCCACTTCTTCCAGCGGAATCGGCTGGTCGGCGTACTTCAGCTTCATCAGACCACGCAACGTGCACAGGTTCCGATTCTGGTCGTCGACCATCTCGGTGAATTCCTGGAAGGTGGCGGCGTTGTTCTGCCGGACCGCGTTACGCACCTTACTGATGGTCTGCGGGTTCAAAAGGTGATATTCGCCGCCCTGGCGGTAGTGGTACTGGCCACCCACCACAAGGTCGGTTTCGCTCTCGGTGAGCGGCTGGAAGGCGTAGCTGTGCTTGATCTGCGCTTCCTTGGCCAGTACTTCCAGACCAATGCCCTCAATGCGCGAGGCGGTGCCACTGAAGTAGCTTGCAACCAGATCCTTGTTCAGTCCGACGGCTTCAAATACCTGTGCGCCGCGATAGGACTGCAGGGTGCTGATGCCCATCTTCGAGAAGGTCTTCAGCAGACCCTTGTTGATGGCCTTGATGTAGTTGTACTCGGCCTTTTCCGGCGTAATGCCTTCCGGCAACAGGTCACGGCGGGTCATGTCATGCAGCGTCTCAATCGCCAGATAGGGATTGACGGCGCTGGCGCCATAGCCGATGAGCAGGGCGAAGTGCATCACCTCGCGGGGCTCGCCGCTTTCAATGATGAGCGCCACCTGGGTGCGGGTCTTTTCCTTCACCAGACGGTTGTGCACGGCGGCCATGGCCAGCAGGCTGGGAATCGGTGCCGAGTTGGCGTCCACACCACGGTCGGAGAGGATCAGCAGGGTGTAGCCGGAGTGTACAGCCAGAGCGGCGCGCGAACTCAGATCGTCCAGAGCATGCTTCAGGCCCTTTTCGCCGTCGGCTGCGCGGAAGAGCGCAGGCAGCGTGGTGGCCAGCAGATCACCCGATGAGACGCGGCGCAGCTTTTCCAGATCGCGATTCGACAGGATCGGCTGCGGCATCTTCAGCGTGTGGCAGTTCTCGGGCGCTTCACCCAGAATATTGCGCTCGGTGCCGATGTAGCTGATCAGCGACATGACCATCTCTTCGCGGATCGGATCGATGGGCGGATTGGTGACCTGCGCAAAGAGCTGTTTGAAGTAGTTGAAGAGCGACTGCGGACGATCGCTGAGGCAGGCCAGAGGCACGTCGGTGCCCATGGAGCCAATCGGCTCCTGACCCTGCGCACCCATCGGCGCAAGAATGATCTTCAGATCTTCATCGCTGTAGCCGCTGGCGCGCTGACGGCGCAGGAGCGTCTCAGGATTGGAGGCGATCACGCGCGAAGGCTCGGGCAGCTGATCCATGGTGACCTGCTGCTTCTTGAGCCACTCGCCGTAAGGCTGGCGGCCGCTAAGCTGCTTCTTGATCTCGGAATCACTGATGATGCGCTGCTGCACAGTGTCCACCAGGAACATGCGGCCCGGCTGCAGACGGCCCTTCTTGCGAATGTCTTCGGCAGGCACTTCGATCACGCCGGCTTCGCTCGAAAGCACCACCATATCGTCCTTGGTGACGATGTAGCGGCCCGGGCGCAGACCGTTGCGGTCAAGCGTGGCACCGATCAGTTTGCCGTCAGTGAAGGCGATGGCGGCCGGACCGTCCCAGGGCTCCATCAGCGAGGCGTGGTACTCGTAGAAGGCGCGCTTGTCCTCGTCCATGTCGGGATTGCCCGACCAGGCTTCGGGAATCAGCATGGCCAGCACATGGGGTAGCGTGCGGCCGGACTGGAAGAGGAACTCGACGGCGTTGTCGAGCGACGAGGAATCAGAACCGCCGGGAACTACGACCGGGAAGATGTCATTGATTTTGTCGCCAAAATTTTCGCTCTTGAAGATCGACTGGCGGGCGTTCATCCAGCTCACATTGCCGCGAATGGTGTTGATTTCGCCGTTGTGAGCGATGTAACGGTAAGGGTGGGCCAGTTTCCAGCTAGGGAAGGTATTGGTGGAGAAGCGCTGGTGGATCAGACAGAGTGCGCTGGTGACCAGGGGATTGGCCAGCTCGAAATAGAACTTCTCAATCTGCGGGGCCAGCATCAGACCCTTATAGATGATGGTGCGACAGGAAAGCGAGGGAACGTAGAAGCTCTCCTTCTCTTCAATGTCGCTTTCGGCAATCTCATTTTCCGTACGGCGGCGAATGCGATAAAGCAGGCGCTCGAAGGCATCTTCGTCCAGACCTTCAGGACAGCGGACGAAGAGCTGCTCAATATAAGGTTGGCTGGCACGGGCTTCGCGGCCGATGGCGTCGCCGTTGACCGGCGTATCGCGCCAGCCGATGACGGTGGCACCCTCTTCATTGGCGATGCGCTCAAAGATGCCCTCACACTGCAGGCGGGCCTGTTTTTCCACGGGAAGGAAGCACATGGCCACACCGTAACGGCCAGCTTCGGGTAACTGCATGCCAAGTTCGCCGCACTCACGCGCAAAGAAGGCGTGAGGAATCTGAATCAGGATACCGGCACCATCGCCAGTCTCCGGGTCGCAGCCGGCAGCTCCGCGGTGGGTCAGATTGATCAGGACTTCAAGACCCTTGCGGATGATTTCGTGGCTCTTTTCGCCACGAATATTGGCGACCAACCCCATGCCACACGCGTCGTGCTCATTCTGCGGGTGGTAAAGACCTTGCGGCTGGGGGATAGAAGGACGACGACTGGTTGTTTCCATGGCAGCCTTTTCGAATAAAAATGTGCTTGCAGATTGCCTTGCGCGCCGGTAAAGACACTCGTGCCCGCGACCTCAAGTATCGGAAATCGCATATGGGGAAAAGGGAGTGCCTGTGCGGACCCGGCAGCGTACGGGTTAATGACAATAATAACGAAAAAAAACCGGCACTGTTCAATTTCCTTTCACTCTTTCTTCATAGAATTCTTAGAACTTCTCCGATCTCCAGCAGGAAATCTATGCATTTATGCCGGATTGTCGAGTCTCTTGCGGCTTGCTGCCACAGCCCGGGGAGGGGCGTCGGATCGGGGACTTATAGCATTTTCGGAATTGCTGTAGATCGAAAGCAGGATGCTAAGTGCCTTTTTCATCAAGAAAAAGGCACCTTGCAAGCCCCTTAAAAGTCTATATGTATTCCGAAAATGCTCTAGGGAGTAGGGACCAGGGACCTGGGAAAGCAGGAACCAAGGTACAAGATTTATGAGGTCAAAGACCTGGGGGCTGTTGATGCTCAGCGCGAAGTCCGTATCGGTCTCCGCTTTTTCACCCCTCCCGGGGTGAAAAACCAAGAACAAAAGGGCATCCTGGGGAGGGAGCGGGGGTATTCATGCCCCCGAAACTGGCAGGCCGAAGAGCGTGCCTTCAGGCGCGGGTATTTTTCCGAATAGCCCCCAGGGCTGAAGCCCTTACGTATATGCCAGAACTTTTGCAGGGGTTAAAACCCCAGCCTCCCTCCGTCTGCGGGCAGGAAAAGTCTTCTATGGAAGATCGGAAGTGTAACTATAGATTAGATTTGGGTCAGTAAGTTAAAGTTGCGCTTTAGATTTTCTGCTTTCCAGGTCAGACCTCAGGAAGTTTCCGCAGGCAAGCGGCAAAGAAACCGGAAAAATCCGGAGTGTAGCTCTGGCCATCTCCTTATAAGGATGGAATTTTCAGCAGCAGAAAAATTCCGTGGACGTATGTCCGATAAAGCCCGTGATTGAGCGCCCCCTCGGGTGGTATACTCACAGCGCAGGCGCGTAGCGCGCCATTATTTTTCATCACGTTGAGGTTTCCATGTCCGGCCACTCCAAATGGGCCACCATCAAGCACAAGAAGGGCGCGCTCGATGCTAAGCGCGGCAAGATTTTCACACGTCTGCTCAAGGAAATCGCGGTCGCTGCAAAGGGCGGCGGTAATCCTGACAGCAATGCCCGTCTGCGTACGGCCGTAGCCGCTGCCAAAGCGGAAAACATGCCGCAGGACAACATCAAGCGCGCCATCCAGCGTGGTACCGGTGAGCTTGAGGGCGTCAACTACGAAGAGATCACGTTTGAGGGCTACGGCCCCGGCGGCGTGGCCATCATCGTAGAGGTACTGACCGATAACCGCAATCGCGCGGTCAGTGAAGTTCGGCACGCCTTCTCCAAGAACGGTGGCAACCTGGGTGAATCCGGCTCAGTGCGCTTCATGTTCTCAAAGAAGGGCGTGATCGCCATTGAGAAGGATGCAGCCGGTGAAGATCAGCTGATGAGCATCGTTCTCGAACATGGTGGCGAGGATCTGAACGACGAAGGCGATAGCTGGGAGATTCTGACCGAGCCGGGTTCGTTCGAAGCTGTGTCGGAGGCCGTCAAGGCTGCTGGCATTACGATCGTGGCCAGCGAAATTACCATGATCTCTTCGACCTACACCAAGCTCGAAGGAGCACCGGCGAATCAGATGGTCCGCCTCATTGACACTCTGGAAGATCTGGACGACACGCAGAACGTCTACAGCAACTTCGAGATGGATGAGGAAGAGGAGTAGTCTGCGCCTCGTCGTACTTTCAAAAAAAGGCCGCCCGGCAAAGGCGGTCTTTTTTTGGTGATTACAGAATGCAGTTGCAACTGGGAAGGAAGAATTCGTGAACCGTACAGCAAAATGGATGGTCCTGCTGCTGCTGACAGTTTCGGCAACCATATGGGCGCAAGGAGTGGACGGCAAAACTGCCCCTCTCGATGGAAAGGCTGCTCACGCGGAAGACGCCAACCCGGTGGCCTATGTGCGCAATCACCAGAGCTGGGAGTATGGTCCGTTCGTCAACTATGGCGTGGGCGTGGGCGAGCGTTCGGCCTACAAGTTTCTGTGGGCCGGTTTTCAGGTAGGCAAGGCGGTTACGCCGGTTGTGAAGGCTGGTATTTTCAGCGGCCAGTTTGAAATGAGCGGCAACATCATGCCCTTCTGGCAGGCCTATACGCCGGCTTCGCATTTGGAGAACTACAACTGCATCAACGCCACGACGAAAGCGTCCTATAGTTGTGAGCTGAAGACCGGTGGCGGCACCTTTCGCGGTATGAGCATCACGCCGGTGATCTTCCGCTGGAACTTCCTGACCCAGTCGCGCCGGATTCAGCCCTGGGCCCAGGCGGCGGGCGGTCTGATCTATACCTCCCACAAGTTTCCGCCGAACTATTTGAGCGATCCCGCGCTGGGCATTGATGGTGGTACCTCGGTGTGGAACTTTTCGCCGCAGGGTGGGGCGGGCGTGCATTACTTTGTAAAGCCGCGCCGGTCCATTGACCTGGGTGTGAACGCATTGCACATCTCCTCGGCTTCACTGGGTGATCGCAATCCCGGCGTGAATGCCAGCGTGCAGTTTCAGCTGGGCTACACCTACTGGAAGTAATGGATGAGCGAACCTCTGGTTGAGTGCGTACCGAATTTCTCCGAGGGCTGCGATGCCCGGCGGGTCCAGGCCATTGTGGCTGCGATGCGCGTCGATGGGGTGCGCCTGCTCGACTGGTCGCTCGATACCGCGCATAATCGCTCGGTGGTCACTATTGCCGGTTCTCCCGCTGCGGTCATTGAATCGGCAGCGCGTGGGGCAGGCAAGGCCGCTGAAGTGATTGACCTGACCAAGCAGGAGGGGGTTCATCCGCGCATTGGTGCGGCGGACGTGATTCCCTTCGTGCCAGTCTCCGGCATCAAGCTGGAGCAGTGCGCACTGCTTGCCCGGCAGGCAGGGTTGGAGATCTGGCGGCGCTATGGCGTTCCGGTCTATTTTTACGAAGCAGCGGCGGCGCGGCCGGATCGGGCTAATCTTGAAGATGTGCGGCGTGGCCAGTTCGAGGGTCTGCGCGAGATTGTCCGCAAGGATTCCTCTCGCCGGCCAGATCTGGGCGGGCCGGATCTGCATCCGACGGCCGGCGCCAGTGCGGTGGGTGCTCGCAAGTTTCTGGTGGCCTACAACATCTACTTCAACTCTGCTGACCTGACGACGGCCCGGGCGATTGCCAAGGAGATTCGGGCTTCCGCTGGCGGTTTGAAGGGCGTCAAGGCCATGGGCGTTATGGCCCACGGACGGGCACAACTGACGATGAACATTACCGATTTCGAAATCACTCCGATCTCGGTCGTTTATTCGAATGTTGCCAAGCTGGCCGCGCAGCATAAGATCAGTCTGGCGGAGGGTGAAGTCATCGGACTTCTTCCACAGGCAGCCTGTGAGCGCGACAGCGAGTGGATGCGTCAATTAACACAGTTCGATCCCGCGACCAAGATTCTGGAAGAGCGGTTGGCCGCTCCGCTGGAGTGGCCGGGATAGCGAACAAGGCGGTTTGATGGAAATCGCCCGGGCCCAGTCAGAAGTATGCGGCTGTTTCCGGAGATGTGCGGTTTGCACAAGGACGACTGGTGGCGAATCCCGTCCACGGTCGAATCAATGGGAAGATCTCCCGGAGGATGGAATTGTTTAAAGTCTGGTTTCGACTCTCGATTGCAGGTGCTTTGCTGGGCTCGGCCTGTCTGGCCTCGGCGGCTCAGCTGAATAACGACGCTCGTGGTGCCATTCCCCGCGATGTGCAGCAGCTGGTTGTGATCGATTACAAGGCTATGCAGAATTCGCAGGCTGCCATGCAGTTGCGGGATCGCATCATGCCGCCCGAGTTGCGTCAGTTCGATGAGGCGCTGCGCAAGTCTGGCCTGAATGACAATCACGATGTGGATTCGCTGGCCTTTGCTCTCTTCCGCCCGGCGGGTAGCTCCAGCACTGACAATCTGGAGACGGTCGGCATTGCCCAGGGTCAGTTCTCCTATGAGGACATCATCGCCAACTTCCACAAGCAGAAGCTGCGTGCCACACTGCTGCGCACCAACAAGATCTATCCGATGAGCAAGGCCGGTATGGTGTTGTGCTTCATCGATCCTTCGACGTTGGTCTTCGGCAGCAAGGAGTCGGTAACGGCGGCGCTGGATGCCCGCGATGGCGTACACCAGAGCCTGCTCACCAATAACTCGATGATGGACGCCATGAAGTCGGTGGACAGCGAGCCGTTGTGGAGCATTCTGGACTCCAAGGGTACGCAGGTGGTGCTCAAGCAGTTGATGGGCGAGGCCGGCGCGGTGACCGATTACGATTCCGTGCGCAAGCGCATGGAGGCCTGCTGGTATTCGATGAACTTCAAGCACGGTGTCAAGTTTGAGCTGACGCTTGAAACGGGCGACACGATTGCTGCTGCTACCGTCAGTTCGCTGCTTTCCGCTGCCGTGCTGGTACGCAAGATGAGCGGCTCGGATGAAGAAAAGGCTGCCCTGAGCAATACCACCATCAAGTCCAACGCGGGCAATCTTCTGATCCATTTTGCCGCCGATGATACGCAGTTCGACAATCTGTTGCAGTCTTCGCTCTTCAAGAGCGTCGTGCGGTAAGCAAAACAGCTTTCAGCCCTCGGCTGTCAGCTCATTGTGCAGATTCAGGCTGTATCGGCTTTTACTTGGCCGGTACAGCCTTTTTCTTGCGGCAAAAAGACGGCTTTCAGCCCTCAGCTGTCAGCAATGAGCTCTCAGCTGTGAGCTCATCCTGCGAACCGAAGCTGCATGGACGTTTGTACACTGCAGCGAGTGCCCGCGCCGTAGGCGCAGCGCAGGTTAACCCCACGTTTCAACGTGGGGTACGCGGTGGCAGCCACGAACGGAGTCCCGTAGGACGGCGCAAAACCCCAATCCAAAATCCAGGCGATGCCACTGGCTTCCGTGGCCACCAAAAAGTAGAATCTGCAAATGCCAACGGGCGAGGGAATCAATCCCTCGCCCGTCGTGTGTTGCGTAGAAGTGGTAGTTAGAAGTTGAATGCCGCCTGGATGAAGATGCGGCGGGCGGCCGAGTTGGAGGGCGAGGCGAACATGCCGCCCGCCAGAGCGGTGGATTTGCCGAAGCGGCTGCCCGGGCCATAGTTTCCGGTGGAGCTGTTGAGCGTGGGAACAATGCTGCCCGAGGGCGTTCCGTAGTCGATGTCGTTGAACAGGTTCATGGCTGCCACGCTGAAGGTGAGGGCATATTTGTGGCCGGTGTTATTTGTGCCGCCGCCGGGGCCGCCGCGTCCACCGCCGCCTCCATGTCCACCACCGGGGCCGCCGCCGGGGCCGCTCATGTAAGAGCCCTGCTTCTGGTTCTTCTGGTCATTGCCGCTGCTTGCCTGTCCGGTCTTCGCTCCGAGGCCGATGGAGCGGTTGATGCGCAGATTTACGGCAACTGCTGCGGGGCCGTTGGCCAGATTGATGGGAATCAGGCTCTCGTTTTGGCCGGGCTGCACATCCAGGCAGCCGTAGCCGGTTTGCACATAGCGTGAGCTGCCCTGCGAGCAGTCGGAAGACGTAGCGTAGGCAGGACGGTCGTTATAGAAGTTGTCGCCCGTCAGATCGGTATTGGTAACGATGTTGTAAGGATGCCCCGCCTGCGCCACCAGAAAGGGATTGAAGCTGACCCCCCACGGTCCGGTATAGCTGCTCATCAGATAGAGCATGTTACGACGTACGAAGGCGGCGCGACCGTAGTCCTGGCTCAGGTCGTAGGAGTTGGAGGCGGTTGTAGAGTCGGTGTTGGCATGGCCAAAAACATAGAAGCCCATCAAGTTGAAGCGCGGCGAGATGTGGGCATTTGCGTTGACGATCAACTGGCTCTGCTTGAAGACGGCTTCAGGGTAGATTTCGTCCACTAGGCCTTCGCTCGCATTCAGACGGCTGCCAGTCGAGCTGTTGTAGTAGTCGGTGCCGGAAATTGCCGTGTACGGATTGGCATTGATGGTGGCCGACTGGTGTAGGCCGAAGCTATGAATGTAGGTCCCAGTCAGCGTGGTGGTCTTGGTCAACTGCCGTTCAATGCTCACACTGTACTGCTCGTTATAGGGTGAGCGGTAGTTGGACTCAAGCGCATAGATTTGCGAGGAGACCGCACTGCCCGAACCGCAACTGGAGAGCGTGATGCTGCTCAGACTGGTGGCGTTGAAGCACTGCGGGCTGGTGATGACCTGTGTCTTCTGACTGTTGGCGCCACCGTTATCGCGTTCCAGATTCATCAGGTTGGATACGCCGAAGCGGTCATAGAAGAAGCCGAAGCCACCGCGCAGTACGGTCTTGCTCTGTGCGCCCTTTTTGTGGCCGTCGAGGGCATAGGCAAAGGCAAAGCGCGGCGCAATATCCAGATGATCGTTGATGTGGTTCTGCATCTCCAGGCGCAGACCGCCGGAGAGCGTCAGAAAGCGATTGGTCTTCCAGTCGTCCTGCACGAAAACGGCGGAGTCAAAGGTGTTGCCCTCGAACTTCTGATTACCGGTCGCATAGGTCAGAGATGTTGCGGAGGGCGTTCCATTCAGCGTTGCCACATAGGAGGCCAGTGAACTGAAGCTGAAGCTTCCGTTATAGTTTGCATCGGAGTCGTTGGCGTCCCGATTGTCGCGCAGCCAGAAACCTGTCTTGATGGCGTGCGTGCCCGCCGTCATGGTGGTGGTGTTCTGCAACTCCATGTGATCGGAGTGGTCAGTGGAGTACTGACTGGAGGATCCACCTCCGCTGAAGTATCCTGAGACGCCCACCGTTGGCGCAGTGCTGACCGGCGTTTGGGATGAAATCGAACGGCGGAACTGCCCGCGGAACTCCGTGGCCATGCGGTCGTTGATCAGGATCGAGTCACTGAACTGGAAGGAATACTCCGAGGAACTGGAATCATAGGCCGCGCTGGGCAGGGTGGTTGAGCCTGTGCCGCCGTTGGTCGAATTGCTGCGCTCAAACTGGAAGCGCATCGTCAGCGTGTTCTTCTGGCCAAGTTGCAGATCCAGCCGGGGCGAAACCTCAATGCGGCTCGACGGATTGAAGAGGCCGCCCGATACCGGAACCACGGAATAAACACTATCGCTCAGCACGGGCAGATAAGCAGAATAGATGCTGGCATCCTGTGTGTTGCGGCCTTCCACCGTCAAAAAGTACGAGGCCGTTTTACCAAGGGAACCGCTGACGTTGGCGTTGTACTGAATGGCGTGATAGGCCGGAATCAACTTGCTGAAAGGATTGCCGGTGTTGAAGGCATCGTCGTTGCCCTGAATGAAGCCGCGGGCATGGAACTTGTCGGTGCCGGGTTTGGTCAGAATCTCAATACGGCCATAGCCGATGTGATCGTACTCGGCGGAAAAGGGATTCTGATTGATGCGGATCTCGCGAATGGCCGACTTGGGCGGCAGCGTGCCACCGGTAAAACCGTCAATGTAGATCTGGCCACCGTTTGGACCGGCAGCGGGGCCGGCGAGCGCGGTCAGTTCGTTCTGCAATTCGTCCGGATCATCCGACAAGGCGTCCAGATCCTTGTCCTTGAGCACGACGGCGTTGGCATTGGAATCAGCTTCGACGCTGACGTGCGGTCCTTCGTCGTCGCTGACCACCACATTCTGCTGGTCGGCAAAGACCGCCATCGAAATATCGACGTGCTTGCGCTGGCCGGCGGTCAACTGAAGGGTGGGCGAGGTGAACGGCGCAAAGCCGTCCATGCTGGCCTCAACAATGTAGCTGCCCGCAGGTAGATTGCTGACGTTGTACACGCCCGCGGCATCCGACTTGGTGGTTGTAATCGCCACGCCCAGTGCATTCGCGATGGTCACCTTGGCCCCCGGAATCAAAGCGCCCGAGGGATCGGCAATATGACCCCGTATGGTGACTCCGGTCGGTGCGGTCGGTGCGGTCGGTGCGGTCGGTGTAGCTGGTGTGGATAGCGTGGATGGTGCGGAGGGCGCGGTTTGCGCCGCGCCACTCAGGGTGAGGAACAGGAACAAGGCAGATAAAAGGCCGGCTGCCCAGGCACGGCCATGTGTGCGGAGCGAGTTCAGCCCAATGGATAGTAAGTACACAACTCCCCCTCGATTCTCTCTTGGCAATCTTTGGTTGAATCAGGTTTCCAACAAAAAGCAGGCGGCCTTACTGGCCGCCGCTCATATCACTGCCGCCGCCCATGCTCCAGTTCGACAGCAGGTTGCTGGCTGCGGGTGCTTCCAGCAGCGCTTCTACGCCCGCCATCAGCGAAACCGCCGTCAGATCGGAAGTGCCCTGCGTAGCCACCAGCATGACGGCTTCGCCCTTCTTCAGATCAGAGAGCTGAATGGCCGGTGCGCGGCTCAACATCATCTGCGGATCAGGAGCGCCACCGCCGAATCCGCCTCGCGGATCGCCAGCGCCCGCAGCCGGTGCCGGTGCAGCGCCCTGCGTAGGTGGTGCGCCAGCGGGCTTTGCGCCGCCCTTCAGGAGGGCCGCCAAACGGCTGGCCATCGTATCGGGCAATTTGTGCAGTTGCGATTCGGCGCTGAACTTGATGGTGGCAGGCTTCTTGGTGGCAAGATCCTTAACCGTCAGCGTTCCTGCCGCTGCATCCACGGAAAGCACCGTGCCAGCAATGTTGCGGAAGCTGCCGGAAACCGTTTCCTCGGCCGTCAACTGCAAACCGTCGGCGGACTTGCTGCCACGGGCGCGAATCTGATCGCCGGGCTGGATGGCGGTGATGGGGGCAGCCTGGGCCAGATCAAAACGGACCGAGGCCGGCGCGTAACGCTTGAGCACGGAGCTCTTGTTCGTCTCGACCGTGATGGTTTTGGCGCTCTGGCCGCTACCACTGGTAATCACGATGGTGCCCGCCGCAGGATCGACGCTCTTCACCAGACCACCCACGCCGCGGCGCTGCCAGTCTTCCCGGTCGGCCTGCTGCTTTTTGGCCAAGTCCGCCTGCTTGATGGCGATGATCTGCAGGGCAACCGACGAGCCCTCGGGAGCTTTCGTGTCCAACCGGACCAACACGCGGTCGCCGATGGCCAGGGCCGGGAAATCAATGACCTCAGCCTTGCTCAGGTCCTTTTCGCCGGGTGCAATCTGCTTGAGAACAGCGGTTGCAGGAACATCCACCGGCTGGCTCTCACCGGCATCGGTCTTGACCGTGAGCGAGCTGCCATTGATCGCGGTTACGGTTCCCAGAAATCTGGATGCAGCGGGAGTCTGCGCCATGAGCGGCGCAATCAGCAGGGTGGCCAGAGCCAGCATCCATGCGGAAAGCCGAAGTTGTTTCGTCCAGTTCATTTTTGCGTTCTCCATGCGATGCGTCCACATACTCGGGAAAAGCTTCTCACTCGGGTAGACGAACGATATTCGCAAAAGGTTGAAAGTTTTTCTCTTTGAAAGTAGAGGGAGAGATTTGGCCCAAAGTTGTCCAGTGAAACAGCTTATCGCATTTCATTGTGGTCTAGGCAAGCGTTTTCCAAAAATGCGAAGCTGCCCGAGGGCGTGGGAACCACGTTGCTCAGGCGGCGGTTGTGCACCACAATCGAATCGCGGTACCAGAGATTGAGCGCCGGAAGCTCGTGGGCCAGAATCTGCTGGACCTCCACATAATCTGCTTTACGCTTTTGCTGATCCAGATTTTGGGCTGCATCGCTTAGCAGCGCGTCCAGCCGCGGATTCACATAATGGCCGCGATTGGCCCCTTTGGGCGGGAAACTGGCGCTAGAGTAAGCAAAGTTGAAGATGTCGGGCTGCTCGTTGCCGCCGATCCAGCGCAGGGAATAAAGCTGGAAGGCTCCGCGCGTCACATCGGAATAGAAGGTGGCGAACTCGTAGCTGCGCAGGTCGAGCGCAATGCCTACCTGAGCCAGTTGCTGTTGCAGAACGGCGGCCAGCAGGCGGGTGGCTTCATCGGTACTGGTCTTCATCACCAGATGAAAACGCACGCCGTCCTTGCCGCGCGGGTGGCCAGCCGCATCCAGCAGCTTCCCAGCCAGGGCGGGATTGTAGTCGTGGTGCTCCACTGCGCCGGTCCAGGCCCAGTGCGCGGGCGGCAGCAGGCTTTCGGCGGTCTGCCCGCGACCAAGCAACAGGGTGCGCACAATCAGCTCGCGATCCATGGCGCAGGCAATCGCCTGCCGGACGCGCACGTCGGAGAGTAGTGGATCGCGCAGATTGAAGGCCAGGTACTGGATCTGCGTGCCGGGCGTATCTTCCATCGCCAGATTGGGCCGCTTGGCCAGCTCCGGCAGCGCGTCCATGGGCAGGGAATTGACTGCCACGTCGCCCGAACCTTTTTCCAGCTCCAGCGTTGCGGTAATGGCGTCGGGAACCACGGCAAAACGCACCCGCTCGATCTGCGGCACCAGCTTCCAACTCGCCGTGTTGCGCTCCACCACGACGTCCTGATCAATCTGCTGGCTCACAAAGCGGAAGGTTCCAGTGCCGACGGGATGCTTCCAGAAATCTTTGCCGCTGCCCTCGGGCACAATGCCCAAAGCCCCGGTGGACAGGTTGGTGAACAGATAATTGTCGGGGTGCTTGAGGTGAAAAACGACGGTAAGCGGATCGCGCGCTTCGACGGAATCAACCGAGGCGTAGGAGGCGGTGCGCGGCGAAACCACCGTGCCGTTGCGCATGGAGTCGAGCGTCCAGGCTACGTCGCGGGCGGTTAGCTGCTTGCCGTTGTGGAAGCGCACACCCTCACGCAGATGGAAGACGACGGTGAGCGGGTCGGGCTGCTCCCAGCGTGTGGCCAGCGCGGGCACAAAGTGAAAGCTGCGGTCACGCGCTACCAGACCGTCAAAGAGCAGTTCGTCGATGTGCTGCGACTGCGCGTCGGTGCCGATGCGCGGATCAAGATTGGCCGGACTGCTTTCAATGAGGAAGACAACCGTGCGTGGATCGCGCCGGCTAGCATGGCAGCCCGAAAAAAACAGGGTCGCGCCAAACAGGGTTGCGCAGAGCATGGCCGCAGAAAGCAACGCGAAGAGCCCTGGGCGAGAGAAAAAAGAGCGCGCATTAAACATAAGCCACCTGTCCCAGCAGCACGGGCCGCGCCGCGCCAGTAGCCGAAGGCACATTGCCGGGCCGGTGCTGCCACGTTTGCCAGGCCAGCAGCGCGAAGGCTGCGGCTTCCTTGGCTTCGGCAGGCAGGCCAAAGTGCTCACTGGTGTCGAGCGAGCAGTGGAGCGGAGCCAGCCTTGCTTCCAGCATCTGCATCAAGGTGCGATTGCGTGCGCCACCGCCGGAAACAATGTAGTCCACAGGACGGCCTTTCATGCGGGGATGCGCGTAGGTTTCATAGGCGCTGGCAATGGTTTCGGCAGTCAGAGCGCAGGCCGTGGCCAACGCGTCTTCCGGCTTGCGGCTCAGCTTGCGGCAGGCGCTCAGGAAGCGGGCGGAAAACTCGCGGCCAAACTGTTCGCGGCCCGTGGTGCGGGGTGGCTTCTGGCGGAAGTAGGTGTTACGCAACTCCGCGCGGAGCACGGGCTGCAGCACGTTGCCCAGCGCGGCACATTGGCCATGCGGGTCGTATGGTTTTTGATAAAGCTCACTCGCCAGCCAGTCCATCACCATGTTGCCGGGGCCGGAATCGAAGGCCAGAACCTGATCGGCTTTGGCGGCAGGTGGAAGCGCGGTAAAGTTGGCAATGCCGCCAATGTTCTGCAGCACGCGGCCCCGGCGCGCATCGGCAAAAAGCACAAAGTCGAGCAGCGGAACCAGCGGTGCGCCCTGGCCTCCGGCAGCCATGTCGGCGGGACGAAAATTTGCCACGACGGGCGTTTGCAAAGCCTGCGCCAGTACCGCCGGTTCGCCCAACTGCCAGGTGCAGGCAAAACGCTTGCCCGCGTAGATGGAGGGCGCGGCCTGATGGTAGAGCGTCTGCCCGTGGCAGCCCACCAGATCGAGCTTCAACTTGTGTTTGGCGCTGGTTTTGCGCACGGCTTCGGCATATTCAAGCGCCAGCCGCCAGTTCAGCCGCGCCAGTTCCGCCGTCGTTGTGCTCTCCGCATTCATCGCGGCCAGCACGGCCAGGCGCAAGGCCTTCGGATAGCGAAAACCTTCGTGGGCCAGCAGCTCCAGCGTGGGGCGCTTGTCCGCATCCGCAATGCGGCAGATTGCCACGTCCACACCATCGGCCGAGGTACCGCTCATTACGCCCGCGACCACGAGTTCGTTCTTCTTTTTGGCACTGCTCATGCGGCGGAGTCCTCCGCAGGCTGCAGCGCTTCGATCTTTGCGGCGAAGGCGCGAATGCGTGCGGCCAGCGCTTCAGGCTGCTGGGCATTTTTGCTCTTGCTTTTGGGAATGATTTTGGAACGCAGCCGTTGTGTGTGTGTGGCGCGTGCCAGCAACAGTGTGCGGAAGGCCCGCGAACGTTCGCCCTCATGCAGCAGCGCTTCAAAGGCGCGCAGAATCAGCTCCGGGCTGTGGCAGATTTCAATCAGATCCATGCCTGCGCGGATGCTCTCGACGGCGGCTTCTTCCATGCTCATGGCGTTGAGAATGCCGCCCATCTCCAGATCATCACTGAAGACCAGCCCCTTGTAGCCGATCCTCTTGCGCAGCACTGACTCGATCCAGTAGCGGCTGACGCTGGTCGGAGTGCTTTTGCCTCCGGTCAGCGGATAGGCCGCGTGGCTGATCATGACCATCGGCAGAACGTTGCGCAAGCTGCGATAGGGGGCAAGATCCTGCTGCCAGAGGGTGCGGAAGCTGCGCTCGATGGAGGGCGTGGCCAGATGCGAATCGAGCGTGCCGCCGCCCAGTCCGGGAAAGTGCTTGCCGCAGCCCACTACGCCTGCTGCGGTGAGCGCGGCAACAAAAGCGCCCGTGTATTCCGCCACTTCTTCCGGCGTTTCGCCTGCGGTGCGCGAACCCATCACCTGGGCTGAAACGTTCAGGCCAAGATCGAGCACCGGAGCTAGCGTGGTGTTAAAGCCGAAGGACCGCACCGCGCGGGCGACCAGCGTCCCGTGCTCGGTGGCCAGATTGGGTTTGTTCTTTTTGCGCATGGCCCGCGCCACGGCCTGCGCCGAGGGCATGGGAGCCAGAGCATCGCGCAGGCGGTCCACCGAACCACCCTCCAGATCCACGCAGCGCAGCGCGGCGGGTGCGGCCAGCGTAGTGGCAGCGTCGAGCAGGGCACGGCACTGTAGCGCATTTTCAATGTTGCGGCGGAAGAGAATGATTCCCGCAGGCCGCACCACGCTGAGCCATGCGCGCTCCAGACCTGTGAGTTCCGCACCGTTCAGGCCCACCACCATCAGACTGCCAACTGCCTGCCGCAACTCCATTGCTCTACTCGATTCTCCGCCTCTAAGCGCGGCCGTCCTTGAGTTCCTGCTTCAACTCTTCCAGCAAATTCAGCGCTTGCAGCGGCGTGAGCTGATTCACGTCGGTTTCCGCCAACCGGTCCACAATGCGCTGCGAAAGCGGCGTGAAGATAGTCATTTGCAACGGCTCCGGCTCGGTTTCCACCTGCACGCTCTTCTGCTCCTGCTTCTCATGCTGGCGCAGCACGCGGCGGGCGCGGTCAATCACCGCCGCAGGCAGGCCCGCCAGCCGCGCCACTTCAATGCCGTAGCTCTTGCTGGCCGCGCCTTCTTCAATCGTATGCAGAAAGACGATTCCGCCCGCGCCTTCCTTCACGCCCACCCGCAGATTGCGCACGCCTGTCAGCTTTTCGGCCAGCATGGTCAGCTCGTGATAATGGGTGGCAAAGAGGGTGCGTGCGCCGGTTTCGGCGTGCAGGTACTCAACCGTAGCCCAGGCCAGCGAAAGGCCGTCAAACGTAGCTGTGCCGCGTCCCATCTCGTCCAGCAGAATCAGCGAACGGCGTGTGGCTGTATTCAGAATCGTCGCCGTTTCGGTCATTTCCACCATGAAGGTGGAGCGGCCACGGGCCACGTTGTCGCTGGCGCCAATGCGCGTATAGATGCGGTCCACCAGCCCGTAGCGCAGGCTGTCGGCGGGCACAAAACAGCCCATCTGGGCCATCAGAATCAGCATGGCGGCCTGACGCAGATAGGTGCTTTTGCCGCCCATGTTGGGGCCGGTAATCAGCAGCAGGCTGGGGCCATCCTCGCCCGCATTCAAATACAGATCGTTGGCAATGAAGCGGCCCTCGCGCGTCTCCTCCATCCACTGCTCAATCACGGGATGGCGTGCCGCAACGACTTCCAGCACGTTTTCTTCCACTAGCTGGGGCCGCACGTAGCGGCGCAGCGCGGCCAGATGCGCAAAGCTGGCCAGAACGTCGGCCTCGGCCACAATCGACGAACTGCGGCGAATGCGGCTGGCAGCGGAGAGAACGAAAGAGCGCAGCTCGGCGAAGAGGCGCTTTTCAATCTCGATGGAGCGGTCGTGCGCGGTCAGAATCTTGCGCTCGTACTCCTTGAGTTCAGGCGTCGTGAATCGCTCGGCATTCACCAGCGTCTGTTTGCGCTCGTAGTCGTCGGGCACCGCGGCCAGATTGCTCTTGGTCACCTCGATGTAGTAGCCGAAGACGGTGTTGTAGCGAACCTTCAGTGAGCCGATTCCGGTGCGCTGCCGTTCCCGCTCTTCGATGGCGGCAATCGACTGGCGGCCACTCGAACTGATGCTGCGCAGTTCGTCCAATTCACTATCAATGCCCTCGGCAATCGCTCCGCCATCGGCCAGCGTCAGTGGCGGCTCGGGCACCAGCGTGGTTGCAATGCGGACCGTGATTTCGTCGAGTGGGTCGAGCTTTTCCGTCAGCTCCCGCCAGAGCGGAGCCTGCATGGCGTAGAGCGCCGTACGCAGCCCGGGCAGATGGGCAAGGCTGGCGGCCAGCGAGCGCAGATCGCGCGGGCCGGCGGAATCCAGCGAGATGCGGGCCAGCAAGCGCTCCAGGTCCAAAATTCCAGAAAAAGCGCGGCGCAATTCCTCGCGGTGCATCAGGTTGCCGTGGGCCTCGCCGACGGCCTCATAGCGGGCTTCAATCACCACCGCATCCATCAACGGGCGCAGAATCGTCGCCCGCAGCATGCGTTTGCCCATCGGCGTCTGGCAGGCATCGAGGGTGCGGAAGAGCGTCACTCGATCATCGCTGCCTTGAAAGAGCGGTTCCACCAGCTCCAGATTGCGCACCGAAACCTGATCGAGTTCAAGCGCGCCAGAGTGCTCCTGAAACTTGAGCGAATCCACGTGCAGCGCCTCGTTCTTCTGCGTGGTGCGCACGTAATGCAGCACCACTCCGGCGGCAATCGCGGCGGCCTCGTGGCGATCCAGACCAAAGCCTTCGAGCGAGTGCACGCCCATCTGCCGTTCCACCAGGGGCACGGCAAAGTCGCGGGTCCAAACCCAGTCGTCAATGCGTGTGCAGGCTGAAATCTGCGCAAAACCCGTGGGTGGCGTGGCGGCGGCGCGGATCAGCACCTCGCTGGGACTGGCCAGCAGGATTTCTTCCATCGCCTGCTGCTGGGCATGAATGCCGCTGTACTCGGCGGTGCGAAACTCGCCGGTGGAAAGATCGAGCAGGGCAATGGCGCAGAGCTTGCCGTTCTGCAGTTCCAGATGCGCGGCCAAAAAATTGTTCTGGTCGCTGCCGAGGCCAGCATCGATCGCCGTGCCGGGCGTGAGCACCCGCGTAACCTCGCGCCGCACAATCTTTTTGGTCAGCTTGGGGTCTTCCATCTGGTCGCAGATGGAAATGCGGTAGCCCTTGCGCAGCAGGCGCGTCAGGTAGCCATCGACGGCATGGTAGGGCACGCCGCACATGGGCTGCGAACGTTCGCGGTCGCGCGCCGTCAGCGTCAGTTGCAGTTCGCGGCTCACCACTACGGCGTCGTCGTAGAAAAGCTCGTAGAAGTCGCCCATGCGAAAGAAGAGCAGCGCGTCGGGGTTTTCCCGCTTGGCCGCCACCCACTGGCGCAGAAAGGGCGTCAGCGCGGCTGGATTTTGTTCAAGCGCGTCCAGCTGAGCGCTTCCGCTCAGGCTCTGGACGGGTTCCGTCGTCGGGGGGATCAGGTCGTTTTCCGGGGCTTCTTCGCGAATCATTCTGACTTCAAGATTAACGCTTGAACGCTCCTCGTGCAGGCTTCTCTGTGGATTGCCCGGAAGGAAGCAAGGTATTGCCGCCGTAAGGGTTGGCAATCGGCACACGGAGAGGGAGGGGATAGCGATTCAGGGTGAAACGCGTTACCCTTATAAGGTTCTGGAGTTCATCGCGTCACTTTGAGAGCTTTCCCTATCCCTATCGTAGAAGCTGTCGTAAGACGTCCCAGAAGAGTTCCGGACTGGTTTTTCGCTGGGAACAGCTTTAAGGAAAGAAGCAACATCTCTGATTAGGTGATTTGGATCACAGTATACTGTCTTTTTCACCTAGTAAGGTAAGGAACGGTATGTACCTCCTCTGGCTACGAGTTGCGGCGGTCCTTTATGCGGCTGCCGGTATTACCGTCTTCCCCGCGGTCCTCTACGGCATGGAACGTTGGCGCAAAAGCTGCGTCCATCTGGGCGGAATGGCGTTCTTTTTCCATTTTGTCTCGGTGGTGGAGATGCTGGTGCAGTCCCATCACTGGATGCCGGCTGGCATGCGGGATCTGGAGTCGCTGCTCGGTTTCATCATCGCCGGACTCTTCTTTCTGGTCTGGTGGTTTTATGACGCCATTTCATTGGGTGTTTTCGCCTTTCCTGCCACCTTTTTCATTGTTTTTGTGCCCTCTCTGGGGCCGGATCGCTATACCTTTCCCTCGCCGGGCGTGCGTACCAGCTGGTTGATCGCGCACATTATCGCGCTCCTGCTGGCCTATGCCGCGCTGAGCTTCAGCTTGCTGACGTCGTTGCTCTATCTGGTGCAGGAAAAACGCATCAAAACGAAGATTCTGCCCGGCAAAAGTGGTTCGCTGCTGGAGTGGCTGCCCCCACTCGACACACTCGAACGCGTGGCTCTGGCGACGCTGGAGTTTGGCTTTCCCTGCATGACGATTGGTCTTCTGATTGGTTCCGTACTGGCACAGGAAATGCCGCTCGGGGCCGCCTATTTCCTCGATCCGAGGGTGATTGCCTCATTTCTCAGTTGGTTGGTGTACCTTCTTCTCTTGTGTGTTCGTCACAGCGCCGGGCTCAGGGGCCGCCGCGCGGCCTATCTCTCCGGGGTCGTCCTGGTGGGGATGATGGTCGTCTGGGCCGCGAATTTGATTGGCCATGTGCACAGGTTCGGTCCCCAATGACGCTTACGCTGATTGGTGTGAATCACAAAACGGCTCCGCTGGCGTTGCGCGAAAAAGTCGCCATCGGCCGTGCCGCTCTGCCGGATACGACGCGTGCGTTGGCGGCACTGCCCGGAGTGGCCGAGTGCATGATTGTTTCCACCTGTAATCGTGTGGAGATGATTGCCGCGCTGGAAACGCCCGCCGTGCAGGTGGCTGAGTTCCTGGCCCAGCACTTTGGCGTGGCCACCGACGAGATTCTGCCCCACATCTACGAGTACCGCGACCGAGAAGCTGTCGATCATCTCTTCCGCATGGCCGCCAGCCTGGACTCAATGGTGGTGGGCGATGCGCAGATCCTCGGTCAGGTGAAGGAAGCTTTCGCCGTGGCCAAGGCCGCAGGCACCGTCCGTGGCCAGCTTGAGCACCTGATGCAGAGCGCCTTTTCCGCCGCCAAAAAAGCGCGCAGTGAAACCGGCATCGGCGCCAACTCGGTTTCCATCGCATCGGTTGCCGTGGAACTGGCGAAAAAGATCTTCGGCTCACTGGAAGGCCGCACTGCATTCATCGTGGGCGCAGGCAAAATGAGCGTGCTGGCCGCGCGGCATCTGATGCAGCAGGGCGTGAGCAAGATTCTGGTGACCAATCGCACTCTGGAGCGCGCCGAGCGCATGGCCGAGGAAGTGGCCGGCCGCATCACGCCGCAGGTGGTGCCCTTCGAGCAGATTTATGAAGCCGCCGCGCAGGCCGACATTGTGCTCACTTCCACCGGAGCGCCGCACGTCATCTTCACCCGGCAGCATGGACAGGCCTTCCTGCAAAAGCGTCGCAACCGGCCCATGTTCTTCATCGACATGGCGGTGCCGCGCGACGTTGATCCGGCCATGAATAAGCTGGACGGCATCTTCGTCTATGACGTGGACGATCTGCAGCAGGTGGCGGCGGCGCACATGGCCGAACGCGCCCGCGAAGCCACCGACGCTGAGTCGATTGTGGCCGCCGAGGTTGAGCGATTCCAGCAGCGGCAGCTTGCGGTCAATGTGGCTCCGGCGATTGTTGCCTTGCAGCAAAGGGCGGAAGAGTTGCGCCGGGCGGAGCTCGAGCGCATGCACGCCAAGCTGGCCTCGCTTTCCGCTGAACAGCAGGCTGCGGTCGAGGCGCTCACCCGTGGCCTGGTCAACAAGTTTCTTCATCCGCCCATGCTGGCGCTCAAGCAGGCCGCGCGCGAAAGCGATCAGAGCAAGATCAATGCGCTTTGCGACGTCTGGCAGATCTCTGCCGTGCCACAAAACGAATCCGAAACAAAGGAAGACCATGAAGCTGCGCATCGGTAGTCGCGGTTCCCAGCTTGCCCTCTGGCAGGCCCATCACATTGAAGCTCTGCTCGTCGCCGAAGGCCACGCGGTTGAGATCGAAATCATCAAGACCACCGGCGACAAGCTGCAGGAAGTCACCTTTGCGCAGGTTGGCTCCAAGGGCATGTTCACCAAGGAGATTGAAGAGGCTCTGGCTGAAGGCCGCATCGATCTGGCCGTGCACTCGCTCAAGGATCTGCCCACCGAACTGCCTGAGCCCTTCGCATTAGCCGCTACGCCGCATCGTGTAGACCCGCGCGATGTGCTGGTTGCCGTGAACTACAAAAATCTTTCCGAGTTGCCGCAGGGCGCGCGCGTGGGAACCAGCAGCCAGCGCCGCCGCGCTCAGCTCAAGGCTCTGCGGCCTGATCTGGAAGCCATCGAGTTCCGTGGCAATGTGGATACGCGCCTGCGCAAGCTAGCGGAAGGGCAGGTGAGCGCGATTCTGCTGGCTGCCGCTGGCCTTGATCGTCTGGGCAAGACCGACTGGGTGCGTGAGCGTTTGAATCCGCGCCAGTTCTGCCCGGCTGCCGGTCAGGGAGCGCTCGGCATTGAAGCGCGCAAAAACGATGCTGCCGTGCTCAATGCGCTCAGCTTCCTCGATCATGCGCCCACCCGCTTTGCCGTCGCTACGGAACGCGCCGCGCTGGCGGCGTTGGGTGGCGGCTGTCAGGTTCCTATCGGCATTCACTGCCGCCCGGCGATTGCTCCCGGCGCTGAAGTGGGCGACTGGTATGAGGTCTTTGGTGTGGTGGCTGATCCTGCCACCGGCAGAGCTGTTCGTGTAGAGCACGCTGCCGCCGCTGTCCATCCCGAAGCTCTTGGCCAGCTCATCGCGCAGAAGCTCAAGGATGCGGGCGCAGAAGAAATTCTGAGCTGCTCGGCCGGAGGCCAGAAGTGACCAAGGGCCGTCGCGTCCTGGTCACGCGTGCCGCCCATCAGGCGGGCCGCTTGAGTGAGGCGCTGCGTGCCCGTGGTCTGGAGCCTGTCGAGGTTCCCGTGCTCAGCATCGAAGCTCCTGCGGATTGCAGTGCTTTGGATGAGGCGATACGTTCCATTGCCAGCTACGACTGGCTGATTCTGACCAGCGGCAACACGGTACGCGCTCTGGTGGATCGTGCGGCGGAGCTTGGCCTTTCGCTTGCACTTGTTGCTGCGTTGCAGCAAGTGGCAGCGGTGGGTTCTGCCACTGCGAGAGCCGCCGAAAAAGCTGGTCTGAAGGTTGCGCTGGTTCCTGAAACGTACGTTGCGGAATCCTTGGTGGAGAGCCTGCAAGGGCAAGTCTTCCAGAAGAAAATCCTGCTGGCCCGCGCCGAAGTTGCGCGCGATGTGATTCCCGACGCGCTGCGTGCAGCGGGTGCGCTGGTCGATGTGGTGGACGCTTATCGCAACGTGCTGCCCGCCGCCGCGCCAGCCCTGCTCCGCGCCGCACTGGAAGAGGGAATTGCCGCTGCCACCTTCACCAGTTCGTCGAGCGTGACGCATCTGGCGAGTGCTGCTCAGGCGGCTGGAATTGATTTTCCCTTCGACGGCGTGAAGGCCATCTCCATCGGACCCATCACCAGCGAAACCCTGCGCAATGCAGGCTGGGAACTCGCTGCCGAGGCTGTCCCCTGCGATATTCCGGGGTTGGTGGAAGCCGTGAATCGCATTGTGAACCCTGCCTGAAGTATAAAAAACGTAAATGCTCTGTCATCTTGAGCGGAGTTTGGCCGGTTTTTTGGCCAAATGGAGTCGAAAGATCTGCGGTTGTTCTTCAAGGATCTTCTGCGGAAGTTGTGCGTCTTTGGAGCCAGAGTTCATGGGGAAAGAGGCAAAAAGCAACCGCAGATCCTTCGACTCCCTGCGGTCGTTCAGGATGACAATCGACAGCCTGTTTGGCGCCTTCTCCTTGCGCCCTACTCTGTTTTATCTACGACTGCCAAGTCTTGTCTTTCGCCGTGCACACCTGCTCCAGATTGCACTGGTCGCACTTGGGCTTGCGCGCATAGCAGACCGCGCGGCCATGATGGATGATCTGGTGGCTGAAGCCGATCCATCGCTCCTCAGGCAGAATCTTCATCAACTCCTGCTCCACCTTCTGTGGCGTATCGCCCTTGGCCAGCGCCAGCCTTCGCGTAATGCGGAAGACGTGTGTATCCACCACCACGCCCTCGGCCTTGCCAAAGCAGACGCCCAGCACCACGTTGGCGGTTTTGCGCGCCGCGCCGGGCAGTTGCGTCAGCTCATCCAGCGTCTCAGGAACCTTGCCCTTGAACTTTTCCAGCAGCACCTGCGCTGCGCCCTGAATGTTCTTCGCCTTGTTGTGATAAAAACCTGTAGACCGGATCAGTCCTTCCAGCTCTTCAAGCGAAGCTTTGGCCATCTTTTGCGGCGTGGGGAAGCGACGGAAGAGCGCGGGCGTAACCATGTTCACGCGCACGTCGGTACACTGCGCGGAAAGAATCGTTGCCACCAGCAACTCCCACGGCGAACTATGGGTGAGAGCGCATTCCACGTCAGGATAGGCTTCATCGAGCCCGCGCAGAATGGCTTCAATGCGGTCAGGAGTGAGGAAACCATTTTTGCGGTGAGATCCGGGGACGTTGAATATTTTCCGGTTCGACATGAACTGAGTCTACAATCTCGAAATTCTTCTTACCACCCATCACTGCAACTGACATGCAGAATCGCGACTCGGACATCTGTATGCCGGAATAAAAGCAGGATAAAGGCGACTACTCCGATGCCACAGAGTACCTTAACTAACGAGCGCATCACATTCCCTCACGCAAGACGAGGATCAATGTACCACATCGCTCGTTAGTAAAGGTCGCAATTATCGTTCTTTACAGCTTGCCTTCCGTCCAATCGCCCAGCTTGTCCAGTTCCAGACGCAGGGCCAGGAAGAACTGGCCAAAGAGCCCGTAGACAGCCGAGACTTCGTCAAAGCGCATCTCGTAGATGATCTTCTTGAAGATCACCGGATCTTCGGCGAAGAGCGTCACGCCCCACTCCCAGTCGTCCAGACCGACCGAGCCGGTAATAACCTGTTTGACCACCTCGGCGTAGCGGCGGCCGATCATGCCGTGTTCGTGCATCATGCGCTGGCGTTCGGCAAAGGGTACCGCGTACCAGTTCTTGTCCTCGCCGCGTTTGCGGTCCATGGGGTAGAAGCAGAGGTACTTGGCATCGGGGATTGCCGGATAAAGGCGTGGAGCCATGGCAGAAGCGCCACGTTCCAGGCTGGAGCGCACCTCGGCATTGAATTCCGGCGTGTTGGGCTCCAGTCCCTTGGCGGCGGCAGCCTCCCAGGTCTTGCGGCTGGACTCATACAGTCCCAGTTCCACAACGGAAACATAGGAGTGGCTCAGCGTCAGGTAGTCATAGAGTGGCGTCTGGGCCAGGTCCAGTTCCACCTGATTCAGCTCCTCGAAGTTTTCGCGGAAGTGGACCAGCACCAGATCGCCTTTGTGGCCAAGCTGCGAAAAAATGGCCGAGCGGACGGGTGCGTCCTCCGATTCGCGCTCCAGCATCTTCAGTGTTTTCGCGGTTTCAGAGACAATCCGCGCACGTTCGGCAGGTGTGCAGCTCTTCCAGGCTTTCCAATCAAAGCGGAAAAACTGATGTAGTGTCGCCGAGCCTTCCAGCGTGAGAGGAACAGGGGAAAATTCCGTCATGAATGCCTCCATACGAGCAGATTACGAGTTGCCCGTTACCCACATCGTATCAAAATGGAAATGCATACGTGTGTGCAAGCGTGTGCAGGAAAGTTTCCGCTAAATTTTGGTAAACAAGCCACTTGCGGGTTCTATACTGAGGTTGTTCATGAGTGAAAAGATTATTGCGCTTCTTGTTTTGTTGGTAACCCGGGCAATCAGTTTTGGTGGTTATGCCGGTGTTGCCGCTCTGATGGGGATTGAGTCGGCTTGTATTCCGCTGCCATCTGAGATCATCATGCCCTTTGCCGGCTACCTGGTTTTTTGCGGCCGTTTCAGTTTGCTGCTTGTAGCTACGGCAGGAGCAATTGGCTGCAACCTTGGCTCTCTGGTTGCTTACTGGATCGGTGCCGCCGGTGGTCGCCCCTTGGTGGAGCGCTACGGCAAGCTGGTTCTGATGAGCCATCACGATCTGGACCGTATGACTTCGTTTTTTGAGAAGTACGGATCCATCACGGTTCTTCTGGGTCGCCTGTTGCCGGTTGTACGGACGTTCATTGCCTTTCCGGCAGGTATTGCCAGAATGCCGCAGGCAAAGTTCCACATGTACACCTTTCTGGGATCGTGGCCTTGGTGCTTCGGTCTGGCCTATGTAGGCATGAAGTTGGGGGAGAAGTGGCATACCGACCCCCGTTTTCACCAGGCGTTTCACCGCTTCCACCTCGGAGTTGAGGTTGCATTGCTGGCGGCAATCGTCTGGTTTGTCTGGTCGCACATCCGGCGCTCCAAAGCCTCGGTTGCGGCCTGACAGGCAGCTAAAACAAACTTGAGTAAGAGCTGACGACGGGTCAATTGGCCCGCCAACCATGCACAAGAGCGTGGGCAAGATCCTGCGCCTCAAAAACAAGGAAGGTCAAAGAAAATGTCGACAGAGAAGATCGCTCCTGCAAAAGGCAAACTGGGCGTAATGGTCGTGGGCCTGGGTGCTGTGGCTACCACGATGATCGCCGGTGTGGAAGCTGTACGCCGCGGATTGGCCAAGCCGATTGGTTCGCTCACCCAGATGGGCACCATCCGCCTGGGCAAGCGTACGGAAAACCGCTCCCCACTGATCAAGGAATTCGTGCCTCTGGCTGACCTCAACGATGTGGTCTTTACCGGCTGGGACATCTTCGAAGACAACGTCTACGAGTCTGCCGCCCACGCCAAGGTTCTGGACGAGAAGCTGCTTGACCAGATCAAGCCCTACCTGGAAACCATCAAGCCGCTGCCGGCCGTTTTTGACCAGTACTACGTGAAGCGCCTGCATGGCACGCACGTCAAGCAGGGCAAGAACAAGCGCGATCTGGCCAATCAGGTGATCGAGGACATTCGCAACTTCAAGAAGACCGTGGATCGTGTGGTGGTCATCTGGGCTGCCTCGACGGAAATCTTCCTGCAGCCGACTGCCGTCCATCAGAGCATTGAGGCCTTCGAAAAGGGCCTTGAAGACAACGACGTCAGCATTGCTCCTTCGCAGATCTACGCCTATGCGGCGCTCAGCGAGGGTGTGCCCTTTGCCAACGGTGCACCGAACCTGACGGTGGACAATCCCGCCATGGTCGCACTGTCCAAGAAGAACCATGCCCCCATCTGCGGTAGGGACTTCAAGACCGGCCAGACCTTCATGAAGACCGTGCTCGCGCCCGCCTTCAAGACCCGCCTGCTGGGCGTCAAGGGGTGGTTCTCCACCAACATCCTCGGCAACCGCGACGGCGAAGTGCTGGACGATCCCCAGAGCTTCAAGACCAAGGAAGAGTCCAAGCTCGACTCGCTGGAGTACATCTTCCAGCCGGAGCTTTACCCCGACCTCTACAAGGATCTGTACCACAAGATCCGCATCAACTACTATCCGCCGCGTGGCGACGACAAGGAAGCCTGGGACAACATCGACATCTTTGGCTGGCTCGGTTACCCGATGCAGATCAAGGTGAACTTCCTTTGCCGTGACTCGATTCTGGCTGCCCCCGTGGCGCTCGATCTGGTGCTCTTCCTCGATCTGGCCAAGCGTACGCCCGAGCTGCAATCGATTGGTGTGCAGGAGTGGCTCAGCTTCTACCTGAAGGCCCCGCAGACGGCCGAAGGCCTGAAGCCGGAGCATGATCTGTTCATTCAGTCGATGAAGCTGAAGAACACTCTGCGCCACATTGCCGGCGAAGAGCTGATCACGCACCTCGGCCTGGAATACTACGACTAATCTCAGATGCAGAAAATGAAAAGCCCCGGCCATGGCCGGGGCTTTTCTTTCGTTGAACGGGAGAGTGAGTGAAATCAGGCGAGCACGATTGCGGGTTCTAGCACTGGAAGTGCGGGAGCCACAATAGCCTGTGGTGGCATGGCGGCCACTGCCGCATGCGCAGGACGCGTCAAACGGTGGACGAAGTGATACGGCGGCCACGGACCGGAGTGCTGCATGGTGCAATCGCGCATCATGACGCTGGTGGAGGCATACTTGTTCTGGTAGCGTTCCACATACTTGCGGTCAATCAGATGTGCAATGTCGAGCAGCATCTTGCCGTTTTCAGTCAACCGACAGCTGACCTCCTCGTCGAGCGGCATAAACAAGCGATGCATCTGGAAGCTGATTGCCCGGGCGCGGGTTTGCCGCTCACGGGCGCGGGTGGCATTTTCGCGCAGGTTGGACAGATACTTCTGGCCTGTCGCTGCCGGAATCTGGCTGGAAACCTCCTTGGTGCAACAATCGTCCACCAGAATCTTCAGATGCATTTCGGTCTTGCCACGCAGTTTTTCAATGTTAGTCACAAACTGCCGCTGGTTGGACCGGATGGACTTCCGCAGACTCTCGTCATCGTTGAAGATGGTGCCGAAGCGGAAGGGAAGGACGGTTGACTGCTGAAAGCAGTCGGAGATGACGCGTGCGTGATCGACGCCTGACTTTGGATTCAGGCTTTCGCTCGAGTTATGTTCGCTAACGACAATGGCCAAATCACTTGCGGGGTACAAAAAAACCTGGTTTCCGCTAATTCCGTGAACTGATTCCAGAGGAACTGGTTTACGATGACGGGCTAACTCAGGAAAGGCTAGTTTTTCACCGATGCAGTAGGCATACCATGCCATATCGAGACACTCCGTTCGCAGACGCGAGCTTACTGAACAAGCGCTGCTCGTTGGTGAAACGCGGTGAGCTTGTGAACAGCTTATACATGGAGGAGGGCAAGAACCGTAGTTTGGTAGCCCAGTTCAACTACGCGAATCCTAGCCTTCCGAAAATACGGTTGGCAACAGCAAACTTAGCTATCCGTGTCCTAGACGGCTCGAATGATCAAAGTAACTTTTGTACGATGAAATCGGATGTTGATCCTGCGGATTTGGTCGATAAAACAGTCCTTTTAGATCATGTAGGTCTTGATCCTTTGCAGTTTTAACTTCCTGAAACAGAGAAACAGAAAAGAGATTTTCCAAATTTTTAGATCGTCATGATTGAAAATAAAATACTTACGAAGACACCCTCATAAAGTTGGAGTCCACTGGAAATTCCATTCAGCGGAATTTTTTGCAATTCCGCAGAATTCCTCAGGGAAGTACCCGTTGAATATGTAAATAAAGGATTAGATTCAGCAATAACGAAAGGGTGAGCATCGCCAGCATCACAATTGTGACAATGTTTACCCGTGTGCCCACTGACTTCAGATCATCCATCAGCTCCTGCTGCTCAAGCGTATTGCGGTCCGTCGCCTGGCGCACCATGTCGAGCCGGTCTTCCACCCGCTTGAGCGAAGCATTCTGCTCCGTCATCTGCCCACGCAGCTCGTGCTGCTCCTGTTGAAGCTGATTCAGGCTCTCTTTGATCGGAGCCAGATGCGCGGACTGAGCCGGTTCCCGCACCACCTCAACAGACTGCGCCGGGGTCGGAATCAGCGCCGATGGAGCGCTCTGGGGTCTGGGAGTGGCTGGCGCACGCAGATCGAGCAGGGGAAGCAGTTTCTGCACGAAGGGCATGGCGATTTTGAAGGCGCTGATAGCTTTTTGAATGTTGCTGGCGAAGGGGTCGCTGCTGGCCTGCGGGTTGGCGCTGGGCTGCGGCTGCCGGGCTGCCCCAGGACGCGCTGCGGGCTGCTTTGCGGCGGCCGCTGGACCTGGTCCAGACTCGGGTTTGGGCTCGGGCTCAGACTCGAATTCTGACGCAAACCTCGGTTTGGCTTCCGGCGCAGCAACGTAACGCCCTCTTCCTCCTCGGGAAAGAGGCGTTCCCTGGGCGCGATCCGTGCCCGGATTGCGATCATTCAACACGTCTTCGAGCGAATCTCTCATCAGCTTCTGTTTCTACTATAGTGGCGTTGTGGCTTTCAGGAAGGGGAGGTAGTTCGGGAGGCAACAGAAATCGCGTATCCTCAGTACAGCCCTAAGCCTATTCAAGCATTCGGAGCAAGCATGAAGCGTCTTTACTCGCGGGCAATGCGCAGCCTGCAAAGCAATATCCTGGCTGGCATTCTTACCATTGGTCCGCTGTTTGTCACCTGCCTCATCTTCAGCTTCCTGTTCAGCACGCTGGCCAAGGCCGGTTTGCCGATGGTCAAGCTGATGGCCGTCATCTTCCCGGAAGAGTTGCTGCTTCAGCCCTGGCTGCAGTCCGTGCTGGCGATTCTGCTGACGGTGGTGGTTCTTTATGTCACAGGCCGCGTCACCTCGCTGGTGGTGGGCCGCCACTTGTTCCGGCTTTTTGAGGCCATTCTGGAGCGTCTGCCCTTTGTAGCCAAGGTCTATACCTCGGTGCGGCAGTTGCTGGATACGATGATGGCCAAAAAGGAGAGCAGCCAGCGCGTGGTGCTGGTGGACTTTCCCATCGCCGGGCAGAAGTGTATTGGTTTTTTGACGCGCCAGATGACCGACGAGAGCACCGGACAGGCGCTAGCTGCCGTGCTGCTGCCGAATGCCATTAATCCGACTTCGGCGATTTTGCAGATTCTGCCGCTCGACCGGGTGACCGATACGGACCTGAGCATGGAACAGGCTATGAGCATGCTGATGACCGGCGGCGCGGTAGGGCCGGATTCGATCCGCTTTGAAAAGTCAGCCAGATCGTAGAATCCAGAGAGTAGACTAATGCTTGGGCAATATGCCTGTGCCTGTTGTGGCATAATGTCCGCAGAGGTATCCATGGCGACCAACCCCAAGGTTTTCTCATTCATTGGTGTTCAACCCATGTCGGATCTGGAGTTGGCTACCCAGACGGAAAAGGGATTTCCGTTAGCCACCATTGAGCACCTCAAAAAACATGGGTTGACGTTTACCGAAATTGCCGGATCCATCATCTCTCCGCGCACCCTCAAGCACCGCAAAACCCGTCAGGAACCACTTTCCAGCGTTGAAACCGAGCGGGTAGTGCGTGTGGCACGCATTGTGGAATTGGCCGAACAGGTCTTTGGCTCGCGCGAAAAGGCTTTTTTGTGGCTGCGTTCCACGGATGAGCGTTTGAATGACCGCACCCCCATCCAGATGCTGGTGAGCGAACCGGGGGGAAGGCTTGTGGAAAGCATGCTCTGGCAGATCGACGAGGGGATTTACGCTTGATCCATCTTTGGAGAATCAGCAACCACGCTGATCTTGCAGGGGTTGGAGGCGAAAAAGCGGATGGGCGCTGGCATACGGCCGCCATGGGCAAACGGATCGTCTACCTGTCGGAACATCCAGCCGTTGCGCTGGTGGAGACGCTCGCCAACCTCAGAGGCAACCCGGCCCTGTTTCCGCAAGGATTCCAGCTACTCAAAGTTCAAGTGGAAGATGAAGCTTTTGCCCGCAGAATCGAGCTGGTAGAGAGCGAAGAGCAGGCCCGCGACGCGCAGTTCTGTCGGCAGGCTGGTGATGCGTGGCTCAAAAACCGGTCGAGCGCTCTGGCCGTGGTTCCTTCCGCTCCATCCCCGCGTTCGCTCAATGTGCTGCTGAATCCATTGCATGGCGATGCACCGGGAATCCTCGTGGCAGAAAGCTGCTGGATCCGGTACGACAAACGCCTGTTTCATACCGGATCCAGTCCATTTGTCTGAGTCAGCAAGTCGGCGCGGAGAGCATTGGTTCCGGCAACGAAGCTGTGCCCATTTCCCACGCTCCATGCGCTGACTTGCTGACCCGCCGTCTAGGCTTCCACTTCGGATTTGTCGCTGATCTTGCCGCCGGCGTGTTCGCTTTCTTCGGTGATCGAGCGCAGGCTGATGTTTTCAAACTGTGCCCAGGTCAGGCCGATGGGAATGATGCTCAGGAAGGTGACCAGCAGAAGAACCGCGGCGGCTGCCGTAGCGGCCTCCGGTGCTGCTCCCAACAGTCCGCTGAGCGCCGCTGCCACCAGACCGATCTGCGTGAACCACCCGATGATCGGCAGTTGCAGAGCGCTGGCGCCACCGCTGATGGCCATCACCAGAATGCCGCGGGAAAGGTTCATCGTCGCCAGTGCCGGGCAGGCCGTGAAGGCGCGCAGGGTGGAGATGTAGGCAACGGTGATCAACGCCCACATGGAGAGCGAAAGGCTCAGCACCACGATCAGGTCGGTCAGCGAGCGCATATTGTCGAGCCCGGCATGGAAAGCGCGGATCTTCTGTCCGGCGGCGTGGCCAAGTTTGGGCGAGATCAGGCCAAAGAGCGTTTCAAAGAGCGAGGCCACCCAGGATCCAGCCATGCGTACAAACAACAGGAACAGGCCTCCGCCAATAGTGGCCACAAGCCCCGTGGTGCCTACCTTGCGGACGATCTCCTGATGCGGCATGGAACCGGCTGGCGAGAGCAGAATCACCGAGAAGATGATGATGGCCATGGCGCCAAAATCGAAGAGGCGCTCAACAACGTAAACCGCGAACTGCGTGCTCAGGTCAGAGCCGGTCTTTTTTGCCACCAGAAAGGGCCGCACCGGGTCGGCCACGCGGCCAATCAACGCCACGGCTGTAAAGCCGATCACCTGCGTGCCGATGAGCGAAAGCGGCTGCACGCGCTTGGAGTGGCGCATCAGATAGGCCCAGCGGTAGGCGCGGAAGACGTAGGCGACATAAATGCTGGCAATTCCCAGAAGAACCATGCGCCAGTCGGCGAGTTTGATTTGTTGCCCGAGCTGGCTAAAGTCGAAGTGAAAGCGTCGGCAACCCCAGGTGAACAAAATAGCTATGGCAAGCAGGGCTACAGGCGTAAGAATCAGTTGTTTCTTCTTCAAGGGATCTCCAGAAATTTTCTTGCGGTTTTGCAGTTTCTATCCTACGACCTGAGGATGAATCGGGCGAGAATTTCGCAGGCTACGCTCAGGGCAGGCTACGCTCAGGGCAGGCTTCATGGTTGCAAGGCCGCTGACTTGGCCGTCCACGCTGGCTTCGTGGAGCGGGCCTGCGCCTGGCGGGCCATCACGCGCCGGTTGAACTCGTGGATCACGCGGGCCACGTAGGCGCGGGTTTCCGCGTAGGGCGGAATGCCGTGGTACTTGTCCACGGCCGCCGGACCGGCATTGTAGGCCGCCAGCGCCAGCGCCAGATTGTCGTGATAGCGGTCGAGCAGCGCATCCAGATAGGCCGAGCCGCCACGCACGTTCTGCTCGGGCTGGAAGCTGTCTGCCACGCCCAATGTGGCGGCGGTGGATGGCATCAACTGCATCAGGCCGCGTGCTCCGGTGCGGCTGACCGCATGGACATTGCCGCCGCTTTCAGCCTTCACCACGCTGGCCAGCAGATCCGCGTCCAGATTGTGCGTTTTTCCAGCCGTCGTCAGAATCTCGCCCAGATCGGCCTGACTCAGGGGTGCGCTGGCTGCGGTGGGGGTGGCAAGCAGCTTCGAATTGGTTTCAGCCGGAGTTGCGGGCGGATCCGGAACCAGCTCAAAACGCTCCACATCCTCCTGCGCGTAGTCAATGAAGCTGCCTTCGCCTGGGCTCAGATAGAGCCGCAGACGGCCATCGACCACGGCGTGATGATGGCAGGGCTGCTCGAATCCGTTGTGCAGAAGAGCAAGCTCGGCGGCGCGTGCCGGGCCGCTTTCCAGCAGACAAAAGACGGCCAGAAGCGGAAGCAGCGTGCGTGTGCGTCGGGGGAACATCGGCAGAATCATCCTAGTGCATTTTTGTGCCCGGCGGAAGGCGTTCTTAGAGCAAATCCAGAGTTTCCGTGGGGGCGGGAAGAAGGTGTTAGGCGCAGTTTTCTTGAGGAAAACTGCACTGGAAAGCATCGACTCGCACTGCACCAACTCTGAATTTGCTTTAGACCGCCAGAGCATCCAGTTTTTTGAGCGCGGCCTCAATGGTCACGGCCACGCCATCCTGATCGTTGGGCGGGGCCTGCTTCCATCCATTCAACTTGGCCATGGTGTGCAGCTCCGGTACGGCGTTGCCCATCAGCACGGCCTGACCGGCCCACTCCAGCATGTCCAGATCATTCCAATTATCGCCGATGGCCATCACTTCCTTGCGGTCTACGCCCAGCCTCTCCGCCAGCCGCTTCAGCCCCCAACCCTTGGAAACGCCCTTGGGCAGCAGGTCCAGAATCGCCAGATCGCGCGCCGGGTACTCGGTGCGGACTGAATCGCACTCCGTCGCCCAGGGGCTGGCCTTCAACAGCGCCTCGGCCTCCCGCATCTGGGCGAGGGTACCGGCGGCCATGCCCTGAATCGGCTGTGTGGCCACATCGTCGCTGTCTTCAAAAGCGCTTTCCAGCGGCTTGAAGACCTCGATGGCCTGACGGTTAGCCTCAATCCACAGCGCAATGCGGCCCCGCGCGGTATCCATGTCCTCCAGAACCAGTTCGCCCCGGCCGGGACGGTCAAAGGTAAAGATCAGGCAGCCGAAGGGGCGCAGCAGCGTGCAAATGCCCCGGGCCACACGAGCCTGCATCGAGCAGCGGTCCAGCGACTGTCCACCCAGCGTGCGCAGTACTGCACCATTGGACGTAAGCAGGGGTGTATCCGCTCGTAGATGTAGCCCGTCGAGCAGCGGCGCGGTGTAGGCGGTGCGGCGGCCGGTGGCAATGGCGACGGTAACGCCCGCCTTTTGTGCGTCAACCAGCGCACGGCCCGTGCGTGGGGTAATGGATCCGCCTACGCTCGGCAAAAGGGTTCCGTCCACATCAATGGCAATGAGCCGAACAGGTGGGTACATGGATCCAGTGTACCGGCTGAGGCGTTTCCGCGCTGCGCAGGCAGTGTGGAATGGGGTAGGCTAGGTGGATGGAACGTCTTTGCAGCCAGTGCCACGCCGAATTGGAAGCGGATTTGCCCGCCGACTGGTGCCCGGCCTGCGGCGGCTCGTTGCTGGTCCGCGACCCCCTCGAAGCCCAGCCGCTACAGCTCGCCGCCGAGGTAGACCATCGCGGCATCCGCCTGCCCAGGCGTCATGCGCTGGGTGGGGTGATTACGCCGCAGTAGGCGAAGTTTGCAGAAAAACTTGCCCAAAGTGAGGTTGCATTTGCGGAGGGAGCAGGGGCCTTCAGGCCCCTGAAAGATGGCCTTCGTAGAGGACCGCCTTCAGGCTCGGGCTTTTTCTTGCCCTGCCTACTTTGGCTGCGAACTTCCGAAAAACTTCCAGATCTGAAGCCCTCGGTCATTGTGCAGATTTTTGCTGGGGTTATAGCATTTTCGGAATTGCTGTAGACCGAAAGCTGGGCGCTAAGTGCCTTTTTCCTCAAGAAAAATGCACCTTGCAAGCCCTTAAAAAGGGCTACGTGTATTCCGAAAATGCTCTAAAACCCCTGCCTTCCTCCGCCACGCGTTTTTCCGTAGCCTGTAAAGCCAGCCTCCCGCCCCACCCAACCTTCCCCGCAAGCCCTCCCACGCGTTACCCTAGGGTTTGCGCGCGAGCTGCGCGCGGAAGGAGTACGAACGCCCCCATGCCTATCACACCGACAAAACATATTTGGCGCAACGGAGAGCTGATTGCCTGGGAGCAGGCGACCCTGCACGTGATGAGTCACGTGGTTCACTACGGGTCGTGTGTTTTCGAGGGGATTCGCTGTTACGCCCAGCCGCAGGGCGCGGCCATCTTCCGCCTGCCCGAGCACATGCAGCGGTTGCTCGATTCGGCCCGCATCTATCGCATGGATCTGCCCTACACGCTCGAAGAGCTGTGCGCGGCGGTGGTCGATCTGGTGGAGTCCAACGGCGTTGCCCCCTGCTACATTCGCCCCTTTGCGCTGCGTGGCTACGGCGAGATCGGCGTCAGCCCGCACGGTTCGCCGATTGAGGTTCTGGTGTCCAACTTCCCCTGGGGCAAGTACATTCAGGGCACGGGCGGAGCCGACGTTTGCGTTTCCAGCTGGAACCGTCTGGCGCCCAACACCATGCCGTCGCTGGCCAAGGCCGCGTCCAACTACATGAATTCGCAGCTGATCCGCATGGAGGCCGAGTCGAACGGCTACCAGGAAGGCATCGCTCTGGACGTGAACGGCACAGTCAGCGAAGGTTCGGGCGAGAACGTTTTTGTGGTGCGCAATGGGGTAATCTACACGCCGCCGCTGGCCAACTCGGCGCTGAGCGGCATTACCCGCGACTCGGTGCTGACCTTGGCCCGCCACTTGGGCCTGACGGTCGTCGAGCAGTCGATTCCGCGTGAGCTGCTCTACATTGCCGACGAGGTCTTCTTCACCGGCACAGCCGCCGAGGTGCAGCCAATCCGCTCCATCGACAAGATTCTGGTGGGCGACGGCAATCCGGGACCGATCACCAAGAAGCTGGCCGACGAGTTCTTCGCCATCGCCAGCGGCCACAAGCCGGACCGCTTCGGCTGGCTGACGCCGGTCAAGGTGGAAGCGGCGAAGTAGATCGCGAGTCAGCAAGTCAGCACATGGAGCAAGTCAGCGCATGGAGCAAACCAGCGAGTCAGCGCATGGAGCATGGGAAATGGAACACAGTTTCGTTGCCAGAACCACTGCTCTCCGCGCTGACTTGCTGACTCGCCGACTCGCTGGTTTGCTGTCTCGCTTTTCCTCACGCAACATCCCCATTTGCGTGGTATGCTTCCAGCCGAGATTCGCACTCATCGGAGGCTGCCATGAACAAGCCCCGTCAATGGAACCGCCGCGATTTCACCCCGACCTCCGCCGGTTATTTCACCGTATTGCGTGAGAGTGGCTGGTTTTCCACTCTGCCTCTTCCCGGAGGCTATCGCTATCAGACCGGGACCAAGAAGAAGCCTGCCTTAAAGCCGGAATCTGCTGCCATGTTTGGCATCACCGCCGTGCAATCACCAGTTCTGCAGTGGTACAAAGATCCGAAGCTGGGGCTGCGTAGACTGGTGCGCCCCGCTCTGATTCTGCTGGCGGTTGGGCTAATCTATCTATCGATTTATGCGTTTGCGTATCTCTGGGCGAAGATGTTCAAAGAGCTTTTGTAGTCTCTGCGCCTTGGGTTTGCCTGCGGACTATTCGCAACGCAGCGCAACAACAGGTTCCACCTTGGTGGCGCGCAGGGCGGGAAAGAGCGTGGCGACGGTGGCCGCCAGCGCCAGCAGCAGAACGGCTGTTGCCCACGCTGCCGGATCGTAGAGCGCAACGCCAAAGAGCAGACTCTTGAGCAGTTGTGCTGTAGCGAGTGCGGCCAAGAGTCCCAGCAAAATCCCCAAGCCAAGCAGACGCAAACCCTCCTGCGCCATGAGCCGCAGAATGGCCGGTCTGGTTGCGCCCAGAGCCATGCGCACGCCAATCTCGCGAGTGCGCTGCACGGCCAGGAAAGCTACGATGCCGTACAAACCAATCAAGGCCATCAGTAGCCCGCAAAGCGCGAAGAAGCCCAGCAGAGCTGTTTCAAAACGCGGCTGATCGGCCAGTTTGCGGACGGTGAGCTGCAATGTTTCCGTCTGCACCGGAACGGTCGGGTCGAGTGCGGAGATCTGCGCGCGGAGCCACGGGGCAAGGTTGGCCGGGGGCAGTGCACTGTCAATGAGCAGCACCGGCGTGGGGCCGCTGCTCCAGTCTTGCGCGAGGTTGCGGCGCAGCGTGTAGAGCTCCGGCGTATTGGCGGCTGTCAGGCCGTTGTTTTTCACGTCTTCGGCCACGCCCACCACGCTGACCCACGGGCCGTCGTGCGTGATGCGCATTTTTTGCCCGAGGGGATCTTCGCCGGGAAAGAGGCGGCTGGCCAGGAGCCGGCTCAGAATCACGGACTGCTCGTTGCCGCCGCGGTCCTGCTCGGTGAATCCGCGGCCGCGCACTATGGGAATCCGCAGCGCGGCAAAGTAGCCGGGGGTAACCAGCCGCGTGACAATCGATCCGCCGGTTCCGGGCGTCATGGGCGGCTTGCCCTCCACACCAAGCTCGGAAAAACGCCCGCCGCTATTCCAGCCGCCCGGGGGCACGGAGTCGGTGATTGCTATGCTGCGCACACCGGGCAGTCGCTCCATGGACTCTTCGGCACGCAGATAAAACTCCATCTTCTTTTGCGCGGTGTTGTAGCGGAAGCTGGGCAGCGCAATTCGCGCGGTCAACACGCTGTCGGCTTGCATGCCCAGCCGCTGGTTCTGCATTCTGGAAAAACTGCGCAGCAGCAAAGCCGAAGAGGAGAGCAGAACCAGGCAAACGGCAATCTGCGCTACCACCAGCCCGCGTCGCAGCAAGGTTTTCTGGCTCGACGGTGTTGCATGTGTCGTCAGCGCAGCGGCGGAGGGCTGTTGCAGGGCGGGAAGAATGCCGAAGAAGAGGCCGCAGACCAGCGCCAGCAATACCGTAGCCAGCAATACGCAGGTCGAGCGTGGCGTGGTTGAGGAAGGCAATGCCAGTGGGTGCCAGTTGCACAAAGATGTGCAGCAGGCCTACGGCCAGCGCCATGCCCAGGGCTGCTCCTGAGAGCGAAAGCAGGCAGGCTTCGGTCAGCGCCTGCTGAATCAGCCGTCCCCGGCTTGCGCCCAGCGCCAACCGCATGGCTTGGTCGCCCGCCCGCGCCTGGCTGCGCGCCATCGTCAGGCTGGCCACATTGGCGCAGGCAATCAGCAGCACGGCCAGCACCGCTGCAAAAAGGATCCATGCAGCCAGGCGAATGTCCGAGGTTTCACGGGCTCGCAGCGAGCGCACGCTCAGGTGGAAGTCCTTGCGGATGCGCGGGGGCAGTACATTCTGCTGGTACTGCGCAAAGAGTGGATCGAGAGAGGCTTTGGCCTGCTCCAGGCTAACGCCGGGCCGGAGCCGGGCAAAGACGCGCATCGGCGTACCGGGAATTGCGGTGCGTTCTTGCCCCTCGTTCAGCGCCATCGGCAGCAGCAGATCTGGCGCTTGCAGAGTGGGCAGTTCAAAACCCTTGGGCAGCACACCAATTACGCGCGCATCCGTTCCGTCCACATTGATCAGCCGGTTCAGAACGCCCGGATCGCGATGGAAGCGGTCGCTCCACAGACCATAGGAAATCAGCGCGACACGCGGACCGTTGGGCCGGTCTTCTTCCGGAAGAAAATTGCGCCCGAGTGCCGGTGAAATGCCCAGCAGAGGCAGAAAACCGCGCTGTGTCTGTATGCAATTCAGTTGCACGGGATTGTTCTCCACCAGATCGCAGGGATGCAGCATGGTTCCTTGCGCAGCCATGGCTTCAAAGGGTGTCTGCTTGTCCTTCCACTGGTAGTAAAAGCCGCCCAGCATGAACTCCTGCACCTCAAGGGACTGCACTATCCCGGCAGAAACCAGACGGTCGCTGTGCGCATAAGGCAGGCTGCGGAAGAGAATACGATCCACCACGCTGAAGACGGCGGTGGTGGCTCCGATGCCGAGCGCCAGCGTAAGAATGGCCGTGAGGGTAAAAACCGGCTGACGCAGAAAGCCGCGCATGGCGTAGCGCACGTCCAGCAGGATGGTTTCCAGCCGCCAGCCGGGGCGCTGGCTGTGGCACTGTTCGCGGGTGCGCTCCAGGCCGCCGAATTCAATGAGCGCGCGGCGATGGGCTTCGCGGGCGCTCAGGCCAGCGGCACGATGCGCTTCTTCGGCCTGCTCCAGATGAAAGCGCAGCTCTTCGTCAAGCTCCTGCTGGCGAAGGTGTGGGCGAAGCGTCTGGCGAAGCAGAAAGGCCGTTCGCCGAAGCCATGCGGCGCTCATTGCGCGGCCTCGGGAGCAAGGCGCAAAACCTGCTCGACGGCAGTCGTCATCCGCTGCCACTGGTTGCGCTCGGCCTCCAGTTGGCTGCGGCCTGCAGTGGTGAGCGCGTAGAACTTGGCGCGGCGGTTGTTCTCCGATTCGCCCCATTCGGCTTCGATCCAGCCACGGTACTCCAGCCGGTGCAGCGCCGGGTAGAGCGATCCCTGACCGATCTGCAGCACATCGGCGGAAAGTTGCTGAATGCGCAGCGCCACACCCCAGCCGTGCATCGGCTGCAGAGAAAGCGTCTGCAGAATCAGAAGATCGAGTGTTCCCTGCAGCAGATCGGAAGAATCGGCCATGAATCTTTCCCCCTTGACGTTCGACAGGAACAATAACGCTGCTCTTGTCGACTGTCAAGGGGAATCTTTTCTCCGACCGTCGCAGACAAAATCCGGCCTGCGCAGGCACAAGCTTCATCACAGATTGATCCAGCGCCACGTCTCGGATTGGTATCATCGGAGGCATGAAGATCTTTGGCCGAATGAAGCTGCGAATGAAGTTATTTGTCGCCTGTGTTGCTGCCTTGCTGGTTCTCTCCCATGTGGTTGCCCACGCCCAGGCCTTTGCCGCCAAGCCCAAGCTGATCGTGATCGTGGTGATCGACCAGTTCCGTGGCGATTATCTGATGCGCGACCGCGCCAAGTTCCAGGGCCGCGGCTTCCGTCTGTTCACCGAGCAGGGTGCCTGGTTTACCGATTGCTATTACGACTACGCCAACACCAAGACGGCTCCCGGCCACGCCACCATTGGCACCGGTGCGTATACCGATGGCCACGGCATTGACTCGAATGAGTGGTGGGATCCGACCCGCTCCTTCGACGAGCAGGTGAGCAGTGTGCAGGATGAGCGTTATCGGTTGGTCGATGTTGACCCCAGCTCGATTCCCGCCAATCAGCCCGGTGCTCCGGCCAATGCCGCCAAGTTTCTGGTGGGAAGCTCGCCGCTGAATCTGCGCGCCACCACGCTGGGCGATGAGCTGCGTCTGGCCACCGCCGGCAAGGCCCGCGTCTACGGCGTTTCGCTCAAGGATCGTGCCGCCATTCTGCCTGCCGGGCAGACGGCCAACGGCGCATTCTGGGTTGAACAGAACAGCGGTAAGTTCACCACTTCGACTTTCTACATGCAGCATCTGCCCGGCTGGGCCACGGCCTTCAATGAAGGTGGCCGTCGCGCTCAGGCCGCTCGCGAGGCCAACGCCGACGAAAATACCCAGCAATTCTTTGAGCTGGTGGGCCGTACGCCCGCCGCCAACGACTACGAACTGGATTTTGCCAAGGCGCTGATTGATGGCGAACATCTGGGCCAGAACGACGTGACCGACCTGCTGGTGGTTTCGCTCTCGCCCAACGACATTCAGGGCCATCAGTTCGGACCCGACTCCGAGAGCGAGGAGCAGATGATTCTGGGCCTCGACAAGTCGCTCGACAACTTCAATAACTGGCTGGACAAGAAGATCGGCCTGAACAACGTGTGGATGGCGCTGACCGCCGACCACGGCGTGGCTCCGGTTCCGGGCGAAGCCGCCAAGCTCGGCGTGAATGCCGTGGCCGTCAAGATGGACAAGGTCTACGATGCGCTGAACGTCGCGCTTGCCAAGCGTTTTGCCCCGGCACAGCCGACTGGCGCAGCCAAGCCCAGTTTCCTGATGCCGCATCCCGACCTGCCCTACATCGTGCTCGACAAGCGTACCTTTGCAAAGCTGCACATCGATGAGAAGACGGCCGAAGACGCCGTGGCCGAGCTACTGCCCGAGGCCGTAGCCACGCTCAACCAGAATCCGCCGCCGGTGCTCAAGCCGAATGCCGCGCTGCCCGCGCCTTCGGAAGAGCGTCTGCCCACGTATCCGCGTGTCCAGTACGCCTATACCCGCCTGCAGTTGGCCAATGGTCAGTTGCCGCCCAGCGATTGGGGCCGCGAGATCGCCCACAGCTACACCTCGCACGGCAACTGGTTCGTAATGATGGTGCTCGACGCCTATCAGATGCAGGGTTCGGGCCAGTTTGCTGGAACCACCCACTTCAGCCCCTGGTCCTACGACCGTCATGTGCCGCTCGGTTTCTATGGTGAGCCGTTTGTCGCGGGCGAGTATCATGGACGTGTAGCCCCGGTAGATTTGGCCGTGACCTTTGCTTCGCTGGCGGGTGTTAACCTGCCCTCGGCGGCCAGTGGTCGTGTGCTGAGTGAGGCGGTTAAAACCGTGAAGGCTGCAAAGTAGGAATTGACTCCTGCGGAGGGAGGCGGGGGTTTTAACCCCCGCAAAAAATCCTGCAAAGTGGTCGGGGGCTTTACAGGCTGCGGAAAAACTCTCTTGGGGCTCGGTTTTGAAAGGGCACGGCTTCAGCCGTGCCAAATAAACGCAATAAAATCAACGGGGCTTTAGCCCCTGAGGGGCGTTTCTCTCCTGCCCCCCGCAAGGATTCAACCGTTTTTCCGCAGCCTCTTTAGCCCCTGCGGGACACTTTTCACCTTTTGCCCCGCAGCAGGAATCCGGGACGAAAGTCCATCGAATCTGATTTTTCTTGAAGGAAGGGAACTGAGCTGAGCGTGAAACCCGAGATGAAAGTGAAGTTGGCCGGCATTGAGCTGACCAACCCCGTAATTGCCGCCAGTGGCACCTTTGGCTACGGCATTGAATTCGAAGAGATCATCTCGCTGGAAAAGATCGGCGGCTTTGTCACCAAGGGCATCTCGCTGGAGCCGATGGCAGGCAACGCGGCTCCGCGTCTGCTGCCCACCGCGGCCGGCATGCTGAACGCCATCGGGCTGCAGAATGTAGGCGTGGAAGACTTTATCGCCCGTAAGCTGCCCCCGCTCAAGCGCTATCCCAAGTGCAAGGTCTTTGTGAACGTCTTCGGCTACACGGTGGGCGACTACTGCGCCGTCATCGAGCGCTTGAATGACGCCAAGGGCATTGCCGCTTACGAGCTGAACGTCTCCTGCCCGAATGTGCATGCCGGTGGCATGGCCTTCGGAGCCGATCCGGGTGAGCTTGAGTATCTGGTGAGCAAGGCCAAGGCCGTCTCCAAGCGGCCGCTGCTGGTCAAGCTCTCGCCCAACGTGACTTCCATTGCCCACATGGCCCAGGTGGCTGAAAATGCCGGTGCCGACGCCGTCAGCCTCACTAACACCTTTATGGCCATGGCCATCGACGCTGAAACCCGCAAGCCTCGGCTGAGCAACGTCACGGGCGGGCTTTCTGGTCCGGCCATCAAGCCGATTGCCTTGCGCATGGTCTACGAGACGGCTAAAGCGGTCAAAATTCCCATCGTCGGCTTGGGCGGCATCGTCACGGGCGAAGACGCGGTGGAGTTCCTGCTGGCCGGTGCTACGGCTGTTCAGGTGGGCACGGCCAGTTTTGCCGATCCCTGCGCTGCCGAACAGCTCGCCAAGGGGCTGGAGAGCTGGTGCCGCTCGCATCAGGTGGAGAAGGTTTCCAGCCTGACCGGAGCTTTGGAAGTTCCCAGCCCAACCCTACCGGAGCCCGAAGAGTAATTTCGTTTTGTAAAGCTATTTTGATTGACTCGAAGATCCTGCCCAGTGCCCATTGGAGGCCTGGGCAGGATCTTTTTGTGCATAAGCCGACTCTCTCCTGTTTCCTCCATTTCGAAAACTCCCTCCAGCCAATCTCCCGATTTGAAATTTTCTGCTCCTGCTGGCGATAGAAGGTACTTCAATCACGCTACTTTCAGCTCTATAGCATTTCTCCAATTGCTGTAGACCGAAAGCTGGATGCCGAGTGGCTTTTTTCCTTAAGAAAAAGCCACCTTGCACGCAATTCGAAACTGCACGTGTATTGGAGAAATGCTCTAGGATGAGGCTGCCGAGCTGACTCGTTGGCCGGAATGTTGGCCGGAATTTGGAGAAACTAGGGCCATTAGTCCCGGGATGAAGCAGAAATTTGCGGCAATGGTTGACCATTCTGGTGTGATCTATCGCACGTTGTGATAGGAATCACAGCCATCCGTTTTTCCATCAAGGTAACTTCGCAGACATTGGCTGGGCCCCTGACTCTGTCCAGTTGTCAATACCCGTTCAGGGGAATCCCGATGCAGGTTTCAAGAGAGGTAGGCATGGGTCATTCCATTTGGCAGTCAATGCAGCAGAAGGGCTATAGCCGACGGGACTTTTTGCAGTTCTGTACGGCGGCAGCCACTATGGCCGGTCTGGGACAGGCAGGGGTCGCCCAGGTTGTTTCGGCTTTTGAAAAGAAGGAAAAACCGGCCGTTGTCTGGATGCACTTTCAAGAGTGCACCTGTTGCAGCGAGTCCTTTATCCGGGCCTCGCATCCCATTGTGGCCGATGCGCTGCTCGACATCTTTTCGCTCAACTACACCGAGACTCTGATGGCCGCCAGCGGCTTCCAGGCCGAAAAGAGCCTCAAGGACACCATCACCAACAACAAGGGCAAGTACATTGTGTTGGTGGAAGGCGCAGTGCCTACCAAGGACGGCGGTGTTTACTGCATGATCGGCGGCAAGACGGCCGAATCGATTCTGCAGGAAGTCGCAGCCGATGCCGCGGCAGTGGTGGCCTGGGGCAGTTGCGCCTCGAATGGCTGCGTGCAGGCTGCCCACCCCAATCCCACCGGCGCAACCCCCATTCACAAGCTCATCAACAAGACGGTGATCAACGTCCCTGGCTGCCCACCGATTGCTGACGTGATGATGGCCGTGGTGACGCATCTGCTGGTGGTCGGGCAGATTCCGGCGCTCGATTCGCTCGGTCGTCCCAAGGAGTTCTACGGTCGCCGCGTACACGACACCTGCTATCGTCGCCCCAACTACGATGCCGGCCTGTTCGTCGAGTCCTTCGACGACGAGAACGCGCGCAAAGGATACTGCCTGTACAAGATGGGCTGCCGCGGACCGGTCACCTACAACGCCTGCTCGGTCACCAAGTGGAACGAGGGCACCAGCTACCCGATTCAGTCCGGCCATGGTTGCATCGGCTGCAGTGAAGAGGGCTTCTGGGACAACGGACCGTTCTATCAGCATCTGCCGTCGTTCCCGGGCTTTGGCATTGAGAGCACGGCCGACAAGATCGGTGCCGTGGTTGGCGTGGCGACTCTGGCTGGCGTTGCCGCTCATGCGGTTGCCACCAACGTTGGCAAGCACAAGCTGATTGCCGAAGTTCACACCGAAGACCAGCAGGAGGAGTCGTAGGCGACATGACACGCGTAGTCGTAGATCCAGTCACCCGCATAGAAGGCCACCTGCGTGTTGAAGCAGTGGTGGAAAATGGCGTGATCACCGACGCCTTCAGCTCCGGCACGATGATCCGCGGTCTAGAGAAAATCCTGATCGGGCGCGATCCGCGCGACGCCTGGGCCATAACCGAGCGTGTTTGCGGGGTTTGCACCGGCATTCACGCGCTCGCCAGCGTGCGCGCTGTGGAAGATGCGGTGGGCATCACGGTGCCGCCCACGGCCGAGCTGATCCGCAACATCATGACCCTGACCCTGCAACTGCATGACCATGTGGTGCATTTTTACCACCTGCATGCGCTCGACTGGGTCGACATCGTGAACGCTCTGAAGGCCGATCCAAAGAAGGCGGCCGAGCTGGCCGGCAGCTTCTCCAAGTGGGAGAAGAACACCCCGGCCTACTTCTCTGAAGTTCAGGGCAAGATCAAACAATTTGCCGACAGCGGTCTGGGCATCTTCAACAACGGCTATTGGGGGCATCCGGCCTACAAGCTGCCGGCGGAAGTGAACCTGATCGCCGTGGCGCATTATCTGGACGCCCTCGAATGGCAGAAGGAGATCGTCAAGATTCACGCCGTTTTTGGCGGCAAGAATCCGCACCCCAACTTCCTGGTGGGCGGTGTTCCGTGCTCCATCAACCTGGACGAAGTAGCCGCCATCAACACCGAGCGGCTGAATCTGGTGGCCAAGCAGATCGCCATGGCCGACCACTTCGTCAACGAGGTCTACATTCCCGATCTTTTGGCCGTGGCCAGCTTCTACAAGGATTGGGCCAAGTGGGGCGGCGGACTCTCGAACTACCTCAGTTACGGCGAGTATCCGACCAAGGGTTACGCGCAGGTGGATGCCTTCAAGTATCCGCGTGGTGCGGTGCTTGGCCGCGATCTGAGCCATGTGCTGCCGGTCAATCCCCGCGACTCACAGGAAATCAAAGAGTACATCTCCAGTTCCTGGTACGACTATGACGGCGGCAACAACGTTGGCCTGCATCCGTGGGAGGGTGAGACCAAGATCAACTACACCGGGCCGAAGCCTCCCTTTGAGACGCTCGAAGGACACGAGAAGTATTCGTTCCTGAAGACGCCGCGCTGGAAAGAAAACCCCATGGAAGTGGGGCCGCTGGCCCGCATTCTGGTGGCGTATGCCGCTGGCCGCGCCGACGTGAAAGAGATCGTTGGTCAGGTGCTGGGCAAGCTCAACGTGCCTGCTGAGGCGCTCTACTCTACGCTTGGTCGTACCGCGGCCCGTGGCATTGATGCGGCGCTGGGCGTGGTCTGGATCAAGGAGTTCTTCGCCGAGCTGATGGAACGCGTCAAGACGCGCGAGACGGCCACCTTCAGCCCTGAAAAGTGGGATCCGAAGAACTGGCCCAAGGACTGCGAAGGCGTGGGACTGGCCGAGGCGCCGCGTGGCGCTCTGGCTCACTACGTCAAGATCAAGGACGGCAAAATCGACAACTACCAGCTGGTGGTTCCAACCACCTGGAACGGCTCGCCCCGCGACGGCAAAAAACAGCACTCGGCTTTTGAAGCCTCGCTGATCGGTACGCCCGTGGCCAAGCTTGACCAGCCGGTAGAGATCATCCGCACCGTTCACTCGTTCGATCCGTGCCTGGCCTGCTCGGTCCATCTGTATGACCCCGAGGGCAAGCACATTCACCAGGTTTCCTTTGAGTGAGGCCTATGAGTACTCCTTCGATTAGCAATCACGCGGGACCGGGTGCTGAGCACCCGGTGGAGTACCGGCGGGTCTACGTCTGGGAACTGCCGGTACGGGTCTATCACTGGATCAACGCCGTCGTCATGGTGGGCCTGTGTATCACCGGCTACCTGATCGGAGCGCCCATCCGCGCCTTCTACGCGGCCGAAGCCTATCAGCAGTACTGGTTCGGCACGGTGCGCTTCATTCACTTCCTGTGTGCCTACATCTGGACCTTCAACTTCGCGGCCCGCATCTATTGGGGCTTTGTGGGCAATCAGTACGCGCACTGGAACAATTACTTTCCGCTGACCAAAAAACAGCGGCAGGAAATTGTGGACGTGGTCAAGGCGGATGTGCTGCAGGTCAAGCTGCATGGGCCGCTTTCCACCGGACACAACGCGCTGGCGGCGTTCATTTACTTTTTGACGTTTCTAGCCTTTCTGGTGCAGGTGATTACCGGCTTTGCGCTCTACTCCAGCATGAGCACGTCGTTCTTTCCGCACCTGTTCACCTGGGTAGTGCCGCTGCTGGGCGGAGAATTTGCCGTCCGCGCCGTGCATCACGTCTTCCTGTGGTTCTTCGTCTGCTTTATGGTCGTGCACATCTACCTGTCCTTCTACCACGATTACATTGAAGGCCGGGGAACGGTTTCGTCGATCATCGGCGGATGGAAGTTCATACAGGAGAAACGTGAGCACAAATAGCGAAGCGCAAAAAACGCTGGTGCTGGGCCTGGGCAACGTCCTGATGGGCGATGAAGGCATTGGCGTGGCAGTGGTTAGGCAACTGGAGACACACACGCTCCCCGTCGGCGTGGAGTGTCTGGACGGCGGAACGGGCGGCATGGTGCTGCTCGGGCCGCTCGAGAGCGCTGATCGCATCCTCCTGATTGATGCGGCGGCGGATGGCAACCCGGTGGGCACCGTGACGCGGACCCAACCGCGCTTTACGCGCGACTACCCGCCCACGCTCACCGCCCATGACATTGGGGTAAAGGACCTGCTCGACGTCTTTTACCTGCGCGGCGGCGGGCGGGACGTTACGCTCTACGCCATTACCATCGACCCTCAACAGCCGATCCGCATGAGTCTGTCGGAAGGTGCGGAGCGCTCGGCCGCCGAAGCGGTTCGCCGCATTCTGGCGGAATTAGGCGCTCAGGAACTCGTCGCTCAATAGAGCCAGGTCCGGTCTTCGCGGAGCTTCTGCCGAAGGCCGGACTTGTCGTTGCCGACAAAAATGGTCTACTATTGCTTCCATGATGGCTTCTCCCCTCTGTCGTCTCTGTTGCTGTTTTTACGCACACGGCTGACCCATGGGTAGAATGCACAATCACGGATCTTCCGTCGCCCGCGTCCAGCCCAGCTGCCGCGGGTTTCATCGTTTCAGCCTATAAAACCACTTTCCCCCGAGGTCCATATGAGCGAATCGCCCATTGTGAAGGAGACCAAGGCGCAGCGCGCCGAACGTCTGAAGCGTGAAAAGAATCCCTGGCTGGCTTTGGACGAGGTGTTGGCCTTTGCGCGGCAAGGCCGCTCCAGCGTGACGCCGGAGTGGGCCGGAAACTACTTCAAGTGGTGGGGCATTTACACCCAGGGCGATGGCCGGGGCATTACCGGTGGCAAGGGTGGCGAGGGCCTCACCAGCGACTACTTCATGATGCGTGTGGGCCTGCCGAATGGCGTGGTTACGGCGGAGCAGTTGCGCATTCTGGGCGTAATTTCGCAGAAGTATGGGCGCAATACGGCCGACATTACCGTGCGCCAGGCCATTCAGTTCCACTGGTTGGAAGTTGAAAGCCTGCCGGAGATTCTGGAGACGCTCGACAAGGCCGGTCTCTCCCCCAAGGGCGCATGCGGCGATGTGGTGCGCAACGTGACCGGCTGTCCGCTGGCCGGTGTGGACCGGCACGAACTGCTTGACGCCGCTCCGGTGGCCGATGCGATCACGCAACTGCTCAAGGGCAATTCTGAGTTTTATAATCTGCCCCGCAAGTTCAAGATCGCGGTTACGGGTTGCCCGGATTGGTGCTGCCACCCGGAGATTAACGACTTGGCCCTGACCCCTGCCACCCGCGATGGCAAGGTCGGATTTTCACTGCGGGTAGGCGGTGGCTTGTCGAATCAGCCTCATCTGGCCGTCAAATTGGACGCATTTGTGCTGCCGGAACAGGCTGTGGCCGTGGCTAAAGGGTTGGCCGAGATCTTCCGGGAGCAGCAGGTGCTGCGCGAGAGCCGTGAAAAGGCCCGTATGAAGTTTCTCTTCCTGAAGGAAGGCTGGACGGCGGAAAAGTTTTTGGCCGAGTTGCAGGCCAAGCTCGACTTCCAGTTGCTTTCGGCAGGCGAGGAGACCGTACCGGACGAGATTGCCCGCGATCATGCCGGAGTTCGTCCGCAGCGGCAGGCAGGGCTGAACTCGGTGGGCATTTCGGTGCTGAACGGGCGGCTGAACGGTGCTTTGCTGGAGTCTTTGGCGGGCCTTGCCGAGCGTTACGGCTCGGGTAGGCTGCGTACCACCATCAGCCAGAACATCATTTTGCTCGATATTCCGAGCGAAAAGACGTCCGAATTGGTGCAAAAACTGTCTGAAATCGGGCTGAAAGTGGACGGTTCTTTCTTCTGGCGGGGTGCCGTGGCCTGCACCGGAACGGAGTTCTGCAAGCTGGCGATTACTGAAACCAAAGGCTTTGCCCGCTGGGTAGTGGGTGAGCTGGAGGAGCGCCTGCCGGAGTTCGACCAGCAGTTGAAATTAAATGTAACAGGTTGCTCAAACGGCTGCGGCCAGCACTGGGTGGCCGATATTGGCCTGGAAGGCAAGAAGGTGAAGCAGGACGGTCAGATGGTGGATGCCTATTACTTCTGCCTGGGCGGAGCCGTTGGCAGCAACGCTGGGATTGCCCGTCCAGTAGGCTTCCGTACCCCTTCTGTGTTGGTTCCCGAGGCGATTGAGCGGCTGTTGCGGCATTATCTGGACGGCCGCACGGCGGGTGAAAGCCTGCGCGGCTGGTTTGCCCGCCACTCAAACGAAGAACTGCTTGCGCAACTGGCGGGCGAGGCGGTGGAACCAGTGGAGCGCGACAAGCCGCAGGGGCATGTACCGCAGGGCGTGGCGGAGTAGGCGTTTTCCGGATTTTTGCGAAACTCCGGGCCTGAAGGCCGGATGTTCTGTTCAACCAGTACAGGGGCCTGAAGACCCCTGCTCCTTCCACAAACCGTAGAAGCAATTCTTTGGCGCAGGAAGGAACGGCTTCAAGGAGATAGAGTGAGCCTTCTGCCGGTTTTTTTGAAAATCGAGGGAGCGCGCGTCCTGCTGGTGGGCGCGGGCTCCGTGGCACTTGAAAAGGCCGGCAGCCTACTGCGAGCTGGGGCGAGGTTGCGGGTGGTTGCGCCGGGGGTAAGGGAAGAGTTTCGCCTGCTGGCCGCCGAAGGCCGCATCGAGCTGATGGAGCGAGGCTTTGCGCCCGGCGATCTGGACGATTCCATGATCGTTGTGGTGGCCACCAATGATCCGGCGACGAATGCGCGGATCCGGGTGCTGGCCAACCAGAAAAACATTCTGGCCAACAGCGTGGATGATCCGCCCAACTGCGATTTTTTCTTTTCCTCGGTGGTAGCGCGGGGCGATCTTCAGGTGGCTATTTCGACGGCGGGCAAGAGTCCGGCGCTGGGGCAGCGGCTCAAGCGGGAGATCGATGCGCAACTTCCAGCCGATCTGGGCGCGTGGCTCGACGAAATTGGTACGGTGCGGCAGCAGATTCTGGCGACTGACCCGCCTGGAGCGGAGCGCAAGGCACGGCTGCACCGTCTGGTGGAGGAAAGGCCGGTTCTGCTGGGGCAAACACCTTCGGAAAAGCTTGGGGCGCAACCGGAAAGACTTGCGGCGGGGAAGGTTTCTCTGGTGGGCGCGGGGCCGGGCGATCCGGATCTGTTGACGGTGAAGGCTTTGCGTCGGATCGAGCAGGCCGACGTGATTCTGCACGATGATCTGGTTTCGGCAGCGATTCTGAAGCTGGCTGGGCGGGCCGAACGCATCAACGTGGGCAAGCGCTGCGGAAGCAAGGCCATCAGCCAGGAGCAGATTCACAGGCTCATGATCGAGCAGGCTCAGATGGGCCGCAGCGTGGTTCGGCTCAAGGGCGGCGATCCGATGCTCTTTGGCCGCGCCGCCGAAGAGATGGCCGCACTGGAGGCGGCGGGCGTGCCTTACGAGGTGGTTCCAGGAATTTCAGCGGTGTTTGCCGCTGCGGCCGCCGCTGGCTGTTCGCTGACCGACCGCAAAAGCGCCTCGCAGGTGCTGATTGCCACCGGCCATCTGGCCCAGCCCGAGGATCCCAATCCCCCGGCGCAGGCTACGCGAGTTGTTTATATGCCGGGGCGCGATGCGCGGCCGCTGGCCGGGGAGTGGCTGGCGGCCGGATTGCCCGCCGATCTGCCCTGTGTGCTGGTGGCCCGGGCCTCGCAGCCAGATCAGCAAGTGATTCATACCACGCTGGGTGCGCTCAGCCGCCAGAACGAGCTGCTGCCTGCGCCTAGCCTGTTGCTGGCTGGGTGGGCGCTGCGGCCGAAGAGCGTGACCAGGGAAGAAGAGAGCCAGCTTACAGCATTTTGACCGGCTCTCTTCCAAAAGGCATGGCAGGGGGCTTAAAAGAAACGCTCCAAGCTGTTAACCTAGATGTATGAAATTCGGGGTTTTGGTTTTTCCGGGTTCCAATTGCGATCACGATGCGTACAATGTGATTGCCGAAGTGGCCCATCAGCCTGTCACCTTTCTTTGGCACGACTCTGCGGATCTGCAGGGCGTGGACGCCGTGTTGGTTCCCGGTGGTTTTTCGTATGGCGATTACCTGCGAACTGGGTCAATTGCCCGTTTCTCACCCGTCATGCAGTCGGTAAAGAAGTTTGCCGACGCGGGCGGTCCCGTGCTGGGCATCTGCAACGGCTTCCAGATTCTGACCGAGTCTGGCCTGCTGCCGGGCGCACTTATGCGCAATGCCGGGCTCAAGTTCATCAGCAAGCAGATTCACATGCGCACTGAAACCACCAACAGCCCCTTCACGAATCAGTTGAAGAAGGGCGAGGTGTTGCAGGTGCCTATCGCACACATGGAAGGCAACTACTATTGCGACGCCGCGACCTTTGCCCAGCTTGAGGCCGAAGATCGCATTGCTTTCCGTTACTCCACGCCTGAGGGCGACGTGACGGCCGAGGCCAATCCCAACGGATCGATCTCAAACATTGCCGGCGTTCTGAACGAGAAGCGCAATGTACTGGGTTTGATGCCGCATCCGGAGCGTGCTAGCGAAGCGGTGCTCGGTTCAGCCGACGGCTGGAAGATGTTTGCCTCGCTGGTGGGGACTCTGGTAAGCCGTTAAATGTTTCAATAGTTGAAGCTGTCAATAATTGAATGGCTCAATGATTGATATACATCATCATCTGATTTACGGGGTCGATGACGGATCTCCTGATCTGGAGACCTCGTTTGCCATGGCTGAGATGGCGGCGCGCGACGGAATTACACATATCGTCTGCACGCCGCATCACAGCGACGAATACTTTTACCGTCAAGAGATCATTCTGGAGCGCTGGAACGAGCTGAAAGAGAAGCTTCGCGGCGTTGTAGAACTGAGCCTCGGTTGCGACTTTCATTTTTCTGCCGAAAACATCTTTGAGGCCCTGCAGGAAAAGGGGAAATACTCGATCAATCACAAGCAGTATCTGCTGATTGAGTTTTCCAATGCGGGCATTTCCCAGCAACAGCAGGATGCGATTTTCGACATGCAGGCAGCGGGTTATACGCTGATTGTGACGCATCCGGAACGCTATCCGGCAGTGCATCAGCGGCCAGAGATGGTGGGGGAGTGGATCGAGCGAGGTTGCCTGATTCAAGTGACGGCCAGTGCGCTCTATGGGCGCAGTGGTCCGGTGGCGCAATATATATCGAATGAGTTTCTGAAGCGCAACTGGATTCACTTTCTGGCTACCGATGCGCATCATCCCGAGTGGCGTCCGCCACGGATGAAGCATGCCTACGACTATGTGGCGCAGAAGATGGGTGTGGAAGCTGCCGAGCGGTTGTGTGTGAGCAATCCCCGCGTGGCAGTGGAAGGCGCGGCCTGGCCGGCGCAACCGGAGGCACTAGATCTGGGTGCGAAAAATGTGATCAGGATCGATGAAAAGCTGCTCCGCCAGCCCAAATCAAAAAAGATAAAGTCGGGACCGGGATTTTTGGCGCGGCTCTTTGGCAGATAGAACAATTTGTAGGCAGAAGAAAAGACGGTAATGCCCGCCGGAGTTGACTAAGGCCTGTTGACGTTCATGGGATCGGTCGTATCGATCATTCATTTTTCACCCCGAGAGGGGTTTGCTGCCACAGAGAGACGGAGCTCCCTGGAGGGGCGCTGTGAAATCCTGCAAAAAACAGCTTTGAGGCACCGCATCCCACCGCCCCTCCGGGGCGGATTTACCTGCCTGCAGTCTACCCAGGGTTCCCCCTTCGACTTTGCTCAGGGTCCATCCGGGGCTATTTTCGTACTGCCCCTTGCGGGGCAGAGAAAACTTCTTCACGCTCGACGCGCATTTTGTCTCCCCCAAACGGAACTCAAGTTTCCTGATCCAACCATAGACTGTGATGGCCGATGCGCCCTGTGCTATGAATTGTCGTAAACGTCAACAGCCCCCAGGCTGCAGGAAAGCTCATTTCGGAGAGAGGCGGGGGTTTTAACCCCTGCAGTGTGCGCGGGTTTCAGCCCCGGAAGTCTTTTCGCCTGCAGGCATCCAAAACAGGCAGGGCAAGATAAAGCCCGCGCCTAAAGGCGATATTCAACGCATCGGTTCTTCAAGGACCTGAAGGCCCTTGCTCCCTCCCTTACGGCATTGCTCTGCAACGAATTTTCGATCATATGGAAACCGCGCTGGTTTGGTGCCTGCTCCACCGGCAGAGTAGAGTGAAAAGTGCAAACTGAGCGAAATTGACTCTTCTCCATTCACTCTTTCCGCAGGGGACGCATTCCGAATCCTCCGCAAGAGAGAAAAGGGCAGGAGATTTCGCATCTGTCCGGCGGCCGCATGCGCCGGTGCCACTTTTGAGGAGTTGTTGTGCCCGTACTGACCCACGCCAATCTGCTGCCCATCTTTCTGGTTTTCATGTTTACGCTCGGAGCCGGTTTCATGCTGAAGAGCGCGATCCGCAGCTCGGGCGAGTTTCTGCAGGATCTGCGCGGGCTTTCGGCGGGGATTGCTGTGCCGGCTTTTTGCGCAACGTTTTTGGGCGCACCGGAAGTGCTGGGGCTGGGCGCTCTGGGAGCATGCAACGGCTGGCGCTGGAGCGTGGCTTTCGTGTTGGGGCTGATACCGGCGCTGCTGATCGCCTGTCGCTGGTCTGCACCCCGCCTTGTTCGGGCGCAGGCCAAGACCGTGGCGGAGTTTCTGGGGCAGCGTTACGGCAGGAGCATGCGCACTGCCAGCGCTATTTTGTACGTTCTGTTCTACCTTCTGGGCGCGGCTATCGCGCTGGGCCTTCTGGCACACACGGTGCAAATGCTGCACATTCTGGATGGTGTTGCCCGAGAGCGCGGCTGGCCGGTGGAGAGCATCTATCCCGGCGTGGTGACGACCAGCGCCATGATGGTGTTGCTGGCGGTTCTGTGGGGCGGCTTTGCCGGATCGGTCTATAGCCGGGCCATTCAATTCTGTTTTCTGCTGGTTGGCTTTCTGCCGCTGAGTATGCGCGGAGTGGAAAGCGTGGGCGGATGGAGTGGTCTGCAGTCCTCTACCGCAGGTTTTTCCGGAGTGTTGGCACAGCCGCTGGTTGCATGGTTGCTTGGCGCAGCTATAGGCGCTGGTGTTGGCAGCGCTGATTTCCGCTTGCTGCAGATTCTGCTGAATTGCCGGAAGTCGGCGTTGCGCCGGGTTCCGTTGCTGGCCCTGCTGCCGTTGCTGGCGGCATCGCTGCTGGTAGTTTTGCCGGGTGCTGTGGCTCCGCTGCTACCCACGCCCCGCACGGCGGTGACGCAAAGCGTGATTGAAGGCGCGATTGTGCGCACAACCACCGTGGCACGGCCGGAAGAGGAGGCGGGCAGGGGATTGACGCCCGCGCAAACGGATCCAGCTACCGGGAACGTGCAGCACGGAGCCGATGGCGCTGTCCGGCTGGAGTATGCCATGGGCGCTCTGCAGCTGGCGGTGAAGGAACTGCGTGCGCAGGCTCTGGGACTGGTGCTGGCAGCCCTGTTGGCGGCCCTGCTCAGTGGCGTTACGGCACAGTTGACTGCTATCACGGCCCTGCTCAACCACGATCTTCTGCCGTTGTTCTTTAAACTTCCGACCTCGGACGAAGCCTTGCTCCGCATCCTGCGATGGACTGCTGCTGGAACGATGGCAGCGGTGGCGGCTCTGGCGCTGGTTTTGCGCAGTCACGGCCCGGGCAACACACAGTTGCTGCTGCTCGATGGTCTGTGCGGCATGTTTTTCCTGGCACTCATGGCGCTGGGCATGGCGGCTGTGCGGGTGCCTGAGCAGAAGGCCGTGAGCAAGCGAAAACGGCAGGGGAAATCAGTGTAGGGCAAGGTAGGGAAGGGGGAGGGATCCCGTTCTGATTGCTTGTCATACAGAAAAATATGCTTCGCGTACGATCCGTGAAACATTTTCCCGGTCCCTCTCGTCCTTGAAATTGAAGAGGTATCTCTACTGTTGCGGCGGGGCTGGGCGGGGATTGCTGGCAGAATTGGAATACACGCAAGCAGAGTTGCGGTGCGCCAGAGGCTCCTGCGCAAAGGGTGGAGATTGTAAACGTCCACAATAAACAGTAGTTCCGATTTCATATTGGAACAGGTATCTGTGCGGCACTCAGGTACGAGTTCATTCCAAGTCCACAAACCAGTTTTCGTTTTAGTAGAATTGGCATAGTTTTCGCCAGCAACACATCTTGACCGATTGTTTCAAGAGAGAGACATGGAACAGCATCCTTCCGCTTCGCAATCCGCTTCGTCCAGTTCTAATGCCGTTGATTCCACCCAGCCAGCCAAGAAGCGTCTTTGGTGGGTATGGGTTGTTGTTCTAGCTCTCTTCGGCTTGTTGTTCTATTGGGTCTTCAATCACAAGCAGCAGGCGCAGATGGCGGCCGCCAGCGGTCGCCACGCCGGCGGCGGAATGGTTACGCTGACCACGGCCACGGCACACAGCGGCAGCATTGGTCTCTATCTGGACGCGATTGGCACGGTGACGCCGTACTACACCGCCAGCATTGACGCCCAGGTTTCGGGCGTGGTGCAGCAGGTGCATTATCGCGAAGGTCAGCAGGTGCGCAAGGGCGATCCGCTGGTCGATATTGATGCGCGCCCCTATGTGGCGCAGCTGGCTGCCGCGCAGGGCGCGCTCGAACGGGATCAGAGTCTGCTGGCTTCGGCGCAGATGGATCTGGACCGTTACAAGCAGGCTTGGTCGCGCAACGCCATCTCCCGCCAGACGCTGGAAGATCAGGAAAAGCTGGTGGAGCAGGATAAGGGAACGGTCAAGAACGACGCCGGTACGGTGCAGTACGACAAGGTGGAACTGGCTTACTGCCACATTACCGCGCCCATTGCTGGCCGGGTGGGCCTGCGTCTGATCGATCCGGGCAATCTGGTTACGGCCAGCTCCTCTACGCCGCTGGTGGTCATTACGCAGTTGCAGCCGATGACGGTGGTCTTTACGTTGGCCGAAGATGATCTGCCCATGGTCATGCAGCAGATGCGTGGCGGCAAGCCGCTCAAGGTTGAAGTGTATGACCGCACCCAGAAGCAGCAGTTGGGCGTGGGCAAGCTGACCACGGTGGACAATCAGATTGACACCTCGACCGGAACGGTAAAGCTGCGCGCGGAGTTCGACAATCGCGCCGGCCAGCTCTTTCCCAATCAGTTTGTGAATACGCGGTTGCTGGTCAAGTCGCTGGACAATCAGGTGCTGGTTCCGTCCTCGGTCATTCAGCACAACGGCAGTCTCGATTTTGTCTATGTGATTCAGGACGGCAAGGCCGTGATGAAGACGGTCAAGTCCGGCACTTCCGACAAGGGCGAAACGGCTGTGCAGGGCCTGCAGGCGGACGACGTGGTAGCCAACAGCAGCTTTGAAAAGCTGCAGAATGGCTCGCCGGTGAGCATCTCCAAGATGAAACTCCCCTCAGCGGAGTCCTCTGATTCGACCGGGAGCAGCGCGCGATGAATCCGTCCCGCCCGTTTATTGTGCGGCCGGTAGCGACCGCACTGCTGATGATTGCCATTCTGCTGGTGGGCATTGTGGCGTACTTTCAGCTTCCTGTTTCGGCCTTGCCGCAGGTGGACTATCCGACGATTCAGGTGCTGACGTTCTATCCTGGCGCCAGTCCCGACGTGATGGCCACCACGGTGACCGCGCCGCTTGAGCGCCAGTTCGGCCAGATGCAGGGGCTGAACCAGATGACCTCGACCAGTGCCGGCGGGGTCTCGGTGATTGTGCTGCAGTTCAATCTTTCGCTGAGTCTGGATGTGGCGGAAGAGGAAGTGCAGTCGTCGATCAATGCTTCGCAGTCCTATCTGCCCTCCAATCTTCCAGTACCTCCGGTCTATAACAAGACCAATCCGGCCGATGCTCCGGTTCTGACCCTGGCGGTGACATCGAACTCGATGCCGCTGTCGCAGGTGGAAGACTTGGTGGACACGCGTCTTGCACCCCGCATCTCGCAGCTGGCCGGGGTGGGCATGGTGAGCATCAGCGGTGGCCAGAAGCCTGCCACCCGCATTCAGGTGAATCCCGTGCAACTGGCCGCGCATGGCCTGAGCATGGAAGACGTGCGCACGGCGCTGACCGATGCCAGCGTGAATGCCGCCAAGGGCAACTTTGACGGTGCGCGCCAGGATTACCAGATTGACGCCAACGATCAGATCACCGATCAGGATGGCTATCGAAATGTAGTGATTTCTTTCAGCAACGGCGCGCCGGTTTTTGTAAAAGATGTGGCCAAGGTTGTGAGTGGTGTAGAGAACAACAAGCAGGCGGCTTGGATGAACCAGACGCCGGCGGTGATTCTCAACATCCAGCGCCAGCCGGGCGCCAATACCATCGATGTGGTCAAGCGCATCCAGACGATTCTTCCGGTGCTCGAAGCCAATCTTCCGGCGTCGATCCGGGTGACGACGATGACTGACATGACCACCAGCATCAAGGCCTCGGTACATGATGTGTACTTCGAGCTGGGCCTTACCATCGTGCTGGTGATTCTGGTTATTTTCCTGTTCCTGCGCAAGCTGACGGCCACCATCATTCCCGGCATTGCCGTGCCACTTTCGCTGGTGGGAACGCTGGCCGTCATGTACGCGCTCGGCTACAGTCTGGACAATCTTTCGCTGATGGCCTTGACCATCTCCACCGGATTTGTGGTGGACGATGCCATCGTCATGATCGAGAACATCTCCCGCTACCTGGAAGAGGGAATGCCGCCGATGAAGGCGGCGTTGAAGGGCGCAGGGCAGATCGGCTTCACCATCGTTTCGCTGACGGTTTCGCTGATCGCCGTGCTGATTCCGCTGCTGTTCATGGGCGATGTGGTGGGCCGGCTCTTCCGCGAGTTTGCGGTAACGCTGGCGGTCACCATTATCCTTTCCGCCGTGGTGTCACTGACGCTGACGCCGATGATGTGTTCGCGCATTCTGCGTCATGATCCGGCTGAGAAGCAGGGCAGGTTCTACCAATGGTCAGAGAAGATGTTTACTTCGATGATCGACTTCTACGGTCGCACCCTGCGCGTGGTATTGCGCTATCAGACGATCACGCTGCTGGTGGCTCTGGGCACGCTGGTGCTGACCGTGGTGCTCTATATTTTCATTCCCAAGGGATTTTTCCCGGTGCAGGATACGGGTGTGATTCAGGGCATCTCGCAGGCTCCGACGGACATCTCCTATCAGGATATGGTGACGCGTCAGCAGGAGCTGGACCGCGTGATTCTTGAGGATCCGGCGGTAGAGAGCCTTTCGTCGTTCATCGGTGCGGACGGCATCAATACCACCCTCAACAGCGGCCGTATTTCCATTAACCTGAAGCCGCTTGAAGAGCGCAACATCAGCGCCGCGAATGTGATTCGTCGCCTGCAGCGCAATTTGCAGCAGGTTTCGGGCATTCATCTTTACATGCAGCCGGTGCAGAATATTACCGTTGACGATCGCGTCAGCCGCACCCAGTACCAGTACACGCTGGAAGCTCCCGACAGCGAGCAACTGGATGCATGGACCAACAAATTCGTAGCTGAGTTGAAGAAGCTTCCGGAACTGGAAGACGTGGCCACCGATCAGCAGACCGGCGGACGCGCGGTGAAACTCGACATTGATCGTGTGACTGCATCGCGGCTGGGCATTACGCCCAACACCATCGACAACACACTCTACGATGCCTATGGTCAGCGGCAGATCAACACGCTGTATACGCAGCTGAACCAGTATCACGTGATTCTGGAGACCGAGCAGGAATGGCAGAAGAATCCGGCCAATCTGAGTTCGCTCTACATTCAGGAAGGCTCTTCGTCCAGTTCGAGCACATCGAGCGCCACCAGTTCGTACTCGTCTTCGGCTTCGGCCTCGGCGGGGTCCAACGCGCTGACGACCTCGCTGCTTTATACGCCGTCTTCCAGCGTCACCTCCGTACCAGCTTCTGCTCTGGCCACCACATCTTCCTCGACTACGACGAGCAGTGCGGCGGCAATCGATTCAGTTCCACTCTCCGCGTTCACCCACATGACTCCGGCCACGGAGAGCCTTTCCATCAATCACCAGGGGCAGTTTCCTGCGGTAACGATTTCGTTCAATCTTGCCCCCAATGCTTCGCTGGGCACGGCTATTACCGACATCGATAAAGTGGCCAAGAGCATGAACTTTCCGGCGAACCTGCAAGCTGATTTTCAGGGTACCGCCGCTTCGTTCAAGAACTCACTTTCCAATGAAGCCCTGCTGATTCTGGCCGCGCTGGTCACGGTGTACATCGTGCTGGGCGTGCTTTATGAAAGCTACATTCACCCGGTGACGATTCTCTCCACGCTGCCTTCAGCGGGTGTGGGTGCGTTGCTGGCGCTGATGACCTTCCATCAGGATCTGAGTGTGGTGGCTATTATCGGCATCATTCTACTGATTGGCATTGTGAAGAAGAACGGCATCATGATGGTGGACTTTGCGCTGGAGGCTGAACGCACTCAGGGCAAGGATTCCGCCGAGGCAATTTACGATGCCTGCCTGTTGCGCTTCCGACCAATCATGATGACCACCATGGCTGCCTTGCTGGGCGGAATTCCGCTGGCGATTGGCACCGGGCTTGGTTCGGAGCTGCGCCGTCCGCTGGGTATTGCGATGGTCGGTGGCCTGTTACTGAGCCAGATGCTTACGCTTTACACCACGCCCGTGATCTACATCTTCTTTGACCGGCTAGGACAGCGGTTGACTGGACGCAAGATGTCGCGGCAGAGGGGTGACGAGCAGCCTGACAGCGGGACGGAGATGGCATGAGTCTGTCGAGTCCATTTATTCACAGGCCGGTAGCCACTACGCTGCTTACTATTGCTCTGGTGATCGCCGGTGCCATCGCCTATACGGTGCTACCGGTGTCGCCGCTGCCACAGGTGGATTTTCCCACCATCAGCGTTTCGGCCAGCCTGCCAGGTGCCAGCGCGCAGATTATGGCGGCTTCCGTGGCTACACCACTGGAGCGCCAGTTTGGGCATATTGCCGGCGTCTCGGAGATGACCTCTTCGAGCACGCTGGGCAGTACCAACATTACCATTCAGTTTGACCTAAACCGCAACATTGATGGCGCTGCCCGCGACGTGGAAGCGGCCATTAATTCGGCACGCACCTACCTGCCCACTAATCTTCCGTCGAATCCAACTTTTCGTAAGGTCAATCCGGCCGATTCGCCCATCATGATTTTGGCGTTGACATCGAATAAGTACGACATTACGAAGCTTTACGATCTGGCTTCAACGACCCTTGAACAAAAGCTCTCGCAGATTCAGGGTGTAGGTCAGGTGAGCGTGAACGGCGGCGCCACGCCTTCGGTGCGCGTTGAAGTTGACCCCAAGAAGCTGGAAAGTTTTGGTCTGGCGCTGAGCACCGTGCAGTCCGCGCTCAGCCAGCAGAACGCCGATTTGCCGCGTGGCCAGCTCTCTGATGGCAACGTTACAGCCGACATCCTCACCAACGACCAGCTCGACAAGGCCGAGCAATACAGGCCTCTGGTCATTGGATACAAAAAAGATGCCGCAATCCATCTGAGCGATGTGGCTGACGTGGTGGATTCCACGCAGAATATACGCACCGCCGGTTACATGGACGGCAAGCGCGCGGTCTTTCTGATCATCTTCCGCCAGCCGGGTGCCAACATCATTGAGACGGTCGACCGGGTCAAGGCGCAGATGCCGTTTCTGGAGGCCGTTCTACCCAAGGGCATTACGACCACCCAGGTGCTGGACCGCACCACTACGATTCGTGCTTCGGTGACGACGGTGGAAACCACGCTCATCACCTCGATTGTGTTGGTGGTGTTGGTGGTGTTTTTCTTCCTGCGTAGTCCACGGGCCACACTGATTCCGGCGGTCGCGGTTCCCGCATCGTTGGTGGGCACCTTTGCCGCCATGTACATGTATGGCTACAGCCTCGACAATCTTTCGCTGATGGCTCTGACTATTGCGACCGGTTTTGTGGTGGACGACGCCATCGTGGTGATGGAAAACATTACGCGCCATTTGGAGAATGGCGTGGAACCATTCGAAGCCGCGCTGCGTGGAGCCAAGGAGATTGGCTTTACCGTCTTCAGCATCAGCGTCTCGCTGTGCGCGGTCTTCATTCCCATTCTCATGATGGGCGGCATTGTGGGCCGTCTTTTCCGGGAGTTTGCGGTTACGCTTTCGACGGCCATTGTCATCTCCATGGTGATCTCGCTGACCACCACGCCGATGATGTGCGCCCACCTGTTGAAGACGAAAAATGCCGAGGAAAAGCACAACTTCCTCTCCCGCTCGATCGAAAAGTTTCTGAACGGAATGAATACCGGTTACCGGCACTCGCTTGCCTGGGTGCTGGATAATCCGCTGCTGACGATCATTGTTCTGCTGCTGACGATTGCGCTGAATGTAGTGGTGATGATCCGCATTCCCAAGGGATTTTTTCCGCTGCAGGATACTGGCGTGGTCATGGGCGGTATGCAGGGGCCGCAGGATGCCTCTTTCCCCTTCATGAATTTTTCCGCGCAGCAGTTGGTGGGCGTAATCAAGAACGATCCGGCCGTGGCGCATGTGAACGTGTATACGGGCGGAAACGGTACGGCCAACGGTGGCTTTGTCTTTATTGCGCTCAAGCCGCTGGGAACAGATCGCAAGATCTCGGCGATGGACGTCATCAATCGTCTGCGGCCCAAGTTTAATCACATGCCGATTGCCACAACCTTTCTGCAGCCGGCGCAGGATCTGCGCATCGGCGGCCGTGGCGGCAATGCGCTTTACCAGTACACCATTCAAAGCGATAACATCAGCGACCTCTTCCGCTGGGGACCCATCCTTTACAGCAACCTGAAAAAGATACCGATTCTGCAGGACGTGAATAGCGACCAGCAGAACGGTGGCTTGCAGGAGATGCTGACCTTTGACCGCATCGATGCAGCCCGTCTTGGGCAGAGCGCGAAATCCATCGACTCAGCCCTGTACAACGCCTTTGGACAGGAAGAAGTTTCTGTCATTTACAAGGAGCTGAACCAGTACTACGTGGTGATGGAGGTTTCTCCCGAGCATTGGCAGGATCCTTCGGGGCTGAACGACATTTACTTCAAGCCCAGCTCCTCTTCCTCCAGTACGAGCCGCGCCGGAATGAATTCGATGGCTCCGCTGCGCAGCATTCTGACACCCCATGTGGGAACGACGCCGCTGCAGGTCAGCCACACTGGACTGTTTCCTTCCGTCACCATTTCCTTCAATCTGGCCAATGGCGTATCGCTGAGCGATGCTACTTTGGCCATCTCCAAGCTAGAGCAGCAACTGGGCATGCCGTCGTCGGTGCGGGGTTTCTTTGCCGGTACGGCCGATGCTTACCAGAAGTCGCTGGCCAGTGAAAAATACCTGATCCTTACGGCGCTGCTGGCGGTTTACATTGTGCTGGGCATTCTTTATGAAAGCTTTATGCACCCGGTAACCATCATCTCCACGTTGCCTTCTGCCAGCGTGGGCGCGATGCTGGCCTTGATGCTCTTCAACATCGATCTGAATGTTATTTCCATCATTGGCATCATTCTGCTGATCGGCATTGTGAAGAAGAACGCCATCATGATGATTGACTTTGCCCTGATGGCTGAACGCCAGGAGGGCAAGAGCACGCGCGACTCGATCTTCGAGGCCTGCCTGCTGCGCTTCCGTCCCATCATGATGACCACCACCGCGGCGCTGTTTGGCGCGCTGCCGCTGGCCTTTGGCACGGGTACTGGTTCTGAGCTGCGTAAACCGCTGGGCATTACCATCGTAGGCGGGCTGCTGCTGAGCCAGCTACTGACCCTCTATACAACCCCTGTCGTTTACCTGCTGATGAACAGGCTACGTCATTGGCTGTTGCGTTTGTCTGGAAAAACTCGCCCGTCATTGACGCCCGGAGCTACGGAAGATGCATTCTGAGTTGAGAGAGAGTATGAATCGGATGAAGCAAAATACGAGAGCTTCGAAAGCCGCTCTGGTTGGTCTGTTGGGTACAGTGACGCTGCTGGGTGGCTGCCATGTGGGCCCGAAGTACCATGCCCCCGCGCCGCCCGCCGTTACAGCTGCCAACTACAAGGAGTCCACCGTCAACTTTCACGACGCCGACGGATGGAAGGTAGCCAGCCCGCAAGACGGCCTATTGCGCGGCAAGTGGTGGGAGGTCTTCAACGAGCCGGAGCTGAACGCTCTTGAAGAGCAGTTGTTGGTGAACAACCAGAACATCAAGGCATCTTTCCAGAGCTTTATGGAAGCGCGGGCTGTGGTGTCAGAGGCGCGGGCGCAGTATTGGCCTACGGTCACCTTTGGGCCCTCCTGGACCCGTTCCCGCTCTTCGGCCAGCCTTTCCAATTCCTCTTCCAGTTCGGGGCAGGCTTCTTCGCTCTGGGCTGCGCCAATCGATGTTTCCTGGACCCCCGACTTCTGGGGCAAGATCCGCAATGAAGTGCACGAAGCGCAGTATGCCGCGCAGGTCAGCGCTGCCGATCTGGAAAACGAGAAGCTGACGGAGCAGGCCGCGCTGGCCGAGTACTTCTTCGAGATTCGTGGCGAGGATCAGATCCAGAAGATTCTCGATCAAGCCGTTGAAGTCGACAAAAAGACGCTCGACGCAGCTCAGGGCGCGTATGACAGCGGCACCGGCGATCAGCTTGCTGTGGTGCAGGCCAAGGAAACTTTGCAATCGGCCGAGGCTTCGGCAATCAACATCGTCTTGGCGCGGGGCCAGTATGAACACGCCGTGGCGCTGCTGCTGGGCAAGCCGGCTAGCGACTTTTCCATTCCCGTCAAAGCTGTGGTCTATAGCGCGCCCGCCATTCCCACGGGAGTTCCGGCGCAGTTGATTGAGCGTCGTCCTGACATTGCAGCACAGGAACGTACGCTGGCCGAGGCCAACGCTGCCATCGGCATTGGCTACGGCGCATTCTTTCCTCAGGTGACGCTCTCCGGCACCGGGAGCTTGGAAAGCTCGAAGCTGAGCAAGCTCTTCAGCAGCCCCAGCCGTGTCTGGTCGATTGGCCCTTCAATTTCCGAGACCGTCTTTGATGGCGGCCTCTATCGCGCGGAGCTGCATCAGTACGTAGCTACCTACAACGCGGATGTAGCCAATTACCGCCAGACCATTCTGACCGCCTTCCAGCAGGTGGAGGACGACCTGCTGGCTACCCGCGTTTATTCGCAGCAGATCAACCGCCAGAAGGAAGTGGTGGATTCAGCAGAGCAGAGCGTTGAGCTGGAAAAGCAGCGTTATGATGCTGGCGTTGATCCTTTGGCCGATGTGTTGAGCGAGCAGAATACGCTGCTCAGCAGTCAGGAAACGCTCGTCTCCCTGCAGGTGGAGGAGATGCTCAGCTCTGTGCAACTCATCCAGGCGCTGGGCGGCGGTTGGGACCGCTCGCAGCTACCCACCCCACAGCAGATGAGCGCCAAACAGCCTCGGGACACCTATACGTTGCAGAAATAGATTCGCAGGCCACTAACAGAAAACGCCCTTCCCATGCGAGATGCAAAGGAAGGGCGTTTTCTGTTAGTGGGTGCTGGCAGCAAAGATAGCTCGCATTCAAGCCCTCTACTGCCAGCGGAGAGCGTTCCGACGTTCACGTGGACTACTCGTACCGCAACGCCTCGGCTGGCAGAATCTTCGAGGCGGAGTACGAGGGGTAGAGCGTGGCCAGCAGGCTGACGCCAATGGAGACCGCTGCCACCAACACACCATCGATGAGGCGCGGCGCAAAGGGCAGAGTATCGATCGAGTAGACCTCGGCCGAGAGGTGAATGAAGTGGTAGTGGCCGCCGGCCCAGCTGGCCGCGTAGCCCAGCACCAGTCCAATACCAGTGCCAATCACGCTGATCAGCAAGCCCTGCAGCAGGAAGATGCGGCGCACCTGTCCGGGATCGACGCCGAAGCTCATCATTACCGCAATGTCCCGCGTCTTTTCCATCACCATCATGGTGAGCGCGATCAGAATGTTGAGCGCAGCCACCATCACGATGAGTGCAATCACGATGAAGGAAACCACCTGTTCGAGCTTGAGCGCGCGGAAGAGTTCGCGGTTCTGCTCCATCCAGTTGGTGCTCATGTAGCCGTGGCCGGCGGCCTGCTCAATAGCGCGGCCCACCTCGGGCGCGTGGTCCAGATTGTCGATGCGGAAGCTGATGACGCTCAGCAGATCAGGCTCGTCGAAGAGGCACTGTGCATCGGCCAGCCGCACAAAGCCCATCTGCGCATCGTACTGATAGAAGCCGGAGTGGAAGATGCCGGCCAAACGAAAGCGCACGTACTTCGGAATCACACCCATCGGCGTCATCTCACCTTGCGGGCTGATGAGCATGACGGAGTCGCCTACGGTAGCGCCTACGGTCTCGGCCAGATCCTTGCCAAGCACGATGGGCGGCAGCGTGGAGCAGGGCGCACCCGCCGCAGTAGGTTGTGGCTGTAAGGCGTCGAGCGCGCCGGGAGTGGATCCGGCCAACATGCCGCTTACCTTCTTTTCATCGTTGGGCAGAATGCCTTCAACCAGCGCGCCACCATCGCGCGGACCACGCGCCACCAGCACCTGTTCGTAGAGCCCGGGCGAGGCTGCGACTACATGCGGCACATGGCGCAGCTTTTCAAGCAGCGGCTGCCAATTGCGAATGCCTTCATTGGCAGTGGACATCAACTGCACATGCGCCGTGGTGTCCACCAGACGGTCTTCCAGATCGCTCTTCATGCCGTTGGTGATGGCCAGCGCAATGACGAGCGCGGCCACGCCCGCAGCCACACCGGCAACCGAGATGGTTGTTACTACACCAACCACAGCCTGACGGCGCTTGGCACGCAAATAACGGGCAGCAAGAAAAAGTTCGAATCGCATCTATCGTTGCTCCCCAAGAACTGTTTTGGCCAGACCTACGTTGTCGTGACGGTCGTAGACGCGCACGGTAATCAGATGCTCACTTTTGTCGAGCTTGACGCTGTCGAGCTTGCTGTTGTCGGGGCTTGCGCTGTCGAGTGTGGTGTTGAAGTGTAGACGGCGGTAGTCGAAGAGCTTGCCCTCGGGAAAGATCGGCTCCCACGTACCGGCGTCAATCGAGTACTCGGCATGGGCCAGCGGTGAAGAAGCGTCTTCAGCCAGAAACTCAATCTGCAAGGATTTTTCCTTACGACTGGCCTTGAGTCCGCTAATCACGGGCGGCGTTGTATCCACCTCGAAGCGGGTGCTGATCTTTTCTGCGGTGAGCGTGTCGGTGGGCTCATGAGAAGGCGCATCGCTGGCCACAATCTTGATCTGATAGCCGCCATCGGGCAACTGTGTGGCATCCAGGCTGTAGGCCTTTTCGTTGATCTTGTCCTTGATCAAGCGCCAGACTGACTCGCCATCGCCGCGCAGATAAAGCGCGTAGCTGAGTTCGTCGCCGTTGTCGTCGTGCGCGGCCCAGCGGGCTGTGACTGCGGTGCGATCCTTCATGGCTGCCAGCGGTGTGTTGTTGCCACTCGCCTCGGCCGTGTTCAAACCGCTGCTGGCAGGTTGCGGGGTAGGAAAGCCGATCATTACCGTCTGAGGCAAAGCTGCTGCAGCACCGGGCGCATTCACTCGCGCACCGGAAATAACAACCAGATCATCGACCACCGGAGCCGCATTCACCGGCAGATAATTGACGCCCACGGAAGCCAGCGAACCGTTCTTCTCAAAGATCGCCTTCCACTGCAGAAAACGTCCGGCGGGCGAAGCTACAACGCCGTCTTTCAGCGGCTGCCACTCAGTCCAGCCACGCACCGGCTGCTCCACATTGCCGGTGCGGGTGAAAAGCTTGTAGGCTCTGGCGTCGGGTGCAACTTCCACGTGGCCGAAGCGTGCCAGCACCGCGGCATCAAAGACCTGACTGGAGTACTCGTGCTCACCGGCTGCGCCGAACAGATAAAGTTTGCCGGGATTGCCGGTGCCCAGATAAAGCTCTCCACCGCCGGGTGCCGCGGTGAAACTCAGCACTTGTTGTGCGTCCAGCTGCGCCACCACGGCAGAGTTGCCGTTGGCCTGAATGCGGAAGATGCGGCCATGATTTCCGGCCAGCGCCAGCACGCCATCCGTGCGGCTTTCGAGCGCGTAGACCACCTCATCCCGCGCGGCCCACAGCTTGCGCGGAGCCTGCCCCTCAGTGAGCGCGAAAACCTCGCTACCCTCCGGCAAAACGCTGCTGGCCCCAGCCGCTCCCATTGAACCGGGAAGAACAATGGAAATGCCGTTATTCTGCAGCGGCAGCGGGGGCAGAGGATTGCGGCTCTTCTCGCCCACGCACGCGGCGTAGATGGTTCCGGCTGCATCGACGGCCACTGCCGTAACCTCGCGCCGGGGCGCGGCAAACAGTACGTAGCCCTTGCCTGTGGAATCGATGCGATAGACAAGCCCCGTGCCATCGCTCCCGGCAATCAGATTGCCCTTCGCGTCCCAGGCCAGCGCGCGAATGTGCGCTTCATCGCTCTTGAAGAACTCCTCCGGCTTGCTGCCGGGCCTGGTCACATCTACGCGATAGATTGCCGCCGGATCGCCGGTGGCAATGTACAGACGCCCCGCCTTGTCAAAGGTTAGATCCCAGACGAAGTGCGACTTTTTCTTTGTGTAGTCTGCGACGGTAGAAATTTCAGGATCAAAGACCACCGTGGCCTTGCTCTCATCAAGCTTGTCGGCAAAGCGGGGCGAAATCTGAATGACCTTGCCAGAGGGCAGCAGGGCGGCGTACAGATTGCCGTCCGGCCCCATGTGCAGCACCTGCACATTCAGATCCTTGCTCTCGAAAAGCAGGTTCTTTTCCTTGTCGAAGTGCGTCTTTCCGTCCTTGTCAATCTCCATGCGGTAGATTGCGGCAGGACTCCCCGTAGCGGCATAAAGCACGCCCTTTGGACCGGCAGCCAGAGACCAGACCTGGCTGGAAGGTGTAGTGGCAAACACCTGCGCCACGGCACCGTCCACCAGACGGCCATCACTGGTAAGCTCGACGCCTTGCGCCGTGCCTTTTTCAAAGTCGCCCAGTTGTGATTGCGTCCAAAGACGGGTTCCCTGTGCCTCAAGAGACAGCGAGGCCGAGGTCAGAAGAAGGGAAGCGGAGAGGTAGGAGATAAAACGAATCAGGCCAGACATCCTGCCGTTCAGTCTACTAAACCTGGCGGAATGCTGGCCTGCGAATAAAAAAACAAAGGCTAAAAGTTCGGAGTTAGTAATCCAGTGCGTTGTCTTCAATGGCCAATCGTACGTTGCCATCGGACTTGGCCAAGCGGCGTACTGCCTCGGGCTTGTCGACCTTGGCCTTGAGCATGACCAACGCCACAGGCACGCTGCGCCCGGCGCTCTTGATGGTCTCAACCGCCGTAGGCCGGTCGATGTTGCAGGCATACATCAGAATGCGAATGCCGCGCTCCACCAGCTTGGAATTCTGCATATGTACGTTGACCATCAGGTTTTCGTACACGTAGCCCATGCGGGTCATAGCACCAGTGGTGATCATGTTCAGGATCATCTTCTGCGAGGTGCCGGCCTTCATGCGGGTGGAACCGCTGATGACTTCAGGGCCAACCTCGGCAAGAATCACCGTATCGGCAGCATCGGTCAGAGGCGTACCCGGATTGCAGGTCACGGCTGCAGTGTGCGCGCCGCGTGCGCGGGCATAGGCCGTGGCAGCTACTACGTAAGGCGTACGGCCCGAAGCCGAAATGCCAATGACCACGTCCTTGCGTGTAGGCCGGCGGCGCGCAATGTCCCGCTGCCCCAGCTCTTCGCTGTCTTCGTTGACCTCAACGGCCGAGGCCAGAGCCTTCGGTCCGCCTGCCATGATGTATTGAATTTGCCCGGGTGCCGTCGAGTAATTGGGTGGGCATTCCACGGAATCGAGTGCGGCAATACGACCGCTGGAACCGGCGCCGATGTAAATCAACCGTCCGCCGTCTCGCAGGCTGCGGGCTACCATATCGATCACCTGGGCGATCTCAGGAAGCGCTTTTTTTACGGCCGCTGCAACCTTCGCATCTTCATGATTGATGATGCGTGCAATTTCAATGGCCGATTTCGTGTCCAGTCCCAGAGAAGCCTCGTTCTGGCTCTCAGTCGTCAGTTCCTGCAGGGTAGATGCCTGGTCTTTAACGTCCTTTTTAGACGAGCCGGCTGTCTCCTGCATCATCGAGCTATTCAGCATCGCGTCTGTCCCCAATTTTCGATTGTAGCGGCAAAAACCGCAATGCTGGCAGAAATCTTAAGCAGAAACTCATGCCAGTTGCAGTAGGTAGTGACCTAAAATAGGGCACCACGTGCCGCATCGTGGAATAAAGGCCGGAGTATCTTGATCTTCTGGCTCCCTCTATCCGGCCATGTTCGGTTGGTCAACAGGGCAATGGCGACTTGAGCCTCCAGATCGATCCAGAGGGAACAGCCGCTGTAGCCCAGATGCCCTAACGAAAGTACAGAATAATACTGACCAGAAGATGAGTTCAGGCTTGGTGTATCCCATCCAAGAGCCCGGGAACTTCCTTCCGGAGCCTGCTTTTTGGCAAAAAACTGCAGGGTTTCCGGAGCAAAAATCTTCGGTTGGCCACCGGCGCGGGCGGCTTCCAGCACTTCAGCGCTGAAGCGCATCAGATCGGCAGTATTTGCAAAGAGTCCGGCGTGTCCACAGATTCCGCCCAGCAGACAGGCATTTTCATCCTGTACCTCGCCCTGAATCCGTCTATGCCGGAACCACGTGTCCACCTCTGTAGGAGGAATTTTGCTCTTTTCCACCTCTGGAGGGCAATAGCGGGCGGTCGTCAGGCCCAGCGGGGCGGCAATCTCCTGCGTAAAGAAGGTTTGAAGGTCAACCCCGGCAAGTTTTTCCAGGGCTTTGCCGAGGAGGATGAAGCCGGGGTCGGAGTACTCGTAGCGTGAGCCAGGGGAGGCTTGGAGGTTGAGGGAGTAACAAGTCTGTAATAACTGCGCGGCGTTGCTTGTCGTACGAAAGAATTCCACGTACCCTGCTAACCCCGAATTATGTGCCAAAAGATGCCGCAGGGTTACTGTGTGTTCGACCGCATCCTGTGCCCGATTTGCTACAAATTGTGGAAGAATCGAGCCGAGCGGCGCATCCACGTCCAGCTGACCGCGCTGAAAAAGCAACATGGCCATGGCCGTTGTGGCAACAACCTTTGAGACGCTGGCCAGATCAAAAACCGTTCCGGGTTCGACCCGTGGCGCATCTTCTTCATAGGTAAAGCGGCCCAGCGCATCGAGCAGGACCACCTGCCCGCGAGAAAAAACGCCAAAGGCGCAGCCGGGAAAGGCCTGCTCGGCGATGGCCTTACGCAGAACATCGTAGACGGACTCAAAACGTGGATCGGTCACAGCGGTACTCACCACAGCGGTACTCATGGATGCATCCATCCTAGTGCAAAAACGGAACAGTTGCATTGTGCCGCTTCAGTCTCCCCTGTCGGCAGCTATAACTTGAGCGCATGGGCTGATGATCAGAAATGTGAGTTGATCCTAAATGTTTACATCTTCTGCGTTCACAAATGCGTCGGCTCAGTTAATCTGAAATCAGAATGCAGACGGAAGTGCCCCCTACCCAAGCTCCCGGCTCCCAGAATGAGCCGGATACGATGACTTCGAATGCGCCGCAAAGTGGTAGTGCGACGAGCAATGCTGTCTTGTGGCTGCGTGATCTGCTGATTGCCGCTGTTACCTCGATTTTGATCATCACCTTCCTGTATCAGCCCGTGCGCGTGGAAGGCACCAGCATGTTGCCACGGCTGGAAAACAGCGACCGTCTGTTCATCAACAAGTTTGTCTATCGCTTTGAAGCCATCGAGCGCAATGACGTGGTGGTCTTCCGCTATCCACGGGATCCGGAAAAGAGTTACATCAAGCGGGTGGTTGCTATTCCCGGTGACCGGTTGCGCATCAACCATGGCACGGTAGTGCTGAACGGCAAGCGTCTGGAGGAACCGTACGTTCCTGAGGAGTACCGCGACACGCGTTCGATGCCGGAGATGGTCGTACCCGCAGGCAGCTACTTCATGATGGGCGATCATCGCTCCATCTCTTCAGACAGCCGCGAGTTCGGCCCGGTGGAACGCTCGTTCGTCTACGGCAAGGCGGAGTTTGTCTACTGGCCGGCTCGGGATGCGGGCATGGTGCGGTAGGCAGAATCTTGCCCTCGCGAAGGATTTCTCCTCCTCTAGCGCACAGCGCATAAAAAACTGCTAAAATTAGAAGAATCCACTGCTCGGAGAGACGATGCAGGCTATACTAGCGCTCGAAGACGGGCGCATTTTCCGTGGCCACGGCTATGGTCATCCCGGCGAATGCCAGGGTGAGGTCGTTTTCAATACTTCCCTTACCGGTTATCAGGAAATCGCCACTGATCCTTCCTACACCGGACAGATCGTCGTTCTTACCAATCCCCAGATCGGCAACTACGGTACAAACCAGGCAGATAACGAGTCGGCGAAGCCCTACATCGAAGGCCTCATCGTACGCGAATTCTCGCCTATCAGCTCCAACTGGCGGTCAGAACAAGTGACCGACGAGTACATGGAGCGGTACCAGGTTCCGGTTCTGGCTGAGATCGACACCCGCGCACTTGTGCGCCACCTGCGCACGAACGGCGTCATGCGCGGCGTAATCAGCACCAAGGAAACCAATACCGATGTGCTCGTGGAGCGGGCCCGCAGCATCCGCAAGATGGATGGTACGGACTTGGCCAAGGTGGTTACCACCAAGAGCATTTACACCTTTGACAAGGATCTGGCGCTGAACCAGACCGGCGATCCGCTGCTTGCAGCAATGCTCGACCGCCCCACCAAGCATGTGGTGGCTTATGACTTCGGCATCAAGCACAACATTCTGCGCATGCTGGTCCGCGAGGGCTGCCGTGTAACGGTTGTGCCGGCGCAGACCTCGGCCGACGATGTTCTTGCCATGAAGCCTGATGGCGTCTTTCTGTCGAACGGTCCCGGCGATCCCGAGCCCGTTGATTATGCAGTGAAGGCGATCAAGCAGATTCTGGGCCGCGTGCCGGTCTTTGGCATCTGTCTGGGACATCAGCTGACGGGGCTGGCGCTGGGTGGCCGCACCTACAAGCTGAAGTTTGGCCATCACGGTGGCAACCACCCGGTGAAGAACAAGATTACCGGCAAGGTGGAGATCACCGCACACAATCACAACTTCGCCGTCGATCCGGACTCGATCAACACGAGCGAGGTGGAACTGACGCATGTTGACCTGAACGACAATACGCTCGAGGGTCTGCGTCACAAGAGCCTGCCGCTGTTCAGCGTGCAGTACCACCCCGAAGCCGCACCCGGTCCGCACGACTCCAACTATCTGTTCCGTGACTTCCGCAATTTGATGGAAGAGTGGAAGGGATAATGAGTACGACAGCAAAGACGAATTGTTAGCACCAGCAGCGGGGCCCCGGCTCCGCTGTTTTTTGGGTCAAACGGATTGCAAGATCTTTGCAGAAGCAATGTTTTGAAAGGGCACGGCTTTAGCCGTGCCGCAAAAGGATGAGTAAGAGAGCGGGGCTTTAGCCCCTGAGGGATGTTTTGAAGCCAGCACGCGAACACGCAACCAACAACGCGCAGACGTACTTTGTTACGTCTGAGACGTGGGAGCGGCGTTCCCTGTTTCGTGCGGAATCCTGGGCGAGGCTCTTCTTCCAAAATCTTCTGGCGTATCGGGAATCATATCAATTGCACGAGTTTGTTTTGATGCCCGATCACTTTCATCTTCTGCTTTCTCCCGAGGTCGCTCTTGAACGTACCATGCAGTTGATCAAGGGTGGATTCAGCTTTCGCGCGAAAAAGGAACTTGGATCAAACGCCGAAGTCTGGCAGCGCGGGTTTTCCGATCATCGGATTCGTGATTTTGAGGACTATGAACAGCATGTTCATTACATCCACCTGAATCCGGTCAGGAAACATCTTTGCGCTCAGCCGTCAGAGTACAGGTATTCGTCGGCGTATCCGGGGTGGAAGCTTGACCCCATCCCTCAGGCACCTGCGGTGCGGCCAATGGCTTCGCATAACTTGAACGAAGTTACGAGACCTCAGGGGCTAAAGCCCAGTGACTTTTTGGAGACGGCTGATGGCACGACTAAAGTCGTGCCCTTTCAAAACACGGCAATGCAGAAATGATGAGTTGCTAACGAGCCTTCATCGCAACGTTTCAGACACGAACAAAGAGAAAAACTATGCCACGCAGAAATGACATTCAGAAGATTCTTGTGATCGGCTCGGGGCCGATCGTGATTGGACAGTCGGCCGAGTTCGACTATTCGGGCACGCAGGCTTGCAAGGCGCTCAAGCAGGAAGGCTATGAGGTGGTGTTGGTCAATTCCAACCCGGCCACCATCATGACCGACCCGGAGCTGGCCGACCGCACCTACATCGAACCGCTGACGGTCAGCTATGTGGAAGAGATCATCCGCATCGAAACCGAGATGCTTGCCGCACTTCCGAATGCGGGCAAGTTTGCCCTGCTGCCCACCGTGGGCGGACAGACGGCGCTGAATCTGGCCGTGGATCTGGCCGACGCCGGCATCCTCGACAAGTATGGTGTGGAGCTGATCGGCGCCAAGCTGGAAGCCATCAAGAAGGCCGAAGACCGTCTGCTCTTCAAGGATGCGATGCAGCGCATTGGCCTGGAAGTTTCCAAGTCGCAGTTGGTGAATAATCTGCGCGACGGCATGGACTTTGCCGCCAAGCTTGGCTTCCCGGTGCTCATCCGTCCCAGCTTTACGCTGGGTGGTTCGGGCGGCGGCATTGCTTACAACCGCGAAGAGCTGATGGAGATTCTCTCCCGCGGCATCGACCTTTCGCCGGTGCACGAGTGCCTGATTGAAGAGAGCGTGCTTGGCTGGAAGGAATACGAGCTGGAGGTCATGCGCGACCTGGCCGACAACGTCATTATCATCTGCTCGATTGAGAATTTTGATCCGATGGGTGTGCACACCGGCGACTCCATTACCGTGGCCCCGGCGCAGACACTCAGCGACCGCGAGTACCAGCGGATGCGTGATGCGGCCATTGCCGTCATGCGCGAAATCGGCGTGGAGACGGGCGGCTCGAATGTGCAGTTCGCGCTCAATCCGGTGGATGGTCGCATGACCGTCATCGAGATGAACCCGCGCGTATCGCGTTCGTCGGCGCTGGCCTCCAAGGCCACCGGCTTCCCGATTGCCAAAATCGCCGCCAAGCTGGCCGTTGGCTACACGCTCGACGAAATTCCCAATGACATTACGCGTAAGACGCCGGCCTGCTTTGAGCCGACCATCGATTACGTCGTCACCAAGATTCCCAAGTGGCAGTTTGAAAAGTTCCCCGGCACCGATGACGTGCTTGGCCCGCAGATGAAGTCGGTGGGCGAAGTGATGGCCATGGGCCGCACCTTCAAGGAATCGCTGATGAAGGCCTGGCGCGCACTGGAGACTGGCAAGAAGACCGGCGCGGAAGTGCTGGAGCCGCGTCGTCTGACGCAGATGCTGGTTACGCCTCGCCCGGAACGCCTGGGCTACATTCGCTACGCCTTTGAGCGGGGCATGAGCGTGCGTGAAGTTGCGCGCCTCACCAAGATGGATCCGTGGTTCCTGCATCAGGTGCGCGAAATTACCCTGGAGCAGCAGGGCGTTGCCCGCACCACGCCCGAGCAGATCAGCGAAGAGCAGTTGCGCCGTCTGAAGCGCATGGGCCTGAGTGATGAGCGCATTGCCGCCGAGTGGAAGCTGGAAGGTCACGAAGGCACCAAGCAGGTAAGGGAACTGCGCGAGTCGAAGGGCATCAAGCCGGTCTTCAAGTTGGTGGATACCTGCGCGGCCGAGTTCGAATCAATGACGCCCTACCTCTACTCGACCTACGACGAAGAGGACGAAGCGCCTGCCACCGATAAGAAGAAGATCATCATCCTTGGTTCCGGTCCGAACCGCATCGGCCAGGGCATCGAGTTCGATTACTGCTGCTGCCATGCCGCCTTCGCGCTCAAGGAAGATGGCTTTGAGACGATCATGGTCAACTGTAACCCCGAGACGGTTTCCACCGACTACGACACCAGCGACCGCCTCTACTTTGAGCCGCTGGTGCTGGAAGACGTGCTGGCCATTCACGAGCACGAGACCAAGAGCGGCGCGGATGTGGGCATGATCGTGCAGTTCGGCGGTCAGACGCCGCTGAATCTGGCGCAGCGCTTGCTCGCAGCAGGCGTCAAGATCGTGGGCACATCGCCTGACTCGATCGATCTGGCGGAAGATCGCAAGCAATTCGGCAAGCTCCTCGAAGACCTGAAGATTCCGCAGTCGGCCGGCGGCACGGCCACCAGCGTGGAAGAGGCTCTGGCAGTAGCGGATCGCATCGGCTACCCGGTGCTCGTGCGTCCCAGCTATGTGCTGGGCGGCCGCGCCATGGTTATTGCGTATGACGCCGAAAGCGTTCGCCGCTACATGACGGAAGCTGTCGAGTACTCGCAGGATCGCCCGGTGCTGATCGACCACTTCCTTGAAAACGCCATCGAGATTGACGTGGATGCGCTCTGCGACTCCAAGGACGTGATCATTGCCGGCATCATGCAGCACATTGAAGAGGCCGGCATTCACTCCGGTGACTCTTCCTGCGTGCTGCCTGCTGTCAGCATCCGCCCGGAGACTCTGGAGACCATCCGCACCTACACTCGCCAGCTTGCCCTGGCTCTGAAGGTCGTGGGCCTGGTCAACCTGCAGCTCGCCATTCAACGCGATGCGGCAGGCAAGGATCATGTGTATATCATCGAAGTGAATCCGCGCGCGTCGCGTACGGTGCCTTTCGTCTCCAAGGCGACGGGCATTCCGCTGGCCAAGGTGGCTTCGCGCCTGATGACCGGCCGCATGCTGGCCGACCTGCTGCCCAAGCAGCTCAAGAGTGGAAAGGATCTGGGTACCGGCGATCACTTCTTCGTCAAGTCGCCGGTCTTCCCGTGGTCGAAGTTCGCAGGCGTGGATACGGTGCTTGGTCCTGAGATGCGTTCGACGGGCGAAGTGATGGGCGCGGCCTCGACCTTTGGTGAAGCCTTTGCCAAGGCCCAGCTCTCAGCCGGACAGATTCTGCCCAGCAAGGGCACGGTCTTCATCAGCGTCAAGGATCACGACAAGGCCGCGGTGGTCGACTTGGCCCGCAACTTTGTGAACCTTGGCTTCAAGATCGTGGCCACCGAGGGTACGGCCAACGTGATTGAAGGTGCGGGCATCATGGTGGAGCGCGTCTTCAAGGTGACCGAAGGTCGTCCCGATGCCGTCGATCTGATCAAGAGCGACCGCATTCAGCTGATCGTGAACACGCCGCGTGGCCAGGACACGATCTTCGACGAGAAGGCGATTCGCCGTGCTGCCGTACTGCGCCGCATTCCGACGATCACCACGCTGTCAGCCGCACAGGCTGCCATCGAGGGCATCGCCTCTCTGCAGCAGAAACAGATTACAGTAAATCCGCTGCAGAAGCTGAACGCTGAAATCCGCTAACTTAATCACTGCCAGATCTGCTCTGGTCTGAATACAACGACAAACTGCCGCATGAACCTCAAAGTTTATGCGGCAGTTTGCGTTATCTCTTTAAGTCGCTGATTAAAAGCACATTCTAAGAAAAATATCTGCAAGGACCAAGTTCTTTCTGCCTCACAAAGAAGAGGAAAAGAAGAGCAGGCTGCTGCGATAAATAAACAGAAAAGAATCATGGCGCGAGGTTTAGTAAAGGTGTTAGAGTTCCTGTCGCTGATAAATTTCTGATTGAAAAGCAATCAACATGTGCAATATCCCAAATGATCGCATCTGCAATCAAACCTCTAGATAGCGGCACTTATTTTCAAGACAGACTCGGTCTAAAAAGTGCGAAAAACAAATCATGTTAAACCTCATGAAAAATTTTATCTGTATTGACAGAGACATGCCTGGTACGTACTATGTTGCGGGCTTTCAGTATTGAAAGATTTTAGCATTTAAATTTTTTGTGCCAGTTTACGAGGCGAGGTGACACAGACGATGACAATAGGAAAGACATTCGCGCAAAAGACGAACCGTCGCAAGCGGGGCGCAATGAACGCCCTAGTTTTGTGTTTAGTCATAGCACTTCTGGGATTCAGTATTCCGCGCGCTCATGCGCAGGCCGATACTGGACGAATCGCAGGTATCGTACTCGATCCAACCGGCGCATTGATCGCGCACGCCGCAGTGACTGTGCTCAGGGTGGACACAAACACTGAGACCAATGGCTTCACGGACGCCCACGGTGAATACGTTTTCCCCGTGCTGCCAGTCGGCAATTACAGCGTTACAGCCAAGGCCGATGGCTTTATCGGAGAAACCAAGCAGGGGCTGGCACTGGACGATGGCGCGGCTCTCACTGTCAACTTCAAACTCACACTGGGCAGCCAGAGTGAGCAGATCATCGTCTCTGCGGACACCCGCGATGCTGTAAACACCCAGTCGGGAACCATCGAGCACATCATCGATGGCGATACAGTGCGCGACATGGCTCTGAACGGTCGCAACTATCTGGATCTGCTGGGCACACTCCCCGGATCCGTGGCCAACGCCAACTGGGCCACCACCAGCCAGCCGCCCGACGCCATGAGCTCCACCATGAGTGGATCGACGACCAACATCGTGCTCAACGGTGTGCGCGCCACGGCCAACGGCCTGTATGTGGACGGCGTCATCAACAAGGACATTGGTTCGAACGCCGCGCAGTTCAACAACATCGGCATCGACTTCATTGAGCACATGAGCGCACAAACCTCCTCGTACTCGGCACAGTGGGGATCATCAGCAGGCCCGGCCATCAACGTGGTTACCCGCTCGGGAACCAACATGGTGCATGGCACGCTGTTTGAGAACCTCCGCAATAATCTCGTCGATGCGGATCAGTATTTTTCAAATGGTCTTACTTCGCATCTGCGCTTCAACGATACGGGAATGGCCCTTGGCTTTCCGATCAAGAAGGACAAGATCTTTGCCTTCGTGGGCAATGAATGGAAGTTCATTGAGACGACGAGCGCACCCTCGCAGCAGATTGTGCCTCTAACGAGCTTTCTGAGCGGAGACTTCAACTACACGACGACTGCCGGAAAAGCAGCCTGTGCAATTACCGGGAACAGTTATCTTCTCTCCCGTGGCATCACGATCCCGTCCACTTGCAATATCTCAACCCAGATCACCAACTTCGGCCACGGCATGCAGAATCTGTACAAGTACATTGAGTCGCAGGCCACCGAAATTGCGCTTGACACGAATAATAATGCGATGAACTTTGGGTATTTCGCGTTGCCGCAATCCTATCGCAACGAGGAGTACATTGCCCGTGTGGACTGGCAGATCAGCACCCGGCAGAACGCCTATGTACGTTGGGTTACCGATGCGCAGAGGCATTACAGCGCGCTGGGTGGCAATGCGCTGCTGCCCTCCAATCCGGTCATTCAGCACACCCCAGCCAACAACACGGTGCTCTCCCACACCTACACGCTCACGCCGAATACTTTCAACGTGATTAGCGTGGCGGCCATGTGGACGCCAGTCGATCAGATGCCGGCCGATGACACATGGGAAAAATCGAAGTACGGATTCACGTACGAACCACTCTTCGCAGGAAGCTACCCGAAGGTCGGCATTCCGTATATGAGCTGGCTTTCATACACAGCCATCTATGACACCCACAGCTTGACCAAGGCCCACACCACGGTTCTTGAACTTGACGATATTCTGACCACCATCAAGGGCAAGCACACCATCAAGGTTGGCGTTGTGGGTGACCGCAACCGCAAGGACCAGAGCGGCAGCGGCATCTACTTTAACGGCAATATCTCCTTTACAACTGAGAGCAACAACTATACAACCGGCAACGTGATTGCCGACGCACTGCTGGGCAACTTTGCAACCTATTCGGAGAACTCCAACAACACAGAAGGCCTGTTCCGCTTGTGGGGCCTTGCGGCCTACGCTGACGACACCTACCGTGTGTTGCCGCGCGTCACATTGAGCCTGGGTGTGCGTGGCGAATGGATGACGCCGTGGACCTCGCAGCAAAACAACCTGACAGCCTTTTATCCGCAGTACTATGACTCGGATGACGCTGTTTCCGTGGGCCAGGACAGTGGCAACGTAGTCGCCGGCAGCGGCAACCGCTACAACGGTCTGCGCCGCGCTGGAAACGGCGTGCCTAACTCCCAGTTGGGACGTGTGCTCAATGCTCAGAGTACCGATGTGCTGAACGTGCCCACAATCGGCATGCGCGGCTTCTACCATGCGCAGTATCTGTGGGCACCGCGCGTGGGCTTTGCCTGGGATCTGCGTGGAGATGGAACCCTTGCACTGCGCGGAGGCGGTGGCATCTTCTATGACACGCCGCAGGGCACGGTGGCTTATTCCACGCTGTCGAATCCCCCCTATATTCAGGCAGCGCAGTTGAACTACGGCAACATGGATACACTGGCCACCTCTTCCAATGTAACCGCTACCTCTGTGATCCCCCAGATCTACACGGTGGATCCGGGCCTGAGGCGCTCCATCATCTACCAGTACAACCTTGGCATTCAGCAGCAGCTAGCCAAGGGCTTCTTCATGCAGATCACCTACGTTGGCAATCAAGGCCGCCATCTGCTGCGCGACCCCGACATCAATGCGCCGGATCCGGCGGAAGAATTGGCGATGTACGCAATCGACTCCAGCGTGAAGGAGAATTACCTGCGCCCCTACAAGGGGTATTCGGGAATTCTGCAATATCGCAGCGATGCGGACTCCAACTACAACGGCCTGCAGACCAATTTGAATCGCCGCGTGGGCAAGGGACGCATGACCTTTGCCTATACCTGGTCAAAGAACCTGGCCACAGCCGCTGGAGATACGGACGTCTTCCACTTCTATCCGTGGGTGAAGAACTACAGCTACACCTACACCGGCTATGATCGCCGTCAGCTATACACCGGAACCTACATGGTGCAAAGCCCTGACATGCGCGGCCACAACCGGATTCTGCGGGGCGGAATCGGTTCCTGGATGTTGACCGGAACGGCGCGTTATCAGGGTGGAGCCCGCTATACGCCGACGGCCAGCGATACTGATGGTTTGAGCGGATTTCGTCCCACCTATGCCGGCTATCCGGTTGTATATCCGCACAACACGAATCAGTGGTGGGACTTCGAAAACCCCGGCCAGGTCATAAACTTTTCAGCACCCACGGCAGGCACTGATGGCAACTGCCCCAAAGGCATCATTGTGGGGCCGACCTTCTTTGACGCCGATGTTTCGTTGCGCAAAACCTTCAATACGCTTCGTGGCTATCACGTAACCATCAATCTGGACTCCTTCAATATCACCAACCATCCGGCGCTTGCAGGACCGGGAGTGAACATCTCCACCAGTTCATATGCAACGACGCTGAATAGCTCTGGCACTGTTGATAGCAAGGGACTCGGCATTCAATACGCGGGCCGTTCGCGCAACATGCAGGGTGGAGTAAAGATCATCTTCTAGACGCCGGAAGCTGTGCTTCCAGAGAACAAAGAAACCACATTGACCGGAGAATCTGGAGTGAACACCATGAAAGGTTTTACAAGATATATCCGCCTTCTGAAGGGGATGATGCTTGGCGTCACGCTGCTTGTAGGTACTTGCCTTGCCAGTGCGCAGGCAAACATTACCTCGCAGATCAACATTTCCACCAGCTTTAGCAACGCGGCAGGACTGGCGTTGGACCTGTACGGCAACCTCTATGTGGCCGATAGCGGAAACGACGCACTGTCGAAGTTTACCGGCGCCAATGGTTCCGCGACTACCGTTCTGTCCTCCCTGAATTCACCGCAACAGATTGCGTTGGACTCGTCACTCAACCTTTATGTAGCCAACGGGAGTTCGAACACCGTTTACAAGTATTCCTTTACCAGCGGTGCTCTCAATCTGAATTCACCCACCACGCTGGGCAGCGGGCTCGGCAAGGTAACAGGCGTGGCCGTGGACATCAGCGGCAACGTCTACATTGTTGATAACGGCAACAAAAGGGTCGTCAAGATTTCCGGCACCACGCAGACCACGATTCTTTCCGGTCTGACGAATCCGCAGCAGATTGCCGTGGATAAATACGGCAACGTATATGTGGCGGATGAGGGCGCGAACGCGGTGGTTTCTCTGCCCAGCGGCGGTTCTCAGGGCACCGTTGGCTCAGGCCAGAGTGCACCGCAAGGCGTGGCTGTGGATGCTACCGGCAACCTCTACATTGCCGATACCGGCAACAATGCCATCGAAGAAGTTCCATACTCCAGCACTACCAGCGCTCTGGTAACTGCAAGCCAGGCGACGTTGGGTGTTACGGTCACTGCGCCGACAGCGGTGGCCGTGGATACCCGCGGTAGCCTGTATATTGCCGCCGGAGACGAGGTGATTCACTACAACCGTAGCGCTATCTACTTTGGCCTGATGAGCGTGGGGAGTACCAGCCAGACCTTTCCCGTGGTCTTCAACTTCACCTCAACCGTCGCTCCTGCCACTATCCAGGTATTCACGCAAGGCAAGACCGGGCAGGACTTTCAGGATGCTGGCAGTAGTACCTGCACTGCCGGATCAAGTTACACTTCCGGAAGCAGTTGCACGGTCAACGTGAACTTTACGCCGCTGTTTGCCGGAGCGCGGTATGGTGCTATCGTCTTCTACGATTCCAGCAACAATCCGCTGTTGCGTGCATTCATCGGTGGAGGCGGCCTGGGACCGGTGCTTACCATCGACCAGTCCACGCTGACGGCTCCCGCGCCTACCATCAACAGCTCTGCGCTGAAGGTTCCTTACAGCGTGAAACCAGATCTCTTTGGCAACATCTATATTGCCGACACCAGTAATACGCGCGTTGTCTATGGAACACCAACCGTAACTGGCAGTGGTTCCTCGTCTGGTAGTACTCAGTCACTCTCCAATGGTGCTGTAGTTCTTTCCTCAGCGGGGGCGGCGGATGACATTGCCATCAATGGCGCAGGCGATTTGTATGAATCGACTACAGCAGGCGTGCTCTTCTATCCCAATCTGAACGGCACAATTTCTTCCACGTCAACAATCGTTTCAGCGGCGGCGGCGGACAAATTCCGCATCATCAACGTTGACGTGGCAGGTAATGCCTATGGATGCGACTCAACGACCTTCAAACTGTATATGTTTGGCACCACCGCGAATTCTGATACGCAGATTCTATCGGGCATTAGTAGTGCCTGTGTGGGCATTGCGGTGGATCTGTACGGCAACTTTGCCATCAGCGACAGCACGCTGAAGGGCTACTACTACGTTCCCGCCAATGGTGGAAGCACAGTCTCCGCAAATCTTGGATTAACCACGCCCTGGGGTGTTGCATTCGATGCCTCGGGAAGCATCTACATGACGGACTACGGTGCGAATTACTTCTATCGCGTGCCGAACGAGTGGGGTACGCCGAATGCTACCGACGTGCTGAAGATGACGGCCAACAAGGCGTATAGCGTGGCTCTGGACCCCTATGGCAACCTGTATATGTCGACCGTATCTTCCAGCGCTACCTATTACAACGCGCTGCCTCGTGCATATCCATATATCACTCAGGCACCGCTTACAACAGCTACCTCCTCTGGCACGCTGGGCTACGCTCAGCACTATTTCTCGTCGAGTGTTGCGGTAGGCAGCACGTCGGTGGGCTACCTCACGCTGAGCAACTCTGGCAATGTGGCCCCAACCTATACCAACTCCACCGGCTACCTGACGACCGGCGATACAGGAGACTTCCTGCTGAGTGGCACGCCTTCCACGGTGCCAGCCTATGCGACCTGTGGTTTTACCAGTGGCCTGCCGGTCGGACAGCAGTGCTACATTCCCATAACCCTTGAGCCAACCTCTCCTGGCGCTTATCGTTCGATGAACATCAGTTTTCCATCGGATGACACCTATACGGCAGTGATGACGCTTGTGGGCAAGTCCTCGGGTACAGCAGCCTCCACGGCTTCCGGGCTCGCGATCACTCAGCCTACGGCATCGATTTACCCCACCGAAGCAGTCACATTTACCGCGACTGCGGCCAGTGCGGCTACCGGCGAAGTTACCCTGATGGTGGATGGCGTCAGTGAAGTGAGTGCGGCTCTTTCCAGCGGCAGTGCAAGCTTGACACTCTCTTCCGGTCTTGCCTATGGCAGCCATACGATCGGCGTGACGTACGCCGGAGACAAAACCTACGCACCGGTAACAACTCCGGTCACAATTACTGTAAGTGTGGTAAAAATTACTCCAACCGTAACCCTGGTATCGAATGGCAACCAGGCCAACGTTGGACAGACCGTCACACTTACCAGCACTACTGCTACCCATAGCGGATATGACGTTCCGACTGGCACAGTCACCTTCTACGACGGAAGCACCTCGCTTGGATCCGCGACTCTTTCCGACGGAGCAGGCAGTCTGGCTGTAAGTACTCTGACTACCGGCACGCACACCATCACCTCGACCTATGGCGGAGACTCGATCTATGCCAGCGGTTCCTCTTCCAGCTCGGTGACGATTGTGGTTGGAAGTTATCTGCTGAGCAAAACAATCATGACGGTATCTCCCACTGTGCCATCGGGAGGTTATACCTATGGCACGGTTCTGAGCCTCTCCGCACAGGTAGCCGCTGCCGATAGCAGTGACACCACAGCACCCACCGGCTCGGTGGTCTTCAATCTGGATGGCAGTGTAACCAGCGTAGCAATGAATAGTTCCGACATAGCCACGCTATCGCTTACTCCGGATGCTGGCTCGCATGTGTTGGTGGCCAGCTATGCAGGCGATAAGAACTATGCCTTCAGCAACTCCACCAGCTATTCGTTTACAACGGTGAAGGCCTCCACCAGCACGGCACTGACCACGTCGCTTGCGGCAGCCTACGCCACCGCTCCCATCACCCTCACGGCCACGGTCTCTTCCACTTCAACAACGCCCACCGGAACGGTCATGTTCCTGAACGGCGTAACGACGCTGGGTACAGCAACTCTGTCGAGTGGCGTGGCAACACTGACTACGCAGGCCCTGCCTTCTGGCACAGACTCGATCACCGCTGTCTATAACGGCAGTTCCAACTGTTCCGGTAGCACCTCTTCTGCAGTTACAGAGACCATCACCATTAACACTTCCACGGTCACTGTGACCAGCGTGCCGGTCATTGTCTACTCCGGCGAGCCCACACTCACGGCAACCATTGGCTACACCGATCCAACCGGATCGAGCACCGTACCCTCTGGAACAGTGACCTTCTACGCCAATGGAACAGAGCTGACCACGGTCACCGTGAGTGCAGGCGGTACCGCAACCTACAGCAGCGAAACCCTGTCCAGTGGCACCAACGTCATTACTGCCACCTATTCGGGCGACAGTTATTTCGCGGCTAGTACGTCAGGTTCCGACTATCTGTATATGGCGCCATCCTCGGGGTGGAATGGAAGTTATACCGTTTCTACTTCGTCGAGTTCAGCAACCGTTGCTGCTGGATCAGCGGCCACATTCACAATCACGGCAACGCCCACAAGCAACTACTTCGGTTACGTGCAGTTTACTTGCTCGGGTTTGCCCAGCTTTGCCACTTGTGAGATGGCGACCGACCAGATTCTGTTGAACGGAACCAATACGCCCGTCAGCGCAACCCTGACGATTTACACCACCTCGTCAACGCAGTTGATCTCGATGAGCCGGCACAACAATCTGATCGAAGCCTGCGGCTTCTCTATCTTCGCACTGTTGCCCATGTTGCTTTGTGGCTTCACACGCAAGGGGAGAGAATTTCTGCGCAGGATCGGAGCCATCGGAATCGTAGCCATTCTTTTGATGGGGGTTGGAATCGGCAGCATGACAGCCTGCTGTGCACTTGCTCCGATCAATACAGAAAAAGGCACCTATAATGTCACGGTGAATGCCACCGGCTCTGGCAGTGTGAATACCAGCACAACCGTGAAACTTGTCGTTCAGTAATTCCTACGAACGAGCGTATAACTATCTCACAGGAACATCCGGCCACTCAAAGGTCGGATGTTCCTGTGAGGTTTTATAGCTTTCGGACCGCAATGTGCCGAAACGATGAGTAGACAGATAACCAAATAGGATGGAACCCATGAGCAGTGCAAAAACTCAGTTTGCAGAACGTTCATACGCCATGATTTTCTTTTCCACGCTGATCGTTCTGTGTGGAACACTCCTGCTTGACTGCACGGCTGCAGCAGCACAGCAGGCAGACGCACCAGAAAGTTCGAATTATTCGATCAAGGTTGAAACCAGGCGCGTGCTGCTGGATGTGTTAGTCACCGACGCCAAGGGGAAGGTGGTTACCAACCTCAAAGCGGACGATTTTCATGTCTACGAAGAGAACGTTGAGCAGCCGGTGCGCACCTTCGATGCGCCCCAGGTACATGAGATTCCTAAAAAGGACGAGATCTTGGTGCGCTCGACAGAAGATTTGCCCAAGATCGGTTCCGCGCCCGTCACACTGATCGTGCTGGACGAGCTGAATACCAGTTTTGAAGATATGGCCTACGCGCGCAATCAGGTTAAGAGCTATCTGAAAGCGCAGCCCGCCATTCTGCGCCAGCCGACCACCTTGCTGGCTGCGAACAATACGCATTTTCAGGTCATCAAAGACTACACGCAAGATCGCGCGGCACTGCTGACCGCGCTCGATAAGCACTTTCCGGAATATCCATGGAAGATGCAGCATAGCGGAGCCAACAGCGCCGGTGCATTTGAGCGCATGGGCATGTCGCTGAATTCTCTTAATGAAATGGCGGATGCTTCGCGCGGAACGCCTGGCCGTAAAACTGTGATCTGGGTGGGCAAGGGATTCCCCGCAGTCAGTCTGATCGGATTGGACGAACACGCGGCGGGGCTCATGCAGGATGCCATCAAGCGGCTGACTTCCTCCCTGATGGAATCGCGCATCACGCTCTACACTATCGATCCTTCTTCCACGCTTGCGACCGTGGGCAAAGTCTCTTCGTCAGACGATCTTGAATCCATGGAGATGGATCCGCGCAATGACGGTGTGCCATTTTCTGACGAAATCAACTTCACCACACTGGCTCCGGTTACCGGAGGGCAGGCATTTTTCTCGCGCAACGATATAGATGCAGAGGTGGCCGATAGCACAATCCTGGGGGCCAGTTACTACACACTGACTTATGCGCCCACCGGTGACTCGGAAAAGAGCGCGCCCTACCGTCATATCCGCATCAAGATGTCCGATCCGAACCTGAAGGCCGTCACACGCGATGGCTATTACAGCGAAAACCCTATCGTCGAAGCCCGGCGCATGGACAACAAAACTCCCCAGCAGGCACGCTCTGAACTGGAAGCAGAGATGGGCAAAGCCGCATTCAGTTCGCTGCCCTACAACGGACTGGATGTAAAGCTTGAGCGTGGCAAAGGGGATGAGATTCAGTTGAAGATTGCGGCTGGCACATTGCAGTGGGCAGACTCGGACAGCGGCAATCTGGTTTCTGAAATTACGGTGCTGTATATGCTGGCCACCAACAAGGGAAAGATTGTTGGCCATGGCGCTAATGAGCTCAATGCGACAGCGCAGGGAAGAGCGCAGACCCAGGATCAACGCGCCGTATTCACAATCCATGTTCCTGCTGCGGCAGACGCGGCCCGACTGCGTGTTGTGGCACGCGATGCGCGTAGTGGCAAGATCGGCACAGCCGACATGGTATTTTGAGGCACATCCTCTACCCGTTATGACCCTGTACAAACGCGGGGTCTCTCACCCGAGTCACGCTTTTGTGGCCCAGGTGGGAAATTACCAAAGCACTTTTTAGAGGAAGATTTCTATGGGTAATTTCAGACGTTCTGTCTGGGTTTTAAGTTCTGCACTCAGCGTGGTCTGCTGGGCATCTGCTATGGGCAGGGCAGAGCAGCCTGTGCACGTGGCAAAACAGGGCGAAGTCTATGTGCTCGAAAATCAATTCCTGCGCGCTGAAGTCAGCCGTACCAGTGGCGATCTGATCTCTTTGAAGTATCACGGTCAGGAGACGATGGATAGCGACCGCAATCATGGTTACTGGGAACAGAACCCATCGCGAGCGGCGGAATTAAGCGATGGCATTTCCATTGATCCCGGCAGTAATGGCGGAGAACGCGCTGAAGTGTATGTGCGCGGCAAGGCCAACGGCAAGGTGCTCACGCGCACCAGCAGTGGCGATGGCTTTTTCGACCTGGAGATTCGCTATAGCCTTGGCCGCAGCGATCACGGCATCTATACCTATGCGATCTTTGCGCATCCTGCCTCATACGCAAAAACAGACATTGGCGAAAGCCGCTTTGCCATGAAGCTCAGCGGCATCTTCGACTGGCTCTCTGTGGACCCGCAGCACAACCATTTGATGGCCAGTGGAAGCGACTGGCAACACGGCCAGGAATTGAATATGAAGGAGGCGCGGCGGCTTACCTCCGGCCTCTTTGCCGGCAAGGTCGAGCACAAGTACGATTACTCCTCCGATCTCTTCGACGATCCCGCCTTCGGATGGTCGAGCACGAAAAAGCACATGGGAATATTCTTCATCAATCCTTCCATGGAGTACATGAGTGGTGGTCCAACCAAGGTTGAACTGACTTGCCACCTGGGAGATGATGGGCCGATTGTTCTTGATTACTGGCGCAGTACCCACTACGGCGGCAGCACACTCGATCTGGACGCAGGCGAAGACTGGAGCAAACTGGTCGGCCCGATTTTTGTCTATCTCAACGATGGGCCAACACCGGATGCAATTTTTGACGATGCCCGCCAGGAGGCGCAGAAGCAGAAGGCGAAGTGGCCCTTTGACTGGGTGCATGAAGCCAACTATCCGCCTCTCGCACAGCGTGCAACCGTCTCTGGCAAGCTGGAAATCAAGGACGATGGAGAGCAGACTACGCCGACCTCCCGGCTGCGGGTAGGCTTGATTCCTCCTGCTGAAGCCGATGGCTCATGGCAGACCGACGCCAAGTATTACCAGTTCTGGGCGTATGCCAACGCGGACGGAAGCTTTTCGCTGAAGGGCGTACGGCCGGGCCGCTATCAGTTGCATGCTCTGGCAGATGGCGTCTTCGGTGAGTATTCCGGAGCCACCGTTGTGGTTGAGCCGGGCAAGCCCATCGAGCTTGGCGCGGCGGTCTGGAAGCCGCTTCGCTATGGACGTCAGCTGTGGGAGATTGGAATTCCGAATCGCAGCGGAACGGAGTTTCTTGGCGGCGACCACTACAACCAGTGGGGCATGTACCTGCTCTATTCCAAGCTCTTCCCCAAGGATGTGGAGTACTGGGTAGGCAAAAGCGATTATCGCAAAGACTGGTACTTCGAACAGGTTCCCAACGCTGCCCACAGCACGGACGGAGCTCCCTTCAGCGGGGGCGATACGGTCTGGAAGATTCACTTCAACAGTGATGCTGACCTGAAGGGCGAAGCCATTTTACGCACTGGCCTAAGCGGTGTGGGAGCACGCCACGTATTTGTGCGCGTCAACGGCCATGATGCAGGCGATCTGGCTCCGCTGGAGTACAACGCCACCATCAACCGCGACGGCATTCAGGGCAAATGGACCGAGCACGACCTGCGCTTTTCGGCTTCGTTGATCAAGCATGGAGAAAACACGATGGAGTTGCAGGTTCCGCACGGAAGCGTAATGTCGGGCGTTATCTATGACTATCTGCGTCTGGAGCTGGTTGATAAAAACAACTAGCAGTGCAGGGTGCCCCAGGTCCCGATTTTGGGACCTGGGAAAGCACAAACTCAAAATAAAGATTCAAGCAGAAAATCTATTTCTCAGCGTTCTTCAGCGCCAGCCTTGCGCCAATCGCATACCCTAGCAGCGCCGCCGCCGGCCATGTGGCAAGGAATGGTCCGTCGTTGTCGATCAGACCACTGGGGCTGGGCGAACTGAAAAATGTGCGCGAAAGTTTGTCGGTGGCGTCGCACTGAAAGCACTCGCTTGGCCCCGTGGGCATGTCCATCACCCAGAGCGCAAGAATCAAAAACCACACCAGCCCCAGCAGCCATACGATGCCGGCAATCGGATCCTGCCGAAAGTGGTTGACGGCAAAGCCTGCCACCAACGGCACAAACAGCGAGAGCGCCAGAATCATCGGCTGCGGAACCTGCGGCAGATTCAGCGCATAGCCAGCCGCCATCAGTGCAGCCCAGGCAAGCAACGCCAGAACGGCGTGAAGTAGAAAGGAAAAAATCTGCCGGAAGGTCTGAGTCTCCTCAGCGTCCGTTTGCTGTATGGGAACCATGTGCGCATGTACCTCGTGTGAGCTGTCATCTTGAGCGCAGTTTGGCCGTTTTTGGCCAAACGGAGTCGAAAGATCTGCGGTTGCTTTTTGCTTCTGAGCCAGGAATCTTCCGGTTCTCGACACTCTTAGGTTGAATCTGAGTGTACGCGATCATTAGATGCAGGATAGTCGATCTGAAGAAACCTTTCGTATTATCAAATGCAATCCCCTGGGGCCGCAATCTTTCCTGCTGTTCGTTGCGGAGATAAGCACTCTACAATAGAGTGCATATGTGGATGGAAGGAATTACAACCGCCGTCACCACGCCGTTCTATCCGGACGAGCGCGTCTACTATCGCAAGCTGGAAGCCAATCTGGCCCGCCTCTCGCGTAGCCTTGTCTCCGGCATGCTGTTGCTGGGCTCAACCGGCGAGGCCGCCCACCTGAGCGACGCTGAATCAGCCGAGGTGCTCCGTGTGGCCTCAGCAGCCACCGCGGACGAAAAAGTGCTGATCGCCGGAGTCGGCCGCGAGAGCGTCCGCTCCACGCTGGAACTGGCGGAAGTGGCAGCCAAAGCCAACTACGACGCGGTTCTGGTTCGTCCACCCGCCTACTATCCTGCCCAGCGCAGGCCCGAAGCCGCAGCCCACTACTTCCGCTGCGTGGCAGACCGTTCGCCGCTGCCGATCGTTCTCTACCACACTCCGCAAAACGCTCCGGTAGAGCTGCCGGTGGAAGTCGTTGCCGAACTAGCCGATCATCCCAACATCCTTGGCATCAAGGATTCGAGCGGCTCCATCGAGCGCATCCGCGCCTTGGTGGCAGCTACGCAGTCGGCCCGCCGGCGCAGCTTTGCCGTCACCAATGTTTTTGCGCCCGTGACGGGCCGCATGCTTGCCCCCAAGCCTTCAGCGGAGCCTGCTCTGGTCACCATCGGCGCAACCGAATCCGCTGCGCCCGCTCAGGTTTATCCCGAACTGAAGACGCGCACCAAGGAAGTCGGTTTTCAGGTGCTCTGTGGCTCGGCCTCCATCTTTCTGGATGCGCTGGAAGCCGGTGCTGTCGGCGGCGTTCTGGCCTTTGCCAGCTTCGCTCCCGAAGCCTGCCATGAGATTTTCCAGGCCTGGCGCGATCACGATCCAAAGCTTGCCCGGGCCAAGCAGGAGCGCATCGCTGCTGTAAACAAACGCATTGTGGGCGAGCTGGGGCTGGGTGCCGTCAAATACGCGGGCGACTTTAACGGCTTCTTCGGCGGCTATCCGCGCTTGCCTTTGCAGCCACCCACAGCCGAAGTGAGAGCCGAAATCGAGCAACTGCTTGCCGAGATCCGCTGTTAGTGAATTGATCTGTCATCTTGAACGGAGTTTGGCCGGTTTTTGGGCCAAACGGAGTCGAAAGATCTGCGGTTGTTCTTCAAGGATCTTTCGCGGAAATTGATGTATCTTTGAAGCCAAAATTCATGGTGCAGGGGCAAAAAGCAACCGCAGATCCTTCGACTCCCTGCGGTCGCTCAGGAGGAGTAGTGAAGATGTACATTGTTTTGTTGAACTACACACAGCCGCTAGAAGTAATCGAGAAGCATCTGGCCGCGCATCGCTTATTTCTCGATCAGCATTACGTCAACGGCAATCTGCTGGCTTCCGGCCCTCGCAATCCCCGCACCGGCGGCGTGCTTCTGGCCCGTGGAATCAAAAGGGAAGAAGTGGAAGCGCTGATCGCCGAGGATCCCTTCGCCAAGGCTAACGTAGCCACCTACGAGATCATCGAGTTTGAGGCCGTAAAACTTGCCCCGGGTACGGAAAATCTGTTTCGGGGGTAGGAAAGGCGAATCCTTCTCTATCTTTTATGAATTTGGCAACCATCGTCCGAGTGATCGGCGAGTATCTGCTTGTATAAATCCATATCCACATTGCCCCCGGTGAGAATTATGCCGATGCGCTTGCCTTCATGGACGCGCATTTCCTGAATCGCTCCCGCCAAGGCCGCGGCTCCAGCTCCTTCGGCCAGATTGTGTGTGTCCTGATAGTAGGCGCGCATGGCCGATGCAATCTCGGCGTCTGAGACCTCAATGATCCGGTTCACATTCTTCCAGATAACCTCCATTGCCAGCGAGTTGGGCGTGCTGCAGGCAAGACCATCGGCGATCACCGTGTGTGAGGCCGCCACCACGATTTTCCGTTCCCTCATACTGAGTGCGTAGGCGGGCGACTTGGCCGCGACCACGCCGACGATCTGGCATTTCAGCCCCAGAGCATTCCGCGCCGCTGCGATGCCGCAAATGGAGGAACCGAGGCCGATGGGTACATACACAACGTCGAGCGGCGGTGTCGCCTCAAAAAACTCTCGCGCGTAGGTTGCCGTGCCCATCACCAGCCGCTCGTGAAAAGAATCAACCATCGCGAAACCACGGTCAGCGGCAACTCCACGGGCATATTCCATGGATTCCTGAAAATCCAGACCGTGCTCGATCAGCTCAACTCCTTGCGCAAGCATGGCGCGATTCTTCTCACGGCTATTGCCGTGAGGGACAACAATAACAGCGCGTAGGCCAGCAAGTCGCGCGGCCATACCAACTCCCTGGCCGTGATTGCCTCGTGTGGCAGCTACCACGCCTGTCAAACCGGGTTCGGTCTGCTTGAGCCAATCAATATAGACCAAGGCTCCGCGCAGTTTAAAAGCCCCCACCGGAGAATGATTCTCGTGTTTGATCCAGACCTCTGCACTCAGGCGCTGATTGAGGAGCGGCCAACTGAATTGCGGCGTAGGGGGCATGGCACGGTAGACCACAGTCTGCGCATCGAGGATTTGGGCAAGCGAAGGAAGCTGCATGCGTTGAGTGTACTTGCCGCGGGGTGGCCTTGCAGACGATAACTGTAGCAGTGGCAATGAGAGAAGCTGGTACAGTTTTCGCCGGGCATATCAAAGGGCTTTGCCAGATAGAGGAGAGATTAACCGTGTTTTCACTGACAATGGAGGTTTGCGGCTGGATAGGCGGTTTTGTGCTGATCTGCGCTTCCGCAATGGTTTCGTTTGAAAAAATATCAGCGCGGGGTACAGCATTTCAGAGCTTGAATCTGCTGGGGAGCGTTATGCTGGCAGCGAACTCTGCCTGGCATCATGCATGGCCCTCGGTCAGTGTAAATCTGATCTGGATTGCGGTTGGCGTTGGCGCGCTGATACGGGGATTCCTTTTCTTCGCACCAGCCCCCGAGGCAAAGAAAGCAGAACAAGGATAGGCTTTCCGCGCAGGCTTCCAAGGAAAGGAAGAGCAGGGAAGGCGACGGGGGGGCGGGATTCAGGCGATATATTTTAGTAAGACAACAGAAAAGCCGCCTAGAAGAGTCCAATCGACTGCATGAGTCGTAGAGCGTTGCTGCTCTGAACAATTCCTTCCTTCAGCTTGAAATCAAATTGCAACATTCCATTCTCCAAGTGGTCCTCAAAATGAAAATTCTTCGCTGCCCCCTGCATGTTTTCAGGAATCCGGGTTAGGGCCAGATCATGCGTTGTTACCAACCCAAGAGCACTATGACGGACCAATTGCTGTACGAGCATTTCAGCACCCTCCCGCCGGTCCTCTGAATTTGTTCCTGAGAGAAGCTCGTCGAGCAAGAAAAGTACTGGAACAGAGCCTTCTGTCATGTCCGCAATCATCTTGAGGCGCTTAATCTCGGCATAAAAACGCGAAATGCCCCCTTGCAGAGAGTCAAGCACACAGATCGATGCCCCGACTGCAAGACGGGATAAGCGCAAACTTTTCGCTCGAACCGGCGCGCCACACTGCGCAAGCACTACGTTAAGGCCAATGCCGCGCATAAACGTGCTTTTTCCCGACATATTCGGACCACTCAGCAGCATCAACCGCAGCTCCTCGCCAAGCTTAACGTCGTTCTCGACGGCCTGTCCGTCAGGAAGCAGGGGATGTGCAAGCTTTTCAGCTTCAAACCAGGGTGCCTTCTCGCAGAACTGTGGCCATACGTGGCTGGGATGTTCATAGGCATAGCAGGATAGGGCGGTAAGTGTTTCAATCTCACCTACAGCCGCAAGCCAGACGCCAAGGAGCGAGCCATAGCTTTTTCGCCAGGATTCGGTCTTCAGTGTGCATAGCACCGCATAGAAGAGAAAAGAATTGAGCACCCGAACCAGCGGATTCCGACGTTGCTCCTGATAGCGCACGATTCGCTCCAAACGTTTGATCGCAACGGAGGCCTGTATTCCGTGAAGCATCAGTGAGTCACGCAGCTGGCGCAATCGAGTGGATTCGAACTCTGACTCTTCCAGAATTCGTAAAACAGAGACCAATAAAACAAGATCGGTAGTGGATTCCTCTGTCATCGTCATCAATGGATCCAGGCGCTTCTGGAAATGATGACTCAATGGCAGGTTGATGACTGAGAGCAATAAAATCGGCAGGTAGGAATGAAGTGTAATCGAGCAAGCGAGGCTGGCCAGCCACAGTGAGGCAAAGAAAATGGCGATGCCGGCGGTCCTGTTCGGATGCGAGAAAAGCTCCTGTTCCGCCCATGCGGTCAATAACTTGGGACGAACTCCGCATTGAACTTTATTCCCCGCAGTAAAAAGCTTTTCTCGGAACTCAATGCGCTGTTGTAAATCCTTGACCGCATCCTGGCGGAATTTCACTTCGTCGGGCGCAGCAGGCTCAAGCAACCAACGCGCCAGTTGATCTTGTCCAGCACGGGTGCGAAAGGTGCAAAGCAACTCAAACATGGAGCCCGTTCCAAACAGGTCAAGATCCCGCGCGTAGGGGTGGGAGTCCTGCATGTAGTGTGCACCGTCTTCTCCCGTGCCTGCCCAGCGATTCTCCAGACGTGCAATTCCGCGCTGATAAAAGTCAATCAGGGCATTCGTCTTCCGCATTGCCTGAATCACCCGCTCATGCAGGACGACCAGGACGGCGAAGGCTGCAACCATTGCCAGAATCAGGATGCTCAGACGAGGAGCATGGAGATAGCGCAGGGAGAAAAAGATTCCCCCAGCGCCAAGGAGTAGTTTGGTGAATCCAAAAGCTTTGTCTCGGCGACGCAGCATCGCGGCAAGATGGAGATTTTCTTGTAATTTCTGCGTATAAGCCGTATGCGGAGATTCGATTTCAAGGCTCCTTGCATCTTCGAAGCTGGAAGATGGGCGTTGCGAACGATTTCCAGACAATCTTAGCAGCAATCTATTTGTGTACGACAACAAGAAGGCCCATCCGGATCTCCCCGAACGGTCCTTGGAATCAAATACTTAAATTTTCTGCCTACACGTTGAACTTGAAGAAGAGAATGTCGCCGTCCTTGACGGTGTATTCCTTACCTTCGGAGCGGTAGAGGCCCTTTTCCTTCACGGCCTGCTCGCTGCCGTACTTGAAGAGGTCTTCGCAGTGGTAGGCGTCGGCGCGGATGAAACCACGCTCAAAGTCGGAGTGGATGACACCGGCAGCCTGCGGAGCCTTGGCTCCCACCGGAATCGTCCAGGCACGCACTTCCTGCACGCCCGCCGTAAAGTAGGTATGCAGGCCCAGCAGCTTGTAGGCCTGATGGATCAGGCGATTCAGGCCCGGCTCTTCCAAGCCCATATCGGCCAGAAATTCGGCGCGCTCGGCAGGCTCCAGCAGGGCAATCTCAGATTCCAGCGCGCCGCAGATGCGTACCACTTCAGCGCCTTCTTCGGCCGCACGCTTTTCCAGCGCCGTCGTCCATTCGTTGCCGTTCTTCAGACCGGCTTCGTCCACGTTGGCCACGTAGAGCACTGGCTTGGCGGTGATCAGGAAGAGCTCGCGGGAAGCAATCAGCTCCTCATCGGCCAGCTCGACGGTGCGGGCCGGACGGCCAGCGTCGAGTGCCTCACGCAGCTTCTTCAGCGCCTCGTACTCGGCCTTGATCCGGGAGTCGCTGGTATTTTTGGCTGCCTTTTCCGCCTTCGTAAAGCGTTTTTCCACGCTATCCATGTCGGCCAGCAGCAGCTCGGTGTTAATCACTTCCATGTCGTGCAGCGGATTGACGCCGCCGGCTACGTGGATCACATTATCGTCGGCAAAGCAGCGCACCACGTGGCAGATGGCATCGGTCGAACGAATGTGACCGAGGAACTGGTTGCCCAGGCCTTCGCCCTTGCTTGCACCTTCCACCAGACCGGCAATGTCGATGAACTCCATCGTCGTGGGCACGGTTCGGTTCGGCTTGACGAACTCGGTGATGCGGTCCATGCGCTTATCCGGCACCGAAACCACGCCCACGTTGGGGTCGATGGTGCAGAAGGGATAGTTGGCCGCCTGGGCCTTAGCCGCCGTCAGGGCGTTGAAGATGGTGCTTTTGCCCACGTTGGGCAGACCGACAATTCCGCAGTTCAGTGCCATTGAAAACGAATCCTTTGCTGGGGACGCACGGTGCCTGCCACCTTCCAGAGCCTCGAAGGCCTTTGGTTGCAGGGGATTGTCCGCGGGAAGCGGGGCGAATGCCGCCGCTGCGCCTGGCTCGAACGTCCTCTACTATTATGCCTGAAAGCGGCAGACCCAGCCAAAGAGGCAAAGGTTGCTCGAAAGTGCGAACTTAATTTCTTGCCAATCTTGCGTGATATGCAAGAACCTGATCGCGGACTTATCTGGACCGCTAATCTTGCGGGCGTTTTTCAGGGGCTTGTTCAGAGGTTCCCTGATCGATTTGAAATGCGGCGAGTTCGAACAAGATTCCCGGCATCCAAGAGTTTCCGATTACCATACCTTTATAGCAACGGCACGGGGCGGCGAAGGAGATCCATCGACGATGTCGGTCTCAAGGACGATTTCGAGGTTCTTCCGTTCCCAACCACGCGGCGCTGTGCTGAGGGCTTTTTCCAAATCCTGTTCGTGAGAGATAAGCTGACCAGCAGCTTTTGTCCCTACCATGCCGATGCCGCTGACAATGAGCAGGAATTGTCCAGTTTTTGAATTCATCAGTCGAGCAACGATGGCGAAGTCCTTTGTGCCCAGACGGCCTTCCATGCCGTTTTTCCATACCTGACCTGGCTTTGTTCGGTCCTCAATCCACAGAACTTCTCCGTTTTCGCGAAAGCCAATCGGAAGGTCAGACATGATACGCCCCGTCCACGGATTGTTGTAAGCCCCAATCAGAATGGCGGGCGAACTCCGAAGGTCTTCGTATGTGTAGTCCCTTCCGAACCGGACTTGACTTGGTCTGCGTTCTCTCGCAAAGAACGCAGAGAGTTCATTCGCGACGTATGCGTCGTCCTTATTTACATAGAAATCGACGAGGGGAGTAATTTCTTTCCACGGTATTGAAGTGTTGGAGTTCAACTGGAGCGGTGTTGCGTTGCGCTTCATGATGGAATCGTAGATCCCCGTTTGTGCCGCAGGTGATTTTGGAAACAGATCGGAGTTCACAGCATAGGTTACCGGGGAGGGCACGCAAATCAGGATAGGCTGCTGTGTTTCGGAAAGCGGTCCCCAGAATAGATCCAAGGCTGAAGGATGGTGGGAATACGCACGGATGACGAGCATTGCGGCAATTCCTGCAATCGCAAGAGCTGCTGCAAATCCTATAATCTTACACTTCCCCAACTGCGTGGGAGGGGGCGGCGGAAGTTCCACCACTTCAATCTCTGGAGCAGGAGCAGGCAGCCCGGTTCTCCAGTGGAATATAGGAATGTAAGAGCCGACCGGAAGCTCAATTTGAAGCTCGGGTGCTTGTTCTTCCGCCGCATAGTATTCCGCCAGCCGTCTTCTGACCTCACCAGCTTTGACTCGAACAATCGGATCGTCGCCGGTATCGTAGGACGGGGCACGATGAAACAGGTCAACCCCAATCGAACGCTCTTTCAAATTCTCGGCGCGACCGGCAAGAACCTGTTCGACAACATACGAGAGGAATTCCTTGGAGCGGGCACTATTGCAAAATGCGCGGCTGATCTTGATTTGCTCCAATTGGCTCAGGATGTCGGCATGTCGATTCCCGCTTGGATCAGGAAATTGTGCCACCTCTTGCCCTGATTCCTGGAGATTCATGCCCCAAATTCCTTCCTCGAATGTGAGTGTCTGCGATTGCACGGCCCATTGTCCACTGTGGCTCGAATGTCTATGGTTGTTCGAGTCATCGTAGACAACTGGCGCTGGGAAGCGATACAAGCACCTCCGAAGAACGTCTTTTCATTGGATAACGTTTTCATTTAACGCCCTTCGGTGAGGTGAAAAGCATCACTTTTCGCCTATTTCCGGTCTCCCGTACATTGAAAAATCGATTGTATTTCCCTTCCTGCCAGCTCAATACCTGCCCGTTACCTGCCACCGGGAGCATTCAAAAAATAATCATAGATTCAATAACTTAGGAGTGCCGTACGGCTGGCGTTACTGAAACATATCGTTCGGTACGTAGGCAGAATTAATCGTTTCGATTATAAACCTCACTTGAACACAAGTGCGATAAGGCGTTTTGCGGCTATCATGGTTCCTCTCACTTGAATCTATCTGCTTCTCAGGAGGAAATGCGACCTAATGTCTAGCTCAGTTTTTCGGCCGATCCTATTTTTGGCCCTTGCTTCCTTGGCAATCTCTTCTGTGGCTTCCATCAATGCCCAATCGAAACAGGCCCCACCTCGGATTCTTCTTGTGGACATGAATAGCTCGTCGGGTCCGGTAGATCACTTCTTCGATTTGTCCGTTGGGTCCGATTTTCCTGGCACGTTGATTCGCGATGACAGTCAGGCGCAACTGAAGCTTGCGGTGGACGAACTCGGTTTTCGCTATATCCGTTTTCATGCGATCTTTCATGATGTGTTGGGAACGGTACGCATCGAAGATGGAAAGACCGTCTACAACTGGTCGAAGATCGACCAACTCTATGACGGCTTGCTAGCCCGGCATATTCGGCCGTTTGTCGAACTTGGTTTCACGCCACAGGCGCTTGCTACCTCGGAGAACAGCGTTTTCTACTGGCACGGCAACACATCGCACCCGAAACCAGAGGCCTGGCACAATCTAATCGATGCGTTCATTCGGCACATCGAAGAACGTTATGGAAGAGACGAAGTGCGCACGTGGTATTTCGAAGTGTGGAACGAGCCCAATCTATCTGGTTTCTGGGAAGGCGCGGATCAGAAAGCCTACTTCGACCTCTATGATTTGACCGCGAAAACCATCAAGTCCATTGACCCCGTTTTGCGAGTAGGAGGACCAAGCACTGCCGGAGCTGCATGGGTTCCCGAGTTTCTGGCACACGTGAAGCAGAGCGGTGCCAGCGTTGACTTCGTTACGACACATACCTATGGTGTTAACGGCGGTTTTCTTGATGAAGAAGGGAAGTCCGATACCAAGCTAGATCCGTCGCCGGACGCAATCGTGGGAGACGTGCGCCGTGTTCGCGAACAAATTTCGGCCTCGCCGTTTCCGGGCCTTCCGCTGTATTTTTCCGAATGGAGCACAAGTTACACGCCGCGTGACTCCGTGCATGATTCGTACATTAGTGCACCCTACATCCTGACCAAGCTGAAAGCCTGTCAGGGACTGGCGCAGGGCATGAGTTACTGGACCTATACCGACATCTTTGAAGAACCAGGTCCGCCGACAGCTCCATTTCAGGGTGGATTCGGCCTGCTGAATCCTCAGGGGATTCGCAAGCCTGCATACTTCGCATACAAATACCTTCACGCCTTGCAAGGAAAAAACCTGGCAACGAGCGATCCTCAGGCGATGTTATCCACAAAAGACGGGGATGTGAGCGCTGTGATCTGGGATTTCGAACAGCCGGATCAGCAGATGAGCAATCGATCCTTCTACACGCGGGTCATTCCAGCGCATCCGGCGGCGACGGTGGAGTTACATCTCACGCATCTGGTTCCCAGCGCGGCGTATCGGCTTGAAGTGAGCCGGACAGGCTATAACGCAAACGATGCCTATACGGCTTACATTGAGATGGGCTCTCCCAAGGAACTGACCGCGGCGCAGATCGCGCACCTGAACGAACTTACGCGGGATCTTCCGGAGACGGACAAGATATTGCAAAGTGGACCGGCTGGCGCAATCGACTTTACTGTGCCGATGAAGAGCAATGATGTTGTGCTAGTCAAACTGAAACGCCGTCAGGGGGGAAATTGAACGGTCGTCATTCAGCAAACCGCCAAAAGGGAGGTGTTATGTCACTCAGAAAGTTTGTGCTACCTCTTATCCTCCTGGGTGCGTTGAGCGTTACGTCTGCTGCGCAGAAGGATACTGCTCATCCAAACTGGCCCGGTCCAGGGCAACTCTTCGTCGGTGCTTGCTATCAGCCGATCGACCGTACGCCTGAACAGATCGATCGTGATATTGCCATCATGAAGGGGGCCGGGTTCAACGTTGTACGCATGGGCGATCTTTCTTGGGACTCATTCGAGCCGTCGCAAGGAAAGTTTGACTTTGCGTGGTTTGACAAGATTATGGACAAGATGCAGGCCAACGGTATTCGGGTGATTCTGGATATCCCTGGCTCACCTGCACCGATATGGCTGCATCGCGCGTACCCTGGTGTCGATATCGTCAGCCAGAATGGCGTCCGTCTGCCTCCCGCAGAGCGCTATATGGATGACATCAGCGATCCGGGTTATGTGCATGAACTTGGCATTATGGCGGATGCACTGACGAAACACTACGCGCATCACCCAGCCGTGATTGCTATTGGCTACAACAATGAGATTGGCAACGGCTTTATGTCGTATTCAGAAACCGATCGGCAACGATTCATCACATGGCTTAAAAATAAGTATGGAACCGTCGAAGATCTGAATAAGGCATGGGCGACACAGCGATGGTCACGCCGGTTGAATGGCTTCGAGGACGTGGATCTACCCCTCGCGGACGGCCCCGGGCCTTCCGAGCGCTACTTGGATCTTCATCGCTATTGGTCGGATGTTACGGTTGCGCGACTCAAGGAACTCGATGCGATTCGCCACCGCAACATGCCGGAGCTTCCGTCGATTTCCAATTTGTGGGATTACGCGCCAAGGCGAGGCTTTGATTATCTTGCGACGTACAAGGCATATGTGTCCTATGGTGCCGAGGGATTCTACCCAGGCGACCCAGTCGGTGGCGCGTTTGCCGCAGTAATGACGAAAGGCGATCTGAACACGCCTATCTGGTTCAACGAGTTCACCGCGGGCGGTGGAGGATGGTATGGAGAGCCGGGCCGCAGCCGGATGTATGCGCACCTGGGACTCATGCTGGGAGCGCAAGGACTGCTTGCGTGGACGTTCAACAGTCACCTTGGCGGTGAGGAGCAGGCACTCTTTGGGCTGGTAGACCACGATGGCACGCCCTCATGGAAGGTTGATGAATTCGCGCGCATTGCAGCCGAGTTCCGTCAGCTTTCGCAATTCGGATTTCCGCGCTACACGCACCCCGAAGTCGCCATTGCATATTCCTTCGATTCACTCGTTGATTCACACCCGAATGGTCCTTCCAGTACGACGCTTCAATACTTCAAAACTTCGTATACGGAGCAGGTACAAGGTGCCTTCGAGCCGTTCTTTCGCGCGAATATCGACACGGCCATCATCAACATTGGGCACGACAGACTCTCGTCCTACAAGCTGGTTGTTGTGCCAGCCGATTATGTGATGGATGCCGACTCAGCGAAAGCTCTTCGGAATTACGTGAGCGGGGGAGGCACGGTCCTGATGACGGCATTCTCAGCGAAAGTTGACGAACATGGACAGTGGTTTGATACGCCTTTGCCCGGCCGCTTGAGCGACGTTTTTGGATTGAAGACAAATGCGTTTTACGATATTCCGGCCAAATTGAAATTTCAGTTGGATGGGGACTCAATCGAAACCACCGTCCATCACTATGAAGTGCTTGAGCCGTCCACGGCCACGGTGGTTGCGCGTTTCACAAATACCAGCACCCCGGCTCCCGCTCTCACCATCAATAAATTTGGCAAAGGCAAAGCCATCTATCTGGCGACGGAATCGAATCCTTCTGCAATCGGACCACTCATGAACTATCTCTACAAGGTTGCGGACATTCAGCCGGGCCCGAAGACTCCCGAGGGAGTTTACGCAAGAGTCGTCGATGGCCGCACTCTCTATGTGAATACGACAGAGGAAGAGAAGGATGTTGCAGTCGGTGTGAATGCGCATGGCGTTATCTCACACCAGTCTTACGATGGCAATATGAAGCTCGGCCCATACCAAGTCGATCTTGTGGAATAGAACTGCGGTGTGCCATCCAAATGGTTAATCCCTTTCCTGCGCGTTAACTTACGCTCTTGGGATTGGGGATGGGAGTAAGTCATGTGGCAAAGTGGGTGTAGAAAATCGCTTCTATCTTTCTTTTTGGTATCTGCTCTGTTCGTGCTCAAAGCAAGCGCTCAGACGGATTATCCGTTCCTTGATCCCAAGTTAAGTGATGATGAGCGCATTGCCGATTTACTGAAGCGTCTGACGCTCGATGAAAAGGTCGAGCTTATGGGTGGCCATTCTAAAATCCCTCGTCTGAAACTTGTGTTTTCGGACGAAACTGAAGGACTGCACGGTCTCGCGCTGGGCGGCCCGGGGCAGTGGGGGCCGCGCGGACGCCAGCCCTTGCCCACCACGACCTTCCCTCAGGAGAAGGGACTGGGCGAGACTTGGGACACCGTGCTGATGAAGAAGATTGGCGCGCTCGAAGGGGAGGAGGGCCGCTATTACTACCAGAATCCTGTCTTCGACTTTGGCGGAATCGTGATGCGCGCCCCCAACGTCGACCTAAGCCGCGATCCACGCTGGGGACGCACGGAAGAGTCGATGGGCGAGGATCCATACCTGGTTGGCACGATGGCGGTCGCCTTCATTCACGGATTGCAGGGGCCCAATCCCAAGCACTGGCAGGCTGCCTCTCTCATGAAGCACTTCCTGGCCAACGAAAACGAGAACGGCCGTTCCTATACTTCGTCCGATTTTGATGAGCGCCTCTTCCGAGAGTATTACTCAGTCCCGTTCCGTATGGGATTTGAGCAAGGTGGCTCCCGTGCCGTAATGGCCGCATATAACTCCTGGAATGGTACGCCCATGATGATTCATCCCGTTCTTAAGGACGTCATGGTCACGGAATGGGGCAATGACGGCATCATCTGCACCGACGGTGGTGCTCTCGGCTTGCTTGTTACAGACCACAAGAGCTTCCCCGACAAGGAACACGGATCAGCGGCAGCGGTCAAGGCAGGCATCAATCGATTCCTTGATGAGTACAAACCTGATTTGACGAAAGCTCTCAAGGACGGCCTGCTGACAGAAGCTGATATGGACGCTTCGCTCAAGAACATGCTTCGCCTCCATCTTCGGCTGGGTGAGATGGACCCTGACGGAGCCGATCCCTATGCGAAGATTGGCCGCCAGACGAATGGCATGCTTCCTCCGTGGGATCGCGCTTCAAGCAGGGAACTTGCGCGTCAGGCAACGGACGAATCGATTGTTCTTCTCAAAAACGAGAACGACATGCTCCCCTTGAATCGCGAGAAACTCAAAGTTATCGCCGTCATCGGTCCATGGACGAATGAGGTCCTCTATGACTGGTATAGCGGTACGCCTCCATACAACGTGAGCATTGTGCAGGGCATTGAGGAAGCCGCGAAAGGGGCGAAGGTAATCTATACCGACGGCTCCAATTTAGCTGAGGCGCAGGTTCTGGCGCGCAAGGCAGATATTGCTATTGTTGTGGTCGGCAACCATCCTACTTGTAACGCCGAATGGGATCAGTGTCCCATTCCTTCAAACGGTAAAGAGGACGTGGATCGCAAGACAATCGTTCTAGAACAGGAAGAACTGGTAAAGAAGATATTTGCCGTCAATCCGCATACCGTTGAAGTGCTTCGCTCTGGCTTTCCATACGCGATTTCCTGGAGCCAGCACAACCTTCCTGCCATTGTGCACATCACCCATAACAGCGAAGAAGAAGGCCACGGACTTGCTGACGTGCTCTTCGGCAACTACTCGCCAGCCGGTCGTTTGAATCAGACTTGGCCCGCGGATGACGCGCAGTTGCAGCCCATGATGGATTACGATATTCGTCACGGCCGCACCTACATGTATGCGAAAGAAAAACCGCTCTACGCTTTCGGTTACGGTCTCAGCTACACCAGTTTTGTGTATGAAAGCTTGAGCCTAAGCGCGTCCAGCACAAACGCTGAAGGCAAGATCGCGGTCACTGTGAAGGTCAAAAATACCGGCACGCGCTCTAGCGACGAAGTGGTGCAGATGTATGTGCAGCACCTTGGCTCTGCCGTCGAGCGTCCGCAACTTGAGCTCAAGGGCTTTGAGCGGGTCAACATTGAGCCAGGCGCAGAAAAGAACGTTGTCCTCGAACTCAATCCGCATGATCTTGCTTATTGGGACTCAGCGCGGCACACATGGCGTATCGAAAAAGAGCAGGTACGCGTACTCGCCGGTGGATCAAGTGATAAGTTGCCGGTCCAGGCGCTTCTCCAGATCGAGGCTGCCAGAGAGTACAAGCCGTAGCGCAGTTGGTTTTCCCGGCCCAAACTCTGGACCTTGAGGAGGCACCCGGCAGGATTGGTTCGTAGGAGGGCAGCGGTATGGGTAGGATTGTCCGGTAAAGCTATGGACTGCTCCATTTACCGCCATAATTAATATTATACGGATATAATTAACTTGTCTATGAAGACCGATACCTCTGCCTTTCTCGCCAAGCCGTGTACTGCCTTTTGTGGATTCGAGCAGGTTGCTGCCGGAGCTCTCGTCGATGTTGCCCTCGCCGTCAAGGCTTTTGAAGCGCAGCCTGCCGTTCTTCCGCTGCTCGTTTTCGACGATGCCAGTGGCGAGGTCGTCGATCTGGATCTGCTCGGAAGTACCGCTGAGATCGTCGCGCGCCTTGCCGAGCGTGCTCGCCAACAAGTTACCGCAGCGCGGGCAGCGAGGAAGAGTAGCGCCTGCTCACCGGCCCAGAAGCCCGGCCGTCCCCGCCTCGGCGTCGTTGCGCGCGAAGTCACGTTGCTGCCGCGTCATTGGGAGTGGCTTGCCATGCAAACGGGCGGTGCGTCGGCGGCTCTGCGTCGTCTGGTGGAAGAAGCCCGCTTGTCCGATCAAGGCAAGACTTCGCAACGGCAGGCGCAGGAAGCAGCCTATCGATTCCTGTCCGCAGTTGCTGGCAACCTGTCTGGATTTGAAGAGACGACGCGCGCGCTTTTTGCCAGCGACTGGAATCAGTTTGCCGCGAGAACGGCTTCGTGGCCGGACGGCATTCGCGCCTATGCCGAACGATTGGCTTGTCGCAGGGGAGAAAGCGCATGAGATCGTATCTTGAACCGACGCAGGAAACCGGGCGCATGTTGATGCAACGAGCGTTCGAAGGGCCGGTTGTCATGCTCAATCTGCTGCGCTTTCGCAAGGTGGCAGATTACTCGGCTCATCCGGAACTGGCTCCGTCTGCGCCGATCAGTGGCGCTGCAGCCTACGACCGGTACATCGCCCACACGCTGCCGTTTCTGCCGGCGAGCGGAGGCGAGATGCTGTTTCTTGGCGCGGGCGGCCGTTACCTGATCGGTCCTGAGGATGAATCTTGCGCTTGTGAAGACGCGCACGCGGCGGAGGCCATTCAAGATGCCCTTTCGGCCTGGACCACTTGCCCTGACCAATCCAAAACTGCTTTAACGGATAGTAGCAGGTGTTTCCAATCCAACGAAATGTTTTTCAGGATCGAAGCTGCGGAAGCTTCGAAAAGGTTGCGGCGTTTGTTTCTGAGATTGACATAGAATGATGACAGGATGGAGGGTGTAGTCAACTCTCTATCCCCATCCGTTTCCGGTACGCTGCCCGCTGTCGCTCCAACTCTGCGTAGTTCGTCTCTGCCCATTCCCACACACCACAAAAGGCCGCGCCGAGACTTTCTCCCAAAGGCGTCAATGCATACTCCACGCGCGGTGGAACAACAGCATACACCGTGCGCGTGACGAATCCGTCCGCCTCCATCTGGCGTAGCGTTTGCGTCAGCATCTTCTGGCTGATGCCGCTGACCAGTTTTGCCAACTCACTGAAGCGAACAACACCGTTCTGCGCCAACGCCTCCAGTAGGAGCATTGTCCACTTGTCTGCGATGCGGCCGATAATCTCCTCGACCAGCCTGTCGATCTCTGGAGAGGACACGGCACCGTCCACGGATTGAAAACGCAGCTCCGCAGAATTATTTGTCACAGTTTTAACCCGATTTTTCGCATTTCTAACCATTTAGTGAGTATCAAACCAAGAAGTGCGCTCTTCCTTTCAGAGCGTCACTCTCCTATAGTAAGCAAAGAAGGAGTCAATAGCAATGAATCCCAAGGGAAACAACACCATCCTGATCACTGGCGGCGGATCTGGCATCGGTCGCGGTCTCGCCGAAGCCTTCCACAAACTCGGCAACAAGGTCATCATCGCGGGACGCCGCAAGAATGTCCTGGAAGCGGTTGTCGCTGCAAACCCCGGCATGGCCTTCGAAATTCTCGACGTTCAGGACCCGGCCAAGCTGAAGAGCTTCGCTGCGGAAATCACGTCGAAGTTTCCCTCTCTAAACGTGCTGCTGAACATGGCAGGCATCATGCAGACGGAAGATCTGCTCAACGCCCCCGATCCTTCAGTGATCGACGCCACCATCGCAACCAACTTCACCGCGCCGCTGCAGCTGACGGCCGCATTGCTGCCGCACCTGAAGCAGCAGGCACAGGCCACGGTTATCAATGTATCTTCAGGTCTGGCGTTCACCCCAACTTACTGCGCAACCAAGGCAGCCATCCACTCGTGGTCGATTTCTCTGCGCCATCAACTTCGATAGGGGCATCTCAAGTGTCTACATATTTTTACGCGGCACTTGAGGTGATCCGAGATCTGTCTGAGGTGCGGTGAAGTTCCAAGGCAGAAGATCGAGGATGCGGGTGATGGGCAAGTCTGCCATCTTCTCCAGCACGTGCTGCAATTTCGCCGAACCTGTCTCCTTCTTACCGCATTCAACGTGCTTTCTCACTGGTTAAAAGAAACAAACACCTTCACTCTTTCTTAAGGTTGCGCGCATAGAATCAATTGCATGAGATTTACCAGGCCTGTGGCATTTCTAGCTGCACTCATTTGTCTCACATCCAGAAGCATTTACGGACAGGCTTCTGGAGAGCCTGAGCTTGTTCTGACGCTGGACGAGGTAATTCATCGCGCTGAAGTCAACGAGCCTTCGTATGCTGCGGCAACGGCAGCCAGCCACCTGGCAAAACTGGACCGCAATATTGCACGTGCAACGCTGCTTCCTACCGTAAATTTTCATAACCAGGGCGTCTATACACAGCCGATTCGCTCATCTTCGCATACTGTCGTTTCGGACTCTTCTCCCCGTTTTGCCGCCAGTAATGACGTGCGCGAGTACATCAGCCAAGGCATTGTGAATGAATCCTTCAGCCTGGGGCTTCTTGGTGATCTACGCAAGATAGATGCCGCGGCCATACAGGCCGCAGCCGAACAGGAGATTGCCCACCGCGGGTTGGTAGCAACCATTACAGACATGTTCTTTGGAGAATTGGCAACTGTGGAGCATGCTGCTATTGCCAAGCGAGCGCACGATGAAGCTGCAGACTTCCTGAATCTAACGCAAAAGCGCGAACAAGCGCGCGAAGCCGCACATGCGGATGTGGTGAAAGCTCAGCTTGACGAGCAGCAGCGCGCGCGCGAACTGGAGGATGCTGGTCTGGCGGCGGAGAATGCCCGTCTGCAACTTGGTGTTCTTCTCTTCCCCGATCCCACGACGCCATACCGTCTGGCGGAAGAGGTATTTCCTGTGCTCTCCAGTCGCACGGAAATCGAGCAGGCTGCGGCAAAAAACAATCCTGAAATGAAGAGCGCACTGGCTCTTGTCGCCCAGAGCAACGCGGATGTGCTTACTGCACGCAGCGCGTATCTGCCGACCATAGGCATCAATTACACCTATGGAATTGATGCTCCACAATTCGCCGTGAATGGATCCAATCAGACACGCAATCTTGGTTACTCCGTGGGCATGAGCGTTGATCTTCCTGTTTGGGATTGGCTCTCTACACAGCACAAGATCAAGCAAAGCGAGATCCGGCGCGATGTTGCCCGTGTTGCGCTCAGTGCGACGCAGAGGCAGTTGATTGCACGGCTCAATGAAGCTTATGCGGAAGCTTCTGTTGCTCAGCACCAGCTTGCCTCACTCGATAGCAGCGTAAGCACGGCAGAGGAAAGTCTGCGACTGACCCGTATGCGCTATACGGGAGGCGAAGCCACCGTACTGGAAGTAGTCGATGCCCAGTCGGCTCTTGTTGTTGCTGAAAATAGCCGCGAAGATGGCCGCGTTCGCTATTGCATGGCGTTCGCAAATCTACAGACTCTTACCGGAAAGATGTGACTCCATGAATTCGAGGCCAAAGTCTATGTCTCTGAAGCTCCGTGCGGCACGTAACGCCAGCGTTCGTGGCGTAGCCTTTGTCCTGTTCTCGCTGACAATGCTTGTCGGATGTAAAAAGGAAGCAGCCCCGTCCGTTGAAGTTTCCGTTCAGGCAGAAAAACCGGAACTGGGCGATATTTCTGAACATATCACCGCCGATGCCGTGCTTACACCTATTGCACAGGCCGCCATCGCGCCCAAGATCTCTGCTCCGGTGAGCAGATTCTACGTTCAGCGTGGAACTAGAGTGAAGGCTGGTCAGTTACTTGTTACGCTCGAAAACGCGGATCTGTCTGCGGCGGCACTCGATAATAAGGGATCGTATGAAGCTGCTCAGGCTGCGTATCTGACCTCAACCAAGGCACAGATTCCTGAAGATGTTCAGCGTGCGCAACTTGACTTTAACCAGGCCAAGGCAAACCTGGACCTGAATGAAAGCATCGTCAAGAACCGCAAACAGCTTTTTGCTGAAGGCGCAATCCCTGGCCGGGATCTTGATACTGCACAGGCCGCACTTGTGCAAGCGCAAGCTGCCTATGACGCCGCCAAAATGCATCTTGAATCCGTACAGAAGGTCAGTCACGATGCCGCATTCAAGGTGGCGAAGGGTCAGCTTACCTCAGCAGAGGGAAAATTGAAGGGTGCGGCGGCACAGGTCAGTTACTCTGAAATTCGCGCACCTATCAATGGTGTCGTGACGGATCGCCCATTGTTTACAGGTGAGACAGCACCAACAGGGACGCCGCTGATCACGGTGATGGATACTTCCGTCTTGCTCGCGAAAATGCACATTGCACAAATTCAGGCACAACAACTTAAGCCAGGTGACGAAGCTGTGGTGCATGTCCCTGGTATTGATTCTCCTGTTAAGGCTGAGGTTTCACTGATCAGCCCTGCGCTTGATTCTGGCAGTACCACCGTTGAAGTCTGGCTCAAAATCAATAATCACGATGGTGTGTTGAAAGTTGGTACACCGGTTAAGGTGATCATCAACGGTAGAAGTGTTGCTCAAGCCATGAAGATTCCGCAGTCCGCACTTCTCAGCTCAGACGATGGTAGTAAGTCTGTGATGGTGATTGTCGGTGGAGTTTCGCATCGCAAGCCGGTCACGCTCGGTATTGCGGATAGAGCCGATGTTCAGATTCTTGGTGGCATCTCCGCTTCCGATATAGTTATCACCTCTGGTGCATACGCGCTCGATGAAGGTACACGCGTGAAGGTAGAGGCGGCGAGCACAGACGACGAAAAACCTGCCTCCCAGAAGAATGAAGGAGGTAATTGATGGCATCCTCCCAAGAACGTCCCTCGGGCGCAAAAAAATTCTGGCTCGCGCAAAATACACGGACTATCTTTTTTTTTGCGGTGGTTCTTACCATTGCCGGAATCTATCTTGCAACGCAGGTGCCGATTGCAGTTTTTCCCGAGACGAGTTTTCCTCGCATCGTCATTGGTGTTGATAACGGTGTAATGCCCGTCGAGCAGATGGAAGTCACCGTCACTCGCCCGATTGAAGATGCCGTCAATTCCGTACCAGGTTTGCGCAGTGTTCGTTCCGTTACCAGTCGCGGATCGGCCGAGGTCAGTCTGTTCTTTGACTGGAACCTCGACATGGTTCGCCAGCTTCAACTGGTGGATGCCGCGCTTAACCGCGTGCAGCAAACATTGCCTGCCAGTGCGCACATCACATCCAACCGCCTGACATTTGCAACGTTTCCCATCATTGGATACAGCCTTACATCCGACACGGTGCCGCAGTCACGCCTTTGGGAAATTGCGACCTATCAACTCAAGCCACCACTGAATCGTGTTGCAGGCGTGAGTACGGTAGTTGTTCAGGGCGGACAGGTTCCCGAATTTCATGTGATCGCAAACCTGGCTTCAATGGCGGTTTCTGGTGTTACCATCACCGACCTGCTCAACACCATCCAGGCATCCAATGTTGTAGATTCACCCGGGCTCTACGAAGAAAATCATCAATTGGTCCTTGGCCTGGTTGGCGCACAGGTACATGATGCAGACGGCCTCGGTCAACTTGTCGTCAAGACCACCCCCGCGGGCGCACCTGTACGTATCGCCGACGTGGCCTCGATTGAAAAATCAGTTCTGCCCGTTTATACCTCTGTTACTGCAAATGGCAAGCCAGCGGTCCTGCTCAATATTGCTCGCCAGCCGGCAAGCAACACTGTCACTGTTGCCGATGACGTGTCCACGGAAATCAAGGATCTGAAGAAGAATCTTCCACCCGGAGTCAGACTTGAGCCGTTTTATGACCAGTCGCAACTAGTGCGCGACAGCATTGCCAGTGTACGCGATGCGATTTTAATTGGTCTGCTTCTTGCCAGTGCGATTCTCTTTCTCTTCCTTCGTGATTGGAGCTCATCTCTGATCGCCGGACTCGTGATTCCCGTAACTGTTGCCATCACCATTGTTGTTCTCTGGATGCTGGGCCAGAGTTTTAACCTGATGACGCTCGGCGGGCTTGCCGCAGCCATTGGGCTTGTCATCGATGATGCCATCGTTGTTGTTGAAAACATAGTTATGCATCGCGATAACGGTGAATCGCGCACCCAGGCGGTACAGAAGTCCCTGCAGGAAATCATGGCACCGCTTATCGGTTCAACAATTACGCCGGTTGTGGTCTTTCTTCCGCTGGTTTCCGTCAGTGGAGTTACAGGATCGTTCTTCCGCGCATTGGCCATTACCATGGCCGCGGCATTGCTCACATCGCTGCTGCTCGCGCTAACATGGACGCCTGGCCTCAGCATCCTCTTTCTTCACTCCAGGGCAAATAGCCAGCCGCATACGGAACATGGCGCAGGCAAGTTGCTGGGGCGCTTTCTTGGACTTCATCGTCGTGTGTTGACCATGGCGCTCGCTCGTCCTCTCTGGCTTGGCGTGGGCTGTCTCCTGCTTGTTCTTGGTGCCTGGTTTGGTTTTCAGGCACTCGGTTCCGATCTGTTGCCAGAGATGGATGAAGGCGGTTTTGTGCTCGACTACATCATGCCTGCGGGTAGTTCTCTGGCTGAGACCAATCGAGTTCTGCAGCATGTTGAAAAGATCTTGCATTCTATGCCTGAAGTTGAGAGCACTACCCGACGCACAGGCCTGCAGATGGGGCTGGCCGCGGTTACCGAAGCCAACACCGGTGACTTTACCGTGATGCTCAAGGGCAAACGGGATCGCGCCATCGATGATGTAATTTCTGATGTTCGTGCGCAGATCAAGGCAACTGAGCCTGAACTTGATGTTGAATTCACGCAGGTGCTTCAGGATATGATTGGCGATCTCTCCAACGCGCCTGAACCAGTGCAAATCAAAATCTTCTCGTCCGACGAAGCAGCGCTCGCAGAGATTGGACCACGGGTAGGTGCAGCCATCGGGAAAGTACCTGCCGTCGTCGATGTTGAAAACGGTATCGATAACACGATTAGTGGTCCGGCTACCATCTTCCAGGTTGATCCTCAGGTTGCCGCGCGATTCGGGTTTACGCCCGCCGAAGTTTCACAGGACGCAACCGCAATTCTTGATGGACTGCCAGCCTCCGACCCGTTGATTGCCAATAGCCGTCTATATACGATTCGAGTTCGTTTAGCGGCAGAAGATCGTGCCTCACTTGACGCCATCAAAAACACAGTCTTCACAAGTTCAGCCGGACACATGGCTACACTTGGTTCGCTTGCTACCATCCAGCAGCTACCGCCCCAAAACGAAATTCGTCGTGAAAATCTGCAACGCATGGTTGTTGTGACCGGCCGTTTGGAAGGTTCAGATCTCGGCACCGCCATGACCCGTGTTCGCCAGGCGGTTGCGGATCTGCATTTGCCACCCTCGGTGCATGTTACCTACGGAGGCACTTATGAAGAGCAACAAAAGTCTTTTCACGATCTGCTGCGCGTATTGATTCTTGCCCTGACTCTGGTCTTTGGTGTTCTACTCGCGGAGTTTCGCAACTTTCCGGCTCCAGTCGCCATCCTGGCCTCTTCCGTGCTCTCGATTGCCGGAGTCATCTTTGCTCTGCTTGTTACGCACACAACCTTTAATGTGGCATCGTTCATGGGACTTATCATGGTGATTGGCATCGTCGCTAAAAACGGCATTTTGTTGCTCGATGCCGAAGAGCGTTACCGTGCCGAAGGAATGTCCGCGCAGGATGCAATGATTCATGCTGCACAGCGGCGGCTCCGTCCTATTCTGATGACGGCGATTGCCGCTATCTGTGGTATGTTGCCACTGGCCTTCGCGTTAGGAGCAGGTTCACAGATGCTGCAGCCGTTGGCTATCGCCGTTATCGGAGGCTTGCTCATCTCCATGCTGCTTAGCCTCATCGTCACGCCAGTTGTATACTTCCTGCTCACGCGGAATCGTATGCAGACAGTGAATTGCGAGGAGAATTAAGGTGCTCAATCACAATACGCTTTTGCGTCTGTCCGCATACAATCGATGCAGGTTGATGGAATAAGGAGCCGACTGTGCGTATCTTGGTTGTCGAAGACGAACATCGTTTGGCCGAGAATATCGCGCTCGCGCTGCGCGAAGGTCCTGGGTATGCTGTCGATGTCTGCCACGATGGGAACAGCGCATTGCTTCTTTGCGCGACTGTAGCTTTTGATCTTATCGTGCTCGACCTCATGATTCCCGAACCCGATGGCCAGCACGTTCTTCAGTCGATTCGCGCTCAACACAATCAGACGCCAGTGCTCATCCTTACCGCCATTTCCGAGACAAAAAGCGTTATCGCTTTACTCAATATCGGCGCTGATGATTACATGACGAAGCCCTTCGACCTGGGCGAATTAATTGCCCGCGCTCGCGCTCTGGTGCGTCGCGGAAAGGGGGTGCGCCAGACGCATCTTACCGTTGGCGACGTTACACTCAACCTGACGGAGCAAACTGTTTCCGCGCGCGACCAGCAGATTGATCTTTCCCCAACGGAATTCCACATCCTTGAATATCTGATGCACCATCCGCGGCAAATCATCTCCAAGCAGAATCTGCTAGAACATCTTTACGATTTCACGTGGGAGCATCATTCCAATGTGATTGAGGCGCACGTCTCCAATCTGCGTCGGAAGTTGCGTGCGGCCACCGCTGAGACAGTTGTAGAAAATATCCGCGGTCGCGGATATCGCCTCTCTGCAGGCAGTGAGGTATCCGCATGAAAATGCGCTCGATCATTCGCGATGCCACATTGTTAGTCCTAGGTATTGAATTCATTTGTGGCATGATTCTTTGTGGTACCGCGATATTGCACGAACGGCATGCGCGTCTCCACGAACTGGACGAGATGGTACGTGGAAGCGCTGACTCGCTGATTGGCGCGGTACAAGATGCGGAAGACCCCGAAGATCACGTTACGGTTAATTCAAAAGAGTTCAGACCCCGTCATGGCGACCTCTATGTTGCATATTCTTCCGATCATCGGTTGATCGGTGCTTCTGAAGATACGGCGAAGTTACTTCCGCCGCTGGCTATGGATGGTTTTGGCGAAGTCAGCTTCAATGGCCACAAATATCGCATATACCAGCGTCAGGCTTTGCGCATTATCGACCGCTATGAGACCGGGGGCGTAGGACGGCAGCGTCCATTTAAGGTGCTCTATGCCATTCCTATGGATCATATATGGAATGAAATTATAGAAGCAGTGAGGTTTTACCTGCTTCTCAGCGCCACGCTTTTCTGTTTAACTGCGGTGTTGATCGTGGTGTTACTGCGCCGCCTGCTGCGCCCTCTGGAGGAACTTGCCACAGAGGCCGGTGCAATTGAAGCCCGCTCTTTGCAATTTGAAGCGCCTGCTTCATCCATGAGCATTCGCGAGCTAAAACCGGTTGCGGTGGCCATTGCGGAATCAATGGCGCGGCTTAGGGGTGTATTCGACCAGCAGCGACAGTTTGTCAGCGATGCGGCCCACGAACTCAAAACAGCCGTCGCCATTGTTCGTTCCAGCGTGCAAGTTCTTGGCTTACGTACCCGCAGCACAGAAGAATATCAGGCAGGCCTTGATCGTATCCTGGAAGATAATACACGCGTTGAAGAACTGGCCGCACATATGCTTGCCCTTGCGCGCTTTGAGGAAACAGCCATTGCTGCTGCTGGATACTGTTCCTTGGAAGAACAAATTGAAATTATTCTTGGCAGGCTAAATAATTTCGCGAATCTTCAGGGCATCATACTTCGTTCATCGTGTAATCAGGCTAGCGCGATCAAGATGCTTCCTGAGGCCGCGCAGACACTTATTTCCAACCTCGTCATGAATGCGATTCAGCATAGCCATAGGGAATCCGAGATAATGATTCTGGCTTCTAGCCTGGGAACTGGCCATACCATTCTCAAGGTGCAGGATTTTGGCTCCGGGATGTTGCCAGAAAATCTTCCCCATGTCTTTGAACGTTTTTTTCGTGAAGACTCTTCACGGTCGCGTCAGACAGGTGGGGCAGGGCTGGGTCTTGCCATCTGCAAGAGTATTGTGGAAAGCTCCGGAGGCGAAATCAGCATTCAAAGCGCTCAAGGCTCAGGAACATGCGTAACGGTTTTATTGCCCTCTATGTGAGCCGTTCCATGTTTACGTATTTCGTTATATTTTTCGGTTCATCTTGATTCTATCTTAAGGTTCCTGGGCTAAGATCCTCTACAACCGATGATTGCTGGTTAAGAGTTTCGATTGTTCGTTAGGAGAAATAGAATGCAAATGAAATACGCATTGGCTGCTCTATGTCTGTTCTGCAGCGCTGCATGTACCGCCATTGCCCAACCCGCCTGGAGCGTGAAACAGACGTTTCACATCGGCGGCGAGGGTGGATGGGATTATGTTACTGTCGATGACGCGAATCATCGCCTCTTTGTTACGCGAACGACGCATACACAGGTTGTAGACACTGGTACAGGCAAACTCATTGCCGATATCCAGGGGCAAAAATCCTCCCATGGCGTGGCCATTGTACCTAAGCTCAATCGCGGCTTTATCACGGATGGAGGCGGTAGCGGAGCCATCCTCGTTTTTGATCTGACCACGTATGCGGTTCTGGACCGGCTTACTGCCATCCCCGACGTGGACGGCATTATTTACGATCCCTCCACGGACCTGGTGCTTGCCGTTTCTGGAGATGGAAACGCGCTTTTCGCATTCAAACCGGAAATCGACCCAAAGACAGGATCGATAGGTGCGCCAATCAAACTTCCCGGTGCGCCTGAGTTCCTGGCAGTAGATGGCTCAGGCAAGGCCTATATCAACCTTGCAGACAAAAGTCTTGTGGCGGTCGTCTCTTTGCAATCGCGCAAAGTTGTGGCACAGTGGCCTGTAACACCCGGCGGACGTCCTGTTGGCATGTCCATGGATGTGATCCACCACCGTCTTTTTATCGGTTGCCGCAACCCTCAAAAGCTTGTTGTCATGAATGCCGACACCGGCACGATTGAGGCAGCATTACCCATCGGCGCGGGTGTTGACGCTACAACCTATATCGATGGTCAGGCTTTTGCTAGCTGCCGTGATGGATCGCTCACCATTGTGGGCGAGAATGCAAGCAAGTTCGAGGTCTTGCAAATCCTGAAGACTGCCGAAGGAGCACGCACCATGGGTGGTAGTGGCAAACGTATCTTTCTTCCTACGGCAGAATTCGAACCATCGACTACCGGTCGTCCAAAAGCAAAACCTGGAACATTCATGATCATTGAAGCCGAGGCAGAATAGCCAAAGCTCTCCGGCTCGAAGACTATTGATCCGCTCTTTGCTTTTGCAGTAAACCAGTTTCCCCACCCTTGTCGCGTCTTTGTTTTTGCGGCTAGGGTGGGGAAATATTTTTGTCCGGACCAATAAGCGCCTGCCCCATTTTCTCGGGACAGGTTAAGGAGTGCGGCTTATGGGAACGAAGAGTGGGAAAATGATGCTAAAACAAGAACCCGCACCTTGAATGGAATCAACAACAATAGAAGCCTTGTGCTGATCGACAATCCACTTGGCAAGCGAAAACCCCAAACCAGAACCGCTTTGTTCCTGGTGTAGAGGTTTGTTTATCCGGTAGAATCGCTCGAAGATGTGCGGAAGATCCTGTTCCGCGATGCCAATGCCACTGTCCTTAATTGTAAACCTTACAGTATTATCGTCTTGCTCAACACACAGTAGAATGGATCCACCAAGTGCCGTATAGCGGCAGGCATTATCCATCAAGACCTGGCGATCAGGAACCACAGGTTTATGCGCTACTTCATCGATTCAACATGTTATTCGTTCCCCCAAGGATGCAGATAAGATACGATGGATTCGGCCATCCCAGGAATTGCCAGCACCGATAAAATAGTTTGGAGGCGCTATTGCCATGACGGTAAAAATCATTATATTTTTGGCTAATTATGGTTTCAATGTGCTTGTCTCAGGTCCATTGAAGGATGTCCCCATACGCGTCCGCAGTTTTGACAACCGCGCAACTATGCTTGCGCTCTTGAAGAATCTGCATCTGATCTGCCCAGAAGATGTGCAGAATCTGGAAGAGTACAAGTTCCTCAACTCCTGTCCAGTATATTCCGCCGAAATCGACGAAGAGATGCGAGAAGCACATGGATTTCACAAGCCTTAAATGATCGTTTCTCTACTACTTCTGTTTTTCAAGCCAAGCCAGATAATCACGTAAGACGTTGACCAGGCCCCTACCGCCTTCTGTCAACTCCACTAGATTTTCCTTCTCAAGAAATATCTGGCATCCCACGCGTATGGAAAGTTCCGTGAGCGCGATCTGAACCCCATGCCTTATGCGGTTGCCGAGGCAGGATTTTGCAGGGATTGAAGGCCAGCGGCGTGATGGCTTTTCCACTGGTCGGGAAGCCACCGGGGCAGTTGGCTGATGGGCAGCGTGGGCAGGTTGATCAGCTACAACGACGAGCGCCTGATTGCTTTCGTGCGTGATCTGAAGAGGCACTTGCGCGGGCAAAAGGTAATTCTGATCTGGGATGGATTGCCTGCGCACAAGAGCCGGAAGATGAAGCAGTATCTGGAGAGCCAGCGTGGTTGGCTGCAAATTGAGACGCTGCCGGGTTACTCTCCTGACCTGAATCCGGTAGAGGACTTATGGAGCAACATCAAAGGTCAGGAATTGGCCAACCGCTGTGTTGCCGGACTTGGCGAGGCAGAAGACAGCGTGTGCAGCGGCATGGATCGCGTGCGCCAATCCAAGCTGCCGTTTTCCTTCTTGCACCACGCTGGACTCTTTTTTTGACACAATCTGTCACTGTATTGTGCAATATTCAGTAAATAGGTGTCCCCTTAAAAATAAGTGGACACTTCGCCAAACAACCCCAAGATCTCTGACATCGTCAAGAGGGGAACTTCACACGCTTACGATTTTGCTTGCCGAGAGAACATGCTTGCGCAATGCATCAACCAACGGCGCAAGCAACTCACTGGCAGCTCCAACCCAGTCGGCCAACGTGGAGCGTTCCAAATCGATGCCTTCCCGCGAGTAAATATCGGACTGCCGATACAGTGGGCAGTGATCGGCATATTTAGAAACCAGCACATGCGCAATCAGTCCCGGACCAGCAAGTCCTCGTGCGATGGTGCGCGAAGGTGCCGGAGCCTGCACAACCTGATTGCACTTGCTGCAAGCGAACTTGGGACGCACATGGCGAATGACCTTGAAGTTGGCAGGAATATACTCCAGCATCTCGGAAACATCTTCCCCGAAGAGCCGCAGTGTTCCATCACAGTCCGGACAGCAATCCTTTTCCGGCTTGTGCTGCACAACTTCACGCGGAAGATGCGCTGGCAGAGGCTTGCGCGATGATCTCGCCTTCGATCGAGACTTGTTCTCAGTGGCAAGAGCTTCTGTTTTCTCTTCTGCTGTGGCCTGCTCTGTCTCAGCTTCTTCCAGTTGCAGTTCGAACTGCTCGATCTGCATCTTGACCTTTTCGCTCTTCGATCCGAAGACCATGCGACGCAGCTTCTCAATGACCAGCTTGAAATGCTCAATCTGCTGCGACTGCGAAGAGATGACCTCGGCGTGTTGCTGATGCCGCTCCATGAGTAGCGCCTTCAAGGCTGCGGCATCGAGTTGATCGAGATCAGGAAGTGCGCTGACTGCCATGACCGCAGTATGCCATAAACACACAGCGAAAATATCCACATAAGGTGCATGGATAAAGGAGAATCGAAGCGGTTAATCATACCGCAACTTGCGGTGTCCATGTTCTCTCTGGCCTGCGCCAATCGATCCCTTCCAAGAGCATCGAGCTGTGCCCGAGTCAGTAAGACGGTTCCTTCAGTAGCCTGCGGCCACACGAATCGACCCTGCTCAAGACGCTTGGCAAAGATGCAAAGACCATCACCATCAAACCAGAGAATCTTGATGGTGTCGCCGCGCCGTCCGCGAAAGACGAAGACATGGCCTGAAAATGGTTGTTGCTTTAGTGCTGTCTGTACTTGTGCACTCAGCCCTTGAAACCCGCGCCGCATGTCGGTGACTCCAGCGGCAATCCAAATCCGTGTTCCTGCGGGAAGGTCGATCATCGGCGCAATGTTTCCAGAATGCTTCGCAAGAGGTCGCCATCTGCTCCATGCTCAACCGTGATCGCCGCACGCCCATGAAGATCTATACGAATAGTGCCGGAAGATCCAGGTTGGGACATATGCTCTGCTGCCGCGTCTGCTCGGAAACAAGAGTCTGCATCAGACTTAGGGAGCCTCTGCACAACCCGCGATTTTGCGGTGTAATTACAATGCAATGGGTTCGGAAGCAGTTATAGCCAGAATTGCGGGTTCAGTTGCATCCAGGCGCGGGCTCTACGTGGTTGTTTTTTGTCTCTGGAGGCCGTTTTCCGGCCTCCAGAGACACTACGCCCCCAGCGCGACCAGCCGTTTGCGATTTTGGTAAAGGTTAACCAGGGCAAAGGCCGCGCAAAGCCACTCGTGGTTCTTCCTTAAGCCACGATAGCGCACCTTGGTAAATCCAAAAACGCGCTTCAGAATGCGGAAACACCACTCCACCTTCGATCTAACTCTGGCCTTGGTCGTATTTTTGCGCTTGGCTTCTTCGTCTACATAATTTTTGAACTTGGTGCGGCGGCTGGTCATATCTTGCGCCCCGGGCGCGGCCGCATGAATTGCCTCGGTTTGTCCTTGATAGCCTGCGTCTCCCCAGACTTTCTTCTCTGCGCCGTGCAGTAAGTCAGGCAGCATATGTTTGTCCGCCACGCTGGCCGCAGAGGTGCAGACTGAGTGCACAATGCCCGACTTGCTATCAACGCCAAGGTGCGCTTTCGCGCCGAAGTACCATTGCTGTCCCTTCCTGGTCTGGTGCATCTGAGGATCGCGCTTGCCGGTCGAGTTCTTCGTCGAACTCGGAGCGTTGATAATCGTTGCATCCACGATGGTTCCCGTGCCGATGCGAATGCCCCGGCTGGCTAGAAAGTGGTTCACCGTATCGAGTATCTGGCCGCATAACTCATGTTCTTCGAGCAGGTGGCGGAAGCGCAGAATGGTGCTTTCATCGGGCGCGGAGGCACGGCCCAGATCAACTCCGGCGAAGCGCCGCAACGCGGGCGAATCATAGAAAGCTTCTTCCATTCCGGGGTCTGAAAAACCGGCTCTGCGCAGGAATCTGTAAGGCAGCGTGATTTTCGCGGGTTTTGCTTGAGGTGTGGAATCGGCTATTCTCCTCCCGATGCGCGACAACGATTGGACGCGGGTATTGGGATGGCCGGGCTACAAGGTCTACCGGCATGAGATTGACGAGCCTGGCAAAAGGCTGAAGCTTTGGGTTCGGCGCAAGCGGGCCAACAAGTTGCTGGTCTGTTCCGGCTGCGGCAGGCCAACAGGCGAAATGGTAGCCAGCTATGAGCGGGAAGTGCGCGATCTGCCGTGCTTCGAGTATCTGACCACGGTGGTGATCGAGCTGTACCGGGTTCGTTGCCTGGACTGCGGCGTCAAGGCGGAGAAGGTGCCGCTGCTTCCTGGCAAAGCGCCCTTCAGCAAGCGTTTCGAGGATGCGGTAGGCCAAGCCTGCGAAAGCTCCGCAGCCAGCCGAGTAGCGCGGCAGTTTGGTCTGGCGGCGAGCACGGTGCGGGCCATCGATCAGCGGTATCTGGCGCGTTGGGCAAAGTCGCGGCGCAAGCCGGCCTTGCGGCAGATGGGTGTGGACGAGATCTTTGTGGGCAAAAAGCAAAAGTTCATCACCGTGGTGAGCAACCTCGGGACCGCCGAGCCTCTGTGGTTCGGCGCGGAGCGGAAGAAGGAAACGCTCGACGAGTTCTTCGCCAAGCAACTGAGCCCCTTTCAACGTGGCGCGGTGCAGGCTGCCTGCGTCGATATGTGGGAACCGTTCAAGCAGAGCATCGCCGAGTGGCTGCCCAACTGCCGCATCATCTATGACAAATTTCACATCATGAAGCACGCCGGAGCGGCTGTGGATGAGGTGCGCCGCCAGGAGTTCTTCCGCAAGGGCGGGCCGGCGCGGGAACTGGTCAAGGGCAAGCGCTGGCTGCTGCTGACGCGCTGGGTGCATCTGACCGCGCGCCAAAAACAGCAACTCAACGAACTGTTTGCGCTGAACCGGCGCGTGATGAAGGCGTACCTGCTCAAGGAAAGTCTGGATCGGCTGTGGAGCTACAGATATGAGGGCGCGATGTTGCGCTACCTGAAGAACTGGATCGATCAGTTGCGCTGGCAGCGGCTCAAGCCCATGGAGAAGTTGGCCGACATGCTGCTTCGCCATCTGGAGGGAATCCTGAACTACTGCAGAACAAAGGTTCCCCTGGGGGTGGTCGAAGCAGTCAACGGCAACATCAAAGCGCTGTTGCGACGCGGACGCGGCTACCGCAATCTCAACTACCTGCTGCTGAAAGCGCAACGGCTGGCCGCCACAAGAACCCAACTCGTCGCCTTTCAGAAAGCCGCGTAAAACGATGGCCTTTACACATTCTCGTCAAGAGCCGAATAAGTTTTATCACGTTGCCGTACGATTCAGGTACCTTAGCCGCGTCTGCGTCGTTCAGTGGTCCATACCATGACGGCACATATGTCTGAGAATCATAAACAAAACCCCAGTATGTACCGTTTGGCAGAACCAAGGATTGCAGCACATAGGCCGCGCCCGCAGCATCAGCAGCGCATGCCACAGATTCATAGATGGCATCGTTGCATGCGCCGTCTTGGTAGACAGTTGTTCTTCCCCTCACAAAATAAGTGTGATACGAGACGCTCGTATAGCAAAATATATACTTAGATGTTGTTCCATTCTGCCCAGGCACGTCCCACTCTGTGCTATATACAGCCGGTTGTGCCGCTACTTGAAGATTTGGGCATTGCGACACATCGTCTGTCAGTGTCGTTGATGATCGATGAAGATAAGTTGAGGGATACCTGAGTGTCCGTCCAACGGAATCCGAAACATTGTTCTGCCCATCAATCGTTATGATGTTATTCATATTGTCTGTAATAACGGAACTATTTGTTGTTGAACCATTTGTATACGTCACACCAGAATCAGTAACAATAGAACTCCATCGTTCGAGTTGTGCAGATGAACTCACGTTGGGATCAGTATTGATCCCACTCATCATGTACCCGCTTCCATCAAGGGCATGTGCAATATTATGATTCGATGCATCTGGCAATAGTTGATGGGTTCCGCCGTCTGCCTCATATATATTCCTAAATGGAGTAAGGTATGTAGCAGTTATCATTGTTGAACTATCAACAGATCCAGCGCTTTCGGAGGAACTACTCCATGTGCCCCCCCCCGGCTATGCCTTGATCGACTACCAGAGTTGGCCCCAGAGCCTGTTCGTACGGATACGTTCCACTAGGGTGTGTTAACACTAAATTTGTTATAATTGGAGCTAATGGAGATCACGGCCGAGCAGTACAAGAAGATCAAGGATAGCCTGCCGATTCAGCGTGGGAATGTAAAACTGCAGAACCTCCAGGTTCTCAACGCGATTCTGTATGTTGCCGAGCAAGGCTGCAAATGGCGCGGTCTTCCGCCTCGATTTGGCAACTGGCATAGCATTTATACGCGCATGAATCGATGGGCCAAGAACGGCGTTCTGGATCGCGTCTTCGAGAAGTTGCAGACCGAGCAGATCGTGCGCATCAAGATTGAAGCCTTCTCGCTCGACTCAACCTCGATCAAGGTCCATCCCGATGGTACAGGCGCGCTAAAAAAAACGGACCTCAGGCCATCGGCAAATCCCGCGGCGGATGGAACACCAAGATTCATATGGTTGCCGCGGATGCTCGAACGGCTGTAGTGTTTGCTCTGTCGCCCGGCAACGCGCACGATGCGCCAGAAGGCCGAGCGCTTCTGGAAGATCTTGGACCGATGCCGGAAGGGCTTCCGATGCTGATGGATAAGGCCTACGAGGGCAATGAAACGCCGCAGTTGGTACTTGATCTAGGCATGATTCCAGTGGTTCCGCCCAAATCCAACCGCCTCGATCCCTGGGAATACGACCGCGAACGCTACAAAAGGCGCAACGAGGTTGAGCGGCTCTTTCGCAGGTTGAAAGGATTACGCCGTATCTTCTCCAGATTCGAGAAACTCGACGTCATGTTTCTCGCCTTTATCATTTTCGTCCTGATCGTCGAAGCTCTCAGATAGTGTTAACGCGCCCTAGTGTCCGTGCACTGCACTTGCTGGCACTATCGTCTTCAAGCAGGCAAAATTGCACATGAAAAAATGATTTATTTGCGATGAACTCTCAATAGACATCTGCTGTGCTAATTGGCGCGCAGGGTGTTTTCGTTTTTTGCTTGTTGAGCATCCGACAGTGACTCTTGCGTGGCGACCTTTTGCGTACTGAATATATCCTGCATGGAAGTGATGTCTATGACCGACCAAAAGACGAGAGCAATAGCGTTGCGAAATGATGCGCGGTGAAGAACGCTTCTGGAGGCTGCAATTGGGCTTTTCAGCAAATGCTGCTACCACGCTACTACGGTTCCTATGATCGCCGCTGAGGCCAAGAGTTCCGTATGTTGCTTCTACACGTACTTCCGCAACAAAGAGGACGTACTTGTTACCATTCTGAAACACTTGGAGAAAAAATAGTTGTAACTATCCAAGAGACCAGGAAATTTTAATCCGGTCCTTTTCAACAAATGCAGAGCGCTATAGAAGGAACCATAGATGTCATAAATGGATCAGCAAATCTTCGTCTACGTTGACATCCAAAGACGTTGGAGAAAAGATCGAAGCCTGCGCGAAGGCAGAAAAAGTTACGGTGCCGGAATCGTATCTTCCGAGGTGAATGGCGATGCTGGCAAGTCGTTGCCATTGAATAAATTCATGACGGGCGCATTGCTCCATCCATAGCGGACATATTTTGGATTGGCCATGCCGCTGGCTGAAACAATTACGCCGCCCGCATCGATTCTTGCCATAGCAGGAACGAACCCATGATCTGCGTCTGCAATCTCGAAGCCTGTGAGCCTGCCACCTTTTGCAACTAGGCCATTTTTGTTCTGATCAAAATCCACGCGAATCGAATTGCCTTTTATGCTGGCCTGACGGTAGAGCGGCCCAGAGTATTCGATGCGCTCGCCGTAGGAGATTGCGCGCGCAGCAAGGGCCAGACGATGGCCAACATCCTGCTTGTCTGCGGGATGAACATTATCCGGATTGCCAATGTCGATGGTGACAGCCATGGCGGTATTGGCAAGAGACAAGGTGCGGCGTTGAGCCTCCCGGATGACAGCCCAATTCTCTTGCGGTGTAGAGGTGAAGCTGGAAATTTGCGTGTAGATAAAGGGAAAGTTACCTTCCTTCCAATGCCTGCGCCAGTCTGAGATCAGGGCTGGAAAGATGCGCTGATACATGGCCGCACGGTCAAGAGCGCTATTGGACTCGCCCTGATACCAAATCACTCCGCAGATGGGGAACGATATGAAGGGATTCACCATGGCGTTGTAGAGGCCTGCAGGCTGCCAGGAAAGCGGATCAGGATGCCAGACATGCTGCAGCGGCGTTTGTCCAGATGCGCGCGCGGCAGCATCTTCGCGCTTTTCTTTTGCTTCAATCGCGGGCGTGTCCTGGATTTTTTCCGTCATCGCAGCCCAGGTGGCGAAGATCGGCATGAGCGATGAGTCGGATGCAATTGCCTCCAGCGAGAGCCAAGCCTCCGCTACTGTCCCACCCCATGTAGAGTCGATCAAACCAACCGGGACGTGTTCTTTTTCTTCGATCTCGCGCCCGAAGAAATAGGCTGCGGCGGAAAAACTTGCGGCAGTTTCAGGAGTGCAATTTGTCCAGTTCCCCTCAATGTCGTCAAGAGGGTAGTAAGAAGATCTCTCCTTGATATGCAACAGCCGGATCGTGGCATGTGTGGCGTTTTGAATCTCGGCTAGGCCGTTTGTCACTGTAGCGTTGTTCGGAAATCCCATCAGCGGCAGTTGCATGTTGGACTGCCCTGAGGCAAACCAGACATCCCCAACCAGAACGTCCGTCAGGTTAACGGAGTTGGACGAGGATACCGTAAGTGCATAGGGACCACCTGCGGGCTCTGCTGGCAGATAGAGACTCCAGTGACCAAGACCATCCGTTGTGCTGGAAGCGCGAACGCCGTGGAAATCAACTGTAACAACTTCGCCGGGACTGGCCCATCCCCATAGATGAATTGGCCGGTTGCGTTGCAGCACCATATGGCTGCCGAGCACGTTCGGAAGGCGTATTTCAGATTCTGCGCGCAGAGCAAAGATAACCAGAAGAAAGAGAACGACAATGTTAAATGTACTTTTTTTCATGGATGTGGCTCGATTAGGTTGATTAGACGAGGACGCCACTGCAAGCAGGGCGTCCTCGACGGTGTAAGGGTGAAAAACATCTCTTCAGTCAGGCTGAAGAGGCGTTTTAGAAGTAATACTTCAGGGCTACTTCCATGAACCGGTTCTGTCCCGTGGCTTTGTATTCCACATTGCCGTTGGTAGTGGCGTTTTCATTCGAGCCACCAAGGTTGCAGCCCTGGCCAGCCGATGTGCTGTTACAGCCCATGTGAAGGTCAACGTCAGAGCCCTGACCAAACTGTGGCAGTGGATGGTTCAGGAAGTTGAACGCTGAAATGCGGACCTGTAGATTCTGTTCCCCGCGCATTTTAAAGTTTTTGAACATGGCCAGGTCTGTGACGAAGAAGGCCGGGCCGTGTATATAGGGCCAGACCGACGGGCCGTTCTTGCCCAGTGTGGTGGGCGTTTCAAAACAGGCGGTGTTAAAGTATTTTCCTCCGCCATTGCGCGGATCGCAAGTCAAGTAAGGACTCAGGATGGGAGCGTTGCTGCCTAGCAGGTAAGCATTGCTGGCTGTTGCGCCGTCTGTGCCCGTCTCCCAGGTTACATTCATAGTGCCGTTGGTGGTGGGCTGCAGTGGCGGGCCAGATTGCATCTGTGTATCGCCCGAGAGTTGCCAGCCATTTACGATTTGACGCTCGATTGCATTGCCGCTATGCAGGCCGGGCAAGTTGATGTTATAGGCCGCATTGAACAGTTGCGTGCGGTCATAGGCCAGCGGACCGTAGTTATCGCGAATGCTGAAGGGGTTAATCGTCGGGCCATCGCCGGCGCCGTTTTCCGTGTTGCCGTCGCGAATACCCATCACCTTGCTGAAGGTGTAATTGATGACGAACGTGGCGGGGCCGGATTGCTTTTGCAGGGACACAATCATGCCGTTGTAGCTCGAGTAGCCGCCGCGCTCAATTACATTCAGTACAGAGTAGTTTGCATAGGGACGATAACCGCCGTAGTAGGCGCTGTTCGGTGGTGCGCAACCGGTCGAAGTCGCGCAGCTCTGCGTCCAGTAATTCACACCGGTAATCGCATCGGTTCCATACAGAGCGCCGAGCGGAATCTTGTTGATGTTGGAGAACGAAGCCTCGTTGCTGGTGCTGTTGTTGGTCAGTGGAACGTTGCGGGTACGATTGCCGGTGTATTGCAGCTCAAAGACTATGTGGGCAGGGAACTCCTGATCTACCATCACGTCCCAATTCATGGTGTAGGGCGTTTTGTTGTCGCCTTTGGTAAGTGCCGAAGCCGACGGGCAGGTGGCCGTGGTGGCGCACCATGTGCCGCTGGTGGAGGGGGCGAATGTGGACAGCATGGCATAACCACCGCCGCTGTTGCCATTCTGCTGCCACCAATAGGCGGGCGGCGTGCCGGAGGTGGTGATGTTATCCACGTTGTAGGAGGGCGTCAGAGCGCCGTCAACGTCGCCCTCCGAAGCCTGCCAACGATAGACGCCAAAGCCACCGCGGAGTACCGTCTTACCGTCGCCACGGAAGTCGTATGCGCCGCCCACGCGCACATCAGGCGTGACGAACTGTGAGATGAAGCCCGACTGCGGAATCGAACTGTCGGTCTGGTGCCACTTCATGCCGGTGTAGGTCGCAGCGCCGGAAGTGTTGCTGTAAGAGGTTGGATCAAACACGGCAAATCCAGGTCCTGAGGTCGGATACCACTGGCCTTCATGGTCAAATCGTATGCCGTAATCGAGAGTGAATTTCTGCGTCATGTGCCATTGATCCTGGCCGTAGAACGCCCACTCATGGAAGGCCACGTCGTGCACCGGACCGGAAGCATACTGCGCCATGGAATCGATGCTGCCGACTAGCATGTCGGCGTAAGGATTGCCGGTGGTGTAATAGGCGTAGTTATCAAAGTCCAGCGCGCCCTGAGTCCAATTGCCGCTGTTGGTGGTCTGTGTTTGATCGTTGTCATCCCAGAAAAAACCCGCCTTGACGCTGTGACGGCCAAGAACCTTGGTCAGGTTGTCTTGGAATGAGTAAATCTTTTTGATATTGCCGAAGGCGTTGCCGAAAGCCTTGACCATGGCCGGGGTGTAGATGCCGGCAAAGGCACCATTATTGGTTGAAACGTTGTTGCCCCAGCTGATGGTGTTGGGTAGCTGATCAAAAGCGTCGGTGCCGAGCGTGTTAAACGGTGCATAGGTGGTGTAGCCTGCGGTTGCGGCAGTCATGGAAGCCGGATTCTGAAACTTGGGCGGAAAGGTGAAGTAGGTGTAGGCGAAGCTGAATTCGTTGGTCGTGGTTGGGGTAAGAGTCCGCACGTAGTTTACGGTCCACAGTTTGGCGTCGGTAGCAGCATCAATCGGCGAGGGCAACGGCGCAGTAAAGCCCGGCCACCACCAAATGCCGAAGTTGCTAAAATCGTCTTCATCCTGCTTGGTAAAGACCACGCTGACCCTGTCTTTTTGCGTAGGATCCCAGTCGCCCCGTAGACGAAGCTCCCAGCGGTTCACTGGCTCATGATCCAGGAACTGAAAATTGTAGCCATTGTGGGTTGCGGGATCAACATTCGGCGGATTGATCTTGTTCATGTACTTCAGCAGCGCCAGACCATCCGAATCCCAGTACGCGGAAGGAATCTTGCCATTCGGGAACAGGTTCTGGTTGGAGCCACCAGAGGGGCAGAAACCTGTCCAACTGGCCGCATTGGCGCAGGGCACCGCCGAGGTAGACCAGCCTGCGGATGTGCTTTGTGTCGCAGTATTGGCATTCAAATCGCCGGGCAGCGTTGTGGCGCTGAAATCGCCGGCGATCATATTGGTGGTTGGCGTTATCAGTTGATGCACGGTAGCCGAAGGATTCTGGAACATCTTCTCGAAGCCTGCAAAGAAGAAGAGTTTGTCGTGTTTGCGATTGTAGCCAAAGAGCGGAACAGGTCCTCCAACCGTGCCGCCGGGATATATCTGATGCGAGATGGTGCGCTTGTTGTAACCCAGAACGGCCTTGTTGTAAGGATCGTTGGCGTTCAACTGCCAATTGCGCAGATAGGTGTAGGCGTCTCCGTGATAGCCCTGTCCGCCGCTCTTGCTTACCACCTGAATAATGTTCGGGCCGCGCGGTGTATCCGCGCCAAAGGCGGCATTCAGATAGGTAAACTCGGCCGTCTGGTCACCGTTGATGTTGGCAATCTGCGTGCCCATGTTGCCAATGTCTACCAGACCTGCGCCGTCCATCGTCATCTGCATGGAGCCGTAGGGCTGGGTGCCACTGGCAGAAAACGCGCCAATGGGTCCGTTGTTGGTTTGGGTGATCTGGCTGTTGAACTCGGACTGCCCAAGGCCGGTGTTCATGGCCATGGCGGGCATGAATTTGACCAGTTCGGCCGCATCACGGCCCTGTACTGAGATCGAATCCACCATCACCTGGTTCAGCGTTGTGGTGCTGGAACCGTTATCGAGTGGTATCGTGCCAGCCTGCGAAGCCGTGATCTGCACTTCTGCCGTAGCAGTGCCCACGGCAAGCTCGATTCTTGGTATGTTATGGCTTTCGCCCTGGTGTTCAACAATGCCGCTCTCTGACCAGCGTGCAAACCCCTGCGCCTCGACGCTAAGCTTGTAGATCCCAGGTGCAACGGCAGCAAAGTTAAAAAAGCCGGTGCCGTTTGAAACCGTGTTCGAGGCAACTCCGGTGGCGGCGTTTTCCAGTTGCACGCTGGCCCCGGAGATGACTGCTCCAGTTGAATCGGTAATGGTTCCGCCGATGGTTCCGCTGGCCGATTGGCCTAGAAGAAGCTGCGGAACAAGAAAGAACAACACCGCTGCAACAGAGAGAAAGAACCATCTGGTGGATGTACTGATTTCGAAGATTCTATACAAATGTTTGTGCGTCAGCCTGATCATAATGTCTCCTTGTCCAGATAATTTCCCGCGTAGCACTCGCTTCGATGGCGCGTTCTGCAAAGGTTTTCTATCGCTTTAAGGCGTTTTGCATGGGAGCAAGCAGTTGCTTAGATAGGCAAATCCTGCGGGATTCCATGAAACGCTCAACTGTGAATGGTATCGATCCCAATTTCGCCGACACTATCCACTTCGCTGGTCTTGGCATGTTGTGTTTGCTTTCTGCCTGCCGTAGACAACGCCTTTTTCGGGAAGATCGATTTACTAGAGCTTCCCAACTGCTGTCGCGCCGCTCCCCGCCAGGTTGACGACCAAACTCGCGGCCTGCTCATAGAGCTGTCAAGAGGTATACGTCGGTAAATCTTTGTTATTGGGATGTGACTTTTTTTCGCTGAGTAACTTGATGTAAAAGATGGACTTGTATGCACGCAAAGGTATCGTGACCTCAGGTTGCAACAGCGTTAATAACAGGTTTGGACACAGCACTGCATAAAATCGGACCAAATCACCTGGCCTTGCAGGCGGAAGTTTTCCTCACGGCACAATTCGGGTGGCCACAATCTGGGCCGCCCGCGGATCCCCCTGAACGACGCGCGTCCGGATGAGAGCTTCAAACTTGGCCGGGCAGGTAGTACTCGTCCAGCCAAGCGCTTTTTGCAAAAGCGCCTGGTTCGCAGGCGAAGTCAGAAAGTTGCCCGCAGCCTCTGTGCCCTCCTGATGCAAGCCCTGCAAAATAAGGATTCTTCCGTGTTCCTGCGTGGCTGGCAACATGGCAATATCGGCCAGCTCGTCGCCTTCCATGCCGGTTCCCGGCGTGCCGCCGTATTTTTTTGGTTCACCTGGCAGCGGAGAACGGTTTTCAAAATAAAACTGCCCGTCACTGGAATGCTCCAGATTATCTGCAAGCGTAAAGTTCAATTGATCCAGAAACAGCGTGTCCCACAGATTAGAGGAAGGACTACCAAGCAAAATGTGGTTCTTCGAATCAAAATCGCGCGGCTGCAGGTCACGCTGCGACCTGAGCGAAAGGTTGATATGATGCTCAGCGGCAATGCCTGCAAACTCCGTTGCAACCATCACGTCCGCAAGCGAAGTCAGATTCGAACGGCTAAGATAGTTAGCCAGCCGATTTCCGCTCGTTCCCATCGTTTGAGCCGGAAATCGCAACTCTTTTGATGCATTCAGATACTGTTCTAAAGTGTAGGTCTCACCAGTGGCCGCTCGAAAGATCCCGTAATTCGCGTCCGCAACCACAATGCGAACGTTGCTGTCGCGGTTAAGCACACAGCTGAGCGGCCAGGGAATTGGTTGCGCAGAAGCCTCGTTGTTGGTAGCCGAAGCATGATCTCTGTAGAGGATGGAGATCAGCAGTGCAAAGAGTAAAACCGAAAGCGCTGCCAGAGCCAGGGCGATGGCGCGCCAGGAAGTTGCCCCGCGCGTTGATTCCGCAACAGGCTCAGCAGAACTTATGGGAACAGCTGGCGCAGCAGGGCTCTCGAATGAGACTTCAGCCGCCCGGAACTGGGGTATATAGCTTCCCTTGGGGATATCAAGGATCAGCGGTTCATGTCTGCCTTCGTTGCTAAAGTACTCATGCAGTTTGAAGCGCAGTTGGCGTACCTGCACGCGAACGGTGCTGTCCTCGTCCGTGGCATAATCCTCATTCTTGTTAAAAACCAGATGGCCGATATGTCGTTCAGTCAGATCCTCAACTTTGCCTGCAAGGCTGCGATCAACTAAATATTGCAGCAGAATTTGGTAGCGTCTGGATCTCAGGAAAGAGTCTGTTTTCAAAATACGTTCAACAAGTTTCCAGCGAGGATCGCTCTGGGCGAGAAAACCAAGATCTCCCGAAATCACATCTTTATCCACCGTAACGTACCCCCAGCTGACGGAATTAAGAAGTAATCTGAGATGCTACATCATTTCACCAACCTGTAAAACATGTTTTAACAGAAGTAAACAGTTTGGCCTAGTCAAGATGCAACATGACTAACGCCAGAACTGTCATAAATTTATGGTCTGTTTGCGGATAGTCAGGATCGACTCTGTCTGCAAAAGATGTTCTATGCCGGCTCGATCTGTACGTGGATCCCATGGGTTTGCACGCCGTTCTTGCGGCACTTTGCGCAGGCTCGCTTCTCACGCTTGATCACGGATACGAGGAACTCTGCAGGCTTCACGTCGGGCACTTCCGTCTTGTCCTTCCCCACGGTAATGATTCTTTCTATCAAGTCCTCCTGATGTCAGCACAGCAGACGCAATTCTAGAGAGCGCAGCCCGGTGTAAAGTCGCGACCAGCCGCGGCTGCACTCAATGCACGGGCAACCTCTGCGATCACCGGTTCCCATAATTCGCTCTGAGAACGACCATCCGGTAATTTCTGTTGACGAAAGATTCGTGTCCGTGGATACCATGGCCCTCCCGAGCCAACGATTTGCCCGGAAGGGTGAAGCCAGCGCCAGTCGGCAACAAAGGAGAGCAAGATCCAGGTATCTACCCCCTGCGACGCCGCTAGATGCGCCACCGCAGTATCAACGGAGATAACGACATCGAGCGTATCGATTACATGGGCGGTATCGAGGAAGTCATGCTGTGTGGGTTGCTCGATGGATATGCCCGCGCCACGAAGTCTTGCAGCGGTATCGTCGATCTGCAAAGAAATCCAGAGACATCCGGGAATATTGAAAAGAGGCATCAGTGCATCGATCGGGATGGACCGTTCCTGGTCGCCTTTGTTGGATGGATTGCCGGCCCATACAATTCCAACCCTGAGGGGCTGCCGGTCAGTTCGATTCGATACTACGGGAGTGAATCGTATGGGTGTTGGAACAGTATCCATCGTTGTTCCCAATGCCAAAGGAAGACTCATTAGCGGAGTATGCCAGTCGAAAGGAGGAAGTGTGTCCTCGGGACAGAAAACTGGGATGGGCAATTGCATCTGCCGAAGATACTCTATAACCAGACGCAGCAGTCGGCGCTGAACGCCAAGCATAACCTGAGCGCCCAGAGCGGCGACAGCGGGCACATAGCGCAGAAATTGCATGGTGTCGCCGAAGCCCTGCTCCGCGTGCAGGAAAATAGTGGTGCCGGCGATATGCTGGCCCGGCTCTCCGCGCCAGAGCGGTTGCTGATATGCAAAAGGGGGATTTTCTGGACGAAGCCAGCGCCATTCGTATTCGCGCCATCCCTCCGCGTACTTGCCACAACGAAGAAGATGCAGAGCGAGATTCCAATGCTTTTCGGGACTGTCCGGACGTAGTGCGACGGCCCTTTGCAAAAAATCTTCTGCGGAACGGTCATTAACAAGAGCGAGGGTATCGCCGAGACTGCCCAGGATGTCCGCATTTCCGGGATCAAGTTGCAGAGCATTACGAAAAGAGGCGATTGCCGCTGCGTATTCAAAGTGTTTGCACAGCGCAACGCCTAGGTTATGACGATAGGCAGCGATTTCCGGATGGATCTGGACCGACCAACGCAGATGCTCGATTGCATCACAGAGTTCACCTTCTTTGATCAACATGGTGCCGAGATTGCTGTGTGCCTCGGCAAATTCTGGCCGAAGTTTCACTGCATTCTGGTAATATCCGATAGCTGCTGCGGTGCAGCCCCTCATCTGCAAACAGACACCGGCAGCATGCCATATATCCGGCAAAGAACGATCCATGGTAAGGATACGGCGAAAAAGAGCCAGCGCCTCGCCAGGCTTTCTCATCTCAAGGAGCATGAGCCCGCAGGAGGAGAGTGTGTCCACGTTGTCGGGGTTTGCATGAAGCGCATGTTTCATACAGGCTTCCGCCTCGGTCCAATGGCCTGCATCCAGAAACTGCGTGGCTGTCCGAATCAGATTTGTGACTGAATGGTCGGAAGAGTTCATACTGAATACAGACGAAGATCGCGAGGAAAACGCTTCAACGGTGGTTCCAACAGTTGGAGAGAAGATGATGTACTCACGATAGCGCAACAAAATGAACTTAGATTCGTTTGAGAGAAGAAGCGTAGACATCGATCAGAGAAGCTCGAAATCGCCACCTTACGCTAATCTGAATACCCGGTATCAAACTGCAACGAGCATATCTCTGAAGTGTCTTGGGATGGATGCCTACAATGACTTCCGCCTTCACTGAATTAATCAAGGGCTCTGCCAATGGCATTCCAGACCTGAATCCTGCATCGTCAATCTCCATGTGCCTATTGAGAAGTGCGGAGATTGAGGGCCCTCGTGTATGTATCATCCAGTCTCTCCAGACGCTGAGTTTGCATCTTCCAACGATGTCGCGCTGTGCTCAGCTTGCAGGCAATGTGCCTACACTGTCCAATACTTTGCATTTATCGGGTGATAACTATGAGTTATCGGATAGCTCTCCACTATCGATGCAATCTATAGATATTGTTTAGGTTATTGCGCGAAATCTGGTTCTAGTCAAGGCCGACGAACTGGGACATGAGGAAGCGACGCATCTGGTTTCTGAGTATGAAAATAGCGGGGTTACGCGCACGGCGAGGTGGAGGTTGTGGGTGAAAATACGTAATTAATAGCACATTCTGTCAGCATACGTCCCGCGTCAATGCGCTGGCGGAAATACCCTACCTGATAAAGCAAGCCTACACTGACGCCTGGCACGCCTAGATCGCTGGTAGCTTTCAGCTGATCGCCAGCTACATTGCCAAATCCTCCGGAATAGATCGGTAGGTCATCATTCAGTATAAATTCCAAACTGAAGTATGCCACGGTGCTGAGTGGAGACTGGCCATGTATTTGCTCAAAACAACTCGTTGTCTGTTCTCTGCGATATTTTCTTTTGAGGACTTCATCGAGCATCCTCTGGAAGTGTTTATCTGCTGCCAAGTCTTTTAGCTGCAACTTGGCAACGGTTTGCAGCATTGCCCAAGGATTCCGCGTCTACTCTCAGAGTTCCGGGTCAAGTTGGCGCCATAAATCGTCTGCCGCATGATTCCAGGACCACCGCATATTGAGCGCAAGTTCCATGAGAGCTTCAAACGTCGCATTCTGGTGCAAAAATTTAGCTTCCATTTCAGGCTCCGTTGGGCTATAGATTGAGAGGATCAGTTCCTGTGGCCTGAGACGGAATTCATTGAGTTCGGTTGCTCAGGTGCACGAAAAAATTGATAGCCGAGAAACTTTTCCCCTGGCGGGGCGTCTGTATCTGTTAGCAGCAAAGTGGAAATATGGTGCAGAAGGCGATAAATCCGTTGTCAACCCGGGACACATCGACGGTTTTCTTTAGAACCACTCTGAAAGCTGCTTTCAGGGTAAGAGAACTGACAGCATGGATCACTGCTGTCCAAGATAACAGGAAGCGTCTTAGACGAACGTTGATCTGACAGGGCATAGTGCGTCGTTCCCGTGCATTGACGGAACGGGTTGGTCGGTTCCGAGTTATGCGAAGAGCAATCAGCTGTCCAAGATGTACTCCGAAATGGTCCCGTAGTTGTCTGCTTTATCCCTTGTCGAGAGTTTCTGCTGTCCAAGTCAAGCGAAGACCAGCTCCAGTTGTGAAGTGGGTGGCGTTTCCGGTGCCTGGAAAGGATCGTTGATCCACTTCCATAAGTCGCGATAGACGAACAGTTGCTGGCGCAACAGAACCATGAAGTTGGACAAGTGCCACCCGAAGGTCGACTTCATGTGCAGGATCTTGACCAGCAGCATGGCGATCAGCGCCGTCCAGATCTGCGTCTTCAGTGCGTTGGCCGAGGTGCCGACGAAGGTCTTTACCTTGCAAGACTGCTTCAGGGCCTTAAAAAACAACTCGATCTTCCAGCGATTCCTGTAGATCTCAGCAACGGTGGCAGCGGCCAGTTTCATATTGTTGGTCAGGAAGACCAGGGTACGCTGCTGCTCTTCGTCGAAGAACTCGATACGGCGCATCATGGGTGGGTTGTCGTTCTCCGCGGCCTGCTGCGTCATGCAGATGATCTGATCGCTCACCAGTCCCTTGCGCTGGGGAAGATCCAGATCCTCAACTTCGATGATGTCCGCATTCGTCTTCAGGCGGGTGACGAAGTAAACACCCTGCAGGGTCAGCCGCTCGAACCAGTTGTAGTCGGTATAGCCGCGATCGAAGACCAGGATGGTGCCGGGCGGGAACTCCCACTGGCGAGTCACGGTAACTTCATGCTGCTTGCCGTCGGTGATGACCCCGTAGCAGGGCAGCAGGCCGTCGTGATCGAGCATCAGATGCAGCTTCACTGCTCCCTTGGTACGCCGGAACTGCGCCCAATCGAAGACCGAGGCGCACAGTTCGATGGTGGTCGCATCGATCGACAGCAGCTTGTTCTTGAAGCGGAACTTGTGCCGGACGCCTGACTGTTGGGCCTGAGTGCGGGCGACCTCCAACATCTGATAGAAGAGATCCTCGAACAGTGCGCTGGGGCGATGGGCGTTGGCATAAGCCAAGGTCGAGCGCTTAGGAGCGGCAGGCAAGCCCAGGTGACGCAGTTTGCCTTCGCTGGCGGCCAAGCCGTTGGTGATGTCACGCAAGCTGTTGACTGAACCCAACTGACAAAACAACATCGCCACCAACTGGCCCCAACAAGTGAAGCCTTTGGCATTGCGTTCGGCTTCATGCTTGCGAACGGCGGAATCGAAATCGGCGCGTGGGATCAACTTCAAGACTTGGGAGAAAATGCTGCATACTATGGACAAGGCTGCGTCCTCCTCTGACGGTCAAGTTCTAGACAAACCCAACCTATCAGATCGATGCAGCCTTACCTCCATACCAGACTTACTGCTGAAACTCCTGTTTTGGACAACAGTGCTATTGCATATGTTCTGTGAAGCATCGGGCCATTTATCCGCGCAGACCATCCGGCTATGCTTTACCTTTCGACCAGCGTGCCAAGCTCAATTACCGAGAGCGGCGTAAACGCGGAGCATGCCGAGGGAGTGCGTTTTGTGAAGTATGAACAGGGAAAGACCATCTAAGGAGCCTCTGCACAACCCGCGATTTTGCGGTGTAATTACAATGCAATGGGTTCGGAAGCAGTTATAGCCAGAATTGCGGGTTCAGTTGCATCCAGGCGCGGGCTCTACGTGGTTGTTTTTTGTCTCTGGAGGCCGTTTTCCGGCCTCCAGAGACACTACGCCCCCAGCGCGACCAGCCGTTTGCGATTTTGGTAAAGGTTAACCAGGGCAAAGGCCGCGCAAAGCCACTCGTGGTTCTTCCTTAAGCCACGATAGCGCACCTTGGTAAATCCAAAAACGCGCTTCAGAATGCGGAAACACCACTCCACCTTCGATCTAACTCTGGCCTTGGTCGTATTTTTGCGCTTGGCTTCTTCGTCTACATAATTTTTGAACTTGGTGCGGCGGCTGGTCATATCTTGCGCCCCGGGCGCGGCCGCATGAATTGCCTCGGTTTGTCCTTGATAGCCTGCGTCTCCCCAGACTTTCTTCTCTGCGCCGTGCAGTAAGTCAGGCAGCATATGTTTGTCCGCCACGCTGGCCGCAGAGGTGCAGACTGAGTGCACAATGCCCGACTTGCTATCAACGCCAAGGTGCGCTTTCGCGCCGAAGTACCATTGCTGTCCCTTCCTGGTCTGGTGCATCTGAGGATCGCGCTTGCCGGTCGAGTTCTTCGTCGAACTCGGAGCGTTGATAATCGTTGCATCCACGATGGTTCCCGTGCCGATGCGAATGCCCCGGCTGGCTAGAAAGTGGTTCACCGTATCGAGTATCTGGCCGCATAACTCATGTTCTTCGAGCAGGTGGCGGAAGCGCAGAATGGTGCTTTCATCGGGCGCGGAGGCACGGCCCAGATCAACTCCGGCGAAGCGCCGCAACGCGGGCGAATCATAGAAAGCTTCTTCCATTCCGGGGTCTGAAAAACCAAACCACTGCTGCAAGAAGTACGTGCGGAGCATGATCGACAAGCCTGCTGGTTGGCGGCCGTTGCCAGCCTTGGGATAATGAGGCTCAACCAGCGCCAATAACTCCGCCCACGGCACCACTTGCTCCATCTGATCCAGAAAAAGCTCCCGCTTGCCCTTGCGACCATACTGCTCAAAACTCGCTTGTGACGCCAGTGTTCGTTGCCGCATCGCCCTTGCCCTCTACTTATCATTTTATCCAAGCAGAATGCAGTATTGGGACTTGTGCAGAGTCTCCCTAGGAAGCAACAAGTAGCAGTGCTCGATACCGATAGTGGCGAAATTATCGAGCGGGAGCTGGCCAACGGAAACGGAGGAGCAAAGCGATTTTATCGTAGCCTACCAGCTCCTGCTTTAATCGGCATTGAGTCTTGCGGAAATAGTCAGTGGTTTACAGATCTGCTTCCGACATTGGGTCATGAAGTGTGGATCGACGATGCCGCACAAATAAGAGCCAGTTTCGTTCGAAAACAGAAGACCGATCGACGGGATGCAGCTCACATTCTAAAACTTCTGGTCGAAGGGAGATTCCCGAAAATATGGACACCATCTGCTGAGCAGAAAGATTTGAGGCAGTTACTCATTTATCGTCACATGCTGGTGGAAAGTATGCGTCGTCTGACGGCGGTCTGGACATCGGGTGTCTTCGGGCAGACGATGGCAGAGTGAACGAAGTCACCGAGAGTGCATCCCAGCCCGAAGTGCCGAAGCGTATCCATCGCAGTGTGGAGGAGAAGCGCCGTATTGTTGAAGCAACGTTTGTGTCTGGCACGTCGATTGCTCGTGTGGCACGCGAGCACGGCGTGAACTCCAACCATGTATTTCAGTGGCGCTATGAGTATCGCAAGGGGATTCTGGGTGGTCGAACGAAGTTTGCTACGAAGCTGTTGCCAGTTGTTGTGGCGGAGCCAGAAGTGGCCAATTCGGCTCCTGCCGTTGCGCCACAGTCGAACAGCAGCGGCACGATCCGTGTAGAGTCTCCTGATGGAGTTTCTGTCACGTTGAGCGCGATACAGATCTGCATCTACTCCGCACAGTCGTAGAGGCGCTATGCGCAAGCATGTGCTGGCCGCAAGCAAGATTCATGCCGATGACACACCGATCCCGGTGCTTGCACCTGGTACGGGCAAGATGAAAACCGCACGGCTGTGGACTTATGTGCGCGATAAGCGTCCGGCTGGTCTTGATACACATCCAGCAGTGTGGTTTTCTTATTCGCCAGATCGCGAGGGGGAACATCCACGCCAACATCTGAGCACATTCAGCGGCATCTTACAGGCAGATGGCTACGCATGATTTCATCATCTCTACGAAGGCCGCAAGATTCATGAAGCTGCATGCTGGGCTCACGTCAGGCGCAAGTTGTCTCAAGAAGGACTGGTGAAGAGCTATGCCAGTGAGACTTAGGGTGGAAGGCAGAGCCAAACAGTGGTGGTCCACTAACTAAATCTAATTCCAATCTATCCCATTGCGGAAAGATCTGCCATGAACGTCAACAGACCCTAGACCTTGGAATTGCCCATTGTCGCAGTGCTATGAACTACTCGGCCTCACGAGCTCTGCAACGGCTGAACAAGCGGCAGCTGCTTATCATCAAAAAGCCTCTCTATATCACCCTGAAAAATACGAACACCTAGCCTCGGAAATAAAAGAACTCGCTTCGAAAAAGATGGCTGAAATCAATGGATCATACTCGGGACCTCAGGATGCAGTGGTAACGTAATTGTCAGCAAGGCGCCAGGAGACGCATTCACTGCCGTAATATCTCCGTGGTGAACGCGCACGGCTCTTCGCGCAATGGCCAGACCAAGGCCCAATCCACCAGTACGCTCGTCACGTGAAGCGTCCGCGCGGAAGAACGGATCGAAAATTCGTCCTTTCAAGTTCTCAGGAATTCCCGGTCCGTAGTCACGAACGGTAATTCGCGCCAGGTGTTCCTCTCGTTCGAGTCGGACATCTACCGTCGATTCAGAGGGTGCGTAGCGGATTGCGTTGCGCAAAACGTTCTCGATTGCACGACGCAGTAGTTCGGCATTTCCCTGAAGGCTTGTCTCCTCTGGGAGATTTACATCGATGCTGCAACCGGCTGCCTGTGCTTCAACCTCGCAGTCCTCTGCCGTGACCAACAGAAGATCGTTCAGGCAAAGCGCTTCTATCTCGACTTCTCCGGGCTCGCTCTCAGCCCGTGCCATATCGATTAGCATTCCTACCAATTCCGAGAGCCGATCGATCTCATGGCGCAGCCTTGTTGCTGCTGAATCCCGATCCGTCGTCCTGCGAACCATCTCCGCTTCGAAGGTCAACCGGGCCAGAGGAGAACGGAGTTCATGCGATACATCCTGCAGCAATTGCCGCTCGGTCGTCAGCAGAGTATGAATGCGTTCGGCCATGGCGTTGAACGATCTGCCCAGATTGCCGATTTCGTCGTTTGAGCGCGGATTCGCGCGTGCTGTCAACTCGCCTGATCCGAAGCGGTCCACCACATTGGCAAGTTGCCGAACCGGGCGCGTGATGTACATCGTAACCAGCCAGTACAACACTACGACCGTTACCAACAACAGGATATAGAACGGGGCAAGCAGGATGGTAGATGGTCCGACAGAGGTCGCAAGCCAGATATAGCCCCCCTCTTCAGAGCGGAGTCCCATGGTGAGTTGGTTGTGTTCTCCGCGATACGGGCGCTCTTTCCCAACGGAAACTCTGATCAGCTTAGAATGGTCCTCCCCGCTCTCAATATCGTGCCCGGAAGCATCGCAAATGCTGTAATGCGTGCCTCCGGGCTGGTTCAATTCCCTCATGTAGCGCGACAGCCCGGTGCTCCCGTCCGAATGGTAGACGACTAGCGCATAACGAAACAGTTGCTGATTTGCCTGAGTGAAGTTCTCGATTGTGGATTTGCCGATCACGCTGGTAGCAATCAAGAGAAATACGGCCAAAGAGATTGCCAGCGCCGCAACTGACCATATGGTGACTTTCAACGATATCGATTTCACTGCTCGTCTCCTGCCAGGACATAGCCTACGCCGCGAATGGAGCGAATCGTGACGCCAGCGCCTTCGATCTTCCGCCGCATGCGGCTGATGTGCACCTCAAGTGATCGCTCGAATGGCGTGGCCTCGCGCTGGTACAGAATGCCGCATACCTGGTCGCGGGTGACCACTTTGCCTCGGGCCCGGGCTAGAAGATCGAGAATGTCGAACTCGGTGGACGTAATCTCGATAGGTTCTTCTCCAATCCAGGCGCAACGCGCTGCGGCGTTCAGCCGCAGCCTCCCGACGGAAAGTGTCTCGCTTCTCGCGGTCTGCGAGTTCTGAGTCCTGCGTAGCACAGCCGCCATGCGCGCCGCCAACTCTTCGGGGCCGAATGGTTTGGCCAGATAATCGTCGGCACCTGTATTGAGGCCTCGCACACAGTCTTCTTGCGCCCCGCGCGCCGTGAGCATGATCACAGGCACTGAAGAGCGCCTGCGCAGTTGCGTGAGCACTTCAAACCCGTCCAGCCCGGGCAGCATTATGTCGAGAAGGATGAGGTCAAACCTCCCATCGAGTGCACGCGCCAAGCCGGTTGCACCATTATGGACAGCCTGGATCGCGTAGTCCGACTCGGAGAAGAATTCGTCAATTAACTGGCACAGACGCACGTCATCATCAACGATCAGGATGTTACTCGCTCTGAGGTTCTCATTAACCATGCTGCATCCTCTTTTATCACAACTCCGCGAGCGCTGATCGGCTAGTACCGGAACCTTAATAATTCTTGAGACTGTACGGCATGGTGCGAGGTGGCGTGTCTGTATTTGCAAATCTTGAGGTTCAAGCAGAAGAACCTGTTGTTCAATCAGACTAGGAAGCAGATCAGTAGGTTAGAAACCGACTTTGAGAAGCAAGCCGTGCTGCAATGAACTAACCATACCCCGACAACTGTTGTTCTTGGCGCGATTCTGAGGCTTGGCGCCAACAACCTGGAACGTACCTTCTCGGTTTATCGCCAGGTCAAAGGAGAAATTTAGCGTGATATCCATTCGAAAATGGTTTCAGGTGTCCATGGCATGCAGTCTTGCTTTGGCTTGTTTGTTCACCTCGGGTTGCAAATCAAAACCCATGGGGCCGCTTATGGGGCCGCCCATGGGTGGCCCTATGGGGCCTGTTCAGGTATCGGTGATCAAACTGCAGCCCCAGACGCTGCAATTGACCACTGAGTTGCCGGGAAGAATCACGGCATATCTGACGGCGGAGATCCGGCCGCAAGTGAATGGCATCATCCTGAAGCGACTCTTCCAGGAAGGCGCGATGGTCCATGCGGGCCAGGTACTTTACCAGATCGATCCTGCATCGTATCAGGCGTCCCTGGCACAGGCTAAGGCAAATCTCGCTTCCGCCGAGGCGAATCTGCCTTCGCTGCAAGCCAAGGCAGACCGCTACCGCGATCTGGCCGCGATCCATGCCGTCGGCCAGCAGGACTACGACGACGCCATTGCCTCACTCAAGCAGGAGCAGGCAACGGTGGAGTCTGACAAGGCGGCCGTAGAGAGCGCTCGCATCAATCTGGCGTACACGCCAATCACTTCGCCAATTACCGGGCGCATTGGCAAATCGAGTGTGACGGTCGGCGGGTTGGTCAGTTCTTACCAGACCACCGTGCTGGCGACGGTGCAGCAACTTGAACCGGTGTATGTGGATGTGGTGCAAGCCAACGCTGACCTGCTGCGGTTGCGCGCGCGCTTGGCGAACGGCCAGATGAAGTCTTCTGGAGCCCAGGGCAACAAAGTGAAACTTTACCTGGAGGATGGTTCGCTTTATCCGATCGAAGGCAAACTGGAATTCCGCGACGTGACCGTGGATACGACCACTGGTTCGGAGACCGTGCGCATGACGTTTGCGAATCCGAAGCAGGTTCTTCTGCCTGGTATGTACGTACGCGCAGTAGTGGATGAAGGCATCCGGCCAGATGCGCTGCTGCTGCCGCAGCAGGCCGTGAGCCGCGATCCTAAGGGAATGCCATTCATTTGGGTCATCAGGGTGGACGGCAAGGCTGAACGGCGCATGATCGAGGTGGATCGCGCCATCGGTAACCAGTGGTTGGTGAACAAGGGCGTGTCGGCTTCCGAGCAGGTAGTGATGGAAGGCGGCGATCAGTTGAAGGCGGGCATGCAAGTGCTAGCCGCTCCCTACAAGGGCGACACAACGGCTCCAGGAACAGCAGCGGCGCCGCAAGCGTCGTCAGGGAAGTAGGCCGGCGATGTCAAAATTCTTTTTGGAACGTCCAGTTTTTGCGTGGGTCATCGCCATCGGCATTATGGTCATAGGCTGCCTGGCCATTTACACCCTGCCTGTTGCGCAGTATCCACCCATCGCACCGCCATCGATCTCCATTACCGCGTCCTATGCGGGCGCTTCGGCAGAGACGGTAGAAAATACCGTTACCCAGATCATCGAGCAAAAGATGACAGGGTTCGATAACCTCCTGTACATGTCTTCGACCAGCGATTCATCCGGACAGGCCCGTATCGAGCTGACCTTCCGGCCTGGAACTGATCCAGATCTGGCTTGGGCGCAGGTACAAAATAAACTGCAGTTGGCGACCGCCAGCTTGCCTACAACAGTGCAGACCTATGGCATCACGGTCAGCAAGTCGACGCGCAATTATCTAATCTTTGTCTCCCTCATTTCGGAAGATGGCAGCATGGACGGAGCCGACCTGCGCGACTATGCACAGTCGAATCTGGAACAGGTGCTGTCGCGTGTGCAGGGAGTGGGCGAAGTAAGCACCTTTGGCAGTCAGTATGCGATGCGCATCTGGCTGAATCCTGACAAGCTGAATCAATACCAGTTGAGCATCTCCGATGTGACGACGGCGCTAAAGAACTACAACGTGGAAGTGTCGGCTGGACAGCTAGGAGGAATGCCCGCTCTGCCGGGGCAGCGGTTGAACTCCGCCATCATCGTACAGAACATGCTGAAAACGCCGGAGGAATTTGGCGCCATTCCTGTGCGTACAAGCACCAATGGCTCCATCGTACGCATCCGCGATATTGCGCGGACGGAGATGGGCACCGAATCGTATGACATGGATGCCTTCTACAACGGAAAACCGACAGCGGTGTTGGCTATTCGCCAAGTAACCGGTGCTAACGCGCTCGACACGGTCAAAGGGATCCGCGCCAAGGTCGACGAAATGAGCCGTTATTTTCCGCATGGTATGAAGGCGGTCTATCCGGTTGATACCACCCCATTCACGCGTGCGGCGATTCGAGAAGTTGAGAAGACGCTTCTTGAAGCGATTGTCTTGGTCTTCCTGATTATGTGGCTGTTCATGGGTAACATTCGGGCCACATTGATTCCCACCATCGCCGTGCCGGTGGTGCTGCTGGGCACTTTCGCCGTGTTGAGCGCATTTGGCTATTCGATCAACATGCTCACGATGTTCGCCATGGTGCTGGCCATCGGTCTGCTCGTCGACGACGCGATCGTCGTCGTTGAGAATGTCGAACGCGTGATGAGCGAAGAAGGCTTATCGCCGCGCGATGCGACGGCCAAATCGATGGAGCAAATCACCAGCGCGTTGGTTGGCATTGCTCTGGTGTTGTCGGCAGTGTTCGGACCGATGGCTTTCTTCTCCGGTTCAACGGGCATCATCTACCGGCAGTTTTCCGTTACCATCATTGCCTCCATGTTGCTGTCGGTGATCGTGGCTTTGATTCTTACGCCCGTGTTGTGCGCTACGTTTCTGAAGCCGGTGGAAAAAGGTGAGCCCGTGCGCGCGGGGCGGTGGTCGCCACTGCGCACCTTCCTAAACTGGTTCAACCGCATCTTCGATAAGATTCGCGAGTTTTATCTGCGGGTCGTGCAACATTCACTTAAGAGAAAACTGTTCTATGTGATTGGTTACGGATTGATTTTGTGCCTAGTAGGCTTCTTGTACCACCGGATGCCGACCGGTTTTCTTCCGGAAGAGGACCAGGGATCTGCGATTGCCTCGATCACTCTGCCGGCAGGATCAACACAAGAGCAAACACAAGCCGTCGTTGATCAGGTGTCCCGGTATATCCAGGAGAACGAAAGCTCATGCGTTGATGCCGCCATGGGGATCGTCGGCCAGGGCATGGGAGGACAGGCCCAGAACCAGGGCATGATCTATATACGCATGAAGGATTGGTCCGAACGCAGGGGCCCTGCGCTGTCGGCGCAGGCTCTGAGCGGCCGCATCATGATGCGGTTTATGGGACTCAAAAATGCGCGAGTTCTTGCATTTCCGCCGCCCGCCGTGATCGAACTGGGAACCGCGACGGGTTTTGACTCTGAACTGGTGGACTTTGGCAGCCTGGGACACCCTGGCCTGATGGCTGCGCGTGACCAACTCCTGGCCTTAGCCAACAAGGACCCACGGCTGGTACGTGTACGGCATAACGGGCTTGACGATGTTGCGCAGTTTCGTGTCGATGTGGATTGGGATAAGGCGGGTTCCCTGGGACTTTCGATTTCCGACATCCACGATGCAATCTCGACAGCATTCGGTGGAACGTATGTGAACAACTTTGTGAAGGGCGGACGCGCAAAGCGTGTATATGCGGAATCCGATGCGCAATTTCGCATGCTGCCGGAGGATCTTAACCGGATCTTCGTAAAGAGCAGCTCCGGCGAGATGGTTCCTTTCTCCGCCTTTGCTTCGACCCGGTGGTCGTATGGAGCGCCGCTTCTGGAGCGGTTTAACGGCTTCCCCTCACTCAACATTACGGGAGAGCCGGCACCAGGCCAAAGTTCGGGGCAGGCAATGCAAGCCATGGAAGAGTTGGTAGGAAAGTTGCCAAAGGGATTGCGCCTGGATTGGAACGCGCTCTCGTATCAAGAGCGGATGGCGACCAATCAGGGGCCGATGCTCTACGCATTTTCGATTCTCGTGATCTTTCTTTGCGTGGCCGCACTCTATGAAAGCTGGACGATTCCTTTCGTGAATCTGCTGATGCTGCCGCTTGGTGTTTTTGGCGCGCTGCTGGCGACAACATTGCGTGATATGCCGAATAATGTCTACTTCCAGATCGGATTCCTGACAACGCTTGGTCTCTCTACCAAGAATGCGATTCTGATCATTCAGTTCATCAAGCAACAGTTAGCGCAGGGAAAAGGATTGACCGATGCCACCCTGGCCGCGGTTCGCATCCGCTTCCGTCCGGTCATCATGACCTCACTGGCCTTCTTCTTCGGCACCTTGCCATTGGCATTGGCCAGTGGAGCTGGAGCAGGTGCAATGAAAGCAATTGGCACAGCGGTAACCGGTGGCATGATTTCCGCCACATTTATTGATCTGATCTTTATTCCGCTGTTCTTTGTTGTAGTCACGCAGTGGTTCGCCAAGAAAAAGAATGCGCCAGAGCTGCCCACCGGTGGTTCTACCCCGGTCAGCACGTCGGAGGCGATATGACGAAGAAGATCCAAGCTGTACTCTGTGCCTCGATTGGTACCGTCGTTTGTCTGACGGGATGTGCGCCGCACAAACAGACCTATCAACAACCGCAGATGCCCACAGCGCCTGCATGGAGTTCCGGTTTGCCGTCACAGCAAACGCCTGCTTCGGCTGCGGTGGCGGCTCCCACCGCCGCCGAAGTCAAGTGGCGGGACTACTATACCGATGATAAGTTGCGCCAGGTGATTGGCCTAGCGCTCAAGAACAATCGCGATCTTCGGATTGCCGTTCTCGACGTTGAAAAGGCAATGGCGCAGTACCGGCAGCAACGCGCAAGTCAATTTCCGGAGGTGGATGCGAGCGCCAGCGGTGATGCTTCCCGTGTGCCGGGCACAATGAACTATATGGGTACGGGAAGCTATACTTCGGAGACTGACACAATCGGAGTGGGGGTATCTTCCTGGGAGATGGATTTCTTCGGCCGGCTGAAGAATCTATCTCGTCAGCAAATGGAGTTGTATCTGGGAAGCGATCAAGGGCGCATCAGTACGCAGATTTCACTGATTGCTTCGGTGGCAAGCCAATACTTGACAGTGGGCAGCGATCAGGAGTATTTGCGCTTGGCCCAGGCGACGCTGGATTCGCAGAATGCCTCCTACGATCTTACCCGGCATATCCGTGACCGCGGAGTGGATTCGGACCTCGATGTGAGTGAATCGCTGAGCCAGGTACAGTCGGCGCAGGTGGATGTAGTGAAATATACACGCCAACTGAACGTCGATAAGAATGAACTGGAAGTGTTGGTTGGTGCTCCTGTTCCTGCAGAGCTCTTGCCCGACGGACTCTTTCCGGATGAGTCGTTCAAGGATATTTCGGTGGGGGTTCCATCGGATGTTCTGCTGCGCCGGCCGGATATTATCGAGGCCGAACATAATCTCAAGTCGTCCTATGCCAATATTGCGGCAGCCAGAGCTGCCTATTTCCCGACTATCTCGCTGACTGCGAGCGGAGGAGTAACCAGTGAATCGCTGGCTGACCTGTTCAAAGGCGGGCCGGGCACTTGGGAATTTAATCCCAAGATCAGCTTGCCTATCTTCGATGCCGGTTCACGGAAAGCCAAATACAAAACTGCGCAGATTGAGCGCGACACTTACATCGCCGACTACGAGAAGGCAATCCAGTCCGCCTTTCAGGAGGTCAGCGATGCGCTCAATGGCCGCGAGCGCCTGCTGGAACAACAGGAGGCACAGCAGGCCGAAGTGAAGACTCTGGCCGAGACCTATCGCCTCACCGACGCACGCTATAAAGCTGGCATCGATAATTACCTGAGTGTACTGGTCACACAACGGTCGCTCTACAGTGGACAGCAGTCGCTAATCAACATACGACTCTCTCGTCTAAGTAACCAGGTGACGCTCTATAAGGTGTTGGCGGGCGGCGCACAGTAAGAATTTGTCAAAGGGAACCCCATGCGAATCTCCAGATGTTTTTCTAGCAGATTGCTGTAAGGTCAATGCTTTAAAAGCGTAATGGTTCATCTTGCAATTCAACTAACCCAGATGGTCTGACAGACCAGGTTGCATGAAGGTATGAGACATATGAAAATCAGCTTCACCCTTGTTGCGTTCCTAATCCTTAGCGCCTCTGCGGTGGCGCAACAGATAGCGAATTCACCCTCAGCAGAGGCTTCTCATGCCTCTATTCTTCCAGATGCACCATCATCTCTAGGGGAACAGAATACTGCACTCCCAAAAGAAGATGCCCAGGCCCTTCCAAATGCTCCGGGCATTCTGGGGCCAATAGCCCCCATGGGCCCCGTACCTCCTCCGATGACGAATGCGCGGTTGACTCTGGACGATAAGTACAGAATCTACACGCACCAGACATTTGGACCTCCCGCATTGGTCTTTCCAGCACTGGGAGCCGCTCTCCGCATGGCAAATCCGCCGAACAACTACCCCCATGCATGGACTGACGGAGGGGGTGCTTTTGGAAGACTTTACGGAAGTACCATCGCGACGCAGACATCCAAGCGAACTGCTCAGTTCCTTACTGAGGCAGTATTGCACGAAGATCCGCGTTACCTACCTGCTCGCCCAGGCTCCAATGTAGGCGAAAGAGTGTTCCACGCTATTTCCTACACTTTTGTCGACAGGACAGACTCTGGCACACATACTCTTGCCTTTTCCAACTTCGCAGGTGCTGCCTCCGGAGGTTTTGTCGGTATGGCATATCTCCCAGATGGATTCAATGACCCCACACACGCGGGACAGCGCGCTCTCTCTGAATTCATGATGATCGGAATTGCAAATATAGCGGGGGAATTTGCGCCGGAACTGGCTCCGATTGTTCGCAAGATTCATATACCGAAGATAGTACCCGCTTGGTGGGTGCCGGAATCTCCGCAACACCCCTAATCAAAATAGAGCGGCCAGTTTTCCGCCGCTCCTCGCGAAGTACTGTGCGTATGAAAAACGTAAATGCAAAGATAGGGCGCTCACTGATGTGCTACAAAACAATGCGGAGTGCTGGCCACAAGCATTTAGGCGCCCTATACTCGTCACTGCTTCAGAGATGGATTTGGGCCGTCGTCATTGTGAGTTTGCCGTCACTGGCTTATGCACAGATCTCCTTTTCCTCTGCCATTGACCTGGCTCTGAAGAATAGTCCACGCGTGAAAATGGCGGAGGACGATGCTAAACGAGCAGCAGAGTCGCTCTCAGGGATTAAAAACGCCTTTATCCCGAGTATTACCGGCAGTAGCGGCCTTGGCGCATCTTCAGGGATTACTCTGAACGTCCCGACAATCTTCACGGTCAGCGCGCAATCGCTGGTTTTTAACTACTCACAGCCCGGCAATATTCGTGCGGGCCGTCTGGGGGTTCAGGCTGCCGACCTATCTCTTCGAGGAATACGAGAGCAGGTAGAAGAAGATGCTATTGTCACCTATTTGTCGATTGATAATGCGTATCAATGTCAGATGGCACTCACGTCGCAATACGAATTTGCGCTTCGTCTAGTATCCATTGTTCAAGAACGCTTTGAAGCGGGTTATGAAGACGAGCTTGAGTTGAAAAAGGCACGCCGGACAGCACTGCAGATCAAACTGCAGAAGTCCCAGATGGAAGATCTGTTAGTGACACTAAGCGAACACCTAAGGGAACTAACAGGATTGGAAAATGAATCACAATTTATTGTTCCGGAGAGTGTTCCCCGTGAGGAACTCTCATCTGTCACGCTCCTTGAGTCGGTGCCAACGTGTCCGGACTCACCTAGCATACTCTCCGCAGAAGCAGATGCAAAAGCGAAGCTTGAGCGAGCTACCGGCGAATCGAAATACACATGGATGCCACAGGTAGCATTCGAAGCGCAATACGGACGCATTAGTCCCTTCAATGGCGTTTCTAGCTACTACAACCTGAACGGCAACTACAATACTCTTTCCGCGGGTGTCCAATTCCAGTTTCCATTTCTGGATCTCGGTCGCAAGGCAAAGGCAAGGGAATCTATGGCCGAGGCGGCTCACGCTGAACATCAAGTAGCATCGCTGCGCAGCCAGCAACGTGAAGACTGCGTGCAACTGCAGCATTCCTCCTCTCAACTTGCAACAAGAGCTGAGCTGGCGGAGCTTGATCAGGAAATTGCAACCACTCAACTGAAAGTGGCTCTCTTACAGCAGGAACAAGGAGTCGTCACGAGCACTTCACCTCCTGTGACACCAAAAGAAGGCCAAAACGCGCGGATTCAGGAGCGTCAGAGATATGTGGATAGGATTCAAGCGACAGAGCAGCTTTACGAGGCAAAAGTTCACCTGCTTCGGCAGAGCGGAAAGCTCGATGAGTGGGTGAACTCACTTGCAGGCCATATCAAAGCTGGCCAATTAAACCCTTGACCCTCGGTCATTTCCTCAAGGATTTCACACTATCTTCTTGCCCTTCGTCAAAAGGGCAAAACAGTATCCGTTGTAGACCGAAAAGCGGCTTTACCTCAGATGCAAATTTGTACGAGCCTACAAGGCTACAAGAACAGGAACTCCCTTATGACAGACAATGCCAATTTGCAAGAGCCACGATTTGAGCACTTTCGCATTTGTATCCACTGTGGCAGCGCCTTCCGAAGAGAAGAGTTATCTGACAGAGCCATTACCTCTGGCATCTACACATGTCCGAAGTGCGGATTAGATAGCCCGCTCATTGTAGAGGTGCGGGAGGTCAACGCTCCCGACAAAAGCAGGAACAATTCACCAGATGAGGACTCGTCCGGTCAAAGGTAGGCAAAAGCAACGCCAGCATCCAGTGGCCATGGTTCATTCTCTTCTTTTGCCTGACTGCCGTTGCCAACAGCCACCTGCCGGTTGGCGGGCGGCCGCCATCTTTTTGCACGTAACAGTTGCTGAAGCCTAACGATGACAGTCTGACCGAGGACGCTCCACGCATGGAAATCTGCGCACCGGGTGAGCTGCTTTGCTTTTTGCTGGTGTGCAGTGCCCGGGTTATTTTGCCGGGTCGGCCGTCGAGGTGCGCTCAATTAGCCGGTGAGCCAGCACGATGCGGCGATAGCTGCGTTCGGGGTCTTCGATGCGCTGTAGCAAGAGCTCGGTGGCGGTGACGCCGATCTCGTAGGTGGGCTGTTCGATGACGGTCACCGATGGATTGACCAGATGGCTCCAGGCCGACTCGTCGAAGCAGGCAAAGGCGATTTCACCGGGGCAGGGACGGCCGCTTTCGACCAGCGCGCGGAAAGCGCCGGAGGCCATCAGGCCATTGCTGGCGATCAGCGCATCGATGGGTTCTGGTGCAGCCAGCAACTCGCGCGTGGTGCGGTAGCCATCCTCTTCGCGCGGCGCGATCTCTATAGCGCGGCAAAGCGTGCGATCCAGCCCGCTCTCCTCGATGGCCTGCCAGAAGCCGCGAGCGCGCGGGGTGCCGGTTACGCTTTTAGCGCCGAAGAGGCCGACCAGCGCGCGGCGTCCGCGGACGATCAGATGCTGGGCCAAATCGTAGCCGGCTTGCTGATTATCGATGAGTATGCTGTCGGCGAGCCCCGGTTTGACGGGCCGGTCGATGACGACCAGCGGCAGCGGCAGATCCTTGAGCGCCTCTTGCGCGCGCGCGGTGCGGGCCGTGGGAGCAAGGATGATGCCGGCGACGTTTTCGTCGATCAAGTGGCGCAGATAGAGCTCTTCCTTGTGCGGATCCTCATCACTGTTGCACAGAAAAACGGCGTAGCCTTCACGCAGGGCGCGGTCTTCGACGGCTCGGCAGATGCGGGTAAAGAAGGGATTCTGCACATCGGCGACAACCAGTCCGAGGGTCGTCGAACGACTCGAACGCAGATTGCGCGCGACGAGGTTGGGCCTGTACCCGAGTTCTTTGGCTGCGGCCTGAATCTTTTCACGCAGTTCGGCGCGAATGTAGGCCTTGCCCGCCAGGGCACGGGAAACCGTCGAGGTGGAAACTCCGCAGTGGGTGGCAAGATCGCGAATGGTAGTCATGGGGCGTGTTCTTTTCACCATAAATCACCCCGTTGGGCCAGAGGAATCGGTAAAATTTCTGCAATCGATTGCAGATAAAATCATCCTAGCATTAAAATAAAACAGACACTGATATTAAAATAGGTAACCTTATTAACATATTTAAAGTTATGTATTTACAGGTAAAAATTTAATTTCTTTCCGTTCCGGACGTTACGGAGGTTCGATTTGCCCTAAAAGAGATATTGACAGTTATTTCTGCAATCGATTATTGTTTGCGCATTCTGGGATGGAGCAGACCCCATGGTAGAGATTCAGACAGAAAACGTTCGAATGGCGAGTCAGGCCACCAGCAAGGAAGCGGCGATCGTTGAGGTGGCCGCACTGCTGGAGCAAAACGGTTTTGTAGCGCCGGGTTATGCCGCGAGCATGTTGCAGCGCGAAACGTTGGCGAATACCTACCTGGGTTCGGGTATTGCGATTCCGCACGGCGTCCCGGCTGACCGCGAAAAGATTCAGAAGACAGGCGTGGCGATCGTGCAGGTTCCGGGCGGTGTGGCGTGGCAGGCGGGCGAGCAGGCGTATCTGGTTGTGGGCATTGCGGCCCGCTCGGACGAGCACCTGGCGCTGCTGGGCAAGCTGACCGGGTTGCTGGGGAACGAGGCACGGTTGCAAAGGCTGGCAGCAACCAGCGACGTCGAGGAGATTGTGGCGGCTTTTGGCGCCGATGAGGCCGTGCAGGCGGGTAGCGCAACGCTGTCGGCGGCGGCGCGGACGGTGGATGCGGTGGTTGGACCGGCGCACGGACTGCATGCGCGTCCGGCGACGGTCTTTGCCACGCTAGCGCGCGGATTTGCGGCGAAGATCACGGTGACGCTAGCCGGTCGCACGGCCGATGGCACGAGCATGGCTTCGCTGCTGCAACTGGGCGCGGCGCATGGTGCGGTGGTTCGGATTGCTGCCGACGGAGCCGAGGCTGCCGAGGCTGCCGAGGCTCTGCGTCAGTTGAAGGAACAGATGGAGGCCGCCGAGGTTGAGGAGATGCCGAAGCGTGTCGTACGTCGGCATGGATGGAAACCCGTGCGTGAGCTGGCTACGCTGGCCGGCGTTCCGTTGGCACCGGGGCTGGCGATTGGCCGTTTGCGCCGACTGGGCGTTGAGCAGATCGAGACTGCCGCGCCGACCGACAATCCCACCGAAGAAAAACGGCAACTGCATCAGGCACTGCTTGAGGCGCGCGGCGAACTGGCCGAGTTGGCCGAGGAATCGAAGGCGCACGGAGCCACCGAGGCCGCGCAGATTCTTGCGGCTCAGGCCGAGATTTTGCGCGACGAGGAGTTGCTGGCGCGCATCGAGCGGCGCATCGACGAGGTGCCGAGCGCATCCTGGGCATGGCAGCAGGAGAGCGAGCGCCTGGCCGAGAAACTGGCCAACTCTGAGAACGAACTGATCGCCGGCCGTGCCACCGATGTGCGTGATGCGGCGGCGCGCGTACTGCGTTGTCTGCTGAAGATCGACAAGAAGCGGTGGGCGGAAGAGGACGACGAGCCGCAGATTCTGCTGACCGAAGAGCTGACGCCGTCGGAGGCAGCGACGCTCGATACGGCGCGTGTAGTGGGGTTCTGCTCGGCGCGGGGCAGCGCGACCTCGCATGTGGCGATTCTGGCGCGCTCGTTGAAGATGCCGGCGCTGTCGGGCATCGATGTTGATGCGGGAGAGTTGCAGGACGGCGATCTGGTGATTCTCGATGCCGATGCGGGCATGCTCTATCTGAATCCGAGCGACGCGGATCTGGAGTCGGCGCGTAAGGCGCAGGTGCTGTTGGCTGACACCGATGCTGCGATGCATGAGCGGCGTTTTGCGCCAGCGGTCACCGGCGATGGAGTGCGCATTGAGGTCTGCGCCAACATCGGCAAGGTCGCCGACGTGAGCAAGGCGCTCGCGTCGGGCGGCGAGGGTGTAGGACTACTGCGCACCGAGTTTCTGTTTCTGGATCGCGAAGACGCGCCCGACGAAGAGGAGCAGTACCAGAGCTATCGTGCCATGCTCGAGGCGCTCGACGGGCTGCCGCTGGTTCTGCGCACGCTCGACATTGGCGGCGACAAGCCGGTGCCCTACCTGCAGCAGGAAAAAGAAGAAAATCCTTTCCTCGGTGTGCGCGGTATCCGGCTCTGCCTGCGCCATCGCGACTTGTTCCGCACGCAGTTGCGCGCGGCCTTTCGCGCGGCGGCGTACGGCAATCTTAAGATCATGTTTCCGATGATCGCGAGCCCGGAGGAGATGCGTGCGGCGCGCGATTTTGCCGAAGAGATTCGTTGCGAGGTGGGTGCTGAGCCGGTTGAGATCGGCACCATGATCGAGGTTCCGGCGGCAGTACTGATGGGCGAAGAACTGGCCGAGGTAGCCGACTTCTTTTCGATCGGCACCAATGATCTGACGCAGTACGTGATGGCGATGGATCGCGGCAACACGGAGCTGGCACGCGAGGCCAGTGGTTTTCATCCGGCCGTGCTGCGCATGATTCGCAAGACCGTCGAAGCGGCCGAAAAACATGGCCGCTGGGTGGGCGTTTGCGGTGGACTGGCGGGTGAACCGGGCGGCGCGCTTGTGTTGGCGGGTCTGGGCGTACGCGAGCTGAGCGTCTCGGTTCCGTCTATTCCCGCCGTGAAGGATTCCCTGCGCAACACCACGCGCGTTGAGGCCGAAGCATTGGCACGCCGCGCGCTGGGTTGCGCGGATTTGAACGCGGTGCGCGCGTTATTGGCGGATGAAGGGGTGAATGCATGAAGCAGAGTTCTCGCATCGTGACGGTGACGCCGAACCCGGCCATCGATCAGACATTGGCGATTGCACACTTTGCCGCGGGCAAGGTGAATCGTGTGGAATCGAGTCGGCTGGACGCGGGCGGCAAGGGCGTGAATGTGGCCACGCTGCTCGGCGATCTTGGGGTGCAGGTTTGCGTCACGGGATTTTTAGGTGCGGAAAACGCGACGATCTTCGAGACGCACTTTGCTGCACATCATCTGGAAGACCGCTTTGTGCGCGTGGCTGGGGCGACGCGGATCGGCATCAAGATTGCCGACACAGCGACGGCCGAGACCACCGACATCAACTTTCCCGGCGTCGAGGTGGACGGCGCGGCGCTGTCACAGCTGGAAACAACGGTGGCCGATTTGGCCGCGAGCAATGAGTGGACGGTGCTCTCCGGCAGTTTGCCGAAGGGGCTCGACGCTGATTTTTATCGCCGCATGATTGATGTCGTGCATACGCATGGCGGCAAGGTCGCGCTCGACACGAGCGGAGCGCCGCTGCATGTGGCCGTTGCGGCGCGGCCAGAGATTCTTAAGCCGAATGTAACGGAGCTCGAAGAGTTGGTCGGTCGCGCGTTGCCGACGATGGAGGCAATTCGCGCGGCGGCCGAGGAGTTGCTGGTGGATCGCACGCAACTGGTCGTCGTCTCGATGGGGGGCGATGGGGCGCTGTTTTTGACGCGGGAAGAGGCGCTTGTGGCGCGGCCGCCGAAGGTCAAGGTCGTGAGCACGGTGGGCGCTGGCGATGCGATGGTGGCCGGACTCGTCTCCGCGCAGACGCAGGAGCTAACGCTTGAGGAAACGGCGGCCTTGGCCACGGCCTTTGGCGCTTATGCGGTCACGCGTTGCGGCGCTGGATTGGAAGCTGAACGCGTGACCGCGCTCAAGGAACAGGTCAAGTTGGAGAAGCTGGCGGGACGCGCGATCGCGGTCGAAGGAGTATTGTGATGCCCAAGGGAATGGTTCTGCTTAGCGCGCAGCTTGGTGCAAGCCACGCGCGCATGGCCGAAGAGGCGCTGAAGAACGTGGCCAGCCGCCACGGCTATGCACTTGAGGTGCGCACGCAGGTTGAAGACATGGCCGAGACGGCGATTGCGTCTTTGCGGCTGGAAGAGATCGAGCGCGTGATCGTGGCGGGCGAAGCGAGTTTTGACGCAGAATCCCCAGAGCGAGACAAGCTGGTCTTCGTTCCGGTAAGCGTGCTGATTCAGCATCCCGAGATCGCTCTCGGGCTTGAGGAGAAATTGGCGCCGGTCGTGACCGCGCCCGTCGTGATGGCTCCGCCCGAACCGGTGGCTGAGCCTAGGGTCGTGCGTCTGGTTGCCATCACCTCGTGCCCGACCGGCATCGCGCACACCTTCATGGCGGCGGCCGCGCTGCAGAAGGCCGCTGAAGAGCTCGGCTACGCAATGCATGTGGAGACGCAGGGGTCGGTAGGTGCGAAGAACACACTCTCCGCAGAGGAGATTGTGCAATGCTCGGCCGCGATCATTGCCGCCGATACGCACGTCGATCCAAGCCGTTTTGCGAATGTTCCGCTGTTGAGTACCTCGACCAACGATGCGATTCATCACGGCAAAGATGTGCTCGCGCGCGCGCTGGCATTGCCGAAGCCCTCGGCTTCGGGACCCAAGACCGCGGCTTCCCCGCAAGTGGTCAGGCGCGAAAGAACGGGTGCGTATAAGCATCTGATGACCGGTGTATCACACATGTTGCCGTTGGTCACGGCGGGCGGTTTGCTGATTGCGCTGGCCTTTGCCGTCGGCGGCATTCACGCAGGCGATGCGACGGGGTCGTTCGGATGGACGCTGTTGCAGATCGGCTCGGGCGCGGCCTTCAAGCTCTATATTCCGATGCTGGCGGCCTACATCGCGTACTCGATCGCGGACCGGCCGGGGCTGTGCGCTGGCCTCGTCGGCGGCATGCTGTCGATGTCACTCGGGGCAGGTTTTTTGGGCGGCATCGTCGCTGGCTTTCTCGCCGGCTATGTCACCAAGCTGCTCAATGACGCGCTGCCGTTGCCCGAAGCATTGGCGGGACTGAAGCCAGTTCTGATTCTGCCGCTGCTCTCGACATTGATCGTGGGTCTCGCGATGATCTACGTTGTTGGCACTCCAGTCAGGATCGCACTGGGCGCGCTGACCGCGTGGTTGAGCGGCATGCAGCAGGGAAGCGCGTTGCTGCTCGGACTGCTGCTGGGCGGCATGATGGCTTTCGACATGGGCGGGCCGGTGAACAAGGCAGCCTACACGTTTTCCGTCGGTCTGCTGGCCTCGAATGTGCATGAACCGATGGCGGCAGTGATGGCCGGCGGCATGACATCGCCGATTGGCCTAGCCTTGGCCACGCTGCTGGCGCGTCGTCGCTTCACGTCGAGCGAGAGGCAACTGGGCAAGGTCACGGCGGTGCTAGGGTTGAGCTTTATCTCCGAGGGTGCGATTCCCTACGCGGCCAGCGATCCGTTGCGCGTGATTCCTTGCCTGGTTGTTGGCTCGGCGATTACGGGAGCAATCTCGATGGCAGGCGGTTGCCAGTTGATGGTGCCGCACGGCGGCATCTTTGTGTTGATGATTCCCCACGCCGTGACGCATCTGCCCGTCTACGCACTGGCGATTGTAGCCGGTTCGCTGGTAACGGCCCTTCTGCTGGCCATCTTTAAACGAAAGCCGCAAGAGGTTACCACGCTTTAAGCGGAAGCACGGGGCTGCTTTTCGCTCGCGGCTCTTGCGCCTCTCTTGTATAGAACCGTCTCTCTCTGTTCGCCGCTGCTGTTGATGCGCAGCGCAGAGGGGATCCCTGTTTCCATTTTCCGGTGTTCGCAGACACGAAAAGGATCGCACCATGAAAGAGCTCTTTCGCTGGACCCTCTTCCTCGGCCTTATACCCACCACGCTGTTTGCGCAGAAGAATGCCGTGCCGCAACAACCAGAAACCCGCACCGCGCCCAGGGTTGAGCCCGTGCGCCCCGGCTTCTTCAACGGGCCCGATGCGCCCCGGCTTCTGGGCGACTATAGCGGTTGGCAATCGACGCTTGCGCGCAAGGGTATCACCTTCACCGGCTATTGGACGGGGATCGCCTCAGGCAACCCGATCGGTGGCGCGAAGCAGGGCCACATCACCACCGTTGACGATACCTTCATCGTCGCCAATCTTGATCTTGGCCGCATGGCGCACATCAAAAAGGCCGGGCTACAGATGAGCTTTATCGATCGCGGTGGCCACGGCCTGTCGAACGAATACATTCAGGGCCAGTACAACGTGCAGCAGTGCGTTGGCGGCCAGTCGCCCTTCTTCTATCAGATGTTCTTTCAGCAGGAGCTGGGCGCAGGCAAGGTCCTTTACAAGGCAGGCCGCCTGTCGGCTTCCGACGACATGAACGCCTCGCCCCTCTACAGCCTCTATCTGAATAACGGCATCGACGGCGACATTCGCAACATCCTCTTCGACACGCAGTCGAGCGCTTACCCGTTCCCCACCTGGGGTGGCTATCTGCGCTATCAAATCAGTAAGCGATTTTATATGAAGAATGCCGTCTTTCAGACGACCAAGAACGTCTTCGATCCGGGTCTGCACGGCGTCGACTGGGGCGTGCATGACGGCGATAGCATCATCACCATGCACGAGTTGGCCTGGACGCCGGAGATAGTGCAGAGTAAGGGTAGCGAGCGCACGACGCTACCCGGCCACTACTGGCTTGGCAGTACCTACTCGCCCTGGACCGGCTTCACGCAGTTTCTGAGTACGAAGACGGTCGGCAACTCCTATGGCTTTTATGTGCATGGCGACCAGATGCTCTGGAGGCGTTCCTCCACAAGCAATGCGGGACTCACGCTGTGGACGGCGGCGGCTTATTATCCGCAGCAGAACGTCTCAATTGTGCCGGTGCAGATCAACGTCGGCCTCGTTGATCAGGGACGCTTCGGCCATCGCAGCGAAGACAAGACCATCTTCGGTTTCATCTACGGCCAGTTCAGTCGCGACTATGCCAAGAGCATCGTGGCCAAGGGGAATGGCAATCCCTCGCACGAGATGGTCGTCGAACTGGCGCATCGTATCCAGATCGCGCGGCACACCTTCGTGCAACCGGATCTGCAGGTAGATATTCGACCGGCCGGCACCGGGCACATTCCCACCGCAGTTGTGCCCGGCATGGAGATTGGAATCGTCTTCTGAGCAGAAATCATGCATCGTTTGCACAGTAAGTATGGACCGATCCTGATCCAACGGGAGTTCCCCCGGTTCTGCCGGGGAGGCAGTAGCAGGTTGACATTTACGGGAGTCCATCCAAAAACATCTATTGCGCACAGCATCACGCCTTGTGAATCTGACCGCCGTTTTATGTCTTCCGGGTTGGCGTATCTTTTGTATGACCATGATGAATCATGAAGATCATAACGCCGCCCCGGAGGTAGCAATGACAGTAACTGCACCACCCATCACCGGCATTCGTGCCAGTTGTAGATATGCATTCATAGCAGTTTCAGCCAACGCTGGCCTTCCTACCGAAGCAAATGATAGAACCTCATCTGTTTTTGCAGTTGTTCTAGATCAATGGGTTTCATCAGATATGCATCGCAGAGTTCCTTGAAGCAGAGAAAGACTTCTCTCACTTGCTGCACGGTTGTTGTCATGAAAATCTTTACACCAAAAGTGGACAAAATCCCCTGCGCTTCTTCGAGAGACCGTATTCGCCGAACCGCTTCGCGGCCGTCCATTTCCGGCATCATGATATCCATGCAGATCAGATCGTACGTTTGCTTGCGCTCAATCGAAACGCGGAACATATCCACGGCTTCTCTGCCGTTGACGGCCACATGACATTCACCATGGCGGGCCAGGAATGTTTGCAGCAAGAACCGGCATGTAAAGTCATCTTCAACCAGGAGCATGCGCAGTGGTCGTGAATCGGGATGGGACGACACTGTTTCTGTGGACGTGGATGGATGCTCTTCCCGCAGCCGAATCAGATCGGCCATAACTTCGCGGGTATCTGCCTCGTTGCTCACTTCAGCATTCCGAATAAGTTCCTGTAACTTGTCCGTGGCGCACAGCAGAACGGCAATTTGCTCCGAAGTGGGAGCAACGTTGCGGGAACGAATCAGTGCCGCTGAGGTTTCTGTTTGATACGCAAGCTCACGGATATTCACTAGATCAAATAAATCTGCGGGGCCACCGATGGCGTGCGCGGCTTGTAGAATGCGTTTTAGGCGCTCATCGTTGATTCTGGATTCGCTCATCTTGATGGCCAGTAGTTCTGTCTCCATCGCATCCAGATTCTCGCGGCAATCGGCCAGGTAATCCTGTACCAATTCATCGTTCACATTGGTCATTTTCCGTTCTCCTCGATCCCCGTATTATCACTTTTCCGAGGTGTCCATCCGTCTTGTTCCACCGTCGTTTTAAAGCGGTTAAATTCGCTGGTTATGTTCCCCAAAAGGTCTCTACAGTAATCCAACTGACCAAGCGAGGAAGCTGTTTCGATTGCCAGGGCCGCCAAGCGCAAATCCTCAGCTGCCACAGTTGCAGCCGCGCCTTTTAGAGAATGCGCCTCTAGTCGTAAGCCAAAAGCATCCGAAGCACCGAGTAACTCGCGTAGATGTTTCAATTGGGCGGGAACACTGTCGAGAAATCCCTTCAGCAGGGTCCGAGCAAGTTCCCGATCGTCCATGAGTCTATGCAACAGAGCGTCCGCATCGAAGATAGTCGTCTCTGCCTGCTTCATGTTGGGCACAGGCGGAATCGGAGCAGATTGTGACAACCATCGCGCAAGTGCAGCCGCCAAACGAGGTAGTTCCACTGGTTTGGCTAGATAGTCGTCCATCCCTTCGCGCAAGCATCGTTCACGGTCTGACGGCATCGCACTGGCTGTTAGAGCAATGATCGGAATATGTACTTGCATTGACTGGCGAATGCGGCGGGTCGCTTCGTAACCGTCCATCAACGGCATCGCGCAGTCCATTAGCAACAGGTTGTAGTTTCCATGCTTGACCGCTTCAACGGCATCGGCCCCATTCGTGACGGCTTCGCCGTTGTATTTTAGTTTTTTCAGCTGTGCTAGGATTACCTCGCGGTTGGTGGAGTTGTCCTCTGCCACCAGTATCCTTTCGCCTTGCCCAAGAGGGATCGGACTAAGCGGTGCGCTGCCGGGTGCAGACTTTCGCTGGGCAGCGGACTTGGGGATGCATTCATGTTCATCGAGTACCACCTGTTCAAAAGTTGCTGTAAACCAAAAGATAGAACCCTTGCCCTCCTGGCTTTCGACTCCGATGGTGCCCCCCATCATTTCGACGAGTTGTTTGCAGATTGCCAGTCCGAGCCCCGTTCCGCCGTACTTGCGTGTCGTCGAGGAATCGGCCTGAACAAATGGCGAGAAGAGCGCGGAAAGTTGCTCCGGACGGATTCCAATTCCCGTATCGGCGATGGTGAAACGAACCGTTATCGTGCGATCAGGACGACTATCTAATTTAGCATTGAGTATGATCTTACCGCTGTGAGTGAACTTAATGGCATTCGCAATAAGATTGGTAAGCACTTGGCGCAACCGGTGTGCGTCGCCCCGCAAAGTATCTGGAATGTCGGGCGAGATACGCACGTCCAGAAGGAGCCCCTTGGCAGTTGCCTGAACGCGCAATAGTTGGACCACCTCTTCGATCGTGTGGTTCAAGTCAAAACGAAGATTCGTGAGGACGACCTTCCCAGCCTCGATCTTGGACAAGTCGAGAATGTCGTCAATGAGGGCCAAGAGAGTACGCCCGCTGTGTTGAGCTACTTCGACGTATCGCCGTTGCTCGGCCGTAAGATCTGTTTCCAAGAGCAACTGATTCATACCAATAACGCCGTTCATTGGCGTACGGATTTCATGACTCATGTTGGCCAGAAAGCGGCTCTTTGCCTGGTTGGCTGCATCTGCCCTCTCCCGGCGCTTCCTCTCAGATATTTCTTGAAATACCACTACAACACCGTCAGGTTTACCATCTCGCAGAATCGGCGTGCAGGTATACGCTACGGGAAAGCTGGTTCCATCCTTTTTCCAAAAAACCTCGCTATCGCAGTAATGAACCTGGCCATCTCGAAGAGCCTTGTAAATAAGACAGGCCTCTTTCGGGTAAGTTGAGCCATCAACATACGAGTGGTGGATCATCATGTGCTGTGGCTTTCCGATCAATTCCTCGTCCGAAAACCCTAGCATTGCCAAAGCCGCTGGATTGGTAAAGGTTGTGAGCCCGTCGGGATCCAGACCGTAGATACCTTCTCCTGCGGCACTGAGAATGAGCCGGTGCATGTCACTGGTCTTCTCAAGTTCCAATCGAAGCACCGTTTCCTGCAATTTGGCGCTTTGCTCGCGGGCCTCCTGCAGTCTTGCTTCGGTCATTTTGCGCTCGGTAACGTCCTTGCTGGTGCCAACCATCCCCCGGAATTCACCCTCTGGCGAAAAACGTGGTGTGGCATCGGTCTCGATCCAGCGCCACTCGCCATCGGCTCGCCGACTGCGTTGTTCAGTTTTGAAAGGTGCATGTTCTTTTAAGGCACGGTTGAATTCAGTGATGAATTTCGGCGCATCGTCTGGGTGAATCAGCGATACCCAGGAGCCAGGGGAAACCTGTTCTGAGACCATGCCGCAAAACTGACGATACGTCTTGTTGATAAAGCGCTCTCCACCCTCCTCGTCTGTGACCCAAATTCCAATCGGGCAGCTATCTGCCATGACGCGGAAGCGATGTTCGCTCTCAATAAGCGCATGTTCCGACCGCTTACGCTCGGTGATATCGCGAAAGAACCACACGCGCCCTCCGCGTTCAGGATTTTCGCCACGCAAGCTGGCAGAATAGCGCTCCAGTGTCCGGCCGTCCTTCATCTCAAACTCGCAATGGTCCTCTGTCGTCGGATCCGAGTACAATTCGCGAACCCGCGCTAAGAATGCCTCAGGATCTTTGACAAGTTCGACGCCAGCAGATAACACCGAGTCGTCTGGCACGGTCACAACCCCACCGTCGAATTCTCTTGCGTGCATCGATGGATCTATCTTCCACACTTCCAAGAATTTTTTATTGTGCGCGACGACATTGCCTGCGTCGTTAACCACCAAAATTCCGTCCAGTGATACATCCAGGATGGCGGAGATCAATGAATGTTGAAAGTTACGATGCCTGGCTTCGGTCTCGGCGGTAAGTTTGGCAAGGCGAGAAGCATCCTCACTCTGCCGGCGCTCTGTGATGTCTTCCAGGTGAACTACAAAATGTACCGGATTGTCGCCACCGTCTCGAACCAGCGAGGTCCTCGCACGCACCCATACAACATCTCCGTTGCAACGGTAGCTACGCATCTCATCGTCCACATAGCCTCCCGGTTTCTCAAGCAAAAGCTTCATCTTGTTCAGGAAGGATTCAAGATCATCTGGGTGAATAAGTTCAACCCAGCTGATGCGACACAACTCCGCCGCAGAATAGCCAAGCATTCGGCAAAGTGCCTCATTCACCTGAATAAAACACCCGTCCATCCCGCTCACGCACATACCAAACGGAGCATATTCAAAGATGCCGCGAAAACGTTCTTCGCTCTCGCGCAGCCTGATCCGGGACTCATTGCGTTTCGTGTCGTCTCTTAGAATGGCCGTGGCTGCCGTCACTTTGCCCGCCGAATCAAAGATAGGGGATCCAGTAGCGGTAACATGAACTTCACGCCCATCCCCACGCCGGCACACGCCTTCATAATTTGATATGCGGTGTCCGTGCGATATCTGGTCAATACACCACGCCATCTGGGGCAGCCGATCCGCAGGAGTCATGAGGGTTACACTCTGCCCGATCGCCTGTTTTGCGGTTAAGCCAAGAAGCGCTTCAGCGCCATGGTTCCAAGTAAGAATCACGCCCTCTGCCGTAGTGGAGATGATGGCATCCTCGGAGGCTTCCACTATAGCGGCAAGAAATGCTTGCGCTGCCTCTTGCGCCCGTTGTTCTGTCACATCTTGCTTAACGGCTATATAGCCGTTAATGGTTCCTTTAGAATTGTGTACGGGGGCAATCCGCATCTCCTCGTTATAGAAAGTGCCATCCTTGCGCCGATTGGTCAATTCTCCATGCCAGACATTGCCAGATTGGATCGTCGCCCAGAGCTCCTGATAGAACGTAATGGGATGGCGTCCTGATTTGAGGATGGAAGGTTTTTGGTCTAGGACTTCTTCTCTGGTGTAGCCCGTCATTACGGTAAATGCTGGATTAACGTATTGAATTCTTCCGTTTGCATCTGTGATGACAATGCCGTTTGCAGCCTGTTCCACAGCCGCGGACAGGCTTGCTTGCTCTATGGCTCCTTCCGTACTGTGTACAGACCGGTCAGGCACAATCTTCAACTCCGGTTTCTCTTATCGGCCCAACTTTCTAACCGTAGAGCATATAGAAAAAGATCGCTGCAATATTCATCTCGTCAGTTCCGGGAAAAGTTACGGAATTTCCATGATGGGCAAAACTGCGGCTCTTGTTCTGATGCGGGCTCCAGTAGCCGGTTCAACGAACTGCCCGGCTTGCTCTACACGCTATTCGAGAATCTAGCTATTTACTTGACTCCACCAGACACAATCGCTTGTGGTTTCACCAACTTCGCGAACGGAATCGGCTCCATCGGAACGGCTTGTTGTACCAATCAATAAAACAGTTTGCCTCGTGACGCCGCGGTGCGGCGGTTGAAGCGGAAGGTGAACTCGTTGAGTGAATCGTCCAGATGCTCGGCAGACACTGCGACTTGGTGTGTTTCCATTAATCAGCGTTGCAGCAATCCAATGACGCGATGCATGCGCGGCAGTACATGCTCGTCTTCGGATTGTTCTGTCTGCACATGGCGCTGGTGGACATAGCCGTCCAGCTCCAGATAAGACTTGAAGCCATCGGTTCGCACCCTGCTGCCAGGTTCAACTGATGCAGCGATAAATCCATGCACGGCTGTCCGCGTCAGATTAGGGATTGTTTGCAGCCGGATGCGACCAATCTGGGATGGAACGGAAACCCAGAGCGGTTCCAATGTAACGGTGGCGAAGTCCGGCATGGGCTTCAACGGCACATGGAATAACATAACCAACGCCATCCCCACATCCTTCGCGGTGAATGGAACCACCTGCGGCGGCGCATCCAGGCTGACCTCCACGACCACCACGCTGACTTCCACATCCAGCAGCACCACGACAGGAACCAGTGTCTCATTGACGGCTGCAGTCTCACCTGCGGCGGCAGCTGGAACCGTTACATTTTACGATCTCATGAAATGACGCTTGAAACTCACTCTTCGCTTGAGTTCTTGCATCATGTTGAAAAAAACAACCATACGCCGGAGCGATAAAATCGTTGATAAGGTCCGTGCAATTGTTGAGGTACACAAATGCAGAAGAAAATCCTGATCACATATTGTATAGGTTTTGCTCTTTCCAGCATTATCCCTTCAACAGCGCAGTACGTCCGGGTAGGCGATCAAGAGCAAATCACCATGGGCAAGTTGGACGAAATGGAGAACCTGCTTAGCGGTGCCGATGTCGGGCAGAAAGTTGACCTTCTGACGCGGCTGGGCATCGATCCGGTCATCGGCAAAACGGTTGTTGAGGAACTTCTGCCCGGGCAAAAGATTGCGTTAAAGCTGGTCCGAGCACAGCAGGAGACCCATTACGGAGTGGCATTTCTGCCCAGTTTCAGGGGTTGGTTCCTCTATCTGCTTCAAGGGTCGGACGACGAGCCACAAAATCATCCTTGGCATGTGATCGACAAACAGACGCTCGATTGCTGGCATCAATTCTGCGTTCTTGAACTCATGGCTTTACGGCGCGCCGATGCCGATGATCTTGTGGTTCATAACGTGAACTACAACCACGGCTCAAACGTTGTGGAAGATCAGACACAGGTGCTTTCAATTCTTAACGGCAAACTTGTGCAGACGATGGTCACGCAAGATTTTCTCTCGGAAGGAACGCTGGGGAGTCCGACGGAGATTCAGACCGAACATCTCAGTACATTTCTGCGGTTTCCGGATCGCTCACTGGAGGAAACCCGGACCATTGCCGTGAACGAAAAACTGGAGAAGGTCGAACGTCGCTACTGGCGCTGGTCAAACCAGAAGCATCGGTTTATTCCGAGCCGATTCGTGTCCGTTGTGCCGAATCCGTAGCCGCTCTTATGGCTGATGGCCCGAGCGTGTGTGAAGATCAGCTATGCTTTTCTGCACAGCGACAAAGAGAAGCATCAGAAGCGTTCCAACTGCGAAGAAACGCCAGAGAGTCCGATAGCTGGAATGCGCCAGGATCATGCTGCCCAAGGCCGAGCTCAAACCACCTCCGCCGAACAGCCCAAGACCGACTAATGCAGAAGCGACACCGTTCGGCCCGACGCCAAAGGCCAACGTTGCCAGCGTCGATTGGACAAGAATATATCCCGTGCCCAGAGCCACAATTGCCAGCCACGCCAATCGCCAATCCGCAGACATCGCGAGCGTCGTTGCTGCGAATATACCAAGGGTTGTACCTGCCAGGATTGTTCTCTTCGTTGCGATGCAGCGGCTGATCGATCCGGAAAACTTTCCGGCCAACAGACAGGAAAAACCGAAGAACATAATGACGCCGCCGGTTTGTAGAGGATCAAGTCCAGAAACTTTCTGCAAAAAGGCGCCGGAGAAGTTATACATTCCGAGAAGCAGAAATCCTGCTGCCAAGGCCGACAGATAGATTCGTCTTGCGCTGCGTGTAGCGGTTGCCTGACGGATCTGTTCCATCAAGCCTTGTGGCGAAGGTGTGAAGGACCTTTCGTGCAGCTTGCCGAGTAGCAAGCCAGAGCCAGCCGCGGCAAAGGCAAAGGTGAAAAAGATCGCTCGCCAACTCATGTATTTGGCGACCACCCCACCTAGACCGACACTGACTCCCTGGCCGAGAAAGACAATGCCCATGAAACGACCGACGACGGTTTGGCGGGAGTTTTCGGCAACGCGGTCGCCAATCAGCGCCAGCGAGACGGCGATCATGCCAGCGGCAAAGAATCCGGTCACAAAACGGGCGACGCACAGCCAGATGAGTGATGAGGCGAACGCGCAAGCCAGCGTGCCTGCCGTCAGGCCGAGCATCAGTCGGCGTAGGAGCCAGACGCGTCCCAATCGCTCGCTGAAAAAACCGTGAAACGGCTGCATGAAGCCGTAGAGAATCATGTAGGCCGTCAGAATCCATGCGGTCTGCGCCACCGATACATGGAAACTTGCAGCAATCGACGGCAGAACGGGCGCAACGATCCAGTTGTCCGCAGCCGAAATCAGCCCGGCGCTACCCAGAATCCAAACGAAGTAGGACGCACTCATCTTCTTCGGCTGCGCGGGGCTTTTGTCGGTTTCGAATTCTGCAGGATCGGTTAAAATTTTCATTTCTTTTTCAGCCTGGCGTATTTGTCTTTACATAATAGGTACAGAATTTCACTCGGTCGCCTGCCTTAGGCACTCCAACGCGGAGTCAAAATCTTGTCAGGAGGATTTGTCCTGAATTCTACGCCATGCACTGTGCTATTTTTTTTGCCAAATTTCCAGTGCCTCAATGAATGCACGCTGGAGAAGATCCAACTCGTATTAAAGGGGGATGCGGCCTCCTGATCATACTGATTACGGTTTCGACCAAACAACAATGGAGATGGGTAGGTGGAGCATGAGTTCTCCGTTTTTATCCATGGCGTCCGTGGATAGACGATCCACACCGAGATCGCGTCGAACCATCTCGCGCACTTTGTCCGCATTGCCCGGCGCTGGAAACGATGCCGCCAACTGCGTCTCCAAGGGCACTTCCAGCCGATACGACGCTGTGGACAGCAGCAGCAACTTCTCGGCGGCACCAAGCGCAAGCAGGTTGTTCAACGACAAGGCATGTGTGTGCGATGGATCGCGCAGCGTCTCGAGCGCGTCGTAGTCGGCGGTCTTGCCTTCGTCCGGCGTCACATCGGCCACAGCAATGCGTCCGCCGGGCCGGCACACGCGCGCCATCTCATGCAAGACCTGCTGCGGATCGAGCAGATGATGGAAGGAATAGCGGGTGACGACGCAGGTAAACGAGTCGTCGGCAAAAGGCAGACGGGTCGCGTCGGCAAAGCTCCACTGCAGGTTCTCAAGCGCCGCAGCGGCTTGCCGTTTGCGTGCCTCGTCGAGCATGGCAGGTACCAGATCGGTTCCGGTCACGTGCTGGGCGCGCTGCGCCAGCCAGCAACTGACGATGCCGGGACCGCAAGCGACATCGAGGACCTCATCCTGTGCGGAGATCTGCAGAGTCTCTGCCAGCAGGTGGAGCGAGTCTTCGGCGGAGTGTGAACCGACGGCTGCAAAGGGTTGCGCCTGTCGGGTGAATTGGTCAAGGATCAGGGCGCGGTGGGTGGTTTCCTTCGTGTGCATGACTTAGTTTCTTTCCCGCTGCCGCTGGCCTGCAATCGCCGTTCGGCCATATCCTAGTCTTAAGCGGCCATTCACCGCAGACAAGAGAAGAGCAGACGATGCAGAAACTGGATCAGCAACAGACGCTGGCCTACATTGAGCGGATCGGGCTGGAAAATGCCGCGCAACCGGCCTTCGGCTATCTGGATGTGGCGGCGAACACGCGCTACGACTGGCATCAGCACAGCTGCCATCAGTTGATGTACTCGCTGCAGGGGTCGGCCCAGGTGGAGGTGGGTAGCCGACGCTACATGTTGCCGCCGCAGCGAGTGGCCTGGATATCAGCCGGCACACCGCATCGCACCACGATCGGCGACTTGGCCGGGGCCAGCATCTTCTTTCAGCCGGCGCTGATCACGTGGGACGTTGAACCTGTCTGCGTCTTTGCTGCGCAGCCACTGTTGCGCGCCATGATTGACGAGGCCATGCGCTGGGAATCCGAAGCAAAGGCGGTCGACGATCTGCGCGGATCGTTCTTTCGCACGCTCGCTCTGCTGTGCAGAGACTGGACGCGCGCGGGAGATCCGTTCTGGCTGCCTGGCACCGACGACGCACAACTCTCGCGGGCCATCGATTACACGCTGCAACATCTGCAGGACGCTACAGTGCAACAGGCGAGCGCGGCCGCAGCCATGTCGGAGCGCAGCTTTCGCAGGCATTTCGTTGCTGCTCTAGGGCTCAGTTGGCGCGACTATCTGGTGAAAGCTCGCCTGCTGCAATCGCTCGCCTTGCTCTCAAAGCCCAGCGCGCGCATCATCGACGTCGCCAGCGAGATCGGTTTTGATAGCCCCAGCTCTTTCACCAAAGCCTTCGGCGCTTTCACCGGCGAAACTCCCCGTGTTTACCAAAATAGGATACACAGCAACGACCGCTGAGAAGCGCTGCAAAGGATCGCTTAAGTGAAATCACTTCGGGCAGGTTTATGGCAGTCGTTCGGCCGACCGCTCGGCGCACCAGTACTCCAGCCGCTCTTTCATCGTGCGATCGAAAGCAAACAGAAGTTTCTCTGCATCGATCTCCTCGACAACTTCTAGGCGGAAGTCGTCTTCTCCGAGCGCCGTCCACGCTTGCTGCAGAGTCCAGCTGCGGCAGCTGCCCGCGCGCATCTCAAAGGTAATGCGGTTCCAGATCGTGGCGAGGTTCGGCGCCTTTCCAATCCATTGCGTGGCGTTTGTTTTCGAGTGGATGGCAAAGATGCCGCCGATGGTCTTCGTGCGCTTGAAGGCATCGACGGCGGATTTTTTGAACTCTCGGGATGGGCTGGACATGTAATGCGCTCCTGTCGGGATGCGGCGGCGTCCTTTATCAACCGGGTAAATAAACATAATATATGTTATCAGACATAATCAAGCTATGCTTGATAGTGTCTGATAATCATAATTATGTATAGTAAGACTCAATAAGAAAGCTCTGTCTTATCATGTCCCCATGGACACAGCCAAACGTACAGCCCTTGCTTTGACTCATGTGCCTTTTGAGGACCTCGATGCTTTGCGGCCCACTCTTGAGGCACGTGGCTTTTCCATTCAGTATGCTGAAGCCACTGCCGCTAACTTTCCGGCACGTGCGGCACTGGATGCAGATCTTTTAATCGTGCTCGGTGGCCCCATCGGCGTCTATGAGCTGGAGAAATATCCCTTCCTGCTCGACGAACTCAAGCTAGTACGTGAACGTCTTGCGGCCCAAAAGCCGACCATCGGCATCTGCCTGGGTGCTCAGTTGATGGCTGCCGCTCTGGGAGCCAAGGTCTATCCCGGCAAAAATGGCGCCGAGATCGGCTGGAGCCCGCTGCATGCCACGGCTACCACCCCGAAGTGGTTCCAGCCCTTGCTGGCGCCTGGCATTGAGGTGATGCACTGGCACGGTGACACCTTCGACCTGCCGACCGGCGCGACTCACCTCGCGAGCTCAGAAAAGTATCAGAATCAGGCATTTGCAGTTGGAAACTACGCTCTTGGCCTGCAGTTTCATGTGGAAGTGACGGCTGCGGGGCTGGAACGCTGGTACGTGGGCCATACCTGCGAGCTGGGCGTGAAAGGCATCGATGTGTCCCGACTGCGGGCCGAGGGCAAAAAGAAGGCCCCCGTTGTAGCGGAGGCCTCTAAAGTATTCTGGAATCATTGGCTTGACGTTGTATTTCCGCAAACCGCCGGGTCGTAGCTACATTTTGTAGCGACCCAGATCATCGTCGCCCAGCCCTTCGAGCCAGTTGCGCAGCTGCTCTGCCGTCTGGCTCTCGGCCGGGCCGGTCGTCGCTAGCTTGGCAACTTCCATCACCTTCTCATTCACAAAGATGGGGCAATCTCCACGTAAGGCCAAGGCGATGGCGTCGGAGGGTCGAATGTCGATGGCGATGGTTTCGCCGTTTTGACTGAGCCACAGAATGGCAAAGAAGGTTTCTTCCTTAAGTTCTGTGATTACAACGCGTTGCATGGAGGCATTCAAGTGACGGATGAGGTTTCTGGCCAGATCATGCGTCATCGGCCGGGGGGCGTCCACTTTCTCAATCTCGATGGCGATGGCGTTAGCCTCGAAGATGCCCACCCAGATCGGCATCACCGTCTCGGAGGCAATGTCCTTGAGCACGACGATGGGCATATTGGTGGAGGGATCCATCATCAAGCCGCGAATTTTCACTTCAATGTCCATGCTTCCCCTTACGACTAGACAGCTTCACCGACCAGGCTGTTGGGATGCGTGGCGGTGATCTTTACGTTCACATAGTTTCCGGGAGCCGGAGCGATCCCCGAAGCTGTGGTGAAGTTGACGGGCGTGTTTTGGCTGCTGCGTCCGGCCACCTGGTTGCGTGCTGGATGCGTGCCCTCAACCATCACTTCAAGAATCTGGCCCAGATGGCGGGCGTAATTCACCCGCTGAATCTCGCGCTGACGGTCAAGCAACACTTGAAGTCTTTTCACCTTCTCCTCTTCCGAGACGGAGTCTTCCATCTGCAGTGCCGGAGTCTGGGGCCGGGCCGAGTACTTGAAACCGTAAACCAGATCGTACTGCACTTCGGCCAGCAGGTCCATGGTGGCAATAAAATCCTCGGCGGTTTCGCCCGGAAAACCAACGATGATGTCGGTGGAAAGCGAAATTTTGCGCTTGGCCGCCTTGATCCAGGCAATGCGTTCCAGGTACCACTCGGCCGTGTACTCCCGGTTCATGCGGGCCAGCACACTGTTGGAGCCGGACTGGATGGGCAGATGGATGTGATCGCAAAGCGTGGGCACTGCATCGATTACGTCGATGATGTCGCGGGTAAAATCGCGCGGATGGCTGGTCATGAAGCGGACGCGGCGAATGCCGGAGACCTGTCCAACGGCAGCCAGCAGTTCGGCAAAGCTCTGCTTCCCTTCCGGGTCGCGGTAGCTGTTCACGTTCTGCCCCAGCAGCAGAATCTCGCTGTAGCCCTGATCGGCGATGCGGTGAGCCTCTTCCAGCACTGAGCTGGAGGAACGGCTGCGCTCCTTGCCGCGGGTGTACGGCACCACGCAGTAGGCGCAGAACTTGTCGCAGCCCTCGATGATGGTGATGTAGCCCCGATAGGGGTTTTGACGGGAGGCGAAGTCGGTTTCGAAGGTCTCGCTGGTTTCGCGGTCGTTCAGGCCGGTAATGCGGGTTTCGCCAGCTTCCAGACGGGCCAGCATCTCCGGCAGTCGCCGGTAAGAGGCCGAGCCGGAGACGATCGAAACGTAGGGGGCGCGCTCGAAGATCTTTTCGCCCTCCTGCTGGGCGACGCAACCCAGAACGGCAAAGCGCTTGCCGGCCTTGTGCAGGATCTTGTAATCGTTGAGCCGGTGAAAGACCTTCTGCTCCGCTTTGTCGCGGATCGAACAGGTGTTGTAAAGAATCAGGGAAGCCTGTTCTTCGCTGTCCACACGGCTGTAGCCCTGCTGTTCGAGTGTTCCGATGACTTTTTCCGAGTCATGGGCGTTCATCTGACAGCCGAAGGTTTCAAGATAGAAGGTTTTTTCCAGTGCCATACCAATTCCCAGTATACCGTGCAGTGGTTTTTGAGCCCTTGGATGATTGTCATCCTGAACGAAAGGAAGGATCTGCGGTTGTTTTTCTTTGTTTTGCGGTGTGGGCTTGCGGGAAATAGGCCGAAAGCAACCGCAGATCCTTGCAAGCCTCAGGCTTTTTGCGCAAATTGGGAGCTGATCGCATCCCAGTTGACCACCTGAAGATAGGCTTTCACGTACTCCGCGCGGCGGTTCTGGTACTTCAGGTAATAGGCGTGCTCCCAGACGTCGAGCGCCAACACGGGCCGCTTGCCCTGACTGATGGGCGCATCCTGATTGGCCGTGGTTTCCAGCGCAAGCGATCCATCGGGCAACTGCAGCAGCCAGGTCCAGCCACTGCCAAAGACGCTGAGCGCTGCCGTGGTCAGTTTTTCCTGAAAGCTGCCGAGCGAACCGAAGCGGGCGTCAATGGCCTTGGCCAGTTCACCGCTGGGCTGGCTACTTCCCTTGCCCAGCACCGTCCAGAAAAAGCTGTGATTGGCGTGGCCGCCGCCGTTGTTGCGCACTGCGGCACGGGCCGCCTCGGGTACTGCGTCCAGATGGGCCAGGAGTGAATCGAGTGACTTGGCTGCCAGCTCGGGATGGGCCGCAATCACGGCATTGAGGTTGTTCACATAGGCCTGATGATGCTTGTCGTGGTGTAGGTGCATGGTTTCCGCATCTATATATGGTTCCAGCGCATCGTAGGCGTACGGCAGGGGCGCGAGGGTGAAGGGCGCGACCTTGGCGGCGGCAGGCGCGGCTGGCAGACTCTGGGCGGAGAGTTCTGCGCCAAGCAGCGCGGCACCGGTCAAAGCGCCTATCTGGCGAAGAGCGGCGCGGCGATCCATCCTGGGCGTGTGGATTAGAGTGGGCATAGGGCAAAACCTCCGGGGGGAAAACCGTCTGGGTTTATGCAACAATCAAACCGGCACAAACAAGCCGGTACAATCAAACCGGTACAAACCACGTGGGAAACGCCCGACTTCGTGCGCTCCCGGGGAAGATCCGTGGCCTGCGCTTTGGATGCAGCCTGCGGCCCCTGCGATGACAAAAGCTTAAAGGAAACTGAATGACGGAAACGCTCAAGCCGCTGATTCATGGCGCACAGAACTTCTGCTTTGGCTGCGGACTGGACAATCCTACCGGCCTGCAGTTGAAGTTTGCTCTCGATGAAGAGAATCAGATCGTTGTCAGCGTGGCAACCATTCCGCAGAGCTTCGAAGGTCCGCCGACCTATGTGCATGGCGGCATCATCAGCACCATGCTGGACGAAGCGATGAGCAAGTCGGTGCGTATGCGCGGCGTCACTGCAATGACCCGTCACATGGAGATCGACTTGCGGAGACCGGTGCCGAGCGGCCAAGCGGTGCGCATCGAGGGGCGCTGGCTGAGGAGCGAAGAACGTAAGCACTGGACCGAAGCCCGCATCCTCGATCAAAAAGGCACGGTGCTGGCCAGCTCGACGGGCCTGTTCGTGGAAGTTCGCGCCCGCCGCATGCAGCGAGCGCCGGAGTAAATCACAAAAAAAGAAGGGCCTTCACAAGGAAGGCCCTTTTCTCACTCCAGTCAGGATGGTTTAGGAGTGAATCAGATTGATGGTTTCCTGGGTGACCGTGTCGAAGGTGGTGATTGACTTGGAGTTGGCCTCAAAGGCTCGCTGCGCGACGATCAGATCGGCAAATTCGGTTGAGATGTCGACGTTGGACTCTTCGGTAGCGTTATCCTCGATCGTACCCAGCGAACCATTGCCGGCCGTGCCCACATTCATGTTGCCGCTGGACACGGTGGTTGCGTACATGCCGGAACCCTTGCTGACCAAGCCCTGATCGTTGGCCACGTCGGCCAGCGCCACCTGTCCCACGGCCACCGTCTGGCCATTGGAGTAGGTCGCATTCACCATACCGTTGGTGTCGACCGCAAAGCTTTCGTAGGTGCCCGAAGTGTAGCCATCGGCAACTGCGGAGCTGGTCGTCGAAGGCGAGTTGGTCTGGGTCAGAATCTGGCCATTGTTGGAGTTCAACATGTTCCAGTTGATAGCCATGTCATTGGAGCCGTCGGAAAGTCCGGCAAAGCTGAGCGGAATCGAACTGACGTTTCCAGGAGCCGTGCCCACCGTGCTGGCAGCGCCGCCCGAAGAAATGGTACTCAGATTGCCGCTGGCGTCAAAGGCAAGCGAACCGGTGATCGGCGTCGCCGTGCCCGAAGCGTAGTCCGAAGCCGGCAAGGCAATCGAGTAGTTCCAGGAGTTGTTGGCGGTCTTGGTGTAGGTGATGGTGGCCGTATGCGTTTCGCCGAGCGAATCATACAGGGTTGCCGTGCTGGTATACGTTCCGCCCACAGCAGTGGACGAATCCAGGTTGGCCGTCACCGTCATCTTGGTGCTGGCGTTGGCGCTCATCACCGAACCGCTGGTAGGCAGCTTGACCTCGGCCAGCTTGCTGGTATCGGGCACGCCCTTGGTAACGGCATAGCCCATCAGGTTGGCTCCGTTGGTGGTCACCAACTGGCCTGCGGCATTCTGGGTAAAGCCACCATCGCGGGTCAGATACTGGCCCGTGCTGTTCTTCACCACAAAGAAGCCCTCGCCATTGATCGCCATATCGGAGTTGGTCTTGTGGCTGGTGTTGAAGTTGCCCTGAGTGAAATCGGTGGATGTGCCCGAGACCTTGGCGCCCGTGCCCTTGGCAATCGGGTTGCCCGCACCCGAGGTTCCCAGCGACTCATAGAATGCGTCGGAGAACTTGGTGGTGTGGGTCTTGTAGGCCGTCGTGCTCATATTGGAAAGGTTGTTGGCAATCGTGTCCAGCGAGGTTGCATCGGCATCAAGACCGGACAACGCGATACTGAAATTAGGCATGGAAGATCTCCTCTACGTTCGAACTGGTTGGGGTTATGCCTCTTCGGCCCGCCTGCTCCAAAATGCTTTAGTTGGAGCCCAAGCCTCTGGACGACCCGGCGACGGCATTCTGTCCACCCAAGGCGTCTGTGGCGGCCGACGGTACGCTGGCCGATACAACCGGATTGACTGCCGGAATTCCGGCAGCATGACTGCCTGCGCTGGCCGCATGCTTCACGACCGGTTCCGGCGATGTGTTCTGCGCCACCTGCACTGCGCCATGCGGAGCAGGAGCCTGATCCGAACTGCTGCTGGAAGTGGAACCGCTGTCCTGCGACGAACCGCTGTCACCAAGCGCCTGAGACAACGTCTGATTGATCTTGATCAACTGCTCCAGGCTGTTTACCTGCACCAGCTGGTTGATGTACTGGTTGGGATCGTGGTTCGAGGTCGGATCCTGATTCTTCATTTCCGCAACCAGCAGCGTCATAAAATCATTCGACGTAATCGTGCCCGCATCCGACGATCCACTGGAGGTTGAACTGCTGCTGCCGGCGCTCGGTGCAGCGCTGCTGATCATTGGACTGCCCGCCCCCGACGGCTTGCTCGTCGCTTCCGTCGGAAATGCGTTGCCATGAATTGCTGAGGTTGCCATCCTTCTCTCCCCTGTTTCACTGTTGCCGATCCAATGCTGCCGGACGGGCCAAACTGGTTTTATGCCAGCAGCGAGATGCTGCTGCCCTCCCGCAGAGCGGGAATCCCCACCACGGCATCGGAACTGTCGTCCATATCATTGGAGTGACCCGATGCGCTGCTCAAATACTTGTCTGGTTGCACCTGAGCCGCCTGTGCATCCGAGCCCTGCTGCTGTCCACTTTGCTGCCCGCCGGAGCCGGCAAAACTGTTCTGCGTGCCCCCGGTTTCCACCGAGACCGAGTTAATTCCGGAGTTCTGCTGACTCAGAAAATGATTCAGCTCGCCCAGATGGTTGCTGAGTGCCTGCGCTCCTTCATTGGTGCTTGAAATCAAAGTGGCGTGCACATTGCCGCCCGTTGAATCCGCCCGGACGCTGACCTGACCAAGCACCGGATCCTGGAAGGCTGCTTCAACCCGCTGCGGACCGGTATGCGTCCAGCTCACATGGCTGCCGCCACTGCCGCCACTATCGAGCGCGCTGAATGTATCCTGCGCCGTCATTGCCGTGCGCGGTGCGGCATCGCCCGCGGCCTGAGGGCCCGGATTGCCTGCTGCCTGCTGGGCGGCCTGTTCGCGCACCATCGACGAAAGCTCATTGGCGCTGTTGGCATGCGTCGCCGCCAGATTCTGCATGTTCCCTTGCACGGCGTGCGCCTGCTGGGCGGCATCAGCCACAGCTGCCGCTGCCGCGGTGCCCCCGGCCATATTCTGTGCCTCGGCCAGTCGGTCACTGCCGGGAACCTTCTCACTGCCCGTCGCGCTAACGGCATCGGCCTTGCCAGCACTCAGGCCGGACTTCGTCTTGGCCGTGCCTGTTGCCGTTGGGCCGCCATCCGTGGGCTGATTCACATCCCCTTTGACGCCTTGCAGCGAAAGATCAGCTGCCGCCTGCGTTGGGCTTTGTCCGGCTGCCTGCGCAGAGCCGGGCGTAGTGCTGCCCGCCTTCGTGGCTTGGCCGGAAGCGCCGGTTGCGCTGCTGGCGTGCAATGCCTTGGAGGCTGTTTTGCCTACCAGAGCATGGGCACCGCCCGCCGCCGGATCCACGACACCCACTACGGCACTTTGCGTCGAGGCCTGGGCCACTGCATTCTGAGGCAGTGCTGTACCGGTCGTTGCAGCGAGCGTGTCGTCCTCGCCGGAGTCGTCGTCCGTATTCGCATCGCCCGATGCAATGCCCTGCACCGCCGCGCCCTGTGGCAGAACCGCATTGCCCGAGGCCGTTGCCTGCACGCCCACAACCCCGTCCAGCGCACTGCCGGATCCCGTTTGCGGAGCTTCCGGAGTGCTCTCCGGCGCTGGCGCAGGATTAGCTGCACTGTAGGCATTCTGTGCTGCCGCAGCCAACGCCAGCAGATTGCTGGAGTCGCCCGCGGTCAGACTCGCTACCTCAATGGGCGCGTTCGGGGCAAGATTCTTGTCCGCATTCCCACGTCCTGTTTGTTTTGCTCCCGCCGTAGAAAGATTCCCCAAGGAAGATTTGTCCGCAGCCGTCTTTGCCTGCGCTGTTTCCGTCATATCCGGATTCTGCTGGGCCGCCGCTTTCGTACTTCCGGACGGCTGTGCGGCCATCGACGCGCTCTGGTCAGGACTCGGTTCTGCTTTCTCTGTTCCGGCCGTCGCGGCTGTTGCACTGGCCGCCGCGGACGGATTGGTGGCCGCGGACGCGCCAGAGTTCACTGCATTCTGTATGGAACGGGCGGTTGCCGGATGCCACTGCGCATTCTTTCCGGTAGCGTTCTCCGTCCCTGTCATCGAAGAGGCTGCAGAAGAGGCAGAACCGGGGTTCTGCTTTCCGAGCGATGTCAGTTCCGATTGAAAGCTCGATCCAAAACTTGCCGGGCTTGCAGTCTGTCCACTCCCGGTGTTGATAAGTCCACTGATTCCCTGGCTGCCGATCGCCAGTCCGCCGTTCTCTACTCCGAGGTCCACAGCTCCGCCTACGTTCATGCCCAGAGAAGAAGCAGGTGATGTGCCAAAGCTGGACATTTCATGGTTAAAAGCTTGTCAGGAATGGGAAATCCGCTCACAAACAGGAAAACTTCTCAATTTATTACAGTTTTTACGCTAATGTTTGATTTCGCACTGTCGATGCAGCGGCTTGGGAGCCTTGTCACGCTGGGCCGAGGCGGCTTGACGACGCTCCTCCATCCGCTTCCGGCTCAGATACCACTCATCCAACGAGGCCTGTGCCTTGCGATTTCTTTCAACTTTCTCACGCGCTTCGGCCTCTTCGATCAGCGTCTCGGCCTGACGGCGCTCGATCCGCTTGGCCAGATAGACCTCACGGCTCTCCGCTACTTCTTCTTCGGCGACGGCAATCCTCGGCTGGAGCGCCTTCTGCAGTCGCTCGCTCGATACGGATTCGCTCAGTCCAGCTAGACGATCTTCGAATTCGCCGGTATGCACGCTCGCAGAGACCAGCAGGCGAGCCTGACGGCCCCGCTCACCGGCCGTTACCAGAGCTTGTTCCAGCCGCCGGAGCTCGGCCATGGCCGCCTCCATGGCGGCCAGGCACTGCTCCTCTTCGAGTTCAAGAACCCGCTGCAGTCGCTTGAGGGTACGGGAAACGGCCACGGGCTAGATCTCCGTGCTGAGTGCGATCAGGCGCTGCAAGGAATCGCGGAAGTGTACTTCATCCCGTGTGTCCTGGGTCATGAAGTTGCGCAGCGCGGTGCGAGCGCGGATGGCGCGGTCCAGATCCAGATCGCTGCCCGGCTTGTAGGCGCCGATGCGTACCAGATCCTCACTGCGGGCGTAGACCGCTAGAAGCTTGCGCACCAGAGCCGCCTGCTGGCGATGGGCTTCCTCGGTAACCGACGGCATCAGTCGGCTGATCGAGTCCAGCACCTGAATCGGCGGGTACCAGCCCTCGCTGGCCATCTGGCGGGAGAGCACAACGTGACCATCGAGCAGCGAACGCACCGCGTCCACCAGCGGATCCTGCTGGTCGTCGCCCTCCATCAGAACTGTATAGAAGGCCGTGATCGATCCGGTGCGGAACTGCCCGGTGCGCTCGATCAGCTTGGCCAGTTTGGTGAAGACCGAAGGCGTATAGCCCTTGGCCGTGGGCGGCTCACCGGCCGCCAGCCCGATCTCGCGGGCCGCCATGGCGTAACGGGTCAGCGAATCGAGCACCAGCAATACATGCTTGCCCTGAGCCGCAAAGTATTCGGCTATTGTAGTGGCGGAAAGCGCTGCCCGAACGCGCTTGAGGGGCGATTCGTCGGAGGTGGAAACCACCACCACCGAGCGCTTGCGACCCTCTTCGCCCAAAGCCTCTTCCAGAAATTCGCCCACCTCGCGGCCGCGTTCGCCCACCAGTCCGACCACCGTTACATCGGCTTCGGTATTGCGGGTCATCATGCCGATCAGCGTGCTTTTGCCTACGCCCGAACCACCAAAAATGCCTACGCGCTGCCCGCGACCAACCGTCAAAAGCGAATCGAGCACGCGAATGCCGGTGCCAAGCGGCTGGCGGATCGGCGTACGGTCGAGTGGCGAACGCACCGCACCTTCGAGCGGCAGCGAGCGTTCAATCTCCGGCTTGGGCAACATGTCGATCGGCTCGCCCATGGCATTCAATACGCGTCCCATCAGCGCCGGGCCCACCTCAATGCCGGGTCCGTAGCCGAGCGCCGCCACCGCATCGCCAAAGCGAATGCCTTCGGTCGTTTCCACCGGCATGGAGAGCACATTGGAACCGCGGAAGCCGATCACCTCAGCCAGATGCGGCAGGCCATAACGATCAATAACCTCGCAGCACTCGCCCACCGAAGCCAGCGGACCATTCGATTCAATCGTCTGCCCGACGGACTCAACTACCTGACCGCTCCAGCGCCAGGGCTGCAAGCGTTGCAGCGAAGAAAAATAACGACCAAGCAGAGCGCTCATCGTCCGGCCTCCGCTTGCTCTTCCTTGGTGGTATGGTTTCTTACCGACCCGGAGCGGTCAAAGAATCCCCGCTCGATTTCGGCCAGCTGCGCCCGCAGGCCCAGATCGACTGAGCCAAGCACGGTTTCAATCACGCAATCGCCCAGCTGCAACCCGTCCTGGGCCAAGACTTCCGGCTTGGGATTCAGGTTGGGCAAGAGCACAACCGCGTCCTGCCAGAGCTGCAGATCCTGCTGCGGAACTCGCAGCTTGACCTCGCTGGTGCTGGCCAGTTGGCCGAGGGCCACACGAACGGCTCCCGTCAGCAGCAACGGATCCATCTGCGACTCGCGGCGCAGAATTCGCGATGCCACGGCCAGCGACAGCCGCACGACTTCCTGCTCAACCGCATGCAGGTAGCGATCGCACTCCTGCTGAAAACGACCGACCAGCTCCACGGCCTGACGTTTGCGCTGCTCCTCGCTCTGTTGCAGGGTGGTGTCCTGCGCCTCACGCTCAGCCAACCGCCCCTGCTCGCATCCCAACTCGAAGGCGCGGCGCGCCTCCTCCTTCAATCGCCGCTCGAACTCCGATTCGAGCATGGCGATATTGACCTCCGGCGAAGCAGGCGCTGCCTCCTCGGCTGTCTCGTCCTCCTGCTCGGCCGCAGCGTCCTCGGACGGCGTGAGCCCCTCCATCGACTGTGCTACATAGGGCTTCTCGCTCTCCGGATACTCGAAGAGCTCGAACCGGCCGTAGACCTTATCCTGTAAAACTCCGTCCGCCTGCTCAACCAACATTCTCATCCCTCAGTTGCGAACTCCGCCGCCCGTTTTCGGTTCCCTGCAAAGGCCGCCACGCTTTCAGCGGGGTGGTCTACGCCATCATCTCGTCGCCAGACTCGAGCTTGAGGATCACCTTGCCCTCAGCCTCGAGACGGCGGGCCAGAGTCAGAATCTCCTGCTGGGCCTGAGCGACTTCACGCGAGCGCACCGGTCCAAGCACTTCCATGTCTTCCTTGAGCATTTCGACGGCACGCGAGCTCATGGCCTTGAAGATCTGGGCTCGTAGCTCTTCGTTGGCACCGCGCAGAGCCATGGCCAGCTGCCGCTTGTCCACGCCCGAAACAATCTCGCGGATGGAGGTGGCCGGCACCGTGATCAGATCCTCAAAGGTGAACATCAGGTTGCGGATGCTCAGTGCCAGCTCCGGCTGGCTCTCTTCGATGGTGTCCAGAATGTGCTTGGCCTCTTCGGCATTCAGGCGGTTGAGCAGGTCAGCCACGGCCTTGAAGCCGGAGTAGCTCTTGCGGGCCGTATCGCCCACGCTCTCCAGCCGCCGGTGCAGAATATGCGCCACCTTCTGCGCCATTTCGGGCGAGAACTGGCGCATTTCGGCCAGCCGCTGCACGCTCACTACCTTATGGTCTTCGCTCAGGTTGTCCAATACCTGCGAGGCACGGCGGGGGTCCAAATGGGCCAGCACCAGAGCAATCGTCTGCGGGTGCTCGCTATCCAGCAGCTTGCCGAGCTGCTGCGGATCGGTGCGCTGCAGTTTGGCCAGATTGCCCTGCGCCGCCTCCTGGCTGCGCTTGACCAGTGCCAGCAGATCTTCGGCCCGCTCCTTGCCAAAGGTTTCAATCAGCAACCGGCTGGCATAGTCCAGACCGCCGTGCACCATCACGTTCTGGGTCTGCAACAGTTCCCAGAACTCCTCGATCACGTCGGCCGAAATCTCTGGAGTCACACCACGCAGGTCGGCCAGTTCCTCGGTCAGCCGCTGCACATCTGGTTCCGGCAGAGCGCGCAAAATCTCCTTGGCCAGTTCCTCGCCAACCGTCACCAGCAGAATCGCGGCCTTGCGCAATCCTGATAAGTTGGCCATCATTCGCCCTCTGTCTTTTCCCGGCTCTGCCAAAATTGCGTCCTTTCCAACTACTGTACTTACGAAGTATTTGCAGACGTTTCAGAGGGCTGTACAAGGCAACTATTTTTTAAGAAAAGCCCCTTAACATCGCCCCTTCGGTCTACGCCATTCCGGAAATGCTCTCTTCTGCGAAGCTTCCCTGTTTCGGTCTGATTCAAAGCCCCACCGCTGCTTTGAATCAGCCCCCCACCCACCTGTTGGCAAAGTCTGCTTGAGTGAAACCAGAGTCCCTGTGCCCTATTGACTTCTGGGCATAGGTCGCCACTCCCTGATGGTCGCGTCGACCTATGCTCCGTGCTTTCGGGATACACCAACCCTGGTTTCGCTTTAGTCGGAATGAATCCAACTTTGCAGCAGACGCGAACTCTGGGTAGGCTCGCGCTTGAGGTGCGTTGCCACCTGCTCGAAGATCTCCTGGGCGCGGGTGCGTTCCCGCTCCGCTTCTTCGCTCTGGGGGGTCTTCAATGCCTGCGGTGCCGCTTCGCCGGTTGCCGCGACGTTCTCCGGCAATTCCTTGCCATCCTCGCCCTTGGCACCCTTCAGCGCGCCCTTGCCCTTCTTTTCCTTCATATCCTTCACCTTGGCCGGTTTAGGCTCATGGAAGAGCCGGCGAAGCGTGGGCTGCAGACCGAAGAGCAGCACACACATCAAGCCCAAGAGCAACGCCAGATACTTGATCAGCACCGGGAAGCTCTCGGCCTGCTTGAGCAGCTGCTGCCAGAAAGGCTCGGGCTGCTGCAGGCGATTATCGTCAAAGGAGAGATCCTGCACCGTGATCATGTCGCCACGGGCTGGATCAAAGCCCACTGCAGCCTGCGCCAGCGCCGTCAGCGTGCGAATCTCATCGGGGGTACGCGTCTGGAAGACCGCCGCCTTGTTCTTGGTGGCCGGCTGCATCATGCGGTCGTTGACGACAATGGCCGCCGTCATGCGCCGCACCTTGCCGGGGCCTTCCACCACATGACGCTCGGTCTTGGATGCTCCGTAGGTACCTGCCTCCGAACGAGCCTGCTGTGGTCCGGTCGACTGCTGCGGATAGACCGGCAAGGCCTGCGTGTTAGGCGCATTCGAAGCCGTTCCGGGTACGCCCGCTGCCAGCGCCTGAGCACCAGAATTCTGCTCGGTGCGCTGCATGGTGAGGGTTACGGTCTTGTCGGGATCATAGCTCTCCTGCGTTGTGTCAGTGGCGGCATCGTCATAATCCATCGTGACGGAGGCCCGCACATTTCCCGATCCGGTCACCGGTTCAAGCGTGGCAATCAGTTTTTCTTCCAGGTTCTGTTCCGCCGTCTGGCGCAGTGCCTCGGCCGTCTTTGGGCCCAGCGGCAGATTGCCATCGGCATCGACCAGCACCACCCGCTCCGGCGACAATCCATCGACGGCCGAAGCCACCAGATTGCGGATTGCATCCGGTTCCCCCTCAGCCAGAGAACGCTTGCGCAACTTCAGAATGACGGAAGCCTTGGCCGGGCGATCCTGATCGCGGAAGAGCGAATCGTGCGGCATGACCAGATGCACGCGAGCGGAAGAAACATCGGAGAGGGTTGAAACCGTATGCTCCAGCTCTCCCTCCAGCGCACGTTGATAATTGACCTGCTCGTCGAACTCCGATCCTACCCAATTTGGTTTGTCGAAAATCTCAAAGCCCAGACGACCGCTCTTGGCGCTTCCCTTGCCAGCCGAAAGCAGGCGGGCTTTGTCCAGATACTGTGCCGGTACGCGAATCCCTCCACCATCGGGGGTCGGCTCAAAAGGAATTCCGGCCTGGCTGAGTGCAACGCTGGTGGCGCGAATATCCTCCGACTCAAGCCCGGTATAGAGTGTCCTCCAGTCTGTCCGCAATGCATACCAGAGCAAACCGGCGGCTAACAATGCCAGAAGGGCGCCAGCGCCGATCAATCCCGTTCTCTGTTTTGGCTGAAGTCCCGCCCAGCGCACCTTACCCAAGGTCCACAGTGCGGACATTTTGCCCACCAGTCCTGCCGGAAGGGGCTGGGCGGGGGCGCTCTTTTCCAGTTGTGTGCCAGTGGCCATCTGCTCTACCGTTTCCCGTTGTTTGCGGGCTGATCTCCGCTCTTGTTTTTCTGCCAGCGCACTTTAAATGCGTTTGATGCACACCTGAAAAATCAGAACTGCATTCCGATAACCTGCTGATAGGCCGCTACGGCCTTGTTGCGAACCGAAAGCGCCAGCTCAAAGGCCATGCTGGCCTTTTCCTGCGCGATGACTGCCTGGTGCACATCCACGCCCGAACCGCTCATCAGTCCCTGCATGGTCTGATGGGCCTGATCCTCCAGTTGCTGAACCGATTCTGTGGCGTCGGTCATCAACTGACTGAAGGGAGTTGCTGGCGAACCCGTACCTGCCTGAAAGCTGGTTGGTGTCGCGCCCATCGTCTGTCCTGCTGCCGTCGCCGCCGTGTTCACTGCCTGCACTGCATCGAGCATCTGTGCGTCCTCTCCTCTGCTCTCTACTGCGTTCTAGTTGATCCGTAAAATAAGTTGCTCTACGGTTGCTCTATCCCTGTTTTTTGCCTTGGCAATTACTGCTCTAGCCGTTTTTGGCCAGGTCCAGAGCCGAACTGATCATGGTCTTTTCTGCCTGCACCGCCGAGCCGTTCAAACCATAGGCGCGGGTAGCGCCCATCAGGTCCACCATCTCGGTTAGCGGATTGATGTCCGGGTAAGAGACGTAGCCATTGGCGTCGGCGTCGGGGTGGCCTGGATCGTAACGCTTGAGCGACGGGGACTGGTCCTCGACGACGGCGGCAATATGCACGCCCGGCACCACCGAGTTCTTGCCACCGCCCAACTGAGCAATATAGTTGCTCTCCTGAAAGCTCTGGGCTCCCACCACCGGAATCTGTCCCAACTGCTGCCCGGTGGCAGAATTCATGGAATCCAGAAAGCTGCCATCCGGTTGATTGGCTGCAAAAACAACATGCTGGCGCTTGTAGGGACCACCTTCGGCCGTCTTGGTCGTTTCCGCATTGGCCATATTGGCCGCTACCACCTCAGCCCGCATGCGCTCGGCCTGCATCGCTCCACCTGAAGTTTCCATCATGGCAAACAGGTTCATCGCGTCTCTCCCTCCTGTTTTGACTAGCTGTCAGTTTTCCGCTCGCAGCCGTCCGCTATCAGTACTCTGTTCCGCTACTTGTCGGCTGCGTGAATCGCATCAAGGATGCGCTGGTGTTCGGCCCGCAGCATGGCCACACCGGTTTTAAACCGTAACTGGGCCTCGGCCATGTTCAAACTCTCGTGGTCCATGGAAACGTTGTTGCCGTCCGGCCGGGCAATCAGCCCGTCCACCTGCTGGACCGCGACGTGGTGGGCTGGTTTGCCCTCTGCCGCTTCGCCGAGCGCCGTACGCATCTCGGCCTCGAAGTCCATGCCCAAAGTCCGGTAGCCAGGGGTATCGACATTGGCCATATTGACCGCCGTCAGCTTGACCTGGTCATTGGCCAGATCCATATAACGGGCGAGTTGCTCGCCCATCCGGGTTTCCACTCCTATGTTCATTGCACTCTCTCCAGCTAGTTGATCGAAAGGCCGAAGTCGACCTCGGCGGCGGTCAGCTGGGGCGCATCGCCGGCCAGAATGACGGCCCGCTCCAGCACATGCGCCAGTTCCCGCACATTGCCCGGCCAGTAGTGCGCGCCCAGCTTGGACAGCGCTGAAGCATCCAGACGCTTGACCGGCGTGTCGCGCCCCATCTTCTCCAGAAAGTGTTCCACCAGCAGGGGAAGATCCTGCAGATGGTCGGCCAGCGCCGGGGTGCGAATCAAAAAGACCGCCAGGCGGTAATAAAGATCCGAACGGAAGCTGCCGTTTGCAGCATGCTGGGCCAGCGGCCGGTGGGTTGCGGCCAGAATCCGCACATCCACCTTGATAGTCTCGTTGTCGCCCACCCGCTGGATTTCACCGCACTCGACAAAGCGCAGCAGCTTTGACTGCAGAGCCAGCGGCATCTCGCCGATCTCGTCCAGAAAGAGCGTGCCACCATCGGCGGATTCGATGCGTCCCACCCGGCCCTGTACGGCACCGGTAAAGGCTCCGCGGGTGTGGCCGAAGAGTTCGGCTTCCAGCAACGCTTCAGGAATTGCGGCGCAGTTGATGGCAACAAAGGGCTTGCGGCTGCGCGGTGAGAGCCGGTGCAGGGCCTCGGCCACCAGCTCCTTGCCTGATCCGGTGGGTCCTTCGATCAGCACCGGGGTCATGCGCGGAGCCACCAGACGGATGCGGCGGCTGACTTCGAGCATCACCGGAGCATTGCCGATCAGCTGCGGAAGACGGTCAGCCAGAGCCTGATCGGACTGGGCACCGGCTACTTCTGGGCGCAAGGCCACGGCCAGAGGCAGTGGTATATGGCTGGAAATCGGCGGCAAGGCCCGAATGGCCTCGCTGGCGGCATTGGTTGCGGCATTGACCTCTTCCATGGTGGGTGCGGCATTCCAGCTGGCGGTGTCGGAATCCTGCGAACGGCGCAGCGCGTAGAGCAGCTCCTGACGATAGGGGCCGCGCGGACTTTCGCTGATCGAACCGGAACCGGCCGCCACCAGATCCACCTGCGGAAACTGGATGCGGAAGTCGTCGAGGAATTCGTTGAGTTCAAGATCCGGGAGCCAGGAGTCTACAATCACCGCCTCGGGCGCGGCCGATTCGGCCTCGGCCCAGGCCTCGGCGCCTGAACCTGCCTCACGCACCTGCCAGCGCAGGCCGGACAGGATCTGGGACAATCTCTGGCGGAAGCTGTGATCGGCGCTGGCCACCAGAGCCGTGCGCAGATGCTGGCGATTGGTCAACTGGTTTGGGGAATTGGGTACCATTGCTGGCTGCATGAAAAACTCTCCTGGCCCAACCGGGGCCTTCGATTGCGGATAAATCAGTGAACTTCCATCACAACGGGCGCGCTCAAGGCAAGGCCAGTGTTCAGGGGCATCGGGTTGCTGGCGACCGACAGCGCCAGTTCAGCATCAGAGGGAACCAGGTAACCACGACCACGCACGGTGCGAATCAGATGGCCTGGAGGTGGATCTTTCAGTTTGCGGCGCAGGTAGTTGACGTAGACATCGACGATGTTGGTCGTCTGCGTCGGCTCCATGTTCCAGACCGTTTCGAGCAGTTCCACGCGGGAGACGCACTGTCCGCGGTTCATCATCAGGTGCTCGAGCAGGGAGAATTCCTTGTTCGTCAGCTCCAGCGACTGTCCGGCGCGACGTACGGAGTGGTCCAGACGGTCCAGCTCGAGGTCGCCGGCCCGCAGCTGCAGGCGGGCTTCACGCTTGCGCCGCAGCAGAGCCCGGCAACGGGCCCGCAGCTCGTGCAGGCTGAAGGGCTTGATCATTAAATCGTCTGCGCCATGATCGAGGCAGCGCACGCGCGCTTCCACCTCCTGGCGTGCCGTCAGAATCAGGACGGGAAGGTTGGCATCGATGGCCCGAACTTCGTCGAGCACCTGTTCGCCATCCTTCACCGGCAAATTCAGGTCGAGGATCGTCAGATCCGGCATCTCCTGCCGGAATGCCTCGACTGCAGTGCCGCCGTCATATGCCAGGCGTACGCGGTGTCCGTCAGCTTCCAGACCCCGGCTGAGAAACATTCCCAGCGCCTTGTCATCTTCTGCTACCAATAACCTCATGTGGGCCTTTCTCTATGGGCAAACCTGCATGCCCTACAATCACAGCTTCCGTTTTTGAGGACATTCTTTTCTTCCGCACACCCTGCTTAAGCGGTTGTTAAAGAATTACCCTCCTCCAACATCTCCTGAGCTGAAACTGAACACAAGATTAGAAAGAGAAAATGCAAGAGGGACTGTACAGCTTCGGCACAGCTTCGGGAATGAGTTCCAAAGTGGTTTCAGAGTGAAACTTGCCACTCCCACAACTGTTCTTTTGGCTTCAAGTACTTGGGCGGGAGGACGAAAAACAAGGGCGCGGAAGTCATCTCCGAAGCCTGAGAATTTCCTGCTTCGGAACCCGCTTCGGCGCTGGTTGAAAACCAGAAAGCCTGCGCGGAGGGGATCCGTACAGGCTTGCCGAAAATGCGATTTCAGGCTGTGTTTAATGGGCTGCGCGCGTTGCGGACTTGTTCTTGTACATGGCCTCGTCGGCGCGCGCCAGAAGCTTCTCAAGCGGTTCTTCCGGAAGGTGTTCGGCCAGGCCCATGGAGGCATGCACGGCCAGGTTGATCTGCCCGGCCTTTCCCTCTAGCACGTAGCTGCCACATACCCATCGGCTGAGTCTTTCGATCTGCGTCTGGGCATCTTCTGTGCCACATTCCAAGACTAAGATAAACTCATCTCCGCCCCAGCGACCCACAATATCGGTTGAACGGCAGGCTGAACCCATCTCCTGAGCGAATTGTTTGAGTAGTTGATCGCCGGCCAGGTGGCCATGCTGGTCATTGACTTGTTTGAAAAGATCAATATCGATGATGGCGACGGAGAATTTTTTGTTTTCTTTGATAAAGCGTTGCATGATCTTTTCCACACAAAGGCGGTTGCGTGCTCCCGTCAGTGCATCGCGTAGCGCCACCTGCTCGGCTTCTTCCAGTTTGGTCTGGTAGGTATTCACCTGTTTGCGCAACTGGTCCATGGCGGCCTTGCCTTCGGCCGAGATGCGATCAATCGAGGATTTCAGCTCGGCCGCCGTGGATTCGATGGAGGCGCGGATCTGGGTCAGATCCTCCAGGCAGGCCACGGCCCGCAGGCGTTCGGTGACCGTGTGAATCTGTTCGGCGGCACGCTGATCGCGGGCTCCGGCCGCTTCCGCGGTGCCAACCATGGTCAGCAGCAGATCCTTGACCTCTTCACTTTTTTCCTGGTAATGGCGGGCAACCTGTTGCCCCCACTGCTGGATCAGGCTGCGGACCAGCACATCGCCTTCTGCAATCTGCCGGGAGCCAAGTTGCGCGGTCAGGGAACGGGAGTGTTCGTCCATCTGCCGGTACAGGCTATCCCCAATGCCTGGGCAGGCATCCATGCTGGAGTAGCCCATCTGCAACAGGGCTGCGCCGTAAGCTGCCAGCACGAGGGTCGCAAAGTCATTTGCGTCCAGGGAAGTGGCAACAGCCTGAACCGACGAGGTCGATTCGAGGTACTTCTTCAGCGAAATCATGCTTCACCGCCGAGATGAAGCCTCAAGCGAGTCTTGCATTGTGCATCGGCTACATCCGCCAAGCTTATCGGCAATCTGCGGCGTTCCTTAACCCTGACCAACCATAGTTATATTCATGTAATTGAAAATCAGGAACATAGATTAAATTTTCTTTCCATTTGCAGATTCTCAGCATCAGACGTTGTTCCCAGAACGGAGTTTTCCTTATTACCTTTGAATCTCAGTAAGTATAAATTTCCCTGTTTTCCCCATAGACTTTTATTGTGCCGCTCCCATACTAGAGGCATACTTTCCGATCGAGGCCTGAAGTGGACTACGGTTCGTTACCGGATCTGGCTGCAGTTGCGCTGCTGATTTGCGCATTTGCCTCCGTTGCCAAGCATCATGAACATCCCGGTTCCGGACTCTGGCTAAGTGGCTGGAGCGTGATCGCGCTACACTTTGCCGCGACCATCTTCACCGGACTGCCCGGCATTCTCGGTCTCCTCTTTAACTGGATCTGTGCTGCCGCGCTCACCTGGGCTGCCGTCCTGTTCATGAGCGCCATGGTTCCCTACCGTCACGAGCCCACCCGGCTCTGGATGAGCACTTCGATGCTGGTGGCCAGCACGCTCTATTTGGCCCTGCTCATTTTTCTTCCTTCCAGTCCCCTGCTTGGTCCCGCCACGTTCCTTTTTGGCGTTCCACCTCTGGCCATTGCTCTTAGTACGCTGCCGCGCTTCCAAAGCAGCCTGCGCTGGACGGTGGTCAGCATGCAGAGCATACTGACGGTCTTTCTGCTTTTTACGCAACACCGGCCCGACGGGATCGATCTGGCCATCAACGCCATTCTTTTTACCTATTATCTGAACTGCACTCTGCACTTCTGTCTGTTTAACAAAAAGCTCACCACAGGTACATTCGTTACCATTGCCGGCTTCTTTTCCTGGGCAATGGTCTTTGTGCTAGGTCCCCTGCAGCATGCTTATTTCCCAAGCCTTCACATTGAGAGCGAGGTCTGGAATCTACCCAAGTATGTTGTGGCCGCTTCGATGATCCTGCTGATGCTTGAGCGCCAGATTGATTACAACAAGTACCTGGCACTGCACGACGAACTCACGGGACTTCCCAATCGCAGACTCTTTCAGGACCGGCTGAACAACGCCATTGAGCGCTCTCGCCGCTGCCAGCAACAGATGGCAATGCTGCTGATTGATCTGGACTACTTCAAGCAGGTCAATGACACCATGGGCCACCACATGGGCGACCTGCTGCTCAGGCACGTGGGCGAGGTCTTTCTTGGCCGCCTGCGTCGCAGTGACACCCTGGCCCGTACAGGCGGCGACGAGTTCTCGATTCTACTCGAAGAAAACATCAGCCTGGACGGAGCCCAGCAGGTTTCTGACGCGCTCAGACAACTGCTGGCGCAGCCCATTCTTCTGGATGGACAGATCGTTCGCAGCGGAGCCAGCATCGGCATTGCCATGTACCCGGAAGACGCCCGCACGGGAGAAGACCTCTGCATCCTGGCTGACCGCAAGATGTACGATTCCAAACGCCAGACGCATCTGCTCCGCGAACAGTCTGAATCCGCAGGCAATGTACTGAATCCTGGACCTACAGCCACGGCTTTCGATCGCTAGTTTATTTTAAGGGTGCTTGCTTTGGCGTCTGCGTAGCGGGTTGGAAGGTTACAGGCACCATTTTGATGTTTGACCATTCAGTAGGAATTGGCTCCCATTTCGCGTTGGGCCACTGAGTCGGAATTGGTACCATTTTCGCGCGGGGTTCATGCCGAACCGGCATTAAATCAGCTTTGAGTCCTTCGTTCTGGGCTAACAGCGTGCAAGACTTCTCTTTCGAGTTTGAGAGCGACAGGGAGGCGAAAAGCTTCGAATCTGTCTGCGCATCAAAGCTCAAAACGGACGAATGCACTCTGTTCTTCGAATCAGCCTGTGCGGTGTTCGAAGGCCAGCTTGTTAGCGAACTGGACCGAAGTCCTTTTTTGAGCGGTGCGAAGCTCGATTCTGAGATGCGCGGCAGGGCACTCTTGCAGTTCGTCCGTGGCTGTACAGCTTGCGCGTTCTCTTCCTCTCCTTGATGTGTTTTGAGAGTGGGTAGCGCCGATTGGCACATGGCTACAACGCTCGCACAAAGAAACAAGCCGACAAATATCGATCGCAACTTGCTGCCTCCACTTTAAGCCATTAGCTTTGCCAAAGAGTATACGTCGTCTTTATGCAACAAGAACAGTGAGAGAGTACTGGACGTTTTACTGGCTTCCCGGGCTCTTCTGTTTGGACGTACACCCTAAAACAAAAAGAACCCGGATTCCTAAGGAATCCGGGTTCTTTTTGTGTACTAGCAGGATTTAGGCCTGGCTACCGGCCGGTCCGCGTCCACCGGGACGACGGCGACGGCGGCGGCGGTTCTGCACAGCAGCGGCCGGGCGACCGGGCTGAGCAGGCTGATCCGGCTGCGTGGAATCGGCGCGGTTGAAGTTCGGCTCGGTCTCTTCGTCGAACTCTTCGCCATCTTCATCGTCGAAGTCGTCTCCGCCTTCGATCAGGATCGTGCTCTGATTCGACTGCGGCTGACGCTCTTCGAACTCGTTGCGCTGCTTGGCAGCACGCAGAGCTTCTTCGGCAGCTTCAACAACTTCCGAAGTCTCTTCAGCACCTTCCGCAGGAGCGGCGACGGCCAACTTGGCCTTCTGCTCCTTGATGAGCGCCTTGCGGCTGAGCTTGATGCGGTTGCCTTCGATGGCCAGAACCTTCACCATTACCTGATCGCCTTCGCGCAGCTCGTCCTTGACTTCCTTGACGCGGTGCTCGGCGATTTCGCTGATGTGCAGCAGGCCGTCGGTGCCCGGGAAGAGCTCGACGAATGCGCCAAACTCAGCCAGACGAACCACCTTGCCAAGATAGGTTTTGCCGATCTCAGGAACAGCCGCGATGTTGCCGATGATCTCGAGAGCCTTCTTCAGACCCTCGGCGTCGCTTGAAGCCACGCTGACCTTGCCGGTGTCATCGACATCGATTTTGGCGCCGGTCTGCTCGACGATGCCACGGATAGTGGCGCCGCCCTTGCCGATCAGGTCGCGGATCTTGTCGACAGGAATCTGGATGGTCTCAATGCGGGGCGCATACTGCGAACGCTCCGAACGGGGGCCGTCGATCACGGCATCCATCTTGTCCAGCAGGAAGAGACGACCACGACGAGCCTGCTCCATAGCTTGCTGCAGGATCTCGCGGGTCAGACCGCCGATCTTGATGTCCATCTGCAGGGCGGTGATGCCCTTGCGGGTACCGGCCACCTTGAAGTCCATGTCACCGTAATGATCTTCGGCACCGGCAATGTCGGTCAGGATGGCGTAATCGTCGCCTTCCTTAACCAAGCCCATGGCCACACCGGCCACAGCACCCTTGAGTGCAATACCTGCGTCATACAGTGCAAGACTTGCGCCACACACCGAAGCCATCGACGACGAGCCGTTGGACTCGAGAATGTCGCTGACAATGCGGATGGCGTAAGGCTGTTCGCTGGCATCAGGCAAAACAGCGGTAATGGAGCGTTCCGCCAGGGCACCGTGACCGACTTCGCGGCGTCCAACACCCGTCATACGGCCCGTTTCGCCAACGCTGAAGGGCGGGAAGTTGTAGTGCAGCATGAAGCTTTTCTTCTGCTCGCCTTCGTAGCTCTCCAAACGCTGACCTTCATCGATCGTGCCCAGAGTTGCCGTAACCAGAGCCTGCGTCTCACCACGGGTGAACAGAGCCGAACCGTGGGTGCGGGGCAGAACGCCGGTCTCGATGGTGATCTGACGAATCTCGTCAAAGCCACGGCGATCGGGACGGATGCGGTCCTTGGTTACCTGCTCGCGGAAGATGCGCTCACGCAGAGCTTCGTAGTAGGTGTTGAGCTTCTTCTTGGCATCCGGCTCATCGGCCGGCAGAGCAGCAACCAGTTCGTCCTTGATCTGCTTGACGAGCGCATAGCTCTCCAGCTTCTCATGGGTCTTGGTGTCGAGCGCGTCCTTCAGACGGTCGCCAACCTTGGTCTTCAGCTCTTCGTAGTATCCCTCGTTGAACTCGGGCGCAACAAAAGTGCGCTTCTTCTTGCCGGCCTTGGCAACCAGTTCTTCGATGGCAACGACGATCTTCTTGATCTGCTCGTGACCAAACTCGATGGCCGCCAGAATGACCTCTTCGGTCTCTTCCTTGGCGCCCGACTCAATCATCACGATGCCGTCCTTGTGGCCGACAACCATGATATTGATGGAGGTTTCCTTGCGCTCGGTGTAAGTGGGGTTCACCACGAACTCGCCGTTCACGCGGCCAATACGGACCGCGCCCACGATGGCGCTGAAGGGAATGTCGCTGAGGGCCAGAGCGGCGGCGGCGCCGTTGATGGCAACCACGTCAGGATCGTTTTCCTTGTCGGCCGAGAATACCAGAGCGATGACCTGGGTTTCGTTGCGGAATCCCGCGGGGAAGAGCGGACGGATAGGACGATCAATCTGGCGAGCGGTCAGAATCTCTTTCTCGCTGGGGCGGCCTTCACGCTTGATGAAGCCACCGGGGATGCGTCCACCTGCATAGGTATATTCACGATAATCAACAGTGAGGGGAAAGAAGTCGATTCCTTCGCGCGGCTCATTGGAGGCTACTGCGGTAGTCAACACCACGGTCTCGCCCGTGGAAACTAGCACGGCACCACTGGCCTGCTTGGCCATGCGTCCGGTCTCAAAGACCAGTCGTTTGCCGCCGGCAAGCTCGACAGCTACTTCTTGCTTAGACATAGTATTCCTCGTTTCGTTTGTTCGCTTGGGAAACTTGTAGAGGGGATACGCCCGGGACGACCTCACAGGGGCCGCCGGCATACCGGTGGCGCACAAACCGGAGAGTAGCGCGCTGGCTGCACGGAGCCTTGCAGGTTCCAGACATGCCAAAGCCGCCGGACCGTGCGCAATCAATGGAGATGCGCAGGCCCTGGCGGCTCAGCAGGTTTGCCAGGTACACCACAGCCACGGGTTCCAGACTCAGTCTGGTTGTGGCCCAATTCCGGTCTGGGCGCTTCCGGGTCAAAATTTTCTTTCTGAGTTCTACTTGCGGATTCCGAGCTTGCCGATCACGTCGCGGTAGCGGTCCGTGTCGTGCGACTTCAGGTAATCCAGCAGGCGGCGGCGCTTGCTGACCAATTGCAGGAGGCCACGACGTGAGGCGTGATCCTTCTTGTGGGTTTTGAAGTGTTCGGTCAGCTCGCCAATGCGCTCACTCAGAACCGCGATCTGTACTTCGGGCGATCCGGTATCCGTTGCGTGAGTGCGGAAGCGTTCGATGAGTTCGGTTTTCTTAGCAGTCGCCAGCACGGCGTCAGTACTCCTCTTTTTCTCAGTCCACTCTTCAGTGTCTGAAGTGAGATTACCATGAAAGCCCCCCCGAAGGCTATGCCCTCGCTCTGGAGGATCAAGGAAAACATCTTTATTTTCAGCGTGGCTCGAATCGGAAGAGACGGCTGTCGCATTTTTCCCTGCAGCTTTCAACAATCTGTAGCTGCAGGGCCTCGGGATGCGCAGGGTTCAGGAGATAATTCCACGTATACGGAACGACCGCCGATGGAACGCGGGCCAGAACCGTCGCACAGCTGCGCAGCCAGCCATCCCCAAGGCTCCGCGTCCCTCGCTCGTTGCTGTGCCAGTCAGAAAGTTCTGTGGGATCGATCAGATGGACCGGCAAAGCATCGGGAGCTGATATTTTCAGCAGCGTATGCGAGTCTGGAATCGCTTCCATGTCGCATTCAAGATGGACCAGGACCTCGCACAGGGCAGCAGCCGGTGACTCGGCCAGAAAGACAATCCTGGAACCTCTGCTGTGCCAGCGGGATGAGGCGTAACGGCCACCCTCACCACTCAAATCCGTATGATTGCTGATTCGCCAATAGGTCGCCATGGAGGATTACGCAAACATGCCTTCATCGATCTGAATGAGCCACTCTTCCACCATGCGCCCACCGATCTCAGAGCGCATCATGGCCAGAGGCGTGCGCTCTTCCAGACGTTTTTGGGGCTGCAGCAACCAGTGCCGCGCCTTCTCCGGCTGGCCAAAGACGCGGACTGCCTGCTCGTAAAGCCGCAGCACCCGCGCCAGACGGTCGGATTCATCCAGATTGAAGGCTTCCTTGCGCGCCCGCCGATGCTTGAGCGTTCGGGCGGGAATGACCACATCCAGCAGATCCTTCAGCACAATGCCGGAGGCAGCGGAAAACTCCTCCAACACGGAAAGTGGAATTCCCTTCTCTGCTGCTTCCAGATCGACCTGAAAGAGCGCAGACGGAGGAACCGGGATGTGTACGGCCAAGCTCATGGGGACATTGTGCCACAGAAAAAGAGGCAAAATGTCCCTATGAGCGATTTTTCTTACTGCTCTTCCAGCCAGTAGTTGGCGCGGGCCACTACTTTGGCTCCGTAATTCTCAGCCGTGCGTACGCGCAGGGTATGCAGCCCTGGCGTCGGGTCTGATGGACTAAAGGTGATCAGATAGCGGTTGCGGGCGTGACGGGCAGCCCGCATCACCTGCTCCTGAAATCTTTTGTCGCCGGTAAAGGTCAGATACTCGCCACCGCTCATCTGGGCAACTTCCTTGGCGATGTTCTTGCGGAAGCCCTGAACAATGGCCAGCAGGGCCGGCAACATGCCCGTGGTGCGATCGTCACCGGAATCCTTGACGTCGTGCGCCAGCTCCGCCCACATGGGCGAAAAACTCACGCTTAACACCAGAACCTCACTGCCGCCGATCTTCTGCACCAGCTCAGCCGGTTTGATGTGCTTGCTGCCATGATCGCGTTCCTCGCTGATCAGCAGCAACACCCGGCGATACTCCTTGGGCTGCGTCTTCAGCAGGTCAACGGCCGCGCTAACCGTATCCAGAATCGCCGCTCCTCCATCGCCCGGCTGCAGCTGCTTGAGCGCCTCGTTCACCTTTTCGCTGTCGCCGGTGAAGTCCTGAATCAACTGCTGATCGGAGTCAAAGCCCATCAGCGCCACCTGGCTGCGATGGTCGCTCAAAAACAGGTCCAGCAACGGTCCGAGCTTGGCCAGCTTGTCGAACTCCAGCTCACTGGCGCCGCCGTTCTCAAAGGCCACCACCAGCGAAACCGGTGCGGTGTCCATCTCTTCCTGCACACGGATCTTCTGCGCTACGCCATTGTCTTCCACCACAAAGTCGTTGGCGCGCAGACCATAGACCACATCGCCATCCTTCTTTTCGACCAGCGTCGGCACCAGAACTTCGGTAGTGTTCATGTGTAGCGTGGGCGCATCGGCATGAGCATGCGGCATAGGCAGCGGAGCTTCAGCCGGGGGCAGCTGCTGGGCGTACAGAAAGGATGAACTCAGAAAAGACAGGGCGACCAACTTCAACACAGAGAGTCTCATGGGCACCAGTTCCCTTCGCAGCTCAGGCCTTGCGGCCGGTTTCCCGCTCAATCTGTCCAGTCCAGAGCAGATAGTGCAGCAGCTCCCAGCGCATGGTCCAGGCAAACTGCATGATGTAGGCAGCGGTCAGCGTCTCGGCCGGTTTGCCGGTGTAGGTTTCTACCCGCCAGCGCACATATTCACTGCGCCAGAAGGTCAGGCGGTGGCCGCGAGTTGCATTCCAGAGAAATCGAATGGGGGCGAGCAAGGCATCTCCTCGACCCCTAGTATAGCTGCTGCTCCCGCCGTTTTTTCTTCGCCAAAAGAAGAGGCCGAAGACGCGATAAGCGCCTTCGGCCGGCCTTTTGCTGCTTACCTGCCGTCTTCAGGAAATTTTTTCGAAGAGACTCTTGTTCGTGCTTTCGAGCGAGGCAATCATGTTTTCGAGGGCCGTGTACTGCGTCTCCGAGGTGGAGAGCTTGGTGGCAACCGACGCAATGTCGGCCTGCATCAGATTGTTCTGCGCTGAAGTCAGCTGCATATTGATATTGGAGCTGGAATTGGAGGCCGCTGTCATCTGGTTCATCGAATTGTCGACCGTCACCCTTTGCTGCGATACATAATTCAGCGCCGTATTCAGACTGGCAATATCACCCGCTGCCTGTGCGGCATTCACCGTTCCGGTCGAATAATCGGCAATCAGACTATTCAGCGCGCCAAAAACATCGGCATTGCCAGACTGAAAGATCTGGTCGCCCGGCACATTCAGCTGGATCTTCTGCCCGCCGGGGGTTTCAAAGAAGTTTACGTTGCTGTCGCCTACGTAAGTCGTGGTGGCAGGCGAGGTGCTGGCATCGGTGCTGAAGGGTGCCGTGTTGCTCTGCCCTCCAGCAAAGATGTACTGCCCCTGGTAATTGGAGTTGGCCAGCGACTGTACCTCGTCGCGCACTCCGGCCAGCTGGCTTGAGACCGATTGCACATCGCTCGGGCTCAAGGTGCCGGCGTTGGCGCTGGTGGCCAGCGTAATGGCCTGCATCAGCTCTGAAACCACGCCACCCAAGGCCGAATCTGCCACCTGCAACTGACCCTGCACCTCGGTGGCATTCTGCGTAAATGTATCCGACCGCTGAATCTGGTTGAGCAAAGAAACATTTTCGCCCACCGCAACCGGATCGTCGCTGAGTGCGTTGATGCGCGAACCGCCCGCCATTTCCTGCGTCAGTTGCTGTTCCACGCCCTGCGTCGTGTCCAGCGAATTCGTCATGTAACTGAGATAATTTGGATCTACCCGCATGCGCTGCACCCCTGCCTGTTGAAGATCTCAGCCCTGAACGGGCTCTTTTTTGTCTGCTTGTTCTACTTGACGGCGTTCTTCGTCGTTGGCCGGAACAGACTCTCTGGACTGTTGATCCGGCCATCGGGAATCGTTAGAGCATTTTCGGAATACACGTAGACTTTTTAATGGGCGTTCTAAGTTCCTTTTTCTTGAGGAAAAAGGAACTTAGCATCCAGCTTTCGGTCTACAGCAATTCCGAAAATGCTATACGCTGCTTCTGCTTTAGGAAACCGTGGTCGGCGTTCCAAGGTTCAGTGCCGAAGCCATCAGCGTATTCATCAGCGAGAAGACCTGCGAGGCGGCTTGATAACTCCGCTCCAGCGTCGCCAAAGTCGATGCCTCGTCGTTCAGGTTCACACTGGATTCCGAGCTGACCTGCGACTGCAACTGTGACACCGAGGCGTTTTGCGCAGTGCTCTGCGTCTGCACCTCGGAGACCAGCGCGCCCAGATCCGTCAGCATCGTGGAGTAGTAGTCGGAGGGCGTTGCACCATTGACAATCGGCGCGGTCGCCAGATCCGCCATGGCTACCGAATTCGAGTTATCGCCCGTGCCCGCCGAGGAAGAAGCCGCCGCAATGTGATTCGGGTCGGTCATGATCACGGCCATCGTGCCCGCGCTACCGGCTACCTCATCCTGCTGATAAAAGACGTTCCCGGCATCCGAAGTATCTTCGTCCAGATCCGTTCCCGCATTGTTCAGCGCGTTCACCTGGGTTGAGATGCCGTAAGCCAGCTGGTCAAGATGCCCGAGGACGGTAGAAATATCCTGATCACGCGCCTGCAGTGCTCCCCCCAACTGACCGCCTCCCTCGTACAGCTTTGAGGTAATGTCGGCCGAGCTGGTGGAACCACTGCTCGTCGTCGTCAGAAAGACGTCCGTCACACCATCATTGGCACCTGTGGTCAGGGCGTTATACGAGTCGCCGGAGACCAGAAGCTGGCCATTGGTCGTGGTGATCTCCAGACGGTCCTGCCCGGTTGCAACCTGATTGATGCCAACCAGCTTGGAGAGATTACTGATGTCCTGCCGCCGCTGGTCTTCAAGCGAGAGGTTGTTTTCCGTATTTCCCTGTGCTTCAATCTGCTTGTTCAGCGAGGCAATCGACTTGGTCAGCGCGTTGATCTGGCTGACGGTGGTTGCCACCGACTGGTTCAGGGAGCCCTGCTGCGCACTCAGATTCTGAGAGGCGCTGGAAATATTGGCGGCCAGGGTCGAGGCCGTCGACAGAACCTCTTCGCGCTTGGACTGATTGGTCGGATCCGATTCCAGCGAGGAGAACGAATCAAAGAAGCTGGTCAGGTTCGTACCAATATCGCCCGACGAAGTGGTGCCTGAGCCGGTATTGACCGAAAAGACCGACTGTACGGAATTGAGCGCCGTCAGACGCGCGTCCGAAGCCGAGGCCAGTTGTTGCTGCTGATCAAGCCGTTCCTGCAGAACCGTGTCGGCCGTCGATTTGATCGTGACTACCGAAGAGCCATCGCCATAGTGAATGCCCCGGATCGTGAGCGGCGCATCTTCCTGCCAAACCGCCTTTTCCGCCGTGTAACCAGGCGTATTGGCGTTGGCCACATTGTTGGAGACCACGTTGAGCGCTGCCTGATCGGCATCCAGCGCCTTGCTCATCACGCTGAAGGCTGAATTAATTGTAGCCATGGACGCTCTCCGCTCCTGACCACTCACCAGCAGCCCGCTCGCCATATTCGATCTGGCCCATGCGGATCTCTCTCAGCCGGTGCATTACCCGCAGGTTGGCGCGGGTCGCATCCAGCACCCGGGAAAATACTTCCATCGGTACCGCAGCCTCCCGGGCCTGACGCGTCAGCCGGGCTTGCAATCCATTCGGAATCGGTGTTAGCTCCCGGTTCAGCGCCTGGCAACTGAGTGCCAGCTCCTCCAACCGGTCGGCATCCAGCTGAGCCAGCGCCCGCGAAGCCTCTACCACCATGTTCTTCAATTCCGGATGCCTGTTCTGCACCCCAGATTCGAGCATCTTGTGTTCCTTTCCCATCCCGCCAGAGAAACCCATCCCCCAGCGCCCTGTTCCTGGCTGATCCAGCCGCCGTTTCCCGGTCTAGCCTGGTTCTGCCGTTACCCCACGACATTTCTTCTGATCAGTTCCGGGAGGTACCATCCATGCCCATCTCCGACCCGTGTTCCAGCAAGCTCCCGCCAGGACAAGCCGAGCGGTCCATCTTCGCTTTAGGCAGTCACCATCATCGAATCTGTGATCTTGGAAGCCACGGCCGAAGCCGGAACGTTATAGGTACCAGAGGCCAGTGCCGACCTGACCGCTGCCACCTTGTCCATACGCACACCCTCATCGGAAGCCGTCTGCGAGACCTGCGTTGCCGCGCTGCTGACCGTTGCGCTGTCGCTATCGAGCGCGCCTGATTCATTGATGGCCGCCTGGTTCCTGGCGTTGGCGGCGACCTGTGTGGTCTACGAGGCCTGCGAAGGACCCAGAAGCGACTTCAATCCATCCAAACTACTGCGAATATCCATGGTTTGCTCTCCTAATATTTCGTATCGGCTTTGACTCAAAACACTTCAGTCATTTGAACTTGCTCATCATGGTATTGTCGTGCAAAATTCTGGTTACTCGACAAAGGGTTAAGGGTTACTAATCTGGGTACTATTATGCACATTACCCTCCGGAGAGAGCGAGTGAATAATTTTGTTTGCGATCCCAAAACCGCCCTGCTGGCTAAGCGACTCGCCCAGCACCTGGCCGGCGTAGTCCGACAGCGCACCGGTTGAGCCGCAATCGCTCTCGTCTTCGCTGTCCGACAAACCGTCCGATCCGTTCAGGGGTTGCATTAACTCTTTCATCATCTGCGCCTCAAACTCATGAGCCGCCTTCGTCATGCGCACCTGTGTGAGCGACGCCCCGGGCGTGGTTGTTGCGCTGCCGTATACCGCTGAAATCTCCATCAGAGCACCTCCACATCTGCTTCAAGGGATCCGGCTTCCTTCATTGCCTGAAGAATCGAGATGACGTCCCGGGCCCCTGCCCCAATCCGTTGCAATTCCTGCACCAAATCCTCAACAGTCGCCCCTTCTTTGAGTTCAATCCGGTTCACAGGGCGATCCTGGGCCTGCACGGTGGTCTGCTGCACCACCTGGGTCGTCCCGTTGGAAAATGGCCCGGGCTGGCTGACGATCGGCTGGGTGATCACGTTCACGCTCAAACCACCATGCAGAATCGAAACCGGTTGCAGCCGTACCGACCCACCAATGACCACCGTTCCGGTACGCTCGTTGACCACTACGCGGGCCTTGGGATAGACCGCCACCTCGGTGGATTCCACCCGGTCGAGCAAGGCGACCATATCCTCGCCCGGCAGGGGCACCACGGCCACCCGCCGACTATCGAGGGCATGGGCACGGCCTTCCCCGATCGAGAGATTGATCGCGTCCGACATCAGTTGCGCGGTGTGAAAATCCGGCTGGTTCAGGTCGATCATCACCGTCCGTAACTGCCTCAAATCAAAGGGAACGCTGCGCTCCACCAGGGCTCCATCGGGAATGCGGGCCGTGGTCGGATGATTCACCTGACGGCTGCTTCCGCCGCCGCCCGCCATATAGCCACCCAGTACCAGAGCGCCCTGTGCCTGGGCATAGATCTGACCATCCGGCCCGTAGAGCGGCGTCATTAGCAGTATGCCTCCCTCCAGCGACTTGGCGTCGCCAGCCGAACTGACGGTAATATCCATCTTCTCGCCCGGCCGACTGAAAGGTTCAAGCGTAGCCACCACAAAGACGCCGGCCACGTTCTTGACCTGTAACTTTATGTCAGGAGGAAGGTTAACGCCCAGCCGCCCCAGCGCTGCTACCAGCGTTTGACCGGGAAAGACCGCCTGCTGGCTGTCACCGGTGCCGCGCAGACCCACCACCAGACCGTAGCCGATCAGTTGGTTGTCGCGTATGCCCTCAATGACGGCCACATCCTTGACCCGCGACTTCTGCGAGACGGCCTCGCCCGGCGCACGGACTGCCAGCAACGCCAACAGACAGAATGCCAGCCCGATCCGCGCCGCAAGATTTCCTGACCCCTTCACCACAGCCTCCCTGCTCCAACCATCCAGAATCGAAAGATCGCCGTCCCGTCTATACGTTTTTTTTCCATTTTTCATCCGGTCCCCGTTTCCAGATCTGCACATTATTAGCCGTACCTAACGAAATTTGCCCTAAAGATTAAGACTTCTCTTGCCTGGTAGCCGTAAAAATGAGAACTTGCTCATCTTGACGCGTTCTGCTTTGCTGACCTGTGCAAGACAAGCTCTCTTTCTGCGGGCGATTCCTGTTCATGGTTTGCCCTGCTGTGTTTCGAGCATGGCAGCCCGTCCTGGCCCCAGAGCCCGGCAATGCACCGGAGCTCCCCCGATCTTCAGACGCACCTGAAACGTGGCGCCCTCTATGGCGGGTTGCAGGGCAATCCCCTCGTAGCGGGCATTCACATGCGAAAACGTCTCTTCCACGATCACTGGATCCCCGGCCAGAATCACCGGGGGAACGGAGCGTGAGGCTCCGGCCAGCGCATGTGCGGCTGCCAACTGCTCCTTCTTTGCCGGATCCGGCCGGGAGAGCAGAATCAATTCTTCCGGACTGGCCGGACGGCTGAGATTGCGCACCAGCACCCAGCGATTGCCTGTAAACGGATCGTCAATCTCGCGCACAATGCGCGTTCCAGGTGGAATCGATGCCTCTGCGTCCATGCTGGCAAGCAGGGGCTGGCTACCTGCAAAGCACACTGCCAGCAGCAGACAGGCACTTCTCCACCACACTCTCCCTGTCGGCATCTTTGCTTCCACCATCGTTCTACCTTTTTCCTGGTTCTGTTGCATCTGGAGCCAGTCGCTTCTGATTCTGTGGCTTCTGCTTCGGGCGACTTCTGCCTGCCAGCACAACTTCTGGCTTCATCCTTTTCCGCCCAACAGGCTACCCAAGATCAATGCGCCATGTTGTTGACCTGCGAATACATATCGTCGGCTGCCTTGATCACCTTGGAGTTCGACTCATAGGCACGCTGGGCCAGAACCATCTGCACGAACTCGGTGACCACATCGACGTTGGAGTTTTCCAGGTAATTCTGCTGCAGGGTGCCCAGACCTTCCGTGCCGCCGGGATTACCGGTCACCGGATCGCCCGAATTCTGCGTGCCCACCAGCAGATTGCCACCCACTGCAGCCATTCCGCCAGGATTGGGGAAGGTGGCCAATTGCACCTGTCCGAGCTGGCTCGGATTAGTCTGCCCGCTGATGGTCGCATTCACCACACCGTATTGGGTGATAGTCACGGCCGTTGCATTGGCCGGAACCGTAATCGTCGGAATCAGCGTATCGCCATCGGTGGTCACGATCGTGCCCTGGCTGTTCAGATGAAACTGGCCGGCGCGTGTATAGGCGATGGTGCCATCCGGACGCTGCACTTGAAAGAAGCCCGTGCCCTCAATGGCCAGATCGTACTGATTGTCGGTCTCGTTCAGCGAGCCCTGGGTATTAATGATCTCGGTGGCCGCTGACTTGGTGCCCAGACCGATCTGCAGACCGGCTGAGATCGTGTTCTGGCTCTGCGCCGCACCGGGCGTCACTACATTCTGATAGACCATATCCTGAAACTGCAGCCGCGACTGGCGAAAGCCGGTGGTCGAAGAGTTGGCCAGGTTATTGGCAATCGTATCCAGGTTCATCTGCTGGGCGCTCATACCACTGGCCGCCGTATACAAAGCTCGAATCATGGGTTCCTCACTTGTAAAAAACCTTAGATCTTAGGCAGATCCTCAGTCGCAAATTTGTTGAAGTCGGTATGGAAAATAGTCAAAGCCTTCTGCATCATCTCGGCCTGCCGCTGCATGACGATCATTTCCAGCGAACCCTGCACCACATCCTGATTGGCGCTTTCAAGCGCGCCCTGATGCACGGAAGCCTCGCGTGTGACTGCGGCCTTGACTCCTTCCGGAGCCCGGTAGCGGTTGGCACCCTCTGGAATCAGCTCCGTTCCCTTGGGAAAGCCGACCACGGCGATCGTCGCCACCCGGCCGCCCGCCACCGAAACACTGCCGTCTGCGCCCACCGAAATCTGCCCCGGCGGAAGCTGAATCTGCTTGTCGGCATTCGAGAGCACGGCCTCGCCGGCCTCGGTCTGCAGCTGACCGGCAGGCGAACGGCGGAAGCCGCCATCGCGCGTATAGCGAATGCCGCCCGCGGTCTGAATCTCGAAAAAACCCTGCCCTTCAATGGCCAGATCGAGCGGATTGCCGGTCTGCTGCAGTGATCCCTGCGCCTGATTGAGCAAATCGCCGCCCACCAGGCCAAAGTTGTTCACGGTATGCCCCAGCTGCGAGTCGGTTGCATCCGGCCCCATCAGAACAGAGCGGAAGTACTCCCGTTCAGCCCGATACCCCGGCGTCTGCGCATTGGCCAGATTGGTTGCAGCCATATCCAGCGCCTGCGTGCGCGCCACCAGTCCAGTCATTGCCGCATAATACCCACTATCCATCGTCCGCTTCTCCACTGCCCGGCCCAGCATTCCCCGGATCATGGTCAGTGCCCGGAATTTCCGTGCACCAGACCCCAGCGAATGCCTCTCGGGCGTTCTGCCCTGAAAGAGTGCAAACGGAAGACCGGACGGTGGAAAAAGAGATTAGGAGAGATTCAGAGTAGGGGGAAAAGGGGGGAAGAGTACCAGAATATGCGCACGGGGCAAAAAATAGCCAAAAAAAGGAGGGAAAGATCCTGAAAAAGGGCTTAGTTGCGGCAGAAATCCTGTTTTTTGAAGACTCTATCTTTTTTGGGAAAGCAAATGTATTTCACCTGTCAAGACACGGCCTCCTGCTCACAGCCGTATCTTGACAGGCAGTCTTAGGTCACGCACAGAAATAAGTCTTTAAGCTTGGAATCATCCAAGTTTAAAGTTTCTCTCTCTGGGACATTGTTACCGGCAACTGCAACCAGACTGAACCTTCTGGAAGGACCTTGGGGACCTCTTCCAGAGTTCTCTGCTTCCATTTTGCAGGCACATACAAGGGGTTTTACAGAAGACTCTCCGCACTACAACAGAGAGCTACTGCAGGCCGTCACAAACGATCGTCACTTCAAAGGTCTGATCGTCGAAGGCATAGATGTGGTGGAGCTGGAACTCGGGCGCCTGCACATGCAGGTTATAGTCCCGTCCGGTAATAACCGCCGGAACCGACAGACCACAATTCGCGCTCAACTCCGGCACCTTGCCCTTCCAGGCACCAGCCAGCATGTTGCAGATCTCGCCGATACCGTCTTTGACGATATCGTCGATCTCACTGAACTCCATGCCGGTCATACTGGCGGCAATCTTCAGTGCACCATTCCCGCCGGTCCGGAAGACACATGCACCGCTGAGCAGTCCGCCAAAACCAACCACCGAAGTTACAGATTCAGGCTCGGGATTGGGCACACTCTCAGTACGTTGGCAATTCACCCCCAGCATCAGGTGAAAGACTTCTTCCACACTTGCATCCAGGTTTCTGGGGTCGGAAACCAGTTGCACGGACTCACGTAAGGAAACCGCCATTTCTTGCTCCATTTCGCGATGAACGATCAATCGGTTTCGGACGACCGCCGCAGTTCGAACGCCATTCAACATACGGACACCTCCGCCTAGGCAGCGTTCACCAGAGGCAAAACCCGTTCCTTGACCTGTTCGGCCGTGAAAGGCTTACGGATGTAACCCTGGGCACCAGCCTGAATGGCCTGTTTTACATGCTCTTCACTCGACTCGGTCGTGATCATCACTACCGGAACGCCGGGGGCAAGATTCTGCAGCCGGATCTGGCGCAGAAACTCCAACCCATCCATCGAGGGCATATTGATGTCAGAAAGAATCAGGTCAACCTGCTTGGCCTTCAATAGATCCAAACCCTCAGTGCCACTGCCAGCTTCATGCACAATCAGCGGGTCGAGACCGGCCTGCCGTAACGCACGTTCCACGATTTTACGCATCACCGAGGAATCATCCACAATCAATGTACGAATTTCACTCATGCCCTAGCTCCTCTGCTGTTGTGCCTATCGGCTCTCTACGCCTTTCCTTGAGTGGGATGCAAGAAAACTTTCAGAGCCTGCTATGCAGAATGTGAACAGAACGACAGAAGAACAGAGCAGGAGCAGCTTCCCTTGCGCTGATTTCGGATAAGGAATTTTCGGAATTGCTGCGGATCAGAGGAATGCTCTTAAGTGCCTTTTAGATCAGGATAAAAGCCCCCAGAAGAAGGTTTGAAAAGTCTAGACGTTTGCTGAAAATGTTCTGGAAGTATGTATTTTCATTCGCTTGGCGGAGCTTCCCTGAAGAAATTCCGCCCCCCAACGAAAAGCGCCAGACTGTTAACCAGTCTGGCGCTTTCCCTTTTTTTCACTGTGCGCGAATCGTACAGATCAGATCCTGTACCGAATCCGCATCCGGCATGGGCCCGGTCTGTTTCTTCTTCCAGAGCCGCATCCAGAAACAGTCGTGGACTCGTATCAGACGTGAATCCACGGGTTTGAAGCGCTCCAGGCGACGGCTGATGGCCTCGGCTAGCACCGGCTCGCTGACAGCTTCAATCAACTCGGTGGAAGGAAATCTGGCGGCCAGAATCCTGGTGTGCGCGGGACGGAAGAGCGACTCCTGCACCACACCGCTTTCCACCCGCAGCCCTGTCATCCGCTCCAGTGCCAGCGCCAGAACCGGATCCAGACGATCCTCAAAGCCCAGATAGAGGATCTTGCCTGCCGCCACCCGCAAGGGCAAGGCACCAAAGGCATCCACGAAGAGACGTGGCACCAATGGGGTCAACCCCTCGGCATCATGAAACTCCATACCCAGCACCGGGCAGCCCCACTGCATGGCGAGAGCGCGTGTAACCAGAGGCTCCCCCACACCCTGCTGGCGGACCAGCCAGTAACCGAGTCGCCCGCCGCCGGCCGTCTTTTGCGCTTCGACCGCCTTGCGCAGATGCTCGCTGGTAATCCAGCCTTGGCGCATCATCAGCAAACCCAAGGGGATGCGGTGACGATGCGTCTCTACCGGACCACCCCAGCCGTCCATCTCGCGACGCAGAGCCGCAGCCACCAACGACTGCGTGCACTCCGGCGAGCAGCTCCAGCCCCCTTCGACCAGCGGAGCCGTACGGCTGCGCCAAAGATGCAGCCAGCCGGAACGGCAGACTGGATTGGCGCAAGACTCGAAGAAACCAGGACGCGGTGAAGATGCGGCGGATTTCTCTCCGACGCGCATCGCCATCTCGTTGCGTGTGCGCTGCCGCGCCTCGTCGATGGCTGCCATCAATTCCTTTTCCTTTCCAGGGGTTAAAAGAGGCATCGGATCCCTTCCAGCCGTTTGCGCGGCTCGGCCACTTCCGTGATCCGAAGACCAAAGTTGCCATTGACCAGAACCACATCTCCACGGGCCACAATCTTGTCGCCCACCACCAGATCCACCGGATCAGAGACGTGACGGTCCAGTTGTACGACATCGCCCGGACCGAGGTTCAAAATATCGGAAAGCGGCAGCTCCCGGCAGCCAAAGCGCAGAGAGGCTTCCAGTTCCACATCGAGCAGCAGTTCCAACCCAGGCGAGAGCACAGGTGCGGACGTTGCATGCGCGGGCGAATGGGACGCTGGAGGCGGCGGTGGGGGTGCCTGAGGGGGCGGCGCAGCAGCGGCGGGCTTGGCGGTTTCCACTGGCGGCGCGGCGGCAGGCTTGGGAACCCGCACATCGTCCTTGACCAGAACCGTCCAGGCACGGTCGCCCGACTTCAGCTGAAAGGTGTGCGAAACCTTGCTTTCACCCTCGATCGGTTCGATGATGTCTACCCGGCACTTCTTGCCGGTCTTGGCCAGAAGGTCTCCGGCGGCAGCATCAAAGGTCTCCCGCAGTAGTTCTCCCCAGCTGTCCTTCTGCCCTGGCCCGTCGCCGAGCAGGGGTGCTTCCAGAATAGATCCGTCGATGACGACGGCAAAACGGCCCGACTCATCTCCATTGACGGTTGCGGCCCAGCCAAATGAACCGGGCGAAAGTGGTTTGGGCAGTGAGTCGACGAGCTGGGGCTCCCCGACCAGTGCCTGGGCAAACAGATCTGTAGCAACGCGAATCCAGCAATCTACGTAGTTCATTTTTTATGCCTCACCCATTTTCCGCTCCATGATGGCGGCACGATGCGGGCCCTGGCGCACGGCACGGGCCTCTGTCAGAGTCTGGCCACCCACGCGCCAGATGGGCGGCGTGTTGGCCGGTATATCCAGTTTGAGTACCTGACCCGGCTGAAGATTTTCAAGATCGCGGGCCTGCAGGCGGGTGGAGGGCAGCTGCAGTGAGCAACCAAAGCTGATCTGGCGGGCGGTCTCTTCCATGCGGTGCCGCATGTCGTCGGCATGGCGGCGGCGGCGGGCCCAGTCCGAGGTCAGGCGACGCAGAATGGTGTTGGCCACCACGGCCGGGAAGGCCAGATTCAGCAGACCCGAGCTGTGCGGCATGCGGATTTCAAAGCTGAGGCAAAGCGTCTTTTCCGTGACGTTGATGATGCGCGCCACCTGGGTCTGCATCTGGCGGCGTTCGAAGTTGAAGCTCAGGCCCACCGGCTGCCAGGCAGCGGTCAGTTCGCGGCAGATAATCTCCACTACCGACCCGAGGATCGATTCTTCAATGTCGGTCAGCTCGCGCAAGGGGCCATCCTTGCCCTCGCCACCGAGCAGCAGGTCGATGATCGGCGGTGCCAGACCGAGGTCCAGCTGCATGACCGAAAGTGCACCGAGCGGCTCCAGCCGTACCGAGGCAACATAGCTGATTTCAGGAATGCGCAGCAGAAATTCATTGAACTGGATCTGCTCGGCCGAGACCAGATTGACCTGGAAACGGGTGCGCAGCCAGGCGCCCAGATTATGGGTAAGATTGCGCGCGAACAGATCGTTCAGCATGCTGATGGCGCGCAACTGGTCGGTCGAGATCTGACCGGCCGAGGCAAAGTTATACGGTACGATCCGGGCTTTTATCTCGGTATGTTGCGCGTCCGGCGCCGAACTGCGCGCTGCCTGGAATAGCGCATCGATCTCATCCTGTTTGAGCGTCTTCTCGATCAACTTGTTCCCCCCTCGTGCTCTGCTCGTTGACGCCGGCCTTTTTTAGAGCATTTTCGGAATACACGTAGACTTTTTAAGGGGCTTGCAAGGTGCCTTTTTCTTGAAGAAAAAGCACTTGGCATCCTGCTTTTGATCTACACCCATTCCGGAAATGCTATACCGGCTCATAGCCAGCTTCTGCTACTGGCTGCGTTCCGCTTTCTTCTTAACTGTCTTTTTCTCAAAGACCCCGCGTGCGGCCAGATCGCGCAGCGCACTGCGCAGATGAGCCACCGCCGAGGCATGTACCTGGCTGACCCGCGATTCCACCACGCCGAGCGCCAGACCTATCTCGCGCATCGTCATCTCCTCGTAGTAGTACAGGGTCATCACCAGCCTCTCGCGATCGGGCAGATGCACAATCGCATCAGCCAGCCGTTCCTCCAGTTCGCCGCGCAGACAGCGGAAGAGCGGGTCTTCTTCCGGACGACCCGGCACATAGGCCAGCTCCTCCTCGCCCGAGTCCTCGTTGCGCTCCATGTGCAGCGTGCCGATCTCCAGTCCCTTCAGATCGCCCAGCAGCTGCTGGTAGTCTTCGAGACTCAGCCCCAGCTCGTCCGCCACCTCAGGCTCGCCCGGCGCCGTGCCGTTACGCGCCGTCAGGGTACGGATCGCCTCTTCCACCGCCCGGCCCTTGCGACGCAGCTCCCGCGGACTCCAGTCGAGCGTTCGGAGGCTATCAAGAATCGCGCCCCGGATGCGGAACTGCGCATAGCTGCGAAACTGAACCTTCTTGTTCGGGTCGAACTTGGCGAAGGCGTCCATCAGCCCCACCACGCCTGCCGAAACCAGATCCTCGATGTCCACATGCTGCGGCAACCGCTCGTGGATTCGCCGGGCCAGGAAGCGGACAATGGGCAGATGCTCGAGCAACACCCGCTCCTGTTCGCCACTGAGCACGGGCGAGGGTGCCCCCGTCGCGGGCGGATAATTCCCGACGACTGCGGTCGCCCTGCGCGCCGACCTTTGATTGCCGCCCACCGCCATGTTTTCCAGTGCCATGCCTTCGACCTCTCCTTGTTGGCTCATCGCGGAGCTTTTCTTCTGCCGACGCTCCGTGGTCTTTCTTGCTGCCTTCATGCCATGAGCCCCAATCCTGCTTGACTGCCGACCTGAACCGCTTTGTCTGCCGCAAACCTCATCTCTGCCCTGACTTTCCACGCTGTTTTTGCCTGCCAATCCCTTCTGTTTACCGAACCGTACCGACCGGACGGAGCCGGACATCGGATGGAATCTCGCTGGCCGAGATCACCGAAAGACGGGGCATCACCGGCTCCAGCCACCGCTTGACGTGATAACGGACCGGACTCGGACAAAGGAGCACGGGAAGGGCCGTTGCCGAAGCCGAGCCAATGAGTTGTCTCAAAGAATCCACCAACCGGCGCAGGACCGGGGTTCCGGTGCTGGCCGCCAGCCGGTTACCGGACTCGGGCGAGAGCGTAGCCATAATCTCTTCCTCCAGATTGCCGTCGAGCAAGAGCACCGGCAGCTGTCCATCGCCATCGAGCAAGGGCTTGACCAGTCTGCGTCCAAGCGCCTGACGAGAGGCTTCGACCAGCGCCACCGTGCTCTTGTTCATGGGTGCCGTCTCCAGCAGCGCTTCCAGAACGGTGCCCAGGTCCCGAATCGAAACCCGCTCGCGTAAAAGCTGTTCGAGCACTCGTCCAACCTCGCCGAGGGTCAGCACCTTGGGGACCAATTCCTCCAGAAGTTTTGGATGACTCTCATTGAGCGAATCGAGCAGACGCTTGACCTCGGCCCGGCCCAGCAGCTCCCAGGCGTGGGTGCGGATCAGCTCTCCCAGATGGGTGGTGATGACGGTAACCGCATCGACCACTGAATAGCCGCTGGCGATGGCCTGCTCTTCGAGGTTGGGCGCAATCCAGATGGCTGGCACACCGAAGGCGGGCTCGCGGGTTTCGCGGCCGGCGAGTGCGCGGCGGTTGGGATCGCCCGAGACGGCCAGCATGTGCGTACCCTCGGTCTGCCAGCGTCCGACCTCGATGCCGCGCAGGCTGAAGAGGTACTCACGCGGCTTCAACCGCAGGTTGTCACTGATGTGAACTGGCGGCACCAGAAAGCCGAGTTCGGCCGAAAGGTGACGGCGCAGGGTACGGATCTTGGCCAGCAGCTGACCGCCCTGCTTTTCGTCGACCAGAGGAATCAGCTGGAAGCCAATCTCCAGGGTCAGATCTTCCAGCTTGAGCAACTGGGCCAGATCGGCTGCCTGGGCCGCTTCGGGCTTCTTCTTGTCGCCTGCCGTCAGCTCTGGCACCAGCGGTGTCTCAGCGGCCACCTTGGCCACGCGGCGACCGAGCAGGAAGAGGCTGACTGCAACCAGCATAAAGGCGAATTTGGGCAGGCCTGGGATCAGGCACATGGCTGCCGAAACAATCGCTGCCAAATAAAGCGTGGAAGGCTTGCCGAGCAACTGGGAACGCAGCTCGCCGCCCAGTTGGCCGGAAGAGTTGGCGCGGGTGAGCGTAATGCCGCCGGCCACCGAGACCAGCAGCGAGGGAATCAGCGTCACCAGTCCATCCCCGACGGTCAGCACGGTGTAGGTTTTGGCCGCGGTCGCCAGATCGACACCTTGCTGCAGGGTTCCGATGAGCAGGCCGGCGATGATGTTGATGCCGGTAATCAGAATGGTGGCCAGCGAATCGCGCTGATTGAAGCGGGCCGCGCCATCCATGGCACCGTAGAATTCGGCCTCGCGGGCGATGGCCTGACGGCGTTTGCGGGCCTCATTCTCATCGATCAGGCCGGCATTCATGTCGGCATCGATGGCCATCTGTTTGCCGGGCAGTGCATCGAGAGTGAAGCGGGCCGTGACTTCAGCAGTACGTACCGCGCCGTGCGAGACGACCAGGAACTGGATGGCGACCAAGGCCAGGAAGAGCACAAAGCCGACTACGTAGTTGCCGCCCACCACATAGTTACCAAAAGCCTCGATCACCCGACCGGCAGCCTCGGTGCCCTCCTGCCCGTGGAGCAGAATACGGCGGCTGGAGGCGATGTTCAGCGAGATGCGGAAGAGGGTGAGCAAGAGCAGCAGGGTGGGAAAAACGCTCAGTTCAACGGCCCGTCGGATCTGCATGGCGGCCAGAAAGACGATGCAGCTGGCGGCCATGGAGAGAGCCAGCAGCAGATCAAGCGCCCAGGCCGGCAGCGGCACCAGCATGACAAAGATCATGCTGATAGCCGCCAGCGGCAAAATGAAGTCGCGCAATTGACCGAGAAGAGAACCCATGCCGGAAGGCGACGCGGGGGCAAGAGCAGTCGTACTCATCAGATACCTCCGTTAAAGCCCGGCCGCTCGGTACGCGGATTCACAGGCGGTTGAACTGATTGCTGTTGTTGAGAGCGGGCGCGGCGATCGCGCATCTCGGCCTCTACCCGCTGGCGATACAGGAAGGCCAGAATCGAGGCTACGGCCGCATACAGATCGACCGGAATATTCTGGCCGACCTCGACGGCGCGGTAGAGCGAACGAGCCAGCGGAGGATTTTCGATGATCGGAACACCGGCCCAGCGGGCCTCGGCCTTGATCTCTTCGGCCAGCAGGTTACGTCCCTTGGCCAACACCTTGGGGGCTTCCATGGTGCCAAAGTCGAAGCCCAGAGCCACCGCATAGTGGGTCGGGTTGGTCAGCACCACGGCTGCCTTCGAGACGTCTTCCTTCACCTTGCGGCGACGCATCTGACGCTGCAGGCCGCGGATGCGGGAGCGGATCTGCGGATTGCCTTCCGTCTCCTTGTACTCGTCGCGCAACTCCTGCTTGCTCATCTTCAGGCGGGATTCCCGGCTCTGCCACTCCACCAGGAAGTCGATCAGTGACCAACCGAAGAGAATCCAGGCAGCGGTCAACAGCAATCCGTAAACGTCGCCCGAAAGCATCTCCAGCCGGGCCGTCGAAAAGGGCGGCACATGCAACTGGCGGGCGATGCGCTGCACGGCGAAGACGGCCAGAAGACCGGCCGGCAGTAGCGATTTGCCCATGCGGGCCAGCGAACGGATGGAAAACAATCCTTGAATATTGGTGACCGGATTTAGTCGCTCGAACTTGAAGCCGATCGATTCCATGTGGATGTTCACGCCGCCGGTCTGCAGCAGGGCCACGGCCAACGCCGCGACCACCACGGCAAACATCATCATGATGATGGGCGAGAGCACGGTAAGCATCAGCCCGCGCAGCGCGATCATGGTCGGCCCGACAGTGGAAGGCTCCCAGTGCCCAGGCTGGCCGAGAGCCAGAAATCCGGCCAGAGCGGTACGCCACTGCTCAACGATGCGTCCGCCCATCACGCCCAGGGTAAGAATGCCGGCCAACGAGGCCGAAGCCGCCGTCAGCTCCCGGCTGTGGAGGATATCGCCATCTTTGCGGGCTTTGTCGCGGCGATGTTGGGTTGCCTGTTCTGTGCGCTCTCCGGGCATCGACTAACCTCCGTGTCCGGGAGCGGCAACCAGCCGCTCGGCCATGTCGAGCAGGGAGGCGAAACGCCCCTCAATGAAGTGCGGCCAGAGGGCCAGGGAGCCAATCAGCACGCCAAAACCGGTCAGCGTCTTGATAGGAACGGAGAGGTTCATCACCGGCAACTGGGGACTGATCTTGCCCAGCAGCGAGATGGAGACTTCGACCAGCATGGTGGCCGAAAGCACCGGAGCTGCCAACTCAATGGCGGCCAGAAAGACACCGCTGACGGCATGCACCAGAGCCAGCACGGTACTGGGCGGCAGTGCGTATCCACCCAGTGGTACGGCATGAAAGCTGCGGATGAAGGAGGCCAGAAGAATGCGGTCCAGCCCGGCGGTGAAGATGACCAGCGTGCCCATCAGTTGAAAGAAGTCACCCAGCAACGACGTTTGCTGGTTCGAGGTCGGATCCATCAGGTTCACCAGCGAAAAGCTGAACTGCATGCCCAGCACCTGCCCGGCAAAGAGCAGCATCTCATTGAGCATCGCCAGACAAAGTCCGTAGACCAGACCGACGGCCAGTTCACCCAGAATGGCACTGAGCGTCAGGTCTACATGCGCTCCGGGCAGCGTCGCCACCAGCGGCGAGATCAACCAGGCAATCAACCCGGCCAGTACCGCCTTGGTGCGCATGGGAATGGCATTCGAATTGAAGGGCGGCGCGAAGACAAAGATGCCGCTTACCCGAATCAGGGCCAGAGTCATCGCGCACAGAAAGCTGGGCCAATCGGTCATCCGTATCCCCTTTTAACCCAGAAAACGATGGAAGTCCGTCATCAGCGAACGGGTGTAATCGACCAACCGACCCAGAAACCAAGGCATGCCGACGAGCAGAATCAGAGCCACCGCCGCCAGACGCGGAACGGTCGTCAACGACTGCTCCTGCAGGCTGGTGACGGTTTGCACCAAGCTCAATACAAAACTGATGGCTGCGGCGGCCAGCAATACGGGCGCGGCAATCAGCATCGATTCCTTGAGAAGCTGGCGCATCAGCTCGGAAACCATATCCGGTGTCATTCCAGTCCCCTTTCCTAAAAGCTTTTGAGCAGCGAACTGGCCAGCAGGTTCCAGCCATCCACCATGACAAAGAGAAGAATCTTGAGCGGCGTGGAAACCACCACAGGCGGCAACTGGAACATGCCGATCGAGGTTGTTACCGAGGCCGTTACCATATCAATCAGAAGAAAAGGGAGAAAGAGCACGGCGCCGATGGCAAAACCAGCCTTCAGCTCGGAGAGAATGTAAGCCGGAATCACCACCCGCATGGGCAGGTCATCGGGCGTATTGGGGCGCGGAATCTGCCCCGCGGCGGTAAACAACGCCAGATCTTTTTCGCGGGCGTACTTCAGCAGAAAGTGCTTGATCGGCACCGATCCCCGGTCGATCGCCACCAGTCCCGTGATCTGTCCAGCGCGAAAGGGCTCGACTGCCTGCTGGTCCACCTGATTGAGCACGGGAGTCATCAGAAACCAGGTCATGAACAGGGCCAGACCCATCAGGGTGGGATTGGAGGGTGCGGTCTGTGTGCCCAGCGCCTGACGCAGGAAGTGGAAGACCACCAGCAGACGCACCAAGGGCGTCATGGCCATCAAAATGGCCGGCAGCAGAGTAATCAGCGTGAGCGTGAAAAGAATCGTCCAGGGAGTCGAGTCCGAGGGCCGCATGCGGGCGCTCAGATCAGGCAGGATGGAGTTCGCGGCCGGTGCCGCCAGCCACAGAGCTACCACGAAACCCTCCCGCTCAGATGGCCCTCACGGCTGCGGGCGGCATCCAGAGGATAGAAGGAGGGCGAACCGTCCGCCGCACTGGCCACCAGAAAGCGGCGTCCTTCCACTTCAATCAGCGACAGAGTCTGGCGCGGCGCCAGCGTAATCCGGTCAATCATCTCCAGCCGCGAGCGGCTCTGCGGGGTGCGATTGAGCTTTTCCAGCAACCAGCCGGCCAGCCCCCCGGTCTTGCGATCCTGCATCCGATCCTTCATCGTTCTCCTTTTCTGCGCGCACCGTGGGATCTCTTCCGCCTCAGGCCAACCGGGTAATGCGCACGGCCAGTTCGGTATCAAGCACCTCGAACTCGGTCCAGGCCAGTTGCACCTCGCGGGCGTGCAGCGGCATGTCCTCGCCGTTGGCCCACTGGCTCTCAATCACCTGGCCGGGCTCAAGCGCCAGCAGATTGCGCACCCGGAAGTCGCGCACTGGCACCGAGATATCCACCTCGACCGGAAGCGCCGCCATAGGCCCGGTCAACCCCTCCTCGATGTTTTCTTCCTCATCGGAATCGGTGGGCGTCGGCGGATTCACGGTTACCAGCGCCTGGTTGGACAAACTCTCCGTCTCCTCCGGTTGCGCCATCGACTGGGACGCGTCTTCAGGAGGCGGCGTTGGCAGAACAGACCCCATGGACAAATTGGGAAGGTTCGACAGGTTGGGCAAATTCGGTAATTGTGTTGTGCTTGCCATACGCCGGTAGATATTGCAGTAGGGTGACCAGAATTCAGACAAGCTCATTAAAGGATTCTCATAAAAGAGATCCCCACGTCAGATAGCTTCCGTACCCCTCATCTTTTGCATCCCAACAGTTCTGCCTGCATCCATCTGCCGCGCTGTTACACTGAAAGCAACAACCCAAGCCGGGGCCCGCGCCCATCGCCCGCCCCAGGCCCTTGAATCGAGGTCAGAAGACAATGCCGGAATTGAATGAGAACAAACCTTTTGCGTCCACCAGCCTGCGTTTGAAGATCGGTCTGGCCGAGATGCTCAAAGGCGGCGTCATCATGGATGTGATGAACGTCGAACAGGCCCGCATCGCCGAAGAGGCTGGTGCTACCTCTGTGATGGCTCTGGAGCGCGTGCCCGCCATTATCCGCGCCGAGGGCGGCGTAGCCCGCATGGCGCGTCCCGGCCTGATCAAGGAAATCATGAAGACCGTATCGATTCCGGTCATGGCCAAGGCCCGCATCGGCCACTTTGCCGAAGCCCAGATTTTGCAGGAGATCGGCGTTGATTACATCGACGAGAGCGAGGTTCTGACCCCCGCCGACGAGGCCCATCACATCGATAAGCACGCCTTCCAGACCCCCTTTGTCTGCGGCGCGCGCAACCTGGGTGAGGCTCTGCGCCGCATCGCCGAAGGCGCGGCCATGATCCGCACCAAGGGCGAGGCTGGCACCGGCGACGTGGTTCACGCCGTGCAGCACATGCGTCAGATTACAAAAGAGATGCGCCAGCTTACCGTGCTCAGCGAGCAGGAGCTGTACGCCGAAGCCAAGAACCTGCAGGCACCTTACGAACTGGTTCGCCTGGTGGCCCAGCTCGGCAAACTGCCGGTACCCAACTTCTCGGCAGGCGGCATTGCCACCCCGGCCGACGCTGCGCTGATGATGCAGCTTGGTGCCGAGGCCGTCTTCGTTGGCTCGGGCATCTTCATGAAGGAAGGCGTAACGCCGCTCGATGTGGAGAACAATCCCGCAGAACGTGCCGAAGCCGTCAGCCGCGCCAAGGCCATCGTGCTTGCCACCACCCACTTCAACGACCCCAAGGTTCTGGCCGAGGCCAGCGAGCAGGTCAAGGGTGCCATGAAGGGCCTGGCTGCCGCCTCCATTGCCGAAAAAGACCAGCTGCAAACCCGCGGCTGGTAACCCTGCGGTGGGCCAATGGGCTTCGGCTTGACTGGGCCGTTGGTAATGGCAACCAGCTGCGGTGGGGCTAACTGCCTTCGGCTTGACTGGGTCGTTGGTAATGGCAACCACCTGCGGTGGGGCTAACTGCCTTCGGCTTGACTGGGTCGTTGGTAATGGCAACCACCTGCGGTGGGGCTAACTGCCTTCGGCTTCACTGGGCCGTTGGTAATGGCAACGCTGGTAAATCTGCTGCATGCAATCGCTCCAAATCAACTCCGAAGGGCACGGTTTATCCCGTGCCCTTCTTTGCAGTTTGCGACCAAAGTTTTTCTTAAGTCGTACCTAATCGTGAGACTTTGGCGTGATTGTTTCTTGGAACGGCATTATGGGTGCGCAGCACAACGAACAAAAGCAATGAAATGATTAGGAAGATCTAAGGGGGTTAGGTTTTGAGTGAGCGTTTTCTAATGCCAAAGATCGGCGTCCTCGCTATTCAGGGTGATTATGCTGCCCACGCGGCAGCTCTTGAGCAGGCCGGAGCAACCGTGACCGAAATCCGCAAGCCCGAGCAGCTGGAGGCACTCGATGGCCTGGTGCTGCCCGGCGGCGAGTCCTCCACTATGCTCCGTTTTTTGGAAAAGAATGAGTTCTTTCTCGCCCTGCAGCGCTTTGGCGCGCACAAGCCGGTCTTCGGCACCTGTGCAGGTGCGATTCTGCTGGCAAGGGAAGTTCTGAACCCGGCGCAGAAATCGCTCGGTCTGCTCGACGTAACGGTGGAGCGCAACGCCTATGGCCGCCAGATTGACTCGGCGATTCTGACCACCGAGACGGCCATTGAGGGTGGGCCGCTGGAGATGGTCTTCATCCGTGCCCCGCGTCTGCTCTCGGCAGGCCCCGCCGTGGAGGTGCTGGCACGCCGCGATGCAGATCCGGTGCTGGTGCGCCAGGGGCATCTTTTGGCGGCCACCTTCCATCCGGAGCTCTCCTCCGATGGCCGTGTTCATGCGCTGTTCACCGCTATGGTGCGGGCCACACTACAAGCCTGAGGCAGATTGAAACGCGCCTCAAATTGGCCTCCCCTCAAGCCTGCTTCCCGAATCAGACACCGATTCCATGACGTCTAAAAATCAGTTGCAGATTTTTAGGTCCACATGAAGCACAGTGAGAGTAAATTCATTGGGACGAGGCGCGCCATGCCCACGGCATTCACTTCCCCAATCCGTGCCACGGAACTGCAAGAACCTGGTGCGGGAGGCCGCCCGCCAGTTGATCGCCGCCCCACAGGCGGCGGAGGCGGTGGCGACGACGATAAACATCCCCGCCGGCGTGGTCCGCGCGAGGCTCTGCACCAGGTACGCAGTCTGGTTTTTACCGCCATTCTCTGTGACATGCTTCTGTTTCTGGCCCTGGTCTCTCTCTTCTTTGCCCGCCAGAACGGCGTACATCTGGATATGGCCAGCCATCAGCAGGTCCATGACTGGCTACCGCTCACGCTACCCAAAATTCTCTTCCTCAACACGCTTCTGCTGCTAACCAGCTGCATGACGATGGAGCTGGCCCGCCGCCACATCTTTGTTGAAATCGATGTGCTGGAGGAATGGCTTGGGCTGGGCAAGCCGGCGCTGCGTCAGGCCCGTCCGTGGTTGGCGGCAACCACCGTGCTTGGCCTGCTGTTTCTGGCTGGACAGTGGGAGGCGTGGAAGCAGCTGAGGCTGCTGGGGCACAGCCTTAATTCCTCTTTGGACCCCTCTTCCTACTTTTTTTCTCTGCTGACCGGCGTGCATGCCCTGCATCTGGCCATTGGCCTGCTGGGGCTGCTCTTCTGCCTGACGCTGGTGGGATTTCTGCGCAAGGTTGAGTTCCGCCAGATCGCTATTGACTCTACCGCCTGGGTCTGGCAGGCCTTCAGCCTCATCTGGTTGGGGCTCTACTCGGTTCTGCTCTTTGGGCAATGATGTAGGCATTGCAAAAGGCCGAAGCGGCAGGGCTCCGGCCTTCGTTTGCCTCAAATTTCTTCTTTGTACCGACCGCATGGAAACTGGCACGAAGCCTCTCCCAATCAGGCTGTCCTCAGACCAACCAGCGCAAGCATCTTTTCTTCCAGAGTAGGCTGCACCGGGCACTCCGCATAAATCTGGCGATTGAGCGACATCAACAGATGGACGGCATCCAGTTCGCCATTGGGCGCCTGCATGCTGCCGGTCTCACAGACATATTCATCGGTAAGATATTCGATGGCGTGACCGAGAATCTCGAGCGCACGACCGGCGCGGGGATCGATCCGCCGACGAATGTTCTGCGGAACGGAAAACTCCTGAACCGATGCGGCCATCGGGGCCACCAACATGGAAGCTCGCGAGACGGTCATGAAAATATCCTCCCCCTCATATTCGGCACGAAAGGAGAAAAAGACAGGGTACCGTTGTACTGGCTTCCACTCTGGGAAGTGAATATGCTGTATGATTCTGAGACGATTGGCTGGTTTTCTGGCGCGGAGGAAAGCTTTCACGTTACGCCCTCCATCCGGTATACTTTGCCCGTCTGCCGGTAGAAGAATTTTTACTGCCGCAGGAAGGAAGACGGAGGAAAGGAAGCATGGCAAAGGACGCGTTTTTTCGCAGGCAGAAAGTGCTCCTGATCGAAAACGCTTCTCGCCACTTTGGTCCGCCGCCTTCGTAAAGCTTTTCTTGACTCCACGGATCGATCTTGACGGAACGAATCCAAGAACCTAACCTCTAACCAGCGTGCTCCCCACTTCGGTACTCCCCAAGACCGAAGAAACCACGCTAACCTGTTTTGTGATTCAGGACGAGGCGGTGATGACCCCCATTCCTTACCACTGGCAGTACCTTCCGTTGTTTTTGCAGATTCTGGTCGCCTTCGGCATGGGCGTCGGCATGGTTCTGGCCTCATGGTTCATTGGCCGGCACCGTAACACCAAGGTCAAACTGGATAGCTACGAGTGCGGCATTGAAGCAGTGGGCGACGCTCGCGGTCGCTTCAGCGTGCGCTTTTATCTGGTGGCCGTGCTTTTCATCCTGTTCGACGTGGAAGCGGTCTTCATGATGCCCTGGGCGGTGATCTACCGCCAGCTACCGCAGATTACCGGTTCGCGGCTCTTCGGCTTTTGGGAGATGCTCGTTTACCTCGGCTTCGTCGGCGTGGGCCTCTATTACATTGTGCGCAAGGGCATCCTGAACTGGAGCCAGGACAAGGCGGATCTCTGATATGTCCGAAACCCTGAAGGAAAGATTGTCTGGTGTGCAGGCCGTTACGGAAGCTCTGCCCGACCACCCGGCCGTGAAGGTGTTGCTTGGCTGGAATCCCAGGGCCATAGTGGATGCGCTCCTCGATCGGGGCGAACTCTCGCTGACCGTGCCGAGCACATCGATTCTGGAGGCGGCTCAAGCCCTCCAGGCCGCAGGCTACAACTTTTTTGAAGATATGACGGCGGTCGACTGGTTCCCTTCCGCGCCGCGCTTCCAGTTGAGCTATCACCTGCTCTCGCACGCGTACAAGGAGCGGATCCGGCTGCGGGCGTTTGTGGAGGAAGCCAACCCCGAGCTGCCTTCGATTACACCTGCTTGGCCTGCCGCCAATTACTATGAGCGCGAAGTTTTTGACCTGTTTGGCATCCGCTTTACCGGCCACCCCAACCTGCGGCGTATCATGATGCCCGACGAGTGGGAAGGCTATCCGCTGCGCAAGGACTATCCCGTGGAGGGCTACCGCTAATGGCTGAAACGATTGGTACGCCTATTCTGGCAGCTCCTCCGGCCGAAGGCGCGCATGACCAGCACATGGTCATCAACATGGGTCCGCAGCACCCGGCAACGCATGGTGTTTTGCGGCTGGTGCTCGAACTCGATGGCGAAATCGTGGTGCGGCTCTACCCCGAGATTGGCTATCTGCATACAGGCATAGAAAAAACCTGCGAGGCCAAGTTCTACCAGCAGGTGGTTCCGCTGACCGACCGTGTGAATTACCTGGATCCGCTGGCCAACAACCTGGGCTACTGCCTGGCGGTGGAAAAGCTGCTGCAGCTGGAGATTCCCGAGAAGGCGCAGTGGCTGCGGGTGCTGCTGACTGAGCTGAGCCGGTTGAATTCGCATCTGATCTGGCTGGGAACGCACGCCATGGACATTGGCGCGCTCACCGTTTTTCTGTACACCTTCCGCGAGCGTGAAGAGATTCTGCGCATGTTTGAGGCTTTGGCCGGACAGCGCATGATGACCAGCTACTTCCGCATCGGTGGACTGGTGATGGAGCCGCCGCTGGACTTTCTCGGGCGGGTGCAGGCCTTCATCAAGATTCTGCCGGAAAAGATCGACGAGTACTCCAACCTGCTGACCGGCAACCCGATCTTCCGCAACCGCCTGAAGGGCGTGGGCTATATTTCCGGCGCGGACGCGATTGCCCTCGGCGTGACAGGCCCGCCGCTGCGCGCTTCCGGCATTGATTTCGACCTGCGGCGCGACATGCCTTACTCCAGCTACGAGAAGTTCAACTTCAACGTGCCCATCTCCACCGATGGCGACTGCTGGGCACGGTACGAGGTGCGCATGATTGAGATGCGCGAGAGCATCAAGATCATCCAGCAGGCGCTCGACGGCATGCCGGAAGGCGCGGTGAAGGCCGATGCGCCCAAGATTGTGCTGCCCGACCGCGAGAAGATGAAGACGCAGATGGAGGCTCTGATCCATCACTTCAAGATCGTCACCGAAGGCTTCAACGTGCCGGCCGGTGAGGTCTATCAGGGCATTGAGTGCGGCCATGGGCAGATGGGCTACCACGTGGTGAGCGATGGCTCGGCCAAACCCTGCCGCGTGCATATGCGCTATCCTTCGTTTGCCACGCTGCAGGCGCTGGAAACGATGTGCAAGGGCCAGATGATCGCCGATGTGGTTGCGGTAATTGGCTCGATCGACATTGTGCTGGGAGAGATTGACCGATGAGCGCCGAAACGATGAGCATCTTTTCGCCTAAGCTGGCCGCGCGTTTTGACGCGCTAGTGCTGAAGTATCCGGTCAAACGCTCGGCGCTGATCCCCATGCTGCTCTACGCGCAGGACGAGATCGGCTATCTTTCCGATGCGGTGGTCAGCGAAGTAGCCGAGCGCATCGGCATTACGGAGCTGGAGGTGCGCAACGTGGCCACCTACTACTCGATGCTGCGCTTCAAGCCGGTGGGCAAGTACAACATTCAGGTCTGCACCAACATTAGCTGCATGCTGCGTGGGGCCTATCCGCTCTTCGAACGCTTCCAGCAGGAACTGGGCATTGGGCCCAAGCAGACCACGCCCGATGGCGTTTTTTCTCTGGAAGAAGTGGAGTGCATCGGTGCCTGTTGCTGGGGCCCGGCCATTCAGGTCAACTACACCTATCACGATGAGCTGACGCCCGAGGCTGTGCCGCAGATTGTGGCGGAGTATCGCGCCAAGGAGGCTGGCAATGCCTAGACTGGTCTCCCATCCCGACGAAGTGAAGATCGTCTCCAGCCGCTTTGGCAAGGGCGCGGCCAACATCGACAAATACATTGAACTGGGCGGCTATCAGTCGGCGCGCACCTGCATTGAAAAGGGGCCCGAATGGATCATCGAGGTGATGAAGGCCTCGGGATTGCGCGGACGCGGCGGCGCGGGCTTCCCGACCGGCTTGAAGTGGTCGTTTGTGCCCAAGCAGTCGGCCAAGCCGAAATATGTTCTGGTCAATGGCGATGAGAGCGAGCCGGGCACCTGCAAGGATCATCTGATCTTCCTGCACGATCCGCACACCATCATCGAAGGCACCATCATTGCGGGTCTGGCGATTGGCGCAAAGACGGGCTTCATCTATCTGCGCGGCGAGTATCGCTACCTGCTGGAGATCATGGAAAAGGCCGTGGCCGATGCTTATGCCAAGGGCTTTCTGGGCAAGAATATCTTCGGCTCCGGGCAGGAGTTCGAAATTATTACCCAGACCGGCGCAGGTGCCTATGAAGTGGGCGAAGAGTCGGCGCTGATGGAATCGCTTGAAGGCAAGCGGGGCGTGCCGCGCATCAAGCCTCCCTTCCCGGCCGTGGTTGGCCTGTATGGTGGCCCGACGGTCATCAACAATGCCGAGACGATTGCCACGGTTCCGCATGTGATTGCCATGGGCGGCGCGGCCTTTGCGGCGGTAGGCTCAGAGCGCAACGGCGGCACACGCTTGTTCGGCGTGAGCGGCCACGTGGAGCGACCCGGCGTCTACGAGATGCCGATGGGTTACAACCTGAAGAAGCTCATCTACGAAGTAGCGGGCGGTGTGCGCGGCGGACGGCAGTTGAAGGCCGTGGTTCCCGGCGGATCGTCGACGCCCGTGCTTTTGCCCAACGAGATTGACATTGGTCTGGACTTCGATCAGGTAGGCAAGGCTGGCTCCATGATGGGCTCGGCGGGCGTGGTGGTGCTGGACGATCAGACCTGCATGGTGGAGTTCGCGCTGCGCACCATCAGCTTTTATCAGCATGAGAGCTGCGGCTGGTGCATCCCCTGCCGCGAAGGCACTGACTGGCTGAAGAAGCAGATCACGCGCGTGCATGCCGGCTACGCCGAAGAGCGCGACATTGACACGATCAAGTATCTGGCCGAAAACATGATGGGGCGCACCTTCTGCCCGCTGGGCGATGCGGCCGCAATGCCGACTCTCGCCTTTGTGAAAAAGTTCCGCAAGGAGTTCGAGGATCACCTGAACGGCAAAGCCTGTCCGTTCGCCAACCACACCGATCTGGCTGTGCTTTAAGGGGCAAAGAGAATGGCAGATGTAACCTTCACAGTCGATGGAAAGCTTCTTACAGCCCCTGCCGGGACGCTGCTGATTGAGGCCTGCCGCAAGGCGGGCATCGAGATTCCGGCCTTCTGCTACTATCCCGGGCTGAGCCTGCAGGCGGCCTGCCGCATGTGTCTGGTGCGCCAGGAAAAGGTTCCCAAGCTGCAGACGGCATGCACTACAACCGTCGCTGAGGGACAGGTCTTTTTTACCGACACGGAAGAGATTCATCAGTCGCGCAAAGCCATGCTGCAACTGCTGCTCGGCAACCATCCGCTGGATTGCCCGGTGTGCGACGCGGGCGGCGAGTGCGAACTGCAGGACATGACCTTCAAGTACGGCGCGGGCGAAAGCCTCTATGAGAACGCCAAGAACCATCGCGAAGAACAGCAGTGGTCGCCAGCCGTCTTCTATGATCGGCCTCGCTGCATTCTTTGCTATCGTTGCGTGCGCGTCTGCGGCGAAGGCATGGACGTGTGGGCCCTGGGGATTCAGAATCGCGGCTCAAGTGCGGTGATTGCACCGAACAATGTGGACCAACTGGACTGCGAACAGTGCGGCCAATGTATCGACATCTGCCCGGTGGGCGCGCTGACTTCTGGAAGTTACCGCTACAAGACTCGCCCGTGGGAGATGAACCACGTTTCCACCGTTTGCACCCACTGCGGCGATGGCTGCAAGGTCACACTGGGCGTGCGGGCAACCAGCGAGGGCGCGGAGATTATACGGGCCGACAACCGCGACAAGAGTGGCCTGAATGGCGACTTTCTGTGTGCGCGTGGCCGCTTCGGCTTCGATCTGGTGCACAGCGAAGAACGGCTGACCACACCGCTCGTCCGCAACAGCGAAGGCAAGCTCGAAGCTTCCACCTGGGAGCAGGCGCTGCGCACGGCAGGCGCACGGCTCAAGGAGATTCGTGATACCAAGGGGGGCGCGGCGCTGGGCGTCGTCGGCTCCAAACGCTCCACCAACGAAGAAAATTTCCTGTTGCAGAAGCTGGCGCGCACGGTGCTCGGAACCAGCAACATTGACCACGAACGCACCACTGATTACGCTGTTTTTGCCGCCGCGCTGGCCGGTAACAGCGACCGCACGGCCAGCCTTAAGGATCTGGAAGCGCCGGCGGCAGTGCTGCTGGTGGGCGCGGACCCCACGATGGAGCATCCGCTGACGGCCTGGATGCTGCGCACGGCCGTTCGTCTGCACCGGACGCGGCTTTACATTGCCAACCCTCAGCCGATCAAGCTTGACCGGCAGGCCAAACTTACGCTGCGGCTTGCGGCTGGGGAAGATCTGGCCAAACTGCTGGCAGGCGAAGCAGAGTTTAGCCGCGCCGTCCGCGAGGAAGAGTCGCTCGTCGTGATTCTGGGCCCGCAGTGCGGTAGTGAGGCGATTCGTTCGCTGGTTGCGTGGGGAGTTCAGAAGCCCGGCGTACGCTTTGCCCTGCTCGGCGACGAAGTGAATGCGCGAGGCGCAGCCGACATGGGTATTGCATCCGATCTTCTGCCCGGCTACAAGCCCGCTGCACCCCCGGGCAAGACGCTGGCCAGCATGGTCGAATCTGCCGCCAAAGACGAGATTGCCGCGCTGCTGCTGGTGGGTGCAAACCCGGCGGCGGTGCCTGGTTTTGATTCCGCCGCGCTCAAGAAGACCTTTCTGGTAGTTACCGACAGCTTTTTGACCGAAACGGCGGCACTCGCCGATGTGGTACTGCCTGCGGCCACGCTCTACGAGAAGTCCGGCACCGTCACCAACAGCTACGGCGATGTGCAGCGCGTGAACAAGGGCGCGGATCTGCCTGGCATCAAGCCCGACTTCGAAATCATGGTGCGCCTAGCAGGAGCCATGGGAGCCGACGTGAAGACGCTGGTTCCCTTCGGCAAGGGTGCGAGCGCCGATCTCGGCCAATCGCGCGGCGCACAGGCTGGCGAGGCAGATCGTCATGCGGTTTACCTGGAGGCAAATGGCCTGGAGCCGCGCCTGAGCCCCTTCGATCCGCTGGCCATCCTCGACGAAATCGCGCAGGCGGTTCCCGGCTACGCGCTTGACCGCATCCAACTGCTGACCGGCAACGCGGAGCACGCAGAGACGGTCGCACCGGAAAACTTTGTTCCCAGCAATTTTGTTCCCATTGAGGCCCTGATGGGCGTGGAAGAGCCTGCGGTGAAGGTAGTGGCACAGTTTTCCGCAGGGCCCTTGGGCCGCCACAGCAAGGCGCTCAAGGCACTCGAAGAGCATCAGGAAAAAACACACAAGACTGCGCAGCATTGAGTTCAACCTTTCCGCCGCGAGGCTGTTGCGCGACGGATCAACGCAGAAAAGGCTGAAGGCACGTGACGATTCTCGCATTTATTCTCTGGAGCCTGCTCAAGGCCATCGTGGTAACGGTGGTGATGCTGATGGGCGTGGCCTACACGGTGCTGCTGGAGCGCAAGCTGGTGGGCCGCATCCAGAACCGCTGGGGACCCACGCGGGTTGGTCCCTTCGGCCTGCTGCAGCCACTCGTCGATGGCGCAAAGTCCTTCCTCAAAGAGGACCTGATCCCCGCCAACGTCTACAAGCCGCTCTATCTGCTGGCGCCGATTCTCTCGCTTGGCTGTGCGCTGCTGCTGATCAGCGTAGTGCCGTTTGGCGAGCCGAAAATCGGTCCTGGCGGCTTTGACCTCTTTGAGATTTCGAACACCAACATCGGCCTGCTGGTGATTCTGGCAGTGACTTCGATGGGCGTCTACGGCGTGGCGCTGGCCGGGTGGTCGTCGAACAACAAATTCTCGCTACTCGGCTCGTTGCGCGCTTCGGCGCAAATGATCAGCTACGAGCTGGCGCTGGGAATGTCGCTGGTGGGCGTGGTGCTGGTCTCAGGCACCTTCAACCTGCGCAAAATTGTGGAGCAGCAGTCTACGCACGGCATCGCCAGTTGGAACATCTTTGGTGGCTTCCAGTTTCTGGCCTTCTTTGTGTATTTGATTTCAGCCTTTGCCGAGACGAACCGCTCGCCCTTCGACCTTGTAGAAGCGGAAAGCGAACTGGCGGGTGGCTACAACATCGAGTACAGCTCGATGAAGTTCGCCATGTTCTTTATGGCCGAGTACGGCAACATGATCAACGTGGGCTGCGTGGCCACGCTGCTGTTTTTGGGCGGCTGGACCAGCCCGCTCGGCGACCTGATTCCGCCGCCGCAGAACATCTTTGTGCATGCGCTGATGCCGATCTTCTGGTTCGTGCTCAAGGTCTTCAGCTTCCTCTGTCTTTACGTGTGGGTGCGCGGCACGTTGCCCCGCTTCCGCTATGACCAGTTAATGAACTTTGGATGGCGGTGGCTGTTGCCGCTGGCCATTCTGAACATTGTGGCGACCAGCCTCTGGCTTGCCTACCGGTAAGGAAAGATGCATCTGATCTTCTTCGTACTCTTCGCCGTCTTCTGCCTGGCCGGGGCCGTGAATCTGCTGGTGCAGAGCCATCCGCTCAACAGCGCCCTGTCGCTGATTGTGGTGATGACTTCGCTGGCGGTTCTTTACCTGCTGCTGGGCGCGGAGTTTTTGGCCGTGGCGCAGGTGATCGTCTACGCTGGCGCGGTCATGGTGCTGTTCACCTTCGTGGTGATGCTGTTTAATGCCGGCCGCGAAGAGCATACGCTGGGCAGCAAGGCCTATCGCATCGTCGGCTTTCCTGCCGTGGTGGTGATTCTGGCCGCAATTGCCTCGGTGATTCTCTCCGCGCAGGGTCTGGGCTCGGCCGGTCCGAAGAACGCCATGGTCACGACCGAAGACCTGAGCCGGGTGCTCTTCCATGAGCTGCTGCTGCCCTTCGAGGTCACCTCGGTGCTGATCCTGATTGCGATTCTGGGCGCGGTAGCCTTGGCCAGCAAGGGCCACGGCGAGCAAGACGGAAATCAGGGCGGCAATCATCCGCAAGAAAGGAACTCGCGATGAATGGATTCCTCGCCCAACAGGTTCCGCTTTCCTGGTTTCTGCTGCTCAGCGCCGCGCTCTTCGTGCTGGGTGTCATCGGCTTTCTGATCAAGCGCAATCTGATTACCGTCTTCCTGTCGATTGAGCTGATGTTGAACGCCGTGAATCTTTCCTTTGTGACCTTCGCCTGCCAGTGGCATGCGGTCAAGGGTCAGATCTTCGTCTTCTTTGTGATGATGGTTGCGGCGGCGGAAGCTGCTGTGGGCCTTGCAATCATCATTGCCATCTTCCGCGCACGCGCAACCCTGGCCGTCGACCGTATCGACCTGATGAAGCTATGAACGAGCCTTTGTATCTGAGTCTGATTCCGCTTCTGCCGCTCTGCGGCTTCGTGGTGAATGGCCTGTTGGGCAAGCGATTGCCGAAATGGCTCGTCACCACGGTCGCCTTGCTTGCGCCGCTGGCCTCGTTCAGTGTGGTCGTGCGCGCCGCATGGATCTTCTTCACCACGGGAGCCGCAAAGCCCTTCGTGGAAAGCTGCCCCGTTCCCTGGATCAGTGTGGGCAGCTTCCATGTGGACTTCAGCTTTGTGCTCGATCCGCTTGCGCTGGTCATGCTGCTGGTGATCACCGGCGTAGGCTTCCTGATTCACGTCTACTCGGTGGGCTATATGGCCGAGGAAGAAGGCTATGCGCGGTACTTTGCGTACCTGAACCTCTTCCTCTTCTTCATGACGGTGCTGGTGCTCGCGGGCAATGCCCTGCTGATGTTCGTCGGCTGGGAGGGTGTGGGACTGGCTTCGTACCTGCTGATCGGCTTTTACTTCAGCAAGGATTCGGCCGCGAGTGCCGGTAAAAAAGCCTTTCTCGTCAACCGCGTGGGTGACTTCGGCTTTCTGGTGGCGCTCTTCTACCTGATCGCCAACTTTGGCACACTCACCTTCACGGAGATTGCCAGCAAGATCACGGCCTGCGCCGGATGGCAGGGCGGCGTGCTCACGGTGATTGCGCTCTGCCTGCTGCTGGGCGCAACCGGCAAGAGCGCGCAACTGCCCCTCTACATCTGGCTACCCGACGCCATGGAGGGCCCCACGCCGGTCTCGGCGCTAATCCACGCGGCCACCATGGTGACGGCGGGCGTTTACATGATCGCGCGCCTGCATGTGCTCTTCGATCATGCGCCTGTCGCTTTGGCCATCGTCGCCATCGTGGGCGCGGCCACGGCGCTTTTTGCAGCCACCATTGGGCTGGCGCAGAACGACATCAAACGGGTGCTGGCCTACTCCACCATCTCGCAGCTGGGCTACATGTTTCTGGCCTGCGGCGTGGCGGCATACTCGGCTGGCATCTTCCACCTGATGACCCACGCCTTCTTCAAGGCGCTGCTCTTCCTGGCGGCGGGCTCGGTGATTCACGGCCTCGGCGGTGAGCAGGATCTGCGCAAGATGGGCGGGCTTTGGAAGAAGCTACCTGTCACCTTCGCCGTTACGACCGTCGGCGTCTTCGCCATTGCCGGCTTCTATCCGTTGGCGGGCTTCTTCAGCAAGGACGCGATTCTCTACGCCGCCTTCCTCGTCCCCGGCTATGGTCCGCTGCTGTGGGCCATAGGCGCGCTGACGGCACTGCTCACCTCGGTCTACATGTTCCGGCTCTGGTACCTGGCCTTCCTCGGCAAATCGCGTTCGGAAGACCTGCATGCCCACGAGAGTCCATGGTCGATGCTGGGTCCGCTTGTACTGCTGGCGCTGCTCTCGATTGTTGGCGGCTGGATCGGCGTCGAACGTTTTTCTTCCTTCCTTGCTCCCTCCACCGGCGCGCTGCATCTTGAAAGCTCGATTCCGCATCTGGAGATCATTCTTAGCGTGATCGCCGTCGCCCTCGCCGCGCTTGGTCTGCTGATCGCGCACATCTTCTATTCCGCAAAGCCGGAGGCTCCGGCCAAGCTTGCCACCTCGATTGGCCCGGTCTATACGCTGGTAGCGGGCAAGTACTATATGGATGAGATCTACAACGTGCTGATCGTCAAGCCGCTGCTGCTGCTCTCGCGCTTCGTCCTCGAAGGGGTGGTGGACTTTGCGATTCTTGGCGGATTGGCCTGGCTGCTGGCAGGCGTTGCCAACCTGAGCGGCGCGATTTTACAGTATTGGCAATCGGGCAATCTGCGCAGTTATGCGGCGTGGCTGGCGGCGGGTGCTGCGGCACTACTGCTCTACACGATTCTGCCCTGGGAGCTCATCGCACCCTTTCTTCACATCCTCACGAAAGCTGCGGGGCACTGAGCATGGAAGTACTTAATCACACGATTCTGACCCTGATTCTGCTGGTTCCTCTGGTGGGCGCGCTGCTGGTTGCGCTGGTGCCTGACCGGGGCAGGCTACCGAACTGGATTGCCCTGCTGACGACGCTCGTGAGCTTCGGCCTCACGCTGCATCTGCCCGCGCATTTCCAGGCCGCGCAGGCGGGCTTCCAGTACGAGATCAACCTTCCCTGGATCGAGAGCCCGGCCATCAACTACCACGTGGGAGTGGACGGACTGAGCCTGTGGTTTGTGGTTCTGGTGGGCCTGCTGGCTCCGGTGGGAGTGGTGGCCAGTTGGAACGCGATCAAGGAGCGGCGCAAGGTTTTCTACTCGCTCTTTCTGATTCAGCAAACGGCCATGGTGGGCGTTTTTGTGGCGCTCGATCTGATGCTCTACTACGGCTTCTGGGAGCTTTCGCTGGTGCCGATGGCGATTCTGATCGCCATGTATGGCCGCAAGGATGGCGCCAAGGCTGCGCTGAAGTTCTTCCTTTTCACCTTCATCCCCTCGGCTCCGCTGCTGGTGGCCATTCTGTGGATCTATAGCCAGACCCACAGCTTCGATTACGTCTGGCTGCAGATCCTGCTTACCCACGGCGGATTCTCCTCTGCCGCTCTGTGGTGGGCATCGCTCGCCTTCCTCTTCGCCTTCGCGGTCAAGGTTCCGGTCTTTCCGCTGCATGGCTGGCTCAGCGACACATTCACCGAAGCCCCCGTGGCTCTGGCCATGGTGGTGGCTGGCAAGCTGGGCCTATACTCCATGCTGCGCTTCCACATCGGCCTGTTCCCCGATCAGGCAAAGTACATTGCCCCATTACTGATCGCGCTGGCCGTCATCGGCATTCTGTATGGCGCTTGCCTTGCTCTGGTGCAACGCGAGTTCTGGAAGTTGATGGCCTACGCCGCGCTCAGCCATCTGAGCCTGATTACGCTTGCGATATACGGCCAGACCCAGATCGGCTGGAACGCGGCCGTATTCCAGATTCTGAGTCACGGCGTGGTAGATGCAGCCATCTTCCTTCTACTGGCACTGCTGGAACAACGCTATGGCAGCACCCAGATCGAGAGCTTCGGCGGTGTGGCATCAAGGCTGCCGCGCCTCGCCACCTACTTTGTGATTGCCACCCTCGCCATGATCGGCCTGCCGATGTTGAGCGGCTTTGTGGGCGAGTTTCTGATTCTGTCGAGCACCTTCGCAGACGTCAGCCATGCGTGGGCCATTGCCGCCGCGCTGGGCGTGATTCTGGGCGCAGCTTATATGCTGATTCTGGTACAGAAGATCTTTTACGGCGCGGAGGGCAAACTGCCCACTGCAGCCCCTGACCTGCAGGTGGGCGAACTGGCCACGCTAACCCCGCTTGTGGTGCTGATGCTGGTCATGGGAGTGGCTCCGGCGCTCTGGCTGCAGACGGTTGAGCCAGCCGTGCATCCACCCTCTGCCCAAAGCCCGGCGCACACCTTCGTGCTGCCCGCTAACTTTATCGCCAATCACTCGGAGGTCCTGCGGTGAACCCAGTGCCTGACATCTTCCGCATCCTTCCTGAAGTGGTTTTGACGCTGACCGGCGTGGCCATCATGCTGATTGACGCGAGCCTGCCCGCCAAAGCACCGCGCCGCCCCATGGGCTGGCTGGCGGCGATTGGGACCGCCTTCGCGCTGTGGGTGAGCCTGTGGCAGCTCTCATTGCCGATGGGCACGGGCTACTTTGGCACGGTGGAAACCAGTCCCTTCACGGTCTTCTTCCATGTGCTGATCTGCGGCATTGTGCTGGTGGCCCTGCTGCTGGCCATGGACGCACTGCCTGAGGACACGCACCATCAGGGCGAGTACTACGCGTTGGTCGTCTTTGGCGCGGTGGGCATGTGTCTGCTGACCTCGGCCATCGAACTGCTGCTGGTCTTCATCGCTCTGGAAATTTCCTCCATTGCCACCTACATTCTGGCTGGCTATCGCAAGGAAGACGGTAAAAGTCTGGAAGCCGCCATCAAATATTTCCTGCTGGGCTCCTTTGCCACCGGCTTTCTGCTCTACGGCATTGCCCTGGCCTTTGGCGCAACGGGAACCACACAGGTATACGAACTGGCCCGAGCGATTCCCACGGCCGCCAACCACCCGCTGGTGCTGGCCTCGCTGGCGCTGATGCTGGTGGGCATTCTCTTCAAGGTTTCGGCCGCGCCCTTCCATGTGTGGACGCCGGACGTGTACGAAGGCGCGCCGTCGCCGGTGGTAGCGCTGCTCTCGACGGCCCCCAAGGCTGCGGCCTTCGCGCTCCTGCTGCGGGTGCTCTATGAGGTCTTCCCGAGCCTGCACGCGCTCTGGCAGCCGCTGCTGTGGGTGGTGGCAGTCCTGAGCATGACAGTGGGCAATTTGGCCGCGCTGCGCCAGCAAAACGTGAAGCGCATGCTGGCCTACTCCTCGATTGCGCACGCCGGCTACCTGCTGGCCGCATTTGCGGGAACCGGTACGCTGGGCATTGCCGCCGCCAGCTTCTATGTGGCTGCGTATGCCGCCATGAATGTGGGCATTTTTGCAGTGATTTCGCTGGTCAGCGGCTATCACGACGAACTGCCCACGGTCAGCGACTATCGTGGCCTGCTCTACCGTTCGCCGGTGCTCGGCAGCATGCTGCTCTTCTTCCTGATCTCGCTGGTGGGCGTTCCCTTCACCGGCGGATTCTTCGGCAAGTTTTATTCCTTTTCCGCCGCAGTGGATGGCGGAGCCATTGCCCTCGCCATCATCGGCCTGCTGAACTCGGGCGTGGCCGCGGGTTACTATCTACGTCTGGCGGCCACGGCTGCGCAACGCGATCCCGAGGCGGCTCTCTCCGTTCCTGCATCGTCCACCTACGTGGGTATTCTGGCTTCCATGGCGCTGGTGCTGGCGTTGGGCGCAACGCTGGTGCTGGGCATTGTGCCAAATGGCGCGCTGCATGCCGCGCAGGCCTCAGCACATACGCTGCAGGTGCTGCCCCAGTAAGCAATCCGAAGCATTTCACAATGGGAAGCAGGCGTTCCGTCTTTGCCACGGAGTTCCTGCTTCTTTTTGGCTGGAACCAGAAGCGCAAACCGGACGGGTGGCTCCTTCCGTTACAATCACTTCGATGAAACTCGGTGAACTGGCAAGCAAACTCGGAGCGGAGCTGCGCGGCAACGCGGAGCTGGAAGTAACCGGCGTCAAGGGCATTGAAGAGGCTGGCCCAACAGAGATTACCTTTGTGGCCAACCCCAAGTACGCCGCACTGGCGCGCACCACCAAGGCCGCGGCAGTGGTCGTCGAACCGGAGTTTCCTGAGATCGAAACCGCCACGCTGCGCATCCAGAATCCCTACAACGCATTCAGCCGGGCGCTTCAAGTCTTCTATCAGCCGCCGACGTATGCGCCCGGCATTCATCCCACAGCCGTCGTCGACGCCACAGCCACTGTAGGCGAAGGCGCGCATATTGGCGCGTATGTTGTCGTTGGCCCCGGCGCAAAGATCGGCGCACATGCGACCCTTCTGCCCCATGTGGTGATCTACCCCGGCGTGACCATTGGCGAACGCTTTTTTGCCCATGCGCATGCCGTTGTGCGTGAACACTGCGTGCTGGGCGACGATGTAAAGCTGGAAAACGGCGCGATCATTGGCGGCGATGGATTCGGTTTCTCGAAGAATGCCGTGGGCGAGTGGGAGAAGATTCCGCAGTCGGGTCCGGTGGTGATTGGCAACCGCGTGGATGTGCAGTCGAATGCATGCATTGACCGCGCCACGGTGGGCGCAACCGAGATCGGCGACAACGCCAAGATCGACAATCTGGTGCAGGTGGGCCACGGTTCGAAGATCGGCAAAAGCACGCTGGTTTGCGCGCAGACCGGGCTGGCTGGCTCCTCGATCATCGGCAACAACGTAATTCTAGCCGGGCAGGTAGGCATTGCCGGGCACTGCACAGTGAACGACGGCGTAATTCTGACCGCGCAATCGGCGGTTTCACACGACGTGCCCGCAGGCAAGGTGCTCAGCGGCTCGCCGGGCTTTGATAATCGCACCTGGCTACGCTCGGTTACGCTCTTCCAGCGTTTGCCAGAGCTGGCCAAACGGCTGGACCGCCTGGAAAAACGCGTCCTCAAAGCGCTCGGCACCGAACCACCTGCGGTGGGGCCAACTGCTTCGCTTGACTAAGCCTGTAGCTGTGGGACTTTGCAGAATGTTTTCAGCCGTCAGCACCATGCGCTGACGGCTGAAATTTGCTTACCTGCCCGCACTCACCACTGCGCCCCCGGTTGAAAAAGCATCGGCCAGCGTTACGGTTTTCATCTGTGCCTTGATCTGCTCAAGAGAGGCATTGCTCCACACGTAGACCTCAAAGGTTTCGCCCGGCAACACGTCGAAGTAGTTGTCGCTCAGGTCCACATCCAGCGAGCCAAAGCTCAGCGAAACATCCCGCGCCAGAACCGGCGAAGATACACGCACTTTGTATAGATTTCTGGCTGGAACAAACTCCCGCTGCGTGGGTGACCATGCGCGATGATCCTTTTCCCACGGCATCTGGCTGACCGCATCCACCTTCAGTTTTACGGGCAGCAGGTGGATAGCCTTGGTGGGAGCCAGATAGAGAATGTTCCGCGAAAGAATGGTATTTCCGCTCGAAAGCTCTGCCAAAACAAAAACACGGGAAGTGTCTGTTACAGCAGAGTCGGTGATGCGCTTGAGCGGCCACTCGGTGTAGACGCGGCTCGACAGCTCGGCTACCTTCACCGGTTTGCGATCATCGAGCAGAATGCGGCCACTCATGTCCATCAGGCGAACCCGCAGAGTGGTTGCGCCCACCAGCTTTTCTGGCGTGTCGTTCACAATGTACACGCGCACCGCGCCGTTTTCAATGTGCGGCGAAACCAGTACCGGCGCGTAGAAGCGTTTGGCGTAGTACTGCAGCGCCTTCCAGCGTCCGGTGTAGTCGATGGAAGACCAGGAGGCGACCGGCCAGCAGTCGTTCAACTGCCAGAAGATGGAACCCATGGTTTCAGGCCGCGAGCGGCGGAAGTACTCTGCGCCCATCTTGATTCCCTCGGCCTGCAGCACCTGACTGGCGTAGAGGAAGCTGGCAAAGTCCTTCGGTTCGCCGTAATCCCGCAACATGTAATCCTGGATGATCGAGTTGCCCTCATTGTTCTTTTGATGGGCCTGCATCACGGACGTAAAGATGTTGGCGCGATCCTGCGGCGTGGTAAAGCTCTCGATGGTCGCCATCTCCGGGAAGGACTGGAAGCCAAACTCGGAGACGAAGCGGGCGTGGTGGGTTTCGTAGTTGCTGAAGGGCACGCGGCCGTGCCACACATCCCAGATGTGGTCGTCGCCGGAGTGGAAGGTGGGGGTTTGCGGTTCGTAGTCGGCGCTGGGCGAGCTGGGCCAGTAGGGCGTTTCCGGCGCTAGGCGCGCCACCACGCGGTTCAGAATGCCACTGAACTCGGTCAGGTAGTCCTGCCACATCTGCATGCGCACGTCGCTCGGCAGCAGGTTGCGGCGGCCCCAGCCAAAGGCCAGCTCCGTCTCGTTGTTGCCGCTCCACAGCACGATGGAGGGATGATTGCGCAGTCGCTCGACCTGCTCCCCGGCCTCGGCCTCGATGTTCTGCTTGAAGCTGTAATTGCCGGGCTGCCAGTCATTGCCGAACTGAAAATCCTGCCAGACCATCAGGCCCAGCTCGTCGCAGATGGAATAGAAGTCGTCACTCTCGTAGTAGCCGCCGCCCCAGTGGCGGATCATGTTCATGTTGGCATTGCGGGCAGAGGTCAAAATGCGCCGATAATCGGCCTCGGTCACACGAGGCGCGAAGCTATCAAAGGGAATCACATCGGCGCCCTTGGCAAAGATGGGAATGCCGTTCACCACCAGCTCAAAGCTGCGGCCCCACTTGTCCAGATCGCGACGCAGCACTACCGAGCGCAGACCGATGGCGCGGCTGGCCGTCACGGTTTCAGCTCCGCTCACAACCGTAGCCTTGAAGTGATAGAGAGGCTGCTCACCATAGCCGGCCGGAAACCAGAGCCGGGGCTTGCGCACTTCCACGGGAAAGCTGATCTTGTTGCTACCTGCATGCAGCAAGACTGAACGGCTTTGCACGGAGCGGCTTTCCGTGGCCACTCCCAGTTCCTCACAACTAAGCGCAATCCGCGCCTGCGTGGTCTTGGCCGCAATCACTTCCACTTCCGCGTCCACATGGGCAACATCGCGGCTCACATCGCGCTCGTGCACGGCAAAGTCTTCGATCCGTGCCTGATTCCAGACCTCGATGCGCACCGGCTTCCACAGACCGCTGGTAACAAAGCGCGGTCCCCAGTCCCAGCCATATTCATACGCAGGCTTGCGCAGCAGCGTCTTGCCCTCCGTGCCGCTCTTGCCCATCCACGGATCTTTGCGGGCCAGCTGATCGGCCGCATAGATGGGAGAATCGAAGTGGACCCAGAGATGATTTTTTCCGGCATGCATGTGCGCTTTGACCGGAATCCGCCACATGGGGAAGGCGTTGTTGGCCTGCAGGATCTGCACCCCATTCAGAAAAATCGTGGCCGGGCCGTCGATGCCCTCAAAGACCAGATCCACATTGGCGTGCGCCACCGTTGCCGCGCTCACATCGAAGTCCAGCCGGTACTCCCAGCCGACGTTTTCAATCCATTGCAGCTTCTGCTCGTTGTCGCGGTAGAAGGGATCGGGAATTGCCTTGTTGGCCAGCAGGTCCAGATGCAGATCACCGGGAACGTGGGCACTCAACCAGTTTTCTTCCAGCTTCTGGTTGGGCTTGGTCTGGCGGAACTGCCAGCCCTGATCGAGCACTACGCCTTGAACACGGGGACTGGGCGCAGACCCCGTCTGCCCCCCAGCCAGCGCGAAAGCAGCCCCCCACAACACGCTCAACAGAATCAGGCCATGCGTCTTTCGCATCCTCTTCACTCCTCCAAGGCTATCGTCCCGGCAAAGCCAACCGTTCTCCCGGTCAAACTCGTGGATTTTTGCCTGTACTTACCATAGATTTATCTACCATCTTCCATCAGCACAGAATTTGCTGATAGCGTATTAAAAAGCAAAAAAGTGATTCCCGATTTTGCTTCCAGGTGGAGGGGAGAGTTGTGAAGCGGATCCCAACCATGAAAGACGTAGCCAAAATGGCTGGTGTAGGCACCATGACGGTGTCCCGCTTTCTGAATGGCTCGGCAACCGTGTCGCAGGAGACGGCCGAAAAGGTCGATCAGGCGATCCGCGCACTACACTACCGGCCCAACCAGATGGCGCGGGCGTTGCGTGGCCAACGCAGTCACTCTATCGGCCTGATTCTCCCCTATCTTTACGATCCCTTTTTTGCTTCCTGCGCTCATGCCGTCACGTCTGTAGCCAGAGAACTTGGCTATACCGTGCTGATGACCACCAGCGATGAGGATCCAGAGATCGAGGCCAGCGAGACGGCGCGCATGCTGCAGCGCTACGTCGAGGGGCTGATCGTGATTCCCGCCAACCAGGGCAAAACCCGCCTGACCTATTCGCTGCTGGGCGATCTTCCCCTGGTTGCCTTCGACCGTCCGGTAGATCTGGAAGGCGTGGACACGATTCTGGTGGAAAACGCCGGCGGCGCAAAACGCATGGTGGAGCACCTGATTGGCCATGGCCACAGCCGCATTGCCTTCATGGGCATGAGCCGCAACCTTTACACCATTCAAGAACGCTTTCAGGGCTATCTGCAGGCCATGCACAAGGCAGGACTGAAGGCAGAAGCCAGCTTTGACTGCACCAGCGCCGAAGCCACCCGAGCCGTGCTCGAAGAGCATCGTCAGCGGCCCCATCCGCCCACGGCTTATTTCACATCGAACACGCTGACCTCGTCGTTTGTGCTCAGTGAGGCGCAAAAGCTTGGTCTGAAGATTCCCGACCAGATTGCGCTGGCCGGTTTTGATGACTTCTTTTTGGCTGATACGCTTTCTCCACCGCTCACCGTGGTGCGACAGCCCTACGAAGAGATGGGCCGCACCGCCGCCCGCCAGCTCTTCCGCCGCATCAGCGGTGGGGGCACTCAGCAAAAGGGCGCATGCATGGTTCTGCCTGTCGAACTGCTTTTACGCCAGTCGTGTGGGTGTAATACAGAGCACAGAGAGCAGAGAACAGAGAGTAGTTCGTAGTTCTCTGTGCAAGGTTCCCAGGTCTGAAAATCCAGTTTCAGAGGTTGATTCAGAGGTTTCCTGTTCTCTGTCCTCTGCTCTCTGCTTTGCCGCCGCCAGCACACAGACCACAGGCATAATGGGCAGCCGGTAGCGGCCCACAGCCTGCACGCCACCTGAAGCTATCAGGAACCACGCCACCAGCCCCAGCGCCAGCGCTGAGGCTGGAAGGGCGACAGTACGGCTTGCAAGCCCGGCCAAGGCCATCGCATAGAGTGCGAGCAGCCACACTTCCAGCAGGACCATTCCTGCTGCCAGCGCCGGATGTTCCCGCGCCAGATGCAGAATCGACGCGGCGATGCCCTCATGCACGATCCGCACCGGAGCGTCTTCTGCTCCACTGCCCAGCAGCCGGTACAGGTCTGCCGCACAGGGCGTAAAAGCAACCACGGCCGAGCCCACCATCTGGGTGCGGATCAGGCTCCAGGGATGCGCGTGCAGAATGCGCAGCGTCTCACTCTTCTGAAAGGCCAGCCGCTGCACCTGATTCCAGTCACGCTGCCCGGGATGCGCCGCGCGATAGGCTGCTTCATCGCCATAGCCCATCCGCCGCTGTTCTTCGCCGAGCGTCAGGCCATCGGCTTTTGCCTGCACTTCCGCCGCGCTGTAAAAGTACGCATTGCGCACGCCAATGCTGGAAAACCCCGCATAGCCGGTCTCGACCCAGTTTCTTGCCTGCCAGGCCAGCAACCACGGCAAGACGCACAACAGCAACACGGCCGCAGAGCGCCAGCGCATTCTCCATCCAGCAGGCAAAAAAACGAGCAGTACAAGCGAAAAAATGAAGGGCAGATAGTAGCCAATGGGGCGAATAAAAGCCGCTGCCGCCAGCCAAAATCCGCCCAGCGCCAGCGTCTGCAGTTGCCGGGTTCTGCAAAAGACAAAAATCCGTTCGAGCGCCAGTAACAACACAAAAAGAAAGAGCGTCTCGCTGAGCAGCCGCACGCTGTAGACAATCGAGACCGGCTCCAGAGCAAAGAACCACGCGGCCAGCCGCACGTTGCGCGCGTCCTGCCTGTCCGCATTTTGGAAGCTGGCCCGCGCCAGCCTGGCCACCAGATAAATACTGGCCGCCGAAAGACCCACCTGCAGCAGCGCGGCAAAGGCTGGCCCGAAGCTCCAGCATGCGGCCAGAAACAGCGGATAGCCCGGCGTGCGGTCAATCTCCGCCAGACCTGCCGTGGCAAAGCGCCCCAGAAAAAGCAGATTCTGTCCCGGCTCAAGATAGCTGGCCGTGTCGCCGCTGGTCATTCCACTGGTTCCCGTACGGCAGAGAGCCGCAGCCCACAGAGCCAGGCGCAGAGTGCCGCCCACGGTAACTGCCGCGGCCACGCTACCGGGCCAGTGCAGCTTCAACGCTCTTCCTCTACTCGCTCTTCTTCCACCCGCTCTTCCTCCACCAACGCCCAGTAGATCTGTTCCCATGCCAGAACCCGCGATTCCATGCTGAAGCAGGTGGCAATGCGTTCCCGCGCCAGCCTTCCCACCTGCTGCCGCTCTTCCGGGCTCAGCTTCATCAGGCCCAGCATGGCATCGGCCAGAAGCCGCGGATCCTTGGCCTCCACCACACAACCGGCAAAGCCCACCAGTTCCCGCACGCCGCCCACACCGGTGGCTGCAACCGGTTTTTCCATGGCCATGGCCTCGCCCAGCACCAGGGGCATGCCTTCCCAGGCCGAGGCCAGCACAAAACCATCGGCGGCATCGAGCAGCGCAGGAAGATCGCGACGTAAGCCGAGCCAGCGCACACGCTCTTCCAGGCCAAGGCTGACGGCCAGTTCCCGCAACGCCTCGCGATCGTCACCCTCGCCGGCAATCCAGAGACGAGCCTCGAATTTTTTGGCAGCCACCAGCTCAAAGGCCCGCAACAGATTGGGTAGATCTTTGGCCGGCATCAGCCTGCCTGCCGTCAGCCAGATAAATTCTCCGCTCACCTCCATGGCCGCGCGCATGGCTTCGCGGCGTTCCGCGGAGGGTGCGAATTCTTCCACGTCGATTCCATTGGCCAGCACCCGCATACGGGCGCTCCCGACCGCACCAATGCAGACAAAACGCTCTGCCGCAGCCTGACTGACCGCCGTCGTCTGGCGGACCAGCCTGTCGGTCATGGCATAGGCCATCATGCGCAGCCAGCCGCCCTCCCACACGTTGTGGACAGTATTCACCACCACGATGCGCGGAGAAAGAAGCTTCAGGCAACGCGCAAATACATTGGAGTGGAAGCAATGGCTATGCAGCAGGCGGGGACGAAAGCTCTTCATCCAGCGGCGCGCCTGCCAGAGCGCACGCAAAAACGAAAAAGGATTTTTGCGCATGCGCAGCCGCGTTACCTGCAGCTTTGTTGGCCATTCATCGTGTACCGCACGGCCCAACACCAGCACCTGCACCGTGTGGCCGCGTGCCGTCAGACGTTCGCCAACCGCCAGCGCCTGCCGCTCCGCTCCCCCCATGCCCAGCGTCGTAATTACCAGCCCGATCCGCATCGTTGTTCAAGCCTCAGCCAAAGGTGGCTCGATCATAGCAAGCAAAAATCGAATTGAGCCAACCGCCAGATTGTAATTTTTCGGAAAGATTCTGGCATAGATCTGCCCGAAACGGCATTTTATCGGGAAGCGCTACCATTTTGCCGATCAAACACTTCCTAAGTTTCAGGAATTAAATGAAATCCTTATTTGCAAACTCTTGCAATCACGGTACAATTCACGGGAGGTTCAAGATGGCCGGAGATATTCAACTTACGTGCAGCGATTGCGGGCAGGATTTCACATTTACTGCCGCCGATCAGGCGTTCTTTCAGGAACGTGGATTTTCCACCCCCAAGCGTTGCAAAGCTTGCCGGTTGGCAAAAAAGGGTGAACAGGGAGGCTCCGGTTATCGTTCGGCTCCTTCCCAGGGGACCGCGGTAATTTGTTCCGGGTGCGGACAGAGCACGACGGTTCCTTTCGAACCGCGTGGCGATCGTCCGGTGTTCTGCCGGGATTGCTATCAGGCTCGCAAAGGAAGTGGAAGTGGTGGACCGCCTCGCGGTCGTGGCCGCTACTAGGTTTCCCGACCTGGAAGCTTTGCACTGCAAGTCCGACTGGGTTTCGGAATCGACTTCTGAAGCTCGTGAGAGTTTGTGCGCCTGCTTATGATGCTCTTTGTCCAGGCAGGCCACAGAAACACGTCCGTGGAAATTTACGGCCCAAGCTAAACACCAAAAAGGGCGAGTCCGTCAGGATTCGCCCTTTTGCTTTGCTAAAACTTTTTACAAACGCGCTTTTTACAGAATGCTTGCGCTCTTGCGAGTGCTCAGTACGGAAGCCTCACGCCGGGTGTTGGAGGCCCGATCAATCTCTTTCCAGAACCCTACAAAGTAATCAATGGCAGAGATAATGGAGACGGCCAGGGCAAAGTAAACTGCCGCCACGGCGTACCACTTGACCGGAATCACCAGCCAGCCAAACTGCCAATGATGCCATTGATGCGCCAGAATGGACGAAACCACCGCAACAATCTGCACCACGGTCTTGAGCTTGCCCAGATCACTGGCCTGAATCGTAAAGCCGGAAGAGGATGCGATGGAACGCAGGCCGGAAATGAGGAACTCGCGGCTGATGATGACCACTGCGATCCAGACCTTGACCACGTCGGGATTGTAGGCCACCAGCGCCACCAGAGCACCGGTCACCATGATCTTGTCGGCCAGCGGGTCCAGCAACATGCCCATCGTGGTAATCTGCCCACGGCTGCGTGCCAGATACCCGTCCAGACCGTCAGTAATGGAAGCAAGAATAAACAGCAGCGAAGCGATAACTTCCTGCTCGCCGCCCCCTTGCCAGGGAAAACTCTTCGACAGGATCCACAGAAACAACGGGATCATGACGATGCGGCTCATCGTAATGGAATTAGGAAGATTCATTTGTCGTGCGGCTCCGGTTCGTCTCTCCGGTTCCCTTTTATTATTACACTTTGTTAAGGATGGTTGCATCCTTGCCACACCGACGGCTGAGAATAAAATAAGTGGGGTAGCTGCCTGAGTACAGTTACCACTATGGGTTGTGGTTTGGGGGCGTAAGGCTGGCTCTTGAAGGCCGAAAGCGCGTTGGTTCCGTGACGACCGCATTTTCCAGCAGGCGATAAAAGAGCATCCCCCGGCGACGCGATTTCCTGCGATTGAAGCGAAAAGCAAATTCATCCAGATAGGCGTCCAAGTGCTCGGCGGTCACCGATCCCTGATGCGTTCCCAGCAGCCAACGCTTGAGCAGCGATGCAATCTTATGTGCTCCCGGCATGACCACGTGAGCCGGATCTCCGCTCGTGGAGATGCTCTGAGCATGATGCTGATAACCTTCCTTGGCCAGCCCCGCATAGCCCTTCCAGCCATCTGTGCATACGATGGAACCCGGCTCGGCCGCGTACTTCACAAAGGCGGTCAGTCTGTGCGCCGAGCCATCCTCGATCCGCTTAAGCCGCACCCGCCCGAAGCCTTGGGGTGCGAGCACCTCGATGGCGATGGCCACCATGAACTTACGCTCCGCGCCGCGTCCGCGCGTTCCCTGTGCGATGCCGCCCACATAGGTCTCGTCCACTTCGACCGTGCCCTGAAGCCGGTCGCGGCCCGGACGTACCATGGCTGAGCGCAACTTGCGCAGCATCGTCCAAGCCGTTTGATAGCTGCCCAGGCCGAGCAACCGCTGCAACCCCAGTGCGCTCACGCCGTACTTCTGGTTGGTCATGAACCACACGGTGGTAAACCAGTCGGCCAGCGGGACGCGGCTGCGGTCAAAAATCGTTCCCGCAGTCACCGAGACCTTGCGCGCACAGCCGGCACAGCCCCAGCGCCCGTCCGGCAAGCGCCAACCTTTTCCACTGGCACACTTGGGGCAGCGAAAACCGTCAGGCCAGCGCAACTGCTCCAGGTAGTCGATACAGGCTTGCTCATCCGAAAACCAGGCCCGAAACTGCTGCCAAGTGCCCGGATAATCAAGCTTCGAATCGGGTTTTGACTTAAAAACCACTACATATAGAGCATACTGTACTTAGGCAGCTACCCCACTAAAATAAAAAAGAAACGTGCGAATCCCTTACGGTCATCGCACGTTCTTTTAAGCTCTAATACACCACTGGAGTTGTCTGCGTTGGTAATTTAGGCTGATTCTCACTCATCTCGTGATGCGCAATAACCGCCACCAGCACCATTACTCCGACCGAACATAAGATCAGTACTGCTGTTTGCTTGCCAGATAAGCCCTGGTTCAGTTCCGTTACGTCCGCATAGCGAATATCGATGGTGGCAGGATTGTTGTGCGGCTGCATGATGAACTGCTCTGGACCTATATTGAGGACTCGCCCAAGGATTCCGCTCATATGCATCTTCCCCTTTCTATAGAGAGCTGCACTCTATTTCGCCCAAGCAGTGAATCTCTATTCTGTACAAACGTGGAGATGCAATATAAAGTTGCGCTAGAAAGAAAAAAGGATGAGGCAAACGCCCCATCCTTTTTTCAATCGTCTGCTTTTGTCTTTGACTCTTAGGTCAGGCGTAGATGCCACGCTGACGGATGGTGACGGCCACGCGATCAATGGCCAGCATGTAGGCCGCAATGCGATTGTTGACCGCATGCGCCTCGGCGTAGCGAACCACGTCATCGAAGCTGTCGCGCAGAATCTGCTCCAGCTGTTCGTTGACCACCGATTCCTTCCAGAAGTACCCCTGACGATCCTGCACCCACTCAAAGTAGCTGGCAGTAACGCCGCCGGAGTTGGCCAGAATGTCAGGCACGACAAAGATGCGCTTTTCCGCCAGAATCTCATCGGCCACGGCGGTCGTCGGGCCATTGGCGCCCTCCACCACGATCTTGGCCCGAATCTTGTCGGCATTGCGGCTGGTGATCACATTCTCGGTTGCGGCCGGCACCAGAATCTCGCACTCGCTCAGCATCAGTTCCTCGCTGGGCATGGCTTCAGCCTCGGTATAGCCGAGGATGGAGTTGTTGCGATACTTGTACTCCAGCAACTGATGAATGTCGATGCCATTCGGGTTGTACAGACCGCCATCCTTTTCGGCAATGCCCACGATCTTGTAGCCCTGCTCCATCATCAGGCGGGCGGCATTCGAACCCACATTGCCAAAGCCCTGAATAATGACGCGGCAGCCGTCGATGGACATATTCAGATAGCGCAGGCTCTCGGTGCAGGCCACGCCCACGCCACGGCCGGTAGCCTCAATGCGTCCGCGCGAACCACCAATATTCAGCGGCTTGCCGGTAACAACGCTGGTCACCGTGTGGCGGGCATGCATCGAGTAGGTATCCATGATCCAGGCCATGGTCTGCTCGTTGGTGTTCACATCAGGTGCGGGAACGTCCTTTTCCGGTCCAATGAAGTCGCTGATCTCATTGGCATAGCGCCGGGTCATGCGTTCCAGTTCGCCCTTGCTCATCTTGTGCGGATCGCAGATGACGCCGCCCTTGGCTCCGCCGAAGGGGATGTTGACGACGGCGCACTTCCAGGTCATCCAACTGGCCAGAGCCCGAACCTCGTCCAGCGTCACATCCGCCGTATAGCGAATGCCTCCCTTGGCGGGTCCTCGCGCAATGTTGTGCTGCACCCGGAAGCCGGTGAACATCTCGATCCGACCATCATCCATCACCACCGGAAAATGCACGATGATCTCGCGGGCCGGACTGCGCAGCAGCTTCCACAGGCCCTCATCCAGGTTCAATTTACGCGCGGCAAAATCGAAGCGCGCACTCTGTGCTTCCCAGGGATTAATCTCCTGGTCTAGGGAAAGTTTCGGGATGGTTGTCGACATCTTTGGTTTCTCCTTGCGGTTGTCCTACACCTCAAGCATTTTCGAAAGACCTGCCAGCGTTTCAGGGGACGTGCGGGGAACCTTTTTCTTGGAGGGAAAAAGGCACCTGATCGCCAGCTTTCGGTCTACACCTATTCCGAAAAAACCTCCGGGGTGAAGCAACCGTCAAACACGCCCAAACCTCAGTGAGAATAGGTCACCAGCCATATGGAGTCAAGCTGGTGACGGAAATTACCTCACTGAAAGTTTCCCGGTGTAACAAGGACACATCCCCGCAGGGAAACGCAGTGCGAAAAGGAGCATTATACTTCTACCATGCACAAGGTCCCGTTCCCTTCTCCGGCTTGCTGGTCGATTGCATTCCTGTTCCTCCCTTTGCTGGCGTCTGGACAGGCGCAAGCCCCGCAAGCAAAAAATCCAAGCGCCGCCGCGCTTGTCTACCGCGCCTTTGTCGAGAACAAGAACGACCTGAATGCCCTGCGTAATTATCTGTTTACGACCGACGTCAGCGAAGTGAACTTCGACAAGAATGATCAGCCGAACAAGGCCCGCACCACACACTCCGAGGTCTTCTTCATTGACGGCGAACCGGTGGAGCGCGTGCTGCTGGAAAACGGCCAGCCGCTGGCCGAAAAAGAACGCCGTAAACAGGAAAAAGAGATCGACGAGCAGATGGCCGATGCCGCTTCGCCGAATCCCAAGCACCGGGAAGAACGGCAAAAGCAGGCCGCCAAGGCTCTGGGCGAAGAGATTGAGCTGCGTGAAGACGTGGCCAACGCCTACACCTTCACCGCGCTCGACAAAGAACTCTGCCTGGGCGATCATCACTGCACTCGGCTTGCCGCCGAGCCACGCTCCGACTTCAAAGGAAAAAGCCGCTACCGGGAGCTGCTCCCCCTGCTGCATGGCACCCTGCTGATTGATACGGACTCTGGCCAGTGGGTAGACATTGACGCCGTAATGGTGCGCAAGCTTGGTGGAGGTCTCCTCTACATCGGTGGCGAATCCAACATTCATTTGCACCAGGATCCGGTGGCGGAAGACCTCTGGGTGCTTACCCGGGCCGACGTCCGCCTGAACGTCCGTCTGTTCTGGGCACACAAGAACGTGCGCATTGTGGCCACCGGTCGCGACTTCAAGCGTTTTGGCTCCTCTGCGCGCCTGGTTCCGACGGAGCCCGATGCCGCCAAACCGGCAGCGGAACCGCCGGCGGGAGCAGAAAGCACCACAAAACCCGACGTTGCCAAGCCGTAACTGGCTCATATTCTGCCTGAAGCGTTTAAACTGGGGCTGTGAAAACCAACGCGCAGTCTGTCCAGCCCGCCCGCAAGGAGTTCCTCGCCCTGGCGAAGGAGCACACGCTTGTTCCTGTCTACCGCACCCTGACGGCCGACCTTGAGACGCCGGTCTCAGCCTTTCTGCGCGCGGCCTGGCCCGAACAGGAGTGCTTCCTGCTGGAGAGCGTGGAAAACGGCGAACAGGTGGGTCGCTACACCTTTATTGGCCTCACACCCTTCAAGCGCATTGTGGCCCGCGGTCGCGACATTACCATCGTAGAAGGCAAAAAGACCGTTCAGCAGGAAGGTGACATCTACGAGGTGCTGCGTCGCCACCTCTCCGGCCACAAACCGGCGGTCATTCCCGGCCTGCCGCCGTTTACCGCTGGAGCCGTTGGCTACTTCAGTTACGACGCCGTCCGGCAGATCGAACGCCTGCCTGAAACCGCCAAGGACGAGTTGGGCATTCCCGACGCCATCCTGCTCTTTTTCGATGAAGTGCTGGCCTTTGACCATGTGCGCAAGCAGATCTGGTTGGTGGCAACGGCCGACGTGACCCGCAGCAAACCCGCACTGGCCTACGAAAAGGCCATCGCCCGGCTCGATAAGCTGGAAAAGCGCCTGATCCAGCCCCTGCCCAAGCTCAGCAGCAAAAAGCCTGCAGGCAAGCTCAAGGTGGACTATCGCACCCGCAAGAAGGATTTTCTTTCTTCTGTAGGCAAAGCCAAGGAATACATTGCGGCGGGCGACATCTTCCAGGCCGTCATCAGCCAGCGCTTTGATGTGGAGCCGGGCGTGGATAGTTTTCAGGTCTATCGCGCCCTGCGTACGGTCAATCCCAGCCCCTACATGTTCTTTCTGCGCTTCTCCCCGGAGGCCATGCTGGGAACGCCCTCGGCAAAATCCAAACTGGCAACCAAAAAATCGAAGCGCCCGGCCATTGTGGAGTTGGCTGGCTCCTCGCCTGAACTGCTGGTGCGTGTGCATCAGGGCACGGTGGAGTACCGGCCCATCGCTGGAACCCGTCCGCGCGGCCTGACCGAGGAAGAAGATCAGCGGCTGGCTGAGGAGATGATCCACGACGAAAAGGAACGGGCCGAGCACGTGATGCTGGTGGACCTGGGTCGCAACGACGTAGGCCGCGTCAGCCAATTTGGCAGCGTCAAGCTTGATCGCCTGATGTTCATCGAGCGCTATTCACACGTGATGCATATTGTCAGTGCCATTGTGGGCAGACTTCGTCCAGAATTGACGGCCGTTGACGCACTGCGAGCCTGCTTTCCTGCCGGAACTCTGACCGGAGCGCCCAAGGTTCGCGCCATGGAGATCATCGAAGAACTGGAACCGGTGCGCCGTGCCACCTATGGCGGTACTGTACTCTACGCTGACTTCAGCGGAAACCTCGATTCCTGTATCGCAATACGGTCCATGCTGGCAGTCAACGGTAAAGGATATGTGCAGGCAGGGGGTGGGATCGTGGCGGACTCCGTACCAGAAAGTGAATATCAGGAGTCAATCAACAAGGCAAAAGCGGTAATCCGCGCCATTGAGCGGGCGCGCGAGCTTTAGAGAAAATTTCTAACATATTTTTTATCAATCAGATCCCTGCCAATAGCTAAACCTTTCAATAGGGTTACTTGGCAGGGATTTTAGTTTTATAGAAATTCCATATCTGCACTCACTTTAGGGCAAGTTTCACCATGAAACCGCGCTGCACACTTTATTGTGCCAAAACACTACAGGCCCTGCACACTAGCTTCATACCTTGCTCACACCAACCGCCCATAAGGGCAATACGTTGAGCCCCCTGTGCGAAAGGACACTCCATCATGATGATCTCCGGCCTGCAGAACACCTCGCCACTCTACAGTAAAGACCTCACCAACGTTTCGACAGCACCCTCCGCTTCTGCCCCTACAGACAGCAGCCTGGATGGCGGCAGCTACAAATCCAGCCCACTTGCCAATCTGATTTCTTCCATCCAGTCTGGCGATATGGCCGGAGCCAAGCAGTACCTGAACGAGGCTGAAGAATATCAGTCTTCCGCGCAGAACAGCCCGCTGTCGGCCTTTCTGGGCAGCGTTTCCGAAGCTCTCTCCAAGGACGATCTGGGCTCGGCACAAAAAGCCGTAAGCACTCTGGAAGTTGCTGCGCCGCATGGCATCTCCTATTCCTCTTTGAGCCTTTCGACCTCGGCTCTGCCGGGCACGGTTGCTGGCTCCGCGCAGAATGCGCCCCAGGATTACGACAGCATCATGTCCTCGCTGCAAGCTGATGTACTGAATCTGTTTGGCGCCGTCGCCTCGGGCGACACCAGCGGCGCACACTCGGCCTACAACACCCTGACCAAGGACATGAACATCTCCAGCATCGATTCAGTCACAAACACGACCAACGATGCGACCAGTGGCAATCCGCTGGCTACGGCCATTCAAAAGATAGGCAAGTCGTTGCAGACGAACGACATCAACAGCGCTCAGGCTACTTTGACCAATTTTCTGGATAATCTTTCCTCCGGCTCGGTGGTCAATACGACCGTCTAAGCTCGGATTTCCAGCCATTCCAGAGCTGCCCATGCGTGGACACCTCTGGAATGGCCTTTGCAAGAAAATCCCAGGGACATTCGGGGGCCCGGTGCAAACCGGGCTTTTTTTGTTTTTCTATCACGGTATTGGGGTCAGAACGCAGCGTCAGGACGCGGAGTCAGCGCCAAAGATGCGGCGGAAGAAATTGCCCACGCGCTGCAGGATGCCGGGCTTGCTTGCCGCCGGAGCAGGTTGGGGGCTGGCAGGAACCGCAGTCTTCTGCGTCTTGTCCTGAGCATTGTAGGCCAGTGGCTCCAGTGGCTCCAGCTTACCGCTGCTAGGCGAGGTGGCTGGCAATGGCTCCAGGCCTTCGCTCTGCGCCAGAGGAAATTCATTGCCTACATGCTCGCCCGGCGGGCAGCCGCAGTCTTCCTTGTCGTCCGAGACGCTTTCATGCAGGCTGCCGTGCTGGAAGACGATCTTTTCTCCGGCCTGCACCCGGTAGGCTCCGCCCTCAAAGAGGTTGGAAACCAGCACATAGGGGGCCTGCGTACCCACATTGTCAATACAGGTGTCGCCCTTTTCGCCCAGCCGCACCTTCAAAACCGCCGCGCCGGGTCCGCTGATCAGGATGCGGAAATCGGGAGTAAGCAGCACGTCGGAGTTGCGGCTGGCAGTGGTATTGGCCAGGCTCATTTCCAGTGCGCCGCGCTCGATGGCCACCAGCAGACCAGGCTCACCGGCCAGGCTTGTATCTACGGCCAGCTTGACGCTGGTAGTGGCGCACAGGCGCATCTCGCCACGCCGGGGCAGCTGCACCAGAGCCGCATCCTTGCCTGCGGTCACCGTACCGCTAGCGCCGATCATGGCTCGTCCGCCGTCCACTTCCAGCCCGCCGCTCACCTTGGGCCCAGCGCCGGGTGTTTTGCTGTTCAGAGAAATGATGGCGATGGGGCCGACCGAGACACTGCTCTGTGTTTGCGCAACGGAGGAGGCAGAGGCCGCCAACAGCAGGCCAGCCGTGGCAGTCAGAGCCGTGGTAGCCATAATGGATGCTTTCCTTCTCAAGTCACACAACCCCGTACGCATGGCCGTTATAAGTTCAGAAAATTGCGGATCATCTCGTGGCCATGCTCCGTCAGCACGCTCTCGGGATGGAATTGCACGCCCTCGATGGGCAGGGTTTTGTGACGCAGGCCCATGATGACCACCCCGGAAGCCTCGTGTGTCCGGGCCGTCACCTGCAGCTCGGCAGGCAGAGATTCTTCCCGCACTACCAGCGAGTGGTAGCGGGTACAGGTCAGGGGCGACGGAAGACCAGCGAAGATTCCCTTCGCGTCGTGCTCCACCGGGCTAACCTTGCCGTGCATCAGCTGGCGGGCACGCACCACCTCACCGCCGAAGGCCTCGCCAATGGCCTGATGGCCCAGGCAAACGCCAAAAATGGGCACCTTGCCGGCCATGTGCTTGATCAACGGGATCAGAATGCCGGCTTCACTGGGCGTGCAGGGGCCTGGCGAAAGCAGAATACGGTCGGGTTTGAGCGCCTCCACCTCTTCCGGCGTCAGCTCGTCGTTGCGGCGCACCACCACCTCAGCGCCCAGTTCTCCCAGGTACTGCACAAGGTTGTAGGTAAAGGAATCGTAATTATCGAGGACGAAAACCATTGTGAAGCCAGTGTAGCGCGTGCGGGCTGTTTTCTCATCTTTCTGGCACACGGAACTTGCTGATCTGCGACTATCGTCTGCGGGTGAAGGCATGGATTCCTGGCATTCTGTAATCTGCTTCCGGGTTGCATCCGACCCATCTGCTCTGCCACACTGAACGCGATGATTCTTCATTTTCTGGTCAATGGCCGTGTGCAGGGCGTGGGGTTTCGCTGGTTCGTGCAGCGGGAAGCCGCACAGCTTGATCTGCGCGGCTGGGTACGCAATACCGAAGCAGGGCAGGTTGAAGTGCTGGCCTCGGGTTCAAGCGAGGATCTGAACCTACTACGCCGCAGTCTGGAGCGCGGTCCTCGTGGCAGCCGCGTGGATCGCATCGAAGAAAAGATCATGGACGACAGCCATGCCGAGGGGCTGGGCAGCTTCCGCATCGATGGCGCGTGGTAGGCCACGGCACAGTTTCAAACCGCCCATCCCACAGTTCAGGCCGCAAATCGTATTTCTTCCTCTAAAATACGCAGGAAGAACATGAATACATTGGAAGACTCTTCCCCGAAGTCTGGCCACCAGATACTCTTTACACTTTTTCTGGCGACTCTGGCAGCGCTTCCTCCGCTGGCCACTGATCTTTATCTCTCCACGCTTTCTGTCATTGGCCACGCTCTGGACGTTACGCCGGAGGCTGCTGGCTACACGGTGAGCGTGTTCCTGGCTAGTTTTGCGGCCGCGCAGTTATTTTTTGGCCCGCTCTCTGACCGCATGGGTCGCCGCCCAGTGGGGCTGTTTGGCTGTGCCCTGTTTGCTCTGGGTGGTTTTGGCTGCATGCTGTCCAGTTCGCTGTCCATTCTGCTTCTCTGGCGCGCTCTGGAGGGTGTTGGAGCCGGTTCTGCGACCGTGCTGGCCTTTGCCATTGTTCGCGACCGCTTTGAAGGCAACCATGCCCGGGTAATGATTTCCTACGTGAGCGCCACGCAGGCTCTTGCACCCATGATTGCCCCCGTCTTCGGCAGCCTGCTGTTCAAGGTTGCTGGCTGGCGGATGCTGTTCGCCTTTCTGGGCTCGGCAGGCATTCTGCTTTTGCTGATCTTTCTTTTTGGATTTCGCGAATCGCTGCCAATTGAGCAACGCGCCGCCGCAGGCCTGACTGAACTGCGGAAGAGCTTTCAGCGCATCTTTGGAAGCCGCTCCGTGCTTGGGTACTGCCTGTTGAACGCCTTTATGCTGGCTTCGCTGCTAGCCTTCATCACCGGCTCTTCGTTCCTGTTTGTTGACCTTTTGGGCATGGGCCGCACCACCTACGGCTGGCTGCTGTTTCTGATTGCTTGCGGTTCCATGATCGGCTCATGGCTGAGCGGACTGCTGGGCACAGCCAGAGTTGGCCACGGCCGCATTCTGGCTGCTGGTCTGGCGCTGGCACTCCTGGCCACCTGCGGACTGCTCATACTCAGCCTTGCAGGATGCTTTAACGTTGCTACGGCCCTGCCGCTCACCATCCTGCTTACTATTGCCGTGGGTCTGACCATTCCCAACGCCGCGCATGGAGCGCTGGCTCCGCTGCAGGATGTGGCCGGTACCGCGGCGGCCGTCTTTGGCTGCATGGGCACACTCGGCGGAGCCATCTCCGCGGCCGTGGTCGCCTCCATGCCGCATATTTCGCCGCTGACGCTCTCGGCAATCATGGCTGGCTTTAGCGTGCTGGCCGTGCTGGACGCACTGCTTCTGGCGCGTCCCAAACTCTAGACAATCCCCATTGCTGCGCGCCCCATTGCACCGCGTTGCGCTTTATAATCCGAGAGTGGATGTTGAACCGCGTTTCCGCCTGTTCCTATTCCACAGAATGACCTTTACTGAGGAGCCGACGGTTCATGTCCGAAGCAATCAAGCCAAGCGATATTGAAAGCCTGAAGAAACTAGTCCGCACAGTGCCAGACTTCCCCAAGCCTGGAATTCTTTTTTACGACATCACCACCCTGCTCAAGGACAAGACTGGTTTTGCGCAGATGATCGATGCCTTTGCCTCGCACTACATCGAGCGCAAGGTCGATCTGGTTCTGGGCATTGAAGCCCGCGGCTTCATCTTTGGACCCGCGCTGGCCTACCGCCTGAATGCCGGCTTTGTGCCGGTGCGCAAGCCACGCAAACTGCCCGCGCCGGTGGCCCGCGTCACCTATGATCTGGAGTACGGCTCCGACACGCTGGAGATCCACAAGGACGCGATCCAGCCCGGCCAGAATGTGGTTCTGGTGGACGATCTGCTGGCCACCGGCGGCACCATGGAAGCCACCGTTAAGCTGGTAAACGAGCTGGGCGGCAAGATTGCCGGAATCGCTTTCGCCGTTGAGCTGGACTTTCTCAAGGGGCGCGAGCGCTTTCCCGAGCACGACGTCTTCAGCCTGCTGCACTACAGCGAGTAGCTTTGCCTGTCTGAGTCAGAAATCTGCAAAGAGAAAACCCTCCGGTTGTCTGGAGGGTTTTCTCTTTGTGCAATACGACCGGCTCTACTCTTGCACTTCAACCGGCTCGATGAGAGGAGCTTCTTCCTGGAAGCTCTGCGGATCGGCAAAGCGATAGCCCACGTAAACATCGGTGAGCAGATAGACGGGATTGGAAGCATCGTCTTCGATCTTCTTGCGCAGCTGCCGCACAAAGGTGCGCAGATATTCAACCTCTTCGCGGCAGTCTCCACCCCAGACGGCGGTCAGCAGCTTGGCGTAGGTGACCACGCGACCAGCACGCGACATCAGGCAGTGCAGAATGTCGAATTCCTTGCGGGTCAGGTGTACGGCCTCGTCCCGCTTGGTGACCACGCGCTTGACGGGGTCCAGACGAATTTCACCAATCACGATGGGCGCATCCTCGGCCCGCTCGGGAGCGCGCACACGGCGCACTGCAGTGCGGATGCGAGCGATGAGTTCGCGCACGCTGAAGGGCTTGGTCACGTAATCGTCGGCCCCAAGATCGAGCGCGGCCACCTTGTCTTCTTCCTGATCGCGCACGGTCAGCATCAGGATGGGCAAGCGGGGCGCAAAGGCGCGAATGCGACGCAGGGTTTCAATGCCGCCAATGCCGGGCATGTTCAGATCCAGCAGAACCACATCCACGCTGCCGGCGCGCAGCAACTGCAAAGCTTCCTCGCCCCGTGAGGCCTCGGAGACCTGAAAACCCAGCTCCAGCAACGGCGGGCGCAAAGCTCTGCGGATGGCAGATTCATCGTCCACAATTAGGATCCGGATGGCTGATTGATTCATTGCGTATTCCCCCTATGCTGTCTATCCGGGATCGAAGCGTAAAACGTCGTTCCCTCAACTTCTTCGCTGGTTACCCACACAAAACCACCGTGCAGAATGGCCACACGCTTGGCCACCGACAGGCCAATGCCAGTTCCCGGCGCACGATTGGCAAGCGAGGTTGATCGGTAATAGCGGTCAAAAATGCGCTCGCGATCTGCCATCGGAATCACTGGTCCAAAACTATGTACCGAGAGTATCACTTCAGCCTTGGCTCTTTCGGCGCGTACGGTGATGGTGGTGCCGTAGATCGAGTACTTGCAGGCGTTGTCAACGTACTGCGTCAGCAGCATCACCAGAAGCTGACGATCGCAGCTCATCGTCATCTCATCGTCATCGAGCACAAGTTCGACCTTCATGCTGGCAGTACGTTCGCGCAGGCTGGCCAAAACTTCTTCAATCAATGCGCCCACGCCGATGGGGGAAGCGTTGATCTTCACCTCGCCGCCGTCCAGCCGCGCCGTCGTCAGCAGGCGTGTGGTCAGCTCGTTCAGCACGGCGGTCTGCTCATCGATGAGCGAGACCAGATCGGCCTGCCCTGCCGAGAGCTTGCCCATCTCTGCCAGCCCCGTGCTGGCCGCGCGAATGGCCGTCAGCGGCGTTTTGTAGGCGTGCGCCAGACTATCAAGCACGGTAGCCCGCAACTGCTCGGTGCGCCGCTCGGTTTCAATGCGGCTTTCGTTGGCAAAGGCGCGATAGCGATCAAAGGTCATGGCGATCAGCGAGCTGATGGCGTTGTTGGTCAGCGGACTGGTTTCGCCGCGTACCACCAGGCTGCCAATGGGAACGGAGCCAAGCCGCACTACGCGCCGTCCTAGCCCCGTCTCCAGATCGTCATCATTGGTCTCAAAGTAGTAGACGTTCTGCGCCAACTCCTGCGGATCGATCTTCCAATAGCCGGCCTGATAGACGCGATGCAAATCGGCGTCAAAGACCGCTACGGCCTCCACCTCGAAGATGTCGTGAATCAGATCGGCCAGCTGTACACCGGGCTCCAGATGCTGGTTCAGTTGCAGCGTGCGGCGGGTAAAGTCGTAAAGCGAACGCATCTGTTCTTCGCGCTGCTCGGCCTCGCGGGCGTGATCGTGCACACGCGCTGAAAGTCTGCTGACAACCAGCGCCACCAGCACAAAAGCGAAGAAGGTAATTGTGTTGATCGGGTCCGAAGCCATCTGCAGTTCGGGCTTGCGGGTGATCAGCAGGCCGTGGGCCACCACCGCCGAGAGCGAAACAATCAGCGCCTGCCAGAAGCCGCTCAGCAAAGCGGTTGGCACTACGATCATCAGATAAAGCAGAAAAGCAACCGGAAGCAGCCATCCGAACCAGTGCGCCAAAAAAGCGAGCAGCACCACCGCCAGCACACCCAGCGCACACTCCAGAGAAAACAGCAACATCTTGAGCCCGGATCGAAACCGGTTACGGATTGCCCATGCGTTGCGCACGGGAAAGTAGATTTCAGCCATCTTTCCTAACCTACAACTGCGGATCTGGATTTGGCCAGATCCTGAGGAATTCAGATTGATTTTTTTGCGTGAATGCGCCGAAGGACAAGTTGAGTGTAACAGCTTCCCTTATGCGTTCTTCATCTGCCAAGGGGCGGAAACTCGTCGCTGTCAGACTGGTTGTGCCTGCAGATTCAATCACTTTTGTATCGTTGGAAGCGTGCTGAAATCAATACCCCTAAAAAACTTTTTTATTCCTCATAAGTTCTTTATGGTCTATGAGTGTAACTAGATTCAGATCAATTGAACACGCCGGTAAGAAAGCTTTATAAAAACAGGATTCAGTACCGGGTCGTTGCATAAATCCCGTTACACTTGAGTCCGCCGAGCGTATATGCCTCACCACTGATGTTCTCTTGTTTGTTCAGCCACCTTTCGGCTGATTCAATCCTTTGCTGCAGAACAATATTTTTTTGGAGGATTCGTGTTGATGCAAAAGACTTGGAATCGCGTTTTTCTGTCGCTGGCCGGTGTGGCCATGGGAACTGCTCTGACAGCAATGGCTCAGAGCCCAGCTCCGGCTCCAGCTGCTCCTGCGGCCCCTGCGGCAGACGCTCCAACTCCGCTCTCCACATTTGTTCTTACCGGCCCCCTGCAGTGGCTGCCGCCTGCCACTCTCGATGCGGGTCCGCTCGGCAAGGTTTCCGTGAACGGCATTCTGAGCGGCTACGGCCAGTTCCAGAACAACGCCGTCCCCGGCGACGACGTCAAGAACGCCACACTGACCAACGGTGAAATCTTCATCCAGAAGGCGGACGGAAAATACCAGTACTTTGTACAGGCCGGCACGTATGCCCTGCCCTCTCTCGGCACTCCTTTTATTGCCGCTGACAAGACGGTAAGCAATTTCTATGGCCCGGTTCCGGTGGCCTTCCTCAAGATTCCCACCGGCAAGAACACCTCTTTCCAGATCGGCCAGTTGCCGACGCTGATGGGCGCTGAGTCCACCTTCAGCTACCAGAACTTCAACGTGGAGCGCGGCCTGCTGTGGAACCAGGAGAATGCCATCAACCGCGGCATTCAGGTAAACCAGACAATCAACAAGTACCTCACCGCTTCGCTTAGCTGGAACGATGGTTACTACTCGGATCGCTACTCCTGGATCAGCAGTTCGGTTACCTTTACCAAGGGTCCGCACAGCCTGGTTTATGACGCGATGGGCAATGCCGGACACACGGCCTACCAGACCACAGCCACCCCGGTGCAGAACAACAGCCAGATGCATGTTGTGATCTACACCTACACCAAGGGACCGTGGATCGTGCAGCCGTACTACCAGTACAGCAACGTGCCCACGGACCCCAAGGTGGGCGTAACCAAGGGCGCATCCACCAACAGCGGTGCTCTGACGGTCAACCGTTCTTTCAAGTGCGGCTTTGCCCTTCCGCTGCGCTATGAGTACATTGCCACCAGCGGAAATGCCAACAATGGTGCGGTCAACCTGCTCTACGGCGCAGGCAGCTCGGCCACCAGCATTACGGCAACGCCTACCTACCAGAAGGGTGCGTTCTTTGTCCGCGGCGACGTTGCGTGGGTTCATGCTTCGGACTACACCTCGGGCGACGTCTTCGGCAAGAATGGCAACAACAACAACCAGACCCGTGGCGTGATTGAATTCGGCTACATCTTTGGCAATAACCTGAGCTCGAAGTAACTCAAACTCCGCGCGGGGCCATGTGTGCGGCCTCGTGAGCAACATCTGTACAGGACTCGAACAGCAGAGTGGACAGATTCCTCCAGGGGTCTGTCCACTCTGCTTTTATGCTTACTGACTTATATTTCCGCCCAAATTATTTTTTGCATCCTTATCCGTTCCTGATGCTGTTCTGGATAACTTCATGGTGTGGCAAGTTTGTACATTTTTTTGAAACATTGCGAACTGCCTCACAGATTGAATTCCGGAACCTCTACCGCTCAGGGACATCGCTTCAAACTGCTCGGCCAACAAACCGGACCTCACTCCTCGCATTGGATTTGCCGTAAGAATATCCCGGACCATCCCGGGAGCAGCCATACAAGAAAGACAACCTTAGGAGAATGCTCATGGCAGAACAAAAAGCACCTCAGATGCAGGCAACTCTCGGCCTTACCGGGCTGACCAGCAACGCAATGGCTCTCATCGCTCCCGGCGCATTCCTTTGGCTCACCTTCTATCTGCAGGCAACCACCGGCGTGACCGCACCGTCGATGTGGATTGGCATTCTGGCCGCACTGGTTCTCTGCTTGGCCACCGCCGTCGCCTACGCTGAAATCTCCAAGCTCTACCCCGGCACCGGCTCCAGCTACTACTACGCCGAGCAGGCCATGCTCAGCAAGGACAAGGGCTACAAGTACGCCCGTATCTCCAAGTTCATCGTCGGCTGGGGCTCGCACCTTTACTACTGGGTCTACCCCGGTGTGATGGTTGCCACCACCGGCATCTTTGTTGGCTACGTGGTCGGCTTCCTGTATCCGAACTTCATCAGTGGTTCGAACCCCGGACCGGTGTTCATGGCTCTGGTGGCCATCTGTTTCTCGTTCTTCGTGGCGTGGATTGCGCAGAAGGGCGCAGGCGCTTCGACGGCCGTCAACCTGGCCATCAACGTGATTCAGATCTCGGCCCTGATCGTCTTCAGTGTTCTGGCACTCGGTTATCGCACCAGCCATCCGACTGGCGCGGCGGCCTTCCAGTACGACGGCCAGAGCATGTCCACCTACACCTACCAGTTCGCCACGGACAAGACAGGCGCCACACTGCGTGACTCCAGCGGCGCTCCGCTGCCCCAGTTGGACGCAGCCGGCAAGCCGGTTCCCTTCACCATCTCCTACCCGACGACGGACGCCAGCGGCAACTTCCTGACGCACTCGAGCGCCGCTTCGGTAGTGAGCGCTCACAAGATCAGCTGGATCTTCATTCAGGCTACGGTAGCGATTCTCATCCTGGTTGGTTTCGAGTCAGTTACGGCAATGGGTGGCGAGGCTAAGAATCCAACCAAACACATTCCCATCGCAGTCATTGCATCGCTGCTGATTCAGGGCTTGTTCTGCTACCTGTTTGAGTACTTCGCAGCCAATTACTTCCTCAACTCCGGTTACACCATGGCCAGCGCCTCCACGTCGGCCGCGCCCATCGGCGACATGATGATCATCGTCGGCGACGGACTGCTCGGTCAGGGCCATGGCAAGTACTTTATGCTGGCAGAAGCCTTCACCGTCTTCCTGGCGCTGATCGGCACCACGCTGAGCTGCATGAACACCGGCGCCCGCGTCACCTACGCCATGGGCAAGGACGATGAGGCTCCCGAGCACTTCGGCGTGTTGAACGCCAAGTCACTCACGCCGCGCCGCGCCATCTGGACGCTGGCTGTGATCTCGGCCGTCATCGGTGTGGTGGCTGTCTCGGTGGCCTTCGGCGATGCCGGCGCTCCCACCGATGCTTCCATCGCTGCGCTGCCGCATGGCATCTTCTCCAGCTTTGGCTACACCACGCATGACAAGATGGCGGCGTTGCCCAACACTCTGCTGATGGTCACGCTCACCTCCAACTTCGGCACCTTCATTCTGTATGCACTCAGCTGTTTCCTGTGCATCGTGGCTTACTACAAGCGCGCCGATTTCAGCTTCGTCAAGCACATGCTCATCCCGGGCTTCGGTCTGCTGGCCAACCTGACCTGCATGGCCTTCTACGTGATCGCCCCGGCATTCGGCTTGGGCACCACCAAGGAACCGTTGCTGGCACTGGCAATCTCCTTTGTCTGGGGCCTGTACGGCGCCATCTACTTCCTGAGAAGCTCCAAGGCCAAGGGCAAGGCGATCCTGCTCGAAGCCAAGTAACACTTTTTCGCAACCGCCTCTGGGTGGCCTCTGTTTCGAACTCTTCCCGGGTTCCAGACGAGGCCACCCATTGGCTTTTTCCGTTTTATGTTTCACAATGCCAACATAGGCTCGTGTTTCCAGGGTCACGAATCAAAACCCAAGGCGATGCCCCCATGTTAGACATTCTCTTCGGTCAGCACAGCGATTTTGGCAAGGTCCGCACCAACAACGAAGACTCCATGGGAGCATTCATTCCCAAGTCGCGGGCCCAGGGCCGCTCGCACGGCTTCCTGTTTGCCGTAGCGGACGGCGTGGGCGGCATGGATCTGGGCGAAGTGGCCAGCGCCAAGGCCGTGCAGGTGATGACGGAAGGCTTTGCCCAGGCGCAAGCTGGCACCATGCTCACCAACCTGATGCCCAAGCTGGTGGAAATGGCCAACATTGCTGTACATGACGCCTCCCTGCTGCCCGAGTATCACGGCCACAAAATGGCCACCACCCTCGTCTCGCTTGCCTTGCGTTACGATCAGGCCGTAGTCACGCATGTGGGAGATTCGCGTTGCTATCTGGTGCGCAACGGCGTCGCCCGCCAAATCACGCAGGACCACACCTGGGTCAACGAACAGCGCAAGCTGGGCCTGATGAACGCGCAGGAAGCGGCGGAATCGGAATCGCGTCACGTGCTCATCCGCTCCATTGGGCCTGAAATGTTTGTTGCGCCCGACACCACGGCGCACACCATTCAGCCCGATGATGTTTTTGTGCTCTGCACCGACGGTCTGCACGACGAGATGAAGGAAGAAGAGATTGCCCGCATCGTCACGCAGAAAAAGCCCGCAGAAGAGTTGGTGCGCGAGTTGGTGGCGCGGGCAATAGAAATCGACGGCGGCGACAACACCACTGCCCAGGTGATTCGCGTGCGTGACATCGAGCAGGTGGGCATGTATCGCGGCCGCCCCTATCGCCTGCCCTCTGCGTAAGCATCAGCACAGAATATGAAACAACCGGGCTGCAGAGAGTGAGAAAACCCTCTGCAGCCCGAAGTCATTCCAGCAGAAATCTTCCTCCGCTGTTTCCATCCATCAGAAGCGAATATGTACGCCCCCCTGCAATTGGCGGGCGCTGTTTTGTTGTGAGCTGACCATGCCAAAACTGCTGGAGGTTGGCGAAACGTTCGGTGCACCGAACTGTGGGTGATTGAACGCGTTGAACGCGTCCACGCGGGGCTGAATCACGATGTTGTTGTGAATCGTGAAGTCCTTGAGAATTGAAAAATCAAAGTTGTTTGTGCTGTCGGCACGCAACGCATATCCAGGAAACGTGCGGTAATTCCAGGATGTGGGCTGCACTGCCTGTGCTTTGGTGGACGCATTCACGTATGTGCGCGTGTCAAAAACCGAGGTGTTGAAGCTGGACGTCTTCCAGTTGTGCGCGTGGCTCTTGAAGTCATGCCAGTTTCCGTTATAGATCACATTGCCCCACGCAACCGGGGTGCCCGAAAGGTACTGGTAAATCGTGGTAACTTCCCAGCCACCAATCGCATTGCCCAGGCGCGAATCAGAAAAATACTTCTGTCCCCTGCCAAACGGCAGCTTGTACATGCCGATGAACGTCGCGTGATTTGGATAATCCGACGTCGTCTCGCCATACGAAAGCTTATCGCCGTAGTTGAGGCGGTTCATGAATCCCAGCAGACGTGAGTGTTCGTAATTGAAGTGGAATTCAAAGCCATTCGACATGCGCTTGGCAACCTGGATCAGAAGTCCTTCGAAGCTGGAACTCTGTTCAGGAATGCCTTGTTCCACCAGTTGTTCGTACTCGGGATAGTTCAGCAACAGGCTGCTCAAGGTAATCGTCGATTTGGTGTTCAGCTTGTGTGTATTGGCCACATAGACGCCATCGCTGTTGGTCAGCCCCGGCATCGTTCCCAGGAAGGGGTTTTTTACTGTAGTGCTGCTCATCGTAGTAGAAATAGCTGCTGCATCGTAGCCGTACTGGCTATGAACCAGGTACGGCAGGTACGAGGCCAGACTGATATTTTTACTGTCCAAATCATGAATTCCATGCGACCCCAGGTAGCCAACCTCAAGCAGCCAACTGTTGCCAAACTGCTTCTGGATATCCAGGTCCCACTTTTCCACGTAGGGCATCTTCAACTGAGCGGCATAATCGATGTCGCTGCCCAGCTTGGTATTGATGCCACAATAGGTTCCACAGTTAGCGCCGGGAACTGTCAGAATTGGATTGTAATTTGATTTGCTGGAATCAGTCGGAAAGGGATCGTCCCAGGTGGTTGCAGGCGTCAGATTGTTGTCCGTTGACAGCACCATACTGGAAGCCTGCGTGTAGTTATACCAAATGCCGTCATACAGGCCTTGCGAGCTGGACCAGTCGCCTATCGGATTGATGTAGACGCCGCCGCCGCCGCGAATGGTCAGCTTCTGGTGACCGAATTCCGGCGACCACGCAAAGCCGACGCGCGGACTCGGATAGAGCGCCGCCGTCGTAAACGGGCTGCGCGCACCGTCATGCGCAAACTCCACGTTGCCGGTCGGATTGAAGGCGCTGGGGGACAGATACGAACTGGGGCTGGCCGCATAGGCCGTCTCGGCAGCCGCCGTCGTTGCGTTCGCGAGATTCGGAATCCAGGTCGTCGACATTCTGTTTTGGCCTTCGACAAACGGCGTCGTGTGCTCCAGGCGCAGGCCGAGGCTCAAGGTAAGATTCGGCGTCGCCTTCCAGTCGTCCTGGGCAAAGCCGGCAAAATACCAGTTGTCGTACTGAAAGTCCGTATCGTAGCTGATTGATCCGTCCGTGGGAAGACCAAGTGCAAAGAGCGCGAAGGCTCCGCCAAATGTCTGCGCTGTTTTCTCCCCGGCCACATTGGGTGACTGGGTCACGAATCCACCCGACGATGACTGAAAGACAAACGAACCAGCGGCCGTAGCCTGATCGAGCGGAGCATTCGTGGTCGAGTTCTTGGCGGTCCGGATATCGGCTCCAAACTTGAAGGAATGGTTCTTCCAGGTCTTATTCAAGCTGGTGTAGAACTGTACGGAGTCGTAATACTCGTAGCCGGATACATCCGAGTTCATCGCGCTCAACTGCGGCGTACTGGCCGTGTCTTCGAAGGTGATTTCCGGAATGGCTGTAATCTGCGAGTTCTGCTGCAAATAAGGAGTAAAGCCCATGGTTGTTGAGCTTGTGCCATAACTGGTTGGTTCGCTGTGCGTACCCGAACGCGTGAAGCTTAAGCGCGACTCAAGATTCATCGAGGACGAGAAATTATGTACATCGCTCAACTGGCCGCCCTCGAAGAGCTCCATTTCGTCGGTTCCGGTCAGGATGTTTTGGAAGATGTTCCCGTATTTGATGTCGTTGCGGCTGCGGTGAATATCGACAAAGATCTTGTTCTTGGTGCTCAGGTTGTAATCGATACGCAGTTGGTTCGAAAGATAACGGTTGGTGATCGGCGCATTGGCGTTGTAGTTGTTCTGGCCATCGGCCGTCGTGCTCGGACCGTTGTAATTCGGCGAAGGCATCATCTTCAAATACTGTTGGGCGATTGGATCCACCGACAGGCCGGCATTGGAAAGCTTGTTCCCGGGAATGGTTGTGCGTGTGATATGGCCGGAAACCGGATCTAGCGTTCCACCCCAGGGGTTGTAGAGCTGGCCGTTGGCATCGTTCAGCAACGCGGAAAAATCGCCATTCTTCTCGGCGTCCGTCGGAACTGAAGTGATCGTCGACGTGGAGGAGTTCTGCCTAAACCCTTCCAGCGAATAGAAGAAAAACAGCTTGTCGTGGCCGTGGTAAAGATGAGGCAAATTGATCGGGCCGCCAAAGGTTCCACCAAACTGATGATAGTGCGTGGAAAGCACCGGGGTAGCAACATAGTGCGCCACGGCAGTCAATGGGCGGGAGCCCTCATAATACTCGGACGTGGTTCCATGGTACTGATTGGTGCCGGACTTGGTGGTGATGTTCACAAAACCACCCGAGGTATCGCCCATCGCGGCATTGGCGGTGAAAATATCCACCTTGACCGTGTCAACCGCATCCAGTTCAGGGCTGAAACCATTGTTGCGGGACGAATCCGACATGTTCGGAGCGCCATTCATCAGCAGCTCATTGGATGCGGCAAAACCACCGCCTACGGAAAAGTCGTAGGTAGTTTGCCCGTTGAAGGGCTCGGTCACACTGACGGCGTGTTTGTCCTTGGAAATAACACCGAATTCCATGTGCGCAAATCCGAGTGGCGCGCGCCCATTGCTCGGCAAATCCTGAATCTCTTCTCCCTGTAATTCGTCGCTCATTGAAGCCGTACTGATATCGATCATGGGGGTGCCACCGTAGACGGTTACATCCTCACTGGCCGCGCCAATGTCCAAAAGAATTTTCTCCTGAACAATTGACCCTGTACGCAATTCCAGCCCCTGATGTACATATGTTTTGAAGCCCGTTAGTTCAGCTTTGACTTCATACATGCCGGGCATCAGAAGTGGCACGTTATAGACACCGCGCTCATTCGAAAGAACCTCGGTCACCGCTCCTGTATCTTGATTGCGAATTGTAATCCTGGCCTGCGGCACAATCGCCCCGGTCTTGTCCGTCACTAGCCCAGTCAATGTTGAACGCGTTTCCTGCGACCAACCTGCGACCACGAGTAGACATAGAATCGAGACTGCCAACAATTTTTTTCTCATCATGGCTCACTCTTTTTCCGGTTGTTTTTTATTCCGCTTTTGAAAGCGACAAAACCTTAGGACAAGAGAAATATTGGGTCAACGTGATATTTGTTTTATTTTTTTGGAAATTATCAGTCTTTTATAATTATTCTTTGTTCTTAAACAATTAGCGTCCTACCCCGCGGAACTTTTCCGCCCTTCACATACCGCCATATGGAATCATATTTTCCCGCTCCCGACACAGACTTGATGATCGCAGTAACTTTAATTGCCATAAAATGAACCTGATAGCTGCGATAGAGAGATTCCTGCCCGACTATTTTTGGCGCTCCAGGGAAAGATCGGTACCTGCGCCATGAGTAGACCTATTCTCACTCCCATGCGGCCGTTGACGTCAGCGCCAAAACGGGGTCCGCATCCTGCACGCTGGCCCTAAATTGCCTGTAACTGTATTCACCGGAAACTTTCTGCAAAACCATTACGGTTTCTTTAGCCTTTTTTTGCGATTGTGATCAGAGCTACTGTACTTTCCATTTATCTGCCAAAGCGACCACGGAGCACGCATTCAACATGGGATTTCACGACTCACTCGAAGCCGGTTCTCAGCTGGATTTTTATCGCATCGAATCTCCCGTGGCCCGCAGCGGCATGGCCTCGATCTATCGCGCCACTGACAGCCGCGACGGCAAAACGGTCGCGCTCAAGGTGCCGCATCCTGACCTGGAAGCCGATCCTATCCTCTACGACCGCTTCAAGCGCGAGAGCGACATCGGAGAAAAGCTGAACCATCCCGCCGTGATGCATGTGTATGGCGACGAAAAGCGCTCCCGCGTGTACATGGTGATGGAATGGTGCGAAGGCCGGTTGCTGCGCACCATTCTCGATGAGGAGCGCATCAGCGAAGAACGCGCCTTGCGCATCCTCATCAAGGTACTGGAGGCGCTCGAGTACATCCACCAGAACGGCGTCGTCCACCGCGACCTGAAGCCCGAGAACATCATGGTGAACGAAGCCGAAGGCGACGCTATCAAACTCATTGACTTTGGCATTGCCGGAGACAGCGAAGCCCGCCGCCTGACCTACGCCAACTTTACTGCCACGCTGGGCACACCCAACTACATTGCTCCGGAGCAGGTAAAGGGCAAGCGCGGCGACGCCCGCACCGATATTTATGCCATGGGAATCATCCTCTATGAGATGCTGACCGGCAAGTTGCCCTTCTACGGCATGAACCCGATGGAGGCCATGAACGACCGGTTGCTGAACTATCCGATGCCTCCAGCGCTGATCAACCCCTTGGTTTCTCCTCAAATGCAGGAGGTCATCTATCGGGCTCTGGAGCGCGATCCCAAGAACCGGTACGCTTCAGCACGCCAGTTCATGAGCGATCTGGAGAATCTGGACCAGGTGGGGGTGGAAGACCGCGAGGAGCTACGCAACTGGCAGAAGCGCAAATCGCACAATCTAAGGAAGATGCTCTACTACGCTGGACTCGCGATGATTCCCGTGGCCATTCTGTTGCTGATGATGCTTGCGGCCCGTCATCGCTGAGGGAAAAACGTTTTCCTCAGCGAATCTTCATGAAATCTTTATTTCTAAATCTATAGATTAAGTACAAGTTTAATTTGTACCGAAGGAGACCCATGGCAAAGTACAAACTGGAGTACATCTGGCTTGATGGCAAGTCGCCCATCCCCGAGCTGCGTGGCAAGACCACGATCAAGTCTTTTGACAAGGAACCGACCCTGGAAGATCTGCCGCTGTGGGGCTTTGACGGCAGCTCGACCGAGCAGGCCGAAGGCAAGAGCTCGGACTGTATCCTGAAGCCGGTTCGTCTGTACCCCGACGCCGGTCGCAAGGACGCTTTCATCGTTCTGAGCGAAGTTCTGCTTCCTGATGGCACCCCGCACCCGACCAACCAGCGCGCCAAGATCTCCAATGATCCTGACTTCTGGGCTGGCTTTGAGCAGGAGTACTTCCTCTATGAGGATGGTCGTCCGCTCGGCTTCCCCGCGGAAGGCTTTCCTGCTCCGCAGGGTCCGTACTATTGCGGCGTAGGCCACAAGTACATGGGCTCGGTTGCCCGCGAGATCGTCGAGGAGCACCTTGAGCTTTGCCTTGCCGCTGGTATCAACCACGAAGGCATCAACGCCGAGGTTGCCAAGGGTCAGTGGGAATTCCAGATCTTTGCCAAGGGTTCCACCACCGCTGCCGATGACGTCTGGGTTGCCCGCTACCTGCTGATGCGCCTCTGCGAACAGTACGGCGTGGATGTGGAATGGCATTGCAAGCCGATCAAGGGCGATTGGAATGGCTCCGGCATGCACACCAACTTCTCCACCAAGCAGCTGCGTGAAGTCGGTGGCAAGGAGTACTTCGAGGCCCTGATGGCTGCCTTCAGCAAGAATGTTGCCGCGCACATCGCCGTTTATGGCCCGGACAACCACCTCCGCCTGACCGGCAAGCACGAGACCGCTCCCATCGACCAGTTCCGTTACGGTCTGTCGGATCGCGGCGCTTCGATCCGCATGCCTGTAAACTTCATCAAGAATGGCTACAAGGGCTATCTGGAAGATCGTCGCCCGAACTCTGAGGCCGATCCGTACCAGATCGTTGCCCAGGTTCTGAAGACGATCGCCAGCGTTCCCGTAAAGTAATTGTCGTTCCGGTTGTAAGGTTTTTTGCAGTAAAAGTATCAGTTGTACTTATCGTTCATAGTAGGAAGAAGAGGCCCGGATGCTGCAGCGTCCGGGCCTTTTTGCGTAAAATAAAGCACTTGCAGGCTGGAAGAAGAAAATTCATGCTGCCCGTCCACGGTTCAAGACGCTGGGTAAAACAAATCAATAACCCAAGCGCCCGGGTTTGTAGTACTCTGCCTACATGCCAACCGTCTTGCGATGGGGAAGCTTTCGCGCTGTCATTTACCCCAACGATCATCGACCGGCACACGTTCATGTTACTGGACAGGGGGAGCAATGCCATCTTCGAGCTGAACTGCCCGGCGGGGCTAGTGAGTCTGCGAGAAAACTACGGCTTTCCGGAACATCAAATCAGCAAGATTGCCGCAGAACTGGAAAGACACATTGCCGTGTCATGTGAAGCATGGGGGCAAATACATGATCAGCCATGAAGAATATCTGGAAGCCACACGACGTGGAGAAGAAATGTGCGCCATAACGCCACGCGCAGTCAGCGCACGCTATGACCGCCGCATCGGACGCGTGGTAATCCGGCTGAACACCGGACTGGATATTGCCTTTTCGCCAAAAAACGCACAGGGACTGGAGACAGCAACCTGGCAGCAATTGCAAGAGATCGAGATTGATGGAGGAGGCTTCGGCATTCACTTCCCTGCACTGGACGCTGACCTCCACATTCCATCTCTGCTGGAAGGTTTTTTCGGCTCGAAAAAGTGGATGGCAGCGCGTCTGGGCGCAGAGGGTGGCAAAGTTCGCAGCGATGCGAAGGCAAATGCCGCCCGGAAAAATGGCATTCTGGGCGGCAGGCCCAGAAAATCAGCATCTGCAGCCTGAACAACGCGATGAGCACGGGCAGTGATTCTTCTGCCTCCGAATGACTGCCGAAATCGATGACCGGACTACATGCCTGGAAAAACAATGGAGACAGACCTTTCAGGCCTGCCGCCTTGTTCTGCGCTGATTTTTGCCTACAAATTGCTGTTGCCCGGCTGGCGGACGAGGGAGAGGAACTCGGCGCGAGTCTCTTTTTCGCGGAATGTGCCCAGCATGGCATGGGTCACCGTGGACGAGCTCTGCTTCTCGATGCCGCGCATCATCATGCAGAGGTGGCGGGCTTCAATCACCACGCCCACGCCCTGCGGATGGATGGCTTCATCGATGGCCTCGGCAATCTGCTGGGTCAGGCGCTCCTGCACCTGCAGACGGCGAGCAAAGACCTCGATCAGACGCGGAATCTTGCTTAGGCCCGTGACCTTACCGTTGGGCATGTAGGCCACATGGACGCGCCCGAAGAAGGGCAGCAGATGATGCTCGCAGAGGGAGAACATCTCAATGTCCCGGACCACGACCATCTCGTTATAGTCCACATCAAAGAGCGCGCCGCGCAGAATCTTGACCGGATCCTGATCATAACCCTTGGTCAAAAAGTCCATCGACTTGGCCATCCGCTCAGGGGTACGCAGCAGGCCGTCGCGGTCCGGGTCTTCGCCCAGGCGGCTCAACAGCTCGCGGTAGATCTCTTCGGTCGAGAATCCGCCCAGACCGTCCTCAACGGTCCTGCGAATCGGCTTGCTCACTGCGATGGAGTGCGCCATGTCTTTTCCTTTTTAGCACTCGGGGCTCACTGTGCCGGAACCCTTCAGCATGATGCGGCGAGACGAACTCACCGGCTGGCTAGAGCAAATTCGGAATTTGCTTTATCTCAAAAAAGTTGTTCTCCGTCTCCTCCACGCGCACCCGGTCGAGCATTCCCTCGGGCAGCGCGTTCAGAAGCAGATCGTACACGACGCGGCAAAGATTCTCCGTCGTCGGAACCTGGCGGGCAAAGGCCACATCCAGATTCAGGTTGGCATGATCAAACCGCTCCAGAACCTGAGCGCGAACCGCCGCATCCAGATCCACCAGATTCATCACCATGCCGGTAGCCGCGTCCACCGGGCCTCCCACCACAACTTCCACCACGTAGTTGTGGCCGTGGCCATGCGGATTATTGCACTTGCCGTAAGCCGTGCGGTTCTCTTCCGCGCTCAGCGCTGCAGCATGCAGCCTGTGACTGGCGGAAAACATGTACCGCCGGCCAAAGTACGCCCTCATGCTTCCCCCCGGTACTCGGCAAAGATCTCGGGCGTTTCATAGATGCGCACCCGGCGCAGCCTCACCCGCTCACTCACCGCTGGCTGCAGCCTGTGCCATGCCGCCAGAGCGATATTCTCGGTGGTGGGAACCGTGGTGCGAAAGTCCTCCGTCTCCAGGTTCAGATGGCGGTGGTCCCAGGCATCGAGTACCTCGCGCTCCAGTACGTCCTTGAGCCACTTCAGATCAACCACAAAACCCGTTACCGGGTCCGGCTCGCCTGCCACCGTCACTTCCAGCGTGTAGTTGTGGCCGTGGCCATTGCGATTGGCGCAGCGCCCGAAGACTGCGGCATTCTGCTCCGCCGTCCAGGCCTCGTTCCAGTAGTAGTGCGCCGCCGCAAAAGTAGCCCGCCTCGTCAGCTCGATCATTCAGCCCTCACAGGAACAGATGCCTGAAGTGCCCCGCAGGCTTCAAGGAATGCGCCTACGAATCTGAACAAATTGAAGTTTTGCGCTGGATCCCCACTCCATTCCAATTCAGGCGCCGTAGGAGCGTCCCTTCCAGCTTACCCGCTTCACAATCTTGTGCTGAAACCAGCTGCGGTACAAGAGTACGACAAACAGGGGCAAACCGAGCGGCGTCAACAGACAATCCACCAACGGAAAGTTCGATTTGGCCACCCGCGCATAGAAGCGGATTAAGGTACGCACCCACAACACGGCCAACACCAATCCCGCGCTGAGCCACTGCATGGAGTGCTGCATCAGGCGCGCATTCCACAGAAGTGCCGCCAATACCGGCAGTCCAAAGAGAAGAAAAAAGTCCAGCGCGCGCCAAAGGGCGAGCGTCAGCGTGTTGTTGAACAGCAGCGCAAGATTCTTGGTCCAGCCTTCGGCCATGGCCGCCGTGGTGCGATACATGCGAGTGCTCACGGCGTCATCGGCGTAGCGGAAGCGCAGGCCAATGCGCCGCTTTTTAGCCATAAAGGCCAGCTCCACGTCTTCCAGCACCGAGCTGGCCACGCTTGCGTGGCCGCCCAGACGGCGATAAGCCTCACGCTCCACCAGAAGAAATTGCCCGTTGGCGGCGGCAAGGTTGTGCTGCGCGGGGTCAGAGACCTTGGCGGGCGGATAAGAGATGGCCAGCTCACAAAAAACCAGCGGCATCAACGAGCGCTGCGCAAAGCCGGTGACGATCTGCCGGGGCGAATAGCTGAGCATACCGGCCTTGTGCCGCTTAGCCTCATGCATGGCGCGGTGCAGATTGCCGGGCTCATGGATCGTGTCCGCATCGATAAAGAGCAGCCAGCGGCCACGGGCCTGGCGAGCCGCCGTCCAAAGAGCATTGGCCTTGCCCGTCCAGCCTTTTTCGAGCTTGGGGGCTTCCAGCACCGTTACGCCAGCAAAGGAACGGGCAACCTCGGCAGTGCGATCGGTCGAGTGGTCGTCCACCACGATCAGTTCCCAATCCTTGCCGAGCGCAAAAACGTCCTCCGACTGTGCGACCAGCGACTGTAGACAGTCCCCGAGGCAGTCCTGCTCATTGCGCGCCGGCACAATCACAGTGAGCTCCATCAGCTCGGCAGGCTCTGGCTGGTCAAAGACCGCCCCTTCGAGCGCCTTGCCCACCCAGGCACGCCAATCCTGCGGCTCTGCGCCCGGCTCGTCGCTCAGGCCCAGTACGGGCTTGAATCCGCTGGCCTTTTTCAGTTCTGTCTCATTCTCTTCCGTGCTCATGGGGGTTTCACCTTTCGCTCAAGGGGCTCCGAAAGTATTATAAAGACGTGCGGTTTCCAAGAGCTCTTCCCTTCCTTCTTTCGCTTCCTCTAGTGGCCTTTACGGCCTGCAATCGCGGTGCGCATCCCTCGCAAATGGGCAAACCCGCCCCCGACTTTACCATTAGTGACGGCCAGACCTCCGTCCACCTTGCCAACTATCGCGGCCAAGTGGTTCTGCTGAACTTCTGGGCCACCTGGTGCGGCCCTTGCGTGGAGGAAATGCCCTCGCTGCTGCAACTTCACCACCAGTTGCCGGGCGTTGCCATTGTTGCCGTCAGCGTGGACGAAGACGCCGACGCCTATAAAAGCTTTCTCTCCCGCCGCCACGTTGATCTGATCACCGTGCGCGACCCACAGGAAAAGGCTGCCGGACTCTTCCATACCGATATGTGGCCGGAAACCTACGTCATCGACCGCCAGGGCATGATCCGGCGCAAGTTCATTGGAGCGCAGGACTGGAACAGTCCGGAAATTGTCCGCTATCTGAAGACCCTCTGACGCAGTTGATTCTGGTAGGATTGCAGCCATGACAACGGTGGACCTCGTCTTTCGTCTTGCAGCCGCACCCACTGAGTCGGCTGCCGTGGCGCTCAGCCGAACCCGCGACGTTTATGGCATACGTTGCGTAGCCCTGGACGCCAGCAATCTGCTGCTTACCGTGGAGTACGATGCCACCCGGCTGAACTCCGCAACGGTAGCCAATCTGGTGCGCCGCGCCGGGGTACAAATCAGCGAAGTGGTTGAGCCTGTTACACCTTCGTCAGCCGCTCCGGCAGCGGCCTGATGCGGGTTTTCCACTGCCTGCCGCGCAGAACGGGTTGCAACGAAGCCGAATCCTTGATACTCTGATTTTGTTGCAGTTGTTGGTGATGCGCCTGTAGCTCAGCTGGATAGAGCGTCTGACTACGAATCAGAAGGTCGCAGGTTCGAATCCTGCCGGGCGCACCATAAAAAACGCACGCAAGGCCCGACGGCCAACCGGCCGTTTTTCTTTGCCTTGATGCAACAACAAAAAATCAAATACGTGCGCCTGTAGCCCAGCTGGATAGAGCGTCTGACTACGAATCAGAAGGTCGCAGGTTCGAATCCTGCCGGGCGCACCATTAACTTAGAAACTTCCCTGCGGCCCCCAAGGCCGCTTTCGTTTTTCGCCCTCCTTTTTTCTCTGCGTCTCATTTCTTGCATGCTTCTCACTCAACTGCAATTTCCCTCGTGAAAGAATGGACACAATCCAGACAACGCGAGGAAACGCATTTGCGAGTCAGTCAGAAGGCAGCACAGTTTACCGAATCCGTGATTCGGGACATGACGCGTCAGGCCATCCAGCATGGCGCAGTGAATCTGGCCCAGGGCTTTCCGGATTTTGCCGCGCCCGAGGTGCTGAAGACCGCTGCGCAGCAGGCCGTGGCCGAGGACGTCAATCAGTACGCCATCACCTGGGGCGCAAAAAACTTCCGTCAAGCGCTGGCCGAAAAGTTCTTTCATTGGCAGGGATTTGCGATTGATCCAGAACGCGAAATCACCGTCTGCTGTGGCTCGACTGAGGCCATGATTGCTACCCAACTGGCGCTCATCAATCCTGGTGAAGAAGTCATCGTTTTTGAGCCCTTCTATGAGAACTATGGGCCCGATGCGATCCTCTCTGGCGCGGTGCCTCGCTATGTGACGTTGCACGCACCCACCACGCCCGACGGCGAGTGGTACTTTGATGAGGCCGAACTGCGTGCCGCCTTCAATGCCAAGACCCGCGCCATCATTCTGAATACGCCGCACAACCCTACCGGCAAGGTCTTCACACGCACTGAGCTGGAACTGATCCGCGACCTGTGCGTTGAGCACGATGTGCTGGCCATTACCGATGAGATCTACGAGCACATTCTCTACGACGGAACGCAGCACATCTCTCCTGCCACTCTCGACGGCATGCGGGAGCGCACCATCAGCATCAACAGCCTGTCGAAGAGCTACAGCGTGACGGGTTGGCGCGTGGGCTGGGCCATTGCTCCACCGGAAATGACTGCAGCCATCCGCAAGGTACATGACTTTTTGACAGTGGGCGCAGCCGCTCCGCTGCAGGCCGCCGGAGCCGTTGCCTTGCGGCTGCCGGAAAGCTATTACGCGGAGCTTGCCGCACACTACGGCGAAAAACGCGACCTGCTGCTGGCCGCTCTGCGCAAGGCTGGTTTTACAGCTTTCCGTCCGCAGGGAGCGTATTACATCATGACCGACATTGCAGGCTTTGGCGCGGAGAATGATCGTGCCTTTGCCCACCATCTGGTGAAAGAGGACGGTGTAGCCACGGTTCCCGGCTCCAGTTTCTACAGCAATCCCGCCAAAGGCGCTACGCAGATCCGGTTCGCTTTCTGCAAGAAGATCGAAACGCTCCAGCAAGCCATCCACCGGCTTGCGCGCCTATAGCTCATAAAATTTCTACGCTGCAACGAAACGGCCAGGGTAAAGTTCCTGGCCGTTTTTTATTCTCAAGCGACAGAACAAAGCTTCAGCCCAGCTGCGATTGACTGTCCATATGAATTCCAAGATCCGATATTTTATTCCCGCCGGCATACCTGCAAGCGGCATCACCATTAACGATAACTATTTTTCTTGACAGTAGCGCTTCCCATCCAGGATGCTTACGCCTTGGTTTTCCAAACCCATACGTAAGCCATTGAAAATGAAGACTAATGCAATCGCATTCGTTCGCTCGTTTGGAAAACTTGAAAATATTTCAAGGAGAAAACCAATGACACGCACCAAGCGCACATCGAACGCCATGGCATGGCTAATTTTGCTTCTCGGAATCGCCATCTGTCCCGGCTGGGGCCAGGTTGCTTTTCCCGGAGCCGTTGGATTTGGAGCAAACGCTACCGGAGGCAGAGGCGGCACAATCTATCACGTTACCAACCTGAACGATTCTGGAAGCGGGTCGTTCCGCGAAGCCGTGAGCACGGGCAATCGCATTGTCGTCTTCGATGTTGGCGGTTACATCGTGCTCCATTCGCCTGTCAGCATGGCCAGCAACATCACTGTTGAAGGACAGACCGCTCCGGGTGGAGGAATAGGCATTATGGCCGCGGAGATTTCTCTGAGCGGCAAAACCAATATCATCCTGCGTGGACTGCGCATCCGCCAAGGAACGAAGGATTCACAGACGGGAAAAAGCGCCATCAACCTGGGCAACGCCACCAATGTCATTCTTGACCATTGCTCCTTCGAATATGGGCAATGGGATACGGTTGATGCGGTCGGAAGCGTCAATTTCACCGTTTCGAATTCGATTATCGCCAATCCGATTTACCAGCAATTCGGCGCGCACGTCGAAACCGGTCCCTCCACGTTTTACCGTAACTTGTGGGTCAACGGGCATAACCGCCAGCCACTGGCCAAAGACGACACGATCTACATCAATAATGTGATTTATGACTACGAGCTTGGATATACGGTTGGCAACACGGGAGGACATTTTTCCCACGACATTGTGGGCAACTACTTTATCGCGGGCCCGATGACCACTACGCCCTCGGATCTTTACTTTCAGGTGAACAGCAATCAAACCATCTACGCAGCAGGCAATCTGCTGGACAGTAACCTCGACGGCCAATTGAATGGATCGGCAGCCAACACCGTGGGCAGCGCCGTCGTGGCCTCATCGCCATGGAGCAGCCTGACAGCTACGATTCCTACACTGAGCGCCACCGATGCCTATGCGCACGTTGTGGCCAGCGCCGGCGCGTTTCCACGCGATGAGGTAGACACCTTCGTCATCAGCAATGTGCAATCGTTGGGAACCGTGGGAACGCTCTACAAGGATCAAGCCAAAACTGGCATCGAAAACGACGGCTATGGACTGATCGCCAGCGGCACAGCCTTTGCCGACGCCAACGACGACGGCATTCCCGACTACTGGGCAAGCACTTACGGCATCAGTACGACCGATACAAGCGCTGGCACAGAATTGTATGGCAGCACTGGATACACCAACCTCGAGGTATATGCCAACAGCCTGATCCTTCCTGATTTGTGGACCGGCAGCGATCTGAACACGCCTCCCGTTGCAGGAACGTCAAGCTATAACCCGTTTTCCCAAACCTGGCTACTAACGGGCAGCGGCAACAGCCTCGATCAGGGGCAATTCGCCTCGCAGCAGTGGTCGAGCGATGGAAGCTTAGTCGCGGAAGTAAGCTCGCTGAGCGTCGGTCAGGCAGGACTAATGGCACGCGCCAGCAGCAGTTCCGACGCTGCCTACGCTGCGATCACACTGAACAGCAGCGGACAGGCTAGCTTTCAATGGCGATCCTCAGAAGGCGCTACGGTCAGCGGCATTCAGCTCAGCAATGTATCGGTACCGACCTATCTCAAGCTTGTCCGGCAAAACGGCACGCTGGCAGGTTATATCAGCAGCGACAATCTCTCCTGGACGCTGGTCGGCCTGGCACAGGTGTCTTTGCCCGATACGTCTGTGGCCGGCATGATTGTTACCTCATCTTCGTCCACACTGGCCACGGCGCAATTCGCCGCTGCAGCATTCACGCAGACGCAAGACAGCACCATCACGCTGCAAAGTTCATCGAACGCCATTACCTATCCCGCTTCAGTCAATCTGACTGCAACCGTAACGGCAACCACTACGGCAACGGCCTCCGGTTCCATTCAGTTCTGGGATGGAAGCACGCCGTTGAGCACTCAGACATTGCAAGGCAATAGCGCAGCCTACTGGTATCTTCAGCCGGCCTTGAGTGCAGGCACCCATCTGCTGACGGCCAGCTACTCAGGCGACGCGAACAATACTGCAGGATTCTCCGATCCACTCTCCATCACCGTGGCGCAGGCTCCGGTCACGCTTTCGGCGGCATGCTGGAATAGCAGCTTTGCCTACGGCGCCGATGCTCAATGCACCGCGAACGTCAGTTCAGCGGCTGGCGCCCCAACCGGCACGCTGCTTCATGCCCTGGACGGAACAAGCAGTTCGACAACACTCAACAATGGTTCCGCGCAATGGACGATCTCCAAACCGGATGTCGGTTCGCACAGCATTTCGATAGGTTTTACCGAGCAGGGCAATTTTGCGTCGAGCAACACACTCAACGAAACCTTCACGGTCACACCAGCCTTAGTTTCCATTCAACTGACCCCGTCTAGCTACTATCAGAGCGCAAGCTCCCCGCTCACGCTTCAGGCAACGCTCTCCAGTTGGAGCGCACCCGCACCAACCAGCGGCACAATCAGCTTTTATGACAGCGGAACATTGCTGGGCACTGCCAGCCTCGGCTCCAGCAGCAGCGCCACATTGAGCCTGAACACGCTCAGCGCGGGCCAGCACAGCATTACGGCCGTTTATGCAGGAACAAACGATTACAGCGCAGCTACCTCTTCAGTGGTAACTCTGCAAACCTATTAGAGCCCTTACGGAATACACGTTGACTTTTTAAGGGGTGTGCTAAGGAGCCTCTGCACAACCCACGATTTTGCGGTGTAATTACAATGCAATGGGTTCGGAAGCAGTTATAGCCAGAATTGCGGGTTCAGTTGCATCCAGGCGCGGGCTCTACGTGGTTGTTTTTTGTCTCTGGAGGCCGTTTTCCGGCCTCCAGAGACACTACGCCCCCAGCGCGACCAGCCGTTTGCGATTTTGGTAAAGGTTAACCAGGGCAAAGGCCGCGCAAAGCCACTCGTGGTTCTTCCTTAAGCCACGATAGCGCACCTTGGTAAATCCAAAAACGCGCTTCAGAATGCGGAAACACCACTCCACCTTCGATCTAACTCTGGCCTTGGTCGTATTTTTGCGCTTGGCTTCTTCGTCTACATAATTTTTGAACTTGGTGCGGCGGCTGGTCATATCTTGCGCCCCGGGCGCGGCCGCATGAATTGCCTCGGTTTGTCCTTGATAGCCTGCGTCTCCCCAGACTTTCTTCTCTGCGCCGTGCAGTAAGTCAGGCAGCATATGTTTGTCCGCCACGCTGGCCGCAGAGGTGCAGACTGAGTGCACAATGCCCGACTTGCTATCAACGCCAAGGTGCGCTTTCGCGCCGAAGTACCATTGCTGTCCCTTCCTGGTCTGGTGCATCTGAGGATCGCGCTTGCCGGTCGAGTTCTTCGTCGAACTCGGAGCGTTGATAATCGTTGCATCCACGATGGTTCCCGTGCCGATGCGAATGCCCCGGCTGGCTAGAAAGTGGTTCACCGTATCGAGTATCTGGCCGCATAACTCATGTTCTTCGAGCAGGTGGCGGAAGCGCAGAATGGTGCTTTCATCGGGCGCGGAGGCACGGCCCAGATCAACTCCGGCGAAGCGCCGCAACGCGGGCGAATCATAGAAAGCTTCTTCCATTCCGGGGTCTGAAAAACCAAACCACTGCTGCAAGAAGTACGTGCGGAGCATGATCGACAAGCCTGCTGGTTGGCGGCCGTTGCCAGCCTTGGGATAATGAGGCTCAACCAGCGCCAATAACTCCGCCCACGGCACCACTTGCTCCATCTGATCCAGAAAAAGCTCCCGCTTGCCCTTGCGACCATACTGCTCAAAACTCGCTTGTGACGCCAGTGTTCGTTGCCGCATCGCCCTTGCCCTCTACTTATCATTTTATCCAAGCAGAATGCAGTATTGGGACTTGTGCAGAGTCTCCCTAAGGGACTTTTTATTGATAAAAAGGCCCTTAGCCGCCAGCTTTCGGTCTACACCTATTCCAGAAATGCTTTGCGGTGCTCCTCCGCGACAGGCGAAGAAGGTCCGCCAGAACGAAGACTATTCCTACCCCAATCGTGGAAGTTTCTTCCGCGATTTTCTCTTATTTATTTCACCAGATGAGACTTTTTGACTCTAATCAGGCCACATATAAAAATTTTCACACAGCATATCTTCTTCTTTTTCTATTAGGTAAAGACGGCTTGGCAGATTCGCAGTGACCTAGATCACGGACCAATTCAGTCTGATTTGTATAATGAAAATGATTTTCATGTTCTCTTGAAAGAGAATTTCATTTCCCTTTTCTCTCTCAAGAGTTTTTCGGCCGCCTTTCTGGCCTGCACACGCACAATCGGCCTGGGCTGGATCGTACTTCCTGCCTTGGCCAAAGGAATACAGTTCACTATGATTCGCTTCCCTGCTTTGTTCCGTACTGCGACGCTCACTCTCCTGCTTGCCGTTGCTTTTTCCGCTTCCGCCGCATGGGCTGGCGACGTGCTACGCTTCTCCGGCTTCATCTACGACGCATCGGGCGCTGCCATTCCCGAGGCACATGTGTCCATTCTGAACCAGGGCACTGGCCAAAAAATGACGATCCAGAGCAGCGCACAGGGTTGGTACGAATTTCTGGCACCGGCCGGCATCTATCAACTGGAGATTGCTGCGCCCGGCTTCCAATCCTACAAAAGCGATGGGCTGACGCTTGGCCCGACGGCTCCGCTGCGTCATGACGCTGCACTGAGCATCGCATCCCGCGCTGAAATCGTCGAGGTCAACGATGCGAATAGCACCACGGTCGATACCGTGACTACGCAGATCGGCGAAGGCATTGAACAGAAGAAGATGACCTCCGTGCCTTTGAATGGCCGCAGCTACACCGATCTTTTGGCCTTGCAAGCAGGCGTGATTCCCATCAGCAGCGCGCAGACGAATGCGGTTGTGATGTCGGGCGCAACCTCGACGCCGCCCTCGGGCGATCTGAATCCTGGCGATATGTCGGTGAGCGGCCAGCGTGAGACGGCCAATGGATTTTTGGTCAACGGCAGTTCAGTGGAAGAAGACTTCAACAATGGCAGCGCGGTGATTCCCAATCTCGATTCGATTGCCGAGTTCCGCGTGCTGACCAGCGGCTTCGATGCCGAGTACGGAAACTTCAGCGGCGGTCAGGTGATTGTGACCACCAAGTCAGGCGTGAATCAGTTGCATGGCTCGGCCTTTGAATTTGCCCGCAACACCAATCTGGATGCGACCAACTATCTGGCTGGCGAACGCGCTGCCTATGATCGCAATCAGTTTGGCGGAACGCTGGGCGGACCGGTGCTGCGCAACAAGCTTTTCTGGTTTGCCGACTATCAGGGAACGCGCATGACCGAGGGCCAGGAGACGGGCAACATTGCCGTGCCCACAGCATCGGATCGCGAGGGAATGCTCAGCGATGAAGCAAGCTCGCTCACCGGCACGGTCAGCGGCGACTATCTGGCTTCGATCCTGACCACACGCCTTGGCTACACCGTCAGCACTGGCGAGTCTTACTACACCACGGGCTGTACCAGTTCAAGCGCCTGCGTTTTTCCGAATGCGACGATTCCCACCGCCGCATGGTCTGCACCCTCCAAAAATCTGCTGCAATACATTCCCAGCCCCAACGCTGGAACCAACACATTTTCGAGCGCCAGCTACAACGAAACGCTCAACGACGACAAGGCTGCCCTGCGGCTGGACTGGACGACGCATTTCGGCGACTTCTCGGGTTACTACTTCCGCGATGGCTACGTGCTCGATAATCCGTATCCCACCAGCCAGGGCGGCGCAAGCGTACCGGGCTTTGACGCCAGTTCGCACGGCCGTGCACAGCTGCTGAACCTGGGATGGACGCGCGCCTGGGGCAGCACGCTCGTCAATGAGCTGCACGTCAGCGTTCTGCGCGACTCCAACGTAATTGGCCAACCGGTGGGCGGCGTTGGCCCCACGCTCAGCTCTCAGGGCTTTGTGGAGGGCGAAGGAACGCTGGGCATTGTGGCCATGAACCCCAGCGTGGAAGGCATCGAAAACGTCTCGCTCAACGACTTCACCTTCGGTGTGGATACAACCGGCGAACGGCAAGCAAATAACACCTACCAGATCACCGAGAATCTTTCCAAGGTGCTCGGCAAGCACACCTTCAAGTTCGGCACCAGCCTGCACAAGGATCAGGTGAACATCCTCTCCAACTCAATCAATAATGGCGCATTCGTCTTTCAAGGCTCAGAGACGGGCCTGGACTTTGCCGACTTTCTGATTGGTGTGGCCAGCACGTATGAGCAGGGCGATGCGGCCGGCTTCTATCTGCGCAATCAGTATGCGGGCATCTACGCACAGGACAGCTGGCAGGTGCGCAACAATCTGACGCTGAACTATGGTGTGCGCTGGGACATGCTGCCGCCCTGGCATGAAAAGTACAACCAGCTCCAGACCTTCGTGCTCGGCCAGCAGTCCGAAGTTTACCCCAATGCCCCCGCTGGCATCGTATTTCCTGGCGACAAGGGTATTGCCAACACACTGAGCCCAACCAAATGGACCAACTTTTCTCCGCGCATTGGTGTGGCCTATTCACCCTCATGGAATCGCGGCCTGCTGAGCCATGTTTTTGGAGCACCGGGCAAGAGCAGTATTCATGCGGGTTACGGCATCTTCTACACGGCCTTTGAAGGTCTTTCGGCGGGTATCATGAGCGCCTGCGCACCGTATGGCTACGACTACGACAGCACGTCAGGCCGTCCGCTCTTCGATGAGCCGTTTGTCTCCGCTTCCACTGGCGCAACCAACGGTCAGCCCTTCCCTTCACCTATTCCGGCTTACGGCGCATCGGTCAGCCATCCGAATTCCTCGGTGGACTGGTCAAAGTATGAACCGATCACTGGCGATCCGGCCTTCTACTACCAGAACCAGTCGCCCTACACGGAGAGCTACAACCTGTCGCTGGAGCGTGAGCTGTATACGGGCACGGTGCTGACGCTTGGCTATGTAGGTTCGCAGGCGCATCACTTGCTGGATCTGATTCCGGCCAATCCAGGCAACGCGACCAAGTGCCTGAGCGTGAGCGAAACCAATCAGGTGGCTGCTGGCTCCAGCACCTGTGGCCCGTTCGACGAAGGTGGAAGCTTTACCAAGGCCGATGGCACGACCGTCGTAGCCCGTGGTCCCTTTGGTCCGCTCTTTGACGGCATCACCTACCAGAAGACCATCGGCTACAGCCATTACAACGCGCTGGAAGCTACGCTGAAGCATCAGGATCGCCATGTGGAATTGCTGGCCGCCTACACCTATTCAAAGTCGATCGACAACGCGTCGAGCCTGTCGGAAGAGATCAACCCGATTGAGCCATCGATCAGCCGCGCCGTCTCGGCCTTCGATGTGACCCACAACTTCGTCATCAGCTACCACATCAACCTGCCGGTAGAAGACGTCTTTCATCGCACCAATCGCTGGACCAAGGGCTGGACGCTCTCTGGCATTACGCGCTTCAGCTCCGGCATGCCGGTCACGCTCTTCAACAACGACGACACCTCGCTGATCGGCTCGATGCCGAACGGCATCAATAACAACGGTGTGGATACGCCCACCTATGCGGGTGGAGCGCTCAAGCTGAACAAGAATCCGCGCAATGGCAGGAAGGCTTTCGACACCACGCAGTTTTCGATTCCCAACTCCAGCGAATACGGCACCATCGGCAACGCACGCCGCCGCTTCTTCTACGGGCCGGGCCTGGAGAACTACGACATGGCGATGGAAAAATCCGTGAACTTCGGTGTGCACGCACTCACCCTGCGTCTGGAGAGCTTCAACGTCTTCAACCATGCACAGTTCTTTGGACCGAACGCCGTGCAGGGCAATCCTGACAGCAGCAACTTCGGCAAGTTCGTTAACGCCAACGATCCGCGTGAAATGCAGATGGCCGTGAAGTATTCGTTCTGAAAAGTTTTGCCTGAATTTAGGGCGGCGCTCCATGCGTCGCCCATTTTTTGCAACAATCTCCAAATCGCAGGCAATCCATCTTTACTTTTGCAGGGACTTTCCCATCGTACTTTGCGACTGTTATGCTTTGCTCGTTATGGATCGTCGTGATTTATTGAAGTACTCTCCTGCTATTGCCTTGGCCGCTTCTGTGGGCCATGTGCCGCTGGCTGAAGCGCAAGCTCCAGCACATGCGGTGGAAGCCTTCGTGAACGTGCGCACCTACGGGGCCACGGGCAACGGCAAAACCGTGGATTCACCCGCCATCAACAAGGCGATTGAGGCCGCTGCCGCCATGGGTGGTGGAACGCTCGTCTTTCCCGCCGGAACCTACCTGTGCTTTACGCTGCGGCTCAAGTCGCATGTGGATCTGTACCTGTCGCGGGGCTGCACGATTCTGGCTGCCGACTCACCCCGGCCCGGCGACCAAAGCGGCTACAATGGTGGCACCTACGATGCTGCCGAATCGAACGATCCGTGGACGCCCTATCAGGACTACGGCCACAACCACTGGCACAACTCGCTGCTGGTGGCCGATGGACAGCATGACTTTTCGATCTTCGGCCCCGGCCAGATCTTCGGCAAAGGCCTCTCGCATGGCGGGCACGGCAAGCGCGGCGGCTATGATGCATTTGTGGCCGAGCAGCCCGGCGTGGGCAACAAGGCCATCGCACTCAAGAACTGCTACAACGTGCTGCTGCGCGATTTTTCCATTCTCAAGGGTGGACACTTTGCGGTGCTGGCCACTGGCGTTGACAACCTGACCATCGACAATCTGCTGGTGGATACGGACCGCGACGGTTTTGACATTGACTGCTGCCGCAATGTGCGCGTGGTCAATTGCACGGTCAATTCGCCTTGGGACGACGGCATCTGCCCCAAGTCCAGCTATGCGCTCGGTTATGCCCGCTCCACCGACAACGTGACCATCGCCAACAATTTTGTGACTGGCGGTTACGAGCTTGGCAGCGTCGTCACAGGCGCATGGAAGCTCTACTCGGACGAAGACAACATTCCGCGCCAGGGTCGCATCAAGTGCGGTACGGAGTCGAACGGGGGCTTTCGCAACATCACCATTACCGGCAACGTGATGGAAGCCTCAAAGGGGCTCGCGCTCGAAAGCAGCGATGGCGCATGGCTGGAAGACATTGCCATCATCGGCAATACCCTGCGCGACACCATCGATGCGCCGCTCTTTCTGCGGTTGAACAAGCGCAACCGCAATCCTAAAGAGACGCTGCGGCCGGGCACGCTGCGCCGTGTGCTGATTTCTAATCTGGTCAGCTATAACTCGAACTGCTCGACGGCGCCCTTTATCTCCGGCTTGGCTTCGAATCTGATCGAGGACGTAAAAATCACCGACTGCTACTTCGGCCACAAGGGACTACCGCAGAAGATGCTCACCCACTGGGCCGAAAAGCAGGAACCCATGCCCGACTGGCGCAGCATTCAGGTTCCTGAGCTGGAAGATGCCTACCCCGAGCTGTTGCAGTTTGGTCCCACTCCAGCGCATGGCCTCTTCCTGCGCCACCTGAAGAACCTGGAACTGGCGCATGTGGAGTTTGCGCCCGCGGCAAAGGATCCGCGACCCGCGCTGTGGTTGCAGAATGTGCACCGGGCCGACTTCTTCGCCATCACGGCTCCCGTGCAGAAGAACTTCTCGCTGCACAACGTGACGGACTTGCGTCTGGCCTGGTCGCGCGCGGCCCGGGACCAGAACGTGGACAAGGCCGAAACGCTGGAGTTCTAGAGCAAAGCCAAACCACCCTCGGACGGAATGCGTTCGAGGGTGGTTCGCTTTACGAACCATGCGGCAACGCACCCAGCGTAGAAACAGATGACACTCTGCAGCCTATGTGCTAGTTTTTATTTGGCATGAATGGCAGCAAGAAGCAAAGCACAGAGCACAGCCCAGACAGCAAGAGAAAATCAGCCCCCAAAAAGCCGACACGGCGCAAGCTCATTGGCCTCAGAGTCGACGAGGGCTACATGCAGCATCCCTTTGACCTGCAGCACGGCGTGCGTACCAGCGGTCTGGTGGCCGGGCGCAATCTGAAGAGCGGTCACACAAACGACCGGCACAACACCGCGTACTATGGCGTGGCACCCTCGGTCTTTCATGACCTGGTGGCCCGCTGGCGCAGCATCAAGCCGCTTGTGCCCATCAACGAATACACCTTCATTGACGTGGGCGCGGGCATGGGCCGGGCGATGATGCTGGCCTCCGAACTGCCCTTTCGCGCCGTAATCGGCGTTGAGATGCACCCCACACTAGCCGGGATTACGCGGCGCAACCTGCCCCTCTGGCGCAAACACCAGAACGCACTTGCCCCGCTGCGCACGCACTGCTGCGACGCGCTCGAATACAGCCTGCCGCCCGGGCCCTGTGTGCTGTTTCTATTCAACCCCTTTGGCGCTTCCATGCTACGCAAACTGGCTCAGGCCTGGGAAAAAGAATCAGCAGACCGAGCGTTTCCGCTCGATCTGCTGTATGTGAACCACGAACATGAACTGGTGTTGCGTCAACGCTCTGGCTGGAATCGCCTGTTTGCCGACAAGGTCTACCGTTCCGCGGAAGACGCCGAAGCTGAGCGCCGCATCCTCAACCATCAACCCGACGGCGAATATGCGGCCACCAACTGGGAAGACTGTTCAATCTTCCGCTGGACGAACCCAAAAAACACTCTCTGAAAGGCTCAGGCGTGTTCCTGGTTTGTCACCACTTCCGGCGATCCGTTCTTTAGCCAGCTCTGAATGCCGGGATTGCTGGCGGAAACAAACTCCTTGTACTCCCCGGTGCCGCTATCGTTGATCCAGAGCCCGACGGCGTGGCCGGTTTCCTGATCGACAGCAACTCCGGTTACCGTCACGGCATGATTCACGCCATTTCCGGCATCGTATTCCGGTTCATTCCAGAGTTTACCGGCATTAACTTCAAGAATGGCTCCATGCCCTTCTTCCAGTTCCTTGCCCAGACCATCAAGCGAATTTCCCAGCTCTTGATGCGCCGGAATGCCCAGACCATCCAGAAGCGCAACCTGGTTCTTCATGGTTGTACCGCCGAGTGCGGAGGCATCGCCATTCACCACCGTCTCGTCATGATCAACGGCGTAATGAACCACGTAATTTTCCGTCACCTTTTCGCCGAACTGTGTGGCCACATCGCCAACAGAAACCAGTCCACAGGTTCCCTTGTAGTCAAAATCGTTTTTGCCCTGCATGTGGAAGTAATTGGCGCTGGAATCCACGTCACCCAGCTGCAATACATCCTGGCCATTGTCGAGTGTGGTCGGCTGGGCGTAGTTGGGAGTTGCTTCGCTCACCCCCAACTGTTTGCTCGGCACAGGATCATGATGCGCACCTGCAGAAGCCACATAGGCCGACCCAGCCTTTTGCGCCGCCGCAGAGAGTGTAACCGTATCCTCGCTCAAACGATTTGTAGCAACCGAACCACCGTTGCTGGAAGCAACACTCGCACTGGCGGATCTGCTACTGGCCATCGCCACAGGATCATAACCGCTGGAATACAACGCATTGGAAAGTAGTGAGGAAGTCAACTTTACCTCCAGGAATCCCCACTCTCTCTATCGTCGTCTGTTCGGTTTTCCTTAGGGAATTTGCTCCATAAATCCTTTTTGAGCTCTGTTGACCGACAAAATTACCATATTGCAGTACGCGGAAAGGTTTTCCTGTCCCTTATCAAGACAAAAAATCGGCTCATGCAGGATGAGTGCATGAGCCGATCCAAAGATGCAGTTCCGTTGATTTCCGCGCAGAACCTTACAATATCCGCGGTTTATTCAATCACACTCTTTACAACGTCGTTGATTGCCACCTTGCCGGTTCCCTTGAAGTGTCCAATGGCATAGAAGGGCCCAACGCTGGTGATGCTGATCTCGCCCACCGGATCGTCAATCGAACGAATGATCCTGCCGGATGCGGGATCCCTGATGGTACGCGTTGGACGCGTAATCACAAGGATGTCGCCCAGTTGCACGCCGCCAACGCTGCCCACGTTGATCGTCACCATATCGTCGCTGACGTCGGCCACCAGTCCCTCAATCTGCTGAGGACTGTATACATGCGTGCCCGGCATACCGCGTTCCAGGTTTTTGGCGACATTGGAAATTGCCATATAAAAAGCCTCACCCTGCGTCGAGTGGGGGAAGATCACATCGCGGAGCCCCGTGGCGTTTCTGGAATAGCCCGGAGCCGAAAGCAGGCTGCAGCGAGCATGCAACGATTGCGTCTTTACCGTGGTTGTGGCCATCACTTCACCGGTATTCAGATCCACAATACGGGCATTAACACCCAGCACAGCCCTGCGGGCCGGGCAGTGTCCACCAAAAAGCCCCCGCAACGTGTCGAAAAAATCAACGCGGCGATTTTCGTCCCGGCCAATGGCGGTAATTTCTCCGGTAAGCAGCACATCTGCATCGAAGTATTTAATCACCTGATTAACGCCAAGCAGCGCCCCGACCTTGTTCTCCTGCGGCTGCGGTGTATCCACGCCGATGCCACCCAGATTCATCAGTCCCCCCATGTAGCGGGTCTCCTCGATCGGTTGCTGAATCTGTACCGGCTGCTGCATCGCCCTTCTGAGTGCGTCCCGATCAACGACGCGCACCAAACCATCGCTGGCCATGCGCGCGGCCAGCTGATCGGCAAAATAGTCTCCTACGTCCTGGCTGGTACCGAACTCGGCCACAACATCATCGGCAACCGTGGCATGGCTGAAGCCGAAAATAGCCACCCTGTGCTTGGGTGGACCAGGTTCCAGCGGCACCGGTGGCGGCAACTGTACAGGCGGTTGCAGAGGTGCCCTTGGCGCCTGCACCCTGGCCGGCGCAGCAGTGGTCCTTCCTGCCTGATTGGGCGTAGTCTGCTGGCCTGTTGCCCCTGCCTGCTGGGCTGGCGTCGCCTGAGCGGGCTGGGCAGCCTGGGCGGCAGCGGGAGCTTGTTGCGCTTGCGGAGCCTGCTGAGAGTACAGATATGAACCGTATAAAAACAAAACAACAATAGCGATGAATGCTGTGTTCCTCTTTGATGTCATGGACATCTGCATCCGGTCTCCTTCAACGGAAAGGCAAGGTGGAAAAGCCTTCCTGCTAGCTCATACTACGTTCCAGAAGGCTGGACGACTTTAGCTATTTTCTGCGTATTTTCCAATTTTTCGTTTCGGAATACCACTTCGGAAATGGCAGTTTTATTTTGGAACAGGCGTCCTGCATTATGGTTTCAAGATCATCTGGTTACTGATGATCTTCCCCGCTTCGTATCTGATATTGACGAAGCCATACCAAACACGAAAGCCTTAGAGCGCCACAACTCGCTTTCCACATTTTCCTGTCCGTTTGTAACCTGACAGCAATCGTTGAAAGTCAAAATGGCAGCAGGCTGGATAGAGGACACGCAGTGAATCAACCGCATCTGATTATTGGCATTGGTGAACTTTTATGGGATCTACTGCCGGAGGGAGCGCGTCTGGGCGGAGCGCCGGCAAACTTCACGTTAATGGCCGGACGGCTGGGCAACCATGCCACCATCCTTAGCCGCATTGGCCGCGATGCCCTGGGACGCGAAGCCATTGCCATGCTCAATGAATTACCGGTGGACGCGAGTCAGGTGGGTGTAGACGCCCAGCATGAAACCGGCCAGGTAACAGTCAGCCTGCATCAGGGCGAACCCAGTTACCAGATTCACGAACCGACTGCATGGGATTTTCTGGAACTCACCGATGAGTGGGTACAGTTAGCCGAACGTGCCGACGCGCTCTGCTTCGGATCGCTGGCGCAGCGCTGCCGGGAATCGCGCCAGACCATCCAAACGCTGGCCGCGCAGACCCGCTCGCGCTGTGTACGGGTCTTTGACGCCAACCTGCGTCCGCCCTTCTACTCGGGTGAAATCATTCAGGAGTCCCTGGAGCTGGCCACAGTGGTCAAGCTGAACGAGGCCGAACTGCCCCTGATTCTGGGCCTGCTGGGCATGCAGGCCAGCGAAGCGCCCAATGGCGCAGGCCAGCGCCAGGATGCCGAGCGGCTGCTCGAAGAGTTCCCCACGCTGGAGATGGTGGCCATCACGCGGGGCGCGCACGGCAGCCTGCTGATGAAGCGCGGCGAGTGGAACGAACATCCAGGCTGCGCGGTAAATGTGGTGGATACGGTAGGCACCGGGGATGCGTTTACTGCAGCCTTGACCCATTACCTGCTGCAGGGTGCCGACCTGGCCACACTGAACCAGGCAGCCAACCGCTGGGGAAGCTGGGTGGCCACAAAATCCGGCGCAATGCCCGCACTCAACAGCTCTATTTTAGAAGAAATCAGCAACGAGATCGAAGCTCCGGCTGGCAGATAATCTGCCAGCCATGGCATTTTGGTTCATCCAAGCCTGCCAGAATCAGGTAAACCTTTTCTATTGTAAAAACCAACTTGCCAAGGTACTATTTCTTCGTCATGAAACGACATCTTTCTGCCTTCGCTCTCTCTTGCGTACTGTTTTCTTCCTGCCTGACCGCCCAACAGCCAACGCTGACGGTGCAGGCAGACCAACCCTCGGCCAAAGTCAGCCCCACTCTCTATGGGTTGATGACCGAGGAGATCAACTACTCCTACGATGGCGGCCTCTACGGCGAACTGGTGCGCGACCGCGTACCCGCGCGCAGCTGGGGCAACCTGCATAACTGGCCAGCCGTGCGCCGCGGCGACTCTGCCGTACACATCTCTATCGACGAGAAGGATGGCCCCAGCGCGGCCATCACCCACAGCATCAAGGTAAGCGTGACCGCAGCCAGTGAAAAGTCGACAGCGGGCATTGAAAATACCGGCTACTGGGGCATTCCGGTACGGCCCAACACCATCTACACCGGATCTTTCTGGGCCAAAACCGACACGCCGGGCTTGCCCGTGACTGTGAGCCTGGAAAACGATCAGAGTGGCGCGGTAGCGGCCACGGCCACGGTAACCGGCGTCAGCGGACAGTGGAGTGAGTACAGATACACACTCAAGACCGGCAACGTTGCTGCTTCAACGAACAACCACCTGCTGCTGACCGTAACCAAGCCCACCACGCTGTGGCTGGAGCTGGTTTCTCTCTTCCCGCCCACCTACAAGGATCGTCCCAACGGCAACCGCATCGACCTGATGGAGAAGATGGCGGCCATGCATCCGACCTTCCTGCGCCTGCCGGGCGGAAACTATCTGGAAGGCAACCACATCTCCGAGCGCTATGACTTCAAGCAGACGATCGGCGATCTGGTGAACCGCCCGACGCATCCGAGCCCGTGGGGCTATCGCTCTTCGGACGGTATGGGCATACTCGAGTTTCTGGAGTGGTGCGAAGACCTGAAGATCGAGCCGGTGCTGGCCGTTTATGCCGGTTACTCACTGGAGCAGGAGCACATCGAGCCCGGCACGGCACTCACGCCGCATGTACAGGACGCGCTCGACGAGATCGAGTTTGTGACCGGCGGACCGGAAACCCATTGGGGTGCTTTGCGCGCCAAGTACGGCCACCCTGCGGCCTTCCCGCTGCACTACGTCGAAATCGGCAACGAGGATCAGTTTGACCACTCGCATAGCTACGACGGCCGCTACGAGCAGTTCTACAAGGCCATCAAGGCCAAGTATCCGGAGCTGCAGTTGATTGCCACCACGCCGGTCAAGAGCATCAAGCCAGATGTGGTGGACGACCACTACTATGAAGCGGCCGAGACCATGTTCGACATGACCGACCACTACGACAAGATCGACCGCAATGGCCCCAAGATCTTTGTAGGCGAGTGGGCTACGCGCGAGGGCGATCCTACGCCCAACCTGAACGCCGCGTTGGCCGACGCTGCCTGGATGACCGGCCTTGAGCGCAACAGCGATCTGGTGGTAATGCACGCTTACGCGCCGCTGCTAACCAACGTGAACTCGCATGGCATACAGTGGGACACGGATTTGATTGGCTATGACGCGCTCAGCAGCTACGGTTCGCCCAGCTATTATGCGCAGGTGATCTTCGCCGGCCATGTGGGTACAGAGGTTGTGCCCGCCAAGCTCGACGGTGTGCCTGCCCGCGTCTACTCCGTGGCCACCCGCGACGAAAAGACGCACAAGCTCTACATCAAGCTGGTGAATGCCACCAGCAATCCGCTACCGCTGGCCATCAACCTGAATGGTCTGGCCAAGGTGGATTCAACCGCCAAGCTGATCACGCTGAGCGGAAAGACGCCCAACGCCACCAACACGCTGGACCATCCCACCGACGTTGTACCGACGGAAACCAACGTGAAGATTGCTGGAACCAAGTTTGTGCAGACGCTGGTTCCCTTCTCTGTGAATGTGCTGGAACTGAACTACTAGGGCGTTTTCGGAATACACATAGACTTTTTAAGAGGCTTGCAAGGTGCATTTTTCTTGAGGAAAAATGCACTTAGCATCCTGCTTTCGGTCTACAGCAATTCCGAAAATGTTATAGCCTTGTTCTTCTCTCCACCGAACGCCCGCAGCCAATCTGGTTGCGGGCGTTTTGCCTGGCTCTTTTCTGTGGAGCTACGTGCTCTGGGATTGTGCACGCGGAAAGACCATGCGTACCGTTGTTCCCTGCTGCAGGACGCTGGAAACGGTGAGCGTTGCACCGTGCATATCGGCAATCCACTTGGCAATTGCCAACCCCAGACCGCTGCCTTCGGTCTGGGCACGCGATGGATCGGCGCGAAAGAAGCGGTCAAAGATGTGGGACAAGTCGGATGCGCCAATGCCCACACCATGATCGCGGACTTCAATCACGGCGGTTCCTTGCACCATCTCAGCATGAATTTCGATCAGCCCCGAACGCTCGGTAAACTTGAGCGCATTGTCGAGCAGAATCCAGAAGAGGCGGCGCAGGGAAGAAGCATCGCCCATCACTTCCAGAGCGTCCTGCTGGGGCAGCGCTTTGTTCAGGGTCAGGCCACGTTCTGCCGCCACGGGTGCAGCAAGTTCCAGCGCCGACTCCAGAACCGTACGCAGATCAAGCCGCACCAGCGGCAGTCCCTCGCGACTGGTGTCTCCACGCGCCAGTGTCAGCATGTCTTCCAGTAGCACAGAGGCCGTGGCCATCTCCTCCACAATTTCCTGAAAGGCCTGTCTGCTCTCAGCGTCGATCTGCGGATTACGCAAGGCTACTTCGGCAACCGTACGCACGAACGAAAGCGGGCCACGCAACTCATGCGAAGCATCGCCAGTGAATTGCTTGATCTGGTTTACGGCCGCTTCTATGCGCTCGAGCATCGCATTGAAGGTGGCGGCAAGCCGCTCCAGTTCGTCACCGGAATCAGGAACGGCGAGCCTCTGAGAAAGATTGCGAATGCTGATGAAACGCGCCGTCGCGGTGATGCGGTCCACCGGTTGCAGCGCGCGACGGCTCACCCAGTAGCCGCCTGCCGCGGAGATGAACAACAGCACCGGAGCTGAAGCTAGCAGCCCGATCCAGAAGCGATTCAGCACCAGATTGTTTCCTGTGGCAGGAGCGGCAACGGCCACAAAGACTGTCTTCTGCTGCCAGTTCAAGCAGCGCACCAGAACCCAGTAAGGTTGCTCCGCAGCCTGCACCTGCACAAACTGCTCCTTGCAATCGCCCTGCAGAGAGGGCCAGGGAAAGCTGCGCGCCATGGCCGAGGGCGAGGGCAGAGCGCGCGAGCCATCGGTACGAAAGACCTCTGCCAGCCCATTGCCGGTGGCATGGGCAAACTCCTTGAAGTCCTCGTACTGCTGCTCTGCATCCTCGCTCTCACCACTTTGCAGGACGGCCTGCAGACGATCAAAGCGGCGCTCCAGCGTAGTGCGGCGCTCACTGGTCAGGGTCTGGTAAAGATTGAGCCACATGGCAGCACCGAAGAGCATCCAGCCGCCCAGAAAGATGGAGACATACCAGAGCGTCAGGCGGAGTGAAACGGTAGCGCGCATCAGTTACCAGAACCACCGCTGCAGAGCCCACTGCGCAAGGCGTACCCTACGCCACGAATGGTTTGCAGCAGTTCTTTTTCGCCGGGTCCGGTGATCTTGGTCCGCAGGGCGCGGATAAAAACATACAGGCTATCGTGACTCACATCGCTTTCCGCGTCCCAACCCTCTTCAATCAGCAAACCATGCGGCACAACTGCAGGAGAACGCCGCATGAGCACACGCAGTAGAGCGCATTCCGTGCGCGTCAGCGATGCAGTGCGCGCGCCCCGCTGCAGTTCAAAGCGATGGGGACGCAGAATCAGATCTTCAACCGCGAGTTCCTGCGGCGGAGCAATCGGAACGCGCCGCGCCGCGGCACGAATCTTGGCCAGCAGCACATCGAGTGGAAAGGGTTTGGTCAGGTAATCGTCCGCGCCGGAATCAAGGCCACGCACAATGTCTTCCATCGAATCACGCGCTGAAACCAGAATGGTCTGGGTCTGCACATGGGCGCTGCGCAGGCGGGTGATCACCGAAAATCCATCCATGCGCGGCAGCATTACGTCGAGCAGCATCACGTCGAAGTTTCCCGTCATACCCTGCCGCAAAGCCTCTTCCCCGTCAAAGGCCAGCGCCGCAGAGTACCCCTCGCGCTCCACGGCCTTGCCCAGGTGCATGGCAAGGCTTCGCTTGTCTTCGACGATGAGGATGCGCATGGTAATGATGCTAGAGTGCGAATGTGAATCCTGTATGAAAACAGCGCAACGGCCTCGGATCCTAAGGTTCAGCTTAGGTTCAACCGCGATACTCACCTCAAATCTCTAGTCGCCCAAACGGGCAGATTTCGAGATAGGAGAGTGTTTCATGTTGACGCTTCAACGCCTTTGCAGCAAATGGCGGCAGGCCACAGTGCTGCTCTGCCTTCTTGCTTCTTTCTTCCCGGTCTTCGCTCAGTCTTCACGATGCGTTTTGGCTGGAACCGTGGTGGATGGCTCTGGAGCAGTGCTCAAGGGAGTCCAGATTACCGTTCTACCGATCAATAAACAGATCGTCAGCGACGCCAATGGAGCCTTTACAGTCTCTGATCTGCAACCGGGCCACTTCAAGCTGGTGGTTTCCAGCATTGGCTTTGACAACCTCGCGCAAGAGGTAGATCTGAAGGTTGGCCAAACGACCAACCTTGAATTGCGCATGAACGTTGCCTCGCAGAAGGAAGAAGTCGTTGTGACGGCGGAGCGCGTGCATGGCGAAGCCGACGCCATCAATGTGACGCGTACGGCGGACAACATTCTGCAGGTGCTGCCGGCCGAGGTCATCACCAGCCTGCCCAACGCCAATGTGGCCGATGCGCTCGGCCGCATGTCCTCGATCACGCTCTATCGCTCCGAAGGCGAAGGCGAATACATTCAGGTGCGTGGCACCGAGCCCCGCTTGACCAACGTGACCGTGGATGGAATCACCATTCCGGCACCCGAGCCAACGGTGCGCCAGGTGCGCCTGGATGTGATTCCGTCGGAGATTGTGGAGTCGGTACAGATCAACAAGACACTCTCCGCCAGTCAGGATGCAAACGGCATTGGCGGCTCAGCCGATCTGCGTCTGAAAACGGCCAGCGAACATCCTACGTTGATCCTGTTCACCAATGGCGGCTACACGCCCATCCTCAATGGCCGCGCCTCTTCCGAGACCGGCGGCAATTATGGCCAGCGCTTCGGCAAGACCAAACGCTTTGGCCTGATGCTCGATGGATCCTACGATTACAACGGTCGCGGCATTGATAACTTTCAGCCCGCCATTGATCCTCTGTCCACCTTTTTCGTTCCTTTCTACGACAACAACACCATTCGCGATTACCGTTACTATCGCTACCGCACCGGCATCGCCGGCGCGGCCGATTACCGCATCAACAGTACCGATTCCATCTACGCCCACGGCTTTTATACCGACCTGAAGGACTGGGGCGACAAGTGGTACTACGAGCCGATTTCAACCGCGCTCAGCTGCCCCACGGGCGACACCTGCAACAACGGCGCAAACGTCGTCTATCCCAGCGCCAGCGCCAAATCGTCGAGCCCCAAGTTCTACACCTCCAGCAAGCGCCCCAATGCTTCGGTAGGCACGCTGATCCTGGGCGGCCATCATGCAATTGACGGCGGCACACTGGCCTGGCAACTCTCCGGCTCACGCGCCTACATGATCGATTCCGCCGGAAACCCCAAGGCGGATTTCTCCTGGATCGGCCCCTCCGTTTACTGCAACTACATTCCATCGCAGCAGACCAGCATCTATCGCCCGGTCTTCGGCAATTGCGACGGTGCCAACTCCATTCTTGAGCATGCTTCGTACTGGGCCTTCAAGGACATCACCACTTCCACCGGAAAGACGGGCGAAACCGATCTGACGGCGCAGGCCTCCTACATTCACAACTACAGTACGCATGGCCACTTCGGCGTCTTCGAGGCGGGCTTCAAGATTTCCAACGCCCACAAGGCACAGGATGCAACAGAAACCGTCTACGACGGCTGGTCCACCTCATCTTCTTCACCGGTTGCCACCATGACCGGCCTGCAGAGCGGCTTTGACAACACTGATTACTTCAAAGGCCAGTTCCTCGGCGGCAACTTCGGCCCCGTCTCCGACTTCAACAAGGTGCAGGCCTTCACGCTCAAGAATCTGCCCGGTGACATTGACGAGTACAAGACCGTCAGCGACACCTGGCCGAACATCTTCCACTTTGTCGAGCGCATTCCCGCTGGCTACGTGATGAACACCATCGACTTTGGCAGACTGCACATGCAAACCGGCCTGCGCATTGAAGCCACGCAGATGAACACCTTCGGCTATTACCTGCAGTGGGCGGCTTCCACCACCGCCAGCGGCACTGCCAGCGCACAGCCCTCAGCCTGCGCGAACGGCACCATTACCGGGCACACCAACTGCTACGTGGCCAGTGGCTATGCGAATAATCCTTCCTACGTCGATGTGCTGCCCAGCGTTCAGTTGCGCTACGCACTCACGCCGGCTCAGAACCTCCGTCTGGTGTACGCGCGTGGCGTGGCCCGCCCCGATCCATATCAGCTTGTTCCCTACACCTCGGCAGACGATACGGCGAATACTGCCTCCATCGGCAATCCCTCGCTGCGCCCCGAGCACGCCAACAACTACGACCTGCTTTATGAAAACTTTCTGCATCCACTCGGCATGATTCAGGCCGGCGTCTTCGTCAAACAGCTCACTGCGCCTCAAGTCGAATTCCAGATTCCCAGTGGCGTGAACGTTGCCAAACTGCCAGCCGGAACCATCCCCGCCTGGATGCTGCAGGAAGTGGAGAACGCGCAGTCCGAGGCGGGCTCGACGGCTTCGGTTACGCAATACGTCAATGGCCAGAACTCCTACCTGTACGGCTTCGAGATCAGCTACCAGCAGCATATGAGCTATCTGCCTTCGCTGCTCTCCGGCCTGGGCATCTCCGCCAACTACAGCTACACCGCCTCACAAATGAAGGGCCTGTGGCTGCGTTCGGATCAGCCCCGCCTGATAGATCAGGCCACCAACACCTGGAACCTGAGCCCCACCTACGATTACAAGCGGCTTTCCGTGCGTGCAGGCCTTTCGTACAACGGAAAAAGCCTCTTCAGCTACAACTGGATCTCGCCCACGCTGGCCCCGGGCGCAGGCGCTGACCCCAGCGGACTGGGCGCAACCGGCCCCTCCGGCGACGTGTGGACGCTGGCTCACTACCAGGTCGACGCGCAGGGTAGCTACCGCATCTGGAAGGGCCTCACCGCAGTCGTCTCCGGCCTCAACCTGAACAACGAAGTCTTCGGCTACTACACCGGAAGCAACGTCTTTGTGAATCAGCGAGAGTACTACAAGCCCACCTACACGGGCGGCCTGCGCTACAACTTCAACTCGCTGTTCGAGCACAAATAGTACGCCTTCTACTTCAGGAAACGGGGTGCGATATTCCACTCCGTTTCCTCGTTTTCATGCTGCAATGTACCTTTCTGGAGTCACTGTGGAATCAGGCCACCGGTTACGTTTGCTTCTTCTCTTTCTTTTCTTGCTGAACTGTCTCTCCACGCTTCGCAGTCAGACCACCGCAGTTGCACTCAGCAACAAAACAGAAGCGCAAGCAGAGCACTTGAAGTTTGCGGTCATTTTTACCCGCCACGGCGTTCGCTCACCCACCGGTAAGGTTGACGCGGCGAATGCCTACTCGTCGGCACCCTGGCCGGAATGGGCGGTTGCACCCGGCTATCTGACAGCGCATGGCACTGAGTTGATGCGGTTGGTAGGCGCTTACGATCGGCAATGGCTCACGCAGGAGGGCTTGGTCACTGCAGATGGCTGTGCCGATGCTGCTCATATCCGCATTCTGGCCGACTCTGACCAGCGCACGCGCGAAACCGGCAAGGCATGGGCCAAGGGATTTGCTCCAGAGTGCAATCTGGTTGTTTCGGCTCGCGCCGAGGGCACCGCAGATCCGCTCTTCCATCCCCTGGAAGCCAGCGTCGGGCATCCTGACAAGCAACAGGCTGCGGCAGAAGTGCTGGCGCGCCTCGGCGGTAAGCCGGAAGCGCTCGCCCTGCAGCATCAGGACGGATTGCAGTTGCTGGAGGAGGTTCTTACCGGCTGCAAGAGCGGGATTGCCTGCCCGACTGCAACCGGCACGACTCCGCATTCGCTTTTGGAGCTTCCCGCTTCGGTCCATGCCGGCAGTGGCGACCATATGGTGGATCTGCGCGGCCCCCTCAGCCTGGCTGCCACACTGTCGGAAAATTTTCTGCTCGAATATACGGAGGGATTTTCCGGCACAAAACTGGGCTGGGGAAGGCTGGATCGGGCCACCCTCAACCAGCTGATCGAACTACACACCGCCAACGAGGATCTGACTCAGCGCACCGCTTCCGTTGCCCGGGCACAGGCATCGAACCTGCTCTTTCACATCGCTAAGTCCATGGAACAGGGCATCGAACAAAAGCCTGTGGACGGTTCGTTGATTGCAAACAGCGACAAACTTCTGCTGCTGATCGGCCATGACACCAATCTGGCCAATCTTTCCGGTGCGCTCCATCTGACCTGGACGCTCGATGGCCGTACGGAGGATACGCCTCCGGGCAGTGCGCTGATCTTCGAAGTCTGGGAGGGTGCGCACGGGGCCGAGACTGTAAAGGCCTACTTCACGACGCAAACACTCGATCAGATGCGCAATGCAACGCCCCTGACATTGACCACGTCACCAGAACGGGTTGCGGTAGCAATTCCCGGTTGCAGCAATGTCGCAGGCGTTTGCTCCTGGAGTTCTTTCCAGACGGTTGTGGAACGGGCAGTAAATCAGGAGTTCGTGCAGTAAGTACAGCGCCGCCATAGAAAAGCGGCTCATCGCAAGGATGAGCCGCTTGATTTATTGCGTACGACAAAAAAAGATGAATGCGAATTAATTGTCTTACTGAAAAATTTAAGGCTTAGCCCCTAAAAATCCACGGACTCGCCCTTCTCTCGAAATGAAACCCATTACGTCCTACGCGGACCAGCTGGCGACACGGCTCCGGCCCATCGAAATGTAGCCCATATCCAGCGAAATACCGCGCACGCACTGCAACAGGTGGTTGGCGATCGAGGGCAGTTTCTGCGCGGTCACACGGAAGGACGGTCCGGAAACGCTGACCGCGGCTACCGGCTGACGCTGGGCATCCAGAAGGGGTACAGCAATGCAGCGCAGACCTTCCTCAAGCTCTTCGTCGTCAACGGCATAGCCACGGCGACGGGTCTTCTCAAGTTCGGCGCGCAGGGCTTCCGGAGTGGCGATGGTGCGGTGCGTCAGGCGCTCATAGCGGATGCGCTTGAAGATTTCGTTCACCCGCTCTTCGGGAAGGAAAGCCAGAATAGCTTTGCCCACCGAGGTGCAGTGCAGCGGATTGGTGGCGCCAATGCGAGTGATCATGCGCACCGAACGCGTGGGTTCAATCTTGTCAATGTAGATGACACGAGCCGCCTCCAGCACGCAGAGGTGAGCCGTTTCTTCCGTCTCGGCCACCAGACGGCGCAGATGGGGCTGGGCGCGGTCCCGCAGATCGTACTGTTCGATAGCGCGATTGCCGTAATCGAACAGACGCAGACCTAGGCGAAATTTACCATTGGCTGTGCGCTCGACCATTCTGTGGCGTTCGAGCACCATCAAAAAGCGATGAGCCGTGCTCTTGTGCAGCTGCAGAGCACTGGCGACCTGCGCAAGTCCCAGCGGAGAGTCACTTTCTCCGAGCAGATCCAAAACGGCAAATGCCCGGTCCAGGGCCTGGACTTTATAAGTGCCTTGTGGTGTAGCGTCTCGCATTGTGATCCCCCATCTTGCGGTATGATTGATTTCTTAAGGTTCTCAAAATGTGATACCAGAGTCAAGAGGTGAGACTACGTTCATTCCGAATCTATCGTTTCATCCGCATGATTTGCTTGATTTTATAAAGTTAGAAAGTGTTTCAGAATCCGCTTCTATACTTCCTACGATTCCTTCACAAACTATCAATTTCATTTGAATCGGGGGCATCGCCTTCCCCAGGAGCCAGAAAAAGATTGGCTTCCAGGCCATGCTGCCGCGTATATAGATCGTAATAACGACCTTTTCTTTCAAATAGTTGAGAATGATTCCCCTGCTCCACGATCCTACCCTCTTCCACGACGAGGATCTGGTCGGCGCGACGGATGGTCGACAGGCGGTGGGCAATTACAAAGGTGGTGCGGCCCTGCATCAGATGCTGCAGGCCAGCCTGGATCATGGCCTCGCTTTCGCTGTCAAGCGAACTGGTGGCCTCATCCAGAATCAGAATACGTGGCTCCGCCAACAAGGCACGGGCAATGGAAAGCCGCTGGCGCTGGCCGCCGGAGAGCTTGACGCCCCGTTCGCCCACAATCGTGTCATAGCCTTCATTGAAGCGTTCGGCAAACTCATCCACTCTGGCGGTGTGACAGGCGGAGAGAAACTCTGCCTGCGAGGCTTCAGGACGCGAAAAAAGGATATTTTCGCGAATCGTACCATCAAAAAGGAAGGAGTCCTGCAATACGATACCGAGCTGGGAGCGGAAGCTGTCCAGGTCCACGGTAGCCAGATCCACGCCATCAACCAGTACATGGCCTTTGTCCGGGGTATGGAAGGCGCAGAGCAGGTTGATAATGGTGGATTTGCCGGAACCTGAACTACCCACCAGCGCGGTCACCGTGCCGGGCTCGGCTAGGAACTCAATTCCATGTAGCACGGTCTTTTCTTCTACATAGGAGAATTCGACGGCTTCAAAATGGATGCGGCCCTTGATCGGAGCCAACTTCACCACGCGTTCCGGGTTCTGGTTCTCCTCCATCTCGGAAAGAATCTCGTGGGTGCGCTCCAATCCGGCAAAGGCTTCGGTCAGTTGTGTGCCAATGTTCACGACCTGGAAGACGGGCGCGATCATGAAGGCGAGAAACATGTTGTAGCTGAAGTAGTCGCCCACGGTCCAGCTGGCTTGCAGCACATTACGCCCGCCCAGCCACATGACCAGTGCACTTACCAGGCCAAGCACGGTTGTAGATGCAGCAGAGAGCGTGCTGGTCATGGTGAGCGAGCGCATCACGTTGGTAAGCAGCCGATCTACGCCTGCCGAGAAGACGCCAGCCTCCCGTGCCTCGGCGTGATAGCCCTTGATGACGCGCACACCACCGAGCGATTCAGTCAGCCGACCGGTGACTTCCGCATTGATTTTGCTCCGCTCGCGGAAGATGGGCCGGATGACGCGAAATCCGTACTGGAGCACGAAGATAAAGCAGCCCATCACGGCAAAAACCGAGAGCGTAACCACCACGCTGCGATGTAATAGATAAAGGAAGGCCAGTCCGGCCGTCAGCATACCGCCGACGAATTCCACCAGCCCGGTTCCCACCAGATTGCGCACACCCTCCACATCGGTCATGATGCGGGCGACGAGCGTGCCGGTGCGGTTTTCATCGTAGTAGGCCACCGGGAGCAGGCCCACATGGCGCTGCACCTGACTGCGCATCTCGGCTATCAGCCGCTGGCCAGCCTTGGAGAGCAGCTGGGTCAGCGAAAAGGAGGTAATGGCCTGCAGCACGGTGGCGCCGAAGACCAATGCGATGAACCTGGGCAGCAGTTCAGGATGGGGATGCGCCCCGGCCAGCACGTCGTCGAGCAGCGGCTTTGAGGTGTAGGGCATCACCAGCCCGGCAATACGGTTGACCACCATCAAAATCAGACCGACGCTGAGCAGCCCCAGACGCGGCACCACCAGCGAACGGATCTTCGGCCAAAGTTTTTTCAGGCTGGGCCGGCGCTTGGGCGCATCCTCCTGGGCACGGCGGGCCGTACGGCCGTGGGGTGTGCGTTCAGCGCGCAAGCCAAAGTTCATTCCACCGCCGTGCATGGCTGCCATAACGTTAGTCCTGTTCCGCGGCGGCCTTCTTTGCGGCACGCAGGTTGAGGATGGAGCGAACCGAGAGGTTCAGATAGACGAAGAGCGTAGCCGCCATCACCAGACGATAGCGCAGCAGATCCACATCCACATCCACGCCTTCGCTGCGGGCCGATCCATAGCCATTCAGAGCCATCAGCGCGCTCAGCAGCAGGCCCAGCACGGCCACGCCGGAGCTGACATAAAGGAAGGTCTCGTGCCGCTTTTCATTTTTGCTCTTGGTCAGAATGCCGCTCACGATCATCAACAGACCGAAGACGATAGGATAAATTGCCGCCGAGTGCACGGTTTCCTTCCACTCTAGCCCGCCAACTCCGAGAGCCACCAAAAGAACACCAAAAATGCAGGTAAGAACAGACATGCACAACCTCCAGAGATTTCTTGCCAAGGATAACAGGACGGCGGCAGCGAAAAAAGGCACAGTTTCCTGCCGCGCTTTCCACTGCTCAGCTGTTGGCGTATTTACCAACTCTAAGGTAGACTAAAGTCAATGCGTTGATCGGTTCTTCCTGGAGCCAGAAGCGCATCTGGTGGGAGCTCGTAGCTCAGTTGGTAGAGCAACGCCCTTTTAAGGCGTGGGTCCTGGGTTCGAATCCCAGCGGGCTCACCAGAATCTCTTTAGAATTTGAGTAAATGCGCGTATTTTCTTACGCGCATTTTTTATTGCTCGGCACCTCGGGAAATTTCCCCGACAGATCCACACTTCCTTTGAGAAAAAGCAAGGCGCACGGACCGGAGTCCATGCGCCTTGCCATGTTCGATTTTCCTGGTCTATGTCCAGAGAAGCAAAACAGCATCTTGCCCGTCTGACAAGAAAATGCCGTGGCTGAAGCCTGTGGCCCTTTTTCGGGATTTTTGCAGGGGTTAAACCCCCTGCCTCTCTCCATTTTGCAGCAGACACCGTTAGAACTGGATGCGGGCGCTGAACTGCATCACACGCGGTCCGCCGCCACCCAGTCCAGGATTGCCTTGCGCCACATCGGGGGTTTGCGAAATCACACCCATCGGCAAGACGTTGCCATTGGCATCGTCGCCAAACGAGAGTGAGCCGTCGGGCAGAGCAAAGTTCGGATGGTTGAAGATGTTGAAGAACTCGGCACGCAGTTGCAATTCCAGATTCCTGCGCAGCGGCGTGCTCTTGAGCAGCGAGACGTCGGTATTCCAGAAGCCGGGTCCGTAAAGCTGGTTGCGACCCAGGTCGCCGAAGGTGCCATCCGCTGGTTGCGTAAACGCCGCCGGGTTCAGATAGCCGCCCGCCGGAGTCCAGTGCGACAGAATTGGGTTGACGCCCGGAACCAGGTTGGGACGCTGACGATAGTTGTAGCGTTCGCTGGTATCGTCCGAGTTGGCAATCTGAATGGGACGCCCCGACTGCACCGTGGCGATAGCGTTGGCCTGCCAGCCTTTGCCTGCCCATACGGGAACCGCAGCAATGCGCGGGGCAAGATAGTTGAAGGCCAGGGTAAAGCGCTGGCGCGTATCGAACGATGAGTTGCCATGCTCGGCACGCAGGTTGGTTGAATCCTGCGGCAGAGCGATGCCGGCCGCATAGTCAATGCCATCGCTAGCATCGTCAATCGAGTGCGACCACGTATAGCTTGTGAAGCCAGAGATGCCGTGCAGATCGCGGGAGCGCACAGTGGCCTGCAGCGCATGATAGTTCGAGGCCGACTCGGTGGAGAGAATGCCGATCTGCTCGTAATTCGCGTTCGGATAATTGCCGTACGCATCGGTCTGATTGGCATCGTAGAGGCGCGTCAGATGTGTGCCCTTCGAGCCCACGTAGCCGAGTTCAAACGATGCGGCCTGACCGAGCTGCTGCTGCACATTCAGATTCCAGCTCTGCGTGTAGGGCACGGTAAAGTTCTTGCCGGTGCCAAAGATGCTGTATGGACCACCCGAGGCAACGTAGGCCGGACCGATGTTGCTGGCCCATGCGCTGCCGTCAAAGTTCATCGACACAACCGGCTTGGCTCCAATGGGGTTGGTCGTCAGGCCAGCAGCGTTGGCGTAGTTGGCAATCAGCAGGTTCTGCGGAATGTAGTCGTAGTATAGACCATAGCCACCGCGTACCACGGTATTCGGCAATGTGCGCAGGGCAAAACCCAAGCGGGGTGAGAAGCTGGTGTACTTGGGGTCATAGCCACGGCCCTGCAACAGAGCCTTCGTATTGAAGTCGTAGTTGGAGATCAGGCCGTGCGTTTCGCTCAGCGGTCCAAAGTACTCCCAACGCAAGCCACCGTTGATCGTCAGACGATCGGTCAACCGATAATCATCCTGCGCGAAAACACCGAAGTTGTTGTTGACCGTGGTGCGCTGCGTGTTGCCGGACTCAATGGAAGCATCGATGTCGCCCGTGTAATAGCTGACCAGCATGTTGGTCACCGAGTCCGTGGCGTACAGATTGTTGCCATTGGCATCGGTCTCATCATTCACATCAAGCAGGCCGCGCTCCAGATTGTCGTCGTAGGAATTGACGATGGCGCGACGGTACTCCGCGCCCACCTTGATGCTGTGCTTGCCGCGTACGAAGGACAGATTGTCGAGCAACTGCACGGTCTGACTGGTGCGGGCACGGGGAATGCTGTAGGCGGAAGCGCCAAGATTCTCTACCAGTCCACCGAAGTCAATTTCCGGCAGACCATTGCGCTGATCGCCCAAGTCCAGACCCATCGAAGTGGGATCGAGATTCGCATCGGCTCCAGCAAAGCTGCTGTGATAACGCGAGTAGCCCACACGGAACTCATTCAGCGTGCTGTTGCCGATGGTAGTCAGCAATCCACCCGAAGCCACCTGCACACGGGTGGGCGAAACCTGCGCAAAACTGCCAATGCGTGAGCCCGTTCCATAGCCCAGACCGCCCAACGGGAAGCGCTGATTGCTGGAACTGTAGACGTAGTTCACATAGGCGCTTTCATGCGGGCTGAACTGATGATCGATCTTGCCAATTACACTGCTCAGGTCATTCAGATCGTTTACCGCGCCATTCACCGTGCCCGTGGTCGAGGTCGGGAAGTAGGCAAGGATCTTGTCGAGCGCGGGATTCACGCTGGTGCCCAGTTGCGTGACGGCAATCGCGCGGGCGGCAGAAATTTCCTTCGCGGTGGGCACATACAGATCAAAGTCGCTGGTCACACGCTCCCGCTGCGCTTCATAGGCGGCAAAAAAGAAGGTGCGATTCTGTTGGATGGGACCGCCAATGGAGCCACCGAACTGATTGTTCTTGAACGGGCTCTGCGGATTGGCCGTGCCGTCGGAGTTGGTGACGGTGTTGAAGTAGTTGCGCGCATCAAAAGCCGAGTTGCGCACGTACTCAAACAATGCACCATGGAACTGATTGGTTCCCGACTTGGTGAGGATGTTGACGGTGGCACCGCTATTGCGACCGTACTCGGCCGCTGCCTGCGTCTGCAGATTGAACTCCTGAATGGCGTCAATCGGCAACAACGATGCGGGTGCGCCGGTAATGCCCACCTGATTCAGCGCGGAGTTATTGAAGAAGGGATCGTTGTCGTCGGCACCATCGAGCAGATAATTATTGGAGCGATCGCGATTTCCATTGATGTTGAACTGGCCGAATCCCTTTTCCGTTCCGGCTACGCCCGAGCCTTCCACCGTTACACCGGGAGTGAGGGCGACCAGCTTGCCGAAGTCGCGACCGTTGAGGGGAAAGTCCTGCACCAGACGGTTGTCCACCACCTGCGAAAGCGTGTCGCGCGTGGGCTCAATCAGGGGCGCGGCAGCGGTCACTTCCACCTGCTGTACTACCTTTTCCAAGCTGCCCAGTTCAAAGTCCACGCTGGTTTCAAGGCCAACGCTCACCAACACCTGACGGCTTACCTTGCGCAGGCTTGCACTTTCAGCCGTCACCACATAGTTTCCGGCCGAGAGCTCACGCAGGGTATAGCCTCCGCGCCCATCCACCACCGCGCTACGGACCGCACCCGTCTCCACGCTACGCGCCGTCACCTGCCCTTGAGAGAGGGTATTGCCGGAAGCATCCAGCAGATGGCCGCTGATGCTTCCGCGAAACGATTGTGCACTGGCTGAAAATACGGCAAAAAAAACAAACAAAAGGAGTGCAATCAGTTTTCTCATACTACCTTTCCAGTTCAACGGTGTTGGGGAGGGAAACCTTGAACGACTTCCTGGATCCATGCGTCACGCAAACAAAAAAACCACCGCGCAGGATGCGGGTGGTTCTTGCAAGGCCGGATGATTTTGCTGAATCAGACCAGAAGAGACGCCCGCGGAGTGCCGCACATAGGGCAGCACATACACATCCAGGCGTAATTCAGGACTGTCGCGATCACATGCCTCCATGCTGCAAATAAAGCAGCAAGCATACTCGTAATTTAAGTTTTCCTGCGTATTTTGTCAATTTTCTATCAATTCCGCACCCAGTCTGCCCGCTTCCTCTGATGAGCGATTTACTCGGGAAGCTTGTCGGCAGCAATGGAGAAGCGTACCCGGAAGCCACTCCCTGCCGCATTCCCGCCCAGGCAGAGCAGCGCGGCCATGGCAATGCAAGCAGTCAGACTCAGAGCTCCATCGACAAAAAACATCCCGGCCAAGCCATGACCGCCATAGATGCGGCCATCGAGTATGCCCATGTAGAGAATGGGAAGCACCGTGGCGTTCGTCAGCAAACTAAACTGTGTGGCGGCCAGCGGATTGTCTTTTCCAATGGTTGCAAAACAGATGGCAACCGCTGCGGTAAAGCTGAGCGCCTGCATGGAGTTTTCGCCAAGAAAAGCAAGCGCAAAGGTCAGAGGCGTCTTGGGGAGCAGCAGAACGGCCAGCGTAAACGCGCTTCCTGCCGTGCCAATCATCAGATAGAGCGGCAGCGCCTTGATGCGGCGGGCGAGCATGGGCAACAGCAGGCAGGACGCGGCTCCGGCCACCGTCAAAATGATTCCTCCCATGCGACTGACAAAGGCATCCGAGGCATGAAAGTCCCGCGCCACGCCGCTCAACTGATTGCTCAAGGCAAAAGAGCCTGTGGGAGCAACAAACAGAAGCAGCGACAGCAAGACTTCCTTCCGCTTGAGCAAGGCACCCAGTTCGCTGAAAAGCTGGCGGAAGCCGTCGCGCAACTGGTGGCGCAAGGCCATTTGCGCTTCAGCAACTTCGGCCTTTGGCAGCGGAATCCAGGGAAAGATGGCTGCGGGAAGAACGACCAACAGCCCCAGCAGCGGAGCGATAATATGCAGCGGCAAGCGGTGCAGGCCTTCTGCCGCCAAGCCAGCCATCAGGCCATTGCCGAGGAAGAAGCCCACCTGCGTCCACGCACTCAGCCATGCGCCTTCGTGGCTCTCTGTGTCGCCCTTGTTGGCGGCAATCTCGGAGACCAGCCCGGCCAACCAGCCACCCAGCGCATTGGAACTCAAAACCGCCGCGGCGTTGGCAATCATCAGCGCAATTTCCAGCAGCAGAAGATGTTCTCGCAACAAGACGGCAACCGTCAGACAGACTCCCGCCAGAAGGGCAAAAACTCCCGCATACCAGCGACGGCTGAAGCGAATATCGAGCACCGGCCCGAGCAGGAAGGTCCAAAAGCCGGGAGAAAGGGCCGCTGCGCTGATCGCCGCGATGTGCAACTCGGAAACGCCCTGCGCGGAGAGCATCAGCGGCAAGGGCAGAACGATGAAGCCGTTGACCAGTCCGAAGGTTGCGTTGGAAATCCCCATCAGCCAGACGGGAGCACACTGATGTTTTGCGAAACGCGGCATAAACATCAGTGTACGGTAAGTCCGTATTGCTGCTCGAGACGGGAAGGGCTGCCTTCTATTCCCCTCCCTGACTCCGCACCGCAACACGTTTTTCTGTGCGCCCTTCCGGATCAGCCGCGCCGGAGCCAGCTCAGGATCTCGTTTACCTGCTCATAGAGGGCCGAGCGCACGAGGATGCCGAGTTTGCCATTGTACTGGATGCGCTCGACGATCTCGGGCAAATCCATCTGTGCGGCACGCGTCCAGGCAGCGCGGCCAGCCTCGTCTTCCGGCCATAGAACAACGCCGGCAAAGCCCTCGTTCCATTCGCTGGGCACATAGCTTTCCCCGCGCAGGTGGGCGACTTCCAGCCGGGCCCACTCCCGCCACAGATTCATTCCGGAAGCAGTCTCCGTGAGTTGATCCACGAGTCCAGCGCCAACGGTTGCGGCTACACCGTCAAAAACAAACTTTCCATCTGCGGGACGGCGCAGAAAGCGGGCATGAGCGAGGCCACGCACCATGCCAAGCGAGGGTGCAAGACCTGCATTCAGGACCTTCAACTGCTCCCATTCACAGCTACCGCGATCTACCGTGGCCACACACAGGGGTGAGCCGGGACCGCCGGGCTGGCTGTGGCGATGCACCACAGAAAAGACTACGCTGCATTCGTTGATGATCGACTCAACAGTGAAGAGTTCGCCTTCCACAAGTTCTTCCAGCAGATAGTGGCTTTGCCGATCACCGAGCGCCTCCAGTTCCCGCCAGAGCTGGTCCGCATCTTCCACCTGAAGGGTGGCCAAACCGGGCTCATTGCCACGTGGTCGCAGAATCCAGGGCGCAGGAACCCGCTCCATGAAGGCGCGCAGCTCTTCGTAGTTGAGCACGCGCACAAACTGGCCCACCGTAAAGCCGGACTCGCTGGCGCTGATGCACATGGCCAGGCGGTCACGATAGTAGCCGGCCGTGGTCAGCCCCATGCCGGGAATACGCAGATGCTCACGCAGGGCGGCGGCGCAAACGAGACTAGCTTCATCGAGCGCCACAATACGGCTGTAGTGGCGGCTGCGGGCCATCCAGGCAACTGTATTTGTGATCTGGTCCTGGGTCAGCCCGTCGGGCATGGTGGCCAGATTCTCCAGTGCTTCGTGCGGCCAATCGGCCTTCCGCAATTCATCCAGCGTCAGCAGGGTGACGCCAATCTGCGACGCTGCGCATTGACGTAAAAAATCCTTCCCTGCCACAGTTCTGGCCAGGCATAGAAACCGTTCTTCGCCGTTCAACTTTCAACCTCCCACCGGGTGTTCGGGTCCCAGACAACCGCCCCGGTACGCCGCATGCACGGTTGGATTTCACCCCCTGCAGGGGAAACCAATTTGAAGCATGCAAGAAGATAGTTCTACCATAGACCTTTGCGCCGGTCGACGCGATCCCCTGAAGGATTGACGAAAACCTGCCCAGGATCCGCATACGATGCTTTCAGTCACTGCCCTTGTTGCATTGCACGACCAACTGACCGAAGCCGCCCACCAGAGCGACCGCTCCGCCCTGAGCCTGCCCGAAGAGTGGCTGGGACGGGTGGCACGCCAGCACATGGCCAACTTTGATCTGTGGCACATCGAAGACGAGGCGCGCAACCCCTTGGCCAGCGACGCCGATCTGGCCCAGGTGAAGCGGCGCATCGACCGCACCAACCAGTTGCGGAATGATCTGGCTGAACAACTGGACCTAACCCTGCTCGGCTGGCTGGAGCCGCAATCGTTGCCGCGGGCAGGGGTTCCGCTGCACAGCGAGTCGCCGGGACTGATCATCGACCGGCTCTCGATTCTGGCGCTCAAGATTTATCACACCCGCGAAGAGACCCTGCGCCGGGATGCGCCCACGGGACACCAGGAACGCAACCAGGGTCGTCTGGCGATGCTCACCGAACAACGCAGCGACCTGGCCGCCTGCCTGGACGAGCTGTGGAGCCAGACTTTGGCCGGAAATCGTCGATTCAAGCTTTACCGACAGTTTAAGATGTACAATGACCCCACGTTGAATCCGGTTTTATATGCCCAATCTGGTTCGGGAAACCGATCCTGATGTATCCCCCATTGACGTGAGGCCCGTAAATGCGTATATAAATTGCCTGAGAAGCTATCTTTCCAGGCAGTTGTTCCGTATCCGGCAACGGTACGGAAGGAAGGGCCCAAAACCTAGTTCCTCCGGTTAAACACATGAAGCAAGATGCGCGCACGACGGCCGCAGGCCGCAAAAAATCGCCCGCAACGGCCGCTGAAACTCCGGCGGTCAATGCCAATGCAGCAGTCTTCCACGCCTACATGGCGGCAGTTCAGCTGCTGCAGCAGGGCAAATACGACAAGGCCCTGGCGGCCTTTGAAAAGATTTTGTCGCAGGCGCCGCCAGAGATTCTGGAACGCTGCCGCATGTACATGACCACCTGCCAACGCCAAATGGAGCGCCCGCAGCTGGCCTTCACCACGCCGGAAGAGCACTATGACTATGCCGTCTCCCTGCTGAATACCGGCTATTACGAGGAGGCGCGCGAACACTTCGAGACGATCCTTGGCACCTATCCCCAAGCCGACTACGCTTATTACGGGATGGCGATTCTGGATGCATTCACTGGCCAGAACAAGGAATGCATTACGCATCTGAGCCGGGCAATTGAGCTGAATCCGCGCAATCGCCTGCAGGCGCGCGTCGACAACGACTTCCAGAACATCGTGGACGACCCCAGCTTTACCGAGCTGCTTTATCCGGAAGTTCCGCTGGGGCTGAATTGAACAACGCCGAAGCATCCATGACGAGCACCTCCAACGAGCCCGCCGGACAAGCGGGCTCTTGGCTGCGCGTTGTAGCCATGGGTGGCGGCACGGGGCTCTCCACGCTTCTGCGCGGGCTGCGCAGCCATGTGGCAGTCTCCGGCCAGCCAGCCAGCGCAGCAGCCATGATCGCAGATCTCTCCGCCGTGGTCACCGTGACCGACGATGGAGGCTCTTCCGGCCGCCTGCGTGAAGACTTCAATATGCTGCCGCCGGGCGACCTGCGCAACTGCATGGTGGCCCTCAGCGAAGAAGAAGACCTGCTGTCGCGCCTGTTTAGCCACCGCTTCCGGCAAGGGGGCGAGCTGCGCGGGCACACGCTCGGCAATCTCTTTGTGGCCGCGCTTACTGAAATCACCGGCGACTTTGCCCTGGCCATTCAGCTTTCCTCCAAGATTCTGGCCACCCGTGGCCGCATCTATCCCGCCACCACGGCTAGCACCTCGCTGGTGGCACAGATGGACGACGGCTCTCTGGTGCGCGGCGAAACTGACATCAGCGCGAGCAAGCGGCACATCGTAGAACTGATGCTCGATCCGCCCCACCCTGCCCCACTGCCCGAAACGCTTGATGCCATCGAACGCGCCCACCTGATCAGCATCGGTCCCGGCTCACTCTACACCTCGCTGATTACCAACCTGCTGGTGGACGGCATTGCCGAAGCGCTCATCAAGGCCAATGGCCTGCGGGTTTACGTCTGCAACCTGATGACCCAAGCCAACGAAAGCCTGGGCCTGAGCGCAGCCGACCACATTGATCGCATCTATCAGCACACCGGAGCACCGATCTTCGATTGCGCCCTGATCAACACGGCCCCCTTCCGGCCCCAGACGCTGGCTAGCTATGCCGCCGAGGGCGCTGCGCCGATAGAAGCCGACATTGATCGGATTGAGGCTATGGGCGTACGCGTCATCACTGGGAACTTCGCCAGCGAAGAGTCTGTCGTCCGCCACAACTCGGTGTGCGTTACGGAAACACTGCTGGAGCTGGCCAAGATGGAGTTGAGCGTAGGAGCCAGAGTCTAGAAGACTGGGACCAAAACCGGGGAAAACTGGGCAGGGAAAGGCAAAAGCAATCGTTCCCTCAAAAATTCCCTTCTGGAAAGATGTTATTTTTCAGTCACTTGTCCTTGATGTTGCACAACGCTGCAACTCTTCGTACAATGGATGAGGAAGATTGCAGGAAAGGTCTGTCTTTAAGCGATGCCCAAGGAAAAGATCCACCCCACTTACGAAGCCGTTCGCGTTCTGTGCGCCTGCGGTACCAATTTTGAGACCCGTTCGACCAACAAGGGCGACATCCGCGTGGAAATCTGCTCCCGCTGCCACCCGTTCTTCACCGGCAAACAGCGTCTGGTGGATACGGCTGGACGCATCGAGCGCTTCCGCCGCAAGTACGCAAAGAGCGAAGCCGCCAGCTAAGCGCGTCGAAGCACGGATCAAGCGAGTGGGCCTCCGCCTTGGCGGAGGCCTATCTACATCTGGAGGACGTCTTCTTCCCCGTAACTTGAAGATTCTTCTCCCCTTCCCCTCACCGTTCACCTTCGGCTATTCACTTTCATGGGAATCAGAGGCATTACCGTAAAAAAGCACTGGGATAACCCCATTGAGCACGCCATGCCGGCGGAAGCTCGGGTTCCCGCCACGCTCACGATCGGCACAGTCACCGTCTCTCCAGCCACTGTACTGGCCCCCATGGTGGGCGTCACGGACACTGTCTTCCGGCGCTTTATCCGCCACGCCAGCCTGTTTTCAGAGCACAGAGAACAGAGCACAGAGAACAAAGAACAGGACGCTGAGTGCAGTGAGCTGGAGCCTGGGGTCGAAGAGACGATCACCAACGCCGACTCCGGCTGCGGACTGCTGATGACCGAGTTCGCCTCAGCCGATGGCCTGAGCCGCATGCGCGAAACCAAGCGTCGCCGCTACCTGAGCTTCTACGAGGACGAGCACCCGATTGGCGCACAGATCTTTGGCGCAAATCCCGAGACGCTGGCCGAAGCTGCCCGCATCGTCGAGGAGTCAGGCTTTGATCTGGTCGATCTGAATCTGGGCTGCCCAGCCAAGCGAGTCGTCGGCTCCAATGGCGGCTCGGGGCTGCTGCGCGATATGCCGCGCATTCTGGAGATCTTCCGCGCCGTCCGCAAGTCAGTCACGATTCCCTTCACCGTCAAGTTCCGCATGGGCTGGAGCGAGAAGCAGATCGTCTGCATCGACTTGGCCCGCATGGCCGAGGACGAGGGTCTGAACGCCGTGGCGCTGCATGCCCGCACCCGCGAACAGGGCTACTCGGGGCAGGCACAGTGGGAGTGGATTGGCCGCGTCAAACAGGCGGTTAAGATTCCAGTGATCGGCAATGGCGACATCCGCACCCCGGAAGACGCCGCAGCCATGGTGCATGAGACCGGCTGCGACGCCGTCATGATTGGCCGCGCCGCGCCCACCAATCCGTGGATCTTCCGCCAGATTGCCCAGTACACAGCCACTGGCCGCTACGACGAGCCCACCCGGGAAGACCGCTTCCGCATGATCCACGCCTACTTCCGGATGCTGCTCGCCGAGACCGAAGCTACCAAGGATCTGCCGCGCGATGCCCGCCTGGGCGATCCGGTGGGCAAAATGAAGCAGTTTGCCACCTGGTTCACGCACGGTGTTCCGGGCGGATCCAAACTGCGGTCTGCCATCTACCGGGAAAAGAACGGCACGGCAGTTCTGGACGAAGTGGAACGCTTCTTCAGCGCCCCTCCACCCACGGCCACCAGCGAAGAACCGCCTGCCGGCGAGCTCTTTCCGGACGAACCGTGCGGCTGCGACGATCAGGCCTGATCTGGCTGCAAAAAAGCATGTGCCCTACAAAAGCTCGCGGTGTCTGTTGACGTTCACGGCTACGACCGTTTTTCACCCCGGGAGGGGTGAAGCAAAAATAGCCCCGGATGAAACCCGGGGCTTGCTGCCACAGGGAGACGGAGCGCCCCTGAGGGGCGCTGTGAAATCCTGCAAAAAGCAGCTTTGAGCCACAGCATCCCACCGCCCCTCAGGGGTGGATTCCAATACTTGAAATCTGCCTACGTTTTACGGTACTTTTGATTCGACTCAAATCTGCCTCAGTTCTACCCCCTCCCCAGCAAAAATTTTCTCGCCTTCAGGAACGGACGTCCGCAAACTCAGCAGATTCAAGGCTTCGCACTGGGCACAAATAGCGCCATGCCCCATGGCGTTTTTTGTCTGGGAAAACGTGCCTCTCCGAGCGGTTAATTCTCTTCCCTGCAAGCAGGATTTTTACTGCAAGGTGCTCATTTTTCGCACATAATGAATTATCTCCAGGTAATTGCGAAGGGTTGACTTGCACGGCGGGCAGATGAAGCTGAAGGTCATTTTGCAAACGCTGATCCTCAGCGTAGCGCTAGCCTGTCTTTCCACTGCCCTATCCCCGGCGCAGCACTACAGCTTTTCCGATTCCTCCAGCGGCCTGGACAACCTGAACATTAACTGTGCCGCCCGGGACAACGATGGCTTCCTCTGGATCGGGACCGACAACGGCCTCTACCGCTTTGACGGCACTCAATACACACGCCTTGGGGCAGCGCAGGGCATGACAGGCCGCTCGATTCAGGACATCCTCATCGAACCGGACGGAAGCATGCTGGTGGGCACCACCGGGGAGATCTTTTTTCGGAACCAGAACGGGCATTTTGAAGAGGTTGGATTGCCCGCATCTGGCAGCCACTTCATTCTGAGCGTCGGCTCCGTCTTCACCGAGTCGCCAGCCGGGCAGATTCTGGTGGCAGACCGCAACAACGTCTATCAGTTACGGCGAGATTCCGCCAGCGCCTTCCGCGCCGTCCCTTTGCAACTGCAAGGCACGCACATCTGGAGCGTGCTCTACGACAACACTGGCGCGCTCTGGTACGGCTGCGACGAGGACCTCTGCAGGCTCTCCGGTGGGCAGATGCAGCGGGTAGGCTCCCTGCTGCATCTGCCGCACGAACACTGGCTTCATATGCTCTTGGACAGCCATGGGCATCTTTGGCTGCGAGGCAACTCGCATATAGAAGAGATAGATCCGGCACAGAACAAAGCATTTGATCGCAATTTGCCCGGTGGCACGGAATCCTCTCTGAGGGTTTCCTTCACCATGGACCGTCAGGGGCGGATCCTGGCCAGCCGTGGGGCGGATTTCGGTCTTTGGGAGAGCGACCACTGGCGGATGATTACGCCCCACAATGGTCTGCCCGGCATTCAGATCTCCACCCTGATCACTGACCGCGACGGCTCCCTGTGGATCGGTCTGGCCGGCCACGGACTCATGCACTGGGTGGGACAGGGAAACTGGGAGGCCTACACCCGCAGCGAAGGGCTCAACGACGACATCGTCTGGCGCACGCTGCGCGATCATGCTGGAAGGCTGTGGATTGCCACCGTAGGCGGTCTGGACTGGCTCGCTCCCGGTTCTGTGCAGGCCCAAACTTGGTTAAGTCCAGGCCTGAACACGAATCATCCACTGGCTTTGGCGGAGGATCGGCAGGGAAACACCTGGACGGGCACCTCCGAAGGACTGCTGGTAAGGATCAATCCGCAGGGCAAGGCCAGCGGCAACTGGAAGCTCCCTGCCAAGATCTACTCGATTCTGGTTGATCCGCAAGACCGGCTCTGGATCGGTACACTGCAGGGGCTTTATCTGGTTTCACCGGATGCGGACGCTCCCGTTCTAGTGAAAGCTGCCGCCTTCCCCCGCCCCACCATGCGCTTCCGCAGCCTTTGCCTGGGAAACCAGGGAGAGATCTGGGCCGTCTCTGAGGAGGCAATCTACCGCTTGAACGCCCACGGCTGGAGCCGCATCGATCCGGGCCTGGGTGGCGTTGTCCCCCTGCACATTGCCGCCGACCATCATGGCAACCTCTGGGCACTGGGCAGCTTCAACGGCCTTGTGCGCCTGCGCATCAGCGGCAATCGCATCACCGAACTCGAGCACATTCTGCGCCCACAACTGCTTTCCGAGCAGGTTGTCGATCTGTTTGTGGACAGCCGCGACTGGCTCTGGGTGGGGCAGGACGCCGGACTTACCGTCTTCAATGGCCATTCCTGGCGTAGTTTTACCCGCAACGACGGCCTGATCTGGAACGACATTGACAGCTACGGGCTGAACGAAGACTGCGACGGAAGCCTTTGGATTGGCACCTCCGGCGGTCTGGCGCACTTGCTGCATCCGGAGTTCATCAACGCCCCGAGCCCGCACATGCCGTCGATTACCATGGCCAGCTTTGGCGCAACGCTCCTGTACAACGGCGCTACGGTGCGCTGGAGTGATTCCGCGCTCACCCTGCAGCTTGCTACGCTCAACTTTCTTGACGGCAACCACCCGCACATCCGCTATCGCCTGCTTGGCCTGGAAGAAACCTGGGTGGACACGGAAAACGAAAAATTGTATTTCCATCGTCTGCCGCCCGGCCATTACGTCTTCCAGGCTCAAACCATGGATCCTGCCAGAGCAACGGCTTCCTCTACCGTGGAATTCGAATTCTGGATCAAGCCAATATGGTGGCAAAGCTGGCAGCTGAAAGCTGTTCTTCTGCTGGGTGGCATCCTGCTGTCCGTACTGCTCTGGCGCTGGCGCGTCCATGTTCTGGTGTGGCAAAAACACCAGCTGCAAGCCGCAATTCTGAACCGGACCCAGGATCTGGAAGCGGAAAAGACCGAATTGCTGCGTACCCGCGAGCTGCTGCGCCACTATGCCGAGCACGATGACCTGACAGGATTGCTGAATCATCGCGTGATCGAAGACCGCCTGCACGGAGAAATCGAACGCTGCCGCCGCGAACAGACCCCGCTGAGCATCCTGATGCTCGACCTGGACCGCTTCAAGCAGATCAACGACACCTACGGGCATCCGGCCGGGGACGCGGTTCTAAGCGAAATTGGTGCCGTGCTGCTGCGCTCGGTGCGCAGCTACGACTGGGTGGGCCGCTACGGAGGTGAAGAGTTCCTGCTGATTCTTCCCGGTTCAGGTTTTACGGCTGCACGGGCGCGCGCCGAGCAGATCCGGCAGGCAATCCAGTCTGCCGTGGCACAGGACAAGGATCATGTATTGCAGGTAACGGCCAGTATGGGCGTTGCCTCGGGCTTTCCCTGCGACGCGCAAAGCATGATCCGCGCTGCCGACAGCGCCCTCTACCGCGCCAAAAACAACGGCCGGAACTGCGTTGTGGCCGTCGAGGTTCTGGACCACTAGAGCAAAATCAGAGTAGCTGACCCCAGAGATAATCCCCTCAAGGGTCTTTTTCTCAAGAAAAATGCTCCAGCAAAGGCACATTTACTCTGATTTTGTTCAAAAATATCAAAAAAACGGCCCCCGATATACGGGGGCCAAGTTGCCTTGGTTCTCTCGCTGTGCGAGAGCTTGGTGGCGGCCGAACGGCTTGCTGCCGGGCGCGCTGAGTTCCTCGGAGAGAGGGGATAAAGGCCTTGCGGCCGCTCCGCGCTGCACCCGATTACCGCATCCTGGGGAATGCCTGTAACCAGGGCCGCCAAACTTGTCTGTCCTGCTGTAGGCTTACTGGTCTGTCTGCGGCCTTCTTCGAGGCCTGCTTGCAAACCTTCCACAGTGGACCAAAAATCATCTGTCGGCAATGCCGACTGGGGAGCCATACGCTCCAACCAGAATCTTTTGATCTGCGCATTTCTGCGAAGTTACTTTGAATAGAGCAATCGTCGTGCCAATCTTAATTTTTCAGCTCGAAAAACCAACTATTTTCTCTATGTTCTTCAAATAAAATATCTTACGAGAAAAGAGAAAATCTTCGCAGCCTATTTGCTACGCTGCGAAGATCTTCTCACGTGTGTATTTTTTACATGGTCGAGTAATTTTTACCATGGTAAAAATTACATACTGCTTGTCAATCCGTGATTAAATACCAGCAACTACTTGCTTTCACTCTCGATTTTGCTCACCGAAAGTTGCACGCCGCTCACATCTTCATTGACCTGAACCTTGGCCTCGGAGCCCTTGTAGTGCTGTATCTTGGAGGCGTCCAGATAGCCCTGCCCTTTTTCCTTCTCTGCCATGGCGTTGGCCACCCGCAGCAGGTAGAGTCCGTTGGGCACATAGTCAAAGGTGCAGGTGCCGTCGTCGTCCACAAATCCGGAGCGCAACGTCTCCTTGCCCTCACTGTCCATCAGCAGTACCTGTGCTACCCCCACTCCTTTGCCAGTGGCGCTCTCTACTACATGCGCTGTCACCGAGTGCATGCCGTCGACCGGGATGGTCAGATCTTCCGCGACCGTTTGCTCGTTTTCGCCCACGGCGATCGCCTTCAAATCCTTTTTGAAGAAGACATTGCCGCTATAGACGCTCAGCCCGTCGCCCATTGCGGTTGCATTGCCCATGGCCTTGGGGTTGGCAACCCCTAGTGCAATCGCCCCCATCAGGTTCTTGCTCAGATTCTTGAGCATGTTCAACGGCAGCTCGACCCGGACTGCATAGCTCCCCGGTGCCAGCCCGGCAATGCGGTAGTGGCCACTATCGTCGGTCATGTAGCCCATCAGCGTGGAATTGGTTGCCGCAGCGCCCAGCGACATCGCGTTTGGTTCAGCGAACTCGCCACTCTTTGTCTTGTAGAGCAGATGGACTTTGACGGCCACGGCCGGGGAACCATCGTCATAGCTGACGGTGCCCTGCAGGACCGCGCCATGGGTCAGATTCACGTCCACATCGGATTTTTTGCCGGCAACTACGGACACAATAGTCAGATCTTTAGCAAAGCTTTTGATTACATCGGCGCTGACCTCGCTCAAGGAAGCCTTATTCAGCTCATTCAGATCACCCCGGGCCAGCGGTGGCACGGCTCCTTGCTGTACGGCCATCACCACGTAGCTGCCCGCCGGAACCTCATCCATGACAAAACGACCATCCAGCCCGGTCGAGGAAAAACATTTGAGGCCACATCCGCCTTTGCTTAACATGGCTACAAAAGGATTTTTGCTTGTAGGCGTCTTGTCTCCTGCAGAAACGAGCTTGAGCAGCGTAACCTGCGCCAACCGTGCCGGGGTTTTGCTGTCGGTGTAAAAGACCCTTCCGGTCAGCGTTCCCTTGCCTGTCTTGTCTTCATCGGAATCCTGCGCATGAGCAACGGTTGCCGCCAGCATGACCAAAAAGCTCAAAAGAATCGCCCAACGTTTCATTGCAAACCTTTCCTGTATTGATTTCTGAGATATGCAACAGTATGCAGGCTGAAAACAAACTTTCGGTCGAATTCCATGCAAAAAAGTGGGCAGCCACGGATAGAGGCTGCCCATAACAGAGGTTGCGAAGTGCTCAGGCCAGCAGGCGCTGGGCGCGCCAGAGAGCGCCTTCCAGCGAAACTACCGGACTGGTGGCTACCGGCATTGCCGGAGCGGCGGACTTGAGAGCGGCAAAAAAGGGCTCGCGCACCAGAGGCATCGTCTCAATGACGCCGCCGGTCCAGGCCAGCGGAATCTCACCGGCGATGTTGTGCTTGCGTTTGAGCTTATCCCGCACCAGCAGCACGAAGTTGGTCAGATCCTGCGCGGCCTGAGCCAGAACCCCCAGAGCCACGGCATCGCCCGCCTCGGCCAGTTCGTTCACGAGGGGCGCGAGCGCGGCAAAGTCGGGAGACGGTGTGCCGTCGCCAACATTGATGAGCTGATCCATGGTCGGCGTCTGCCACAATGCGCCCACCCGCTCCAAAATGGCGCAGGGCTGCTCACGGTCGTAGGCTTGCAGGGCGCGTCGGACGGCATTGACGCCAATCCAATAGCCAGAGCCCTCATCGCCCAGTCGCGAACTCCATCCACCGGCGCTCTCCCGCTTGCCATCGGCCGTGCGGCCAATGGTGTTGGAACCGGTTCCGGCAATCTGCAGAATTCCCGCGCCTCCCCTGAAGGCCGCATCGAGGGCAATTACCTCATCGCCCACTACCTCGGAGCATTCCACACCAAAATCGTTCAATACGGCCGTAACCCACTCTGTAATGCCGGGCATGGAGACACTGGCCACCCCACAGCAGGCGGCGGAAACACCCTGAATGCCGGCCTGGGCATAGGCTTCCTTCAGAACGGAGCGCAGATTGGCCTCGGCCTCTGCAGCGCCCACGCGCAGCCGCTTGATGGAACCACCCACGGCATGCCCAATGATCTTTTCACCATCCAAGATCGAAGCGCGTGTGCGCGTACCACCCCCGTCAATTCCCAGAATCAGGCTCATCGTGCGCCAACTCCTTCCAGACGTCTTCATTTTCATTGAATCGTGGCGCAGAGTGCTATTTGTCCAGCGATCCAACGGTACGTTAACGTTATCAAAGCCTGGTAATCCTTGTCCTCACTTCATTTCGCCTCCGGGCAGACGTTTAGAGCAAATTCAGAATGAGCGTGCAGTCTGAAAGAGTGTGCAGGATGCCGTTTTCTTGAGGAAAACGACACTTCTCCCCATCAACTCCCTCTACAGCAATTCTGGATTTTCTATACCGTCTACCCGGATCATTCTTGTATTGAATGGGTTGTTTTGCCCAATTCTGCACGCAAACGTGCCTCAGCCCTGAGCCAACAGACTTGCCTCACGCAGCCATACCGCACAGTAAGCCTTGCCTGCCAGCTTTAGAGTGGTTTCACCAGAAAAATGGCCCGGCAGCATGGTGCGTTCAAGCGAATTCGTATCCATCAGCTCGGCCGTATAGCTCTTGTCTTTAGGTAAAACAATCGGCAACTCCGCTGGCTGGTGCTCGTCAAAGTAGTAAAAAAAGACGCTGTCGTTCTTCCGTTTGGCCCAGTAGACCGGGTGGTCTCCGCCATAGTCAAAGCCAATGGGGCCCTTGCCCACGGCAAAAGTCTCTTCCAGCAGTTTGCGCAGAAGCGCAATCCGCTGCGGGCTCTTGCCATGCAGTTTGCCACCATGCGACCACCACAAAATGTCTTCATTGCTGAGGAAGGTTTCGCCATGGCCGCAGTATGTCCCAGAAACGGCCGCCATCCAAAAACGGCGAGTCATGGCATCCGCCGAGATATTGCCCCACTGCGCAGAGATGTTGCCCTCATACTTGCACTCATCAAAGACTACTGGCTTCTGCCAGTCTTCACGCCAGATTGCAGCCAATTCCATGCGCGAATCCTGCACGCTGGCGTGCGTACACCAGGTGCGGGTGTAGTCGTACTGGATGTGGCAATAGTGGATGGAGCGCAGATGATTGAAAGGGTCTTCATGCACCAGAATACGCGCGAAGCGGTCCCAGTCATTGCTGGTTTTATCATGCAGCAGATCAAACTCATTGGCCAGCGACCACCACACATTGCGATAGGCCCCAAAGCGAGCGATCACGTAACGCAGATAGCGATCATCCACCTCCGCCGACATGGATTTGTAGCCCCATTTATCGTAAGGATGAAAGAGGATCAGATCGGCTTCAAGGCTCTGGTTACGCAGGGCGAGAATCAGTTTATCGAGGTGCTGAAAGTACTCGACGTTGAAACGAGAAAAGTCATTCGTCTCACCCGAACGCGGAAACGGATAAACAGGCGGCTCTTTTTTGTTGTGCTGGTACCACTTGGGAAAGATGCACATGCGCAGCTTGTTAAAGGCTGAACTGTGGAGCGTTTCGAGCGTCTGCCACTGTACCTCTTCAGGCTGAAAAGCCCAGGCGTAGCAGGTTGTACCGCATTCCGCATAAGGTGTGCCGTCCGCATAGCCAAAGTGAAACTGGTCGCGCACGCTTACCGGACCATGATTGCCCTGCTCTGCGGCAATGCACTCGAATGTGCCAGATTTTCCGTTCAATTCAGCGGCGCTGCTCTGCGTCTGCCAGTTCCATACGCCTGCTTCCTCCGGCATAAAGCGCACCTTATAGGCGCTTGCGCCATCGTAAAATCCAGCCACACGCACCGTTCGATTTTGCAATCGAAACTCAGCTTCAAGCTGCACCTCAAGGAAGGGATTGCCGCCCTCGGGGCCTTGCAGCGTGAGCTCATACACATCCCAACGGGCAACTTTGTCGGAGGCAGATGCCGTACTACGCACTTCAGCCGCAGAAACAAGCGAAGGCGTGGCAGCAGCAGCAACTGCGCACCCGGAGAGCTTTAACAGGTCGCGACGGTTCACGAAATACCTCTTGCAATGGGAGGATTGAGAAAAACTTTTCAAAGATAGCAGATCCATCTAACTTTCTGCCAGCAGGGCCAAGGAATGTGCGCGGCAACCACGCCGGACGCCTGTGGAAACGCATACAATGATCGTCGGACAGACTCTATTCCTACTACTTATCCCTCCGCCCGGAACCCGACCGGGTGGATTGCCAGGAGTTCTCATGGACCGCCGCGATTTTTTAAAGACGACTGGAACCGCTCTTGCTGCCTCGGCTGTTGTGCCCGCTCTGGCGCAGACGCACAAGGCTCCGCATGCCCGCATTGTGCTGCCCATCAACCGCCGCTGGCGCTATAGCCCCAAGGCCACGCCCGAAGCCCGGGAACGCAGCTTTGACGATAGCCACTTTGCCAGTGTGAACGTGCCGCACACCAACCTGCGACTGCCCTGGCACAGCTTTGACGACCGCGCCTACGAATTCGTCAGCATCTATCGCCGACGCTTTCGCATGCCGCAGCCGGCACGTGGCCGCCGTGTTTTTGTCGATTTTGAAGGTGTAATGCTGGCCTCCACCGTGTACCTGAACGGCGTCAAACTGGGCGAATACCGGGGCGGCTACACGCCCTTCAGCTTTGAGCTGACGCAGCAGATCGATTGGGCAGGCGAGAACGTGCTGGCCGTGGAGGTGGACTCCACCGAGCGGCCCGACATTCCTCCCTTCGGCCATGAGGTGGACTACCTGACCTTCGGCGGCATCTACCGCGAGGTTTCGCTGCGTCTGGTTACGCCTACATACATTGAGAACATCTTTGCCCAGCCGAAGAACGTGCTCAGTGGCCAACCCGGGCTCGACGTGCAGTGCTTTCTGGAGAGCGCCACGAAGACGCTTGAAGCCGACTTTGCGCTGGAGGCTGCGCTTTACGACGGCGAGAAGCAGATCGCCAAAGTTACGCAGAAACTGGCTGCGGGCGCTGTGCCTGAATCCGTCACGCTCAGCTTCGACGCGCTGGACGGGATCACGTTGTGGGAGTTGCAATCGCCCAAGCTCTATCGCGTAGAAGTGGCGCTGACCAAAAACAGTCAGCCCATCGATAATGATGCTCGACGCATCGGTTTTCGCGAAGCCAAGTTCACGCCGCAGGGATTTTCTTTGAACGGCAAGATCGTAAAGCTGCGTGGACTGGATCGCCATCAGACCTTTCCGTGGATGGGGCAGGCGATGCCCGGCCGCGTGCAGCGACAGGACGCCGTGATTCTGCGCAAAAAGCTGAAGTGCAACATCGTGCGCACTTCGCACTATCCGCAGTCGCGCCACTTTCTGGACGCCTGCGACGAACTTGGCCTGTTGGTGCTGGAAGAGATTCCTGGCTGGCAGCACATTGGCGATCTGGCCTGGCAGGACGTGGCCGTGGACAACGTGCGCCGGATGATCCGCCGCGACTGGAATCATCCGTCGATTATTCTGTGGGGCGTGCGCATCAACGAATCGCACGACAATCACGCCTTCTACACGCGCACCAATGCGCTGGCGCACCAGCTTGACCCAACACGACAGACCGGCGGCATTCGCAACAAATACGAAAGCGAGTTGCTGGAAGACGTCTTCACGATGAATGACTTCGGCTTTCCGCTGCGTGCGCCCAATCATCCCTGCTACCTGAACACGGAGTTCATTGGCCACACCTATCCAACCAAGACCTTTGACAACGTGGAGCGGTTGCGCGAACACACACTGCGTCATGCGCGCATTCACAATCAGCTGGCTTCGAATCCGCAATTCGCGGGCGGCATTGGCTGGTGCGCATTCGACTACAACACCCACGCCAACTTCGGCTCGGGCGACCGCATCTGCTATCACGGCGTGATGGACATCTTCCGAGAACCCAAGCTGGCTGCGGGTTTCTATCGCTCGCAGTGCGACCCGGCAGAAGAAGTGGTGATTGCCCCGGCCTTCCACTGGGCACGCGGTGATGAGAATTCCAACATCAGCGATGGCGTTGTCTGCTCGAATTGCGAAACGCTGAAGTACTACATTCATGAAAAGCTGATCGCCGAGGTCGAGCCAGACCACAAGGAGTTTCCTCATCTGAAGTACCCACCCTTCCGCGCCAACCTCGCCAAGGCCATGGAAGACTGGGGCGACTTGAAGATCGAGGGCTACATTGGCGGCAAGCTGTCGGGCACATTCACCGCTTCTGGCAAGGCCATCGACAGCAGATTCGAGCTGGTGGCCGACGACACCGAGTTGATGGGCGATGGCGCTGACACAACCCGCGTAGTGCTGCGCGTCACCGATGAGTACGGCGCGATTCGTCCCTTTGCCAGCGAGGCCATTCAGCTGGATGTAGTCGGGCCTGCGGAGATTCTTGGCGACAACCCCTTCGCGCTGGTGGGCGGACAGGGCGCGGTGTGGATTCGTGCCTTCGAAGTCAGCGGCAAGGTCCGGCTCACGGCCAAACATCCTTACTTGGGCACAAAGTCGATTGATATTGATGTTGCGCTGGCCAAAAATGAGCTGCTATAGACTTCAAGGATTCCATGAAGGATTACGCATGAAAGTTTTGATTGCAAAAAGGTTGAAAGGGACAACCTGGTACGCGGCCCTTTCTGCTTTTTCATTTCTTCTTTTGACCTTGGTTCCTGCGTTTGTGTCGTCGGCAGCCGCGCAGAATGCGGACAGCAGCATTCCTGCGAGCGATGTACGCAATACGCAGATCGTTACAACCAACACGCGGCAGCCGCTGCCCAGTTTTCAGTCGCTGTACGCATGGCAGAAGCGCAGTGCCGCGCTGCGGAACCAGATCCTTGTCTCCACCGGGCTTTCACCGCTTCCGCCCAAGAACGATCTGCATGCGCAGGTCTTCGGCAAGATCGAAGGCCAGGGCTACACGATTGAAAAAGTGCTGCTGGAGACTTTTCCCGGATTCTATCTGGGGGGCAATCTCTACCGGCCCGTAAATGGCCACGCCAAACATCCGGGCATTGTGAGTCCGCACGGGCACTGGAGCTATGGCAGGCTGGAGAATCAGCCGGTCTTCTCCGGGCCATCGCTCGGCATCAGTCTGGCGCGGCAGGGCTACGTAGTTTTTGCCTACGACATGGTGGGCTACACCGACACGCTGCAGATTCCGCATCGCTTTGGCAGCGCAGAGATGCGGCTGTGGGGCCTGGGGCCGCTTGGTTTGCAGTTGTGGAACTCGATCCGCGCCGTAGACTTCGTCACTTCCCTGCCCGATGTGGACGCAAACGACATTGGCGCGACTGGCGCATCGGGCGGCGCTTCGCAAACCTTTCTGCTGGCAGCCGTCGATGAGCGTATTCACTTCAGCGCACCGGTCAACATGATCTCTTCCTTCAAGCAAGGCGGCGATCTGTGCGAGAACCAGGCTGGCTTGCGCATTGGCACCAACAACGTGGAGCTGGCCGCGATCAGCGCTCCGCGTCCTATGCTGATGGTTTCCGACACTAAGGATTGGACGCGCAACACACTGCGCGATGAGTACCCGGCCATCCACTCCATCTATGCGCTCTACGGCAAGCCCGATGCGGTGGAGGCGGTGCAGATCGAAGCTCCGCACAACTTCAACCGTGAGAGCCGCGAGGCGGTTTATCGCTTCTTCGCCAAGCTGCATCCGGGCTTGAGCGACGCGAAAGATCTGGTGGAGCATGACATTTCCATTCCACCGCTGGGCGATTTGATGGCGCTCTACAATCATCCTTTGCCCGCAGATGCAGTGGACCTGAATGGATTCTTCGATACATGGCGGGCGATGAGCACAACACAGAACGCAGCTCTGCACGACGACAAACTTTTACGCGAACGTTTGCGCCAGACGTTGGCGGTGGAGCTTCCCACACATGTGGACGCTGCTCAGGAGGGCAATAACCTCGTGCTCACCCGTGGCAATGGCGACCGGTTGCAGGCGGTCAGGATCAAGGGCAACGGCAAGGGTCCGATCGAGATCGTGCTTGATCCTGAAGGTTCGGCCAGTGCACTCCAGAGCGAGGCCGTAGCAGCCTTGCGCAAGCAGAAGCGCGACGTGCTGGTGCTCGATGTCTTTCAGACTGGTTCGGCCAAGGCTCCACGGGATGGCGAGGATCATCCTGCCGCAACCGAAGATCCTGGAAACGGCGGCGGGCCGATGTTCCTGACCTACAATGTGAGCGATGATCAGGCCCGTGTGCAGGACGTGCTGACGGCCATTGCCTATGCTCAGCAGCTTGGCCGCGCAGTGAAGATTCACTCATCCGGCGATGCGGCTTTGTGGGCACTGTTTGCCGATGCTGCGCTCGATGGCTTTGTAGAGAGGGTTGCTGAAAATGTGCCTGAGCTACGCAACGACGAGGACTACCTAAAGCACTTCAACGTTCCGGAAATCGAGCGGGCGGGTGGCGTGGAAGTGGCACGGCAGCTATCCACAAAAAAACTGCGGGAACAACTTCACGCTCAGCCGCTCCCTTGCGATTGGGGATGTGGAAAGTAGTTCGTGCTTTCCCAGGTCCAAAAATCGGGACCTGGGGCACCCAGAGTCTTGCCTGCGGGATTTCTTTAAAAACTAATCGAACTTGATTTGGTAGACGGCGTTGCCATGCGCTGGCAAGGTCACGGAAATCTCCTTGCCGGGCTTGGTTTCGCTATCGTCCCAGGCATTGAGCGCGGAATGCTTTGCGCCGTCGAGTCCGAGCTGCTTCCAGGTGGTGCGCAGCGTGACAGGCTTGTCATCCAGATTGAAGAAACCGAAATATTCCGTGTAGCCGCGCGCACCGGGCTCGTTGATGCTGGCCCGCCAGACACGGGCATTCTCAAAACCCGCGCCCAGAGTCGTGGAATCGACCGGGCGGCTGTAGGTTGCGTTCTGATCGATGAAGACCAGCGTCTGATTGGTAACGAGCGAACGGGTGAAGTCGTCGAGCTTGGTCAGATTCGCGCCCAGAATCAGCGGCGAGCGGGTGATACACCAGAGGGCAAACTCACTGCGCTGCTCGTCCTGCGTGGTGCGTGCCTGACGGGCCTCGCCCAAGCCGGGATGCGGGCCCAAATAACCGAGCGGTAACATGTCGGCATCAGGCCAGCTATCGGGCCCCACGTAGGTATACCACTTGGCCAGACGGTCGAAGTCCTGCTTGGTGCCAAAGCCAAACTCATCGCCCGGCTTGTCGTGCTTGAGTGAGTTCCACAGATCCCAGTGGTCGTCGGAGATGCGCCACATCTGCGCATATTTCTGCACATCCATGGCCAGCTTGACGTTGGTCGGTCCCGGCGAAAGGCTCAGCACCATGGGGCGGCCACTTTTGCGAATGGCCTCGGCGATCTGACGAATTTCGCTGGGACGATAAGGATGATCGCTGATGCAATCGACCTTCACAAAATCCAGACCCCACTTAGCAAAGAGGCGGAACATGGAGTCGTAATAGGCCTGCCCGGCAGCGTTGTCCGCCACACCCCAGTTGCCCTGATCCCATGGGCAGGGACTGGTCTGGTCAGCGGCATCGACCGCGTGAAAGCTGCTGCCGGCAATGGGCAGATTGGCATCGACCGCCTGGCGGGGAATGCCGCGCACGATATGCACGCCGAACTTCATGCCCTGCCGGTGTACCCAGTCGGCCAGCGGCTTGAAGCCCGCGCTACTTGCGGCGGAAGGAAAGCGCTCCGGGTCAGGAATCAGCAGGCCATTTTTATCCAATACGTAGCGCATCTCGGCAATGCTCTTGCCGGTAGGGTTGGCCATGTACCAGCCCTCGTCAATGACGGCGTACTTGTAGCCAGAGCCCTGCAGACCGTTGAGAACGGCAACATTGGCGCGGAAGTCGGCCTCGTCGATGGTGAGGCCATAGGAATCCCAACTGTTCCATCCCATGGGCGGGGAGGGGGCAAGATTCTGCGCGGAAAGCGTGGAGGCGTAAAGGACCAAGGCGGAAAAAAGGACGAGAAAAATCTTGCAGCGTCGCATGGCTAGACGTATACCACAGCGGAGTTCCCGCCGTGTACCCCCAAAAATCATTTGCCGCTGAAGAACCTCCTCCAGCGGCAAAATGATCTGCATATGAAAATAGGTTTTACGCCGTGAATTTACACCGTGAACTGATCCACGGCTTCCTTGACCCGCTCAACCATGGGCGCAAGAATCTCAATCTTGCTGGTGGTGTGTTGCACCGCAGAAAGGCTCTGCTCGGTCATGGCCGCCACTTGCGAGATGTTCTGCCCAATGTCGTTCATGGCCTCGGTCTGCTGCGAGGATGCCGTGGCAATCTCCGTGACGCGGCGTACGGCATCGCCAATCAGTTCATTAATACCATCGAGCGAGTGCTTTGCCTCAACCACCATGTTCAGGCCATCCTGCACCTGCGTAGAACCATTGCGCATACCATCAATGGCTCGATCGCTATCGCTCTTGATCTTCTGCAGCAGCGAGTCAATGTGCGCCGTGGCCTGGGTGGTACGATCCGCCAACCTGCGAACCTCATTGGCCACCACCGCAAAGCCGCGGCCAGCCTCACCGGCGCGCGCCGCCTCGATGCTGGCGTTGAGCGCAAGCAAGTTGGTCTGGTCGGCAATTTCACGGATTGCGCCAGCAATCGCACCAACCTCCGAAGAGCTTTTACCTAAGGCCTCCACGCTACCGGAAGCCGCCTGAATGGCCGTGGCCAGACGCTGAATCTCTTCAGATGCACGGGCCGAAACCCCGGCCCCTTCCGTGGCCTTCCGGCCGCTGGAGCCCATCAGCGTTTCGGTCTCATGCAGATGCTGGGAAACTTCACGAATGGTCAGGCCAAGCTCGGTAGTGGCAGCCGCGACCGAACTGGTGGAATCATTCTGTGAGTTCGCAGCCTGATTGATCTCCTGGATGGCCTTGAGGATCTCTGCCGTGGAAGAACGCACCTGACCGAGCGCATCATCAATGCAGTGCATGCTGGACTGCATCCAGGCCTGCAGCAAGGCCTGCTTGTGACCGATTTCGCCGATGGCGTCTTCCCGCTGCGCGGTACAAAGCTGCTTAAGGTTACCGCTGCCCAGCACGGTGTCAAGATGCTCACCGAGCTTGCGCAAATAGCCCTTCAGCGCAGGCAGAAAACCAAGCAGCATATAGAGCGCGTGCAACCCGCTCAGGCCTACCAAACCTCCCAGAAGAAAGCGCAGGGCAAGGGGGAAATCTGCGACCCAGGCAAGAACGCCCGCTGCCAGCGTTGCGACGGAAAAAATCCCTGCCAGAGTCATCTGACAATCATAGCGACGCCACAGAACAGAGAGCGGCGAACGCACAGGCAAAGCACGCCCTTGATCGACGCGCAGCGACGAATTACCGCTCTGAATCAGTTTGTAGGCGTTCTCTGCAACTGTAATCTGCACCCGTTCCGGCCGCTGACGATGCGATTGATAGCCAACAATCCGGCCATTTTTACGCAGTGGTGAAACCGTGGCCGCCACCCAGTAGTAGCCACCATCCTTGCGCCGATTCTTAACCAGCCCGCGCCATGGCCGGCCCTCCTTCAACGACTTCCACATGTCAGCAAATGCCTCTTTGGGCATATCAGGATGGCGTACCATATTATGAGGCTTACCCATCAATTCTTCTTCACTATATCCACTGAGCTGAATAAATGAATCATTGACAGAAGTAATGCGCCCTTGCAGGTCGGTCTGTGAATAGATGAGGGTATTTTCTGGAACTACAGTTTCAACGCTTGTTACACGGAGTATGGAAGGCATGGCACACTTTCTCCCGGCCCTATCACGGGTCTCTCTAGGGATCATCGGCGAAGAAATCAAGAAGAACAGCCCCAGTAGCTCTTCTGTAATCCTTCCTTCCGTAACGTCAAGAAATAATTGTCATACACAAAGAAACAGGCGTCATACACCTCAGGTTTGTCCATTTCTGCACCAACCATGTTTGTAACAAAAAAAACATCTACATCCGGTATTCTGTTCTGTCTGGAGCATTTTCGGAATACACGTAGACTTTTTAAGGATGTGCAACGTGCCTTTTCTTAAGGCAATGACGCTTAGTTGCACCTTTCGGTCTACATCTGTCTGAAAAGCCGATAGCCCTCAAGGAGCACATGCACATGATGCACAACAGCCGTTTTGTTTTTCTAGCATCGAGTTTTCTCTGCTGCGTTCTGACGACGGTTCCCGTCCTGGCGCAAAAAGCTGCGACTACCAACAGCGAGACGACAGCTCTGATGGTCAGCGATGTGCATTTTGAGGCATTCCGTGATCCGGCCAAAACAGCCAGCCTTCTGAGCACCCCGGTCACAGGCTGGCAGGCGATTCTGGACTCGCCCGCCTCGCCGGACCGCGATACACGCTGGCAGGAAGTGGAAACCAGCTGTCATACCCGCGGGCAGGATACGGATGAGGCGCTGTTCAACTCCAGCCTGCAGGCGATGGCCAGCCAAGCTGCCCGCAGCGGCTTTGCCACCGTCAGTGGCGATCTACTGGCCCACGCCTTCGATTGCAAGTTCCACGCCGTGCTCCCCAAGGCCAGCGAGACCGACTACCGTACCCTCACTGAAAAGACCATTGAATATGTTCTGCTGCGTCTGCGCCAGAGCTTGCCCGGTGTGCCAACCTACGCCGCGCTCGGCAACAATGACAGCGACTGTGGCGACTATCAACTGGACGAAAAGAGCGCCTTCCTCAAGGATCTGGCACCCACCTTTGTGGCCGATGTTCCGGCGGGAGAACGCACCCAAGCGGTTGCGGATTTTGCCGCGCTCGGTTCCTATCGTGTTTCGCTGCCTGGCAGCGCGAATAGCACACAGATGGCCATCCTTGACGACCTGTTTTTCTCCCGCAAATACGCCGCCTGCAGCGGCAAGCCACATCCCGAGGCGGGCAACCTGATGCTCGCATGGCTCAATCAGCAGATCGACGCTGCACGACAGAACAGTCGTCCGCTGTGGGTGATGGGGCACATTCCCACTGGCATCGATTCCTACTCGACCGTCACCAAGATGCGCAATGTCTGCGCCGGGCAGAAGCCGGAGCTGTTTCTTTCGTCGGACGATCTTGCGGCCAGCATGGCCAATGCCGGCGACGTAATTCGACTGGCCATCTTCTCGCATACGCACATGGACGAGATGCGTCTGCTGGCTCCCTCCAAAGAGAACGTAGCCCGCGGCCCGGTGCCCATGAAACTGGTTCCCTCGATTTCGCCGATCAACGGCAATCACCCTTCGTTTACTCTGGCGCGGATCGATGCGGCCTCGGGCGTACTAAAGGATTATCGTGTGGTGGCCAGCGCAGACGAGAAAGGGAGCTCCTGGGCTGAGAGCTACGACTACGCCAAGACCTATGGCCTAGCGGACTTTTCCGGAATCTCTGCCACTCGCCTGATCAAGACGCTGGAAGAAGATCCGCAGGCGCAGGGTGGGGCCAGCCAAGCCTATTTACAGGCCTACTATCTGCGTGGATCGGCGGATTTGCTCAAACTCTTCTGGCCGCAGTACATCTGCTCACTCGCTCATCCCACGGCCGAAGACTATCGTAGCTGCCTCTGCGCGACAAAGCACTAAATAATGAAGCGTGGAACAGCTGCTCCATTCACAAGCTGATTGACTACGTGCAGTTCTGCGGCATTCAGCCTGCAGCTACCAGCGAAGTGGCAGAGATCAAGAATGGCATTGCGCAGATTTCGGTGCGCGAGCTCAAGCGCCGCATCGACGCAGACGAAGATCCTTACCTCCTTGATGTGCGCGAACCCTTCGAGTACAAGATTGTCAACCTCGGCGGACAGCTGATTCCACAAAACGATGTGCCCAATCGTCTGGCCGAAATTGACCGCAACCGCGAGATCATCGTGCAATGCAAGGTGGGTAGACGCAGCCAGCGCATTGCCGAAATTCTCAAGCAAAGCGGCTACGAACGGGTCATAAATCTGGCCGGAGGCATCATCGTCTGGGCCACGGAAATCGATCCCGCCATGAAGAAATATTAGTTCTCTAACAGTTTGAACGTGTACCAACACTGGCTCTCCCAGGTCCCGATTTTGGGACCTGGGAAAGCACAATCTCAAGATAAGAATTTATATTGCCAGAAAGCTTAAGAAAAGCCCGCATGCTCAAAACTGAAAATTCTCCCTGTGGAAAACTCTTCCTTCTTTTTATTCGATAAACCCGAGATTGCGAAAACTGTTCATAAAGAAGCTAACGCGGAAGCGGGTTGCGCCAATCATCTTTGCCAGCTCCTCTTGGATAAATATTGCAATATATATGTTCCTTGCGTTGATGACGAAGTTCGCTCTCCAAAGAGAGGAATCGAAGGTCCCTCCTCACCCTTTAACACCCTTGATAGCCTTCTTGCCTGAAGCCTTTTTTTTGCTTTAACTGGTGCCAGCATCGGGATCAGTTTTTTTGCAACCGGCGTTCCCAGCCCAGTGCAAGCATCCCAACCGGGCCTTGCCAAGAATGCGCCATTGTTTCCTTGTGTAATGTCATTGAACGCTGCAGCAGCCTTGGCAGCATAGAGCACCGGCTGAATGAATCCGACCTGCGCACCCAGTTGTTGATTGGCAACTGCGATCAGGCCAGCCCACAGCGGAGCAACCGCGCTGGTGCCACCGATCACCGTCGTCTCTCCATCCACCCTGATCGTGTAGCCAGTAGTCGGATCGGCATCACCAGCTACGTCCGGAATACCACGTCCACCATTGCTTGTGCTGGCTGCAGGCACCTTCGCATTTGCCTGCCAACTTGGCAAAGGAAATACATAGCTGATCCCGCCGCCGGTCGCGCCTTCCTTATTGGCGAGTTGATTCCAAACCACCTCAGAAGATATTGTTGCTCCATTTGCTATCAGTTTTGTTCCGCCGCAGGCTAGTACATGTGGGCTTGATGCTGGAAAGTCCACATTCTCTCCTGCACTTCCATCTGTCGATCCGTTGTCCCCTGCAGCTACCGTGATTGTGATTCCCAGCGCTGCCGCAGACTGGCATGCTGCATCCAGCGCAGCCATCGACTGCGCAGTCCAACTCGATTCCGGCCCTCCCCAGCTGATTGAAATTACACTTGGCTTGTTGGTTGTGTCGTGCACTGCTGTGGTAATGGCGTCAATAAAACCCTGATCCGTATTCGGTGTAAAGTAGACAGCGATCTTTGCTCCGGGCGCAACGGCCGCAGCAACCTCAATGTCCAGCATGACCTCTCCATCAGCCCCCGAGGCAGTCGATGGAGTATTCTTCCCATTGTCCACACTTACAGATGTAATGACTGGTGCCGGAATTCCCAACGTATTGAAATAAGCAGTTAGGTCTTTTTGTCTGTATCCGCCCCCCAGTTCGATGATGCCAATCGTTTGGCCTGCACCGCTGGCGTTTGCGGGGAATTGATAGGCTTCGGCCACCTGTACGGGTGTGTAATTGACGGATGCTGCAGCAGACTTTTTCTGCGTCCCGAGAAGCCGGAAGTGCGGCTTGGCCTGCGGTCTGTTGTCCAGCCCGAGCACTGCCACTACTGCGCCTGCAAGCGATTTCGGAAGGTAAATTTCACCCTCGCGCACGCGGTACTCGACCCCATCGATTATCTTCTGCGTAAGCGCCACGCCAAAAGCCTTCTGGATGTCGGACGCCGTGCCCGTTAGTTGCACCGTGCGCCGCACTGACAATGCAGGATCAGGTTCAATCTTCAAATTTAATTCGCGCGCAAATGCCTTTACCAACTTCAGCGAATCAGGATCTGCCGCATGGTGTCGTTTGTACTCCGTACGTGTCACACGAACGGGTCCGTACGCCCGGCCACTGCGCCTGTTAATCTTTAGTTCTTCCTTCCGCTTCAATAGGACGGAGACCGTAACCTTCGACTTCGCCGATGTTGGCTTCACATGGACAGCGCCCCCTGCAGCGTTTTTTTTGCTACCGGGAAGTACGATTCGCTCTTGCTCCGCGAAGCTTTTTTTCCTGTCATGCACAGTGGGTTTGCGGGGGGATTTTGCCATGAAGCACCTCATTTCACGCCCTACTACTCAAATCTTCACCATCTATAAAAGAAAACACCTGATAGGTTTGGATCATAGTATAGTATTCACAAATTGCAAGCAGAAACTCATGAATGGCCAAGGCAACTACGCACGCATCAGAAAAATTATTCCAAGGATGCAACAGTTCAACTATTCACATATTTTCTTTACGCCATGCGTCAACAGTGCGACTAAAATTACCACGATGATGAACCGATAGTGCCAACGATACACTGGCCACAGAAAAGTCTCCCGATTCCGCCATGGAAGACTTTCCCCATCTTCGCTTGCGAGGTGAATTTATGGAGATCGAAATGATTCAACTGACAACGCCCATCGACGACGCTGTATCTTACACGCTCATTACCGAACCTGATCGGAGTCTGACCGCAATCTACAACTTGCTCTCTTCCGCCAAGAAATCCATTGACATAACCATGTATGAACTCTCAGACACCACCGTCACTTCACTGCTTTCAACTGCTGCAGCCAACGACGTGATTGTCCGGATCATCCTCGACCAGAACAACGAAAAAGCCAACAACACAACAGCCTTCAACTACCTTCAGGCGCACGGCATTTCTGTTCATTGGGCTAACCCCGCCTATGCCTGCACGCATCAGAAGACGATTACCATTGATCAGTCCGTTTCAGCTATCATGACCCTCAACCTTACCCCGGAGGACTACGCCACCACCCGCGACTTTGCTGTCATTACCAACAACGCCGCCGACGTTGCAGCTATTGAGGCAACCTTCAATGCCGATTTCACCCACGCCTCCATCACCCCTTCTGTTGGCGACAACCTTGTCTGGAGCCCTACCAATTCACGCACTGCGCTCACCGCGCTCATCAACGAAGCAACAAAATCACTGCTTATCTCTCAAGAAGAATTTTCCGACGTGGGTATTCAGAACGCGATTGAAGCAGCCCTCAAGCGTGGCATATCCGTTACCTTGGTGCAGGAAAATCTTGGGGGCAAGTACTCCTCCGTCCTAAACACACTCAAGAGCCTCGGTGCGCAGATTGCTGTATTCAGTTCTAAAACAGGCTATTACATTCACGCGAAGACAGTGCTTGCCGACTATGGCACGGCGCAGGCTAAGCTCTTCGTGGGTTCGGAAAACTTCTCTACGGATTCGCTCAACAAAAATCGCGAGTTGGGAATCATCTTCTCTGACCAGACCTGCATGTCGGGCGTTCATACTGCGATTACCGCTGACTACAATAACGGGACCAAGTTCTAACTGAGCCCGCATCCTTCCATTTCTGGTGTAAGGAGTGTGCACTTTTGCTCACATATTTCAGACTCACACTCCAAGAACGACCAACAGAATGGATGTATTTTTTTAGAACCAAAGATTGAACCGAATCGGAGCTACAATGATCCTGGAGTGATGAACGCGTCGCCACTTCAGAGGGATTCGCGTCTGTATGCGGACTATTGTTACTACCGACCCTATTGCATTCGTCGCTGCTCGTCCCCCCCTTCCTGATTCAGTTACTGGTGAAAATAGTTTTCTCTCTCATTCTCCAGCGGCTGCTGGCACTCATGAAATCCTTATGGGCCGTGCCGCCACTCGGAACCAGGGCATTAACTGGCTAACGCTTGTGGTCATGATTGCCTTTCATCTGGGTGCGTTAGCAGCCTTCTTCTTCTATACATGGCAGAGGCTTGCAGTCATGTTGGTCCTATATGTGGTTGCGATCAATGTCGGCGTGGGCATGTGCTACCACCGCTTGCTGACACACCGCGGCTACCAGGTTCCCTGGTGGTTGGAATACATCATGACCGTTTGTGCTTCACTGGCGCTTGAAGGCGGCCCGATCTTCTGGGTTTCCACCCATCGTCTGCATCACCAGAAAAGTGATCATGCAGGGGATCCACACACGCCCCGTGAGGGAGGATTTTGGGCCCACACCGGATGGATCTTGTTCGGCAATGCGTTGCATGCACAGACTGCTCTGCTCAACCACTATGCTCCTGATCTGAGCCGTGTCCGTTTTCATGTATGGATCAGTAAATTTCACTGGATTCCACTGACCGCAAGCGGCCTTGTACTCTTTGGCCTGGGATGGCTTACCGGTGGACCACGAAACGCCATTGGAATGCTGCTCTGGGGAGCCTTCCTGCGCGTAACGCTTGGACTTCATGCCACATGGCTAGTCAATTCGGCAACCCATATGTGGGGCCGCAGACGCTTTGATACGCACGACCGTTCGCGCAACAATTGGTGGGTGGCATTGTTCACAGGGGGTGAGGGATGGCACAATAACCATCACGCTAATCCGGTCTCTGCGCGTCACGGATTGGCCTGGTATGAGATCGACGTCAACTACTGGGGCATCTGGTTACTCTCCAAAGTTGGCCTTGCCCGTAAGATCAAAATTGCTAAGATCGCTACCACCCCTTAGACGGGTCAACCCGCTTTAATGCCTCAGTAGATCACGTTGCACCAACTTTTCGTATCCAAATATCGGCGTGTTCATCATGCCTTTCCGGAGTTGCAGCGTAGAAGCCTGGGTCAAGTAATCCACGCCTTGCTTGATAAGTCTCTGCTTGGTTCTTTCCCGCCACATGATACGCTGTACAGCCCATTCCAAGGTGCGTAGTGGAATGGAAAGGTACTACCTATTACGGATTCAACTGCCCCACAGGGACGGCTAAGAAATGTTGTGCTAACTACGACAGAAACTCATAATATAATACATATCAGCCACTTACGCAGTGTTCGTTCTGACACTAAACACGCCGGAATGTTGTAAGGCAAAGCATGGCTTTTGCAAAAAAGCGGGTTCGCACTGATATTATATGCATGCTAGGCATATCCGATTTTCATCTGGGATCGTAACCCCATCGCATCATGCGCATAAACAACACAAGTCGCCGCAAATCTACTCTCACTGCGATGGGAATATTATTTTTGGCCTGCGCCGTATTTGGATGGGGTTTGGAGTACAAGTTGTCTCTGTATTCCCATGCAAACGACCTACTGCGCTCCTGTCCTCAGGCAAAATTGCTTTCCCAAAAGGAGAGGCCGGTTTCCAGTCATGATGAGGCCTGGATCCGCCCAGCGTCTTCGTCACCAGAGTCGTTGGTATTTAGCTCACTTTTGTTGATAACCACTCTGACACTGAGCTTGCGTTTTGCAACAGCGATTTGCATGGGAACCACAAGTTTCCAGGACGACGCGTGCCAACCCCGGCATGCCCAATTAAACTTTTTTTACTTTCGCCCCCCGCCTGCTTCACTCCTCTCCTAAACAGTTCGCACCTTTAAAGGACCTTTTAAAACCCTGTGCTTGAGAGTTTTGTCCTTTATAGAGGGGCGTTGGACTAATTCAGGTTATTTGTACTTCGATAGGGACTCAGATTATGTTTATGCGATCTTCAACGGTCGTCCTTGGAGCAACGTTCCTCGTTGCGCTTTCGTGCCTTGTCTTTACTGGTTGTAAAAAACAGCAGCCCTCCCCCGCAAATCCGGTGACCGCTTCCGTGGCAGAGGTCACACGCGGCGACCTTTCTAACACACTTACAGTCGCCGGCGAATTTCAGCCTTACCAGGAAGTTGAACTCCATGCAAAAGTTTCCGGCTATATTCGTCGCATCCGCGTAGATATTGGCGATCAGGTTAAAAGTGGACAAGTGATCGCCACGTTGGAAGTTCCAGAATTGAACGCACAGGTGGCTGGCACTGAAGCTGAGGTAAGACACAGCAAGTCAGAAATTTCACGAGCACAAAGTGGCGTTGAACTTGCAAAAGCCAGTCATGCGGCACTGCATGCCGCATATACGCGCCTTGCAGAAGCTGCCAGGGTGCGTCCCGGACTGGTTGCCGAACAGGAACTGGATGACTCTCACGCCAAAGACCTGGATGCGGAAGCGAAGGTAAATGCAGCCAGGGCAGCGCTTGAAGCGGCACAAGAGCAACTCGGCGTTTCGAATGCAGACCACCAGCGTGTTGCGGCACTGCAGGGATACTCGGTTGTGACCGCTCCGTTCACCGGCGTCATCACCATGCGTTATGCGGATGTTGGCTCTCTGATACAGGCGGGAACAACCTCAAACACACAATCAATGCCCGTGGTGAAGCTGGCGCAGAGCGATCTTCTGCGTCTGCGTATGCCGGTGCCGGAAGAGGATGTTCCCTACATCACGATCGGCGGCACTGTAGCGATCAAGCTTCAAGCCACCGGAAAAATCATCCCCGGAAAGATCATTCGATTTACTCGTGAACTGACAACGGCCACTCGCACCATGCTCGCCGAAGTCGATGTGCCCAATCCGGATCTTGCACTCAGCACCGGCATGACAGCAGAGACAACGATTGTTCTTCAGCAGCAGAAGAATGTACTTACAGTACCGGCAGGAGCCATCCTCAAAGGCTCCGAGCAGCCGTATGTGTTGATCGTGGATGCGTCCAACAGGGTGCAAAAGGTGCCCGTCACACTCGGAATTCAAGGGCCTGATCGGGTTGAGATTGTTCACGGGCTCAATGAACATCAGACCGTAATCGTATCTGGGCAGGAGAACTATCAGCCCGGTCAAATTGTTCATTCGGTCCTTAGCACTATTTCGATTCCCAAGCAGGAGGATGCGCAATAATGTCCTCCTTCGCAATCAAATATCCGTTTTTTATTTTGATGATGTGTCTGTTTGTGATTGTGGTCGGTGTGACCACGGTCGTGAATATGCCGGTTGATCTTTTTCCAGAGGTCAATATGCCGGTGGTGGTGGTGGCCACGTTTTATGCTGGTATGCCACCTCAGCAGATCGAATCGGACATTACCAACAGCTATGAACGGTTCTTCACACTCGGCAGTGGAATCGACCATATTGAGTCCCGTTCGCTGTCCGGCGTCAGCCTGATCAAGATTTATTTTCAGCCCGGCACTGATGGCAATGCGGCGGTCAGCAATATATCCAATCTGGCGATGGCAAATCTCCGCCGACTACCCCCTGGAACTCTGCCTCCAGTTGTGCTGAAGTTTGATGCGGCCAACCTACCTGTATGCCTGATTACGCTGAAGGGCGAAGGGCTGAATGAAACACAGCTCAAGGATCTGGCGCAGTTTACCGTTCGCAATCAGGTCGCCAATGTTCCCGGCGCATCCGTTCCCCAACCGTATGGCGGGCGATACCGGCAGATCATGGTGTACGTTGATCCGGTAAAACTTGAAGCCCATCAGATGAGCGTGATGGACGTTGTAGATTCGCTGAACAAATCGAATCTGATTCTTCCTGCCGGTGACGTTCGTATTGGCATGAAGGACTACAACATCTATGCCAACAGCCAAGTGCCTATTGTGGACCAGATCAACGATCTGCCGTTGAAAACGGTGGGCAATGCCTCCGTCATGGTGGCAGATATTGGCACGGCAAAAGATGCCGGACAGTTACAAACCAATATCGTTCGTGTGGATGGGCAGCATTCTGTCTACATCCCCATCCTGAAGCAAGGCGGCAATTCAAACACCATCACCATCGTGAATGGTATCCAGAAAGCAATCACACACCTTCTCGACATTCCATCCGCGTTGAAGACAAATGTGGTCTTCGATCAGTCCAAGTTCGTCAAAATTGCGGTAAAAAATGTCATCAACGAAGGAACCATCGGCCTCTGTCTGACCGCGTTGCTGATCCTGCTTTTTCTTGGAAATGTGCGGGCAACCATCGCCGTACTGATCTCCATCCCGGTATCGTGTCTGGCAACATTTCTAGGGCTGAACCTTGGTGGAAGCACGATTAACACCATGGTTCTGGGCGGTTTGGCTTTGGCGCTATCCCGCCTGATTGATAACTCCGTTGTGGTGCTGGAGAATATCTTCCGGCACATGGAAAATGGAGAATCGCCCACTGAAGCCGCAGTGAATGGTGGCAAGGAAGTACAACTTGCGGTTCTGGCAGCCACCTTCAGTACCTGCATCGTCTTTTTTCCGGTGATCCTTCTCGTAGGCATCAGCAAGTATCTTTTCACGGCACTCGCGCTTGCGGTTGTGCTTGCGCTTTTTGCCTCCTATCTGGTCGCCATGACCGTCGTGCCGCTCTTCTGTGCAAAGTTCATCACGCTCAGCCCGGAGCACATCCAACATGGAGCCGCAGCAATCGAAGAAGGCCTTGACTCTTCCATTGCCAGTAAGCGGAAGATTCAGGTATTTAGAGTCATCATCGACAAGTTCAATCGTGGCTTTTACGCGCTGCAAGCGAAATACGAGAAGACGATTGTCGCTTGTCTGGAGCGTCCTGTCCTGGTTGTCAGCGTCTTCAGCATCTTCGTGCTTTGCAGCTTTGCCCTGTATCCGTTTTTGGGCAAGGCATTTTTTCCCCGCACCGATCCCGGTCAGTTCGTAGTGGATGTAAAAGTTCCAGCGGGAACCAGAATCGAAGTTACTGACGATTACATCGCCAAGATGGAACAGGATATTCGCGGCGAGGTTGCGCCAGAAGATCTGAACATGATCGTCTCCAACATCGGCATCACGCCCGATCTTTCCGCAATTTACACCTCCAACTCTGGAATGCACACAGCCTTCATTCAGGTCAGCCTAAAGGAAGATCACAAGACTGGAAGCTATGCTTATATGCAGAAAGTGCGCCAGAAGCTGACTCAAGATTTCCCGGACGTGACAACGTACTTTCAGGCGGGCGGACTGGTTGACTCGGTTGTCAATCAGGGCAAACCGGCTCCGATCGATATTCAGGTTGGAGGCAATAATTTGCAGCAGGCCTATGAGACTGCGCAAACAATCGCGGCCAAGCTGAAGAAACTTGATACCGTCAACGATGTTCTTATTCCGCAGGACCTGGACTATCCGGGACTGGAACTGAAGATCAACCGCGTGCAGGCCGGATTGCTTGGAGTTTCGCCACAATCCGTCGTGGACAATGTCATCACTGCTCTAACTTCTGACGGCATGATTTCTCCGAGCTTTTGGGTAGATCCAAAGACGGGCAACAGTTATATGTTGACCGTTCAATATCCAGAGTCGCAGATCAAAACAATGACCGACTTCAAGCAGATTCCGCTCAGGTCGCCAAATGGCCTTGATACAACCCCGCTGCAATCGGTTGCCGACATCAAGGAAATCAACACACCAACGGAAGTAGACCATTACCAGCTGCGCCGCGTATTTGACATCTACGTCATGCCCAAGAAGGAGGATCTTAGCGAGACAAACAGTCAGGTCCAGTCGATTCTCGCGCAGCTTCAGAAGCCTGCTGGAATCACCATCAACGTGCGCGGATCGGTGCGCGACATGGAAGCATCCTTCACCAGCTTTGGTGTCGGCCTGATGCTGGCAGTGATTCTTGTTTACCTCATTCTGATGGCGCAATTCGCGTCCTTCTCTGATCCATTTGTCATTTTGCTGGCGGTTCCACCCGGTTTGTCGGGTGTGCTGATCTTTCTGCTCCTCACTGGAACCACGTTGAACGTCATGTCCCTGATGGGTGTAGTCATGATGACCGGCATCACGGTCTCGGACAGCATTCTGATTGTGCAATTCGTGGGCACGCTACGGCGTGAAGGAATGGCGCTGAAGCAGGCGCTGACAGAGGCCTGTAAGGTGCGCCTGCGTCCGATTCTGATGACCACACTGGCCACGATCCTTGGGCTCATCCCCATGGCACTGGCACTCGAACCGGGCAGCGAACAATATGCACCTTTGGCGCGGGCGATTCTGGGTGGTCTTACAGTATCTGGCCTCGTCACGGTTTTCCTGGTGCCAGCGGCCTATCTGCTGATTCATCGCAAACAGGATCACGCCGCAACGGTCGAGGAGGTTGAAGGATGATGACGAATCAGAAAATCTGCATCGCGTTGCTTGTAGTTTTATCGACAGCTTTTCAGTTGGCGGCGCAGAGCCCTGCAACGCAACTTCCCGATGAACCGAAGGCGGGCACACGCCTCTTTGCAAGCACAGAATACGCAGAAGTCCCTATGACGCAGGCAGAAGTACCCACGGAGGGGACTCCTACTTTGCTCACGCGTCAACAAGCAGAGAAGATTTCGCTCGCCAATAATCCGCGCGTGCGCATCAGTCAGTTGATTGCCAAAATCCAGCATCAGATTGTGCGGGAACGCCGTGCTGACGAACTGCCAGATGTGACGGGAAACCTAACAGCGATTACGGCAAACGAGGGCAGCAGATTATCCAGTGGAACGCTGACGGCTTCCACGCTGCTTGAACACGCCGGGATGGGGGTTCAGGTCAATCAACAGATCACCGACTTCGGACATACACGGAATCTGGTGGCTTCTGCGCGGTTTCAAGAGAAGGCGCGTGCCGCAGATGCAGAAGCCAGCAGACAGGACATTGTACTGGTAACCGATCAAGTATTCTATGCGGTGATCGAGGCACAAGAAACACGCAAGGTTGCCGAACAGACCGTCGCTGCACGACAGACTCTAGCAGATCAAGTGAGTGCGCTTACAACTTCGAAACTAAGATCGGAGTTGGATTTAAGTTTTGCTCAGGTCAATCTGTCTCAGGCAAAACTGTTGCTGCTGAACGCACAGAACGACCTTGATGCAGCAAAGGCGGCTTTGGATTCCGTGCTGGGATACGACCGGCCAATGAATTTTCAACTCGTTGACGATGAGAGCACTCTGCCACCTCTGCCTGCAGATTTTTCTGCACTGATCACACAGGCAATGCAGGACCGACCCGATCTTCAGTCCTTGAAATATAGTGAACAGGCTGCGCAAAAATTCAGCAAAGCCCAGCATGAGCAATTTCTTCCAACAATCAGCGCAATGGGGGTCGTAGGCGGATCGCCCGTAGGATCGTCACAATACTTCACTACGGACTGGTACGGCGCGGTGGGCGGAAATGTGAGCATCCCGCTCTTCAATGGCTTCCGAATTGCGGCACAAGCTTCGCAAGCAACGTTGCAGGCCAAGGCTGCAGCCGAGCAAACGCGCGCGCTGCGGGAGCAGGTGGTTCGCGATCTCCGAACTGCCTGGTTGAATGCAAATACTGCTTTGCAAAGAGTGACGGTATCTACGGAATTGCTCAAAGAGGCAAACACTGCTCTTGATCTTGCAAAGACAAGATATGACCTTGGACTCAGCTCAATTGTAGAGTTGAGCCAAGCTGAACTGCAGCAAACAGAAGCAGCTATTGGCAACGCCAACGCGCGCTCGCAGTATGATTTTGCAATAGCTGCACTCAACTTCCAAACGGGAGTTCAACCATGATGTTAGAAGAGGATCTAGGGGGCAAATCTGCGCCCAGCGTCTGATCCTCACACATTTTGAAGCAATTCACAGCAAGCCATTCGGAGTCGATTTTATGGAGATGCCGCTCCTCCGGATGGTTTGCTGCCGGCAATTACCCTAAATCAGCGCCAGCCCAATGCGGCTTATTTCAATTGCTATGCTCACATAACGCCTTTTAAATCAAGTTATTTAAAGATCCAGGTCATACACTTCGACCATGCCTTTATTGACTACTGCATAAATAATGCAATAATACTTTCAGAGGTACGGTACCCCTATGCCCAGACTGAAGGCAAGTGCCGAGCTTTTGGAAGACCGTCGCCGTCGTGCTTTAGCGCTGTTGGATGAAGGCTGCTCGCTCAACGAAGTCGGACGACAGATAGGATGTAACGCGAGTTCAGTGATGCGCTGGCGCGATGCTCGACGGCAGCGCGGAGACGATGCTTTGCAGGTCCGTTTTTCTCCTGGACGCCCCCTGAAGTTGGGTGCTACTGAGCGCAAGAAGCTTGTTCGGCTGTTGCTCAAGGGGCCGATGGCTCAGGGTTATCGCACCAATCTGTGGACCACCGCACGCATTGCCGCGTTGATCGAGAGCGAGTTCGGCGTGAGCTACCACCCGGATCACATAGGCCGGTTGATGCACGATCTCGGTTGGACTCCGCAGAAGCCGGAACGACGCGCTCTGGAGCGCAACGAAGAAGAGATCGAGCGTTGGAAACAAAAAGAGTGGCCGCGTATAAAAAAAACGCCACAAGGCTGGGCGCCCACATCGTCTTTGCCGATGAATCGGGCTTCTTGATGATTCCCAACGTGGTCAGAACCTGGGCGCCACAAGGGGAAACACCTATCCACCGCCATCGCCAAGGACAGCGCGACAAGATCTCGGTGATCTCGGGAATTTCCGTCAGCCCTGGACGACATCATCTCGGTCTCTACTATCTTCTTTTTTACGACAACATCGGGCAGGAGGAGGTCTGTCTGTATTTGCGCGAACTGACGCGCCTCCTGCGCGGCCCGATCATTCTGCTCCTCGACAACTCATCGACGCACAAGGGAAAGCCTATCGAGCAATTTCTCGAAAAGCATCCCCGGCTGCGCATCGAGCACTTTCCGTCCTATGCCCCGCAACTGAATCCAGACGAAGGCGTCTGGTCATTGGCCAAGCGGGAACTGGCCAACAGCTGCCCAAAGGATGTGGACGAACTGATGGAAGACATACTTGGCTCCATTGACGGAATTCGGAACTCGCAGGCAAAACTGCGCGGCTGCATCGCCCAATCCGAGTTGTCCATTTCTTTGCGCTGAATCATTGCATTATTTATGCAGGAATCAATAAAGGCTGTTACAGCCTACTTGGATTAAAAAGCATCTTGGGCGGAACGTGAATATAGCCACGGCCCCCTCCAATCGGACATTTGCAGTGCGAGTCACTTTCACTAAATCATAGGAGCAGATAGTCTTCCGAAAGCGACGGAAATCGTACGAGCTGCACCGTTCAATAAAAGCAGAGCATCTTAATCCAAAAAGAGGTTTTCATGTTAAATTGGCCTCACCCCTATTGTTGATTATTTCTCCTTGGGGCCTCTCACTGTAGCTGTCTACTCCAAATTGGAACAAATAATCAGGACTTCCCCTCGTTCCCATTGTTCGTGTTTCTGCTTCCACCAATGGCAAAACACAAACAAGAGGAAGCCGGTTTCCAATCGAGCACGGGCCTTGCCCGCAGAACAGAACAACCACACTCGGAGGTCAGGATAATGAAAATCAGCCTCGTTCTGCAGAGCAGATTGTTTCTCTGCATTGCCCTCACGCAAACAGCTTTTGCTCAGACCCAAACAGCCCCGCCAACCTTTTCACCGGTCGGCGGTTCTTTCAATTCCACACAGCTAGTGACAATCTCCGATAGCACCGCCGGAGCATCCATCTACTACACCACCGATGGAAGTACCCCGACAACAAAATCAAAAAAATACACCGTACCAATCAACGTAACGTCCACAACAGAGACACTTCAAGCCATTGCCATCGCAAACAAATTAACCAGCACCGTTACGTTGGCGGCCTACACCATTTCACCAGACCTTAAATTCGTCAGTGAACTGGTCACTAGCAACAACACCTTCTCCATTCAAATCCCGGATGTCAGCATTGTGACCATCTATTTGTTCAGCGCTGGATATGCAGACGAACACCAAGTGTGTCAGGACAGTGACCGCGAGCATGGCACGTTATTAACAACCACTACTACTGGTAGCACTACAACGACAAGCAACACAATCCCAATTACTAATGACGTGATTAAAAAACCTGTGGGAGTTACTTTAAGCAGCCCGTTAATTGCAGGGACTATGATTTGTCTTTTCGGAGCGCCCTCCGCAGGTAATTTAAACGACAAGTTCTCTAATTTCAAACGGGTTCAATACATTGCGCCCGGCGAAGACTACGGCCGGTTCTCAGTCAACATTACCGGCGGTGTCATGATTTCCAACCAACAACAGAGTTCCAGTTCCTCCACTGCCAGCCAATACTTTGATTTAGGACTTTCGTATACATTGGCACGCCCAAGCTCAGAGGTCAAACCTCATCCCAATTGGCTACAAGTGCATGGTCCTGGTCTCTCAACCCTCATGGACGTTCAACTCACGACCATTCCTGTGGCGGCACAAACCAATACCACGAGTACAACATCTTCGACCAGTACTCCCACACTCAGTCAGTCACTCAATGTGTTGTCTTCGCAGCAAAGCGCTTCTGTTCTGATGGGCGTCGATTTCCCTTTTCGCCTCACTCACTGGTATCACAAAACTAACTGGATCACTGCTGCGCCCTTGGTTTTGGGAGGATTCAACACGCTTTTGAATCCAACAACCGCAGCAGCTTCATCCACAAGCAGCACCGGGGTATCATCCACTACTACAACTACCTTCAGCACCGTCTATAACTCCCGTGCTGCTGGGATTCATTTTGGATGGGATGTTTATCCGAGGAGAACGGATGAAGCTCCAATTGAGTTCTCCTGGATCAACCTCGCACTTGGATGGTACAGTAGCTTGCCGAGTTGGCAATGTACGGCGCTACCTGGCTCAACGCCTCCATCGAACGCCAAGAGCTTCACCACCGCAAGCAACAGCAGCGCCCCAACAACCTCTTGCCTCGTCACCCCTACACCCAGCAGTTCGAGCACAGGACCATACACCGTGTATGCGTCTCGCAAGCTCGTCCCACGCATAGACATTGCAGGCGAGCTAAGCCTACCAAGCTACCCTATTGTTTTTGGTTACGATGCCAATCTTGGGCAGTATTTCAAACATTTTTATGCGGACAGGATTGACTCCCTCAACAAACCGGGGAATCAAGTCCGTTTCTACTTTGGAATTAAGCTCAACATAACCAAGGCTCTAAGTAAACTCGGCGTACCCACCAGCTAACCCTGTTTCTGACGCGGGCCGGATAAATTGATTTCAGCCCGCGCCGGAATTTCTAGCTTCGATTATCCCCTTCCCTGCCTTATTTTCGACTTGCCTAACTCAAGCTGCGCTTGTTCGTTCGCACGATTCTCTCGTTCTCAACACTGCCGTCTTTCGCCCACTGTGAAGTTATATCCTTCGCATTTGAATCCCTGTATGCCATGCAGAATTTATCCCTGTACATCGAAAGCCCAATAACCATCAAAACAGCCACAGCAAGTATGAATGTGTACGTAAGGCTATCAGTGACTTATGTACCGCAGAAAGTCTGCAAAACGCGCTCCTCGGGACGAGCAGGAATCGTATACTTCTCAAGGCCCGGCCTCTCCTCATATGGCCGTGAGACGACATCGAGAAGTTCCTCGAACGGCTGGAAATCCTGCCGCGCTATTGCGGCATTGAGCGTTGCTTCCACAAGATGGTTGCGCGGAATGTAAGCTGGATTCACACTGCACATTGCCATCGCACGTGCTTGCCCATCTTCAGGCTCTTCACTGAGACGCCTGCGCCATCGCACGGCCCAACCGTCATACGCGCCAGGATCTGTAAACAATAGCCTAACTTCCGCGTCGTCTTCCGGCGAGGCCGCTGCACTGCACAGCTTGCGAAAGGTCAACGTGAAATCAGCGCCGTTGGCATGCATGCACTGCAGAAAATCTTCCGCCAGAGCCTCATCCCCCTCGTGCTCCGTACGTAGGCCTAGCTTGCGACGCAGTCCGGCTGAGCGGGCCGCTTGATATTGCGACTCAAAGGCGCTGAGTGCTTCATTTGCCGCAGCCACAGCAGCCTCTTCGCTTCCAACCTCCAGCGCCAGGATGGGCAGCAGCGCCTCAGCCAACCGCGCCAGATTCCATAGTGCCGCACGGGGCTGATTGCCATAGGTATAACGCCCGCCATGGTCAATGGAACTGAATACTGTAGCCGGATCGTACGCCTCCATGAATGCACAGGGACCGTAATCGATAGTTTCCCCAGAGATCGACGTGTTGTCCGTGTTCATTACCCCATGGATAAAACCGAGCAGCATCCAGTGCGCGATTAGCTGCGCCTGTCTCGCGATCACGCCCTCCAGCAGCGCCCGAGATGGTTGCCCGGCCTGCGCGGCATCGGGATAGTGACGAGCAATTGCATAATCGGCCAACGTACGCAAGCCTTCCATATCGCGTCGAGCGGCAAAGTACTCGAAAGTGCCCACGCGTAGATGGCTCGCTGCCACCCGCGTAAGCACGGCTCCCGGCACAACGGTTTCCCGCTGCAACCATTCCCCGGTAGTCACTACGGCCAGCGCCCTAGTAGTAGGCACACCCAACGTCGCCATGGCCTCGCTCACAATGTATTCCCGCAAGACTGGCCCAAGCGCCGCGCGACCATCGCCGCCGCGCGAGAAAGGGGTACGGCCAGAGCCCTTGAGCTGAATGTCGTAGCGCAGGCCGTTACGTCCCAGAACTTCGCCCAGCAGGTTGGTGCGCCCATCACCGAGTTGCGGTACAAAATGGCCAAACTGGTGCCCCGCATAAGCCAGAGCTATAGGTTCGGCTCCCTCGGCCACGCGGTTTCCAGCTAGAATTTCAACGCCCTGAGCGCTCATGAGCGCCTTTGCGTCGACTCCAAGCGCCCGCGCCAAATCAGCATTCACCTTCACCAATCTAGGCACCACAACTGGTGTTGGGTTCAGTCGCGCAAAGAAGTATTCAGGCAACCGTGCATACGTATTGTTAAAGCCAAAGCGAATCTCATGGCCGCTGGAAGCGGGAGTCGTCTGCGACGCATTTTGGGAGATGCCGAGTGAGTCCATCGTCTATTGGATGTGGGCTTGCTCTTTTGGTTGCGTTCTATTTTGCGCACAAGAGTGGCGTTAATGACACGGAATTTTTCCAGCAATCATGCCAAGCCGAATTGGCGCAGCTTATTGATTCCTGCATAAATAATGCAATGATTCAGCGCAAAGAAATGGACAACTCGGATTGGGCGATGCAGCCGCGCAGTTTTGCCTGCGAGTTCCGAATTCCGTCAATGGAGCCAAGTATGTCTTCCATCAGTTCGTCCACATCCTTTGGGCAGCTGTTGGCCAGTTCCCGCTTGGCCAATGACCAGACGCCTTCGTCTGGATTCAGTTGCGGGGCATAGGACGGAAAGTGCTCGATGCGCAGCCGGGGATGCTTTTCGAGAAATTGCTCGATAGGCTTTCCCTTGTGCGTCGATGAGTTGTCGAGGAGCAGAATGATCGGGCCGCGCAGGAGGCGCGTCAGTTCGCGCAAATACAGACAGACCTCCTCCTGCCCGATGTTGTCGTAAAAAAGAAGATAGTAGAGACCGAGATGATGTCGTCCAGGGCTGACGGAAATTCCCGAGATCACCGAGATCTTGTCGCGCTGTCCTTGGCGATGGCGGTGGATAGGTGTTTCCCCTTGTGGCGCCCAGGTTCTGACCACGTTGGGAATCATCAAGAAGCCCGATTCATCGGCAAAGACGATGTGGGCGCCCAGCCTTGTGGCGTTTTTTTTATACGCGGCCACTCTTTTTGTTTCCAACGCTCGATCTCTTCTTCGTTGCGCTCCAGAGCGCGTCGTTCCGGCTTCTGCGGAGTCCAACCGAGATCGTGCATCAACCGGCCTATGTGATCCGGGTGGTAGCTCACGCCGAACTCGCTCTCGATCAACGCGGCAATGCGTGCGGTGGTCCACAGATTGGTGCGATAACCCTGAGCCATCGGCCCCTTGAGCAACAGCCGAACAAGCTTCTTGCGCTCAGTAGCACCCAACTTCAGGGGGCGTCCAGGAGAAAAACGGACCTGCAAAGCATCGTCTCCGCGCTGCCGTCGAGCATCGCGCCAGCGCATCACTGAACTCGCGTTACATCCTATCTGTCGTCCGACTTCGTTGAGCGAGCAGCCTTCATCCAACAGCGCTAAAGCACGACGGCGACGGTCTTCCAAAAGCTCGGCACTTGCCTTCAGTCTGGGCATAGGGGTACCGTACCTCTGAAAGTATTATTGCATTATTTATGCAGTAGTCAATAGGCTTCAAAATGTAAGATGCAAGCTTTAGAGACGGAACGCTACTCTGCGGTGATCGCCGAACATTGCATGTAAAGTTCTTGGTAGATTGCGATGGAGTTTTCAATATACGGAGGCAGAGCAAGTAGAAACTCACAGCATAGTTCGGTCCCATTCCCCTTAGGCTGGTCTGACTTCGCTTTCTGCTCCATCGCCATCGCCAACAAGCGTAGCCTGTTTTCCAATGCCTTTTGCGACTGTCGAACACAATTGGCTGAAGCAGTACCATGCGGCCAGCTGTTGATGCTCAAGAAGAGATCGCCGGAACTCCACATCGCCTGTTCAATTTTTTCGCATGCCTGCGTGTGTTTCGCGCGATCCGAGCTAAATTCGAAGAGAATAAGTTCTGAAAATCCACGTGCCGATTTAACCAGATGTCCCATCTGGTCTTTAAATTCCATAGCCTTCCGCTGTCTCTCCAGGTCTTGCAGATCGGAAACAGAGTCTTGCAGGTAATCGGCTTGCAGCCGGAGAAGGCGTGCAAATGTTTGCTGCATCTTGTCCACGCCTTTTTCAAATCGAAAGACCAGCAGCATGACAATAATCGCCAACAGAATTCCCATCATTCTGTCTCTGGCCGGGCTCATTTGCGTTGGTGCGGAGAAGTCAGTAAGCACGGTCAAATAAAAGGAAAAAGCAATCTGTAAGCCGATGTAACCGAAGTGTGGACTTCGCGAGACCCAGGCCGCAATGAATGTTACCAAGGCTATGGAGAGCAGGAATGGAAGCGCACTATCGGCGTAAGGAAAAACGAAGATAATACATCCCAAGCCGCAGATTACACCTCCCAGTGTCGAACCCAAAAGGCGAAAGATTAGTTTCTGATTCGTGGCTCCGGAAGTGCTGAGTCCAGCAACAAGCACCGTCGTTACCGCGGTGGCGATTCCGGGCCACGCCAGAGCGTTATAGATCACGTTGCAAAGTGTGGCACAGAGGCTGACTTTGAATGCATAGAGCGTGTATTCCGGATTGGAGAAACAGTCAGGCACCAGCCAACGCTGATTTCTCAATCCCAGACGCTCCGCGCTGTCGGACGCGTCCTCCGTGGAATTGCGACCTGCCGCACAGAAAGAGATCAGGGTCCGCAGGGCATTCTCCAATTGCACAAGCTCCCCGGATGGCAATGTATTACTACTATCGAACTGCTGCCGGGCCTGCTTCCACTCCGCTTCCCTCATGAGTTTGATGGCGCGCCCAAAACTGTTCATCTTTTCTCTCGCGGCGATGGAGAGTTCCCCGGGAGGGTGATGAACCGCGTAGGCCGCCATCAGATCCAGCACTCTAGCGAGCACAGGAATCGATGCTGGGACAATCTCCCGGGTAAAATCTGCCTTGTGCCGTTCGTCGATCTCCTGCAACAGCAGTTGCATTTTCCCCTGCCCCATGAAAGCGTAGTTCCTGACCTGTATAGTCTGACGCTGAAGATCTTCGGTATCGCAGTTCGAAGCGTAGAGCAGAAAGATCTTTTCGAGGGCGAGAAAGCGGGCATCGATCTCGCGATGCAGGTCGTAGTATGGGTTGCGACGCGTGAATATATATTCGATTGCAACCTTGCAACCTACGCTGAGAACCCCTCCGGCCACGGGCCACAGCGACATTTCAACCGCCTGATTGACGCGCATGCCTAAATCGAAGTAATAAAACGTTGCAATGGCAAAGATGGCAAAGTCGAGCGGCTGAATGTAGCGGACCGCAGTTGAGCGAACGAAAGCTGCGATAAAAGCGCAGACCGCGATGCCAAAAACCTTGGCGAGTGGACTGTCTCCGGTCACCGAGATCAGACACAGCGCTGAGGCCGCGCCAAAGCACTGCAGACTAATTGCAACCAGACCTCTCTTGAAGGTCAGATAAGGCGTTTCATAGGAAACCAAAAAGATCAGGAATACGCCGTACATCATTCCTGGAATATGCAGTATCAACAGCAGCAACGTGGCGATAGTAGCCGCAAGAGTAGTGCGCAGAGAACCAGCCATGCGCCCATGGGTAGACGCCAGTTCCTGGCTGAACATATCGAGCAACGCACGCGATTCCGCACTAAACGAAGACAAGGGCTATCTCACGATGCTGACGGCTGATTCGCCGACGCGAAAAACATTTTGATCCGGATTTTGTACACGAATGCGGATGGGAAAGCGAGCCGCCAGATGAACCCAGTTGAGAGTGTGCTCAATCTGTGGAAGACCGTTGTTCAATCCAGTATCATCTGGAGAAACACCAAACCCCACACTTTCCACGGTGCCCTCAAAGCGCCGCGTGGGATTGCTCATCAGATAAAGATCCACATGCTTGCCCGGCCAGATGGACTTTAAATAGGATTCCCGATAGTTGGCGATAACATACCAATTGCGGCGGTCAATCAAAGTGAAGATGGGCGCTCCCGGCTTGGCATACTCTCCCTCGGAGATGTTGAGATTCGTCACGTATCCGTCAAAAGGCGCGACGACGGTGCAACGCTCCAGATCCAGCTTTGCCTCATCTACGCGTGCTGCGCGCTCGGGCCGTTGCGCGATCAGACTATCAAGCGTATCGACGGCATGGATGGTCTGATGCAGACGCGCCTCAGATCCGCTCACCGCGATGCGTGACTCCCGCTCCTGAAACTGCGCCTGCCTCTGCCGTGCCAAAGCCTCTTGCAAAGATGCCTGCGCCTCGGCATAGAGGTGATCGGCGATGCGTGCCTTAGTCCGAGCCTCATCAACCTGCTCAGCAGTTACATATTGTTTTTCAAGCAAAGGTTCAATGCGCTTCAGATCGCTGTTAGCCAGGGCCTTCTGGGCTTCAGCCGCAGACTGGGCCGCATGGGCACGCTCCACAGTGGCCTCTGCCGCTTGTACGCCGCTGGCCACGCTCTGCGTCTGCGCTTCCGAGGCCCGCAGACCCGCCCGCGTAACTTCCACGGTGCTTGACTCTGCAGCGATCTTCCTTTGCTCATCTTCGATCTGTTTTTCTAAAAGCTGCTGATCGGCAAGCGCCTGTTGCAGAGCGTACTCGTAGGGACGCGCATCGATAGTGAACAATACCGTGCCTTGCCGCACAAGTGAATTGTCCTGCACTGCAAGAGAGGTAACTCTTCCGCTGACCTCCGGGGCAAATTGAACGTAATTTGCCCGCACACTGGCATCGTCAGTGCGTGGATTGCAGTTCATCTTCCACAGAACGAGCAATGCCAGCAATAGTGCCAGCGCGGCCGTACCGGCGCAGATATAGATGCCCCTAGAAGCGGCGGATAATTGAATTGATTTCAAAGCACGTACCTCTTCTTCAGCGAAAGAGCAAGAGCCACAGCAGGCAGGCAAAAGCGACCATAAGGCTGGGGTAAAAGAGAATTGGAAAAGAAATCTCCTTCTCTACCTTCATGCGGACAAGCAGCCAGTGCGTCAGGCCAGATGCAACAACAGCCAGCGAGACGCAAATCATCCAAGCGGGAAAGAACGATCCTAGAATATCCACTGCGGGAGCTCGTGAACATCCACAGCAGCAGACCAGCGAAGTCACAATGAGCTGCGGATATATCTTCTTGCTCAAAACGGATTCCTTTCATGCGGTATTACGGACGGGATGGGGAAGGCTCTGCCAGAGGCGCTGTTTGCCGCAACAGATTACCAGTTTTGTATTCCAGGTTGATAGCGCTGACGAGTAAGTTGGAGCGAGCCTGCACCTGCGCCAATCTGGCCTGCGCCAATTGCGTTTCTGCAGTGACCACATCCACTAGGTTTTTGACTCCGTACCGATAAGCATCAAAAGATGCCTCGTAGGATGTACTCGCTGAGGCCAGCAGCGTCTCGGCCGCTTCCTGCTGTCGCACTGCCGTACGAAACTGTATATAGGCCATCCAGACTTCGCGGCTAACCGCATCCTGCTTATTGCGCAGTGACTCTTGAGCTTCGCGGCGACGCGAGTCAGCAAGACGCACTTGATTCCTGCGCTGGCCTCCATCGAATAAACTCCATTGCAAATTAAGGTTCACGCTCCAGATCGGCATATTGGCAGCCCCCAAACCTCCAGAGTCCGCCGTCGGCCAGATCGCGCTCTGTGCGCCTGATGCCTGTAGTTGGAGGCTTGGACGGTTTACAGCATGAGCTGATTTCAACTCCGCATCTGCGGCACGGAGTCGTTCAGAAAGATCCTTGAGATCTGGACGGTTTTGCCGGGCCATCTCCACCAACTTTGCTGCCGAAGAAGAGATCTCCACCGGTAGCGGCGCGGACTCTGGAGTTGCAATGGCTATTTCGTCCGAAGGTTCAACGCCAATTGCTTCACGCAGCGAAACGCGGGCTTCGGACTCTCCGCCCACACTTGCTTCTAAATCGTAGGCCGTCTGGGCCACCACAGCCTTGGCATTCAGAACATCGGGCAAGGTAGCTCTTCCATTGGCCAACTGTGCCTCTGCCGCATTCTGAGTAGTCTGAGCGGTTTTCATAATCTGGCGCGCGGCTTCCAGACGTTCCTTTGCCGTAAGCAGATCGTAATAAGCCCTTACTACATGAAAAGCCACATCCTGATTGGTGCGTTGAAATGCCGCGGCGGCAGCAAGTCGAAGAGCCTTGCTAGATTCCACATTGGCGCTACGCTTGCCGAAGTCGAAGATGTCATACTCCAGTTCTAGTCCTTCCTGAGCAATGGGAATCTCGACCATACTGTAGCCGCGGGGAAGAAGCGCCTCAGGAAAAGGGTTGATCAGCCGCTGATCTCCAAAGATGGCGAGTGCGGCCAAATGTGGAGAGTAAGCGCTGCGAGCGATTCCTAGTCGGTCCGCTTCCTGCTTGACCAACTCCCACGCCATGCGGCTCTCTGGATGGTTTTGCTCCGCCAGATCGATCAGCTCTTCCAAACGGAACGGGTGATGAGAATCGATGTTCAACTCTGGGTCAGGAAGGCTTGTGCCCGTTGCGCAAACCGCCGCCGCCTCTATCGAGCCCATCTGCTTTTGACATTGTGCGTGCAGGCGTGGCGCGTGGGCTGTTGCAAAGCCTAGTATGACCGTGATGCATATCTCCGGTAACCTCGCCTGCTGCCACTTTCTACTGCCAACGGATTTTGCATAGAGATTATTCACTTGTATACAGCGTAAACTATTTATACAGCGTATTGCAAAGTGTAAAATAGTTGTATCCGCAACCGCATACCTGCGACTGCTTTCAGTATGATTAAAAAAACTGGCTTCACCGCAGATTCCACGAAGTTCAAAGCTGGCTCCGAGCTCCGAGGAAGAGTTCTGGAGACAGCCGGGCGGCTCTTTGCTGAAGGTGGATATCAGAATGTTTCGATGCGTCGGATCGCCGATGAGGTTGGCTGTTCGCAAATGGCCATGTATCGACACTTTCCCGACAAAAATGCCCTAATGCAGCAACTCTGTGCTGATCTCTATGAACGATTTACGCTCAAGCTCCATAAACGACTCGACCAACTGGAGAACCCCCGAGAGCGTCTGCGTCATGCAATGAGACAGTTCGTATCGCTTTCTGTAAAGAATCCACATCATTACAAACTTGTATTTCTGGACCCGGCGGCCGATGCACAAGGCCGCGAGTTGCGTGCCAAGGTAGCAGAACCCGCACTGGCATACTTTCGCAAGAATCTGTGCGAAGCCCTTCCAGCCAACACGCCAGAAAACGTGGTTGCAGAGCGGCTGCATCAACTAATAGCCTCTCTGCACGGGATGTCCGTACTGCTCATCACCTATCCTCATGTATACCGGATTACGCAAGAGGACGCGCTACGCGAGTTAGAATATGTTTTCGACCTGCTGCTTGCCGCCAGGAATGTGAAATAGACTGCCTGTGCACTGCTGAAAATAAGTGGATCAATTTCGGCGGATAAAAGCACCATTCGTTTTACCTACAAGGGCTATCAACTCCCACTGCGGTAATCACTGAATCGACGCTTCGCGATGGCTTTCGCGCCAATGGCTTGGAGGAATGCCTTCCCAATCCCGAAATGCACGAGCAAAGGAGTTGGCATCTTCATAGCCCAACAGATACGCAGTTTCTCCAAGTTCTAATACAGAGTTGCTAAGGTAATAGCGCGCCAGTTGGCGTCGGGCATCCTCAAGGACGCGCTGATAACTCCATCCAGATTCCTGCAGACGCCGTTGTAGGGTTCGCAAACTCATATGCAGATCCTGAGAAATCTCTTCGATGCCTGGACGTTTACCTGTAAGTCGCTGTTGAATCGCTCCACGAACAAGTTCGATAAAGCTGTTCTCCTCACTGGAAGAATACTGTTTCAATTCCTGCTCAAACTGCGGAGCCAGCATCTCCAGTAGTTCCGAATTGCGCGTGACAAAAGGGATCTGTGCATCGCTGACTCGAAAGACCAGTGCATTCTGTGCGGCACCAAAGGTTACGGGACAACCAAAGTGTCTTTCCAGTTGCTTGATGTGCTTACGGTCTTGAACCAGTTCCACCCGAAGCGGTGAAATGCACGTAGCCGTGCCACAACGAGCAATCGAGAGCAAAGATGCGAAACAATACTCAATGAGGACTGGTGGTTCAGTATCGACGGCCAGAGACCATCGAAATCGAATGACCCATTCCTCTTCGTCGATTTGTTGCAGTACTTCTTCCGGTACGGAGAGCTTCTTATAGCGCGCCATGCAGTCGATACTCGCGCCAAAGGATTCAGCCGAAAGCGCGGCAATTCCGCTGGGGTGAAACTTCGCCGATTGCGTTTCCGTTCCCATCTTGAGGCCAACCGATGGATCCTTGCAGACGCCGCCAACTGCACGCCAAAGGGCAAACAACTCCTGGGTGTTGAGCAGAATCTTGTCTTGATTGAAGAAGTCGCGCGGAAGTCCTGCTGTCCGAAGCAGAGAGGAGACAAAGATTCCTGCGTCTGTCAATTTGGCGTGTAGGTTTTTTGAAACTCTGAAGTGTCTGGACATGGCGAACTTCCTCCTGAAGGTTTCACTATTTCAGATCGAGATGAAATAGATGCTGGATCACTGCTGTCCAAGATAACAGGAAGCGTCTTAGACGAACGTTGATCTGACAGGGCATAGTGCGTCGTTCCCGTGCATTGACGGAACGGGTTGGTCGGTTCCGAGTTATGCGAAGAGCAATCAGCTGTCCAAGATGTACTCCGAAATGGTCCCGTAGTTGTCTGCTTTATCCCTTGTCGAGAGTTTCTGCTGTCCAAGTCAAGCGAAGACCAGCTCCAGTTGTGAAGTGGGTGGCGTTTCCGGTGCCTGGAAAGGATCGTTGATCCACTTCCATAAGTCGCGATAGACGAACAGTTGCTGGCGCAACAGAACCATGAAGTTGGACAAGTGCCACCCGAAGGTCGACTTCATGTGCAGGATCTTGACCAGCAGCATGGCGATCAGCGCCGTCCAGATCTGCGTCTTCAGTGCGTTGGCCGAGGTGCCGACGAAGGTCTTTACCTTGCAAGACTGCTTCAGGGCCTTAAAAAACAACTCGATCTTCCAGCGATTCCTGTAGATCTCAGCAACGGTGGCAGCGGCCAGTTTCATATTGTTGGTCAGGAAGACCAGGGTACGCTGCTGCTCTTCGTCGAAGAACTCGATACGGCGCATCATGGGTGGGTTGTCGTTCTCCGCGGCCTGCTGCGTCATGCAGATGATCTGATCGCTCACCAGTCCCTTGCGCTGGGGAAGATCCAGATCCTCAACTTCGATGATGTCCGCATTCGTCTTCAGGCGGGTGACGAAGTAAACACCCTGCAGGGTCAGCCGCTCGAACCAGTTGTAGTCGGTATAGCCGCGATCGAAGACCAGGATGGTGCCGGGCGGGAACTCCCACTGGCGAGTCACGGTAACTTCATGCTGCTTGCCGTCGGTGATGACCCCGTAGCAGGGCAGCAGGCCGTCGTGATCGAGCATCAGATGCAGCTTCACTGCTCCCTTGGTACGCCGGAACTGCGCCCAATCGAAGACCGAGGCGCACAGTTCGATGGTGGTCGCATCGATCGACAGCAGCTTGTTCTTGAAGCGGAACTTGTGCCGGACGCCTGACTGTTGGGCCTGAGTGCGGGCGACCTCCAACATCTGATAGAAGAGATCCTCGAACAGTGCGCTGGGGCGATGGGCGTTGGCATAAGCCAAGGTCGAGCGCTTAGGAGCGGCAGGCAAGCCCAGGTGACGCAGTTTGCCTTCGCTGGCGGCCAAGCCGTTGGTGATGTCACGCAAGCTGTTGACTGAACCCAACTGACAAAACAACATCGCCACCAACTGGCCCCAACAAGTGAAGCCTTTGGCATTGCGTTCGGCTTCATCCTTGCGAACGGCGGAATCGAAATCGGCGCGTGGGATCAACTTCAAGACTTGGGAGAAAATGCTGCATACTATGGACAAGGCTGCGTCCTCCTCTGACGGTCAAGTTCTAGACAAACCCAACCTATCAGATCGATGCAGCCTTACCTCCATACCAGACTTACTGCTGAAACTCCTGTTTTGGACAACAGTGGTTCCAGATTTCATCCATGATTGTTCCCAGATCACTTTACTGGAACATTGGATTCGCCCTTGACAAATGAGTGTGTCAGGTGGAAGAGCCATTCACCCCCAGATCGTTACCGCCTACGCCTGATAAAGCTGAGTCAGTTTACCAAGGGTAGTTATCTAAACAAAATCTCTGCAATTATTTTTCAGGCAATTCTATCAGGTGTATTTACCGTTTCATAAAATCGATGTAAGTAGTACTCTGAGATGCATGCGAAAGGAAATGTATGAAGAAAATACGCAAAATATTTTTACCTGTCTTTGCACAGATTCTTCTGTGTTCCGCGTACGCACAAAACGCGCCTTGCATCATTTTTAGCGGGCCTCGCTGGATTGCCAGCCATGGATCTGCGCAGCAGGTACCGGAACCGCAAAATGCATTGCCTGCCGATGCGGAGCATGATATTACGCTACGTGAAATCTTTCATCTTTCCGCAGGTGGAAGCGAATTTCGCGTTCGTTTTTCCAATGCTTTTGGCATCACACCTCTTAAAATCGCTGGGGCACACGTCGCACCGGCAGTGAGTACAGCGTCTGCGGAGATTGTCGCGGGAAAAGATCGTGCATTGACCTTTGCAGGGGCGACAGAGGTGACGATTCCTACCGGTGCGGAATATATTTCTGACGCGGTAGACCTTCCCGTCGCGGATCTATCAAATCTGGCTGTATCACTGCATCTGATGCAGTTACCTGGCGTGCAAACAGGACATCCAGGTTCACGTGCGACCTCTTATTACGTGCATGGGGATGCTGTTTCAGCCGCAAATTTTAATGATCCCGCCAAGATAAATCATTGGTATTTTGTATCAGGCGTCGATGTACTAACGAATGGTGGAGCAACGCTGGTGGCACTGGGAGATTCCATTACCGACGGGCACGGATCCACGACAAACGGGAATGATCGCTGGCCAGACCTGCTGTCAGCACGTCTGAATACCGGAGATTCGACGTGCGCGTACGGCGTAGTGAATGCAGGAATTGGTGGCAATCATCTGTTAGTGGATGGTCTGGGACCAAATGCAATGGCACGTCTGGATCGGGATGTTCTGACGCGCGCGGGCGTGCACTGGGCTATAGTCCTGGAAGGCGTAAATGATCTTGGTGGACTAACCATTCAGGCCAAGGCTACACCCGCAGAACATGAAGAAATGGTGCATCATTTGGAAGGGGCATTTCAGCAAATAATTCTTCGCGCGCATGCCGCAGGCCTGCGTATTTATGGCGCGACAATTCTGCCCTACATGGGATCAAATTACTATCATCCTGACGCAATGAATGAAGAAGATCGTCGTGCACTGAATACTTGGATACGCGCACACTATGATGCGGTGGTGGATTTTGATGCAGTCATGCGTGATTCACAGCATCCAGAACGGCTGCTGCCCGCTTACGACAGTGGCGATCATCTACATCCATCACTCGCAGGCTACAAGGCCATGGCTGCAGCAATCCCGAAGGATCTTTTCACTCGTTGATCTGTTTTGTCTGTCGGAAGGTGTTGAGCTAAACTTACGCCTTGCTGCTCATGTGTCCGGGCCAGATTGAGAAATGAATTTATTGGGGCTAATTTTAAAATCAGCCCCAATAAATTGCATCGCATTTTTGACACCACCTCGCCTTTGTTCTTGCGGCAAGAATGTAACACATACATTAACATCTTAGGCTTGATCAGTGCTTATTCGTTGCAATGTGGTGATAACTTTCTGGCGGCCCAAGATAGCTTGATGGTACTGGTTTATGACTCACAACAAGCTTCTCTAGAACCACTGCAGGATCAACCATGCGCACCCGCAATGTGTGATACCCTTCCCCATTCACCTTGAGTCTTGTAGTGACTTTACGCACACCATCACTTACCGCCTGAGACCATGCCCCAACGGAGTTGTCGGCCAGTGCATCCACAATCACCGGAGCGGCATCATCAAATGAAATTGCATACCGGAGTCCATGTCCGGGCAAGATATTCAACGAGGGCGCAAGAACAGCCTGCACCTGCACGTCCCCACCGCTAAAAAGATACATATGATAGTCGAGTTCAGGCGCATTTTCATTGCCCCCCACACTCGAAGCAGTAACCGGTTCAATCGTCATGGCCGAAAGCGTCTCACCAAATCCTGGAAGTTTTACCCAACGCGCCGCAGGTGTGTCCTTGTGCGCAGAGGTATGTTCTGCCTCGATGGAAACAACGCCTTCACTCTCTACAAAACCGTCGAGATTCTGTGGCTGAGGTGATTGCGGACGGACAGCAGTGACTTCCACATTCGCGGGCCATCCGTCTGCAGGTTTGATGCAGATGGTTGCTTTGTGCGTGCCCACGCGAACGCTGCTCCAATCGATGCTTACATGGATCGTTTCATCCTTTTCTACTCTGCCCTTCGTTTTACTTAAAACAATCCACGGTTCGGATGCCATAGCAGTGTAATCAAAAGGCATCAAGCCACTGTTGGAGACGGTAAAGTCGCGAGTCTGCTGGTTGAAGACATCGTACGCGGGCAGGCTAAGTACATGCTCCCAGTAATTACTGGTCAGCGAATCACCGTCAATTGTCACACTCATGTGTGGATTCGCGGCTAGGGTCACCTCGCTGACCGCAGGCATGGTGTTCACTAGAGGATCGTTCCAATATGTGTAGCCTATGTGCACCTGATCCATCATGTGGTTCCATTTACCAGATGCAAGGTGGTTATACTGCGCCGTCAATGCCCCATCTTCCGCAAAGAGGCGTCGCGTTTCTGCCGCATAATCATTGGCGCTTGCGCGTCCCTGCGTTGCATATAACTGATTGCGCCCTGCCGCTATATACATACGGGTAACGGTGCTCATTGCCATGATGGGATGCAATACAAGTTCAAAAAAGGCGTCCCGCTTCTCGGCCGGTAGCTGTGCAGACATTTTCTCAGCACGATCAGAAAGCGCCGCCCACTCTTCTTCTATATGATCTGCTTCATGGTAGTTCACCAGGCTGAAGGTCTTCGGACTCAGCAACTCAGGTTTGCGACGGCCTATATAACGCTCAAAGAGCAAAACCATGTCGGCAATATCTGGGGCATGCTCTGCACCAAACTCACGCGCTGCCCAGGCCTCAGTAAACTTGGTCAGATCGTCTTTGCCCCAACGGTTCGGATCCCATGCATAACTCAAAAAAAACTCAATAGGGAATTCCATCGGCTTAAGATCACCGACATTCACTACCCAGATGCGCGTAGCCCCATACTGATAGGCAAGGTTCATCTGTTCGCGCGTTTTAAGAATGGAATTCGTATTGATCCACTTGTAATTTCGCGGATCACCCACATAATCAAAGTGATAATAAATTCCTGCCCCGCCAACGCGTTTACGTTCCTCTGCAACGGGAACACGGCGCAGGTTACCCCAGTTATCGTCACTCCAAAGCAGAGTTACATCATCAGGCACGCGCATGCCCTTATCGTAATAATCCTGCACCTCCTTATAGAGGCTCCACACTTGCGGATCGCTGGAAAGCGTAGGCGTTTTATGACGATCAATCATGGTGCGTTGATCAGTAATAATTTTTTCGAGCAGTGCTGTATTCTCACCTTCGGACATTGGCATATCGCCATCTCCTCGCATGCCTAGCGTGATGAGGCTTTCATAGTTTTTATTGCGCTCAATGCCCTTCTCCCAAAACTTCTGCAGTTCTTTTGGGTTTTTACTATAATCCCATTCGCCAACCCCATGACGCTTCCATTCTTGTTGGGAGCGAAGCATCGGCTCATGATGCGAGGTTCCCATCACAATGCCGTACTCGTTGGCCATCTGAGGATTCAACGGATCATCTTCGTTAAATGCGCTTGTCCACATCGCTGGCCAAAGGCAATTGCCGCGCAAACGCAAAAGCAGTTCGAAAATTTTGGAGTAGAACAAATGGTTGCGTCCGCCGAATTTTTCATCCGTCCAACCGGTAAGCGCCGGCGCCTCGTCATTTAGAAAGATGCCCCGATATTTTACCGCCGGTTCTCCTACAACAACGCGGGATGGAAAAACAAACAGGCTATCGTGGTGTGTGACGGGTACATCTGCCCACCAGTACCAAGGCGAAACGCCAATCTGCTCGGACAGATCGTACACGCCATAAATCGCGCCGCGCCTATCACTGCCCACAATCACCAAAGCCTGCGCAACTCCTGGCCATGGATGATCGATCACTTCGGTCAGCGTGGATTCCCATTTGCCCGCAATCACCGTCGCGTCAAGTTTGTGCGACTGTACAAGATCATCAATCAGCCGACTCTTCCCCAGTGTGCCAATCAGCACCACGTTGCCCGCCAGATCCTGCTTCTGCTGAACAATCGTAGCAGTCTGGCCGCTAACCATGTTTACATCGGCCTGCAAATCATGGACGGCGCGCTGCACACCTGCGTCATCGTTCGCATCTACATAGAATGTGGCTGCGCCCTTACCTTGCACAAGCGGAAATCCCTGCTCCACCGGAGTAAAACTGACGTAGGATTTCTGCCCCAGGGCATGGGCCGGACGCTGTGCGACGAAAACAGCAAGAAGCATGAACACCATCGCACAGTAGATGCCGACAGAGAAGATAGACCTTTTGCTAACAAAAGAATGAGTCCGCATGATTGCCTGATATCGCTCTTCATGCGTGGGCTGTGCCATACAGGCTCACCACTGGGAGCGGTGGATAGTTTCTACCTATAGAGTAGGCAGTATTTGCTGCACAAACCAGGAACACTTGTTCATGGACAAGGCTGTAAAACCGTGTATGATGAATATTTTATTTCTATCTCTCCCCTACTGAAGATCGAGCTTATCCCACTGCTCCAGCAGTGTAGTGACGTGATAGGCACTCGGTCTTATGCCGATTTCTTTCAGGAACCGACGGTTAATGCTGGCCACGTTCAACTTTAACTCTTACGAAACCGTAATCAGCCCTAGTTGAATTGCCTGGAAAATCACTTCTGTGCGGTCGCTCGCATCGAGTTTTTCGGCAATGTGGTTCAGGTAATTGCGCACCGTAAACTGGCTCAGTTGCAAGGCGTTGGCCACCTCTTTGTTGGTCAGCCCCTTGGCCACGAGTTGCAAAATCTCCTGTTCACGCTCGCTGAGTCCCACGGTGAGGCGATTGCTCTTCAGGCGTTCTGCAATACGGCGCGGAAACGACTGTTTGCCACCGTGAACGATGCGAATAGCTGACAAAATCTGCTCCGCCGGTGCCTGCTTGTGGATGAATCCCTGAGCGCCAGCCTTAATCGCCGAGTAGATTTCCTCGTCATACTCAAAACTCGACAGCACAATGGGACGAGCATAAGGAGCAACCTCGCAGAGCCGCTTGAGCGTGTCAATACCGTTCATGCCTGGCATGCGCAGGTCAACAAGGATGATATCGACCGGCTTTGTTTTGAGCATCTCAAGAGCGGCCATACCACTCTCGGCAGTTCCTACGGTCTCGATGTCCTCCTGCATATCCAACAGAGCTGACAGGCCAAAGCGCACGATGGGGTGGTCATCAATTAGCAGTAGCCGGATCTTACGGTTCTGCATGGAATTTTGCAGTATAGAGGTGTCGCTACTCATCATCATTCTCCGAGATTGGTTCGAGAATTTTTGTCTGGATTATCAGCCCTGTTGCCAGCATATCTCTGTGCGTTGAAAGGACGCAGAAAGAGTACGCGCAACAGCGTCATGACTCCGCCAGTAAATCCAAGCGTTCGGGGCAGCGGCGCAGAAATGGCAATGGTCGTGCCGCCGGTGGCACTGCTTTCGACTTCCATGCACGCGCGAATTTTGGCGGCGCGGCTGCGCATGCCATCCATCCCGAGCCCTTTTTCACGAGACTCGGGGTTGATGCCCTTGCCATCGTCATGGATGCGCAGTACGACCAATTGGCGTGCCAGCTGAAGATGGATAGTTAAAAGCGAACAGCCCGAGTGCTGCAGTGCGTTGGTAACCGCCTCCTGGCCGATACGATAAAGAGCGTCCGTCACGGCCAGGGGCAGTTGAGACAGATGACCTTCGACGTTGGTCTCGATGCGCACGGAGCCATCGCTCAGACGGTTGGCCAACTCACCGAGAGCATTGGCAATGTCAGCTGATTCGCGATACTGCGGACGTAGAGACGAAATGGTGCGACTAGCCTCACGATGACTGAGATGCACCATGTGCAACGCATTCTGTATGTGCTGTCGAACCTGCGCCACACCGCGGTGTTCCATGCTTGCAGCCTGCAACTGATAGGCAATGCCAGTAAAGCTCTGAGCCAGGGTATCGTGCATTTCAAAGGCAAGCTGTTCGCGCTCGCGCAGAATCGACTTCATGTGCCATTCCTGCACGCGATTCAAGAGTAACTGAGCAAGCGCAAAGAGTACCAGAAAACCGGCTAGCAGGCAGAGCACGTGTGTTAGCGACCACCACGGTGGCGCACTTATTGTCTCAACATGAGCGGCAATCACCGTAAATGGGTAGTTACCGTGGGTAAATTGATCGAGCGACGTGGAGTTACCACGTACCTGCAAGCGGCTGCCCAGTTCCAGCTTCGATGGATCAAACTGAAAACTGTAAGATCCGATAACGTTGAAGATCTGCCCTGCATCGCGCAGAACAAGCTGGTAGCCTGATGGATTCTGCTCCACGGAGAGCAGCGTTCCTTCCACGGAAATATAGCGACCGCGATAGACTCCATTGGTTAGCTGCGCGGCGCTCACTGCCCAGGGCGCAATGGGCGTCTCCGACCACAGGACCTTCAAATGCACGTCTTCCATACGGCTGCGGAAGCGCTCACTGATAACGGTTCCGTTCGCTTCGACCTCATCTCCGATCTTGACAGGCGTTGAAGGATCGAGGTTCGGCATGATCAATGCGCTGGAGTCGTCCTGAATGCCGGCCAGCGGCGGCAGCGAAATGATCACCCCCTGAATGGTAGCGTTAGGATGACGCCCGGGCTTCCACAAAAATTCGGAGATCGGTGACACACCCGGCTGCATCACATGCTTCTCCGCTTCCTGTTGCAGGGCGTCACGATAATGCGCGATATCGGACGGATTCACGGGATCAGTAAGCAGATGACTGTACGGATTGGAATTCATTGCCGTTTCAGGTTGCGGCAGATCTTCTTTTGTGGTCGCTTCCACGTGAATATTACTCCACGTGGCTCCGCTCAGATAAGAACGCAATCCGAAGCGGCCAGACGGAAGGCAATTCGCATCGTCGCCTGCATAACTTGCCATCTTGCCATCAGCAAACCCGAGAAACACTCCAAAGTGGCAACCCACTGCCACCACACGCATATGAACCCAATCCTGCAGGTTTTCATTGGCCGGAAGCTGAGCAGTAAACAGCGAATGCCATCCATAATCCGCACGACCAAACTCAATGGAGTTATCCATACTACGCAGGCCTGCAAAATAGCCGTGGTAGGCATCAACCCCCTCCTCTTCACCACTGCTGCGTATTACAATACCGGCCATGCCAAAGGGATTGACAATCTTCAAATCAGCTTCTACCTGATAGTCACTCCATGCACCCAAATTGCTCATCAAGCGCGCGCCACGCTCGTCGCTGTTGTCACGGATCTCGACCTGGTCAGCTGACCAGTTTCCGCCCATTGCGGTCCAGGCATCATGCCGCGAAAAATCAGAGTGTGAGGGGAACTTCGCTTCCTTGTTCCAGTGCGGAGCGCTTAGCCTTGAGACAAGAAGAATCCCTAGCGCCAGCAGAACCACAATAGTGCCTGTCGTGGCGACAGTGCCATAGAGCCAGAGTATTCTGCGGTGCGTGGGCTTCATTGGTGGCTCCAGTCATTTTTACTGAAGGCCCACAGAGACCTGATCTGCGGCGTGTCAATGGTCTGTCTGGTCAGCAGCAACGGAGGAACCTGCGTCAGACCTGGCACGCTCTCTCCGCGCATCTGGTGGAGAAGATTTTTCATCGCCAATTGGCCAAGAAGTGAAGTGTCCTGGGCAATCACCGCATCGATTGCGCCTTCGCGCACAGGTGTAAGCAGATCCTGATCGAATCCCACAATGTGCACCGACGCAGGCAGGTTGCCGGTGATGCGTGCATAGTAGGCTCCGCGAGTGGCTGCAGCAGTCATGGTGACAACCGCGTCTAGATGCGTGCCACTGGCATTGAGTGCCTGCGCAATCTGCTGCTGGTGCGCTACCACCTGATCGCCGAACTTGCGCACAACGATCTGAATCTCAGGTGCTACCTCATGCAGTGCCTGTTCAAAGTCGCCCTCCCGAGTCAGTCCACCTTCGCTGCGGGTGTTAATGCCAATGATGGCCACCTGCCCCTTACCATGCAGCAACTCAGCTATACACGTTGCAGCCATGCGCGCTCCGGCCGCCTCATCGTTACGCACATAACTCAGATAAGGTCCCGGCGTTGGCCCCAGTTCGTCGTCAAAAATCACTACGGGGATCTGCCGCCGTACCGCTTCCAGGATAAGACTGCGCGAAACCAGCGTTTCATCTGGCGCAAAAATAATGCCTGCATCCGAGTTGCTGAATTGCGCCCGAAGATGACCAAGTATCCCCGTGCGATCACTGCCAATATGCGCCGCAAGCAGACTGATCTGCTTCTGCACGTCGCCCTCGTCAGAGGGAGCATTCCAGTAAAGATGAACGCCCTTCCCTACCGCTGCGCTTGCTGCCCCCTGATGCATCGGTTCCCATAAAAGAGTTCCGGTGGTGCGCGGAATTACAGCCACCTGCTGCATCCGCGCACGGCAACCACTTGCAAACAGGACCAGCAACGAAAGCAAGAAAAAGGCAAGGTGCGTTGCACATCTGGAAAGCAAAACACAGGATGGCCGCAGGGAGGTAAGCATACGCAGATCAGCCGCTGCCCGCGTCCAACAGCGTGGATCGTAGCGACAAAGATACAAGGAGCTGCGCATCAATAAAGATACCTGAAAAATTTCTGAAAAGTTCCTATGCTAAACAGTGGCAGACAGAACAAAGCCAGCACTGCCCGCACATCTTACCAAGAAAATAGCACAATTCCCACAGAACTGGCTCTACAAGCCGTGCAACTAAAACGATTTATTCATAGGTACATTTGTCCCATGCCAGAAATAAGCAGCGTTGCGTATGTTCGGCCTGTGCCGGACTTGCGGTTTTGCCTTTGACCTATGCAACGCAGAGCGATTACATGCCTGAACTTCGCCAGAATGCGATAGATCTGCTCTCGTTCTTTCCATGGCGCAGTTTTTTTACAATCTACAGGATCATCCTCTAGCTTTCATGAGCAGGCAAAGTACAAGATTCGGAGAACAAACCGGAAAAAACTTTCGAAATACAGCACAGAAGAGGACCAAGGACAATGAATACGCAAAATCTTGCCGGCAATCAGGCCGGTTTGCCTGCCTACAAGAACTCTGCGCTGCCAGTAGCCGAGCGCGTCCAGGACCTGCTGGGCCGTATGACGCTTGAAGAGAAGGCCGAGCAGATGATGTGTGTCTGGCTCGAAGCCGCGCAAAAACTGGTGGACGAGAACGGCAACTTTGATCGGACCAAGGCAGAGGCAGCCTTTGCACATCGCAACGGACTCGGACAGGTGGGCCGCACCAGCAACTTCGGCAAGGGCCTGAATGCCCGCGAAACTGCCCTCACCAATAACGAGATTCAGAAGTTTTTTGTTGAGCACAGCCGCCTGGGCATTCCTGTTATCGTGCATGAGGAATGCCTGCACGGCATGATGGGGCCGGACGCAATCAGCACACCGCAGCCCATTGCTTTGGCTGCCACCTTCGATCCTGCGTTGGTTGAGGAACACTACCGCATCATCGCGCACGAAACACGTTCCCGCGGTGGCCATCAGGCACTGACGCCGGTGGTGGACGTGGCCCGCGAGCCACGCTGGGGCCGCGTGGAAGAAACCTTCGGCGAAGATCCATTTCTGGTATCGCGTCTTGGCATTGCGGCCGTGAAGGGCTTCCAGGGAGACGCTACATTCAAGGACAAGACGCGTGTTCTGGCCACGCTGAAGCACTTTGTGGCCCACGCCCAACCTGAAGGCGGACAAAATTGCGCTCCTACTGAAGTTTCCATGCGCACCCTGCGCGAAGTCTTTCTTTACACCTTCAAGGAAGTGATTGAGAAGGCCAATGCACGCAGCGTAATGGCCAGTTACAACGAAGTGGATGCAATTCCCTCGCATGCCAACAAGTGGCTGCTGCGCGACGTACTACGCAAGGAGTGGGGATTTGACGGCTTCATTGTTTCCGACTACTACGCCATCTGGGAACTCAGCTATCGACCCGACACGCATGGTCACTTTCTGGCCAAGGATCACAAGGAAGCTGCCCGTCTGGCAGTAAAGGCTGGCGTAAACATTGAGCTGCCGGATCCAGACTGCTATCTGAACCTGGTTGAACTGGTACGCGAGGGCAAGCTGCAGGAGTCGGAGCTGGACGAACTTGTAGTTCCCATGCTGGCGGCCAAGTTCGAGCTTGGACTCTTCGAGGACCCCTATGTGGATCCGGACAATGCCGCGGCCGTGGCCTGCTGCGAGTCGCACAACGCCTTGGCGCTGAAGTCTGCACGCGAGGCCATCACGCTACTCAAGAACGAAGGCAACATCGCACCGCTTGACCGCACAAAGATCAAGAAGCTAGCCGTGATTGGCCCAAATGCCGATCGCGAGATGCTGGGCGGCTACAGCGGCAAGCCCCGCCACTTTATTACTGTGCTCGAAGGCATCAAAAAAAAGGTGGGCAACAGCATTGAAGTAGTATACAGCGAAGGTTGCAAGATTACAAAAACTGCTGGATGGGTCAACGACGAGGTGATTGCCAGCGATCCGGAAGAAGATCTGTGCCAGATTGAAGAAGCCGTCGCTGTGGCCAGGGATGCAGACGTGATTGTACTGGCAATCGGCGCCAACGAGCAGGTTTCACGTGAAGCCTGGGCAACCTTCCACAAGGGCGATACCACGTCGCTCGATCTGCTCGGCAAACAGGAAGAGTTGGTGCGTCGCATGCAGGATCTCGGCAAGCCAGTTATTGTCTTCCTGTTTAACGGCCGCCCGATCTCAATCAACACACTGACGAAAAACGTGCCGGTCATCTTCGACTGCTTCTATCTTGGTCAGGAGTCAGGCCGCGCCATCGCCGATGTGCTCTTTGGCGATGTAAACCCGGGCGGCAAGCTCCCCATCAGCATTCCGCGCTCGGTCGGTCAGCTTCCCGTCTTCTATAACCACAAGCCTTCGGCTCGTCGTGGCTACCTGTTTGACGAAGCCACACCGCTCTATAGCTTCGGTTACGGCCTCAGCTACACCAGCTTTGAGTTCACAAATGCCCGACTCTGCCAGCAGAAGATCGCGCGCGATGGTTCTACACAATTGCTGGTCGATGTGAAAAATACCGGCAAGCGCGAGGGCACGGAAGTTGTACAGATGTACATCCGCGACCTCATCAGTTCGGTCACCCGCCCAGTCCGGGAGCTGAAGGGATTCAAGAAGGTAAGCCTCAAGCCCGGAGAACATACGACCGTAACCATCGACATCACACCCAATCTGCTGAAGTTCTATGACATCGATATGCAGTACGTTGTAGAACCGGGTGAGTTCGAGATTCAGGTAGGTAACTCGTCACGCAGCGAAGACCAGACCAAGCTGATCCTCGAAGTGGTCGAGTAACTCCGTGCCGCCGTCTTCGCTTGAAGGCGGTGGCTTTCTTTCCTCTCCAAGAAAAGCTGCACACCGAATTTTTGAAATTCAATAAATCAGGCATAGAGAGCGAGCCGGATGAGCGATACGAACGAAAGACTTTCGCTGGTTGAAAAAGTTGGTTACGGCATGGGCGATATGGCCGCCAACTTTGTTTTTCAGGCACTACTTGCGCTGCAGTTGAGTTTCTACACCGATACATTCGGTCTCACACCAGCACAGGCTGGAACCATGTTCATGGTCATAGGCCTGGGAATGGCCGTGCTCAACCCGGTGATGGGCGTAATTGCGGACCGCACCAATACGCGCTGGGGACGCTTCCGCCCCTGGCTGTTATGGACAGCACTGCCCTTCGGCGTAATCGGCGTACTCACCTTCTCTACACCGCAGATGAGCCTTGGCGCAAAGATTGTTTATGCGTGGGCTACATATTTTCTACTACGCCTGATCTACACCATGAACAACGTGCCCTACGCCTCACTCACCGGCGTGCTGACGGGCGACCCCAACGAACGGACCAGCATCACCTCCATCCGACTTATTTTTGCCAACTCTGCAGGCTTCATCGTGCAAAGCCTCGCGATTCCGCTGGTCGCATTTTTTGGCCATGGCAATAATGCTCGCGGATATCAGATGACCATGGGCCTGTTCTCCGCGCTCAGCGTGATCATGTTCCTGGTGGCCTTTGCCGTCACCAAGGAACGCATTGAACCACCGCCCGGACAGAAGAATTCCGTGGTGCAAGACCTCGCCGACCTAATGCATAACGGTCCGTGGGTCATTCTATTTTTCGTCACCACGTTCTATTTTTCCGCAATCGTACTGCGTGGCAATCTGATGCTTCCCTACTTCAAATATTGCAGCGGTAACCAGATGCTCTTCAGCTGGTTTAACGGCTTTGGCCTGACAGCGTTGCTGATCGGCGTCTCGTGCTCCACAGCGCTAACCAAGCGAATCGGCAAACGCTCGCTCTTCTTCTGGAGCATGCTGCTGTGCGGAATCTTCTGCTGCGCACTATATTTCGTGCCCCCCACAGCACTCGTTCCCATCTTTGCCATCGAGGTGCTGCGCCAGTTCGCCTATGGATGCTCTGGACCGGTACTGTGGGCGATGATGGCCGATGTGGCCGACTTTAGCGAATGGAAGACTGGGCGCCGCGCCACGGCCACTGTTACTGCTGCCGTGGTATTTGCCCTGTGGGTGGGCATTGCACTGGGTGGAGCGATTGCCGGTTGGCTACTCTCTTACTACGGCTACCTTCCCAACGTTGCATCGCAATCTGCAAACGCGTCGCACGGCATTCGTCTAATCGCCAGCATTTACCCAGGGATTGCATTTTTCGGAACCGCCGTCTGCCTCATTTTTTACGGCATCAACATGAAGCTGAACCTGACAATCTCGCACGATCTGAGCGAACGCCGCAAGATGTTTTAGCGTCCTGAGTTCCTCTAGACTTCCCTCCGAGGGCCGCATCCACTTATTGATGCGGCCCTTTTTCTTGCGCATTCCTTGCCCCATCTTGATAATTACCGAGCGTAGTTGTAAAGACGCACGCGATAAGTATGGAAGTGCGCAGGATCGGTATCGAGTTGACGTCCCTGATTGCTCTGGTCACCATTCAGACGGCTCTTCACCATCCATGTGTCATTCGAGCGCGTAACCTCTTCAATGCTGCTGATGCCAGCGACATGATTATCAGCATCTACATCGCGTGCAATCTTCACCGTCATCCCACTTCCCACCACCAGAAACTCGTCTGGAGCCGATTGCAGAATCAGAATCGCGCCGTCTTTACTGGACAATTCGTTACTGGGCCAAGTGCGCAACAGCGAAGCCTCAAACAGGTAACCGCCCAGAGCAACCGTCTGATGAGCGCGTGGGCTGTTGGCATGCAGCACGATGGCCCGGCTTCTGTTTTCAGTCTGTGCCGTGATTAACAAATCGCTGATGCTGGCCAACTCTCCGTAGGATTCCATCACCTGCGGGTTCATACCATTGCTGCTTTCGGTTGGATGCAGAGCGTCAATGCCAAAAGGGCAAAAACCGAATGCATGCGCCTCACCCAGGGCATAGAGCGCGTTGTAAGCACCCGGTTCCAGTTGCGCTTCAGGAACAAAGATTGGGTTGGACGGAATGCGGTAGCGATTGATCCAGTAGGCGAAGTCCGGCCAATAAATATCCGGCGAGAACATGTCAATGGATGTGGCAATCGCTCGGTAAACCTCAAGGTAATAAGGATGTGGTCCACCGCTCGGATACTCCCCCGGCTGCTCCAGTTCCGCAGGCAACTGCGCATTGGTGTACATGGGCAACGCATATTCGCGCTTGCCTGCAACGGCAACCTCATTGATAAAAGTTGCATAGCGCCAGGCCATGAAGACCTCGCTGGCGGCCTCGCCAAAAACATCTTTCCACGTTTTCCCGTCCGGATTGAAGTGCGCGACCAGTTCAGGAGAGAGCGTCAGACGACGCTCATTGAGCTTCTGCACAAGCGCGTTCGGAACAGCATTCTGAAAGACGCGATTGGCCTCATCGCTGCGGTCGCGACCACGACCGAGAAAACCGACCTCGTTCTCCACCTGCACCAGCACGACGGTCTGCTCACGGGCATCCTTTTCACGCACATGACGTAACAACTGCGCAAAGGCGTGACTGTCGCTTGCCTGTGTATTCGCACCAAAGGTGGAAAGAATTTCAGTCGGCTCACCCTCCGCGCTGATGGCACGAGGAAAACGCTTTGCATCGCTCTTGACCCAGGCCGGAGCATAGTTTGAAAAGGAGTTCTTCCAGCTGCCGAACCACAGCAAGCCGAGGTGCATGTGTTCGGCGCGGGCAACATCGATCCAGTGGTCCAGGATGCTGAAGTCGTACTGCCCTTCAACCGGCTCGACTTGCTCCCACGCCACAGGCATCAGAGCCAGATTTAAGTGCATGCGGGCAAGGTTCGGCAGCACGCTGTCTGCCTGCGCTGCAGTACCTGCAGATGAATTGCCCAACTCGCCGCCCAGAGCAAGAAATGGCTTGCCGTTGACCAGAAGCTGGCTTGCTCCGCCCGTCATCACGATGCGTGGAGGATTGACTTGCGTTGATGCAGGCCCCGAAGCCTGCGCCGTGACAGCAGCAAGAGTCAAGGCAGACAAGGATAGAAGAAGAGTACGTGATGTCATGCGTTGCAAAAGTCATTCTCCCGCGAGTTCCGTTTGAACAGTGTAGTTCTTTAGGATGGAAAGTTTCAGTCGTCTGGAATTCATTTTTGCAAATTCCTCCATTTCATCCTGAAACGCGGAAGCGGAGACCCATGAAGATGGTCTCCGCTTCCGCATGTGCAAGACACCTGTTTTAGAAGGAGAACCGCGCGCTCAGACGCAGCGAGCGATTCACATTCGAGGTAGTGATGATACCAAAGGTGGAGGGCGAGTTGATAGCCGAAGCGGGGTTGGCGAACTGTGGCGTGTTAGTTACGTCAAAGCTTTCCGCCGCCAGGTCCATGCTCAGCTTGTCATGCAGCTGAATGGTGCGCTTTAGGCTGGCATCCAGGTCAAAGTAGCCGGGGCCGCGCACACTGTCACGACCCGAGGTGCCAAAGCGGGCAGTAGTTACGCCTGCAGCGGTGCTCACGTCGGTCCATGCACTAGGGTTCAAGTACTGACGATAGCCGCTGACGTTGTGGTTAAGCACCTTTGTGGCGCCTGCAACGTAGTCCGCAACCTGCGAACTGCCAGCCGCATTCAGCAGGCCAGTGGAAGCCGTAATGTTCATTGGCGTGCCGCTAACGCGGCTCAGAACCGTACTCAACTTCCAACCGCCAGCAACAGCGGCACCAATGCCATGGGTCAGGTACGACTGGCCCTTGCCGAAAGGCAATGGCTCAACTGTCCACCACTGGAAGTTATGGGTGCGGTCATAGCCGGCCAGCGCCCAGTTACGATTCCAGTAAGTGGGATGAGCAAAGATCAGGCCGTTCATCGCACCGTTGTCGGAAGCGTCCTGCGCCTTCGAGAAGGTGTAGATGATGCCGGTCGATCCAAAACGAGTTGCATTGCGGGTCAACTGCGTCTGCAGGCCGTTATAGAGCGATCCCTTGAACGGCTGGTACGAGGTAATGTCGCTATTGCTGGTGTTGGCACCATAAGCAAGGTTCAACAGTCGGCCATTCGTGCTTCCAGCGCCCGGAGCAGATGCATTGATGTTTACATTGGTGATCTGGCGTACTGCGTGGGTGCCAACATAAGTAACGTTGGCCACGAAGTGACCAGGCAGTTCCCGCTGGATGGCCGCGTTGTAGCTATAGATGTAGCCACGACGGAAGTCCTTGGGCATTGTGTTGGTAGAGAGTGTAGTAGCCAGAGGCAATGTACCGCCGCTGATGCTGGGAACCACCGGAGGCGTGGCAATACCAACCGCGCTCGTGGTGCTCTCATCATCCGTTCTCAGCTTCGAGGCCGGCACGTAGCTGTTCGCACCACTCACGTTGGTAACCACGGCAGCCGGATAGGCCTGCACCAGGTAGCGCAACGTGTCAGGATCAGTGGTAATACCAAAGCCGCCACGAAGAACGGTCTTGGGATCGAGGCGATAGGAGACGCCCAGACGCGGAACAATCTGTCCCCATCCATTGCTGGTGTTGGCATGGTACGGCGTGCTGCCCTTACCACCAATCAGCACAGTGCCCACGTTGTGGGTACCATACGAATCGGTAACAGAAGTAGCAATGCTGGGATCGTAACGGACAGTGCCGAAATGATCAGCCCACGGCAGAGGATAGTACTCGTAACGAATGCCGTAGTTGACAGTCAGCTTGCGCGAAAGCTGCCAGGTATCCTGCGCATACAGCGCGTAAGTGGCATAGCGAAGCGCCTCGGTCTGGAAGCTCTGCACGCCCTGCTGGTAGGTGTCAGCCTGACCGGTCAAAAAGTCCGCAAACGAATTGATGTTGTTAGTCGATGCGCCATTGATTGCCGTCGCACCACCAGAGAAGATGAACGAACCTCGCGGGGTTGAATCAAGTCCCGTACCCGGCTGGAAGTGGTTGATCTGTGCATCCAGATACTCGCCACCCGCGCGGAAGGCGTGTGTGCCAAGCGCATAGGAAAAATTGACAGCATACGTGTACTGGTTGTCGTGGAAGGTGAATGGGCTACCCGTATTGCTGTTGCCCAGTGCGGCATAGGTGGTAAAGAACATGGCCGGAATGCCGGCGTACAGGTGCGATCCGTCGTAGTTTGTTCCCGGGATGCCCAAGGTATTCAGGCCGTATGCCCCCAGCGAAAGATCGGGAGCCTCCCCGAGGAGCTTTTGGCGGGTGTAACCAGCGCTGGCATCCATGGTCAAACGATCGGTGAACATGTGGGTCATGCCCAGACCAATGTTCTGAATGGTGCCCGTGGCTGCGCCGGGCTGGCCGCCATCATAGGTACCGCCGCCGGGGTTCGTGCCAAAGACCTGTGGATCGTTAATTGTGTCGGGCGAGATGCTGTAGTGGCCGAAGTAAGTGCTCTTCTGATTCGGCACCCAGGTAATCTTTCCGTCATAGTTGGAACGGGTAAAGACGTTGCTCGAAGTGCCGTAGTAGTTATTGGTCAATGCACCTGTTGCACCGTAGTTCGGAGCAGGCAGGTTGGCCAACAAAATGGAAGCAGCCTTGGAAATACGACTCGTGGGAACCGCATCCTTACTGAACGCTGTTTTGTTCGCACCGGTCGAGTCACCCGTTGCCGGATCATAAATCGGCTCTTGACGAGAATGTGTAAAGGCCATCGTTTTACGCGGCTTTCTGAAAGGCGACGAGTTGGGTTCTTGTGGCGGCCAGCCGTTGCGCTTTCAGCAGCAGGTAGTTGAGATTGCGGTAGCCGCGTCCGCGTCGCAACAGCGCTTTGATGTTGCCGTTGACTGCTTCGACCACCCCCAGGGGAACCTTTGTTCTGCAGTAGTTCAGGATTCCCTCCAGATGGCGAAGCAGCATGTCGGCCAACTTCTCCATGGGCTTGAGCCGCTGCCAGCGCAACTGATCGATCCAGTTCTTCAGGTAGCGCAACATCGCGCCCTCATATCTGTAGCTCCACAGCCGATCCAGACTTTCCTTGAGCAGGTACGCCTTCATCACGCGCCGGTTCAGCGCAAACAGTTCGTTGAGTTGCTGTTTTTGGCGCGCGGTCAGATGCACCCAGCGCGTCAGCAGCAGCCAGCGCTTGCCCTTGACCAGTTCCCGCGCCGGCCCGCCCTTGCGGAAGAACTCCTGGCGGCGCACCTCATCCACAGCCGCTCCGGCGTGCTTCATGATGTGAAATTTGTCATAGATGATGCGGCAGTTGGGCAGCCACTCGGCGATGCTCTGCTTGAACGGTTCCCACATATCGACGCAGGCAGCCTGCACCGCGCCACGTTGAAAGGGGCTCAGTTGCTTGGCGAAGAACTCGTCGAGCGTTTCCTTCTTCCGCTCCGCGCCGAACCACAGAGGCTCGGCGGTCCCGAGGTTGCTCACCACGGTGATGAACTTTTGCTTTTTGCCCACAAAGATCTCGTCCACACCCATCTGCCGCAAGGCCGGCTTGCGCCGCGACTTTGCCCAACGCGCCAGATACCGCTGATCGATGGCCCGCACCGTGCTCGCCGCCAGACCAAACTGCCGCGCTACTCGGCTGGCTGCGGAGCTTTCGCAGGCTTGGCCTACCGCATCCTCGAAACGCTTGCTGAAGGGCGCTTTGCCAGGAAGCAGCGGCACCTTCTCCGCCTTGACGCCGCAGTCCAGGCAACGAACCCGGTACAGCTCGATCACCACCGTGGTCAGATACTCGAAGCACGGCAGATCGCGCACTTCCCGCTCATAGCTGGCTACCATTTCGCCTGTTGGCCTGCCGCAGCCGGAACAGACCAGCAACTTGTTGGCCCGCTTGCGCCGAACCCAAAGCTTCAGCCTTTTGCCAGGCTCGTCAATCTCATGCCGGTAGACCTTGTAGCCCGGCCATCCCAATACCCGCGTCCAATCGTTGTCGCGCATCGGGAGGAGAATAGCCGATTCCACACCTCAAGCAAAACCCGCGAAAATCACGCTGCCTTACAGATTCCTGCGCAGAGCCCATAAATCGTTACACCGGTAGCACTGAAATCACCACCACGCATCGCCATGGTCGGAACAGAAAGTGTACCGCTGATCCCCTTGATCACCGAGACGCGATTGTAATCGAAGAAGAAGAAGAGCTTGTCCTTCTTGATCGGGCCACCGATGGTGCCGCCTGTCTCGTTGTAGATGTTCTTCGGGTTTACATGTGTACGATTGGCCCAGGTAAGCGCATTGAACTGCTTAATCGAGTTATACTCCCACGCACTGCCGTGCAAGCTATTGGTGCCGCTTTTGATGGTGACGTTGATGGCCGAACCACCGGCCGCGCCCTGCTCGGCGTTAAAGCTGCCGGTCACAACGTTGATGCTGTCAATGCCATCGGTAGGAGGCAGATAGGCTACCAGGTAAGGCAGCCACGGATAGGCGTCAACTGCACCGTCAATGCGAGTAGTGTTGGTTTCATCGGTAATGCCGTTCACGTTGACTGCCTGCGAACGCTGCGGGTTCGCGCCTGCCGAGTTCTGCTCGGAGGGGGGCGTGGAACCGGGCACAAGACGATAGAGGCTTTCAAAGTTGCGGCCCGTTGATGAAGTTGTGGGTAGTTCAGTCATCTGTTCTTCCGACAGGTTGTAATTCACGTCGGAAGAATCGGTCTGCAGCTCGGGCGGAGCAGTGGTTACTGTAATCTGCTCGCTGGCGGTGCCTACCTGCAACTGCAAATCGGCACGCACCGTGGCGTTGGCCTGCAGAATCAAGCCCGCCTGACCGGCAGACTGGAAACCGGATGCGGCTACCGTGACTTTATAGGTTCCGGGCAGCAGGTTGGTGAACAGATACTTGCCCACCTCGCTCGTGTCAGCATTGTGTACTACGCTGGTGGCCACTTCCGTGGCAACCACATGCGCATTAGGGATGGCAGCTCCAACAGGATCAGTCACATTGCCGGTAAGCGTGCCGTAGAGCACCTGAGCAAAGGCGCTATTTGCCAGACCTAGCGTCAACAACAACGCCATCGAAAGCGCTATAAGTCCGGAGCGATGCACGATCCGCATTGTGCGAGCCTCTTGACCGGGCTTGCTTTGATTTTGAAAATGCGTCATACGATGTCCTCTCATTCACTTGCCAATTTGGCAATTGCGCGATCAGCAGTCTTCACTACTGCTTGTCTGTCTCCTAGTTCAAGAACGACCGAAGAGAAATCTTCACCGCGAAAAGAACAGTATGCAAATCAGACAACGACTGGCATGGTACAAATGTACTCACACTTAAATCGATTTATCGCAAGATAGAATCGACAGGAACACATATCGCGCAAAACCCGCAGAAACAGCTGCATAGCAAGCCGCCAAAACATACTTGACATTGATCTCTGCTCCCACATGGCCGCAGTATTTCAGGGTACTTGAGTCTATTCCTGCCATCAATCCCCTGCCCCAATCGATACAGCTTTACAACTGGCACAGACTTCATGAGACTGAATTGCCGAACCACTCGCAGCCATAGACTCTCTGGCCTCTGCCATTCTCATGACGAAGCAACCATGGACATTCATCCGCGCAAAGTTGATCATTGGCTAATGCAGGAAGTCGTTCTTTACTTCCGGATTGAATCCCTCAGACCTTCTCTATACACAGCTTGTAGGATCAATGCAGTGGCTCCACGCAGTCGCGCAGCCGTAGCGTCTTCCGTAGTCAGTAATTTCGGAACGGCCATTGGAAACGCATGGTTCGCAACCTTCTCACTCAGGATGCGTCCAAACTTTTCCCATAACACCACAAAGTCACCCGCAAACAAAATGCACTCCGGCTCAAAGGGTAGCACCAGCCGCAGTCCATCGCCGATCTGCCTGTATTGTTCCTCCAAAACCTTCAGTGCGCCAACTTCGCCTTTCTCTGCCCGCGCCAAGATTTCGGTGTATCCCCCCGGTTGCTCTTTTTCGTTACTTCGCTTGCGGAGTTTGGCGTACGAACGCTCCACAGCTCGCTCGGACGCCAACGTCTCCCAGCAACCAAGCTTCCCGCAACCGCATGGAAATCCATTCTGTTTTAGTACGACATGTCCAAACTCACCGGCCATTCCGTGTGCACCCAATAACTCCCGGCCACCCGTCAGAATCCCAACACCAATGCCCTCTGAAACGGTTACAACTAGGGCATCTTGAACGCCACGAAAAACACCAAACCATCGTTCTGAAAGCACGATCGCATCTGCAGCGTTGCGTACCTCGACCGGAAGATTCAGCATGGACAGCAAATGAGCCTTCAGCTCCCAGTGCTTCCAGGGCAAGTTTGGAAAAAATTCCACGATCCCATCTTCCGCCTTCACCCTGCCCGACACACTAACACCTACACCCTGAAATGCCAGACGCGGATGCTGCTGCCTCAACGTTGAGACAACCTTAGCCAGTCTGCGCTCCGCATCCTTGCTCTTGCTCGGGGTTTGAAACGACTCCAGTGAGACGATGCGGCCATGAAAATCTGTAACAGCCACGGATGTACGACCAGGTCTGACGTCCACGGCAATCACTGCCAGAGACTCATTGATCGAGAGCTCGACAGGCTTCCTCCCTGGCACCGAATCCTGTGCACGCGACTGAGCCCCACGGTCATACTCACGAATCCAGCCATTCTTCAACAGCTGTTCCGCAATAATGGAGACCGTACTCTTCTGCAGCCCTGCAATTCGTGCGAGTTCAGCACGCGACACTGCTGAGTTCAGCCGCATTAATTCAAAAACCATACTCCGGTTTGTCTCGTGGGCTGTTTTACTGCTCGACGGCTGCAGACCTCGTGGCTGTACATGACTTAATTCACGCATCATAATGATTATGCTTTACTAGGTCAGTGGTTGGGCGCGCCTACATAATTGGAACGCCACTCCCCATGGGTCGCGCAGCATCTTCAGCAGCGAACCATCCGGCAGCCTCACCTCATCCACAAACTCCGCCCCAGCAGCAACCAGCCGCTCCGCATCCTTTTCAGGATCACTGCTGACAAACGCCAGGTGAAACAAGAGTGGATGCATTGCACGGTAGTCCGGAACCTGGTCCGGCGGGTTGTTGTAGATCTCCAGCGCGGTTGTTTCATCATCTGCCAGAAAGTGCGTCTGTGCAGGCTGCGGGATGTGTTTTACCACCCGCAGCCCAAACTGTTTGCAGTACCACGCAGCCATACTCACCGGGTCTGAAACATTGAAGGCAATATGCTCAATCTTCATCTTTCACCTCTCCCCTAACAAGACTTATAGCCGTCAACATCCTTAAAGTCAACGGTGTACATCGTGCCATCCGTTAGCGTCAGCTTTGCACCCATCACCGAACCAGAAGCCATGACATCAATCAGCTCGACCTTCTTCAGTGGCGACAGCTCTTCTTCCTTCCACGGTGTATCTTCCGTCTTGTGCAACATCACTGAGATCATCAGTTCCATCGCCGGGTTCTGCGCTACACGCTTGCGATACCCGTACAACACTGTGCTCTCATCCGCCTCAGCGTTGAAACCTGCATGCGTCTTACTCTGCAGCGAATCCCATCCGTTATAGGTGATCATCGCAACTTGCCGGCCGGCAATCGCCGCCGTCAGGGCCGTGTGCGTCGCATACTCATGGCGCTTTATCTCTGCGGCCTTACCATCGACATGCGGCAATCCATAGTGCCCCAGCGTCAATTCATGCTCAAAGGCCAATCGGCAACGGTCCACTCGAATCACGCCACCCGGAATCGTGATCTCCGCCAGATCGATGATGTAACCTACCCCATTGTTCGGCGGCTTCCTCATCAATAATTGACGATACAGAACATGATCGCGCTCTCCGTTAAACAAAATGCTCTGCGAGGTGGTGTAGCCCGCGCTCTGGGACGCGGAATTATCCACCGCACGCCCCGTCAAATAAAAATTGATATCTACGCCGCGCAAATCGCGTGGGTCAAGACTTCGGAAGCTGTACTCCTGCGATGTGCCTCCCGTCGGGTTGTGGTCCTCCCATGGAAAGTGTGTGTTGAACACCAGCTTCGAATAGTTGTGATCATCGTCATACACCTTGCCCGAAATGATCTCCGACGTTCCCGTACCGCCATGATTTACCAGCGCCAGCCCAGGCTTCTCCAGAATTGTCCGTACCGAGTCCTTGCCATACGAATTCCAGGCACCATCGTTCTCCTTCGCCGTCCAGAAAGGAGAATCCTCGGGCAGCGCAAGCGCAATGAACGGAAGGAACATGATGAACGGACTTGCCGGACAACTATAGTTCTGGATTGCAAACTCCCGATGTCCATAGAATCCTAAACTCGGAATGTCGTTCTCATAAAACTCTGGCCGCGTTACAAACTGCAGGATTGACCCCGAGCACAAGCGCCGCGCCCAGCCCGGATCAATAGGAGGCTCAGACTTTAGCATGAACGATGTTGGGAATCCTCCTGAGATCCACAACCGATAGCAGATGCTTCGCGCCCACATGTTGATGTACCCATCACGCCCAAAGAACAATGGATACGTCTTGAATAACTCTTCGAAGCTCTTCTCCAGAACCGCTGCAATCTCCGGATAGTACTCGTCTCCGAACGCGCGATTCCAGATTGTGCCATATACCACGAACAAACTGATCGTGTAATAGTTATAGCTCTGCTCCAGATACCACCCATTGCCAGCATGGTAGGATGCAATCCATTGCAGATGGCTCTTCAGTAACGCATCATCAATCGCATAGCCGTTCTTCTTCAAAAACGATAAAGCGCAAATATTGAACAGGCGCCAATTGTTCTGTGTGGTGCGATGATGCGCCCACTTTGAGATCGTCGCTGCAATCTCATCCTGCTGCTGTTTGCTCCAGTGTGGCCACAGAACATCCGGCATCAGTAGCATCGTCTTCGCCCAGCCACCGAATTCGCAGGTGAACTGATACGTTGCGTCCGGCAAATCTTCCGGCAACGGCAGGCTGTTTGCGTGCCCTGGTGTCAGCGCATTGTAAAAGTGGTGGAGGTAGTAGGCGCGCAGATTGATTCCATTGATGCTGATCTCCGGATCGACATGAATCAGCGGAGCCGCCAGATTGAACGTCCTCTCCAGCGCCTCGAACTCATGCGACCTTGTACGCCACTCCGGGTCATTCGGCTGCGGATACGACTTGCCCGGAACCAGCGGAAACACAATCGGCATATCGAACGACTTCACATGCGTGAACGCCCGTTCCAACAGATACCGGGCACAATCGATGTAGTGCTGCCGTGTCATCCCGGTCTGCGGGCTGAGCTCAAAATCAGGGTCCAATACTTCAAATCGATCGGATGCCATCGTTGCTGTTCACCTTTCTATACCGCTAATTTCTGAGTTTGCGTGCCTTGCATTGGGAGGTCTTCCGGTCAACCCGCCTTCCCACAGCAAAACCACTCTGTGCTACCTTGCACACCAATACATTACGCCAGCACCCAAGCAAGAACCATGAGTCTACAGGCCGGTAATCGCATAATAGTTCGACAATCAGACATATGTCACGCCAAATCCTCCAATTCCCTACCGTACATCGATCTGCTGGTCCTTCAATCGGTTTCGGAAAGATACGACATTGGGTACTAGAAATGGCTCTACGATTTTAAGATTTAAGACCCGCAATGCACCAGGATTTCCTGCTAAAGCACGTTGGTATGACTGTCAAACTATCTCCACAAGGTAGTACTCGTCAAGGTCAAGTAGAAGGTAGGACACAAAATCTTCCTGCGGTTTCTGGGCATTTTGACGTTCATTACGTACGTAGGACAGCGGCTACTAGGTAGATCATGGCCGCAAAGCTGGAATTGGCTTTACAACTTCTCATAGCGACACCCCCTGAATTCCTTAGATTTTTGAAAAATTTCTCGATAAGGCGTCACCATTAGGACTTTCCTCGTCGTAGTTGGTCGGAGGCAGTCTCTTAGTTCTGGGCGGAAACACGGCTCCGACTCCCCGTTGCTGCAAATTTCATTGGGAAGATCTCGCCAGGAAGCGCCGGTACACGCTCCCACAACCGCTTCGACGAAGAGATGGCCGTCGACGCCGGTCTGCTCCGGATCGCCGCGTTTGCCTAGACGATAGGGTTGGATCGCCTTCCATTGTGAATCGGTCAACATCTTCTGATTCATGGATTTATACCCACTTTCATCGCAAGTCGAATTGCAATTTATCCGATTGCAAAATGACTCGCCAGGGTGTGGAACAGCGAAAAGCATCTCCGACTACGATGCACCCTCGGTGAAGCTGCTCAGGAAGTACAGCATCGCTCCCGGTATCCAACTGAGGCTAAAGATCGACACACCAATGGCAGCTACACTGTAGGTATTGGACGATTAGAAAAATTCTGCGTCTATCGCATGAAACAGTGGATGCAATTAAAATTATTTTGCGCAGAGAGAAAGACTGAATGCAGGGCCTGTCGTTCGCTTTGCGGCTCTAATCCAATTCTGGATCTGAAGCCTACAGATAATATGTAACAAGAATATTTTCTGCCAATCGGAAGTCCCATCTGCTTGCAGATCCCGAGTACGCAGATTAGTCTAAGGAGACTCTGCACAAGTCCCAATACTGCATTCTGCTTGGATAAAATGATAAGTAGAGGGCAAGGGCGATGCGGCAACGAACACTGGCGTCACAAGCGAGTTTTGAGCAGTATGGTCGCAAGGGCAAGCGGGAGCTTTTTCTGGATCAGATGGAGCAAGTGGTGCCGTGGGCGGAGTTATTGGCGCTGGTTGAGCCTCATTATCCCAAGGCTGGCAACGGCCGCCAACCAGCAGGCTTGTCGATCATGCTCCGCACGTACTTCTTGCAGCAGTGGTTTGGTTTTTCAGACCCCGGAATGGAAGAAGCTTTCTATGATTCGCCCGCGTTGCGGCGCTTCGCCGGAGTTGATCTGGGCCGTGCCTCCGCGCCCGATGAAAGCACCATTCTGCGCTTCCGCCACCTGCTCGAAGAACATGAGTTATGCGGCCAGATACTCGATACGGTGAACCACTTTCTAGCCAGCCGGGGCATTCGCATCGGCACGGGAACCATCGTGGATGCAACGATTATCAACGCTCCGAGTTCGACGAAGAACTCGACCGGCAAGCGCGATCCTCAGATGCACCAGACCAGGAAGGGACAGCAATGGTACTTCGGCGCGAAAGCGCACCTTGGCGTTGATAGCAAGTCGGGCATTGTGCACTCAGTCGGCACCTCTGCGGCCAGCGTGGCGGACAAACATATGCTGCCTGACTTACTGCACGGCGCAGAGAAGAAAGTCTGGGGAGACGCAGGCTATCAAGGACAAACCGAGGCAATTCATGCGGCCGCGCCCGGGGCGCAAGATATGACCAGCCGCCGCACCAAGTTCAAAAATTATGTAGACGAAGAAGCCAAGCGCAAAAATACGACCAAGGCCAGAGTTAGATCGAAGGTGGAGTGGTGTTTCCGCATTCTGAAGCGCGTTTTTGGATTTACCAAGGTGCGCTATCGTGGCTTAAGGAAGAACCACGAGTGGCTTTGCGCGGCCTTTGCCCTGGTTAACCTTTACCAAAATCGCAAACGGCTGGTCGCGCTGGGGGCGTAGTGTCTCTGGATGCCGGAAAACGGCCTCCAGAGACAAAAAACAACCACGTAGAGCCCGCGCCTGGATGCAACTGAACCCGCAATTCTGGCTATAACTGCTTCCGAGCCCATTGCATTGTAATTACACCGCAAAATCGTGGGTTGTGCAGAGGCTCCCTAAAGTTACGCTGAACTTCTAAGTCGGTAAACTGTGGGCAGGGTTATAGAGTTTTCGGAACGTGTGCAAACCGAAGGAATGTTATTGAGTACCTTTTCATCAGGAAAAGGCATTCTGAAAAGCATTCAATAAGGCTGTACTCCCCGAAATCATCCAACGCCCTGCCCGCGCATTCCTTGCCAGAAACATAGGTACAGCCTCTTTAAATCTTGCAGCCTATTATGTCTTCTCTGCATTTACGTCCGGGCAAGGTCGAAACGATCCAGATTCATCACCTTGTTCCAGGCCGCCACGAACTCCTGCACAAAGACCTGCTGCGCATCGCTGCTTGCGTACACCTCGGCAAGAGCCCGAAGCTGAGAGTTTGAACCAAAGACGAGATCGACAACCGTGCCCGTCCACTTGAGTTCGCTTGAGTGCCGATCGCGCCCTTCCAGAACATTTTCAGCCGTTTCTGACCTTTGCCATTGCGTCTTCATGTCCAGCAGATTGACAAAGAAGTCATTGGTCAAGGTTTCCGGGTGCACGGTAAAAACACCCAACGGCGAGTGCGCAAAATTTGCCCCCAGTACGCGTAAACCACCTATCAGAACCGTTAATTCCGGAGCTGTGAGGGAGAGTAACTGCGCTTTGTCGAGCAACAGGTTGGTGGCAGCACCTTCCAGTCCCTTGCGCACGTAATTGCGAAAGCCATCTGCAATGGGTTCCAGCACGGAAAAGGATTCCACATCGGTCTGTTCCTGCGTGGCGTCCATGCGACCCGGTACAAAGAGAACCTTGATGTTGTGCCCGGCCTTGCCGGCTGCAGCTTCCACGGCCGCGCAGCCCCCGAGCACAATCAAGTCAGCCAAGGAAATTTTCTTACCACCAGACTGCGCAGTATTGAATTCCTGCTGAATCACTTCCAGTTGTGAGAGCACCTTTGCCAGTTCCTCTGGCTGGTTAACCTCCCAATCCTTCTGTGGCGCAAGCCGGATACGTGCGCCATTGGCGCCGCCGCGCTTATCACTTCCACGGAAGCTGGCAGCAGACGCCCACGCCGTGCTAACAAGTTGGGATATGGAAAAACCAGACGCGAGCACCTTGGCCTTCAATGCCCCGATCTCCTGCTCGTTGACAAGTGGATGATTGATGGCAGGAATCGGGTCCTGCCAGATCAGTTCTTCCTTTGGCACCAGCGAGCCAAGATAACGCGCACGCGGGCCCATGTCGCGATGCGTCAACTTGAACCACGCCCGAGCAAAGGCATCGGCAAACTGATCCGGGTGCTCCATGAAGCGCCGCGCAATCTTCTCGTAGGCAGGATCGAAACGAAGGGCAAGGTCGGTCGTCAGCATGGACGGCGCGTGACGTTTGGAGGAATCATGCGCATCCGGCACTGTGCCAACGCCTGCGCCATGCTTCGGCGTCCATTGATGTGCGCCTGCCGGACTTTTGGTCAACTCCCACTCATAGCCAAACAGGTTCCAGAAGAAGTTGGCGCTCCACTTGGTTGGCGTTGTTGTCCAGATCACTTCAAGTCCGCTGCCGATGGTGTCGCCGCCCTTGCCGGTGCCATAGCTGTTCTTCCAGCCCAGCCCCTGCTGCTCAACGGGAGCAGCTTCAGGCTCGGGTCCAACGTGTGTGGCCGGGCCGGCGCCGTGCGTTTTGCCAAAGGTATGACCGCCCGCGATCAGGGCAACCGTTTCTTCATCATTCATCGCCATACGGGCAAAGGTTTCGCGGATGTCGCGGGCTGCAGCAAGCGGGTCGGGGGTGCCGTTGGGGCCTTCCGGATTGACGTAGATCAGGCCCATCTGCACGGCGGCCAAAGGATTGGCTAGTTTGCGGTCGCCCTTGTAGCGCTCATCGCCCAGCCATGTGCTCTCCGGACCCCAGTGAATGTCGATGTCCGGCTCCCAAACATCCGCGCGGCCGCCGCCAAAACCAAACGTCTTGAAGCCCATTGATTCCAGTGCCACATTGCCGGCCAGAATCATCAGATCAGCCCAGGAGATTTTGCGACCGTACTTCTGCTTGATTGGCCACAGCAGGCGGCGCGCCTTGTCCAGATTGACGTTATCAGGCCAGCTGTTGAGTGGAGCAAAACGCTGCGTTCCATGGCCCGCGCCACCGCGTCCATCATGAACGCGATAGGTGCCTGCCGAATGCCAGGCCATGCGGATAAAGAGCGGTCCGTAGTGTCCAAAGTCTGCCGGCCACCAGTCCTGAGAGTCCGTCATCAGAGCATGAAGATCCTTGATGACCGCATCCAGATCCAGGTTCTTGAACTCTTCGGCATAGTTGAATTCCACGCCCATGGGGTTGGACAACGAGGAATGCTGATGCAGAATCGCCAGATTTAACTGATCGGGCCACCAGTCATGATTGCTCTTTGACCCTGCCGTTGTATTTGCGAGAATACCGCCCGAAAACGGGCACTTCGATTCGCTGGGCATGGTGCCTCCTGTAAACTGACTCATTTTACGGGGTTCTTGCGTCTCAAAAATTGAGCCGTCAATCGACGGCAGAATCTTAGCACAAGCAAAGGGTTTTAATACCTGTCTGTAGGGCAGTGCTTGTTGAGGTCACTTTTCTGGGTAGTCATTTTAGCGAGTTAAAGCGTTTCGGAATGCTGTAGACCGAAGAATATTCTTACTCACAAGTCGGTAATATGAACGAATAGCATCTATGAAGCTGTTGCGCAAGCTTCATATCCTTCGCAAGCGCAAGTGCGTGGTAATATAAAAAACAGAATCGTAACACTATGGTTCTTGCCTGCGGCAGTCGATCGATTCGGTCGAAGTTTCAAGGCTTTTTGCAATAGAATCCGCTTCGTGCGCGTTTGTGACCACTAGGATGGCCTATCGGGCAGGTTCACACTGCTTCGATGTCTCTCTGTAGGCTGACAGGTCTGCCTCTTTCTCCGTTCCGAGTCCTCGCGCAGTTGCAGAACGAGATGCACGCAAACTGAAACAAATTGGCCTGAAGCAAACAAGGAGATTTCATGAAGCCAGGTAACACGAAAATATTAATGCTCATACTTGTGTTTTTGTTTGGCACTTTATTGACTACTGCATAAATAATGCAATAATACTTTCAGAGGTACGGTACCCCTATGCCCAGACTGAAGGCAAGTGCCGAGCTTTTGGAAGACCGTCGCCGTCGTGCTTTAGCGCTGTTGGATGAAGGCTGCTCGCTCAACGAAGTCGGACGACAGATAGGATGTAACGCGAGTTCAGTGATGCGCTGGCGCGATGCTCGACGGCAGCGCGGAGACGATGCTTTGCAGGTCCGTTTTTCTCCTGGACGCCCCCTGAAGTTGGGTGCTACTGAGCGCAAGAAGCTTGTTCGGCTGTTGCTCAAGGGGCCGATGGCTCAGGGTTATCGCACCAATCTGTGGACCACCGCACGCATTGCCGCGTTGATCGAGAGCGAGTTCGGCGTGAGCTACCACCCGGATCACATAGGCCGGTTGATGCACGATCTCGGTTGGACTCCGCAGAAGCCGGAACGACGCGCTCTGGAGCGCAACGAAGAAGAGATCGAGCGTTGGAAACAAAAAGAGTGGCCGCGTATAAAAAAAACGCCACAAGGCTGGGCGCCCACATCGTCTTTGCCGATGAATCGGGCTTCTTGATGATTCCCAACGTGGTCAGAACCTGGGCGCCACAAGGGGAAACACCTATCCACCGCCATCGCCAAGGACAGCGCGACAAGATCTCGGTGATCTCGGGAATTTCCGTCAGCCCTGGACGACATCATCTCGGTCTCTACTATCTTCTTTTTTACGACAACATCGGGCAGGAGGAGGTCTGTCTGTATTTGCGCGAACTGACGCGCCTCCTGCGCGGCCCGATCATTCTGCTCCTCGACAACTCATCGACGCACAAGGGAAAGCCTATCGAGCAATTTCTCGAAAAGCATCCCCGGCTGCGCATCGAGCACTTTCCGTCCTATGCCCCGCAACTGAATCCAGACGAAGGCGTCTGGTCATTGGCCAAGCGGGAACTGGCCAACAGCTGCCCAAAGGATGTGGACGAACTGATGGAAGACATACTTGGCTCCATTGACGGAATTCGGAACTCGCAGGCAAAACTGCGCGGCTGCATCGCCCAATCCGAGTTGTCCATTTCTTTGCGCTGAATCATTGCATTATTTATGCAGGAATCAATAGGAGATACGTTTGTGCTCTCAGCCCAGACCGTCACAAGCGAGAAGGCTTATTTCACCAAACTGTCTGGAACAGTCGTTGACGCGTCAGGTGCCGTGATTGACGGAGCTAGCGTGCAGGCTCGCAGTGAGAACGGTATGGTGCAAACAACGGTTCATTCGGATAGAAATGGAAACTTCCTGCTCTCCGGGCTTGCTGCGGGAAATTATCGGCTGGTTGTGTCAAATCCTGATTTTGAAACCAAAGAAATTCCCGTACGCATAGGTACGGGTGAGGCAACTGCCCCGTTGCGCATCTCTCTGGCAGTGCGTACCGCGAGCACTACTGTCAATGTGCAGGGCCGGCAGGATGACCTGATAGGTATTGCCAATTCCGCCACCCAGGGGACGGTTGGCGCAACGGAACTTCAGGACCGTCCGATTCTTCGCTCTGGAGAAGTTTTGGAGACGCTTCCCGGCCTCATCATCACGCAGCACGCCGGTGGCGGCAAGGCAAACCAGTATTTTTTGCGCGGCTTCAATCTCGACCACGGCACGGATTTTGCCAACTTCCTTGATGACATGCCGTTGAACCTTCCGTCACACGCGCACGGTGAGGGCTACTCGGACATGAATATCGTCATCCCCGAGTTTGTGCAACGGGTAAATTTCGTGAAGGGTCCCTATGCCGCCAATGTTGGAAATTTCGGTGCGGCAGGATCGGCGCACATGGAATTCTTCAAGACTCTGCCGCAGAACTTTATCAAGATAGAGGGCGGCATGTATGGCTATGGACGTTTGGCGTTCGGTATATCACGCAATCTCGGCTCGGGCACTCTGCTGTATGGCGGAGAGCTGTACCACGATAATGGCCCATGGTCATCGCATGAGGATAATTTTTATAAATACAACGGCATTGCGACCTATAGCCAGGGTGAAGACGCTCACGGATTGAGCATCACGGCCCACGCCTACCGTGGCACATGGCATTCGAGTGATCAGATCCCCGTTAACGCTGTTGCTTTGGTCGGCGAATTCGGTGCTCTGAATCCGACCGACGGCGGTGAGTCTCAGCGTTATAGCCTACAGGGCGAATGGCATCGACAGAACGCAAATTCCCTGACGAAGATCATGGCCTACGGGTTTTATTACGACCTCAATCTGTTCTCTGATTTTACCTATTATCTGGATGATCCCAAGAAGGGCGATCAGTTCGAACAGCAGGACAGGCGCTGGGTAGCAGGTCTGGACGCACATCATACCGTCTTTGGCCAGTGGTATGGCCATAAGTTCGAAAACAGCTTTGGTCTACAGGTACGCAACGATTGGGTACACAATGGTCTTTTCCGCACAGAAAATCGTGTGCGTACGAATAAGAACGATAGCAACGCTTGCAATGAAGAATCTATTGATGAGTGCACTACTAATCCGAATCTGGTTGCGGTCTTGCCCGCGACCACGGATCTGAATCAATTTACTGACACGCTGGTCAGTATGTATACCGAAAACAAGATCCAGTGGACAGCAAAATTCCGCACTGTCCTGGGTCTGCGTGGCGATGACGCAAAATATGTCGTTACTAGCTTGACTCCCAGTTACGTCGCGACCGAATTGCCTTCGTCTACCGCAGTCAACTTTGTGGAGCTCAACTCCGGTTCAGTCACCAAATTTCAGCCTCAGCCGAAATTGAGCCTGATCTTTGGCCCATGGTCCAACACGGAGTTTTATGCTCAAGGTGGATTCAGTTATCACAGCAACGACGCACGTGGCGCTACGCAGAAAGAGGAACCGATTTCTCCGGACAATCCGTTCCCCACGGCGAGCACCCCTATTTCCCCGTTGGTCCAACTCAAAGGCGGGGAGTTCGGTGTGCGTACTTCAGCTGTTTCCCACCTACAGAGCACACTGTCATTCTGGTATTTACGCAGTAACTCGGAGTTACAGCAGGATGGTGACACCGGCGGCACAGTTGCCTCGGAACAGTCGAGCAATCGCTATGGCGTTGAGTGGGCAAACTACTACACACCAACCGAACATCTGACGATTGATATGGACATGGCTGATTCACGCGCCCAATTTACCCAAATCGATCCAGATGATGCGGCGTTCGCCAATCCTACTGCGGCCAATGGACTGTCGTACCCTGAGCAACTCGCGGGTGGAAAGCTGGTGCCTGAAGCGGTGAAGGTGGTCATTTCCTCGGGTGTTACGCTACACGACTACAAGGGCTTTACGGGGACGATGCGCCTACGCTACTTTGGTCCGCGCGATCTGACCTCCGATGGCCTCAATCGCTCCAATTCTACCTTGCTGATCAATGCAGGAGCCGGTTATCAGGTCTACAAGAAATGACGTTTTTCCGCTGATCTTTTGAACGTACTGAATCGCCGCAATGACGACATCACCTACTCCTATGTTTCTCGGATGACACCAACGTCCGCAGCGGAATTTTCGAATGTCTTTCATCCTTCCGAACCGTTTCAGGTACGATTCTGGCTGGAAAGAAGCTTCTAAGATCAACTTGGCGTTCCTTAGTCGCTGCGGCTGGGTTGTTACTTCCTGTCCTGAGGATACTTGTCTCACATAAGAGTTCCCTTTCCGATAAAAAAAGGCTCCCTTCTGCGGGAATGCAGAAAGAGAGCCTTTTGTACCGTAAAACCTATGACCATCCTCAACTCAAGCCTCGTTTGAGGACTCCCGTGCGACTTCAGCACCATACGATTGCTCCGGCAGAGGAGCTCCGGCCAGTGTGGACCAGCAACGATGTACCGAGGAACAGACAACCAGGACAACGCCAACCAAAAACAGCGTCATCAACGAGGCGTCCAGCGTTCCCTGCAGAGCTGTTTCCGGTTTTTGCGCCAGAGGCCAGAATATCTGCGTGATGGAGAGAACCGCCGCGCACACGGTGGTAAAACCAACCACGATCATTGGTATTACCGTGATCCATATGTACTTTGCGCGACCGCTGTTCACCAGAAAGGCTGTACAGACGGCTAGCGCCACGGTGGCCAAAAGTTGGTTGCCCGCGCCAAACAGCGGCCAGATCGTTGAGATTGACCCTGTATAAATCATGTAACCCCAGGAGCCAACCACCAGTACAGTAGAAATAGCCACCCCCGGAATCCAGTTGGGATTACCGAAGGGTTTATAAGCCTTGCCAAGCAGTTCCTGCACTACGTAGCGGGCAACGCGTGTGCCGGCGTCTACCGTGGTCAGAATGAAGAGCGCCTCAAACATAATGGCATAGTGATACCAGTAGCCAACCAGCGTATCCATGCCAGGAAGGCCGCGGAAGATGTGCGCCATGCCAATCGCCAGGGAGACACCGCCGCCGGTTCTGCCTGCCAGATGCTCGCCCACTTCCATCGAAAGCTTGTTGAGGTCAACGGTGTGCAGGCCAAGATTGCTGAAGATCGTCGGCGAGACATTGATGGCGTAGTAATCGCCCGGATTGAGTGAGCATGCCGCCACCAGCGCCACCACGGCAACCAGCGATTCAGCCGCCATCGCGCCATAGCCGATAAAGCGAGCGTCGGTCTGCTTGTCAAGCATCTTGGGTGTGGTGCCCGATGAGATCAGAGCATGAAAGCCGCTGATTGATCCGCAGGCAATGGTGATAAAGAGAAAGGGAAAGAGCTTGCCATGAATGATCGGTCCACCGCCCTGCACGTAATTGGTGAAGGCCGGAAACTGCAACTGCGGATGCACGAAGAAGATGCCCAGAATCAGCAGCGAGATAGTGCCAAGCTTTACATAGGTGGCCAGATAGTCGCGAGGTTCCAGCAGCAGCCAGACCGGTAGCGCTGTAGCCACGGCACCATAAATCATCAGAATTAGCGTGATCTGATGGTTGGAAAAGGTCAGCAGATGGGCATACGAGGACTGTGCCACCACATGCCCCAGAAAAACCGCGACTAACAGCAGCGCAATTCCAAAGATCGACGGTCCTTTCACCTGAATTTTGCCAGCAGATCCCTTGAACATCCAGACTCCCATCACCATGGCGATAGGAATAATCATCGCAATCGTGAAAACGCCCCATGGGCTATTGGAGAGCGAGTTGACAACAACAATTCCCAAGCCACTGACGGTCACCAGAAGAATCGAGAGCACGGCTAGCATGGTCACCACACCAGCTACCGGTCCGATCTCGGTACGCGCAATGTCGACCAGCGATTTACCCTGATGGCGCGCGGAAGCAACCAGAACCGTGAAGTCATGCACGCAACCGCCCAGTACCGCGCCCACCACGATCCACAAAAATCCAGGCACAAATCCGAACTGTGCGGCCAGCGTGGGACCAATCAACGGGCCCGCGCCGGCAATAGCTGCAAAGTGATGTCCAAAGAGCACCCATTTCGGTGAGGCTACGTAATTGCGTCCATCGGCAAGCTTGTGCGCCGGCGTAATCTGCCGGTCGTCGAGGGTCAAAACTTTTGCTGCAATCCAGGCCGAATAATAGCGATATCCCAGGGCATATACACACAACGCCCCAATCAAAAGCGCCAAAGTGTTCACTACAGTTCTCCTCTTTGTGTTCGGCGGAGACGCCTCCGCGGGGTGCATTACCGTATGGCTGAGAATTTAAAAATTACATCAATGGCAGCTGTGGCCTGATTCCGGTCCAGGTGCGTAGAACCCTGCGGACCAAAGGCCGGACGGCTGGCAAAGTCGCCGCGAATCTCAGGCCGGAAAGTGACCCAGGACGCTGGACGATAGGCAAGACCAAGCGTAGTTTCGCCAAACTGGCCAGACGTGCCGGTATGCACACCCTGCGGATCGCCAAACCACTCGCCGCGCAGATTTATGTCCATCTGCCGGTCCAGTCCCAACACAGCCAGCGATGAAACTCCATGGGTGGCCGAAGTCCTGCCCTTGTTGCCCTGATCTTTTGTGGCCCACGAGGAATCGTACTGGAAGGTCTGCTGCAGGCGCTGTGACCACCGTCTGCGCGCTTCGATGTCGAGCACTGTTTGCCAGAAGTCGCTGTGGCCGGTGGCGATCGGTGCCGGTTTCGGGCCCGTAAAGACCGTGCCGAGCAGCGTTGTGCGCGTGCTGTTGCCAGGCCGGTAAGTAATCCGGGAGATGTAGTCCGGAGCGCGACCGCGTAATTCGAAGATTGTGTTGTAGCCAGTGACCGGGCCAGCCAGAATGTCGAGAGTGTGCGTTGGGTGCCATGTGGCCAGAGCCGCTGTCGCCGTTACCTGGAAATTGATCCAGAAATAGGTCTGCGAATAGAGTGGCCGGTACGGAGCCATGAGCGTCTCATAGCCGAGAGGCATATTCTGACGGCCGATTTGCAGATCCCAGGGACGGTTTCCCGGCAAATGCGCAGAAATATACAGCTGCCGGAAGTCGGTTCCCATGTGCTTGCCCTGCGGGCCAAAGCTGTTCATGGGGCGCAGCAGAGCGGCGTCGGAGCCGCCATAAAAATCTGCACGGAATCCCCAGGAGCGGTGCTTCAGGTCAGTTGGGCGCTCAAAAATTATCCATGCGCCGTTGAGCAGAAACTCATTGCCAAAGCGCGTCGGCGAAGGCGCAACGTTTAACAGTCCGTAGTTGCTGCTCACTTCGCTATAGCCGCCATTAACCCAGCCATACGCGCGTACGCGCTCTCCGGCCAGCCAGTGCGTTACCGCATTTTCGCGAAAAAGTGGAGTCAGGTCTTCCGGATTGGTAGATTGTTCCCTCGTGGCATTCGCTTGATGCACAATCGTTGTTGGTGTGCTCTGCGCTACCTCCTGTGCATGCGCCCCAACCACCAGAAGTGTAAGACATGTTGCACGAACACAGCACCCGCGCAGAATACGTTTGCCCCGCGCGATAGCATGGAATACACTCAAGCCGGTTGACTCACCATTTCTTCGAAAATCGATTGATTGCATGGGTTACCCTCTGATCTTTACTCCAGCACGTTTATATAGATGCTGAAAATGGTCAAAAATGCATCCTTTAAGAGCAAAAATACCCACAAATTTTGTTCTATTTTTTCATTACGTAATAAATTTCCAATATTTAGAGCGTAAAGGGTTGAACTACAGCGAGATTTATTTTCCATGCTTGTGCATGATCCTGTCCGGTGTGTGATAAAGCGTTTTGTATGTACCAACCATCACGCATACAACTGTGACACAGGGCACCTGAAAACAGGGCAACAGAAACTGCATCAACTGTGCTAGAGGCAGATCACGCTCCCAACAACGGAGATACAAACCAGGATTGGTAAGGTGAAAAAAGTTAATCCCCCCCCCCCCCGGCAAAGCCGGGGGAACTCCAATTGGATTAGACTGTACTATCTTTCTGAATCAGTTCCCGCCCTCTGAGATTGCGGCGCCAAGCAGCTTATCTAGTTCCGCTTTTGCAGTTGCCTGTTCAACGCGCACGTCAAACAATTGAGATTGTGCCTCCGCTAGCTTTTCTTCCGCGTCTGACAGGGTAGATGTGTTCGCTGTTTTTGCCGAAACTTGATCAGAAATAATGCGGCGCATTTCCGCACGCGCTGCGACGTTGGCTTGCGCCGCATCAAGCGCCGAGATTGAGCGACGCACTTTACGTAGTTGCTTTTCTGCGTCAATGCGCACGCGGTCTTGCGTGATGCTTAGATTCTCCCGGGCCTGTGCCACCTGCGATTGCAACTCGCGTACTTTTCCGGTCCGCTTGCCAAACTCCGAAAGTGTCCAATTCACGCGCAATCCCACAGTGATGGAGTTCTCTGGAAGCAAAGGGACTCCATTTTGATAGACGTGTTCTACATACGCGCTTACATCGGGAATGAAATCGTAGTGTGCAGCCTTCAGGTCGGCATTAGCTTTGTCGAGCGTGCTATGTGCTGAGGCAATTTCAGGGTTATGTGCCAGAGCGATGGTACTCAGGTCTACAGAAGATGTTTTTGCAACAGAGGGCGCGTCAGGCAATTCATCCTCCATTTGCAGCGGATCAGAAAGCTGAATCTCTGTTTCCAGAGGTAACCCAATCAGCTCATTCAGATCGACACGCAGATCGTCCTCCGCATCCTGCAATACGCCAAGCGCATGACGCGCCTCGGCGATCTCCGCCACACCTTGCTGCACATCCGCGTCCAAAGCTGAGCCTGCCTGGACTGCATCGCGCGCCTCGGCTATCTTGTCTTCGCCCGCATGAATGCGCAGTTCGACAGCATGAATACGCTTTTCAAGACCAAGCAGATTATAGTAAATCTTCTTGACATTAAGAGTGACTTCATCCTCCGCATGTTGTGCATCGGCGCGGGCAATCGCGGTATCTGCATGCGCTGCTGAAACACCTGCATGAATCTTGAGCAATTGCGACAAGGGTTGGGCCGCAGTTGTTGTACTCAGAATCAGATCCTGCTTGCCAAGTGAAATTGAGACATCCTTACCGGGAATCGCTCCATCGCTTGGATAAGTTCCAAGCGCACCTTTCGGTATAGTAAGGTTTTCCTTTTCGCCGAGATGCATTGCATCGGTTTGATTGCTGACGACAGGAAAATAATCTGCTCGTGCTTGTGTCAGCTTCGCCTTTGCCTCGTCGATTTTAAGATTTGCAAGATGAACCATCTTGTTCTGGCTATGAGCAAGGCGTATGGCTTCGTCGAGCGTGATGTTGCGGGTCTCTGCCTGAGCCTGTCCGCAGAACGCAACACTGATGATCAATAGAGCAGTAACCATTGATGCAGAGTGAGCCGCACGCTTCTCATATACAGCGACAAAGAGAACAGGAATCACAATCAAAGTGAAGAACATGGAACCAAGCAGACCGAAGGCGATCACACTGGCCATCGGCGACCACAAGCTTGACCCAGAAAGAATCATCGGCGTTACACCAACCGCAGCTGCCATGGTAGTAAGAAAGATGGGACGAAGGCGACGCTCACCTGCTTCAAGCGCGGCCTGCACCAACGGAGTTCCCGCCTTCATGCGTTCGTGAATCGCGTCAATAAGAATGATGGAATTACGCACGACCAATCCTCCCAAGCTGATGATGCCGATGAAGGCCGTAAATCCGAAAGGATTGCGAGTAAGAAAAAGTCCGAGTGCGGCTCCTGGCAACGCCAGTGGAAAGGCAGCCATCACGATCAGCGGATCAACCAACGTGCGGAACTGAAAAAGCAGGGTAAGAAAGATAAGTACCAGACTGATGGCCAGGGCACGATCCATCTCGCCGGAAGTCTCATCCTGATTCTCTTCTTCGCCTCCGTACTCGATGTGATAACCATCGGGAAGTGCAATCTTCGCGATCTGTTTTCTTGCGCTTGCAAGCACCTGACTGGGAAGATAGCCATCGTCGGCAAAGGAGTGGACGGTGATGGTGCGCACTCCGTCGCGATGCACGATGCGGCCTGACTGCCATTCCGGCGACAGTGTTGCAACCGCACTCAATGGCATGCTTACGCCTGTCGTAGGCGACTGCACGTAAGCATCCGTGACGCTCTCATAATTCTGTCGCTCGGCTGAAGAAAGACGAAGCGCGATGTCGATGTTGCGGTCACCTTCCCAATACGTAGAAACCCGCACTCCATCAAATCCCGCACCAAGTTGCTGCGCGATGCTGGTGTGAGTGAAGCCAAGACGGCCAGCAACTTCATCATTCAGGTGCAACTGCGTCTGAAGTTGCGCATCGTGCCAATCGGTATCAATATAGCTTGCACCCGGTGTGTGACGCAGAATCGAATCTACCTGATTAGCAAGAGAACGAAGTATTACATCATCGTCACCCGAGATGCGCACTTCGATGGGAGCATCCATATCGTCGCCTTGCTGCAGCTCCTTCACAAAAACTTTGGTCTCTGGAACCACGAACGGCATTTGCTTGCGAAGTCGTTCCACAATCTTCGGCGTTTCCGCGACACTCGCGGTGTTGACGAGAATCTGCGCATAGTTTTCAGCAGGTGGCTGAGGATTTACGTTGTAGTAGAAGCGTGGCGCGCTGGTTCCAACAAAGCTGGCGCAATTCTTCACCAAAGCTTGGGACTGCACTACCTTTTCGATTTTGCGAACTGCAGCCTCCGTTGCTTCAATCCGTGTGCCTTCGGGAAGCCATACGTCCATCACGAATTGATCGCGCTCTGCCAGAGGAAAGAACTGCTGTTTTACGAGTTGCAAAACGCCAATTCCTACAAAGAAAATAATCACAGCAGAAATCAGCACCATGCGCCTGTTCTGCATGGACCAGGTGATTGCGCGATTGTAGTATCGTTGCATGTATTCAATCGCGGAGGTCTTGTGCTGCGCGTTCTCGACGGAATGATCATGCAGACCCTGACGGATGAAGAAGCGAGCAGTGAGCGGTGTCAAAAGCATGGCCACTACAAAGGAAGTAGCCAGCGCAATTGAAACCGTAATTGGCAGCGCACGAATGAATTCTCCCGTAGATCCAGTAAGAAGCAGTAGAGGTGCAAACGAAGCAATGATCGTGATGGTAGCGGTAAGCACGGGAACCGCCATTTCCGAGGCGCAGCGCCATGCCGCTTCATCGCGCGGCATCTTTCGATCAAGTAATTCGACATAGTTGTCTGCGATCACAATCGCGTCGTCTACCACCATTCCCAACACGACAATCAGCGCGGCGATGGAAACCTGATGCAACTCGATGCCCGCCATATTAAGCAGTGCAAAGGTAATTGAAACTGTAACCGGAATTGCAATTGAAGCGACCAGTGCAACACGCATTGGAAGCAGAAGCATGGTCACTAGAATGACCGCGGCAATGGCGATGCCGAACTCACGAAAGAAGTCGCCCACACGATCAGCCACGACGCGTGGCTGATTGGCGATCAAATCCAGATGGACATCGGGCGGCAGTGTCTTTTGCACACGATCCAGAGCCGTCTGCAAGTCATGTCCAAAGGTAACAATATTCTTTCCGTCGTGCATTTCCACGGCCAATAAAATTGTCTTTTGGCCATTGACGCGTACGTATTCCGATGGGTCTTCATAAACACGATTGATCGTTCCAATATCTTTCAAATAGATAGGAATGCCCGATGGGGAAATATCTACCACAAGATTGCGGAGTTCGTCTTCCGACGAGAAGTGCCCGTCTGCATCCAGTGGAACTTTACTACTTGCAGTTGGAATGAGCCCGGCATACTGCACTGCTCCATGGGCTTCAATCGCCTGCACAACGTGTTGTGGATTGACGCCATACTGCGCCAGCTTTTGTTGCGATTCGGAGAGAACGATCTGCTCTTTTTGATCGCCGATGCGCTCAATCTTAGAAACGTCGGGAAGCGCGCGCAGGGTTGTTTCAATGCGTTGCGCATAATCCTTCAAGTCGCGATAGTCGTAGTTTTCAGAGTGAACGCCGATCAGAACGGCAACCGTATCGCCAAAGTCGGAGTCCACAACCGGCCCCTGCACACCGTCCGGCAACTCATACTTCAGTTGTGCCATGCCGAGCCGAAGTCTCGACCAGAAACCATCGGCATCTTGCACGGACTCGTTCAGTTCAACGTTGAAAATAACCACACCGTTGCGTGTTGTCGAAAAAGTTTTTTCGCGCCGCACTTCAGAGAAACGAAAGAGACGCTCCTCGATTTTGCGCGTTACCTGGTTTTCTACTTCTGCGCTGGTGGCTCCGGGATAGATTGCGGAAACCAATCCGGTGCGAATCGTGATCTTTGGATCTTCGCGTCGTGGCATGGTGAACAGTGCAATCAGGCCAACGGCAAAGAGCATGCCAGCCAGCACCAGCGTGACCTGCGGGTAGCGAAGTGAGGTACGAATCGGATTCATCGTACACCTCCAACAAGAAGCACAGGAGAGCCCTCACGCAAGTTCTGCTGTCCTACGATGATGACTTGATCACTGGGCGCGAGACCGCTGGTGATGACCAACTCGTTGCCCAAGAAATCTCCCAACTCAACACGCCGCGCAAAGGCCATACGGCGGTCAGAATAGTACACGTAGACATTGGCAATGCCGCGAGCATCGCGCACAATTGCCTCCGCTGGAACCGTGAAGACGTGAATTTGCTGCGAGCCGTAGATACGAGCCTGGCTGACCATGCCATCTCGCAATTGATGATCGTGATTGGCGACTGCGATCTTCGCCGTGTAGGTGCGTGACGTCGGATCGGCGGAGATACCAAGCGCCTCCAGCGTTCCTTTGTAACTCTGACCCGCTAGTGAGGGAACGGTGACCAACGCCGCGGCACCAGCGCGGATCTTGCCTACCTCGGCTTCGGGGATTGCCACGCGAATCTTGACCGATTCGAGATCGATTACTGAAAAGGCGGGAGTGCCGGCAGCGACAACGTCGCCTACATTCACATGCTTCATGCCGATAAATCCGGAAATGGGAGCGAGCAATCGGCAATTCGTCAGATGCCGCTTTGCATCTTGCATCTGGGCAACGGCGGACCGGGTCTGCGCTTCAGCCGCAGACTTGTCTTCGTTCCTTGATCCCTTTCGGGCCATTTCGTAAGTCTGTTTTGCTGCTAGATATGCGGCTTCAAACTTGTGAAAATCATTCGCATTTAGGCTCTTGCGATCATAAAGAAACTTCATACGCGTGTATTCATCCTGCGCGTGCTCATAGGCGATCCTGGCCTGCTCCAGTTCTTCTGGGCGCAGTCCAGTTTTGGCCTTTTGCTCGGTAGCGCGAGCAGCATCAGCTTGGCCTGCAGAGGCTTCATATGCATGCTGGTAGTCAGTCGGATCAAGTTCAGCCAAGACCTGCCCTTTCTTTACCTGCTGGCCCTCTTCAACGTAGACCTTCTTGACGCGACCGCTTACTTCGAAAGCTGCCATCGCGGTCATGTTGCCTTCCACCGCCCCACCGGCCAACACCGAAACATTCTGCTGCGCCTGATTCGGCAAGCGCACTTTGACCGGAACCGGTTGGTCGGCCACGACTGCAGGCTTGGAGTCGCAGGAGGACAGAGTCAGCGTAGGCGCTATGCACAATGTGCATAACGCTAACTTAGCGCCAGCGTAGAGCAGGCGTGCTTTGTATGTTTTAAGGGCTGGGTATATGATCGGTCGCATGAAAAATACAGTACCACACTCAAATACCATTGTGTATTTGAAAACGTAATGGTATTGTTTGTTGAGGGTCAGCGGAGAATCGATCAGCGCTGCGAATTCCTCGTAGTTTTATGAGGTATGGAGAATTTATGTCGCGTTTATTCAACTGGTTACGCGGACCGATGGCTCATGCCCATCGTTATGTTCTACTGCTCATTCAGGGTACAAACGTACCCTTGGCGGTATTGTTGTTTACGATCATTGCAGCGTCCCATGGAAGTGCACAGGAGCCGGGACTGCCCGCTGCTTCACAGGCTGGAGGAGCAGTCTCTGAACTCCCGGATGCTCCGCTTGCAACCACGCAAACCCCGGCCCCCTCTTCCATTACGCCGATTGGAAGTCACCCAAATTTACACCCCCTTAGCCCGAACCAGAAATTCATCTTTGCGACGAAGAACGCTTTTGGATTGCCCTCAGCAATTTTTGCGGCAGCCGGAGCAGGAGTGAATCAAGCGCAAGCGCTGTACCCTGAATTTCATCAAGGTGCACCAGGATACGCGCGGTATTATTGGCACTCCTATACGGACCAAGCAGTCGACTCGTATGCTGTCGATTTTCTATTGCCTGCAGCATTACACCAAGATCCACGCTACTACCGGCTCGGTCAAGGCGGAGCCTGGAAGAGAACTGAATATTCTTTCAGCCGCCTGTTCGTCACGCGTTCGGATTCCGGCACTGCGGAATTCAATACCTCGCAAGTTCTAGGCTCAGGGCTGGCCGCCAGCATTTCATCGTTGTACTATCCGCAACGCGACAGGACGGCTTCATTTGTTAACCAGCGATGGGCGAGTAATCTGGCCGGAGATGGTCTGCTGATGGTACTGCAGGAGTTCACGCCTGACTTCAACAGCGCCATCAAGTCGCTCAGGAGCTACATCGTGGGGCACCATAAGCAGGAATAGGGAGTGAGACGCCATATTCCTACTTTGCATGCGGTGTCAGGCATGCACAAGGCACAGAAGTCGCAGTATAATCAAGTGATTGTGCCCATGAAGAAGAGATTGACAAGGCAGGAAAGCAAGACGCTGACGCAGGAGAAGCTCCTCGGCGCAGCTGCGAAGCTCTTTGCTCGCCGAGGCGTTGCAGGTGCTTCGATTGAAGAAATCGCCGAAGAGGCAGGCTTCTCGCGTGGCGCCTTCCATGCAAATTTCAAGAGCAAGGACGACTTGTTCCTGACGCTGGTGGAAAAACATATCCAGGAAACTACGGCAGAAATTCATGAGTTGATTGCCGCCTCGAACTCGGCAGAAGAAACGCTGCAAAACCTGAGAGTTGCTTACTCCTGCTATCGCGGCGCGGATCGGGATGCCTTTCTTCTGCTGACCGAGGCTCAGTTATATGCTATGCGGAATCCACGTTTCGGCAAAAAGCTTTGTGCGTTGTTGGGATCCATCCATGACGAACTTATTGCCTCGATTAAAAAGGCTCAGAAAATGATGAAGAGCAAGGACTCAATCAGCGCGGAGCAATTGGTTCTTATCGGATTTGCCTTCAGTCATGGTATGACGCTGCATAGTCTTATGGATCCGCAGCGATACTCCGATAGCCTTGTGACAGACAGCACACGATTAGTTTTTGACAGGGTATTTCCAAATATGAGATGAGCAATCAGAGCACTGCAGCGGACTAATTTTATATCTGCTTGGATGTCTCGAAATTACGGGTGGTTATTTTAATGGCTGTTTCCTACAGCCAACACAGTAAAATTTGTATTCAAATGGTTATATAGTCCGAAAGCTCAGAACAGATTCGTTCTCTAGCAACCGTCACCCTCCTGGTCTGCTTGCTCAAAAGATGGAGACATGCCCCTTGTCTCATCCATTCCTTCATTTACCGCCTGTAGAGCGTAGCTCTTCAGGCGGTAAATGAAAACATAGCACGTTAAAACTACTACAATCTCTACTTCAGAAATTTCTCTATGACATTTACCTTCACGGCCTGCCATTGCCGAATGCCTGTGGCGAATGTTGAGGCCATCCTCCTGCCAACGATTTATACAGGCCGACAGCGTTGGCAACACTGTTGAGATGGCTTGAGGCATATGCGTCCTCTGCTTCCAGTTCGACACGCTCCGCATCCAATAAATCGAGAAGACCTGTCGCGCCTTCCCGGTATCGGACATTGGCTAACTCCGCAGCCCGTTTACTGTCGAGAGCCGCCTGATGAAGTTCTGCATCCTGTTCACGCGAACGCGCGTACCGCACATAAGCACCATCCACATCTTCAAGCGCCAGCAAAACCGTTTGCTGATACTGTGCAAGTTGCGCATTTCCATCCGCGCGGCTTGCTGCGATGCGCGCTTTCACTCGGCCACGATCCAGGAAGGACCAGTCAATGTTGAGGGCCGCAAGATTTGCAGCGCTGAGGCCATCATATGCCGAGCCGGAATGGTACTCCATCAACCCCAAAAGCCCCGCAAAGTTGATTTGCGGAAACAGGTCGGCAGTATTAACGCCGATCTGCTCGGTTGCTGCATGAAGACGTTCCTCGGATGCTTTGATGTCAGGACGCCTGCGAACAAGATCAGCAGGTGTTCCTGGATCGATGTTCTCGGGCAGATCAGGCAGAGGCGCCTGCACATCCAGTTCGCCGACAAGCGCACCAGGCAGTTGGCCGCACAGCACTGCAAGTCGCTGCTCGTCAAGAGTGACTGCAGAAAGAAGTGCTGGAATGCGAGAGCTTGTGCTCTCATACAATGCGCGGGCTCGGGCTGTATCGAATGCCGTTCCTCGACCTGCGCTATACGTGGCCTCAACGAGCTTGACAGTTTGGCGTTCGTTTTCCACGTTTTGGCGCGCAACACGCAAACGCTCCTGTTGCCCACGCATGTCAATGTAGGTAGACGCCACTTCACCAGCAATGGCAACCTGCAGGGCGGCAAGGTCATTGCCGCTTGCAAGGAGCTGCTGATGCTGACTTTCGACCTTATGGCGAATGCGTCCATAGAAGTCGAGTTCCCAACTGGCATTGATCGTAGAGGTGGAATACCGATAGTTACGTGGAGTTCCAAAAGCCTGATTGGCGGTCAACCTTTGCCGTCCATTGTCTTCACTGAGCGTCACCGTTGGGTATTTGTCGAACTTGCTCAGACGCAGTAGAGCTGTCGCTGCGTCGTAATGCGCAAGAGCCACGCGCAGGTCGTTATTGCTCGACAAGGAGCGCTCAACAAGCCGGGTCAGCTCCGGATCATGAAAGCCTCGCCAGAACTCCGGATCTGCTGCATCGGCCTTTGCATCGCCAGCAGCATTGGTTGCCGGTGCTGTGAATTGCGAGGGCAGGGCTACATCCGGACGATTGTAACGAGGACCAACAGAGCATCCAATGCTCCCCATCACGACGATAGTTGCAAGCAGAACATCAGATATGCGCATGGCTGGCCTTTACCTCTTCAGCAAAGCTCTTCTGGTTGTGACCATGAAGTGTTGCTCCGCTCAATTTGCGCAGCACCACATAGAACACAGGTGTAAGAAAGAGTCCGAACAGGGTGACGCCAAGCATTCCTGAGAAGACCGTAATGCCCGTCACCTTGCGGACCTCACTACCGGCGCCATGGCTGAGCAGTAACGGAACCGACCCTGCAATGAATGCGATCGAGGTCATGATGATAGGGCGGAGACGCAGATGGCAGGCTTCGAGCGCAGCCTCCACCGTTGTCTTGCCTTGCATCTCGAGTTCGCGGGCAAACTCAACAATCAGAATCGCATTCTTGCAGGCGAGCCCCATCAGCACCACTAGACCGACCTGCACAAAGATGTTGTTGTCACCACCTGTAAGCCATACGCCAAAAAGAGCAGCGAAGATGCAAACAGGAACGATGAGGATGACAGCAAGCGGCAAGGTCCAGCTCTCGTAAAGTGCTGCAAGAACCAGAAACACGAGCAGAATTGCCAAGGGAAAAACGATTGCGGCCGAGTGATTCTGCTTTGCTTGCTGGTAGCTCAGATCCGTGTATTCGATCACCATGCCCGGGGGCAAGGTCCTTTTTGCAATTTCATTCAGCTTGTCGATGACCTGCCCTGAGGAAAGCACGCGCGGATCAGCGTCACCGATCAAATCAGCCGCAGGATAGCCGTTATAGCGCATGACCGGATCCGGGCCGAATGTCTGCGTCACCGTTGCAATTGAACCAATGGGAACCATCTCTCCGCTGCTGTTGCGCACGCGAAGGTTCGTAATGTCTTCTGGGCGCTGGCGATATTGAGCATCGGCCTGCACCATCACACGATAGACGCGGCCCAGGGTGTTGAAGTCGTTTACGTAGGCCGAGCCAAGGTAGATTTGCAGCGTGTCGAAAAGTTCCGTAAGCGACACACCCTGCGTCTTGGCTTTCTCTCGGTCCACCTCAACGTCCAGCTGCGGAATATTCGACTGGTACGATGAGACTGGATACGTCATGCCGGGCGTCTGCGACACCGCTGCCTGGAATGCCGTCAAACCTTTCTGCAATGCACCATAACCAAGACCTGAACGATCTTCAATATAGAGCGCGTAGCCCGATCCATTCCCCAGTCCCTGAATCGGCGGCGGCATGAGTGCAAAAGCGATTGCTCCATGAATCTGGGAATATTTCTGGTTGAGTTCCAACAGAATTTGCTGAGCCGTTTTATGACGCCCCTTGAAGTCTTTGAGGATGATGTAGGAAGTTGCCAAGTTCGGCGTGTTGGCGGTCTGCAGCGCGTTGAAGCCCGACATAGCTGGCAACATTTCAACGCCATCCACTTCATGCGCGGTTCGTACCATCTTCCTCAAAACATCGTCCGTACGTGCCAGCGACGCGCCTTCTGGCAGTTTGGCTCCTCCAAACAGATACAGCTCATCCTGTGTTGGAATAAAGCCACCGGGCACCTGATTGAACAGCACGAAGATAGCGCCAATCAAACCGACATAAAGCACAAACACGCTGCCACGGAAACGAAAACTGCGTTCTACCGTTAATTGATATGCTTTGGAACTGCGCTTGAAGAGGCGGTTGAAGGGCCGGAAGAACCAGCCGAGAGAGCGATCAATCGCCCGGGCCAGCCAGTCCTTTGGAGCACCCGGGGCATGTAGAAGCTTTGCAGCAAGCGCCGGAGAAAGTGTGAGTGAGTTGATCGCTGAAATGACCGTCGAAATTGCAATGGTGACGGCGAACTGCTTGTAAAACTGCCCGGTGATTCCGGTAAGAAAAGCCATCGGAACGAAGACGGCGCAAAGCACAAGCGCGATAGCGATGATGGGGCCCGAAACCTCCTTCATGGCCTGCTGTGCAGCCTTCTGCGGAGACATTCCATCCTCGATGAAACGCTCCACATTCTCAACAACAACGATGGCATCGTCAACCACAATGCCGATTGCGAGAACCAACCCAAAGAGTGTGAGCGTATTGATCGAATAGCCAAGAATGTAGAGCCAGGCAAAGGTTCCAACAATGGATACAGGCACCGCAATCAGCGGAATGATCGAGGCTCTCCAGGTCTGCAGAAAGACGATGACCACGATCACCACCAGAATGACAGCTTCGATCAGCGTATGCTGGACTGCTTCGATGGAGTCGCGAATGAATTCCGTTGGGTCCCAGATCACCTTGTAGTCAAGGTCGTCTGGAAAAGCCTTGGACAGCACCTTTAACTCGGCGTAGACCTCCTTGGCAACGCCGAGAGCATTCGCGCCGGGAGTCAGGAAGATGCCGACGATGGCAGTATCCTTGGTGTCGATGTACGTATGCAGCGTGTAGTCACTCGATCCAAGTTCAACCCGAGCCACATCAGAGAGGTGAACCACCTGCCCGTCTGATCCGCATTTCAGCACGATGTTGCTGAATTCTTCTGGCGATGTCAAGCGTCCACGAACATTGATGGGAGTGAGAAAGTCCGGTTTGTTCGGCGAAGGCTCCGCGCCAAGCTGGCCTGCGGACACCTGCACATTCTGTTCGCGGATTGCGCTGATCACATCGTCTGAGGTGATGCCGCGTGAAGCGAGACGATTCGGGTCGAGCCAGATGCGCATCGAGTAATCGCCCGAGCCAAGCAGTTGCACATCGCCGATGCCGTTCAGCCGCGATAACTCGTCTTTCACATGCAGCACGCCGTAGTTTCGCAGATAGAGCGCATCGTGATGCCCTTGCTTCGAGAGCAGCCCCACGTACATCAGAGGCGTGGGCGACTGCTTCTGCGTCGTCACGCCATATTGGCGGACCTCCTCCGGCAAGCGTGAAAGAGCCTCACTCACGCGATTCTGTACGCGCACCGCTGCGGTGTCCGGATCAACACCCGGCCGAAAGGTAATGACGACCTGAAGGCTGCCGTCAGAACCTGCGACCGACTTCATGTACATGATGCCTTCCACGCCATTGATTGCCTCTTCCAGCGGCTCGGCAACTGTTTCGGCAATGGCCTTGGGGTTAGCTCCCGGATAGTTGGTGCGCACCACAACGCTGGGCGGAACAACCTCGGGATATTGCCCTGAAGGAAGAATTGGAATTGCGATCAGTCCAAGACTGAAAATGATAATCGAGAGAACAATCGCGAAAATTGGGCGCTCGATGAAAAATCTTGAGATGTTCATTGAAGACGCTCCTTATTTCGCTTCTGCTGCTGCAATGGTGGTAGTTCCAGCAGCCGAGGATTCCATGCTAACGGTCTTCGGATTGATCGGCGAACCTGGCAAATAGATCAGCTGAAGCCCGCCCACAATCACTCGATCCTGTGAAGACAAACCAGACTTGACGATCCGAAGTCCATCGCTCATGCCACCCAGGGAGATGTCCTTGCGCTGCGCTACATTGCCAGCCCCAACAACGTAGACATACTTCCGGTCCTGATCCGTCAGCACGGCCTTGTCGTCGATGAGCAAAGCATCCGTTGGAGTAGCACTCAGCAATTGCACGCGTGCGAACAGTCCCGGTGTCAACGTATTCTCTGGATTTTCAAGCACGGCGCGGGCACGAATCGTCCCCGTGGCAGGATTTAGCTGGTTATCCACAAAATCAATGTGGCCTGCATGCGGGAAGCCTTGCTCGTTTGCCAGAGCGACATGGACCGGGTTCCCGGAACCTACGCCTGCGCTGTTATGTGAGCTTTGCTGAAAGCGAAGATAGCTCTGCTCGTCGCAGTCAAAATACACATAGACCGGATTGACCGAAACAATGGTGGTCAGCACGGTTTGATCCGCCTGTGCCAGGTTGCCTAAGGTCAGTTGGGTCCGGCTAATGCGTCCATCGATCGGCGAGCGCACCTCCGTGTAGGCAAGATTGAGCTCAGCAGAGGCAAGTGCTGCTTCGGCGGCCTTCACGCGCGCTCCGCTCTGCGTGAGGTCGGAACCGCGATTCTGCAGTTCTTCCTGCGATACGGCCTCCGACTGCCTAAGCCGCTTGGCACGCTCTGCCTGAATCTTTGCAAATTCAGCGGCTGCATCTTCCCGGTCAAGTTGTGCCCTGGCATTCTCTGCCACATCTTTATATGGCCGGGGATCGATAACATAGAGAAGATCTCCTTTGTGCACCATCTGCCCTTCATGGAAGGCGATGCGGTCGATGTACCCCGTGACGCGTGGACGAATATCCACGGAGTTGGTTGCCCATACCCGGCCGTTGAACTCGTCGGCAATGCGAATGTTTTTTGTGATGACCAGTGCGGCATCAACGGAAGCCGCTGCCAACTGTGGCTTTGATTGCTGCACCTTCTTGCAGCCAATTAAGGCAAACCCCATAGAGCACAAAAGAATCAGCCAGATCCACGCTCGCGTGAGCGAGAATCCAGATTTATAAATGACTTCCATCGAAATCCTCCAAGTCTTGTGGCATCGCTCGTGTCGCATCTTACTTGGGGCGAATATTAGAACGATCGTGTCAAAATAGATGTTCGGCACCTTCCCCACGATTCAGCAAGATGCCACTTTTTTTGGAAAATATGTTCCAATAGAAGGGAGGCACAGGCAATGGCACATCGTGGACGGCCGAAAACATTTGATAAGGAAACCGCACTCGATGCGGCCATGTTGTTGTTTTGGAATCGAGGGTTTGAGCAGACTTGTGTCGACGATCTGGCGTCTGCCATGGGAATACAAACCTCAAGTCTCTATGCCACATTCGGCGACAAAGAGGCACTGTTTCTGGAAGCGGTAGAGCATTACCGCACAGGTCGAGGCAGTGTTTTTGATGATGCCATCATCGCGGGCAAGACGGCAAAAGAGGGTTTTGAGAATCTGTTTGCCGTGACAGCCCGGGAACTCACGCGCAAAGATCAGCCCAGCGGTTGCATGTTGTGCCTAGCACTGCCCACATGTTCTCCCAGGTTCGAGCATCTGCAGCAGGAGTTGGATCGGCTTCGGGCGCTTTCCGATACAGTTCTATTGAAAAAGCTGGAAGAAGCTGTACGGAACAAAGAGATTCCAAAATCAACGGATATTCGTCTGCTCGTCTCCTTCTTTAGAACCGCACTTCTCGGAATGTCTCTGCAGGCACGTGCTGGAGCAAGCAAAGAAATTCTACTTGGAATTGGACGATTGACGCTTCAGGCGTGGCCCAGCAAACCATCGGCCAAGGCATGAAACGCTGTCGCGTAGTCATACCTTGGCCGATCAATCAACATGAGACAATCTCTACAGTGCCAAGCCTCCGGAAACTTCAATCCGCTGGCCGTTGACCCAGCGATTCTCATCCGAGAGCAGCGCCGCAATCATGGGGCCGATGTCGTCTGGTACGCCTGCGCGGCCAAGCGCCGTAAAGCCGGCAACCATCTTGTTCACCTCCGGATTATCGCGCACCATGCCTTCACTGAAATCCGTTTCAATAGCCCCGGGAGCCACGGCATTTGCCGTGATCCTGCGCGGTCCGAGTTCCTTGGCCATGTAGCGGGTCAGCACCTCGACGGCTCCTTTGGCTGCTCCATAGGCGGAACTGCCAGGCAATGCAACGCGTGCCAGCCCTGATGAGATGTTTACGATACGTCCTCCATCATTCATTAACGGAAGTAGCTTCTGCGTCAGAAAGAAAACACCCTTGACGTGCACACTGAAGACCGCGTCAAATTGGGCCTCCGTTGTTTCCGTAAGGCTAGCATGGAGTGAGTTCCCGGCATTGTTTACGAGATAGTCGAAGCGCTCAACGCCCCATCCTGCAAGCGTTTTTCGCACTTCGTCAGCAAATGCGTCAAAGCTGCTGATCTCGCCCGTATCCAGACGAAATGCCGCCGCCTTCCGCCCCAAAGATTCAGCCTCATGAACGAGCTTCTCGGCTTCGTCCTGTTTTGCGCGGTAGGTAAAAAGAACGTCCACGCCATGTTTCAAAAGATTAATAGCCGTATTGCGGCCCAGACCTCGGCTTCCGCCGGTGATGATGGCAATTTTGTTGGCCATGCTTTGTACTCCTGTATCTGCTTCAAGGTTAATTAGTAGCGCATGTTTTTTAGATCGGTGATGAGCATCGGTCCTGTAGGCTCCCAGCCTAATCGCGCGCGGGTTTTGGCGCTGGAAGCTGAAAGGTCCCATTCAGCGAATAGCGCGAGCCAGCCGAAATGTGCTGGAGCCTCTTCCGGGGCAATCGAAACCGCAGGCAGATGCATGCCGTGTCCAATCGTCTCGGCAATTTCGCGTGCTGAGACACCTTCTTCGGCCACCGCATGATAGCGCACATTGCCCTCGCCCTTCCCTAGCGCCAGGCAGAACAGATGCGCCGCGTCCAGACGATGAACCGCAGACCAGCGATTGAGTCCGTCTCCTATGTAAGCGACTACACCCTTTTCGCGGGCAACCTGAATTGCATAGCTGACAAGCCCCTGCTTTACCGTGTCATGAACCTGTGGCAACCTCACCACAGCCACACGTACACCCTTTGCCGCAACCGCATCGGCAGCTTCTTCCGATGCACGATGAGCGATTGTCGAACTGAGCGGCGGATCGTCTTCGGTAGCCGCAGCATTCGGATCGGCCTTCGCCACGGCGGTTCCGGCAGTTACGATCAGCAGCTTGCCAGAACCGGCAAGTTCCTCGCCTATCGCATCAATGGCCAGCCTGTCGATCTCACAGTTCTGCTTAAACTTGGAAAAGTCGTGAATAAAGGCGGTGTGGATGACCGCATCTGCTGCAGCCGCTCCGCTGCGCAGGCTTGCTAGGTCTTCCAGATCGCCTCGATGCACCTCGGCTCCGGTTGCGACAACTGACTGTGCGCCGGCCTCGCTGCGCGCCAGCCCAAGCACCTGATGCCCCAAGCCGATCAACTCCTTGACGACAGCCGAGCCAATAAATCCCGTGGCTCCTGTAACAAAAACTCGCATGGATTACTCCTTTGCATAGAGCTTCGATTTTTTTATTGATACGACCCTATTGCGAAAAATAGCTGTATGTTCAGCGTTTTTGATTGACCACTGCATCGAGAGCGACCAGCACTTCTGTAGGGATTTGCAGTGTGGCCGCCTGAAGATTCTCGCGAAGATGCTGAAGGGAAGATGTTCCTGGAATCACCAGGATGTTTGGCGAGCGCTGCAGAAGCCATGCCAATGCGACCTGCATCGGCGTGGCGTTGAGGAGCGAGGCCATATTCGACAAAGCATCGGATTGCAACGGAGAAAATCCGCCCAGAGGAAAGAATGGAACGTATGCGATGCCGTCTTTGGCAAGCTCTTCGAGCAATGCATCGTCGGTACGATGCGCCAGGTTGTAATGATTCTGTATGCAGACGATTGGGACGATGCGTCTCGCTTCCGCAATTTGCGTGGGCGTGACGTTGCTCAGTCCTATATGTCGAATCATCCCCTTTTGCTGTAGTTCGGCCAGAACAGTTAGCGGCGCTTCGATGGAACCTTCCGCCGGCTGACCGACATTCAACATGATGCGCAGATTGACGACATCGAGCACATCCAAACCGAGATTGCGCAGATTGCTGTGCACTGCAGCCGTCAATTCCTCTCGGCTTGAAGCCGGAACCCACGATCCATCTTCGCCGCGTAGGGCGCCAACCTTGGTTACAATGACCAGTCCTTCGCGATAGGGCGAGAGCGCCTTGCGCAGGATCTGGTTGGTGACGTATGGCCCATAAAAATCGGCAGTATCGATATGGTTGACGCCGCTTGCGACAGCTTCCTGCAAGAGCGCAATCGCCCCCTCAACATCGCGAGGAGGCCCCCAAACCAATTTACTGCCCTCTCTGCCGGCAAGCTGCATAGCCCCGTAGCCCATGCGATTTACGTTGAGCGAACTGCTCGGTAGGGTAAAGTTGCCAGCCAAACCCGTTTGTTGCGACATCGTAATTCCTCCCAGAATCGCTGTTTTTGAAGATTTCCATTGGCCGGAATTGACGAAAGAATGCCGATTCCGCTAAAAACGGAGAAAGCCTCCGAATGAATAGATAAACGGAGATACCCTCCGGATTCAAGTTTTTTGTGTGATTATGACGAATCGATCAAAACCCGTCTCTAGAAAGCCGCGCGCGGATGCGCAGCGGAACCGCGAGCGCATTCTGGAAGTGGCCAAAGATGCCTTTACGCATTCCGGCGCAGATGCCAGCCTGGACGAAATCGCCAAACAGGCCGGGGTTGGAGCCGGAACTCTCTATCGCCACTTCCCAACCCGCGACGCACTGATCGAAGCTGTTTACCGGAGCGAGGTTGAGAAGTTGGCTGCGGCAGAGCGCAAATTTGCCGAAAGCATGGAGCCGATTGAGGCTTTGCGTGCATGGATGCTGCTGTTTGTCGATCATCTGGCCGCCAAGCGGATCATCGCACCAGCACTCAACAGCGTTGCCGGAGGTCCGGCAAAGATCTACGAGGGGTCGCACGGTCTGGTTCAAGGAGCCATCGATGCACTGGTCAAGCGCGCCGTTGGAAGCGGCGAACTTCAACCGGATATTGTCCCCTTTGATCTGCTTCGCGCGCTCCTCGGCACTGCTTTTGTCGCTCCCGGGCCGGGTTGGCAACAGAGCGCCAGAAGACTCGTAGACATCCTCATCGCCGGTTCACGAGCCGCTATAGCAAAATCAGGGATGCCATACCCGCAAGCCACAGGTCCAAAGTTACCGTGACCATCAGGAAACGGCAACCTTGCATGATGTTTCTGGGGCTATCTTTCTTGATTTTTCTCTAAGTAGACGGCGTCAGTATTGTGCCAGAAATTGCGATCCCAACGGCTTTCTCAATCTGCATGACGCCCAGTACAAGCTCCATGGCTACGCCAGCAGACATATCTCTTCTGCCACGTCTTCCTGCTGCAAGGACTGCCCGCAACATTCGGCAAATATTCTTCATCTAGGGCATTCTGGATTGCAGCTTGACCTTTCTCCCATCCACAATAAAATTTCCATAGCCCTGATGATGGATGGTCCTGGGATCATTCTGTTCCGGATCGATCCACGCCTTCACCACCTCTAGCACAAAGAGATTGTATGAGCGAACAAGCCGCGTATCGACGACTCGGCATTCAAGATTTGCAAAGCATTCTTCGACCAGCGGTGCGCTCACCTGTTTGGCTGTTAGTGGAGTCAGACTAAACTTCTTGAACTTGTCCACATCTCGCCCTGAGCAGTTCCCTACTTTCACAACCTTGCGTGCTAATCTATGAGATGGAATGGCTATTACACATTCTTTGCTAGAACGCAGCGCTGTGAAGTTGTAATTGGCATTGCTCACAATACAGGCAACCAGTGGAGGCGTGAATTCCACCATCATGTGCCAGGACATTGCCATGAGATTGGCCTGTCCTTTGCGCATGGTAGTCAACAAAACCACAGGTCCAGGCTCAAGCAGTTGATAAACCTTGGATAAAGGAAAGCTCTTCATCGTCAAGCTCCTTCCACTTTTGTCCTATAGCATGGCATGCAGAAGAGCAACCGCATGCTACTTCAAGAACCCGCGCGCACATTCCCTTTCATCGTACGCCTGACTTCGATATATACCTCAGACCTTCATCTTGAAGCTGCCTCCTCCCTCAAAATCGCAAAGAGCCTCCCACAACACAGGCGAAGTGCGCTACCATGCATTTTATACAGGAAAGACATGCTCAGGACTGACGGCTCTTCGAAAAGCACCCCGACGCACACCACGCCCATGAAGCGTCTGAGCGCCACCCGCCGCACAACGATTCTCAAAGCGCTCTCGGATCCGCGCCGATTTCAGCTTTTAGAGCAGATTGCCAAAACCTGCAAACCATTGAGTTGTGCGCAGGCGCGTGCTGTCCTACCCATCGCTCCCGCCACACTCTCCCATCACATCAAGGAACTGGAAGCCGCTGGTCTGATTGAAGTTCACCATGAGGGGAAATATCATTTCCTGAGTTTAAAGCCGGATGCAATCAATAGCCTCATCAGTACACTCGCCCGGCTCAAAGAAAAATAACCTGTGGCATCTTCTCAATTTCACAATCATTCTGAATCCATTCCTATGACTCTCTAATCAATTCGATAGTCGTCGAATTGTCGCACGAATGACTTCGCGACCAAGGAGCGATTCATGAGTCCGATACAGAATGAGAGTCTTCAAGGAAAAGTGGCGCTCGTCACAGGCGCATCCAAAGGCATTGGCGCAGCCATCGCACAGGAACTGGCGGCACGCGGCGCATCTGTCGCCGTCAACTATTCCAGCAGTAAAGCTGGTGCCGACAAAGTTGTTGACTCCCTTCGTGCTGCAGGTGGAAAGGCCATTGCCATCCAGGCAAATGTGGCAGATCCAAGCAGCATCGCACCTATGATCGAGAGTATCGTCAAGCAGCTTGGTCCGATCGATATCTTGGTGAATAATGCCGGCATCTACGAATTTGCCCCGCTTGAAGGAATTACCCCAGAACACTTCCACAAGCAATTCAACATTAATGTTCTTGGCCTGTTGCTTGTGACGCAAGCAGCAGTCGCTCACTTCAATCCGAAAGGCGGAAGCATCATCAACATTGGCTCTGTTGCAGCATCAGGTTTTGCCAATATTGCTGTTTATGGGTAAGCGTCATCTGACGACCGTCTTGTGTGACGCGGGATTCTGACCGACGATGACAGAGTGAGCGAAGTCATCGAAGGTGATAGCAAGCCAGCTGCGTCGAAGCGCATCCACCGTTCGGCAGAGGAGAAGCGCCGCATCGTGGAGGCGACCTTTGCGCCGGGCACGTCGATTGCCCGCGTGGCGCGTGAGCACGGCGTGAACTCCAACCAGGTTTTTCAGTGGCGCTACGAGTATCGCAAGGGCATTCTTGACAGCGGTCCGAAGCCTCGTGCGAAGTTGTTGCCGGTCGTGGTTGAAGAGGCAGCATCAAGCAACATAGAAGTAGCAGCAGTGCCACCTGTGCATGAGAACACTGCGATCCGCATTGAGTTTTCAGGCGGCATTTCTATTCAGATCAGCGCAGAGACAGACATGCATTTGCTGCGCGCGGTCGTGGAGATGCTGCGCTCGTGATCGATCTTCCTCCTGGCACGCACATCTGGATCGCTGCAGGCTTTACCGACATGCGGCGCGGATTTCTCGGCCTCAGCACGATGGTCGAGACTGTGCTCAAGCAGGCTCCATACTCTGGACACGTCTTCGTCTTTCGCGGCAAGCGCGGTGATCTGATCAAGGTTCTCTGGTTCGATGGCGACGGGCTGTGCCTGCTGCAGAAGCGTCTTGAACGTGGACGATTTGTTTGGCCGCAAGCCGCAGAGGGAACGGTGTCGCTCACACGAGCGCAGTTATCGATGTTACTCGAAGGCATTGATTGGCGGCAGCCTGCGCGTACATGGCAACCGCCGATGGCCGGTTAGACAGCGATCTTTTCATCGCTTTCTTCGACGCGTTTATGGCATACTTTTTGCGATGGCAGATGCGCTCAGCCCTGTTGTTGCCGATCTAAATTCGCTTGATCGCGAAGCGCTGATTGCATTGCTCATCGCAGAGCGCGAGAAGCGCATCAGCAGCGACAGCGAGATCGAACATCTCAAGCTGGTCATTGCCAAGTTGCAGCGGATGCTCTTCGGCAAGAAGAGCGAGAAGGTCGCACACGAACTCGAACAGCTTGAGCTCAAGCTCGAAGAACTTGAGACGCGCGAGTCGGAAGTCATCGCTGCACGCCCACAGTCACAACCCACTTCACCTAAAGCGAAGTCCGCACGTCGTCCGCTGCCTGAGCAGCTGCCGCGCGAAGTGCATACACATCTGCCGCCGGAACAAGCGTGCCCGGAGTGTGGCGGAGCGTTGCACAAGCTCGGCGAAGATGTCGCGGAGATTCTTGAGCGCGTGCCTGCAACGTATAAAGTCATCCGTCACGTGCGCGTGAAGATGGCCTGCGCGAAGTGCGATTGCATTGTGCAGGCTCCTGCGCCGTCAAGGCCGATCGAGCGCGGCATTGCTGGTCCTGCATTGCTGGCGCATGTGCTGATCGCGAAGTTCTGCGACCATCTGCCACTTTATCGACAGTCGGAGATCTTCGCTCGTGAAGGCATCGAACTCGATCGTTCGACACTGGCCGACTGGGTCGGCCACGCCAGTCATCTGTTGGCGCCACTCGTCGATGCCACACGCAAGCACGTGCTCGAGGCGGGCAAGATTCATGCAGACGACACACCGATTCCCGTGCTTGCTCCAGGCACAGGTAAAACCAAAACCGCGCGGTTATGGACCTATGTACGCGATGACCGCCCGGCCGCTTCTGATGCGCCTGCTGCCATCTGGTTCGCGTACACGCCCGACCGAAAGGGCGAGCATCCGCGCCAGCATCTGAGCAACTTCAGAGGCACATTGCAGGCAGATGGCTACGCTGGATTTCATCACCTTTATGAAGGCGGCAAGATTCATGAGGCCGCGTGTTGGGCTCATGTTCGGCGCAAGTTTTATGACATTCAGGTGGCAACCAACTCCGTGATGGCCGCTGAAGCAGTCGAGCGCATCGGTGCACTCTATGTCATCGAGAGCGACGTGCGCGGCAAGCCTCCTGACCTTCGCCAGCAAGTGCGCCAGTCACGCAGTCGACCGCTCGCGGACGAACTTCATGATTGGCTCAACAAGATGCTGACACGTTTGTCGCCGAAGTCCGACACGGCCCTGGCGATTCGCTATGCGCTCGCGCGATGGCGTGCGCTTACGCGCTATCTCGACGATGGCACAATCGAGATCGACAACTCCGCGGCCGAAAGAGCCCTGCGCGCGGTCGCGCTTGGTCGTAAGAATTATCTGTTTTGTGGATCGGATGCTGGCGGTCACTCCACCGCTGCGATCTATTCGTTGATCGGCACAGCCAAGCTCAACGGCGTTGAGCCGGAACTCTATCTGCAGCGCGTCCTCGAAAAGATTCCAGATTGGCCTATCTCGCGCATCTCCGAACTTCTGCCCTGGAACTTCTCGGAATCTCTGACCAATCCCGCCTGATCTCATGTGTCCACTTAAAAATACGTGGACACTTGAGATCTCGATTCACAAGATGAGCTCCCGCGCAATACGGCCTGTGGATGACGCTTACGGTTATGGAGCCACAAAGGGTGCTGTAGACTCAATCACCGGATCGCTTGCCAAGGAGCTTGGCGCAAAGAAAATTCGCGTCAATGCCTTAAATCCTGGAATGATTGAAACCGAAGGCGCACAAGCCGCCGGCATTCTTGGAAGCGACTTCCAGAAGCAGGCCGAGGCTGCAACCCCATTGGGGCGCATCGGCCAGCCCATCGACATCGCCACCGCAGCAGCTTTTCTTGCATCCTCCGATGCCGGATGGATCTCTGGTCAAACCATCTACGCCTCTGGTGGCTACATCGGTTGATTCTTACTTTGCAACGATACGCCACACGCTTCGTGAGCCGTCGTCCGTTACGTAAAGGTCTCCGTTAAGACCAACCGCAACGCCAACGGGACGGCCCCAAACCTGACCATCCTGCGTCACAAAACCAGTGAGGAAGTCTTCATAGCTTCCTTCGGCTTTGCCGTTGTGCATCGGGATGCGAATCACTTCGTAGCCAGCGCGCCGGGCACGATTCCAGGAACCGTGCTCGGCAACAAATGCATCCCCAACATATTTCTTGGGAAAGGATCCCCCTGCAGGATAAAAAGTCATCTCTAACGAAGCCATGTGAGGCTGAACAATCACATCGGGAGTAATTACCTTTGTCGCGAGATCAACGTGCCTGCAATCTTTTGCCTGCTCTGCTGTCAACGCAGAAGCCTGCGGATTTGGCCCAGTTCCATTGGCGCACGGCAGCGGAAGACGCGGATCCTTATGGCCGCCCATATAGTACCAGGGCCAGCCATAGAAACCATCTTCCTGCACGGAGGTGACGTAATCAGGAACCAGGTGATTGCCAAGATCATCCCGCTCATTTGTCGAGCACCACAACTTCCCTGTCGCAGGGTTGATCGCCTCTCCAACACAATTGCGTAGTCCATAGGCATAGACCTTGATGAACCTGCCTTCGGGAGTGTACTCGAGAATGTCTGCCCGGTGAAATTCGCGCGGATGCGTATCCACGTCATCGACGTTCGAACCAGAACCGACAGAAACGAACATCCGCCGACTGTCTTTACTGAAGACCACATCGCGAGTCCAATGTCCACCACCTGTAAGCTGCGCATAGCCGGGTATGTCCGGAACGACTGTCTCAGCTGAAGCACGTGCATGTAGATCGCCTTGCTGGTATGGAATGCGTTGAATTGTGGTGGTATTTGCAATATAGATATATTTCGGATTTTTAGTCGGATAGAACGCGATGCCAAAGGGATGATCCATGCCTGTAGCAAATTTTTCTATCTGTGTTGCCTTTCCATCAGACCCAATACCACGCAGTACGAAGACGACACCAGCTCCGGAATCCGCAAGGAAGAGATCGCCATTGGGCGCGGAACGAATCAGACGAGGCATAGTGAACGTCCCATTACCCGTCTGCATCTTTTCTTTGTTATCCGCACGTTGCATGGGAGAAGAATCGCCTCCCGCATACAGCGTTACCGTAAATCCGGCAGGAGCAATCGGCCATGCATTCGCTGGACGCGGCACAAGATGCGCGGTATTGTTTACGGACTCTTCAGGCTTGGGCTCTGGCAGATCAGCCAGTGTAATCCGGTGTCGTGCACCAGGCTGCTGCTGATCCCAGTCTATAAAAGCTGATTGTCCAGTAATTGCCTGCTGCGCCAGTGCATATAGAAAAAGGATCTGTACCACAGCCCTCAAAAAGAAAGTGCGCATAGTCGGTGTTCTCCAGTTTGAAAATGAGAACTTGACAACGTGCGTCAACCTTGCCTACAAGCCTAGCATTCCATCTTCAGTCAGTGAAAGCGCTATAAGAAATATATTTTCTCAGTGACGATACACTTCCTGCTCACGGCAACTCTCATTTGGCAATCCACATGCACTATTCAATTTCAACCCGTACGTGCAGCTACTGCATTCTTACGACCTGCGTCTGCTTCATGTGTCTTTATCTAACGTGCATCCATCAAGTAAGGTGTAATTTAGGCAAATGTTATTCCTCGGTTTTTCTCGTCATATAAGCCATCTATTAGGGAGCCTCTGCACAACCCACGATTTTGCGGTGTAATTACAATGCAATGGGTTCGGAAGCAGTTATAGCCAGAATTGCGGGTTCAGTTGCATCCAGGCGCGGGCTCTACGTGGTTGTTTTTTGTCTCTGGAGGCCGTTTTCCGGCCTCCAGAGACACTACGCCCCCAGCGCGACCAGCCGTTTGCGATTTTGGTAAAGGTTAACCAGGGCAAAGGCCGCGCAAAGCCACTCGTGGTTCTTCCTTAAGCCACGATAGCGCACCTTGGTAAATCCAAAAACGCGCTTCAGAATGCGGAAACACCACTCCACCTTCGATCTAACTCTGGCCTTGGTCGTATTTTTGCGCTTGGCTTCTTCGTCTACATAATTTTTGAACTTGGTGCGGCGGCTGGTCATATCTTGCGCCCCGGGCGCGGCCGCATGAATTGCCTCGGTTTGTCCTTGATAGCCTGCGTCTCCCCAGACTTTCTTCTCTGCGCCGTGCAGTAAGTCAGGCAGCATATGTTTGTCCGCCACGCTGGCCGCAGAGGTGCAGACTGAGTGCACAATGCCCGACTTGCTATCAACGCCAAGGTGCGCTTTCGCGCCGAAGTACCATTGCTGTCCCTTCCTGGTCTGGTGCATCTGAGGATCGCGCTTGCCGGTCGAGTTCTTCGTCGAACTCGGAGCGTTGATAATCGTTGCATCCACGATGGTTCCCGTGCCGATGCGAATGCCCCGGCTGGCTAGAAAGTGGTTCACCGTATCGAGTATCTGGCCGCATAACTCATGTTCTTCGAGCAGGTGGCGGAAGCGCAGAATGGTGCTTTCATCGGGCGCGGAGGCACGGCCCAGATCAACTCCGGCGAAGCGCCGCAACGCGGGCGAATCATAGAAAGCTTCTTCCATTCCGGGGTCTGAAAAACCAAACCACTGCTGCAAGAAGTACGTGCGGAGCATGATCGACAAGCCTGCTGGTTGGCGGCCGTTGCCAGCCTTGGGATAATGAGGCTCAACCAGCGCCAATAACTCCGCCCACGGCACCACTTGCTCCATCTGATCCAGAAAAAGCTCCCGCTTGCCCTTGCGACCATACTGCTCAAAACTCGCTTGTGACGCCAGTGTTTGGTGCCGCATCGCCCTTGCCCTCTACTTATCATTTTATCCAAGCAGAATGCAGTATTGGGACTTGTGCAGAGTCTCCTTAGATGGATAGATTGCTTTCCATCACTCTGGGCAATATTACTGTTTCCCAGACCTGCGATTGCAACTCATCCAACCTGCCAAAGGAGCAACATCAATGCTGGTATCCATCGTTTATGACAGCCATTACGGTCACACCGCCAAGCAGGCAAATGCCGTCGCAAAAGGTGTTCGCCGCGTACCCGGAGTGGAGTGCAAACTCTTCGCCGTTGCAGATGGCCCAATATCCTGGGAAGAGTTCGAACAGAGTGATGCAATCATCTTTGGGTCGCCGACCTATAACGGCAATCTGACTGCTCGCCTCAAGCAATTCTTTGAAGACTCTACTCAGCCCGTGTGGCGCGGCATGAAATGGCGCAACAAGATTGCTGCTGGATTTACCTATTCTGGTGCACTCAACGGCGACAAGATGGGAACACTGATCAGCATGGCTCTGTTTGCAGCACAGAACGGCATGATATGGGTAGGTCTTGACCTGTTCCCAGGCAATAGCGCCAAAGTTGGCGTAGCCAACGAACTCAATCGCCTTGGCAGTTGGCTTGGCGCTATGGGCCAGTCGAACTCGAGCGAGGGAGAGAATCCGGCAGATGTCGAAAGCGATATGAATACTGCGGCTTATCTTGGTGAGCGAGTTGCCAAGTTGGCCAAGCAATTTCAAGCAGGCTTGCAGATTTGATCCGTAAGCATCGTCTGACGACCGTCTGTGCATCGGTCGTTTTCGGGCAGACGGTTGCAGAGTGAACGAAGTTATCGAGAATGCACCCCTGCCCGAAGTGCCGAAGCGGATCCATCGCAGTGCGGACGAGAAGCGACGCATTGTTAAAGTGGCGATGGCACGGCTGCGCAACTTTACGCCCTCGGTGGCGGCGCAGGGGCAATCAGTCTCGGATAGAATGCGCTGATTCTCGACGGGCCTGGCCAGTCTGGAGCCTATCTGCGGGATAGCTCGTTGCTCTATCGGCCTGACTGGGAAGTACCAAGCAGAAAGCCGTCGTCGACTTTCTGCTTGCATGCCCCGAGGTGGATGCTTCACGTCTGGCGCTCACTGCCTACAGCTTTGGCGGCTATCTCGGCACGCGGGCGGTGGTATTTGAGAAGCGCATCTCCGCATATGCAGCAGGGTACATCCTGTCGGACGGGCATCAGGTCTTCACTAAGGCGCTTGGTCTGGGGGACGAATTTCTGAACGGTCCGCAAGACCAGCCGCTCACGGACCATCAGAGCTGGGGAATCTACGAAGTCATGCCACGCTTCTGCTTCCACAGCGGCGTCAAGGATGTGCCTGCATTCCTGGAGCGGATGAAAGCCTTCAACCTGAATGGGCTTGAGGATCAAATCACCTGCCCGGTCTTGAATCTCTCCACAACAAGTGAAGGCTGGACCATGTATGGCCAAAGCAAGTCGTTCTTCAACAAGCTGAAGAACTCAAAGAATCGTTTCGTGTTGAACGGTTCCGAACTCGGCGCCGAGCATCATTACCTGCTCGGCAACGTCAGTCTTCTCGAACAGTTGCAATTCGACTGGATTGATGAGGTCTTTGATCTTTGAATATCGGGATAGCGTCGTCGTGACAGTCAGTTGAACTGCCATGACGACGCTATCGAAGGGCGCTGAAGGCCTATACAGCTAGCTATTTTAGTGACTTGCCATTGCTTTGTTGAAGTTCTCGAAGAAGCTATTGAATGCCTCACCCTTGAAGTCACCCGCAAAACGCAGCGGATAAACATTCTTGACGAGGATTTCCTTGGCTTCTGGTTGCGTCGAGAGAATCTCCATGACCTCAGCGATGAAATCAGCCAATGGCATTGCCCTCGGATCGTTAGCCTGGTGCTCGCCCATCAACTCCGTTTGAACGTAGGGAGGCGCCAGTTCCAGAACCTCGACCGAAGTATCCCGGAGTTGGTAGCGCAGAGAAATTGACCATGAGTGGATCGCGGCCTTGGTTGCACAGTAAGTTGGTGTAAGAGCCAGCGGGGTGAATGCCAAGCCTGAAGATACATTGATAACCGTGGCCTGTGCCTGCTGCTTCAGGTGCGGCAGCAATGCGGCCGTCAGCTGCAGCGGCGCGGTGAAGTTGGTTGCGATGGTGGCGTCGATCACTGAAGGATCGGGGGCGTTGAGCAGATCTTCCGTCTGCATGATGCCTGCCATGTTCAGCAGCACGTTTAGAGAGGGAAACTTCGACGTGATTTCCGCAGCGAAGCTCTTCAGCTTGGCCGGGTCCTGAACGTCGAGAATTTCGAAGGCCATGCCGGGGTTTGCAGCGACAACCGCTTCCAGGACATTCTTGCGGCGTCCCGCGATGATGACCTTGTTGCCGAGTTTGTGGAAGGCTTCGGCGAGACCGCGACCGATGCCAGATCCGCCGCCAGTGATCAGGATGGTGTTGTTTCCCTTGGGATTCATTGCTATTGACTCCTTCTTTGCTTACTATAGGAGAGTGACGCTCTGAAAGGAAGAGCGCACTTCTTGGTTTGATACTCACTAAATGGTTAGAAATGCGAAAAATCGGGTTAAAACTGTGACAAATAATTCTGCGGAGCTGCGTTTTCAATCCGTGGACGGTGCCGTGTCCTCTCCAGAGATCGACAGGCTGGTCGAGGAGATTATCGGCCGCATCGCAGACAAGTGGACAATGCTCCTACTGGAGGCGTTGGCGCAGAACGGTGTTGTTCGCTTCAGTGAGTTGGCAAAACTGGTCAGCGGCATCAGCCAGAAGATGCTGACGCAAACGCTACGCCAGATGGAGGCGGACGGATTCGTCACGCGCACGGTGTATGCTGTTGTTCCACCGCGCGTGGAGTATGCATTGACGCCTTTGGGAGAAAGTCTCGGCGCGGCCTTTTGTGGTGTGTGGGAATGGGCAGAGACGAACTACGCAGAGTTGGAGCGACAGCGGGCAGCGTACCGGAAACGGATGGGGATAGAGAGTTGACCCAGCCCCATGCTGTCGTAATGACGAGAAACAACAACGCGGAAGGTCTGTTTAGGGTTTTGCCGTATGAACCATGATGGTGTAACCGTCTGGATCGCAAAACACAAAAAATTGCCGAATGGTCCATCAGCAGGAGCCAGCACAATTGTCACGCCAGCTTCCACCAACTGCTCAAGCACGGTATCCGCATCGGTCGCGGCCATCCAGAGCAAGACGCCCCAGCCAAGCTTGCTGGTTGCATCCAGGTCAACCATCGGGGTACGGATCGCGAACGGGATGGGACATGTAGAGAAGACGATCGCCCCTGGAGGGGGTTGGGCAAGGGGTCAGTCCTACTTTCTCGATATAGAATGCTCTGGATGCCTCAAGATCACGCACTTGGAGAACAAGAAAGGGCCTGTCAGTTCCACGGGTTGGCGGGTATTGCGAGAAGATGTCATGGACCTTATATCAAGGGGGAGGTAATTTATACGCAAGGCAAATCTGCTGGAGCATTCGATGTCAGAGCGTTTGGGTTACGTGCTCAAACGAGCACAGCATGCGTTGTGCACGAACATAGACAATCAGCTCAATCCCTTAGGATTGACCACGGCACAGTACAATCCGCTCTTCGCTGTTGCAGTGGAACGGGGGATATCTAGAGCGTTTCTCCAATAGGTGTAGCCCTTTGTAGATCGTGCACGGTGGCTTTTTCTTGAGAAAAAGCCACTCAGCGGCAATGGCTTCGGTGTACAGCAATAGGAGAACCGCTCTAATGCCTCCCTGGCAGCATGGCGTTTATGACCATGCAAAGCATGCAAGGCATAGTCGCTAACCTGGAAAAGTAGGGCTTGCTCCTCAGGGTTCCGCACCCAACTCATGGCCGTATCAGGCAAAGCGAGCTGACGCGCCAAGGCGCTGAGATCTTAGCAAGAGCACACAAGGTGCTCCTCGGGATCGAAAAAAATGACTGCGGGACTTAGTGAGGAAGAAGTTGAGATGTTGCAGTGTGCTCTGCTTCAGTGCGCCGAGAACATGCAAGCCACTCCGCAGCGATCGTCGCCGACCATAGAACGCCGCAGCGTGCAAAAGATCTGAAGGACTAGTTGTCCAGAATGGGCGCTTCAAACGAGCTGCACAATGGCCCTAGATACAGCCTTACTTCGATGGAAGGTGGCTGCGGCCCCAAAGCACAATGCCGTTGTTCGCAAGGATAGGTCCTGGCAAACGCCGATCAGGCCGGGGATCGGGTTGGGCCGATAGTTTGCTGGAAACCCGGATGCTGGGTGACATTTCGAGGACTGATCCGACTGCCGTTTCCTAAAGCAGTCTGAATGACTGCATAATGCATTTGCAGCATTTTTTGCACTACTCCGCACAGTAGAATGCTGAGCATGGGCACAATGCCTGCATATTTTGCCTCTCATCTCGGCACAAATTTCTGGTTTCCACTTTTTGTGATCGCCGTTTTGGAAGGGATTGCCATCCATACTTGGAGGTTCCGCGAGGAGCCGGGTGCCCGCTCGCTGGTATATGGCCAGTTGTGCAAGGGGGTCTGGCTGCTCGCGTTGCTCTGCGGCAGCCGCAGCACGGGCTTGACCGCCCTGACCGCATGGACGAATCTCTGTTGGATGGCGAGCTTGCTACTGCTCTTCGTCTCGTACAGATTCCTTGTGGAAATGAGCGGATTGGATCGCGAACTGCCCGCCTGGATTACCTATCTCATGGGCGGAACGGTGGGTATCCTCTGGCTGATCATCCTAACCAATGGCTGGCATGGCTGGCTCTGGAAGATCATCTGGACAGACGGGGATGTGGCGCGGTTATTGCCCGGTTCAGGCCGCCAACTGCCCAAGATTGCCGGCTATTTGATGGGCTTCATTACGACGGGCCTCTGCATACGCTGGCTGAGAAGCAGCACGGGCCTGCGCCGTCGTCAGGCGAGGCTGATTCTGCTGGCAAGCCTGCTCTCCTGGTTCGGACATGTGCTGACCTTCCTGCCGGGATGCGGCATTCTGGCGCCGCTTCCGTTGTCTTTTCTTCTGTCCAGCACGGTCACGGCCTGGGCCTTTCATCGCTGGCGCATGTACGGAATCATCCCTCTGGCTCAGGAAGTCGTAGTCAAGAATATGATCGACGGCCTCATGGTCGTAGATGACAGAGAGAACATCGTATCGTTGAACTCCACAGCCCGGGCGGTCTTCACGAACATTGTGGAGGGGGTTCCATTTCAGACTGCTGTTAAGCTATGGCCCGCGCTTGCTGATCTGGAAAACGAAGATGGCGTGACCGTCAGGGAGGTATGCTTTGGCGTTGAAAAATACGGTCGCACGTTTTGGGTGACGATGACTCCGTTGCTGAATTCGACCGGTAACCGGCTGGGACGGGTGCTGCTCTTCAAAGACGTGACGCAGGAGCGGCAACAGCAGGCACAGATCCTGGAGCAGCAGAAAGCGATTTCGACGATGATGGAGCGTCAGCGTCTGGGAAGGAATTGCACGATGGCCCCGGTCAGATCTGGAGCTTCCTTTCCATGCAGACGCAGGCGGCGCGAACCTCCATCGCAAAACAACGATATGAACAAGCGGATCAGCGCCTGGAGCGCATCGTCCAGGTAGTGAAGGAAGCGCATCTGGGAATGCGCGAATCCATTACGGGGTTGCAGACGGTTGTCTCCGACAAACGCGATTTCCTGCAGGCGTTGGAAACACAACTGGAGTGGTACAGACGCCATTGTGAGATCGAGGCCGGGCTGGAGGTGCGCTGTGCGTGGGCTGCGGAGATGCTTTCGCCCGTCATGGAGGCGCAGGCGCTGCGGATCATTCAGGAGGCGCTCTCCAATGTGCGCAAGTATGCTCAGGCCAGACGGGTACGGGTCGTTCTTTCGCAGGAAGCGCAGACACAGAAGTTTCTCGTCGAGGACGATGGTTGCGGTTTCGATACGGAGCAATCGCAAGGGCTGACAGGCCATCATGGCCTAGCTATCATGCGCGAGCGGGCCGAAGAGATTGGCGCGCAACTGGTAATTGATTCCCAGCCAGGCACGGGCACCAGGATTTGTCTGCAACTGACCATTCCAGTGGAAAATGCCCAGACGGTATCATTGTCATCGGAGGATGCTACGCAATGAAAGTCTTGCTGGTCGATGACGATTCGCTCTTTCTTGAAGGGTTGCGCAACATTCTGGAAGACGGTGAGATCGAGGTGGTGGGTACGGCGACGAATGCGACGGATGCCATTGAACAAGCCCTGCGTCTGCTGCCGGAGGTGGTGCTGATGGACGTGCAAATGCCCGGGCAGAGCGGCATCGAAGCCACGTATTTTCTAAAATCCAAGATCCCGCAGATGAAGATTGTCATGATGACCGTCTCGGAGAACGATGATTTTCTTTTTGACGCAATCCTGGCTGGGGCCAGCGGCTACCTGCTCAAGGAGAATTCTGGTCGCAGCTTCGTGGCGGCACTGGAGGAAATTGCGCAAGGGCAAACCCCGCTTTCACCCGATCTGGCAGGTAAAATTCTGGTCGAGTTTGCCCGTCGCGAGCGGGAGCGGAATGCGGGGCAATCCGACGATAGAGCAACCTCGCCCGATGAAGCAACCCTGCCGTTGAGCAGTCGGCAGACAGAGATTCTGCGTCAAGTTGCCCAAGGAATGACATACAAAAAATCGCCCGTCTCCTGGGTCTGACCGAAGACACCATTAAATACCACATGAGAGAGATTACCGATCGCCTCCACCTGAGAAATCGCGCCCAGGTGATTGCCTTTGCCAGCAAGTTGGGGCCACAGTTCAGAACCAGTTAACAGGCTTCACAACAGACGCGCGGACCCAGGAAACATTCGATTTTCTGTTGAAAAATATTTCATCCTACTCCAAAGTGTAGGACTTCTCTTCTCTCGTCCTGCTAACTTCTAAACGAGTCTCATACGCGCAATCGCCAACAGCCGTTGCATTGCCGAGATCAATGTCTTGATCGCAACCAGGCCTGCCGGTCTCGCTTTCCTTTCCTCCGGCCAATGTCGAAGAGAAAGAAACGCTGTTCAGACATCCCCAATCAGCGTACGGGAGAGCTGTGTCCGCTTATGGGCAGCATTACGAAGTGATTCAGGAAAAGAGGGTATGCAAAATGTTAAAAGACAAATTGCTTGCGACCACGATGCCCAAGGTTGCGAAGACTAAAGCCAGCAAAGCCGCCCATGATTCCGCCAGGGGAAGTTGGCAGGGTCTGCTCTTTTTTCTGGCCTTTTGCGCCCTCTTGTTTGGCAGCGCGGCAGAGAGCGCGGCGCAGACGGCGTATTACAGCGGGGTCACCAAGACGGTCAAAACGCTGAGCGACATAACAGTCGCGGCCTTTAGCATGGCCATGGATGCGAACGGAAACATCTTCCTCACATTCGAAGGCAGCACGGTCTATGAAATCAAAGCGGTCGACGGAGTGGTTTCCAACTCTTCGACGGTGGTTCCGATCTCGACCGCATTTACCAGGGCCGAAGGCGTTGCCACAGACGCGAGTGGCAATGTTTACGTTACCGACTATAACTCCTACAACGTCAATGAAATCGCATTGGTCAACGGAGTGTATTCCAGCACGTTAACGCTCAGAGGTGTTGGATTAGCTGATCCCAGGGCGGTAGCAGTAAACGCAAGTGGCATCCTCATCGTTGGAGAAAACGAGATGGTCGGCGAGCTGCTTTCCGGCAGCACGCAACGGGAGGCACTCGGCAACTCTTTCGACTTCGGTACCCCTTTTGGTGTAGCGGTGGATTCCGGCAACAATGTTTTTGTTGCCGATGCCGATGATAATGTCGGGATTTATGAACTCAAAGCGAATAACGGAGGACTCTCCACCTTATCCACATCTGTCATTCAGATTGGAAGCGGATTCATCTCGGCAGGCAGCGTGGCGTTGGCTCCGGATGGCAGTGTCTTTGCTTCGGATTTAGGTGACACGTCCGGCAACTATCGAGGGGTGAGAAAGATCGTTCCGGATAATGGATCGTTCTCTACCGCCTCGAAGGTTTTAACGATGGGTAGCGGATTCAATTTTGCCACTGCTTTAGCCGCGGATAAAAAGGGCAATATTTTCGTTGTAGATTATAGTAGCTCGAGTGTTCCCTCGGTGAAAGAAATCGAAGCGGCAGCGGTGGATTTTGGCACGACGAGCGTAGGCAGCACCGGTGAGACGATTCTGGTTCCGTTTATCTTCACCAACACCACGGCGGCCAAGCTCAGCGGTTGGAATGTGGTCACGCAGGGGGCCACTGGCCTGGACTTTACCGAGGTAAGCGGCAGCACGACCTGCTCCACCTCTACCAGTTATTCAAGCGGTAATACCTGTTCGGTGGCGGTGCAGTTTTCGCCTAAATATCCTGGATCGCGCAGCGGCGCGGTGCAACTGCTGGACTCGACCGGCGCGGTGATTGCCACGGCCAATCTGCAGGGCATCGGTTCCGGTCCCCTCGTGGGCCTCACGCCGGGAACCATCACCACGGTGGCGGGTAATGGAACGAGCTGTTCGACTGCAACGAATACCTGCGGCGATGGCGGCGCGGCGACCAGCGCCAATCTCTATGTCCCATACGGTATAGCCATAGACGGCGCGGGCAATCTCTATATCTCCGACACTGCCGATCATCGCATTCGCAAGGTCGATGCAATCACACAATCGATCAGCACTGTGGTGGGCAGCGGACAACCATGTTCAGACGCCACGGGAACCTGCGGCGACGGCGGTGCTGCAACCAGCGCCCAGCTCAACAATCCCACGGGTATCGCTCTAGATAGCGCGGGCAATCTCTACATCGCCGACCATTTGAAGGTGGTCATCAACGTGGTCGCGCCAGAGAAGTCCATCGTTCCCTGGGCATGGGCCACGCCGGCAAACGAGAGTGCAATGAGGGTGGGAGCCATCGTGCGGATGGCCGACAAGCAGGTTGTACGGAGGGAGCTTGCCGTCCGCTGAATGGCGGGCGGTGCAGACTGCCGATTGCGAGCGGTGTCGAATCGGAGGAGACGGCGGAATCGATTCACTTTGCACCTCCGCTGACTTGGGCGTCAGCTATGGCGCAAAGTTAGGTCTGTTTTGGGTCCGCGTCCAATGCTTTTTAGGAATGCAGGTATTCCCGCCACGCATAGATCGATTTCTCGGGAGATTAGCAATTGTAATAGCGAGTCCTCAGCGATCAATCACCCGTTGGAGGACTACGTGTCCAGAGGTGTCAAACAGACCAATTTGCATTCGAGGTGCATGGCGGGTTGCAGCGTTGTTTGTTGGTAGAAGCGAAGACCTTGCTCCGGCAGATGAAAACCACGCTTCCCGCCTTCCCGCTCCAATACGGCCTGCTCGTGCCATAGCCGTTGAAATAGCGGGCTGAGATGGGTCAATTCATCAAGAAGGGCCTGCAGGGTCGGATCGAGTGGACGACGGCTGAAGTCAGCGCGAAACTCAGCCACCACGCGTCGTGCACGCTCCTGCCACGCATGGATCAATCGCTGTGCCTGCGGCGCAAGAAATATGTAGCGAAGCTGATTACGCTCGCTGCCTGCATCAAGCCAGGCAGAAAAGAGCATTTCGGCAGGGTGGTTCCAGGAGCGCACCGTCCAGGTGTAATCCAACAAATAGGCAGGTATATTCATCCGCTGTGGCAGATCTAACAGGTCATTCGGGATTTGCGTTTGCGGTATGGGCAAAGCTGCCGGATCGAACTTACCTGCCAAAGTAAACAGATAGGATCGCTCCGCAAGTGTCAGCGCAAGAACTTCAGCCAGTCTAGCCAAAGCCGCTGGTGATGCTGAAACAGCTCTGCCCTGTTCCAGCCATGTGATCCAGGTGGAGCTGACACCACAAGCCTCAGCGAGTTCCTCACGCCGCCAGCCAGGTGTACGTCTACGACGGGCGGTTGTCGTTGCCAAAGGCGTCAGCTTTTCACGGTGTGCGCGAAGAAATGCACCAAGGGCGTGGCTTGGAGTGTAATCAATCATACTGCTTTTTATACTAGGATAAATTGACATCTTGTACCAGTTTTAATTCGCCTCTACGCTGAAGGTATCCCACCTCTGGAGTATCCAAGAATGACGACCTATTCTCAGCAACAACTGATCGAACGCCAGTTTAGTCCGCACTCCGATGCGTACCTGCGCAGCGCTGTTCATGCCTCGGGTCCAGACCTCGTAGAGATGGAATGTATTCTCACGCCATTGCGCCCGGTACGCGCTCTGGATGTGGGCTGCGGCGGAGGCCATGCGTCCTACCTGCTGGCGCGTGTGGCTCAGGATGTGGTTGCATTTGACCTTTCTCCAGCTATGCTGCAAACAGTGGCTGACGAAGCTGATCGGCACGGTTTTCAGCACCTGCAAACCTGCGTTGGCGAAGTCTGTTCGCTGCCTTTTCCCGCAAACAGCTTCGATGTTGTAGTCACGCGCTATAGTGCCCATCATTGGGAGAATCTGCCTGCCGCGCTGGCTGAAATGCATCGTGTGCTGCGCCCTGGGGGCACTTTGCTGGTGAGCGATGTCGTTGCTCCTGCACATCCTCTTTCGGATACATGGCTACAGAGCCTGGAGTTGTTGCGCGATCCCTCTCATGTGCGCGATTACAGTGCGGCGGAATGGAAAACTAAACTGAAGGAAGCTGGATTTAGTCTGGGCACGGAGACACTGTACCGTGGTCGCCTGGATTTCACTGCGTGGATCGCTCGCATGAGCACTCCTCCGTTGCAAGTCGAAGCTATTCGTGCCCTGCAACAGTTGGCTCCTTCGCCAGTCTCGCAGCATTTTGATTTTGAAGCTGATGGCAGTTTCTGTATCGACACGATGCTGATACCTTGCGTGAGAGGTTGAGCTGGATTCCAAACACCTTGCATTGCCAAATCCTGCGTCGCTGTCAGCTTCCGTAGAACGGGATTCGGCACTCTTTGTGGCCTAATTACTCGATCACGCTAAGGCCAATTATCCAGACATTGTCTGGATAATTTTCAAGCCAGGATGGTCCCCCTCTGTGCGAGAAAGAATCGAGGCGACAGGAGCAAGCCTGCTCTATCTGCCGCCCTATTCGGCTCTGATTCGAGCGTAGAATCGGCAGGCATGAACCAGATAGCGCCGCGTATGCGGAAAAAGGGTATTCCTCCACTTTCAGCAATAGACTGGGGCTCGGCTGCTGCGTTTTGCGAGATCATGAGCAACACGGATACACTCTCGCTAGGACTATGTCAAAATTCTTCGGACGCTGAACAGGCGCGATGAAACACGAATTGGAACAACGGATTGTTGAACGTTGGCCTGGTTGGTTTGATGTGCATGGCTCCATTCAAAGCACGTTGATGCCATTTGGTTTTGAACATGGCGATGGCTGGTTCGATATTATCTGGCGTCTTTGTGAGCACTTGGAGCCGCTCGTTGCGCAGTTTGAACGAGAGAGCGGCCTTGAGTTTAAGGTTCTACAGGTCAAAGAGAAGTTTGGCGGATTGCGCTTTTACTCGAACTTTTCAGACGAGGCAATTTCCCATGTGATTCGCGACGCTGAAGCAGAGTCACTCAAAACTTGCGAGGAGTGTGGCAAGCCCGGCAAGCCGAATCGTGGAGGATGGATCAAAACCTGCTGTGCTGAGCATCGCCCTGAAGATGTTGAGGCTCAGGAATTCTGAAGTGATAGATCCCATCCAGAGACTGCGATTCGCGTAGAGGGGATTCCTTATTTACACCAACAACATACGTGTGACAGAAATGCCTATTCCAGACGTGCGTACCCCCTATCCTCGCCACATACTGCCTCTGGTCGCTCCATAAACGATGATAAATATGCGCCAGATTACGCCTTGGATGATGAAAAAATCACCTCGATGAGGTTTTTATGCTTTAATCGACACATTGGATTCGATGACGTTTATCGATGACCATAGCGGTTCAATGAGGTTTTGACATGGGCGATGAGAATTCCGCACGATTCTTCCCACGGTCGGTTGGCTTGTACCGGTTGATCGAAGAGCTTCAGCTCCAGGTTCCTGCGCCTGCGACACGTTCCGAGATTGTCGCGGGGGCCAGGAAAACCATCGCGGCAGACGGCGAAATTCTGGAACAGTACCCAAGGAACTACGCTCCCAAAGAACCTTTCGGCGATCTTCGCTTTGCCTTGCGCTATGAACCTGTCGCGCTGGACGTATACCTGGCAATCTTCCAGAGCATTGATACTCACCAATTGGAAGAGTGGATTCGCTCCGAACCCACCGGCATCTTCACGCGCCGCGCCTGGTACCTGTATGAGTTCTTGATGGAAAAGCAACTCGATGTGCCGGATGTCATCCCCTCCGGCTACATCGATCTTCTAGATCCCAAGATTCACATCACCGGGCCGCGCCGTCTCGTTCGCCGACAGCGCATCAATGACAATCTTCTCGGCACGGGCAAATACTCGCCACTTGTCCGCCGCACAGACACGCTGACAAGCTTTATGGACAAGGGGCTGGTCGAGGAGGCAAACGCCATCGTCAAAAGCTGCGATCCTGCCATCCTCGCGCGCGCCGTGCATTATCTGTTTACCAAGGAGACCAAATCCTCTTTCGCCATCGAAGGAGAAGAGCCGAGCAAGGACCGCACGGAACGCTTTGTAGCGGCGCTCATGAAGACCTCGGGCTTTGATGCCACAAGCAAGGACGCCTTCGTTCAACTGCAAAATGCCATCGTCGATCCTCGCTATGTGCAAAAGAACTGGCGCACGGCGCAGAACTTCGTCTCCCAAACACTCCCGGACTACAGCGAGGATGTGCATTTTGTCTGTCCGAAGCCGGAAGATGTTCCCAGCCTGATGGACGCATGGATGGAGATGGTCAGCCGTCTGAAGCTGCCAGTAGCCGTTAATCCTGTTGTTGCCGCCGCCGTTGCTGCCTTCGGGTTCGTCTTCCTGCATCCATTCGATGACGGCAACGGGCGCATTCACCGCTTCCTTGTCCATCACATTTTGTCAAAGCTCGACTTCACGCCACAGGGAATTCTCTTTCCCATCTCTGCGGCCATGCTGCGTGATCGGCTGGCCTACGATCAGGTTCTGGAGGGCTTCTCTGGTTCGATCATGCCGTTCATACAGTACGATCTCGACCTGGAATATGGAATGACCGTGAAGAACGACACGGCTCAACTCTATCGCTACTTCGATGCAACGGCCCAGGCTGAATACCTTTATCGGTGCATCGAAGAAACTGTCCACCACGATTTGCGGGACGAGATCGGATTTCTTGCTGTATTCGATGCAGCCCTTCACGCGACTCTCAATATCGTGGATATGCCGAATCGCCGGGCATCGCTGCTGGTGAGGCTGATCCTGCAAAACAAGGGGAAACTTTCCAAAGGGAAACGAGCTGTCTTTTCAGAGATAACCGATCAGGAGATCGATCGGATCGAAAAAGCCGTTTGGGGAGCTTGGCAGGAAAGCCGGCAAGATCAACTTCCAGACGAGCGCTGATCCAGGAACCCGTTATGAACGACAACTGAAACGAGATACGTTTTGCAACATGCGAACAGTAATTTGCACAATATAGGACAACTTACAAGAATGGACGAGCAACTCGGGGATTTGGCATCAATCTAGAGTCCTCCTGACAACATCAGAATTTGATGATTACAGAAATCGGGGTCTAAAGAGCCAGCCATTAAGCCTTGAATTTCGTCCATGGACAGGAATCCAAGTTTCCAAAAGAATATTCTTTTCAATTACTCGGAGATTCGGTGATCTGCTTTGTAGGCTCTGAAACCGCTCTTGGCTTACGTCAGCAACACAATACGCTCTCCAGAACGGCATAATCCACTCAAAGCAATTTCTGCTGATAAATGCCAGGCAAGCCGAAGAATTGCTGAACCCTACTCGATTGATTACATCGACGAGCGTAACTTCTTCTCGTGGCATCAGTCCAACTCCGCGGAAAAGGGTGCTGTCGAGGGTGCTGAAGGGTGCTGTTGAGTGCTTTTCATCGCCATCGATGCTCATGTTTTCAATAAGTTACAAGCAATTGCCGTTATGGCATGGAAGAGGTCATCGGTTCGATCCCGATCAGGTCCACCAATTAAATCATAGACTTAGAGACACTCTCACTCCTCACCTTGGTAGCATTTTGGTAGCAAATTCCAAAACCTTACCACGAGCAGGACGTGTGATTGCCGGTTTCTTCCTCTCCGAAGAGGCTGCTTGTAGAACTTCTCCTTTCAGTGTTGCTTCCCCATCCGAAAAGTTTTCGGCCCTTTGCTTGATCCTGGTTCTGGTCGGATGTTGGCCCGTGGTGCCGGTCCCCATTAGCTCTTCATGGATGGACGTCACCGTGGAGCGCACACCGTCCTCCATCGTCTGCATGTAGACATCAGTCGTAGTGGCCACCCGCGAGTGGCGCAGCATCCCCTGAATGTCCTTGACATGCCCCTTGTCCTTGGCCAGCGTCGCGATGGTGCGCCGGATGACCTGGAAGGTCAGCTTGGGCAGCCCCAACTGCACGGCCAACTTGTGCAGCACCCTTTTCCGGTAGTTGCTCGGGTCCATGAAGTTTCCGCTGCGGCCGGCAAATATGAAGTCCTCCGGCGCAGCATATTTCGAGATGCGCCGCCACTCCTCCAACTCTTCGACCTGCTCCCCTGTGACTGGGATCGCCGTAAGGCTCCCCTTCGTCTTGCCCCAGGGACGGATCTTCCCTTTGTAGATGGTCTCCCGGATGTCGAGCTTGTTGTGCTCTTCATCAAGAGAAGACCAGCGAAACGCGAACAGCTCTCCCGGACGAAGAGCATTGGTCATGTCAAGTTTCAGCAGAATCCGGTTGCGGAGTTCCAGTGCGGCCAGCGCGGAACGCAGTTGATCCCACGTCAGCACTGTCTTGTCAGTGTCCCGGAGGTTGACCGGTGTCTTGAGCTTGCGCGCGGGATCTTTGAGGAGGAAGTCCTGATCGACCGCCTCGGCAAAGATCGAACGAATGTAAGCTCGGCACTGCAAGACTCTGTCCTTGGACCGGGTTTTTGCCAGCTTGTTGAGGTGGGCCTGGAGAACGAGCTTGTCGAAACGTTCTAGCCGGATTTCTCCAAACTCGGCGAGCAAGTCTGCCTCGATCAGGTGCTTCTTGATCTTGGCCGTCTCCTCTTTCCAGTCCGCCTCTTTGAGTGGCAGGTAGCGGTTGTGGACAAACCAGAGCAGAGTGACGCTGCCATTCCTGACAATCCCCTCTTCGGTGGTATGCCCCGTCAGCCGGGCGATCTCCCGCTCCAGCTTTTCTCGCGCCTCGAACTTCGTCATCTCCGACTTCAGTCCGAGCACGACCGGCGTGATGATCGGTTTGGGCTCGTTTGCAGCCGGGTCGAGAACGGTGCGGCGAAAGTAGCCGTACCACTTCTTTCCCCGAACCATCACCCAACCCTTCTGGTGCGATGTACCCATGTGTTTCTCGATTTCTGTGGGGAAAAACAGTGGGCGTCCCCATTCTACCGTGGTTTTCTACGTAAATTGGAGAGCCTTTCCCGCTCGTGGACGAACTCTTCGATCTGGCTTTGGCGATACCGTAAGACTCCATCGCCAATGCGAATGACGGGCAGCAAGGGGGCTCGGCGCGAGGAATGATCCCAGACCCAATCCGTGCTGACGTTGAGGCGATGCGCCACATTTTCGGCAGTGAGCTACGGGTCTGTCTCAGGCGTTTGCGGGGAAACAACGGCCAGCGGCATAGGACGTAACTCCGAAAGCAAGCTGGGCATCAAGGGATGCCGGATACCATAGCCTGTCCCGCAGAAAAAAGGCCGTCCAATACTTCGTATTTATCGGGTGATAATTGGGAGTTATCGGGTTGCTCTCTATCTTCGCTGCAACTAATAGCAATTGTTGAGGTTATTGTGCCAACACTGGCTCCGGTCAAGGCTGGCGACCGGGCCAAGAGAAATCGGCGGGATGTCTTGAATCTGGTGCGCAGTCATCGATCAGGAGATCTCACAGCGGTATGGATACCGGGTCCCAGATCGGAAGCGCTCCGGGATCTGGGGCGCGCGCGGCAGCCGAGCCAGATCAACTGCGTGCGCGTCATCAGCTGAGCAGATTTCTGCTGCGCATAGGAAGTGGTCAAAGACGTACAGGCATTGCGCGGTATCGCGCAGATTCGGGCGGTAACCATTGTGGCAGAGCTGAACAATATCTCGGGTAAGGATCGCAGTTGCAATCGGCGTTTTCGGGTACCGATCTTTTCAATCTGGCGGCAGTGAGAACTTATGTTTTCTTTCAGTCGGTTTTTCCAGGAGGCAAGCTCCGCTTCCGACGATGATCTTGGCCTGTCAAAGCCAGAGGCGGAACCTCTGCGAGATCAATTCGGGGCAGCCCGAATCACCGGTCGTATAATGGTACCGATTCGAAAGTCAGTAGTCTGAAAGCAATGAGGCGCGTCGCCTCCGGTTGTCGGTCTCTTCTTGGCCGCATCTCTGGTTCCGCCCGGGCTGTGGGCTGCTCTTTAGGGCCTTACTTACAGAAAGGAACAGAACGGTGCGTATCACTTCCTGGACAATCTTCATTCTGCTCGCCGCGGGACCAGCAGTTATTGCGCAGAGTACTGACTTACATGTGGTGCAGACCGTGGTTGGGACAGGATATTCGGGTGCGCCCTACTCGGCTCGGGAAACGTCCAGTACCGCCAGGATAGCCAACGACGGCACCCGTTACAGCATCACAACCAGTATGCGCCTATGGCGTGATTCATCCGGTCGCACGCGCGAAGAGCAATGGGGCAAGAGGCCAACAGGTTCCGATTTTCATTCGGTGACCGTTCTCGATCCGGTCGCAGGTAATTCTCTCGCTTGGCAGGTAAGCGACGATCCGGCCAGGAGTTTCGTGACCATCATGCCTCTGTCGGCCACACAAAAGGTCATCGAACCGGTCTCGAGTCGTTTCAGCCTGCCCCCCGTCAACCCGCCCACGGCCAAGGCTGATCCGATCCCAACGGGCTGCGCGAATTGTACGGTAAAGACCGAGTATCTCCCTTCGCGGTTGATCAACGGGGTCCACGCACTCGGTTTGCGGACCACGCGAACCTACAACGCGGGCACGAAGGAAAACGGACAGGACTTCGTCGCTGCAAGTACGAGCGAAACCTGGACATCACCCGATCTCCGCATCAACGTTCTTGTCATCAATGACCAGCCGGATTACGGCAGAATGACTGTCAATGTTTCCGACATCGTTCAAGGCGAACCGGATCCCAGTCTGTTCCAGGTGCCCCCCGGCTACCATGTTCGTAACGGAGCGGGCACGATAAGTCAGACGGTCGGAACCAGCGCCGCAACAGCTCCAACGGGGAACACTGTCAGCGCAAGGCCAGCGGTGGCAAACGCGCTCGGCGGGACTTGGATGAACGTGGACTCAGGAACCGGTGGGCTGGTGAAGTTGATCATCGACGGCCTGGCGGTCCATCCCTTTGGGGCATGCCATCCTAATCCGTGCGACTGGGGGACGGTTGAAGGGAAAGCTTTTGCCACCGGCGTTGACTCCGCCGGGATCACCTCATTGACAGCCGAGAAAGTGACCACGTTTTCCGAGACGAAATTGACTCTTATGCTGGAGGCCGATGGGCGGCTGCGCGTGGATAATTTTACGCATTTCACAGACGACAGTCAGCGCGCGGGCTATCACACTTTGAACTATTTCAAGCGCGAGTCGGCGAAGCAGCCTGCTTCAGCGCCAGCGGTAAAGGTCGCTCCAGCGTCTCCTGCTCTCCGGAAAACATCAGCTGGAACGTCGTTGGCGATGTGGAGTGCGGATATGTTGATTCCTCCGTCTGGATATGCAGTCGAGGGGGCGCCGTTTGAAGCATTGATCGAGGAGACGCGCTCGCCCATCGACTCGGAGACAACCCGGCGCTTCGTGCGCGTGCTGCACGATGGTGCGGGTCGGCAGCGATACGAAGACCTGGTCAATGCTGATTGCAAGGGCTGCAAGGCTGTGGTTACAAGAGCGAGAGTGTACGATGTCGTGGACCAGCGGCGTATTTTCATAGATCCAGTCACCAGGATCGCGGTTTCGTGCCCGGCACCATCTACGTCTCAACCGGTGCGGGTGCCGGCGTCTTCTCCTGAGGTGCAAAAGGACTCCAACTCTGGCCGGTTGGGACGGCTGTTGAAAAAAGATGAGTCGAAAGGCGAGGTAGGTGAGCCGCAGGTTGCCGGCCTGCAGGCCACGTTGACCAGCACGACTCACGAGGCTTCGACAGAGCCTACTGCCGATGGGCAAGCGCTTCAGGTAGTCAACGAGCTATGGACCTCCCCGCTTTACCGGATGCCGGTCAAGCGGGTGATTGATGATCCCGGGTATGGTCATATCGATATCGAGATCGTGCACTTCAAGCCCGGCGAGCCTGATGCCGCGCTGTTCCAAACTCCCGTGGGTTACGTTGTGAGGACCGAAGCCGACGACGCCTGTGGCCGGACGGGGACGAGTGCGGGTACGCGAAAGTGACCAAACGTTTTCGACTGACCCCGTTGGTCATCAGTGGCCGCCCACATCTGGTTCCACTGTCTACCTCAATCGCAGCAGCTCAGTGCAATCGGCTCTATCGAAACTGGGCAGCATCATTCTCGCCACACCACCCTATTTGCAGGCGAGTTCCGATAGCAACCTAACGTTGCAGATATTCAATAGCAGATTTGTAACCGGAAGTCGCCAAGGCCTCAGCCAACATAGTTGAATTACCAGAATCCAGAATTAGCTGAACAGGGTTCCTTGGTCCGGCTCTTGCTGAGCGAGCAGTTTCGGATCGTTGTTGCGCACATTGCCGACATGATCGCTCACCGTCCAGGCTTCCATCTCTTCGGCAGGATAGGGCTGAAGCAGGTCAGGCGATGGAGTGGACTTGCAGTCTGTGTCCAGCCAGCGCTCGTAATTCTTCGGGGCAACGATCACCGGCATGCGGTCGTGGATCGGAGCCATCAGTTCGTTGGGGGTGGTGGTCAGAATAGTGAAGGTGGTCAGCGCATCACCCTCCGGCGGCAACCAGCTCTCCCACAGACCGGCAAAGGCGTAAGGTTCGCCGCTCTTCAGGGCGATGGCGTAGGGCTGGCGAGTTTTCGGCGATAGCCGCTGCCACTCGAAAAAAGCATCGGCAGGAATCAAACAGCGGCGCTTTTTGAGCGCTTCACGGAAAGCAGGCTTTGCGGCTGCCTCCTCAGCGCGGGCGTTGATGGTGTTCAGGCCAATCCGCTCATCTTTGGCCCAGGATGGCACCAAGCCCCAACGCATCAATGAGATGCGTCGCTGGCTGGATTCTGGGTCCAGCCACACCACCGGCTGGAAGCTCTGCGGAGCGGCGTTGTAGCTGGCCGTGAACTAGGGCATCAGGTTCAGGTCCAGATCGAACCATTCGGCAAGAAGCTCTTGCGCGGATTTTCGGGCGTAGCGACCACACATATCGCTCTCAGAATAGCGCTTCACTTGTGGGGAACCCGAAGGACTGTTGACAAGCGGACCGATTCGCGCGAACCTTGAAAGGCGAATATAAGGCGAAATATGGCCAGTGCTGCTGCCCTACGACTCCAGATCGAAGAATCCCTCGCGACCCGCTTCCCGGCGGCGCTCTCGCCCATGCCGCGCACCTTCCGCGAGACGGCGGCGACCGGCATTGCCGCTGTCGATGCGCTGCTCGACGGTGGCCTGCCTGTGGGAGCCATCAGCGAGGTGGTCGGCCCGGAGTGCTCTGGACGAACAACGCTGTCGCTGGCTTTTCTGGCCAGTTGTACAGCGCGTGGGCAGGTTTGCGCCTGGGTGGATGCCTCGGATGCTCTTGATCCGGAATCTGCGGCAGCGAGCGGAGTGCATCTGCCCCTGCTGCTGTGGATTCGCTGCACGAACATCAGCGTGGCTTCGCTCATGACAAAAAACAGGCGCGCAAAGAAAAGCTGGCACGCATCTCGATCAAGCGTTGCGGGCCACGGACCTGCTGTTGCAAGTGGGGGGATTTGCGGCGCTGGTGCTGGATCTGGGCGGCGTCGATCCAGCACAGGGCATGAGGATTCCACTAGCTACCTGGTTTCGCTTTCGTCAGGCTGCGGACCGCACGCGCTGCACACTGCTGGTGCTGGGGCAGGCTTCGTATGCGCAGTCAAGTGCGGCCGTGGTGTTGGACTGCTCTGCGCTCCGTGCGGAAGCGCAAGGGGAAACGGTACTCAACCGCTGTGGCTTCGAGCTGAACCGTCGCCGTGAGCGCTTCACGCAATTCTCACAGCAGCGGAAGCCGCCCGCTGTTGCATGGTCATCGTCTACAGCCTGGGCCGCGGAGAAAAGCGCATGAGCCACGAACTCTATGCCTGTGTTCATGCCACAGAATTTGCCGCACAGGCTCTGCTGCGCTTGCGCACCGACCTGAAGGGTGAGCCGGTGGCGATTGTAGATGGCCCACTACACGATGCCTGCGTTTGTTCCATGAATCGTGCCGCTGCGCAACGCGGAGTCGTGCGTGGACTTCCGCGCATGGACGCCGAAGCGCTGAATGGATTGAAGATTCTTGATCGCTCGCTGGCCGTGGAGCAGGCGGCACGTACCGTAATGCTGGAGGTTGCGGCGCAGTTTACGCCGCGCATGGAAGTTGTTCCTGCTGGCGTTGGATGTTCGATAGTCCTCGATGTGATGGGCAGCGAATTGCTCTTTGGTCCGCCGAATGTGCTGGCCACCAATATCAAAGATGCAATGGAAGCTGTTGGTCTCCGTGTCAGTGTCGTGCTCAGCGCCAACTTTCATACGGCGCGTTTGAAGGCTGCCGCGCATCGCGGATTATGTATTGTGGCTGCGGGCGCGGAGGCGGATACGCTGGCGCTGCTTCCGCTGCATGCGCTGGATCTGAGCGTTGAACAGCAGGAAAAGTTCGAACTGTGGGGCATTCGCAGCTTTGCTGATCTGGCTGCGCTGCCGGAGTCGGAATTGATTGCGCGGCTGGGTGCTCGTGCGCGCGTGTGGCAGGCCATGGCGCGCGGCGCGGCAAGCCACACCTTCCAGCCTATTGAGGCAGCCTTTGCGCTGCGGGAGATCTACGAGTTTGATGCGCCAGTAGAGCAGGAAGAAGGACTGCTCTTTATGGCCGCGCGCATGTTGGATTGCTTGGTCGATCGCGCCATGGCACATGCGCTGGCGTTGGCATCACTCACGGCGGAGTTGGCACTGGAAGGCGCGCCCTCACAGTCGTTGTCCGTACGCCCGGCACTGCCCTCGCAGGACAAAAGATTTTTGCTCAAGTTGATGCAGATGGAGTTGGCCGCGCACCCTCCGCAGGCTGCGGTGCTCGCGATGACGTTGCACGCCGAACCGGGCAAAACCAGCAAAGTGCAGATGGGACTGTTTGCTCCGCAGACGCCTGAATCGTTGCAACTCGATGTGACGCTGGCGCGCATCAAGGCAATGGTCGGTGAAGATCGCGTTGGGACGCCTGTGCTGGAAGATTCAAATCGCCCGGCCAGCTTTCACCTCGATCCATTTCGCACAGATACTGCGGCCAAAACACACACGGCTCCGCTGGAACGCACAGCTCTACGCCGGGTTCGTCCACCGCGCATGTTAGAGATGATGCTGGTTGCCGACGGCAGACCAGGCTTCTTTCGCGACATCTATGACTCCTTCCGCATAACCGCGGCCTATGGCCCATGGCGTACGAGCGGCGCTTGGTGGTCTGTCGATGCATGGGACCAGGAGGAGTGGGATGTGATGGCTCGCGACAGTCGCGGGCAGACCTTGTGCTTTTTGCTGGCGCACGACCGCCTGCGTGCCGAATGGCGCCTGGAGGCGCTGCTTGACTGATGAACCCTACGTCGAACTGCACGCTTCGAGTGCCTTCAGCTTTCTGGCGGCTGCATCCGCACCAGAGTCGATTGCCGAGCGCGCGGCCGAGTTGGAGATGCCGGCGCTCGCGATTGCTGACCGCAACGGTGTCTATGGAGCGGCACGGTTTCACACCGCGGCCAAACGCTGTGGCGTAAAAGCCCATATTGGTGCGGAGATCGCCGTCTCCTCGTTTGGCCGCAGACTGCAACCGGCCTCATGGCTTCCGCATACCGAGCAAAACGAACCAGCCCGTATTACCCTGCTCTGCGCCTCGCAAGCGGGCTATCAGAATCTATGCCAACTTATCACGCGCTTCAAGATGCGCGAAGCAACCAAGACCGAAGGCGCAGCCACGCTTGACGATCTTGCCGAGTTTTCTGCCGGATTGATCTGCCTGACCGGTGGTGACGAAGGACCACTTGCCGCTGCTCTTGCCGAAGGTAGGACGGATCAGGCGCGCAAGGCTGCGGAACGGCTTGTCGCAATCTACGGACGAGGAAATATTTTCGTGGAATTGCAGCGCCATCAACTGCGCGATGAAGAATCACGCAATCAGGCACTATTGACGATGGCAGCCAGCCTGCAAATGCCTATTGTCGCAACCAACGGCGTGCGTGCGGCAACTGAGCAGGATCGCGAAGTCCTCGATGTGCTGACCGCGATTCGTCATCATGTGCCGCTCGACCGCGCAGGTCGCCTGCTTGCTGCGAACAACACTCGTGCTCTGCGCTCCTCCGCCTCTATGAGCGGCATCTTTCGTGATTTGCCTGAGGCTATCGCCAACACGCAACTCATCAGCCAACGCCTGCAATTCACGCTCGACAATCTTGGCTATCAGTTCCCGCATTATCCTGTTCCTGATGGCGAGACCATGGACAGCTTTCTCGCCAAGCGTGTGGACGAAGGCGTTCGCAAACGTTATAGCGTGGCAGACAAGCTAACTCTATTGACCAAGGCACGTGCCCAGGTGCAACACGAGCTTGCGCTGATCACGAAGCTGGGCTTTGCCGGATACTTTCTGATCGTATGGGACATTGTGCGCTACTGTCAGCGAAAGGGATTTCTCGTCCAGGGCCGAGGTTCGGCTGCGAACTCCGTGGTCTGTTATGCGCTGGAGATCACCGCTAACGTCATCAGTTATCGTGGCCGCTCCACGGCGCGTGAGGTGGGCAAGGCGCTTGGCTTTCAAGAGGAGCAGATCGAGCGGATCTCCAGCTTGATAGGCCATTGGGAGTGGAAGGGCGCGAACGATACGCTGGAAAACCGCTTTGCGCAGGCAGGCTTCGATCTGCGCCATCCGCGCATTGCGCATTATCTCGACATCTGCAAGCGCATGAAGAATCTGCCGCGCCATCTGGGGCAACACTCGGGCGGCATGGTGATCTGCGCGGGCATGTTGAACCGCGTCGTCCCCATCGAACGCGCTTCCATGCCGGGTCGATCTGTCATCCAATGGGACAAGGAAGACTGCGCCGATCTTGGCCTCATCAAAGTGGACCTGCTGGGGCTGGGCATGATGGCCGTGCTCAAAGAGACCATTGAGTTGATCCCCCAGCACTACAACACCAAGGTCGATCTCGCCGCCTTGCCCGAAGATCCCAGGGTCTATGACGCGCTCTGCAAAGCTGATACTGTGGGCATGTTTCAGGTGGAGAGCCGCGCACAGATGGCCTCGATCCCGCATAATGCACCGCGACGCTTCTATGACATCGTGGTGCTGGTGGCCATCATTCGTCCTGGGCCGATTGCGGGCAAGATGATGCATCCCTACATGCGTCGCCGTCAAGGCAAGGAAGAAGTTACTTATCCACATCCCTCGCTTGAGCCGGTGTTGAAACGCACGCTGGGCGTTCCGCTCTTTCAGGAGCAGCTTCTGCGCATGTCGATGGCTATCGCCAACTTCAGTGGAGCCGAAGCCGATGAATTGCGCCGCGCTGTCGGCATGCGTCGTTCCATGGAACGCATGAAGAATCTGGAAGGCCGCTTGCGCGCGGGCATGACCCGCAACGGCATCAGCCCAGAAGCGCAAGACAATATCGTGCAGAGCATCTCGTCCTTCGCCATGTATGGATTCCCGGAGTCCCATGCAGCCAGCTTTGCGCTGATCGCCTATGCTTCGGCCTATCTGAAGGTGCATTTTCTGGCAGCCTTCACCTGTGCGCTGCTCAACAATCAGCCGATGGGCTTTTACTCGCCTGCCGTGCTCATCAAAGATGCGCAGCGTCACGGCCTGCGCGTGCTACCGATAGATGTGCAGCGATCCTTGGCGATCTGCTCTCTTGAACACGAAGAAGATCGCTCGATCTCATTGCGTATCGGCTTTAACTATGCACGCGGCATGCGGTCTTCAATGATTCAGGCTCTGTTAGACGAGCGGACACAGCATGGCGGCTTTCAATCCGCTGATGACCTTACACTGCGCGTGCCCACGCTGAATAGCCGCGACCTGACCATCCTGGCGCGTATTGGTGCGCTCAATACTATCGATACTGTCGCGCATCGGCGCGATGCGTTGTGGCAGGTGGAGAAGGCTGGTCGCCCGGTGGGTCCACTCTTGCGCGGCATTGCGGAACGTGAGCAGGATACGATGCCGCTCGCCGCCATGACTACCGACGAGCGTCTGAGCGCGGACTACTCCGGCATAGGCCTGACCACCGGACCACATCCATTCGCTTATCAGCGCAGTTCCCTGCGTGCAATGGGTTGCAGGACGGCTGCCGACCTCGTCCACTGCGCGCAGAACGCGATGGTCCATATCGCCGGATGTGTGATTGCACGTCAGCGTCCCGGAACGGCCAAAGGATTTGTCTTTCTCTCACTGGAAGACGAGACCGGCATCGCCAATATTATTCTCACGCCTGATCTATTCGAGCGTGAGCGACTGACCGTAACGCACCATCGTTTCCTTCATATTCACGGATTACTTCAAAATAACGATGGTGTAGTGCATGTGAAGGCCAAAACCATTGCTCCATTCCAGATGACAGAAGTCACAATCTCTTCCCATGACTTTCACTAGGAGTCTGTCGCTCATAGCGTTTGCGATTTTTGCAGGAGATGTCGGCCTGGCTGCGCAGTACTGGATTTGTCTGTTGCTGTCAGTTTTTCTCTACCGCACCGTATCTTTGAGGCGCGACTCTGATTCGGATTCTGATCTTTCGTTGTTTTTACGCGTTTTGCAGTGCCCATCCGGAGCGAAAGAGCTTCAACAGATTGCTGACCGCGCACACCAGCCTCCACTCTCCGCTCACATTCTGTTTGCCGCGCATGCTGAAGCGACGAAAACCGCGGCACTCCTTGATTTGTCCAAAGACCGGTTCCACGATCGCCTTGCGTCTTTTGTAGACTGCGCGTCCGGCCTCGGTCTTCAACTTATGTTGCATTTGTTCTCGTGCCGTTGCATCTGACGGGGCTTCACCACAGGCTATCTCCGTTGGATCACTATGTTTGTCGCGGCCTGTGGCGATGTATAAGTCGATTTCAGCTACCGTTGCGTCGGTCACATTTGCTTCGCTGAAGTAGCCGGTATCAGCGCTGACTTTCTCGGGCTTTTGGGCAAGATTCTTTTCGATCTGTGCCACCATCGGCAGTAATTGTTTTTTGTCGTTCGTCTCCTGCGTAACCGCGGCGGCCACGATTACCTGCGCGATGGAATCGACCGCGATCTGCGCATTATAAGCCTGTAAAAAGCTGCCTTTATTGGCGCCATCCGGCATGATGCGGCTCTCCGGATCCGTGAAGTTGCGCTGATCCTTGTCTGCGGGTTTTGCCTTGTCCGGATCAGGGGGATTCGACTTGCGACCACGTTTCTTTTTGCCCGCGCGACGATCTTCTTCCTCGTCAGCCTGTTTCTTTTCTGCTTCAGCAAGTTTCTGCTCAGCCTTCTCGCGGGCCTCGTCTTCGAGTGCCTGCTTCGCTTCGCGAATCTTCTGCAACCGGCTCTCGCGTCGCTGTAACTCGTCGGGAAGTTCTTCGCCGTTCCGATCCTTGCCGTACTGCGCGTCCTCGTCGGCATCCGCTTTTTCCGCAGCAGCCAACAGAGCGTTGATTTCCTGCTTCAGGCGCGCCTCGCTCTCGGTCATGCGCTGGTAGCTCATCGCCTTGTGCTTGCTGGCGTTCGCCCTGATCTTTGTTCCATCGATCGACACATGACCCAGCTTAACCAGACCGGCTTTTGCGCACAGCAACAAGGCCTGCGTGAACAGTTCGGACAGCGCAGCCAGATGCCGTTTGCGAAACTCGGCCAGCGTGGCGTGGTCCGGATGCTGGTCGCCGGAAAGATAGCGAAATGCCACGTCTTCCCAGGTATGCTTCTCAAGCCTGCGTGAGCTGTAAACGCCCGTGGCATAACCGTACAAAAGAAGGCGAACCATCATCTCCGGAGCATAAGCCGACTGGCCGCGACCATCCTTCTCGCGATACGAAGCATAGATCGATTCAAGATCCAATGCCGAAACCACATCCACGACAAAACGAGCCAAATGGCCGTCAGGTAGCCAGTCGTGAAGGCTGGGTGGAAACAGAAGCGTCTGGTTGACCGTGTCTGGAAGGAAGTTCTGGCCCATAACAAAATCGTAATCTGCTGGGCCTGGTCTGGACCAGGACCTCGGGCAATTCTATGGGCGACAGACTCCTAGACCGAACACTGCCGCGTGTACTGAGTCTGATGGTGGTCTGCTTCGATGGCACATAGGCCCCCGCCGCCAAAGTCAGAATCCTCCGCATCACAAATCTTCCGCGATTCCGACACTATCGTGGTCTTCAAAACCACGTTTGAGGTATTCACCAGGGTTAACCCTGACAACTCGCTTGAACGCCTTGCTGAACGCAGCATCGGACTCATAACCGACCGACCGAGCAACATCTATGAGCTTCTTGTCACGCTGATCGAGTAACTGCATCGCCTTCTGCATCCGCCACTCTGTTACATATTCCAGCGGTGTTTGTCCGAGTAGCTCTTTAAAACGCGCTGCGAATGCGGAGCGAGACATGCCCGCCGCCTCGGCCAGGGATTCGACCGTCCAGGGCGTGTTCACTCTGTCGTGAATGGCACTCAGGGCCGTGCCCATCTGAGGATCGAAAACCGCACGAAGCCATCCTTTTTTGCGTTCCGGTCCCGACGTAATATGCGCTCGGAGCATTTGGATAAATAGGACCTCGGCCAACCGAGTCGCGACTACTTCTGATCCCGGCGCCTGTTCTGCCATTTCCGAAGCAAGCGCCTGCACTGTGTTGTGCAGAGCAAGCGTGCGTGCCTCATCTGCCTTCATCAGAATGAAGCTCGGCAATAACTGAGTGATTGGCTTCAGGCTGGCGTGATCGAAACTCAAGGAACCACAGACGATTGTCGTCGGTGCACCACCGCCTCCACAAAGAGCGACATTGCCGTTGGCTTTGGTCCCGATCTCGCTGAAAGTCCACTTCGGACGTGTTCGCGGACTGTCGCGCAAAACAATCGAAGTCCCTTTAGCCAGTAAAAAGCAATCACCACCGGTGAGGGGAATTGGCTCCGGAATCCCTTCCACACTCAGCCAGCAGTTGCCGCGCGACAGCATGGCGAAGTGCGCCAAATCTGTAGGAGCCATCTTTTTGTCGAACGACGTGACCTTTTCTTCGGTCTGATTTTCCTGTTTTACGCCCCATGGGGCTGTGGCTTCGAGCCTGTGCAGACCGAAAGCGGTTACGTGCATCGTTCTGAAGATGTCTGTTATCGGGTCCAACCTAGCCTCCATCTTTGGACGAATGAACAAAAGTCTTGGACTCTGGAGCAGTTCTCGTCCACTGCAAAAGCAATCTACTCTACTGTACTGAATTCTACAGATCTGCCAAAGGGAGTCATCATGGGAAAGCTTGAAGGAAAAGTTGCAGTCATCACTGGTGGCGCTACCGGGATCGGCCGTGCCGCAGCAAAGCGATTCATCGAGGAGGGCGCCCTCGTCTTTATCTTCGGCCGCCGGCAGAAAGAGCTCGACGCCGCTGTGGCCGACCTCGGGCCCAATGCCCGCGCGGTGAAGGGCTCGGTCTCCGATCTGGCCGACCTCGACCGACTCTACGCGGTGGTGAAGGCCGAGCGCGGAACCCTCGACATCGTCTTCGCCAATGCTGGGGCGGGAAGCCCGCTTCCGCTCGGCAAGATCACCGTCGAGCACATTGACGAGACCTTCAACACTAACGTGAAGGGTACGATTTTTACGGTTCAGAAGGCGCTGCCGCTGATGGGAAAGGGCGGTTCGATCATTTTGACGGGCTCGAGTGCCGGCACCACGGGCGCTCCGACAATGAGCGTCTACAGCGCGAGCAAGGCGGCAGTGCGCAACCTGGCGCGCACCTGGGCGGAGGATCTGAAGGGCACCGGCATCCGGGTAAACGTGCTGTCGCCCGGGCCGACGGCGACCGAACTCGCGAAGGCAGCGCTAGGCGAAGAGGGCCAGAAGGTCTACGCCTCGATGACTCCGCTCCAGCGCATGGCCGATCCCGCTGAAATCGGGGCGGCGGCAGCCTTTCTCGCCTCGGACGACAGCAGTTTCATGACCGCCAGTGAGCTCGCGGTCGACGGCGGCCTGGCGCAAATCTGACACGCTATGCCTGGCCATAAATTCAACAGAAGAAACAACGACAAACAAAAGGGAGAAGACATATGAGTAATCAACTTGGACAAAAATTGGTGGGCAAAATTGCGGTCGTTACAGGCGGAAGCAGCGGGATTGGTTTGGCCACAGCCAAGCGCTTCGTGGAAGAAGGTGCGCACGTCGTGATCACTGGGCGACGAGAGAAAGAGCTGAAGGAGGCCGCAGCCTTCATCAAGAGAAACGTTACGACGGTCGTGGGCGACGTGTCGCGTCTGGAAGATCTGGACCGGCTCTATGCCGTCGTGAAAGAGAAACATGGTCACATAGACATTCTCTTCGCTAACGCGGGCGCGGGTACAATCGCACCGCTCGCGGTGGCTACTGAGTCCCATTTTGACCAGACCTTCGACGTAAACGTGAAGGGAATGTTCTTTACGATACAGAAGGCCCTTCCCCTCTTCAAAGATGGGGGTTCAATTATCCTGAACTCTTCTGTTTCGAACGTGATGGGGCTCCCAGGATTTACCGCCTACGCCGCGAGTAAGGCGGCTGTGCGCAACTTCGCGCGTGGCTGGACTATGGAGCTGAAAGACCGCAAAATCCGCGTGAATGCGATGAGCCCCGGAGCAATCGATACCCCGGCCTTAGCGACTACGACGGGCCTTACCCCTGAACAGGCCGAGCAAGCGGTCGCCCAGTTCACCTCGCAGATCCCAATGGGTCGCAGAGGCAAGCCAGAGGAAATCGCGGCTGCCGTCACGTTCCTCGCCTCCGATGAAAGTTCATATATCACCGGTGTGGATCTTGCCGTCGACGGGGGCATGGCGCAGGTCTGACCTAGGCGCGGTCCCGTGCTGGCCCACCAGCTCCGCCAGTCCTGGGATCACGCATTTCAAACCTATAGTTCTAAAACCAGATTGGAGAACATGATGAGCTATGCAATTGTGGGATTCGGTAAGATCGGTCAGGCTCTCGCCCATGCCTTCGCTCGTAAGAACATTGAAGTCACCGTTGCTAGTCGCCGGAAGCCCGAGGAGTTGACGCCGCAGGCTCGGGCGATTGGACCCACGGTCATCGCCAAGTCGCTGGCGGATGCGCTCAAGGCCGACACGATCATCTTGGCGGTCCCGTTTGGGGAGCATCGCGAGGTTGCGAAGACCTTGCCGAGTTGGGAAGGCAAGACAGTCATTGACGCGATGAACGCGTTAGTTCCCCTTGAGGAGCTGGACGGTCTCCTGTCCTCTGCCTTCGTTGCGAAGTCGTTCGTCGGCGCTAAGTTGGTGAAAGGATTTAACCACTTGGTTGCAGCTACACTGGCTACCGACCCGATCGTCGAGGACGGCCACAGGGTTGTCTTTCTGTCGAGCGACGACGAGGACGCAATTGCTCCCGTGGCAGATTTGGCCAAACAACTCGGGTTCGCACCCGTGAAGCTGGGAAAGCTCAACGAGGGTGGCGCGCTGGTGCACGCACGCGGTCGCACTTGGGGTCAGCTCATCTTCCAGGATTTGTTCAAGAAGGAGCAGTAACATGAATGTTTTCGTCACAGGCGGGACCGGCCATATCGGTTCCTACATTATCCCTGACCTCACTGCCGCTGGCCACGAGGTCACCGGCTTGGCCAGGTCGGACGCGTCCGCTGCGGCCGTTTCCGCGCTCGGTGCCAAGGTGCTTCGAGGAGATATTTCCTATCTCGATGGGCTCAAAGCGGAGGAGGAGGAGTCCGACGGCGTCAACCATGTCGCGCACAGGCAAGACCTGCTTTCCTCCGGCGGGATCGACGCAGTGGCCGCCGTGGAACTCCAGATCATGCTCGCGTACGGCGAGGTATTGGCGGGGACCGGAAAACCGCTGGTTGTGTCGGGGAGGATTGGCTCGCCCACGAACATAGGCTGGGCCGCGCCTGAGGCCCGCTTCTTGAGCCGAACGACGACCGAGGAAGCCCCGGCCCTTTCTGGCGGCGTTGCGCGCAAGGGTATCTGGTGAAAGCTCGCCTGCTGCAAGCGCTCGCCTTGCTCTCAAAGCCCAGCGCGCGCATCATCGACGTCGCCTGCGAGATCAGCTTTGATAGTCCCAGTTCTTTCACCAAAGCCTTCAGTGCTTTCACGGGCGAAACTCCCCGTGTCTCCCAAAACAGAATCCACAGCAACGACCGCCGTGAAGTGCGGTAAAAGATCGCTTCGTTCTGGTTACTCTGAGCAGCTTAGGGAAGTCGTTCGACTAACCGCTCAGCGCACCAGTGCTCCAGCCGCTTTTTCGGCTCTTGACGAGAATGTGTAAAGGCCATCGTTTTACGCGGCTTTCTGAAAGGCGACGAGTTGGGTTCTTGTGGCGGCCAGCCGTTGCGCTTTCAGCAGCAGGTAGTTGAGATTGCGGTAGCCGCGTCCGCGTCGCAACAGCGCTTTGATGTTGCCGTTGACTGCTTCGACCACCCCCAGGGGAACCTTTGTTCTGCAGTAGTTCAGGATTCCCTCCAGATGGCGAAGCAGCATGTCGGCCAACTTCTCCATGGGCTTGAGCCGCTGCCAGCGCAACTGATCGATCCAGTTCTTCAGGTAGCGCAACATCGCGCCCTCATATCTGTAGCTCCACAGCCGATCCAGACTTTCCTTGAGCAGGTACGCCTTCATCACGCGCCGGTTCAGCGCAAACAGTTCGTTGAGTTGCTGTTTTTGGCGCGCGGTCAGATGCACCCAGCGCGTCAGCAGCAGCCAGCGCTTGCCCTTGACCAGTTCCCGCGCCGGCCCGCCCTTGCGGAAGAACTCCTGGCGGCGCACCTCATCCACAGCCGCTCCGGCGTGCTTCATGATGTGAAATTTGTCATAGATGATGCGGCAGTTGGGCAGCCACTCGGCGATGCTCTGCTTGAACGGTTCCCACATATCGACGCAGGCAGCCTGCACCGCGCCACGTTGAAAGGGGCTCAGTTGCTTGGCGAAGAACTCGTCGAGCGTTTCCTTCTTCCGCTCCGCGCCGAACCACAGAGGCTCGGCGGTCCCGAGGTTGCTCACCACGGTGATGAACTTTTGCTTTTTGCCCACAAAGATCTCGTCCACACCCATCTGCCGCAAGGCCGGCTTGCGCCGCGACTTTGCCCAACGCGCCAGATACCGCTGATCGATGGCCCGCACCGTGCTCGCCGCCAGACCAAACTGCCGCGCTACTCGGCTGGCTGCGGAGCTTTCGCAGGCTTGGCCTACCGCATCCTCGAAACGCTTGCTGAAGGGCGCTTTGCCAGGAAGCAGCGGCACCTTCTCCGCCTTGACGCCGCAGTCCAGGCAACGAACCCGGTACAGCTCGATCACCACCGTGGTCAGATACTCGAAGCACGGCAGATCGCGCACTTCCCGCTCATAGCTGGCTACCATTTCGCCTGTTGGCCTGCCGCAGCCGGAACAGACCAGCAACTTGTTGGCCCGCTTGCGCCGAACCCAAAGCTTCAGCCTTTTGCCAGGCTCGTCAATCTCATGCCGGTAGACCTTGTAGCCCGGCCATCCCAATACCCGCGTCCAATCGTTGTCGCGCATCGGGAGGAGAATAGCCGATTCCACACCTCAAGCAAAACCCGCGAAAATCACGCTGCCTTACAGATTCCTGCGCAGAGCCGATTTCTTCTGGGTACGCATGCGAACTCCTGGGATCACCTTGAGCGTTCCGTCCTCGACAAGCTGAATAGTTGACAAGAACAATGAGATCGTCATCTCCATGAAAAATGATGGTGGAAATTGACGCATGTTCATGTGACCACCGAAAACGCCCTGATGTATCTAGAAATACAGGAATGTAGACCAGAGATCTTGTTGATTTAGGTCAGGACTTGAAGAATCGGCGATTGATTATGAGCTATTTAGAAAATCCTATTTACTGATGCTTTTTAATCGATCTATGCGTGACGGGAATACCTGCATTCCCAAAAAGCATTGGACGCGGACTCAAAACAGACCTAACTTTGCGCCATAGCTGACGCCCACGTTAGCGGAGGTGCAAAGTGAATCGATTCCGCCGTATCCTCCGATTCGACAGCGCTCGCGGATGGCAGTCTGCACCGCCCGCCGTCCGCACGATGGCTCCCACCCTGTTCGCCCTATCGATTGCTGGCGTGGCCCATGACCTGGGAACGATGGACTTCTCTGGCGCGACCACTCTTCTGACTACCTAAAACTACATCGATCGCCACTAGCAGCCCCCCAAGCCATTCATCTGGATTGCAAAGGCAAACGACATCCTGAAAAAGTCGCACGCACATAGGCCATCCTCAATGAATGCCTATGTGCGTAACGTATTATTTTAGCGAATCACGATCGGTTTTTGTCGATCAGGAAATGCCGCTTCACCGTGAAAGTCTTCAATCTTCAAATTTTCTACGTGAACAGCTTCAAGCGCCACTCCATAGTAGTCTTTACGCGTCTCGCCCCACTTGGCGGTGCATCCCCGTAAAGTGACGTTGCGCGCGTCGTGCAGCGTAAACACGTTCGTGGCGTGTGGTTCAAGCCCCTCGACTCCGGGCATCGTTGGGCGCTTATCCAGTTTTCCGCCGGGATAGTGCGTCCATGTATCGATCGTGACTTCGACGTTTTCGAGCAAGATGTCTTCAAGCGGCTGATCGGGTTGGCCCCCGATATGTACGCTGTTTTCTGCGCTCGCACGAATATTACGCAAGCGGACATCCCGGATTGAACCGACCTTGACGCCTTCTATACGCGGCCATGCCGTCAACGAGATCGGCTCACCCCATCCCCACCAGCGCGCGGCATGGTGTTCGGCCTTCACTTCGATATCGTTAAACTCGATGTCCCAGATATTCCCCGGCTGCCGGTGCGTAATTGTCGGGCCACGGCCCCCGGAGAGCACTTTGCATCGTTCGAACTTGACCTTCGAGATATCTCCGAAGGTTTCGGTTCCTACCTTGAGGCCAGAATCGCGCGTCGTGACGACGCAATCATGTACATAGATGTTGTGCGACGGGCCATAGTCCTTATCCTGCTGCGTAGTCTTCACGCAAATGGCATCATCGGCGCAAACAATATCACAGTTACGAATTTCCACATCGCGGCAGTGATCGGGGTCGATGCCGTCACAGTTGGGCATGTCGAGCCAGTTGCGAATTGTGATGCCGTCCACCAAAACGCGTTCGCAGCCTAGCATGTGTAGACCCCAGAAGGGAGCGTTCTGGATGCGGATGCCACTCACTTCCAGATCCCTGACCTCGTGCAGTGAGAACATGCGTGCACGGAATCCCTTGGGGTCCCAACGCTCATCGACATCCGAATAGTTGGTGACAAATTCTTTACCCTGACCGTCGATGATACCCGTGCCGCTGATCTTCAGATTGATTGCGCCATTGGACGAGATCACACCCGGTCCCTTGGGCGGATACATGGACTTTGCCGTATGCGCCAGAATCGTGGCATCGTCTGCAAGATGAAAATCGATGTGATCTTTCAGCATGAGTGCTCCGCAGAGATACTTGAATCCCCCGCGCAGGACCACTCTGCCGCCGCAGAGAGTGGCGGCTTCGATAGCCTTCTGCACGGCGGCCGTGTCGTCACTCTTTCCATCGCCCACAGCTCCAAAGCGATGCACATCGAACTCCCGGCGCTGCTTTCGCAGCGAAAAATTGAGCACTGTAAACGAAGACGACAGAAGAAATGCTCTACGGTCCACTAACATGCAATACTCCTAATCATGTTATTAGAAACACTCGGCAGCTTTGCGCGCAAAGAACGAATGCTCTGACAAGGAAAAAGGAGGCATGACCAGGAATAACTCCTGGCCATGCCGATAGTAGCGAAGGCAAACTAGAAGACCAGCCGCCCGCCTATCTGAATCACTCGAGACGTATTGGCGACACTGGTCACCATGCCGAAAGCGCTGCTGGTTGGAGTAATGTTGGGAGCGCTAAATTGCGGCCGGTTCAGTGTGTTGAAGGATTCCGCTCGCAGTTCGAAAGCCCTGTCACCGGAAAACTTGATTGCTTTGTTTATCGATGTGTCGAAATTGTTGATCGCATCGTAGCGGAAGGTCGTAAAGTTACTTGGGAATGTACGAATATGGTTGCTGGGAGTCGACGAGGTTGTAAAGCACGAGGTATCGAAAGACTTGCTCGCCACATTGCGCGGGTTGAATTTGAAGCTGTAGGTGTTGCAGTTGTATCCCGCATCGCTCCAGGTGATCGGTGCACCGCTCTGATAGGTATAGACGCCATTGAACTTCCAGCCGCCCAGTGGCATGTCCAGAATCTTCGATGCATTCTTCCCGAATTTCTTGCCGTGCCCGTAAGGCAGTTCATAGGTCAATGCGGTAACTGTGTGGTGCGGGTGATCGTAGGAGGAAATGCGATGCTCTGGAGCCTGGAAGTTGTTCAGCCAGCTAGCGTGCTCCATCAACTTGGAGTACTGGTAATTGGCGTTCAGAGTCAGACCTTCCTTGCCAAGGCGTTTTTCCACGCGAATGTCGATTGCGTTGTAGCTGGAGTTTCCGTACGGCGCATTTTGCTCGGTCAGCGTCCCGAATTCAGGGAAAGTCATCAGCAATTGCTTCTCGGCAATCGTCGAACCATTCATGCTACTCGAATTCGGGATCAATCCCTTGAACGGATTGGTAACCGAACCGTTGTAAGTCGTGTTGGAAGTCGTGGTGAGGAAATTCGAACGGATATAGTTTGGCTGATAGCTGATAGGCAAACGTGCCGACTGATTTCCGATGTAAACCAGCTCCATCAGATAGTTATGAGGAAACTGATGCTGCATTCCCAGCGTCCAGCGCTGCGCATAGCCGCTCTTGATCACGGGCGACATATAAGTGACAGCCTGTCCAAGATTGGTCGACAATCCGTTAGCCGAACCACTGGGAGTGACAAAACCACCTGAGAAAGCCGTGGCCAACGTCGTGGCCGGCGTCGCGTAGTTATCGTTGGTGATGGTCGCACTCGTCGTCTGACTGTAGCCTGGATTGTTGATCGAATTGGTGAATGCGTAGACTGGCAGCACATAGATGCCGAAACCGCCGCGGATTACGTTGCTCTGTCCAAGCCATGCCGGATTATAAGAGAAGCCAATGCGCGGGCTAAACATTCTGGATGGGTTGGAATAGATAGAACGATTGCTTGTGGAAGCGAATGTCGGACCACCATTCACATAGAAGTTCGACTCACTCATGATGGAAAGCGGCGCACTTGCGTAGGCCGAGAGTGCAGACGCCGAAATCGGATTCGCCGTTGTCATATTGAAGCCGTTCAGTGTGCGTCCGTCGCGCTCGTAGGCCGCAAAATCCTTCTCGAAACGGAGTCCAAGATTGATGGTCAGGTCCGAGCGAACGCGCCAATCATCCTGCGCGAAGTAGGCCATGTAATACTGCTCGCCCACAGGAGACGTAGTCTGAGCATAGCTGGCCTGGCTGGGCAGTCCGAGCATAAAGGCCGCAAAATCCATGCCATCCGCAGTAGTGGTCGTGGTGTTGGTTTTCTTGGTCCAGGTCTGATCGAAGTAAAAGTAACCATTGCTGCAAATGGTTGCATTGCCGCTCGAGTCTGAGCAGGTAGCCGGGTAATTGTTGCCCTTTTCATAGCGGCGCAAATCGAGACCGGCCTTGAAGGTATGAGATCCCTTCAGCTTCACCACGTCCGCAAGAATGTCATAGTTGTTGAACGGCGCATCCCCGAGGGTGCCGCTGGTAATGTTGTAGCCGACGCCCTGCATATCGGCAAAGCGGATATTCGGCAAGCGCGGCGAACCCGATGAGGTATTCAGATTCGCTCCAAATCCTAGATTTGTGGAGTCGAATCCCTTGCTGGCAGTATCCTGCGACTGGACATAGCGGGTATAGTTCAGGCGCACTTCGGCAATCGTGGTGGGACTAATGGAGATTGTGTCGCTGATGGTGGCGCCGTCATTGACGCGATCGAGGATGTCACCCAACGCTTCGTTGCTGAAGACGTTGTTCTGATTCTGAGCCAGGTGGTTGCGACGCCAGGTCACAAAAAGCCTCTGGTTCGAGTTCAATTGATAATCCACGCGCACAAAAAAGTTCTTAAAGGTGTTGACGCTGGAATTCTGACTAAAATAGTTGTTCTGATCCACCGTTCCTGTGGTCGGCGCCGTGTTCGGCGACGGATACAGCTTGAGAATTGCCTGCGACACTGAGCTCAGCGAGTTGGTGATGATGTTGCCGCTATACGGAGCGCGGGTCACGGTAGAACCGCTTACCGTTGTGGAATAGGGATTGTAGATCTGGTACTTGGATCCCAAATTCAGCCACTCCGAGAAGTTTCCCGCGCGCTCGTCACTCGTGGGAACACTGCCCGAAAAAGTGGCCGGTGCAATGTTCTTGATGTTTTCCCAGCCAAAAAGCCAGAAGAGCTTGTCTTTGCCGTGGACGACATGAGGTATGATCACCGGGCCGCCAACGGTCAAGCCGTACTGGTTATAGTGCGTCGGCGATTTCGCCGTAGTCGGTGTGCTTCGGCCAGCCAGCCAGGTATTGGCGTTAAAGATGGTGTTCTGGTCGAATTCCCATGCCGACCCATGCAAATCGTTGCTGCCGCCCTTGGATGTCTGATTGACGACGCCGCCGCCGGCGTGACCATATTCGGAGTCAGTTGCAAAGATGTTGACCTTGACTTCGGCGACAGCATCCTGCATCGGACTGTAAGCGATGGCATTGTCGGAGGCATTATCAGGGGCGCCATCCAGAAGAAGTTCGCTGTTCTTATTGGGGAGGCCGCCGACGCTGAAGGCAGAAACCGTGCTGTTGTCGTAAGCATGTACCGAGCCGGGAGTCGTAGTTGAAACAACGCCGGCCGTGTACTGCGCCAGGACCATAGGCGTGCGTCCATTCAAAGGCAAAGCCTCGACCTGCACGCTCTGCACGACACTGCCCAGATTGGCGTCCGCGGTTCCAAGCAGTGGCACTTCGGACGTTACCACAACCGTTTCCTCGGCGCCGCCGGGGCGCAGGGTAACGTCGATCGTCGGGTGATCGCCCGAGCTCAGCGCCAGATTATTGCTGTCGTACTTGGCAAAGCCTGACGCAAAAACCGTAATGTCGTAGGCTCCAGGTTGCAGAAAAGGAAGGTTGTAGTATCCGCTCGCATCACTAACCGCATTGCTCTGAAAACCGGTCTTCTTTGCAGTTGCGGTGACCTGTGCTCCAGCGATCACGCTGTTCTGTTGATCTTTGACAAGACCGCTGATCGTCGCAGTCGTCACCTGGGCTTCGAGCGTAACTTGCAGACTTGCCGCTAAACCGAGCGTCAGCAAGAAAAGGAATTGCCTGATTGCTCTTTTCATGTTTGCGTCTCCTGTAGGCTAATGAGGATCTGGTTAATCCAAACTGGCAGTTGTCCGTTGAAAACTTGCGGTACGGATTTACTTTTGTTCCGCTTTCCGCCGTATGAGTTATTGGCTAGGCCAATTCATGTTGGGGTGATCCGCAAGCGTAAATACCAGCTCTCCTCCTTGGGAAATCTGCTCATGCGTAATCCATGCGTGATCCAGAACGGCCCCATTCCAAGTAACGGATCGAATGTATTTCTTCCCGCTCGCGGCGCCGCGAGCCACGATATGCAGAGTCTTACCATTGGGAAGCTCTAGCACCGCATCTTCAAAGAGCGGCGATCCAATCTGGTAGCGGGGAATGCCCGGCGACACCGGATAAAAACCCAGCGCGCTAAACACATACCAAGCGGAGATCTGCCCGCAATCGTCATTACCCGCTAATCCGGAAGGTGAGTTGGAATATTCCCGCTCCAGAATGCTGCGCACCTGCTGCTGCGTCTTCCAGGACTCGCCGACGAAGTCGTAGAGATAAGCCAGATGGTGGCTGGGCTCGTTGCCGTGATCGTAATAACCGGACGCGAAAAGCTGGTCCAGCTTTTCCGCGAAACGTGTTTTGCCGCCGAGCACGTCGACGAGCCCGGGAATATCCTGGGGAACAAAAAACGTGTACTGATACGGAAGACCTTCGGTGATGTAGCTGGCTTTCTCCGCCGGATTGAAGGGCTCGACCCAGCGGCCATCCGCATAACGTCCGCGAGCAAATCCTGTTACCGGATCGATAACTTTGCGGTAGTTCTGCCCGCGCGCGGCAAAGAGCTTGGCATCGGCGGTATGTCCAAGTTCCGCTGCAAACTGACCAAGCAGATCGTCATCGTAGGCATACTCGAGTGTGCGCGAAACCTGCTCATTAGGATGATAGGCGTCCGCGATGGTGTCTTCGAGCGGAATATATCCATATTTCAGATACGAGTCCAACCCGCGGCGTCCGCGGCCATCCATATATAACTCCCTGGATGCGGGTAACTCCACCGCATTCTTGCGCATCAACCGATACGCCTCTTCCGCATCGAAATTGTGCAATCCCTTCATCCACGCATCGACGATAATGGCCACGCTGTGATCGCCGATCATCTCTGAGGTGTAGCTGTTCCAGGCCGGATAGATCGGAAGATATCCACCCTGCTCTCCCATGGCGAGCAGCGATCGTACCATATCGGTCTCACGTACCGGGTCGATCAGCGTAATCAGGGGATGGAGTGCACGGAAGGTATCCCAGATCGAGTAGTCGTTGTAATACGTGAAACCAGTGGCGTGCTCGATCTTCTTCGTTCCGGCAAAACCCGGATAGCTGCCGTCGGTGTCGCTGAAGACGCGCGGCAGCAAAAAGGAGTGATATAGAGCGGTGTAAAAAATCGTTTTCTGTGTCGGCTCGGACTGAATACGAAAACGTCCCAATTGCTCATTCCACGCCTGGCGCACCTGCCGGAGCACTCGATCCATATCCCAATCCGGAATTTCCGTGTCCAGGTTCTGCCGCGCTTCTTCGAGGCTGGTGAAGGAAGTTCCCACCTTGGCGACGACCTTTTCTCCGGGATGCAGATCAAAAGAGACCCAGGTGCCCGCCTGCGCCAGACCGGGCTCGGTTGCCAGCTTCCCTGCAGAGCGCTGCGTTCCCTTCCATACGCCGCCGAGCTGGAAAGGACGATCGAAACGGATGACGGCATATCCGTCAAATCCGGCAGGCTTTCCGCTGCCCGCATAAATCCGTCGGACCGGGGAGCTGATTAGAACCTCATTTCGAGTGGGATCAACCCGAATGTCGCCTTCCTGGCCGTTTTCCTGCATCACGACCCAGCTTTTGCCGCCGCGCTCGTAGGTGAAGCGCAGAATTCCGGCGTGAAGCGTGCCCGAAACCTCGGCCTGGATTCCGTAATCGTCGAGCCGCACTTTATAAAGGAATGGGGTCAGTTCCTCCCCTTTATGATCGAAGGCGGAAGCACGTTTTGTGGCTTCCAGATGAAGACTCCCGCTGACCGGCATCAATGTCACGCTACCGTAGTCCTGCGTACACGAGCCACTCATAAAATGACTTCCCCGAAATCCCTGAATGCGCCGATCGCCGTCGTAGTAGGGAGCGATGCATTTGGACTGTCCATCCCGGGTCTGAGGAGTCCATTGCGTCATCGCAAACGGCATTCCAGTCGCCGGAAAAGTTTGTCCGTCATTTGCCGTCCCGATCCGTTCGTTCACCCAGCCAACCGGCTCCTGAGCGACGATCTGTCTCGAGTAAATGATTGCAAGTAGCAGGGCGCATTTGAAGAAATGGGTTTTCATAAGCCAGAGGCAACATCCCAATTGGCGGCAACGACTGGCAAGTGAATTCGCAGTAAATCGCGTCTGCTCTTCACTGTAAAATCCTTTTAGAATCATAGATATTAGCTGATTTTTCAGCCCAAATGTATACTACGTAAAGACCTCAGTAATGCCATGAATCGCGCTCCTATAAATCCAAATCGAGAGCATCCTTCTTCCCCCGATGCGGAGCAATGCCATTTACTGGTTGAGAAGATTGTCGTCTCGGAGCATTTGCGCCGCTCCAGCCGCCTCACCGAATTTCTGCGCTACGTCTGCAACCAGACGCTGGACGGACACGGGGATCAACTCAGCGAGCAGGAGATTGGCACTGTTATCTTTGACCGCCCTCCGGGCTACGACACCAGTGCGGACAATATAGTACGGGTCAACGCTACCGAATTGCGTAAGCGCATCGAACTTTACTTTGCTGAGGAAGGCAGGACTGACCCGATTCTGTTAGCGATTCCCCGCGGAGCATACAAGCCTGTCTTCCAGTTTCGGCCTCAGAAGCCGGCCGACGATGCCCGGCCATCGCCAATAGCTCCGCCAGTCCACCAAACCGAAGATGGCCCCGTAGCAAAACTATTGCTGACTGAGTCCCGGTTTTCGTGGAAACTGGTCGCTGAAATTCTGACTGTTTCCTGCCTGCTTCTAGCTGCGTCATGCATCTGGCTGATTTGCGCCAATGGCAGACTCAAAAAAAGCTTGGCTCCCTGGACCGCATCCCCGGAGTTGCGCAGCTTTTGGGGGTCGTTTCTGCAGGAAAATACCGATACAGATGTCATTTTGGCCGATACAACTTTCGCGCTCGTCGAAGATATCGCCAAGCATCCGATCCAACTCAACGACTATTTGAGCGGTGATTACGTCCGGCAATTGTCTGATGGAAACAGCGTCGATCGTCAGGAAGACTTGATGCTAATTCGTCCGCGCAGCTTCGGCAGTTTGGGAGATTTTCGGCTAGCACAGAAAATTCTTACTCTGGCGCCGCAGGCAAAAAACCTGCATCTCTACTATGCGCGGGAATATCGTCCGGAATTGCTCAAAAATAACAATGTGATTCTCATAGGCAGTCGTAAATCCAATCCTTGGGGAGATCTGTTCCAAAATCAATTGAATTTTACCGTTGAGTACGATCCGATCTCCAAGGTCTCCTCGGTCCGCAATCATCATCCTCAAGCAGGCGAACAGACAACTTATTCGACGGATACAAGCGATGCGGGACCTTCCGAGCAAACTTCAGATGGTTACAGCGTGATTGCCTGCCTATCGAATGCCTCCTCGAAAACGAGTGCCCTCATCATTGCAGGAACCAACGCTCCTGCTACCGAAGCGGCCGGTGAACTGCTGACCTCCGAGTCGCGTCTCTCCGAACTGCGACAAAGAATGGGACTCTCCAAGCTCAGTCACTTCGAAGTCCTGCTTAAAACTAGCCAGGTAAGTGGCACACCGATCAATGCCAAGATTCTTGCCTTTCGGAGTTTGCCCAAATAAATAGATGTGATCCCAGTAGTTCGGACAGTTATTAGGAGTCCGCTCAACGCACCCCATCTTGTAGAGGATCTGATGGCCAGTTAAATTGAGCACTATGGGACGACATAGAGCTCAGGTTATGGCTAGGTAGTGTCGCCACCTGGACCGTCTCTCTTCTGCATCTTCATGCGGTTTATTGCAGAATCGCACCAACAAATAGGCATGCTCTGTCCCTGCCCGGAAATTCGAGGGCTAGATCAAAGGCTCCTTAAGTTACGGCTTTCACGGCGATAACACGGGTTCAAATCCCGTCGGGGACGCCAATTAAATCAATAACTTGCAAGTCCCGTACAGAATTTTGTAGGTCCGTTATGGTCCGATAAGCGAAGTGCTCGGTTTCGCTGCGAATTACGCAGTCTGTTTCTTGTCGAACAACATGCTCACAATCTTGCTTTGTGCGTCGCGCTTATTCTGCGTGATGGCCTGTGCGTACAGGTTCATCGTCACAAGACTGTTGGCATGTCGCAAGAGTTCCTGCACTGTCTTGACATCCTCACCGTTGGCCTTGAGGAGTGTCGCGTAGGTGCGCCGGAAGGTGTGCCAGCCAATACCCTCTATGCCGAGGATTTTGGCTGCTGGCAGGATATGCGCCCGGTAAAACGCGCCCGGCCAGTAAGGCAAGCGCCCATTCGAATGTGGGCTTGCGAACACCCAGTCCTCCGGTTGCGGGTAGGGACTGATCGCCTGCCAACGGGACAGAGCGTCCGCCAACCTTGAATCGAGAGGCACCGGCTTACGGCTGGCTTCCGTCTTGCAGTCGCCAATGTGTTGCATGACGATGGAGCGGGTGACGGAGATTTGCGATTTCTCAAAACCAATGTCATTCCACTTCAGCGCCAGCAGTTCACCCACGCGCAGCCCGGTCATCACATCGAGAAAGACCGCCGTGCGTGCTGGTTCTTTCAAGAGCTGAAGCAACGCGGCAATTTCCTCGACGTCGAGCACAATCGGAACCTTGGACCGTTTCGCACTTTGACGCACATGCGTGATCGGATTCCGTTCATGCCACTCCCAGCGGATTGCGTGATTGAAGACTGCGTGCATGATGTTCCGCATCTTCGCCTTGCTCCCATTGGAGAGCTTCAGCGAACGTAGCCACTCCTCTACAGCGACCGAACGCACATCTTTCAATTTGTACTGGCCCCAACGAGGCAAGATCCATTTACGGAAGTAGCCTTGATAGGTCCTGCATGTCGCGTAGGTTTTGCCTGAGTCTTCGCCGAGTTCCTTTTCCCGGTAGTGTTCGACTAGCGTTTGAACACTCATTGGAGTTAGGTTCATGCGCGGACTTTCGGCGTTGATGTCAGCCCGAAGCGCTGCGACGGCCCGTTGCGCCGCCGTTTCGTTCGGATATTGTTCCAGTGTTCCCAGCACCAGGTTGCGGCGTCTCCGGCTGCCATCAGGCTGGACTTCATACCAGCGGTATTCCCAGGCTTTCCGACTTCCGGCGCGTTCCACAAGCTGAAGGCTGCCTTGCTGAAATCGTGAGCGTCTCATGTTCCTCCTCATTTCAAAGGTGGTGAGACGGCACGGATAGCTGTATCCAGCCTACCGTGCCTGCGCGTCGCCGTCGAGATCGTTTTCGTCATCATTCTGGATCAGAGAAGGAAAGAGCTCAGAAGCGCGAAATCGCCACAGCTTGCCAACTCGAACGCCGGGCACTACACCTTTGCGTGCATAGCGCTGAAGGGTTTTAGGGTGAACCTTGACAAGAGCCGCCGCCTGCTCGCTGTCCAGCAGCCGCTCGAAGACGCGTGGAGAATGAGGGGAATCGAACATGGCTCGCACACTCCTTGAAACCACAATGGATTGGGTTGTAGTGTCTCGTCAACCCACATGTTGGGGCTGATTTTCAATGGCGTCGATGAGGCTATGCGAAACGAAGGCGAAGTTTTGGGAACAGCAGATGCGCCAAGTCGTTCCAGTCGTTTTTAAGGAACTTTAAGCAATGACAGAATTTTGATTTTATGAAAGTGAAATTATATTTAGGGCATTATTTCGCTGGACAAACCCGGCTGACATTCCCCGATAGATGGAGCATAGCCGAAGCGCGGGCGATGTCAAGGGCGGCTATGCCGCCGCTACGCGGTCATGACCCTTGACACCGCCCTCTCCGCCTCGGCCCACAATCCCAATATCGGGGAATGTCATCTTTCTTCAACAGGATAGGACGAGACTTTAGCTGCCTTCGTCAAGTTCAGAAGAACGAACAAAAACATACGAAAATGTAGTAACATATGCGTTGTGAAGACGCGCTTTGAGTGGGACCCGGCCAAAGCAGCCAGCAATCTGCGAAAGCACGGTGTGAGCTTCCCAACCGCAACCCGTGTCTTTTCTGATCCTTATGCCCTTGTTGAGCAGGACCGGATCGAAAACGGCGAGGAGCGATGGCAAACAGTGGGGATCGTAGACGGTGTTGTGATGCTCCTGGTGGCCCACACAGTGCGTCAACAGGACGAGATTGAAGTCATCCGCATCATTTCAGCAAGACGTGCCGACCGCAGGGAGAGAAAACGCTATGAAGAAGAAAATGGTTGAATACGAGATCGACCTAGCCAATCCCCCGGCACTGACAGCGGAGCAGGTGGTGGAATTGAAAGCGCTGCGTGCCAAACCGGACAGCGAAATCGACTACAGCGATATTCCGCCCTTGCAGGAGAGTTTCTGGAAGAAGGCGGTGCAGAATCCGTTTTACCGTCCTACCAAGACCTCGACCACAGTGCGCATTGATTCCGATGTGTTGCATTGGTTGCGCTCTCATGGCAGAGGCTATCAGTCGCGCATCAATGCCATTTTGCGGCGTGAGATGTTGACCTCGCTGAAAGTTACAACCGCAAAGCACGGGTAAGCCACAAAATCGCGCGGGGCTGCTGGAGATCCTTGCATCAAAGGCCGATTCCAAGTTCAATGAAGATTTCTTCGCTTAGGACTGAAAGTTCAATGGCTTTAACTGGAGCCTGTTGAACACCGTGCTCAAGTCCGAAAGAGAGCGCCTGCTCTTTTGCCAGTTCCATCGCTGACGGACGAGCGGAGGAGATGCCCAGGGACTCGCGCAACTGTTCGCGGTCACTTGTCACGATGGCAATATCACTTCTGCCGCGTGACGCGCCTACGTAGAACAATTCCTGTTTCATCGAGTCAGCAGAAAGAATCACGCCGTCCACCGTCTTGCCCTGGCTGCGATGGGCAGTAACGGCGTAGCCATGATCGAACTGGCGATAATTCTCCGGCATCGCGCGGCCATCCTCCAATTCAATGCGCCCGTTCACCACATTGTGCACCTGTACCAGTTCGCCATTGGTGGCCCGGAAATCCGCATCCCGACGATTGCCAGTCAAAAGCAGTCGATCCCCAGCAGCCACTTCAATAGGCCGCAGCTCCTGGACGGAAAAAGATCGCGTCTGCGCGGGGGTGAAGGTTCTCTCTTCGCCGCGAGCATTGCGAGCTACCAGCACATCGGTTCTGACCTCACTGACAGTCAGAGCTTCATGCTTATCCATGCCCCTTGCTGCCCGGTGAACCAGGAGTACATGCCCTTCGCGGTAGTTCGACAAATCGCGCTTTTGCGCTTCCGTCCATTGCAGCGGAACGTGCCGATCAATTACCACGCTTGGGCCGAGGTGGCCTCGTTCGGAAAGGTCGTCTCGAATCGCACGGGTAACGCGGCTGATCTCCTCATGCGTAGGCGCTACAACCAGAATCTTCCGGGAAGGATCGGCTGTCATTTCGCGATAGAGATCAGCGACAGCCCGGCCACGCTCTGCAAAGGAGACCTCATGCACCGCGCCGAGCCGTTCCAGCTTTTCAAATCCCTGTTCGGGAGACTCGCGCAGTGTTTGAATGGCATCTCTGTACGCGATGTTCGATTGGCGCTGCACGCCGGTCAGCGAGACATTTTTCATCTGCGATTCGTGCTCCAGAATGCGCAGCGCGTCCGAGGCTTCAACACTCTGAATCTGCCGCGTGTCGCCGGAGAAGAGAATACGGGCCTGCTGCTGTTCTGCGAGTTGTAGTATTCCATCCATCTGACGCCCGGAGATCATGCCAGCCTCATCCACGATCAAAACCCGGCCACGAAGCGCTGCCTGTGCCGACTCATCTTCCAGCAGCCGGGAAACGGTCATCGCATCGCGGAAGCCGACCTTTTGCAACTCCTCTACCGCGCTGCGCGTCGGCGCAATCGCCGTTACATTGCGCCCGGCTTCGCGAAGCCCGCGATCAATTTTCTGAAGTGTGACCGTTTTGCCGGTTCCTGCTGCTCCGCGCAGGTTAATAGCGAAATCGCGTGAATCAAGAATCTGCTGAACTGCGCGTTTTTGTTCGTCTCGGAGATGTTCATCCGGGTGGAATTCATGCGTGCCACCCAGTTGCGGGTACTGGCCGATGCCCTTATTTACTAAAGCCACCATGCGCTGTTCGCGGTCCAGACTGTCGCGGGTAGCCAGTCGATTACCGGCATGGATAAGTTCGCCCTGGGATTGCTCAACTTGCAGCAAGCCGCGCAATTGTCCCAGATCAACTTGACCCCGGCCATGTTGCAGAGTTTCAGCCAGCAATTCGTAATCATGAACGACAGAACGCCGCTCGAAGAGATGTTCCTTTGCGTATTGCAAGGAATCATGCGCTCGCGAAATTTCATCTGGCACGTTCTGTCTGTGCTCCAGGGAGTTCTGCTGGAGTCGTTCAAGGCTTCGCCGTTCTTCCGGAGACAGACGTGCCTGCTGCTGTTGCCGGACCTGCTCTGTGGAGATTTCCGCCAGCTTGTCCGCGCGAGATTCACGGACGAGAACGGCAACTTCGTTATCTGTTGGCTTGCGGCCATTCTGCTTTGTGAATTCATCAATGGCTCGATCCCGTTGTGCGCTGCGTTGGCTGTACTTCGTCAGCAGATCATCCGACACGCCACGGATTTCAAAACCGAGATTACGTCCGCGAGAATCACGTCGCGTCTCAATCTCGTAGCCAAGACTGCGTACCTCGTGGGCCAGTGTGTTCCGGTAGACCTCGGTGAGGTACGCCCGGCGCTCATACAAACCGGATGCCTGCAATGCCTTCCAGCGGCCCTCTACGCCGTCATAGGTGAGATTGGCGGCAACGGTATGGGTGTGCAGTTGCGGGTCGAGTTCGCGGCTGGCATCGTGGCGGTACGTAGCAACGATCCAATTGCCGGTGGTGCGATCTTCGTTTGCGGCATGCAGACGGACACGCGTTGCTGCATGGCTTTCCGCTTCTGCCAGAGTTGAGCGGACAGCTTCATCGTGAGCAGCTACCAATCGCTCATCTCCCGCGACCATCGCCTGAATCGAAACCGATTTCGGCGCGGAGAACGTCAGATCGTAGAGAGACCGCGCCTTGCTCTGCTCGGTTCCGTCCACACTCACTCGATCCGCACTGTGACGCGGACGCAGATATTCTCCGGTCTCTGGGTGCAGCCCTTCGCGGACTGCCTCAAACTGTTCAGGAGTCACGTTTCCGCTCAATCCGAGCAACTCGGCTCCACGCCCCTGCCACTCGCCTTGTACGCGGCGGTGTTCATCGTAGTAATCGCTGTGTTCGAGATGCCGCTGGGCATACCCGACACCGCCCGACATGGCCCGTATTGTCAGCATGGATTGACGCTAACGCTGTTCGAAATCCCATTGCAAGGAATTCCGCTGACCGATAAGAGCCCTATTTATTTGGCACCTTTTTAGGGGATTTCTTGGCGGCAGTCTTCTTGGGTGGACGGCCAAGCTTTGGTTGCGGAACAAATGACTCCACCTCGGAACGGAGAACGAGCGTTTTTCCTGCCACGTGGACTGTCGTCAGTCGCCCACGCGCAATCAAATCAGCAATCGCCTGATTTGACACGCCGCGGATGCGGGCTGCTTCGGCCTGAGAAATACAATTCTCTAGACTTCCACCATATGTGCTTGATTTTATCAAGTACTTGTTGTATCCTCCTGATAGTTTGGTTCAGGGCCATAATACTGGTCCGAACGCCTACACGTAACGGGACACGCCAGTGCGTCAACACCGACGTATCCCTGACCACTTCTCACCTTCCGTGAAAGGCGATGATATGGCTGTATCTAAACATACCCGCAAGGATGCGCCGGGGACAAATCCTTTCTTTCAAGAGCTTTTCCGCAATAGCCGCGTCTCGGAAGAACGAGAACGCGCTTGGCAGGCCGCCGTGCGCCATGCCGGGACGGGATCGCCGCCATTGCGATTCCCTGCGTACGAGCATCTTTATCTGTTGAATGTGTATGCGCAGAAGATGGTCGAATTGCTGGAAGAGTTGGGCGGCAATTTCTCCATCAAACGCGAACCCATGCTCTATCGCCAGTCTTTGATTCAGTACGTTCGTGCCTCAGCCAGCCAGGACGTTGTCGATTTCATGAGCGAAGTTGAACTGACTGAGGAATGGCTCTTTGAGAGCCAACGGCGCAAAGAAGAGAACAGCCTCCGTGATCCGGAAGATGTCTACATTAGCGTCCGGCATCGTGAAGCAGAGCGTGCACAGCAAGGTCTCCCGCCGCGCGTTCGATTCCTGGATGAACCTCAGGGCACAAACTCACCGACTACGAAGAAAGCAAAGACAGCCAAAGGCAAGTGATTCGTGTACGCCGACACGGAGCGGTGTTGTCCGCTGAAACCTTGTTGCAGAAAAGGGGCCTCCATTATGGACGGAAACAAACACGATGAAGAATCGGTCGAGTTCGAAGAACTTCCTCCGCTCGGCCCAGGCCAGCTTCGCATTACGAAGGAGATTGCTGGAAAGCGTGTGCGATCCATCTACATCAGTTACTCAGACAACTACAACGTGGTCGAGGTGGATTTTGTCGATGGAACCTCGCTATCGGTTGAGCTCTTCCCGATGGTTGAGTTGAAGACCGAGTTCAGCAACTGGAAAGTGGAGAACGGCGAGGTACTAAAACGCTGGCCACGAATGATTGCCCGCTGACAGGAGAATCCCATGGGCAAAAGAGGAAAAGGCGAAGAGACCTTCAGCCGGTTCGAGGTTGGCAACCACGGCGGATGCGAAGCGTCTCTGTTCGAATTTCGCGAAAGTGTGTCGTACCAGGAAACAGGGCTTGCTGGGCGAGAATTGCCACGACCGCCGGAGCGAAATACCGTACGAATCGCGGCGACGACTTTTGACCAGGCGTTGGCCTATCTACGTTGGACAGAGCCGGAGTTCAAGATCGACAGCGTGCAGAATCTTGGAATCATCCTTCTGATTTCTGGTTCGCCAGTCGATTGAATCATGCCTCGGAGGATGCAATGTCGAACAAAATCAAAAGACCGGATTACGACAGCGACTTCGATTCTCTAGAGGAGATCGAAGACGTGAACGAACGGGAGCGAATGGAAAGACGCGCCAAAAATACCCCCCCGAAGCTCGGCCTGAACTTCACCGAAGCCGTTGGCAAGGTCGTCGCCTTCGTCAATGTAATCAATGACCCGCCGGAATGGCAGGCTTTGGAAATCCGCTTCACTGACGGCACATTGCTCCATTTCGAGTTCTTGACCACGCAAGTCCAGATCAAGCCGAAATATATGGAAGCAAGACGCGGAGACTTGGAACTGATCCGCAATTACGGCGTATTGCCAATTGATGACCAGCAGCAAGAGGATTAAGGACCGATTTCACAGTGAGTCGCTGGGCACAGGGGCGGCGATCATGGGTTGTAATGCGTATGAATATGTTTTTGGAAACCCAGTTTCGCCTAAGTCGCCTATAGGGTCGCTTGAATCCGCAAGCATCATTCCGTCAGCGAGCTCTGAATAGCCTTCTCGCGACGCCTGTTTTGGGGATAGACATCAATGCTCCCGCGCGGAGTAGCCTCCGGCTGTCGGCGTCGAAATTGTCATCCGTCTTCACTCGTGGCGTAGTGCCTGGATGGGCTGTACACTTGCGGCGCGGCGAGCCGGAATCCAACTGGCCGCAACGGCAACCGTCAGCAACAGCAGGATGCCCAAAGACAGCGTAAGTGGGTCGTAGGGCTGGATACCGTAGAGCATTGACTTGATTGCGTGCGTTAGCACCAATGCCCCGGCGACTCCGGTAAGAATTCCCACTACCGCCAGACCTGTGCTTTCGCGCAAAATCATGCCACGCACTTGCGCTGGTTGCGCACCCAGCGCTAGCCGTATCCCGATCTCATTGGTGCGCTGCGCCACCGCGTACGCAAGAATCCCGTAAATGCCCACCGAGGCCAGCGCCAACGCCAGCAGGCCAAAACCTGAAGTTAAGATGACAAACAACCGTTCTTGCTGTAAGTCCGCCTCAATCTGCTGCTCCTGCGTCCTCACATTCACCAGTGGCAAATCAGGGTCTATCTGCTGAACAGCCCGGCGCAATGTGGGAAGAATAGCTTCGGGCTTCATTCGGGTGCGAATTTCATAGGTCATGCCGCCGACCCTCGTCTGCTGAACATAAGGAAGGAAGAACTGCGGCGGAGGTTCTGTACGCAGATTCGCATAGCGTGTATCTCCGCAAATCCCAACAATCTGAATCCAATTGTTTGCAGTTTTGCCCACGTGCCCGTCTGTATCGTTATCGCCCGTTGAGAATCTCTTTCCAACCGGATTCTGTCCAGGAAACCGCGTCCGCGCCAATGCCTGATTAATGACGGCCACCTTGGGCGACCCTTGTGTGTCCTGCATCCCAAAGGCGCGCCCGGCAATAATCGGTATGCCAAGCGTCTCGAAAATTCGATTGCCGACAGCGTTGACATCTTCTTCCTGATGCTTGTTCTTGTCGTAAACCACACCCTCCGGCAGGAAATCGGTTCCAGAAGTATCGTCTGAGAGATACGCATTCCAGGCCGGGGCCACCGAATCGACGTCCGGCACGACCGCCATGGCCTGCTCCAGCCGCCGATGCAGCTCGACGTCCCTACCCGCAGGATATTTTTTTGTTGGCGGATTGATCTCCACCAACAGTAGGTGGTCCGTACGGAAGCCAGCATCCACCGCGTTCAACCTGCCCAATGTCCGCAAGAATAGCCCCGCTCCAATCACCAGCAGAGTGGAGAGCGCAATTTGAAAGCACACTAGAGCCTTTCCGCCCATGCCCTTGCGCCGTCGCGTAGTAGTTTGCGCGGTCTCTTTTAGGCTGCTGCTCACCTCGGCACGCGCGGCACTTAGTGCCGGTGCCAGACCGAAGAGCAGCCCGGTCAGGATCGTTACACCGGCCGTGAACGCAAAGACACGACCGTCGAAGTGAATCTGAAAATCGTTGTGCTCCCAAGCATTTCCGAGCATCTTGGGAATCGCGGTGCGTCCCAGGTAGCCAGCCAACAGACCGCCCACGCCGCCTAGCGCGGCCAGCAGCAGGCTCTCCACCAGCATCTGACGCAGCACACGCGCCCGGCCCGCGCCCAGCGCTATTCGAACACTCATCTCCCGCTGTCGTTGTGCGCCCCGTGCCAGCATCAGATTCGCGATATTCGCGCAAGCCAGCAACAGAACTAGGCCTACTAGCGTGATCAATACCACCATAGGTTTGGCAAAAGTCTTTTCCTGCGTAAACAATCCCCGGCTGCCGTCGCGCAGTTCCAGGCGCGGCACGTCCTCGCCCTTGCGCACCAGCATGGTGCCACGCACAATGGCTGCCAACTGCACATCGAGCGCGGACTGCGCCCCTGCATCGCTCATGCCCTGCCTGGAGCGGCCCATCACGTTCAACCACCACCCCTTCGGTTCGGCGAGCAAGGAGCCGCCCAACGAGGAGTACGGAGCAACTATCGGCTGCATGGCCAACGGCACAAAAATCTCTGGCGACTGCTGCACATTCTTTGCGCCCGTAAATCCCTTGGGGTTGACGCCGACGATAGTCAAAGAAATGTCGTTCAATTTGATCGTCTGGCCCAGCACTGTGGGGGACCGCCCGAAATCCCGTTCCCATAGCCCGTCGCTGATAACTGCCACCGGGCTCTGGCCGGGTACTGTATCGTCGGACGGTTGAATCGCGCGCCCCAACTGTACGCTCACGCCCAACACTGCGTAGTAGTTCCCGGAAACCATCTCTGTTTGAACCCGTTTTGCCTCCCCGCGAATCGTCGCATTCATCCCTGTAACTTTGAAGGCAATCAAATCTTCAAGGCTGCGATTCTGCGCACGCAGTTCGAGATATGCCGGATAGGAGAAGGATGTGCTGGCCACGTGACCGCCGGGTAGTGGATCGTAGTCGCCCCAGACGTAATGTACCGCGACATGGTCCTCCGTGCCCGTCCAGGCAAACAAGCGCAGATTCTCCGCGTGCGGCACCGCCAGTCGCTCATACAGCAACTGCTTGGCCAACGAAAAGATGGTCGTATTCGCGCCAATCGCCAGCGCCAGCGAGATCGCCGCTATCGCCGTAACCCCGGGGCTCTTGCACAGCATCCGCATTCCGTAACGCAGGTCGGCCCGCAGTTCATCCCACCAGCGCAAGCCCAAGGAAGCACGCATGTTTTCTTTCTGAACAGTGATTGCCCCCAAAGCAATGCGAGCACGACGAGTAGCCTCCTCGGGACTTTGTCCGGCGCGTATCAACTCCTCGGTCAGATGTTCGAGGTGGTTGCGAAGTTCAGCTTCCATCTCCTGTTCAAGGCGCTTGCGATGTGTGACCGCGCGGAACCAGGACTTCAGTTCTGACGCTTTGCTCATAAGGGGCAGAAGAAAGCGATTCATATCTCCTCCGGTGTGGCGCTGAGAATGTCATTGACTATTCCGGCCATGCGGTTCCACTTCGCTGTCTGGTCACCGAGCAGTTTGTGACCGAGTTTGGTGAGGCAGTAGTATTTGGCGCGGCGGTTGTTTTCACTCTCGCCCCACTCGCTGCTGATTGCGCCCTGGTGCTCCAATCGGTAGAGCGCTGGATAAAGAGATCCCTGTTGAACCAGCAACTTCTGGCCGGAAATCTGCTGAATGCGCAGCAGAACACCATAGCCGTGCAAGGGACCGAGCGACACCGCTTTCAAAATCAACATATCCAGTGTGCCCTGCAATAGGTCGTTCTGCTGATCCTGCTTCTGTGGCATTATGTCCCTTTTCCTCGACGGTCTAGGGGAAGCATATGTGCATCTCCCCTAGACCGTCAATGAGTCGGCGATGAATTTTGTCAAATGCAGGGCACCAGCAGCATCCTGACGGCAAGCACTGAAGCCAGCCCTCGCCAATATGGAGGTTCGATTGGCAAGCCTCCAGAATGAAGAACAGATGACAAGCTGCGCTCTCATTCCACCCGCATCGCCGTTAAAACCGCCTGATTCCGCAAGCATCATTTTGGTAAATTGCTTCGAATGGCCTTCTCGCTGCGCTCGTTTTGGAGATAGACACCATCCCTAAGCCTCACAGCTTAGAAATGGTTATCCAGTGCGATCAGCTCGAATAGCCCTCGAACCACCTCGAATCGGGTTCGATAATGTTCGACCATTGATCGACAATGAATCGAGAAAACTCCAACGCTGTATTGAACAAAACCCTCCCCATCAAGTCGTTACAAGGCATAACGATAGCTACAACAATATTGTATATTCTCAGTGCAGAAAGATTTTGTAGCCTGCAATTACCATTTGTAGCATATAAGCCATATGCAAATTGGCTCATATGCTATTCGTTACTTCATACAAAATCTCCTAGCTCTACGCCCCCAATATTAATGGCCATGCTTCTTGCCTTTGAGGGAATGAATGTCAATACGAATGACAGTCGTGTGATGAAGATTACTCTTTGGGTATTCGAAATGTTGATCGCTGAAGAGCGCAACAATCCGGTCAAGTACTAAAATCTTCTCAGCATCGTCTTCGATGAAATTAGCGCATCCAAAGCCGATCACCGTGCTGTGCTTTGCTTCGAAGTCACAAGCTTTGTCACTCTCTATGAACCCCTGATCCACCGAGACAACAAAGCATACCTTCGGATTACGCTTGAGGATCTCAATCTTGGTTCCCGCGCCTGCGGAGTGAAAATACACCGAAGTGCCATCATAGGCAAAGAACACTGGCACAACAAATGGAATTTCCTGATCGGCCAAGCCAAGGTACATGACCTTGCTCGACTGCAGGATTGCATCTATCTCGGCGCGATCCGTTATCTCACGTTCCTTGCGGCGCATGGCACCATGCGGGTGTTGATTCATTGACTCTCTCCGGTCATCTGAGGTTGTTCCAATATGAAAGGACGGGGTTGCGCCACAAAATGGATAACTTGCATGTTCGCGCCTGCATGAAAAGATTAGCCGCAGTGGCATCCTGAGCTGCCGCGCTGTTTGCCTGGAGGGCAACTGCGTTTGCCACATGCCGGAACCACAACAACCGTGACATCATTGCCCAGACCTTCCGTGGTAGTGGATTCAACACGCAATCCCAAGCCAGGAAACTCCATGACGAACCACTTCGGAATATGTTGGCAGACGATCTCAAGGCGCTGGAAAGCGACCGTCTCAAAAAATGGCATCAGGACATCGCGCGAAACATGCGGCATTCCGCTCTGCAATAACTCAACTAGATTGACCTTATAGCAGCCATCCCGCAGTTCACCAACAAGCTCCGGACCAGGGATGGGTGCCTTCTCCTGCTGCTCGATCGCGACCAGTTCCATCTCGCGCAAAGCTACATTGTCTAGCTGTTCTATCAGCGCACCATTCGACTTCCAGACGCGGAAGCCGTGATCCTCCAGCATTGCCTTAATGCCTCCCCGCAGATTGCGCAGCACAAAGAGATCGCAGTCCTTCATCTGCGCCACAGATGAGGCAAGCGAATGTTTCACATCGCCGAGTCCCATCTCTTCTTTGATAGCCAGAGGAATTTCGCGAATTTTCTCCCACCCTTCAGCGTCTTTACTAAACAGACAAATCCTGCCATCCTCAAAAAAATCAGCAATCTCTCCACCGGCATTCACAAAAGCCGCAATCTTCATGCGATCATCCCCTCCGTGGTTGAGGTTTCATTGCACCATGCTCGATTACGCATAGCATTAACTTGCGCAATCGGAGCAAGAAGCTCCTGCTGCATGCCCAAGATCATAACTGCCCCTCATGGGGACAGGATATAAAGCTGGCTTGGCGGTGATGGCTTTCAATGCGTCAATATAGAAACGGGGGAGACCATTCTCTAATGCACCCTGCACAATGAAGTCAAGATACTCACGACTGGGCTTTGTAGGCTCCTTTTGAAGATCCTTTTTATAGAGGCGCACATAGTGCTCGTGTCCGTTCATGTCGATGACTTCCATCGGAATGTGGAAGTATAGTCCACCGCCATCCATACGGGCATCCTGCCACAGATCTAGTCGTTCCCAATTCATGTTACTCAGCGAGAAGAGGACGCCCCAGACCTCTTCACCAGGCGCGGGCTCCACCGTCTCTATGCCCCCATCCCAAATATCGGAGTGGCCGCAGAAGACCAGACGATGGTCCTTCAGACAGGCTGCAGAGATTGCCACAGGCCTGCTACAACGTGAACGTATCTGCGATAGATTCATGTTGGATCCGTAAGCAAAATACAGGTCTTTCATTCGCGCTTCGGAAACGGCGGAATTCAATCCACAAGAAGAATCGACGAGAGAACTGACTGCAACCAGAGAACCTAGCGCCATTGCTACAACCTCCTGCTGGAATCGTGAACCATCAACTTACTTTCACGCGCATCTCTCCCTGGTGCTCGATGGAAGAGATGCGCAGAGAGTATTCGTGACCTACCAGACGTTGAGGCTCCACTCGCGTTCGCCCTTGTATTCCATGTCTGCAAAGAGCGCATTCGCCATCTGCTCGGCCAGCCATATGGCACCCGCATATCCCACCACCGGATGACGATACATGCCAGCGCGGTCATAGGTCGGGAAGCCAACACGCACCATCGGAATCTTGTAATCGATGGCCGTGAAGCGTCCCTTCGAGTGACCAAGAATCAGATCCAGATCCAGACCTTTATTCTTGATTCTGTCCTCCATCTCAAAGATGTCAGAGTTGGTAATAATATCCATATCCCAATCGACCTTTTCTTTGAGTTCGAGAATGCGCGGATCCCTTGCATAGTTGGGATTGTCATCCCCAAGCAACAGCAGTTGTGGCTTCATCTCCAAGTCGATGCAGAACTGTGCCAGTCCGATGACCAGGTCGGGGTTGCCATAGATGGCAACCTTCTTTTCAGCCAGGAACATGTGCGTCAGATCGGTCAGTGCATCGATGGCAATGCCGCGTTCCTTGACGAGTGCCTGTGGAATTGGTTTGCCGGTAATCTTCTTCAGCGTCTGCAGGAAAGCATCCGTATTCCGAATGCCGATGGGAGTTGGGCCAATCGTGGCAGGAATACCGAGTTCTTCTTCAAGATACTGCGCGGCCTTGCCACCTTCGTATCGGTTGAGAGCAATCGAGGCGAAGGCGTTGCCCGTATCGCGCAGATCTTCGACCGTAGTTTCGCCGTGTGAGACATGCTGACCATCCGGCATCAGCGGCGAGTCGAACTCTTCGATCTCAAACAGGACATTGGCTTCAATGTCCATCTCGCTCAACAGGTGCTTGAGGGCTGTAACATCGCCTGGATTGACCCACCCCGTAAAGAGATTGATCTTGCCATTGGGGTCGCTTTTGGTGGCAAAATACTTGACGAGATCACGCACTGCCGAATCATAGCCACTAATCATGCTGCCCACAAAGCTGGGCGAGTGGATCGGCACCAGATAGACTTCACGATCCGCGTACTTCTCCTTGAGCAGGCCTTCATTGAGCTTGACCACCACACCGTCGATATCATCGCCAATAATCTCGGTCGAGCAGGTGGAGATAATAGGAATCACTTTGATGTGCGGATAGCGCATGAGCAGGACATCGACGCCCTCTTCCACGCGCTTGAGTGCGCCGAAGACTGCACCCTCTTCGTGAACCGAGGAGGAAGCCAGTTCGAAGCTCTCCTTGAAATGCTGCGAAAAGATGAGGCGCACAAACATGACGCAGCCCTGACCGCCATGCACTAGTCCAATACAGTCCTTGATGCCGATACTGGCGAACTGTGCGCCCGCTGGCTGACACGTGAAAATCGGGTTGATGATACCGGCGCGTGTCCGTTCCGAAAGATTGCAGGCCATAGAGATCTCCTTAGTAGTTCTGGTCCGTCAGTTCGAGGTTCTTTGAGCCAGTAATCGTCAGGAAGTCCATGCGCTCATGGACGCCCTTCATGAGCGTTTCAATCTCCGGCTTGGCAAGTTCCTTGATCCAAGGAAAACTCTCTCGATAGGAATCAGCCAACACCATTGCATCCACCCAGTGGCATCGATCCAGGCGGTCTGCTGGCTTCTCGATGTCGCCACAGAGAATCTTGTTAGTCCACGTCAGAATCTCGCGATTCTGACGCTCCCGATCCCATGCCCTGGAGTGAAACTGCCACAGGCAATGCTTCATGATGTAATCGACCAATTGCTCAATTTTGTCTTTCATCGTATCCTCCATCGCATGTCTTCCTACACCAACTGCGCGAGTTTGTCCTGGCGCAGGTAGGGATAATCGGCCACGGTTTTATTGCGCAGGTCGGCGATTACGTCGAACTTGCCGGTGTACTGGCGGAGTTCCGGTGCATTCTTTACATCGTCGCTGAGTGTGGCATCAGAGAGCATGCGGCGCGTCTGAAATCCGCTTTCAGTCGGAAGCTCATCTTTGCTGATGTCCACCATGGCAAGCTGATGCACAGGCGAATAAATCGCGTTATAGATGTCGCGCGCAAAACGCACCCAGCCTTCGTATCCCTTCCACGGTCCATTGTGGTATGCGTGCGCATTAAGGTACGGAACGCGAATCTTCTTGGCAAATTCACCCGGACGCTTGCCAGTGAAGATGCAATCAGGCTTGAGCTTGTACATTGCCTCAAGGCTTTCGAGTTCGTTCGGGTCGTCGATCGCCAGAGCACCTTCCTCGGCACGAGCAATGCCTTTTTCCATGTCGCCCTGATGACCGAATTTGGTGTACACCGAAACAACCTCTACGCCCATCTCTTCGTGAATCGCATGGGCCCAGTGCCACAGCTTCGATCCACCTGGCCACAAACAGACCTTCTTGCCGGTCAGCCGCTCCTTGTACCAATCGAGTTCCGGCTTCCATCGTGCCGTCTCGGCGCGAATAATCTCTTCGGCACGATCCTCGATACCAAAGAAGAGGCCAATCTTCCGCAACGAATCCGAGAGCGCATCAAAGCCAAAGCCGTCGATGTCCAGGCGCGGAATTCCGTACTTCACGCGCAATTCGTTGCAGAGATACTCGGAGGAGCGGGCGCATTCGAGCACGTTCAGATGCGCGCGATGCATGGACCGCAAGTCATCGTACGAACCATTGCCGGTAAACGTCGAGAGCACCTGGATCCCCATGCGTTTGAAGTAATCCTGCATGACTTCCTGATCGCCCTGGATGTTGTATTCACCAACGTAGTTGATCACGTAGTCGCTGGTGATCTCCGGCTCAACCGTTCCTACCTTGTCCTTGAACCACGCGATGCAGATGGTGTGGTGACCGCCGGACTGACTCGGGCCACGGAAGCCCGGAGAGTTGCACACAAAGATGTCAACGTCAGGGAGTTCTTCCATCACCTCGCCCGCAATGGCGTTGATGTCATCGCCGATAAGGGCCGATGCACAAGTCTGATACAGCGTCATGCGCTTGATATCCGGGAAGGCTTTGAATGCGTCGAGAATATTCTGCTTGAGAAGCTTCTCCGCGCCGAAGATGACATGCTTTTCCTTCATGTCGGTCGCGAAGGTGTACTTCAACTGGAAGTTGTCGTTGTCGCTGATGTAGCGCTTGGTCTGCCATGTGTCGTAAGTGCATCCAACCGGGCCGTGGCTGATGTGCAAAACATCCTTCATCGGTGTTCCGATGACATGCTTGGCACCGCAGTAGGCACAGCCGCGCTCGGATATCGAGCCGGGAATGGTGCTCAGGTATCCTGCCGGCAACGCGTCTGCAATCGTCTCACCGGGCCCTTTGACCACAGCATGTTTCTTTCTCTCGGGGATGCACGTACTGCAATCAAACTCATGATGTGGCATCGATAATACCTCCTGAGGGCTGTAATAACCGTCTATTGAACGCCCACTATTCAGTAGTGAAAAGGGCACGTGCGCGATGCTCGTTTTTGCTTGACCGCGCGCGATCCGCACTCTGTGAACGAGCGCAATTTATTCGGCCAGGCCGTACTTCACTACCATCGATTCCAACTGATCCATGCTCAGCGGCTTGGGTATCACAAAGTTCTGGTTATCGATGATCTTGCGACCGAGTTCGCTGTATTCATGAGCCTGATTCTGCGTTTCATCAAACTCGGTGACTGTCTTCTTGTTGAACTCTGCGCGCTGCACAATGTTGTCGCGAGGAACGAAGTGAATCATCTGCGTGCCGATGGAAGCAGTAAACTCTTCAATGAACTCCTGCTCGCGATCAACCTTACGGCTATTGCAGATGACGCCGCCAAGGCGTACACCAGACTGCTTCGCATACTTCACCAAACCCTTGCAGATATTGTTGGCGGCATACACTGCCATCATTTCGCCCGAAGCGACGATGTACACTTCCTGCGCTTTGCCTTCGCGGATCGGCATAGCAAAACCACCGCAGACAACGTCGCCAAGCACGTCAAAGAAAACAAAGTCAAGATCTTCGGTGTAGGCTTTGTTCTGCTCCATCAGATCGATGGCAGTAATGACGCCGCGGCCAGCGCAACCCACGCCGGGTTCAGGGCCGCCAGACTCAACGCACTGGATATCCTCGAAGCCGCGCTTGATAACCTTGTCGTTGGTAACCTTTTCTGCGCCCTGCTCTCGCAGAACATCCATCAGCGTCTCTTGCATCTTGCCGCCAAGAATCAATCGTGTCGAGTCGGCCTTTGGATCGCAACCATGGATGAAGATCTTCTTGCCATGAAAATGGGCCATCGCCGCTGCCGTGTTCTGTGTGGTCGTCGATTTGCCGATTCCGCCCTTACCGTAGATTGCAATCTTTCTCGTCATGATAGCTCCTTAGAAGGTTTGTGGAGATGTAACTGCGTCGTCGTATGAATTTCTGCTGCAATGTTCATGTCCGCTAGTTCAAGCGTTGCCAACTCTGCTTGACGAGCAGTACGTCGTAAGAATCAAGAGCGGCCAACGCTATCTGTATCTGCAAACGCCGTGCCAAACCTCGCGCTCTCTTCGACGACGACGCAAAATAGTCTCCGCTGCGCATGGAATCTCCACTCGACTATGCTTGTTTTGTGTTGGATAGAAGAATTTATTACTTCACGAAACTCTATCGGATTTTGAACATGAGATTGCAGGTTGAATTCAACCTGCCCCATTCTTCCAGTTTTTTTGAGGTGAAAAAGTTCGCAGTTGTACAAATTAAAACTTGATTGTGCATTTATGTACGACGCATCACTGCTGTCCAAGATAACAGGAAGCGTCTTAGACGAACGTTGATCTGACAGGGCATAGTGCGTCGTTCCCGTGCATTGACGGAACGGGTTGGTCGGTTCCGAGTTATGCGAAGAGCAATCAGCTGTCCAAGTCAAGCGAAGACCAGCTCCAGTTGTGAAGTGGGTGGCGTTTCCGGTGCCTGGAAAGGATCGTTGATCCACTTCCATAAGTCGCGATAGACGAACAGTTGCTGGCGCAACAGAACCATGAAGTTGGACAAGTGCCACCCGAAGGTCGACTTCATGTGCAGGATCTTGACCAGCAGCATGGCGATCAGCGCCGTCCAGATCTGCGTCTTCAGTGCGTTGGCCGAGGTGCCGACGAAGGTCTTTACCTTGCAAGACTGCTTCAGGGCCTTAAAAAACAACTCGATCTTCCAGCGATTCCTGTAGATCTCAGCAACGGTGGCAGCGGCCAGTTTCATATTGTTGGTCAGGAAGACCAGGGTACGCTGCTGCTCTTCGTCGAAGAACTCGATACGGCGCATCATGGGTGGGTTGTCGTTCTCCGCGGCCTGCTGCGTCATGCAGATGATCTGATCGCTCACCAGTCCCTTGCGCTGGGGAAGATCCAGATCCTCAACTTCGATGATGTCCGCATTCGTCTTCAGGCGGGTGACGAAGTAAACACCCTGCAGGGTCAGCCGCTCGAACCAGTTGTAGTCGGTATAGCCGCGATCGAAGACCAGGATGGTGCCGGGCGGGAACTCCCACTGGCGAGTCACGGTAACTTCATGCTGCTTGCCGTCGGTGATGACCCCGTAGCAGGGCAGCAGGCCGTCGTGATCGAGCATCAGATGCAGCTTCACTGCTCCCTTGGTACGCCGGAACTGCGCCCAATCGAAGACCGAGGCGCACAGTTCGATGGTGGTCGCATCGATCGACAGCAGCTTGTTCTTGAAGCGGAACTTGTGCCGGACGCCTGACTGTTGGGCCTGAGTGCGGGCGACCTCCAACATCTGATAGAAGAGATCCTCGAACAGTGCGCTGGGGCGATGGGCGTTGGCATAAGCCAAGGTCGAGCGCTTAGGAGCGGCAGGCAAGCCCAGGTGACGCAGTTTGCCTTCGCTGGCGGCCAAGCCGTTGGTGATGTCACGCAAGCTGTTGACTGAACCCAACTGACAAAACAACATCGCCACCAACTGGCCCCAACAAGTGAAGCCTTTGGCATTGCGTTCGGCTTCATCCTTGCGAACGGCGGAATCGAAATCGGCGCGTGGGATCAACTTCAAGACTTGGGAGAAAATGCTGCATACTATGGACAAGGCTGCGTCCTCCTCTGACGGTCAAGTTCTAGACAAACCCAACCTATCAGATCGATGCAGCCTTACCTCCATACCAGACTTACTGCTGAAACTCCTGTTTTGGACAACAGTGACGACGCATAAAGTACAGGAATACCGCTCTCTCCGCTTCAACCCAATTGATCGATTGTTCTGATGTGGGATTGTCATTCGAGCAGAATGGAAGTCCCGGAAAGCAGAGCGTGCAGTCATCAAAGCGATGCTCGTATGGAGTGAGCATCGCTGACTGAGTTTGTTTCATGCTGAAATGAAAGACGTGTGCCTACTGCTGTTGCTTCTTGTCAACCAGTCTGTAGTCCTTGTAATTGATGCTGTATTTCTCCATGCGCAGGCCTAATATCCTGCGCGTCAAGCCAAGATCCTTTGCCGCCTCTGACATGTTTCCATCGTGTGTTTTCAATGCATCCACAATCATCTCGTATTCAACAGCAGCCATTCTGGCGCTGAGCCCACCCTTTTGCGTGGCGCCAGGCAGAACTGTTGTCTGCAGAGATGGTGGCAGATCATAACCATGAATGACGCCGTCCTCCGAGAGGATCGTTGCCCGCTCAATCACGTTTTCGAGTTCGCGGACATTGCCCGGCCAGTGGTAGCTCATCATCATATTCAATGCCGGAGTGGATATCCTTTTTACATTCTTGTGATTCTGATCGGAATATCGAGCAACGAAATAATCAGCGAGCGCAACGATGTCGGCACCGCGCTCGCGCAATGGGGGAACTATGATAGGGAAGACATTGAGTCTGTAGTAGAGGTCTTCACGAAACTTCTGCTTACTCACCATGTCTTCCAGATCGCGATTGGTAGCGGCAATAATACGAATGTCTACCTTGATTGGTTTGTTGGCCCCAACCCTCTCCAGTGTCTTTTCCTGCAAGACGCGCAAAAGCTTTGCCTGCGCCGACAAGGGGAGCTCGCCAATTTCATCGATAAATATGGTTCCACCATCAGCCTCTTCAAAACGCCCTTTGCGCTGTCCTGTCGCACCGGTGAATGACCCTTTTTCGTGTCCAAAAAGCTCACTCTCAATCAAGCTTTCAGGCAAGGCCGCGCAGTTGAACTGAACAAATGGGCTCTTGGGATCCAGACCGGAATAGTGAATGGCGCTGGCAACAAGTTCTTTTCCGACCCCGCTCTCGCCCAGCACGAGAACTGTTGTTCTTGCTTTTGCAACCTTTTCTATTAGGCCATAAACATCGCGCATGACCTTACAATTACCAACAATATTCGAAGGCTTGAAGCGGTCCTTCAACGCGTCTTGCAGACGTTTATTCTCGCTGATTAGCGATACTTTCACGAAATTCTCAACCAGATAGAGTTCCACTGTGTGGGCCATTAAGGATGCAACGATACCCAGCAGTTCAGCATCCAGCTTCAGCAAGACATCATTATCGTATTTGCGTTCTACGCTGATTGTTCCCAGGACCTTCTTGCCGCGCTTGATAGGAACGCAAAGAAAAGATAGGTCTTTATCTTGATCTGTGTGCGTACGCGTCAGATTGAGAAAGTCCTTGTCGTCGCCAATGCGCGGCACAATCATGGTAGTGCCCGAGTCAACCACTTTCCCTGTAATGCCTTCACCAAAGCGATAAATTCCGCGTGCTTCCTGTTCCTCGGTAAGGCCAAAGCTTTCATGTATGTAAACCGTTCCTGCCTGGCGGTCACAAAGGCTTACTGTGCCGCGAACGACATTCATATACTTTTCCATGATGCGCAACAGAATCTGGACAGTATTCGCTAGGTCCGCACTTTCGGAGATCACCTGACTCATTTCATGCAAAGATGGCCATGCCTGAATTCGACATTCGCCGGCCAGACAAATCCAGCTTTTCTCTTCTACACTCTCCATTACTTCTTCCCTTGCTGGCCACCCTGTTGCGAGTGGCTCTCGATCGGCGTTGCATTGCTTTGGGATTGTTGAGAACTAGATGCAAATGCGATGAGGGTGAAATACACCATGAGACCAGTATTAATAGAGGCCCGTAAAGATCTTATAAGGGATCCTGCATTCCTCCCACACGGAACGCAGTCCAAGTGCCCTGTTCCACATGAACGACAAGTACATTCGAGCATTTCAGGCCGACCAGATGTTTCTCAATCTCACTGTCGGCCCAACTTCGGCGACGATCTTCCCTTTCGCTCACTGTACTGTTCCTTTTCAGCTCGGAGCAGAGATTTTCTCAGGAAGCCTTGCCTAAATCGGTGATGGAATCGATGAGAACAGTCACGGCACCCCGCTTTGCTACGCGGTGAAAATGCCGCAATTCATCCTGTGTGGGTGGCGCTTTGCTGGTCAAATAGTGAGTTCGAACAGAGAGAAGTATCTTTCGGGCTTCTTCCGGATCTACGGGAATTCCCATCTCGTTGTAGGCCCATTGCACGGTCGCTGCGCCCGAATGTTTTCCAAGTACAATTTCATGAACACGGCCAAGAACGGCAGGGTCCAGAAATTGATAGTTCATCGGATCACGCAACAAGCCGCTGACGTGAATCCCGGATTCATGCATGAAAATGGCAGAGCCGACAACAGCCTTGTTGACCGAGATCTGTCGCCCCGAGGCCTTGGCAACCAAAGCTGATAAGGTCTTGAATGCACCTGCATTGAGGCCGGTCTCTCTTCCTTCCAGAAGCCGAATTGCAACGGCAACCTCCTCCAGCGGCGCGTTACCAGCTCGCTCTCCGAGTCCATTCACCGTTGTGCTCACATGGGTTGCGCCACCGCGAACCGCCGCAAGCGAATTCGCTGTGGCCAGGCCAAGATCATTGTGAGCATGAATCTCCAGTTCCATTCCAGTCACTTGTCTTAATCGAATGAACCGCTCCAGAGTCGCAAAAGGATCAAGTACACCAAGCGTATCTGCAAATCGAAATCGGATGGCACCAGCACGTTCAGCAATATTCATCAGTTCACACAGAAAGTCCATGTCGGCACGAGAACTGTCTTCGCCTCCAAGAGAAACAAGAAGGCCACTCTGAATGGCTTCTTGGGTTATCCTTTCAGTCTGCTTCAGAACCCAATCGCGGTCACGTTGGAGCTTGTTCGTGATTTGCTGATCGGAGACAGAAACTGACAGATTCACCATGGGGACATGGCAGGAGCACGCAGCATGCAGATCGGCTTCGTGCATACGACACCAGGCAATCAGTCTAGAGGGGAGTTTCAATGCCGCGACCGCACGAATCTCATCCTGCTCGCGCGCACCCATCGCGGGAATTCCAACTTCAATTTCCGGCACGCCGGTTGCAGCCAGAGCGGACGCGATGTGCAATTTCTCGTCCAGCGTAAAAGCAACTCCCGCCGTTTGTTCTCCATCGCGAAGTGTCGTGTCGTTCATGACGATATTGATCGGTGCTTGCGGATTCATTGCGGCATCCTCCTTCCGATGGTTGATCTACACCAGACTGCAATCGTATGAGCGGAACTATTCGCAGCCAGCCTTATCTCCACTGCACGAAGGGCCACAGTGAAAGTCTTGCTTGGCCATGAACATCAGATCGTCGCCTTTGGCCGTCGCGTCCAGCGCCTCATCTATGAGGCCTTCCACAATGCCAACAGTGATGCCATGATGTGCGAAAATCTTTCGCGGCATGGCACCAGCGCCACTGACCAGAATTCCAGAGCAGTCCTTCAGAATCTCAATCATGCTCAACCAGCGTGTCGGCCCACTCGCTTCGCTGGCCACGTTGCGAAGGTCAACAAGTTGTGAACTCTGCGCATCGGGCTTGTAAATGCGAAACGTAGTAGCCGCACCCAAATGCTGATTCACCCTTATGCCGTCTTTGCTGGCCACAGCAATGTAGGGCCTTTCTGCGGTCGTTGTCAGGCGCAGGCGCGGAGAAATGGTCATCGGCAGACCGCACTCGGAATCAATCGTTGCGGACGGAGAGATTGGCACATCCTCGATTACTACGCGCGAGGCAACCTGCAGCAGCTCCATATTCTTCCTTGAATTCTCTTCACCCAGCATTCCAACGGCATCTGCGCGGCAGCGCGAGCAGTGTGTCATCTGCGGCAGATAGCGTACCGCAACAGCGCGTAAGTTCTTGAGTTGATCCCGGTCAGGTTCGGGAACCGCTGCGAATGGCGTTCCAACGGTAGGCAGCAACGGCATGATATTAAGGATCGTTGCACCCAAAATCGAGACCGTTTGCGCCACCTGTTCGATATGTTCATCGTTCATGCCCGGAACATAGATGGTGTTGATCTTTACAATGACACCGGCCTGGACAATAGCCTGAATCGATCTCTGCTGACGATCCCAAAGCATCTCTGCTGCGTCGATTCCTGTGTGGCGAAGGCCATCGACTACCATCCAGTCATAGAACTTTGCGCCAATCTTCGGGTCCACAGCGTTGACGGTAACCGTGACATGCGAGATGCCCAGCGATGCGAGGTCATCCACATAAGGGAGGAGGTTCAACCCATTCGAAGCTAGACAGAGGAGCAGGTGCGGGAACTCGGCCTTTGCCATGCGCAGAGTTTCCAGCGTTTCGCTAGCGCAGGCCATCGGGTCACCGGGCCCGGCAATACCAACCACACTCAGATTTTTCAATTTATTTGTATAGCCACGCAGGTATTCGATTGCCTGTCCTGGACTAAGCACCGCGCAGGTCACACCGGGACGGCTTTCGTTAACGCAACTATACTTTCGGTTGCAATAGTTGCACTGCATATTGCAGCGTGGAGCAACGGGCAGATGAATACGGGCATGAGTATGACGTGCTTCCTGGTTGAAGCAAGGATGATCCTTCAGCGAAGACACTTGAGCCATTGCGCCTGTTTGTACAGAGTTCATTGAGCCTCCTGTGATCCTTATTGAGGTACTGATTTCACGCTGAGGAAGTAAGACCAGCAACGCAGATACAAAACGACCTGACTGCACGGGGATGCCGATAAAAATCGACCATGCAGCCAAGTCAAGAGGATCGCAAACAGAAAATATTGTGAGATTCTCCAGCTACAGTACTGCACTCTCTCCTTGTTCTCTGGTACGAACCCGGATGGCATCCTCTACCGGGCAGACAAAGATTCTTCCATCGCCAATTTGCGAAGTCTGATTGATCTCAATGATTTTCTGTACAACTCGGTCCACATAGTTATCTGGAACAACAATGTTCAAAAGCCGCTTGGGAACGTACTTCATACCTCCTGCATTTTTCTGTAGAAGTATCTCCGGACTGCCGTCCACCAAGACTTCGCCTGCGATGCCGCACTGTTTTCCGCGACCCCGTACTCCTGTCGCTGTCATGCTTGGAAAGCCGATACTTTCGAGTGCGTTCCGAGTTGGTCCGACCTTCCTTGGGCGAATGATGGCAATGATCTCTTTCATCGGTAGCTCCTAGAGTCCTTTGGAACCTGTGCGAACGGTGTATGCTTCATCGACAGCAGTGATAAATACCTTGCCATCGCCATAATTACCGGTGTAGGCCTTATCCTTGATGATGGTGAGAACCGGATCTACATTCTCATCCTCAACGACCATCAATACGAGCGTCTTTGGGAGTTCATCATAGTGAACCGCGCCGAGAGTGATGCCTTTCTGCTTGCCTCGGCCAAACACGTTAACCTGAGTCATTGAGGCGAATCCTGCTTCGGCCAAACCTTCCGAAACGCTGTCGACAGCATCTGGGCGCAATATCGCTCTGATCATCTTCATACTAGTTACTCCCTTTCGTTCGTTGTGAGTCGAAACAGGCTCGCGCGAAGATCTACGCTTCCCCTGCACCTATCTGAGGTTTAAGTCTCACTTCAGAAATTCAAGCACTCGTTGACGTGTCCTGGTCGCGTCCGCTAAGAAGAGAAACCGCCAAGATGAACGATTGACAGGCATCCATCCTTTTCTCTGCATTACATATCAATGTTGCGCGCCTGCGTCCGACCACAATTGCCATCGCCCAACCCCCAGTTATGTGGTTGTCCCAGATAAGAGATGCAGCCGGTTTCGACGTACATGCAATCTCGTGCGCTCTTCTGGTTGTGAGCGTCTTTTCCGGGCGTTGCAATGAAGTGCTGAGTTGGCACTTGGTAAGTGTCTATGCAAGATGGGTGCCAAAGTCGATGTCAAAAAAGGCACAGGGAGCAGAGTCAGACCTTGCGGGCGCTTGCAATGGATGCATCATGAACGAACTAAATAATTAAGGCCGAACGTGCAATATTGAACCAGGGCATTGGAATCGGAATTCGGTCAACAGACCATATCTGATTTTGTTCCCCAAAGTACAGAAAATTACGGGAATGTCCAAAAATGTACAATTTCGCGTGAGAACGTTCTACACTTTGCCCAAGTAAGCGACTGTAGTTAGCAAGCAAGCGCTGCGAACCCAGATTCAAGCATGAATTGCTCCGATCTGTGGAGTCGGGTCAAAGCCTAGCAGCTTCACTCCAGATTGGCCGAAACACTCTTAACGATCCTGGCGGAGCAAGTCTGTGTCCTTCGCCAGGAAAAGCCGTTCGGCAGGATCAGCAGCGAGTTGCTGAAGCTCGGTAGAGAAGCCGCCTGGAGTAAAGAGAATGTAGCTAGGCTTGTCACGCCAGCGGGCTTCGGGCAGGCTGGCGACTTTAGCTTGTAAGGCGCTCAAATCACTGAGCCTCGTAACCCGTTCTGTGCGCCACTTGCACTCCCCAAAGAGAAAAGTTCCGTTGTCGAGTTCCGCCATGAGGTCAATTTCAGTGCGGCCATCCCGGCTCCAGTACCGCGCCATCTCGCGAACGCTGAGCCCGAGACGCTGTTGCGCGTTCCGTTGAAGCCACTGGCCGCAGATTTCCTCAAAGACCGACCAGCCCATGTAATCGGCTAGTCGTGGCGCTACCTGTGCAGCGTAAACCGTGGCGGGGTCGGAGAATTGCAACGCGCTGGACAGCGGCGCAACAAAGCGATACCAGAAGGTAAGAAAGGGATCGGCGACGCGGTAGATTGCCCTGCGGTCCGAGCGTTCGCCGAAAGGAAGCTCGCGCCGAATCCAGCCCAACTCCAGCAATGTGCGCAGGGATGACGAAAGCGCTCCGCGCTCCACGCCGATCAACTGCTGAATGCGATTGAATTTTGTTTCGCCGCCAGCAATCGCCGCCAAGATGGCATTGTACGGAGCCGGGTCCCGGATTTGTTCACTGCCCAGCAGGAACCGCACTTCGTTTTCGAGGATTGCGCGAGGCTGCATCAGCAGCGTAACAATCTCCTCAGCGGGAGGGCGCGACGTGTCTACCAGCGCGTGGTAACGCGGTATCCCGCCAAAGACGCCATACATCAACAGTTTCTCGACCACGCCATAGTGGGAGCTGTTTGCGTAGAATGCTGCCACGTCCTCGTAGTGGAGCGGATCGAGGTGAAAGATGCCAGCATTGAAGCGCCCGAACAGCGGAGCACTCTCTTTTCCGAGGGCAGCCATAGCCGAGAGTTGAGACCCGCACAGGACCGCGAATAGAGGAGAATGCACCCCCTCGCGGTCCCACCATGCTTGCAGAATGGAAGGCAACTCCGGAGTTTGGTCCACCAGATAAGGGAACTCATCAAGGATCAGAGCAAAACGGCCCGCGCTCTTCTTTCGTGTCTGGGATTGCTGCGAAGCGTAGCGAAGAAGAGCGTTCCAGGAAACAGCAATTTCTTCAGGGGCAACCCCCTCGGAAGGCAGGGCCGCAATCAGTTGACGGGCCAGGGTCAGCCGCTGTGTGGCGGCTGTAGACTGTTCAGCCAGAAAGTAGCAGTGAGGCTTTTCCCGCTCGTCCCCGCTTACGCCCGCCGTGAAGTAGCGTTGCAAAAGGAAGGTCTTGCCCAACCGCCTGCGTCCATACAAGAGAAGCATTTGCCCACCGGCCCCATGGCGCTTCCAGGCGCGATCCAAGGCCGCAAGTTCGAGCGTTCGATCATAAAACGGATCAGGTTTGATGGTTGTGCCGGGCATGGTTTGGAAACGCCTTTCCTGTTAGTTTTTGATTATGAGCTGTCACTTTATAAACTGTCAACTCATAAAGAGGCATTATTTAGCGTGCAATGGGAGCCCGGGGGGACGTCTGCTGATTGCTCGAAATGTCTGGCATGAGCGATAGAGAACCTTTCTATCGCTCACGGTCTGCGCCAGTTTTTGCAGTTGCCTGTATATGGTGCGGCCTCTTTGCCTCGCCGACCGGCGCGGCATCTTGTTGTGGTGCTGGAGCCGGAACGGCTTGTCCGGGCGTCGGAGTTGCCGTCGCTACGGGAGCCGAATCCCGGCAACCTTGTATCTCGATACCGCCAAACAGTCCGACCAACATCGCGGCCCCAGCAATTAGCGGAATCCAGATGCGCAGCAGATCGCTTTTCCATTCATGCAAGAGCGTGTCAACCGTCTTTGCCCGGCTTTCCAGAGAGTACGTGAGGCGATTGTTGGCATACTCCACCTGAGCGACAATGCCGCCATGTGAATCCGATAGATTGCGCAGAGCAGTTGAGAGTTCCTTCTGTGCGCTCGTCATGGCCGTGCTAGTGCCTTGCAGCGCTTTTACCGTGTCCGGCACACCTGATTGGAGAAAATGTTGACGCAGGCTTTCGCCAAGCATCTTTGCAATTTGCTTGGGGTCGAGTCCAGCTTCAATCTCACCGGGCAGTCGAACAATCCGCGACTCCAACTCGTGGACATAGCCAAGCATCTTCTGCTGCGCTTCGTCTGAGAACTGCCGATGAAGTTCCAGCAACTCCTGAAAGCGTTCCCGTTCGTCGGCAATATCTTTCGGCGTGTGACGTGTAAGCAGCACCAGAATACCCATCGCTTCGAGAATGCGCAGCATTTCATCGTCGGGGCTGAGTGTGCGTGTATGTGCGAGCACCCGATAATATGCGGCCTGCAATTCTTCAGGGGCAAGGCGGGCGAGAGAGTCGAACAGTGTCGGCTCTCCCGCCGTGATAACTGCGACTTTGGAAGGGACCGGGCCCGTATTCATGGCAAGAACACCTGCCTTGCCCGGTCGAATTCAGAGAAGAGCCGCCGTCTATAGCTCTGGGCGCGCATAACGAGAGAGGCCCTCTTCAACTCATCTACGTCGGCCTTGCGGTCTGCAACTTGTCCCAATTGGATTCCATGTTGCCGGACAGGGTTTTCAAGTTCCGCAAGCCGAAACTCCATCTGCAAGATTTCCGGAGTGAATGCTTCGCGGAAGCGATTTGCCTGTTCAGTGGACCTCCAGTATGTGAAGTCTGCCAAGGCGCTTGTAGCGTTTTCGACGATGACATATTCCACCCGATCCTGAAGGCGGCTTGCCCAGGCAAGGACGCTTTCAACGCTCGCCGGGTCCGGCGTGACCACACCGACTGCCGTAAAGCGGACGCCAGTTGCAGCGACATCTTCGTACATCGACTCGAACCAATCGGCAGCCACCTGTCCGGCACCGGCCCCCATATCGGCAAGAATGATGGGCGTACCCCCGTCGAGATGATCGACGAAGGCATCGAGACCCGCAGGCGTGTGAATGTTGACCTTGGTGACCGTGTCATTGAAAAAGTGTTTGAGAGAGCCACGCGCCTTATTCTCAGTATCGAGATCGAGCAGCGTAACAGGAATCTCGTTCAATGCGAACCACTCGGCCAAGGAGACGATGACGCCAGTTTTGCCGACGCCTCCTTTGCCACCCATGGTAAAGACAACACGCTTTGAAAATGCCGTCATTGCTCACCTCCGTTAACTCTCAGTGTCAGAGGTTCGTTTTCACGGAAGACGAACCGGGCAGTTTTTGGATTCCGCGTCGCAGGCGTAGCCTTGAGGATGAAAATGCGGTCAAGTACCGGCAGTTCTGCCGTGGCAAGCTGGGCTGGCGGCAGTTCGAATTGTGTGCGCTTGCGATGCTTGGCGCGAACCTTCACGAAGGAATGCAGAGTGCTCGGAGCAACATACAAGCCAAGGCGCTCCTGAAACAGGTGGGCAACCTCACGGTACGTCCGCCCCTTACGGCGCAGTTCACGGATCAGTTCGCGGTGGGGTTCCAGTTTAGAACGGGACGACTTGGACGGTAGAGATTCGAGAATTGTTCGAAGATCTGGTTCCATTCGATTGGCTCCAGAACACTTCGCAAATCATGGTCCGATAACAGTCCGATAACCCGCTCCAACTATGCCTAAAAGTGCCTTACTGCGCTATCCATGCCGTCTAGTTTCAATAAGTTACGAGACGGATGACCACTTTCACGGCGATAACACGGGTTCAAATCCCTTGCCAACCTAGCCGTGACACGTCCGTCGAATGGAAACGTTTTGCGGGTCAGTTCCCCACCGGTTGACCCGCATCCCACTGGCTGAAAATTGGTAGTATTTTGGCAGCAAATACCGTCGATTGGGCCGGTTTTTACGTCTCATAAGCATCATTAGATCAACGGCATGGGCTTTCAACCATGACATGACATGGAAGAGGTGCTTGAACTCAATTACACCAAATTCTGCAACACCACCTTAGTGTCGATGACCTCAGTGATCCTTTCGGGATAACTCATAGTCTTTTTCCTGGCATGTCGCTCCCGCCCAAATGGAGGACCAATGTCGAAACGTGATCAGTCGCACTCGGCATGAATTCGATCTGCGCGTCCATGGCTCGCGTAAAGAACTGAGGATGACCGTTGATCTCTCCTTCATAAGAGAATTGCATCGGAGCCTGTCCTGTTGCCAGCACGATCAGACCCTCGTCTGATGCCGTGATATTGAGCAACAACTGGGCGGAGAGCACATAGTCTCCTACAAATTTCGTAAGCTCTGATTTCGCGATTGGCACCGCAACCCTCTGTTTGTCGAGCGTGACCGTTTTTCCGAGTGTCACGTCAAGTAATTTGGCAGCCATTTTATCCGGCGCCTCGCCGCTTACATTGGACAAGACAATAACGGCAATATTGCGAGCAGGAAGATACATCATGTAGCTATTGAAGCCGTCAATGCTGCCGCCGTGCTCAACCACTTCCATGCCATCTTTACGGCTCACAAAAACACCGCAGCCATAGTTTCCTTTAGTGGCTGTCGTCATCTTCTCCAGCGATGATGGAGACAGAACCTTCCCCCCAAACAGGGCTCGTTCCCAGCGCAACAGATCTGCCGTTGTCGAGTACATGGAACCGGTAGACCAGCCCACAGACATCGATAAGGAGCGCACGGGAACAATGCCTTTCGAGCCAGGCTGGTAACCTTCTGCTCTTTCGGGCAAGGTCAGATCGTCGTCATCGAGGCCTGAATCCTTCATTCCGAGTGGTGCCAGAATGCGCTCCTGTAAGAGATCCACATAGCGTCGTCCTGTTACTTTTTCCAGGATCATACCGAGCAATGTGTAATTGGAATTGCTGTATTCCCACTGAGTTCCGGGCGCGAAATTCAGAGGTTTATTTTTGAAAAGTTCGATTTCTTCGGCAGGTGTGCGAGAAACCATCCGCCATTCAAAGTATCGTTGATCGAAGATGAAGTTAGGAATACCCGACGTGTGGTGCAACAAATCAGCAATTGTTATCTTGTCCCACGCAGCCGGAGAGTCGGGCAGGTATTTGCGGATAGAATCATCCACAGAAAGCTTGCCTTCTTCCTGCTCCAGAAGGACCAGGGCTGCGGTGAACTGCTTTGTCATTGAGCCGATCCTGAACTTTACGTCAGGAGAGTTGGGAACATTCCACTCCACAACTGCTTTTCCGTAACCATTATTGAGAAGCAAGTTGGAGTCCTTCGCTACCAGAACAGTACCCATGAATGCGTCGTTCTTGGTAAACGAATTTGCTACTTCATCGAGTCGCTTGTTGATCGCGTTCGTCTCAACAGCCTGCTCTTGAAAGGATAGAGCGGCATTCACGCTTCTTGCGGATCCGATACGCGCTACAGGTGCAATCATGTTGCCAGATTGTGCAAATGTTAGGGCGCAATAAATGAGGTAAATTAAAAGTAAAGCGTAACTGCGTAAACGTCTAAGGCAAAGACCGACCTTGGATCTGTTCATTGGGGCTCCCTCCAACAATAGCTTTCTGCGGTATGCTAAGTGTCCCTAAAGTGCCGACTTAAATTACCTGTAAGATCAACTGCGGCAGGAACCGTCATTCTATTGCCTCCTTTTCTATCGAACAAAATATCAGCGCCAAATCATCGGGTGTTCCTATTCCGCCCTCAAGGCTCGCACGGGTTCAACGGAGACGGCCCGACGAGCGGGAAACATTGCAGCGAGGAATCCAGATATTGCCAGGATCAGTGCGGCTGACGCGAAGATCGCTAGATTATTGGGCATGACATCAAAGAGAAAAGCTCGAATTGAGCGAGCAGCGAAGAATGCTAGAACTCCTCCAGTGATCACACCAATGAAAAGCAGTACAGTTACTCGCTTCATGATGAGAAGAAGAATTCCAACGCGGGTAGAGCCGAGCGCCATTCGCACACCGATCTCTGTTGTCCGCTGGGTTACATCCGATGCCACCAGGCCATAGATGCCGATGCCACTGAGCAGCAAAACAAGAGCAGCGAAAAATCCAGATAGCACGGATAGAAGGCGTTCGCGGGCAATGGAGTCATTGAACTGTACAGAAAAGGCCACCGGCTCAACTTCAGGGCTTGCTGATGCAAATTTGTGCAATACCTTGCTGTAAGCAGCTTTGCCCTCTGCCAAGGTCCGTGCATGAATCACGAAAGACATGGAGAAGAGACGGCTGGTATTGGTTCCAAAAGGTAGATACACGGTGGGTGGCGCGGGCTCGCGGAGGCTTGCATATTTGGCGTCCTCTACGACTCCAATGACTTGGCAGTCCTCTGTCGTCAGTTGACCGGAGTTCATGGAACGAATAAATTGATGCGCCGTTTGTCCAATAGGAGGCGGTATTGAAAAAAGGCTCTTGACGAGAATGTGTAAAGGCCATCGTTTTACGCGGCTTTCTGAAAGGCGACGAGTTGGGTTCTTGTGGCGGCCAGCCGTTGCGCTTTCAGCAGCAGGTAGTTGAGATTGCGGTAGCCGCGTCCGCGTCGCAACAGCGCTTTGATGTTGCCGTTGACTGCTTCGACCACCCCCAGGGGAACCTTTGTTCTGCAGTAGTTCAGGATTCCCTCCAGATGGCGAAGCAGCATGTCGGCCAACTTCTCCATGGGCTTGAGCCGCTGCCAGCGCAACTGATCGATCCAGTTCTTCAGGTAGCGCAACATCGCGCCCTCATATCTGTAGCTCCACAGCCGATCCAGACTTTCCTTGAGCAGGTACGCCTTCATCACGCGCCGGTTCAGCGCAAACAGTTCGTTGAGTTGCTGTTTTTGGCGCGCGGTCAGATGCACCCAGCGCGTCAGCAGCAGCCAGCGCTTGCCCTTGACCAGTTCCCGCGCCGGCCCGCCCTTGCGGAAGAACTCCTGGCGGCGCACCTCATCCACAGCCGCTCCGGCGTGCTTCATGATGTGAAATTTGTCATAGATGATGCGGCAGTTGGGCAGCCACTCGGCGATGCTCTGCTTGAACGGTTCCCACATATCGACGCAGGCAGCCTGCACCGCGCCACGTTGAAAGGGGCTCAGTTGCTTGGCGAAGAACTCGTCGAGCGTTTCCTTCTTCCGCTCCGCGCCGAACCACAGAGGCTCGGCGGTCCCGAGGTTGCTCACCACGGTGATGAACTTTTGCTTTTTGCCCACAAAGATCTCGTCCACACCCATCTGCCGCAAGGCCGGCTTGCGCCGCGACTTTGCCCAACGCGCCAGATACCGCTGATCGATGGCCCGCACCGTGCTCGCCGCCAGACCAAACTGCCGCGCTACTCGGCTGGCTGCGGAGCTTTCGCAGGCTTGGCCTACCGCATCCTCGAAACGCTTGCTGAAGGGCGCTTTGCCAGGAAGCAGCGGCACCTTCTCCGCCTTGACGCCGCAGTCCAGGCAACGAACCCGGTACAGCTCGATCACCACCGTGGTCAGATACTCGAAGCACGGCAGATCGCGCACTTCCCGCTCATAGCTGGCTACCATTTCGCCTGTTGGCCTGCCGCAGCCGGAACAGACCAGCAACTTGTTGGCCCGCTTGCGCCGAACCCAAAGCTTCAGCCTTTTGCCAGGCTCGTCAATCTCATGCCGGTAGACCTTGTAGCCCGGCCATCCCAATACCCGCGTCCAATCGTTGTCGCGCATCGGGAGGAGAATAGCCGATTCCACACCTCAAGCAAAACCCGCGAAAATCACGCTGCCTTACAGATTCCTGCGCAGAGCCAAACTTTCCATGCGAGCTGTTGCATCGTTCCATCTGCGCAGTGCGAAAGAACGAATCGCCGGCATCTCGCGTTCGAGGTCGAGCACGGTGGCCGTGATGCGTGCGCGTGTTCGCTCGCGTGCCTTGTCGAAACCGAGTCCTAGCAAAGAGTGCCGAGTGAGTGGGACCGTGGGTGGAGAAAAACCGTGGAATGGGGAATCGGGTTCCAGTGCCCAGGTGCAAAGATCGCTGAAGAAAGTGCGCACGTCGGTCAGCCAGGAGTGCGCAGTACAGCGCACCTCGTCGCCGGTATCCTTGCCGCGTCTTACGGTCAGCGCATGAGCCATGATGTGGGGGATATACTCGCGCAGGTGGAGTGGTCGCACCTGCGCGGGGCTTGACACCTCGGGGTGTTTTTCCGCGAGGAAGCGCCAGAAGTGCGCGATGGCAATGGTCTTGCCTCTGCGGGTTGTGTAACGATCGCTGACGCGGGCGACATACGTCTCAAGATAGAGAACCATGATCTCGCGGAAGGCTGCGGGTGTGCGCGAGACATCGACGAGTTCGGAAATACTCAGAGGGCTGCGGCGACTATGGCGTGTCGATCCATGCTTGGGTGAGCGTGCAAAGACGCCGAGCGCACACAGCGCTGCATCAAGGACATCGATCCCCTTCGAGTAGTGGGTGGATAGCTCCTTGAGGTCATCATCCTGAATATCGTGCAGCGTCGTATAACCGCGAACCAGCAGCAGGCGCAGTCCGCTCGATACAGCGAGATGTCGGGAGTGAGGCGATGCCCATCGGACGCCGACTGTCGCATCCAGCAACAGTCGATGTTGCTGGACGAGGGCATCATCTTCGGGAAAGCGCATGACCCACTGGTTGACGCGCAGATCGCAAAGCCACTCCATGCTTGGGACGACGATGCGAGCGGGTACAAGAACGCGTGCGCCCCAGGTCCACAGCGTACAAGGTCGGTTGACGCCCTTGGCCCATGCAGGCCAGACCGTCTTCTCGAAGTCGTGCCATCGCTGCTGGAGTGTGATCCCTTGGCCGTGATCGAGTGCGGTTGCGAGATGCCTGCAAACGCTGCGCATCTTGCTCTTGTCTTCACGGCTCAAGCGCAGCGACGCAATGACTTCGTCGGATCGCGAGAGCAATGCAACTCTGTCGTAGGGGCGGTCGGCCAGAGATGGCTTCATGGACGTGGTCTCCTTGTGGGTACTTGGTTGTTCACGGTGTCTTCGAGTTCTGCAATGGTGTCCTCGTCGTAGGCAAAGACGTATCGACGCTCTTCGATGGGAAGAGGCAGTGGTGGACTGGGCGCAGCGTTGAAGCTGGACTTCACCGCTGCCAGAGCAGAGACGAGAGACACTGGATCGACGCGCGTATAGATGTCCGCCGTGGTCGAGATATGTGCGTGGCCGAGGATCTCTTGCGCGACCTTCAGGTTGCCGGTCTGGTCGAGAACGCCTTGTGCGAGCGTGTGCCGGAAGAGATGGGGATGGACAGGCACGCCAGCCTTGCCGCCGATGTAACGCAGCGACGACTCGAACGCCGCATAGGTCAATGGCTTGCCGCGTCCCTTCCGCAGAGCAACCCAGAGCGCTTCGGAGTCTTCAGTCGTGCGGCGTTCTTCCTTGATGTAGCGCTCGTACACGGGCCAGAAATCGTCAGTGACGGGGGCACGATGTTCGTCCCGTGCGCCCTTGAGGCGGACGGCAATCAAGCTACGCTTGCGGTCGATGTCCGACAGCGACATCCCCAGAATGCCATGCCTGCCCGCACTCTCGTTCCAGTCGCCGATCCTCTGGCCGGTGCGGCTAAGCAACGTGAGAATCGCCTTGTCCCGCAGGGATGAGGCCGCATCGATCAGCTTCTGAATGTCTTCAGGTTCCAGACGTTTTGGAACTTCATAGGGCACTCTACGACGAAAGCCATCGCGTTGTCGCGTGCGCGGTGGCAGATCGCGGCCCATCATGCCGTGTCGCAGCTCGCGGTCAAGCAACTTGCCCGATGCGGGGTTGGTGCGGCCACACCACGCGCCGGAGCCGTCTTCAGTATCGCGACGAATATAGAAGTCGAAGAAGGACGCCAACACACTGAGTCGATGATTTACCGTGCGTGCACTTCGCATCTTCGGCGCAGCGCGCGTGGCCACCGCACCGCGTGGCTCGCTCTCCCCGAAATCTGCAATATATCGGCCTACGACCTGACGCGTTACCCGCTCTGGCTCAACACTGTTCGTGTCGATCCATGTGAAGAAATGCGCCAAGCCCAGTGCATACGCACGCTGCGTGTACACGGAACAATCTCTCAGCCTGAGTTGAAAAAGGAACTCATCGCACAACGGCACGGCTCTACCGTCGCCATCACAGACGCAAAAATGTGCGCCGGTCTCATCCGAACTTCGCTTCGCAAGATAAATCGTCATAACAGTCCAAGAATCCATGAACTGCTATCGAGGCGTCCATCCCCGCCACGCGGTGGAGCATGTTGGCAAGCCGTGCCGGGCGCAAATCACGAGATAAGATGTTGCACAGACTGATGGAGCCGAGCTTCCCGCACCCGCCGCAGTCACCGGCGAAGCCGGAGCGCACCTTGACCGGCTTGTCGAATTCGTACAGCAGCAGGGCATCGAGCTTGAATACAACGAGCGCATTGCGCCAGCGCAGGGCGCAAGCTACGGGGGCAAGATCGTACTGCTACCCGGCCAGACGAAGGCCGAGGAGTTCGCAACATTGGTGCATGAGGTCTCGCACGAAATGTTGCACCGCACCGAGCGCCGCACCATGACGACCAAGACGGTACGCGAAACCGAGGCCGAGGCCATCGCATTCATCGTCAGTAGCGCCATTGGCCTCAAGACCGGCAGCGCCAGCGCCGACTATATCAGCCTCTATCACGGCAACGCCGAGTTGCTTACCGAGTCACTCACTGTCATCCAGCAAGCCTCCGCAAACATCCTTGACGCGCTCTTCGCCGAGGAGCCGGAATCCGAACTGGAAAAAGCCAGCTAACCACACCGAGAGCGGGTGCGTTCATCCGTACCCGCTCACCAACTTCATTTCAACCATGAGAGGAGAAACTGCAATGACGAACACATCCGAATATCGCAACCTTCCACTTGCAAGCCTTACAGAGTCGTCCAACAACCCGCGCAGGACTTTTGACGAGGCCGCTCTTAACGAGTTAGCCGAGTCGATCAAAACTCAAGGCATTCTTGCGCCGCTTGTCGTGCGGCCCGTGGGCCAGCACTTCGAGATAGTCGCCGGAGCGCGGCGCTATCGCGCGGCGCATCTGGCCGGACTTGAAACTGCGCCCGTTCGCATCGTCGAATTGACAGATGCCCAGGCACTCGAAACCAGCATCGTTGAAAATCTCCAGCGCCGCAATGTGCATCCGCTTGACGAAGCGCAGGGATTCGCCGCATTGATGCGGCTTGAAGAGCCAAAGTACAGCATCGAGCAGATAGGAGCCAAGGTTGGCAAAAATCCTGTATACGTGGCCGCTCGATTGAGATTGGTAGAACTTGCCCCCGCTGTCGTCGAAGCATTTGCCAAAGATGAAATCGGCGTAGGCCACGCGCTCTTGCTGGCCAAGTTGCAACCGGAGCAACAGGAAGAAGCACTCGCCGCTTGCTATCAGGAGCAGTATGGCGGCACCAACAAAACCAAGCGCATCCTTTTGCCCGTTCGCCAGCTTCAACAGTGGATCGAACACAACATTCTGTTGGAGCTTGCATCCGCACCGTTTTCAAAAGAAGACGCGCACCTTGTACCAGAGGCGGGAGCTTGCCTTGATTGCCCCAAGCGCACCGGACACAACACGTTGCTCTTTGCGGAAATCGGATCAGGTCAGCCAGATAGCTGCTCCGATCCGAAATGCTACGCGGCAAAGGTCGAAGCACATATCCGACAGAGCATCGCAGCGAAACCGAAGTTGGTACAGATCAGCTCCGCCTATGGAGCACAGAAGGACGGCGGTGTAGTGGTCCCGCGCAACAAGTACGTTGAGATTCACACCGAGAAACCGACCAATCCGAAGCAGCGCGACTGGCCGGAGTACAAGACGTGCAAGTTTACCACCGAGGCCATTGTCACCGAAGGCAGCGAAAAAGGCGAGTTGCGCACCTTATGGAAATCTCTCCATAAGGTGCGTTATGCAAAGTGTCTGATTATGCGCAGCGCCGCAAGGTTATAGGCCGTTTGCGCAGGTAGACACTCGGGATTTGTACTGTTCAACATATTCGAACTATCCATAATTTCGGTGGTCTTCTGGTGTGGGTGTTACTGACGCCCAGGAGATGATGATGAAAAATGAAGCTGTATTTCCTGCCCAGGCGCGGGCATGGATGGAAGATAGTGTTCTGCAGCCTTATATCTCGGAGTTCTCCTCCGACCTTGAGCACGAGCGTTACGCGGCGGCGACCAGAGGCCACTATCTGTCTTGCGCTGGGCATTTCGCTGCATGGGTAACGCAGCAGGGATTGAAGATTGAGCAAGTGGACGAAAAGAGCACCGCCCGCTTTGTCGCTGAACACCTGCCACACTGTAATTGCCCGTCACGAGCCCGGCGAAGCGGCAACGACTTTAAGACGTCTCTTGCACATTTGCTGCACACACTTCGCACGTGTCGCGTTATCCCCAACGAAGAGATAGTTCGGGACCCTTTGCAGGATGAACTCGACCGTTTTGATCGCTTCATGGAGGAAGTCAAAGGGCTTGCTCGTAGTACACGACGGCATAGCGTGGCTGTGGTTCGCCGATTTCTGACCAGGAAATATGCATCGGGATCTATTTCCCTGGCAAGGATCCAGCCCAAAGACATCAGTAGATTCGTGTTGGGCGAGCAAACAACATACGCCCAGGGAACGATTAAGCTCTTCTGCGGAATCATCCGCAACTATCTTCAGTTTCGGGCGTTCACTGGGGACTCGGTCCAGAGGCTCCTTGATGCCGTTCCGAACGTGGCACGCTGGCGTCTTGCATCTCTGCCGGAGACACTCTCCGAGCAAGAAGTTCAGCAACTGCTCGATTCTTTCGGACAACCGAGCCGGGCGGCCAAGAGAGACTACGCCATGGTGCGTTGTATGACAGATCTTGGCATGCGAGCCTGTGAGGTTATTCAGTTACGCCTCTCGGACATCGACTGGCGCGCCGGCACGATTCGGCTAGTTGCAAACAAGTCCCGGCGCACCGACGTTCTTCCCTTGCTAGCAGAGACTGGAAGTGCCATCGCTGAGTATCTTCGGGCGGAACGGCCCCGGACTTCCAACCGTGCCATGTTTGTTCGTCATTGCGCGCCATACGATAAGCCCGTCAAGGCTAACGTAGTTCGCAAAGCGGTGATGCAAGCATATCGAAGATGCGGACTGCCATATTCACGAGTTCACATCCTTCGTCACAGTCTGGCGAGCAGGCTACTCCTGGCCGGAAGTCCACTCAAGGAGATCTCCGACATTCTGCGGCACCGCTGCCTCGACACCTCGATGATTTACACCAAGGTCGATGTAAACAAGCTCAGTACCGTCGCCATGCCTTGGCCGGGGAGGTCGCTATGACTTCACAGCGCTCGATGCAGTCTCTGGTTAAGGACTATCTCGATGAGCGTCGCCGCTGCGGGTTTGCTCTCACCTCTCCTGCATTTCAGTTGATGGCTTTTGCTCGCTTTGCAGACCAATCGGGCCATCGCGGCCCACTGACGCGCCGCATCATCTTGGACTGGGTTCAGGGCCAGAGGCCATCTGCTAAGCGCATGGCTTGGGCTGCCCGATTAATGATCATAAGGCCGTTTGTCGCATATCGCGCGCGATTTGATCCCCGAACAGAGATTCCCGACGCGCGCATGTTTGGTAAAGGGTATGTACGTGTCACTCCGCACATTTACACGAATCAGGAGATCCTCGATCTTCTGGATGCTGCCAGAAGGATGAGGCCGTGTGGAAGGTTCCGTCCGGCTACTTACGAGACACTGTTTGGACTATTGGCCGCCACGGGACTGCGCATCTCAGAAGCATTACATCTGCGATACGCGGACGTCGACTTCACGCGTGGGATTGTGACGGTACGACAGACCAAGTTTTCGAAGTCGCGGCTCGTGCCTCTCCATCCCACAGTTTGTGCAGCATTGGAGCGGTATATAGCTGTGCGACAGCGATATTCGCCAGTGTCCCCGGAAGCATTCGTCTTCGTCTCCTCCGATGGCGCGTCCTTGCCAGTTCGCACTGTTCAGAGCGTTTTCGCGCAATTGCGTATGGACCTTGGATGGAGTTCACGCGGCGCTCGCGCCGTGCCCCGCATCCACGATCTGCGACATACGTTTATCTGCCGGCGCGTCCAACTCTGGTACCAGCAGGGTGCCAGCATCGAAAACGGGATGGCTGCCCTTTCGACTTATGTTGGACATGGTAGCGTCTCAGAGACCTATTGGTACCTTACCGGCATTCCAGAACTGATGGCCATCGCCGGCAGGAACTTCGAAAAACTCGCAGCGAAGTCTCGGGAGGACAACCGTGGCTAAACCTTCATTGGCCCCGACTTTTGCCACCCTGCTGCAACGCTTCTTCATTGATCATCTCCAGCGGGATCGGGCGCTCAGTTCCTGCACGATCTCTGCCTATCGAGACACCTTCAAGCTGTTGCTCTGTTTTGCCGAAAAGCGGCTCGGAAAGTCACCAGCCAAATTCACCCTGGCTGATCTCGACCAAGATCTTCTGCTTGCCTTCCTCGATTATCTGGAACGCAAGCGCAACAACACGATCCGCAGTCGAAACGCCCGTCTCGCCGCCCTCCGGACATTTCTGAAATACGCAGCTCATTACGATGTGAAGGAACTTGCCGTCGTTGAACGATCGCTGGCGATCCCGGCAAAGCGCTATGACAGACCCATGCTCGGTTTTCTGTCGCGGCCAGAGATCGAGGCTGTTCTTGATGCGCCGGACCCGTCCACATGGACCGGGCAACGCGACCGTGCACTACTGACCATGCTTTACAACACCGGAGGACGAGTGTCGGAAATCATCGGCATTCGCCTTAAAGATCTAATTCTGGAGCATTCGCCCTGTGTCCATCTCCACGGAAAAGGACGCAAAGACAGAAGCGTTCCATTGTGGGGCTCTACCGTTTCGCTCCTGCGGAGATGGATACGGCGCCTCGATTCCACAGAAGAACCTAGCTACCTGCTTCCGAATCGCGGCGGAACGCTAATGACTCGCTCCAATGTGACGCAGCGTCTGGAACTCGCCGTCCGCGCCGCCGCCCTGAAGTGTCTGTCGTTGCGGCAGCGGACCATCTCCCCGCACATCATTCGCCACACAACCGCCATGCACCTTCTTCAGTCCGGTGTCGATATTACCGTGATTGCATTATGGCTTGGTCATGAAAGCCCAACAACCACTCACATGTATATCGAAGCCGACCTCTCGATGAAGCAACGCGCTCTTGATCGCTTGCAGCCCGCAAAAACAAGTGGCCTTCGGTACCAGCCTCCTGACCAACTTTTGCGGTTTCTTGAGAGTCTGTGAAATTATGCGCAGCGCCTGCTCTCGCCAACCGCACAGGCGCCCAGTTCCAGAGGCCAGACCTGAGCGGCGCTGCGCATAATCAGAAACTTTGCATAACGCCGCGTCTGCGCAAATCCAGAATGCCCCGTGCATCACGCACGGAAGCAGCCGACCACCGCCGATGCTGTCATCAAAGCCGAGCAGGAGCAGCGCCGCCGAGAGGAAGCAATCGCACAAGCAACCGGCTTGCGGGTGTTGAGCGCCATCGTTGACGCCGTGCCCGTTCGCCTGATGAAGCGCGACCTGCTTTTCGTGGTTGATCATCTGGCCACAATGCTGGACGAACGTCGCCTTGCCATCGTTCTCCGTCAGCATGGCATCGGCAAAGCAAAGGCCACCGACGCCGATACACCGGCAAAAATGCTGGCCGCTTTTATCCGCAAAGCCGACGAGTCCACACTTGGACACTTGCTCGTGGAGATCGTCATTCTCCACTCAACCCACTCGCCAGCCGACTCCGGCAAGGTGCTCAAAGAAGCCGCCGAACTGTACAAGGTGGACGTGAACGTCATCACCGCCAAGGTCAAGCAGGAGTTCGCCGCAAAGGACAAGGCAAAGGCTATAAAGAAGGCAGCGCCGCAGCCACCAGCAAAGGCAGTCAAGGGAACCAAGGCGGCATAACCTCAACCAGTCACCGGCGGAGCCTCCCACCCAGGCTCCGCCATTTTTTTGTGCTCCTGCCCGTCTTCCCACCCTTATTTGCGCTCCCGCTTCAGCGGGAGGCCATTTCTGGCCCGCCCGACGGTCATGAGCGCCCCACTGCGCGGCGCGCTTTAGATTCTGACTACGGCAACTGAGCTATTCGGTCGATTTGACGGCTCGTTTGTTTGATACTCGGCGATTTATCGCTCGTCGAGAAAGAGATAAGGCTGTTCTGGCGATCATTTGTCCGGAAAGCCGGTTAATCGTCTAAATTGACTGCCGAGGATCAGTAAGCAAAGGCCGAATTATCGGCAAATCAATGTAGATGAATGGGTTGGCGGCCTAGTGTTACTCTTAGACAGTTCCTTTGCCCCGATTTCGGGCTGGCGGTGTGATTTGGCATCCTTCCGTTATCGTGCTCCCAAGACCGACGACGAGTTCGAAGAGTTTTGCCTCGCCCTCTATCAGGCTCACCTGAAGATGCCGGGACTCAAGCGGTATGGCAGACGTGGCCAGCGCCAGCATGGCATAGACATCATCGACCTCGAATTCCCTCCGCCCCATGTCGCGATTCAATGCAAAGCAGAAGACCTCGAAGCAGTCTATGCCGAGAAGAGTCTGCGCGCTGAGGTAGATAAGGCGCTGACTGCCCCGTTCAGGCTCAAGCGCTACATTGTCCTCACGACCTCCAAGACATCGACAGAATTGCAGATTGCCATCTCTCAGATCAACGCGGAACACATGGAGGCTGGCGGGTTCATCGTCGAGTTCAAAGGGTGGGAAGAGATTGAGCGGATTCTCGACCAAAATCCCGAGGTTGCGCAGGACAAGCTCACGATTATCACCAACACACAGCTTGTGGCAGTCAACGACAACCTTGCGGGTATCTCCTCTGCCGTTGCGGAAGTAAAAAGCGCCGTCACGAATAACCAGTTCGATGCGGAGATTTCAGAGGCGAAGGAGGAAATCGAGCGCCGGGACTTTGCACTTGCGAAGCAGAAGCTTTCTCGGCTGCGCCGCGATAAATGGGACAATCTCACCGACGAGCAGCGCTTTCTGGTCATTGCCAACCTCGGCCATATCGAGGCTGCCAAGAACCTTGCCAAACCAGCCTCAGCCCTTCTGTTCCAGTCGATCCAGTACGCCAAGGGCACCATGAAAAATCGAGAGGTCGAGGCCCAGGCCTACGCTCTTCGCAACGAGCACGAGAAAGCCTACGAATTGGCCAGTGCGTTGAAGGTCGATCACCCCGAATCGTGGAAAGCAACTATGCTGCTGATCCATAGCGCCCCGCTTTCCGAGAAAGTGGACGACCTCATCGCGCGAGCATCTAGCTCAGATCTGGTGCGGCAAGAAGTTTGCATCACGATTGCAATGCGGGCCCTGAGTGCTCGTCTGTATGTAACTGGCCGGAAATACGCCCAAGACGCGATAGACAACGCAGAGAACCCTTGGCCCATCTCCAAGATCACGCTGGCCCAATGCACGTCGCATAACGTTCTGTTGGGCAGTGGGGCAAAACCCATAGAGGGATTCTCCGAAACCGACATGAAGCTGCTGAAAGAGGCAGATGACCTTTTCAAGGAAGGGATTGCCCGTGCGATAGAACGCGATGAGAACTACATCGCCGCTCAGGCTATGATGGAGCGCGCGGGCATTACGGAAATACTCGGCGATGAAAAAGGCGCTCGACTGCTTGTCGAAGATGCCTGTCGTCTCGCCCCGGATGAGCCGAATACGCAAGCGGGATACGCTCTGCTGCAACATCGTTTGGGCGACACAGACCGTGCAATCTCCATTATGGAGCAAACACCCTACACCGGACCCGGTGGCGGTGGCCTCAAGCGTCAGTTTGCTGGGTTCTTGCTGAGCCGGGCGCATAACGATGACGAACAGCGTGCAGCTGATCTGCTCAAGGAAATTTGCCTCTTAGACGAGCCACTTAGTCAGGACTTCCGATACACAACATTCGCGGAAACGTTAGGCGTGCTCGCAAAATTGGGCCGTATCTCCGAGGGGCAAGCTCTGATCGATGCCGCCACTTCGCAGATGCTGAGTTCGGTGGCGCGTTCGGCCCTGACTGCTCGACTGTTTTGGCTGATGAAGGACAACGTGTCAGCCAATACTTGCCTTGAAACTGCCGTAGCAGCAATCTCGGGCGATTCGGTCGATACCGAGATCGAGCTTATGGCGGCGACTTACACCGCCATCGGCGAGTATCGCCAGGCCCTCGGCTTGTGGCGGCGCGTGGCGGGCGTCCATAATCCGCTTGCCACGCATCAAGCCATGGTTTGCGCTCAGCGCCTTGGCGACCACGCAACTGTTCTTGACTTGTGCCGGGAAGTGCGTGAGGCCGGAGCGGCCACGGAGGAATCAACTCAGGCCGAAGTGGACCTGCTTCTGGAGGACGACTTTGAGGGTGCTATCGCGATCTTGAAATTGTTCCTTGAGCGCCATCCTGACAATGCCGTGATTCGTTTGCGTATTTCTTACGCAGCAATCCAGCACGCTCGCCCGGACCTTCTTCAGCGTCCAGAGGATGCGCTTCCTGATACGGCGACGGTGACGCCGTACTTCGCCCGCGCTGTCACCTACTTCCTCAAGTGCACAAAGCGCCACGAGGAAGCCCTTCGCTACGGCTACGAGGTGCTGCACCGCTACTTCGATGACGTTGATGCCCACCGTGCCTATATGCTTTTGTTCGCCCCATTGGGGCCGCCCATCGAGATCACCACGCACGACAAGGCCGGGCCGGGCTGTGCTGTTGAATACCTTGAGCACGGCACAGACATTTTTCGTTGGCATGTGATTGAGGATGTATTAAAGCCCGACTCAAAGCTGAATGAGTTTGCACCGGATCACCCAATTTCACAGGCCCTTCTCGGCAAGAGTGCGGGTGATGTAGTGCTACTTGCGCCCGGCAGGATTTCGGAACGCCCAGCGACAATTAGGCAAATTCTGAGTAAATACGTCTACCGCTACCAGTGCTGCATGAATGAATTGCAACTTCGCTTCCCGGAAGCAACCGAGCTGCAATCGATGCAACTGCCGCGTCAGGCGGATGGTGAGTTTGACCTTACCGAGCTACGCGCCAAGATGGAGCAGCAGCTTCTCGGTAAGCAGCAAGCGATACAGATGTATTCTGCTCAAGCGCTGCCACTGCATTTCGTTGGGAGAATCCTCGGTGAAAGTGCCTTCGAGGCAGTCCTTCATTTGGCGAATGATCCCAAGTCCATCGTTCGGTGCGCACCAGAGAACCAGCAGCAACGAGTATTCGCGGCAATGGGATTGAGTGCGGCGGCGGAGATTGTCCTTGACCTTTCGGCCATCGCCACTCTGTTCCTTTGTGATGCCATGGACCTTTTAACCAAGCTAAACCTGCCCATCATCATCTCTCAGGGATGTGCCGAAGAGATCGACAGGATCACGGGCAAGACGCATGACGGCTCACCGCGCGCCGGGCTTCGTATTGGTTGGCAGGACGAGCAGATGGCGGGATTCGAGGTCACGGAACAACAATATGCCGAAAGAGACCAGCATTTCGCGAATCAACTAGAGAAAGTACGCGCTATCGCTGTGGTAGAGCCATGCCGCGAACTTTCGGCCATGTCGGAGGAAGCCAAGAAGCCTCTAATTGCCATATTTGGCAGGTACGGCACGCAAGCAATGCTGCTTGCCAAGAAACCAGGCCGCGTTTTGTGGTCCGACGATTTCGTCCAGTCCAGCATCGCCATCAAGGAGTATGGCGTCCGTGTCGCCTGGACAGAGCTTGTCGTCGCCAACTTGGAATCAAGAGGCTTCCTGTCCCGCAAAGACGCGATTGCAGCCGTGACCACGATGCTCGGTTACCGCTATGAGGTTGTGACAATCACTCCCGCGATCTTCGTTGAATCTGCCCGTCGCGCATCTTTTGATAAAAGCGTTCCTCCCTTCAGCCATGCGCTCGTGCCCTTTATCAATCTGCGCATCACTGAGAACATCTTTGCCATCATCGGCGGGATTGCGTCAGAGATCATTCGCGAGGTCGCTGACAATAAAGATCGCGCCAATGTCATCCGTAGCCTTCTAGAAACAATTGCCGCGAGGCGTGACGGAATCAAAGTCCTCGGTCTCATTTCACGGGCCTTTCAGGGTGCACAGTTGCCATGGCGCGATGAGTGGGTGCCAATTATCAACGATGTCATGACTAGTGCGGCGATTGACTTTATCAATAAGGTCAACCCGTGAGTTGTAGCCTCATGTGATTGCGGCTTCAGTTTTTCCCCGCCAGCAATATCACTACTGCGCAGTCACCTCGTGAGAAAATAGCTATAGCGCCGCGCGTCCTATTGCACTCGCACAAATTTCCCAACAAATCGATTGTCTGTTGCCGCTTTTAGACCGAGCCTGCCGAGTTGATTAATTCTCAGAAAATCGCATCTCGCCACTTTGACGTATAGTCGCTGTCTCGGACAGGTGAATGACTCTTCAACGGTTGAGAGGCCATTGCGCTCAGAGAGTGCTTAGAACTTATCCGTAAATAGTTGATATACTTTACGTATGAAGTCTTGGGCGATATCGGATGCGTTTTTTAATCTGTCTGCCGTCTGCCGTCTGCCCGCTGCCCGTTTGATTTCCGTCTTGCGTGTGCCAACGCTGTACGCCGGGTCTGCTCTTGACTACTTAACGGGCTATCGCCGAAAGCCGCAGACTATATCGGAAACCAATTTTGCGCTAAACTCTTTCATTACAGGTAGTCGCACGTAGGGATTTGGAACCAGAGGTGTTTTTTCTTCCTGAACCAGCGAAGGATTTCGCAAGAAGGAGAAATCGTCCATGGCAAACGACTCCAGCCTCTCCCGCCCCAAACTCATGCATTTCCATTTGTGTGCACATTGCGGCAGCACATTCCGCAGAGAGCTATTTGAAGGCCGAGCGCTCACCTCGGGAATCTTTCCCTGCCCGAAGTGCGGCCTTGAGGGGCCTCTAAATATAACGATCCAAGAGGTTGAAGAGAACGATCATTCATCCGCCTAACGGCAGACGCGCTTGAAGGACAGGTGGAGCACTACTCAACTTTCGTCCAGCAGCACGAACAAACTCACTGACCAGCCGTGACCTTTCGTCCGCCCTTGTGGCGAGCTTTGTAACCAGCTTCAATCGTTCTTCGACAAGTGGCCGCATTGTAATTTCGTCGCGCGCAATCCGCCACGCCCCCGTGCGGGTTAAAAACGCGACCCCTTTGTGATTCAAGACCAGTTCCGATGCCTCTTCGGCTGTCATGACATAGTGCACATCAGTAGCAATGACTCCTTTCTCCGAAGTTGTCCGTTGAATCAACTCGTAGAGATGAGGATTCGCGTGCTGCGCAGGGAGAATCCAATCACGAGCACTCAAATCTTGTAGATGAAGTTCTTTTTTCCACGCAAGGGGATCGTCCATGGACAGGGCAATGTAGATCGGATGCTCTGCGACCGTCAGAAGACTGAGCTTGGGAGCATCAGGAACTGCGGTAATCAATGCCATGCTCAATTTCCCTGCAATGACTTCACGTGCCAGTTCGTGCGAATAATTGCTCCACAGCTTTATCCGAAGGCCGGGATACAGTGGCAGTCGAACCGACTGGAGAGTGGTGACCAGATAAGGATCGGTATAGGCTGACTTCCCGACATTGAGAATCTCGTCCGCTCCGCGAAACACTGCGGAGGCATTCAAAACGGCGCGTTCAGCGTGCAGAACTGCATCTCGCGCCTCTTCCACGAAGTGGCGACCAGCATCGGTCAATTCGACGAACTGGTGATTGCGCACGAAAAGCCGAAAACCAAGCTGAAATTCCAACTCAAGAATTCGCCTACTGAGAGTCGATTGGCCGATTCGCAGCCGTTCGGCGGCCCGCGAGAAGTTTAATTCTTCAGCCAGCGCAATCGCCGCCTGTAGCAATCGGATCTCTGGTAGCACCATAGCCATCCTCCGAACCGAAAACCAAGGCAGGATAGCAACCGCAAGAAAAACAATGTACCCGCAGCATTGTAGCGACGGGGAATATGATGCCGATTCGATGCTCTTCAAATCGACGCGGTTGCATAAATATTGCGCCAGAATGCTCGTTATTCCATTTGTGCATAACGGACTCCCTACTTTTCATTGGACGTATCGAAGCAGCCATCCCCATGATGGGAAATACTTTGGCCTCCGTTCCAGTCAAAAGGCCGGGCCAAAATCAAAAACAGGCCATCACCGTGCGGATTTAGCGCATGGAAAAACCATGAAAGTTGAGCAAAGGAGAGGATGCATGGATCACCCTGTAGAAAAGCTTCTCTATTCCCGACGTGACACCGCCGAGGCACTCAGCTTGAGCATTCGTTCGATTGATTACCTCGTCACAACCGGTCGTCTTTCTGCTCGCCGTGTTGGGGGCAAGATTCTTATTCCAGCAAGTGCGATCAGAAGATTCGCCAGAGAAGATCACCCGGATTCAGTCCGCTCTGTCATTCCGCGAGCACCCGATCATGCAATGACCGGTCAAGATTCTCAGGCAGCACTGACCGGTCGCTTTCAGCCGCAAAGTGAACGGCCAGATGACACAAAGCCACTTGCGATGAATGGAAGCGAGTGATTCACACGCCATTAAGCAGTATCCGAATCCAGCCTCTCGATGGCAGCCTGGTTATGTTCAGGCGCGAGATGCGCATACCTCGTCGTCATGGAAATGGTCTTGTGCCCCGCGAGTTCCTGCACCGTTCGGAGATTTACATCCTTCATGACCAGACGACTGATGAAGGTGTGGCGCAGATCATGCCAGCGAAAGTTCAGAACCTTAGACGCCTCAATAGCCAACTCAAACCATTTTCGAGGATTGTTCAGATCCTGGCCGTACTTGGACTGAAAGACTCTGCCATCGTGTGGCCGGGTTGCATGGAGCGCTTCAAAGACCTTGAGGCACGTCCTGTTCAGCGGAATCTCGCGGTCGCTTCCGTTCTTCGTCTTCTCCAGACGGATGCGCTTACGATCCAGCGACACCTCCGACCACTCCAAACTGAACTGCTCACTCTTCCGCATCCCTGTATTTAGTGCAACATCGAACTCCGGCAGATGGATGGGGAATTGTTTGGTGATAGCTTCGCGCAGCCGCCTCTCTTCGTCGTTTGACAAAAATCGGATGCGGGCATTGTTCTCCGCTCTCTGCTCAACCAGGTGCGCAGGGTTGCTGGTCACTTTGCCGTCGGCCAGAGCAATCTTGAACGTCTTCCCAAAAACATTCTTGTAGCGGTTCTTCGTTGCCGGACTCCAGTCGTGAGCGCCGATCCAGGTATCGATCTCGGATGGCTTGATCTCGTCCGCGACTCTCTCGCCGAACGCCTCCACGATGAATTTCATCCTGCCCGTGAAGTTGCGAATGTCTTTGCGCTCGTGGTTGATGTACCAGTCGATGGCTTCCTGGGCGATCACGGCAAATTTGACGCCCTTGTGCTTCATGTTCGCCGGGAGCTTCACGCCACGAACCACGTCGGCCTTCCGCAGGGCATACAACTTCATGGCATCGCCACGACGGCCCACCTTCTCGCGGTGCTCAACGCCATCCACCTTGAAGCGAATCCACCAGATGCCGGAGCCGGGAACTTTCTCAAAGATGCCGCGCTCCTTGCGAACTACCTTTCTCGGCATAGGAATTGTCCTCCTAATGCGATCCTAGCAAAGTCGGAACAAAGCGGCCCCAAAAGCGGCACCAGCACTATTTTTATGATTCACAAGAGGCTGACACGCCTATCTAAACCATTGATTTAATTGGTACCCGGAGGGGGACTTGAACCCCCACGACCTTGCGGTCTGCGGATTTTAAGTCTATTTATTGGCTATTCGCGCCATATCGCACAACGTCGCACGGTGAAGAGTAAGACTATATAATTCAACAAGATATTGAATATTTTATTTTGCACTACCGCGCACAATAGCGAACAGAATTCCTGAACAAAGTATCACTACCAGTATCACCAGAACAGGACAGACACGCAGCGGATTTTCGGTCCGCCAGTCCATCCCAGTGATACTTCCCTGGGATACTTTTCGCGTTCAGAACTCGGATTCTCGTCTGCTCAGTGCTGAAGGTGTTCTCTCTATGGATAGCGTGCTGGCACTCAGCCTTCCCCTTGATTATCTCTATAACGTACCCGGATGGTCGGAGATGGTTAAGGTGAGACGGGTTCTTTGACGTGACACAATCCATGTTTCTGCCTGGCGATCAGGAACCACAGGTTTATGCGCTACTTCATCGATTCAACTTGTTATTCGTTCCCCCAAGGATGCAGATAAGATACGATGGATTCGGCCATCCCAGGAATTGCCAGCACCGATAAAACAGTTTGGAGGCGCTATTGCCATGACGGTAAAAATCATTATATTTTTGGCTAATGATGGTTTCAATGTGCTTGTCTCAGGTCCATTGAAGGATGTCCCCATACGCGTCCGCAGTTTTGACAACCGCGCAACTATGCTTGCGCTCTTGAAGAATCTGCATCTGATCTGCCCAGAAGATGTGCAGAATCTGGAAGAGTACAAGTTCCTGAACTCCTGTCCAGTATATTCCGCCGAAATCGACGAAGAGATGCTAGAAGCACATGGATTTCACAAGCCTTAAATGATCGTTTCTCTGCTACTTCTGTTTTTCAAGCCAAGCCAGATAATCACGTAAGATGTTGACCAGGCCCCTACCGCCTTCTGTCAACTCCACTAGATTTTCCTTCTCAAGAAATATCTGGCATCCCACGCGTATGGAAAGTTCATGAGTCCGCGCGCGCAAAACAGAAGGGGCGATATGCAGCTTTTGCGCTGCTGCGGAAAAGCTCTGTTCATCGGCAAGGACTACCATCCAGTGCAGAAATTCTGCTGAAATGTATTCGGGCATGTGCTACTCCAAGTCCCGCAGCCGGTGTGTTTTGAGCGCCTCAGCCTGCTCCAATCCGGCATCTGCAATCGAACTTGGAGCTTTGGCTATGATCGCGTTGTCGCACCAGAATTCACCGTTATCAAGAGAGGTACACGACAGCCTATCTCAGCTTAAAGATCTGAAGCGTCGTGTGGCCCTTGCCGAAAGCTACCTCGGTGCCCAATTCCGCGGTGGCGAGGAAGTCCGTCGGCTTTGCCAACCCGTGAGCGATCAGTGCGTCCATCAATGGCCCCAGCGCAAGACTGCCTTTGCTGCGCGGCTCGGTGTCAATCAGACAGAGGGTCTTCCATGATTTGTCTGGATTGTCTTTGGGTGTCTCGAAGATGGCCTCGTAGGTGCGACCGCCGATCTTCAACTTCATATGACGGCCTTTGTAAACGTCCGAAGGCTTTAGGCCATGGTTCATGGTCCAAATGCATAGATTGCTCACAATATCATTTTTGGCAGGATGGTCGGAGCTGGTAATCCAGAAGTCAAAACTTGCGAGCCAGAGCCCGTTGGCGACAGTGACGAAGTCGAAGTCGAGGGTTTGGCGAGCTTCGGACAGTCGGCGGGGTAGCTGGTTCCCTGCATGCAATTCCGCCGCACCGGCGATCCCGCCGACATCGCTCCACGGCGAACGCCCGATAAGCACCTCGGGATAGCTCTTCAACTCCGGTCCACCGCTCTCCGGCCAATCCCAATTCCAGCCAGCGTTGTTCTTGCCGCGAAAGATGGACTGCTTGTAATTCGTGATGTTGCCCTTGCCGTAGACATTGTTATCCAGCACGGCTCCGGGGATGTCGAGTAGGACTGAGTCTTCCGTGCGCACATCGACAGGAGCGACCTCTGAGTTGGTCTGCGCGAATACTACCGGAACCGACGAGGACGCAACCAGAATTAACGAAAGCATAAACAGAGTCTGCTTGAACATGATGCCCTCCTGCGCTGAGCGGATTGTAGAGTGCTTCTTGCGCACGCTGCCCGCGCTCAGCGATTGAGCCAGGCGCGGGCAAACAAACTGCGGGTAGGACTATTTCTCTTGCCCCAGTCGGAAGTCCGAGATACTCTGCTGGGTCAGCGTTACGTCCTCAAAGAGCGCGGACGTCCCTTCGCCAAGCGGAGACTGCGCACTGACGCCAACCCAAAGCGATGTCGGGTATTCATTCTTGAAGAGGCGAATCAACTGCCAGCTTTTCTTGTCGAGCGAGTAGTAGAAACCGACGGTCTTCGTGTCCGAAGAGATCTTCATGTAGACGCTCTTCGCCGTGATCACGTCGTGGTTGTTGTCGTCCGAGGTGCCAGTGGTGCGAACGCTGACCATGCGATGTTTGCCGCGCTCGTCCATCTCCATCGCCATTTTCAGCCACAGGTCATCCTTTACCCAGATGTAGAGCGTTCCGGCATCATAGGTCTTCAAAAACGTTGGCGTGATCTTCGCCGTCAAGGTAAATGGCTTCGAGTTGTCAACCTGAGAAAGCAGAACAGGTGCAGTGTTGTTCGATAGCTTCCCGTCCGGATCACGGAAGTTATCGCGCTTCGCTTCACTCGAAAGCGTCAAATTTCCGTCACTCACTTTGGCATGGTCGGCAGCTCCATTGAGAGCGCGAGTGAAGGTGATTCCAGGCAAGGCAATGTGACATTCCTTATCCCCCAGGTTCTGGGCTGACGCGAGAACAGGCACACAAAGAGAGAGAATCGGCAGCATGGAGAGTAGCATTTTCATGATTTCTGTTTCTTCCTTTTCTGACATACCCTGAATGGGAATGTCTGAACAACGTTGATAGAGGTTCACAAATACTGAAGCAGAAGGTTCAGCGATAGCCTGAAAGCAGACCCCATCTTATCAAGTTCTACTTCGGCAACACAGCAGTTCCATTCACCATGAAGCGTAACTCCTGATTGGCGCAAATAGACGCCATATGGAACACGCGTCAGGATGCTTTTTCAAAAAGCGTGGCGATTGAATCCGGCGGAAGTTCGACACTCACTTCACGATTTCTCACACGCACTTGCACCTTCTGAGCAAGAGACGACTCATTCCGTAGCAGGACTGCAACGGAGCCATCTGGATTGACAAAAGCCAGGGCGTTGTCGCATGTTCCCGCTGTTTCCAGAGACTTGGCACCAAGATCAACATAGTGAGTCAGGTGTTTCATCAGATAGTAATCGTGGTTAAAGCGATAGGTCTTCGCAATGGGATCCACACTAACCAGCGAGTTTTGCGCCCATCCCCACGTGCTCGGAGTATTCATCTCCAACGAGATATTCCAGTACATGTAGGCAGAAGCCCCATTGCGGAAGTAGTGCTTCATCAGTTGCCAGCAGTATCCCGTGTAGGCCCAGGTATTCGCGCCGTCCCCGCATTCCTGCTCGGACTGGTAGATCAACAAATCTGGATGCTTGTCATGTATCTTTGGCAAAGCATTCTTGCCCGCCCATTGCACGCCCACACCCTTGATTACGCGCGCTATATCCTTGTCTGTCAGAATCGCATCCAATAACTGTGGATCTCCCCGCTCCAGCGTGCCGAAGAAAATGTCGACGCCACGCTTTTGCATCTCCGGTGCCAATGAACGCAGAAAGCGAGTTAACCCCGCAGGCGTCCATGTACAACTGGGAAAGTTTTGCGCAGAGTTGAATTCATTCTGCGGCATCACCATACCGACATCGATCCCCTCGGCACGATAGGCGTCGATGAAGCGGCCGAAATACCTGGCATAAGCTTCGAAGTAGCGTGGCTCCTGGATAAAGAAGTCCTCACCTTCGTGCCCAATCTGATCGGAGCGAATGCCGTTATCCGGCATACTCGGCCAGGACTTCGCTTCGGCGTAGAAGTGATTTCGCTTCATCCAGCTTGGCGGAGTCCATGGCGACGCCCAGAGACGCAGATGAGGCTGGTATTTCTGCGCCGCATGGATGAACGGGATCTGCGTGCTTTTGTCATGATCGATGCTGAAGTTCTTCAACTCGAAGTCGCCGTCGCTCTCGTCATAGCTGTAGGCGGCAGTGGAAAAATCATTTGCACCAATCGGCATGCGGCAATAGTTGAACCGTGCTCCGGCTTGCGGATCAAACAGTTCGTGCAAGATATTTTCCTGATCCTGCTTTTCGAGAACCTGAAGCGATCTCCAACCGAGTTCATTGAAGCAGCCACCAAATCCCAGGACCGGCTGCGCGCTCTCTCGAATCTGCTCGGGATCGATATTTAGATTGAGTTGCTCCCATGAAAAAGATGGCTTCAATGGCGTACCCTGCTGCCAGGCCGCTCCCTCTGTGGTGGTCATAAGCGTGACGCGATCATCGTGCAGTGGCTCGTTCGCGGGCAATTGCGCCACCGCTGAAATCGGCCGTGCGAGTGTGGCAATCGTTGTGCCCACAGCAACGCAAGCACCGCTCTTCAATATCTGGCGCCGGTTCAAAAACTCAGCGGACATATGTTTTTTGCCCCGTTCTTTCTCTCACTCTGTACCGAACGATGGATTGTGTGCATGAAAAGAGCGTCTTGCATCATGAACGGTGGAAACGCCCTGCAACGGAGAGCTGTCCGAAAGCAGCCCAATGCCAACCCATCGTGGAGTTCCGCAACTCAGAGCCCGCAGCCCCAAGATTTCAATGCGTATCAAAACTACAGCGTGCTTCAGACGAAGGAAAAGGATGAATCGGGAACATTACTGTCAGTGTAAAGCGTAACTATTTATTTATGTGCTATTTGCAAATTGTCATCTGACGGTATAGTACCTGGATTTCTGCCTTGCAAGGTGTTCATGTTCACTCTGATTTTCCTTTTCGCAGGAAATCAGAAGTGACTTCTACGGCATCTTCTCGTGCTCCTTACCATCCCGTAATTTTCGCATGGCAAAGAATAGGCGAATACATAACTCATTTCTCTCTTCGTTATAATCAAGGCGAGTCCGACATCTCCCAATCCAAAGTGCTTGTCCGAAAAAAGGCGAGATACCGGAAAGAGCCGCAGCCATGAAGTTGGCATGGAGTGTGTTAGCCCGCGTCTGAAAGACTAAACCACTCAAAACACTATGGATGCATCGATGCATGGTGTGCGGGGAAAGGTCGATGAACGTCGTATCAGACGACTTCATACTCCAACAGCCAGAGCTGAGAGCGAAATGCAAACAAGTGAACGGAACCAGCCAAAACAAAATGCGTGGAACAAAGGTGAATCCGAGTTGGTCCTGGTTCAACTTGAACGGCTGCTTGCCAGCCACCACTTCAAGCTCAGCAAAAAGTACCCAATACTGCTTCGCTACCTGGTCGAAAAGACACTGTGCGGAGAGGGCCACCTGCTCAAGGAGCGTACGATCGGCGTCGAGGTCTTTGATCGGACTCCGGATTACAACACTGCCGATGATCCAGTGGTTCGCACCACCATCGCCGAAATCCGCAAACGTATCGCGCAGTATTATCATGAAGATACGCACAGCAATGAGTTGCGGATCGAATTAACCGCGGGAAGCTATATCCCCGAATTCCATTTCTCAACCCCGTTGCAGTTGCCGCCTCACGCGAACTCCGATACCACCGAAGCCACGCCGCAATCAGAGGCAGCATCTCCCACCTTCAATTCCGAGCTTCCGACAGCCGCTAAACAAAGGCTGGCGCGTGGACCCTGGGTAGCCTTGGGACTTCTCCTGCTTGTGCTCGGCTCCTTTGGTGCGTGGAAAGCCTGGCAATGGTATACGATCTCCCCGGTGGAAACTGTATGGGCTCCCTTTATCGGCAGCCATTCGCCGGTTCTGATCTGCATCGGGAGGCCAGGAAGCAAGGCCAGCGAGGACACCCGCGATACCACCCTTCTCGATCACATCAATCAGGTCAATGCGCTTACCTACGACGATGTGATGGCTCTGCTCGATATCACTGATATTCTGCGTGCTCACGCACAATCCTTTCTCATCAAATCGAGCGCCAAAACAACCTTCTCCGATCTTCAGGAGGGTTCCACTATCTATGTTGGTGCACTCGACAACACCTGGACGCTGCGTGCGATGAAGTCGCTTCGTTACCAGTTCGACGAGGTCAGTTCCGGGAAGATACAGATCACCGACCACCGGGATCACAAACAGAATGATTGGATCGTCGATCAGAATGCCGTCTATCCAAATCTGAACCGCGACTACGCAATCATCGCTCGTTTTCAGAACCCCGAAACGGATAAGACCGTGATGTTGGTCGGCGGAATCGGTGGAGATGGCACGAAAGCCGCCGCTAAGTTTCTTGCTCGCCCGGGAGACCTCAAAGAGATTGCCGCAAAACTCCAGAATAATCATAATCTGAAAAATTTTGAAATTGTGTTGGGAACGCAGCTGATCAACGGCTCTCCTGGACCACCGCGAGTTTTAGCCACCGAGATGTGGTAGATACGGTCTTGCCAACGCGAAGTAGCCGTTGCACTACATTATTGAATCCACAATTGGATGTTTCTGTGACTTAAGTCCCAGCGTTACCGTTCTAGGCACTATATCCTGAGCCAATGCGGTTGAGGGACTTTTTTCTCAAGAAAAAGACCCCTTGCACTGTGTTGGCAAGGGTACACCTATTGGAGAACCGCTTTAAACGCCAGGGAAGATCTGAGTAAACCTCTGGCAAACAGCAGCAGGATGTTGAGTCATCGCCTGTCTGGCGACAAAGAGGAAGATTCTTATGATGAAGAATGGATTGGTTATGCGACTCACTTTTGTAGTGTTTGGGGTCGTTCTCATGATGCCTACCAAGGCTCTCGCCCACTGCGACGGGGCAGACGGACCAGTTGTCAAGGCTGCTCAACAAGCGCTAGCCAAGGGCGACGTAAACCTTGTCCTCGTTTGGGTAAAGGCCAATGACGAAGCCGAGATTCGAAGCGCGTTTGCCAAAACCATGGCCGTACGCCCACTAAATAAAGAAGCCAGAGAACTCGCCGACCAGTATTTCTTTGAAACGCTTGTTCGCATACACCGCGCAGGCGAAGGCGCGCCATACACCGGGCTGAAGCCAGCTGGGCGTGACCTGGGGCCTATTATTCCAGCAGCGGATAAAGCCATCGAAAGCGGGTCCGTGGATGATCTGGCGCTATTGATCGCTCACGAATCTGCGAATGGTATCCGTGAGCGATTTCAGAAGGTCATTGCCGCAAAAAAGTTCAACACGGAAGACCTAAATGCAGGGCGGGCGTACGTCAAAGCATATGTCGAATTTCTGCACTATGCCGAGGAACTTCACGAATCCGTCCAAGGGAGCAGCGACGAACGCTCCGAGGAGACCGATAAACACCACGAGCGTTAGCAACGAAGGAGGCTCTCCCAGGCTCTGCTTGTATCTGAAGAAACGTGGGCTCCATGCTATACGAAGAATGAGGATAGTATGGAGCCGCCCCGGACGGGAGGGGCTCCAAACAGCCACAAACTGCTTCAGCCAAAAGCTGCGGCGGTGAACGGTGTGGTTAAGAGCCATGGCTTGAACATGCCATGTCGGAGAGAGACGAACGTAAGTGAGCCACCGATTAAAGCACTGAAACTCGTTTTTTGCTTATAGCATTTTCGGAATTGCTACAGAACGAAAGCACCCGCTTATTGATCGGCCCGGTGAGACTTACCTATCCCACCCTTGTATCTTGCGAACTGAGGCGTGACGATAGGTTACGTTTCGGCGGAGAGGCCGTTCCCACCCGAGGCCAGAGTGATCTGAGCCTGTTGTTTAGACCGGCCCCCGCCCCTCTCTTTTTACGCCGTGGAGAATCGGAGGCCGTTGAGCCTGCATGTTCAAGGTCGGCGGGTAGAGTAAGTCCGTGAGCGCGGACAGGGGCGGTTGCCGAGATTAATCGTACCCTCAAGGAGCGCCATGAGCAAGCCGATCCAGCCCATTCAAGCGATGGTATTCTGCGGCATTGATGTGAGTGCCGCGAGCCTGGCCGTAGCCGTTCAACAGGAAGATCAACGATTCGAAGAGCGTGTTTTTGATAACTCGGGCGGCGGGCACAAGGCGCTGATCGGCTGGTTGCACAAGCTGAAGGCGCGGGTGCGTGTATCGCTGGAGGCGACCGGCATTTATTCGCTGGACCTTGCATTGGCGCTGGACGGGGCCGATGGCATCGAAGTCGCGGTACTGAATCCGAAGCTGATTCACCGCTTTGCGCAGACGCTACGCCGGTCAAAGACCGACTCGGCCGATGCGCAGGTTCTGGCTGAATACAGCGCTCGGATGCCCTTCACGCCGTGGTGTGCGCCTGAGCTGAGCGGGCTCGAATTGCGCGCTATCAGCCGTCATATCCAAAGTCTGGTCGTGGAGCACACGCGACAAAACAATCGCCTTCACGCCGCGGAAAAGTCAACGTCTACGCCCGCTTGCGTGGTGAACGACTTGAAACGTTCGATGGCTTCGCTGAAGCTGCGCATCGCACGGCTGCGCGGTGAGGCACTGGAACTGGTTCGGAGCGATGAGGCGATGCGGGAGCGCTTCGAGCTGTTGATCGGCATACCGGGGATCGCCGCAATCAGTGCGCTGCAGTTGCTCGGAGAACTGGCTCCGCTCTCGCCGGAGATGAGTGTGCGGCAGTGGGTGGCGCACAGCGGACTTGATCCGGCGCATCGGGAGTCGGGAACCTCGGTGCACAAGCCGTCGCGCATCAGCCGGGCCGGCAACCGGCATCTGCGGCGGGCGCTCTACATGCCGGCTCTGGTTGCGGCGCGCCGCAATCCGCACTTGAAGGCGTTCTACGAAACCCTGCTAAGTCGCCACAAGGCCAAGTTGCAGGCCCTGATCGCGGTGGCGCGAAAGCTGCTGCACGCAATCTACGGAATTTTCAAAAACCAAATGCCCTATGATGGGAGCAAACTCTTCCCGCAGTTGCAGATCGCATAAGAGCTACAATCGCCCCATCCAGTGAAACGGAAGCGGGCTCTGCTGGGAAGCAACCATGCCGAGGGTTAACTGGATGGGCTCATCCTGACGATGAACCGAGGGCCGGGCGGGAGATCCCCGCCCGGCCCCGACAGACATCGGAGGGATAGACCCTCATGCCTTGAAAATCCAACCCTTCCCCACCAAAATACTTGACGCAAAAGAGAGAATCTAGCCACAAAGACAAAGGCGCTGCGCGGGTGAGGCATCCGTAAATGTCTTATCCATTAGGGCCGGATCAATAAGTGGCTTTTCTCAAAGAGAAATCCACTTCGCACGTCCCTCGAAAGTTCACGCAAATTCCGAAAATGCACTAATATAATCGATGCATGATTAAAGCTGCGGTTGCCCAAGTCGGAAGCGCGTTGTTCGATACTCCTTGCACGCTTCAGAGAGTCGAGGCTTTGTGTCGGGAAGCGGCAGCATCCGATGTTCAACTGCTGGTTTTTCCAGAAGCTCTGCTGGGTGGTTACCCGAAGGGACTCACTTTTGGAGCTACGCTTGGAAATCGGACCGATGACGGGCGGGAACTCTTTCGCCGTTACTGGCAATCTGCCATCGAGTGTCCCGGACCGGAGACCGAACTGCTTGCGCATCTAGCGAAGGAACTAAATCTTCATATCGTCATCGGCGTAGTGGAGCGCGACGGCGGCACACTCTACTGTGTATCGCTGCTCTTTTCTCCCACAAAAGGTTTGATTGGCAAGCACAGAAAGCTAATGCCCACAGCCATTGAACGACTTGTCTGGGGATTGGGCGATGGATCAACCATGCAGGTCGTCGATACGGAGTTAGGTCGTATCGGCATGGCTATCTGCTGGGAAAACTATATGCCTCTCTATCGACAACACTTATATAACCAGGGCGTTCAGATATGGTGTGCTCCAACCGTAGATGCGCGCGCAATATGGCAGACAAGCATGCGCCATATCGCCTATGAAGGCCGTTGTTTTGTTCTGAGCGCGTGCCAAGTATTGAAGAAAGACGATTGGCCGGAGGATCTGAGAGAAACTGGTCTCGCGATCGACGGAAGCGGCCTAGTCGTTTCTCCCCAAGGAGAGATCGTCGCTGGTCCCATGAGTGGTGAAGGACTGTTGTTCGCCAGGCTGGATCTTGATGATATTCCACGTGGCAAATTCGATTTAGATGTGGCTGGACACTATAACAGACCGGATGTATTTTCCTTTCATCTCAAGTGATCGTTCGAGCGAACACTTGGTCGTGGCAGTTTGTGGATGATGTGCAACCGTCCAAGATTGGTTAGTTTCCCGGCGCAAAGACTGGCGGGTCAGAGTACGCAAGAGTGGTCCCTCGTGAACTTCATCGTACTGCACATTGAAGGGACAAATCGAAGATACACATTCGCCCCTTCAATGTTTTACCTAGTCCCGTTGTCCTTCGAACCATCGATAGATGGCGGGAAGAACCAGCAAGGTCAGCAGCGTTGAAGTGACAAGGCCGCCGATGACTACTGTTGCCAGTGGCCGTTGCACTTCTGCTCCTGCGCCATGCGACAGCGCCATGGGGATGAAGCCGAGACTGGCGACCAGTGCGGTCATCAGCACCGGACGAAGACGCGTGAGTGCGCCTTGTTCCACGGCTACTTCAAAGGGAAGCCCTTCTTTGCGCAGGTCGCGGATATAGGTGAGTAGGACAATGCCATTCAAAACGGCAATGCCAAACAGCGCGATGAATCCGACTCCAGCGGAGATGCTGAAGGGCATGCTGCGCAGGAGCAATGCAAGGATGCCTCCTGTTGCGGCCAGCGGAATGTTCATGAAGATCAACAATGCCGGCATCGCAGCCTGAAAGTTGAAGTAGAGCAACACAAAGATCAGTAGAAGTGCTGCAGGCACCACGATCATCAGTCTGCGGCTGGCGCTTTGCAACTGCTCGAACTGGCCGCCCCATTGCAGTTGATAACCGTTCGGAATCGGCACCTTGGCGGAGACGGCGCGTTGAGCATCGGCGACGAATCCTGCCAGATCGCGCCCGCGCACATTCACCTCCACGCTGATGCGGCGCTGGCCTCCCTCGCGGCTAATCTGCGCAGGGCCTTCTTCCTCCTGAATATCGGCCAACTGCGCAAGCGGAATGAAGTGGCCCTCGTTGTCGCCCACGCGCAGGTCGCCGATGTTCTCGATGGAGGCTCGCTGCTCCTCGGGGAAGCGAACTTGCATGGTGAAGCGCCGATTGCCCTCGATGATTTCACCGACGGGTTTTCCGCCAATTGCCTGCACTGTATCGAGCACGGCCGAGGCATCGAGTCCATGACGGGCCAATGCATCGCGCCGAAGATGAATGCGCAGGTAGGGCAGCCCAGCCACACGCTCGGCGCGGACATCGGCCGCACCGGAAACCTTGCTGACCACAGCGGCAATCTGATCGGCCTTCTGGCGCAGGGTTTCGAGATCGTCGCCGTAGAGCTTGATCGCAATGTCGCTGCGGGTTCCTCCTTCCATCAACTCCTGCATGCGCATCTGGATGGGCTGAGAAAAGCTGTAGGCCGCGCCCGGAGCTTCTTCTTTCAGACGCTTTTCCATGGCCTCGATCAGATCGCTCTTGTTCCTCTTTTTCGGCCACTCGTTCTGCGGCTTCAGCATGACGTAGACATCGCTTTGATCAATGGCCATGGGGTCCGTAGCGACCTCAGGGCTTCCGGTTCGACTGAAAACAGAGGAGACTTCGGGAAACTCGCGCAGCACTTTCTCGATGATCTGGTTGCCATGTAATGACTCGGAGATGGAGATGCCTGGCACGCGATACATTTGCACGAGGAGAGAACCTTCATCGAGAGAGGGAATAAACTCCGCACCCAGAAAAGGGATTGCGATCAGGGACGCCATAAAGATACCAACCGCGATGCCGGCGGTGAGTCGAGGCGCACGCAAGGCTTTTTTGAGAAGCGGATGATAGAAATGATCGATCTTCCGCATCAGCCATGTATGTTCCTCGGCCGGTAATTTGCGAAGGAGAAAGAACGCAAGCACAGGCATCAGCGCGAGCGCGATCAGCAACGAACCGAAGAGTGCGAACAGAACGGTTGCCGCCATCGGCTTGAACATCTTTCCTTCAACATTGCCCAGGGTAAGAATCGGAAGATAGACGAGAGCGATGATGACCACGCCAAAGAAGATTGGTTTGGCTACCTCGCGTGCGGCAGAGAGAATGATGTCGCGGGCGTCTTCTTCCGGTTTTTTTTGATGCAGTCGGCGAAGAATGTTTTCAATAATGACCACCGATCCATCGACAATCAATCCGAAGTCGATGGCGCCAAGGCTCATGAGGTTTCCTGAGATCTTGGCCTGCACCATGCCGATAAAAGCCACCAGCATCGAGAGCGGAATGGCCAGTGAAACCACCAGTCCAGCGCGGAAGCTGCCCAGCAGCAGAAGCAGAACTGCGATGACAAGCAGACCGCCTTCGATCAGGTTGCGCGTCACCGTGTGGATCGTGCGCTTCACCAGATCGGTTCGGTCATAGAGTGGTTCAATGCGTACTCCGGCAGGCAGTGTCTTCTGGATTTCATCCAGACTCTGTTTGATGCGATCGGCCACGACGCGCGAGTTTTCGCCGAGCAACATCATGCCGACGCCAATCACAATTTCGCCATTGCCATTCTGCGTGGCAAAACCACGTCGCACCATGGGAGCGAATCGCACGTTGCCAATGTGCCGAACCAGAATCGGTGTGCCCGTGGAAGAATTTCCGACGACAATGTTCTCAATATCGGAAAGACTCCCGATCAGACCTTCTCCACGAATGAGCGACTGTTGTTCGGAGCGTTCCAGATAAGCGCCACCGGCATTGGCGTTGTTTTTGCCAAGTGCATCGATGACCTTTGTGAGCGGCACATGGTAACCCGCGAGCTTATCGCTATCGACCTGCACTTCATAGGTCTTCAACTCGCCACCCTGGCTGTTCACTTCGACGACGCCGGGGACACGGCGTAGTTTCGGCGCAATCTCCCAGTCGAGAATGCTGCGCAGATCCATGCCGCTGCGGCCTGGCCCTGTGACCTTGAACTGGTAAATTTCTCCAAGTCCTGTCGAGATTGGCCCCATCTCGGGCACGCCGACCTCGGCGGGAATGGCCTCCTTCGCTTGCGGCAGCCGTTCCATCACCAGCCTGCGGCAAAAGTAGGGATCCATGTTGTCTTCAAAGTAGATGGCCACATACGACAGGCCATACTTCGAGGTGGATTGAATGCGCCGGATGCCGGGCAGACCGCTCATCGCCGTCTCGACCGGATACGACAAAAGTTGTTCCACCTCCAAAGGAGAAAGGCTTGGCGCGCGCGTCAGCACGAGCACCTGATTGGGCGTGATATCCGGTTCAGCGTCGATAGGCAGATTGCGCATGGCGGCAACGCCGGCAGCAGCAACAAACAGTGCCGCGAGCAGGACAAGAATGCGATAGCGGAGTGCGAGTTCCACAAGTCTCTGCATGGCTATTCCTCTCCCAATTCGCCACCGGCCAGGATGGACTTCAGATGAAAGGAACCTTGCGTGATGACGGGCTCGCCAGCCTTCAGGCCGCGCACAATCTCGGCTTGCCCATTGACGATGGCCCCCTTCTCCACTTCGCGTTTCTCGAACTGCGTCGAGGAACGACGAACGAAGACAACGCTCTTGCCTTCGACCTCTTGCAATGCGCTGGTGGGCACAGTGACGGCCTGTTTGTCGAATTTGGTGGGCAGCTCAATGCTTGCAAACATGTCCGTTTTCAGCTTCAGATCGCCATTCGCGACCTCGCAACGAACACGCGCGGTGCGCGTCTGCGGATCGAGCACATCGCTAATGTAGGCAACGCGGCCGGCAAAGCGTTCGTTGGGATAGGTGTCCACCGTGATGGAAGCATTCTGTCCGACGCGAATACGGCCAAGATCTTTTTCGTAGACCTCTGCCTGCACCCACACTTGCGTGAGATTTGCGATGGCGAAGACTTCCCGGCTTTCATCGATGAAGTCGCCGGTGGAAACCTGTGCCTTGGTTACGACTCCGGCAAAAGGAGCTTTCAGCGCCGTCAAAAAGCTGCTGCGCGCAGACGCATTCGCAATGCCAAGCCGGTGCAGACGCACTTCAAGCCCGTTGATGGCCGCTTGTTGAGAGCGTATGTTTGCCTCAATCTCCTGTTGCTCTGCCTGACTGGATTCGAAGTCCTTCTCGGCTCCGGCACCAATATCGGCAAGCCTGCGACTGCGTTCTGTTTGACGACGCGCGGGAGAAAGGCGAGCTTTGCGTTGTTCCAGTTCAGCGCGAGCCGATTGCAATTGCGCAATCAGTTCGCCTGCCTCGATGTTGTCAAACACGGCCAGCGTTTGTCCGGCCTTGACGCGATCACCAACCTTTGCGTGAACCTCAACGATGCGTCCTCGCGCGAGTGGCCGCACCGAGGCCACGCGACTATCGATTGGTTGGACCGTTCCCGTGGCGCGCAGATATTCCTGCATGTGCGTGAGTGCCGCGGGTGCGGTTTGAAGCCCGATATGCTGCTGGGCAGAAAGACTCATCTGCAGCAAGCCATTTTGCTGCGTCTCGGGTTGCTGCTTTGCGTTGTCCGCGTTTTCAGCAGGCTTCCGTTTGCAACCGGAGAAGATCAGTGCGCTGAAGAGTAAAGATACGATCATTCGCTTCATGGAAGGTTTCCTCCCGTTGCTCGTTCCAGTTCTGCCCAAGTGCGCGCCACGTCGGCCTGCGCGTCGATCGAAGCCTGCTGCGTGTCTACCAGACGGCGTTGTTCGTTAAGCACGTCCAGCAAACGCAGTTGCCCAAGTTTGTAAGCCTGGCGAATCACGGAAAGATTGGCGACCGAAGGCGTAATCACATCCTTTTGCAGCGTCTGCCATGAGTCCGTCGCCACGCGCCAGCGCTGATAAGCGGACTCCACTTCAAGAGGAATGCTCTGCGCAAGATATTCGCTGTGAGACTGCGCCGCGGCAACGCGTGCCGTGGCCGCTTGCATATTGCCCGCGCCACTGCGACTGGTGCGCAGCGGAAGCGATACGCCGAAGCTCAACGTGCTGACGCGTTCACGAATGGGGCCAAGGGATCCGTTGCTCCGCTGCCCGTACAGACCATCGAATTCGCTAGCTTGGCGGGCCACTCCGGCAGAGAATGTAACGTCCGGCCGTGCCTCGGAACGAGCCAGTGAAACTCCCGCATGTTCGCGTTCTTCATTCGCCCGCGCCATGGCCAAATCAGCGCGCTCTTCAATCGCTTTGCGCTTCAGGCTCTCAAGTTCGAACGATGCCGACGGCTGAAAGTCGGCGGAGGGAAGGCCTTGCTCAAGCCGCAGTCCTGCCAATCGACGAATCTCCAACTCCGCGGTTGTCCGTCTCCCTTGTGCGCTTGCTTTTTGAACCCGCGCGCGGCTGATTTCCACCTTCAGCAAATTGGCATCGAGCGGAGCCACATCGCCCTCGCGCGCTCGTGCTTCTGTCAGCTTTAGAGACTGCTCACTCAAATCAATCAGTTTGTCGAAGAGTTTCACCTTGCGGTCTTCCGCAAGATACTCCGCATAGGTTGCCTTGATGGCATAGGCCAACTGCGTGGACTGCTCCTTGTATGCGGCCTCTGCCACACGAACAGCAAGCTCGGCCACCTGCACGCGTTTTCCGCGCTTGCCGAAGGTCTCCACCTGCTGCGAAACTCCGGCTCCATACTGGTACTCGCCCTCCGAGCCAAAGGGCTTGCCCGTTTCCCCGGTGAAATTGATAGTTGGCGATGGTCGAACCCCAGCCTGACGCAGTTGGCCTCTAGCTTCTGCAATCCGGCTCTGCATCGCAGCGAGATCCTTATTATTGGCGATTCCTACGCGCACAAGGTCGTCTGCCGTCTGTAGAACGGCAACACCGGGCTGTGCCCTGAGCAAAAATTGCGGGCACAACAGTGCGAGCAGGAGAAAGAGAATCCTTCTCCGCATACACGTCTCCTATTCAGTTTTCTGTTTTCAGGAATTCTGCAAGATAGGACTAGCTGAGTTGCGGAGGGTGATCGATATAGGAGGGCGTCAGAATCGGACGCTCGATCTGTTCTTGTGGATGCGCCCAAACAATGAGTTGTTCAGGAATGAAAGTGATTTGTCGAATCGGTACCGCATATACGCAGCAGCAGAGGCAGTTGTCCGGTACGTTGGGTGCCTGCTGCGAATGCTGAGATTGCGTCTGAGAGCAATTCGTTTCCGCAAACAAATCGCAGTGCAAGACCTCCACGGTCACAAAAAGGACCAGGAAGGCTGCAAAAACACGAATCGCTTTGGGCCATACTCTCATAAGAATAGAATGCCACAGTTCTGCAAGAAATGCTCGTCGTTCTGAGAATCCCTGCAACACCGAACGTTCGCACTCTTTGCTGGGCTATCGATTGCCTGTACTAGTGGCATAACAACCTGAAGTTCCCAAGGGCATGAAGAGGTGTAGAACCACCTTCTTTATAAGTACTTATGACAAGCCAGGACTGCGTTGGGTTGCGTGCAGACCCGGCTTAGAGATGTAACCCAATTGTCCTCGATCATGGTTACCACGAGAGAATATTCTGCGATACCAAGGCTTGCAACCTTAGCAAGCTGTTTTGATAATGTTCCGGCTGTGACGTCACTCTGGGCAAGCTCCACTTGGAGCGTCTGAGACATCTTTGATGTATAGATGGAAAGCTTGCAGATGCTGGGGTTGAGGCATACCTGATCGTCTTCGAGACCGGCAAGTTGCGGAACCTCGCCGCTCAGAATCACACGGCCAACGGAAAGGTTCCCTACGGTCTCGACGGCATAACCATAGTCGATATGCCGAGTCGCCTCTGCGTCTAAGTCAACGGTCTTTCCGTTGTTGAGCCGGGCGGAAAAATCAGGCTCGATCCGCTCAACGGAAGTTAAACCTCTGGATCGAATATGATTTTCTTTGTCGGACGCTGTAAACCGGATGCCATCGGCTTCGGCCATCTCATGCGACTCTTCCCGGTAGACCTTGCTCCGGCTGGTCTGTGTATGAAGATGGACAGGGCTATAGGTGGCTATACCCTGTGCAGGTGCAAAGTGATCTCGCTCTTGCCAATTAATCCAATCGTCAAATGCGTCCGGACTCCAGGCCTTTTAATACCGCCCGTATGCGGTCGCGGACGCCCAGTTTGGAGAGGATGCTGGAAATGTGATTCTTGACCGTTCCCTCCGACGCCCCAAGAGCATCGCCGATCTCCCGGTTGCTATAGCCGCCCGCCATGAGCCGGAGGACTTCCAGTTCGCGTTTTGTAAGCGGATCGGGCGATTCGAGGCTTTCAAATTCCGTCCGGGTCTCTTCAAGTCTCCGCAGGGCACTTTCGGTTACCGCTGGCCGAAGTATGGTTTCTCCCGCAGCAACCAAACGAATCGCTTCCGTGAGTTTTTCAACAGAAACATCTTTGAGCAGGAAGCCCTTCGCTCCAGCACGAATCCCTTTCAAAAGCGCCTCATCGTCATCGAATGTCGTCAGAAGAATCGTAGGAGGTAGTGAACCAGTTTCCCGCAGAGCTTCCAGAACGTCGATGCCGGAACGCTTCGGCATCCGGACATCCAGCAGCACAACGTCGGGCCGGTGCTCACGAATAATGGAGATCGCCTCTTCGCCGTCGGAAGCCTCAGCAATCACGTCGGTCTCCTGACCGAGGCTCAAGAGTCCACGGATGCCGCGCCGAACGAGCATTTCGTCTTCAACCAGAACGACGCGAATCATACAAACTCTCCGCTTACTGGGATAAATGCCTGGATCGTGAATCCTTTATCTAACTGGCTTTCAAACTGCAATGTTCCGCCAACTTCCTCCAGACGCTCCTTCATCCCCTTGAGCCCGTTTCCGGACACGATGTTGGCAGCGCCTTTTCCATCATCACGCACCTGTATCTCCCATCCGGTTTCGGAGCGTCTCAACTCGACCCACAGATTACTGGCGTGTGCGTGTTTGATCGCATTTGTGATTGCCTCCTGAACACAGCGGAAGATCACATGTGCGCAAGTTGGGTCAACCCGATCCAGATTTTCTGGTAACTCAAGGTGAATCGATAGCCCGGCGATGCCGTGCGAGAGCAGTTCAATTGCACCACGCAGGTCGCTTTGCCGCGGATCGCGCAGCCCGCCGACCACCTCGCGCACTTCAGCAAGCAGCAGTTTGGCAACCAGGTGAGCTTCGTTCACTGTTTTAGCCGCTGGACCTTCTACCAAGTGGGAGGCCAGTTGCAGGTTAATACTCAACCCGGCTAGATGATGACCGACCACATCGTGCAATTCGCGGGAGATGCGAAGGCGCTCAGCCATGCGGGTTTCATCGGACAGAAGCGATTGCATGGCCATAAGTTCCGCATTGGTGCGAGCCAGTTCGCGATGGTTGCGTGTCTCGCTAACGGCAAGATATCCAGCGCCAAAAGCAAACCATGTCCAGGTCAGCATATAGAGAATCGTGCCGGGAACGGAGATGAACAACGGCGTGTGAACCAATGCGTCCTCGGGAACAAAATTTCCCATCGACAGGGCTACCGCCGTTAATGCGAGCAATACAACACACTGGGCCACCAGCCATTTGCGCGCTTGGCGAATCGGCATCATGAAGGGCAGTTCGGCGGAAACGATAAACATCGTTTCGGTAAACACAACCGATAACGCAAGCTGAACAATCAGCAAAATGATACTAACTTTTGTGGGCCTGTCTGTTCCCGCATCGCGCGTATTCCACCAGAAGGCCGCGCCGAAGCCAAGGCAAATCGCGAGAACGATTGCACAAAACGTTATCTGCACGAATGTTTGCGAATGTCCCGAATGGGACATATCAGATGCCTGGAGTTTGGCCGACAACGAGAACCACTGGTCAACGATGACCGGCAGCGTCACCATCGCACAGGCTACCAATCCTGCGTATCGAAAGAGTTGTCGTGGCGTAATCAGTGGCTGCCTCCTATAGCGATCATAAGTCAATCTGGTTTCCGGGGCATGTGCTTAAAGTCATGGTTCAGCTCCAATACTTGCGGCACTTGTATCCAGTGAATCGAAACTCCAAGATTACGCCAGGGAGAAAAGAAATGATCGGAATACGTCAAATCGCATTTTTGCTGTTGGCTGTTGTACCAAGTTGCTGTGTTGCCCAGAACCAGGCTACTGCAGTTCTGCGTCAAGGCACTCCGGTATCGCTTTCCTTTGCTGAGCCATTGAACACAAGCTCCGCGGCCATTGGCAACCATGTCAACTTTGTGCTGGCCAATGACATCACGGTAAACGGAGAAGTGGTGGTAAAAGCAGGCTGCATGGCCTCCGGCCAGATCACAGAGGTCGTTCGGGCAGCGCTTGCAGGGCGCTCGGGACGGCTCACATTGAAGCTCGATGGACTGCTTGTTGGTGACAATAAGGTCAAGCTAAGAGCTTCACGAAATGGAACGGGGGAGAACGATGTCCAATATGGACGCCCCTATCATCTCAAATGGCCTATGGGATTGCTGCGGACGGGAGATAACGTCGTGATTGGCCAAGGAACCCTGCTGTCGGTTTTTGTCGCTGAAGACATCTCGCTTCCTGCCGCGCGCTAACCGCAATGCAGAAAGTGAACCTGAATTGTTCAATGCCTGCACTCGCCAAATGGGCGCGCACATTGGAATGGATGTGCGCGCTTCGGAGAACCAGAGACCTATGATGTATGCTCTCCGTCTCACTTTTGCCGGTTTTATATTTTCGGTCTGCATCCAAGTGCATACCACGCCCGCAGTTGCTCAGCAAGTTGAAGTTGAATTGAGAGTTAGCCGCGAATTGCCGGATGCTCCCCGCCCCCAAACCTCCGAAGATTCTGGAGCGATCCGCGGCACAGTAAAGGACAGTTCCGGGGCCGTGATTGTAGGCGCCAGCATTATGCTCGAAGCTACCACCTCTACCGACAGCCGCTCAGCAAAATCGGATGACGCTGGAACCTTCAATTTTACAAACCTCAATCCGAGCACGTATCGGGTTACGGTTACGGCGCAGGGATTCGCAACCTGGATATCTTCGGCCGTAACAATTCGCGCAGGTGAGCAGTTCGAATTGCCATTTATCGTTCTGGAAGTCGCATCCGCTTCGAGCAGCGTCAACGTCAGCATTTCGCAGCACGACGTGGCGGAAGAACAGATCAAAGCAGCAGAAAAGCAAAGGATAGTCGGCATCTTCCCCGAGTTCTATGTCAGTTATATATGGAATGCCGCGCCGCTCTCAGCGGGACAGAAATTCGAGCTTGCGTGGAAGAGCACGACCGATCCAACCACCTTTGCGCTCACAGGCGTGATCGCTGGTTATGAGCAGGCGCGCAACAATCTGCGCGCATACGGCCAGGGAACGCAGGGATTTGCGAAGCGTTACGGAGCCAACTACGCCGATTCATTTAGCAGCATCATGATTGGCAGCGCGCTCCTGCCGTCTCTCTTTCATCAGGACCCACGGTACTTTGTAAAAGGGACCGGGAGCTTTCAGTCGCGTGCGCTCCATGCTATGGAATTCCCATTCGTTACCAGAGGCGATAACCGACGCGCACAGCCCAACTTCTCTGTTGTACTGGGGACCTACGCTTCCGCAGAGCTATCGAATCTCTATTACCCCTCCAGTTCGCAGACCCATGTAACAGCAAACAACATGCTGCTGGGGATTGGGCTCGATTCAGTGAACAGCCTTTTGTTGGAGTTCGTCTATCCGCATCTGACTTCATCCGCCCCTAGAAGCATAGCGGCCAATACACAACTGGTGTTGCGTGAGGGAACTCCTGTATCGCTCATCGTTGCCGAAGACCTGAGTCCCGAGGATGTACAACAGGGCAAGCCTGTGGCCTTTGCGCTTCTCAAAGATGTCAAGGTGGGCGGCGTGATCGTTGCCAGAGCGGGTAGCAGAACATCCGGCGACGTAATCGCCGTTGCAAGGATGAGCAACGAGATCAAAACAGACCGGCTACCGATACAATTTTTATCTCTTCAAGCTGGCGAAGAATGGGTTCCGCTCAGAGCATCGAAGAATCGCTCGGGCGAAGATCACGCTTCATATCGTCTAAGCAACAGCGTTCTTGCAGAAGCAGGAACCAACAAACAGATCCAGATTCGCGCAGGAACCCTGTTGACCGCGTATGTGGCCTCGGACATTTCGCTGCATCCTGTACCATGACCATCCTGCCGTAAAACGATAAGCCTTTGCGGAATCACAGACCACCCAAGAGAAACAATATGTGCCTACTGCAGCGAATCGCTCTGTACGTTCTGTATGGAACGAGCAAAGGATCTACCGAGCAACTCCATGCGCACAGGCCAACCGTCTCTGGCCATTCGGATGTGCGCTCCGCCCAGCATGTCACGGAAGGGGATGGGCTCGCGGGAATAAATGCACCGGCAGAGATTCGTTGCATCTTCATAGCAGCAGCCCAGGCCGTAGATGCGCTGCCGCATCAAGTCGGTCAGAGGATGATCCACCTTGCCTTGCTGGCGAGCATCCTGAAGACCACGGCTCAGCGACTCAAAAACCATCGCCAAAGCGCCGGCTGGCTGCAGAGAGCAGAATTGCGCCACCATCACTGCTGCCATGTAACTGATCAAACGCCAATACAACCGGACGCTTTTCAAGATCGGTAAATAATACACGCCGTGTCGCGGTAAAATCAGTCAAGCGAAAGTCCTTTTATACTGTAAGCCGTGTCTAGTCAACATGTTTGTAGCACATAAGGCTTTCGCTGCATACCGCTTATGCATTATTCAGGCTAGTGCAGATCGCGCAATGCGGCGGCGAGGGTAACTACACCTCGACGAATTTCGTTCTTGCTGCTCCCGGCAAATCCGAGTATCAGTGCGGGATTTTGTCGATGCTTTACAGTGAATACTGACAGGGCAGCCACCTCAAGGCCTCGCTGCGTGGCACCTTTAGCTGCATCCATGTCCGAGCCACGTCTTGTCAACCACGCAACACTGCGCATTCCCGCAACGGCCTCGGTAACATTAAGCATTCCTCCTAGGTGTTCCTTTGAAGCCTGCATCAACACCTCCATGCGCTCCGCATAGGTTTGTCGCATCCTTCTCACGTGATGCCCAAAATGGCCTTCAGAGATAAACTCAGCAAGGATCGCCTGGTCCAAGGTTGGCGGATGGCGATCAATGTAACTTCGACCAACTTCAAAGGGATGGATCAGACGCTCTGGTACAACCAGAAAGCCGAGCCGGAGGGCATTGAAAAGCATCTTTGTGAACGTTCCAACGTAAACCACACACCCGGAGTGGTCCAGACTTTGTAAAGCGGCAACCGGCCGCCCACAATATCTGTATTCCGCGTCATACTCGTCTTCAATGATCCACGCGTGAGCTTTAGCGGCCCAATTCAGGAGTTCGACACGCCGGGAGACGGACATCGTCACGCCGAGCGGAAACTGGTTCGCGGGGGTCACATAGGCCATACGGGCCCGCGGAGATAATTGCACGCCTTTGTCGACACAAATGCCCTCGCCGTCGATTGGAACCGGAACAGGGACTGCACTGGCAGCACGGAAGGCCTGAAGCGCGCCCGGATACCCCGGGTCTTCCATCCAGACCTCGTCTTCAGGGTCCAGGAGAAATCGGGCAACGAGATCAAGCCCTTGTTGAGCACCGGAGGTAATAATTACCTGCTCTGGGGTGCACCGTACCCCACGTGAAGCCCCCACATATTCCGAGATTGCCTTACGGAGTGGCATATACCCGCAGGCGCTTCCCTGACCGTACAGCGCACGTGGCGCGTGCCTCAGCACTCGCGACGAAATACGTGCCCAAAGCTCGACCGGAAAAAGGTCGATAGCTGGTTCATAACTCCGGAACGCCTTGCCCACCGAATGCCCAACCGGCAAGAGGTAGGCCCCCTTCAGGGCTTGTCGAGTGCGCCTGGAAAGCGAAGCTCTTGATGGCGTTTCCAACGCCACGCGCGGCCGCTTTGTTCCTGCAGAACCATTTGGCAATTCGAGAGCAACGCGGGTACCGGATCCAGATTCGGTAACGACGTAGCCCTCTGCTTTTAGCTGGTTCAACGCTGTCACGACCGTTCCACGAGCAACACCGTGCTGCACGGAAAGGCTGCGCGAAGAGGGAACGCGCGAACCTGAGCGAAGACGCCCTTCCAGGATGGCGCTCCGCAATTCAGCGTAGAGCCAGCGCCATCGCTCCAGCTTGCCATCACCTGGACCTATAACCAACTCCTGAAAGCTCTCTACCTTCGCCATGTCACCCGCACCATACAGCAGTGGACTAGTCCAAAGTCTCAATATGGACTACTTCTATGGTCCAGTCTACCCTATCATCATCTTTGGATGCTTATTAGGAAGACTCGAGATCAGGAGTGTGAACTATGAAGATTTTTGTCGCCGGAGCAAGTGGCGCGATTGGCAAGCCGCTTATTTCCCGCCTCGTCGCGGAAGGTCATCAAGTGACTGGCTTAACAACGTCAGAGGCCGGAGCAACCACATTGCGCGCTCAGGGTGCCGAGGCAATTCTCGCCAATGCACTTGATTCGGAGTCTTTGGATGACGCCGTTCGAACGTCAATGGCGGAAGCCGTGATCGACCAGCTTACTTCTCTTCCGAAGAATCCCGCAGACATGCCAAAGAGAGCGACTGGTGATGCGAAATTGCGACTGGAGGGTGGTGGCAACCTCCTGCGTTCGGCACAGAAGTTTGGGGTTAAGCGCTACATCCAGCAATCTAGTGCCTTCTTTCTTACCGCAGATCATGGACTAGCCGATGAGCAGTCGCCCCTTGCTGTTCATGCAAGTCCAGGTGTCGCCGGTAGCGCCAAAATGTTCACGGAATTGGAACGGAGGCTTACCACTGCACCTATCGATTCAGTGATTCTGCGCTATGGTTTTTTCTATGGTCCCGGTACTTGGTACGCCTCCGATGGTGGATATGCCGAGATCATCAGGCAAAACCGATATCCGATCATCGGACAAGGAATGGCGGTTTGGTCGTGGATCCACATCGGCGACGCCGTCGAAGCGACGGTCGCCGCTCTGGCGTTCCCCTCGGGTGTCTATAACATCGTGGATGATGACCCAACGGCGGTCAAAGTATGGCTGCCCGCGTTTGCTGCCTCGCTTGGTGCACCGCCGCCCAACACCGTTACGGAGGAAGAAGCGCGCAGGGTTTCAGGAGACGATGCTGTGTTCTATGGGACTAAGCTCGTGGGAGCCTCCAACGCAAAAGCGAAACGCGTCTTCGGCTTCGCACCGCGCCGCTTGGAATGGCTCAGGCAAGAGGTCGTTCATGAGCGCTGAACAGACAGTGAGACCTTTCGAAGATCACTTCGAGATCGACATCTGCGAACTGCATTATCCCAACATCAGTCGCATGACGCTGCACAATAACAACAAGATCACTGGAATTTGGCCACCGGCAGTGGGTTTCGACAGCCGTTTCAACCACTACTTCTACAGCCCGTATCATGATGTCGGCGTGCTATGGACATCATCTGACATTGTTTACGAAGTCGATGGTGAACCGGTGGCGGCAATTCACACCAATAATTCGATTCAGAGCAAGACCGGTATTCGATTTTCCACGGCTCTGATGGATTATGTGGGAACGATTCCCGAGCATCCAGAACACCACCACATGTATGTGCAATCGCTAAGAGTCTATCCGTTGCAATAATGCAAGGTTGCGACAGCAAAAGAGCTCTGATGGTGAGAGTTTGTGATTCATTCAAAATCTTATTGGGGTTAACCTTTCTCAGAGATGAAGTCCTATCTCTTCGATGATTGACTCCGCAACAGAAGGCCCCTCGACGCTAAGATTCGTCGCGCCGATAACAGATTTCGATAGCGTTTCGGCTGCCACGGTACTCTGCGCAAGGTCTACCTGGAGCGACTGAGACGCATTGGAGGTGTAAACGGACAGCTCGCAGATACTGGAATTCAAGCGTGCCAGATTGTCTTCGAGACCAGAAAGCTGTGTGGCCTCGCCTGCCAAAATCACTCGGCCAGCCGCGAGGTTTCCGACTGAATCGACGGCGTAACCATAGTCGATGTGCTCAGCAGCCTCGGTATCCAGATCGACGCTCTTACCATTGTCGAGACAGGCGGAGAGATTGGGCTCGATTAGTTCCACGGTGACGAAGTCGCCGGAACGGATGTGATTCACTTTCTCTGGAGCCATGAAGCGAATGCGCTCCCCCGCATCCATCTCCCGTGTTTCTTCCCGGTAACCCCTGTTCTGGCGAGTCTGGTTCCAAAGCAGTGCGGGATTGTAGGTGGGCGCGGCTTCAAGTCCGGCCAATCGCGCGGCGCGATAGCGCCGCGCACCGGCAACGATTTCGAAGTGATGGTCCACGGGCCACACGACAAGCGGCGAAAGAATGCCCTGCGCTTTGATCGATGCGGCCAACTCATTCAGACTGGCTTCGTCAAAGCTCTTGCGGGGATTGTTGGGCGACTCGGTGACCGTTGTCGCGCTCGGTAACATTAAAAATGACAGCATGCGTGTGGAGTTGTGGCGCAACATAAGGTGAGACGGGTTCTCTGACGTGACACCATGACGGTAAAAATCATTATATTTTTAGCTGATGATGGTTTCAATGTGCTTATCTCAGGGCCATTGAAGGATGTGCCCATACGCGTCCACAGTTTTGACAACCGCGCAACTATGCTTGCACTCCTGGAGAACCTGCATATGATCTGTCCAGAAGATGTGCAGAATCTGGAAGAGTACAAGTTCCTGAACTCCTGTCCAGTATATTCCGCCGACATCGACGAAGAGATACTAGAAGCACATGGATTTCACAAGCCTTAAATGACCGTTTCTCTACTGCTTCTGCTTTTCAAGCCAAGCCAGATAATCACGTGAGACGTTGATCAGAGCCCTACCGCCTTCTGTCAACTTCACTAGATTTTCCTTCTCAAGAAATATCTGGCATCCCACGCATATGGAAAGTTCATGAGTCCGCGCGCGCAAAACAGAAGGATCGAGATGCAGCTTTTGCGCTGCTGCTGAAAAGCACTGTTCATCGGCAAGGACTACCATCCAGTGCAGAAATTCTGCTGAAATGTATTCGGGCATGGGATTGGTATATTTCCTCTCTTTGGAATGCACTGCTCGGAGGACCGTTCTTGCTACGAGAACACCTGAAGCAACTGCCAATCTACTACATGGAAGATTAGGAGTCATACAAAACGATGTCTAATCCTGAGATCAACGTGGGACATTCGTCGTGACTCCTTCTCACGCAGCATCTTGGCTGCATCCAGAACAACATCGTTCCCTTGAGATGATTTCAACCCCGCAGCTACGGCACTGTCGTAAATACTGCGGGGCATGTATGGGCGCTAGCACATACGTGTTCCGTTTGGGACTGCTCTTTCGACTGCCGTTAGCACAATTCCTCCCTCAGTCGAAAATCCAGTCAAGAGAAACTGCGAGCGGAACGGCCCGATTTGCTTCTCCGGGAAATTAATGACACCGATTATTTGCCGTCCCACTAATTCTTCAGGGGTGTACAAAGTAGTGATTTGCGCACTGGATTTTCGTTCCCCGTATTCTCCAAAGTCAACCCAGACCTTATATGCTGGATGGCGCGCTTCAGGAAATTTTTCTACTCGTGTGATCGTGCCAACAACGATCAGCATCCTCTCGAAGTCAGACCAGCTTATTGGCGTCAGTACTGCTTTTACTTCAGGGATTTCGTTTTTGTGCAGTTGCATATTGAATACTCCATTCGTATTACGGTCTGAATCACTCATATCCTAGCAATCAGGAGCACACAAATTGGTTTCTATGCCCCTTCGCGAGTGATGCATTTGGTTCTCGGGTACCGATCGATGTTCTGAGGCGCACCAAACGACTCCGCTAATAAGACAAAAAATTGCCCAGACCTCCAACCAAGAGGGACACCTGCGTTCCCAAAGGAAGCAGTACAGTAGCGCAAACAGCGTCTCAAATACGAGCATCTGCCCTATCAATGTAAGAGGCACCAGGCGACTGGCTTGATTCCAGAATCGATTGCCAACAATTGACGCGAAAAACGCCACCCCAGCGCTGATACCCCAAAAACGTAGCCAGTCGGGGCTGCTGTGTGGCGCAGAGCCAAACAATAAAACGAGAAATCCTTGTATCACTGCAATTGCGCCGGTTACTATACCCGTCAGAAGCGACCACTCATGCGCAGAGATGTGTGGCAAACTCATCAGGCATCTGCTGTTTCCTATGGCATAAGCTGACCAGGAGACAAGAGCGCAAAACGCGCAGAGAAAACCGATCGCCTTGTGCGTGAAGTCTGTTCCTGGCGTGCCAACACGAAAAGCGTGATAGCTGATGAGGCCGACTCCGATGCAGCACAAGAGCATGGGCGGGATTAAGCTACGCAGCTTCACTGCGCCACTGCTCCGCGTACCAACAACTGTTACAACTACAGGTAGCAAACCAACGATAAGCGAGGTGGGAGCGCCGCCTGCAAGTTGTATTGCTTCGCTGAGAAGAACATAGTAGAGGATGTTCCCAAGTAAACTGATCCAACCGAGAGAAAACCACTCTTTTTTGCCAAGGTGTGGAAGAGTTTTCCAGCGCGGAATCAGCAAGAGGAGCGAAAACGCGCCATAAATCAGATAACGAGCAACACATAATTGTGTAGGCGAGAAGCCAGAGAGCAACTGCGGAGCAAGAAAAACAAAACCCCAGAGAGTTCCGGCAGCCATTCCATTTCCAATACCAGACAGTATTCGACCTTCCAAGTGCATCAATCATCCTTCACTTAAGAATGATCGATGATCAATGCGCTTGTCTTGGCTCAAACTCGCGCTCTTTGACTCTCTCTACTGTCGGTGCAGGCGTCGATAGACCGCAGGCGTCATCTCTGAGATACGACGCATCGCACGAGTGAGCGCGGTTTGGTCAGAATATCCCACCTGAAGCGCAATTTGGGAAATCGGCAAGGAGGAGTTGGCAAGGAGTTCTTGGGCTCGATGAAGCCGCGTCTCGGAAAGCCAGTTTTGCGGGGTCATTTGTAATTCGGACTGGAAAAGTTCATGGAGCCGGCTCGGACTCAGACCGCAAAGCTGTGCCATACGCAAAACGGACCAGTTTTCACCGGCAGAATGCTCGACATGACGAAGAAGGCTGGAAAGTCGCGATACGCCTTGAGCAGGTGCATCTAGCAGTGCGTTGAGCAAAAGAGGGCCGGAATATCGCGAAATGGAAGTATCGATTTCTCCTGCATGGCTAGAAAGGTCGATGAATTGAATCAACCGTCGAACTGCGGGAGAGATGCTAAGGAGCGCATTTCTAGAAAACCGCTCAATCTTCTCATCGCTCATCACCGAAACAGCACAATCCAATATCAGAAATCGATTCAGATCTTCGGCGGCCTGACTGTGCCTAATCCCTGGCGTAATGATAATTCCACGGGACAGATCAATCCGACCGCCACGGCCTTCTGTTTCAATTTCAAGTTCGCCTCGAACGGGAAGGACAATTTGGATGTGATCGTGTGAATGGGGTCTGCCTTCTATTCCGTAACTTCTAAAACTGAGCGAATGCAATTGACGTTGTTCCATCCTGTCGCCCTCACTCGTGGTCATTGGCTGCGTGAACTTTGCACTTCTGCAAATCTCCGCTCATATGATTTTATTTGATTTTGTACGTCCATAGGGATTGCGCCGCTTCTCAGGTAATGCCTGAGAAACGGATTTGCAAGAAAAGCGGAGCCGGTTTCCCGGCCCCGCATAGTCCTAATCGGTTGCATGATTAAGCTGCCGCTTTCTTTACAGCTTTTCCCTGAGTCTTTGCGGACGGTTTGGGTGAGATTTTCTTCGCTGCCCTTGCCTTTTCTTTGGCGGTGAATTCCTGCCCGACCTTGGCCGTGATTGCGGCCACGTCAACCTTATACAGCTTGGCGGCTTCGTGCAGGGTTTGTGCGGACTCGTAGGGAGAATGCGCCGCTTGAAAAACTGCGACTTCAACCAAAACGCGCCCGAGCATTCCCTCATCGGCCTTGCGAAGAAAAGACGCCAAGAGCTTTGCTGGTGCATCCACTGTTCCGCGCGTTTTGCCGATACCGTGAAGGCGAAAGAGTACCGCCAGACGGCGCTCATCCATCGCAACGGCCAGCCTCTCTGCAACAAACAGAAGGTCGCGTTTCATCAACCGCACTGGAACCGCTTCACCGATGGCTTTCAGGACACGCAAGCCACTGGTCTGCGCGATGGCTTCTTCGCGGTGGCGCTTATCCTGCGTGGCCTTGAATGCCGCATCGTTTGTGGGGCGTGCTTTTCTTGCGTGATGAATCGGACAATCGGGATTTGCACAGACGCGCCGTTATGCAAAGTGTCTGATTATGCGCAGCGCCGCAAGGTTATAGGCCGTTTGCGCAGGTAGACACTCGGGATTTGTACTGTTCAACCACTGCTGTCCGGTTAAAAGTCGAACAGAATCAGTTGGTTGGGATCGGCAGTTAGTGAGTTTGTGTAGTCCTTCTGCTGAAGTGCCTGTGAGATGGGCATTTTCTCGAACAGAGTTACCGAGAGCACTTGCAGCAAAGTGTAGAGTGAGCCGGACAGTTCGAGTCTCTTCTTGACGATGGCGACCAGGAGGTAGACCGAGACAGCTATCCATATTTGGGTCTTGACGGCGTTTTCGCTGGTGCCGAAGAAGACCTTGATGCGCAGATGCTGCTTGATCCATTTGAAGAACAGTTCCACTTGCCATCGGCTTTTGTAGAGAGCGCAGATGGTGACGGCAGGTAGTGTGAACTGATTGGTCAAGAAGAGTAGATCCTTGCCGGTCTCTGGATCATGAAAGCGAATGCGGCGCAGGTGGCTAGGATAATCCTTGCGGCTGTGATACCCGTTAAGGGCGATGGACTGGTCTGCCAAAATGCCGGTCTGCTTGTCCACCTGTTGGGAGTAGATACGTCGGGCATCCAAGTTGTTCTTGGCGCGGGTGACAAAGAATGCTCCGGCCAAGTGGAGGCGATACAACCGGGCGTAGTCGAGATAGCCACGATCCATGACATAGTAAGCGCCAGCCTGAGGAATGATCTCGTCGAGCATGTTGACGTCGTGCAGATCGCCCGTGGTGACACGGATAAATGTGGGTATGTTGCCGCGTAGATCGAGCAGGGTATGCATCTTGACGGCGGACTTGGTGGAGCGAAAATGCGCCCACGGAAACAAGGTCAGGCACAGATCGATGGTTGTAGAGTCCAAGGCGTACGCAGCGGCATCAAGGTCCATGCCGAGGTCTTCCGTGGCGTAGAGCTTGCGGGCCTGGACCATCAGTCGTTGCGCGAGTTCAGCATAGATGCGCCAATCGCGGCTCTCGTTGGCCTCAGCCAATGTCGAACGACGCACCGGAGAGCGGAATCCCATGGCATACAGCTTGGCAGGCTGTGCGCACAGGCAGGCTTCGATGTCACGCAGGCTCTCGCGATAGGTCAACTGAGCAAAGGCCATAGCACGGAACTGCTCGGTACAACTGAGGTTGCGCACCCGGCGGTCGCCGCCATAACGGGCCACACTGCGGGCAAACGAAGTCCACGGAAGGAAGTCCATCAACTGCGCGAACAGCAACTTGCCAGCGTTCACAGCCGCCTCCAGAAAGCATCTCTGGAATCAGCATCGCGGCATTTTCAAATCGACACCACCCCAAAACGTCCGCAACCCTCGGCCCATCAGACGGTTGCAGGCAGCAAGTTAGTCGTCAACCGGACAGCAGTGCTGTTCAACATATTCGAACTATCCATAATTTCGGTGGTCTTCTGGTGTGGGTGTTACTGACGCCCAGGAGATGATGATGAAAAATGAAGCTGTATTTCCTGCCCAGGCGCGGGCATGGATGGAAGATAGTGTTCTGCAGCCTTATATCTCGGAGTTCTCCTCCGACCTTGAGCACGAGCGTTACGCGGCGGCGACCAGAGGCCACTATCTGTCTTGCGCTGGGCATTTCGCTGCATGGGTAACGCAGCAGGGATTGAAGATTGAGCAAGTGGACGAAAAGAGCACCGCCCGCTTTGTCGCTGAACACCTGCCACACTGTAATTGCCCGTCACGAGCCCGGCGAAGCGGCAACGACTTTAAGACGTCTCTTGCACATTTGCTGCACACACTTCGCACGTGTCGCGTTATCCCCAACGAAGAGATAGTTCGGGACCCTTTGCAGGATGAACTCGACCGTTTTGATCGCTTCATGGAGGAAGTCAAAGGGCTTGCTCGTAGTACACGACGGCATAGCGTGGCTGTGGTTCGCCGATTTCTGACCAGGAAATATGCATCGGGATCTATTTCCCTGGCAAGGATCCAGCCCAAAGACATCAGTAGATTCGTGTTGGGCGAGCAAACAACATACGCCCAGGGAACGATTAAGCTCTTCTGCGGAATCATCCGCAACTATCTTCAGTTTCGGGCGTTCACTGGGGACTCGGTCCAGAGGCTCCTTGATGCCGTTCCGAACGTGGCACGCTGGCGTCTTGCATCTCTGCCGGAGACACTCTCCGAGCAAGAAGTTCAGCAACTGCTCGATTCTTTCGGACAACCGAGCCGGGCGGCCAAGAGAGACTACGCCATGGTGCGTTGTATGACAGATCTTGGCATGCGAGCCTGTGAGGTTATTCAGTTACGCCTCTCGGACATCGACTGGCGCGCCGGCACGATTCGGCTAGTTGCAAACAAGTCCCGGCGCACCGACGTTCTTCCCTTGCTAGCAGAGACTGGAAGTGCCATCGCTGAGTATCTTCGGGCGGAACGGCCCCGGACTTCCAACCGTGCCATGTTTGTTCGTCATTGCGCGCCATACGATAAGCCCGTCAAGGCTAACGTAGTTCGCAAAGCGGTGATGCAAGCATATCGAAGATGCGGACTGCCATATTCACGAGTTCACATCCTTCGTCACAGTCTGGCGAGCAGGCTACTCCTGGCCGGAAGTCCACTCAAGGAGATCTCCGACATTCTGCGGCACCGCTGCCTCGACACCTCGATGATTTACACCAAGGTCGATGTAAACAAGCTCAGTACCGTCGCCATGCCTTGGCCGGGGAGGTCGCTATGACTTCACAGCGCTCGATGCAGTCTCTGGTTAAGGACTATCTCGATGAGCGTCGCCGCTGCGGGTTTGCTCTCACCTCTCCTGCATTTCAGTTGATGGCTTTTGCTCGCTTTGCAGACCAATCGGGCCATCGCGGCCCACTGACGCGCCGCATCATCTTGGACTGGGTTCAGGGCCAGAGGCCATCTGCTAAGCGCATGGCTTGGGCTGCCCGATTAATGATCATAAGGCCGTTTGTCGCATATCGCGCGCGATTTGATCCCCGAACAGAGATTCCCGACGCGCGCATGTTTGGTAAAGGGTATGTACGTGTCACTCCGCACATTTACACGAATCAGGAGATCCTCGATCTTCTGGATGCTGCCAGAAGGATGAGGCCGTGTGGAAGGTTCCGTCCGGCTACTTACGAGACACTGTTTGGACTATTGGCCGCCACGGGACTGCGCATCTCAGAAGCATTACATCTGCGATACGCGGACGTCGACTTCACGCGTGGGATTGTGACGGTACGACAGACCAAGTTTTCGAAGTCGCGGCTCGTGCCTCTCCATCCCACAGTTTGTGCAGCATTGGAGCGGTATATAGCTGTGCGACAGCGATATTCGCCAGTGTCCCCGGAAGCATTCGTCTTCGTCTCCTCCGATGGCGCGTCCTTGCCAGTTCGCACTGTTCAGAGCGTTTTCGCGCAATTGCGTATGGACCTTGGATGGAGTTCACGCGGCGCTCGCGCCGTGCCCCGCATCCACGATCTGCGACATACGTTTATCTGCCGGCGCGTCCAACTCTGGTACCAGCAGGGTGCCAGCATCGAAAACGGGATGGCTGCCCTTTCGACTTATGTTGGACATGGTAGCGTCTCAGAGACCTATTGGTACCTTACCGGCATTCCAGAACTGATGGCCATCGCCGGCAGGAACTTCGAAAAACTCGCAGCGAAGTCTCGGGAGGACAACCGTGGCTAAACCTTCATTGGCCCCGACTTTTGCCACCCTGCTGCAACGCTTCTTCATTGATCATCTCCAGCGGGATCGGGCGCTCAGTTCCTGCACGATCTCTGCCTATCGAGACACCTTCAAGCTGTTGCTCTGTTTTGCCGAAAAGCGGCTCGGAAAGTCACCAGCCAAATTCACCCTGGCTGATCTCGACCAAGATCTTCTGCTTGCCTTCCTCGATTATCTGGAACGCAAGCGCAACAACACGATCCGCAGTCGAAACGCCCGTCTCGCCGCCCTCCGGACATTTCTGAAATACGCAGCTCATTACGATGTGAAGGAACTTGCCGTCGTTGAACGATCGCTGGCGATCCCGGCAAAGCGCTATGACAGACCCATGCTCGGTTTTCTGTCGCGGCCAGAGATCGAGGCTGTTCTTGATGCGCCGGACCCGTCCACATGGACCGGGCAACGCGACCGTGCACTACTGACCATGCTTTACAACACCGGAGGACGAGTGTCGGAAATCATCGGCATTCGCCTTAAAGATCTAATTCTGGAGCATTCGCCCTGTGTCCATCTCCACGGAAAAGGACGCAAAGACAGAAGCGTTCCATTGTGGGGCTCTACCGTTTCGCTCCTGCGGAGATGGATACGGCGCCTCGATTCCACAGAAGAACCTAGCTACCTGCTTCCGAATCGCGGCGGAACGCTAATGACTCGCTCCAATGTGACGCAGCGTCTGGAACTCGCCGTCCGCGCCGCCGCCCTGAAGTGTCTGTCGTTGCGGCAGCGGACCATCTCCCCGCACATCATTCGCCACACAACCGCCATGCACCTTCTTCAGTCCGGTGTCGATATTACCGTGATTGCATTATGGCTTGGTCATGAAAGCCCAACAACCACTCACATGTATATCGAAGCCGACCTCTCGATGAAGCAACGCGCTCTTGATCGCTTGCAGCCCGCAAAAACAAGTGGCCTTCGGTACCAGCCTCCTGACCAACTTTTGCGGTTTCTTGAGAGTCTGTGAAATTATGCGCAGCGCCTGCTCTCGCCAACCGCACAGGCGCCCAGTTCCAGAGGCCAGACCTGAGCGGCGCTGCGCATAATCAGAAACTTTGCATAACGCCGCTTATGGAAATCTCTCCATAAGGTGCGGATTTCTCCCTTTTCGTTGCCCTCGGTAACGATGGCCTCGGTAGTGAACTTGCATGTCTTGTACTCCGGCCAATCGTGCTGTTTTGGATTCGTCGGTTTCGCGCCGTGAATCTCGACATACTTGTTGCGCGGGATGACGGTACCGCCATCCTTCGGTGAGCCATAGGCTGTGCTGATCTGAACCAGATTTGGCTTGGCGGCGATGGTCTGGCGTATATGCGCATCGACCTTCATTGCCCAGCATTTCGGATCCGAGCACGAATCGTGCTGCGCCGCCAGCCCTGCAAACAAAAGAACATTCTGCCCAGTGCGTTTGGAACACTCAACACAGGAACCGGCTTCAGGCACAAGTGCGGCGTCTTCCTTGAGGAAGGGCGCGTCGGCAAGTTCCAACAGAATATTGTGCTCGATCCATTGTTGCAGATGTCTGACCGGTAAGAGAACACGTTTGGTCTTGTTGGGCCCGCCATACTGTTCCTGATAGCAAGCGATGAGAGCTTCTTCCTGTTCTGCCGGTTGCAACTTCGCCAACAAGAGCGCATGGCCGACGCCGATTTCGTCCTTGGCGAAGGCTTCGGCAACAGGTGCGGCAAGTTCGGTCAAGCGAAGGCGAGCAGCGACGTAAGATGGATTTTTGCCACACTTTGCGCCGATTTGCTCAATCGTGTATTTCGGCTCTTCAAGATGCATCAGGGCAGCAAACCCCTCGGCCTCATCAAGCGGGTGCACGTTGCGCCGCTGGAGGTTTTCGACGATGCTGGTTTCGAGTGCCTGAGCGTCGGTCAATTCAACGACGCGGACGGGCGCGGTTTCAAGTCCGGCCAATTGCGCCGCGCGATAGCGCCTCGCACCGGCAACGATTTCGAAGTGATAGTCCACGGGGCGCACGACAAGCGGCGAGAGGATGCCCTGCGCTTTGATCGATGCGGCCAACTCATTCAGACTGGCCTCGTCAAAGCTCTTGCGGGGGTTGTTGGGTGATTCGGTAAGGCTGTCAATCGGAAGATCGCGGTATTCGCTGGCATTGATAACGGACGTTTCCATTTTTGTATGCTCCTTTCGAGCGGTGAATGAGTGAAGACACGCGGAGCGGCGACACTTGGGGCTGTGGTCCGCTCCGCAGGGAGCGGACTAGCCGCGAATCGACTTGTCCGTGAAGGCTTCGAGAAACCCTTGTGCGCGAAGGTTCCTGTCCCACTGCCGTGCAAAGGCTTCGTGCTGTTCGAAAAGATCGGGAATACAAACGTAATTGTTTCCATCCAGATAGCGCGAATACTGCTCGACGCCCATGTAATCGTTGCGGTAGTACCAAGCAGACAGCGACAAGGCGCATAGCGGTGGTTTCGACAACTCGAAACACATCTCCGGATCGCGCATGAGATCGCCGTTCTGCTCTCCGTAGTGCGCTACGGAAATCGAAGGCAGCCCGCATGGTCCCGGTTCCGGCGTGGCTTCGATCACCAAAGCCATATAAGGCGGATTCTCAATTTTGAGGTAGAGCGTGGGCCGGCAACCTCCGGCCCGCTCAAGGATGCGAAGGAGGGTTTTCATTATGCCACCTCCACAATTGCATCCTGCACATCTGGCGAAAATGCCGAAGGTGCTTTCTGCGTGGTTGCTGGTTCGTCGGTGATTGCGTCGAGAATCACCGCAGAAGTGCGCTGGATGACTTCGAGGCTTTCGGCCAAGAGCGCCGCATTCCCTGCGTACATCTGAATGTAGTCACTTGAACTTTTACCCATCTCCAAGCCCACGGCTTGACCTACGATGAAGGCCACGGCCTCGGCTTCCGTCTCGCGTACGGTGGCGGTCGTCATGGTGCGGCGGTCGGATTTATGAAGATATTCATGCGCCGTTTCATGGACCAAAGTCACAAATTCTTCGGCCTTCGACTGGCCCGGCAGTAGAGCAATCTTTCCGCCGTAGCTGACGCCGAGAGCGGGCGCAATGTTTTCGGTGTATTCAAGCGCGATGCTCTGAGAATCGAGAAACGCAATCAACCGGTTCCGGTGTTCGCCCACATCGCCGGTAATCGAGTGCTCGAACTCGGGCAGATCCGCGCCTTCGGTTTGTGCCACGTCGAACACATACACGGCGCGGAATCCAATCAGTACAGGTGCGGGCTTTGTACTGTCGTCCTGGACGTTATTCCGGTCGGCGTTGTCCTTGCTGCGCCGCTTGCCAACCATCGGGGCAAGAATCTGGATGCCCTTCTCGCCGCGCTTCACAAACCGGCTCAGTTCCTTCCACGTGTGGAATCCGGCTACGTGTGTAGCCGTCGGGCGCTGTCGCGCGATGGCAAGAATATTGCCAAAGCTGTATTTATGGAAACGAGCCATTGCGCCGAGATAGGCGGTCAGTGTTTCGCTCTTGCCTGCTTCAAGCTGCTGAAGCAAAAAATCGACAGCCTGCTTGATGAGTTGCTGCGTGGGGTTTTCACGCTGTGCGGTGCGCTGTTGGTAAGGGGACTGGCTCGGAAGCGCCGCATTTTTGCTGTGCGGCGCGTTGCTGTTTCTGGTATTGCTGATTGCATAAGGCATGATCTTCGCTCTCCTCGGTGCCCGCGTGGGGCGGAATCTGAAGGAGGGCATCTGCCTCAAACCAAATTTCTTTGTTTGAGTGCCCCCGCTTCATGTCTTGCGCGGCGGGCAGAGGCGAGGCGGGTTCAGTCAAGGCCGGGCGTTCTCCAGCCCGTTCATCGCAGCGAATGCGGAGAGCCTTGACGGGTTCCGACCGCTTCTGCCATAAAGCCGCATGAAGCGGGGGCACTTAAACGAAGAAGAAATTAGGTCCTCTTCCGAATTGCTGTACGCTTGTACGCACGTAAGGGGCGGCGTTGCGGGCAGGAATAGGCCCGCATGGATGGGGAGCGTAGAACGCCAGCTTAATCGACGGTCGAAGCAAGGGAAGGGCCGCGCAGCCTTCCCACCGGATAGTCTCCGCTTTTCAGGTAGTAGCGAGATACTGAACCCAGTGAAAGAACAAAGGGGCATTTGCTTCCATTCACTGAGACAATCAAGATTGGGGAGAATGGTGCAATGGCATATAACCGAGACAAGGTGGACGAGATGACGTTGGCATTGCTATCGCTGACGATGTTCTCTGATGGGGACGTAACGCACGCATGGGAGGTGCTTGATCGGTTGCACGATCAGGGATACATCTCCGATCCAAAGGCAAGGCCAAGTTTGTAGTGATGACCGAGGTAAGGAATCAAGCACGCAAGTGATTTATTCTCTAGCTATTTTGAGCAATAGAAATTTATGAGATGAGCGATACAGTATGCCTGGGTGGACCCCGCCATCTTTTTTCGGTGAAAGGTGATGCGCCCTTTAAGGCATCTTGGATTGCAGCTTGATCCTTCTTCCATCGACGATGAACTCTCCGCAGCCGTGATGATGAATGGTCTTCGGATTCTTCTGCGCGGCATCGACCCATGCTTTGACCACTTCCAGAACGAATAGGTTGTACTCGTTCACCAGCCGTGTATTAACCACTTTGCATTCGAGATTGGCGAAGCACTCGGCGACAAGTGGCGCGGCAACCTGCTTGGCAGGAGTTGCTGTCAAACTGAAACGCTTGAATTTGTCTACGTCCTGACCAGAGCAGTTGCCAATGCCAACGACCTTGCGCGCCAGTTTCCGCGACGGAATGGCAATAACACACTCTTTGGTGGAACGTAGCGCCGCAAAGCTGTAGTCGGCGTTACTGACAATGCAAGCAACCAGCGGCGGCGTAAATTCGACCATCATGTGCCAGGACATCGCCATGACGTTGGCGTGGCCTTTGACCTCCGTGGTCAAAAGAACCACCGGCCCCGGCTCAAGCAATTGATAGACCTTCGACAACGGCAGATTTCTCATACGACTTGATCCTCTCAGGAACAGAGCTATTCAAAGCATGTTCGACGAGGTCCATTGTAGTCACAGACGGAACCTAAATCCCATTGCAGCATCCAGGTATGGTCCTTCGCTTCAAGTGCGTGGTGGATTTGCCCCTGCATCTCGGACGTTCGCCCCGGTTTTACGTTCACGCTGGCAAACCGCATAATTTCCAGTTTCCAAATTGGAAATTATCGGATTACAATGGCTCTATGCAAGGCCAGGACATTGCGCTTCTCCTCAAACTCGCTATCCAGAACGAGCCGAATCTTCCCTCGAAGGAACTGGCTGTAAGTCTCTTCATCTCTCCATCGGAAGTCTCCAAGGCGCTGAGACGTTGTGTGGATTCGGGGCTTCTCTACATCTCTGGTGCAGAAAAGCGGGTAAACCGGACTGCACTGCTGGAATTTTTGGGGCATGGATTGAAGTACGTTTTCCCGCCTGCCAGAGGTTCTCTGGTGCGAGGTGTGCCCACGGCTGCTGCTGCGGAGCCCCTGAAGTCGCATCTTTTGGATGACGGAGAGCCGCAAACGGTTTGGCCGTATGCGGAAGGTAAGGTGCGGGGAATCTCGATTGCGCCGCTCTATAAAGGAGCACCCAAGGCCGCGCTACTCGATTCCAAGTTCTACAGCGTGCTTGCGCTCTCGGACGCCATCCGCAGCGGCAGAACACGGGAACGCAACCTGGCAATCGAACTTCTCGAAAAGGAGATCCATGCCTGATCCGAACCTGCCGCTACTCGAAGATGCGGTACGCAAACTCGCTCCTTTTCTCGATGAAATCGTATTTGTTGGTGGTGTCACCTTGGGCCTTTTGATCACCGACGAAGCCGCCGCGCCCATTCGCGGTACAACTGATGTCGATGTGATCGCCGAGATCGTCACCTATGCTGATTACATCGCGTTCTCGGAGCGGTTGCGACAGGCCCACTTCACGGAAGACCAGGGGGAAGAACCCCTTACTTGCCGATGGCACAACGGCAAATTGACGTTGGATGTGCTGGCCTTGAACAAAGAGGTGCTGGGATTCACGAATATCTGGTACGAGCCAGCATTGCGCCATGCGTCCACCCTGACTCTGCCGGGTGGAAGATCCATCCGCGTGATCACTGCACCCTTTTTCCTGGCGACCAAGATGGAAGCATTTCGGGGCCGGGGCAAGATGGATTTTCAGGCAAGCCACGATCTGGAAGACTTTGTGGCGGTCATTGAAGGGCGAGAAGCCGTGATGCAGGAAATTGCAGAATCGCCGCAGGACGTACGGGATTATCTGGCCCAGGCAGCGAAGACTCTTCTGGCAGAGCCTCGGTTTCTTGATGTACTGCCAGGATTCGTGCTGGATTACGGACGAGTCCCGCTGATTGAAAAGCGGCTTGCATCCATTGCTGTTGGCGCCCAATGAATTGCAGGGAGTACGCGGCATCTTAGGGGCTATTGCCTCTGCCGTGACAGAAGTGCTTTTGATCGTAACCCATTGAAACTATGGGCACTGATGGCAAACAAAAGCACTCTAAGTCCTTATAAAAATCGGTAGGCAAACTCTCAGCACCCTCCTCAGCACCCTCGCCGACCTCTGTTTTTTGGTTACAGACCTCTGCCGTGCAGAAGCAAAGATCGATTCGCGTTCCGTCCTACCTCGCCTACTGCGCGTGGGTGCGTTTGCCTCAAAATAGGGGTGCTGAACAAGGTGCTGGAGCACCCAGAGCCGTCGTTTCATCTTATATTTCAATCGATTACGAAACAGACCTCTACCGTTTCCTATGTTAATCGTACCATTATGTGGTGTAACGCGCGGCCTTTTAGGTTGAAGAACATCGACGTAATCGCCCAGGCTTGCACGCATTTGCACCCGGCATATTGGTCTGCCGCTGAGGGTACCTAGCATCGAGTCTCCCTGGTTGCACCGCTGTAAAATCAATATGCGCTGAGATGGGCGCGAACTGTGAGCGTAGAAACTGGCTCGGACATGACGAGAGAAGAAGGCATTGAGACCGTCTACGACGGGCCAAGTCACGTGGTCATTCTCGGCGCAGGGGCGAGTATTGCTTCCACGATTCACACCCCTGAGCCATCAGGAAAGAATTTGCCGTCGATGGACAATTTCATCGACGTTGTGGGCTTGAGAGAGATTCTGGATTCAGCGGACAGTGATTGCCATACAGAAAACTTTGAGGAGATTTATAGCTACCTCTACGCCAAAGACCCGAGTTCGAGAACGATACAGGAGATTGGTCAGAAGGTTTTCAGCTACTTCAGCGACCTCCGGCTTCCGGATACGCCGACACTCTATGATTATTTGCTTTTGGCGCTAAGGCCCAAGGATCTAATTGCGACGTTCAACTGGGACCCATTCCTGTTCCAGGCGTTCCTTCGGAATCGGCGCTTTACTGACGCTTTGCCACGTCTGGCGTTCTTGCATGGCAATGTTGCTGTTGGCTATTCGGCGAAGGACCAGAGAGCGGGACCGATAGGAATGCGATCGAGGACCACCGGCGATGAATTTGCGCCAACTCCCTTGCTCTACCCGGTAACCCACAAGAATTACAATCAGAGCGAATTCATCACGCACGAGTGGGAACGTCTTAAAGTATGGCTGGAAGGAGCGAAACGGCTTACGATCTTCGGCTATAGCGCTCCTGTAACTGATGTTGAGGCAGTCGCCCTCATGAGCAGCGCATGGGGCGATCCCCGACAGCGCAAGATGGAACAAATCGAGATCATCGACATCCAGCCAAAGGAGACTTTGGCGGATCGGTGGCAGCGATTTATTCACACCCACCACTACGAGTGCTTCGACAGTTACTTCCAGTCCTCATTGGCCTTTTTTCCTCGCCGTACGGGAGAGCGTTTCATGCATCAATTTGTCCCGGTCACGCCCGAAGAGGTCTTTCAAGAACCGAATACTGTGCCGCCACGCTTTGACACGCTTGAAGCGATGTGGGACTGGCATAAACCGCTGCTTGAAGCGGAAAAAAGAGAAAATGCTTCTATGCGTAGGGATATTCCATCAGACGAGGCAGAGACCTGCTTAGAATGGTCTATGGCCAAATCGACAGCGCCACCAACACCAGAGGTGAAAAAGACTCTCGCCAGTTTCGGCGCGAGCCTATTGAAAACATTCCATGCTGAATATGAGCGCAATTCCGAAAGCCGCAGCATGGACTACCATCGCGGCATCGTGATCGGCTGGCGGTACACACTGGATGCTCTCTACGGTCAGCGCATCACCGCAGAGATCGTTGAAGCTGCAGCCGAAGAAGCCAACCTTACCATTCCGCCCGCTGCTGACGTTGACGATGACGGCAACTGGATCGGCTTCGATTCTGGTGCGCACACATACATTGGCAAGCTGCACGAGTAAACGTACCTGCTTCCACAATCGTGGCAAAAGCATGGTAGATAACAGCCAGCCGCTGCATGTGAAGTATTTGGATAAGCGATGGAGTTGCAGCCATCTTCTTTTATTAGTGCCCGAGTATTACCGCAAATGGCACTTCTTGTATTTTTTACCGCTGCCGCAGGGGCACGGATCGTTCCGTCCCACCTTGGGCGGGTCAGAATTGAGCGAGGCGCTCGTGCGCCGATCCATCGTTGGATCTATCTGTGATTCACGGTCTGTGTGTAGCTGGTTCATTATTAGGTGAATTATCCTCATCCATTCCGAACCTCGTGCAGATGGTGCGCTAGCGAAAGCCCGGTGGATCAACGAAATAAGGTTAAGGCCATCTTCCCGATTGAGTAACTTTAGGAGAACAGTCGCGATGAGCTGCCTTCTTACGACCTCGTCAGCAATTTCCTTCTCTATTTCGGTAGCTATTCCGCCAATTGTTGCGAAGAGGTTTTGGTCTAGTGGCATTTGTAGTATTGGCTCTAACGCAAATGAGAATGGAGGCGTTTCCGCGTCGAAGTTGGACGCGCTGGCCGCCTGCACAAATACAACCGGAGGAATGCCCGTCGCTTGGTATCGATACGCGAGAAGGCGCGTCACAAATCCTGCGGCCACCTTATGATCCAGCCGTCCCACACCATCAAGGTGTGCTGCAACGATCTCGCTCCAAACGCCCTTTCCGCCGTACTGTGAAGTCAACACGCTGTTCTGTACAAAATCGTCAGACCAAAGAACCCGACCAGGTTTGCGCGCCAGCAATACAGATTGGGCTCCGTACCTTCCAAATATCTCGATCAGCGGCTCTTTGTCATTTTTGGGCATAGCTGACAATTCTCGACAAGCCTCGACAATTGCTAGTGACCGAATACCTTGCAAGGCTTCAGAAAAAAGTCTCTCCCGTTCAATCACTGCCTCCTCTGGAATATCCACCATGATTAGCCGGTCGTCGTGCCAGGTAAACCGTCCGCCCGCGCGAGGTGACCCATCCCAGAGACGCCCGCATATTCGGTCGAGTTCTTCCGAGCAGCCTTGCGAAATGATGATAGGGCGGTTTAGCTTTGTAACCAAATCAGTATGTTCGGTCAGAACAAGGGTTGCGATTGCGGATAGGTCTAGCACGATTTGTTCGGCTTCCTGCAATGCCATCAGGGAGTCAAGCCGCTGTGCAGGATCACTAGGAGCGCACCGGATTATCGAATCTTGGTCATTGGCAAGATACAGCACGGCCTCAAAAGTACTCGTTTTTAGCATTCGTGCGACAAATTGTAGAGGAAGCGTTTGTTCCGAGTAAATGCGAAGTCCTTGGTTCGTGTCCTCCATCTGTCTTCTTATCTTCGCAAGAAACTCGGTGCTATCTATTTGCCCCTCTTTGTCTCTGGGCAAATGCATGACTTGCAACTCATCTGCTTCAGGAAAGCGGATTTGCAATTCATCAGAACACCTCTGCATACGAAAGACGTATTTATTTACGATCTGCTTGATTTGGGCTGGACGACGTGAAATGCCGCTCGGAGCGAGGTCAAAGCGGTCTCCTACCGTCTTTCCAATAAGTACTTTAGAAACTGGATGCGAGGCGGAAAACTCATTCAGCTTTTGGTCCGGTGTTACTTCATCCTCAATAACGTGCCAGCTTGTTCCTTGAACTGCATCCTCTGCGTATTCGATGGCTGTACCTGGCGCGACGACTGTGGGCTGGTCAAGTTGGATCGGTGGGCCGAGGGGGACAAACAGGACCATGTAGGCGCGGTGAGCGTCATGATTGTCGAAATGGCGATGGAGAACGTCATAGCCGTACCGAAGCGCTTCGGTGGCCCTGCCTGTGCATTTTAGGAAGTACGTGACAGCCCTAGCAATATATGGCGAGACGGTAGCAGGATCGGGGAGCGGGAATGTACTCTCCTGAATTAGTTCGGCACGTCCATGCTCAAGTCCGATATGAGTGAGTCGCAACCTCACCTCTAAATCATTCGGATGGCGAGATAGATAGTCTTTCAGGACGAGAATTGCGCCTTCAACGTCATCATCCTGCAAAAGGTCAGCCTCGACCTGTAGCGAGTAAGGATCGTCGACCCCAGAGTCTCGAATCATTTTGCATATGGCAAGGATATCTCCATTTTCCCCAAGCCTCTGTGCACATGCGAGAGTCTGCCGCATTGCAAGCGAGTTGCCAATTCTTGCGATCCTCTTCCAAAGCGCAAGCGATTTGCGGTATTCGCCTAGAGTAGCGAGAGTAACCGCAATCATTTCGACTTCCGTATCGACGGATTGATCTGTCAGGAGGGCCGCAGCATCGTCGAGGAGTTTCTTGGCGGACTCTTCGTCGCCACTGTGCCAACGAAGCCGCGCGTTAATAGCTGCTTCAGCCGCTGGAGTGAGGCTGCCTGTGGGGGCAGATTTGATTAACTCGTCGCCTTCTGCAATGCGCCCGGTTCGGAAAAGTAGCGCAAGCACTTCGCAGATGAGGCTGTAGCGGAAATGTGGGAGGAGGGCTTCTGTGCTTTTGACTAATCCCTTTTGAAGATCGATTGCGCGGATTTCATCGTCACCGCGATTGCGCTGAAGAAGAAGTTCGGATAATTGCTTAATGAAAGCGGCATTGTTTGTCTCTGTAACGATCTTCTCGACTACCGGGATCGCCCGCTCAATTTCATTCCGCCGCTGGAGTAGAGTTGCGTAAGCGGACCTCGACTGTGGATCGTTCGGACAATATCGATAGGCATCTTCGACAAATATCCTTGCGTTTTCCTCCTTATCCGTTCGTTCCGCTATGGTTGCGCGCTCAATAAGCGCTTGAGCTGCCAGAGGATACTCCTCGCGGGTGACTGCCGCATCGGCGCACGATTGAAAGATGGCATCCGCGTCCGCCAGCCGAACGCGGTCTACGGAGGAAAAGGCGTCTACCGGCCGTGAACCACTTCCGAGCAAAATTGGATGTGATAGAGACTGCCCCAGCAGAAGCTGCGCTGCCGGCCATTCCTTCGTCGAACTGTCTATTGCCCTTCGTGCATATTGCTCAGCCTCGCTGAATAGTTTCTCATTGTGAGCGCGTGATGCGAGCGCATGAAGGACTTCGCTGTGGAGTAAGTCCTCCGCTGAAACCTCAAGCAATAGGTCACTTAGATGAACCGATGGTGGAGCAGAGTAGATGCGCAGCATAGATGCTTTCCAGGATTCTGGATGCTGCTTTCTGAGGGCGGTCGCCAGTACGTAGGTTTTGTCATACTCGCCAGAGAAAAGATAAGCATGGCCCTCGGTTTCTCGTGCCTTGATGTGCTCAGGGTCGTGGACGATAGCCTCGAAGTAAAGCTTTGTAGCTTCTGCAACAAGTCCCTTCGCGGCCTCAATGTTGCCGAGGTTCGCAAGCACGATGAAGCGCTGATGCCCCGTTAGCTTATCCCAGCTATCGCGCCGAAGTGCCATTAGGCGGGACTTGGCTATCGGGAAGTCCCGGCGCTCGATTTCGCTTTTTGCTAGGGAAATCTGCTTCTCATGAGGGTCTTCGTCTGTGGTCGAATCGCCAGTTGCGAAGCTCCTCGAAAGCAGAATTGATAGCTTGTCACTGATAGTGGCAAGCTGTGCGTTGCTAACCGGCGTCAAATGATCTTGAACTACCTGTGGGTGGTTGTCCAGCAATCGCTCTATCAAATCCCAGCCATAAAACTCAACGATAAAATCGCCGGACAACGTATGCTTGGCGTTGATTTCAGCAATGGCATTTTGAAGCCGGGTAGACGTTTTTCCTGTCGATAGGATGACGTATTGTTTGATCTGGTGCGGAGCTTTAAATACATCCTCAACAAGCTCACGGAGCCGCTTTTCGGTAAATTCAAGCTGCGGATCATCGGCCTTGCACTGTGCTGCGAACCTCGGAGGTGGCGAGGTGAGATCAAGAATGTCTATGCCGAACTGGCGCTGCCCACGTCGTCCATACCGCTGAATGCCGTTTAGGCCGAAATGTGCACGGAGAAGGCTTATGCAGAATTCTTCAAAGTGATCGTCGTTCTTCGGGAGAGGATATCGAAGAGGACTGTTCATCTAGGCGCACCATCACCGTTATGTTGCGAAAAACTGAATCAAACATTCAGGGACTTCTGCGGACACTTAATTTCGTTGAGCACCACATCGTCTCTTCGCCGCCGCAGTGAGAGCAACGAATCTCCCCACACTAGGAGCTTTCGCAACAGCCGACCTCTTGCTGTGGCATTGCTGCACCGAATTCGATTATTGGACTATAAGAAACTATACTCCGGTCGCAACGAGTTGATCTGCAATATGACGCAAGAGTCAGCCTGACCTTGCCCGCGGAAAACGTACCTCATATAGCGCTCTGAGAGACTATCGAAGGAGCGAAGATGGAGCGTATACCGAGGAAGGCGTACACGTACGAGTTCAAGCTGGAAGCGGTTCGGCTGGTGGAGTCAGGCCAGCGAGTTGCTGAAGCGGCACGGTCTCTGGGCGTGATCGAGCAGACTTTGTCGAACTGGATCAAGGCGTACAAGGCCGGCAAGCTGGTGGCCCACGGTCGTGGGTCGAAGCTGACCGCCGAGCAGATCGAGATACGCCAGTTGCGCGCTGAACTGGCGCGGGTCAAGATGGAGCGCGACATATTGGGAAAAGCGGCGGCGTACTTCTCGCGGAGCCAGAGATGAAGTACGCCCACATCCATCGCAGTCGCCATCTCTGGCCGGTTCGCTTGCAGTGCGATGTTCTCCGTGTCAGTTTCACGGGCTATCGCCAGCATCACTTGCGCCGCAAGAAGCTCTGTTCCCGCCGCCACATGACGGACGAAGCGTTGCTGGTGCACATCCGCGCCGTTCATGCCGAGTTTCGCGGCGCCTACGGCTGGCCCAGGATGAGTCGCGAGTTACGCCAGCGCGGCGTGCGTGTGGGTAAGGAACGGGTGCGCTTGCTGATGCAGCAACATGGCATACAGGCGCGCGGCAAGCGGCGATTTCGCGTGGCCACTACCGACAGCAACCATAAGTTGCCGATTGCGCCGAACCTTCTCGACCGTAACTTCACCGTCGAGAGGCCCAACACGACGTGGACCGGCGACGTGACTTACATCGCCACCGAAGAAGGCTGGCTGTATCTGGCCGTGGTGATCGACCTGTTCAGCCGGCGCATCGTGGGCTGGTCGATGAAGACGACGATGGACCGCACTCTGGTCATCGATGCGCTGGAGATGGCCTGCCTGCAGCGAAGACCCGAGGCCGGCAAGGCGATCTTCCATAGTGATCGTGGCAGCCAGTATGCCTCGGATGATTTTGGTGAAGTCATGAAGATGTATGGTCTGACTGCCTCGATGAGCCGCCGGGCTAACTGCTGGGACAACGCTGTAACTGAGACACTGTTCGGCTCGTTGAAGGTGGAACGACTGCACGGTGAGAAGTTCATTACGGTGCGAGCGGCGAAAGATGCGGTGATGAACTGGATCCTCTGGTATAATCAGAAACGGTTGCACTCGACGATCGGTTACAAGAGTCCGGTGGAGTTTGAACAGGCGTGGCAGTTGCAGCGCGAAGCGGCCTGAAAAGCAGGTTGTGGAAGTATGGAAATCGCAGAGAACGCGATTCCCACACTCCCACAACCTCGACGGCTACGGGATTATCCCCTCAACCCCGGCGCATATGGGGGACGCATTCTGAGGGCAAGGTCAGCCATTCAGAATCATAACCAGCATCGAATCAGTGTTTTAATAGTGCGACGAGGGTTTAATATCGAGTCGCCTTAGTACCATCAACTCTTCGGCAAGCGACAGACTTTTCAGCACCTTTTTGAGCACCCACAATTGCATTAAAGCTTGGGATTCAGGCCAATACCTCTGCCGTGCAAAAGCAGAGGTCCGTTAAAACTGTTCAAAACAGCGGCGTTATCGGGGCTAATCCCCTCAATGCCGCTCAACCCATGCTCAACGAATGCATTGCCCTGTTAACCGGCCAATTGAGAAAAACCATGCCTACTGGCTCAATTTAGAACTGAGACCAAGTATGCTTGGCTCTTAGGTGAACGGGAATGTGGCATCCTTTACGTAAGCAGAGGTCCACTTTGTGAAGCAGAATTTCGCCGTAATCATCCTTGGTGGTACCGGACAAGTCGGCGGTGCAGTTGTCGCGGAGTTGCTGTCAATTCCGGAGTGCCGGGAAGTGGCGATGGTCACCAGAAAGCCCATTGCGCCGCGATCTCGGGTGCGCAATGTCGTTCTTGATACCGGCGCTGCGGACTTTGCCGAGCGCACTGCCGCCCTTGCGCGCGAGGTTTCGGGCCATGGTCCCGTCAGCGCCGTGAGCTGTGTGGGTGTCGGTTCTGGATCGATGCGCTGGAGCGAAGAAGAATTGCAACGACTTGAGATTGGCGTTGTCGGCGCCTTTGCGCGTGGTTGCCATGAGGCCGGTATCGCCCAGTTTTGCCTACTTTCCGCGGCAGGTAGCACAGCTCGCAGCCGGTTTCGCTATACGCGAGTAATGGGCATGAAGGAAGACACCGTGCGTAACGTCAGGTTTGCCCGTCTCGCCATCTTTCGCCCCGGTATCATTGTCGGCAACGCGCATACTCCAACCTGGGTCGGTTGGTTGGGAAGGCTCGTGCCTGGATCGTTTGGCAATATTGATCAACGAATTCTCAGTCGCTCAATCGCCGCAGAGATAGCTTTGCACGGCCAAGATACGGGCGAAGTCATCCGCGAAAATGTAGCAATGAAAAAACTCGCTACGCAGTTCAATAGCGTCCCTTAGGATTTCTTGCGTAGGGTACAGGCTAAATTATTGGTGAGAGGAAAGACGGGAACCGCAGCCACAAGCATGTGCCTGCTGAATGGGTCCACTTCCGATGCCTGAATACGCGCGGCAACGCTGTTTACGATTCAGAAGCATTGCCGCTGTTCAACGTATTCGCTGATCTTACGAATCGAATCGTGTGGTGTCGGTGTCCCTGCGTCAGAGCCTTGGGCTCGCAGCCATCTCAGAGGCCCGCGCCAGTGCTTGCGTGTCGATATACTCCCGGACGTTCGTGAGTTTGCCATTTCGAACGGTAATGGCGAAGACCCAATGGTCCGCGAACGTCTTATTCGTAGCTTTGATTCTCCCCGCAGCGAAGCCAACGACCAGAACCCGGTCTCCCTGCGCTATGAGTTCGGGGGGCTCTGGGTACGAAGTTTCCACCGTTTCGTTAGCCCTCTGAAGTAAATTCTCCAATCCCGCGTGCCCACGATGCGTGCCGGCCAGCGGCCAGTCCTCGCCCGGAACGACCCACTCAATATCTTCGGCAGACAACGCCAGCAGACCTTGCTTATCGCGGCGGCCGAGTGCCGCAAGAAAATTCTTCACAATCTGGACATTCTTTTCGATGCTCATCGAAATCTCTCCTTTTCCCTTGCGTCAAGTGCGTCCGATCTAAATCGGACGTTTTGGAATCCTTCTACCAGGGCCAAATCACGCGGCCGTAAATCGACTACTGCTGCTTCTTGAACAAATCCTGGAAGATGAGCTGACCCCAAGTTTGGCCGCGTGCGTGCACCAGCGCGCCACCCTCGTTGAACTTTCCCAGCTTGACGGGTGCGAACCCAAGTTTCTTGGCCAAATCCGCCACGGGAGCGATAGCGTCCTCGTCATCGCTCGACAGAAAGACGACCCGGTGGCCGCCCTCGACGATCGGGTCAGTAGCCAGTGTGGCCGCAACCAAGTGGTTAAAACCTTTCACCAACTTAGCGCCGGTGAACGATTTCGCAACGAATGCGGAGGACGGAAGACCGCCCAGCTCCTCAGGTGGGACTGGAAACGAGTTCATCGCGTCGATGACCGTCTTGCCTTTCCAACTCGGCAGGGCCTTCGCAATCTCGCGATGTTCCCCGAACGGAACCGCCAGGATGATTGTGTCGGCCTCGAGTGCATCCCGCAGCGATTTGGCGACGACCGTGGGTCCAATCGCCCGAGCCTGCGGCGCCAACGCCTCGGGGGGCCGGCGACTCGCAACGGTGACTTCGATGTTCTTACGGGCGAAGGCGTGGGCGAGTGCCTGGCCTATCTTGCCGAATCCTACAATCGCATAACTCATCATGTTTCTCCAATCTCGTGTGAGAACTAAAGTTCGAGAAACGACCGCGCCGGGGTCAGACCTGCGCCATGCCCCCATCGACGGCGAGATCCACACCGGTGATGTAAGAACTTTCATCAGAGGCGAGGAACACGACTGCTGCCGCAATTTCCTCGGGCATGCCCCTGCGACCCATTGGGATCTGAGTGGTAAACTGGGCGGCCGCTTGCTTGGCCTGTTCAGCGGTAAGGCCCGTCGTCGTCTCTAAAGCCGGGGTATCGATTGCTCCGGGGCTCATCGCATTCACGCGGATCTTGCGGTCTTTCAGCTCCACAGTCCAGGCGCGCGCGAAGTTGCGCACAGCCGCCTTGCTCGCGGCGTAGGCGCTAAACCCTGGGAGCCCCAACACGTTCGAGACCGAAGAGGTCAGGATAATCGAGCCGCCGTCTTTGAAGAGGGGAAGGGCTTTCTGAACCGTAAAGAACAGCCCCTTCACGTTCACATCGAAGGTCTGATCAAAATGTGCTTCAGTAGCCACCGCGAGCGGTGCGATTGTACCCGCGCCCGCGTTCGCGAAGAGTACGTCGATGTGACCATGTTTCTCTTTCACGACGGCATAGAGCCGGTCGAGATCTTCCAATCGCGACACGTCGCCCGCGACCGTCGTAACGTTTCTCTTGATGAAGGCTGCGGCCTCGTTCAGCTCTTTCTCGCGTCGCCCAGTGATCACGACGTGCGCACCTTCTTCCACGAAGCGCTTGGCTGTGGCCAAGCCAATCCCGCTGCTTCCGCCTGTAATAACCGCAATTTTGCCCGCCAATTTTTGTCCAAGATGATTACTCATATGTTTGCTCCATTTTTTCGTTGTTTTTCTGTTGAATCTACGGCCAAGGCGTAGTGCGTCAGATTTGGGCTAAATCTGTGCTAGGCCGCCGTCGACGGCGAGCTCGCTGCCGGTCATGAAGCTGCTGTCGTCCGACGCGAGAAAGGCCGCCGCCGCACCGATCTCCGCCGGATCGGCCATGCGCTGGAGCGGGGTCATCGCGGCGTAGACTTTCTGGCCCTCCTCGCCTAGAGCTGCCTTCGCGAGTTCGGTCGCCGTCGGCCCAGGCGATAGCACGTTTACCCGGATGCCGGTGCCCTTCAGGTCCTCCGCCCAGGTCCGCGCGAGGTTGCGCACTGCCGCCTTGCTCGCGCTGTAGACGCTCATTGTCGGGGCGCCCGTGGTGCCGGCGCTTGAACCCGTCAGGATGATCGAACCGCCCTTGCCCATCAGCTGCAGCGCCTTCTGGACCGTGAAGATCGTACCCTTCACATTGGTGTCGAAGGTTTCGTCAATGTGCTCGGCGGTGATCTTGCCGAGCGGAAGCGGGCTTCCCGCCCCGGCATTGGCGAAGACGATGTCGAGGGTTCCGCGCTCGGCCTTCACCGCCGCGTAGAGTCGGTCGAGGTCGGCCAGATCGGAGACCGAACCCTTCACCGCGCGGGCATTGGGCCCGAGGTCGGTCACAGCGGCGTCGAGCGCTTCCTGCCGGCGGCCGAAGATGAAGACGAAGGCACCCTCCTCGATGAAGCGCTTTGCTGCGGCGCGGCCGATGCCGGTGGCTCCACCGGTGATGACTGCAACCTTACCTTGAAGCTTTCCCATGTTTACTCCCTTCGGAATGTGTGAAGCATTCGGTACACTAAGCTAGATTCTTTGGCGATGGACGAGAACTGCTCAGGAGTCCAAGAGTTTTGTCTATTCGTCCAGAAAGATGGCTTCTCTGAGCTGTTTTGCACATTTTGGTGGAGTTGGAGCGCGCGGCTCGCGGAAAAGGAGTGTAGGAGTTGTGACGCTGGAAGGAAGGAGAATGTCCGTCATGGCTTCTTCTACCTGATGGTGCGCTTTTTCTACAAACGAAGCTGCGCAGTTTCGTACAGTCCTCACAGAACACTATGGCTTTCGAGAGCAGACGGAGGCTAAGTTGGACCCGATAACAGACATCTTCAGAACGATGCACGTAACGGCTTTCGGTCTGCACAGGCTCGAAGCCACAGCCCCGTGGGGCGTGAAACAGGACAATCAGGCCGAAGAAAAAGTCACGTCTTTCGGCAAAAAGACTTCCCCTACAGATTTGGCGCACTTCGCCATGCTGTCGCGCGGCAATTGCTGGCTGAGTGTTGAAGGGATTCCAGAGCCGATTCCCTTAACCGGCGGTGATTGCTTTTTGCTGGCCCGGGGGACTTCGATTGTTTTGCGCGATAGCCTGCGAACACGTCCGAGGTGGAGTTTCCGCGAGATCGGGGCCAAGGCCAACAGCAATGTCGCTCATTATGGAGGTGGTGGCGCACCGACGACAATCATCTGTGGGTCCTTCAGTTTCGATCGCGCCAGCCTGAAGCCGATCACGCAGTTATTGCCGAGCTTCATTCTGATTAAGGCCGAGCAGGCACGCATGCTTGCTCTTCACAACACGATTCAGGCGCTGGCATTAGAAATGGCAGAACAGGCACCGGGATCTGAAGTAGTCGCAACTCGGCTGGCCGAGGTCCTATTTATCCAGGTACTCCGGGCGCATATCGCGTCTGATTTCGCTACTCTGAATTGGCCCCATTTGATGCTCTGAGTTGGCCCCACCTGGGGCAGAGCCCGTTATCTTGTTTCGGGGTAATATTCCCCGGAAACGAGGACGGCTTGGCCACAAGGAGGAGCAAGGTGGAGCTATACGAGCAGATCCGGCGGGAGTACGAGCATGGCGCCGGGACGATCCGCGCGGTAGCGCGGAAGTTGGGAGTACATCGACGGGAGGTGCGCCAAGCCTTGGCCAGCGCGCTGCCTCCAGAGCGGAAGAAGCCGCAGCGGGAGCGGCCCAAGCTGGGACCGGCAGTTCCGTTCATCGACGCGATTCTCGAAGCGGACCGCAAGGCGCCGCGCAAGCAGCGGCATACCGCGCATCGCATTTGGATGCGGCTGCGGAAAGAGATGCCGGAGATTGTCGTCGGCGAGTCCACGGTGCGCGAGTATGTGTGCGAGCGCAGGCAGGCGATGGGGCTTCTGAAGCATCAGGTCTTCATCGCGCAGTCCTATCACTTTGGCGACGAAGCGCAGGTGGATTGGTACGAGATCCAGGCCGAGTTCGATGGCCAGCCGCGCAAGGTCTACATCTTCTGCATGCGCTCGATGGCCTCGGGAGCGGCCTTTCACCGGGCCTATCCGCACGCCACGCAACAGGCATTTCTAGAAGCCCACGAGTTGGCGTTTCACTGGTTTGGTGGGGTCTTTCATACTCTCAGGTTCGACAACCTGACCTCGGCGGTGAAGAAGATTCTGCGCGGCTATCAGCGGGAAGAGACCACGCGCTTCATCGCTTTCCGCTCGCACTGGGGCTTTCAGGCAGAGTTCTGCACGCCGGGCGAGGGCCACGAAAAGGGTGGCGTCGAAAACGAAAACGGGCAGTACCGGCGCAACTACATGGTCCCCGTGCCGAAGGTGCGCAACCTGGAAGAGTTGAACCAGCTACTGGCCACGGGAGCCGTAGAGGAGCAGGCGCGTCTGATCACTGGTCGCAGCCTGTCGATCGGCGCATTGATGCTGGCCGAGCGCGAGCATCTGCTTCCGCTGGCCACCGAAGGCTTCGATCTGGCCGCGCTGCACTTTCCTCATGTGAACCAGAGCGGCTGCGTCAAGGTGTTGACCAACTTCTATTCGACGCCGTTGCCGGTGGGAACCAGGGCGGCCGCCAAGGTCTACTCGGCTTACGTGGAGATCTGGCACGATGGGCATTGCGTGGCGCGGCATGAACGCTGCTACGAGCGCCATCAACAGGTGCTGGAACTGGACCATTATCTGGATGTGTTCGAGAGGAAGCCGGGGGCGCTGGCCGGATCCACGGCTCTGGAGCAGTGCCGGACACAGGGTCGCTGGCCTGCCAGTTATGATCGCTTCTGGTCCATCGTCAGCGAACGGGAAGACCGTCAGGCCGGAACGCGGACGATGATCGAGGTTCTGTTGCTCAGCCGCACCTGTGGCGCTGGCCGCGTTCGCCAGGCGGTGGAAGAAGCGCTGGCGATGGGCGCTTCCAGCCTGAGCGCGATCCGCTATCTGCTCAGCGTGGACTGCCGGCCAGCAACGGCAGAAGCGCTGGCTGTGGAGGTCGGCGAATTGCACCGCTATGACCGTCCGCAACCCAGCATGGAAGCCTATGAACAACTGCGGCCGAACTGGACTGAGCCTCCACAGACAGACTCAAGTTCCCGGATTGCAGACTGGCCGGTGGCGACGGAGGTGGTCCAGTGAGCACACCCCAGCCGATTGAACAGGCCGCCATTCAGCAGTATGCCCGTCAACTCTATCTGACCACCGTGGCCGACCAGTTTGCCCGTCTGGCCGAAGACGCCGTCCGCAAAAAGCAATCGCATTTGAGTTATCTGGAGGCGCTGCTCGGCGCCGAGGTCGAGGAACGTGAGCGCCGAGCCGTGCTCCGGCGCATCAAGGAGGCCCACTTCCCGGCCGTCAAGACGCTTGAGGAGTTCGATTTTCAAGCGGCACCGCACATCTCCGCGGCGCTGATAAAAAAGCTCAGCGAGGGCGAGTATCTCGAACGCAAGGAACCAGTGATTTTGTTAGGGGAAACGGGCACGGGTAAAAGTCACTTGGCCGTCGCTCTGGCCGTCGCCGCTTGCCGCCAACGCAAGCGGGTGCGCTTCACCACAGCGGCGGAGCTGGTGACGGAGATGATCGAAGCCCAGAGCCAACTGCAACTGACGCGGATGCGCAACCGCTGGATGCGCTACGACCTTGTCGTCCTTGACGAACTTGGCTACGTCGTCATGCCGGACGCCGCGGCGGAGTTGCTCTTCCAGGTGATCGCCGGCCGCGCCGAGCAGGCGGCTCTGATCGTAACAACGAACTTGCCATTTTCCGAGTGGCCCACCAAGATCCCCAACGCACGGCTGTGCAAGGCGATGCTCGATCGCCTGACGGATCGCGCTCACATCATCGAGACCGGAACAGAGAGCTACCGGTTCCGCAGAACCATGGCTAGAAAAGCAGGTAGGGCATGACAGGCAAACAGTGGTACTACGCGCAACTGCGCTGGGCAGTGATGGTGGAAGGCAAGGAAGGGCTGCGAGCGTGGAAAGAGGCCGTTCACATCTTCCTCAGCGAAGATGAGCAGACAGCCTTTCAGCAAGCACTGGAGATCGGAAGCCTGGGCGAGGATATTCACACCGAAGGTCGGCGGGAGGTGGAGACCAGACTGGCAGAGGTGGTAAGACTCGATTGCCTGGGTAACAACCCAACCCAGTTCGAAGTTCGGCTCGGTTCAAGCAAGGCCCGAGAGCGCCTTCCCTTCGAGCACATTTTCAAACCGGAGGACCATATGCCAGAACCGACCTTCTAAAACCGCTTGACCACGGGAGCGGCGCCGCCCCGTGTTGGCCTTGGCTCCAGTCGCCCTACGGGCTCCTTCCGCCAAGGCCAACACGGAATGACAGAACACATGCCTTCAGGTGGGGCCAAATGAGACCGTCAAATGGGGCCAAGTCAAGTTGACGAAATCAGCGTCGGGACCGGAACGCAACAAAGGATGGCTTCGTGCTGTTTTCGATCCTCAAATGGGCACTGCTCTGAGTGCCATTCACGACAGAATAAACACACCATGGACGGTTGAATCCCTGGCCGAAGCTGCGGGCATGTCTCGCTCCGCATTCGCAGCGCGTTTTAAAGAACTGCTCGGACAAACGCCACTGGAATATGTAACCGAGTGGCGGATGCAGAAGGCGATTCAGTTACTACAGCAGCGTGGCAAAAAGCTCATAGACGTCGCCCGCTCGGTCGGTTACGAGTCCGACGCTGCGTTCAGTAAGGCCTTCAAGCGAGTTGTCGGGGCCAACCCTGGTGAATACCTCAAACGTGGTTTTTGAAGGCAACGGTAAAACCGGAATAGCGGAAGATACTTGAAGCGGAGGCTGCATAGGTCCCCTGAACACGCTCTGCTCCAGTAAAACGCTGGCTAGAGCTGCAGGGTCCGGGTTTATGCCAAATCCCCGGCTCACTCGTTGACGGCCACCTGTCACCGGGGAAGCTCCCTGAGCGCAACGGGCTGTTCGCAACAGTTGTCCACCCGCCAAATCAGCGCCTGTCGGTCCTCAACCTTAGGCCCCATTGCCTGACCAAGAGCCAAGCCATGTGCAGAGCGCGGCGTGGGCGTTACTTGACGGATTAAGATAATCCATATGTCCTGCGCCTGCCAGTTCCAGAAACTCAACTCTGTCGCCAGCATCTCGGGCAGCTTGGGCGTAGGCGCGCGCAAGCTCGATGGGAACAACGTCATCCGCCGTACCATGAAGAACAAACTGAGGTATCCCCAACGGCAGCAGCGCCCGGGGAGATGCTAACTCGTATCGCGCAAACTGCTCTGTCGGAGTTCCATCCAGTAACTCTGTGATCGCGCTGCTTCCTACTTCCAGTTCGTAGGCGCGCACAAGATCCGCCAGCGCAGCCTGCCCGACTGCCGCCGCAATGCGGACTCGATGCTCTACGCCATTTCTCCTACCAGCGCTTAGGCGGGCCGCTGCCCATAAGGCGAGTTGACCTCCAGCAGAGTGACCGACCACCGCGACACGAGATAGGTCAAGGTCCGCGCCGTTCGCGGACAGTTGCGCAAGATGCTCGATGCCCGTAATCACGTCATCAAAGGTGCCCGGCCACCCACTGGTTGATGCTCCTAGACGGCGATACTCCAAATTCCATACGGCATACCCCTGAAGGGCGAGATCATGAGCGATGTCTGTCATTTGGTCTCGACCGTACGGCATACGCCAGAATCCGCCGTGAAAGAGGCAAATTACTGGGAGGTGGTGTCCTGCCGGAAGATGCAAATCCCCCTCGTTGGCTTTGAGTGGCCCGTAACTTTCGGTATGGCAGTCGATAGGTTCCATATTCTCTTTCATTGATTCATGAGGTTGTTCTCGGTGAACTTGCTCGATTCTATCGCTGGCGTTTGATTACCTATCCAGAGATTACCATCTGGTAAACACCTGCTGTGAACATGCACCGTGAACCGGGCTCGCAATTGGCCGCATGGATTCTGGAATGATGCCAAATAGATCGCCAATACGCTCATCAAGCTCAGAGACGTTCCTTGAAGTTGCCTTTCGTCCACCCACTCCCGCGCGCCGCAAACGCATCCGGCGTATCCGCCCCTCCCCCTCGATCCTCCTGCCCTTCCGCACCGGCACAGCGTTTCGGAAGACCTACCTTGTTTTCGGCGAATCACTCAAGACCGATGAGCACAATGGCACACCGGGCTCACTCAAAACCCTTTCAAGGAGTTGTGAATCGACTTCCTCGTACCGGGCATCTGAAAACCATGCGAATCACACTGATCGGCGGTCCGACTGGGCTTTTGGAGATCGATGGTTTGCGTCTCATGACCGACCCCACCTTCGATCCGCCCGGCAGCGAATTGACGAATGGTTCGGTCACGTTGCGTAAAACTGTCGGACCCGCATTGGAATCTGCGCAACTTGAACCCATCGACGCGATCCTTCTCAGCCACGATCAGCATTTTGACAATCTAGATCAATCTGGCCGCGCCTTTCTTCCGCGCGCACGGCAGGTACTCACCACGCCAAGCGCTGCCAGCCGCATCGGCGGTCATACGAAAGGCCTGTTGCCGTGGCAATCCACGCGCATTGTTGCGGCGAATAACTTGGCTGCTTTGACCGTAACTGCCACACCTGCGCGTCATGGGCCTCCGGGAATTGAACCTGTCTCCGGCGAAGTCGCAGGCTTCGTCGTTCAGTCCGAGCTTTCGCGAGCCCCATCCATCTACATCACGGGAGACACCGTCTGGTTCGAAGGTGTCGCCGAGGTCGCCCGGCGCTTTTCCGTCCGCGCGATCCTCCTCTTTGCTGGAGCTGCGCGCATCGCGGCCAGGGGGCCGGAACACCTCACCATGAACCACGACGATGCCATTGCCACGGCCCGGGCCTTCCCCCTCGCCCGCATCTTTCCCGTGCATCATCAAGGCTGGGAACATTTCAGCGAGAGCCAGCAAACGTTGCTGGATGCTTTTACCGCAGCCGATATGGCAGAACGGATTGAGCCGCTGTTCACCGGTGTTCCTGCCGTATTCAACACTTAGCTGCTCCGGCCACTCCAGCAATCGACCTTCCGCCGATCGAAAGGTTTGGATTTTCAGCTGGCGAAGAATCACCGATGCACGCCGGCTGCACTGTGGACTGGCCGCACAACGAAAGCCGACTGCATGGCAAGCGTTCGAGGAGGATGCACGGCAGACACCAAAACCGTAATTGAGCAGGCATATTCCGCATTCAATAAGCGGGACATCGAAAGTGCGTTAGCACTGATGAAGCAAGACGTGAACTAGCCCAAGGCTTCGGAGGGCGGCAAGGTTGTCGGAAAAGAAGAGATCCGCGCCTATTGGACCCGGCAATGGGCTGAGTTCGATCCCCACTTCGAACCGCTCGCCATCGCCAAGGAAGACGGAGGCAAGATCCGCGTCCGGGTGCGCCAGCTCGTCAAGAGCCTTCAAGGAGATGTCCTTTTTGACAGCGTGGTGTTCCACATCTTCACCATGAACAGCGGGCTAATCGCAGCCATGTACCTCGGGGATGAGGCCGATCCCGCCGACGGTCCCTCTGTCGCATTCGCACATCGATCCTGACCGGTCGCTGAACACGGGCTAGTTTCCTGGTAACCAATTCGCCTTTTGGCAGAAGGTTTGCGTGATCGATCAACTCTTGTGAACCACCTCGAATGAGTACCCGTCGGGATCCACCACATCGGCCGCGTAATATCCTGGATAGTATTCCAGTCGAGCCCGCGGTGATATGTTGTCTGTCGCTCCAGCCGCTATTGCAGCTTGATAAAACTCATCGACTTGAGCGTTATTGTCGGCGTCGAATCCCCAATGGATCGAGCCAGGATCAGGCTTCCCTTGCTTGAGCCAGAAAAATGCTCTCTTCCCATCTCCGATTCCCCACAGATCGGGATGACCACGTTCGCCTTTGTAGGGCAGGAAGAATTGGATGCTCAACGGCTTCAGCGCCGCGTCATAGAACGCCAGCGAGCGTTCGACATTGCTCACAGTCAAGATGATGTGGTTGATCATGTTCTCTCCTTTAGAGTGCAAGGGTTTCGATTGTCTTTTCGCCATTAGGAATCGCGCTGTCGGAGATCCCCGGCATGTTCATGCCTTGCGCGCGCACTGTCTGCACGTCATCGATCCCGATGAAGCCCAAAATAAGGCGCAAATACGGCTCCACGGTGTCCCATGACTTCCACGGCCCTTCCGAGAATATCCCTCCGGACGCCAGTATCAGGATTGCTTTCTTCCCCTTGGCCAGTCCCTCAACTCCCGCTCCTGCGTAGTTGAACGTCTTTCCAGCGCGCACAATATGGTCAATCCATGCCTTCAAAGAAGAAGGAAGTCCGAAATTCCACATGGGAGAGGCGATGACGAGCAAGTCAGCAGACAACAGTTCCTCCGTGAGTTCGTCTGAAAGACGAAGTGCATCCTTCAGGGACTCGGCCTCTGCTTTGTCTTTGGTCGAGATCCCCTTTACGGTCTGATAGTTCAGATGAGGAAGTGGGTCTGTTACCAAGTCACGCTCAACGAAACGTGCGTTGGGATAGAGAGACCTTAGGCGTTCTCGCAGTGTTTCTGTTAGATGACGGCTTGCAGACTCCGCTCCTCGCGGGCTCGATTCGACGATCAGGATTTGTTTCATTTCGATTTTCTCTCTCTAGTCGTTGATGTGCAATCGTGCAGATCAGTTCCAACCGTGCAGCGTCTGGTGTAGAAACCATGTGCGACGTTCGGCTTCATCGATCCAAACCTCAAGCAGGCTTGCAGTAGCAACATCCTTGAATTCATCGCAAACTTCATGAGCTGCACGCATGAGCTTCGTCAAACAGCGGCTGTCGGCGAACAATTCTTCGAGCATGCTCTTGGCTGTGGCAGATTGTTCATCGTTGTCGAGCAATCGTTGATGTTGGGCGATGTCGCCGATGGAGCGTAGCGTTGTGCCGCCAATTTTGCGAGCCCTCTCCGCAATAGGGTCTGTCATTGCGAAAATTTCCACCGCCTGCTCCTCAAGCAGCAGGTGATAGTCCCGGAAATGAGGACCGCTCATGTGCCAGTGAAAGGTCTTTGTCTTCACATAGAGCGCAAAGACGTCTGCGAGCAATTGCCGCAAGGTTTCAGAAATCGCTGCGACAGCCGCCGACGAAAGATCCGTCGGAATATCAAGACGTACTGCGATTCTTCCCTTCAAGGGCTTTCTCATTTGCCTGGATGTCACTCCCTCTCCTGGAGAGCGCGTCAATCGAGCCTTTGTGCGACCTTCGATCATTCCAACCTCCCAGATTTTCCTGGTAGATCTAGGTGTACTGGAATCAGTACACCCAGGTCTTGGATATTCTGGGCACCGCTGGGACATTCGGGGCACTCAATTGCTGAGTCAAAAGCGGCACCTATATCATCGAAGAAAATATCGGCCACTCCTGGAGGGAGAAATGACCGCTAACCGCGACGCAGTCCGAGAGCGATTTGAAGTTCCCGGATTTGTGAGTGAAAATCGCCCCGAATTTGAGAAGGTTCGCTCGGTCTCAAACCGTTCGGAGCAACCACTCTTTTTTGCGCGGTATCGGCACGATAAACCGAATCTCGGCTTGCTCGAACAAACGCCTTTGGCGGATCAGGTCATCGTGTCAGTGGAACTTCGCCCGTTCCGACCGATCAACGTGTTTTGCGACGGTCATCACAAGCGGAAACCGGCTTCCGAACCCGGTGCATTAGCACTGTACGATATGCGCAGGTCATGGTGTGCAGACATCAGAGACCCTTTTGACACCTTGCAAGTCTTCCTGCCCATCAATAGCTTTCGGGATTTTGCGGCGGAGCGCCGCAGTAGCTTTCTTGACTTCCGCTACGATCTCGAAGAGCCACGTTACGATGCAGTCATGCTGCACTTGATGCAAGCGATGCTGCCCGCGCTGGAGCGACCGCACGAGGTAAGTTCCCTATACCTGGATTCCATATTTCTTGCCGTGCGTGACCACATTGCCGAAGCATACGGTGGCTTCACTCCAAGCGCTGTGAGCAACAGGCTCGGCCTCACCGCTCGCCAGCTTCGTCACGCTCTCGAATACATCGAGGCAAACCTAAGCCAGGATGTCAGCCTTGCCGATGTGGCAAACGCATCGGCCACCTCAGTGAGTTCACTTACCCGCGGTTTCAAAACCTCACTAAGTATTTCGCCGCACCGCTGGGTTTTGAATCGGCGAATTGCCCTCGCGCAGCGCCTCATATACGAGAGTGCTATACCACTCAACGAGGTCGCGGCTTCTTGCGGGTTTGCCGATCAGAGCCATCTGACTCGCGTCTTCATGCGGAATATTGGCTGCTCCCCGGCTGTTTGGCGGCGGAACACCCAACGCTAAACAGGCCCGAGGACGAGTGGAATAGGAAGTCTCATCGCGGGCATCCGTGGACAACCTCGGACGAAGAGTGGGAAGCGCTCCTCAGGCTAATTCCCGGAACTCCACGGGGAATGTGCTCAACAAGCATCCGTCGTCGGACGGATCATTCGCGTTTGCCAGACTTCGATGGCATCGTCTCGTGGCCACCGGCTTTGTCAACGAGCGCAAATCGCCAAGTCACTCATCTACCTAAGAAGAAGTGCGATATGCACATCAAGTGCGGTGCAGGAGATTCAGCCTGTATCGCGCATACTTGTGCTCGCCGGTGCGAACGAGCACGCCCTTTTCAACGAGGTCGGCAAGGTCTCTCTGGCCGTAGGGGCTGGCGAGGATCCCGTGATGGTGCTGTAGTTGCAAGCGCTCATACCACCTTCGAAGCCCTTGGGCCATTCACGGAAAAGACGCAAGAGCGCCTTCTGCTGACAGTCATTGATCTTTCCGCGCAGACGGTTCAGGAGCCGGGTTTGTGCCGACGAGTGTGGGTAGCGTCTCGCGCATGAGTTCGACAAAGCGACGCAGGCGTGCCGGATAAAAGTGGGCATAGGGATAGACCAGATAGACGGGCAACGACACTCCCTGCCACTCGGGAACAAGTTGCACGAGACGACCCTGCTCCAGATCCTCTTTCACCATCCATGTCGAAATCAGCGTAGCTCCAAAACCGGCCAAAGCGGCCTGATGCGTGGTGTAGACGCTGTCGGTACTCAGGCGCGGAGTAATCGCAAGAGTGCGGTTTTCGCCTGTGGTGCGATGCGTCAATGCCACCGCATCGCGATAGAAAAGGTTGAGGGCGATCCATGGAAGACCAGGTAGAGCGTCCATGCTGAGATCAGTCTGCTGCGCAAGCAAGGAGGGTGCAGCCACCACGATGCGTGGCACCTCGGCGAGCAGTACGGCAACCAGAGAGGGGTCTTCGACGCTGCCGAGCCGAATCTCGCAGTCCACGCCCTCGGCGATGAAATCCGGGCGATGTCGATGCAGAAGCCACTCAACCGAGAGTTTGGGATAGCGGCCAAGAAAGGCAAGCAAGGGCGCGACCAGTTGTTCCTGCCCGAAGGCGTGCGGCACCACGATGCGTAGCGTGCCGAAGGGATCAGAGGTTGCACCGCGCAACTCCTCTTCCATGCTGGACCAGTTTTCGAGCAGTTGCCGGGAGTGAGCCAGAAAGCGTTCGCCATCTTCGGTGAGGTTCATGGCGTGGGTGGAGCGTTGTACCAGCTTGACTCCCAGCCATTTTTCCAGAATCTGTAGGCGGCGGCTGATGGTCGGCTGGGTTGTGCCAAGCCGGTTGGCCGCCGCCGACAGAGAGCCTGACTCGACGATGGAGACAAAGGTGGCCATCAGCTCAATCCGATCCGGTCCCTGAGGCGTGGGCATATTCATACGTATAGCGTATAGCAGTTCTGCAATCCAGACCACTACCATCCAAGTGAAATACCCGGCACTATGGATCTGTCAGCGCATTACGAATCCGGCATTCCAAAGCGGAGCAACGGTACAACGTTCCGCATGAGAGGTGTCGGTGAGGATGCGCAAGAAAGGATCGTTGCGATGAAAAATGACTTGTTTGCAAGGATGAAGCTGGGGGAGGTCGAGTTGCAGAACAGGATCGTGATGGCTCCCATGACGCGTCTGCGAGCTACCGAGGAGTGCCTGGCCTCGCCAGTCATGGTGGAGTATTACCGCCAGCGAGCCTCGGCGGGGCTCATCATCACCGAAGGATCGCATCCGAGTCCAATGGGGCGTGGTTATACGTATCCTCCGGGAATCCATACGCCAGAACAGGCAGCCGCATGGCGCAAAGTCACCGACGCCGTGCATGAAGAGGGCGGGCGTATCTTTCTGCAACTGATGCACGCCGGCCGGGTGACGCACTCTTCGTTCTTGCCCGGCCATGCGTTGCCGGTAGCCCCTTCGGCCATCGCGGTTTCGGGCCTGATTCACACCTTCGAGGGCAAGGTGCCTTTTGAAGTTCCCAGAGAACTCGCGCGCGAAGAGATTTCCGGAGTGATTGCCGAGTATCGCCACGCAGCGGAACTGGCTGTAACCGCAGGTTTCGACGGCGTTGAGCTTCATGCAGCTACAGGCTATCTGCCGCATCAGTTCCAGGCCTCGGGCTCCAATCGTCGCGCGGATGCATATGGTGGTTCGGTTGAAAATCGCAGCCGCTTCACGCTTGAGATTCTGCAGGCGCTTTGCGAGGTTTGGGGAGCAGGACACGTCGGCATCAAAATCGCGCCGGGCTATACCGTCAACGACATGGATGACGAAGATCCGGCAGCGACCTACACCTATCTGGCTCGGCAACTGAATCCGATGGGGCTGGCATACCTGCATGTGGGCTATGAGAGTGGTTACACGCGAGGTACCGGTCCGGACTTCAATCCCATCGATCTTCTGCGCAAAGTGTACAGCGGAACGCTGCTGGCCGCTGGTGGATTCACAAAGGAGACGGGCAACGCGATTCTTGCTGCAAACCGCGCCGACGGCGTGGTCTTTGGTCGCGCCTTCATTGCCAATCCCGATCTGGTTGAGCGCTTTCGCAGGGACGCGCCTTTGAATGAGACGAGCGATATGAGCACTTTTTATGGGGGTGGTGCGCGTGGCTATACCGACTACCCAACGCTGGCAGACTAATCGCAAACAGCCCACGCTGAGAGAAGAGGAAATGATGCACAACACCGTACAGCAAAAGCACACACTGCCGCGTTCACTGGTTCTTTTGCTGGCTACAGGCGCGGGCTTTGCGGTCGCATCGCTCTACTATGCGCAACCGATTCTGAGTCTTCTGGCAGCGGATTTCCATGCCAGTGATCGTACCGTGGGCATGATCCCAACCTTGACGCAACTGGGCTATGCGCTGGGTATTCTGTTACTGAGTCCGCTGGGCGACAAGCATGATCGTCGTCAGATTATTCTGGTGAAAACTCTTTTGCTCGCGCTCTCACTTGTGGTCTGCGGCCTAGCTGGAGGCATCGGATCAATGGTGGCTGCAAGCCTGTTGATGGGCATCAGCGCCACGCTTGCGCAGGACATTGTTCCGGCCGCAGCTCACCTTGCGCCGCCACAGAGCCGGGGCAAAGTGGTGGGGACGGTGATGACTGGATTACTACTTGGCATTCTGCTTTCCCGCGTTGTGAGTGGGATTATCGCTGAACAATTTGGTTGGCGTGTGGTCTATGATGCAGCAGCCATGAACATCGCGCTCTTCGGCGTTCTGGCGTGGAAACGGCTGCCTCACTTTACCGCATCGACGCAACTCTCGTATGCGTCTCTGCTGGCTTCGATGAAAGCTCTTTGGCACGAACAGCCGACGTTGCGACAGGCATCGTATGCACAAGGTTTGTTGTCGATGGGTTTCAGCGCCTTTTGGACCACGCTGGCGCTGATGCTGCATCACACATTTCATATGGAGAGTTCCGTGGCCGGCACCTTCGGACTGGCAGGTGCGGCTGGTGCGATTGCCGCTCCCCTGGCTGGACGCTTGGCAGACCGGCGTACCCCGCATCTGGTCGCGTCTCTGGGATGCGCAATTGCAACGGCATCCTTTGCTGCAGCAGGTCTTTCCGTATTGCTTTCGCTGAAGGCACAGTTGCTCCTGCTGGCAATGGTTGCCGTTGGCTTCGATTTTGGTGTGCAGGCTTCGCTGGTTGCGCATCAAACCATCGTCTTTGTCATTGCTCCCGAGGCGCGCAGTCGCGCCAATGCCTTGCTGGTCACCTGCATGTTTTTGGGTATGGCAGCGGGCTCTGTGCTGGGCAGTATGATGCTGGCACGCTGGGGCTGGAATGGCGTGATGGTATTCGCCACAGCCACGTCTGCAGGTGCATTTGGGCTGCGTCTGCGAGGAGAGTGGCCCATCACGCGCTTGAATGCGGTACTGAAGGCGCTTTCCGATTCGTAGCCAGAGACACCGCAATCTCGCTCAGCGAATCCTTGGTGTTGTTCAGACGATCTTCAGCCAGACGCATGCGCCATGCGGTCGCCACTAGAGATTTCAAGGCGCATTGTCCATGCGGTCTTCTTGGGATACCAGCTCCGGGTGGGAGCTCAAAGTTCTGATCGCCGATCTCTACGCCGTAACACTCAAAGTAGATGGAATACTTTTCAGATTCGGCAACAAATCGGGCCTGCACCTGCCACCGGCCAATCTGGACCAGTCGATTGGGACGTTGCCCCAGAATTTACGGTTGGACGTGTGCGTCCAGCTTGGGGGCGCTCTCCTCCACGAGCTTCAGGAGATTTCCGACCACTGCATCGTCAGGAACCACTCAATTCCAGCGCCCGGGCAATAGGCTGGGTACAACGTTGAAAAAGCCTCCTTTGCCTCTGAGAAGGATCCAGCCGGAATGGCCCGGAGGCGCTTTGCCAGAAAAAGCAATGCCAAGCTGGGTGCACGTGACTCTCCTTGATTGCAATGAATCAGTAGAGTAGCTCCATCCCCGTATCGGGCGGTTGCAAATGTCAGGAAACACCTGAAACTTTCGATTTTGAACAACGGCACAGGTGGGTCGATTAAGTTCAGATATAGATCCTGAGGCGTTTGAAGCCAGAGGTAATTCGGATGGTGCGAAGGCAAGCTCCCCCGATAACCGACGGCGTTCTGGTGGCAGGGAGATTTGCACGCGTGCACCACCGCAAACGAAGGTGAGCCTGCACGGCACGATTCTCTATCTCCGACATTCAGCCTTGTATGGACTTCGACCATGAGCTTCTCTGGTGGGTATTGTACTCGTCAGTGCGACAGATAAGCAGCTAGTCGAGGGCCTCATCGTCGCTGTAACAGTACCAGAATAGGTGGTTAGCGCGATCAATTATTCGACATTTGCTCAGCACCCTTTTGAGCACCCTCATTTGCATAAAAGCCTGGAATTTTGGCCAAGACCTCTGCCGTGCAACAACAAAGGTCAGACTGTTTAGCCATGGCATATCAGCAAGTGGAATAGAATCAGACAGATGCTATTTAAGCTACAAAATGACAAGCGGTACGGCATTTGAAGTAAGTTACTGCCCACCAGCTTTTTTCAAAGATGCAGCCCGATTTCCTCTATGAGAGACTCCGCAAGAGTTGCTTTTTCGATGCCGAAATTTGCATTTTCGGCAAGAGACTTCGATAGCGTTTCGGTCGCGGCTGGACTTTGGGCATGCTCCACCTGAAGCACCTGAGACGCATCGGACGTGTAGACGGAAAGCTCACGGATACTGGGATTGAGCCGCGCCAGATCGTTTTCGAGCCCGGCAAGTTGCTGGGCTTCGCCGGTTAGAATGACCCGGTCGGCGGCAAGGTTCGCGGCTGATTCGGCGGCGTAACCGTAGTCGATATGCTGGGCGGCCTCGGCGTCGAGTTCGACCGTTTTGCCGCTGTCGAGTCGCGCGGCAAGGTCCGGCTCGATCCGCTCGACGGTGGCGAAGTCTCCGGATCGAATGTGGCTCTCATTGTCGAATAAGGTAAACCGGATGCGCTCACCTTCGGCCATCTCACGTGGTTCTTCCCGGTAGACCCTACTCTGGCGAGTCTGGGGACGAAGCTGGGCGGGGTTGTAGGTGACTTGCCCGCCGTCCGCCGTCTCAATGGTCAGTGTGTTCTGGTGTGCATCGACTTCAAGAACACGCGCAGAGCTGTTGTGCGGAATGCCTTCGAGCACCGGGCTTCCAGTGCGGAAATGAATTTCGTCGCCAGGCCAGTAGTTCCCGGCAAAATGCGGATTCGCAAACTTCTGCTCTACAAGAACAGAAACCGCACGGCTCTCCGCTGCCAGTTTTCCTTCACTCTGCAACTCTGCGCGAATCAACTGCGTCAGTTCCCGACGCTCCGCCGCATCGGGAGCGACCACGATGGTTCTTTCCGGCTGCGCGGTGTAGTCCATGACCACAGCAGCAAGGCGATGGCCCGAACTCTGATACTCGTGGACCCGGCCCTGCTGCTTAAGCTGTTCGGTTGCCGCAGCTGGCTGATGTTCTCTGAAAAACTGAACTGCCTCCCGCGTTTGTTCGGTCGTGCTCGGCGAACGAAAGTCCACTGCAGCGGTCTTCGAGATATCAGTGGCGAGTCGCTGGCCCAGAGTTTCGGCGTTGTTGGTGTAGATCCGCGCGTCGTCGGAAGCGCGGGAGACGGAAACATAAGCCAGGCGCGTGTTGATGAGCATCCGGCTCGATTCGGTATCGATGTTGGCAAGCACTCGGCCTGCGGTCAGCCCTTGCGAGCTGTGTGATGTCACCGCATAGCCGTGATCGAACTGGCGAAATTGCTCAGTATCGAAGACGATTTCGCGCGGTTGCTTGCCATCGAGGCGTACGGTCATTTGCCCATTGTCGATTGCAGTAATGGTGCCCAGATCCCGGTTGGCGACGCCGAGCGCCTTACTGGGTTCAGTGAATTGAATGCGGTCTCCTGTCGAGAATTCGCGCGTTTCTTCCACGAAGACGTTGACGCCACGCAACCGGCGCGGATCGTAGCTGACAGATGATCCATTTTCGAGTTCGACAGTGAGCGTGTTGGCACGCGCATCTACATCCTGAACACGGGCAAAACTGTTTCGCGCAATACCTTCGGCTTTGCTGCCTGTGTGGTAATGCAGTACATCGTCAATGTTGTACCGCGCTGCCCACGTCCGGTCGGCTCCGGTCATATCGGAGCGATGGTCGAGCACACGCACCTCATACCCATCGGTCCCCAGCGTTCCATTCAGTAGTAATTCGGCGCGTACTGCTTCGTTGATCTGGCGGCGACTGCGATTATCGGGAGAGACAATGATGGTGTTTTCGGGCTGCGCAGCGTAGTCTTTGGCAATCGCGGTGATACGTTCATTGGTGCCCGCGATTTCCGTCACCCGCCCCTGTTCGGCAAGCAGCGCAACGCCTTTTTCGGTATCGTTCGCGGCAAGCAGTTCGACCGCGCGCCGCAACTCCGGGTCTTTCTGGCGCATGATCTGGTCAAGCTGCGAGGTCCGCATTCCGGCCTGCTGCATCTGCTCAAAAGGCCGTCCCGCATCGACCGCTTGGTGCTGGCTGGTATCGCCGATAACGAGTACCCGGTCCTGGGGTTTCAGCTTTTCGAGGAAAGCCCGCATCTGTCGAGTGCTGGCCAAGCTGGACTCATCCAACATATAGAAGTGGCGTAATTCTATGTTCGCACTGGGATGATTCTCGCCACGGGCGAGGAAACTTTGCAGGGTGCTAGAGTCGATACCAGCCTCGCGGAGTTGGGCCGCGGCGCGCGAGGTGGGCGCAAAACCTTCGACTATGTAGCCGCTTTTTTCCGCGCCCTCGCGGATACTTTGGACCACGGTTGTTTTGCCGGTTCCGGCCCTGCCTTGCAGACCGTGAATGCGGTCAGTGGAATTGAGCGTTTCCTCGATGACGCGCTGCTGCGCCTCGTTCAAAAAGTCCCGCGAACGCGCCTGTTCCTGCGCCTGCTCCGCACTCAGGATCGGCTCAACGGTATTGCGACCGCCGAACATGAATTCGACGTTGGCACGCTCCGCAGCAATGGTCTCCTGCGTGCTGAACCTGCGCCCGGAAGCATACTTTGGGCTGTCTATGATTTGGAAATCACCCGCTGCGCGCCGCACTTCGAACTCCGAGCGAATCTCTTTATAGGTAGTCTCTCCCATACCCCGACGCATGGCGTCGCGCAGAATCCTGCGTTCATCGGCAACCGCCTCCCGCTCGAAAACGCTCTCTCGGGCAAAGGTCACGGCTTCTTTGGCTTTATCGCTCGTTCCAGGTTGGACATGCTGCCGTCGCGCGCGTTCCTGCGCGGCGGCAACGACCTGTTCGGGTTGATTACCGAACTCGACGGCCATCTTTCTGTGGGCGTCAAGAACCTGCTCGGCGGTAAGATTTTGTTTGCGGTCGCGAGTCGAGTGTGCAGCAATCTCGGCAGCCTCCGCACCGGCGCGGCCTGTCCTTTCTAGCTGTTCCCGTATCTGTCTGGAGCGTGGGCTCGAAGCGTCGAGATACTCCTGCGTGTAGCCTTTGATCTCGGGTGCTCCGCTTTTGCCACGCTCGATCTCGTAACCGAGATTGCGGAGCCGGTACATCAATTCCGATTGGTAGACGGCAGTGGCGAACTGCTGCGATTCAAAGAAGCCGCGCTCCTGAAGAGCGCGCGTCGTACCGTCCGCGCGCTCGGTGACGTTGAAGATAACGGCGTGGGTATGGAGCTGCGGCGCGGCGTAGCCCGCGACGGGTCGCGCTGTGTCGTGCTCGAACTTGGCGGCAATAAATTTGCTGGTCGTTTCAGCCGGATGATTGCCGCCGATGCGGGCTTGCGTGTACCGTTCAAGCGCGTTAAGAGCTTCGGTAACGGCGGTGCGATGGGCTTCCCGGACTCGGTCGTCGCCGCCGACAAGAGCCGTGAGCGAAACCGACTTGGGAGCCGAAAAGGTCGCATCCCATCCTGCACGGTGCTCGACGCTCTTGATAGTTGCCCCATCGGCGTTCTTGTACTCGAAGGCGGCGCGCGAGCGAACCATCGGCTGTTCGGTTGCCGGATGTAAACCTTCCGAGAGCCGCTGAAATTCAAGCGGTGAAACCGCACCCGACAGACCAAACCGCATAGCGAGTTGGCCCTGCCACTCGCCCTCGATGGCGATGCCTTGCCGGTAATAGCTCTGCGTTTCGGAAGCGAAGTCCTGCTTGTGATAGGTCTGCGCCTGGCTAGCGCTGAGCGATTTGGATATGGTCAGCATGGCTACAATGACCTCAAATCAAAGGAAATCTGTTCGTCTTCCGAATGTCCCAGCGTGTCGGGAGAATCTGGAATGGCAGGTGTATTAGCGACTTCCTGAACAGGCGCAGATGAATTTTCGGGAGCAATCTCGGTCTGTTCCGCTGCTTGCTGCACAGGCCAGGGGATCGGGCGCGGTGACTTTTCCTGCACAATCGGAGCATCCCCAGAGACGGTCGTCACGGGTTCGGAACCTGCGTTTTCCTGCATCTCCTCGTCTTCCGAAGGAATCGGTTTGAGCGTGTCGGAATCGAAGGCCAATCCGCTGTCAGCCATCTTCCGTGGAATGAAACTATCCGTGGATGTGGGCAGGTCTAGGTAGTCGAAGGCGAAGCGGGCGACCTTGTTTCCGAGCTTCAGATAGGCGTGACGGTCATCGAGCCCGCTGATTTCGGACCCCATGACCAGAGGCTCGATCTGCCGCTCCACGGTGAAGTTCTTGCCTGATCGGGTTCCGTCGAACTTCGTTTCCTTCAGCCGCTCGATCTCGACCTTGCCGATCATCTCGGAGATCCATTCCGCTGCCTTCGGTTCGGAGGTTTTCATGAAGATTTTGGTGGCGGGCTGCGAAAGCATCACCTCGGCTAGATGGCCGTAAGTGACTTCAAGTTGCGCCTTGCCTTGGAAACCGAGTACAAGAGGGTTCAACGACTTTCTGCTCTCACAGACCGCTGTGTGAAGCTGCGGTAATTTCTGCAAGCTCGCCAGTTCGTCGATCACAAACCATACTGGCCGTTGCCCCGGCTGCGGTACGCTCAGCAACCGCAGCACGAGAAGATCGATCCAGAGGGACTGCAAGGGGCGCAGAGCATCCCGCACCTCTGTCTGCGAGGTGATGAATATCCATCCCTGGCGTGTTTTCGCCCAGGTGCGGGCCGTCCAGAGAGGACGGTTTCCGTCCTTTTCCGGCAATAGCCGGAAACCTTTGGCGACGAGACCGAGAGAAGATAGGACGCCTGCACGCTGCGGCCCGGCCTTGCGGTCAATATAGAAGGCCATCTCGGTTCCTTGCACACGCTTAAGCAGTTCCGTATCGCTTGCCATCCATGCGGCAAGCTGGTGTGGCGTCGGCCCCAGCTTCAGCAGGTGCGCAAAAATCTGGGCAGGCGTGTCGTGAAAGAACTCGTCGATCACATCGGTCTTGCGCTGATAGAGCGAAGCGGCGATGGCGTCGGCCTCGGCGTTTGATTCCATCTCCTGCGCCGGTCCCCAGTACGGGCAGCGGTCATCGAGAGGGTTGAGCACGATGTCGCCACGTTCCTTATCAAAGAACCGCTGGATGTACTCGCAGGCGGGATCATAAACGATGGCCGATTCTTTTCGGTCCCTGATCTGGCGCAAAATCTGCATGATGAGCTGGGACTTTCCAACTCCAGTATCGCCCATGATCTGGAAGTGCTGCGCCTCTTTGCGCCGCGGAACCCGCATCATCTTGCGCGCTTCAGTGGTCACGAAACCGACGCCATCGCCCTTGGCGACCCGGTTGAACTGGCGGGGCGTGAGCATGACTGGGCCACGTAAAACACGGCCGTATTTCATCTGCCGAAAGCGTTTGATGTCCGCTGGGATGGCCCATGCGAGCACACCAACAAGGATGACACCGCCGACAATCATCCGCGCGGCGAATACCGCAAGAATGCTCTTACCTTCAAAGACAACATCGTGGAACCAGCGGTACATGGAAGCATCGATATACTTTCTGGTTGGCGCGCGGAACGGGAACTCGTACCCCTGTGACCGTGCCAGCTCAGCTAGTGCGAAGGATGCGGTCTTCCCGCTCGGAAGCGTCATCTTACCCTGCGTGAAGTCAAACGGAAAAGCCAGCCGCGGCCTAGCCTTTCCGCCGCCCAAATAGACGAGCCGATAGCTGCCGTTCAGATGAAAAACGGCCCCAGCGCGGGCGCGAACATAATCGCCAATGTATGCCTGTTCGAACGGCGGCAAGCTGAAGCGAACTTGCTGCCATAGCAGCAAACAGGTAAGCAAGAGCGCCCCCGCCACCGCCGAATAGCTCATCAGTGGAACATGCGGCGGCCAGATGATTGTTTCTTTCCGTCCCCAGCGTGTAGCCATACTATCTCCCCCCTTTCGCGTCATCCGCGTACTGCTGTAGAACTTCCTGCGCGGCCCGGCGCTTCTCGCGGCGCACGGCGCTCATGGCCTCGGTGATCCACTGCGACGTGACGGGCTTGCCGAGAATGAGCGGCTTGATGAGGTTGACCAAGAGCATCCGCGTGGCGACGATTTCGGTAAATACTGCATCGTCATCTGAGCGACGTGCCTCACGCAAGAGAACGTCGCGTGCCCACTCGCTGAGCGATTTGCCTTGTGAGCGGGCCGCGCTGTGAAGTTCGCGTTGCTCTTCGGCCGTGACCCTGGCGTTCGCCATACGGTCTCGCCCGGTCCGGCCTGTGGACCGCGCCAATCGCACATCCATACCGAGTGAAGAGTTTTTTGCAGTGTTCATGGCTTCCTCACAAGACCGGTAAACAATTGTTTTCAGAATGAAAACAGTCGTCTTACCGACCGGTACAAAGTTGTTGATAAAGCGAAGACGTAAACAATTGTTTTCCTCTTCGCTCGACACACCACCCTGGCAGGGATGGAGTGTCGAGATTCTTCCGGTGCGTAGCACCGCAGTGGCTTTGCCACCCTTCGAGGCGCGGGATCATGCCTTCGATCCCGCTGCGACTGCTGCCGTTTGGGACGCTGATTGCGCCGCTGAAACCGGCTTCCTTGGTGACGGATCGGCTGGCTCATTGGCGAGTGGCCGACGCACACGCAACGTGGGCGTAATCCGCTGGGCTTCAGGAGTGCGAAGGAACTCCTGGAAGTCGCGGTCTTTCGAGAAGACATAGGCGAGCGCTTGGTCGATCACTTCATCCGCCGTTGCATGGATGAATGCGGCATACTGATCGAGTTGCATTGCGGTCGAATCAGTCAATCGAATGGATGCGCTGACGTAGTGGGTTTGAACGACTTCAAGCAGTGGCATACAAGCCTCCTTTGGCTGTGAAATCAGGCCGTCTTCCGACGGGTAATCATGCGCTGGGCGGTCGCCGTAATCTCCCGCGCACGAGCGGAGCAAAGTGCGGCTGGAATCTCAAAGCGGCGACGGACTTCGAGCATGGTGATAACGTCGTCGATGGGGATGCCCTCGGCGAGCCAAAGGCAGGCTGAGGCAACATCGACAGTGCGCTGGGCGTAATACACAGGGTCAGCTTTATCGGAACGGCGAACGATCAGTTCATGAGTCAGCTTTGCGGCGTCCAAGCCGTGGGTAAGCCGCGTGCAAACCCAGGCCCAATCGTCTTCGGAATGCGAGTGCTTGCCTGTGGGCGATTTCCGTGCGTTCCCGCGTATCGGCAGCACGGAAGAGCCAACGACGGCACCGAGCCGAAAGTCGGCGGGACCGTAGGTTGCGTCGGCAGGGTATTCAACCGCGACACGGTGCGCGGGAGAATACTTCCGGTTGTAGAAACCGGGGATGCGAAGCACCCGGTTGCAGTCAGTGCAAGCGGGATCGCCGCCGAAAGCCTGGACGATCAGCTTGAGAGTCTGTTCCTGGTGCTCGAAGTCGAAGCCCGCAACGCGCCAGAGCGCCTGATATTTGCCGGGCGATGTCGAGACAATCGCGGTTGGAGTAGGAACAGAATCCGACACTCGCAGCGCAGCAAGACGGGCGTCACCGTCGTCGTCAATATCGATATAAAGATGCCGGACTGAAGCGATGCATTCTTTGGTGCGCTTTCTGCTGCCCGTACGAAGCGGGTTGGCAGAGACGTAGATGTTTGCTCCGTTGTCATTCTCAAAGGTGAGCCAAGCCATATAGCGCGGCGCGAGAACTTGTTCGAGCGTGACCACGCGCTGCTGTGACCGGGGAGCATCTTCCCGGCGCAGCAAGAACGCAATCGTCTCACATGGGGCGAAGCAACGGGTGAGAAAGTTGGCGGCAATCTGGTTCATGGTGTACCTCGTTTGAACGCAATTCCACGGGACGTTTCCAGTGAGAAAGCCCGGCTTGCGCCGGGCCTTCACCGTGAAGGGGTGCGGCCTATGCGGCCGCGTCCTCGAAGGGAATCTCCTGCTCGGCTTCCTGTTCTTCCACGGCGGCCTTTTCCGCGCGGTCGAGCTTGAGGATGGAGTTGACGCGAATGCTGTCGGTGCGCACCGGCTTCTTCGCCTTCTTGGGCGTGTACTCGGTGTGGCGAATCTCACCCTCGACCTGAACGTGCGCGCCCTTTTTGAGCGTGGCCGCGAACTCGCCGAACTTGCCGAAGACGATGCAGCGATGCCATTCAGTGTGCGAGATGTACTCGCCGGACTCTTTGTCCTTGTAAGAGGTCTTGGTGGCGATGGAGAAGGTGGTGAACTTCTGGTCGTTCTTGCCGGTGCGGACTTCGGCGTCGTTGCCGAGGAAGCCCATGAGAATAGCTTTGTTCTTTATGTGGAATTGGGGCCGCTTTTCCGGCGCGTTTCGGACCGCGGCCACTCGCCGGTGGTGGGAGTCCACCGGCGCGGGTGGGTGTGATTTGAAGATAGTTGCGATTAGCATTTGTTGTCACCATTGCGTGCCTGGAGAGCAGGCGCGGTCTCGATTTGATATAGGCGGTCAGGTGTCGGAACATCGGCAAGCTTCCCGATGAGCGTTTCGTAGGCTGCCAGGCCCTGCTCGACCGCCTCCAGTTCAGGTTCGGAAAGAGGGATCTCTTGCCGCAACCGGAGGAGATTGGCCGTGGCCTCCAGAACCTGAGCCCGCGTAGATTCTTTTGCAACGTAGAACGAACATTGGGCGCAGGCCATACGATGCGGGCATTGATCGAAGAAGTCGTAGGTGCAGTATCCGTGGCCCAGATCGAAGAACTTCCACGCCTCTTCGGTCGCCAGCCCCTTGCGAACCACATCCTGGTCGATCAGCACTTCGATCGCCCGGATGTTCCGTTCGAAGTAGCCAGCCTTCTGAAACGATTTGGTCAGCTTCGACGGATTGATCTTTGCGTAATGCTGCGTGGAAGATGGATGCTTGTGCCCCAGCCACTCCTGGATTTCGAAAAGCGACATCGGCTCGCGCGCATTGAAGAGCTGAGTGGCGATCGTGCTGCGTGCTCGGTGACTGGTTATGGGGCCACGGACATCCTCGTGTGGGACACCAGCCTTGATGCACAGCGAGGGGATCAGAACACCGTTGAGGTAGTTATCGCCCAGTGTTTTGGAACGATGCGCAAACAGGTAATCAACCTGCTCACCAGTCTTGCGATCCGTCAGTTTCGCTTGCGCGGGTCGCTCTTTTTCCCATACTTCGATCATTTCACCAACGGTTGCATCCACGGGCTTTGTGAACGCAGTGCTGGTCTTGTTGACCGGAACCGACAACAAGCAGACGCGCTCCCCTGGAGCATCTTGCTGCCATCGTATGCAGCCCAGTCGAAGCCGCCGGATTTCGTCCCAGCGCAGACCCGCGAATAGCCACACGACGGATAACGCCCGCACCAGGGGCAAGGGATAGTAGTGCGCCGCGCCGCGGCCTTGGGCCGACAGATCCGCCGCTGCGATATTCAGTCCGGCCCAGATCAGTTTGGCCCATACATCGTCGGACAGGATGCGGGGATTGCGGTCGACAAGTGATTGCAGGGATCGAGGTGCTCGAAACGCACCGTACGGATCGAAACGGCGCGGAATGACTTCCCATTGTTGCAGGTCGCTGAAGAACCTCCGCAGCGTGGATAGCGAGTGGATACGAGTGTGTGCGGCCATGAGACGGCCGGCGTTACGCACTTCTGCCACAGGACGATGTGCCCATTCACCGCTCTTCTGCTGGAGACACATGGCAACGGCTTCGGCGGCCATAGAACGTGTCCACTCTGCCGGACTTGTCAGCTGAGGATACGTCGCTTGCATCCATCGACCCACTGTAAGGATTCGATAGTAATGGCGAAGCCGACAGTTGGGGGTCAGCGTTGATGTGTCATGCCAGTACCGAGCCAGACGCGCCCATTCGTCAGGAACATTCGCAAGGATGACCTCGGGAGTGCCAAGCATCAGTGAAGGTCGTAATCCCAGACGGCGAATCGGGCTCTCGATGATCCCTTTCGATACCAGCAGACGTGACAGCGCGATTATGCACTGCTCCAAAGCAACAGTGCCGCCTTGTTCTTGTATCTGGAGCAGTGCGCTCTCCGTAATGTCTTCTATGCGCGGAGAGTGCACGATGAGCAACAACTGCGCCAGAGTGAGCGGCGCTATCCGCAGCGTGCGGGCGCGGTAGCCAAGATCGCGCAGTCCAGCTTTGATTTGCCTCTCAGCCTCCGCAACAACCTTGAACCCGAAGACCCGGCGCGCCAGACATGAAAAAACATGCCGCCGTTTGGGGAAGCTCGCCAGCGCATCAAAACCCCGCAGCAGGAAGGCCGCTGCGACGATGTGATTGCCGTTATGTCGACGCGATTCAACGATCTCGATCCACTCCTCGTCTGTCCAGGCCCACAGAGCACGATTACGGCGCCCCATCTCTTCCAGCAGGTAAAAGACGAGAGAACGACGTTTTTGTCCCTTGTACTCGATATGATCGAAGACGTCGTGCAAGGGACGTACAAGCCGGTGGACAACATCGAGCGACGGCTGCCTAGTCTTACTGAATTTGCTCCGCAACGGCAGTTCCACTGCGAGGAAGTGGCGCTCCCTGGCAGTCAGGCTGTGTGCCCGATCGTATTTTGTTGCGTCGACGGGCCAGCTCCACGTGTCGGTTGTTTTCTTCGCACTCATTGAAACAGCCTCCCCATTGCTTCCAGCCGCTGCTGATGCAACTGCTTTATCGTGGAGTTGAACCTGGCCGCCAGATCGCGTGCGCTGAGATGCACATAAATCATCGTGGTCTCGATGTTGCGATGACCGGCGAAGGTCGCGATTTCGTGGATGTCCCAGTCCGCTCGCGCGAGATCGGTCAGACAGAGGTGTCGTAGAGTATGCGGCGTGAAGGCTGGAGCCACCGCGCGTTTCGCGATGGCGGTGACGACCTTGGACCACGCCCACATCGAGACGGGTTGTGCGCGGTTGCGCGGTGACTGCGAAAGGAACAGCCGCCCGCGCTGCCGGCTCAGAGTGCGGCGGTGTTCCAGGTACTGGCCATACAACTCATCGGTCGTAACCGAATATGGCAGGACACGCGACCTCCGGTTCTTGGTGGTCTCTGCGCGCACGCGGATCGTGCGCCGCGATGGATCGATGTCCGATGTTTCGAGCAGGCACAGTTCCTCCCGGCGAAGACCGGCATCGTAGCTCATCGCCAACATCAGGCGGTTGCGGATTGGTTCCTTTGCAGCCTCGGAGAGAATCCGGCACCATTCTTCCTCGGTTGGAATCGTGGGAAGCCGATGCTCTCGTTGCACCAGAGACCGCGCCGAACGACCTTCTCCCCGGCGGAACGGGTTTCTTGTGCAGCGCTCCTCTTCCACAAGGAAGTCGTAGAACATCCGAAGCACCGCCAGATGCTGCTGGATGGTCGCGTTCGCCATCCGGAGGTCCGGTTCTCCTTCGGTAGACGATGGCTTTACCAGATTCCGAAGACAGGCGCCCACGGTTTCCTGCCTGATCTCGTGCGGTTGCTTGCCTTCGGCGCTTAGGAATCGCAGGTATCGCTCCAGGTTGCGGCCGTAGGCATCCAGCGTGTTGAGGGCAAGACCTCGGCACGCCTGAAAGCTAAGCCAGGCGCGGGCATCTCTGTGGCCTGCGACGAACGGTATGCGATCCCATCGGATCTCACTGACAAGTTGGCTCGACTTCATCCTCTTCTCCGTGGCGCTGAGATGTGCGGACGGTGCGAGCCTGAGGAACTGGGCACCGGCCGCCATTTCATCCTTGCACCCGCGCCGGTGGACTCTCGCCACCGGCGAGTGGCCGCGGCCCGAAACGCGCCGGAAAAGCGACACCCAATTCCACATAACTGTCAGATACATGGTAGAGTCTCCGTTTTTGAATTCCCGATCTGCTCGGGTCACACCTGGCGAAGCTATGCGAGTGGGCGCGACTCCCAAGTGCCAAGCCGTGCATTCTGGAGCAGGGGCCCAGACCTGTTCTGGGAGAGGAGTCCGGAAAGCAGAACGGCGCAGTGCCGCAGGGCGTCGCAAAAGCCCCGAAGCAGTGACCGAGCAAGTGAGGAATTGAACCGGAAGACTCGCATCAGAACCGAGCGATCTCTCCGCTTCCTGACGATGCCATCGGTCCAATGGCCGGCAACACCAGATCCACATTCCTCGCCGCCGGACTTCGGGACAAAGACCGCGATATAAGGCACCGCATCTTACATCCGGTATCGCGCGTCTGCTGTTCGGCGCGACCATGCTCAAGAGCGCACAACAAGAGCGAGATTTCGTTCGCGCCATCATGCCCAAGAAGGCTTTTCATAGCCGTGCCTCCGTACGCCGATTCCATCCGCTCGGTCCGCATCGAAATTCACGCTGCCGCCGTGGAGGAAGCCCGGTAGATTTCCTCCGTCTCGAAGGACTGGTCCGCATGGCTGTATCCCTTCACGGTGATTAGCTCGCGTACCCGGCGTCGGCCCGTGGAATTGCGTTCACAGTAGAGGACATAGTCCACTGCCTTGCCGGTCTGCGACCGGATGAATTGCTGGTTGAGATTTGTTCTGGCGCTGAGCGCCATATCCGCCAGTCTGTCCAGTGCGTCAAGAGCGGAATCGGCGTGCAATGTCGAGAGTGTTCCGCCGTGGCCGGTGTTCATCGCTTGCAGCAGGTCGTAGCCACATTCGTCGCGGATTTCGCCCATGATGATGCGGTCCGGACGATGGCGGAGAGCAGCGGCAACCAACTGGCTCGGAGTGACGGCAACCTGACCGGGAATGGCGGCAACAGCCTCCCAACGAACGGCGTTGGGATGCGCAATCTTCAGTTCGGCAGGTTGCTCGATCACAATGAGCCGTTCTTGCATGGGAACGTGGTCGAGCAACGCTTTCATCAGAGTTGTTTTTCCCGAGCCAGTTCCACCGGCGATAATGCCGTTCTTCCGTGCTCCAATCAGGCGCACAACAGTATCCCGAACATCGACGGGAAGACTGCCCGATGCAATCAGCTCATCCGAGGTGAACCAGCGGTTGAATTTTCGGACGGTCAACGTTGGTCCGTTGATCGACGATGGTGGACCGACAACGGCCACGCGCGAGCCGTCCGGCAAGCGCGTATTGAGAATCGGATTCTGCCCTGTAAGGTCTTGGCCGAGGATGCGCGCGACGCGCTCGATGGCGGCCTGCAAGCGCTCATTCGTATACGGATGCTTGAGTTGTATTTGCTCAACGACACCGTTCCGGTCAGCGAACACGCCCATCGTCCCGTTAATCATCAGATCGGAGATCGACGGATCGAGCAGAAGCTCGCGCAATTCCTCGGGGAAGAACGGCAGAATCAGTTCGTAACTCATTTTGCCGCTCCTGCTGTTGCATCCGGCTTAATGGGATCGACGGAGATACGGTTTTCGTGGAACTCCGTGATGGTCAATCCGAGCGGGTTGATGAACTCATACTGCGGATAAATGCGGGACTGGTCACTGACCTGTTTGGGATTGAGATAGTAGGTGATGCTGAGCATCCAATGCTCTGTCCGGGGCTCACGCGAGTTCTGCGCAGAGTAGAATCGATCCGCAGTCATTAGGGCCGTGCCGCGAGCGATGCGCGTGCCCTGAACCATCTCTTCGGACATCGACGTGATGGTCACGTTCTGAACCGCTACATCGCTCGATTCGATCTGCCCGGCTGTGACCTGAGAGACGAGATGATTCTGGTTGTCGTCGGTCATTAACTTGGAGGCGAGAGCCTGCGACAGAAAGTAGTAATTGAGCGGATACTTCTTGGCGATTACGTCCCGGTTGACCGTATAGCGGTAGTTGACCCAGTCGGTTAGATAGGTGCGCACTTCGCCCTCGCGTGGGCTGTAATTGAGGTCGGTATACTGGATCGCCTGAGCGCGGCCCATCTCGTCGATGCGGATGTAGCGATTGGCAATCGGCCGACGCGCCAGCAACAGGTTCATCGCGAGCGAGCCGAGCAGCATGACCGTGCCGCAGACAAGGATCAGACGATAGGCTTTCCGCTCGGCATAGTGTGATGAGTACACCTCGTTTCCGATGCGGTCAACGAGTAGCGATTGCTCGGGCGTGAGTGGCGCTTCAATAGATGCTGTACGTGGCGGCATAGGGAACACTTTTCCTTTCCTCGAGCGTGAGTAACAGGCACGCGGTGTAGATCAGAACCACAATGAGAAGACCGATCATGAGCACCGCAAGCGCATAGCGGATGGAATTTGACAGACCCATCCGACGCAGAAACAAAAAGCTGAAAAGGAAGGTCCACATTCCGCGCTCCTCATCCGGCCATCATGGCGATCGAAGCGACTGCACCGCCTACCTTTGAAACGCTGTCGGCCATCCCTGCCGTACCGCCGAAAATCGCCTGCGTCATGCTGGGGATAAAGAGCAGGTTGATGATGAAGGCAATGAAAACCATCGTGCATGGGATCAGGTTCGCCAGCCACATTTCCATCGAATAGGTTCCGTTGAAGGTCTGCTGAATGAATGTGTTAAGGAACCCGGACCAGACGAAGATGAAAGCCGCCGCCACTGCGCGGATCATGGCAAAGCTAAGCAGCACGTCAAGGAAGTGGAAGAATTTTCCTCGGAATGTCCTGGTCATCAGTAACGGAATGAAGACCGGACCAAACAGGGCCGTCACGCCATAGAGGATGAACGAAGAGCAATTGATAAAGAAGAGAATCGCCGAGGCCAGCCCGAGCAATGCCTGCACAAAGAAGTAGCAAAGGATTTGCACAGGCGCGGTCAGCGAAGGCATCGACGTATTGTCTCCAGCTGTCTTCAGAAGCTGGAGCAAAGTGTCGAGCGAACTCTGGTCGAATGCCGCAACCATCGCCTGAGCGATATACGAAAAGAAATGATTGAGGCCGAAGCTCGCTCCTGGCAGCGGATTCACCCAGTAATTGATGAGCAGGCAGCAGACGATCAGGCGCAGCAGAAAGTGAGTCAGATCGCCAGCACGAACCGAGTGCGCATGGAAGCGCAATACTGTCATCTCCGACGTATTCCAGTTGATGACCATGCTGATGAGTGTGAACATGGCGATGCAGCTCAGTTCTGTGAGCCCAAGTTGGGTCAATGCACCGCCATTCTGCGTCGTAAGATTGGTCAGATTGTTGGTGAACTGATAGAGCCAGTCCACGCCGGAAGTGGCACTCGGTAGTGCCTGAGCCAACAGGGTCGGTGAAATCATAATCGCCACCTCTTTGCGGGAGAGGCAGCGCTAACCGAAGCGGTAAGCGCTGCCCGGTTCCAACTCACGGAAGATAGGTCCGCCAGGTGTTGCTTTCGCTAGCGGCATTCACGTTGTTTGTTGAGCGCTGCTGCTGGACGAAGACCGCGGTATTGAGGTCTTCGACAGTGGCATTGCGTCGTTCCATGTTGGCAACCGTCATCTGCCCGGCGAGGCAGGTATGGAGCGTTCCCTGTGCCTGCATCTCGCTCAACTTCTGCGCTTCCGATGCGTTCAGAAGATTGAGCTGCTGAACTTCACTGTTGGTGTTCTCTGTGCTATCGAATTGATCCGAAAGCAGCGAAGCGTTGGCCGTGGCATTCTCGGTCCTATTGCTCCGGTACTGGCCTACGGCGGTGAGGCAGTCGGGGGAGATCGAATCCGAGGTTTCGATCATGGCCAGTTGCGAGATGCGGGAACTGCCGAGCGACTGCCCTTGCAGGTAACCGCTCGTACCGCTATTCATCGTGACCGTGGCGGTCTTCCATGCCGTTGCCGATGTAGAAGGCGAGTTGCTGCTGAGAGCAATCTTGATGCCGGCGGTCTCTCCAAACATGTTGGCGACATTCACGTTTTCAAGTGTGTGCAATGTTGTCTGCCACTGCTGTTTGAAAGAGAAATGGGCAACGTTGTTCTTGAGCATGTTGTACTGGTTTCGAATCATCGTGAGCTGCTGAACGAGGCTGGCATAGCTTTGGGGTAGGGTCGAGGACTGGCGCGGTATTCGTAGAGTGAGCCTATCTGTTGCTCCCCGTTTCCTCTGGGAGTGCCTCACTAGCTCATTCATAAATCCGTTTCCAGCTCCCGCCGCGTCGAACGCAACGTGCGGTTTTCCCGCATTGCGCTCTCCTGTTTGCTTCATGCCAAGGGTTATGTGACCTATCATGCTGGGAGTCCTTTCGGTGATGTCATGTAGCGGACGTGATAGTCGCGGAACAACTTCAAGTCCTCGTACAGCCATTTCCTACTCCATCTCTTCCAGCCGAAGCCCCATAGTTTCCGGGATTGAGCTATATGGCGTCGAACCTTCTTTTCTACCCAGTGCCGGATGAAGTCGAAGCACTTGCCGGAGTGTCCGATGGCGAAGTAGTTCACCCAACCGCGCAGGATCGGGTTGATCTGTTGGATCACCTGTTCCACGGGTTGTGAGTGGTACCGCCGGAACACATCCTTGAGGGTGTGCAGCAGCGCCGTGCGTTTCTTCATCATTGGCGCGTGATGCACACACCACATCTGCCCCTTGATACTGCGGAGGCGGCGGAAATCGAACCCGAGGAAACCGAAGGTCTCCCCGCGCGCTAAATCCACGATGCGGCTCTTCACTTCATTGATTTCGACCTGTAGCTTGGCAAATTCTTCGCGCAGTCGTTTGTAGACCGCTCCAAGCAACCACGCATGGCGCGGATGAGCATCGATCAGCACCACCAGATCATCGGCGAATCGAGCGTACTCGATGTGGGTGTATTCCCCTTTGCGTGTGGTTTCCTTCGCCCGCTCCAGCATGCGATCTACCTCATTGAGGTAAATGTTGCTGAGAAGCGGTGAAATCACTCCCCTTACACAAAAGGTAATTTCGAATTTGAACGGGTAGTGAGGGGTTGGCGAAGTAGTGACACCGTGCTTGATCTTCGCCGTAAGAGGTAATACGTTTATGGCAAATGGCCCGATCGACCAAAGCGGACAAGGCTCGGCGGTTGAACGCCGCCTATGCCATGCTCCAGCGCAATACACCGTTGTCCACGGCCATGCAGCGATTGTCTGGGCAGTTCGACCTGTCGGAACGTCAAGCCTACCGATATCTGGAGGAAGCGGCACATTTGGAGCGATTTGTCGAGGTCACCGAGGCTACGGTGCCGATCACCCTCAAGGTTCCAGCGCGGACAGCACGTCTTCTCCGGACGTGTGCGAGAAGCAGCGGGCTGACCATCGGAGCCATAGTGACACGAGCATTGGCCATATTTCTGAACACGCAGAGAAGACATGGCTAAGCCGCGCTCAACGCCCGGCCCGCTTCAAGTTCACGTTGAGTATCTGTTTGACCGATTGCACGATTCCAAGCTTTCCCAAGCCTACAGTCTTCTTGTGCCCATTCGGGAGCGTCCCGTTGGCGGCAGTGTGAAGGAGTTCGATCATGAGGATGGCAGCAATCTACGCGCGAGTATCATCCGACCAGCAGCGGGAAGCGAACACGATAGCGAGCCAGACGGCATCGCTGATCGAATTCGCTCAGGGGCACGATCTGGAAGTACCTCAAGAATGGGTTTTCGAAGATGATGGCTATAGTGGTGCAACGCTGGAGCGCCCAGGGCTTGAGCGTGTGCGGGATCTGGCCGCAGAAGGACAGATACAGGCTGTGCTGGCATACTCACCGGACCGCTTGAGCCGCAAGTATGCCTACCAGATTCTGTTGATGGAGGAGCTCGCCCGCAACGGCGTCGAGACGTTATTTGTTAAGGCACCGCAGGGAGCCAGCGCAGAAGACCAGTTGCTTGTGCAATTCCAAGGGATGATCGCAGAGTATGAAAGAGCGCAGATACTGGAGCGGTCACGTCGAGGTAAACGACATCGGGCCCAGTCCGGTGAGGTCAGCGTGATGAGCGGCGCTCCGTATGGCTACCGCTATGTCCGCAAGACCGACGAGGCGCCAGCCGCGTACGTCGTACTTGAGGCCGAGGCCCGTGTGGTCGAGTGCATCTATGAGATGTACACAGTAGAGGGCCTAAGCATTGGTGAGATTACCCGACGGCTCAACGCTGAGGGTATTCCAACTCGCAAAGCAAGCGCCCGATGGGAGCGCTCGACTGTCTGGGCCGTACTGCGCAACTCTGCGTATCGTGGTATTGCCTGTTTCGGCAAAACGCGCGCTTCTTCCCGGACACGCGTGATCCGTCCGCAGCGTCGGCGGGGTGTGATTACGCCCAGTATGACAGCAGGCCACGAACGACCTCGGGAAGAATGGATCGAGATTCCTGTGCCGGCACTGGTAAGCGAAGAACGATTTGCTCGTGCTCAGGAACTTCTACAGGAAAACAAAGTACGATCACGCCGCCGCACCATTGAGCCAAGTATCGTGCAAGGGATGGTCAGCTGCCAGAAGTGCGGCTACGCATTTTCGCGCACATCGACGCAAACAAGCGCACGCAAGATTCACTACTACAAATGCATTGGCTCGGATAGCTGGCGAAAATTAGGTGGCCCGGTTTGCGATAACGCCCGCTTCGTCCGGCAGGATCTGCTTGATCAGATCATCTGGGCCGAAGTCATTAAGCTGTTGGAAGACCCAACGCTCATTCAGCAAGAGCTGGATCGTCGGCTGGCAGCAGCGCGCTCGTCGGATCCAACCAAAAAGCGCGAGCAGAGTCTGCAAAGAGAACTAGTGCATGCGGGCAAAGCCATCGAACGACTTCTCAGCGCCTACCAGGAAGAACTCATGTCGATCGAGCAGTTACGTGAGCGCATGCCAGGGCTACGCCAGCGCGAGCAGGCGCTCCGTGCTGAGTTGCAGGCAATTGTCGACCAGGCTAATGAGCAGGCAGCCTTTCTGCGGTTGGCGGAGAATCTTACCGCGTTCCTTGCCCGCCTGCGTGGCGCTGCTGATACGCTGAGTATCACTGAGCGGCAGAGAATCGTCAGGCTGGTTGTGAAAGACGTTCTGATAGGTGACGACACCATCACGATTCGTCATTGCATTTCAGTCCCGCAGCAGGCCCCACCGCAGGGTGGCCATCTACCGCCAAGCGGGACTGACGGCAGAAATTACCTTTTGTGTAAGGGGAGTGATCACTCCGCCTTGTGGAACACCCAGTTTTCCCGATGCTGACAGCACCAGCTTGAGCAACCGCATCACCTCATCGTCATTGATCCGGCGAGCTACTTTCTCCAACAGCAGATGGTGTCTGACTGTGTCGAAGTATGCTTTGAGATCGAGATCGATGATGTGGGTCTTGCACTGAACGATTGCCTTCGCTACTCGCTGCACCGCTTGATGCGCCGTTTTCTTGGGACGATAGCCATACGAACCCGGCTGGAAGTCCGCCTCGAAGATCGGCTCCATAATCAGCTTCAGTGCACCTTGTACGACTCGATCACGGATCGCAGGGATCGAAAGGGTACGGAACTTTCCTCCGGCCTTCGGTATCTCTTGCTTCCGCGAACGAAGCGGCACATAGGTGCGGTTGATGAGTTCGCCGCGTATCTGCTCGATGAAGCTCTCCACGCCATACGCTTCGACAGCCTCAAATGTCACACCGTCGATGCCCGGTGCGCCATTGTTCTTTCTGGCCATCTCATACGCTTCGCGCAGAGTCTCCATCTTGCAGACATGGACGTACAAACCCCAGAAACGCCAGGACGGTTCAGACTTCGCCTTGACGTATAGGTTCCGACGCAGGTCCTGCAAACTGATAGGCGTGTTTGTCATGTGCCTTTGCCTCCCTTGTTGTTGGAACCGTTACAAACAGCAGGGTTCCTTCGCTCCACCGGCATTACCCGGCTTCATCACTGTCGGGTCGGAGGTGGCGCACTGGGTTCCCCCGTGTGCTGGCCACCGTCCGCCGCTCAAACTGGACGTGCAGTTTTCCCGCATCCAGCTTTCACGAAGACTCTCGCTTCTGGGATGCAATCGAAGGAATTAATTGAATAAGGTTTACCAGCCCATACTCACCGTACAGCTTGCTTTCAGGGAGCTGTCTCCAGCCCTTGTTCCGCCAGCGTTTACAACGGTGCGACCGGATGCGTTGCAATATCCAGCCGTTGAGTCTGTTGAAGAGCTTTCGGACGTGGGCGCGCTTGTAGTAATTTCCCCATCCCCGAATTACAGGGTTGAGGTGCGCAATCAGTCCTGATGTATTCAGTGGCACACGTCGCCGAGTTCGTTCACGCACTTGATCCATAAAGCGCTGGATCGACTTTCCCTTCGGATACGCATAGAGATCACCGTCACGTACCCCGGTTCGGATCTTTTGAGGCATCAGCCTGAGTGGCCGCTTGCCTCGCTTGATCTTGTAACCAAGGAATTCGAATCCCTGTCGGACATGGACGATCCGCGTTTTCTGCGGATGAAGTACCACATCCAATTGCTCCAGTATCTTTTGCGCTGCTACTATCGCCGCTCGCGCCTCTGCCGCGGATTTACAGGTGATAACCCAGTCATCCGCGTACCTCGTTATCTGATACCCCTTGCGACGCATTTCCCGATCAAACGGAGTCAGGAGTACGTTACTCAAAACGGGTGAAACCACCCCGCCTTGTGGGGTCCCGCGCTCGGTGGGATAGAGTCGCCCTTTGCTATAACTTCCAGCCTTGAGCATTGCCTGTATCAGGCGCAGCACCCGGCCGTCGGCTATTTGTTGGGCTACCAGTGCAAGAAGTTTCTCGTGGTTGACAGACCCGAAGAAATCCTTCAAATCCCCTTCTACGATCCACTCCGACCCGCTCTGGATTTCTTTCCACACCTTGCGCATTGCGTCCTGCGTCGATCGCCCTCGCCGATATCCGAAGTTGGCTTCATCGAATATCGGCTCGAATATTGGCTCCAACCGATTGAGCAGCGCCTGCTGGCATACCCGATCAAAAATTGTCGGGACCCCTAACATCCGATACTCCCCCGGCTTGCCTAGTTTCGGGATTTGCACCTGCCGCACCGGTCGTGGCTGATAGACATCATCCTTGAGTTCCCTGTGCAACCGATCTAACTGCTGATCCAGTTGCGCGGAAAACTCTTCCAGGCTCTGTCCATCGACTCCTCCACTGCCCCGGTTAGCCCGCACCTTCTCCCAGGCCATCTCCAGGTTCTTCCGCTTGTATACCTTGTCGATTAATGAATGGACCTTCTTTGCACCCGTCGGGTTGATCCAGTCCGACAGTCTCCTCGGGCGGAAATGTACGGGTATTTCACTCATGGAACTGATCCACCTTTCCGTCCTTACTCACTGCCTTCCTCTCTCTTCCCAACCGCCTTCGCCGACTGCCTTCCCCGGCCCACTTCCGCCGCCGGTTGCCCGGTCACATGGCTTTCACCATGCTTCAGGTGTCGGGTCGGAGGTGGCGCACCGAGTTTCCCAGATGCTGGCCACCGTCCGCCGCTCAAACTGGACGTGCAGTTTTCCCGCATCCAGCTTTCACGAAGACTCTCGCTTCCGGGATGCAATTGAAGGTATTAACTGAACCAAGTTCACAAGCCCGTACTCCCCGTACAGCTTGGTTTCGGGTAGCTGTCTCCAGCCACCGTTACGCCAGCGCTTGCAGCGGTGCGACCGGATGCGATGTACGATCCAGCCGTTGAGACGATTGAAGAGCTTTCGGACGTGGGCGCGCTTGTAGTAATTGCCCCATCCCCGGATTACAGGGTTGAGGTTCGCGATCAGTTCTGAAGTTTTCAGTGGCACGCGTCGCCGAGTTCGCTCGCGCAGTTGATCCATGAAGCGACGGATCGACTTTTCCTTTGGGTACGCATAGAGATCACCGTCACGCACCCCGGTTTTGATCTGGTGAGGCATCAGCCGGAGTGGCCGCTTGCCTCGCTTGATCTTATAACCAAGGAATTCGAATCCTTGTCGAACGTGGACTATTCGCGTCTTCTGCGGATGAAGTACCACATCCAATTGCTCCAGTATCTTTTGCGCTGCTACTATCGCCGCTCGCGCCTCTGCCGCGGATTTACAGGTGATGACCCAGTCGTCCGCGTACCTCGTTACCAGATACCCCTTGCGACGCATTTCCCGATCAAACGGAGTCAGGAGTACGTTACTCAAAACGGGTGAAACCACCCCGCCTTGTGGAGTCCCACGCTCGGTAGGATAGAGTCGCCCTTTGCCATAACTTCCAGCCTTGAGCATTGCCTGTATCAGGCGCAGCACCCGGCCGTCGGCTATTTGTTGGGCTACCAGCGCAAGAAGCTTCTCATGGTTGACAGACCCGAAAAAGTCCTTCAAGTCCCCTTCCACAATCCACTCCGATCCGCGCTGGATTTCTTTCCACACCTTGCGCATTGCGTCCTGCGTCGATCGCCCTCGCCGATATCCGAAGTTGGCTTCATCGAATACTGGTTCGAATATCGGCTCCAACCGATTGAGTAGCGCCTGCTGGCATACCCGATCAAAAATTGTCGGGACCCCTAGCATCCGATACTCCCCCGGCTTGCCTGCTTTCGGGATTTGCACCTGCCGCACCGGTCGTGGCTGATAGACATCATCCTTGAGTTCCCTGTGCAACCGATCTAACTGCTGATCCAGTTGTGCGGAAAACTCTTCCAGGCTCTGTCCATCGACTCCTCCACTGCCCCGGTTATTCCGTACCTTCTCCCAGGCCATCTCCAGGTTCTTCCGCTTGTATACCTTGTCGATTAATGAATGGACCTTCTTTGCATCCGTCGGGTTGATCCAGTCAGACAGTCTCCTCGGGCGGAAATGTACGGGTATTTCACTCATGGAACTGATCCACCTTTCCGTCCTTACTCACTGCCCTTCTCTTTCTTCCCAACCGCCTTCGTCGGCTGCCTTCCCCGGCCCACTTCCGCCGCCGGTTGCCCGGTCACATGGCTTTCACCATGCTTCAGGTACTGTTCAGCCGTCCGACTACTGGCAACGCATTGCTCGCCTTTTCGCTCTCGCTTATAGGTCTGCTTACTCCGGTGCCACCCGGAGACGATGCCAGTCCTCCTGAGGTCACGCATTGTTCTTCCGTACCGTGCAGCCCGCAAACACCTTGGTGCGGTGGGTGAATGAGAACGCCTTCGCCTTCATAGTGCAGGCTCGACCTTGCCCCACCTTTGGCCGACCGGTTCATCTTCGGGGTAGCCCCCATCGATTACAGCCCGGTACTTCTCCGCATACCCTTCGGATTCCACCTCACGATGGACACCCTGTCCTCCGAAGTACAACAGCGAGCGGCTTCAGGTTCACCTTGGCTGTATCCGGCTTTCGCCTTCGTGCCCGTCTAGGCTTCTCCATACCTTCTCTCTTCTCCGGCCAGCGAGGCATTACCCCCGCTTTTGGATACAGCGCCCCTCATCCGAGCGCTGGAGGGACTTTAACCCTCCTAAACAATGCGCTGCTCAGCGCACACTATTCAGCCGTCCGACTACTGGCAACGCATCGCTCGCCATTTCGCTCTCGCTTATAGGTCTGCTTACTCCGGTGCCACCCGGAGACGATGCCAGTCCTCCTGAGGTCACGCAATGTTCTTCCGTACCGTGCTGTCTGCAAACACCTTGGTGCGGTGGGTGAATGAGAACGCCTTCGCCCCCATAGTGCGGGCTCGACCTTGCCCCACCTTTGGCCGACCAGTTCATCATCGGGGTGGCCCCCGTCGATTACGGCCCGGTACTTCTCCGCATACCCTTCGGATTCCGCCTCACGGCGGACACCCTGTCCTCCGGAGTAACGCAGAGAGCGGCTTCAGGTTCACCTTGGCTGTATCAAGCTTTCGCCTTCGTGCCCGTTTAGGCTTCTCCATACCTTCTCTCTTCTCCGGCCAGCGAGGCGTTAACCCCGCTTTTGGATACAGCGCCCCTCATCCGGGCGCTGGAGGGACTTCAACCCTCCTGAACAATGCGCTGCTCAGCGCACACTACGAACCCATCCGATGCCCTCTCGCCTTCGGCCCTTTTCCCGTGTGTGGTTATAGGGCCTACCTTTCTCCGGCGATTTCGCGCCGGGGCGAGGAGGGTTTCTCCAGTTGCTCGGTATGTCCTTGTCATCGTGCTGTCGCTTCCACCCCGCCGAAGTGAGAGAAACGCATCAGTCAGATTGCGTCGCCTCATGCTGTCTTCGCCCTTCGACCGTAGGCTCGACCTTCGGGGTTGATTGTTAACGGGGCCACATACATGCGTTCACTTTCGTTACGGCCCGATGACTTGCGCATCTCCCAAGGAGATGATTGTCGATAGGCTTCAGAGATTTGGTTTCCCGCCTCCCTGCTATCTAGCTACGGGGCTTCTGACTTTTACCCCGGCAGGTCCTTCCCCTGCTGGACATACCAGCCTTAGCTGGACGCACGATCAAAGACTATATCGCCCATGCCGAATAGAGCGAAACTGGGCGGTGTGGTCAAAAGCAAAGCAGTGCCAACGATGAGCCATTTGCGGTGTTTTTTGAGTTGAAGCGGCATAAAGCCTCCTTGGGTGCTGTTGAACGGTTACAGGTATGGAGGGCAGGTTGGGTCCAGCCTGTCCGGGGTGAAACACTTGCTGTGGTCCACGATCCAGCACGACAGCCGCAGAATCTTCGAGCTAACCTCGGCGACACGTACCAGCGAGGCGAGGGCCACAGCGCGCCCTGCGTGCGTGGTGAGGATGGCTACAACCAGCGCGCACAACACGATTGTGAAAACAAGCCTGAAACGTTTTGTGACGCACCGCGCCATGCTTTCTCCCGTTTTCAGAGGGCTGGGTCCATACGATGTTCCGCATAGGACGGGATGAGAATGTCACGGCCCACGTACACGCGGGCGCGTGAGCCCTCCTTGAGCGTGATGACCGGCAAGCGGTTGAGAAAGTGATTCAACACCTGCTCGCCTTCTGCAGCGGTCTGCTCGGAAATGCCATTGCGAATCTGCGTCGAGGAATCGAGTACGCTGCTGTTGTTGCCGATCTGGGCGAGACCACCCAAGCCACCAATGGCCGCCGCCGCTCCGAAGGCCATCAAATATCCGTGATCTACCTTGGTGGCAAGGCCCGTCGTTCCAATTGGGTCAAGACCGATGTACTTGTCGAAATCAAGTGAGAAGCCATCGGGACAGACAGCACGATGGAAGATGACGAACATTTTCCGCTGCTGGGCGTTGCCTACGCTCTGCACAGTGCCGATCAGGCGCGTGCCCTGGGGCATGAGCAACTGTTGGTGGTCATGCGAGTAGTAGTCCGTGGTGAGCATGACCAGGATCGGCCCGCTGAAGCCGCCGTCAATGTGGTTCGTAACGACGCCTTCAAAGACCGTCCCCTCAAAGATCCGATAGAGACGCCCTTGATACTGATCGAACTCATACGACCCCATAGCGTCAGCCTTGGGGGCTGCTTTCGTTTCAGCAGTAACGGCCCGGACAGGCTTGTCTGCGGCGGCTGAATTTGACGGCACGGCTGCTGTTGCCGTAATCGCAGCGGAAGGAGCGGCGGCTTCGCCAGAATGCGCGAAGTCAATCGCTACGGTGCCGCTGTTGATGGCATCTTGCTTCTGCTTTTGGCGTGCCAAGGCCCTTTGTTTGACTTCGGCCTGAGCTTCCGAAACGTTCGATGTATGCTGCGGTGCATTTGGACTGGAGCCGTAGATCGTGTCGCGCTGCGCCGAGGTCATCGGTGCAGCACTAGCTGATTCGGGTCCAGGAGCGCCTTCTGTCGCCTGGAGTTGCTGCATCGCTGCAACCAACTCTTGTTGCTTCTGTTTTTCCTCGGCATCATGCTGAGCTTGCAATTGCTGTTGCGTCTCAAAGCTCGATACCTGCTGCGCATTCGGTGAAGTCGGACGCATCTGTAATGCGCTTGCCGGGGCTGTCTTCTTGTTACCGCGCAGCAAGCTCGATACATTGGCAATGCCGAGTATGGCGAGGATCGCCACCAGGACAATGACCACTGGCATCCCCTTCTTGAGAGGCGGCTTCGCCTCCGGCTGCTCTGGAATGGTTGCGGGCGTATTTGGGTTCTGGTCGGTCATGGCTACTTCGTACCTCCCACACGATGGAATTCAACCTTCTGCTTGCCGATAGCGAGATACCCGTTGTCCAGTAGCTTCGGCACGGTATAGAGCCCGCCGTTGAAATCAAAATTGATGAGCGACGGTTTCTTGTCCTTTACCTCGTAGAGCGCCGGCGTTTCCTGGAAGACGCCGCGCAGATAGGTGAACTTATCGTCGTGCCAGATCTGCCGGAGTCCAAGCTCTTTGCCCTTGCGTTCGTCCCATGTGTAGTCAAAGTGGAGTGAACCTGGGTATTCCGAGCGGTACTGCTCGGCCTTGGTTTGTTCGGACTTGAGTTCGGCTGCTTGAGCGGCTTTCGCGGCAGCAGCTTCCTGTTTCGCTTTATCCAGTTCGGCCGCAGGCACGAACACGGGAAGCTGAGCCAAGCGGTCCTTTGCAGCTTGGTCGCCAAGATTGATAAAGACCTTGGAATCGAAGTGCGCATCGGAGTCACCGGATACCTCACGAAGTGCAAGCGTGTACTCGTTGCCGTGATCGGAGACGATGTGAATATCAGTGGCGGCGTTTGCGGCCTTGGGCTTGACACTGATAAAGCGCGAAGCCACATGACCACCGTCGAATACCCAATTCACCGTGTCGCCGGCGAAGACATTGGCAACCTTCTCTGCGGCGGGCAGTACGATGAGCGTCGATTGCAGTAGCCCGGCGCGAACCTGCGGCGGGGTCTCCGCCTCCGACACGATGACCGTACGCGGCGCGGCCGGTTGAAGGGGATGTGGGTCGGTTGCAGCATGGAGTTGACCTACAGTCAGCATCATGCACAGGGAAAAAGAGACAACAAGGGTGGGGCGCATAATGTTTGAGTCCTTTCTGCGGTGAGATTTTGTTTATTACTGAACCTCGCATAATATAGTGACAATGTCGGTCGTGTAGCAGTAAGCTATCAGGCATGACACGATCCAATGCGCCACGACGTGACTTCGCAGCCCTGCAAGAACGCCGCCGCCGCGCCGCGCGTCTGTTTGCCGCCGGCAAGCGTTCACAGGCAGAGATCGCCCGTGAACTCCTCATCAGCCGTCAAAGCGTGAGCCGATGGTTCGAGGCTTGGCGTCAGGATAAGCCGGGTTGGATTCGCGGGGCGGGGCGGGCAGGTCGTCGGCCGAAACTGGATGGGGCGCAACTCAAGCAGGTGGACAAGGCGTTGCGTCAAGGCGCGCAGGCCCATGGTTTCGGAACCGATCTGTGGACATTGCCCCGTGTGGCGGCAGTAATCGAACGGACCACGGGCGTTCACTATCATCCCGGCCATGTATGGAAGATTCTTGCCGCTCTTGAGTGGAGTCTGCAACGGCCGGCCAAGCGAGCGCGGGAACGCAATGACGAAGGTCGGCGGCTGTGGATGGCGAAGCGGTGGCCGGCAATAAAAAAAACGCCCGGCGGCGAAGAGCCTGGATTCTCTTCCAGGACGAAAGCGGAGTCTCGGAGCGGCCGCCGGTAAGACGGACTTGGGCGCCGAAGGGAGAGACTCCGGTGTTGGTTTATGCCTTCAACTGGAAGAAGCTGTCGATCAGCGCGGCACTGGGCTATCGCTGGGACGGCAAGCGATGCCGGTTGTGGTTTCAGACCCGGCCAGGCAGCTACAACGACGAACGGCTGACCGTCTTTTTGCGTGATCTGAAGAAACACTTGCGCGGGCAGAAGGTGATTCTGATCTGGGATGGACTGCCTGCACACAAAAGCAGGAAGATGAAGCAGTATCTGGAGAGCCAGCGTAGTTGGCTGCAGGTAGAGACGCTGCCAGGTTATTCTCCTGATCTGAATCCGGTAGAGGACTTATGGAGCAACATCAAAGGTCAGGAATTGGCCAACCGATGTGTTGCCGGACTTGGCGAGGCTGAAGACGGTGTGCGCAGCGGCATGGAGAGAGTGCGCCAATCCATACTGCCGTTTTCTTTCCTGCACCACGCGGGACTCTTTTTTTGATCTATCGTGTCACCATATTACGCGAGACTCAGTAGGTCTCGCTCTGGGCAAATCGAGCAATGCCCTCGGTGAGCCCGTACTTGGCAATGAGCTTGCTGCGACGCACGCGGTCTTTCGGTTTGGTTGAGAAGATCGCATAGCTGCGGCTGTCGAGATTAAGCTTGATGACCTTGGTCAACCCGTCGCGGCGCATATAGAGACCTTCGCGATCCTGCAAGCTCTCGAAGAGAGCGAGCTGTTGCTCGTTCATCTTGAAGAGTTCTGCGTACCGCTTGCGGTTGAAGGTGGCGTCCTTCAGAAATAGAAATGATGTACAGGAGTTCACTATACTGTCGGCGTTTGCGCCCAGGTCCTCCGCAGACTGGCCGATCATCGTTACCCCGCCGAGGTTCTTGCGCACCGTCTTAATGGAGGCGAGCGCGCCATCCAATAGCTGCTTATTCTTCATCGAAGAGAAAATCTCTTCGATCAGAATGTGCTTGGGCACACCGAGATGGTCTGGGTTGTAGAGGACGTCGTTGATTCGCCTGAGCAACCAAACCATCACAGGCTCGATCAGGTCAGCGTATTGCTCGTTGTTGACACCCTGGAAGTCGAAGCACTGCAGACGAGACAGCGAAAGACTGTCTTCCACGTTGTCGAAAACTGCGTGATAGACGCCGTTGCCGACCCACTTGGACAGATAGCGGTCGAGCTTCTTGGGCAGGAAGAGATTGGACAAGCGACGATTTTCAGCATCGAGCAGGTACATATCCCGCACAGCCTTGTGGATCACGTCATCGTCTTCCGGTTCAAGCTCCGCGCCGCCGTTCACAAGCAGTAGCTTGACGAAGCTATACAGAAACGTGACATTGCTCTCGGTAGGTTCGAGAACGAAAGGATTGACGCGCGGGCCATCCTTGCCGATGCGGTCCACGCGGCCACCGTACAGTTCGACCACGCTTTCATAGCTACCGCCAATGTCGAAGATGTAGGTGAACCCGCCGTACTTCTGCTCATGCGCAATGGCAATATTTCCGTTCACGGATTTACCGGTTCCTGTAGGCCCGAGGATGAGCATGACCCGCACACCATCGACATAAGCATCCTGAAAGAACGGCGTCCTTGTGCGCGTCTCGAAGACGTTCAGGTACTCGTTGTCCAAGTCCTCTGAGTACGGATGGCCGAGATTGGGCGCAAAGACCGAAGACAGACGAGCATGGTGATCTTCCGCGAGCCACATGGGAAAGACGTTGAACTTTCCGTTGCCGGGAAACATGGCGTAGAAGGTCGACAGGTTTCCAAGGGTTTCTTCCATGACCTGCGTCCGCGCATCGACAAAGACGCGATGCACTGCGGGCGCAAGACCGCGCAGTTCATCCACACTGCGCGCGGCCACAAGGAAGCGAAGCGAGTATTCCCCCTGCGCCTTCTTGTCGAGTGAGCGAATGACTTCGCCAAGATCATCGACTTGCGTGTTGGCGGCTCTGGCACCAGCGCCGGTTTCGAGCGATGCTGTGTCGTGCCCGCTCATGACGCGCGTCAATACGCCTACTTTGAAGAAGGAGATGAACTTTTCCTGAGCGTCGATCTCGCTGCGCGCCGCAGTGGTGGACTTCGGCCGCCAGGTCGAGCACAGGATGCTGTCGCAGTCGAGCGCCATGAGACCGGAGAACAGGCAGGGCCTGGATGCTTCCGGTGTCGTCGTCAGCGAGAACATCTGCACGTATCTGCGACCGATGGTGAGATGGTCACTGTGCCATGCAACCGGATTCTTTACGATCTGTTGGTCCACACCATCGTTGGTGCGCAATGTGTCCATGCTTGCCCACTCTTCGAGATTGAAGAGGTAGCTGAAAAACTGGTAGGTATCGTTTTTCGCAAGCAACTTGAGCCCCAAGGAGGCTCCGAGGTGCCCTTCGAGCAGCGTGGCCGTCTTTTCAAGGTCAGCCAGCATCCGTGTGGCATCGGAGACGTGTTCCTTGGGCTTGCGCGCGAAGGCCGCTGCTTTGGGCGGTTCCAGCGTCAGACACCAGTGCAGATCGATGCGGCGAAAGCCTGCCGTCTTCGCCAAGAAGGCGAGACGGTCGTCCACGAGGACCTGCGTGACCGTATTGGTGTAATGCTCTTGCCGGGGTAGATCGAAACCGGACATGACGCGGGTGTACTGGTACAAACATGCTCCTTCTGGCAGGCCGCGCAGTGCGCCTTCAATAGAGCGAATTTCGGCTTCAATTTCCTGGTCGGTCAGGCCTTCTTCGTCGACGCCGGCCATAGAGAAGAGACAGCCGTAGCCGCCACCCTTGAGCGTGAAGATCCGGTCATTGATAAAGCGTGCAATCGGAACGATGCTGCACGCTGCTCCGGCCTTGGCGAACCACGGTGTGTATTTCATTTGCTCAGTGTTTACGCGGGTCATAGTAGGACCTCTGGTTCAGACTCAAGCCCCAAAGCTCGAACATCTTGGGATGTTTGCGGACTACCAGCCATGCGCTGATGGCAAGCGACGGAAAGGCAATCATGGCCACGACGCGGAACCCAACGAGGAAAACCGTTACGCAGACGAATACGATCGCCATCCATGCTGTGAGGTCGAGGCCCAGCTTGGCTCTCGGTCGATTCAGCGCTTGGTTGATTGGTAACGGTTCTCCCCGTTTGGTCATGGCGCACCTCTACATCGACTGGCCTGTCAGCGAGCCGATCCATCCGGCACCCCATCCCAGCACTCCGGCTCCAAACAGCGCACCGAAGAGGCCTGGAATCGCATCCTGAAAGCGGCCACTCATCATCCGGATTCCGGCGAAGATTAACCCGCCAAAACAAATGACCGCGCCTGCATAAATGGCAAAAGTCTTAAAGGTGGACATCAGCGTGGTCGCCCCGGAAAAGTCCATCGTTCCCTGGGCATGGGCTACGCCTGCAAACGAGAGCGCAAGAAAGGTAGGCCACAGCACGTGCGCTATGCGACGAAGATTGTGCTTGGAGAAAGGTTGCGCCAATCGCTTGGCACAGAGTGTGGAATTGCGCAAAAGCGCAGCAAAGGATCTACAGAACATCGGCACCTCCGATGGCTGATTTGTCAGCCACGAATAATCGGAGCTTAGTGCCGTTCATTTAGTGAGTCCAATATTTATTGGAGATGGCCCTATAACTTTTAGAGATGGCTTTTGCCTCCCGAAGTGCTTCTGTCGACAAAAAGGCCGAGTTGCTGCGCGTTGGAATGCGCCGTCGCACGAATTGGTTTGCGCGCACTCGTAGGAGGAGTATGCAGCGTTTCGTGAGTCTGGTCAGATAGATATGAGTTCTTAGTCAGTTGTTCGATGAGCAAGGATAACGCCGGATGCGGGTGATCTGTTTTAGTTATAAGAGCTGTGTCGATTGTCCATTCGATGCCGGCAATGGCTCGGGCTACAAGGCCATTCAAGACTGGACGACTCGCTCTCACCAATGCGTAGCAGTATCCCTCCTTCACCAACCACTGAACATGCTCCAGATTCATCGTTGGCTGGCATGGGCGCAGCGTGATGCCCCGTGCTTCAAGAGCTTCCAAAAGATACGCATAGGCGGCAGGATGATAGCGTTGGTAGGAAAAGATGCTCAATTTTCCATTGAGTGCCGACGGGGGAATGGCATCGAATTCTGCCATCGGGTCATCGCTCTTCATCGAAACCAACAGTCTGTCACGGTCAAGCACATTCACTTGCAAGCCGCCATCGTTGACAGGGAGTGTCACGAGGATCGCATCAAGGTTATCATTTCGAATCTGCTGAATCAGTTCGTCTGTATCTCCTACTTCTGGAAGGATCGCACAATTCGGCAGCAGATCTTTGTAGACCTTGGTTACGGTGCTGAGCAAATTTTTCTCAACGAAGGGTGAAAAGCCCATACGCAAAGGCATCAAAGAACCTGTGCGAATGGCTCGTATCGTCTCAATGATGTTTACCCGATTCTGCAAACTCTCGCGCGCAAAGCGCAGCAGAATCACCCCTTCGGGTGTTGGAGCGTTTCCGTTTTCTCTATCGAATATCTTGAATTCGAGAACGCTTTCGAGAAGCCCAATTTGTGTACTCAACGCGGACTGTGAAACCGCCACTTTTGACGCCGCGGCTGTAAATGTACCTTCTTCAGAAACCGCCAGAAGGTACTTCAAAAGCCGATACTCCAAGTGGTCGTAGATGCTCATGGGGGAGACCTCCAGCTCGGATTACCAAGGCAGTCCCATTGACCACAGTTCGTCCAGTTTGTAAAAACACCTCCGAGCACAAAATGTTGCTCCGCCTAATCTACCCTCGTCAACATGACTTTTGTCAGATGCCGTTACGCAGGTCATCCATTGTCGCTTGGTTTCGGTCCCTCCATAACTTAATCAGATAGGCCTATCTCTTAAAAATATTAGACAGCGCGCAAAAAACATCACATGGTAAGGAAAGCACGTTGCTGGAGGTTATGTGGAGCGCATAGAAAAACTTCTGCCTTCCCGTTGCGATACCGTTGAGTTCCTAAGCCTCAGCATTCGCTCAGTCGATTGCCTAGTCACGACTGGGCGTTTGATGACGCGGAAAATTCTCATCCCAGATGGCGCTGTTCGCCGGTTTATCAGAGGAGGCCAGCCCAAACTGGCCCGCACAACAACTATTTCTGCCTCCGTTCATGGTAGAAACCTCTGGCCACCATCCGAGCGATTTCTTTTGCAGGGATAAGGTCCAAAGCTGCCACCTATACTGATGGGCCATACGGCTCAGAGAAATTGTAGATTTGGCAGCACAGAAATTTAGTAAAGGAACGCCAGAGGCGCGTTCGGAAAGGGACGCTATGACAGAAAAGTTTCTGTACGCACGGAAAGAGGCCGCACACGCGCTTGGGATCTCTGTTCGCTCCCTTGATTACCTGATCGCAGGAAAGCAACTAGACACTCGACGCATCGGCAAAAAAGTTCTGGTCACGCGGGTGTCACTGGCGACATTTGCCTCTGGGAACCACTATGGGAGCATATCCACCGCTGCCCGCAAGGAAGCATCGTCCAAGTGCGCGTAACGGGCCGTCATCGCAATTGTCTTATGCCCGACGAGGGTCTGGATCACTTTCAGATTCGCGCCCTTCATGGCAAGCCGAGAACAGAATGTATGCCGGTGGTCATGCCAGCGGTATTTCGTCACTTTGGATGCCTTGAGTGCGTCCTCCCACCATGCGCGTGGCATTGCATCGAAAACCCTCTGTTGAGGCTTCGCCTTCGGAGTGCGCTCTTTCAGAGCCAGAAACGCAGCCTCCACAGACGCGCACATCGGGATAGTGCGCCCGCTATAGTTCTTTGTGCGGTCCAGCGTGACCTCTTTTCGTTCTAGATCCACGTTCGCCCACTTCAGCCCGTATTGCTCACTAAGGCGCATTCCGGTCCCCAGCGCAATGTCCAGCTCTGGCAAGTGTTCCGGAAGAATCACCGAACGCAGGGCCCGTTCTTCCTTTTCGGTGAGCCACCGAATCACGCCGTTCTCTTCCTTCTTCTGGCGCACGAGCCGGGCAGGATTGCTCGATACCTTCCCATTGCGAAGAGCCTCCCGGAATATCAAGCTGAAGAGGGCGCGGTAACGGTTCGACGTGGCCGGTGTCCGAGTATTCGCGGAAAGCCATGCGTCAATCTCTTCCGGCTTGATTGAGTCCGCCACGCGCTCATCAAAAGCTGGCCGGACCTTCCGAAGCCGAGTCAACACACTCCGCTTGTCCCGGTGGTGAGATTCACTGAACGTTTCGATTGCGTCAGCGAGAGCGGAGAACTTGACCCCGGCGGAGCGTTGATTGTCTGGCAACTTCGCCCCAACACGGATTTCATTGCGCCGCTTGTTCAAGAGGGCGATTGCATCGGACTTGCGCCCGGCCTTCTCTCTATGCAGCTTGCCGCTCTTGTCCCTGTAGCGAACCCACCACTCACCCGAGCCGGGTTCCCGTTCCCACACGCCCCGGACCTTCACGTCTTCCGTCTTGCGCGCCATGACGCCTCCCGGTATCACTGCGAGAACAAAGTATCACTACTAGTATCACCGGGTCAAATTACCAAATGGAGACTGAGGCAGAAAACCACTGTAAATTATTGAATTATTTGGTGCCCGGAGGGGGAATTGAACCCCCACGACCTTGCGGTCTGCGGATTTTAAGTCCGCTGCGTCTGCCAGTTTCGCCATCCGGGCTTGTGGGATCGTGTTCTGTTCAGTTTACGCGAAACTCCAGCACAAGAATACCTGAACCCCGCCCACACAAGTTAGCCCTGCAAGGACGGAGTTCAGATGTCTTCTTTAATGCTTTTTAGCAGGCTTTTTTGCCTCATGGCCGGCCTTGCCCTTGGATTCAGGCTTGGCAGGAGCTGGCTTTTTAGACACAGCCTTCACCGGATGCGCGACCTTCTTCGGCTCGGCGGCAGGCTCGGCGGCAGGCTTCTTCGGCTCAGCTTTGGGCGCTGCTTTGGCCTTGGCCTCCACCTTTACCGGAACCTTGGCCAACGTTTTGTGCACGACCTTTGCCGAATGCGCATCTTTCTTCGGCTCCACCGCCGACTTAGTCTTGGCAGCATGGGCAGCGGGTTTGGCAGTATGCGCCAGAGGCTTGGCCGGAGGAGCTTCCGCTTTGGCCTTCACCGCCTTGACAGGCTTTGGTTCGGCTTTAGCCGCAGATTTGCGGGGCTTTTCCTCGGGCTCTTCTTCCTCATCGGAATCGAAGGCATCCTCAGCCGATTCATCGTCGCTCTCCGGCTCATCCTTGGAGAACTTCAGATCGATTTCAACCTCTTCATCATCGCCACCGCCAATGTCGTCCAGGTCCTCATCTTCATCCTGGTCCTCATCGGACTCCTCATCGTCAAAGTTATCTTCCTTGACCTTGGTCTCAGCGGCGCGGCGGCGGCTACGCTTGACGGTAACCTGCGGCGGCGGGGCCGGCGGCGAATGCGGTTCGAGGAAGTCCTTCATCTCGTCATTCGTCGTCAGCTTGCCATCGATCAGTTCCAGGAAGAGGTTCTGCACCAGCTCGGTGTAGATGGGCAGTTCACTGGTGATGCGCATCTCCTGCATCAGGGCATAGGGAATCTTCTGCTTCGCCTCTGGCCAAGTCTTCAGGAAGAGCTTATAGCGCTCCTGCACGGCAGCCGATTTGCTGGTAAAGCCCAGCCACAGCACCGCCTCCGGATCAAAGCTGGTGAACAGCTTGTAGCTAACCGAAGGTGTCTGGTTTTCCTTAGCCAGCAACACTTTCTGAAAGGCTGCGGCCATCTGGTCCAGGCTGTCCCACTCGGCCACCAAGCCGGGGCGCAGCATCCGCTTTTTGAGCTCGGCCAGATCCTTTGCGGACAGCTTAGCGGTCAGCAATTGCATCTGCGCGGCCGACATGTCGGCATGCACACCCTGTATCAGCAACTCAACGGCCAGCTCGTGCAACGCCTTGAGCTTTTCTTCGTCGGCCTTGGCGCTGGTCCAGGCCGGAAACAGGTGCTGCATCCAGCCTTCGGCTTCAAGCACACGCAGAATCGCCAGCGCATCCTCTTCATGGCCGATCTGTTCCAGTTCCCTGCTCAGGCTGTGCTCATTCAAGTACTGAATGACTTCATCGCCCTTGGCGTTTTCGTAACGAGTCTGGGTGCGAGGGTCGAGTTCCCAGCCAAGACGTGCCTTGTAGAGTGTGGCGCGGATCAGCAGCGAGGGATCGTCAATAAAGCCATAGTTCGACACCAGACGCAAGGTACGCGTCTCAACATCGGCCGCGCCATTGAGCGGATCCATGAAGAGTCCGTAGGAGCCCTCGTTCAACGAGATGGCCATGGCATTGACGGTAAAGTCGCGCTGACGCAGGTCTTCCTGAATCGAGGCGGGTTGATAAACCGGCTTGCCGGGCTTGGGGTAGCTGGCCGTGTGGGCACTGAGGACGTCCACACGCACGGTACCGGGAAAGCACAGGTAAAGTGCCTGCGAGGCAGCATGTTCCCCCCAGACCGCGGCACCCTGCGCCTCCAGCGCCTTTTTCAGCTTGAGCACATTTCCATGCACTGCCACTTCGAGAGAACGCACGGCATGACCACTGGTCAAATCGCGTACCGCATCCCCGGTCAAAAACAAAAGCATGCCTGCCTGGCGCGCGGTTTCACGCATCATCTGCAGCGCATGACGCTGATCCGGAGACAATCGGTTTTCCAGCAAATAAACGTAATCGGGCATCCTGGTTCCTGCTCCCGCCTCGCCACCGTGAAGCCAAATTACTGATCCTGCTCATCTTACGTGAACATCCGGCGACTTCGGCAAATCGTACATTAACACAATACAAGCTGTATGGCTAGAGGGAGATACGGCCAGTTGGTTAAATGTTCCCTTTCACCAACTGCAAGACGCACGGAAAGTACTCATCGCTCAGCCTGCTGGCCACATCCACACAAAGATTCGGCAAAACTGTCCGTTCGTGCGACAATCCAAAACAATGACTGCTGGACGCAAACCCGTGATTGTACGCAGGTTCACCGGGGAATGGCTGGCCGGTTACATGGCCGCCGACTTCACGACGAACGAGTTGGAACTATTGGACCCCGCAGGCAAGCTTGTCTGCATCGCCTGGAGCGAGATCAAATGGGTCTGTCTGGTACGCGAACTGCCTGGCGGCAACGACAAATCCGATCCAGAACGATTGCTGCACAAACGCTTCTCCACCAAGCCCCGCGCGACTGGTATCTGGCTGCGCCTGATGCTGAACGACTGTGATCTGCTGGAGGGACTGGCGGCCAACGACCTGAGCCTGCTGGCGCCCAACGGCCTGCTGCTGACCCCACCCGACACACGCTCGAACACGCAGCGCATCTTTGTGCCCCGGCTGGCCATCGCGGAGCTTGAAGTGGTGGCTCTGATCAGCAATGCCAGTCGCAAGCATTCCCCGACCACCTCCGTCACCCAGCCCGGCCTCTTTCCGCCCGAGCCAGGAGACTAATTCCGGAGGATCAGCTCATCTCTGCCAGCTGTTCCTGCGCCTTCTGCTCACTTAGTTTCCTGTAGAAGGCCGCAGTCCGGCCGAGCACATCCTCTTCCGCGTAGTGCGCCAGGGTCCAAGCGCGGGCCGCCTGCCCCATGGCGCGTCTGCGCTCCGGATCTTTCAGCAGGGTAAGCACTGCCTCGCAGATGGCCACCGGATAGCCCGGTGGAATCAGCAGCCCGGTCACCTCCGGCACCACCGAATCGCGTGAACCGGTTGAAACCGTCGTCACCACGGGGATTCCCGTGGCCGATGCCTCCAGCACCACATTTGGAAAGCCCTCGCGCCAGGTAGGCAGCACCAACATGTCCATCGCCCGGTAATACTCAGCCGCTGAGGTGACCATGCCGGTCAGCAAAATGCGCGGATGGGTCAGAATCTTCTTCCGCAACGGGAGTGGCAGTGCGTCTTCCGATTCGTCGAACCAGCCCACCAGCAACAGCCAAGCCTGCGGTTCGCGGCGCAAAATCAGATCAAAAGCGGCAATCAGCTCGGGAACGCCCTTGTCGCAGGTAAGCCGGCCCACAAAGCCAATCACCGGCTGCCCCGCCCCAAAGCCCAACTGCCTGCGCAACTGGCTCTCGCCGGGGGCATAGCGTTCCATATCCACGCCATTGCTGCTGCCTCCGCCCAGCAATTGCAACTTGCCCTCTGGAGCCAGCCGCAGAGCCTCAGCCCGCGTCTTCAAGCTCTGGCTGTTGCATAAAACAATGTTGGCTCCGGCCGCAGCCAGACGCTCCATGGCCAGCAACAGCAGACGCCGGAGACCATAGGTGGTTTCCAGCCGCAATCCGCGCAAAAGATAGATGCGCAGCGGCACACGTCTGAGCCGGGCGGCCAGCGTACCCAGCAGACCTGCCTTGGGCGTACTGAACTCCACCAAATCGGGGCGCAAACGGCCCAGCAAACGCCATAAACGATAAAACGAAACCAGATCGGCCAGCAATGCAATCCCCCGCTGCATGGGAATCGCCATGGCCTGCACACCCTCGGCCTCGGCCGTGCTGTCCAGCAAAGCCCCAGGCGCGGAGACGACCGTCACCTGAAAACCAGCCTCGCGCAACGCACTCAAGCGCCCGCGCAAGATCAGGCAACTTTGCGCGCTGGTCACGCCCACCACCAGAACCGGCTTGAGTAGATTGCGCTCCACTGTTTTGCCAGCCCCCCGTGCTCCCGGAATAGTTCTCCATTCCAGGTCCGCATTCCTGAGTGCACCAAGCTTACACGGAAAAATCGCCGATGGAAGCACGGCTTGCTATTTTATTTTCCAATGAAGAAACATCTAAGCCATGACGTATACTCCTCCTAAATGCCGATGAGGAAACAGAGATTTCGAGTCCTGTTACTGATTCCGCATCTGGGCGGAGGCGGCGCGGAAAGAGTCATCGCTCAACTGGCACGTGGGCTCTCACGCGACAAGTACGAACTGCACCTTGGCCTGATCACCCAGACGGAACCGGCTCCCGGTACAGTGCCCGAATGGGTCATTGTCCACGCTTTGGCTGTGCCCCGGGTGCGTTCCGCCGCTTTGCCCCTGCTGCGACTGGTCCGCACCCTCCAGCCTGACCTGATTCTTTCTGGCATTGCCCACCTCAACTTCCTGGTTCTGCTGCTCAAACCCTTCTTTCCTCGCGCAACGCGCATCGTTGTCCGCCAGAACAGCACGATTTCCGCCTCCCTCAGCTACGATGGCCTGCCGGCCTACACACGCCTGCTCTACCACCTGCTCTACCTGCATGCGGATCGCGTCATCTGCCAGACCCGCGCCATGGCCGAAGATCTGGCCGAGGTCGTGGGACTGCACAGCGAGGCGATCCGGGTACTGCCCAATCCCGTCGACCTTGAAGCCATCCGCGCCGCCGCCCACGGGCCTGTGCTCTGGCAGGGAGCGGGGCCACATCTGCTGGCCATCGGGAGGCTTTCACCAGAAAAAGGCTTTGATCTTCTGCTGGAATCCATGGCCGCCGTGCGCCAGCATTTTCCTGCCGCTGATCTGAAACTGCTCGGCCAGGGACCGGAAGAAAGCCGCCTGCGCATGCAGTGCAAGCGTCTGGGGCTCAGCGAGGCCGTCCACTTTGCCGGCTATACCGAGCAGCCTTACGGCTATTTTCCCGGGGCAACGCTGCTGGTTCTGCCCTCGCGCCATGAGGGAATGCCCAACGCCCTGCTGGAGGCTGCGGCCGCCGGTCTGCCCCTGGTGGCTACGCCCGCCTCGGGCGGAATTCGCGAATTCCTGACCGGCCGCGCCAACGCCTGGTTGGCCAGCGAAACCTCTACCGGAGCCTTGACGCATGCGCTGCTCGAAGCCCTCACAGCCCTGCAGAATGTCCCAAAAACCTGCTGAGCACACACCCGCTCACAAAAAAGCGGAAGGAATTCACTCCCTATGGGACACCTCCTCGTCCGCGTAAATAATTACAGACTATTTTTCCAGAATTCATTTTCCCTCTTGACACGGAAAACCATTCAGATGTTTCCTATGAATACCAACTGACGCGTTTACCTCCAGAAGTGGGTTTTCCCGCTTCCTGCATGTTTTAGGGGGAACTGCTCAGGCGTTCTGCTCTTGGGCATCTTTCTTTTCGGACCAGCCCAGGAACTCTTTGCTGAAAACGCCGGGCAAAACACCTCCGCATACGTTCCCGCCCATCGGCTGGATCGTTGCAGATGTACTTGCAGGAGGCGTTATGCTCAGCCGTTTTGCCGATCTGTCTTTTACGGCCTTTTTACTGCTGGTTTCTGTTCCAGCACTCACCATCCAACAGTTTCTCTTCCGACAAGCCAAACTCTCTGAGCAGCCTGCAACGGATCCGCGCTTTGGATCCAGAGCTACGGCCAGTCCCTATACCCAGTTGGGCAGCAACACGGACCTTTCCGGCGAAGACGCCATCGCCGCCTACGAAGAACTGATCGACTCCACTCTCCGAGGCAAAAACCAATGAACCATATCGCCTTTCTAATTCCTGGAATCGACCGGGTGGGCGGAGCCGAGCGTCAGGCTCTGTTGCTGGCCCGGGGCATGCGTCGGCGCGGCTGGCGCGTCAGCCTGATTGCCCTGACCGGCAGCGGCGGCACGGCAGGCTGGAGCCTGATGGATGCAGGCGTTGACTTTTACACCTTGGAGATGCGCAAGGGCGTGGCCGATCCCCGTGGATGGATCCGCCTGCTCAGATGGTTGCGCACTCACCGGCCGGATGTCGTCCATGCGCACCTACCGCACGCCACATGGATGGCGCGCTGGTCCCACGCAGCCCTCCCCTGGTTGCACATGGTCGACACCCTGCACAGTTCCTCGACCGGTAGCTGGCTTCGGCATCTTGGCTACCGGTTGAGCGACTGGCTTGCCGGTCGCGTCACAGCCGTCAGCGAACCAGTAGCGCAGGCCCATCTGGCCCGCGAACTGGTCAATCCCAACAAGATTTCCATCGTGCCCAACGGCATTGACACCCGCTACTTCCGCCCCGATGAGTCGGCACGGCGCGTCCTGCGCATGCGCCTCGGTCTGGACGACGATTTTCTCTTCGTCGCCACCGGTCGCCTGGAAGAGGTCAAAAACTATCCGCTGATGCTTGCGGCGATGGCCCGCATGAAAGAACCGGCCCGCCTGCTCATTGTGGGCGAAGGGTCGCAGCAGCAAGCCATCGAGGAACAGATCCGCGTGCTCGGCCTGCGGGATCGGGTAGAAATGGTCGGCTTTTCCGAAGACGTGCGCAGCTATCTGCAGGCAGCCGACGGCTTCCTGCTAACCTCGCACTGGGAGGGCCTGCCGATGGGCGTACTCGAAGCCGCATCCTGCGGCCTGCCCACCGTGGCCGTTGATGTGCCCGGCCTGCGGGATGCCATCCGCCACGGCGTTACCGGCTGGTTGAACCCCTCCGCCGACCCTGAGTTGCTGGCCGCCAGCATGAGTTCGCTGGTCCGTCTGCCGCTGGCCATGCGCCGCACCATGGGCCAGCATGCCCGCCAGTTCGTCACCGAACGCTATGGCATTGAATCCGTTCTTGACCGCTGGGAGACGCTCTATCGCCTCTGCCAGCTCCCCCATCCTGCGCTGGTGCCCGAACCTGTTTTGCGCCGCACCGCACCGCGCACATCCAGCTGACGTCGGCTTCCCCGCCGCACGGCAAAACCGGAACTGCTCCGGTTTTGCAACAGCTCAGCCGCGTATAGCAAATTCAGAATTTCTGTAGAGGGAGTTGATCAGGCAAAGTGCCGTTTTTCTCAAAAAAACGGCACCTTGCAGACTCTTTCAGACTGCACGGTTATTCTGAATTTGCTCTAATGTCCTCCATGCGCGGCTGAGCTGGATTCTCACCAAACGCTTCTTTTCCGTGAACAGATCCTGCCAGCCGAACGCATGCGGCGGAAAGAGCATGAGCGCCGCCTCAATTCCGACAAACTGCGCCGCATGTTCCTGCACAAAGCTCTGCAGCCGCTCCATTTGCGCATCGGTCGCAGTGTTCGGGTGCATGCAGATCGTCCACACCCCCTCCTGCTTCACGACCGGTTCCCAGAGCTGCTGCGGCAACCAGATCAGGCCCATGCGCCGATAGGGCGTTTGCGAAAATCCATCGGAGACAACTTCGATTCCATGCGCCCGCAAGGCCGCCAGCGTGGCTTGATCTGAGCCATGCCGCGGCGCAACCCACAGGCGCGGATTCAAGCCATGCTCACGCAACAAATGCAGTCCTTCACCAACCCAATAAAATTGGGTTTCTGCTTCCACCCCGGCAAATTCGGTCTGTTGATGCAGCGGCAGCAGCCCTCCGCCGTGGCCCACCGGCAGATGACGCAGCCCGTGCAGCGCAATCGAAGCGCCCCGCGCCTCAAGCGTGCGCATCTTCGGCCAGAAATCCGGATCGGCTGAATCGCACTCCAGGTCGGGGTCCTGGTTGTCTGGAACCACGGCCAGAATCGGCTGCAAGCCGAACGCTTCGATCAGTTGCTCAAAGCGCTGCCACCGTTCGCGCTTCATCGTGGGGCAAAGGTCATCCAGCCGCAGCAGGTAGCGCGCCGCACTCGCACTTCCCTGCCCTGCCTTGGCCAACTCACGGCCCAGCAGACGGCGGCTCCAAAAGCGCAGAAAAAAGAAGGTGGAGACCACCCAGAGCGAGGTGGCCAGAGCGATTCCCGCCACTCCCAGCCAGCGCATCAGCACCAGATTCAGCACCACATCCAACACCAGATTGATGGTGCCGCAGGCCATCACCAAATCAGTGCGCCGCATGGCCACCAGCAGGCGATAGTCCACGCGACTGGCCACGAAAAACGGAATCTGCAGCGCATAGAGCACCAGCACGCGTGCGACTACATCCGTATCGTCGGCATGAAAGACGCCATGCTGCAAAAACAGACGAATCAGCAGGTGCGCTCCAGCCACAAGCGCCAAGGTAACAGCCAGCGCCACAGCGCCCATGCGCCAGACCCAGGTTTCGACGGCATCGCGGCAGCCCTGCCAGTCCTGCTGCGCAATCATGCGAGAAAAGTACGGCACCACGGCGGTGGAAATGGCTCCGGCAAAAAGCGTGAGCACCACGCTGACAAAGCGGCTAGCATAGACCAGAGCTGAGACGCTGCCCGCCGGCAACATGGCGGCCATCGCCTGATCCACCACCAATCCGGCAGAGGCCACCACGCCGCTCACCAGCACCGGGCCGTACTGCCGGCCTACTTCGCGCACCGGGGCAGACATTCCGTACCAGGCCATCTGAAAGCGATAGCCATGGCGCTGCATCAGGCCGGCCACCAGCAGCATGTGCCCAAGCGAACCGGCCAGCGTGGCCCACACCAGAGCCCAGATGCCCAACCGTCCGCCACAACCCCAAACTCCAGCCAGAATGGCCAGAGAAATTACCACCGGAGCCAGCGCCGGCAGAGCAAAACGCTCGCAACTGTTGGCCACTGCGGTGCAGTTAGTGGCAATGCCGGTGATCAGCACCACGGGCAGCAACGCATAGAACAGATGAATTGCCAGCTGCAGTTTTTCCGGCGGAAAGTTGGAGGCAAACAGTGGCAGAAGCCCCCGCGCCAGCAGCGCCAGAAGCAGCGAAGTGGCCGTGAGCAGCAGGCAGAGCCAGAGCATGGCCGCAGCCAGCAACCGCTGCGCCTGTTCGTGGCCCTCCCGCTCCCGCACCATGATCAGCGTGGGAACCAGCGCCTGGTTCATCGATTCGCCGATCAAATTAACCAGCAGAGTCGGCAGCAGGGCTGCGGCCAGAAAGGCATCCAGCGCATTCGAGCGGCCATAGACGCCGGCCACCGCCGCTTCCTTGAGCGTGGCCACCAGTTTGACGAAGACGCCGGCCAGAGCCACCGAGGTGGCTGCACGCAGAATGCGTCCATGCACGGGCGATTGCGCCGCAGTGCTCATGCTTCCGATCTCTGTTCTGCGGGAAGAAGGCGCGGGCTCCAGAAACGCATCGGATAGGCACGGAAGCAGGCAGCCAGCGCCTCCGGTTGCTGCCCTGCAAAACGACCTGCGAGGGCGGCCAAGGCCAGCAGAATCCATGTAAAACGGCTCTCTTCGACGGTGGAAACCATTGATGCGGCCCCCCAAACCAGCAGAGCCGTAAGCAGCGCCAGACGCAGAGCGCCACGGGTTGCAAGCACCGCCTGAAAACTGACCACCACCAGCGCCAGAGCAAGCAACAGTGCAAACAGACCACCCGTGACCAGCAGGGTGAGCGCCGTATTGTGCGCTGTGTCCACAGGCGCAACGCCCGCCGCAGCCACAAAGGTTCCCGCTCCGGTTCCTAGCCAGGGCGCATGGGAAAAGGCCTTCCAACCCTGCACCCAGATGTTCAGCCGCTGATTCAGATCGCCGCCGTTCAGCTGCTCGGGGATAGTGGCCAGCCGCTCGATGGTCGCCATGGGAACAGCCACCAGCAAGATGACCGCAGCGGCAGGCAGAACGATCAGAGTGGCCATGCCTACCTTTTTCCTTCCCCGCACCAGAAGCCAAACGCAGCCGCCCAAAGCCAGCAGACCCGCCAGAAAACCGCCCCGCGAAGCCGTGAGCAACACCGCCAGCAAACCTATGGGCAAGTAGCCGAGGGCAAGCAAACGGGCTGGCCAGCGCGGTTCGCAGTGGATGAGCAACGCGGCCAGAGGCAGACCAAAGTCCAGAAAGCGGGCCACGTCATTGGGATCCTGCCCGTAGGCGGCAAAACGGATCTGTCCGGCAGCCATGGCATCGACAGAACGAAAATCCGCCAGGGTCAGCAGTGCCAACACCCAGCAGCCGGCCACAAGGGTGCGCAACAGCGCGCGCAGGTCTTCCGGCTCCTCGGCAAACTCCCAGACGAACCACACCGGCAGCATCTGCTGGACGTAGCCGCGCATTTTTTCGAGCGTCTCCGTCAGATCGATCGTCCACAGACAGCTACAGAAAAACCATAGATAGTAAGCCAGCGCTAGCCACTGCAAAGCCCCGGGCGAACGCATGCGCCCGGTCAGCAGCATGGCGGGCAGAGCCACGGCCAGCAGCAGCAATCCGGTAAAACGCGCAACGCTGCCAAGCGATCCGCCCAGATTCAGCGAATACTCCCACGGAACCGTAAAGCTGAAGGCCAGCAACAGCAACCAGGCAAGGCGACGCATGGGCTAGTACCTCTGCGAGTAAACCAACGCCGAATAAATCGTAACGCCAACGAGCGACTGAATGGAGGACTCCAGGGTACGATTCCAGAGATTGCGCGCCGTCGAATCCGGCACGAAGAGAATATCGCGGTCGCGGATGGGCAGATCCGGCTCCTGCCCGCGCAACATGCGATGCAGATTCAGCGTGGTCATGGTGCGTCCGCCCTTCTGCTCGCGGATCAGCAAAGCGTGTTGCGCCGACGCGTTCTGTGCCGGGCCCCAGGCCAGCGACAGAGCCTGCACCACCGTCAGTCCCTGGGCAGGATCCACCGGAAAACCGCCTGGGCGAATCACTGCACCAATCACATAGACCAGCCCGGCACGACTCACCTGCACCGTATCGCCCGGCTTCAGTTCGGGATTGTGCTCGGCAATGGCGTCGTTGCCGCCCGGGTCCAGCACCACCGGATGCGGCGTCTTCGAATCCTCACGGTGGTAGATGTTCACCAGCCGCCCGGCCGTCGGAGCCAGTCCTGAAGCCGCCGAAAGCAGATCGAGCAGCCGATGATGGACGGTGTAGGGATAGACGCCGGGACGCGTCACCTCGCCCAGCACGCTCACATCCTGTCCGGAATATTGCGTAACCACCACCGAAACCAGCGGATGCAGCAGCATGCCTTTGGCCACCAGAGCCGCCCCAATGGCGTGCGCCGCCTGCAACTCGCTCAGCCCCCCGACTTTTACCTGGTCGATCATGGGCAGCGTGACGGTTCCCGTGGCTGAAACCCGCACTGCAGTGTGGAACTCCGGAGTATGAAATTCGCTCACGTCCAGCAGGTCGTCGGGGCTGATTAACGCCGCCATGGGCACAGCCTGTGCAGTCGTAGCAGGCGTAGCTCCCGGTTGCACCGCCATGGACGCCGCCCCATTCCAGATCGTCGGCGATTCCTGGGGATTGGGCAGAACCTGCGTCTGCTGGCTGGAAGTTATGCGCGCCACACCGGCAGGCAAGCCAGAAGTGCTTGGTGTAGGTGCCTGCCCCCGGGCAGTTGCAGCCAATCCCAGAGCCAGCAGCAGCAACGCCGCCTTGTGCGCACCACGGTCCAGATTTTCTGCTAGTAAAACCGTGACCACTGCAACCCACAGACCAACAAAGCCGACAATCGCCAGATAGAGCGGAGGATTTGGAGCAACCGGACGCGATGGGGTCAGCGCAGGATCGACAATGGAAAGATTCCCACTCTGCAGACCGGCCGTAATCCCGCTCTCCTGCATCTTGGCAAGCACCTGACTGTACAGTAGCTGGCTCGTATTGGCCTCCTGCCGCATGCGGGCATACTCGGTTTCCGCCTCGTTCTGCTTCAACCCTTCAGCAGTCAACTCTTCCAGATTGTTGCGCACCATTTGCTCCCGACTGCGGGCGGTCCCGAGCGCACTGCGAAAGTTGGCCAGCAGATGCGCGTCCTCGGCCTTCTTCTGCGCTTCCAGATCCTGCAACTGGCGGCCAATCTCCACCACGCGGGGAAAGTTCGGCCCATGCTCGGCGCTCAATTGCGCCCGCTCCAGATCCAGATCGCTGCGCCGCGCCCGCAACTGCTGCAGCAAGGCCACGGGAAATTCATTGCCCGCAGCCTGCAGGTGCGGATCAGAGGCCACCACCAGCTCTGGATCGCCCTGCTCGGCGGCATGCAATTCGGCCTCGGAAAGAATGCGGTCGCTGGTGGCCTCCCCCAGTTGTTTGCCCTGGTCGTCAATCCGCTGCAGGATGGAGTCGTGTGCCACCTCCTGCGCCACACCATTGGGCCCCGGTTGCGGCTGGCTCAAAACCCCATGCGTGGTGCGGAAAGCATCCAGCCGCTTCTGGTCCTCGTCCATCTGCTGGCGCAGCTGCTTCAGTTGGCTGCTCAGCCAGTCGGAGTTCTGTAGGGCTATCTGGCGGCGCTGCTCACTCTGCTCCTGCTGGTAGGCGCGAATCAGGGCGTTGACCACCTCCGCCGAAAGCGCTGCATCCCGTGAGCGGAAGCGGATTTCAAGAATCAGCGTGCGCGGCAATGCCTGTACATGCAGCCGACCATGAAAGCGCCCCAGCAACCACTGCTCGGCCGCAACATTGGGATGATCGGCGTTGAATCCGGCAAAGCGCTGCTCAAAGCGCCCCTTGAAGCCCGCTGCCTGATAGAGCTTGAGCCCGGTGATCACACGCCACGCCAGCTGATCGCTGCGGAAGACGTTAGCCTGCGTCTCCAAGGCCATGGGAGCAGAGAGAATCGAGGCGGAAAAGACTGCCTGGTTGGTCTCCAGACTCAGCGTGGGAGCCGACTCCGAACGCATCTCAACCCAGGCGCTGGCCTCGTACTGGTTGGGCGCAACGATGCAATAAAGCAGGCAAAGCAGCAGCAGGCCAGCCTCAATCAACCCAATCATCCGGCGGCGGCGCTTGAGCACCTGCCAAAGAGCACCAAACGATGTGTACGAACCGGCAGAACGGGACAGCAGAGGACGCTCAGACAAGTTTCCCGCATCGGATTGGACCTGAGCCTCGTCCGTCACGGAGCGCTCACCTCGCACATTTGTCCGATGTTGCGGCACGGGAACCACAGGAAGAACGCGCCACCCAACACCGGGAAGAGAATCCCCGCCAGTGTGCGTCATCGAGCTTGATTCGTCAACAAGATTCCGAGCGCAGAAGGTAGATCTAAATTATTGAAAGCAAGCGCTTTCTTGCATTTATAACCGAGCAGCGCTGCAATCGGCTGCCCGGTCTAGTTGGTCTTTTACTGCGCCAGGCTTCTGTACCAGTCCACCGTGCGGCGCAGGCCCTCGCGGAAGTCGACCGCCGGTTCATAGCCTATCAACTCGCGGGCCAGGCTAATGTCGGCGAGCGAATCGCGAATGTCTCCACTGCGCGGCGCGGCATAGGCAGGCTCACCCTTGTAGCCGGTCAAATCGCAGAGCACCTTGAAGACATCGTTCAGCGTAATGCGTGCGCTGGTGGCCAGATTCATCATCTGCCCCGCCACTTTTTCCGCCGGAGCCGCAGCCGCCAGCAGATTGCCCCGCACCACATTCTGAATGAACGTGAAGTCACGGCTCTGCTCGCCATCTCCATAGATGGTGGGCTGCTCGCCGGCCAGCATCTTGCGGCAGAAAATGGCCAGCACACCGGAATAATGCGAAGTCGGATCCTGATAGGGCCCGAAGACGTTGAAGTAGCGCAGAACCACCGTCTCCAGCCCATAGACGCGATAAAACGCCCGCATGTACTGCTCGCCGGCCAGCTTGGCCACGGCATACGGACTGATGGGCGCGGGCAGCATCTGTTCCTGCTTGGGCAGGGTAGGCGACTCGCCATAAGCCGACGACGAGCCGGCATAAATCACGCGGCGCACACCGGCCGCCCGCGCCGCCACCAGCACATTCAGCGTCGCATCCACGCAGTTGATGTTGGTGGCTACCGGATCGGCCACCGAGCGCGGCACCGAGGCCAGCGCCGCTTCATGAAAGACGATCTCCATCCCCTCACAGACCCGCGCACAAACCGCCGGATTGGCCAGATCGCCCTCAATGAACTCCATGGCTTCGAGCCCGATCAGGTTCTCGCGCTTGCCGGTGATAAAACTGTCCACGCCGCGCACGCTCTCACCACGTTCCAGCAGCGCCGCCGCAATCGAGCGCCCGATAAAACCCGCCGCGCCGGTCACAAGATACTTGGCCAAAATCTTTCTCCCTGGTGACTGCCCGTGTAGAACGCAAGGCTGTCCCCCCACCGATTGTATCGCTCAGTGCCTCTGTGCTCTGAAGCACCGCCTCAGGTTCGTCACTCCCTCTCCCGGGGCTCAGGCTCTACAATTTCTGCATGGCTCAAACAGATGCTGCTCGTCTTACAGGACTGAAACAGAAGATGGAATCCCGCCAGGCCCGCATCGGCATAGTCGGGATGGGATACGTAGGTCTGCCACTGGCGTTGCTCTTCAGCGATGCAGGCTTCAAGGTGACCGGTTTCGACATTGCCGAGGACAAGGTAAGGACGCTCAACGAGGGCGGCTCCTACATTGTGCGCATTCTGCCCGAAGACATTCGCAAGGCACAGGCCGCAGGCTTCCGCGCCACCACCGAATACGCTGAAATCGAAGCGATGGACGCCGTCCTCATCTGCGTGCCCACCCCACTCAACGAGCACCACGAACCCGACATGAGCTATGTGACCGGCACGGTAGCCGCCATTGCTCCTCATGTGCACGCCGATCAGCTGATTGTGCTCGAAAGCACCACCTATCCCGGCACCACCGAAGAGTTGGTTGTGCCCATGCTGGAAAAGGGCAATCCGCGCGGCCTGAAAGTGGCGCGCACGCTCGAAGACGTTGGCCTGCACGTTGTTTTTTCTCCCGAGCGCGAAGATCCCGGCAACGAGACCGTCGCCCGGCAGGACGTGCCCAAGGTGGTGGGCGGCTGCGGCCCGGCAGGCGCGCAGTTAGCCGCACTCATGTATGGCGCAATCTTCCAGAAGGTGGTTCCGGTCAGCACGCCTTCCGTGGCCGAAATGACCAAGCTGCTCGAAAACATCTATCGCTGCGTGAACATCGCCTTGGTCAACGAGCTTAAGCAACTCTGCATGCGCATGGGCATTGACATTCACGAGGTGATCGACGCAGCCAAGACCAAGCCCTTCGGCTTTCATGCCTTCTATCCAGGCCCGGGACTCGGCGGCCACTGCATTCCCATCGACCCGTTTTATCTATCGTGGAAGGCCCGCGAGTTCGACTTCCGCACCCGCTTCATTGAGTTGGCCGGAGCGGTCAACACCGACATGCCTTACTTCGTGCTCGACCAGATTGCCGACGCACTGAATAACCGCAGCAAACCCCTGAAGGGCTCCAAGGTGCTGGTGCTCGGCCTCGCCTACAAACGCGACATCGATGACCTGCGCGAGTCGCCCTCGCTCACCATCCTCGAACTGCTGCGCTCGAAGGGAGCCAAGGTTGAATACCACGATCCCTACTTCCCCAAGGTCGGCCACGGTCGTCACTACGACCTGAACATGACCTGCGCCAACCTGGACGATGTGGCCAGCTACGACGCGGTAGTCATCGTCACCGACCACACCAGCTACAACTACCCCGAGCTGGTTGAAAAATCCCAACTGCTCATCGATACCCGCAACGCCACCAAGGGCATTGTGAGCGACAAGATCGTCCGCTGCTAAAGCAAAGAAGAAATAAAACAGGGGCTCTCGGCATTCGATCCAGCAGATGCCGAAGCCCCCGATTACGCATGGACTACCACGAAACAAACCACGGTGAAACACAAAGGAGAAACAGATGAGTGCAATTTACGTTGTTGCCACCAACAAAGCCAAAGAGGGTTCTGCCGACAAGCTGAGTGAGGTTCTCAAAGCCATGATTGAGCCCACGCGCAAAGAGAATGGTTGCATTCAGTACTCTCTTTTTGCGGACAAAGATGGAAAGACCTTTGTGTTTTTTGAGCAGTGGGCCAGCCACGAAGCGCTCGAAGCGCACACCAAGACCGCCCACTTCGCCAAGCTGAGTAATGATGCTCCAGCGCTGCTGGAAGCTCCCTCGGATCTCAAGATCCTCAACTTGATCGTCTAGAACGGCGTCTTCGCGCGGCAAGAATTTCCCAAAAATCTATAAAGCTCGCACCGCCCAATAACCAACGGCAGACAGAGCAACGCCCTGTCTGCCGTTCCTCTTCCCAGCCCAAGAACAGTTTTTCTCTGTTCTCTGAAAAAGAACTACCACCACTCCATCAGGCGGCCACTCGAAATCTTGGCGCTAGAGACTGGCTTTTCCGTACGCAGCAAAAGTACCGGAACCGGAACCAGCTTGACCAGCTTTTCGGCAATGGAGCCAAAAACCAGCGGATGCCAGCCCGTGGTGCCATGGGTGCTGACCACCACCTGATCCACCTTCTGGCTCTCCACCTCGTCCAGAATTGCGCCGGCTACGTCCACATCCTTTTTCACTACCGACGTCACCTTGATTCCCTTGGCCGAGAGCGCGGCAACCGAGGTGGCAAAGTTGGCTTCGGCCACTTTAATGGCCTCTTCACTCTCGCACTCACCAACGACGTGGACGAGAATCAGCTCAGCGTGAAAGTGCTGGGCCAGCACCGTCGCCTGCTCAAGCGCGGCGTGGGACGACGGGCTAAAGTCGATGGGCAGAAGGATCTTGGCGGGAATAATGCTGAACGCATTTACTTCGGACATTCTGATCTCCTGGCCGGCCACGACGTGGTCAGCAGCATGAATTTTAATCGGCCAACATCATAGGGAGAAAAAAATACATCCGTACGTGACCTGCAGCACATCCAATGGCCAGATGAGACAAAAACCCTTCCCCCTCAATGAAAACCGCAGCGATTACTCTCGTCTTTTCCGCTCAGAATCGCTGTCGCCCACACTCATCTTCCTCTTCTCCCTTGCGGTTCTGCTCTCACCTCGGGCTCAGGCACAGGGAAATTACGAGATTCAGGTCTACGGCTCTGAAACCGTCGCTCCGCGCTCGACGATGGTCGAACTGCATTCGAATTTTACAGCCAAGGGCGACCCAAAACCTGCCGACGGAACAACCCCCACCGAGCATGCCGAGCACGAAACCATCGAAATCACTCAGGGTGTAAAGGATTGGGCCGAGCTGGGCTTTTACATCTTTACCAGTGAGCAAAGTGGAATGGGAGTGCAATGGGTGGGCGACCACATCCGCCCGCGTGTGCGCGTGCCTGAGGCATGGCACTGGCCGGTGGGTGTGAGCCTTTCCACGGAAGTTGGCTACCAGCGCGCAAAATTCGACGCTGACACGTGGACCTGGGAGCTGCGCCCCATCGTCGATCAGACGCACGGTCGCTGGTACTGGGCCGTGAACCCGGCGCTGGAACGCACCTGGCACGGGCCGGACGTGAAGGAAGGCATGGACTTTTCCCCTGCCGTCAAAATCAGCTACGACTTTACGAAAAAGGTGACTGGCGGCGTGGAATACTATGCCGACTACGGTAACCTCCGCTCGATCCTGCCCCTGCACCAGCAACAGCAGCAGATTTTCCCCGCCATCGACTTGAACCTGAACCCCAAGTGGGAGCTGAACTTTGGCGTGGGTGTGGGCCCCACCGCCGCCACCGATCACTGGATCGTGAAGGCCATCGTCGGCAGAAGGTTCGACTGGAAAAAGAAGGACAGCTGAGAGCTATCAGCCTTCAGCTCTCCGTTCGTAGTTAAAAACTGACCACTAACAGCTAACCGTGAAAAGCTGTTTCGTGCTGATCGTTTCCTTACGCACGGTCAGCTTTTCGATCAGGTCCGTACGCACCGCATAGCCTCGACCAGCGGTGGTCGGCACCACGATCTCTCCCTTGGCCGTGACGGTAATCTCCGGCTCAACAATATCTTCAGCCCAGTAGCGCTGCGAGGCCGACACATCGCCCGGCAGCGAGAAGTTATCCAGCGTGGAAAGGGCAATGTTATGTGCGCGGCCAATGCCCGACTCCAGCATACCGCCGCACCAGACCGGAATACCGCGCTGCTCGGTGGCGTTGTGCACCGCAATCGCCTCGCTGAAACCGCCCACGCGGCCCAGCTTGATGTTGATGATCCGGCAAGACTCCATCTCAATGGCCGCCAGCGCATCGCGCCGGTTGCGGATCGATTCATCCAGACAGATGGCCGTTTCCAGCCGCTTCTGCAACATCGAGTGGTAGTAGAAGTCGTCATGCCAGAGCGGCTGCTCGATCATCAAGAGATTGAACTGATCGAACTCGGCAATGTGGTCGGCATCCTTCAGCCGATAGGCCGAGTTGGCATCGCAACTGAGCAGAATCTCCGGCCAACGATTGCGCACCGCCTCAAAAACCTTCACATCCCAGCCATGCTTGCACTTCAGCTTGATGCGCTGATAGCCCGCCGCCAGCTCCCGCTCAATCACATCCAGAAGCTCCGGAATCGACTTCTGAATGCCGATGGAAACACCACAGGGAATCACATCGCGCACGCCGCCCAGCAGCTGCCACAACGGCACCCCCTTGCGTTGCGCTTCCACGTCCCAAATGGCATTTTCAAGCGCGGCCTTGGCCATGCGGTGGCCGCGAATCGAGTAGAAAAGCCGGGCACAGCTACCACCATGCTTGGGTTCGGATTGGGCCAGCAGCGGCGCAAGCTCGTTCAGCATCACCTGCCAGGCCGTATCGGTCGACTCCGACGAAAAGGTAGGATGCTCGCCGGCGGTACACTCGCCCCAGCCAATCAACCCCTCGGAGCGAACCTCGGCGAGCAGGATGCGCCGGTTGCGGGTGACGCCAAAGCTGGTTTCAAAAGGCCGGACCAGCGGCATATGCACTTCGCGCAGGATGATCTCGTCGATCTTCATTCTTCTCCTCGTTTCAGTTCAGCTGTTTTTGGGGAACAAACTCAACAATTCTGCAGAAGGTTGACCTAAAAGATAGCTTCCATTCCCTGCCGCCTCGCGCTCAAAGCCGAGCACCGCAAGTCCACGCCCGAAGGCCTGCTCAAAACGCATGCGGTTTTCCGTCTGCACGGCCAGAGCCTTGCTGCGCTCCGCCTCCGCCGCCTTCCATACGTAGATTGCGGCGGGAACCGTGATGCGTTCAACTACACCAAACGCAGGCAGCGGTTGACCGACCAGCGCAGCTTCCACACGCTCAGAATCCATGGCCCACTCAGCCACCAGGCGGTCAGTAGGCAGCCCAGCCTGCAGGTGCGACGTGGAGGATCCGTAGAAGTTCGGCTTGTAGCGGCGCACAATCGCACCCAGCTTGCAGATATTTAGATAAGCGTTCTTGATTTCCAACGGATCGAAGGTCCACTCCATATGGCGAATGCCGCGCCCCAGGGCTTCCACACGCTGTGCCTGCTTGAGCCGCGCACCCAGCCCCTGATTGCGATACTCGGGCCGCACGGCCAGCATGTGCGAGTGCAAATAAGCCATGGGAGCCGCGCCCGGCACAGACTTCACGCCCGCCAGCGCAAAGGCAAAGCCCACCAGACGATGCGCATCGCCCCCTTCAGCGCTAGCGGCAATCTCACGATCGAATGCGCCCAGCACCTGCCCGCCCGACTTCTGAACCACCAGAAAAGCCTTGCGCGGAACCACGTCACTGGCGTCGTAGCCCCAGGTCGCTATCTGCAGTTGCACGCAGGCCTCCAGTTCAGCAAAGCCCTCGCAACTGCGAATCTCGATCATTGTGCCGCCTCCGCCGCCAGCTTCTTTTTGGCTGCGGCCCACAGGGCTTCCAGTTCGTCTGGTTTTAGCTCTTCGAGCGGTCTTTCGCTGGCCTGCTCCATCTGCCGGAAGCGCTCGCGGAAGCGCTGATTGCAGCCCCGCAAAGCCATCTCGGCATCCACATGCAGATGGCGGCCCAGATTCACGACAGTAAAAAGAAGATCGCCCAATTCGGCCTCCACGGCAGGCTGCCGGGCCGGATCGTTGCTGGCCGCCTCAGCTTCCAGTTCCGCCGTCTCTTCGGCCACCTTGGGCAGCAGATCGCGCCAGTTGGGCCAGTCAAAGCCCACCTTGGCAGCCTTTGAGCCAAGTTTAGCCGCCTCCGCCAGCGCCGGCATCGCCCGCTGCACACCATCGAGCAGCGAACTCTCCGCAGGCTTGGAGGCTTTTTCGGCTTTTTTGATCTCTTCCCAGTTGCGCAGAACGGCAGCGGAGGAACCGTTCACATCGGCTTCAACTTCGGCACGATTACCCGCAGCCTTCGAAGCCTCTTCGCCAAACACATGCGGATGGCGGCGCACCAGCTTGCGGTTCAGCTCATCAAGCACGTCGGCAATGGTGAAATGGCCCTCGCTTGCAGCGATTTCTGCATAGAAGAGCACCTGCAGCAGCAGGTCGCCAAGTTCCTCGGCCATGTGCGGAAAGTCGCGCCGCTCAATGGTGTCAAAGACCTCGTAGACCTCTTCGAGGGTGTATTTGCGGATGCTGTCGAGGGTCTGTTCGCGATCCCACGGACAGCCATTGGGTGCGCGTAGCCGGGCCATGATAGCCGCAGACTGGGCAAACAACTGACCGGCTTCGCCCGCATTGGTGACACGCGGCGCGTGCGGCTCATGAGCTGCTTTGGAGCTTTTCAACGGAAGATCCATGCAGCACCAGTGTACGACACAGGAAGACCGCGCCTCTTAAAATGCGGTCCCAGCCCGCCGCAAGCGCTCCTTCGCCCCTCAACGTCTATACTCAACAGCGCACATGCTTCGATTTCTAGGAACCACATTCGCGGGATTGCTGGGGCTGGCCTTTGGCAGCTTCCTGAACGTTTGCCTGAGCCGCTGGCCGCTGGGCGAGAGCGTGGTCGCACCCCGCTCCCACTGCTGCGTCTGCAATCGCACCCTCACGTGGTGGGAAAACATTCCGCTGCTGAGCTGGCTGGCCCTCGGCGGCCGCTGCCGCACCTGTAAAACATGGATCAGCGTACGCTACCCGCTGGTGGAAGCGGCGGTGGGCGGACTGTGGGCAATTTTTGCCTGGAAGTTGCTCAACCTCTCCCTGGAAGAGATTGTGAGCGACAATGGCCTCAGCAACGCCCTGCTGCTTTTGCTGGGCAAGATGATTTTTCTATGGCTCCTGGTAGCTCTTGCTCTTCTGGATGCAGAGCATCTCTGGCTGCCGGACAAGCTTACCTACACAGGAACATTGCTTGGCGTTGCGTTTCACCTTGGCCTGATCTTCCAAAATACCAGCAACGGAGCCACCTTCCTGCCCCATCGCTTCGATGCAATGGAAGACTTCTGCCGCTATTTTCTGGGCATTCTTGCCGCTGCCGGACTCATCCTGCTAATCCGCTGGCTCTATCGGCTGGCGCGCAAACGCGAAGGTCTGGGCCTGGGCGACGCCAAGCTTATGGCCCTGCTGGCCGCATGGCTCGGCCTGCCCGGCGCACTACTGGCCTTCTTTGTGGGAGTTTTTCTGGGCTCCATCGCCGCTGTCGTCCTGCTGCTCAAGCCCAAGAATGAAGCTACCGAACGCTGGAGCCAGATAAAGCTACCGCTGGGAACATTCCTCTCGATTGGCGGCATCGTCAGCGCCCTCTGGGGCCAGACGATTCTGGCCGCCTATCTGCGCTGGGCAGGATTTTAAGAGCGGCTGTCAGCCGTCAGCTATCAGCTCATCGTGCGAACCGAATCTGCATGAATTTTTCCTACCGCCACAAAAAAACCGCGCCGTAGGCGCAAGGCAGGTTAACCCCACCGCAGGTGGTCCCGTACGGACGGCGCAAAATCCGAGCCAAAGTCACGCAAAGCAGTTAGCCCCACCGCAGGTGGCCGCTGTGCCCCACCATCTGCTGGTAGGCTGCCTCGATATTCCGCGTAAAACGCGCGGTATCGAAGAGTGGCGCAGTGCGCAGATTGGCTGCCAGCTTCTGCTTCACTGCCTCGATCCGGCCCGGAACGGTCGCCAATTCCACCGCCAGATCCTCGTAGGCTGTGAGCGAAGGCGCAATCAGCTCCGGCAAACCTACCGCATGGAGCAGGCTGGCGCACATTCTGGAGGCAAAAACCTCGCCCGGGCTGGTGAGCACCGGCAAACCCGCCCACAACGCCGGACTGGCCGTCGCACCCGCGTTAAAGGGCAGCGTATCCAGGAACAGATCCGCCAGCTGCTGGCGCTTCAGGTGCTCTTCATAGCCAAGCATACCGGCAAAGATCAGCCGGCTGGCGGCCACGCCCCTCGCCTCAGCTTCACGGCACAGGTTCTGGCGCGTGTGCGGATCGTCGGCAAACAGCCACAGCACGCTTGATGGAACACGGCTGAGAATCCGCATCCACACGCTGAAAATTTCCGGCGTAATCTTCGACGTGTTGTTGAAATTACAAAAGACAAAACTCGCGGCGAGCAATCCCTGCTCTTCCCGCGTAAAACTACGCTCCGCCGGACGGCTCTGCGCATCATTGGCTTGAAAGCAGTCGGGCAAGCTCACGATCTTTTCCGTGTAGTGCTGGCGCTGCTCGGCGGGAATCAGCACGTCGTCCGCAATCAGGTAGTCAATGTAGCCTGCTCCCATCGTGGCCGGGTAGCCCAGATAGTTCACCTGCACAGGCGCAACGCGGGCGGCAAAGATTCCCGTACGGTTATGCAGCGTAAAGCCGCACAGGTCCACCGCAACGTCCAGTTCAAGCGCCCGCGCTTGGGCAATAACCTCGCTCTCCGGCAGGCTCTCCACGTCGATGAAGTGATCGAAGGCCGCTCGCACCCGCTCCCGCAGCGGGCTGGCTGCATGCTTGCCCCAGCCAAAGCCAAAGACCTCGAAGTGCTCCCGATCATGGCGTTCGAAGAGTTCCACCATCAGGCGGCTGACCGGATGCTCACCAAAATCAGGCGAAAAATAGCCCACCCGGATTTTTCCATTTGCTCTGTTCGCTGAGGCTTCGCGAGGCAGAGCGTCGCGAGCGGGAAACTTCTGCGCAATGCACAGCTCGGCGGCCCGCTTCTGTAAAGCCGGATCGCCGCTGATGGCCAGCAGATGCAGCGGCGTAGCCGCCATTCTTCCCTGTTCGATCAGCTGCCGGATCGCTTGCCGCCGTGGCTCAAGCCCCGGCCAAACGGCCAGATGCTGCCGCGTCCACGCGTCCAGACCAGGCAAAAAATCCAGATCCGGCTGCAGGGCGAGCGCCGCGCCTGCATCTTCCAACGCACCGCGAAAGTCCTTGCCCATCAGCCGCACCAAGGCCCGGCCCAGCCGCGCGTGCACCAGCTTGGGATTGAGCGCCAACGCCCGATCAAAGCCCGTGAGCGCTTCCGGCAGGCGGTCCGCCTCCAGCAGCTTGCTGGCGCGATTGCAGTGCGGCGCATCCCAGGAGGGCGCAAGCTCAATCGCCCGGTCAAAGTCGCGCAGAGCCTGCTCAAACCGCTGCATACGGGCCAGTGAATTGCCGCGATTATTCAAGGCCTGCGCCGAGTCGGGCCGCATGCGAATCGCCTCATCGTAGCTGGCCACTGAGGCTTCAAGCTGATGCAATTCGAACTGCGACGCGCCCAGGTTGATCCAAGCTTCGGCAAACTCCGGCTTAATGGCTACGGCCTGCTCAAAGAGGCCAATCGCCTCCTCCCGGCGGCCCAGCGCCACCAGCGCATTGCCCCGATTATTCAGGGCCTCGGCAAAGCGCGGCTGGCTGGCCAAAGCCTGATCGAAGAACTCCAGAGCCTTGTCAAAGCGGCCAATCTGGTAGCACATTACACCCAACAGATGGAGCGCATCCGCATTGCCGGGCTGGAGCCTGAGCACCCGCCAATAGATGGCCTCAGCCGGGGCCAGTTGGCCGCTGTTGTGCAGTTGCACGGCCTCGGCCAGCAGCGCGGGAATGCTCGGCTCTTCGCGGTTGGTCATTTTTCTATTTTCGCGTGCTCCCGCGCTCTGGGAGCCGAGAGCAGCCCGCCTGTACTCGTTTGGTTACGGCTGGCAAAATTCGTTTCGGGAAAGTGCCACAGATCGCTCAGGGCTGAAGAAGTATTCCGCAAAAATCTCATGCAAGCCATGCGAAGCAGTTGGCCCCACCACAGGTGGCTACTTAGCTGCTGTAACGGCAGCCTTGGCAATCTCTGGCGATTTGAGCGCCTTGGCGGCGTCTTTGCCGTGCTTGCTGTCGGGGTCGTACTCCACCATCTTCTGATAGTTGGCCTTGGCGCTGGCCATATCGCCCAAATGGCGCTGGCACTCGGCCATGCCCCAGTACACCTCCGGCTCCTCCGGCGAAAGCACCATGGCAGACTGGAAGCGGGAAAGCGCAGCCTTCCAGTTCTTGTTGTCCACGTAGTATTTAGCCACGGTCAGGTCTTCGGCGGCCGTCTCCACATGCGGCGGAAGCTCGGGCCGCCCATGCTTGTCGCGCCGTCCCTTCTTGGAGCCGTCGGGAGCATTCGGGTCAGGAAGCAGGCTGTCCAGCCCTGCCGAACTGGAGCTGTACCCCGCAGAATCGCCCGCAGGGGTTTCCCCGGCAGAGGCGTCGCCATCGGGACTACGCACCGGATCGCCGTCCGGCACATCCAGCGTCAGCCCACTGCTACCCGCCTCGTCCTCGGTCATTGGCGGCGGAGCCGTGTCGAATACCGGAATCGAGCTTGTATCCTCAGGAAACGGATTGCCCCCGGGCAGCGTCGCCGCTGGGGGCGTCGGCTGCTGCGGAGCCTGCTGCGCATTCGCACTCATGGCCGCCGCCAGCACCAAGCCAGCCAGTGACTGGCCCACCAGCAACCCCATAACCTTCAGATTCCGCACGCGCATTCTCATTTCCTCTGCTTCCCTCTGCATCCGCTCAACCTCGAACTCTCCACGGGCTGCGCTCTTCCTTCTTGGACGAACTTCTTCAATGGTAAGATGCGACCATACGGTATTTCCAGTTTTCTTTCCGCTTCCGGTGGGAGTAGCCTCACCACTTTCCGCCGCCGTCAAACCGGGCAGATTCTGGAAGCCGCCCAATACTCTTCAGGATAGCGTCGCAGACCAACATGGGCTTGATGATCCGTTCTTCCGCCATTCACGCCGCCGGCTGTTACACCACCACAGCCCTGCGCAAGGGCCAACGCGTGGCCGAATACACCGGCCATCCCATGACCAAGCGCAAGGCCGACAACCTCTATCAGGACGCGGTTTTGACCTATCTGTTTGGACTCGGCGACGGAAAGATCGTCATCGACGGCCACGCCATGGCCATGTTCATCAACCATAGCTGCGCCGCCAACTGCGAAACCCGTGAAATCAAGGACCACGTCTGGATCGTCGCACTCCGCGACATCGAACCCGGCGAAGAAATCACCTACGACTACTGTCTGTACGATGGCGGCGAAGACGAAGCCCACTGCAACTGTGGCGCAAAAACCTGCCGCGGCACCATGTATTCGCCGCAAGAGGTTGAAAAGCGGGAACAAACCACGGCACAGGCCTGATCCCGGTCAGGCTGCTCCGGCAAGCTCCGCCTTTTTCCACCCCTCAGTCCTTGGCCCCCACCCATTACAATCGATCTTAGGCGGCGTTGTGTCTTGCGCCAGCCAAAGGAGCTTTGTCGCGCATGGGTTATCAGGTTCTGGCCAGAAAGTATCGTCCGCAGCGTTTTTCCGACGTCGCCGGTCAGGATCACGTGACCCGCACGCTGCTGAACGCCCTCAGTCAGAACCGTCTGGCGCACGGCTACATCTTCAGTGGCCATCGCGGCATTGGCAAAACCACCATTGCCCGCATTCTGGCCATGGCGCTCAACTGTCGCAGCCAGATTGGCTCCGCCGAGCGTCCCACGCCCGAGCCCTGCCTGCACTGCGAGGCCTGCCGCGAAATTTCTTCGGCCAGCAGCACCGAAGTCGGGGAGCAGGCTACCCACTCCTTTGACTTTATTGAGATCGATGCTGCCAGCAATCGCGGCATTGACGACGTGCGCTCCATTCGCAATCAGGCCACCGTGCAGCCGGCCCGCGACAAGTACAAGATCTTCCTCCTCGACGAAGCCCACCAGATCACCGATGCGGCCTTCAACGCCATTCTGAAGACGCTGGAAGAGCCGCCCGAGTGGACCATCTTTATGATGGCCACCACCGAGCCCGAGAACATTCCGCAGACCATCCGCTCCCGCTGCCAGCACTTCAGCTTCCATGCGGTCAAGTTCGAAGACATTCTGGAGCAGTTGCGCACGATTGCCGCCAAAGAGAACGTGGCTGCGGAAGACACGGCGCTGGCCCTGCTGGCCGAAGCTGGCGACGGCTCCATGCGCGACGCGCTCTCCATCATGGATCAGGCGATTGCCTCGGCTCCGTTGGTGGATGGCCGCCCGCAGCTGGAAACCGCGCAGATCCGCGACCTGATGGGCTCGGTGCCCAATGCCGTCTTTGAGCGTCTGCTGGAGGCCGTGGCCGAAGGCCAGAGCGCCACGCTCATGGAACAGCTGAACACCCTGCTGAGCGCGGGCCACAGCCCCAGTTCGCTCGCCCGCCAGATGGCCCGCTACCTGCGCAACACGCTGATGGCCAAGATCGGCGGCGAACAGACCCAGTTGCTGCAAATCTCCGGCGACGAACGCGCACGCGCCAGCCGCACTGCCATGCTCTTCACCGAGGAAGAGATCACGCGCAATCTGCAGATTGTGCTCAAAACTTTCGACGAGCTGAACTATCGTCAGGAGCAGCGCTTCCATCTGGAACTCGGCCTGCTCAAGCTGATCCACGCCCAGCGCCTGCTGCCCCTGGAGGAGTTGCTGAGCGGAGCCGCCGCCGCGCCTCGGCTTGCAGCCAGTGCACCGCGTCCGTCTGCCCCGGCAGCACCAGCACCACGGCAATCGACCCCGCCCGCAGCGCCACCAGCGGCCAAGCCGACCTCCAAGCCCGACGAAGAGATTTCTCCCTTTGGCAACATGGGCGGCTGGAAGATGAGCGCAGAGCCAAAGCCAATGGCCATCAGTGAAGCTCCTGCGCCCACGGCCATTGCGGAAGCTCCCGCGCCGAAGATGGAAATTGCGGCCCCGCCCGCGCCCAAAGCTGCGCCGTCTGCACCACCAGTTCCACCAACACCTGTAGTTGCAATCAACGCTCCCGTCGCACGCTCGTCCTTCGCGGCCGAAGCGCCTGCACCCGAACCACTCGCGCCCCCCGCACCAAAGATCAGCCTCGTGGAAGCAGGACCGCAGGCCGCAAGCTCGCCCGTTCCCTTCCCGGCTCCGTCCGCCGCGCCGTCCGTTGGCACAATCAATCTGACCGAAGGCGCGCTGGCCGTAGCTGCCTCCCGCGACCTGCTCGAAATTGAAGACGACGAAGACGAAGAACAGCAAAGCAGCACCAGCACACCCGGCAGCAAAGCCTGGGCCGAGACTGTCGCCAAGGCTCTGGCCGCCGAGGGCCACACCACGGCTTCCACGCTGCTTGGTTCGGGCGTCTGGACGGTGGACGGCAACACACTGCGCATTGAAGTAGCCGGCATGGGCCAGAAGATGCTCGCCCTCACCGTGAACGCACAGGCCGAAAAGATCATCCGCATGGAGTTGCAGAAGCTGGGTGCGCCCTCCCGCTTCATGGTGGTTCCCGGAGCCGCCGGAGCAGCAGGCAAAGCCGCGAATCTTGCCCCCGTGGCCGGCAGCGTACAGGAACGCGCACTCTCGAATCCGCTGGTGCAGCGGGCCCGCGAAATCTTCAAAGCTGAAATTCGCAGCGTCGTCGATCTGCGCACCAAGTAGATTTTCTTCCCACAACTCTTCCCCTAAACGAGAAAAAGAATGTTTAATCCCCTGAAGATGCAGGAAATGTTTTCGAAGGCCTCCGAGATGCAAGAGGAGATGAAGCGCAAGCTGGCAGAAACCATCGTCGAAGCCACAAGCGGCGGCGGTGCGGTCACGGCCACCATGAATGGCAAAAAGGATCTGCTCAAAATCCGCATCGATCCGGCAGCGGTCATGGGCCTGAGCGGCGCACAGCCCGATGTGGAGATGCTCGAAGACCTGATTCTGGCTGCGGTAAACGAAGCCGGACGCAAGGCCGAGGGCTACATGCAGTCCAGCATGGAAGGTATGCTAGGCGGCCTCAAGATTCCTGGCCTGAACGCGTAAGTACAGCTTCTAGCCTCTAACTCCTAGCTCCTAGCTGGGTGCCCCAGGTCCCGCTTTTGGGACCTGGGAAAGCACGAACTCAAGGGACAACTTTATGCGGCCAAAAAGCTAGAGGCTAGAAGCTAGAGGCTGAACACAGCACCCCCCGGAGGCTCCATCGTGTCACGCTACGCCGAGCCCATGGCCCGGCTCATCGAAGAACTCAAGAAGCTGCCCGGCGTGGGCACCAAGAGCGCGCAGCGCTTCGCCTTTCACATTCTGCGCTCCTCCGACGCCGACGCCCTGGCGCTGGCCGATGCGGTGCGCGCACTCAAAACCAGCCTGCGCCTCTGCTCGGTCTGCAACAATGTGACCGACGTGGACCCCTGCGCCTACTGCTCGAACGCCGTACGCAATCATCGCGTGGTTTGCGTGGTGGAAGAGCCCACCAACATTGCATCGGTGGAACGCACGCGTGGCTACAACGGCGTCTATCACGTGCTACACGGCACGCTCTCGCCGCTGCATGGTGTGGGGCCCGATCAGCTCCGCACCGCCACCCTGCTCAGCCGCGCCGAACGTGGCGAAATCGAAGAGGTCATCCTCGCCACCAGCCCCACCCTCGAAGGCGAAGCCACGGCCGATTGGCTGGCCACTGCGTTGCGCAGATTCTCGGTAAAGATTACCCGCATTGCGACAGGCATTCCCGCCGGCAGCGACATTGAGTACGCCGACGAAGTAACCATGGCCCGCGCCATGGAAGGACGCCGGGAAGTGTAAAAACAGAGGTCAGGGGCCAGAGATCAGGGACCGTTGGACACTCACCACTCTCTACTCCAAACGCCAAACACTCTGTTCTCTGTAAAAAAATAAGCGGGTCGAGTCTTGCGACTCTTCCCGCTTTGCTATTGCTACAGCTTATTTGCTCTTAGTGAGCAATCTTGTCCAGGTCGAGGTTAATCGCGAGCACGTTCACTCGCGGCTCGCCCAGCAGGCCAAACTGGCGCTGCGTGGTGTCCTTGGCAATCAGGCTGCGTACCGCGTCTTCCGCGATGCCGCGCGCCTTGGCCACTTGCGCGGCCTGGTAGTAGGCATTATCGGGCGTAATGTCCGGATCAAGCCCTGAGCCCGAGGTGGTCACCATGTCGATGGGCACCGGCTTGCCGCCATTGGCTGCAGACAGCTTGTCAATGTCGCCCTGCAGGCGCGTGACCAGAGCCTTGTTGGACTGTCCCAGATTCGATCCGGCCGAAGCCGTCGCATCATAGCCATTCGTACCCGCAGCCGAGGGCCGCGGATGGAAGTAGCGATCCGACGTGAAGCTCTGCGCCAGCAGCTCCGAGCCGATCACCTGTCCATCCTTCAGCACCAGGCTACCTGCCGCCTGATGCGGAAAGACCACTCCGGCAATGCCCGTGACCAGCAGAGGATACACCAAGCCCAGCAGGATCGCCGTCACCACCGTGAAGCGCAGCGCGGTCAGCCATACCGGATGATCCACCTCTGCCTTCTGCTTCAATTCGTATTCAGGAGCGTGCAATTCCATCTTCGATCTCCTTCCCGCTTACGCCAGGTGCAGAGCCACCAGACACAAGTCGATGGCCTTGATGCCGATGAACGGGACGAAGATGCCGCCCACGCCATAGATCAGCAGGTTGTTGCGCAACAGCACTCCGGCAGGCTTGGGCTCGTACTTTACGCCCTTGAGTGCCAGCGGAATCAGCGCAATGATGATGATCGCGTTGAAGATCACGGCAGAGAGAATCGCCGACTGCGGCGAATGCAGACCCATGATGTTCAACGCGCCCAGCGCCGGGAAGACCGCCATGAACATTGCCGGAATAATGGCAAAGTACTTGGCTACGTCGTTGGCAATCGAGAAGGTGGTAAGCGCGCCGCGCGTCATCAGCAACTGCTTGCCGATCTCCACAATTTCGATGAGCTTGGTCGGGTTGGAATCCAGATCGACCATGTTTCCGGCTTCCTTGGCCGCCTGCGTGCCGCTGTTCATGGCCACGCCCACGTCGGCCTGCGCCAGCGCCGGAGCATCGTTGGTACCGTCGCCCGTCATGGCCACCAGCTTGCCCTTGCCCTGCTCACGCTTGATCAGGTCCATCTTGTCCTTGGGCTTGGCTTCGGCCAGGAAGTCGTCCACACCCGCCTCGCGTGCAATCACAGCCGCGGTCAGCGGATTGTCGCCCGTGATCATGATGGTGCGAATGCCCATGGCGCGCAGTCTGGCAAGACGTTCCTTCAGGCCACCCTTGATGATGTCCTTCAGGTAGATCACGCCCAGTGCGGTGGAGTTTTCTGCCACCACCAGCGGCGTGCCGCCCAGGCGAGCCACCTGCTCCACGGCCTCGCGCACCTTCTGCGGAAGCTGTGAGCCCTGGTCCTCAAGAAAACGGGAGATCGCGTCCACCGAGCCCTTGCGGATCTGCGAGCCCGGCAGGTTCACGCCGCTCATGCGCGTCTGCGCGGTGAACGGAACAAACTCCACATGGCTATCCTGCAGATCGCGGCCACGCAGGTTGTACTTCTCCTTGGCCAGCACCACAATCGAGCGACCCTCGGGCGTCTCGTCGCTGAGCGAGGAAAGCTGCGCTGCGTTGGCCAGCCGCTCCGGCGTCACATCGGGCGCAGGAATAAACTCCGCCGCCTGACGATTGCCGAGCGTGATGGTGCCGGTCTTGTCCAGCAGCAGGGTGTTCACGTCGCCCGCCGCTTCCACGGCGCGACCGCTCATGGCCAGCACGTTGTACTGCACCAGACGATCCATGCCGGCAATGCCGATGGCCGAAAGCAGACCACCAATCGTCGTCGGAATCAGGCAGACCAGCAACGAGACCAGCACGAAGACCGTCTGCGGCGCATGCGAGTAGATCGCAAAAGGCTGCAGCGTGACTACGGCCAGCAGAAAGATGATCGTCAGACCCGAAAGCAGAATGCTCAGCGCAATCTCGTTCGGCGTCTTCTGACGGCTGGCGCCTTCCACCAATGCGATCATACGATCCAGGAAGGTTTCGCCGGGGTTGGAGGTGATCTTCACCCGAATGTAGTCGGAGAGCACCTTGGTACCGCCGGTTACAGCCGAACGGTCGCCGCCCGCCTCGCGAATCACCGGTGCCGATTCGCCCGTAATAGCCGACTCGTCCACCGAGGCCACGCCCTCGATCACTTCGCCGTCACCGGCAATGTACTGCCCGGCTTCCACAAAGATCACATCGCCAGCGCGCAACTGCCCACTGGGAATCTCTTCAAGTTCGTTGGCTTCGTTGTAACGGCGGGCGATGGTCTCGCCCTTGGCCTTGCGCAGCGTATCGGCTTGCGCCTTGCCACGGCCTTCGGCCATGGCTTCGGCAAAGTTGGCAAACAGTACGGTGAACCACAGCCACAGGGTGATCTGCAGGTTGAAGCCGAGGCCGGGACGATGTTGAATTGCGTCGTTGATGAGCAGAACCGTCGTCAACACGCTGCCCACTTCAACCACGAACATCACCGGGTTCTTCACCATACCCTTGGGGTTGAGCTTGCGCAGCGCGTCTACGAGCGCCTGCCCCAGGATTTCTGTATTCCAGAGACTCTTCTTTTCAGACATGATTCTTCTCTCGCCTCTACGGTATGGGTTAGAAGAGCTGTCCGGCCCGGAGCAGCAGATGCTCGAGGATCGGTCCAAGGCTCAACGCCGGGAAGAAGGTCAGTGCGCCAAGAATGATGACAATACCAACCAGAAGCACAGCAAACAGACCACCATTGACCGGGAAGGTGCCCGGCGAGGGCGGAACGCTCTTCTTCTGCGCCAGGTTTCCGGCCAGTGCCAGCACCGGAATCATCATCAGGAAGCGACCGCAAAGCATTTCAATGCCCAGCACCACGTTGTACCACCAGGTGTTGGCGTTCAGGCCCGCAAAGGCCGAACCATTGTTGCCCGCGGCAGAGGTAAAGGCGTAGAGAATCTCGCTCAGCCCGTGCGGTCCGTTGTTGCTCAGCGACGAAAGACCGATGGTGGGCGAGAGCAGAAACGCTGCCGTCAGCGTGAGAATGATGATCGGGAAGATGAGCGCGTAAAGCATGGACATCTTCACGTCATAAACTTCGATCTTCTTGCCCAGATACTCGGGCGTGCGACCAACCATCAGACCGGCAATGAAGACCGCCAGCACCACGAAGATCAGCATGCCGTACAGACCCGAACCCACGCCGCCAAAGATCACCTCGCCCAGCATGATGTTGGTAAGCACCACCATGCCGCCCAGCGGAGTGTAGCTGTCATGCATGCTGTTGACCGCACCACAGCTTGCATCGGTGGTAATAGTGGCAAACAGTGAGCTGTTCAGAATGCCGAAGCGAACTTCCTTGCCTTCCATGTTGCCGCCCGGAGCAGTGGCCGTAGCCGTCTGCTGCGCGCCATGAATCAGCGGATGCGCCTGCGACTCCGCCCAGTAGACCGTAGTAAAGCCCACCAGAAAGAGCAGGAACATGGCAGCAAAAACCGCCCATCCATGCCCCGGCGAACCGGTCATGCGGCCCAGCATATAGGTCAGGCCGGCGGGAATAATGAAGATCGAAAGCATCTGCAACAGATTGGCAAACGGAGTGGGATTCTCAAACGGATGGGCGCTGTTGGCATTAAAGAAGCCGCCACCGTTGGTGCCCAGCATCTTGATCGCTTCCTGCGAAGCCACCGGTCCCTGCGCAATCGTCTGCGTCTGGTGTTCCATCGTGTGCGCCTGCGTGTAGGCATGCAGGTTCTGCGGCACGCCCTGCGCCACCAGCAGCAACGCATAGATCAGCGAGCCAGGCAACAGCACATAGAGCGTGGTGCGGGTCATATCGACCCAGAAATTGCCGATGGTGCCCGACTCCGTGCGCTTGATGCCGCGCACCAGAGCCACCGCCACCGAAATTCCTACCGCCGCCGACCAGAAGTTGTGCGTCGCCAGACCAGCCATCTGGGTCAGATAGCTCATCGTGGATTCCGGCGTGTACGACTGCCAGTTGGTGTTGGTGGTAAAGCTGGCCGCCGTGTTCCAGGCAAGATCCGTGCCCACGTTGGCCAGTCCCTGTGGGTTGAATGGCAGATGTGCCTGCACACGCTCGATCACGTAAGTGACCAGCAGCGAAATCGCTGAAAAACCCAGCGCCGCGAAAGCGTACTGACGCCAGTTCATCTCGGCCTCGGCGCGTACGCCGCTCAGCTTGTAGATGAGCCGTTCGAAAGGGCGCAGCACGAAATCAAGCCACGTGCGTTCACCCTCCAGCACCCGCGTCAGATACGCGCCCACCGGGCGCACACTGGCAATCAGCAGCAGACAAAAGACGGAAAACTGCAACCAGCCTTGAGCCGTCATGTTTAAAATTTCTCCGGAAACAACAGGGTGAGCGTCAGATAGCCCAACAACAGCACCGACAGAACAATCGCAACGAGAGAGATGACGTCCATATCTACCTCAGCTTCTGGCAGCCCTTGACGTAGAAAAACGCCAGAGCGAAAAATACAGCCGTGAACAGCAGCATGACTACGTCTTGCATCGCCGGTCTCACCGTTCTGCCGGAGACAGGCTCCGGCGCGTGGAATACATGCAACCCCGCCTTGCTTGCGCTGGTTGCGTGCAGGCCTTACTGAAAAAATCTTCAGAGTGCCTGTATGTGTGATTGTGCGGGAGAGGCAGGTGTAAGGGGCGAAAGGAATTTCGGCTCTGCGCAGGAATCTGTAAGGCAGCGTGATTTTCGCGGGTTTTGCTTGAGGTGTGGAATCGGCTATTCTCCTCCCGATGCGCGACAACGATTGGACGCGGGTATTGGGATGGCCGGGCTACAAGGTCTACCGGCATGAGATTGACGAGCCTGGCAAAAGGCTGAAGCTTTGGGTTCGGCGCAAGCGGGCCAACAAGTTGCTGGTCTGTTCCGGCTGCGGCAGGCCAACAGGCGAAATGGTAGCCAGCTATGAGCGGGAAGTGCGCGATCTGCCGTGCTTCGAGTATCTGACCACGGTGGTGATCGAGCTGTACCGGGTTCGTTGCCTGGACTGCGGCGTCAAGGCGGAGAAGGTGCCGCTGCTTCCTGGCAAAGCGCCCTTCAGCAAGCGTTTCGAGGATGCGGTAGGCCAAGCCTGCGAAAGCTCCGCAGCCAGCCGAGTAGCGCGGCAGTTTGGTCTGGCGGCGAGCACGGTGCGGGCCATCGATCAGCGGTATCTGGCGCGTTGGGCAAAGTCGCGGCGCAAGCCGGCCTTGCGGCAGATGGGTGTGGACGAGATCTTTGTGGGCAAAAAGCAAAAGTTCATCACCGTGGTGAGCAACCTCGGGACCGCCGAGCCTCTGTGGTTCGGCGCGGAGCGGAAGAAGGAAACGCTCGACGAGTTCTTCGCCAAGCAACTGAGCCCCTTTCAACGTGGCGCGGTGCAGGCTGCCTGCGTCGATATGTGGGAACCGTTCAAGCAGAGCATCGCCGAGTGGCTGCCCAACTGCCGCATCATCTATGACAAATTTCACATCATGAAGCACGCCGGAGCGGCTGTGGATGAGGTGCGCCGCCAGGAGTTCTTCCGCAAGGGCGGGCCGGCGCGGGAACTGGTCAAGGGCAAGCGCTGGCTGCTGCTGACGCGCTGGGTGCATCTGACCGCGCGCCAAAAACAGCAACTCAACGAACTGTTTGCGCTGAACCGGCGCGTGATGAAGGCGTACCTGCTCAAGGAAAGTCTGGATCGGCTGTGGAGCTACAGATATGAGGGCGCGATGTTGCGCTACCTGAAGAACTGGATCGATCAGTTGCGCTGGCAGCGGCTCAAGCCCATGGAGAAGTTGGCCGACATGCTGCTTCGCCATCTGGAGGGAATCCTGAACTACTGCAGAACAAAGGTTCCCCTGGGGGTGGTCGAAGCAGTCAACGGCAACATCAAAGCGCTGTTGCGACGCGGACGCGGCTACCGCAATCTCAACTACCTGCTGCTGAAAGCGCAACGGCTGGCCGCCACAAGAACCCAACTCGTCGCCTTTCAGAAAGCCGCGTAAAACGATGGCCTTTACACATTCTCGTCAAGAGCCGGAATTTCTAAAAAGTCCATAAGGACCGGCCAGAAGGCCGGCCGGCTAACGTTACTCTTCTCCCTCGGTAAATCCCTCAGGAACAAAGCGATAGCCCACCCAGGGCTCGGTCATAATGTACTGTTTCCCGGTTTCGGCTTCCAGCTTTTTGCGCAACTGGCCCACAAATACCCGTAAATATTCGGGTTGATGCGCCGATTGCGCGCCCCAGACTGCCCCCAACAACGCGCGATGCGCCATCACCTTGCCGGAATTGCGCACCATATGCGCCAGCAGATCGAACTCCTTGGGCGTCAGGCGAACCGACTTGCCACAGACCATCACCAGATGCGCCGCCGTATCCACGGCAAAATCGCCCGCCTCAATGCTGGTGGTAGTGCGTTCCGGAGCGCGGCGCAGATGGGCACGCACCCGGGCCAGCAGTTCCGGCACACCAAAAGGCTTGGTAATGTAGTCGTCCGCGCCGGCATCGAGCGCCTCCACCTTTGAGCGTTCGTGGTCGCGCACCGAAAGCACAATGATCGGCGTCTGCCCATGATTGCGAATGGAGCGGCAGATCTCCACGCCGGTCATGCCCGGCATCATCAGATCGGTGATCACCAGGTCCGGCGACCACTCAGTGAAGGTGCGCACCCCCTCCTCAGGATCATTGGCGGTTCGTACATCAAAACCCTGTGCGGAGATGGAAGCGCGCAGCACGCGCGTGATCTGTGGTTCGTCGTCGATGATAAGAATGCGTGCACGCATTGTCGGACCCTTCCCTTTGGCAGATTACATCATCTTTCCGAAAGGATATGATTGGCGTAAAGAATGATGCGACAAAACAAACCCCTCGAATGGCTGCTGCAATGGCTGGAAACCGCTCTGGCAGCCATCCTCACCTCCTGCATTCTGGTCGGCCTCAATGCCGACGCAACCACCGCAGGTCTGGTCTTTCTTACCCTCGTCGTCTGGTTTGCCTCCCGCATCAGCCTGCGCATGGCGCTGTTTGCCGCGCTGCTGTGCGCCGCCGCCTTTGACTACTATTTTCTTCTTCCGCTGCACACCTTCCGCATTGTTGGCCTGCAGCAGTGGGTAGCGCTTGGCTCCTACATTGCCAGTTGCCTGGTGGTGGGCCGTCTGGCAGAGTTGATGCGCCTGCGTACCCAGCTGGCGGATTATCGCCGTCTGGACGTGGAACGGCTCTTCGAACTGGGCAAGGAGATGATGCTCCACGAAGACGCCGACCAGATGATCCGCTCCCTGCCCCTGCTGATCGACCGCATCTTTGCACTCAACGGCGTCGTGCTCTACGTGCGCGAGCGCGACCAGTTCCAAAGTTCCACCGACGATCTGCCCATGAGCATTCAGGCCAGCCTCCGCGCCATGGTGCAGGAACCCGGCGCGCAACACGAAATTCCCGGCGGATTTTCCGCCCTCACGCTGATGGTCGGCCTGGATCCAGTGGGTGTGCTGGCCTGGAGTTCCGACACTCTGCCGCATGAAGTGGCAATGGCCATCTGCGCGCAGGTGGCCATTGCCGTGGCCCGCTCCATTACGCTGGAAAAAGCCGCCCACATTGAGGCCGCGCGCGAATCGGAACGGCTGCGCACCGCGCTCACCGACTCGCTGACCCACGAACTGCGCACCCCACTCACCTCGATTCGCGCCGCCGCCTCCGTGCTCTGCAGCACCTCGGAGATGGACGAAGAATCCCGCAGTGAGCTGGCCGCCATCATCGACGAAGAATCGGCCCGGCTCGATCTGCTGATCGGCGAGGCCATCGAAATGGCCGAGATCGACTCCAATTCGGTTGAAGTCACGCTGAACGCACAGCAACCACGCGCGCTGCTGGAAGAAGCCGTGGCCGCTTCGCGCACCACGCTGGCGGCACGCCGCGTCGTGGTTGCACCCAGCAACGATCCGCTCACACCCGTCTGGCTGGACACACACTTGCTTGGCCGCGTGCTGCGCCACCTGCTCGAAAACGCCGCCGCCCACACCCCCGACGGCACACGCATCCGACTCAGTTTTCAGCGCCATGCGGACCGCATCGAGTTCCTGGTGGAAGACGAGGGGCCTGGCATCGATCCGCGCGATCTGCCGCTGATCTTCGAAAAGTTTTATCGTGGCAAGCAAAAATTTCTGCGTCGCAAAGGCTCGGGAATGGGTCTGGCCATTGCACGCGCCATCCTCATCGCCCACAGCGGCGGCATTATAGCCGTCAACCTTCCCAGCAAAGGCGCATCCTTCCGCTTCTGGGTTCCGCTGCTAGAAAGCGCGCCCACCAACGAAAAATAGAAAGAGCGCCTCAAGGATTCGAAGCTCTCAGACTGCGGAAAAATCCAGCCTTGAATCTATTTTCAAAGGTCACGGTTTTACAAAACTGCGGAAAACAACTGCGAAAAAACGCATGGCGGAGGAAGGCGAGGGTTTTAACCCTCGCAAAAGTCCATGCTCATGCGTGAGGGATTCAGCCCTGGGGAATAATTCCGGGAAACCATGCATGAAGCTGGCCTTTTCTATAGCCTATTTTCGCGGGCATCGTGTGTGTCGGAAAAATACCCGAGCCTGAAGGCACGTTCTTTGGCATGCCAGCTTCGGGGGCATGAATGCCCCCACGCCCTCCCGTTCAGGCTACCCTTCCAGCTTGTAGCGGGTTTCGGCCAGTTTGTAGAGTCTGCGCCACACCAGCCGATTCGTCGTCACCACAATCGCAGCCATCAGAATCGTAGCCAGCAACAGCGTAGCCAGATTATTGCTGGTCTGCGCGGCGGTAATCTCCGAACCCAGCCCGATGGTCTGGAATGTGCGCTTGCCCAGCAAACCGTACTCGGCTAGAATCGAAGCATTCCACGCGCCGCCCGAGGCCGTCACCATTCCCGTAATCAGATATGGAAAGATTCCAGGCAGGATCAGCCGCCTCCAGCGCTGCCAGCGCGTGAACTTGTAGACCGCGGCGGCTTCCTTCAGATCCGAGGGAATAGCCATCGCTCCGGCAATCACGTTGAACAGGATGTACCACTGCGTGCCCAGCAGCATCAGCGCAACCGAACCAATACCCAGCCCGAGTCCCCAGCGCATCATCAACATCATGGCTACCGGGAAAAAGGCCGAGGCCGGAACCGATGCAATCAATTGCGTAATGGGCTGCAACACCGGTGCAAGGCGGGGATTGGAGCCAATCGCAACACCCACCGGAATTGTCCACAGCGCGGCAATCACCAGCGAGGCGTTCACGCGCAGGTAGGTTGCGCCAGCCGCCAGAAGCAAGTGATGCAGGTCAATGACCGCCGCGCCCCGCACCATCTCCCAGGCGTGGAATCCGCCCCAGAAGATGAACAGCGCCACAAAGAATCCCATCAGGCTGGGCACCAGCAGGCCTTTGCGCTTGCCTTCGTCGTCCATGGCATGCACCACGCGGCACTCTTCGGAACGCGCCAGCCTTTGATAGACGCGCTCGTTCAGTGCATCCCAGGAGCGGCCCGGCATGCTCAGCACCCGGCTCGGCCGCTGCAGCAGGGTCAGGATCGGCGAGGTGATGGTGCGTGAGCTCTCCACCTGCTCAATCTTGAATTTGGCACTCGAGGCAATCAGCGGCCGCCAGATCAACTGGTCGCAGGCCACAATGATCAGAATCAGCGCCACCATGCCCCAGACCAGTCCGTGCACATCCACCGGATCACTGAAGGCTGCAGCCTGCAGATAGCTGCCCAGACCCGGCAGACGGAAGCTCTGCTGGCCAAGCGGGAAGGTTTCGCAGGCGATCAACGCAAACCAGCCGCCGGCCACACTCATAATCGAGTTCCAGATCAGGCCAATAGCGCTGAACGGCAGTTCCAACTGCCAGAATCGCTGCCAAGCACTGAAGCGGTTGATGCGCGTAGCCTCGATCATCTCGCGCGGAATCGACTTCAGCGAGCTATAGAAGCTGAAGGCCATATTCCACACCTGACCGGTAAAGATCAGGATGATCGAACCCAGCTCAATGCCCAGCTGATGGCCGGGAATCAGCGCCATCATGGCCAACATCACGCCGGGCAGAAAGCTGAGCACGGGAATCGACTGCAGAATGTCGAGCACGGCAATCATCCATGCTTCAACCCGCTTGTTATAGGCCGCAACGTAGCCATAGGCCACCGCGAAAACCAGACTCAGCAGGTAGGCCACACCAATGCGCACACAGGAGTAGAACGCATAGACCGGCAGCATTTGGACCGAGTGCGAGATGTTGGCTTCCGGCAGCGGCTTGCCCAGCCAGTACTCCCCCGTTTTGATGATGGCCAGAAAAATCGCCAGCAACAACAGAATCACCGTACCATCGATGAACATCGAGCGCGGGCGTGGGGTTGTGATCGGAGTATTGCCCAGCAGAGGAGTCTTCAATGCGCCTCCTCTTCGGCCTTGGCGTCCTCCTCGGCAGCGTCGGGCAGCATGAAACGGCGACGGCCAGAGTCGAAGTCGAACAGCTCGGCATAACGGCCCCAGGCCACGGCGGTTTCCATCTGCCGCTGGCACTCCTCTTCGCTGAACTGCTCGTCGAGCATATCCATGAAGAACTCTTCCGGCACACTGTGGTCGCTTTTGGTCTCAATGGCGCGGCAGATCTGCCGCAGCAGCAGCACATTGGCCACCGCCGCCGTACGGAAGAGCTCCTTCTGGCGCAGAATTTCGCTGTTGCCAAACTCTTCGCCAGCTGGCGTAATGGCCGCGTCGCCTTCCTCGATCTTCAGGTAGCCAAGCAACTGCGCGGCTTCCACCGTCGGGAACAGATCATCAATCTCAAAGGCCAGATCATCGGCCAGCCGATAAATATCGTCCTTGCCGCCCTTGTCGATCAGCAACTCCAGCAGGCCGGCAATGCCGCCGGGGCGCGCATGAGGCAGCATCTGGTAGTGCATCTGCCGCTGGTCGCGTACCGCGGGCTGGCCCGTCGGCGCTTCGGCCGGAGCCACATCGGGCATAGTCAGCACCTTGTAGATGTAATCCACCAGCTGCGTAAAAGGTTCGGATTTGCGGTCGCGCGGCTGCGTCAGCTGCACCCGGAAGTCGGTACGGATGTGCCCTGGATTGCGGCCCAGCACCACGATGCGGTCAGCCAGCAGCACAGCCTCTTCAATGTTGTGCGTCACAATGAAGACGGCCTTGGTAGGCATGGTCTTCTTCGACCACAGCTCCAGCAGTTCGCTGCGCAGGTTTTCGGCCGTCAGCACGTCCAGCGCGCTAAAGGGCTCGTCCATGAACAACACTTCGGGCTCAACCACCAGCGCCCGGGCAAAGCCCACACGCTGCTTCATGCCGCCTGAAAGCTCCTTGGGGTAGGCCCCCTCAAAGCCGTCCAGACCGACGGTGTCGAGCATCTTCATGCTGCGCTCACGGCGCTCAGCCGCCGGCACACCCCGTGCCTGCAGCGGTGCTTCCACGTTTTCCAGCACCGTCAGCCACGGAAAAAGCGCAAAGCTCTGGAAGACGATCGAAACGTTGATCTCTACCCGGTCAATCGGCTGGTCATGCCAATACACCTGGCCGGCCGTCGGCGTCGAAAGACCGCTCAACATGCGCAGCATAGTAGACTTGCCAGAGCCCGACGGCCCCAGCAACGCCACAATTTCACCCGGCACAATGGCCAGATCGGTCGCCGAAATCACCTGAATGCGATTCTGACTGGGTTGCTGATAATACTTTTCGACCTGCGCAGCACGGATGATGGGTTCTACCGTCTGAACCACAGACGTAGACTGCTCCTGGCTCGGGAAGGCGGCTTCCTGCATACTAGTTCTCCGAAAGGGGGAAATCGGCGCGGGATCCGGGGATCGGCTTTCCCCAGTATAGTTTCCATCTGTTGCATCCTGAAGAATCCCGGGAGCAAAAAATCCCGTATGGCCACAAAAAACTGTTAAATCAGAATTTATAGCAGATCTAGCACTCCATCATGGGGCCTCGGGCCGGAAAGTTTTCCTCCCATACAAAATCCATTCTCTTAGCGTATGATGATCTCCAATCGCTCTTCCAGGAGCAGCCGGACAGCTGATTCCTGTGACTCCAGTGACGTGCCTCGATAATCCAACAGGCCTTCCCCGCTTCAGGTGAGTATGTCCGACACGATTCGCAAACCCAAAGTCCTGGTCGTTGATGACGAAAAAGTCATTGCCGACACATTGGCTATGATCTTGAATCAAAGTGGTTTTGCCGCCCGCTCCGTCTATTCGGGTCAGGCAGCCCTGGAATTGGCCAGCACCTTCGGCCCCGACATGCTTATCTCCGACGTCATCATGGCAGACCTGAATGGTATTGATGCCGCCATTCGCATCCGAATGATGCTGCCCAAGATCAAGATTCTGCTCTTCTCCGGACAGGCCGCCACGGCCGATCTTCTGGAAAAAGCCCACGCCCAGGGCTATGAGTTTGAGATTCTGGCCAAGCCGGTCCACCCCCAGGACCTGTTGAGCAAGCTGAGAAAACAGGAATAACCCAACCGGGATCAACTTTGGCCGATAGTCTCCCGGCCTCCCATCTGCGACGGCACTAAAGAAGCATAAAACCTGAGGATGTTTCCTGAAATTCAGGTTGGAGCATCCCTGCTTCAGCCTGCCGCAAAAATCCTTCGCATACTGTTACACCTGAAAAATCCTGCACTTTCCCCACAAAACATCAGACCGTCTTTATCAGGCTACCGCTACAATTCGACCGAACAGCAGTGTCGACGGGCATGGAGTCAGGAGGAATACGGACTCCCATCCGCATCCTCCACGGCCCGGATTGCACGCCCGCGAAGACACCACACTGCGGCCTGCTCCGTCCTTCCCAGCCGGGGCTGGCCACAGAAAAACTCCAACACCCCTGACCGGAAACACCCATTCCTGCTCTCGAGGTTGAAACCATGGTTCCCGCACAAACGCAAACCCGACGCGCCGACCCGTCCAGACCTTCCCCACTGGACCGGCGCAGCGGCGTTCCCCTCTATCACCAGATCCAGCAACGACTGATCGAACAGATCCAGTCCGGCGAGCTCAAACCCGGTGAGCCGCTGCCCTCCATCGAGCGCATAGCCACCCGCATGGGCGTCAGCCAGATGACCGTGCGGCAAGCCGTGCGCGCGCTCTGCGACCTGGGCGTCATCTACAGCCGCCAGGGCAAAGGTACCTTCATCTCCTCCATCAAACTGGAGCGCGACTTCCGCCAGGTGCTCAGCTTTACCGAAGAGACCGAGGCCCGCGGCGCACGGCCCAGCTCCACCGTGCTCAGCTTCCGCCTGCAGGAAGCCACTCAGCAGGTGAAAGAGGCTCTGATGCTGGCCGAGGGCGAACCGGTCTTCACTCTGCGCCGCGTCCGCTACGGCAACTCCATGCCCATGGGCATTGAATGCAGCTTTCTGCCCGCGCTGCTCTGCCCCGGCCTGATGGAAAGCTACGACCCCACCACTTCTCTCTATGAGGAACTGGCCGAGCACCACGGCATTCAGATGATGGTCACCGATGAGGTGATCGAAGTGGGCAAGGCCAGCGCCGAAGAGGGTCGCCTGCTGCACATCGCCGCCAAGGCTCCGGTCTTCCTGTTCACCCGCATCTCCTATATGGAAGGCGGAATGCCAGCCGAATTCGTCAAATCGGTCTATCCCGGTGAGCGCTACAAGGTGGTCAATCGCCTGATGCGCGGCAAGCGCGAGCCGCTCAGCACACCCATGACGCTGGCCCGCATCACCGGCACAGACCTGCACTGAGCCTGCTCCTTCAGCATCATTTTTCTGCAACAAAAAACTCCGGCAAGCTGCTCAACACAGCCCGCTGGAGTTTTTCTATTTCTTTCCAATTTGTTTCGTAAATCAAGCGAAGCAGTTAGCCCCACCGCAGGTGGTTAGCCACACTGAAGGTGGCGCTTAGCGTTGGATGCGGGCCGAACCACCCTTGGCGAAGGCACGCACCTGGTCTACGGTGGCCATGGTCGTGTCGCCGGGGAAGGTGGTTAGCAAAGCGCCATGCGCCCAGCCCAGCTTGACGGCCTCAGCAGGCTGCTCGCCCGCCAGCAGGCCATAGATGAAGCCAGCCGCAAAGCCGTCGCCGCCGCCCACGCGGTCCACCACATCCAGCTCGGCGGTGGGAGCCACGAACTTTTCGCCATTGATCCAGGCCACGGCGCTCCAGCTGTGGTGATTCGTCGAGTGCACCTCACGCAGAGTGGTAGCCACGGCCTTCACCTTGGGCTGCTTCTTCACAACCTTTTCGATCATCGCAAAGAAGGCGCTCGGATCCAGCTTGGAAGTCGCATGTACGTCCTGACCTTCAATGCCCAGGCCCTTCTGCAGATCCTCTTCGTTGCCCACCAGCACGTCAACGTTCTCCACAATCTTGCCCAGCACTTCGACGGCCTTCTCGTTGCCGCCCTGAATCTTCCACAACTTCTCGCGGAAGTTCAGATCGAAGCTGGTGATGGCGCCCGCCGCCTTGGCTTCCTTCATCATTTCGGCGGCCAGCTCAGCCGTGGTGGGCGACAGAGCCGCAAAAATGCCGCCCGAGTGAACCCACTTCACGCCCTTCGCAAAGATCGCCTTCCAGTCAAAGTCGCCCGGCTTCAGCTGCGCGGCAGCCTCATTCGCACGGTTGTAAAAAACCACCGGAGGGCGCACGCCGTGGCCCTGATCGCTATAGACCGTGGCCATATTCGGTCCGGAAACGCCATTGTGCACAAAGCGTTTGTAAATGGGCTTGACGCCCATGGCGCGTACGCGCTCGGCAATCAGATCGCCCACCGGATAGTCCACCATGGCCGAGGTAATGGCCGTGTTCAAGCCGAAGCAGTCCGCCAGATTGGCGGCCACGTTAAACTCGCCACCGCTAACGTGAATCCTGCACTCCGTAGCCTTGCGAAAAGGGATGATGCCAGGATCGAGCCGGTGCACCAGTGCACCCAGCGAAAGAAAATCGATCTCGGCATCCTTGCGAATCTCCAAACCTTGGCTCATGGCCTTCCTCCTAGGAATATCGTTGTGCCTGCCCCGTTCTGCGTAGAGTAGCTTCAGCAGGACCGTTGGGGCACGCGGCCATTATAGACAGGTCAGACCACAGCTGGCCCGCTCATCCAAGATTTTCTACAAAGCCGTTCTGAATCAACGGCTTGCTCAATGCCGCATGCGCCGGACCCGCAGCTTTTGCGTCGGACCGTGCCTCGGCCACTACAACGATATGATCGAGCAGCAAATCGGCGTTCGCATCGGAGCTGACCAGCACATCGGCCGTAATCGTATCGCCCGCATGCAGCGTTGTGAGCGCCGTGCGATCCTTCACTTTGTAAGGCATGGTCATCGCCTCCATAAAGCCGGGAATCGCCTCATGATTGACGGTCAACTCGCCCTGTGCGGCATCGATAGAGACGACCTTGCCACGCAGCTTGTACACCTTCACCTGTGGGCCGGATTGCGGGCTGGACGTGTGACAGCCGACCGCGAGCACTCCGGTCAGCAACAGCAGAAAGAGGATCGGAAACAGAAGAACGTTGCGCATGTCACTGAAAGTGTACAACCGGCCAAGCGGTTCCGCTTGAGGAGAAATCCACTGCGCCGCAGTGTATAACGCTGGAATGGGCGAAATAAACGAAGCAGAAATGAGTCTGGCCGCGCAGGCCGACCGTTGGCTGGCCACCGGAGGCATGGTGGTAACCGCTAGCGAACGCGCCGCCCGCGCCCTTACGGCAAGCTATCACCAGATGCGCCGCCACGCGGGCCTCACCGCCTGGCCCGCGCCACAGATCGAGCACTGGCAGCAGTTTGTGCGCCGCCTCTGGCAGGAGCGCGTGCACGACGGCCGTCTGCTGCTGGCTCCGCTGCAGGAAGAGAGCCTGTGGACCGCCGTGGTGGGCACCGACAGCCATCTGGCCACCTCCATTGAAAGTACGCGCGCACGCCTCGGCAAGCTGGCCATGGAGGCCCATGCCTTGCTATGCGCCTACGCGCCTGCCCAGCTGGAAGAACGCGTCCGCCTGGGCTGGCAGCGCGATCAGGCCAGCTTCAGTCAGTGGCTTACCGGTTTTGAGGAACACTGCAACAAAGCGCATCTGGTCAGCGCCGCGCGCCTGCCGCTCGAAGTGGCTGAATTGCTCACCGCAGAAAATGCGACGGAATCAGCCGACCGCCCTGCGCTACTGCTGGTCGGCTTTGACCGCTTGCAGCCCACGCAAAAGCGCCTGCTCACGACCTGGGGAGCGTATGAACATGCGGTGCCCAATGAGCCGGCCCGCACGCTTCGCTTTTACACAACGCAGGATGAGGCCTCTGAGCTGGCCGCCGCCGCCCGCTGGTGTGCGCTGGAACTGGCCGCCAACCCCGCCGTGCGTCTACTGCTCATCGCCCAAAATGCCGCCCGCAACCGTGGCCTGATCGAGCGCGTCTTTCGTGCAGAATGCCTGGGGCAGTTCGAGTTCTCGCTCGGCATTCAGCTGGCAGAAACATTGCTTGGCCGCGGCCTGCTGCTCGTGCTCGGCTGGCTCACCCGCTCCATCGAAGAAAACGCTCTCGACTGGCTGCTCTCCACCGAGCAAACCACCCGCGACACCACCGAAGCTGACTTGCTCTTCCAGCGCATGCGTGTTCTGCGCCGCAGGGGGCTGGAACGCACCCAGTGGAGCCACGACGAATTTGTACGCGCAGCCGCACAGCCTGCCGCGCCCCCCGCATGGGTGGAGCGCTTCACGGCAGCTCGCAAACTCTTGCGCGAACAGCCCACAAAACAAGCGCCGCTCGCATGGTCGGAACTGCTTCCGCGCCTGCTGGAGGCTCTTGGCTGGCCCGGCGGCCGCCCCCTTTCAAGCACGGAATATCAGGCCCAGCATCGCCTGGAACAGGCTCTGGAAAGCTGCGCCGCGCTGGGCTTTGATGGCCGCCGACTCAACTGGAGCGAGTTCCTCTCCACGCTCGAAGGCGTGCTGCACAAAACGCTCTTCGCCGCCGAGTCCGCCGATGCGCCCATCCTGATTGCCGGACCCACCGAAACCGCTGGTCTGGAGGCCGACGCCCTCTGGTTTCTGGGCGCAACCGAAGAGAGCTGGCCAGCTACTGCGCAGCCCCATCCCTTCATTCCCCTGGGCGTACAGCGCGACGCGGGAATGCCTCACGCGCTGCCGCGTCTGGACTGGGAGCTGGCGCACACCATCACCGAGCGCCTGCGCTGCTCGGCAAGTGAAGTCTGCTTCAGCCTGCCCCGCAACCGGCAGCAGGTAGAAACCGGGCCTTCGCGTCTGATTGCCCAAATCGCCGGTACGCCGCAGCCTTTGCCTGCTGCGCTCACGCCGCGCACTCACGCCGAACCCGCCACCGAACTCTTTGCCGACCGCACCCATCCCGCCTGCTCCGCGCAGTCCGCATACAGCGGCGGCGCAGCGCTGCTCACGCGCCAATCGCAGTGCCCCTTCAAGGCCTTTGCCACCACGCGCCTGGCAGCAGAACCGTGGCAACCCGCCGAGCCCAGCCTCAACGCCATGCAGCGCGGCAATCTGCTACATGCCGTGCTGCATTCCATCTGGGCGGGTCCGCCACACGGCCTTCAGTCCCACGCTGATCTGATCGCCCGCAATGATCTGGAGGGCTTCGTCGCAGACCACGTAGCGCGCACCTTTGCCGCCACGCTGCCGCCCGCCGCCGGGCAGATGCCGCACCGCTATCTGGAGTTGGAAAAGCAGCGGCTCGTACGGCTCGTCACGCAGTGGCTGCATTATGAAGCGGAGCGCATTCCCTTCACCGTCAAGGCCACGGAAAAAGATGCCACCGCCTCCGTCGCGGGCCTGCAGTTGCGTCTGCGTCTGGACCGCGTGGATGTGCTTGAAGACCACTCGTTGCTCGTCGTTGACTACAAGACTGGCGAAGTCACACCGCGCTCCTGGGATCTGCCCCGGCTCGACGATGTGCAGCTTCCGCTCTACGCCAGCTACGGCCTTGATCGGGAGCACAACGAAGAACTGGGCGGCGTCGTCTTTGCCAAAGTACGCACAGGTGCTTGTGAATTCGCCGGCCGTGTGGGCAGTGCCAAAGAACTGCTGCACTCCAGACTCAGCGCATCTTCGCATCTGATGAAACGCCCCCTCGATGCCGAAATGCTGATGGACTGGCGCGACGAAATCGAGAAGTTGGCCGAGGAATTTCTGAGCGGCCGCGCCAGCGTGCAGCCACTCGATCCCGATAAAACCTGCGAACGGTGCGACCTGCAAACGCTCTGCCGCATTGAAGAGAATCGCGACCTGTTGCGCGAAGAAGAATCCTGCAGCAACGAAGAGGAAGCCCATGACTGACGCACGCCCCCTTCCTCCCGACCAGAACGAACGTCTGCGCGCGCTGGCCACGGACAGATCCGTACTCGTGCAAGCTCCCGCCGGATCCGGCAAAACCGATCTGCTCACCCGCCGCTTTCTGGCGCTGCTGGCCACGGTAGACGCGCCCAGCGAGGTCGTCGCCATCACCTTTACCCGCGCCTCAGCCGCGGAAATGCGCCACCGCATTCTGGCCGAGCTGGAAAAGGCTTCGCACCTTACCGCACAGCAAATCATCGCTGCCGAAGAGTCTTCCATGACGGCGCTGGCTGCTGCCGCCATCGCACGCTCGGAAGAGCACGGCTGGCAGTTACTCGATCTGCCCACGCAACTGCGCATCACCACCATCGATGCCTTCTGCCGCGAACTGGCTCTCGGTCAGCCCATCGTCAGTGGCCTGGGCGGCGGCATGGAACCAAGCGATCAGCCTGCGGAACTCTATCGCCGCGCTGCCCGCCGCACGCTGGCCTCGCTCGACGATGCGCCCGCGCCGCTGCGCGAAGCCATCGAGCTGCTACTGCTCTGGCGCGACAACAACTGGGCGGAGATGGAAGACCTGCTCATCCGTATGCTCGCGCAACGCGACCGCTGGATGCGCGACTTCGTGCTCGACAGCAGCTTCGATCCTGATCTGGTGCGCGCCAAGCTCGAACGCCCGTTTGCCAACGCCGTGCAAGCCGCACTCGCGCACCTTGACCAGCTTTTTGATCAGGCTCCCGCTGCACGGGAGGAAGCGCTCGCCCTGGCCCGCTTTGCCTGCGGAAATCCCGGAGGCGAAGTCTTTCTCGATCTTGCCGAACTGCCCGCATGGCCCAGCTTCGACGACGAAGAAGAGATCGAAGCCGCGCAACGCGCATTGCTTTCGCTCGCAACTCTCCTGCTCACCGGCACAGGTACCTTCCGCAAAAGCATCGACAAACGCATCGGCTTTCCTGCCAATCGCAAACGCGAGAAAGCCAGCCTGCTGGAGTTAATCGCGGGTCTCAACGCGATTGACGGTTTTGAATCCGCGCTGGCCGCTCTGCGCACATTGCCCCCCGCACGCTTCAGCGATGAAGAGTGGCAGATCGTGCGCGCCGCCTTCACCCTGCTGGTGCATGCCGCCGTGAATCTGCGCATCGTCTTTGCCGAAGCCGGCCAAACCGACTTTACCGAGATCGCGCAGACCGCGCTCAATGTGCTCAAGGGCGAAGAGGGCCTGCCCGAAGATGCAACCCTGGCCTTCGCCGACGGCATTCACCATCTGCTCGTCGACGAATTTCAAGACACCAGCCGCCGTCAGCACGAACTGCTCGCGCACCTCGTCAGCGCATGGCCCGATGCCATCAGCCGCACCTGCTTCGTCGTCGGCGATCCGATGCAGTCCATCTACTTTTTCCGCGACGCCGAGGCCGAACTCTTCGCCCGCGTGCGCTCCCTCGGCCTGGAACTACCCGACGCCGAGCCGCTCACCTTCGACTTCGCGCAGCTACGTTCCAACTTCCGCACCGAGCCTGCACTGGTCAGCGAAACCAATACGTTTTTCGAAAGGGTCTTCGCGCACGACGACGGCAGCGGCGTCACCTTCGCATCCGCCGCGCCCTCGCGCGCACCCAAGTCTGGCTTCGCCTTTGCGGCTGAGACGCTCCAGCTCCATCTTGACTTCATACCCGCATCACGGAGCCATACCGGCTCCAGCATCGAGCGAGAAAGCCGCACCGCAGCACGCACCGCAGCGCATCAAGCACAGATTGACCGCGTCATTGCGCTCATCCGTGAGCATCACCAACAAATCAAAGCAGCCGCTGCCTTCAACCTCACGGCACCCACTGCGGAAAAGAAAAAATATCGCGTCGCCGTGCTGGGCCGCTCGCGCAAATCACTTGCACCCATCGCTGAGGCTCTGCACAAGGAAAAAATTCCCTTCCGTGCAGTCGATCTGGAAGGCCTCAAGGACCGGCCAGAGATTCAGGACGCGCTGGCACTTGGCCGCGCCGCCCTCAATCCGCAGAATCGCGTGGCATGGCTCGGTGTCTTGCGCGCTCCCTGGTGCGGACTCTCGCTTGCCGATCTGCATGCGCTGGTAAGCGGCGATGAGCAATCCACACTGCGCCGCTCCGTTCCATCGCTGCTCAAGGAGCGGGTCAAGCTGCTCTCCGCCGAAGGCACGGCCGCCGTCGAGCGCCTGCTCACCGCGCTCGACACCGCGCCAGCCTTGCGCTTTGCCCAAAGCTCCAACGCCCTCGGCTCATGGCTCGAACAGTTGTGGCTGAGCGTGGGCGGCGCGGCCTGCGCCAATCCGACCGCACACGCCAACCTTGACCTGCTCTGGCAGACGCTCGATGATCTGCCTGCCGGAGAACAGGACTTGCTGGGCCCTGCGCTCGATGCAGCACTGGCCGATCTAACCGCGCTGGCTGATCCAACCGTGCAGGAAGAGTGCGGCGTGCAGCTGATGACCATGCACAAATCGAAGGGTCTGGAATTCGAAGTGGTGATTGTGCCGGAGCTGCAGGCCACCTCTGGCGCGCCCGACTTCTCGCTGCTCACCTGGCTGGAACGCGGTCTGGCCGAGCCCGACGAGAGTGGCGCACTCAGCGAATTTCTTGTCGCGCCGCTGCAATCGAAGGGCGATGAGAGTGGCAGCGCCCGCGCCTGGGTCACGCGTGTGCGTCGCGAGCGCGAACGGCAGGAGATGCGCCGTCTGCTCTACGTAGCCGCCACCCGCGCCCGCGAAGAGTTGCACCTCTTTGCTCGTCCCGCCTGCACCGTCGATGCAAATGGTGAACTCACCCTGTCTGAACCAAAGAATTCTCTGCTGGCCACCGCCTGGCCCGCACTCGAAGAGACAGTACGCACGGCCTTTTCCGCGTGGGCTACGACGCAAAAGCAGGAAGAGCTCGAAACAGAGACAGTGGAACTCGCCGCTGCTGCCGAAGACGCTGCAACAAATCTGCACGTACTTCCCGCACCCGAAAAACCTACCCACTTCCGCCGTCTACCGGTTGATTTTGCGCTGCCCGTGCAGGCATTGGAGGATTCGGACTCAGCGGCCAATGCTGTCGAAACGAATCGCGAAGCGCTCTACGCGCGGCACGAAGGTGGTATGCGTTCGCGGCTGCTCGGCGTCGCGGCCCACGCGCTGCTGGAAGAGCTGGCCCGTGCCCGCATGAACTTAGACTGGCCTGACGCTCTTGACCAAATCAAGAAAAAAACGCCCGCCGTTCTTGCCGATCTGCGTGCCCGCGGGCTCGACCTGCACTCCGCAACCAATCTCACTACGGAAGCCCTCGCACTGGCCGAAGCCGCCAGCCGCGATCCGCTCGGCCAGTGGGTGCTAGCCCCGCACACCGATGCGGCCAGTGAACAACGCTGGACCGGCGTGGTGCAGAACGAACTGCGCAGCGTGCAGGCAGACCGCATCTTCCGCGCCGGAGCCGAGCCTCATGCGGCAGGCGAAAACGTCTGGTGGATTGTGGACTACAAGACCGCCCACGCCGACGGACTGGAACTTACCACCGCACTGCCGGAATTGCGCAAAAAATTTGCCGGCCAGCTTGAGGCTTATGCCAAAATGCTGCGCAACCTCAAGGGCAGCGACGTGGAAGTGCGCCTCGCCCTCTACTATCCGCGCCTTCAAGCGCTCGACTGGTGGAGCGCATAATTTTTCCTGCTCGCTGACAAACAAAAGGCCCGTGCAATTGAAACTGCACGGGCCTTTTTGCGAGTAAGTTTTTAACTGAGGTTGGCCATCAGGCTGTCAAGCACCGACTTCGGCGGTCGGGTGAGCGATTCAGGCAGCGTGGCCAGAGGTTCATCCACCGTGTTGAGCTGATCAAGAAACGTGGGCTTAGTGGTGTCAATGTAAAAGACGCCCGTCAGCACCTCATCGTGATCCGCAGCCTCCATCAGCGTGCGCACGGCGTTGGCCTTGTCGCTCGGATCGTAATCCTCCAGCAGCTTGCGCAGCTTCAGGTTCGATCCGTCGTGCATGGTCACGTCGTAGATCTCGCCAGAGTCGTAGTCCACTTCGATGTCATCGAAGCTGGCCACAAAGCCAATCTCGTTGATGGGCTCGTCATTCTCCTGCAGGAATTTGTAGCTCTTGGTCGAGCCCTCGTGATCGTTGAAGGTTACGCAGGGGCTAATGACGTCGAGCAGCACCGTTCCCTTATGCGCAATGGCCGCCTTCAGCATGGAAAGCAATTGCTTTTTGTCGCCTGAAAACGAGCGACCCACGAAGGTTGCGCCCAGCTGAATCGCCAGCGCGCAAATATCGATGGCAGGCAGTTCGTTGATCACGCCGGTCTTCAACTTGGAGCCAATGTCGGCCGTGGCCGAGAACTGGCCCTTGGTCAGACCGTAGACGCCGTTGTCTTCGACGATGTAGATCATGGGCAGATTGCGGCGCAGCAGATGCACAAACTGACCCGCACCAATCGAAGCCGTATCGCCATCGCCGGAAACGCCCAGCGCCAGCAGGGTTTTGTTGGCCAGCAAAGTTCCGGTGGTTACGGCCGGCATGCGCCCATGCACGCTGTTAAACGAGTGCGAACGGCCCATGAAGTAGGCCGGGCTCTTCGACGAGCAACCGATGCCGCTCATTTTGGCCACCCGCTCCGGCTCCACGCCCATCTCGAACATCGCATCAATGATGCGCTCGCTGATGGCGTTATGGCCGCAGCCAGCGCAGAGCGTTGACTTGCCGCCACGGTAGTCGAGGACCGGAAGACCAATGTGATTGACTCTTGGGTTAGGAGCTGTGGTTGCCATCTAGAGTCCCTCCTTGGCCACAAATGCTTCGGTGATGGTGCGCGCGTCGATCGGCAGTCCGTTGTAGTGCAGGATGCTGCGTAGTTTTGTCACCAGTTCCGCATCCAGATCGAGCTTGAGCAACGATGCCGTCTGTGCGTCGCGGTTCTGTTCAACCACATAGACCCGCTCGTGCGCAGCCACGAACGCCTGCACTTCCTTGGCGAAGGGATAAGCGCGAACGCGCAGGTAGTCAGCCTCAACACCATACTCTTTGCGAAGCTGGTCAAGGCTCTCCTGCATGGCAAAGTCCGTGCTGCCCCAAGCAATAAAGCCCACCTTGTTGCCGTCGTTCCGGACCACCACCGGCGCGGGAACCAGCGTGCGCGCATTCTCAAATTTGCGCGCCAAACGGTCCATCATGCCGGTATAGTCTTCGGGCTTTTCGCTGTACTTGGCCTCATCGTTGTGGCCAGAGCCACGCGTAAAGTAGGCCGCTTTGGGGTGCTTGGTGCCGGGCAGCGTGCGATAGCCAATGGCATCGCCATCCACGTCGCGATAGCGGGCAAAACCGCCTAACCGATCCAGATCCTCGGCCGTAAGCACCTTGCCGCGGTCGTAAGGTTTGGTCGGGTACTCGAAGGGCTCCGACATCCAATTGTTCATGCCCAGCTCAAGATCGCTGAGTACGAAGATCGGCGTCTGCAGCCGCTCGGCCAGATCGAAAGCCGCGTAGGTCAGCTCAAAACACTCCTTCACATTGCCGGGCAACAGCACAACGTGTTTGGTATCGCCATGCGAAAGAAAAGCCGTGCTGAGCAGATCGGCCTGCGCAGTGCGCGTGGGCAGCCCGGTGGAAGGGCCAACCCGCTGCACGTTCACAATCACGCCGGGCAGCTCCGCCCAATAGCCAAGGCCGCTGAATTCGGCCATCAGCGAGATTCCCGGACCCGAGGTTGCCGTCATGGAGCGAGCGCCAGCCCAGCCCGCGCCCAGCACCATGCCGATGGCGGCCAGTTCGTCCTCGGCCTGCACCACGGCAAAGGTCGCCTTGCCCTCCGGCGTTACGCGGAATTTTTTCAGCAGGTCGGTTGTAGCCTCAACCACCGAGGTAGAAGGCGTAATCGGGTACCAGGCCACCACCGTAACACCGGCAAAAACCGCGCCCATGCCACAGGCTGCATTGCCGTCCACGATGATCTTGCCCGCCGTCTTGTCCATCGGCTCTATAAAGAAAGGATCGCGCTTGGCCAGGTTCTCGGCAGCATATTCCCAGCCTGCCTTGACCGCGCCAAAGTTCAAGTCGAAGACCTTCTGCTTCTTCGCGAACTGCTTGCGCACGCCCTTTTCAACAATCGTCAGATCGATGCCCAACAACTCGGCCACCACGCCCACATAGATCATGTTCCTGACCAGCTTACGCAGCTTGGCCTCGGGGCAGATGCTGGCGGTCAGCTTGTCGAAGGGAACGGGATAACAGACAACGTCGTCGCGGTACTCGCCCAGGTTGAGGCTCTCCTCGAAGAAGACCACGCCGCCGGGAGGCAGCACCAGCACATCTTCCTTGGCCGTCTCGGGATTGAGTGCAACCAGAACCTCCGCAGTGCGCTTGCGGGCCACGTAGCCGTCCCGACTGGCGCGGATCGTATACCAAGTGGGCAATCCGGCAATATTCGACGGAAACAGGTTCTTGCCACTGACAGGAACCCCCATTCCGAAGATGCTCTTCAGCAGCACGCTATTGGCGGATTGCGAGCCGGAGCCGTTCACCGTTGCTACGTTGATGCTGAAGTCATTCACCACGCGCTCGTGCGCGTTGCGTTCACCCTGCTGCTGCCCCAGGGCCAGGTCTCCTGTCGCCATCTGGCGTACTTCCCTTCGGCAAAAATCTACCCGCATTGTTTCGCTGGCAGAAGTGATTATAGTCACAGTCTGGTACGTCTGGCTCTGAAAGGGAAAATCCTCTGTAACCCCAGTTTCCTCTTTCCGGGCCCTCCCAAATCGGCTTGCGCAACACCGGCTGACGAAGACTTTCTCCTCATGCCAAAGGAGAAAACCTTCCGCTTTCCTGCCATGAAGCACAAAACGCTCTGGAGTGTAATCCTCTTTTGCCGTGCTCTGCAAGTTCCTGCACAGCCAAAGCACAAAGGACCCCACGCAGAAGATGCGCGGGGTCCTGTACGGATTCGCTTTTATTCGTCGCGCAGTACCTCAAGCGGCCGCAATCCAAGAATCCGGTGGCTGGCCAGCCAACCGGTTCCAGTGGCCAACGCCGCCGTAGCCAGCACGGTCCACAGGCTCGCGCTCCAGGCCGCATGCCATGGAATCTGCAGCCTGTCTTCGAGCGCCCGCGTCAGCAGATTGGCAAAAACCGCGCCCACCAGCCCAGCCAACAACCCCAACACGCTGAACTCCACGCTGAAAGTGCGCACCACATGCAGCCGGGTAGCCCCCAGCGTCTTGAGTACGACGGCCTCCCGCATGCGGTGATAGCGTGTGCTGGCCACGCTCGAAGCCAAAATCATCAAGCCCGCCAGAATCGAGAAGCCAGCCAGCAGATGAATCACGAAACTGATCTGCTCGACCACGCTCTCCACCCGCTCCAGCACGTCGGCCACGTTAATCACCGTCACTGTCGGGTAAGCCGCAAAGAGCGCCTGCTCAATTGCGCCCACCCGCCGCGGATCCACATGCACGCCGCCGTAACAAATCCCCGGCTGATCCTTCAGCAGACCCGACGGCAGCAGGAACGAAACCCGTCCGCCAATGTGTTGACCATCTGGCTTGAAGAGGGCCGCCACCTTTACCTCGTGCTTCACGCCGCCCACTTCCACCGTCAGCGCCGAGCCCACACCCAGGTGCAGTCGCTCGGCAATCCAGTTATCGAGGGCAATCTGGCTGGCATTCGCATCGCTCCACCACTGGCCTGCGGTCAGTTTGTCGCCTTCGGGCACGGCATCCGACCAGCTCAGCTCGGCATTTTCCAGTTCCCGCAGCGGCACATGCTGGCCCTTGAACTCCTCCACTGGCCGCCCGTTGATGGCGTCAATCCGGCCCTGCACCACCGGCAGAAGGGTCAACGGCGCCGTCACGCCCGGCTGATGGGCAAAGAACTCCTTCACCCCCGCAGCCTCCTGATTCGTCACGTCAATCAGGAAGAGATTGGGCAGCTTGGGCGAGGCGGTTTCGCGCAGATCCTTGAGCAAGTCGAACTGGATCAGATAGACGGTAAGAATCAGCATCACGCCCAGGCCCAGCGCCGCCAGCACCGCCGCCGACTGGTTCCCCGGCCGGTAGAGGTTGGCAAGGCCATGCCGCACCGAGGTGGGCAGATGCAAACGCACCCGGTCCAGCACAAAACGCAGCACCCGCAACGCCCCCGCCGCCATGGCCAGCAGAACCAGCAGCGCCAGGCTGAAAAACAAGGCAAACGAAGCGCCCACCTTGGGCGAATCGGCCAGCACCCATGCAATGCCGCCCAGCACCGCCAGCACCAGAGCCGCAAGCCCCAGTTGCAAACGCCGCTCCCACCAGCGCCCCAGCCAGCCACGCAGACCAACCGGGCCCTGCTCCACCAGCCGCCGCAACACCAGAATCGGCCGCACCTTACGCACATCCAGCAACGGCGGCAGGCAAAAGAGCAGCGTGGTCAGCAACCCTGTGCCCAGGCCCGCCAGCACCGATCGCCAGGGAAACTGCAGGAAAATATGCAGCGGAATCAGGCTGCCAAAGGCATGCGGCAAGGCCATCATCACCGCCAGTCCAGCAACTGCGCCCAGCAGACCGCCCGCCAAGCCCAGCCCCAGCGTCTGCAGCAAAAAGATGCGCAGCAGATCGGACGTGCTGGCTCCCATCGCCTTCAGAATCGCCAACATGTCCATGCGCTGCTCCAAGTGCGCGTGCATGGCCATGGCCACGCCAATCGCCCCCAAAACCATCGCCACCAGACAGATCAGGCTCAGAATCGCCGTGGCGTTTTCAAGCCCATGGGTCAGCGCCGGATTGCCTTCGCGGTAGTCCACCACCTGAGCCTCGGGCAGCGTCGCCTCCAGTTCCTTGCGCACCGTTGCGGCTTCAGCCTCGGCCTGCTTTTCCTCAACCGTCGGCAGCTTGACCAGCAACCTGTGGCTGGCCCGCGCGCCAAAGCCCATCAGCCCCGTACCTTCCAATTGCGCAGTTGCCAGAAAAACCCTCGGCCCCATGCCCGCGCCCGCCGTCATGCGGTCCGGTTCCTCCCGCACCACGGCAGCGATGCGGAAGCTCTTCATTCCCAGCTGTATTTGGTCGCCCACCTGCGCATGGGTGCGAATCAGGAACTCCTCAGCCACCACCACGGAGTCTCCGCGGAGCGCCTCCCGCAGGCTGATCGCCGGTTCAAGCTTTGCCTCGCCATAGTAGGGGTATTCCGCAGGATCAACAGCCTTTAACGTCACTAATAAGGGCAGACTTCCTGCCTTCCCCGAAGCCATCGAGAACGTCTCCACCACCCAGGTGGAACGCAATCCCGGATGAGCCTGCGCGAGCGCGTCCAGCTTCTTCTGCTCGTCGGCCGAGGGCCCACGAAAGAGCCGCGCACTCAGGTCGCCAGCCAGAATCGAGCGCGCCTCACCGGAGAGCGTCGCCTTGAAGCTCTCGCTCAGCCCGCGCACGCCCACCAGCGCCGCCACACCCACCGCCACGCTCAGCACCACAAAGCCAAACTTGGCCGGAGCTGACTTCAGATCGCGCCAGCCGATGGCCGCCGCCCGCTTCCAGCCGAGCGCCCTACCCATTTTTCTTCTCGCTTTGGTTGAAGTTTTCCGCCAAAGCCTCTGTATTTGCTGGAACGGAGTTCCCCTCACCGTCCGCGGCGCAAGGGCAGGAATCTTCCACAATCACCCCGTCCTTAAGCACGATCCGCCGGTCAGCCCGGCTGGCCACTTCAGCGTCATGCGTCACCAGAACCAGCGTGGTTCCCGCCGCTCGATTGCGCTCCAGCAGCAGCTCCAGCACCAGCTTGCCGTTGGCCGAGTCCAGATTGCCAGTTGGCTCATCGGCCATCACCACCGGCGGGTCCACAACAAAGGCCCGCGCCAGCGCCACCCGCTGCTGCTCACCGCCCGAAAGCTGCACCGGATAATGATCCATGCGGTCGGCCAGCCCCACCGCCGCAAGCAACTGCCGCGCCCTCTGCTGGCCGTCGCCCTGGGCGTTCAATTCGTACGGTAGCAGCACGTTTTCCAGCGCCGTCAGAGTCTGAATCAGCTGATAGGCCTGAAAGACAAAGCCGATCTTCGCCCCCCGCACCTCGGCCAGCCGCGCCTCCGGCAAATTGTGGATCGGAAGACCGTCCAACAGGATCTCGCCTTCGCTCGGGGAGTCGAGCCCGGCCAGCAGCCCCAGCAATGTGCTTTTGCCGCTGCCCGAAGCGCCCACAATCGCCACAAACTGCCCCTTCGGAATCCGCAGCGAGATTCCCTTCAGAATCTCCACCCGCCGCGCTCCGTTCTGAATCCACTTTTTTACCGCTCTGACGTCGATCAACGGTCCTCCGAAAGGTACTTGAGACAAGGTTCCAGGTTTTAGGTACCAGGTGATAGTCCCAAGTCCCCAGCTACACTACTTCCATGTACGCATTGCGCTGGACTTTCGTTGCATACTTTCTGCTGGCAACCGGAATTTTTCTGCACGCCGCCGAGCCGCGCCTGCTGGTCTGCTACGGCGACAGCATCACGGCAGGCTACGGACTGGAACCCGGCCAAGCCTGGCCCGAAGCCCTCAGCCGCACTTTGACCACGCAAGGGCGGCACATCAAGGTGCTCAATCGCGGCACCAGCGGCGCCACCACCAAGGATGCGCTTGCTGGTCTACCCGGCCTGCTGGCCCTGCACCCCACCGCCGTCGTCGTGGAGTTTGGCGGCAACGACGGCCTGCGCGGTCTGCCGCTGGAGGCCACCCGCGCCAACCTCGATCAGCTGCTTACCGGCCTCGAACGTGCCCACATCCGGGTTCTGCTGGCCGGCATCACCCTGCCGCCCAACTACGGCCCGCAATACATTCATAGCTTCGAGAAGATCTTCCGCGATCTGGCCGCCCAACACCACACCGTATTTGTGCCCATGCTCTACAAGGATCTGATCGGCAAACCCGGCAGCATCCAGCCAGACGGCATTCACCCCACCGCCAGCGGCAGTGAACTGATCGCCCACACGCTGCTGCCCTCCGTAAAGACCCTTCTACGGGATTGATCCGGGAAAAATGGTTCTTCATCCCCGGGCCCCAGCTAAAAGCTGCAAGCAGCCCCCTCGCGCAGTCCCCCGCCCAACGCGTACACTATTTTCATGGCAGAGATTCAGCGCAGAAAGACCCCCACTGTTCGGATCGGAAACGTCCTGGTTGGCTCGGACGCACCCGTCGTAGTCCAGTCGATGACCAACACCGATACGGCCGACGCCGCCTCCACCATTGAGCAGGTAGCAGCTCTGGCCCGGGCAGGCAGCGAGATCGTCCGCGTCACCGTCAACAACGAAGAGGCTGCCGCCGCCGTGCCGGCCATCGTCGAAGGTCTGGCCAAGCTGGGCCTGAACGTGCCCATCGTGGGCGACTTCCATTACAACGGCCATCTGCTTCTGAAGAAGTTCCCCGCGACGGCCAAGGCACTCGCCAAGTACCGCATCAATCCCGGCAACGTCTCCATTGGCCGCAAGGACGATGACAACTTCCGCACCATGATCGAGTGCGCCATTGAGAACGACAAGCCGGTGCGCATCGGCGTCAACTGGGGTTCGCTCGACCAGTCGCTGCTGGCCAAAATGATGGATGAGAACCAGAAGCTGGCCCATCCCCAGCCCATCCGCGAGGTCATGTTTGAGGCGATGATCGCCAGCGCCCTGCAATCGGCGGAAGCTGCGGAAAAAATCGGCCTCGGCCACGACAAGATCCTGCTCTCAGCCAAGGTCTCCGGCGCGCCAGACCTGATCGAGCTCTACCGCCGCCTGGCCACCCGCTGCAACTACGTGCTGCACCTTGGTCTGACCGAGGCCGGCATGGGTGCCAAGGGCCTGATCGCCAGCTCCGCCGCACTGGCTCCGCTGCTGCTCTCCGGCATTGGCGACACCATCCGCGTTTCGCTCACGCCCCGCCCCGGTGGCGACCGTACGGAAGAAGTGCAGGCCGCCCAGCAGATTCTGCAGTCGCTTGAGCTGCGCAGCTTTATGCCCCAGGTCACCAGCTGCCCCGGCTGCGGACGCACCACCAGCACCTACTTCCAGAAGCTGGCTGAGCAGATTCAGAACTACCTGCGCACCTCCATGCCGGAGTGGCGCAAGAAGTACCCCGGCGTGGAAGAGATGAAGCTGGCCGTCATGGGCTGCGTCGTCAACGGCCCCGGCGAATCCAAACACGCCAACATCGGCATCAGCCTGCCCGGCACCTTCGAGGAGCCCAAGGCCCCGGTCTACATTGACGGCAAGCTGGCGCTCACCCTCAAGGGCGACCATATCGTCGAAGAGTTCCAGAAGATCCTCGACGAGTACGTGGAATCGCACTACACCGCCAAGGTGTAAGCGCAGAACCGGCAGAAAACTAAAGGGGTGCGGATCGAGAATCAAGCAAAAGGATTCTCGATCCGCACCCCTTTTCTATTTCATTCCCAGCACAATCACGTTACGATAAGCCCGTCTTCCGGAGGCCCTTCCCCATGCTTTCCAAAATTTTCCTGCTGCTCCTGCTTTTAAGCACCCCCCTGCTGCTACTCGCCGCCAGCAAAAAGAAGTGCTACTCCGCCGATGAGGCCACCAAGAAGCTCCACAAGGAGGTCTGCATCTCGGCGCACATCTACGATGTGGTGGAAACCCAGGACGGAACGCGCTTTCTGGACGTCTGCGCCCCCGAGGTGCCAGACGCGCTTTGCCACTTCACCATCATCAGCTTTGTGGAGGACAGCGTCGATGTGGGCGACCTCTGGCGTTATCTCAACAATGACGTACAGATTCGCGGCATGGTGCAGCCCATGCACGGCCGCGCCGGAATTGTGCTCAGCCATGCCCGCCAGTTCGACGGCGGACCGCCCAAGTTCAGGCCCAACCCGGTACTGGCCTACGGATTTGATGCCGAACAGCAAAAGCCGCCCATCGAAGACCCCAACCTACGCCGTCAGGGCGGAGCGCGTGGCTTCATGAACAACAGCAGCCGCGTAACGAAATAACAGAGGCTCCAGCCCGAAGTAGATGGATTCCTGACGCAGAAAGTGTTTGAATTGAAGTGGATTCCCTGTCCTGACCGCCCGGAATCCGCAAAAGTATGGAATTCACCTTTCAGGCCGGCGCATTGCTCCTGCTGGTGGCGGCCGTTGTGGCCATCGCCACGCGGCGGCTGCATCTGCCCTATAGCGTTGGTCTGGTGGCGACAGGCGTGGTGCTGGCCTTTTTGCCGCAGCTGCCCAAAATCGAGCTGACCCGCGAACTGCTCTTTACCGCCCTGCTGCCTCCGCTACTTTTTGAAGCCGCCTTCCATCTGCCGTGGCGAGCTCTGCGCCGCGATGCCCTGCCCATTTTGCTGCTGGTTTCGGTGGGCGTGCTTCTTTCCGCTGCCGTTACGGCCGGCGGACTGCGCCTGCTGCTCGGCTGGCCGATTCTGCCCGCCCTGGTCTTCGGTGCCCTGATCGCCGCCACGGATCCGGTTTCGGTGATTGCCCTCTTCCGCGAAGCCAAAGCGCAGGGCCGTCTGCTGCTACTCATCGAGGCGGAAAGCCTTTTGAACGACGCCACCGCTGCCGTGCTTTTTACCGCCGTACTGGCCATGGCAGGAGGTCAGTCTCTCGGACCGCTGGCAGCAGTTGTTCTGCTCTGCAAGTCAGTAGTTGGCGGACTGTTCTGCGGCGCTGCCGTAGCTGCGGGAGCACTGCTACTGGCTGGCCGTACCGAGGATCCTCTGGTGGAAATTGCGCTGACCGCCGTCGCTGCCTACGGATCCTTTTTGCTGGCCGATCAACTGGGATTTTCCGGCGTGCTGGCCACCATTACGGCAGGCCTGATCCTAGGCAATTTGGGCCCCCTGCATATTCTCAGCGAGCGCGGCCATCAGGCCATCACCGAGTTCTGGCAGATCGCCGCTTTCCTCTCCAATTCGCTGATCTTTCTGCTGATCGGCATCCATCAGGCAGGGCAGAACTACCGCGGACGGGGGCTGGTGATCGCGGCGGGCCTCGCCGTTATGCTGCTGAGCCGCGCAGTGGCCGTCTATCCGTGCTGCGCGGTCTTTGCCGCCAGCAAACTGCGCATCCCCTGGCGGCAACAGCATGTGCTCTTTTGGGGAGGTTTGCGCGGCGCTCTGGCCCTCGCCCTCGCTCTCAGCCTGCCCACCACGCTGGCTTACCGCGAGCAGATGCTCACTCTGTGCTTTGCCGTAGTGGCCTTCTCGGTTTTTGTGCAGGGGATGACGATGAAGCCGTTTTTGCGGCGGATGGGCGAACTGCCTCCGCGCGCATAGGTGACTACGCCGGAAGGACTGGAAAATTCGTCTCTCGCTCCGTACTGAAACTTCTCGGGCAAGGTCGGACGACTTTATCCTGTCCCTGAAAAATACTCTAAAATATAGAAAGGCAGTTTGTTATTCTCATTTTGCCCAGAGTTTGTCCCCGCACGCCGGGCGCAGAGGAGTTTCGTGCCGAGCCGTAAAGAGATTCAGTGGTCGCAGTTGCGTGTTGGAGTGCTGATCGTGGGCGCCACCGCGCTTCTTATCGCGCTCATCTTCCTTATGTCCGGCTCCTCGGGCGGACTGTTCACCACCAAGATCGTCCTGCGCTGCTACTTCAGGAATGCCTCTGGCCTGAAAAACGGCGCCCCCGTCACCCTGCAGGATGTGAACGTCGGCAACGTGACGCAGCTCCGCATCGTACCTGAGCGCACGCCCACTCCAGTGGAAGTGACTCTGCGCGTGGGCAAGGAATACGCCGCCGCGCTGCACACCGACACCTCGGCCAGCATTGAGCAGGCCGGAGTACTGGGCGACAGCTACATCAACCTGGACTCGACCAACGCCACCGGCCCCACCCCTGGCAAAAACGCCGAGCTGCGCGTCTCCGACTCCCCCGGCATTCCTGAAGTGCTCCGCTCCAGCACCTCCTCGCTCGACGAGCTGACCACACTGATCCGCAAGCTACAGGTGCTCACCGACTCCCTCAACAGTAAAAAGGGCACGGTTGGCACGCTGATCAACGATCCCGCCATGGCCCAGAAGATCGGCCGCATCGCCACCAACCTCGATACCATCACGACGGCCATCGGCAGCGGCAAGGGTTCGCTCGGCAAGTTCGTCAACGACGACAGCATCTACGACCGCGCCAACTCGGCCGTCAGCCGACTGGACCGCATCACCTCTGATCTGGACGAGGGCAAAGGCACCGCCGGCAAGCTGCTCAAGGACGAGACGCTCTACAACAATCTGAATCAGGCCGTGGCCAATACCAATCAGTTGATGGCGCAGATCAACAGCGGTCAGGGCGCGCTCGGTAAGCTTGCCAAGGATCCGGCCTTCGCCGCTAAACTCGACGACACGGTCAACCGCCTGGACTCGATCCTGACCAATGTGGACGAAGGAAAGGGCACACTCGGCCAACTGGTGCAGAACCCCTCGCTCTACAACCACGCCGACGCCACGCTTGACCAGAGCCAGCATCTGATCCAAAGCATCCGGGAAGACCCCAAAAAGTACTTCGTCATCCGCCTGAAGATGTTTTAGAGACAATCCAGAAGGCCGGGCAGCCTAAAAAAGTGTGCAAAGCGCTGTTTTCTTCAGGGAAATGGCGCTTTTCCTCATCCATGCCCTCTACCGCAATTCTAAATTTTCTCTGGATTCGTTCTGTACCCGCTATGCCGCATCGCCAACAGGCTGCGGAATCGCCCTTTCACGGCGATAACACGGGTTCAAATCCCGTCGGGGACGCCAATTAAATCAATAACTTGCAAGTCCCGTACAGAATTTTGTAGGTCCGTTATGGTCCGATAAGCGAAGTGCTCGGTTTCGCTGCGAATTACGCAGTCTGTTTCTTGTCGAACAACATGCTCACAATCTTGCTTTGTGCGTCGCGCTTATTCTGCGTGATGGCCTGTGCGTACAGGTTCATCGTCACAAGACTGTTGGCATGTCGCAAGAGTTCCTGCACTGTCTTGACATCCTCACCGTTGGCCTTGAGGAGTGTCGCGTAGGTGCGCCGGAAGGTGTGCCAGCCAATACCCTCTATGCCGAGGATTTTGGCTGCTGGCAGGATATGCGCCCGGTAAAACGCGCCCGGCCAGTAAGGCAAGCGCCCATTCGAATGTGGGCTTGCGAACACCCAGTCCTCCGGTTGCGGGTAGGGACTGATCGCCTGCCAACGGGACAGAGCGTCCGCCAACCTTGAATCGAGAGGCACCGGCTTACGGCTGGCTTCCGTCTTGCAGTCGCCAATGTGTTGCATGACGATGGAGCGGGTGACGGAGATTTGCGATTTCGCAAAATCAATGTCATTCCACTTCAACGCCAGCAGTTCGCCCACGCGCAGCCCGGTCATCACATCGAGAAAGACCGCCGTGCGTGCAGGTTCTTTCAAGAGTTGAAGCAGCGCTGCAATTTCCTCAACGTCGAGTACAATCGGAACCTTGGACCGTTTCGCACTTTGACGCACATGCGTGATCGGATTCCGTTCATGCCACTCCCACCGGATTGCGTGATTGAAGACTGCGTGCATGATGTTCCGCATCTTCGCCTTGCTCCCATTGGAGAGCTTCAGCGAACGTAGCCACTCTTCTACAGCGACCGAACGCACATCTTTCAATTTGTACTGGCCCCAACGAGGCAAGATCCATTTACGGAAGTAGCCTTGATAGGTCCTGCATGTCGCGTAGGTTTTGCCTGAGTCTTCGCCGAGTTCCTTTTCCCGGTAGTGTTCGACTAGCGTTTGAACACTCATTGGAGTTAGGTTCATGCGCGGACTTTCGGCGTTGATGTCAGCCCGAAGCGCTGCGACGGCCCGTTGCGCCGCCGTTTCGTTCGGATATTGTTCCAGTGTTCCCAGCACCAGGTTGCGGCGTCTCCGGCTGCCATCAGGCTGGACTTCATACCAGCGGTATTCCCAGGCTTTCCGACTTCCGGCGCGTTCCACAAGCTGAAGGCTGCCTTGCTGAAATCGTGAGCGTCTCATGTTCCTCCTCATTTCAAAGGTGGTGAGACGGCACGGATAGCTGTATCCAGCCTACCGTGCCTGCGCGTCGCCGTCGAGATCGTTTTCGTCATCATTCTGGATCAGAGAAGGAAAGAGCTCAGAAGCGCGAAATCGCCACAGCTTGCCAACTCGAACGCCGGGCACTACACCTTTGCGTGCATAGCGCTGAAGGGTTTTAGGGTGAACCTTGACAAGAGCCGCCGCCTGCTCGCTGTCCAGCAGCCGCTCGAAGACGCGTGGAGAATGAGGGGAATCGAACATGGCTCGCACACTCCTTGAAACCACAATGGATTGGGTTGTAGTGTCTCGTCAACCCACATGTTGGGGCTGATTTTCAATGGCGTCGATGAGGCTATGCGAAACGAAGGCGAAGTTTTGGGAACAGCAGATGCGCCAAGTCGTTCCAGTCGTTTTTAAGGAACTTTAAGCAATGACAGAATTTTGATTTTATGAAAGTGAAATTATATTTAGGGCATTATTTCGCTGGACAAACCCGGCTGACATTCCCCGATAGATGGAGCATAGCCGAAGCGCGGGCGATGTCAAGGGCGGCTATGCCGCCGCTACGCGGTCATGACCCTTGACACCGCCCTCTCCGCCTCGGCCCACAATCCCAATATCGGGGAATGTCATCTTTCTTCAACAGGATAGGACGAGACTTTAGCTGCCTTCGTCAAGTTCAGAAGAACGAACAAAAACATACGAAAATGTAGTAACATATGCGTTGTGAAGACGCGCTTTGAGTGGGACCCGGCCAAAGCAGCCAGCAATCTGCGAAAGCACGGTGTGAGCTTCCCAACCGCAACCCGTGTCTTTTCTGATCCTTATGCCCTTGTTGAGCAGGACCGGATCGAAAACGGCGAGGAGCGATGGCAAACAGTGGGGATCGTAGACGGTGTTGTGATGCTCCTGGTGGCCCACACAGTGCGTCAACAGGACGAGATTGAAGTCATCCGCATCATTTCAGCAAGACGCGCCGACCGCAGGGAGAGAAAACGCTATGAAGAAGAAAATGGTTGAATACGAGATCGACCTAGCCAATCCCCCGGCACTGACAGCGGAGCAGGTGGTGGAATTGAAAGCGCTGCGTGCCAAACCGGACAGCGAAATCGACTACAGCGATATTCCGCCCTTGCAGGAGAGTTTCTGGAAGAAGGCGGTGCAGAATCCGTTTTACCGTCCTACCAAGACCTCGACCACAGTGCGCATTGATTCCGATGTGTTGCATTGGTTGCGCTCTCATGGCAGAGGCTATCAGTCGCGCATCAATGCCATTTTGCGGCGTGAGATGTTGACCTCGCTGAAAGTTACAACCGCAAAGCACGGGTAAGCCACAAAATCGCGCGGGGCTGCTGGAGATCCTTGCATCAAAGGCCGATTCCAAGTTCAATGAAGATTTCTTCGCTTAGGACTGAAAGTTCAATGGCTTTAACTGGAGCCTGTTGAACACCGTGCTCAAGTCCGAAAGAGAGCGCCTGCTCTTTTGCCAGTTCCATCGCTGACGGACGAGCGGAGGAGATGCCCAGGGACTCGCGCAACTGTTCGCGGTCACTTGTCACGATGGCAATATCACTTCTGCCGCGTGACGCGCCTACGTAGAACAATTCCTGTTTCATCGAGTCAGCAGAAAGAATCACGCCGTCCACCGTCTTGCCCTGGCTGCGATGGGCAGTAACGGCGTAGCCATGATCGAACTGGCGATAATTCTCCGGCATCGCGCGGCCATCCTCCAATTCAATGCGCCCGTTCACCACATTGTGCACCTGTACCAGTTCGCCATTGGTGGCCCGGAAATCCGCATCCCGACGATTGCCAGTCAAAAGCAGTCGATCCCCAGCAGCCACTTCAATAGGCCGCAGCTCCTGGACGGAAAAAGATCGCGTCTGCGCGGGGGTGAAGGTTCTCTCTTCGCCGCGAGCATTGCGAGCTACCAGCACATCGGTTCTGACCTCACTGACAGTCAGAGCTTCATGCTTATCCATGCCCCTTGCTGCCCGGTGAACCAGGAGTACATGCCCTTCGCGGTAGTTCGACAAATCGCGCTTTTGCGCTTCCGTCCATTGCAGCGGAACGTGCCGATCAATTACCACGCTTGGGCCGAGGTGGCCTCGTTCGGAAAGGTCGTCTCGAATCGCACGGGTAACGCGGCTGATCTCCTCATGCGTAGGCGCTACAACCAGAATCTTCCGGGAAGGATCGGCTGTCATTTCGCGATAGAGATCAGCGACAGCCCGGCCACGCTCTGCAAAGGAGACCTCATGCACCGCGCCGAGCCGTTCCAGCTTTTCAAATCCCTGTTCGGGAGACTCGCGCAGTGTTTGAATGGCATCTCTGTACGCGATGTTCGATTGGCGCTGCACGCCGGTCAGCGAGACATTTTTCATCTGCGATTCGTGCTCCAGAATGCGCAGCGCGTCCGAGGCTTCAACACTCTGAATCTGCCGCGTGTCGCCGGAGAAGAGAATACGGGCCTGCTGCTGTTCTGCGAGTTGTAGTATTCCATCCATCTGACGCCCGGAGATCATGCCAGCCTCATCCACGATCAAAACCCGGCCACGAAGCGCTGCCTGTGCCGACTCATCTTCCAGCAGCCGGGAAACGGTCATCGCATCGCGGAAGCCGACCTTTTGCAACTCCTCTACCGCGCTGCGCGTCGGCGCAATCGCCGTTACATTGCGCCCGGCTTCGCGAAGCCCGCGATCAATTTTCTGAAGTGTGACCGTTTTGCCGGTTCCTGCTGCTCCGCGCAGGTTAATAGCGAAATCGCGTGAATCAAGAATCTGCTGAACTGCGCGTTTTTGTTCGTCTCGGAGATGTTCATCCGGGTGGAATTCATGCGTGCCACCCAGTTGCGGGTACTGGCCGATGCCCTTATTTACTAAAGCCACCATGCGCTGTTCGCGGTCCAGACTGTCGCGGGTAGCCAGTCGATTACCGGCATGGATAAGTTCGCCCTGGGATTGCTCAACTTGCAGCAAGCCGCGCAATTGTCCCAGATCAACTTGACCCCGGCCATGTTGCAGAGTTTCAGCCAGCAATTCGTAATCATGAACGACAGAACGCCGCTCGAAGAGATGTTCCTTTGCGTATTGCAAGGAATCATGCGCTCGCGAAATTTCATCTGGCACGTTCTGTCTGTGCTCCAGGGAGTTCTGCTGGAGTCGTTCAAGGCTTCGCCGTTCTTCCGGAGACAGACGTGCCTGCTGCTGTTGCCGGACCTGCTCTGTGGAGATTTCCGCCAGCTTGTCCGCGCGAGATTCACGGACGAGAACGGCAACTTCGTTATCTGTTGGCTTGCGGCCATTCTGCTTTGTGAATTCATCAATGGCCCGATCCCGTTGTGCGCTGCGCTGACTATATCTTTCTTGCAAATCATCAGAGACCCCGCAAATTTCAAAGCCCTGGTCATGGCCTCGGGAATCGCGGTGCGTCTCAATCTCATAGCCAAGACTGCGCACCTCGTGGGCCAGTGTATTCCGGTAGACCTCGGTGAGGTACGCCCGGCGCTCATACAAACCGGATGCCTGTAATGCCTTCCAGCGACCCTCTACACCGTCATAGGTGAGATTGGCGGCAACGGCGTGGGTGTGCAGTTGCGGGTCGAGTTCGCGGCTGGCATCGTGGCGGTACGTAGCAACGATCCAGTTGCCGGTCATGCGATCTTCGTTTACACCATTAAGACGGACACGTGTTGCTGCATGGCTTTCCGCTTCTGCCAGAGTTGAGCGGACGGCTTCATCGTGAGCAGCTATCAATCGCTCATCTCCCGCGACCATCGCCTGAATCGAAACCGACTTCGGCGCGGAGAACGTCAGATCGTAGAGAGACCGCGCCTTGCTCTGCTCGGTTCCATCCACACTCACTCGATCCGTACTGTGACGCGGACGCAAATATTCTCCGGTCTCTGGGTGCAACCCTTCGCGGACAGCCTCAAACTGTTCAGGAGTCACTTCGCCGCGCAATCCAAGCAATTCGGCGCCACGACCATACCACGCGCCTTGAACCCGGCGATGCTCATCGTAGTAATCGCTTTGTTCGAGATGCCGCTGGGCATACCCGGCACCGCCCGACATGGCCCGTATCGTCAGCATAAACTGACGCTAACGCTGTTCGAATTTGCAATGCAACAGCTTTTGCGTTTTTGCCGTCCTGATTGTCGCGTCAGTGCAGTAGCCAACAGAAGCCAGTTCCGCACCCGGTCTGCCCGTATTGCAATCCATGCGCCCTGAATCTGCAAGCGTCATTTTGGCTGAGTCCGGCGAAGAGCGTTCTCGCTGTACTCGTTTTGAAGATAGACATCATCCCTAAGCCTCACGGCTTAGAAATTCTGGCTCTTGACGAGAATGTGTAAAGGCCATCGTTTTACGCGGCTTTCTGAAAGGCGACGAGTTGGGTTCTTGTGGCGGCCAGCCGTTGCGCTTTCAGCAGCAGGTAGTTGAGATTGCGGTAGCCGCGTCCGCGTCGCAACAGCGCTTTGATGTTGCCGTTGACTGCTTCGACCACCCCCAGGGGAACCTTTGTTCTGCAGTAGTTCAGGATTCCCTCCAGATGGCGAAGCAGCATGTCGGCCAACTTCTCCATGGGCTTGAGCCGCTGCCAGCGCAACTGATCGATCCAGTTCTTCAGGTAGCGCAACATCGCGCCCTCATATCTGTAGCTCCACAGCCGATCCAGACTTTCCTTGAGCAGGTACGCCTTCATCACGCGCCGGTTCAGCGCAAACAGTTCGTTGAGTTGCTGTTTTTGGCGCGCGGTCAGATGCACCCAGCGCGTCAGCAGCAGCCAGCGCTTGCCCTTGACCAGTTCCCGCGCCGGCCCGCCCTTGCGGAAGAACTCCTGGCGGCGCACCTCATCCACAGCCGCTCCGGCGTGCTTCATGATGTGAAATTTGTCATAGATGATGCGGCAGTTGGGCAGCCACTCGGCGATGCTCTGCTTGAACGGTTCCCACATATCGACGCAGGCAGCCTGCACCGCGCCACGTTGAAAGGGGCTCAGTTGCTTGGCGAAGAACTCGTCGAGCGTTTCCTTCTTCCGCTCCGCGCCGAACCACAGAGGCTCGGCGGTCCCGAGGTTGCTCACCACGGTGATGAACTTTTGCTTTTTGCCCACAAAGATCTCGTCCACACCCATCTGCCGCAAGGCCGGCTTGCGCCGCGACTTTGCCCAACGCGCCAGATACCGCTGATCGATGGCCCGCACCGTGCTCGCCGCCAGACCAAACTGCCGCGCTACTCGGCTGGCTGCGGAGCTTTCGCAGGCTTGGCCTACCGCATCCTCGAAACGCTTGCTGAAGGGCGCTTTGCCAGGAAGCAGCGGCACCTTCTCCGCCTTGACGCCGCAGTCCAGGCAACGAACCCGGTACAGCTCGATCACCACCGTGGTCAGATACTCGAAGCACGGCAGATCGCGCACTTCCCGCTCATAGCTGGCTACCATTTCGCCTGTTGGCCTGCCGCAGCCGGAACAGACCAGCAACTTGTTGGCCCGCTTGCGCCGAACCCAAAGCTTCAGCCTTTTGCCAGGCTCGTCAATCTCATGCCGGTAGACCTTGTAGCCCGGCCATCCCAATACCCGCGTCCAATCGTTGTCGCGCATCGGGAGGAGAATAGCCGATTCCACACCTCAAGCAAAACCCGCGAAAATCACGCTGCCTTACAGATTCCTGCGCAGAGCCGAAATTCTGCTGAATTCCATCAATATCGAACGGAATTCGGATAATGCCGAACCGCGTTCGAGAAAACTCGACGATCGTTCGAAGTGTGTTCGAGTACTTCGTGAGGAGGACTGAAAACATTGCCAAGGAATTATGGTCTTTTATGTCTGTTTCTGGTTGCGAGCGGCAGGGCATAAGCAAGGCGCGAAATATAGAATAGTCGCAAGTGCCCATGCCATCCTATCCGATCTCTCCCAGTGCGATTTCCCTCTGGCTTTCGTTGGGGGTCGTCGCCATTCTCGAAGGACTCTCCATTCATACCTGGCAGTATCGCAAGGAGCAGGGTGCGCTTTGGCAGGTGTGGTTGCAGGCGAGTAAAGGTCTCTGGTTGCTCGTTCTGGTTCTGGGCAGTCGCAGTGCATTGATTGAGGAGAAGATTCTTTGCCTTCAGATCGGCACGGCACTATCCTTTTCTGTTTGCTATCTATGGTTTCGTTTTATAGCCAATCTCAGCGGCTATGACCGAAGAATATCGGCGTTGAGGTGGCGCACGATACAGTGCGGTGCAGGAATTCTTTTTCTGCTGATCGTCGTTTGCGCATGGCGTGGATGGCTTTGGAACTCTCTGCGCATAACGGACGGGATCTTTCATTCGCCCCGTTCCTTGCTTGGCAATAGTATTAGCCTGCCTATCTATGCGCTGAATGTCTTTACCCTTTGGATCAACACCCGCTGGGCTCTGCGCAATGCGGGACTCAGGCGGCGTCAGGCCTGGATGTTTCTGGTTCCCAGCATCTTTACCTGGTCCGGGCAGCTTGTTTCTCGATTGCGAGGTCTCGACAGTATCGCCCCGTGCGCAATAGGTTTTTGTCTCTCCGGCTTGATTACCCTCTGGGCCTTTCATCGCTGGCGGCTTTATAGCATTCTCCCTCTGGCCAGGGAAGTTGTGGTTGAGGGAATGGTAGATGGCCTGTTGGTCATCGACGACGAGGGATACATCGTCGCATTGAATGCTCCGACCAGAATCATCTTTGCCGGCACGACTGTATCCGTAGGCAAGACCATCGTGGATGCCCAGCAGGCATGGCCGGAGATGGCTTGTCGTGATGACTCCGCTTCTATCTGGGAGGCTCAACGCCGACAAGGCGACGCGGTTCTCTTCTACCTGGTAACGCAAACCCCGTTGCGGACTCCAGCGGGCCATGTGCTGGGCCGGGTGCTGGTCTTCAAAGATATTACACACGAAAAGCAGCAACACGCGCACATCGTTGAACAGGAGAAGGCGCTCTCGACGCAGGAAGAGCGCACGCGATTGGGCCGAGAACTGCACGATGGGCCGGGCCAGCTCTGGAGTTATCTCTTCATGCAGATGCAAGCCGCTCGCAACTCTGTCGTCAAAGACGATAGGCCGCAAGCGATGCAGCGCCTGGATCGACTGATCGAAGTGGTCCAGGAGATGCACGTTGGTCTGCGCGAATCCATCACCGGGCTACAGACGGGCATATCCCGTGAGCAAGGACTGTTGCCTGCGCTGGAAGAACAGCTTCGCTGGTATCGCGAACATTGCGATCTTGAGGCTGAGTTGGTGGTACGTTACGAGTGGCAAGCGGAAATGCTTTCACCCGGCGTCGAAGTGCAATTGCTGTGCATTCTGCAGGAGGCTCTGGTCAATGTGAGGAAATCGGCTCACGCCAACCATGTGCAGGTGGTGATCGAGAGGGAAGGGGACGAACTCAAGATCCTGGTAGAAGACGATGGATGCGGATTTGACCCGGGGCAATTGGGTCAGCAAACCGGGCATCATGGCTTCCAGATCATGCGGGAGCGGGCGGCGGAGATCGGTGCGCGGCTTCAGTGCGATTCCCGTTCTCAGGGTGGGACCAGAGTCACCGTGAAGCTGCCCCTCTCAATATGTGCGCCATTCCGAGGAGAGGCACTATCCTAAAGGAGAGGACTCCGACCATGAAGGTGTTGTTGGCCGATGACAACGCTCTCTTTCTCGAAGGGCTGCAGGACCTGCTGGAGGACAACGGCATTGTTGTTCTGGGCACGGCGAACAATGCGCAGGAGGCGGTCGCCCAGGCCATCTTTCTGACGCCCGATGTCGTGCTGATGGACATTCAGATGCCGGGCAAAAGCGGTATTGCGGCAACACGGGCCATCAAGAGCAAGTTGCCCGGCATGAAGATCGTCATGATGACCGTTTCGCAGAATGAAACGCATCTCTTCGAGGCTATAGCCGCCGGAGCCAGCGGCTATCTGCTCAAAAGTATGCCGCAGAAGGATTTTGTGGAGGCGCTGGCGGGCATGGCGCGGGGCGAATCGCCTTTTTCGCCCGGGCTGGCAGCCAAAATCCTGGCCGAGTTTGCCCACCGTGAGCAGCAGCGCAAAGCCCGCCAGCGCAAGGCCGCGCCTAAAGTTCCTGCTTTGAGCGAGCGGCAGATGCAGATTCTTCATATGGTCGCCCAGGGCCGCCCGTATAAAGAGGTCGCCTTCGATTTGGGACTGGCTGAGGCCACCATCAAGTACCACATGGGCGAGATCGCCGACCTTCTCCACTTGGAAAATCGTGCCCAGGCGATCGCTTACGCCAGCAAGCTGCACGTGGCTCCCGATTCCCTCCTGGACTGAACTCCTATAGATCCGGTCCGTAAATACTGTGTTCACCCCAGTGCATTGTGTGCCCCATCCTTTCTGTCATCCTGAGCGAGCGAAGCGAGTCGAAGGATCTGCTTCTTGTTCAGTTAGCGAAAGGGTGGGATCCCAGTAGCACTATTTAAGGGCCGGATCAATAGCTGCATATTTATTTTCGAAGACTAGACCAAAGTATAGGACTTTTGTGCTGCTTTTTATCTAACTTATAGATAAATAATGGGTTATTTTAGGGCCATGATCGGGCTCTCCAGCACGACTCTCGATGATCTCCGGACATGGCTATCGCTGTGCCCGCAATGGCTTGCCCCTGAACGGGCCTGCTCCAGAGGGATTTCGGGCGGCGATGCAACCGGAGATGCTCCGACCGGTGCGAGAGAACCGCATGTATGCCCTGTGTTGTGCCGCAAGAAATCGAAAGAAGGATGACTATGATCGACCGCCGCTGGCTGCTGAGTTGGATGCTGTTTTGTACCTTGATCCGCAGGACCTTTGCTCACTCGCGACATTCTTTGGCACGCCCGTGCACCGTGGCACGATGGGGCACTACACTCATCATGCTGGCCGGGATGAGCATGCTGGCGGCTTCGGCGGAGACTACCACCTACACCGTGACGCTACATACCGACACCGTCCCGACGGAAACAACCAGCACGTCGAGTAACTACAACCTTCCTGGACTCGGCACTGGAGCCATAGGCGATCTGCGCTATGGCATTCAGCAGGCGATTCAAAACGGCGGAGAGCAGGTCATCGATTTCAACTGCGGATCGAGCTGCAAGATTACGCTGAGTGCCCCCTTGCCGCCGATCACTTCCGGTTCAACGAATCCGCTCTATCTGACAATCAACGGGGGGAGCAATGGCTCCATCATTATTGACGGAGCGAGTCTATACCGGGTCTTCTTCGTCGATAGTGGTACGGTCATACTGAGCGATTTGGTGATCCAGAATGGCCTGGCCCAAGGTGGAGCAGGGGGCAGTGTCACCGTAGGTACCTATTCCTTTAACGGGGGGAGCGGCGGCGGCGGCTTTGGCGCGGGTGGTGGATTGTTTATCAATCAAAGTACCGCCGTGGTCTCGGTCCGGAACACAACCTTCAAGAATTGTACGGCGATTGGCGGTAGCGGCGGCGCTGTCGAAGTGGACGGAACTCTAGCTGGCGCCGTATTGGGCGGTGGCGGCGGCGGTGGCGGCGGCATGGCCTTTGCTGGGGGCGACAGTATTCAAGCCGACGTATTCAGTGGCGGTGGTGGTGGAATGCTGGCTGCTGGAGGGAGTGGCTACGGGGCATATGACGGTACAAACCTGAGCCTGGAACTGACGGCATTAAGCTATAGCGGTAACGGCGGTGCTGGCGGTGGCGGTGGCGGCGCTGCCGGTGAGGCTGCCGGAACCGCATATTTTGATTATACGTTTTACAGCGCGGGCACGGGCGGCGTTGTGTATGGCGATGCCGTCAATGGCGCTGGAGCCGCCGGTACCGCTGTTGCTCTAGAAGTTGTCGGTGCAATCGCAGTTGGTGGCGCCGGCGGTTTCGGTGGCGGTGGCGGTGGCGGTAGGTGGGGATTCGATGGTGTCTTATGGGATGGAACAGCAGACGTTAACAGCTGCCCAAGTCAGAAATACGACTGCGGCGGCGGCGCCGGCGGCTTCGGTGGCGGTGGTGGTGGAGGCGCCGGCGGCGGCGGTGGCAGTGGCGGTTTTGGCGGCGGCGCTGGTGGCTACATCTTGACGCCAGATAAAACAGGCACCGGCGGTGGCTACACGGATGGCACGAATTCGTTGTATGGCGGGAATAGCGGGCTTCCTTACTATACTTTTGACAGCTCCGCGAGTGATTACTTATCACCAAGCTTCGGATCTGCTGGCGGCGGTGGCGCTGCGGCCGGCCCTGCCATCTTTGTCAACGAAGGCAGCCTTTCGATCTTCAACAGCAACTCAATCTACGCTTCGGCAACGGCAGGCGCCGGCGGAATAAATTACATATATAACCACGGGTTTAGTCACGACAGCGGACAGGTATACGTCCCAGCATCTGCCGTAGTCGGAGCAACGGGCGATGTGGATGCTACACCGCTCTACAACTATAAGGGCACCATCAACTGCTCAAGCAGTACTGCTTTTGGCCCGCACAGCGAACTGACCGATGCTGACTACAGCGCCTCTACCAGTAGCTACTCCCTTTCGATTAGCTCTGTGCCAACGACGGTCACGGCGGGAAGTAGTAACAGCATCACGGTTCAGCTATTGGACGGAACCACGCTGGTTGCCGGATACACCGGAATCGTCACCTTAACCAGCACCAATGGTAAATTCACTTACACCTCTCCCTTGCTCCTTACCTGCGGTACGGGGACGACGACATTCAACATGAATGAGGCGGGCAGCGGCTACACGATTACGGCGGTGGCCTCAGACAGCGACTCTGTTACGATCGCGAGTGCCACCTCTGCCGCTATTGAGGTAGACCCCGGCGCGGCATACAGCTTGACTGCGAGCTCTGGCGCCTCACAATCGGCAGTCGTCAACCAGAGTTTTGCCTCGAACATCGAAGTTTTAGTAAGCGACGAATATAGCAATCCTGTGCCCGGTGTGGCCGTGAATTTTAGCGTACCTGCCAGTGGCGCAAGCGCAACGCTTTCCAGTGCCAGCGCAACGACAAACTCCAGCGGCATTGCCAGCGTAACAGCTACTGCGGGCACAGCCTCCGGTACCTACGATGTGACTGCCGGAGTAACAGGACTAACCTCCGTCACCTTTGCTCTGACAAATACATTCGGCAGTGCGGCAAACCTGGCTATAGTTTCCGGCACTCCGCAATCAGCCGTCATCGGCAATGCCTTTACTTTACCCCTTAAGGTTAAGGTGACGGACGCCTATGGCAACGTTGTCTCCGGAACAACTGTAGCCTTTGCAGCCCCATCCAGCGGAGCGAGCGCTACGTTTCAGTCCGCCGATAAAACTGGCTCGGACGGAATCACCAGTGTGACCGCTACAGCTAACCTAACGGCCAGCGCGAATTCCTACGCGGTGACCTCGAACCTGAATCCTAATACCAGCGTGACCTTTTCGTTGACCAACACCCAGGCAACGCCAACGGTGACGGCCACTACGACATCGAGTTCTGCCAGCTACGGTACGAACTTGAAATTCACTGGAACCGCGTCCTCGACAACAGCAACTGGTATGATCACCTTCAAAGCCGGATCGACAGTCCTCAGTACTTGCACGCTGTCGAATGGCGCCTGCTCAATTTGGTATTCGACGCTGGCCGTAGGCAGCTACACGATTACCGCCAGCTATGACGGCGACGATAACTATGTCAGCGCCGACGGTACGGTTGCTCAGGTCATTACTCAGGCGACGCCGACGCTGGCTATATCTGCGCCGTCGAGTGTGATATACGGCGGCAGTTACACGCCTACCATTACCTATAGCGGCGATGGTACGGTATCATTGGCTGGAACAAGTAGCATCTGCACCGTCACAGGTAGTGTAAGCAGCTACACGGTCAGCTATGTTGGAGTAGGAAGCTGCACCTTGACTGCTAGCGCCACGGCAGGTACGAATTACGCCTCCGTCAGTAGTGTGAAAAGGACGTTCAATATCACTCAGGCGCCGCCGGCGTTGGCTGTCTCCGCGCCGTCGAGTGCGACCTACGGCGGCAGTTACACGCCTACCATTACCTATAGCGGCGATGGTACGGTATCATTGGCCGGAACAAGTAGCATCTGCACCGTCACAGGCAGTGGAACCAGCTATACAGTAAGCTATATAGGCGTGGGAGGCTGCACGCTCACGGCGAGCGCCACGGCTGGTACGGATTATGCGGCGGTAAGCAACGTAACCCAGAGTTTCACAATCGGTAAGGCGACGCCGGCGTTGGCTGTCTCCGCGCCGTCGAGTGCGACCTACGGCGGCAGTTACACGCCGACGGTTATCTATAACGGCGACGGCACAGTATCATTGAGCGGAACCACTGGCATATGCACCGTCACGGGCAGTGGAACCAGCTATACAGTAAGCTATATAAGCGTGGGAGGCTGCACGCTCACGGCGAGCGCCACGGCTGGTACGGATTATGCGGCGGTAAGCAACGTAACCCAGAGTTTCACAATCGGTAAGGCGACGCCGGCGTTGGCTGTCTCCGCGCCGTCGAGTGCGACCTACGGCGGCAGTTACACGCCAACGATTGCCTATAGCGGCGATGGCGCCGTATCGTTGAGCGGAACCAGTGGTATTTGCGCAGTCACGGGCAGCGGGAGCAACTACACCGTCAGCTATGAGGGCGCAGGTAACTGCACGCTGACGGCGAGCGCCACGGCCGGCACGGATTATGCAGCAGTCAGCAACGTGACACAGAGCTTTAGCATCGGTCAGACGACGCCGACGGTGACGGCCTCCACTTCATCGAGTTCCGCCACCTACGGCGCGAACCTGACAATTACGGGAACCGCGTCCTCGTCAACTGCTACGGGCACCATAACCTTCAAGGCGGGATCGACCACCCTCGGCAGTTGCACGCTATCGAGCAGAACTTGCTCGATCATCTACTCGGCGCTGGCGGTGGGCAGCTACTCGATTACCGCCAGCTACGGCGGCGACAGCAACTACGCCAGCGCCAACGGTACGGTTGACCAGATCATCACGCAAGCCACGCTAATGATTACCGCCAACAGCAGCACACGCAACTATGGCGCAGCAAACCCAGCATTCACGGGTGCGATCACCGGAACATTGAATGACGACAGTTTTACGCAGAGCTTCTCGACCACAGCGACCACGCTGTCGAATGTGGGAACTTACGCCATTGTTCCCAGCTTATCGGGAACTAATCTCTCCGATTACTCTGCGTCGATCGTTGACGGAGTCCTGACCGTGACGCAGGCAGGCACCACCACTACCTTGAGCGCCAGCGACACGACAACGGATTCGGGAACAACCACCGCGCTGACTGCACAAGTTGTTTCGACCACCAGCGGCACACCGACCGGCACCGTGAGTTTTTATAGCGATACGACGCTGCTGGGTTCCTCAACACTGAGCAATGGATCCGCCAGCTACACAACAACGCTGGCGGCAGGCTCAACCTATAGCCTTAAGGCGGTCTACAGTGGTGACACCAACTTCACCACCAGCACCTTCAGCGACTTATCGATCACCGAGGGTTCGTTGGACTTCACCATCACAACTCCGACCACGACCACGCAGACGGTGGTTCCGGGCAGCGCGGTCAGTTACAGCTTTTCTATCTCTCCCAATAGCGGCAGCTATGCGGGCACGGTAACCTTCACGGCCAGCGGACTGCCCACGGGCGCGACGGTGGCCTTCTCGCCTGCGACGATTTCGGCCACTGCTGGCGCGCAGACGGTGACCATGACCATTCAGACGGCAGCGGCGACGGCGCAATTGACCGAGTCTGGACGCAAGCTGGCTCCGCTGGTCTTGGCGCTGTTGTTGTTCCCGCTGCTTGGCGCAAAGAAGATGCGGCGACAGGGACGCTACTGGCTCTGCTTCGTGATTTTGCTGGGCGGCATCGCGGCTTCAGCCGCGTTGACCGGATGCGGCGGCAGTTACTTTGCGCATTCGGCCAAGGATTACACGGTGACAGTGACCGCGACCGGAGGCGGCCTGCAGCACAGCTTCACCGTTACGCTCAACGTGCAGTAAACGAGAAGGAGAGATTCAATGCACAGATTTATCAGTGGGGTGCTCCTCTTCGGAGTGATGACAGCAACCGCATCGGCGGCGCAAAATGCACCGCGTGAGAAGAAAGACACAACTGCGCCTACAAATTATCTGGAGGTCGCGATCACATACGATGCTCTGCACGGAAATGAGACTGCGGGCAATGGCTTCTGGTTGCAGGGAGGCGGTATGCAAGTGGAAGGATATTTTTCGCATGGGTTTGGCGTGGTGGCCGATCTGGCCGGAGAGCACACCGGCAATATGCATGGCTCCGGCGTGGGGCTGGATATGGTAACGATGACTTTCGGCCCGCGCTATACCTGGCAGCACGCACGTCATCGCCATTCTGAGCTTTACGGGCAAGCACTGGTTGGGCAGGCAAATGGCTTCAACAGCGTCTTTCCCAATGCCAGCGGAGCAACTTCGAGCGCCAGCAGCCTGACGCAAAAAGTTGGAGGCGGTGTGAATTACGCACTCTCACGCCGATTGGCCGTGCGTGTATTTGAGGCCGATTGGCTACGGACACAGCTCCCTAACTCGACTACTTGCGTACAGAACAACCTGCACCTGGACGCAGGTCTTGTTCTGCGCTTCTACTGATGCGTCTTGCATTCGTAGATGCTCAGGTTGAATGGTTATGCCTGACGTGGCTTGGATACCTCATTTTGCTTGTATCAAGGTGAGACTGTCACTTCATAGACTGTCAACGCATGAAGGACATTTTGAAATATGCGAGGGAAAACTGAGGGCCTATCGCTGATAGCTTGGAAATGCTTACCGCAATCGATAGCCCCCAGGCTCTCAGTGCCGGTTTCTTGCATCCATCTGTAAGTGGTGCGGACTCTTTGGACCGCTGACCGGCACGGCATCTTGTTGTGGTGCTGGAGCCGGGACGGTTTGTCCAGGCGTCGGTATACCGGTCGACACGGGAACCGCATCCCGGCAGCCCTGTATCTCGCTTCCTCCAAACAGCCCGACTAACATCGCCGCCCCAGCAACCAGCGGTATCCAAATGCGCAGCAGGTCGCTTTTCCATTCATGCAAGAGAGCGTCTATTGTTTTCGCCCGTCTCTCCAGGGAATGCTCTATTCGGTTGTTGGTATATTCCACCTGAGCAGCAACGCCGCCATGTGAATCCGATAGATTGTGCAATGCCGTTGTGAGTTCCTTCTGTGAACTCGTCATGACCGCAGTGGTGGCTTGCAGGCCCTTCACGGTCTCTGATATGCCCGATTGAATAAAGTGTTGGCGTAGGCTTTCGCCGAGTATCTTCGCAATCTGCTGAGGATCAAGACCGCCCTTGATTTCTCTTGGAAGATCAGAAATCCGCGCCTCCAGTTCGCGGACATAGCCAAGCATCTTCTGTTGCGCCTCATCTGAGAATTGTCGATGAAGTTCGAGCAACTCCTGAAAGCGCTCGCGCTCATCGGCAATATCCTTCGGCGTATGGCGTGTGAGTAGAGCTAGGATGCCCATCGCTTCGAGAATGCGCAACATTTCATCGTCAGGGCTGAGCGTCCGGGTATGCGCGAGCACGCGATAATATGCGGTCTGCAATTCATCCGGCACAAGCCGGGCGAGAGAGTCGAACAGCGTCGGCTCTCCCTCCGGAACAACTGCGAGCTTGGATGGAATGGGAGCTGCGCTCATGGCAAGAACACCTGCCTTGCACGGTCGAATTCAGAGAAGAGCCGCCGTCTATAGCTCTGGGCGCGCATAACGAGAGAAGCCCTCTTCAACTCATCTACGTCGGCCTTGCGGTCTGCAACTTGTCCCAATTGGATTCCATGTTGCCGGACAGGGTTTTCAAGTTCCGCAAGCCGAAACTCCATCTGCAAGATTTCCGGCGAAAAGGCTTCGCGGAAACGACTGGCCTGTTCGGTAGACCTCCAGTAGGTGAAATCCGCCAAGGCGCTTGTAGCGTTTTCGACAATGACATATTCCACCCGATCCTGAAGGCGGCTTGCCCAGGCAAGGATGCTTTCAACGCTGGCCGGGTCTGGCGTGACCACACCGACTGCCGTAAAGCGAACGCCAGTTGCGGCGACATCTTCATACATCGACTCAAACCAATCGGCGGCCACCTGTCCGGCACCAGCACCCATATCGGCAAGAATGATAGGTGTACCCCCGTCGAGATGATCGACGAAGGCATCGAGACCCGCAGGCGTGTGAATGTTGACCTTGGTCACAGTGCCATTGAAGAAGTGTTTGAGAGAGCCCCGCGCCTTATTCTCAGTATCGAGATCGAGCAGCGTAACAGGAATCTCGTTCAATGCGAACCACTCGGCCAAGGAGACTATGACGCCAGTTTTGCCGACGCCTCCTTTGCCACCCATGGTAAAGACAACACGCTTTGAAAATGCCGTCATTGCTCACCTCCGTTAACTCTCAGTGTCAGAGGTTCGTTCTCTCGGAAGACGAAGCGGGTAGGCTTTGGATTCCGTACCGTCGGCTTTGCCTTGAGGGCGGCAACGCGGTCGAGCGCCGGTGACTCTGCCACTGCGAGTTCCAGCGGCGGCAATTCAAATTGTGTTCGCTTGCGATGCTTGGCCCGAACCTTGACAAAGGAATGGAGAGTGCTCGGCGCAACGTATAGGCCGAGCCGTTCTTGAAACAGTTGGGCTACTTCGCGATAGGTTCGCCCGCCCCGCCGCAGTTCGCGGATCAGATCGCGATGTGGTTCCAGCTTCGAGCGGTATGGTTTGTTTGGGAGAGATTCGAGGATCTTTCGAAGGTCTGGTTCCATTGGATTGGCTCCAGAACACTTCGCGAATCATGGTCCGATAACAGTCCGATAACCCGTTCCAACTATGCCTAAAAGTGCCTTACTGCGCTATCCATGCCGTCTATTTTCAATAAGTTACGAGACGGATGACCACTTCTGGAACTGAAGTCCGCGCCGTAGGCGCAGAGCAGGTTAGCCCCACGTTTCAACGTGGGGTACGCAACATACAAGGGACGACGCAAAAACTCGATCAAGAATCCAGGCCAAGTCACGCGAAGCAGTTAGCCCCACCGCAGGTGGCAGGTGGTCAGTTCCCCGGACCGCCCCAATAAACGGCCACGACCCGCGGCGGCCCAGCCACCGAATCGGTCACCGTGGTCTCAATCACCATCTCCAGATTGTGATTCTGCCAGCCCTCGGGGGCATTATGCAGCGCATGTTCCAGCGTGCGCCCATTCGAGACCAGCTCTGCGGCGGCCTGCGTGCCTGCGCCGGTGATTCCCGCTGCAAGAATGGTGAACTGGCCGGTGTTCGAGCTCATCAGACGGTCCACAATGGCGTAGTCCAACTGTAGTCTGCCCTGGGCATCGGGGCGCGGACGCCAGATGCGGTTCCCCGGAGACACCTCGCGAATGCTGAAGTCTTCGTGATCCTCGACAAAGGAAAAATGCAGGTTGGAAGTCAGCTGCATGGTCCACTTGTTGTTGAATGCACCCACAAAGATGGAAGGCGAATTGCGCAGATCCTCATAACTATAGTTGCTGCCAATGCGCACCTGACTGACCTTGCCCAGCTTGCCCAGTTGCCCGGAGAGGTTGATGGCGGCATAGGCATCGCCCACGGCCACCCCGAAATCGTCCGCCAGGTACAGATCGCTCCAGCGCAACTGCTCGTCCTGACTGAGCGGCAGAGGCAGATTGTCGCGCTCCACCTCAGTAGCAAAACTGCCTGGGTGGCTGCGCTCGTAACGCCGATAGATCTCCTGCGAAGGACGATAGACGACCGGTTTGGACAGGCAGATCAGCACCGGTTGCTGGGTAGCCAGCGCTGGAGCCCAGAACTGGCTGATCATCGAGCTCTGCCGAGCATTCCGGTAAAGAACGTATCCATAAATAGAGGTTGCTACCAGCAGAACAACGACAATCGCTGGAATCCAGAACCGGTATGGGGAGCTGTGCACGGGCAGCGCAGGCTGGATTTCGTGCGCCTCATGAGAATGTGCGGAGGAATGCGCAGACTCCGGCTCGGCTTCCGGCTCACTGCTCACCCTGTGGAATGCGGGCGCATACGAGCCGACAGACAGCTCAATACGCATCCCCGCCTCATGGGGAACAGACTGATAGTACTGCTCCAGGCGGCGGCGCACTTCTCCGGCCTGTACACGCACCACCGGATCCTCGCCCGTGGCGTAACCCACTGGACGCTGAAAGACTTCCGTCCCGATGGTCCGTTCCTTCAGCAGATCGGAATGGCCATCCAGCTGTTTGCGAACGACATACTCAAGGAACTGACGGCTCCGCGACGCACTGCGGAAGAACGGACTGGCAAGAATCCTGTCCAGTTCCTCCAGTACGGCGCGCTGCAGCTCTCCATGGTCAACTTCAACGGAGTGAGACACTCACCGTTCCTCGTCTGTTACAACAAGCCACATACATCCCCTTGATAAGCACGTAACCGAACAACATACAGCAAAGAACCAGTCAATTACCTGAAACAATTTTCACGTACGCCGAAGTGAGCAACATATTCGTGTGTGATTTATACCGTAAAAAAACACGACAAGCAAGGTGATTTTTTGGAGTAAACCCCAGGAAAAACCGTTTTTCTTACCGTAAGAAACTGTGTTTTACTTATGCTTTCTTCCGCAAAGAGCCTAGTGTTCGGGCGAATTGCAGGACAGAAATTCGGACCTTGCCTGCAATGTGCAACACACAACGTTCCAAGCGGTTACCGGGATACAAGTCCCTGAACCCTTGGAACCAGACGCAAAAAATGCTGGAGGAAACCTATGATGCATAGAAATTCAAAATCCCCAGGCATACGTTGTACGCGATTCTGGCTTGGCCTCATCGCGGCATTGTTCCTGGTGGCGCTCACCATCCCCTCAGGTCTGGCGCAAGTCACCAGCGGCAGCCTGTATGGCACAGTACGCGATGCAACCGGAGCTGTGGTCACCAACGCAAATATCACCCTGACCAACGACGCAACCCAGGACGTTCGCAACACCCAGAGCAACAGCGCCGGGTACTTCAACCTTACCGCTGTCCCGTTGGGCACCTACAGCGTCACCATCTCAGCCAACGGATTTGCCAACTGGAAGCTCTCCGGGCTGTCGCTGGGCTCAGGCGATATGCGTGAAATCACAAGCATTGTGCTCCAGATCGGCAAAGCAAGCCAGACCATCGCGGTAACGGCCGACGCCGAGCAACTCATTTCCATTGATTCAGGCAATCACGCCGCAGTGCTGAGTTCCGAAGATATGAAACGGCTCTCAATCGAAGGCCGTGACGTCTCGGAACTATTGAAAGTTCTGCCGGGCATGACCATGATGGCCAACGGCGTCAGCGGCGGCTCTTCGGTGGACTTCTCGAAGGAATCCCCTGTTGGCAGTGCGGTGGGCGACGGCTACTCGCCGAGCGGCGCCCCCTACCGCGGCGGCTCAACCTACATGCTGGATGGGGCAAACATCATCGATCCGGGTTGTAACTGCTATTCAATTGCCGTTCCGAACCCCGATATGACGGCTGAAGTCAAGGTGGACCAGGCCTTTGGCGCCGACACCCAGAATGGTCCCGTGATTATCAACTCCACCAGCAAAGCGGGTGGCAGCAACTATCACGGCATGGCCTATTTTTACGCCCGTAACCAGGCACTGAACTCCAATACCTGGCTGAACAACTACTCCAATACGGCAAAACCCTCCGGACAGTACTACTATCCGGGATTCAACGTGGGCGGACCGATCCTGATTCCGCATACCCGCTTTGAAAAGAAGCGCAACCTGCTGTTCTGGTTCGGTTACGAATACTACAAACAAACCTTACCGCAAGCCTCACCACTAGAGTCGTATGTACCCACCGACGGCATGAAGGCCGGCAACTTTACCGCTTCAGGCAGCGGCAACTCGACGGTCTGCTCCAGCTTCAACGCCAGTTCCAGCAACTGGTGCAACAACCTGACGGGCGGCTATAACGCCAACGGCGTCGCCATCACCAACCCAGCGGCTATTCCGGTCGATTCAGGCGCTGCTGCCCTGATGAAGCTCTTCCCCGAGCCCAATGCCAACCCCGCCAGCACGCCCGGCGGCTACAACTACGTGGAAGGTGTTTCCAGCACCCAGAACGGTTATGTTTACCGTGCTCGGGTGGACTATAACGTTAACGACAACACCAAGATCTTCGGCACCTTTCAACAGGGAGTCACAACCTTTGTCTCCAACTCTCACGTGTGGTGGACGCCGAGCTATTCGATTCTCTATCCGGGCGGCAATATCGACACGCCAACCACCTCGCGGGTAGCCACCTTCAACATGATCAACATTCTTTCGCCCACTATGACCAACGAATTCATCTTTGGCTGGGGTTGGGCAAATGAACCCTTCAAGCCGACCAACCTGTCGGCGATGTACAAGTCGACGCTCGATTATCCTTACCAGACGGTCTATAACAGCGCCTCATCGGTTGCACCCTCCATCAACTCGCCCGGTGCCCAAACCTTCCCGGATATTTCCCAGCCGGCATTCTTCAACTCGGCAGGCATCTACCCGGAAAAGAAGGCCATTCCGACCTTCTCCGACAACCTGACCAAAATCTGGAAGACGCACTCCTTCAAGTTCGGCGGCTTTACCGAACTGGTGGGCAATGAACAGGGCACCTGGGCATATCCGAATGGCCAGTTGAGCTACACCGATCAACCGCTGTCGAACGTTGTTACCGGGAGCAGCGTCTCCGCAACCACCAAGATCGGCACCTACAATCCAACCGCCAACTTTGTAATGGGTATTGCCAGCAGCTTTTCGCAGAACAACTCTCTGCCCCTCGAAGATATGGCTTACCGCACAACATCGGTATACGGAATGGACAATTGGAAGTTCAACCGCCGCCTGACCCTGAACTACGGCATTCGTTTTGATCACGTGGGACGCTGGTATGACCGCCAGGGCGTAGGCATGGCCGTATGGATGCCGAGTCAATTCACCACCGACGTAGCTGAAAATGAAGGCGCGGGCTCAATGATTGTGGAGTATCCGGGCGTGCGCTGGCACGGCATCGATCCTGGCATTCCCAACTCCGGCGCACCCACGCATCTTCTGATCACCTCACCGCGTTTTGGCTTCTCGTATAACGCGGAGGGCGACGGCCGCACCGTGGTGCGTGGCGGCTGGGGTAAGTACGTATGGAACGATGAACCACTCAGCAACCCGTTGAGCACATCGCAAAATATGGCCACCTTCAACTCCGCCAGCAACCAGGCCATCACGCTGGCGCAGATTCCCAAGCAGTCCACCTCCGGCAACGCATCACCTGCCGGAAGCATCAGCGCCTACAGCGCCAACGACTACTACCTGCCCACAACTTATGCCTGGAACCTGACGGTGGATCGTCAGTTGCCCTGGAAGACGCTGCTGGAAGTAGCTTACGTAGGCAACAGCACCCAGCACATAACGCTGGGCGGTGAGAGCGACGGCGTTGGCGTGGGCGGATCCAACTACATCAATGTGAACAAAATCGCCCTAGGCGGATTGTTCACCGCAGATCCGGTCACCGGAGCCTCGGCTCCGTCCGATCCGGATAATACCGCAACCTACAATATCGCCGACTACCATCCGTACTCGGGCTGCCTCAGCTCGGGCAGTTGCTATGGTTACGGCTCCAACTCCGTCAGCGTCTATCAACACGCCGGCTATTCGAACTACAACGGACTGCAGGCTGCCTGGTACAAGCAGTCTGGCCACTTGACCTTCAACTTCAATTACACATGGTCGAAGTCACTGGGCATTGTGGACACCACGCTCGATGCCTACACTATCCACAACAACTACGGCATTCTGGCCATCGACCGTCCACATGTCTTCAATGCCAGCTACTCCTACAGCTTTGACAATGTCTACCATGGCAGCAGCAAGATCATTAATCAGGCTGCCAATGGCTGGACGATCTCCGGCATCACCACGATTCAGAGTGGCGCCAACCTGCAGGCTAACTCCTCGCAGAATCTTGGTCTGACCCTCGAAAAGCAGGATTCGAGCGGCAACAACATTGAAACACTAACATCGAAGACGTACTTTGGCACCGACGCCAACTCGATTCTTCCTGTAACCACCTGCAACCCGAAATCTGGTCTGGCCAGCCATCAACTGGTCAAGCTGGGTTGCTTCAGCGCGCCCACCATCGGCAATCAGGGTGAGCGTGTGCTACATCCTTATCTGGCCGGTCCGTACTACACCGACACGGATCTGACGGTCTACAAGGCCTTCAAAATTCACAACGCACAGAACGTCGAATTCCGCGCTTCGGCCTTCGACTTCATGAACCACTCGCTGTGGGGATTAAGTGGAACCAATTTGGTGACGCTGAAATACGCCACCAAGGACGGCGGCAACTCCTTCTACACCAGCGACAGCGTCCTTGGCGTCGCACAGAGCAAGTGGGGCGTCATGGACCAGAAGACACCGTACTCCGGCGCGGGTTATGCACGTATCATCGAACTATCCGCAAAGTTCAACTTCTAACTACTGGCGGAGCAGGTTTTACCTGCTCTGCTTCCTTTAGTCCTTCGGCCTGGAGCATTTCTTGAATGCTCCAGGCCGCTCGACTTACCTTGCAATACCGTAACTGCGGAGGCGCTTGTTCTCCGGGTTCAAAGGTTGTGTCCGGCCCGTGCAGGTCAATGGAACCGGACGTTGGATGCGATGTTCATCCGGAGTGATCGATGCGTCTTTCTTCTCTATTTTCCGTACTTGCGGCAGGGTTGCTCCTGTCACCTCTGGCAACGGTTGCGCAAACAGACGCGCCCAAGCTGCAGATCGACCGCAATGGCGAAACGATTGTGGTTGAACCTTATGCTCCAAATATTGTCCGTGTTACGCTCAGCCTTCAGCGCAAGGCGGCACAGGCCGCGCCCGGCTACGGCATTCTTGCCCACCCCGATGCCACCGGCTGGAAGCGCGAAAAGATCCAGTTCGCCGACCGCTTCTTCTCTTCACAATTGACGGCCGAAGTTGAGCGCGACCACGACGACGGCGGCATTGCCCTGCCGCAGCAGGCCGACATTGGCAAATACTTTGGCGGCAGCACGCCCGGCGCGCACATTACGCTGCGCAACGCCGACGGCAAAGAGCTGCTGCAACTCTCTGGATGGCAGCAGTCCCTGCCCAACCAGAAAGACGGCAACATTGAGCTGACCTGGAACCACCGCATCGGTGAAGCGCAGGACTACGTCGTGGGCGCTTCCTTTGCCACGCCCAGCGACGAGCATATGTACGGACTCGGCCAGAATCAGGAGGGATTTCTTGATCTGCGCGGCCATGTAGTGCATTGCTGGCACGATTACAACGCACCGGGCGGACAAAGCTCCTGCGTGCCGTTTCTCATCTCCAGCAAAGGCTACGGCCTGCTGTGGGACAACGAATCCAAGACCACCGTCGAGGTCGGCTTCAACGAATCCACCAACTGGAGTTCGCAGGCTGGCGACCGCGTTTCGTTCTTCGTTATCGCCGGCAAAACGCCGGATGAAATTTACGAAGGCTACCGCCTGCTGACCGGCCCCACGCATCTGCTACCCAAATCGACTTACGGCTTCGTCCAGTGCAAGCAACGCTACATGACCCAGCAGGAAGTGCTCGACGTGGCCAAAGGCTTCAGCGATCGCCATCTGCCCGCGGGCGTGCTGGTGGTGGACTGGTTCTATTACACAAAAATGGGCCAGTTCGACTTCAATGCCAAACAGTGGCCCGATCCCTCCGCAATGAACGCCGCGCTGCACAAGCAGGGCTTTGACACCATGATCAGCGTATGGCCGCGCTTTACCGCTGACAGCCGCTACTACGATAAACTGCTGAAGAACGGCTGGTTCATCGAGGATCGGGATGGCAAGCCCATCGACGGCCTGCCCTACGACAAGGCCGGTTCCGACATCGATACCACCAACCCGCAGGCCGCGGCATGGTATTGGGAGACACTCAAAGACAACATTCTGAGCAAGGGCTTTGACTCCCTGTGGGCCGACGAAACCGAACCAGACCTGCCTCCCAATGGCGCTTACTTCCACATTGGCAGCGGCACGCGCTACTTCAACGTCTATCCGCTCTTGCACACCGGCGCGATCTTCGACGGCTTCCGCCGCGATTTTCCCGAACGCCGCGCCCTGATTCTTTCCCGCGACGCCTTCACCGGCGCCCAGCGCAACGGAACCGTCTTCTGGTCCTCGGACATTGCGCCCACCTGGGACACCTTCCGCCGCCAGATTCCCACCGGGTTGAACTTCTCCGCCACCGGCTTCGCCTACTGGTCGAATGACACCGGCGGCTGGCAGAATCTGCCTGCCGTGCACAAACCCGAACACACGCCGCTTCTCGATCCGTCGGATGCGCGGGCCGTGGTGGGCGGCTACGACGACTATCCCGAGCTGTTCACGCGCTGGTTTGAGTACTCGGCCTTCACGCCTGTCTTCCGCACCCACGGCAGCCGTCTTCAGAACGAAATCTGGTCCTACGGCAAGCAGGCCGAGCCGATCCTGACCAAGTATCTGCGGCTGCGCTACCAGTTGCTGCCCTACATTTATTCGCTCGGCTACCAGAACTGGAAGACCGGCGCACCCTTTATGCGGGCTCTGCCGCTGGACTTCGGCAACGATCTAAAGACAGCCGACATCCGCGATGAGTACATGTTTGGCCCGGCGCTGCTGGTGGCTCCCGTCACCGAGCAGGGTGCAACCAGCCGCTCGGTCTACCTACCCGCAGGCACCGACTGGTACAACTACTGGACCAACGAGCGCGTACACGGCGGCCAGACGCTGCAGGTGGATGCGCCCATCGATACGATTCCGCTGTTTGTGCGGGCCGGATCGATTCTTCCGCTGGGTGGCGAGGTTGCCAGCGCCAAAGAACAACAGCCCATCGCCCAGATTCGCGTTTACCCCGGAGCCGATACCGCGTTTACGCTTTTCGCCGACGACGGCAGCAGCTACGCCTACGAACACGGCGGCGGAAACCTTACCGAACTTCGCTGGAACGATGCAACACAGAAATTCACCCACTCCGGGGCCGAGGCCTGGAGCGGAACAGAAAGCAGTGTGCTGCAGGTAGTCGGACACTAGAGCATCCTCAACGCTCTCCAGAGCAGATTCCCTCCCTCTGAACTGGCGCATTCTCTGCTTTCGATCAACAAAAGCGGAGAATGCGCCAATTTTTGTCGTTTTTGACTTCATTTCCCACCCTGTTTCCATTGCAATGAAATGCGGCCCCTTCTTTCTGCAGAGCAGTTTTTGCGCATGAAAATCGGAAAAACATCTGCGACAATGCAAAGAAAAGCAGGCATGTGGCGCACTCCCTGTAGAGAAATTGAACACGATTGCGCGCGGCAGTGGTCAGACCAGTGACCCGAGTCACGTACCCCCTCAGCACTGCTTGCTATTCTGGAGTAGATTGCCCGAAGGAGATTTTTGGATGAAGAATCTTGCAGTTTTGACGAGTGGCGGTGACGCTCCGGGAATGAACGCGGCGATCCGCGCCGTTGTGCGAACCGGCGTGGCCCGCGGGGTGAACGTTTTCGGTGTTTACCAGGGATACACGGGCCTGATCGAGGCCAACTTCAAGCGCCTCGGTTCACGCGACGTCAGCAGCATCATTCAGCGTGGCGGCACCATCCTGGGCAGTGCGCGTTGCATGGAGTTCCAGACCGCAGAAGGCCGCGAACTGGCCATCCGTCGCCTGCGCGGCGCCGGCATTGACGGCCTGATCGTCATCGGCGGCAACGGCTCGCAGACCGGTTCCTTCGCGCTCAATGAAATGGGCTTTCCGGTGGTGGGCGTAGCCTCCACCATCGACAACGATCTGTTCGGCTCGGATGTGACGATCGGCGTGGATACGGCGCTGAACGTGGCCCTGAACGCCATCGACAATCTGAAGGTTACGGCTTCGTCGCACCGCCGTCCGCTGCTGCTTGAAGTGATGGGCCGCAAGTGTGGCTACCTGGCGCTGATGGCCGGCATTGCCGGTGGCGCTGAGGCCATCGTGATCCCCGAGGTCGATACCGACCCCGAGCAGTTGGCCGCCCGCATTCAGGATGTGTACGATCGCGGCAAGCCGCACGCCATCGTGGTAGTGGCCGAAGGCGCCAAGTACAACGCCGAGGGTCTTTGCCAGCAGTTCAAGGAAAAGAAGCTTCTGCAGGGCTACGAGTTCCGTTCCACCGTCCTTGGCTATATTCAGCGCGGCGCAACGCCTACCTGTTCTGACCGTCTGCTGGGCACGCGCCTGGGCTCGGCGGCCGTGGAGCAGATTCTGACCGGCGAATCTGGCGTTCTGGTGGGCGTAAGCAAGGGCGAGATCATCACCACCCCGCTCGACATCGTGGTTGCCAGCAAAAAACCGCTTGATCCCTGGTATCTGGCCGCAGCCGACATGCTCGGCCTATAAGCCACCTACGGCTACACCTTAAAAAGCCCCCGGCTACCCCGGGGGCTTTTCTTTTTCCCCCACCCTGCCACCATCGGCGAAAATAAAGAAAAATCCAAACATTACGGATGGTTCCATGCAATTGCTTAAAAGATTGCCTCGGTTCATGAAGTTTGCCGCCGCAAGCACGCTTCTGTTGGGATTCAGCTTTGGTTTTCGCTCCACCGCTCTGCAGGCGCAGGCATTCTCCCATGCCGCGCTGGTGCACTTTGATCCAGTCACCGGCGGCTTTCCGCTGGCCGATGCAGGAAAGGCAGCGCCCATCTATCTGGATCCAAGCGAAGAAAAGACTCTGGGCGCGACCGTTGAGGCCTTTGCCAGCGATGTGGAAAGGGTCAGCGGGCACCGTCCGCAGATTCTGACTTCCCTGCCCAGCCCCAGACCCGCCGCAATGCTGGTGGTGGGCACAATCCATGCACCGGCCATCGCCCATCTGGCGGAGCAGAATAAACTGCCCCTCGGCGCACTGGAAGGCAAGTGGGAGAGCGCGGAAACCACCGTCGTTTCCGAGCCCTTGCCCGGCGTGCGGCAGGCACTGATTGTGGCTGGAAGCGACCGTCGCGGCGCTGCCTTTGCCCTCTTTGAGCTCTCCCGCCAGATGGGTGTTTCGCCCTGGGCCTGGTGGGCCGATGTGCCCGTGCAGCATCGCGACCACATCTGGATTACCGCCCACAACCAGCTGCAGCCCGAGCCTTCGGTACAGTATCGCGGCATCTTCCTGAACGATGAGGATTGGGGCCTGCGCCCGTGGGCCGCCCAAAAGATGGACCCCGCGCAGAACAACATTGGTCCGCACACCTACGAGCGCATCTTTGAGCTGCTTTTGCGCCTGCACGCCAACTCGCTTTGGCCAGCCATGCATCCGGGTACGCTGCCTTTCAATGCAGTGGACGAAAACGCCCGGCTGGCCGACCGCTGGGGCATCGTGATGGGCTCCTCCCACTCCGAAGCTTTGCTGCGCAACAACGTGGGCGAGTGGGACGAGCATCGCGATGGACCATGGAACTATCAGGTGAATCGTCGGGCCATCGACGCCTACTGGAACCGCCGCCTGGAGCTCAACGGCCATTATGAAAACTTTTACACCGTGGGCATGCGTGGTGTGCACGATTCCGGTCTGGAAGCCAAGGGCAGCGTCGAAGACAAGGCGCGACTGGTGGAGCAGGCGATGGCCGACCAGCGCTCCATGTTGGCCGAGCACGTGAATGCCAACCTCGGCAAAGTACCGCAGGTGATCTGGCTCTACAAGGAGTCACTGGCGCTTTATCGTGCTGGGATGAAGGTTCCCGACGACGTTACGCTCGGCTGGACGGACGACAACTACGGCTTCCTGCGCCAGTTGCCGACGGTAGAGGAGCAGAAACGCTCCGGAGGATCCGCCGTCTACTATCACGTTTCCTATTGGGGCTCGCCGCACGATTATCTCTGGCTTTGCACCACGCCGCCCGCGCTGATCCGCGAAGAGATGACCAAAGCCTACGATCACAACGCCCGCAAATACTGGATTCTGAACGTGGGCGATCTGAAGCCTGCCGAGGCCGACATCGACTACTTTCTGCAACTGGCCTGGGACGAACCGGCCATGGAGCACATCGACCAGCACGACTTTCTGCGGATCTGGTTTGCCGAGCAGTTTCCCACCGCCGACTCTGACGCCATGGCCTCGGTCATGGACACGTACTACCAGCTGAACTTCATCCGCAAGCCGGAGTTCATGGGCTTTAACGGATACAACGATGGGGTGCGACTGACCGCCTTCAATCCGCAGGCATGGGGCAGCGCATGGGGGCAGAATGGCGAGCGTGTGAATGCATGGGAGCAGTTGGTGCAGCAGGAAACCAAGCTGTCCGCACAACTGCCCGCGGCCTATCGCAGCGCATTCTTTGAGCTGGTAGGCTATCCGGTGGAAGCCTCGGCCGCACAGAACTGGAAGTTCCTCTTCACCGACCGCACTTATCTTGACGCCAAACTACAACACGAGAGTCAGAAGGATGCAGCGCAGGCCCAGGCCGCTTATCAGCAGATTCAACAGCTGACGGAAATCTACAATCGCATGGAAAACGGCAAGTGGTACGCCATGATGTCGAGTGCGCCACGCGAACGCAACGTCTTCAAAATGCCCGCTGCTGCTCAGGACGCCGCCACTCCCCTGCCGGATGATTGGGCAGAGGACCGCTCTCCGCAACCTGCCGCCGCGCCCCAGAACACAGCCGCTGGTTTCGTGGAACAGCATGGAACCGTCTCCATCAACGCTGCGCACTTCGTTCGTCACTTCGATGGAAGGGCTGCGGCATGGCGCACCATTCCCGACCTTGGCATTTCAGCGGGTGGCTCCGTAGTCTATGGCAATCCGGGAGCCCTGAGCAATTTGCCTGCGCAGGAAAAGCAAGCAGAACAGCCCTGGGTCGAGTATGAGTTCACCACGGCGGAAAGCGGCACAGCCACACTGGAGCTCTCTCTTTTGCCCACGTTCCCTGTCGATGCACAGCACCCTCTGCGTTTTGGCGTGGCCATGGACGGCGCTCCGACACAGACGCTCGATGCCTCCGGCTCTGGCGAGTGGAAAGAAAACGGCGCATCCACATGGGAGAAAAATGTGCTGCGCGATGCAGCCCTTTTTACTCTGCCAGTCACACTAGCCACACCGGGCAAACATACCGTACGCCTGAGCTGGATCGATCCCGGCGTGGTCTTTGAGCACTTGGTGCTGCGTTTTCCGGGAGCGCCTCCGGCCTACCCCGTTCCGCCAGAAACGTTGGCAGGGAAAGGCTTATAAGAAAGCCCCGAACATCTCTTGAGCTTCCATCCCTCAGGGGCTGAAGAAGCTACGAAAAAACTCGCCTCCAAGTGGATTTGTCTTTGCGGAGGGAGCAAGGGCCTTCAGGCCCTTGAAGAGCCGATGCGTTGAATATCGCCTTTAGGCTCGGGCTTTGTCTTGCCCTGCCTGTTTTGGATACCTGCTGACGATAAGACTTCCGGGGCTGAAGCCCTCACTCATTTTGCCTCTTTTTGCAGGGGTTATAGCGGTTCTCCAATTGCTGTACACCGAAGCCCCTGCAGTTGAGTGGCTTTTTTTCAAGAAAAAGCCACCTTGCACGATCTACAAAGGGCTATATCTATTGGAGAACCGCTCTAAAACCCCTGCCGCCCTCCGCCGCTCAGGCACGGACCAGCGCCGAGAACAACTCATCCAGAAGCTGACGCCGCTGCGGAGCAGGAAAAAGCTCCGGGCGGATGCAGCTTTCCAAAACCGCGCCGCCCACGGCTGCGCCCATGATCGAGAGTCGACGTTCGATATTGGCGCGGGTTTCGCTGTCCAGTTCGTGGCCAAAGAGCAGGGCAATAAAATCGTCTCCCGAGGCGTTGGTCATCAGGTCATACATCTCCCGCAGCTTGACGTGCGACTGCGGACGGCGCAAGACGTAGAGCTTGAACTCCAGCATCAGCATGGCCCAGGTAGGGTTCTCCGCCTGATCGTGCAGCCACTCGCGGAAGATCTCAGGACGCCGGGCCTGCTCCGGCTCGGCGCTGATGAACTGACGCACTTTACTGAAGCGGTCCAGCACGCGGCGCTTCATCAACGCCAGAAACAGATCTTCCTTGCCGGCGTAATGGGCGTAGATGGCTCCTCGGGTGAAACCGGCGCGAGCCGCAACCTCCTCCAACTGGGTTTTCTCAAATCCCTGCTCGGAAAAGATGGCTTCGGCGGCATCGAGGATGCGGCTCTGCGTCTCTTCGGTGCGGAGTTGATGTTTGTTGCGTGCGGAAGTTGGAGCGGCGGTCATCGATGGTCCTCTTGACAGAATTTTACCGTGACCGCATTATTGCATACAGACGCGTATGTATCCATTGTTAAAAAATTCTATTCTTTCGCAAAGCACCGGGGGCAGCCAGAAGTGGCTGACCGCTGGAATGCTCTGTCTTTTGCTGAGCGCCCCCCCGGAATGGGCGCAATCGGCAGCGCGCGCCCTCCAGCTTCCTCTCAGTGGAACGGCGCAATCCGGAGCCTCGGTCGGCATCTCAGCGCAGCCGTCGATGAATTCCAGCGTAAACACGTTGAATGTGCAGGTTACAGTACAAGGTGCGTACGCGGGCAGTATGCAGGATGCGAACCCGTCCGACGGAGTTGTGCGCCTGAGTCTGGCCGAAGCGGTACAGCACGGCCTGCAGCACAACCTGGGCCGGATGGGTGCCGATGCGGGTGCCCAGCAGGCCCAGGCCCAGTGGCGCTCAGCCCGCAGCGCCTTGCTGCCAACCATCAGCGCCTCCTTCTCAGAGAATGCGGCCAAAGAAGATCTTGCCTCCGAAGGCTTCACCTCTGCCCTTTTCGATGGTTTTCAGTTGCCCAGCACCGTCGGCCCATTCCACTATTACGATCTGCACGGATCGCTGCAGCAGAGTGTGCTTGACCTGACGGCTCTTTACAACAACCGTTCGGCGCGGCAATCGGCCAATGGAGCAATTCTGAACGCGCAACAGGCGCGGGAAGAAGTGGTGCTGGCGGTAAGCGGCAGCTATCTGCAGTTGCTGGCCACCGCCAAGCTGATTGAAGAGCAGCAGATGGAAGTGGCGTACGCCGAGGCCAGCTACAAACAGGCTCGCGCACAGGCCGATGCTGGCAACCAGGCTCCGCTGGAGGCCAATCGCAGCCTGGTGGAATTGCAGACCGAGCAGCAGCGCCTGCGCTCGCAGAAGGGCGATTTGCAAAAGCAAAAGTATGCGCTGGCCCGTCTGATTGGAATTCAGCTTGGCGTCCACCTCGAGTTGACGGACCAGTTGCAGGCGCTCAGCAACAGCCCTGCCCCGGTGGACGAGGTGGTACGTCGCGCCTGGGCCCAGCGGCTGGATCTGCGCTCGGCGGAAGCCGGTCTGCGGGCAGCCGAGGAAGCGCGCAAGGCGGCTCAGGCGGAACATCTGCCCACGGTTTCAGTCAGCGGCCAATATGGACTGCAGGGAACCAATCCCAACCAGGGGAACGGCATTTTTCAGGCCTCGGCCGCAGTGAATCTGCCCATCTTTAACGGTGGTCGCATCCGTGCCGACGTAACGCAGGCCGACGCGACATTGAATGAGCGCCGTGCCGAACTTTCGAGCAAGCGGGGCGCGGTGGAACTGGACGTGCGCAACGCCATGATCGATCTGGAAGTGGCTGGCGAGCAGGTGCAGACGGCAGAGAGCAATCGCCAACTGGCCCTGGCCAACCTGCAACAGTCGCAGGACCGCTTTGCAGTGGGCGTGGCAGACACGGTGGAAGTGGTGAATGCGCAGCAGTCGCTGGCCGCAGCCGATCACGACTATGTGAGCAGTCTGCTGGCGCAAAATCTGGCCACACTAACGCTGGCCCATGCCACGGGAGAAACGGAAAAAAATCTTTCCGCAATCGAAAAGGGAGCAGGCAAATGAGCACGGCAACAACGATGGAAGAGACGATGGAAACGACGAATCAGACAGAGGAAACCTCCGCGCTTGCCCCCCGCCGCCGCGTCAATCCCGTGCTGCTGGGCGCAGTAGGCGCAGTGCTGCTGGCAGCGGGTCTGGGCTGGTACAGCTATGCGCAGAAGTTTGAAAGCACCGACGATGCGCAGGTGGATGGCCACCTGATTCCGATCACGGCCCGCATTGATGGAACCATCAAGGCCGTTTCTGCCGAAGACAATCAGACGGTGCAGGCGGGCGCGCTGCTGGTGGAGCTTGACCCCAGCGAGAACACCATCGCGCTGCAGCAGTCGCAGGCGCAGTACAATCAGGCGCAAGCGCAGCTGGACGCGGCGCATCCCAATCTGCCCATGGAGCGCATCGATACCAACAGCGATCTGGCCACGCACCAGTCCGATGTGACTGCGGCTGAAGCCACACTCTCCGGAGCGCAGCACGACCTGGAAAGCACCCGCGCACGGCTGAGGGAGTCAGAAGCCACCAACGAGCAAAAGCTGGCCGATTACCAGCGCGATCTGGAGCTTTATAACAAGCAGGAAATCGCCCGCGCTGACTTCGATCACGCCCGCACAGCAGCAGCGGCGCAGCAGCAGACGGTAGCCTCGAATCAGGCAGCCGTCGCCTCTGCCGAACGCACCGTCGAACTACGCAATGCGCAACTGGCCTCCTCCCGCAGCAAATTGCAGCAGACGCTGACCAGCGCACCGCTACAGATCGCCATCCGTCAGGCCGAGGTCAAAAGCCATCAGGCCAATGTGGAAGCCAACGAAGCAGCGCTGGCACAGAGCCATCTGAATCTGGATTACTGCCGCATCCCGGCTCCGGTCCATGGCGTGGTTACGCAGCGCAGCGCTGAAGTGGGAGCGCGCATCAGCAAAGGTCAACAACTGATGATGCTGGTGCAGACTGACGATCTGTGGGTGACGGCCAACTTCAAGGAAACGCAGCTGGCGCACATGCGCTCCGGGCAGTCGGTGCGCATTCATGTGGACGCATTGCAACGCGACTTTAATGGCACGGTGGAAAGCATGCCCGCCGTCACCGGAGCACGCACCAGCGTACTGCCTCCGGAGAACGCTACCGGCAATTACGTCAAGGTAATTCAGCGCCTGCCGGTGCGCATTCGCTTTACCAGCGGCCAGCCCGGGCTGGATCTGCTGCGTCCCGGCATGTCGGTAGAACCCAAGGTACGAGTGGACTAACCCATGGCGCAAACAATGAATCCTGCACTCGCAGCAGGCGCTGCCGGAGGCCCCTCCGTACACCCATGGGTGATTGCCATGACGGTGACGCTGGCCACCTTCATGGAAGTGCTCGACTCCTCCATCGCCAATGTGGCGCTGCCGCACATTGCCGGATCGCTGGGAGCCAGTTCGGAAGAAAGCACCTGGGTGATCACCAGCTATCTGGTGGCCAGCGCCGTGGTGCTGCCCATGAGCGGATGGCTCTCCAACCTGATCGGACGCAAGCGCTTTTACATGACCTGCGTGGCCATCTTCACTACCAGCTCTTTTCTGTGCGCCATGGCTCCCTCGCTGCCCCTGCTGATCTTCTTCCGCATTTTGCAGGGCGCGGGCGGTGGTGGCCTGCAGCCCACCGAGCAGGCGATACTAGCCGACACTTTTTCCGCCAAGGATCGGGGCATGGCTTTTGCCATGTATGGTGTGGCAATTCTGGTGGCTCCGGCCATCGGCCCCACACTGGGCGGATGGATTACCGACAGCTATAGCTGGCACTGGATCTTCCTGATCAATGTGCCCATCGGCATTCTCTCGCTGCTGCTTACCCAGCGCATCGTGCACGACCCGGAGTACCTGAAGAAGCTGATCGGGGCCAAGATCAAGATGGATTACATCGGCATTGGGCTGATCGTAATCGGCGTCGGTTTTCTGCAGTACGTTCTGGACAAGGGCGAGGAGAACGACTGGTTCTCTTCCCATGCAATTCTGGTCAGCTTTGTGATTGCCATGGTTGCGCTGGTGGCTCTGGTGATTCGCGAGTTGAACCACGAAAACCCCATCATGGACCTGCGCCTGCTCCGGTTGCGCAACTTTGCCACCGCGGTGGTCTTCAGCTTCATTCTGGGTATGGTGCTGAATGGAACCACGGTGCTGATTCCGCAATTTCTGCAGAATTACCTGGGCTACAACGCGCAACAGGCAGGCATGGCGCAGTCGCCTGGCGCCATCACCCTGCTGCTGATGATGCCGCTGGCGGGAATTCTGGCCACGCGCTGTGATCCTCGCGTGATCATCGCCAGCGGCTTTGCGCTCACCTCTTACGGACTGTTTTTCGCCACCACCCTGCATTACGGCGCCAGCTTCAACAACATGGTGCTGTATCGCATCGTGCAGGTGCTGGGCATTCCGCTGATCTTCATCCCCATCAGCACCCTGAATTATGTGGGTGTGCCGCGCGACAAATTCAATCAGGTTTCGGGCATCAGCAATTTTGTTCGCAACCTGGGCGGCGCAACCGGCATCTCACTGCTGAATAACTTCATCTCCCGGCAAAGTCAGGTGCATCGCACCATGCTGGCAGCGCATACCAACCATGCGAATCCGTTCTTTGAAAAGCAACTGAACGCACTCACGCAAGGCTATATGACGCCGGGTGCAGGCAGCGTGCAGGCCACCCATCGCGCCCTGGCCAATCTTTCAGCGCAGATGGATCTGCAAGCCGGAGTTTTGAGCATCGCCAATTCCTTCTGGGTGATGGGATGTGTGGTGCTCTGTCTGGTTCCGCTCCCGTTTCTGATGAAACGGCCCAGTGCGGAAGAGTCGCGGGAGGCAGCGGCGATGCACTAAGGAAATGCCTTCAACAAGCAACACGCAGGGACAAAAACCAGAGGGGGCGCGATGAAAATCGCGCCCCCTCTGGTTTTATAGCTCCGTCGTTCAGATCGGACTGCGAAGGTCGAAGGTTTAGTACAGGTGGAAGTTAACTTCTATGTTCATCAACACAGGAACCGGAGTTTTTCCGTCCTTCATGGCGGGCCTGAAGCGGTACAGCTTGACGGCCTCGATGGCCTTCTCATCCAGTCCCATGCCGAGCGAACGCACCACGCGCGGATTCTGCGGCATGCCCTGCGCATCAATGATGATCTGGATGACGCAGACGCCCTGGTACTTGTTGCGGCGGGCTTCATCGCTGAACTCGGCCTCGACGCTGTGGATCAGCACCGGCTGCTTGTCGCCACCGCCCAGTTTATAGACGCCGCCGCCGGTATTGCCTCCGGTGCCAGGGCCATAACCATTGCCACGTCCAGAACCAATGCCGCCACCCGTTCCCGAACCAATGCCGCCGCCCGAGCCCGTACCGTTCGAGGCCAGCTTGACGGAGGAATTCTTCACGCCAAAGTTGACCATCTGCGGATTATCCGGCAGCTGAATCTCCTGCTGCACGTTGATGGTCGGCTCCATGGCGATCTTGGGATTGTCGATCCGCTTCACCTGCGGAGCAATGATCGGATCCTGCGCCCGGGGCGGAAGCTTGCCCTTGCTGGCGTCCAGTTCACTGTGCGAGCCGCCACCACCACCGCCGCCTGCACGATCTTTCTGGAGTTTGGCATCCAACTTGAAGTCGCTGTTCACATCGAGAGCGATCATCTGCTTCTGCTGAATGTTCTGAATCACCTTTTTGCCCACGGCAAAAAGGACAATCAGCAGAATTGCCACGTTTACAGTCGCGGCAATGGCCACGGCCACCGGATTGCGCTTGACCGCCATACGGTCCGGCACATCGATGGGCTTGCTGGTCAGCTCCAGTGGGGGCAACTTCTTCGGAAAGAAAACATCCTGAAAGCTTTCCCATAGGTCAGCCCAGATCGGCTTCTCTTCAAGGGATGTGCCCATCAAGGAGTGGACGAGTTCGTCCTCCGCAGAGGCGGTTGCAAGCAGGGTGGGCTGATTCTCGGCCTGGATCGGATTTTCGTTCGGCATATTCAATGCTGGCTCTGCCCTTTCTGGCGGCCGCGCGGACTGACCCCAGCAGAGCTCTCTTTCGTAGAAAACGGTGTCACCATTATGCTCGACCACGCCGGTACTTGTCTCGTCAATAAGCCCAACTTGGGAATCCGGCGTGTACTTACACGTTTCACTTCCGGTTTTTCCTTCGTTTTCCATAAAAGATAGACGGAAAGAGCCCCCGGTTTGTTACCCGACAAGCCAGCTTTCTCCGTTTACACTGTTAAATGAACAAGTTTGTTTCAGTCACGGAGTCAAAATGTCCCCAGCGCCGGAATTAAAGGCGACGCTTACGCTGCCGCAGACGGCCTTTCCGATGAAGGCCAATCTCCCCCAGAATGAACCGCTTAGGCTTAAAAAGTGGGCCTCGATGCGCCTCTATGAGGCGATTCGCAAGTCGAGCGCTGGCCGCCCCGGCTACCTGCTGCACGACGGCCCTCCCTATGCCAACGGTCCCATTCACCTGGGCCACGCCCTGAACAAGGGCCTGAAGGACTTCGTCGTCAAGTCGAAGACCATGGCCGGCTACGACGCCCCCTTTGTACCGGGCTTCGACTGCCACGGCCTGCCCATCGAGATCAAGGTGGACGAAAAGCTGGGCCGCAAAAAGCTGGAGATGCCGGTTCCCTCCGTACTAAACGCCTGCCGTGAGTATGCGCAAAAGTATGTAGACCTGCAAACCACGCAGTTTGAGCGCATTGGCGTGCTGGGCCGATGGGATAAACCCTACCGCACCCTGGCCCGCGACTACGAGGCCAAGACCCTCGAAGCCTTCTACGGCATCTTTGAAAAAGGCTACGTCTATCGCGGTCTGAAGCCGGTTTACTGGTGCATCCACGACCGCACGGCCCTGGCCGAGGCCGAAGTGGAGTACGCCAACCACACCAGCCCCTCGGTTTACGTGCGCTACAAGCTGACCAGCGAGGCTGCGGCCATCGATCCGGCGCTCAGCGCCATCGAAGAACTGCATACCATCATCTGGACCACCACCCCGTGGACGCTGCCCGCCTCGATGGCCGTGGCCTTCCACCCCGATTTTGAGTACGTGGCCGTGAAGGCAACCAGTGGCGACACCTGCTGCGAGCAGACGAATGTATACATTATTGCCGCCTCGCTGGCCGAGCAGGTAGCCAAGGCCTGCAAGTGGAATACGGTGGAAGAGCTGGCCCGCTTCAAGGGCGCAAAGCTGGAACATGCCACCTTCCAGCATCCCTTCCTGGAGCGCTCGATCCTGGGCGTGCTGGCGGACTACGTTACGGCTGACACCGGCACGGGCGCGGTGCATACGGCTCCCGCCCACGGCGCAGACGATTTTTATACCGGCGTTCGCTACGGCATTGATCCCACCTGCCGCGTGGACGGCGGCGGCCATGTGCATGTGGATGAGTCGGCCTGGCCCTTTGCCCAGCTTCCGCCCTTCGAGGGCAAGAAGGTATGGGACGCCAACCCCATCGTCATCGCCCTGCTGACCGAGCGCGGCGCACTGCTGGCCAGCGCACCGATTGAGCACAGCTATCCGCACTGCTGGCGCTGCCACCATCCGGTGATCTTCCGCGCTACCGAGCAGTGGTTCATCAAGCTCGACACTCCTGCGGAGGGCAATGCAACAGCGGTCGAGGGCAATGCCGAGAAGACGTATCGTCAATTAGCGATCGACGAGATCGACAAGGTGACGTGGGATCCGTCGTGGGGCAAGGAGCGCATCACCAACATGATCGCCACCCGGCCCGACTGGTGCATCAGCCGCCAGCGCATCTGGGGCGTGCCCATCGCTATCTTCCTTTGCGAAAAGTGCAACGAGCCGATTGAGGACGCGGCACTGAACAAGAAGATCGTCGAACTGGTGGAGCGCGAAGGCATTGAATCGTGGCACACCACGCCGGTCGAGCAGCTTCTGGCCGGAACGCGTACCTGCAAGTGCGGCTCGACGGAATTCCGCAAGGAAACCGACATTCTGGACGTCTGGTTTGACTCGGGCGTGAGCTGGCTGGCCTGTTGCGAATCGGACGAGCAACTGTCCGGCCTGTACAAGCGCTTTCAGGCCGGCGACGGCACCAAGGTTCTCTACCTCGAAGGCGGCGATCAGCATCGCGGCTGGTTCCACTCTTCGCTACTGACCTCAGTGGCGCTGCGTGGCAAGGCTCCCTACACCAATGTGGCCACGGCTGGCTGGACGCTCGACGAGCAGGGCCGCGCCATGAGCAAGAGCCTCGGCAACGGCGTCGATCCGGTGGACATTGCCAACCGCATGGGCGGAGAAATCGTGCGTCTGTGGGTGGCTTCGGTGGACTTCCGCGAAGACATGGCGGCCAGCGAAAACCTGATGACGCGCTGCTCCGAGATCTATCGCAAGCTGCGCAACACCTTCCGCTTCCTGCTGGCCAATCTGACTGGCTTTGATCCGAAGGATGCCGTGGCCATCGATCAGCTTGAGCCGCTCGACCGCTACATGCTCGCCCGCACCCACGAGCTGACCAAAAAAATTCTGGGCTGGTATGACGCTTTCGAGTTCCACCGCATTTATCACGCGGTGAATGAATTCGCCATCGCCGACCTGAGCGCGTTTTATCTGGATGTGCTGAAGGATCGCATGTACACCTTCGCGCCCACCAGCAAGGAACGCCGCTCCGCGCAGACGGTTCTGTGGCATATCTCCGAAGCTATGGTGCGGCTGGTTGCGCCCATCCTCAGCTTCACGGCCGATGAGGTCTGGGAGTATCTGCCCAAGGTGGAAGGCCGCGAAGAGAGCGTGCATCTGGCCCTCTTCCCCAAGCCGGAAGCGATCTATCCCGAAGACCCGACCGCACTGCTCGACGAGTGGAAGCAGCTTTTTGCCGTACGCGACGAGGCTCTGCGCATCCTTGAAGAAGAGCGTCAGGCCAAGCGCATTGGCAAGGGCCTGGAGGCGGAAATCGAGATTACCGCCACGGGCGACCAACTTGCGCTGCTGCAAAAGTACGCCACTTCACTCAAGGAAATCCTCAACGTCTCTGCCGTGCGGGTGATTGCAGGCGAAGCGCTCAAGGCTACGGCTCTGCCCGCCAGCGGCGCCAAGTGCGCCCGCTGCTGGAACTTCATGCCGACAGTCTCCAACTACGGCGTGTGGGAGAATATCTGCCCACGTTGCCAGTCGGCACTCGAAGAGATGGGCGTGGCCAAACCGGAGGCTACTGCTTGAGCTTTCCGCGTACCTTGGCCGGGCTCTTTTCCGCATCCGCGCTGGTAGTGCTGGCTGACCGTTGGACGAAAGTCTGGGTCAGCCGCCACATCGAGCTCGGCGGAGCCATTCCGGTGCTTCCCAGCGTCCTGCGCATTACGCACTGGACCAACGAGGGAGCAGCTTTTTCCATGTTTGCCGACTCAGCCTCACCGCATGCCGTGCGTTGGGGTCTGGTGGCCTTCTCCGCCATCGCCGCCCTCATCGTGGCGGGTCTGCTGGTGCGCATGGGCCGCAGCCTGAGCTGCACTTCGGCAGGTCTGGCGCTGATTCTGGGCGGAGCGGTTGGCAATCTGTACGACCGCGTGGCCTATGGCTCAGTGGTCGACTTCATTGAAGTACACATCCTCACCTATCACTGGCCGGACTTCAACGTAGCCGACTCGGCCATCGTCACCGGTGCCTGCCTGCTGATGCTGGAAGCGCTGCTGCCGCAGAAGAACGCAGACGCTGCACAATCTAGCGAGTAGGCAAGCAAGCCGCTCGAACAGATCCATGAAAAACGCCGGAAGCCAAGCTGCTTCCGGCGTTTTTCATCTGTCCTCCCTTATGCACTGCACCTTAAAATGGAACCAAACGCTCTGCCGGTGCGTATCCCGGCAGAGCACCTTCCAAACGCCTACAAAAAACCTGTTTGCGCCACCCCGCAGGCAGGCCAGGAGCCGCATGCAATCTCGTTCCCTACTCTCCTCCGTGCCGCTGAAGACGCGCCTACTGTTTGCCGTGTCTGCCCTGCTGCTGACCACTGCGCTGCCCTCCATGGCCCAGCGGCTGGCCACCACCGTGCATCCCGAGCACTACACGCTGGCGCTTACGCCCGATCTGAGGGCCGCAGCCTACACCGGCAGCGAGACCATCGACGTGGCGCTCGACGAGCCCTCGGCCAAGATCACGCTCAATGCCATTGAGATTGCCTTCCAGTCGGTAAGCGTTACCGCCGCAGGCAAGACGCAGACCGCGCAGGTCTCACTCGATGCAGCCAAGCAGCAGGCCACCTTCACCTTTCCCGAGGCGATTCCCGCCGGCAAGGCCACGCTCCGCATTCAGTTCACCGGCATTCTGAACAACGAACTGCGCGGCTTCTATCTGTCGAAGACGCAGAAACGCAATTATGCCGTCACCCAGTTTGAATCGACCGATGCGCGTCGCGCCTTCCCCTGCTTCGACGAGCCGGCCTTCAAGGCCACCTACGATGTGCAGCTAACCATCGACGCTGCCGACACGGCCATCTCCAACAGCTCCATCGTGAGCGATACGCCCGGTCCCGTGGCGGGCAAGCATACCCTCAAGTTCGACACCACGGCCAAAATGTCCACCTACCTGCTGGCCTTTTTGGTAGGCGACTTCCAGTGCAAGGCTGACCAGCAGGACGGCGTCACGATCCGCGTTTGCGCTACCCCCGAGAAGGTTGCCTACACGCAGTACGGCCTGGACTTTGCCAAGTTCACGCTGCACTACTACAACCAGTACTTCGGCATTCCCTTCCCGCTCAAAAAGCTGGACCTGATCGGCATTCCTGACTTTGAAGCTGGCGCAATGGAGAACTTTGGCGCCATCACCTATCGCGAAACCGATCTGCTCGTTGATCCGCAGACCGCTTCCGTTGGAGCCAAGAAGGAAGTTGCTCTGGTCATTGCGCATGAGATGGCGCACCAGTGGTTCGGCGATCTGGTCACCATGAAGTGGTGGGACAATCTGTGGCTGAACGAGGGCTTTGCCACCTGGATGGAAGCCAAGCCCATGGAAACCCTGCACCCCGAATGGAACGTCGATCAGGACGTGGCCGCCGATGGCAACCACACCCTGGACGTGGACGCGCTGCCCACAACGCGCTCCATCCGCGCCAAGGCCGACACGCCCGAAGAGATCAATCAGATGTTTGACGGCATCGCCTACGGCAAGGCTGGCGCAGTGCTGCTGATGGTGGAAAATTATCTGGGACCCGAGACCTTCCGTCAAGGCGTGCACAACTATCTCGCCGCGCACCTGTACAGCAACGCCACGGCCGAGGACTTCTGGAACGCGCAGACCGCTGCCAGCCACAAGCCTGTGGACAAGATCATGGAATCGCTGGTGGCACAGACCGGTGAGCCGCTGCTGACCTTTGGCGAGCCCGCCAACGGTGCGATTCCCGTCAGCCAAAAACGCTTCTTCCTGAGCCCCAGCCAGAAGGTCAATCCTGCCCAGCAGTGGACGCTGCCCATCTGCTTCCGCACCGGCAACAACCAGCAGGAGTGCCAGGTGCTGACGCCGGAAACCTCCGCGCTCAAGCTGCCCGCCGCGCCCTTCGTCTTTGCCAATGCCGGCGGCAAGGGCTACTTCCGCAGCGCCTATTCGCCTGCGGTGTACAAGCAGCTTGTGGCCAACGTCGAAACCAACCTGAGCCCCGATGAGCGCATCAGCCTGACCAGCGACGAATGGGCGCAGGTGCGTGCCAACAAGGCTCCGGTGGGCGATTACCTGGACCTGCTGGCCGCTCTCAGCAGCGACTCCAATGCTTCAGTGCTCTCGAATGCCATCAGTGCCTACGGCTCCATCAAGGCTCAGGTTGCATCGAACGAAGCCGAGCGCGAAGCCCTGCGCAACTGGGCCCATGCCTGGACGGCAGCCGCGTATGCCAAGCTGCCCCAGCCTACTGAAAATGATTCGGCCAACCTGCGTGAATTGCGTGCAGTGCTCTTCGGTATGATGGACTCGCGCGAAAACTCCGTCATTCTTCCCGAAGCCCGCAACCTTGCCGAGAAGTATCTGAGCAACCCTGCTTCGGTGGACGGCACGCTCGGCCAGACGGCTCTTTCGGTTGCTGCGCAGCATGGCGATGCAGCTCTGTTTGATCGTCTGCAGAAGATCTTTGAAACCTCCACCAACCCTGAACTGCAGGAAGGTGCGCTGCGCCTGCTTGTGCAGTTCCGCGATCCTGCCCTGCTGAATCGCGCTCTCGAATACACCGTTTCCGGCAAGGTGAAGAATCAGGACGCGGCCATCGAGCTGGCCATCGCCCTGCAGATTCCCGACTCGCGCGAAGCAGCGTGGAAGTTCATCCAGACCAACTGGACAAAGGTGAACTCCCTGTTGACCACCGAGATGGGCGAAATCCTGATCTCATCGACCGGCGGCTTCTGCTCGACCGATGCCCGCGACGATGTGAAGCAGTTCTTCGCCGCACATCCGGTTCCCTCCACCGACCGCTCGCTGAAGAGCGCTGTTGAACGCATCGATGGCTGCGTGGAACTGCGCAAGCTGCAGGAACCAAATCTGCAGCAGTGGCTGGCCGCGCACAAGAACTAAACGTTGCACGCAAAAGAAAAGCGGTCCGAACCTTCAAGGTTCGGACCGCTTTTCTTTTGCCTGAAGATTACTTCAGATCACGCCAGTTCGCGCCGAAGTTCGCCTCGGCAATCAACGGCACATGCAGCTTGACCACGTCTTCCATCTGGCTGCGCACCAGCGTTCCCACTTCTTCCTGCTCATCGAGCGGAACCTCGAAGAGCAGTTCATCATGGACCTGCAGCACCATGCGCGTCTTCAGCTTGCGCTCGGTCAATTCGCGATCAATCGAGATCATAGCCAGCTTGATCATGTCGGCCACCGTACCCTGCAACGGCGTGTTGATGGCCGTGCGCTCGGCAAAGCCACGCTGATGCATGTTGCGGCTCTCGATGTCGGGAATGGGACGCACACGACCAAAGAGCGTACGCACACTGCCCTGCTTGCGCACCTCGGCAATCGTCTTTTCATGGAAGGCACGCACACCTTGATAGCGCTCGAAGTAGCGATCAATGTATTCCTTGGCCTCGCCTGGAGAAATGCCAAGCTGATTGGCCAAACCAAAGGCAGAGATGCCGTACACAATACCAAAATTCACGGCCTTGGCGCGGCCACGCGTCTCCTTGTCCATCTGGTCGAGCGGAACACGGAAGACTTCGCTGGCAGTGAGAGCGTGAATATCGATGTTTTCTGCGTAGGCCTTGCACAAAAGCGCATCGCCGCTGAAGTGCGCCAACAAACGCAACTCAATCTGCGAATAATCGGCCGAAAGCAGCCTGGTTCCTGGCGACGCGGTGAAGGCGGCGCGAATTTCGCGGCCCAGCTCGGTGCGCACGGGAATGTTCTGCAGATTGGGATTGGTGGAAGAAAGTCGTCCCGTGGTTGTGGCCGCGGCCTGAAAGGTCGTATGCACGCGAGCCTGCGCATCGGCCAGCAACGGCAATGCGTCAATGTAGGTGGACTTGAGCTTGGTCAGGTGACGATACTCAAGCACCAGCTGCGGAACTTCGTGCTTTTCAGCCAGAAATTCCAACACGTCCTGCGCGGTAGAAACTGACTTGCTTTTGCCACGCGCCGCCGGAGCAGGAAGTTGCAGCTCGTTAAAGAGCACCTCACCAAGCTGCTTGGGCGAATTGATATTGAAGGGGTGGCCTACCGACTCGAAGATGAGCGCACTGACCCGCTGCATCTCCGCACCCAGACGGCGCGAAAGCTCATCAAGCACCGGCAGATCAATGCGCACACCGGCCTTTTCCATCCGGTAAAGCACGGGCGTCAGCGGCAGATCGATGTTCTTATACACATCGCCAACACCGGCCAACTCCACCTCTTTACGCAAGGATGGATAGAGGGCCGCGACCACTGCAGCCGAAGCGGCAAGCGAAGCCGGAAGCGCCTCACCGTGGCGTGCGGCTACATCCGCGAGTGTCTGCGTGGTGTGCGTAGGATTGAGCGCATAGCTGAGCAGCATGGTATCGTCCACCGCGCCACGCAACTCCACACTTTGCGCATCCAGCGCATGCAGAGCGGTCTTCCAGTCGTGCACGCGCTTGGAAGTGGCTTCGTCTTCAAGTAACGCGCGCAGACGATCAGTCAGCGGCAGCAGCAGGGCGCGCTCCGGCGCAGCGCAAACGCCTAGCGAGAATACTTCCTTCTTTTCGGCGGCTTCAACCAGCTCCAGCAACGACTGCATCGGCGCGGGTTCTTCATCTTCTTCCGCAACGGGCGCGGCAGCCTTTACTGCTAAAGCAAAACCATTTGCCTTGGCCGCAGCGTAGAACGCATCTTCCTGCTCGGCCGTGGGCGATTCAATCAGTTCAACCACCGTCTTCGGCACGGCGGGTTCAAGCTCACGCAGCATCGAAGTAAATTCCAGTTCGGTGAAGAGCTCGCGACAGGCAGCCACGTCGGGCGACTGCGTTTCCATCGCGGCCAGATCCAGTTCCAGCGGCACATGGCAGTCGATGGTGACCAGTTCCTTCGAGAGCAGCACCGCATCGCGATTCTGTTCGAGCGATTCCCGATAGCTCTTGCGCTTGACCTCGGCGGCACGGTCGAGCACGGCTTCCACGCTGCCAAATTCGCGGATCAAGTCCACACTTCCCTTGTCGCCAATGCCGGGCGCTCCGGGCACATTGTCGGCCGCATCGCCACGCAGGGCCATCACGTCCACCACCTTGACGGGCGGCACTCCCAGCACCTCTTCCACCTTGGCAGGATCGAGAATCAGATTATCCTTCTGCGGGTTCAGGATCTTCACGCGCTCGTCTACGAGCTGCATCATGTCCTTGTCGCCACTGACGATGAAAACCTCGTATTCCGCGGCGGAAGCTTGAAGAGCCAGCGTTCCGATCACGTCGTCCGCCTCGAAACCTTCAGCGGCAAGGATGGGAATGTGCAAAGCTTCAAGCACGCGACGAATGTAGGGGATCTGACGGCGCAGGTCTTCCGGCATCTCTTCGCGATTGGCCTTGTAGCCCGCGTAATCCACCTCGTCAAAACTCTGCGTCTTGCCATTCCACTTGCGCAGCGGACCCATCTGACGGGCCTTTTCGTCGCGAAAAACCTCGCCACCCAGATCGAAGACAGCGGCGAAGTAGTGCGGCGCAAAGTCCTGGCGCAGCTTGCGAATCATGTTGACGAAGACGTAGATGGCCGCGGTCGGCTGACCGGAGCGCGTCGTCATCGGGCGCGAACGCTGCATGGCATGGTAGGCGCGGAAGATGAACGACATGGTGTCGAGCAGGAAAACGGCGGGTTTGTTTTGTTCAGCCACGGGAATGAGTCTATCAGGAAAGGAACATGCAGTCGCCGTAACTGAAGAAGCGGTAGCGCTCCCGCACGGCATGGCGATTGGCCTCAATCACATGCTCGCGACCGGCAAAGGCACTCACCAGCATGACCAGACTCGATTGCGGCAGGTGGAAGTTGGTGAGCAGCGCCTGCACCAAACGGAATTTGTAGCCCGGCGAAATAAAGATCTGCGTACTGCCGGAGTGCGGCTCCAGCGGCTGACCATTTGCCTGCTGGGCACAGTGCTCCAGCGTGCGCACTGTGGTGGTGCCCACGGCCACAATGCGGCGGCCCTCGGCCACGGCGCGGTTGATGGCCTCGGCAGTTGCGGCAGGCAGCGTATAGCGCTCCCGATGCAGATGGACTTCAGAGACGCGCTCCACACGCAGCGGCGCAAAGGTTCCCAGGCCCACATGCAGCGTAACGCGCGCAATCTCCACGCCACGCGCCGCAATCGCCTGCAGAACCTCGGGCGTAAAGTGCAGGCCCGCAGTGGGTGCAGCTACTGAACCGCGTTCGTGCGAATAGACGGTCTGGTAGCGCTCGCGGTCGTCGTTCGTATCATCGCGATGGATGTAGGGCGGCAGCGGAATGTGGCCGATGCGTTCGAGCGCGGCATAAAAATCATCCACGGGATCAAAGCGCAGCAGACGTTCGCCAAACTCGCCCCGCTCCAGCACTTCCGCAGCCAGCACGGCATTGCCTTCCGCATCCGGAAAGACAAGTCTCTCGCCCACGTTCACCTTGCGGCCGGGCTTGACCAGCGAGCGCCAACTGCCATCGGGCTCAATGGTGGTGAGCAGCACTTCGATCTTGCCGGTGGGTGCTTCGCGTTCCCGCACCACGGTACGGCGCGCGTAAAGACGGGCCGGAATCACGCGGCTGTCATTCTGCACCAGCAGGTCGCCCGGCTGCAGCAGCGCAGACAGATCGGTGAACATGGCGTCGCGCAGTGCGCCCGTCGCACGATCCACGCACAGCATGCGGCTGGTTCCACGCACGGCGGGCGGCTGTTGAGCAATCAGTTCTTCGGGCAGATCAAAGCCGAAGTCGGCAACGGTAAGGTCTTCGCGCATTTCTGACGTGCTCATTGCGCCGCCTTTCCAAAGTGAGCCTGGGCGCGATGGCGGGCGCGTTCGAGCGCTGCATCCAACTCCAGTCGCTTGGCTTCGTACGCTTCGGCAGGCAGGTCGGCAGGCACATCCACCCACTGCGCCCAACTGACACAAATGCGCGTGAAGGGCTTGGGCACATAGAAGTGATCCCACGACTTCATCGTCCAGACGCGCTCCGGCTCCAGATGAAAAGCGCCGATCTGCGCACCGCTCAGATGAGCCAGACGAATGGGGCCCATCTTGCTTTGGTAGATGGGTCCACGCGGCCCATCGGCGGTAAAGATGGCGGTACGATCCGTGGCCAGCACGTCCACCAGCCCCCGCAGGCCCTCGCTGCCGCCCCGCGAACTGGAGCCACGCACGGCGTCGAAGTTGAACATCTTGAGGATGCGCGTAATCAACTCGCCATCGAAGCTGCGGCTGATGAGAATCACCGCCTTGGAGTGGCGAAAGTAGACCGTGCAGGGCAGGGTGCACTGGTGCCAGAAGCAGAAAATCTTGTTGGGTGAGCGCTCGCCAAAGCGGATCGGCTGAACGCCGTCTTCGGCAATCACTTCAAAGCGCCAGGTGCGGCCCACCAGAGCCAGCAACGCCCACACCACACGCGGCACAATGGCCAGCACGATCCTCTGGCCAAAGGAAAATCCGGTTTTATTTTTTTCGCTCACTGCTTTGATTTTATCGTGAGCGGGGGAAGTGTTTTTCCTCCGAAAATCCATGCGCCACGCGCGGAGGGCGCAGGGGCATTCATGCCCTCCAAAAACGCAGGCCGAAAGCATGGCCATGGATGCGAGAACCTCTCTGGCTCACAAAACGGCAGCGGCAAAACAAGCAATGAAAAATAAGGGCAATTCACTTAAAGTTGAAGTGAATTGCCCTCCAGGACTGAACAGGCTGCGGAAAAACTCGCCTCCGAGTAAATTTGTCTTTGCGGAGGGAGCAAGGGCCTTCAGGCCCTTGAAGAACCGATGCGTTGAATATCGCCTTTAGGCGCGGGCTTTATCTTGCTCTGCCGGTTTTGGATGCCTGCTGGCGAAAAGATTCCCGGGGCTGAAGCCCTCGTACAGTTTGCCTCTTTTGCAGGGGTTAAAACCCCTGCCTCCCTCCGCAACAAATTTTCTTCCTAGTTGTAGCGCAGCCAGCGCAGCATTTCCGGCAGCGTGGCGCGCTTGCCATACATCAGGATGCCCACACGGTAGAGCCGGGCCGAGAACCAGAGCAGAGCCCAGATGCTGAGCCCCAGCAGCGCAATGGAAGCCGCAATCTGCCACAAAGGCGGCATTTGCCCACCCATACGCAGCATCATGATGATGGGCGAAGTGGCCGGAAAGAGCGAGCCTGCCACCGAGAGCGCCGAGTTCGGATTATTGGTAACCACCGAGATCATGCCAAAACCCACCCAGGCCGGAACCGCGGCCAGCGGCGTGTAAAGCTGCAGTTCCTGCTCGGTTTCGCAACTGGCCGCCAGCCCCGCAAAGAGCACGGCGTTGAAGAGATATCCAAGCACAAAGTAGAGGGCAAAGAGCACGACTTCGAGCACCGAGAAGTGCAGCGAAAGTTTGCCCGTGAGCAGAGGCGCGGCAAAGGCGCTGCCGGCAAGGGCCATGCTGGCCGTCAGCCAGATGGCCAGTTGCGTCAGTCCCACCAGACCCGTGCCAATCAGCTTGCCGGCCAACATGTCGCTGGGCTTGGCAATTGAGAGCATCACCTCAAAGATGCGCGAGGTCTTTTCCTGAATGATGGAGCGCGCCACGTTCAGGCCGTAAAGCATGGTGGTCATCAGCAGCAGAATAGCCATGAAATAGCCCTTGAAGAAGGAGCTGAAGGTATTGCTCTGCACTTCCCTGCCATCCTTGCTGATCTGGCGCGTATCGAGGTTGATGCGCTTAAGCACGGCGTTGGCCGTGGCCGCATCTATGCCATGCTCGTTTAGCCGCTCTCGCAGAATGGCACGATTCAGAGCGCTCTCCAGTTTGTCGCCCAACATCAACTCCGAAGACGAGAGCGAGTCATAAACTGCGGTTGGTTCCTGACCGGGCTCGTGATCAATCCAGAGAAAGCCATCGATCTGCTTGTTGCGCACGCGCTCCACCAGCGCCGCACGGTCGCTGTCCGTGGCCGGAGCCAGCAACTCCATGCGATCCGGCGGACCATTCTTCCCGGCGTCCTTGCCACCGTCGTACTGCTTGAGCACATCGGCGGCCAGCTGCGCATCGTTCGAGGCAATCACCAGATGTTTGCCACCCAGCGCCTGTTTGTTCATCAGGAACAGGATGCCGAGGATGACCACGAAGGACAGCGGCACCAGCACGGTGGAGATGCGGAAGGCCTTGCCACGCACCTGCTCCAGATATTCGCGACGGGCAATCAGCAGGATATTACGCATGGCTCTGGCCTCCCACGGTCTGAATGAAGATCTCTTCGAGCGATGGCTCAACCAGCTCAAAGCGGTAAATCGTGGTCATGGCCAGGGCCTCATGCAGCAGCTTCTGCGCGTCGCCATGGGGCTTCAGCTTGACCTCGGCGTGGCCGGAAAAGTTGTCGGCAGATTCAATCTCAACACTGTTCAAAAAATCAGCGCTGCCCTCGAACTCGATCCGTACGCGATTGCGCTCGTAGCGACTTTTGATCTCGCGCACGCGGCCTGCCAGCACGTTCTCACCCTGATGGACGAGGCAGATTGTGTCGCAGAGCTTCTCCACCTGATCCATGCGGTGGGTTGAAAACAGAATCGCGCGGCCCTGCGCCTTCAACTCCAGCAGCGTCTTTTCCACCAGCACCGCATTCACCGGATCGAGCCCGCTGAAGGGCTCATCCATCACGATCAGGCCGGGATCGTGCAAGAGCGTGCCGATGAACTGAATCTTCTGCTGCATGCCCTTCGACAGCTCCTCGGTCTTCTTGTCGAGGGCGCTGGCAATCTCCATGCGCTCGGCCCAGGCCTTGGCGCGGCTGGCCGCAAGCTCCGGCGTAAGCCCATGCAACTGGCCAAAGAAGACCAACTGATCCAGCACCTTCATCTTTTTGTAGAGGCCGCGTTCTTCGGGCAGGTAGCCAACCTTTTCCAGACTGCCGCGCTCAAAGGGCCGCTCAAACAGGCTCACCTTGCCGCTATCGGGCAGGGTAATGCCCATCATCATGCGAATGGAGCTGGTTTTGCCCGCTCCGTTCGGCCCCAGCAGGCCAAAGATCTGTCCCGCCTCAATCGACAGACTCAGATTGCTGACCGCAACCTTGTCGCCGTAGGATTTGCTGACTGCAGCCAGTTCAACGATGGGCATGAAAGCTCCACTTACATTTTTCGCCGATAAAAATGGATCTGTTTGCCAAGGCGAAGTTTGACTTGCTCAACTCTACGCAGGCTGTGGAGGAAAAGTTCCCCGCCCACTTTTGGGCCGCGCGTTTGTTTCCTGCGCGCTGCTGGTTTAGCATCCTGAGTGTGCCCGGCCTTGAAACACCGATTATGTATGTGCGTGGCGTTGGTCCGCGCATTGCGGAGATGCTTGCCGCCAAAAACATCCAGACGGCCGAGGACCTGCTCTATCATCTTCCCTTCCGTTACGAAGACCGCCAGAACCCCACCCGCATCGATGATCTAAAGCCGGGCACCATGGCCAGCGTCGTGGCTGAGGTGCGTGGCTCGGGGCTGATGCGCACCCGCGGCGCTCCCATCTTTGAAATGACGCTCGGCCAGGATCGCCGGGCACTTAAATGCATCTGGTTCAATGCCACCTATCTGGCCGGCAAGTTTCTGCCCGGGCAGATGATCGCCGTCTTCGGCAAAGTCGAGCCCTCGCGCTCCGCGAATGACCTGAAGATGATCCAGCCGCAGTTCGAAGTGCTGCCCGACCAGACCGCCGACGCCGAAACCTTCCTGCTGGAAGTGGGTCGCATCACGCCGGTCTACGAAACACTGGGCGGCAACCGGCTGACCTCGCGCTGGCAGCGCAAAGTCATCTTCAATCTTCTGGAAACCATGCGTGGCGCGGTGCCGGAGTGCCTGCCCAAGTCCATGTTGGAGCGGTATGGACTGCCGGGCCGCGAACAGGCCCTGCGCGAGGTGCATTACCCCTCGGAAGGCACGGCCATGAGCGCCCTCGATGGCTGCGCGACGCCGTCGTATCGCCGCCTGATCTTCGAGGAGCTGTTTTTCCTTGAGCTGGGACTGGAACTCAAGCGCCGCAAGCTGCGCCTGCGCAAAGGCATCGCCTTTGCCACCGACGACGCCATCCGCACAGCCCTGCAGGAGATTCTGCCCTTCCACCCGACCAACGCCCAGAAGCGGGCCCTCGGCGAGATTGTGGCTGACATGCGCCTGCCCAACCCCATGCGTCGCCTGCTGCAAGGTGATGTAGGCTCGGGCAAAACAATCGTGGCCTTCCAATCGATGCTGGTAGCCGTGGCCAACGGCTTTCAGGCAGCGCTGATGGCTCCTACCGAGATTCTGGCCACGCAGCACTATCTGGCCGCACGCAAGCTCTTTGCTGCCTCCAGCCACAAGCCGCGCATAGTGCTGCTCACCGGTTCACTCGACGAGGACCGCAAGCGCACCACACGCGCCCAGATCCAGCGCGGTGAGGCCGACATCGTCATCGGCACCCACGCCCTGATCGAGGAAAAAGTGGAGTTCGACCGGCTGGGACTGGTCGTAGTGGATGAGCAGCACCGCTTTGGCGTTCTGCAACGCTTCCGTCTGATGAAAAAGCCCAACGACGCCGAGCCCGATGTGCTGGTGATGACGGCCACCCCCATTCCGCGCACACTGGCGCTTTCGCTCTACGGCGATCTGGACCTGAGCGTGCTCGACGAACTGCCACCGGGCCGTACGCCCATCGTCACCCGCCGCGTGCCGGAAGAACGCTCCGATGAGGTCTGGGAGTTTGTCCGCAAGCAGGCGGAGCAGGGTCGGCAGGCCTACATCGTCTACCCGGTGATTGAGGGCGCGCGTGACGATCAGCCGGAGCTGGATTTTTCCGCCGACGGAGCAGAGGCTGAAACCAAGGCTCCTACGAAAGCAAAAAAAACGCGGAAAAAGAAGAAAGACGAAGAGCTCTTCGCGGAAGAGGAACCGGAACCCAGCACCAAACCCAGCTTGAAGTCGGCCGTGGAAATGCACGAAAAGCTGCGCCAAGGACCGCTGGCCGGTCTGCGCGTAGGCCTGCTGCATGGCCGCCTCGACGCCGACGACAAGGATGTAATCATGCGCCGCTTCCAGCGGGGCGAAATCGACGTGCTGGTCTCCACCACCGTGATTGAAGTGGGCGTAGACGTACCCAATGCCACCGTCATGGTGATTGAGCACGCCGAGCGCTTTGGTCTGGCGCAACTGCACCAGCTCCGTGGCCGCGTGGGCCGTGGCGCGGCCAAAAGCTACTGCGTGCTGATGACCAGCCGCCGCGTGAGCGAACAGGGCGAGCAGCGGCTGAACGCCATGGTTCGCACCCAGGACGGCTTTGAGCTGGCCGAACTGGACTTGCAGCTGCGTGGCCCCGGCGAATTCTTCGGAACCCGTCAGGCGGGCCTGCCGGAGTTCAAAGTGGCCAATCTGGTGCGCGACCGCCAGCTGCTGGAGCTGGCCAAACAGGAAGCTGCACAGTTCACCGCCAACGCAGGAGCCGAGGCCAGCGAGGACGAGAAAAAAGTCATCCGCCGCCGCCTTACGGAATCCTGGCAGCGCCGCTACGGTCTGGTCGAAGCCTGATCCTGCCAGGTTCGGGTGGAAGCCGGCGCTAAAGTTTCTTCCTGACATGAAGAGAGGGCGCGACTTATGTCGCGCCCTCTCGCTCAAATCCTCAATTCAGCTGCTTCCCCCAGAATCCATTACGCCGGGTGAGAGTTCTCCATACCGCTCACGCTTTCGATGGGAAAGGTCTGAATCTCCAGATCGATGCTGGCAATCTCCGAACCACAGTCACGATGCTGGTTGCGGGTGCAGTGGCAGAGCTCGGTAAAGCGGATGTGCCCGCTCTGGCTCAGTTCCAGCCCCGCAGCGATCAGAAGACTGTAAATGTCCACACAGTTCTGCCGTTCAAACTCAAAGAGCATGTTTACCGTGCCGGTATCATTGGCGCCACGACTCAGCACCCATCCGCCACAGCCCAAAATCGCACCCGTCAGGGTCTGAATCAACCGGCCCGGCTCCTCAATGGAGATGGCCCTCATTTGCAGAGCCCACGGAATACTGATTGTCCGTCCTGTAGTTGTCTCCATCGTATTGAGCCTCACACGGGTCATATCGGAGAAAGCTTATTTGGCATAACATCTGTTCAGGTCTCGAACGGCTGCTGCCTTACTTCGATACAACTTATGAAAAAAATAGCCACTTACCCCGTGCCGCAAGTAACAAAGCCCGGTTTGCAAGCAGAACCGGTTTATCCTTTCGGAGCTTAATCATCCTAATGCTCACATCCAGACAATCCGGTTTTGTTGTACTTTGTACATCAGAATGATAATTGGTTCCGGCATCGATCTTGTGGAAATTCAGCGTATCGAGTTGGCCATCGAGCGCTACGGACAACGATTTCTTAACCGCGTCTTCACCCCCGGAGAGCAGGCCTACTGCCAACGTAAACGTAAGGCAGCAGAGAGCTTTGCCGCCCGCTTCGCGGCCAAGGAAGCCGGCGCAAAAGCCCTTGGAACCGGCATCGGCTATGGCGTCACATGGCGGGAAATTGAAGTCATGCGCGCTCCTTCCGGACGGCCTTCGCTGCGTTTTCACGGTCGGGCCGCGCAGATTGCCGCGCAAATGAACATGCGCCATGCCGCGCTCTCGCTGACCCACAGCAATGAGCTGGCCTCGGCTCAGGTGATGCTGGAAGACTGAGAAAATTCAGGCCAAATCGATTCAGGCCAAGTCCGGAATGGGCGCTGGCTCCGCGCCATCTTCTTCCTCGCCGATGCTCTCTTCGAGCGGCGGCGCAACCCGCGCACCGGCCCATAGGATGATGGCCGAAACCACCAGTGCAATCAGCGTGGTGCCCAGCGCCAGCCGCAGGCTGTTCGCCTTGTCACTGATGGCGCCAATAATCTGGGGCGAAAACGTATCGCCAAAGCAGTGAATGATGAAAAAGTTCACGCCCACGGCAGCCGCGCGGATGGGCGCGGTCACGGAGTTGACGATGGCGGCATTCAGTGGCCCGGTGTTCAGAAAGAGAAAGAACTCAGCCAGCAGCAGTGAGGGCAGCACCCAGGCCGGCGGTCCAAAAAAGACCAGAATGCCAAAGGGCAGCGTAAAGACCACGCTCCAGAAGGAGAGCAGGTAGAGCGCGCGATGGTTGGTGCGCAGCCAGCGCTGGGCCAGCCAGCCTCCCACCACGGTTCCGGCAATGCCGTCCACTACCGTGATCGCGCCTACAACCATGCTGGAATTGCCCATGGAAAGATTGCTGTAGCGGCGCAAAAACTCCGGCATCCACCAGGAGATGCCGCCCATCACAAAAGTCAGCGTAGCCAGCCCAAAGGTGGCCGTCAGATAAGCGGAATTGCGAAAGAGGCCGCGAAAGGTGGCACGGTCCAGCGTGGAGAGAATGTGGTCGCTTGATCCGCGCTCCGGCTCGTGCCCGAACAATCCGTACAAGGCGGCAATCACAAAGCCCGGCAGCGCACAGATGAAGAACGGCGTGCGCCAGCCCCACAGACTGCCCATCATCCCACCGGCCAGATAGCCCAGCGCCGCGCCTACAGGAATCGCCACATAAAAAGCGGAGAGAATGCGGTTGCGCTCGCGCTCCGGATAAAAATCCGAGATCACGGCCGGGGCAAAGATGCCAAAGGTGGCCTCGCCAATGCCCACAAACGCCTGCCGGACGTAAAGCGTCCAGTAGCTGTGTACCCAGAATGTACCCAGAGTGGCCAGACTCCACAGCACGGCTCCGCCAATGATCAGCGGCTTGCGTCGCATGTGATTGCCCAGCCAGCCGGTCAGGGGAGCGGCAATCATATAAAAAGCGAACAGCGCCGTCGCCAGCATGCCCATGGCGTGATCGCTGGCGTGGAATTCATGCTGAATCGGCGCAACTTCGCCCGACAGAATATAGCGGTCGATGTAGTTGAGCAGATTCAGAGCGATCAGCAGCAGCAGGGTAGCCTGCGCGGGACCAAGACGGGAAGGCGCGGTCTGGGAGGGATTCGGCAAGAATTTATCCGGCACGCATCGGGCGTGAAATGGGGTCGCACCGGGCCGCCCCATGGGACGGCCCGGAAGTTATTCCTTCGGACGGGGCCAGCGCGCCTCGACCGTGGTTCCAATGCCGCCACGCGGACGAAAAACGCCGTGCACCACGGCCCAGACCGGGTCGCAAGCCTTCACCACGTCTTCCAGCACCTGGTTGACAATGTTTTCCTGGAAGATGCCCAGGTTGCGATAGCAGAAAAGATATTCCTTGAGCGACTTCAGCTCCAGGCAGCGCTCACGGGGCATGTAGCGGACGGTGAGCGTACCGAAGTCCGGCAGGCCGGTCTTCGGGCAGACTGAGGTCATCTCGGGATCGTCGATCAGGATCTCGTAAGCGGGAAACTGATTGGGCCAGGTTTCAATGGCGGGAAAGTTGAAGTCCAGCCCTGCCTTGGCGTGGTCGTCGGTGTAACGGGGTGTTTCAGACATGCCTCTATTGTATCTGGATCGGGCTTTCAAGGGCCACGGGCGGCGGGGAACAGCTTTGCATTTATAGCAGGACTTCGAGCAAATTTAGCAACAAGTCGCATTCCGTTTTGGCCATATTCCGCCTTTGGGAGGCAGTTGAATTTCGAAACACTCCGCAACTTGATTTTCCGTAACTGGAATGAGAGCAACACAATCGTTTCCCGGTCTTATATACTGACTCAGGTTACCCGCATGGTTGAAGAGCGTAATACAAAAGTTCGGCTTTGGATCTGGCGAGGCTTTGCCCTCATCGTTGTCATCATCTTCTTCGTGGCTCAACACATCCTGCGTGAAAAACTGGAAGTGCGCGCGGTCACGGTTCAACACGAGACCCTGAGTAGTATTGTCAGCACCAACGGCCACGTGGAGCCACAGGAAAACATTGTTTTTTACAGTCCTGTGACCACGATGGTCCGCACCATTTATGTGCAGTCTGGCGAACAGGTGAAACCCGGCCAGTTGCTGCTGCAATTGGACGATGTGGAAGCACGCGCCAAGGTGGCCACGGCAGAAAGCGGTGTCAAAACTGCGCTGGCCAACCTGGAAGCTACCGAGCACAGCGGCACGCTTGAACAGCGGCACGCTGCATCGGCGGATTTGACGCGCGCCCACATCGAACGCGATCAGGCAAAACACGATCTGGACGCTCTGAGCCGGCTTGCCGCCAGCGGCGCAGCCGCGCCCAGTGAGGTGGCCAGCGCCCGTCAGCGGTTGGAGACGGACGACGCCGCCCTGAAGGCCCAGGAGCAGCTCAATACGCAGCGCTATTCCGCGGCGGAGATTGAGCGTGCCAAGGCCGCAGTGGCCGACGCACAAGCTGGTCTGGCCGCGGCCCGCGAAGTTCTGGCCCAGACCGCAGTTCGCACCAAAATCGCTGGCACCGTTTACGCCATCGACGTACATAAGGGGGATTATGCCGAAGAGGGCAAGCCTCTGGTGCAGGTGGCTGACCTGAACCGCGAACAGATTCGCGCCTATTTTGACGAAGTTGACATCGGCCACCTAAAGGCCGACCAGCCCATTTCGATCAAGTGGGATGCGCGTCCGGGCCGCGAGTGGCATGGGCACATTCTGCATGCTCCTACGAGCGTGACCACCTACGGCACACGCAACGTGGGCGAAGTGGTCGTGGCCATTGACAGCTCCGACGGCACGCTTTTGCCCGACACCAACGTAAACGTTACGGCCACCACCTCCAGCGAGGCGAACGTCCTGAGCGTGCCCCGCCAGGCGCTGCATGCCGAAAACGGCATGCCGTTCGTCTTCAAGGTTGTGGGCAACGGCCTGCAGCGCACCCAGGTCACCACCGGCATTCGCACTGCCGACAAGGTGGCCATCCTCAGCGGCCTGCAGGAGGGCGATGTGATCGCCACCGGCAGCACCAGCGGTCAGCCCTTGCAAGAGGGTGTGCCCGTCAAGGTGATCCGGTGAGGTTTACCGTTCCAGCCCGCCGGGCGCTACGGCACGCACTCCTGCTCTGTTCCTGCGGGATGCTGGCCGCTGTGCCCGTGCTCCGGGCCCAGCACGATGCTCTGGCACAGCTGCATGCCGCGCTTGACGCCGGCGAAGCTGATCATGCTCTAGCGGTGTTGCGCGCGTTGCCGCAGTCGGGCGAAAACAATGCCGAAGCGCAGAATCTTGCCTGCCGGGTGCATTACTCCCTGCAGCAGTGGGATGCGGCCGAAAACAGCTGCGAAAAAGCCATACGGCTGGATAGAAACAACGCCAACAATCACCTCTGGCTGGGCCGCGCCCTGGGAGAAAAGGCTGGTCACGCCTCGTTCCTGAGCGCCTACTCGCTCGGTAAGCGTGCCCGCTCCGAGTTTGAACAGGCCGTGCATCTGAATCCGCACAATGTCGATGCTCTGACTGACCTGGGCGAGTTCTACGAAGAGGCTCCCAGCGTGGTGGGCGGCGGCTATGACAAGGCCGAACAGATTGCCCAGCAGTTGGACCACCTTGACCCGGCCCACGCCCATCAGTTGCGTGCCCGCATTGCCGAAGCCCAAAAAGACTATGGCACCGCGGAACGTGAATACAAGGCAGCGATTGCCGTAAGCGCGCACCCGGCCCTGCACTGGACCACGCTGGCCAGCTTCTTTCGCCGCCGCAAGCGCTGGCAAGATCTGGACTGGGCTATTCACAACACCTGCAACGCCGCCAAAAGTGACAAGCACGCTACAGTCGCGCTCTACGATGGTGCCGGCGTGCTGACGGAAGCCAATCGCAACACGGATCTGGCCGTCAGAATGCTGGAAACCTATCTGACCAGCGACAGCAAAACCGAAGAAGGACCAGCCTTTGAAGCACATTTGCGGCTGGCCAAACTGAAAAAGAGCATGGGAGACCGCGCTGGCGCCGAGAATGAACGTTCGGCCGCCCTCGCCCTTGCCCACGACTACAAACCCGCGCAGGAAGCAAAGTTTTGATGACCACGAACGGCATTCGCGCCGCCCATCTTTCGCGCCCCCGGTTGAGCCTGCTTCTTTCGGCTCTCACCGTGCTGCCCGCGACCCTGTCCGCCCAGGTTCCGCTCTCGACCATCGTGCGTCTGGCGGAGCGCAACAGTTCCAGCGTGCATCTGGCCCAGGCCAATGTGGACAAAGCCCGTGCTCTGCACGCCGAGAGCCGCGACTCCGTCATTCCCTCGGTTTCCTTTGGTTCCGGCCTGCCCACCTTCCCCTCGCTGGGTTTTACCGGCACGCCTTCGTCGGTCTTCACTGCCTCGGTGCAGTCGCTGGTCTACGGCATTCCGCAGAAGCACTACCTGAGCGCCGCCGACTATGGCGAAAAGGCTGCCGCGGCCTCGCTGAAGGATGCGCGCGAACAGGCCGCACTCGATGCTTCGCTAGCCTATGTTGAGCTGGATGCAATCGAAATGGAGCAGACCGTCAGCCAGCAGCAGGAAGAGTACGCCCAGCACATGGTACAGATCGAGCAGGAACGCGCCGAGGCCGGCGTAGATTCCACTTCCGCCGTGCTGGAAGTGCGCCTGACGGCCGCAGAAATCCGCATGCGCCGGATACAGTTGGAATCCCGCGCGAGCGCCCTGCGTACCCAGTTGGCCGAACTGACCGGCATGGCACTGGAACTGATCAAGGTGCAGCACGACAGCATTCCCGATGTGCCACAGCTGCGGGGCAATCAGGCAACCACCCTGCCCGGCGTTGAAGCCTCGCAACTGCAGCTCCGCTCCCGCCTGCAGCAGGCCAAGGCCGACATGGAGCTGAACTTCCTGCCGCAGCTCTCCTTTGGGGCGCAGTACAACCGCAACACCACACTGCTCAATGACATTGATTCTTATTTCGCCAAGCCGCTGCCGGCCAACAACTTCAGCTCCGGCATCTCGGTTCAGGTGCCCATCTTCAACATGACCTCGCACGCCAAGGCCCGTGAGTCGGCCGCCGACGCGTTGCGCGCCAAAGTTGAAGCCGAGCAGGCCCAGCAGCAGAACAATCAACAGATTGCCACGCTTACCAATTCGCTGCGTGAGCTGGACGCCTATGCCGAAGTGGTCAATCTGAAAAAACAGATCGCCGAAGAGCAGCTGAAGGCGGTACTCTCGCAGTTAGAACTGGGCAATGGAAACAGCAGCCAGCCCCAGCTCAGCCCCAAGGCCGAACAACAGGCCCGCATCGACGAACGTCAGAAAGAACTGGACGCACTCGAAGCCGACCTGAATCTGGCCAAAACGCGCCTTGGCCTGCTGCGCGCCCTCGGCCACATGAACGACTGGCTGAACGAGCTGCAACAAAGCAAGTAGTTTTAAAGCATTTTGGGAATACGCGTAGACGTTTTAAGTGTCTTTTTCATGAAGAAAAAGACACTTAGCATCCAGCTTTCGGTCTACATCCATTCCGAAAATGCCGTGAACGCCGGGCTGGCGGATTGCTCCTCTGGCCCACCCGTAACCAGCACCTGCTGAGTCGGTCTCCTCGGCCCGCGCCGGATCTTCCCCGTACGCTCCCGGCCTGAAGCCGTTTCCTCAATATCCAGAACCTGCCACTGGCACGATGGCAGACACCCGGAAGCCTCCGGATGATAAACTGAAAGGGATGTCTATGCCCCTGAAGACCCTGTTTCTGAACCCGCCCTCGTTCGAAAAGTTCGACGGAGGAGCCAGCTCACGTTGGCCCGCGACGCGCGAAATCGAGTCCTACTGGTACCCGGTCTGGCTCACCTATCCCGCCGGCTTGCTGGAGGGTTCGCGCCTGCTGGATGCTCCGCCGCATCACGTCTCCGCTGATGAAACGATCAAGATCGCCAAGGACTACGAGTTTCTGGTGCTGTTCACCTCGACGGTGGGCTGGCATAGCGATCACAAGCTGGCCGAGGCCATCAAGGCCGCGCACCCCACCATCAAGATCGCCTTCGTTGGACCGCCGGTGACCACCGACCCGGAGCGCGCGCTGAATGAGTGCGCCGCCATCGACTTTGTTTGCCGCCGCGAGTTCGAGTTCTCGGTCGTTGAATATGCGCAGGGCAAGCAGCTTGAAGAGATTATCGGCATCAGCTATCGCAAAGATGACCAGATCGCGCATAACGCGGATCGTCCGTCCAATGAGGATCTGGACGCGATGCCCTGGGCCACCAAGATCTACAAGCGTGACCTGGATGTGACCCGCTACAGCGTGCCCTTCCTGCTGCACCCGTTTATCGCTCTGTACTCCACCCGTGGCTGCCCGGCGCAGTGCACCTTCTGCCTGTGGCCGCAGACAATGAGCGGACACGCCTGGCGCAAGCGCTCCACCGACGACGTGGCTGCCGAGCTGGCCTGGGCCAAGGAGAACTTCCCGCAGGTCAAGGAGTTCTTCTTCGACGACGACACCTTCAACATCCAGAAGGCGCGCACCATTGAGCTCTGCGAAAAGCTCAAGCCGCTGAAGCTGACCTGGAGCTGCACCTCGCGTGTGACCACCGACTACGACACCTTGAAGGCCATGAAAGAAGCAGGCTGCCGTCTGCTGATCGTCGGCTTTGAGTCGGGCGATCCGCAGATCCTGAAGAACATCAAGAAGGGTGCCACGGTTGAGCGCGCTCTGCAGTTCGCCAAGGATTGCCACACGCTGGGACTGACCGTACACGCCGACTTCGTGCTAGGACTGCCGGGCGAAACCAAGGAATCCATCCGCAACACGATCAACTTCGCCAAGAAGCTCGATTGCGAGACGATTCAGGTTTCTGTAGCGCACGCGCTGCCGGGCACCGAGTTGTTCGAGTACGCACGCGCCAACGGCTTCATCACCAACTCCGAGTCGATGAGCGATGCGGGCGGCCATCAGTTGGCCCACATCGAGTATCCGGGACTGCCGGCCGACTACGTGCTGGAGATGGTGCACAAGTTCTATGACGAATACTTCTTCCGTCCCAAGGCTGCCTTCCGCGTAGTCTGGAAGGCGATCGTCAACGGAGATGTGCCCCGCCTCTACGAAGAAGCCAAGTCCTTCCTGAAGCTGCGTACCGAACGTAACAAGATGGTGAAGCAGGCCCGTAACAAGCCTACCGCCGCCGCCGCTGATTAACTTACAGGGCAGCAGAATGCTTATCTTCTGCTGCCCTATTCTCACTCTGGAAGCCAAAGCTGGAAATGTCCGACAATCAACTTAAACCGCGCCAATACATGATTCTTGCCTTGGTTGCGGTCTGCGCCCCCCTGGGCGACTCCTGCCTTTCTCGTGGCATGGTCAATCTGCCGCCCATCAGCCTTACCCACCCTCTGCTGCTCATTCAGGCCGTCTTCACGCCCTGGGTTGTGCTGGGCATTGCCCTACTGATTGGCTTCTTTGCCAGCTATCTGACGGCTCTTTCCTGGGCCGACCTCACCTACGTTCTGCCTGCCACCGCCTTCGGCAACATGATCGTCGAAGTGCTGGCCCGCTTCTGGCTGCATGAGGCCATCAGCTGGCAACGCTGGGGCGGAGTTGTTCTCATCACCATCGGCGTCGGCTTTGTGGCGCATGGCCCTGCCTACACTCCTCCTGCTCCTGCGGAGGGCAACCTTTTGGATGAGAGTTGTGAAAATGAGGAGGTAGCCCGATGAATCTGCCCGTCCTCGATGCTCATTTCTGGATGGCTGCTGGCATGATTATGGCCATTGTTATCAGCTCGTCCACCGGCGAAGTGCTGACGGCTGCGGCCATGAAGTCCATTGGCGATCTGGACGAGATCCGCGCCCAATCTGGCATGAAGGGCGCAATTACCGCCGTCCTCACCTGCCCGCTCTTTTTTGCCGGAGTTTTCTTTCTGGCGCTCTCGTTTTTCTCGCTGCTATTTGCGCTGAACCACATGAATCTGGGCCTGGTGGCCCCGGCCTCAGCCTCGCTGACGCTGGTCACCAACTCGGTAGCCGCCAAGTTCTTCCTCAAGGAAAACGTTGACCGCCGCCGCTGGATCGCTGCCCTGCTGGTCTGCGTAGGCGTATATTTTCTGGCCCACTAGAGCATCTCTCCTGAAGGTATAGAGCGAGTCGATGCAGCATCGTTCACGCGACCCCCAGGGAGCGGCAACCTGGCAAGATTTTTGCCACTTCACAGCATCAGGAGAGATGCTCTAGCACGACAGAGTGCAGAGAACAGAGATCAGCAAAAAGGCGAGCTTGGCGCTCGCCTTTTTCTTTGCCCGGAAAGCTCAGATCTCAGCCCCTGCACTCTGTTCTCTGTCGTCATAGCCAGCGCATCAGCCCCTGCGGAGGAAAGTCCGGCTCCAGCCACTGCAGATTGAGTCCTTCGGCCTTGCAGAGGGCTTCAGCGGCCAGATGACCACTGCGGGCGGCGCTTTCCATCGTCGAGGGCCAGCCGGTAGCGGTCCAGTCGCCCGCCAGAAAGAACTGCGGCCAGGGCGCGTCGACTGCGGCGGGCCGGGCAAAGTCGATCCCCGGCGAAACGCCAAAGGTTGCTCGCACTTCCTTGATCAGCGCAGCCTTCTCCACCTTGGCTTCCCGCGCAATGGGGAAGAACTCCTTCAGCTCGCTCAGGGCAAGCTCAATGGCCTGCTTGCGTTCAAGGGCCGCAAAGCTGCGGGTGGCGCTGATAACCAGCTCAATGTAATTGCCCGGTCGCCCCTGCAGCACCGACTGGTTATACATCCAGTGCACTTCGCGGTCGAGCAGCACGGCGTGGGGCAGATCAGTAATGGGGCGGTCAAACCACAGGTGTACGCTGCAGATGGGCCAGTGGGAGTGGTGGGCAATCTTGTCCTTGAGCGCCGTAACACCCGTAGCCGCCTGCATGGACTCCATCAGCTTACCCATCGCCTCAAAGGGCAGCGCCGCGATCACATAGTCGGCGTAAAACTCGCCGGTGCGAGTCTGCAGCAGCCACTGGCGGCTGGTGGGATTCCACTCCGCACCTTCCACATGGGTCTGAAACTCCATGGCATTGCCACGGTCGATCAAAAACTTAGGCACACTGGCGTAAAGCTCGCTGAGCGGAACCCGGCTCATACCCATCGACCCCGCCCAGGCAGAATTCATGAACAGCTCTCGAATCACCTTGGCGGCATAGGGCACTGAAATCTCGTCCAGCTCGGCATTCAGAGCGCTGGCAATCACCAACCGCCAAAAGCGCTTCAAAGCACCCTTCGTCTGGCCATGGCGCTTGAGCCACGCGGCCAGACTTTCGCCCGTTTCGGCTTGTGGGCGCATCATGGCGCTGAAGGCCCGGGCCAGAGCCAGCTTGTCACCCAGGGAGAAGGCGTGCGCCGTTAAAAGCTTGGGCAGGCCGTGCATGGGCGCGGGCAAATTCACCGGAGCAAGCTCGGAGCGCCGTCCGCCCGGCTCGACCATGGTCATGCCGCTGGTCCAGTGGATCTGGTCGTCCACGCCAATGCGCTTGTAAAAACCCTGCAGGTTGGTACAGCAGCCAAAGAGGGCGTGCTGGCAGTTGTCCACCACCTCGCCCGTGCCTGGATGCAGGTAAGAGCTGGCGCGGCCGCCCAGATAGCTGCGGCGTTCAAGCAGGCGCACACGGAATCCGGCTTCGGCCAGCGCCGTTGCCGCACTCATTCCGGCTACGCCACCGCCGACCACGGCAACGCTTTTGGGAAGATACCTGCTCAATGCTCTACTTCCTGCCTGGCACGATCCTGGCCCAGTACATGGCGGCAAGACCGCGGAAAAGGATGAACAGCTTGCGTGAGGTGGGCACGCTGATCCGTCCGGTAAAGACGTTGTAATCGGCGCGCTCAATCCGCTCTAGCAACTCGTGGTAAATCGCCACCAGCACCTTAAGCGCCGGACGACTTTCAGGGGCGATCAAGGAAAGCAACTCTTCGGCCGACTGGTAGTAGTTCTCGGCCCGGCGGGCGATTTCGGCAAACAACTTGCGTTCCGCCACGGAGGGTTCATCCTTGATCCGGGGGCGAATCAAACCATCCAGAGGAACCTTGAAGTCCTGCAGATCCTCGATGGGAAGATAGACGCGATTGTTTCTTCCATCTTCCGCCACATCGCGCAGGATGTTGGTCAGCTGAAAGGCAATTCCGGTCTCTTCCGCAAGCTTTTCGGCCCGCTTGTCCGTATAGCCGAAGATGTGAATGCAAACCAGTCCCACCACTGAAGCCACCAGATAGCAGTAGCGATACAGTTCGTTGAAGCTCTGGTAGGTGTAAATGCCGCTCTTCGAAGTGGGCGGCACCAGATCCATGGAAACGCCTTCCACCAGTTCGTCCAGCAGGCTGAGCGGAATCTGGAAGCGACGCACTGCATCGAGAACCGCCATGAATACGGGGTCCGTCGGGTCGCCATACTCGCAGGCAGACTTCCAGCCCACCAGCCACGCATTCAGGTTCTTGCGGCGATGGTCGCGGGAAAAATGCTCGTCATCCACCAGATCATCGGCCTTGCGCATGAAGGCATAAATGGCGCACATGGCGTTGCGGCGGTCAGGCGTAAGCGCAAGGAAAGAATAGTAGAAGTTTTTGGCTTCCTGCTTGGCGATCTGGCGGCACAGGGCATACGCTTCGTCCAGAGAAAGCGGCGGCTCCATGGTGAACGACGCAACCTCGGGGCTGGGCTGCGGCGTAGTCGCAGGCGAAACTTCAGGCGCAGCCGTAGCCTCCGGAGCCGACCGATCCTCGGCCTCCGGCGTCGCCTCGGGCAGCGGTTTCGCCTCAGGCTGCAACGCTCCGTTTTGTTTCAATTCTTCGCTCACGCAGACTTCCCCTTGCTCGATGCACCGAGTCGCAGGAACGGCAAAAGTTTACCACTCATGGCACGCAACGCAAGTGCGAGTTTGGTGCGCTTGCCAATCGCGGGGCGCGCGCTCAGCACATCGTAGTTGCAGCGCTCAATGGCGCGCAGAATCTCCAGCCCGCCACGGCTGAACAAATCCAGGTCCAGAGCCAGATCGCGCCGTACCTTGCCAATCAGCGGCAAGCCTTCCGCAAAGAGCGAACGGGCGTACTCCACCTCAAAGCACAGCAGCTCGCGGAAGCCCTCCGTGACCACGCCAGCCTTGATCGTCTCATCGGTGACGCCAAAACGGCGCATGTCGGCCTGCGGAAGATAGACGCGGCCCTTGTGAATGTCTACGCTCACGTCCTGCCAGAAGTTGGCCAGCTGCAGCGCCGCGCAGGTCGCATCGGACATGCGGAACTTCTCCTCCCGCGTGCCCTCTTCAACCTCGCCGCAAGCATACAGCACCAGACGTCCCACGGGATTGGCCGAATAACGGCAGTAGCCCAGTACGTCTTCCATGGTTTCGTAGCGCGGCACCACCTGATCCTGACGGAAGGCTGTCAGCAGATCGGCAAAGGGCTCCTTGGGAATTGCGCAGACCTTGATGGTCTCAGCCAGAGCCACAAAAACCGGATGCTGCGCGCGGCCCTCATAGCAGGCGTCCAGTTCCCTGCCCCACAGGTCGAGCAGGGCCAGTGCCACGTCGGTCGAACCCACCTCATCGCCCAGATCGTCGGAGATGCGGCAGTAGGCGTAGATGGAATGGAAGTGCGGGCGCAGCGCCTCGGGCAGGAACCACGAGGCTACGTGGAAGTTCTCGTAGTGCGACTCCGCCAGATTTTGGCAATAGGCCCGCGCCTCAGCCAACGTGGGCTTCTGTGCGGGGATGCGATAAGCGGCAGGCAGCGCAGCCCAACCGCGCTCCACAAGTTCGTTCTGATCGAGTTGCGTCTTCGTTGTCTCGGTCATAATCCAGTCTTTGGGTAAAATTCCTGCTTGAAGATTTCGAAAAACTTCCAGGCAAAACAGTAAGAGAAAACTCGGAGCGAAGATGCTTTGAAAGGGCACGACTTCAGTCGTGCCAAAAATGCATCAAACAAGACGAGGGCTTTACAGGCTGCGGAAAAACTCTCTTGGGACTCGGTTTTGAAAGGGCACGGCTTCAGCCGTGCCAAATAAACGCAATAAAATCAACGGGGCTTTAGCCCCTGAGGGACGTTTCTCTCCTGCCCCTCGCAAGGATTCAACCGTTTTTCCGCAATCTCTTCCGTCCGTATTCTTCCAAAAACATACTTACGGAAGAATGACGGTCTTGATCTCGGCGTTGCGGTGCATCAACTTTTCAAAGACCTTGTTCAGCTCGTACAAATTCGCGTGGCCAGTGATGAAGGCATCGGCCTGGAAGCGTCCACTCACAATCAGCTCCAGCGCCTTGCGGCAGATGGCCGGCGTGTGATGGAAGGTAGCCTTCAGCGTGATGTCGTTGTAGTGCAGACGATTGGTATCCAGCGAAACATGGGTATTGGTCGCGCAGCCACCAAAGAAGTTTACCGTGCCGCCCTTGCGCACCAGTTCAGCCGCTTCCTGCCACGCTTCCGGAACACCCACCGCTTCAATCGCAATATCCACGCCGCGTCCATCCGGCGTGATCTTCTTGGTCTGCTCAATAGCGGTGTGAATATCGCTGGTCTGCACGATGTGCGCCGCGCCCAACTGTCTGGCTGCCTTGGCCTGGCCATCGTGCTTGACGAGAGCAATCGTCTCGCAACCGTAGAGCGCGGCCACATGCAGAATCATCAGCCCCAGCGGGCCGCCGCCAATCACAGCCACGTAATCGCCCTTGCGCGGCATCGAATCCTCAAAGCCATGCACCGCGCAGGCCAGCGGTTCGGCCAGCGCGGCGTGCTCAAAAGAAACATGCTCGGGCACGATCAGCGTATTCTTAGCCGCAATGCGGGCGGGAATGCGAATGTACTCGGCATAGGCGCCATTGTTGAAGAGCAGATCGTCGCAGAGGTTCTCCTGATCGCGCTCGCAATAGTAGCACTTGCCGCAGGGCGCGGAGTTGAGCGCCACCACACGGTCGCCCGTCTTGAAGTTCTCAACACCCTCGCCCACTTCCACCACGGTTCCCGCCAGTTCGTGGCCGAAGAGCGCGGGCGGAGTGATCATCTTGGCGTGATAGCCACGGCGAAATACCTTCAGATCGGTTCCACAGGTGAGCGCCGCGCCCACCTTCACCACGACCTCGCCCACGCCCGCCTGGGGCACCGGCACACTCTCAATGCGTACATCTTCACGGCCGTGGAGGACTGCGGCCCTCATCGTTGTTGCCATCTTCGTTTCCTTCTATCGCGCGCCCGCGCCGGGCACAGGTTCAATCATAATCTTCATCGAGTCGGCTTGCGGATGGCTGGCCAGCTCAATCGCTTCCACTGCCTGTTCGAGCGAAAAACGGTGGCTGATCAACCGGGTCAGATCGAAACCCTTCGCGTAGCCGTTGAGCGCCAGATCGATCACTTCGTCCAGAATCGTAAAACTCGACGAATAGGAACCGAGCAGCGTCTTCTCCTCCATGCAAACAGCCGCAGGATCGATGGTCGCTTCGCCGTGCTGGGTCTGCGCAAAAAGCATCACCTTGCCGCCGGGACGGGCCGCATCCATGGCAGTGCGGATCAGCGCATTGCCGCCCACCGCCAGAATCACAGCATCCGCGCCACGGCCTTCGGTTTCGGCCTTCATGCGCGCGACTACGTCCTCTTTGGACGGATCAAGCGGCAGGCTCAGGCCAAACCTAGCCGCTACCGCATGACGCTGGGCGAACAGATCGCTGGTAAAAACGCGTGCTCCAGTCTTGAGTGCCAGCGCCGCATGCATCAGGCCAATCGGCCCCTGGCCTATCACCAGCACCGTCTCGTCGGGCTGCAATTCCAGATGCTTGACGCCTTTCAGCACCGTATTCAGCGGCTCCATAAAAGCAGCCTGCTCAAAGGGAACGCCGTCGGGAATGCGAATCACGCCGCGATTGGCGACGATCCAGTCCATCACCCGGATGTACTCGCCAAAACCGCCACCGGAGGGCTCCATGCCGGCCGTCGAGCCGGTGCGCTTATACACTTCGCACTGCGCGGGAACGTTCTTGCGGCAGTAGTAGCAGGAACCACAGGGCACATGATGGAAGACCATCACGCGGTCACCCAACTTGAAGTTGGTCACGCCCGCGCCCACCCGCGCCACCACACCAGCCATCTCATGGCCAAAGATGCGCGGGGCAGAATGCGAGCCCATGTGAATCTTCTTCAGGTCAGTGCCGCAGATGCCGCAGGTGGCAATCTTCACCAGCAGCTCGCCCGGGCCAATTGCGGGCACGGGAACCGTTTCCAGACGAACATCCTTCACGCCGCGATAGACGGCGGCGCGCATGGTGGCGGGAATTTCTTCGTGGGTCAGGCAGTCAGCGTCGTGTACAGTCTCAGTCGCCATTCCTTTTCCTATGCGGTTTCAGAAGCGTCTGCCTTGCGTTTTTGGGGCAGCAAAGTACAGAGAGCGCCTGCCTGCCGGTTCACGACAACAGCCTGCTTATTCTGAAACGGCTCTGGGGTTTCCCTGTGCATCGAAAGAGGCTCGCAGATGATCCGCGAGCCTCCGGGAAGCCCTTCTGCTATTTTCGCCCATCCGGATGAGTGCCGGCCAGAGCCACGGACGCGGAAGCACGAAAAGAATGAAACGAATCAGCTGAAAATTGCCCCGAGCATCCAGAAAGCTGTTGAAATCGGGCAGCCTGTCGCTAGCTCCGTCGCTCACCGCCTTGACGGCATAGAACGGAATGGACCGGATGGCGGAAAGCCGCGCTACCGCTGCCGCTTCCATATCCACCATTCCGGCAGCATAGGTTTCGCGCAGGCGCATTTTCTCTTCCACATCGGCCACCCGCGGGCTGGTCACCAGCCAGGTCCGCTCCAGAAACGGCGCATCGGCCGTACGAAAGCGCTCACCCGTCTGAATATCAACAACGCCATCCACCCGGTAAGCGCGGCCCGCCACAAATTCCTTGCGCAGCGCACCCACCCAGCCAATGGAAACCATGGCGTCCAGCGGGCCGCTCTTTTCCGCTGCGGCAACGGCACGACTGGCCGCTGCCTGACCGGCTCCGGCAAGCGTAACCACCCACTCGCATTCGTCCACGTTCTTGCGCCAAACGTCCAGTCCGTCGATCTTTTCCTGCGGCCAGCCATTTACCAGAAACTTCACTTCGCCGGGCATTGCGGCGATGATGCCAATCCTCTTCACACGGTCCTCTTCGGCGCATAGCCGTTGGCTTCAAACCACTCAATGGCAGCACGCATGGCCGAATAGACCGGAAGAACGCGGAAGCCCAGTTCCTGCTGCGCCCGGGCGCTGGAGGCATACATCTTCTTGCGCCCCATGCGCACCTCTTCGAGGGTAGCGCGCGGCTCCTTGCCCCGAATCTTGCCCGTAATCAACTCTTCAAAGAAGGCGTACGTGGCAGCAACGGCAAAGGGAATCTTCGTCTTGGGCGAAGGCAGGCCGGTGATGGCCGCCATCTTGTCGAGGATCTGCTTGAGGGTGAGGTTTTCTCCGCCCAGAATGTAGCGGCGGCCGGGCGTGCCCTTGGTCAGCGCCAGCACATGCGCCCGCGCCACCTCGTTCACATCCACCAGATTCAGGCCCGTGTCCATGTAGGCCGGAAAACGGCCATTTAAAAAATCAGTCAATATGCGCCCAGTAGGCGTCGGCTTGGAATCGCGCGGACCGATGGGCGAAGTCGGATTCAGAATCATCACCTGCTGCCCGGCCTCGGCCGCCTTGATCGCTTCCTGCTCGGCCATGAACTTGGAGCGCTTGTAATGGCCCACCATATCTTCGAGCGCCACCGGCGTATCTTCATTCACGATCAGACCATCGGTGCGGAAGTGCATGGTGGCCACGCTCGATGTGCAAACCACACGCGGCACACCGGCCTCACCAGCCAGAGCCAGCAGCTTCTGCGTACCTTCCACATTGGCGCGGTACATCACAGCCGGGTCGGGAATCCACAGCCGGTAATCGGCGGCCACATGCATCACCGCATCGCAACCAACGAGCGCGCTTTTCAGCCCTTCAGGGTTCGACAGATCGCCAACGACCGTCTCACCCTTGAGTCCTTCCAAATTTTCAAGCTTGCTGGTTTTACGCACCAGCAGGCGAAGGTCAGCACCCTCGGCCTCAAGAGCCCGAGCCACATGGTAGCCGACAAATCCGGTTGCACCGGTCAAAAAAATCTTCATTGCTTCTTTCTTTGCCTTTTTGTTTTTTGCCCTCGCGGGCCGTTTCTTTGTTTACCAGAGCTTCTCGTCTGGTTTCACCTTGCACTCCGCCACCGGCGTCGGACGCTGACGATCAAAGTTGGTCTCCCAACACTCATTCAGCACCGAGCAATAGCAAGCCTTCATTTTCATGTCATCCCGGGCTCGCTCGATAGCATCCATCATCGGAACATTCGTCGATGCAGATTCGATGTCAATTGGCTGCCTTTTGTCGTGTGGCACAATTACCGTGCCTGAGACATTGGCGTAATAGACCCCATGCCACGATGTCCCACCTTTTTTTTGCGTCAACGCAGCCGCACAGCAATCCATATACAGCTGATGAGGATCTGTATAGGAAACACCCTTGTAGCGCACCTCAAAACGATCAATGCGGGCAGGCCCAGTTCCTTCGTTCGCCAGAACAATCTGTTCGACACGTTTACCATCCGTGTCTAACATATTGCCGCCCAGACTAAGAATCGGCAGCGTGCTAGCTTCCACCATCTTTTGATTCTGGTCCACCATTTTTTCCATGGTGCGACCATGCTCGATGGAAACAACCAGCGAGACTACCGAGATGAAAATGGCGCTAACTGCAACAAGAATATCCAGCCACTTGTGGCCGGTTCCGTGCCCATGCGCACCATGACTGTGGTCCGGGGCTGGGATCATTGCATCGAGTCCGCTCAAAGACTTGCTCCTGGCGCGCGCTCGGAATCCCGCCTGATTCTGCAACCGTGCTCTGTGCTTTCCGGGTCCCCCACTGCGAGGGACCCGAAGCACTCAGGAGCGTACAAACACACTCAGTCGGTCAGAAACCTAGTCGATGGCGTCCGGAGCGAGCGCAATATTTTTCTCACCTGCTGCTTTGCGCTCATTATATGACTTGACCCAGTCTTCCCAGTGCTTACCGGCGGCGCGATCCTTGCCAGTAAACTCCAACCGCGCAATCTGGTCATAACTGGTCTTCTGCTTGGCGTCCACGTTGGGCACAAAATACTGCACCCAGGAGGCGGCCAGAGAGCTGCCCTTGAAGCGATTGAAGACGTAGGCTTCAAACTTCTCGCCCGACTTGAGCGTAATCGTCACGTCGCCGCGATAATCAAAGGCCTGCTCCAGCGCATGGCGCAGTTCTTCTTCTCCGGCAAGCTCGGGAATCCAGCCTTCCAGGTTCTCCCGCTCGTGGCCCGGAGCCACTTCCATGGTTTCCACCTGCTCGCGCGTATACTTGGTTTCCGTCATTGAACTTTGGTCTCCTCGAGCGCGTTCTGGTTGGAGGCAATCTGCACAAGCGGCGTTTCTTCTTCGCTCTTCCACTCGTTCAGCAGCTTCTGTGCGTGCGCATCCCGGTAAGAACTGAAAGTGCCCTTGACCATGCCCACAAAACCCTTCCAGCTGCCAAAGCCTTCCATCACCGCCGGAGCTTCATAGCCACAGCTCACCATGCAGTTGGCGCACTGCGGATTGCCGCTGGCCACGCCGTAATTCTCCCACTCGGTGGTTTCCATAAGTTCCTTGAAGCTCTCCGTGTAACCATCCTGCAGCAAGTAGCAGGGACGCTGCCAGCCGAAGATGCTGTACGACGGCATGCCCCATGGAATGCACTCGTAGTTGCGGTCGCCCATCAGGAACTCCAGAAAGAGTGGCGACATATTGAACTTCCACTCCTTCTTGCGGTTCGACAGAATCGCACGGAAGAGCTTGCGCACGCGGGCGCGGCCCATAAAGCGATTCTGGTCCGGAGCCTTGTCGTAGCTATAGCCCGGAGAAACCACAATGCCTTCGACGCCAATGGCCATCATCTGGTCAAAGTGGCGGCGGACGCTGTTCGGGTCCGCACCGTCAAAGAAGGTAGCGTTCGGCGTCACGCGGAAGCCGCGCTTGACCGCTTCCTTGATGCCCTCGACGGCCAGCTCGTGGCCACCCTCGCGGCAGACGGCAAAGTCGTGATGCTCCTCTTCGCCATCCAGATGCACGCTGAAGGTCAGATACTTCGACGGCGTGAACTCATGAATGCGACGCTTGAGTTCGAGCGCATTGGTACACAGATAGATGTACTTTTTGCGCGCAATCAGGCCCTCGACGATCTCCACGATCTGCGGATGCAGCAGAGGCTCGCCACCAGGGATCGAGACCATCGGCACATCGGCTTCCTCCACCGCGGCAAAACACTCCGCAGGCGTGAGCATGCGCTTGAGCACGTGAGGCGGATACTGCACCTTGCCACAGCCCGCACAGGCCAGATTACAGCGGAAAAGGGGTTCGAGCATCAGCACCAGGGGATAGCGCTTCTGCCCGGTCAGCCGCTTCTTCAGGACGTATGTGGCAACCGTCCACATCTGCGAAATAGGAATAGCCATGCCTTCGATTAACCTCCCGCGCCGGCTTCAGCAGCGCGATCCATCGCCCGCTTGTAGGCCGTCAAGGCCATCAGCGGGAAGTATTGGCGGTACAGTGTGTAGGCCAGATAGTAGACCTTGGGAAAACCAGTGCCGGTAATAATGGCCTGCTTGAATCCACCCACCCGGGTCGATTCATCCCAACTGCCCTCGGCCTGCTGGTGCTCCAGCAGCCAACGCACACCCTTGGCCACTGAATCCGAGCGGTCATCGCCCGCCGAAAGCAGCGCCATCAGCGCCCAGGCCGTCTGCGAAGGCGTGCTTTCACCCTCGCCACGCGTATTCGGATCGTCGTAGGTGCCGCAGCTTTCGCCCCAGCCACCATCGCCATTCTGCACCATGCGAATCCACTCGGCCGCCTGCTGCACCTGCGGCTCCAGGTGGTCCACACCAATGGCTTCCAGACCACGCAGCACCAGGAAGGTGCCATAGATGTAGTTCACACCCCAACGGCCAAACCAGCTACCGTCCGACTCCTGCTCCTTGTAGATGAACTCAATGGCCTTCTTGATGCGCTTATCGTCCTGCGTATGACCGTAGGCCGCGAACATCTCCAGCATGCGCCCGGTAATGTCGACCGTCGGTGGATCGAGCATGGCGTTGTGATCGGCAAAGGGAATGTACTGGAAGATCATCTTCGTGTTGTCTTTATCGAAGCTGCCCCAGCCGCCATTTTTGCACTGCATGGCGAATTCCCAGTCGATGGCGCGTTGGGCCACCTGATGCTGGTGCTCCTCACGCGGATGATCGACCTTGCTGAGCGCCAACAGCACCTGCGCCGTATCGTCGGTATCGGGATAAAACTCGTTGTGAAACTCGAACGACCATCCGCCCGGCTCCACGTTCGGCACCTTCACCGCCCAGTCGCCCTTGTGGCGGATCTCCTTGGCGATCATCCAGTCCACGGCCTTGACCATGCGCGGATCGGTGCGTGAAATGCCCGCATCGCCCAGCGCCGTAATCGCCTGCGCCGTATCCCAGACCGGAGACATACAGGGCACCATGCGGAAGGTGGGATCCGCGCAATCCTCGGTCGGACCCGATTCAATGCCCAGCTTTTCAAACTCATCGCGGGCGCGGATCACCTGCGGATCGTCTTCCGAATAGCCCAGGCAGCGCAGCGCGATGATCGCATTCAGCATGGCCGGATAGATGGCATGCAGACCGTCGGTCATCTCAAAGCGATCCAGCATCCACTTCTCGGCCTTCTTCAACGCCATCCTGCGCAGCGGGCGCAAGTGCACGGCCTCAGCCCAGTGGGCCAACCGGTCGGTAACGATGAAAAAGTTGCGCCACGAGATCCACTTCTTGCGGTCAAAGCGCAGGCGCAGTTTAGCCTTTTCGCGACCACCCACATAAAGCTCGTCAATGCCCTGCTCAGGCGGAAGCTTTTTGAAGGGCTTCTTGGCGTACAGGATCGAGAGCGGCACCAGGATGCCACGCGACCAGGAAGAAATCTCGTACAGGTTGAAGTAAAACCAGTTGGGAAAGAGGACAATCTCAGGCGGAACCGCCGGCACGGCATCGTAGTCATACATGCCGAGCGCGCACAGATACATCTTGGTAAATGTATTGCAAGCCACCGCGCCGCCATGGGCCAGTGCCCACTCGCGGGCCTTCGTCAGACGCGGATCATCCGCCGAAACACCCATCATCTTGGCCGCCGAATAGCACTTGACGGTCTGCGAGATGTTGCCCGGAGCACCAGGGTAGATGTTCCAGCTACCGTCTTCCTGCTGCATCAGCATCATCCGGCGCAGCGCACGCTCCATGCGGCCGCGGTCGCCCGACTCAAGCAACGTATGCAGGAAGATGTAATCGGCCACCAGCATCGCATCCGATTCCAGCTCGCCATTCCAGTAGCCTTCGGGATGCTGCACAGAAAACAGGTAATCGCAGGATCGTCCAATGGCTTGATCAACATCCGCCGGATCCGCGTCCAGTCGGCCGTACTTTGGAGCCGCCGTATGTGTCTTGCCCTGCTGAATACTCATCGCCTTCAAAAACCTCGATCTCTTCCGGCCAGTAGCCAGAGACGCCGCGCTCAAACCTGCCCGGCTAAAAACAACCGATCAATACCCAAAAAACCAAAAACTGCAAAACGAAAAAATGCTTTTCGTAATTATCTCAAAACCCCCTCACCCCTGCTACAGGAATGAGGGGAATCATCCAGAATCCGTCGTTACTCTGCCGACGTCGTCCGCTGAACTTCCGTGCCACCAATGGCCTGCACAATCTCCGGCGGAAGACCGAAGCGTACATTTTCCGGCATTACTTCCACTTCTTCGACACTGGAAAAACCGTTCTGCCGGAGGTAATTCACCACATCCTCCACCAGAATCTCCGGGGCCGAAGCGCCCGCCGTCACCGCCACCGTGGAAACATTCTCCAGCCACTTCGAATCAATGGCTGAGGAATTATCGATCAGGTAGCCGATCGTGCCCAGATTGCGCGAAACCTCCACCAGACGATTGGAGTTCGAGCTGTTGGTTGAACCCACCACCAGCACCAGATCGGCGTTGTGCGCCACGTTGCGCACCGCCACCTGGCGGTTCTCGGTAGCGTAACAAATATCCTGCGAATGCGGACCGGCAATATTCGGGAACTTCTCCTTCAGCGCATGGATGATGTCCCGCGCCTCGGAAAGGCTCAACGTCGTCTGCGTCAGATATGCCACCCGGTTGGGATCAGGAACCTCAAGCTGGGCAACCTCGGCCGCGTTCGAAACCACCTGGGTCACATCGGGCGCTTCGCCCAACGTACCCTCGATCTCATCGTGGTCGCGATGGCCGATCAGGATCAGCGAATAACCCTGCTTGGCAAACTTGACGGCTTCAATATGTACCTTGGTCACCAGCGGGCAAGTCGCATCAATCACCTTCAGATTGCGTGCCTTGCTGCGATCGCGTACCGCCGGACTGACGCCATGGGCTGAATAGATCACACGCTGGCCATCGGGCACGTCGTCGATCTCATGCACAAAGATCGCGCCCTTATCGGCCAGCTCATTGACCACATAGCGGTTATGAACAATCTCACGCCGCACGTAAATCGGCGCTCCGAAGGTTTCAAGTGCGATCTTCACAATGTCGATCGCGCGCACCACACCGGCGCAAAAGCCTCGCGGCTTGAGCAGCAAAACCCTCTTCTGGCTGGGGGAAGTCCCGGCGGCGGTACCGTTAGGAGATGTTTCAGGAGCTGGTCTCGTCACGTTACCATTATATCAATCCAACCACTGAAACAAGAGTGGTGAATCCTCCGCCAATTCCCACGCCGCCAAAAACTTCCATCTTCCCTGCGGACAAGCACTTCCCAAAACTGCAAAACCGCGCATCCTGGCGCGGTTTGCAAGCTCTGTCCTGTTTCGCTACGGAATTTCCTCTTTTGGAACACGCACGAACCGAATTGTCCGCCGCTGCCACGAATATGTCACCAGAAGGTCTCCATTGGCTGCCTGAATGATTGCCGGATAGGAATACTGGCTTGGCCCTTCATCGAGTTTTTTGAAGACTGTAAAGTGCTCTCCGTCCTTGCTCACCGCCAAACTCAACGGCGAACGACGGTTGTAGCTGTTGTTGAAGACCAGCACGATCCGCCCATCCTTCAGGCCGACGGCATCGATCCCCGAATTCGGAATAGGCAGGTCAATATAGCGCGCCTGCGTCCAAGTGCGGCCATCGTCGAAGGAATCAGCCACGGCAATGCGCTGCGCCCGGCTGTGACTGCGCGCGTAAAACCGCAGATGATGCCCTCCCAGCGAAACCACCGAGGGCTGAATCAGGCCCACCATGTGATCGAGCGGCGGATAAAGCTTGATGCCTGGTTTGCCCGGCTCATCGCTCGGCTTGAAATTTCCCTCTTTGGCCGCCGCCAGCGCAGCGGCATCGGGCACATCCAGCGCCTCGGGCACTGTTATCGGCCCGATCTTGGTCCAGGTTTTACCGCCATCCGGGCTGCGCTCAATCCACACCGTCCAGCTGCCACTCTCCACCGACGAACCACTGACGATGCTGCCATCCGGGAGCACCAGCGGCTTATCCTTGATCGGCCCCAGAATGCCGTCGGGCAGCGCCTCGGCAGTGCTCCACGTCCGACCCTCATCCTCACTGTGCTTGCGCAGTCCGGTCCAGGTCGAGGGCGACTTGCCCGTTTTGTAATAAAGCCACAACACGCCCTTGGCATCATGAAACAGCACCGGATTCCAGCAGGCCACGTCCTTGGTCCGCGCCACTTCCACGGGTACGCTCCACACGCCCGCATGCTGCCGCGCCGCATAGATTGCCACATCCGGCGCGCCTTCCTTGGTGCCGGCAAACCAGGCAGACAACACATCGCCACCGGGCAGTTCCACCAGCGTGGAAGCATGGCTGTCGGGCTGCGTTCCGGGCAGAGCATTGCCGCTCGACAGAGGCTCGAAGATAAAGCCGTCTCCCGCCTGTGCCGACATACTGCCGACATACAGAAGAACGAAAAAGACAATTCCTGCGATATTTTTCTTCATACTCTCCATTGTGCCGCAAGTAACCACGTTTTGGCCTCCTCAAAATAGAAAGAAACGGGCCGCATCATAGTGCCTGCGGCCCGCGAATCAATCCGTGAGGTTGTACCGTTAAAAAGTCAACCGTCCGGCAATCTGCATGGTGCGCGGCGTCGCCGAGGTCAACTGTCCAAAGTTCGACGTATTGATGGTCGTCACCAATCCTGAAAGGTTGGTGTGGTTCAGGGTGTTGAAGGTATCCATGCGCAGCTTGAACTTATAGCGTCCACCAAAATCGAAGCTCTTCGCCAGCGACATATCAACATTCTCAACTCCTGGCGCACGCGCGCTGTAACGCCCCAGGTCACCCGCGCGAACATCCGCTCCCGAAGCTGTGCCCGTCAGGCTGGTTGCGGTAGTGGCTTTTGCAATCTGCGTAAATGCAGATGTGCTCAGGTATTGATGACTCCGTCCGGTGCCGAAGGTGCGATACCCCGACTGATAGAACGATCCTGTAGCGCGATCCGGACGATCGGCAGGGTACGAGGACGAGCTGTCCGTGATATTAACCGGCAACCCGGTCTGCAACGAGAACACGCCGGAAAGCTGCCATCCACTCAGAATCGGATGCAACGAATGCACGCGATCAATAGGTAGATTCCAGATGCCGTGCATCACAAAACGATGATGCACATCGAAAGGTGCCGGACCTTTTTCCGCCTTGATATTACTGCTGTCTTGCGGCTGCAACTGTTGCAGAATATCAGCGTCACCATAGCTGATGACCTTCGAGAAGGTGTAAGCGCCGCTCAGTTGAAAGCCATAGGACATACGTTTGCTGGCCGTCACCTGCAAGCCGTGGTAATAACTGCTATCACCCGGCGTGAAGTAATAGAAGGTTCCATAGTTGCTCTTGGGAGAAATATCGGTCAAGCGATTGGGCAGGTTCTGCGTCTCGTAGAAGTTCATCTTCAAGCCACGCGTGCCCACGTAGTTGATTTCCAGCGCCGTAGACTTCGGCAGTTGCTGCTCCACACCCACCGTCCATTGCATGCTATATGGATCCGGGAAGTTTCCGTTCACCGTATTGTTGGGCAAATTGCTTGAGATGGTGCCCGCCGTCTCCAGATTCGAAAGGATCGAGCTGTACTGATTGCCATCGATGGGAAAAGCCAGCCCTGAAGCCTTCACCTGACTCGCTGTCAGTGAAATATTGAATGGCGTCTGCGCGTTCACTTGCTCAGTCGTCACCGGACCGCCATAGATGGTATGCGGGCTGACCAACACACCAAACCCACCACGCACAATCGTCTGCCCCTTGCCGTACGGGTCCCACGCAAAGCCCACGCGCGGCTGCACGTTATTGTCATCGCTTCCATACATCGAGTTCGATGCACGATAAGCGCCATAGCCCGGGCCCAGTGACGGATTCGATGAGTCAATGCCGCGATTGTAGATGCGGCCCTCATACTCCTGCGGCACCGTGAAGATATCGTAACGAATGCCAAGGTTTAACGTCAGCCGTTGAAAGATCTTCCAGTCATCCTGAAGATACAGGCCGTATTGCTTGTCCGTCAGGCCAAAACCCTTGGTGCCTGTGGGCAGCGCATACAAGTTCAGCTGAATCGTGGTGGGCGTGTCGGCAAGGAAACCTGCCAGAGTCGAATAAGAGAAGCTCTGCGTAGTAACACGCGTGCGACCCGCGTTCTGGCGCTGCCAGATGCCGCCAAACTGGATTGTATGATTGCCCCGCGTATAGGCAATCTGCTCTTCCACGGTACTGAAGTTGCCCGAAACCAGAAACAACGTGGCACCGCCCGTGCTAAAGCCATAGCTCAACGAAGGAAGCTGTGACTTATAGTCAGCATCCACACGATTCAGCAGCAAGTTGTTGAAAGCCGCGCGGGTATTCTCCGTCCAGCGCGAACCAATGTGCGTGTAGTTACCGTTGACCACATCCGTATGACCCTCCGTCGTGCGGCTATTCGAAGGCAACAGCGCCGGCGACAGCAGATACGGACGGCCGCGCGTATAACGCAACTCCAGCAGGTTGCTCGGTGAAATGTTCTCGTCGATGCGCACCACGCCGTTGCCATCTTTCTGGAAGGTGCTGCCAGCACCGGAATAGCTGGCGGTAGTGGCCGTTGCGCTGCTTGGCGTACTTGTCTGCACAGGAATCATTGCCAGAAGCGAGGAATAAACCGCAGGCGCAATCGAACGCAGATAATTCGACGGCACCGTGCCAGTAATCGCCTTATAAGCGCCCATACGCGCTCCCTCATAGCTGGCAAAGAAAAATAACTTGTCGGTCAGGATTTTTCCGCCCGCAGAACCGCCGTACTCATTGAATGCAAGGTGAGGACGCGCAGTTAGAAACTGGTTACGCGCATCAAACAAACTTGATTCGTTGTTTTCGTAGAGCGATCCGTGCAACTGATTCGAACCACCGCGCGTAATCAGATTGATGTTGCCAGACATCGTGCCGCCCACCGTAGCCGGCGCAATCCCCTTCACGTTGCTCACTTCCTGAATGGCGTCATTGTTGATCGTATTGATGATGTTCGGCGCCTGATAGAAGTTGAAGCTGGTGAATTCCGGATTCGAAGTCGCATTCGTGCCATCCACCGTCAAGTTATAACCCGCCGACGGAAGACCATTCAGGTTAATGCCACTGCCAGCGGGAATCGATGATGAAGTTGTGCTCGACGTAAATGGCTTGGTGGCGCCTGCGGTCAACTGCAGCAGCGTCGTCCAGTCTTCGTGCTGCACCGGCAGTTGATTCACCGCCACGCTATCTACCGTGGTTGTCAGCGCAGCCTGCGAGGTTTCAATCTGCGCCGCTTCAATACTAACCACGACCGACTCTGAAGCCGTAGCCACCTTGAGTTGAGTATTCAGATCAAGCGACTGAGCAGCCACCAGCGAGAGATTCTCCTGCACGCTGGTCGTAAAGCCGGGTGCAGAAATGGTGATGCGATAAGTGCCGACCGGAACAAACTGAAAGTTGAAAGTACCGTTTCCATCTGCCTCCACAACGCGCTCAGCGGAAGTCATCAGATTAAGCAGTTTGACTTGCGCGCCTGCAATGTTGGCTCCCACCGGATCGGTGACATTGCCACGAATGGACGCCGTATTCACTTGAGCAAAAGCAGGCATACAGAACACAAAAACTGCCAGTGCCTTGATTGCGACTCGTGTAAGAAAACACAGCATGACCTAGCCTCCTGGAACAGGCATGCGGATTCTTCAAGAGCAACCCGCAGCCCAAAATTCCACGCCCCGAAATATAATCGCAATGTGGACTCTTTGTCCACAATAAATAGACAGAATCGTAAAGAAATTTTATTTGCTTTTTTTCTGCGATTTTAAAAAGGGCTTTCCTGGCATGTTTTTCTTTACAGACGCAGAGCAAGGGACCTGACTGACTCTGGGTGCACACCCCCAAGGAGGCGCACCCAAAGTTAGTCGACATAAAGCATGTATATTCAACTACTTAATTTTGTTTTTCTAAAAATAATCCACGCGGTATTTACCCCCGCGCGTCAATTCAATCTGCTCATTTTGTGGCTGAGTCCTGTCTTTGGAAACTCTGACGACCACGCCATTCAAGCGAATGAAATGCCCTGCAGAGGGAGCTGGAATTTCCAATTTCACACGACAATTTTCAGGAATATCCAAGCTATAAATTAGACCATTATTATTCTTTATGTCGACAGTCAAAGATCCATCCCCCGCCGACACGCTGGCCTTCACCCAACCAAGCCCGGCAAGCTCTGGACGCACCAGAAAACTCCCTCGTCCCGGCTCCAGCGGACGAATGCCGGCAATGTTTTCCATCAGCCACAGCGCCGGCCCTGAAGACCATCCATGCGCCATGCTCACGTAGCTTCCCTGCTTGCGATCCGCCTGCAAAAACTTGTGCGGATTTTCACGCGGCCAGCGCGGGTCGTAGGCCTCCCAGAAGCTGGTTGCGCCCAGATCGAGCATGCCGCCCCAATACTGGCGCAGCCAGTCGAGCGCCTGCTGCGTGTGCCCGGTTTTGGCGAGGGCTTCCATCACGTAATAGCCGTAGTAGGGCGTGATCTGCTGCATCTTTTCCACGCCTGCGCCCACACCGGCAAGCGACCCATCGTAGAACTTCTTCTGCAAAGCCTGATCGCCAATGCCCGCCACAATGGCAATAGCATTCGCCTGCCAGTACGGCCCAAAGCTACCGGTCTTCGCATCCAGCAGATGATCGAGCGCAGCCTGGCGCATTGCGGCAGCCAATTTTTCATACTTCTCTGCCAACGTATGCTCACCCAATTCGTTCAGCAGAAAAGCACCTTCACTGAAGGCCAGCGCGTACTCAGCCTGAATCGCCCGCTCGGCCTCCGGCGTATCGCGGTCAAAGTTAGGAGCCCAGTCCACAAAGATGGTGTGATGCGTGGAGTTGACGAACAGATTGTTCGCGTCCACATCGGCGCTCATCAACTTCAGCAATCCCTTCAGCGGCTCATGCGCCGCTTGGAGTGCGTCCTTGCTGCTCGTGCGCCGGTAATGCGCCGCCTCTCCAATCACCCAGAAGGCCGTGTACGGCGCAATGGAGTTCACATGCTCGTTGTAGGGCGGCTGGCCTGCCAATTCCAGAAAGGTTTTCTCGTTCGGACGGTCGTCAGCAAAGACGGCGTCAATCACGCGGGCGGTCACATCCATATCGCCCATCCACTTGCCGCGATCCCGTTTGGCACCGTCCCACACGCCCTCCTGCATGCACAGATGCGCCGTGTAAGCAGCACTCTCCCAGATGCGATTCAGCAACGGATCAGAAGACTCAAAGCTGGTCCGGTAGCGCACAGGATAGGCAATGCCTTCGAGCGCGGCCTGCTGCAGACGCACCTCGCCACTCGCCTCAGGAAAGCTCACCCGCACGTAGCGGAAGGCTGACTTCGGTCCACGCGCTGCGTCGTGAGGCGGCAACAGCAACGTCTCTTCGCCCAGAAACGGCGCATCGAGTTCTTCCATCGATTCGCCGTAACGCACATGCGCCCGCGCCAACTGATCGCTGCCATTCGTCAGCAACACGCGACCCGCAACCTCGCGACCAAAATCCAACAGAATCGCGGGCGCTGCCTCTGCCTTCTGCGCAGGCAGATGAATCATGGTCGGCGCATTCTTCTGCGTTGCCAGATCTTCAATGTGCTCAAAGCTGGCTCCGCCCTCACTCTGCACCGTGGCCTTGAGCGGCAGCATGAAATATCTGCGCATCTCCGTCGAAACACCGATGTATCCCGGCCAGTTGTAGAGCCCCGTATCGGCATGCCACTGGTAAAACGCATCGCTCGATTCAATACCGCCCAGGCTCTGCACCAGAGGCCACGCACGGTCATCGAACTCCGCCTCCTGCCAGCCTTCGCTCACCGTCATCGTGCTACGCCACTGGCCATTCGAGATCATCAACGCCGGGCCTTTTTCTGCCAGCGACGCGGCCAGAATCTTGGCCACCAGCACATCGCCCCAGTTCACCTGCTTGGTGAGCAGGTTGTTGGTGTGGTGCGAGTGTGTAAAGCCGCGCACGGCCTCGATGGCAATCACGTTGCGTCCCGGCTTGAGCAACGCACTCACATCGGCCCAATGCGTTTCAAAGGCCATCCAAGGATGCGCCTCGGCATCAAACTCCGTGGCCAATATGCCGTTCAAAAACACGCGCGCATGGCGCGGCCCGGCTAGATAGAGTGTGGCGTGTTGCGGAAGGCTCTTCACATCAAAGGCAGCGCGGAAGTAGTGCGGCACAAGGTTGCCGTCCTTGTCGTGCGAGGCGTTCTTGTCTACCAGCACCTGCGCGGTGCCCGCCGTCCACACATACTCTTCGGGCAGCAACGCCCGTGCGGGTTCTGGCGCAAGCGCGAGTTCCCGCGCCGGATCAAGCGGCCCATGCGCGTCCATCCACACCGTCTGCGCCTGCGCGGCTACACATCCAAACGCCATCCACGAAAAGAACAGACCCAAGCCAAGACGACAAGCCCGCATATTCCACTCCGTTTGCGCCCTCGTACCAAGAGCGCCTCTTCATCAAGACAACTGCGCAACTACCCGCGCCGCCTGTCTTGCATTCCACAACAACAGACAACCTGCCAGCACATAGATGCAAGAGGTCGCACTCAAACACTGGCTCATACTGAAGTGTTGCGACGCCGCAGCAATGGCCAGCGGAGCCATGCCACCGCCCAGCCATCCAAACGAATTCATCAGGCCCACAGCGGTCGCGCGGCACTCCGGGCTAACCACATCGTAGAGCGAAGCCCAGATGTTCGACTCATACATGCCCTTGAAAAATCCCAGTCCAATCATGGCCGCAATCAGCCACGCAATGGAGGCGCTCCAACCGGCGAGAAAGAGAAAGGGTGTGCCCAGCAACAAGCCCACAGCCTGCGTCTTCATGCGGCCGCCACGGTTGCGCGTCACCCAACTATCGGCCAAGGCTCCGCCGCACAACACGCCCACAACCGCGGCCGCCTGCAGATACAACGTGGCGCTGATGCCCGCCATCGACAGGCTCATGTGGAACTTATTGAACAGGAAGCTGGGTAACCAGACGAGAAAGATCATAGCGACAAAGTTGGCGCCAATGAAGGCCAGCACCAACCGGTAGGCCAGCGGCGTCAGCAGCGTTTCTTTCAGCGTGAGTTGCAGCACACGTTCGGCGGGAATCGTCGCCACAGACTGCGTCCGGCCCTCGCTCTGCGGCGCGCGCAGGAAGAACAGCAGGATCGGCAGAATCAGCAAGCCCGCCATGCCAAATAAGAAAAAGCTCGAGCGCCAGCCATAGTGCTCAGCCACAAAAGCTGCCAACACACCACCACCGATGGTGCCGCCGTACACGGCCGACTGATGCAGCGCCATCGCCCGCGAACGCGTCTCCGGCCCGTGCCAGCTTGCGATCAGCGACATGGCAGCAGGAAAGTACACGGCCTCGGCCAGTCCACTGAAGGCGCGCAGCACCACCATCTGCCAAAAGTTGTGCGAAAGGACGGTGGCCACCGTAACCATCAGCCACAGGCTCAGCCCGCTGATGATCAGCCCACGACGCGAAAAGCGATCACCTGCCCATCCGGCCAGCGGTCCCGCAATGGCGTAGACCCACATGAACGACGTGCCCAACAAGGCCAGCCGCACATTGTCCACGCCAAACTCGTTCCGCAGCAAGGGGAACAGTGCGAAGATAGCCTGGCGGTCTGCATAATTCAGCCAGCAGACCATCCACAGCATGGCCACCACACGCCACTTCGGCTCTATCCTCATCGACGCGCTTTCCCCCTGATTCCGTTCTAGCTGGCTGCCGACAATGTGCTCTTGGCCAGTTCGTTCAAAGCTCCTTCCAGCCAGCCTTGAAACCACGCCTGCATCTGCTCGCTCTGCGCCACACGCCGCGCGGAAAGCGGCAGCGGGAAGGTCGCTTTAGCCAGCAAACGCGCCTCGGCAATCACCTTCAGCCCCCACGGCGTGGGTAGCACGTCAATGTGCTCAATGAATGTACGCAGCAGCGCCGCAGCTTGCTGGAAGTTCTCCTCTTCCGGTTTGACCGCAAAAAGCGATTGAATCACCTCGGGTAGAACGCAGGCAACTCCCGAGACCACGCCGTCGCAAACGCCCTCTGCAAGCGCCTGCGCCAGGGCTCCATCGTTGCCCAGAATGCGCGCCACCGGCAGGCCTTCCCGGGTAATGGCGCGCATAATTTCGAGCGAGCCACTGCTGTCCTTCACTCCCACCAGATTCTCATGCTCACGGAGCAGACGCAGCACCGTCTCGGTCTTTAGCCCTGAGGTGAACTGCGGCAGATTGTAGAGCAGTACCGGCAACGGCGACTTATCGGCCAACTCGCCAGCAAAGGCCTCCAGGTCGTCCTGCGCATAGGGAAAGAAGTACGGCATGGGAGCCAGCAGAGCCGTGGCCCCGCCTTCGGCAGCCACATGCGCCAGCTCCAGAGCATCTTTCAGGCTACCTGCGCCCACGCCACACAGCAGTTCGGCGTCAACGGCAATGCGGCTGCGCGTTACACGCAATTGCAGTTCCAGTTCTTCACGGCTTACGCGGCAGAACTCGCCCGTGGCTCCGTTCACTGCAAACTGCTGGATCCCTTTTTGCTGCAGAAAGCCAAGATTCTGGTCCAGAACCCGCTCATCCACCCGCCCCGCTGCATCGCGCGGCACAAGCACCGCCGCAAAGACTCCCCCAATTGAGGTACGCGCCATCTTCTCTCCCCTGGCTCTGGGCGGATTCAGCTTTTGTAGCATTTTCGGAATTGCTATAGACCGGAAGCAGGATGCTAAGTACCTTTTTTCTCATGAAAAAGGCACCTTGCAAGCCCCTTAAAAAGTCTACATGTATTCCGAAAATGCTCTAAAAATGCCGCCGCGCACAGCTCCTGATCACTGTCGAAGAAAGTATAGTCAAAATGTCGTCACTCTGTCGACATTCATTCTGAAAGAAGAACAATCCACCACAAAAAACGCGCGGGAATCGCTTCCCACGCGTCTCGCACATTGTGAAAAATGAAATAGCTCAGCGCTGTTTCTTCTTGGGCGCATCCAGATGCAGGGGCTGATAGATCTCCAGAAAGGCAGGCAAGCTCTTGCGCATCGAGGCCTCCCGCTGGTGCTGGTCGAACTCCTCCAGACGTTCCCGCTGGCTGGCCTGGATGTGCTCACTCAGAATGCGGCAGCTGGCAGCCTCATCCTGCCGCACAATTGCGTCCATCAACTCCTTGTGCTGACTATAGATGCGTTCCAGAGCCTGAACATTATGGCTTTCCCTGCGCATGGTAAAGATGCGCAGCAGAAGCCGCGTGTCATTCACCACCTTATTGATGCGCACATTCTGCGAAAGCCCGATCAGCAGAGCATGAAAGCTAAGGTCAGCGGCCAGAAGGCGGTTATTCTGCGCCGCATCGAGTACCGCCTGACCTGAGGCAATCAGCTCGTCGCGCAGTACCTGAATCTGGTGGATCAGAGCTTCCAAACGCTCCTGCTCAGCCGGGCGTAATTGCCCCAGACGAGCCACCTTGCCCACCGCATAAATCTCCAGAGCCTCACGTAACTCGCAGGTATCAATGATGTTTTCGCGGGTCATCTGGATGACGGAGACGCTTCCAGCCTCGTTCTGCTCTAGCAATCCCTCGGCTACCAACTGGCTGAGCGCTTCACGGATCGGCGTACGGCTGCTGCCCAACTCCCGCGCCAGATCCAACTCCGAGATGGCTTTGCCCGTCGGCAAAACCCCGGTGGCAATCCGCCGCTGAATCTCAAGATACGCACGCTGGCGAATTGAAGTTTCACTCGAACCGGACTTCTTGCGTCCTCTGGGCATAGCACCACCATTTTCTATAAGTCATACGAATTGTAACTTTAAAGGAAACAGATCGTCTATTTTCTCTTCGCAACAAACATTTCGACATTCTGTCGACACTTGCCGATTAAACAGGATTTCTTCTCCGCTGCTCGTGGCAGAAGGCTTCCCGTTCCGCTTACAATGCCTTCGAATGGATGAATCGGAGGCCCATCATGGGCACCGGGTGCCGCACTCTGTAGGAAACTCTTCCTTCGGTCCAGCAGGAATCTCTTTTGCAGTCAACAGAATAAAATCCCTGCACTGGGCGCGGAGAGCAGACTGCACCGTTGTTGCGCTGCCGGACAGGCGGCAAACAAGCGGCCCAACCGAAAGAGAACTCAACTGCCGAAACACGCCTTCCGAGTCCTCAACAGAGCGCAACAAAAGATCCCTGAATAACTGCACAAAATAAAACTCGTCCCGCGCCCGAATCAGGCGGGGCCACTTTGGATGCACATAGTAGTCAATCTGCGCATCCGCGTCCAGAAATGCTGTCAGGATCAGCTCTCCACTGGAAGGCTCAAGATCCTTGCCCCCGGCAGGCCTGTATTCCAGCACACAGCACTGAGGCTGGCGGTTTGGGGCGGTACGGATTGGTGAAAGCACAAGCATTGGGTTGACTGAAAACCACTTCCCAAAGAATGTCGATCAGCTTCTGAATATGCTGCACATCGGCCAGACGGTTCAAGCAGCCGGAAAATTCCCGAAGCGCGGAATCCGTTCTCCACTCCGCCGGCAGTTCCGCAGCCTGCCGCCAAAGCTTGTCTACGTCCAACTCGCGAATGATACCCGAAATCATCCTCAAGTAACACGAGGATACGTACTGATAGACACGTTGATCAAGATAACGCGCCTCGAAAAGCCTTGCCGCCTTTCCTCCTTTAGGACCACCAAACAGATTCCCATGATCGATAAAGACGGCGGTGAATGCGCCAGGGTCATCGTTTGAAAGAAAGAGGGCCTGACGATTGTCCGTGTGGTTGGCACAGACGTCGATCACCCACGCCATCCAGAAAGTATCCAAGTTGTTGACCCGCTTGAGCGATGCACTCGGCATAATCTCAATTACCTGCGTCGCACTTCCCTGATACAACGAACCAAAGCACAATCCATCGGCAGGCTGCACCGCGCCCTTCGCATTCTGCAGCCAGCAGCCAGGAAAGTGCCGAAGAAAGGCTTTTGTGACCCGTAGTGGCGTCCAGTCCGGTGTAGAAAGACCGCAGGCGCGATACAGAGCCGTCCCCATGGCTTCGTTGAACAGAACGTTCTCGCCCTGCAGATTGTTCCTGAATTTGACCACATACAAATTTTGATTCTCTGCCGCGACCAGGATCGGCTGCGAACCACCCCGCAATTTGCGATAGAACTCCGTCAGCGACGGATATGCCGTAAAAGTATGCATTGTGCTCTCCGAGGGGGAAATTCGAGATTATGCACAAGCAAGATCCTTTTTATGGGGAAGAGAACAAGGTAGAGGACGATTCTGTTTCCAGAAGGTCTCTCCCAAGGAGAATCAATTTCAGCGTACCGATTCGATGAATCCAGTGAGCACATACAAGCTACACAAAACAAAATTTCCCGTCAATCAATTATTTTGCAAATATTCTTCTTGAAAGATAAAGATTTTATTTGAGTTATTTTTTAGCTCAACGTTGATGACACACAAGAGAGGTGGAAATTCTCTAGTGCTATGGATTCCAAATTTCACTTTGGCATGCAAGTACTTGCTATCTATCTGAAAAAAATAGCTCTGCGGCCCCGCGCTCAGACCAGCTTGGATAAAGTGTCCCATCCCTATCTCTGGGAGTCACTCCACCGCCGCTTTTAATCCCCTCTCAAAGCAGCCCCTGCACTGCACAAGAAAAAAAGAGGGCCTTCTCCAACAGGAAAAGGTCCTCTTTCTTCTTAGAATCGCCCTTCGTCATTACCTGAAAGTACCTTCATCATACGCTTCCGCGCTCCGGCAAAGAACGCACTGCAAAGATTTCCACAAAGAACCAGCCTACGACCGACACTCACACAACCGGCGGGATTTCCTCACTGAAGTTGCCGCTGCGCTCAGCCGTCCGGCGCTTAAAATCAGGAATAGTCATGAATGAATTCACGCATCTGCATTTGCATACGGAATACTCGCTCCTCGATGGAGCCTGCGACGTCAAGAAACTGGTCAAGCAGGTAGCCAAGATGGGCCAGAAGTCGGTCGCCATGACCGACCACGGCAACATCTACGGAGCGGTGAACTTTTTCGGAGCAGCCAAAGAGGCTGGCATAAAGCCGATCCTGGGCTGCGAACTTTACGTGTGCAAAAACGAGGATCATCGTGCCCCGGCGCAGGGCGACGAATACAACCATCTGCTGGTGCTAGCGGAAAACGAAGAGGGGTACCAGAATCTGGTACGCATCACCTCGGAGGCCAGCCTGCATGGTTTTTATCGCAAGCCGCGCATCTCCAAGACGTTTCTTGCCAGCCACTCCAAGGGCCTGATCGGCAGCTCCGGCTGCCTGAGCGGCGAGGTCTGCGAAGAGCTGATGGCTGACCGCTACGAAAAGGCCCGCACCGCCGCCCAGCAGTACCGCGACATCTTCGGCAAGGGCAACTTCTACCTGGAGATCCAGGATCAGGGCCTGGCCGACGAGAAACGCATTCATTCAGGCCTCTTCCAGTTGCAGAACGAGCTGGACATTCCCATGATCCTCACCAATGACTCGCACTATCTGTGCGGGGAGGATCATCACGCGCACGACGTGATGCTCTGCGTGCAGACCGGCTCCAAGATTCATGACGCCGACCGCTTCCGCTTCGACTCCGATCAGTTTTACGTGAAGAGCGCCGACGAAATGGCCACGCTCTTCCCCGACTCGCCGGACGTTTTGAAGCACACCATGGAGATTGCCGAACGCTGCAACCTGAAGCTGCATGCGGTGGACAATCCCTTCCCGCAGTTCGATGTGCCGGAAGGCCACACCATCGACAGCTACTTTGAAGAAGTCTGCCGCCGCGGCTTCCAAAAACGCATTGACACGCAGATCAAGCATCTGGAGCGCTCCGGCAAGCTCACCCACTCCATTGCGGAGTACGAAGCCCGCCTGAGCTACGAGATCCGCATCATCCACCAGATGCACTACTCCGGCTACTTCCTGATCGTCTGGGACTTCATCAAGTACGCCAAGGATCACGGCATTCCAGTAGGTCCGGGCCGTGGTTCGGGCGCTGGTTCGCTGGCCACCTACTGCATGGAGATCACCAACATCGATCCCATGCAGAACGTACTGCTCTTCGAGCGCTTCCTGAACCCGGAGCGCGTCTCGATGCCTGATATTGACGTGGACTTCTGCATGAATCGCCGCAGTGAAGTCTACGACTACGTGGTACGCAAGTACGGCCGCGATCAGGTCAGCCAGATCATCACCTTCAACACCATGGCGGCCAAGGCGGCCATCAAGGATTGCGGTCGGGCGCTCGATCTTCCTTATGGCGACGTGGACAAGATCGCCAAGCTGATTCCGGCCACCGTTGGCATGACCATCGACAAGGCGCTTGAAGAAGTGCCCGACTTCAAGAAGACCTACGACAACGACGCCACGGTGCGCAACCTGATCGACACGGCCAAGAAGCTGGAGGGCCTGGTGCGCGGCTCGGGCGTACACGCTTCTGCAGTCGTGATTGCGCCGCGTCCGCTGATTGAATTGGTGCCGGTGGCCAAGACGAAGAACGACGAAATCGTCACCGCCTACGACATGAAGTCGGTTGAGAAGATGGGCCTGCTGAAGTTCGACTTCCTGGGCCTGACGACGCTGACCGTCATCGACGACTGCCTGCACCTGATCGAGAAAAATCGCGGCGAAAAGGTCAATATTGAAGAGATTCCCCTCGACGACGAGCTGACCTTCCAGAAGGTTTTTCAGGCCGCGCTCACCTCCGGCGTCTTCCAGTTTGAATCGAACGGCATGCGCGACATGCTGCGCCGCTACAAGCCGGAGCGGCTGGAGGAACTGACCGCTCTGACGGCGCTCTTCCGCCCTGGCCCGATTCAGGGCGGCATGACGGACGACTTTATTGAGCGCAAGTGGGGCCGTCGCAAGGTGGAGTACGCCCTGCCTCCGATGGAAAAGGTGCTCAAAGAGACCATGGGCGTAATGGTCTATCAGGAACAGGTGATGCAGATTGCCAACGTGCTGGCCAGCTACTCGCTGGGCGAAGCCGATATGCTGCGCCGCGCCATGGGTAAAAAGAAGCCCGAGGAGATGGCCAAGCAGCGCGCCCGCTTTATTGAAGGCGCCGTGGCCAACGGTCACCCCAAGAACACGGTGACGGAAATCTTCGAGCAGATGGAGAAGTTTGCCGGTTACGGCTTCAACAAGTCGCACTCGGCTGCATACGGACTGGTCAGCTACCAGACCGGCTACCTGAAGACCCACTACCCGGTCGAGTTCATGGCAGCGCTGCTGACCTCAGAAACCTCCAAGCCCGAGAATGTGGTCAAGTACATTGCCGAATGCAAGGAGATGGGCATTCAGGTTGAACCGCCCGACATACAGGTCTCCGATGCCCAGTTCACGCCCCACGGCGACATCATCCGCTTTGGTCTGGCTGCGGTCAAAAACGTGGGCGGCAACGCCATTGAGTCAATCCTGAAGGCCCGCCAGGAGGTAGGCCGTTTCTCCAGCCTCTGGCAGTTCTGTGAGAAGGTGGATCTGCGCGTGATGAACAAGCGCGTGATCGAATCGCTCATCAAGGCTGGCGCAATCGACTCGCTCGGCAAGCGCGGCCCGCTGATGGCCGCGGTAGACAAGGCCATGGAGCAGGCACAGAAGGCGCAGCGCGATCTGGAGAGCGGTCAGGCGGGCCTCTTTGGGCTCTTTGAGGAATCCGCTCCAAAGTCCAAATCGGGCAATGACCTGCCCAATGTGCCTGACTGGGAAGAGAGCGACCGGCTGGCCAACGAAAAGGAAGTGCTCGGCTTCTACGTCAGCGGCCATCCGCTCGACAAGTACGCCGAGAAGATCCGCAATCTGTCGGGCGTAATTTCTACCGCCGAGGCGCTCGAACGCAAGCCGCCCGAGCGGCGTTGGGGCAAGGAAACCGACCCATCCGACGAGCTGCAGGTAGCTGGTCTTCTGGTGGGCATTCGCGTGCAGAAAAGCAAGCGCGACGGCAAGCTCTACGCCATGGGCTCGCTGGAAGATTCCACCGGCAAGATCGAACTGATCTGCTTTGCCCGCGACTACGAGAAGCTGCAAAACCAGCTCAAAATCGAGGCTCCGGTGCTGGTGCGCGGCGTGCTGATGGGCGACGACGAGGCCGCACCGAAGATCTCGCTCAGCAACATTTATCCGCTGGAAGACGTGAAGATCAAGCTGCCCAGCGGCCTGCGTCTGCGGCTCAGTCTGGATGTGGCCAGCGAGGAGTTGTTCCAGCAGATCAAAACCTTGGCCGACTCCACACCGGGTCCCAGCAAGATCATGATCAACCTGGAAGAGAAGGGCGATTATGTAGTCATGCTGGAGCCGGAAGGCATGAGCGTAACCGCTGACAAGGGCTGGATGGAGAAGCTCGAAGCGCTGGTGGGACGAAGTGCTGTGCAGGCGCTCGGATAAAAGACAACGCTACAGATATTCCGTAGCTGTATTGCGCAGTCAAATCCGCACTCGCGCAATACAGCTACCTTAGAGGGACTCCTGCTGGATATATAAATCATTAAATGTGGCCATGGAGACCGGAGGGCCGAAGAGCCATCCTTGCCCCCTTCGCGGCTTGTCTTGCGCAGTGAAGTATCTTGCCTGCTGCTCGGTTTCAATGCCTTCCACCACTACCTCCAGATGGAGTGAGTCGGCCATGGCCATAATCTGCGGCAGGATTACCTCGTGCGTCGCTTTGGCATCAATCGCCTGGGTAAAGGATTTGTCAATCTTGATGGCATTCACGCTGAGCTCGTGCAAATACGCCAGACTGGAATATCCGGTGCCGAAGTCGTCGATATGCACATGGCATCCAAGCTGGCGCAACTGGCGAATCGTATGACCAACCTCCTTGCGCCGCGCCGTGGATGATTCCGTAATTTCTACAATCAAACTTTGTGGCGAAACGCCAGCCTGCTCCAGAGTCTGGCGCAACATCGGCAGAAATTTTGGGTCACTGAAGTCTGTTGCCGTGGCATTGACGCTCATGCGGAAATCAGGATGCGAGCGAAGATGTGCGCCGAAATCGCTGAGCGATTTGTGCATCACCCAAGCAGTAATTTCATCGATAAACCCACGTTCTTCTGCCACGCGGACAAAGACCTCCGGAGAAACAGCCTTGCCGCTTTCATCCGTCCAGCGCAGCAGCGCTTCCGCTCCCACCACCTGGCGGTTCTTCAAATTGACCACCGGCATGTAAACCAATTGAAGAATGTTGGCGCGAATGGCATGCCTAAGTTGCAACGCCATGACAGAATCCCGATTGAACAGAAAGACAGCAAGCAACGGGAACAATGTTCCCAAAACAGCGCCAAACTCGGTGGTTCGCCGGATTCCACCTCCGGCAAGATGCATCGCCGTGGAGAGCGGCATGCCAGCAGTAATGCAGCTCTGAATTTGCGCTTCACAGCGCGTCGCATAGGCTGTATCTTTCCAGGTAACTTCCTTTTCCTGCAGCAGAATCCAGTCAGGCGTATCCCGCAAAGTACCCATCGTGAATTGTTTTCGTTGTGTCCTTTGATCCAGATCCGTGATCGCAAAACTCAAGGGAGCTGAGGAGAAAAACGTCTCAATCACAGGCCGGAGGACGACGAACTGCTTCTCTCTCTGCAGCATCAGAACGGTGTGATTGGAAAGCTTGTACCCATCTGGATTCAAGCGGATTTTATCTCCGTTCTTATAGGTAAAATCCTGCTCCGATTGCAATGCCTGCAGATTCACCCGCCCTAGCGTAGCAGAACATGCAATACTGTCCCCCGTCATATGTCCAACCTCGCCAATGTACTCTGAGTGATAGATCAACTGCCGCATCCAGACAAGATCAGCATCCGAACAAAGTGTATAGGGAGATTTTTTTAACTTGTAGAGGACGTCATATTCCTCGGTAATGGCAGAATCCAGAGTCTGCTGAATGCGCGAAACAAATTGATCGGCAATCATCTCGGTTCTTTCTTTCAAGATGAGTTTGCCCAAAAAATGCCCCGCGCATGCCCCGCAGGAGCCGGTAATGAACATAATGACAAGGAGAACGAAAATACGTCGGCGAGAAAGCCAATATCGCAGGGTATGTGCGACTGCGCGCTGCGACCAGTTCATATGTTTCTTCATCGCCATTCCATTAGAAATTTAACTTCCTCTTAAGGAGATCGACAAAAAACTGCAAATGTTTAGATTTACTTAATCACCTTAAAGCAGCTCTCCTGAAGGCATAGAGCGAATCGATGCAGCATCGTTGACGCGACCCCCAGGGAGCGGCAACCTGGCAAGATTTTTTGCCACTTCACAGCATCAGGAGAGATGCTCTAATCGCAGATCCTTCTTCTCCTGCAGGGGCTTGGAACACTGACTCACAGGCAAAACGCTGTAGCAAACAAACGCCGAGTTGCGTTTCGTATTTTTACAAGCAAAAGGCGCATTCAAAGCACAAGTACACGCAGAAAAGCCCGACCAAATGGCCGGGCTTTTCTGCATCCAGAATGCGGATAGGGAAACAAATCGACTACTGCAGCGAATAGACGGTCTTGAGGACCTTTTCCGCCACGCTGGGCGGCAGCGGAGCGTAGCTGAGGCCTTCCACTTCGTTCTCGCCCGACTTGACGATCCAGCTGAGCATGTCCTTGAGGACGCGGCCCTTAGCCGGATCCGCCGAACGCACCGGAACCAGCATCCAGGTGAAGCTGGAGATTGGATAGGAATCCGCACCCGGAGCATTGGTGATCGAGACGCGGTAGTCGGCAGGCATCTGCTTGACGCTGGCGGCAGCCGCGGTCACACCCTTGATAGAGGCCTTGACCCAGTTGCCCGAAGCGTTGTGGATCGAACCGTAGGAGATGTGGTTCTGCAGAGCGTAGATCAGCTCTACATAGCCGATGGCACCCGGCAGCTGACGGACCAGACCGGCCACGCCCTCATTGCCCTTGCCACCCACACCAGCCGGCCAGTTGGGCGAAGTGCCCTTGCCAGGGCCGCTGGCCCATTCCTTGCTGACCTTGCTCAGATAGTCGGTGAAGATGTAGCTGGTGCCCGAACCATCGGAACGGTGGACGACGATCACCTTCTGGTCAGGAAGCTTCACGCCCGGGTTGTCCTTGGCGATGCGCGGATCGGCCCAGGTCTGGATCTTGCCCAGATAAATATCCGCCAACACTTCGGGGCTAAAGCGTAGATCGCCTACACCCGGAATGTTGAAGACCGGAACAACGGCACCCAACACGGTGGGGATGTGAATCAGCTTGATCTTCGACTGAGACAGCTGCTCGTCGGTCATGGGACCATCGGAAGCGCCGAAATCAACCAAGCCGCTGGTTACCTGACGAATACCGCCACCGGAACCGATCGACTGGTAGTTGATCTCAACACCGGGGTGCGCCGCGCTGTACTCGCTAAACCACTTCGAATAAATCGGGTAGGGGAAGGTTGCGCCTGCCCCGGTAAGTTTCTGGGCCTGAGCCACGCTCATGGCCAGCATCAAGAACAAAACGGCAACCAAAGTCCTTTTCACGGAATCTCCTTGAAGTTCTACTGACAAAATTCATTTTCCAAGCTAATTGTTAATAGCATTTGAATACCACGTGTCAATCTAGTAACAATTCGCCCCGCTTTCGATTACATACTGCACTTTTACCCTCTATTGCGGGGTTTTCCTTATGAAAAATTCATCTGACAAACTTGTACCATAAAGCCATGCACCTTCCCCTCCCTCCTTCGCTGAGGAAGATCGACCGGCGTACTTTTCTTTCTACGGGCCTGCTCGCGGCAGGCGGTGTGGCATTCTACTCGGGCGAAATTGCCCGCCACAAGATCGAAGTGTTGGAGCGCGAGCTCCGGCTGCCCCATCTGCCCGAGGCCTTCGATGGCCTGCGCATGGTGCAGATCAGCGATCTTCACATGGACGAGTACACGGAAGAATCCTTCCTGCGCCATGTGGTGGACACAATCAACCAGCTCAATCCGGACGTTGTGGCGCTCACTGGCGACTTCGTCAGCACGGGGCCGCTGGGCAAAAAGTATGCCGTCGGCGCGGCCTGGCGCTGTGCCGAAATTCTGGCCGGGCTGAAGTGCCCACAGAAGTTTGCCGTGCTGGGCAACCACGATGTGAATACCAACCCACGCGAGGTCACGCACGCGCTCACCGGTCACGGCATTCCAGTGCTCAACAACAGCCATGCGGCGCTGGAACGGGGACAAAGCCGACTGTGGATGGCCGGCATGATTGACCTGTCCGACGGCAAACCCCGCCCCGAGCTGGCCATTCCCGCCTCCATACGCTTTCAGCCCGAGGAGCCGGTAATTCTGCTCTGCCACTCACCGGACTTTGCCGACCAGTTGCTGGCCCGCCCGGTAGGTCAGGCCGTCAGCCTGATGCTGAGCGGCCACACCCATGGCGGCCAGATCCGCGTACCCCCGTTCGGCCCGCTGGTCCTGCCCCCCGGAGGCCGCAAATACGTTCACGGCCTCTTTTCTCTGGGCACAATGCAGCTTTACGTCAATCGTGGCATCGGCGCAGTGGGCCTGCCCTTCCGCTTCGACTGCCCACCAGAGATTACGGTGATGACGTTGAAAGCAGGGACTAGAGGCTAGGTTCTAGTGGATGCCGGGTACCCCACCCTCGCGACGTCTTTGTTTTTGTCGCTAGTGTCCTGAGCCTGAAGTCCTTGTCAAATTTAAGCCTGTCCTCCTGAGCGACCGCAGGGAGTCGAAAGCCTGCCCTGAGCGCAGCCGAAGGGGACCTGCGGTTGCTTTTTGCTTCTGCGCCCATGAACTTTGGCTCCAAAGACACACAACTTCCGCGGAAGATCCTGGAAGAACAACCCCAGGTCTTTCGACTCCGTTTGGCCAAAAACCGGCCAAGCTCCGCTCAAGATGACAGAGCAATTACGAAGCGAACTCTGGACTCAGAACACTAGGGTCTGTCTCCTCGTCTAGCTCCTAACCTCAAAAATTCCAGGCATCACCTCACCGGCCTTGCCCAGAACCGTCTGGGTGAAGGCTTGCGCATTGAGCGGGGCTTCGGGCCCAATGTAGATGGTGCGCGCCTTGTTCATGCGGGCAAACTGCACGAAACCTGCCGCCGGATAGACCGATCCCGAGGTGCCGATGACAATCATCACCGTGGCCTGATTGATCTTGTCCTGAATCCGGTCCATCTCCAGCGGAATTTCTCCAAAGAAGACGATGTGGGGACGCAAACGCCCGCCACAGGCACAGCGCTGCACCTCGCTCAGGCTCTGGTAGACGGTATTGTCCACCACCGGCGCGCGGCCACACTCCCGCTCGCAGCGGGCGCGGTCCAGTTGCCCGTGCATGTGCAGCAGGCGCTTCGATCCCGCTGCTTCATGCAGCGTGTCCACGTTCTGCGTACACAGAAAAAAACGGTCGCCGATCTTTTCCTCCAGCCCGGCCAGTGCAGTATGCGCCGGATTCGGCTGAGCCTTGAAGCCAGCCTCCCGCCGCGCCGCATAGAACAGCCAGACGCGCTCGGGGTTACGCTGCCAGGCTTCGGGTGTGCAGACGTCTTCCACGTTGCTACCCGCCCACAAACCATCCTCGGCACGGAAGGTGGGCAGACCGCTTTCGGCGCTGATGCCTGCCCCGGTAAGAATGAAGACGCGATCATTGGGTTCGATGAGGATCTTGGACATATGTACTCCCTGATAAGAACGAGGTTTAGAGGCTAGAAGCTGGAAGCTATCCCATCACGCTTCCAAAAGAATTTTGCCAGTCGTCCGGCGGGCTTCCATATCGATCTGCGCCTGGGCGGCCTGTTCTAGCGGATAGATATGCTCGGTGCGCAGCTTGAGTTCCCCTGCAGCCACCCAGCGCATCACCTCGCCTGAGCGCCACTCCAGCTCTTCACGGGTGCTGATGTAGTGCGCCAGCGTGGGTCGGGTGACGTAGAGCGAGCCCTTGCCGTTGAGTTGAATCAGATCGAAGAGCGGCACCGCGCCGCTGGATGCGCCGAACAGAGCCATCAGGCCACGCGGACGCAGGCAGTTCAGGCTTCTATCAAAAGTGGTTTTGCCCACCGAATCGTAGACCACATCCACACCGCGTCCACCGGTCAGGCGCTTGACCTCGACATCAAAATCCTGCTCGTCATAGAAGATCACGTCACTGGCTCCGGCCTCACGAGAAAGCTCAGCCTTGGCGGCGCTGCCCACGGTAGTAATCACACGAGCGCCCATGCGCACAGCCATCTGGGTCAGCAACAGGCCCACGCCACCCGCTCCGGCATGCACCAGAGCCGTATCGCCTTTTTTGAGCGGAAAGGTGGAATGCGCCAGATAATGCGCCGTCATACCCTGCAACATGGCTGCGGCGGCCTGCTCCGGAGCCACTCCGTCCGGCACTTTGACCAGTTGGACGGCTGGCGCCAGGGCATATTCGGCATAACTGCCCTGCACCGCAGTGGAAGCCACCAGATCGCCCACGGTAAAACCAGTCACACCCGGCCCCAACGCCTCTACGATGCCGCTGGCCTCGGTGCCCGGAACCAGCGGCAGAGCTGCCTTGTAGACGCCCTTGCGGAAGTAGATTTCGATGAAATTGACGCCAATGGCCTCGGTACGGATCAGCACCTGACCCGGTCCTGGCGCGGGAATGGGAAGCTCGGCCAGAGTAAGAACCTCCGGCCCACCCGTTGCATGCAGCTGAATGGCTTTCATCACAGTCAGCATGAACCTTCAGGCCACGGAAGAGCAAGAAAATCAGAACTTATGCCGCAATACGAGAAGGCCCCGCACAGGATCGGCGGAGCCAGTCAAGAAAGCTTGGGCAGTGATCAGAAGTTCTCGTCCGGCTGCCCGGAAAGCATCGAAGACTCGTTGCTGGGAGCAAGATGCACAATGCGATCAATGGTATATGAGGTCTGATGTTCGCTGGTGGTGTAGTAGTGACGCACCTGCAACTCACCCAGCAAGCCCAGTGCCAGCAACTGCACGCCCGCAACAATCAGCACCGCGCCAATCACGAACAAGGGCCCGTGGTGGCTGATCAGGCTGAGATGCGGATTGAGCACCTTCATCGCCAGCAAAATCACTGCAATGCCGAATCCACCCAGAATGCTAAGCGCCCCAAAGCTGCCGAAAAAGTGCAGCGGACGGCTCATGTATCTGAGCAGGAAGCGAATGGTGATCAGATCGAAAAAGACGCGGAAGGTGCGGCCGATGCCGTAGTGGCTCTTGCCGCGTTCACGGTTCACGTTCTTGATCGGGATTTCACAGATGCTTGCGCCATACCAGCTGGCCAGGGCGGGAATGAAGCGGTGCATCTCGCCATAGAGCGGAATGTTGTGAATCACCTCATGGCGATAGGCCTTGTAGGTGGTTCCAAAATCGTGAATGTCCACACCGGAGAGCTTGGCCATCAGCCAGTTGGCGCAACGCGAGGGAATGCGGCGCATCACAAAGTTGTCGATGCGCTCCTTGCGCCATCCCGAAACCACATCGTAGCCCTCATTGAGCTTTTCGATGAAGTTGGGAATCTCATTGGGGTCGTGCTGCAAATCGCCATCCATGGCAAGGATAAACTCGCCCGATGCATGGTCGAAACCTGCGGCCAGCGCTGAAGTCTGGCCAAAGTTGCGGCGCAGCTTAACCACCAGCACCCGACTGTCGACCGCCGCGATCTCTTCGAGCAGCTTATAGGTCTTGTCCCACGATCCATCATCGACAAGAACCATCTCAAAGCTGTCTCCGACACGCTCCATCACCTCTTTCAGGCGATCATAGAGAACCGTAACGTTCTCTTCCTCATTATGGAATGGCACGACAATGGAGTATTTGGGCATAACGTTTCTTAGACGCAGAAAAGATCCTGGAAGACGAGAATTAATCACGAAAAATTGACCTGAACGAAAACACACCCCCTGATAGGGGATATTAGGGTTAAAAACGGGCCACAGGAAAAAGTTGCGGCCAAATGTAAAGATCTTTTCCTCAGCCCTGCAAATCGTCGAGCATGGCCTGCATCTCACTGCGAGCATGCGCATTGCCGCTGCGGGCAGCGGAAGAGATTCCGGCATGCAAGCGCTCAATGGCCTTTTCCTTTTGTCCAGCCTGGGCCAGAGCCTGCGCCGACATAAAATAGCCCGCCGTATAGTCAGGATCGGTGGCCAGCAGCGTGTCGAACTCCGCCAGTGCGGTCTCATTTTGCCCCTGATTGAACAGTTCCATGGCTATGCCGTAGCGGGCAAAGCTGTTCTTGGCGTCCAAGGCGAGAATTTCCTTCAGTCCGGCAATCTTGTCCATCGAGTATTCCCCACGCCCGATTCGTATCCGATCAGGCAGTTGAAAGCATTTGCGTTCTTGGCGTGGATTGCCGAAACTGGAACAGGAAAGTCGGCCCCATTCACTGGCAGAAAACTCCACTGCTTCTATTGTAGCTGTTCGGAGAATTCTGCCGCTGAGACAACCCGACAGAGGAACGCATCCATGACTCCAAACATTTCTGGAACCCCACACATTCCTGGGCATCCAAACATTCCCGGCCCCGCATCCCGCAGCGTACAAAGCACACAGTCAGAGATGACAGAAATCGTACTGCCCAACGACACCAATCTGCTGGGCCACCTGCTGGGCGGGCGGCTGATGCACTTTATTGACATTACCGGGGCTTTGGCCGCCTATCGCCATGCCCGCCTGCCCGTGGTCACCGCCTCGATGGACCATATTGACTTCATCCGCCCGGTGCGACTGGGCGATCTGCTCACGCTCAAGTCCAGCGTCAACCGTGCCTTCACCAGTTCCATGGAAGTGGGCGTCAAGGTCTGGGCGGAGCACCCGCTGAGCGGCGAAGTGGAGCACGTGGCCAGCGCTTATCTGGTGTTTGTGGCCGTGGACCCCAAGGGTGGCAAGCCCCAGCGCATTCCGGAACTGATTTCTGAAACGCCGGACGAGCTGCGCCGCTACAATGACGCCCGCCGCCGCCGTGAACATCGCGAGGCAGAGTCTGTTCGCCGTCGCTCTGAAGCCGAGCAGACAGCCGGACAGACAACAGAACCGGCGAAGAGTGAATCGTAGCCCCCACAGCGCGAATCAAAACAATTGCTTGCAGCACAAGAAGGAGTAGGACTTTTTTATGGCTCAGACACAAGCCGCACCAACGCCCATGGCGTTGCCGGGAGTTTCCAAGATCATCGCCATCGGTTCAGGCAAGGGCGGCGTGGGCAAAACCACGGTCAGCGTCAACCTGGCCATCGCACTGGCCAAGCTGGGCTACAAGGTAGGCCTGATCGACGCCGACATCTACGGCCCCAACGTGCCGCTGATGATGGGCGCAAACGAGCAGCCCAAGGTGGGCGAGGGCAACATGATTGTGCCCATCGAAGCGCACGGGCTGAAGACCATCTCCATCGGCTACATCTCGCCGGGCGACAAGCCCCTGGTGATGCGTGGACCGATGCTGCACCAGATCATCCGCCAGTTCCTGCAGCAGGTGGAGTGGGGTGAGCTGGATTACCTGCTGGTTGACCTGCCTCCCGGTACCGGCGACGTGGTGATTTCGCTGGTGCAGACGGTTCCGCTGACCGGCGCGGTGGTGGTTTCCACCCCCAGCGACGTCAGCCTGGAAGACGCCCGCAAGGCCCTCGAAATGTTTGCCCAGGTCAATGTGGACGTGCTCGGCATCGTTGAGAACATGAGCCACTTTACCTGCCCGCACTGCCATCAGGAGATCGACATCTTCTCGAAGGGCGGAGCCGAACGCACGGCGGAAAAGTACGCCATTCCCTTCCTCGGCTCCATTGAGCTGATTCCCTCCATCCGCGAGGGCGGCGACCGCGGTCTGCCGGTGGCGCTGGCCGGCCCCAAGAGCCCGCAGGCTGCGCCTTTCTATGCCGTGGCGGAAAAGCTGATTGCACAAGCCGAGGCCTCGGCTGCCGCTGCCACCGACGTAATCGAAATTAGCTAATTAAAATCAGCAAAGAAAAACGGCAGGCTCCATCGCCTGCCGCTTTTACTGAACCATTTTTCTTGTCTTACCTACCGCCAGTAGCCTTCCACCAGAATCCACTGTCCATGGCGGTGCATCCAGCGATGCGGAACCCAGACGGCACGAGGACGGGGCGGAACCTCATAGTGCCCCGGTATCCAGATATAGGAGCCGGAATTCCAGCGGTGATAGCCAGAGATCCACACCACGCCAGCACGTGGCAGCGGACCAGGCTGCTCCGCATTCGGCAGAGGCGGCCGGAGTTGGGGCGTATCGACGGTTTGAGCAGAAGCAATTCCAACCGAGATCAAAAACAGCAGCGCGAACACCAGATTCTTCATAAAACAAGCCTTCCAAGACGAGACGCAAACCAGGACTTCCGCTTCTACAACTTCCAACCTGTCATGTAAGACACGAAATCCGTCCCAAAGTTGTGCAGATTCCCCTGCTTCCCTTTTTGTAGGACAAGGCTGAAGTTTCTTGAGTTTGCTACAACGCCCGCCTTTCTCCCATCCCCATGGAAACTCGACAGAGCCGACTCTTTTATCTCCATCTGTACTGAAACATATCGGAAGTAATCGAAAAAAATAGACAGAGGCTATGAAACTTTAGTTACGTATGTCTTCTTTCCAGCAAGGCTGGCTGGCCTTTTGATTTGAAAATACTTAGGCTAACAACAAAAACCGGCTGCAAAGGGCTTGCAGCCGGTCCACTGTTGCGTTTTACAGCAGCCTTCGAGTTCCTTTTTCATGGATGGAGAACAGCAACAAACCCTGGTGTCCCGTCTCTGCATTTCTCATCAAAAACCAGACTGTCCTCCTGAGCGACCGCAGGGAGTCGAAAGCCTGCCCTGAGCGCAGCCGAAGGGGATCTGCGGCTGCTTTTTGCCTCTGCAGCCATGAACGTTGGCTCCAAAAACACACAACTTCTGCGGAGGATCCTTGCAGAACAACCGCCCATTTTTCGACTCCGTTTGGCCAAAAAACGGCCAACCTACGCTCAAGAGGACAAAACAATTACGATGCGAACTTTAGAGACATCCCCTAATCTTCCTCGCGGGCCGGAAAGATGTTGCCCAGACGGCTGATCTGCGCACCCACGCCGCAGAGCTTCTCTTCGATCCGCTCGTAGCCGCGATCCATGTGGTAAACGCGATCCAGAATGGTCTCGCCATCGGCCACCAGCGCCGCCAGCACCAGCGAGGCCGAGGCACGCAGGTCACTGCACATGACGGCAGCCGAGGAGAGCTGCGCCTTGCCGCGCACCGTAGCCGTGCGGCCATCCACCTTGATGTTGGCGCCCATGCGGGCCAGTTCCTGCACATGCATGAAGCGGTTCTCGAAGATGTTTTCCTTCACCAGGCTGACGCCCGCGGCCTGCGTAAGCAGAGCCATGAACTGGGCCTGCATGTCGGTCGGGAATCCCGGGTACTCTTCCGTGGAAATGTCGGTGGCCTGCAGCTTGCCACTGGAGCGTATACGCAGCGCATCGGGAGCCACCACGTCAATGACCGCGCCCACCTCCTGCAGCTTGGAAATCACCGCGCCAATGTGCTCGGGATTGCAGCCAGCCACCGTCAGATCGCCGCCCGTAATCAGACCGGCAATCAGGAAGGTTCCCGCCTCAATGCGGTCGGGATTGATGCGGTAACGCGCGCCATGCAGGCTGCCAACGCCCTGCACGCGTATGGTGGACGTGCCCGCGCCCGCGATCTTTGCGCCCATGGCCGTGAGCAACGCGGCCAGATCCGTAACCTCGGGCTCGCGCGCGGCGTTTTCCAGCACGGTTTCGCCCTCGGCCAGCACGGCGGCCATCAAAAGGTCCTCGGTGCCAGTCACGGTGATCTTGTCAAAAACGATGTGGGCACCATGCAGACGCTTGGTGCGGGCTTCAATGTAGCCATGCTCCTGAGTGATGGTGGCTCCCATCTTTTCCAGGCCCTTGATGTGCAAATCGATGGGACGGCCACCGATAGCGCATCCGCCCGGCACCGCCACGCGGGCCATCCCGGTGCGCGCCACCAGCGGACCCAGCACCAGAGAGCTGGCACGCATGGTCTTCACAATCTCGTAGCGGGCCACGGGGTCGGAGAGCGTGCGACAGCAAAGCGTGTTGCGCCCGCCGGCCTCGCCTTCGTGCAGATCCACCTCCGCACCCATCGAAACCAGCAGCCTGCGCTCGGTGGCAATATCGCGCACCTGGGGAATGTTTTCCAGACTGACCGGTTCTTCGGTCAGAATAGCCGCCGCCATGCACGGTAGAGCCGAGTTCTTCGCGCCCGAAACGCGAATGCTGCCCACCAGCGGATTGCCGCCACGAATGATAAATTTATCCATCGAAGACTGCCTTGCTCCTTGCTCCGGAACGGCGGCTGCGGCTTCCAAAAAACCCGCGCCACCCTCAACCACTCATTGTAAATGGCACCTGAGGTGCGGCTAGCTGCTTCGCGTGGCGTTGCCTGGATTTTGGGCTTTACAGGCTGCGGGAAAACGCCGCAGCGTGGGTTTGTATCTGCGGAGGGAGCAGGGGCCTTCAGGCCCCTGAAGTGCGGATGCGTCAAGTATCGCCTTTAGGCGCGGGCTATTTCTTCTACTTCCTACTTTGGATGCCTGCTGGCGAAAAGACTTTCGGACCTGAAGCCCGCGCACAGTTTGCCTCTTTTTGCAGGGGTTATAGCGGTTCTCCAATTGCTGTGCACCGAAGCCACCGCCGCGGAGTGGCTTTTTTTCAAGAAAAAGCCACCTTGCACGATCTGCAAAGGGCTACACCTATTGGAGAACCGCTCTAAAGTCGGGCCCTGTTACAAGGCTTCCTCCAGAAGGAGTTTTTTTGCAGTCTGGATAATATCCGGGATTTCTGGCAGAGCTCACCAAAGTTGGAGCGAAGAGGATATGCGCCGTAGGCGCAAGGCAGGTTAGCCCAGCACTTCAGTGCTGGGTGCAGGTCAGATTTTTACGTCAAGTCCCGTCAGGGACGGCGCAAAACCTGCCCCCGCTCTCTGCTCCGCCACGCAATGCGATTGCCCCCACTACAGATGAATCCCGCACTTCCAGTTTAAAAACCCGGGATGGACTTCCGTTCTGTGGTTCACTGAAGCCTAGGGCGCTTACTGTTACCGATCTGATCTTTTGCTAATAATCCCGCTGGATGAGTGCATTGCGCTGTTAACCATAAACCGAAAATTCCGCGAAAGCTGATCAGCGGAGCCTTGGCGACTTTCCGTTACCGATCCATTGATGAACTTATATCTATAAGAATCAATATATTTTGTGACATCCAGAGAGCGGAATATGTAGGAACCGTTGCGCGAGGAATTTTCAGAAAAATGAAATGAATGAATAACCTCGCCGCAAGCAGCGAGGTATCCTGAAAAGCCCGCTTTTACGCTACGCCGCAAGCGGCGGGGAATTTGACCCGGAAGGGATTAAAACGCAAAGTACGCTGTGAAGGACAATCGGCCAGGCATGGCGCTGTGTCTTCTACTTACCCTCCGCGAAGCCATCACCGGGGATTCTCGCAAAAAGGGCAATCTGGCCACGATCGCCCTTTTTGGCTTTAAGCCAGGTGGATAAAGACGAAGTTGATATACAGCAGACCATGCCAGGTTGCGCCCCAGGTCATCTTGTATCCTCAACCCCGTCTCTAGTAAGCCTTCGCTATCTACGAAACAATATTCTTCAAAACCCTTTCAGCTTCCCCGTCTCAGGCATCCCGGAATAGTGGACGTGTACAAGGCGCCAAGTACCGTTCTCTCTGTGGTAGACCTGAGTCTCTCGCCCTTTCGTCGTGATGTTCGGCCCACCATCCTTCACGGTCGCATAGAACGTCCATGTGAACTCTGACCATGCAGTGTCGTCGTAAACATGGATGTCCATGTTGTCAGGCAGAAGTTGACGCTTCGAAAACGTGCCCATGGTCTTGGAATAGAAGTTTGCGAGCACCTCTTCAAGGCTAAGTTCTGTTCCACGCGGATGAATAAAGCTTACCTCAGGTCTGTTCGACCATACCTTGCGCGCTAGATCGAGGTCCAGTTTCTCGACCGACCCCACATAGTCCTTGATGACCTGTTGAATCTGTTCAATGTCCTGACGGTTTCCGGTTGACGTAACGGTTTCTGCAGTCGCCTGAGCGGTTAAGACGCCTGTTCCCATCATGAAGAGTGCTGCAGAAACCACCAAGATGGTGGCGATTCTCGTTCTGATTGAATGCATATTGATTCCTTTCTCTTTGTCCTTGCGGTACATCAGTAGCCGACCGTGAAGCGTTCACGCGAGTGCTGTCGGATTTCCAGTTCATCCACCAGTGCAATTGCGAAGTCTTCCATCGAGATGTGGCTTTGTCCATCAGTAGCTACCAGAAGCTGGTCCGTGCCGAGGCGGAATTTCCCGGTGCGTTGGCCCGGCGCGAAAGAAGCGGAGGGCGACAGGAACGTCCATTCGAGTTCCTTCTCCTTCAGAAGCCTGTCGAGGAACGCCGCGCCTGCAAATGCCTCGGATTTGTACTCGGCAGGGAAGTTCGGTGCGTTCACGAGCAGGAGCCCCGGCGCAACCTCCAAACTTCCAGCTCCACCGACCACAAGCAGTCGGGCAACATTTCCCTTCTTGGTCGCGGAAATGACCTTATCTGCATCTGTGCTCAAAAACTTGACGCTATGAATGACGGCATCGTGGCTGTCAACAGCCGCTGCCAATGCCTCTTCGTTCGTAACGTCTGCTGCTGTCGCCGTGACCCCTTCAAGCTTGGTCAACTTCTCCGGGTGACGAACTATCGCAGTGACTTGATGGCCGCGACTCACGAGTTCCGAGGTGAGGCGCGTACCGACGTTTCCGGTTGCTCCCAGTAGTGCGACTTTCATTGCATTCTCCTTTTGTAATTGCTGTAGTTACGAATGAAGTCAAAAAAACTCACGTTCGCTCTCTTGCCTGAACGGAACGCAGCAAGCCCTTGATCGTGGTTCGTGCCAACTCGTTTTCCAACGCCCTTTCCGCCTTTTCATAGATAGTTCCCAATGAGCCTTGAATGTTCCTGCCTACGGGACAGAGAGGGTTAGGCGGCTGACTGTGCATTGAGAACGGTGAACCTTCCTCAATGGCTTTCCTCACATCTGCCAGCGAGATATTCTCCGGGTCGGCTGCCAGTTCCCACCCACCGCGCTGCCCCGGCTGCGATGCCACGAGACCGACGTTTCGCAATACGCCCATCAGGCGGCGAACAAAGACGGCATTCGTGTTCACGCTACCGGCGATATATTCCGACGTAAGGGCCTCGCCAGGTTGCGAGGCGAGGAGTGTCAGGATGTGCAGCGCGACCGTGAATCTGGTGCTAATATTCATATGTAACTATAATAGTTACGAATTCATCGAATGTCAATTCAGAAGTTCACAGCAAAAAGCTGTCTCATTGACTAAACCAAAGTCAACAGGCGCATTCCGATGCGCTCATCCAGATTGGCTTATGGAGCGGAATTTGCATTGGTACCGGCAAACGCCGAAGGCGTCAGAATGAATTCTGGCTTTCCGCCAAATCTCCGTGTCGTATCGACCCCAGATAGGAAACGGAAAGTCAACCTCCCACAACTTCCCAACCAGCAAGACCTTCCCATTCTTCCGCCCTACCGCACCAGACAAAAACAAAGAAGGCGGCCCGAAGGCCGCCTTCTTTGCAGAAGAACAGCTTAATTCCCGCCCGCTGCCGGTTGCAGATTCAGCGGTTCGGTCAGGGAGAAGACCAGCGCGGTCCCGACGTCAAGTGTGGCCTGCGGATGGCTGACCAGCAGATGGACCGTGATAACCCCGGCACCGACCGCAGCACCGGCCAAAGCGCCTGCCGGTCCGCCGAGAGAAGCTCCGGCAATCAAGCCAGCGCCCATGGTGCCACCGTATTCAATGCCATCGCGTTTTATCCGCGAGTCGGGCAGAACCGCGCCCTCGCCACGGATGCGCGTATGCGATCCCGGAGCGCTGGTCAGTTGCGCATAAAGCCGGAAGCGCGATCCGTCCGGCAGAATCACCGTCTCGGGCCGCAGATTCATGCTGCCGGATCCGCCCAGTGTGCCGGAAGAAACCTGCTCCACATGGCCTTCAATCTCTGCGCCCGCCGGAATCAGAACCTGGCCGCCCTGCACCACATCGCTGGCCACGCGGGTACGGAAGAGTTCGCCACGCGGCGTGTCCACGGTGGAAAGCCGGCTGAGCAGACGCACCCGGATCGTGGTGCCCTCGGCCAGTTCGCCGGGCCTGAGGGTGGGGTGCACAATGTCTCCGTCAGGATCGTTCTCAAACTCGCGGCGATTGAGGCCGGGCTGCGCGGGGCGCTCCGGAAGGCGCTCAGGCACGACGCGCACAATGCCGTCGTCCCCACTGGAAGCGTCTTCGGGGTCGTGGCGTTGCGCTTCACGCCACTGCTGCTCGGCAGTCACGGGCGACCCAGCCACATGCGGCGCTGTCATTGGACGGCCCGCCGAGGGCTTGGCGCTCTGCGCACCACTGTCCTCCACCGTAGTCTGGATGGAGTCGTCGGGCGGAGGGGTGGAAACACCCTGGTAGGGGTTCTGCGCACCTTCCTGCTGTGCCCCCAGGGCGGCGGCAGCGGCGGCAAGAAATACGCAGGATAGAATCGAGCGATAGATCCGTCTCTTCGTCATCGGGGACCTCACAAGTGGACAGGTTGAGTCTGAATGTCTGAACCCGGCCACGGCGAAACAGTTGCGCGTAACCCGGGACTGTGTCCGTTTTACGCACAGTTTCTCAAGGCTAGGCTAGCGTCTTCAAAGCCTGCACCGCCGCCAAACTGCTCCGAATGATCCTTTCTGGTTACGTTCCGAGGTGAAATTTTGCTATCTTGATGCCATTCTTTCGAAAATATTCAGCTTGTGACCGTCACCACACAGACGGTTTGCCTCCAGCTTGCTAGAATCGTTACGGATTCAGCCCTTACAAGGGCAGCGGGCTACACGGCATTGCGAGGTGCCGCGGGTCATCCACCGGGAAGCAGACGGATGGAAACCATGCGGAGGCCGGGGAATCGTTTCCTGGCGACGCCTCACAGCCTGCCAGCCTGCGCAAGGACGGACGGAGAGGAGACTCCACAAACGCTTATGCTTCTGGAAACTATTCAAAGCGCCGCCGGTGAAGCCTTGGCCGTGGATCGCCGCCCTAAACTGAATGACCGGCTGCAGCACCGCATCATGAGGAGCAATATGACTGAGATTGTTGCCATTCGTGCCCGCGAAGTCCTTGACTCGCGCGGCAACCCCACCGTCGAAGCCGACGTGATTTTGGAAAGTGGCGAGCGTGGTCGCGCCATTGTGCCCTCGGGCGCTTCGACCGGCGAACACGAGGCCGTGGAACTGCGCGACGGCGACAAGAGCCACTACCTTGGCAAGGGCGTTCTGCAGGCCGTTGCCAATGTTGAAAGCATCATCGCTCCTGAGCTGGAAGGCATGGACGCGATGAACCAGCGTCTGATCGACGAAACCATGATCGAGTTGGACGGCACGCCCAACAAGGGCAAGCTGGGTGCCAACGCCATTCTGGCCGTTTCCCTGGCCAACGCCCGCGCCGTGGCCCAGACCCTGGAAATTCCCCTCTACCGCTATCTGGGAGGTGTGAACGCCTGCACCCTGCCCACCCCCATGCTGAACGTGATGAACGGCGGCGCGCACGCCGATTCGAACGTCGACTTTCAGGAATTCATGATCATGCCGGTTGGCGCTGAGCGCTTCAGCGAAGCTCTCCGCTGGTCTGCCGAGATCTTCCACACCCTCAAGGGCGTGCTCAAAAAGAAGGGCTACAACACGGCAGTGGGCGACGAGGGTGGTTTTGCTCCCTCGCTGAAGTCCAACACCGAAGCCATTGAGCTGATCCTTGAGGCCATCGAAGCTGCCGGCTACAAACCCGGCGAGCAGGTTTGCCTGGCCCTTGACCCGGCGTCGAGCGAGTTCTACGACACCGAGAAGAAGAAGTACATCTTCAAGAAGAGCGACAAGCGTGAGCTCAGCAGCGAAGAAATGGTTGCCTTCTGGGACAACTGGGCACGTCAGTACCCGATCGTCTCGATCGAAGACGGCCTGGCAGAGGACGACTGGCACGGCTGGAAGCTGATGACCGAGAAGACCGGCAGCCGCATTCAGCTGGTTGGTGACGATCTGTTCGTAACCAACGTCAAGCGTCTGCAGCGCGGCATTGAAGAGGACGTGGCCAACTCGATCCTGATCAAGGTCAACCAGATTGGTACCCTGACCGAGACTCTGGAAGCCATCGAACTGGGCCGCCGCAACGGCTACACCGCCGTCATGAGCCATCGTTCGGGTGAAAGCGAAGACACCTTCATCGCCGACCTGGCCGTAGCCACTGGCGTTGGTCAGATCAAGACCGGTTCGGTCAGCCGCACCGATCGTATTGCCAAGTACAACCAGCTGCTCCGCATCGAAGAAGAACTCGGTTCGGGCGCAAAGTTCCTCGGCATCGAGTCGCTGAACTACAACGGCTAATTGCCTCCGTGCAGTACCCGCAGTCCGTTGTACGTATCCGCGAGAGATGTACCGGTTGTACCTGTCAGAACAAGCAACACAGTCAGCGCGAGTAGTGGCAAGACCTGTCAGAACCAAGAACGGGCGGAGGCTTCGGCTTCCGCCCGTTCTTTTTTACCGCATTCATTTTTGGAACTCGCACTTTCCTCATCAGATGCTTCTGCCCTGACTTCCACAGGCTGCGCAACTACCCTGCATTTACGATGGGAACATGCGTTTGTTGCTTGTTTTTCTCTTTGCCTTGGGCCTTGCATCCGGCTTTGCGCAATCTGCCACACCTGTCGACCTCAGCAATGCCAGCGCCCTGGGCAATGAGCTCTATGAGCACTCCGGCGCGACCGGCATGGTGATCGTCCTCGTCCACAACGATAAGGTCTTCATTGAAGGCTACGGCGAAACCGCGCCCCGCTCGCACCAGACGCCCACCGCCGACTCGATGGTCCGCCTCTGCTCCATTACCAAAATCTTTACCACTGACCTGCTGACCAAGCTGGCGCTCGACCACACCGTCACGCTCAACGATCCGCTGCAGAAGTATGCGCCCACCGGCTTCACCGTGCCCATGCACAAGCAGCCCGTAACGCTGCTGAATCTGGCCACGCACACTGCCGGGCTCTATCGCGAAGTGGGCTATCCGCCCGACGGCACGCCGCACTTCACCTATCCCGACTACGCCACGCGCTGGAACTGGCTCGAGCACCAGTCGCTGCGTTCCACACCCGGCACGGCAGCAGCCTACTCCAATGTGGGCTTTGACCTGCTCAGCGACGCCCTCTCTGACGCCGCCCACGAGCCCTACGCGACACTCCTGCATGAACGCACGCTCACACCCCTGCGCATGTGGCACACCACCTTCTATCCGAGCCCGGAACAATGCGCCAACCTGCTGGTCAGTGCACAATCGCAGGGGCCTTGCACGGCTACGGGCAACACCTCCGGCAGCGGCGGACTCTACTCCACCGCCGGCGATATGGCGCACTGGCTCAAGTACCAGCTGGGTACCGGCGGTCCCGGTTTTCCGGTGCAGGCAGCCGCCGCGCAGCAGCCTTACATCAACGCCGACGATCTGGTGCGCGCTTCGGGGCTGGACTATGCCGGCAAACCCAGCGGCATCGGCCTTGGCTGGCTGCATCTGCTTTCGCCCGACAACCCGTCACATCTGGTGGAAAAGGATGGCGGTGGTGCCGGCTACCTGACCTACATTGCGCTGCATCCGGCCAGCCACACCGGCCTGTTCGTGGCCATGACCATTGGCCGCAACGGCTACCACGCCAACCTCTTCAAGGCCTCGAACGAGCTTCTCTACAAGCTGACCGGAGCACCCGCCGACGGCGACGCCATTGGCCTGCCCCCGGCAGGCGTGCGTGGCCGCCACGGACGGTTGCGGGCGGTAGCCCAGGCGCGGCCCACCGCCAAACAGCCCGTAAAACCCGCCAGCAAGGCTGGACGCAGGCAAACAACCAAGGCGACACGCACGGCCCCTAGAGAAGCGGCAAAAGCAACGCCCAGGGCGGCGGTTAAACCTGCCCGTAAAGCCGCCCATCCTGCCAAATCCGGCGCACACCCCAAGCGCAAGCAGAAATAACCCGAAGGGATGCGGCAGAGCGAAACTCCGCATCCCGCGGCGGATTCCTGAATCCAATCTGTAGCAGACGTTCAGGCAGGTGATGGAAAACCATCCTTTACCTGCCCGTGAAGCCGGTCACACCCTGCGACCGGCCCTTCGCGTTATCCTGAATGCGATACGTCTGAACGGAATTGAGGTACATCTCCTACTATGGCCACCAAGCGCCCTGTTGTACTGACCGTCCTTGATGGATGGGGTTATCGTCCGCAAACCGAAAACAACGCCATCGCCCTGGCAAACAAGCCCACCTACGACATGTTGCTGCGGGAGTACCCCAGCACCCTGATTCAGGCTTCGGAGCAGTTTGTCGGACTGCCCGGCGGCCAGATGGGCAACAGCGAAGTGGGTCACCTGAACATTGGCGCAGGCCGCATCGTGCAGATGGACCTGACCCGCATCGATTGCATGGTGGCCGACGATACGCTGAAGAAGAATCCGCAGCTGATCGCCAGCTTTGAGCACGCCCGCCAAAATGGCCGCGCCCTGCACCTGCTGGGCCTGATCTCGGACGGCGGCGTCCACTCGCAGGACACGCATCTCTACGCCATTCTGCGCGCCGCCAAGGAATTCGGTCTGACGCGCGTCTTCGTGCACGCCTACCTGGACGGCCGCGACACACCGCCGCAATCCGGCGCTGAGCACGTAGCCAAGCTGGAACAGAAGATGCGCGAGTACGGCGTGGGCAAGATTGCCAGCGTCAGCGGCCGCTACTACGCCATGGACCGCGACAAGCGCTGGGAACGCCAGAAGAAGGCCTTCGACGCCATGGTCATCGGCAAGAGCGAAGGCGGCACAGCCAGCAGCGCCGTGGATACGATCAAGGCCAGCTACAACGCCAACGTGAACGACGAGTTCGTTCTGCCCGTGGTGATTGTGGACGGCAAGAATCAGCCGCTCGCCCTGATCAAGGACGAAGACGCGGTCATCAACTTCAACTACCGCGCCGACCGCGCCCGTCAGGTCACGCGCGTGCTCTGTCGCGAGAGCAGCATCAACGCCGAGGGCGGCCGCAATCTGGATCAGTGGGAAGCGCTCGACGAGGCTATTCCGCACAACCTGCTGCCCAAGAACCTGCACTACACCTGCATGACGCAGTACGACGAAAAGTTCCAGTTGCCCATCATCAGCCCGCCGCAGTCGATGAATCATCTGCTCGGCAACATGCTGGGCGACGCCGGAATGCGCAATCTGCGTACCGCCGAGACGGAAAAGTACGCTCACGTGACCTTCTTCTTCAATGGCGGCACGGAAAAACCCTTCGCCGGTGAAGAACGCGTTCTAACGCCCTCACCCAAGGTGGCCACCTACGATCTGCAGCCCGAAATGAGCTCGGTTGCGGTAGGCGACTCCATCGTGAAGGCCATCCACGACACCACCTTTGACGTGGTGATTTCGAACCTCGCCAACCCCGACATGGTGGGCCACACCGGCATTCTGCCGGCAGCCATCAAGGCGGTTGAGGCAGTCGATCTTCAACTGGCCCGCATCTACAAGGCAGTGAAAGAACGCAACGCCATCTGGATCGTGACTGCCGACCACGGCAACTGCGAGACCATGGTGGACCCCATCACCGGCGAGCCGCACACCGCGCACACCACCAACCCGGTTCCGTTTATCTACGTGGCCGAGGACGCGAAGAACTACCACCTGCGCGCCGATGGCAGCCTGCGCGACATTGCACCCACCATGATGAGCGCTCTGCCGCTCGGCCTTCCCGCTGAGATGACCGGCCGCGACATGCGCCTCCTGAACAAGTAATCTTTCTCATTCCTGAAATCGGCCTGTCGAAGTCTTCTGCTTCGACAGGCCGAAAGTTTTTTTACTGTCGCTTTATAACTCCATACCAGACAACTCAATCTCTACAAAATTTTTAGCCACGGGTGTCAACTCGCCGCGACGCCAGTTCATGCGCATCTTCATATCGATTCCCAGCCCTTCAATCCGCTTGAAGACGACGCCGGGCGGATGATAGCCGGGCAGCTCATACACCATGGCCACTCCCAGATGCGCCGCCACCAGCGAAATAGCAGCCGGCACCGAATCAGCAAAGTATTGGCGGTTGGGCAAAAATCCCGCTGAACGACAGGATTCCAACATGCTGTCATGCAGCATATGATGCACATGATTAGTAGGAAAAATCCAGATATCGTCCGCAAGATCGTTCAACTGAATCCGACGTTTGGTTGCCAGGCGATGCACGCTGGGCATGGCCAAAACCCACTCTGGAGACTCCAGCGCTTTGGATTGCAGACGCGCGTCTGTCACCTCGGAATCGGTGCAAATCAGATCGTAGCTGCCCTGATGAATGTTTTCAATCAGGGCATCCACCAGATGCTCCCGCAAAACCAGCGAGACCTCGGGATAGAGCTCATGAAAGCGCCGGATACGCAGATGCAGCCCGCCCATGATGGCAGAGGTTGCATATCCAATCTGGATGACGCCCTGTTCCCCGCGCGCGGCGCGCTGTGCAGACCGCTGCGCATGCTTGAGCGCCTCCAATACCTGAACAGCCTCCTCCAGATAAACCTTGCCGACTGAAGTCAACTCAACGCGTCGACTGGTGCGCAGAAACAGGCGCAGGTCCATCGAACGCTCCAGTTGCCGAATGGCCAGACTGAGCGATGGCTGCGAGATGCCCAAAAGTTCCGCGGCGCGGCTGAAGTGCATCTCGTGAGCCAGCGTAACGAAGTAGCGCAACCGGGTAAATTCATCCATAGCTAAATCCTATCAATGCCTGCGTTTTCTGGATGTGCTCTCTGATGCGTGTTCGAGTGATGACAGTCACTCCTCGAATTTATTTATATTCAATGAGATACAAAAAGTACCCATAGTTTTAATCTATCAATACAACACTTTATATTGATGTATCTACCTAAACCAACTGTGGAAGAGTACGCAAAGGGCCCCGATGAGGCGCCCAAAAGAAAGGGAATGATCCCGATGCGAGCAAAACAGGGGAATCTATGGCTCTTTTTGACAGCGCTGCTGCTGAGCGGTGCTGTCGTATCAGAGGCACAGAGCAAGGAGACAGCCGTTGACACCCAGCACTACACGGCGCATGCCCATCTGGAAAATGGGTTGACCTGCGCGGGGTGCCATGGAGACGGACCCAAAAAGCCCGTAACGCGAGAAAAGTGTCAGGAGTGCCATGGCACCTACAAGGATCTGGCGCAACGAACTACCAACTATGAGCCCAATCCGCATTACAACCACACCATTGATCTGAGCTGCGATTCGTGCCATCACATGCACAAGCCCCAGCAGGTCTACTGCCAAAAGTGCCACGCGCAACTGCAGTTTGCAAAGCAGCCTGCTGCGCCGGACAAGGAAGGAAAGTAGCCATGAACAAGTTTTTTGCATTGGTCGTGCTCACGGCCGTGGCCGCATCCTCTGCACTGGCACAGGGCCCGGTTACCTCACTGAACACCGATGTTGTGGTGGTAGGCGCAGGTCCCGCTGGGCTCTCGGCCACGCTGACGGCCGCACAGGGCGGAGCCAAAGTCGTCGTTCTCGAAAAGAATCCCTTTCCGGGTGGAACGGGGCTCTTTGGCGAAGGCATCTTTGCCGCTGAGTCAGATATGCAGGTCAAGGAAGCCTACTTTCTGACCAAGGACGACGCCTTTCAACGCGAGATGACCGAAGACAACTGGAAGGGCAACGCGCCGCTTCTGCGTCGCTACATCAATGAATCCAACTTCACCCTGAAGTGGCTGCAGGATCAGGGCGTGGTCTTCTCGAAGGTGGCCACACTCAATCCCGGGGGCTATCGCAGCTGGCACCTGATCGCCGGACATCACGGCGAAGAGCTGATCCGCACCCTCTACTTCAAAGCCAAGGACGATCCGAACGTCCAGATCTATCTGGAAACGACCGGTAAAGAGCTGCTCTTTGACGCCAATCATCAGGTCTCCGGCGTGCGCGCCACGGCCAAGGATGGTTCCACGCTGGAGATCCACGCCAAGGCCGTCATCCTATGCACCGGCGGCTTCGGCGACAATCTGGAATGGGTGAAGAAATACAGCGGGAACGAGCACGGCGGCATGGCTACCCCGCTCGGCAAGACGGGCTTTGGCATCCGCATGGCCGTATCGGCTGGCGCCGTCACCGAAGGCATGGGCACCATGCAGTATTTTCCGCTGGGCAGCTTCCGCGCGAAGATTGAAGACACCAACACGCTGCCCATGCCGATCGCATCCGCGGCGGTGCAGCCTTTCAACGTCATCGTCAACGTGCATGGAGACCGTTTTGTTGACGAAACCATGACCTTCGACTTCAGCAAGATGGGCAATGCCATCGATCGCCAGTACCAGCACACGGCATGGGCTATTCTTGATAGCTCCTTGCTGCAGCAGTACACCACGCGCGGTCCCGAGGCCGGGGTTGGCGTTCTGGTTCCGGCGCTGACGCCGATTCCTCCGCTCGCCGGATGGGTGGACGAGCAAGTCGCAGCCAAAAACCCCGACTACCACGCCGCCAACGACATCAGGGATCTGGCCCAGCAGATCGGAGTTCCCGCCGACGAACTGGCCCAGACCGTGGCCAACTATAACCACGCAGCCGAAACCAACTACGATCCGGAGTTTGTGAAGCCGCGTCTCTATCTGCATCCGCTTACGGGCAAGCTCTATGCCATCCGCATCGTCAACTACTACCTGAACAGTCTGGGCGGTGTGCGCACCAACAAGTACCTGCAACCGCTCAACGAACAGGACGAGCCGATCAACCACCTCTACGTTACCGGCAACGACGTGGGCGGCCTCTATGGCGACACCTATCCGCTGGGGCTCTCGGGTGGAACCTATGGCTTTGCCGTCAACAGTGGCCGTATGGCGGCCAAGGATGCGCTGCTGCGCTTTGTAGGCAGCGCTGCGCCAGCAAATAGGGCAGCCGAGTTCCACGAACAAAGGCGATAGCATTTTCGGAATGGGTGTAGACCGAAAGCAGGCTTCTAATTGCCTTTTTCCTCAAGGAAGAGGCACCTTGCACGCCCATTAAAAAGTCTATGTGTATTCCGAAAATGCTCTAATTGCGCTTGCAAACCGCCCCCACATTACAGGCTGTTGGAAACTATGTTGAAATAGCTCCCAACAGCCTGTTTTTTTTAAGCGCGGCCGCCTGTAGCGTGTCTACCAAAAGCCCTTTGCCGAGCTGCCGGTATACACTCTCAATCAAAGCCTATGAAGCGAGCCTATTCCCTGCCCTCTTTCGCCCTGATTGCGCTGGCCGCAACGCTGCAGAGCGCCCCGCTTGTCAACGCCCAAACCGCCAAGCCCTCGGCGGCACACAGGACAGCCGACCCCATGCCGAATACCGCCTCCGTTCATGCCTCCGCCATCGTCATCGACACGCATGCCGACACACCGCAGCGCTTCCTCGACGAGCACTTCGATCTTTCCGACCCCCTTGGCGCGGGCGAATTGAATCTGGAGAGTGCGAAAAAAGGCAATCTGGGCGCGGAGTTTTTCTCCATCTGGGTTGACCCCGTCACCTACAAGGACCACGCCGCCCGACGCACGCTGGAGCTGATCGACGCCGTCAAGCTTCAGGTGGCCAGGCACCCCGACCAGATGCTGCTAGCCACCAGCCCTGCCGACATTGAGCGTGCGCACCGCGAGCACAAGCTGGCCGCGCTGATGGGCATCGAGGGCGGCCATTCCATTGAGGATTCGATTCCGCTGCTGCGCCAGTACTACGCGCTGGGCGTGCGCTACATGACGCTCACCTGGTCCAACTCCAACGGCTGGGCCGACAGCTCCGGCGACTTTGACGACAAGACCATTCCGCACACGCCCAACGGGTTGAATGAATTCGGCAAAGACGTGGTCTATGAGATGAACCGGCTGGGCATGATGATCGACGTCTCGCATGTCTCCGACAAGACCTTCTATCGCACCCTGGTGCTTTCGCAGGCTCCGCTGATTGCCTCGCACAGCGGTGCGCGGGCCTTGTGCGATGCGCCCCGCAACATGACCGACGACATGCTGCGGGCCATTGCCAACGGCGGCGGACCAGACTCCAAGGGCGGCGTGGTGCAGGTCAACTTCTACTCGGCTTTTGTCTCGCAGAAGTATCGCGATGCAAAGAAGACCATGGATTCTGAAATTACCCAGGCCAAGGACGCGCTGAAGGCGAAGAACAAAGCCGAAGGTCGCGAGACCTCACAGGCGGATCTGGAAAATCTGGAGCGCACGATGCTCGACCGCATTCCCCGGCCTCCGCTCTCCGATCTGATTGACCAGATCGACCACATTGCCAAGGTTGCGGGCGTCGATCACGTGGGCCTGGGCTCGGACTTTGACGGCATCAACGGCCAGCTGCCGCAGGGCATTAACTCCGCCGCCGACCTGCCCAAGATCACCGCCGAGCTGACGAAGCGCGGCTACTCCGCCGAAGACTGCCGCAAGATTCTGGGCGGCAACCTGCTGCGCGTCTTCACCGAGGTACAGCAGATCGCCAAGACCATACCGTCCACGGATCGACCGAAGCTGGGCGCGACGAAATAGACAAATCAACACACAGGCAAATGGGGCACAGCGGAATCAACCGCCGTGCCCCATTTTTTTGCTGCAGACAGCATTGGCTGATAGCCTCTAACTCTTCTCTGCCAACTTCTGCTCGTGAATTTCCTTGGCCCGGTCAAGCGCGGCCTGAATGTTGGGCATAATATTTTGCTCGCCCAGCCGCTCCACAAAGCGTGTGCCACCCAGCAGCTTCGAAGGCTGCTCCATTGCGCCGCACAGCACCAGGTCACGGTTCGAGGCACGCAGCCGCTTGGCCAGCGTTTGAATAGCGTGAATGCCGGTGGCGTCGATGGCCGTCATATTGCGCAGACGCAGAATCACAACGCACTCAAAGGCATCGAGGTTGACGGTCGCATCCATCAGCTTTTCCGTGGTGCCAAAGAGAAATGGTCCATGAATGCGCAGCAGCGAGACGTAGGGCGGAAGAATGCGCCCCTGCAGCACATGCGGCAGACCGTCGCGAATGTATTCATCGGTGATGGGAGAAACCGTGGTGGTTTCGGCCACGCGATAGATGTAAAGCAGCGCAGCCAACGAGATTCCCACGCCCACCGCCACCGTCAGATCAGCAAAAACGGTGAGTGCAAAGGTGACGATCCAGACCGAAATAGCGGTGAAATCCAGCCGTAAAATCGAGCCGATCTCGTGCCACTCGCCCATGTTGTACGAGACCACGAAGAGCACACCCGCCAGCGTAGCCAGAGGAATGTAGCTGGCCAAGGGCGCTGCTACCAGCAGAATCAAGAGCAGCGTGATGGCGTGAACGATGCCCGCAATGGGCGAACGAGCGCCAGCGCGGATGTTGGTGGCTGTACGCGCAATCGCGCCTGTCGCGGGAATGCCGCCAAACAGTGGCGATGCGATGTTGGCCAGTCCCTGCGCCACCAGTTCGACGTTAGGAAAGTGGCGGTCGCCGGTCATGCCGTCGGCCACCACCGCCGAGAGCATGCTTTCAAGCGCGGCCAGCATGGCCACGGTGAAGGCCGAAGGGATCAGCGGCAGAATGTGCTCAGCATGCAGGCTGGGCAACGCAAAGGGCGGCAGGCCGCTGGGAATACCTCCGAACTTGGTGCCAATCGTCTCCACCGGCAAATGCAGAAAATACGCAGCCGCTGTGCAGGCAACCACCGCCACAATCGAAGACGGCACGCGTTTGGTAAAGCGTGGCAGCAGCAAAATGATGGCCAGCGTGGCCACGCCTACTCCGAGCGCGGCAGGATTGAAGCTGGACGCATGCGCCAGCAACACCTTGATGCGACCAAGGAAGTCACTCGGCACCGCACCGGTTTTCAGTCCGAAAAAGTCCTTGATCTGGGTGCTCGCAATCAGGATGGCAATGCCATTGGTAAAACCCATCACGACCATACGCGGAATGAATTTGACCGCTGCGCCCAGGCCGGTGAGCCCCATCAGAACAAGGATAAAACCAGCCATCAGCGTGACCATGGCCAGACCGCTCATACCGAAGCGGGCCAGAATACCAGCAACGATGACGACGAACGCGCCGGTCGGTCCGCCAATCTGAGTACGTGAGCCGCCCAGGGCCGAGATCAGAAAGCCCGCGATCACCGCCGTGTACAGGCCAGCCTGCGGCGTAACGCCCGAAGCAATGCCAAAGGCCATGGCCAGCGGCAAGGCCACCAGACCCACCGTAATACCGGCCAGAAGATCGTGCACAAACATCTGCGCGTTGTAGCTGCGCAACGCCAAAAGGGATTTCGGAAGGTGATGACTGTCGATGGGCATGAGACTTATATTTATTTTACGCCCAGGTCGATTTCCGATGCGCTATTGAAGGCCCTTTCCCTGGTTACGCACTCCAACGCGACAAAAGCGCATCGCGCCGTTCCAAAGCGGATCAGGATACGATCTTCTGCGGATCCTGCCCCAGATCAAGCAAAAGAATCAGCGCATGGCGGCCGCGGCCGTAGTAGTTTTCTTCCTGCTCCCGCGGCACAAAACCGAAGCGCTCGTAGAGTTTGAGCGCGGCAACATTGGCCGCCTCCACATGCAGCCAAAACAGCGTTGCACCGGCCAACAGCGCCGACCGCAAACAGCAACGCAACAGCTCTGCCCCCGCTCCCTGACCTCGAAAGACGGGCAGAAGTTCGATGGTTTCCAGGTAGGCTGCTACGAAGTCCTCTTCGCGTTCCCACTCCACCAGCGCAAAACCTGCCATCGAGCCGTTCTCTTCGGCAATCCACGCCGCAGAATCGGGATTGGCAAGCAGGTTCCGCATTAAACGCTTGCCAAACCGCTGTGGGCGCTTGAAGCACACTTCCTCAATCACATAGAGCGCAGCAAAGTCAGCGGGCGTGTAGGGACGATAAAGCACTCCTCTATTGTCGGATATTTTGAGAATTTATGTGTGGAGGGAGCAGGGGCCTTCAGACCCATGAAGAGTGGATGCGTTAAGTATCACCTTTAGGCGCGGGCTATTTCTTCTACTTCCTACTTTGGATGCCTGCTGGCGAAAAGACTTCCAGGGCTGAAGCCCGCGCACAGTTTGCCTCTTTTTGCAGGGGTTAAAACCCCTGCCTCTCTCCGCTACGAGTTTTTCCGCAACCTGTAAGCCCGATCCACTTTTCCTCTTCTTGCGGCACGGCTGAACAGGCTGCGGAAAAACTCTCTTGGGGCTCGGTTTTGAAAGGGCACGGCTTCAGCCGTGCCAAATAAACGCAATAAAATCAACGGGGCTTTAGCCCCTGAGGGACGTTTCTCTCCTGCCCCCCGCAAGGATTCAACCGTTTTTCCGCAGCCTGTGAAGCCGTGCTCTTTCAAAACACAACTTTGTCAGAAACCTGAAAGGCCATCCCTACCGGGATGGCCTTTCGTCTTGCGTGTTGCAGCAATCTGACTACTTAACGCTGGCTTCCAAACCGTCGATCACATCGAAGAAACGCTGATCAAGGCGGCGGTTGGTGGCAATAGCTTCCTTGATGGTGATGTCGGTAATGTCGGTGCCCTGCAGGACAGCAATGCGGCCCCACTTCTTATCGTGCACCATGTCGATGGCGTGCAGACCGTAGCGCTGACCAAGCAGGCGATCATAGGCCGTCGGGACGCCGCCACGCTGGGTGTGGCCCAGGTTGACCGAGCGGGTTTCAAAGCCGGTCTTCTTCTCAATCAGGCTGGCCAGAGCTTCGCCAATACCCGACAGGCGGGCGTGACCAAACGAGTCCACTTCACCGGAACCAATGACCTGGCTGCCGTCGGGCAGCTTGCAGCCCTCAGCCACCACCACCACGCCGTAGTGCTTGCCGTGGTCGTAGTTGTACTTGAGCAGGGCGCAAACGTGATCGATGTCGACGGGACGCTCGGGAACCAGAACCACATGCGCGCCACCGGCAACGCCGCTGGCCATGGCAATCCATCCGGCATCGCGGCCCATCACCTCAACCACGACTACGCGGTTATGCGAGTCAGCGGTGGTGTGAATGCGGTCGATGGCCTCGGTGGCGATCATGACGGCAGTGTCAAAGCCAAAGGTGGCGTCGGTGCCGCTGATGTCGTTGTCGATGGTCTTGGGAACGCCAATCGAGGGCAGGCCGTTGTCGCTCAAATAGAGCGTGACCGACTGGGTATCGTCGCCGCCCAGAGCAATCAGAGCATCAATCTTGTTCCGCTTCAGAACTTCCTGCACCTTTTCAATACCGCCAGGGATCTTCTTGACGTTGGTGCGCGAGGAGTGCAGGATCGTGCCGCCCTTGAGCTGGATGCCGTCGATTGCCTCAAGTGTGAGCGGGATGAAGTTGTTGTCGAGCACGCCCCGCCAGCCGTTCAGGAAGCCAATGAACTCATCGCCGTAGTGGTTGATGCCTTTTTTCACCGCCGCGTAGATCACGGCATTCAGTCCGGGGCAATCGCCACCGCCGGTCAACAAAGCAACACGCATCGTAATTCTCCTCAGTTGAAGGGGCACGCGCCAGTCTGGGCTGCGCCCGAATGCTCATTTGGATTCAAGACGCGGAACGGCCGCTCTCGACGCCGTAATCAGTGTAAACCTAGCCCGTAAAGCGGAATCGTGAGCGCGGTCACCAGAAAAGCAGGAAAAATCCTGCGATTTGTATAAGTTAGAAAATATTCCGGATTTGGTTTTTACAAGATTCGCCGTAAACCCGGCAGCCGCACCAGCGGATCCGCCAGCAACCAGCAGCAAACGCAGGCCAATCCGCCCACCACGCCGAACTTGACCACCGGCGCAGCCGTCCAGCCATGCAGCAGCAACGCCATGCCCACCAGTACCAGTGGATGAATGACATACACGGCATAGGCCCGCCGGTCAAGCCAGTTCCACAAGGGCGAGGGCCGATTCAGCCAGCGCCGGAAGCCCACCAGAAGAGCCGCGATCACGCCCCAGGCAAACAACGGCTCCCAAAAGGCATAAACAATGGCAGGAAAACTCAGACCACCCTCCAGATGCAGGGCCTGCTGCGGATGCGCTGCCTGAAAGAGGCCGCAGGTCAGCCACAGAACAGGAAACACAACCATGGAGACCACAAAGGGCCAGCGCGCCTGCTTCCAGGTAAGTTGCGCAATCCAATCCCTGCGCCGGGCCACAATCCCTAAAAAGAACAGGAAAACGTAGCTGCAGAAGAAGCCAAGCTGCAGGCCAAAGACGTTTTTTCCTACCGGAATCCACTGACGAAGAAGCAAAGAACCCGCACCGACGGCCACGGCGCTCGCCATCCACCAGAAAAATCCCGGGATTTTTTCTTGTTTGGGTCGGATTGTCGCGGCTGGTACAACGGCTCTCCAACCGCAAAAAAGCAGACTGAAGATCAGCAGCGCCTCGGCAAACCACAGCGGGCCGTTGATGATGCGCTGGTGATGCCAGAGCCAGACAAATGTGCCCCAAAAGCTGCCGCCGGTGGCCCCTTCAACGATGGCCGCCGTCAGCGGCCCCAGCAACAGGATGAAGCCAAGCAGCGGCAAACCCAAGCGCAGGAAGCGGTCAGCCAGAAAGCGGCCCGCCCCTTTGCGGTCAAGCGAGCTGGCAGTAAAGTAACCGGAAAGCAGAAAGAAGAATCCCATAAAGTAAGCCTGCTGCGTACCGGTAAAGATGGTCAGAAACAAACTGGAGGGTGTGCCGTCAAAATGTCGCTCGTAGTAGAACCATCCGCCGGACGCGCCATAGGTGATGGCGCAATGATGCAGTATGACGCAGGCAGTCAGCACACTGCGCAGGCGGTCAAAAAAGAGCTCGCGCTCGGCCATGGCGGTTTTCCTCGCAGAAAGGAGTACAAAACGGAGTACGCAGAGCCTATTTCAGGAGTTCCCCAGGCCGCCAATTTTATCTCCGCAGCCAACGCTTGCGCATGTACGCGTTGTGCTTCAAATTGGGAAAAATCCTGCCCGGTGTGTTCAAATAGCTCTGCAGTCTTAGAGCATTTTCGGAAGAAAGTTGAATTGTCATAGTCTTTATGCCCGGTAGTGGTGCCATGATGTTGCTGGCTTTTGCCAGTCTTGTAGCTGTTGTCCTTCTCATTTTGCTGCAGTTAACAAGACTGGGCTATCTGATACGGAGTACGATTCCGGATCGGCCTCGCCGCCGTATGTTCATCGCCTCCTTCAGTTTTCTGGTCACATTTGTGGGCGTTCGACTGCTGGTGCACCGCATCGTCAACCACCAGGGTCACTTCGAGTGGGTGGTGGTGCGCGGCCATCACATTCACCATCTGGTCTGGGGCATTCTGATTCTGCTGCTGGTCGGCTACGGCTGGCTGATGGACCTGGGACGCTCGCACTCGCCCATGTCGATCTTCTTCAGCCGCATGATGTCGGTCGGCTATGGAATGGGCGCGGCGCTCACGCTCGATGAGTTCGCGCTGTGGCTCGATCTGGAGCCAAATGCCTACTGGTCAGACGAGGGCCGCCTGAGCATTGATGCCATTATTTTATTCGGCAGCCTGCTGGCAGTGGGCGCCGGGGGGGCGCCCTTCTTCCAGGCTGTGCAGCGGATGTGGGCCAAGCGCATTGTGGTACGCAATGGCCTGGGGCGGCTTAGCTCGCCGATCCGCCACGCGCGGTTGCCTCGTCCTCATAAACTGAAACGATCAGCTCCGCATAACGAGAATTAAGCACGCGGCGCTTGAGCTTCAGCGAAGGCGTCAACTCACCCGTCTCCTGCGTCCACTCATCGGCCACCACGCGGAAGCGTTTGAGGCTTTCGTAGTTGGCCAGAGTGGCGTTCACTTCCCGCACAATCTCGCCATACGCACCCAGCACCTGCGGGTTGGCCACCAGCTCTGCACGTGACTTGAAGCTGACGTTGTGACGCTTAGCCCAGTCTTCCAGCGCGGCAAAGTTGGGCGAAATAATCACCGACACAAACTTGTGCTTGTCGCCGATCAGCGCGGCCTGACCCACCAGGACATGCGCCTTCAGCTTGTTCTCAATAGGCTGCGGAGCCACCAGCTTGCCGCCGGAAGTCTTCAGCAGTTCCTTCTTGCGATCGGTAATAAACAGGAAGCCGTCCGCGTCCAGATGGCCGATGTCGCCGGTGTGGAACCAGCCCTCGGCATCGAAGGCCGCGCTCTCGCCGGTAGGCTGATGCCAGTAGCGTTTGAAAACCGACGGCCCCTTCACCAGCAGCTCGCCATCCTCGGCAATCAGCAGCTCAAGATTGGCCATCGGCAGACCAGCCGCGCCCATCTTGTGGCTGAGCGGCGAATTGATGGCAATCAAGGGCGAAGTCTCAGTCAGGCCGTAGCCCTCCCAAAGCGCGATGCCGGCCGAAGCAAACCACTGCGCGGTTTCCACGCCCAGCGGAGCGCCGCCCGAAACAAAGATGCGCACGCGGCCACCAAAGGCCTCACGCACCTTGCTGTACACCAGCTTGTTGGCCAACTGCCAGAAAAATGCCTTGGGCTTTTTTCCATCAAAGACCGTCTGCTCATGGCAGGCACCAGTGCGCAGCGCCCAGCCCAGCAGTTTCTGCTTGAAGCCGGAGCAGGAGGCACGGCGTTCCACTTCCTGGCGGATCTTTTCAAAGACGCGGGGCACACCCACAAAAACCGTGGGACGAACCTCCCGCATAGCCTGCGGCAGTTTGTCGAAGTGTGAGCAGTAGGCTACCTGCGCGCCACGCGCATACATGACGTAATCAAGCGCGCGGGCCGTGATGTGCGAGAGCGGCAGAAACGAGATGCAGGCATCGTTCTCGTCAATGTTGAAGTCGTTGGCCGCAATCGACTGGTTGGAGGCGATGTTGCCATGGCTGAGCGCCACGCCCTTCGGCTCGCCGGTGGTGCCCGAAGTGTAGATCAGGGTGCAGAGGTCGTCGGCTGTGACGGAAGCCGCCATGCGGTCGAACTCTGGATCGCGTTGGGCGCCGAGCTCGTCGGCCCCTTCCACCAGCGTGCTGAAGGCAATAGCTTCCTTGGCAGCCGGAGCGTCCATCATCACGATGCGTTCAAGCACCGTAAGATGACGTACCGAGTTCAGTTTGTCGAATTGCTGACGGCTGGAAACCAGTGCAATCTTCGTGCCGGCATCGGCCAGCAGAGCAGCAATCTGTTCCCCGGTCAGGGTCGGATAGATGGGAACGACAATGCCGCCAAAAGCCATGGTGGCAAAATCAGCAACCGCCCATTCCCAACGGTTTTCAGAGATGAGGGCAATGCGGTCGCCCTTTTGTGCGCCCCAACTCAAAAACGTGTTGGCGGCAGAACGAACGCGCTGGTAGAACTGGTCTGAGCTAATGGGAAGCCAGTTGCCAAACGGGTCCTGCCAGAGCACTGCGCGAGAGTTACCACGGGAAACCACACGCGCTAAAAGGTCATTCAGAGTATTGAAAGGTGCAATTTTAGTCATTTTTCTCGTTGGCTGTGAGGTTTGATCGCCATACGGCCAAAACGTGAGTGTAACAGCGCAGACCTGCCCAGAACTCATTTCACGGCGACAAATGCGGCAATCTTTCTACTTTTGGCCTTTTTCTGGCTTCCGCTGTCGCGTCCTGATGCATAGAAGGTGCCTGAGTCGCTTCCGAAGAAGAACTGAATTAAGGTTCAGAGCATGTGTCCCGCGAGGGATTTCACAAAAATTCATCTTCCGCGATAGGAATTGCCCCAGGATCCGATTGCATACTTATTCATCCATATGTATATTTATACATGCGCGGCTCTTTTGTAGAGTCCGCGCTTTCTACTTTCGCGCACTCTTTATGGAGTGCGTGACACGAAAAGATGGACGGGGCGATGAAATCCAGCCGGCAGGAAACAATCCGCGCAATTCTGGCCAGCACTGCGGTAGCCAGCCAGGACGAACTGCGGAAGAAGCTGCACAAACGCGGCTTTGAAGTTACCCAGGCCACGCTCTCGCGCGACATTCACGATCTGAAGCTGGTCAAGGGTTCGGGCGGCTATTCCCTGCCCCATCCACCGGCTCCGCCCGCAGCTAAAATTGAAGAAGACGACGATGCGCCGCTCTTGATCGATGAAGTGATTGACAGCTTCGGTCTGCGCGTTCGCCAGGCCATGAATCAGGTGGTGCTGCGCACCGTCATGGGTGGAGCGCAGCCGATTGCCGCATCGCTTGACCGCGCGGGCTGGCACGAGGTGGTGGGCACCATCGCCGGCGACGATACCGTGCTGATCATCTGCCCCGACATTCGCACTGCAACGGAAATCGAAACCCGCATAAGGACAATGCTCGAATCATGAAAGAGACTGTACAGACCGCGGTAGTAGGCGTCACTGGCTACGCAGGTGCGGAACTGGCGCGCCTGCTTCTGCATCATCCCCGGCTGAAGGGCAAGGCTCCGGTCTTTGCCGGACGCGTGGACGAAAAGGATGCGGCCCGTGGCGGCATTCCACTCGCTGAGATTCATCCCCAACTGGCCGACAGCAAGGGCCATGGCAAGCTGGCGCAGCAGCCTTTTAGCTGGGAACTGCTGGAAGACCTGGGCGTTGAAGTGCTCTTCATGGCCACGCCGCATGAGCAATCGCGGCAGTGGGCACCGGAAGCACTCAAACGCGGCATCAAGGTGATTGACCTGAGCGGCGCATGGCGCTTGGATGAGGCCGACAATCGCGCCGTCTACAAGTTTGAAGACGAAGGCTCCGATGTAGCCAATACCACGCAGGCGGAAGCCGTCTACGGTATGCCGGAACTGCACCGCAAGCAGATTGCGGGCGCACAGCTCATCGCCAACCCCGGCTGCTACGCCACCAGCGTGATTCTACCGCTGAAGCCTCTGGCTGCGGCCGGCGTGCTTGATGTGGAACACGGCATTGTGGCCGACGCCAAGAGCGGCGTAAGCGGCGCGGGCAAGGCTCCCTCGGCCAAGACGCATTACATGTACGCGGCCGACAATCTTTCCGCCTACGGCGTCTTCGGACATCGTCACATGGGTGAGTTACTCGAACAGATCGGCCTTGCAAACGAGCAGATCATCTTCACGCCGCATCTGCTGCCGATTCCGCGCGGCATTCTGTCCACGATCTACGTGCACTTCAAGGAAGTGCAGACGCGGGCCAGTGTGCTGAAGATCTATCGCGACTTTTTTGCTGCCAGCCCGATGGTGCGCCTCTATGAAAACGGCCTGCCGCAGATTCAGTACGTCGCGCGCAGCTGTTACTCCGACATCGGCTTCCAGCTGGACGCCACGGGCAAGCGCGCTATCATCGTCAGCTGCCTCGACAACCTGCTCAAGGGCGCGTCGTCCCAGGCCGTACAAAACTTGAACATCCTGATGGGATGGAACGAGGCGGAGGGTCTGGAATGAAGTACGTCGTAAAGTTGGGCGGAGCAGGCCTCGAAAATCCCACCATTCTGGATGGCTGCGTACGCGCCATTGCCGAGCTGGTCAAGGACGGCAATCAGGTGGCCGTAGTGCATGGCGGCGGTGTGCAACTGACCAAAACGCTGAAGGCTTTGGGCAAGCAGAGCGAGTTCATCAATGGCCTGCGCGTAACTGATGCAGAGACGCGCGATGCGGCCCTGATGGTGCTGGCCGGCAAGGTGAACAAGGGTCTGGTGGCTGCTCTCGGCTCGCTGGGTCAGCCCGCCATTGGCATGAGTGGTGGCGATGGATTGATCTTCCGCGCACGCAAGAAGAAGACCGATCCCGACCTTGGTTTTGTGGGTGAAATCGCATCGAGCGATCCGCGCTGGCTGGACGCCATCTGGCAGTTGAATGGCGTGCCGGTGCTCTCGTCAATGGCTCTCGGCTTTGACGGCGAATACTACAACGTAAACGCCGACGAAATGGCTGCCAGTTGCGCCATGGCCTGCCAGGCCGATGCACTCATCTTTTTGACCGACGTTCCGGGTGTGAGGGATGCAACCGGCACGGTGTTGCGCTGGCTGAGCATCGACCAGATTGCGGAAATGGCCAAGAGCGGCGTCATCAACGGCGGCATGTTGCCGAAGCTGAGCGCCTGCCGACAGGCTCTGCTCAACGGCGTCAAGCGCGTGCGCATTCTGCCGGCCAACGCGGCCAGCACGCTCCCCGACCTGTGCAGTTCCCGCGTGGCGCACGGCACTGAAGTGATGGTGGCTTAACGCATCTTCGGTTTTCCCTCTGCCCCGCGCAGACCAAACAGAAGATGCTTCAAGGAGAAGGAAATTGACTAAGCTGGATCAGATTCGGGCAGCCGAAGAGCGGCTGCTGCTTCACACCTACGACCGTAATCCCATCTTGTTTGTGAGCGGCGAAGGCGTGCATTTGGTGGACGAACAGGGCGACAAGTATCTTGATCTGCTCAGCGGCATCGCCGTCAACGCGCTGGGCTATGGCCATCCGGCCATCGTAGGCACCATTGAGCGACAGAGCAAGTCGCTGATCCATATCTCGAATCTCTTTCATCACGAAGGCGCCGCCGCACTGGCCGAGCGCCTCACCCGCCAGACCGGCATGGACCGCTGCTTTTTTGCAAACACCGGCACCGAAGCCTGGGAAGGCGCGCTGAAGCTGGCTCGCGCCCATGCAGGCCTGCTGCGCAGCGAAGGCAAGCAGATCGGCACCAAGTTCCTGGCCCTTGAACAGAGCTTCCACGGCCGCACCTTCGGCTCCATGGCAACCACCTACAAGGACAAGTATCGCGAGCCCTTCGCGCCCGTCATGCCCGGTGTGGAGTTTGTGCGCTTCAATGACATTGAAGATCTGCGCGCCAAGTTTTCGAACGAGGTCTGCGCGATTCTGGTGGAAGCCATACAGGGCGAAGGCGGCGTGCGTCCGCTCTCCGCTGAGTTCTTTGCTGAAGCCCGCAAGCTGGCCGATTCCACCGGCGCTCTGCTGATCGCCGATGAGATTCAGTGCGGCATGGGCCGCACCGGCAAGTGGTGCGGCTACCAGCACTTCGGCATTCAGCCCGACGTAACCACGCTGGCCAAGTCATTGGCCGGTGGCGTGCCCATGGGCGCGGTGCTCTGCAAGGAAGAAGTCGCGCGCGCCATCCACGCCGGTCAGCACGGAACCACCTTCGGCGGCGGACCTTTGGCCTGCGCCGTGGCCATTGCCGTAGTCGATGAGATCGAAAACAAGGGTCTGCTCGCCCATGCAACCAAGATCGGCGAGTACTTCAAGGCCGAACTGCGCAAGCTCGCGCAGAAGCACAAGATCATCGTGGATGTGCGCGGCGAAGGCCTGATTCTGGGCGCGGAGCTGAACTCTGCCGCGCTCGCCAAGCAGACCGTAGCTGAAATGCTCAAGCGCAAAATCGTCATCAACTGCACCAGCGAGACAGTGCTGCGCTTCCTGCCGCCCTACATTCTGGAGCAGGCACACGTCGACGAGGCCATCGCCGCGCTCGACGCCATCTTTACCGCATTTGAAGCCGCCGGCGCGGCACCCGCAGGAGGAAAGTAACGTGGCAACCATTTCCACACCGACCGTTCCGGTCCATCAGGACCCCGATATTCTGGCCGCCGCCAAGCGCATGGCCGGCGAAGATCTTTGTTCGATCGCTGATCTGAGCAGCGCCGAAGCACGCGCCCTCCTCAAGCTGGGCCACGACGTAAAGGTCAACCCGCGCGACTACCGCTATGCCCTCGACTCCAAGCAGATGGTGCTGATGTTCGAGAAAGCCAGCCTGCGCACCCGCCTCAGCTTTGAGACCGGCATCAATACCCTGGGCGGCAACGCCATCTTCGTCGATCAGACCCACTCGCCGCTCGGTGAGCGCGAGGCCATCGCCGACGTGGCCCATAATCTGGAGCGCTGGATCGACGTGATCGTGCTGCGCACCTACGCGCATGACACCATCACCGAGATGGCCAACAACGCCAGTGTGCCGGTCATCAACGCCCTCAGTGACTTCGAGCATCCCTGCCAGGCTCTGGCCGACTTCATGACGCTGGAAGAGCACTTCGGCGCGGTCAAGGGTCTCAACTTCACCTACGTGGGCGACGGCAACAACGTGGCCCACTCGCTGATGCTCACCGGCGCGCAGCTCGGCGCGAATGTGACCGTGGCCACGCCGCGCGGCTACTCGCCCGACATCGAGATCGTCACCCGCGCCCGCGAGATTGCCGAAGCTAACGGCTGCGAGATCCGCCTCACGCAGGACCCGCAGGCCGCTGCCGAAGGGTCGGATGCCATCTACACCGATGTCTGCGTAAGCATGGGCATGGAGCATGAATCCACCAAGCGCCAGCCCATCTTCCGCCCCTTCCAGGTGAACGAGGCGCTGATGGCCAAGGCCAAGCCGACCACGGTCTTCATGCACTGCCTGCCCGCACGTCGCAACGAGGAAGTCACCGACGCGGTGCTCGACGGACCGAACTCGATCATCTTCGACCAGGCCGAGAATCGCAAGCATGCGCAGAAGGCTCTGCTGCTGCTGCTGCTCGACGGCCTGAAGAACGTGGAAAAGTACAAGCTGTAAGCACAGAGAGCAAAGGGCAGAGAACAGAGATCAGGGGTTTTCATCACTGGCCTTTCTTCCCTACCCTCTGCTCCCTGCATACTGTTCTCTGTTCTCTGTTCTCTGTTCTCTGTTCTCTGTTCTCTGAAAGGTTCCCAGCATGTCCGTAATTCTTGAATCCCTGCCCGTCGGCCAGAAGGTCGGCATCGCTTTTTCTGGCGGACTCGACACCTCCGCCGCACTGCACTGGATGAAGCAGAAGGGCGCGCTGCCTTACGCCTACACGGCCAACCTCGGCCAGCCCGACGAGACCGACTACGACGAGATTCCGCGCAAGGCCATGGAGTACGGCGCGGAGAAAGCTCGCCTGATCGACTGCCGCGCCCAACTGGTGCGCGAAGGCATTGCCGCGCTGCAGGCCGGCGCCTTCCACATCACCACGGCTGGCATTGCCTACTTCAACACCACGCCCATTGGCCGCGCCGTCACCGGCACCATGCTGGTGGCTGCCATGAAGGAAGACAACGTCAACATCTGGGGCGACGGCTCGACCTTCAAGGGCAACGACATTGAGCGCTTCTATCGCTACGGTCTGCTGGCCAATCCTGATCTGAAGATCTACAAGCCCTGGCTCGACGCGGCATTCATTGACGAGCTCGGTGGCCGCGCTGAAATGTCTGCCTTCATGCAGCAGGCCGGCTTTGCTTACAAGATGTCTTCCGAGAAGGCCTACTCCACCGACTCGAATCTGCTGGGCGCAACGCACGAAGCCAAGGACCTGGAGTTCCTCTCTTCCTCCATCAAGATCGTCGCTCCCATCATGGGCGTGGCCTTCTGGCGCGACGATGTTGCCATCAAGGCGGAAGAGATTACCATCCGCTTTGAAGAGGGCTTCCCGGTCGCGCTCAACGGTCAGGAATTTTCTGATCCGGTCGAGCTGCTGCTCGAAGCCAATCGCATCGGTGGCCGTCACGGTCTGGGCATGAGCGATCAGATCGAGAACCGCATCATCGAGGCCAAGAGCCGCGGCATCTACGAGGCTCCCGGTCTGGCCCTGCTCTACATCGCCTATGAGCGTCTGATCACTGGCATTCACAACGAAGACACCATCGAGCAGTACCGCGAAAATGGCCGCAAGCTGGGCCGTCTGCTCTATCAGGGCCGCTGGTTCGATTCGCAGGCTATCATGCTACGCGAGTCGGCGCAGCGCTGGGTGGCGCGTGCCGTCACGGGAGAAGTTACGGTGGAACTGCGCCGTGGCAACGACTACTCGATCCTGAACACCGTGTCGCCGAATCTGACCTTCCATCCCGAGCGCCTGAGCATGGAGAAGACCGAATCCACCTTCAGCCCGCGCGACCGCATCGGCCAGCTCACCATGCGCAATCTCGACATTACCGACACGCGCGACAAGCTGCTGACCTATGCCAAGAGTGGCCTGCTCAGCCTGAGCACCGGCAGCGAAATGCCCCTGCTGGCTGGCACCAAGGAGAAGGAATAGCATGGCCAACGAACAACAGCACGTCAAGATGTGGTCGGGCCGCTTCCGTGAACCGCTCGACAGTGAGTTCGAACAGTGGCAGCGCTCCATCGTCTTTGATTGGCGGCTTCTTCCTCAGGAAGTAGCTGCCAGCAAGGCGCATGCTTCAGCCCTGTGCGCTGCAGGAATCCTGTCCAAAAGTGAAGGAACCGAAATCCGCGCGGCGCTCGACGCCATCGCCGCAGACTTCGTCACCAACGCAGGAAAAGCTGCCGTGCGCGAGCATCCCGACGCCGAAGACATCCACCACTTCGTGGAGCTGAAGCTGGTGGAGCGCGTGGGCTCGCTCGGCCGCAAGCTGCACACCGGTCGCAGCCGCAATGAGCAGATCGCCACCGACCTGCGCCTGTTTGTGCGCGAGCAGATTGCAGAATCCATCGATGGTCTGCTTACCTGGGCCGAAGCGCTGCTGCAGAAGGCCAACGCCGCAGGCGAGGCCGTCATGCCCAGCTATACGCATCTGCAGCGCGCCGAGCCTGTGCTGATTGCCCACTGGCTGCAAGCATATGTAGAGATGGCGCTGCGCGATGCGGCGCGTCTGGCCGACTGCGCCAAGCGTTTGAACTACTGCCCACTGGGCTCCGGCGCGATTGCCGGCGCAACGCTCAAGCTTGATCGCTCGATTGCCGCGCGGGAACTGGGTTTTACGGCTCCCACGGCCAACTCGATGGACGCCACCAGCGACCGCGACTTCGTGCTCGATTTTTTGCAGGCGCTCACCTTTGTGGGCCTGCATCTGAGCCGCTTTGCCGAAGAGATCACGCTGCATGCCACCGCCGAGTTCGGCTTTGTACAACTGCCCGAGGCCTTCTCCACCGGCTCCAGCGCCATGCCGCAGAAGAAGAACCCCGATTTGACCGAGCTTCTGCGCGCCAAAGTTGGCCGCCTCAATGGTGCGGCCCAGACCGTGGCCATGCAGCTCAAGGGCCTGCCGCTGGCCTACAACAAGGACATGCAGGAGACGCAGGAGCCTGCCTTTTCCGCCAGCTTTGTTCCGCAGATGCTGCGCCTGGTTGCCCGCTTCACCACCGCGCTTGAGTTCAATCACGAGCGCATGCAACAGGCCGCCGAAACGGGCTATCTGAATGCCATGGCTGCGGCAACGTATCTTGTGTACAAGGGCGTGCCCTTCCGCACCGCACATGAGAAGATCGGCAATGCCGTGCGTTATGCGCTGGAAAAGGGCGTCGAGCTGGGCCAACTTTCGCTCGACGAGCTGCGCTCCTTCGGCGAGGAGTTTGGTGAGGACTTCTACCAGGCTGCTACGCTTGCAGAAACGCTCGACTGCCACGATGTGGTCGGCGGCACGGCGCGCGAGCGCGTGCGGCAGGCTCTGGTAGAGGCGACTCAGCGCGTGGCTGCCCTGCGCGAGGGCTCATCCAAAATTGCAGGGGGGACCGCACATGCAGGTGCGTAAGGCGCTGCTACAAGACGCGTCCAACGTTTACGATCTGGTGAATTCGCTCTCCGGCGACGGCACGCTGCTCAAGCGCGCCTTCGCCGAGATCTGCGAGAACATCCGCGACTTCACCGTGGCCGAGTCCGACGCGCACGTCTTTCTGGGCTGCGGCGCTCTGCACTTCTACGGCCCACATCTGTGCGAAGTACGCTCCATCGTCGTCAAGCCCGAGGCCAAGGGCAAGGGCGCGGGCGGCCACATTCTGCGCTCCCTACTGGAAGAAGCGGAAGAACACGGCATTCACTCCGTCTGCCTGTTCACGCGCATTCCCGACTTCTTCTTCAAGTACGGCTTCCGCACCGTGGAAGACAAGGCCGACCTGCCCGACAAGATCTTCAAAGACTGCCAGAACTGCCCACGCCTGCACCGTTGCGACGAAGTATCGATGGTGCGTGGCCGCATTCCCCGCGTCTCCATCCTCGGCCCACGTAGCGAAGCCGCGGAGTTGGTCCATCTGACTGCGAATTAGTTTTTCTGCCTTCCTACAGAAAATGGCTGAGCGCATGTGCTCCGCCATTTTTCTTTGCATCAGAACCAACTCTCCGCTCAATCACGCAAAGCCATTGGCCCCACCGCAGGTGGCGCAGGCGGCCTGCCCATAACTCAAGCCGCCGTCACCGGGACTGGTTTTGCGATGCGTGAGCACGGTAAAGCCTTCGGCCTCCAGCCCCATGCGCAGCAATGCGGCAAAGCGGCGATTGTGCAGGCAACCGCCACTGAGCGCCACAGTTCTGATCGCGCTCTTTTCCCGCGCCAGAACTGCGGCACGAACAAATCCCAAGGCCAACCCCGCATGAAAGCGAGCGGCAATGCCAGACTTGGCCACGCCCGCGCGCAGATCGTTAACGAGCGCATGCCAGAGCGGCTTGGCATCAAGAATCACTTCATCTGCATTCTGTGTAATCGCCAGTTCGTAGCCAGAATCAAAGCTCCGTGGCTCATCAACGGCCATGCCCTCCCACTCGATGGCAGCCTGCGCCTCGTAGTCCACCACTCTGCGACCCAGCACCACGGCTGCCGCCGCATCGAAGAGCCTGCCGCAGCTTGACGTGAGCGGCGCATTCAGACCACGCACAATCATGCGAGCAACCACGCGAGCTTCCTGCTCGCTGGCTCCCACTAGCGAAAAAATCTCCGGCGCTTCGATGTTGAACCCGGCCGAAGCCAGCGCACCCAGCGCCATGCGCCACGGTTCGCGAATCGCCTTTTCGCCTCCGGGCAGCGGCACGTAGTTCAAGTGGGCGAAACGCTGAAAATGACCGAACTCTGCGATCAAAACTTCCCCGCCCCAGATCTTTCCATCGGTGCCGTAGCCTGTGCCATCGAGCGCCAGGCCAATCACCGGCTCCGTCACGCCGTTCTCCGCCATGCAGGCCGCCATATGCGCATGATGGTGCTGCACTGCTAACAGCGGCAGGTTATGCTCAGCGGCAAATTCCCGTGCCCATTGTGTAGAAAGATAGCCCGGATGCAGATCGTGTACGACCATCGTGGGTTCAATTTCGAAGGTGCGCATCATATGCTCCAGCGCCTCGCGAAAGAACTCCATCCCTGTAAGATTTTCCAGGTCGCCCAGATGCTGGCTCTGGTAAGCAAAACGGCCACGGGCCAACACAAAAACGCTCTTCAAGTGGCCACCCACAGCCAGCAGCGGCGGCGCTTCCATCGGGAGATTGATAGACTGTGGCACATAACCGCGCGCACGACGGATGATCTGCGGCGCGCCATCCACCAGCGCCGCAACCGAATCGTCGCAACGCTGCAGAATCTCGCGATTGTGCAGCAGAAAACCATCGGCAATCGCGGCCAGCCGCTGCAGTGCTTCATCATTATCGATGCAGATCGGCTCTTCGCTCAGGTTGGCGCTGGTCATCACCAGGGCCTGCACACGCTCATCGGCAAAAAGCAGATGCTGCAGCGGCGCATAGGGCAGAAAGACACCCAGCCACGGCAGGCCCGGCGCTACCGATGGGGCAAGCGCCGTGCCCTGCCGCAAGCGGGACAACACAATGGGCCGGGCAGGCGTCAGCAACAGCTTTTCTTCTTCCGCGCTCAGCCGGCACAACGCCCGCGCCGCATCCAGATCGCGCACCATCACGGCCAGCGGCTTGCCGTAGCGGTGCTTGCGCTGCCGCAGCCGCTCGACGGCCTCTTCGTTGGTCGCATCCACCGATAGATGAAAGCCGCCAATACCCTTCAGCACCATCACGTCGCCCGCCAGCAGCCGTTCAATCGTCTGCTGCACCGGGTCTTCAGCGGCCAGCGATTCCCCTTGCGCATTCGTCAGCCACACATGCGGACCACAGACGGCGCAAGCGTTGGGCTGGGCATGAAAGCGGCGGTTGAGCGGGTCATCGTACTCACGCTGGCACGCCGGGCACATGGGAAAAACGGCCATCGAGGTCTGCGGACGGTCGTAGGGAATGCGGCGAGTGATGGTAAAGCGCGGTCCACAGTTAGTGCAATTCAAAAACGGATAGCGATAGCGACGATCCGCGGGGTCAAGCAGCTCACGCAGGCAGTCGGGGCAGGTAGCAGCATCGGCGGGAATGCCAGTGGCCACTCGACCATGCACTTCACTCGAAACAATGCGGAACGCCGTCTCTCCTTTTGCGGGAATCGGACGTACAGCCACGGCATCGATGCGAGCCAGCGGAGGCGTTTCCAAACGCAAGCGGGCCAGAAAACGTTGAATTTGTGCCGACTCGCCTTCCACTTCAATGGTTACGCCGTCCGTATCGTTGCCAATGAAGCCAGCCAGCTGTTCTTCCCTGGCCAGACGGAAGACAAAGGGGCGAAATCCCACGCCCTGCACTATGCCCTGCACCAGTACTTCATAACGCTCTTGCCGCTTAAGGGCTCGATTTTTAAGGGTTTCGCTCACCAGTTCGGCCTCGGTTCAGGAGAACAGCATAGCGTACGAGGCGGGATTCGAGGGAGTGGCCGTAAGGCTTCTGCTGTTTCCCACTGTTTCATGAAAGAAAAACTTGAAGGTTTGCATGAATTATGTTTTGATTTTTCGCACGGTGATGGTCGTCACATTTACACGTTCAGCCGCTTGAAAATATCAGCTGGTGAGACGGAATCAGGCAGCGTCTCATATTCGTGACACCTATCACCGAGCAGCGTATCGCATTGCGAGTACAAGTTTGGTGCCGACCAAAGTTAGCAAAGAATGCGCTGAAAATCGCGCAGGCCGGTACATACAGGAGGAAGCACCGTGCCAGCCTATACGCCTCCACCGCTGCCGAGTGACGATAAACGTTGGAAGATCGTCAATGGCACCATGCGCAAGAACGGCTACGCCCGTCATGCGTTGATCGAAACCCTGCACACCGTACAAACGTCGTTTGGCTATCTGGACGATGATGCCATCCGTTTTGTTGCGCTCTCCTTACGGGTTCCCTTAAGCCAGGCCTATGGAGTCGTGACCTTTTACCACTACTTCAGCCTCAAGCCGCCCGGCAAACACACCATGACAATCTGCACCGGAACGGCATGCTTCATCAAGGGCACCGACAAGCTGCTGGCCGCAGCTGAAAAGCATCTGGGCATTCCTCAGGGACAAACCACTCAGGACGGACAGATCAGTCTGGCTGCCGCCCGCTGTGTGGGTGCCTGCGGCCGTGCGCCGGTAGTGCTGACCGATGGCGAACTGGTGGGTCAGATGACCAGCGAGCAGATGATCGCGCAACTGGAAAGGTGGGCAGTTGAATGACAATCGAGGAACTGGATCAGATCGCGGAATCTACCCGCGCTGAATATGCCAAGTTCGATCACGAGATCAACATCTGTATGGGCACCGGCTGTCTGAGCCAACACTCCGACAAGCTGAAGGATGCTCTTGCCAAACAGGTTGAAACCCTGGGCAAGAACGTCTTTGTGCGCCGCACCGGATGTATGGGGCTTTGCGCCGCCGGCCCCCTGGTCCTGATCGATCCTGAAGAAACCCTCTACCAGCATGCGCACGAAGAGCATGCCGAAGCCATCGTCAAGAGCCTGGGTGGCCAGCCGGTCAAGGATCTGCAGTGCGAACTGCGTGAGCACTTTGACCAGCAGGTACATGTGGTGCTGGAAAACTCGGGCAAGGTCGATCCCGAAAAGATTGACGACTACATTGCACGCGACGGCTATCGCGCCCTGCTGGCCGCACTCAGTGACATGACGCCCACCGGTGTCATCCGCCAGATCAAGGAAAGCGGCCTGCGCGGCCGTGGCGGCGGCGGCTATCCCACCGGTCTGAAGTGGGACACCGTATCCAAAGCCGTCGGCGATCTGAAGTACGTGATCTGCAACGGCGACGAAGGCGATCCGGGCGCGTTCATGGATCGCAGCGTACTCGAAAGCGATCCGCAGCGCGTGATTGAAGGCATGGCCATCGCGGCCTATGCCGTGGGCGCAAGCAAGGGCTACATCTACGTGCGCGCCGAGTATCCGCTGGCGGTCAACCGTCTGCAGGCAGCCTTGCGCGACGCACGCCGCCGAGGCTTGCTCGGCAACAACATCGGCAACACGCCCTTCAGCTTCGATGTGGAGATCCGTCTGGGCGCGGGCGCATTCGTCTGCGGCGAAGAGACAGCTCTGATCGCATCCATCGAAGGCAAGCGCGGCATGCCCAAGTCGCGTCCTCCCTACCCGGCCGTAAGCGGCCTGTGGGGCAAGCCCACGCTCATCAACAACGTGGAAACCTTCGCCAACATCGCACCCATCATCCGCAAAGGTGGCAAGTGGTTTGCCGGCATGGGATCGGAACGCAGCAAGGGCACCAAGGTCTTCGCACTCACCGGCAAAATCAGCAACACCGGTCTGGTGGAAGTGCCGATGGGCATTACGCTGCGCGAGATCATCTACAGCATTGGTGGCGGCGTGCCCGACGGCCGCAGCTTCAAGGCCGTGCAAACCGGCGGACCCTCCGGCGGCTGCCTGCCAGAGTCGATGCTGGACATCAGCGTCAGCTACGACGGATTGATCAAGGTTGGAGCCATGATGGGCTCCGGCGGCATGATCGTCATGGACGACACCTCGTGCATGGTGAATGTTGCCAAGTTCTTCATCGAGTTCTGCATGACCGAGTCCTGCGGCAAATGCATTCCCTGCCGCGCGGGCACGGCCCAGATGCACGGCCTGCTGAGTAAAATCTGCACGGGCGTGGGCACCATGGAAGATCTGGCCATGCTGGAAGAACTCTGCGACACGGTGAAGAATGCCAGCCTCTGTGGCCTGGGCCAAACCGCGCCCAACCCGGTGCTGAGCACGCTGCGCTACTTCCGCAACGAGTACATCGATCACATCCAGCACAAAAAATGCACGGCCGGCGCCTGCGCCATGAAGGCCGCGGAAGAAGAGGTGGTCGCATGAGCGATACCGCTGAAGTCAAAACGCTGATCATCGACGAGCACGAAGTCAGCGCCCGTCGCGGCCAGACCATCCTCGAAGTAGCGCGGGAAAACGACATTCACATTCCCACGCTCTGCCATCTGGACGGCCTGGGCGATGTGGGTGCCTGCCGTCTCTGTCTGGTGGAGATCAAGGGCAGCAACAAGCTGTTGCCCGCCTGCGTGGCCACCATCTTCGAAGGCATGGAAGTAACCACCAAAAGCGAACGTCTGCAGCGCTATCGCCACAACATCGTCGAACTGCTGTTTGCCGAGCGCAATCACGTCTGCTCGGTCTGCGTGGCCAACGGCAACTGCGAGTTGCAGTCGCTCTCGCAAGAGGTCGGCTTGACGCACGTCCGCCTGCCCTATCGCAACCCCGACCTGCATGTGGACGCATCGCATGAGCGCTTCACCATCGACCACAATCGCTGCGTACTGTGCACGCGTTGCGTGCGGGTTTGTAGTGAGGTTGAAGGGGCGCACATCTGGGATCTGATGGGACGCGGCGAAACCTGCACCGTCATCACCGATCTAAACGAAGAATGGGGCGCATCGGCCTGCACCAAGTGCGGCAAATGCGTACAGGTGTGCCCGACCGGCGCATTGTTCGACAAGAGCAAGGTGGGCGTCGATCATCCCAAGAATCCTGACTTCCTGCCCTACCTGAATCTGATGAGGGAAGCGCAATGAGCAAACTGAAACTTGCTACTGTATGGCTGGATGGCTGCTCGGGCTGTCACATGTCGTTCCTCGATATGGATGAACGCCTGCTGGCTCTGGCCGAACTCGTCGACCTGGTCTATAGCCCCATCGTCGACACCAAGGTCTTCCCGGACGATGTCGACATCGCACTCGTTGAAGGTGCCGTGGCTTCGGAGGACGACGAGAAGAAGATCAAGAAGGTCCGTGCCCACTGCAAGGTGCTGGTGGCCATGGGCGATTGCGCGGTCACCGGCAACGTTCCGGCCATGCGCAACCCCATCGGTCCTCAGGCCGTGCTGGACCGGGCCTATATCGAGAATGCCAGCGCTCAGCAGCAGATTCCCTGCGTGGTTGTGCCCAAACTTCTCAAGGTGGTGCGTCCCCTGCACGAGTATGTGAAGGTGGACGTTTTCCTGCCCGGATGTCCGCCCTCGGCTGACACCTTTCACACAGCGTTGACCGCGCTGGTAACCGGTGGACCGCTGGACATTCCAGCGCTCACACGCTTTGGAGCCTGAGCCATGAGTCAGACGATTACGATCGATCCAGTTACAAGACTTGAGGGCCACGGCAAGATCACCATTCAGATGAATGATCAGGGCGAGGTGGCCAACGCACACTTCCACGTCACTCAGGTGCGTGGCTTTGAACGCTTCAGCGAGGGTCGTCCGTTCTACGAAATGCCTGCCCTGATGGCGCGCATCTGCGGTATCTGCCCGGTCAGTCATCTGATTGCCTCGGCCAAGGCCTGCGAAGCCATCATGAGCGTGCGCATTCCGCACACCGCCTCACAACTGCGCAGCATGTTGAACCTGGCGCAGATGGTGCAGTCGCACGCCCTCAGCTTCTTCTATCTCTCCTCGCCCGATCTGCTACTGGGCATGGAGTCGGACCCGAAGCTGCGCCACATCTTTGGTGTGGTGGCGGCCAAACCTGAACTGGGCCGCGCTGGCGTTGCCCTGCGCCGCTTCGGGCAGCACATTATCGAGTTGCTCGGCGACAAACGCATTCATCCCGGCTGGGTCATTCCCGGCGGCGTCACCGAGCCTTTAGCGCCCGCCAAGCGCGACGAGATTCTCTCGATGATTCCCGAGGCCTACAACAACATCCGCCTCAGCCTCAAAGCCTACAAGCAGATTGCCGACAGCTTTGCGAATGAGATCGAGATCTTTGCCAACTTCCCGTCGGCTTACATGGGCTTGGTCAACGAAGACGACTCCATCGAGTTCACCAATGGATCGCTGCGACTGATCGACGCCCAGGGCGGCATCATCGAAGACAGCATGAACGCCACCCGCTTCACCGAGGCCATTGGCGAAGCCGTCGAGCCCTACAGCTACACCAAATTCGCCTACTACAAGCCGCTCGGCTACCCCGAGGGCAGTTACCGTGTGGGCCCTCTGGCACGCCTGAACATTGCCACGTCCATGGGCACCGCGCTGGCCGACAAGGAACTGGCCGAGTTCAAGCAACTGGCCCGCGGCCCGGTGCAGAGCTCCTTCCACTACCACTACGCACGCCTGATCGAAGTGCTCCACGGCATCGAAAAGATCGAGCAGATTCTTGCCGAACCCACGATTCTGGACAAGCACGTACGCGCCCAGGCTGGCGTGAACCGTCTGGAGGGCGCAGGACAGGCCGAAGCACCGCGCGGCACCCTGCACCACCACTACACGGTCGATGAAAATGGCAAGATCACCTGGGCCAACCTGGTGATTGCCACCGGACAGAACAACTACGCCATGAACCAGGGCGTATTGCAAGCTGCCCGCGCATATGTGAAGGACGGCAAGTTCACCGATGGCGCGCTGAACCGCATCGAAGCCGTCATCCGCACCTTCGACCCCTGCCTGAGCTGCTCCACACACGCCTTCGGCCAGATGCCGCTGGCCGTCACCCTGCTGGCCGCCGATGGCAGCATGAGCGACCAGGTAATCCGCTAACCTTCAACCACCAAACTGGGTGCCCCAGGTCTCACTTCTGAGACCTGGGAGCACTTAAACTTCCTTCCAATGACCCTCGCACGCACACCAGAATCCTCGATCGCCACGCACTGCCTCGTCCTGGCCTGCGGCAACACGCTGCGCTCCGACGATGGAGTGGGCCCATGGCTGGCCGCATGGCTGGAAGCACACTTCGCCAACCGCCAAAACCTGCGCATCCTTTGCAGGCAGCAGTGGACGCCGGAAGTGGCCGAGGATCTTGCCCGCTCCCGCACCGCACTCTTCCTCGACTGTTCCATTTCCGCCGCACCCGGCGAACTTCGCCTGCAGACGGTTGAGCCCGCCGCCGGGCAAGTCGTCCCGGGCACGCATCACATGGGCGCGGCAGAGCTGCTGGCGCTCAGCCTTGATCTCTACAATTCCCAGCCTCAGCGTTCGCTTCTGCTGACCATTGGCGCAGGCTCGCTGGAGCTGGGCGAGGCCTTCAGCCCGGAAATGACCACTGCCCTACCCGCGGCGCAAAGATGGCTTGTAGAGGCCGTAGAGACGCTTTTAAAGTAGCTTCCCTGAAAAGCCACCTTGCACGATCTACAAAGGGCTACACCTATTGGAGAACCGATCTAAAAGGCGCATTGTGTATTTAGCCTGAATGCGATATACCCCGGGTTCCTCCCTCCTCTTCCCCTTCGACTACGCTCAGGGTCAGAATCCACCCGAGGCTACTTTCGCTTCACCCTGCTGGGGTGAAAAACTGAAGCCGAAAACACCCCCAAAAACGCCCTGGCAGCGGCACATGGGGAGTGCCGCCGCCAGGGCGTCCAGGAAAAACCGATTTGTTCTAGAAGGTACCCATCGTCTGACGCAGGCTGTAGGAGCTGAGCGTCTTGATGTAGTTGCCGCGGTCGTAGGCCGCCTTGTCGGGAACCGAACGACGGCTCAGGCAGCCGCGGGTTTCCGCAAGCGCCGTGTACTCGCGCTGTTCCAACCAGTAGCGCACATCGGCAAGCACCCGCGAAATGTGCTGAATGCCGTGAATGTGCAGTGCCGAAACCATCATGGTGACGTTGGCGCCGGCCATGATGCTTTTGAGCACATCTTCGGCCGAATGTACGCCGCCAGTAACGGCGATGTCGGCCTGGGTGTTGCCGTAGAGGATGGCCGCCCAGTGCAGGCGCGACAGCAGCTCCGACGGTGTGGAAAGATGCAGCGTGGGCTTGACTTCGAGAGCCTCGATGTCAAAGTCCGGCTGGTAGAAACGGTTGAACAGAACCACGCCTTTTGCTCCGGCGGCTTCCAGGCGTGACACCAGATTTGGAAGGCTGGTGTACGAACGGGAAAGCTTGACCGAAACCGGAATCTTGACCGACGAGCAAACACTTTTGACCAACTCAAAGAGCTGATCTTCCAGTTGCGCCGCGGTCTGGTTCCTGTCGGTAGCCAGGGCGTAGGTGTTCAGTTCAATCGCGCTGGCTCCGGCCTGCTCCAGATCCTTTGCATAGCGCACCCAGCCGCCTGGCGTAACGCCATTCAGGCTGGCAAAAACAGGAATTCCAACCGCTGCACGGAGCTTACGCAGATGCTCGAGGTAAACCTCGTGCGTCATGTTGTAGTCCTTGAAGTCGGGCAGAAAGTCCAGCGACTCGGCAAAGGAATTGGTGCCGCGCTCAAGATCCGCATCGAGCGCCTCTGATTCCAGAATCAGCTGTTCTTCAAACAAAGAAGAGAGGACGAGGGCCGAAGCCCCCGCCTCCTCCATCTTCTTCACATTATCGATCGACTCCGATAATGGTGTAGATGCCACCATGATCGGGCCGCTCAGTTTCATGCCGAGATACGGCATTGACAGGTCGAACATTTCTCACCTCCGGCCAAAATGGCCGCGGGCTGCTACTCGGCCTTGGGAGCGATGTTCGGCGTCTCACCGCGGCCAGGCATAGCTGCACGAGCCGAGTATACACGCCACTGGCGCTCCACGTCGTCCTGAGCTTCAACCAGCAACTTGGCCGCCAGATCCGGATTGCTACGCGAGAGCATCGCAAAGCGATTCTCTCGGTAGATGTAATCCTTCAACGGGATCGAGGGCTGCTTGCTGTCAAGCTGGAACGGGTTCTTGCCGGTATCGCGCAGAGCCGGGTTGTAACGCATCAGCGGCCAGTGACCGGACTGAACAGCAAGCTTCTGCTGCTCAAGGCCATGGAGCAGATCGTATCCGTGCGCAATGCAGCTGGAGTAGGCGATGATGATCGAAGGACCATCCCACGCTTCAGCTTCCTGGAAGGCCTTGACGACATGTGCGTCGTTGGCGCCCAGAGCCACGCGGGCCACGTAAACCGAACCGTAGCTGACCGCTTCCATGCCCAGATCCTTCTTGCTGACCGTCTTGCCGGCAGCAGCGAACTTGGCCACTGCCGCACGCGGGGTCGACTTGGACATCTGGCCGCCGGTGTTCGAGTAGGTTTCGGTATCGAGAACCAGAACATTGATGTTCTTGCCCGAGCCGAGAACGTGATCGAGTCCGCCGAAACCGATGTCATACGCCCAACCGTCGCCGCCCAGGATCCACACGCTCTTGCGAACCAAGGAGTCAGCAATGGCACCCAGGTTGCGGGCATCCGAGCTGTCGATGGTGGCAAGCTTGGCCTTCAGGGCCACAACGCGCTCACGCTGTGCATTGATTTCCGGCTCGGTCTTCTGTACCGCGCTCAGCAGTGCAGTAGCCAGTTCTTCGCCAACCTGCGAAGCTACGCGCTTGAGCAGGGTCTGAGCGAAGTCTGTCTGCTGATCCACGGCCAGACGCATACCGAAACCGAACTCGGCATTGTCTTCGAACAGCGAGTTGCACCACGTCGGACCACGGCCGTCCTTGTTGGTCGAGTACGGGGTCGTCGGCAGGTTGCCGCCATAGATCGACGAGCAGCCCGTGGCGTTGGCAATGAACAGACGATCGCCGAAGAGCTGAGTCATCAGCTTGACGTAAGCCGTCTCACCGCAACCAGCGCAGGCGCCAGAGAACTCAAAGAGCGGCTGCAGCAACTGCAGATCCTTCACGGCGTTGTGGTTCAGCGTATTGCGATCCACTTCCGGAATCGACAGGAAGTAATCCCAGTTGGCACGCTCGGTCTCACGCAGCGGAACCTGCTCGGCCATGTTGATGGCCTTCAGGCTGGCATCGCTCTTGCTCTTGGCCGGGCAGGTGTCTACGCAGACGCCGCAACCGGTGCAATCTTCAGGAGCAATCGCCAGGGTATACAGGTTCTCTTCCTGACCCTTCCAGCGCGGCTTCGCCGTCTTGAAGGTAGCAGGAGCCTTCTCCGCCAGCTCGGGCGAGAAGATCTTGGCGCGGATCACGCCGTGCGGGCAAACCATGGCGCACTTGCCGCACTGAATGCAGGTGTCCTTGTCCCACACAGGAATGAACTGTGCAATGTTGCGCTTTTCGTACTGCGCGGTGCCCGTCGGGAAGGTACCGCCCGCAGGCAGTGCGCTTACCGGCAGCAGGTCGCCCTTGCCGTTGGCAATCTGACCAAGGATGTTGCCCACGAACGCGGGCGGGTTGCCGACCAGTGCGCCGGTGATGTCAAAGCTGGCGTCGGAAGCAGCCGGAACCGCAACCTTCTCCAGATTCGCCAGCGAGGCGTCCACAGCCGCGAAGTTCTTCTGCACAACCGCGTCGCCGCGCTTGCCGTAGGTCTTCTTGATCGACTTCTTGATCTGCTCGATCGCTTCTTCCTTGGGCAGAACGCCCGAGATGGCAAAGAAACAGGTCTGCATGATCGTGTTCACGCGCGAACCCATACCGGACTCACGAGCAACCTTGCTGCCGTCGATGACGTAGAACTCGATCTTCTTGGTGATGATCTCCTGCTGGATGGTCTTGGGGATGTGGTTCCAGACCTCAGAGGCGGGGTAAATCGAGTTCAGCAGGAAGGTAGCACCAGGAATCGCGGGCTCCAACACATTGACCTTCTCCAGGAACGAGAAGTTGTGGCAGGCGATGAAGCTGGCGCGGGTGATCAGGTAGGAAGAGCGGATCGGCGTGGGGCCAAAACGCAGATGCGAGGTGGTCATCGAGCCCGACTTCTTGGAGTCGTACACGAAGTAACCCTGCGCATAATACGGCGTCTCGGTGCCGATGATCTTGATGGAGTTCTTGTTGGCGCCGACCGTGCCGTCCGAACCCAGACCATAGAACAGTGCGCGGTGGGTCTTGACGTCTTCGGTCGAGAAGCTGTCGTCATAGGCGATGCTCGAGAAGGTCACGTCGTCGTTGATGCCAACGGTGAAGTGGTTCTTCGGCTTGGCCTTCGACAGTTCGTCGTAGATGCCCTTGACCATGGCCGGGGTGAACTCCTTCGAGCTCAGGCCATAACGGCCGCCCACAACCTTGGGCATTGCGGCAAAAGGCAGCTCGCTGGCATTCTCGGCCAGAACCGTGATCACGTCCTGATACAGCGGCTCACCGGCCGAACCAGGCTCCTTGCAACGATCCAGAACCGCAATCGACTTCACGGTCTTCGGCAGGGACTTCAGGAAAGCTGAGCTGTCGAACGGACGGAACAGACGAACCTTAACCAGGCCGACCTTCTCGCCATTCTTGACCAGCGTCTCTACGGCTTCCTCGGCCACGTCTGCGCCCGAGCCCATCACGATGATTACCTTCTCCGCATCAGGTGCGCCGTAGTAATCAAACAGGCGATACTGGCGGCCAATCTGCTTGGCAACGCGATCCATCACCGACTGCACGATGCCCGGAACGGCGTTGTAGAAAGGCTGGCAGGCTTCACGCGCCTGGAAGAAGACGTCGGGGTTCTGCGCCGTGCCGCGGAGCTTCGGGCGGTCAGGGCTGAGTGCGGCCTCGCGATAGGCCAGCAGGAACTTGTCATCGACCAGGGCACGGATCGTGTCGTCGCTGATCGGGTTGATCTTGGCTACTTCGTGCGAGGTGCGGAAACCGTCAAAGTAGTGCATGAACGGAATGCTCGACTCAAGCGTGGCGATCTGCGAGATCAACGCCAGATCGGCAACTTCCTGCACCGAGTTCGAACACAGCATCGCCCAGCCGGTCTGACGACAGGCCATCACGTCAGAGTGATCGCCGAAGATCGACAGCGCGTGCGTGGCCAGGGTGCGGGCCGTTACGTGCATGGTGGCCGGGGTCAATTCACCAGCAATTTTGTACATGTTCGGGATCATCAGCAGAAGACCCTGCGACGCCGTAAAGGTCGTGCCAAAAGCACCGGCCTGCAGTGCGCCGTGCAGCGCGCCCGCCGCGCCGCCCTCACTCTGGAGTTCTTCCACGATGGGCGATGCGCCCCAAATATTCTTCTTTCCTTCAGCGAGCCACTGATCCGCCCACTCTGCCATCGGCGAGCTGGGGGTAATCGGATAAATAGCTACTACTTCGGAAAGGCGATAGGCAACCGAGGCGGCTGCCTCGTTCCCATCCATAATGACCATCTTCTGTTCGCTCATTCGCTTTGCCTCATAGTGCGGCCGGCGGAAAATCAACCGCTACATGGCGAGTCTCAAGGGGGTGGGGGTTCTGGGGCAGTGATGCGGGACACATACAGCCACGCTCATACCGCACTGTGAATTTTTCCTCGTATAGCGATACGGTGCTTTTCTACTGTAATTCTGCAAAAAACCGCGTCTTTACTCAGCTTCCCCCCTCTTTCAAATGCTGGTACGCCCCGTATTTTTCAGCGGGAATCCCATCTACTGCAACGACATCGGACGCACTACGCTCTCCCGGCACCCCCCCTGAACTCACCCCAGAGCCACGGAAAGCTTGTCCATCCAATCGGCAATCGGAATCTGTTGCGGGCAACGCTCCTCACAGAGGCCGCAATGCTGGCAACTGCCTGCGCGCTGCTCCTCCGTCAGAAGGAATTGATAGCGAAGCTGAGCGCTGTCCAGATCGCAATAACTCTGCGCGTAATTGAACAGCTCAAAGTTGGTGGGAATGTCGATTCCGTGCGGGCAGGGCATGCAATAACCGCAGTGCGTGCAGCGGATCACCCTCCGCGCACTGTAGCAGGCCCGCACCTCTTTGATCAGCATCTGATCCTTGGTCCCAAAGCAGTGCAAATGCGCCTGCGCGGCCAAACGCAGATTCTCTTCCACCTGCTCCATGGCGCTCATGCCGCTCAGCACCACGGAAACCTCAGGCTGATTCCACAACCAGTTCAGCGCCCACTCCACCGGCGTGCGCTCCAGTGGAAACTGCGCCATGCGTTCACGCACTTCGCTGGGAGGATCGGCCAGCCGCCCACCCAGCAGCGGTTCCATCACCACCACACCCAGACCACGGTCGGCCGCCAGCTTCAGCCCGCGTTCCCCTGCCTGATACTCCACATTCATGTAGTTGTACTGGATCTGGCAGAAGCTCCATAGCTCGGTTGCGTCCAGAATCTCTTCGAACAGCTCTGGCTCGCCGTGGAAGGAAAATCCCAGATGCCGAATGCGGCCATCGGCCAGCGCCCGTTCCGCCTTGTCCAGCAGTTTGTAGGCCTGCACCGAATCTTCCCAGAAGCGCCGGTTCAACGCATGAAACAGATAGAAATCAATTTGGCTGGTTTGCAGCCGCTCCAATTGCTCGTCCAGGATCCGGTCAAAGTCCTCCGCTTGGCGAACAAGCCAGACCGGCAGTTTGGTAGCCACGCGCACCCGTTTACGATAGCCGTCCTGCAAGGCCCGGCCCAGCATGCGTTCGCTCTGCCCTTCGTGGTAGGTATACGCCGTATCCAGATAGTTCACGCCATGATCAATCGCGTGGCGGATCATGCGAATGGACTCGGCTTCGTCGATATGAGGGCTGTAGCGCTGTCGATCCGTGGTGGGAAGACGCATACACCCGAACCCCAGCGCAGAAACCTTGAACTTCAAGGCTCCGAAATCCCGGTGTTGCATAGGGATACCCCTTCCCTCCAAATTTGTTCGAGCAGATTCTAACTCTTCGTAAGCGAAATATTAGCGTTAATTATGAAGAATTCTCCCGACCGCTTTATATTCTTTTTCATTTTCTTTCTTATGGAAAATTCGCTGGGATTTGTTCATGCTGCCAACATTTTTCTTCCAGAAATACAAATGCACCGCCAAAGTCCGCCTCCTAGGGGCTGTTGACGTTTACGGCGATTCATTGCATAGGGCGCATCGGCAATCACGGTCCATGGTTGGATCGGAAAACTTGAGTTCCGTTTGGGGGAGACAAAATGCGCGTCGAGCGGGGTGAAGTTTTCTCTGCCCCTTGCGGGGTGAAAAATGAATGATCGATACGACCGATCCCATGAACCTCAACAGGCCTTTGACTATCCATTCACAATACGAGTGGTAGTGGAACAACTCTTCCAGTCCAAGAGGAATTGCCTTTCCCAAGGCTGCACTCCCTGCCGGAGACAGAATATTGCCGATGCATGCAATCCATTTGTACCCCTGCCGGGTTTGCCCGGCAGCGACCAATAATCGTATACTTAATTACGACCAAACAGGTCGTAATTGCACGCGCTGCCCGTCTGGCAGCAGGCTGGAGATCGCCGGGTGTTGTTAAGTGAGCTGAAGGTGGGCCAAAGTGGGGAGCTTCTGGGGCTCGATCTGCCGGATTCCGTCCAAAATCATCTGATGCATATGGGGTTTGTGCCTGCGGCACGGGTCAAGGTTCTGCGTCTGGCTCCCGCTGGCGATCCGGTCGTCTACGGCGTGGACGGCATGGAAATTGCCCTGCGCCGTGACACCGCCGAGGCCATCCGCGTCCGTATACTGGCCGGCTGTGACACTACTGAAGAATCCGAGGCAGCCCGATGAGCGATTGCTGCACCCCCAAACCCTTCGTTCCGCCCGCCAACCAGCCTGCCCCGGGCGAACTCAGCACGATTGTGCTCATCGGCCCACCCAACGCCGGCAAATCCACGCTTTTTAACCGCCTGACCGGCCTGCGCCAGAAGGTGGCCAACTTCCCTGGCGTCACCGTGGAACAGCGCCTGGGCCTGATGGCTGGCATTGGCCGCGACGACCTTACGCTGATCGATCTGCCCGGCATCTACAGCCTGGATCCTTACAGCGAAGACGCCCGCGTCTCCATCGACGTGCTGCAAGGTCACATGCCCGGCACACCACGGCCCGACGCCATTCTGCTGGTGCTCGATTCGCTGCATCTGACCCGCCAGCTGATGCTGGCCGCCCCCGTGCTTGCCACCGGCCTGCCCGTGCTGGTGCTGCTGAACATGAGCGACCTGATGCAGGAGCGCGGCGGCCACGTGGACGTGCTCAGGCTGGCCCGCGAGTTGGGCGCTCCAGTTGCCCAGATCAGCGCCGTCAAGGGCAAGGGTCTGGACGTCATTCCCCAGTTCCTCAGCCAAACAACCCATCGCGAGCCCGCCAAACCGCAGGAGCTGCCCGTACTGGGCAACGCCGCCAGCGCCCATCAGTGGGCCGCGCGCGTAGGCCGCCGCACCGGCTACAGCGCTCCGCTCACCGAAGCCAGCTCGCGCAAAATCGACGACATTCTGCTCCATCGCATCTGGGGTCCGCTGCTCTTTCTGGCCGTGGTCTTCGCCGTCTTTGAGGTGGTCTTCTCCATCGGCCAGCCGCTCAGCGACGGCTTTGGCGACGTGCTCACCCGCATGGCCGATCTGGTTCGCCCCCTGCTGCCCGCCGGATGGATACAGTCCCTCATTCTGGACGGCGCATGGAAGGGCATCAGCTCCGTACTCGTCTTCCTGCCGCAGATCCTGCTGTTGTTTCTCTTCATCGGCATTCTGGAGGACTCCGGCTACCTCTCCCGCGCCGCGCTGATCGCCGACCGCGTCATGCGCTCCATCGGCCTCAACGGCAAGGCATTCATCCCCCTGCTTTCGGCCTACGCCTGTGCGGTGCCAGCCATCATGGCCACCCGCACCATTGAGAACAAGCGCGACCGCCTGGCCACCATTCTGGTTACGCCCTTCATGACCTGCTCGGCCCGCCTGCCGGTCTACATCATGCTGATCGCGGCCTTCATTCCCAACACCTTCTACCTGCACGGCTTTGTAGCGCTGCGCACGCTGGTGATGCTGAGCCTGTATCTGGCCGGATTCCTGGCCGCTCTGGCCACAGCCCGCCTGCTCAAAAGCTCCGTACTCAAAAGCAGCGAAACGCCCTTCATTCTGGAGCTGCCGCAGTACCGCAGGCCCACCGTGCGTTCGCTCGTGCTGCGTCTGGTGGATCGCGCCAAGGTCTTTCTGCGTCAGGCTGGAACCATCATCCTGTGCGTAACTCTCGCCCTCTGGGTAATGGCGCACTTGCCCATACTGCATGACGCCAACGGGGCCGTGCAAACGCCCGAGCTCTCGCAGAGCCTGATCGGCCATGTGGGCCGCACCATTGAACCCGTCATCGCCCCCCTCGGCTTCAACTGGAAGATCGGCATTGGCCTAGTCAGCAGTGTGCTGGCCCGCGAAGTCATGGTCAGCACCATGGGCACACTCTACGACGCCCAGGCCTCCACCCACGCGCTGCCGCTGGAACAGGCTCTGCACACCGACCTGACGCTGCCCGCGGCACTGGCGCTGATGATCTTCTTCGCCTTTGCCATGCAGTGCACTTCGACGATGGCTGTAGTACGCCGCGAAACCAACAGTTGGAAGTGGCCCGCCGCACAATTCGTCTACATGCTGATACTGGCCTGGATCAGCGCCTTCACCGTATTCCACATCAGCACGGCGCTGCTGCGGTAAAAGCGGGTCAGCGGGTCAGCGGGTCAGAAAATCGGCAGGTCAGCGACGTTGGCGGAGTTAGCAAAGTAAGCCGATGAGCTGGCATGCGTTGCAGACGAACCATGCCTCTGGCAGTTTGAGCCGACACAAATACTGGGTGCCCCAGGTCCCGATTTTGGGACCTGGGAAGACACGAACTCAGAGCAGGAATTTCTCTCCTCAGCACTTTGCTTCACAAGTAGAATCAGTACACGCAGCCCCCTCGGTCAGGCCTTGTTTTGAAGGGGCACACCTTCAGCACGCCGCCAACAACGCTGACCTGCCGACCCGCTGACTCGCTGACTCGCCCCCGTTACAATACCCCCATGCTTTCTTCCCGCCACATCGACCTCACCCTCGACGAGCAGAACGGCGCACTAACGGTGCAGGCCGTGCGTGAAAACTCCCTGGTGGAGCAGATTGCCGCATTTATCGTAGCGCTGCTGCTGCTCTGTCTGCTCTGGGAGGATGGCGGCAAGATGGCGCAAGCTGTAGCTGCCGTGGGTGCTCTGCTGCTGGCTGTGGGCTACCTGCATGCCCGCCGTCGTCGCAACACCATCACGCTCTACGCAGGCGCAGGCGAACTGCGTACCGAGGGCCGCAACACGCTCACACTTCCCTTCTCCGATGTGCAGTTGATGCAGTACGACCCCGGCGATGAGGACGATCCCTGCGGCCTCTACGTCTTTGTGCCCGAGGCCTACCACTGCCTGCTGCCCTATCTGGACGAAGCGCAGACCAAACAGGTGCTACAGGCGCTCGAAGCCAACTTCCCCGGCCTGACCGCCAACCGCACCCCCACCGGTTCGCTGAACGACACATCCCGCGGCATGATGAACCTGTGGATCGATCAAGACAGGTAGACAGCCTCTGCTCTCCGCGTTTCTGCTATGCTCGGCGATGGAGGTTTTCCCATGGGCTATTTCACACGTGTCCTGAGCCGTCTGGACACGATCCCGGAGCTGGAGGAACTGGAGGAGTTGTTGCTCCGCGAGCATCCCGGCTGCCGGATTGAGGTTGAAGAGACAGACGAAGACGGGGAGTGGAATTCCCTGCTGCTGACCACCGTCGATGGCATTGAGATTGCCGCGCTCACCCGCAATCCGGTCTTCGACGGCTCCACCGGGCAAGATGAAATCGCCGACCTGCTGGAAGATGCCTGCGATGCCAAACCAGAAAGCGCTCTGCGCTGGCTGGAAGACTTCATGGAGCAGGTCCAGACCGTCTACGTCTTCCAGCACTTGAACGGATGGGAGACCGAAGAGGGCTCGGCCGCGCTGCATGCATTGCGCCATGGGCTCTGGGCACGCGGCGAAGCGATTCTGCAGGCCGACCACGAGGGCTTTACCAACGAAGAGGGCTACCACATCCTCTGGCAGTTCGCTGACACGGTTTCCGGCAGTTGGAACATGGCCGTTCTGGAAGAAGACATCTGGCGCAACTTCAGCATGGATCTAGGCGATCCCGGTCATCGCGAAGCCTTCTGGAATGGCGAAGTACCGCATGACGTAAGTGATCTGCGCCGCAAATAATTTGCCCAAAAAAAACAAAGATAAAAAGACCGCCCCTGAGGCGGTCTTTTTATCTTTCAGCAACAGAGTTACTTTGTAACTCGCCGCGCCGGAATCGACGGCACCACGATGAAGTGCGGAATATCTTCCGGACGGATTTTGAAGTGTGGATTGTAATGTTCGACGCTGGTGGCATACTCGGGCTCGGTGGAACGCCAGCTATAGAAACATACCGGGCAGTTATACACCTCCCAAACACCTTCCACCGGCGACTTGGTCACGATTTCGGTCTTGTGGGACTCGCAACGCGGGCACACAGGCAGAGCAGACGCATTATTTGCCATGGAGTAACTCCTTCAGCTTGTTCTCCCAGATCTCCGTGTGGAGCGGTGTATCGAGCGGCTGATCGTAGTGGCCACGCGTCTCGGGAGCAATCGGCGTAGTGGCATCGATAATCAGCTTGTCGGTGATGCCGATCGGCTCGGAACCTGGATCGAGCGGCAAAACAGAAAGATTGGGAATCGTCACAAGATCGTACTTGGGGTGCATCTTCGTTGAGATCGCCCACATCACCTGATTCAGATCGAAGGGATCAATCGTCTCATCCACCATGATGACCACCTTGGCATAACCAAGCCCGTGGGGCGTGGTCATGGCGCGCATGCCCACCGACTTTGCAAAGCCTCCAAAGCGGCTCTTGGTGGAGATAATCACCACCAGACCATGCGTGTACATGGCATTCACGGCTACCACTTCCGGAAAACTTTCCTTCAACTGCACATAGAGCGGCGCGCTGGTGTTGATGCCCATGTAGTAATCGATTTCGGTCCAGGGCATGCCCAGATACAGCGGCTCAAAAAGTGGATTGCGGCGGTACGACATGCGGGTAATCTCGATGACCGGCATGCGACGCGCACCGGAATAATGCCCGGTAAATTCGCCAAACGGACCTTCCATCTCGCGCACGCCAGCCCGCATCACGCCCTCCAGCACCACCTCGGAGCCCCACGGCAAATCCAGATTGCTGTAGCTCGAATGCACAATCGGGTAAGGCTCGCCCTGCAGCACGGCGGCCATCTTGTACTCCGACTGCGCGGGAAGAATGGGCATGCCGGCCACTACGCTGATGATCGGCTCATTGCTAATGGCAATGGCCACCTTCAGATCTTCGCCGCGCTCTTCAGCATGCGTAAAGTGGATGGCAATGTCATGCTCCGGCACCGGCTGAATGCCAATGCGATTGCGGCCCTTGACCTGCAGGCGGTAGATGCCCACATTCTGCTTGTCCACATTCTCCGGATCATCCGGATCGCGGCTCACCACACAGGTCTTGTCCAGATAAAAACCGCCGTCGTTGCGGTTCAGGCGGAAAAGGGGAAGCACTTCGAAAAGATTGATATTCTCCGCGCCTTCAACGACGACCTCTTGCCAAGGCGCATTGGCACGCTCCACCACTTCGCCGGGAAAGCTCTGGTAGCGACGCACAAACTCGTAAAACTGCTCTTTGACAGGAGTATCTTTCGGCATACCCATCATGATGGCGTGATTGCTCCACGAACCATGCACGTTCAACGCAATGCGCGCATCCGTGTAGCCCTGCAGCTTTTCAAACAGCAGTGCGGGGGCCGTATCCTTCACCAGATTGCTGATCGCCCGGCCTGCCGCGCCCAAATCCGGCTCCAGTGGGGTTTCCTCTTGAATGCGCAAGAGCTGGCCCTGCCGTTCAAGTTCCGACAAAAAATCGCGTAGTGTTGCAAACGCCATAATCACTCCTTCAGGACAGGGCTGGAGCGCTAGAGCAAAATCAGGGATGCCGTACCCGCAAGCCACAACTCCAAAGTTGCCGTGACCATCAGGGAACGGCAACCTTGCACGATTTTTCTGGGGCTACCTTTCCTGATTTTGCTCTGAAGTCCAGCCTTTGCTCTTGAGTTGATTATCCGCCTGGACCTGACGGGCAATGATTCTTTGTTTCTCCAGATTGATCGTTTATTCTTATAAATCATGATCGAAATCCGGCATCTGCGCTGCTTTGCCGCCGTGGCTGAAGAGCTGCACTTCACGCGCGCCGCCCAACTGTTGCATCTGGCTCAGCCCGCGCTCAGCCAGAGCATCCGGCAACTGGAAGAGGAGGTGGGAACGCCACTGATCGTGCGCAGTACGCGCCGAGTGGAATTGACCCCGGCTGGCCATAATTTTTATGATCGCGCCCGGCAGACCTTACAGACACTGGAGCAGGCCGTCAGCTCGACGATTCGCATTGCACGCAACAAGCAGCAATCGCTGATCGTCGGCTTTACCAGTTCCGGCCTTTACGGCGTCCTTCCCGAGCTGTTGAGCAAGTTTCGCGCCACCAGCCCTGAAACTCAGCTGATTTTTCGCGAATTCACTCCCGACGCACTGGTTGCGGCCATGCGTGCGGAATCGCTCGACGTAGCGATTCTGCACGGAACCATCCACGATCCCTCTCTGGAGTGCCAGTTGATTGAGCGCGAATCCTGCGTGCTGGCCTTGCCCGCGCAGCATCGGCTAGCGCGCAAACGGCGAGGCGTCTCCCTCGACGAACTGGAAGACGAAACCCTTCTCATTCCGCAAAAGACCAGTTTTTTCGGACTCTACGAAGCCTTCAGCATGGCCTGCGCGCGCCACGGCATCGTTCACCGCATCAACACCATGGCCCCCAGCATGCAGACGCTCATCGGCCTGGTTGCAACCGGGGCAGGCGTAGCCATTGTTCCGCCCTCCATTGCCCTGCCCCGCAAGGATGTTGTTTATTTGCCCCTGCGCGGGGAAAGCATCGAAATCGAGCGCAATCTGATCTGGTCCCTGCAGAATCAGGCTCCTGCCATCGCGCAGTTGCGACGTCTGGCAAAAAAGATAACCTAGGAGTCTGTCGCTCATAGCGTTTGCGATTTTTGCAGGAGATGTCGGCCTGGCTGCGCAGTACTGGATTTGTCTGTTGCTGTCAGTTTTTCTCTACCGCACCGTATCTTTGAGGCGCGACTCTGATTCGGATTCTGATCTTTCGTTGTTTTTACGCGTTTTGCAGTGCCCATCCGGAGCGAAAGAGCTTCAACAGATTGCTGACCGCGCACACCAGCCTCCACTCTCCGCTCACATTCTGTTTGCCGCGCATGCTGAAGCGACGAAAACCGCGGCACTCCTTGATTTGTCCAAAGACCGGTTCCACGATCGCCTTGCGTCTTTTGTAGACTGCGCGTCCGGCCTCGGTCTTCAACTTATGTTGCATTTGTTCTCGTGCCGTTGCATCTGACGGGGCTTCACCACAGGCTATCTCCGTTGGATCACTATGTTTGTCGCGGCCTGTGGCGATGTATAAGTCGATTTCAGCTACCGTTGCGTCGGTCACATTTGCTTCGCTGAAGTAGCCGGTATCAGCGCTGACTTTCTCGGGCTTTTGGGCAAGATTCTTTTCGATCTGTGCCACCATCGGCAGTAATTGTTTTTTGTCGTTCGTCTCCTGCGTAACCGCGGCGGCCACGATTACCTGCGCGATGGAATCGACCGCGATCTGCGCATTATAAGCCTGTAAAAAGCTGCCTTTATTGGCGCCATCCGGCATGATGCGGCTCTCCGGATCCGTGAAGTTGCGCTGATCCTTGTCTGCGGGTTTTGCCTTGTCCGGATCAGGGGGATTCGACTTGCGACCACGTTTCTTTTTGCCCGCGCGACGATCTTCTTCCTCGTCAGCCTGTTTCTTTTCTGCTTCAGCAAGTTTCTGCTCAGCCTTCTCGCGGGCCTCGTCTTCGAGTGCCTGCTTCGCTTCGCGAATCTTCTGCAACCGGCTCTCGCGTCGCTGTAACTCGTCGGGAAGTTCTTCGCCGTTCCGATCCTTGCCGTACTGCGCGTCCTCGTCGGCATCCGCTTTTTCCGCAGCAGCCAACAGAGCGTTGATTTCCTGCTTCAGGCGCGCCTCGCTCTCGGTCATGCGCTGGTAGCTCATCGCCTTGTGCTTGCTGGCGTTCGCCCTGATCTTTGTTCCATCGATCGACACATGACCCAGCTTAACCAGACCGGCTTTTGCGCACAGCAACAAGGCCTGCGTGAACAGTTCGGACAGCGCAGCCAGATGCCGTTTGCGAAACTCGGCCAGCGTGGCGTGGTCCGGATGCTGGTCGCCGGAAAGATAGCGAAATGCCACGTCTTCCCAGGTATGCTTCTCAAGCCTGCGTGAGCTGTAAACGCCCGTGGCATAACCGTACAAAAGAAGGCGAACCATCATCTCCGGAGCATAAGCCGACTGGCCGCGACCATCCTTCTCGCGATACGAAGCATAGATCGATTCAAGATCCAATGCCGAAACCACATCCACGACAAAACGAGCCAAATGGCCGTCAGGTAGCCAGTCGTGAAGGCTGGGTGGAAACAGAAGCGTCTGGTTGACCGTGTCTGGAAGGAAGTTCTGGCCCATAACAAAATCGTAATCTGCTGGGCCTGGTCTGGACCAGGACCTCGGGCAATTCTATGGGCGACAGACTCCTAGGGTGAGAATCGCCCTGTGCCCGCCATCACCCCAGGGACTAAATCGATATAATAAAATCGATTGCGAGGAGAATCCAATGCCCCGTAAAGCACTGATTGCCGCCAACTGGAAGATGTACAAGACGCCTGTTGAAGCCAAGGCGTTCGTAGATGCGTTCCTGCCTCTGGTCAAGGGCCACACCCGCGACGAAATCGCGCTGTTCCCTTCGCCGGTTCTGTTGCCCACGGTCATTGAAGCCGCCAAGGGTTCCAACGTAGCCGTTGGCGCACAGAATATCCACTTTGCCGCCGAGGGTGCCTACACCGGTGAAACCTCGATCGGTCAGTTGAAAGCCATCGGAGGCACCCACACCCTGATCGGCCACTCGGAGCGCCGCCAGTATTTTGCCGAGACTGATGAAATCGTTAACAAAAAGCTCAAGGCTGCCCTCGAAGCCGGTATTGTGCCGGTCGTCTGCATTGGTGAAGTACTTGCCGAGCGCGAGTCAGGCAAAACGGCCGCCGTGCTGACGACCCAGCTTGAAGGCGCTTTGGCCGGCATCACCGCCGAGGCTGCCAAGCCCATCGTCATTGCCTATGAGCCGGTTTGGGCCATCGGCACCGGCAAAACCGCCACGCCTGAGATGGCCGAAGAAACCCACAAGGTCGTCCGCTCGGTAGTCGAAAAGCTGCTCGGTGCCAAAGTCGCCGCAGACGTCCGCATTCTGTACGGCGGCAGCGTGAAGCCGGAGAACGCTTCCTCCCTGCTGAATCAGCCCAACATCGACGGCGCACTCGTCGGCGGAGCCAGCCTGAAGGCCGATTCCTTCGAGAAGATCGTCAAGTACTAACGAGCGAGTCAGCAAGACAGCTTGTTTGTTCTGCCTGTTTGCTTAAGTAAAAGAAACGGCCCGAAGCGATTGCTTCGGGCCGTTTGCTGTTGATTATGCCACTTCTCTCATCCAAAATATTGCCCCACGCCGTGGTTAGAAAGCGCTGGCAATCCAGCTTTCAAGAGTCGACGGGAAGCAGCCGCAGGCCACAATGGCCGCGGCAATCGCAACCAGCGTGAGCAGTGTAACGGGGTGCGCCTGGATGGGCGACTCGTCGATGGCAGGCATCACGTAAACCCGCTTGAGCACCTGCAGGTAGTAGTAGAGAGAGACAGCGCTCATGGCGATAGCCAGTGCCACCAATGCGAAGGGAATCGGCCCCGCGCCCACGGTAAGCACCGCGGCAAACAGGTTGAACTTGGCCCAGAAGCCCACCAACGGCGGAATGCCCGCCAGTGAGAGGAAAAAGACCATCAATACTGCGGCCAGCAACGGATTGCGCTTGTGCAGGCCGAGGAATGCGTCCAGCTTGTCACTGCCGGTAGCGCGTTCCACCACGGCAACCGCACCGAATGCGCCGATGGTGGTCAGGCCGTAGGTAATCACGTAATAGAGCACCGCAGCCTGCGTTCCGCCCGCAAAGGGTGAAACACCCCCTCCCGAGCGCGGCACACCCAGCAGCACATAGCCGGCGTGCGCAATGGCGGAGTAGGCCAGCAGGCGACGCACGCTGATCTGCGCCAGCGCGGCCAGATTGCCCACCACGATGGAGAGTGCGGCCATGAACCAGAGCACGGCCATCCAGGAGTTCTGGAAGTGCAGCAGGCCAACATAGGCGTTGATCTTGGCAAACCCAGCATTCTGCGTAAGCAACAGTTGCTGATTGCTAAGGCCAAAGTTCAGCAGCAGCGTAAAGCTGGCCACCTTGGAGACTGAAGCGATAAAGGCCGCGGCCGGAGCCGGTGCGCCTTCGTAAGCGTCGGGCGCCCACAGGTGGAACGGCACCGCCGCCACCTTGAAGCCCAGGCCTGCAACCACCAGAATGATGGCCACCAGCAGCAGCGGCGTGGAACCGGTATTGCTGACGGCCAGCGTGGTAAAGATCTGGCTCAGGTTCGTCGAACCCGTCAGGCCGTAGAAGTAGCTGAAGCCGAAGAGCAGGAAAGCCGCACTCATGCCGCCAAACAGGTAGTACTTGAGCGCGGCCTCGGCGCTTGCGCCCGAATGCTTGTTGAAGGCCGTCAAAATGTAGAGGCCCAGCGAAAGCAGTTCCAGTCCGATGAAGATAATCAGTAGATCCTGCGCGGCGCTGACCACCAGACCGCCCGCGGCAGCCATCAGCACCACAGCCACGTACTCACCCGCGTGACGGGTAAACGTGGAACCCACAAACAACAGCAGCGTCAGGATGGTGAGCGCGAGTACGCCCACCTGCGCAATGGCCGCTGCGCCGCTTGAAGCCAGCAGCAGATTGCCTTCAAAGCTGAAGCCCGCTGTGCCTGCGCAGGAAAGGAAGAAAAGCGCCACGGCGCAACCGGCAATGCCCAGCAACGAGGCCACGGCAACGCGCGTCTTCAATGCCGCCTTGCGCACAAAAGAAAGGTCCACAAAGAGGACGAGCAGAGCAGCAATTTCAAGCGCCGTCTCGGGCAGCGTGACGCGGAAGAGGTCAGCGTAGTTCATTGGATTCCTCCGGCAAGCAGAGCCTTCACGGCGGGTTCGATGGAGTCAAGCAGAATGCGGGGATAAAGGCCAACCGCAAGGCTGACGAAGGTGAGAAGGCCCACGCCCGCGTACTCCGGCCAGGTGATGGCAGCCAGATCGTGCCAGCCGGTCTTGGGATGATCCTCCGCCGTCGGCTGCTTGTCAGAGAAGAAAGCCTTCTGCAGCGCGCGCCAAGTGTAGGCCACGCCGATCACGATGCCGACCGCGGTGGCGATGGTCCACACCGGGTTCAGCTTCCAACTGCCCACAATCACCTGCAACTCAGCAATGAAGCCCGAGAAGCCGGGCAGGCCCATCGAGGCCATGCCAGCCACCACAAAGGCTCCCGCAGCAAAGGGCAGACGTCGCGAAAGGTTCATGGTTTCCAGCTCATCCAACTGGCGTGTATGCGTCCGCTCGTATACGATGCGGCCCACAATACCGAAAAGCAATCCGGCAATGATGCCGTGCGAAAACATCTGCAGCACCGCGCCGTCCAGGCCAATCTGGTTCAGCGTCATCAGGCCGAGAATCACAAAGCCCATGTGGCTCACGCTGGAGTAGCCAATCACAAACTTGAAGTCCGACTGCACCAGTGCGACCAGCGCTCCGTAGAGAATGCCGATCACCGCCAGCAGCGCAAAGACGTCGCGCCACGAGCCGATGCCCAGAAAGCTGATGCCCCACGGATCAAGCCCGTGCGGAAACAGGCCCAGACCCACGCGCAGGCAGCCGTACGCACCCAGCTTCATCACCACACCAGCCAGCAGCATGGAAGCGCCCGTAGGCGCGGCCACGTGGCCGGTAGGAGCCCAGGTGTGGAAGGGCCACATGCCCGCCAGAATCGCAAAACCTACAAAAACCAGCGGGAAGAACGCCAACTGAAAGCCGACCGGAAGATTGGCGTGCGACAGATCGACGAGGCTCATGGTGTGCGCGCCAGTAGCGGTGTAAACGGCCAGCATGCCAATCAGCACCATCGAAGATCCAACGAAGGAATAGAGCGCCAGCTTCATCGCGCCGTATTCGCGGCGGGTCGATCCCCAGATGGCAATCAGGAAGTACTTGGGCACGATCGCGATCTCATAAAAGACGAAGAGCAGAAAGAGATCGTAGCTGAGAAAGACGCCGTAGACGCCGCCGATCAAAGCCAGAAAGAAGGCGAAAAAGTGCCCGGTGCGCTTTTCAATGTTCCAGCTGAAGAGCACACCCGAGACCGAAGCCAGACCGGTCAGCAACACCAGCACGCGGCTGATGCCGTCGGCGGCCAGCGTGTAGCGAATGCCCATGGCGGGAATCCACGCAGCGTCAACCGCCACAATGCGGCCCTGCCCCATCGCGCTGAAGTAGCCAACAACCGCGACGGCAAGGCCAGCCACGGCGCAACTGAGCGCCAGCCAGCGCGCCAGTTGTGCGCGGCCTTCAGGCACAAGCGCCGAAAGCAGAGCTCCGGCAAACGAGAGATAAATCGTCCAAGCCAACATCTAGAATCTCCAGTGCGCCAGCAGGTATTGAACCGTGGGATTGACGCTGTCCACCACCAGCCGGGGCACAAGGCCAAGCAGGAACATGAGAGCGATGACCGGTGCCAGCGCCAGACGCTCGTTCGTATGCAGATCCGCAAACGTAGCCGTGCGCTCGTTCGTAGGTCCGGCAAAAACGCGCTGAATCACGGTGAGCAGGAAGGTTGCAGTGATCAGCAAACCAAGTACACTGATCGTCGCGCTCCACCAGGACAAAGAAAAAACTCCGCGGAAAATCAGGAACTCGCCCACGAAGCCGTTCAGGCCGGGAAGACCGAGCGAGCTGAAGATCACAACGCCCATCAGACCCGCAAAGACCGGAGCAGGCTTGCGGATGCCGCCAAAGTCATCGATTCCGCGCGCGCCGCCGGAGCGAAGCTGCAGCATTGAGATGAACCAGAAGAGCGCGGCGGCCGTGATGCCGTGATTGAACATCTGCAAAATGACGCCATTGAAGGCGGCCGCCTGCGAGGCCTGCACTCCGGCGCTCGTCGTGGGAATTGCCAGCGCAAAAATGGCCAACAGGCAATAGCCCAGGTGATTCACCGACGAATACGCGAAGACCTTCTTCAGATCCTTCTGCGCGGCTGCGGCCCATGCGCCCATCACCACGGTAAGCACGGAGAGGATCAGCAGCGGGGTACGAATCTGGGCAATCTGCGCGCCAAAGAGCGGCAGTGCAATGCGCAGCAGACCGTAGAGACCCATCTTCGACATCGCGCCCGTCAGCAGCATCGTCACCGGCGAAGGCGCTTCACTGTAAGCCTCGGGCAGCCACGTATGGAAAGGCGCCAGTGGCACCTTCACCGCAAAACCCGCCAGTACGCCAATCGCCAGCCAGAGCGAGACCGGGCCAAGGTGCGCCGTGATCTGCTGCTCCAGTTCGCCGGTGGAAGCCAGCAGGCTCAGGTGCATGAAGTCCATCGATCCGGTGGAAAGAAAGACGGCCAGAAAGCTGATCAGCAGAAACGCCGAGCCCGCCATGGTGTAGACGAAGAACTGCGTGGCCGCCCGACCGCGCTTCGGCCCGCCCCACAGCTTGATCAGGAAGAAAGCCGGAATCAGGCTCAGCTCCCAGAACAAGAACCAGTGGTAAAAATTCAGCGCCGTGAATGCGCCAAAGAGTCCCGACTCCAGCAGAAGCACCAGCGCGAAGTAGAGATTCGGCGCATGATGCACCCGGTGGGCTGCGTCAATCGACATCAGCGCGACAATGGCCGAAAGCACCAGCATCAACGCGCCCAGTCCGTCCACGCCCAGGTTGTATTCAATACCCAGCGAGGGAACCCAGGCAATGCGTTCGATCAAACCAATCGAGCCATCGGCCGGAATCTGCGTCCAGACAAACAGAGCCAGCGCCAGACTGGCGATGGTGGCCAGCATGGCCACAGCACGCGCACGACGGCCCGCAATGATTGCAATCCCCGCGCCTACCAGCGGCAGCGCGGTCAATAAGGTCAGAAGAGGAAGTCCGCTCATGGCCGGCTGCTCCAGACAAGAAGTGCGGCGAGGACGACGACAGCAATGGCCAGAATGCGCAGAGAGCGCTGCACGCGGCCCGACTGCACACGCGCCAGCAACCCGCCGCCAACGGCCAGTTCCTCGCAGGTTTTATCAAAGCCTCCGTTGACGAACTGATTGTCAACGAAGCGATTCACATGAGCGAAAGCGCGGAAGATGCCCGCCATCAGCCAGACTGCGCCGCCCCAAATGAATCGATCAAAAAAGTCCGCCACATGCGCCAGGATCTTGTAGAGCGCAATGAAGGTCACGCCGTAGAACTCGTCCACGTAGAGGCGATCGCGCAACGCCGCCCACACCGGGGGCACGGCTTTTTCAATCGCGTCCGGCGCTTCCGCCTTCAGCGGCTTGTTGCCGTAGATCGCCCAGCCAAGCACCAGGCCAAGCAGCACCACAACCGTGGAAGAAGCCATCAAGCTCAGCAACTTCGGCTCCAGCACCGCACTCAACCCACCCTGCGCGGCCGTACCGTTCAGAAAGGCGCTGAACCACGGCCAGGCCGGAGTTCCGAGCAGACCAAGCGTGATCGCAAAGAAGCCCAAAATAGCCAGCGGCGTGGTCATTGCGGCAGGGCTTTCATGCGCGGGCTTCTCTCCGCGCCAGTGGCCGAAGAAGACGTAGCTAACCTGACGCGTCATGTAAAACGCGGTAAGAAGCGCTCCAAAAACCAGCATGTAGAAAGGCGCATGCGAGAGCTTCCATTCGAAGGCCGATTCCAGAATCGAATCCTTCGACCAGAAACCTGCAAAGGGAACGAAGCCCGCCAGCGCCATCATGCCAGCCGAGTAGGTAATAAAGGTCAACGGCATGTCGGCCTTCAAACCACCCATCTTGCGAATATCCTGCTCCTCATGGCTACCGTGAATCACCGAGCCCGCGCCCATGAACAGTAGCGCCTTGAAGAAGGCGTGGGTAATCAGGTGGAACATGCCCACCGCCACACCGCCCATGCCCAGACCAGCCATCATGTAGCCGAGCTGCGAAATGGTGGAGTAGGCGAGGATGCGCTTGATGTCGTTCTGCGCAATGGCAATTAATGCAGCAAAAACCGCAGTGGACGCGCCCACCCAGGTAACGACAGTGAGCGCCGTGGTGGTGCCACCCGTCAGTGCACCCGCCTGCATCAGCGGATAAACACGCGCAATCAGAAAGACGCCTGCCGCAACCATGGTAGCCGCGTGAATCAGCGCCGAAACCGGCGTAGGGCCTTCCATCGCGTCCGGCAACCACACATGCAAGGGCAACTGACCGCTCTTGCCGGCGGCACCAGCAAAGAGCAGCAGCCCGATGGCCGTAGCCGCCGAAAGCCCGAAGGCCGCAGGCTGGCTGAGCAGAATCGCCAGAGCGTTGTGCTCAATGGAACCCGCGCCGTTGTTGTAGAAGAGCAGTGTGCCGGTTTGTGCAAACAACCAGACAATACCCAGAAGGAAGAAAATATCACCGACGCGTGTGGTCAGAAATGCTTTCTTGGCAGCAGCCGCAGCCGAAGGCTTGTGATACCAGAAGCCGATCAGCAGATACGAGGTCAGGCCCATCAGCTCCCAGCACATGAACAGCAGCAGCAGCGAGTTGCTGATGACCAGCCCCAGCATCGCGCCCGCAAACAACGCCAGAAAGCAGAAGAAGCGCGTGAAGTTCTCATCGTGCTCCATGTAGCCGGTGGAGTAGATGAAGATCAGCAGACCAACAAAGCTGACCATCACCAGCATCACAGCGGCCAGCGGATCCAGCACCCAGCCCAGTTCAACCTGCGTTGTGCCGAATTGCAGCCAGCTGAAGTGAACCGTCTCGCGCACCAGAACGCCCGCCGCCCAGCCGCCCACCACATGCGCAAAGGCAAAGATGGAAATCAGCAGCGAAATGCTCATCGAACCGATGGCGAGAGTGGCTGCGGTCTTGCGACGCGGCTGCTTGAGCAGCGCAATCACGCCCGCAGCCAGAATCGGCAGCGCCGGAACCAGCCACAGAATACGCGTGGCCAGCGTGGCGCAGCAGGTCATGGTCTGCGGATAGGGAGTGAGTCCTTCCATCATCATGGTCATCACCCCTTCAACCTGTTCATCTGGTCAAGATCAGTAGAGTGCGCGTGGCGATGGATGGCAATGACCAGTCCCAATCCAACAGCGGCTTCGGCCGCGGCCACGGCAATCGAGAAGATTGCAAACATCATTCCAGTCAGAGCCTCGGGGTGCGGCGAGTAGCGCCAGAAGGCGATAAAGTTCAGGTTGGCCGCGTTCAGCATCAGCTCAATGCCGATCAGCACCAGAATGGCATTGCGGCGCGTTAATGCGCCCGCCAGACCGATGGCAAACAGCAGAGCCGCAACCAGCAGATGTGCCGTCAAAGGAGTCATCCTTGCTCGTCCTCCTTCTCGTGCATGGCCACAATGACCGCGCCGATGGTGGCAATGGTAAGCAGCAGAGCAACAATCTCCAGCGGCAGCACGTAACGGCCCACCAGAGCATCGCCAATGGCGTGTACATTCACATCCGGCACCGCCTGCTCATTCGGCAACAGGCTCGCACTCTGCAAAACAGCCCAGCCAAGCACAGCAAAAACCGCTGCGGATGCCACCAGTCCCCAGCCCGCATAACGACTGTAGACCGAGCCCTTGGGCGTTTCGCTGCCGCGCGTCAGCAGAATCGCAAAGACTACCAGAATGGCCACCGCGCCGATGTAAACCAGAATCTGCGCAAAGCCGGCAAACTGCGCATCCAGCCCGAGGAACAGAAGCGCCAACCCCGCGAAGGCCACCGTAACGGCCAGCGCGCAGTGCACCGTGTTCTTGAGCAGAACCGCGGCCAGAGCCCCAGCAACCGTGAGAAACGCAATGATCCAGAAGACGAAACTCATCGCACGTTCTCCTTGCCACAGCTCTGATCCAAAACCAGAAAAAAATTACTCAGCATAGCGATACCTCCGGGGGCCGAAGTGCTCACGGCGCATGCCGGTGCGGGCCAGAACCACATAGACGGCCAGCAGCAGAACCGAGCAGACCACCCAGCGCAGCAGGCCCTCGCCCATGAAGCGCCACAGCGCGGTCACCATCAGGTTGAAGAGCGTAAAGGGCAGCACAAACTTCCAGGCGAAGTTCATCAACTGGTCCTGACGCAGACGAGGCAGCGTGCCGCGCATCCAGATGAAGACGAAAATGGAAAGCATGATCTTCGCGAAGAACCAGATCCACGACGGAACAAAGCCGAGGAACGAGAAGGGCGCCGACCATCCACCCAGAAAGAGCGTCGTGCCCAAGCCCGAAATCGACAACATGGCCAAATATTCGCCGAGGAAGAAGAGCGCGAACTTGAAGCCCGAATACTCGGTGTGATAGCCCGCCACCAGCTCCGATTCGCCTTCCGGAAGATCGAAGGGCGAACGGTTGGTCTCAGCCGTGGCGGCGATGGCGAACATCAAAAAGCCCGCCAGTCCCCACGGCGTAAAGATGTACCAGTGAGGAAAGATTCCCGTGTACTGGTTCTGCGCCTCAACAATTTTGACCAGCGAAAGCGAACCCGTAATCATCACCACGGCCACGCTCGAAAGCAGCAACACAACCTCGTAGCTGATCATCTGCGCAACCGCGCGCATGGCACCCAGCAAAGAATATTTGTTGCGGCTCGACCAGCCGGCCATGAAGACCGCCACTTCGCTCGATGCGCCCGCTGCGAAATAGAAGAGCAGGCCGCAGTCCAGATCCACCAGCACCATGTTGCGGCCCACCGGCAGCACGGCAAAGCCCATGAAAGTGGCCACCACCAACACAACCGGAGCCAGAAAGTGCACCACGCCGTTGGCGCTCGAAGGAACAATATCTTCCTTGGTCAGCGATTTGACGGCGTCGGCCAGCGGCTGCATCAGGCCGAACGGTCCCACACGATTGGGACCGATGCGGTTCTGGATGCGGGCCACGCCCTTGCGCTCCAGCACCGTGATGATCGCAAACAGGCCCGGAAAGACTGCCACAATGGCTACTACGCCAATCACGACGGCCACCAGCGGACGCAGGAACTCAGGCAAGAATCCAAGCGCCCAGTCGCGCAGAAGAATGAAGATCTGATCGAGGGTCTGAGTCATCGCTTACGCTCCCTCCCCGGCAGGCTTTGGCGCTTCCGCAGCCGTTGCAGCAGCAGCGGCCTTGGCAGCAGCGGCTTCCGCGGCAGCCTTGGCCTTGGCCGCCAGCATGACCTTGGTCTTGGCGCGCTCTTCGTCGACCGCGCCCGCCTCGGTGGGATGAATGTGGTTGTAATAGCTGTTCGGCTTGGCCAGCTTCTCCACCGGAATCAGCAAATCGTCAAAGCGGTCGGTCGTGGCCAGCTCGAACTGCTGATCCATCTTGATCGAGTCGAACGGGCAAACCTCGACGCAGATCTGGCAGCTCATGCACACGGAAATATCAATGTCGAAGCGCACCGGATAGAACTGCGCCTTACCAAAAGCATCCAGCTTCTTGTCCTTCGACTTCTCGATGTAAATACACTTGGGCGGGCACTCTTTTTCGCAGATCTGGCAGCTGGTACAGCGCAGACCCGCAAGCCAGTCGGCATGCTCGCCCTCCTTCATCCCCTCGTCATAGACAAGGAAGGGGAAGACGCGCGCGTTTTCGATCGGAGCCTCCCGTTGTTCCGGGTACTCGACGGTCGTAAGCCGCTCCTTGCTGACGTAGCTGCCGAAAAAGTTTCGGGCCGTCTCCGCCATTCCTTTCAAAATTCCTTCGCCGTACAATGTGACCTCCAAAAGCAGCTTCCAGCTTCTAGCTGCCAGCTACCAGCTCATCCAGTAGCTGAAGAATTCCTTAACTCACGCAAACAACTTCCACGCGCTTCTTTTCACATCGCCTCAACACTCAGCCCAAGCACAAACGAGCTGGAAGCTAGAGGCTAGAAGCGACCCTACCGATCCACTTCCCCCAGCACAATATCGACCGAGCCAAAGATCAAAATCACGTCGGCCACGGTATGGCCCAGGCACATATCTTCGAGGATGGTCAGATTGATCAGGCTGGGCGGACGCACACGATACCTGTACGGCGTGCCCGAGCCATCGCTGATCAGATAAAAGCCCAGTTCGCCCTTGGGCGATTCAATGCGTCCATAGGCCTCGCCCGGCTTGGGACGGAAGCCACGGCTCTTGGTCTTGGGGTCAACAATGGGACCAGCCGGAATATCCTTGAGCGCCTGCTCAAGGATGCGCAACGACTCACGCATCTCCAGCACGCGCACCATGTAGCGATCGTAGATGTCGCCATGGTCGCCAAGCGGCACGCGAAAGTTGAAGCGGTCGTAAATGCCGTAGCCGTCCACCTTGCGCACGTCATAGTTCACGCCCGAGCAGCGCAGCATCGGCCCAGTCAGGCCTGCATTCACGGCCAGATCCGGCGGGATGATGCCCATGCCCTGGCAACGCGCCATCAGAATCTCGTTGCCGCCCAGCAGCGCCTCAAACTCGTCGATGAAGTTCGGCAACGACGCCACCACCTTGCGTGCGTCGTTCAGCCACGGCTCGTCTACATCCACGCGGCAGCCGCCAAAGCGCATGTAGTTGCACATCATGCGCGAGCCCGTCAGCCGCTCGAAGAGGTCGAGGAGCTTTTCGCGTTCGCGGAAGGCGTACATCAGCGGCGTGCCGCTGCAGCCCATCTCCTGCGTCAAAAATCCGATCGACGAAGCATGATTCTGGATGCGGGTCATCTCCGCCAGAATTACGCGAATGTACTCAGCGCGCTCCGGAACCTGAATGCCCGCCAGCTTCTCCACCGAGAGCGCATAGGCCCAGTTATTGGTGAGCGAGCAGATGTAGTCAAGCCGGTCGGTATACGGCATCATCGCCAGATAGCTCGAGTCTTCGCCAATCTTCTCGTGATTGCGGTGCAAATAGCCAAAGACCGGCCTCAGCTTGACCACCTGCTCGCCATCCAGCGCCACATCCATGCGGAAGACGCCGTGGGTCGAAGGATGGTGCGGACCCATGGACACTTCCAACAGCTCGGCCTCGCCATCGGGCACAAGCACCGGGGGACGGTTCCAACCTTCGATTGTCTTGTCGAGAGTAGCGCTCATCGGGCCGTCCTTTCCTCAGTTGCGGCAAGCTGCGCGCGATGCTCTGCGGCGCGCTTCAAAACCTGATCGTGCGCCGTCGGTTCGTATTCAAAATCGTCGGGCTCTACGTAGTCGCGGCGCATCGGGTGATCCTTGAACGCATCCCACATCAGCAGGCGACGCAGGTCCGGATGACCGGTAAAGACGATGCCGTACAGATCAAAAACTTCGCGCTCCTGCAACTCCGCCGAACGCCAGATGGGCGTCAGCGACGGTGCTTCCACCTGATCGGTGCGGTTCGCCGTGCGCAGCCTCAACACCAGCGGCCCATGGCCGAGCGCCATCGAGTACAGGTGATAGACCGACTCCAGGTAGCCGGGGACCGTCCTCTTCACCGTCTCTTCCACTTCCTGCTCCGCGCCGTCCACAACCTTGCTGACCTTGACCTTTTCGCTCACTTCGCGGTCCAGCCAGTCCACGCCCGAAACATTCGAGCAGAAGTCGAACTGCAGGTCGGCAGCATCGCGCAGATACTTGGCCACCGCCACGGCATGCGCATGATCGACCACCAGCGAATGCTGTGCCGAGGGACTGGGGTTCAACACCAGCTCCAGTTGCGCGCCTGTGACGGCAGCCTCAATCTGGGCCTTGATCTCTTCAATCGCTTTCATGACTTTCATTACTGGATGACCTCCAGCAGCGGCCAGACGCCCTTGTTGGCGGTCGGTTCAAGATCGTGCTCGACCTGATCGGGCACCGGGAACTCGCCCTGCGCCTCGGCATCCAGGTGGCGCGGACGCCCTTCGCCGGTCAGATGCTGCTCTTCGATCTTCTTCTGCAGCGTCATAAAGGCCTGCAACAAAGCTTCGGGCCGGGGCGGGCAGCCGGGAATGTGCACGTCCACCGGAATGTAGCGGTCAATGCCCTTCAGCACGTTGTAGCCCTGCTTGAAGGGGCCACCGCTGATGGCGCAAGCGCCCATGGCAATCACGTAGCGCGGCTCGGCCATCTGGTTATACAGACGCACCACCTGCGGGGCCATCTTCTTGGTGACCGTACCGCTGATGATCATCAGATCCGCCTGACGCGGCGAGGGCCGAAAGACCTCGGCGCCAAAGCGGGCCAGATCGTAGCGGGCCATAGTCGTGGCAATCATCTCAATTGCGCAGCAGGCCAAGCCGAACTGCAAGGGCCAGATCGAGTTGCGGCGGCCCCAGTTATACAGTTCCTGCAAAGTGGTTACGAAGACGCCCTGCTTGCCCAGTTCGATCTTCAGGTTCTCGTCAACAGCCATCGGGTAGATGCTCCAAAAAGTGTGCGGGTGAAGTTGCCGTGCCGGTTGGATCCGGTAGACAGCACTCACGTTGCAAAAATTCAACGGCAGAACAAATTGTTTTCGCGGATGCGTCTCAAAAGGCGGGACCCCGCGCCAACCCGCAAGAAACCCCGGCCGGCATTGCTGAACCGCACCGAGTGAGAAAAGAAAGCGCGCCTGCTTCATCCAGCAAACCACTCCAGCGCACTTGCCTAAACTCTGTTTCCCGCTCTTACTGCCAGGTCAAAATGCCCTTGGCCCAGGCCCAGGCCAAACCTTCGACCAACATCAGGACGAAGACCAGCATGGCACCACAGGCAGCCGCGCCCAGTCCCGCAAACGAGACCGCGAACGGTAGTAAAAAGACGGCTTCAACATCAAAGATGAGAAAGATGATCGCGTAGAGGTAGTACGACGAGCGAAATTGCACCCATGCGTCGCCCTGACTGACCAGGCCGCATTCGTAGATGGAGTTCTTGATGGGATTCGTTTTTTGGGGTGAAAAAAACTTTGCCCATAGCCACGCAAGGCCAAGCGGCACCAGACCGAACCCAAGCGCCGCCAAGAACAGAACCACCAAGGAGAAGTAGGGAGTGGAAACCATTCTGAACACAAAAAACCCTTTTACCAGAAAGTAACATCTTCTGGCTCTTTCTAGCTATGGAGTTGATGGCCCCAAAAGCCTTTCAGTTCCAATTTCTTTCCATTCATCCCATTCTATGAACCGTTCAGGCGGAGTTTTGCACAGCTCGACCTCTCCCCTGCAACAACGCTCATAGATACCCGCCGGAAATACCGGCGGTTTGTTCCTCGGCAAAATCACTGCGAATATTCATTCTACGCACGAAAAAAAACAGTCTGCCAGAAAAAGGTCGCGTCTTTTCGGGCTCCCGGCCCAGGACTCAATAAAAAATGCTCTAATCGTCGTCCTTATCGGCCTTGACGTGCACCTTGAGCATGGCCGGCACCGGCTGGGATCCCATCGCATCCTTCCACAGAATCACGTTCAGCTTCTCCACCGGAGCCCGGTCCTCGTGGCGAAAGTCCATTTTCATGCTGGCCTTGGCTCCCACGGCGTTCTTCTGGTTGGCCTTATAGATCAATCCATTGTCGCGGTTGGCAGTGTCGGCAGCGAAGGCCGGCTGGTCGCCCGTGCCGGTAAACAGCGAGCCGATCAACGAGGCAAAGGCATCGTTATTGTTCATCGGCGGCAGATCAAGCAACGACTCGATGGTACGAATCACGCTCACCGTAGAATAAAACCGGCTGTCCACCACCGGACCGCCCGCGGCCGCGCGCGGCGCATATTTGCTGATCACCAGGGCAATGCTGCGGTGCGCATCCACATGGTCTCCGCCTGCCTGGGCATCGTCCTCCAGCATGAAGATGGCTGTGTCGTCCCAGTAAGCCGAGTGCGAAATTCCCTCCACAATGCGACCGGCAGCCAGATCATTGTCGGCAATCGATGCGCTGGGCGTCGGCCCGCCCGGCTGCGTTCCCGCCGTGTGGTCGTTGCCAAGCCGCATCACAATCAGGTTGGGCATCGTGTCCTGGCCGGCCTTGCGCTCCTCGATCCAGCCCTGCAGATGGCGCAGAAAAACGCTGGCGCGAATCTGGTCAGGAATGCTCAGCTCAAAATCGGGCGACTCCTCGGCGTAATGGCCCACCAGTTCCGGCTTGGTGGGTGTATTGCCAGCCAGCACCGGAATCGGCCATGGCCACTGGTTCACTCCACCGCCCCAGTTCTCCGGCAGCGCCTCGCCGGGCGCGTAATGGGAGTGCACACACTTGGGTCCAGCCAGCACCGGGCCCAGTTGCGGATTGTCACTGCCCGACTCGCCGCAGAAGGCCGACGCAATGTACTCGCCAAAGTTGTAGTGGGTTCTGCCGTGCGCTTCGGCATTGCCCCACAGGTAGCCCGAGGCTGGTTCGTTCACGTCGGGAATCTTCTGCAGCAGCGGATAGCCCTGCGCAACCACGCCCTCGTAGTCATAGGTGCGCTGGCCGCCGCGATAGCTCTGCTGCCAGGTCTTTTCCAGGTAATCACTGCCGATGGCTGCCATTGACCACACATGACCATCGCCCGAGACCTCGCCCGAATCAAAAAAATTGTCCAGCACGCCAAACTGCAACGCCAGCTTGTGCAGATTGGGGGTAATCGCCGCCCCGTACATGGTCAGGCTCTTGTCGCCATTGCCCACCGGCTTGCCGTTGCGCTCCAGGTCGCCAAAAATCTGATCGTAAGTACGATTCTCCTTGATGATGTAGAGCACGTGCTTGATCTTGCCCGTTGCGCCACCGGCAAAAACCACCTTCTCCTCGGCTGCCTTCATGCGGTTCGAGGCAATCACGCTCTCCGTCCACGCGGGCAGCTTCTTCGCCACATCGGCCAGCTCCAGCGTGGCCAGCGAGCCATAGAGCAGCGTGGCAATATACGTGGTCTTGCGCTGCGGCTCGCCACTCTTCAGCATCAGCCCGGTCATGAGCTGGGGAAGGTTGTTCGGCCCCGTGCCGTGCCCCTTGGCGGTAGCAATGTAGAGCTTGCCGCCAGTCAGTGCAAGGGTCATCGGCATCCACTCGGTGGGAATAAAACCGTCGGGTTCCACCATCGTCTGCTTGGCCACTTTCGCCGTCAGCTTGTGCGCATCCAGCACGGCCACGGCATCGCTGGCCGCATTGGCCACATAAATCCGCGCACCGTCAGGGCTCGCGGCCAGGGCCACCGGCTCCGCGCCAAAGTAGCTCTGCTGCGGCAGTCGCGTGTCGAAGTAGCCCTTCACGGCAAACTCACCCGCCGCCACATTCACGGCAGCCACCGCATCGCGATTGGCCAGCGCCACATAGAGCGTGCGGCCATCGGGCGCAAATTCAAAGGCGCAAGGGTGCGTGCCCGGCGCAACTTCGCTCGGCGGCTTCAGCAGCGGCAACCTGCGACCAACTGTATTTTTTTCGAGGTTCAGCTCCACGATCTCCGAAGCATTCCACTGCGCCACAAAGGCCCGCTTGCCGTCCTTCGCCACGGCCAGCGCCACCGGATAGGTCGACGGAATGGCGTCGGACTCCGCCAGATCGAAGCGCTGCTCGACTGCGCCGGTCGCGGGGTCCAGCAGCACCACATCGTCGGTAAGATTCTCGGCCACCAGCAGCTTTTCCCGGCCCGCCACACCCACCACGGCAATCGCCGCCGGGTACGGCACGCCCTTTGTGCCGGGCTTGTTGCCCACCAGATTCGTTCTGCGATTCCCGCTCAATTCCACCATCGGCAGCGGCAGAATCTTTTCCGGCGCAACCTTGCCCGCCTTGAAGCTGTAGACCGCAATGCCAGAGCCGGTGCGGTCCTTGCCGTTGCCTTCCGGATCGCTCAGCGAGGCCATCGAGACATAGAGCGTCGCACCATCGCGACTGAAGGCCAGCCCTGAGTAGAGCGTCTGTTTGGCAACCCGCGTCAGAGTGCGCGCATCAGGAAAATCAGCAAGCTCACCGGTTTTGCTATCAAGCACCGCCAGCGACTGATCGTAGTTCGACTCGAAGGTGCCGTAGCCCGCATTCACCGAGACCACATAGCGGCCATCCGGCGAAACGGCCATCGAAATAGGCAGGCTATTCAGCCGCTGCGGATGGCCCGGAAGCTCACCCACAAGCTGTTTGCTGGTGGGCAGATCCAGCGATTGCGCCGCGCAGCTTGCCGTAATGGCCCATCCAACCGAAACCAGGGAAAGAATCTTCATTGCAAGCCTCGCAGAGCGCGTGGAACGGCTATAGCATTTTCGGAATTGCTGTAGACCGAAAGCAGGATGCTAAGTGCCTTTTTCCTCAAGAAAAAGGCACCTTGCAAGCCCCTTAAAAAGTCTACGTGTATTCCGAAAATGCTCTAAAAACCAGCGATTCCACACAACCCCTCAGCCCGTGGGCCGGAAATTCTTCCCGGATTGTAAATCTCCCTATGCCTCCGCAATTTGAAGAGGATGTTTCAATGCAAAGAAAAACCCGTGGCGGAGCGAGGCGGGGGTTTCAACCCCCGCAAAAATTCTGCAAAATGAGCGTTTGAATTTATATCCATACTGGGTGCCCCAGGTCCCGCTTTTGGAACCTGGGAAAGCACGGACCAAGGTACAACTTTATGCGCTCAAAGCCCCGAAAGTTTTCCCGCAGCCCGTTCAGCCCCAGAGAAAAGGCGTTGCTCTCCGGACAGAAGTTGATCAGAGCTGCTCTTAAACCAACGCCGCGGCCTTCTGCGCCACTTCTCTGCCCAGCGCAATCGCACGCTCATCCAACTCCACCCACTTGGGATTCTTCACCAATCGGCCAAGCGCCGCGTCAATCGAGATCTGCGGCAATTTGCCTGCCACCTCCAGCAGCGCGCCCAGCATCACCATATTGGCTGCACGGAGATTGCCCAACTCGTGTGCGATCTCCGTAAATGGCGCGGCCAGAATGTGCACATCGTCCCGGCGCAAATCCGCAGGAAACTCCGCGCCGTTATAAAGAATCCAACCGCCCGCAGGCACCTGCATATCGAACTTGCGCAGCGATGGCTCATTCATGGCCACCAGCACCTGCGGCCGCGCCACCAGCGGCGAATCGATGGGTTTACGCGAGAGCCGCACGTGGCAGTTCGAGGTTCCCGAACGCATCTCCGGTCCGTAACTCGGCAGCCAGGAAACTTCCAGCCCAGCGTCAAGCCCGGCCTCCGCCAACATTTCGCCCAGCAGCAGCACGCCCTGCCCACCGAAACCTGCAATGCGAATCTCCAGATTGACCGATGCAGCCGCATCGAGCGCCTCCGCATGGCCCTCGGGCAAGTCCGCCTCCGCCACACCCAGAATCGACGGAATCGCGGCCAGCGTTGGCTTGTTCCTGCCCGGCTCGGGCGCGGAAACTTCCTCCGTCTTGTCTTTGAAGACGCCCAGCGGAAAGGTCTTCTCCATCTCCTCGCGCACAAACTCCTGCGAGCCCTCAGCCGACTTCTTCCAGAGGGTGGGGCAGGGCGAGAGCACCTCGATCAGCGAGAAGCCCAGTCCCTTGACTTGATTCTCCATTGCGCGACGAATCGCACGGCCCGCGGCCAGAATCTGCTTCGTGTTGCCGAGCGCCACGCGCTCAATGTAGACCGGCGCTTCCAGCGTGGCCAGCAGCTCGCTCATGCGCAGCGGATAGCCTTCCGTAGCGGCATTGCGCCCCAGTGGCGTAGTGCTGCTCTTCATGCCCAGCAGCGTAGTGGGCGCGGCCTGCCCGCCGGTCATGCTGTAGATGGCGTTGTTCACAAAAATCACGGTGATGTTTTCGCCACGATTGGCCGCGTGCAGAATCTCCGCCGAGCCAATGGCGGAAAGATCGCCGTCGCCCTGATAGCTGAGCACAATCGCCTCAGGCCGGCTGCGGCGCACCGCCGTGGCCACTGCGGGCGCTCGTCCATGCGCCGCCATCACGTGGCCCACGTCAAAATAGTGATAGGTAAAAACCGAGCAGCCCACCGGACCAACCATGATGGTGCGGTCCTGAATACCCAGCTCGTCGATGGCCAGCGCCACCATCTTGTGAATGGTTCCATGCCCGCAACCGGGGCAGAAGTGCGTCTGATGCTGCAACTCCGCCTTGCGTTCGTAATGCGGATAGATCGACTTGGGCCGCTCGAATGCAACAGAATATTCGGGATCAGAAATGCTAGACATGAACCATCTGCTCCTCTTCCGGCCTGACTTTCGCCGTATGCAGCGCAGCCAACCTGCGCACAAACTCCAGAACCTCGCTGTGCGATGGAACATGGCCGCCCACGCGGCTATAAAACTCCACCGGACGTCGCCCGTTCAGAGCCAGACGCACATCGTCCACCATCTGCCCGTTGCTCATCTCAACCACGGCAAAAACCTTGGCCGTTTCCGCCAGCCGCACCAGATTGCGCTTCGGAAAGGGGAAAAGCGTAATGGGGCGCAGCACGCCCACCTTCAGGTCCTCGGCGCGCGCGGCAGCCGCCACCGCCTTCAGAATGCGGCCCAGAATTCCGTAACCCACCAGCACAATCTCAGCATCGTCGCAGCTGACTTCTTCAGCGCGCGTCTCACGCTCTTCGGCCAGCTTGTACTTGGCTTCCAGCTTGTGCTGATGCGCCTCCATCTCATCAAAATCCAGATAGAGCGAGTTCACCAGATTGCCGCGGGTTTCCTTCGTCCCCAGCACCGCCCACTCCGGCGGATCAGGCAGCGTTGCTTCTTGTGCAAAGGCCACCGGCTCCATCATCTGACCAATGAATCCATCCGCCAGCAGCACCACGGGATTGCGATAGCGGTCCGCCAGATCAAAGGCCAGCGTGGTCAGGTCAGCCATCTCCTGCACCGAGTGCGGTGCCAGCACCAACGTGCGATAGTTGCCGTGCCCGCCGCCCTTCACCACCTGGTTGTAGTCGCCCTGCTCCGCGCCCAGATTGCCGAGGCCCGGTCCGCCACGGGTAATGTCGGCAATCACGCAGGGCAACTCGGCTCCGGCCATATAGCTCAGCCCCTCCTGCATCAGGCTGATGCCGGGCCCGCTCGAAGCCGTCATGGCGCGCACACCCGCAGCCGCCGCGCCGTAGAGCATGTTGATGGCCGCCACCTCACTCTCGGCCTGCACATTCACACCGCCTGCGGCGGGCAATAACTCCGCAGCCGCCTCGGCAATCTCGCTGGCCGGCGTAATCGGGTAGCCATAAAACGCACGACAACCGGCCAGCACCGCGCTCTTCACAATGGCCTCGTTGCCCTTCATCAGTTGCTTGCGCATGCGGCAGCTCCTTGCCCGGACAAAGTGGTATTTTGGGTGGTATTTTGCCTGGCGCCCGCGTTCAGCTTGAAGACGGTGATGGCTCCCGGCTCCGGGCACACCATAAAGCAGATGCCGCAAGCCGTGCAGCCTGCGCCCGCATACTGCGCGGTCCGGTAGCCGTAGTGATTCAGATGTTCCTGGAGCGCAATCACATGAGGCGGGCAGGCAGCCACGCACAGCGTGCAGCCCTTGCACTCGTTCTCATCGATTGCCAGCTTGCCCCGGTCTTTTTTCTCCGGATTCGTCATGAAACCTTCCCTCAACCTGTAGCTCAAAGCGATTCGGCCCGATGTAAAAATGCCGGTTTTACACCTTCGAGCCCGGGCTATTCTCTTCCCTCGCACAGGCCCTTGCCGTGACCGCGATCACCCCATCCTGCGGCCCCGGCACAAGACAAATCCCTGCACCATGTTGCACACTGAAAGGCATGATCAGCTCACAGCGTGCACTTGAACTCTCTACTCTGGCAGGCATTTTTCTGGAATCCCGCCGCACGGCTACGCCCGTTTCCTCCATCCCCGAAGCCCTTGAGCCTCAGTCGCTCGAAGAAGCCTGGTTTGTGCAGGACCGCATGGCCGAGGTGATCGAACCAAAGGGCAGCGTACCGGCCCGCAGCTGGAAAATCGGCGCTTCGTCGCCGGAATCCACCCCCAACTTCAGCCCCATGATCGCCGCCTGGATCGCGCCTTCGGGCAGCGTCTACTCAGGCGACCGCCTGCGCCTGCGCGGCCTTGAAGCCGAAGTCGCCTTCAAGCTGGGCAAGCCGCTGCCGCCCCGCGCCACGCCCTATACCCGCGAAGAAGTGATTGCAGCCATTGAAAGCTGCCATCCGGTCATCGAGGAGCTGGAAGCCGCTCTGCCTGTACTCAAAGATGCGCCCAAGAACCGCAAACAGGCTGACCTCGGCATGCACGGCGGCTTCATCTACGGCCCCGCCGTCGCCAACTGGCAGCAGATCGATCTTGCCAAGGAGAACGTCACGCTCACCGTGGAAGGCATTGAGGTAAAGAACCGCACTGCCTCGAACAGTGCCGGAACCGACCCGATCCGCATGATCATCTTTCTGGCCAACGAAGGCGCGACCCGCACCGGAGGCCTGGAAGCTGGCACCTGGATCACCACCGGCAGCTGGACCGGCAACGACTTCGCCAAGGCTGGCGACGTCGTGGAAGTCAACTTCAGCACCGTCGGCAAAGTTTCCATGCGCTTTGCATAGAACCCTGCTTTTCTAAGACAAAAAAGCCTGCGCTGAAAGATGCGCAGGCTTTTCTTTTGCTAATTTGCGCCACACTGGGTGCCCCATCCTCACCACGCCTTTGTTTTTGTGGCTATAGCGGTTCTCCAATTGCTGAACACCGAAATCTCTGCAACTGTGTGGCTTTTTTCTCAAGAAAAAGCACCTTGCACGATCTAAAAAGGGCTACACCTATTGGAGAACCGCTCTAGGGCGTGTTGACGTTCACCGAGAGCGAATAACGGCAGCGGCGAGGTAGATCATGGCCTCGAAGCTTGAGTCAGTTTTGCATGCTCTCATGGCGATGCGTTTGAACTCTTTGAGTTTTTGGAAGAAGTTTTCAATCAAGTGTCGCCATTTGTACTTATCGGCGTCATACGTTGCAGGATTCAGACGCTTGGCTCTGGGTGGAATCACTGCTTCGATACCGCGCAGTTGCAACTTTGCACGCAGCCAGTCCGCATCGTAGGCTTTGTCACCAAGTAATGCGCCACAGTTGATTCCTTCCAGTAGCGCGTTCACGCCAGTTGTCTCTCCTCGCTGGCCGGGCATAAGGCGAAAGCGAACAAGATTACCCAGCGCATCAACCAGCGCTAGAATTTTGGTCGTCAATCCGCCTCGACTCTTGCCGATGGACTGTTTTTGGGTCCCCCTTTTGCCCCCTGTCCGTGACGATGCACACGAACAATGGTTCCATCCACCATCACATATTCAAAGTCGGTATCGTCAGAGAGAATTTGAAAGATACGCTCAAAAGCACCGCGCAAGACCCAGCGACGAAACCGCTTGAATACGGAATTCCAGCATCCGTACTCCTTGGGCAGATCGCGCCACGGTGAACCGGTACGGGCGATCCATAAAACCCCTTCGATGAACACACGCGCATCCCCGCCTGTTTGCCCGGGATCCTCGGCTTTGCCAAGACAATAAGGCGCTATCGCCTGCCACTGAGTATCTGTCAACTGCTTACGATTCATACGGATACTTCAAATTTATCGGAAAACACCAATTGAACGTCAACGCGCCCTAGGGTGGGGGAACACGAAAACACTCTTTATTTGCCGGATCAATAGTTACGCCACCACTTTCACTCCCACGGTCAAAGCAGCGTCCCTCAACTTGCGATCAAATGTGGCCAGCCGCAGATTCATCCGCAAAGCCAGTTCCAGATACGAAGCATCATAGGTGGTAAGGCCCTGCGCACGCGCCAAAGCTACAACACTACGCTGCATCGTCAACGGCGACACTCCGTCCACTTCAATTCTGCACTGCGCCAGTTGCTCCAGAAAATAGCTGCTCTGCGCAGCAGTCAATACGCCTGCACGCTCCCCGCGCAGCAGCGCATTGGCCACCTCGGCGCACCAGATGGCCGGAACCCATGCGCCAGTTTCGGGCAACGCCAGCAAAACGCGCTCGGCAAGCGCTGCCTCCTCATTGCGCGCAAACTGCCAGGCAAGCGCCATCGAAGCATCCAGAACCAGACTCATTCCCGGCCTGCTTCGATCCATTGCTTCACAGTTTCAGCAGATACGCCCAACACGCGCGGCATCGCCAGCAGGCGCTTGACCGCTGCCTGAGCCTGTCGACGATCCCGGTCCGCACGCGGAATCACGTCGGCCACGGCCTGACCGCGCACGGTGATCGTGAACTTCTCGCCCTGCTGCACCTTGCGCAGAATCTCCGACAAGCGGGTCTTGGCTTCGAATGCACCAACCTCGGTGTAACCGCTCTCCATCTGAGCGCCCCTCCAAAAACTGCCCCAGCATACCGCAAATCAACCAGTTTACAAACTAGTTTGTTATATCCACCATAAAATCAACAACATTTCCCCGTTAAATTTTTAAAAATTATCTTTCCGGGGCCACGGCACAAAGCGCTTCAGCACCTCGTCATACTCCTCAATGTGGCCGGTAAGAATGTCGTAGTACCAGCCGTGCACGGTCAGTTTGCCCAGCGCCAGCTCCCGCGCCACAGCCGGCTGCGCCTTCAGGTTCAGCAGTTGCGCCACCACGTTGCCGCGGATCAGCGAGGCCAGTTCGGCATGTTCGCCATCAGCCGGGTTCAGCGGCTGACGATGCGCAAACGCCGCCTCCACATGCTGCAGCCAGCGTTCGGCCTTGGGCAACTGTTCAAGCGCACTGTGGTCCAGCGCGGCCTTCATCGCTCCGCAATCAGAGTGACCACAGAGAATGGCGTGCTTGACGCCGATCACCTCTACCGCATACTCAATGGTGGCCGTGCAACCATCCACATCGTAGCTGGTAACGGGAACCACGTTGCCCGCATTGCGGGTGATGAACAAATCGCCAGGATCAGTGCCCAGGACCAGATCCGGCACCACACGCGAATCCGAACAGGTGATAAAAAGCCAGGCAGGCTGCTGACCCTCAGCCAGAAGATGGAACTCGTTTTTACGGCGGGGGAAGATTTCGGCATGGAACCGTTTGTGGCCCTCAACGAGCTTCTGCAACAGTGACCTCCGGGCGGGCGCGCATTCGATCGATGCGGCACTCCCACTCTTCCCAGTTTACTAGCGGAAAACAGCTTCTAGCCTCCAGCTTCCAGCACCTAGTGTCCTGAGTCTAAAATCCTCATCAAATTTCAGCCTGTCCTCCTGAGCGACCGCAGAGAGTCGAAAGCCTGCCCTGAGCGCAGCCGAAGGGGACCTGCGGTTGCTTTTTTCTTCTGCGTCCATGAACTTTGGCTCCAAAAATACATCAACTTCCGCGAAAGATCCTTGAAGAACAGCCGCAGGACTCTGTTTGGCCAAAAAACCGGCCAAGCTCCGCTCAAGTGGACAGATCAATTACGAAGCGAACTTTGGACTCGGGACACTAGGCCGCAAATCACGTTGGTTATGTTTTGTAACAGGGCATGACTTTAGTCGTGCCGAAACGCCCGTAGATTGAGATTTGGGGCTTTACAGGCTGCGGAAAAACTCTCTTGGGGCTCGGTTTTGAAAGGGCACGGCTTCAGCCGTGCCAAATAAACGCAATAAAATCAACGGGGCTTTAGCCCCTGAGGGACGTTTCTCTCCTGCCCCCCGCAAGGATTCAACCGTTTTTCCGCAGCCTGTTTAGCCCCTGATCTTTCGAGCATCCGCATCCAAAGCAAGGGCTGAAGCCCCTGCCTTTTTGAAGGCATTTCAGCCCGACTCAAGTCGGGCCCTGTTACAAGGCTCCCTCCAGAAAGAGGTTTTTTGCAGTCTGAAGGACACAAGCATAGAACGGCGGTCAGCGGTCAAGAGGCTGGAAGCTCGTAAAATGTCTGCAGGAGAAGTACCATGCGCGTTGTCAAGCCGTTGTTCGCCCTGGCGCTGTTGCCCGCCTTCGTTCTGCCCGCCCAGTCTTTGCTGAACCAGCCGCTGGCCAACCAGACAGTCGAGTCGATTGATCCCGCGCTGCGTATGCAGATCGACCGCATCGCCACGCAAACCCTCGCGCAGACCGGCGTTCCTTCCGCGTCTGTAGCTGTGGTGCAGCACGGCAAGCTCGTCTACACGCATGCTTACGGTTTGGCCCATTTGGACCCCAACACGCCGGCCACACCCGAACTGCGCTACAGCATCGGTTCGGTCTCCAAGCAGTTCACCGCCGCCGCCATTCTGCTGCTGGCCGAGCAGGGCAAGCTCAAGCTCGACGATCCGGTGGGCAAATACGTGCCGGGCCTTACCGAAGGCGACAAGGTCACCATCCGTCAGGTGCTCTCGCACACCAGCGGCTATCAGGACTACTGGCCCGAGGACTACCTGATGACGCCCATGCTGCAGCCCGAGAGCGCCCAGCAGATTCTTGACACCTGGGGCAAAAAACCGCTGGACTTTACGCCCGGTGCCGAGTGGCAGTACTCCAACACCAACTACGTGATCGCCGGCCGCATCGTCGAAGCTGTCACCGGCCGCCCCCTGACGGACCTGCTGGTGGAGCGCGTCTTCCGGCCGCTGGGCATGACCAGCGTATGGAACAGCGACGAGCAGCGGTTAACCAGCACCGACGCCACGGCCTACTATCGCCACGCCCTCGGCCCCCTGCGTCCCGCGCCCAAAGAGGGCCGTGGCTGGATGTTTGCGGCAGGCGAGTTGGCCATGACGGCGCACGATCTGGCGCTGTGGGACGCAAGCCTGATCTCCCAGTCGCTTCTCTCGCCTGAAAGCTATAAGAAGATGTTTGAAGAGGTGAAGCTGACAGACGGCAAGGGCAGCGAGTATGGCCTGGGCGTTGAGGTATTGGACCACAACGGCCATCGCTCCATTGAGCACTCCGGCGAGGTCTCCGGCTTTGTCTCGGACAATGTAGTCCTGGTGGACGACGGCGCAGCCGTAGTCGTGCTCACCAATCAGGACGCCCATGGCGCGGCTTCCACCATCGCCCATCTGGTGGCTCCGCTGGCCGCCGCGCTCAAAGCCAGCCCGGAAGAAACACAGGCTCTGGCCCTCTACCACGATCTGCTGCAGGGCAAAATTGACCGCTCGCTGCTAGCTCCGAATCTGAGCGACTACTTCACCGATCAAGCACTGGCCGACTACAAAGCATCGCTAGAGCCGCTCGGCGAGCCTTTGAGCCTGACCGAAAGAAGAAAGGAACTGCGCGGCGGCATGACCTTCCGCAGCTTCGATCTGGTCTTCCCCTCCAAGCGGCTGCGGCTGACCACCTACACCTACCCGGACGGCAAGCTGGAGCAGTATCTGATCGAGCCTGTACAGTAACAGCCACCGATCAAGCGCGGCCTGTGGCTTGCAAGCCTTTTAGTGGCTGAATTTTGACACTAGACCTCAAGTTTCATCCGGTCGCGCAAAGTTTTCAGATCTGCAGAAAGGGTCTTTTTCTTGAGGCAAAATCCCCTTTCTACCCTGTTTTTCTCTACCGAAGCCGGAGATCATCTTTAGACTCCTGCTTCGGCAGAGACTTTCTCTCTAGAAATAATTCATGTGTCGAACCATACTCGCCAGAGCTTTAACTTGCAATTGTTAACTTTCATTAAAAACCACCCTTCGCTACTGCTGTACTCACCGGAAACCCCTCATGGGATTACAGTTCCTGCCGATACCTGTTCATAGCAGATTTTTTAAACACAATTCTCAGCCTCTTTCCCCCCGGAGAGCAAAATGTATCAATGCGCTGTGCTCGCAGATCTGGAAGTAACATAATTTCAGCCGTCAACCAGATCGGACAGGCGCGGAATGGGCAGTGAAAGAGATGAGAAACGAGAAGAACCGGAATCATCGCAGTTGGTTATCGCTGGACACAACGCTGAAGCAACTGACCAGCTGTTTCCTTTTCTCCCTGTTGGCTTCACAGTTTGCTCATCTTCTCGGCCCGGCTTCGCATCCTGTGCTGACGCTGCTTCCTGGCGTCCTGCTCGCCTTCCTGCTGCTCACGCCGCATGCTGCCTGGTTCTTCCTGACAATTGCAGCCTTTGCCGCCCAGTTATTGCCGCTTCTGTTCATCAGTTCTCCGGTAGGCTGGATGGTTCTCACGGATCCCCTGCTGCAATGCACCGAAGGGCTGCTGGGCGGACTGCTCTTGCGCTCCTGCTGGATGGAATTTTCTTCGTTGAGCGGAAGCAGTTTTCTGCTGCGCTTCTGGCCCGTCTCCGTACTGGCGCTGCCCTTCGTCTTCGCCTCGCCCACGGTTCAACTGCAGTCGCAATACGCGCCCGAAAGCTTTGCACAGCGCATACTGTATTGCGCGATTGCCCACGGATTGGGCACAGCGCTGGTCACGCCCGCGCTCATTGCCCTGTTCAGCAAAAATCCGTTTGAGCTCGATATCTGGAAGCACTGCACCTCGAAGCAACTTATTCTGCTGCCTCTCTGCATTCTTCTGCTCGCCCAGCCAACCCTGCCTTTACTGCTGTTGGTTCTTCCCCTGCTGGCTCTCACCTACCGCTGCTTTGATACGGAACGTGCTGTTCAGCTCCTGCTTTTTCTTGCCATTACTGCCGTCTTGCTTACCGCATCGGGCCATGGAGCACTCTACCTCTTCGCCACAGCCCACGGAATAAGCGCCGCATCGGCCCTGCAGTTGTTCTGCGCGGAGGGCATTCTGCTGGTCTATAGCATCTCGTCGGTACTCGATCATCACCGCTCCACCGAACATAACCTGGAAAAGATTGCCGCGCTCCATGCGCTGGTCAGCGAGAACTCGCGCGACGCCATCATCCTGAGTGACATGAGTGGCAAACGCTCCTATGGCTCAGCCGCTGCTGAAAAATTCGGCGGCTGGCGTCCCGAGGATTTGCTGACCGAAGAAGGACTCGAACCCGTACACCCTGCCGACCGGCCCCGTGTGCACGCCATCATCGATGAACTGCGCGCCGGGTCCGCTGCCGCCACGCTCGAATGCCGCGTACGCCAGAGCAGCGAAGGCGAATACCTCTGGATTGAGGTCAGCCTGTCGATGGTGCGCGATCCACAGTCGGGCCAGCCCTCTGGCGTTTTAAATTTCATTCGCGACATCAGCGTACGCAAAAACGCCGAGATCAGCCTGCGCGAAGCCTACGATGCCGTCGAAGCGCTCTCCGTCACCGATCCTCTCACCGGCCTGGCCAACCGCCGCCGCTTCGATAAATACCTTCATCAGGAATGGCGGCGCGCCATCCGCACGCACGAACCACTCTCCCTGCTGATGGTCGATGTAGACAACTTCAAAAAGTACAACGACACCTATGGCCATCCGCGTGGCGATAACTGCCTGAAACAGATTGCCGAAGCCGCCCTCGACGTAGCCATGCGCTCTACCGATCTGGTGGCCCGCTTCGGCGGCGAGGAATTTGTTGTCGTGCTGCCCAGCACAGACCATACCAACGCCCTGCATGTAGCGGGGGAGCTCTGCGCGGCGGTACGTGACCGCCAACTGCCTCACAGCCAGAACATACTCGGCGTCGTCACGGTCTCCGTCGGCGGTGCCACGCTGATCCCGAATAATGAGTTGCAGATGCGCGACCTGATCGAAATGGCGGACCAGGCCGTCTATGCCGCCAAACAGGCCGGGCGCAATCAGGTATGCAGCGGTAATAACAAAGTTGATTCCTCCAACCTCATCTCCGGCACTACATAGCCGATGAACAGATCACATACACTGATTCACTTTTGAGCTTCTTCATTTTTTAAGCTTTCTCCATATCCGCGCTGTCCCTGGCGCTTCATCGCATAAAAAAACAAAAAAAGAGCGGCTCAAAAGAGCCGCTCTTTTACATTGCAGGATTTTTGATATTTACTCGGCAGCAAAAGCCGCGGTCACCTGCGCCTCTACATCAGCCAACCATCCCGTGCGCTGTTCTGCTGAACTCATGATCACGCTTTCGTAGTTAGTACGCTTCACGTTTTTGGCGCCACAGTAGGTGAGGATGCAGGTGGTCCACAGATTCTCCAGCGGATCACCAAACCACTTCAGTTCCACCTCTTTGGGCGTGTTGCTGGTGGTAAACACCAGCGCGTGCTCAGCCTTCAGCAGTCCCTTGGGCGCGCCGTTCTCAAAGCGATAAGCCACACCCTGGCGCATCACGCGATCAATCCAGCCCTTCATGATAGCTGGCGGCATCGCCCACCAGTTCGGATGCACAATGATGATTCCGTCGGCCTCGGCAATCTCGGTCAGATGCTGCTGCACCAGCGGATCGTTGATAGGTCCGCCAATCTCTTCATGGGGAAGAAGGGCATCAAACTTTTCCGCATAGAGGTCGTGAAAGCGTACCTCGTAACCATTTTTTTCGAGCGTCTTTTTGGCGAGTTCAGCTATCGCATGATTGAAGCTGCCCTCATGCTGATGGCCAAGAATGATCGATACTTTCTTCATTTCAAATTTCCTCGTGAGTAAGTACAGAGATCTCTGTTCTCTGTCCTCTACCGTTTCTCCAGTTGCTTCACGTCGCGCACCGCGCCACGCGAGGCGCTGGTGGCCATGGCCGCATAGGCCTGCAGAGCGGGCGAAACCACGCGGTCGCGCTTGGGCTTCCAGCCGGCTGCGCCCTTGGCGTCCATCGCCTTGCGCCGTTCGGCCAGTACCGCATCGCTCACATCCACCTTCAGCACGCGATTGGGAATGTCGATCACGATCGTATCGCCCTCTTCCACCAATCCGATTGCGCCACCATCAGCAGCCTCCGGCGAGATGTGCCCAATCGACAGCCCCGAGGACCCGCCCGAGAAGCGGCCATCGGTAATCAGAGCACAAACCTTGCCGAGCCCCTTCGACTTCAGGTAGCTGGTCGGGTACAGCATCTCCTGCATGCCCGGGCCGCCCTTCGGGCCTTCATAGCGGATCAGAACCACATCGCCGGCCACCACATTGCCAGCCAAAATCGCATCCACCGATGCTTCCTGACTCTCGAAGATGCGTGCCCGGCCTTCAAAGGTCAGATGCGCCGGATCAACGCCCGCCGTCTTCACAATGCAGCCTTCTGCGGCAATGTTGCCAAACAGCACGGCCAGACCGCCATCCTGACTGAAGGCGTTCTCCTTGCTGCGAATCACGCCCTGCGTGCGGTCCACATCCAGTGCGTCATAGCGGGCGCTCTGGCTGAAAGGTTCCGTAGTGCGCACTCCGCCCGGCGCGGCGCGATAAAACTCCGTTGTAGCGGCCGAAGGCTGGCGCTTCACATCGTACTTTTCAATCGCCTCGCCCAGCGTGGCCGTGTGCACCGTGCGCGTCTCGCAGTGCAGCAGACCAGCGCGATCCAGCTCGCCCAGAATGCCGAAGATGCCACCGGCGCGATGTACATCCTCGACGTGCACATAGGGCGTGGAGGGGGCCACCTTGCACAGATGCGGCACGCGGCGCGAAAGCCGGTCAATGTCGGCCATGGTAAAGGGCACCTCGGCCTCCTGCGCGGCAGCTAACAGATGCAGCACCGTGTTGGTCGAGCCGCCCATGGCAATGTCCAGCGTAATGGCGTTCTCAAAAGCCGCAAAGCTGGCAATCGAACGCGGCAGCACCGTCGCATCGTCCTGCTCGTAGTAACGCTTGGACAACTCAACAATCTTGCGGCCCGCTTCCAGGAAGAGCTCCTTGCGGTCAGCATGCGTGGCCACCACAGTACCGTTACCCGGCAGCGAGAAGCCCAGCGCCTCGGTCAGGCAGTTCATGGAGTTGGCAGTGAACATGCCGGAACATGATCCGCAGGTAGGACACGCCGAACGCTCGTACTCGTCCACATCAGCGTCGCTCACCTTGTCGTCGGCCGCCACAATCATGGCGTCAATCAGGTCCACAGCCTTCACAATGTTGCCCGACAGCTTGACCTTGCCAGCCTCCATCGGACCGCCAGAGACAAACACTGCGGGAATGTTCAGCCGCAGCGCAGCCATCAGCATGCCGGGCGTGATCTTGTCGCAATTCGAAATGCACACCAGCGCGTCGGCACAATGGGCGTTAGCCATGTACTCCACCGAGTCGGCAATCATCTCGCGCGAAGGCAGGCTATAAAGCATGCCGCCATGACCCATGGCGATACCGTCGTCGATGGCAATGGTGTTGAACTCCTTGGCAATGCCGCCGGCCTTTTCAATCTCGGCGGCCACCAGCTGGCCCAGGTCCTTCAGGTGAACGTGGCCGGGCACAAACTGCGTAAAGGAGTTGACGACAGCGATGATGGGCTTGCCGAAATCGCCGTCTTTCATGCCGGTAGCGCGCCACAAGCTGCGGGCTCCGGCCATATTCCGTCCATGCGTCGATGTTCTGGATCGATATGCGGGCATGGAACCATTTTAGAACTCCCACTACGGCAATTTTCCAGAGAGTGAAAAATCTTCCCCGCCCAACAAACATATAAATTCTTCCCAAATTTTGCCGATCTTCAGAAGAGGACCAAACGGTACTGCCGCACATGTGCGGCTGGAAATGCTGATCTGAGTTGATCCGTTGGACAAAGAGCCCCTGACCAGAAAGGCAAGACTGCCATGTTTTCGTTTTCCCAGGGAAAATCAAACCGCTCTCATGCTGAAACAACGGCTGCAGGACAATTCGCAGACAGCCCGGCTTCCATCCAGGTATTTGAAAGCGATGAACATCTGCGTGGGTTGAGCGCGCAATGTTTTGAACAGGCAGCCCTGGCCTGCGCCTTTATTTCGCCTCACGCGGATTTTCGCCATGTCTGCCAGTCGCTCAAGTCCATGGCGGGCGAAACTCCTTTGATTGCTGTCAGCACAGCCGGTGAATTGTGCAACGTCAGCGGCGCGCTCTATAAAAACACCGGAAATTCCTGGTCCACCGTCATTCTGCAGGTCTTCCCTGCCGATCTGCTGCAGGAAGTCAGCATTCACAAAATCCCCCTGCACAACGAGGACATTCGACAGGGAAACCCGTCGCTCGATTACGAAACACGTATCGAGCGGATTGTGCAGTCCTTGCACACCCTGCGCGCGCCCTTTCCCGTCGACGTACACGACACCATTGCCTTTACGCTGATCGACGGCCTTTCCGCCAGCGAAAACTACTTCATGGACGCCGTCTACCGCGCCGGCAGCCTGCCCTGCACTTTTATCGGCGGGTCGGCCGGCGGCAAGCTGGACTTCCGCTCCACGGTCATCTTTGACGGCCAGCAGGTTCTCGAAAACCATGCCGTCATTACCCTGATGAAGTTGCGACCCGGGCGGGCCTACAGCATTTTCAAAACCCAGAATTTTAAAAAGACCGGCAAATCCTTCATCGTGATCGATGCTGATCCCGATCGCCGCACGGCCGCAGCGGTCATCGACCCCCAAACCAATCAGATTCTTCCCTTTGCCCGCGCCGTAGCCCAGGAAATGCACGTTCCGGTTGCCGAACTCTCTGCCAAGCTCAACGGCTACACCTTCGGCATGGAAGTGGGCGGAGAGATCTTTGTCCGCTCCGTCTCCGGCATTGATGCTGAAACCGGCACAATCTCCTTCTTCTGCGACATCAGTTCCGGGGATCGTCTGGAACTGCTCGAAGCCACGGATTTCGCCGAACAGACAAAAAAAGATCTGCACAACTTTCTAGCCAACAAGCCAAAACCCATCGGCGCCCTGCTCAACGACTGCATCTTGCGCAGATTGAACAACGCAACGGCCCTGCGCGGCGTGGACTCTCTGTGGCCGATGCCCGTTGCGGGCTTCTCTACGTTTGGCGAACTCTTCGGCATCAACATCAATCAGACGTTGACCGCGCTGGTCTTCTTCGATACGACGCAAAAGCCTCTGCAAGACCCGTTCATCGACAACTTCCCTATCCACTACGCCAACTTCCGCGATTACTTCTCCCGCCGCCAGCTCAATCGCATGATACTGCTCAACAACTTCCGCAAGCGCCTCAACCTGCGCCTGATCGAGTACGTGCAGGAGAGTACGACACTGGGCGACAAGGTCGGGCAAGCCCTTGAGCAGACCAAATCCATCAATCAGGTTGTTAAAGGAATCCGTGGCGTTGTCGTCGAATCTGCACAGTCCGCCGAACGCGCCTCCGACACCAATGCGCTGGCCACCCACTTCAAGGATCTGAACGACTCCATGAACGGACTCAGTTCGATCCTTTCTCTCATCGGGGCCATCGCCGGCAAAACCAACCTGCTGGCCTTCAACGCCAGCATTGAGGCCGCCCGCGCCGGCGATGCTGGCAAAGGATTCGCCATCGTCGCCAAGGAAGTCAACAAGCTCTCGCAGGACACCAAAACCAGCCTGCAACAGACCAACGACTCCATTCAACACATGAGAGAAGCCTTGGAGTCCCTCGGCGGCAACATCGATCACACCCGCCAGAACCTGCTGCAGGCCCAGACCAGCTATGGCGGCATCGTGCAGGAAACCGAAACCATGACAAACAGTCTGGAAGGGGTAAATCGTGTGCTCGCCGAACTTGGAAGCTTCATGGAAGATCGCAACCAGATCATCCATTCCGTCATGGAAGACGTAGAACTCTTGCGCCGCATCGGATAAACCATCGCACACAGCCTCCCCGGAGGGCGCGCATGAACTGCGCGCCCTTTTCTTTGGAGAAGCCACACAAACCCAGCCAGAACCAGCATCCTGCGTGCCGCGCCGCGTGTTGTCTGGAAATATCTATTTTTCCTGTGGTTTACGGAATTCTCAGGGCTTTCCCGTACTTCCCAGCCCCGGAAATCCATCCTCGCGCCAATTCCCGCCCGAAAACCCATCACCCACCTCCGAAAGCCGCCCCGCTTCCGATAAAATAGACCCTGACCATGTTCGAGAATCTGACAGAGAAACTGCAGCGCGCCTTTAAGAGCCTTCGCGGCCAGGGAACGCTTACCGAAGAAAACATCGCCGAGGCGTTGCGCGAGATTCGTGTGGCGCTGCTCGAGGCCGACGTCAACCTGAACGTCGTCAAGGATCTGATTGAACAGATCCGCTCGAAAGCCGTGGGCACCGAGGTGTTAACCTCCCTCTCGCCCTCCGAACAGGTCATCAAGATCGTGCGCGACGAGTTGGTTGCCCTGCTCGGCAAAGACACGGCCCGCTTCAAATTCGCCTCGCAGCCGCCCACTGTCATTTTGATGGCTGGCCTGCAGGGTTCCGGTAAAACCACCACCAGCGGCAAGCTGGCCACCTGGCTCAAGAAGGGCGGCCATCGCCCCATGCTGGTTTCGGTCGACGTTTATCGTCCTGCCGCCCGCGAGCAGCTCAAGGTTGTAGCCAAGCAGGTCGAGGTCAAGCTCTACGAGGGCAAAATCAACGACGAGGCCCCCGGCACCGCTCTAGTGACGCGCCTCGCCAAGGAAGCCATCCGCGAAGCCCGCATCATGGGCTGCGATACGCTGATCGTCGATACCGCCGGCCGTCTGGCCCTTGACGAAGAGCTGATGCAGGAGATGGAGCAGCTGAAAAAGCTGCTGAATCCCAGCGAAATCCTCTTCGTGGCCGACTCCATGACCGGCCAGGATGCGGTCAACTCCTCGCTCAGCTTCCACCAGCGACTGAACCTGACCGGCGTAGTGCTCACCAAGATCGACGGTGACGCCCGCGGCGGCGCTGCCCTTTCCATCCGCCACGTCACCGGCCAGCCCATCAAGTTCCTGGGCACCGGCGAAAAGCCCGACGCCTTCGAGCCCTTCCATCCCGACCGCATCGTCAGCCGCATTCTGGGCATGGGCGATATGCTCTCGCTGATCGAAAAGGCCGAGTCGGCCATCGATAAGAAAAAATCAGAGGAACTGGCCAAGAAGGCCCTGCTCGGCGACGGCTTCTCGCTCGAAGACTTCCGTGACCAGTTGCGCCAGATCAAGAAGATGGGCTCCATGGAGTCGATCCTGAAGATGCTGCCCTCGGTTGGCCCCTTTGCCGGCATGCAACAGGCCGCCAGCCAGGTGGACGAAAAACAGTTCACGCGGCTGGAAGCAATCATCAACTCGATGACCGCCAAGGAACGCCACAATCACGAGATCATCAGCGGACCGCGCCGCAAGCGCATTGCCGCCGGTGCCGGCGTCGAGGTGCAGGACGTAAACAACCTGCTCCGCCAGTACGCCCAGATGAACAAGCTCTTCAAACAGATGGGCAAGGGCGGCATGGCCAAGCAGATGATGCGCGGCGGCCTCGGCGGTCTGGGTCTGGGCGGACGGCAGAAGTTCGGACGGTAAGCACAATCGAGTGTTTTGAAAGGGCACGGCTTTACAGGCTGCGGAAAAACTCTCTTGGGGCTCGGTTTTGAAAGGGCACGGCTTCAGCCGTGCCAAATAAACGCAATAAAATCAACGGGGCTTTAGCCCCGGAAGGTGCTCTTAAAGGATCTAAGATCGATTCCAGGCTGCAGGAGGACGGTATGCGTAAACTCACGGTCAAGAACTTCTCGGTCATCGAAGATGCCGAGCTGGAATTTGGCAAAATCACCGTCCTCATCGGCCCCCAGGCTAGCGGAAAAAGTCTGCTCTGCAAGCTGGCGTATTTCTGCGGCCAAGCCGTCCCTGAGCTCATTGAAAGCTGTTTTTCTCAAAGGCTCTCATTTGCTTCTCTTTTGTTCAGGATTCAGAATGAGTTTCTTGAAAAATTCTCAGAAGAGAGCTGGCGAAATCAAAATTTTCTAGTCGTATATGTCTTAGATAATTTTTCCGTGTCCTTTGCAAAATCATCTAAGCAAGAAAAACTGAGCATTTCGCTTCAAGAAGGACTCCGCAATTTTTACTCTGAGAATCTAACAGGAAACCGTGTAATTCTACCCTCTGGCATACGTAAGCAACTTCTTCCAAAAGACACCGGACCTTTACCCCTTGTCGAAGATTCCACATATGTCCCTACGGGACGGGCATTTTATTCACTTCCTAATCGTGGCTATGCTGCATTAGCGACCAAAAATCTCGATTGGATAACACAGCTTTATGCCTCGCAATTTGATGCAGAATACAAGGCATTGATGAAATGCTACCAATCAGACCTAGGGGCTCTGCGCGCATTTGGTGAATTGGTAACGACAATCCTGAAGGGAAAAGTCATCCGTGAAGAAGGTCGCCTCCTCTTTGAATCCAATCAGGATATACGGAAGTGGCCATTTGAAATTCTCTCTTCTGGCACGCTCGAATTACTGCCGCTGATCAATTCACTAAGTCAATCCATAGACAAAGCAAGATACTCTAATATTCCCACAATGCCTGCTCCGCCATTGGGTATGTTTTTTATTGAAGAACCAGAATTGGGTGTCTTTCCAAACACACAGAATGATTTGGTTAGGTTGCTTGCATGGTTTGCAAACTTCGATTCTCTTTGGCTATCGTATGCCATCACCACCCACAGTCCTTACATCCTCTCTGCGTTCAACAACCTGATTCTGGCGGGGCAACTTGGCCAAAAAGCTCCCCTGAAAAAGAAGATTCCAATCGACGAAAAGTACTGGATTGCGCCTGGAACATTCAAGGCATACAGCATTCATGACGGAAAGCTCGAATCGATTCTTTCTGACTCGGGACTGATCAACGGAGAGTATCTCGATGACGTTTCTGAGACGATTGGCCACGAATTTGACGAACTTCTGAGGCTGGAATATGCAAACCAGAAAGTCTCCTAAGCACGCCACATGTGACACGGAATGCATTGCGTGCAGCCATCAGACGAGTCTCGTTCTTGAGGAAGAAGGGATTGCCGCTACCTTTGCCAATCCCCGACGCAAAGAGCTACGTGTTGTGCGCTATGACAAGTGCTATTTCAAGTCAAAAGGCAAGCAAGCAGACTATATAGTTGGTTCGGACCAAACCATTGACGTCATTCTTGAACTAAAGGGTTCGGACCTGAAACATGCACGAGTTCAAATGGAAGAAACTCTCGCACGCTGGAGAGTTGACCCAATTCATTATCCAAGCATTGTTTGCTTGATCGTTTACGGGCACACATTCCCGCGCATGAGATCGAATATCGGCGCAATCGAATACGATTTTCTTACCAAACAAAAAACATTGCTCTGGATCAGGGAAAACGGCAAAGAAAAATTTAGCTTCAGAAAGCTTGCAGGAAGAAGATAGATACATTCATCTGCGAAAATAACTCCATGGCCCCACTTCAGGACCAACTCGACGAAATCATGGCCCGCACCCGCGAACTGGTGCAGCCCGACAAGCTTGCGGCCAGTGAGCAACTGATTGCTGAGCTGTTTGTCTCCGGCATCGAAGATAAGATTCTGCCCGTGGGCGCTCAGGCGCCAAGCTTTGAGCTGGTGGAATCCACCGGCCGCGTGGCCCGCAGCGAGGATCTGCTGGCGCTGGGCCCACTGGTAGTCAAGTTCTTTCGCGGACGCTGGTGCCCCTACTGTGTCACCGAGATGGAAGCTTGGGAAAAGCTCTACCCCGAGCTGCGCGAACGCAATGCGCTGCTGGTAGCCATCAGCCCGCAGTTGCCGCGCCAGAACGACTTCATGGCTGGCCGCCACGGCCTGCCCTTCGCGCTGCTCAGTGACCCCGGCTGCACGCTGGCCAAGCAGTTTGGGCTGGTCTACACCATTCCCGAAAGCATGCGCGACTACTACCAGTCCCTCTACATCGACCTGGAATTCATCAACGGCGAATCCAGCTGGAAGCTGCCGCTGCCCGCCACCTACCTGATCGGACAGGATAGCAAGGTGCTCTACGCCGAGGCCTACGCCGACTTCCGCGTACGACCCGAGCCTGCAGAGGTTCTGGCCGCGCTCGATCTGGCGCTGGGACGGTAAAACCCGCAGGGAATGCGCACGCTACGAAAAACTCGTTTGGGAGGGAGGCGAGGGTTTTAGAGCATTTTCGGAATACATGTAGACTTTTTAAGGGACTTGCAAGGTACCTTTTTATCGAGGAAAAAGGTACTTAGCATCCTGCTTTCGATCTATAGTCATTCCGAAAAGGCTATAACCCTCGCAAAAATCCTGCAAAATAAGTACGGGCTGAACAGGCTGCGGAAAAACTCTCTTGGGGCTCGGTTTTGAAAGGGCACGGCTTCAGCCGTGCCAAATAAACGCAATAAAATCAACGGGGCTTTAGCCCCTGAGGGACGTTTCTCTCCTGCCCCCCGCAAGGATTCAACCGCTTTTCCGCAGCCCGTTCAGCCCCGGCTCCCGCCAAGCTCAGCCTTCGTGCTCACCGCGATAGACGCAGCCACTCGTGCAGGTCTCTTCCACCACAACCTTGCTGAGCTGCGGCAAAAGCGGCAAAAGCCTGCGCCAAAGCCACTGGGCGATGTGCTCACTGGTCGGATTCTCCAGGCCGGGAATCTCGTTCAGGCAACGATGATCGATCTGATCCTCGATGGTTTTGAAAGCCGCCTTGACGATCGAAAAATCCTCGACCCAGCCCAGATGCTCGTCCACCGCACCACTGATGTGGATCGCGATGCGGAAGCTGTGGCCATGCAGCCGTTTACACTTGTGCCCTTCAGGCACGTTCGGCAGCCAGTGGGCCGCCTCAATCGAAAATTGCTTGTAGATTTCCATGGTTCTGTTTCTATTTTCTCACGATAAGCTTTCAGCCCTCAGCCCTCAGCTCATTCTGCAAATCGGAGCGGTCCTGCCACAAGCGACTCTTTCCAAAGCCAGAGCCGTTGTGCACAGCACGCCGAACTGAAAGCTGAGAGCTGACAGCCGCTTTACGCTATCCCCACCACTTTGTGCATCTGCACGCTCAGCCGCCAGCGCGGATGCTCCATGCAGTAGCACACTGCGGCAGCGGTATTCGCGGCACGTTCCACGCTGTCTTTGGGCTGCAGAAAGAAGTTCTTGAAATCAAGCGCGGCAAAGCGCTCCGGTTCGAGCCCCTCCTGCGGATAGACCAGTTTCAGTTCGTCCCCCTGCGTCTGCTTCAGCGCCGCGCCAGCCTTGGGGCTCACGCAGACCCAGTCCAGACCTTCGGGAGCCACCACGGTTCCGTTGGTCTCCACCGCAATTGTGAAGCCACGCGCATGCAGCGCGGCAATCGCCGCAGCATCGAGTTGCAGCAACGGCTCACCACCGGTGCAGACCACGTATTTCTTCTCGGGAGCAGCGTTCTGGGGCCAGGCAGCGGCCACCGCAGCCGCCAGCACATCCGCCGAAGCGAACTTGCCACCGCCCAGGCCATCTGTGCCAATAAAATCCGTATCGCAAAAGCGGCAGACGGCCGTGGCACGATCTTCGGCGCGGCCCGACCACAGATTGCAGCCCGTAAAGCGGCAGAAGACCGCCGCGCGACCCGCCTGCGCTCCCTCGCCCTGCAACGTATAGAAGATTTCTTTCACGGAGTACATAAAAACAGCTCCTAGCTTCCAGCTTTTAGCTCCCAGATTATTTTTGCTCATGCAGTCTTCCATAGCTCGACTAATCAAGAGCTGGAAGCTGGAGGCTGCACTACCAGACGAACAGCTTAGCTGTTCGTCTGGTAGTGCAACGGATCGCTGAGCCCGTTCTCACGGAAGCCCTTCTGGCGCAGCAGGCAGCTATCGCACTGGCCGCAGGGATTGCCCTCCGGCGACGGATCGTAGCAACTGCTGGTCAGGCCGTAGTTCACGCCCAGACGCAGGCCTTCGGCAATGATCTGGGCCTTGGTCAGCGCAATCAGCGGGGTGTGAACCTTCAGCCGCTGACGGCCTTCCACGCCCGCCTTGGTGGCCAGGTTGGCCATGTTCTCGTAGGCCTCAATGAACTCCGGACGGCAATCGGGGTAGCCCGAGTAATCCAGCGCATTCACGCCAATAAACACATCGCTCGAACCAAGCACCTCAGCCCAGGCCAGCGCAAACGAGAGGAAGATGGTGTTGCGCGCGGGCACATAGGTAACCGGAATCCCGTGGCCCATCTCTTCCACGCCACGGCCCTTGGGCACGGCAATATTATCGGTCAAAGCCGAGCCACCAAAGACGCGCAAATCGATTTCGGCAATGCGATGCTCCGTCGCGCCGCCCGCCTCGGCCACACGCTTGGCCGCTTCCAACTCATAGCTGTGGCGCTGGCCGTAACGGAACGAGAGCGCATAGCTCTGGTAGCCCTGGCTGCGCGCTATCGCCAGCACCGTGGCCGAATCCAGCCCACCACTCAGCAAAACAACCGCTTTTTTCTTCGTCTCCGTCATTCATCTCTCCCATGGTGCGCGGGCTAAAGCCCCCGTCTTTTTTTGAACCCATTTGCGATGCGACAAACCTGACTGCGAAAAATTCTGTTGAAACATCGTCCTGAGTTTAGGACAGGCTGTCTCGCTGACTTGCTGTCTTGCTGACTAGCTGTCTCGCTTACTTCAGATCGCCGCCCTTGCCAATGTCCATCGAGGCCGGAATCGGATTCTCTTCATCGATGTAGGAATTGGTGGCGAACTCCAGCTTCCCCTGCGCTTCCAGAATGAACTCGACGGCATCGCGGGCCGCGCCGTGTCCACCGCGATTGGGCGTGATGTAGTGCGCTTCCGCCTTCACATTGGCGCGGGCATCAGCCACGGCAATCGCCAGACCAACGTTGCGCATGGCAGGCAGATCGATCACGTCATCGCCGACGTAGGCAATCTCGTCCAGCGACACGCCTTCCTTCTCCACAATTTCGCGGATCGGCTTCATCTTGAAGGCCTGCCCCTGGTAGACAAAGTCCAGCTTGAGATCGCGAGCGCGCAGAGCCACCGTCTCGCTGATGCGCTTGGTGATGATGCCGGTCTTGATGCCGGCAATGCGGGCCAGCGAAATCGACGTGCCGTCATGCGCGTTGTAGCCCTTGGCTTCCACCATGCGGGTAACCACCGAGCCGCCCTCGGACATCGGCACCGGAATAATCCAGATGCCACCATCGGTCATGACGCCGTCGACGTCGAAGAGAATGATCTTGATCTTGCGGGCGCGGTCCTGCGCAGAAAGTGTCATAAAGATATTCTACCGGGCGGCAGCGAGGGATTAGAAGAGGGGGCCGGCGGAGGAAAACGGGGAAATGCAGAAATGGGTCCCAAAGCGGGGGCGAGTCAGCAGGTCAGCGAGTCTGCTGAGTAGGCTGTCCATGATAAAAATCTGGACTTGAAAGGGCGCACCTTAGTCGTGCCGCAAACGCTGCGGGTGCCCCACCCTCGCCACGCCTTTGTTTTTGTGGCTAGGGTGGAGAAGCAAGAACCTCTTTCCAGGCCGGATCCATAAAACTTCCCCCAGAGGCCGTGCGCCGCGTTCTGGCAGGGAAACTACCGCTTCCCCACCCTGCTCCCGAACCGCGTAATTTTAGACTTTGGACTCTTGCTTTCCCGGGTCCCAAAAGCAGGACCCGGGGCGCCCAGAGTGTGAATTCATCTTACTTTCCTGGCTCAACCCCTACCGGCGTCGCTACTGGCACAGGCGCTGTTACAGGCTGGCCAGCGGCGGGCGCGGGCGGATCCTTCACCAGCACCGCAAAGCGTGGGAAGCTAAAGCTGCCAGCCGCATCGTCAACCACGTTGAGCTGGCACACATACTGGCCGGGCTTGAGTGCATCCAGCGGCACATCCAGTTCCACGGCCACCGCATCGCGACCCAGCACATTCGTCTGTTTGGCCTCCACCAGCGGCGTTTCGTACACCTTCACCGAGCCCTGCATCAACTCCAGGCTGCTGAGCACGCGCACATTCTCGCCGCTCTTTGCACCTTCGCCCTTGACCTTCGCCGGCGCGTAGATTTCATACAACAAGTACAAATGCTGATCGCGGCGGAAGACGTGGCTGATATTGGGCACGTACTCCTGCCCATCGCGCACAATCGGCGTGAACTTCTTGCTGGGCTGCTTGCTGTTGGCCAGCAGAATCGAACTCAGCGACATGCGACTTCCCGGGCTAGCCGACTTCTTGATCTCCGGCAGCGTGATCTCGGCCTCAAACGAGCCCATCTGGCCAGTCTGATTCTCGCGCACCACAAACTTCAGCCGATACTTGCCCGGCGGCAGACTGAAGCTGGTGGTGTACTGCACGTTCTTCTGCCGCACGTTCTGACTGGTGTCCACCTTGAGCTTGACGGTCTCGCGGGCGCGGCCAATCTGCCGCTTTACCTCATCGAGTACACCTCCCAGAATGTCGAGCGTGGCCTTGTCCTTGTCGCCGCCCTTCACGAATGGAATCTGCGAACCGGGCACGATGAGCGAGACCGGCACAAAGTAGCGATTGTCATCCGTACGGAAGTAGTAAGCGTCCATATAGAGCGCCATATCGGTGGCCGGCAGATCGCTGGCCAACTGCTCCTCCAACTGCTGCTCCCGATCCTGCTTGACGGAGTGCTGGAAGTCCGCCGGCGCATAATAACCGGGACGATATTCAATCTTGATGCCAGGGCGATTGGTGGTGAACTTCAGACGACGATACTTGCCGTCCCGCGCCGGATTCGTCGAGCGGAAGCCCACCGCGTAGTAGGCCGAGGTATCGTTCTGCACCTGCGCAAAGGCCGGAGCAAAATCATTTGAATCGAGGAACGCCTTGCCGCCCGTGTCCTTTGACAAAGTAGCCATTACTTCCTGGCTGGCAAAGTTCGAATTCATGTTGTTCTGCAGCGCCCCGCCATTCATTCCACCGCTGCCGCGCATACTGCCCACACTGGCGTCGCCCAGCGGACCAACCGCCTGCAGTCCGCGTGTATCCACGCTGTAGATGGCCAGATTGGCGCGTACCGCAGCATTGATGGCCGCACGCAGCGAAGACTGATTCTCAATGCCGTCGCGCGAAATTCCGCCGGAAAAATAGAGCAGCGACTTCTTCTCGGTAATTTTTTCAAGCGACTTGGCAATGGCACGCAACGCAAACAGTTCGCGATCGGTATTCAGATCGTTGTACTCGCTCTCGTCGGCCGTGTAAGCAGTCGTATCTTCCGTCTGATTCGAATTCGAGGTTGCGCCCGCTTCAAAGCCCGCGCCCTCTGTGCCGTTGTACACAGCCACTTCCCGCAGCAACGCTTTTTTATCGGCGGTAAAGTCCTGATCCACCTTGAGCGTGTCACCGAGCGAAACCAGCGCCACCAGATCGGCCGACTGCATCTTGGTGCGCAAAAAATCCTGCGCCGCCTCCACCGAACGATCCAGATCTTCCGGCTGCATTGAAGTCAGATCAAAAAAGAAGACAATCAGACGATGATTGCGCAGCTCTTCCGGCTTGGCCACCACCACACCCTTGCCATTGCCCGTGCCTGCGGCCAGCCCGCTGACCGTGGCTTCCTTGAGCGGCGTAGCCATCTCCACACTTTGAAAATCAAAGGTGGCAATGTGCTGCTCCTTGCCGTTCTCCCAGACGCGAAAATCGCTGGCCTTGAGGTCATGCACCAGCGCGCCGGTTTTGGCATCGCGTGCCACCACGTTGGTCAGCACCATCTCGCTGTTCATCTTCAGCGTCAGGCCGCCCTGCGGCGTATCGAGCACGCTGTTCTGATTCTGAGCATGCAAACTCAAAGCGCAGGCAAGCACTACTGCTGTGCATCCGATCTTTCGTGCGATCCTGGTCATCGCCATCCTCAATTCAGCATTCAACAGGGGCTAAATCCCCGAATGTTTAAAACTCTTGTTCCCGCACGCGCAGCGAACCACGCCAACCCTGCAACGCAGCCGCTAACTCCGCTGGCAAGCTAACTAGCTGACTTGCGGGCTAGCTGACTCGCTAACTCCGCGACGGGCTAACTCCGCGACTCTGTCAAAACCTGAACCGCGACTCAAACTGGAAGGTGCGCATGGTGCTGGTGGAATTCACCTGACCGAAGGCCGAAGATTCCACATTCGTCTCCACGCCCGAGTACTGCACGGTATTAAAGACGTTGTTCGACGTGGCGCGGAACTCCCACGAACGCATGTCGCCCATGCGCATCGTCTTTGAAAGTGTCATGTTATTCGAAACCGTGCCGGGTCCGGGAATCGAATAGCGCGAAGCCGTTCCATAGGTATTTGCAGGCGCGGCAAAGGCTGCCGTGTTGAACCACTTCTTCACCGAACCACCACCAGCCGTAATCGACTGGCCCGCCACGCGATCCGGACGGAAGGTACCGCTGCTGCCACGCGCTGCTTCAGAAACCGATGCCTGATAGGTTGGCGTGAGCGGCGTGCCCGTAGCAAAGGTAAAGGTGCCAGAGAGCGAAAATCCTTCCAGAATGTGCGAGAGCAGGCCAGTCGTCACCCACTCCCGATCCGAACCAAAGGGAAGCTCGTAAAGGTAGTTTCCATTCACCGAATGGCGCACGTCATAACTGGAATTTCCTTCTTCCGCGTTCAACACCTGCCAGTTCTGCACCATGCTGGCCGCATTGTCGATGGCATGCGAGTACTTATAGAACGCACCCAACGCAAACCCGCCCGAAAGCCGCTTCTGCACACTCAACGTGCCCGCGTTGAAGCGCGATGTGGCCGCCCCCTGCTCGTAGGTGAACGACACATCGTTGGGATTGGTGTTGGGACTCGTTGTGCTCTCCCACGGCGCGCTCTTGATGTCCAGGCTGGAGCCGCGCGAGCCGTTGTAGCCTGCGTTCATCACGATGCTCCAGGGCAACGTCTTCTGCACATTTAGGTTCCACACCTGCACGTAAGGCAGATTGTAGTGCGGGTCAACGGCGTAGTTACCCACCGTATCCGGCGATGAAAAACCGCTGGCCAGTGTAAAGCAGGTGGAAGTACTGGCACGCGCACAGGCTGAACTCGCGTTGCTGCTTGAATCTTCTTCGCGGTTGGTCTGCTCGTTCACAAAATCAGCATTGTTCACCATCGGTTCGTGCGCCATGGAACTTGCAAAAGTACCGTACTGCCCCACCATGTAGTTGATGCCGTAGCCCGCGCGAATCACGGTTTGCGGCAGCTTGGGCACTCGCCAGGCCAGCCCCACACGCGGAGAAAACGCATGATGATTGCCGTAGACCAGCCCACTCGGCAACTTGCCGCTCGACGCTCCTGTTCCGCCCGCCTGCACCTCGGTCACACTCGTGAATCCGCCGCTGGCGTTGGTGTCCACCATGGCCAGATAGCCATCCTTTTCACCGTAGGGCTGAAAGTACTCCCAACGTACACCGGCATTGACGGTGAAGGAGCGGCTCAAACGCCAGTCATCCATGGCAAAGCCGTCAAAAACATTATCGCGCAGATAGCTTTTGGCCGACGACGAATCGATGCTCGTAGTCTGCGGAAACCCGAGCAGAAAATCGGCCAGCGCCGAGCCCGTAGACGAGGAACCGGAAGCATTCTCTGTGAACAGGCCCGTAAAGGTGAAGGTGCCCGTCGCGTTCGATCCGCCCAGAACGTCGTTATGCACGCGGCGGTAGTCGCCACCAAAGCGCATGTTGTGTTTGCCGTGAATCCAGCTCAGCGTCTCTGAAACCGAGATCGTCTGCTGGGTCTGATCGCTGGGCTGCTGCTCGGTCAATCCCGTGATGGAGCTAAGCGTGATGTTGGGCAAGCCGTAGTTCAGCGCGCTCTGGTTGAGCGCTGCACTGCTGTCGCCCATAATGCCAAGATCTGTGGCAATATCTTCGTGGTTGGTAAAAAAGTTAATCACCTGACTGTGGTTCCGGTTCCAATTCAAGGTCAGAATGTTGGTCAGCTTGTGATAGCCGATGGTATAGCCAACCGAAAGCGCATTCGATTCCGAACTGGTTTTGCCGCCGAGGCCAGGAAAAATGTTTACATTGTCCGCCGCCGAGCGCGCACCGTTGTAGTTGAAGTTGATGCTCTGCCGCAGTCCCTGATTCTGGCTGCGCCGGTTCGAACCAAATCCGCGCCCGCCACCACTGGGCAGCGAAGCATTCTTGCCAAGCGAGCGCATGTAGCGCGCGCCGTACTGCGTGCTGTTGGTCTGCGCCGTCGTCAGCAACTGGTAGTTGTAGCTACTGTTGCCCTTCAGGTTCGGCTCCGGAAAGTACTTGAGCAAGGCTGCCGCCTGCGAAGAAATATTGCCCGACGGAATCACATTGGCCGTGCCGTTCGAGGTGAACTGCGCATAAGTGGACGGATTGTAGATGAGCGGCAATCCGCTGGCCGAAAAGTCTCCACCGCGCTCGGCGTCGGTGGGCACCAGTGCGTACTCATTCACGGGACTCGAACTGCGCTGCCCACTCAGGGTAAGGAAGAACGTATCCTTGCCGCTCGGCTTGGTCAGGCCTGGAATATAGGGCGCGCTCATGAAGCTCAACCCAAAACGATTGCTGCCCGAGGTCGGCTGCGTCTCAGAAGAACCACGTAGATTGTAGGGCTGTGCATTCAGGGCCGAGTTCGAGCCAATCCAGAAGGCCGCGCCGTGCGGCTGCGCCGAGTTAAAACCGCGGAAGTTGCCTCGGCCACCCGGACCGCCAGGGCCACCAAAACCTCCGCCAAAGCCGCCGCCCATCCCGCCTCCGCCGCCAAAACCACCTGCGCCACCACCGCCGAACAAGCCGCCCATCTGGCCACCGTTCTGCGCCCGCATAGTCTCCATCTGGTCCCGCAGTCGGTCCATATCCTGCCCGGCCGCAGCGCTCACCTGCCCCGACTGTCCGCTGATGGCCACCGACTCGCTGCTAAAGTCGCTGCTGGCAGCCACTGTCGGCAGTTCGCCTCCCGCCGCCTGCGCACCCGAAGCCTGCGTCTCCACATCGGCGCTCAGCGAACTCACCAAGCTCAAATTCTGTGCCCCGCGCGCTGCCATCTGCCGCGGACTCTGTGCTGCCACACTGGCCTCATCACCCGACTGCGGCGCGACCACAACCCGCGAAGCCAGCAGCAGACTGAAGTCCACCGTCTGATCGTGGCTGGCAGCGTTCAGCACCGCCTCCTGCACGCCAGCAGCAAAGGCGGAAAACTGAGTGCGCACCACGTAGCGGCCATTCTGACTCAGAGTGAGCGACCAAGCGCCGGTAATGTCGGTGGTAGTGGCATAGCGCTTGCCGGTCAGCGTATTCTGCGCCGTCACGGCCACGCCCGGCAGCGGCGTCTGTCCGCTCTTCACCACGCCGTGCAGGCGGCCACCAGTCACAGCCTGCTGCGCTGCCTCAGCGGGTGCCTCTGCCGTAGCCTGCGCAACCGCTGTACCTGCCCCAAACCCGCCCAACGCCAGAAGAAAACCAGCGGCTCCGGCTCTGAAAAATTTTCCCTGCCTCATGCCCGCGCTCCACTCTTTCTTTTACTTAGGACACTGGTACTGACGCCCAGCTTTAGGCAAAGGTTTACCGGCGCGATGTAATGCTATGTAACAAAATGTCACGAAAGGAGCACAAATGGGAGAATTGGAGGCCACGGAACCCTGCCCCGAAAAGTCAAAACAAATGATAATCACTCAGTAACCCGCACACTTCTGTAAATCCCCTGCAACATCATGGACTTTCCCCTTGCATCCTGACGGCTCGCATGTTAACCCTTAAGTCAACATTTATTTTGTTGCCACAGGACAAATCCCCAGGCACAGACAGGACCAACGCCGCCATGAAGATCGGCACGACGATTCGAGCACACCGTCTACAGAAGGGACTTTCACAGGGAGACATTGAAAAAAAGACTGGGTTGCTGCGCTGTTACCTGTCGCGCGTGGAAAACGGTCATACCATCCCTTCGCTCGACACATTGTCGAAGATTGCTGTAGCGCTGGATGTGCCGATCGCGCAGTTCTTTGCCGACGACGCGCTGGGCCGCCAGATGAACCCGCAGAAGCTCTCCGACGAAGAACTGCGCTTCCTGACCCAGATCCGCCGTTATTCGTCCAACCTGAACGATAGCGACCGCAAGCTGCTGCTGGCCATGGTCAAAAAATTTGCCGCTACAGCCGTGCGATAAAACAAACATCTAAAAAGAAGAGGCGGACAAAGTGTCCGCCTCTTCTTTTGCTACTCCCCCGCAAAGGGATTCTCAGGCAATGGTTTGGCAATGGTCGGATCCTGCGCCACAACAGCAGCTTCTTCCGCCTGCCGGATTGCGGCCACAGGACGCTGCTCGCCAAAGCCGGAAAAGACGCGGAACGGGTCGCCGGGCAGCAGTTTCTGCTCTTCGAGCGCCAGCCTTACCCGCCGCTTGAACTCGCGCACCGGCCCATACTGCCTGGTGGCCAGCGTTTTAAAGACCACGGGAAAAATCAGTTCACTGCCCTTCAGCGCGTCCACGCCCAGAATCTGCGGCTCCGCCACAAAAAGCTGGCGGAAGGCTTCGTCCTCCCGCACCTCGTTGGCAATGCGGGTCAGCAGGCCCAGCACCAGATCAGGATTGGCGGAAAAATCCACGCTCACATTCACCGTCGCCACTGAATAACCCGCGCTCAGGTTGGCCACCGTGGCAATCTGCGAGTTGGGAATCACGTAGAGCGTGCCATCGTCATCGCGCACCGTGGTTTTGCGCAGGGTCATGGCCTCCACCGTACCGGTCAGCCCAGCCACGCGCACGCGGTCGCCCATGTTGAACTGGTCTTCAATCAGGATGAAGAGGCCGTTGAGCATGTCCTTGACCAGGCTCTGCGCGGCCAAACCGATGGCCACCCCGGCGATTCCCGCCGAAGCCAGCAGCGGCCCCAGATTGATGCCCACCTTGTCCAGAATCAACATTCCGGCAATCAGCGTGATGACGGTAACGCCGGTGGTATGAATGATTCCGGCCAGGGTTTTCACCTGCGCCACGCGGCCATGGCCAGCGGCATGCTGCTCGGCAGCCTGGATCATGTGCCGTGTAATGATGCGCAGAGTGCGGTTCAGCATCCAGGCAACGATGGCCACCAGCAGCAGGTGCGGCAACTTGGTGCGCACAAAATCCTGTGCGTCGTCGGCCCAGCCGTCCACCACGCGCCCCAGAAACCGGCCTTCGGCAAAGATTCCCGTGCGCATGGCCAGATGAATCGGATCCATCATGCTCTTTTTGCTCCCTTTATTACTTTATGTCCTTCCGGCACACTGCAGCCAACTCCTCTTTGGGGAAGGCTAAAAGACAAACCCACACCGTTTCCCCTGCCCGATTGGTAAAATGAAGGATGGGACCGTCCGCAAACGGTCTGGAGGGAGACGTAAAAGCATGGGACTTGCAGTGATCGGCGCAACACATAAGGAACAGGCAACAACGAGCGCCGGGCAGAAGGCCGTAAGCGCCGAACAGCTGGTGGATTTTTATCGGCTGATGGTTTTATCGCGCCGGTTGGACGACCGCGAGATCATGCTCAAGCGCCAGCAGAAGATCTTTTTTCAGATTTCCGGCGCGGGCCACGAAGCCCTGCAAGTGGGCGCGGCCAAGGCGCTCAAGCCGGGCGTTGACTGGTTCTTCCCCTACTACCGTGATCGCGGACTCTGTCTGGCCCTCGGCCTGACGGCGGAAGAGATGATGCTGCAGGCCGTCGGCGCTGCCGCCGATCCGTTCAGCGGCGGTCGCCAGATGCCCATGCACTGGTCCAGCCGCAAATTCAACGTGGTCAGCACCTCGTCTTCCACCACCACCCAGTTGCTGCATGCCGTGGGCTGCGCTGAGGCGGGCCGCTACTTCAGCCGCCATCCCGAAGCCGCCGCCAACCATGACGGCGACTACCGCGCCTACAGCGACGTCAAGTTCCAGGGCGATGAAGTCTCCCTCACCAGCGTCGGCGAAGGCTCAACCTCGCAGGGCGAGTTCTGGGAAGCGGTGAACGCCGCCAGCAACAACAAGCTGCCCGTCATTTTCCTGATCGAAGACAACGGCTACGCCATCAGCACGCCGGTTGAAGTAAACACCCCCGGTGGCAGCATCTCCAAGCTGATCGCCAACCATCCCAACTTTTATATCGAAGAGGTTGACGGCACCGATCCCGAAGCCAGCTTCTACGCCGTTCAGCGCGCCGCCGCGCATTGCCGCGCGGGCCTGGGACCGGCCTTCGTGCATGGCCACTGCATGCGCGCCTACTCCCACTCGCTCTCCGACGATGACAAGCTCTACCGCACCGCCGCCGAGCGCGAAGCCGACAACCTGCGTGATCCGCTCAAGCTGATGCGCGCCCGCCTGCTCCGCGAAAAAATCTGTACCGAAGCCGAACTGGACACGCTTGAGCACGAGCAGGACCGCATCGCAGCCGTTGCCGCCGAACGCGCCCTCGAAGCTCCGATCCCCGAGATCGACAGCATCACCAAGCACGTCTACAGCGAGAACCTCGATCCGACCAGCGCGGCCTTTGCCACGGACCCTGACCAGAACCAGGAAAAAAATGGCCGCACCATGGCCGATCTGATCAACGCCTGCCTGCACGATGAAATGCGCCGCGATCCGCGCATCGTCGTCTTTGGCGAAGACGTGGCCGACGCCACCCGCGCCGAAGCACTGGCTGAAACCAAGGGCAAAGGCGGCGTCTTCAAGCTGACCGCCGGTCTGCAGCGCGAGTTCGGCGACGACCGCGTCTTCAATGCGCCTTTGGCTGAAGCCGGCATTGCCGGTCGCGCCTTTGGCTACGCCGCCCGCGGCATGAAGCCGGTAGCCGAAATTCAGTTCTTCGATTACATCTGGCCTGCCTACCACCAGCTCCGCAATGAAGTAGCCGTGCTGCGCTGGCGCTCAAATGGAACCTGGGCCACGCCGATGGTCATCCGTGTGCCCATCGGTGGCTACCTCACCGGCGGCTCCATCTATCATTCGCAGTCGGGCGAGAGCCTCTTCACGCACATTCCCGGCCTGCGCGTGGTCATGCCCTCCAACGCGCTCGACGCCAACGGCCTGCTGCGCACCGCCCTGCGTTGCGATGATCCGGTGCTCTTCCTCGAGCACAAGCGGCTCTACCGCGAACCCTTCGGCAAAGCGCCCTATCCGGGTCCCGACTACATGATCCCCTTCGGCAAAGCCAAGATCGTGCGCCCCGGCACGCAGATCACGCTGGTCACCTACGGTGCAGTGGTGCCGCGTGCCCTGCAGGCTGCCGAAGTGGCCGCCCGCGAGCATGGAATCGACGTGGAGGTCATTGACCTGCGCACGCTCAACCCCTATGACTGGGAAGCCATTGCAACCTCGGTGCGCAAAACCAGCCGCGTCATCGTTGCGCATGAGGATATGCAGAGTTGGGGCTACGGTGCGGAGATTGCCGCCCGCATCGCCGACGAACTCTTCGAGGATCTGGATGCGCCCGTGCGGCGCGTCGCCGGCATGGACACCTTCGTGGCCTACCAGCCCGTGCTAGAAGACGAGATCCTGCCCCAACCCGGCAAGATCCTGAAGGCCATCGTAGACCTGAAGGCGTTTTAAAAACAGCCGTCAGCTTTCAGCTTGTCTGTGGCACGATGAGCTGATAGCGAGTCTGGGTGCCCCAGGTCCCGCTTTTGGGACCTGGGAAAGCTCGAATCTCGACTGACCTACCGAACCAACAAAATACTTTCAGGCAAATCAAAAAACAAGCGGGTGCCCCACCCTCCTCCACACCAAAAAGCTGAAAGCTGCGTCAACGCCCGCGCGGTGCCATACTAATAACCGATGTCTTCGAACGAATCCACTACAACGATTGCCGTACTCGCCGAAAAGCCCTCGGTCGCCCGTGACATAGCCAAGGTGCTTGGCGCAGACAAGAAGGGCGACGGCTTTTTGCACGGCAATGGCTACGTGGTCACCTGGGCCATCGGCCATCTGGTTTCGCTGGCCCAGCCCCACGATATGCGCCCCGACTGGAAGCAGTGGCGCTTTGATACCCTGCCCATGCTGCCTGAAACTTGGCCTCTGGTCGTCTACGACAAGACCCGCAGCCAATTCGAAGTCGTGCGCAAAATCCTGAATTCCCCTCGCGTCGCCGAAGTCGTCTGTGCAACAGACGCCGGACGCGAAGGCGAGCTGATCTTCCGCTACATCTACGACGCCGCCGAGTGCAGCAAGCCAGTCAAGCGCCTGTGGATCTCGTCCATGACCGCCGAGGCCATCCGCAAAGGTTTTGACAAGCTGCAGCCCGGCACCAACTACGATGGACTGGCCGACGCCGCCCACGGTCGCAGCCGCGCCGACTGGCTGGTAGGCATGAACCTCTCCCGCGCCTACTCCCTGCTCTATCGCGAAGAGCTTTCAGTAGGCCGCGTGCAAACCCCCACCCTCGCCATGCTCGTAGACCGCGAACTCACCCTGAAGCAGTTCGTGGCGGAAGAGTACATCGAGGTGATTGCGCAGTTTGCCGGTCTGGCCGAGCGCAAGGAACTGAGCTACACCGGAACCTGGTTCCGCCCCCGCGAAGAACAGGGCAAAGACAAGGAAGCGCTGGCCAAGCTGCAGCGCCTGCCCGCCGATGGCGATGAGGCCAAGCAGATTGTAGCCCGCGCCAAAACAGGCGCCGTGGCCATCGAAAGCGCGCAGTCTGAAACCCAGCGTTCGCTCCCCCCCCTGCTCTATGACCTGACCGAACTGCAGCGCCACGCCAACCGCCTCTTCGGCTTCAGCGCGCAAGAAACGCTCACCTACGCGCAGGCCCTTTACGAGCGCCACAAGCTCATCAGCTATCCACGTACCGACAGCCGCCACCTTACGGCGGACATAGCCGCCACCGTAGGCTCCATTGCCGCGGTCCTTGCGCCGCAGTACAAGAATCTGGTGGCCGAAGGCACCGGCAAGCGTCCGCTCAGCCGCCGCTTTGTGGACGACGCCAAGGTCAGCGATCACCACGCCCTGCTGCCCAACGCCGTGAACCCCGGCCGCACCTCGCTCAGCGAACAGGAACGCAAGATTTACGATCTGGTCTGCCGCCGCTTTCTGATGATGTGGCACGACGATCATCTGCAGGCCGTCACCACCGTGATTACGGCCATCCAAACCCCTGCCAACGGCGCGGAAGAGGCCATCACCGATCGCTACCGCACCACCGGCACGCTGGTGCAGCAGCTCGGCTGGAAGGTGCTCGACGTAGCTCCGGAAAAAAACAAGAAAAAGTCCAAAAACGAGGGCGAAGACGGCGAAGCGGAGCAGGTTCTGCCCACCGATCTGACCGAAGGTCAGCCGCAACGCGTAGCCCACATTGAAGCTAAAAAGAAGAAGACCAAGCCTCCCAAGCGCTTTACCGAAGGCACGCTGCTCACCGCCATGCAGACCGCCGGACAGATGCTCGATGAGAAGGAACTCTCCGACGCCATGAAGGAGACTGGCCTGGGCACACCCGCCACCCGCGCCGGCATCATCGAAACCCTGTTGAAGCGTGCCTACATTGTGCGCGGCGGCAAAACGCTGGAAGCCACCGATAAGGGCATTCACCTCATTGAGGTAGTGCATCCCGAGGCCAGAACCCCGGCCATGACCGGCCAGTGGGAGTCCTACCTGAAGAAGATCCACCACGGCGAGGCCCAACTGAAGCCCTTCCTCGAAGGCATCAACAGCTACGTCAGCGAAGTGGTGGGCAAAGTCAGCCAGATGCCGCGCAAAGCCTGGACGCCGCGCCCCGACGCACCGGGCAGCGAAGCCCGCAAGCAGGACTCTGGAGCCGATGCCCAAGCGACGCGCAAAAGCCCGCGCACAGCCGGGCAAGCGGACGAAAAAAAAACCGAAAGAAAGCCCGCCAAAGGTGCGCTGCTTCTCCAGCTTCTGCAAGAGCGTTTTGGCCATGAAAAATTCCGCACCGGGCAAAAGTCCGTGGCCCTGGCCGCGGCCTCCGGCAAGGATGCTCTCTGGGCACAGACCGATGGCGCTGGCAAAACCATCTGCTGGCAGCTGGCCGGCTTGGCACTGGCCACTTCCACGCTGGTCTTCAGCGACAATGCAGCTTGGCTCGATGAGCAGGTAGCCCTGCTGCGGCAGAAAGGCGCTACCGCAGACAGCATTCACGCCGAACGCGACCGCGACGCCCTGCGTGCGGCCTGCGTGGAGTACCTGAACGGACGGCTGCAGTTTCTGCTGGTGGCTCCGGAACGGCTCTCGGTGGCCGGCTTCCCGCAGATGCTAGCCAAGCGCAAACCCGCGCTGGTAGCCGTGGAAGAGGCGCATCGCGTGCTCGCCAGCCATCGCGAACACAGCGCGGAATATGACCTGCTCTGCGATCAGGTGACAACCCTGCGTCCCGCCTCCGTGCTGGCCCTCACCTACAAGGTGACCGACGGCCAGCAGAAGGAAATTGCCACGCGGCTAGGTTTGCAGCTGTAGGCAAAAAACAGCTCTCAGCTTTCAGATCTCAGCTGGGTTTCCCAGGTCCCGCTTTTGGGACCTGGGAAACCACGAACCCAGGACAGGAATCTACAACCTGAACACCGGACAGCGCAGCAGCAGGAACAAGCTATAGCATTTTCGGAATTACTATAGACCGGAAGTAGGATGCTAAGTGCCTTTTTCCTCAAGAAAAAGGCACCTTGCAAGCCCCTTAAAAAGTCTACGTGCATTCCGAAAATGCTCTAATAGCTGAAAGCTGCTTTTACTAATTCCCCTTGTAGGGCGAGCGCAGCCGTTTGCGGGCCGTATCGCCACGGCTGGTATTGGGGCCTGCATCCACCGACATCTGGTAGTCGCGCACGGCCAACTGCCGTTCGCCGTTCAGGTCGCGGCACTCACCCGCCGCCAGCAGCGAACGGATCTTCAACTCGCTCCCCACGCCCGGCATCAAAGCCGTGTGCTCATAAGCCTCGGCAGCCTCCCGATAGTGGCGCTGACCACGCAAAGCCTCCGCCATACCGAAATACGCCAGCTCCATGCGGGTTTCGCCAAAGAATCCCGGCTTGCTGTCGGCGGCGACAATCTCTCTGTACGCCTCCACACCGGCCATGCCCTCGCCCGCGTCCTTGCGCAGGTTAGCCTCTTCCAGCCAGAACAGGAAGTTGTGCGGGTACTGGCGCTTCATGCCGCGCACATACTCGATGGCCTCGCGGTAATGCGCTTCCCGGCGCAAAAAAAGCGCAATTGCGGTCCGCGCCTCCACACTCACAATCGGCGAACGGGCACCCGCGTCATTCAGCATGGCCAACCCCGTTGACTTGCTGCCGGTAATTCCGGCAAAACCAATCACGATCTTGAAGGGCAGCGGCAAAGCGCCCACCACGTACTGATAAACGCCGGTAATCAGCTCCGCGTCGGCGCAATTGGGCTCCAGTTGCAGGGCACGCTGGGCGTCTTCACGAGCCTTGTTGGCCAGCTTGAAGCCCGCTCCAAAGGCCCGCTCCACCATCGCCACATAGGTGCAGCGCAGTGCCCGCGTCCAGGCGCGCGCAAAGTAGGCGTCCGCATCGTTCGGGTTCTTCTGGATGCGCCAATCAGCCTCGCGCACGGCCTCGTCGCTGAGCGCAAAAATCCGGTCGCGCACCTTGGGGTCTTCGTCCGTAGCATGGCGGCCGGTCAAAAATCCGTCATTCGAATAGAAAGTCGTATCCAGCAGATCCTTGCGAAAGATCTCCTGAAAAACCAGCGCGTTCAGCAGCAGCGCACTGGCCTGCGGATCGCCAGAATGCATCTGGTGGAAGCGCTCCAAGCGTTCGACCGCGCCGCTGTAATCCAGCATGTAGTAGTGCTGATAGGCCTCACGCACCAGCGGATCGTTGTTCAGCGGGTTGGTATGCACGGGCCCTGTGTTGCGCGCCGGAGCCGACCAGGCCAGCGCCGCCATACAACCGCTCACTATCCACAAAATCACCCAACGACGCCAGCCCATCACCTGCATGCAGCCAAAATGCAATCTTCAACCTCCCATGGGCCGCCTCGCCCATGCATTTTCAACATCTTGTACTTACAACTTGCCCTTTCAGCTTATCTGATCCAGCTTTGGCATTTTGTGATTCTCCCGGTAATTCCCCGTTACATTCCCGGAACCTCTTTCTTTTGTCACAGCCGCCCGTGACAGAACCGCTTGGGCCGAAAGCCGGGCTCGGGTACCATGGATGTATGCCTATTCCCGACCGGCTGAATCCGATGTTTGCGGCCATGATGACCGCACCGGCTCCAGCCACATACGATCCTCTCGAAGAAGCACGCCGTCGGCTGATCGTCGCGCTCGATGTCCCCACCGCCAAGGCCGCCATTGACCTGGTCAATCAGCTGGAAACACACTGCCACTGGTTCAAGGTGGGCCTGGAACTGTTCGTAGCCGCCGGCCCCAGCGTTATCGAACCGATTGTGGCGCGCGGCCACTCGGTTTTTCTGGACCTGAAGCTGCACGACATTCCCAACACCGTGGCCGGAGCCGTGCGCTCTGCCGCCCAGATGGGTGCCAGCCTGCTCACCCTGCACGGCGCGGGCGGGCCAGCCATGCTTTCGGCGGCCAAACAAGCACTGGAAGGCATTGACAATCCGCCCCAACTGCTGGCCGTTACCGTGCTCACCAGCATGGACCAGAGCCAACTGAAGGCCATCGGCGTCAACCGCACGCCCGCCGAACAGGTGGAGCTGCTCGCCAAGATGGGCATTCAGGCCGGACTCAACGGCTTTGTCTGCTCACCTGAGGAAGTAGCCCGGCTGCGCAAGCTGACCGGCCCTGAAGGCGTACTGGTGATTCCCGGCATTCGTCCGGCAGGTGCGGCCGTCGGCGACCAGAAACGGATCGCCACACCCGCCCAAGCCCTGCGCCTGGGTGCAAGCCACTTGGTAGTGGGCCGCCCCATCACCCAGGCAGCTGACCCGGTAGAAGCCGCCGAGGCCATCCTCAAGGAAATGGCCGAAGAGCTCACGCCAACCGAGTAGTTTTCGACAAAAAAACATCAAAAATCGCGTCAAAACGTGTCAAAAACGTGTCAAAAATGAATCAAAAGCGCAAAAAATCCCGGCCAAAGCCGGGATTTTTTGTTTGAACTTGCCGCGAAAAACTAGAGCTTTTCGTAGAAGTCGCAGGCCGAGCAGGAAATATAAACGCCGCCCGGTACGTTGCGCTCACGATCCTTGACGCGCTTGACGATACGGGTAGGCTTGCCACACCTGGGGCAGTCAGTGGACTTCGTGGTGTCCATTACCTTTGCACGGTTTGCAATCTTTGCAATCTTTGCCATTTGTCGGAGTTTCTCCTCTTGAAATTGTCTCTGCACACACAAAACAAATCGTTTGCGGCTTCAACGGCGCGGTCGCAGGCCGCCTGCTTCCGCTGGAAGACAAGGCAAAAAAGCGCTGAACTCGCTTCTACCAGTCTACATGAACTTCGATTCCAGATCGAAGGACAGAAGAGAAAAGGCCGGGAGATTTCCCGGCCTTTCCGTACAGCTTGAGGTTGTTTAAAGCAATGGCTTTTCGCGCAATCCAGCCACAATTTTGACCGCTGCCTTGCGGGCCTCGTCTTCGCGGTCGGGCGGAAAGCTGATAGCTCCCACACGGGCGTGCCCGCCACCGCCGTAGCTCTCGCAGATCTCCGCCAAATTGATCATCCGCTCCGGGTCCACCGTGGTCCACGGGTTGGAACCCACGGCCACTTTAGTGCGGAAGCTCGATTTCGACAGGCCGATCGAGTAGATCGCCTTCGGGAACAAGTAGTACGGAATGAACTTGTTAAAGCCTTCGAGCGGATGGTCCGTAATGTCGAAGAAGATGGTGCCGTCGCGCTCCTCAGCCCGGCTGCGGATCAGCTCGATGGCCTTCTGATGGCGTTCCATGAGCGGCGGCAACAGCGGCGCAACAAAGTCCTGCTCCAAAATTTCGGCCAGCGGCATGGAGGTCAGCAGCGGAATCAGGCGCGGAATAAACGCTGGATCCTGCGTGGATTCAATGATCAGCGTCAGCTTCATGGCCGGGGCCGGCATCTCCACGGCCACATCGGCATTCTCGTACTTGGCGCCATCCACAATGTTGGCCCAGTAGATCATGTCGTCAATAGGCTCGGTATTGAAGCCGAACTGGGTTCTGCCAATGTGGGCCAGAAAAGCCGTGCAGGAAGTGTACTTTGGATCGAAGAACTTGCGCTTCGAAACCACCGGATCCTGCTGGCCGGCCAGAAAGTGCTGGCGGTCAGCATCGTCCAGAAAGGCCGACTGATGATGATCGAACCACCAGGTGATACGCGGCGAGGCCGAGTACTTGAAATCGACGATGGCATTCTCATCGCCAAGGAACTCACTCTCGTCGAACAGGGCCCCGGCCCGATGCACCAGACCGTGATAGTCGTAGCCCTCGGCCGTACCGATGCATTCCCGGTGAAAGCGCGTAAACAACGAGGCCGAACAGGCCCCATCAAAGCATTTGTCGTGATAAAAGACGCGAAGCCGCAAACTTACCCCTTACCGAAAAACAATTGGTTCTTGAAAAGAGCCGGAACTGTTAAGCATCAAGGGAAAGGGGAAATCTGTCAAGGGGGAGAAGCAGGTTCTAGGTTTTAGGTTCTAGGTTTTAGGTTTTAGAGGCTAGGAGCTAGAGGCTGGGATCTGGAGGCTGATGGCTGCATTTCACACTCCTGTATTACGATGTAATATGCCATAATACGTCGTATTATGGCAGAACCCCGCACCATCAGCTTTCGCATCGATGCCAACAAGGTGGAAGCCCTCGACAAGCTGGCTCAGGCCATGGATCGCGACCGCAGCTACCTGCTGAACCGCGCCGTGGAAGGCTATCTGGCAGAACAGCAGCGCTTTGCCGCCATGGTCGAGGAAGGAATCGACGACCTGAAGGCTGGTCGATTCATCCCACATGAGGAAGTTGGCGCACTGCTCGCAGGCTGGGAAAAGGCTGGTCAGTGAAGGTCCTCTGGTCAGCGTCGGCCATCCGGCACTTACATCAGGTGGTGGAATACATCGCAGACGATACTCCTCGAGGAGCGCATGCCCTCCGACGCAAAATTTTCGACACTGTTGAACGCGTTGGCACCATGCCCTTCTCTGGCCGTGAAGGGCGAGTTACCGAAACACGGGAAGCAGTGGTTCCCGGAACCGCCAACATTGTCGTTTACCGCGTCCAGGAGCAGCAGGTAGAAGTCATTGGCATCTGGCACGCTGCCCGCGAATGGCCAGGGACCTTCTGACTCCGGCTACAAAATCTGTACGGAACCCGGGTAAATATCTTTTCGTAGAAACAGTGCAGACCTTTACAATCTCAATCGCCCCCCTTGAGAAGATCGCCAGGAGACAGAATGCAGTCTGAAGAGCAATCCGCGCTTTTAGCCGGGAATTCCGCCGCGCCCTCCCTCACGCCTGAGCCCGAGTCCCCAGCATCCCCTGAATCTTTTGCTGCAGGCCAACAGCTGGAAGAGAGCCCTGCCGCTCTACCTCCTCAGCCCGCACCGCTTTCCACGCCGGTTGAGCCGGGCAAAATCGAAAAGCTGGCCGCTGCAGTGTTCGTGGGCGAAGACGGCCTGCGCAGCGGCTGGTCGATTCTGTTGTTCACCGTGTTGATGGGCATTGTCTCCGGCGTACTGGGCGCGTTTTTTGTCGGTCTGCACCTGCTGAATCTCAAACAGCCCCCCGGACTGCGCTCCATGTTCTTTGGGGAGTTACTCCAGGTGCTGGGCATTGCGGCAGCGGCGGCGGCCGTGGCCCTGATCGAGCGCCGCAAGGGTAATTTACTGGCCTACAACCTGATCGGCCCCCGGCGCACGAAGCGCTTTTTCGCCGGCCTGGGCTGGGGGTTTGTGGCACTCTCCGTGCTGGTGGGCGCGCTCAAGGCCGGCGGCTGGATCGCACTGACTGGCTCCGGACTGGCTGCGCCGCAAATTCTGCAGTACGCCGCGCTCTGGGGCCTGACCTTCCTGCTGGTGGGCTGTGTGGAAGAAGGGATGGTGCGGTGCTTTCTGCTCTCCACACTCACTCGCGGCCTCAACCTCTGGTGGGCACTGGGCCTGCAAGCAGCAATGTGCGCTTTTCTGGCCTTTTGCGTGAAGGGCGGCAGCGTCTGGGGCGTGTACGCCATCGCTCTGCTTGGCCTTGCGCCTTGCATCTGGCTGCACCTAAAAAAAGCTGAGTCGGCTGGCTTCTGGCAGGCGGCATGGGTCACCAGCACCCTCTTCGGACTGATGCACACCGGCAATGGCGGCGAGAACTGGATTGGAATCTTTCAGGCGGCCGCCGTCGGCTTTATTTTTTGCGTCAGTGTTCGCCTCACCGGTTCGGCCTGGTGGGCCATCGGCTTCCACGCCGCATGGGATTGGACGGAAACCTTCTTCTACGGAACAGCCGACAGCGGCATACCGGCGCATGGCTCCTTTCTGGTGGCCAAACCCTTTGGCAACGCATTCTGGAGCGGCGGCGCCGACGGCCCTGAGGGCAGCCCGCTCTGCATGATCCCGATTCTGCTGGCGTTGGTGGTTCTGGTGGCGTTCGACAGAGGACAGAGAGCAGAGTTCAGAGAACTGAAAGCTGCTTCTCCGTTGTAGGATGGGGCTCGGAAGATTTTTTCGTTTTCGGAGGAAGCGTGGCGGCAAAAGCAAGAATTGTTTTTCTGGTCCTGATGATTTTGGCAACTGTGGGCTCCTGCAGGACGCAGGCACAACTAGCTCTGCCAAGTGCGCAAGCCGCCGAGGCCGCACCGAACCCTCTGGCCGACACCACGGTCAATCCCGGCAAGATGCTGCTCTTCGATCTGGAAGCGCGCTTTGCCAGAGACGTGCGTGCGAAGGGCGGCGCGGGCTTTGCTGAATGGTTTGCCGACGACGGCGTGGCGCTCGGCAACGGTGCGGCTCCGCTGATCGGCAAAGTGGCCATTGCCAAGTCCGCCAACTGGTCGCCCCAGGTCTATCTGCTCACCTGGACGCCCACCGAGGCGCTCATGGGGCCCTCCGGCGACATGGGCTACACCTGGGGCCACTTTGAGGGCCACAGCAAGGACGCAAGCGGCAACGACGTCACCACCAGCGGTCGCTACATCACCATGTGGCGGCGGCAAAAGGACGGCGCCTGGAAAGTGGTAATGGACGCCGGAGCCAATGAACCTCCCGGTGCCGGCGACTGCTGCAAGCTGCCGAACTAGAGCATCCAACGCCCCTCGATCCGTCGAGGGGCGTTTTGCATTGCAGCCCGACGGAAACGCGTCTACAACTTTTAGTCCATGCCCTGCTGCAAAAGCAGGATGGAACTGCCCCCGCCCACCAGAGTCAAATTCTATGCAAAAGAGACTGCAAACGGACGAGTGCAGCCATGCGCACCAGGCAAAGCCCACAATACGAAGCAACACCGGCTGCGGATCAGCACCAGGACGCTGGCTTCCCCGGCAGCGGCCCCGATCCTGCTCTGGACGAGCTGACGGAGCTGGTGGCGGTGCTTTGCAACGCTGATTCTGTGTACATCAGCCGGGCGGAGGCAGACCTTCTTTTGTTCCAGTCACACTTCGGCTTTCGTGGTGCCAGCCAGCCGCTCACCGCCTCGGCCTGCCAATGGGTGATCGAGAGCGGAGAGCCGCTGCTGATTGCAGACGCCGCACGGAATCCGCATTTTTCTCCCACGGGAATTCCACTCCCCGGCGCATCTGCCTGCCGCTCCTACGTAGGCGTGCCACTGCTCTCCGACGACCGCAAGACCATCGGCACGCTGGCCATGCTCAACACAACGCCAGATCAGTTCCGCCCCGACCACCTGCCTCTGCTGGAGATCATGGCCCATCAGGTGGAGACGCGCTTTGAACTTTACCGCAGCCTCCACAGTCAGGAGCAGGCACTGCGGGCACACCTGCGCACCGAGCGCGCGCTGGCCATCGAACGCTGCTTTGTTTCAGCCACGCTCGATTCGATTCCCGCGCTGGTGGCCGTGCTGGATACCGCCGGCCGTCTGGTACGCATGAACGAGGCCTGCGCCCAACTGACTGGCCTGGAAAGAAACTCCACCGTTGGACGGCTGTTCGTGGAAGAGATTCTTGACGCCGAGGACCGTGCCAGGGTTACGGAAAAACTGCGCGAAGCAGCCTGCGGACAAGACTCCGATCCTCAGGAAACATCATGGCGCACCATGAATGGATCCGACCAAAAATGCCGCGTGCGCTGGACGCTGCGTCCGCTCTCCGGCCCCGACGGTGAGGTGCAGTACCTGATTCTTAGTGGGCAGGATGTGAGCGAACGCATTCACATGGAGCAAATGAAGGACGAGTTCATCTCAACCATAAGCCACGAGCTGAAAACTCCGCTGGCCTCCCTGCGCGGCTCACTCGGACTGATCCAGTCGGGCCAGCTCGACAAGCGGCCGGAAAAACAGACGCAGATGATCGAGCTAGCCATTGCCAACTGCGATCGGCTGACCCGGCTGGTCAATGACATTCTGGACTTTGACAAAGTGGACCATGGCAGGCTGCAGTTGCATCGGGAGGCCGTGGATGCCGCTAACCTGCTGCGCCGCGCCGCTGACGTGGCCCATCCAACCGCCACCCGCGCCGGCATCCACATTCGCGTGGACGCAAACGAAGCCATGGTCTTTGCCGACCAGGAACGCATCCTGCGGGTGCTCAACGAGCTGATCGCCAACGCGCTGAAGTTTTCAGCGGCTGAAACAACTCTCCGTATGATCGTCCGCACCCATGCAAAACCGGCTCCGGACACGGAACCCGGCGAGGTGCTCTTCGTAGTGGCCGATCAGGGCCGCGGCATTGCACCGGAAAACCTGGAGCGCATCTTTGAGCGCTTCCAGCAGGGCGATGCAAGCGACGCACGCAGCCTGGGCGGCACCGGCATTGGACTGGCTCTGTGCCGCGCCATTATCGAGCAGCACGGCGGCCACATCTGGGCCGAAAGCGAGCCCGGCAAGGGCAGCAGGCTGCTGTTCACCCTGCCCGAAGCATAGACCCGCCATTGATCCGGAAAATCTAGACCCGTTCTGTTCGAGCGGTCCCGCATCTTTTGCGCTGAAGCACAGCCAGCGGCGAAAATAGTCTGCATAGAATGAAAACCTCGACACAGTTCGACGTTCTGCTTCCCTGGCGCGGCATTGCATGGACCGGACTTACCGCCCTGCTGCTGCTGTGTGCTGCGGTCGGCGCATGCGCGCAGGAAGAAGAATCGCAGCAGCAGACCCCGGACGCTGCTGAGGGTATACCGCAACCAGAGGCCGCCGCGCCCCAGCCAGCCGCAGCTCCTGCGCCGTCTGCCGACACCAAGCGGCTGACGGTGCGTGGCATGGTGCGCAGCCTGAGCAGCGGGCAAGGCGTGGCGCGCGCGCTGGTGCGCATTGAGGGTGATGCCACTACTGGCGCACTCACCGACGGCGATGGCCGCTTCGAGATTCCTGGCGTACCTGCCGGGCCGCAGATCTTCACCGTGCTCAAACCCGGCTTTCTGGATCTGCCCTTCGGCGGTGCAAACGCAAGCGGACAGGAAGGCTCTGCCAGCCACAATGTGCAGGTGGCCGCCGGAATGCCGGAGCTGGTCTTCAGCCTTGCGCCCACGGCCGCCCTGCACGGCTCCGTACGCGGCGATGATGGCGAGCCTCTGGCCGGAATCCGCGTCACGCTGGTGCAGCGCATCGTACAAGCTGGACGAACCGTGTGGCGCGTGCACGGCAGCAGCGTAAAAACCCACGCCGATGGCTCCTTCCGCTTTGGCAGCCTCACGGCGGGCGACTACAGCCTGTTCACCGATCCTCAGTTGGAAAAAGAACGCGTGGACGAGGCCGATGCAAACAGCAGTGGCCAGAAACCAACGGCGCAGATGGGCTACCCGGCCATCTACGCTCCCGGCACGCGCACACCCGACGGCACAACCCACATCACGCTAGCCGCGGGCGAGGATCAGGAAACCACACTGGTTGTGCCCCGCGAACTCTTTCAACCGGTGGAAGTAGCCGTCCTGTCCGGCAACGCAGCCGACAGCTTTGCCGCCAACGTGCTCGACCCGGAGCGGCATCCACTGCCCTACTTCGCCAAGTACTCCCCGCAAACCCACACGGTGCAGACGTTGCTGCCGGACGGATCCTACATTCTGCTCATCTACTCGAAGCAGACCAACGAAAGCAAGCAAAACAAGGGTCGTGGAGGGGTGGCGCTGGGAGAAGTGGAAGTGAGGGTAGCGGCCAAGCCACCGGCTGTGCTCACTCTGAAGCCTCTGCCCCAACAGATGCCGCCGGTGGAAGTCGGCCTTCAGCATGGCGCAACGCTGCCGCTGGGGGGCGTGGGCGGCAATCTGCTGATGCTGGCCAGCCCCGCCACGGGATGGATCGACGATGAGCAGATGAATGCCTTCGCCCAGGGCAACTACAGCGGCCCGCTGGCCACCAGCGACACACCGCCCGGCCTTTACTGGATGCACACCAGCATTGGCGCGCGCGGGGTCTGCGAATCCTCGTTAACCGCAGGCGGCGTCAGCATGGCAAGCGAGCCACTACATGTGCAGCCGGGCAGCAGCACTCCAACACTGAACCTGACCTTGCGCGACGACTGCGCCCGCCTGACCTTGCAGCTGCCCGGACTGCCCGCCACCACACAGGGTGGCGAAGAACCCTGGTACACGGCCTACATTGTGCCCGACTTCGCCTTCAGCGCTGACCTGCTGCCGGTGACGCTACGCCCCTCGAACGACGGCGCGGCCACCCTTGACCGCCTCACTCCGGGCAGCTATCGGGTCTACGTCTTTCCCGGGCCCTACCCGCTGGAATACCACAACCCCGATGCTCTGGCAGCACTCTCCGTCAAGCCGCAGTTCATCACCCTCGGCCCTGGCGAGGAACAACAGCTTGTGGTGGAGGTGCCGGAGCCATGAAGACAGAGGACAGAGAACTGAGGACAGAGGACAGAGAGCAGAGGAGTGAGAGCGCGGAGGCTTCACAGGTTGCAGAAAAGCTCTTTCTGGAGGGGTCTTGTAACAGGGCCCAACTTCAGTCGGGCCGCAATGCTACGCAAAAAAAGAGGGCTTTAACCACTGCTTTCGATGCGCCGCTCCGAAAAACTTCCAGGGCTGAAGCCCTCGCTCATTGTGCGGATTTTTTGCAGGGGTTGAAACCCCAGCCTCCCTCCGCTACGAATTTTTCCGCAGCCTGTAAAGCACCTGCGCATCTCTCTGTGCACGACATCAAGATGGGGCACGTGAAAACGGCTTTCACTCTGCTCTGGATGCTGTTTTTGGCCGCACTGCCCTTCGCACAGGCACAACGTCCCACCTACAAATCGCCCAACTTCACTATCGGCGGAACGGTGGTGAATGCGCTCAATGGCGACCCGGTGCGGGCGGCGCACTGCACACTCACGCTGCAGGCCAACGGTAGCCAGATTGCCACCACCGAGAGCGACGAGAACGGCCACTTCGCGTTTTCCGTAGCCACGGCGGCCAAGTACCAGTTGCGGGCCAGCCACGCTGGTTACACTGCCTCCTTTTACGAGCAGCATGGCGACTTCAGCTCCGCCATCGTTGCCGGCCCTGAGCAGCACAGTGAGGATCTGACCTTCCGCCTGCCCCCCATGGCCATGCTGCGCGGCACCATCACCGGCGAGGGCGGCGATGCGGTGGAAGACGCGATCGTGCTGCTCTACCGCGTCAATACCGACCGCCTGAGCCCGGAGCGGCTGCAACACACCGCAACTGCCACCACCGACGACTTGGGCAGCTACACATTCGATGATCTGGAGCCGGGCGAGTACCGCGTGGCCGTCAAGGCCCAGCCATGGTACGCCATGCACCAACCCACTCCGCGCCCCGGCTTCAATGCGGCGCTCGACGTGGCCTACCCGGTCACGTACTACGACGCCACCAACAACGAACCCGACGCCCAGCCCATCCGGCTTGAACCAGGCAGCCGCGAACAAGCCAACGTCGCGCTGCACGCCGTTCCCGCGCTGCGTCTTTCGGTGGAAAATAGCCAGGGCAGCCACGCCACACTCACGCAAACCATCTTTGGCCACCCCGCCCCCACGCCCTATCCCGGCCGCACCAACGACGAAACTGCGGACGAGACGGGTTTTTACGGCATTGCCTCTGGCCACTACCAGTTGACGACCAGCGATCCTGAGCGGCTGATCGAGTTGGACGCCACCACCAGCGGTCCGGTGGACCCGCAGAACGGCGTGCCTGCCGCCAGCGTCAGCGGCAAGGTGGAAACCGCTCCCGGCGTGGCGCTCAGCGACTTGGCCCTGCTGACGATGGAACCGGCCCAGAACGGCAGCGGCAACCATCCACTCTCCGTCGTGGTGCAGGACGGCGCATTCAGCCTGGACAATGTGCCTGCCGGAGTGTGGAGCGTGCATTTGCGCAACGGCTACGGCTACGAGGTGCCTCTGACCGGCCTCACCCAGACCGGAACCCCTCGCCCCGGTCTGCAGTTCGTCCTGCGGGGCAGCAACGTCGATCTGCTGGTGCGGGCCAAACCGTCCAGCCTCAAGCTTGCAGGCTTCGTCCGCCGGGGCACGCAGGGCGTTCCCGGCGCAATGGTGCTGCTTGTGCCCGCTGGCCTGAAGGGCTTTCCCGGGCTTGCCCGGCGCGATCAGTCCGACTCCGACGGCAGCTTTGAGTTGCAGGGCGTACTACCCGGCAGCTATACGGTGATCGCGCTCGAAAATGCCTGGAATCTGGATTGGACCGACGCCGAGACGATTCGCCGCTTTCTTCCGGCCGGTACAAGCGTCACACTGACAGACAGTCAACGCGATACCGTGCGGCTCACCAGCCCGGTTCAGCCGCAAACCAAGGAATAACTCCTTTTCCTGCCTGCAGGACTTCTTCGAAGTAGGGGGAAAAGGATAGTCTATTGATTGGAAGTTTCCGCCGACTGCTCCAGACCCGCAGTCTGGCGGCGGCAAGCATGCCTTCACCGGGCATGGAGGAGAGATTGAAGTTGAAGAGCAAGTTTCTGCTTTTGCTTGTGGCCGCAGTTCCGGCCGCACTTATGCCCCTGACCGCGGCCGGTCAGGTCGCCCCGGAACACCATCGGACCACTGAGCGGGGCGCAATCACCTACAAGTACCAGGCATTTGCCGGATTGGGCTATACCGGTCTGAATCAGGTTGGTCAGTCGCGCCACGGCTTGTATGGCGGCACACTTGCCGTCACCCGCGATGTGACCCGCCACTTTGGCGTCACGGCCAACGGAGACTACTACAAGCCCAGCCTGAGCAGCGGCAACCCGGGCAATCCCTCGGTACTCTCGGTAACCGTCGGCCCTGAGGTCAAAATGGCGCTCTTCGGCAACATGGAAGGCTTTGCCCACATTCTGCTCGGCGTGGAACACACGGGCGGTGAAAACATGACTCCGACGGCCTCGTTCTCGTCTGGCTTTGGCGCCGGCGTGATCTACAACCTGAGCCCGCACTGGGCGACGCGCCTGAGCGGCGACCGCCAGTCGGACTCCTTCTCCTTCCGCAATAATTCCACGGAACTGGGCAACTCACCGCATACCCACTACAACGCCCGCATGGCGGTGGGTGTGGTTTACCGCTTCTAGCTCCATACTGTAAAGCACAAAGGCCGAGTGAAATTTCACCCGGCCTTTGTGCTTGTATCCTGCTTGGCGCAACGGCTGCGGAAGATCGCACTCACCCCTCTTCGGCTTCCCGCAGTTTGGCAATCACGGTAAAGTCTTCGAGGGTGGTGGTATCGCCCTTGATTTCGCCATGCGTAGCCAGCTCCCGCAGCAGGCGGCGCATGATCTTGCCGGAACGCGTCTTGGGCAGCGCCTCGGTAAAGCGAATGTCGTCGGGCCGGGCCAGAGAGCCAATCTCCTTGGAGACCCACTTCTTCAGCTCGCCTTTCAGCTCCTCGGTGGGTGGGTAACCCGCTTCCAGCGTGACAAAAGCGGAAATCGCCTGCCCCTTCAGGTCGTCGGGGCGACCGACCACGGCAGCCTCCGCCACCTTGGGATGCGCCACCAGCGCCGACTCCACCTCCATGGTGCCCAACCGGTGGCCGCTCACGTTGATCACGTCGTCCACCCGGCCCATCAGCCAGAAGTAGCCATCGGCGTCCTGCCGCGCGCCGTCGCCGGTAAAGTAGCAGCCCGGAACATCGCTCCAATAAGTCCTCTCGTACCGCTCAGGATCGCCATAAACAGTACGAGCCATTGAAGGCCAGGGATGGCGCACCACCAGCAGGCCGCCACTGCCGGCTGGAACCGGCTCGCCCTCTTTGGTGACCACCTGCGGCTCAATGCCGAAGAAGGGCCGCGTGGCCGAACCCGGCTTAGTGGCCACCGCCCCGGGCACCGGAGCAATCAGAATTGCGCCCGTCTCGGTCTGCCACCATGTATCAACGATCGGACAGCGGTTGTGCCCAATCTTCTCGCGATACCACATCCACGCTTCCGGGTTGATTGGCTCGCCCACCGTTCCCAGCAAACGCAATGTGGCCAGAGAGTGCTTCACCACATGCTCGTCGCCCCACTTGATAAAGGCGCGGATGGCAGTGGGCGCAGTGTAGAAGATGCTCACTTTGTGGTCGTCAATGATCTTCCAGAAGCGCGAAAAATCCGGCCAGTTGGGTGCGCCCTCATACATCAGCACCGTGGCACCGTTTTGCAGCGGGCCGTAAACCACGTACGAGTGGCCGGTCACCCAGCCAATATCGGCCGTACACCAGTAGACATCCTCCTCATGCAGATCGAAGATGTACTTGCTGGTCAGGTAGGTCTGCACGGCATAGCCGCCGGTGGTGTGCACCAGTCCCTTGGGCTTGCCGGTGGTGCCGCTGGTGTACAGAATGTAGAGCGGATCCTCGCTATCCATGGGTTCAGCCGGGCAGACGGGCGCGGCCTTGGCCACCAGATCATGCCACCAGTGGTCGCGCCCCTCCACCATGTTCACGGGCGTTCCACTACGCCGGAAAACCACTACATGCTTGACCGTCGGGCAGGCAGGCAGCGCCTCATCCACCGTGCGCTTGAGCGGAATCTCGCCTCCGCGCCGGTAGCTTGTGTCCTGGGTCAGGATGGCCACGCAGCCAGCGTCCACCACGCGGTCAGCGATGGCATTCGCGGCAAATCCGCCAAAGATCACCGAGTGAATTGCCCCGATGCGCGCGCAGGCCAGCAGCGCAATAGCCAGTTCCGGCGTCATGCCCATGTAAATGGCCACGCGGTCGCCTTTTTGAATGCCCAGTTCCTTGAGCGCGCTGGCAAAGCGCTGCACTTCGGCGTGCAGCTCGGCATAGGTCAGCCGACGCACCTCGCCCGGCTCACCCTCCCAGATCAGCGCCGTCTTCTGGGCCCGCCCGTTGAGCGCATGGCGGTCCACGCAGTTGTAGCTGAGGTTGATTTTGCCGCCCACAAACCACTTTGCCCAGGGCTGGTTCCATTCGAGCACCTTGGTCCACGGCTCGAACCAGTGCAGCTCGGTGGCGATCCCGGCCCAGAACTTCTCAGGATCGGCAATCGATGCGCGGTAGAGCGTCTCGTACTCCTCAAGGCTATGGATGTAGGCCTTTTGGCTGAACTCGGCGGGAGGGACAAAAACACGATTTTCGCGAAGGGTGGAATCAATATCCTGTGTGGCTGCGGGGACGGGCGGAACGTGCGGGGAAGACATGCGTGCTCCTTTACGGAAGAAGTCTTCACATCAGAGCGAGGCGGCGGGTAGACCAGCAACGGCGGAGAGGCTCAACAACCGGTCCAGAGAATTTCGCCCTTTGCGAGACACTGTAGCCGGGCACATGCACATTCGGCAAGTGTTTCCGGACAGGATCGCATGCGATGGCTTCCCTTTCCGGTCAACAGTGGCTTCCGTCACATAGGATGCGGCGGGCAGTCGGCTGGATTTGATCTTGCACAGGTTCGAAAGAAACCTTCGCAACAGAAAACGTTCCATCGCGGGCACAAAACCGCCTGCAAGGCGGGGCCCTTGGACCGTCAAGATCGTCTAACACACTGGTGACACAGGTGGTACTCTACCACTGAGATATTTCCGGGCCATTCATGAGGAGTGCGATGAGTATGTTTGCGCGCAGCTGTGCGCTGATCTTTCTTTCTTCTGGTTTGATGGCCCTGGCCCAGACGCCGACCTCCGCCGACGTTCAACCGGCCAATCTTGCGCCGGCCATCAACTCCAAGGTCATTCACAACGTGATGCGCTACGTGGCGGATCGCGAAGTGTTGCGGCTCGCCCCCGACCGCTCGCTGGACTTCGGCATGCTGGCCGCCAGCCTGGTGGCCACCTCGCATGCGGTGGGCGACAGCCGTTACGCGCGCCCCGTAGAGGCTGCGCTCGACCAGTTCCAGTGGCGGCTGGAGCACACCACCGACCCAACCCACGATTACGCAATCGCCCAGGCCATTCTGCTGGATACGCACGATGAACAGGATCTGGCCGCACTGCGTCGCCGTCTGGACCTGGACATTGAAGAGGCCGCCCAAAGCGGCGAACCCGCCTTCCCTGACGCTCTGCGCCTCTACCTGATGGGCAGCGCGGCGGCCGAGATGAGCGCCGTCAATTCCGACCCCTCCTACGCCGCCTTCGAGCAGCGCCAGTGGATCAAAACCCAGCGCCTGCTCTACGATCCTGCGGCACATCTGTATGCGCTCGACCAAAACCGGGAAAAAACCGCCCTCAGCGACGGTCTGGCCATGGCCGCGCTGGCCCGCATCATCAGCGCCCTGCCCGGCGACGATCCGATCCGCCCCGGCTACGTGCAGATGCAGCGCGACATGACGCAGACCATCGTCTCGCTACAGGGCCCCGACGGCCTTTGGCACACGCGCATGGCCGATAAAACCAGTCCCTCCGACGCCACCGGTTCCGCGCTGATCCTTTTCGCTCTGGCCTCGGCCATCAACCATCGCCACATTGACGCCATTACCTATCTGCCGGTCTGTGAGCGGGCCTGGCGGGCACTGGTGGCAGAAATCCGCACGGATGGCCGCATCGGCCCAGCCCAGCCCGTCCGCGGCACGCAAAGTGGTGACAGCAATAGCTTTGCCCAGGGCGCATTCCTGCTGGCAGCCAGCGAAGTGGACCAGATTGCACAGCACAAACACTGGTAAACAGCAGTTCCAGAATGGACCCACTGGCGTGTTTTTTCCGCGTGGAAGCAGATCACATTTGGACCTCCTGGCGATAATTCAGGCAAGCACCTGGAGGTTCAACTATGGTTTCAGCTATTCAGTCCAACACGGCAGCCGCACAGGTTCCCAATTCTACTCCTGCCAAACACACACAGAAACCCGGCTCGTCTAGCTCCACTCCCACCCCAGCCCATACCTCCACCCCCACCCCAGCCCCCGTTCACCTCAAGTCCGATACGGTCTCCATCAGCCCGCAGGGCCGCCAACAGGCAGAAGTTGCCATGGATCAGGACGGCGAATAAACCCCGAGCAAAGCCAGCGTCTTTGTCTCGAAGTTTGAGTGCATTTTCGGAATACATGTGGACTTTTCAAGCTGTTCAGAATGCATTTTTTGATGAAACAAGCACGAAAAAGCATTCTTCCTCTCTTCCGCAATTCCTGGAAAATGCGTCAACGCAAAAAAACAAAATCCCTGCTCTTCTGAGCAGGGATTTGTTTTTGCGTTCTGGCCTGGATTGGTAAATTACTGTTTAGAGGAAGCGATTTTTGATTCTGCCTCGGCAATCACGCGCAGAGCATCGTCGTACGCATCCACGCTTTCGCCGGCTTCCTTCCACATCTTCAAGCCCTCGTCGAGCTGCTGTTCAGCCTGCCCCAGGTTGATCTCCCCGGGCTTCTGGGCATTGTTTGCCAGAATGGTCACCCGATCCGGAAGCACCTCGGCAAAGCCCCAGCTGACGTTGAAGCGCGCCGGACCATCCTGCGATGCTCCATGCACAATCACGTCGCCCGCGCCCAGCTCAGCCACCAGCGGAGCATGACCGTAAAGAACCTCGAAGTAGCCGGTCTTCGACGGCAGCTCCACGGCCTCGGCCGTCTGCTCAAAGAGCGTACGCTCGGGCGTTACCAAACGCACACGGATCTGATTCGTTTCGTCTGCCATATTCAACCTTCAATCACGAGCTTCCAGCTTCCAGCCACTAGCCTCCAGCCATTCTTGCTGGAAGCTAGCAGCTAGGAGCTAGCAGCTGTTCTTAGGCATTCGCCTTGAGCTGCTCGGCCTTGGCCAGCACATCCTCGATGCCGCCCTGCATGTAGAAGGCCTGCTCCGGAATGTCGTCGTACTTGCCGGCGATCAGTTCCTTGAAGCTGCGCACCGTATCGGCAATCTTGACGTACTTGCCAGCAATGCCGGTGAACTGCTCGGCCACATGGAAGGGCTGCGAAAGGAACTTCTGCACCTTGCGGGCGCGCGCCACGGTCAGCTTGTCTTCTTCCGACAGTTCGTCGATACCGAGAATGGCGATGATGTCCTGCAGATCCTTGTAGCGTTGCAGAATGCGCTTCACGCCCTGGGCCACTTCGTAATGCTCGTCACCGACGATGCGGGCGGAGAGAATACGCGAGGTGGAGGCCAGAGGATCGACGGCCGGATAGATGCCCAGCTCAGAGAGCGGACGGCTAAGCACGGTGGTCGCATCCAGGTGAGCAAAGGTGGTGGCCGGCGCGGGATCGGTCAAATCGTCGGCGGGCACATAGACGGCCTGCACCGAAGTGACGGACCCCTTGCTGGTCGAAGTGATGCGCTCCTGCAGTTCGCCCATTTCCGTGGCCAAGTTGGGCTGGTAACCCACGGCGGAAGGCATACGGCCGAGCAGCGTGGAAACCTCGGAACCGGCCTGCGTGAAGCGGAAGATGTTGTCGACGAACAACAGCGTGTCGGCGCCTTCTTCATCGCGGAAGTGCTCAGCGACCGTCAGACCGGTCAGAGCAACGCGCAGACGGGCTCCAGGAGGCTCGGTCATCTGGCCATAGACCAGTGCGCACTTGGACTCCTCGAACTTGCCCGGCTTAATGACGCCCGACTCGCTCATTTCCAGCCAAAGATCGTTGCCCTCGCGGGTACGTTCACCCACACCGGCAAAAACCGAGTAGCCGCCGTGGTTCTTGGCCACGTTGTTGATGAGTTCCATGATGACGACGGTCTTGCCGACGCCAGCACCACCGAAGAGGCCAATCTTGCCACCCTTCAAGAAGGGCTGGATCAGATCGATGACCTTGATGCCGGTCTCGAACATCTCCTCGTGGGTCGACTGCTCATCGAAGAGCGGCGCGGGGCGATGAATGGGCATGCGCTTGGTTTCGCCGATGGGACCAAGCAGATCGACCGGCTCACCAACGACGTTGATCACGCGCCCCAGAGTCTGCTTGCCCACCGGAACGCTGATCTGACCGCCAAGGTCGATGGCCTTCATGCCACGGACCATGCCGTCGGTGGCCTGCATGGCAACCGTACGGACGCGGCCTTCGCCGAGGTGCTGCTGCACTTCGAGAATGACCGAAATGGGCTCGGGCGTAACAAAGCCCTCGCTGGTGACGCGCAGCGCCTGATAGATGGGCGGCATCGTCGCTTCTTCAAACTGCACGTCTACGGCCGGGCCGGAGACCTGAATTACTTTGCCGATGTTCTCTGCCATTGTTAAAAGCTCCTAGCTTCTAGCTGCTAGCTTCTAGCTCGATTCATCGCTGCCTCTGTCTCCTGGTACTTTTCCGGCCGATTGCCCGGCGTAAAAAGCTAGAGGCTAGAAGCTAGTAGCTAGAAGCTGTTTTTTAAAGTGCGGCTGCGCCCGAAACGATTTCGATGATCTCCTTGGTGATGGCCGCCTGACGCACGCGATTCATGTGCAGCGTGAGCGAGTCGATCATATCCGAGGCGTTGTTGGTTGCCGAATCCATCGCCGTCATGCGGGCCGCGTGTTCTGCGGCTACCGATTCCGTCATGGCGTGGTACAGCACGGAAAAGACAAACTGCGGCAACAGACCGGCGAACAACTCCTCGGCCGGCTGCTCGTAGATGTAATCCACGTTCGTAGTGCCAAACTTCTTGGCTTCCTCGTCGGCTTCAGCCGAGTCGGCAGCTTCCAGTTCAATGCCTGCCGTCATAGCAGCCTCGGCAACGCGTTCGCGCTCCTCGGCAGTCTGCTCGGTGGCACTGGTGATCTGCTGGCTTTTGAAGTCGATCAACGGCAGCAGGCGTTCCACCACCAGGCGCTGCGAGATCACCGACTTGAATTCGTTGTAGACGACGTAGACCGCATCGATTTCTTCCGCCACATAACGGGAGACGATGCTCTCGGCCAGCTTGTGTACGCGCTCGGCCTCCAGCTTGAGCAACATGCCGGGGTGGTCGCCCACAACCTCGACCTGCTCCTTACGCTGACGAACTTGCTTCACAACACCGAATTCATCGGTCTGCTCGGCATATTCGGCAATCGCATAGCGACGACGCATCAGGTCGCGCGCCTTGCGGCCCACCGCCTCCACGTCGATCTGCTTGTCGGGGTTGCCACCGATGAACTGGAAGGCCGTCTTCAGGATGTTCGCGTTGAATGCACCGGCAAAACCCTTGTCGCCGCTGACTACAACCAGAAGGACACGCTTTTCGGGCCGGGTGAGGAAGAGCGGATGGCGCAGATTGCCGGTCTGCTCGTCGAACAGTTCCACGCGGCCGGTAAGCGACGTGAGCACGCTGGCAATCATCTTGGCGTAGGGCCGCGCCGAAAGCGCGCGTTCCTGCGCACGGCGCAGCTTGGCCGCCGAAACCATCTTCATGGCCTTGGTGATCTGCCGCGTGTTTTTGACGCTACGGATGCGGCGTCGTAAATCGAGTACGTTAGCCATTCAGCTGCTAGCTCCTAGCTTCTAGCTTTTTTGCGTGCTCCCAGCCGCCAGCCAGAAGCTGGAGGCCAGGAGCTAAAAGCTAAGTGGTTACTTAGTAACCGCTTCTTTTTCCGCCTTGAAGTTGGCCGAGTATTCCTTGAGAGCCGCGTGCAGCTTGCCACGCACCTCATCATCGAGCTGCTTCTTGGTGGTCAGTTCTTCCACCAGCGCGGTCTGTGCGGTGGTGAAGAACTTCAGCAAGCCTTCTTCGTAGGCCTTGATCTCGGTGATCTTCAGATCATCCAGATAGCCCTGCGTGCCGGCGAACAAAACCACAGTCTGCTGCTGCCAGGTGAGCGGATGGAACTGCGGCTGCTTGAGCAGTTCGGTCAGGCGCTGGCCACGATTCAGCTGCTTCTGGGTCAGCGGATCCAGATCGGAGCCGAACTGCGCAAAGGCAGCCAGTTCACGATACTGCGCCAAATCCAGCTTCAGCGTGGAACCAACCTGCTTGACGGCCTTGATGGCTGCCGAGAAGCCCACACGCGAAACCGAAAGACCTACGTTCACGGCCGGACGTACGCCGGAGTTGAACAGATCCGTTTCCAGGAAGATCTGACCGTCGGTGATCGAAATAACGTTGGTCGGAATGTAGGCCGAAACGTCACCCGCCTGGGTTTCAATCACAGGCAGAGCCGTCAGCGAACCACCGCCCTTTTCCTTGCTCATCTTCGAGCTGCGCTCAAGCAAACGCGAGTGCAAATAGAAGACGTCGCCAGGATAGGCTTCGCGACCCGGCGGACGGCGCAGGAGCAGCGAAATTTCGCGGTAGGCCGTGGCGTGCTTGGAAAGATCGTCGTACATCACCAGAGCATGCTTGCCGTTGTCGCGGAAGTACTCGCCGATGGCCGTGGCCGCATAGGGGGCCAGGTACAGCATGGGAGCCGGTTCCGAGGCCGAGGCGGCCACGATGATGGTATGACCCATGGCGCCGGCTTCGGTCAGCGTCTGCACAACCTGGGCAATCGACGAACGCTTCTGGCCGATGGCGCAATAGATGCAGATCAGATCGTTCTTGGCGCTGTTGATGATCGTATCCAGCAGAACGGCGGTCTTGCCGGTCTGACGGTCGCCGATGATCAGCTCACGCTGACCGCGGCCAATCGGAATCATGGAGTCGATGGCCTTGAGACCGGTAGCCATCGGCTCACGCACCGGCTGACGATCGATGATGCCGGGAGCCAGGCGCTCAACGGGCAGCGTCTGGGTGGTGGCGATAGGTCCCTTACCGTCGATCGGAATACCGAGCGCGTTCACCACGCGGCCGATCATGGCGTCGCCCACCGGCACACTCAGAATCTTGCCTGTACGCTTGACCTCGTCGCCTTCCTTGATCTCGGTGTAATCACCAAGAATGACAGCGCCGACCTGATCTTCTTCGAGCGACATGGCCAGACCGGCCACACCGTGCGGGAAGCTGAGCAGCTCGCCGGCCATGACCTTGTCGAGGCCATGCAGGCGGGCAATGCCGTCACCCAGCGAGGTAATGGTCCCGACCTCGTCGACCTGGACCTTCGAGTCGTAATTCGCGATCTGATCGCGAAGGAGTTGCGTAATCTCGTCTGCCTTGATCTGAGCCATTTGCCAGTCCTTTGTTAGCTCTAAGCTGTCAGCTTTTAGCTGTCAGCCGTGACTGCGTTCTTGTTCCATATTCCAACCCATGCTTCAGGCTCCAAACTTCCGGAGCGCCACGGCACGAGCTAAAAGCTGATAGCTGAAAGCTAAGAGCCCACAAGCGCATCCTTCAACCGCTCCAGACGACCGCGTAGCGAACCATCGTAAACAGTTGAACCAATGCGCACCACCGCTCCGCCCAGCACCGAAGCATCTTCGCGGAAGCTTGCGTCCACCTTGGACCCGGCCAGCTTGGCCACTTCAGCCGTCAGCTTGGCCCGCTCCACTTCATTCAGCAGACGAGCCGTCACGATCTCCGCCTGGCGGATACCGGACTGCTCCTGCTGCAGCTTGCGATAGGCCGCTGCCACTTCTTCCACGCCACTGATGCGGTTGTGCGTAATCAGCACCGCGATCAGGTTACGCAGCTCCTTGATGAGGCCCAGTTTCTGGTTCAGCTTATCCAGCACGGCCACTTTTTCAAGCGCTGCAATCGAGGGATTCACAAAGAAGGTCTGCAGCTCGCTGCTTCCCTTCCATGTGGCGAGAAAATCGTCCAGCTGTGCGTCGATGGCTGTCGTATCCAGCTTGGCGGAGCGAACCACATCGGCAAAGGCGGCGGCGTAACGGCTGACAAAGGCTGCCATTAGTTCTTTCCTCCCTCAACCGCGCCAGAGATGAACTCGGCGATCAGCGCGCTGTCAATCTCAGCCGAAGGCTTGATCTGGGCAGCGGCCTTTTCGATGGCCAACTCGGCGGCAAAGTTGCGCAGCGTGCGGGTAGCCTGCGCGGTTGCCACATTCAGCTCCTGCTCGGTCGAGGCTACGATGCGAAGCTTTTCCTCTTCGATGGAAGCCTTGATGCGCTGCTCGTCGGTCTTGCTCTCTTCTTCGATCTGAATGCGGAATTTGGCAATCTCGGCATCCAGACCCGCCAGCTTGGCCTCCACAGCGCTCAAACGCTGGTTAGCCTCGTCGGTTGCCGTGCGAGCGTCGGCCAAACTCTTCGAGAGCGTCAGACTGCGCTGGCGCATGATCTTGGGCACCGCCTTGGAGAGCGGAATGCCAACGCCAAAGACCAGAATGCCGAAGTTCAGAAACAGGAAAACATTGGCCGTGGTCTCGGGCGACCAGCCAGTGGTCTTGGAAGCCCACTTGACGATCGGTCCGTTGACCAGGAAACCGTGCTCCTGCTCTTCCTGACTTGGTTTGGCCTGCTCGGTGGACTTGTCTCCAGCGGCCTGCGCAAAGACGCGGCAACTGCCCGCCGTCAGTGCAAGGGCAGCCACAGCCACCAGCGCGAAAGCGGGAATGCGAAAAGTGAAACGTTTGTGCGACATGAAGTCTCTCAACGTGCGCCCCCGGTTGCGGGCAGAACTGCCCGGACGACCTGGGCAGCCAGATCGGCAGCCGAAGCCTCAATAGCCTGACGGGCAACGGTCGCCTCGCTGGCGATCTCGACCTTGGCCTTGACCAGCTTCTCGGTAGCGGCCTTGCGGGCGGCGTCCAGCGCAACATCGCGCTCCGACGACCACTGCTTGACCCTCTGCTCACGAACTTTGAATGCCTCGGCGCGGGCCAGCCGCAGCTTTTCGGCATATTCCGAGGTGCGGGCCTCAGCCCGGGCAATTGCCTTCTGCGCCTCTTCCATTGCGCCTTCGGTCAGCTCATGGCGCTTCTTGAGCGTAGCCGTCAGAGGTGTATGCACCAGGAACTGATACGCCAAAACCAGAACGATGAACAGGATCATCGTTGGTATGGCACCCAGCAGTAGAGCCTCGATTTGTTGGATGATCAAAGACATTTTTCTTCCGGATCACTTCTGCTTACAGAAGTTGTTTTCTTCTGATCAAAAATGAAGTTGCTACCGTGGAACATCTTTTTTGTAACAGGCTCAACCGGTCAAGTCAACGGAACCAGAACCAATGAACACATGTACTGTGACTGCTGTCACTCAAATTGGAAAGCATTAAAAAAATAGTGCTTGCATACGAAGCAAACAGGCCTAAACTCGTTTTATCACCTAGACCCGATCCAGGGTCCAGCGGGCAGACGGCTTCGGGAATACATTCCACTCCCCTCCCAGTCTGCCCGCCTTCTATTTTTTGGGGGACTAGGGGATAGGGACCAGGACTTAGGTGCCGACGCTGGTTTCCTTACCTATACCAGGACCTGTGCTCACCTTGAATATCCCTGCCTTGCTCACTGGCCCTTCCCTAATCCCTGCTCTTTCGTCTCCCTTACTTCCCCCCAACCGCTCCCTTGTCCACCGTCAGCAGCCCTTGCCCGCGCAGCCAGTTCTCCAGCAGATTGGGCCACTGGTCCAGAGCCGCATCGCCTTTGCCCAGCCCGGAACCGTGTCCGCCATTCGCAAAGATGTGCATTTCCGCCGAAACGCCGTTTTTTAACAATGCGCTGTAAAAACGCACCGCCTGCTCCACCGGAACCGTCTGGTCCGCAGTGGTGTGATACAGGAAGGTGGGCGGAGTGTTCTTGGTTACAAACAGATCCGGCGAATAGGCCGCATGCAGGGCAGGGCACTGGTCCATCAGCTTGAAGATCTTGCAGTAGTTCAGCGCGGTCGGGTTCAGATCAAGCGCGCCCAGCCAGGCATAGCCCAGAATCATGAAGTCCGGACGGCTGGAAACGTGCTCGACCGGATCGGCCGCATCCGCCTTGCCGTCCACGAACTCGGTTCCTGCCAGCGCCGCCAGATGCCCACCTGCCGAAAAGCCCACAATGCCGATGCGGTTCGGGTTCAGGTGGTACTCTGCCGCATGGGCCCGCACCAGTTGCACAGCACGGCGGGCGTCGTAGAGTGGCACGGGCAGCACGTAGCCATCGCTGGTAAGCCGGTAGCTAAGCACAAAGGCCCGTACGCCACGCGAGGCAAACCAGTCGGCCACCTCACGGCCCTCCAGATCGCCTGCCAGGTGCACATATGCCCCACCGGGCAGCACGATCACCGCCGATCCATTCTCCGTGCCATGGCGCGGATTCAGAATGGACAGAGTCGGAACGTCCTTGCATTCCTTACCTTTGGCTTCTGGCGCATCGCCCGGCCACAGCCGGATGGTCTGGATATTCAGAAAGCTGTTGTCGGTGCCCGTAGTGGCACAGTTGGAAGGAGCCTGTCCAAAAGCAACAGAGGCCAGCAGGCCGGCCACAAGAACTGCAAAGATTCGCTTCATCCATTTCCCCTTGTTGAACTTCGGGAAAATTGTAGAACAGAGGACAGAGAGCAGAGAACTATGGACAAAGGGCAGTGATCCCAGGGAAGCAAGCGAGACAACCCTATGCAAGCAGACGAATAGTTTAGAAATGCGTACATATGCTTTCCCGTTCCTCGGGAGCAATTCATTTCGGATTTTCCAAGCCAAAGTTTCCTTATGCGCCACGTTCTTTTCTTTGCCGTCTCCTTCATACTCACATCGAAATACCGCAATTTACACCCTGTTTTGCGGAATTGTGAACCAGACCGAGCGGAGGATTGGACCGTGGATCTTAACAGCGCCATCCAGAAACACGCCGAATGGAAGTTCAAGTTCAGAAGCGCACTGCATGACCATCAAACGATGGACTCAACGGCAATCTCCAAAGACAGCAACTGTGAGTTGGGAAAATGGCTGCACTGCGAAGCCGCCACGCTCTTTGGAAAGTACTCTTCCCATGCACGCTGCCTGAGTGCCCACGCGATCTTTCATGTCGAAGCCGGCAAAGTCGCCGTTCATGTTGCGGAAGGAAACCAGGAAAAAGTAGAGCAGATGATTGCCAACGGATCGCCGTTCTCCGAAGCCTCGAAAAAAGTTTCCATAGCCATTATTATGGAGCTGAAAGGCGAAATTGGCTCAAAGGCAAAATAGCGCAAAACGCACGTTTGCCCTTCTACCAAGCTGGATTCTTCCCCCTGCAGGCGCTGGCCTTATAGCCACAACACTCTGTGCGCCGGGGCGGCACCGGCGGCCAACTGACAAATCGTCTCATTCAGCTCAAAGCCATAGCGGGCATAGCTGCTGGCCGCGCCGTGCACACGCTCCTGCAACGTACCCTCCGGAAAGAGCGCGATCATAAGCTGCCGGGCGTGGCGGCCAAGCGCTTCTTCGCGCTGCAACTGGAAGTTGGCGGCCAAGCGGCGCAGACGGCCCATCTGGTAGCGCATTTTGCTGGCGGCGCGCTCGCCAGAGTGGCTCAACCCTTCGTCGAGGGAGTGCATCCAGCCAAGCAGCGGCTCCAGCTCAGCCTCCAGCGCCTGCCCTGCCGCCGCCAGATGTCCCCTGCCCTCTGCGGGCAAGGCTACCGTGGCAAACTGCTGCTGCAGGCTGTCGGCGGTCTGGTGGTAGAGGTCAGCAGGCTTAAGCCCGTGCTGCGTGAGCAGTTTGGCCACTGCCGGTTCAACCAGTGCTCCGGTAAAACGCCCGGCAGGCTGGCTTTGCCAACCCAGAATCCGCTCGTAGAGAACGGCCGACTGCGCAAAGTAAGCCACTTCCGCTGGTCCACCCACGATCATCGAGGTGTTAAAAAGGTAATCCTGGAAGATGGGCCGCAGCAGAGCCGAGGGCGAGATGCGCTCGGGCTCAGCGGCCAGAACCGCCAGCAAATCCTCGGTCGAATGGTAGGCCTTGCCCGCCAGCCACAGGCCCTTGGGCTCGGCAGCGGTGGGCGCAACACGCTTGAGGGCCTGCCGCACGCCCGTTTTCGCATCGATCAGGAAAAGCAGGCTGGATTGCTGCCCGACGGCCACCTGCGCATGATAGCCCGCGGCTGCCAGCGCACGATTGCGCTCAAGCAATGCCTCGTGGAACTCATCGGCCCGCTCAATTCCGGCAGAGAGCACAGGAGCGCCCAGGCGGTGGAAGTCGCGACCTGCAGCATCGACAATCAGCAGTCCCTGCGCGGCAAAGGCGCGTGCATAAAAATCGGCAAAAGCCTCGGGAAAGCTGCGCCCAGGTTTATAAGCTTCCGACAGCGCATCCATGGCCTCGCTGTCGCCCAGCAGATTCCAGGCCTCGTCAAGCAGCGCTCCAATCGATTCGTCGATGCGCACCGCGCCCACCGGCCTGCCCGCAACCAGCGGCGTGTTGGGCCGGTACTTCAGCTTGACCAGCTCGCGCCCGGCGGGCAGCAACACGTGGTCAATCTCGTCAAAGTCATGATCCTCGCTGGCGATCCAGAAAACGCCCACATGGGGACTGCCATTTGCCGTGGCCGTACGTGCCCGCGCCACCGCCGTGGCCGCCTTGAAGGGAACCATCAGCTGGCCGCCGAAGAGGCCCGCCTGCTGGCCCGTGAGCACCGTACCTGCCCCTTGTGCAAGCGCCGCCAGAGCTGCCGCCGCATCAGGCCGCGAATTCTGCGCGGCAAGCAGCCGCACCAACTCGGCCCGGTGCGCCGGAACCGCCTTCGTCTGCTGCCACGCTGCGCCACGGGGCGCGGCGGAATAAAACGCATGCGCCTGATCGACGCCCGAGCAGTAGTCCAGGAAGAACCGGCTGAAGCCGGGAACGACAGAAAGCGGAGAGGTCTCGATGTGGGACAAGGGATTCACTTTCGTAGGGAAAATTCGCCCGGCTTGCGGCTCAACTTGTGAACAGGGCCCGGTCTTCAGAATACGACCTTGCGGGCCGGAATGCGACACACCCGTCCCCGAGCCACACACTTCCCTTTCAAGATGCGCGAAGCAGCGGCTTCGATGCAGGATCCGTCTTACAGATTCCACAATCCGCGTTTTCGTCCTCCCGGCAAACGCCCCCCACGCTCCCGGCGCAAGGGGTTCTTTGCATTGGCTTTCCTGCAATTTATGGACGTAGGTCCCGGGTCTGAAAGGGTAGGCCCGTGGGCGGCTGCAGCGTGGGGTCGGCCTCCTGATTGGGCGCGACGAAAACACCTTCCAACTCAGCCGCCGCTACCGTCGTATTCCAGCCGTCGAAGACCAGAAGCGCCTCTTCCCCATTGAAGTCGCTCACTGCCGCTTCAATCGTCAACGTGCGCTCTTCCCCGGGAGCCAGCGTCACGTAGTTGGCGCTGTAGAAGACCGGCAGCACGCGTTCACCCGAGGCGCTGCGCAGTTGCAGGTGGGTCATCAAGGCCACATGGCTGCTGGGGTTGGCCAGCGTCACGGTAATCGTGCGCCGTCCTCCCGCATCCTTCGCTGCAGCTTTCACCTCTAGCGGCACGCGCTCCATGGTTTCGAGCGCGGTCAGATCGTCGGGTTTGTCCGCCGTTCCCTGCCAGTAGAAGTTGCGTGAAAGCTCCTTGCCCACCGCATCCTGCAGCATGAGTTCCACAAAATGCACCGGCGAAACCGAGGTCGGCAACTGAAGCGGCGCAAGGTTCGTGACCGCACTGGCCGGGGCCGCAACCTTTTCCTCGTTCTCATAGACCAGCGCCCCATTCAGGTTGTAAACCCGAATGCGCGCCGTGGCGTCTTCCAGCGCTTCTGGCTGATTGTTGACGACCTGCACCAGCCCGTCGGCCTCGTTCAGCTGAATGTGCCGCATCTCGCCCGCGCTCTGCACGGCAAACAGGCTGGCATTCGGTTCCAGATCGTAGTGGTAGAGCTGCCAGGTAAAGCTGGGCTGCGCCGGGTTGCTCATCCAAGTAATGACGGCTGTGTCGGGGTGGAAGAGTCCGGAGTTGCGGCCCTCGTACATGGCGCGATAGGCCTCAAAGTTCATCATCTGCGCCTTGCGCACGAAGTCAGCCAGGTTAGCCACCTTGCCGTAGCGCGTGGCCAGTTCCTGCGGGTAGCTGTCGCCATGCTGCGCACCCCGGGCAAAGTCGTGCTCCGCCCAATCGTCGTTGATGGTGTTCCAGTCTTTCTCCGGCATCATGCCGTGAATCGACTCCAGCGTGGGCACCGACATGGAGCCCGTCTCGGTCTTGAAAAAGTCGTCGGTCACGGTGTAATACTTGCGCGGCTCGCGCCAGTTGTAGGGGCCATGCGAGCGCACACCTGGGCCATCGGTCGAACTGGGCTGATAGCGCCGCACCGGCTCAACCTCGGCCATCAACTTGCGCAACGCGGCATCGATCTGCGGCGGAGGAAAGCCCTCATTGCGCGCGCACCACAGCAGGATCGACGGATGGTTGCGATAGCGCAGAATCTTCGCCCGCACGTTGGCCACGTAAGTCTTCAGATCGGTCGGATTCGGCCCATCGCTGGGGTTCGGCTGAAAGAACTCATCCCAGACCAGAATGCCGTACTTGTCACAGAGCGAGTAGAACTCCTCGCTGGTGCTCTGCCCCACCCAGTTGCGGATCAGGTTCAGGTTGGCAAGCTTGTGCATGCGGATCTGCGCGTCCATGCGCACCGGGTCCAGACGCTTCATCGCCTCATCCATGCCCCAGTTGCCGCCACGAATGAAGACCGGCACACCGTTCACCGAGATCGTCAGCGTATCCGCACCCGGCAGGCTGTACTCGATTTTGCGCACCCCAAAGCTCACCTGCTGCGCATCGGACTCCACCGCGCCGTTCCGGAAGCTCAGATGAAGCTGGTAGAGGTTCGCCGCGCCGTAGCCATTCGGCCACCACAAGCGCGGATGCTCCATATGCAGGACAGGCGTGTCTTTGACGGTAAAGCGCACCCGTTTGCGGCTGTGCGCGGCCAACTCGACCGTCCGTGCAAAGCGGATATTTTCGATGGAGCCCGCCAGCACGCCCCGCACCGGCTGAGCGCTCACATTCTCGACCGTGGCCTCCACCGTCAGGTCGCTGGAATCGGTGCGCGGCAGCGGCAGGTCGGTGGTCACCAGAGGGTTCTTCACCCGCACCGGGCCCGTCGCCGAGAGAAAAACCTTCTGCCAGATGCCCGTATCGCGATCGCGGATGGCGGGAATCCAGTCCCAGCCGATGGTAGCCAGAAACGTGGGCCCATCGGTGGCCGTCACGCCACCATTCAACCCCATGCCGCTTTTGAGCGTGTGCTCATGGGGCACACCGGGCGTGGGCTCGGGCGCAACCAGCACAGTCACCACGGCCTTCTGCCCAGGCGTTGCATGGGCCGTTACGTCAAAAACGCCGCGACGAAACGCCCCCTGCATTGCGCCCACTTCGGCCCCATTCACCCACACCCGGGCCGCATAGTTGACGCCCTCAAAGTTCAGCCACACCCTCCGCCCCTTGTAGCTGGCCGGCACCTCCACCACAGCCCGGTACCACCACGCCGTGTGGCCAAGACTCTCGGGAATATGCTCGGGGCGGTTGTTTTCGCCGTAGAGGGGCTCGGGATAGACGTGGTTGTTGACGAGGGTGGTCAGCACGGTGCCCGGCACAGTCGCCGCGTACCAGCCACTGGCGTCAAAACCAGCCGCAGAAATCGCCGCGCCACTCTGAGCAACCTTGGCGGAATCCTGCAACCGCCAGCCAGAATCGATCGTCTGCGGCAAAGGCAGAGCTTGCATAGCACAAGCCATAGTGGAGGACGTTGCGGCGGCGATCGCTACCAAAATCACACCAAAAACTCCAAAACTCTGACGGCGCAAAGAGCTTCTCCCTTTCGATTCCTCTTCCGCCAGTCTTCCGGCGGTTCAGGGTCTGTTCACAGCAAGCGAGAGGATAAAGCACGGGAGGGCACGAGAGGATACTACAACCCTATTTTGATGTACCTCATCAAGTTACCGGTCCAACGTGAGCCCCGGCACAGCCCTGTGTTCAAAGGACCATCCTTCCCGCCGATTGGCAATTTGGGAACCTTCCCCACGACTGCTCCGTACCAGCCGCCCATTCCCATGCAGTTCCGTTGATAATGTGCACATGAACTTCCAGCGTTCTTCCGGCGTTTTGCTGCATATTACCAGCCTGCCCTCGACGGGCGGCATTGGCGACCTCGGTCCGGCGGCCCATGAATTTGTGGCATTTCTGGCGGCCGCAGGTCAACACATCTGGCAGGTTTTGCCGCTCTCGCCCACCGGCTACGGCAATTCGCCCTACGCGGCCTCGTCGGCCTTTGCCGGTAATCCGCTGCTGCTTAGTCTGGAAACCCTGGAGCATTGGGGCTGGTCGGTTGTGGGCATGGAAGTTCACCGTCTGGAACCCACCGACAAAGTCGACTTTGACGCAGTGGAGCGCACCAAGCTGCCCGCGCTCTATGCGGCGGCGGACTTCTTTTTGACCCACGCACCCCAGGAAGGCCGCTTCAACGCCCAGTGGGAAGCCTATCAGGCCTTCTGCCAGGCGGAGGCCGCATGGCTTGACGACTACGCGCTCTACGCCGTGCTGCGCCGCGTGCAGAACACCGGCGCATGGACCGCGTGGCCCGAGCCACTCAAGCGCCGTGAGCCCCAGGCGCTGGCCGCGGCCCGCCATGAACACTGCCGTGAGCTGGAACGCGAAAAAGCCCTTCAGTTCGCCTTCTCGCTGCAGTGGAATGCCTTGCGTGAGGCTGCCGCCCAGCACTCCATCCGCATCCTCGGCGACGTGGCCATCTTCGTCAACATGGATTCGGCCGACGTCTGGACCCATCCCGAACTCTTTGAACTGGACGAGAATCTGGAACAAATCCGGGTTGCTGGCGTTCCGCCCGACTACTTTTCGCCGACCGGCCAGCGCTGGGGCAATCCGCTCTACCGCTGGGATATGCTGGCTGAGGACGGCTACCAATGGTGGGTTGAGCGCATGCGCCGCGCCCACGCCCTCTATGACATTGTGCGGCTCGACCACTTCCGCGGCTTCGAGGCTTACTGGGCGATTCCCGTTGAAGAAGCAACCGCCGTCAAAGGCGAGTGGATCAAGGGCCCCGGCGCAGATCTCTTCCATGCACTTGAGGCTGCGCTCGGCCCGCTGCCGCTGGTGGCTGAAGATCTGGGCCTGATCACCCCCGAAGTGGATGCGCTGCGCACGGGCCTCGGCTTGCCCGGTATGCGGGTGCTGCAGTTCGGCTTTAGCGACAAGGGAGCACACATCCACCTGCCGCCGCGCCATACGCCCGACACCGTCGCCTACACCGGAACCCATGACAACGACACCACGCAGGGCTGGTGGAGGCAAACCAGTCTGGCCGAACATGACTCCGTCGAAGATCTGGTGGGCGCGGTCAGTGGCAGGCCGGTCTGGGCGCTCATCCGTGTGGTCAGCGCCAGCGTAGCGCAACTGGCCATCTTCCCCGCACAGGATCTGCTCGAACTCGGCTCGGAGGCCCGCATGAACACCCCGGCCGTGCCCTCGGGCAACTGGAGTTGGCGGGCTCACGCCGGCCAGTGGGGTGCGGAACTGGCCGCGCAGCTTCGTTCGCTAGCCGCCGTCACTGACCGCGACAATGACCCTCTGCCGCTGAAATAGCGGCTTGGTCTGCTGCAGATCTGTTGACTGAAATTTAAAATCGGTGCGTACAGGATTTCATCCTGCGTTCTTGCATAAAGAACATACTTGAGTGTTGGGCAGGAGTTCTGCCGCAGGCCCAACACGGCTTGGCGTGAACCTTTTGCGCAAGCGGGAACGGAGCACCGTGTTGATTGAAGAAAAACAGCAGGCCACCATCGCTACCCTGAGCAGCCGCGAGGTCTATCGCAACCACTGGATGCGCGTCCACGAAGACCAGATCCTGCGCTCCAATGGCAAGCCCGGCATCTACGGCGTGGTTGAGAAGGACGAGAGCGCCATCATCCTGCCCATCGATGGCGACCGCATCTGGCTGGTGGAGCAGTACCGCTACGCCATCAAGCAGCGCGCGCTTGAGCTTCCCCAGGGCGGCTGGGAGATGGAAATCTCTGACCCGGAAGAGCTGGCCCGTGGCGAATTAAAAGAAGAACTTGGCCTGCAGGCAGAGACGATGACCTACCTGGGCGCGCTCTGGATCGCCTACGGCTTTTGCCGACAGAAGCAGCATGTATTTCTGGCCACGCAACTGAGCGAAACCGCCAAGGATCCCGACCCAGAGGAGCATGACCTGGAAGTGTGCTCGATGAGCATCGCCGAGTTTGAAGACAAGATCCTGGACGGCACCATCATGGACCAATGCACCGTCTCGGCCTGGGGCCTGTACCTGCTCTGGAAGCGGCGGCAGGAGCAGTAAGCAGAAATCAATGAAACTCTGGCCGGGCAATATAACAAAGACTCTTGAATGCGCGTGCTTCAAAAAGAGATTTGGCACCCGCATCCAGCAACACGTTTTTGCTCTGGCGCGAAACTCGCCGATAGGCCTTCATCATCTCGGGGACGGTGGGTTGATTGCCCGGCCGTTCAAAAGCATTATTCAACTCGCGCAACACACCTTCCACCCGGCCATCGTGAATGTGCGGATCGGTTCCATTCAGATCGTTCAGCGACTTTTCGAGCCTGTGTGCCTCGGATTCAAAGACAAAAATGCTGTGCTTGTGAGGATGAAACTTGTGCCACATTACCGCAAGTCCCAACTCGAAGGGCATATTGAAACGCGGAGTAACGAACGGTGGGTGGCGGTCCAGCTCAACCCGCGAAAGATCGTGGATGGAATAACGACAACGGACAATCTCTTCAAGAATCTTGTCCAAACGCCGTACGCCACCAGAAATCTGAATGGTCAGCCTCGGCACTAGGCCAAGTTGGACAAGACCTACGATATAGGCCAGATAAAGCCTTTGAAATTTCAGATCGTATGGGATATTGAGAAAGACTGCTTCCTGCTGTATCTCAAAAGAAGCTGTTTTCAGCCCTCGCGCATCAGGCAGCAGTGGTCCTGCCGGTGCGGCGGCGGTATTCGACCGTGCTGGAGCTTTTGCGGGCATTCTTGCTAGCCCGTTCATTCTCACTGCCCTTGACGATCAACGCAAGTGATTTCTGACGCTTCTTGCTCAAACCAAGCATCTTCCCAAACTCTTCAAGAGTGGGCATGGGCGTCGTGATGCGAACGGTGCGGACCATTGTGCTCACAGTTTACCGCAACCTACATGGATTCCTGCGCGATTTTTATCCCCGCTGCTCAATTGGAATGTAGGGCGCGGGATAGGCCGGGCCGACGTACTCGGCACGTGGGCGGATCAGGCGATTGTCGTCCAACTGCTCAATGACGTGCGCCGCCCAGCCGGCAATGCGACTGACGGCAAAGATCGGCGTATAGATGTCGATATCGATGCCCAGCGTGGCGTAGGTGGAGGCGGAGTAGAAGTCGACGTTGGCGTTCAGCTTCTTGTCGGCGTTGATGTAGAGCTCAATGGCGCGCGACATTTCGTACCATTTGGGCTCGCCTGCATCGTAGCCGAGCTGCTTGCTCATCTCGCGCAGGTGAGTGGCACGCGGATCTTCCGTCTTGTAGACGCGATGGCCAAAGCCGGAGATCTTCTGCTTGGCGGCCAGCATGTTCTTCACGTACTCCACGGGATCAATGCCCGCCTTGTCGATCATCAGCAGCAGACGCATCACGCCCTCGTTGGCGCCGCCGTGCAGCGGCCCCTTGAGCGCGCCAATGGCCCCTGTAATCGCCGAGTGCACGTCGCTGAGCGTGGCGGCAATCACGCGGGCGGCAAAGGTGGAAGCATTCAGTTCGTGGTCGGCATGCAGCACCAGCGCCATGTCCATCGTCTTGACCGCGGTCTCGCTGGGCTTTTCGCCGGTCAGCATCCACAGAAAGTTGGCCGCATGGGAGAGCGAACGGTCGGGCTGCACCAGATCCAGCCCTTTGCGCAGGCGATCGTAAATGGCCACGATCATGGCAATCTGGGCCGTCAGGTTGAAGCTTTTGCGCACGTTAGCATCGTGCGTATTATCTTTTTCGTCGGCGTCGTACAGGCTGAGGGCGCTGACGGCCGTACGCAGCACTTCCATGGGCGTGGCTTCCCGCGGGAAGTTGGCAATCATGCCAATGATGCGCTGATCAAGCCGCCGCGACAGGGCCAGATGGGTGGAAAATTCACGCAGTGCCAGCTCGTTCGGCAGATAACCGTTCCAGAGCAGAAAGGTGGTCTCTTCAAAGGTCGAGACCTCGGCCAGATCGTGAATATCGATTCCGCGATACGACAGGACTCCAGCTTCACCGTCAATCCAACAGATGCCGGAGTTTGCAGCGACGATGCCTTCCAAGCCTTTTCCAGCCATATCGTACGATTCCCCTTTTGTCCTGGTTCTCGAGTAGATTCCTGATGCATGTGCCGACCCGCGCAGGTGCCGACATGGAGTCCATAGATGCTCCCCGCGCACGCTCTGCCGTTGTAGAAACAGCCTGGAACGCCGGGAGCCGGGAGTAGAGCAAAATCCGGGAAGGTAGCCCAGAAAATTCCTTCAAGGTTGCCATTCCCTGTGGTCACGGCAACTGTGTATCTGTGATTTCAGGGTACAGCATCCCGACTTCTGCTCCAGGGCGAACGGCCCAATGAAAATCGAATCGTTAGAAATCTTTATAACGGAAGGGTTCCCCTCTTGTCACGAACGGAAAACAAAACCTGCGCCCCAGAAGCCGTGAAATACCAAAATCAGAGCCCTTCAGGGAAAAACAGGTCGGCAAGGCATGGCGATCTTCGATATTCTGGTCTTTCCTCACCGGGAAGGTGGCCCGGCTTGTTGCAGCTTCCGTCCAGCTTAGGAGGCGGTGGCCACACAATCCGGTAGAGGAAGTGCGACCGCGGGGTAGCCCCCCGCACAGGACGCCGGTGCAATCGCTGGTGTCCCCCACTCCCAGAGCGGCAGAGCAGAAGACGCCGGGAGAAGAAAGGCAAAAATGAGCGAGTTCGATCAAAAACCCAGTACACATTCCGGTGCATTGCTTGGCGGCCTTGGCGTGGCGCTTGTCGCCGCCCTCGGCGGACTGTTCTGGAGCTATTCTCTGAGCAGCAAGCTTTCCACCCAGCAGGTTGAGTTGGCCGACGCCAAGCAGGCCAACGTCAAGCAGGCGGCCGAATTGCGCGAAACCGACGCTCGTTTGCGCGTGGCCATGGACGAATTGGGCAAGTCACTGGGCCTGTCGCAACAGCAAATGGATGCACGCGCCGACCAGATTGTACGCCGCGAAGAAGCCTCGGAAGCCAACACCCAGAAGCTTGAAGTTGCGCAGAAGCAGACCGCTCAGCAGGTTAACAGCGTCAGCAGCGAAGTTTCCAACGTCAAGACGGATGTGGGCGGCGTTAAAACCGACCTGACCAAGACCAAGAGCGACTTGGCCAGCACCATCGCCCAGCTGACATCGATGAAGGGCGACATGAGCGACCATGCCAGCCTGATTGCCCGCAACCATGACGAGTTGGAACTCCTCAAGCACAAGGGCGACCGCAATTACTACGAGTTCACCCTGGTCAAGGGTCAGAAAAAGGCCATTGGCACCATCAGCCTGGAGCTGAAGAAGACCGACCAGAAGAAGAGCAAGTTCACCCTTGAGGTGTACGCCGACGATAAGAAGTATGACAAGAAGGACCGCAACGTGAATGAACCGCTGCAGTTCTACAGTGGCAAAACACCGGGGCTCTACGAGATCGTGATCAACAACATCGACTCGAAGAATCAGGTGACCGGCTACTTGGCCACCCCCAAGAACGCCCAGTAAGTCCGCGGCAAAGCCCAAGGGCCGGAAGTGGCCACGCACCCTGCGTGGCGGCTTCCGGCTCTGTTGTTTTTTACCGATCTTTCTACTGCACCTGCTCGGGAAGATGCGGCGTCAGCACCAGCCTTGGCTGGTATTGCAACATCACGCTGAAGCTCAGATCCTTGTGCGCATCCCACTGCTGCCGGTTCATCAGGAAGGCTGAAACAAAGCTACCCTCCACAGTCTGCCCCGGCTGCAGTGTGGTTTCGTTGGTAGGCAAGGCCGTGCCATGGGGCACCGGCATCTGCGGATACACCTGAAAGAGATGCTCGTATTCGAGCGGCGAGGCGGCATAGCAGGAGTGCACGCCGTCGGGCATGGTAACGTCCGCCAACACACTCAGCAACATCAGGGGATGGGCGCTCTGGTTACGCAGCCTTATCCGCGCAAAAACCATCACCTGGTCGTAACTCTGCTTGGGCACTGGATCGCCGTTGGCGTCCATCCCAGAGGTTTCGGTATGCTGCGGATGCACCCAGACGTCCAGCACCTCGCCGGTGGCCACAGGCGGCTTCTGCCCGAAGAAGAGGTATGCGGCAATGGCGATGGAAACCAGCACCGCCGCGAGGATGGCCGCGATCAAAACGTGGCTCGTGCCCTTGGTCAGCTCTTCGCCCCGCGCGGCATCGTCTGCCGCCTCGACCGATTCCTGATGAAGCAAGCTCATGCGCACCCCGGAAAAGTATCCCCCAGGCAAGCTGCGCCCGCAGGGCATCTATCCCGGCATTATGCGCTAGCAAAGAGACATTGCGGAACGATTATTTCCTACGGAAAGAGTACGAAAAGGATGGCGCAGAAAGAAGCGGTTCAGAATCGGCCTTGCCGGGCAACATGGCTGAACCAGCTGCCCAAGCAGGATGGAATCTTCTCTGCGCAGTGTTGGCACAGAGAAGATGTGACCGGCAAAGGCTGCATGTGCGCAGCTTTCCTCACCGCACAAGCGGTGAAGAATCAACGCCAGTATGGGTACGATTCAGACCAGTTGTTGCGGCGTAGGGCGGAAGCGAATCACCGCATCGGCCTGAGGTCCTTTTTGACCTTCAATAATGTCAAACTCGACCTCATCGCCTTCCTTGAGGGTTTTGTACCCATCCAGCTGAATCGCGGAATAATGCACGAAAACATCGGGCCCATCTTCGCGTCCGATGAATCCGTACCCCTTGGCGTTGTTAAACCACTTGACCTTCCCTTTGTATTGAGCCACGGGCTCTTGCCTTCCTTTTCCGTGCGATCTATCGGCGCAGGAGGGGAATTCCGCACCGATACCAGATAGGACGCTCGACCGGCGGAAAAGGTTTTTTATTTTCAACGGAGGGAAGCAGGAGGCATCTTCCGGACGAAAGTCGACTGCTTCAACCTTCTTCCAGAAACAATGGATTGAGCAAGATAGTCAGGCAGAAGCCGTTTTATTGTGTTTGAAATATTTTTACTGACCCAGTATCCCGAGTCCAACGCTCGTGGAGGCAGAGGCAAAAAGCAACCGCAGATCCTTCGACTCCCTGCGGTCGCTCAGGAGGACAGGCTGGAGTTTGCGAAAGCTTCTGTCCTATCAGGGAAAAAGCCTTCCCGCCTCCGCCGCACCGAGCGATGCGGCGGAAGAGGAAGATGGAATGATTTACGACTTCAGTTTGCGCGCATAGAGCATCACGCTGGTCAGCGTCTTGCCGTCCAGGATCATGCCCTTTTCGATCATCTTCAGCACGTCCTTCAGATGCACCAGACGCAGCTCAATCTTCTCGTCCTCTTCCGGATGCGCTTCGCCGGCGATCAGACCTTCGGCCAGATAGACCTTCATCGACTCGCCCAGAAAGCCCGGGCTGGCGTAGTACTCCACGAGCGGCTTCCATTTTCTGGCGGCATAGCCAGTCTCTTCGGAGAGCTCACGCTTGGCACCGTCGAGCGGCTCCTCGCCGGCGTCCAGCTTGCCCGCCGGCAGTTCCCACAGGAACTGGTTGGCGGCATGCCGGTACTGGCGCTCCATCACGATGTAGGGGTTCTTCTTGCTGCGGCTTGCATCCACGGCCAGAATCACCACGCTGCCGTTGTGGCGAATCACGTCGCGCTCGCCCTCAACGCCTCCCGGTTCCACCAGCTTGTCGTGCATCACGCGGAAGAGCGGCCCCTGGTAGACACACTCCGAACTGATCAGCTGTGCCTTCTCCGCCACGGCGGGCACGGCAGCCTTCTTGGTCTTGGTGGCCTTGGCCGTCTTGGCCCTGGGCTTGGCCACCGGCTTCTTCACACGCTTTTTTACGCTCTTTTTTCCGGCATTCTTGTCGGCCTTCACGACCGCCTTTTTGGCGGACTTAATTTTTTCAGCTTTAGGCATTGTTTCCTCACTTTTCCGCATCCGACCGCAAGGCCGGATTGAGCACAGACGCATCGGCCAGCGCAAACACGTTCCAAAACGAGTATACGCAGGCCCCTGTGAAAGATGCGACAAGAGACTCAGAGAGAACAACAATCATGCCTGGCAGGCCTTGCCTGAGCCAACGCAAAGGGCCCGCGACCGGTTGGTCGCGGGCCCTCAAAAAAGCGCTGAAAGAGCTTACATGCCCTGTTCCGGAGCGCCCTTCTTTTCTGCGTTGATACGGATGCGGTTGTGCTTCTTGTAGTCGGCAAGGACGCCGCTCATGAAGGTGCTGAAGGCATCGTTGCGGCGCTGGTCAAGCAGCTGCTCACGGGTCTGATCGAAGTTCTTGGCGATCTCGTCCGCGCTGGGCTCCTGCTTGTCCACGATCTTGGCCACCACGCCGGTGCGCTGGGCGTTGATCGGACCGCTGATGTTGCCCACGTTCATGGAGAGCAACTGGGGGGCAACCTGTGCTACCTGACCTAGGTCAGGAACCTGGCCGGTGGGGCTGACCAGATCGCTCTGCTTGACGGTTGCGCCCACTTCCTTGGCAGCCTTGGCAAGGTCGTTGTAGTTGTGCGCCTTGGTGGCCAGCTCGGTGGTCTTCTGGGCCAGCAGGCCGGGCAGCTGGTCATCGCGGTAGTCGTCGGCAATATGCGACTTCCAGTCGGCAAAGGACGGAGCATGGGCACCGGCAATTGCGGAAACCTGGAAGATGGCGTAGCCTTCGCCGGTGGCAGCGTACTGCGCCGGGTCGCTCTGCTTCGAGTCAAATGCCTTGCTGATCAGCGCCGTGCTGTCGGGCAGGGCAGCAATCACGCCCTGCTTGGTAACGGGCTGGCTGGTGGCCAGTTCCAGATGATGCGCGGCGGCGGTCTTGGCCAAGCCGTTCTTCACGGCCTCGGCGGCCAGAGCCTTGGCAAAGTTCTCCTGCGAGGCAGCCGACTTCTGGCGGATCAGGGTGGCCTGAATGGTGGGCAGAACCTCACTCAGCTGCTGGGCGTGCGCGGTCTGGCGCTCTTCCACCTGCACAACGTGATAGCCGAACTGCGTCTTGATGACGGCTACGTCGCCAACCTTGTTGCCGAAGATGGCCTTATCGAACTCAGGAACCATGCGGCCCTTGGGCGAGAAGCCCAGTTCGCCGCCCGAATCCTTGCTGCCCGGGTCATCGGAGTTCTTCTTGGCCAGATCGGTCCAGTTGCCGCCGGACTGCAACTGCTTCTGGATGCCTTCGGCCTTGGCCTTGGCGGCAGCGTCGGTCTTGGGGTCGGCGTTGGGAGCCACCTTGACGAGGATGTGGCGGGCACGAGCCTGATCCTGCACCTGGTACTCAGCCTGATGGGCCTGATAGTACTGCTGGACCTCCTGCTGGCTGGGCTGCTGCACGCCACCCGGAACCTGGTCCGGTGTGAACGAGAAGTAGCTGATCAGACGCTGCTCGGGCACAGCCGAAGCGTAGCGCTGAAGATTCTTCTTGAAGAAACCCTGCAGGTCGCTGTCGCTCGGATTGATGCTCTTGCGCAGGTCGTCGGAAGAAAGCACCGCGTAGTCGAACTTGATCTTCAGGTTCTGCTTGCGATAGGTATCGCGCACTTCCTGGTCGCCGACGCTTACGCCAGCCGTCACCAGTGCCTGCAGACGGTGAATGATGATGTCCTTCTTGATGCCGTCCTCAAAGTCCTTCACGCTCATGTTCAGCCGTTCGCTGATCAGACGGGCGTAGACTTCCTGGCCGATGAAGTTGCCGTTCGGAAACAGCACCTGACCGGTGGGGCCGGTGTGCAGATAGTTGCGCACGTCGGCATCGGTGGCTGTAACGCCGAGCTTGTCGGCCTCATCAAGCAGCACCTGCTGCTGGACGAGCTGCTGGCCCACCTGCTGCTCAACAAACTGCAGGATCATCGGGTTATCGGCATAGGCGGGATTGCGCTGCATCAGCTGGCGGCGAGCTTCCTGCTCGACGCGCTGCTGACTGATCGTGTCGCCCGAGGCAAAGAAGCGGTTGTACCAGTGCGGAAGGATCGTAGCGAACGTACCGGGCGCGGTGGCACCGCCTCCGGCCAGGCCGGGGATCAGGTACACCACCATGGAGATCGAGGCCGCGCCAATAATGACGACCAGCAGGGCCTTGGTCAGGCGATTGTCAGTTTGCAGGAAACGGATCATGGATGGACTTGAACCTTTAACTCTCTCAGGTTGCGCGGGCGGGGCAGAGCTGAGCGGCCAGGAGCCTTTTCGGGCTTGCCGCACAAGCGCAGTTCTCGCTCGATGCGATTCTCAGCAATTATAGACGAGAGATGTCCCCTCGGGCGCATCCCTACTCTCCTGTTTCAGGTGGAAAAAAGAAGAAGCGGCCCGGAAACCGGGCCGCCCCTAGAAATGCATAGGATTTATGGCTCTAACGCCAGGTGTAGTAGCCACCTTCAACCACATAAGGGTGATAGTAGTAGACCGGCGCACCGTAGGGCGGCGGATAGGGACGGCCATAAAGCACCGGTCCGCCCGGATACATTCCCTGGGCCAGCCGCGAGGCTTCCTGCGCGCTGACCGGATTGACCGTGACTGGAGCCAGCAGATGGAAGTCCACCCGCGCCTCAGCCGGAACCCAGACGCCGGGGCCCATGGTGGCTGCGCCCGCAGCCGTGCCCGCGCCAGCACCAACGCCCGCGCCAATGGCCGCACCAGCACCACCGCCTGCCGCGCCACCAATAATGGCACCCAGCAATGCACCGCCAAAGGCGCTGCCGACGGTATGACCGGCCTTATTTGGCCCCTTCACCTTGAACTCATCCGACTGCAGTGGATAGCTTTGCCCGCCCAGCTCAAGAGCCGTCAGACGAATGGAAAGCGTGGGGGTTCCGGCCAGTTGGCCACGTCCCACCTTGCTGACCTCGGTGATCACGCCATGCACCGTGGCTCCACGGGGAATGGCGAGAAAACCAGCGGAATTCTGGTCCGTCAGAACAGTGAATTCGACCGGCTGGCCTTCCTTGGCATGCTTGCTGTCCAGCGTTTCATTCACGCGCAGGGCCAGCAGCGTGCCCTGAGGGACGGTCAGCGGCGTGGTTGCCACGCGATAGACCGGAGCCGGAGGCTGCACATAAGCGTAACCGGCCGGCGGAGGCGGCTGCTGCGGGTATTGCGACTGCGGATAAGGCTGCTGTTGGGCATACTGTGGCTGCTGAGCAGGATACTCCGGCTGCTGGGCGGCACTGCCCTGGTCCGCATACTGCTGCTGCGGCTGAGCATTCTGCCCATTGGACTGATCCTGCTGCGTCTCTGCCTGGCTGTCTCCCGCCGCCTGCATGGGCTGGGTCAGGTTCTGGTCGGCGGCGGCCTGCTGTGGATCGCCCACCTTCAGATTGTTCTGCACCTTGCTGACGCCATTGATCTTGGCCACAATCTGTTCGGCCAGTTTGCGGGAGCTATCGCTGGCCACGGTTCCGCTCAGCGTCACCTCGCCCTGAATGGTGGCAGCCGTAATCAGGTCATTCTTCAGCACATCGGCAGCATCAAGGGCGTGCACCACGTCCATCTCGATCTGCCCGTCGGAGCGCTGGTTCGACGCTGCATCCTGAGCCATGGCCACGGCCACGCTGAACACAACCACCGCACCCCAGGCCAGAATCCGGGAAAAATTCCTTTTCATAGCCCCATTCCTCATCTTCATACTCACCTCTGCCACATCGGCATACATCGGGTTGGATGCCGTTTCCGCCTTCCAGGAAGCCGGAAATCTTACTCCACCGCAGCACACTCGCTTAGACGAGTCTGCAACTATGCCGTTACGAGGGAAAACCCGGAACACGAAAAAAAGTTCCGGGATGCCCTCGAACGGAAAGAAAGGAAGAACGGCAGAAGTTTAGAACTGTGCCAGATAAAAACCAAAGAGGGTCTCGAAAATCACCATCATGCCGATGGCGATGCGCCGCCGCAGCAGGAACTGCGGACGCGGAGCACCGATGCGCGGCACCAGTGGCATGGCAAAAAGCAGCCCGCAGGCAAATCCGCCCATGTGAGCCATGTTGTCAATGCGTACCACCGAGCCCGGAATCATGGTACCCAGACCGATGGCCAAATTGATGGCGGCAAAGGTAATGACCGAGCGACGCAAGCCCTTCAGCTCGCTCTGCGGGATGGGCAACAGCGGCGACTTAAGCAGGATGATCAGCACTCCGGCTAGACCGAAGACCGCGCCCGACGCGCCCGCGCCCACCGGCCCGAAGAGGCCCACAAAGCCCGGCTGCGGACGGTCAAACCACTGATTGACGAAGGTGGAAAGCAGATTGCCCGCCGCGCCCGAAAGGATGTAGGCTGCCACCACCCCCCACGAACCCAGCAGCGGCTCAGCCAGCATGCCCAGATTCCACAGGCACCACATGTTGGTGGCCAGATGCAAAATGCCCACGTGCACAAACATGGCGGTCACAATCCGCCACCATTCGCCGTAAAACAGCACCGCACCGGCGTTATTCGCGCCCCAGTGCAGCAGATCCTCCGGCGAAGGGTTCCACAGGCCCACGTGCCCGGCCAGCATGGCCAGAAAAACCAAGCAGTTGACGGCTACCAGCACGTGCGTGGCTGGAGCCACGGTCCAGTTGGAGCGCTGCCTGCGCTCCGGCTGCGGCGGAGGCGGTGTGTACGGCTCCGGCGAGCCCTCGGGTGGCAAAATTTCGGGATAAAGTTCAGGGGAAGCACTGCCCATGTCATCAATGTACTGCATTTGCGGCAGGGAGATGCGGTGAGTTGCGACACGCTTCCTCTGTCGTTCCCCAACCATCCGGCCTGCCCTCGGGCGGATGCAAAGCTTTTCCCAAGGTTGTACTCTTGTTGTAGAACGCTGTTTGCGCGTTCGCCCGCTCCCATCTACCACTTCCGCCGCCCGGCCCGGCAAACCGGCATGATCCGGCGCGGCGTTCACCCTCGAAACAGGAGAGTTAAGTGAGCACTTCCGCTACTGCACTCAAACCCATCCGGCGCGCCCTGCTGAGCGTGACCGACAAGTCCGGACTGGTGGAATTTGCCCAGGCGCTGGCCAGCTTCGGCGTAGAGCTGATTTCGACCGGCGGCACCGCCAAGGCACTGCGTGCGGCCGGCCTCACGGTCAAGGACATCAGCGAGCTGACCGGCTTCCCGGAGATGATGGACGGCCGCGTCAAGACGCTGCATCCCAAGGTTCATGGCGGATTGCTCTACATCCGTGGCAACGCCGAGCACGAAGCGGCCGTCCGCGAACACCAGATTCAGCCCATCGACATGGTGGTGGTCAACCTGTACGCCTTTGAGAAGACGGCTGCCCAGCCGGGCGTCGCCTTTGGCCACCTGATCGAGAACATCGACATCGGCGGCCCTTCGATGGTGCGCTCGGCAGCCAAGAACTATGAAGACGTGGCCATTGTGACCCGCGTGGCCGACTACCCGACGCTGGTGGAAGAGCTGAAGGCCAATGGCGGCTCACTCAGCCGCGCCACCCGCTGGACGCTCGCCAAGCAGGCCTTTGCCACCACGGCAGCCTACGATTCCGCCATTGCCAGCACGCTTGAAAGCATTGCCGACGCGCCGCTACCAGCCGAATCCGCCAACCCTGACGCCGCGGCCCTGCCCCAGACCCTGCGGGTGAACTATCCACTGGCCCAGGCCATGCGTTACGGCGAGAACCCCCACCAGCGCGCCGCGCTTTACAGCGACGGTTCAGGACTGGGCGTGGCCGGCGCAAGCCAACTTCAGGGCAAGGAACTCAGCTACAACAACCTCGTCGATCTGGACGCCTGCTGGGAAGCCGTGCAGGAGTTTGATGAAACCGCCGTGGTAATTGTGAAGCACACCAACCCTTGCGGCGCGGCCACCGGCGGCACGGTGCTGGAGGCCTATCAAAAGGCCCTGGCGGCCGACCCCATTTCGGCCTTTGGCGGCATTATTGGCGTCAACCGGATGGTGGACGTTGAGGCTGCCGAAGAGATTTCCAAGCTTTTTGTCGAAGCCATCGCGGCTCCCGGCTTCACCGAGGAAGCCAAGGCCCGCTTTGCCGCCAAGAAGAACCTGCGTCTGGTGATCGTAAAGAATGCCGAGCCCAAGCCCATCATCAAGCACGTCTCCGGCGGTCTGCTGGTGCAGGACGCCGATGCCGGTCGCGTGATTGCCGGTGAGCTGAAGGTTGTGACCGAGCGTCAGCCGAGCGCGGAAGAGCTGCGTGGCCTGCTCTTTGCCTGGAAGCTCTGCAAGCATGTGAAGTCCAACGCCATTGTGTATGCCCGCGAAGGTCAGCTGATCAGCGCCGGAGCCGGACAGACCAGCCGCGTGGATGCCGCCAAATTCGGCGCGCAGAAGGCCGTGCTCCCACTGGCAGGCTGCGCGGTTGCTTCCGACGCCTTCTTCCCCTTCCCCGATGGACTGGAGGAAGTGGTGAAGGCCGGCGCGACGGCCATCATTCAGCCCGGTGGTTCGGTCCGCGACCCCGAAGTGATTGCCACAGCCAACAAGCTGGGCGTAGCCATGGTCTTTACCGGCATGCGCCACTTCCGCCACTAAACTGCAGGTAATCTCGTTACGGAGGGAGGCGGGGGTTTTAACCCCCGCAAAAAATCTGCAAAATGAGCGAGGTTTTCAGCCCCGGAGGTTTTCAGAAGTTCGCAGCCAAAGTAGGCAGGGCAAGAAAAAGCCCGCGCCTAAAGGCGATATTCGCGGCATCTATACTTCAGGGGCCTGAAGGCCCCTGCTCCCTCCGCAAATACACATCCCCTCTGGAGCGAGTTTTCCCGCAGCCTGTTTAGCCGTGACCTTTCAACATAGATTCAAACCTGAGTGTGTCAGTAATCTGACCGCTTCCATCCGGGAGCGGCGTTTTTCCTGTTCGGGATACGCTCCGCAGAAGCAGCTTTGTCTTCAGCTGCTTCCACGCTCGAAGATGCTTTAATAGACCCATGCCCAGCCGCAGCATTTCAGTCCCATTCAACGAACGATTCCGCGCCCTGCTCGGCCAGATGGACTGGTACCGCGGCCTGCGCGCGGCCATTGCGCTCTGCGCCCCGATGCTGCTTGGCTACGCACTGGGCAATGCCAGTCTGGGCTGGGCGGGACTGGGCGGATTTGAAGCCATTATCAGCGACGCGGGAGGGCCTTATCGCCACAGGCTTGCGGCTCTAGCCACGGTGGCGCTGGGCGGAGCGCTGGGGCTAACCCTGGGCACACTGGTCGGCGGCAGCCTGCTGTGGGCTCTGCCCGTGGTGGTGCTCTTCTGCTTTACCTGGAGCTACCTTGCCGTACTCGGCCAGCCCTTCAACTCAGCGGGCAGTCTGGTGCAGGTCATCTTTATCTGCGGCATCGGCGCGCCTTCCGGCGACCTGCATGAGGCCGTAACCCGCGGACTGCTGCTGATGGCCGGCAGCGCCTGGGCAGCCGTGCTCTCGCTGCTGCTGTGGCCGCTGGACAGCTACCGCCCGGCACGCACGGCCGTCAGCAGTTGCTACACCGAGCTGGCCTCCTTTCTTGCTTCGGTCAAGGAGTTGGCCGGACGCAACCAGCAAAATCGCGCCTTGTGGCACCGTCTGGCCCGCCATCATCAGTACCGTCTGCGCCGCGTTCTTGAGCAGGGCTGGCAGGCTCTGGCCGCCGTACGCGCCCGCCGTCAGGCTGAAACCCAACAGGGCCAGCAACTGGTGGTGCTGCTGGAGCACGCCGATATTCTTCTGGCCCGCACCATCGCCATTGCCGAACACATGGAGTCGCAACGCGGCGGCCACTGCACCGCCCTCTGCCACCAGCACAATCTGGAAGGGCTGGAAGATCTGCGTTCGGTCGAACTCTGGATCGCCTCGCTGCTGCTGCACCGTCAGAAACTTACAACGGCCCACGCCCGCGCCCAGCGCAGCCGCATGCGCCGTCTGCCGGCCTACATTGAGTCCCACCTGTGCGCCAGCAATCGGGCGGCGCGCTTTCTGCTCCAGCAGATTACCGAAGCAGCCTCGGTGCTGGACTCCTCGGTGGACTGCGCGGCGCAGCTGCGGATGGGCGGCTCAATCGATCAATCGCCCGCGCTGCCCCACAACGCCTCCACCAGCCACTTTGCCCATGTGCATGCGCGGCTGGCCATGCTCAGCGCCCGCTGGTCCCTGCGCCGTGTGGCCGAGCAGCTGGCCGCCAACTTCAAGCCCAGTTCCCTGCTGCTGCGCCATGCCGCCCGCGTGGCTCTGGTTTGCGGGCTCGATGAGGCATTGATCCAATTGCTGCACATCGACCACGGCTACTGGCTGTTGCTCACCTCGCTGATCGTCCTGCAGCCGCATGTTTCCGGCACGCTGCGCCGTGGGCTGGAGCGCATTGCGGGCACCGTGGCCGGCGGCGTCTTGGCGGCCGTGCTGGCCTTTCTGCTGCACTCCCAGCTCACCACGGCCATCGTGTTGTTTCCGCTGGCTCTGCTGGCGCTGGCCATTCTGCCGGTCAATTACACGGCCTTTTCCTTCTTTTTGACGCCTACGTTCGTGCTCGCCTGGCTGCCGTTTTCCGGCGACTGGCAGCTGGCGCTCATCCGCACCGGCAACACCATTGGCGGCGCTCTGATCTCGGTTCTGGCTATGCTGTTCATCTTTCCCAGCTACGAACGGGAACGCGCCCCCCAACACATACAGACGAGTTTGGCCGCCGACCGCTGCTACCTGGAACAACTGGCCGAGAACTGGCGGACCGGGCACGGCTCACGCCTGCTGGCCAACGCCCGCCGCGCCGCCGGTCTGGCCCACAACGACACGGAAGAGTCCATGGACCGCCTGCTAGCTGAAAACTGGCCCCGCAAGACAGCTTTTGGTCAGTTCGTGCCAGCCTTTGTCACCTATCTGCGCCGTCTGGCGCAAACCACCACTACCCTGGCCGCGCTGGAAGGCGACCTGGAGTGGAAGCAGTCCCGTTCTGTGCAAGCGCGGCTGAAGCTGGCCTGCTCCAGGCTGATCTGGCTAGAGCAGCAGACCGGCCAAAGTGCGGCACTGTGCTGCTGGCCCGAGCCCGGTCCCGATGAGCTAACTGCTGATCTGGCCAACTTTGCCGAGGCTCCTCCCGGCGAGCGCCTGCTGGAGCGCATCGAGCGGCAGGTAACCATTCTCTTCCGCCAGCTGCGCGCCCTGCGTGATCATGGATGGCTGCCCGGGCATCCTGGGGCCTGATTCGGCGCTTCTGCCCGGGAAATCGCGCTGAAATTCCTCTTTCCTCTGCTTTTCTGCGACAAATGGCGGGTAAAATCGTCTGTACAGATATGAGCGTTCGTGCTTGGCGCTGCCTCAACGACTGTTCCGCACTCTGCGACCAGCTTTTTGAGGGCCGCCGCTGAGCCTGAACCCGCTATCCCCCTGGATGATGACCTTGACCAATCGACTGACGTTCTACTGGCTTACGACCGCACTGGCGGCCGCCGTTCCGGTTGTGGCACAGGCTCCGGCCACGCCCGCACCCGATCACTCTGCCTCGTACTACCATGCGGGTCTGGCCAGCTCTTATGCCGACGATGCGGTCAACGAGCGCCGCCCCGACCTGATGAACAAGGCCATCGAAGAGTACAAGCTGGCCCTGAACGCCGACCCCGGTTCAACGTCCCTGGCCAACTCTTTGGCCGATCTGTACTTCACCATGGATCATGTACGGGAAGCCGAGACGACCGAACGTACAGTGCTGAAGAACTCCCCCGACAACCTGGACGCGCACAAGCTGCTGGGACGCATCTATCTGCGCCAGCTCGGTGAAGCCCAGGGCCAGCATGAAGTGGAAGGCAATGTGCTGGAAAAAGCCATCGCCGAGTACGAAAAGCTGGACCTACTTGAGCCCAAGAGCATTGACGACCGCATGATTCTTGGCCAGCTCTACACCGTCAAGCATGATGGCAAGAAGGCGGAAGCCAGCTTTGAGGCCGCCCGCGCTATTGAGCCCGAATCGGAAGAAGTGGTGCTCAACCTCGCCCGCCTCTATGTTGAGAGCAACGATCTGGACCACGCCATCCGGCTGATCGAGAGCGTGCCCGCTGCCGACCGCACCGCCAAAATGGAATTTGCCCTGGGCGCGGCCTACGACCAGCAAAAGAAGACTAACGACGCAATTGCGGCCTACCACCGCGCCTCCGAGCTTGAGCCCGACGACCTGCACACCATTGATTCGCTGGCCCAGGCCCTGCTCAACGACAATCAGCTCGACGAAGCACTCAAGCAGTATCAGATTCTGTCGGAAGCTGACCCGGAGAACGCCTCCACGCTGGTGCGCATCAGCGAGATCGAACGCCGCCAGGGCAAGTTCGCCATGGCACTCGAGACCATCCACAAAGCCCGTAAGATCGACCCATCCTCGCTGGAGGCCGGTTACAACGAAGGCCTGCTGCTGGACGTGCTTGGCAAACTGGACGAAGCCAGCGAAACCTACACCGCCATGGTCGACCTGACCAGCCACGCCAACGGCGCATACACCGACGAGGAAAAGAACAACCGCAGCATCTTCCTCGAACGGCTGGCCGCAGTTGATCTGGAGCAGAACAAGAACGATGAAGCGCTGGCCACCTATCAGAAGATGATCGAGCTGGGCGGCGACAATGCCGTACACGGCTATCAGGGCCAGGTGGACGCCTATCGCAACGCCAAGCAGTACGACAAGGCCATTGAGGTTTCTCGCAAGGCCGTCGATGCCAACCCCAAAAACCGCGAGCTGAAGCTGATGCTGGCCGGCGAACTGGCGGACCAGAACCGGGCCCCCGAAGGCATTACCATCGCCAGGAGTCTGATCGGCAACACGCCGGAAGACCGCATCGTCTGGATCACGCTGGGCCAGATGTACACACGCACCCACCAGTGGAAGGAAGCCGAAGAGGCATTCAGCAAGGCCGATCCGCTGAGCACCAAGAAGGAAGACCGCAGCTATCTGCTCTTCCTGCGCGGTTCACTGGCCGAGCGCCAAAAACGCTACGAACCGGCCGAGCAGTTCTTCCGTCAGGTGCTGGAGATCGACCCGGAAAGCTCCATGACGCTCAACTACTACGGCTACATGCTGGCCGACAAGACCCCTCGCCTGCCGGAAGCCCTCAAGCTGATCCGCAAGGCCGTCGAGATTGACCCGATGAGCGGTGCTTATCTGGATTCGCTCGGCTGGTGCTACTTCAAGATGGGCGACTACGAACTGGCCGAGGCCAACCTAAACAAGGCCATCAGCCGCGACCAGACCGACCCCACCGTACACGACCACATGGGCGACCTCTACGAAAAAACCGGCCGCATCCGTCTGGCTGCCGCACAGTGGGAGATCGCGCTCAAGCAGTTCGCCGTCACCTCACCCGGCGACTACGAACCAAACGACGTGACCAAGGTGCAGAAGAAGCTGGAGAGCGCCCACACCAAGCTGGCCAAGCAGGACAGCGCCCTCGGCACGGACAAGGTAGAGTAGCTCACCCCGCCGCAAAGACGAGAGCCAACCCCATGGGGTTGGCTCTCGTCTTTGCGGGGCGCACCGCCAACTCCGCCCGCCATGCTATAACCATCGATAAGCAGATAAAGGAGCCCTATGCAGGAGCAGATCACGAAGCTGGCGGCGGAGATTGCCGTCAGCGCCGAGCCCACCTCCGAGCTGGCGCGACGCACGCACCCCGAGCCCACCCACGCCTACCGCTCGCCGTTTTCGCGCGATGCGGCGCGGATTCTGCATGCCCGCGCCTTCCGCCGTCTGGCCGGAAAAACACAGGTCTTTACGCGGCTGCCCGGCGACTGGCCCGCTGACCACTTCCGCAGCCGCCTGACGCACACGCTGGAAGTGGCCCAGATTGCCCGCACGCTGGCCCGCGCCCTTGGCCTCAACAGCGACCTAACCGAAGCACTGGCCCTCTCCCACGACATTGGCCATCCGCCCTTCGGCCACGCCGGCGAAAAGGCTCTCGACAAAGCTCTGCGCGCCCACGGCCTGCACTTCGACCACAATCTGCACGCCCTGCGCATCGTTACCTGGTTTGAGGAGCGCTACCCGGCCTTTCGCGGCTTAAATCTAACGCTCGGCCTGCGGGAAGGCATCGTCAAGCATTCGCACGACTACACGGCCGCCGCGCATCCTGAGCTGGGCGAATACCTGCTCGACCAGTTCCCGCCGCTCGAAGCCCAGTTGATCGATCTGGCCGACGAAATCGCCTACCTGACCGCCGATCTGGACGATGGTCTCACTTCCGGCATTCTGCAGATCAATGAGGTGCGCTCGGCCTGCCCGCTCTTTGCCGAATATTTCGATCAGGCATGCAAGGACTACCCGGAAGCAGCAGAAAAACTTGCCATCAGCGATGCCTTGCGCCACCTGCTGGACCTGCTGGCCACGGACCTGATGATGGAAACCCGCCGCCGCGTGCTTGATGCGGGGATTATCGATCTAAAGGGCGTACGCCGTGCGCCCCAGAGGCTGGCCGCTCTGAGCAGCCAAATGGAAGCAGTGCGTGCCGAAACCAAGAAATTCCTCTACGCGCGGCTCTACGGCTCTGACAACATGGAGGCCGACCACGCCATGGCCGCGCAGATTGTGGAAGAACTCTTCCAGGTGCTGATCAACAACCCAAAACTGCTGCCCGAGGACCATCAGACGCAGATCCCCGCCGAGGGCCTGGCCCGCACCGTGGCCGACTACATTGCAGGCATGACCGACGCCTTCATCTACGAACTCTGGGCCCGCTGCCGCTAACCACCACCTGCGGTGGTGTATAGCATTTTCGGAATTGCTGTAGACCGAAAGCAGGATGCAAGGTGCCTTTTTCCTCTAGAAAAAGGCACCTTGCAAGCCCCCTAAAAAGTCTACGTGTATTCCGAAAATGCTCTAACTGCTTCGCTTGGCTGGGCAATGCGTGTGCTCCCTTGGGGAGGAAAGCCAATACAGCTTCTCTCTGCACCATGAGCTGATAGCTGACGGCTGCTTTGCTCACTTAGTCGGCAGGAATTCGATCCGCGCGAGCAACGCTACGGCCTTGAAACCGTAATCGGCGGTGAGCAGCGTGGCTTCGGGCAGGCGTTGCGCCAGCTCCAGCGCAAAGGCGTCGGCATAGCTCAAGCCATGATCCACCTTCAGCTCGGCGGCGCGCTGGGCGGCATCTCCGTTGACGGATTCGATGCGGACCTCGCTCGGCAGCAAATGAGAAACAATGCGCTGCTGTTCTGCCGCGCCCTGACGCTTGCGCAGATTGCCAACCACCTCACCCCACTGAATGGCTGAAATGCTGACAGCTGCCTGCCCCAACACGCAGGCCTTCAAAACCTCTCTTACACGCGCTGCTCCGGGCTCATTGTCCAGAAAACGAATCAGTGCCGAGGCATCCAGAACGTACGTTGCCATGGCTTACCAACCATCTTCCCTGAGTTGGCGTTCATTCTCCAGGCGGCGCTCTTCCAGCAGCATTTCACAGCCCCCACCGCCGGTAATGCCGCACAACTGATCAATCAGTCGCAACTTGGCCTCCACCGACTGGGGATTCAGCACAATCTGTCCGCCTTCAACCTTCATGGCCACGCGGGTTCCGGGATGAATTCCCAGCTTTTCGCGAATCGCGGCAGGAATCACCAACTGTCCCTTGCTGCTCACAGTGGAATAAATCTCTTCCATGGCCAGATTGTACCCCAAGTAAGACAACAGTCAAGAAGTAAGACAAAATATAAAAGTAAGACTCAACCTAAAAGTAAGACGCTCCCGGAAGAATCTTCCGGGAGCGTCGGAGGGGAACGAAAAAACTTCTACTGCACAGGTCCTGCCGGACGCAGGCGGCGCAGGTCCAGGGCGCAGTCTACGGCATTCTGGGCGGCAAGGCGCAGATTGTCGGCCGCGGCCCACAGCCACACACGCGTGCTCAGGTTGGGATTGCGACCCTCGCGCTCGGGATGGAGGCGCACCAGAACGTCATTTTGGCCCGTAACTGCCAGATTCGAAGGCGAATCTGTGTCTTCCAGCACCAAGTCCAGATGCTCACCATTCAACAACTCTTCAATGGCCGAAATCTCCACAGGCTGCTCAAACTCCACGCAAATGGAGAAGGTGTAGCCATGGAAGACCGGGGCCTGCACCAACTGCAGAATCGGGGCTGGAGCACGGTGGCCGAGTAGCGCAGCGGTATGGCGACGGATGCGGCTCTCGACCGTGCTAAGGCTGATGCGGGCGGCCTCGCCCAGACCGGTCAACAGGTTGAAGGCAGCCTGCGCGTCGAAGGTTTCACGCGGCAGTCCCTGAAAGCTGAGCAGATTCACGGTCTGCTGATGCAACTCGTCCATGGCGGCGCGGCCATTTTCGCTAGCCGGTTGCAGCACCGTGGCGGCAGCCAGACGGAGCGGAGTAGCCTGCTGCAGACGCTCCAGCAACAAGGCCAGAACCAGTGCGGCGGGATGGGCCGGAACCACGGCGGGCGTGAACAGATCGGCGGCAACCTCTTCACCGGTCCAGGGAGCGCGCACCAGAACGCCGGGCTCCTGATCGAGCGCGCCGGAAAGATCCAGCACCGTGGAACCGGAACGCAGCGCCTGCTTCCAGTATTTGCGGGTCAGTTCCTCGGCACCGCAGAAGAAGGTAAAGTCCACCTTGTCAAAGGAGTCCTCTTCCACTGCCTGCACCACCGAGATCTCGTCGCCCACCTGCTCCAACTGGCCACGCTGATCTTCTTCATCAAACAACAACAGCCGGGCTGCCGCTAAAGGCGACTCCTCCAGCGCATCTTTTACTTCCTGCCCGAGCAGGGATGAGGCACCAACAATCGCAATCTTGTACACAATAACCCTCAATAGGATGAAAAATTTCAAGCAGCCGGGGCGGAAGCGCAGCAAGGTTGCTTGTTGCATGGCCACCGCCGCCGGCTGCAGGCCGGTCAGTCGCGGCTACTATTCGTGAATCACCGGCGTATGCTCGACGGTTGCGGTGGAATCGGCTAGTTTTTCTGCATCCTGGCGTCGGCGGCGCGACCAGGAGTAGGCCGCACGCGCCCAGATGCCGGAGAACATGTACAACAGCGAAATGATAAACAGCGCGCCGCGCGAGTAGTAGCCCACCAGAATCACCACGATCAAGACGATCAGCAGTACCTGAAAGGGCTGGCGGCTGGAGAAGTTCAGCTCCTTGCCCGACCAGAAGCGCCAGGTGCTGACCATCAGGAAACCAGCCATGCCGACCGTCACCAGCCAGATTGGAGCAATCCACTGGTAGGTGACAGGATAGCCCCAGCACAGATGCACGGTAGAAGCCAGCAGGCCAGCTGCGGCAGGAATCGGCATGCCCACAAAGTACTTGCGGCCCGGACGACCGGGATTGCGGGGCTTGGGATCCTTGCTGATATTAAAGCGCGCCAAACGCGAAACGCCTGCCACCAGATACAGGAAGCAGATGAAGGCTCCGGCGTGCATCAGGTTCAGGCGCAACTGCGCGTTCATATCTGTGGGCAGAAAATGGAAGCCCCAGATCAAGGCCAGCAGACTGGGCGCAACACCAAAGGTGATGGCGTCGGCCAGCGAATCCAGTTCGCGGCCAAACTCGCTGACCGTGTTGGTCATGCGGGCGATGCGGCCATCAAGTGCGTCAAAAGGAATGGCGAACAGGATGGCCATGGCCGCCCAGTCCAGATGAACGGCCGCCGAACTGGCGTCGCCAATGGCCTTGATGGTTTCAATAATTGAGTAATATCCGGCACCAATGCTGCAAGCCGTAAACAACGACGGCAACACGTACATACCGCGGTGAATACGCTCCCGATGCGCGGCCCTTGCCTCGCTCAGAGCGCGGCCTGCTCCATTCAGATTCACTTTGTCTCTCCGCCTGGCAGGAGTGCCAACACCGTCACCGCACCCTTGACCTTGTCGCCAACCTTGACCTGCACGGCGGCCTCGGAGGGCAGAATCACATCCGCGCGCGAACCGAACTTGATGAGCGCCACACGCTGTCCGCGCTCCACACGGTCGCCTTCCTTCAGGTGGAAGACAATGCGGCGAGCCAGCAGACCGGCAATCAGCTTGAAGGTCACCTGCATGCCATCGCCGGCAATCGTCACGATGGTCTGCTCGTTCTCTTCGGCCGAGGCCGGATTCATGGCGTTCAGATACTTGCCTTTTTTGTACTGCACACGGCTAAGCACGCCGGCAATCGGGGCGCGGTTCACGTGCACATTGAAGACGCTCAGAAAGATACTGATGCGCTGGCGTTCCCCCTCGGCAGTCTGGATGCGCACGGTTTCAGTCACCGTGCCGTCCGCCGGCGAGACGATCAGGCCCGCTGCAGTGGGAGCAGTGCGCTCTGGGTCGCGGAAGAACCACAGGAAAAAGGCAGCCAGAAGCACAGGCAGAATCGCCCAAGCCCAGCAGCCGGTCAGCAGAGCGGCCACAACCGCCACTGCCAGGAAGCCGACACCGTAATAGTAACCGTCACGAACCATTGTCCTAACGATTATACGGTTCCTGCCTGCATCTGAAGCACACCAATTGATGCAGACAAAATTCCGTCCTTGAAGAGACCTTCCCTGCGGGCCGCAACTTCCCGCAGCGGAACCAGCAGCAGGACTGCTGGTCCCCGTTGCGGCATCAGAAATCCAGGAAAACCTTCGTGGAAGCGCCTGAAGAGAAACCAGCATCCTGGTCGCTTTTGCGCAGGCCACTCAGGTTCCGCTTTAAACCATTACCTCGGCGCGGCGTTCCAGGTCGCTAATCAGATCCTTGGTATGCAGCTTCAACTTCTTCAGACGTACTTCTTCAATCTGCTCTTCCGCGTTCAGATAGGGCTTCAGAAGAAGCTCCTCCAGCCGCCGAGCGTAGAGGTGGTGTTCGGTGTACAGGCGATCGATCTCTGCGCTCAGCGTGGAATCCTTGATTTCGTCCATCAAGCACCTCCTGTGTTCATGGAACATTAACGTATAGCTCGATTCGCGGTCGGCGGGCAAGCGCGAAAAAGAGCCAAAGTACTCTAAAGCTGAAAAAATATTTGCCCACCACAAGCATGCGTGATGAAAATCACAGAAAGATTCAGCTTTGGGAAAGGGATGGCTTCGGAAGGGTCAGCAAAAGCAGCAGCGCATCCTCCACAGGATCAACGTAATAGCGTGGACGGCGACCGCACGCCGTCCACCCCGTAGCCTGATAGAAAGCAATGGCTTGCAGATTTCCCGCGCGGACCTCCAGACGGAGTTCCAGAACGTCAAATTGTCCAATTTTGCAGCATAATTCTGCCAGCAGAATCCGTCCTACGCCGCGGCGCTGCGCGCCCCTGGCTACGGCAATGCTCTCCAGTTCAGCCTCGGGGGCCAGAAGGCTCGCCACCACGAAGCCGAGAAGCTCACCGCCGGCCTCGGCCACCAGCGCCACACGCTGAACTGCAGCGGCGGGGTTGAGCGCGTCCTGATAGGCCGCACGCGGCCAGTGCGGGGCTTCCTGGAGTGCGGCGGCTAGAGCCAGAACGGCCTCCAGATCGGCAGCTTGCATAGGACGGAGCGTTACCGGATTGGAGGGGATCGGATTGGAGGGGCTGGTCATGCGATTACGCGGAGCCGAAGATCTCGGCATCGGAGCGACGCAGATAGTGGCCATCAAGCAGAGCTACGTCGGCAAACTCCGCGCGGAGCACCTTGGGCAGCGCTACGCGAAGCGCGTCAGTTGCGGTCGGCGGAGCCACACGTACCAGTTCGGCGTTGGGCCACTCGGCGGAGAGCAACTGCGCCGCGCTTTCGTCGCAGATGGCAATGCGCTCAGGAACCACGCGAGCGGCCAGTTCTTCGGCTCCGGCCAGCAGTTCCTCCGCTTCGCCGCCTTTCTGGCAGATCCGCAGAAAAACTTCGCTGCGATGCGCATCGAGCGCCGCCGAAAGCGCACCAGCCTTGGCGGCCAGCACCTCCAGCCGCGTGACCGTAGCCAAAGGCTTCCGCAGCCCTTCGCTCAGCCCCATGGCCGTGCTGAGGCCAATACGTACACCAGTAAAGCTGCCCGGCCCACAGACCGCAACGCATGCGCCCAGAGCAGCAGGCGTTGCGCCAACCTTCTGCAGCAAGTTTTCTATTCCCGCAATCAGGGTCGTGGTGAAACTGCGCCCTTCAAGCTCGGTTTCTCCGAGCAGCTCAAGGATTTCTCCGTTAAGCCGCGCCAGAGCCACCGAGCCGGTCGGGCCGCAGGTGTCGATTGCCAGCAGTAGTAGCGTAGATTTCTTCACGATTTCTTCAGACATTTGAAAGACTTTTCTTTCCAGGGAGCGATACAGAACGGGCAAAAATCTATTTCAAGCGGACAGCCGCTTCGTCCCCTCAGGGATTCGGAGCTTTTCCATCCATCCGGCCGAACCATAAATCCCAGCCAGCAGGCCATCCAGTTCGTGCGCCACATCAAGGTCGGGCCAGTACAAACCCGTACCAGAGCCCAGAATCTCTATCCGGCCCACACTCTCCGGCGCAGCCTGCGCAAGTCCCTGCAATAAGCGGCGCGGAATGCTGTGGCTCACCCCATTGTCCAGTTTGATTTGAATGCGATCCGTCCGGGCAAGATACGCAGCCTGTCGCACGCGCCGTTCATACTTCTGGCAAGCGATGGCCTGCCGCAGCGCAGCATCAATCTCTTCGTCGGTGGTCACAACCCTTGCAGTTTCAGGCATGAGCTTCTTCCCAAAGTTTGATCAGAACTTCAGCATTTTCGGCTGCCACACGAAGCACATACTGCACATCGGCACGTTTAGCCGAGGGCGGGCATATTGCCTTGGCACGCCAACTCAATGCCGCCTCCCAGACAGGCTCCCCGCGGAGTTCGATGATCACTTCGATCTCCGCATAGAAACCATGCAGGTGGCAGGGCTCGTGGTCCTCAGGGTATGCGATGAAGCGAACGCCTTCGAACCGGAGCGAGCCCACGCCCCAAGCATACTCCCGATCCACTTGGACCGGGAGCTGGATTTATACCGCCGCCAGAGCCTGTTCGAGGTCGTCGATCAGGTCTTCCTTGTCTTCAATGCCCACCGAAAGCCGGATGCGGCCTTCGTTAATGCCCATGTGGGCGCGGGTTTCAGCGCTCACCGAAGCATGTGTGGTGGTGGCCGAGTGCGAAGCCAGCGATTCAACGCCGCCTAGCGATTCGGCATTCAGGAAGATCTTCAACGCGGCCAGGAAGCGGGCAGCCTCTTCACGATTCTTCAGCTCAAAGCTCATCATGGAGCCAAAGCCCTTCTGCTGACGGCAGGCCAGATCGTACTGCGGATGCGTCTTCAGACCAGGGTAGGCGAGCTTGGAAACCTTGGGATGCGTGAGCAGGTATTCAGCGATGGCGCGCCCATTCTCTTCGTGCTGACGCACGCGCAAGGGCAGCGTCTTGATGCCACGTAGCACCAGGAAGCACTCAAAGGGAGACATGACAGCACCGGCCGCCTTCTGTACCAGCAGGAAGCGCTCCTTGTGCTCAGGCTTGGAGCCGATGAGCACGCCCCCCAGGCCGTCGGAGTGGCCGTTCAGGTACTTGGTGGTGGAGTGCATCACAATGTCAGCACCCAGCGCCAGCGGGCTCTGCAGCACGGGCGACAGGAAGGTGTTGTCCACGCTGACTTCAGCACCATGGGCGTGCGCGATCTTCACCACGGCGGCAATGTCGGTGAGCACCATCAGCGGATTGCTGGGCGTCTCAATGTGGATGTGCTTGGTATTCGGCTTGAAGGCTGCTTCCACGGCCGCCAGATTGCTGGTGTCCACGTACTCAATCTCAATGCCGTAGCCGGAAACGATCTGATCGAGCAGGCGCACGGTGCCCGCATACACATCCTTCGAGCAGAGCAGATGATCGCCAGCCTTGAGCATGGCAAAGAGCGCGGAAAGCGCGGCCATGCCAGTGGTAAAGGCGTGGGCACTCACGCCGCCTTCGAGCGCGGCCAAAGCCGTCTCCAGGCGGTCGCGGGTCGGATTGCCGGCGCGTGAGTAATCCCAGCCGCGGTCAGTGCCGATGCCGGTCAGCTCAAAGGTCGAACTCAGGTAAACAGGCACGTTCACGGCGCCCGTCAGCGGATCCGGGTGCTGCCCGGCGTGGATGGCAAGGGTCGAGTACTTGTACGAGGACATTGTTGGTTTACCGATCTCCTCTTATTAGCTTATCGCGGCCAAACGAGACACGCCCAGCGCGGTCCGGACCATGAAAAAACTTTATCGACGCTTGGGAAGTGCGGACAGGCGATGGACCACGATGATTTCCGCAGTCCATTCTGCAAAAATCAACGTTCCTTGCTGATCAGAAACCAGTACTGGAAGCCGTCGAGGATGGCGTTCATAGCGGCCTGATTCAGATCGCCACTGACGCCGGCCGTCACCCACGGCTGGTGGCCATCGGCCTGGAAGCTGACCGTGACCCGCACATGCGCGGCTGTATCCTGCGCCGAAACGTCGATGGCCTTCACGGTGAAGGTTCCCAGACGCATGCGCGCCACCTCGGGGTACCACTTCACCAGTTCCTGACGCAGAGCGCGGGTGAGCGCGTCCACCGGACCCGTGCCCTCAGCGCGCGTGGTCACCACGGCGTTGCCATCAATGGACAGCAACACCGAAGCCTGCACGTAGCGGTCGCCGGTCTCATCGGACTCGTCGAGCACGCGCCAGCTCTTTACTGCAAAGCGATCTTCGAGCGTGCCGAGCACACGCATAGCCGCCAGGCGAAAGGAAACCTCACTGGAGGTAAAGGCTCCGCCCTCGATCATCGCGTGGTTCTGGTCGATCAGCGTCTGCGCCTGGGCGCTGCTGAGCGCCACACCCAACTGCTCGCTGAGCATGACCACATTGGCCCGGCCCGACTGCGCATTCACGCCAATTACCGGCACTGCGCCCACGGCCGCCGGATCGCACCACAGATACGCACCGGGGTTCTTGCGCTCACTGGATCCGTGCATGCCAGCCCATGTGCCAAAGGCTCCGGGGCCGACGATGGGCGTGCCGTGCAGCGGCTCCAGACCAAAGGCCGCATACGCGGACTGCGCCAGCGCAGTGAGTCCGGCAAGCGAAGCCGCCGACACAAACTGCGCCTCATTGCGCAACTGCATGCCGCCCACCACCGTGGTCAGATTCACATTGCCACAGCGCTCGCCGGTGCCCAGCAGCGTGCCCTGCACCTGCGCCACTCCGGCCAGCACGGCCGCGCGCGTGTTGGCCACGCCCAGACCGCGATCCGTATGGCCATGAAAACCAAACTTCGCCTCTGGATGCGCAATGGTCAATTGCGAAAAAAGTTGCGTCACCTCTTCCGGACTGGCTCCTCCATTGGTATCGCACACTACGACGCGGCTGGCGTACTGATCCACGCAACAGTCCACAATGCGATGGAAGTACTCCTGCGTGCGCTGACGGAAGCTCTCTTCACAGAGCGTGCCATTCTCCCGTCGCCCGCAGGCCGCGTCCATGGCGTGCTCCAAGTCAACGATCACCTCCAGACCATGATCCCGCAGGCAGGCAATGGTCTCGGTGGTCATGCGCAGATTTTCGTCGACAGTGGTTTCAAGCGAACGCTCAATATCCAGCAGGCGCGACTTGACGACGATAACGGCTACCGGAATGCGCTTGCAATGCTCAAGCATAAAGCGCACATCGGGCCACTCATCCACGCGCGTCCCACGGCCCCGCGTGCGACCAAACAACGCCAGCTTCATTGCGCCGGTGTCCGCACTGGCCAGTGCGGTAGCCAGATCGCCCACAAACTGGTGGGCACCGGCAAAACCGATCTCTGCATAGCTGACACCAAAGGCGGCCATGCGCTTGAGCAAAAGCACCGCGTTCGGTACTGAGATTTCAAGGTTGGGCTGCTGCATCCCGTCGCGCAGACTGGTGTCAAACAACTCCACAGTTCTTAAAGCACTTTCAGTCATCGTCTTCCGCCGTCGATTTTTTCGCTGCAAAACGCGCTTCCGCAGATTGATCGGAAATCCGTTGCAGACTTGAAGAATGCGGCGTTCTGCCCTGATGGCTGATGCGCCGGAATACATCGGAGGCCTGGCCTCGGATGCAGTGCAGTGCGTGACCTGAGCCGGCTGCCCACTGCTTACATACTGCAAAAACCTTTGATGATCATCATATCTTGAGCGCTTCCCGTTGCCTACCAGCAACCGGCCGGAGACGAAAAGAGAAGCTCCGGTAGAAAATTGAGAAAATCGTTGGCAGGCAGGAAATTAGGGCGAAAACGAGCTTGAAGGCGTAGGATGGAACAAATTTTCAACTCTTAGCGTAATTCAACCTGTATCGTTCAACCTGTCTTTACGGTCACTGATTCCTTGCAACATGCCCGGACCATGCCACAGCAGTTCCGGGCGTCCAGAAAGGACGCTGCACATGACCCTCTGTTCTCGCCTGCGCCAGTTACTGGCCTCGGCTGTTCTTGTTCCTCTCCTTTGGATGGGCCTGCCTAGCGCGCGCATCGCCCGCGCACAAGCTGCCCCCGACCTGCATGCCATTGCCGACGCCTGGCAGGGCACGCTGCACATCGCCCAGGCCAACAAGGACCTGCGCGTCGTGGTAAAAATAGAAAAAGCCGCCGACGGTATGTTGAAAACCACCTTCTACGCTATCGATCAGGGAGGAAACTCGCTGACGGCCTCAAAAACCACCTTCGTGGACGGCACACTGCACATCGAACTACCCATGATCGATGGCAGCTACGAGGGCAAGATGGCGGGCGACGGCAAGTCAATCAACGGCACATGGAAACAGGGCGACAACTCGCTGCCGCTGCTATTAGAGCGCGCCACGCAGGCCACGGCATGGACCATTCCTGAACCACCCAAAAAGCTGCCGCAGATGGACCCCAAGCTCGATCCTGGCTTTGAAGTGGCCACCATCAAGCCCAGCGCACCAGACAAGCCGGGCAAGGCCTTTCTGGTGCGAGGCGGAAAAGTTTCCACCTTCAACACCACGGTCAGCGACCTCATCGCCTTCGCCTACGGCGTGCATACCAAGCAGATCACCGGCGGCCCGGCCTGGCTGGAGAGTAGCAAGTTCGACATTGATGGCAAGCCCGACCAACCCGGCACACCCAGCACCAAACAGTTGCAATCCATGTTCCGCAAGCTGCTGGCCGAGCGCTTTCAGTTGAAGTTCCACGAAGATCAGCGCGAGCTTTCGGCGTATGTGATCACCGTGGGCAAAAACGGCCAGAAGATGACCAAGAGCGAGGGTGACGCCAACTCGCTGCCCGCCCTGTTCTTTACCAAACTCGGCCGTCTGACCGTGACCAACGCCGACCTGCAGGACTTTGCCGAACTGATGCAGTCCGCCGTGCTGGATCGCCCGGTGGTCGATCACACCGGACTGGAAGGTCGCTGGAACTTCCTGCTCACATGGACGCCCGACGATTCGCAATTCGCCAGCATGGGCGTGAAAGTGCCCCCGCCCAGCGATGCAGCCGATGCGCCTCCGCCTCTGTTTACCGCCATTCAGGAGCAGATTGGCCTGAAGCTCGACGCCGCCAAAACGCAGGTCAAGGTGCTGGCTATCGACAAGCTGGAAAAGCCATCGGATAACTAATTCCTAACTCTTTCATCGCTTACAAAATCTGGTTCCCAGGTCTCGATTCTGATATCTGGGAACTACAATTTCAGCGATCAAAGACCTTATGTCCGCAGCGTTGTATCTGCGCGTTCTTCGAGCGTTTATCGCAAATTTTCGTCTGTTTGAGAAAGGGCGGTTGACTACGGCGGAGCGGCCGCGTCCAACCGGCAATCCCTCCCGGCATTTATATACTCGGTCTTATTTTCCTGTTTCACCTGATCGAGTGTGGTTGAAGATCTGGCCTGAAGCGAAAAAGGAAGAACGGATGATTCTGAAACTTCCCTCTACTGCATATGCCTGCACACTCTGCCTGTCCGCGGCCCTGTTCATGCTGGGGACTTCGTCGTGGCTTTCAGCGCAGCAACCGCAGGTTCCCGCGCCTGCCAGCAACATCACGCAAACCGCTGTCTTCGATGTGGCTGCTATACACAAGATGAAGGATACTGATCCTCGCCACACTGACATCGACATCAGTTCCGACGACAACGGCAATCTGAAGGCTTCAGGCGTAACTATGCGCCTTCTGCTAACAATGGCCTGGAATATAGACGAATCGCGCATTCATGGCGGACCTGACTGGATCGCTTCCGACCGTTTTGTACTTGAAGCCAAGCCGGACGAAGCGCTGGGAGCACAGCTTGCCAAGCTCGACCGTAACGGGCGGAAGCAGGCCCGCCAGCACATGCTGCAAGCCTTGCTTATTGAGCGTCTGAACCTCAAGAGCCACTGGACCACCGAGCAGATGCCCGTATTGGCGCTTGAAGTAGGCAAAAACGGCCCCAAGCTGCATCCATCACCAGAGCCAAAGCCTGCGGAAGACGGCCAACCAGCCAAGGACGGCTCCAGCATGAACACCCGAAACACTACACTCACTGCCGAGCGCGTCACTATGGATAGATTGGCCACGTTTCTTGCGCAAAACATGCATATGCTTGTCCAGAACCAAACCGGTCTGAAGGGCGTATACGACTTTACGCTGGAGTGGACACCGGACGAAGAACTGACCGCAAACAATGCAAGCTATACCAAAAACGCTGCGGACGAAAAACCATCTATGCCTACAGCCGTGGAAGAACAACTGGGGCTGAAACTGAGCGCACGCAAAGGCCCCGTGGACGTGCTGGTGATTGACTCCATCGACAAGCCGTCGGAGAACTGATTCCCGCTACACCCAGATTACGATGCAGACAAAATACACACTTCGCTCTCTTCTCGTTGCTGTTCTGTTGGCCGCGTCCACATTGCCTGCGGCGCTGGCCGTTGAAGTACATGGGCAGGTGTTTTATCGCGGCAAGCCCGTGCCCGGCGCACAGGTTACGTTGAAGCAGGACGGCACAACGCTGAGCACACTCACCGATCAGCAGGGACTCTACGAGTTTCCCGATCTGGCCGAGGGCACTTGGAAGGTGCGCATCGAGATGCACGGCTTCAAGCCGCTCAATGCTGAGTTAAAGGCCGCTACCGATGCGCCGCAAGGTCACTTTGACTTGGCCATGCTGCCACTGAATGAGGCTCTGGTAGGCTCACAAACCGCCGAGCAGGCGCAGCAGGCTCCGCAGATGGTTGCGCTCGCCCTACCCGCCAAGGAAAAGAAGAAAACAGATGAAGCCGCACCGCAGGCTCCAGTTTCTGAAGTTGCCGATAAAGCCGCGGACGGCTATCTGGTAAACGGCAGTCAGAACAATGCAGCCACGTCCATCTACTCGCTGGCACCGGCCTTCGGCAATCGACGTGCCGGATCAAAGAGCCTGTACAACGGCAGCGTGGGCATCATCGAAGGCAACTCCGCATTCAATGCACGCCCCTATTCACTAACCGGCCTGAACACGCCCAAAGATAATTACAACCAGACCACACTCGTGGCCTCTGTTGGTGGGCCGCTGCGCTTTCCGCACATCGCGCATAACTTCGGCAACTTCTACGTTGGCTATCAATGGGGCCGCAGCGACACGGCCAGCACACTTACGGGACGCGTGCCCACACTGGATGAGCGCTTGGGCGACCTGAGCAGCATTGTCGATTCCTCTGGCAATCCGGTCAAAATCTACAATCCATCCACCGGGATTTTGTACACCGGCACTATTCCCATCAGCACACAAGCCGCGGCGTTGCTCAAGCTCTACCCCGCGCCCAATCTGACCGGCAACTCCAGCTACAACTATCAGACAGCCGTGCTCTCCACCACGCACACCGATGCGCTGGAGTCGCGTTTGAATCGCTCCCTTGGCAGTCGCGATCATCTGTACGGGGGCTTCGGCTTCAAGAGCACACGCAGCGAAAGCACCAGCCTCTTCGACTTTACCGACACCACGGACGCGCTCGGCGTGGATACCAACGCCAACTGGCAGCACCGCTACCGCCATCAGCTCTTCGTCACGCTTGGCTATCACTTCACACGCATGCGCACGGAAGTCCGGCCGGAGTTTGACGGGCGCGAAAACATTTCTTTCCTTGCCGGCATCACTGGCAATAATCAGGACCCAAGCAACTGGGGTCCGCCCACGCTTGCCTTTTCCAGCGGCTTCAACAGCCTGAGCGATGCAGAGAGCGCCTTCAACCGCAACCGCACTGGCGTAACTTCGGTGAGCGCATCAAGTATGCATCGTCGCCACACCTTCAATTTTGGTGGCGACTTCCGCCGTCAGGAGTTCAACGAATATAGCCAGCAGAATCCGCGCGGAAGCTTCACCTTCACCGGCACAGCAACTGCAGGCGGCAACTCCTCCGCCGGTTCCGACCTCGCCGACTTTCTCCTCGGCGTTCCCGATACCAGCGCCATTGCCTACGGCAACGCCGACAAGTATTTCCGTCAGTCGGTCTACGACCTCTTCTTCACCGACGACTGGCGTATTCGTCCCGATCTGACGATCAACGCCGGTCTGCGCTGGGATTATGGCGCGCCTATCACCGAGCTCAAAAATCGCTTGGTGAATCTGGACGTGGCCTCCGACTTCAGCACGGCGACTGCGGTGCTGGCCAGCAGCCCCAAGGGATCCACCACTGGCGCAAGCTACCCTAACTCGCTTGTGCGCCCCGACAAGCGCGGCATTGAACCGCGCATTGGCCTCTCATGGCGTCCCATACCCGCATCAACACTGGTGATTCGTTCTGGCTACGGCATTTACTACGACTCCTCGGTTTATCTTGGTGCAGCGGAATCGATGGGCCAGCAGGCTCCACTTTCCACCAGCGAGAGCGTAACCAACTCATCTTCGTGCGCCCTGACACTGGCCAGCGGATTCCCCACCACCTGCAGTACCGCAGCCACTGACACCTTCGCACTCGATCCGCACCTGCACGTTGGCTACGCGCAGAACTGGAACCTGAGCGCGCAACGCGATCTGCCCTGGGCGCTGGTAATTTCAGCCAGCTATATGGGCACCAAGGGCACGCACGGCATGCAGGAGATTCTTCCCAATAGCTATCCGCTCAATGCGACCAACCCCTGCTCGTCGTGCACTTCCGGCTACGTCTACCGCACCTCGGGTGGTAATTCTTCACGCAACGCAGGCCAGCTGCAACTGCGCCGTCGCCTGCGCTCGGGCTTTACGGCAAGCGTGGATTACACCTTTGCCAAGGCCATCGACGACGATGCGCAACTGGGCGCAGCCGGCTACCAGAGTGCGAGCGTCACCTCCAGCAGTTCGTCGCTGGCCATCGCACAGAACTGGCGCAATCCACGCGCCGAACGCAGCCTTTCTAGCTTTGATCAGCGCCAGCTTGTAAACGTGCAGGCGCAATACACCAGCGGCATGGGCATGGGTGGACGCACACTGATGAGCAGTTGGAGCGGACGCGTTCTGAAGGAATGGACCCTGACCGGCAATCTAAAAGTAGGCAGCGGACTACCGGAGACGCCCATCTATGAGGCCACGGTTCCCGGCACAGCCTTCAGTGGCAGTCTGCGGCCTAACCTGACCGGCGCTTCGCTTTACCGCGCAGCCAGCGGCTATCATCTGAACTCTGCAGCCTACTCCGCGCCCACCACGGGCACATGGGGCACGGCAGGCAGAAACTCCATCACCGGGCCGGATCAGTTCTCGCTCAACGGTGCAATGTCCCGTACCTTTCGCGTACACGGCACCTGGAATCTGGACGTGCGCGCCGACGCTACCAATCTACTAAATCATGTAACTTATACCACGTGGAATGCTGAGGCCAACAGCACCACCTTCGGCCTTCCCTCCAGCGCCAGCGCAATGCGCAGCCTGCAGATCACGGGAAGGATGAGGTTCTAAGCATGCGCACAGCTCTCTCCATCTCTCTAGCATTTCTGTTCAGTGCCGCGCCAGCTTTCTTTGCGCAACAGGTGGGCAGCAACGTACGCACGAATGATATAACCGTGCCCACACTCAGCATGAACACGCAACTGGTGATTGAAACCGTTGAAGTGAAGGACAAGAAAGGCAACTTCGTTGGCGGGCTCACGGCCAAAGATTTCAACATCACCGAGGACGGTACGCCGCAAACCGTCAAGATTTTCGAGCTACAGCATCTGAGCACAACGGCCACGCCCATCCCTCCGCTCGGCAAAGACGAAGAGGACATCACGATCTATAACAAGCTCACGCGCACACAACTTGCGCCTGAGCCGAAGGAAAACAGCCACTACAAGGATCATCGCCTGCTGGCGCTCTACTTCGATATGACCACCATGATGCCGCAGGATCAGGCGCGCGCGCTCGGCGCGGCCATGAAGTTTGTACGCACCCAGATGACGGCAGCCGATCTGGTGTCAATCATGCGCTTCAATGGCGGAGCAATCGATATTCTGCAGGACTTCACCGCTGACCGCAATCGCCTGCTCAGCATTTTGGAAACAATGGAGGTTGGCGAAGGTCAGGGCAACAACAACTCCATCGACGATGCGTCAAGCGCCGATACCGGCGCAGCCTTCGGTCAGGACGACAGCGAGTTCAACATCTTCAATACTGACCGACAGCTCTCCGCCCTGCAAACCGCCGCGCACATGCTGGCACAAATGAGCGAGAAAAAGTCGCTGATCTACTTTGCCAGCGGCCTGCGCCTGAACGGCGTGGATAACATCGCGCAGTTACACGCCACTGTCGATGAAGCGATCCGCGCCGGCGTCTCCTTTTGGCCAGTGGATACGCGCGGTTTGGTGGCCAGCGCCCCGCTGGGCGATGCCTCACAAGGCAATGCAGGCAACGCCAACATGTACAACGGCGCGGGCATGCAGGCTACCAGTGATCGCTTCCAGCAATCGCAGGACACGCTCTTCTCGCTTGCCGGAGACACCGGCGGCAAGGCGCTGCTTGATAACAACGATCTGACCCGCGGCATTGTGCAAGCGCAGCAGGCCATCAGCGATTACTACATTGTGGGCTACTACACCACAAACACCGCGCAGAATGGGCGCTTCCGCAAGGTAAAGATTGCCGTCAACACGCCGACGGAGACATCGCTCAACTACCGGCAGGGGTATTACGCGGGCAAGGAGTTTGGCAAGTTCAACGTTGCGGACAAGGAACGTCAACTGGAAGACGCGCTCATGCTGGGCGACCCGATCACGGACCTGACCATCTCAATGGAGATCGACTACTTCCAGCTCAATCGCGCGGAATATTATGTTCCCTTTGTGGTTAAAATTCCTGGTCGCGAGTTGGCGCTAGCCAAGCGCTTTGGCGCTGAACACACGCTCATCGACTTCGTCTGTGAGATCAAAGACGAAGTGAGCGGCTCCACTGTCTCCAATGTACGCGACTTCGTCAACATCAAACTGAACGATGCAACCGCCGCCGAGCTTGCACATCGCCCCATCGAATACGACTCTGGATTCACGCTGCTGCCTGGCCGCTACTCGATCAAATTCCTTGCACGGGATGACGAAACCGGCCGCATTGGCACCTATCAGACCAGCTTTGTCATTCCTAACTTGAACAAGGAGGTCGAGCGCGTTCCACTCAGTTCCGTGGTGATTGGCGGCGAGCGCAAGGAGCTGAAGGATGTGCTCTACGATGCGCTCAAGGCCAAGGACCGTGCCAAGGATGAGGCGGCCAATCCGCTGGTCTTCGATGGCAAAAAGCTGATTCCCAGCGTTACGCGCGTCTTTCACAAGGGAAGGCCGATCTACGTATTTGCGCAAACCTACACGAGAGCAGTAGCTAGCAAGGCAACCACAGAAAGTACAACACCCACGACGCCACCGATGCTTGCTTATCTCACGCTCTCACAAGAGGGAAAGAAGCAGCTTGAAACCGTGCCCGTGGCGGCCACGCCTACAACGGGAAATCGCCTGGGAATGATTCCCTTCCATCTGACGTTGAATGCCGATGCGCTTGAACCGGGCGAGTATCAGTGCCAATTCACCGTGCTTGACCCAGCCAATGGACGAGCATCGTTCCAGGTATTACCCATCGAACTGGTTCCATAGAAAAGTTTATCCCTGCCGCTGTTCTTCTTTTGCAAGGCACAGCGGCAGACGCACGGAGGCACACACGCCCAGCCCCTCCACACGATTTTTCAGTTGAATCTCGCCCCCATGCGTGCGGGCAATCTGCTGTGCCAAAGCAAGGCCCACGCCGCTTCCGGTAGGCTTTGTCGTATAGAATGGAACGAATAAATTATCCGCATTGGCAATGCCGGGGCCCTGATCCTCGATCGATACAGTTACATCTTGCGCCGAGCATTTCCATCGCATGCTCACACTCGCCGTCCCGTTTTCTTCAGAAGCATCAACGGCATTGGCCAGCAGATTGATGAAGAGCTGCTCCAGTTGATCCGGATCAGCATTCACTACGGCAGCGCATCCCTGTTCCAGCTTCACGACCAGACGCTGCTCAAGTACTGCAACCCGCTCCAGCAGCGCAGGCAGTTCAATTGGCCGCAACTGCGGCGGAGGCAACTGCGCAAGCTGGCGATAGGACTGCACAAAACGATGCAGAGAGTCGGCTCGACTTTCCACCACACCCAATCCACGATAAAAATCACGCGTGACAGACTCTTCTGCACTGAGTACATCAAGGCGCATACGCAAGCTGCCGGCAATGGATTTAATGGGGGCAAGCGAATTGGAAATCTCATGGCCAAGCACACGGATCAGACGCTTCCACGCCGTGCGCTCCTCTTCCTGCAGTGGCAGACTTACGTCGATGAGCAACAGCAGCGTGTGCGGAGCGCCCTCCTGCCGGAAGGTGGCTTTGCGCAATAGCCAGCGCGTGACACCATTCACTGCAACGCCGCGCACGGCCTGTGTATGCAGGCTTTGGTCGGGTGCTTGCAGCAGTTGGCTCAATCCGACATCCTCGGCGCTGCGCCCAAAGCATCGATCCTGCGAGAGCCCCAATAACCGCAATCCTGCATGATTGACCAATTGCAAGCGATTCTCGCGATCGAAGGCAAACAACGGCGTGTGCATCACTTCAAGAATGCGGGCAAGCAGAGCGGTTGCTTCCAGCGAACGCACACGCTGCCGCTGCAACAGGTCCGCCAGTGCGTTCACCTCAAGAGCCAGTTCGCCGAGCGCATCCTGCACGCCTGCACCCCGCGCACGAAATGAAAAATCGCCCTCACGCATGGACGCCACCACATTGGCCAGCGTCTGCAGTGGACGAATCAATGAGTCCGTTAGCGCCAGCGAGACAAACAGCAGATAAAGACCAAGGCAGAGAAAGAGCAGCACCGCCGTGGGCCAGCTCACTCGGCGCAGATACAGCTCAACTGCGCCTATCGACAAAGCAGGCAGAGCCAACAGGGCGCAGTTCATGTAGACGCGGCGCACAGCCGAAGTTTTGCGGCGATGCGTGTAACGATCAGATCCCATATTTTTCAATGCGACGATAGAGCGCCGCGCGGCTTAGGCCAAGCACCGAGGCCGCCTGCGAGATATTGCCATCAAAACGCCGCAGCACCTTGCGAATCAACTGCGACTGCATCTCGTCGATGCTCATGCTGTCGAGCGATGTGGCGTTGGAGCGGGTGCTTTGGCCCACCGAAAGATTGGCCGGCTCAATGAGCTCTCCACGGCAGAGCAGCAACGCACGCTCGACTGTATGCTCCAGTTCACGCACATTTCCTGGCCATCCATATTGCAACATCAACTCCATTGCGCCCGGCGTATATCCTGTCACCTGCTTGCGATAACGCTCCCGATTGCGATGCAGAAAATGCGCCGCCAGCAAGGGAATATCCTCCCGCCGATCGCGCAACGCGGGCAGGTGAATCTCCACCGTATTCAGGCGATAGAGCAGATCTTCGCGAAAATTTCCCGCCACGGCTTCGGCGTGCAGGTCAGCATTCGTCGCAGAGAGCAGACGCACATCCACGCGCCGCGTTTGCGAAGATCCAACCCGCTCCAGCTCGCCGGTTTCGAGTACACGCAGTAGCTTGGCCTGCTGACGGATGGGCACGTTGGCGATTTCATCCAGGAACAGCGTTCCACCGTTGGCCAATTCAAAGCGGCCCACGCGATCGGTGCGCGCATCGGTGAAGGCACCCTTCACATGGCCAAAGATCTCGCTCTCAAAAGTTCCTTCCGGCAGTCCACCCGCATTCACGGCCACCAGCGAACGGCGCGAGCGCTGCGAGGCCATATGCAGAAGCTTGGCCACAACCTCCTTGCCAGTACCATGCTCACCGGTAATGAGCACGTTCGCATCCGATGGACCCACCTGCGCAATCAGCTCCAGTACCGGCCGCATGGCCGCGGCTGATGCGATGAAATCCGGTTTCCCTTCGCCGCTTAGCAGGCGATTTTCAAGTTCTAGTTGGGAAGCGCGGCGTAGAGCCTTTCTAAGCTCGGCATGCACGCGAATCAGCGAAAGTAACCGCTCGTTCTCCCACGGCTTCTGAATGAAATCCCGCGCGCCCCGCTTGATCGCCTCGACGGCAAGGCCGATATTGCCCCAGGCCGTCATCACGATCACCGGCAGCCGCGCATCGAACTCCTGAATGCGCCCAAGCAGGTCAAGGCCTTCCTGGCCCGAGGTTGTGTCGCGCGTATAGTTCAAGTCGATCAACAATACGTCATAATCGCTCTGGCCGAGCGCTTCCATGACCTGCTGCGGTGAGCGCACACAATCTACCGCTACGCCCTGCGGGCCAAGCAACAACTCGACGGCCTCCAGAATCGAAGGCTGATCGTCGGCAGCCAAAACGCGGATTGATTCCTGATTAGCGGGAATGGTCGTCCTCCACGGCGCCAGCTTTGGCGGCGGCAATTGAAATTCCGTAGTCTTCTAGCACCGATCCGGTGGCGCGCTTGAGTTCAATGCGCGCTTTTTCGTAGGCGGTTTCGGCCGTTACCAGTGCCGACGCAGCCAGCGCCAGATCATGCTCGGCGGCCAGCGTCTGCTGGTTCGATCCCGCACCAAGCTGCTGCTCCTGCTGCATGATTGAAAAACTCTTCTGCGCCAGATCGCGGGCCTTACGCGCCGCCTCAACCCGACTGGCCCCCTGCTCGACCGCATAGTGCGCATTGCGCACCTCAATGCGGATCGTCTTTTTCAACTCCTCCTGATAGACCTGCGCCTGCCGGTACTCCAGTTCAGTACGATACTGGTCGGCCTTGGCCACACGATTGCGCAGAGGAACACTCAAGGATAATCCAACCCTGTACTCCGGCGCAGTGTTATTCAACGCCGACTGCAATGTTCCGCTATAGTTCGCAGGCAAGGTTGTAGGCGTTGAAGGATCGTAGTATTTTGAATTTACCGTACCGCCCGCGCCAGTGCCAACATATACGCCATACAGGTCAAGCGTTGGCAGCAACGCATTGCGCGCCGACTTACGGCTGAGTGCACGATTTTCCAGATCCAGTAAAGACTCCTGCAATTCGGTACGGCCTCTGAGCGCCGCTGCAATCATTTCCTGTACCGGAAGGTCCAAAGGTGCAATCTGGCTGGCGATGTGATCCGTCGGCACCACCGGCATCTCTTCCAAAACAGAATCATCGAGTGAACGCGTGATGGCGTTCTTCATATAAAGTTCCTGCAACTCAAGATTCGTTCGGGCCACAGTCAAATCCTGCTGGTGATTGGCCAGTTCCCCTTCGGCCTTCATCACGTCCATCTCCGGAATCGCCTGCAAATCAAGCTGATGGCGGGCAGTCTTCAAAGAATCATCGGCAAAGGCCACCGAACGCTCGCTCAACTGCTCATTACCGTAGGCACTCACCAGATCCCAATAGAGATTGCAGATCTGCGTGACGGTGGCAATCAGCTGAGCGCGAAAGGCAATATCGGAGATCTTCTGGTTGGTCTTGGCAATGCGCAGAAAGCGCAGATTCGGCCCCAGTCCAAAGCCTGCCAGCAACGCTTGCTGCGCCACAATTTCCACGGAAGAGGAATACGACGGACTGAAGTAATCGTAGATACCATTACTGGTTTCGCGACTGTTACTCCAGCTCACCTCGATGTTACTGCCGGTGGCAAAGGCCTGGCTGTAACTAAAGTTGGCCTCCGAGGTATTGTACTTATAAATCGAAACGCCTTCCACCTGAAAGTTGGTCAACTGTTCGGCGGTGTGATCGGTATACACCTTGGCCGTGATCTGCGGATCGTAGCCACTCACGGTGGTTCCTGTGCCCAACGTGGACGAGACCAAGCCCGAAGCACCCGCGCCCGCGCCACCTGCACCGCTTGACGTGCCGCCCGCGCCGCTGCCTGTACCAGACCCACTGCCACCGCCACCCGGTGTACCGCTCACCACACCGGTATTTACGCCGCGCACCGAGCCACCTGCCGCCGTGCGCAACACATCCATCTGCGCGATAGGCAGGTTGTAGCGGGCAATCACCAGATCCAGATTGTTTTCAAGCGCCAGATCGATGGCATCGTGCAAGGAAAGATAGATTTTCCCTTCGCGCACTAATCCACCCAACCGCGGCGCATTGCTCAGGTCAGGATCGGCAACCGTCTTGCCACGATACGCGCTGAATGGATTCAACGAGCGCCGCTGCAGCTGATCGAAGGGAATGCCACGCTGCACCGCAAGCTGCGTCGAAGGCGCTGGAGGCTGCGCAACCGGCTCAGCAGCCAGAGCCATGTTGGCCTGCAACAGAAGAATTGCTCCGGCTGATTGCACCGCCTGCCACGTACGCTTTGAAAGCAGAGAGAAATTCACTTGGACACAACCTCCGTAAGCCTGGATGCAATCTGTTCATCGCGCGTCATCCATCCATCGCGCAACTCCACGATACGCTGGCCGTAGTGCGCGTTTTCTTCCGAGTGTGTAACTTGCACAATGGTGGTTCCCTGATGATTCAACTCGCGAAAAAGCTCCATGATCTCGCGCGCCTGCGTGGAGTGCAGATTGCCGGTCGGCTCATCGGCCAACAAGAGCGCGGGCGCATGCACAACGGCGCGCGCAATACCGACCAGTTGCTGCTGGCCTCCCGAAAGCTGGCTTGGATACAGATCCTTTTTGGCAACGATCTGAAAGCGGTCAAGAATGTCGGCCACCATCGCTTGCCGCTCTTTCGTAGGAAGATTTTTGTAAGTCAGGGGCAGTTCGATATTCTCAGCCACCGTCAGATCGTCCAGCAGGTGATAGCTCTGGAAGACCATGCCGATACGCCGCCTCGCCAGATCGGCACGCTGCTTGCGATTGAGCTTGTGTGCGGCTTCGCCTTCAAACCAGAACTCGCCCAGCCAACCATCATCGAGCAACGCAAGAACATTGAGCAACGAAGATTTTCCCGCGCCCGACGGTCCCATGATGGTGATGAATTCGCCCGCTTCGATCTTCATTCCTATCTGCCGCAGCACCCATGTTTCCGTGTGCCCTGCCTTGTAACTGCGTTCAATTTTCTTCAGTTCGATCATCTTCATTTACTCCGATCGCAATGCCTGCATGGGTTCAATGGCCGCTGCGCGCAGGCCGGGAATCAGTGCTACTAGCAGGCCTGAAAGCACCACCGACAAGGCTGAGGCAAGAATGAATCCATAGTCCTTTTGCGGATCGACATGAATCACCACGCCGATCAGCTTACGCACCACCCAGGTAAGTGCCAGACCTTGTGCCGCGCCCAGCGTCAGCATCCACGCCACCCGCGTGAGCACCATGCGCAAGACACGCTCACGGGCCGCGCCCAGCGCCATGCGAATGCCAATCTCGCGCGTCTCCTGATCGACTTCGTGGCTGATCAAGCCATAAATTCCCACCAGCGCCAGCACCAGTGCGAGTGAAGCGAAGATGGCAAAGAGCAGACTTTCCATGCGCTCCATCACCAGCGTCTTGTCTAGGACTTCGCTCATCGTGGTGGGAGTTTTAAATGGCACCGTCGGATCCACTTCATGCAGCGCCTCACGCACGGAAGGAATGATTGCATTCGGATCGCCCTGGTAGCGAATCACCAGACTCATGCCGTTCAGAGTGTCAGCGCGTTCCTTTACTGGCACCGAATCAATCAGCCAATTCACTTCAGCCAAAGGTTCTGCGTAAATATCCTGCCGCACATTCGAGGTCACACCCACAATCCGCGGCCATTCCGCGGGTTTATCGCTACTGTCTAGATGCTGCGCGACTGGATCAAGCCCATTAGGAATGAACTTACGCACGAAAGCCTCATTCACAACAACCGGGAGAGCCGTGTTTTCCGGGCCGTCGAGCGTTGCAGAGAGACTACGGCCACGATGCAACGCAATACCAAAAACATCGTAGTAACCGGCTGTAACGGTGCGAATTTCCGCTAATCGTTCCTGACCGCGCGGATAGGGAGGCTGCCCAGCAATGTGTTCCTCTGAATTATTGCCCCACGACTCGATGGGAAGAAGGCTGATAGCACCCACAGCCTGCACACCTGGAATCTGGTGAATGCGGCTGGCAAGCGGCGTATAAAAACCGGCCAGCGCATCACGGCCAGCGTAGCGAGTGGGCGTCAGGTTGATGGGCATGCTCATGATGTGCGCAGAATCGAAGCCCAGATCCGCATGACGATAATGCGAAACCATGCGAATCAGCAGGCTGGAAACAATCAGCAGTACCAACGTGAGCGAGACCTGTACAATCACAAAGCCGGCACGAATCCGGTGCTGGCCGCGGCTCGATCCTGCCGCGCCACCGGCCTTCAGCACGCGATTCGGATCCGCGCCCGACATACGCAACGCCGGGTAGAGCGAGGCCAGCAGACTGGCGGCAACCGAAGTGGCAATAGTCACGCAAAACACCGTCCAGTTCATCTGAATCTCTGCTCCGCGCGCCAGTGCCGAGATCAGGAAGATGCGCAGACCATGCAGCAACGCCTCAGCCAAAACAACGCTGGCAAGCACGCCCAAGAGCGAGAGCAGCAGCGATTCGGTCAGCACCTGACGCACTAATCTCATGCGACCCGCGCCAATGGCCACGCGCATAGCCATCTCGCGCTCGCGACGAACTCCACGCGCCAACAGCAACCCAGCCACGTTCACGCAGCCGATGGCCAGCACCACAAGCACCGCGCCCAGCAGCGTCCACAGCGGACCTTTGCTTTGACCAAGAATCGCCTCAGCCAACGGCTGCGGTTTCGCCTTGCGCCCCTCGTCAGAATCCGGATAGGCCTTGCCGAGATTCGCAAACACCTGCGTCAAGTCAGCCTGCGCCTGCTCCATGGTGACGCCATCGCGCAGGCGCGCTACTGTGCGTAGCCAGTGACTGCCACGGTTATTCATCCAGCTCTTATCGATTAGGCGCGGCGTGAAGATTGCATTTTCCATGCCGAGTGGAAAACGAAAGCCGGCAGGCATGACGCCAATCACTGTATACGCAATGCCATCCAACTTGATCTGACGGCCCAATACGTTTCGGTCAGCCCCAAAGTAGCGTTGCCAGGTTTCGTAAGCAAGCACGGCAACCTGATTTTTGCCGTCTGCTTCTTCGCCCGGAAGATACGTACGACCAAGTATGGGATGCACACCGAATACATTGAAGAGATTATCGGTCGAGTGCACCATCTTGATCTGCACCGGACCACTCTGCGGCGTCTCCAGCGTCATCTTGAAATAATCGGAGTATGCGGCAAAGGCAGAAAACGTTTTGACCTGCGTTCGCTCATCGCGATAGCTCGGCCACGAAGCAGGCTGCGTATAACCACTGCGGCTATAACTTTGTATCGCAACAATTCTCTCCGGATGATCAAACGACAGTGGACGTAGAATCACGGTGTCAATCACGCAGAAGACCGCTGTTGAAAGACCAACACTCAGCGCCAGCGTAAGAATCACCGTGAGCGAAAATCCTGGCGACTTGCGCAGTTGCCGCCAGGCGTATTGCAGATCCTTCAGCATTTAGGCCTCCACTTCTGCTTCCAGCTTTTCGAGTTCCTTTTCGCTTACCACCTTGCCGTCGAACAGATGTACTTCACGACCGGCATGGCGGGCAAAGCGCGGATCGTGCGTGACCATGCAGATGGTTGCGCCCTCGCGGTGCAGATCGTTGAGCAACTGCATCACGGCCTCACCGTTTTTCGAATCCAGATTGCCGGTAGGCTCGTCGGCCAACAGGATCGAGGGCGTACCGGCCAGTGCGCGGGCTACGGCAACACGCTGCTGCTGACCACCGGAGAGTTGCGCGGGATAGTGCCGCATGCGGTGCGCCATGTTCACGCGCTCCAGTGCTTCCTTCACGCGCTTCTTGCGCTCGGCCGCTGGCATGCCGGCGCGATAAGTCAGCGGCAGCTCCACATTCTCTTCCACATTCAGATCGCCAATCAGATTGAAGCTCTGGAAGATGAAACCGATCTCCTGATTGCGAATGCGCGAACGCTCGGCAAAGCTCAGATTCTCGACTGGCCGCCCGTTGAGTAGATAGCTTCCACCCGAAGGCGTATCCAGCAGGCCCATGATGGACAGCAGCGTGGACTTGCCGCAACCAGACGGTCCGCTCATGGCCAGGTACTCACCACGATTGATCGTCAGATGAATGCCGGAGAGCGCATGCGTCTCCACTTCATCGGTGTAGAAAACCTTGGTCAAGTCAGCAATCTCGATCAGCGTCTCTTTCGTTTCCATCCCTGTCTCCTCTTTTCCTGTTTAACTATTCCATTTCAGTCGTCAGCACCTAGCACCTAGCACCTACTCAAGCTTGATGCGGTCATACTTATCCCAGCGCGACATGTCGGAAAGAATCACCTGATCGCCTTCTTTCAGGCCGTCCAGCACTTGAATCTCATTGACCGAAGCGCGGCCCACCTTGACGCTGACGTGGGCTGCGCCCTTGCCGTCGGCGTCCATTTTAAAGAGGCTCAGCGTGGAATCTTCATTGCCGAGCGCAGGCCGTCCCACGTAGAGCACATCCGTCAACCGCTCCAGATCGATGGTTCCATCCACACTCAGTTGCGGAACCGCGCCCGCCGGCAAAGCGCCATCAAGCGCCACATCCACCGTGCGCGTGCCATTCACAACCGAAGGATCGATGCGCGTAACGTGGCCCTGAATGGTGCCATTGTGCGTGTCGATAGTGGCGGGCTGGCCCAGCTGAATCTCGCGCGCCTGCGTCTCGGCAATCTGCAGCGCGGCCTTCAGCTTGTCGCGCTGAATCACCTCGGCCACCGAGGTTCCAGCCGTCACGTGCTGGCCCACCTGCACAGGCGTGGCCAACGGAGCCAGCGTACCGCTGATGGAAGAACGCACTTCGAGCGCAGCCTTCTGCTTGGCATACAGATCCACCAGCGCCCGGGCCTGATCAATGCGCGTTTGCGCGCTGGCCAGTTGCACAAAAATAGCCTTCTGATTCACGTCGAGCTGCTGCTGGCTGATCTGGTGCTGGGTGGTGAGCTGGTCGGCCTTGTTTTTGGAGTTCTTGTAGGCCAAGCCCGAGATCACGCCCAGATCATAGAGCGCCTTGTCGGTCTGCGCCTGTAATTGATCCTGCGTGTAATCGCTGTGCACCTGCGCGGCCGCAGCTTTTTTGTCCATCAGCGAGCTGTTGAGCTGGGCTTCCAGGCTCTTGTAATCAGCCTCGGCCGCCTTCAGCGCCAGCCGGGCATTCAGCACCTGCTGGTCCAGCGCGGGATCGGCCAGCTCCATCAGCACCGTGTAGGGCGTAACCAGCGCACCGGGCAGCACGCAGATTTTCACCACGGTTGCCTCGGTCTCGGCCGGAATCAGTTCGATGGAGTCTTCCCGCGGCACCAGCGAGCCGGTGGACGAGCGCACCTGGCGCAACATGGGGCCGCGCTTGACCGTGTCGGGCCAGAGCGTCGAACGCTCCACCGGGGGAGCAGCCGGCTTCAACCGGGCCACTACGACGAGCAGCAGAACTACAACTGCTCCCACAATGCCAGCCGTAACAATCAGCCGGCGCATCTTTTTCTTCTTCAGGTCAGGGCGTGCAATATCCATGGCACCCTACAAAGAGCACTCGCCCTGCCAAAGTTTTTCTTTTTCTTCTTCTTTATTTTCTATAGTTTACAAATACAGAAAAAACCTTACCGCAGTCAGATCTGACCGGTTTTGAGTTTCTGTGTTCGGAATCGGACACTTTCAGTCAAACTCTGCACGGAATTCCCTATCCTGAGTAGAATGAACACAGAGGCCGCGCCATGACCGAACTAAGCCGCACCGGAATCTCGCTCGAGCAGGATTTGCTGGCTGGATTCGACAAACTGATCGCCCGCCGGGGCTACAAGAATCGCTCCGAGGCAGTACGCGATCTGATCCGCGAGGCGCTGCTCAACGATGTGGTAGACAGCAACAAGCCGGTCGTCGGCACGCTTACGCTGGTCTACGACCACCATGTGCCGAACCTCTCGCAGAAGCTCACCGAGATGCAGCACCAGAGCCACGCCACGGTTCTGGCGGCCACGCACGTCCATCTGGATCATCACTACTGCCTTGAGGTCATCATCATGAAGGGCCGCAGCCGCGAGATTCAGCAGATGGCCGACAAAATGCTCTCCATGCGCGGTGTAGAACTGGGCAAACTGGTGCTCACCGACTCCGGTACGTCGCTCAAGAAGTCGCAGGACCATGGGCACGGCCACGAGCATCCGCACGAATAGCAGAAGGCAGCTTCCAGCCTCTAGCTTCCAGCTCATTTTGCTCATCGCAGCAGCTGAGACTTTTCGCATCGCGCCGTTGCTCTAGCTTCTAGCTAATTCGACACTAAAATTTTGCGATCCAATCCGGGTGCCCTACCCTCGTCGCGTCTTTGTTTTTGCGGCTAGGGTGGGATAGCACGAAGCATTTCTTTTGTGCCGGATCTGTATGGCTAGGTTAATCGCCCGCCGAAGCTTCCACTTCCAGATCGTCCAGCTTGCTCCATTTATAAAAGGCAATCGAGAGCAGCCAGCTGGCCGCGAACAACCCTACGATAAAGTAGCCGAGCAGGCCGAAGTTTTCGTTCAGCCGCCGGACCGCGTCCCAGAAGAATCCGCCTAGGCTGAACTGATCGGCCAGCAAACCTAGAGCTTCCACGCCGCCCACCACCAGAGCCACGGCCACGGAAACGGTGGTGATGGTCAGGTTGTAGTAGAGCTTGCGAATGGGCTTGACGAAGGCCCAGCCATAGGCGCCCAGCATCAGAATATTGTCGGTGGTATCAATCAGCGACATGCCCGCCGCAAAGAGCGCCGGAAAGACCATGATCGACCAGATCGACAGCCCCTTCGAAGCCTCAGCCGCTGAAATGCCCAGCAGGCCAATCTCCGTGGCTGTGTCAAAACCAAGGCCAAAGAGCACGCCCAGCGGATACATATGCCAGCTGCGGCGGATCATGGCAAACATCGGCCGAAAGAGCCGGGCCAGCAGGCCGCGCCCGGAGAGCAGCAGGTCCAGATCCTCTTCCACATACGGCTCACCGGCACGCACCCGCACAAAGACCTTCCAGATGGAGCGCAGGATGGCCAGATTTGCGAGGGCGATGGCGAAGAGAAAGCCGGAAGAGACCAACGTGCCCACGACTCCGCCAATGGCGCGCAATGTGCCTGTGCGCTGCTCCAGCACGGCAGCCGCCAGGGCAATGGCCGCAGAGCCAATCACGACGATGGTGGAGTGGCCGAGCGAGAACAGAAAGCCCACCGCGACCGGGCGCTTACCCTCGTGCATCAGCTTGCGGGTAACGTTGTCGATGGCTGCAATATGATCGGCGTCGACCGCATGGCGCAGGCCAAAGCTGTAGGCCAAAAAGGCCGTGCCCAGCAACAGCGGAAAATGTCGGAAGGCCACAAACGCCCACAGCCACGCAGCCACATTGAAGACCAGCAACAGAGCATACATGCCCGCCACCTTGCGCTTCACATGGGTTGCGTCATCGCTGAAAAGGCTGCGCAGCATCTTCTCTGGATTCTTCCTCCGACAAAATAATCATACCATTTTGAAAATCGTATGACGATGAAAAGCCGCACCCCATCCGGGGGTGGCATGGATTTTCTGCTGCGGAGGCTTTGCGGCCTCTCCAATCGCCCATTTCTGCATATGGGACAAGATTGGTCTGATTTTGCATCGAACCCGCTCCCGCCTACATCGTATGAACAGCAGGATTCCGGCCAGCCCGGCGGCATGCCAAGAACGCAGCTTCTCATCGCGAGGCTTGCGCTACGGACCTGGCCCGAGTAGCCTTCCTGCGTAGTCTTCGGCGCTCTTTTGCGAGCGGCCAATTTACGAACCAAAGCTTGCGCCCTGTGTGGCGCCATTGATAAAGGAGAACTGAGAATGGCTTCGATTTACGATATTCCCGTCAAGAAGATTACTGGCGAAGACGCCACCCTGGCCGAGTACAAGGGCAAGGTTGTTCTGGTAGTCAACGTGGCCAGCAAGTGTGGCCTGACCTCGCAGTACGAAGGCCTGGAAAAGCTCTACGAGCAGCTCGGCAGCAAGGGTCTGGTGGTTGCCGGCTTCCCGGCCAACGACTTCAAGGAGCAGGAGCCGGGCAGCGACGCCGACATTCACACCTTCTGCACCGCCAACTTTGGCGTCAAGTTCCCCATGTACTCGAAGATTGCCGTCACCGGCCCCGAGAAGCATGAGCTTTACAAGACCCTGATCGCTGCTCAACCCAAGGCCACCAGCGTGAACGAGCCTAGCTGGCGCGAAAAACTGAAGGGCTACGGCATTGAGGGCAACCCCGAGCCTGAGCTGTTGTGGAACTTTGAAAAGTTCATCGTCAGCAAGAGTGGCGCGGTTGTGGCCCGTTTCGCCCCCGACACCACGGCCGATGCTCCGGCTCTGGTTGCGGCCCTCGAAGCCGAACTGGCCAAGTAGGTCTGAGATCAGGGTGCAGAGAACAGTTGTCTTGCCTCAGCAGCTGTATTGACTGAACCTTGATTGAATGACTTTGTAGAAAAAACCACCGTGTTCAGCGCAGAAAGAGCAACCACTCTTTCCGCGCTGAACACGGTGGTTTTTTACGTGATTGCAATGCACTGTTGCCTCGTGCGCAGTACGTACGCATTATGACGTACGCATTCTGTAGTTCGTCGTCTTCTGCATACGCCGCGTTTACAAAACAAGAAGAGCCGGACAGGATGCTCTCCTGACCGGCTCTTCTTGTGGAGCAAGGATGGCTTACTTCAGCGCTTCAGCAAAGGCAGCGTTCAGCGTGGCCAGGCCTGTGGCAATGTCGCCCGTCAGATGCACCCGCAGAGCGCGACGGCCACGGGCTTCCAACACGGCCAGATCGCCAGCAGCCTGCGCATCGATGACGATGCCAAAGCTGTACTTCTGGCCGGGAATCGCCAGGTCGGCAGCATGCGTTGCAGTAACCTGCACAAAAACGCCCTGGTTGGGGCCGCCCTTATAGTCCTGCCCGGTGGAGTGCAAGAAGCGCGGACCAAAGCCGAGGCAAGTGGCCACCTTCTTCGCATCGCGCACCTTGTGGCGGAAGGTCTGGATGGCGGCCTCGTACTCGGCGAACATGGGCAGGTAGGCAAGCGCGGCAAAGTAGTCGCCTGCCTTGATCTGGTCCACATGCGCCTTCACAATGCCCGCCAGCGTCGGCGCAGACGCGGCAGCCTGCAGCGTAGCGGCATAAGCCTCGGTAGCATACAGCTGAATGCCTGCATCCGTCAGGAAGGACGTGCTGGCAGGCAGCTTGCCGGTCTGCTCGTAGGCCGTGGTCAGGGCCCGCGTTTCGATCTTGGCCGACTCCACGTCAGGCTGGTTGAAGGGATTGATGCCCATCACCGCGCCCGCCACGGCCGTCGCCACTTCCCAGGTAAAGAACTGGCCGAAGATTTCGTACTTGTCATTCAGATCGATGCGCACCACGGGATGGCCGGCGGCTTCGAGCGCTGCCACCTTCGCATCCTGACTCGCGTCCTTCGTGCCCTTCAGGCGCACATACACAAACAGGCGATCCGAACCATAGACCGAGGGAGCAGCAATCGCTTCGCGGTCCACCGGAGTAATGCCCTTGCCCAGCTTGCCCGTCGACTCGGCAATCAGCTGCTCCAGCCATGCACCCAGGTCAAAGATCTCCGGCGAAGTGAAGACGGTCAGCTTGTCGCGGCCAGCGTTGGCGGCCAGGCCCATCAACAAGCCAAGCTTGGCGGCAGAATTCTCCGCGACCGGCAGCTTGGCAGCCTCCACGGCTTTGCCTGCCTCCGCCAAAACCTGCTTGATGCTCAGGCCAGCGGCAACGGCAAAGGTCATGCCAAAGTTCGAGAGCGCTGAAAAACGGCCGCCGATCTTCGGATCGCCGAAGAAGATGTGGCGGAAGTTGTCAGCGCGGGCCACCTGCTCCATCTTCGAGCCGGGATCAGTGATGGCGATAAAGTGCGCACCAACCTTGTCGGCACCCACGGCCTTCTTCATTTCTTCAAAAAAGTACTGCTTGAGCACGTTGGGCTCAAGCGTGGAGCCTGACTTGCTGGCCACAATCACCAGCGTAGAGGCCAGATCCACCTTGTCGCGCACGGCCTTTACCTGCACCGGATCGGTGGAATCGACGATGTGCAGTTCCGGGAAGCCCTGCTGACGGCCAAAGGTGAGCGCCAGAACCTCGGGACACAGGCTGGATCCGCCCATACCGAGCAGCACCAGATGCTTGAAGCCAGAGTTCTGTACGTCCGCAGCCAGTGCCTCAAAGGCAGGAAGACTTTCCTGCTGGCGCTCAACGATGTTGGTCCAGCCCAGCCAGTTCTCTTCACCATCGCGGGTCCAAAGCGAGGCATCCCGCTGCCAGAAGCGGTCGAGTTTGCTATTGGCTTGCCAGTCAGCAGCCGCCTGATCGAAGGCGCCGCGCAGTTCGGAAGGGAGAACAAATTGGATGCTCATATCGTTAGTCATTTTCGCCTGAATACATGGGCTACGCAAATGATAAGGCGCACAATCGAACAAAAAATGTCAATGAAAGACTGGATGCTGCCATTTTCAACAGAAATTGAACCACTGTCCGACGGATTATCCGTGCTCCAAAAGCGAAATAAATCTTCACAAAACGGACTGCTACAGGGAAACAGCCCACGCGCCCTGCTACTTGAACACAACAATATGCTTGAAGCTGTATTCGACGCCCAAAGTAAAGCCATTCGGGTTCAAATCATGCACGCCGAAGATGTGACGCCAGAATTGATACTCATAATCGGCACGCACCCACACTTGCTTGCTGGCCCGCACCTCCAGGCCGCCGCCCGGCGCCAACACATCGCGCGTGTCATGGCTATACCCGTTCGGATAGGGAGGGAAATCAATGCTTCCGATGCCAGCCAGACACTTTGCGTAAGGATGAACATTCCGGTAATGTTCCCAACTGTAGCGTGCACCGCCAAGATACGTATTCTGCTCCATCAGGGAAAATCCCTGCGGCAAGCCCCAGTGAATGCTTCGGCCCTGCAACTCAAGCGACAATCCATGCGGAACCAGACGATGGCCTGCCAGATCCCAATCGCCCCACAACGTGACGCCTGTCATTCTGCGGCCTGCGCCAAAATCCAGATTGAAGTTGGAAACACCACCACCCACCATCAGCGGCAGGCTGCCTTCATGCGCCGAGGGAGCGGACTGCCCCCTCAAAGATACTGCTGTCAGCAGACACACCAGAAGAACCCATAATCTATACATAATGCGGAACTCCTTTATACCGTAGTGCGAACCACCCGGAAAGAACTTCCCTGCCAGCTTATTTTTATCGATCGATTACCGCATGTTATTTATTGGCGAAACTTTATAGCCTTGGTGACCACTCTGTCAGGCGGCTCTCTTTGTGCACTTAATCAAGCAGGTTTCCTGCCTCTGCCTCCGCTGCCAAAAGAAAAGCACGGAGAATTTCGATTCTGGAAGCAGCCAAGTTTCTACTCTGGTTTAGGCGCAACCGCGACGGCAGTTCATTCACCGCCTTCTGCAAAATTTGCACCACTTGCGTGAATCGATCGAAGCGCGTATCGCGCCCCACCTTGGCCAGCGCACGCATGATCCCGATGGCACCCAATTGCTCCAGAATATCGGCGTCGTGCAGCAGAACCGCCGCCATCTCCTGCGGCTCGTCCCATGCCTGATGGGTACGAATCGCTTCCGCCACAGACTCCAGTTTTTCCTCTGGAAATCCCCAGTCCGCAAGCAACTGGCGGCTGCGCTCGATTGTATACGGAAGATGGTCCCACCCCTTGAGCTGCTCGGGATTCAGCGGCCTGTGTCCGAGGAAAACGCCCAGATCGTGCAGCCAGCAGGCGGCAAACAGGACATCGTCGTCATAGGAAAGACCCGCGCCCAATTGGCTGGCAAGCGCGTACAGGCGCGGCTGATGACCATACTTGTCTACCGGGCTGGCTTCCGCCCGAATGTACGCCTGCACTTGCTCACGCCAGCCGGATTTGCTCAAATCTAACTCCCTTATTGCACGGGCCACTTGGGGGTAATGCGGATCAGATCCAGTCCGCCCAGATTTTCCACCACATACTCCGGCGAGGAAGCCGGCACGGCCACAATCGCACGTGCTGGAAGATCGACAGTTTCTAATCCCTGCCCCATGATGCGTGCCGCGCCAGCAGTTGCAAAGAGGTACGACAACCCACGCTTGCGGCAGGAAAGTTGCGCGCCAGTGATGGCGCTCTCCACCGGAACCCGCTCCACACGAAAGTAGGCTTCGTCGATCAGCAACGTACGGTCTTCCAGCGGCTGCGCCGGAACCTTGCCAGCCCGCGTCAGCAACTTGGTGGCTTCGAGTGACTTCTCCACATGCAGTTCGCGGGGCCGACCGTAGTCAAACATGCGATAGGTCAGGTCGCAGTTCTGCTGCGTCTCCAGAATGATGGCACCGGGCCAGATGGCGTGCACCGTACCGGCATCCACAAAGATCATGTCGTTCTTTTTCACGCCTACGGCATTCAAGCTCTTTTCGAGCGTGCCGTCCAGGATCTGCTGCCGCACTTCGTCAAGCGTTACGCCCTGCCTAAGCCCCACGGCCAGCTTTGCTCCGGGCTCAGCCGCCAACGCAAACCAGCACTCGGTCTTGCCGCGCACCGCACCATACTTCTGCGCCATTTTGTCGTCAGGATGCACCTGTACGCTCAGCTTGTCGGCCGCAAACAGCATCTTGACGAGCAGCGGCGATGCAGCTTCCGGCGCAGCCTTGCCGAGCAGCGCCACAGCATGCTCGCTGAACAACGCATCCAGCCGCTTGCCCTTGTGCGCACCGGTAGCCACCAGACACATGTCGCCCGTCAGCCACGCCTCACCCAGCAGGGATTTTTCATCCTCGGCCACCCGGTCAAACCAGGGCCGCAGATCGCGAAAGCCCCACGGACGCACATCAAAATGAGGCTCAATACGGAAAGGCGTTATAAACTGCGCGGCAGACAATGAATCCGTAACCGACATAATGATCCCCTCAACACTTCATCTATACCGTTTGAACGAAGGATGAACAGCAGATACGGAGCAAATCCATAATTTGCCGCTCATTCCGGCTCTGGTTCCAACTCTAGCAGACCTGCGCCTCTTCTGGCAGTCCAGGAAGGGTTGTTCGTCGTTGCGGCACTCCGTTGAAACACGCAAGAAAGTGCGTCTCTGCCCATGGCGCACAAAGATCAGTTATCTTCATCCTATGCCGCACTCCATTATTTTTGACCATATGTTCCAGTTGCCGCTTCCCATCCTGGAGAAGTTGGCCCGGCCCGTCATCGTCTATCTCGCGCTCGTCTTTCTGCTGCGCATCTTTGGCAAGCGTGAGCTGGCGCAGTTGAACCCGTTTGACCTGGTAGTGCTGCTCTCGCTCTCCAACACCGTGCAGAACGCCATCATCGGTGACGATAACTCCGTAACCGGTGGACTGATTGGTGCCGTGGGCCTGCTGGGCATCAACTGGCTTCTGGTGCGTCTGCTCTTCCGCTCGCGCCGCTTTACGCGCGTGCTCGAAGGCCGCCGCACCCAGCTCATCCACAACGGCCAGTTGGACCGCAACGCCATGGAGCGCGAAGCCCTCACCCGCGAAGAGCTGATCGACGTCATTCACCGCAACGGCCTCGAACACATTGAGCAGGTACGCCGCTGCGAACTTGAGCCCAACGGCACATTCTACGTGGAAGCCATGGAACCAAGCCTCAGCGACAAGCGCCACGCCGAGCTGATCGAAATGATTGCCACACTCCGCAGCGAAGTGGCCGCGCTCAAGACGCAAACCCCGCAGCCATAGCGATTGCCTTCTCACCCATTCGCAGATCAGCTGTAGTGCTCAAGCAGCATTGCATACTTCCCCGTTGCTTAGGGTTTGCCCGGGGAAGTTCGCGTCAGTGTAGCCGCCAGCAGTGCTAGCACGATTCCATACAATGTTGCTTCAATGCGCATGGAAAGCAGTGCGCGCGCCGGGTCAAGCGGCAGCGAAAGAACCGTAGCAGAGCCGCCGTCAATCATACCGCCCTCTTTCTTGAATGCAGTACTGCCGGGCTGTCGGACGCTCCCTGTTTTTAGATCAATGCGCGTGGGCAAGGGCGCTCGATTCACAAACAGGAAGTCGTCTATCAGGTAGTCCTGCTCAATGGGCCACCACGTCTCCGGATTGCGCAGCGAGAGCACGGACGAGCCGCCATCGGCATAGGTCACCGTGACCCTGCCATGCTCCATACGGCTGGCCTGGGGATAGGTCGTGCCTGTCATCAGCAGATGCAAGGCCGCAGCGTGCCCCTGCAACGGCAGTTCGAAGCTGCGCTCGTCCTGCTGCCACCAGGAAAGAAAGCGGCAGTTCGGCTGCACAGGATCCGCAGGCGTGGCAAAGGGAATACCCATGGGCGTTTGCAGTTGACCATGAGCCATGCGAAGGCCCAGGTCGTCGATCTTCGGCTGCAGATTGAACGCAGCCCATCCGCCATAACCCTGCTCGGGAAGTGAGAGCGAGCAATAAGGCGAGCGCGGATGCGCGTAGGAGCGATTAAAAATGTCGGGAATCTTGCGGTTCAAGTGAGCGGCAAGATCAATCGTTTCTGCTGGGCCGTTTTCGTACGCAAAGAGGACGGGCGCAACCGTCTGGCGGGCATGAAAGCGAATGGGCTGCCACCATTGACATGCGCCGCGCTTGATCTGTGCGAAAACCACATGATTTCCCGGCACAGAAATCAGACCGTCGCGTAAAGCCTGCTGCGGATCGTCGATCGCCACGGTGTCGGCAGGCAGCTGTAGCTTGTCTCCGCACGCGTAGTTGCAGAACTCAGGCAAGGCGAATGCTTCTTCTTTGCCCCACTCCAATTCAATCTTCCACTCACTGGCAGGCGCGCATTGCAGTGTGATCTGCGGATGCCCGACAGCATCTTTCTCAAATACTGCGTGCCCTTGTACGCCGTTGACGAGCACGTGCGGCAACTGCGTGGAATGCGCGCGCACGCTCAGGATGAGCTTGACACTTTTTTTGAAACGCGTGCGAACCCGATAGCTCTCTTCCCCGTTCTCAATGCTCCACTGGAAGCTCAGATCGGGATGCTCAATCGATGCATGGCGCCACTCTGCGGGGAACCCCGGAGCTATGCGCAGCTCATTCACACGCAGATCGGGATGAATACCGAAGAGGCCTTCAATGAGGGCGCGACTGCTTGTGCCAATGGCGTCGCCAAAGTCGCGTTGCGCCTCCAGACGATGCACATCGAGCGCGGAAGTCATGTGGAAGTTTCCTGGCGTAAGGCCCATGAACATGCTATCCAGCAGGCATCCCTTGAAGATGCGATAGGCCTGCTCGTTGTGGCCCGCCTGCCAGAGCGCCAGGGCAAAGTGCATGTTCTCGGCTAGCAGCAGCAGGTTCAACGACCACACGTAGGGCAGCCAATCCGAGCAGGAGAGCATATACCAATCGCCCTCGGGAACACCTTGCCCGTGGACAGGTACGTGCTCCAGCGCTTGCAGCCTCTCCTCAAGCATCTGCCAAGCCTGCTTGCGCGTCACCGCCTCGGAGTCGATGGTGTGATACACAGTCCACAGCGCAGGCGAACGATAGACAGACTGCGGGCCCAGCAGATCCTTGGCCTCGCCCATGCAGCCTTGTTCCGGCAGCCAGAGCAGGCGCTGCATCGCCTCATAGATACTATTGCTCTCATCCTCATATGCAGAGGAATTCTTTCCCAACTGCCGCGCCAGATCTGCAGCCCATCGGTGCGCAATGTAGTTGTAAGCACTTGAGTGCGTCACGCCTGCACCGTTGTATTGTAAATTGTCGCTGGCCCAGATGCAGGCATAGGCCTCATACAGCGGAAGCTCGCCCTGCGGGGTGGAAAACGTTCTGCGAAACAGCCTTTGCTCCCACGCAAGATGACGTTCAAGCGCCGGCCACGCCTCGGCCGCGAAGCTCGTATCCCCAGTCCACTTCATATGCCGGAGCAGTGCATCGAAGAAGACCAGATTCATGTCGTAGTGGTTATGCGAAAGATCTCCGTTGCTGTGCAGAAGATTTTCACTACGCGCAAGGTGGGAGCCTGCATCGGGCGTGCCGACTGCAGGATTCGCACTTGTTACCGGCGAGGTATTCTGCCGGTTGATCCAGTGGCGCGCATGCATTTGAAAGCGCTCATGAGCGCCGAGCGCGTCCAGCAGATAAGGCCCGCGCCAACCTGCCAGTGCATTGCGCCACGCCACCGCACCATGCATCACGCATCCCTGCTGCTCATCCCACAATGCATTGGCGGCAATGTTCAGCGCCGCAGGAAGACAATCGATGTGTGGATCGGGAGTATGAATCGCAACAGTGGAGGCAATCGCATCCAGCTCAGCAATACGCGCCGCAAAACACTTCTGCAACGGCGCACGAGCGTCTGCGTGGGGCTCTTCCGCGTTCTTCGACTGTTGTTCAAGGCCAAAGAGAAGAGGCGTATTGGCAGCTAGCACCACGGAACCAATCAGCACTGGCAGATCAGGCTTGCTCTCGACAGCTCCGAGCAGTTGAGGCCACGACGATGCCCATTGATTTGCATCCGCAAGTGCCAGCGTGGCCGCTGCAGGAAACTCGCAAAAAATCTCCGCCGCCGGACTCGAGACGCGCACGCTGTTCTGGGCGAACGTGTACATATTGTTCCGGCACTCCATTGGTTGCACCTTGAAAAACTCGCCGACAGGCTTGTTTTCACAACCAATATCGCCACCACGCTTGCCCTTGCGCCCGCTAACGCCGCCAAAAGCCCACACCAGCTCAAGGTCCTTCGCATCCCCTTCAGCAAAAGCGCGCACCCACAGGCCGGAGCCGCTGGCTGCCGTGCAAGCCTCCAGATGAAGAACGACGTTGCCGATTAAGCGATCACTGACCTGATATCGCATGCGCCCGGCAACATAGATTGCCGTCACGCTTTCGGCATCCGCCAGACCAACCACAGCACTTTTGCGCCGCAGAGCGAATTTCAAATTGCCGCCATGCCCGGGCAGGTAGAGCGAGAACTCGGGAAGGTCTCCCGCATCCACGCGGAAAGCATTATTCGGGCCATAAAGGGGACGATTAAAAAACTCTTTTCCCTGCTGAATAACGAATGCGCCGTTGCGCGGCTCGTAGCGCATGGGACGCGCCGTTGCGCCCCGCAGGAGCGGCACGATGCTGCCATTCTGCACTTCGGGCGAGTCGGCGGCGGAGCGCGGCGTCACAACCTGCGCAAAGGCCGGTATGCGGGACAAGAAGAGCGCGGTGTCAAAAGCTACTGCAGACCCGAGAAATGCGCGACGTGAAATCATGAGCGTCTCTTTCCTGCAAAACGGGAGCTAGAGCATTTCTGGGAATGCCTGGAGCATTGCGCCATCCTGCCGTTCCACGTCCAATCAAAAATGGATCAGGCGTAAACCTTCTCACCCGGGGATCTTACTTGCCAGACAGAGCTTTGCGCTGCGAGGAAGCACGCACCAGAATCTGCGGCGTAAGAATCACGGAACGCGTGTGCGCGCTGTTCTTCGTATCGATCAGATCCAGCAGAATTTCCGCAGTCTTTTCGCCAATCGACTTACTGTTCTGGTCAATGCTGGAAAGCGGTACGCGCAGCGATTCGTCATAATAAAGATTACCGCACCCGATCACCGCAATCTCTTCTGGAATGCTCAGTCCGGCTGCGGAAATCACATTCATGGCATCAATCGCCAGGGAGTCGTTGTAGCAGAAGAGAGCATCGGGCCGCTGGGGCAAGCGAAGCAACTGCTTCATCGCCTCAGCGCCTTCCGAAAGGTGATCGGTATCGGTCTTGGCACAGGCAATCACGAGCGATTCATCGTATTCCATACCATGGCGCTCAAGCGCTTTGCGGTAGCCCTCGTAGCGGCGAATGCCCGTAATGCTGTTCTTGCCCTTCAGATGCGCAATCCGCCGGCAACCCTGCTCAATCAGGTGTTCGGTGGCCATTCGGCCAATTTCCACGTCGTCCATGCCGACAAAGTTGGCGGCAAGCCCGGGCAGCTCCTGATCGATCAACACATAAGGCATTCCGGCACGGTTGATCTGTTCAAAAATTCCCGTGGAAAGTCCGCTGGTGGCTACGGCCAGAGCATCCAGGCGGCGAGCTAACAGGTGGCGTATCTGACGCTCTTCGAGCTGCGGATCCTGCTCACTGGAGGAGAGGATGACCGAGTAGCCGGATCGGCCAACTACGGCCGAAAGTGAAGAGGCAATCTCGGCAAAAAAGGGGTGCATTAAGCCAGGAACCACCAGTCCGATCAGGTAACTGTGCCCGGTCACCAGGCTGCGTGCCAGCATGTTGGGTTGATAATCAAGCTCCTGAACCCGCTTCAGGATGCGTTCCCTGGTCTCTTTGGCTACATCCGGATGGTTGCGCAACGCCTTGGAGACAGTAATCACGGAGATGCCAAGATCCTTGGCGATGTCTTTCATGCGGACGTTCATGGATTCCATTCTATTGATTTCTCGGCTGAAAATGGAAAAGTCTAGCAAGGCGAAAATTAATCGTATGTGAATGAAATCAATACGATTCCGCCGAATCTTCTCTTTTTGTCTCACAGATATTATCGTTACCGTTCTCGGAAAGCACAAGGGATAAAATGCCTCTTTCCTACGCGACCCCAAATAATGTTTCCAGGTATGGGGCAAGAAATTTCCTCTTTGAAAAATAGCGCAGGAGAGAGACGCTGGTCACTCTCTTCCATAAATACTTATAAATAAACATTTTCACTGCTGTCCGGTTGACGACTAACTTGCTGCCTGCAACCGTCTGATGGGCCGAGGGTTGCGGACGTTTTGGGGTGGTGTCGATTTGAAAATGCCGCGATGCTGATTCCAGAGATGCTTTCTGGAGGCGGCTGTGAACGCTGGCAAGTTGCTGTTCGCGCAGTTGATGGACTTCCTTCCGTGGACTTCGTTTGCCCGCAGTGTGGCCCGTTATGGCGGCGACCGCCGGGTGCGCAACCTCAGTTGTACCGAGCAGTTCCGTGCTATGGCCTTTGCTCAGTTGACCTATCGCGAGAGCCTGCGTGACATCGAAGCCTGCCTGTGCGCACAGCCTGCCAAGCTGTATGCCATGGGATTCCGCTCTCCGGTGCGTCGTTCGACATTGGCTGAGGCCAACGAGAGCCGCGATTGGCGCATCTATGCTGAACTCGCGCAACGACTGATGGTCCAGGCCCGCAAGCTCTACGCCACGGAAGACCTCGGCATGGACCTTGATGCCGCTGCGTACGCCTTGGACTCTACAACCATCGATCTGTGCCTGACCTTGTTTCCGTGGGCGCATTTTCGCTCCACCAAGTCCGCCGTCAAGATGCATACCCTGCTCGATCTACGCGGCAACATACCCACATTTATCCGTGTCACCACGGGCGATCTGCACGACGTCAACATGCTCGACGAGATCATTCCTCAGGCTGGCGCTTACTATGTCATGGATCGTGGCTATCTCGACTACGCCCGGTTGTATCGCCTCCACTTGGCCGGAGCATTCTTTGTCACCCGCGCCAAGAACAACTTGGATGCCCGACGTATCTACTCCCAACAGGTGGACAAGCAGACCGGCATTTTGGCAGACCAGTCCATCGCCCTTAACGGGTATCACAGCCGCAAGGATTATCCTAGCCACCTGCGCCGCATTCGCTTTCATGATCCAGAGACCGGCAAGGATCTACTCTTCTTGACCAATCAGTTCACACTACCTGCCGTCACCATCTGCGCTCTCTACAAAAGCCGATGGCAAGTGGAACTGTTCTTCAAATGGATCAAGCAGCATCTGCGCATCAAGGTCTTCTTCGGCACCAGCGAAAACGCCGTCAAGACCCAAATATGGATAGCTGTCTCGGTCTACCTCCTGGTCGCCATCGTCAAGAAGAGACTCGAACTGTCCGGCTCACTCTACACTTTGCTGCAAGTGCTCTCGGTAACTCTGTTCGAGAAAATGCCCATCTCACAGGCACTTCAGCAGAAGGACTACACAAACTCACTAACTGCCGATCCCAACCAACTGATTCTGTTCGACTTTTAACCGGACAGCAGTGAAACATTTTATTAACACAGAACAGCGAACGCCTCGTTTCGCGCCTGGTCCACACAGCATGGATTTTATCTGCAAAAAATAATTTCCATATTCACATCAACACAATGGGGGTCTAAAAATGTCCTGTTTTCGTGCTGTAGTTATCGATATCGGTAACGTTAATATTACAAAAAAGGACTCTTTTTAGCACGTCGACGAAGTTTCAGGCTTTTCCCTCATTTTCCCCTTCTGAACGCAGAAGTCCTTCCGTTCTCCCCTTTTTCAGAATCAAAACTCATCCTCTCTATGCTCCCAAAATCCGGTAAAGCTTCAAATCGCCCCGTCGATAACGACGGCAGGGTTCAACCGCCTTCCCCCCGGTGAACTGCTGGGCGACATAGGTGGCACGAATCTGACGCTTGACTGGGCATCGGCTGACTACAAATTCAACGATCTGTCAGGGGTGCGTTTTGGCAAGGTGAAAACACCCGATGCGCTGTTCAACGAAGTGCAGGACATCGATCCCGCCTACCAATGGGCCCTTTCCGGAACATCCAGCAATCTGAAGGAGGGCGCGCATGTCACTCCGGTTCTTCTCAAGGGAGGTCCGGCGCATGAGGATTTTTTGCGCGCCTTCATCGGCAAGAGCGATACGGTCTTCCGCGCCTGCTGGCGCAGTCTGGTCTTTTCCGGACAGGCCAGCATGCCGCGCAATCTTGACTCGGATGCAGCTGTAGTGGAATACGTTGCGCACAATGCAGGTACCATCGGCTACATCAGCAAAACTTCACCCCATGAAGGAGTCAACGTGTTGCCTGTCAGGTGATCTGGCCTGTTCAAAGACGCAAAAATCAGCACCTGCGTCATGTTCTTCTGGCGATGCTCGGCGGAGACTCTCTGCTTTTGCTGATGCTGCTTTCGGCACGCGCCACACACCAACGCATATAGCAACATCCCTCTTCACTTTTCCGGCTGCGCACTGAACGGCCACCGGCCAACGGCCGGTGGCTTCGGCCATGCGGCCGATTACACAACGTTGAAGTCATCGTCTGGAGCGGGAGTTTTGTGCTCCTCCATCTTTGAGAGAAGAAATTTGACAACGATCCTGCATTCTCATTGCCTCCTCCCTGCTTGCATGGGATCGTCTCCGCCACGGGTGCAAATTCTAGAAATTACCGGAGGATTTTCTCAAGTGCGGGCTCCTGGGCCTCCGGTAATTGCAAGCCTAGAATCGCTGCGATGGTGGGCGCTACCTGCAAGTTCAGAATGGCGTTCAGATGCGTGCCGGGACGGATGGCTGCTCCGGAAGCTACGAAAAGAGCCTGCATCTCAGGCATCGTATTGAGCGCACCGTGCTGACCTTCAGGCTCGTGCAACAGATGTGCCACCGGGCCATCGGTATTCTCTCCGAAGGCGTACCCTGGCGCAGCGGTGAGATACAGTTGCGGAGCCTGGTCGGAGTCCGCTTCTGCCGGTAAGCCGATTGCACGCGCCTCGGCGTTTGTGTATACATGAGCAATTCCCGGCATTGCAGAGAAATAAGTTTTTAGCTGTGGAACAAGTTTTGCGCGCAGCGTTTCATCACGAATGAACATTTCTGCCGCGCCCCCCTCAGCAACTGCCCACACGCTGCCGACCCTATGACTGCCCTCGTTATGGAGTAGCCCTTGTTGTGCCAGAGCAGCATTGGGTTCGATGACCTGCGTAAAGGGGGCAAAGCCGTGATCGGAAACAATAAAGAAAGTTGTGCGATCGAGAATGCCCATCGCGCGCGCGGCATCGACCACGCGCTTGACGCATGCATCGGCATAGGCATAGGCCACATAGGCCGGATTGCTGTAGGGTGCGCTCCCGTGCTGGATGGTATCAGTATCAAGCAAATGCAGAAGCAGCAGGTTCGGCGTATGGTTGCGAAGTATGTCGATCGCGGCATCCGTCCAGATTTGGTCACGCCAAGCCGGATTGCTGTCCTCCGCAAAGGAGGCGATCTGTTCGCGGGTGACCTCTCCGCCGGCAGCAAGCTCCTGGGCGATAGCGCCATCCGGATCGGGGTTTTCTCCAAACTCCCAATCAACGCCCTTCGCGCCGTAGATGGCCACCCAGTCTACCTGCGCGGTCGTCAGTCCTTTTTCTTTTGCCGCCTCGTAGAGCGTACGCGCATGGACAAGCTCATCTTTGGCGACCCATGGTTTTATCTCAGGTTCGCTGCCGTCGGTGGGAAAGGTGATGAGCCCGTTGGCCATCACATGATGATGGCTTGCATCCACGCCTGTAATCAGCGTCGTATGATTGGGCCACGTAACGGTTGGATTGATGGGCCGCATGGCATCGGCTACGGCACCGGAGGCAGCGAGTGCACGCAGAGTTGGCATGGGAAGCTTTGGGTCCCTGAGTGCCTGGGCGGGCAGACCATCCAGGCTGATGACAATAACAATGGGCTTGGAACTCGCTGAACCGGAAGCTGCCCGCGCAACCATACTGAGGCAGAAAAGACCGCCTAAAAAAATGGATTTGAGTACAAGGCGAAATAGATTTTTCAAGGGATGAATTCTCTTTTCTGGAGCAATTTGAGAAGAAAAATGATGCCGGCGAGGCAGTTACTCCGTCGTCGGCATCCTAACTCAACCAACAATTTTCAGAACAACAGTTTAAGCGCGAATTGCAACTGGCGCGGATCGGCCGCGGTTGAAGTAATGGCGCCGAAATCCGTGTCGGTGACCGTGGTATCCGGAGAACTGAAATTTGCGTGATTCAAGATGTTGAATGCCTCGGCACGAAAATCCACCTTCACCTTCTCTGTGGGATGAAACTCCTTGAAGACAGATAAATCGGTATCGGTGTATCCCGGAGCACGCAGGTTATCGTAGTAAGCCGGTCCATTACCGAGGGAGAAGGACGATGGCTGACTAAAATCGTTTGTGTTGAAGTAGTTATTGAGACGGCTGGCAACGCGCCCGTGTAGCGTTGCATTCTGGCCGTTGGTATCGGCATAAAGGTTTTGAAAGTTGAAGCTGGAGAGATCGTTGTTGGCATTGATCTGCAGAGGATTGCCACCTTGCAGGGTCGTGATGCCATTCAATTGCCATCCGCCCATCAAAGCATCCTCCCACCGGGAAATATTGCCGCCGAAGATCTGCCCGCGTCCAAAAGGAAGCTGGTAGATATAGCTGGCGACAAAGCGCTGCCGGATGTCCTGATAGCTGATGGCATAATCTGCCATCGGGCGAAAGCTATCCTGATGGTCACTGTTATTGTCATAATTTCTGGACCATACATAGTTACCCTGCACCTGCAGTCCGTGTGCTATGCGCTTGCTGAAGCTTACCTGCAAGCCGTCATACTGCGAGTTCCCGCCAGAGTAGCGTAGCGGTTCCATACTGGTGTACTGCGGAAACTTCAGCAGCAATTGCGCGCGCGATATGGTCGATGTTGCGCCGAGTGTGGTGTTGGTTGCGAGAACTCCGTAGAAAGGATTGGAGACGGTATCGTTCAGCGCGGAACCGAGTGCGAGGTCCGCGGTCGGAAGTTGATCGAAGTCCAAGCCGCCCTCATAACTCTGCAGAAGTTGCCTTCCACGGTTGCCAACATAGGCGATATCGAAGGTGATCTGTCCTGGCAGGCTTTGCTGAACATCCAGGCCCCATTGGTACATGTAGGGGGTAGGTGAATTCTGGTAGACGCCTTCGATCTGACCTCCGGCACCGGTAGCGAGTCCGCCCGATGCTCCGGGAGCTGCCGAAAAGCCATTTGGGAAAGGGTTGTCGAGCGTATTGAGAGGTGTGATGCCGTCTACCGAACTATCCCATGTGTTCTGCACGCGGAAGCCATACGGCCCGACAGTTCCGGCAGCGGCCTGATTCGAAGCGCCATAGACGATTGCTGCACCGCCATGGACAACCGTCGTAGGATGCACGGCCCAGGAGAAGCCGACGCGAGGAGCAACGTTGTTGGCATCGATGTGGTATTGATAGCGGCTGCGGCCATCAACACCAGCAAAAACCAGACCGCCCGTCAGTCCGCTTATTTCGGTTGCGTAAGGCGAAGCGACCTTGGGGTCGAAATAGTTCATGCGGTTATAGCGTTCCGTACGCGGCAGGTCAATGTCATAACGAACGCCAAGATTCAGCGTGAGCTTTGGCGTGATGCGCCAGTCATCTTGCGCATAGCCAGCGTAGTAGAAGCTTTGCGTGGCAACGTTCTTGTAGTTCTGAATCATGTCACCAGAGCCCATGCCGACCAGCATTGAGGCTAGGCCATTGCCGGCATAGGAACTGGAGGTGTCCGGATCCGGTCCCTGCGTCCAGTCCGTGCTGAAGCTGAATGCGCCGGAGCTATCGTTGCTCTCGTGGTCATTGACGCGAATCATGCGGCTGTCAAAGCCGAACTTGAATGTATGCTCGCCATAGACCCATGTATAAGATCCGAGCAAGCTGTAAGTCATGAAGGCGTTGTGGCGGTTTCCCTCATTGCCCAGCGACTCAAAACCACTTGGCGCAAAATAAGGAAAGATGTCAACACCGCCGTATTGATTAATGCTGCTGGGCAAGCCAAGCGTGGATGCCTTAAAACCGAGGCTTGTGTTGTAGTACTCGTACAGCGTGCGGGCAAAGCCGAGGCGGAGGTCAACGATCTTGTTGGCGCTCGGAGTTGCCGTATAGCCCAGCGTAACGCCGCGAGAGAAGTCCTGCGCATCGATCAGCCCCTCGGCTACAGCATCCGCGGAGGGAAAGAGTGGATTGGGATTGCTGCCGTAATAGCGATTGGAATAGCGGCCGAAAACCTTTTGCTGCGGACTAAGCATGTGGTCAAGACGGAGATCCCACGCAAGCGTCTCTTTCACGGTGCTGCCGCTCTTGTAGTAGTTATTGGCATGCGTCACCGAATTACCAGTTACATTGGGTTCGGGATAATACTTGACAGCATTCTGCGCTACGGTGCTCAGGTACTTCGAAGGAATCTTGTTTACCGTACCATCGTCGCCCACGAATTGGTCGCGGATGTAACCCGATCCGGAAGAGTTTTCGCGGGTTGAAAAAGGGTTGTAAATCTTGATGAGCGTACCGTCCGAAGCGTAGGTCTGCGAGAAATCGCCCGCGCGCTCCAGATCCGTCGGGACGGTTGCCGTGAGCGACTGGAAGGAATTTTGAAAGAGCAATTCGGTAGAGATGAAGAAAAATGTTTTGTCTTTGTAGATGGGACCGCCCAGCGTGCCACCGTACTGGTTGCGATGGAATGCAGGCAGAGGTGATCCTTCCTGATTGGAGAAGTAATCATTGGCGTCCAGCGCATTGTTGCGGATGAACTCAAAGGCTGTGCCGTGGAACTGATTGGTGCCGCTCTTGTAGACGACGTTCAGCACACCGTCGAGCGTGCGGCCGAACTCAGCCTGATAGTCCTGGGCCAACATGCGGAACTCTCCGATGGCATCGACGGACGGAAAGATACCTACGCCTTGGTAGCCGTTGACGGTGGGGAAACCTGCTGGCGTACCATCGACGAGGATGTCTCCATACTCGTTGTCTCCTCCGTTGATTGAATATGAGACCGCATTATAATCGTTGCCGATGGAGCCAGAATAACCAGGGATTAATTCCAGCAGAGCATAGGATTCACGGGTATTGAGGGGAAGGTTGGCGATGGCGGCGCCATTGACCTCGCTGGTGGAAGCCGAGGAAGTTGTATCGAGTTCCGAAACGTCGGCACGTACCTCAACATTCTGCTGTACCTGTCCGATATTGAGAGTCACATCCTGGGTTCCATGCTGGTTCAGATCCAGATGAATGCCGGTTTGTTCGTAGCTCTGAAAGCCTGACGCTTCGATCTTGAGGGTATACATACCAGGCTTCAAGTTGATGAGTTCGTACTCGCCCCTGGCATTGGATATGCTCCGCGTATGGGCGTTCGTAGCAGTTTCCGTGGCAACTACCCAAGCGCCACTGATGCTTGCACCTGAGGCGTCGTGAACAGTTCCAGTCAAACTACCGCCCGTCGTCTGAGCAAAGCCAAGCGCCGAAGACAGTAGCAGAAAAAGAGAAAGAAAGACTCGAATTCTTCGAAATGGCATAGAGGATACCCCCTTAAGAAGTTGAAAGTTTGCCGTCTTCGTCTGACCCGTTCGGTCACCGTAATCGCAGCGCGATAGAGAATAGACGAATCCCGGCAAATCTGATGACGCTGCCTTTTGCTTACCCCACGGTCGCTTCGCTGCCGTGCGGATCCCCTCGTTGTGGGAACTGCCAAGACTGTAAGGCTTGATAAAGCGAAGGGCTCCGCTGTTTCACCGTAAAACCTGAAGATGAAAAACAAGTTGTTTGCTTCTAGGATGTTGCCGTATTTTCACGAGACGGTTTGCAACGGTTGCAAGAGACGTTGTTTACCCTGTGTTCATATGGATTCGCTACGAATGTAGATACTGTGTTTTTTCCTGGCTCAACAATGCACAATGCGCGGGAAAGCGATCTACAGGATCCGCGCTGGGAACTTGTGCAGCGCATCGTCAATTCGCCCACCTTCATCCGCTCCGAGCAACAGTCGAAGCTGCTTTCCTATGTCTGCCGCATGGCGATCTTCGAGCAGTTCGATCAGATCAACGAGCAGAGTATCGGTGTTGCCGTATTCGGCCGTTCTCCCGATTACGATTCGGCGGCCGACAGCATCGTGCGCTCACACGCCACGCGCCTACGTCAAAAATTAGAGCTATATTTTCGCGGTCTGGGTCAAAACGAGCCGCTGCGAATCGATATTCCACGCGGCGGTTATGTTCCGCGCTTCTATACAGCGGTCAGTGCCGCGGTTGCATCTCGGGAACAGGACATAGCGGGCGTAGTTCCAGAAAAAACAGCGCCGGCGAAAGATTTCACCGATTCTCAAGCTGGTTTGTCAGTAGAAACAGAAGACGCTGTCGAGGAAAACAGACACGGGTTCCATTTCTGGCTAACCAGGTCCGGAGTTGAGCAAAAGCCCGATCTGCGCAAAGTGGTCGTGCTTTCTGCGCTGGTTACGCTGCTCTTGGTTGCCCTTCTGGTTCTTGTAGTCTGGCATTTGCACCAGGATGCCGAACTGGCAGCAGGTTCGTCCGGTACCCGCCAAACCCTGATGGAACGTCGCTTCTGGAAAACACTGTTTCCTGCAAACAGTAAAACGATCCTTGTTCCTGGTGACGCCGGCCTGCTTCTTTTCGAAACCTATACCAATCACGAAGTATCCTTGCAGGACTACATTGATGGCACCTACCGTTCTTCCGAGTATCTTAAAAACCTGACCTCAGAGATTCCTTCCTGGTGGACCACTGATGTGGCACAGCGCCGCTATACCAGCATCTCAGATGCAGAAATAGCTGAAAGCCTGAGCCACTTACCCGAGTGGCAGGCAGCGCATGCCAGCACGGTTTTCGCGCAGGATTTAAAGCTTGAAGATGCGGAAAACTCCAATCTGATTCTACTTGGCTCGCGACAATCCAATCCGTGGATTGCTCTTGTAGAACCTCCACTCAACTTTGTTCTCGTCCCCGATGGTGCGCGCGGTTTTCAGTATCTGAATCGTGATCCTCTTCCCGGAGAAAGCAAGATTTACGGTTACCGGGCGGAATCCGGAGACTCTGGAGGGGACGATATTTATGCCGACATTGCCTATTTCCCGAATCCAGAAGGAAGGGGGATGGTACTGATCCTTTCCGGCATGTGGACGTCTGGCACACAGGCTGCGGGTAAGTTTGTGCTCGACAGTCCCAGGTTTACCGCATGGCTTCAGTCGATTGCGCGCCCAGACGGCACGATTCCACCTTTTGAAGCGCTGCTAGCTACCAAAGTTATTCAGGGAAATGCCACTGCCACCCGGATCGCGGTGAAGCGCGTGCGCGGAGAACAAGGATCAACGAGGATGCACGATTGATGCTGATCTGGCATTGAGCTTATGAAATCAGCGCCCGCTGGAAGTATCTGAAGACGAGCCATATTAAGCCAATAATTTAGAAAAATCCCAATCTCATCATGGAGCACTTAAGTTCGAGTCCTACCTGAGAGCCAAATTATCAGATAGCCACTGACCCCGTTCTATACCAACTGGGCCAATACATTCCGCTGGTATCGAAGACATGCAATCCGCGATCGACTATCTTCGCAATCCCGTTCATGCTGCCCAGTGGAATTTCGTAAACCTTGCACCGCAACTTGCCACAAGACCTTTGCTGATTCTTACCTCGGATGACGGCTTGTCCGCGCCCAACGATGCTCTTGTCGCGGCCGTCGGTAAGTCTGAGAAGCATACAGTAAAGGCAATTCACTTCCCGACGGACCATGCCTATTCCGACCACCGTATTGCACTGCAAGAGGCTGTTCTCGATTTCTTTGCCTCCAGAGAGGGTGTGGCGTTATCTGAAGATCGCGCGGAAAGCCTTTAATTCATCCTTCCGCGGGTAGCTTTACCCAACTGGGCGGATTCAAGACATATTGTGCCTCTCCTTTTCCGAAGGACCAATCAGTGATTGAGTTCTCTGTAAGCGCGATCATTACATCGTCCGGAGCAAAGCCCACAGCTTTCCGCAGCCGCTCCGCAATCCGTGCGTAGAGCGCTTGCTTTTGTTCGACTGCCCGTCCTTTGCTGAGAAAAATCTGCACCAGTACAAATCGTTCCGTTCGCCGCATTCCCATGTATTTGGGATCGATGAACAGCTCATTGGAATCATGCGCAGTGACGATGATGAAACGGTCGCCTTCAGGAATTCCGATCGTCTCACGCATCGCCTGGTAAACTTCGTTGGCGATTTGCGCACGTTGTGCTGGCGGTGTGGCTTGATAAACCTCAATACGAACCAGTGGCATCGCCTATCCTCCTTTTGTACCGGCAGCACTCGCCACGCGTCGATACGATTCAATTCTATCCGTATGCTCATAGGTATCGGTGACGACGATCAATTCATCCGCGCCAGTTTCTTGGACCAGCCTTTCCATTCCGGCCTTCACGGTTGCTTCCGATCCAACAATGGCCTCGCTCAATCGACTTTGCACGGCTTCGCGTTCACCGCTGCGCCAGAGTGTTTGCATGGAATCGACCGGCGGCAACAACTCTACGGGCTGGCCTCGAATGAGGCGCAAAAAACGCTGCTGCGGCGTTGTAAAAAGCCGCTGCGCAATCGCATCGGTCTCCGCTGCAATCACCACTACAGCTACCATCAAATGCGGCTTCCGCAGAACGTCACTGGGCTGAAAATGAGTATGGTAGAGTTCAGCGGCGGCATGGAGATACTGCGGTGCAAAGTGCGCAGCAAAGGCGAAGGAAAGCCCTAATTCAGCGGCTAACCGCGCACTGAATACGCTTGAACCCAGCAATGTAATTGGCACATGACTGCCCTGGCCCGGAATTGCCTTGACGACCTGTCCTGTTTTTTCCTCTCCCAGATAGCTTTGCAGTTCCTCTAGCAGCGCAGGAAAATCATCTCCATCCTGATGCGAGTCGCGCCGCAACGCATGCATCGTTTGAATATCTCCGCCCGGAGCGCGGCCCAATCCCAAATCGATTCGTCCTGGGTAGAGCGCCTCCAGCGTCCCAAACTCTTCAGCAACCACCAGTGGCGCATGATTGGGCAGCATAACTCCACCACTTCCCACGCGAATCGTCTGCGTTGCACCGGCAATATGCCCGATCAGCACGGGCGTGGCGGAGCAAGCCAGCCCGGCAATGGAATGATGTTCGGCCAGCCAATAGCGTCTGTAGTCCAACTGCTCAACCGTTTGCGCCAAATCTACCGATCGGGCAATCGCGCTGCCTGTCGACTCACCTGCTTGAAGGCCCACCAAATCCAGCACCGAAACCGAGAGTCCGCTCTTCATGATTTATTGGATGATCCGCAGAGAAACGGGATGCAAACCTCCCGCAAATAGCCTTCCAACGCTGGCTGGGCATAAACGACTCAGTTCTGCTTGAACAGGCGATACAAGGAAGCAGTATGATTCCTTTCAGGGTAAATATTATGTTCACAGCAATAATTCGTATGAAGAAGGAGAGATTGATTCCATGCCATTTTCGATTGCAGACAAAGCAGTGACCAAGGCTTTCCAAAATATTGGCAATGAGTGGGCGCTTTGTCTTCTGGAGACGAGGAGCACTTCAATACGATGACAATCCGTTGGGATAGTCTCGGGTTCATCTGGCAGCGGCCCGTCATCACCGTGCTGGTTCGCCCGCAACGTTATACCCACGAATTCATGGATGAGTTCGAGAACTTCTCTGTCAGCTTCTACGACAGAAAATACAGAAATGCGCTCAATATTCTGGGAACCCAATCCGGACGCGATACCAACAAAATAGCTCTGTCGGGATTGACCCCGGCCTTTGTCGATGGCGTTCCCACCTTCAAGGACGCTTATCTGACGGTGATTGCTCACAGAATCTACCGAGGCCAAATGGAGAGCACGGGGTTTCTCATCCCGGCAGTGGATGAGGAATTCTATCCGAAACAGGATTACCACCATCCTTGACTGTAAGCCTAAAGAGCTCACTGTCGAAGATTAGTAATGAGAGGTTGGCATGGCGATGCGCCCCCCGGATCGAGGCCGTCACCAATGGTCCCCGTTGGAAATGGCGTTATATGGGTACGGCTCATCTCGTTGAGTTCAAGCTGCCTCAGTGGAGCATCCACTAAGGCAGCTTGCACTGATTCTCCCTAGAATCGTTGAGACAGCCCTCCATCGGCGTAAAGATCGATTCCGGTGCAGTAGGAACTATCGTCGGAAGCTAAGAAGAAGGCGGCATTTGCCATCTCTTCAGCGGTTCCAAGACGCCCAAGAACCGGAAGGCCAGCCATCTGTTCGCGCCCTGCCGCAGCTTCCTCCGCCGTCTTGAACTGTCCGTCAATGATGGGGGTATCGATCGGTCCGGGACTCAAATTATTCACTCGGATCTTCCGTCCCTTCAAGTCCGCCGCAAACGTTCTCGCAAAGGACCGCACCGCCGCTTTGGTCGCGGTGTATACGCTGGTAGCCGGCATTCCCATGCCGGAGACGGACGAACCGACCAGCACGATTGAGCCTCCATCCTTCAGAAGCGTCAGTGACTTCTGAACCGTGAAGAAGAGCCCTCTGGTGTTGATATCGAACATGCGGTCATAGACCTCAGGAGTGACAACCTCGAGGGGCAGGTTCTCAACGATTCCGGCATTTGCAACAACAATGTCCAACCTCCCCTTCGCGTCCCGGACTGCTTCGTACAACCGATCCAGGTCTTCCACCTTGCTCACATCGCCCTGCACGGCGATGACGTTGTTTCCAAGCGCGGCCTTGGCTCGATCAAGCTCCGTCTGCCTACGGCCGGTGATAAAGACGAAGGCGCCCTCCGCCAGAAACCGCTTAGCGATCGCCAGGCCGATACCCGTTGCTGCTCCGGTTACCACCGCAACTTTCCCATTCAGTTTCGACATGTGTTCTTCCTCTGCTTCGATCGAAGCCGTTCTCTCCATGGAGAGGCCGCAATCTCCCCTCCAATCTTTCGGGTTGGCTCAACTATACGATATATATCGACATGTCGTAAAGAGTTGCCAAGACCTGACCCTCTACGAAGGGAGATCGCGCACACAAGGGAAGGGGGATTACCATGGATGAAGCATCGAAACAAAGCGAGAGTCTCTTGTCCACCAAAAAATCCGCATCTCCAACTCGTTTGCCCCCGAAGCAGTTCGAGCGCGTATCCCGCGCTCTCGCCGAGCCTCGCCGAACCTTAATCCTGAAGCAGATTTCTGAGGCTGGTGGTGAGATCAACTGTGGCGATCTTGCCGCCCTGCATGAGATCGGTCATCAAACAATGTCGCACCACACCAAAGAACTGGAAAATGCGGGGCTGATCGAAATTCGACGGGAGGGCCGATTCGGGTACATCTCTCTGAAGCGGGATGTTCTACGAGCTTTTCTGGATGAACTCTCGGAGATTTAGGGACGGGCGGCCTGCGTCCGCGATGTAGTGAACCTTCGTATCGTTCTGAACTAACCGGCTTTTCCGTAGGCACCGAGAAGTCTTAGTGCAAGTCGCCTTGTGTCGACCAATCTATAGTCAGCTGCAGCCTACAACCTAACTCACTTATCCAACATGTCCTACGAACCAATATTGAAATAAATCCCCTGAAACGCTCCAGGCTCTGCGAACATCTATGACTAGGAATACCCCAAGGAGCGGGGAGGTTATTTCTGCGACGGAAGCCAGTTATGGATCCGCATCCAATTCTCCAACATACTGGGCCACACCGAAAGCGCCGGATAGCTTCCACCAAGCGCTGTGCCATGTGGTCCCTGTTCAAAGATATGCAACTCGGCCGGAACACCTGCCCTGGTTAGCGCTTGAAAGAACACGACTGTCGACAGTACTGGCACTGACTGATCGGATTGAGTCGCATAAAGAAAATATGGCGGAGAATCTTTTCTCACCTGTTGGCTCGGTGACATCTCCCGCACCACGTCGTTCGATGGATTTTCTCCGAGCAATCCTTTCATGGCATTTGGTTTCGCCACTCCCTGCTCGAGTGTCAAACCTCCATAAGAGCTGATTGCAAAATCCGGACGATCACTGAAGCGATCTACGGGATCGGCTATGTCAGTCTTTCCGGTGTCGAACCGCGTTCCTAGAACTCCTACCAGATGGCCTCCCGCGGAAAATCCCCAGACGCCGATTCTCTCCGGCGATACACCATACTCCTGGGCGTGCGCGCGCACCCATCGCACCGCGCGCTCACCATCGAGGATCGGAGCTGGGTAGAGGTATCTTGGTCCAAGGCGATAGGTCAACACAAACGCGCTGATACCGTGAACATTAAGCCACTCGGCGATGCGCGTTCCTTCCTTGTCATAGGCAAGATGCGTATATCCGCCGCCAGGACATACGATCACTGCAGTGTGCAGACCATCTTTCAGCTTCGCATCGGGTGACGCACCAAAGAACTCCAAATGTGGCTTGTCTTCCTCCGTATTTCCAATCGCGCCGGGTGCTTGTCCTTCCCATAGCGGAATGATTTGACCGTGGGGAACATCGTCCGCAGGCTGATGAACCGCTGGAAGCTGCGCAAACAATGAAGAAGCAAGCAGACTTAAGCCAAGCCACGCTACTTTCATAGTCACCTTTCCTGAAATCCGGTTGGACTGCCGCAGCGGAATCGAGAATTCCGCTCCTGGAGCGCAGTATCCAGTCATAACGATAGTTGAATGCACTGACATTTCGCTACCAGTATTGGTAAACACCCGGGACAGCAGCAATATTCTATTCTCTAACTCTACATGAGATTCCGGTTAGCTAAGACTTTTGGTTACCTATGGGATCTCGGTGAGAGCCTTGGCGGAGATATCGTCAACTACAGGGTGTGCGTCTCCTCTCCTGAATATTTTGGCAAATCACAATGCACACATTTGTGGGCGAACATTCTGTAATCCGAGAAGAACGCAAACCGCCTCCGAATGAAGAACTTGTTACCGCAGCGCGGACGCCGAAAGGCTGAAAACCTCATGAATGCAACCGCGAAGAACGCGATCCAGTAAATTGCGAACGGCTGTAAAAACCTATCGCTATGGAAAAGCTGCATTGTGACTACATAGAATACGGCGCACGCTGGTATATAGCCGAAAAACCCGAAGAAGAGAAGCTTCTTACGCCCTCGATAATCATGTCACTGCGTCACATACTCGCTCATGTTGCTTTCAGTGTACCCGCTACAATTAGCAGAAAATCTCGTCTGTTGACGCTAACCAAAGCACTCATTGAGTATGGGTTCTACCGAATTATTGGGATTACTTCCCTGAAAAGCCCCTGGCGCGGCGAACCATACCAAAGGTAGGTCACGAGATTCCAGTGGCGATGCCGACTTACAGTAAGTGGACTAATCGGAGTGAGAAAACCTGTCGCCGCAGCGCAGCCTATGGTCATGCTGCGACCGCGACAAGGCTACAGCCGGGCTGCTTTCGCAGCCCAGCTCTGCCATTGCCTGCAATTTATGTGTAAGGCCAGTATTGGATGGGACTAGATGGAGTAGGGCTTTCCGTTGACGATGACGTTTTCGAGCTTGAGGTCCGTGACGCCGGAGGTGTTGAGCTTGTCGTTCTTGATGGTTACGTCGAAATCCTTCAACAGGACGTTGCTGATTTCGGTCTGACCGGGATTCGGTTTAATGGAGACAAAAGAAGCGAATGTACCCTTAATGCCCACCATCTTCAAGTTTCGAACGATGGATTTGGGCGGCTCCATCCCCTGAAGATCGAAATACTGCGACCACGGAGCGATTCTGAGAATTGCGCTCGACGGGCCTTCGGAGGTGATGTTCCGGAAGGTAATGTTCTCGTAATGCTGAGGTGTGTCGGGCCGCAGCTTGAGGGTTGCGATGCGGACGTCTCCGGTAATCTTGCAATCTTCCGCGAGAACGTCGCGAACAATGGTGGCCTCACTGCCGCAGGTCAGAACGCCGCCGCCGCGCTTGAAGGTGCAGTTGCGGATGCGGATCTGCTCCACGGCCGGGCTGTCCTTGTCCTCCATGGCGTGTGGCCCCTTGGAGCCTTTGCAAGCGATGCAATCGTCGGTGACGGAGAAGAAGCAGCCATCGATGGTGACGTCGCGGGAGCTGTCGATGTCGATGCCGTCGGAGCTGGGGGCCTGCCTGTAATCGTCGGGCACCTGGAACCGGACGTTATGCACAAGAACGCCGTCATTGTTGTAGAGATGGCAGTTCCAGAACTGCGAATCCTTAAAGGTGATGCCTTCGATTTTGACGTTCTTCGAGCCTTCGATGAGCGCAAGCCGGGCGCGAGGCATGGCGGTATTCGCAAACCCCTTGTCTGCGGCGCGATTCTTCCAGAAAAGCTCCCAGATGGGCATGCCAGCTCCGTCAAGAATGCCATCCCCTGTGAGCTGGAATCCGTCACAGTTCTTCGCATTGATGAAGGCGGGAGTGAAGTTCTCCATGAAGTGACCTTCAATCCGGGTGCGTTGCGCGGGAAAGTTCGAGAGATCAGCGGAACACTTGAGCACAGCGCCTTCGGTAAGGCGCAGGTTGACCTTCGGTTTGAAGAAGAGAGCGCCGGAGACGAAGATGCCTTTGGGGACAACAACGGTGCCGCCGCCCTTGGCAGCAAGCTGATCGATAGCACTCTGGATAGCCTTGGTGTTGACCGTGAAACCGTCGGCGACCGCGCCTGACTTGGAAATGAGCAGTTCGCGAGTGGGAGCGGCGAAAGCCTTTGCGGCAAGCGGCCAGAGAGGAGCCGAGAGGATGAGAGAGTTGAAACGGCGGCGCGAGTAGCGTTCGATAAACATCGGCAGATCCTTAGAACAGAGAAGCTGGGCCGAGAGATCTCCAGTCCATCTTATGATGATCTGCTGTCGAGAGGCTTGTTGTCCAACACAAGCGCGAGCATGGCGGAAAATTTGAAATCGTGGCGAGGACAGCATGAAAAACCTACAAGAACGCAAAAAAAATAGCCCCCGCATTTTTCCCTATACGGAGGAAATCCACGGAGACGCTTTTGAACCGTAAGCCTTTTATTTTCTATTGGATGCCCCCCAGGGAGTCGAACCCCGATATGCCGCTCCAGAGGCGGCAGCCTTATTTGTATATGCATAATCATTATACATATCAATCAATGATAACAAAAGAGTTAACTTTTATTGGTTACCTTGTACTATTGGTAAATTTTTGCTATCGTTTCACCTTAGATAATCGCAGTTCATACTTTATGTCCCCAGAAAGTCCCCAGACTGGAGGGTTAATGCACCGTGTTTTCTGCGCAATTTCGGTTTACGCTCTCCCAGAGCGCCTCTGCGCTCTGGAGAAAATTAATGCGTACTGTAAAGATCGCCGTTCTCGCCTGCCTGCTCGTAGCCACGCTGGTTTCCGTTTCGAGCCACGCCAAATCTGTCGCCAGCGGAAACCCCACGCCACTTTGCCCAGCCGCCAAATGCATTATCCGGTGACGACGGAGTCCACATGCCTCAACTAACAGATTTTTCATGGTTTCTTTGGGGCACAGTCGCCGTAGCTCAGGCCGTCGCATGTGCAACTGTTTACAAGCGGCGGCATGAGCCCATATGGGGGTCCCTTTTCATGTTTCTCGCGTGGAACTGCGCTCTTACTTCTCTTTTGATCCTTATCGCGCTTTTCCCATCATCGCCAGATCATCGCGCCTATCTGTATTTCTATACGTTCTGGCCAGGGGAGAGCATTTCTTCAGTGGTAATGATCTCTGTTATTACCGGTATTGCGCAGGAGCAGTTTGGATACACCCCTCTCATCAAGAAATGTATTTTTATCGGAACCCCTGCGGCCTGCATTGGATTTGCGGCAGCCGCATACCCAAACCTGAGTTTTAACTATTCGGTGCCTGCGATAAGCCAGTCCGTAATCCTCTCATCCCGAGCCATTTGCTTAGGGTGGATAGGCGTTTCACTGATTTACGCAATCGCATCCGAAATTTTAGGACTACGGTTCAGGACACACTGCCACTGGATCGCACTCGGCCTCTCTATTTCACTGACATCTGAACTAATTCACTCTTTTTTGATTAAAGCCCTCCCCATCGTATCCCTTGATGTATTTAAGTCTGCCACCTATTTGGTTTCTTTGGCGATTTGGACTCGGGCTGCTCTGACTCCACAATCGACGATTGCATCGCCATCCCTTGGCGATCTGCGCCGAATCAAATCGTCAACCGAGATTTTTCTAAAGGCATTTACGGGGAAATAACATGACACTGAATTGCGTCATTCCTTGCACATTCGTCATCATTGGCATAGCTTGGATCATCACAAGCCGTCGCCGCTCAGCGCGCGATCTGGCATTCTTGCTCCGTCAGGCACACACAGAACTGGCCGACGGCCTATTCCCACTCGTGATCCAGAAAAACTGCCGGTCTTTCAATGACCAGGAACTTGCGCACACGATAGGAGGCGCTGCCGGCACCCTCAGGATCGCCCAGTCCGCGAGCGCTATTGCTACTATTGTACGTGCCTACTCCCTACAATGTCCGGAGTGCGCTGACGACCTCAAAGAGGTTCAGATCGCGTCTATTGCTGTACGCGTGATTGCGCTCTTTGTATGGGTAGAACTCGCCTTAACACGGGCGATCCCACATTGGCCACAAATGATCTCGTGGGCATTCGCGAGACAGTATTGTCTCATGACGGCAACGCTAGAAACTGTAATGACTACCTATAATGTCATCATATAAGATGACATGGAAGGATTTACGATGAACGAAACGACCACTTTCCTTACAGGTCAACGGTCTCGGCTAATGTCGAGACTCGTTGACTTGGCAGCATCCTACATGGATGCCATAGTTGCCGCAGAGTTTAAAGTAAAGGCTCAGGCAATTCTCGACGAAATCACTACTGTAGAGGTTGCGCTCAGATCCATTCAAAATAATCCATCCTCGATGCGCTATGCCAAATTCAGCCGCCATATCGACGCAATCGTTCAATTTCTGAAGGATGTCGGAGCCCCGATGGCAGAACAATCCATCATTGATGCCGTAATCGACGGAGGATTTCTCTCTGGAAACGAAAAAAATCCCCTCTACCTCTCCAAATCTATCGGGATATTTTTACGCGGAACGGGAAAATCAACAAATACCTTAAAACAAATTGGGGATCTGATCGGCTTATACGACTGGCCAGACGAGCTCTTTAAAGCTTAACCTCTTAAAATAGCCAGTACACATAGCACTGTTTCCTCTCGCGTGATAAATAGATCACACCACATCCCCCCTAAAACTCCATGCTTTAGACATGGAGATCGCTGAAGAAGTCGGCAAAAAAATAAGGCACCTCCGCACATCCAAACATATTTATCAGGCAGACCTCGCGGTAGAAGCCGACATCTCTCGCGAACATTTGTCCCGGGTAGAGTCGGGACACGTGGACGCAAACCTTGGCACTCTATACCGTATTGCTAAAGCCCTAGGCGTAACCATGGAACAGCTATTCGAAGGGCTCTAGGAGTCTGTCGCTCATAGCGTTTGCGATTTTTGCAGGAGATGTCGGCCTGGCTGCGCAGTACTGGATTTGTCTGTTGCTGTCAGTTTTTCTCTACCGCACCGTATCTTTGAGGCGCGACTCTGATTCGGATTCTGATCTTTCGTTGTTTTTACGCGTTTTGCAGTGCCCATCCGGAGCGAAAGAGCTTCAACAGATTGCTGACCGCGCACACCAGCCTCCACTCTCCGCTCACATTCTGTTTGCCGCGCATGCTGAAGCGACGAAAACCGCGGCACTCCTTGATTTGTCCAAAGACCGGTTCCACGATCGCCTTGCGTCTTTTGTAGACTGCGCGTCCGGCCTCGGTCTTCAACTTATGTTGCATTTGTTCTCGTGCCGTTGCATCTGACGGGGCTTCACCACAGGCTATCTCCGTTGGATCACTATGTTTGTCGCGGCCTGTGGCGATGTATAAGTCGATTTCAGCTACCGTTGCGTCGGTCACATTTGCTTCGCTGAAGTAGCCGGTATCAGCGCTGACTTTCTCGGGCTTTTGGGCAAGATTCTTTTCGATCTGTGCCACCATCGGCAGTAATTGTTTTTTGTCGTTCGTCTCCTGCGTAACCGCGGCGGCCACGATTACCTGCGCGATGGAATCGACCGCGATCTGCGCATTATAAGCCTGTAAAAAGCTGCCTTTATTGGCGCCATCCGGCATGATGCGGCTCTCCGGATCCGTGAAGTTGCGCTGATCCTTGTCTGCGGGTTTTGCCTTGTCCGGATCAGGGGGATTCGACTTGCGACCACGTTTCTTTTTGCCCGCGCGACGATCTTCTTCCTCGTCAGCCTGTTTCTTTTCTGCTTCAGCAAGTTTCTGCTCAGCCTTCTCGCGGGCCTCGTCTTCGAGTGCCTGCTTCGCTTCGCGAATCTTCTGCAACCGGCTCTCGCGTCGCTGTAACTCGTCGGGAAGTTCTTCGCCGTTCCGATCCTTGCCGTACTGCGCGTCCTCGTCGGCATCCGCTTTTTCCGCAGCAGCCAACAGAGCGTTGATTTCCTGCTTCAGGCGCGCCTCGCTCTCGGTCATGCGCTGGTAGCTCATCGCCTTGTGCTTGCTGGCGTTCGCCCTGATCTTTGTTCCATCGATCGACACATGACCCAGCTTAACCAGACCGGCTTTTGCGCACAGCAACAAGGCCTGCGTGAACAGTTCGGACAGCGCAGCCAGATGCCGTTTGCGAAACTCGGCCAGCGTGGCGTGGTCCGGATGCTGGTCGCCGGAAAGATAGCGAAATGCCACGTCTTCCCAGGTATGCTTCTCAAGCCTGCGTGAGCTGTAAACGCCCGTGGCATAACCGTACAAAAGAAGGCGAACCATCATCTCCGGAGCATAAGCCGACTGGCCGCGACCATCCTTCTCGCGATACGAAGCATAGATCGATTCAAGATCCAATGCCGAAACCACATCCACGACAAAACGAGCCAAATGGCCGTCAGGTAGCCAGTCGTGAAGGCTGGGTGGAAACAGAAGCGTCTGGTTGACCGTGTCTGGAAGGAAGTTCTGGCCCATAACAAAATCGTAATCTGCTGGGCCTGGTCTGGACCAGGACCTCGGGCAATTCTATGGGCGACAGACTCCTAGAGCGTGCTCCACACTGACAGCCTCCGGTCCCGGGTGTTTTACTGAATACGAAAGTTTTTCCGGAGAATTCATGCCGAACGAAATTAAGGATGCAAGCCGTCGCGGATTTTTGGTGGGAGCACCGGCTGCGGCCGTTGCCGGTCTGGCTCTAGCCGATGCGCTGAACGCAGTACCCGCCCGGGCGGAAGATGCCGTCGCGCCCTATCAGCTTTTTACCGCCGAAACCATTGCTGCCGACCTCAAGGCCCTGACGGCCACGCCGGGCAATACCAACCTCTTCGTGAACAAGGGCGCGCTCTCCATGCTCACCGTGGAAGGTGCCAAAAGCGCCAAGGAATATGAGTGGCATGAGCTGCGCGACCATATCTTCCTGATCCTGGATGGAGAAACCACCTACGAGGTAGGCGGCACACCCAAGGGTGGCCACAAGATCCGCGAGCATGAATGGCTGGCTCCCGAGGTGGAAGGCACCAAGACGCTCACCCTCAAAAAAGGCGACCTGCTTTCGATCCCGCGTGGGGTCCTGCACAAGCGCACCACCAAGAGCAACGTCACCTTCCTGCTGATCACCTCGATCGATTCGGGCAAGTAAATCATCTTTTGCACAAGTCATAAAAAATGGCCGACCTCTGCGCAGAGGTCGGCCATTTTCGTGCGTATTTTGCACGTTTATTTGCTACTGGAAAGATCTTCCGTCAGCTCGTAGCGCTCCACCGTGCGCATCATCTCCTCGACCTCAGCGACGGGGCGAATGCCGCCGCGCGCGCCCTGCTCCATGCAGTTGCGGGCCGCAGCCGCGCAGGAAAAGTCCAGTGTGCGTTCAAGCGGCCACCGCTGCGAAAGTCCGTAGATGAAGCCTGCGTGGAAGATGTCGCCCGCGCCCGTTGTGTCCACGGTGGGCACACGATAGGTAGCGCGCTGGACGTAGTTTTCGCCGTCATAGGCGAGCACCCCGTCCTGGCCAAGCGTAGCCGCGGTCAGCTTGCAGCCATAGCGCAGATGCATGCGCCGCAGGGCCGTTTCCAGATCGCGTTCCTTCATCAGGCGGCAGGGAAAATCGCGGCTCACGATTAGGTAGTCCACTAGCGCAATCAGATCGTCGACGCCGGGGTAAAGCTCGTCCAGATCGGCTATGACGGGAATACCGGCTTCATAGGCCCAGGTGGCGGCCAGGGTAGCGGCTTCGGTGTCAAAACCATCCACATGCAGCGCCCGTGCATTCACAATCCACTCGCGTTTGAGTTCCTCAGGCCGCAGGCCCATGCGCTCATGGCGCTGGCAGAGCACGGTACGCTCACCACCAGCATCCACAATGATGATCGACTGGGGGCTGGGGCAATCGTCCACCAGGAGCAGGTGGTCTTCTACGCCCACGTGTGCAAAGGCGTCGCGATGAATCCGGGCAGCGTCGTCCGAGCCCAGTTTTCCAACGTAACGCGTGGTCAGGCCCCATGTCTGGCAGGCAACAACCGTCGAGGCCGTCTGGCCGCCGGGCATAACTCTTGCCGCACTGTATTCCATCTTGGAGCCACGCTCCGGAAATACGGGCAAGCTGATCAGCGTATCGGTGGCATTGAGGCCAACTCCAACCAGATCCACCACTGGAGATTCTGTCATTGATTCCCTCACCTCTCATTGTAAAGGCCCCGATAAGCAGCATTACAGTGGCAACTTGCGGTAGGCTCAAAAGAGAGCCTTTTTGATCAAAAATCCTTTTGTGGAATCGAACCCAGTGACTCAGACCTCAGACTCCTCCTCGCGTCCCTTTCATTTGACCGAATCCGGCGACTCGCTGGCCTGCGGAGCCGTTGCGCTCGATGGCCTGGTGCGCCGCTACGGATCGCCCCTCTACGTCTACTCCGGCGACCAGATTGCCGAGCGTCTGGCCCTGTTTCAGCAGGCCTTCACGGGCCGCGACCATCTGGTCTGCTATGCGGTCAAGGCCAACTCGTCGCTGGCAATTCTCAAGCTGCTGGCCGAGCGTGGCGCGGGCTTCGATATTGTCTCCGGTGGCGAACTGCAGCGGGTGCTGGCGGCCGCGCCCGAGGCAGCGGGCCGCGTGGTCTTCTCTGGCGTGGGAAAAACCGCTGCCGAGATCGATCTGGCGCTCGACGCCGACATTCTGGAGTTCAACGTGGAGAGCGAGGCGGAGCTTGAACTGCTGGCCCAGCGCGCCCGCCGCAAGAAGAAGCGCGCCCGCTTTGCCCTGCGCGTGAATCCCGATGTTTTTGCCGAGACCCACCCCTACATTTCCACCGGCCTGAAGGAACACAAGTTCGGCGTGGATGTGCGCAAGGCCATCGAACTGTACAAACTGGCCGCCAAGAACAGGTGGCTGGAACCTTACAGCATCAGCGCCCACATCGGCTCGCAGATCCGCGCGGCAGCCCCGTTTGGCGCGGCCGTGGAACGCCTGATGCAGATCGTCGGCCAGCTCAAGCGCGCCGGCATCGAGCTCAAATCCATCGATGCGGGCGGCGGACTCGGCATTGAGTACGAGCAGAAGTCCTTCAGCGCCGTAGCCGCCGTCGATGATTACGCGAAGACCATCCAGAAGGCCCTCGGCAACTTCCCCGGCAAGCTCAGCCTCGAACCGGGCCGCTTCATTGTCGGTCAGGCCGGAGCGCTGGTGACACGCGTGGTTACGGTCAAGAAGAACGGCAAAAAGACCTTCGTCGTCGTCGATGCCGCCATGAACGACCTGATCCGCCCCGCGCTCTATGAGGCGCATCACGAGATTGTGCCGCTGAAGCCGCGTGCGGTCAGGCCCGTGAAAGTCGATGTGGTGGGCCCCATCTGCGAGTCGGGCGACTTCTTTGCCCATGATCGCAAGCTGGCTCCGTTGGAAGCGGGCGATCTGGTGGCGATTCTCGACTCCGGTGCCTATGGCATGGCCCAGAGCTCGAACTACAACACCCGCATGCGCCCGGCCGAGGTGCTGGTGGAAGGCAAGAAGGCCCGCCTGATCCGCCGCCGCGAGACCATCGAAGACCTGCTCGCCCCCGAGCGCGTCTAAACGCAGTCATTCCAGCATAAAAAACGAGCCACCCGCACTGGGTGGCTCGTTTTTTATGCATTTTCTTCTTGAGTCCCATAGGGAGTATGCGCCACCATACACTCGTGCAAAATTACCCCTCTTACGTGTGTGATTACGCAGGGGAAACGCTCCCCAACCGTATATTGCGCTGAGTAGAATCGCCTAAGCGTAGCGACCGGACAAAAGCACGTCCGGCATGCGGACACAAACAACGAAGGGATGTGCAGCCGCAGGGTGAACCTTCTGCCGTGAAGTAGCCTTAAATCTAATTTTCATCAATGATTTGGAGGTTTTTTCGCGTACCGGAGGAGAGTCGGGAAATGGAATTCTGAGAACGGGCCATACGATCTGAAAAGCTGCCATTATTGCAATAGACAATAGTTTTCTCATCGTATATGATTCATCTTCGGGTTTTCCGCGTCCCGGCTTTATCGCTCTCTATCTGCAGTCTTTGGTGAAACCATGCATGCTTCACTTTTCATCACCTGCTATAACGACACGCTCTTCCCCGAGACGGGCCGTGCGGTCGTCAAGCTGCTGGAAAGGCTGGGCGTAGGGCTGGAGTTCGAACCCCGCCAGACTTGTTGCGGACAAATGCACGCCAACAGCGGATTCCGTGGCGAGGCCTACAGCCAGGCCAAGCGCTTCATTCGCCTTTATCAAGACGCGGAAAACGTCGTGATTCCCAGTTCCTCCTGCGTGGCCATGATCCGCGAGCAGTACCCCACGCTGATCCGCGAACTGGGCAACGAGAGCCTGCGCAAGGAGTTCGATGCGCTGCTGCCGCGCATCTACGAGCTGAGCGAATTCCTCATCGACAAGCTGGGCGTGGAAGACGTGGGTGCGTACTTTCCGCATCGCGTGACCTATCATGCCAGCTGCCATAGCCTGCGCGGCATTCATCTGGGCGAAAAACCCCTGCGCCTGCTGCGCAAGGTGCGCGGCATGGAACTGGTGGAAATGCCGAATATTGATCGCTGCTGCGGTTTTGGCGGTACTTTTTCGGTCAAGAATGGCGAGGTTTCCTCGGCCATGTTGGCGGTCAAGTTGCAGGATATTCTTTCCACCAACGCCGAGTACTGCACGGCCGTCGACAACAGCTGCCTGATGCATCAGGGCGGGGCCATGCACCGTCAGTTCATCAGCATGAAGACGATCCACATGGCCGAGATTCTGGCCAGCACGCAAAGCGATCCGGCGGAGGCGACTCGATGAGCCACGCTACGCAACAGCCCAATCCCCAGCCTATTCCGCAGCCCATTCTTGATCCGCGCTACGCGCCTACCTTTCCGAAGGCTGCGCTCAACGTGCTGAACAACGTGCAGATGCGCAAGAACGTGGGCCACGCCATTGACGTGATCCAGGCCAAGCGCGCCAAGCTGGTGGCCGAAAAAACCGACTGGCAAGAGCTGCGTGAATCAGCCTCGGCCATTCGCATGCACGTGCTTGAAAATCTGGGCCATTATCTGACCCAGTTCGAAGAGCGCTGCACGGCGAATGGCGGCGTTGTGCACTGGGCTGCCGACGCCGAGGAAGCCCGCCAGATTACGCTCGGAATTTTGCGCCAGGAGCAGGCTCTGGATGTCATCAAGATCAAGACCATGACCTCGGCTGAAATCCAGCTGAATCCGTTTCTGGAGTCAAATGGCGTCAAAGCCTACGAGACCGATCTGGCTGAGATCATTTTGCAGTTAGGTGAGCAGGAGCCCTCGCACATCGTAGTGCCCGCGCTGCATGTAAACCGCAGTCAGGTACGCGAGATCTTCTCCCGCACCATGCATCTGAAGGATCTTTCCGATGAGCCCCGCGAGCTGACCAACGCTGCCCGCAATTATCTGCGCTCCAAGTTCCTCTCCATTCCCACCGCCATCAGCGGCGCGAATTACCTGATTGCCGAAACCGGTTCAGTGGCCGTGGTGGAATCGGAAGGCAACGGTCGCATGTGCCTTACCCTGCCAAAAGCGATGATTACCATCGCCGGCATTGAAAAGGTGCTGCCCCGCTTTGAGGATATGGAGGTCATGTTGCAGTTGCTGGGTCGCTCCGCAACTGGCGAACGCATGAACCCCTATAACTCGCTATGGACGGGCGTAACGCCCGGCGACGGACCCGAACGCTTCCATGTGATTCTGCTCGACAACGGCCGTTCGTCGATCCTCAGCCGCCCCACCGAGCGCCAAACGCTGAAGTGCATCCGCTGTGCGGCCTGCATGAACAGCTGCCCGGTCTATCGACAGACGGGCGGTCATGCCTACGGCTCGGTCTATCCTGGCCCCATTGGCGCGATTCTTACGCCGCAGTTGCAGCAGTTGCATCATGCCCAGTCGCTGCCCTACGCATCGTCGCTGTGCGGCGCATGCTATGAGGCCTGCCCGGTCAAGATCAACATTCCCGAGGTGCTTCTGGAACTACGGGCGCGCGTCACCAACCAGGAACGCAAGGATCTGAAGCGCTTCTTCGATCCCATGTACCTGGGCTTGCGCGTCGCCAATCTCCTGTTCAGTCGTGCCAGTTTCTTTCATGCCGCTCAGTTCTTTGGCCGCATTGGAGCCCGACTGCTTACCCGTTCCGACGGCTGGATTCACTGGCTACCCAGTATGGGCGGCAAATGGACCATGACCCGCGACCTGCGTGGGCTGCCGGAACAGACCTTCCATGAGTGGTGGGCACAGCGACAGAAGGAGGCCAAATGAGCCCGGTAATCGATTCGCGACAGAGAGTTCTGGACCGCATCGGCAAAGCGACGCAGTCCGTAGCGAAAAACAATGCAGAGCGCGCCACCGACTACGCCAACCTGCCCCGCAACTATGTACACAAGGGCCGGCGCAGTCGGCAACAGACCCTCGAACTGATGATTGAACGGCTGCGCGAGTACGACGCCGAGGTGATTGAAAGCACCCCGGAGGCGCTGCCTGCCACCATCGCACAGGTGCTGGCGGCCAGCGGTCACAAGTGTTTTGTAGTGCCGCAAAAGCTACCGACAGAGTGGCTTGCCGCAGGATATGATTGGAAAGTTGATCAGGGCCTTACTTCCGCTGAGATCAATCTGGCGGAGGGTGTGGTGACGGCGGCTTTTTGCGCCGTGGCCGACTCGGGCACCATCATCCTGCACCACTCGGAAACAGAAGGGCAAAGGGCGATTACCCTGCTGCCCGACTGGCAACTCTGCATTCTTCGCTCCAGCCAGGTGGTGGAAACCTTGCCGGAGTACTTCAGCCGTTGCACAGCACCGCCACGGCTGCTTACCAGCCTGTCCGGGCCCAGCGCCACGGCAGACATCGAGATGACGCGCATCAAGGGCGTGCATGGACCACGCTACCTGCATGTAATTCTGGTGCGCGACGAAGAGGTCCGCTGATCCTTCCGGCTTTGGCAAGACGCCGCGGAAGCAGATTCAGCAACCTGCTTCGGGCGTCTTGCGATGAAACATATCGATCTCTCAGGGTTAGAGAAGGGAAACGCACTTGGCTAAGGCAAAGATCAAACGACTTTATCTGATTCCAATTCTCTCCAAGGCGCTCGACGTCATCGAGTTGCTGGAGCAAAGTCATAGTTCGCTCAGTCTGGAAGATGTGTACCAGAAGACCCGCATCTCCAAAACCAGCGTCTACCGCATCCTGAAAACGCTCGTCCATCGTGGCTACGTGGCACAGACGCAAAGCGGACAATACCGTCTGGTGTCGCGCCCCCGCCGCCTGCGCTTCGGCTTTGCCGTGCAGAGCGCGGAAATGCCCTTTCCTATCGAGGTTTCACAGAGCGTTACGGCGGCCGCCGCTGCGGCTGGCGTGGAACTGCTGGTGCTCGACAACCGCTACGATCCCGATGTGGCCGTGCGCAACGCCGAAGAATTCGTGGCGCGCCACGTTGACCTCGTGCTGGAGTTCCAGGTGGAAGAAGTGGTGGCGCCGCGCATCGCCCACATCTTCAAAAAGGCCGAGATTCCTCTAATCGCCATCGACGTTCCTCACCCCAACGCTACCTACTTCGGCGTGGACAACTTCGAGGCTGGCTACGAGGTGGGAACCGCCCTTGCGCAACATGCCCAGATCAAGTGGAAGGGCAGCGTGCACCACGTTGTGGGCCTGGGCTTCAGCGAGGCCGGCAGCTTTGTACAAAGCCGCGTTACCGGCGCTTTCGACGGCATTCGCGAACGCCTGAACGAACTTCCGCCAGAGTGCTTTATGCAGATCGACGGTCGCGGCCTGCGTGAATCCAGCCTGAAGGTGATGCGCGACATGCTCAAGGGGCACAAGCCTGGCCAACACATCCTGGTGGCTGCCGCCAATGACACCAGCGCCCTCGGTGCGCTCGATGCCGTACGCGAAGCTGGCTGCGAGGCAGATGTGGCCATCATCGGACAGGACTGCATCCCTGAGGTCATCGAAGAGATCCGCAACGGCTCGGCGATCATTGGCTCCATCTCGCATGAGGTGGAAACCTACGGCCCGCGCCTCATTCAGCTCGGTATTGCCCTGCTCCGCGGCAACATCGTCCCGCCGTACAACTATGTGCGCCACCGCGCCGTCACCCGCGAAACGCTACTTGCCGAAGAGGCTGCGGCGACGAAAAAATAGTCCGCCGCCAGCTTGCCGGTCAGTGTTTGACAGAAAGATTGGAGACCAAGTCCTTACCATGCAGGAACTCGCTCGTGTTGCTCTTGACCTGGGGGCGCAAAGCTGTCGCGTCTCGTTGCTGCGCTGGAATGCCGGCAAACCGTCCATCGAAGTGGTCCACCGCATTCCCAACGCACCGATTCACATCGGCGAGCAACTGCATTGGGATCTGAACGGCATTCTGGCCGGACTGGAAGAAGGCTTGCGCAAGGCCGCGGCCATTGCCACCGAGGGTATTGCCTCGATTGCAGTCGATTGCTGGGGGGTGGACTACGTCCGCCTGGATGCAAACGGCAAACCGCTGCAGCAGCCCTTCTGCTATCGCGATGAACGCACCAAAGCCACCAAGGAAGAGGGCGACCGCCGCATTACGCCCTTTGAACTCTACCAACTGACCGGCGCCATGCCGGTAGCACTGAACACCGCCTACCAGCTGATGGCCGATCCGGCCTGCGGCATCGCCGCCAAAGCCCCGTGGGTGATGATCCCCGAGTACCTCACCCTGTGGCTGGGCGGTCGGCGCGTTAGCGAGTTCACCCACGCTACCCACACCGGCTTGGTCGACCTGAAGACCGGCAAATGGTCCGCCGAAGCATTCAAAACCCTTGGCCTTGAGCTGAGCGCCGCGCCGGAGATTGTGCTTGCCGGAACCGTGGTCGGCAAAGTGCGAGGACCGCTGGCCGCACTGCCAGCCTATGCCAACACCGAGCTGATTATGCCTGCCTGCCACGACACGGCCTCAGCCATCGCCGGCATTCCCACCGACCTGAGCACTGTGGCTTACATCAGCTCCGGCACCTGGTCGCTGGTGGGCACGCGCACCAGCACATCCTGCACCACGCGCCAGGCCTTTGACTCGGGCTACACCAACCTGGGCGCGGCTTCCGGCGATCTGCTCTTCCACTCCATGATCAACAGCATGTGGGTGCTGCAGCAGTGCATGCTCGCCTGGGAAGCGCAGGGACGCAGTTGGGAGATTGGTACGCTGGTCAAGGCTGCCGAGGAAGTGAACCTCTCCACCGGCTTCCTCGACATGGACGCCGAAGCGCTCATGCTCGACACCGACATGCCGAGCCGCATCAACACGGAACTGACTCGTCTGGGCTTTGAGACGATTCCCGATGTGCCCGGCAATGAACCCGTTTTCGCCCGTCTGATCTTCGAAAGCCTGTCGGTGCGTTACGCTGCTGCGCTGGCCAGCCTGGAACAGATGCTCGGCCGCAAGCTGACCGGCATTCACATGCTGGGCGGGGCTAATCGCAACAAGTTGCTGGTAAGGCTAACCGAGGAACGCACCGGCCTGAAGGTCGAGATCGGCCAGACGGAAAGCACCACTGTCGGCAATCTGGCCGTGCAGATGGCCTCCGCTGAACTGGGCGGCAAGCCGGTGAATGCCGAGTCCATCCGCAAGTGGGCCGCGGTTCTCTGTCAGGCTTAGTTTTCTATAACCTAACGAACGATTCGGCTTGGGCCGTAGCCAAAGCCGAATCGTTCGCATCCGGAAGAATCAAAAATAATCAGGCAAACACCACCGCGCCTTCAAGAGCGGCGTCGATCTGCGTCAGGACGTCGTCAGGCAGCGTCACGCCGACGGCGCGCACATTGTCGGCAATCTGCTCCGGACGGGATGCGCCGATGATGGCCGAACTGACTTCCGTACGCCGCAGAACCCAGGCCAGCGCCAGCTGCACCATCGTCAACCCAAGATCCGCCGCAATCGGCTGCAGCTTTTCTACGGCCGTCAGCAGATGATCCGAGCGATAGTGCCGCCCGGCCGTCTCCATGAACTGATTCATCTGCGGATTGGCAGCGCGGCTGTCGGCGGGCGGCGGCTGGCCGGGCCGGTACTTGCCCGTCAGCACGCCGTGTGCCAACGGAGAAAAGGCGAGATTGCCAATCTGATGCCTGCGGCAGGCGGCAAAGACCCCGCTCTCCGGTTTACGCCACAGCATCGAGTACTGCGGCTGGCTAGAGCTGAAGCCAGTGAACCCGGCCTCGGCGCTGATCTTCATTGCCGCATCGATCTGCTCGGCGTTCCACTCGCTAAAGCCGATGGCCCGCACCTTGCCCGAGCGCACAGCCCGGTCGAGCGCCTCCATCGTCTCTTCCAGCGGAGTTTCCGCGTCAAAACGGTGGCACTGGAACAGGTCAATGTACTCCACTCCCAGCCGCTCCAGGCAGCGGTTGAGCTGCTTCTCAATCTGCGCGGCACTCAGGCCGTGATCGGGCTCATCGCCCACCGGAAAAAAGAGCTTGGTGGCCACCAGAAAGCGGTCGCGGGGCGCACTGGCCAAAGCTTCGCCCAGCAGACGCTCGGCCTCGCCCGCGCCATACTGGTTGGCAGTATCGAACATGGTAATGCCGCAGTCCAGCGCGGCATGAATACAGCGGATGGCCTTCTGGCGTTCCACGCCGCCAGCCACGGTCAACCAAGTACCAAAGCTTAACTCAGAAACCTGCAACGGCCCCCGGCCCAATGGTCGCAACTTCATTCTTTCTCCTTGGATACATCTCCAAATGCGAATTCAGCGTCGAATGGATTGTAGTTCAACGATAGAACCGCTGTATCTACAGAAAAACCTCCGCATTGCCGTTCCCTGCCGGGCACGGCAATGCGGAGGTTTTGTCGGGCTATAGCATTTCTCCAATTGCTGTAGAGCGAAAGCTGGATGCTGAGTGGATTTTTCCTTAAGAAAAAGCCCCCTTGCACGCAATTCGACACTGCACGTGTATTGGAGAAATGCTCTAAAAGCTTCGACTTAGCGCAAAGATTTTTTGCTTGGCCAGCAGGGCTTGCGGTGCGCCTTGAACGCGCTCACGCCCTCGCGGAAGTCATCGCCCGAACGGTGCAGGGCGTTGGCGCGGATGGCGTCTTCCATCTCTTCATTCAGGCGGCGATGCGCGCTGCGGGCCAGCAATGCCTTGGTGCATTGCATGGCCTGGGGGCTGTTCTGCAGTAGTGTCTGGGCCAGTGCGTGCGCGGCCTGCTGCAATTCTTCGGCAGCTACAATCTGCGTCACCAGTCCCAGCGCCATGGCCTCGGTCGGCTTCATCAACCGTCCGGTCAGCAGCAGATCACGGGTACGCTTGTCGCCGATCTGGCGCAACAGAAAGCTGGCCTCAATCGCCGGCACAAAACCGACCCGCACTTCGTTGAAGCCGAACTTGGCCTCGGGAGCGGCCAGCGTGAAGTCGGCCAGCGTGGCCAGACTCATGCCCGCGGCAATCGCCGGACCGTTCACAGCCGCAATCACGGGCTTGGGAAACTCGTAGAGCCGCCGCAACAACAGCGCCATGTTTTCACTGTCGCAACGACACTCATCCTCAGTCTGGGCGTGCAGTGTGGTCAGATGTTCCAGATCGAGCCCGGAACAGAATGCCTGCCCAGCCCCGGTCAAAACCACCACCTCGGTGGGTGAATCCACGGCTTCGTTCAGTCCCTGCAACAGTTCCGCAATCATCAGCGGAGAGAGCGCATTACACTTGTCTGGACGATTCAGCTTGATGGTAGTGATGCGGGCTTCGTGCGCGATGAGTAATTGTGAGGTTTCCGCCATAGCAAGCATCCCCTGACGGTCTGGTTGGAATTTGGAAGAGACCGTCTTCGTGCTGCCTATCGTAGCGTGAATAAGCCATCATGGGCCAGTGATTCAAATCACTGGCTCCCAGAAATATCAACAAACACATCCCAAAGAATTTATCTTCCCTTCGGAATTCACCTTCCCCGCGCACCGCTGGAAGAGTTTTACTCGGCCTTGAGTCCACGCAACAACAGATCCACGGCTTCGGCCAGCGATCCGGCCCGGGCCGTGGCCAACTTTGCTGCCTCTTCGGCGGCGGGGCTGGGGTGTTCGCCAGCGGCTACGCAAATGGTCTGCATGCCCAGGATGCGGCCGAACTCGATATCGCCCAGCGAATCGCCGATCATAAGGCTGGTGACAGCTTCAATCTGCGGAAAACGCTGCTGCGCCTGATGGAAGAGGCCCGGCAGCGGCTTGCGGCAATCGCACTGCTTCTTATCGTGCGGGCAGATGAAAAACCCGTCCAGATGCGCACCATAGGCCGCCAGTTCCTGCTGCAAACGCTCGTGCACAGCCTCCACGCCGGCCAGCGTGCTGCGCCCACGGGCCACGCCCCGCTGGTTGGTAACCACCACGGTCAGCAATCCGGCGGCGTTCAAACGCGCTATGGCCTCCGGAACGCCGGGAAGAAGAGAAAACTCCTCCCAGCAAGTCACGTAATTGTCCTCAGGCAGCTTGCGGTTGAGGACGCCGTCGCGGTCAAGAAAAACCGTCCGCAGGGGAGCAGAAAAAGAGATGGACTGGTCGGGATTCACACAGACAGGATAGCAAGCGGGGTTAGCCGGGTTGGTGGGATTGTTTCCTATATCCTCCTGGCTGCGGAAAAACTCGTAGCGGAGGGAGGCAGGGGTTTTAACCCCTGCAAAAAGCGGCAAAATGAGCGCGGGCTTCAGCCCCGGAAGTCTTTCGGAAGTTCGCCGCCAAAGTAAGAAATAGCCCGCGCCTGAAGGCGATACTTGGCGCATCCACTCTGCAGGGGCCTGAAGGCCCCTGCTCCCTCCGCACATACAAACCCACTCTGCGGCGAGTTTTTCCGCAGCCTGTTCAGCCCCTGCATTTGGCTGAAAATACATGCCGAACGCGACCCAGCGCAGGCCGCGCAGATACAATACGGGGATGGTATTCAGTATTTCCACCCGGCGTCTGTTCAGCTGCCACGCCGGGCAGGTGGATCGAAGCGAATGAAGAATTTTTTGCGCCTGCTGCGCTATGGAATTCCCTACGTGCTGCAGATGTTGCCCGGCGTGATGCTGCTGGCCATGGTGGGGGTGTTCGACACCTTTCGCGTGCTTCTGCTGCAGCCCATCTTTGATCAGGTTCTGCGCCCCGATGCGCCGGAAGGCCCCATCTACCTCGGCCTGCCCAAAAGCCCCTGGCATTTTGATCTGCGATCGCTGATTCCACCGGCCATTCACATGCACAATGCGTGGCATGTAGTAGCCTGTGCGCTGGTTCTGGCTACGCTAGCCAAAGGCATCTGTGATTATCTGGGCACCTATCTGGTGAACTACGCCGGCTTTGGCACCATCACCGACCTGCGCAATCATCTGTACGAAGCCACCCTGCGCCGCTCATCGAGCTTCTTTCACAAACACGCGACGGGAACCATCCTTTCCACCCTGATCAACGATGTGGACAGGGTGCAGAACGCCGTCAGCTCCGTAATTGGCGAATTTCTGCAGCAGTTCTTCACCTTTGTGGTGGGACTGGTCTTTGTCATTCGTCTGGGCGGACATCTGAGCTGGGCGCTGGTGCTGTTTATTCCGGTGGTGATTACCTCAGCCCGCAAGATCGGTCGCGAAGTACGTACCCGCACCCGCAGCGGACAAGACAAACTGGCCGAGATTCAGAACATTCTGCATGAAACCGTAACCGGCAACCGCATTGTGAAGGCCTTCAACACCGAGGTGTGGGAAGTCATCCGCTTCAAGACCGCGGCCCGTCGGCTCTTCCGTGCCAACCTGCGCAGCGTGCGCATTCAGTCCATCAGCTCGCCGCTGATGGATACGATTGGCGCCATTGCCATCGCCCTTTTCCTGCTGATCGGACGCAACGAGATTCTGCACGGCCGCATGACCATGGGTCTGTTCGGCGCATTCATCATTCTGCTCTTCAAGCTGTACGATCCGGTACGCAAGTTCGCCTACTTCTACAACAGCTTCCAACAGGCGATGGGCGCGTCTTCGTCGATCTTTGGATTCTTTGACACCGAAGACGACGTCAGGGAAAAGCCGCACGCCATCCACTTCAAGCGCTTTCAGCACTCCGTCAAATTCGAGAATGTGAACTTCAGCTACTCGACGGAAGAGGGCGAACACCAGATCCTGCACGACATCAACCTTGAGGTGAAGGCTGGCGAAGTACTGGCCGTGGTCGGTCCCAGTGGCGCGGGCAAATCCACGCTGGTGAATCTGATTCCGCGCTTCTACGACGCCAGCGCCGGCGCCATCACCATGGACGGCGTGGATCTGCGCGCCATGACGCTCGGTTCACTGCGCAAGCAGGTGGCGCAGGTTACGCAAGAGACCATCCTGTTCAACGACACGGTCAGCGGCAACATCGCTTACGGCCAGTCGGTAGTCAAGCCGGACTTGGTACGCAAGGCCGCGCAGGCCGCACTGGCGCACGACTTCATCGAGCGTCTGCCGCAGGGCTATGAGACAGTGATCGGCGAAAAAGGCTTCCGAATGTCCGGCGGCGAACGCCAGCGCATGGCCATTGCCCGCGCCATTCTGAAGGATGCGCCGATCCTGATTCTGGACGAGGCCACCAGCGCCCTTGACGCCGAGAGCGAATCCCTGGTGCAGGAGGCGCTGGCCAACCTGATGCACGGCCGCACCGCCATCGTCATCGCCCATCGCCTCTCGACCATCCGCAAGGCCAATCGCATTGTGGTGCTGGAAGACGGACGCATTACGGCCATTGGCCCTCATGAAGAGCTGCTGAACACATCGCCCACCTACCAGCGGTTATATTCGCTGCAGTTTATTGATCGGGCCGAAACCGAAGTCGTCACCGCACCGGGAGTACGGACACAGGAGTAAGCAACTATGCCGATCTATTCCATGACGGGATTTGCACGCGTGCAGGCGCGCGTGAACGATCAGCTGGGCTACACGCTCAGCCTGAAGAGCGTCAATCACCGCTTTTTAGATGTGCAGCTGCGCATGTCGTCCTCGCTCGACGGGCTGGAGATGGATCTGCGCAAGGCGCTGAAGGATGCGCTGGTGCGCGGGCATGTGGATGTGACGCTCTCCATCGAGCGCACCACGGCCGCCAAAGCCGGCTACAACCGCGAGTTGGTGGCCAACTTTGTAACCGCCTTCCGCGATGCGCAGGCCGAGCACGGGATCTCTGGCCAGCCGGACCTGAATGCGGCTCTGCGCCTGCCCAATGCGCTGCAGACCGACAATCGCAATGACGAGGATCAGGAAGCGCTGGAAGCCAGCATCCGTGCCCAGATTGTGCCGCTGATCGCGGAACTGAAGACCATGCGCGCCCGCGAAGGCGACTCGCTGAAGACGATTCTGGAAACCACGCTGGACCGGCTGGCCGAGGCCACCGCAGGCGTGGAAGAGTTGCGACCGGAGATTGAGCAGCGCTATCAGGAACGGCTCGCGCAGCGCCTGCAGGCGGCCGTCGGCAACGAGTTCAGCCACCAGCGCGTGCTGGAAGAAGTAGCCATTCTGGTGGACCGCAGCGACGTCAGCGAAGAGCTGGCACGGATGAAGACCCACATCGGCCACTTCCGCGAACTGCTGGCCAACGGCGGCGAACTCGGCAAAAAGCTAGACTTTCTGCTGCAAGAGATGAACCGCGAGGCCAACACCCTGCTCTCCAAAACCGGCAGCGTCGCCGGCAAGGGCACCCGCATCACTGAGCTGGGCCTGGCCATGAAGGCCGAGATCGAAAAGGCCCGCGAGCAGATTCAGAACATAGAGTAGGATATTTGCAAGGCCGTTCTCATCGAGCGGCCTTGCAAAAATGATTCACAAACGACCGAAACAATGCAGATAAAGCACTCATGTTGATAAAGCACACTCGGTCGGCACTTTTTTTTGGAGGCAGCAAGCACTGTGGCAGGGATCCTTTTTATCATCTCCGCTCCTTCGGGTTCGGGCAAAAGCACACTGGTAAGCGAATTGCGTCGGCAGGTCAAGGGAGTTGAATTTGCCGTCAGCTGGACGACGCGCGCCCCTCGCGGCTCAGAAGAAAACGGTCGCGAGTACCACTTCACCACCCGCGAGCGGTTCGAAGAGATGATCGCCGAAGACAAGTTTCTGGAGTACGCCGAGGTCTTCGGCAACCTGTACGGCACGGCGCGGCACTCGCTGGAAGAAGCCCGCCTCTCCGGCCATGACTTGCTGCTCGACATAGACGTGCAAGGTGCGCAGCAGGTACGGGAGCGCATGCCGGAGGCGGTCAGCATCTTCGTCATGCCGCCCACCCCCAAGGTTTTGCGCACCCGCCTGCGCAACCGCAGCCGCGCTGAGGGCTCCATCAACGAGTCCGAACTCTACCGCCGCCTGAGCGAAGCCAGCCGCGAGATTGAAAACTATCACCAGTACGGCTATATTCTGGTCAACGACATTTTGGACAGGGCTGTGGCGCAAATGGAAGCTATCGTGCTGGCCGAACGCTTCTACCGCAATGGAGAATCGATCGCCCTCCGCAGCCGCCGGGTTCTGGAAGTTGCCGCATCCTGCCTGCAGGCCAACAGTCAGGAGCGGGTCAAGCCCGTGCTCGATGCTTTCGGCATTTTTGGAGACAGCGCACAACGGGAATTTAATTTCGGGGAGGACAACGATGACGATTGAAACTACGTTTGATTCGAATTATCGTAAGGTTCTTGTTGCAGCACGCCGCGCCCGGCAGTTGCAGAACGGCTCCCATGCACTGATCCATAGCGATTCGAGTAAAGCCTGCCGAATCGCTCAGGATGAAATCGCCGCAGGCAAAATTTCCTATATCAAAGCAGAAGTTCCGGTCCACAAACCCCTGGTGGAGGGGCCGGCTATTCCCATCATGAGCAGCTAAAAAAGATTCAAACTGGCACGCACTTCCCTGCTGAGCAGTGGGGAAGGTGAATCTGTGCGTCGGAATAAATTTTCCTCCACCGAGTGATTTAAATCACTCGCGCGCGCCCGCCTCCAACGGTATAACGTAGAACTATGTGCCTCGCCATTCCCGGAAAAGTCGAAGAAATCCTCGCTGAAGGGGACCTGCATATCGGCCGCGTCAACTTTGGCGGCGTCGTCAAGCGTGTCTGCCTGGACTACGTTCCCGAGGTTGAAGTCGGTGAATACGTCGTTGTCCATGTTGGCTTTGCCATCTCCAAGCTGGACGCTGAAACCGCTGAAAAAACGCTGGACATCTTCCGCCAGATGGGCGCCCTCGACGAAGAGCTGGCCACTGAGGAGGAAGCCTTTGCCCGCGCCGCCGAGCGTGAACAATCGAACTGCCCCGACGGCAGCTGTACGGCCAAAAAGGACGAGCCCGCCGCATGAAGTATCTGACCGAGTTCCGCAACGGTGAAATCGCCCAGCGCATGGCCCGCGAAATCCGCACCCACTGTACCAAGCCGTGGAAGATCATGGAGATCTGCGGCGGCCAGACACATTCCATCCTCAAAAATGGCATCGACCAGATGCTGCCCGCGGGCGTTGAGATGGTGCACGGTCCCGGCTGCCCGGTCTGCGTTACCCCGCTTGAGCTGATCGACAAGGCTCTGGCCATTGCCGCACGGCCCGAGGTCATCTTCTGCTCCTTTGGTGACATGCTGCGCGTGCCCGGCACCGAGGCCGACCTCTTCCAGATCAAGGGCCGTGGCGGCGACGTCCGCGTGGTCTATTCGCCGCTGGATGCGGTGGAACTGGCACAGAAGAATCCCGACCGTCAGGTGGTCTTTTTCGGCGTGGGCTTTGAAACCACAGCTCCGGCCAACGCCATGGCGGTACACGTGGCCAAGCGGCGCGGACTGAAGAACTTCTCCCTGCTGGTTTCGCACGTTCTGGTGCCGCCTGCCATTGAGGCGCTGCTCAGCAACGAGCGCAACCACATTGACGCTTTTCTGGCTGCCGGCCACGTCTGCAGCGTGATGGGTTTTTGGGAGTATCCGCCACTGGCCGAGCGCTTCAAAACGCCCATCGTCGTCACCGGTTTTGAGCCGCTCGACCTGCTGGACGGCATTCGCCGCGCGATTCTGCAACTGGAAGCGGGCCGCCACGAGGTGGAAAACGCCTATGAGCGCGCCGTCACCTTCGAGGGCAACAAGCCGGCGCAAAAGCTGCTCGGCGAGGTCTTTGAAGTAACCGATCGCGCCTGGCGCGGCATTGGCGTGATCCCGCAGAGCGGCTGGCGCTTGAACGCCGACTATCGCGACTTCGACGCCGATCTGCGCTTTGACACCAGCGGCATTCACACCGAGGAATCGCCCCTCTGCCATGCAGGCGAAGTGCTGCGCGGCACCCTCAAGCCCGCCCACTGCCCGGCCTTCGGCAAAGCGTGCACCCCCCGCCATCCGCTGGGCGCAACCATGGTTTCCAGCGAAGGCGCCTGCGCCGCGTACTTCAACTACGGTCGATTTTTGAGCACCGAAGAACTGGCTGCGGCAGGAAGCAAGACAGCTGTCAGCTCTTAGCTGTCAGCTCTTTTCGTGGCAGAGATGCCTCTTGCCTCACCATAAAAAAATGGGTGCCCCAGGTCTCGCAGAGACCTGGGATGCAGGGACTCTGGCGTATTTTCTGCACGAATAGACTTACTGATTTTTCCTCGATAAAAATTGGCTGAAATAAAGTATTCATCTCAGGCCCCAGAAGCGGGACCTGGGGCACCCATTTCTATGGGACTAACTAAAATGCGGGCCACCTGCCTCATATTTTTTATGTCGCAGAGAATCCACGTTTAACCCAACGAATAAGAAAAAGCCTATTTGCTCAAGCAGCGCTGGGTCGTGCAGGAACTTGACTGCCGCGCGCTCGCACTCACTCGCGCAGGCCGGCGTGAATTGCTCGCCCGCTTTGATATACAAATTTGAAACTGTCTGTCGGACCTTTACTTGCTTTTTCACTGCCACGGAAGAATTGGATGCATCGTCCTTGAATTGTTCCGTGATTCGAAGTCGGTGGCCTATGAATCCAGATCCCGCATCTACTCTGTTGAACTTTATAGGTAAATGAAGCCGTTTGTTCGCGCCTTGCCTGATCAGTCATCGAAAGTTGCCATCGCGACTGGAATCTCTTGACCTATCCTTGCTGCGTATCGCTGTTCCCCATGGCGTTCACGAAGAGCATTCTGGATAAAAAGCGCCTGACCGATGCACAATGAGTGTCTTGACCTGCGGCTAGTTTCTATCCACGAGCATCGAGAAGTGGCAGGGCCAAGGTTGCAACACCGTAAGCGGCGCTGATGGCCAAGAGAGCATTATCGTGTATTCCGATTGCGCTGCGGGCGAGTTCGATGACTCCGTAGGCATTCATCACAGCTGCAAGCGCATAAGGACGGGCCAGAATCGTCATGCATACTTTCGGAAAAATGCGCGCCGATTCGGAAAGCCTGACGCTCGCATCACGCAACTCCTTCTGAAATCCGATTATTGCCGCTGCAGGAATGTAGCCCAGTGGAGTGCGGACGCGGTACCAGTCGATATAAAGCGGATGAAGGCCGCTGGCAGACAGGCAAAGGCTCCCAAGGATGACGCCAGCAGCATTGATGCGTGGCGCTGCGACCGGATGCTGTTGTTTCTGGCGCAGCGCATAGTCGGAGGCGATCCACAAGAAGCCCACTGCCGTTTCCAGATTTGGGTGTAGACCTCGCCTGAACAGAAGGCCAACATTCCCGGCGATGAGGCTGAACGCAACAACAGTGGGAGCTGCCGCAACTAATCCCTTTTTCACCTTACCCATCCTGGTTTACATCTCCGTCGTCGGGTGCGTGGCTCACCTCTGGCCTTTGCCCGTTGGCTCGTCCAGCACAGAGGATGGGAGCCTCAACCTTCACTGTGCCACAAACAGCCGACCCGTTCAACAGCCCCCCGACCAGGAATAGGTCTCCATATGTTGCCACGTGTCTATGTTCCCGGCCACGCGCAGCCCGCGATCATAGATTGATTCAACCGTGTCACTGAGGGGACACGTACTCTTTCGCATCAGAACTGCACTCGGTTGTTCATCAGTGTAATCTCCGGCAGCGTGCCGGTGATCTCAACGCTCACACTTCCACCCTTCCAGTCTGCGCCTGGCGGCAGGGGTAATGACACTACCTCTGTTTTTGGAAGCAGATCAAGAGGCGCCTTTAGTGGAGCGGCTTTCGCTCTCGCGAGCACTCTGTTCAAGCGATCGCGCAACACAACGGTGGAAGCCGGCGCATCCACTCCGCCTAGACTATGGACTGTCACTCTCATCTGATTGCCGTTGACAACCACATCGTCGGCACTGATCCCCAGGTCGGGCCGCGACCAATAGGGAAGGCCCTTCTCGACCAGATTGAGTTCCAGCACTGTCGTCGTATGAGGAGCAAAAGTAAAGTCCAGCATAGTGCTGCGCTCGAAGCTCTCAGAGCGCCTACGAACATCTACGACTGGATCAGTGTCTGCATTGCCACGCGTGCCCTGGGCGATCTCCCACTTGCCCGGGTCGATCTCCCATCCAGTCATCTGTGCTTTTACCGGATTGGCTTCGAGGTTATAGACGATGATCTTGAGATGATCAGGCGTAGCCTCGGGAATGAGGATTCCGACGCTTTGTGGCGTGGCTGGCGCGACAAATTTCCAACCGACAGCATTGCCCGGATAGATGTGATTGCGAACCAGCGCGATGCCACCAAGACGAGCACGCTGCAGCTCGGTGTTTACGAACATCGGGCCCGCGGAGTCAGTGACGCGATCAATCCAAAGACTACCTTCCGTATTGATCCATTCACGATTCGATTCCGCCTGCAGTTGCGAAGAGTAAAGCCGATCGAGATATCTTGTGTCTCCGCTCACCTGCCACGCCAAGGTCTCGGCAGATCCGGTCATGGACTGTGCGGCGGTTGGAGCTACACCGTTGATGCCTTCAGGCACTCCCGCGGCCGCGACCAACTGCTTGCCCCAGGTATCGCGCAGCTTCAGCTGATCGATCGCGTCCGAGCTGATATGAGCAAGCGACGACGGACCTTCATCCATGAATGGAAGCAAGTACTTCTGATCGCCCGTCCAGCGGTATGCAGCCCAGAACATGAAGTCGGGTGTGGCGTCTCCGCCGGGCAGATCTTCATCGGTCTTGAAATTGATGCTTGTGCGAGTAATGAACCTGCCATCCTGCTCCTGCTTGCGGTGGGCCAACATGCCATTGACAGTCTCCAGCACCATTTTGCGTGTCTCTGGCGCGCCATTGAAGAGCACAAGATCAAGCGCCGGATGAAAGACCATGTAAGAACGTCCCTTGGACCATCCCCACACGCCGCCTTCCGCCATTTTCGCACCGCTGAAGTAGGCTGAGCGAATGTGCCGATGCCCGGCCGCATTCACTCCGGTCAGCCACTCCAATCTGCGCGCGGTTACCATGGCGCGTTCCAGATCTTTGGGATTGCCGAAGTCCATCATCAACGACTGGCCGAGAACATTCAGGCCATCCTCGTAACTGTGCAGTTCGTCAAACTGGCCCGTTGCCAGTCCATTGGTCCACATCTTGTTTTCGTACATGGCCTCCAGTTCCCTGGAGAGAGAAGTCTTCAGCTTCTCCGGTTCCGTCCCCATCAGGGCAAGCGAAGGAAAGAGGTTGGTGAAATCGCTGTCATCGCCAAGACCGCCGCCAAATTCACCATCCCAAGCTTGACGCTCGTCGACGTAGAAGTCTGCGATTCGCTGGAAGTAGTCAACATCCTTCGCCTGCAGATAGGCCCACTTGGGTACATTTGCAGGCACCTCTGGCGGAGTGTAATCAGGAGGAGCCGTTTCGGGGTTCCATTCGTGCCAATACTTGCGCCCCAAATCGTTCGAAGGATCTACGCGCAGCAGATCGGTAATGTCCGCATAGAAGCGATTGTAGGTATTCAGCCGTCGGCTGTTGACGTGTTCTTCCGTCATGTTGGAAAAATTATCGCGCACCTCGGTGAGGCGGTCAGCAATATGCTCTTTGACGGCATCCTTGTAAGGCTTGAAAATCAGCCGTACCTCAGCGCCTTCCAAATCAGAGGCATTGAACTCCGCGCTGGCCGAGGCAATCGTAATCAGAAGGCTTTTGTCGTTGGGTAATATGCGGTCGCGCGTGTCGAGCCACAAGGTGTGCGCCTCGCCCGGCTTCACGGAAAACGTAAAGGTGAGCATGTCGCGCATCGGCCACAGTGGATCTTTCACCGCGATATTCATCGGCACATAATCGCCGTGCGTTGGCTTTACGTTCAGCGCTGGCAGGTCGATGGCAATGCCATCAAGACCCGCATACATGTTGTCCCATGAATAGGAGGGAACGTGCGTTGTACTGGCTGACAGGCCGCGCAAATCGGCGGGGATAAGAATGTGCACAATTGGCATCCCCAAATCCTGCTGTTTGTTTTCTGGCTCCCTGGGCGCTGTGCCGGGACGCTGGCGGCCACCGCCGTATCCGCTAGGTCCCCCGACCAGGATCGCGCGCTCATCTGCCGGATAGCGATCATGAATGAAGCTGACCAGGGGCTGCAGGGTCGGATTGTCGCTCGCAGAAGGGCGCGTCGCAAGTCGGTACCTGAGTTGGACAATTCCTGCCGGTGGACTGCCTGCGTGAACGTAGTAAGCAGAAAGCTCGCCGATAGGCGTCTCTTGCTCCACATTGGTGAAGCGAAGCTTGCCGCCGGTCACAGGCGCGAGAAGATCGTGGAAGGTTGTCTCCTGCCCCTGGGGTCGTTCAAAGATCGTCTTTGCCGGCAGCACCGTTCCGGCCAGGGCACTCTGGCGAAGTTCATGCTCCGATACATCCGGCGTCAGTAATGCCCCGTTGCCAAATGCGCCGCCACTCATCTCCAGGTGATTCCACGGTTCATCGGGCAGAATGAATGTAATCGTCTTCCCGGAGATCGCATAGCAATCCCAATCCGGAAGTTGAAAATAATCGAAGCGACCCGTCAGGCGGGAACGATTGTAAACGCCGGGCCATGTGGTTTCGCGGATACCATCGTTCGCCCTCCACCACCAGCGTCCCAGATCGTAGGCGTCATTGATCTGCACCTTGCGAATCGTCGTGTTGATCGCAGGCAACGGAGCGGGAATATCGCCCGGACGGTTCCAGCCGTAATGGAACCACCACTCCTTCAGCGTCTTCGCGTTCGTCAGGCTGCGCGTTGCCAACGGAATGTTTTGCGGCGTTTCGCCCTTGGCAAGAGAAGCTACATTCTCGTCGCTCAATGCGCGGTCATAAATGCGCAACTCATCAAGATCTCCGCCACGGTCATAGCTGTAAGAACTTTCTACGCCGGTGGGTCCGATGATGCGGGAGTGCGGCCCAAATTGATCGAGTGCGGCATCAAACATGCCCGTCGCAAGATTTTCGGCCACCATCTTGCCGTCCACATAAAACCGAATGCCTGTGGTCTCATCCCAAGTGAGAGTCAGATTTACCCATTGGTCTGGCTTGGGGAAACTCGGCAAGTTATATGAAACCCGAGTCCGGCCCAGGTTCACGTCAGTCACAAAGGCGTCAAAACCGTGGCCGTTGTAGTCGATTCGTAACCACACTTGGTCCCAACTGGAATGGTCAGCATATCCCACACGAAAGATGGGAAAGGCAGTCTCGTCCACTGGATCACGCGACCGCCAATAGAAGGAGATCGTTCCGCGCTGCGAATAAATATTGCCGGGCGCCCAATAGGAAAGCAATTGGTTATTGCCGCATTGCAAGTAGGAGCCTTTGGCCCCACCGGGAAGAATCTTCACATCGGAGTAAAAATTCGGCGTGGTTTGGCCCCCAGCCGCGAAATCGGCATTGGGGCCATGGTCACCGGAAAGATAAAACAAAAGTCCTGGATCGGTGGCAGTTGTCTCCGTTGATGGAAGAACTGAAGAACAACAATTTGGATCTGGTCTCTGTCCCCAGCTAACCAACACTGCGCTTAGCAAAATAACCGGCAAAAATAACCAAAGTGATCTGCTCTTCAACGGAATGCTCCTTCCATCGATACAAATACCATCACCGACGCAGAATACTCGCAATAGATAACTAAGACAATTGACGGAACGCCCGGGGTTTTAGACGCACACATTCTGTGCTTTCAATTTACGCAGCTCTGCATCCACAGCGTTTTCAAGTTTGCGTTTGCAAGAGCTGTACGGAAAAGCTGTCGAATTCAACGGGAGCAACGATGTGCAGACGGAGTTCCTGCTCAGCACTTCTTCCATTTGCGTATCCACGATATTTTCGATACGGACCATCCCGGAACTGCTAGTTCTTGACTTCGGTTCGAGCCAAACCGCATTGCGCTCATCGAGCGCAGATTACTACCCGAATGTCGCCATAGCAACTGGGGTCTCGCGCCGCGTCGCCAGAGCTCGACCCCGGGATGATCCTGGAGCCTGGCGTTTATCGTTACCGATCCTGTTCTACAAGTTGAGTAATTCCCGAGTTAGCAACAATTCTCTCAATACCAAGCCTCACCACTTTGCCTGAAGCACGCTCGCAGTCAGTTGGCCGTCGGCGGGTCAATGTGGTCGATAATTACGACGGGCAGCGGCGCTTTCTTTGAGACAAATTTGAAGCCGGCATGTTTCGCCGCAGCGATGTAGTCGGTGCCCACCTCATCCTCAACACCTCCATCTCCGGTGCCCTGAAACACAGTGGGAGGCAGGTGCAGCGTAATGTCGTAGGTGCCTGTGAGGCCGGTCTCGTCGACGATCTGCTCGTCGCGGTACCTGTCCATAAGGTCTTTGATGAAGTCATGCATGGTGACACCGAAGAGTTGGAGCTGCATTTCATCGCGCTCCTGCCGGATAAACATGCCGCCGTGAACGTTATAGTCGGGGTTGCTGGGGACAGGGCTCGGACCTTTGGGATCGAGCGTCATGACGAGCGCTGGAAAGTCCTGAGTTCCGGTGTGGCAGACCAAGTGGAATCGTTCAGTAAGAAGCTTGCGAATCATGATCCTGGTCTGGTCGTCGTTGGGCACTCCGGGAATGTCGGGTTTGGCGGTGATATCGAATTTTCTCTCTTCCACCCAGGGCGGCGCGTTCATGATCTGGCGGCCGCGGATCTTGTAGACCATCTTGATGAGCTCTGCGGCGTTGGTGCCGGTGGCATGGAACTCCGAAGCATGCATGTTCCAGACAGGGTGTTGCTCCTCGGGCAAGGCAGGCTTAATGACTGCGACCTCGTAGGAGGGGTCCGCATCGGATGCCATAGGCGGCGGACCTGCCGGCTTCCAAAGGCTGGCTGGAGTGGCAAGCGTGAGGGTCAGGGGTAAAGTTCGGTCACCCTGCAGCCAAGTACCGATTATGTACTGACCATCGGCGCTGAGCTTGCCGTGGTAGGCCATGCTGGTCGTCGACTGCGTTGCGACCAGATCCGGAGCCGAGAAGGTAATCGAAGAGAAGACGAGCCCGGCATCGTGGTCGACATACCGGATGCCGCCGTGGAGCGAACCGTCAGAATTTTTCGCGATGGAAAAAGCGACGCGGATCGAGTTGCTGCTGGACAACTCAAGTGCGCCCTGCCAGGTGCCTGCGATGCTTGAGGTACTTGATTGAGCGTGGAGTGCGACGGTCGCGGCTTGGAAAAATAAGATGAAGACAAGTAAGGCGCGGCTGAGAAGAGCTCGTTTCATGGAACCTCCAGCACAGATACATTACGCTACTGCCGACCGGACGCGCCAGAGGAGAATTCTGCTTGCCGTTTGATCGATCCCCCATGCCTTAGCCGTGAAAAGACTGTGGCAGAGCCCGTGGCTTACACTCAATCTGTATGCTCAACCGAGGCTATGCCTACACCACCATCATCGGCAGGAAAGACCATGGGCAAACCCTGCTCTCCCATCTGGCAAGCCTTTATCCCCACTCAACGACCGAAGTCTGGCAACAAAATCTGAACAACGGCGAAGTCACCCTCAACGGCGTGCCCGCCAACGGAAGCGAGTTGCTCACTGCAGGGCAAACCCTGGTCTGGAACCGTCCTCCGTGGATCGAACCAGACGCTCCGCAGCACTTCGAAGTCCTCTTCGAGGACCCCTGTTTGTTGGCCGTCAACAAACCCAGCGGGTTGCCCACCCTGCCCGGCGGCGGCTTTATGGAAAACACCCTCCTGCGCATGGTGCAGAAGCATAGCCTCCACGCCAACCCCGTCCACCGGTTGGGCCGAGGCACTAGCGGCATCGTCCTCTTTGCCAAAACAGCGCAGGCGGCCGCGCATCTGACCGCAAACTGGAACACACCCAAAATTCAAAAGATCTACCGCGCGCTGGCGCAAAACGCTGCCGAGCAGGACGCCTACGAAATCCTCACCCCCATCGGCCTCGTACCGCACCCGCGCATCGGTTCCGTGTGGGCCGCCAACCCCAGCGGCAAGCCGTCCAAGTCCCTGGCCAGGGTGGTCGCACGCAGCGCAAGCAGCACCGTATTTGAGGTAAGCCTGTATTCGGGTCGCCCACATCAAATCAGAATCCATCTGGCTTCCATTGGCCATCCCCTGGTGGGCGATCCTCTGTACGGCTCAGGCGGCCAACCGCTCGAAAATCTCCCCGGCCTGCCCGGCGACGGAGGCTATTTGCTGCACGCCCAATTTCTGCAATTCGAGCACCCCCTCCGCGGAGAACAAATCCAGCTTGAGGCAGCTTTGCCCTCCGGATTCAGCTTGCATCCGTAAAGCAGCTGTCAGCTCAGTCAAGCGAAGCGATTGGCCCCACCGCAAGTGGTTGGCCCCACTGCAGGTGGAAAACGTTACACTGAACACGGGCACCGGTTCTTTGATCTCTGATCTCTGTATCCGTCCCCTGAGTTCTCTTTATGTCCAAACCTGATTTCTCCAACTGGAGCTGCCCACTGCCTCTCGCCGATTACCCCACCATCGTGATGGGGCATGGCGGCGGCGGCAAACTTGGCAACGAACTCGTCGAGCACCTGTTCCTTCCTGCCTTTCGCAATCCCGCGCTCGAAAACCTGGGCGACGCAGCCGTGCTCGATTTGTCTTTCGAGAAAAATGCAGGCCGCATTGCCATGAGCACCGACTCGTTTGTCGTACAGCCGCTCTTTTTCCCCGGCGGCAATATTGGCGAGCTGGCAGTCAACGGTACAGTCAACGATCTGGCCGTCTCCGGCGCGATTCCCAAATTTTTGACCGCAGGCTTCATCCTTGAAGAGGGCTTTCCACTCGATCAGCTGGCGGCCATTGTGCAGTCGATGGCGCGGGCGGCAGCAACGGCAGGCGTACAGATTGTCACCGGCGACACCAAGGTGGTGGAACGCGGCCACGGCGACGGCGTTTACATCAATACAGCCGGCGTGGGCCAGTTGCGCGAGGGCCTGAGCGTGGGTCCGCAACGTGCCCGGCCCGGCGATGCAATCCTGGTTTCCGGCTCCATTGGCGACCACGGCATGGCGATTCTGAGCGTGCGCGAGGGGCTGGAGTTCGAGAGCCCGATTGAATCCGATTGTGCGGCGCTGAACGGCCTGATCGCGAACGTGCTCGATGCGGTGGGACCACAGGTACACACCATGCGCGACCCTACCCGTGGCGGCCTTTCCGCCACGCTCAACGAGATTGCCAACAGCTCGAATGTGGGCATGCAGATCGACGAAACCCGCCTGCCGGTCCACGCCGAGGTGCAGGCCGCCTGCGAGTTGCTGGGCCTTGATCCGGTCTACGTGGCCAACGAGGGCAAGGTGGTCTTCTTTGTTGCGCCCGAGGCTGCGGAGCAGGTGCTGACGATTCTGCACGCGCATCCACTCGGCAAGGAAGCTGCACGCATCGGCACCGTGGTGGCCGAGCACCCGCGCATGCTGGTGGCCCGCACCGCCATGGGTTCCAATCGCGTGATCGCTCCGCAGATCGGCGAACAGTTGCCGCGCATCTGCTAGAGCATTTGTGCTTTCCCAGGTCTCAAAAACGAGACCTGGGGCACCCAGCTCCCACACCCGCACTCGCTCCCGCACCCAACGACCCGATCGAGTAGTTTTGAATTCAAAGAAAAGAAGCGACGGAGCAAACTCCGTCGCTTCTTTTCTTTGTCTGAATCTGTTTTACGCAAACATCTGGAAAGACTTTTCTATGCGGGCAGGCAGCGCATTCAGGTCATCGCCCAGCGCTGGATGCAGTTCCAGCACGATGGCTGGCGGCGTGGGCAGAGCCTTGAGCGCCTGAACTACGGCAGGCCACTCGATGGACCCCTCGCCCGGCCACAGATGCTCGTCCTTCAGGCCGTGATTATCGTGGACGTGCACGTTGACGATGCGCTTGCCGAGCGTAGCGATGGCGTCGGCCACCCCCACGGTCATATGCGCATGGCCAAGGTCCAGACAGATGCCAATGCCGTCCTGATGGCCAATTTCCAGAATCGAATTCAGATGCTCGGGATAGGCGGCCTCGTTCAGCAGGTTCTCCACCAGAATCTTCACGCCCAGCGGATGGGCAAAAGCTCCCAGATGTTCGAGCGCGGTCAAAGAGTGCTCCATCGCGGCCTGATCCCAGCCATCGGTGCGCTCACCCAGATGCAACACCATCGTCTCCAACGGAATATATTCGGCGGTTTCGAGGGCACGCTTGATCTCATCCATGGCCTGAATGCGGCGGGATTTTTCCGGATGGATCAGGTTCACGGCCGGTGCGCCGGCGCGGCCCATCTCCAGATCCGGGAAGAGCGGCGCATGCATCGAATAGGGCTTGAGCGGGTTCGAGCGGAACCAGCTGGCCAGTTCGTGAACGATCTCGGGACTGGTGTAGTCAAAGTGCTGGCGGGCGGCAAAGAGCTCAACGCCGTCGGCTCCGGCGCGGCTGGCCAGTTCAAGCAGGCCAGGATGAAGCCGATGCTGCAGAAACAGATGAGTGGAAAGAATACGCTGCAGAGTCAATGTCCCCCTGCGTACGGCAGAATCAATCAGCAAGCCGCACGCCTGCGTCCTTTCCCAGCTGCAGACCCATAGAACAGAGCTTCAGCCTGTTGCGCATCGGTGTAAATGATCACCGAATACGCTCAAGTGCCTTTGCCGCCGGGAAGACGCTCTACCCACATTCTCGCATCTTTTTTCGTCCGGAGGTTGCCTGCGGAGGCACTCCCAACACGAGAGGGAGATGAACCTTCAAGCGGAACCAAGTTGGGATAGATCAGATAAGATATTTATTTTCTGTGGAATGGGGTTTGCAGCTAGGGGAACCGCAAACCCACATCCCACCGCGCTCTTCTGGGGAAGGGCGGATCATGAAAGTTGGTCGAAACAGATCGTGCGGAAGTATAAAATTTCTGATACGTCCACGAATCAACCGCTTGGGCCCGAATAGCTCGCAGGATCTTTGTCCCTTTTAAACCTGACACTCTATAAATTGATAAGCCAGACTCGAGCTTATATATACGATGTGGGATTTAGTTGGAAGGTTGCTCAGGTTTTTAAAAAAACAAGGAATCTTTTCCGTAATGACAGAATCAAAACCCGGCTGTCCGTAGTTCAGCGTACCCCACGTTAAAACGTGGGGCTAACCTGCGTTGCGCCTACGGCGCGGGCTGGAAGAGCTAACCGCTTGCGCGGAAAGCTGCTTTACGCCTTCCCCTTCAATCCCAGCTCGCGCATGGCTATCTGCAGATCGGCCCAGGCTTCCTTCTTCTGGCGCGGGTCGCGGAGCAGGTAGGCAGGGTGATAGGTGACGATCAGCTTGGTCTGACGGAAGCTGTGCACGCGACCACGCAAGCCGGCCAAAGGCTGACGCTGCCCCAGCAGATAAGTGGCCGCCGTAGCGCCCAGTGCCACAATCACCTCAGGCCGCACCACGTCGATCTGGCGGAAGAGGAAGGGCGTGCAGGTATGCGCCTCTTCCGGCTCCGGCGTACGGTTCTGCGGCGGGCGGCACTTGACCACGTTGGCAATGTAGACCTGCTCGCGCTGCAAACCCATGGCATTGATCATATTGTTCAGCAGCTGGCCGGCGCGGCCCACAAAGGGCAGGCCCTGCGCATCTTCATCGGCTCCTGGACCTTCACCCACAAAGAGCAGGCGGGCGTTGGGGTCGCCGTCAGCAAAAACCAGCTGGTTGCGCCCCTTATGCAAGGAACAACGGGTGCAATCGCCAATCTCGTCGCGAATAGCTTGAAGGGCGGCGGCACGCTTGGCGGGAGCAATGACTGCGCCAATAGCGGGCGCCGCGGGAAAGATCTTGCGAGGGGGAATTTGAGTATCCTCCAGTGAGTTTTGGTCCGGCGCAATCTTCTGCGCCAAGTTCTGCGCGGGCTGCGAACCCTGCGCGGACGGCGAAGGTTCTGAAATTGCTGTGGCTGTTGTGGGTTCTGCGACTACAGGCTCGGGGATTACCGCCGCTTGTAATTGGGCCAGCAAAGCCGGGTCCACCGGGCGGCGATAGAACTCCGTCAGGCCCAGATCGCGATAAAAGCGCATCCGTTCCTGAAGCACCGCGCGGGTTGCCGGATCGAGTACAGGCTTCACGGCTACTCCACGATCAGCTGGCGCTCACGGCCGGCCGGGACAAAGCTGGTTTCGGGGCTATTTTGGAAGCTGGTCTCGCGCAACACGCGTTCCTGGCTGGTCAGCTCGTCTTCATGCGAGCCCACTTCCATCATCAGCGTACGCGGGCGGCGCAGGGTCAGAATCTCGTCCAGAATGCGGTCGGCGAGCTGGCGCTTGGGCATCTTCTCTACTTCGATCGAGGTCGAGGCGGTCAGGAAGGTGACGGCGTTCTGATCGGCGTCAAAGCCCACATCGGAGCGGCTCACGTCGTTCAGCACAATGGCATCCACGCCCTTGCGCAGCAGCTTGGCGCGGCCGTTTGCCACACCGTTTTCAGTTTCAGCGGCAAAGCCCACAATCAGCTGTCCGGGACGGCGGTTGCGCACGACTTCGGCCAGAATGTCTTCAGTAGGCGCCAACTCCAGCGTGAGCGGACCGGTACGCTTTAGCTTCTGATCGCTAACGGCCACGGGGCGATAATCGGCCACGGCTGCGGCCTTGATGACCAGCGTCGCCTCGGTCATGCGCTCCATCACGGCCTTGCGCATCTCCTCCGCAGTGGTCACATTCACCTGCTCACAATGGGCCGGAATCTGCAGCAACGAAGGGCCGCTGACCAGAATCACGCGGGCACCACGGCTGTGCGCGGCCTCGGCCAGCGCGTAACCCATCTTGCCGCTGGAGCGATTGCCGATGTAACGCACCGGGTCGAGCGCCTCGCGTGTGCCGCCGGCCGTCACCAGCACGGTTTCACCACGTAGATCGTGACGATTGCCAAGCGTATTCACCACGGCCTGGGTGATGACCTCAATCTCGGCCATGCGTCCCGCACCCACCATGCCGCAGGCCAGCTCGCCGGTGCCGGGTTCAACCACCCGCACGCCGCGCTGGCGCAGAATTTCCACATTGGCCTGTACGGCAGGATGCGCCCACATGTTGGTATTCATGGCCGGAGCCACAATCACCGGAGCTTCGGTGGCCAGGTACATGGTGGAAAGAAAATCGTCGGCCAGCCCGTGGGCGAATTTGGCCAGAATGTTGGCCGTGGCCGGAGCCACCACCAGAAGGTCGGTCCACTGCGCCTCGGCAACGTGATCAATGCCGTTCTGCTCGCTCTGGCCCTCTTCCCAGCCGTTCCACAGGCTGCTAATCACCCGGTGGCCGGTCAAAGTGGCAAAGGTGAGCGGCTGCACAAAGCGGCTGGCCGCCTCGGTCATAACCACATGCACATCCAGATCCTGCTTTTGCAGAGCCCGCACCAATTCCGCTGACTTGTAGGCGGCAATGCCACCCGATACTCCCACCGTGACTCGCATGGCTTGATTGTAACAATGGAGAGGACGGAAAGCAGCTTTCAGGCGTTAACTACCAGCTTTCAGTTGTTGGTTACCTATTCTGTATTTTTGCCTGCCTTGGGAAGCTCGAATCAGGCGGCGTGTTGATGTTTTTTGCACTCTATTCTCTGCGCTCTATTCTCTGATCCCTGTCCTCTGTTCGTTAAAATGGGCTAAATTCTTCTATTTCTGCTATTCTGCCCGCGGTTTTTCTTTCTGGGGAGCAGGCAATGCGTTGGAACGGCAAGCAGGCGGCGGTTGTGGTGGTGGCAATGGTTTTGACGGTGGCGCTGGCCCCGGCACAGAGCAAAAAAACAGCCAGCAACGCATCCGCAGCCAAATCGGCAGCGACCCAGGCCAAGGCTCCGGCCAAGCCTGCACCCCAGTCCAAGGTCGATCCCCTGCCCTTGGCGGCAAGCACCAACGACTGGGATCAGGTGAAAGCGCTGGTAGCCTCGGGTGCCAAGCTGGAGGCCAAGGGCGCGGACGGTTCAACGGCGCTGGTCTACGCCAGCCGTGCCGGACGGGTGGAAATCGTCAAGCTGCTGCTCAGCCGCGGGGCCGACCCACAGGCCGCCAACACGCTGGGCCGCACGGCTCTGCTGGAGGCCGTGGCCAACGACTACGCCGATGTCGCCACTGCCCTGCTGGCCCAACAGGCCAACGTGAACGCCAAGGACAAGAACAGCGTGACGCCCTTGATGGAGGCCGCACGGCGGGCCAATCAGGAGACGGCACGGCTGCTGCTGGCCCATCAGGCCGATCTGACGGCCAAGGACAAGGACGGCAATACCCCGCTGCTGTATGCCGCCGGATCGGGCGATCTGAACGTCCTGCAGACGTTGATTACCAAGGGTGCCGACGTGAAAACCACCAACAATGAGGGCAATACCCCACTGATGCAGGTGGCTCACGATGGCCTGCTGCCGCTGACGCAGATCCTGCTCAGCCACGGGTCCGAGGTGAACACCGCAGCCAAAGACGGCAGCACCGCCCTGATGAAGGCCGCGGAACGAGGCAATGCGGAGGTCGTACAGCTTTTGCTCAAGAAAAACGCCGACCCACTGCTGAAGAACAAGGCAGGTAAAACAGCGCTGGATCTGGCGGCGGCGGCGCACCAGACGAATGCCTGCGATCTGCTGCTGAAGGCCGAGCTGAAGCCCCTGCCCACTGCACCGCAGCCGGCCAAGCCATAAGGCCGCATCCGCAAAACCGCTGGGGCTGACCTTGGTGCGGTTCCCTCGTAGCTCCGCCCCCCTATAATGGACGGGGAGCCACGCCTTGTTTGCGCGCTGGCCCAAGATTTCGCGAAGTAAAAGGAAGAACCATGGCAGCGGTCATTGAGGCCATCAACGTAAAGCGCAAGATGTACTTTGAGCACGAGAACGTGCCCTACTACTGCATGGACGTCGAAGTATCGACGCCGACGGCACGCGGCGGCCAGACGCTGGTGCGGCTGAAGATGCGTAACCTGATCACCCGGGGCGTCTTCGACAAGACCTTCAAGGCCGGCGAAAAGTTCAAGGAACCGGATCTGGAAGAGATCGAAGCCTCCTACCTGTACAGCGACGGCGACGGCTCCTACTTCCTGGATCAGACCAGCTTTGAGACCCACATGCTGAACAACTCCATGATGGGCGACGCGCTGGAGTTCATCGTTGAAGGCGCAATTCTCAAGCTGATGAAGTACAACGGCAACCCCATCGGGCTGGAACTGCCCGCGCAGGTGGAGCTGACGGTGGAGTACACCGAGCCGGGCGCACGTGGCGATACGAGCGGCAACGTCACCAAGCTGGCACGGCTGGAAACGGGTCTGGAAATCAAGGCTCCGCTGTACATTGAAAACGGTGAAAAGGTGCGCATCTACACGGAAACCCGCGAGTTTGCCGGACGCGCATAGAGCAGTTCTCCTTAGGAAATAGAGAACGTCACGGCAGCTAAGCGCCGTCTTCCACCCCACCCCCATGGCAAATTTAAACGCCTTGCGGGTGGGGCACCCAAAGCGTTTAAATTTGATGTCGATCAATTCTGGAAATACTGCGAGAGGAAACAATGTTTAAAAGTTTACTGCAGGGCTTTTCTGTTTTGGTTCTTTCAACAGCTGTGGCCGGGAGCGCACAGAGTGGATGGGTGGGCACGTGGGCAGCTTCTGCCATGCCCAACCAGGGCGCAAAGTCACTGACCAATGCCACCGAGCGCGAGATTGTGCACCTCTCGCAAGGCGGCGACAAGGTGCGCGTACGCTTTACCAACGAGTACGGCACCGAACCACTGACCATTGAAGAGGCGCATGTAGCGCTGAGCGCGGGCGGCGCGGCTATTCAGCCGGGCACGGACCGCAAGCTGACCTTTGGCGGCGCGGCCAGCATCCAGCTAGCTCCGGGCGCAGTGGTTACCAGCGATCCCGTGGCCCTCACGGCTCCGGCACTCAGCAATCTGGCCATCAGCCTCTTCGTTCCGGTGCAGCCGATGCATACGGCCACCTATCATGCGCTGGCCGTGCAAACCAACTACTCCGTGCCGGGCAACCAGACGGCGGCTGAGACGCTGAGCGAAGCCTCCAAAAGCAGCTCGTGGTACCTGATCAGCGGCGTGGACGTACCGGCAACAGCCGATGCGCGGGCCATCGTCACCTTTGGCGATTCGATCACCGACGGCGCACGTTCCACCAACGACGCCAACCGCCGCTGGCCGAATGTACTGGCCGAACGCCTGCAGCAGACCAAGGGTCTGGAGCACGTGAGCGTGCTCGACGAGGGCATCAGCGGCAACCGCGTGCTGAACGAGGGCGCGGGGCCGAGCGCACTGGCACGCTTTGATCGCGACGTGCTGGCGCAGGACGGCGTCAAGTACCTGATCATCCTGGAAAGCATCAACGACATTGGCCACACCCTGCACCTGAGCGCACCGGAAGATGAGATCACCGCCGATCAGCTGAAGTTTGCCCTGAGCCAGATGGTGGAACGCGCCCATGCGCACGGCATCAAGGTCTACGGCGCAACGCTCACCCCTTACGTGGGCGCAGGCTATTCGAGCGGCAAGGGCGAACAGATGCGCGCGGCTGTGAATCAGTGGATTCGCACGAGCGGCGTCTTCGATGCGGTCATCGACTTTGAAAAGGCGACTGGCGACGGCCAGACCCCGCCGCACTTCAACCCGGCCTACGATTCGGGCGATCATCTGCACCCCGGCGATGCCGGCTACAAGGCGATGGGCGAAGCAATCGACCTGAACCTTTTTAAATAGCACGGCCAAAAACAGAAGAAAAACGCGCATTCCAAGCGAATGCGCGTTTTTCTTTTCCGGGACAAGCACCCGACGACTCTCCCATCCCTGCCGCCCACGCTTGCCCCAGCCGTTATCATGGAAGAAGGCCATTCCGCCCCGATTCCCTCAGGCTCACAAAGGAACCCATGACGCAGAAACCGCTTCATCCCTTGCAGAAAATTCTTGCCGAACGCATCGCCATCATCGATGGCGCGATGGGCACGACCATCCGCACCTACGGGATGAAGGAAGCCGACATTCGCGGCACACGCTTTGCCCATGCCGACAAGGATCTGCTCAACAACGGCGACCTGTTCTCCCTGACGCAATCCGGAATGATCTGCGACATTCACCGGCGCTTTCTGGAAGCCGGGGCCGACATCATCGAGACCAACACCTTTGGCGCGACCTCGATTGCGCAGAGTGAGTTCTTCGTGGAAGACCCGCGTGAGCACGGCGGGCGCAAGAATCCCGAGTTCTATCAGGGCGTGATTGAAATGCCGCAGCTGATCGAACTGGCGCACGAAATCAACTTCCAGAGCGCGCAACAGTGCCGTGCCAGCGCCGACTTGGTGGCCAACGCCACGGGCCGGCAGCGCTTTGTAGCCGGAGCGATTGGCCCGCTCACCGTCTCGCTTTCGAACTCGCCCGACGCCGACGATCCGGGCTTCCGCGTAGTCACCTTCGATCAGGTCAAGCGCGTTTACACCGAGCAGGTGCGTTCGCTGATGGCGGGCGGCGTGGATCTGCTGCTGGTGGAAACCATCTTCGACTCGCTCAACGCCAAGGCCGCGCTGGTGGCCATTCGCGAGGTCTTCGACGCCGACGGCAAGGAGCTGCCGGTGATGATTTCAGCGGCCGTGGGACGTGGTGGCGAGACGATGATCTCGGCGCAGACGGTCGAGGCGCTGTGGAATGCAGTCGAGCACATTCATCCGCTCAGCATCGGCCTGAACTGTTCTCTGGGACCGGACCTGATGTATCCCTTCCTTGAAGAGCTCTCGCAGAAGTCGAACGCGGCCATCTCCGCCTACCCCAACGCGGGCCTGCCCAATCCGCTCTCGCCGACGGGCTTTGACTTTACGCCAGCCGACATGGCGCATCATCTGGCGCACTTTGCCAAGGGTGGACTGATCAACATTGCCGGCGGCTGCTGCGGTAATACGCCGGAGCACATTGCCGCCATTGCGCACGCACTCGAACACCAGCCCACACGCGGCCGTTCACAGGTGGCTATGCCCAGCACCGCCGATGAAGCACCGCGCCCACTACGGCTGAGCGGCTCGCAGCCCTTCACCCAGCAGATCGGCTCCTACCTGATGATTGGCGAGCGCACCAACGTCGCCGGTTCGCCCAAGTTTGCCCGACTCATCAAGGAAGGCAACTACGATGAAGCGGTAAGCGTGGCCCGTCAGCAGGTAGAGAACGGCGCCAATGTCATCGACATCTGCATGGACGAAGGCATGATTGACGGCGTGGCCGCCATGACGCGCTTCCTGCAGTTGCTGGCCAGCGAACCTGAAGTGGCCAAGGTGCCCTTCATGGTGGACTCCTCCAAGTGGGAGGTGATCGAGGCTGGTTTGAAGTGCCTGCAGGGCAAGGGCATCGTCAACTCGATCTCACTGAAGGAGGGCGAAGAGAAGTTCCGCGAACATGCACACACCGTACTCGCCTATGGCGCAGCGGTGGTCGTCATGGCCTTTGACGAGCAGGGTCAGGCCTCGGGCTATGAAGACCGCATCCGCATCTGCGAGCGCGCCTATCACATCCTCGTTGACGAAATCGGCTTTCCCCCTGAAGACATCATCTTCGACCCCAACGTGCTTACTGTTGCCACCGGCATGGAGGAGCACAACAACTACGCGGTCGACTTCATCCGCGCCACCCGCTGGATCAAGCAGAATCTGCCTCACGCCAAGGTGAGCGGCGGCGTCTCCAACATCTCCTTCAGCTTCCGCGGCAACAACAAGGTACGCGAGGCCATGCACTCGGCCTTCCTCTATCACACGATCGCCGCCGGCATGGACATGGGCATTGTGAACGCCGGCATGCTGGAGGTCTACGAAGAGGTTGACCCCGAGCTGCGCACGCTGGTGGAAGATGTGTTGCTGAATCGCCGCCCCGATGCCACCGAACGTCTGGTGGAGTTTGGCGAAACACTCAAGTCAGCCGGCACGGGCAGCACGGAAAAGGCCGAGAAAAAGACCGAGGAGTGGCGCAACGGCACCGTGGAAGCGCGCCTGAGCCATGCGCTGGTCAAGGGCATTGATGCCTACATTGACGAAGACACGGAAGAGGCTCTCAAGCAGCTGGGCCGCCCCATCGACGTGATTGAAGGCCCGCTGATGGCAGGCATGAGCGTGGTGGGCGACCTCTTCGGCGCGGGCAAAATGTTTTTGCCCCAGGTGGTCAAGTCAGCCCGCGTGATGAAGAAGGCCGTGGCCTTTCTGACGCCCACCATGGAAGCGGAAAAAGCCGCTGCCGCTGCCGCCGGTGAGGCGGTGCAGGCGCAAGGCAAGATTCTGCTGGCCACCGTCAAGGGCGACGTGCACGACATTGGCAAGAACATCGTAGGCGTGGTGCTCAGTTGCAACAACTACGAAGTGATCGACATGGGCGTGATGGTGCCGTGCGAAAAGATTCTGGAACGCGCCAAAGAGATCAAGGCCGACATCATCGGCCTGAGCGGCCTGATTACGCCCTCGCTCGACGAGATGGTGCATGTGGCCCGCGAGATGGAGCGGCAGGGCTTCAGGATTCCGCTGATACTGGGCGGCGCAACCACCAGCCGCGCGCATACAGCCATCAAGATTGCACCGCACTACAGCCAGCCCGTGGTGCACGTGCTGGACGCCAGCCGCGCCGTTCCGGTGGCCACCAGCCTGCTGAGCGAAGATGGCCGGGCGGCATACATCAAGAAGCATTTTGCCGAATACGAATCCATTCGGCAAAACTTCACCAACCCCAAGCAAAGCACGATTTCCTTTGCCGAAGCCTGCGCACGACGCACGCCCATCGACTGGCGCGCGGAAGAGCTGGCCACCCCCGCCTTCACCGGCGCACAGGTGCTCGACGGCTTTCCGCTCGATGAACTGCGCAAGTACATTGACTGGACGCCGCTCTTCCACACCTGGGGTCTGAAGGGGCTCTATCCCGCGATTCTTGAGAACGAAAAATATGGACCGCAGGCGCAGCAGATCTTTGCCGACGCACAGACGCTCCTGGATGAGATCATCGCCCAAAAACTGCTGACCGCACGCGGCGTCTATGGCTTCTTCGCGGCCAACGCCGTGGGCGAAGATGTGGAACTCTACGCCGACGCAACGCGCTCCACAGTAGTAGAAAAACTGCACTTTCTGCGTCAGCAGGCCAACCGCGAAGGCAGTCAGGCCTGCCGTTCGCTGGTGGACTTTATCGCGCCCCGCGAGACCGGACTCAGCGACAGCATCGGCATGTTTGCCGTTACCAGCGGTCATGGTTTGAAGGCAATCTGCGACCGCTATCGCGCTGAGAACGACGACTATCACGCCATCATGGCCGAAGCGCTGGCCGACCGTCTGGCCGAGGCCTTTGCCGAATGCCTGCATGCACGGGCGCGGCGCGACTGGGGCTATGGCAACGAGGAAAAACTCACCGACGCACAGTTGTTTGCCGGCGAGTATCGTGGCATTCGTCCTGCGCCGGGCTATCCGGCCTGCCCCGACCACACTGAGAAGGCGGCCATCTGGAAGCTGCTGGATGTGGAGAAGAATACCGGCATGCTGCTGACCGAGTCCTATGCGATGTGGCCGGGCTCCAGCGTGAGCGGCCTCTACTTTGCGCATCCGCAGACGCAATACTTCAATGTGGGCAAAATCGAGCGCGATCAGATCGAGGCCTACCATCAGCGCAAGAACTGGACGCTTGAAGAAACCGAGCGCTGGCTGGCGCCGAACCTGAACTACGAGCCCGCCTGAAGTAGTCTTTGACTCATTGAAACAAAAACCTTTATGGTTCTCTGGTCCGGATTCCGGGACCAGAGAACCATAAATTCAATAACACGTATTATTTTATCGTATCACCATGGCAGGAAATTCCGGGAAAATCGCAGCTTTTTGGACCATTTCTGTGCGATTTTCACATTTGCACAGCGCACGCTACATATACACATTGAAAACACCAATAGCACTAGATATAGTAGAGAAGCTCGGTGGTTCCCCAGGCTACGGCTGGGGCGAAGATGGGAATCCGGCGTGAATCCGGAACTGCCCCGCAGCGGTAAGCAGGTACGAGGGCCAGCAAAAACACTGGACCATGGGTCCGGGAAGTTTAGAGCGGTTCTCCAATAGGTGTAGCCCTTGTGAGACTGTGCAAGGTAGCTTTTTCTTGAGGAAAAAGCCCCTCAGCGGCAGAAGCTTCGGTGTACAGCAATTGGAGAACCGCTATGGCCTTCCGGTTTGAACCTGCAGAGTCCGAAGACCTGCCCCGAGAACAAATGCACAGCCTCCGAGGGGAGGCGAGATGCAATGGCTGCATATCCCCTTCAGGGGAAGCACATTGCCTCGTCTTTCCGGGAGGCCAAGGAGAGTTTTCTCATGGCCACCATTGAGTCGCCCACCGGCTACGCGCCTGTACTACCTGGCTTCCCCGACCGGGATGAAACACCCACGATGCACATACGCAAGCGAAATGGCGTACTGGAACCTGTCGATGTAAACAAGATCGTGCGCGCCGTGCAGCGCTCGGCCTACGGACTTCCGCATGTGGACGTGATCCGCGTGGCGTCGAAGACCATTGGCGGCCTGTACGACGGCGCAACCACGCGTGAACTGGACTCGATTTCGATCGACACGGCCGCGGCGCTGATCGCCGAAGAGCCGCAGTACTCGCGTCTAGCCGCACGTTTACTGCTGGCCACCATCGTCAAGGAAGTTTCCTCGTTCAACATCTACTCGTTCTCGCAGTCCATCGAGCACGGCTACAAACAGGGCCTGATCAGCGATGCGGCCGCGGAGTTCGTGCGGATTCACACCCGCAAGCTGAACGACGCGATTGCCGACGACAACTCCGACCGCTTCGAGTACTTTGGCCTGCGCACGGTCTACGACCGCTATCTGCTGCGTGATCCTGAGTCGCGCAAGGTAATTGAGTCGCCGCAACACTTCTTCCTGCGCGTGGCCTGCGGACTGGCGCACACGCCGCATGAGGCCATCGATTTTTATCGTCTGATCTCGTCGCTGGACTACATGCCGTCGTCGCCGACGCTGTTCAACTCCGGCACCCGCCATGCGCAGATGTCCTCCTGCTACCTGCATGACTCGCCGGAAGATTCGCTCGAAAGCATCTACGACACATACAAAGATGTGGCCATGATGTCGAAGTTTTCCGGCGGCATTGGACTGGCCTTTCATCGCGTGCGTTCGCAGGGTTCGCTGATTCGTGGCACCAATGGCCTGTCGAATGGCATTGTGCCGTGGCTGCGCACGCTCGATAGCTCGGTGGCCGCAGTGAATCAGGGTGGCAAGCGCAAGGGTGCCTGCTGCGTCTATCTGGAGCCGTGGCATGCTGACGTCATGCAGTTTCTGGAACTGCGCGACAACACCGGCGATGTGGCCCGCCGCACCCACAATCTGAATCTGGCCAACTGGATTCCCGATCTGTTCATGCGCCGCGTGGAGGCCGATGGCATCTGGTCGCTCTTCGATCCGAAGGATGTGCCCGAGCTGCCTGACCTCTATGGCAAGCCCTTCGATGCCGCCTATGAAAAAGCCGAAGCCGAGGGACTCTTCAAGGAGCAGGTGAAGGCGCGTGACCTGTATGCGCGCATGATGCGTACGCTCGCCGAAACCGGCAACGGCTGGATGACCTTCAAGGATGCAACCAACCTGAAGTGCAACCAGACGGGCAAACCGGGCAACGTAGTGCATCTGTCGAACCTGTGCACCGAGATCACCGAGGTCAGCTCGCAGGATCAGACGGCGGTCTGCAATCTGGGCTCAATCAATCTGGCACGCCACGTGGAACGCGCGGCAGACGGCACGCTGCGCTTCAACTTTGAGAAGTTGGCGGCCACGGTGGCCACGGCGATTCCCATGCTCGACCGGGTGATTGACATCAACTTCTATCCGATTGAAGCCGCAGCCCGCTCCAATGCCAGCTGGCGTCCGGTGGGACTGGGCGTGATGGGCCTGCAGGACGTCTTCTTCCAGCTCCACATTCCCTTTGACACAGAGGAAGCGCTGAATCTTTCGACGCGCATTCAGGAAGAGATCTACTACTCCGCGCTCAACGCCAGTTGCACACTGGCCGAAGAGTTTGGCGCACACGAAAACTTTGCTGAAACCCGTCTGGCGGACGGTCATTTCCAGTTTGATTTGTGGAATGTGAAGCCTGCCAATACTGCGCGTTGGGAAGAACTGCGCCAGCGCATTGCCAAGAGCGGCGTACGCAACTCGCTGCTGATCGCCATTGCACCCACGGCTACGATTGCCTCGATTGTGGGCTGCTATGAGTGCATTGAGCCGCAGATTTCCAACCTCTTCAAACGCGAAACGCTCTCGGGCGAGTTCTTGCAGGTGAACCGCTATCTGGTGGAAGAGCTGAAGCGGCTGAACCTGTGGAACGACGCGATGCGCAACAAGTTGAAGGCTGCTGAAGGTTCCGTGCAAGGCGTGGAAGAGCTGCCCGAAGAGCTGCGCGTGCTTTACCGCACGGTGTGGGAGACGCCGATGCGTGCGCTGGTGGATATGGCCGCGGCCCGCAACGCCTACATCGATCAGTCGCAGTCGCTCAACCTCTTCAGCGAGTCGCCCAACATCGGCAAGCTCTCATCAATGTACATGTATGCGTGGAAGAAGGGGCTGAAGACGACCTACTATCTGCGTTCGCGCCCCGCTACGCGCATTGCCAAAACGACGATTGCCAGCACGGGCCGTGCGAATCAGACACCGGTGAGCGCGACGGCCGCCATTGCCTGCTCGCTTGAAAATCCGGAATCCTGCGAGTCGTGCCAGTAAGACATTTTCCCGCTTGATCCGGCCCAAAAGATTTGCGTCGTGCTTCCCCACCCTAGCCACAAAGACGTGGCGAGGGTGGGGCACCCGATCAGCATTGGTATGGATTTGCCAGATCAACCACGCTTGAAATAGAGAAAGAAAAAATCATGAATGAAAAATCGCTGCTGAATTCCTCCTCGGTTGAAGTGCCTGACCGCATCCTTGATCCCGGCCTCTGCCTGACGCTGCGCCCCATGCGCTATCCGGTCTTCTATGACATGTACCGTGACGGCATCAAGAACACCTGGACTGTAGACGAGATTGATTTCCAGACCGATCTTGTCGACCTGAAGCAGACGCTGAGTCCGGCCGAGGTGCATCTGATCCAGCGTCTGGTGGCGTTTTTCGCTACCGGCGACAGCATCGTGTCCAACAACCTGGTACTGAATCTGTACAAGCACATCAACTCGCCCGAGGCGCGGCTTTACCTTTCGCGCCAGCTCTTCGAAGAGTCCGTACATGTGCAGTTCTATCTGACGCTGCTCGACAACTACATTCCCGCCCCCGACGAGCGCGCCGACGCCTTCGCCGCGGTGGAGAACATTCCGTCGATTGCCAAGAAGGCTGATTTTTGCATGAAGTGGATCGACACGATCCACCAGATGGATCGCATTGAAACGCGCGAGCACCGTCGTCAGTTCCTGCTGAACCTGATCTGCTTTGCCACCTGCATCGAGGGACTGTTCTTCTTTGGCGCGTTTGCTTATGTGTACTTCTTCCGCTCCAAGGGACTGCTGCACGGACTGGCCGCGGGCACCAACTGGGTCTTTCGCGACGAGAGCTGCCACATCGATTTTGCCTATGAAGTCGTACGCATTGTGCGGGAGCAGGAACCGGATCTGTGGGATGCGGATCTGGAGCGGCAGATTGTGGAGATGCTCACCGAAGCCATCGACGCCGAGGCCCAGTTCAGCGAAGATCTGCTGTCGGGCGGCGTGGCTGGTTTGTCGGCCAAGGAGATGCGTCAGTATCTTGGCTTTGTGGCCGACGCACGGCTGGAGCGGCTGGGCATTGCGCCTGCCTTCCACTGCTCGAACCCCTTCCCGTTCATGGAATTGCAGGACGTGCAGGAGCTGACCAACTTCTTCGAGCGCCGCGTCTCGGCCTATCAGGTTTCGGTGCCCGGCGAAGTAAGCTTCGGCGAAGATTTTTAGAATTTCCTTTTTTTACGCATGCCCTCATCCTTACCGCGAAGAGCGCGCAGGGGTGGGGGCATTCGCTCCAAAGCCCAAATTCTGCTATCATGGACTCACGCTCAGTTGTTTGGCCGTGAGCCGTTCCCGCCTTTCTTCAAGGTTGTCCGCCACGTAAGCTTTCCAGGCCCCTCAGCGTAATGGTCCATCGTAGTCAAGGCTTCGCAGTGTCTGCTCGTGAGAACGCAGCGTGCGATTGACCGGACCAGACTGCAGCGCGTGTGCGCCAGATCAGTCGAAGACGCGAGATGTGGCAAACCCTGAAGCGACGATTCTGAAGTAATCCCAGGTTTACTGCATACAATAGAATGGTCTTTTGCGCGTTTTTGCGCTTGTTGACGTGCAACGAAGGGCCAAATAACTGCGTTCTTGCGGGCAATTCCATGGAAGAACTGGAATGATGGATTGCTGCGCCGTGAATGCTGCCTAGGAATGAATTGAAGATCTTTTCTGAAATGCCCCTGTCGCCCGCAATGAAGCAGCGACTGCTCGAAGCCAATTTTATTTACCCCACGCCCGTACAGACTGAAGCCGTTCAACCCGCGCTTGAAGGCCGTGATGTGCTGGTTACCGCGCAGACCGGCACCGGCAAAACGCTCAGCTATCTGATTCCGCTGATCGAGCGTACCGAGCAGGCAACCAACAGCAAGGGCGCCATCGCGTTGGTCATGCTGCCCACCCGCGAGCTGGCCATGCAGGTGTTGGCCAACTGGCGCACCCTGACCCAGGGCCAGGAAAGCGCCGCGCTGGTTTGCGGCGGCCTACCGGAAGGCCCGCAGCTCTCCGCGATTCGCCGTGGAGCACGCGTGATTTTTGCCACTCCCGGACGCCTGGAAGACTATCTGCAGCGCAAGCTCGTGAACCTGAGCGGCGTGCAGATGATGGTGCTCGACGAAGTGGACCGCATGCTCGACATGGGCTTTAAGCCGTCCATTCAGCGCATCGCCTCGCTGCTGCCCGCCAACCGCCAGACTATGTGCTACTCGGCCACGCTCAGCCCCGCCATTCGCGACGTGGCCAGCATGTACCTGCAGGATCCAGTGCGTGTGGAGATTGGCTCGTCCGAGCTGAAGCCTTCCGCGAATGTAAAACTGCAGAGCTTCGAAGTTCCCACCGACAAGAAGCAGGAGCTGCTTGAGCATCTGCTCACCACACATCCGGGCAGCTTCATGGTATTTGTGCGCACCAAGCACGGAGCCGACCGCGTGGCCAAGAAGCTGACCAACTCAGGCTTCTCGGCAGCGCCGATCCACGGCGACCGCACTCAGGCGCAGCGCAGCTCGGCATTGCGTGGCTTTGCCGAAGGCCGTCACCGCGTGCTGGTGGCCACCGATGTGGTGGCCCGTGGCATTGACGTGGCTGACGTAGCCCATGTGGTCAACTTCGATCTGCCCAAGGAAGCTGAAGACTTTGTGCACCGCGTAGGCCGTACCGGCCGCGCATCGGCCCGCGGCGTGGCTTCCACCTTTGCCGCTCCGGCTGAGATCCGCACCCTGAAGCGCCTGGAACGCACGCTCTCGATCACCACCGAGAAGTACCGTGTGCGCCCCAACCCCTCGGCTCGGGGAATGGTCGCCTAAGAGTCTTTTCAATCAACACTGAAGCGAGTGGGCTTCAGCGCCTGTTTCCTCCTGGATCTGTTCTTCCCGGGAGGAAACAGGCGCTGAGGCCCTCGCTTTTTTAGATGCACTTACGGCCCGACTCAAGTCGGGCTCTGTTACAAATCTCCTCCGGAATGAAACTATCCTATAAAAATCGCTTGGGATTCTGTTGTTTGCCCGTCCTTTAAGGCCGATGAAGGCTAGGAGTTTCCCATTCTGTCAGCGGGTGCTCCACTTGGCCGAGGAATCATTTCATGTCGATTTCACCAGTCTGCTCACGTTGGCTGAGCAGACCTCGGACGCCGTTGTGCTTACCGACCCGGACGGAATCATCCGTTATATAAACCCAGCCTTTACTACTCTCTCCGGCTATACGCTTGAAGATGCCCTCGGCGCCACACCGCGCATTCTCAAATCCGGGAAGCAGAAAGCGGAATTCTATCGCAGCATGTGGCAGTGCATCCAGGCGGGAGACGTCTGGCAAGGCACACTCATCAACAAGCACAAGGATGGTTCGCTGTTTTCAGAACGCCTGCGCATCGTGCCGATTCAGGACAAGCCTCCTCAGAAAATCACAGGCTATATGGCATTTGTCCAGAACAGCACGGTAGCCAGAGCCGCAGAGGATGCGCAACATTTTCTCGCCTCCCTCATACGGGGCTCGGAAGATGGCATTCTTGTCTTTTCCCCCCAGAATGGCGAGATTCTGAGCTGGAATCGCGGTGCCGAACGCATCTTCGGTTACACGGCAGAAGAAACCGTGGGACGTCCCGTGGCAGAGCTATTCGCCCCCGAGTTGCGGGAGCAACTGAGCGCCCAGATTGCACGGATGGCGGACGGAAAAACCTTGCTTCCCTGCCGAACCATCGGGCAACGCAAGAATGGAAGCATCTTCCCCGTGGCGCTGGACGCAGCGCTTGTGCGCGACGAGCAGGGCAACGCCACGTCCATCTCAATGCGGGTCAGCGATGCCACGGCGCAGGCTGAGCCTGAAAGGACGCAGGACTTTCTGGCTGCGGTTGTTGAATTCTCTGAAGATGCCATCGGTTCTTCCGACCTGAGGGGGAAGATTCTGAGTTGGAATTCCAGCGCGGAACGCCTCTTTGGATACAGTGCGCAGGAAGTGATCGGCCAACACGTCCGCCTGCTCACCATGCCGGGACGCGAAGCGCGCCTGACGATGATTCTGCAAAAGATCTGGAATGGGGTGGCCGTCAGCGCTTACGACACGATTCTGCGCCATAAAAACGGCTCTGCGATTGACGTCTCTCTTTCGACTTTTCCGGTGCGCAACGAAGTGGGCGAGATCATTGCCATCAGCGGCATCGCCCGCAGTATTCGTCAACGCATCCAAGACGAACGGCAGCAGCATGAAAGCGAAGAAAAATTCCGTCGCATCTATGAAGACAACGGCCTGGTCATGCTGCTGGTCGAGCCGGGGGATGGAACCATCGTCGATGCCAATCCAGCAGCATGCGAATTCTACGGATACAGCCGCGCCGAGATGGCTGGAATGTCCATCCACAGGATCAACATCATGGAGCAAAGATGGGTTGGCTCCATGCGGCAGCAGGCAATGCGGGAAAAGAATGTGCGCGCCGAGTTTCTCCACCGCCTGGCCAGCGGCGAAGTTCGCGAAGTTGAAGTACATATGGCAGGCATTTATGTGGAAGACAAGCCTCTGATCTTTTCCATCATTCACGACATTACCGAACGTCGGCGGACAGAAACCGCCCTGGCAGAATCGGAGATGCGCTTCCGCAGAATCTTTGAAGAGAACAGTTCGGTGATGCTTTTTGTAGACATAGAGACTGGCATTCTGATCGACGCCAACGCTGCGGCTTCCAACTTTTTTGGCTATCCTTTGCAGGAACTGAAGGGTATGCAGGCCAGCCAGCTGACGCACTTGCCGCAGAAACAGGGCGCAGAACTACGCGAACGCATGCGTCAGGAAGGACGTTCCCGCTTCAGCCTGCGCAATTACACCAAGGATGGCAGGGAACGCGAGGTGGAGGTCTTCTCGTCCTCGCTCGAAGTGAAAGGAAAACCGGTTCTCTTCATCATCATTCACGACATCACCGAGCAGAAGCGAGCCGAGGGAATGCTGGTGGAGCGCGAAAAGCAGTTGCGCCTGCTTACCGACAATATCCGGGAGCTCTTCTGGATCATGAAAGCCGACGGAAGCGCCTTCAAATATCTCAGCCCTAGCTTCGAGAATCTGTGGGGGTTAAACCGCGAAAAGGCCGCATACAATCTCAGCCTGCTCCAGAAGGTGGTTCATCCGGAAGATCTGGAGCTAATTCAGGAAACCTACGCCCGGGAACTTCGCGGAGAAGCTACCGAAGTCGAGTTCCGCATCCTGCATCCCCAGAAGGGCCTGCGCTGGCTGCGAGACCGCTCCTTTCCAATTCGCGACGCCGAAGGCAAATTCACCCAGATGGTTGGCTTCACAGAGGACATTACCGAGCGGAAGTACGCGCAGGATGCGCTTGTAAGCAGCGAAGAGCGCTACCGAAGGACCTTTGACGAAGCGCCTATCGGCATTCTGCATACCGCGCCCAACGGCCGCTTCATCCGCTGCAATCACCGCTTTGCCGAGATCGTAGGCTATGCGCAGGAAGAGGTGACAAGCCTGCGCTTTCAAGACATCACCCTGCCCGAAGACAACGCCGCAAGTCTGGAGATCCTCCACCATCTGGAGAAAGGCACAGTCAGGATTCCTGTCTGGGAAAAGCGCTATGTACGCAAGGACGGAGCGCTGGTCTGGGTACGACTGACCTCGCAGGCGCTGCGCGACACAAATGGAGAAATCTCCTACTACATCACGCTGGTGGAAGACATTCATGCACGCAAGCTTGCCGAAGCCCGATTGAAGGAAACCGCCGAACGCCTGAAGCTGGCCACCCAGGCAGGCGGCGTTGGCATCTGGGAGTTGGATATGGCCCGGCAGCAGTTCTACTGGGACGAACAGATGATCCAACTGTATGGAAACATCACCGACGCACTGCAGGGCGGTTTCGACATATGGATTCAGTCGCTGCATCCGGAAGACGCCCAACGGGCGCAGGAAGAGCTTCAGGCGGCTTTGCAGGGAACAGGGGATTTCAACAGTGAGTTCCGCATCGTCTGGCCCGATGGCAGCATTCACTTCATCCGTGCCATGGCCCTGGTACAGCGGGCAGAGGACGGAAGCCCGCAGCGCCTGGTAGGAACCAACTGGGAGATCACCGCCCAGCGCCAGGCGGACGAAGCCCTGCGCCAGAGCAACCGCGAACTGGAAAAGCAGACAACCCGCGCCAACCGCATGGCCATGCAGGCAGCCCAGGCCAACGCCGCCAAAAGCGAGTTTCTGGCCAACATGAGCCATGAGATCCGCACCCCCATGAATGGCATTGTGGGCATGACGGAGTTGCTGCTGGAAACGCCGATAAACAGTGAGCAACGGTATTATGCCGAAGCCCTGCACTCCAGCAGCGAAACCCTGCTCCGGCTGATCAACGACATTCTCGATCTGTCCAAGATCGAAGCCCGCAAACTGGAGCTGGAGCAGGTCGACTTCGAGCTGATCCCCTTGATTGACCCTCTGGCCAGCGCCGCCTCGGCACAGACTGCGGGCAAGAACGTGGAGGTCATCAGCGACGTGGATGCCGAGGTTCCCGCCATCCTGCACGGAGATCCGGTACGCCTGCGCCAGATTCTGGGCAATCTGCTGAGCAACGCCATCAAGTTCACGCCCTGGGGCGAAGTCGAACTGCGCGTCCAACTGATAGAGCGGGGCAAAAATGCCTGTATGCTGCGCTTTTCCGTCCGCGATACGGGCATCGGCATTCCGGCGGACAAACTGACCTCGATCTTTGACAAATTCAACCAGGTCGATGCCTCAACAACACGCCAGTACGGTGGCACGGGTCTGGGTCTGGCCATCAGCAAACAGCTGGTGGAGTTGATGGGAGGCAGGATCGGAATCAACAGCCAGCCCGGAGCGGGCTCGGAATTCTGGTTTACCCTGCCGCTGGGCATTGTGCAGCAGGAGAACGCCAGCACATCCCCCCTCTTTCTGCTTGGGCAACGGGTGCTGATCGCAAGCCACAGCCTGTCTATCCGAGCTTCCCTGCGGCGACAGATGGAGGCATGGGGTAGCCAGGCAGAGGAGGCCAACAATGTTTCCGAAGCACTGCAGCGGCTCACGGCATCCTTTGAGAGCACCTCGTTCTTTTCCCTGCTTTTGCTCGATATGGACCTGCTGGAGACGGAAGACGAAGCAGCGATAAAGGCCCTGCGCGACGATCCGCGACTGACGGCAACGCACATGATCCTGCTAACCTCCATTGACCCGATGCGGGGCATGGAACGAGCCCACCTCCAAGGATTCCAGTGGTGCGTCACCAAGCCAGTCCACCGCCAGGAACTCTCTGAGGTGCTGCATGAAATTCTTTGCGCTACTCCCGAAGATGGTGAAAACGCCCCACTGCAGTGCACCGAAAAAAGTAACGCCCTGACGCCCCTGGCTGAGCACCAGGGAAAGATTTTGCTGGTGGAAGACAACCTGACCAATCAGCAGGTGGCTCTGGCCATCCTGAACAAGATGGGGCTGACGGCGGATGTGGCCAATCATGGAATCGAAGCACTGCAGCACATGGAAACCACCCCCTACGATCTGGTTCTGGTGGACATGCACATGCCACAGATGGACGGGCTGGAGACGGCCCGCCACATTCGCCATCGGGAATCAAAAGTCCTCAATCATGAGGTTCCCATCCTTGCTATCACGGCGAATGTGCAAAAGTCCGACCGCGACGCCTGCCGGATGGCCGGGATGAATGGATTTCTGACTAAACCAGTTTCCGCCGCACGACTGCGCGAGGCGCTGGAGGCATGGTTGCCGGTCCGCTGCGGTCAGAAATCCCCGCCTGCCGCAACGGCTTCCGCCGCGCCGCAAGAGCAAACCACCGTACCGAACAAAACGAATGGAGCCGTAATCTTTGACCGCGCCGGTCTGCTGGAACGCCTGATGGAAGACGAACAGCTGGCCGGGGTCGTGCTAGGAGGATTTCTGGAAGACATTCCACGCCAGATTGAAATTCTCGGCGAATTTCTTGACCGGGAAGATGCCCATGCAGCTCATCGTCAGGCGCATTCTATAAAAGGCGCGGCAGCCAACGTCGGCGGAGAGCGCCTGCGCCAATGCGCCCTGGAACTGGAAAAAGCAACCCAGCGCGAAGACCTGCAGACGGTGCGGGATGGTTTGCCCGCTCTCAAAGAGGAGTTCGAGCGCCTGCGTCTGGCCATCCATGCAGCCTTTCAGGAGCAAGAAGTGAAAAACCAGAAGGAAAGAGAAAACCAACAGGACGGCCAACTACCATCGGAAGAGTGAAGTTCTCCCCGATCAGGAATGCCGGAGAAAACACCCCGTGATCGAATCACCGCGGAGAATCTGGCAAGCCCGTTCTCCGCAGACAAACCGGATTGCAGCATTCAGCTTTCCTCAACGCAGAGGAAATATACGGAGGCAGAACAATGAAAACCCTGGTCGTGGAAGATGAGCTCACCGGACGCGCCATTTTGCAGGGGATCCTGGGAGGATTTGGCGAATGTCATGTTGCTGTCAATGCCGAGGAGGCCATCCTCGCCTTTCGCAAGGCCTATGCTCAAGCCGCCCCCTACAACCTTGTCTGCATGGACATTCAACTGCCCGGCATGGATGGCATCGAGGCGGTCAAGCAGATTCGTGCCATTGAAGAAGAGCATGGCGTGCTCTCCACGCAAGGCACAAAGATCCTGATGACCACCGCCGCCGATCAACCTCGTGAGGTCATCAATTCCTTCCACGCCCTCTGCGATGAATACCTGACCAAGCCGATCAGCGCTTCCGTATTGCTCAACAAGCTAAAAAATCTTGCGCTCGTGTAAGCGCGGCGCTGGTCATTGGTCCATGGCTAACGACTGCTTTCCTTCTGCAGAAACCTCTGTTTACCGGACTTATTCGCTGGCTTCGGGAGGGAGCATCACCAACTCAATGCCAGCCTCGCTGAACATCGTCTCCGACAGCGGCGAGCGGCCCCACTTTTCATTCGAACTCGGCGTATACACAATGCGGGAAATGCCGGACTGCACCACCACAGCCGCGCACTGCGGACAGGGCATGTAGGGCGTCACATAGAGCGAACAGCCGCGAATATCTTGCCGCGCGGAAAGAATCGCGTTGATCTCGGCATGCAGAATGATGGGGTACTTGATCTCGCGATTTTCGAGCCGCTCCGGCAGATCCTCAACTCCCTGCGGAAAGCCGTTGAAGCCCACCGAAACCACGAACTTGCCCCGCGTAATCACGGCCCCCACCTTGGAGCTTGGATCCTTGCTCCAGCTGGCCACCAGCCGGGCCATATCCATAAACCTGCGATCCCACTTTTCGCTGCTCGACATCTGTATCTTCTCCTCGGATTGCCGGCTGTTTGCGGCTTTCTTTTCAGGATCTCATGCGACCGCCGCACCACGGCACCAGCTTCCCTGCCCTTTTGCGCATGGACAAATACAAAAGCAGGCTTTCGCTGCCATTCCATCCGGCCATTCCGGCAGCCTATAGTCATTTTCACTTCCAAACCTTACTTCCACAGTGGATTTCCCATTCCTCTTCCGCCCGATCCTCTCTATGCTTGAAAAAAGTTTTTCTTCTGGCTCTTTTTCCGGCAATTTGCCCCACAATGAGGCCGAAGACTTTGCTACCAGGGAGATTGTTGCGATGGGTTCGAGTTCACGTGTGATTCGTTCGCCGCGCGGCGCCGAAAAAACGGCCCGCGGCTGGATTCAGGAAGCTGCCAAGCGCATGCTGATGAACAACCTTGACCCGGAGGTGGCGGAAAAGCCGGATCAGCTGATCGTCTATGGCGGTCGTGGCAAAGCGGCCCGCAACTGGGAGTGCTTTGACAAGATCATCACCACGCTTGACCGCCTCGAAAACAATCAAACGCTGCTGGTGCAGTCCGGCAAGCCGGTAGCCGTCTTTGAGACGCAGCCCATGGCTCCGCGTGTGCTCATCGCCAACTCCAATCTGGTGCCCAACTGGGCCAACTGGGAGGAGTTTGACCGTCTGGACAAGCTGGGACTGATGATGTACGGTCAGATGACCGCCGGTTCGTGGATCTACATCGGCACCCAGGGCATTCTTCAGGGCACCTATGAGACCTTCCAGACCGCAGCCGAGCTGCACTTTGGCGGCACACTGGCGGGCACCATCTCAGTGACTGCAGGCCTGGGCGGCATGGGCGGCGCACAGCCGCTGGCCGTCAAGCTGGCGGGTGGCGTCAGCATCACCGTGGAAGTGGATGCATGGCGTGTGCAGCGCCGCTTGGAAACGCGCTATCTGGATCAGGCCACCAACTCACTGGAAGAGGCTCTGCGCCTGGCACACGAGGCCAAGGCCGCCCGCAAGGCGCTTTCCATTGGCCTGATTGGCAACGCCGCCGAGGCGCTGCCAAAGATGGTCGAGCTCGGCTTCATTCCCGACCTTGTGACCGACCAGACCAGCGCCCACGATCCCATGTGGGGCTATATTCCGGTGGTTGCAGAGGGTACCGATGTGGATGCGCTACGCTCCAATCAGCCCGACGAATATCTGCGCCGCGTGCAGGCTTCCATGACGCAGCACATCCGCGCCATCCTGACCATGCAGCAGCGCGGAGCCATTGCATTCGACTACGGCAACAACCTGCGCACTCAGGCACAGAAGGCTGGCGTCACCGATGCCTTCTCCTACCCCGGCTTTGTGCCCGCCTTCATTCGCGACTCCTTCTGCGAAGGCCGTGGACCCTTCCGTTGGGCCGCGCTCTCGGGCGATCCGGAAGACATTTACGCGACAGACCGCGCCCTGCTGGAACTCTTCCCCGACGATCGCCGTCTGCACGACTGGCTTACCTTTGCCGCCGGACAGATCGCCTTCCAGGGCCTGCCCTCGCGCATCGGCTGGCTTTCTTACGGCCAGCGCGACAAGGCCGGTCTGCTCTTCAACCAGATGGTGCGCGACGGCCGCCTGAAGGCTCCCGTCGTCATTGGCCGCGATCACCTGGACGCAGGCTCCGTGGCCAGCCCCTATCGTGAGACCGAAGCCATGAAGGACAGCTCGGATGCCGTGAGCGATTGGCCGCTGCTGAACTTTGCCACGGCGATTTCGAGCGGTGCAGGTTGGGCCAGCTTCCATCATGGCGGCGGCGTGGGCATGGGCTACAGCCAGCATGCTGGCATGGTGGCCGTGGCCGACGGCAGCGACGAGGCTGAAGCGCGTCTGCGCCTTTGCCTGAAGAACGATCCCGCCATGGGTGTGGTGCGCCACGCCGATGCCGGATACGAAAAGGCCATCAAGGTCGCGCATGAGCGCGGCGTGGATATGCCCTCGCTATGACCGCCGATCTGCTGATTCGCGGAATTGCACAACTGGCCACGCCGCCTGCCGCAGGCATACGGCGTGGCCCAGCCATGCGCGACGTGGTTGTAACTGAAGACGCCGCGCTGGCCCTCCACGGCGACACCATCGCCTGGGTAGGCAAGGTCTGCGAATGGCAGGGCGAAGCGCGGGAAGTGGTTGATCTGGGCGGTCGCGCGGTCGTGCCCGGCCTGATCGACGCCCATACCCACGCGGTGTGGGCAGGCGACCGCTTGGCCGACTTTGAAGCGCGCATTGAAGGCAAGCCCTACGAAGCGATTCTGGCGGCTGGCGGCGGCATCTGGAGCACCATCCGCGCCACCAGCGCCTGCAGTGAAGCGGAACTGGTTGCCGCCAGCCGCCCGCGCATTGAAGCGCTGCTGCAATCAGGCGCAACCACCATCGAGGTCAAGTCGGGCTACGGCTTTACGCCGGAAGCGGAACTGGCCAGCCTGCGCGCCATCCGCGCGCTTGCCACGCAGTCCAAAGCCCGCATCATTCCCACGCTGCTCATCCACATTCCTCCGCGTGACGCAATCGAACGCGCTGCCTATCTGCAGACCGTCTGCCAAAAACTCATTCCACAAACCGCGCACAAAGCTCTCGCGCTCTCCGTCGATGTCTTCGTCGAAAAAGAAGCATGGTCGGTGGCGGAAGCCGAGCAGATTTTTGCCGCAGCCCGCGCCCATGGCCTTGCCGTTCGCCTGCACAGTGAGCAGTTCCAGAACGTGGGCGGCGTAGAACTGGCCGCACGCGTAGGCGCATTGAGCGTCGATCATCTGGAAGCCTGCCAGCCTGCGCAGATAGCAGAGCTGGCCGCTGGTGCCTCCGTAGCCATACTGCTACCCGGCGTTTCGCTGCAGCTTGGTTTGGCTGCGGCTCCTGGCCGCAAGCTCATCGATGCGGGCGCTGCCGTGGCCATCGCCACAGACTTGAACCCCGGCACCAGCCCGCTCTATTCCATGCAGATGGCTCTTGCACTCTCCACGCGTTTGAACGGACTCACCGCGCAGGAAGCATTGGTGGCGGGCACAGTCAATGCCGCAGCCGCACTGGGCCTTGCCAACGTGGGTGCTCTCGCAGCCGGAATGCGCGCTGACTTCCTCGTACTCGATGGCGGCGACTGGCGCAATCTTCTCTACACGCTTGGCTCCAACCCGGTCTCTCAGATCTGGACCGGCGGCACGAAGGTCTGCTGAAAATAGCCTTCACACAGGATCAATCTTATGGCGGAAACTATTCTCTATCGACCTGAGCTGCTCTATCGCGATGGCGCATTTCTGCGCAATGCCGGCCTGCTTGTGAACGCCGACGGACGCATTGCTTCGATCCTCACCGACACCAGAACGGTCGCAGCTGATCGCATCATCGAGTTGCCTGGCAAGGCCCTGCTGCCCGGCTTTGTGAACGCGCACTCGCATGCATTTCAGCGCGCCATTCGTGGCCGCGCCGAGTCGCGCGCGGGCTCCGGTCGCGACTTCTGGTCGTGGCGCAACACCATGTACTTTGCCGCCGCCAGCCTCTCGCCTGCGGAAACCTACGACGTAGCGCGCATGGCTTTTCTGGAGATGGCGCTCAGCGGAACCACCACGGTGGGCGAGTTCCACTACCTGCACACACAGCCCGACGGCACCGCGTACGAAGATCCCAACGAGTTGGCCAAGGCCGTGATTCGCGCCGCGCAATCGGTGGGCATTCGCATTGTGCTGCTGCGCACCGCCTACATGCGCTCCGGCTTTCAGATTGATTCAGACCCCGGTCAGAAGCGCTTCTTTGAAAACCGCACGCAGTACATGAGTGCGCTCGAAGCATTGGTGCATGAGTACGCAGACGATGGCGATGCAGTCCGTGTGGGCGCAGCTCCGCACAGCACCCGCGCCGTGCCGCTCACTGACCTGCGTGAGATTGTTCCCTTCGCACGCTCGCTCCACTTGCCCCTGCACATGCACATCAGCGAACAGGTGGGCGAGAACGAAGCCAGCCTGCGCGAGTACGGTGTAACGCCCGTGGCTCTGCTGCAATCGGCAGGCTTGAGCGGCACTGACTGGACCGCAATTCACGCCACGCATCTGGATCGTGACGAAATGGCCATGTGGGCCGATGCGGGTGCGGCCATCTGCGCCTGCCCCACCACCGAACGCAACCTGGGCGATGGAATCTTTCCTGCCGCCGAGGCCATGCGCCTGAAGATTCCCATCGCACTTGGCTCCGATAGTCAGGCGCAGATTGATCCGCTCGAAGACGCGCGCCAGCTTGAGTACCATCTGCGTCTGGAACAGCAGCGCCGCACCATTCTGGACAGCATCGACGAACAACCCGCCGCACGCCGTTTGCTGGAATGCGCCACAGCCAACGGCGCACATGCGCTGGCGGTAGAAGCCGGCAAGCTCGAAGCCGGCCTCTTCGCCGACTTCTTCACCGTCGACTTGCAGAATGTTTCCATCGCCGGTGCCAGCTCTGATGACCTGCTTCCGCTGCTGGTCTTTGGAGTGAATCGCACCGCGCTGCGCGACGTTGCCGTACGCGGCAGGATGATTGTGCAAAATGGTCGCCATGCACTGACCGAAGAAATCATTGGCAGCTACTGCCAGACGCAACACAAAATCTGGAGCGCGCAATGAAGACAGCCCGCGAGCATCTGGAAGCTCTCATTCGCATTCCCTCGCCTTCGGCAGTTTCCAATCGTCCGCTGATCGAGTATGCGAAGCATGAGCTTGCCGCCCTTGGCTGGAGCACGCGAGAGCTTGCCTACCGCGACGCCCAAGGCGTGGAGAAGGTGAACCTGATTGCCGCGCCGCCCACACAGGACGTGCATCGAGCCGAAGTTGACTTGGCCTTTGTCTGCCACACCGACACGGTTCCCTACGCCAGCCACTGGGCTGAAGCTACCGCGCCCGCCGAGCACAACGGCAATCTGCATGGCTGCGGTGCATGCGACGTGAAGGGCTATCTGGCCTGCCTGCTGGCCGCTGCTGCAACACTCCAGAGCTTCACACAGCAGTTGCGCATCGTGCTCACCGCCGAAGAAGAAATCGGCTGCATTGGCGCTGCGCATCTGATGGCTTCAGGCGCAATCAAGCCACGCCGCGCCGTCATTGGCGAGCCCACTTCGCTGCATCCGGCGCGTGCCGGCAAGGGCTACTGTCTGGGCGAAGTTGTTGTGCTGGGCGCGGAGGCGCACAGCGCCCATCCCCAGCAAGGCGCATCGGCTATCTATGGCGCAGCCACGCTAATCAAGCAAATGGAAGCGCTCAGCCAGCAACTCACCACCACGCGCAACGAGTTTTTCGATCCGCCCTTCACCACCATCAATGTAGGCACAATCACAGGCGGCTCGGCTAAAAACATCATCCCCGGCCGCTGCGTTTTTCTGGTGGAATGGCGGCCGATTCCCGGCACTGCCGCAGACGATGTGGCGCACGCGCTCGAAGCAATCGTCGCTCACTTCAACAACGCGGAAGAAAAACTGCGCGCCACATTCACCGTGCAGCGCCGTCAGCCGGGCTTTGAAACTCCTGCTGCTTCTCCGCTCGTGCAGCGCGTAGAAGCGCTCAGTGGCAAACAGGCCGTCGCAATTCCCTTCGGCACCGAAGCCAGCCATCTTGCCGCGGTTGCGGAAGAGATCGTCGTCTTCGGCGCGGGCGACATGCGCTCGGCACATAGCGAACGCGAGTTTGTTCCTCTGCGCGCACTGGAACAGGCCACAACGATTCTGGCCGCATTGATGCAGGAAAACACATAGAAAAACACAGCACTGTTTGCTGCAATTTCCCTGCAAGGACAGAAGAAAATTCCCTTTCCTGCCCTTGACACATGCGCGACGAACCCGTAGATTGTTTTTAAGCCGTTGCGCCAACAAGGCGTCGGTTTCCAGGAAAAGGATTTGATGAACAATCTCTTCAATCACGCCAACTGTATGTGCTGCTGCTGTCTGGGCTGCGCTGAGCGGGCGTGTCTGATGGGATGATTCCTTAGTCGAATCCTACCCCTACGACCCACCCGCTGACAGCGAGGTGGGTTTTCTGCTTTCAGCGGTAAAGTTCGCAGGCTCTGGTTGAGTTTCAGGCACCGGTGGCGAAGTGGCTAACGCGCAGGTCTGCAAAACCTGTATGCGCGGGTTCGAACCCCGCCCGGTGCTCCAAACATTCGATTGTCCCCTCTTCTTTCCCGGTGCATTGCAGGGCTCATGCTCCGATGTATCGCCTAAGTCAAGATCCATCGAACACAAGGGTGATCCGTTTCATGAAGACTTCGTTTCGCCGCCTGGTTATTGCGTTTTCCGTCGTTCTCGCGCTCGCCACTTCCCATCGCGCCTTGCAGGCTCAGGTCCGACTGCTGAACGTCAGCTACGATCCCACGCGCGAATTCTACGAAGAGTACAACCGGCTGTTCGCGAAGCACTGGAAGGCCACCACCGGGCAGGATGTGATCATCAATCAATCGCATGGCGGCAGCGGCAAGCAGGCACGCTCGGTTATCGACGGTCTTGAAGCGGATGTGGTCACGCTCGGCCTCGCGTATGACATTGACATGATCGCGCAGAATGGCCTGACTGATCCCAACTGGCAATCGAAGCTGCCCTACAACAGCACGCCCTACACATCCACCATCGTCTTTCTGGTGCGCAAGGGCAATCCACGCGGCATTCACGACTGGAACGATCTGGTCCGCCCCGGCGTCCGGGTGATTACGCCCAACCCGAAGACCTCCAGTGGCGCGCGCTGGAACTATCTGGCCGCATGGGGTTATGCGCTGCATCAAGCCAACAACAACGAGGCCGGGGCGCTCGAATACATGCGCAAACTCTTTGCCAATGTGCCGGTGCTCGATACTGGCGCACGCGGCGCCACTATGACGTTTGTGCAACGCGGCGTGGGCGATGTGCTCATCGCCTGGGAAAACGAAGCGCTGCTGGCAGTGCGCGAACCGGGTGGCAACAAATTCCAGATCGTCACGCCGTCGTCCTCCATCCTTGCCGAACCACCCGTGGCGGTGGTCGAAAAAGTGGCTCGCAAGCACGGCACGGAAAAAATCGCCCATGAATATCTGGCCTATCTCTACTCGCCCGAAGCGCAGGATCTGGCCGCCAAGTATTTTTATCGGCCACGTGTGCAGGACGTTCTTGCAAAATACGCTTCCATCTTTCCGAAGGTAAACACCTTCACCGTGCAGCAAGGATGCGGCAACTGGCAGAAGGCGCAGAAGAAGCACTTTGCAGAGGATGGAACCTTCGATCAAATCTTCGGACGTTAGGACTTCTGAATGGCCACAAGCACAAAAAAGAAACGCCGTAGTTCGACTCTGCCGGGCTTTCGTCTGAGTCTTGGCTTCACGCTTTTCTATCTGGTCTCCATCGTTCTTCTACCGCTCGTCGCCATTCTCCTTACCGGCTTTCATAGCGGAACCGCCGGCTTTCTGCATGCCATCCGCACCCCGCGCGTGATTGCATCCTGCCGCGTCACGCTCACCTCTGCGCTGCTGGCTGCGCTGCTCTCCGCCGTCTTTGGAATGCTGGTGGCGTGGGTGCTGGCACGCTACCGCTTTCCTGGCCACAGCATTGTGGACGCGCTCATCGATCTGCCCTTTGCGCTGCCTACAGCCGTGGCAGGCATTGCGCTCACTTCGCTCTATACCGAGGACGGCTGGGTCGGCCGCTACCTTGAGCCGCATAACATTCACATCGCCTTCTCACAGGCGGGCATTGTGCTGGCCATGGCCTTTGTCGGTTCGCCCTTCGTGGTGCGCAGCATACAACCAGTGCTTGAAGACCTTGACCACTCGCTCGAAGAAGCCGCACGCAGCCTGGGCGCAAGCCACTGGCAGATCTTCACCCGCGTACTGCTGCCCCTCTGCCTGCCTGCCCTGCTCACTGGCACGGCGCTGGCCTTTGCACGGGCTGCGGGCGAATACGGCTCCGTCATCTTCATCGCCGGCAACATGCCCATGAAGACCGAGATTGCCGCACTGCTGATCGTCACTAAGCTGGAGGAGTACGACTACACGGGCGCGTCCGCCATCGCTCTGGCCATGCTGGCGCTCTCGTTTGTCGTCATGCTCGCCATCAATCTGCTGCAGTGGGCCGTCAGCCGCCGGGAGGGCAAGCGCATATGAGTTCTCTTACTCGCACGGAATCTTCATCGCTAGCCATCAAAGCCGGGCGCGCTTTTCTGATTCTGCTCGCGCTGGCCTTCGTTGCGCTCTTTCTTGTGCTGCCGCTGGTCAGCGTCTTTGTGCAGGCCTTCGCACAGGGCTGGAAGCTCTACGCCCACACCATTCTCCAGGAGGACGTGGTGAGCGCACTCAAGCTCACCGGGTTGGTCGCAGCCATCGCCGTACCACTCAACGTGGTCTTCGGCATCGCCGCCAGCTGGGCCATTACGCGCTTTGACTTCGCTGGAAAAAATCTGCTCACCACGCTCATCGACATTCCGTTGGCGGTTTCACCCGTGGTTGCCGGCCTGATGTACGTCGAGGTCTTCGGCTTGCACGGCTGGCTCGGCCCCTGGCTTTATGCGCACGACCTGCACATCATCTTTGCTGTCCCCGGCATTGTGCTGGCCACCGTCTTCGTCACCTTCCCCTTCGTCGCCCGTGAGCTGATTCCCTTCATGCAGGCGCAGGGCAGCGACGAAGAAGAAGCCGCCGTGGTGCTGGGCGCAGGCGGTTGGAGCCTCTTCTGGCGCGTGACCCTGCCCAACATCAAGTGGGCACTGCTCTACGGAACTATTCTTGCCGCATCGCGCGCCATCGGTGAGTTCGGCGCGGTCTCAGTGCTCAGCGGACACATTCGCGGCCGCACCACCACACTGCCGCTGGAAGTGGAGATGCTCTACAACGAGTACAGCTTTACGGCCGCCTTCGCCGCGGCCACGCTCCTGTCGCTGGCTGCGGTGGTCACGCTGGTGCTGAAAAAGATCATCGAAGCAACGTCGGGCATTCATGACCGGCACAAAGAGGAACAGGCATGAGCATTCACGTTGAAAAGATCGCCAAATCCTACGGCAGCTTTGAAGCACTCAAAAACGTCTCGCTGACCATTGAAGGCGGCGAACTGGTGGCGCTGCTGGGCCCCTCGGGATCAGGCAAAACCACGCTGCTGCGCATCATCGCCGGCCTGGAAACACCCGATGCCGGCTCCGTCGAACTGCACGGCGAAGAGGCCACGCACTTGAGCGCCGCCCGCCGTGGCATCGGCTTCGTCTTCCAGCATTACGCGCTCTTCCGTCATATGACGATCTATGAAAACGTGGCTTTCGGCCTGTGCGTGCAGCCCCGCTCGCTGCGGCTTGGCCGAAACGAGATCAAGGAACGCGTCAGCGAACTACTCTCCCTCGTGCAGTTGGATAGCTATTCCCGCATGTATCCTGACCAGCTCTCCGGCGGTCAACGGCAGCGTGTGGCACTGGCCCGTGCGCTGGCCGTTAAGCCCCGCGTGTTGCTGCTCGATGAGCCCTTCAGCGCGCTCGACGCCAAGGTCCGCAAGGATCTGCGCAACTGGCTGCGCCGCATCCACGACGAGCTGCATGTAACCACGGTGCTCGTCACCCACGATCAGGAAGAAGCGCTCGAAGTAGCCGACCGCGTGGCCATTCTGAATCGCGGCGCACTTGAGCAGTTCGGCACACCCCAGTCCATCTACGATCAGCCCTCTTCGCCCTTCGTCTATAACTTCCTCGGCAACGTGAATCTTTTTCACGGCCGTCTGCTGGCCGATCTCACGCCCTCGGCGCAGAATTCCGGCAAGGAAGATGAAAACACCATCGGCTTTGTGCGTCCGCATGAGTTTGAGATTCTGCGCGCCCAGCCCACCGGTAGCCAGGCGCTGAAGGCTCGCACCCTGCGCATCCATGCCGCCGGACCACTGGCCCGCATTGAATTGAGCGTCGCGGGCGGCCACAATCCCGTCACCGTGGAGCTGGCTCAGTCTGCTTATCGTGAATTGCAATTGAAGGAAGGCGAAGAGGTCTACCTGCAGCCCAAGGAGATTCGCGTCTTCAACGATTCCACCACCGGCGGGCTGCTCGAACAGGGTGCGGGAATTTAGTGGATTTGTCTCTGAAGACAGACCCTGCAGGCGGAATTCAATCTACCGTTTTTCGTCGCGCACAAGCTGGTAGCGGAACTGCATCTGCGCTCCCGCCGGAATGCGCTCCAGCCAGAACTCGTAGTCGCCGCTGCGGCTTTTGCGCGTGACGGTAACAAAGGGCCTGCTCTGCCAGCTTGTGCCGCCGGAAGAGACGGTTGAGTTATAGCCAGGGCCTATCAACCAGTGCGGCTTGACGGCCCACTCCATCTTGCCGCGATCAATGTCAAAGCCGTAACTCTGCGTGCGGTCCAGCGGCAGGGTCGGATAGCAGACCATCTCGGCGGTCAGATGCCTGCGCAGCTTGAAGTCGACGACCGTCCACAGCCACATGGAGCGCTCATTGTGGCTTCCCTCGCCCGCCGCCTGCGCCAGATAGATCTCCTGGCTCCAGTCGTAGTGGGAGTTGTGCAGCAGATCAGCGCCGCCGCCCACAAACCAGAGCTGATTCCGACCGTACCCAGTGTCGTAGTAGCCAATGTCGGGCAGAATCCAGCGGCCACGCATCTGCGCCCACTCGGCCATGCGATAGCCGATGACGCGCGGAGACTGCAAGGTCCCGGAGCCGCGCAAAACAAAAATGTCGGTGGTAGGCTGGCCAGACGCAGAGACTGGGGCCGGAGGTGGATGCGGAACCTCTGGTTCAGCAGCTAAAGGAAGAGCTGAAGAGAAGCAAAAAACGAAAATGCTACAGAAAAAACAAAGCCACTGCACAGACGGAAAAAACCTCACAAACCTCAAGGATTATATCGGTTCCTGCCGTATTGAATGGTGGGAAAATGCGCCTCTTCCCCTGACGCAAGTGCCGTCAAAAAAAGGAGTGTCCGAAATATGGACATTCGGGCAGAAATAGGGGGAAAACACAACCTGTTGGACCCAGCCTACCCCGTCCGCTTGCTCAGAAGCGAATCGCCACAGGAGGACCGATGAAGCGTGCTGAATCGGTTACAGGCAATGCATTAAGATGGCTGCATGCGCTTCTTCGCAATGCTTTCTCTGGCCGCACTTGTTCTGCTCTCCGGCTGCGGCTATCACACGCTGGGGCCGTCGGCTCACCTGCCAGCGGGCGTGCAAACGCTCGCGGTACCGGTCTTTGCCACCCACACCGATGCCTACCACACCGAAACCGCCATGACGCAGGCCGTCATTCGCGAATTCGTGCAGCGCACCCGGCTGCGCGTGACGGCCAGTGACTCAGCCGAGGCCGACGCCACGCTGCATGGCACCATTCTGAAGGAAGCCATCCTGCCCTACACCTACAATGCTTCCACCCAGCAGTCGTCGAGCTTTCTGATCACCGTGGTGGCCTCGGTCAAGCTGACAGCCCGCGATGGCCGCGTGCTCTATCAGAACGACAACTACGTCTTCCGCCAGCAGTATCAATCCACCACAGATCTGGCCACATTTTTGAAGGAAGATCCAGCCGCCACCGACCGGCTTTCGCGCGAGTTTGCGCGGCAGCTGGTGGCCGATGTGCTGGAAGGGTTTTAACGACAGAGAGCAGAGGACAGAGAGCAGAAACCTTGTGGACAGACCAACCGTACAAACTTTGCCAAGATAGGGTAATCAGGGTAGATCAAGGTGCTTCGGGATTGGTGGTTCCCAGGTCTGAAGATCCAGACCTGGGGCACCCAGTTTCAGAGGTCGATTCAGAGGTACTCTGCTCTCTGTCGTCACGCCTGCCCGGTCGCCATCAACGCCAGTAGCCAGACGTTCAGCGCGGCAATCAGGATGGCCGCAGCCCAGCCGAGGCGCTTCATCCAGGCGGTGTTGACGAACTCGCCCATCCATTTGCGGTCGCTGGTAAACAGGACCAGCGGAATGACCGCGAAGCTGAGCTGCACACTCAGAATCACCTGACTGAGGATGAGCAGCTTTTCACTGCCGGCCTCGCCGTAAAGCATCACCACCACCACGGCGGGCACAATCGCCAGCCCACGGGTGATCATGCGACGCAGCCAAGGCTGCACCTTCATGTGTACAAAGCCTTCCATCACTACCTGCCCGGCCAGCGTGCCGGTAATCGAGGAGTTCTGTCCGGCGGCCAGCAGCGCCACGGCAAAGAGCGTGCTTGCTCCGGCCGCGCCCACCAGCGGGCTGAGCAGCTTGTAGGCATCCTGAATGGCGGCTACGTCAAAGTGTCCGCTGCGATGAAAGACGGCTGCGGCCACAATCAGAATCGCACCGTTCACAAACAGGGCCAGGGTGAGCGCCAGAGCAGAATCAATGTTGCTCATCTGAATGGCTTCGCGTTTGCCCTCGGAGGTGCGCTCGTAGTTGCGGCTCTGCACCAGCGAGGAGTGCAGATAAAGGTTGTGCGGCATCACCGTCGCCCCCAGAATGCCGATGGCGATGTAGAGCATGCCGGGATTAGTGAAGATCTGGCTGGATGGCACAATAAAAGCCTTCATCGCCGTCCAGTGCTCAGGATGGCAGAAGAAGATCTGGATGGTGAACAACACCAGAATCGTGCCGATCAGCGTAATCACCAGAGCTTCCAGCGTGCGCATGCCGCGCTTCTGCAGCAGCAGCAACAACAGAACGTCGGCTCCGGTAATCAGCACACCCCAGACCATGGGAATACCGAAAAGCAGCTCCAACGCGATGGCTGAACCTATCACTTCCGCCAGATCACAGGCGGCAATGGCAATCTCCGCACCAATCCAGAGAAAAAAGCTGACCCTCTTGCCATAAGCCTCGTGGCAGATCTGGGCCAAGTCGCGTCCTGTGGCAATGCCCAGCTTCAGGCTCAGGCTTTGCAGCAAGACAGCCAGCAGATTCGAAACCATGATGGCGAAGAGCAGCGTGTAGCCGTAACGCGATCCACCAGCAATGTCGGTGGCCCAGTTGCCGGGGTCCATGTAGCCGACTGCGATCAGAAATCCAGGTCCCAAAAAACCAATCAGTCTGCGCCAGCCAATCAGAGACGGCGTAATGCGCACACTGCTGTTCACTTCCGCCAGCGAAGGCTCAGTCAGGAGCAGCGGGGCGGATTGCCGCCTCCTGAACAAACGGGCCGGGATGGGAAAGGGGATACTGCTCATACACAGGAGTATAGCGCAGCTAGTTAACCGAGGTTAACTAAATTATCTTACTTTTAATTATTTTATAATCTCCGCCCTGAGCCAGACCGCCTCGGCAGCCAGTCTTCCCAGCGTGCAACAACCTGTATCCAATTCAATCGCAAGAGTTTCATCGTAATTACGACGCACCACGCGCACCCGTTTCCCAGGTCCTATTCCAGACTCGTGCAGGAACTCCAGCAGCTTCGGGTCGCGCTCATGCAGACTGGCAATGCTGTAGTCGTGGTCAAGTTCAGCCTCACTCAGCCGCCGCTCGCCGCGTTTTTCCTTCACCGCAGGACTTTCGGGCAGCACTGGGTTGCCGTGTGGACAATTGCCGGCATCGCCCAATTTTTCTCGCAGCTTGGCCTCGAAGGCCGGGGAAACGGCATGCTCCAGCCGCTCGGCCTCCTCGTGGATCTCATGCCACTCCATGCCAAAGATTTCATTGAGCATGCGCTCAATCAGGTGATGACGCAGGGCGGTACGGTAGGCGGTTTCATGGCCAGCGGGGGTAAGCCGCACAATGCCGTCGCTGCCCACCTGTACAAAGCCATCGCGTTTCAGGCGCTTAAGGGCGTTGGTCACGGCCGGAGCACTCACGCCAAGCCAGTGCGCAAGAACGGCGGGAATGACCTCGCGCCCCTCGGCTTCGGCCTCCAGAATGGCCTTCAGGTAGTCTTCAGTCGATGTGGAAGTTGCTTCTTTCATACGCGTTGCTCAACCAGTCTAACGCGAACGGGGAAGATGGGTGGGATTGGCAGGGTTAGCAACACTGGCAGAAGGACAGATCCGCAGGGTAAGGTCACCCCGGAACCAAAGAGACTCTCTTCGGGTATGCGCCCAGGAAAGAAAATCCCCACGAAACAATTGCACTTGCAGGGGCCGGATGCGAGAATGGCAGCGCTATGCAAACTGCTGTACGACCCAGACTTGTGCCAAAAATCTGTCCGCATTGCGACGCGCTTTATCCTTCCCGCTTCACCATCTGCCCGGAGCACGGCTGTACCCTGGTGGAAGCCGGGCGTACCGTCCTGGTGATGCCACGCAGAAAACATTCAATGCTGAAGCAGTGCGCAGCCTTTCTGCAACAATTCAATCTCTCCCTTTGGCAGACCCTGCAGGGCGCGCTGCAGTGGCTGCGCAAGACCGCCTGAGACTCTTGCTCCCGCTTTGAAGAAGCGTCCCTCGGGATGGGCAGGAGTGGGAAAAGAGCGGTGTTCTTTCCGCCCAAAACAGGAAAACTTCCCACAATAAAACTTCCCTTCCCGCAGCAAGAAGCTTTCTCTCCAGTTTTCAGAAAAATTGTCGAACCGACAGTCTTTACTGGTTGAAGAACAGAGTCAGTTCCTGAATGAGTGTCTAAAAATCATACAGTCCTGCTCTTGCCATCTTGAACATTGGGGAGTTTGTTTCACACATGCGCAAACACTGGATTCGCCCGGAATTCCGCATACTTCTGGTTGCTGCATTTGCGTTCCTCCTTCTTGCCCGCCCTCTGTCTGCACAGGACAAGGAACCCTCCGCCAGCAGCGGACATTCCTGGGGCTACGTCTTCTCTTACCTTGGCGGCGCAGCCATTGGCGCAGCGGTTGGCATGCTCGGCAACGGCTCGCAAGACACCGCCAAGGCGAGCTTGATCGGCGGTGGTGCCAGCTCTGCTTTATATCTGATGAGGCACGACAGAGAAGACCCCGGCTATATGAAGGAAAACCTGTTTACCTACTCTACCCTGGGCCTTGGACTCGGCTGGGCTGTCTCCGGTAACTCCACCGGCGCCATCGCAGGCGGACTGGCCGGCGGTGGCGGTGCTTCGGTCTGGCTGACGCTGACGCGGTAGAACCGTTCTTCGAGCATTTTCGGAATATACGTAGACTTTTTAGGGGGCTTGCTAAGTGCCTTTTTCTTAATGAAAAAGGCACTTAGCATCCAGCTTTTGATCTACAGCAATTCCGAAGATGCTATCACCCCCTATCCTGCACGGATAGAGGGTGTAACAAAAAAGCGCGTCTGCCCCCAAACCTGGGAACAGACGCGCTTTTGCTTGCCTGGATTTTGCTCTACATCGCCTCGGGGCTTTCAATACCCAGCCAGCTGAGGGCCAGCACCAGCTCCCGCAGAGCAACTGCCGCCGTCGCCAGCAGGAAGGTGCGCCGCGCCGGATTCTCTTCGGTGAGGATGTGGTGATGGTGGTAGAAGTTGTTGAACTCCTGCGCCAGTTGGAAGGCATGCTTGGCCACGAAGGCCGGCTCGCTGGTGGCAATGCACTGCTCCAACACCTGGGTACGGCAACCAATGGCCAGCCACAGCGACCAGATAGAGGTGTTTTCCTCACCTTCAAGGAAGCGGTTCAGCACTGCCGCAGGCTGACCTGCTGACGCGCTGACTTGCTGACTCGCGAACTCTTCCAGCACGGCTTCGGGCGTGGTGCCAGCCTTGCGGAAGATGTTGCGGATGCGCACGCTGGCGTACTGAATGTACGGACCGGCCTCGCCCTCAAAGCTGAGCGCGTCCTTGAAGTCAAAGGCGATGACCGAGTTGCGCGTGAACTTGAGCATGAAGTAACGCAGCGCGCCAATGGCGATCTGCACGGCAATCTTCTGGCGCTCTTCTTCGCTGCGGCTGGCCTGGCGCTTGTTCACCTCTTCGAGCGTGGCGGCAATCAGCTTGTCGATCAGGTCATCGGCCTTGACGCCAAAACCCTTGCGGCCACTCACTTCAATGTAGGCGCGGCTCAGGTCCTCTTCCGCCACGGTGTAGCCAAGCTCAACGGCGCAACGCGGGGTGAGCGCCACCATCTCATAGCTGAAGTGGGTGTAGCGGTTGGCCTGATCCACGTGGCCCATACCGCGCAGCGCCTGAATCACGTTGGCCTGCGGGTCGCTCTGACGGGAGTCGATCACGTTGTAGATGGCGTTGGCTCCGCCAAAGTGGGGATGCTCGGCCTCGCCACTCTCGGTCGAAATCCAGCACTCATGCTTCGGATAGGTAAAGAACTTCTGGTAGCCAAAGTCCTTGCCAAGCAGGCCAAACTTCCACAGGTGGTAGGCAATGTCCTTGCCGACGTAAGTCACGGTGCCATTCGAGCGCACGATGACCTTGGCGTCTTCATTGGGACCATCTGCTTCAGCGGCTTTAGCCTCGTCGCCGGGGCGGGTCATCACCCAGCAACCTTTGTTTTTGCCGTTTTCCTCAAAGTAGAGCACACCGGTTTTCTTGAGCAGCTCAAAGGCTGAATCCCAGAACTTCAGGTGCAGAATCTCGCTCTCGCGGGGCAGGAAGTCGTACTCAATGTCGAGGCGCAGCATGGTTTCCAGATGGCGGCGCAGAACGGCGGTCGAAATCAGCTCAGCCAACTCGGCGGTTTCGTTGCCACCATGCTCGATCAGGTGCAGCGTCTCATAGCGCTTCTGCTTGCGCGCGGCGTTTTCTTCCTCGCTGCCGCTGGTGTACCACTGCGAGGTCTTGGCGTACAGATCCCAGCAATAATAATCAAAAGTCTCGGCCACATTGCCATTCACTGCGGCTTTTTCGCAACTCGCGATGAGCGCCTTCACATCGGCCGGCGACTTGCCAGCCAGATGCTGGAAGCCGACCACCACGTCCGCCACCTGCACACCGGTATTGTCAATGTAGTTCTGCACATCCACCTTGTAGCTGGCGGCACGCAGCAGGCGGACAAAAGTGTCGCCCAGAATGGCGTTGCGCAGATGGCCGATGTGGGCAGCCTTGTTGGGATTGATGCTGGTGTGCTCCACCAAAGCATGGCCCGCAGCACCTACGGTGGGAGTATGCTTGTCCGCATCGGTAAACTCGCGCACCGCCGCGCCGCGATCGAGCCGGGCATTGATGTAGCCCGCTCCGGCCACCTCAAAGGCGGCAAAGCCCGCCGGCTGGCCAAGGGCTTCAACGATCTCAGCAGCGATGACCCGCGGAGCCTTGCGCAGGCTGCGAGCCAGCTGCAACGCTACAGGCGTGGAAACCTCGCCGAACTTGAGGTCGGGCGGCGTTTCCAGCGGAATGGACTCTACGTCCAGATCGTACTTCTGCTTCAAAACGCCACGAATGAGTTCACCTAGCTGCTTTTGCAATTCCAGATACACGTCGAATGCCTCAAAAAATCCTGATCTTTCCCTCCGTATTCTACCAGCAGGCCAGTGCGGGCCAAGGTGGTGGCAGAGATTGTCCTGGGAGTGGAATATTGCACTGAAACCAGTGTTCATTCTGGGGCGAATCGGTTACATTGACTGGAATCAGGCAAGAGACTATTGCCGGTAAATGGCAGGCCGATATACGGTTTTGAAACGGGGCACAATGCGACCTGTCAGACTCAGATATACATTAATCGGAGTACTGGTCCTCTACGCCTGCCTGTTGATCGGCATCGTAATGTCCTATGCGATTGCCCGCGAGCAGGTGATTCACTCCGCCCAAAAGGTACTGTTCGACCTGAGCGCGCATAGCCTGCTCCAAACCAATCAAGACGCCCAGGAAATGGATGCCGCTCTCGATGCGGCCAACCGTCTGCCCACCGTCCGGTGTTCGGAAAAAGATCTGGAAGAACTACGCCGTCTGGTTTTTGACTCGGCCACGCTGAAGGATGCGGGAAGGTTTAAAGATGGCCAGTTACTCTGCTCGGCCGAGATTGGCCCGACGCATCTGGCTGCATTACAACTGCATCTTTTGCTGCGAACCTGGGATGGCATCGAAATTTACACCAACGGCGGCAAAGAGAATAGCCCACACATGCCCACCAGCATCGCGCACAAGGGCGATGCCTACATCTATGCCGGAGCAATAAACCCCATAAGCATGCACCCTGGCGGCATTGAAATTTTCGATGTGCTCTGGGATGCCGGTGGACATGCCGCGGGCATACCCGATCCTGCATTAAGCCGGATCTTCACCCAAACCGGCGTCTATCGCAACGCCAACAATCTCTATGCCACCAACTGCTCGACAGAAAGAAGACGCTGCCAGACGGCAGTGGAAACTGTCGCCATGGCCCTGCACGATGGGAGGCCGATGATGGAGACAGCCGTCTTCAGCGGCGGTGCGGTCGGCATTCTGCTCGGTCTGGCGCTGATTCTGTGGCGGCTGCGCACCCGCACCATGGAAAACCAACTGGCCCGCGCCATACGCAACAACGAACTTTATCTGGAATATCAACCCATCGTCCACATGAAAGACCACCGAATGCAGGGCGTTGAGGCGCTGTGCCGCTGGAAGGACGAGCAGGATGAGTCCATCTCGCCAGAGTTGTTCATTCCCATCGCTGAAGCCCGGCAGTGGATCCATACGCTGACGCGAAATATTTTCCGGCAGGCTATCGAAGAGTGGGCGGCTTTTCTGCAGCGCACCCCTGACTTCAAGATCAGCATCAACCTTTCGGCTTACTGTCTGCACGAGCCGGGCTTCGTGGCCTTTCTGCACAAGCTGCTGACGCGCTATGCCGTGCAACCGCAGACCATCGTGATTGAGATTACCGAGAGCGCCACGGCCAACGATCCCCGCATGATCGAGCAGATCCAGCAGTTGCGCTCCATGGGCCACGCCGTGCGGCTGGACGACTTTGGCACCGGCTACTGCAGTCTTTCCTATCTGCATCAGCTGAAGGTGGACGCCATCAAGATCGACCGCATCTTTACCCGCGCCATCGGAACCGATTCGGTAACCACGGGGATTCTGCCCCAGATTTTGTCCATCGCCGATAGCCAGGGACTGGACGTAATTGTGGAAGGCGTGGAAGAAGAAGCACAGGCCACCTATCTGAGCACCCTGTCCTTTCACGGCAAACTGATGGGGCAGGGCTGGCTCTTCGGTCGCCCCACTTCGGCGCAGAATATACGGACAATGCTCCTACGCAAACGGGAGAAGGCCGAAGAAAATGCTCCGGTCGGCGAACAGCCCCTCCCATAAAGACACTCTGGGCGGAATCGTGCTCAGCCCTGCTCCCCATCATGCCGTAAGATAGATGGAGCGCACGCCAGTGGAATGAGTAAGCCGCGCGCCCCCCATCCCATGAGCAAGACGAGCATAGAACGCTACTACCTGACCACGCCCATCTACTACGTGAATGCGCGGCCGCACCTTGGCCATGCGTATTCGACGATCGTCTGCGACGCCATTGCCAGACGCAAGCGGGCGCTGGGCATTGAGACCTGGTTCCTGACTGGCACTGACGAGCACGGGCAGAAGATCGAACGCTCGGCGGAAAAAGCCGGCCGCACCCCGCAAGAGTTCGCAGACGCCCTCAGCGCCGAGTTCCGCGGCCTGTGGGACAAGTTCGACCTGAGCTACGACGATTACATCCGCACCACCAGTGAGCGCCACAAGCGCGGTGTGCAGAAGCTGTTTGCCACCCTGCGCGACCGTGGCTACATCTACAAGGGCAGCTACACCGGCCAGTACTGCGTAAGCGACGAGGCTTATGTGGAGGGTCCGGCAGGCACCATCTGCCCCGACTGTGGACGCCTGACCGAGACGGTGAGCGAAGAGAACTACTTCTTCAAGCTCTCAGCCTTTGAAAACCGCCTGCTGAAGTTCTACGAAGAGAATCCCGGCTTCATCGCGCCCGAATCGACCAAGCGCGAGGTGATTTCCTTCGTGCGCGGCGGGCTCAAGGATCTCTCTGTCAGCCGCACCACCTTCCAGTGGGGCATTCCGGTTCCCGGCGACGAAAAACACGTAGTTTACGTGTGGCTGGACGCGCTGGCCAACTATATGACGGCGCTTGGCTACGGCTCGGAAAACGTCCAGGACCAGGAAAAATTCAAGAAATTCTGGCCCGCCGATGTGCATTTGATCGGCAAGGAAATCAGCCGCTTCCACTGCGTCTATTGGCCAGCATTTTTGATGGCTGCGGGCCTGCCCACGCCCAAAAGCGTGCGCGCCAACGGCTGGCTGATGTTTGATCAGAGCAAAATGTCCAAGTCCAAGGGAAACATCGTCCGTGCTGAGACGGTTCACGCCGTGCTGGGTGCGGACGCCCTGCGCTACTATCTGCTGCGCGAGATTCCCTTCGGCCAGGACGGCAATTTCAGCTTCGACGCACTGGTCCAGCGCTACAACGCTGACCTAGCCAACGGCTACGGCAATCTGGTTAGCCGCGTGGTCAATATGATGCACAAGTACTTTGGCGGCGTGGTGCCGGCTGCCGGTGCGCTGACCGAAGCCGAAATCGCCCTGCAAGCCTCCGCCGAGCGCACCTTAGCCGCATTTGGCCCGGCCTTTGACGCCTTTGACTTTGCCGAGGCACTCAAGAGCATCTGGACACTGGTGGCCGACACCGATGGCTACCTGACCGCCAACGCCCCGTGGAAGAAGCCCGCCGAGCGCTCCGACGAGGAACACACCGCTCTGCAGGCCCGCGTGCTGGCCACAGCCGCCGAGGCCATCCGCGTGATTACCGCGCTGGTATACCCGATTCTGCCCGCTTCGGCCGCCAAGGTCTGGCTGCAGATCGGCCAGGGCGAGATCAGCGAAGCCTCCAACACCGCATTCCTGACCAATGTTGCCTGGGGTGGACTGAAGCCCGGCACGACCTTTGCCGAGCCCGCGCCGCTCTTCCCCCGCGCCGACAAGGACGCTGTAGCCCGCATGGTCGCCCTCGAAGAAGAAGACAATCGCAGCGCAGTAGAAAGTGCCACGGCTGCCCCTTCGACAGAATCCACATTGGCTGCAACGACCAGCAAATCCGAAAAGAAGATCGAGAAGAAAATGGAAAATACGCCTGTTGTTCCCACGCCTGAAGTACTCTCAGCAGTCGGCCAAAAGTTAGCCCCACCGCAGGTGGCGCAGGCAGCCGAAGGCCAGTTAGCCCCACCGCAGGTGCCTCTGACGCCCGCTGATTTGCTGGCCGTCACGCCGGAAGCTCCCGCCGTGCAGGTGCTACCCGAAGGCTTTCCGCCTGCCGCGCCGCAGATCACCATCGGCGATGTGCTGAAGGTAGACCTGCGTGTGGCCCAGGTGCTGGTTGCCGAGCGTATTCCCAAGGCCGACAAGCTGCTGCGCCTGGAAGTCGATCTCGGCTACGAAAAGCGCCAGATTCTGGCCGGCATCGCGCAGTATTATGAGCCGGAACAGCTGGTAGGCCGCAAGATCGTCATCGTGGCCAACCTGGCTCCGCGCAAGCTGCGTGGCCTGGAGTCGAACGGCATGCTGCTGGCCGCCTCGCTGGAGAACAGCTCGCCGGTGCTGGCTGGCTTCCTTGAGGATGTGCCGCTGGGCGCACGCCTGAAGTAGTTTTTTCATGGCCCTGAAGCTTTTGCAGCCCGGCTGCGAAGGCTTCGGGGCCTTTTCTGTTCCTGCACTCCGGAGTGCCGGAACAGAAAATTCCGCCAGGAAGAGCCGACGATTCGATCTTTGGTCCTTCGTCACAGAACACCCTTGCACGAGGCTGATAAGTTCAAACCATGAGCGACCCCATCCATCCCAACGGCCCAAACGAACCAAATATGCCCCCCGAACCAAACCAGCCAACCCATCCGATTGCCGAGCTGACGGTGGACGATCTGGACCACATGCTGCACAACGCCCTGCTGACGACCATCGTTTTGGGCGTGCTGGGAGCGGTAGTGGCAGCCATCAGCGCGGGCTGGCGCAGTGGCCTGATGCTGGTGGTTGGCGCTGCCATCTCGGCGGCCAGCGTCCTTGAATGGCAGCGGCTGATGCGCGTCATCAATGCCCGTATGGATTCTAAGAAAACCCCGGCCAGTGCCCCAATTGTGGGCATCTTCTTTGTGCTGAGGCTCACCGTCTTTGCCCTGGCCATTTATGGTAGCCTAGTCTGGTTCCGGGGATCCGTGGCAGCGCTTCTTTGCGGCTTGGCGCTGGCGGTCATCGCCGTGGGGTGGCAGATTCTCAAGCTGCTGCGCGGTTGATCGCGGTAGTTTCCATCCGCCCCTAATTTGCCCCGGGCAGAAAGATTCTTCTCTTCATGACCGAATCGCTTGCTTTGACGCGCTTGTTGAATTCGCTCTTTGGCGGAGTAGTTGCTTCGCTGCTGCATACGGTAGGAATCCAGGTGGACGCCAAGTCTGCCATCAGCGACGCCTTTGCTTTGGAGCTGCTGGTGGCCGTCTGTCTGATTGCCTATTTTGCGCTGGTACGCGCCACGCTTTCGGTGGAAAAGCCCGGTGCTGTTCAGCAGGTGGCTGAAATGCTGCACGAGTTTATCGGTGGTCAGGCTGAGCCGATCCTGGGGCACGACGCCAGCCACTTCCAGGCCTTCTGCACCTGCATCTTCCTCTTTGTTCTGTTGAACAATCTGCTGGGCCTGATCCCGGGCGTACCCGCCCCCACCACCTCGCCGGTGGTGCCGCTGGGCTTGGCCGTGCCTACTTTCCTGCTTTACAACTTCATGGGCTTCAAACGGAATGGCTTTGGCTACATCAAGCAATTCTGCGGACCAATGCCAGCGCTGACGCCGCTGATGTTCCCCATCGAAGTGGTTTCGCACCTCGCCCGCGTCATGTCGCTCACCATCCGTCTTTACGCGAACATGTTCGCCGGCGATCTGGTCACCCTGGTCTTCTTCTCGCTGATCCCGGTAGCCATTCCCTGCGTCTTTCTTGGACTTCACCTGTTCGTTTCGATCGTGCAGGCCTTCGTCTTCACCCTGCTGGCGATGATCTACCTCTCGCTGGCCGTGGCGCACGAGCACTAGAAAGCAGCTTTCAGCTTCTAGCCAGATCGTCTGGGCTTGAGCAAGAAAAAGCTGGGAGCTAGAGGCTAGCAGCTAGAAGCTAAAACACATCCCGCCGGAGTCGCTTCCGCTCCGGGCCAACGGTAGCCGCAAAGTGTGAGGGGGCCAGCACGGTGAGCCTCAACCACCCACTGGCGGCAATTCAAAGGAATGCAGGAGAACACATGAAGAAGCTTCAGTATCTGTTCATGGCTCTGGCCGCTCTGCTGCTGGCCACCCCGGTTTTTGCTGATGGCGGTTCCGCCGCCCTGAGCCTGATCCCGGTGGGCGCTGGCCTCGGCATGGGTCTGGCTGCTGGCCTTTGCGGCCTCGGTCAGGGCAAGGCTGTGGGTTCGGCCGTTGAGGCTCTGGCCCGCAATCCTGGCGCTCGCGCCGGCATCTTCACCTTCCTCATCCTCGGCCTGGCCTTCATCGAGTCTCTGACCCTGTTCACGCTCGTCATCGTCTTCGCCAAGATGTAGTTCACCGCCCCTTCGGGGCAACAAGAAAGGCTCCCTTCGGGGAGCCTTTCTTATTGCCTTCAATTTCTTGTTTACCTACCGGTTCAACTCCGCCAGCAGCACCTTGGCCTTAGAAGCCAGGGTGTGGGCTCCGTCCACATCGCCCGAAGCCAGCGCCTGACGGGCCTGCTTCAGGAAGTCGCGAATGTGGGCCACGGTACGCTGGTCCTGGTCACTGAGCGAACGGTTGATGGAGCGCAGGCTGCGTTCGTCGGCGGCAATCTGCTCTTCGGTTTGGCGGCGATAGTCGCCCGGATTCCCCGAAGAAAGCTGCCCGATGGCGCTCACCCCATTGTTCGGCACAAACGCCATCTGCGGATGCTGATTGACGGGCTTTTTATGGTGCACGGGCGGCTTGGGCGTTTCCGCTGTCTGCTGCGCATTCTGTGCCTGGCTATTTTCCGCAGGCTTTTCCGGCTCTTGAGCAACCGGCGCGGGCGTACTCTCCAATCTGCCCAGCGCGGGCTCAGGAGCAGGCACGGGCTGACTGTTCACAGGAGGAGCAAGCGATTGCGTCTGTGCAGGACGGGAACGGTGAAAGCAGCCCGTCAAGACAAACGGCAGCACACACACGGCAAACCAACCTGGCAACCTCATCCAGCAAATCCTTCCTTATGTTTCTCATCCGCCGGTCGAGGATGCCGGCGTCCCCAGTCTGCGGCGGTAAGAGGAATTCTCAACTGGAACTCCGAGCCACAGTTCTTTTCTGATTGTACTTCGATACTCCCGTGATGTAACTGCAGAATGCGGTAGCTCATGGCCAAACCAATGCCGCTACCGCCGGTTTTCGTGGTGAAGTAGAGGTCGAAGATCTTCTCGCGAATCTCCTCCGCAATACCAGATCCCTGATCGTGGATGCGCAGCAAGGCAAACTTGCCCTCCTCCTCCAGGCTGACGTTCAGATCGCCGCCCTCGGGCATGGACTGAGCACCGTTCTGAACGACGTTCAAAACCGCCTGCTTGATCAGATCCGCATCGACGTTGGCGTGCATCGCCTCATCGGGCAGATGGCTGGCCAGATGCACCCGGTGCATGCGCAGTTCGTCGGTGGCCAGCGCCAGCACATCGCCCACCACGGAGCGCAGATCGTGCTCCCGCAGATCCAGCTCCACCGGACGCGAAAAGTCCACCAGCGTCTGCACCACGCGGTCCAACCGGCGAATCTCGGAGTCGATCACCTCCAGATGCCGCAGGGCCGGTTCGCCCGCCTCGCCAAGCTTGTTGCGCAGCAGTTCCAGATGCACCACGATGGCGTTGATCGGGTTCTTGACCTCGTGGCCCACCCCCGAGGTGAGCCGCCCGATGGCCGCCATGCGGCGCGAAAGCTCCAGTTCGGACTCAATGGCTTCCGCCGACTCCAGATCGTGCAGCGTGACCAGCGCGCCCAGTCCCTGGCGGTTTTTGTCGTCCTGAATAAAATCGAGTGAGGCCTGAATGCGGCGGCCAGTCTCGGTGCGGATCTCCACCTTGGCCAGCGGCTGACGGCTCTGGAAAGCATCGTCCAGCGTGCGACCGAGCACCGTCGTACGATCGAAGATTTGCCCGGCAGGCTGGCCCAGAATCGCCCCGGAGTTCTTTTGCAGAAAGCGCCGTGCGGCCTCGGAAACCAGCACAGCACGGCCATCGGCGGTAAACAGCAAAATGCCGTCCTGCAGGTTGCCGAGGATCTGATCCAGATTCTCCTTCAGCGCGGAGAAGACCTCCTCCACATTGCGCATGCGCTGGCCAATCTTTTCAATCTTGGTGGAAACCTGCTCGGCCAGTTCCTGTCGCGGCGCAGGGCTCTCCTCCTCGGCAGCCGGACTGATCAGGTCCAGCTGTTTGCTGATCTGCTCCATGGGGCGCAGAGCCAGATTGGAGAGCAGAAAGGCCGCCAGCAGAGCCAGCAGCAGCACAGCACCCATCAGCGTAACCGCCTCCGCCAGCCAGGGAGCATAAAAGGCCCGCAGCAGCGTGGTGCGCACGCCCACATGCACGCTCACAAAGGGGTCGCCATTGCGAGTTATATCCACCACCACGTCAAAGACGCGCGGCTCGCCAAAGACCCCGGTCGTCAGCGTGAGCGGATTGGCCGTAAGCAGCTGCTGGTAGTCGGGCCGGGGCTGCATTGGGCGGTCTTCAAAATCAGGGTTGGTGCTCAGAATGATGTTCTGCTGGCTGTCGACGATGTTCACGTCGTAGACGGTGAGCGAGTAGCGATTGACGGCCTCCATGACGGCCTGCAGACCGGCGTCATCGCGCACCACCTGGGCAGTCAGCCGCCGCAGCTCTTCCGGCTTGTTGGGGTCCACGCGGCGATTGCTCAGGCCATTTTCCAAAGCCTGCTTCAGAGCAAACTGCACCTGGTTGGCCACCATGCGATTGGTGTCGTAACTCTGCTGCACGGCCGCATGCAGCAACTGGCTGACGTAAACCAGCGACAGCAGCCCGGCAATCAGAAACACCAGCGCCGTAATGGCAATCACCAGCTTGGTCTTTAACCGCATTGGCCTTCTCTTCCTCGCAATTCGAAAATAGCTATCAGCTTTCAGCCCTCAGCTCATCATGCAAAGCGAAGCAGCATAACCTGCCACGATCTCCGTACAGTCAAGCAAAGCAGTTGGCCCCACCGCAGGTGGCGAAGCAGTTAGCCCCACCGCAGGTGGTGCCTACTCCTGGCCGCGGGCGTACTCCTTGAGCTTGTTGTGCAGGGTCTTCAGGCTCACGCCCAGAATTTCTGCGGCCCGCGTCTTGTTCTGCCCAGTGGCTTCGAGGGTGCGCTGAATCAGCATCCGCTCGGCCTCGTCCACCGTGGTGCCCACATGCAGCGGAATCGTCGCCTCATCGTAGCGAACGACCGTCGTAGCCTTGTCGCGACCAAAGCCCGGCGGCAGGTGGCCTGCGTCCAGCGGAGCCCCGTCGGGGCACAGAATCACGGCACGCTCGATGGCATTGCGCAGCTCACGCGCATTGCCCGGCCAGGTGTAGGTCATCAACCGGTCCAGCATCGACGGAGCTACGCCCGCCACCTTGCGGCCATGCTTCTGGTTCATCTGTTCCAGCATCGCCTCGGCCATCGGCGGCAGGTCTTCCAGGTGCTCGCGCAGCGGCGGAATGTGGATATTGAAGACGTTCAGGCGGTAGAAGAGATCAGCGCGCATGTGTCCACTGGCCACCGCGTCCTTGGGGTCGCGATTGGTGGCGGCTAGCACGCGCACGTCCACATCCTGCTCGCTCCGCGCGCCCAGTCGGCGCAGCTTGCGCTCTTCCAGTACGCGCAGCAGCTTGGCCTGCGTGCCGATGGGCATTTCGCCAATCTCGTCCAGCAATAGCGTGCCGCCGCTGGCCAGCTCAAAGCAGCCCGCCCGCCGCTCGGCCGCGCCGGTGAACGCGCCCTTTTCATGGCCGAAGATCTCGCTTTCAATCAGCGTTTCAGGAATGGCCGCGCAGTTGACCGCGACAAAGGGCCGCGTCTTGCGCGGACTCAGGTTGTGCAGGGTGCGCGAAACCAGCTCCTTGCCCGTGCCGCTCTCGCCGGTCACCAGCACCGACACATTCGAGGGCGCAACCTGCTCAATGAGCGCAAAAATCTCGCGCATGGCCTTGGAGCTGCCCACCATCGAGCCCAGCACGCCGCTCTCGCGCAGGCGGCGGCGGGCCACTTCCAGCTCGATTTCTGTCTCGCGCTGGCGGGTGGCGTTGGCCAGAATCGTCTTCAGCCGCGTGGAATCGACCGGCTTCTGCAGAAAGTCGTAAGCGCCCAGCTTCATGGCCTCCACGGCCTGCTGAATTGAACCCATGGCGGTGAGCACCACCACGGCCACCTTGGCGTTCGGCCCATCATCGCCGAGCCGGGTCAGCAACTCGATGCCATCCATGCGCGGCATCTTCAGATCGGTCACGATAATCGCCGGATCCCAGGCCAGAGCCTTTTCCCAGGCCTCCTGCCCATCGCGCGCCGTCTCGGTGCGATAGCCCCAGCCGCTAATCAGCTCAGCCAGACCCATCAGTGCGTGCGGTTCATCCTCAACGATCAGAACCTTCAGAGCCGTATCCATGCTTTTTCCTTCACTGCAATTCTAGCGGCAAAGGCAGGCCACAGCGAGTGATAGAGAGTGTGTCGCAAAGAGAAAACCAGCTTTCCCATCTCTCGCTTCTGAGAGATGGGAAAGCTGGTTCCCTTCCTGCCTGTCGAAGTTCTGCGGAATCCCAGGTCTGAAAATCCAGACCTGGGACACCATCTTCCGTGAAAATGTGGAAGGAGCCTTCCGCTTACGCTTCCCCGACTTTTTCGCTCAGCTCGGCCCAGCGGGCGTAAAGGATGTGGCTCTCCGTTTCGGCCTCTTCCAGCTCCTTAAGCGCAGACGAGAGTGCGGCGGCGTCGCAGGCTACCTTTGGATCCTCCACCTGTTCCCTGGCTGCGGCAAGGCGCTCATCGCTCGCCTCCACCTTCTCTTCAATCGAGGCAAACTCGCGAGCTTCCATGTAGGAAAGCTTCTTCTTCGCCGGTTTAGCAGAGTTAGATGGGGTCGCAGACTTTGCAGCCTTGCGGGCGCGAGTTTCTTCGTCTTCATCGAGTGAACGAATCCACTCTTCCCACTGCGCGTAGTCTGCAAAGCGGCCATACTTGCCACGTCCATCCAGACCGAGCACCGTGGTAGCCACGCGGTTCAGCAGATAGCGATCGTGCGTGACGAGCACCAGAGCTCCGGGAAATTCCAGCAGATTTTCTTCGAGTATTTCGAGCGTGGGAATGTCCAGATCGTTGGTCGGCTCGTCGAGCAGCAACACATCGGCCGGTTCCAGCATGAGCTTGGCAATCAGCACACGAGCCCGCTCACCACCCGACAGATTCTTGACTGGCTGATTCAGCTGCTCGCTCGTGAAGAGGAAGCGCGTGGCCCAGCTGGCCACATGCAGCACGCGGCCCTGATGAATCACCGAATCGCCTTCGGGAGCGAGGGCGCGACGCAGGGTCAGCTCCTCGTCCAGCTCGCGCATCTGGCTGAAGTAGACAATGCGCAACTGCTCAGCGCGGCGGATGGAGCCGGAGTCGGGCTCCAATTCCCCGCGCAACAGGCGCAGCAGCGTGGTTTTACCGCTGCCGTTGGGGCCCACAAGACCCACCTTGCTGCCCGCCGCCAGCAGAAAGTTGAGGTTCTCGACGATCTTCTGCGGCGCAACGCCCGCTTCCGTCGCCGGAAAGCTGTAGTTCATCTGCTCAAACTCAACCAGCCGCTTGGTCTTGCGCTCGCTGGCGTCAAAGTCGATGCCAGCGCTGTTCACAGTCGAGCGGGAGTCCATCTGGGCCAACTCGGCAATCAAGGCGTTGGCCGAGTCAATGCGGGCCTTGGATTTGGTGGTGCGGGCCTTGGGGCCACGACGCAGCCACTCGACCTCGGTGCGCACCTGGTTGCGCAGGCTTTCCTGCTGGCGGCTCTGCGCCTCCAGAAAGGCCTGTTTGTCTTCGAGGAATTTGCTGAAGTTGCCTTTGGCGCGGAACATGCCGCCCGCAAAAACGCGGTTCAGTTCCACAATCTGGCTGCAGGTGGATTCCAGAAAATAACGGTCGTGGCTGACCGTGACCACAGCAAAGTTGGCCGCGGCCAGCAGCTCTTCCAGCCACTCGATTCCGGCCAGATCCAGATGGTTGGTAGGCTCATCAAGCAGCAGCACATCGGGTGAGCAGACCAGCGCCTCCACAATGGCCAGACGCTTGCGCCATCCGCCGGAGAGGTTGGCGGCCTCGGCAGCCATATCGCTAAAGCCAGCGCGGCCGGAAAGCTCGTGCATGCGGCCTTCGCGCTCGTTTTCGTCCACATTGGCAGCCTTGAGCGCGTTCAACAGCACCTCGCGCACCGTCAGGCCGGCGGCAAAGCACGAATCCTGCGGCACATAGGCGGCGCGAGCCCGCTTGCGCACGGCCACTTCGCCCTCGTCCGGCGAAATCTGGCCGGCAAGAATGGCCAGCAGCGTGGACTTACCGCTGCCGTTGGGGCCGATCAGGCCGATGCGGTCACCCTCTTCAACACCGAGGGAGACGTTTTCGAACAGCGGCTTGGCGCCGTACTGCTTACGGAGAGACTGAGCATTGAGAATCGGGGGCATTCGAGATCGTTTCTGGTAGAGCGCTTGACTGCGGCACTCCCTGTTTTCAGGCTAACAGAAACGGCAAGTTGCCTGAACCGGGCAGAATTGCGCTCTTCCTTTTTCCGGGCAAAAGAAAACGGCAGACCCGAAGGCCTGCCGTCTGGTTGAAGCGGATTACTGATTGAGCGGTCGATCCGTCCAGAGCGCCTTGTCAGCCAGCGTCTGCACCGGGTAGAGGCGACCGGCCAGCAGCTGCTCCACCTTGGCCTGATTGGTGTCCTGGGCAAAGATCCACTTGCGGTTGCCAGTGCCCCACATCTTCGAGAGTTCATCCTCGCTGACGTCGATCTTGGGCGCATCCGGGTAGCAGGAGCCCCACAGAAGGGTAGAGCCCTCGCCGTGCTGTCCGCAGGGCTGAGTGACGATCAGGGCCGGCTTGCGACCGAGGAAGGTGTGGGTGTAGAAGATCACGCTGGAAGCGTCGGACTGATCCCCGTAGATGATGAAGGTATCCGTCGGCGCGCCCTGGGCGATGATCGTGTCCGCCATGCGCTTGGAACCAAGCATGGGATTGAAGCGGGCAAAGGCAATGTGCGCCGCCACCAGAAAGAGCGCGGTGGTAAGCGCCACGCTCACGGTGGCCTGCAAGTGCTTGCCCTTCATACGCAGCACCAAACCTACCAGCGGGCCAACCAGCAGAGCGAAAGCCGCCACTCCGGCAGGCAACCGCAGAGCGGCAAAGGCCGGACCGGTCAGGTCAAAGAGGTGCGACATGGCCAGCGTGTAGTCGCCTACGCCACGATGGGCCAGCAGGGTTCCAATATCGTCCACGTAGGGCAGGTTGCGGCTGGTCCACAAGCCCCAGAGGAGGGCGATGGAGGCCAGAATGCCCACCACGGCAAAGATCGCCTGTGCGCCGGTCAGCCATGCGGTGGAAAGCACCGAGGGGCTGCCATCGGCGGAGCGCTGGCGTTCAATGCAGGTAACAATCGCCGAAATCATGATGATCAGCGGTGCCCACACCATGAAGGTGTAGTACTCCTGGTTCGACGAAAGGGCGAAGAAGAAGAGCGTCCAAGCCGAGAAGAGGCTGAGCAGCCAGATAGTGCGTACGCGGAACTTGTGCTGGGCCATGACCGCACCGGGATTGTCGCGCATGGCGTTATCCAGGTAAAAGTCGATGGTGGTTCCAGCGTCGCGGTGCAGGTGATGCATCCAGCGGCCGCGCGTGCGCCATGCCGCCACCAGAGCCGCAGGCACAAACAGGCTCCAGGGGAAGATCCACACCAGGTGCAGCAACCAGTAGGCAATGTGCGGCAACTTGTTGTAGTCATGCGGGTAACGCATGGAGAAGAAGCGCAGCACGTGCTCGTTGATGAAGTAGAAGTAGAAGAAGCCGTGCACGTTGCCGAGCGTGGGATGGTTGCCCAGCGGATGGCCCTGATCAGGGTTGGCCAGCCCACACAGAATATGCCACGGAGCAGCAATGGCCAGATAGACCAGCAGCCCGGTGAAGGGCTTGACCTCACGCCAGCGACGCCACAGACCGGTCAGCGCCAGATAGGGGATGATTGCGCCAAAGAAGAAGACCGGGGCAATCAGACCCTTGGTGAGGGTAGCCAGCGCCACACAGGCCCACGCCCAGTAGAAGCGGCTCGGCTTGTTGTCCTCGAATCCCGTCAGGAAGCCGTAGAGCGCAACCAGCAGGAAGAAGCTCATGATCGCTTCGGGAATAATGAAGCGGATAAACAGAAATGCGCCCACACTGGTCAGCACGCCCAGGCCTGCATACAGGCCGGTACGTTGATCCCAGGCGCGGCGGGCCCACAGCCAGCTCAGCCAGGCCAGGCCAAGCATGGCCAGCGCGTTGGGCAGGTGGGTGGCAAAGGTATTCTGCCCGAAGATCTTGTAGACACAGCCGATTATCCAGTAAGGCAACGGCGGCTTCTCAATGTAACGAATGCCGTTGATGTAGGTGGTAACCCAGCTGCCCCCTTCCGAAATCGTCTGCGCACACTGTGCATGGGCGGCGTCAACGTCGTCCATCAGTGAAGGCGAAAAGAGGCTGGCAAACTGCACGGCGGCGAAGATTGCCGCTAAAAGCAGCCAAACGGTCAGCGTCGAAGGATTCTGCTGAGGACGTGAGTGCGTGTTTGTGTCAGTAGTCATGGGCATTTTTTCTATCGATAACAGGATAACAGCCTGATGGAAACCCTTAATCCCGCGAAATCATTCCCCGCAAAGAAAATTCACGGGTTGGACCACGGAATGAAACAGGGGAAACCAGGAACGTTCCCCTGCAAACGAAAGCCGGACGACTTGGTTTAAGACACTCAGCCGGCAGCAGCTTCGTGTATTGTGACGTTGGGTTGTTTTTTACCCTTCCGGTCCCCGTGCCGGACTCGTCCCGTTGCAAACAAAGGAAGAAAATGCCTACATTTGCCGCCATCGACATCGGATCAAACTCCTGCCGCCTGAAGATTGCCAAGGTTATAAACCACCAGCTACGCACGCTCGCCGAAGACCGCGAGGTCACGCGACTGGGCGCCAGCGTCTTTGAGAGCGGACTGGTTTCCCCCGAGGCCATGGCGCTGACCATCCGCACCCTCAAGCGCTTTCAGCGGGCCATCCAGTCCCACGGTGTGGACCAGATTCGCGTGGCGGCCACCGCGGCCCTGCGCGACGCACGCAACGGCGCGGCCTTTCAGGCCTGGGTCAAGGCCGAAACCGGCTGGACGCTGGAGATCATCTCGGGACTGGAAGAAGCCCGCCTGATTCATCGCGGCGTAATCGGCACGGAACCCGGCGCGGGCGGCCGCGTGCTGATGATCGACCTGGGCGGCGGCAGCTGCGAGGTCACGCTCAGCGAGCACAAACGCATTCTGGATACGGTCAGCCTGCCGCTGGGCGCGGTGCGCCTGACCGAGCAATTTCTGTCGAGCGATCCCGCTCCGGCCGACGGACTGGCCCGCATGCGGCAGATGATCAGCCGCGAGTTGCGCCAGGCCAAACGCAGAATCAAGCCGGAAGAAGTGGGGTTGGTGCTTGCCACCAGCGGCACAGCGGCAGCACTGGCGGCAGCCTGCGCTGAGGCAGCCAAACAGCCCTTCGTGCCTGCGGCAGTCAAGGTTTCCGCCAAAATCAGCGGCAAAATCGCCCCCAAAAAGCCCAAAAAACGCGCTGCAAGGCTGGAAAGCGCGGCCTCGCTCGATCTGGCTCCGGCCACAGCCGTGCGACGGCTGGCCAACCGGCTGGCCAAAATGACGCTGGCAGAGCGCGAGGCGGTTCCCGGCATTGGTCCGCGCCGCGCCGAAATCATCGTGGCCGGCTCCATGGTCTATGCCGAACTGCTGGAAACCTTCGAGTTGCACGGCTTCCGCTACTCCCAGCAGGGATTGCGCGATGGCATTCTGGCCCAGATGCTGGCCGAACAGGATCAGCGCGCCAGCGAACATCGCGCCTTTGAAAACGAGCGCTGGCAGAGCGTGCTGTTCACGGCCAACCGCTACGGTGTAGAAATGAAGCAGGCCGAGGCCGTGCGCGACCACGTCGTACAGCTCTTCCACGATTTGCGGCCGCTGCATGAGTTGCCTGCCGAGTACGAGAGCTGGCTCTCCGCCGCCGCCGTCCTGCGCGACACGGGCAAGTTCATCAACCACCAGGGCCACCACCGGCACACCCAGTACATCATCTCCAGCTCAGAAATTTACGGCTACACGCAGTTGCAGCGCACCGTCGTTTCGGCCATTGCGCGCTATCAGGGCAAAAGCCGTCCCCAGCCGGGGGATCGCGCCTTGCGCAACATCCCGCTTGAGGAGCACCGCAACGTGCATCGCGCCGTGGTACTGCTGCGGCTGGCCGTGGCCCTCAATCAGGATCGCGCCAGCGATGTACTGTGCGTAAAGGTCAGAATCCAGCCCAAACGGGTCTATCTGGAGCTCCAGCCCGGACGCTCGGGGGCCGAACTGGAACTCTGGTCGCTGCGCCGCGAGGACAATTACTTCCGCGAGGTCTTCGGCCGCGAGCTTTTTCCCACGATCGAGTAAAGGCCGCGCACCGTGCGAGGGTCCATGTGCCACTGCAGACGTGGTGGATGATGGTCCAGATCCACGCGGGCAATCGCGCCCTTGCGCATGCGGATGGCTGCGCCTCCATTGCCGGTAATCAGCTTGCCCAGAAACTGGAAGACGTTGGGATTGTGCCCGACGACCAGAATCGCCTCACGATTGGCGTACTTGGCCAGCATGGTCTGAAAGTCGCCGTAGCTGGCGTGGGGATTGAGCGCCTCGCTGATCTCCACCCGAGCATCGTAGCCCAGTTCGGTGCCCACAAATTGGGCCGTCTGCAGGGAACGCTTGAGCGGGCTCGACACGATCAGGTCCACCGAGACATTCATCGCGTTGAGGGCGCGCGCCATCAACATGCACTGTTCCTTGCCTTCTTTGATCAACCCACGCCGAGCATCGAGTACGGGATTTTCCCGCACCGTGCCAGCGCTGGCGTGCCGCATCAGATAAAGGATCATAAGTTATTGAACGGCAAGCAGTAAGAACTGCCCGTCCGGCTCCGAGGAATTGATTTTAACACGATTTTAATAAACACCCCCTCGCGAAGCTGACGGCAAGGAGTACGAGAGTGCAGAATATTGGCGTTAATCATTTACCGGTTTTGCAGCGTCTAAGTTATGTAGTGCTGCGCCAGGGCTGGACGGCAAACCAGCCTTCCGGCGTGGAGAAAGAAGCCTCCATGAAAGCTCGCAATCTGTTTCTGGCATTGGCTCTGGTTCTGTCGGCGGGCGGATTGGCCACGGCCCAGAACGAGAAGCAGGGAAAGGCCGTGGTGACGGTGCTGCCCAAACAGGAAAACGCACCTCCCGTCGCTGTAGCCGGACTGGATCTGGCCCTCTCCGTCGACAACCACAAGGCAAAAGTGACGGGCTTTCTCCCCTACAGCGCTCCCAATAACAAGATTGAGCTGGTGATTCTGCTCGACAGTGCGCAGCGCGGAACGCTGGGCCGGCAGCTGAATGAACTTGAGCAGTTCATCAAGGGATTGCCGCCCAACATCAGCGCGGCCTTTGCCTACATGCAGAACGGCAACGCCGCAATGGCCAGCCCGCTCAGCAACAATCCGGCTGAAACGCTGAAGGGGCTACATATGCCCGGCGGTTCATTGGGCTCCAGCGCCAGCCCTTACTTTTGCCTTTCGGATCTGGCCAAACGCTGGCCCTCGCAGGACGGAACCGCCCGTCGCGCGGTGCTGATGATCAGCGATGGCGTTGACCCTTACCACCCGGAAATCGACGATGAGGATCCGTATCTGGACAAATCCACCGAAGATGCCGCACGGGCCCATCTGGCCGTCTACTCCATCTACTGGAGAGATAACGTACATGTGAGCCTCACCGGCCATGACAGCTTTGTAGGCCAGAACATGCTGGCGCGGGCGGCTCAGGAAACCGGCGGTAAAAGCTTTTATATGGGAAGCGGCAATCCCGTCACATTTACCAGCTATTTTGACGAGCTTCTGCGCCGCTTCCGCAATCAGTACGAACTAAGCTTTACGGTGCCCGCTAACGGCAAGCAAGACGTAGGCGACCTGCGCCTGAAGCTGCATATTCACGATGCTGAGGTGGACACGCCGGAGAAGGTGCTGCTCACTCCGGTAGCAAAATAGCGCATGGAAAGCTGAAAACGTCCCCGGCAAAACGAATGAGAGAGGAAAAGCTCGTTGCGGAGGGAGCCGGGGCCTTCAGGCCCCGGAAGAGTCAAGCCTCTAAGGGAGGGCCTTCAGGCCCGGGCTTTTTTTAGAAAACAAAATCAGAAAACGTAATCAAAGAGCCCGCGGTTAAAGCCACCTACCGTAACAATCTCGCATTCATGGGCCTGAAGGCCCATGCTCCCTCCGTGACCCGCCCGACCTGCACGCAGGGACCCAAGCCAGATAAGATACAGACGATGGCGAAAGTTTCCCAGCACCTCATGGCCGACCCAACCAGCGGTCCGATTCCTCTGCCGAACAGAAGCGGTTTGGGCGCGGCGACGCTTCTGTTTTTTGCGCTTTTGGCTCCCCTGACGCTGGCCGCGCAGGCTCCGCCGGTTCCCGGCGCGGGCTTTGGCACACGTTACGTCGTCGTGCTGGACCCCGCGCATGGCGGCCAGGATGCAGGCGCACACCTGACTTTTGCAGGCGGCTCCGGCCAGGACGAAAAGTCTTTTGCTCTGGCTCTGGGAACCAAACTGCGGGCACTGCTTGCAGCCCGTGGTTTCACGGTCATTACCACCCGCGACGGAGATAGCGGCATCAGCGCCACGCAGCGCGCCGAAACCACCAACCGCGCCCGCGCCCAGGCCTGTTTGAGCCTGCACGCCACCTCCAGCGGCTCCGGCATTCATCTCTACGTCAGTTCACTGACGCCGCCGCCGGATGCAGTGCGTGTGTCCGCCTGGAAGACCGCGCAAGCCACTTACGTAACCCGCAGCCTGGCTCTGGCAGGCGTCATCAATGCCGCCATGACCAACGGCAGCCTGAGCATTACCATGGGCCGCACCGCCCTGCCCGGCATGGACAGCATGACCTGCCCCGCCGTAGCCGTGGAAGTTGCGCCCTCGCCTACCGGCAAGCAGACTCCGGGCAATCTGGACGACCCTGCCTATCAGACCCGCGTAGCCGACGCACTGGCTGCCGCACTCGTGCAATGGCGTTCGGAGGGCCAGCAGCCATGATTCCCCGCTATCAAAGCATTCTTTTTGGCGTTCTGTTGGTGGCTTCGGTCGCCATGGCGATTCTTCTGTGGCAACTGCTGGACCGCGCCCACCAGCGCCGCATGCAAGTGGACGACTCGGCTCCCACGCAGGCTCCGCTGGTGGCCCCCTCCGAGCAGGCCACGCTCTATGTAGCCAGTGACGCTGACAACGCCCTCGCCGCCCAGACGCTCTCCCTGCCGCTGCCCTCCAGCCCCGGCTCGCGGGCCCGCGTACTACTCGGCAAGCTGCTGGATCTGTACGCCGCACCCAACTCGCCCCATGCGGTTCCGGGCGGCGCTGCGGCCATTGCCCAGGTCTTTCTGCTACCGGCTGAGGCTCAACCCGGCGCTGCAGTTTCCACACCCACCAATCCCCCGGCAGTGGACGCCGCCGCCAACTCCGCAGCTTCCTCCTCTGCAGCTTCATCCACGACTACGGGCAGCACGCAGACTCCAACCGGTCCGCTGCTGGCCGTCGTTAATCTGACCGGCGCGTTTGTAGCCTCGCATCCCTCGGGGCTGGAAACCGAAACGCTCACCATGCTCTCGCTCACCGCCACCCTGCATGCGAATCTTCCTGAAATCACGCAGGTACGCTTTCTGGTGGATGGCCAGACGCGGGCCACGCTGGCCGGCCACGCCGACCTGACCCGCACCTATCTTGCCGATCAGGCCGCCCCCACGGAAGGAATTCATCCATGAGCTTCACCCCCGGCGCGTCCGCCCAAGGCGCGCCCACCATTGGCGTTTTTGACTCCGGCTTTGGCGGTCTTACTGTTCTGCGGGCGCTGGTGGAGCGCATGCCGCAGGCCCGCTATGCCTTCCTCGGCGACACGGCCCGTCTTCCCTACGGCTCCAAGTCACGCCGCACCATTGCCCGCTTTGCCGCGCAGAGCGCCCAGTTTCTAGTCAAGGAGCAGGGAGCGCAGTTTCTGGTGATTGCCTGCAACACGGCCAGCGCACTGGCACTCGACGCCATTCAGGATGCGGTTCCCGTCCCCGTCCTCGGCGTGATCCGCCCCGGCGCATCGGCCGCCCATGCTGCCAGCCAAAACGGCGATGTGCTGGTGATTGCCACCGACGCCACCGTGCAGAGCCACGCCTACGCACAGGCCTGCCAGGCGCTAGGCCTGCGCGCCCTGGAAAAAGCCTGCCCGCTGCTGGTTCCGCTGGTGGAAGAGGGTTGGACCGAGCACACCGTCACCGATCAGGTGATCCGCATTTACCTGCAAGAACTGCGCGAACAGGCCGCCGCCGCCGGACTCAAGCCCGACACGCTGGTGCTTGGCTGCACCCACTATCCGCTGGTGCGTCCGCTCATCGAAGCGGCCGTCCGCACGGGTGTGCGCGTCATCGACTCGGCAGAATCCACCGCCATTGAGGCCGAGCGCCTCTTCGGCAGCAACTTTCCGCCCGCTCCCGCCAACCATCAGCCCGAGCTGCGCTTCTTCGCCACCGATTCCATCGAGAAGTTCGAACGCCTCGGCTCCCGCTTCCTCGGCCGCCCGGTCCAGCACGTGGAACTGATCGACCTCGGCGGGTAGACAGAGAGCAGAGGACAGAGAGCCCAAAAGCAGGGTGCCCCGGGTCTGGATTTTCAGACCCGGGAAAGCACGAGCCTCAAAACTTGAACCACCCCGGGGCACCCTGCTTACTACTTGCTACTGACTGTTCTCTGTTCTCTGTTCTCTGCCCCGCTCCCACCACGTCATTCCATCCGGCTCGCGTCCGGCGTCGATGGTGGCCACGCGTTCCAGCTTCTCCAGGTCAACCACCGCCACAATGTGATCGCGTGGGCAGGCAATAAAGACGCGCTTTCCGCCCGGTTCCATCTGAATACCCGATGCGCCGCGCTCCTCGATGGGAATGCGCTTGACGACGGCGTGCGTGGCGGCATCGATCACCACCAGATCCTTGCCTTTGTGCGTCGTCACCACCACGCGTTTTCCATCGAGCGTGAACTTCAGCCGGTTGGCGCCCAGCACCCCCGCCTCAAAGCTCTCCACCACCTTGCCCGACTCCAGATCGATCACCGTAATCACGCCGTCCTGATTGCCAGCCCACAGCGTCTTCTCATCGGGAGCCACGGCAAAGCCCTCAGCTCCCAGACCGTCGGGCAGCAGCGTGTGTTTCCATCCTGCCGTTGTTCCATGCTGCGCGGCGGGCAGCGTATCGCGCACAAAAAGGCTCATAGTGCCGGAACCCGCATTGGAAGCGGCCATCCGCTGTCCATCCTGCGAAACCCACACCATGTGCGTATTGTCCTGCCCGGTACCTAGCACAGTGGTCACGCGGTTGGTCGCAGTGTCGAGCGCGGCAATCGCATTCGATCCGCCCGCCGTGAACCATAGCGTGTTGCCATGCAGAAACAGCCCGTGCGCACCCCGCAGCGGAGCAATGCTGACCGGCTCCAGCTGCTTTTGCGTCACCAGATCCACGCGCTGAATCGTGTCCAGACTCGCATCCTGATAGTTGGTCACGTAGGCCGTGCGGCCGTCAGGCGCCACCACCACCTCATGCGGATCTTCGCCGATGGGAATCGCTCCCACCCGCGTCAGGGTTACCGGATCAACGATGGCCAGCGCATGCGACTGCTTGGTGACCACCAGCAGATCGCCCTGCTGGGCTTCAACCGCTCCGGCAAACAACAAGGCAAGCAAGGGAAGAAAACGGGACAGGGACATGAGGACTCCAAGACAGAGAACAGAGGGCAGAAATCAGAGATCAAAGAACAGAGGTCAGGTCAGGGAGCGGAGGATGGAAAACAGCGAACAGCTACGGCTGTGCGGGTTGCTGCGGCTGCTGTTCGCCTTCATCCGCGGCTTCGCTGGCCTGTTCGGCCTGGCGTTCGGCGGCGGCTTCGCGTTCTACATAAATTTCAGTAATGCGTTTGCTCAGGCGGTCAATGGCCTGCTGATCATGGGCCACCAATTCCTTGCCTTCGGGATTGTCGCCCATCTCGGTCATGCGCTGCTTATGCGATTCGATCAGGCCCTGCAACTGGACGGGAGAGTTCCACTCCTGTTTTTCAATCTCGGCCTCGCGGTTGCCCGCCTGCACCAGTTCTCCATGCAGATTGGTACGACCTTCATCGACGGCACTGGGCTGATGGACAAGCGTCTTGTGCTCGGCGGACCAAATATTGAAGCCCACAACGCTCGCGGCCGTCAGACACAGAGCCACAGCGCCCGCCAAAAGAATCAGAATTGTAGCTTTGATCGACATGCTGTTCTTAGTGTAAAACGGCGAGCTTGCTTACAAGGTTTTAGGTGCTAGAAGCTAGAAGCTAAAGGCTAGAAGCTAACATCTAGCTCCTAGCCCCTGTTTTTTAGTACCCCATCACGTTATAGCCGCAATCCACGTAGATCACCTCGCCGGTAATGGCTGAGGAAAGATCGCTGGCAAGGAACAGAGCAGTGCCGCCCACCTCCAACGTATCTACATTGCGCTTGAGCGGAGCACGATCAGCGTGCGCCCTCATCATGTCGCTCAGGTCGCCCACACCGCGGGCAGCCAGCGTCTTGATGGGACCGGCTGAAATCGCGTTCACGCGGATATTGCGCGTGCCCAGATTCCAGGCCAGATAGCGGGTGGCCGACTCCAGCGCCGACTTGGCCAGTGCCATCACGTTGTAGTTGGGCACAACCTTTTCGGCCGCGTAATAGCTCATCGTCATGATGGAGCCACCGTCGGTCATCAGCGGGGCCGCGCCATGGGCAACGGCAATCAGCGAGTAAACGCTGACGTCCATGGCCACGCGGAAGCCTTCGCGGCTGGTATTCAGGAAGTCTCCCCGCAGATCAGCCGCCGGCGCAAAGGCCACGGCATGCACCACGGTGTCCAGCTTGCCGTACTTTTCCTTCAGCTGAACAAAAAGAGCGTCGATCTCGGCGTCATTTGAGACGTCGCACTGAAAACCGCTCGCTCCGGGAAGTTCGGCGATCAGGTCCTCAGCTTCGAGCTTCATGCGCTCGTTCTGGTAACAGATGGCCAGGGTTGCACCAGCCTGGTGAAGTTTCTGGGCGATACCCCAGGCGATGGACCGCTTGTTGGCCAGCCCGAAGATGACGGCTGTCTTGCCCGCCAGATCGATCATTCTCTGTTGTTCCTCCCGAGAGTTAAGCAGGTGCACATAGGGACGGGGAAGGCACCTTGCTTGTTTCAGAATACCAGCCATAACTGCCTCCGTGCGGGCTGGGGGCAAAACCGAAGTGCATTCCGGACAAAGAAAGGTTAAAATTGCGCTCCGGCATGAATGCTTTGGGGGATGCTTTTGGGACGGCATTGCAAGAATTTTTTGGTAGATAAGAAGTTTTTTCCCCGCAGCAATCACGCTTTCCCCAGAACGGACGATCTTCTACAAAGACATTTTCATTCCTCCCGGCGCATCCCTCATCCGCGCCGGGCTATACTTTTCACTGTTACAGCGATTCAGAAACCTCTAATGTGCGAAGGGCAGCAATCCCCCAGCAAAGAAATTCGCACTCCCACAAAGATTTCTGAACCGCTCAAGAAGGAGCATTTCTGTATGTCGTCGCCCGCTGTTGCCTACGCACGCGAAAATCATTCCCGTTTTCTTGATGAATTAAAGTCGTTGCTGCGCATCCCCTCGATTTCCACGCTTCCCGAACACGATAGCGACTGCCGCAAGACGGCCGAAACACTGGCCGCCGAGCTGAAGCGCATCGGCTTTGAGAACGTCCGGCTGATTGAAACCGTGGCCCATCCGCTGGTATATGCCGACTGGCTCCATGCCGAGGGCAAGCCCACCGCGCTGCTCTACGGCCACTATGACGTGCAGCCCGTTGACCCCATCGACGAGTGGATTACGCCTCCCTTTGAGCCCACCGAGCGCGACGACAATCTGTATGCGCGCGGCGCGGCCGACGACAAGGGCCAGGTGGTGGCGCAGGTCAAGGCGCTGGAATCGCTGATGGCCGCGAACGGCAAGCTCCCCATCAACGTCCGCATCCTCTTTGAGGGCGATGAGGAAGTGGGCGGCGAAGGCATTGAAGCTTACGTAGCCTCCAAACCGCCCGAGCTGAAGGCTGACTTCGCTCTGATCTCCGACACCGAACTCTTTGCGCCCGGCCTGCCCACGCTCTGCGTTGGTCTGCGTGGCATGATCTACACCGAAATCGAAGTGCGCGGCGCCAAAAACGACCTGCACTCCGGCATGTACGGCGGCGCGGCACCGAACCCCTTCGTCAGTCTGGCCCAGATGCTGGCCAAGCTGAAGGACGAGGAAGGCCACATCCTCATCCCCGGCTTCTATGACGACATTATTCCGCCCAGCCCCGAGGAACTGAAGGCCTGGCACAGCCTGCCCTTCGACGAAGAACACTACCGTATTACGGAAGTGGGTTCGAAGAAGCTGGTGGGTGAACCCGGCTACACCGTGCTTGAGCGCACCTGGGCCCGTCCCACCCTCGACGTGCACGGCATTCCCGGCGGCTTTACCGGCACCGGCGCCAAGACCGTGATTCCCGCCAAGGCGCTGGCCAAGGTTTCCATGCGTCTGGTTCCGGGCATGGTTCCGGCCAAGAGCTTTGAGCAGTACAAAGCATACGTTGAGTCGATCGCGCCCGCAGGCGTCGAGGTCACGGTGCGCCTGATCAACTCCGGCGATCCCTGCCTGATTCCGGTCAACAACAAGTACATTCAGGCCGCCACCCGCGCCCTGCATGAAGTCTGGGGCAAGGACACGGTCTTCATCCGCTCCGGCGGCTCCATTCCCATCGTGGGCGACTTCGACCGTCACCTGAACGCGCCCAGCGTGATGATGGGCTTTGGCCTGCCCGACGACAATATTCATGCACCCAACGAGAAGTTCAGTCTACACAACTACAAGCTCGGCATTGAGTCGCTGATCCGCTTCCTGGAGGAAGCCGGAAAGTAATTCAGCCCCATTCCGACCCAGGAAAACGCCGGTTCCCCAACCGGCGTTTTCCTTTTACCCCCTATTAGATTCCGAAAACACCTTCCGCCCCGCCTTTCGCGTAAGCTGGAACGGAGCCATGTTTGATTGCCTGACCAACCCAGAAAACTGCGCGGCGGAAAAGACTGAACTCGCCGCCAACGATCCCCTGATCCAGTTCGAGCACGTTTCCATCGCCTTTAATGAGCGGCCCGTGCTTGAAGATGTGAGTTTTTTCGTCAATCGCGGCGAAACACTCTGCATTCTGGGCCGCAGCGGGGTGGGCAAATCGGTTTCTCTGCGTCTGTTGATGGGCTTTCTCAAACCCGACTCCGGCTCCATCCGCGTCGGCGGACAGCAGATCAACGCCCTGGACGAAGAAAGCCTGCGCCAGATCCGCAAGCATGTGACCATGGTCTTCCAGAACGGCGCGCTCTTTGATTCGCTCAGCGTCCGCGAAAACGTGGCCTTTCCGCTGCGGGAGCGGGGCGATCTGAGTGAAGAAGCGATTCTGGCCGAGGCCGACCGGCTCATCCGGCTGGTGAATGCCGAAGACGCCGTGGATGCGCTGCCGGCCAGCCTCTCCACCGGCCGCAAACGCGCCGTGGCCATTGCCCGCGCCCTGGCGGCCAATCCCAAGGTCGTGCTCTACGACGAACCCACCACCATGGTCGACCCGATCATTGCCCGCAGAATGGGCGACCTGATCCAGCAGCTCAAGGTGCAAACCGGCTTTACCAGCATCGTGGTCACGCATGACATGCGCTTTGCCCGGCGGCTGGCTGACCGGGTTCTCTTCCTCGATCAGGGGAAGGCGCATTATTTTGGTTCGCTGCAGGGCTTTCTGGATCTGCAGGATGCAACGATCCGGCAATTCCTGGAGCTGGACGCGTACAGGTTACCAATGGACACGGCCAACTGAAAGCCCGTAATTAGCCTACTTTAACTTTTTACTTGAACTTGGCACCTGTTTCGGCGAAGCTGGTACCAGTCTAGTTCATTGCATAAGCCCATAAGCCAATGATGCGCTGTGAACGGACTTCCTGCCGCGATCAAGGATTCATATGTAGCGGGAAGAACATTTGGCAGTTTGTTTATGTATCTATGTTTTATTGATTTTGTCCAAAAAGTTTGAAGCATTTCGAGTTTTCCGGCATCTTCTCATCGACTGGCTGAGGTGCGCAGAAATTGCGCTGAAGATTCCGTTCAGCCTGTTCCGCTTTTTCGTAGAGATTACGACTAGAAAATGCAATAGAGTGTGTGGGATAGCCCACTGCGAGCAACCATATAGCATTTTCGGAATTGGTGTAGACCGAAAGCTGGATGCTAAGTTTCTTTTTCCTCAAGAAAAAGGAATCTTGCAAGCCCCTTAAAAAGTCTACGTGTATTTCGAAAATGCTCTAAGCAAGCAGAATCACATCCAACCCCTTAGCGTATCCGGATGGTGACTACGCTCCCTGCAACCATGTGTTGCAATATTTTCCCTAACAGTTTCCAAGGTGAGGTCTGTAATCGATGGCGACTTCAGAGTTCTGGCAACGGATTACGGCAACGCTGGCCGCTTCCCATGAAGCGGAGGGCTTGCAGACAGGCTCGTCTGCACCTGCCAGCCGGGGCACAACCAAACTCTGGATCCTGCTCGATGTGCTGACTGTGCTGATTTCAAGCACCATCGCCACGCTCTTCGAGTTCCATCTGGAGCCATTCTGGGGGGCGCATCTCTTCTGGCGTGGAAGCCTGATTCAGGGCCGTTCGACTGGGCTTCTGCTGGCTCTGCTGTGCTGGTTCACGCTGATTCTTGTCTTCACCAGCCGTCGCTTCAACATATACAACCCAAAACGCTTAAGCAGCTTTCTGCATGAGCAGCGACTCAGCCTGCAAGCTTCCATGATCTCGGCCCTGGTGCTGACCGGAACGCTCTATCTGGTGCATGCCGACGATATTCCGCGCGGACTGGTGCTGATCACCATCAGCTTTGTGGCCGTGCTTTTGGGGCTGCGCCGCTTTGTCTACAGGATTCTGCTCTATCGCCGTTACGAACAAGGCCTGGGAACGCGCAATGTGCTGATTGTCGGCTCTGGCCCGGAAGCGCTGGCGCTGCGGCATCACCTGAAGAGCATGCGCAACCTCGGCTACAACTTCAAGGGCTTTGTGGAAGCGCCCGGAGCGCATGAGGGCTTTCCCGCCGCCACCGCCAGTGAGGTGATTGGCTCCATCGACGCTCTCTTCCAGAATGCCCGCAAGCAGTTCATTGACGAGATCTTCCTCACCTCGCCCTGCGACCGCGACGTGGTGCAAAGCGTCTATGAGCAGGCCCGGGTGCTGGGCGTGGACCTGCGCGTGGTTCCCGATATGTACGACGGCCTGGCCTGGAACAGCCCCATCGAGTACATCGGCCAGTTCCCCACCATTCCGCTCTACTGCAACCGCTCCCATGATGTGGGTCTGGCCCTCAAGCGGCTCTTCGACATTGCCTTCTCCGCCACAGTGCTGGCGCTGACTTCGCCCCTGCTGCTGCTGCTGGCGCTGGCCGTCAAGCTGGATTCGCCGGGGCCGGTCTTTTATCACTCGGAGCGCATCGGCAAAAAAGGCCGCGTCTTCCGCTGCTCCAAGTTCCGCACCATGGTGCAGGACGCCGAACAGCGCCGGGCCGAAGTTTCGCACCTGAACGAACGCGATGGCGTGCTGTTCAAAATCAACAACGACCCGCGCATTACCCGCCTGGGCCGCTTTCTGCGCAAATACTCACTCGACGAGCTGCCCCAGTTCTTCAATGTGCTGCGCGGCGACATGAGCGTCGTAGGCCCGCGTCCGCCCATTGCCAGCGAGGTAAAAAAATACAACCTCAGCCACCTGCGCCGCCTGCAGGTGACGCCCGGAATCACCGGCCTGTGGCAGGTGCAGGGCCGCCGCGATCCGTCGTTTGCCAGCTACGTATCGCTCGATGTGGCTTACATTGAAAACTGGAGCATCTGGCTGGACTTCAAGATCGTCATACGCACGGTCTTTGTGGTCTTTGCCGGAACCGGTTCCTAGGGTTAGGGTTCTGCCTCTGAAGTTCTCATCAGAATCCAGACTGTCCTCCTGAGCGACCGCAGGGAATCGAAGGATCTGCGGTTGCTTTTTGGCTCTGCCAAAAGGAACCCTGGCTCCAAAGGCACATCAACTTCTACGGAAGCTCCTTGAAGAACAACCGCAGATCTTTCGACTCCGTTTAGCCCAAAAAACGGCCAAACTACGCTCAAGATGACAGAGCAATCAGGATGCGAACTTTCGCATGACAATTCCATGTTTTTGGGAGGGAGCAGGGGCATTCATGCCCCTGAATCCATCGCAAAACGCGCATGGCTTTAGCCGCGGGCCTTTTGCATGCAGTGAAAATACCCGTGCCTGAAGGCATCTTCCCCAGCAAATCTCATTCAGGGGCATAAATGCCCCTGCTCCCTCCCAAACAACCCACAAACAATGCAATACACTGGATACGTGAAGATTGCACTGGCGCAAATCGATCCTACGGTGGGAGATTTCACCGGAAATCTGGACAAGGTCCTTACCACTGCCCGTCGTGCGGCCGCAGCTGGGGCACGGCTCACAGTTTTCTCTGAGCTGGTTCTCTGCGGCTATCCTCCAGCCGACTTCCTGGAGAAACCCAGCTTTCTGGCCCGCTGCCGCGCTGTTATGGACGAACTGGCCGAGGCTACCCGCGAGCTGCCCACCGCCATTCTGGTCGGCGTGGCCCTCAAGGCTCCCGAAGGCAGCGGTAAACCGGCCGTCAACGCCGCCGTCCTCCTCGACAAGGGCAAGATCCTGCTGGAGCAGCACAAGCGGCTGCTGCCCTTTTACGACGTCTTTGACGAGCAGCGCTACTTTGCTCCGGCCAAGAGCCAGCAGGTGGTTGAGCTCGACGGCCTGCGGCTGGCTGTTTCCGTCTGCGAAGACGCCTGGAACGACAAAAACTTCTGGCAGAAGCGGCTCTACACCGTCGATCCGATGGAAGAACTGCGCCAGCAGCATCCGGCCATTCATATCAACCTTTCTTCCTCGCCTTTCTGGCACCTGAAGCGCGGCGTACGCCGCCAGATGCTCTCGGCCCTCGCCCGCCGCGATCAGATTCCCGTGGTGCTGGTCAATCAGGTGGGCGGCAATGACAGCCTGATCTTCGACGGCTCCTCGGTGGCCTTCAACGCCCAGGGTGAGCTGGTGGCGCAGGCCGCGTCGTTTGCCGAGGATCTGGTCATCGTCGATCCCTTCACCGCCGCGCCCATCCCCGAGCCCGAGGACGACGACACCGAAGCCAGCTATCGCGCATTGGTGCTGGGCACACGCGACTACGTGCGCAAGTGCGGCTTCAAAAAGGCGCTCATCGGCCTGAGCGGCGGCATCGACAGCGCTTTGGTGGCCGTGATTGCCGCTGAGGCGTTGGGCCCGGAGAACGTGATTGCCGTAGGCATGCCCAGCCCCTACTCCTCGCAGGGCTCCATTGACGACAGCCGGCAGCTCGCCGCCAAGCTCGGCATTCGCTTTGAGGTCATTGCCATCGGCGATCCCTTCAACCAGTTCCAGAGTGCTCTGGCACCGATGTTCGCGGGGCTCAAGGCTGACGCCACCGAAGAAAACATCCAGTCGCGCACCCGTGGCTGCCTGCTGATGGCGCTCTCCAACAAGTTTTCCGCGCTAGTGCTTACCACCGGCAACAAGAGCGAGATGGCGGTGGGCTACTGCACCCTCTATGGCGATATGGTGGGGGCTCTGGCCGTCATCGGCGATCTGGTTAAAACCCGCGTCTACGACCTCTGCCGCTGGATCAACCGCATCGAGGAGATCATCCCCGATGCGATCCTGACCAAGCCACCCTCGGCCGAACTGCGTCCCGACCAGAAAGACACCGACTCGCTGCCGCCGTATGATGTTCTGGACCCGATTGTGGAGGCTTACGTGGAGCGCTACGAAACGCCCGAGCAGATTGTGGCCAGCCACGGCTTTCCGCTGGAGCTGGTGGAGCGCTTTGTCCGCCTGATCGAGCGCAATGAATACAAGCGCCAGCAGGCCGCGCCGGTGCTCAAGGTTACCGCCAAGTCTTTCGGCATGGGACGCAGATTTCCCATTGCTGTCAAGGTTCAGGTATAAGCTAATTCTGGGCAATTTTCCGCCCATATTGAAGGAGAATCCGCTTGATTCGTTCGTCTGTTCGTACCGCCAGCATCAGCCTTGCCGCGCTGCTTGCGCTGTCTTTGCCCACTCTTGCCAAGGCCCAGACCGAGGTTCCGGCAGCACCCGAGGCTCCTTCCGCTCCGACGGCTGCTCCGGTCTTCCCGAAGCCCGATCCGGCCAACTTTACCGCTGCTACCCCCACCAAGCAGACCGTGGAAGATTTTCTGCGTGCTAGCTGGGGCTATGAAGATAACCGCATCTGGCAGGTACAGGCCATCCTGAAGACCCCCATCGAGGGCGTCAGCAAGGTTGTGGTCCTGATCGGCGACAAGACGGGTAAGGAAAAGCCCCAGGGTCTGGCCTTCTACGTCATGGCCGATGGCAAGCACATCATCTCTGGCGACTCCGTGGTGGACTTTGGCTCCAAGCCCTTTGCTGACCTGCGTGAAAAACTGCAGAAGGAAGCCAATGGCCCCTCCCGCGGCGCCGTCAACAAGGATCTGGAGATCGTCGAGTTTGCTGACTTCCAGTGCCCGCATTGCAAGGCTGCCCAGCCCAACATGGACAAGCTGGTCACCGACTATCCGCAGGCCCGCATCGTCTTCCAGATCGACCCCATCGCCCAGATCCATCCGCAGGCCGTCAAGGCCGCATCCTTTGGTCTGTGCGTGGCCAAGCAGGTCGGCAGCACCGCCTTCTTCCAGTTCGCCTCGGCCGTTTTTGATGGCCAGGATGGCCTGGAGACCGCCGACGGCGCACAGCTGACCCTGAACAGCGCCGTGGCCAAGGCCGGTGCCGATGCCGCCAAGATCGCCGCCTGCGCCAGCTCCGCCGATACCAAGGCTGCCGTAGACGCTTCGGTCAAGCTGGCCGAGAGCATTGGCATCAATCAGGTTCCCACGCTGGTCATCAATGGCCGCCAGGTACCCGCCAACGCCCCCTACGACACGCTGAAGAAGATCGTAGACTTCCAGATCCAGCTCGACGGTCTGAAGAAGTAGTTCTTCACTTGTTACAAACACCCCCCTGCCCGCTGCATGCGGACAGGGGGGTTTGCTTTTGCGCGGCTCTTTGAAAATGATTTTGTACTATCGCATTCTCGGTCGAAGACCGAGGGATATGAGTAACTCGACGATAATGCGTAAATCTGGATGAGCCAACTTGTGGGGCCAATCCTGAAGGACATAAAGCACGTCCCGTCTTTTGACATTTGAGCCTTCAACATATCCCCAAAATACGAGCGACGACTCTGGGAGCCCTTTTGTTGTCAGATCGTTCTCCGAAACTCAGACAGTTCATCTCATTGCAGGCTTTGCTTTTGCCATCTAATATTTAAAATCATCTTCCGATCTGCGGACCACCCTACTGATCAGACCTTCACAGGTGTTACATGGCTGAGAAAAGCACGACCGCATCTAATCCGGCTCGAACTCTAACTGGCTTCATAGAGAAGTTTGAGCAATTTGCTAAGCCGTCAAGGCATGTATATGACTTGAAATGCTATCGGGGCCAACGTGACGCTTCTTGGCCAATTGTAGCGGGTATATTCCGACGCGATTATGGAGGACTTCTACGGAATGAGAAAAGGGCAATTCGCGATCTGATCTCAGTTCATCCTAACGAGTTTGCATCCGACGAAACTATGTTCGACAAACTTGTCCGGATGCAGCATTTTGGTTTGCCGACTCGATTGCTGGACGTTACTCATAATGCATTGGTCGCTCTTTATTTTGCAACCGACCCGGGACCTGAAGGTAGCAAACCGACCAACGGTAGCGTCATTGGTTTTGCAATTCCAGAGGACCGCGAGAAGTACTATGACAGTGATTCAGTAAGCTGTATAGCCAATTTGGCCAATATGACTTCAGATGAGAAGGATGCGATTGATCGGTTGAAAGAGTCATTGATAGATCTTCCCGAAGACGAGCAAATTGCAACATTTAATCAAGATGATGTGATTAAACGACTTCATCAATTTATTCGGTCAGAAAAATCGTATTTTCTGTCAATTATCAACCCTATAGATTTGTTTAAGCCCTACTATATTCATCCAAAAATGAGTAACAGGAGAATCGTGGCGCAATCTGGAGCCTTCATCTTGTATGGCATAGAGCCATCCAAGGAAATATTCTTTCCGAAAATGATTGAACCAACACCATTTCTTGTCCCTCAGAAATCGAAGGCCCGCATTCGAAAGGCACTTGAAAACCTCGGCATCAACGAAAGCACACTATACCCCGAGATCGACAAGGCTGCGGCACGGATCAAGAACAGTTGGGTCTGACAACGGCGAAATAAAGTGCTGAATTTGCAAGCGATTCTATCGTAAGCCTCAGAGGCTTGCTCAGCTTTTAAATCTTCCGCCACTTGTCCCTTCCACCAACATTGGTGTCACGGACGCGCTCAACGTGGACGGCTGCATCCGGGTTCATTGCACGAGCCCGCTCAATGGCTTGAGCTTGGGTCGGGAGAATTGCGCTGGCCCTTTCCGAACCAGGTTTTCTTACTGCATAATCTCCTTGTTCACGCCTTTCGATATACACTTCACCCTTTGCCATGAAAGCCCCCTTTCCTGCGGGTAGAATACACCGAAAAGCAGCGCTGACGCCACATTGAGCTCGCCGGCAGTCTGCAGGTCTGCGTTCAGTGATGCGGATTGTTAGAATGTTGCCAACACCCCAACTCTCTCAAACAATAGAGTGCCCCCAAAGGCACGCAGGGAATCTGCCTCATGTGCTCAGCTGAGTCACGCGAAGCAGTTGGCCCCACCGCAGGTGGTCGCGCAAAGTCACAAGTAAGGATATGATCGGGGAATGTGTTCATGCCATTTCCCTTGCCTTTGGGCAGTCCGGGCTGTGCCCGGAGGGGGTGATGCATGTCACTGTGATTCATGAATGGGAGACATAGGATCGAGCAGTGGGTATCGATAGAAATTTATCGTATGGGTTAAGTGGAGCGCCGCGTCAGACGTCGTCCATCCCGCAGGCCAGCCTGCGGCGGCTGCCCCAGTACCACCACTACCTGATTGAGCTGGAGACCAAGGGGATTCTGCAAGTCTCCGCCAGCCTGATTGGGCGGGATTTGAATTGCGTGCCCGTGCAGGTGCGCAAGGATCTGCAGTACACCGGCATTGTGGGCAAACCCAAGACCGGCTACACCGTGCGTGAGCTGATTCAGGCCATTGAAACCTTTCTCGGCTGGAACAACGTCAACGAGGCTTTTCTGGTGGGCGTCGGCAATCTGGGCACGGCCCTGCTCGGGCACGAGCGCTTTTCCAAGTTCGGCCTGCGCATTGTGGCCGCCTTTGACCGCGATCCCTCCAAGGTCGGGCAAAAGATCTACGACAAATCCGTCTTCTCGCTCGACAAGCTTTGCGATCTTGCGCCACGCATGAGCATTCATCTGGGCATCATCACCACCCCGGCCGAGGCTGCACAGGAAGTGGCCGATCTGATGGTCGATGCCGGAATTCTGGCCATCTGGAACTTCAGCCCGGGCAGGCTGCGCGTGCCCGATCACATCTTTGTGCACAACGAGGACCTGTACGCATCGCTGGCCTCGCTGTCCTGGAAGCTGGCGCGACGGTTTCATGTTTCAGCGCAGGAGGACGATGCCGTCCCCACTGCCGAAGCCGCGCCCGAAGAGCAGGAGATCGCCGCCGAAGAACTGGCGCAGGACGATCTGGTGCTGGAGATGGAAACCGAGAGCCGCGACTAGCGACGCCCCCTGCAAGAACGCCGGGAAGCCTCCGCGCCCAGCTCCACTCCCGCATTGTCGTGTTCATCCTGGCCAGCGATTTGCTCCGGCACTGGAGGTTTCACGGCCGTGAACTGCGCACTTCCTCACTCGCTACAAAACCATGTCATTCCCTGCCCTGCCTGCGCTCTGCGTGGGCTTGGGCATAGCTGTGCGTCTGCCGCACGGCTTGCCCCGCTGCGTGACTTCCAAACAGATGAGGACAATCGATGATGGAAGCGGAAAACGATCCGGTGGAAGTGAAGATCTGCATGGGCAGCAGTTGCTTTGCCCGTGGCAACGCCGAACATCTGGCCCTGCTGAAGAAGCATGCGCTTTGCCAATGCGGAAAGTTGAAGCTGACCGGCTGCCTCTGTCAGGAGCATTGCAAGCAGGGACCAAACATGGCCATCGGCAACGAAGAACATCATGGCGTAAGTACCGCCGAGCTGCGCGACCTGCTGCAGCAGCTTGAAAGGAAGCAGTAGCCATGGGGCAACACGACACCGTCCATCGCGACGCAATCTATACCGAGCCGCGCGAGTGCCAGGACTGCCATAAGTGCATTCGCGAGTGCCCGGTGAAGGCCATCCGCGTGCAAGACACCGTGGCCCGCGTAGTGCCCGAGCAGTGCATCATGTGCGGCAACTGCGTGCTGGCCTGCCCGCGCAACGCCAAGCAGGTGCGCGATGATCTGCCTGCCGCACAGCAGTTGCTCACGAGTGGCCGCCGCGTGGTGGTTTCGCTAGCACCATCGTTCGTCAGCCAGTTCCCCGGCATACGGCCCGCACAGCTGATTCAGGCGCTCAAGCGGCTGGGCTTTTATGCCGTATCGGAGACGGCGCTGGGCGCGCAGCAGGTTTCAGCCAGCGTGCGTACGCTGATGAACTCCGAACCCAAGCAAGCGTGGATCAGCTCGGCCTGTCCGGTGGTGGTGGACTACATCAGCAAATACAAGCCGGATTGCCTGCCTCATCTTTCCGCGATTCTTTCGCCGCTGCTCAGCCATTGCAAGCTGCTGCGCGCGCACTTTGGCGAGGACGTGGCCATCGTCTTCATCGGCCCTTGCATTGCCAAAAAGAAAGAGGCCGAGCAGCATCCCGAGTTGCTTGACGTGGTGCTCACCTTCGAGGATCTGGAGCACTGGCTCAACGAGGAAGGCATTGCTCTCGATGCGCTTCTGACCACCGCCGCTGACTGCTTTGAGCCAGCCGCCGCGCAGGAGGGAGCACTCTATCCGATTGAGGGCGGCATGGGGCGCGGCATCGTTGGATTGAGCAAGGATGCGGATGCACGCTTCATGTCCTTCTCCGGGCTGGCCAACATTGAACAGGCGATTGCCGGCATCGATGCGTGGAAGCTCGACGAGAGTCTTTTTCTGGAGATGACGGCCTGCGCGGGCTCCTGCGTGAATGGGCCTAAGGCGCGGCGCAATGCTTCGGTGGCACAGCGTCGCTATAACATCGTGAGTTATGCAAGCACGGCGGAAAATCCTGAAGAAGCAAGCGTGCGCACCACGCAGACTTATGCTCCGCGCCCCATCACGCAGGACGAGTACACCGAGATGCAGCTGAAGGAGGCTCTGCGCACGGTTGGCAAATACACCAGCGAGGACGAGCTGAATTGCGGCGGCTGCGGCTACGACTCCTGCCGCGAGTTTGCCCACGCGCTGATGGCCGCCAAGGCCGAGCGCATGATGTGCGCCACCTATACCCGCAAGCTGGCGCAGAAGAAAGCCAATGCCCTGCTGCAACGCATGCCTTCGGCCGTAGTGATTGTGAATGACCAGCTGAAGATTATCGAGTGCAATGCGAATTTTCTACGCCTCTTTGCCGAGGATGTAGAGTCACCCGCGCAGCTTGAGGGCATGGCACTCACCGGACTGATTCCGAGCGTGAGCCTCTTCCGCCGCGTGCTGGAATCGGGCGAAGACATTGTGGGCCACGATGTGCGCTTTGAGCGCAGCATTCTGAATGCCAGCATCTTCACCATCGAGCCGCATTCGGTGGTGGGCGGCATCTTTCAGGACATTACCGAGCCCGCATTCCAGAAGGAACAGATCATCGAACGGGCCCGTGAAGTGATCCAGAAAAATCTGAAGACCGTGCAGCAGATCGCTTATCTGCTGGGCGAGAATGCTGCCGACTCCGAGATCATTCTGAATTCCATTGTGAAGTCCTTCAGCCCCGAGGACGCCGACGAGGATGCGCCGGGAGGACAGCATTGAGCGCCTTGCCGGAGAGCTTCATTGAAGTGGACAATTGGCAGCGCGCCAAGAGCGGGCAACTGATTTCGGGCGACGTCTTCCTCTCGGAAAACGTGAAGGAAGAAGGCCGCATCGTCTCCGTGCTCACCGATGGACTGGGCAGCGGCGTAAAGGCCAGCGTGCTAGCCACCATGACCGCGACCATGGCGCTGAAGTTTGCCGCCAGCCCGATGGAGTTTGAAGTCTCCGCCGAAACCATCATGGACACACTGCCGATCTGCAGCGTGCGGCAGGTGAGTTACTCGACCTTCACGCTGGTGGACGTGGCCAGCACCGGCGAAGTGCGCATCATGGAGCACGGCAATCCGCCGTTTCTACTGGTGCGGCCCTCCGGCGATCTGTTGGTGGAGAAAACCGAGTTCCGCCCCAAGCGCTGGCAGGATCGCGTGATCAGCTTCTCCAACTTCACCGCGCAACTGGAAGACCGCATCGTCTTCTTCTCCGATGGAATTACGCAGGCCGGCATGGGCAACCGCAACACGCCGCTCGGCTGGGGTCTGGAAAACGTGGAGACGTTTGTGCACGAGCAGATCCACAAGGACAGCTACATTTCAGCGCGTGAACTGGCGCGGCGTCTGGTGGCGCGGGCCGAAGAAATCGACGGCCGCAGCGCCAAGGACGACATTACCTGCGGCGTGGTCTACTTCCGCAGTCCGCGCACGCTGCTGGTGCTCACCGGAGCGCCCTTCAACTTCCATCACGATCGCGATCTGGCCCGGCTTGCCACCACCACACGTGGACGTAAAGTGATCTGCGGAGGAACCACGGCCAACATCCTCGCCCGCGAACTCGACCGCGAGGTCAAGATGGACATTGGCCAGCCGCTCGACGCAAAAATCCCTCCCACCGCGCGCATGGAAGGCTTTGACCTGGTCACGGAAGGCACGCTCACCCTCGGCGAAGTGCTGCGCCTGCTGGAAGAAGGCACCATGCCTGAAGAGTTGCAGCCGAATGCCGCTGTGCGGCTCACGAAGATGCTTGTGGATAGCGACATCGTGAACTTTTCCGTAGGCACACGCATCAACGAAGCCCATCAGGACCCGAATATTCCGGTGGAACTGGGACTGCGTCGCACCATCGTCAAACGCATCGCCAGCCTGCTTGAAAAGAAGTATTTGAAGAAGACTTCGGTGCAGTATTTGTGATGAGCGGGGTTAGAATCCGCTTCAAATCCGGGTGCCCCACCCTCGCCACGCCTTTGTTTTTGTGGCTAGGGTAGGAAAGCACTAACTTCATCAATCCAAGAACTAAAACTACTTCGAAGATTCCCTCGTTTTTTCGATGTATTTCTGCCGACATGCAGGCAATGGATCTGCATCTCCCGCTGCTGGGTCAGAAGGTGTGAGAAGCGCGGCCAGTGCAAGGACTCCATCGACCTTGCCGTAGGGCGCAAGGGAGGGTTCCAGGTAAATGCCGCGCGGCCTAGCCAGATTCTTATCGGCGACGTTGGCGTTTTTCGTGGACCCGCAAAGACCATTCGTCGTAACCCATGAATCGCCCCCACGGTCGGTCACTTCCAGGCTCACCCGTTGCTCGGCAGGAATGTACATTGCGGCAACATCATAGCCAAACATGCGATTTTGCATGGCATGAATGTTCCCCACAAGAATCAGAACAAGGCGATCCGGTTCGGCTTGACCAATGGAAAGCAGCGTACGACCTAGCGAAGCATCTCGCGCACCGGGACCGGATTCACTGGTTGGAGCATCGAATGCAGCGATCTTCAAAGAGGGTTGCTGCACATGTAATTCACGCAAAGCCAGCAAGAGGCGGAGCATTGCCTTGCTGGCGCGGCCATCCACTCCGGTCTGCCAGCCAGGTTGCTGCAACAAACTCTTCTTCGCGGCTTCCAAATCTTTGCCTTCCAGAATCGAGCCAAGCGATTCCTGTTCACTGGATGGTCGTTCGAGCGCGACAGTAACCTTTCGCCCATGCGCCAGAGCATCGCAAACCAGATCGTAAAAAGCGACCGAGGTCTCGTTGCTGCCATGCATTTCGCCTACAAAAAGCCAATGAAGATTAGGGCGTGCCCAGAGCTGTTCTGCTCCTGGAATTGGTTTGCAAGGTTGTGCGAACGCATGCAGGTCAGCGACAAGGCAGAAGAGAGCAACACAGTTGAGCAGACGCATGCAGAGACTCCTTGGATGAAGAACAACGGTAGAGTTCTTCCACTCTGACGCAATCCCTTGCTGATCCGTGAGCAATGTTTTCCTGAAGGACATAGAGTTCATTCCTCATCTCCTGTTCCTTGCCTATATCCTTGCAGACCGCAGCCATTGTGCCTTCTCAGGTCCCAAAATCGGGACCTGGGGCACTTGGCAAGTCAGCAGTATCGACTACGCAGGACATTCACGTCCGGAGGGGGCGGGGGCATTCATGCCCCCGAATGAGGCCAGCCGGAAAACGCGCCTTCAGGCGCGGGTATTGATCGCTGCTCACAAAAGGCCCGCGGCTAGAGCATTTTCAGAATACACGTAGACTTTTTAAAGGGCTTGCAAGGTGCCTTTTTCTTGAGGAAAAAGGCACTTAACATCCTGCTTTCGGTCTACAGCAATTCCGAAAATGCTATAAAGCCTGCGTATTTTGCCATGTATTCAGGGACATAAATGCCCCTGCTCCCTCCCGGAATAACAAGAACCACAACACAAAAGAGAAAACGCCCGAAGACTTGCGTCTTCGGGCGTTTTGCTTGTTTTGCGCTGGACTTAGCGGTCCGTGCAGGAATAGCAGGGATCGCAAGAAGCCTGGATCAGCGGTGAATCGGCCAGTTCCTGACCGAGCACGGCCAGACGCACCGTGGCCATGTTCATGAAGGTAGGCGTGCGGACGCGGACGCGGGTCGGAATGTCGGTTCCATTCGCGGTGATCTGATAGAGCACCTCGCCACGCGGTGCTTCCACACGGCTGACGCCGGTTCCCTCGGGCACCTTGAACTTGCCCGCAACGGGCTTGGTCTGGATGGGGCCTTCGGGCAGCGTGGTCAGAGCCTGACGCAGGATGTTACAGCTCTCGATCATCTCAAGGGCGTGAACGATCAGGCGGGCACGCACATCGCCAGCTTCCTCCACCGGAACCTGAAACTGGAAGCGGTCGTAGGCAGCGTAGGAAGCGGCCTTGCGAATGTCCTGACCAATGCCAGAGGCACGGGCCTGCGGACCGACTGCGCCCATGGCGTAAGCCTGTTCCTTGGTAAGAATGCCAACACCCTTGCAGCGCGCTGCCACGGTACGGTCTTCCACAAAGATCGGGATGATGTACTCGCGGATGCTGTGCTCAAGGTCACCGAGGATGGCGAGAATGGCATCAGCGTTTTCAATGTCGCGATTGACGCCGCCGATGCGGTTCATGCCGTAGTTGACGCGGTTGCCGCTGATGGCCGACAGAGCATCCATGACCTTTTCACGCATGGTGAAGCAGGCCATGAAGATGGTCTTGAAGCCGATCAGCTTGGCGGCCACGCCGGCCCACAGAAAGTGCGAGTGCAGGCGCTCCAGTTCGCACAGAACGGTGCGAATGTAGAGAGCGCGCTCGGGCACTTCCAGGTCCATGATCTTTTCGGTGGCCTGGCAAAAGCTCATGGCGTGCACGTTCGAGCAGATGCCGCAAACGCGCTCCACCAGCGTGATGCCCTGCAGGTAGTTGCGACGCTCGGCCAGATACTCGATGCCACGGAAGTTGAATCCGATGGTCATCTGAGCATCAAGGACGGTTTCGCCCTCGCAGGTCAGATCGAGCTTGTAGGGCTCTTCCAGTGCGGGGTGGTAGGGGCCGATGGGAATCTTATAGCTCATTCCGTCACCTCCTTCGGCAGAAGCACGCCGGGCTGGTCGCCCTTGCGCAGCATGAGGGGCTCAAGGCTCGCGCGGCCGGTGAATTCAACGGCGAAGTATTCGTAGTTTTCGCGCTCGGCCCAATCCGCTCCGGGAACCAGATCGACAATGGATTCGAGCTTGTTCTCGGGGCGGAGCACCTTGAAGCTGAGCAGCTGGCCGTTCAGATCCCACTGGTAGTCCAGGCGGACTTTGCCTTCGGCCTGCGGCGTGGATGTGATGGCCACAAAGCGGGCCTGCAGTTCGATGAGCCGGGCGGTGGTAGAGCGCAGGTTGAAGTTTTCCGGGGTGGTAAGCCACCAGGAACCCTTCTCCCAGCTCCAGCCTTCGCCCAGGCCGAGCGTCTGGAAGTTCTGTGCAAGATCAACAGTCGTTGTTGCCATGGAAGATCCTTTGTGTATCAGTGCGCTTAAACAGCCGGGGATGGAACGGCAACGGCAGCTTCGGCAGGCGTGGCCTCCGTTGCAGCCGGTGCGGCAGAAGGAGCAGCAGGCGCGGCGGCGGCAGGAGCCGGACGCGGCGCGGGCTTCTTCTTCTCCATCTCGTAGGTGACCTTGAGCTCGCCCATCGTAGCGTAGAGCGGCGGCAGCTTGGATTCGATGCTCAGAGTTCCAGGCTTGCAACGCTCGATGCAGCGGGCGCAGAAGGTGCACTTGCCGGGATCGTAGCTCCAGCTGTAGGTGTTGGCCTCACGCTTGACTTCGATTGCGCCGGTCGGGCAGATGTAGGCGCAGGCCGCGCAACCAATGCAGCGGGTCTCATCGTTGTGAATGAGGCCGCGATACTCACTGCTGGTGCACTCATGCTTGTGAGGCAGCTCATAGGATGCAGTGCCAGCCCGCAAATTCTGGAGGATCAGACGAAGGATGTTCATAGGTGGAACCTCATCGCCGCAGCCGAACCCAGAGCGAGCACGGCCAGGACTGCGGCCCAACGCCAGTAGAAGTTAATGGAGCGCTGCAGGGTGAGACGCGCCGTGGCACCAGCCACAACCGAGAGCACCAGAACTTGCACAAGGCAGCAGAGGAAGAAGGCCGGAGCGTAGATCCACCAGACGAGCGAAGGAGGAAGCACCAGCACGCTGACCAGACCGGTAAGCGTCAGCCATTCCAGGGCGTGCGCCAGTTCCCACATGCCGAGGGCTGCACCAGCATACTCCGTGAGCGGACCGGCATAGATCTCCTGCTCAGCCGCAGAGGTCGAGAAGGGATTGAGCCGCAGCTTGGCGGGAATGGTCAGAAAGATGGCCAGCACACCGATCCAGTGGCCCGGATTCAGCGAGGGACCAGCCAGCTCGGTCAGGTGGAAGCTGTGCGCCGTCATGGCAATGGTGACGATGCCCAGCAGCAGCACAACGTTGTTGGCCACGCTCAGAATCGCTTCGCGGATGGCGCCGATCTCTCCATAGATGGAGCCGGAGGTGAAGCCAGCCAGGATGAAGCAGATCGACGGCAGCTCCAGCAGGGCAACCATCAGCACAAAGTCGCCAGAGAAGCCGCTGGTGGGATTCTGACAAACCGGCAGCAGAGCCAGAGCGCCAATCAGCGCAATGACGCTGACGGCCGGATAGAGGCGCAGCAGCGTGCCTTCCAGCCCATCGCGGGCAGGCGTACGCTTGCCGCAGAGCTTGACGAAGTCCCAAAAGGGCTGCAGCATAGGCGGACCAATGCGACGCTGCATGCGCGCCACGGCCTTGTGCTCAGCCCAGACAAAGAACCATCCGGCCGGCACGGCAAACAGCAGTCCGGGAAAGAGGAAGAGGCGAATCAAACCAGCAAAGTTCATACGGTCTCCTTTGCCTCTTCGCGGACGCCACGGTCGGCAAGAATCTGAGCGGCCTTGAGGATGCCGTCGATGATCGCGTCCGGATGCGGAGGGCAACCGGGCACATAGACGTCCACAGGAATGTGCTTGGACAGCGGACCCTCGATCACCGGGCTGCCGGCAAAGACGTTGCAGCTGGCGCCGCAAGAGCCGATGGCCACCACGGCCTTGGGCTCGCAAACCTGCGCGTACGCGGCCTTGACCGCGCTCAGCGTGTTGCGAGTGACCGGGCCGCTGATACAAAGAATATCGGCGTGACGGGGGCTGCCCTCCAGGTGAACGCCCACCTGCTCCACGTCGAAACGCGGAGACAGGCAAGTGATCAGCTCAATGTCGCAACCGTTGCAGCTTCCACTGTTGATGTGGAAGATGCGCGGGCTCTTCAGGCGGGCTTTGTGCATCAACGATTGAAGAATGCTCATTACAGACCTCCAGCGAGCGCAAGCAGGGCGTTCGGGAAGACGCCGCCCAGAATCAGCACGGCAATCAGCACGACGATGACCAGGCGAACCGCCCAGGATTCATGCGCAGGGTTAGCCACCACCGGCTCGGTTTCAGTGGGTCCCCACCAGAACCGGGTCAAGCAGAGTACATAGGCTATCAGCGCAAGCATCGATGAAAAAATAAACCCGGCAAGGAGACAATGGTCTGTGTTGGCAGCAGAGAGGTAAAGCCTCCAGCGGCCTGCAAAACCCACCATTGGTGGCACCCCGAGCATTGCCAGCATACCGGCCAGGAAGCCAGCTGCACTTACCGGGTAGCGCGAAGCCAAGCCTCGAACCTCTTCGCGCAAGTTTCCATCGGCCTCGGGAGCACTGATGGAAACAAAAAGCAGGGTCTTTGCGATGGCATGGGCGGCAGCACCAAGAAGCGCACCCTGCAGGCCGATTTCATTGGCCGTCAGGACGCCCAGCAGCAGGAAGCCCATGTCTTCGATCGTGGAAAATGCCAGAAGCCGCTTCATGTTGCGCTGCGTCAGCATCAGCAACGCGCCCAACAGGGAGCTGGCCAGCGCCAGACCGATCCAGAGACCGGCAGGCTGCAGCATGGCGGGACGCTCCAGCGCGGCCTGATAGAACTCGCCAAAGGCGACCATATCGACCACGGCGATGATAAGACCCATCACCAGCGCAGGAACTTCTTCCGCCACAGCCGGCAACCAGAGCAGCGCCGGAACGATGGCCAGCTTGAGCACGAAGCCCGCCAGCAACAACGCCACGGCCCAGCCGGACTGCGACTGCGCAAGCGCCAGTTCACCACCGCAGATTCCCACGGCAGAAAGCAGCACCACGCTCAGGTAGATTCCAGCAGCACGCTTGCTTGCCACGCGCCAGATCAGCAACAGGGCCAGCACGCTCGAAAGCTCGAGCAGGCCGGTGCGCTGCATGGGCACCTTGACCAGCGCGGCAGCCACAGCGGCAATACCGCTGAGAGCTGCCAGCGGAAACTGCTTGCGGAAGGACTTCTGCGCCAGAATGGCCACCAGCAAAGCCACCAAAGCCAGACCGCAGGCAGCGGCCAGCAACAGCGGCAGGCTGGAAGCGGCAGTCTCATGGACCACAGCGGCAGCGCCCGGAACCACGGCGGCGAGTCCGGCAGCCAGTGCCACGAAGGCCACCACTGCATAGACTGCGGCATAGCTCTCGATTGCAGAGGCGATCTTGCCTACACAGCCGGAAATGCCTTCCAGCACCGACCAGACGCCGAGGTAGACCTTGTCCACTTCCGTAATCCGGTAAATGGGAGCCCAGGCCTTCTTGAGGATCAGGCTGAAGTCGGAGGCCGGCATATGTCCGTTGCCTGCCAGCGGCTCACCGCCGGTGAAAGCGGCTACGACACCACCCACTTCAAGGGTCATTCCGCCAGCAGCGGCGGCCGTCACGCGGGCGCGGCTCATGCCGGCCATCACGTAAATGATCAGACCCACTACAGCCGAAGCCACAGCCAGAATCAGGCCGGTGGAAGTCCACCAGGAACCTGCGGCCGGCGTCAGACCGAACCAGCTGACCTGAACCGGGCTCATGCCAAAGAGCGGCAGAATCGGATTCAGAACATAGTTGACGGCCAGCTGCGGAGCCAGACCCATCACGATGCTGCCCGCGGCAAAGAAGCGCAGCGACCAGACCATGGTGGCCGGCGACTCGTGCGCATGCTCACTCTTGGGCGAAGCCGGACCAAGGAAGACAGCCGAAGTTGCCTTGACGCAACTAAAGACCGTGCCAATAGAAACCACCCAGGCCAGCAGAGCCGGCACAACCTGCCCCGCCTGCAGAGCTGCGGTATACAGCAGCCACTTGCTGGCAAAGCCGCTCATGAAGGGCACGCCCATCATGGAGCCAACGCTGATCAGCCAGGTAATGGTAGTGTGCGGCATACGCCGGGCAAGTCCGCCCAGCTCGTTCATGTCGCGGGTATCAGTGGCATGCTGAACCGAACCGGCCGCCAGAAAGAGTCCGCCCTTGAAGAGCGAGTGATTCAGGCAGTGCAGCAGTCCGGCAACAATGCCGAGCGGCGTGCCCAATCCAATACCGGTAATAATGTAGCCAATCTGGCTGACGGTATGGAAGGCAAGCATCCGCTTCAGGTCATGCTGGATCATGGCGTAAACCACGCCCACCACCATGGTGACCGTACCCAGCCACATCATGACCATGCACCAGCTAGCCGGCCAGGGGCCGAAGGAGTGCATACGGGCAGCCAGATACACACCGGCCTTGACGTAGCAGGCGGCATGCAGCAGGGCGCTGACCGGAGTCGGCGCGTTCATTGCTTCGGGAATCCAGGTGTGCAGCGGGAACTGAACGCTCTTGGCCAGCAACGCTACCAGCATCAGCGTATAAACGCCGCCGGTAAAGGCGTGCGACACGGCCGGATCGGTCCAAAGGGCGCTGCCGGTGCGGCTATAGATCGTCAGAATGGCTGCCAGCAGGCCGTAACCGGCCAGATGGGTCATCAGCAGCACTTTACGTGCGCCTGCCACCGACTGGGGCTTGTCATACCAGAAGCCAACCAGCGAGAACGAGCACAGGCCCATCATCTCCCAGCACAGGTACAACGGGAACAAGTTGGCGCTATAAACCAGACCCACCATGCCGAAGATAAAGGTAAGCATGAATGCGTAAAAGCGGGTCGCGCTCTTGTCGTGCGCCATGTAGCCGATGGAGTACAGCAGCACGGCCGATCCCAGCACGGTTCCCATGGCGGCGAACATCAGGCTGAGGTTATCGACGTGGAAGACCAGGGTCAGAGGGCCATCCCACGAGGTGGAAACCCAATCGATCGGACCATGGGCACGGACCTGCAGGAAGGCAAGAACCACAGCAACGAGGCTGGGAAGGCTAAAAAGGAATGCCAGAACACCCTTCGCGGTTGAAGAAAGGAGTTGGGAAACCAGAAGTTGAACCGCAATGCCTGCCACCAGAGGTAGAAAGGCCCACAAAATCAGGGATTGGGAAGAGACGCTCATCGCCCGCCTCGCATGGATAACCTTCTTCGAATGCCGCAAGTTCGCGGCAGAATGAGTTGCCACAAGCTGCATGATGTTATTCACGCAACCATACAGATTATAGAGGAAATCTTCCTCATTTTGGGACCGCGTCTTACCTTATAAGACGCGAAAATGGTCTGACCACGCTTCCAAACAGCGAAGTTCTTTAATTCTTTCCAGTTGCATTTTCATTATTTGAGATTGATTTTCCCCAGGGAGGATCTGGGGATGCCTCATGGCCTGCCGACCGGAAGAACAGGGAATTTCACTGCTGTTTCGGTCCCAGGCAAAGCAGAAGGAAGGCCAGCCAGCCACCCCTGCTCCACCTGGAACCATCTTCTTGCAAAATCAGATCTTGTTAGAACTTACATGCCGTCTGGTGCGCCGCCCTTCGTCACAAGGGCGGCGTCCGTTTCCAGCCTGTGTTCTACTTCGACTCTGCTTTTGCTGTTACGCCGCTCGTTTCCAGCACCTTGACTTCCACCTTGGCCGTCACCTTGTTCTTCACAACGGCTTTGGCAGCAGTCTGCTGGTTGCGTTCGGCGAGCTCGACAAAGGGCCGTCCATAATAGCTGTCTTCAAGGATGGCCCGGAACTCGGCAATTAGGGGGTAGCGAGGGTTGGCGCCGGTGCACTGGTCGTCAAAAGCATCCACGGCCAGGGCATCGAGCTTGGCGAAGAACTCAGTCTCGTCCACGCCGGCTTCCTTGATGCTGGCCGGAATGTCGAGCTGCTTTTTCATGCCATCCACCCAGGCGATCAGGTTCTCGACCTTTTCGTCGCTGTTTTTGCCACCCAGTCCAAGAGAATCAGCAACTTCGGCATAGCGGCACTTGGCCTTGGGGCGATCGTACTGGCTGAAAGCCGCCTGCTTGGTCGGATTATCGTTGGCGTTGTAGCGGATCACGTTGCTGATCAGCAACGCGTTGGCAATGCCGTGGGGCAGATGGAAGGCCGCGCCCAGCTTGTGTGCCATGGAGTGGCAAGCGCCCAGGAAGGCGTTGGCAAAGGCCACGCCGGCCAAAGTTGCGCCGTAGTGTACCTTCTCGCGGGCCTTCGGATCCGATGCGCCGTTCTTGTAGCTGCTGGGCAGATACATCTGCAGCAGCTTGAGGGCCTGCAGAGCCTGACCGTCGCTGAACTCATTGGCCATGATGGAGACATAAGCCTCCAGCGCATGCGTTACGGCGTCGATTCCGCCTGCCGCCGTCAGACTCTTGGGCAGATTCATCACCAGATTGGCATCAATAATGGCCATGTTCGGCGTCAGCTCATAGTCGGCAATGGGGTACTTCTTGCCCGTGGCGTCGTCGGTAACCACAGCAAACGGAGTCACTTCAGAGCCCGTGCCGCTGGTGGTCGGTATGGCGATCATCTTGGCCTTGATGCCCATTTTCGGGAACTTGTAGATGCGCTTGCGGATGTCCATAAAGCGCAGAGCCAGATCCTCGAAGTCCACTTCCGGGTGCTCGTACATGACCCAGGCAATCTTGGCCGCGTCCATCGGGCTGCCACCGCCAAGCGCCAGAATCACATCCGGCTGGAAGGCGTTCATGACATCCACGCACTTGCGCACCGTGCTCAGGTTGGGGTCGGCCTGCACCTGATAGAAGGATTCGACCTCCATACCAATCTTCTTCAGCTGCTCGATCAGGTCATCGGCCATGCCGGACTTGAACAGGAAGCCGTCCGTGACGATCAGTGCGCGCTTCTTTCCGATGATCTCCTTGAGCGCCTCGGGAATGCAGCCGCGGCGGAAGAAGATCTGGCTGGGCAAACGGTGCCAGAGCATATTTTCGGCCCTCTTGGCGATGATTTTCTTGTTCAGCAGATGCTTCGGTCCCACGTTCTCACTGATGGAGTTACCACCCCAGCTACCGCAGCCGAGCGTCAGGCTGGGCGACAGGCTGAAGTTGTACAGATCGCCGATGCCACCGTGCGAGCTGGGCGTATTCACCAGAATGCGGGCCGTCTTCATCTTGTCGCCAAAATATGCGATGCGCTCCTTCTGGCTGTCCTGGTCGGTGTAGAGCACACTGGTATGACCAATGCCGCCCAACGCCACCAGTTTGGCAGCGATTTCAACGCCGTCCTTGAAGTCCTTGGCGCGATAGAGCGCGAGGATGGTGGAGAGCTTTTCGTGCGCAAAAGGCTCGTCCATCTCTGCCCTGGTCACTTCGCCGATGAGCACCTTGGTGGTGGGAGGAACCGTGATGCCGGCAATTTCGGCAATCTTGGTGGCCGACTGGCCAACGATCTTGGCGTTCACGCTGCCATTCACCAGAATGATCGCGCGCACCGCATCCAGTTCCTTGCCCTTCAGGATGTAGCCGCCATGGCGGTCAAAACGGTCACGAATGGACTCGTAGATGGCATCAACGGCAATCACCGCCTGCTCACTAGCGCAGATCACGCCGTTATCAAAGGTCTTGGACATCAGAATCGAGGCGATTGCGCGCTTCTGGTCGGCCGTCTCATCGATGAGCACCGGTACATTGCCAGCACCTACGCCAATGGCTGGCGTGCCGCTGGAGTAGGCCGCATGCACCATGCCCGGTCCACCGGTGGCCAGAATCAGCTTGATGTCAGCGTGCTTCATCAACTGGTTGCTGAGCTCGACCGTGGGCTCGCTGATCCAGCCAATAATGTCTTCCGGAGCGCCGGCGCGTACAGCGGCTTCCAGCACTACGCGGGCTGCGGCAGCGGTGGACTTGCGGGCGCGGGGATGGGGGCTGATGATGATGCCGTTGCGCGTCTTCAGGCAGCAGAGCGTCTTGAAAATGGCCGTCGAGGTCGGATTGGTGGTGGGAATGATGCCGCAGATGATGCCCATCGGCTCAGCCATGGTGATAGTGCCGGCTTCGTCGTCCTGAGAGATCACACCGCAGGTCTTCTCGTCCTTGTATTTGTTGTAGATATACTCGCTGGCGAAGTGGTTTTTGATCACCTTGTCTTCCACCACGCCCATGCCCGTTTCCTTCACGGCGAATTCGGCCAGAGGGATGCGGGCGTCGGATGCTGCCAGAGCGGCCGCGCGGAAGATGGTGTCTACCTGCTTCTGCGAGTAGGTGGCAAACTTCTGCTGAGCGGCTTTGACGCGGGCGACCAAAGCTTCCAATTCCTCGGTCGTAGCCACACGGTTCTTCTGTTCCTCGTTCATTGCCAGTAGCGCTTCGAGATTCGTCATGGTAATTCGCTCCTCATAGGCTTGTCGGGAGGTTCTACCCTCCTCCGGAGAGGTTCGGCCCCGGAGGTGTTTCCCTCATCTTTGTTTGTTATCGGCGAAAAACGCGCTATCCGATAAGGTTTTATCGATAAGCCTGGATCGAGTGTAGGAAATGCTGATTTTTCCCACAGTGACCGCCGTCACGAACTCATACCAGCTCATAAAATATAAGCCATATCATGAGACGATCCACGCATGTTAGTTTATTTTCAATAGCTTATAGAACGATATTGATTCGATAAAAAATGATCGAAAAAACTCAGTCGTCCAGCATTGTGGGACTTCACCCCTTCTGGCCTTACATTTTCAAGGTGATTTCTACCCTTGATTTCGGCAGAAAAGGACAAAAAGTTTAAAAAAGAGTCTGTGAATACGACAAAAAGCCCGGCGTCTGAGCGCCGGGCTTGGGCAGTTTTACAGAAAAACGGACTCAGGCAATCGCCTGGAAGGGTGCGGCGCTAAAGTCGAAGCCCGTGCGAGGCAGAGCAAGTGTCTGCATGCATTCGTAGGACTGATCCATGGCCTGACGACGTGCCTGCCCTGCGAAATAAAGCACCTTCTCCAGGATCGATTCCATCTTCCGGACATCGGCCAGCTGCTCCAGGCAGTTGGCAAAGTTGGCCAACGCCTCCGGGCTCTGCCACTCTTCAGGAAGGTTGAGAACCTTCTTCCAGAGGCTATTGGAGTCCATTTCATTCGCTTGACGAAGTATCTTGGCCCGCATGGTCCCGGAAATCTCCGGATAAATGCGTTTGTCCAGGTAGGCGGAGGCCAGCATATGGGGGGTAACACTGCCACTCGCTCCACGAAACATGTTGCCATGATCGACAAAAAGGGCCTTCAGGTGGCCGCTCGCCTCGCGCAGGAACAATGCCTGACGGTTGTCGGTATGGCCAGCGGCCACATCCAGCATCCAGGCCTGCAGAAAGACCTCAACATTGCGGACGCGTTTGAAGCTGGAACGGGGCAGGATTTCCAGAAGGTCCTGGTCATTTCCGCCCATGTATCTAGATCCAAAGCACATACCCTGCTCATGCGCAATTCCGCAGAGGGCAATATTTTCCCGCATGAAGTTGCGGTTGGATTCCAGAAACTCGTCTGTCAGCAGCAACTGCTTCCACTTGGGCACCGGCAGGCGCATGGATTTGAACAATTCATTGCCGGCAGCCTCATTAAAGAGAAGGTTCCTTCCCTGCGGATTGGCGAGGAACTTGACGACATAAAGTTGATCATCGCTGGCGCGGGCGAGGATGGGCTGAGAGCCACCCCGCAGCCGGCGTAGATAGTTTGTTACGCGAACTTGATCCTTCGACGAACCCCGCATGGCCTTCCCCAAAACCAGAAAATATCAGCGACAGCAAAACAACAACGAATCGGATACACCGGAAAAACGAACCCCAACCTTCAGGATCCTCTCTACGGAGGACTGGAGTTGCCACAAAATCTTCCAATGTTGAAGTTTGGAAGGGCACCGTTGGGAGGTAATTTCCACCGGATTTTGCACAACTTATCCACAAAAAACGTATCGTTTAGGGACAGTTTGTGTCAAGTCAGGAAACGAAGTCCCCCTACCCTGGTAACCAGTCGAACCAGACCTTAACGTGACCGTCATCACATTACCAAAAATTGGAGTCAGAAATTCCAACTTCAACCGTCATCACCAGGTGAATCTTTCAGGATGAAATCCACAGGTTAATCTTTTATTTGGCAGTCATATATATGGGATACCGTACATCCAATCGGCAACATTTTGCAAAGACCGGCGAGAGGGGTGGTTTCAAAACAGGACGCTATAGTTTCACTGTGGGACTATATAAATAATTCCCCGTTCCGGAAAAAATTCACCCCTTTTCCATGCCGTTTACCAAAGCCTTAGAAACGCTCTCCGCAGACAAAGAAAGCCCGCAGGACGTCAGCCGGAAAGGAGACGTCCTGCGGGCACGGACTTGCTTGAAAACTATATCCCGAAGAAAACCCGGTCCAGATCGCGGGTGATCTGGTCGTCGAGCGGCTGCAGGGTACCGATGCCCTTGGAGTTGATGATGGCCTCGGCAGTAGCCTCCAGGACTTCCAGACGATCAAAGGCCTGCAGGGGATCCTTGCCGGTGGCCAGCACGCCATCGTTTTCGAGCACCAGCGCCGGGCGGGTGGTGGAAAGCATGTCGGCTAGTTCATGACCGTCGCCGAACTGCTTGCCGTAGTCCACCCAGCCCACGTTGCGAATCACCACGTAGCTTTCGGGAATGGTGCGGCTGTCGAGCTTGTTGCCGGAGACGCTGAAAGCAGAAGCGTTGACCGGATAAGCATTGACGACCGAACCGATCTCGGGGTGCTTGTCGTAAATGGCCTTGTGGTTCATGAGGCCACGGCTGGGAGTTTTACCGGCCTCGATGCGGCCATGCGAGACGAGCACGAAGTCCTGCGGCTCGATGGTGCTGCGATCCACGCGGGTAGGCGTGATGAGGAAGGTGTCCTTGTCGAGGCGGGCCGAGTAGCTGCCCTGCGTGCTGATGAACAGGCGCTGGCGATAGGCGCGGCGCACGAACTCCGTCAGCTGGCCACGCAGTTCGTTCTCCCGGCTGGAAGGATACTGGGGTGTAAAGCTCTCAAAGCTGGCGGGACGGCGGGCTTCATCGGAGAGTTCTGCATCGGTGAGGTAGTGAATGTTACCGCCCAGCAGCTTGGCCTTGATGATGATTTTGGCAGTGAACTCCAGAGTCTCAAAGCAGCGGAAGGCGTCCAGGAAGGTCTTACCGACGGTGACGACGCCATGGTTTTCGAGGATTACAGCGCTATAGCCCTTGGCAAAACCCTCGGCCACACGTGCGCCCAGTTCGGCGCTGCCGGGAATCTCATAGGGGATAAAGCCGGCCTCACCGCAGGTGCGATGCGACTGATGGAAGAGGCGGGTGTTGGGCACCTGATGCACCAGGCTGAAGGCTACCAGCGCGGTAGGATGCGCATGGACGACGCCGCCCAGCTCGGGGCGCAGGGCGCGAATCTGCTGGTGGATGGGCAGCTCGGAGCTGGGGCGGTGAATGCCCTGCACTTCTCCCTCAGGGGTGACGCAGATAATGTCGGCGCGGCGCAGCGAGCCCTTGTCGATGCCTGCCGGAGTGATCCAGACGTTGCCGTTCGGTTCCTGAATGGAGAGGTTGCCGCCGCTGGTGGTGGTCATCCGGTAGCGGTAGATGCGTTCCATACCGCGCAGAATTTCGTCCTTGGGATGCAGATAGTTTTCCGGCTTAAACATAAAACCCCTTTTCAGCTTTCAGGCTTACACAGGCTCCACGGCCTGTAAAGCGGAGTAAAGCGCATACGCACGCCCGAAGAGCGCGCCACGGCGCAGATTGGATCAAAAGATCGGAATGAAACTTGTACAGCAAACTTGAGTGCGGCCAAAGCTCCGGAGCACAAACCGCATGGTTTCGTCGGTCTGCCTTGGTGGTTTCCCAGGTCCCAGAAGCGGGACCTGGGGCACCCAGCTTTGTTTTTGTGCCGGTGCGGTTCATGTGCTGCTCTTCTGCCTAGACCGCTTCGTTATAGAGGGCGCGAACCACGTCGGCATCGATCTTGCGCGGATTGCCGGGCGTGCAAGGGTCGTTGATGGCGGGCTGAATCCAGGCCTCGATATCGCTCTTCTTCACGCCCAGCTCGCCCAGGCTGGCGGGAATGCCGACGCGCTTGGAGAGCTTGCGGATAGCGTCGATGGCAGCCAGCGAAGCCTGCTCCGTCGTCATGCCTTCGATGTTGACGCCCATGGCCTCGGCAATGCGGGCAAAGCGTTCGATGGCGGCGGGGCGGTTGTAGTTCTCCACCACCGGCAGCAGGATGGCGTTGCAGACGCCGTGGGGCAGATTGTGCGTTGCGCCCGGCTGATGGGCGAGCGAATGCACCGCGCCCAGTCCAGCGCTGTTGAAGGCCATGCCGGCCAGAAAGGAACCGTGAGCCATCATGGTGCGGGCTTCCAGATTCGAGCCATCGTCGTAGGCTGCGGGCAGCCACTTGCTGATGACGCGGATGGATTCGAGCGCAGAGTGGTCAGTAACCGTATGCGCGCCCACGCTGACGTAGCCTTCGATGGCGTGGGTCAGAGCATCCATGCCGGTGGCAGCGGTGGTTCCCTTGGGCATTGATTTGAGCGCCGCCGGATCATTAACGGCAATGTCGGGAATGGATGCGTGGGTGATGATGACCATCTTCACGTGGCGGTTGGTATCGGTAATAACCGCGTTCGAAGTCACTTCCGCCGCCGTACCACTGGTAGTGGCAATGGCCACCAGCATTGCGCCCTTGCGCAGCTCGTGGTGCACACCTTCATAGGCCTGGATGGGACCGGGATTGGCCGAGAGCAAACGCACAGCCTTGGCCGTATCGATTACGCTGCCGCCGCCCAGAGCAATCAGGGCGTCGGGCTTGGCTGCGATAAATGCGCCAAAGGCCTTTTCCACCGTGGCAACGGTCGGGTTCGGCTCAATAGCCGAGAAGACTGCAAATGCGATTCCATTCGCAGAGAGAGATTCCTTCACCAGCCGGGCCGCATCAAGCTTGACCAGGATCTCGTCGGTAAGCAGAAGCACGGAACGCACGCCCTGCTGTGCGATGGTCTTGACGGCATCGGAGATGGCTCCCTCTCCACTGAGACTGATCTGAGGAAGCGCAAGAGTAAACGACATGAGAACGCCTTTCTTTGCAAATAAGACTGAAGCAGATCCGTGCATCTTGTAAATGAAGAAAAAGGCGGAGAGAGCCAGGCTCCCTCCGCCGGTAGGCTAGGCGCGCTTGCTTGCGACTTCCGCCTCGTAGGCGCGAACCTTGTCGAACCACTCGATGCCCGTAGGCACATTGCGGCTCTCGCAGTAGTGCTGCCAGACAGCGGTCCAAGGCAAGCTCTTGAGCTCTTCACTCCAGGCCAGACGCGCCGAGAAGTCGAACTTCTCCTGGAACTCAGCCAGCTTCTGCTGCGGAGCAAGCAGAGCGCGCAGCAGTGCCTTGCGCATATTGCGGGAGCCCACGGTCCAGGCCGCGATGCGGTTGATGCTGGCATCGAAGAAGTCCAGGCCGATGTTGATGCGGTGGACGCCGCAACGAATGATCTCATCGGCAATGGTCTGGGTGGGATCGTCGAGCAGCACAACATGGTCGCTATCCCAGCGGACGGGGCGCGAAACGTGCAGCAGAATCTCGTCGCCAAAGCAGAAGGCGGTGGAGATTTTGTCGCCCACGTTCTCGGTGGGATGGAAGTGGCCGGCGTCGAGCGTGAGCAGCACCTTGCGGGTGGCCGCATAGGCCGCATAAAACTCGTTGGAGCCGACGGTGTAGCTTTCGGCACCGATGCCGAAGAGCTTACCTTCAACAGCAACCTTGTGGTGCGTGCCATTGGTGCCCGCCAGAATGGCGTCGAGCGACTCAATCAGACGCTTGCGCGGGGTCAGGCGGTCAGCAGGCTCATCCTTCAGTCCATCGGGAACCCAGACGTTCATCACTGCGGGCGTGCCCAGTTCCTTGCCGAAGTATTCGCTGATCTTGCGGCTGCCAATGCAGTGATCCACCCAGAACTTGCGGATGCTGGCATTGGGGTGCGAGAGCGTGAGGCCGTCGGCACTGTTGGGATGCGAGAAGCAGGTCGGGTTGTAGTCCAGACCGAGATCATGCTTCTTGGCCCACTCCACCCAGGTGGCAAAATGCTTGGGCTCAATATCCTCGCGCGCCACGGCTTCCTTCGCGTCCAGATAGATGGCGTGCAGGTTGACGCGCTTCTTTCCGGGAATCAGCGAGAGAGCCAGTTCAAGGTCAGCGCGCAGCTCCTGCGGAGTGCGGGCGCGCCCGGGGTAGTTGCCACTGGTCTGAATGCCACCGGTAAGAGCACCGGCGCCGGATTCAAAGCCGATGACGTCATCGCCCTGCCAACACTGAATCGAGATGGGAATTGCATCGAGCGCTGTGAGGACCTTTTCGGTGTCAACGCCGATCGCGGCATATTGCTCGCGGGCAATTTCGTAGACCTGGTTTATTTTCTGCGACATGTTTCAACTCCAGAGAGCCGTTGCAAAGAAGGAAGGTTGAAGGTCAACGCCCGGACAACAAGCATCCAGGCGCGGGAGTACGCCAGTTTTTTGATTGCAGCAATGTAAGGGAAAGAAATCCGCGCTCACGGAGCGGCCATGCCCCGCATGCAGCAGAAAGAGGGACAGCCGTGCTCGATACAAGCCTGCTTGCAGATTGCAGCCAGCTTGCCAGCACGAAAACCTGCGGGAAAAATTCTTCGGAAGGCAGCGAAAACGGGCGCAATCCACGTGCGTCAGCTTTGGCCACCGTATTTGTAAAATCTCGCTCATCGAGCGGCGTCCTGAATTCCCAAGCCAGCTTTTCCGTCCCCCAGGCACAACACCGGCTGAAAGCCTCTAGAAGGACTTTCACAGAAGATAGCCAGGGACGTGGAACACTGGCACAAACTAGTAGTACCACAAAAAGTTCCGGAGATTAAAAAAAATCTCTATTGTAACCAGAGGTCAAAATACGTCCTGTTTTCCTGGATTTCTGTCTTGGCCATACGTGAGGATCAGACTCATTTTGAGTGATTTGAAAATACATTACCGGGTATACATTCTGTCTACATCTTCAAGATTCAAACGATATATTTCCGCCCGAATTCCGCCTTCCGGGCCAGAAATTCTTAGAGAAAAGAGGGTTTGCAGGCATTGGAAGAAAAGAATTCACATCGGAAAGGGATCGGGCGCATCCGCATTCCGGAACAGCCGGAAGACTATAGCAGCTCTCCAATGGCTGTACACCGAAGCCTCTGCAGCGGAGTGGCTTTTTCCTCAAGAAAAGGCCACTCGAAGAAGGACTGGAAAGGGTTATTCTGCTGCGGCAATGGCCTCAACGATGCGATCCAAGGCTTCCACTTCCGCATTGCTGCCGGGCCGGTGGTTATTCACAAGAATGGAAAAGGCCAGCCGCTGGCCGCTTGCCGCATCCAGATAGCCTGAGAGCGCATTGTTCTCGCTGTGGGTTCCGGTCTTGGCCCAGAGCCTGCCCTTGAGGAAGGATGTGCGGAAGCGCTCGTTGAGCGTGCCATCCATACCAGCGACGGGCAAACTTGCGCGCCAGTCTTCGCCCCAGGGCTGTCGGGCGGCATAGACGAGCAGACGGGTAAGGGCACGGGGTGCAACGCGATCATTGTAGCTCATGCCCGAGCCGTCGCAGAGGTAGAAATCCTGATCGTCAACGCCCGCGCTCAGAAGGAACTGACGCACCACGCGTGTGCCTTCGGCCAAGCTTCCCTCGCCCGCAATGAGCTTGCCAAGCAGGCGCAGGGTAAGCTCAGCATGCAGATTCTGACTAACCTTGTTGGTCACCACCAGATCCTCAGCCACGGGCGGCGAAAAACGGCTGGCAAGCACGTTGCGGCCTTCCAGCGGAGCCTCAATCAGTGGAACAGCAGAAGGCGCGAGTGGAAGCGGCTGGGCGCGCTCTTCATCAAAGCTCTGCGTGGCCATGGGCAGCTGATGATGAACCCTGGGCGCGCCGTGTACGACAATGCCACGACTGCGCAGCGCTTCAACAAAAGCAGCAGCGGTAAAGGCCGCCGCATCCTGGACGGCGATCTTGCCGTGATAGCCCTCCGGGGCGATGGTTCCCCAGGAACGTACTTCCAGAGAGCCCGGTGCACGATCCAGGCCAGGATGCGCTGACTCACCACCGACGGCGAGCGTGGCCGTATTGCTGAGCGTGTAATAGCTGACGGCTGGAATCCATGCGCCCACTGTTGCGCCAGGATTGGCCCTGTCGGCATTCAGCGTAAGAACGACCGTATTGTCATTGAAGGTGAGCGCGGAGATGGGCGCGCCATAGCTCCAGTCCAAATCATCCCAGGCCCAGCCACTGCCGTAGGGCTGATCGACGTAGAAGCTGTCGTCACCTACGATGTTGCCGTCCACCTCACGCAGACCTGCGGCGGCCAGTTGGTCGGCAAGCTGCTCCAGAGGCAGCATCGCATCGGGTTTGGGTTCGGCAGAAGAAGATTTGGCTAGAACAGCAACGGCAGCCGCTGAACGGTAGGGATAGGGCCGCGCGCTGAGGGTGGGGTCGCCTACGCCCAGCAGCACCAGATCGCCATGCAGCATGCCGTGGCTATCGATGCGCGCCGAGCTGACCACGTCGGTCTTCCAGCGCAATGTATCGACTGGAAGAAGCGCAAAGGCTGCGGCGGTGGTGATCATCTTGTTGTTGGAAGCCGGAGTCATGAGCTTGTCGTCATTGCGCGCATAGAGGGTCGTTCCATCAAGTGCCACCACGCTGATGCCCCAACTGACATGCTGCAACGCGGGCTCGGCAAGGATCGCCTGAATGCGGTCGGCGAGCGGCGCGTGCTGTTGCACAGGCTGTTGCGCGGTTGCGACCATGGGAATCGCACCGGCCAAGAATGCACTCCAAACACAGAAGAAAAACTTCATGGTCGGAGTGTAGCAGGAGCGGAATCGGAAACGGCGTAGGATAAAAACTGACCGATGAAAACTACCGCGAGAGCAAAGAAAATTTGGAAGCTGAAGGGGCGCACGCTGGCACTCGGTGAGCAGACACTGGTGTGCGCCATCGTCAACATCACGCCCGACTCCTTCTCCGACGGAGGAGCTTTTTTCTGCCCTGAAGCAGCGGTGGCCAGAGCCATCCATGCGCTCGACGAGGGCGCGGACCTTCTGGATCTGGGCGCGGAAAGCACACGGCCAAGCTCCCATGCCGGCGGCGCTGAACCGCTGGTCAGCAGTGACACAGAACAGGCGCGGCTGCTGCCGGTGGTGGAAGGCATTCTGAAGGAAAGACCGGACGCCGTTCTGTCCATCGACACCTACAAGGCCAGCACGGCGCGGGCGGCACTGGCGGCGGGCGCGGCCGTCGTCAATGACGTAAGCGGCCTCTTCTGGGATCCTTCTCTTGGATCTGTGGCCGCACAGGCTGGCGCTGGAATGATTCTCACCCATACGCGCGGCCTGCCCGACGCATGGGCTACGCTACCGTCGCTTGCGCCCGAAGCAATGCTGCTGGAAGTGCACACGGGCCTGCAGGCAAGCCTGAAAAAAGCCATGGACGCGGGCATTGCGCCGGAAGCCATCGTGCTGGACCCCGGCTACGGTTTTGGTAAACGCAACGAAGAGAATTTTGCGTTGCTGGCGCGGCAAGATGAGCTGCTGCAGTTAGGCTTTCCCTTGCTGGCGGGCTTAAGCCGCAAATCCTGCCTGGGCCATGCGCTGGCTCCGTTGTTTGGCGGTAGCACACCAACCCCAGCAGAACGGGAGCATGCCAGCATTGCCGCGCTGGTAGCGGCGATTCTGCACGGATCCGCGCTTGTGCGTGTGCATGCGGTGCGCCCTGCCGTGGAAGCGGCGTGCATCGCCGATGCGATACTAAACGCCACGCACTAAAACTTTGCACCGCTCCATGCAGCCTAAAGCGATTCTCCAATTGCTGCCCACCGAACCCCATACAGCAGAGGGTTGCTTTTTCCTCAAGAAAAAGAAACCCTCTGCAATACAGACAAGAGCTACACCTATTGGAGAACCGCTCTAAGGTCGGTTGCTCACCTTGAACTCACCCACCAGGTTGGTCATTTCATTCGCCAGCCGGGAGAGTTCCTGACAGGCTTCGACAGCCTGCTGCGAACTCGTATGGGTCTGCTGAATAAGAGAAGCAATCTCCTGCACACTACCGCTGACCAACGCTGTTGAGTTGGACTGCTCACCCGCCGCATTGGCGATCTGTGTCACCATTTTCTGCACGGATTCGGAACCTTGAATGATGCTGGTCAGCGCGTTTCCTGCCGATTTCGCTGACTGCACGCCGTCTTCTACATGGCTCATACTGGCTCGCATCGCATCGACGGCTTCCTGCGTTCCTACCTGAATGGCGCGCACGGTCGCGTCAATTTCCTTGGTCGCCGAACTGGTGCGTTCCGCCAAACGACGCACTTCCCCGGCAACTACGGCAAAGCCCCGGCCATGTTCTCCGGCGCGCGCCGCCTCAATGGATGCATTCAAGGCCAGCAGGTTGGTCTGCGCCGCAATTTCATTGATCACGTTAATGATCTTGCCAATTGCGTCGCTCGAACGTCCAAGCTCCTCGATCTTTTCCGATGTCTCATGATTGGAGTGGAGCAGATCGCTGATGGTGCGCACCGTCGACTGAACAGTATCACCACCCGATTTAGCGCTCTCTTCCGCCCTGCGAGCATCTTGAGCCGCGTTCTGGGTGGTATGACTGATCTCCTGCACCACGGACGACATTTCATCCATGGTAGCGGTAATACGCGCAGCCTGATGCTCCTGCAGTGCCGCGTGTTCGGCCGTAGTCTGCGCGGAGTGCTCCAGTTCGACAGCAGCCGTACCCAGGGTCTGAGCATGTCTCATCACTTCGCCGATAATCTTTTCAATCCGCTCAATGAAGACATTGAACCAGGTTCCGACTTCGTCGATTTCGTTGCGTCCGTTAACGGTGATTCTGCGCGTCAAGTCAGCATCGCCCTCAGCGATGTCGCGCATATAACCGGCCAGCGCAGCAAGAGGAAGAACAACTTTGTTCTGCACCACCCACCAGGCAAGAACAACGGCAAACAGAGCAAAGATCGACATGACGAACCCGGCCAAACGGCTGCGCACCGACCATGCATCCACATGATCCAGTTGCTTCTGGAAATGGGAGGAAATAGCCTTGCTGAAATCCGTCATCGCGTCGGTCAGCGTCTTGTTGTCTTTCCCCAGTTCGCCCACTTTGGCCATCAGGTCATCACTGGGTCCGCCGCTGGCCGAAAGAATCGCGGCATAGGTGTCGTGGTCCCGCGAACGGATCGAAGTGAAGCTGGCAAAAATATCCTCTGCCTGCTTGTGTAGTTCAGGATCGTCTTTCAGAGAGTTGACCACCTCTGTCAGAGCATCCTGCGTCCCCTGAGCTTCCTTCTCTCCACCGCTCAGGGAGGCCTGATCCTGCAGCACGACGGCATCGCCATACCGTTTCTTCATGCGCTCAAAAGAGGCTTCGGCCGCCTGCATCTGCAACGCCGCCGGGTAGAGCGAGGTTGAAATCTCGGACATACCCTTGTGCGTTGCCGACGCAGACACCCATACCGCAAGAAGCAACAGCAGATAACCACCGACCAGTACTCCAAGGATGCTAAGAATTCTGGCTTTGATGCTGATATTTCCCATCATCGTTTCACCTGACTGCAAGGACTTTTACCCCTTCGTGCTGAGTTGCTTTGCCGACGTATCCAATCGCACCGGAAGTGTGGGATACATACTCCACAACCGCAGCTTCGCTATCGAGGCTTTTGGGCATGGAGGCCTGACCGGAAAAGACCAGGCTGCGCCAAGCTGCTCGAAAAGTGGAATCAGGCTTACCAATGTAGGCCTGTAGAAACTCCTCGTGGACGCTTCCGCCCTTGAGCAGAATCGGAACCACATGACCACCATCGGGCAGCGTGTTCGCCGACCCAGAAAAGATGTCGCGAAGATCGCTCTTCTTAATATCACTGGCTTTCACGCTCGGGTTGGCAATAATAACAACCTGCGCGCTGAGGCTCCTGGAAAGAAGCAGCGCCAATGCCATGAACAATAGAACGGCTACATTTTTTTTCATGGTGTTCCTCCTTTCCACTCCTTAAAAGTCGACGCCGATTTTGAAAATCGTCATGCGGGTTGTGGTTTTCACATTCGTATTGTCCACGGTCAGATAGCCCATATTCGTTCCATCCATCCAATGTTGCTCTGCCTTGAGATACAGAAACTGCGAAAAGTCATAGCGGCCGGAAAGTGCCCAGTCCTTCTGGTAGCGAGCCGGACTGAGTGCGGCTTTGCGGTTGATGAGGCTGCTAAAGTACGTGCCGCCAGTCAGTTTACCGGTCAGCTTGTAACTCGCCATTCCGTACCACTCACGATTGTCGATGACGTTGTGCTGTACTCCCGAAGGTCCGGTGGTAAACACTGACTTGTGATCCGCTGGAACGCGGCTGTATTCTGCGCCAACCATCACCTTATTGTGTTCGTATTTGCCGAAGAAAAACGGAATCTTGAACGGCGCATCGATATTGTTGCCCACAAAACCCGCAGCAGGAATCTCAACCTCTCCGGTAAGATCTTCGCGATCCCATGCAACTCCGGCCATCAGACCGTCAACCGGCATGTGCCAGCGCAGCGTTCCGCCAGAGGTGGGACCAGAAAGGCCATTCGGGTATTCCGCACCACTTTCGATGATGGGAACAAAGAAACCATCATTCGAGGGAAGGACTCGTTCGCCCGCGTAAAGCTGGTATTCCAGCTTGCCAGCCTTCTGGCCCAAGCGCAGGTTGCCATAGGCTACAACGCCATAGTGCGCCAGAATCGAAGTGCGGCTGGTAATGGGGTAGGCCGACTGCGGAAGCAGACTCCACAGGAATGCAGGATCGATGTCCTGAATGTCATTCATCAAACCATTCGGAGTTTTGACCTTGCCAAATCGTAACCCCAGTTTCTCGTTCTCCTTGTAGTCGCCCGAGGCCCAGTCCAAGGTGATTTGGTTGCCGAAGTTTCCCATGATGAAGTAGCGCATTTGCGCACCCACACGGAGCTTCGGGTCGGGCTGAGCAGTGACGTTGAAGACGACTTCTGTCCACGCCGGACTGCCCTCGCTGGTTTCCATTGAATTCCAGTTGTTGTTGGTCGTATAGACCATCCCTTGCGTAGCATAGCCATGTATCTGAATATTCAAATCATCCAGACTTTGTGCCGCCAAAGGCAGCGAGGCCATTGCCAGTACCGCGACCAAAAAACGCTTCATGCCGAACCTCCGAGGAAGCAGAGAATATACCTGTGGTTCTGCCCGGGCCGCATTCAGCGGTCCACCCTCTGAATCGGCCATGTCTTAAGAGAAATCAATAAAATCGCGTCCTTCTTCACGAGGTAGTCCCCTTCCGGTTTCGTTATGAAACAAGAAGGGAAATTCCTTCCGGACGGGTGAACGGGCAATACTTTTACGCCGCCGTATGACGGTTTGGACTGCGTATTTAACCACTGCACCTCTATATTCAATTCAGGAACTTGAGCATGGACGCCTGGCGGTGAAAACCAGACTGTGCCTGATAGAGCGGCTCTGCAAGCGGTGTTGCCCTTGGCAGCATGGTCTTTGGATATCGCAATTGGAGAACTGCTTCAGTCTTGAATGTCATGTCATTCTTGTTTATAAAAAGAGCCCGGGAACGACCATCTCCTATGCTCTTGCCCACCCCCTGTGTCGTATTGCGCGAAATAGATAACTATCCAATTTCTCGTCTATAAAAATTACGCTGAAAAAACGGACGGGAGCCTCCATCAGCGAGGCTCCCGTCCTACTCTGTTCCTTAAAAGTACTTTTATTCTTCGAGCTACATCCTTACGCGCAGATCGCCCTACTCCACGGTGACGGATTTGGCCAGATTGCGCGGCTGATCCACGTCGCAGCCACGGCGGACGGCGATGTAGTAGGAGAGCAGTTGCAAGGGAACAATCTCGATGAGTGGCGAAAGCAGCTCTGGAACCTCGGGAATGCTGATCACATGCTCCACCAGCGAAGCGATCTTGTCGTCGCCCTCCGTGGCGATGGCAATCACGCGGCCGGAACGCGCCGTGACTTCCTGAATGTTGGAGAGCGTCTTTTCGTAGCGCAGCACACTGGCCGGATCATTTCGGTCGCAAGTGACCAACACCACTACGGGAAGATTTTCGTCAATCAACGCATTGGGGCCGTGCTTCATCTCGCCTGCCGGATAGCCCTCGGCGTGAATGTAGGAGATTTCCTTCAGCTTGAGCGCGCCTTCGAGGGCAATCGGGAAGTGAATGCCGCGACCCAAGTAGAGGAAGTCCTGCGCGCTTGCAAAGCTGGCCGCCAGCTGTTCGCACTGCGCCGAACGTGCACGCAGCACCTCTTCAATCTTGGCGGGCAGCTTGCTGAGCTGCTCAATCAACGCAATGGAGCTTTCCGCGTCGATGCGGCCACGCAACTGGCCCAGCTTGAGCGCCAGCAGAAACAGCGCGGTCAGCTGCGCGGTGAAGGCCTTGGTGGAAGCCACGCCAATTTCAGGACCGGCATGCGTATAGATGGAACCATGCGCCTCGCGTGCCACCATCGCATCCACCACGTTGCAGATGGCCACGGTCTTTGAGCCGAGGGCGATCATCTCGCGCTGTGCGGCCAGCGTGTCCGCCGTCTCACCCGACTGCGTAATCAGCAGACCGAGTGCGTTGCGATCGGGAATCGGATTGCGATAGCGGTACTCACTGGCATAGTCCACATCCACCGGCAGACGCGCCAGACGCTCGATCATGTACTTGCCGGCCTGACCTGCATGCCAACTGGTGCCGCAGGCGGCAATGTTAATGCTCGAAGCCGAGGCCAGTTCTTCATCGGAGATCTTCATCTCGTCCAGATAGACCTTGCCGGAATCCAGCGAGACGCGGCCCATGGTGGTATCGCGAATGGCGCGCGGCTGCTCCCAGATTTCCTTGAGCATAAAGTGCTTGTAGCCGCCCTTTTCCGCCTGAATTGGGTCCCACTGAATGCGCGTGATTTTGCGCTCGACCGGATTGCCGTCAAAATCGGTGAGCTTGACGCCATCAAGGGTAAGAACGGCCAGATCGCCATCGGCCATGAAGTAAACATTGCGCGTGTGCTGCAGAATGCCGGGCACATCGCTGGCCACAAAATACTCGCCTTCGCCCACGCCAATGATGACCGGCGGTCCGAAGCGCGCCACCACAATCTTGTCGGGCTCGGCGGCCGAAAGCACACCCAGAGCGAATGCGCCCGTGAGCCGCTTAACGGCGCGGCAGACGGCGGCTTCCAGCGGCAGCGTTTCGCCCGTGGCGGTCGCGTCCTTTTTCACCTGCTCGATCAGGTGGGCAATGATCTCGGTGTCGGTCTCGGTGACAAACACATGGCCCTGCGCGGTGAGTTCCCGCTTCAGTTCCAGATAGTTTTCCACGATGCCGTTGTGCACCACCACGATCGAGCCCGTGCAGTCGCGATGCGGATGGGCGTTCTCTTCCGTGGGACGGCCATGCGTGGCCCAACGGGTGTGGCCAATGCCGAAGGTGCCTTTGAGCGGGTGCTCACGCAGCACTTCTTCCAGGTTATGCAGCTTGCCTGGGGCGCGCGAAACCTGCAGGGTGACGCATCCGGGCGCGCCCACGGCAATGCCCGCCGAGTCGTAGCCGCGATACTCCAGCCGACGCAAACCCTCAACAATGACAGCAGAAACATTCTTCTTTCCGACGTAGCCTACGATTCCGCACATGCAGTGATTGTAAGGGATCGGCCGTCGGTTCCGCGTGTGCAAGACCCGGGGAATCCGAAAGATCATCCCCATTTCTGGAGCGCCGGGCGGGTAACGATTCCCACATTCTGTTACTGCTCCCGCAGGGCGCGCATCGGCTCCACGCGAGCAGCGCGGCGGGCGGGCAGCAGCGTGGCCAGAGCGCCGAGCAGCAGCAACAACAACACCGTTGTGAAGGCAACCAGCGGATTGTAGGGGCTGGTCTGATAGAGCTGGCTGGCGATCAGATGGCCGCAGGCAAAAGCCAGAATCAGCCCCGCCGCCAGGCCCAGAATCACCGGCTGCAAGCCCTGCCCCAGCACCAGACGATAGAGGTCGCCGGTCTGCGCTCCCACGGCGCGGCGCAAGGCCATCTCACGCTCCCGCTGGGCCACGGAATACGCCACGGCGCCGTAAACGCCCAGGCCTGCCAGCAGCGAGGCCGCCACGGCAAAGAGCAGCACCAGCTGCATAGCGAAGCGCGCCGTTCCGGCGGCATCACCGGCCACGCCGTCGAGCGTGCGAATGCTGGAAACCACTACGCCGGGATCAAGTTGCTGCACCGCCGCGCGAATTGCGTCGGCCACGCTTCCTGCAGGCAGTTGCGTACGCACCACCATGCCTGCACTCGGATCGGCGCGGTACCAGTACGGCACGTAGACCATGGGCGGATCGGCTTTGGCAAGCGCGATGGTATGGGCATCGGCCACCTCGCCAATCACCGTGAACGGCTCGTCACTGCCCGCCCGAATCAATTGCCGACCCACCGGATTCTGCGCGCCAAAGGTCGAGTGCGCCATGGTGGCTGTAATCACAGCCACGTTCTTGCCTTCGTCACTGGCGCTCAGCGTGCGACCCGCGATCAGCGGCATGCGGATCGACTCCAGATAGCCCGGAGAGATCCAGCGAATGTGCTGCATAGGAAGCTGGGAAAAGTTCAAGTGCTGATTTGGCAGGACAAAGGAATCTACCCAAAAATCCCCATCGAGCGGCAGCACGCTCACCAGACCGGCCGACTGCACGCCGGGCAAGCTGGCCACACGCTCCACCAGCCGTTTGTAAAAGCCGTTGCGGATGTTGCCGTAGGGATAGCCATGGATTGGGAGGTGAATTTTTACTGTCAGCGCCTGCGCGGATTGAAAGCCTCGCTCGGCATGCAACAAGCGCAGCAGGCTGGTGGTCAGCAGGCCCGCCACCAGCAGCAAAGCTACACTGGCCGCCACTTCGCCCGCCACCAGCGCGGAACGCAGCCGTTTGCTGGAGCGAGACTCCGAACTGGTGCGCACATCGGCCCGCAAGGCGTTTTGCGGAGCAGCCCGGCTGGCCATCCAGGCCGGAACCGCACCGGCCAGCAGCATGGAAACGAGCGCGGCGGCGATGGCGCAGGCCGCACCCGCCCAATCCACATGCAGAGGGCCTCGGAAGTCGAGCGCGGCGGGCAGATGGCTTTGCAGAACGGGCAGCAGCGCCTCGGCCAGCAGCAGACCCATCAGGCAGCCCGCGGCGGAGAGCGGCGCAATCTCCCGCAGCGAGGCCGCCATCAAGGAACGCGCATCCGCGCCCAGCGCGGCGGCAATCGCCAGTTCCTGCCGACGGCCGAGCGCCCGGGCCAGAAACAGATTAGCCAGATTGACGCAACCCACCAGCAGCAAACCCGCCACGGCCGCCAGCAGAATCATCATCGGCTTGTGATTATCGCCCACCAGCAGCATCTGCAGTGGAGTCATGTCCGCCGTCAGCGTAACTTTCAGATCCCCCGGGATCGTCTCAACGATGCGCTGCTCCAGCGAATCAATCTCGGCCAACGCCTGCCCCTGGCTGACTCCGGGCTTCAGACGACCCAGGCAGAAGTAGTTATAGTCTCCCATTTGCTCTGCCAGTTGATCGGCGTTAAAGGCCATGGGAATGATCGCCTGCGGCAGACCGGAGTGGGTGACTTCGGTGCCGGGCATCAGTTCCAGGCTGGGCAGATGAAAATCGCGCGGCATTACGCCCACCACCGTGAAGGGAAAACCGCTTAAATAGACGGTTTTACCCACAATCTGCGGGTCAGCATTGAACTGCCGCCGCCAAAGCTCATCAAGCAGCACGATCACATGCTCGTGCCCCGGCTGGTCATCGCTGGCAGTCAGCAGACGGCCCTGCGCAGGATGCGCCCCGAGCACGGAAAACAGCCCCACCGTGGAGCGCAACACCTGCGCCTGCAGCGGCTGGTTGCCCGATCCCAGCGGTATGAACTCCACCTTCATGGCCGCCATCGACTCAAAGCTGTGCTGATTGCGCTGCCAGAAGGCAAAATGATTGGCCGAAACCGGCAGCCGCGGGAACTGCGCCTCCATCTCGGCAATGTGCTCTTCGACGGCGATCAGCCGATCCGGCTGCGCATAGGGCAGCGGCTTGAGCAGCACATCGTAAACCAGCGTGAAGATGGCCGTGGTAGCACCAATGCCCAGCGCCAGCGTACACAGCGTGGTGAAGGCAAAGCCGGGCGACTTGCGAAGCTGACGAAGACCAAAACGCAGCGAACCAAGCACGTGAACTCCTGACAGCCGGTGGGCTTATTCAGTACAGAAGCAATCGACCGGCCAAAGCCAGAAAAGATCAAACTGTTTAAAAAAATAATGGTTTGCTAAAAATCTCCCAGTACTTTTCTCTTGTCCACTGTCCGGAAACGGCGAACACTGTCCGATTCCGGTCAGCCGAAAACAGAAAAAGGCGGAGCCTGCACTGGGCAGGATCCGCCTTCCTCAAAAATCAGAGACACACCACGCGACAGCCGCCCTACATCCACGACCGTCGGATCGAGAAACTAGCCCTCGATCGTGTAGGTGTACTCCTCGATAATCGGGTTGGTCAGCACTTCCTTGGCGATGCGCTCCACCTGGGTGCGCGCTTCATCCGTGCTGAGCCCGTCGGCCAGCGTGAGTGCGAAGTATTTGCCCTGACGCACTGCGGTCACATCCGCGTAACCGATCTTGCGCAGAGCGTTCTGGATGGTTTGGCCCTGGGCGTCCAGGACCGAGGTCTTCAGTGTGACGTAAACGTGCGCCTTCATTGATTCAATTATAGTCGCTGTTGGCCTCTGGCGGGTACAATGACCGCAGATGGGTCCCCGCCGGCTGACGATCGAACGTCAGAGCGGCATTTTGCCATTCCCCAAGGAGATCGAACGACCAATGATCAATTATCTGGAACTGCCGATAGGCGAACGCGCGCCCGAAATCTTTCGCGCAGTCATCGAAATACCCAAAGACAACACCAATAAATTCGAGTACGACAAGCAGTTACACGTATTCAAGCTGGACCGTAACCTGCACTCTCCCGTTCATTATCCAGGCGACTACGGCTTCATTCCTTCCACGCTGAGCGACGACGGCGACCCGCTGGACGTTGTGGTTCTGGTGCCCAGCCCCAGCTTTACCGGCTGCGTACAGGAAGTTCGTCCCATCGGGCTGCTCGAAATGCTCGATCAGGGCGTACTCGACGAAAAAGTGCTGGCCGTGGGCAACAACAATCCGCGTTTTACCAACATCTGGAACTACACGGACATCTACCCCCACCTGCTCAAGGAAATCACTCACTTCTTCTCGATCTACAAGGATCTGGAAGGCAAGCGGGTTGAGGTCAAGGGCTGGCATGACGCCGCCTACGCCCGCGACCGCGTGATCTACGCCATGAAGCAGTTCGAAAAGAACAAGCAGAAACCGCTGCTCGAAGCCAAGTAACGCCAAATCTGCAGCGAACTACCAAGTTACTTTGCCTCTGTCCTTTGCTGGCAGAGGCAAAGTTGTATTGCTTCTGGAAAGCCCGGCATCTCACCCACAGCAACGTTATCGCCAGTAGACTTCCACGCGCAGCTTTTTCATGTGCGCGAGAAAACTTTGGTCTGGTTGTGCTGGATTGCGCTACGGGAGGGATGGTACTTGTAAGTTGTTGATTTTATGATGGGGCGGCTAGAGGGGATCGAACCCTCGACATCCTGAGCCACAGTCAGGCGTTCTGCCACTGAACTATAGCCGCCATCAACTCTTTGATTGTAGCAAAGAACGGCTCAGGCTCCAACAGAGCCCTGTGGAACGCTCCTGCAAAATCCATTGCGCCCCACGGGCTCATTGTGTCTGCGGAAAGGTCAGCTCTGCTGGTAGGGCTTGGCGTAGTGCGTGCTCCACTCCACCAGTTCCTTATTCAGCCACCGGTAGCCGCCGGTCTGCGAGTCAATCTCCAGCAGCATCGTGGCGTTCTGATCGTAGCGGGTGGCGGCCATGATGTAGTGCTGCGGTCCATAGGCATGCTGGTAGTCAATCCATTTGTGCACATGGCCGGTGACGACCAGTTGCACCGTGTCCTTGTACTTTTGCAGCAGAGAATGCAGGCCGAACTCCTTCACCTCGGTGGGCTGAATGGCGAGGAGCGGATAGTGGGTGAAGAAGTAGGTCGGTTTGCGTTCGGCAAACTGCGCTTCCAGCCACTGCAACTGGGGTTCGCCAAGCGATCCGATGCCCGGATTGAAGTCCGCAGCGGTGCGATCCTGCGTGGAACCGAGGAAGTTGTTGCCGAGCACGAAGCGCACGCCCTTGTGATCGACCACCGAGTAAGGATCGGCGTTGAATTTGGCCTTGAAGAGACGATGGCTCATGGAGCGATCGACCGTCTTGACGGCGTAATCGTGATTGCCAAAGACCAGATGCACCGGCATTTTGAAGCGGTCAGTGATGGCCTTGGCGTTGTCGATCCGGGTCGTGTTTTTGAAGTAGAAGTCGTAGTCGGTAGAGGGGTAGTTATGGAAGTAATCGCCCAGCACGAAGACCTTGTCAATGGCGGGCGTCAGCGAGTTGATCATATCGCGGGCGATTGCCAGCCGTTCCGCGGAGTGCAGAATGCTCTCGTTATCTTCCGCGCCGTTTTCCGATCCTTTTACGTAAAAGTTATCGATGATGTGGGTATCGGAAACCAGAGCGATATAAAATTTGCGGCCGGTGGGATCGACGGGGACCGTGCGCGCCCAGAGTGAGCGGGTCAGCCCGGCGGCGAAGGCAGCAGCGGCAATGGAGTTGAACTTGCGGCGGGTAAGAATGCTCATGGGGACCTCGATTCAATTGTATGAGACGAGCCAAGTTTGACGGTGGGGGGGATTCTTGCCTTCTCTTTCAGGGAAAGAAAGTAGAGGTGCAGAACGCCCATATCTGGTTCGGATGCGTTGCAGAAAAATCCGGGAACCATGCCCGTGTAAAAGCATGGTCCCCGGAGAAGTCCCGGCAGGTTCGCCCGGGGCTCATTGCTGCAGTTAGAAGCTGATCTTGCCTGCAATCTGGAACTGGCGGGCAGGAAAGGCTGAAGTGATGGAACCGAAGCTGCTGGAGCTACGGCTGGAGGTAGGTGCCGCGTAGTTGACCTTGTTCAGCGCATTGAAGGCTTCGCCGCGCAGATCCAGCTTGGTGCGGCCCAGCAGATCGAAGCTCTTGTGCAAGCCCAGATCTAACTGGTTGAAGGTCATGTCGCGCAGTGAATTGCGGCCGGCGTTGCCGTAGGGCTGGTTGGCGCTGGTCGGATTCGTGACGTTGGTCGAGCTCAGGTAGCCGGTGAGCGCAGTGCCGGTCTTCACCCAGTTCTTCTTGGGCGCGATCGGGTTGCCACTCACGTTAGGACGCTGCACCAGCAGTGAGCTGAGGGTGTAGGCGGCCGAGGGGCTGTAGTAAAGGTTGACGGGCGAACCGCTGGTGTCGGTGTTGACGGCGGTCACCTGCCATCCGCCGATCACGCGATCAAGCGTATTGGAGATGTGACTGGCAAAGGCTTTACCACGGCCAATGGGCAAGTCCCATACCGCGCTGAGCGTTTCGTTGATGGGCTGATTGTAGGCCGACTGGCCGCTTTCACCCTTGAGGTTGGCTAGGTTGACGCGCGAGGTGTCACCGTTGGGCGTATCCAGATGGCCAGAAGCGTTGTCGATGGCGTGCGACCAGGTAAAGGAGTTCACCAGATAGAGGCCGCCAGAGAAGCGGTGCTCGAACTTGGTCTGCAGGCCCTCATAGCGGAGGAAGCCGGCAGGAATCGACTCTTCAATGATGTAGAAGCTCTGGTAAGGACGACGGGCCTGCACACTGAGCGTACCGCCGCTGGCGTTGGCAGTGGCCTGGTTCAGGTCAGCCAGCGCCCAGATGTGTACACCATGCTCGCCCACATAGCTAACCGTCAGCACCGAGTTATGCAGTAGTTCACGCTGCACGTCCAGATGCCAGCTCTGCACGTAGCCAGTAGGAATGTTCTTGGGAATGTAGCGCACTTGCGAGTTCAGCGTGCTGTAGTTGCTGCTGGAAACAAAGTTGCTCGGGTAACCCTGAGCCACCGTGCGGTAGCAGCCACTATAGTTATCGCCCGAGCAGAGACTTTCGCTCGTTCCCAGGCTGGCAACAGCGTTGGGTGCAACCTGGGTGACGCTGGTGTTGATGATGTAGGGACCGTTGTAAGCCAGCAGATCCTCGCCGCCTTCGCGGTTGAACTGGTCATAGCTGATGCCATAAGCAGAGCGGACAACTGTCTTCGGATTGAGCTGATAGGCGAAGCCGAAGCGCGGAGCAAAGTCCAGCTTACGCATGTTGATCAAGGAGCGGTTGTAGAGCGAACCGCCAGAGGCCTGAATCATCGAAGTCGAGGTGGGATCGAAGTTGGCCAAGTGATCGCCGTCCACATACTGCGGCGTAGCCAGTTCGTAGCGCAGACCGGCGTTGATGGTCAGCTTGGACGAGACGCGGAAGTCGTCCTGTGCGTAGAAGTGGCTCATCCACTGGTGGTAGTTGACGACGCGGTAGTTGTTGAGCTGATAGGTATCGCGCGCGCCCAGCAGGAAGTCGGTCAGGTAAGCAGCTTCAGCCGCGCCGGTATCGCTGGTGCCACCGCCATTCTGGCTGAACCCTTCGTTGAAGGTTTCCGCGCCGTAGACCGGGTTGAAGTCGTCAATCTCGGTGTTGATCGACAGATATTCCCAGCCGAACTTGAGGCTGTGATGGCCCTTCTGCCAGGAGTAGTTGACCTTGGGATTGATGACGAACGGGTTCTGGAACTGCGGATTCGAGGTCTGCGCGCCAAAGGTCGAGAAGTCCTTCACCGCTTCGTTCGAAAGCCGACGGATGACATTGGAATCGGTGGGCAGACCGGTGATGCCGGCCTCGGTGTTCAAGCTCTGCTGACCATACAGATAGGGCGTCTTGCCACCCTTGGTCCAGGTAAAGCCAATACGGGCGTCGATGGCAGAATTGGTGCTTAAGAAGTGGGTAAAACCTGCCGCCAACTGCTTGTTATAGGCGTGAATGGTGCCGTTGCCGCCATCGCCAGCGTCGCCAGGAATGGTGGAGGCATCCACGATGTCGCCATGGTGATTGGAGAAGCGGCCAAAGACGGTGGTCTTGTCGCTCACGGTGTAGTCAACGCGGCCATCGCCCTTGTTGTCGGTCAAATAGGCCTTCGGGAACCAGGCGTAGTTATTCGAAAACCCAGAGATCTTCGGTGCAGGAAGCGCATTCATCACCAACGTGGCCAGCGGCGTCCAGGCAGTTTGCGGAACTGCCCCAGCATAGGTTGTTACATTCGTGCTGGTACCGGCGAGAGGGTTGCGCAGCGGAACCGCTGTGCCAGCCAGTGCCGCCGTAGCCGTGGTATCACCCTTGTAATAGAAGTTGCCCTTACGCTGATCGGCGTTGGGCACGGTGGCCGTGGTGTACTGGCCCTGCACCTGACGGTTGCCTTCATAGTCGGCAAAGTAGAACAACTTGTTGTGCAGGACTGGGCCGCCGATTGCGCCACCGAACTGATTGCGGATCAGAACCGGCTTCTGGGACTTACCGGTAAGCGCACTGGTGGGCGCTGCGAACGGACCTATAGAGTTGAGCACCGTGTTGCGGTGATACTCCCACACGCGGCCATGCATCTGGTTAGTGCCGCTGTTGATGGAAACGTTCATGACCGCACCCGAGGCACGGCCAAATTCGGCGCTGTAGTTGTTGGTCTCAGCGCGGAACTCGTTAATCGCATCCGGTGAAGGAGGCATTGCCTGATTCGAGAAGCCCTGATTGGATGTGCCGTAGGCGTTGTTGTCCAGGCCATCGAGCAGGAAGTTGTTGAACTCGGAGCGCTGCCCGTTCACGTTGTAAGAGGAATCGCGGCTGGTGACCGTCTGGTTTTCCAGAATGTTACGACGTACACCAGGAGCCAGCGCCATCAGATCGCCATAGGAGCGGCCATTCAGGGGCAGATCATGCACAAGGGTTTCAGCGACGGTGGTACCGTTGCTGCTGGTTTCTGTTTCCAGCGCGTCTGCTTCGCCGGAAACAGAGACTGTTTCCGTCACGCCACCCGGCTTGAGTATCAAATCAATACGCTGGCGGGAGTTCACATCCGCATGAAACGGCGCGGACTCGGAGTCAGAGAAGTTGTTGGCCGAAGCACGAACCTTGTACTGGGCGGCGTGAACGTCGACAAACTCAAAATGGCCTTCGCCATCGGAGGTTCGCACGACCGAAATGCCGGTGGCGACGTTCAGCAGAGTGACGCTGGCATTGGAGATGGGCGCGCCCGAGCTGTCACGGACGTAACCCAGCACCGAGGCTGTTTCAAACTGAGCCTGGGCCGCAGTTCCGGCGATGAGCCAAAAAGCCGCCAGAACAAGGGAAAAGCCGAGGCAAAACAATGAGGGGAAGGAATGTTTCTGACGCTTGCTACACGTGTGCAAGCGATCGAGAGACGCAACTGGCTTCGAAAACAGAGATGGCATGAAATTCTCCAGGTAATCCCTGAGCCATTTGAGATCGCAGCAAAAGCCGCAAAACACCTTCAAGTAGGGTGAACCTACTTGTCCGGGACAGTTTGAACAGCAAACTGCCTGACAGACGATCGCAAACTGGCCCAAGGGGGGACTTGGTTATGGGCCTGCGAAAACAGAATGAATTCGCAGGACTGACGCTGCTGAATCCATTCCTATCAAGTTGATGTAAAGCTCCGGTTAAGAAAATACGTGGGAGGGTAGAACTTACAGAACAATATCCTGCGACCATACTCGTCGTTTGCCTACCGCACATCGCTGTAGGCAATACGGATATACATCGGCCATGACGGCCTGAATCCGACACCCATTGCGCTATACGAATATTTTTACTGACAGAAAACATCGGGCAGGCCAGGAATGAAAATTCACCCGCCAAGACAGCCAAAACTCTGGTTTGTCCTGGACAACGGTGACCCAAGAAAACATAAAGCCTAGCTTTTGCTAGGCTTTACATAAATCTTTTGGATTTGTCAGATCCCCATGGAATGGGTAATTCTGGCGGAGAGAGGGGGATTCGAACCCCCGATAGAGCTTTTAGGCCCTATAACGGTTTAGCAAACCGCCGCCTTCAGCCACTCGGCCATCTCTCCGCGCTTTCGTGATTATAACTAAAGGAATGGTTTGTGCGCCAGTTGGGAAAAAGAATCAGCGGAAAACTAGAGAAAAATTCATCCTGCAGGCCGCAAATTTCTTCCTCCATGGAATGCATTCTTTGCTGGGGCTAATTTTGCGCATTTTTATCTTTTTTGCAACCCTGCATTATTGATACATTCACAATGATGATCCTCGCCATGAAACCCGCTTCCAGCAAGATGCGGCTGCTGCCGCTGATTGCCGCCACCTACTTTATGGTGTCGGGAGGCCCCTATGGCATTGAGGACATTCTGGGCGGGGCCGGCTACGGAGTGGCGCTCATCATTCTGCTGGTGCTCCCTTTTTTGTGGAGCCTGCCGACGGCTCTGATGATCGGCGAACTGGCCAGCGCGATTCCCGCCGAGGGCGGCTTCTATATATGGGTGCGCCGCGCCCTGGGGCCCTTCTGGGGCTACCAGGAGAGCTGGCTGTCGCTCTCTGCCTCCATCTTCGACATGGCGCTTTACCCGTCGATCTTCGTTCTGTACCTGGGCAAAATCTGCCCTTCCTTGGCCTCCGGGTGGAGCGGTTACGCCTGCATGCTGGCCGTGGTGTTGCTTTGTTGTTTGTGGAATCTGCTGGGTGCGCCCGAGGTGGGTGAGGACTCGGTACGGATGTTCTTTCTGCTGCTGGCTCCGTTTGCCGTCTTTGTGGTGCTGGGGCTGTGGCATGGCCTGAGGATGCATCCGCACATTCAGTGGGGACTTCCAGCGGGAGCCAGCGGCTTTGGCTCTGGCTCGGCCTTTTCTACGGCCGTGTTGGTGGCCATGTGGAACTACATGGGCTGGGACAATGCCTCGACAGTAGCGCAAGAGGTCGAGAATCCGCAGAAAAATTATCCGCGAGCGATGATTGCGGCCACTGTGCTGACGGCGGTCACCTATATTCTGCCGCTGGCGGCGATGGCTGGCGCAGGACTTTCCGCCACCAGCTTTGCCACCGGCGACTGGACGACGGCTGCCTCGGCGCTGGGCGGTCCGTTGCTGGCAATTGCCATCGTAGTGGGCGGCTGCATTACCGGCGTGGGCATGTTCAACGCGCTGGTGATGAGCTACACCCGCCTGCCCATGGCCATGGCGCAGGACGGCATGCTGCCCCCGGCGCTGGCCAAACAGAACAAGCGCGGCGTGCCCTGGGTAAGCGTGATTCTGTGCGGCGCGGCCTGGGCGCTGGCGCTCAAGCTGCCCTTTGAGCGGCTGATCTCCATCGACCTGATTCTGTACGGCACCAGTTTGCTGCTGGAGTTTGTGGCTCTGGTGGTTCTGCGCATCCGCGAACCTCGGCTGGCGCGGCCCTTCAGGGCGGGTGGACTGCTAACGGCCAGCCTGCTGGGGGTAGGACCGGCAGTGCTGATCGGCTACGCGCTGTGGGTTTCGCGCAATGAGAAGCTTTTGCCCGACAGCCCCATCTTCGGCGCAGTTCCGGCGCTGGGTTTTGCCGTGGTGGTGGCGTTGCTGGGACCGGCGATGTACTGGCTGGTGGCAGCACCGCTCACACGCTACCGGCTGCGGCTGGCCGAAGCCGCCGACTAGACCACCTGCGGTGGGGCCAACTGCTTCGCCTGCCACCTGCGGTGAGGCCAACTGCTTCGCGTGACTTGGCCTGGATTCTTGATCGATTTTTTGCGCCGTCCCTACGGGACTCTTTCCACAGTTGAGGCTGCGTACCCCACGTTGAAACGTGGGACTAAACTGCGCTGCGCCTACGGCGCGGACTCACTCTTCCATACTGTTTGCAGTCAAAATATCCCCAAGCGACGGAACGGTAGTTACCTCTAGCAGTTACCCTCCCTAGTTACTTGCAAACCTGCGCACTACCACCGCACACAACCATCAAAACAAAGGCATAGCCCCTACTAAGAAGCGCAAAAAAGCAAAGTACAGGTGTACCACAGTCTGGTTGAAGCCGCACAAAAGCTGCTGATTCCCTGTTTGGGTGGCTTGACCTTCCCCGAGTGAAAACTATGCCCCTTGCGCAAGACAACCTGTTGATCCACAATCATTAAAACCTACTCACAAAAACCCATTTTTAGCATTTCCGCGCCTGTATCGCTCAGCGACAGAAACGCAAAAAGATTTTTCTTCGCTTAATCGATTTATGTTTGACAACTGCGAATGGGAACGCGTACAAGGTTGTCGAACTTTAGAACACTCTAATTTTGAATTTCAGGTCTGACCACGCTTTGAAGTGAGCTGTCATCAACATCCCGCCAGCCGTGTATAGAGCCATGCGGGACGTAGTTCGAATTGTGTCTATTTGCGTTGTGACCTTTGGAGGAACAATGTCCGCAAACCCTCATCCTTTCCGCAGGTTAATGTCCATTTTTCTGGTCGGCCTCACGGGACTACTCTGTCACGCACAAACACCCGTCGCCCTGCCGTACACCATGACCACCCTTGCCGGCGGTCTGGTTCCAACGACCTATACGGCCGGAACCACCCTCTGCCCTGGTTCGACCACCGTCAAGGCCACGACGACGTATGGAGACGGTTGTGCGGCCGTTGCCGGAAGCTTCGCCGCTGCTGGCCGCGGTGGCGTTGTGGTTGATCAGTACAACAACGTTTTTGTTGCGGACGACACTTCCACCAATAGAGTTGTTCACCGAATCGACCAGAACACGGGCATCATGAGCGTAGTTGCGGGCGCGGGAACGGTCTGCAGCACTAGCGCTGGAAAAATCGACTCGGCGGGTGATGGCTGTCTGGCAGCCTCGCAGACCGTTCTGGCTGGCCCGCGTGGCATTGGCCTGGACGCCTACGGCAACGTTCTCATCCCGGAATACAGCCAGAATCTGATTCACATTGTCTGCCGCTATGCATCGCCGCTCTGCACTACGGGCACACCCACAGCGACTTCCGCCAATCCCATTCAGGTGAAGATCGGATACATGGGGATTGTGGCAGGCTGTTCGAGCGGAACCGCTACCACGGGAGCGGCCGGCCTGGGCTACGATGGCTATCCGGGCTTCAGCACTGCGACCAGCGCCGTTTCGGCATTCAATAACAGCGGCGCCTGTAGCTCATACTATGGTGACGTGGAAGCCCCGCGTGCGGCATGGGGAGATATTTACGGCAACATCTACTACGCCGACACCTCCAGTTCGCGTACACGTGTGATTCTGGGACCTCTAACTTCAAGCTACTTCAGCGGCAACAACCCCCTTTATGCGGCGCTGGAAGTAAATACCAACTGGACATCCAGCAACCTGCTTCCGAGCTATGTTTACACCATCGTGAACGTCTCAGGCATTTCAACATCCACAACCACAGCGGCAGCGGCAAGCAGTACATCTGCATGCCCCACCTCCATCACCAGTCCATCAGGGAATGGCGCAGTCGCTTACAAGTATTCAGGCTCGGACACCGGAACAGACACGCACTACGATGGCTGCCCGTTCTTTGACAGCGCCGTCACGGCCAGTTCCGGTTATACCAATACGACGCAGACCGATGCGGCAGGCAATCTGGTCTTTACCGACCCCGGTTCTCCAGGATTCCTGCGCGTCTTTTTTGTGCAGGGCTGGTCTTCGACGGCCAACGCGACCACGGCTGGCGCAACCGGATCGGTGGCCTCAGCCGGCGTTGCCATGTATAACGCCATCGTAAAGAACAATTCAGGGAAGACGCCCACGCCGGGTTACATTTATGCGCTGGCGGGTGGCGGCTCCACGACGATTTCGACCACACCCACGCTGGGCGCGAGCGCCTCCATTACCGACACCACTATTACCAAGATCGCCATCAGCCCGCAGGGCAATATCTACATTGGCGACAGCACCAAGGTGCTTTTCTACGACATCTACAACGGCACCATCCGCACTCTGCTCACCTCGGGCAGCTCACCTTCCAGCGTGGGCACCGTATGTAACGGGTCTACCGGAGCGGTCTCCACGAGCATTTATGGCGATGGCTGCCCGGCATCCGCGCTGGGCTCCTACGCAAAATTTGGCAACACCAGTGGTTTGGGCGTAGCGGTGGATGCGCAGGGCAACCTGTACATGTACGATGGCAGTTCCGGCTACAGCAGCGGCATGCTGGTGCGCAAGGTGCTGGCCCAGGGCATGGGCGTGCAGCCCAGCGCCACACTGGCGGCTCTGGCGACGGTCACCGCGGCCTATCCGTTGCAGTCGATGGGAACCACGCAGAACCAGACACTGATGGCGCATTTTCCCGTGTCCACCACATCGGACAGTGCCTCGCTGACCCACACGACCAACTCCGCAGCCAGCTTTGCTACGCCTGCCTGCACGTATTACGCGGTGGACGGCTCGGCAGATTGCACGGTGGCTGCCACCTACACGCCGACCGCTGCGGGCCCACAATCGTCCATCCTCACGCTGGCAGACGCAGGCGGCGAAGTATTGACGATGAATCTGGCCAACTCGGCAGCCGGCTCGGTTCTTGCCGTGGATGGCGCAACGTCGGCTGGCACCTCCATTCTGAACACCACCTCACAGATGAGCGGCTACACACCCACGGCAATCGCCGTGGATGGCGCGGGCTACATCTACGAGATTGCAGGCTCCAGCATTGTGGAACAGCCTGCCGGATCGTCGAGCATCTATACGCTGGCCACGCCGAGCAATACGCCCACCCAACTGGCCGTGGATGCGGCGGGGAACATCTACTACCTGAATGGAACGTCGACGATTCAAGCGTTGAGGTTGACGAAGGCAGGAACGCCCTCCATCTACACCTCAACCGCCATCAACTACGTCCCGGCGAACTTTGGCACCGCCAATCCTGAGGCAATTGCCGTGGATCAGGCGGGCAATCTTCTGGTGGCAGACGGGCAGGGCTCGACCATCGCCAGCACCATCTATCGCATCTCGCCTTCGGCCTACACAGCCAACGCATATACGAGCGGTACTGCGACCACCTGCAACTACGCTTCGGCTTCCAGCACGACGCCTTCGCTCTGCCAGGAGACGGTTTCGGCAGTGGGAGCATTCGCCAGCGTGGATGCCATGACGGTGGACCCGGGCGGCAACATCTATGTGGCCGACTCAAGCAACACCGTATACAAGCTGACGCCGAGTGTGGATGGAGCCTCAGGCGACACAACGTACAAACAGTATGTGTACGTGCAAACCACTGCCCATTCGGGTGCAGCCAAAGCTCTGGCCACCGATGCGGCCGGCAATCTGTATGTGCAGAACGCATCGACCAGTGCGGGAGTAGTTGAGTATCCGTTGAGCGGTCCCACCACGGCAGGTGTTACAGTGCTTGGCGCAGTGGGAACACCCGCGGGCATTGGCGTGGACGGCTCGGGCAACCTCTACAGCGCCGACACCAGCACGACCGCCGTCACCGAGGTGCAGCGCAATGCCATTGTCGAAAACTTTGCCTCCAGCACGACCACGGAGTTTGCGGCAACGCTGACCAACGTCGGCAACCAAGCATCGAGCACCCAAACGGCCACCTACAGCACCGGCTCAGATGCGGCGGACTTCACATTGGCTGGAGGCTCCAGCTACGGCTGCTCCTTCAGCAACGAACTGCTGGAATCGGTCAGCGCCGGTCAGGCGTGCAGCATGACGGCCTACTTCCCTGCCCTCGGAATCTCACAAGAGACCGACTACATCGCCTTTGGTCCAACGACTCCGGCAACAGCGACCTCCGGCCTGCTCACGCTGACCGGACTGGGGGATACCGAGGCTTATGCCACCGGCATCACTATCGGCACGGCGAGTCCGACCTCACCGATCTATGCTTCCAGCGGAATAGAGGCCAGCTTCCCGATCGCGGTGACTGCCAGCACCATTTCAACGGACGGTATGATCACCACCAACACCACCGGCCCAACGATCAGTAATTACATCACCGTCAGCATCGATTCCGGCACGGCGACACAGTATTACCTGACCAGCGCCAGCGGCCTGACCGCCACGCTCACGCTGAACCTTTCCGGCCTGACGGCGGGCAATCACAGCTTTACGGTGAACTTCCCGCTGCAGGGCGAGTTCACAGCTTCTACCGCTTCCTCAGGTTCGTTTACGGTGGCGCGGGAGTCAACCTCACTCACCTGGAGTCCCAGCGCAAACAGCCAGCAGGTAAGCGCTCCCATCGGCACCGGTGTTCTGAACGCCACGATCAGTCCGAGCATCAGCGGCTACACGGTCTACTCCTCCACCGCTTCGCCGAGTTGCACGGGAACCAGCGGAGGCACGATCGACGCGTCCACCTATCTGCCGATCAACAGCTATACGCTGTATGCCATCTTCTGCCCGAACGATTCCACCGACTACGCATCTACCACGGCATCCATCAGCTACTCCGTGGTGCAGGCCAGCACAACGGCCAGCGTAGGCGCATCCACAAGCGTGGTGGCAGCCGACGGCACGGGCAACTACACCAGCCTCTCCTCGGCTCTGGTGGCACTGCCGGTGACGGGCGGAAGCATCTACATCAAACCCGGCACCTACACCGGGCAGAACGCCATCAGCTACCCAAACGTGGCCCTGCGCGGGCTGGGCGGCGATGCAACCAAGGTAATTCTGACCGCCGAGGATGGCGCATTCAGTTCTCCCTTCACCGGCTACCTGGGTACGGGAACCGGCACGGGCAACGCCAATGCCAGCGGCGATCAGGGATCTTCCACGCTGGACGTAACCAAGAGCTACTACATGGGCGAGACCGCGGGCAGCACTTCCAGCCCCATCGGCCTGACCAACTCCACGCAGTACACGCCCAACAACTTCTTCGCCGAGTATCTGACCATCCAAAACACGTATGACATGGATGCCACGACGAAGAGCACCTACTACTACAGCAGCAGCACCTGCAACTCTGGAGGCACGGCGACATCACTGCAAGCCCTATACAACGCGGGTACGCTGTGCAACTCGCAGGCGCTGGCGCTGTGGATCGAGTCCGACCAGGCGGTGCTGAACAACGTCAACCTGTATAGCCAGCAGGACACTCTGTATGCCGGCAGCCAGGGTTGCGGCACCTACTGCACGGCAGCCCGCCAGTACATATGGAAGGGCCTGATCAGCGGCAACGTTGATTACGTCTTTGGCGATGCGGCGCTGGTCTTTGACCACACCTACTTCTTCACCACATGGCACGGCACATCGGCCACCGGAACCGAAACCATTGAAGCGCAGAACAAGAAGCAGGAAACCGGAAGTTCCTACGATTATCTGAGCGGCTACGTCTGCAACGGCTGCACGCTGATGTCGGAAAGCACGGGCATGTCGGCGCTCTACTATGGCCGGCCGTATGGCGCTTACTCGACGTGGATTCAGCTAAACAACTACGTTGATCAGGTGGCCCCGGTAGGCTGGATTGAATTCAGCGGCGACACGAACCTGCCCACCTCAACCTACGGCGAATACAACTCGATGGCCTACACCGATCCTGCGCTAAGCACAACGGCCAATCCAACGGTCTATCCGGCGTCGATCAACGGCATCACTCCCGCAGGTGGAAACACCGGCTCAGGCGTCACCAGCATCAGCTCGCGGGAAATGACCTCGACCAACCCTGGCACGCTACAGGTCAACAACAGCATTCCCACGCAGCTGACGGCGGCCGAGGCCGTGCAGTACTACCCGATCAACTTCCTGTCGAGCACGGTTTCGTCGGCCACGCTCTCTTCGGGTTCCTCTTCTTCCTGGAATCCGGTTTCGGCGCTGACCTCGTGGGTGAACAACTTTGCTCCCACGGCCAGCCTTGGCGCGCTGACTCCCGGCACGGTAGTTACGATTCTGGGTCGTCCGCAAACACCGGGCGCTGGCGTCATTCCCACCGGAACTTATGCCTTCTATGACAGTCTGAACAGCAACACGGTTTGCAGCACGGCCGGCGGCAACTGCACGCTGCTGCAAAGCGGCTCGCTCGATGCCAGTGGCGAGGCTTATCTGACCACCAGTGCGCTGGCCAGCGGCACGCATTCCATCACCATGGTGTATGGCGGCGATACGAACTTTGCCGGCAGCACCTCATCCACCTACAGCATTTACGTGCTGGGCACAGGGCAGGTAGCATCGAGCACCACGCTGTCGGTGGCCAACACCAGCTCCACCACGGGTACGGCAATTACTGGCACGGTCACTGTGAGCCCGAGCGCCGCCCCCGGAAACGTCCTGTTGTATCTGGACGGTGTGAACACCACCAGCTGCACACTGGCTTCGGGCAGCTGCTCGTGGTCGCTGAGCGGCCCAGCGGCAGGCACACACACCCTTTACGCTTACTACGGTGGCAATACCAGCTACGGCTACAGCACGTCGAGTTCCGCAACCCTGGTGGTGGAAACGCCTATAGCCACCGGCGATACCCGCACGGTCACAGAGCCCAGCTTCCCGGCAGTCTGCAAGCAGCTGACGGCAGGGCTGACCACCGATGCCAGCACGCAGGATCTGGACACATCAGTGGATGCCACCACAACAAACCCCGACGGAGCACGGATTCAGGCAGCCCTCAACGCCTGCTCTGGTACCGGCGAGGCAGTGGAATTGTCGATGGACAGCACCAGGGCCTACAACGCCTTCCTGAGTGGACCACTCAGCATGCCGACGAATGTGACGTTGCTGGTGGATCCGGGCGTGACGCTGTACTTCTCGCGCAACGTACAGGATTACGACAAGGTCAGCGGCACACACACCTGCGGCACCATCAACAACAACACAGCCACCAACAGCTGCCTGAACCTGATCGATATACCCAAGACCTCAACCAACGTGGGCATCATGGGCTACGGCAAGCTGAACGGCCGTGGTGGCGATACGCTGCTGAATGCCTTCACCACCTCGGGCTTCGGCATGCCGAGTTCGCCCACCTGGTGGAGCATCTCATCCACCGCCAACGGCGAAGGCAGCCAGCAAAATCCGCGCTTCATCCAGATGGAATCGGGCACGAGCAACATCACGCTGTACAAGATCAGCCTGCTGAACGCACCTATGTTCCATGTGACCACGGGCGGAGCAGTGTCGAACTTTACCGCATGGGACATCAAGATCGTCACGCCCACTGCGGCGCGCAATACCGACGGCATTGATCCCGGCGCAGTGCAGAATGCCACGATTGCCTACTCGTGGATTTCCGATGGCGATGACAATATCGCGGTTGCAGGACACAACGGCATAGGACAGAACATGTCCATCATCCACAACCACTTTTACGCTGGCCACGGTGAGTCTATTGGCTCGCTGACCGACTCCAACGTCACCAACATTCTGTTCGACCACAACACGCTGGCTGGCAACGCCTTCACAGGCTATGGCAGCGCGCAGTGGGGTCTTACCAACGACACGAACTCCACCGGCCTTCGCATCAAGACCTCCAGCGATCGTGGTGGAACGGTCTCCAGCATCCAGTACTCCAACTCCTGCTTCCTGGACCACAAGGCGGATATTCAGTTCACGCCGTATTACAACTCCACCGACGGAACCGAATACCCCAACTTCAACAACATCCTGCTGCAGAATCTGGTTTTCATGAACGATGACAGCGGCAGTGGCACTGTGGAACTGGACGGCTACTACAACTCCAACGGCGACGTCAGCGGCGGCAGCGCCGTCACCCATCCGCTGGGCATCACGATGGACAACGTCACCTTCCCGTCCACCTTGTCGAGCCTGGTGGCCAGCACCTCACCGTCCGAGGGAACCTCATCCTGGAACTATGGCGGATATAGCGGCGGCACCGGCCAGTATGTCGGCCTCACTATTGGTCCGGGAGAAGTCTCAAGCAACTTCCTGACCCTTTACAACGCACTGGCCGCCACCGCGACCAACTACGACACACTGACCAACAACCTTGTGCAGAGCTCGCTCGATGCGCCCACCTGCACCTTCACGTATCTGGCTCCGGAACTGGCCAGTCCCAACGGGAATAACCAGACAATCAGCTACGGAAACACCGCCACGCTGTACGTCCTCATGACGCCCACCGTGGGCGGCGCTCCGTATCCGACCGGCACGGTTACGCTGACCGATGAGACGACCAACAGCACCTACACTGGCACCTTTACCGGCACTAGTGACACACTGGCCTTCACCATCCCTGTCGCCAATCTGGGCGTCGGCACGCACACCTTCGAAGCTACCGGTTACACGGGCGACAGCAACTACACCGTTCCCACTGCATACCAGACCTTCGGCTCGCAGGCAGTTACCGTCAATCAGGCAGCGCAGAGCATCACTTTTGCGCCTGCCACAACCTCCTACACTTACGCTTCCGGCCTGAGCTTCGGCGTAAGTGCTACGTCAACCTCGGGTCTGGCGGTCAGCTTTGCCTCATTGACCAGCAGCGCCTGCACGGTGGGTAGCAGCACGCTCAGCAATGGAACCAGCAGCGCTACCGTCTCGATTCTGACCGGCGGCACCTGCACCATTGAAACCACGCAAACAGGCAACAGCAGCTATCAGGCTGCCACTCCGGTGGACGTCAACTTCACCATCAGCACCACGACGCAGACGATCACCTTCGCGCCATCGACGACTGCCTACAGCTACGCATCGGGTCTGACCTACAGCATCAACGCTTCAAGCAGCGTGGGACTGACGGTCAGCTTCGCCACCAAGACCAGCAGCGTCTGCGCGGTCAGCAACAGTACGGGTACAGAGCCGACGAAAAACATAGCGATCCTGCCAACCAGCGCCACGGTCACGGTGCTAACGGCCGGAAGCTGCACCATCGAAGCATCGCAGTCGGGAAGCGCCAATTATTCCGCAGCCACACCGGTGGACGTTAGCTTCACCATCCAACAGGGAACGCCCAGCATCGGCCTTACCCTGAGCAGCGGAAGCAGTCCTTCCACTGTGGATGAATCGCTGACCTTCACGGCCACAGTCACCTCCACCGTAGGATCGCCCTCCGGTACGGTGACGTTCCTGGATGGCACAACCACGCTCAGCAGTGTTTCGCTTACCAGCGGCGCGGCAGCCTACACCACCACAGCGCTGGCCGCCGGATCGCATTCGATTACGGCGGTCTACTCCGGCAACACAAACTTCACCACCATCACCAGCAGCACGCTATCGCAGAGCGTGGTAACGGTGGTCATCAGCACTGGAAGCAGTTCCAGCAGCGACTCCGGCAGCGGCAATTCGCAAACCGTTGCGGCGGGCGATACGGCAACGTATTCGGTGTCGATTCTGCCCAGCGCCGGCAGCAGCTTCCCGACGGCATTAACGTTGACGTTGAGCGGCCTGCCTACCGGCGCTACGGTGAGCATTACGCCCAGCGCCTGGACGCAGAGCTCCAGCACCACCTGGACGCTGGCCGCCGGCACAACCCTCAGTGGAAACACTCTGGTCAACATCAAGTTGCCGAACACCTCCACAGCCAAGTCCGAACCCAAGAGCACGCTCTTCGGCCGGGGTGGAGCAGCGGCACTTGCCTTCCTGATTCTGCTGCCCTTTGCCAGCCGCATGCGGCGTACCGGCAAGCGGCTGCGCAACATGGTTCTGTCTCTGCTGCTGCTGGGCGCTCTGGCGGCTGGCATAACGGCCTGCGGTGCGGGCACTGGCTACTACAGCAGCCCAACCCAGTCCTACACGGTTGTTCTTACGGTTGCTTCGGGCAGCTACTCGCAGTCCACCAACCTGATGCTCAACGTGGAATAACCGGGAAAAACGCCTGCATCGGCCCGAGTGCCGGTGTAACCCATCCTCTGCAACCAGCAAACATCCTTCGGCAGTGCCGGAGACTGAACGACAACAGGTCCCATCAAGGGGCCTGTTGTCGTTCATGGCAAAAATTAGGCACACAGGAAGGATCCTCATCATAATGTAGGGAAAATGTCAGGACAAATTCTGCTTAGATAGCATCACCATCTCTGTATGGTCACCTTCGCAAGATGATGAAAGCTTTCCGTGAGCACATCCAACCAGACAGTCCTTCTTTCTGATGCAGCTATCGCTCCTGTATGGGGCGAAGATGAGTATCTGGTTCCGGAATTACAGCCGTCCCTGCAAGGACTTCGTCATTCCGTTGCAGTCCCGCAGGCGGCACGCGGCTTTCTCTCTCAGCTCAAGGCCTTCATTGGCCCTGCGGTACTAATCAGCGTTGGTTACATGGACCCCGGAAACTGGGGCACGGACCTGCAGGGTGGAGCGCAGTTTCGCTATGTCCTGCTGAGCGTGGTCGCGCTGGCCAGCGCCATGGCCGTCATTTTGCAGATCCTTTCCGCGCGTCTGGGAGTTGTTACCGAGAAGGATCTGGCCCAATGCTGCCGCGACTGGTATCCGCGCTGGACACGCATTCCCAACTGGCTTCTGAGCGAAGTTGCCATCGGCGCATGCGATCTGGCGGAGGTTCTGGGCAGCGCCGTCGCCATCAATCTGCTCTTCCATGTGCCCATGCTCTGGGCGGTCCTGCTCACCGGTTTCGACGTGCTTCTTTTGCTTACGCTGCAAGGGCTGAGAATGCGCATGATTGAGGCGCTGGTTGTCGTTTTGGTGACCACCATTGCCAGCTGCTATGGAGTTGAAATCTTCGTTCTGCCTGCCGCGCATCCTGACATCCTCACTATGGGCAGTGATATTTTCCGGCCTCATCTGCAGGCAGACATGGTCTTTGCCGCCATCGGCATTATTGGCGCAACCGTCATGCCGCATAATCTGTACCTGCACTCGGCCCTGGTACAAAGCCGCAAGGTGCAGCGGGACGAGCCTTCTATTCGCACTGCGTTACGCTTCAATACGCTGGACTCCGTGGTGTCTCTGAGTGTGGCCTTCCTGATCAACGCTGCCATCCTGATTCTTGCCGCGCACGTTTTTTACAACCGCGGCAGCGTCACCCTTCCCTCCGGTGAATCCATTGCCCTTTCCGCCGACTGCGACTGGATCCGCGTGGCCTTCCTGACCCTGGCTCCGCTGCTGGGCACGGCCGCCGCCAGCACCCTGTTTGCCTGTGCACTTTTGGCCAGTGGGCAGAGCAGCACCATTACCGGCACGCTGGCCGGCCAGGTAGTGATGGAAGGCTTCATGAACTGGCGCATTCGTCCCTGGGTACGCCGCCTGCTTACGCGCTCTCTGGCCATTCTTCCTGCCGTTGTTCTGATTGCCCTGCGCGGAGAACGCAGCATTACCGACCTGCTCATCCTCAGTCAGGTCGTGCTGGCGCTGCAACTCCCCTTTGCCATGTTTCCGCTCCTGCACTTTACTGGTTCCTCCAAGCGCATGCGGCAATGGAAGAGTGGACGATTTTTGATGATTGCCGGGTGGGCTTCCGCCATCCTGATTACAGCGCTCGACATCTATGGGCTTCCCGGTCTCATCCGCCAAACCTGGCAGATTGTCTTTGGCGCATAACGAAGGCGCACACAAACATCCTGACCGCAACAAGCGTGCAGAAATGGGACTCCTTCTTCTCTGGAAGGAGTCCCATTTCTATCCATGCAGCCTTTGGATCTGGCTCAATCACAAGCCGCGCACCCACGCCTAACCCAGAGTCCAATGAGGGGTATCATAAAAAAATGACAGGCCCGAAGATCCTCAAAGAGGAATCCGAATCCGCAGCGACGTTGCATGTATTGGTGGTTGAAGATGAGCGCAGATTTGCATCCGCTCTGCAGCAGGGGCTGGCAGAAGAAGGATATGCCGTCACGCTGGCCTATTCGGGAGAAGAGGCATTGGCCATAGTGACAGAGTCCACGCCTGACCTGATCGTGCTCGATGTCATGCTGCCCAAGCGCGATGGTTTAAGCGTGGTGCGGGAGTTGCGCCGCTGCAGCATTCATGTTCCAGTGCTTTTGCTCACCGCCCTCGATACAGTCGAAGACCGGGTGACGGGACTGGACTCCGGCGCCGACGACTACCTGACCAAGCCCTTCGCTTTTTCTGAACTTCTAGCCCGCATACGCGCCCTGCTGCGTCGCCCGCTTGTAGCTCCCCAAACCGTTCTGCAATACTCCGGAATCCAGATGGATTTGACCCGCCACACGGTCAGCCGCGATGGAATCGCGCTGGAGTTGACCATGCGGGAGTTTGATATTCTGCAGTATCTGATCGTCAATCGCGAGCGCATCGTATCGCGCGAGATGCTGATGCGCGACATCTGGAAAGCCAATCTGCGCTACACCTCGCTGGACAACCTGATCGACGTGCAGATGGTGCGCCTGCGCCGTAAAGTGGATGGTCCGTTTGAAACGCGTCTGCTGCAAACCGTACGCGGCATGGGGTACATGCTGCAGGAGAAAAAATGATCCCTCGTTTATTTTCCAGCAATCTTCGCTGGCGGCTTACGTTCTGGTACGGCGTTGTTTTTACCCTGATCCTCCTGCTGCATGTGGCCATCTCTTCCTTCGTTCTGTACCGGGAACTGGTGGCGCAAACATTTCATGACGAAATCAATGACTTAAAGTCCGTGGAAGGACTTATCTATCAGGATGCCTCCGGTCACATCCAGATCCACGAAGACTATTTCAACCATCCACAGGTGCGCCTGACGCTCGAACACATGATCCAGGTGATGGATCAAAATGGCGCAATCCTCTACCGCAACTCCCGGCTGGAAGACGAGAGGCTGGGCGGGCCACTCACCGCCAGCGAAATGGGAGACGGCTACCATCGATCCTTCGTCAAACTCAGCGATGGCCGGGTCGTTCTCATGGTCAGCCATGTGCACACCATGGGAGGAAAAACTCTTCTGCTGCGCCTCGGCTATGAAGGCTCCTCCATCTATGACGGAGTGCAAGCCTTCGTTCTGGTTCTTCTCGCTCTCACGCCGCTCTCCATTGCCCTCACCTGCTTCGTGATTTATCGCGTAACCAGCAGCGCGCTCGCCCCGCTCAGCATCATGGTCAAGCGCATGCGCCGCATCAACGCTGAAAAATTGCAGGATCGTCTCCCTGTTTATCATCAGGAAGATGATCTGGGACAGGCTGCCATTGAGTTCAACAGCATGCTGCAGCGCATCGACGAATCCTTTCACCAGCTCCGGCGGTTTACCTCGGACGCATCCCATGAATTGCGTACGCCGCTTTCCTCCATGCGCAGCATCGCAGAGGTCTGCTTGCACTCCACAAAGACGCCCGCCGAGTACGAGGAGACACTAGCCAGCATACTCGAGGAGATTCGCCGACTCTCCCAGATGGTCGATGCGCTTTTTGTGATTGCGCGCAACGACAGTGGGCAGGTTGTGCCAGAAGTTGAGCTCGTCCATGGAATGCAGATTCTACAGAATGTTTGCGAGATGCTCAGCATTCTGGCCGAGGATAATCTTCAGGCTCTGGAGATACTGCCCGGCGCGGATGTGATGTTTTATGCTGACCGCTCCATGCTGCAACAGGCACTGGTCAACGTTCTGGATAACGCGATGAAGTATTCTCCGCATGGATCGCGCATCGAAGTTGAACTCGTCAAACTTCCCGGGTTTGCGGAAATCCAGATTCGCGATCAGGGCCCCGGCATTCCAGAGACGGAACGCAAGGCCATCTTTGAGCGCTTCAGGCGCTTGGATCATGGAAGATCGCGCGAGCAGGGCGGATCCGGGCTGGGGCTCTCCATCGCGAAATGGGCCATCAGCAGCTGTGGCGGAGAGATTGGCATGCGCCCCAACCCGAGTGGAGGCAGTTGCTTTTATATGCGCCTTCCGCTCACGCTCGTCTCTGCGGAATCAAACGACCTGGACTGATTTTTATCGTAACGCAAGCATCTTCCAGAGCAGCGCAAAAGGCTACAAGTGCAACGGGACTTTTCTTGAGAAAAAGTCCCGTTGCACTTGTAGCCTTTTTGCAGAAAAATGCCTTACTTCTTTTCGCCGGTGGTCTTGAACATCGCAATCGCTTCAATTTCGATGAGCAATTCCGGGCGGCACAGGTGCGCCTGAATGCCGGTGGAGGCAGGCACCGGGTCGAGTCCCTGCCCCTTGAAAAACGCCGTGCGCTCTTCGTTAAAAGCATCGTAATCACGATCGATGTCGCGCATGTAGCAACTGGTGCGCACAATATCCTTCCAGGTTGCGCCTTCCGCCTTCAGTAACTGGCTGATGTTATAAAAAGTGCGCTGGCACTGGGCGCGGAAGTCGCCAATATGAATGCTGACGCCGTTCTCGTCAATGCTGGCCGTGCCGGAAATCAGCAGGATGGCCACATTGCCAATATCAATGCGCATGCCACGGGCAAACGAACTCGGCTTCTGGTAATCCCATGCCTCATTCAATACATTCAGATTGGTAATTGCGCGCTTCTGAATCGGCTCATGCGAGGTGGCGGCTTCAAGGATCAAGTGTTCAATGCTCATCATCATTCTCCTGTGTTGCTCTTTTCTTGTTCAGGGCAGGCATCCACGGGGATCAGTGGAGTTACAAGGTCTTGAGGAATTCCACCAAGTCGTGTAACTCATCTTTGGTAAGATCCGTTGTTTGTCCGTGCTTGTTGTCCATGTTGTAAAGCGTCCAAATCTCTTCGAGCGTGCGGGCGGAGCCATCGTGCATATACGGCGCCATCAACGCAACGTTGGTCAAATGCGGGGTATCGAATTTTGAAGTTGTGTCCGTCGCATGCCCGGAACCCACATCAAAACTTTTTTGGTTGGTATACTTCGGCCCGCTGTGGCAAAACGAGCACTGGTTCTCCAGTGGAATCGGGCTGCCCGCCTTGTTCGTCGTGCGGTAAAAAATCTCCTTGCCGCGTTGCTGCGAAGGCGTCAATTGATGATCCGCGGCCAGAAAGCGGTTGGGCCGCGATGGAATACTGCGAATATACAGCACAAGATCCGCCAACGCGCGTCCGTCGTATCCTTCCGAACGATAGAAATAAAGCGACGTACGAATGCCGCACTCCTGGGCAATCGTCGGATTGGAACCAACCCACTTGAAGGGCTCGGTTCCGCGTAGATTTTCGAGCAACCGATTCTGCACAATGTTTCTTCCAAAACCATCCGGCTCCAGATCCCAGCTCAGGCCGTCGAGCGTGCCGTCAATATGACAGTTCGCACAGCTGAACTGGCCATGGTATGCGTATTTAGAGCTATAAAAGACCTGCTCTCCGCGCCGCATCGCATCTATCTGCTTGGAACCACCCAGGTCGATGTTTTCCGTCACCTGATTCTTCTGCGTATCGATCACCGCGATGGAATCATCCATGCGACTGGCAACATAGATGAACCTTCCATCCTTGGACATTACCATCCCACGCGGATTTTTGCCCACCGAAATCTGGCGCAACACGTAGTGCGCGCTGGCACTCAGGTCACTGGAAAAATCGCGGCCATGCGTATGCACATACTGCAGCAACTTGCGCACATCAAGGACTGTCACCTGATCGGAACCGGTTGCCGACACATAGATGCGCGTCTTGTCCGGCGTCATGGCCATAGCGTAGGGGTAGGAGTCATAGCGCTCCAGCGAGTCCAGCGGGATATGCACGGGCTTTCCCACATCGCTACCGAAAAGCATCAGGTCATAGCCGAAAGCCCAGCCATGCTCAACGTGCGCCAGTGGAACCAGATTCTTGGGGCGCATCTCGGCAACCACGCCCAAGCGCCCATCCGCAGAGAACGCCATATGAAAAGCGCCTGCCACGTCGTGCTCGGGAATCAGCTGCATTTGCAGTGTCCGCGTATCCACGGCCGTAATCGCAGATTCAGGTTGCTTGCGATCTTCCAGCGGATTCACATCCACATGGATGCTTCCGATCCACGGCATGGAAAGCTCGGAAGGCGTGCGATCCTTACCTACCGCAGGGTAGACATGCGAACAGTACACATGTTGCCCATCCGGAGAAAGAGCAAGATAGCTGGCGCCATTGCCTGCGGCAATGCGGCGAATTTCCCTGCCATCCTTTGCATCAAGAACGGAAATATCGCTGCTGATGCGATTGGCCACGTAGAGCCGTTGGCCCACCAGAGCAATCCCGTAAGGCTCCATGCCGGTTGCCATGCTGCGCACCACGCGCATGCTTGCCGCATCAATCACACTGACCGAATCATCCGAGGAATTCGTCACGTAGAGCAGCCGTCCATCGGGCGAGATGACAATACTGCGGGGCACGCGGCCCACTTCCACCGAGCGCATGGGGCGCACGTGCTTCAGATCGACGGCCTGCACCGTCTGGCTCTGCTCGCAAACCACATAGAGCGTATTTCCATCGGGAGAAAGCGCCATCTCGGAAGGCGAAAGATAGTGTGGATCCTGCGCTACAGGTACAGCCTTGACTGCATGCCCCTTGAGAAAGACACACGTGGTCGCCAAGAGGGCAAGCACAAAAAAAATTGAAGCGAGTCTTTTCATGGTCGTTGTGCTTCCTGGGCGTCAGCGCCCTGCGGGGATTGTACTGGTGCCAGACAAATCAGTGGGGTCCGTTGAGCGCAGCAGAATTTGCGGCACGCGGTTTTCCGGGCTTCTCTCCGGACCGGCATGGCAGCCTACGCAAATGCGCTGCTCTCCACTGGCGCTCCAGAACCAGCCATGTTCCTGGCGCAGAACGCGTCCCTGACGGTCGAGCAACGCATATTGCAAAGGCTGATTGCCAGGGACCATCACAAAAAACGATCCGTCTTTTTCTACCGGAGCCGTGCCCTGCACCTGAACGTGGCCCTGCGCATCGCGCGTGCTCACCTGCACCTGCGCGATCTCCCCGTGCAGCAATGCGCCATGCTCAATCCTGTAGCTATTCAGCGACATCAGATTGGCCGTCTTCCAAGGATGCAGCGCGGAAGGAAAGCGGAGCGGGCGCTCGTAAGCGCGCAGAAGCACGGGCTGCACATAGTCTGAAGAAGCATCTGCCAACAGAGGCCGCAGACGACCATTCTCCATCCAATCCAGAGCATAATGCGAAGCTCCCACACCAGCCTTCGATGCATGCAAAAGAGGCGAACGCCGCGAGACAATCCAGTTGTTGGCGTCGGTTGCGGCAATACCGCCGCTGTAATCACCGGCAGGCGCTTCAAAACTAACTTCCTGCGCGGAGTCATCGGTGAAGCGCGCCAACCCGCTGCGCGAGGCAAAAAGAATGTCGTGGTTGCTTTGCTCTGCGGGGGCAAAACGCGCATGGGTGTGGTCGCAACGGTACGCCTCTACGCCACTCCCATCCGGATACACCGTGTAGACCTCTGCTTGTCCCTGCGAACCCAAGGGAAAACCGGAGAGAAACAAAATTCGTCCATCCTGCAAAACTCCGGCAGGCAGATAGTTTCCGGCGGCATGACTAATCTGTGTTTCCTTGCCGCTTTCCGTTAGCGAAGCCACGGTAAGAACAAATCCACTTTGCAGCTTTTTTGCATACACAAAGCGTCCGTCCGGCAGATAAAAAGGAAGGATGCAATCCTCTGGTCCCTTGGTGAGTTGCCGCGGGGCTGCGCCGTCGCGCTGGGATTCATAGATCTGCCAGGGCTGCGCCGCGCTTTTGCGTCCCGCAAAAAGGAAGCTGCCGGGATGCACATTCGCATCGGCACTGGCATAGAACGTGGGGAAGAGGCTGGTTGTTGTGCTGCCCTGCAGCAGCACTAACTGCGCTCCCTGCGGAAACCGTTCTTTCCCCTCAAGGTCTGCGGTAGGATACGCAACCGGAGCACGAGTAACGAGGATCGGTTGCGACTCGCTTCCGTTGACCTGACTTTTGACCCCCATCAGCAGACAGCCGCTCACCCCAGCAAAGACAACCAAAGCGATTTGCAGACGTTTTACAGCCGACATGAAGAACACTCCTGCTTTCTGAGCCAAAACACCAATAAAAATGCTGGTGAACGCTGTGTGTCGTGAAATACGACACGCGCTTTGAAGCGTCGTGACTCGTCCTCAAAGCACAACGTTCACCAGGAAAAAAAGGGATACAAACGACTACTTAATGAGGGTCTGCTTTTCCTTCGGAATCAACTTCAGATCCGCATCGCTCAGATTCAGATGTTCCTTGGCCATCAGCGGCGGAACAAGACGAATCCAGTTATTCAGCGAGAAATCAAGGAAGCGATCGGCGTGGAAAATCTCCAGAAAGACCAGATCACCGCTGCCGGTATTTTGAATCACATGGCCGGCGACGGCTGGAACGTAGCCCACATCATTTTGCTTGAAGCTCATGGTGCGCGCCTTGCCGCCAGCATCGAAAAGCGTCATGGAGCCGCTGCCCTTTACCCAGTACTGCCATTCGGAGCCATTGGGATGCCAGTGCATTTCCCGCATCCCGCCAGCCTTCACTGTGACCACGGCGGCAGCCATATTGGTAGAGGCGAGGAAGTTGGTTGAGTCAACCACGTACACCGATCCACCAGCCGTTTCGCGCGTAGGCTTCACATCTTTCAGGTGATAGGTATAAGGGATTTTGGTGGTCACGGCCTGGCCGCCCACCGCCGCGCGATCCGCTTCCAGCGAGCCCGGAACCGTACCCGGGAAGATGTACAACTCTGCCTTGGGCAGGTTGCCAATCTTGTCGGCAGGAAGCTTCAGATTCTTGCTAAGAATGGAATCGGAGGTGTGCGCAATCCAGTCGGAGAGCAAGAAGGTTTCATACTCGGAGAACATTGCGTTATCAAAGACCAGCAGGAACTCGCCGCCGTCCGGACCGAGGCCCTGAATGGAGTGCGGATAGCCTGCGGGGAAGAACCAGATATCGCCCTCGGGCACATCATCAATGAAGATGCTTCCATCAGGAGACATCAGCGTAATGCGCACGGAACCAGCCGTCACATAGGCCCACTCATCGGCCGTGTGCCAGTGCAGTTCGCGGTAGCTGCCCGCCGTCAGACGCATCTTTACGCCGGCAACTTCCTTGGAGGCCGGCAGGTCGCGCTGCGTTACCTGGCTCGTCCATCCACCTTCCTGAATGCGGCGATGGGCAATGTCAAAGGAGTACCAGAATGAGGGCACATCGCCACGATCGGTCTCGGGAGGATTTTCGGAATCCGCTGCCGCGCGGGCAATGTCCTCATTCGCGCCACTCATCTTGGAGACCGAGTGGTCGGCCTTTCCGGCATGAATCTCGGAACGGCTTTGGGCAGTGGCGGAGGCCGTCAGAAAGGCCGCACCAGCAATGGCCGCAGCACCTGCGCCCAAAAATCCGCGACGGTTGAGTTGCTTGTTCTCCACGTTGGGTTGCTGTTCTTTTTCCATTGGAACTCCTCGGCACATGGGTGGGTGGTTGATCAGGCTGTGTACTGTGCCATGCACATGCGAACCTGAGTGCAAACTTGCAGAGTGATGGTTGCCTTCCAGAAGATGAAGCTCGGAAGAGCGGAATCTGTCTTGGGGGACATCTTTCCGGGGAGTGCGCCACGCTGGAATCTCTTCGCCGATTCTGTCCGCGCCGGCATCATCGTCACAGAGCGGAACGGCACTCCAGAAGGCATGATGTGTGTTGCAGAATTCGTCGTGAAAATGAGCATTTGCTCCACCTCGGGCGGCACTCAGCCTGTGAGCGATTGGAGCACACTACTTCCCTACATTTTCCTGACATATTGCTGACGGGGTTCCGCTCCGGATTCATCCGTTACGCAGGCGGAAACTCCGTCTTTTATCTGCGTCCTCTATAGAATTTCCGGCCAGTCTTGCACAGGATCGCCCCTGCTTACGCCGGGGTCGGCGCATTACCGCAGGATTTTGATTTCACATGCGATAGCCATAATTTAGTCCAAATTTTCCTCATCCTTCGGTTGGCTCTCTGCTATGCTTTTTCTTTGATCGGAGTGTATCGCATGGCCAAAAGTGTCAATAAAGTCATTCTTCTCGGTAACGTAGGCAAAGACCCCGAAATTCGTTCCACCCCCAGCGGCACCATGGTCGCCAACCTTACCCTGGCCACGACAGACCGCCAGAAGGACCAGCAGGGCAACTGGCAAGACCGTACGGAATGGCACAATCTGGTTGCCTTCACCCGCACGGCAGAAATTATCCGCGACTACGTAAAAAAGGGCACCAAGCTCTACGTGGAAGGCAAGATCCAGACCCGCAGCTGGGACGACAAGGAAAGCGGTCAGAAGCGCTACCGCACTGAGATCATCATCAACGATCTCTCGCTGCTCTCGGGCCGCGATGAGAACTCGGGCGGCGGCGGCGGCAACTACAACCGCGCCAGCTCGAACAGCTACGACCAGCGTCCCCAGCAGGGCGGCAGCGGTGGCGAAGAACTCTCCCACGCAGCCGAGATCTCGGACGACGACATTCCCTTCTAGGACATACCTGCAACCTAGAATGTAAACTTTTCTGCACAACGCTCTGATTTATCAGGGCGTTGTGGCGTTTTACGGGAAAGAAAAGTTCTAAGTCTATCGGAAGAAAAAATTAGTTATGTTCTACCTTATTATTTGCCACTAGCCCCCATGAGGACCAGTGGCAAACAACCCAACAACCTTCCTCGACTACAGGGAAGATTGAAAGTGCAAAAGATGCTGAACACTATCGCTCTCTTTCTGCTCTATATGCAGCAGGAAGAGAGCCGCACTAAGCTAATCACCTTTTTGAACTAAAAATCATAGTGAACGCTTAGTTTCAGAATTCTCCGTCCTTCCCGCAGCGGAGCATAACCAAAAATGGCATTCTGGTTTCTGGCAGCGCTGATGGCGTCGGAAGCGGCAAGGCTAGTGGATGTTTGGTTGAACGCTGTGAGTTCATACGTATTGGGCAGCACAGAGGAAAAACTGCGATTCGCGCGATTCAACACGTTGAATGCCGACACGCTGAATCTGGTGCTTTGTCTCTCGCTGATCTTGAAAGTTTTTGCCAGCGTCGTGTCCAAATCAAAGAAGGGCGGACCGGGCAAATACGGCATGCGATACGCACCGTTCGTTCCGATTGCCGCCACGCCGAAAGCATCATTGTTGAAGTAATGATGATTTCCGGTAGCCTTCGGATTGGAAAGCAGCGTAGGTTGCAAGTTTACGTCGGGTGTACCGAGCAGGCTTGTATTGCTCACCGAGATGGTGCATGTTGTGGCGGTCGTTGAGGTGCAGGTGCTCACCGAGCCATTGGTCGTCGCCGTCGTTCCAAGGGGTACGGTAAGAGTACCGCTCATGCCGAAGTTCATTGAATATGTTGAGGGCAGGTTTGCACCGGCCTGATATCCCATGATGCCGGACACTTCCCATCCATTCGCCAATAAACCAACGGCACGCTCCTTGAAATAGTTCTTCTCCGTATACGAGAAGGTTGCATTCACGATGTGACGGCGGTCGTAGGTTTCGTAGGTGTAGTCGTTGCGGTAGTTGAAAGGATCCGCACCGTAACCGTTATTCATGCCAAAAAGCACGCCCAATGCCTTGGACCATGTGTAGTTGGCCGTAAACAACATCTGCCCGGTCTGGCGCGTAACAGCTACCTGCAAGGCATTGTAGTGCGCATAAATGTTATGACTGGGAACATAAACGTGATCATAGAGAGGGTACTTCTTGTAAGAGTCGATCTGCGCCTGTGTTAAACCAGAAGCAGCCAGCGTACCGAACATGGTTGGAGTCTGACCCGCTCCCGTCACACTGGTCCCACGATTAGGCATGACCGTATAGAGCGAACCAATGGGCAGAGAGTTGAGATCGGCAGCGTTGGTGTTCTGCGATGAACCATTATTCAAAATCTTGTCACTGGTGTTTCCCACGTAGGCGATCTCCATCGTTATCTTCTTGGGAAACTGCTGATCGATCGATAGGTTATAGGTGCGCACACGCGGCTCTTCATCGTCACCTCGCTTGTATGCGGTCAGGTTCGAATCGGCCACAAAATCGTTGGCAGCGCATGTTGTCGTGTTCGTGCACCCCGTCAGCTTTTGATAACTGGAGAGAGACGAGAACAGAGTCTTAGTCGCGGTGTAGGTTCTCTGCCCCAACGCGGTGGTCATACCCGCCGAAGCATCGTTATACGAATCATGAGCGCGATAGATGCCATATCCCCCACGCACCACGGTCTGTCCGCGGCCATTCGGATCCCAGGCGAATCCCAGGCGCGGCTCAACAAATACGCCCCGCGTCGGACGGCCAGACAGCGGAATAGTTTTATCCAGCGTATGCGTCAACATTCCAGGCTCAACCGCTCCTCCAGCAATGGCCGAAGCAGCTTTAGTGGCGTAATCGTTTGCGTCGAAGATCGGAATGCCCGTACCGTGTGCATCGGACCACGGAGTCAGGTGTTCCAGGCGGATACCAATATCGGCTGTCAAGGTACGAGTTATCCGGTAATGATCCTGCGCGTAACCGGAAAGGTTATAGAAGTAAAGGTTCGGTTCAACCTGTTTGTTCATCTGCTGGTAAGTAACAGCAATACCTTCCATCAGATTTGCCAAATAGTTCCCGGACGTATACTGGGTACCCGCCACCGGATCGACAAAGCTGGATCCGATGTAGTACTGGGAAATTGATCCATTGGTAATCTGGAAAGCCTGTGATTGCGGATTGCTCTCGTACTGATAGAAGAGGCCAGCGCGCAAGGTATGGCGCTGCAACTGCTTGGTTGCATTGTCTCCAAACATTCTGAGCTGCTTGATGGCATACACGCCGCCATAGGTTCCATCCGTCAGCCGCGACAGCGGAAGTCCGTCATTGCCATAATCCTGCAACGCGGGCATCACAGAATCCTGCAATGCGAATACGCCTTCATATGGGTTGCCCTGGGTAGCAGCCAGACTTTTTGGCTGGAAGGTTTCATGATAGTAACCAAATCCGCCATAAAGTTCGTTGGTAAAGGTCGAACTCAGAATCGACGTCCAGTTGACGCTTACCACATGCGAACGTTCCTGGTCGAGCAGGCCACCTCCCGGCGTGTTGATGCCTCCCATCGTGCCCCGCTCTGAGTACCATGGGTTTTGCGGAATGCCCTTTTTGCCTTTGAAGACACTGTATGAAGCGAACAGCTTTTCACTCTCGCTGATGGAATAGTCGACTCTGGCTTTTCCTTGCCAGAAATTCGCATCTTGAAGATTAGTCGTCACATAGTTGTAGTTGTTGACGTTGGCTGTATTGGGGTCGGGCATGCCACTCATAATCGCCTGGCCAAGTGGATCGATAAATGCGGAAATGTTACCGTTGCTGATTGCACTCTTGTTTAAGGAGAGAGTAGGAACAGCGCAAATATTCGGATCTACCTTTGAGCAAGTACTGCCGGTCTGATACTCAGAGCCAAGATACTTCTTGAGTTCATCCGAGCTGAAAATGCCCTTCTTCATGTTCGGGGTGGGAACAAGAGCCGTCAGGGTTGCAGAACTTGCGCTGTTGTAGGCATACACACTCCGCTGTGCATAATCCTCGCCGCCTACAAAAAAGGTAAGAGCCTTGCTGCGGTTGAAGCCCGTGAAGGGCAACTTCACCGGACCGCCCAGCGTAAAGCCTGGATAAACCTGATGATCTGGCGGTTTGCTCTGGCTGGTATATTTGGCAATCCAGTCGGTTGTATCCAGTTGATTGGTTCTGGCATGCACGTACATACTTCCGTGATAATCGCTGCCGCCGGATTTGCTTACGGCATTCATCACGATCGGTCCGTGCGCCGTATCCGCCGTAAAGCTCGATGTTTGAATCTTCATCTCCGAGATCTGGTCGAAGTTGATTGGCTGCAGCGCATGTCCATAGGCTCCGGGATCGGTAATATCCGCGCCATCTGTCAGTAGAGCCTGGCCATTCAAGGGCGTGCCATTGGCAGCATATTGGCCCAACGCGCCAGAGCGTGTCACCTGCGAGGGATCATATGCAGTGTTATCAACCGTTCCATCACTGTTGGCAATCGCCATTCCTGGCAGGATCTTCAGCAATTCGGTAGCATCGCGACCTTCAATCGCCAAATGCTTCATGTCATTCGCGGTAATCAGCGAGCTTTGTTCGCCCGAATCATAGTTGATTTGGTCGGTGGCCGCTGTCACTGTGACCGACTCATTCACCGCGCTTTGCACGCTCAAGGCAATTTCACGGACCGTTCTCTGATCTCCTGGATCCAGATGAATATCCGTCTGAATATACTTGTTAAATCCCTTAGCCGAGATATCCAGTTTGTAGTCACCGGTGGGCACGCCCGAAAACGAGAAAATTCCCGCAGAATTTGTCGTCGTCTTGCGAAGATCGTTCGTTAGAACATTCGTGAGTTGCACACTTGCCTGTGGAACAACCGCATGCGTCTGATCCGCCACGGTTCCTCCAAGAGATGCGGTGATTGCTTGCGCGCATATCCTTACTGGCAAAGAGACAACGCAACAAAGAAGAATCGCCAAAGCTAACCAGCGTTTCTTCTCATTCAGCTTCTTCGAAATGCTTTGAAGTAAGTTCATTCTTTCTCCTTCATTCCGCTAAGCCCGATGCAATCCGGGTCGATATCTGTGAATTCCATGCATAACAAAAAAAGCATTCAGCGTCTGCTGGTGCGGAAGAGTTCCCCCGCTTCGCTCCTTCCTTGCAGTCAAAATTCAAGGAAAGAAAAACCGGAATGCAGCCGACAATCTTCTGCCAAGACTTGCATCAGGAATGCTCCGCACCATCTCACGGATTTTGCATGTACGCCTTCTTGGTTCGCACACAATTCAACGGCACCCTAGAGAGGCCATAAACGGCTTGTAAAGGTTAAACTTGTTCTGGCATGTTTCAGGACAAAATGAAACACATCAACATGCAGAATATAAATGGCTTATGCTTACTTTTCAGGGAGGTTGACCAAGCAGTCATTGGGGATGACCTGCATGAAAAATCGATTTAGTTATGTATGACGATGCATGGTAAGACTGCAGTTCGTAAACTAAACCGCTTTTTACTGCTATAAATTTGACCTTTCCCCCGCAAAACTTCCCCACTCTATCGCTCTGAGATGCTTGCGAAGGATCAGCGAAGATGGAGCGTTTACCGCGGAAGATTTACACCTACAAATTCAAGCTGAAAGCGGTGCGACTGGTTGAGTCGGGCCAGAGCATCGCAGAGGCTGGGCGTGGAAGATGCTCGTCTTAAAATGGGGCCAAATATTCTGGGGAAAAACGGCAGAGTGCTTCTCGCGAAGCCAACAGTACACCTGCATCTGCATGCACGCTTTCTCGGGCGACCATCAGCATCCGTTACGACGCAAGCGCATTGCCGCGCGAGAGAACGAGCAGCCAAGGGAGGCGGTAAAATGATGTAAGATTATTTTTTCATAGTTTTAATGTATCCAGGAGGCTCTAAAACAGTGAGTTCATCCAGTGAAAATCTGGTAGGCAAGGAGCAACTGGAACTTGATGCGCTCAGAGAAGTTTTCGAGCGAACGCCGCGCATCATGAAGCTGTTGCGTTATCTCGGGGAAAAATATTTTGCGAATGAAACCGACCAACTCACCGAGTACAACATTGCCGTTCGAGTCTTTGAAAGAGATCCCAACACGTTCATCGCCAGTGAGGATGCGATTGTGCGTGTTGAGACGCACCGTTTGCGCAAAAAATTGAAGGCGTATTACGAGGCCGAGGGGAAGGATCACCAGATTCATGTCTCGATTCCTCCTGGATCCTATGCATTGCTTTTCTACTATCAAGAGGCAAAGTCCAACCCTGATGCCGTACCTGAACAGAAGGCAGAAGAAACCGTAGGAACGCCCGATCTTTCCGTCATTGAGCCGGCAATTGCCCTACCGTTGCAAGTAGAGAAGGCTCCAGAGGAGCACCATGCAGGAAAATGGGCAAGAAGAGTTCTTTATGGCGCAGTTGCTGGTGTCCTGCTTCTGGCGGTAGTCTGGCTGCTTTTCCGGAGCCACAAGTATCCACCAGCAACGCCCTCCGTTGCGAATCAGCCGGGAGAGACAGCAGGAGTAACTCTGGCGTCAGGCCGTGTACAGATTCCTCTAAGAATGATTTTGGGCTACTATGGTCCACCACAGCGCGATAGTGTTGGAGATGTCTGGCAGGCTGATCAATTTTATGATGGCGGATGGTCAACGCCTCGGCCGGTTCCGTTTCTCTCCCGAACCAGCGACCAGTTTTTGTTTCATTACGGACGGTATGGGGATTACAAATACAATATCCCTCTGGCACCTGGCACGTACGAACTGCATTTTTATGCGGTTTCACCCTCAACGGTTCCGCTGTCGGAAGATGAACAACTCAATACTGTTTTCCGCATTGAGATCAACGGACAAACAGTGCTCGATAGCTATGATCCGGTTTCCGACGCTATGGGCATCAACGTAGCGGATGAGCGGGTGATTCGTGGCGTAACGCCTGCGCAGGATGGAAAGCTGCATCTGCGCATCAGCACGGTGATCGGCACGCCCATTCTGAATGCCCTTGCCATTCTACCGGGGCCTGCGAACAAGCAACTTCCTATCCGGATAACCATGCAGAACACGCCCTGGACGGATCGTAATGGGCAAATCTGGCATCCGGATAACTATTTCCAAGGCGGACGAAGGCGTTTTCACGCCCTGCCCTCTGCATGGATCGCCGATGCAGGGCTGTATTCAACGGAACGCTATGGACATTTTTCCTACGCCATTCCGGTCGATCCCAGAGATCGCTATACGGTAATACTTCATTTTGTGGAGTTATTTTTTGGCGTAAACGGATCAAATACTACAGGGCCGGGACAGAGAGTCTTTCGTGTTCTCTGCAACGGAAATACGATTTTAAACAATTTTGATATTGCGCAAGAAGTAGGAAGTGAGCATCCCCTGAGCAAAACTTTTACGCACCTGAAACCAACCGAGCAAGGTAAGCTCAATCTGACCTTTGAGCCAATCAAGAATTATGCGACCATCTCCTCGATCGAAGTTCTGGACGAGTCCAAATAATGCACAGATCCGGTACGAAAGAGGATGAGGCTGTTTTGCTTTGATAGTACTTTCTGAATTGCTGTAAGCCGAAAAGCTGGCTTCTATAGAAGCCGACCCGAAAATACTGTGAAATTTCGGGCGCTGCCCCTCGCCGCGTCTTTGTTTTTGCAGCCAGGCTGGGGAAGCAAGGAAACTCTTTTCGGGCCGGATCAATAAAGTCAGGCCTGTTCAGCCCCGAAGGGATGCTTCCCCCTCCACCTGCAGAACCATCTTCTGCAGCAGATCAAATCCCTCCAGCAAATCGCTGCGTTCGGGATTCATCAGGTACTGCATGGCAATGCCAAAGGTTGTGGCCAGAATGGTATTGGCCAGCGTGGCTACGGAGGAATTCTGTAATGCAGGGCTCTCTACAGCGGAATCCGCTACGCCGGACGTCTCCATGTGGCTCTCGATTACCTGCGAAACTCCGTCCAGAAACTCATTCATTTCCTTCTGAAAAGAGGAGGACCAAAGAGCCAGTCCAAAGAAGTCGAGAAATGCGCGATAAAGGGCCTGATTGGTCACCAGCAGTTCGCGATTGTAAGAGATAAAGAATGCGGCCTTCTGCGGCACGCTCTGCATCGCAGCCATCCGGGCTTCTACATTCTCGAGATATTCCTGCTTCATCATGCGCAGCACCGCGGCAAAGAGCTGCTCGCGATTGACGAAGTAATAATTGAGCTGGCTCAGCACCACACCGGCCTGCAAAGCAATTTCACGCAGGCTTACGCTGGCCGATCCTTTCTCGGCAATGCATTGGAAGGTGGCAGCCAGAATCCTTTGCGCGGCTTCATTCTTTCGATTTGTATTTTTTCTTTCTTCCGCAGCCATCCCGCCCTCTATTCCTCCGCAAAAAATATGCGCTACCTCAACTTTATTGCATGAGGGCCTGTTCCCACCAAGCCGACAACTGTCGCCGGAAGTGTATAGCATTTCGGAATGGCTGTAATCCGGAAGCTGGCGGCAAGGTGCCTTTTTCCTTAAGAAAAAGGCACCTTGCACGCCCCTTAAAAAGTCTACGTGGATTCCGAAAATGCTCTATACAGACCCTCGATCCTACAGCTTTCCCTGCTTACAGGCAGAGCTGCGTTCTACCGCTTCACAAATTCTTACTGACCTGATTCCTGCTGCAGGGCGTGGCTCAGCTTCAGGTTCTTGGCCATGGAATAGCCAATGATGGCCGTGAACAGAGCATAGGTAACGAAGGCCACGTGGAAAGACCAGTAGCCGTTCAGGGCAAAAATCCCCGATTTGAAGTACGGTAGGAAGGTCAGCGGCAGGAACGAAAGACCGGAGAAGAGCGCCAGCACGCCCGTCCACTTGGGAATCAGCACCGGAAGCTTCTTGTCCGTGAAAGCAAAGATGCAGATGGCGATGGTCTCGATAGTGGTGATCATGTAGGTCATGTCGTAGGTGTACCAGCCCAGGAAGTGGCCCATCTTGATCAGCGTCGGATCAATCGTGCCCGCATATTCGGCGCACAATATCCAGAAGACCGGGCAGAAGGTCAGCACCCAGGCCGTCAGCAGTCCGCCGGTCAATTGCAGCAGCGAGAGGATGTGATTCTTCTCGCGCTCCCACATCATGGCGGTCAGAGCGCAGGCCCAGGGCAGGTAGAGCATACCCAGGCAGGTGGAAAGCGACTGACCCAGCAGAATGTCACTGCGGTACTTCAAATAGAAGTTGTTGACCAGATCGGTAGCACTCATGGCCGGGTCCGGGGGCGGATAGTTGTGGCCCAGGATGCACCAGCTGATGCCATAGAGCAGGACAAAGGCCGGCCCGCACCAAGCGCTGACCTGCAGGGTTTTGCGCAACACATTCTCGTTCATTTCATCTCCTGAAGGCGGCCAGCTTCGTGGTTTCTTGCTCCGCCATATTAGGACGTACGTCCGAACTTATTTCGAGATTAGCACGCTTCTGTTCCCCGTCAATTCCTGGCACTGCAAATTTCCATTACCGAAGTTTCGGATGTCCGTACTAAACTTTTTCCGCTCTCTGCCGAACCTGCCTCCCTCCGCTGCCTCTTCCAGCAAAAATCATTTGTCTTTTTCAGCATGTGAGATTACGCTAGTCACTTAGCACGAGGGGGGCTTTCCGGGCGGAATCGCCTGCCCTTTTTGTGCAAGATGACCAGCCACACCCTGCCCACGGGCCATCCCCTGAAGCAGATCTTCCCTTTCAGTGAATCTCCCTTGCTTCACACTTCGCTTGCGAGCGATTCATTTCGTCGTTTACTGGCAACACGGCGCATCTTCCGAGGCCAGATCACCTGCAATTTTCCAGGTTCTCTATGGATAAAACCGGAAAGGCAAAAAAAAACACTGAAGCTCCACGGTCCGCTGCCAGTCAGACAGAGCAGCAGCGTGACTCGGCTGGAGAAACGGCTTTTCTGGCCGCCATCGTTGCCTCTTCCACCAACGCCATCGTGGCCAGCAACATCCTCGGAAAGATCACTGCATGGAATTGCGCCGCCGAGCAACTCTTCGGCTATACCGCCGCCGAAGCCCTCGGCAAACCTTTTTCCATGCTGCTGACCGAAGCTGAAAAACCAGCCATTCCCGCCTACCTGAAGCGGGTCCAGATAGGCGAAATTCTCCATCTAAATGATGTCCAGCGCATCTGCAAAGACGGCTCCTCGGTTGACGTCTCCCTCTCGCTGGTTCCGGTTCGCGATGCCCAGGGCAAGTACATTGGCAACGCCGCCATTCTTACCGACATTACCGAAAAAAAACGTGCCGAGCAGGAGTTGAAGGAGCGCGCCCGCCACTCGGCCCAGTTGGCTGCCATCGTCGAAAGCTCGCCCAACGCCATCGTCGGCACTGACCTGGAAGGTTGCATCACCAGCTGGAACAAGGCAGCCGAGATGCTCTATGGTTACTCGGCCAGCGAGGTGCTCGGGCAGGCTGTCACCCTTCTGTATCCGTCAGAAAATGATGCCTGGCTGGGACAGCAGTTATCCACGACGCCCCGCACCAGCCACTGCGACGCCCAACGACGCTGCAAGGACGGCAGCCTGATCGACGTTTCCCTCTCCATTGCGCCGGTGCTGGACGAGTACGGCATCGTGATCGGCACAGCCGGCATCCACACCGATATTCGAGAACGCAAACGGGCCGAGGAGCGACTGCGGCTGGTCATTGAGTGCTCTCCCAACGCCAAGGTTCTGGTCAATGCGCAGAACAAAATCACGCTGGCCAACCAGCGGCTGGAAGAGATGTTCGGCTACCGGCGGGAAGATCTGCTCGGCCACACCTTTGAAATGCTGATCCCGCCGCGCTTCCATGCCGTTCATGCCGAGCATGTGCGCAACTATCTGGCTTCGCCCGCCAACCGCCAGACCGGAGTCGCTCTCAACATGTTTGGCCGCTGTAAAAACGGCACTGAAATTCGCATTGAGGTCTTTCTCAGCCACTTTGAGCTGGACAACGAAAAATACACGCTGGCCGCCATTGCCGACATTACCAGCCGCCATCAGGCCGAGCAGGAACTGCAGACCCGCACCCACGAACTTTTGCGCTCCAACCGCGATCTGGAGCAGTTCGCCTACGCCGCCAGCCACGACCTGAAAGAGCCGTTGCGGGCCGTGGCCGGTTGCGTCATGCTGCTGCGTGAACACTTCAAAGATCTGCTCGACGACCGCGCCCGCCAGTACATCCGCCACACCGTGGAGGGCGTGGAACGCATGCAACAGCTCATCGACGACCTGCTGGCCTACTCGCGCCTGAGCCGCAGCGGAGAGCTCATGCGCATAGTGCCACTGGACGAAGCACTGAATCGCGCACTGGAATGCCTCTCGGCGACCTGCATGGCTAAGCAGATCACCATTCACCGCCTGCCGCTGCCCGAAATCCGCGGCATTCCCTCGCAGCTCTCCCTGCTGTTGCAGAACCTGCTCAGCAACGCCATCAAGTTCAGCAAACCGGAAGAGCCGGGCATCATCAGGGTCAGTAGCCGGCAGGAGGGCCACACCTGGATCATCGCCATCGAAGACAATGGCATCGGCATCGAAGAAGCCTATTTCGAGCGCATTTTCGAAATATTTCAGCGTCTGCACACCCGCTCGTCCTATCCTGGAACCGGTGTGGGACTGGCCTTGTGCAAACGGATCATGGAGCGCCATGGCGGGCGCATCTGGGTTGACTCCACCCCCGGCGTCGGCTCAACATTCTCTTTTTCCCTACCTCAGATTTCCCTTGACGAGCATGATTCCACCGCCCCTTCCCCCGGAGGCTAAACAATGGAAAAAAGTGTAATTCTTCCCGAAATTCTACTAGTGGAGGACAGCCCTTCCGACGTCCTGCTGACCCGTGAAGCCATGGAACGCGGCAAGCTGCTGAATCCTCTGGCCGTGGTGGAGGACGGCGTGGAGGCCATGCTCTACCTGCACCGCCAGCCGCCCTACCAGAATGCCGCCCGGCCCGGCCTGATCCTGCTCGACCTGAACCTGCCCCGCATGAATGGCCGCGAAGTTCTCAAGGCCATCAAGCAGGACCAGGAACTGGCCACCATCCCGGTCGTGGTGCTGACCACCTCCCGCGCCGAAGAGGATGTGTTGCGCAGCTACGAGCTGCACGCCAACAGCTACATCGCCAAACCGGTCGACTTTCTGGAGTTCGTCAACGCCCTCAAGTCACTGCATCATTTCTGGTTCTGCGTCGCCGCGCTGCCCGGACGGGAAGCGCAAACGCCCTCCGCAAACAGTTAAAGTAAAAGCCAATCTTCAAGGAATGCCCTACGCTTCCGTCCGCTATCGCCGGGACAGAAGCGCCTTGTCCACATGGCGGAATAAATATTTTAAAGTCAAAAAGTCAGTTTCAATTCAGAAGCTCTTTACTTTCTGCAAAGTAGCCAGATTTAACGTGTTCTTCGGCAATTAAATGCACAAAACTTCATAGTTAGACCTCTGAATTCAATTTCGATCAATATGGAAGGAGAAATCTGTCCGTTTTTTCTTCCAAAAGTCCTTTGCAAGTCGAGATAATTCCCTCTTCTAGTTTTATACTTTCAAAACAAGTCATTATTTTTCATGTCCGCAATGCGGAATTTCCACGCAAGACAATCCGCCTATCGGCATTTCCAGTCTCCAGACACAGGCCGATCAAAGGCTATAAATAATTGATGAAATTGATCTTCCGTAAAAACCCCTAAAACTCTTCCCGACAGCACAGCTTTCCGCGCGAATAGCTTTGACTCTGCCATCTACAGTTTCTATGGTTTCTACGTTTTCAACACTTAGTTTTCAGGCCAACGCTGCTACATGGAGTGTTTTCAATGATGAGAAAATTTTCAATTGTTTTCCTCGCTCTGCTTGCCACGGTTTTGACAGCTAGCGCTCAGGAAATTCGTTCCACGATCACCGGTCGGGTCACGGACTCGACGGACGCTGTTCTCCCTCATGCGCAGGTTCAGATCACCGACACGGATACTGGAGCTACTGCCGTGATTGTGACTAACGCTGCAGGCGTCTATTCGGCACCGTTTCTCAATCCAGGAACCTACGAGATCCGTGTTTCGGTTGTAGGCTTCAAAAACTACATCCACACCGGCCTAGTTGTGCAGAGTGAGCAGATGTTGACGGAAAACATCCGGCTGGATGTAGGCAGCAATGACGAATCAATCACCGTCTCTGCCAGCACCCCGCTGATTGACGTTACAACAGCCAATACCGGTCAGGAACTGACCGCAGAGGAAGTCTCCGATCTGCCCTCCAACGGTCGTTCGCCGCTGGCTTTTGCCCACATCGAATATGGTGTTGTGAGCAAGGGCAAGCACTCCGAATCGCAGGTTACGCCCTTTGGCAACTCCACCGCCGACGACTTCTCACTGGGTGGCGGCAGCGCTGCCAGCAACGAACTGCTTCTCAATGGTGTGCCCAACATGGAAGACTCCGGCCGCACCGCCGGTTTCAGCCCTGAACTGGATGCTGTCAACGCCGTTCACGTCGATGAGTTCTCGGCCAATGCCGCCATCGGCGATACGGCCGGTGGCGTGGTAAACATTACCACCAAGAGCGGCACCAACCAGTTGCACGGCACCCTCAGCGAGTACTACAACGGCTCACGTCCGTTTACCGCCAAACCGTACTTCACCACTGCAGGCGCAACGGTCGACTCAACTCACTTCAACCAGTACGGTGCCACCGTAGGCGGCCCGATCTACCTGCCCCATCTGATTCGCGGCAAAGACAAGCTGTTCTTCTTTTTTGCCTATGAAGGCTACAAGGGTTCAGCACCGGCCACCACCATTGCCAGCGTTCCCACCCAGGCTGAGCGCAACGGCGACTTTTCTTCTCTGACCAGCTACAGCAGCAGCGACCAGCTCTACAACCCCTGGAGCGGCACGATGAACTCCAAGGGAGTGGTCACGCGCACAATCATTCCTGGCAATATCCTCTCCAATGCCGGGCTGAGCGTCAATTCAGTTGCAGCGGCATACATGAACATGATGCCTCTGCCCAACTACAGTGGTGCCTCTACCAAGGCGGATGGCGAAAACAACTACTTTGCCAGCGATCCGACCACCAACGACTACTACTCGGAACAGGCGCGCGTTGACTACAACGTCAGCAATGCCAACAAGGTCTTCTTCGAATTCCACCGTAGCCATTACGATAATGCGGCATCCAACGTCTTCCACAACAACCTGACCGGCACTTCTTCCTATACGAACCTGCTGGGTGGCCAGATCGACGATGTACACAGCTTCAATTCTTCACTGAACCTGGAAAATCGTCTTGGCTTCAGCCGCTACGAAACCTGGGGAGGCCCCAACAGCCTTGGCATGAACCCCACCAGCGTGGGTATGCCCGGCTACATGGCCAGCAACTCGAATGCGCTGGCGCTTCCTTACATGACCTTCTCCGACACGTCCAGTATTCCCAGCCTGAGCAGCAATCCGGCCAGCACCGAGTACTACGACAACATCCAGTACTTTGCCAGCCTGACCAAAATCGTAGGCAGGCACATCCTTAAAGTCGGCCCCGACATCCGATCCAACAAGAAATCCACCCTTAACCTGGGCGCTGCCAACGGCCAGTTCGCCTTTACCTCGGCCACTGGCGACTACGTAACGGCCAACTCCTCTTCGGCCAAGCAGGGCTTCGGCGGCGCTCTCGCCCTGTTTGAATTAGGCGTTCCCTCCAGCGGCACCTATTCCGTGAACTCCGCAGCCCAGTACGACAACTGGTACACCGCCTACTTTGCGCAGGATGACTGGAAGGCAACCCACAACCTAAACGTCAGCATGGGCATCCGCATCGAGCACGAAACTCCGCTGGTTGAAAGCAACAACAAAATCGCGTCCTACTGGGACCCGAACATGACCAACGCGGTTACGGCTTCGTCCCTGGCAGCCTATACGGCATCGCCCAGCTCCATGCTGGCGGCCAGCAGCTTCTCGGCCACTGGCGGTCTTGTCTACGCCAACTCCAGCCATCGTTCGCCTTACAGCACCGCTCTGGTCTATGCCAGCCCGCGCATCGGCTTCTCGTACGCTCCGGACTTCGCCCATGGAACACTGGCCATCCGCGGCGGCGCAGGCATCTACGTCAACCCCTTCGGCGACTACTACTCCGGCTCCTCCTACGGTTATTCACAGTCAACGGCGATGACCATCGGCAACATTGCAGGTACCGCTCCTGGCACTACACTGAGTAACCCCTTCCCCACCACGGCCACCAGCACTACCGCCGCCAACCCCATTCAGACGCCCTACGGTTCGACCTATGGCATCAACACCCAGCTTGGCAGCAGCATGTCGTACTACGCCAGCGCCAAGGTCGGCTACAGCGAAAAGTGGAGCCTCGACATTCAGAAGCAGTTCGGCAAGAACTGGCTGATTGAAGTGGGATTCTTCGGTGCACATTCCGTTCACTCGATGGTTGCCGATACCCCCAGCAACACCCCGCTGCTGGCCTACTACTCGCACTCGGCCGAGGCCGACAGCACAGTGACCACCGAAATGAAGACCTCGGTGACCAACCCGTTCTACGGCCTGATGCCGACCAACGCTTCAGCCACCAGCCTGAACACCAGCAAGACCGTCACCAATGCGACCATTCTGCAGTCCCATCCGGAGTACAGCAGCCTGACCGAAAGCATGATGCCTTTCGCGAGCAGCAACTTCGACTCGCTGCTCGCACGCGTCAGCAAGCAGCTCTCGCAAGGTCTGCAGTTCACCCTCAACTACGAGTGGAGCCGCCAGTTGGGCAATGCCACCATCCTCAACACCGGCGCCAGCGCGCTGCAGAACGGCCTGTGGTACGGCGAAACAACCTCCGACTTCCCGCAGCACCTCTCCGTATATGCGCTCTACGACCTGCCCTTCGGCAGCGGCCGGCTCTTCTTCAACCACTCCAAACTTTTTGACCGCATTGGCGGCGGCTGGAAGGTTACCGGCATGTACCAGTATCTGTCGGGCACACCGGACAGCTGGGGCAATGCGATTTATACCGGCAACTGGCACGACTTCAACAATCAGCCACACAAGACCAACGGCCCCTCGTTCAACACCAGCAAATTTGACACCACCACCGCCGACCAGCCGAACAGCTACAACTGGCGCACCTTCCCGCAGTACCTGCTGCGTTCGGATCCGACCAATAACTTCGACTTCTCCATCCAGAAGAACCTGTTGATTGGACAGCGCGTGGTGATCCAGCCCCGTGTGGATGCCTTTAACGCCCTCAACCACCCACAGTTCAGTGCGCCCAACGTGAGCCCGACCTCTTCGTCGTTCGGCTACATCTCCAGCCAGCTGAACAGCAACCGCAGCCTGCAGGGCGGCATTCACATCAACTTCTAGAACAACGCAATATGAAAAGCGGGGAGATGCTGTACGCATCCCCCCGCTTTTTTGTGCCTGATGTTCTATCATGCCAAATCTTGGTTCCTGCTGTGCTCTTCCTTTAAAGCTTCTCTTCACGCAGCCGATAGCCGCGTAACCGGCCCAGCAGCGAGGCAGGACCGCTCACCTTCAGGCGCACTAGCTCCCCGTCATACTCCCGGCTGTGAATCACCGTACCAGCTTCGAGCGCGGCCAGAACGCCGCCTTCCTGCTGCGGCACTTCCAGCTCAGCCTGCAGAATCGGGTCGCTGTGCAGGGCTGCATCAATGGCCAGCAGCAGCGCATCCAGGCCTTCGCCCGCGCGGGCGGAAAGCGCCACCACGCCGGGACGACCCAAGAGCCCATCGCGCTCGTGCCCGGCCAGCAGGTCGGTCTTGTTCATGGCTTCAATGCGGGGTTTGGCCAACGCATCCAGCTCGCCCAGAACCCGCTCCACCTGCATCTTCTGCTCGTCGCCATAGGTTGAGGAGCTATCACGCACGTGGATGAGCACCTCGGCCTGGATCACCTCTTCGAGCGTGGCCCGGAAGCTGGTGACGAGGGTGTGCGGCAGGTTGCGGATGAAGCCAACCGTGTCGGAAAGCAGAATTTTACGTCGGCTGGGCAGTTCAATCGCCCGCAGCTTGGGGTCGAGGGTGGCGAACATGCGCGCCGAAGAGAGCACCTGCGCGCCGGTCAGAGCGTTGAAGAGCGTGCTTTTGCCAGCATTCGTATAGCCCACCAGAGCCACCGTGGGCACCGGCACGGCTTCACGACGCTGCCGTTGCTGGCGGCGCACGCGGCGCACAGCTTCCAGATCGAGCTTGAGCTGATCGATGCGCTTTTGAATGCGGCGACGGTCGGTTTCCAGCTGCGTTTCGCCGGGCCCGCGCGTGCCAATGCCGCCGCCCAACTGGCTCATCGCCTTGCCACGACCGGTCAGCCGGGGCAGCATGTACTCCAGCTGCGCCAGCTCCACCTGCAACTGCCCCTCGCGGGTGCGTGCGTGGCGGGCAAAAATGTCCAGAATGAGCTGCGTACGATCAAGTACACGGCAGGGCAGCGCGGCTTCCAGGTTGCGAAGCTGCGTCGGCGTCAGTTCGTGGTCAAACAGAACAAGATCCGCCTCAGTGCTGGCGGCCACCCCGGCAATCTCTTCTACCTTGCCGGAACCCACCAGAGTGGCGGGATCCAAACGCCCACGGCGCTGCAGCAGCTCAGCTACTACAACACCTCCGGCGCTGGTGACCAGCTCGCGGAACTCAGCCAGTGACTCCTCAGCGTCCATGCCCTGCCCGGAAGCAGCAGGCACAGAATCGGAACCGGCTTCCACCGGCTCCGCTGCAGACACAAGAGTACTCTGCACGTCCCGCGAAGAGACACGATCACTTTTGGAGTGGACGTGAAGATCCACACCTACCAGGACCGCACGCTCAGGCTGTACTCCTGGGTCGGCCCCACGGTCAAATTCTGCCAAACCTTGATACTCCCGCGGCGTATTAACGCTGCTCGAGAACGGCTGTCGGCGCAGGAGCAGGCGCTGCCGCCAGTCCAACACCCGCCGCAGTGATCGGCGGACGATGCTCAGTATGCTGCATCACGCTACGATTGCTTACCACGGTCGAGATGGCATGTTTAAAGATCAACTGTTCCTGACTGTTGTTCTCCAGTAGGACAGAATACTTATCGAACGACCGGATACGACCGGTCAGTTTCACGCCACTGACCAGGTAAATGGTAATTGGAGTCTTATCCTTGCGAACGGTGTTCAGGAACGTATCCTGAATATTTTGTGCCGGCTTGTTTTCCATGTGCCGATCTCCTGCTTTCCACGTAAGGGGGATTGACTGCGGTTCCGTGAAAACACAAACGAACGGTAACAGTTTCGCGGTTACGAAACCCTCTTTCCCGCAACAGTCACAACAATATCCCGGATCGTATTTGTTTTCAACCCTAAACATTGTAATTTCCGTTCCTGACAATTAAACTTTACCTCCACTTGAAACGCCTCTGGAAAACCGCCACTGATTCCTGTGGCAGCCGCAGGAGCGTGCCCACCCCAGCAACACTTATCCTCTGGCTGTTACCATAGATGCGTGCAAAAGAACGAAAGTGCTCCGTCGGCCGCAGTCCAGCCAGTGCCCATGCTGGACCTCAAACGGCAGTATCAGCCCCTTTACAGCGAGCTGATGGAAGCCATGGGCAGGGTGCTGGAGACCCAGCAATTCATCCTCGGCGCTGAAGTCGCCGCCTTTGAGCAGGAAGCCGCTGAACAGCTCGGTGTGGCGCATGCCATTGGCTGCTCTTCAGGCACGGATGCTTTGTGGCTGGCACTGGCCGCGGCCGAAATCGGCCCCGGCTCCGCCGTCGTCACTACACCCTTCAGCTTTTTCGCATCCGTCAGCGCCATTCTGCGCGCCGGGGCCACGGCCAAACTGGCCGACATCGACCCAATCACCTTTAATCTGAGCCCGAGCGCCGTTGAAGCGCTGCTGAGCAGCGAACAGGGCAAGGACGTGAAGGCCATTCTGCCCGTCCACCTCTATGGTCAGCCGGCCCATGGATTTTTCCCCACATTTGGACAAGAACATGGCGTAAAGATCATTGAGGACGCCGCCCAGGCCTGGGGCGCCGAATGGCAGGGCACCAAAGCCGGAGGACTGGGCGACGCCGCCGCCTTCAGTTTTTATCCCACCAAAAACCTGAGCGCAGCCGGCGACGCCGGCATGGTTACCACCAACAGCGACACGCTGGCCGAACGCGCCCGCATGTTGCGCCAGCACGGCATGCGCCGCCGCTATTACCATGACGAAATCGGCTGGAACACCCGCATGGACGGCTTCCAGGGCGCGGTGCTGCGCGTCAAGCTCAACTATATTGAGGGCTGGAATCAGTCTCGCCGCACCGTGGCCGAACGCTACCATACGCTCTTCCGCGCCTCCGGGCTGGCCGAAGCCGGTCCATATCCCACCAAGGGCATTGTGCTGCCCACCGAAGTGACCGGAGCACGCAGCGTGTGGCACCAGTACGTGATTCGCACCCCGCGCCGCGACGATCTACGCGCCTTCCTGGCCGAGCGCAAGATCGGCAGCGAGATTTACTACCCCGTGCCGCTGCACCTGCAGGAATCGCTCCGCTTGCTTGGCTACAAGGAAGGCGACTTCCCGGAGGCCGAACGTGCTGCCCGCGAGGTTCTGGCCCTGCCCATCTTCCCGGAACTGCGCGAAGACGAACAGGAGATCGTGGTGCGCGCCATCACCGAGTTCCTCAGCTAATGCTGTTCTTGATGCTGACAAAAGCATCGTACATCCAAGAAAAAGCCCTGGGAAACCTCAGGGCTTTTTTCAAAACACTTTTCCCCTCTACCTAAAGACCTATGGCTTCACCCCACCCTGAACGGAGTTCCTCATGCGCCTTCTTCTACGCACCAGTCTGCTTGCCCTTCTTTTTGCCAGTGGGATCAGCCTGCTGCGGGCTGAAATCATCCACGTCACCGGTGCCGATAGCGGCAAGACCGCCCATCTGAAGAGCGGCGACCAGATCGAGGTACAACTGATCTCGAATCTTTCCACCGGCTACAGCTGGAGCACCAGCCCGGCATCGACGCCGCTGCTGCGCATGTCCAAACAGTCGCAGGGCAAGCCCGGAAAACCCGGCATTGGCCGTCCCTTTCCCCAGACCTTTCTCTTCCGCACCACCGGATCCGGCCAGGGCCAACTGGTGCTGCATTCCGTGCGCACCTGGGAGCAGCCCAATCCCCACGAAAAACAGTTCACGCTTCTGGTCCAGATTGACTAGCATTCATTTGTAGCTTGAGTCCGTGCTTCCCCAGCTCCCAAAATCGGGACCTGGGGCACCCAGCGTAGATACAAGTTCTAACCGTGAAAGACCTGGAGTGCTTGAATCCTCCACCAACTGGCTCGATCATTCCACCCCGTTCGGCATACAATCAGGATGCAATGGCCAAGGTTAAGGAAAAATTCTTCGAAGTTGCCTGTCCCGACTGCGGGGCAGTGCTCAGGATCGACGCTGCGACAGGACAGGTAGTCAGCCACACACCCACACCGCGCAAACGCACATTCGAAGATCTGGAAACCGCAGCGCAAGCCATGCACGAGCAGAATGAGCGCAAGGAATCCATCTTCCGCCAGTCGCTCGACGCCGAAAAAAACAAGGAAGACATCTTCGAGAAGAAGTTTGCCGAAGCTCTGCGCAAGGCCAAGGAAGCCCCCGACGAAAAGCCCCTGCGCGTCTTCGATCTGGACTGATTTTTAGCTAGGGAATCAGAAATAAGAACCACGCAAGGAGTTGACGATGGTGGTTGTGCCGCTTACCAAAGCTGCTGAAGAACCCGCGGATGCACTGAGTGCGCTCCGTTCCCTGCCCTGGACCCGCATTGCCGCCGCCGGTACATTGATCGCCTCGGGCGGTCTGCTGCTGAGCGGTCGCCGCAAGGCTGGTCTGCTGGCTGCCACCACTGGCGTTTCACTCGCCCTGCTCGACCAGCAGAAAAACCTCCAGGACTGGTGGCGCGTTCTGCCCGGCTACATCAGCGATGTACAACGCATCCTTGATCAGGCGCAGGACGCCATCGACGACGTCTCGGCTACGCGCGAGAAAGTCGCCCAGATTATTGAGCAGATTCGGCCGGAAGAGGCTAGAGGCTAACCCCGGAGGGGCGGCGGGATGCGGTGGATCAAGGCTGTTTTCTGCAGAATTTCACAGCGCCCCTCCGGGGCGCTTCGTCTCTCTGATGCAGCAAACCCCGGGTTCCGCTACGCTTCACCCGGGGCTGTTTTCGCTTCGCCCCTACCGGGGCGAAAAACAAATTGACGCTGTGAACGCCAACAATCCCTAGCACCTAGAATCAAGAATCTAGCACCTAAAACCTAGACCCTGGCACCTGTCTTTTTCAACACCGGCAGCACCTGCTGGAACGCGGCTTCGGCCGTAATGCCGTACTTCTGGCGCAGGCCGTCCACCTTGCCATGCTCGATGAACTGGTCAGGCCAACCGACGCAGACGATGGGAACCGTCGGAATTTCGCCCGCAGCCTGCATCTCTTCGAGAGCCTCTTCGACGGCCGAACCAAAGCCGCCCATCTTGGCATGATCTTCGAAGGTGACAAAGGCGCTCACGCGGCGGGCGTAGTCGGCCAACATCTGGCGATCAAGCGGCTTCACAAAGCGCGGATCAATGACCGCAACCGACAGGCCTTCCTTTTCGAGCAGAAGAGCCAAATCTTTGGCCAGCGGCAACAGATTGCCAAGACCCAGAATCGCCACGTCGTTGCCGTCCTGCACAATGCGCGCCTTGCCTACTGGCAGAACCTCGGGCTGCGGCTTGCGCTCCACACCCACCACCACACCACGCGGATAGCGGATGGCGGCCGGGCCGTCGAGCGTAAGAGCGGTCTGCATCATATCGGCCAGCTCATTTTCGTCGCTGGGCGCCATCAGCACCAGGCCAGGAATCGAGCGCAGATAGCCAATGTCGAAGAGACCATGATGCGTCGGGCCGTCGTCACCTGAAAGTCCGGCGCGATCCAGGCAGAAGAGTACCGGCAGTTTCTGCAAGGCCACGTCGTGCACAATCGGATCAAAGCCACGCTGCAGGAAGGTGGAGTAAATGGCGCAGACCGGGCGAATGCCCCGCGTGGCCAGACCTGCGGCGAAGACCACAGCATGACCTTCGGCAATACCCACGTCAAAGTAGCGCTTGGCATGGCGGGCACGGAAAATATCGAGTCCGGTACCGTTGGGCATGGCAGCCGTAATGGCCACAATGCGCTCATCCTTGTCGGCCAAGTCAGCCAGCGTGCGGGCAAAAACCTCACTGTAAGTGGGCTTGCCGTTGGGCGCGGTGTCGCCCGTCTCGGGATCGTACGGCCCCAGGCCGTGGAACTTTTTCGTCTTGTCGAGCGCCGGTTGGAAGCCACGGCCCTTCTGCGTCAGGATGTGCAGAAGCACGGGCCGGTCGAGCGTCTTGAGGAAGCGGAAGGTACTGATCAGCAGCGGAATATTGTGGCCGTCGATGGGGCCAAAGTACTCCAGCCCAAACTCCTCAAACATGACAGAAGGCCACAGGAAGCCCTTGGCAGCCTCTTCAGCGCGCTTCACAACCTTCAGCGCGGTTCTGCCAGCATAGCGCTCCACGGCCCGCGTGGCCCGCTCGTGCAGATACTGGTAGCGCTCGTTGGTGACAATGCGGTGCAGATAGCGGGCGATTGCGCCCACGTTGCGGTCAATCGACCACTCATTATCGTTGAGCACCACGATCAGACGACGGGTGTGCTCGGCAATGTTATTGAGCGCCTCCAGCGTAATGCCGTTGGTGAAAGCGCCATCGCCCGCCACGGCAATCACATGCTCATCGCCCCCCACCAGATCGCGCGCCACGGCCATGCCCAGCGCAGCAGAAACGGAGGTGCCTGCGTGGCCCGCGCCAAAGGCGTCGTGCTCACTTTCCGTGCGCAGCATAAAGCCGTTCAGGCCGCCCGGCTGGCGGATCGTGTCAAAGCGATCACGACGACCGGTCAGAATCTTGTGGATGTAGCACTGGTGGCTGACGTCGAACAGGATCTTGTCCTTGGGCGTCTCAAAGACCGCGTGCAGAGCCATTGTCAGCTCCACCACACCCAGGTTCGGCCCCAAGTGGCCGCCGGTCTTCGAGAGGGACTGAATCAGAAACTCTCGTATCTCTTCCGCCAGCTCATCCATCTGTGGAGCGGTCAGCCGTTTCAAGTCGGCTGGCGACTGGATGGTTCCGAGCAAATTGGCCATGAAAGAGATACCCCCAAAGAATTGAAAATGCAGTAGTTGTTCCCGTTGTACACGATAAAACGAGAGCCCTTCTAGGGCTCTCGTACCGGCGTTGCCATGCTCTAGTATACGCGCTGCCGGTTCCCGGTGCCGAGCAGCTTCCAGGAAGCCTTTTTCACGAGAGTTTTTCCGCTGAACAAGCCCTTCCCGGAGCCTTGTATCGCACTCAAAGAATCCCCCGCAGCCCGGCAATTTTCTATCTCAACCGTGAATCCATCCGGCCAGAATCAACGCCAGCGAGCCGCTAGCCACGATGATCCACAGCAGAATACCCTGCAGCATGGGCCGCGGTCCCACCTGCCGCAGCGTTTTGGCTGAAAGCCCTGTGCCGATCAGGTAGAGCGTGGCCGTCAGCCCGATCACGCCCAGATGCTGCATCTGCATCATGGCAGGGTGCAGCGTCGTCAGCCATGAGTTGGCTACCGCCGCCAGACAAAAGAAAAGGATGAACCACGGCCAGTGAATGCGGGCCTTGCTTTTGCGCATCATGGCAATGCCCAGCGAGAGCGGCACAATCCACAACGCACGGGCCAGCTTGACCGTCGTGCCCACGGCCAGCGCCAGGGCACCGTATTTGGCTGTAGCGCCCACCACGGAACTGGTGTCATGAATGGCCAGCGCGGCCCACAGACCGAACTGCGTCTGGCTCAGATGCAGAGCCATACCGATGGCAGGAAAGGCCAGCAACGCCACGGAGTTCAGCACAAAGATCGTGCCCAGCGAGATAGCTGTGTCTTCCTCACTGGCCTCGGTAACCGGAGCCAGAGCGGCAATAGCGCTGCCGCCACAGATGGCGGTTCCAGCCGAAATCAGGAAGGAGGCGTTCTTTTTTACGCCCAGCAGACGGCCCAGCAGCCAGCCAGCCGTCAGGGCAAAGCTGATGCTGGCAGCCGTATAAACCACCCCGGAGCGGCCAGCCTGCAGAACCTGACCAAGATTCATGCCAAAGCCCAACCCCACCACTGAAACCTGCAGCAGAAATTTGCTGAGCTTGCGCGCCTCCAGGTGAAACGGATGCACAAACGAAAAACCGTAGGCAATGCCCAAGGCCAAAGCCACGGGCGGCGCAAGCAGCCCACTGGCAGAAAGAATCAATCCAATAAAAAAGATGTTTTTGCTCACGAAAACGAGTCTGCGCCCGATAGAGAGCCCGGGGCCAAGCAGAAGGGATGATGACTCATAAGCTGGGCTTATCGAATGCGGCTCACTTCTTGCGCACCCGCCGCGTGCGCTCGCTCACCTGCTCCAGCAGAAAGCGGCGAAACTCCTGCGCCACGCCGCGCAACTCCGCCCCACACGGAGCCACCAGCAACAGATCGCGCTCCACGCGCAGGCCAGCAACTGGCACAATGCGAAAACTTTTGCCCAGGCGCAGATCCTTGACGATGGCGCAACGCGAGACAAAGCCCGCGCCCACGCCCGCCTCCACGGCCGACTTGATCGCCTCGGTTGCATCCAGTTCCATGGCAATGCGCAGCGCGCCGGTGCGCAGGCCCTTGCGCTCAAGCGCCAGCTCCACGATGCGTCTCGTGCCGGAGCCATGTTCACGCATGAGCAGTGGAAGCTCCGCCAGCCCGGCCACTGTCAGATCTTTCGTCTTGGCCCAGCTCCGCGCCATGGGCGCGATCAACACCAGCTCATCGCGCAGGAAAGGCGCAACGGTCACACTGTTCGAGCGCGGCGGCCCCTCAATAAAGCCCAGCGCCACACGGCCCTCTTCAACGGCCTCCACAATGTGCTCGGTATTGCCGCTGGTCAACTGCGCCCGTACGCGCGGATGCATACGGCAGAACGCGCCCAACACACCCGGCAACACGTATTGCGCAATGGTGGTGGAAGCGCCCAGCGCCAGCTGTCCGCCAAAGCTGCCATCGAGCGCGGCAATCTCGTCCCGCGCCTGTTCGAGCAGCGTGCTGCTCTGCCGCGCATGATCGAGCAAAACGCTGCCCGCCACGGTCAGCCGCACACGCCGCCCGGCGCGGTCAATCAGCTGCGTGCCCAGCTCTTCTTCAAGCGCCTTGATCTGCTGACTGACCGCTGGCTGGGTCAAAAACAGCTCTTCCGCGGCCTTGCGAAAGCTCAACTGCCCGGCCACCGCACGAAAGACAACCAGACGAAAATTCTCCAGACTGGACATGCAGACTATTAAAGCATTTCGAAAGGCAGTACGAACGCCACGCACTGCGCCCAAGGTGCGGTTATTCTTGTCAGTAATGAAACTTAAGCAAGCGTGGATCCGTTCAACGAGCGAGTCGCCGAAGAGCGTTCGTATCGCCCGCTGGGCCAAACGGCTCGGCTGGTTTGTGGCTGGCCTTGTAGCGGTGGCTGCGGTCGGCTACGGCACGCTGGCGCTCTGGCTGCACGCTGCCGCCAGCGCCGCTCTGCCCCAGTTGGACGGCGAAGCCATGCTGGCCGGATTGAGCACCCCCGTCCGCGTTCTGCGCGACGGCCACGGCGTACCCCACATTGAAGCCGCCACCCAAACCGACCTCTTTACAGCGCAAGGCTACGTGACGGCGCAGGACCGCCTGTGGCAGATGGACCTGATGCGCCGCGCCGCGGGTGGCAACTTGGCCGAAATTCTGGGAAAATCCATGCTGGAGCACGACAAGGCCTCGCGCGTGCTGCTCTTCCGCCCCACCGCCCAGCGCATCTACGCCAACCTGCCCGCCGACGAACGCCAGCGCGTGGACGCTTACGCCCGTGGCGTGAACTTTTTCATCGCGCAGCATGCGAACACACTGCCAGCCGAATTCCGCCTGCTTGGCTACCGGCCCGAGCCGTGGACCGGCGTGGATTCGATCAGCATCGGCCTGCTGGTGGTGCAGATGCTCGACACGCACTGGCCCACCAAGCTGGCCCATGAGCATGTGACCAACAGGCTCCAGGACAAAAGCCTGCTCGACGACCTCTACCCGGTGGGCAGCTGGCGTGACCGTCCGCCCACCGGCCTGCCGCACGATGCGAACCGCCCGCTCCAACCCACGCTGCATCCCGCAGGCCACGACAAAAACGACGAAATCGACGAAGACGACGAGCCTGCTCAGGCAAAACTCACATTCCCGGCAGAACTGCTGCCCGGCCTGAAAGCGGTTCTGAATCTGCCCGCCTGCAGCGGCTGCATTCCGGGCTCGAACAACTGGGTGGTCAGCGGCCAACACACCGCCAGCGGCCATCCTCTGCTGGCCAACGACATGCACCTTGGCCTGACGGTGCCGAACATCTGGTACATGGCTGACCTGCAGGCCCCTGGCTATCACGCGGCCGGCGTAAGCCTGCCCGGCATGCCTTACATCATCGAAGGCCACAATGAGCACGTGGCCTGGGGCATTACCGCGCTGATGGGCGACGCGCAGGACCTTTACATTGAGAAGCTCGACGGCAAGGGCAACTTCCAGCGCAACGACGCAAGCTGGCAGCCGCTGCGCGTTTCACACGAAGTCATCAAGGTACGTGGCAGCCACGCGGTGCTACTCGACGTGCAGAGCACAGACCACGGTCCGCTGCTCAATCCGATTCTGCCCAAAGAGAAGCGCCCGCTCGCCCTCAAGTGGACGATCTACGATGCACATCTGAACTCCATGCCTGTCTACCGCGTGAACACGGCGGCCAACTGGCAGCAGTTCACCGCCGCGCTGGCTGACTGGTGCTGGCCGACGCTCAACATCGTCTACGCCGATGATGCGGGGCACATTGGCTACCACGCCGTGGGCCGCATTCCAATCCATTCCGCAGCAAACGATCTTCCTCTGCCGCTTGCTGCTAAAAATCGCCGCGAGGAATGGGGCGGATTCGACGCGGGAAGCAGACAGGCGCTGCTCTACGTACCCTTTGACAGCATGCCGTCGAGCTTCGATCCGCCGTCGGGCTTTTTGGCCACGGCCAACGCCCGCGTCACCACGGACAGTTCGAAGTACCCGATTGCCCGCGAGTGGGTTGAGCCCTATCGCGTGGAGCGCATCTATAAATCACTGGAAGGCCGCGACGGCCTCACACCTGCCGATATGCTGGCCGTGCAGACCGACGTTTACAGCGAGTTCGATCAGGAGATGGGCCAGCGCATTGCCTACGCCATTGACCACTCGACCAACGACGACCCGCGCCTGCATCAAGCCGCGAAGCTGCTGCGCGCCTGGGATGGCCGCCTGAGCACCGATTCCGCCGCGGCATCGATCATCACCCAAACCCGCATGGCGCTCTGGCCCATGCTCCTGGAGCCGAAACTTGGCAAGGACTGGAGCAGCTACGAGTGGGGCGAGTCGAACTTCGCCATGGAAGAGATCGTGATGCACGCCAAGGCTGCATGGCTGCCCAAGAAGTACAAGAACTGGGACGAATTGCTGACCGCTGCCGTCCGCCTGGGTCTACAAGACGGCCATGCGCCCAGCGATCTGCGGCGTTGGCGCTATGGCAACTGGCATGTGGTCGATCTGGAGCACCCGCTGGCCAAAATGCTGCCACTGATCGGACCCACGGCTGGCACCGGCGCGCTGCCCCTCAGTGGCGACACGACCACCGTCAAGCAGGTGGGCCGCGCCTTCGGTCCCTCGCAGCGCTTCACCATGGACTGGAGCAATGTGGACGGCTCGACGGAAAACATCGTGCTCGGCCAAAGCGGCAACCCGCTCAGCCCGCACTTCCGCGACCAGTGGAACACCTACTACAGCGGCACAACCTTCGCCCTGCCCTTCACCGACGCCGCCGTCGCACGGCAGACGCGGCATACGCTGGTGCTGAAGCCGTAAAAGCAGGGACCAGGGTATCCCTAGCTTCTAGCACCTAGAGCCTCTCACTTCGCACCTGCATTTACACTGGTCCAGGGGGGCGCATATGAGCCGTTTGACCGTGGATCAGGATCAGTGTTTGCAGGATGGAGCCTGCGTGGATGTTTGTCCCGCACGCACGCTCAAGCTCAATGAGCAGGGCTACCCGGAAGAGATTCCCGCGGCACGCTGCATTGAATGCGGCCATTGCGTGGCCGTCTGCATGAGCGGTGCACTGCACCATGCGGCGCTGCCTGACGCCGACTTTTTGCCCGTGCCTGAGAACCGGCCCTCCGCCGAGTCCATCGATGGCTTTCTGATGGGTCGCCGCTCGGTGCGCGAGTTCAAACCAGAGCCAGTCCAGCGCGAGACGATGGAAACACTGCTGGAAGTAGCCCGCCGCGCACCCACCGCATCGAACTCGCAGAAGCTGCACTGGATCGTTCTGAGCGGCCGCGACAAGGTACAGGCTCTGGCTGCGCAGGTGGTTGAGGGCGGAAGAATTGGCGGTCTTCCTCCGGCGCTGCTGGCGCAGTGGGATGCAGGCTACGACTTTGCCCTGCGCGGTGCGCCCACCGTTCTGGTGGCCTGCGCGCCCAAGGAATATAGCTGGGGTCCCGTCGACTCTGCCACCGCTCTGGCTTACGTGGAACTGGCAGCCGAAGCCCGCGGCATGGGCGTTTGCTGGGCAGGCTACCTGACGCGCATCGGCTCACTCTACCCACCGGTGCAAAAGCTGTTGCAGATTCCCGAAGGCTACGCTATTTGCGGCGGCCTGATGCTGGGCGAAGGCACCTATGGCTATCGCCTGATTCCGCCCCGCAAGCCGCTCAGCGTCCAGTGGATTTAAGACAGACGGAGGGAGCATGGACCTTCAGGCCCATGGCAACCCCTGCCCCAACCTTAGGGCCTTCAGGCCCGGCAAACTTTACCTACTCCGCATGACTTCATCTCATTCAAACCGGACGCTTCCCCGATGGGCAGGCATTGCGCTGGTGCTGGCAGCCGCGCTGCTGGCCCTGCTTCCCGAGCTTGCACGTGGCTGCTCCTGCGGCCACGACTTCGACTTCCACCTGCTCAGTTGGATGGATGCGCTGCACGCCTGGCGCTCCGGCATTCCCTATCCGCACTGGACTCCCTCGGCCAACTACGGCGCGGGCGAGCCGCGTTTTGTCTTCTATCCGCCGCTTACCTGGATGCTGGGCGCAGCCCTCGGCGCGGTCTTCAACTGGCAGTGGGTTCCGGTGGCGCTCACCTTTGTGCTGCTGGCCTTAACCGGATTGGGCGCGCGCACCATGGCCCGCGAATGGCTTGATGAAGCCCCCGCCACGCTGGCCGGAGCCATTGCCATCTTCAGCGGCTATGCACTGTTCACCGCCTACGAACGCACCGCCTTCGCCGAGCTGACCGGTGGCTTCTGGATTGCGCTGGTGCTCAAGTTTGCCCTGAGCAGGCAGGCTTCGAGCGCTCCCCTCGTCCGCCGCGCCCTCGACGGCTCAGCGGCACTACTGGCACTCTCCATCTGCGGCGCATGGCTCTCGAACCCCACCGTCGCCGTGATGGCTTGCTACATGTTGGCAGCCGTAGTGCTGGTTGCCGCGTGGTCTGTGCGCTCCTGGGCTCCGGTCGTACGTGCGGCCGTGGCCACGCCGCTGGGGCTGGGGCTTTCTGCACTCTATCTTGTGCCGGTCGCAGGCGAACAGCGCTGGGCCGATCTGAATCAGGTGAATGAAACGCCCGGCCAGATGCTCGAAAACAACTGGCTCTTCAGCCACCACGCCGATCCCGTGCTGGCCTTCCACGACGTGGTTCTGCGGCAGGTTTCGTGGACCGCCGTGGCCATGATCGTGCTCACGCTGCTGGCCACGGCACTCTGCGCCTGGCGCAAAAAACTTCCCGGCTCGCGCTCCATCTGGCTGCCGCTGGCGCTTATTCCCCTCGCGGTCCTGCTGCTGCAACTGCCGGTCTCCCGTCTGGCGTGGGAGGTGCTGCCCAAGCTGCGCTACCTGCAATTTCCCTGGCGCTGGCTCATCGCGCTAGAAGCCCCCCTCGGCCTGCTACTGGCCTCCGCCCTCTGGCCCAGCCAGAAGCAGAATCTAAAAAAGAAACAAGCCGCAGTTGTGGCCGTGGCCTGTCTGGCCTTTGCCAGCCTCACCCTGGCTGCCAACCGCTGGTACTTCCAGAGCTGCGCGGAGGAAGACTCTCCCGCCGGCATGCTGGCCGCCTGGAGTTCCGGCGCAGGCTATCGCGGCATGGATGAGTACATTCCGTTTGGGGCCGACAACGACCTGCTGGCCACGGGCCTGCCCGATGCCTGCCTCACGGCCGACGCACAAACCCCGCTCGGCCAGAAGCAACCGCCCCCGCCCGACGCCTCACCCGACGACGACCCTCCGCCGCCGCTCTGGCAACCCGCGCAGGGCAGCTGCCTGCAGACCTTCACGGCTGATCCCAAGCGCAGCGCCCACGCCGCTGAGCACTTCGAGCTGCGGGGTTCGGTCCAGCACTCCGGCTTCCTGATTCTGCGCCTGCGCCGCTATCCGGCATGGAAGATTCGCGTCAACAACCAGCCGGTAAATACGAATCAGCCGGTAAACACGCTGCCTCAGCGGGCCGACGGCCTGATCGCCCTGCCCGTCGCCGCCGGACCTCTTGTGCTTACCGCCGACTGGATTGCCACGCCCGACGTCTGGCTGGGCCGCATCCTCAGTCTGGTCAGTGTGTTCCTGCTCACAGCTCTTTCTCTACTGGAACAATCATGGAAGCCTAGCAGGCCCCGGCTCGTCTAGAATAGTTGTATGGCCGTCGATGTAAAGTTGCTCTTGAAGTCTGGCGCGGAGCTGGTGGATCGCGCTCTGGAAGAACTGCTGCCCTCGGTAAACGTCGTTCCCACGTCGATTCATGGCGCCATGCGCCACTCCACCTTTGCCGGTGGCAAGCGCTTGCGTCCGGTGCTGGCACAGCAGGCTGCGGCCACCTTGTGCGGCACAGTTCCGGCGGGCGTTGAACAGCTGGGTGCGGCGCTCGAGATGCTGCACACCTACTCGCTGATCCACGACGATCTGCCCGCCCTCGATAACGACGACCTGCGCCGCGGTATGCCCACCTGCCACAAGGCCTTTGGCGAAGCCATCGCCATTCTGGCCGGCGACGCGCTGCAGACCCGCGCCTTTGAGGTTCTGGCCGGGCTCAACTGCCCGCCCGCCGCAACCGTGCAGATCATCGCTCTGGTGGCCAATGCCGTTGGCACCGTGGAAGGCATGATCGGCGGTCAGGTGCTGGACATTGAAAGCGAGCACAAAAAACCCACCCCCGAACTGGTGGACGCTATTCACCGCGCCAAGACCGGTGCGCTGATCCGCGTGGCCGTGGTGGCTGGCGGCGTCTTTGGCGGGGCCAGCGCGGAAGACGTTGAACGCCAGACCGTCTTCGGCAGCAAAGCCGGTCTGGCCTTCCAGATCATCGACGACATTCTCGACGTCACGGTGGATTCGGCCCAGTTGGGCAAGACCGCCGGCAAGGATCTGGCCACGGAAAAGGCCACCTGGCCCGCCGTCTTTGGCCTGGAGCAGAGCAAAAAAGACGCAGCCCGTCTGATCGACGAAGCCTTTGCCGCACTCGCGCCCTACGGCGAGCGCGCCGACGGCCTCAAGGCCCTGGCCCGCTACCTGGTGGAGCGCCAGAACTAGGCAAAGCCAATCCTCTATGTTCAAGAAGAGCGCCCGGATCAACCTGCTTGATTCGGGCGCTTTTGTATCAGACCCGTACAGGGAATTCGAACCCCTTCCATCCAGAAAAATTTCCCGCCTATTTGTCTTTCCGTTTCTTCCTGTCCCACATCTGTAATGTATTCTTCGCTTTGCTGTGCGAAAATCCAATGCAGGCCATGGTGTCTGTTGACGGATGCGTACTTTTTCTTTCTTTGTTGCACTGAATGCGTTGGTTCTTGCCCTGAGCGGAGTTCCCGCCCAGCCGCAGCCTGCGTCCGGCAATACGCCGACTCTGGCGCTCACCGGAGGCACGGTCGTTGACCTTACGGCCTGGGGCGAATCTGCCCGCGACCTGGAAAATGCCACGGTCCTCATCCGCGATGGCCACATCACCGAGGTCGGCCCGTCCACGACCATCAAGATCCCCAAAGATGCCCGCGTCCTCGACTGCCACGGAAAGTACATTCTTCCCGGTCTGGTAGACGGCTATGCCGGCATGAACAATCAACGGCAGGCCAGCGCCAACCTCTACATGGGCGTGACCACCGTGGTGGTGCGCAACGACGCGCAGCACGGCGCCGTCTCTCTGAACGCCAATCCCTCGCCGCATCTGTATCTGATCGACACCGTCGGCAGCACCGATAACTGGTCGCTGCTTGGCCACCAGCCGCAGTGGGCTGAAAAACTGCAAGCTGGCACGCACCCCTCTGAATTGAGTCCGGAAGAAACAACCCGCCAGTTAAGCGACACAGCGCGCATGGGCACACGCGTGCTCTTTCTCGGGCGGAATATCACTGCGGCCAACACCCAGCGGATCATCGCCCGTGCACATCAGTTGGGCCTGATTACCTACGGTGAATTTGCCGCCACTCCTTACGAGGTGGGCATCAACGCCGGTGTGGACGTGCTCATCCGCATGGACCGCTACGACCTGGGCGATGTGCCCGATGAGTTACAGCGCCCACTGGCTGAAGACCCCTGGGGCGCGGCCGCCAACACCGCCTACGATTACGCCGGGCGCGTGCCGCCCACCGATCTGCGCCTGCGCAACTATGCACATTTTGTGGCCAGCCATCACGCCGTGCTGATGCCTGCCTTCAGCCTTTATTACGTAAATCTTCCCGGGCATCGCAATCTGTGGAAGGAACAGGCCGCGGCACTACTCGACCCCGCGCATCTGAACGAGCCATCCAATCCCGCAACCGGCGAAATGGATTATCCGCTCTCGCCCTGGACACACCGTTTGCCCGCGCCCAGCCAGCACTGGATGGAAGACAACCTGCGCAAAAAGGCCGACCAGCACGCCACCCGCCTGTGGCAGATCAATGAAGCCATCTTCTCTGAATTTCCGCACTATCTGGCCGCCAGCGGAGCCTCCGTACACGGTACGATGCCGGGAATCTCGCTACACACTGAGCTAGAGCTGCTGGTGCGCCTTGGCCTGACCCCGCGTGAGGCTCTGGCCTCGGCCACCACCAACTACGCCGTACAGTTCGGCTGGTACGAGTTGGGTGTGATTGCCCCCGGCCGCCGTGCCGATGTGCTCGTGCTCGATGCCAACCCCACCAAGAACATCTGGAATGCCCGCCGCATCAACACCCTGTTGCTTGACGGCAACATCATCGACCGCGAAGCCCTGCTGCGGCAGCGCAAATAAAGCATTATTCGCAGCGCAGCGCCGTCATCGCATCCATGCGTGCCGCGCGCCGCGCTGGAAGCCAGCCCGCCAGCAGCGCCAGCCCCAGCAACACCGCCCCCACCAGCGCGAAAAACAGCACATCCTGCGGACCGGTTCCATACAACAGCGCCCGCAACAAGGACGAAGCTGCAATCGCCAGCGGCACACCCACAGCCAGCCCCGCCACCGCAGGCAGCACGCCGCACCGGAGTGCCTGGCGCTGCACCGCCGCCCGGCTTGCTCCCAGCGCTAGGCGAATGCCCATTTCGCGCCGCCGCTGCCGCACCGCGTAATCCACCACACCGTAGACGCCAATGCCCACAATGAGCAGCGCAAAAGCCGCAAAGCCCATCATGAATTGCATCAGCATGCGCTCAACCAGCATTGCATCCGAGACCACGGCACGCATGGTGCGCACGTCCTGCACCGGCAGATCAGCATCCATGGCGGCTACGGTAGCGCGCACCGTGTTCGTCATACCCGCCGCAGCGCCGCGCGTACGTAGCGCAATCGACATATTGCGCTGCTGCTTCTGCGCATACGGGCTATAAACCACCGGCTCCGGTTCCTCCGTGGGCAGCTTTCTGCGCACTGCCGCAACCACGCCCACAATCGTGCGCCACTGGCCGTCGTAATCGTCCTTGTAGCGATGGCCGATGGGGTCTTGATGGGAGAAAAACTTGCGCGCGAGCGTTTCGTCAATCACGCTCACCGGAATGCTGCCGGCTGCGTCCTGCGCGGTAAAATCGCGGCCTGCGAGCACACGAATCCCCATGGTGCCAAAGTAGCCCGGTGTAGTCGTACTGTACTCCACCATGCTGGCTTCGCGATCGAGCTTGTCTGCGCGGCCTTCCACGGCAAAGGTTCCGCCCGTGAAGCCATCGTCCATCGGCAAACGATCTACGGCACCAACCGCCTCAACGCCAGGAGCGTTGCGCAAGCGCTCCTGAAGATCGCGGAAGAATGCGGCCCGGCTGGCCTCCGTTGCATACTTTGCACGAGGCAGGGAAATGCTGAAGGTCAGCACGCGTTCCGCCTGCAGGCCGGTGTTGGTGTGCACCGCTATTGACTACTGCATAAATAATGCAATAATACTTTCAGAGGTACGGTACCCCTATGCCCAGACTGAAGGCAAGTGCCGAGCTTTTGGAAGACCGTCGCCGTCGTGCTTTAGCGCTGTTGGATGAAGGCTGCTCGCTCAACGAAGTCGGACGACAGATAGGATGTAACGCGAGTTCAGTGATGCGCTGGCGCGATGCTCGACGGCAGCGCGGAGACGATGCTTTGCAGGTCCGTTTTTCTCCTGGACGCCCCCTGAAGTTGGGTGCTACTGAGCGCAAGAAGCTTGTTCGGCTGTTGCTCAAGGGGCCGATGGCTCAGGGTTATCGCACCAATCTGTGGACCACCGCACGCATTGCCGCGTTGATCGAGAGCGAGTTCGGCGTGAGCTACCACCCGGATCACATAGGCCGGTTGATGCACGATCTCGGTTGGACTCCGCAGAAGCCGGAACGACGCGCTCTGGAGCGCAACGAAGAAGAGATCGAGCGTTGGAAACAAAAAGAGTGGCCGCGTATAAAAAAAACGCCACAAGGCTGGGCGCCCACATCGTCTTTGCCGATGAATCGGGCTTCTTGATGATTCCCAACGTGGTCAGAACCTGGGCGCCACAAGGGGAAACACCTATCCACCGCCATCGCCAAGGACAGCGCGACAAGATCTCGGTGATCTCGGGAATTTCCGTCAGCCCTGGACGACATCATCTCGGTCTCTACTATCTTCTTTTTTACGACAACATCGGGCAGGAGGAGGTCTGTCTGTATTTGCGCGAACTGACGCGCCTCCTGCGCGGCCCGATCATTCTGCTCCTCGACAACTCATCGACGCACAAGGGAAAGCCTATCGAGCAATTTCTCGAAAAGCATCCCCGGCTGCGCATCGAGCACTTTCCGTCCTATGCCCCGCAACTGAATCCAGACGAAGGCGTCTGGTCATTGGCCAAGCGGGAACTGGCCAACAGCTGCCCAAAGGATGTGGACGAACTGATGGAAGACATACTTGGCTCCATTGACGGAATTCGGAACTCGCAGGCAAAACTGCGCGGCTGCATCGCCCAATCCGAGTTGTCCATTTCTTTGCGCTGAATCATTGCACTATTTATGCAGGAATCAATAAGACAAAACTCTTGACCAGCAGGCCAGCCGCAGCCAGCATCAGCACGGCCAAAGCAACTTCGCCCGCCACCAGCCAGTTCATGGTGCGATTGCGGGCACGTAGGCTGCTCCACGCGCCACTCAGCCCCGCGCCACCGCTTGAACGCAGCACCGCATTGGGATTCGCGCCCGTCACGGCCAGCGCCGGAATCAGGCCTGTCAGCAGGCCCGTCATGAGCGAGAGTACAACCGTAAACAGCAACACCATGCCATTCAACTGCAGACTCACGGCAAAGCCAAGCTCCGAGGGTGCAATCACACGGAAGACGCGCATGAGCGTCAGCACCAACACTATGCCCAGAGCCCCGCCGCTCACACTCAGCAGTACGGTTTCCGTCAGCATCTGCCGCAGCAGGCGCGCCCGGCCCGCGCCCAACGAGGCACGAATAGCCATCTCCTGTGTGCGATCGCTGGCCCGCGCCAGCAAGAGTCCCGCCACGCTCACCGAAGCCAGCAACAACACACAACAAGCAGCCACGGCAAAGATCGCAAGCGGCTTGCTGACTTCGCCCGCCAACCACGCGCCCATCGTCTGCACCTGCACGCGCCAGCCTTTATCGGTCTCGGGATACTGCGCCTCCAGCCGCTGCGCAATCATGCTCATCTGGTTCTGCGCTTCGGCCAGCGTCACGCCCTCCTTGAGCCGCGCCACCACACCGTATTGATGTTGCCTACGCCCGAGCGTGCCCGTCTCCGTTTCCAACAAAGGTGCCAGAAACTCGCCCGTCATCGCGCCGGGAAAGGAGTAGCCGCGCGGCAGCACGCCGATGATTGTGTAGGCAACACCGTCGAGCGTCACCGTGCGGCCCAGTACATGCACATCGGCAGCAAAACGCTTGCGCCAGGCCGCATCGCTGAGCACCAGCACGTGTGGCGCGCCCAGCCTGTCTTCCTCTTCCGTAAAAAAGCGGCCCATCTGCGGCTCAATGCCAAGCACACGCAGAAACTCCGGCGTGGTACCGCTGCCAATCACCACCTGCGGCTGGCCAATGCCCGTGAGCGTGCGCTGACGCACCTCCGGAGAAATAGCCATGGCGTTGAAGGCCGTGTTCTGCCGCTTCCAGTCCATGAATTGTGGGTAACCAGCGCCCTCATTGGTGCCACTCACGTGCTTTGCATCCAGCGCCAGAATGCGCTCGGCATGAGGAAACGGATAGGGGTTCACCAACAGCGCATGCACCACGCTGAAGACTGCCGTATTCACGCCAATGCCGCAGCCCAGAGTAAGAATCACAATAGCGCTCAGCCCGCGATTGCGCCTGATGTTGCGCAGGGCAAAACGCAGGTCCTGCCCGAGGCGATCCAGCACGCTCCAGCCCCAGGCCGCGCGGGTACGATCACGCAGCAAGGCGGTATTGCCAAAGCGCAAGCGCGCCGCCCGCGTGGCTTCTTCGTCGCTTGCGCCTTCGGCCCGCAGTTGGCTGGCACGCTGCTCCATGTGGAAGCGCATCTCCTCTTCCATCTCGCGATTAAAACGATCCGCGCCGAACCAAAACCACACCCTGCGCAACAGCTCCTGCAATCGCTCCATCCTGCGGCTCCTTCGCTCTAAGAAAACCAGGAACAAGAAAATCAGGCCGGCTGAATCACCCGCGTAATCGCCTCCATCACCCGCGTGAACTCGCTGACTTCGGTGGTCAGTTGTTTGCGGCCCGCTGCCGTCAGCTTGTAATAGCGCGCCCGGCGGTTGTTCTCGCTCAACCCCCACTCGGCCTTCACCCAGCCCTTGGCGAGCATGCGCTGCAGGGCCGGGTAGAGCGAGCCTTCTTCCACGCTCAGCACCGACTGCGACATACACTCGATGTATTGCGCAATGCCGTAGCCATGCATGGATCCCTCACTGTCCAGACTGCGCAGAATCAGCATGTGCAGCGTGCCGGGCGGAACTTCGCTCTTGCCCATCGCGTCTCTCCCATAGTTTATCTATGGGAGAGAATGCACCTACTCCCCATTCCCTGTCAATTCCCCTGCCAAAAATAAGCAGCATCGCGCAGGCTGCCAACCCGCGCGATGCTGCTCATTTCTTCCGTTGTTTTTGATGAAACAAAGCCGCTCAGTGCGCCTGCAGATGCGCCAATATGCCCGCCGTCGCTTCCACCTGCCCCAGCCGGGGAAAGATCTTCTCGATCGAGTGCTGATGCGAAGTTGCAGCGCGATCCGTCATCGCATCCGCAGCCAGCACGACGTTGTAGCCCAGCTCATAGGCCGAGCGCGCCGTTGACTCCACGCCGATGCTGGTGGAAACGCCAGCCAGCACGATCTGTGTTACGCCCAGCAAGCGCAACTGCGCATCCAGATCGGTAGTCAGAAATGCACCCCAGCTCTTCTTCGTTACGCGTAGATCGGTAGGCTGCACGTCGAGTTCCGGCACCAGTTCGGCCCAGTCGGCGGGCAGATCCCGCATGAGCCAGCTCACATCACTGCGGCCCGCCGAGCGGCCAGCCACATTCACCAGCACCACCGGAAGATTGCGCGCCCGAAAGCTGGCGGCCAACAACGCGGCGTTCGCTAGCACATCGCGGATGGGGTGCGCGGTGGGGATCTGCACGATTCCCTTCTGCAGATCGATCATCACTAAAGCTACCTTCTCGTCCAGTTGAGTCAGCGGCATCGTTTCTCCTTGGTCGCAACGTCAGCGCGAGTACTTCGCGGCTATTCTTTTTCCTTCGATGCAAAATGCATGCTCGTCGGCACAGCCAGCAGCAACACTGCGACAAAAAACACCCAGCGATGCAGCTCACAACCACCCACCAGATTGCCCACCCGCAGCAGTTCATAGCCTGCGGCAAGGTTTCCCAGCCCCCACAACACGTTCACGGTGGGCGAAGAGAGTCCACGGCCGGGCGGCTTGGCAAAAGGTGTTGGAAAACGGTCGCCGCAGATTCCCTTCACGGTGTGCGGCACAGAGTTGGCCAAAAATAAGCCCCCCACAAAACATGCGCTCAGTTCAGTCCAGATCATGCTGCCTTCTCCCTGTTTTTTCTCTCTGCAAGGGACATGCTCACGGCGGACTCCAGCGCACGCTGCACCTCGCCCCGCTGCAAGCCGTACCACAACGCGCCCACGGCACTGGCAACACCACATAACATCACCGCTGCAGATGTACCCAGCCGCGCAGCCAGCGCGCCCAACAGCAAGCTGCCCAGTGGAGCTCCTCCAAAAAACGCCATTGTGTAATAGCTCATCACCTGCGTACGCTTCTCTTCGCTCACCAGCGACTGCAGGATCGTGTTGCAGGCGCTGGCTCCCTGCATCAATCCGTAGCCGACCAGAGCCAGCGCCAGAAGCGAGAGCCAGAGGGTGTGCGAAACACCCAGCAGCAGCAACGCCACCGACTGCATCCACGCCGACCACAACAGAGCGCGCGGCAGACCCAGCGCCGTGCGACGCGAGGCCAGCAGCAGCGTGGAAAGCATGGTGCCCACACCGGCCGCGGCCAACAGCCAGCCGAGCGTCTGCGCTCCGCCCTGCAGGGTTTCCCGCGCAATGGCTGGCAGCAGCACGGTGAAGGGATAGCCCAGCAGGCTGAACAACGCAAAGACCAGCAGAATAGTGCGAATGCCGCCGACCGCGCTCACGTATTGCCAGCCGGTTCTCACCTCGCCCCACAGCTCCTTCTGCTGCGGCTTGCGCTCCATCGGACGCACATGCATCAGCAGCAACGAGGTAATCACGGCCAGGTAGCTCAGGCCGTCGATCAGAAAACACCAGCCCTCGCCCGCCATCGCAATCACAGTTCCGGCCAGCGCCGGACCAGCCAGTCTGCCACCGTTGGCCAGCAGTGAATTGAGCGCAATGGCATTGGCCAGGTCTTCGCGCTCCACTACGATCTCAACCAGAAACGCCTGCCGGGCCGGCATATCGAAGGCGTTGATTACGCCCTGCGCCACGGCCAGAGCAATCAGCTCCCACAGCCGCGCCACATGCGCCAGCGCCAACGCCGCCAGCAGCAACGCCTGCAACGATGCCGCAGCCTGCGTCATTACCAGCAGACGCCGCCGCTCCCAGCGATCCACCCACACGCCCGCCACCGGCCCCAGCGCAAAGCTAACAATTTGGCCCGCAAAGCTGACCACGCCCAACATCAGTGCCGAGCCCGTCAGCCGGTAGACCAGCCAACTGGTGGCCAGCCGCGTCATCCATGTGCCAATCACCGAAATGCCCTGCCCGGCAAAGAACAGGCGGAAGTTGGCCGAGCGCAGCGCCCGCACGGCATGAGCCTGCCGCAACCAGCTCACGAGCGCGCCCCGCGTTCTTCCACCAGACGGCGAAAGAGCCCCGTGGCTTCCCGCAGAATCAGCTGATCGCTTTCTTCCAGCTGGCCAATCGCCTGACTGAGCCAGACCAGCTTGGCCGTGCGCATGGCTTCGCGCATCGTCTGACCATTTTCCGTGAGCCGAACAATCATCTGCCTGCCATCGGTGGGGTGCGGCGTACGCTCCACCAACCCCTGCTCCTCCAGTGTGGCCACGGTTGCGCCCATCGACTGCGGCTTGACGCCCTCGGCCCGAGCCAGCTCAGCGGTGGTCGCAGCGCCCTCCCGACTCAACCGGCCCAGCACCATCGATTCGCTCATCGAGAGCCCGTCGGTATGCGCCTCGGTACGCATGCGCCGGATCAACACTCCCATCGTCTGCACCAGTTCGGCTACGTCGAACGGCTCCATCTTCGTTTCCATGCTCTGGTTATAGAAGAAGAAAGGAAAACTTGCAAGATTACCTTCCAAGTTTTCCTGTTATTTTCTTCGGACACTCCAGCGGAAGCTTCGTTGACCAGATTCGACTTTGTATTCCCTCTGCCGGGGAACCTGCAACGATCAATTAACGTAAGCTAGATACTGTAAAGGCATGCAGGCTTCCGGCCTGCTGCTCGACCACCATCCATTCCATCCCTCATGCAAAAAGCCGCCAACTCGCCCCGTACAGTCCCCCACCACAATCGCTGGCTGGTTCTGATTTCAGGCTACAAGTTCCTGCAGACATTGCTCTTTGTGGCCATCGGGCTAGGAGCACGGCACCTGATCGGCAAAGACGCCGGCGATGAGCTAGCCGCATTGGCCGATCATATGCATTTCAACTCCGAATCCCACCTGATCGACTTCCTGCTCGACAAGGCGGAGCTGCTCAACGACCCCCTGCTGCGCCGCATCGGCATAGCGGCCTTCTGCTACGGGGCCCTGAGTCTGGCCGAGGGCATTGGGTTGTATCTGGAAAAGGCCTGGGGCGAGGTTCTTACCCTGCTCATTACCGCCTCGTTCCTGCCTTTTGAACTGATAGAGGCAGTCCACAAGCTCACGCTTGTGCGAGTGGGCCTGTTGGCGGCCAATGTGTTGGTATTTTTCTATCTATTGCAATTGGTAAGCAGGCGGCGGCGGGCGCAGATCTAAAATCTTCAAGCAATTGATTCGCATAATTTTACACGAAAACACGCCGAGTTGTCTTGTGCTGGACACCCTGTGTGCTGTGGATAACTGGGACACAATTCGCCTTTTGTTCCCCAAACATAAAGACTTCCATCTGTCCACATGTAGAACCTTTTCAGTAAATACGCTCTCGTACTTTGATTTCTCTAACCTCAATTAATTGATAAATTTCCCGATTTTGAGCGCAAATTTAGGGACATTTCCACTTTTTCCCCTTGGCGTGAAATGGGAACGGAGGTAGTATCAAACCTGTTGGTGGAAATTTTTGGAGCTGAGTGGAGTTTTGGGGCTTCCGAGAGGGATTCCAGACCCACCTCACTCCGGTTTCCTCCCCTGAATGTATCTTTCCGGTAGCCGTACGCGCTGAGTTTTAGTTGGCCTACCGGCGGGACAAGTGGTCATGCTGACCCGGCTTTCCGCAGTTGCGGTAATTCGGGCAGGGCAAAAGAGGCCAATGACATGTTTCGCGGCAACCATCCGGCGAAGGTGGATGACAAGGGGCGGTTGAAGCTTCCGTCTGCGTTCAAGCAGATGTTGGAAGCCAGATCCGTCACCCAGTTCTTCATCACCAGCGAGGATGGCGAGTCAGCCCAGATCTGGCCCCTGCCTGATTGGGAAGAGCGCGAAAACAAGCTGGCCCCTTACAGCATGGACGAGTCCATACAGTGCTACCTGGACCAGACCAGTTATTACGGTCAGCAGGTAGAGATTGATTCGCAGGCGCGGGTGCTGTTGCCACAGATCCTGCGCAGCAGTGCCCAGCTCGACGAGGAAGTCGTAGTACTGGGTAAGATGCAATATCTCGAAGTGGTGCATCGCGCCACCTTTGAGAACAGGCTGCAGGCGCGCAAACTGACCAGCGAACATCGTCAGCGGGTAGCCAGCATTCTGCAACCCGGCCCGGTGGCCTAGAGCCCCTCAGGGGGGAGCACATGACGCATACAAGAGACCGCCATGTGCCGGTTCTTTTTCAACAAGCGATCGATTTTCTCCACGTGCGCCCCGATGGTACGTATGTGGACTGCACGCTGGGAATGGGCGGCCACGCCGAAGGCATTCTGCGCAGGCTTGGTCCGAAGGGTCGGCTGATTGGTTTTGACCGCGATCCCGAGGCTTTTGCCCTGGCCAGCGAACGCCTGAAGCAGGCAGCGGCCGAGATGGGTGCCGAAGCTCCGGAACTGACGTTGATTCCCGAGGCCTTCAGCTCCATTGCCAGCCACATTTCGTCCGCCTCAATGGACGGCATTCTGGCCGACTTTGGCGTCAGCAGTCTGCAACTGGACGAGGCACGCAGAGGTTTCAGTTTTCAGGCCGACGGGCCCCTGGACATGCGCATGGACACGCGCTCCGGGCCAACGGCCGAACAAGTGGTGAATGAGATGGACGAGCGTGAGCTTGCCGATCTTATTTACGAGTACGGTGAGGAAAGGAGGTCGCGGACAGTCGCCAGAGCAGTTGTGCGCGGACGACCGATTACTACCACTGGGCAGCTTGCCCGTGTGGTCGCATCGGTCGTCCACACAACAAACTCTCCGATTCATCCCGCTACCAGAACCTTTCAGGCTCTCCGTATCTACGTGAACCGAGAACTAGACGAGATTCGAGCCTTGTTGGAGGCCGCACCTGATCTGTTGAAGCCTGCGGGGCGAATCGCCGTCATCAGCTTTCACTCGCTCGAAGACCGAATCGTAAAAGACAGTCTTCGAGACGGCGCACAACGTGGCGTTTGGCAACTGCTGACGAAAAAACCAGCGGTGGCTGAAGAAGAAGAAACCTATCGCAATCCGCGCGCACGCAGCGCCAAGCTGCGCGCCGCCGAACGCACCACAGCCAAGGATCCGGGCCCACAACCAAAGATGCCCAGTTTCCATCGCTGATCAACCAGGGCCCAGCAACGAGCGGAACCAGAAAGGAAGCCAGACAGAGAACAGGGGACCATGCAGTTCTTATTCCCTATTTCTTGTTCTCTGCCTTACAGGAGTATCCCCATGGCGACCACTTCCCACAGCAACGGACGCAACTGGAGCGCTCGCATTGCCGAGCACAACGCCGAGTTGATGGCGCAGCAGCCGCTGCGTCGTCGGCGCATCCGCACCCCCGAGCACTTTCTGAATAAAGGCTTCGACAACTCCCGGTTGGTCAAGGCTCCTGATCCGACCCGCCTGCGGGAGATGCGCATCTTTGGCGCAGCCATGACGGTGCTCTTCTCGCTGGTGATGGTCTATGGGCTGCAGCACTTTTACGCCATCGAAAGCAGCTACCGCGTGGAGCAGGACAAGCAGCGCGTAGAGCAGTTGCGCGAAGACAACCGCAAGCTGCGCCTGACCCAGGCCGAGCTGACCGAACCACGCTACATTGACGCCATGGCGCAGAAATACGGCTTGCGCGCTCCGCTGCCCGGCCAGGTAATTCACGATCAGGGCCGCTACGATGTGGGCGCACCCGTGGTGGCGCAGATGACCGCGCCGCAGCCTGCCGCTCCGCCCACCGGGCAGTAAGCCCAGTGCCCAGCACAACGCTTTTTCCTGCCCGGCCCCGCAAGGCCGGGCTTGCTCTATTCTCAGCCCTCTTTTTATCGGACTAGAAACACCATGCCAGCCGCGCCTAAAACGCCCCGTCTCCGCTTTCAAGCCCAACGCGTGATTCCGCTCAAGCGGGCGCGCTTCTGGCTGATCTGTCTTTTCTTCTTCCTCTGGGCCGCTACCATCAGCACACGTCTGTTCTGGCTGCAGGTGGTGCGCCACAAGGACTTTCTCAGCCGCGCCCAGCACCAGCAGCAGCGCATCATTGAGCTGGCTCCGCGCCGTGGTGTGCTCTACGACCGCAATCTGCATGAGCTGGCCATGACGGTACAGGTGGACTCCATCTACGCCGACCCCAGCCAGGTGGACAACAAACAAGCACTTGCCCATCAGCTGGCCGCCCTCGTCCACACCGACCCGGATGACCAGCAAAGCAGCGAAGGACAGATCCTCAGCCGCCTGCAGAACGGCCATAACTTTGCCTGGATTGCCCGCCGCGTACGCCCGGAAATCAGCGACGCCATCAAAAAGCTGAACCTCAAGGGAATCTTCTTCCAGAGGGAGTTTCAGCGCTTCTATCCCGACAAGGAACTGGCCGCGCAGGTGCTTGGCTACGTGGGCGTGGACGATAACGGACTGGGCGGACTGGAGCAGAAGTTCGACAGCGACCTGCACGGCACGCCCGGCACTATGAACGCCGCCTTCGACGCCCGCCGCCACATCCTCGGCAGCCAGGAATACGATCCGCATCCCGGCCGCAGCATGGTGCTCACCCTCGACGAGAACATTCAGTTTCAGGCCGAGCAGGCGCTGGAACACGCCATGGAGCGCACCGACGCAGACAACGGCACCATCGTCGTGCAGGACGTACATACCGGCCAGATTCTGGCCCTCGCCATCCGTCCCACGTACAACCCGAACCAGTTGCGCCACACCTCGCCAGCCCTCTTGCGGGACCATGCCGTCAGCGACGTCTACGAACCCGGCTCGACCTTCAAGCTGGTCACCTACTCGGCCGCGCTCGATCAGCATGTAGTTACGCCGGAAGACATCGTCGACTGCCAGGGCAGCGTCATCAATGTTGCTGGCCGCACCATCCACGACGACAAGGGCGACCACTTTGGTCGCATCACGGTGACCGAGGCGCTGGAACACTCCAGCAACGTGGGTGCCATCAAGCTGGCCCTCGGCCTGGGCAACGACCGCTTCAATCAGTACATTCGCGCCTTCGGTTTCGGTTCGCGCTCGGGCATCGAACTGCCCGACGAAACCCGCGGCCTGCTGCGCCCGCTCAATCGCTGGAGCGCTTCGTCGATCGCCTCCATCGCCATGGGGCAGGAGATCGCAGTCACACCCATCCAGCTGGCCACCATGGTCTCCACCATCGCCAATGGCGGCGTTTATATGCCGCCCCACATCCTGCTGCCCAACCAGAACACCACGGCCACACAAGGAAGCCAGTTCAAGCCCGGCGAAGACTTGCCCAATCCTCTGCCTGCCGATGCGCATCGCGTCATCACCAGCCTGACGGCGGCCGAAATGCGCAAGATGCTGGAGGGCGTGGTGCTGTACGGCACCGGCAAACAGGCCCAGCTGAACGGCTACAGCTCCGGCGGCAAAACCGGAACCGCGCAGAAGATCGATCCCAAGACCCACACCTATTCGAAGAGCATGCACGTGGCCTCGTTCGCTGGCTTTGCGCCGGTCAACAATCCGGTGATCGCCGTGGCCGTCATCATGGACAATCCGAAAAAGGGCTACTACGGTGCCGAGATCAGCGCTCCGGTCTTTGCCGAGGTGGCGCAGCGCGTGCTCGAATATCTTGGCGTGCCACACGACACGCCGCTGCATGCCGTGCGCAATCCGGCCAGCCTGCCCGCCGTGCATGAGGACGAAGACTCCGGCGGAGCCGACCTGAACGCCCTCTACGACGCCGCCAACACGCTGCCCAGCGACGATCCGCTGCGCAATGGCGCGCCACAAAGCACGCCCGCGCCCGCACCTGCCCAACCGCAGAAGAGCACAGGCAAACAGAGCGCACCGCAAACCGTTACGCTGCCAGTCAAGCAGACGCCGCAGCCCGGCATCGCCACCAAAACCATCACCATTCAGGATGGGAAAAAGCTGAGTGTGCCTTCATTGACCGGCCTGCCCGTTCGCAAGGTGATTGAACTGGCCGCTTCGTCGGGCATCAATGTGCAGATTGTCGGCTCGGGCAACTGCCGCCAGCAAATGCCCGCACCCGGCACCATGGTCGCCGCAGGAACCCGCGTTATTGTGCGCTGCGGACGGTAGAGCAAAAAATACAAGGAAAAGGGGTACGGCAAAAGCCGTACCCCTTTTCCTTATTCAAATTCAGAACAGCTTAAGCTGACTGCCGCTCCTACTAGCCCAAAACCCTTGCAAAAATCGCATCCACATTGCCAAGCTGGCGCGTGTAGTCGAAGGTTTTTTTCAGCTTTTCAGGCGTCAGCAGAGCCGTAATCGAAGCGTCCTTGGCCACTTCGTCGCGGAAGACCAGATCTTCCTTCCACGAGCGCATGGCGTGGCCCTGCACAAGGCGATAAGCATCCTCGCGCATCATGCCGGCCTCGGCCAGATCGAGCAGTAATTGTCCAGAAAAAATCAGTCCGCCGGTCGATTCCAGGTTCTTCTTCATCCGCTCGGGGTAGACCAGCAGACGATCGATCAGGTCGGTGGTTTTGGCCAGCAGATAGTCGGTCAGAGTGGTCGAATCAGGGAAGATCACGCGCTCCACCGACGAGTGCGAAATGTCGCGCTCATGCCACAGAGCCACGTTCTCAAATGCCGCCTGAGCATTCGAGCGCAGCACGCGGGCCAGACCGCTGATCTGCTCGCTGGTGATCGGATTCTTCTTGTGCGGCATGGCGGACGAGCCCTTCTGCTTTTCACTGAAGTACTCCTGCGCCTCACGCACCTCGGTACGCTGCAAGTGGCGCACTTCCACGGCAATCTTGTCCATAGTGCTGCCGATGATGGCCAGCACGGAGATGTAATTGGCATGGTTGTCGCGCTGAATGACCTGCGTGGCTATGGGCGCGGGCTTCAGACCCAGGCGCTCGCAGATCTTTTCTTCGTGCTCCGGCTTCAGGTGGCCAAAGGTGCCCACCGCGCCCGAGAGCTTGCCGATGCGCATCTCTTCAGCAGCCGCGTCAAAACGAACCAGATTGCGCTTCATCTCGTCGTACCAGTTCAGCAGCTTCAGGCCAAAGGTGGTGGGCTCGGCGTGAATGCCGTGGGTACGACCGATGGTGGGCGTGTGCTGGAACTCAATGGCACGCTTCTTGAGCACTTCCAGAAATTTGACCAGACCGATGCGAATCTGTTCCGAAGACTCCTTGACCTGCAGCGCCTGCGCCGTATCCACAATGTCGTTTGAGGTCAGGCCGTAGTGCAGCCAACGCGACTCGGCGTCCAACCCCTGCGCCTTGAGCGTCTCAGCCACGGCGGTGGTGAAGGCGATTACGTCATGCTTCACCTCGGCCTCAATGGCCTGAATGCGCTCCACTGAAAAGCTGGCCTTGGTGGCAATAGCCTCAGCGGCGGATGTGGGAATGATGCCGAACTCCGCCAGCACGGTGCTTGCAGCCGACTCCACTTCGAGCCAGCGGCGGTACTTGTTCTCTTCGGTCCAGATGCGACCCATGGCCGCGCGCGTGTAGCGATCGATCAAAGCAAAACTCCTTGGGGGGTGGGGCGTGCAGCGCTCACTGCCGCCGGAGGTTGGGACGCCAGCCGTACCGCACAAGGGGCACAGGCCAGCCATGCAGCAAAAGGCCAACTCTTCGATTGTACTTGTTTCAGTCCGCGCCGGGCGGTCCAGAGCAGTTACGCCTGGGGAATCCCCAGCTTCTGGTGCAGTTCGTCGTAGAGCAGGCCCCGGCCCGGCTTGTAGGGCTGGAACCACTCGCCATCGATCACCAGCTGTGGCACGGCCCGCTTGCCCACGTGCTCGATCACCGCATCGCTGGCCGCCGGATCATTGTCCACATCAATCACCGTATAGGCAATGTTGTGCTGGTCAAGGAATTCCTTGGTCATGCGGCAGTCGCGGCACCAGTTGGTGGCATACATCAGGACCTTCATGGGCCCATTTTAGAGCATTTTCGGAATACACGCAGACTTTTTAAGGGGCTTGCAAGGTGCCTTTTTCTTGAGGAAAAAGGCACTTAGCATCCTGCTTTCGGTCTACAGCAATTCCGAAAATGTTATCCCCTTACTCCGCGCGGCACAAACAGACGAATTTGCCGATTCGCAAAGTTCCCACGCTGGGTGCCCCAGGTCCCAATTCTGGGACCTGGAAAAGCACAAACACAAGATGCAACTATATGCGGTCAAAGACTTAGCTCGGCTTGCGGCGCTCACGGAAGAAATTGCGCAGCATCTCTGCCGCGTCCTCTTCCAGCACACCCTGATCGACGATCATTTTGTGATTGAGCCGGGGATGATTGAGCACCTCCAGCACCGAGCCGCAAGCGCCGGTTTTGGGATCGGCGGCGGCAATCACCACACGGTCCAGCCGCGCATGAATCATGGCCCCGGCGCACATAGCGCAGGGCTCCAGCGTCACATAGAGCGTGCAGCCGGTCAGCCGGTAATTGCCCACCGCAGCCGCAGCCGCCCGCAGAGCCACCATCTCGGCGTGCGCCGTCGGGTCCACGTCGCGCAGGGTACGGTTCTGCCCCCGCGCCACGATCTCCCCCGCGCGGACGAGAACCGCGCCAATCGGCACTTCGCCAGCTGCGGCGGCTAACTGGGCTTCGGCGAGAGCTTCGCGCATGAGTTCAGGATCGGTCATAATGCAAACTCAATCCCCTTCAGATGAACCATATTCAAGACAGGCAAACTGCGCGACTCCAGAAATCCGGTCAGCGGCCAATCCACGGTCATCACCAGATACTGATTCGCCACACTGGATAGCGCGGCATCTGTAAGTCCAAAGCGGATTGCTGGCGAATCTGAAGCTATTTTGGCAGACTCTTCGTATAGCTCAGGAATCACTTGAACTCGCTGCGAAAAGAACTCTGACCACGCGGTCTTTCTCCAGTCAGGAAGTGAATTCGCCAGATTGGAAACCTCTGTAAGGACATGCGGAGTCGTAAACCATGAAGGAAAAACCTTCAGGAGTTCCGCAAGGAGAAGATAGTCGCAGGAGTCAAACATCCCCAGACGCTTGAAGGATGTGAGCAAGGAAAAATCAAACGTACAGCGAAGATGCAACAGGAGCAAATTCGTATCAAGAACAACAGAACGGCCCAGATAGGGCCGCACCTGTGGATGCTCCTTTAGCTTCATGCCGCACGCTGCTTAAGAGATACAAACTTCCCGTCTGCTCCATCTACAATCACAACTTTAGCTATTCGGTTGAATCCGAATGGACTGGACGACATTGAGGTGACAGGATAGCTGAAGGTAATGGCCCAATTGTCGCCTCCCATGCGCTTCGTCGGGATTCGCTTGATCTCCTCCAGACGAATCTGTTCTCTCGCAAGAGGATCGATTTCATGTTGATATAGCTCAGAAAAATGCAGTCGCGCAGCCTCGATTGCTTCCTTGACTGTCAATACCATCGCCCCTCCTTCAATGCCAACATTCTACCCCGAAATCACATACTCAACTCCGCCGGCTGCTGCTGGGTCATGCAGTGCAGCGTGCCCAGGCCCCACACCAGATCGACGGCGTGCACACCCACCACGTCGCGGCCGGGAAAGACCTCGGCCAGCGTGTTCAGCGCAATGCGATCGTTCTTGTCATTGAAGGTGGGAACCAGCACCACACCGTTGGCAATGTAGAAGTTCGCATAGCTGGCCGGCAAACGCTGGCCACGGAAGAGCACGGGCCGCGGCAACGGCAGCTCCACCACCGTGTACTGCTTGCCAGAAAGCGTGCGCGCGACCTTCAGACGGGCCAGATTCTCCGCCAGCGGCTCGTGATTGGCGTCGGTCGTATCGGGCTCGACGGCGGTCACAATCACGTCTTCGGCCACAAAGCGCGTGATATCGTCCACGTGGCCATGCGTGTCATCGCCAGCCACGCCGCAATTCATCCACAGCACCTGATCGATGCCGAGGTAGTCGCTGAAAATCTGCTCCATCTGCGCGCGGCTCACGCCGGGATTGCGCTGCTGCACTTCGCTGAGCAGGCACTCTTCAGTGGTGAGCAGAACGCCCGCGCCATTCGTGTCGATGGAACCACCTTCCAGCACCACGCGGCGGGTTTCGCCATTCACTTCGACGGTCGGCTGCCACGAAGGAAGCTGCAACAGATCGGCCACGCGGCCCGGCAGCTGGTCGTCGAGCTGCCAGTCCTCGTACTTGGCCCAGGCATTGAAGCGCCAGTTGTTCAGGCCGACTTTGCCTTCCGTGTTACGCACGAAGATGGGGCCAGAATCGCGGGTCCAGATGCGATTCGTCGGCCACTGATGAAAGCGCACATTTTCGCGCTTGACGCCATTGCGCTTCAGGATCGAATGCGCCCGGCTCTCTTCGCTCGGGTGCTGCACCACGATGTGCACGACTTCGTGCGCCGCGAGCATGCGGACGATCTCGGCATAAACCCAGGGAATCGGCTGGAACTTGCCCGGCCAGTCTTCCGGATTGTGCGGCCATGCCAGCCAGGTGGCTTCGTGGCGATCCCATTCAGCGGGCATGCGGTAGCCCAGTGCGCGCGGTGTCTGGTTCGCCATCTTACTTCTGCTCTCCGTCTATGTAGCGCTTGGTCAGGTCGCCAAAAGCGTCGATGCGGCGATCGCGCAGGAAGTGCCAGTTGCGGCGGGTCTCTTCGATCAAGCCCAGATCGACCTCAACCACCAGAATCTCTTCCTCGGTGTGCGAGGCCTTGGCCAGAATGCGTCCAAAGGAATCGGCCAGGAAGCTGCCGCCCCAGAACTCCAGGCCCGCGCCCTCGGCACGATTGCCCAGAATGTCACCCTGCTCATGGCCCACGCGGTTCACGCCTGCCACAAAAACACCATTGGCAATGGCATGGCCGCGCTGAACCGTCTGCCAGGCGTCGTACTGCGCCTCGCCAAACTCAGCCTTTTCAGCCGGATGCCAGCCAATGGCGGTGGGATAGAAGAGAATCTCAGCTCCGCGCAGCGCCGTCAGCCGTGCGCCTTCCGGGTACCACTGATCCCAGCAGACCAGCGTGCCAATGCGCGCCTTGGGCGTGTCTACAGCCTTGAAGCCCAGGTCGCCCGGGGCAAAATAGTACTTTTCGTAGAAGAGCGGGTCGTCGGGAATGTGCATCTTGCGATAGACGCTGGCAATCTCACCCTGCTCATTCAACGTAACGGCGGTGTTGTGATAGAGCCCGGCGGCGCGGCGCTCAAAGAGCGAAGCCACAATCGTCACGCCCAACTCGCGGGCCAGCGGCCCCAGAGTGGCGGTCGAGGGACCGGGGATCGGCTCAGCCAGATCAAAGAGCGCCGTGTCTTCCCGCTGGCAGAAGTACTGTGCGCGGAAGAGCTCCGGCAGGCAGATGACCTGTGCACCGCGTCCGGCGGCCGTGCGAATGTGACCGATGGCCGCCTGAAGATTGGCCTCCGGATCAGGGCTCATGCGCATCTGGATCAAACCGACTGTGAACTTCCGCATACTCTTTCTCTCAACCTCGCATTTGCTCTTGGCGGCGAATACCACCTCCATTGATCGTACACAAAAAGAGCACCCCCACCGACGGCAGAGGTGCCCAAACAGGAGTGATATTTATATGCCGGACCCATTCGATCCGTGGGCAGGAGGTGCCTGCTGCAGCCAGCCCCGGATCCGCCGCCGCAAGGGCACCTCGACCCCGTAATAGCAGCCCACCGCTGCGCAACCCAGAGCCGCCCAGCGCGCCAGCAGCGGAACCTGCGGAAATCCGTCCCAGAGCAGGAAGACCTGCTGCCAGATGTACAGGCTATAGGAGAGCAGCCCCAACTGGACCATCCACGGCCACTCCAGCACCCGGCGCGGCCAGCCGCCTTCGCCGGTCAGCAGCCACAGCAGAAAGAGCGCCACCGAGCCACACTCCAGGCCGATGCCCACAATGCTGCTGGCCCCCTTGGAAAACGAGCCCATCAACGGGCTAAGCCCATAGACCACCCCGCCGCACAGCCAGGGAATCGCCCTGCGGAAGCGACTGCTGCGCACCCACTCCAGCAGCGGGCCACGGGCGGCGAATGCCGCCGCCACGCCCCACAGAATCTGGTCGGCCCCGCTCTGGAACATGATCACGTCGTAGCCCCGCAGGTGCGGCCAAAGCAGATCCGTGACCAGACGCAGCAACGGCAGCAGGAAGAGCGCGCTTACCACCAGCGTTTTGGCCTTGCGCGCTCCCAGCAGCACCAGGCAGGCCGGCCAAAAGAGGTAAAACTGCTCTTCAAGCGCCAGCGTCCACAAATGCCCGAAGGTTCCTCCGGCAGCAACCGTGGGATGGGTCCACAGAAAGCCGTAGTTCCATGTGTAGGTGGCGGCGGCCAGAATCGATCCCGGATCGATGACCGCATGGCAGCCCCAAACCACCGCCAAAAGAATGAAGAAGAAGTACGCATAGAAGGCCGGAAAGATGCGGGCTACGCGGCGGGCGTAAAATCCGGCAATCGAGATTCTGCCCTTTGCCTCCAGTTCGTTGAGCAGCAGTGTGGTAATCAGAAAGCCGCTCAGGACAAAAAAGACCTTGACCCCAAAGCCGGCGCAGCAAAAGAAAAGGCGCAGTGGAAAGGCCCAGGCTTGACCGATCCAGTGCATTCTGCCCCCGGAGTGCGCCATAAGCACGGTAAAGACGGAATAGGCGCGCAGGCCATCCAGATAGGGAATGCGGGCGGAAGTTCGCAAAAGGTTGTTCTGGGGTTCGGTCTGGCGATCGATCACAGCGATTTCAGGCATGGTAAATCCTTATTTTTATAGATAGATAAGTTGAACCCAAACTAAACTTGAGCCCATACTAAAACAGTTCCGCGTAAAGTCCACGCTTTTTCCGCTTTTCCGCTTCAATTGCCTTCAGCTCTGCCTCTGCCTGTCTCCTGTTTCAGGACCACTTGCGCCGGTTTTTCGTCCTCTTTCGGAGTAAGTATCCCGAAAAATGCCCGAAGCCCCATTGATTCCATTAATTTATGAGAGTAGCCTCAACTTGAAATTTGCCCGTTTCGCTCGGCTGATTTTGTGAACCCATTTTTGCTCCACCGAATCGACTAAGAAGAAGAGGATCAGAAGCACATGCTCGAAACCTATAACGGCCTGGCGCTGCCCAAAGACGGCGAACCCATCGAATATTCCAACGGCGCGTACAAAGTTCCCGATCACCCGATCATTCCCTTCATCGAGGGCGACGGCACCGGCCGCGACATCTGGAAGGCCGCCCAGCGCGTCTTCGATGCGGCGGTGGAAAAGGCCTACGGCGGCAAGCGCGCCATCCGCTGGTTCGAGGTGTATGCGGGCGAAAAAGCCTATCGCAAATTCAACACCTGGCTGCCCGATGAGACAGTTGCCGCGGCCAAGGATCTGCGCGTCTCCATCAAGGGACCGCTCACCACGCCGGTAGGCGGGGGCATTCGCTCACTGAACGTGGCGCTGCGCCAGTTGCTGGACCTGTACACCTGCGTTCGCCCGGTCAAGTACTACCAGGGCGTGCCCAGCCCGGTGAAGCATCCCGAGCAGGTCAACATCGTCATCTTCCGTGAGAACACCGAAGACGTATACTCCGGCATCGAGTTCAAGCAGGGCACGGCCGAGGCCGCCAAGCTCATCGACTTCCTGAACAACGAGATGGGCAACAAGAAGAAGGTGCGGGCCGACTCCGGCGTAGGCATCAAGCCGATCTCCATCTTCGGCACCAAGCGCCTGGTCCGCAACGCCATCCGCCACGCCATCGAGAGCGGCCGCAAAACTGTCACGCTGGTCCACAAGGGCAACATCCAGAAGTTCACCGAAGGCGCATTCCGCGAGTGGGGCTATGAAGTGGCCCGCGAGGAGTTCCGCCAGGAGACGGTGACCGAGCGCGAGAGCTGGATCCTCGGCAATCTGGACGCCAACCCGAATCTGACGGTGGAAGAAAACGCCCTCCTGATCGAGCCGGGCATGGAGTTTGCTCCCGACAGCTTCAAACAGCAGGTGATCGCCGAGGTCAAGGCGGTGCTGGAGGCCATCGGCAAGAGCCACGGCAACGGTGCGTGGAAGAAGAAGATTCTGGTCAATGACCGCATTGCCGACTCCATCTTCCAGCAGATCATCATCCGCCCGTCGGACTACAGCGTGCTGGCCACCACCAACCTGAACGGCGACTACATCAGCGACGCCGCCGCGGCCCAGGTGGGTGGACTCGGCATTGCGCCCGGCGCCAACATCGGCGACGGCTACGCGGTTTTTGAGGCCACCCACGGCACCGCTCCCAAGTACGCCGACAAGGACGTCATCAACCCCGGCAGCGTCATTCTTTCAGGCGTGATGATGCTGGAGTTCCTGGGCTGGAAAGAGGCCGCTTCCATGATCGAAACTGCCATGGAAAAGACCATCCTGCAGAAGTTTGTAACGTACGACTTCGAGCGGCAGACGGCCGGTGCCACCAAGGTGGGCACCAGCGAGTTCGCCACCCGGATCATCGCCAACATGTAACCCGCACAACCCCGTTCCCCGGAGGTCAACATGCGCAAGAAGGTCAGCATCATAGGAGCCGGTAACGTCGGCTCCTCGGCTGCCCACTGGATCATGGCCAAGGAATTGGCCGACGTGGTCCTTCTCGACGTGGTGGATGGTCCGCCGCAAGGCAAGGCCCTCGACCTGCTGCAAGCCCTTCCCATCCAGAAGTCCGACGTGCGCATCCTCGGCACCAACGACTACGCCGACACCGCCAATTCCGACATCGTGATCATCACCGCCGGCCTGCCGCGCAAACCGGGCATGAGCCGCGATGACCTGCTGCAAACCAATTTCAAGATCATGAGCGACGTGGTTGAAAAGGTGGTTCGCTACTCGCCAGAGTCCATCCTGATTGTGGTTTCGAACCCGCTGGACGCCATGGTGCAGGCAGCATACAAGAAGTCCGGCTTCAACCGCCAGCGCGTGCTGGGCATGGCCGGCGTGCTGGACGCGGGCCGCTTCCGCAGTTTCATCGCCCAGGAACTGGACGTGAGCGTGGAGAACGTGAACGCCGCAGTACTGGGCGGCCATGGAGACACCATGGTGCCGCTGGTTCGCTATACGACGGTAGCCGGCATTCCGCTCACCGAGTGGCTGCCGCAGGAGCGCATCGACGCCCTTGTACAGCGCACCCGCGACGGCGGAGCCGAGATCGTCAAACACCTGAAGACGGGCAGCGCCTACTACGCTCCCTCGGCCGCCGCAGTTGAAATGGCCGAAGCTATCCTCAAGGACAAGAAGAAGATTCTGCCCTGCGCGGCCTACCTGGAGGGCGAGTACGGCATCAGCGGCTACTGCATTGGCGTGCCCTGCAAGCTGGGCGCGGGCGGCATTGAGCAGATCGTGGAAATCCGCCTGAACCCCGACGAAAAAGAGGCCCTCGACAAGAGTGCCGCCGCCGTCCGGGAACTCTGCGCGGTGCTTGACCTTTAGAGCATTTCTCCAATACACGTGCAGTGTCGAATTGCGTCCAAGGTGGCTTTTTCTTAAGGAAAAAGCCACTCGGCATCCAGCTTTCGCTCTACAGCAATTGGAGAAATGCTATAAATCTGCGGAGACGAACACCCAACAAAAATGCGGCCCACATGGGCCGCATTTTTGTTGCTTTGTGCAAGATAGCTCGCCCCTGAATCTCGCTTTCTGCACGCATCAAGAAAAGCCCAAAAAAGAAGGAAGCCGGTCTGACCCAGAGGGCCATGCAGGCTTCCTTGGCTTAGTACGAGAGGTAAGCGAAAATCCAACGCGCAAGCGGGCTCACACGACGGAAGGAGGTTTAGACTTTCACGCCGCAGAAGCTCACAGCGAGCCCCATGGCGTGAAACATGGTAGCCTTGGCCGCCAGCGCACGATCAGCCGCCTCGGCCGTGGGCGCATAGGCCACGCTAATGTGATTGGAAGGATGCCTCGCCATGAACTGATCCTGGGTGACGCCGTGCAAACGCACATGCTGCACCGGCCACTGCGTGGTCACCTGGGCCCAGCGGCGATTGGTTTCGGCCTCGGGCAGATCCACCACCGTAGCCCGGCCCAGATCCACCTTCAGTTCACCCGCCTCCACGTACACGCGGCTCCAGACCAGCTCGCCCGGCTTGCAGACGCCCTTCAACGTGCCGCCGCCCATGCGGAAGTACATGGAGGGTTGGCGCTCACTGACTGCGCCCTTGTAGCCACCCTTCAGATGCGAGGCCGGAACCGCGCCTGAGATCTGGAAGAGCCAGATGAAATCGTCGATCGGCTTGCCATCTGCTCCCGCGCCCTTGTACCACTCACCCCAGCGCACATCGTGCAGCGTAGTGGCGGGGTCCAGTCCCATGGCCGTCCACACCCGGTTGGTCACAATCGAATCCACACCCACGCACTCATCCACTTCATTGAAGTGGGGCAGCGGTTTGCCCGCATACAGCTCACGTCCATCCGTTGAAAACACCGGAGGCCGTTCCACGTTGTTCAGCAGGCCCTCCACCAGATCAGAGGCCGGAACCAGATCCTTCAAGCCCTGCTGGTACTGAATGCCGATGCAGTCGCAACCGAAGGCGTCGGCCATGCGCAGGGCAGCAATGTACATCTTGCACTGCAGCAGAATCTGCGCGTCGGTCAGGTCCGTCTCTTCGTTGGGCCCGGTAAGGAACTTCAGGCCGGCTGCATCCAGCCAGTTGCGCACCTTCTGCGCCTCGGCGTCGGAAATTTCGCGCATGGCGGCAAAAAGCGCCGACTGGCTCAGCCGCTCCTTGAAGATGCCGGCTGGATTCATCAGCCCATCTTCAATAATCGCGTTGGCCATGCCCATGCAGCCTTCGTCAAAGACCGCCAGAATCGCCTTCTTTGCCTTCAGCTCGGCAGCCAGAGCTTCTCCCAACTGCTTTTCAGCGGCAGGCACTTTGGCCGCATCAAAGGCGTGCACATGCGATGTATCGTGGATAAATTTCTTGTTTTTGATCCACTCGCCCAGACCTTTTTTGAAGAGCGGATCGGTGAAATCCTTGCTCCACAGCGAGGTGTACTGCACACCATACTTGCGCAGGCAGCCATTCAGGTTCAGCATGCCCACCAGCCCCGGCCACTGCCCGCTCCAGTTGGCCACGGTCAGGATCGGCCCGGTGTGTTCGAGCAGGCCAGCCAGCACATGCGCGCTGTACTGCCAGACCGACTCGGCCACCACGATGGGCGCATCTTTGGGAATGGACTCAAAGACCTTCATGCCCATGCGCTGGCTCTGGATGAAGCCATGCTTGCCCGCCGCGTCATAGGGATGGGCGCGCCGCAGCTTGATTCCCTCGGCGGCAAAGGCCGTGGTCAATTGCTTTTCCATCGCCTCCTGCGCCGGCCAGCAAACTTCGTTGGCCGAGGGGCGAAGATCGCCCGAAGCGACCAGAAAGACTTCATTGGCCGCATAGCTGAGGGGTGCGGCGACCTGGGGAAGTGCATACGTTGCTGCCATGAGGTTTCTCCTTCGGGCTCCGCCCGATCAAAGCTGCGCTCGGCCACATGGGCCGGGTAGCGCGGGAAGCAGGAAAAATCCGTTTACTTTAGCGCTACCGTAATCTCGCCCAAATCTTCTCTCCTGACTCGGACAATCGTCAAGAGAAAGTTTTTTTCAAGCGCAAATCCTTGCTGCTGCACGCGAAGAAATCCAGCCTTCCGGCACAAAGCCTCATCAAACTCCGTTTTCCTGCACATGCAACAGCCGCGCCTTTTTCTGCCGAATTCCACCCCAATTCCGCACCTCAGACTGCATGATTCCACCCTCTTGACTGTGCCGTTGACTGTAGCGCTAGAGCTAGGGCATGTAGAATGATCCCCTGAAGCAGTCGAGCAGACCGCTTCCACCTTCGAATTGCGCGAGGAATCCCCCGATGGCCACTACCATGAAGGACATTGCCCGGGAGCTGGGCGTTTCCATCATCACGGTCTCCAAAGTCCTGCGCAACCACGCCGACATTGGCGAAAAGACCCGTCAGCGCGTGCTCGACAAGGTGCGCGAGATGAACTACACGCCCAATCTGGCGGCGCGTTCGCTGGTAACCGGGCGCACCTACCTGGTGGCTCTGGTGGTACCCGATCTGCTGCACACCTTCTTTGCAGAAATCGCCAAATCGCTCTCAGCGGCGCTGCTCAAAAAAGGCTATTGCCTGACCATCTCCACTACGGAAGAGGATCCGGCTCTGGAGGAGCGCACCATCGAGCGCCTGCTGGCCCGCAGGGTGGACGCACTGATCATCGCCTCGGCGCTGAGCCACAGTGCAACGCTTGAGCGCGTGCAGAGCGAGGGCCTGCCGCTGGTGCTCATTGACCGGCGCTTTCCTATGCTCGACGCCAACTACGTGGGCGTGGACGATGAGCGTGTGGGCGAGTTGGCCACCAGCCACCTGATCACCATCGGCTGCAAGCGCATTGCCCACCTTCGCGGGCCCGACACCAGCTGCGGGCGCGGCCGCGTGGACGGCTACCGAAAGGCCATTGCCGCCCACGGCCTGAAGCTGCACGCGGCTTCCATCAGCGATCTGTCACTGGCCGACGCCCACGGCATCGCGCAGGGCGAAGCGCTCACCCGCCGTCTGCTCCAGGTGAAGACGCCGCCCGACGGCATCTTCACCTTCAACGACGCCATGGCCATCGGCGCGATTCACGCCCTGCAGGAAGCTGGCCTGCGCGTACCGGAAGACGTGGCCGTAATCGGCGCGGGCAATCTGTATTACAACGACGAGCTGCGTGTGCCGCTCTCCACCATCGACCAGCAGACCACGCAGGCAGGCGAGCACACAGCCCGGCTGGTGCTTGCGCTGCTGGAAGCCAAGACGCCGCCCAAGCCCCGCACCATTCTGCTGGAGCCGCGTCTGGTGGCGCGCGCCAGCACCCGGCGAGCAGCTGCGCACAACAAGAAGAAATAAGCACTGCGCCGGAAAACAGAATAGGCTCCAAAATCCCGGGGCTAAAGCCCGCGCTTATTTTTCCGACTTCATACGAGGGTTAAAACCCTCGCCTCCCTCCGCGACAAAAGCCCGAGGGAGAATCGGAGGGTGCCGTGGCCTTCAGGCCCGGAAAAATCGCGCAACAAAAAACGCCGGAGCATGCGCCCCGGCGTTTTCCTTTTCTGTGTACTCCGCTTACAACACCTTGTCGATGGTGACGATGTCCACCAGCCCCTTGGCTCCATAAAGCGCGGGCAGAATCTTCTCTGCCGAATGCTTGCGGCGCAGCTCGGCCACCTTGTCGGTGCCGCGACGGTAGGCAGGCAGATACATACGCCCCAGCAGCGGATGGCGGCCCCATGCACCACTGAGCTTGTCGGAGCGTTCGAGGCTGACCAGGAAGTCCTTGCGCAAGGTGGCGGCCACTTCCGGCTGCGGCTTGCCCTCGCCCCAAGTCAGGTAGGAGGACTGGTTCTTGGCGTCGTCCTGCAACAGAGCCAGCAAGACGCCAATCTGCAAATCTTCGTCAGGCAGCTGCTCTACTTCCGTCACGCCGTGGGCGATCAGGATGGCGTTGTTGGCAATACCCTCGAAGAGCGTAGCGGCGCGCGTGTTCATGGTGAGCACCGAAGCCTCAAAGCCCGCCTGCTTGCGGTAGTACAAATTCTGCAGGTAGGCAAAGGTGGTCACGTGGCCAGGAACCACTTCGTGGCTCACCAACTGCTCGAATTCGGGGTAGGAAATCGAGAGCGAAGCATTGATCTCATAGGTGGCTTCGTACTCGGGCTCGCCGCTGGCCTTGCGGGCGCGGCCCAGGTAGTTCATGGAGCCGGAAAACCACGCATCCTTAATGGGCAAAAAGCCAATGTTGGCGCGCGGCACGGGAGCGAACTCCGCAGGCAGATAGGGCAGCAGATTCTTGGCGCTCAACTGGTCAAAGTGGGCAATGACGGCCGCACCCAGACCGCGCACGCTGGCCATGGGAATATAGCGGGCGTTACGCCATGCGTCCACCGCTTCCAGCAGACCGGCTTCGGGCTTGTAACCCGCCTTGGCCAGCAGTTCAGTCACGCGGGCACGCTTGGCCTCAGGCTGGCTGGGCTCAGGCTTCAATCCGGTGGAGGCAAGCACCGAGCGCTCGTAAGGCACGGCCGCGCCGTGGCCCAGAACTTCCAGCGCCAGATCGTACATGGCCTCAACACTGATCGCAATTCCGGCCAGATACTCGCCGCGCTGGCCGCCAATCTTTGCGCCTTCGCTGCGCAATCCGGCAATCGCAGTGGGCAGATCCACAAGCTTCAAATACTGAGCAACGGCCTCGCGGTCGAGTTCCTTGGCGGAAACGCCGCCGGGCTCGCGCACCTGCTTAGCCAGCGGGTGCGTGTAGGCTTCCGGCAAGGGCTCGTCGCTGAACCAGGAGTCGGCGATAAAGCGGCCGGTGCCAGAGGCGCAGAGCACATCTCCGCCCCACAGCGTGTCAATGGCCAGAATCGCATGGGCAGTAAAAATTGCAGCTCGATCCATTTACTTCTCCTTCTTCTGGCTGATGTACCAGACGTAGAGGCAGAGGCCAACAAAAAGCACGATGGCCAGTGGCTGGCTGATGAGGTCATTGTCGTAAAACGGGCTCTGAATCAGCTCTTCACGATAGCCGGGGATAAGCCGCAAAGCCGCGCCCAGCACGCCACCAAGCGCACCACCAGCCATTAGACCGCTGGCCAGAATCACGCCCCGTTCGCGGATCGAGCGGCCCTCGTCGCCACCGGTATTCTCCGACTTTTTGTTGACAAAGTGCGAAAGCACACCGCCCGCCAACACCGGCGAGGTGAGGCTGAGCGGCAGATACATACCAAGGGCAAAGACCAGCGAGGATTTGCCCAGCATCTCCATGATCACCGAGATGACAGCACCGATGCCAAAGAGCACATAGGCCACCGGCTGACGGCTGAGAAAGCTGACCACCAGCGCCTTCATGATGGAGGCCTGCGGGGCAGCCAGCACCTGACGCGCGTCGCCCGGCGTCGCCTCGCCAAACTGGAAAGCGTGCGCCAGCAGAATGATGGTGAGGCCCGAGGCGATGGCCGCCGTAATCACGCCCAGAAACTTGACCTTCTGCTGCGCGGCCGGCGTGGAGCCGAGCCAGTAGCCCACCTTCAGGTCAGTGATGAACTGGCCCGAGACGCAGAGCGCCGTGCAGACCATGCCGGCAATGGCCATCACAAAGAACATGCCGGTGTTGCCGCTGATGCCAAAGTTGAGCAGCACCACGGAGGAGACGATGACGGTGAGCATCGTCATGCCCGAAGCAGGATTATTGGCCGTGGTGGCAATGGCGTTGCCGGCCACCGAGGTAAAGAAGAAGCTGAAGAGCAGCACCAGCGCCAAACCCGCCAGCAGCGCGGTCAAGGCTACCTTGAAGCTGGCAAAAAAGAGGCCGACAGCAAGCGTCGAGACGACCACGCCGACCAGAACCAGCAGCATCGGCACATCGCGGTCGGTGCGGTCGCTGGTGGGCTCCTCGCCGTGGCGGAAGGCGCGCAGGGCGATGGAAAGCGAGTTGAGGATAACGCGCATGGACTTGAGCACGCCGAAGATTCCAGCGGCGGCAATGGCACCTACGCCAATAAAGCGGACGTAGTTGCGATAGATTTCGAGCGCGCTCATCAGCTCCACCGGCTTGACGCCGGGATAGACCGGCGACCCCAGATGGCTGCCGAAGAACCAGATCAGCGGAACGAGAACAAAGTTGGTGAGCACGCCACCCGCGCAGAACATCAACGCAGCGCGCAGGCCCATCACGTAGCCCAGACCGAGCACGAAACCCAGCGCGTCAAAGCTGAAGACCATGCGGCCCTTGTCGGCCAGCGTACGCACGGCGGGAATGAACTGGAAGTCAACGTACTCCTTCCAGACGTGGAAGGTGGTAGCAAAAAAGTCAAAGACTGCGGCCAAGCCCGTGGCCTGAATCAGCAAGCTGGCCTGCGAGCCGCCGCGTTCGCCGGTTACCAGCACTTCGGTGATGGCAGTGGCCTCCGGGAAGGGCAGCTGACCATGCATTTCGCGCACAAAATAGCGACGCAGCGGAATGAGGAAGAGCACGCCCAGACAGCCGCCGGCCAGGCCAATGAGGATGGTCTGCCACGGATGCGGCGAGAGCTGCAAGATGTAGAGCGCGGGCAGGGTGAAAATTGCGCCCGCCGCCACACTGCCCGAGGCCGCGCCAATGCCGATCACAATCACGTTTTCGAGCACCGTGGAACGGCGTTTGAAGACCCGCGCCAAGCCGATGGCAAGGATGGAAATGGGAATGGCAGCTTCCATGCCCTGCCCGACCTTGAGGGCCGAGTAGGCCGAAGCCACGGAGAAGAGAACGCAGAAGACCATACCCCAAAAGAGGGCGCGCAGAGTTAGTTCGGGCTGGCCGGAGCTGGCCGGAACCAGCGGCTGATAGCTTTCGCCTGGAGCAAGTGGTTGGTAGGCATTGTTGGGAAGGACGGAATGGGGTTCGTTCATTGATTCCTCTATCACGGCGCGGCTTTCAGTGCGTCGCGCCTGCCCACGCCGGGGTGCGCGGGACTGTCACAGTCTAAATCAGAGAGCAGAGTACAGAGGACAGTTGGTTTGTGCCAAAGCTGGAGATATGGACTTTTTCGTACTTTCATCCTTTCCCCATGCTTTATGCATACTTTTCACCGCTTGCTGTCAGATGCAGGCGGCGATTGATCTGGCAAATGAAGCGTATTGCGTGCTTCCCCACCCTAGCCACAAAAACAAAGACGTGGCGAGGGTGAGGCACCCGAAGTGTCGTGGTATTTGTTTGCCGAGTCAATAAGCGTCCGCTGTTGGCTGCCCGCCGCCTCTGTTCTCTGTTTTTAAACTTCTTTGTATGCTTGTAACGCTGGTTGGTGCACAATAGATGCTCAGGAGAAAGAGCCTTGCCTCGCATACACTTCCATCTGCAGCTGGTTGAACTAAAAGACAAGATGATGGCCATGGCCGCCCTGGCCCAGCAAGGGGTGGAATCGGCCGTGGACGCGTTTCTGCAGCGCGACAAGGGGTTGTGCAAGTTCGTCAAGCAGAACGAGGCAGCCATCAACACGGCCCAGCGGGAGCTGGACGAGATGGCCTACGAACTGCTCGCCAAGGAACAGCCGATGGCTGTGGATCTGCGCTTTATTCTGGCCGTGATCAAGATCAACGGCGACCTGGAGCGGATTGGCGACCAGTCAATGGGCGTGGCCCGGCGCACCAAGGAGCTGATCGAGCTGGAGGATGTTGCGCTACCGGTGGACTTTGAGTCCATGGGCGAGTACGCCGGCCGCATGATCCGCACGGCGGTGCAGGCGCTGCTGGAAGGCGATGCGCGGCTGGCCGATACGGTGCTTGAGATGGACGACGAAATCGACCGCATGAATCACCGGGCCCACGACGACCTGCTCCGCATGATTCAGGAACAGCCGCAGAATACCCAGCAGGCCATGAAGGGAATTTTTGTAGCCAAGAATCTGGAGCGCATTGCCGACCATGCGGCCAACATCGCCACCGATGTCATCTTCTGGGTGCGCGGAGCCGATGTGCGCCATCAGCTGAGCCTGATGGCCGAGTAGCGGAAGACAGCTTCTAGCCACCAGCTTCCAGCTCTTTTTGCCGGAACCAAACTCCTCGATTTAGCCAAAGTCCTGTCCATGACTGGATGAGCTGACAGCTGGCTGTCAGCAAAAAGATGCTTTTCAAATACCGGATGGCCCGGGTTCCACACATGCGAGGAACCCGGGCCATCCGGTTATTTATTTTGCCTAAAAGCCGCTACAGCATCGGTCAGCAGAATGAGCCTTTAGCTTCTAGCTAGTAGCTGGAAGCTAGAAGCTGCCGTCTTACCCCTTGGCGAACATGGCCTTGATGCCGCGCAGCGCCTGCCGGGTTCTCTCCTCGTTTTCGATCAGCGAGAAGCGTACGTGGGTATCGCCGTAGTCACCAAAGCCGATGCCCGGGCTGACGGCCGTCTTGGCCTCGTTCAGCAGGAGTTTCGAGAACTCCATCGAGCCCAATTTGGCGTACTGCTCGGGGATTTTGGCCCAGACGAACATGGTGGCTTTGGGGCTGATGACGGGCCATCCCAGCTTGTTCAGACCATCGACGAGCACATCGCGGCGCTTACGATAGATTTCGCAAATTTCGGCGACGCAATCCTGCGGACCTTCGAGCGCCAGAATCGAAGCCACCTGAATCGGCGTAAAGGTGCCGTAGTCGAAGTAGCCCTTCAGGCGGCCAAGGGCGGCCACCAGCGTCTTGTTGCCGCACATGAAGCCCACACGCCAGCCGGGCATGTTGTAGCTCTTCGAAAGGGTGAAGAACTCAACGGCCACGTCCTTGGCACCGGGCACCTGCAGCACGCTGGGCGGCTTGTAGCCGTCGAAGGCGATGTCGGCGTAGGCAATGTCGTGAATCAGGTAGAAGCCATATTCCTTGGCCAGCTCCACCAGACGAGCCAAAAACGGCAGCTCCACACACTCCGTAGTCGGATTTGACGGGAAGTTGACGATGAGCGCCTTGGGCCGCGGCACCATGCGCGGAATCAGGTCTTCCAGCTCGTGCAGGAACTGCTCACGATCTACGATGGGCACACTGACGACGTGCGCACCGGCAATCACCGGGCCGTAGATATGGATGGGATAGCTGGGATTGGGCACCAGAACCGTATCGCGCGAGTCCAGAATGGCCAGACAAAGGTGGGCAATGCCCTCCTTGGAGCCGATGGTGACGATGGCCTCGGTGTCGGGGTCCAGATCGACGTCATAGCGCGACTTGTACCAGTTGCAGACGGCCTTGCGCAGACGCGGAATGCCGCGCGAAACCGAATAACGGTGGGTGACGGGCTTGAGCGCCGCCTCCACCATCTTTTCAACGATGTGTTTGGGGGTGGCTCCATCGGGATTACCCATCCCGAAGTCGATAATATCTTCGCCGCGCCGGCGGGCGGCCATCTTCATCTCGCCGGTGATGTTGAACACGTAGGGGGGCAGACGTTGGATGCGGCTGAACTCTTCCATATCGACCAGTTTAAGACAGAAAGTTCACGCTTGCCGACTGTCTGAGGCAAAGTTGCCCGTTTCCCGATGCCGCATCGAGCCTACAGAGCGGGAAAATAGAGCTCTCCAAAGTACATTCAACCGTCCGTAAATTTTCATGATCCTGCTTGCCTTGCCGATGACCGGCCCAGACCTTGAAGTCAATGCCTGCAAGGACGTAACGATGGCAATTTTGAAAAGTATCCGCGACCGCTTGATGGCCTCTGTGCTGCTGCTTTCGGCTGTAGCCACAGGCATTGGCCTGTTCGGTCTGATGAAAGCCGCGGATCTGCGCGACCGCATGGACCAGATCGCTGGCCCCATCGCCGGGCGGGCACGGCTCACCGATGAGGTTGACGTCAATCTGATCAACTACATCCGCATGCAGAAGAACGTAATTCTGGCCTCCGGCGACCAACAGCGGCAGGAATTTGAACGCCAGCAACAAGGCTATTCCACGGCTTTTGATACGGCGCTGGACGATTGGGAACCGATCGCCTCCGATTTGGGCAAGCAGGACATCCACGACATCCGCATAGCCTTTGACGAATACAAAGAACTGAACCACCATGTGTTGCAACTGGTTGATGGCGGTCATCCAGATCAGGCGCAGGCGCTTTCGGTCAGCAAGAGTTTTGAAATTTTTGCCCGCATCCGCAAACCGCTGGACACCTCAAAAAAACGCGCCGCCGAAGATCTTGCCCGCCAGAAGGATGAGACCACCACGCTTTTCCATCATCTGTGCTGGAGCCTGGGTCTGGCCATTCTGCTGGGCGTGGGCTTTGGTGTGACCTTGTCGTGGTATGTGGTGACTGAAACCGTGCGTCGGCTGAACCGTGTGCGTGACTATGTGCGCGACATGGCCGAGGGCGAGGGCGACCTGACCAAACGCATCAAAATCGTGCACGAGGACGAACTGGGCGAGGTTGGTCACTGGATCAACAAATTTCTGGAGGGCGTTGAAGAGATCATCGCGCACGTGGCCGATAACACCGAGCGGATCGCGGCAGCGGTCGGGTATATTGCTAGTTCTGCACAAAGCATTGCCACCTCCAGTCAGAGCCAAAACAGCAAGGCAATCGAAGTATCGGATGCCATGCACAATATGGCCTTCAGCGTCTCCGAAGTCAGCCAGCATGGCGAACAGGCGGCTCTTACCGCGCAGGAGGCAGGCCAGGCAGCGCAAGGCGGTAGCCGGATTGTTGATAACACAGTGGCCATCATGCGCGAGATTGCTGACTCGGCCCGCCATAGCTCCGAAACGATCCAGCAACTGGATCAATCGAGCGACCAGATTGGGCGCATCGTGGCCGTGATCAACGAGATTGCCAGCCAGACCAGCCTGCTGGCCCTCAATGCCACCATCGAAGCTGCCCGCGCCGGTGAACAGGGTCGCGGATTTGCCGTAGTGGCGGGCGAAGTGCGCCGCCTTGCGGACCGCACCACCCAGGCCACCAAGGAGATTGGTTCCATGATCTCCAGCGTGCAACAGACCACCCATCAGGCCGTTGAAGTAATGGACCAGAGCACGCGCAAGGTGGACCACGGCATGGAAATGGTGCAGCAGTGCAGCACGGCGCTTGCGCAGATCACCTCCCGCGCCGGCGATGTGGAGCACATGATCAGTCAGATTGCCGCCACCGCTACGGAACAGGCCACCACCACGCGCGAGATGAACTCCAGCATGGGTTTAATTGCCACTATGGTGCGCGAATCGTCCAGCTCCGCACAGGAGTCGGCAGGAGCCTGTCAGCAGCTCTCCCAACTCACAGGCGACCTGAAACAACTGGTTGGCCGCTTCAAAACCAGCCGGTCGGCCACAGCTTAAGCACACTCACTCCAAGAAAAAAACGGCTTCTCCGCAGGGGGAAGCCGTTTCTGTTTTCGCCGTGCGGGGTGGGCGAATTTATACTTGAAAGATCATGAGCGAGTTTCTTCCTGTCGATGAGCAGCTGGACCTGCTGCAGAAGGGTGCGGCTGAGATCATCCGCGTCAGTGACCTGCGTGAACGGCTTGAGGAGAGCCGCAAGACGGGCCGTCCGTTACGGATCAAGGCCGGTTTTGATCCGACCTCGCCCGACCTGCACCTGGGCCACACCGTGCTGATGCGCAAACTGCGCCATTTTCAGCAGCTCGGCCACACCGTTATTTTTTTGGTGGGCGACTTCACCAGCCTGATTGGCGACCCCACCGGCCGCAACGTGACGCGCAAGCCGCTCACCCGCGAACAGATCGACAAGAACGCCGAGACCTACAAGGAACAGGTCTTCAAAATTCTTGACGCCGACAAAACCGAAGTCCGCTACAACAGCGAGTGGCTCGGCAAGATTGACTACGAAAAGATCATCCGCCTTTCAGCCCACTTCACGGTGAGCCAGATGCTGGAGCGTGACGACTTCCACAAGCGCTATGAGGCCGAGCAGCCGATCAGCCTGCACGAGTTCCTCTACCCCGTCATGCAGGGCTACGACTCGGTCTGCCTGGAGTGCGACGTGGAGCTGGGCGGCACCGATCAGAAGTTCAACCTGCTGTGCGGCCGCGAACTACAGCGCCACTACGGCCAGAAGCCGCAGATCGTGCTGATGACGCCCATCCTGGAAGGCCTGGACGGCGTGCAGAAGATGTCCAAGTCGCTCGGCAACGCCATCGGCATCAATGAGCCCGCCAGCGAAATGTACGGCAAGCTGATGAGCATCAACGATGATCTGATGTGGAAGTATTTTGTCTTCCTCACTGATCTTCGTCAGAGCGAAGTGAATGCGATGAAGGCCGACGTAGCCGCGGGCAAACTGCATCCGATGGCCGTGAAAAAGCAGCTGGCCCGCACCATCGTCGCCGGTTTCCACTCCGAGACAGCCGCCGCCGAGGCCGATGAAAACTGGGCCAGGATGTTCCAGCAGAAGGAAGCGGCTGAAAATCTGGAAGAGGTCAATCTTTCCATCGCCGATCTTGCCGGACCCAATCCAGGAGAAGTCCGTCTGCCCAAGCTGCTGGTGGCTCTGGGGCTTGCCGCAAGCGGCGCTGAAGCCAACCGCAAGATCGCCGAAAAGGCAGTCAAGCTGGATGGCGAAACCGCTGCGGGCAACATCTTCTCCGTAGCCTCGCTGCCGGCCAAGGTGAATGTGCGCATGGGTAAACGCGCCAAAATCGCCGTCCTCGCATAGCTTCAAAACACCCTCATCCTTCCCAGCTCCCGCCTTTGGGCGCTGGGAAGGATGATCCATCCCTTCGCCTCCCTTCCCTTTCGTGCCCCCTCCGCCGCAAAATCAGGAAAAGCGCTTGCAGGCAGACTTCGCCTATGGGATATAACAAAATCAGGGATGCTGTACCCGCAAGCCACAGCTCCAAAGTTGCCGTGACCATCAGGGAACGGCAACCTTGCACGATTTTTCTGGGGCTACCTTTCCTGATTTTGCTCTAGTCGTCTATCCTGTTGAACGCAGTCAGGATCCTCCTGGAAAATTGCTTTTTGAAGATCCCGTGAAAAGGCGTTCCGCCAGCGCCATGCAGCTCTTTTTATGACTAATGTGGAGAGAAGTTCTTTCGACAGGAATCAGGCACGATGCAACGGGTCGCACTGATCTATAACCCGATCTCTGGCCAGCACTCAACGGCACGCAAACAACTTCTGGAGCGTGTGCTTGCAGTGTTACGCGGGGCAGGCCTCACGGTTACTCCTTTTGAAACCGATGGCCCCGGCAGCGGCCCGGAACTGGCGCAGCAGGCCGTCCGCGAGGGCTATGACACGGTGCTGGCCTGCGGCGGCGACGGCACCATGCACGCCGTATTGCAGGGGCTGGCCGGTTCGCAGACCGCCCTCGGCGTCATTCCCTTCGGCACAGCCAATGCGCTGGCAGCAGCGCTCGGTTTGGCCGGTTCGCCTGTGCGTGCGGCCAAAAAGCTGCTCACGGCCGAGCCGGTACGGATTCCCGCCGGTCGCATCTTCTATCGCGACGAAGCGGGCCAGGAGCAGTCGCGCTACTTTCTGGTGGCTGCCGGCATTGGCCCGGACGCGCTTCTGATGGCCTCGATGGATGCGGGCCTCAAGCGGCGGCTCGGCTATCTGCTCTATCTGATTCAGGGCTTCCGCATCTGGGCGCGGGGCGACTTCCCGATGTTCGCGGCACTCTTCGGCAAGGATCGCCCTTACACACGCCGCGTCTCACAACTGCTGGTAATTCGCGTCCGCTCGCTGGGCGGAGCGGTGGGGGCGCTGGTGCCCGGCGCCAGCCTGCACTCCGATTCCCTGCGCATGCTGGCCTTTGCCACCCAGAGCCGCTGGCAATATCTGAAGTTTGTCACCGGAGCGGTGCTCGGCCGCCATCGGTTTTCGCGCATTGTGGACCTGTTCGAAACCAGTCACGCCGCCTGCGCCATGCCCGACGATCCGCACACCCAGCTGCTGGCCGAGGCCGACGGCGAAGTACTCGGCCGCCCTCCCATCCGCATGGAAGTGGTGCCCGACGCCGTCACCCTGCTGGTGCCGCCGGAGAGAAAGATATAGGGTCCTCCTTAAAACACAATGGCCTCCGCCGCAGCTGCGATGGAGGCCGTTGTGTTTGCTTGCCAGCTTACTTCTTCAGCGGCTTGCGAGCGAAGTAGTAGAGAGCAAAGGCCAGAGCAGCAAAGCCCAGCACCGACACAAAATCGTTGTAGAGGATGGAGTGCGGGATGGCCAGAGGATTGTCCTTATTGAAGGCCGTTTCGTAGCCCTTGAGCGCCACGCCTACCAGACCCACCAGACCACCGGCGGCGATCAGACCGCTGGCGAACAGGGAACCGGGAGAAACCTCGCTCTCAGCCTCGGTTTCGCCATTGCGTTTGGCAGCCTGCTCCACCAACCAGCGCACGACACCGCCAATGAAGATGGGCAGCGTGGTGCCAATGGGCAGATACGCACCCACGGCAAAGGTGAGCGAGCGAATGCCGAGCAACTCCACGGCAATCACCAGCGCCACACCCAGCAGAACCAGTCCCCAGGGCAGCTTGCGGCTCAGAATGCCGTTGATGACGGTGGCCATCAGACGGGCCTGCGGGGCGGGCGCGGCAGCCGAGCCGATGCCCTGCACCCAATGCACTGCAATCGTGCCCGTAGCCGGCGCATACAGATACTTGCCGTCCTGCAGTTCCGTGGAACCGATGGCGTTCAGCAGCACGTACTCCGACTTGGGATGGATCGTGGTTTTGTTAGCCGCATCCAGAACGCGAATCTGCTCCGGCAGGTGGCGCACATCGTTCTGCACCGTCACGCCGGGATGTTGCGCGGAGAGAGTCCACGGCTGATTCATGGAGTGGAATTCCTGCAGGCCGGTGTTCATCAGGTTCAGCGTAAAGCCGATGACGAAGGTCGAGACGATCACGCCCACCATCAGCGCAATCTGCTGCAAGCGCGGCGTGGAACCGATGATGTAGCCGGTCTTCAAATCCTGCGAGGTGTCGCCGGAGTTGGAAGCCGCAATGCAGACCGCGCCGCCGATGGTAATGGCCAGCGCGCTGTAAGCGGGAGCCGTCCAGCCAAACAAGAGGAAGATGGCGGCGGTAGCCATCAACGTAGCAATGGTCATGCCTGAAACCGGGCTGGCCGAGGAACCAACCAGACCCACAATGCGTGAGCTGACTGTGACAAAGAGGAAGCCGAAGACAACCACCAGCAACGAGGCCGAAAGATTCGCGCCCCAGCCCACGTATGCGCCCGGAACCGGCTTGAACTCCAGAAAGAGAAACATGCAAAGGAAGATCAGCAGCGAGCCGATGATCACCACACGCATCGACAGATCGTCTTCGGTACGCTTGGCCTTGACCTTGGCCGCGCCCGCCCCCATGCTCTTCATACCGGCAGAAAGCGCACTGATCAGGGTAGGAATCGTCTTGAGCAGCGTGATCAAACCAGCCGCAGCCACGGCACCTGCGCCCATCGGCTTGATGTAGGTGGCCCAGATCTCGCTCGGCTCCATCTGCGCGATGGGCGTCAGTCCGGGATAGATCGGATGGCTGATTTCCTTGCCAAAGAAGTAGATCAGCGGCATAACCACCAGCCAGCTGAAGACGCCGCCAGCAAAGATCACGCCCGCAACCTTGGGGCCAATGATGTAGCCCACACCCAGATATTCACTGGTGGCATCGGCGTTGATCGACGAGCCTTTGAGCACATGCTGCGGGCCAAAGTCGGGCCGAAACTCGGGATTGCCCGGCCACAGACCGAAGAGGTTGCTGTTCTGAAAAAAAGTGTAGAGCCCGCCCAGGCCCAGGCCCAGAAAAACGCGACTAGCGAGCGATCCGCCCTTTTCACCGGCGATCAGAACGTCGGCGCAGGCCGTACCCTCGGGATAGGGCAATGCTCCATGCTCTTCGACGATCAGCTGACGGCGCAAGGGGATCATGAACAACACGCCCAGCCAGCCGCCGATCAGTGCCAGCATGAAGATGCGCGAGTACTCCAGATCAAAGCCGAGAAAAACCAGCGCCGGCAGGGTGAAGATCACGCCCGAGGCAATCGACTGGCCGGCATTGCCGGTCGTCTGCACAATGTTGTTCTCAAGGATCGAAGCCTTGCCAAAGGCGCGCAGAATGCTGATCGAAAGCACCGCGATGGGAATCGAGGCCGCCACGGTCAGGCCGGCACGCAGGCCCACATAGACCGTGACGGCGCCAAAGATGATGCCAAAGATGGAACCCAGAAGAATTGCCCGCAGGGTAAATTCGGGCGGTTTCTGGTTGGCAGGAATGAAGGGTTGAAACTCAGGCACGGGAAGCCTCCGAAAGCTTATATTTCAATTGTAAAGTGGTCAACGATGCCGAGTGTATCAGCCAGAGGATAAAGAAGGGAGGAAGAGAATTTTCTTGCTTCCCCACCTAGCCACAAAAACAAAAACGTGGCGAGGATGAGGCACCCAGGGGTGTTGCTATTGTTGCCGGATCAATCCTGCTTCGCAGGCGCAGCCGTTGAGCCACGCAGCACCAGCGAGGTGCTCACCAGAAATTCGCGCTGAATCGGCTGGCCCGAGGCAGACTCTTCCACCTGAATACGCAACGCCTCAAAGGCAGCATGGGCCAGATCCACGCGGGAAAGGCGGATGGTGGTCAGCGGCGGCAGGGTGAACTCGGCAAAGTCAATGTCGTCCAGACCAACAACCGACAGATCATGCGGTACCTGCACTCCAGCCTGATAGGCAGCGCGCAAGACGCCGATGGCTGTTGTGTCATTGGAGCAGAGAATGGCCGTGGGTCGCTGCGCATGGGCCTGCAAACGGGCAAAACCCGCCACGCCACCCTTCAGCGTGTGGTCGCACTCGATGATCCACTCCGGCCGAACCGCAAGACCCGAAGCCTCCAGAGCAGCACGAAAATCCTTTTCGCGGGTAAGCGCCGAATGCAGCTTGCGCGGCCCGGCAAGGAAGGCTACGTCCTGGTGACCGAGTGCGGCCAGATGGCGCACCGCCTCATGAATGCCGGTGGAGTAGTCGAGCAGGATGGTGCTGGCCTTAGGATCATCGAGCTGGAACTCGGCCAGCACAATGGGCACATTGCGATGGGTCAGCTGGTCAAGCACCGGCTCTTCTTCGCCGAAGGTCATCACGGCCACGCCGTCCACCTTGCGCTCCAACATGCGGCGCACGCAGTTGGTCAGCACCGCGGCATCGCTATTCGACGAGCTGACCAAAATCTCATAGCCGTGGGCCACGGCAATCTCTTCAAAGCTCTGCACCAGCTCCGGAAAAAACGGGTTGGTGATGTTTTCCACAATGATGCCAAACAGGCGACTGCGGCCAGAGACCAGCGTGCGGGCATGCGTGTTGGGAAAGTAGTTGAGCTGATGGATAGCCTGCCAAACGCGCTTGCTCAGCTTGTCGCTCACCAGCGATGAGCCGTTGATGGTGCGCGAAACCGTGGCAATCGATACCTTGGCCAAGGCTGCGACAGTACGAATGTCGGGAGTTTTGGAAGCGGATTTTGGAGCAGGCTTTCGCGGCACGACAGGGTCCTGATGCAGAAGTAAACGTTTGTAAGAGCAATGGTATTGCATTCTGAAGGATTTTGCCTGGGTCAGTTGGCAAAATCTCTCAGAATGCTGCGATGGAACCGGCCCGCTGCAAAGCAGGATCAGCTGATCGTCCTTTGTCTCAGTCGCGCTCGGCAATCAACAGACGAATATCGCGCAAATTATGGCCGGTGGGGCCGGTCACAACCGCATCGCCCAACGCCGTGAACATCGGACAGGCGTTGAAAGCCGCCAGGCTTGCCTTCAGATGGAAGCCGAAGGTGTGGGCGCGCTCCACTGTAGTGGGGTCGGCAATGGCTCCGGCCACCTGCGTGTTGCCGTCAATGCCGTCGGAACCCGCGCTGAGCACCGTCAGACGCTCGCCCGGATGCCTTTCCAGATCGAGCGCGCAGGCCATCACAAACTGCTGGTTGCGGCCGCCCGCACCGGGCGTTTTGTTGATGGTCACTGTCACTTCGCCCACCGAAATCAGGCATAGACGCTTGTGCACGGCACGCAGCGCATGGAAGCGCTCCATCAGATAGCGGGCCGCATCCTTGTAGTCCCAGTCGTCGCAACTGTTGTCTACAAATACCGTATATCCAGCCTTTTCGGCCAGATGACGGGCGTTCTCGCCCAGATCGTGCGCCGAAAGCAGCACCTCATAAACAGAGTCGCGGAAGATCTCGTCTTCGCCGCTCATTGCCGCAGCCGAGGTGGCCGTGCGTGGCGAGGAGTTCTTGCCAAGCAGCGGAAGCTGGAAGATGGGCGGAACCCAGCTCTTGTTGCCCGGCGACTCCGGCAGATCCGTGCGCTCAAAGAAGGCGCGCACCGCAGGCGGAAACTTCTCGGCCAGATGGTACTTTTCCATCAGGGTACGCACATCGTCCACGGTCGAGTGGTCAGGCGAAGTGGGCCCGGAAGAGAGCGCATCCAGCGTGCGCAGCGGCACGTCAGGCAACAGGATGTTGACCTTGGTGGCCTCAGGCGCGGCCATGGCCAGACGACCAGCCTTGACCGCCGAAAAGTGCTTGCGCAGCGTGTTGACCTCGTTGATGGGAGCTCCCGACAAGAGCAGCGCCTGATGGAAGGCCCGTGTGTCTTCCAGGCTGATCGAAGTATCCAGCGGCAGATCAAACATGGCCGAACCGCCCCCCGAAATCAGGAAGAAGACCAGCGTATCCTTCCTGGCCTTGCGCAACATGTTCAGCGCGGCACGGGCAGCCAACATGCTTTCGTCGTTGGGCAGCGGATGACCACCCTCAAAGTAGCGAATGCGCCAGGAGCGCTTGGCAGGCATCTGCGGCGAACAACAGATGCCGCGAATGCCCTTGCGGCGCTTGAGCCGGTCAAAGAGCGTTTGCAGCATGGGTTCGGCAGCCTTGCCGATGGAAACAATAAAGATGCGCTTGTAGGCCGAGATGTCAATCGTATCTGGTCCACCGCCGTCGGGCAGCAGGCGGCGCAGCGTGTTGCCGTCAAACGCAATGCGGCGATCAAAGGCCGAGCCAATGTTGCAGGCCTCGAGCGCACCTTCATAAATTTCGGTAGCCTTGGCGTGCAGCGCGTCAATCGCGATATCACCAACCGGGGTCATCTGAGCGTCTCCTGAAGCCAGCCGGCGAGTGCGTCTTGCATGGGCTCGATCCGGCCGGTAAAAAAATGATCGGCGTCCTCAATCAGGGCCAATCGTCTGGGTGAATGGGCTTGGTGAATGAGCTGCTCCAGCTCCTCGGCGGGGGCGTATTCGTCTCTGTTTCCGCTGAGGAAGAGCTTGGGGAGGAAGCAGGATTCAAGGAAGGGATATTCGTAGCGCCGGCCTTCGGCGCTCAGGGGAAGGCCCAGGCAGACCAGAGCGCACACGCGTGCAGAAGCAGAGGCGGAAGTACCGGGTGGACAACAGGCAGCTAGACTCATCGCGGCCCCAAAACTGAATCCCGCAACGACTATCGGCCGGTTGTATTCGTTCTTGAGCCATTCCAGAGCAGCCAGCACATCGCCGGATTCCGCCACTCCATCGTGCTTCCCCTGGCTGAGGCCAGTGGAACGAAAGTTGAAGCGCAGGGTGGGAAGGCCAAAGCCCCAGGCCGGGTCATTCAGCACCTTCATGGCGTGATAAACAACCTTGTTGTGCATCGTGCCTCCACCAAGTGGATGCGGGTGGCAGACGAGAGCAACCAGGTTGGATTCCGGAAGCCCTTCATTCAAAATAGCTTCTAATCTTCCTGCCGGTCCCTCCAACTCCAGACTGCGCACCCTGGCTCGCAATGGAGCGACGGTTTCTCCTGCCGGAACGGCAGGAAATACAGCTGTATTGGCAGGCTTCATTCCACGCTTATTCTAAGCGCTTTTTAAGAGGAAAAACGTCCACTGGTCAGACCTTTTCACTCTCTTTTGCGGCTTTTCCGGTAATTCAGGTAAGCAAGAGTGTTTCAATTCAGGACACTGGTGAAAAATCTCCAATTCCCCGGCAAAAAGCTCCCAATCTCCCCCTCGAAACGCCTTCCACATCGGCCTGCAACCACAGAACAGCGTGAATTCCATGCCCCAGTGGGATATTCTGGCTGCATCATGACCGAGACCAGGAAGCCTGAAGCGGTCCGAGCGAAGTTGGACCCGATCGCATTGACCCGCCAGTTGTGTGAGATTGAATCTACCACCTATCACGAGGGAAAAGCTGGAGATTTCCTTGAGCAGTTGCTCGTCGGCCGGGGCTGGCAGGTGGAAAAAATGCCGGTTCCGCAGCCCAACGACGGCAGCACCGGCGAGCGCTGGAATATCTACGCCAGCCTGCCGGGCACAACGCCGGAACTGACCTTTTCCACGCACATTGACACCGTCCCCCCCTACATTCCCTTCCGCGAAGACGACGCCTTCCTCTACGGACGCGGCGTCTGCGACGCCAAAGGCATCATGGCTGCGCAGATTGCCGCCGCCGAGGAACTGCGCGCGGCAGGCCATAAAAACATTGCACTGCTGTTTGTGAGCGGCGAAGAACGCGACTCAGCCGGCGCACTAGTGGCCAATCAGAATCCCCGCCCCAACCGCTACCTGATCAATGGCGAGCCCACCGACAATCGCATCGCTATTGCCTCCAAGGGGGCGTTGCGCGTCTCGCTCAAAGCCACCGGCAAGATGGCCCACTCAGCCTACCCCGAACTGGGCGACTCCGCCGTGCACAAGCTGATCACGCTGCTCGACCGTCTGCTCAAAACCGAGTGGCCCCGCGATGAATTCGCGGGCGACACCACGCTGAACGTCGGCCAGATTCAGGGCGGCTATGCACCTAACGTCATCGCCGACCACGCCGAAGCGCAGGTGCTCATCCGCCTGGTCACGGACTCCTCCGTCATCCGCGAAAAGATTCTGCAGGCAGCCGAAGGCCTTGCCGAAGTGGCATTTACGCTAGATCTGGCCTTTGTACGCCTGAAAGCCGTCGACGGGCTGGAGACGATGGTGGCCAAATTCGCCACCGACATTCCCGGGCTGACCCACTGGGGCGAACCACTGCTGCTCGGTCCCGGCTCCATCCACGTGGCCCACACGCCCGACGAAAAGATCGCCAAGAAAGAGCTTCTTGAGGCAGTCGATCTCTACGTGAAGGTAGCCAAACAGTTGCTCGGCTAATGTTTGTTCTTTCTCCGTCGTTGCACTGCGTTTGGTGTCCAGATCCTACTTTGCGAGTTGGACACCAAACATCCTGCGAGTGCTACCAAACAAAATCCGGGCTTTCCTCCCTGACGTTTTTCCTTCGTTTTTGCTGCACAATTTAGATCCCGAAAGCTACCCTCATGACCACGCCCAATCAGACCGAACTCGATCAGCAATGGATGCAGCACGCTCTGGCACTGGCTCGCCGCGGCACGGCGCTCACTTCGCCCAACCCATCGGTGGGCTGCGTACTCCTCAATGAACAGGGAGAAAAGACCGGCGAGGGTTGGCACGAATACGACCGGCGGGATCACGCCGAAGTGGCCGCGCTCAAGGATGCGGCAGCACGCGGCACAAAGGTTGCCGGCGGCACAGCCTATGTGACGCTGGAGCCCTGCAATCACACCGGCCGCACCGGTCCCTGCTCGCAGGCATTGATCGAGGCAAGGGTAAGGCGCGTCGTTATCGCCACACGCGACCCGAATCCCGTGGCCGTGGGCGGCGTGGAAACACTGGCCGCCGCAGGGATTGAAATGACGGTCGGCGTTTGTCAGGAAGAAGCCCGCCGCCTGAACGAAGCCTTTGCTTGCTGGAGCCAACGCAAGCGCCCCTTTGTGCTGATGAAGGTAGCCGTCTCGCTCGATGGCCGCATCGCGCCCGCTCCCGGATTTCATCGCCACAGCCAGCCCTACTGGATCACAGGCGAAGAAGCCCGCACCGATGTGCAGCGCCTGCGTTGGCAGGCTGACGCCGCAGTGGTCGGCATTGACACGGTGCTGTCCGACGACCCGCTGCTGACCGATCGCAGTGGCCGCGTGCGCCGCCGCCCACTGCAGCGCATCGTGCTGGACTCTGCCCTGCGCATGCCGCTCGACTGCAAGCTGGTGCAGACGGCTGCCGAGGATCTGACCGTCTTTACCGTCTCCAGCGACGCCGACCGCACCGAAGAATTGCGCAAGCGCGGAGTACGTGTGGTGCAACTACCCGCCGAAAGCGGCCGCGTTCCCCTCGACGAAGTGCTCACCCTGCTTGGTCAGGAGGGCATTCTGACGTTGCTGACCGAAACCGGATCGCGCATGAACACCGCGCTACTCACGGCCGGATTGGTGGACCGCCTGCGGCTCTACGTAAGCCCGCAACTGATGGGCTACGATGCTGTGCCCGCCTTCCGTGGCCTCTCCAGCCCGCTCCCGCTGCCCAACGCAACCACCGAACACTTCGGCCCGGATCTGGCTGTGGATGCGCTGCTGAACGATCCGTGGCAGAACAGTTAAAAGCAGCTGTCAGCCATCAGCTGTCAGCTTTTTGTAGTCTGCGGTTGCTTTTAAACTCTACAGAGTAGCTACGCCAGCTTTTTCAACATTCGTTTCGTGCCCGTTTTTTTTCAAAGGAAGAAACATGCCATCCGCAACGATCAAGCTTTTTCTCCCTCGGGGAGCGGCACGCAGTTTGAGAACTGCTGAGATTTCCAACTGGAGTGGTAAGGCTATTGCAGCTCCGCGTACGGAGCTTGATGAGCTACTTACCCGCGAAGAACTTGATAAACCTGGCGTGTATATTCTGACAGGAAGAAACCCTAAGACAGATGGTCCTCATGCATATATCGGAGAAGCCGAAGTAATCAGAGAACGACTCAAACAACATCGGACAAAAGAATTCTGGGTTGCTGTAACGGTTTTTGTCAGCAAGGATGAAAACCTGACCAAAGCACACGTTCGCTATCTTGAATCCAGACTTCTGGAAGAAACGATTCGGGTCAATAGATATTCAACCGATCAAAATCAAGCCGGAGGAGCCAAACTTCCGGAATCAGATCGCGAAGACATGGAAGTATTTCTGGAACGCATTCGGCAACTCCTTCCAGTACTAGGAACAGACATTCTTTCTCCTATTTCGCAACCTTCAGTACAAGGTGAATCCAATAATCAATTGTTTTGCGAAATGAAGGGTGCCAAAGCAATTGGCCAACGAACTGTGAATGGATTTGTTGTTTTTAAAGGCTCCACTGCATCCCTAAGTGAACGACCTTCTGCGGAGAACTACCCCTACTCCTTGGTCCAACGCAAACAACTTATTGCAGACAAGGTTCTTATCGAAAAAGATGGTTTTCTGTCTTTTGATAAAGACGTTGAATTTTCCAGTCCCTCTGCCGCAGCTGCCGTGATTCATGGTGGAAGTGCAAATGGCCTTACAGCTTGGCGAACCAAAGATGGCAAAACGCTCAAATGGATAGACAGCCAATAGCCTGACTATTGCAGGCTTGGTCTCCGACATCCCTGCCCCAGGCTCCCTTACAATAAAAGTATGTTCACAGGAATCATCGAACAAACCGGAACGCTGGTCAGTCTGGAGAGCCGTGGTGGCGTGCGCCGCATTACGGTGGAAGCTCCGGGGCTTGCCGCGCAGCTGCGTGAGGGCGATTCGCTGGGTATCTCCGGCGTCTGCCTGACGGCGCTCGACCTTGACCCCACCTACTTCCACGCCGATGTGGCACAGGAAACGCTCGACAAGACCTCGCTCGGCGCGCTCGCCAAGGGCTCCAAGGTCAATCTGGAGCTGCCCACCGCCGCTGGCAGTCCACTGGGCGGCCACATCGTGCAGGGCCATGTGGATGGAACCGGGACGCTGGTCTCGATTGAGCCGGTGATTTCTCGCAACGATCCGAACTTCGACGAGCAGACCACCGACTGGACGCTCAAGGTGAAGACGCCCGAGAACGTTCGCCAGTGGATGGTGCCGAAGGGCTCTGTGGCGCTTGAAGGCATCAGCCTGACCATCGCCGACTTTGACGGCGAGACGATCACGGTGGCCATTCTGCCGCTCACCTACTGGCGAACGAATCTGCATGCACTCAAGATTGGCGCGCCGATCAACGTCGAGGGCGATGTGGTGGTCAAGCTCGCCTACCAGCGCATGATCGAAGAGCGCGGCACGCAGAGCTTCGACCTGAGCGAAAGCTGGCTGGTGGCTTCAGGCTTCTAAAGCAGGCAAAAAGAAACCAGGCTGCAGACAAACCCAGGCCTGATTCTGTTTTGAAAGGTCACGGCTTCAGCCGTGACAAACCAAGCCATAAAACCTTTGGCCTTCAGGCCCCGAGGGATGTTTTTAGGCTAGCAGGAAGCATAAAACGCCCCTCAGCGGCTAAAGCCGGTCCTCTTTTTCCCTGCTTGTGGCACGACTGAAGTCGTGCCCTTTCAAAGCCCGTAACCAGAAAAAGGGAACCGCATGAAGCGGTCCCCTTTTTCTGCGTCTGCACACACTATTTGGCAGCAACCTTGGGCGGCGCAGTCAGGTACTCGTCTCCGGTGCGGTTCAGCAGGATGGCGCGGCGGTCGGTGAGCAGCTTCAACTGCGAAGTCAGCTCGATAAACTCCTTCTTCTCTTCGGTGGTCAGCTTTTCGCCATCCTTGCCGGCCAGTTTGTTCAGCTCATCCACCCGCGCCTGCAGCCGGGGAATCTCACGGTCGATCAGCACAGGCCGAATGACGTTGGTTTGATTCTTGCCCGCCGTCACGTCGTTGCGATTGTTCTCACCCCATGCGGGCAGAATGCCCACGTGGCCGAGTTCCACACGCACGCCCGCCGGACCGTAGTCGCGCTTGACCGCTGAAAACAGGCCGATGAGCGCATCCCGCGGGTCGCCGGTCGAATCCGGCATGAGCCCTTCCACGTAGGTGCGGGACTGGTTCGACAAAAAGTTGCCGAGCGAGTAAAAAATGACGGTGTTGCGATCGTCCTTGCCGTCCGGGCCTTCGTGGGTACGATAGGTTTCCACCGGCTGCAGCACATGCGGATGATGGCCCACAATCACGGTCGCGCCCGCCTCCATAATTTTGTGCGCCAGCTCCACATCTTCCGCACGCGGCTGAGTGGCATACTCCACGCCCCAATGGATGGAAACCACCAGCAGATCGCACTGGGCGCGCGCGGCCTTCACAGCAGCCAGCACCTGCTCCTCGGTGGCTTCGGTCTCCGCCCCCGGCTCACCGGGATAGGGAAAGAAGTTTACGTGGGGCAGGTCGTCGTTGTCGGGATTGCGACCGCCGTTAAGCCAGCGCGTCATGCCCAGCCAGCCAACCTTGATCCCGTGGGCCTCAGTGAAGACCGGCTTCCAGCTCTCGGCTTTCGAGTCGCCGGTACCGGAAAATTGCAGACCGACTTCGCGCAGATGCTCGCGGGTTTCGGCGAAGCCCGCCCACCCCTGATCCATGGCGTGATTATTGGCGAAGGAAACGATCTTGATCCCGCTGGCCTTGAGCGCCATGGGTAGATCGATGGGCGCATCGAAGAGAAACGCCTTGGTTCCGTGCGAGTGATTAGGCGCAACCGGCGTTTCCAGATTCACAAAGCCAAAATCAGACGCCTTGAAGACGTCGCTGACCCCGCTGAAGAGCGCAGTCCATCCGTCGACACCTGCTCCGGCGGAAGCAGCGGCGGTACGCACGGCCTCGTGCGGAATCACGTCGCCCGCCACGGCAAAGCTGACCTGCGCCACATCGTGCGGATAGGGAGTTACCGCGGCTGCGGCAGGCAGGGGCGGCGCCGTGCAAACCGCCGCAATCAGCAACGCGGTAATCACGACCAGTGCAGACCAATCGCCAGCGCGGCGCGAGGACTTTTGCAGTCCCCGAAAGGTACGAAATCCAGAAGAAAATTTCATGAGCGCTCCCCGCGTCCGAGGGGGAAAAGCCGGACGCAATCAGCATACAAGATTCGTTTCACCAGGGCTGAGGTGGACTCACACGGCCGCCTGAGGTCTCGCGCCAGGCCTGCCGCAATAATCTGATCATGCTGCCCGCCTGCTGCGCCCGCGCCTTGCGAGGCAACGCCCGGCTCAGGCGATTGCGCCAGAAACGCAGCGCATAAAAGAAGAGAAAGAGCCAGAAGACCAGCCGCGCCTTGCCGCCATGATGTTTGCCAAAGTAGAGCAGCATGGAACGCAGTTGCCACAACTCAATGCGCGGGTTGAAGGCATTTGCGCCCGGCGCGTCGCTGCTCGACCCTCCGCCCAGGTGCGTCACCACCACGTCGGGCCAGTAGTAAACGCCGTAGCCCGCCTGATGGATGCAGCGGCACAGATCGACCTCTTCGCTGAAGAGGAAAAAGCGTGGGTCGAAGAGCCCGCTTGCGGCAAGCGCCTCCCTCCGCAGGATCATGAATGCGCCCGTCACCCAGTCCACCGGCGCGGCCACGGCAGGGTCTGCCCAGCCAAACAAGCGCGTGTGGCCAAAGCGTTGGGAGAGGTTGAACAGGATCAGCGCCTCGCCGCAAAGTGAGGGAAAGGCCCGCGCCGAGGGCTGTCCACTGCCGTCTTCCGCAACCAGCCGCGCTCCGCCCGCGCCCGCATGGGGCTCGGCCCGCATGTGGGCAATGGCCCGGGCCAGTGCGCCGGGATGAAAGAAGGCATCGGAGTTGAGCAGCACCAGAAACTCGCCCTGCGCGGCCTCGATGGCCAAATTATTGGCCACGCCAAAGCCCAGATTCGCGCCCCCGTCGATCAAGCGCACGCGGCCTGCGAATTCAGCCTCGACCATGGCCGCTGAACCATCGGCAGAGGCATTGTCCACCACGACAATCTCCGCCGATTCTTCTGCAGGCAGGCGCGCGCATTCTTCTTCCACCGCCAGCAGACAGCGGCGCAGCAGCTCCCGCGTGTTGTAGGAGACGATCAGAATCGACGCCGTGAAAGCGTAAGGGCCAGTGCGCATCATCGCAGTGAAACAAGTATAGAGCGAGGCGGGCGGGGCGCGAAAAGCCTGCCCGCTCCCCTGCCCATGGGGCCAATTCCATCCTCTGCCGCACGGCTTGCCTATATGCTGGTCTTGTGCAAGTCCGCTTGTACGTTGGGTCCATCTTTCACGCCTCACCGGAGAAGCTCACATGCGCAGGACGCAATGGAAATGCCGCATTCTTCAGATCGTGGTCCGCTTATGCGTGGCATCCCTGCTGGCCGCCTGCGCCTCTGCGCAAACGCCCGGCTTCACCACGCTGCGCATTAGCAATCAGGTGCTACTGCCCCGGGTCACGCGGCTAGGCATCAACCTGGGTGAGCAGAACTACTACGACTCCGGCATCATGATCAAAAATCTGCTCTTCCGCAATCCGGGATTCGAGGGCGAGAGCTACCGCACCATCTTCCGCTGCGGACAGGCGGCGGCGCACCGCTGCACAGACCTGCGCGGCGGCATTCAGTTCCCGGCCGGCTATTGGAACGGGGCCCGCTACGAAGTAATCGACGGCGTATGGTCGGGCCATCGCGGTCGCGTCACCAGCGCCTCTGCGGAGAATGGCGGCTTCAGCCTCACGCTCGATGATGGCGCTCCAGTGGCTCCCGGTGACTGGATTGTGGCGGAGAAGACGACCAACAGCGATCCGGCGGCGGGTTGGTGGCCTGCCACGGGCGGCGGCGGCAGCCTGACGGCGGAGCATGCCGATCTTTCCCCAGGCACGGCAGGCAAACAGGCGCTGCGCTTGAATGCATCTGCTCCCGGAGCCTATGCGCAGGTGAATGCCTATCTGGATTCGGTCGAGGGCATGAGCTTTCTGCAACTGCGGGGGCGCTACCGGCTGAGCTTCCGCGCCAAGGCCGCATTGGCCGGACAAAAACTGCACATTCACGTGGCGCGGCTGGCCCCGGGAAAACCCCGCTACATCAATCTTGATCTGCCGCTGAGCGCCGCCTGGAAGCAGTATGACGAGGACTTCTTCGCGAGCGAATCGAATCTTCCGCCCGCGCCCATCGAAGTCAGCTTCCGCGTGGAAAGCGGCTCGGTACTGCTGGACGACGCCAGCCTGATGAAGGTCGATGGCGACCCGAGCAACCACACCGCCTTCCGCGATGAGGTGGTGGAAACCCTGCGCCAACTGCATCCCGGTCTGCTGCGCATGATGAGCAGCGGAGCCGGGCTGGGCAGTTCCATGGACAATCTGCTGGCCCCGGCCACGGCCCGTCTGCGCCCCGGCTATCGCAGCTGGTATGTACGCAGCGAAGATATTCCCTACGGCATCGGGGAGTTCCTCGAACTCTGCCAGGCGGTGGACGCCGAACCGTGGATCACGCTGCCCGCTTCAACCAGTCGCGAAGAAGCGCGCCTGCTGGTGGAGTACCTGATGGGCAGTACCAGGACCGATGGCGGAGCCCGGCGCACGTCTGCCGGCCACGCCACTCCATGGACCAGCACATTCCAGACCATCCACCTTGAACTGGGCAACGAGACCTGGAACGGCGTCTTTTCCGGCGAAACCATGGACGATCCTGCCGTATATGGCCGCCGCGCCAACCAGATCTTCAGCTCCATACGCACCGCCGCCGGAAGCGAGGCTGGCCACCTGGACCTGATCGTGGGCACACAGGCTGCCAACGCGGGCCGCAACCAGCCGCTGCTCAGCTCCGCGCCCCAGGCCAATTCGCTGGCCCTTGCGCCTTACCTGATGTTCAGCGTCAATGACTGGAGCAGCGACGCCAAGCTCTACGGACCGCTGCTGGCCGAGCCTGAAATGAGCGTGCGCGAAGGCGTTCTGCACAATGCCGCACGTTCCGCCGCAGGCCGTCAACTGGCTATTTACGAGGTCAATCTGCACACCACCGAAGGCAGCGCACCCGCCGCCGTGCTGGACCGTCTGACCCCTTCGGCAGCGGCTGGCATTACAGTGACAGCCTTCATGCTGCGCATGATGCGGGAGTACGGCGTACGCGATCAGGCCCTGTTCAGCCTGCCACAGTGGGAATTCAAGCGCCGCGATGGCACGCCGGTCAAGCTGTGGGGCAGCGTGGTCCAGATGGGCGCAAATGGCCGCAAACGCCCCCAATTTCTAGCCGAAGAGCTGGCCAACCGCGCCATCCACGGCGATCTGGTGCGGGTGGACGTGAGCGGCTTCCAGCCCACCCACGATCAACCCCAGGGCAACGACGGCGTCGAGCTCCGCAACGTACACGAAATCGACGCCTACGCCTTCCAGAACGGGCGCAGCCACTCTCTGCTGGTCTTCAACTACGGACTGGAACAGAGCCGGCACATTCACCTGGAAGCGCCCGGCCTGAACGGCAAAGCCAAGCTCTGGCGGTTGGTCAGCCCAGGGCCCGGCGCGACCAATGAAAGCAGCGAACAGGTCACAATCCGAGAAGAAAGCTTCTCCGGCACGGAACTGGAGTTGCCTCCCTGCTCGATGGCCGTGCTGGAGTGGAGCGAGTAGGCTGCAGACTTCCTGTAATAAGTCCTATCTTGATAAGAGACTCATTCTGAGCCAGTACAGGTAACTAACACAAGTTACCTGTGGAATAGTGACTCCACGCATCAAATCAGGATATGTTTATTCAGCACTTTACAACGATTCAATCTGGGTCCGGTTGTAGCGCGCATTTCTGCGCAGTGTTGGGATGAGTCACTGAAACTACTTTTCACTCGGAAGCTGTTTCCTTGCACTCCGCACACTTAAGCAGACGCAGACAAACCAGGAAAACCCAAAGTGCTGGAAGCACATGCGGCATTTGCCACCCCCTGGTAACCTACACGTGTTACTTATGAAGCCAGCTTTCTTTGTTTCTATCAAGCCCGTTTCATGCTTGGCTGGCAGCTTTTCATTGATTGCTTGTATTTCTGTACATTTGTATTGCTTAAGCAAGGAAATCAACGTTCAGTTATGAGGAAATTGTTGTAAGCTGACTACTGTTTCCCTCTCTCGGCCAAAAATGCAAGTATGCGGCCTGGAGCATTCCTCCCCTGACCAATTGAATCCATCTGCTTATCGCACACCCCGCGGTAATGAATTTTTCTGATTTTTTCGGACGCGCGTGCCGGAGGTCGAACTGGCGCGCAGTCAGAGATAGGAAGAGATGAACAGCAATCCGAAGTATCCGATTGCGCTCCTGGGCTTGCCCCTGAGCAGCGTAACCGCGGAAGAGGCAACAAACCGGATTGAACAACTGATTCTTTCTGGTGGCTCGCATCAGGTTTGTCCGGTCAATCTGGACGTATGGCTGAATGCGTTGGACGATCCGCATCTGCATCGCATCATGGCCGGCTGCAGCTTGGTGGTGGCCGACGGCATGCCGCTGGTCTGGGCTTCGGGCCTGCAGGGAAGCCCTCTGCCTGAACGGGTCACGGGCGTGGATCTGGTTCCTCGTCTGGCCGTGCTTTCGGCACGCAAGGGCTACAGGATCTTTCTTCTGGGCGGCAACTCCGGCGTGGCCGAACGGGCCAAAAAACTACTGGAGCGCACCTATCCGGGCGTGCAGGTTGTGGGCACCTTCTGCCCCGCCAAAGAAAATCTGATCCGCATGGATCATGACGAGATTTTGCAGCGCGTGCATGAGGCCCGGCCTGACATTTTGCTGGTAGCCTTCGGCAATCCCAAGCAGGAAAAGTGGATCTGGATGCACCGCAAGCGGCTGGGCGTGCCCATCGCGATGGGTGTGGGCGGTAGCTTCGACATTCTGGTGGGCGATACGCGCCGCGCCCCACGCTGGATTCAGCGCTGCGGAATGGAGTGGGCAATGCGCTGCGTACAGGAGCCAGCCCGGCTTGGACCGCGCTATCTGCGAGACTTCATCGGGCTCACCCGGCATCTTCCGCTGGCGCTTCTGGCCACTTGGCTGCAGCCGCACCAGCCGGGTCCATCCAGCCTGCAAACCACTGCAACGCCAGAGGTGCTGCATGTGACCCTCGATGGCCCGTTGACCTCCGAGCTTTGCGAGCCGCTGATGAAAGCGAGCCGAGAGTGCATTCAAACAGGCAAGGTCATGGTGGTGCATCTGCAAAAAGTTCGGTGCATGACGCCTGCCGGTCTGGGCGTGCTGATGGAAGCCCGCCGCACCCTATTGGACGCTGGTCTATCGCTATCGCTGGCCGGACTGAGCATGCGCACGCGTTTGCTGCTCTACGCATGGTGTGCACAGCCGCTCTTTGACGAGTGGCAGAGCTCCCTTTCGAGCAGCCGTCCGCTGGTCGAAGCAAAACATATTGACCTGAACACCAAGCCGGAATCCGCCGTGGCCCAAAGCCGGATGCAAAGCTGAACCGAATCCGTGCGGACGCTCGTCGGCACGGATTCAAGGTGCAACCGTGCGTCTTTTTCCGCCATGTATTTTGCTCCATGGATTGTAGAGTTTTCCTGAGCGGTTTTCCCGTCGGCTGCGAACCAGCAAAACTAGCGCAGGTTTGTCCGGTGGCTACAGGGATCTAAAGTAATTTAAAGAACGGGCAGCACTGGCCAGGAGAACAGACACGCGCTCATGTCGGTGATCACACTTATTCCCGGATTGATTTGCCTGCTGATGCTGGCCTCCGGCTCCTTGCGCAAAGTACTACTGAGCGTCTATCTGCCCACGCTGCTGCTGCTACCCACCTACTACGTGGCGCGGTTGGCCCATCTGCCCCCGCTCTCGTTCAGTGACGCGGTCGCCCTTCCTCTTGGCATCGCGCTGTTTTACACGTTAGGCCGCCGCTGGCACTTTTCCTGGATGGACCTTTGGGTCTTTCTCTATGCCTTTGCCGTGGTGCTGTCAGAGGGCCTGAGCACGGAGTTGGCCGACGGCAACTGGGTTCACCTGCTCAGCACCGGCCTTACCGCCTCACAACGGGTGGGCACCAACATCGCCGACTCCGGTCTTATGTTCTTCCGCAATCTGCTGACGATCGTCTTTCCCTACATGGTGGGCAAGCTGATGCTGGAGCAGCCCGACGCCTCGGGGCAGAATGCGCGCCGCCCCTTTGTGCTGCGCTTTTGCACGCTGCTTTCCATCGTCGGCTGGTACAGCATCGTGGACTTTGTCACCAAGCGGAATAGCTGGATGCGGGTTGGCTCCATCCTGTTTCCGTCACAGGAGTCGGGCTGGCCGCAGATGGTGCGCTGGGGCTTTGGCCGCATTGCCGGACCTTACGGCCATGCCATTCTGGCCGGCATGATCTTTTTGATCGGCCTGATCTACTGCATCTGGTTCCTGCAGTCGGAGCCCACGTGGGGCCAGCGCCGCCTGATCAAATCCCTGCCCATCACCCAGCGCACGCTGCTGCTGGGCGGCGTTGCGCTGGGCCTGCTGATGGCCCAGTCGCGCGGCCCATGGATGGGCATGGGACTCTCACTGGTCTTCCTGCTGCTCAACCGCTACCTGCCGCCGCTCAAGGCAGGACTGGTCTTCCTGGCCTTTCTCAGCCTCTTTGGCACGGCCAGCTACGTCTACGGCAAGCACTATACCGACAAGGAAATCACACAGGCCGTCAATGAAGAGCAGCGCAATGTGATTTACCGCCGCAATCTGCTCAAAAATTACGCGCCCCTGGTTGCCGAGCGGCCCATCTTCGGGTGGGGCATCACCACCTATCCCACGGTGCATGGCCAGCGCTCCATCGACAATCAGTATTTGCTGCTGGCCCTTACCGAAGGAGCCTTTGGACTGGGACTTTTTCTGCTGATTGCGCTCGGCAGCCTGTGGAAGATGCTGCGGCTGATCATGCGTCCCATCGACGAGGAAACCCGCCGTCTGGCCTTTGCCCACATCTCGGTTTTCATTGGACTGCTCACCTCGCTGGCCACCGTCTACATGGGCGAGCAGGTGGTCATGCTCTTCTTTTTGATGGCGGGATGGGTGCAGAGCATGCACCCCAAAGCACCAGGCGACGGATGGACGGCGGGAGCACGCTTCCGCATCCTGACATAAACACACTCCACGTAACTGCGCCGGAACGCTTGCTCCGGGGCCTGCACTGCATCAGGAACTTCAACACAGGAGAGAGAGAACAATGGCGGCAATCCTCCAGACTCTGGCATGGGCAATCACAGCCTGTTCCGCTCCCCTGTTTCTGGATCTGGCACTTTCGATCGCAGGCAATCTGATACGCCTGATCCGGCCGGGCAGGTCGCACACCACAACGATACGCAGCCTACGCATGGCCGTAGTGGTTCCGGCCCACAATGAAGCGCTGATGATCGCCCACACCGTGCGGTCGCTGCTGGCCGCTGGCTGCACGAGCGCCACGGAAGCCGCTCAAGAACCGCCACACTCCGGTCCGCAGTTCCCAGTGCGCATTTACGTAGTAGCCCACAACTGCACAGACCGCACGGTGGAAGAGGCAGCGCGCGCCGGAGCCGTGGTGGTCAGGCTCGATCAGTTTCAGGGCAAGGGAGCCGCCCTGCGTTGCGGATTTGCCGCCGCCCGAGCCGATGCGGCCGAGGCGTTTCTGGTAGTGGACGCTGATACTACGGTCCGGCCGAATCTGCTGGAAGCCATGCGTCAAACACTGGAGAGCGGAGCCGATGCCGCCCAGTGCCGCTACGAGCTGGCCGCGCCCGAGGAAAGTGGCTTGCAGGCCCGCGCCCGACTGCGCGTGCTGGCCTTTCGCGGCATCAATGTGGCCCGCGCCCGTGGCCGCGCCGCGCTGGGGCTCTCCGCCGGACTCTTCGGCAACGGATTTGCCCTGACCGCCAGCCTGCTTGAGCGTCTGCCCTTTCAGGCCGACAGCATCTGCGAAGACATTGAGTACAACGCCCGCCTGATTGCCGCTGACCATCGCGTCACATGGGTGGAAGAGACGGCGGTCTATGGCCCGCTCTCCGCGCCCGGCACCGCCCAGGCAGCCCAGGAGGCACGCTGGGAGGGTGGACGGCTGCGCGTGGCCCGGCAGTGCTCTCTACCGCTCTTAGGCGCGGCTCTGCGGAGCAATCCCGCTGCTCTCGCCATGCTGGCCGAGCTCTGGAGCCTGCCGCTCTCGCGTGGTCTGCTGCTGCTGTTGCTGGCCTTTCTGCTGCCTGTACACTGGTTGCATCTGTATGCGGCAGTCTGTCTGGCCACCACTCTTGCTTATGTGCTGGAGTCGGCACTGCTGGGCAGGCAGCCGGCGCTGGAGCTGGCCGCACTGGCTGCGGCTCCCCTCCACCTGCTCTGGAAGCTCATGATTACCCCTCTGGTGTTGCGGCAATCCCGCCGTCGCGCCGCATGGAAGAGAACCCGCCGGGAGGCCATTCAAAAATGAACGCGATTGACCCGGCGAACATTGGGACAGAGGCTATCTACCTGCAGCCGGAGCCCGCAGAAACAGCCCAGAACGAAGGCAGTCGGCACATTGGCCGTAACGTACTGGCCACCATCCTGACCCGCGTGGTGAACATGGCCCGCGGCGTCTGCATCGTCCCGTTTCTGCTGCGCCACATCGGTCTGGAAGCCTACGGCATCTGGACCACCGTCTTCATTCTGGTCTCTTACGTCGGCCTCACCACGCTCGGGCTTTCGAACGTCTACATCAAGTACACCGCCGAGTTTCATGCCCGCCGCGAATACGACCGCGCCAACGCCCTCCTCTCCACCGGACTTACCCTCACCATTCCTCTCTGCAGCGCGCTCTTTGCTGCTTTTGTGCTCTGCTGGAACTGGTACGCGCCTCTGCTGCACCTGCCCGCAGCCTACGCCGCCGAGGGCAAAGAGGCCATTCTGATCGTGCTGGCCGTCTTTTTGTCCAGCATTGCGCTGAGCGCCTTTGGCGACACCCTGACCGGCATGCAGCAGATTGCCTCCACCCAGCACTTTCTTACCCTCAGCCTTCTGGTGGAGTTTGTGCTGATTGTGGTGCTGGTCAGTCAGGGGCGCGGGGTGCGCGGTCTGGCCGAAGCCTATCTGGCCCGCACCATCCTCAACGACGGACTCACCATCTGGTGGGCGTGGCGCAAGCTGAAGTGGATGCGCATCTCGCCCCGCCTGATGAACCGCGAATCCTTCGGCTACATCGTCCACTTTGGCGGCGTGGTGCAGGTGCAGACCATGCTGGATATTTTTCTGGCTTCCGTGGAACGCGTAATCGGCCTGAGCCTGATCGGCGGCGCGGCGGCTGGCCTGATGGACGTGGCCAAAAAGTGGCCGGTAGCGTTTTCCGCCGTGCCCATGGCCTTTTTTGGAGCCATGCTGCCGGCCGCCTCGCATGTGGACGCATCCAACCAGGGCGAAGAGCGCGAGCAACAGTTGCGCAGGCTTTACCTGAACTGCGCCCGCTACTCCAATCTGTGCACCGCCCTTTTTGTGGCTGCCATTGTTTTTTGGGCCGCGCCCATTCTGCGCATCTGGCTGGGGCCGGAGCTCACGATGCGCCAGACCCTGCTGCCCCTCTTCGTGGTCTTCAGTCTGGCCACACAGATGCACATGATGACCGGGCCGGGAACCTCCATCTTCCGAGGCACGGGCCGCGTCTATCTGGAATTCAGCTACTCCATTCCCAATCTGCTGCTGCTGGCCGTTTTCCTCCCCCTGTCACGCTGGATTACGGGCGCGTGGACTCCGCTGGGGATCGGCATTGCCGTGGCTCTGGCCACCTGCGGATCGGCCTGTGTACTGATCGCGGTGGCGCACCGGGTGCTGAAGCTGACGGCCCGCGACTTTTTTGAAGCCGTTCTGCTGCCGGGCCTGATTCCTTACGCTTCCGCCCTGCTTTTAAGCTGGCCGCTAACCCAGCTGGTGCAAGCCTGCGGACGATGGACCGGAGCCGCTGTGCTCCTGCTGGTAGGGGGAATCTATCTGGCTCTCTCCCTGGCCATGCTCTACCGCTTGATTTTTACTGAAGCTGAAAAGCAACATGGCCAGGCCCTGCTGCATAAAGGAATGGCATTGATCTGCCGACAGGAGAAGGTAGCATGAGAATCCTAAAAAGCATCCTGCAATGCGCTCTGCCGCTGACCTGCGCGTTGTCGCTCGTGGCGCAACAGGCTGCCGTACCGGCGGATCCGCAACTGAAGCAGAATCCCCTCGATACTTTGCGCAATTTTCAGCCCTCGGCCGACGAGGAGTACCGTCTGGGCCGCGGCGATGAAATTACGGTGGGCTTTGCTGGCCGTCCAGACCTGCAGGCCAAGCTGGTAATCGGCCCCGATGGGCGCATCACGCTGCCTTTGGCAGGCGATCTTCCGCTAGCCGGTAAGACCCGCGCCGAAGCTGCGCAGGCCATTGAAACTGCCCTCGCCAGCTATTACCAAAATTTGACCGTGCAGGTAACAGTCACCCGCTACACAGCCAACCGCGTGCTGGTTCTGGGCGCGGTCACCACCCCCGGTCTGGTCAGCTTTGAGGGCACGCCCACGCTGCTGGAGGCGCTTTCAAAGGCTGGCATCAGCACCGCTCCCGGCAAGCCTGCCCAGATTCCCGAGCGCTGCGCCATCTATCGCGGACAGGATCAGGTGGTCTGGGTGGAGCTGAAAAAGCTGATCGACTCCGGCTCCAGTCTGGCCGATCTGCGCTTGCGCCGCGACGATGTGGTCTACGTTCCCAGCCTCTCGGAAAACTTTATTTCCGTGCTCGGCGAGGTGCAAAAGCCCGGCGCCGTGCCCCTGACCAGCTCCTCCACGCTCAGTTCCGTGCTGGCCGAAGCCGGTGGTTTTACCGCCAAAGCTGGCAACCGGCCTCACATTCAGATTGTGGACCCGGCCGGCGGCACCTCCCGCGTCGTCTCCTTCAACGATCTGCTGAATCCGGCCAAGGCGCTGGAAGTCACGTTGAAGCCGGGGGAAATGATCTTTGTGCCGCAAACCGGTTTTGCCCGGGGCACTTATGTTGTAGAGCGTCTGGGGCCGCTGATTACCGCAGGCACCTTCGCCGTTGCAACCGGAGGTCTGCTGTGAAACAACTCACGTCAAGCACCAACCAGCTTCCGGCCGTTCCCGCTGCTTCAGGCGTCTTTGCCCATGCCTCTACCGGAGCCGTCAACGACCACGCCGCCGAGCAGGCCATTCTGCAGCCGGAGATTCTGCGTTCGCTCAAAATGCATCGCATACTGGCGCTCTCCATTGCTCTGGCCGGGGCCTTGTTTGCGCTCTACTACTTCCACCGGCTCTGGCCCATCTATCAGGCGCAGGCGCTGGTCTATGTGCAGCCCGCCAGCAACGGCGTGGCCGATGCCGGGCAGAAGCAGTGGCCCTACGACAACGAATCCTACGAAACCTATCTGCAGCAGCAGATCACCAACGTTACCCGCCGTGATGTACTGCTTGCCGCGCTGCACAAACTCGGTCCCGGCCCCTGGATAAGCCCGGGCGAAAGTGAGCAGGACGCCGCCGACCGGCTGAGCCACAGCGTGGAAGTGGTGCGCAACGGTTCCTACCAGTTCTTCATTGGCGTCAGCACGCACAATGCCGATCAGGCAGCGCAGCTGGCCAACGCCATCACCCACAGCTACATTGAGAGCACGGCGCGCGACCAGAACTCCGGCAACGAGCAGCGCCTGACCGTATTGCACGAGGAACGCGACCGCATTCAGGCCGAATTGGCCGCCGATCAGGCCGAGCAGGACGCGCTGAACAAGCAGTTGGGCGTGGCCTCGGTGAGCGCCAACAACCAGACGCCCATCGACGAAGACATCAACCGCACCCACGCCGTGCTAGTGCAGGCCCGCACCGCACACGACGAGGCCGAGGCCAAGCTGGCTGCGCTCAACGCCAGCTCCGCCACGCTCGACTCCGAGGCCGACGACATTGTGGCGAACGACCCCGGCCTGACCAGCCTGAAGACCTCGCTCTACCAGCGCAAGGCCGCACTCGTCTCGCAGATGGCCAACCTGACCCCCAACCACCCACTCTACAAACAGGATCAGGTCGAGCTGGACAAGATCAACAACTCCATCGATCAGATGACGCACGAACTGCGCAGCCGCGCCTCCGGTCGCATCCAACAGAAGCTGCGCGCCGATCTGCAGCGAACATCAGCCGTGGAAGATCAGGTAAACAGCCAGTTGCGCCAGTTGGTGGGCACAGCCAGCAGCGCCAGCTCCAAGCTGCAACGTTCCAGCGACTTGAGCAGCGACATTGCCCGCCTGCACGAGCGCTACGGCAAAATCGACAGCCAGCTGCACGACGTGCAACTGGACGCCGGCAGTCCCAGCGCCGTGGTGCTGATTGCCGCCGCCGTTCCGCCCACTCATCCCAAGCGTTCCGGGGTTCTGCGCAACACCTTCTTCGTCTTTTTCGCCTCGCTTCTGTTCGCCGTAGCAGCAGCCGTGGTGCGCCACAAGCTTGATCCCCGTATCTACACCGCCAGCGATGTCCGTCAGGTTCTGGGCGTAACTCCGGTGGCCCAGCTGCCCGACATGCAACAGGTGAGCGAAGCAGTCTTTGACGAGCATCTTCTGCGTCTGGCCGGAGCGCTGGAACAGGCCCGTATGCAAACCGGCATGAAGAATCTGGTGCTGACCGGAACCGACACCGGGGTGGGCGTAACCACCCTGGCCAGCCGCCTGCGCTCCATGCTGCACGCCTCACCGCTCTCGGCCAACGTGGCCCAGGACGCAGCCGCGAGCGACTCCGCGCAGCTTCAGGTCAGCGACTCCGCTCCCCTGCGTGCCTCGGCCGACGCTGAATACCTGGCCCGCTTCTCCGACTGCACGCTGGTCGTGCTCAGCTCGGGCGTAACCACCCGCAGCCAGCTGCGCTCCACCGCCGAAGCCCTCAAGCAGCTGAATATCTCCGCCGTGGGCTTCGTGCTCAACCGCATTCCGTTGCGTGTAGCCGACAGCGAGTTCCGCAACACAGTGCGCGACTCCGAGCGGCTGATTCAGCAACAGGGCCGGGAACGCCACAGCTTGGGTCAGGAGTTTTCTCTGCGCCAGACTCCCGTGGCCGCATCCGAGCTTGCCGCCGCTCCCGCACCGCAGCTGAATGAACCGCTACCAGAAGCTGCAGCCCCAGCCGTGGCTGAGGAAACTCAACCTACCCCATCTTCCCTGCCCGACCAGCAGCAGACTGCGCCCGCTGTCGCACCGATCCCGGAAGCCCCTGCTCCGCAAGCTCTGCCCTTGCCTGCCGCCGCCACTCCGCAGATCGCAGCCCAACAGTCGCCGGTCCAAAAGCCTCCACGCCAAAATCCTATTGCCCAGCAATTTGTCGCCCAACAGTCCCTGGCCCGACCCGACCAACAGGAAACGATCCTCCCGGAGCAGGAGCAGCTCGCAACCTGGAACGCACAACAGGAAAATCTGCGCACGCTACTCTTTGAAGCCGGCCTGAAGCGGCAACGCAAAACCGGGCCCACACCGGCAAGCAACGAAGAGGCTCCCCCTGCGACTGCCAGTGCACCCAAAGCAGCCCCACCAGTTCAGCCGGTTAGGCGCAAGCCGCAAAACCCCGCGCCGATTCCGCCCCACGTGCGGGAGGTTTTGGCCACACCCGAGATTCTTCCTCCCCGGGAATACATTCCGGTCCGCGATGAGGACAGCGAGAGCGAAGACAGCGCCCGCCGTGATCGCCGCGCCGCCTTTGACGATGTGCAGATCCTGCCCTCTATCCGTGGACAGTACCGGAAGAAGACGTAACGGCAGAGAGCAGAGAACAGAGTGCGGGAACCCAGGATGAAAGTGGGGGATGGAACGGCTTTTGAGATTTGTGCTTTCCCGGGTCTGAAAATCCAGACCCGGGGCACCCAGCTTCAGAGGACAGCCTGGTTTTTATCCCTCAGCTCTCAGCTTTTCGCTCTCTGTTCTCTGGCAGCCAAAAAAGAGGGCGCGCCAACTGGCGCGCCCTCTTTTTTTTAACTGCCCAAAGCTAGTTGTGCAAGACCGCGCGATAGCGGACCTTGCCCTTCTTCACCTTTTCAATGGCCTCATTGGCCTTGTTCATCGGGAAGAGTTCGGTGGTAGCCTTCACACCGTGGCGGGCGGCCACGTCCAGCATCTCGCGCAAACGATACGGGCTGCCGATGGGGCTGCCGGTGATCGAGCGCTGGCCGGAGATGAGCGGAAACGCATGCACCGAAAGCGGCGACGGCGGAACACCCACAAAGCACAATGTGCCGGTGGGGCGTAGCGCCTGAATGTAGGTGCCCCAATCCTGATCGGCGTTGGCCGAGTTCAGAATGAAGTCCATCGTACCGGCGGCTTCCTTCAGCGCCTTCGATTCGCGGCTGTTGATGAAGTTGTGAGCACCCAGTGCGCGGGCCTCTTCTTCTTTGGCCGCCGAGGTTGAGAAGGCCGTGACCTCCGCGCCGAAGACGCGGGCAAACTGAATGGCAATGTGGCCCAGACCACCAATTCCCACCACACCCACCCGCGACGAGGGGTTGATACCGTGATCGCGCAGCGGGTTGTATACCGTAATGCCGCCGCAGAGCAGCGGAGCCGCCGTCTCGCTTGATAGAGCGTCGGGGATCGGCAGCACAAAGCGCACGTTCGCGCGCACGCTGTCGGCGTATCCGCCGTTACGGTGCACGCAGGTTGATTCCGCCTCCGGGCAAAGATTCTCCATGCCCTTCATGCACCACTCGCAACGGCCGCAGGAGTTCGACTGCCAGCCGAGTCCAACGCGCTGGCCAACTTCCAGTGAGCGCACCTCACTGCCCACCTCGGCGACCGTACCGATCACCTCGTGGCCGGGTATGAACGGATACTGGCTAATTCCCCAGTCATTGGCAATCAAATGAAGATCGCTATGACAGATTCCGCAATGTGTGACAGCGATCTCCACATCCTGGCTTCCCAGTGTGCCCGGATCGTAATGAAAGGGCAGAAGCTCTGCTCCTGCCGCGTGTGCTGCAAGTCCCTGTATTTGAGCCATGGTCGGTTTAGATTCCTCGTAAAACCCCAAAATCTTGCGCGTAGGTGTTTGTACACTATCACGTCTGAAAATTCGCAAAAAAAGACGAAATAATCCTTATCCTAGTTTAAACCGGCTCCCGGCAAGATGCGCAGGCTGATCACCTGAAATCCGGTAACCGGTCCTGCCGTGGGTATTTCCACAACCGTTTGCGGAGTTTCCCCGGAAAGTATTTCCGGGTGCGCCGCCGTCGGACGTTCCAACACATTCACCACGGAAAGCGGCAGACTCGAAAGCTCTTGCCCGTCAACGGTGGCGTCGGCTTCCGGTAAAAGAAGACTGGCATACAGGCGATTGGCCGCGTGACGCTGCCGACTTGCGGCCAGCAGAGTCTTCCAGGGACGCGTCTGCCCGGGAGGCAACGGCGGATCTGTCAGACGGTCTAAAGTACCGGAATCCGAGACAAGAAGGCGAACTACCCCCGCTTGCAGCCGCGCTGGAAGCTGCACAGCAAGCTGGACCGCATGCGGTTCCTGTCGCCAGGGCCGCAGCATGGCCGCCAGCGTCACGGTATCGCCAGCATGCACCGAATCTGTGCCCAACAGCCGCACCTGCTCCAGTTCAAGCTGTGCCCGCTCGTCCATCTGCTCCACCCGCAACTCTATACCGAGCACGGCGCTGGTGCGTTCGCCGCTGGCATACAGGCGCTGGAAAAGATCGCCCACGGCAAGGGCGGCGCTCATCTGCGCCGGAGCGCCCTCGGCCGACACTGCCCACTGATCCACAGGCACATCGGACTCTTTGCCCAACCGGATCCGGCCCGTCAGATGATAGCTGGCCTCGGCATGGCTTCGGTTCGACTCCTGCAGCGCCTGATAGAGCACGGCCATGGCCACCTGCGGCGTCAAACCCTCCTGATCCAGAATCTCCGCATGCAGTGTGCGGCCCCCTGCCATCTCCAATGAAAGCGGAATCATGCGCGCCTTCGCCCCCAGCACGCCCCGGATGGCCGAATTGCGATCCTCGGTAAACGCGCCGATCGTCCGGCCGGTGTTGATGATTTTAAAGGCGTTCAAGGGCGACGCCAGCGTGGCCACCACCACGGAAGCCGTCATGGGCAGTGAAATCGTTCCCGCCTGCAGCACGGGATGTCCGCAGGCAAGCAATTGCTTTGGATCAATATAGGTAACCGTGCAGGTGGCAGCCATCTCTACATCGCCCCGCACCAGTTGCATGCTCACGGCCGAACCGGGCACAATCCGGTCTTCCGTCTGCCCCTCTGCAGCCTGCTCTGAAGCGCCTGAACCGCCTGCCACTACCTGCTCCAACCCCGTACCCGCCATGGTCTGCTGCCAGAAGCGCACGGCTTCGGGGTTGAAACCACTGAGCACCAGCGGCGTTTCCATGGGCTGAAGGTTCAGCCCGGCAGCGCTGGCCGCAGTTACGGAAATTTCTTTCCCGGCCAAATCCCGCAGCGGTAAATCGCGCACTTCCAGCATTTGCGCAATGGGCGTGATGCCGGCAATGGGGTCGCGGCTGAACTGGCCGATGCGATAGGAAAGCGCCCCCAGCAGCTTGCCGTCCGCGTAGACCGGACTGCCGCTCATGCCCGCCACCACCCCCGTATACTCGGGCTTGGCGCCGTGCAACTGGGCCAGAATCATGTCCTGTCCGGGACCACGGGCTCCCCGCAACACACCCAGAATCTCCACGTCCATCGGCTCGGGATCCACACCGCGAAAAACAGTCCAGGCCGTGGCCTTCATGCCTGCACGGACCTGATCCAGCGGGAAAAATCCGCCTGTGGAAGGCGGCGGCGCAGCCTGAGCGGCCAGCAGGGCTCCGCCCCAGGCCAGAATCACACTGCTGACAAGTACCTGGAAGCAACTCTTCTTCACGTCTATTAGAGTACAGTGCAGGGCTGGGAGGCAGGGGCGAGAGACTTGATGAGGACTTAGGGACTGGGAACTCTGGGACCAGGGTAAAGAGAGCAATTACAAAACAGGTACGGCTTCACACCCGGTTTCAAAAAACACCCCAGACCTAAGAGCCGACGCTGTCAATGCGCTCCGAGTCCCTGGTCCCTGCCTTTAAAACACTCCCAAGTGCAGCAGAATGTCATGGGCATAATACCCAAGCACGATGACGGACATTCCAACCACTGCCCACTGCGCGACGTGCAGTGCCGGCTCAACCTTGCTGACCCGGGCAACAATCGAAGCCTGAGCGCTTCGCATCTGTTCGAAAGAATCGTCGAGAAAAACCTGATCCTCTTCATCGCGGGTCAGGCTTGAGCGATAGATGTGCAGTGCGGCCATCACAACCACCAGCACTGTCCAAACGGACCACATAAGCGGAGCAAACGCCATAGACAACCCCCGTGTTCTGCATTCGGAACCCTGCGGTTGGCGGCTCGAAAAAATAAATCCGAGCCCGGAAACCGAAGGTCCCCTTTCGGCTGAACATCATACTCCGGAAAACAAATGACTGGCTTGCCAAAATTATGCAAATTTCCCACGGGGCACACGGCCCGCTCCCGAGGCAAGCTCTGGCATACGGACGAATCGCTCCAGGTTGCGGCCTAACTTATATATTCTCAGCGGCAAAAGAGGCGGCAAGTGGGCAGTTTTCCCTTTCGGGAAGCAGCGCCGATTCTCCTGCCGCCCTGCCTGCCATTCCCTGCAGAATAGATTTCGAGCTTTTGGAGCGATTCAGGCAAAAAATCTCTTCCCGCCAAGCATCTTTTTTCCGCTGACCGCATCAGTATGTGTAAAGGTTCCGCCCGCGAGTTGATGCTCTGGCCGCAGGAACGATAGTCTGGAAGAGAGATTCGCAATTTTCACCGATTGGAGACACCATGGCCACTACCTCGCTGCCCGTTCAGGAAGAAGTTAAGAAGGCCCCCCTCACTCTGACCCCCCAGGCCATCGCCAAGGTTCGCGAGATCATGGCCAGCCAGGAACCGCTGCCCGCCGGTCTGCGCATTGGCGTGGTGGGCGGAGGCTGCTCAGGCTTCCAGTACTCAATGGCCTTTGAGAACCAGGCCGGCATGATGGACAAAACGTTCAGCTTTGACGATCTGAAGGTTTTTGTGGACGCCACCTCGCTGATGTACCTGAATGGCTGTACCGTCGATTACGTTGAAACGCTTGAGGCCGCCGGCTTCAAGTTCGACAATCCGCACGTCAAGTCGACCTGCGGCTGCGGTTCCAGCTTCAGCGTCTAGTTTTAAGAGCTTGCGCCCCGCCCGAACACGTAGACCGGGCAACGCGGCAAACCAGCCGCGCCGGCGCAGGAGATTTTCGCCCATCCGGGCAAACAGCAAGGCCCGCTCTTCGGAGCGGGCCTTGCTGTTTGCTTTCTGCTTTGCGATAAAAAAACTTCCCTACTGGGAACTGCTTGAACTGGAGCTGGTAGAAGTAGAGCTCGTTGAACCGAAACTGCTTGAACTGCCAAAGCTGGACGAGGAGCTGGAAGAGGACGAACTGGACGAACTAAAACTTCCAAAAGAAGTGGCACTGGTGCCCGTAGAGGCAGAATTGGCCGTGGTCGCCGAGCCGCCGCTGACCGTTTTGGCATCGCTGAGCGGGTCGTAAACGAACTCCCACTCGTTGTAGTGGTTCTTCTTCTTGACCAACAGGATCGATTGGTTGGGACTCATGGGCGAAACGCCGATGATGCCCAAGCCGCCAAAGGTATTGCCGGAACTGCTGCCAAAGCTACTGCCGGAGATCAGACTGGACGAACCGGAAGTGCCGCTGGAAGAGGTCGAACTGCTGGCCGATGTGCCGGACGTGCTCGCGGAAGTGTCACTCGAAGAAGTGCTTGAAGAAAACATCGAGGAAGAAGAGGTTGCGGAATTGCCAAAAAGCGAAGAGCTAGAGCTGGACGATCCGTCGCTCGGCCCGGTTCCTGACAGCATCGAACTGCCGCTCGACGATCCGGCCCCGGCCAGTGGCTGGCCGAAGAAGCCCAGCGTGGCTGTTTTGGCCTGCCCGTAGTGGATCAGCTTCCACTCATCCTTGCCGGTGGACAGATCAATATACTTGCGACGCAGAAAGCGAATCTCCTGCGTCTTGACCAGCGCATCGACGGTGGGTGGATAGGCGTGGAACTTGCGGTAGTAAAGCTGGATGGCGCGCCGGTACTGCATGCCGCGGTGCCAGTTCTCGCGCTCGCGGTCCAGCTGCAGCTCGCGCGCCACCCGCGGCGCAGCCACGGTGAGTGAAAGCGTCAGCAGAAACAGCAGGAACATGACCGCCACCAGCATATAGCCGGCCTCAGCATCTTTTCTGCGCATTGTCTGTGGCTCATTCATGCTTCACCCCTAGCTTCTAGCTCCCAGCTTCCAGCACCTAGAACCTCGTCCCCTTAAAACGGCGACAGTGTAATGTTCTGCGTGTTCTTGTAGGCCAGGTCGGTGACTTCCACGCTGCTGGGGCGGATGGTTCCGATCTGAAAGCGGCGGTTGATGATGTCGCCACTTTTGGCTACAAAAATATCTTCCCCGTGCATGAAGAAGGCTTGCAGCGTCTTGTCACGGTTCGCCTTGTAGCCGAAGTACTTCAGGTCAATCTCGGGCGGCTTGGGCGGCGGAGGCGGGCCAACCGGCACAACTGCCACACTGGCCGCGGTCTGCCGCGCACTCTTCACCGGCTGCTCAATGTGCACGGCCGGGGCCGTATCCGCTGAGAAGATGTTGCGTCCAGAGCCGGAAATCTCCACCTGCTCACTCTGCGCCAGAATGTCGAAGTGCAGGCGCGGATCGATTCCAACATTGGTGAGCTTCTGCGCCTGCGGTCCCATCGACGGCTCCTCCGGCGAGGGCTTGGGCGCATTCGCTAGCGTCGGCTGCGGAGAAGGCACGGTGCGCACCGGCGTGGAGGGTGAGGAAAGATTGTCATAGATCTCGTAGCCGCCAATCAGCGCAATCACCGCCAAGAGGATGATGAACAGCCGAAGCTGGCGCTTGTTTTCAGTTCCCAGAGCTAGAGCCATGGTTATCGCGCCTCCTTCTGGATGTTTGACTGCGTGTTTTGCTGGCGATTTTCGTTCTGTGCATTTTGCGCGTCCAGCTCTTCCTTGGTGGGCAGGCCGCTGGCCACCGCATCGGCGGGACGCAGCCAGGTGGAAACCTGCAGGCGCAGATTCACCGCGCCGCCCTGCTGGCCGGTCAGGCTCATGGCGCGAATCACAAAGAACATGGGATCACGTTCAATGCTGTTCACAAAACGCAGAATCTCTGGATAGCCGCCGCTGATGCTGATGTCGAGCAGGATCTCGGTCAGGTCATTGCCCGGTTTACCCTGCGCATACTGCACACGGGTCAGGCGCACGCCCGACTTCACCTGCAGGTCGCCCACGCGGCCAGCGATGGCCGAGTAGTTAGGCGGCACACGCTTCGAGTAGAAGCCGCCCATCTGCACACGCACCTGCTCCACGCTCTTGTCCAACCCGCGCAACGGCGCAATCTCCAGATCGAGGGCGTGCAACTGCACCTGTTTGCCGGCCAGCTCATCGCTCGCATGGCCATGAGTTGCACTCCAGTCCATGCCCAGGCGCACGCCCAGCACTATGGTCAGAAGCAGCAGAAAAGCAGCGCCGGCATAGTGCCATACGAGAGGCGAAATCAGCCGCTCACGCCAGAGGGTAGCGGAACTAGGCGCGCTCATTGAGCACCTCCGGAATAGGGGCTGGGCTTGCCGGAATGCCGGATGGGACCGGGCGGCAGTAGATGCGGCTCAAAGTGACTGGACTGCGGTGGGCGCGGATTTCCAGGACCTGCGCCCATGCCATTCATGGGCCGCGCTCCCGGCTGGGGCGGCATGGGCCTTCCCGCGATCTGCACCGGCACAGGAGCCGCAAGCGGGCCTTCCTGCTGGATGGCAACGGCGGTGGGCTTGCGTTCGCCGGGAGCTGGCGGATTGTAGTCGGCGATAATGTCGACGGTAAACCGGCTGGAGGCGCTGATCGGTTCCTGCTGCCGCATGGCATTCATGCCGGAGCTGGTTTCAGCGTTTTCACCGACGATGCGCGGCATCAAAAAGCGTTTGGAGTGTTCCAGATTCCGCACCAGATCCACGGCCCGGTCACGAGGACCAACCACACGCAGACGCACGGAAATGTGGCCGTCTTTTTCTCGCGTGGGTTCGAGCGTGGAAACCTGCACACCGGCTGGCAGCACGGTTTCCAGATTCTCCATGGCCAGCGTCCAACTAAAGGCCTTCAGCTCAAAAAGTTTGTTCAGCGCTTCGGTCTGGCGCAGCAGCAGCGCGTTGTCGGGCTTCTGCATCAGCGACTGATAGCTCAACCGCTCGGCACCGACCTCAGCAATCCGGGCGTCGAGCGCGCGGACCTGGGCACGTACCTGTTCCGCCTGATTGTGCAGCAGGTGCAGGCCAAAGACACAGCCCGCACTCAGCACCAGCAGCCCACCAATCACAATGCGCAACTGGCGGAGCGCCGGTCCCATGTCAATGTACGGGCGCGTGGCAAGATTCAGCGTAATCTTCATCTAGTTTGCCCCCGCCATGGCTCCGGTTACGCCGGCCAGCGCGGCCTGACCCAGGCTACTGGCCACGCCCGTCTGCGGATGCGGCACAAGTTCGTCCACCGCCAGCTCCGGCATTTCGATCAGGCTTTTGAATTCGTCCACCGGCAGGTAGCCGGAGTAGAGCAAGCCTGCCGGAGCGGCCTGCAGTTTGTCTTCGTAGTAGGCCACGGCCACGGCTACGCCGCGCTGAATCTCAACAACGCGCGTCGCGGCAGCCTCGGGCAGCTCCATGCTGCGGTAGAGCTGCAGATCGCTGGCCGTGCTAATGCAAGTGGTAAGTGCCTGAGGGCTCAGGTGCACGCTCAGCACAGCTTCCAGCGAACCGGCGGAGTGAATCGCCTCCAGCGCGGCCAGACTTGAAGAGAGCACCGCGCCGGGCTCGTGGCCAGCCTGCCGCACCACGGCCTCATACTCGGCGAGCACCGTGCCGGGCAGAACCACCACCAGCACGCGGGTTTCTTCTTTGGTGTGGGTCAGCACCTGATAGCTCACCATGGCGTGTTCAATGTCAAAGGGAACCATCTTGCGCAAACGGAAGCGCAGAATCGGCAAAGCCTCGCTGACCTTGGAGGAAAAAGCCTCAAAATCCAGGACGAAGACGCGTACCGAGGAATCCGGAAGCACCAAGCTTACCGCGCGCTTGCCGGGATTCACCTGGCCAAGCACCGCGCGAATGGCCTCAGCCACGGCTGCGGGGTTACATAGGTTAGCCTCGCTCCATCCGGGTACAAGCACACCCTCCGCCAGTGGGGCAAAGGCAAAAACCGGCGGCTTGCCACAGGCCGCAACCACACCCAGCGGACCGACCTCAATGGCTGCGGGCGGACGACCACCTCTGCGCACCACCAGAGAGCCCAGATTCACGTTGGCCTTGTTCAATATCGATTTCACTAGCGGGAGGCCTCGATGAAGGTGACCTTGTTGATCTCCTTGAGCGTCGTCAGGCCACGGCGGACGCGATCAATGGCCGACTCACGCAGAAACTTCATGCCTTCCTTCTGCGCCATGCGTCGGACCTCGGAGGTTGGTTTCTTGTCCAGAATCAGTTCGCGAATTGTGTCGGTCAAATCCAACAACTCGTGAATAGCGGTTCGGCCGCGATGGCCAGTGCCACCGCACTCGATGCAGCCGCGACCTTCACGGAAAGCAAAACCACGCCACTCGTCAGGATTCAAACCACTGGCAAGCAGCGCGGCGTCGTCGTAATAGACCGTTTCCACACAGTGCTCGCAGATGGTGCGCACCAGACGCTGGGCCAGAATGCAGTTGAGCGCCGACACAAAGTTGTAAGCCTCAACACCCATGTTCAGGAAGCGGCCGAGCACGTCCACCACGTTGTTGGCGTGGACGGTGGTAAAGACCAAGTGGCCGGTCAGCGCGGAGTTGATGGCAATCTGCGCCGTCTCCTGATCGCGGATTTCGCCTACCAGAATCTTGTCGGGGTCATGACGCAGAATCGAACGCAGACCGCGCGCGAAGGTCAGGCCCTTCTTCTCATTGACGGGAATCTGGGTGATGCCGCGAATCTGGTATTCGACCGGATCCTCGATGGTGATGATCTTGTCTTCGTCGCTCTTGATCTCGTTCAGCGCGGCATAGAGCGTGGTCGTTTTGCCGGAGCCGGTGGGCCCGGTAACCAGCACCATGCCGTAGGGCTCGCGAATGTAGCGGCGGAAGCTGCGCAGATCGTCTTCGGCAAAGCCCACCACATCCAGCGTGAGGTTGCGGAACTTCTCGCTCATCGACTCCTTGTCGAGTACGCGGAGCACCGCATTTTCTCCATGAACCGTGGGCATGATGGAAACACGAAAATCGATCAGGCGGCCCTTGTAGCGCACGCGAAAACGACCATCCTGGGGCACGCGACGCTCGGCAATGTCGAGCTCGCTCATGATCTTGATGCGGCTCAGAATCGTGGCGTGGTGTTCGCGGGCGATGGGCGCCATGGCGGCCTGCAGTACGCCGTCGATACGGTACTTGACCACGACGCTATCGTCGTTGGTCTCGATGTGAATATCGCTAGCCCGCCGTTCAAGAGCGGTGAAGATGGTGGTATCAACGAGGCGAATGATCGGGCTGATGTCTTCTTCGCTGGTCAGCTTCTCAATCGAGATGTTCTCGTCCTGATTGTCTTCGCTGGCCAGTACGTCGAAGGTCATGCCCTCGCTGGCTTCATCGAGCACACGCTGCGACTGCTCGGTCTTCTTCAGCAGATCGGTAATCTGCGTAAGCGTGGCCACACGGGCAACCACGCGGCTACCCAACAAGCCGGCAATCTCGTCGAGCACCATCAGACAGGAGGGATCGCTGACGGCAATCACCAGCGCATCTTCCGTCTGCTCGATGGGAATGAAGTTATAGCGAAACATCAGCTCGACCGGAACTGTACGCAGCAGGTCGTGCTGAATCTTGAAGTTCTTCAGGTCGACAAACTCGGCCCGGTAGCGGCGCGCCAGAACCTCGGCATGCTCGCGCTCGTCCTGCGGCGCGGCCAAAGGCGCGGGAAGTGTGGTGGCATCGGCCATGGCGGCTTACCCCTGTCCCCCGCCGGCACTGCCCAGCGAAAAGATGGGCAGATACAGCGAGATGAGAATGATGACGACGACAATACCCATAAGGATCAGAATCGCCGGCTCAATGAGAGCCAGCGCGGCGGCCAGGGCCGTGGCCACGTCTTCTTCAAAAAACTCGGCAACCGAGTTGAGCATCTGCGGCAACGCGCCGGTCTGCTCGCCCACCGTAATCATCTCGGTGGCCAGCGACGGAAAGACGCCGGTGCCAGCCAGCGAATCAGCCAGCGTCTTGCCTTCCTGCACTGTCACAATCGAGCTGAAAACGGCATCGGCGATGCGCTTCGAACTGATCGAGCGGGCAGCGGTTTCGAGCGACGGCACCAGCGACAAACCGCCGGTCAGCAGCGTGGAGAGCGTACGCGAAAATAGCGCCACCTGGTACTTTTGCCAGATTTTGCCAAAAACCGGCGACTTGATGCGAATGCCGTCGATGGTGTCGCGGCCGTTCTCGGTGATGGAATAGCGATAGAGGCCGAACAGCGCCAGGGCCGTCGCGCCCACAATGTAAAGAATGTTGTGCTGCAACCATTTGCCAAAGTTCAGCAGCATGGTGGTCATGGCCGGCAGTTTGCTGCCCATCTGGTCATAGAGCACGGCAAACTGCGGCACCACCACAGTGAACATGAAGGCCATCAGGCCAAAAACCAAAGTGAGCAGCACGCCGGGATAGATGAGCGAGCCAACCAGCTTTTTGCGCAGGCTCAGCGAAACCTTCTGGAAGCTTACGTAGCGCTCCAGAACCTCCTGCAGATTGCCCGAGCGCTCACCGGCCAGCAGCGTAGTGGTGTACATGACGGGAATGCCGTGCTGCGCCTCAAAGGCTGCCGAGAGCGACTGGCCCGTCTTCACCCGGCCACACACATCGGAGATCTGCGCCGCAAAAGTCGCATTCTTCTGGATTTTTCCAAGCATTTCAAGCGAGCCAAGAATTGGCAAACCGGCACGAACCAGGGTCAGAAACTGCTGGTTGAAGATCAGAAACGGCTCCAGCTTGACCTTGCGCCGGTTCATGCCCAGTCCGCCGCGAGCCTTGACCGAAAACACATGGTAGCCAGCATGGGTAAAGCGAGCGCTCAGCTCCTCGGCTGAGGCCGCCGTATGCACTTGTTCCAGCACATGGCCGCGCTCGTCGGCCATTTTGACTACAAATTCCGCCATGCTTCCTGCTGTTTTCTGACTTTCGCCTGGGGTTTTTCGCCCGTGGTCGGTCCAATAAAGCCCTACTGGTCAAGGGTATCAGCCCTGCCAGCAGAATAGACGCAAGCTTTGCGCGATCCGTTCGCCCGGGAAGCCCTGCCGGGGACGGCGTTGGGCAAGGGGACAGTCTGATCCGTGCCGCAAGTGCTGCAAAATGAGCGGGCTTAGCCCCTTAAAGGATGCTTCCGCTCAGCTCAGGTAGCTGGCCAGCGCCTCCACGATTCCCTTCCGCACCAGCTCTTCGCGGCTACTCACCGGCTGCCAGCCCAGCTGCTGTTTGGCGGCGGAGCAGTCGAAGTGCGCCTTCTGGGTCCGGCTCTCCCAATCGCGATAGCTGGGCATGCGCCGCTCCGGGAAGCGCACGGCCAGCTTGACCATCCACTTGACGATATCCTTGCGGTAAAAGCTGGCGATGAACGTTGGACGACGGTCGATGCGCATCTGCCCGGCGCGGTCCAGTTCGTCCAGATATTCCTGCGCCGTCAGGCAGGGATCGGCCACCAGATTAAAGCTGCGGCCCTCGATCCCGGGCGCGTCCAGGGCCGCAATCAGCCCCCGCGCCACGTCTTCCACCAGCACCAGCGGCAGCTTGTTGCGGCCCTCGCCCCAGATCTGGCAGACGGCGTCGGACCACCACATGCCCACCCCCCAATGGAAGGGACTGCCTCCCCGGCCAATCACGATGCCGGGGCGCACGATCACCAGCGGCAAACCGCGCTCACGGTGGAGATTTTGCAGCAGTTCCTCGCTCTCGGCCTTGGCCCGGGCGTACAGATTGCGCCGGCTGATCTGCGGATCGAGCGGCGTGGCTTCGGTAATGCTTCCGGCCCGGCCGCCCGCGTAGTAGGAGTCGATGGTGCCTGAGTAGATCAGCCGCCGGACCCCGGCAGCCAGCGCCGCCTCACCCACCAGCCGCGTGGCCTCGATCTCGTACTTCTGGTACTCCGCCCAGGTTTTCACATTGGCCCGGGCCAGATGAACCACGGTTTCCACGCCCTGCATGGCCTGCTGCAAGGAAGCGCTGTCGAGCGTATTGCCCCGCCGCACTTCCACTTTTGCATGCAAATCAGCAGGCAGACTGGCTGTGCTGCGCACCAGCAGGCGCACGCTGCGGCCCGACTCCACCAGCTGCCGCACCAGTTCGCGGCCAATAAACCCGGTTCCGCCCAGCACCAATACGCTGGCGGTTTCACTCTTTGCCGCAGCAGCTACGACCGGCGGCTCTGGGTGAGGAACTTCCGCGCCGATCCGCTCACACTGGCGCAAAACCTGCACACCACGGCTGGCGGCAATACGCTCGTCGAGCGGACCGGAGGCGTAAAACGCATCCATCGCCCGGGCAATGCTCTCGCCGTAGGGGCTGCCGCGCTTTTCCAGATGGAGCTTGGAAAAAATGTACTTTTTTAGCGTTCTATTCGCCTGCTGGCGCAACGAACGGGCCTCTTCGCTGACCGCCGCATGGGTTGCAAAGTCCAGATCCTTGGCAAAATGCTGGTGCAATGTGTAGGTGTTGTGCTCCAGATCGGCAGTAGCTGCCGCCAGACGGCCGCGCACATGGACGTAAAACTCGGCGTAGGCGGGAATGAAGCGCATACGCAGCTCGATCGCGGTTACGCCTGAGCTTCCATCCACCTGCCAGCGGCGATAAAATTTCCGCCCGGTGGGCAGGTCGATGGGGTCGCTGGCCCGCACGGCCAGATTCTGCGACTCGCCCACCAGATCGAGCACAAAGGCGATGGCGTGGGAGCCGGTTTCCAGTGCGATGTTGCGTTCATCGCGCAGCATCCATGTGTCGAAGGGACCATAGACCGACTGCGGCAAAAAGCGGTTCCACACCACGCGAATTTCATCGATGGGGCCGAGCAGACCGGCGCGCACATCGCTCCGCAGCCGCTGCCAGGGCTCCGAAAAGAGAAAATTGTGCCCCACAGCCAGACGTCGGCCGCGTTCTGCCGCAAGTGCCGCTAGCGCCTCACCCTCGGCTACGGTCGCGCACATGGGCTTTTCCAGCAGAACGTCCACACCTGCTACGAGCGCGGCCTGCGCTGCCGGAAAGTGCAGATCAGGGGGCAGAAGAATGTGGACCGCATCCAGATTTCCAGCGGCTAGCATTGAGTCCAGCGAGTTGTAGGCCTGCGCGCCCCAGCGGCCCGCCAGCGCCTCGGCCCGGCTGAGCGCCGTATCGCAGACCGCGGCCAGCCGCACGCCTGCCACCGAGGCCAGGGACTTCGCATGCCAGTCGGCAATGTAGCCGGCTCCCACCAATCCAACCTGCCGCATCTTGCCCGCCTGCACCTTGCTCATTTCGTCCTCGTCTTCCCGCTTTTATATTCGATAATTCGTAGGCCGCTGCCCGTCCGCCGACGCAGATGGTACTGCATCATTCCCTGCCAACCGGCAGGATGCGAGAGCACGGCAAAGAGCGCGTAAAGGCCCGCATCGCGGCCTGACCAGCCCCGCCCGAGCCCCACCCGGCGAATGCGCAGCCAGCGCACTGCATAGAGCAGCACAAAGGCCAGCAACGAAAACCCCCGCGTGCAGCATGCCGCCAGCAGCGCGGCCAGCGGAACCAGCAGACCCCAGAACCACAGCCGCCGCATCTCCGCTGCGAAATAGCCTTCGCCGCTGTGCAGCGCCGCCACCTGGGCATAGGCATGGCCCGCGCGACAGGCCCGCCGCCACCACTGGCCGAAGCGCAGAATCGCTGCATCGTGGCTGGCCATGGGCGCGTCCACCATGCGAATCTTCCATGCTGCCGCCCGCACACGCAGACAGAACTCATCGTCCTCGGCGGCAATCACGTCCTCGCGGAATCCACCCACCTGGCGGAAGACCTGAGCACGGATCAGAAACAGGCCGCCGCAGGCGGGAATCTCGCCCGGAGTCTGCTGCCACTCCAGATGGCAGAGCCGGTTGTAGACGCTCTGCTCGGGGTGCATCTCCACCAGTCGGCCACGCACCAGAGCTGCCTCGGGGTGGGCATGCAGTTCCACAGAGCCATAAGCCAGCCAGCCTGCGTCCAGTACACAATCGCCATCGACGAACTGCACGAACTCCGTGGCGGGAGCAAGTTCCAGCAGGCGCTGAAAGCCTTCATTGCGGGCCCGGGCCGCCGTAAAAGGACGCGCTGGGTCCAGTTCCACCACCACTGCACAGCCCAGCCCCCGCGCAAACTCCGCACTGCCGTCGGCTGAGCCGGAATCCACATAGACGACGGTGGCCGCAAGGGATTGCGCCGCGCGCAGGCAGAGCTTTAGCCGCGCGCCCTCGTTGCGTCCAATGGCCACAATCGCGGTTCTTCTATTCCAAGCGGAATCCATTGCAGACCATTCTACGAGGGCGAGGTAAAGTTTTCTCCTTAGCGGGTCGGTAGGCTGTTCAGCGCATCCAGAACCAGCCCCGGCGTGAGCACCTCAGGCAGCAGCCGTGGGCTCGATTCCCCCGGAACGTAGAGCGCATAGGCCGGCACGCCACTGCGGCCAAGCGCTGTAAGCGCCTCGGTAATGGCTTGATCGTGGCGGGTCCAATCGGCCTTGAGCACCAGCACATTGTGCGCGGCAAAGGCCTGCTGCACCTGAGGCTGGCTGAGCGCCACACGCTCGTTCACCTGACAGCTCAGGCACCAGCTAGCCGTAAAGTCCACAAAGACGGGCTGCCCGGCGGCCTGCGCCTTGGCTACCGCATCCGCTGACCACGACTGGGGTGCGCTGTGAGCGGTTCCTGTTTCGGTTGAACTCTGCGGCGCGCTGGCCAACCGCTGCGGCGCCAGAGCGTCCAGCGCCACCACGCAAAGCAGAATCAGCACGGCGATGATCGTGGCCCAGCGCTTGGCCGGCCAGCGGCCCAGGAACCAGCCCGCCACGGCCAGCAGCAGGAAGCCCGCCAGCAAAGCCGCCAGCAAGCCTGCGCCATAGCTGCCCGCAAGCACCCAAACCAGCCAGATGACAGTGGCAAAGATGGGCAAGGAGACGGCCTGCTTCAGGTAGTCCATCCACGCACCGGGCCTTGGCAGAAGGCGCGTCCAGGCCGGTTGCAGGGTAAGCACGAGGTAGGGCGCGGCCAAGCCCAGCGCCAGCGCCGTAAAGACGGCAAAGGTGACGGCGGGCGAAGCCGAGAGCGCATAACCCACCGCCGCTCCCATGAACGGAGCGGTGCAGGGCGTGGCCACCACCACGGCCAGCACACCGGTAAAGAAGCTGCCCGCAAAACCCTGCTTCTGGGCAAGCTGGCCACCTGCGCTGGTCATGGAAAGACCGATTTCAAACTGCCCGGCCAGCGACAGGCCGAGGAAAAAGAGCAGCCCGGCCATCAAGCCCAAAAAGACCGGCGACTGGAACTGGAATCCCCAGCCAAGGCCGGAACCCGCCGCCCGCAGGCCCAGCAGCACCGCCACCAGAACCCAGAAGGAAGCCAGAATGCCCGCCGTGTAGACCAGTCCGTGGGCACGCAAAGCGCCACGCTCCTCATTGCCGGAGTTCACCAACGCCAGTCCCTTCAGGAAGAGCACCGGAAAGACGCAGGGCATCAGGTTCAGAATCAGTCCGCCCAGAAAGGCAAAACCCGCCGTGCTCAGCAGCTTTCCGAAGGACTTCCCCCCGCTCGCGGGAGCCGCCGCCACGCTTCCCTGCACTGCCACAATCTGGTAGTTGCGCCCGTCGGCCAGCTCCACCACGCCCTTCAACTGCGTCGGCTGCGTGGTCAGGTACGGCCCCTTTTTCAGGTCAAGCTGGAAACCATTCGCAGTCGCGGTCAGCTTCTGCGGGGCGGGATTATCGAGAGTGTCTTCGTCCTCGGGAAAGAAGAGCGCCTGCGACTCGCTGCGGCCTGTTTCCACGGCCAGACGAAAGCCAGTGCTGGTGGGCTGGAAGACGGCCTTTGCGGCTGCCGGAAGCGGCTGGGGCAGTTGCGCCTCAAAACGCTGGAAGAGCGAGAGCGTCGCGCCGTCGGCTGCGGTTTGCGCGGCGGCCACCGGCACGTTCAGCTTGAGGTCGGCTTTGCCGGGCAGGCAGCGCTCCTGGCAGACCAGCCAGCTTACATGGGCGGTCAAGGGCAGGGTTGCGCCGGGCTTTACGCTGCCATCCAGCTTTATCTGCACCGGAAACAACGCCTCGCCCTCGTAGCCGTAATCCATCAGCGGGCCGAGCGGCAGACGTTTGGGCGCGGCAAAGCTGAGCGGACCAGCCGTCACGCCCTTGGGCAGCACCCAGTCGATTTTGGGCGGCTCACCGGCATCGCCCGCATTCTTCCAGTAGATGTGCCAACTGGGTTCGACCTTGAAGTACAGGCCCGCATCAAGCACCCCTGACGGGCTCACAGCGGCCTCTTTGCCAACCAGCTGCACCGTCACATGCGGAGCCGCAACCGGAGCGCTCACCGCGCCAGATTGAGCCGTAAGCGGCAGCGCTGCCGCAAGCACACCTAAAAAGAGGGAAAGAATACGAGACATATGCGGGGAATCCGGCTCCTGACCGGCTGCATTCAGTCTATCGAAAGCCTGCGGCTACGGAGAAGAAATGCACGGGCGAAAGTGGTTGAATTCTGCTGCGGCCCGCGTGAGTCAAGGAATGGGATCAGGCGGTTTTCCCCTGCGCACGAATTTCCAGGCAGAGTTCCTCCGCGGCCTTCTGCAACTCTCCCATGGAACGAATTGCAGCCGCCAGATCGCCATCTCCAGCATGCTTTTCCACCACCTGCGCCATGCGACGCAACTGCTCTCCGCCCACATTGGCCGCGGCTCCCTTGATGGAATGCGCATGGCGTTCGCTGGCACTCCGGTCGTCGGCCTGCAGGGCATTCTCCAGCGCAATCAACAGGCGGGGAAGATCCTCAAGAAAACCGTCAAGGACAATGCGCACGAGCTCCTCGTCGCCCATCATCCGCTCCAGAACCTCTTCCCGATGAAAGATGGCTGGGGCCGAATGAGGTGCATTCACCCCTGCGGAAGCAGGAGGAAGATCCCCGCCCGTACGGAAGGCCCACTCGGCAATCGCCTGATACAAAGCGGCCGCAGAGACAGGCTTGGAGAGAAATCCATTCATGCCAGCCTGACGGCAGAGGTCGCGATCCGTCTCCTGAATGTTGGCCGTCATGGCAAGGATGGGAATCTGCCGATTCCGCACGGAGGAGTCGTTTCGACGAATTCTGCGTGTGGCCTCCACGCCGTCCATCTCGGGCATGCGCATATCCATCAGCACCAGATCGTACTGTGCCATCTGCAAGGCTTGCAGCACTTGCAGACCGTCATCGACGGCCTCTGCCGCCACGCCCAGCTTTTTTAAGAGTCCCAGCGCCACCTGCTGATTGGTTGGATTGTCTTCCGCAACCAGAATGCGGAAATCCGGCGGCAGGGGTGGTTTTTCCTTCACTCCTGCGCCCCTGCCAGCCTGTTGCGCATCCGGTGTAAGCTGCGCATGGCTGACCACACGCAAGAGCCCAGCCAGAAGATCGGCAGAACGCACTGGTTTGCTGACGATTGCGGCCTCCAGCAAACGGGGAAATTTGTGGGTGTTCGGCTGCTCCCCCAGGCGCACAAGCAGCAGAATGCGCGTCGCGCCCCAGGCCGGACCCGCCAGCAGAGACGCGGAATCCTGCGCCATGGTGAGCATGCGCAACGGAACAATGGCCACGGGATAGGATGCTCCGGCAAGAGAAGCAGCGCGGAGTTTTTCGATCAGGGAAGTAGCTGAATCCGCCTCTTCCGTCTGCATGCCCCAACCATGCAGGCAACGCAGCAGCATCTGGCGGCTAGCCTCATTCGATTCCGCAACCAGGATGCGGCTCTGGCGCAACAAAGCAGGTAACTCGATTGCAGACTGCACCGACGCGCCCATCGCAATCTCCAGCGGCACCACAAACCAGAACTCAGAGCCCTGGCCTTCGCGGCTGTTCACGCCCATTTCGCCCCCCATCAACGCCACCAGACTGCGCGTAATGGCCAGTCCCAGACCGGTTCCTCCAAAGCGGCGGGTGGTGGAAGCATCCACCTGCGTGAAGATCTCAAAGATCGTTCCCAGCTTGCCTGCCGGGATGCCGATTCCGGTATCGCGCACGGAAAAACGCAACTGGGCACGGTCCTGCGCAATCTGCCGGACAGCCACGCGCAACTCCACCTCTCCGGCAGTCGTGAACTTGATGGCGTTTCCCAGCAGATTCGTCAGCACCTGACGCAGACGCACCGGATCGCCCCGTAGCAAAGGGGGCACATCCAGATCGACGGAAAACACCAGCTCGATTTTCTTGTCGAGGGCCTGCACGGCGATGCTTCCGCTCAACTCCTCCAGCATCGTCCCCAGATTGAACTGGACATTTTCCAGCTCCAGTTTTTTGGCTTCGATTTTGGAGAAGTCCAGAATGTCGTTGATGAGCGCAAGCAGAGAGTGGCCAGAGGAAACTGCGATTTCAGCATAACGTTTCTGCTCCGCTGTCAGCGGTGTATCCAGCAGCAGATCCAGCATGCCGGTCACGCCGTTCAGCGGAGTGCGAATCTCGTGGCTCATGTTGGCCAGGAACTCACTTTTGGCCGCGCTGGCCTCGGAGGCTTGCAGGGCCAGATGGCTGGCGCGCTCGGTAGCTTCCCGCAGGGACTCTTCCGTGCGGCGACGCTCGGTAATGTCTTCGGCGTGGGTGAGGTAGTAAAGCGGAGCCCCCTGACCGTCGTGCACCAACGAGATGCTAAGGCGAACCCAAAGAATATGCCCATCTCGATGGCGATAGCGCTTCTCCCATTCCAGCGTTCGATTCGACCTCTGCCGGAGCAGTTCCACGGCCTTCAGGGTGGAGTGCGTTTCCTCGTCCAACGAAATATTGCGCCAGGTCAAGCCCAGCAGCTGATCCTCTTCATAGCCAAGCATCTTGCAGAATGCCTGATTCAGTCGCTTCCATTGCCCGTTCAGGTCGCTGAGGCAGATGCCGATGGTGGCGTCTTCAAAGAGCTTGCGGAAGCGCTCCTCGCTTTCGAGCAGCTTCTGTTCCGCCGCCAGCCGCACACCAATATCGCGCAGAATCGCACAAGTTCCAATCAGCTCACCACTCTCATGGTGAATGGGCGAGAGGGAAACCGAAGCCCAGATCTTGCCGCCATCCAGGGCCTGCAGAAGCATGTCGAAGGGAGGAACTCTGTAACCACGCGCAATCTGTTCGCGCAGGCTTTTGGCATGTTCAGCCTCCTGCCGCGGAATCAGAATGCGAATATTTCCTCCCACGATTCCGGCAGAATCATAGCCCAGCAGCCGCTCCGCGCCATGGTTCCAGGTGGTGATGGTCCCCTTCATGTCCATGGCCAGAATCGCGTCTTCAGAAGATTCAACCACCGAGGCCAGCAGGGCCTGCGCCTGTTCCGCCTCCTGTTGCCGCGTAACGTCGCGGATGATCAGGGAAATGGCCGTCGCTTCGCCCTCGGCATTGCGTACGGACGATGCGGTCACTGCAACCTTGATGCGCACTCCATCCTTGCGCAGCCCTTCGCCGGCGGCGCGCATCGTCTCATCGCCGTTCACGACCCTCCGCGTCTGTTCGCCCAACAGCGAACGGCGCTCGGGAGCCATGATCAAAACCAGAGGCCGACCGATCATCTCTTCTTCCGTGTAGCCAAAAACCCGCTCCGCAGCGCGATTCCAGGTCAAGATGATTCCGGCAGGAGAATAGGTCACAATCGCATCTGCAGAAGACTCAACCACCGTCGCCAGAAAATGCCGCGCATCCTCTGCCGCCCGCCAGCCGCTCAAGTCCCGCGCCGAGGCCACAAAACCCGCAATGCCGCCCTGTTCTTCGAAGATAGGACAAACGTGCGTTGCCTGGGTGTAGAGCGTTCCGTCCTTGCGCTGGTTGATGAGTTCGCCTTCCCACACCTTACCGGAGAGAATCACACTCCAGAAGACACGGTAAACTTCCGGCGACTGACGGTCCGACTTGAGAATGGCGGGTGTTTTGCCGAGTACCTCTTCCCGCGTATAGCCGGTCATGGTTGTAAATGCAGGATTGACAAACAGAATGACGCCCGCGCGATCCGTAACGAGCAGCGAAGTTTTGCTCAGCGCCGCATGCGAACGCAAGCCGCTCTCGACGATCTGCTCTCCGGTCAATGGCACATACGGCTCCCGCAACAGAGTCTGTCTATCCATATATCGGCATCCGCTCCGGCTGCGCGACAGCTTTCGCAACCAGCAACGAATGAAGCGTATGACTTCTTTTGCCCGTCCGCAAGCCTTCTCCAAAGCTCTTCCGGGAGGAAAATGATCCTCCAGTTCTTCTGTCGCAAGCCGATAAAGAGCCCGGTGAACTCCTTGCCTATCCGCGCCCCATCCCCTACAGCGGAACAAGCCGCGCCGGCCACAAGCACGCAGGAACACGCCAACGTATGCTTCATTTCCAGACAGCCGATTCTGGACCGGCTTGGTCGCGTTCATGCATACAGCCTGCTGCCTCGCACGGAAGAGGGCACTGTCGCCAGCCAGCAGCACGATCTGGGAACACGCGGGCTGATCGACAATACGCTTCTGTACGGCTTTGATCAGCTTACGCAAGGAGCCGCCGCCATGATCCCCTGCACGCCTGAAACCCTGCAGGACGGGATCACCGAAATGCTGCCGCCCACGCTTACCATCCTGCAGTTGAAACCCGGTCCGGAAACCTCAGATGAGCTTCTGCAAGCCTGCAGCGCACGGAAGAAAGCCGGATTTCGCTTCTGCATGGCGGGCAGCGAAATCGGGCGCGTTCCTGCGGCTCTGGTAGAGATGATGGACTACGTGAAGGTGGATTTTTCTTCCACCCCGCACAGCGACCGGGAAGACCTGCTGCAGAAGGCCATCGCTTGCGCCGCCGCGCCCATTGCGGAAAAAGTGGAGACGGAGTCGGACTATAATCAGGCCTCCCGCGAGGGCTTCGGCCTCTTCCACGGCTTTTATTTTTGCCGCCCGGAACTCTTCCGCAAGCACGAAGTGCCCGCCAACCGGCTGGCTCAACTGCAGATTCTGCGCCTGTTGCAGCAGGAAACATGCGATCTTGCCGAGGTGGGCAAGTGGGTACGCAACGACACTTCCCTCACCTACCGCATGTTGCGTCTGGTCAACTCGCCGATCTGCGCCATCCGTCAGGATGTGCGCTCGATTGAAACCGCGCTGATGATCCTGGGTGAAATGACCTTTCGCCGCATGGCCCTGGTGGCCGTTTCCAGCGAACTGAACACCGGCAATTCGGTGGAGATTCTGCGCATGGCTTTTCTGCGCAGCTACTTTTGCGAGCAGATGGCCGAAAGCTGCAAACTCAATGCCGCGGAACAGTATCTGCTGGGCATGCTCAGCCTGCTGCCCGTCATGCTGGGCCGTCCCATGGCCGAGCTGACGGCTGGTTTGCCCCTGCGAGACGATCTACGGTTGGCGCTGGCCGGAAGCGCCAACCGGGAACGCATCCTGCTGAGCTGGCTGGAAGCCCATGAGGCTGGAAACTGGAATACTGCCAACAAGATAGCCCTGGCAAACTCGCTGTCCACCGAACGGCTGATCGCTTCCTACATGGAATCCATTGCACACGCCGAGGAACTGCTGCGGCTGGCGCTGTAGGACAAAGAGCAGAGATCAGAGAACAAAGTACAGAGGCTGAACAGGCTGCGGAAAAACTTATTTTGGGAGGGAGGCGAGGGTTTTAGAGCAAATTCAGAATGACCGTGCAGTCTGAAAGAGTGTGCAGGATGCCGTTTTCTTGAGGAAAACGACACTTTGGTCCATCAACTCCCTCTACAGCAATTCTGAATTTGCTATAACCCTCGCAAATGTCCCGGCATAAGAGTTATGCGCTTCAGCCCCGGGGACAATTCTTCTCAACCTTGCATAAATTTGGCCCTTTTCCATCGTCTGTTTTGCTGCGGGCATTTTGTGTGTCGGGAAAAATACCCGTGCCTGAAGACACGTTCTTCGGCCTCTGTCTTTCGGGGGCATGAATGCCCCCGCTCCCTCCCTGCCTGCTCCTGAAATGAGTTATTCCGCAGCCTGCAAAACCTCCCAAGAAGAGTTTTTCGCAACCAGCCCTTGCTCACTGCCATTTCCCTTGCCTCTCCTACTGCAACTGAACCTCGAAGCCCCGGGGATCGGCAGGAACTTCCGCAACCCAGGCCGCGCCTTCCTGCCGCAGCGCCGTCGAACTGCCCGGCACCCGGTTCTTGCCAGGCGTCCAGCCGTAGACCTCCAGCCGATAGCTTGTGAACCATGGATGGAAGCTTCCCTGCTGCGCTCCTGCAATCAGGTGCAATGAACCGTCCGCCGCAATGCTGCAACGGAAGTGAATCCGCAGCAGATCGCCCTGCTGATAGTTAAAGCTGTGGCCGTCGTCCTGATACAGATCGCCTGCGCACTCCGCGCCGCCAGCCGCACTGCCAAGATAAACACGCAGGGTCAGCGGCCCGCTGGGCGTTTCGCTGGTGCTCTGGGTGAGCGGCTGCATGGGAAGTATGGCACCGGCACGCACAAAGACCGGCAATTCGCCGAGCGTGGGGTTCAACGTCCGGGGCTTGGCCTGCACGACTTCATCGCGTTTTTCCAGATCGCGGCCAGCGTTGGGCACAGCCGATTGCACTGGCTGGCCGGTCCACCAGTCGTACCAGAGGCCGGGCGGCAGATGAACCTCATAGGGCGCAACCTCTTCCGGCGAAGGACTGGCCGCAATCAGCAGACTGGGTCCCAGCAGGAACTCGCCCGGAGCATCCAGATCGAGCGGATGTCCATCGGCGGCGGCATGCGGAAATTCCAGAAAGAGCGGCCGCGTAACAGGCAGGCCATCACGCGAGGCCTCTTCGGCCACGGTGTACAGGTACGGCAGCAGGCGATAGCGCTCCTCGATGAAGTGGCGGCGGATCGCCTCGTGCTCCGGCCCGTCCACCCACGGCTCGTGGTCGCGTGTGCCCTTGGCGGCGTGGTCGCGGTCAATGGGCTGGAAGGCGGCCAGTTCCAGCCAGCGCGTCAGCAGGTCGGGCGGGGGCGATCCGGCAAAACCACCCACGTCGGCACCGCTGAAGGCAAAACCGCTCAGGCCCAGATTCAGCAGTTGCGGGGTGGTCTGGCGCAGATGGTTCCACGTCGAGCTGTTGTCGCCCGTCCAGGTGGCTGCGTAGCGCTGACCACCGGCATAGCTGGCGCGGGTCAGCACAAAAGGGCGCTCGTTGGGTTCGAGCGCGCGCAGGCCATCGTAGGTGGCGCGGGCGTTCTCCATGCCGTAGACGTTATGAATCTCCTGATGGCTGGCCACGCGGGGCAGAAAGCCGGGCTCGTCGATGCGGTGCTGCACGCTGTCCGGCATGGTTTTGCTGGGGTAGCGGAAGACGGCCGGCTCATTCATGTCGTTCCAGAAACCGCTCACACCCAATCCGGCAAAATCCTTGTAGAGCGTACCCCACCACTGGCGGGTAGCCTGCCGGGTAAAGTCGGGAAAAACCGACGGCCCCGGCCAAACCGGCCCCACATACGGGGATCCATCCGAATTCTTCACAAAATGGTCGCCCGCCGCGCCGGAGTCGTACGGGACATAGTTCTGGCCCGGCAGATCGGCGATGTGCAGGTCGGTAATCAGTACCAGATGGAAGCGCTCGGCGGCCAGCTTTTTCACCATTGCGGCAAAGTCCGGGAAGGCCACGGGATCGACCGTGAAGGGACGGTTCTTCTGCTGGTAGTCAATGTCCAGATAGAGCACGTCGGCGGGAATGTGGTCGGCCCGCAGGCGGTCGGCCACTGCTTCCAGTCGCAGACGGCTTTCGTAGCTGTAGCGCGACTGCTGAAAGCCCAGCGCCCAGAGCGGCGGCAGAGGCGCGGTGCCGGTCAGCCACGCGTAGCCGCGCACCACGTCCTTGGGCTCGGGGCCGTAGATCAGGTAGTAGTCCAGCGGGCCGTCGGGTGCGCCAAAGGAGGTGCGGTCCGGCAGCTCGTGGCCAAAGTCAAAGAAGCTGCGCCAAGTGTTGTCGAAGAGCACGCCCAAGGCCCGCCCGGCGCGGAACTCGATGAAGAACGGAATGCTCTTGTAGAGCGGATCGTTCGACTCCTGCCAGCCGAAGTTGTCGGTATTCCACTGCGCATAACTCTGCCCGGCGCGGTCGAGCGGCCCCGGCTTGTCGCCCAGCCCGAAGTAGTGCGCGTCGTCAGCCTTGCGCTTGAAGACGCGGAAGCGCGTACCCTCCCAGCGCACCGGCTCGGCGTCCTGCTGAAGGATGCGCCCGCTCCGGTCGGCCACGGTGATTTCCAGATCCGGCGCAATACTGACCCGCAGAGCGGCCGTGGCAAATCCGGCGGCTTCCGGCTGCACGGCCACATGGGAGGCACGAGCGGCAGGCAGAACCGCCCAGGAGGCGTCTTCAGGCAGAGGCGCATCATGGGCCTCCCGCACCCGCAGCACGGAATCGCTGAGTGCCGTCACCCGCAGCCGGGTTGCACCCTGGCTCACTTCGATGCCATCAGGCAGGGCGTGAAAGAGTGGGGTTCCGGACTGCGCCAGAAGCGCCAACGGCCAGAGAAGACAGAGCAGGACAAGACGAATTCGCATCATGACGGGCTCAGCAGAACGCCTTACCCTGCCTCAACGCAATGCACGGCAGATCGATTGACGATCATTTTCACTTCTTCTGCCAACCTTTGCCGTTTCTGTGCCTTGGGGAAACTTTTCTCCTCTGTTACAGAGCTTTCAAACAGGAAAAGGCCTGGGAAGAGTTGCTTCCCGGGCCTTTGCTTTGCGATTTTGTTGCTTTCTTACACCCACTCGCCCTTGCGCATCAGCGGCTCTACCGTGCCCGAGGCGGTTACGCCGTCAATGTCCAGCTCGCCCGAGCCGATCATCCAATCCACATGGATCAGGCTGTCGTTGGCGCCCTTGGCGGCCAGCTGCTCGGCGTTCATCTTTTCACCCTCGCGTACGCAGGTGGAATAAGCCTGCCCGAGCGCGATGTGCGAGGCAGCATTCTCGTCAAAGAGCGTGTTCAGGAAGGTGAGTCCGCTGGCCGAAATCGCCGAGGAGTGTGGCACCAGAGCCACCTCGCCCAGGCGGCGAGATCCCTCATCGGTGTCGAGTAGCTTTTCCAGCACCTGCTGGCCACGGCTGGCACGGGCTTCCACAATGCGACCCGCCTCAAAGCGCACCTGAATCTCCTCGATCATCGAACCCTGATGGGAGAGCGGCTTGGTGGCCGTCACCACGCCCTCGGCACGCTCCTTGTGCGGGGTGGTGAAAATCTCTTCGGTGGGCATGTTGGGAATGCCGTACAGGCCATTGCCGGCCATGGAGCCACCGCCCATCCACAGATGATCGTCGGCCAGTCCCAGACGTAGATCGGTTCCGGGGCCCTTGTACTGCAGATAGGAATAGCGCTTTTCGTTCAGCAAAGCGGCCCGCTGCTGCAGGGCTGTGTCGTGGGCCTTCCAGGCAGCCACGGGGTCGGCTTCATTGATGCGGCTGACGGCAAAAATCGCCTCCCACAGCTGGGCCAGCGCCACTTCCGGCGTGGCATCGGGGAAAATGGCCTGCGCCCAGGCCGGCGATGCCGCCGCCACAATCGTCCAGTTGATGGCGTGGCGGGTGATCAGTTCCAGCGCGGGACGATAGGCGACCGAAACGGCCCGGCTGGCGCGGCTCACCTTGTCAGGATCTTCATTCGCCAGCAGCGCCGGGTTGGCACCAGAGATGGCCAGACGCGCCGCACCACTCTTGAACGCCTCGGCAAAGCCTTCGTAGAGCCACTTCGGGGCGTGATCAAAACTGGCATCCGGGGCGTGATGATAGCGGGCCAGGGTGGCCTGATCGTCGCTAAAAAGCGTGGTGACCAGCGAAGCGCCTGCCTTGTAGGCCTGCTCGGTAATGCGGCGGGCCAACTCCAGCGAGTCCAGCGAGGCGGTCATCACCAGTTCCTGACCGGGTTGAAGGCCGAGACCCACCTTGACGGCCACTTCGGCCAACAGGTCAAGTTTTTCGGCAAAGCTGCGCGGATTGGTTTCTGACATCTTCGTATTGCCTCTCAGATTCCATCATCGCAGCCGGATCAGCCTGCGGCAAGCCTGGAACGAGGCCGTGTTACCCTAATCCTGAGTTGGCGGCATGACTACTGCGCCGCGCCGAATCCACGGCCGGAATGCCCCGGTTTTTCGCAGCAAGGCATCCTCTGCCCTCTGTCAGGAAACATGAGTTCCGTGATCAATCCTCTACTGGAAACCGAGAGTCCCGACACTGCGCCTGCGTACTCCCTTGCCTTGCCGGAGACTTTTCACCCCTGCCGCGGTCTCACCAACGGCCATCTGCAAACCATTGTGGGCAATTACCTGCCCCGTCCGGCCTTCACGCTGCAAGCCGAGTCCGAGGCCGTTCTGGTGGATGCAGCCGACGGCAGCCGCGTGCTCTGCCACTGCCACTGGCAGCCGGAAGCGGTGCGCAGCCAGCGCCTGACGCTGGTTCTGGTTCATGGTCTGGAAGGCTCGTCCGACTCACGTTACATTCAAGGCATTGCCCAGCGCGGCTGGCGCTCCGGCTGCAACGTGGTGCGGATGAACATGCGCAATTGCGGCGGCACCGACGCGCTGACGCCCACGCTCTATCACTCTGGGCTCTCCGGCGATGTAGCCGCCGTGGTGCGCCACTTTGCAGAAAAATTCAGCCTGCAACGCATGGCGCTTGTAGGCTACTCGATGGGCGGCAATCTGGTGCTGAAGGCGGCCGGCGAGTGGGGTACACAGGCACCGCTGTTGGCGGTTGCCGCGGTCTGCCCGGCCATCGATCTGGCAGCCGGATCCGACGCCCTGCATGAGTCCATCAACCGATTCTATGAGCGGCATTTTCTGCGTGGCCTGATGCGCCGCTACCGGCACAAGACGGCCCTGTTCCCTGGGATCTATCAGGGATTCGAGCAACCGATCCGCTCCCTGCGCGACTTCGACGACCGGATTGTAGCCCGCTACTGCGGCTTCCGCAACGCCGACGATTATTACCACCGCGCCGCCGCCGCCCGTGTAGTGGACCGCATCGCGCTGCCCACCCTCGTCCTCTGCGCGGCCGACGATCCCTTCATCCGCCTGACCACGGAAACCCGCGCTAAACTTGAGGCCAACCCCGCCGTTCATTTTATTGAGACGGCTCACGGTGGCCACTGCGCTTATCTGGGCCGCGCCGCGGGCAATGAGATTCACTGGGCCGAATCCAACCTCATGCGCTTCCTGCTCAGCGTGGCCGGAGAAGACCATGGAAGCTGACTGGGAAGTGGAGATCGGCGGCGACGGGCCGGTGATTGAGGCACGCTGGGCTGGATTCATTGATCTGCGCACCGCGCCGCAACGCATCGACGAACTGGAAGAAGCCAGAAAATTTCCTCCGCTGGGGGAAGCGCTTGTGGCCTTGAATGCGCCCGGCTCCCCCGCGTGGAGCGCCAAATGCGATGTGTGGCTGCAACTTGAAAAGGACACATGGGATGCGGACGAACTGGACGCTCCAGCCGACGAAGCGTTCTACGCCGCTGCCGGCTACATTGATCTGCTTGCCACCGAAGAGAAGGCCGCGCTCGATGAAGCCTTCTGCCGCAAGTTGGTGCGCGCACTCCGCGCAGAGCCGCTGACCCATTGCCGGGTGGACCTGATTGTGCGCCGCGCCTGGATGAGCACAACGCTGCCGGATCCGGCCACCGCATCTGCGCCCTTCAGCACCGGCCTGACGGCTTACCTTACCGCCTGCGGGGCAAGTGAAGAATCCGCCCAGAACCGACTGGCCAACTGCCTCCGGCTGCTTGCCCATATACTGCAAACCGGTTCAACGCTACAATAAGAGAGCGACCACGCAAAATCGAGTGGGCGAGTAGCTCAATTGGATAGAGCACCGGCCTTCTAAGCCGGGGGTTTCGGGTTCGATCCCCGACTCGCCTACCATAACAGCCCGCAGTAAAAGTAGACATTGCGCAGAATTTTACGCTCCCCAGTACGGACGACCTTCGCTCGCGCCGGGCGTCTATTTTTGTTCCCTGTGAATCAGGTATTTTGAAGGCATCAGTGCCCGCGCTCTGGGCATTGCGACACCCCTCGCATCCCCTTTCTCCTGGAAAGACTGACATACCCGTTCCACAATTTAAGACTTAGAGCATCATTAAGACTTTTCTTGCTTATACCGATAAGTAGAAGACTAGGGTCTGCTCACACTACCTGCTTGGTTGCTTGTGTGAGCAAGCCCCAGAGTAAACAGATTTCCTGTAATAAAAATCATCGTTTATTTCCATGATGCGAATGACAGGAATTCTGCCTATGTAAGTCTTTTTGGGGAGCTAAGATGATTTTTCTGCAACACATGCATGTTTCACGTAAGTTTGCAGTGGCGTTTGGTTTTCTTGCCACTCTAACTCTGATTACCCTGATTTACTGCACATGCGCACTGCTGTCCGGTTAAAAGTCGAACAGAATCAGTTGGTTGGGATCGGCAGTTAGTGAGTTTGTGTAGTCCTTCTGCTGAAGTGCCTGTGAGATGGGCATTTTCTCGAACAGAGTTACCGAGAGCACTTGCAGCAAAGTGTAGAGTGAGCCGGACAGTTCGAGTCTCTTCTTGACGATGGCGACCAGGAGGTAGACCGAGACAGCTATCCATATTTGGGTCTTGACGGCGTTTTCGCTGGTGCCGAAGAAGACCTTGATGCGCAGATGCTGCTTGATCCATTTGAAGAACAGTTCCACTTGCCATCGGCTTTTGTAGAGAGCGCAGATGGTGACGGCAGGTAGTGTGAACTGATTGGTCAAGAAGAGTAGATCCTTGCCGGTCTCTGGATCATGAAAGCGAATGCGGCGCAGGTGGCTAGGATAATCCTTGCGGCTGTGATACCCGTTAAGGGCGATGGACTGGTCTGCCAAAATGCCGGTCTGCTTGTCCACCTGTTGGGAGTAGATACGTCGGGCATCCAAGTTGTTCTTGGCGCGGGTGACAAAGAATGCTCCGGCCAAGTGGAGGCGATACAACCGGGCGTAGTCGAGATAGCCACGATCCATGACATAGTAAGCGCCAGCCTGAGGAATGATCTCGTCGAGCATGTTGACGTCGTGCAGATCGCCCGTGGTGACACGGATAAATGTGGGTATGTTGCCGCGTAGATCGAGCAGGGTATGCATCTTGACGGCGGACTTGGTGGAGCGAAAATGCGCCCACGGAAACAAGGTCAGGCACAGATCGATGGTTGTAGAGTCCAAGGCGTACGCAGCGGCATCAAGGTCCATGCCGAGGTCTTCCGTGGCGTAGAGCTTGCGGGCCTGGACCATCAGTCGTTGCGCGAGTTCAGCATAGATGCGCCAATCGCGGCTCTCGTTGGCCTCAGCCAATGTCGAACGACGCACCGGAGAGCGGAATCCCATGGCATACAGCTTGGCAGGCTGTGCGCACAGGCAGGCTTCGATGTCACGCAGGCTCTCGCGATAGGTCAACTGAGCAAAGGCCATAGCACGGAACTGCTCGGTACAACTGAGGTTGCGCACCCGGCGGTCGCCGCCATAACGGGCCACACTGCGGGCAAACGAAGTCCACGGAAGGAAGTCCATCAACTGCGCGAACAGCAACTTGCCAGCGTTCACAGCCGCCTCCAGAAAGCATCTCTGGAATCAGCATCGCGGCATTTTCAAATCGACACCACCCCAAAACGTCCGCAACCCTCGGCCCATCAGACGGTTGCAGGCAGCAAGTTAGTCGTCAACCGGACAGCAGTGGCACATGCGCATTTCATTTTTTTGCTGTTCAAACCACCGACCTTATGGAAAATGGCTACCCGGCGCTCGGTGCATTGGGGGAAATGGAACATTCCTTTGACAGCATGCGCCGTACAGACCAAACGATTGGCCGATGCCAGGACGCTGACTGTGCCACAAAATCAGTCAACAAACATAACTACATGCAGAAGATCTACGAACAGTCAGAAGCTGCCTACCTAACAACAATCGATAATGAGCAGGAACGATCCCGTTACCAGAAGGTACATGAAAGTTTTGTAAGTTACTGCAACCTGAGCAATGCTGCGCTGGCTACCTTCCAGAGCGGCAAGCGCGATGAGGCTGATACACAGCTCTTTTCCAAGCAGGCTGGCTCTCTGGTAGGCGATGTAGGCTCAGGCCTTGTTGATGTCATTCAGCTCAACAAAGAGGAACATACCAAACAGTTGATTGAGTCGGCCACATACAGCCATCACGCCATGTGGACCAGCTTGACCATCAACATTGTGATTCTGCTGACCTGCCTGTATAGCTGGCGCTGGTTATCCGGAATCATTTTGACTCCGATCCGCAATGTGCATCACGGACTGGAAAGGCTTGCCGAAAAGGATCTGACCGTTCAGGTACCAGCCACAAATAATGACGAAATCGGCCAGATGGCCGAGGCACTCAATCAGTCTGTTCTCTCTCTGAGAGAGTTACTCGGGGCCGTTTCCTCTACGGCACACGATGTCGTGCTCACGGCCGAGGATGTAGGCAAAAGCGCAGCCTACACTGCGGAAAATGGTCAGAAACAGCATCTACAGACCAGACAAATTGCCGCTGCCTCGCAGGAGATGAGGGCAACGATTGGCGAAATTGGCCAAAACGCCGAACAAACCGCTCATTCCAGCCGCATTTCAGCCGAAGCTGCTTCAACTGGAAATCTGGTCATGCAGAACGCTGCTGACTCCATGGAGCACATTGCGCAAACCACCGTGCAGGTATCCGAACGCATTCAGGTTCTGGCCAAACGCTCGCAGGAAATTGACACCGTGGTTCACGTGATTCAGGAGATCAGTGAACAGACCAACCTGCTGGCCCTCAATGCCGCCATCGAAGCCGCGCGCGCCGGAGAACACGGACGTGGATTTGCTGTCGTAGCCGGCGAGGTTCGCCGTCTGGCCGAACGCACACGCAGTGCCACCGAAGAAATCACCCACACAATCAAGGGTATTCAGGAAGAAACCTCGTCCACCGTCAACATGGTGAATACAAGCCGCAACGCAGTGCAATCTGGAAGCGAGGAAACACTGCGTGCCCGCGAAGGCTTGCAGGAAATTCTCAGCGCTTCGCAGCAGGTTGAAAGCCAGGTGGCAATGATCGCCACGGCAGCCTCACAACAGACCTCCGCAGCAGTTTCCATTGCCCAATCCGCGGAAGAAATTGCAACAGCTGCCGAAGAGAGCATTCAAAGCGCCGAAAACGGCAAGATGAAGGCGCAGCAGCTTCTTAACAACGCCCATAATCTGGAGAAGCTGATTCAGCAGTTCCGCATCAGCTAGATGCCAAAATACCTCAGATAGCATCATTCAACATCACAGCTCTCTGCAATACAAAGTGGCCGCCGGTCTTCCGGCGGCCACATTTTTTTGATTCCAGGTAGTCGAAAAAAAGATGAACGACCTGTCCCTGCCATACGGCCTACACCCAGGGTTGCGGCACTGGTACATTCTTGGAACGATATACTTAGCACAATGAACCCCCGCATCTCCGACCTTACTGCCATCTTCTTTGCCATTACCGGCTTCACCTGTTGGGTGCTGGGCGATAGTTGCGTCAAGTGGGTTGGCCAGTTCGGTCTTCCTCCCGATGAAGTCGTCGCCTTCATGGGATTCTTCATGGCGCTGGTACTGGCCATACAGGCCTTTGCGCGCGGCCACGGCGACAATCTGCGTCCCCGCTCCATTCCTCGTCAGTTTGTGCGTGCGCTGCTCGATATGTCGAACAACATCTGCGTGGTGATTGCCCTGCGCCATCTGTCGCTGACCATGTTCTACATACTGGTATTCACTTCGCCGCTTACCATTGCCCTGCTCTCCGCGATCTTTCTGCGCGAACACATCACCCGGCGCAAGACGCTGGCGTTGGTGCTCGGCTTTTGCGGCGTGGTGATTGCGGTTGCACCGTGGAGCCATACGCAACACGTTGATCTGATCGGCGTGGCCAGTTGCATGGTCTGCGTTGCATGCTTTTCAGTGAACATGGTCTGGTCGCGCGTGCTCACCCGCACAGAACCGCCCGAAAGCCTAGCCTTCTGCTCAGGTGTAGTCACGGCTCTTGCCGGATTTGCTCTTTGCAGCTTCCATGCCAAGCCCCTCACGCCCACGCTGTGGCTGACCTTGATGATGATGGGCTTCTTCTGCGCAGCGGGAACACTCTGTTTTTACATCGCCGTCAAGCACACCTCGGCCAGCAACGTCTCGCAGTACCACTACACACAACTGCTGACCGGCACGTTGGTCTCCTACGCTGTGTGGCGCGACAAGCCCGGCCTGCCGATGCTGCTTGGCGGTGGGCTGATTCTTGGCTCCGGTCTGTTGATCGCTCTGGCGGCGCGGAAGCAGACCATGCCTGCCCCGCTCTCCGTTTAAAATACTGCGGACACGATATTCTGATACTCACGATTCTGTCCAACAGATCGTACATGCCTTCAGGATGGAGCAGCATTGCACCAGCAAACAGCCTTCATTGATCGCGGCGAAATACGCAGGATCTGTCTTCTTGCCTTTCCGCTGATTCTTTCCAATCTGACCCAGCCCATGCTGGCCAGCGTGGACACGATTCTCTCCGGCCATCAGAAGTCGGCCGCCGTGCTGGGCGGTGTGGCCATGGGCGGCGTGCTGTTCAACACTATCTTCTGGAGCTTTGGATTTTTGCGCATGGCAACCACGGGGCTTGTGGCGCAGGCCTGGGGCGCACGAAGGCCAGGCGACCTTTGCGCCCACGTTCTGCGCGCGCTGGGCCTTGGCCTAGCCATCGGCCTAGCGATCCTGGCCCTGCAAAAGCCGCTGATTCACTTTGCGCTGGGCCTGCTGGGCGGCAGCAATGAGGTGCATGCGCAGGCGCTTGTGTATTGCAGCATCCGCATCTGGGCCGCGCCGGCCACGCTCATCAACTACGCCGTTCTGGGCACGCTGCTGGGCCGTCAGCAATCGCGCACCGCACTGCTGCTGCAAGCCTCTATTCAAGCGGTGAATCTGGTGCTGGCCCTCTGGCTGGTCAGCGGCTTGCACTGGGGCATTGCCGGCATTGCCACGGCCACACTCAGTGCCGAATGGTTCGGCTGTCTGCTGGGCCTTGCGTTGCTTGGCTTGCAAATAAACTGGCACAGCGTGGAGTGGAACCACCTTCTGCATGCCGAACAGCTCCTGCATTTGTTCCGCCTCAATCGCGACATTCTGGTGCGCACCCTCGCGCTGGTCGCAGCCTTTGCCTGGTTCACACGCTGCGGCGCACAGGCTGGAGACGCCGTGCTGGCAGCCAATGCTGTACTGCTCAATCTGCTTTCCATTGCGTCGTACGCGCTCGATGGCTTCGGCAATGTTACCGAAGCGTTGACAGGAGAAGCACTGGGCGCACGTAACCGCGCACAGCTCGTTCAGGTGCTGCGCGCCTCGTTTGTCTGCGCTCTGCTCACTGCCGTTCTTTTGTCTCTGTTTTTTGTACTGATGGGCACGCACATCATTGGCTGGTTCACCAACCAGCCCGCTGTTGCGCACGAGGCAACCCTCTATCTACCATGGCTGATGCTACTGCCCATGGTGGCCGTGTGGGGCTATCAGTTCGACGGAATCTTCATCGGCGCAACGCGCTCCACAGACTTGCGCAACAGCATGCTGATTTCGCTGAGCCTCTTTCTTGCGCTCAGTCTGCTGCTGGTTCATCTGTGGGGCAATCACGGACTCTGGCTGGCCTTCACCTGCTTCATGGCCCTGCGCGGACTGACGCTGGGCCTGCGCGTTAAAGCCATTCCACAATTGATCGCATAAAAATGCTCAGCGCCAATGCAAAACGCTGCCTGTCTGCACCGTCACTGGCTTCAGAATCCCTGAAGGCAGCAGCGGAGAATCCTTGCGGTAGGCGCTGATGTTGGTGTGCGTGTAGTGCGTCTGACCGGTGTTTTGCAAATCACCGATCAGACGGTTGGGCCAAAGATTCGCTACTTCAATTTCAATCGTGTTCTCGCCCCCGTGCAGTTTTCCATCGATGCGCACTGCGTACGGCGACTGCCACGTAGTGCCCGCCACACTGCCATTCACGCGCACCGTAGCAATCTCCCGCACATCGCCCAACTCCAGCCACAAGGGCTTGTCATGCTCTTCTGCGCTCACCTGTAAATGGCTGTGATAGACGGCGCTGCCGGAAAAATAACGAATCCCTGCGAGCTTCGATTCTGTCCATGATTTAAAACTCTCCACCGGAATGCTGGCAGGCGCGCCCCATCCTGCTGGAAATGCCAGCGTCCACCGCGATGTTTTTGCAGGAGTCGAGTTGCTCACCGTTCGGGAGTGAGATTCTCCGCTGGAATCCAGCAGGTTATAGCTTCCAGCAGTCAGCGCGACCAATTCTCCTTCAGAAGTCGTGAACAGATCTCCGCCCTTGCGGATTGCCGGGAATGCTTCGGCTCCATTGCGTTCAATGCGTACTAAATGCAAGCCAGAAGCATGTGTGAAGACCACAAAGGTTGATCCATACGCAGGAAAGGACAATGGAATTTCCGTGCGTCCCTCTGCAGTTTCACGATACGCTGCAGCGGTCTGCACGGAACCGTCGTCTGCCGACCAAAGCTCCGGCGTGCGGCCCTGCACACGGAAGGAAAGCGTAGCCTCCACAGCATGCGCTCTGGTGTTGCGCACAAAATAGATTTCTGCTTCCGCTGTGGAGCGATGCACATAGTCGAAGGCAGGCTCATTGCCCACCTGCGCTGCAGCGTGCACGGTGAATTTGAAGTCCAGCGCAACGCCCAACACAGCAAAAGCATCCTGCGCTGAAGTGGTGCAGACAATCGTTCCTTTTTCGTAGTGCGCGGTCTTTGTCTGCGGATTGCAACCCGACCAGAGTGCTGCGGCAATCCTACTGAACTCGCCTTTTTGCTCACTCGTCTGCAGACCCAGCGCTTCTGTTGGCTCCGCGCCAATCACCACTCCACCCTGCGCCACAAACTGCTCAACCCAGCGCAGAGCGGCCAGTGAAAACCTGCCCGAAGACGGCAGCGCAAGCGCTCGGTACTCCACGCCCTCCGGCGTATGCAGATGCGCTCCGTCAAATTGCAAACGATGCAGCAGAGCGTCTTCGTTCACCACGTCGTAGTCGTACCCAGGCAGCGTATGCGCGGGATCGTCGTTCTTGGAGCGCACAAAATTCGGCACCTGATCCGAGTAGAAGTAGAGCAGATCGCTGACCGGCCTTCCCTGCTGTAACAAGAATTGAGCGCGATTGAGCGCGGCCAGAAACGGCCCTGTCTGATTCCACCAAGTTACATTCGGATTCAGATGCGTGCCTGCAAAATACTCCTGCCCGGGCTTGCCATACTCCGCGGGCGACGAGGTGAATTCATGCCAGATGATGTGATTGAGCCCTTCGGTAAAAGCATAGTCAATCGCCGGCTGCACATTGCTGGCCAGCGCTTCGCTCCACGCAGAACGATTCATGCTGGTGGGTCCTTCGGCGGCCACCAACGGCTTACCGTAGATATGCGCCGCGCTGGAAGCTTCTTTCACAAAGTAGCGCTCATTGTCGGCCACGCGATGCCAGCCGGAATCCGCCCAGAACTCCGTCTGCGGAAACGAGGAACTGCGAAAGGTTTCGAGCGCATCGATCGGTGCGCCATGCGGACCACCCGACTCAGGGTGCGTGCCGAGTCCAACCTTGTGGGCATGTTCGGCAAAGCGGTCGTAATAATTTTCCGTAATCAGGTCGGCCACGGTGCGGCGCAGGTCAAACAGAAACTGATTGCTGACTGCGCGACTCGTCAGTAAGCGGCCCGCAACCACCGGCAGATAGGGCAGCGGATCGTAGCCCCGGCGACGCTGAAACTGCTCGCGAAAATCCTCCGTCCAGTTAGCTCCGCCCGCCTCCCAACTGTCCGTCACAAGATAGCGCAGGCTCGTTCCTACATACAGCTTGGCCACGGCCAACAAGGGTTCCACCGCCTGCTGCCAGTAGTGATCAAACGCCGCTGCGCTCAGTGCGTCGAGCGGCAATCCCTGCACCTGTTCCGCATGATCCACCAGTGTTTTATAAGTGTCGGTGTAGCCAATGCGCAAAACTTCCCAGGTGCCGTCAGGAACCTTCCACTGCAGATTGCCTCCCGCATCCATCTGCGCGCTCAGGTCCAGCACTTCGCTCACTTCCGCATCCTGTTCGCCGGGCGTGGCAATTCCGTTGCGCAGGTATTTTTCGGAGGGCGGCATGGAAAAGCCTGTCTCTATGGTCGCAGTCTTAAACCATAGATCCGGATTCGAAGCACGACGGCTTCCCGGCGCTCCCGGCAGCGCTGCGCCATGATGCAGCGGATAAGCCAACACGGCGATGGGACGGTAAAATCCATTCGCAACGTGCGGCGCGGTCAGCCTAACGCTGTACGAGCCACCAGTCACCGTCGTGCGTGACCACGTGAGCAGCTTCATTGCGTCTTCCGGCTGCACAGTTTTTCCGCCGATAATGCCCACATCCCAGCGGCTGGTTACATTCAGGCTGATTTCAAGGCCGAGTCTTTGCGCTTCCGCAAGCGCATGCACAAACAACTCATTCCACTGCGGACTGCCAACCGCAGGCCCTTGCTTCACCTCGCGGTTTCCCTGCTCGCCCGAGCCGTCGGCGTCCACCAGAATCGCGCCACCAATGCCTTTGGCCTTCATGCCCTCCAGATCGCGGGTGATGGCTTCTTTGGTTGTGTTTCCATTTAGCCACCACCAATAACAGCGCGCCCTTGCTTCGGCAGGAGGCGTTTTGAATCCTGCGCGCAGCGCATCGACTGCAGTGACGCTCGCCTGGGCGTGAAGGCTGACGGCCAGAAAACCTGCCAGCAGAAAAGAAAAAATTGTAGAAATGCCCGCACTCACAGAGCTCCGTCGCACGCAAAACCTCGCTTTTTCCTGGCAGATGTCGTTCTGATTCGTTCTGGCCCTGCGTGTCGGCTGCCAGTCAAATTTCAGAAAGAGATTGCAGACGTCCGGCAGCACTGGCTACCGGACGTCCCTGGATCGAACATTAAAAGTTGATGCGAGCAGTAACCTGACCCAAGCGTGGGTCGTTGCCCTGGCTCCACGTCAGTGTACCGGCTCCGCTTGAACCCGTGGTGGTCAGCGTCGAATTTGGGGTTCCGTAATTCGGAGTGTTGGCGATGTTGAAGAACTCACCTCGCAGTTCGAAGTTGACCTTGTTGTGAATCACAAACTTCTTGAACAGCGAAGCATCGGCGATGGGTAACACCATCTGGCGAATGCCTGGAAGGATAGTGTTATAAGTTGCCGTCGTCAAGGCATAGCCAGTGGTCGCCGTCGTGGTGGCCGTACGCAGCTTCCATGCCGGAGAGCCATCGCCATAACTACAGGCCCCCGTCGATAGATTGCTATTCCAGCCGCCCGGATGAATCACTCCCGAGGCATCGAGGTAGCAGGTATTGAACTGGTGCAGCATGCTGCGGTTGTTGCCGCCGCCATGCAGGTTCGCACCCGCAACCCGGTCCACCTGACTGCCGCTGGCACCGGGATAGCTGATCAGCAAACCGTTATGGCTACGCACCACGGCGTGGAAGGACCATCCACCAAGCACCATGCGGCTGTAGTAGTTATTGCGGAACAGCGTCGGGAATTCATAGCTGCCCAACACATTCCACAAACGGTTCGGCGAAGAAGATTCGCGACGGAAAAGTTGGTCCCAGTTATCGGTGCTATTCAGATAACCCGTTGCATTCATCTGCTTCGACCATGTGTAGTGGAACTGGAAACTGAAGCCATCGTTGAAGCGCTTGTGCACACTCACCTGCATGGCGTTGTAGGAGGTGTAGCCCAGCGGACGGTTATACATGGTGATGCCGCCAAACTCGGGATACGGAGCCAGCAAGGCCGACTTAACAATGGTTGAGGCATTCAACGTCGAGTTACTCGAAATCAGACCCGACATCGGGTTGGAAACCAGCGTGTTCAACTCCGTTGCGCCCAGAGCAAAATCTGAGGACGGCAGCGCATTGATAGCTTTGCTTACCTGCATGTGACGGCTGGCGTTGGCCACATAATCCACTTCGATGACCGCATTCCGCGGCAACTGGTATTCCACTCCCAACGATCCGAAGAACAGCCGCGGCTGAAGGTGATTGGTATCTTCCGGCGACAACGCCTGGCCAAGCGCCGTTTCCAGGCCTAGCGATGAACCGGTTGGCGACACCAAACCACTTGGGTACGGATTGGCAAACGAATGGGCAGGCGTGGAAGGACTGCTGCTGGTAGTCGACGTATAGCTGGTGCTCTGGCTGAAACCTGTCGCTCCCGGCTGATCGAAGGTCGGCATATAGATCATGCCGAAACCGCCGCGCAGCACGGACTTGTTGGTCAGCTGATAGGCCAGACCAAAACGGGGCTGCCAGTTATTCAGTTCCTTGTTATAGCCCATGCGATGCGAAGAGCTGGCAAACTGCAGGCCGCCGTTCAGCGTCAAGCCGCTCACCGAAGATTGCAGCGGGTTGGTGCAGATGGCGCAGAATCCAGCATTCATCTGGTTATGCCGCTCCGTCATAGGAGCTTCGTAATCCCAGCGAATGCCCATATTCAGTGTGAGTTTGTTTTTTAAGCGCCAATCATCATGCAGGAAGAAGCCCACATACTTCTGGTCGTAGGCCATTGGACCATACCAGTTCACGGTGTCACTGTTGATGGCACCCGTCAGGAACGAGGCCATCGGATCACCTGAAGTGGAATCGCTGGTTGTGTAGTTCTTCTGCGTGAATCCACGTGTGAAGTTGAAGGTTCCGATGTTCGAGGCAGCCGCACTGGTCGAGATCAGATCGTAGCGCAGATCTTCCCCCTCAAAACCCACCTTTACCGAGTGGTTGCGGATCACCTTGGTCAGCACTTCGTTCCAGGAAGAAGCCGTGGCTTCGCTGTACTGGCCGCCACCGCCTGTGATGCTGCTATATCCATTTACACCATTTGTAAATGAAATTCCAGGAAAGGTCTCACGAGGTACCGCCGAGGCAAAGGTACTGGAAAATCCCAGACTCGTCAGGTTGAAATTGTCACCGTAATAGGTGAGCGAGAAGGGGTGATAGACAAAGCCCAGACGGCTATCGAGCACCAGCGAGGGCGAAAGCTGATAAGTCCAGTCAACCGACGCACCGGTATCCTTGCGGAAGTGCGAGTAGCCCGGGCCACCGACGCCGTTGCCGTTGATGCCAAAACCCTGCACCGGGTAAAGCTGGTTGCGGATGCTGCGGAAGAACAGGCCGGTCAGCGTCTGCTGCTCGGTCAGCTTGTGGTCAATGCGGGTGATGAACGACCAGTAATGATCCTTGATTGTGTCATCGCCGGAGATGTAGTTGACGCTGCTGGTCGGATTGGCCGAGTTCGGCTCCGGAAAGTACTTAATGATGGCCGCCGCCACCGGATCGATGGCGCTGGCAACGTTGTTATTGGCGAAGTACGAGGTGCGGTTGCCACTCGAATCGATCGGCGAATTCGGGTTATAAAGCTGAATACCGCTGGTGCAGAAGCCGTTCGAGTTGAAGGTGCTGCACAGGCTGGAAAAATCGCCCTTGCGCATGGCGTCGGTGGGCATAAATCCCGTATAGGGGTTCGGCGTGTTGGTCTGAATATGCTCGTAGGCCACCATAAAGAAGCTCTTGTCGTGGCCGTTGTAGAGCTTGGGCAGCCGGATCGGACCATCCACCACAAAGCCGGGTTGCTGCCAGCGGTTCACCGAAGGCTGGCCCTTGGTGCTCTGCGTGGTCGACTGTTTACGCTGGGTAGTGTTGGCGTTCAGGTCGGTGTTCTGCAGGATGTAATACGCCGATCCATGCAGTTCATTCTGGCCAGTCTTCACAATGGTGTTGATGACAGCGCCATCTGAGTGGCCATACTGCGCATCCACCAGCAGCGTCTGCGTATTCACCTCTTGTACAGCCTCGGGGGAGGGCACAAAGTCGGTGTAGGTGACAGCCGAAAGCCGCTCCGGCGCATCGTCCGGCATGCCGTTCAGTTCCAGACGATGCTCATTGCCGAGACCGCCAATCTGCATCTGCGAAGCGGTGCCGCTGTAGGGCTGGTTGTACTGGCTGGCCGATCCGGTAATGAAGTTGCCAGAGTAAGTGCCCGCAGCCAGCGTAGCTTCCACAAAAGGATTGCGGCCAATGTTTGGGAGCTCGACGACCTCCTGCTTGTCCAGCACCTGACCGAGCGAGGCCGATCCGGTGTCCAGCGTCTGCAGGTCCACCGTCACCTGAATGCTTTCACTTTGGGTTCCTACGGAGAGTCGCAGATCCACGATTCCCTTGTCCGAAGCATGCAAAACGACCCCGGTCTTCTCCGCCGAACGGAAACCGTTGGCCGCCACCGTCACCGAGTAGGTTCCCGGAGTCAGGAATGGAATGACATAAGCGCCCACCTGATTGGTTGTATCCAAAGTTTTAAAGTGAGTGTCAACGTTTTCAGCCGTTACCGTAGCACCCACGACTACCGCTCCGGTTCCGTCTGTAATTGTTCCCGAGACCCCCGCCAGATATTGCTGAGCATGCAGGCCAAGGGAGAACAGACATAGAACAACGGCAGAAAGAACTCCCGGAATCCAGGCTCTTCTTGCCGGCAAGTGCTGTAGATTCGTCACCATTATTTCCTCCAAGTGTGTTTGCCCCGGCATCGGCGCATCCCGTCGAACAACATATGCCAACCCAGATCTGAACCGGCGTTTGGTGCTGATCTTCGCCTTGATGCGGTTCTTCAGGTGGCCTGCCATCCGGTTTCTTTCCCTGCGCCAGAGCTGCGTTTATGCACGCATTGCTTAAAATGCAGGTTGCAAACTCGAGCGGATTCTCCGGATTGCAAAGAACGCCGGGCAAGTTAATTTACCGGAAGAGTTCCTGTGGTTTACCGGGGAGAGGTTTCTTCCCCACCCTGCGAGACACCCATTAAAACACATGAAATCTGCCGTTTGCATCTAAGAAGTCACGTCCAACTCTTAACCTGTTAAGAGTTCTTTCAGCCCGCCATGCGCACCAGAAAACCGCTCGTCAACAGTGAAAATTCAGTGGTAGACTTGGGACCGTGCTCAAGGAGCAGGGATGAACGCGATTGGAAACAGTCCGGTCCAGACTGCGGTTGCCCCGCTACAGGAAGAACCCGGCCAGGAAGAGAAATGGGCTCTGATTCAACGCATCGCCCAAAGTGAACAGCTCAGCCGCTCAGCCCGCCTGCGCGACTTTCTGCTCTATGTGGGCAAGCGCTCACTCGGCCCCGGCACTCCGGAGGTTCATGAGCAGGAGATCGGCGCCCACGTCTTTGGGCGTTCGCTCGACTCCCGCCGCCTCCACCACACTTAAGTCGTTTATTTATAACCACTTAAGTCTTCGGACTAAAAACCGGGTCGATTTTTGTACAGTATTTTGTACAGTAGCCGGTCGGGTTTGACCCATTTGGGCGAATCGAGCAGAATCCCCGTCTGAAGCGGGAGAGCCCGATGCTGTCCGTCTACACACGTCATTCCGCAGACTGCAAACACTACGGCGACAAGCTGTGGCGCCGCTGCAACTGCCCCAAATGGATTTGGGGTTCGCATGACGGCGAGTTCTACCGCCTGAGCGCAAAAACGCGCCTCTGGGACGAGGCCGAGCAATACCGCCATCGTCTGGAAAATCCAGCGTCCGTTCCCGCCCAGCCGGTTTCGCAGTCAGCACCGATGCCCGAGCACCCGGCTGTCGTTTCTCCCGCACCAGTTTCTTCAGTTCCCTCCGCCCAAATCCCAACTCAACCACCGCAAAAGCCCAGAGTGACCATCGTGAAGGCCGTTGAGTCTTACCTGGCTGACGCTCGCAGTCGGGAGTTGAAACCCGCCACGCTTTCAAAGCTCGATACCATCTTTCGCAAGCAGTTCCTCGTCTGGACCCGGGTGCAAGGGCTGGATTACCTCGATCAGATCGATCTCGACGCGCTGCTCTCCTTCCGAAGTACCTGGAAGGATGGCGGCTTGGCCAAGCAGAAAAAGCAGGACCGTTTGATCGGCTTCTTCTGGGCCGGCGTCCGCCGCGGCTACATCAGCCAGAATCCGACCATGGGGCTAGGAAAAATCAAGGTCGTGCAAGTCCCTACCGACTACTTTCCTCGCGACGAGTTTCAGAGAATAACGGACGCGACCTCAAGGTGTGGCGACAAGCGCGGCGGCGTCGTTCCAATAGAGGACAACCGGACACGGCTTCGCACAATGACCCTGCTGATGCGCTGGAGCGGCCTCCGCATTCGCGACGCAGTGACTCTTGAGCGGCATCGCCTTCATGGCGACAGCCTTCTTCTCTACCAGGCCAAGACCGGAACACCGGTCTATGTGCCGCTCCCGCCACAGGTGGTCGAGGCTCTCCAAAATGTTCCTCCCGGTCCGAAGCCGAATCCACGTTACTTTTTCTGGAGTGGCAATGGGCAGCCGAAGAGCGTCGTTGCCGATTGGCAGCGCAGCTATCGCCGCCTCTTCAAACTGGTCAACCTGACTCAGGCTGATGGCTCTCCGAAGCGCTGCCATCCCCACATGTTCCGGGACACCTTCGCCGTTGAGATGCTGCTTGCAGGTGTGCCCATCGACCAGGTTTCGCTGCTCCTTGGACACGCTTCGGTAAAGATCACCGAGAAAAGCTACTCTCCTTTTGTGAAGGCAAGGCAGATCCAACTTCAGGACAGCGTTCGTAACGCGTGGGAAGTCGGTGCGACCATCGTGCCGGATCCAGAGAACAGTCCGTCGAATGCTGCGAGTTCCGGTCACAGGAAAGCAGGCTGGCAGCTCATACGCTCGGCAGACCGGCCGAAAGCCGGTGAAGAGCGGACTACTGCAAGCGGGGAGCGGCGTACCTTGCCATATGACTCTGAACCTGCGCATGAACCAGTTCCCAGTTCCGATCGAGCGTCTGGAAAAAGAGTTCGGGCAACCGGTCGTTGAGAACGAGCGTCCGCAACCAGAAGCGAAAGAACATTGCCTCCATGACATCCTCGGGTACCTGCGCAGCGTTGCAGAACTCAATTGCGAATTGCAGGCGCTCGAAAGCAGGAGTCATCTCCCACTCTGCATCGGCTTTGGTGGCGGGCGGCTTCCCTAGCCAGGTCTCTGGTACAGCCCTCGCGGCCTCGATTCGTGCAAGGCGCTTTTCGACGGCCGGACTCCAGGAGGGGCTCGGCAGATCATCGTAGATTTCGTTCAGCAGATTCCGGATTTCGGGCACTTCCGTACCTAATTGCTGTCGTAGCCCTTCCCGGTCGTCTGCAAGCACATGGTTGCGTCGGCAAGCCAAAGTCAGCCAGGCGTTGAGGAAGACGCCTTCTAACGCAAAGGAGCTGATCCCCTCATCCAATGCATTGAGCACGGCAGCAGCGAGTTCGGACGCGGCGAATCGCTTCTTCTTCGATAGCTCCGACCGGCCTAACTCATGATGCAGCGTGTAGCAGAGCGCGACGGCCTTGCTGTCTGCGTCCAGTCTCCGTTGATACTCACGGAGCGCTTGTTTCCATTCCCGGTACTCAGCCGGAGGCAACCGGTCTCGATTCTCCTCGGTCACAACCAGCCCTGTTTTCGAGAACGCATAGATGAGCGCGGGACTCACATTCGCTCTGCGGAACAATGCGACCATCTCCTCGCTGAATTGACGCTGAAGCGATTCTGCGACCGGGCTGGGAATATCGGTCAAGGAGACAACTTCGCTGCCTAAGCCATGGACGAGTCGTAATCCATTTCTGGTCTTCTCCCTGCGTCCGCCTGACTGAATGGTCATCTCAAACTCCCGCGAACTCCATTGTACGTTCACCGCTCGAACCTCCCTTTCCTGCTCACAGGTGTTCCCTGCCACAGAGATTTGACCGAGCGTTTGACCTGGATTACATGTATCCGGAGCGATTCCGGATGTTCTGGGTCGAGCCCGTATCTTCGACCAACGTCCGTTACTTCCAACAGCGCAAGTCAGAATCTTGAGAGGTGCCAGATGGAACTCCAACATGAACCGCAAAACTTTTCAAACAGCCTGGGCTTCGCAGAGGCAACCTCTGGCGTGCCCGCTCTGGAAAGGCACTACACAGTGGCAGAACTCTCCAAACTGTGGTTCTTCAGCGAGAACACGATACGACGCCTTTTCACAAAAGAACCTGGAGTAGTAAAGATTGCGCGCCCGCATACCAGACTCAAGAGAGGATATACCTCCATAAGAATTCCTGAGCAGATTGCCCAACGCGTTCACAGGCGCCTGCAGGGACTGTCCTGAGATCTCTCTTGGAAGCATACCAAGCAGGCAACTCCGCATTTCCTTGCATTCGAGCTATACGCTCGCCTCAAGCAGGGCTGACGAATTTGACTGAGTTTTGCATCGGAGACATGCTCGATTCCATTTGAGGGGGGCAGGAAAGATAACGAGAAGTGGAACTGCTTAGGATGCAGCAGTACAGACCCCCAACACATGGTCTATGACCTACGGAGGAGATCCTTGTTTAATTCAATCACAGATTTGTCGAGCAAGTTGGCCACGACCGGCTATTTCATCGACCCGGTGATGACCAGGATTGTCTTCCTGGCGGCGAAGTTGCAGAAACCGCTGCTGCTTGAAGGACCTGCGGGGAGCGGCAAGACGCAACTCGCAGTCTCGGTTGCTCAGGCGGCTGGGACGCATATCGAGCGGCTGCAATGCTATCGCGGTGTCACGGAGGACAAGGCCATTGGGCGCTTCGATGAGAGCCTTCAGCGGCTTTATATGGAGTTCTCGAAGGGGAACGGAGAGAGCGGGAGTTGGCGTGAGTTGCAGACCAACCTCAAGGGGCGCGATTTCTTTCGACCTGGTCCGCTGATGCGGGCGCTCGAATGCGAAAAGCCATGTGTGCTGTTGATCGACGAACTCGACAAGGTGGATGAGGGATTCGAGGCGTTGCTGCTGGAGATTCTATCGGCGTGGCAGCTCTCCATTCCTGAGTTTGGGACAGTTGAGGCCAAGAGTATTCCGTTTGTGGTGCTCACCAGCAATGAGGAGCGGCGGCTGGGCGATCCAATTAGGCGACGCAGTTTGTATGTGCGGGTCGAGCATCCTACGCCGGAGCGCGAGGCGGAGATCATTGCCAGCCGCACACCGGGAGCTGGCGTAGAGTTTCACCGCGAGATCGCGGGTATTGCACGCTCGTTCAGAAATTATTCGCTGGAGAAGCCGCCTTCGGTCTCGGAGATGATCGACTTTGCCAATGCGCTGCGGCTGATGGGCAGCGATCATGTGACGGAAGAGCAGCGGGATGTGCTGCTTCCCTTCCTGGCCAAGACCGAAAAAGATCGTCGTCATCTGCTGCTGCGCGAAGGATTCCAAAGTTTGCTGGTCGATGGGGCGCGGTATGCGCAGGATCTCGGAATCTCAGGAGGCGATGCGCTATGAAGTGGCTGCTTGCGCTACTTATCTTTTCTCCAATTGCTGGCTGGGGGCAAGCGCACACTGCTCTTGCCGAGAGCTTTGTGCGGCACTATGCCAGCCGCTACGGCGTGCCTGCGGAGTTGGTTGCTGCATTCATTGATGTCGAGTCGCGCTGGAATCCGCGCGCCGTCTCCAGCAAGGGCGCTCTCGGCTTGATGCAATTGATGCCAACGACTGCGCGGCGCTTTGGTGCTTACCAGCCTTTCGATCCGGAGCAGAACATTGCAGCGGGAACGCGCTATTTGACCACGCTGATGTGGGAGTTTCACGGCGATTTGAGGCTTGTGGCTGCGGCCTATTACGCCGGCGATCGATGGGTCGGCAAGCGGCAACTCGACTACAACAACCCGGATGTCATTGCTTACGTCGAATCGGTTCGGCGTCATTATGTGGCGCGCAAGCTCGCTGCAAATTCATTGCACAGGAGGTAACTCGAAATGAGATTTCGCTGGTTTTTCCCGATAGCAGTGCTGCTTCCACTGCATCTGTTCGCCGCTGACAACGCGGTCAAGCCGCGCGTTGCGACGATCACCATCAACCCGTCGGAGGTGACGACGTTGCACCTGCGACCGGAGTTCGAGTCGACAATCCATATGCCGGAGGAGATCACGTCGGTGATTCTCGGCAGTCCAGGTTCCTTCAAAGCGGAGCACAACGAGGGCGAGACAGAGTATGTGTACGTGAAGCCCATCACGAAAGAGGCCGCTGAATCGAACCTATTGATCGCGACGAAATCCGGCCTTCATGTGACCTTGGAGTTGATCAGCGATGGGGTTGGCGCGAGCGGATCTGCTCTGCCTGTTGACTTCTTGATTGAGTACCGCACATCCAGGAGTTTCCTGATCGCTGGCAGTGCAAGTGCCGAGCACACGAAAGTTGAACCAACAGGAATCGCGTCGTCCTCTACTCAACCTCGGATTTCCGCGGCAGCGAAACCGCTCTCTGCTATCGACGAAGAGTATGAGTTGCAGATACGCGTCAATGCGCCGGGTTGGACGAAATGGGAGGGCAAGCAGATTGAAACTTCGCTCGGCGACATACGCCAATGGAGCAATCAGACGGTCATTTCGTTCTCGATTCTCAATGCCTCCGATCAGCCTGTGGAGGTTGTGCCGCCGCAGATTCAGATCAGCGGCCGCGCGGCGAAGAAGAAGAAAAAGAAGGAAGGTAAGAGTCTCACTGCGGATCAGCTGTTGATTCGCGAGTATAGGCTGAGCACGACAAGGATCGAGGCCGGCGCGCGTGCGGATGGAGTCGTCGTCTTCGACCGCCCAAACTTCAAGCAATCGACGGAGAAGCTTTTCCTTCAGATAGCGCAGGCTGACCAAGTGGACAGGCCGATGCTGATTCGTCTGCCCTTTACGCCGCCTATCGCAGGCGGACCACGGTAGGACCCGACCCAGAAAAAGGAGATGCCATGAACAGCAACGAGAACAATGGATCGAGGATTGCCCAGTTTGACAATGAGGATTCTTTGGAAGCGCCGCGTCCGCAGCCTCCGCTTCCGACGGAGCCTGTATTGGATGAAAATCGCGCGGATGCGCAACAACCCGCGGGCCATGCGACGAGAGAAGGCAGCGACGGCAAGACCGGCATCGAGAAGAGCAAGCTGATTATGCTTGGCGGCGGATTGCTGGCTGCCGTGCTCTTCCTTGCTCTTACAAGCCTCGTCAACCACTCCTCCACTACAAAGAAGATTGCCGAGAAGCAGCCAAATCATCCGACACAGCAACAGGCGTCAGGCCCATCCAAAGGAAGCGTCACGCCGTTGATGGAGACAGTTCATACCGACGTTCAAGAGAACACGAGCGGGCAGGTGCATCCAGGCGACATCAAGCGCACCAGCACTCCGGCGCCGGGCGCGGGCGATAACTTGGGTGCTGCGTCGCCTGCAAAGCCACATGCAGGGAGCGCGGCGGGCGCAAATACATTGGGCGCCATCCCATCGTTCTCCGACACGCAGCAGAAGTGGGAGGAGCCGCAACCGTATGGCGATGCCGGCCACGCATCGCCTGTTCAGGCGCAGCAATCACAGAATGCTCTGAAGGAAGCATCGCTGGTATTTGTGCGCGCCCCTGCACAGTCGCAACCTGCTGGCGCTGTGACTCACGCGTCGGTGGATACGGGCACGGTGCTGGAGATGACGCCTGGTTCGCGGATTGAGGCGAAGCTGGAGACACAGATTTCGAGCGCAGTGTTGGCTCCGGTTGTGGCCGTGGTCGAGTACACCTATGCGATTGGCGACCGCATCGTTGTGCCAGCGGGCGCGCGTGTTTACGGGCAGTTGCAGCAAGCGGACCGGTCTGGGTTTGTTGGAGTCAAGTTCGATGAGATCGAGTTGCTGGATGGACAGCGAGAGAAGATCGAGGCCATTGGCGCTGGACTCGATCTTGGGCCGATCAAGGGAAACGTGTACGGAAAGAACACCGGCAAGAACTTCTTGATCAAGGCTGCGTCGGGTGTTGGTTCACTGGCCGCAATGCTGGTCGGCAACAACTCCAGCGCGGCGTTCTCTGAGGGCGACCTTCTGCGCGAGCGGGTAGCAGATAACGTGGGCAACGCGGGCGACTCCGAATTGATGAGTCTGAACGCAACCAGCAGGATAATCGTCTCGGTTCCTGCCGATACGAAGATCTACATCGTCTTTACCAAGCATGAAGAGAGCCAGACTGGATTGCACAGAGTGGCTGGCCAATAGGATCGCGTTATCTGCATTCGACGCCCCGGCCTCAGAACCGGGGCATTTTTGTGCCTGTAGACGGGCCTGCCAGATTGTGTACAGTTGCCGCCGCGAGCCAGCGTGATGGGCACTATTCAGATTCCAGTTGTGGCCCTGGCCGGGTGCCCTATCGAGCGAACTTTTGACCAATAATCGGTCCCGTTATGTCGATGTGCGTTTGACATAAAACCGTTCCCGATATGTCACTGTGCGTTTGACATATTTCCGCACGGCGCTCTCAGCGATTCTGTGACGGAACAATCTATGCTCTGTGAGGCTATGTTTGGCCATAGCAAGGATTTGGAAGCATTTGCGATTGACGAGCCTCCTGCTGTGCGTGGGTCGGCATTGAATGCTGTTGCTCGGTGAACGGAGATCACTAACCAGATGCGCTCATGCTGCGCCCCCCCTCCGCCTCTATATAGATGAACACCACGGGCACCGATCAATAGATGCAGGCAATTTGACCGAATCCTGGTTTGGCCACAACTTCTCTCCTGACACGGGTGCCCCGAGCAGCCGCGTCCAGGAGAGTGAGTCATGAAAACCGCATTGGCCTTCTGGCGGGGCTCGACAGTGCCCGCCGCATCTCTATCAACCTTTCAGCATCCTGGCGCGATCAACTGGAGACGCATCTCTCTGCTCTTCACGCTTTGGATCATTCTCGCCGGCAATCTCGTCGCGCCCTTCGCAGCGGTCGCGCAGAACCTCGGCACCTCGCCACAGTTCGGCAAGGCAGTGCAGGGCCAGCAGGCGACCACGGTCGAAGGCACGGTCCTCAACATCGTGAACTGGGGCTGCAATGTAATCGCCCCGGTGATTGCAATCGCGTGCCTTGGCGTTGCTGGCTGGCATTTCAAAAGTGGCCGCGGCTATATGGGATGGGGCGTCACGGGTGTTGCATTGCTCGTGATCTCCGGTCTCGGACGCATGGCCGAGGGTTTTATCACGCAAGCTCAGGGCATTCAATAACGAGGTCAAAACGCGATGCCCGTGCCGCAATTCCTTTCCGACCTTCTTCAACTGCTGTTCGATCTGGCAGTGCCAGCAGCGTTTTGCACTCTGGCTGCCGCGGGGGTGAGCCTGCGGCATGAAGGAGGCATCAACTTCCACATCAATGGCAAGACTGGGAAGTGGGTGCTTTGGACTGTGATTCTGCTGACACTTCCCCAGCTTCTCTCGTGGATTGCGGCGCAAGGCATCACCGTTCCATCGGCGAGCGGATCGGTCGGAACCAGCTGGCTCGCCAGCATGGAGTTGGTATTCAAGAACTTTGTCAATCAAATCATTGTCGCGAAGTTGGTGCCGGTCATTGCCGGGTACTTCGTGCTCAAGGCGACGCTCGATATAGCAGCAGGAGAGAACCCGTTGCCATCCATCATTGCCGCGCTGTTTCTGATGTCGCTCTCGGCTACGATGCAACTCTTTCAGGGCTGGAATTCCCGCGGTCAATACGCTACGACCGACATGCTCGGCTCACTTTGGAACTATATCGTTGGGCAGATCATGCCCGCGGCGGCTGGACTCGCGTGTGTGGGCGCTGTTGTGAACTTCGTGCGGCACAGGCCGTGGACGCGGCTTGTCTTTTCAGCAATCGGGTTTCTGTGCGTGACGGGTTTGCTCAAACTCTTTCAGGCGATGGCGGCGTAAGGAGGATGCGATGAGTCTTGATGGCGCAGTTGTGAACCTTGCCTCGTGGGCCGGGAACGTCATGATGCCGACGATGGCCGGCGCGTTCTTTGCAGGGGCCGTTTATCGCTACAGCAAGGGCGGACAGTTCGAGCAGCTTCTCTATGGTGGATTCGCATCGCTGATGTGCTCTGGAATGTTGCGCGCCCTTGAAGGCTTTGTGCAGAATGCTGGACCGACAAGCGCGGACGGATATTGGACGGCTGTGATGAACCTGGTGAACTGGGTCGCCAATGTGATCCTGCCAGTCTTCGCGCTGACGCAATTGGCGGCGATGGCCATGCACATGGGCGGCGTCGTTTCGGAGATTTATCCAGGCTCCACATGGATACGCAAGTTCATCGCGGCGATAGGAGCACTGATGGTCTCTGGAATCGTTCGCTTTGCCGAGTCGATGGTCACACAGGCGCATGGAATTTGAAGAAGCACGACTTGAAGGAGACGAACATGAGCCTCGATCTGACACCCGTTCATCGCAACCTGCACACCAAAGTGACGTTCCTTGGACTGGAGTTCGAGGACTTGATCCTCGTGCTGGCGCTTGCGGCTGTGATGAACATCTTTGGTCACTTCGTCACCGGGAATGCAAAGGTTCTGGGGATGCCGCTGAGCCTGTTCATGGAGTTTGTTGTGCCGTTTCTTGCAGTGCCCTTCCTGATCTTGTTCAAGTACGGCAAGCCGCGCGGCTATTTGACGGACCTCATCAAATCTTTGATCTCGCCGCGTGCCTGGTGCGCACTTGAGCGAGATTCGGAGTTGGTGCAACCTTACATCGTTGACGACGAGGAGTGATTCTATGCGGACATCATTTCAAACCCGCAAGGACGGAACGATGGCGATTGTGGCCGATGCCGAAGCGGCGCGAGTGATCTTCGCGAGTGTGCTCTTTGCCGCGCGATTCCATGACACGATTACGCCGCTTGTGCCTCTGGCGCAAAAGGCACTCGACGCGGCTGGAAAGGATGCCAATGACCAACGCAGAGCGCGATAAGAAGATGAAGGCTCCGGCCGTGTGCGAACTGTTACCGCTGCGCGACCTACCGCAGGGCGACCACGTCATGGTACGCACGAACGGCGCCTTTGTCGCTGGCTATGAATTGAAGGGCGTGCTCTCCTACTTCGCCACGGATGAGGACAGGAATCAGGCAAAGTCGATGCTGGAGGCGCTGATCCGCGGAGTGCCTGATGTGAGTATGAGGATTCAATTCCGCTACGAGATCTCCGAGCATCTGGGATTTCTATTCGATGACTATATGAATCAGCAGCGCACTCAGAAGTCAGAGGTCATGGCGCTCGACGCGCATCGGCTCAAGATGTGGAAGCTCAAGGAACAGAGCGGCTTCTACTTCGAGAACCGGCTCCATGTGTACTTCATCTGGGACCCACGCATTCATGCCAAGCTCTACCATTCAGCGCAGCAGAACCGGCGTCTTGGCATCTTCACGCTCAGCCAGAAGAAGGCAATCCAGCGAACGCGCAAGGAGCACGACACCTATCTTGCCGAACTCGAATCGATTCTGCGCGGCATCGAAAGCTCGATGGAGACGGCCAATCTTTCGCCGCGCCGGCTTTCGACACAGGAACTCTTCGAGGAACTGAAATATGCGCAGCACCCGACGCGGCGCGATCGACGCCCTTACTATCCTGGCGAGGATCTGATCCAGTATCGCTCCGCGCGAGAGCAGGCTACAGAGGCCAGCATCCTGAACGAGACTGAGACTTACCTCAACATCGATGGATACCTCTATTCAGTGGTGAGCCTCAAGGAGTTGCCTGATGCGACATTTCCGGGTGTGCTGCAACGCTTTTCGACCCTGGGATTCCCGGTGGTCATCAGCGCACAGGTGTTTGTTCCCGACCAGGTGAAGGTTCTCAAGGGATACAAGAAGCGCCTGCAGAAGATGATTGCCGCGCAGAAGGACGCGAACGGAAACTTCAAATCGAACCCAGAAGCCGAGGTTGCGCAGGCTCAGTTGATGCAGGTGCAGCGGGACATCATTTCGAGTTCGCTGAAGACCGCGAAGCTGAGCCTGTCGGTTGTGGTGCGTACCTCTCATCCGGCGGTGACATTCGGGGATCTCGAACGGGCGGAGCGTGATCTGGCCAACCGCACACAGGAAGTATTGAACGCCTTCACCCACATGAATGGCGCCAAGGCCGTCGTCGAGACCATCGCCAAGCGCCGCCTCTTTATCGGAACGTTGCCAGGAATGGGTGAGAGCGACAAGCGCGAGCAGGACATGCTCACACCGAACGCCGCTGACCTCGTCCCCGTCGAGATGCCCTGGACGGGTACGCGCAAGAGTCCGCTGATTCTCTTCGAGACGCCTTACCGGCAACTGATTCCGTATTCAATGTTCGATCCTGATCTATCGGATGCGAATGGCCTGCTTATGGCCAAGAGCGGCGGCGGAAAGACGCTGGCCGCTCAGCAGATGCTCTTGATGGCCGCGCGCGCGAATGCATTGATCTCTATTCTGGAGCGCGGGGATTCCTATCAGCCGCTGGTCGAATTGATGGGCGGCGAGATGATTCAGATGTCGCTCGACAGCGTTCAGACGATCAATCCCTGGGATCTGCCAAAGAATGAGGACAAGCCATCGAACGATCAGCTTTCGTTCTTGAAGAACTTGACGCGGCACATGCTGGGCGAGAATACGCCGCCCGATCTTGATATTGATTTGTTGGACAGTGTGCTGCTCGAAGCGATTGCATCCACCTACAAGCGGTGCAGCGCCAAAAGCTCGAACCCTATTCCGCTGTTTGGGGACTTGGCGGCGGAACTGGCGCACTGGCAGGACCGGGACCGGAATCAGAAGATTAACGCCATGGCGCAGATGGCCTCGACCAAGTTGCGCGCGTGGGTAGATGAAGGGCCGTATGCCAAGCTCTTCGACCGGCCGACAACGATTCAACTCGATAATCCATGGCTCTACTTCAATGTCGAGAAGCTGAAGGACGATCCGCGGCTGGAACGGGCGATGAGCCTGTTGATTGCGCATACGGCCACGCACCGTGCTTCGGGGTGGACCGGTCAGCCAAGCATCGTGCTGCTCGACGAGTGCTGGGCGCTTCTGGAATCGCCGATCCTGGCCTCTGTTGTCGTGCAACTCTTCCGTACTGCCCGCAAGCGTAATGCCAGTGTCTGGGGGATCAGCCAGACGCCGGAGGATTTCGTTGGCACGCCCGACAAGCCGAACGAGCATGGCGCGGGCATTGTCAAGAATGCCACGACCAAGATCATCGGCAAGCAACCCGGCGATATGCGGGCGCTCCGGGAGCACGTTCATCTGAACGAGACGGCGCTCAACCAGATCAAGACGTTTGCCCATCCGAAGAAGGGCCACAGTGCGGAGTTTCTGATCGCCATCGGCGAAAAGGCCGAGTCCACGCACGCAATTCGGGTTGTTCCAAGTCCGGTCGATTACTGGATCACCACAACGTATGCACGCGAGCGGACCTACCGCAGGTGGTGGCTTGCCAGACGCGCAGGCATTCCGCTGATTGCAGCCTATGAGGCGCTTGCCGATCGGTATCCGCGTGGATTGGCGGAGTTGGCTCCGCTTCGAGAGGAGTTATCGGGAGAAGTTCAGGAGGTAGTGACGAAATGAACAACACAAATCGTGAATCACAGGACGACTCGTTGCTGAACGGCGTGCCCTATCAGGCGGGGAGTGAATCGACGCGTCAGACCAGACGCTGGCGGTGGCTGGCCACACCAACCTTGGCACTGGCAATGGCGGTGATGCTTCCATCGCGTGCCCAAGCTGGCATCTTCGACATCTTCGGTGAACTCTTCAGCACCATTCAGAACGATATGGGGGCTGCGCTCAACCAGATCAACGAATTGACGCAGGAGATGCAGCAGTTGCACCAGCAAATCGTGTGGCCTCTGGCGCTGGTAAACCAGGCACGGGGCTTCGTATCGAATTCGATCAACAGCTATCGCGGTTTCATGACGCAGGTTTTCACGCTGAAATCGCCCAGTGCGACACTGGCCAGCCCACAGCAATTAGAGACGATCCTGCACAGTCGGCAGTCGTCTCAGATTCCCGCTCTTCAGGCGAGCTTCGCGACAAACTACGGGACAGTGCCGGCGGTGAACGCGGCCTCTCCACAGGACCGGGTGATGATGGACATCGACGACGCCTTGGGCCAGCAGAGTCTGAAGACGACCCTTATCGCGGACCAGGGCCAGGACGTCATTCTTGCAACCGCGAACCAGATGGAGAATCAGGTTGCGTTGAGCACCCCAGGTTCCGCGCCGTTCATCACCGCACAAGCACAGGTCGCCAACCTTCGTTGCCAGGCATTCATGCAGAAGATGCTCGCTGCGGAACTCCGTCAGGAGGCAGGCCGCATCGCTCATGACAACGTGCTGGTGAAGCGGAAATCGACAGCTACTGGCGCAATCAACAGTCTTATCACCGGCACGCTGAGCCGGTAAGGAGGAATCTCGATGGCAGACATGAACAACAAGACGAACAAGCTGCGGAAGCCTTTCTTCTGGCGCCGCAAAGAGCTTATTGTCGCTGAAACGGTGCGGCTGGTACCGGCTATTGATGCCTATCACCCCAAGGATCATCCATGGTGGCGGCCAACGGTTTGGAAGGCGGTCGCTCTGGCGGTGGTTGCCCTGATGCTTCTCCCTGGCCGTGCCAATGGGCAGTTCGGGATCGACATTGCAGCGATCATGGCGGCGTTGTCGAAGGTGGAGTCGTTGATGAGCACCTATGTGGCTGCACCGCTCAAGACGATCAACCAGACACAGCAGACTGTCGCCAAGTACGAGCAGGAAGTTGTTTACCCCATCGCGGCGATCAATCAGGCCAGGAAATCGGTCACGCAGTTTGAAAACCAGTTCAGCCAGGTAAGCAATCTGTTCAAGGGCAACGTATCAAGCGCAACGCTGCCGCAGTCGCAGAATCTGGAATCGATTCTGCTCTCTCGTAATGCAGGGAATCTCTCAACCGTCTCTCCGCAATTTCAGAACGTGTATGGCGTGGTGATGCCGCAGAATGCCGCGTCGCCACAGATTCGCAATATGACCGACATGACAGACGCACAGGCGCAAGACGCAATGAAGCGCGCCATTCAGATCGACGCTCTGGCCGATGCGGAGCTGGCCGAGGCGGACAAGATGGGCCAGCAAATTTCCGCTGCTGCTCCGGGGAGCGCTCCGATTCTGGAAGCGGAGGCGGATGTCTGGGTGGTCCGTGCAAATGCGTACACGCAGTCGGCTCTGGCTGAGTTGATGCGCACACGCGGTATCGACATCGCCAACCAGAGCAAGTTGTCTAAGCTCGCTGCAACGGACTCGACGAGCAGTAATGGCCTCATCAATGGCGTTCTGACGAACAGGTGATTTCGATGATACTTTCAGTTCTCCATCCCGGCGTGACGTCGCTTGCGTTGATCTATTCTTCGCAACTGAACCTCTTTGAGCAATTCCTGACGCAGGCTGTTTCAGGGATCGACTCGACCAGCATCACGTCAGGGATGCAGAACGTGGGCTACGTCATTCTTGTGGTCGGATTTCTCTGGCAGGTATACCAGTCCGCGCTCCACGGTGGCGATGTGCGTGGACTGGGTGCCGGCCTCATCAAGTATGTAGCGACTGCAATGGTGGTGATGAACTACCACGCCGTTTTTACGACGGTCAACCAAGGCTTTGTGAACGCGGGCAACTGGATAAGCAATGCTTCAGGGGGACTCAACCTTCTGGATAACTGGAGGACCGACATACAGACGCAGTTCAGCCAGATTGGCTTTCAGAATTTGTGGGGTTTAGTAACCGGATCTGCTGCGGGCTTGATCGACGCCCTTCTCATAATTGTTGCTTATCTTCTCTATCCGCTGGTGATCGTGATCTTCGGATTCTTCTACATCCTCTATGGCAGCATCTTGTACATCTTTGGACCGCTGGTGATCTCACTGATGCCGCTGGGAGCGACCAACCGCATCGCCAAGGCTTATGTCGAGAACGTCTTCATCTGGAACGCCTGGCCGATTCTCTATGGCGGCTTCGGCGCACTTCTGAGCGCGGTGCAGATGGGCCAGGTAGGCCAGATGCTCAGCCAGAATAGTTTCTTAGGCGGCCTTGGCAGCCTGGAAGGATCGGTTCTGATTGGTTTCGCCAGCATCATCTTCTCGCTGGCCATTGCTGTGATTCCATTCATGGCCAAACGAATTGTATCGGGCGACGTTGGCTCGACAGCAGGCGCGCTGATTGGCGCCGCCGTTACGGCCATTACTGCGGGCACGGCGGCCATTGAGGGTGCGGCCGTTGGCGCGGCGGCAGCAAATGCCGGGAGTTCAGCGGGCGCCTCCGGCAACGCGACAAACACTGCCGCGGCAACCGGTGGAGGTGGAAAGGCACCTGCGGGGATGGGCAGTGGCAATCAACCCGTGCCGGCACAACGCGGAACAAGTCAAGGCAATTCTTCATCGAGCGCAGGCAACCAACCCGCGATGGATATGAAAGCCAGTAACACGTCAGCAGTTGAAGACGGCACTGGGCAGATGACTGATGGCTCACTTACTGCTGCGAGTCATGCGGGTCTTATTCGCAGTTCCATAAAGAGTGCTACCGGAAAAGATCAACCTGTCAGTGCGGGAGAGGACAACGCGGGCGCACAGGAGAGTCCTGCTCCTGTGCGCGGCTCTGGTGCAGGGTCTGGCTCTGGCTCCAAGTCGGGTTCGGCTGCCCCAACATTCGCGAGTGTGAACCGTGGAAATCCGTGGGCCTGGAGTTCGTACGCTCCTCATCCACGCAGGGATGGGATCGCGACATGGGGCGCCTATCATGCGGCGCGAGTGGCTACGAAGGCCGCTGTGACCGGAAGAAGAGCAATCGACAACGCTGGAAAAGCAAGTGACTGAGTGAGTCTTCGAGAGGAGAGTAAAGATGGCAAATGCAAAGACCGTTACGCAAGCGAATGAACTCAATGTACGCCCCAAGTATTACGAGGTGGATGGAGCGCTGAAGGCAAACGCGAATCGGGCGTGGCTTTTGGCATTCTTGACGATCCCGGTGGCCTTGGTTGCGCTCGGGCTTGCGGTCTTCGCTCGCCTGCAACCACCAACGGTGATTCGCATCGGCGCCAATGGCGAGGCGGTGGTTGTCGGCCAACCAACAAAGGGCGGCGTAGCGTCCGCGAGTACTGGGACAGATGCTTTTCTCGACCAGGCATTCGTCAAGCGGTTTCTTGATGGCTATCTCAATTACGCGCCTTCCAATGTCGATGAACGTTGGGCCGCAAGCCTCAACATGATGACGCGCAATTTGCGCAGCTACACCATGAAGGCAATGGTTGACGACAACACGCGCGGGAAAGTCGATGATGACCAGATCCAGTCTGTCTTTCATCTGCGCGAGATCGACACGGAGCCTGGAGAGCCGCTGACCTTTCTCATATACGGAGTCAAGGACGTACACCACGTTTCAAACGGCTCGGAGGTTACGGACCACTTCGTCAATGAGTATCGGATTCGCCTGATCGCCGACCACAGGACCGACGTGAACCCAGACGGACTTTGGATTGCCGAGTACAGTGAGCGACCAATTGATGGCGAGCGGCGTGACCGCATACTTGCCGCGCCAGACCGTGTAGTTGGACAGGAGTAACGGAGGAACGAGATGGAGACAGCAGTTGCAAAGTTGACACCAGACCATCTGCAAAGCGACAGGCCGCAGTTGGCAACCACTGCGATGCCGAAGCGTCCGCGTAAGCCGCGTGCGTCCGAAGAAGTTGCTCGATACTTCCTGGCCAAGGAAGGATCGACGCCGACAAAGCCCGAACTTGGCGAGGAAGCGCAAAGCGAAAGTGATGCCTTGATCAAAGCCTTTCGATCGAAGGGAGGCGTGATCTATGTAGTTACCGCTTTTCGCGCGGAGGCAGAGGTCCAGGGAGGCAATCCGATTTTGGTAAAACGGCCACTTGAGAAGTAATTTGTCGAAAAGTAGCGGGCACATAAGGTCAGCAACGAGTTTCAAAGAGGAGATACACCTTCAGGCAAAGTCATTTTGTCGGGGTCACTGTCAACCTCTCTTGAACCCTCAACGCATCGGCGATGAGGAATTCCATGCTGACCCGGTTTTCATTCCTGAAACTTGGGTTCGGTCAACATTCACCACTGACACGGGCAACCAGGCGACAAGGAATGACAGACAGGGTTAGTTCAACCTCTCAGTCACTCGATTGGCACTCAACTGGCGCGCCAGACAAGTGAGGAGAAAAGATGACAGCGACAAGGCCACAAAACACGACAGGCGAATCGAAGCTCATTCTTGAGCTGAAGATCGATGTGACTGGAGAAGTGACCCGCAAGGCTAGCAAACTGGGCCGGAAAGATACGCTCGAGGGAAAACTCCTTGCGCAACTCTATCCCGGCATCCGAGTAGCGCGCGTGAGTGTACCGGCGGAGTTGACACCATACGAGCAATCGGTGGTGGAAAACCGCATGGCGCAACTCTCTTTTGGTGGAGTGGAGTACAAGCTGGTTGGCGCAAGCGGTTCGGCGAAGGACGGCAAGTTCTACTTCGTCGATCAGCCACATGCAAAGCCAATCGCTGAGCGCTTTCAGCATTGGCCGGAGGCAGCGATCGTGTACTTTTCGATTCTGATCTCCGATTGCAAGCTGGTGACAGAGCAACCGGACTTCCGCATCGTTGTTGTCGAGGATCATGTCCTTGGCACCAACGATTGCCGCGGATGGATTCGGGAGTCGCTCTATCGCAAACTCCATCTCTCGCCGGATCGATTCTGCCAATTTCGATTGGCATTCGATGCGCGCGAACCGAAGCAGGCAAAAGGTGCGTTGAAGGCGATGAGTGATCGTGTAGCCGACAGGCTTGCGGTCGATTGCATTTTGCCCGAAAGTGCCTGCAAACCCAATCTCAAGGGAGGAAGCAGATTTCTTCCACAGATCGGGACTTCCGGCCGTCTGTACACAGGTCCAGCGGTGCTCGGGATCAAACAATGGTCTCGCGTCACCGAATACGGATCGAGTTACACGCTGGTCGAGCACGCTTCGGATGAGGCTCTCCAACTTGAGATCATGCCTCGCGCAATCGAGGAAGTTCGCAAGGTGAGGAAGGCCTGGGACGATGGCGACTATGAAGGCTTGCTGCGTGTTCTTGGCAAGTCTGAAGAAGACGCCACGTTCGACATGAGCTTCGATCCTGAGGCTCTGGAAGGCGGAAACAATTCGCCTTCGGAAGAGTGGGAGCCGGCGGAAGCGGTTCTCCTGGCAGACAAAAGCGGAAACAGTATCCGGTTTCCCTATGTGTCGAACCAGATCAACCGCAAGTTGGCACGCTGGGCATTCCGCACATTGACGAGTGGCGGCTTCAAGTTGCCGGCATTCGCGCTCTCCGATGACGGCATCCTGGTCGAGCACGAGGGCAAGATACTCGCGGCCTCGGACTGGATACCGGAAGACACCGCCATCACAAGCGTTGCGGCCGAGCAGAGTCTTTGCATCCGCTATCCAATTCGGATGCAGGAGGACTTGCTGCCCGTCCGTCATATCGCAGATTCGGAACTTGTCCCGATGCTTGCACGCGCATTGGGAAAGCCCGATCTGCCGGAGCCGTTGATTGCCTACATTCTGAAACGTCAGCTTCGCATGGAGGGAACCTACATCCTTCATTCGGAGACGGCGAAGCGGAACGGCGGCGACTTCGACTTCGATACCATCTGCGCCATGCCGTCTGACCAGTTTCCGAAGTTCGTTGGCGGACGGATCGCGTATGGAGAGAGATTCCATCAGGAGAAGACCAAGCAAAAAAAGGCGAAGTCACCTTGGTGGAACGTGTACTTGGTTGCGATGAAGGCTAGAGGAAACCGGATCGGCTCCATCACCGATCTGAAGACCTCATGCCTTGCAACCGGACGACCTGATCTTGCCTACAAGCTTGTCGAGCAGTTGCAAAACGCGCTCGACTCGCTGAAGCATCGGGTCGAGATCGACGAGTCGGTCATCAGCGATATTCGGAAGGAAGTCAGTCCGGCGCCCTGGCTCAGATATAAACGTGAGCGCAGAGTTTCGGATTTGCCTCTTCATCTTGAAGTCGCCGATACCGACAAAGTCGGCCGTCTTTACAACGTCCTCCGTAAGGAACTGGGAGACATCCTGAATGAACGCATGGCGGTCGAGGACTTCCGCGGCATTTTCTCTGGCCACACCGTGACCAAGGAGATGTTCGAGGAGTGCCAGCTTGTCAATGCGATCTATGGCGATGTTGCGGCCCAGATCACCGAGCGCGAGGAGCAACTGAAGCTGGAGTACGGCAACTCGCAAGCACTGTGGGAAGCTGTGCGCACCGGCGATGACAAAGACCAACGGAGATCGGCCGTGCTTGCTCGAAACAAGGCGCAAGCTGCGCTCTGGGAGTTTGAACAGGATGCCAAGGAACAGTTCAGTGGATTGCATCTGTTCATGCACTACTGGGCGCAGGGAAAGCAGGACAACCGGCGTGCATGGGCGCAGGCGATGAACACCATCGTCTCGAACGGACGCGGATCGGGAGCCGTGCTCTTCCAGACCTTTCCCCAGGAGGTTGTCGATGTCTTTGCCGAGCAGACTGGAGGCAAGAATGCTCCGGTTCGCCTGCCAAAGATGGTCAACGGCTACGTCCGGTTCGACGATCAGCAACGGGCATTTCTCGTTGAACGGATCGAGAACGCGGATGGGCCAGACGGAGAGAAGTGGATATTCCTCTTCCAGTACAAAGGCAAGCGGACACTGATCTTCGAAAACACGGGCGCTCCTCAATAACGAACGCTCCTAACCTGCTGAGATGAGGCTCAAGCATTCGTGCTTGGCCTCATTTCGCAGTTGCTTCTGTCGCCCCCAATGGAGGCGAGTGGGAGGAGATTATGAAGTCAATTCTAGGAGCAGTTCTCGCTCTTGCCGCCATCGGCGCTGCGGCACAATCCACCAACTTCAGCCAGATTCAGCACATCGAAACGGCCCTCAATCACCTCACAGTGATCGATCTTGCCGAACCGATTATCACGGTCGCGGTAGCCGATCCTGACTCGATCCAGATTGAACGCCATGATGACAAGGTATTTCTCAAGCCGCTGAAAGATGGCGTATCGACCAATCTCTTCATCTGGACAGCATCGCGTCAGATTGCGTATGAGATTGACCCCGCCGGCGATCTTTCCAAGATGAACGTCATTGTCCGCAATGCGCCAGAGCCTGTGCAACACAAGCCGGATCACGAAGCAGAAATGCCAGAGCCGAGCGATCGGGAGATTCAGAAGATTGCTTCGCTCGTCTTGACGCAGGCATTGATGGGCACCGAGAGCATCGTGCGCGAGAAGAGCAAGATTGCAGTGAGCGGCGTCAATGTGACGTTGGAGCAGGTCTTTCGCTCGAAGGATGCGCTCTACATCCGTTACACGATTGCCAATCAATCGACGGTGCCATTCAGGGTCACTACGCCGGACATAAGTGAAGTCAAGTCGACCAAGCATCCCATCTCCATGGAGAGTTTGCGCGACCACCAGCTCTCACCGCGTACCTTCGGCAAATTCAAAGCCGATCCGGGCGTGAATGTCCCGGTAGTCAACGCGGAATTTGAATCGACCGACATTGCGCCAGGATCGAAGAGCACGGGTGTTGTCACCATTCACGTCTCCCAGGGCAGCCAACCGCAGCTCTATCAATTGCACTTTGGCAATGGCCAGGGCGGACCCATCGCGGTCGAGGCGGTGCTATGAGTACGGACATTCGTGGCAATGTGACGACGGAAGAGACGCGCCATGCGATGCGCACGCTCTACCGGAAGGACGCTGAAACCAACCTCCAGGCGGCATTCGCTTCTGCGCTCGCCGACGATCTCAAGCCCATCGACGAGAACGGAAAGTGGCGTCCCAGCACGCTGCTTGTACTGGGATGCGCTTTATTGCTGGCATTCGCCGGAGTCTTTATCTACTTCAGTATCGGAGGCCATCGATGAGTCAGACCTATGACCCGCCGCGCCGGGATCAATCAGGCCCCGCAGATCTTGCGGGGTTTCTTGTTCTTGGGGGGTGTGCTGTACTGGGTGTTTTCTGGTACATCGCTGTTTCGCGCCTCCACCTGAGAAGCGACCAGTGCCTCGAAATCTTTCTCGATCTCCTGATCGGCATCTTTGGAATTGCGTTGCTGCTGTCGCACTTCATTGGCCGCCGCGAGAAGCGCGAAGAGATGTGGCCGCACCCCGCCGTAACGATCCCCGGTGCGAAAGACGCAGCCATCGTCGAGGCTGCAATCTGCAACCAGGCCACGGTACTCGGCTACAACGTCCACAAAGAGCCGTGGCTCTGGCCGGATTCGGTGCGCATCAAGCATGGCGTCATTGCCGGCGGAACTGGAGCGGGTAAGACTACTTTTCTCGAAAACATCATCGCTCAGGATCTTCAGCGGCGATTTGGCGATCGCCCCATGCCGATGATTATCTTCGACGGCAAGGGCGATCAGGAGTTCCTGGAAAGACTGCTGCCGCATATCGAGGCCGCCGGACGGTTGCAGGATTTGCGCGTGATCGACCCATCGAATCCTCGTGAGTCCGCACGATACAACCCGTTTTACTCTGGCGATGCGCTCTATCAGGAGCATGTCAACTTCATCTTCCAGTCCTTCGGGCTGAAGGAAGACTTCTTCAAAGGCCACCAGGAGGCATACCTTTCCGACTTGGTCCGCATCCTTTACTACGCCGGCAAAGTCTTCAACGTCTACGACGTGCTGGTGATGGCGCTCGACGAAAAGGTGCTCGCGGAGCAGATCGCGCGTGCAAAGGCGCGCATCGTGACGTTGCCCGAAGTCACCATGCAGATGCGCCTCAACTTCGAGATGTCGGTCCGCATGATCAAGCGTTCGCTCGCAGACCGGGATCGAGTCGAGAAGATTCAGGGGCTATTGAACGAGCTTTTGGCCTTTCTCGAAGATGAACTGTCGATCGTCACTGGCTCCTACCAGGATCTGCTGACGGTCGATGAAGTCGTCGAGAAGGGACTGATTCTGTTCGTCTCGCTCAATACCAACAAGAACAAACGCGCCTGCGAGGCGCTGGGCAAGATACTGCTCCAGAACATTCAGCTTATGGTCGGTAAGCGCTATGCGCGGCCACGCTCAGACCGCGACGGGAGTGAACCGCTGTTGAGCGTGATCCTTGACGAGTTTGCGCCGTTCGCATATCCAGGATTCACGCAAGTATTGCAGACTGCCCGCGGCGCGCGCGTCACATTCCTGTTCTCCTTCCAGAGCATCCCGCAATTGCAACGCGTGAGTCAGGCATTCGCCGATGAGGTGTCGTCTGCTCCCGGCACCAAGATGATCATGAATGGCTCTGAGGAGAACACGGCGCAGTGGTTTCTTAAGGCATCGTCGCGGGTAGTGCGGAAGCGTCGCAGCCTGTCCGTTCGCAGGACGGGCATCTTTACGACCAAATACATGGAGACTGGCACCGGAAGCGAGAGCGATTTCCGCGAGACCCGCGCACGGGAAGACCACATCAAGAACCTGCCCGTAGGACAGATGGAGATTCTGATGGTCGATCCTCGCGAAGGAACTCGGCACTCGCATCTTCACGTGCGTAAGCATCCGGTCTATCAGTTGGAGGGATTCATCTCGACTCTCTATCCCAAGATGCGGGGCTATCTCGATCCAGCGGTTGGCGCCAACCTGCGCTTTCGGGAAGAAGGAGAACGCCGCGTCAGGAGGCGGAGTTCTGGCTCGCTGGCAGGATTGCCACCAGGAGGGCAGTCATGAATAGATTCGGAGTCGTTCTTGCATTCGCCGCTTTGATTCTCGTTCCTGTCGGCCTACCGGGGCAGAACCAAGCCGCCGCTTCTCACCACGCAGCACACAAGCCACAGGGATTTGCCGACTATGCACTGGGCAAGATCAACCCCAATGACACGAACTACGGCGAAGACCTTGATGCGGCGCGAGGTGCGACCGTCACGCACACCATGGACGATCTTTACTTCTGGTCGAATGTGGTGGCACTGATTCTGCTGTCCGGCGTGACCACTGCCTTCCTCTTTCATCTGCGCGCCGCCGATAAGAAGGAGATCACTGCGGCCACGCTGATCGCGCAACTCTGGAATGGACGCGTGAGTGACAGGATAGAAATTGAGCGGCGCACTGATCAATACAACAGCCTCGTTGACGAGCACAACGCTGTCGTCGAGCGCGAGTTGATAGCCAGATCGCAGCCGGCGCCTAGCGAGGATTCTGACGCAACTGACCTCAAACGCTCGGTTGAGAATCTCGATACCAGGGCAAAGGCCGGAACTCTTCCTGCTCTCGCCGAGAGCACAATTCATCCGGTTGCCGGTCCTTCCAACACACCGATATCCGCAATGGAAGCACAGAGCCAACAGCAGCGAACAGTTCTGCTTGAGCGCCGGATCGAGGCGATGAGAAACACCGAGCAGAATCTCAAAGAGCGGCTCAACCAGACTTCGGCGTTGCTGGAACAGGAGCGCCAACGAAACCAAGTTCTGAAAGGGGCATAGGAGGTAGATAGATGGCAGACAAGATTCCGTTGAAATCGCCCACCGATTTCGCCGATCCGAAGGATTGGAGAGCGTACATCCGGGAGACGGTGCCGTCAGATGAGGTTGACTACACGCTCGCATTCGGACGGACAACCCTGTTCATTCGCTTCTATGAGGGGCGTGGGTTGAGCTTCCCTGATGAGTTTCGCGCGGAACTGAATCGCATCAAGGATATTCGCGAGCCAGAGAGAACTGCGTTGCTCGAAGCTCTGAACGGTCGAATCTTCACCGCCATGACCCAGCTTCTTCTTGGCACTTCAGAAGCAGCCAATTCCGCAATCGGCGCCAGTGCCGAGCCAACCAACTCCCGCGAAACGGTTGAAAACCTGCTCGACTATCTGGCGAAGAAGAATGCGAGTTTTGCGCTCTGGACTCACTATTCGAAGCAGATCCAGCAGACCCTAGACGCTCCGACGTGGGAGGAATTCGTTGCGAAGGAGTTCAACGGTGCGGATGATAGCGAAGCAGAGTTCACCCTCTTGATGGGCCAACTGGGCAAACTCCTTGCCATCTTCCGCGACAGAAACCTCGTTTTTCCGACGCTCCATCTTGAGCGAATCCAGTTCCTGCATCATCTGCGCGGACCGGAACGGAATCTACAGGCGCGTGCGATTGTCCAGTATCTTTTGGAGGTGATTGCGCCATGCGCGTCCGCATAATCAGCTTCGGAACCAACTGGTGGGCGGCACATTCGAGCGACCTGAACGATCCAATGTGCTTCCGCCGGAATGCGGCCTGGTTCAATTCTGCCGGCCTGAAATATGGCCGGCGCTTGCGTCTCTGCTGGGTATTCCCTGGCCAGATTCGATTCAATCGCACCAGCGGTTTGCACCCAGAGTACCCGCTGCGATCCGCTGGTAAGACATTTCAGTGCACTGGGCCGAATTATCTGCATGGCCGGACGCATCTCCTGTTCTCCACTCCGGCCAATCCTTTCGTTCCCGATTGCTTTCTGGTCACGGTCAATGAGCGGATGCACGGCCAGATTTCGTTTGCATCGCGGGCATGGAGATCCGATGGAACTCAGCCAATTTCAGTCAGCTTGCGTGGGCCACGGTACGAAGCGATGGTTCTTATGTGCGCCACAGATTGGATCGAGACGAACCTTGGACGTTGGGCAGTCTCCGCTGACGGTAAGCGTCTTGAACTTGATTCGAGACCATCGGGAGGAACGGAATGAGATACCGCAAGGGCTACATTGCACTATCGGATGATCGGGACTTGCCGCTTCTGGTTATGATTCGGAACGCGCGCGCGATCACCTACGACCAGATTAGCGCGCTCTCTTTCATTGAAGGGCGCGAGCAGAGCAGGCGCTCCGTCCATTGGAGGTTGTCGCGCTTGGAAAAGAACGGGATGGTGCAACGCATGATGTACGATCAACTTCTCTCGCAGCCGATCTTCGCGATCACGCGCATGGGTCTCGAATTTCTCGAATACCGCGGCCAGACTTTGCTTGCGCTTCCATCGACAGTCAGAGAGATCGTGCGCAAAACTCAGATTCTTCACTCGGTCGAATTGGCAGGCATCCGCGTCGCTTTGGCTGAAAATGGAATCCTGAAATCGTGGCAGTGGGAGCTTGAGGTTGTATCAAACAACCTCGTTTATGGAACCAGAGACTCAAAGGATTTCGACGCGGTTGCGGAGATTGCTGTGGGCAATCAGTCAAAGAGCTTTGCAATCGAGTTCGAGAGAACCCTCAAAGGAAGCGCGCGCTACGAGGAATTGTGCCGCGTAATTGCTGCGGAAAAGGCCACAGACACGGTGTTGTATCTGACTCCGAACTCGCAGATTCTCTACGTTCTCGCCAGCGAAATACGCAACGTCGGCAAGCGAATTGGGTTCGCACTGAGCACTGCCTTCCAGCACGACCTTCTCGATACGCGAGTGCTCACGAATCTATCGAAGAGCAATGTTGTCTCCTTTCGCGAGTTTCTGTTTGGCTGAGAGGCGTGCCGTGGCGCAACTTCCGCTCAAGATGGGCATGACATCGCAGGTTTGTCTGTGGGCTGCCACTCCTATACGTAATGCCCTCCGATTCCAATCCCATTGACCTCCCATTTGCATCCCATTGAACAAATCCACAGCCTCGTATCCTTCGATGGATGTGCAGGATGCATTCTGACTATCCCCTTGTTTGTCGATTGATTTGTGGTGGTTTTGTAGGGATGGTGATTGTTTGGATGATATGGGCGAAAAGTATGCTGAATCGACAGGCTTGCGAACGTGATTTGTTGATGCGCGGAACAGATGAACACCATCACGGAGAACACAGAAGTGCGCGTCTGGTATACGGCAGCCTCGATTTCTGGCAGCCCAACGGACCGGATTCGCGGTGTGCTTCTGCGCTCCTGGTTGCTTAAAGTTGCATTCGAAGCGTTTGCTCTCCTCCCAAATCAAGAGGCCTGGTTGTGACAGTTCGTGATTGCAATTGGCTCTCATGGTTGTCACTGTCTGTCGTCCGGTTGCCTCTGGATTGCAGAATCGGCCGCACGTGTTTCTGCAATCTGTTCCCGATTTGATTGGTTCCCAGCGAACCATTCTTGTTCGCCCTGCCAGGTTTCATCACCCACTGTTCAGAACAAATCCCACTTCACAAGGAGGACCTCATGCCGGACATTGGTCCGATCACTGCGGCACGCGCCGCAATTGTCCCCACCTTTTCCAAGCAATTCATTCTCAGGTTTGCAATCTCTCTTCTGCTCACGAGTGCAGACGCCGATGTCATCCTGACCTTTGCCCCGTCCGTATTCTCAGCCCTTTTCAATGCACCGATTCTGCGTGCTGCCTTCGCGATCTTGATTCTCGGATTGATCGCGTCGCTTGCGCGTATGTGGTTCCTGACCTTCAGGGATCGTCCGTAGTCAACCATCAAGCCGTTCAAAAAATCAACAGAAGGGAGAGATCACGATGGAACGCAGTCTTGGAAAGATGTTCGCATACCAATTGTTCGACTGGCGCAATTCCGTCACTGGCACCATTCAACAAACAGTCGCCGCATTCCTGAAGCTCGGTGAGGCAATTGCTACCCGCTGGATTCAGACGCCGAAAGGCGTCCTGCTTTTGCAAATGGCTCCCGAAAATCCCGAGTCGGGCGCCGTCTATGTCTTCGACCGTCAGCGCGAGGTCTGGTACATGCTGTCGTTTGAAGGCTGCGAAGACCGCTTCACTTCGGAGAGCTTCGACCGCGTCTTCTCCGAATACAAGCTGTTCAGCTATGTGGAGCAGCCTGGTCTGCTGCTCGCCCAGTCGCAACCGGCTCACGCGTGATTCGCGTCCCACAACGCCCACCGCAGTTTTCTGGTTCAACCCAAATTCACAAACTGGAGGAACACCATGCGTCAATCCGCAAGTCGCATTCGCTCGCTCGCAAATCGTTACGCCCTCGCAGAAGCCGCAGCCTTTCCTGGCATCGGCACGGAGCGCGTTCGCTTTCCCGACAACCGGAGGCCCGCTGCCGAATTCCGGCACAGCTTTCCGCGCTTCGCCCATCAAGTGTGAAGCACTGCGCGAGGGCTCGCCAACTCAATCCGGGCCCTCGCCTTCTCGCGTCGTTTCAAGCTGCAAAACACGAACCAACAGAGCCTCTGCGCAATTTGACCGAGTTTTGAGGTCGGGGTACAACCACACTACCTCAGGAAAGGAGGTCCAGCGATGTTCACGAAATTCTGTGTAAGTCGGGAGACGGCAAACAACTTCATCCACCTATTTGTGAACCGGCGCGCGTATGGGATGCAGGCAAACCAGCCCTTGCCGAATGGTTCCGTTCCATACTACCTGGCACGGGATTGGCAGACGAAACAGCCGAAGTCGCTCGACGTGGATGTGGTGCGTATGCACTTGAACGGCGACATCACGATCAACTTGTACGCGATCAATCCAGAGACCCAACGCTCGAAGTGGGTCGCAATCGACGCCGACTTCGATGGCGCCGTGCAATCGCTCTTTCAGTTGCAGTGGGAACTGAAGCAGGATGGCGTCGAAGCAGCGCTGGAGCAATCTCGGCGCGGTGGCCATCTCTGGATCTTCGCCGACACGCCACTGTTGGCCGCCGAGTGCCGAATCTACATCTACAACCTGGCGCTTCGACTCGGGGTTCCAGTCAAAGGCAGCGGTCTCAAGGAAGGCATTGAAGTCTTCCCGCGACAGGACCGGATCGATGACGGTGAGTACGGAAACGCCATTCGCGCGCCACTCGGCGTACATCGAAAGACGAATTTGCGGTACTGGTTCTATGACGCCGACGTGACCCCGGAGGCGCAACTCGTCTACCTCAACGGCCTGAAGAAACTCACCGAGGTTGGGCTGAAGACCTTCATCCAGGGAATGAGTCTTCCCGAAGCGTACAAGCCTGTTGTATCCGCGCCGTACATTCCGATAGCTTCTTCGGCTGGGCAACATGAGTTCCGAATCCTCGAATACGTTCGCACCACGCGCAAGGATAGCCGCAATCTGTGGGCGCGGTGCCCATCCTGCGCACAGATTGGACAGGATCGCACCGGCGACAATCTCGCAATCCAGATCAAGAATCCGCGCTTCTACAGGTGCTGGGCCGGTTGCACGAAAGAAGAGATTCGTGCGGCATTGGGACAACCGATCCGTAGACATCAAGCTGTGTAGAGGAGGAGAACCCGATGAAATCATCTTCTCAGGTAAAGGTCTCTGCCACGACGAACGGTGATTCAGAAGCCACGCGGTTCGCTCGGTATGGTCTGGCTATTCCGCGGCAGATATTGAAAGCTTTGGAGAATCGCGGCATCTACTGTCAGTCCAGTGTTTCGATTGAGCACCAGCATCTGGCCAAGCGATACGTTTTGCGCGCCACGGAATCCGGCGGCGCTGTCGCGGACATGGGCCGCTACTGTGCGTATCTCGATGCCGATGGAACTCCACTCCCGTGGTTGCAGCCAATCGATTCACTATCCGGCAATGGGCGACACGCAATTGTGATTGCGCCAGAGTTGGGCCGAATCGAAATGCTGCGCATTGGCCACACCTATGAAGTAGCAATCTCGAAGCACTCGCTTGTGAACAATGGGAGCCGAGTCCGTCCCGTCATAACTTCAACATTGCTCTTCCGTGGCAATCAGGGAACGCTTGCCGTCGATCTATGGAGTCCGGAGAACAGGCGACTGCTTGGTTCTATCGCACCGGTCTTCTACACGCAGGCCGGGGAGATACGGCGGCATCCTGAGCGCTTCGATGATGCAATTCGCAAGATCACCGGCGCGCTTGCGTGCCTTGGCTGCAAGCATACGCACGTCGCGGTTCCGCCTGTGATCACAACTGGCGGTGCCTCATGAGGAGCGCAATTGAAGTTGGTGAGCCGGATTGGAAGCCACTTGAGGGAGTCATCTCCTCGGAAGATTGCGAATTCTTCATGTATATGGGGCACGTCGGAGGGATCGTGCTCTACAAGCACCGCGATACACGCCGGTATCTGAATATCGACGCAGCGACCGAGCAGTTTTATCGGTATGCCGACGGCGACTACATCAAGATCAACCGGGAACAGGCACTTGAGCACGTGTACGGATCAAAACAAATCTGATGGACGGGGGGAGATCATGGGCAAGAGCGTCAACAAAGTCATTTTACTGGGCCGTGCCGGTAAAGACCCGGAGGTCCACATTTTGCGGAGCGGAACCCTGGTCAATCTACCGCTCGCGACCAGCGATGGTTACAAAGATAGCCGAGGCGAGTGGCAAGAGCGCACCGAATGGCACAACCTGGTTGGCTTTCAACGGATCGGTGAGATCCTTCGCGACTATGTGAGGAAGGGTTCACAAATCTTCGTAGAGGGCGAACTACGCACCCGCTCCTGGGAGGATCGGGAGTCAGGACAGCGGAAGTTTCGCACGGAAGTCGTCGTGCATGAAGTCAGCCTCCTGTCACACGGACCTACCGTGAACGGCTCGAACGGACCGGAGCCATATGCCAGTGGGAACGGCTTCGTACCGCAAGAATTCAGCGCCGAACAAGAGATTGAGGCATCAGAGGTGCCCTACTAAAACTGGGTTTCGTCGCGTCCACGCTTTCACCGAGAGCGCCTCATGGGGCGCTCTCGGTGCGTTTGGGCTCAACAGAAAGCCCACTGGAGGTTTCGCACAGAAGGAGTTGAACTATGGCAACAGCAGCGAAATTCGCAGGAGCGGAGCGGGAGAAACTCTTCGCTCAACTCGAAGTGCCATTCGATCCGGCTCAGGTCAAATGGCGTGTCATGCGCACATCGGATGATCGTCGGTCTGGCGCAATCCTTCCATTCGCCGACCCGCGAGCGTACACAGACCGGCTCAACCAACTCTTCACGCCAGCGGGGTGGACGCGCGAGTACACCATCTCCACCGTGCCATCACTGACTCGCTTGGACAGAGGCAAGGTCATTGTCACCAGTAAAGTGCTGGTAGCGACCGCCGTCACAATCACTCGGCTTGGCAGCCACACCGGCACCGGAGAAGAGTGGGCAGACAAGGAAAACGCCGTGACTGCAGCGGATGCGCAGGCCTTCAAGCGCGCTTGCAGTTGCTTCGGCCTTGGGCGGTATCTCTACCGCCTCGAGGAGTCCTGGGTACATTTGAATCAGCGCGGAGAACCGGTTGCGCTTCCTGTGTTGCCGGCGTGGGCGCTGCCGCCGGGAGTGACGATGGCTCCAGCAAACGGCCAGGCAGTCGATGCGCGTGGCCCTGTCGATCACAAGTTGACGGCCGAGATCGAAGGCTTTCGCAACACACTGGGCGAACACATCTACGCAGAAATCTTGCGGCGGGCCGGCCACAGTCGCGATGCACGGACGATCCCGAATGCAGAGCGGCAGAAGAATGTCGTGGAGTGGATGCAGGCCACGGCGCGCGGCTTTGAGCGGCTTCACACACTGGCAGAGATGGCGGGCGATGCGCAGTTCACCGCTATTCTGCGCAATCTGAACATCACTTCAGCCAGACACCTGCCCAGTCTTTCCGCACTGAAGCAATTGGTTGCGGATCTCGAAGCCATCTCCGACCAGCAAGTGGCGTAGAAAATCAGTTCACACAGAGAGGTGCATCATGGCAGAGATCAGCATCCTGCGTCCGAAGCGCAACCTCATAAGCATTCCAGTCAACGAGGCTGTCTACTGCGAGAGTTGCGCTTGCGTCTCGAATTCTGTTGGAGGCTACTGCGGCCTTTGTGGCAATATCTCGGTTTGGCCGCTGGCTGAGTTCGTCCCACAACCGCCAACGAGCCCGAGCCCCGGAGCCGTATCGGCTGTAAGGTCTGTTCCAAGCTGGTACGGCGGGTTGGCCAGGGCGGCGTAAGAGTGAACCATCGACAAACCCCGACAGTCTGGGAGGCACCATGACCATTTTGGCTGACGATATTGCGGCCATTTCGTCTTACAATGACGGTATTGTTGTGGAGACTTCCCCCATGGCCACGGCATTGGAACAATACTGGGCAGAGCGCAGGCGAATCTGTGATGAGACTGTCGGCCAGTTGCAACAGTCCTCCACGGATGTCGATGCCGAGCGTGCCTGGGACTATTTCTGCTCCTACCACACAACGTTTCTGCGCGAGTATTTGAAGCGCAGCGTGAACGATCTTGGCGCGCCCTTGCGCCGATTGTGGGGGTGGCACTTCGGACTCATTCGCGAAGCCAGACGCGCTTTCTTGAGAAACGCGAGAGTCGAGCTGTGGATACCGTTTGCGTACAGCCCTTTGACTGCGGTTCGTGTCCCAAGCAAGACCGGCAAGTACGATGAGGTCGAGTGGCCGGACGATGACGGAACACAATATGAGTTGGGCAAGCCCATCGTTGCTGTTCACTGGCGCAACGATAGCCTCTTCATAATTCTTCCATCGGGCGCGTACGTGAATTTCAAAACGTTCACCTACACCAAGAACGGTGTCATTTGGAACACGCAGGAAGCGCTGCACAAAGCCTTTGTCCGGCAGCTTGCCGGCTTTCAACCTGAGTTGCGATTTGCAGAAGAAAGATTCGCAGCGCTTCGCGCAAGCTGGGACAAGAAGAAACAGTTGACGCGCGCCACCGCGAGTTCACGGCGGATCGAAAAGGCGGCAGAGACCTGGAGTCAGGTTCATATTCCCGAGCGCCAGAAGCTCGACATCCTGCGCAGGGCGGAACTTTTCGAGCGGAATGACGCCGCAGCCCCGCGTGGTCTTCTGCTCACTGGTCCTCCGGGCACGGGCAAGACTTTCATCGCTCGCACGCTTCGAGAGATGATGGGTTGCGACTTTCAGATGCTCTCGCTGGCCGACCTGAAGCAGCAGACCGTGGGGGCAAGCGGCAAACGTGTTCGCGAGGTATGGGATCGGGCAAGAAAGCACCAACCGGCGATTATCTTCATCGACGAGTGCGAAGGGATTCTCGGCCGGCGCGGCGCAGCCGAAACCGATGCGTTTGCCACTGACATCGTCCACGCATTTCTCGCCGAGTGGGACGGCATCCGCGGGAATGCGCAGGTCTGGGTGATCGGAGCCACCAATCGGCGCGACATGCTCGATGACGCCATTCTCTCGCGGTTCGGCTGGGAGATCGAGTTGCAACTCCCCGGAGTGGAAGATCGGCGCCAGATACTTTCGCAGGAAGTCAAAGCACTGGGCCTCTCGGTTGATGCGCCCCAGGAAGCGGCGGCGCTGACCCAGGGAATGAGCGGCCGCGATCTCAAGCAACTCGCGCAATCCGTGCGTTCGGTTGCGTATCCCGCAGAACCCGCGCAAGAACATTTTCTGGATGCCATCGGAGCGGCAAGAAAATCGCACAATACCAAGGTGGACCGCAAGGCCGGCTGGGAGACGCTGGTGCTCGACGATGCGATTTTAGACCGGCTCAAACTGGTCTGCGCGCTGCTCCGCAACGCGGAGAAGTGGCAGGCGCAAGGAGTCTCGATTCCTCGGAGCCTGTTGTTGGCCGGTCCATCCGGCGTGGGCAAGACGCAGGTGGCCCGTACGCTCGCCAACGAAAGCGGGCTGACCTTTATTGCGGCCACTACGGCCGATGTGAAGGCGAACTATCTCGGCCAGAGCGGCAATCGGGTGAAACTGCTCTTCGAGCGCGCGCGGTCCAGCGCGCCGGCGATCCTGTTCCTGGACGAATTGGACGTCATCGCGCCTGATCGCGCGGCGGCGGGGGGCAATGACCAGTTGACCGATGAGATCGTCGGCCAACTGCTCCAGGAGATGGACGGCATCAGCGCCCGCGACAGTCATGTCTTCCTTGTGGCAGCCAGCAATCATCTTGAGCGAATCGACGCCGCCGTTCGCAGCCGGTTTCAGGAGAAGCTCATCATTCCATTGCCGAAGCATCAAGCCCGCGTCCGTCTGCTTGCGAATCTGTTGACGGGAAAGAAGATCGACTTTCCGTTGAACGACGGTGCCGTTCTACTGGCAGACCAGGTCAAGGAACGGGCATTGAGTGGGCGCGACCTCGAAGGCTGGGTCCAGGCTGCGGAGCAGAAAGCTCTGCTACGGGCCTTGCAGGATGGTGGCCCGGAGAACTTCGCTATTGGGTTGGAGGACTTTGGGTAACAGTTTCAGATGCAGTGAAGCTGTCGGTGCCAAATCCGTCATTGACGTGTCAAACATATGTTATTTATGCGCTATTTGTTCGGTATTGTACGATACTCACTGCAGGGATCATATTTAGGAGGTCTTTCATGGCGGCAACTGCATCGCAACCGAGGCCAGATCTCTTCGCACACCGGGAGGCTCTGCGGCTTCCCGCAACAGCGGTCGTTGCGAAGTTGGTGGAGATCGTCGGGCGCAAGCTCACTGCCTATATTGGTGGCGTGAAAGATGCCCGCGCAGTGGATCGCTGGATCGTCGGCGGCGAGATCTACGGCGACGCAGAGAGTCGGCTCAGGTTCGCCTTCCAGGTGGCGCGCACCTTGAGCGAACACGATTCGCCCGCTGTCGCACAGGCCTGGCTGACGGGCGTGAATCCGGAACTGGGAGACAGAGTGCCGCTGCGTTTGCTGCGCGAGAATGAGATTGATGCAGTGGCGCCAGCCATCCTCAGCGCAGTGAGAGCATACCTCGGCGACAAGTAGACGGGCAATTTACCCCAAAACCACATGGCTAATATGTTGCTTATTATGCCGTATAATAAAGATAAAGAGGCAACATGTTGGCCGTATATCTCAAGACCGTGCAAGAGGTGCGGATAGGGATTGCAGGGCGGTTCAAGGCCCGGCGTCTTGACCTAAACCTGACGCAGAGAGAACTGGCGGCGCGCTCGGGCGTGACCTTCAGTTCGCTGAAGCGATTTGAGCGCGAAGGATTGATCGCGCTGGACTCACTTCTTAATCTGGCCTTGGTGCTCAATTGTCTGGACGATTTCGACAAGTTGGCTGCGGAAAGCTTGGCCATCTCAGCCACCCAGTCGCTCGATGCCCTGCTGGCCACTCCGGCGCGGCGGCGCGGAGCAACGGGCAGAAAAGGACGCAGCCATGGCATATAGTCCGACAGAGTTGCTGACTGTTTATCTGGATGCACGCGACCAAAGCAGCGAAGCGGAGCACCGCAAGGTTGGACGCCTCGCGTTCAAGGACAGACAGATCTTTTTCGAGTATGACGCCGCATTCCTTGCGTCAGGCATCGAGATTTCTCCGATCAAACTTCCCCTCAGGCCAGGAGTATCCATTGCCGATACCACGATCTTCGACGGTCTGTTCGGCGTATTCAATGACAGTCTGCCGGACGGATGGGGCCGCCTTCTGCTCGACCGCACGGTGGAAAAATATGGTATCCATCGCGGCCAACTGAATCCGCTCGACCGGCTGGCCTATGTGGGGCGGCACGGCATGGGCGCTCTCAGCTATGAGCCCGAGTTGAGCCAGCAAACCGCCTACGATGTTCCGCTGGCACTCGACAAGCTTGCTGAGGAATCGGCCGCCGTGCTGTCTGGAGAAAACGAAGAGGTCTTCGAAGATTTGCTACGGCTCAATGGCTCCTCATCGGGCGCTCGGCCCAAGATCGTGGCGCAAGTGAGCCCCGACAAGAAACGAATCATTCACGGGCGACAGGAACTGCAACTCGGCTTCACGCACTGGATGATCAAGTTTCCGTCTTCTCAGGATGCGCGGGACGCGGGAGCTATCGAATACGCCTATAGCCTGATGGCAAAAGATGCAGGCGTATTGATGCCTGAGACTCATCTTTTCCGTACGAAAAGGAACAAATACTTCGGCACCAAACGCTTCGACCGGGATGGAGATGCCCGCATCCACATGCATAGCCTGGGCGGCTTGATCCATGCCGATCATCGCACTCCCAGCCTCGACTACGACATGGTTCTACGTGTGACACAGGCCTTGACCAGAAATATCCGGGAAGCAGAAAAGGTCTATGCGCTGGCCTGCTTCAACGTTCTCGCTCATAACCGCGACGATCACGCGAAGAATTTTTCGTTCCTTCTGAACGCGAGAAACGAGTGGATCTTCGGGCCTGCTTATGACCTCACCTTTTCCTATGGCCCGGGCGGAGAGCAAAGCATGCTCGTCATGGGAGAGGGAAGGAATCCCGGTACAACCCAACTTCAGGCATTGGGCAAACAGCATGGGATAAAGAGCGCGCCGGAGATTCTGGCGAAGGTAAAAACGGCCGTGGCCAACTGGCCCCGCCATGCCGAACAGGCAGAGGTCTCGCGAAAATCCACTCAAGAGATTACAGGTAAGATCAAGTTGCAATAATTGTGCTGGTCGCTGAACACGGGCTGGTTTCCGGGGAACGAATCCACCCTTCGGAAGAAGGCTGGCGAGACCGGTCAACTCTTATGAACTACCTCGAATGAGTACCCGTCCGGATCCAGTACATCCGCCGCGTAATAGCCTGGATAATATTCCAGCCGTGCCCGCGGCGATATGTTGTCCTTCGCTCCAGCCGCTATTGCAGCTTGATAAAACTCGTCGACTTGAGCGTTGCTCTGTGCGTCAAAGCCCCAATGGATCGAGCCAGGATCAGACTTGCCTTGCTTGAGCCAGAAAAATGCTCTCTTCCCGTCTCCGATTCCCCAAAGGTCGGCGTGGCCATGCTCTCCTTTGTAGGGCAGGAAGAAGCGGATTTTCAAGGGCTTCAGAGCCGCGTCGTAGAATGCCACTGAGCGTTCAACATCGCTCACCGTCAAGATGATGTGGTTGATCATGATCTCTCCTTCAGAGTGCGAGGGTTGTGATTGTCTTTTCGCCGTTGGGAATTGCGCTTACGGAAAGCCCCGGAATGTTCATGCCTTGCGCGCGCACTGTCTGCACTTCGTCGATCCCGATAAAGCCAAGAATCTGGCGTAGATATGGCTCCACGGTGTCCCATGACTTCCACGGTCCTTCAGAGAACACCCCACCGGACGCCAGCACCAGGATTGCTTTCTTCCCCTTGGCCAGCCCCTCAACTCCCGCTCCCGCGTAGTTGAAGGTCTTTCCGGCGCGCACAATATGGTCAATCCATGCCTTCAAAGAAGAAGGCAATCCGAAATTCCACATGGGAGAGGCGATGACGAGCAAGCCAGCAGACAACAGTTCCTCCGTGAGTTCGTCGGAAAGACGAAGCGCATCCTTTAGAGACTCTGCCTCTGCTTTGTCTTTGGCAGAGATCCCCTTGACGGTCTGATAGTTCAGATGAGGAAGTGGGTCTGTTACCAAGTCACGCTCAACGAAACTTGCGTTGGGATAGAGAGACCTCAGGCGTTCTCGCAATGTTTCTGTTAGTTGACGGCTTGCAGACTCCGCTCCTCGCGGGCTCGATTCGACGATCAGAATTTGTTTCATTTCGATTTCCTCTCTCTCTAGTCGTTGATGTGCAATCGTGCAGATCAGTTCCAGCCGTGCAGCGTCTGGTGTAGAAACCACGTGCGACGTTCGGCTTCATCGATCCAAACTTCAAGCAGGCTTGCAGTAGCAACATCCTTGAATTCATCGCAAACTTCATGAGCAGCGCGCATAAGCTTCGTCAAACAGCGGCTGTCGGCGAACAATTCTTCGAGCATGCTCTTGGCTGTGGCAGATTGTTCATCGCTATCGAGCAATCGTTGATGTTGGGCGATGTCGCCGATGGACCGCAGAGTTGTGCCGCCGATCTTGCGAGTCCTCTCCGCAATAGGGTCTGTCATTGCGAAAATTTCCTCCGCCTGCTCCTCAAGCAGCAGGTGATAGTCCCGGAAATGAGGACCGCTCATGTGCCAGTGAAAGGTCTTTGTCTTCACATAGAGCGCAAAGACGTCTGCGAGCAATTGCCGCAAGGTTTCAGAAATCGCTGCGACAGCCGCCGACGAAAGATCCGTCGGAATATCAAGACTTACTGCGATTCTTCCCTTCAAGGGCTTTCTCATTTGCCTGGATGTCACTCCCTCCCCTGGAGAACGCGTCAACCGAGCCTTTGTGCGACCTTCGATCATTCCGACCTCCCAGATTTTCCTGGTAGATCTAGGTGTACTGGAATCAGTACACCCAGGTCTTGGATATTCTGGGCACCGCTGGGACATTCGGGGCACTCAATTGCTGAGTCAAAAGCGGCACCTATATCATCGAAGAAAATATCGGCCACTCCGGGAGGGAGAAATGACCGCTAACCGCGACGCAGTCCGAGAGCGATTTGAAGTTCCCGGATTTGTGAGTGAAAATCGCCCCGAATTTGAGAAGGTTCGCTCGGTCTCAAACCGTTCGGAGCAACCACTCTTTTTCGCGCGGTATCGGCACGATAAACCGAATCTCGGTTTGCTCGAACAAACGCCCTTTGCGGATCAGGTCATAGTGTCAGTGGAACTTCGCCCGTTCCGACCGATCAACGTGTTTTGCGACGGTCATCACAAGCGGAAACCGGCTTCTGAAGCTGGTGCACTAGCTCTCTACGATATGCGCAGGTCATGGTGCGCAGACATCAGAGATCCTTTCGACACCTTGCAAGTCTTCCTGCCAATGATCAGCTTTCGGGATTTTGCGGCGGAGCGCCGCAGTAGCTTTCTTGACTTCCGCTACGATCTCGAAGAGCCACATTACGATGCAGTCATGCTGCACTTGATGCAAGCGATGCTGCCCGCGCTGGAGCGACCGCACGAGGTAAGTTCCCTATACCTGGATTCCATATTTCTTGCCGTGCGTGACCACATTGCCGAAGCATACGGCGATTTCACGACAAGGGCTACAAGCGACAGGCTTGGCCTTACCGCTCGTCAACTTCGACAGGCTCTCGAATACATTGAGGCGAACCTAAGCCAGGATGTCGGCCTTGCCGATGTGGCAAACGCATCGGCCACTTCAGTGAGTTCACTCGCCCGTGGCTTCAAGACCGCATTAGGTATTTCGCCGCACCGCTGGGTGCTAAACCGGCGAATTGCCTTGGCGCAGCGCCTGATTTACAAGGGTGCTACGCCGCTCAACGAAGTTGCCATTTCTTGTGGGTTCGCTGATCAGAGTCATCTGACGCGCGTTTTTGTGCGCAGTGTTGGTAGCTCCCCTGCTGTTTGGCGGCGGAACGCCCAACGCTGAACAGGTGCACTGCGGATTATTGCCGATATGTCGCCATTGCGCACGTTTACGTATCTCGGCGCTGCTCTGAGAACGTGACCGTTCACCAGGCAGTTGCTGGTTGATCAACACTCTCACACGTATCTGTCGGGGAAATTACTGGTCCCTCACGGGATTGCCTAGCGGCAGAACTCTGTATCGGTTGCGGGATCGATAGTATTCCGCACCGGAACCTATCAAGCAGCCTTTGCGGCCTTCTTCTTTGCCTTTGGCAGCGGCTGAACCGTAGCGTTCAGGTTCGCCTTGGAAACGCCCTTTAATGCCGCCCAGCGCTTGATCTGCGCTTGACGGACGCGTTCGCGTCCCTCTGCGCTCGTCTTCTTGCGCTTCTTCATCTTTCGGACAACCGGGACGACAATGGTAGCTGTCTTGGACGGTCTACCCGGCTTGCGTTTGATTGAAGTCGTTCCTGCGGAACTCAAAGTGCCTTGGCTTGCATAAGACGCGCAATCTCGGCATCGATCTCGAAAAGAATGGATTCCGTCATGGTGCGGTCAGCACCTCCCCAAGCAGGATAAGCGATGAACCGACTGGTTAACACCTAACCTTGCTTTGCGGTATCCTCTGGCGCGTCGCAATATCACCAGTCATTTCAATCAAACCCAGCAGAAAGGATCTCGATGGCCAGGAGTGTCGCAAAACTTAAGATGGGCTTCTACCCGCTCCCAGTGAGCGAAGGTGCCAATCTTCGTCAGCTTCTCAGCTTCACAGGACCGGCATCGGTGGTAGATCCCTGCGTGGGGCAAGGCGTGGCTCTCAACCTGATTACCCATGGCGCCGATGTGCGCCGCTATGGCGTAGAACTCGATACAGAGCGAGCACTGCTCGCAAGCGCGACGGGGATCGAGACGATCCAGGGCAATACGTTTGACGCAATTGCCAAGCCGGAATCCTTTTCGCTGTTGTACCTCAATCCGCCTTACGATTCCGAGATCGGGTCAGTCGGCAATAGCCGCATGGAGCGTCTGTTTCTGGAACATACTTTCCGTTGGCTGGTGATGGAGGGCGTGCTGGTGTTGGTCATTCCCTTCGAGCGCCTGCACGAGTGCGCCGGGGTGCTCAGTTCGCATTTCGCCTGGCTGAATATCTTTCGCATGACCGACGATGAATCAGTCCGCTTCCGGCAGATCGCTGTCCTGGGAATACGCCGCAATGTGCGGGGCGTGGCGGTCGAGGAGGCGCGGCGGCAACTTCAGCGTATCAGCCCGTATGGCAGTTTTCAGGCTTTGCCGGAGTTGGCGCCGGGCGCGTGTGAACCGTATACCGTGCCTTCGACCGGCGAGGGAGCGCTGAGTTACCGCGGGCTGCCGTATGACCTGCTGGAAGACTTGCTGCCGCTGTCGGGCGCATGGAAACAGACATTGCCCTTTCTGATCCCGCGCGAGGACGTGGCCACGGGCCGTCCGATCACGCCACTGCACGGAGGCCACGTTGGGTTGCTCTGCACGGCGGGTCTGCTGAATGGCGTCTTCGGCCAGGGCGACGACCGGCACATCGCACGATGGCGGTCGGTCAAGCATGTGACCACGTTCGTCGAAGAGGACGGCGATGAGCAGATCATCCATCACCGGGAACGGTGGACGAATGAACTGCGATTGGTCTATGCCGATGGAAGAACCCTGAAGCTGACAGAGACGCCGGCAAAGCCGGAAGGAGAGGACGATGCAGAATGCACACCTGAGACTCGGGTTGCTTGAGTATCACCGCATGACGGAGAAGACCTCGACGCGGATTCGGCTGCGTGTAGACCGCTATGTGGGCGAAGACGAACAGGCGCATCTCATCAGCGTCTTCGGCAACGACTCCGACGTGGGCGCGATCACGGCGGCGGTTCACGAGAAGGCCACCTTCACGCTGACTTTCCCGGACGGCGAAGTGAAGGAGGTGTCGCTCGGCGAGCACGCCTCCTGCTACAAGGGAGCCGTGAGTTTGCCGGACCGAAAGCATCCCGTACGGCACCTGGTGGCTGTTTCGGAAGCACTGTACACCAATGGTGGCGTGGGACGGACGATTCTGCTGGGATACCAGCTGGATCAGGCCTGGACTACGCTGGTGAGTTTTCTCGGACTTCCAGCTGACCCATCATGGGCCGAGCACGTTCTCGGTATTGTCGAGGCGGAAGAGCGCATCAAGCCACTAGACGGTATTGGCTGCCAGCCGGTGTTGATCTCGGCGACAACGGAGGAATTGCTTGAATGGATCGGAGATGAACTCCGCTCCGGTGCTTTGAGCTTCCCGGAAAGAAATGGCCCAATTGTCTGGCCCCGATTTTCACTTAAATCATCACCGAATCTGCCTCTGCCGACAGCCCAATCAATAGGCTTTGGTAGGCTTTGGTAGGCTTATTCCCTAATAGTCCAGCAATGCCATGATCAGAATGGTTCCATGTGGTCTGGCGTCATTTTTTGAGCCACGGTAACGTGGCCGTCTGATACCGCGCAAATTCCCCCAGAAACTCCTCGGCCCATGCTGCTGCCTGCTCGACTGCCGCTTCCAGCACGCCATCTTGATATTCGATCTTGTGCCAATGTCTGTGCTTCGCATAGGCATCCTCGAACATCCAGGTTGCGCCCCTGCCTTCTTCTTGCAGAACAACGGTTACGCATTCTGCAGCTTTGGCTACGTGTGGGATCTCATAAAGATGACCGGATGCTTCGGTATTCTCGATCACAACGAATTTGGAGGAAAGCGCGAATCGCATGACTTTCTGTACTACGCCTTCACCCATCTTGTCGGGCTGTTCCTTAATGATGTAGGTGTAGTAACCGAGATCCTGCAGTTTTGCCTCAATTCGCTTCAGCCGATCAAGAGCAGTTCCTGTGTCTTTTCCAAGAATCAGCACAGAATCCGAGTCCTTAAGAATCGCGTCTGCACGCTGCCATACCAGCTCAAACGCGGATTTTACGGATACGGCAAGCGCGTCGGGCGTGGTTGTAGCGGGAAGTAGTAATTGCCAGCGCACAAAGATATGGACATCCTCCGTATCGCTTGACGGGTCCGAAAAGGGATGTCCCTCATGGATGAGACGTTTAACCGCGCGTTCCATCGCCTCTGCAAAGGCATATGCGGAAAACTTGTGCTCCCAATACTTGGTATAAAGATGTTCTTCAATTGAACACACAAGGCTTTCACCGTTGCGCGTTATCGTGGTGTCAGGGAAGTAGTTGTCCATCACAGAGATGGCCACGTCACCCGGCATCTCTGATAAATTAAGGTGTTCCAGTTCTTCGAGGCTGAGCGGATCGCCATCGTCCTCCCGGAACGACTCCCACTCGTCTTCGACCGTCTCACTCGTTTTTTGGAATTCTTCGGGATCAACTGACATATATAGCCTTCCTTTCCGTCCCAGTGTCTGTCCGCAGCAATAAATTTCGATTAGTGAGTGTACCCATCTGCGGTTTGTAAGTTTCTGACTTCCTCGGGATTTTCCGGCAACGCATCAATGTAGTGCATTACCAGCATGGCCTCTAGTGGTACTCCTTCAATGGTTGGCTTCTTCGGTTGATCGGGTTTAGAGCCTTCGATCCGGTCAATAATGTAGTTCCTAATCTCCGTGACCTCCGACCATCCAGGGGCATCGCCTCGTTCGATTGCGGCAGGTTCGACAAAATCAGTTTTCAGTTCTTTGGTCAAGATTGAGCCATCTTGGTCATCTCGAAACCCTGCGACACTGATTCGAAGCGGGCCTTTGTAATAACGCCGCTCAACTCTCAACTTCGCCACAATTCTGACGTGCCCTTTGGTTGATCCTGCATAGACAAGCACGTGATCCGCCAGAATGACGCTGTGCTCTCCAGGAAGGTGAAGGTTTTCATCGTGGTTCCATTTCTTTCCAAGCAGGACGATGATTGGACCTAATGGTGTGCCATCTTCAGCGAACGTCTCGATGAACGGGAAGGGGATATTAGTCGGTATCGCTGCGGCAAACCCTGGGGGATTTGAAAAAGTGACTGCCCAGGAGTGCAGCATAACGCGAGCCAGAATGACAGGAATTGAAATATCTGTATTCCAGTCCAGACTCTCAGTGTCGATGTAGGTCCGCGTAACTATCCCACGTCCCCGAGCCATTTCGATCGCAGCAGGTGTGAAACCGCTGGTGGAGATTATCACGCCCTGGTTGGCTCGAACATCATCTCGCAGACTTACGAAGGCCCCAAGTTCCGCGACATCGATGGGTCGTGAATGATCCTTGCACTCTATGATCATGAGAACCGGATATTGAGCGACACGGACGCGGATCGAGACATCTATCTGGCGGGGAACTTTCGAATGGTATCCGACGATCTCGTCGTCAAGCGTTACAGTGGCGCCCTCCGGTGCAAACTGGGTGTGTATTCCGTGAATGAGCTTCTCGAATCGTTTCCATTTAGGGTCGGTCATGCGGATTGCCACCTTAATTTATTATTACCGCAATCAACCACCGGCGCAGCAACTTCGTTCAAGTCGGCCAACATCCGCCTGAATATCACTTGAATCCTAGCTGGGGATATCGGCCGGCAATGTTCAGCGAGGAGTTCTGTCGTTCCTGGTTTATGACCATCTGGCGTGTTGCCAGATTTTCGGCAACTGAACTTCAGTTTGCGCGCGTTCAAGAACAGCTCCGCCTCCCTTGTCCATAATCAACTGAATTCTCCCCAAAGTGTCTTTCGCGAGGTATCCGCATGGAAAACACGTTCGAATACCTGCGCACCCATGCGGTCGAATTGGGCTCGCGCATTCTCGAAACATATCCGCCGCTTCAAGGCACGAAAGACCCTGTTGCGCCGCGCATTGCAACACTTTTACGGAGGGCGCTGCCCGCGCAGGCACTTGCCATCACAGGCACTGCAAAGTACCTTCGCAAAGCCAAGGCGGCGCGGATCGTGGCCGAATGCGGGGCCGGCAAAACCTATATGGCGTTAGGTACGATCCATGTGCTGGCGGAGGGGCGACCCAGCACTACGCTGGTGATGTGCCCTTCACACATTACACACAAGTGGGCGCGTGAGGCTCTGCTGACTGTGCCGTGCGCCAGAACCTTTCTGATTGAGGATATGCGCAACGGAGGCGATCCCAAGAAGCCGCATGGCATCTGCGAAGTCAAGCTGAGCAAGGGCAAGATCGTGTACGGGGGGCTGCGCTTGTCTCTCGCCGAGTTGCGGCGCATGGGTCGCAAGGAGTGGCGGAAGCGTTGCTCCGGCCCAGCCTTCTTCATCACTGGTAAGGACAAGGGGAAGCTGGGCTACTACTGGGAGCACGCCTACCTCAAGGCAAAATCCGGGCCGAATCTCGGAGGCATCATCAATCCCGACACCGGCGCTGCGATCCTGGATTCGGAGCGGCAGAAGCTTACCCACCTCGACTTCGTCGACAAGATCAAGCTCTTTGAATCGCTGACTCTGCCACATGAGGGAACGACGCGCTATTCAGCACTGTGGCAGGCCGACCGCGAACGCATTCAGCGTATGGCGCCAATTGAGTACATCGGCCGGTATATGGGCGGATGGTTCGACTTTGCCATCGCGGATGAGTTGCACCAACTGGCCGGTTTATCCGCAGGATCGAATAATGGGGAGGAACGCTTCAGCGAGCCTGTCTGGCAGCATTCGGTGGAAACTTCCTGCCCATAATAATCACAGGGTGTGCGATCTTTGGCTGGTCACCAAAGGAGGTGCACACATGTCAACTGAAGAACGTACGATCAATGATCCGTTGATCGTACAACTCGCATACCATTTGAAGGTCTCTGGATACAGCCTGTCAGCTACAGAAAAACGCATGGCAGCAGCACGCGGATTCCTGCTCTATCTAGCCAAGGAGCGCGTCGATGTTGCCAGCGCTACAGGCGCGCACGAACCAGCGTTCCTGGCCTTCAAGTTAAACCTTTACCGAAAACGTCATGGTCATGCGCCGTGCGATATGAGAAGTTGGCGCTGGGGCTATACCAGCGGCGTGCACATTGTTATGCGATTGGCTCAAGGGAAGTGGCCGCCGACTACAGTGCCAGCGAGTCCACAAGAAACATTCCGCCGGGATCTCTGCAATGCATATGCGCAGTGGCTGTCAGACGTTCGCGGCTTGGCGGTTACGACCATTCCAAACCGTAAAGCAGAGGCTTACCGGCTTCTTGAATCGCTGGGTGAGAGAGGCGGAGATGAATTGCTCCTTGCCCAGATCACCGTTGCCGACCTCGATCATTACCTGACGCAGCGTGCTCCGCAACTACGGAGGGCCACTCGTCAAAAGCTGGCGCTGTGTCTGCGTGGATTCCTGCGCTATCTCCAAATCCAGGGACTGATTCAACAGGATCTCTCTGGGACAGTTGTCAGTCCGCAGCGATATGCGTTTGAAAGTATCCCTCCAGCGCTGCGCGCCGACCACGTCGATGCGGTGCTGCAATCGGTGAAGATGGATCATACTCCAAAAGGACTACGTGACCAAGCGATTCTTCTTTTGCTCGCAACCTATGGGCTGCGAGCCGGCGAGGTGACGGCCTTGCGCTTGGACGACATTGATTGGCGCAAGGAGCGACTGCGTGTTCGGCATTCGAAAACAAGGTGTGAGTCTTTTCTGCCGTTGCTTGCTCCTGTTGGCGAAGCCATCTTGGCATACCTGCGCAATGGCAGACCACAAACGAAGGCGCGCGAGGTATTCCTGCGCGTCCGCGCTCCATTTCAATCGCTCCGGGCAGGGTCGAGCCTCTATCACATGGTTGAGCACCGATTGCAGAAAGCGGAGGTCATCCTGAAACGCAAGCATGGCCCCCATGCGTTTCGTCATGCTCGGGCAGTCGGTTTACTCAATGCGGGAGTAACCATGAAGACGATCGGCGATGTGCTGGGACACCGGTCTCCTGATTCAACAGCCATCTATCTGAAGCTTGCGACACCAGAGCTGCGGGCCATCGGACTTGAGATACCTGTGGAGGTGATCCCATGATGAAATGGCCCGATACAAACGATGCAAGCATTCTCCAATACTTCCGGAACACCAGGTTGCGTCCCGCCAGCATAAAGACATACCAACCCATGCTGGAAGAGTTCCGGCAGTTTGTATTAGATCACTCGCCTGAGCTGTGTGTCTCTCGACAGATATTGGAAAAGTGGCTTCGTCACCGGTCGAGCTTTTCTTCGACACACACGATCATGCACCGGGTGTGGCCAATCAATCGTTTTCTCGACTGGCTCGCCAACCACGAACTGATTGCCTCAAATCCGTTTGAGGATTTGCGAAAAGAGGTTGGCATTAGCGACACAGCCCAGATTGTTCGGGCTTTATTGAGTCCCGACTGCGCCGAGGCTCTGAATACTCTCAGGCCAGTATCGGCTTTTGCCAGTCATCTTGGACCCGTAATGCAGAATTACGTTTCTCTCAAACGATCTTTGGGTTACCGTTACTGCACTCAGGAGAAGCAACTGCTTCGACTCGACCGGTTTCTGCAGGAACGCGCCGATCTTGCCGGACAACCGATCTCCATCCTTACCGAAGCGTGGGGCAAGTGGAATCCCACCTCGCAGCACTTGCTCGAGTGTGAACAAACGGGAAGAATACTCGCGAGGGCATTGCAACGCATAGACCCAACAGTTGCCATCCCGCCAGTGGATCCGCGCTTGAACAGGCAGGTCCGACGGAATCAGCGCAAGCCGTATATCTATTCCAAGTCGGATGTATCACTTCTGCTGAAGACTGCGCTGTCGTTTCCCTCGCCAGAGGCTCCGGGGCGGCCTCTGATGCTGTACACGATGATCGTGCTGGGTTACTGCGTTGGGCTTCGCATCGGTGAGATCGTTCGCCTGAAGGTTGGAGATATCGATCTTGCAGACAAAACGATCGAAATCCGCGAAACGAAGTTCTTCAAGTCGCGGCGATTGCCGGTTACAAATTCAGTGAGCGCTGCGCTGGACGATTATCTGAAAGCACGGCGTCTGGAAGGCGCACTCGATGATCCGTCGGCGCCATTGTTTTGGCAACGCCGGGCAGCAAAAGAATATCGTTACTACACAATCCGCGCCTTGCTGGTAAAGATCATTCGACGTGCGGGTTTGAAGCCTGATCCCGGTACTGCTGGACCGCGTATTCATGACCTGCGCCATTCATTTGTGGTCGGTCGCATTTTGACTTGGTATAGGGAAGGTGTCAACGCGCAGGAACGGCTCCCGTATTTGGTCACTTACCTGGGACACAAAGACATCCACTCGACCCTGGTGTACATAACAATCACGCAAGAACTACTGCAGCACGCCAGTGAGCGGTTCCGTTCGTTCGGCGCACACGTCATCCAGGCGAAAGCAGGAGGTGATACATGCAAGTGACCGCCACCTTACCGCAATTGCTGCATGGTTTCTTCCAGAATTGGCTGATCCAGCAACGCGGAACTTCTCCGCACACGGTGATTTCCTACCGGGACACATGGCGACTGTTTTTGCGCTTCGTTGCAGAGCAGCGCCAGCAAACGGTCGCCAAGCTCACAATAGAGCAAATCACAGCGAAGGAAGTGCTCGCCTTTCTGGATCATTGTGAGAAGGGTCGGAAAGTCTCCATCGGTACGCGCAACTGTCGGCTTGCGGCACTGCGAAGCTTCTTTTCATTCGTGACCAGCCGCGAGCCTCTGCTCGCGGCGCAGTGCGCAGAAATCCTTGGAGTTCCGACAAAACGGGCGCCAGTTCGTTCGATACGGTCCATGGAGGTTGAGGAAATCGAAGCAATCCTGGCACAGCCGAATCGAAAAACTCTGGAGGGCCAGCGCGATCATGCACTGTTGGCTCTACTGTACAACACAGGCGCCCGCATTCAGGAGGTGCTTAACTTGTGCCCCCAGGAAATTCGATTTGAACCGCCCGCCCGCGTTCGCATCATTGGCAAAGGGCAGAAAGAACGGTACTGTCCCCTCTGGCCCGAAACGGTGGCCCTATTGAAGGCATTGCTCATCCGCCAGCCCCGAGGCAAGCAAGAGCGGATCTTCGTGAATCGCTATGGCGACCCGCTTGGGGCTTCCGGAGTCCGTTACAAGCTGCGCAACTATGTGATAGCAGCCGCAAAGCAAACACCCTCTTTAAGCTCAAAGCGCGTTTCACCGCACCTATTCCGGCATTCGACGGCTTGCCACCTCCTGGCTTCAGGAGTCGACATCACCGTAGTCCGTGACGTGCTCGGACACGCCCAACTGGATACGACAAGCCATTACGCCCAATCCAATTTGGAAACAAAGCGGAAGGCGCTTGAAAAAGTGGCGGTTCGCCCGGACAAGCCGCCTCGCTGGAAGCGCGACCAGGATCTCTTGGCCTGGCTAGACTCACTCTCAACTTAGCATGCCGTACAGGCAACAAATAATGCGGAGGAAGACGCGGATCAAGAGACTCATAAACACTGTCTTTGAAGTGCCTGAAGCTCCACGCGCCCGCGTTCCTCCCCATTATTCGATCCTGCGGATAAGCCGGCTAATCGTCAGCTGACGATTAGCCGGGGACACGGCACAGGGTAACGGTCTCGGCGTACTTGGACGAGCGGCAAAGCGGCTGATAGCGCTCACCGGCACTCTGATGGGCGGCTATGCGGACGATCTCTTCAACATCTTCTACCGCATGGAGCCGCGCACGATGGCCGGCGAGGGATTTGCGTATGGCGGCCAGGGACGACGCGACTTTCAGCAGCAGTATGGTGTGCTGGAGACCATCGAGAAGGTGCGGGAGACAGACAACGCCTGCTCGCGGGCGACGAAGAAGACGATCCAAGTTCTGAAGAAGCCGGGTGCATCGCCGCTGCTGTTCGGAAAGTTCCTGATGAATACAACAGCGTTTCTTTCGCTTGAAGACATTGCGGACAACTTGCCGCGATACGACGAGAGTGTGCTATCGGTTGAGATGGACGAGGAACTGGCCAAGGCCTACGAAGAACTCGAAGAGGACATACGGTCGGCCATTCGGTCGCATCGGGGCAACAAGAGCCTGATGAGCATTCTGCTCAACACGCTACTGCTCTATCCCGACCACCCTTACGGCTTCGAGGAGATCTGGGCGCGGGCCTTCGACCCGGAGACCAAAGAGTATGTGAAGTTCCTGGTGACGACGCCCCAGAATCTCAAGGAGGATGGTCTCTACGCGAAGGAACGCGCCCTAATCGCCGATATACGGGAGGAATTGCGGCAGGGACGGCGCTGCCAGGTCTATGCGACCTACACGGGCGAGAAGGATGTTACGCTGCGGCTGGAGACGGTGTTGCGACAAGCTGGATTCCGAGTCGCCGTGCTGCGCTCTTCGGTTGCCACAGACAAGCGTGAGGATTGGTACGAGCGGCAACTGAAAGGCGGAGTTGAAGTTGTGATCTGCCACCCGAAGCTGGTGGAGACGGGCCTCGACCTTTTGGCCTTTCCGACGCTCTATTTCTACGAAACCGGGTACTCGCTGCATACGTTGCGGCAGGCCAGCCGCCGCTCCTGGCGTATCGGCCAGCGGCACGCGGTGCGCGTGAAGTTCGTGACCTATACGGGGACAATGCAGGAGACAAGCCTCCGTTTGATGGGCAAGAAGATGCTCGTCGCGCTGATGATGGAGGGCAAGTTCTCTGGTGAAGGGTTGCAATCGCTCGACACCGACGAAGACCTGATGAGCGCCATGGCGCGCGAGTTGGTCGAGAAGGCCGGCGTCGGGGCAAGTGCCGATCAAATGTGGCGCGAGTTAGAGAGAGAACGGGAGCGGGTGTTGCCACAGCCGCCTGCGTTGAAGGCAGAGGAAGACGACAATCCTGTCTTCGACTTGTCTGCAACAGAACCGATTGATCCAGCAACCGAACGCGCGGGCATTCATCTTGTTGAACCTCAAGCGGGCGTGAAGGTGCGCAAGAAGTCCTCGCCATGGTCCACGGGCACAGGGCCAGCCGTGCAACTCAGCCTTTTCGGCTGAGGTTATCTCCCTGGATTCTGTTGATCAATAGACTTCCCAATGGCTGTGAACGGTGATAGCGTAGCCAATGGGAGAATCGTTCCAGCGATACCGGCGCTAGCCGGAGCGCAATCAAAGGCAAGGAAAAGGGTCGGCGCGAGCTGGCCCTTTTCCTTGGTGGAGACATTCCATGCCGAAAGGACCGTTTCTTCCCTCGGAATTTGTGCCTACAAAGTTCTCGACGGCGCAGGACAAGGCCGAGTTCGGTAACACGTTCTTGCACTTCATCGAGTCAGAGTGGGCGCGGACGGCTTTCTCCAAGAGTTTCTACAACCGCCTTTCGATGTGCTTTTCGCACATAGCGCATTACGACGCCGCAGGTTTCTATGCGACATGGTTCACTTCGGATGCCGACCGGCTTCGGTTCTTGCGGCATACCATCGCATGGCCGTGCTGGGGCGATCCAGAATACACCTTTAGCGACGTTGAGCGCGCGATTCAGCAGGAGATTCGAAAGCGCAACTATCTTGCGCGCTATGAACTGCGCGCTGCCGAGGCTGTGCGTTCTCGTGAAATGGATACACTCAAGTTGCTTGAAGCAAAGTATCGAACGGTAGCCAGCGATAAGGCGGATGCAGACTCTGCACCCGCCATTTCACCACCAGCCGCACAAGAAGCAGCCAGGACAAAGATGCCCGTGCAAGCCAGCCTCTTCTAACCCCAACATGGATTGATCTTGAAATCCGCAGACAAGGAGAAAAACTGCAATGGCCAAACTTGAAGCGCAGGTTCTGCTACGAGAGTTTAACTACAACGGCGTTCGCATTCCAGATCCGGCACCGCAGATGAGCGTCGAGGAAGTTCGCGATTTGCTGGTTCCATCGTATCCGGAACTGGCTACCGCAACCCTCACCGGCCCGGAGGATACCGGAACCACTCTGCGCTACACCTTCAGCCGCGCAATAGGTTCGAAGGGGTGAGCCGTGCCCACGCCCGCATTGTCGCAAGAAGAACTGGTGGCGTTGTTTCTCAAGAAGGCCGCGGAACCGCCGCCGGAAGCCAACCTCATCCTGGTGAGGCATCTGCAATGCAAAGAATCCTGCGATCTCGCACGAGCCGTCTCAGAAGCCATTCGGCAGTATGCAGCGCCGGGAAGTTATCGGCTCCCGACGCCGCCGGAACTGCTTCCGCCAATGGGGTAACAACACTTGCGCCCGCCTTCGGTCAGGCATTGCCATCGCTCGCCGGGGTTCGCGGCGAGTATAACCATGAGGTCAATGCAGAACTGGTCTATGAACTCTGCGCTGCTCTGGTGCGCGAGGGGTTGGGAACTGCGGAGACTTGGAATAAATCTGGCGGCAACGCGCTCGCATTTGCCCAGCACGCCATGATGAGCGCGATTGGCACCGAACGTGGCGATCTGCTGCAACGCAATGTCGAGTATCACCTCGAAGTGAGCGATCAACTCGGCCGCGCTGGGAGCGATGCGGAGCTCGAAAGCGGGCAACTGGTTGTCACCGTCGAGTGCGGTGGATCGGGGTACTTCAGGATTGGACCGGCGCTTGATGCGCTGGAGGCTGAGGCCGAGGGGCTGGGGGCAGCGTTCTATTGGGCGCTGACTTTCGCGCTTTATCGCGTGATGTGGATCTACAACCACGACAATGCGCTGATGTACGAAGAGCGGATGCGCGATTATGCCGCGGAAGACGACGTAGAGAACCAAGGGCAGTATGAGTTTCCCGAAGTGGAGAAGACACTGCCGGAGTGTATCCAGAAGACGCAGAAACGCGAATCTCCTGACTGGAAAGCACGGGACCGCGATCTGCTGCGCAGGTTTCGCAATGGAAAATTCAGTTCTTGGTTCGAGCAGTTGCGGCGCATTCAGCGCCTGTCGCGGCTTCCCCTCAAGCAGTCGCGAGAGTTCCTCGAACTTGGCTATTACGACGATCCACCGTTGCCGTCTTTGCTTGTCGCCTTCAAAGAGCATGACGCCATTACCGCCTGCTTCGACGAAGAGGGCCAGTCCATGATGGAAGGCACCGCAGAGCCGACTGTGTGCGTTGTCTTTTCGCCGCGCGAACCGGAGCAAGTTCGCCACGCTATTCGAGTCGTGGATCGCTTCATAGCGCTCATTTGTGAACTCTTTCAGTTGGTCGAGGTGATTCAGGAGAAATGCGATGCAGGTACATCTATCGATCGGGGAGAACCATCGCTTCGAGCTGCATGAGGCTCTGCTGATCTATCGCGACCGACAGAGCAGTTTCATCACCCGCCACGATGTGACCACCCGCAAGGACGCGCCGCCCACTCTCGGTCCGGCGCAACCGCTCACCGTAGCATTCATCGAGTCTCTGACGCGATCTCTCAGCGGAAGCGTGCAGGCCGAAGTACTGCCGGCCAACATCCTGGCCAAAGCGGACCGCATGATCGTCTGGTGGACTCCTGCACGATGCCGCCAGATGTTCTTCGAGAACTCCGAAGGCAAGGCCGCGAAGCTGAATGGCTGCATATTCCCACAACCTCCATTGGTCTGGCGGGTCTCGAATGGCGAACTCAACATTCGGGCACTCACCGAGAGCAAGCGCCCTGATAGTTCAACGAAACTTGCCGTCGCGCCCTACTGGAATCTCTCGGACGATGGGCGCGTATGCACCGGCACCATGCGACGCCCGGACAGCGCGTCGGTTGCGTCGATTCCGGCCTGGGAGCGCGGCTTCTACGAGAGCGCCTTCACTCACGCCAATGTTGGCCGCCTCACGCGCCATGAAGGTGGATTCGATGGGCTGTGGAGTGGCCTGACTGGCAAGCGCCAGAAGTTCCCAGTCGAATCACTCATCGCTCTTCCGCAGACGCTCACGCAGTTCGTGCGCGGAGAGAGAGGCTGATATGCGCATCGAGCACGCGATTCCAAGCGATCTGTTGGGCCAGAAACCGGTGCGCATACTGGTCGTCGGCGCTGGCGGGACCGGTAGCGCCATCGTCATGGGCCTGCCTTATCTCGACCAGGCGATGCGGGTCTGGGGCCGGTTATCGGGGCTGGATGTGGTCATGATGGATGCCGATACCGTCTCTGAAACGAACTGTGTGCGCCAGCCATTCTCGATCTCCGACATCGGACAGAACAAGGCAACCGTCCTCATCAATCGCATCAACCTGTTCTGGGGAACGCGGTGGCGGGCCGAGCCTACTTACTTCGATGAGCAGACTTTCGCCCGGATCAATGACCGATCCATCGATCTACTGATTGGCTGCGTGGACACCAGAGCGGCGCGAAACATCATTGCGCGCGCACTGACCAAAGCCAGGAACCGCACCGCCTATTGGCTTGACCTTGGCAACAACGCGGCCAGCGGCCAATTCGTTCTCGGCCAGCCATTGAATGCGCGCAATCGCAGGAAGGCCGCACGATTGCGCACCGTAAGCGAACTGTATCCAGAGATCCTCGATGCTGTGGCTGGTGAAGACCCGTTGCCAAGTTGCTCGGCTGTCGAGGCATTGGATCGCCAGGAACCTTTCATCAACCAGGCCTTGGCATCGGCGGCGCTGGCGATGCTGGCGCGGCTCTTCCGCTACGGAAAGATTTCGCATCACGGAGGCTTCTACAACGCACAGTCCAATCAGATTTGTGGACTACCTGTCGATCCCCAGCTTTGGTCGAAGACGCGGAGACGCTCACTGCGATCCAAATCCAGCAATCAAATTCCATCGGGAGTGAACCATGTTCAAAGAACTTCTACCAGTCCTACGCGACCGCGCAGTGTTGCTCACGGTCACGCTTGTCGATGCAGATCAGATTCGGGTGAACATTGTGCCGAAGAAACTCAAAGACGGCGACAATGATGCTCTCACCACCCCACTCAGCGTGACCGGCACTGCCGAAGATCTGGACGCCGAGTTGTCCTCGACAATCATCAGCTTCGTCGGCTCCCATCTCCAGATGAAGAATACCCTGGAGAAGGCGAAGGCCGAGATGGATGCGGCTTCCAAGGTAGCTCAAGCCGAGGCGCGTGCGAAGTCGAAGACGCCGGCCAAGACAGTGCCGCCGAATACGGAAGTCACGCAGTATGCTCCGACCGCCAAGCCCACTGAGCCCGCGCCCCAGAAGCCCGCAAGCCTTTTCGATATGCCGGCACCGGCGGCTACAGCCATTGCCGCACCAACCGCCCCCGACGAAGACCCTGGATTCGCTGAAATCGACGATGACGACGCCCCCGAAGAATTCGAAGAACTGGATGAGGTGGCCTGACGGCCACCATTCCTCTCTTCAAGAGGGATTCAGATGGCCAGATACGCGCCCGGAACCTGTTCACATCAACCGAGAATTCCGCGTAGGCTGACCGGCGAACAATGGGCGACAATCGTCCATCTTCACTTAGCACAACTACCCGAACGTTGGCGCGATACAGAACAGGAAGATATCAAGAACCTTTCATCTATTTCGCAGGCCGCGGGCCGTGGCAGGCATCAAGGAACCGGATGGCGTACTCGGTAAACTCGTACCAGCCGTCAACATCAGAACTTACCTGCTCCTCAAACCTGTCAAAATGGCTGTTAACTTTATAGTTTCTTCGTATTAGGCCGGTTCGCTCATACGTATCTGGGTATACATTCGACGGAACGTCGAAGTCTTTTGGCCCGTCATAAGGTCTGGCTCCGAAGGCCCAAAGCACAAGTTCCATTCCATCGGCAAGTAGCTCTTTCTTGAGGAATTTGAGGGTTTCCTGGCAGATGACCTCCAAATGTTGTGCTTCATCGGGCGTGAGCTGCTTCAGCGTCTCGATGAACGATGGCGATACTGAGTCGGTCTGCTGAGATGCCGTGGCGAGTAACCCTGCCCACATCTCCTGTAGCGTCTCGGTGGCCTCAACCGAACAGGCCTCCATGATCGGCAATAGCAATCGCGTCGGGACAGCATTCGCTGGCAAGCCTGCCTCGCGAAGAATTCGCTCTGTCTTCCGGACCGTAGAGACCAGATTTTTCGCTCGGTAGACCCGAGCCTTATCCGCGAGAACAGCTCCGAATTCGTCGAACATCGGGCCGGCCAATCTGTGCAACAGATCAACAGCCTTATCAACTGGGCCGGATTTCACAATTTCGCCTAAATCGCTCATGATCACGTCTCACGTCGCTGAATTTTCGGTATGGTTGCCGACATCTTACCACTCCCCAGTACCATCCAATCGGTGTGCGGCTGATGAAACAGCTACAGACCTGCCAAGCGGTCTGGATATTACTGATTATTAGGCGGTTCCGTCTGCTTTACAACTCCTCTTAAGCGGTAAAATAGTTCGATATGAGCGACAGGGAAGCACTGATAATTGGAAACTCGGCGTATCCAAAGGGCTCGGCCCTGCGGAACCCTACGAACGATGCTCGAGATCTAGCCAAAGCTCTCAAACGCTTCGGCTTCACTACTGGCGTGGTGAGGGACGGCACAATCGAAGAAATGGAGAATTCCCTAGCGTCCTTCAAAAAGCGCCTCAGAAGCGCGAAAGTAGGTCTTCTGTTTTTTGCCGGCCACGGCATCCAGATGAAGGGTGAAAATTACCTTATTGCGATAGACACAAAGACATCCGACGAGGCAGCGGCGCGTCATTCTTCCCTTCCCCTGAATCAGGTCATTGAGTCAATGGAGGACACGCCGACCGACACAAACATAATCATTCTCGACGCATGTCGAAACAACCCATTTGAACGCGCGTGGACGCGCTCCCTGTCCCCCCGTGGACTCGCGCCTGTGTACGCTCCCAAAGGCACCCTGATTGCCTACGCAACTTCGCCAGGGCAGGTGGCGTCCGATGGCGATGGGATAAACGGCGCATACACGGCCGCTCTGCTGCAACACCTGGACGCAGTGGACTGTTCAATCGAGATAATGCTTAAGCGCGTCCGTAATACGTTAAGTGCAGCCACTCTTGGCAAGCAGATTTCATGGGAGCACACATCTCTGTCGAGGGAATTCTTCTTCAATCGCAGCGTAGGCGTGAGGATTGACCTCTACGGCGATTCCGCACTGCGGGACAAGTTCTTTGTATTGGATCAGAAAACGATTTCTCACCGAGTTATTGAGGGTTTGAAGTCTCACGACTGGTATACACAAAACCCGGCACTTGATGCGTTTACGGAAACTCAAATGGCGAAGACCACGGTAGATTCACTGTTTGTGGTGGGACGAAATGTTTACCAAGCTGCATGTGGCGGGTCTCGTAGTGCTTACCATTTCATCGAGAATTTCGCTTCGTTGGCTTCCGACCTACCTTCAGAGAAATGGCGGGCATTGCTCGATGGCATGCTTTTTGAGGTGTTTTTCGATTCGCACGGTGAGATTCGCAAGGAACTGAAAAACGATCGATTTGAAGAGGTTTTCAAGCTTCAGCAATTCCCGTACCTTGCAGGGAGTTTCGACTTTATCTCGGAGTGTGTCATCCCTTTTTCGGATCGTTTTCATGTCCAGCCGGGCCGCAATCGTGAAGTTGCACTGGACGTAATCACACGAAGCAGCGCAAATAACGTTATCGTCGAGGAAGTACTCCTAGGAGGGAAAGACATTTTCTGGGTGAAGGGAGAAGATGAGGAAGAAGTCGATTCAGATGAGACATTCAAGATGCGCTCTAAATCTCGTAAGGACTTCGAGCAGGAACTGGCTACAGGTCTAACCCTGCCAGTGCACCTCCTGAGAGTGTCGTATCCAAATGTCCCAAACGTTCCTGGATCATTGAAGGTGCCGTGGGGATGGACCGTCGAAGCGAAACCCCAAGAGTGAGACGGGAAGACCACCAACGTACTGTCGCGTCGCATGTCAAGCGACGGTTTCTCAAGCATGAAAACTACCGGTACCGCCGATGTCGACTGGAAGGCTTTCGGAATGATGCTAATCCCCTCACCACTCGGGGTGCGCCTCAAAAAGATGTCGTGAACATCGCTACTCCTTGGTCTTGAGCTTGCTGTCGTTTTCCTGGATGAATGCCTCGATCTCAGGAGCGCTGGCAAGAATGCGGAGCCACTGTTCCTTGTAGAGGGTGACGGGGAAACGTCCCATTCCGTAAAGGGATACGGCGCCTTTCTCGCTGACCTTCAGACTCAGCCCTGTTGAATCCTTACTCTTGAGCTTTGCGTTTTCTGCCCGCAGACGCTCCAACTCCGCTTTCATCTCCGCTTCGTTCATGCCGACTCTCCCAGTCTATTTTTCGCTTCAACCGTCTCACTGCGCACCGGTTGCGCCATGCCGCAAGGCTCTGCCGCTTCGGCCAATAGCGCCTCTATCCGCTCGACTTCGAGTCGCCTCAGTTTCGCGGTGCTGGACCACTGCTCCATCCGTTCAGCATCCCTGGAGAACTCGGCGGAGATTTCCATCCATCGGCTCTCATTCGCACGGGCCGCATTGAGTGCGGTCTGAAGCGTCTCGATTTGCTGATCCCTTTGCTGATCCGTGGATGAATTCATTTAGGGCGTGTTAACACTATCTGAGGGCTTCGACGATCAAAACGAAATTGATAAAGGCGAGGAAGATCACATCGAGTTTTTCGAATCTGGAGAAGATGCGGCGGAAGCCCTTCAGCCTGCGGAAGAGGCGTTCCACTTCGTTACGCTTCTTATAGAGTTCGCGGTCGTATTCCCAGGGATCGAGCCGGTTGGATTTGGGCGGAACCACCGGAATCATGTCTAGATCAAGTACCAACTGCCGCGTTTCGTTGCCCTCGTAGGCCTTATCCATCAGCATCGGAAGACCTTCCGGCATCGGCCCAAGATCTTCCAGCAGCGCTCGGCCTTCTGGCGCATCGTGCGCGTTGCCCGGCGACAGAGCAAACACTACCGCCGTTCGAGCATTCGCGGCAACCATATGAATCTTGGTGTTCCATCCGCCGCGGGATTTGCCGATGGCCTGAGGTCCATTTTTTTTAACGCGCCTGTTCCATCGGGATGGACCTTGATCGAGGTTGAGTCGAGCGAGAAGGCTTCAATCTTGATGCGCACGATCTGCTCGGTCTGCAACTTCTCGAAGACGCGATCCAGAACGCCATTTTTGGCCCAGCGATTCATGCGCGTATAAATACTATGCCAGTTGCCAAAGCGAGGCGGGAGACCGCGCCATTTGCATCCTTGCTCGGCAACATACAGAATCGCGTTGAGAACTTGGAGGTTCTGCAGTTTCACATTCCCGCGCTGAATCGGCAGGCTATCTTTAATCTTTTTGTACTGCTCGGCCGTGATCTCCATTAACTCCAATTATAACAAATTTAGTGTTAACACGCCCTAGTTGAATCGCATGAATCCAGAATTAGCTGAACAGAGTCTCTTGATCCGGCTCTTGTAGAGCGAGAAGTTCCGGGTCGTTGTTGCACACCTTGCCGACATGATCACTCACCGTCCAGGCTTCCATCTCTTCGGCAGGATAGGGCTGAAGCAGGCCTCGCGATGGAGTGGACTTGCTGTCTGTGTCCAGCCAGCGTTCGTAATTCTTCGGGGCGACGATCAACGATCACTGGCATGCGGTCTTTGATCGGAGCCATCCGTTCGCTGGGTGTGGCAGATTAGCAGTTAATCCATCACTCGCCACGCGAGGACGTTTCTCTTTGTTGAGGAACCGGTCAGGTTGATACTGTCTAAGACCAGTTGGAAATGCGGGATCGATCCGTCAGTGCGCCTTATGCGGCTCACGAATGGGAGGAACGCGGAGTCATCAGCGACGAAGTCCCAAGCACTCTCGGTGCCTGCCATTGAGGTTCCTTCTAGGATCAGTACACTCCCAGTTCCGCTCAGATTAGGCAGGAATGCCACCACCCCGTAGACGCGATGCTGTGCGTCATCGTAGTTTGAGGTCCAGTTGGATGGTTCCGTTCCCACCGGAGCACGATTGAGTACCGTGTACTGGCGGATATGTGCGTTAGAGAACACAAAATTCATTTTCGGCTCGAACAGTTCCACCCAAGGATTTGCTGCCGCGGCTCCGATCAGAACAATATTTCCCTGCTTTAGGTCGTTGGGGCGCACGTCGCGAGCATAATTGACATCGAGTTTGCTTTTCTGAGAATAGGCGATCTGCGCTAGTCCTTTCACGATGTCCAAATCAACAATCGATGTGTATCGTCGGCTCGCAAGGTCTGTAGGATTTACCTGCCCAGTAGGGGTGTCTCCAACGCTTTGCGCCCGATACCCCCCGCCCAGATAGCGCTCCAGATCGACGCTTTGCCCGGTGGCGCTCTGCCACATAACCAGCCCCGTGTCGCTAGGAACAGCGATCGTTGTCTGGTTGGGACGAAAGAGAATGCTCCATAAGGGATGCAGCGATGATGAAGTTGCTGTCTGGGTAACGAAGTGTTTCGTGCTCCTGACTCCAACCACTAGCAGCGCCGCGAGGAGGACGATGACCAGTATCCAGGAAAGTCGTGCAGCTCGGAAACTCGAAGGGAGCGTTGAGATGGCTTCACTGGAAGAAGATACGGCAGAACTGACTGTGGGGACTGAAGAAGAATCGGTAGTCGGGTTCTTCCCTTGATTGGGTTCGAAGACAGGGACATAACTTCCTCTAGGCAGGGTAATGCGAACCGGTTCATTCACCCCCTCTCCGCTGAAATAAAGATCGAGGCGGTGCCGTAGGCGGCTGGCTTGGGGTCTGACGATTCCATCAATGGATGAATCGTAGTCGAGGGGGCGACCGAAGACCGTAGTTCCTATCTTCTGCTCGTTGATCTCGCTTGCGTGTCCGCTCAAAGTGAGATCACAGATACAAATGAGGAAACTTGAGAGGCGTTCGCTCTTCCCGAATGTGGAGGATTCTACAATCCTCCGTACCAAGGCACGTTTGACCTCAATTGCGGCATTCTTGGACGAGAGACCGTCTCTGGTGCTAACAGCACTCATCATTGCCCCCATACACCTTCCAGTAGATCACGGATGTGTGAAAGCAAGATCAACCACCTTTAACGCTATGTTCATGTACCAGTTGCCGCGCTGTTGTCTGATACACGCCAGAGGATAAACGGCTTAGGCGATGTACCTGTGTCGTCGCCGCGAAATGTCTTGGAACTCTCTTGCACCGCTGCTAGGTTCGGTCTCGAGGACGGCATAGTCCGCTCACCAAGAATCCCAAATCCAATTGCCGTTCTCGAGGAGTGCCGCCGTGATTCGAAGGTTTCCGCTATACCCAGCATCAGCAAGTCGCAACGATGCTGATAGCACCTCAACTCGAGCCAGCAGTTGTACGGCTCGATACGCGCTTCTTGTCGTCTTGCTCTTCCTGTCAACCGCGTTTGCACACGCTCAGTTCGACACGGCCGAAGTTCTTGGGAGCATCAAGGATCCGAACGGGGCTACGATCCCCGGAGCCACTGTTGTGCTTATGAATTCGGCCAAGGGGATCAAGGCCACTCGCCAAACGGATGCAAATGGGATTTATGAATTTACGAATGTCCAGGCAGGCGAATACAGCCTCGATGTGAAGGCGGATGGCTTCGCGACTTCAGTGACCGACCGGTTTACCGTTAATGTCGGAGCAAGGCAGAGAGTTGATGTTGGACTGAAGCTGGGGGACAACACGGAGAGCGTAACGGTCTCCGGTGCAGCCAGCCAGTTGGAGACTGATACCAGCGACCGCGGTGAAACGGTTCAAGGGACCCATGCGGTCACGCTTCCCTTGAATGGGAGAGCGTATGCTGACCTGTCCAAACTCGTCCCTGGAGTTCGTCAGTCCCTGATTGGGATTGTGTCGAATCCGCCGAGGGAGGCATCCTACAACGTCAATGGTCTAACTGCGCAATCTAACAATTTCCAACTCGATGGAATCGACAACAATGCGTATCAAGAGGCGAACCAGGGTTTCTCGAACGAGGCAGTCATCCCATCGCCCGACGCTGTTCAGGAATTCAAGGTTCAGACCGATAACTACTCCTCCGAGTACGGTCGCGCCGGCGGTGCCATCATCAACGTGAGCACGCGTAGCGGCACGAACCAGCTTCATGGTGGTGCTTACGAATATCTTCGCAACACCGTTCTCAACGCATTTGGACCCTTCTATGGCACTGGCGTGAAGCCGACGCTGGTGCAGAACCAGTTCGGCGGCACATTCGGCGGTCCCGCCCTCAAAAACAAGCTGTTCTTCTTCGTGGATTACGAAGGCCTCCGTTCCGTTTCTCATTCTCTTTCTACGGCCAATTTGCCAACCCAAGCAGAACTTGGAGGACTGTTTACCTCGGACGGCACATCAGGAGGAACCCCGGTTCCAATGAAGAATCCCTACACTGGAGTGGTCTACACCAACGGCCAGGTACCGCTCTCGGATCCCAATATTGATCCTTTGGCGCTGACGACGTTCAAGCTATTACCTACACCGAATATTCCTGGCGCAGCCATCACGGCAAACAACTTTCAATTCTTACCAGCTTCCACTGACTTCGAAAACAAGGGAGATGGGCGCACCGATTTCGTCATGAACCCTCGTCAGAATGGCTTCTTTCGTTATAGCCAGCGGGCTGCTTCAACTTTTCAGCCCGGCAATATCCCTGGATTAGCCGGTGGAAATAGTGCAGGAACTCTCTACGCACGCACTCGCCAACTCGCGGCGGGCTACAATTGGATTCTTTCCACTAACTCCATCCTGCAACTTCGCTTTGGTCAAACATGGACGGAGAGCGGTAAGACGCCGCAACTGATCGGTCAACAGAACCTCATGGCTGGTATCCCGAATGTTCCCACAGATCCGGCTCTTGGTGGAGGACTGAATACCCAGACTGTCACTGGTTATTCGCAGTTCGGTACTTCTTCATCGGCTCTCCAGTTCACAAACCCGACGCAAGCGAATCCTAAAGTGAATTACACCTGGATCAGAGGCAAGCATAGCCTGAAGGTTGGATATGAATACGGCTGGCTGTCCCAGGCTATCTCGGACTTTCATCCGAAGTTCGGGTCTGACACCTACTCCGGTCAGTTCAGTTCGACCGGCTCCGCCACTACCGTGCAAGCCGCAAACCTGACCGACTTTCTGTTCGGTGCCAGGAGCAACTACGCGCTCAACGCTCCGAATGAAGTGAACTATCTTCGCTCCTGGCACTTCGGCTACATTCAGGATGACTGGAAGCCACTGCCCAAGCTGACGATCAACGCCGGTCTGCGCTATGAGTTCATGTCTCCTTTCTATGAGCAAGACAATAACATGCTCAACTTCGATCCAGCCAACCAGCAATTGCTTCATGCGGGTAATGGCACCGACGTAAACAGCATCACGTCTGGTCACGTCTACAAACTGCACTACGTTGGAGGGTCTTCACTCGCCAATCGTGCCCTAATCGATCCCGACTATAAGGACTTCGGACCTCGTCTTGGTTTTTCTTATCAAGCGTTACCTGGCACCGTGATTCGCGGAGGCTATGGCATCAGCTATGCCTATTTATTCCGGTTTGGCGGAGAAGGGCTACTTGCGTATAACGGTCCGACGAATTATTCCGCGACACTGCCCAACAACCAAACGCCTTCCCAGGAACTTTGCACGTCTCTGACGCAGGATCCCACGACATGCTTCCGCCGCACCCAGGACGGCTACCAGACCAACTTCGCCGGGCCAAGCAACTTCTCCACCATACGCGCGCAAACTCGCTATACCCCCAAAGACTTCAAGACTGGTTATGTGCAGGCTTTCCATCTCTCCGTTCAGCAACAACTGCCCTGGAAGACCACGCTTGAGATCGCATATGTAGGCAGCCACGGAGTCCATATCCCAACCCTCGCTAACTACAACCAGGCAAGACTCTGCACCGCAACTGAAATCTCCTCGGGAGCATGCGCGTCAAATGGCAGCGCTTCCCTGTTGAACCGCCGGCCCATTGCGAACTTCACCGACATTCTTACGGAGACCAACGCCAACTTTCTTACCTATAACTCTTTGCAGACCAAATTCGAGCATCGCTTCGCGAACGGCCTTTACCTGATCAACTCCTTCACCTGGTCCCAGGCCTACGACGCATCCGGCGCCGATCTTGAAACCAACAATGGTGATAGCGCAAGCGTGAATATCGCGAATATCGCCGGGGATCGTGGTCTGTCTGGATACAATCAGCCCCTGAATGACACAACGTCCTTCATTGTTGATCTCCCGTTCGGTACTGGTCGCAGATGGGGTTCAGCAGCGCCAAAGTGGGAGCAACAGGTTGTGGGTGGATGGCAGTTGACAGGCATCAATTCCGTCACCAGTGGGGTGCCAATCAACCTGACTTATACAGCAAACTCGAATCAGGTAGTATCGACGGCCAGTTCCACTTATTCCCTTCGTCCGAATCTCGTCAGCACGCCAAATAGTGTGTACGGTCATTCACCGACAAAAACCAGCAGTGCTGTGAACGGATACCTCAACATCGCTTCAGTCTCAGCGCCTGCGGGATCACAACTTTTCGGCAACTCCGGACGCAACAATCTCCGAGGACCCGCCTTTGGCCAATTCAATCTTGCCGCGCATAAGAGATTCAATCTTCTGGCAGAAGCTCAAACTCTCGAATTTCGAGTTGAAGCCTTTAATGTGCTGAACGCAACCAACTATATCAGCCCAAATACCAGCATCGGAACAGAAGGAGCGACCGGCGTCCTGAGCAAGAACGGAAGTTTCGGAACGTTCAGCGGTAGCACGAGTGTATTTCCTTCGCGTCAGGTGCAGGTAGCGCTGCGGCTGGCATTCTAGCACGGGCCCCGAAGAACAATACCGTTTGCGGGTGGCGGCGGCATCCAGCACGCCGCCGCTACTCGGAAAGCGCATTTCGCAATTTGTTCCAAATCCAAGTACATCAAGACGAACCTTGACTATGCCTAAGAAATTCTCTGGAGCAAACGCAACCAGCATGCTACATCCCCTTCACGCAATTCATGGTCGACGTCAGTTCCTTCTGTCCTCAACCGCATTTTCGCTGGCGGGACTATTTCAGCCGCAGCTGAGTGCCCAACTTGCCAGTTCCGAAGCCCCACAGGGAGACGATCCTCAGCTCGCGATCATACCTAGAGATACGCGATTGAAATTCAACCCGAACGGCTGTCCACGCCCGTTCGCGGGAAACACAATAGTTTGTCATCTGCCGCAACAATGTCGACTCCGCGACACCGTTACAGAGCTCGGAGATGCTCTACTGTCTAGTACTTTCGCGAATAAGCTAGCGATTTTGCCCAGCAATAGTTATCACGTCACCATCCTGGGCGGGGTAACCGATATGGACCGTAACGAAACTGAATGGCCAAAAGATATTCCAATGAAAGCGTCCATCCTAGAGTGCACTCGCGTCGTCGGGCAGAGATTCGAGCAGTTCAAGACCGTCGAGGAACTGCCACTTCGGTTCCGTCTAGATCAAGAAAAAACGCTGGCGCCTCAACTTGCGAGCGGGCTTCAACTCTTGCCTGCGGACATAAACGAGAAAATGAAGCTCCGCAGGCTCCGTAATCATTTGGCTGATGAAGTCTTTCGGTATCGCGCGAAGAATCATGAAACGTTCGGATTTCACATTAGCCTTGCATACCAGATGCGCGGCTTTACTTCTGAAGAATCGAAGGAGTATGAAAACATCCTCGAACGCCACCTTCCGATCATTCTAGCCGCCGCACCAGTTATAGAACTTGGCGCCCCAGAGTTTTGTACGTTTGAAGACATGTATCGTTTTGAGATTCACACCCTTCTACGCACCTAGGTGCGAACATGAGGTATGCCAAACAGTGTTCGCTCAACATCCATGTTTGATTACTGCACAATGGGGCTAAGCATGCATCGTTTTGGATCAAAGCGTGCCTCTTGTCTCTTCCCCATTTTGCTCGTTGCTTTTGTGGGTTTCGCGGAGCTCGTATTCGGCCTGCGGTCAATCGCACAAACCACGCAATCGACGGCCAACAATCATCAGAAAGAATTCGGAAGCAACTGAAGACGCTTGCGCTGCTGATGCGGCATTCAGGGCAGCGTGTTTCAGATGCGACTATATTGCAGCGAGAGCGGTGTCCTTACGGATCGCATTCGATACTTGATCTGCGGCATTGGATTATTCGAATAAAGCGGAAGAGCTTTCGGGTGGCTCGCTGGAGGAGGACACCCGGAAAGTTTTCTGCCTCAATACTTCTTCATGGTGGGGTCGACCTCCGAGGCCCAGGCGATGATGCCTCCAGCCAGGTTGATGACGTGTTCGAAGCCGTTCTGCTTGAGTACCTCGGCGGCCTTCTGGCTGCGTACGCCGCCCTTGCACTGCACAACGACCTCGCGGCTGCGATCGATCTCGGAAAGCCGCTGCGCGACTTCGCCGAGCGGGATGAGCTGGCCGCCGAGATTGGCGATTTTGTACTCGAAGGGCTCGCGCACGTCGAGGATGTAGACTTCTTCTCCGGCATCGATGCGCTTTTTGAGCTGCTGTACCGTGATCTGCGGAACGCCGTTCTTAATCTCCTGCACGTTGGATGGCGCAGGTGGCGCGATGCCGCAGAACTGTTCGTAGTCGATGAGTTTGGTGATGGTGCGGTGTGTGCCGCAGATGGGGCAGTCTGGGTTCTTGCGTAGCTTGAGCTGACGGAAGCGCATATTGAGCGCGTCAACCAGCAATAGACGCCCGGCGAGCGTTTCGCCTTTGCCGAGGATAAGCTTGATAACTTCAGTGGCTTGGATGACGCCGACGAGGCCGGGCAGGATGCCGAGCACTCCGCCTTCGGCGCAACTGGGGACGAGGCCGGGCGGTGGCGGCTCGGGATAGAGGCAACGATAGCAGGGCGCGTCGGGTGCGGCGAAGACGCTGGCCTGGCCTTCGAAGCGGAAGATGGAACCGTAGGCGTTGGGAATGCCGAGCAGGACGCAGGCGTCGTTGACGAGATAGCGCGTGGGGAAGTTGTCGGTGCCGTCGGCGACGACGTCGTAGTCTTTGAGGATGTCGAGAGCGTTGGCGCTGGAGAGGCGCGTTTCGTGCTTGACGACTTTGAGCGCGGGATTGAGCGCGGTGAGTTTTTCGGCAGCGGAGTCGAGCTTCTTGCGGCCGATGTCGGGCGTTGCATGAATGATCTGCCGCTGGAGGTTGCTGGCATCGACCACATCGAAGTCAACCAGACCGAGTGTGCCGATGCCGGCTGCTGCAAGATAGAGTGCAAGTGGCGACCCGAGGCCGCCGGTGCCAACGCAGAGCACCCGCGCGCCCTTGAGACGGCGCTGGCCCTCGATACCAACTTCGGGCAGAATGATGTGGCGCGAGTAGCGCGCAAGATCGTCGTCGGTCAACTCGGGAAGGTCGTGGAGTGAATCGATAGTGGACATGATGTGTGTGCCTCGGGACTTTCTTGCTGTTCGATGTGCGCCGCTTAGCGGCCGCCGGCGATGGAAGGGATGATGCTGAGCGTGTCGGAGGGCTTGACCTCGGTGGCGTCCTTCGCGGGGAGATAGCGCACGTCTTCGTCGTTCAGATAGAGGTTGACGAAGGCGCGGAGTTTTCCGTCGGCGGTGAACAGGTGTTTGCGGAGATCGGCAAAGGAAGCGGTGAGCTGATCGAGAGCCTCGCGCACGGTGGTGGCTTCGACTTCGACAGCGTCTTTACCTGCTGTGTAGCCGCGTAGCGGCGTGGGGATGAAGATGGTCACGTGTGTTGCTCCTTTTCATTCGATGCGGAAGTGCGGGGCAGAAGTGCGGGTTTGGTTGCGAAGGATTCAGGTGTGGCGCTACGAATCCCCGACGACGATCTGCTGCGGCTCGAAGCGCTTGTCTTCTTCGCTTGCGCCGGCGAGCAGAAATGAGTTGGTGATTGCGGCGTGGCCCTTTTCAACGGCAGTGATGATGTAGGCGCAGCCGAGCCAGTGGGCTTCTGCCAGATCGGTTTGCGACCACTGGGCAGGATGGTCGGGATGCGAGTGATAGAAGCCCGCAATGCTGAGACCCTGGGTGCGTGCCGTGCGTTCGATTTTGATCAGCTCGATGGGTGAGATTTGGTAGCGGTTATGCGCGGAGTCGGTGCGCGTATTTCCCGCGGGTACGGCCGCCTGGATCGACCATCCACCGGTGGACGGCGTGCCAAGCAATGCACCGCAGCACTCGTAAGGGTAAGTGTGCTCGCCGTGTTTACGAATCTCCGCATAGACAGCGGCGGTGAGGTGGACTGTGCTCATATCTCCTCCCAGAAACGCTCGCTGAGGTACTTATCAGCCGAGTCAGGAAGTACGGTGACGATGATGGCCTGTCGGCCAGCGGCAGCTTCTTCGCGAGCGATGCCGAGACTGGCGGAGACGGCAGCAGCGGCGGATATGCCTACCAGCAGACCGACCTCACGGGCCATGCGGCGTGCGACCTCGTACGCAGACTCAGTTTCCACTTCCACGGCGCGATCGGCAAGCGCGGGATCGTAGATGGACGGCACGATGGAGGTGGCCATGAACTTGAGACCTTCGAGGCCGTGAAAGGGCGAGTCGGGCTGCATGCTGATGGCCTGGACGGAAGGGTTGAATTCCTTGAGGCGGCGCGTGGTTCCCATAAAAGTGCCGCTGGTGCCGAGGCCAGCGACGAAGTGCGTAACGTGGCCCGCGGTTTGCTCCCAGATTTCAACGCCGGTGGTTTCGTAGTGGGCGCGCCAGTTGGCGTTGTTTCCGTACTGGTCGAGATAGCAGAAGCGTTCTGGGTCGCTGGCGGCCAGCGCACGCGCGCGGCGAATGGCGCCGTCGGAACTCTGATCTGGATCGGTCCACTCGATCTCTGCACCGTAGGCCTGGAGAATACGCTTGCGTTCGGGAGAGACATTGGCGGGCATGACCAGCGTGACTGGATATCCAAGCGCCGCGCCGAGCATGGCCAGCGCAATGCCCGTGTTGCCGCTGGTGGCGTCGAGGATGGTCTTGCCCTTGCGCAAAGTTCCGCGTTCGAGAGCATCGCGCACCATGGAGGCAGCGGCACGATCTTTGACGCTGCCGCCGGGGTTGAGCCACTCGGCTTTGGCCAGCAGCGTAATGCCGTGCAGGTCGCTCACAAGCCGATCGAGGCGCAGCAATGGCGTGTTGCCGATGCGATCGGTCATCGTAACACCGAGATCGGTTACGCTGGGGCGCGAATTGTGTATGGCTGAGTCCACCTTGTCCCTGGTTCTGTGTCTGTAGAGAAAAACGAAAAAGCCCACCGCCAAGAGTTGCTGGCGTGTGGGCTGTGGTGGTTCGTACCTTGTACGGGCCGACTAGAAGCCGATTGTACAGACGCCAGTGATCGCGTTGTCATAACGACAACAGCAGACAGCAATGGCGATCTGGCAATTTCGGCTCATCTACACATAGTTTTTCACAGGAGAAGGGTGCTGTAAAGAGAAGGCGTGGCTGGGACTGGTCTCGGGAGACAAGAGGCAGCGAATCTGACCGAAGGCGCTTGAACCTGCGCAGTGCTTGGAAATTGACCCGAACAACACATACGCGTCGCGTTGTCGCACCTGACGCCGATGCGATGCGGGTGTATTGCTCAGGTTTGCATTCGATTCAAGAGGATCAGTGTGTGCCGTATTGATCTTTTACAGGCTCAGGAAGCTGATTCAGCGGCGCGGGAGGCGCGGAAACGCGGCTCCAGGCACGGCGAATCGCCTGCGTGCCCGCTGCCGGGTCAAAGACGCCGACGACGCAGGCGCCGCAGCTTTCACACAACTCGCCCACGCAAGGCTTGAGAGATGAGCGGAGGCAGATGCCGCAGTAGGTGATGCCGGTTGTGGACGAGACCCAGCCGAGACGTGTGCCATGCCCATCCGGGGCGGCGACGATGGAATAGAGAGTGGTTTCGCTCATGGAATGCTCGATATCTCCCGTGGGGGAAGGGGATAGGTGCAAAGACGGAAAAACCCACGATCACTCGTGGGTCACTCGGATGCATCCTGGCGCGATATCTAGCTCGACACGCAGGACCACATGACCCATTGTCCGCGATAACAACGGCAGAACATCGGCATCGTGTTGTGGAGCTCCCTGTACATAGTCATGAGGGTAATATGCATTGGACGAAAACTCAATGGGGCAGTACCCGAATGTGCATGAATGTTTGTTCACGGTCATGACACGCCAGTCTGGGAGTGGAACAAAATCATCCCACAGAGGAGGTTTACTCCTTCATGCATCGGCTGTGCATCAGAAATCCATGAAATAACCGGGAATTCTGCAAACGGAAAAGATGCCAGACAGATGTGACTGGCATCTTTCTTTGTAAAGGGTGTGCCTTTTGACTCAGGCGAGGCCAGGGTTGCGTCCATGGCGCAGATCCCACAATGCCGCGACGAGCGCATCGACTTCTTCGCAGGTGTTGTAGAGTGCGAATGTGGCGCGTACGGTGCTTTCCAGACCGAAGCGGCGCAGGATCGGCTGAGCACAGTGATGACCGCTGCGCACGGCGATACCTTTGCGGTTGAGATAGTCGCCGACCTCTTCGGTGCGGAAACCATCCAGCACAATCGAGAGAACGCCGGCCTTTTCCTTTGCCGTGCCGATGATGCGCAGGCCGGGAATCTTCAGCAACGCCTCAGTGGCATAGGTGAGCAGGCCGTGTTCGTAGCGCGAGACGTTGGCGATGCCGACGCGGTTCAGATAATCGATGGCCGCGCCAAGTCCAACCGCGTCGGCGATGTTGCCGGTGCCGGCTTCGAAGCGTTGCGGTGGTGGCTGATAGAGCGTCTTCTCGAAGGTCACGTCCTGGATCATGTTGCCGCCGCCTTGCCAGGGCGGCATGTTTTCAAGCACGTCCGCTTTGCCGTAGACCACGCCGATGCCGGTGGGGGCAAAGACCTTGTGTCCGCTGAAGACGTAAAAGTCGCAACCGATGGCCTGCACGTCGACGCGTGTGTGTGCAATGGCCTGAGCGCCATCGACCAGAGTGCGCGCGCCGTGGCGATGCGCCGCAGCCACCATCTCCTGAACTGGAAGAATTGTGCCCAGCGCATTGGAGACGTGGGTGATGGAGACCAGACGAGTCTTTGGCCCGAGCAGCTTTTCGTACTCGTCGAGCAGGATTTGTCCGGAGTCGTCGACCGGAGCCACGCGCAGCTTTGCGCCTTTTTCCGCGCACAACATCTGCCAGGGAACAATGTTGGCGTGATGCTCCATCCAGGTGATGACGATTTCGTCGTCCTCCTGGATGTTGCGCCTTCCCCAGCTTTGCGCGACAAGATTGATGGCCTCTGTTGCTCCGCGCACGAAGACGATCTCCCGCGGGGAACTGGCGTTCAGGAAGCGGCTCACTTTTTCGCGCGCCGACTCGTAAGCGTCGGTGGAGCGCGCCGCTAACTCGTGCGCGGCGCGATGCACGTTGGAGTTTTCGTGCTCGTAGAAGTAACTGATGCGATCGATGACGGATTGAGGTTTATGAGTGGTGGCTCCATTGTCGAGCCAGACGAGCGGATGCCCGTTGACGACCTCGCGCAGGATGGGAAAGTCACGGCGAATCGCCTCCACGTCGAAGGAGGTGGAAGAGAGATTCACATCGCGAACAACATCCGGCTGATTGATTCCAGGCTCTACCACGGGAATCACGTCGATTGAAGTCAGCGGGCGCGGTTGACGGTCTGCGTCCGCAGGGGCCGCGGCCTTGTAGTCCGGCGCGTGCGCAACTGTACCGGGCAACTGCGGCGAGTTGAGATCGAGAGGCGTGGCAAAGGGCGTGTTCAATTCAGCCTTCTGCGGCGCGGCCGGAACTGGACCGGGAATCGAAGGCGATGTGGAGAAGATAGGACGCGCATCCTCAAGGAACGAGAATGTGGGCACAGCCGATGAATCAAACGCATTGAGCGCGCCGGGAATGGCGGGCGCGGGCGGCTGTGAGGTTGGCGCCAGTTCGAGATCGGGCAGCAGGGAAGAGGGAATGGTGGCATAACTCTCTTCGCCGGGAACGGGCGCGGCGGCCGCCTGCGAAGGACTTTCAACCGGAGGCTGTGCGGCTTGCGGCTGTATGGTTTGAGGTTGCACAGTTTGTGGTTGCGCAAAGATCGGCCGTGCATCCTGCAGAAATCCAAAACTTGCGTCGGATGGTGGAGTTACACCACCTCCGGGCAAAGCATAGGTTGCAGGCGACTGGGGAGCAACCGAAGCCGATCGCAGATCGGGAGCGATGCCGCGGTCTGGGATATTCACAAAGCCGACCGGTTGCAACTCGCGTTGTGCATCGACAGCAGGTGCGCCAAATTGCCCTGGGAGAGCGGGTGCGCTGGGGCTGGGGATGGCAGCGTATGGATTGCCAGTCTGCGCCGAGTTAGGCGGCAGCACCGCCTGCGCAGCCGTGGCTACGGGTGGTTGCGTTTCGTTGGGCAGAGCGTTGAAAAGAGCGTTGGCCAGACGCGCCAACTCGGCCGGAGAAGGCAGGCCGGGAGCGAAGGCTTCGCTCCCGTGCAAACCCTGCACTCCTGTTGACCAGTTGCCCGTCTCCTGCGCCGAAGGCAGCGTCCGATCACTTGTACTCATGGTATTGGCCCACTTCCACGCCGTCGAGCAGGGCAATGGCATCGTCTGTCAACACGGCCGCCGAGCAATAGAGCGAGATCAAGTAGGAAGCCAGCGAACGCTGATCGATTCCCATGAAACGAACCGACAGGCCCGGGCTTTGTTCGCCGGCAAGGCCAGGCTGGAAGAGGCCCACGACACCCTGCTTCTTTTCTCCGACACGAAGCAGCAGAATCTTCGTGCTTTGATCTTTTTTGAGCAAGGGAATTTTGTTGGACGGAATCAGCGGCACGCCGCGCCAGGTGAGGAAGGGCGTACCGAAGAGCGTCACCGTCGGAGGAGGAACGCCGCGGCGAGTGCACTCCCGGCCAAAGGCCGCGATGGCGCGGGGATGGGCGAGGAAAAGCGATGGCTCTTTCCAGACCTTGGTCAGCAGCTCATCCAGATCGTCCGGCGTCGGAGCGCCCTTGCGGGTTTTGATGGTCTGCGCTTCGGAGACATTGTGCAACAAGCCGTAGTCGGCATTGTTGAGCAATTCGCTCTCCTGCTTTTCCTTGACGCTCTCAATCACAATGCGCAATTGTTCGCGGACTTGATCGAAGGGGTTGCTCAGCAGGTCGGAGACGCGCGTGTGCACGTTGAGCACGGCGTTGATGCTGCCCAGCCGATACTCGCGCGGCGACTCTTCGTACTGCACATAAGTAGAGGGCAGCTGTGACTCGTCCTCGTGCGCACAGAGCGACTCGATGACCTTGTTCTCATCTACCTTGTTCAGACGGAAGGTTCCAGCTTCAAGAGGCTTCCAATCAAGAAAGCGAACCAGCCAGCGTGGCGTAATGGCTCCGAACTGTGGAGCGGTCTTGGTGACATTGGCAAGTTGAAATGCGGATTCCTCGCCGAGAGATACGCGGCTAACTTCGTCTGCCACAGAGGGCCTCCTTGAGGTTATAAACGTGATGATTATAGTGCCGGCTTGTTAGAGCAACAATGAAATTTTGCGGAAGTGGGGATCAAGTCCGACGTGGGTCGAGTGTCCGGAATAGCCCTTGTGCTGGCGCTATGTTCCTGCAGAGGGGCGATTCGACCGATCGGTCAGTATTTGGAAACCGAGTGGTCCACACGATCCGACCAGGCGTGGATGCCGCCGGACATGTTCCAGACATCGGTAAAGCCAGCTTTTTGAAGAAGCTGCACGGCCTTGGCACCACGGGGCCCCATCTTGCAGACGGTGACGATCCTCTGATGGGGGTCCAGTTCATTGACTCGCTTCGAGAGTTCCGGAAGGGGGATCAACTGCCCGCCAATATTAGAGATTTCGTACTCGTATTCATCCCGTACATCGAGCAGAAACAGGTCCTGGCCTGCATCCAGCCGCTTCTTCAGTTCTTCAACACGGATCTCCGGAACGCTCAATTTTTTCTCCTTGCCTTGTATCGGCTCGGCGAATGCCCGAATTGCGCTTTCGCCCCGATTTCAGCCCAAAATAGAAAACCCACCTGCCAGTCAAACTCTGGCGGTGGGTACCTTGGAGGCGGCAGCTTGTAATAGAGCTTTAGCTGATCCCAATCCTCACGCCAGAATGCTTCTGCGCACTACAGATCGCAGCGCAACAACACATTTTGGCGGTCATGGAAGTCAGCAATTTCATGAAATGAATCTACCACATGTCTTTTGGTTCCGCAAGCATGAGCCGAACAAACGCTCCAAAACATCGGACCGATCAAGGTCCAGACTTCGCAAGGCATTTTCCCAACAAAGATGATTCCCTGGCTTGAGATATGGCTCTATCATAGAGTCTGCTTGGCTTAAATTCACCTTCCAGCGGATGCAAGACATTTCCGTTCCACAGTGCGTGGTGCGAGCGGAGACGTGTAGATGGCGGCCGGTGGAGGCGCGGAGATCCATATTGAAGTTGCGGAACTGGACGATGTGGTTGGCGAGTGTCCTGGCGGTGGGTGCAGTGGCGCTGTGCGCGCAGTCACCGGAAGACGTGGTGCAGTGGAAGGCGGACACAACCGGCGAGCAGGGGACGGCGCAGGGAGCGTTTCGCGTACACCTGCATGCCGCGATCGGCTCTGGATGGCACATCTATGCGCCGACGCAGCAGGCGGGCGGTCCGGTGGCGATGAGTGTGACGGTGCCACCCGGTCAGCCGTTCGCGGCTGCGGGCGCGCTTGAGTCGAGCGTCCCGCACAAGGCGCACGACGAAAACTTCGACATGGAGACCGAGACTTACGAGGGGGCAGCGGACTTCAATCTGCCGGTGAAAGCGAGCGCGGTGGGCGTGGCAACGCTGCGGCTGGATGTGCGCTATCAGGTGTGCAATGCAACGTTCTGCCTGCCGCCGCATACGACGCATCTTTCCGTGGCGGTGAACGTGGCGGCGGCGAGTGCAAAGAGCGCAGGCGCGGCCAACACGACGCCGCACGCGAGCCAACCGCAGCCGCAACCGGTGGGGACAAGTCAACAGCCTGCGCAAACGGCCCAGACTGCGTTCCCGGCAACGGCTACTGTGCAGAAGCCGGTGGCCAACGCTCCGGCTACGACCAGCGGCGGGGATGTGCAGCGCGCTGAGTCGCAGGGGCTGTGGCAGTTTGTGTGGCTGGCGATGGGCATGGGTGCGCTGTCGCTGCTGACGCCGTGCGTGTTTCCGATGATTCCGATCACGGTGAGTTTTTTCACGCATCAGGGCGGAGGCTCGCGGGCCTCGGCGGTGTGGAGCGCACTGCTCTACGCGGTGGGCATTATCGGCACATTTACAGCGCTGGGGCTGGCGCTGGCATTCTTCTTCGGCGCTGCGGGCGTGAACCAACTGGCGGCCAATCCGTGGGTGAACCTGTTGATTACGGCGATCTTCGTGGGTTTTGCGTTGAGCCTGTTCGGAGCGTATTTTCTGCAGGTGCCGCCACAGTTGGTGGCGCGGCTGGACGGAGTGGCCCGGCGCGAGGGCACGGGGCGCACGCTGGGCATTTTGCTGATGGGCTTTACGTTCAGCCTTACATCGTTTACCTGCACGGCGCCGTTTGCCGGAACGCTGCTGGTGATGGCGTCGCAGGGAAGCTGGAAGTGGCCGCTGGTGGGGATGCTGGCGTATTCGACCGTGTTTGCGCTGCCGTTCTTTGTGCTGGCGCTGGTGCCCCATGCGCTGGGCAGCCTGCCGAAGTCGGGCGGGTGGCTGAATCAGGTGAAGGTGGTCATGGGGCTGCTGGAACTGGCGGCGGCGATGAAGTTTATTTCGAATGCCGACCTGATCTGGCATTGGGGCGTGTTTACGCGGGCGACGGTGCTGGCGGTGTGGACGGCCGCGGCGCTTCTGGCGGTGTTGTATCTGCTGGGCAAGTTCCGTATGGAGAGCGATACGCCAGCGACGGTGGTGGGGCCGTTGCGGATACTGCTGACGCTGGGCGCGCTGGCGCTGACGGTGTGGCTCGGGAGCGGACTGCTGGGTCGGCCAATGGGCGAGTTGGAATCGTTTTTGCCGCCGGCGGACAGTCAGGCAACGACGACGGCACCGTCAGCCGGACAGGCGTGGATGGAGAACGACTACGCGGGCGCCCTGGCGGCGGCGCGGGCGGCGGGCAAGCCGGTCTTTGTGGACTTTACGGGGTATACCTGCACGAACTGCCGGTGGATGGAAGCGAACATGTTTCCACGGCCCGAGGTCGCACAGCGGATGGGACAGTTCGTTCGCCTGCGCCTCTACACCGATGGCGACGGAGCGCTCTACGAACAGCAACAGAACTTTGAGAAGCAGCGGTTTGGGACGATTGCGCTGCCGTATTACGCACTGCTGACGCCCACCGGTGAGACCATTGCCACGTTTCCGGGGTTGACGCGCAATAGCACGGAGTTTTTGACGTTTCTGGCCAAGGCTCCGGCCGGGCCGGCGGTGGCGCGGCCTGAAGTGGCGCGGATGGACATGCACGAAGAGGAGATCACCCATGCAAGCAGTAACTGAGATGGTCGCGGAAAGCCGCGTGGAAGAGGCTTTGGCCAAGCTGGATCGCATTGCCGGCCTGGTAGGCAATACGCCCCTGCTGGCTATCGACTTCAAATACGAGGGCGCTGAGCGGCGCGTGTATGCCAAGTGCGAGCAGATGAATCTGACGGGGAGCATCAAGGACCGCATGGTATGCCGGATTCTGCGCGCGGCCTACGCAAGCGGCGAGTTGAAGCCGGGCGACACGATTGCGGAGGTTTCCAGCGGCAACACCGGCATTTCGTTTGCGGCCATCGGCAGCGCGCTGGGGCATCCGGTGACGATCTTCATGCCGGACTGGATGAGCGAGGAGCGGCGGCGGCTGATCCGCAGCTACGGCGCGGAGATTGTGGGCGTTAGCCGCGAACAGGGCGGATTTGTGGGCAGTCTGCGGTTGAGCAGGGAGTATGCCGCGAGCCGGGAGAATGTGTTTTTGCCGCTCCAGTTCGACAACCAGGCGAACGTGGAGGCGCACTTCGAGGGAACCGGTCCAGAGATCGAGCGCCAACTGGCGCACTGCGGTGTGCAGGCGGATGCTTTCGTGGCCGGAGTGGGCACGGGCGGCACGGTGATGGGCGTGGGCAAGTATCTGCGCAGTGTGAACGCAAAGGTGCGGGTGCACCCAGTCGAACCGGCCGAGGCGCCGGGGCTGAGCCAGCCGGAGCATCAGGGACATCACCGCATCCAGGGAATCTCCGACGAGTTTGTGCCGGCCATCGTGGACCTGGACGCTCTCGACACGCCGATTGCGGTTTCCGATGGGGATGCTATTCTGATGGCACAAGCATTTGCCACACAGATGGGACTCGGTGCGGGGATATCGTCCGGGTGCAATTTTCTGGCAGCGGTGCGTGCGCAAAATGAGCTTGGCCGGGATGCGGTGGTCGTTACGGTATTCGCGGATGACAATAAAAAATATCTGAGCACCGACCTGATGCGTACCGAACCAAGCAGGCCAGAATACTTGAGCAGCACTCTTACACTACGCAAGATCAGTGTCATTCATTCGCAAGCAGGCAGTCAGAGCTGAGCAGGGAACGCCGCAAACAAGAACATAAAGGGCCGCCGGACAGGTGGTTATGGACGTGTCTTTGCAGTGCAGGAAACCGCGGTTGTGCCGCCGGCCAAGGCGAGCGAACCAGATGGAGTTCGAGCATTGAGTCATGTGCCTCATCCATGGGAGCAACTGAACGCGCAGACCGACGAGGGGTTGGCGGCGGCGTTTCTGGCTGGGCAACAGGATGCTCTGGCGGTGCTGTTCGATCGCTATCATCGCCTGGTCTATAGTGTTGCGCTCCGGATTCTGCGCGACAGCGGCGAAGCCGAGGACGTGGTGCAGACGGTTTTTCTGGATATTTCGCGGGCGATGGCGAATTTTGACCCGGCACGGGGCACACTCAAAGTGTGGTTGATGCAGTACGCGTATCATCGCGCTCTGCATCGCAAGCGGCATTTGCAGGCCAACCGGTTCTATGAATGGGTGGAACTGGAAGGGGCAAGTGCCGAGCTGCGCATGACAGTGAGCGTGGATCACGCGCTTGAGCAGCGGCAACTGGTCAGCACGTGGCTGAGCAAGCTGGACGCAGACAAACAGCAGATCCTGGAGTTATCGTATTGCGAGGGGATGACGGCTGAGGAGATAGCGGCTCAGTTGGAGCGGTCGGTGCACGCGGTGCGTCATGACCTCTATCGCGCGCTGGCCTATCTGCGCAAAGCGATTGCGCAGCAAAAAGAGCGCGAGGAGCGGCGGATGCGGGAAACGATGGAAGGAGCGCGAAGCAGGAATGCACAAGCGTTTTGAAGAGTGGTGTGCACTGGCTGTAATGGGGCAACTGTCCCCAGAGGCAGCGGTCGCGCTTGAAGAACATGCGCGATGTTGTCGCGCGTGCAAAGAGTTTTTGGCGGACGCGGGGACGCTGCGCGGCTATATTGAGCCGATGCTGCTGCCCGAGACGGTGGCTGAGGCAACGCCACCGGAGGGAATGCGGGAACGGTTTCTGCGACGTGCGGCTGAGCAGGGTCTGACGCTGACGCCGGGACCGGCAATGACCGGAGCAAGCGAACCGGCGAACGAGGCGAAGCGCGCCATCTCCAGAAACCGAATGAGAACGGCGCGAATACGCTGGCAGGTGCTGATCGCGCATCCAGGGATGCGGATGGCGGGGCTGGCGGCGATGTGCCTGTGTCTGGCTGCCATATACGCTACGTCACGGTGGCACGCGGAACACACGGCGACACAACCTCATGCAATGGCATCGACGGCGCGGGTGAGCGCGACCGTGGCGGCAAGTGTGCCCGGAACACCTGACACGGCGAACGATACACATTTGGAGGCGCTGAAAGCACGGCTGGGTGTGCTGAAAGAGTCTCTGGATAAGGCGCGGGCCCGGAACGCGGAGCTGACGCGCACGGTCAACACTCTGAGCGCGCAGGCGGAGCGCGACAAGAGCGTGGCAGCGCAGTTGCAGCAGGCGCAGGAGCAGCAAGGCGCGACCGAACAGCGCGCGGCGGCACTGGAAGCGGAGCGCGACAACCTGAGCGGCCAGTTGGCGGCGGCGCATCTGGCGCTGGGCGAACAGCGCAACGTGGTTGCCGAGGCGAACGATCGCTTGGCGCGCATGCAAGCCGAGTTGGAACGGCGGCAGCAATACGGACAAAATCTGGCGACGGCGCAGGAGATGATCTCGTCGCGCAATCTGCACATCATCGACATCTATGACAACGACGCCTCGAATCGCGCGCGGCAGCTCTCAGGACGCGTGTTCTATGTCGAGGGCAAGTCGCTGGTGTTTTATGCGTACGATCTGCCGGATGCGCGGCGCAAGAGCCGGGACACGGTGTTTCGCGTGTGGGGCGAGACGGCCGGGACACGCACACCGAGCTATCAATTGGGCGTGATGCGTAAGGAGACCAACGGGAAGGGCCGCTGGGTGCTTTCGTTCAACGATCCCAAGGTTCTGACCCGGATCAATGCGGTGTATGTATCGACGGACTCGCCGACACTGGCGCCGGAGAATTCGCACCGTCTGATGTACGCATTTCTGGGCAACGCGAATCACCCGTAAAGGGGTACCTGCTAATTTCCGATAAGGATCCCGTAAAGATCCGCATAAATTCTGGCGAACAGGCACTTCCGCTGCGGCATACGCAGATAGGAGGCCATTCATTTGAAATTGTTCTTGCGGAATTTCGCATGGGTCGCAGTACTCATGCTTGTTGGCATAGCGGCGGCGAACGCACAGTCTGAGAGTGCGACGATTACCGGACGGATCACCGATGGCACGGGTGCAGTGGTGCCGGGAGTGCAAATCGTACTGGGCAGCGCGGATCGCGGTACCGATCTGCACGCAACCACAAATCAAGCTGGAATCTACGTTTTTCCGTTTGTGCGGCCTGGAGTCTACAACCTCACCGTGCAGAAGCCAGGCTTCCGTAGTGTGGACCTGGTGGGTCTGGTGGCCAATACCCAGGCACACCTGGAGCAGAACTTCCAACTGAGCATCGGCGCGACCTCGGAGTCGACGACGGTGAATGGCTCTGTTGCCGTGATGGAGGTTTCGACCGGCGTTTCGACGACCATCGATCAGCAGTTTGTGAAAAACATGCCGCTGAACGGGCGGGATTTTCAGGCGCTGATTGCGATGACGCCGGGCGCGGTGCGCACGGGCGGTGCGGGTCTGTTCAGCTTTAACGGGCAGCGCGACAACACAAACTACTTCACAATCGACGGCGTTGCGGCGAACACGGGCATTCGTCAGACGCAGGGCGCGGCACTGGGCCAGGCGGGAGCGGGCCAGGCGCCTACGCTCTCGGCTCTGGGCACCACGTCTAGCATGCTCTCGTTGGACGCTCTGGACCAGATCAAGATTCAGAGCGCCAACTACTCGGCGGAGTTTGGCCGCTCGGCCGGTGGGCAGATTCAGTTGACCAGCCGCGGTGGTACGGACCAGTATCACGGCTCGCTCTACAACTACTTCCGCAACGACGCGCTGAATACCTGGAACGCGTATACCAAGTTCCAGAACACACTGCCCACAAAACCAGGTTTGACCAAGCCTCCGCTGCGCATGAACCAGTTCGGCGGAACGTTTGGCGGTCCGGTGCGGATTCCGGGCCTGTACAACGGGCTGCACAAGACCTTCTTCTTCGTTTCGTATGAGGGTGCGCGGCTCCGCACGCCGACCAGCGGCTCGTCGGAGACGGCGCCTTCGAGCGTGCGCAATACGACCTACATCAATTCGGCATTGCTGCCCTACGTCAACCTTGCGCCGTTGCCAACAGGTTTGGACGAATACTCGGAACCGGCGCTGTTTGCGTCGTACTCGAACCCGGCTTCGACGAACACGACCAGCGTGCGCATCGACGAGAACGTAAACAGCAAGTTGTCGCTGTTCGGGCGGTATAACCATGCGCCGTCGTACTCAACGGTCCGCTCGATCTCTTCATTGAACGAGTTGGACACGACGCACGGTGATGCGAAGAGTCTGACGCTTGGCGCAACGTATCAGCTAGCGCCGCTTGTGGCGAACGAACTGCGTGCAAACTGGTCAAAGTCGGGTGGTTCGCTCGAGAGCACGCTCGATACCTTCCACGGTTCGACGCTGCCAACCGATGCGATGTACGCGCAGATGTTCCCCGCGGCGTATGGATCTACGCGCAAGAACTCGATGTTCGTCTTTGGCGCATATCCGTCGTCTTGGGCGGAAGCGTACCAGGTGGGCTCGTCGACAGACAACGAGCAGCGGCAGATCAACGTGGTCGACAAAGTGTCGTTTATTCTGGGCCAACACCACCTGACGGCGGGCGTGGATTGGCGGTATCTGTTCCCGGTGGCCGCGCCGACGGTTTATTCGTCGAATGTCGCCTACTACAGTGATGCGGATCTGCTTTCTGGGTATGTGACGGTGGGTCAGGTGGAGAGCAGGGATGTGGTGGTCGTGCATCAGCAGGACACGGCACTCTACCTGCAGGATACGTGGCGTCCGCGCCCCAATCTGTCCTTGGATCTGGGCGTGCGTTGGGACTACGACCCCGCTCCCATGGCCGTGGATGGGCAGTCGCTCTACGTGGTTGAGGATCCAACCGACCCGGCGAATGCAACGCTGGCTCCGGCGGGAACACGGATGTATCCGACCAACAAGACGCAGTTCGTTCCACGCATCGGCGCGACCTACATTCTGAAAAACAAGGACCACTACGAAACCCTGATCAAGGGCGGTTATGGCCTGTTCTATGTGGCTTCGTCCGATACCGCTCTGCAGGCAACGAACTACTTTCCGCATGACCGCCATACCGCGCTCTTTAACATCTACTGGATGACCGATCCCTTGCCGCCGGTCTCAAGTACGAGCGGTCCGCCTTACACGGATCAGAACATTCTCGGCTACTATCCTGGATTCACGACGCCCCGCGTACATGAGTGGAATCTGTCGATGCAGCAGAACCTCGGCGGACAGCAGAGCGTGACGCTGGCCTATGTGGGTTCGGCGGGACGCAAACTGACGCGCCTGGGGCAGTTCTCGGGCTCGAACTACAAGAACCGCTTCCTGAACCTGACCGAATACTTCAGCATGGACACGTCAGACTACAATTCGGCGCAGCTCTCGTATGTGCGGACGATGTCACACGGACTGCAGATGCTGGCAAATTACGTGTTCGGCAAGTCGCTGGATACGGCCTCGGGAGATACGGTGATTGCGGCTAGCCCGACGGGGTTACCCATCTCCACGGAACGCGGCCACTCAAGCTATGATGTGCGGCACTCGTTCAACGTATCGTTCGACTGGGAGCTCCCCAAACTGCGCACAGGCAATCGCCTGCTGAGCGCCGTGGCCAATGGCTGGGCAATGGATGGCATCGTGACGGCACGCTCGGGCAATCCGTTGAACGTCTTCGTGAGTTACAAGTTGGCGACGACGGGCACCGCGAATGTTCGCCCGGACGTGGTGAAAGGTCAGCCGTTCTGGGTGAAGGATGCGACCAAGTTCGGTGGCAAGAAGCTGAATTCGGCGGCATTCGATGCCACGTTCCTGACCAACGGGAGCGGCCGGCTCCAAGGGAACGAACAGAGGAACTCGATTCCGGGCTGGAACTTTGCAGAGGTGGAGTACACAATTCGGCGCGATTTCAAACTGGGCAAGTTCGGTAACCTGCAGTACCGGTGCGATGCCTTCAACCTGTTCAACCAGACGAACTACGCGCCGCCGAACCAGCAATTCGGATCGATTGCCAGCGGAAAGTTCACGCCAAATTCGCGGTTCGGCGCAAGCACGAACACCTACGACACAACGACCGCGGCAGGCAACACCCAGTTCGGTGGTGGCGGTTCGCGCGTATTGCAGATGGCTCTGCGGTATAGCTTCTAAACTTCGGCAGTAAGCATATAACGCCGGGAAGGCCGATTTTGAGCCCGCCCGGCGTTTCTTTCGTAGAGCGCGCGGCCGGGTTGAACCGGACAACCGAGATGAAGAAGGGATTGCAATGAAGGCAACGATAGTGCGCATAGGCGGCGCGATTTGCTTAGCCTCGATGCTGGCAGTGGGGACCGAGGCGGTTGCCCAGGAACCGGCAATGGATAGGACGCAACTCACCAGCGCCTATGCCAGCCACGACGAGAATCTGCTGACGCAGAGAATCGAGTCTCTGACAGCTGCGCACCCTGACGATCCGGAACTGCTGGCGTGGTCGGCGGTGTTTGGATGGCGTCATGAGGCGATGGCGGCGGCTGACAAACTGCGCGGGACAGCGAAGGAATCAGCATGGGCGGCGCTGGCGCGTTGCGCGGTGGACAACGGATGGGAGGCGCGCAACGCCTGTGAAAATGCCGTGACCGCCGCGCCGGAAAACAGCGAAGTGCTGACGTTGGCCATGACGGCGATGACGCGCAAGCTGCATACATCGGTGTCGAAGGAGCAGACGGCGACGTTTGTGCACGAGTTGGAAAGCTTTGTTGGGACGCATCAGGCACAGCTTGACAAGACAGCCGAAGGGCTGACGCTGCAGGCCGAAGCGCTGCAAGCTGCCAACAGGATGCAGCAGAAAGATCGCACCAAGGATGTCGAGACGCCGGTTGACCGCGCGCTCACGCTGGGTGCCGGGAATGTGCGCGCCGTGTTGTTAAAAGCAGAGTTGCTCGGCCACCGCGACAGATCTGCCGCCGCCCAACTGCTGGCGGCAACGGCTAAGAACTCGGATTCGCTGGCGCTGCACCTGGCGTATTGGCGAGCGGCGACGTCCGCTCCGGGCAAGAGCAAGGACGCATCCATAGCCATTGCCGTGGCAAATGCTCATATATTTCTAGCCAAGCTCAAGCCGGACGATCTTGCGGCGCAGGGGATAATGGGCGAGCTGTCGTCAACGCCCGAGTTGGAGCAGGCCATCGGAAAAGTAATTGTGGAGCTGTTCCCGGACAGCGCGGCTGCGGAAATGGCAAGCTATCGGGTAACGATGATCGACGATCCGCATAGGACAGCGGACCAGAACCAGCCCATGCAGGCGGCGGCGCTGGAAGCCTATCTCGACAAACCTGTCCATCGCTCGACGTTGACAGTACATCAGGCGAATGAGTCACTGAGCTACATACTGCCCAAGCTGGAACCACTGGATACGGAGCGGCTCTACAAGTCGTTGGCCGCGCTGGATGGGGATTCCGCGCTTGCGATAGAGGCGCTGGCGGAGCATAAGTCATATCTGCCTGAGTTAGAGTCTTATGCGGAAAAGCAGCTCGATGCACAGTGGAAAACCCTGCAGGAACGATTGCTGGACCAGACCGACAAGGATGGGTTTGTGGAGTTCGAGTTATCGGAGGTCGTTGCGCCGTGGCAAAATGCGCTGGGTCTTGTGTATCTCGAAGAAGGCAAGCTGAAGGAGGCCGGGCAGAAGTTTCAGGCATCGCTCGCGCTGTGGCCTAAGAGCGCGGACGCGGCCGTGCGGTTGGGTAATGTGTATGCGGCCGAAGGAGACACAAAGAAGGCTGAGGCGCAGTATCTGAAAGCGCTGGAGCTTCCCTTCTACCGTGCGGGCGAGCACGTGGCAGTGCAGGCGCTTCGGTCGAGCTATCTTCAGACGCATCCGGGCGACAAAGATGGACTTGCCACCTATCTGGCGCCAATTATCGACAAGGATCGAGAACGGCGCAAGGCTGCGATTCTGCGCGAGCGAATCGCCGCGCCGCAGGCGATACCAGCCTTCCAACTGAAGACGTTGGACGGCAAAGAGCTTTCGAGCGAAAGCCTGAAGGGCAAGGTGGTGGTGGTGAACTTCTGGGCAACATGGTGCGGGCCGTGCCGGCGAGAACTGCCGGACCTGGATAAGCTGTATCTGCGGTACAAGGACGACTCCAAGGTGGTGGTGCTATCGATGTCAATCGACGACGCGGATACGCCGGTGCAGACGATTGCAGATTTTGTGAACGGACACAAATACGCATTTCCGGTGCTGCTCGGAGCACAATACGGAGTGGAGCACAACATAGCGCCAATTCCAATGACGTGGTTTATCGATCCGGAAGGACGGAAGGCTTTTCAGAAGATCGGTTACACGAAGGATCTGGAAGAGGAGTTTGGCTGGCGTATGAAAGCGATTGAAGAAAAGCCTTGATGAGGAATGAAAATGAGGCGGTGCTCAGTCAGCTGACTTAACATCGCATAAAACAGTGAGAAGGTGCGTCAAAAAATGAGCCCCGCGTGGTGCAAGAAGGAAAGCGGTAGCTTGGATTGGCGCACTCGATTCATGCCGCTCGACACGCCGTCTTCGGCCTCGCCAAGTCCGGAAACATAGCGGTTGGCCGATTCCTGGCCTTTGATATTGCTCCATAAGTCCTCGACCGGATTCAGATTTGAAGAATAACCCGGAAGCGTTTCCACATCTGAATATTGGCTAGACTACTCTGAGGCTGGACGATCTGATCCACTGGAGGACTCGCCTTCGCTTTCGCACGGCAAAGCTTATAAGAGCCGGAGGGGGGGCGATGATCTGCCGATTTCAGAAGATCGTTAGCTATTTGAAATCTGTTTTAACTGTGGCGCTAACCGCCATAAAATGAATGCAAATGGGCGATTCATGGGCATGTAATGCCGCATCAATATACTCAGAATATGGCGATAATGTCAACTGCGGAGCAACGCACAGAAATGCAAAGTCGTGGGTTGTCTGTGGACCCGCGCTGGCAACTTGTCGAACGTATCGTTGCGTCGCCCCACTTGGCAAAGTCTGCTCGTCTGTGTACATTCCTTTGCTACATATGTGAGGAGGCCCTGCTTGGCAGGGGCGACCAACTGAACGAGCAAAGGATCGGTGAAAAGATTTTTGAGCGGAAGGCCGGATACGACTCAGGGGAAGACAATATCGTCCGGTCGAACGCCAGCAGGCTCCGGCAACGGATCGAAACCTATTTTCTAAACGAGGGCCAAAACGAGACCGTCCGTTTGTCGTTGCCTCGCGGAGCTTACGTTCCTGAATTCACGAGCATCGCTTCGCCCTGTGAAGAACCCGCGAGTTACACCGCATCCCAGCGCGATCTTTCACCCATCTCCCGCGAAACCGATTCGAGAGATTCCATCAAAAGGAAGGCTGGCGTTGTTAGGGCGTGTTAACACTATCTGAGGGCTTCGACGATCAAAACGAAATTGATAAAGGCGAGGAAGATCACATCGAGTTTTTCGAATCTGGAGAAGATGCGGCGGAAGCCCTTCAGCCTGCGGAAGAGGCGTTCCACTTCGTTACGCTTCTTATAGAGTTCGCGGTCGTATTCCCAGGGATCGAGCCGGTTGGATTTGGGCGGAACCACCGGAATCATGTCTAGATCAAGTACCAACTGCCGCGTTTCGTTGCCCTCGTAGGCCTTATCCATCAGCATCGGAAGACCTTCCGGCATCGGCCCAAGATCTTCCAGCAGCGCTCGGCCTTCTGGCGCATCGTGCGCGTTGCCCGGCGACAGAGCAAACACTACCGCCGTTCGAGCATTCGCGGCAACCATATGAATCTTGGTGTTCCATCCGCCGCGGGATTTGCCGATGGCCTGAGGTCCATTTTTTTTAACGCGCCTGTTCCATCGGGATGGACCTTGATCGAGGTTGAGTCGAGCGAGAAGGCTTCAATCTTGATGCGCACGATCTGCTCGGTCTGCAACTTCTCGAAGACGCGATCCAGAACGCCATTTTTGGCCCAGCGATTCATGCGCGTATAAATACTATGCCAGTTGCCAAAGCGAGGCGGGAGACCGCGCCATTTGCATCCTTGCTCGGCAACATACAGAATCGCGTTGAGAACTTGGAGGTTCTGCAGTTTCACATTCCCGCGCTGAATCGGCAGGCTATCTTTAATCTTTTTGTACTGCTCGGCCGTGATCTCCATTAACTCCAATTATAACAAATTTAGTGTTAACACGCCCTAGAAATCAGTTTATATCTTCGTCGCTGTTCCGCCCCAAAGCGGTCAGCCCGGTAATCCAACGCATTCCCGAATAGACGGCTGACCGGCCAATCTTCACACCTGAATCAGTATTCCGCCTGAGGTAAATCCAAATGAAACCATCCAAGCTTTACGAGGCGCTTCATGCGCTGATCGGCGAGCGTGTGCCTCTGCATATCTGGGGCGCGTGCGGCGTCGGTAAGTCGCAGATCGTTGCGCAGGTTGCGGACGATCTCGACTTTGATTTCCTGGACGTTCGCGCCGTGCAACTCGATCCGGTCGATCTGCGCGGTCTGCCGCGCATCAAAGATGACCAGACCGAATGGGTTCCGCCCAAGTTCCTTCCCACTGCCGGGAAGGGTATCCTCTTTCTCGACGAACTGACGTCAGCTCCGCAGATGACGCAGGCTGGCTGCTATCAACTGGTGCTCGACCGCAAACTGGGAGAGTATGTGTTGCCGGACGGCTGGCTGGTCATTGCCGCCGGCAACCCGGCCTCCGAGCGGGGTGTCCATTTCTCGATGCCGCGGCCGTTGCGGAATCGTTTTGTCCATCTCAAACTCGAAGCGGATCTCAACGACTGGTGCAAGTGGGCCGTAGGCGCGGGCGTGCGGCCGGAGATCATCGCATTTCTGCGCTTCAAGCCGGACCTGCTGCATACCGCCGATGCAACCTCGGATGCCAATGCCTGGCCCACTCCCCGATCCTGGGAGATGGCCTCCAACGTTCTGCGCGGCATTGCCAACCGGCAGAAAACCACGTTCCTATCCGGGGCAAGCGAGTTCGAGGCACAGTTGCTCGACGGCACAGTTGGGCCTGCGGCTGCGGCAGAGTTGATTGCATTCTTGCGGCTCTTTCGCCAGTTGCCGTCGATCGACGAGATACTGCTTAGCCCAGAAACGGCACCGTTGCCGACAGAAACATCCGCGCAGATCGCCATTGCCACGGCGCTGGGGCGGGCCATGACCGACAGCTCTGTAGCCAGAGGACTCAAGTACCTCGACCGTATGCCAACCGAGATGCGCGTCATGGCTATGCGCGATGCGGCGGCGCGGGACACCGCTATCACCCACACGCCGGAGTTTGTTCGCTTCGGTGTGCAACAGGAGGCCATTCGATGATTACTGAACGAGCCATGCTCGCCGCCGTCCATATCAGCATTTGGACGGCCATCAAACACGACCGCAAGATCAGCCGCGACGTTGCCGACCAACACGGAGCGCACCAGGGCGCGGGCCGCTACAACAAGCAACTGCTGCGCGGCGCCGACAAACTCGATGAACTGCGCACGCTGGCTGGGCAGGTGCGGCAGTATTTCTACAGGATCACGCTGCCGTGGTCCGATGAGGGCTTCCGCCTGCTGCCATCGAACCTCTACTTCGACTTGACAGCCCGTATGCGCGAGTTTGAGGCCAGCTTTGAGCAGGGCGTGGAGAGCTTTCTTCATGTCTATCCGCAGTACATCGAGCAGGTACGCCCGGAGCTGAACGGCCTGTTTCGAGAGGAAGACTATCCTGCCGCCGACAAGCTGCGCAAGAAGTTCGGTGTGAAGCTGGAGATACTTCCTATCCCGACTGGCAACGACTTTCGCGTGCAGATGTCGGCCGAAGAGCAGGCGCGCGTGGCCCGCGAGATCGACGCCAATGTTCGCGAGTCCTTGACGCGTGGAACCGAGGATTTGTGGAAGCGGCTCAGGGAGGTGGTCTCGCACATGGTGGACCGGCTCAACGAGCCGGAGTCCCGTTTCCACGCGACGATGGTCACGAATGTCTTCGACCTGGTGGAGTTGCTGCCGCGCCTGAACGTGAATGGCGACGCCGACCTGAATCGCTTCGCAGACCAGATCAGGCAACGGTTGTGCAACTTTACGGCGCAGGACCTCAAGAAGCACGACCTGCTGCGCGTGGCCACGGCAAACGATGCCGCGGAGATCGTTGCCGAGATCGACAGCGTTCTGCGTGATCGCGAAGCCAGTGTGCCGGAGGAGGCACCAAACGCTCCAACGGTCGATGACATTCTCTCCCGTATGTCTGCGTACATGGAGGTGCCACTGGCGGCATGAGACATGAGACACCAGCATCCATTCGCATTCAGAAGGCGCGGACAACTTTGTTGCTCGACCATCCGTTCTTTGGCTCGCTTTTGTTTCGCTTGAAGGGGCGAGAGAGTCGGTCGATTCCAACCATGGCGACTGATGGCGTGTCGCTCTACTTTAATCCCGATTTTATCGATACGCTGAACTCGGCAACACTGGTCGGGGTGTTGGCCCACGAGGTCATGCACCCCGCGCTCCAACATCATGTACGGCGTTCAGGGCGCGATCCCAAGCGGTGGAATGAGGCGTGCGATTACGCCATCAATCCACTGCTGCTCGATGCTGGCCTCAGTCTGCCGAACGGCGTTCTTGTCGATCACCGTTTTCGCGGCATGAGCGCCGAGCAGATCTACAACCTGCGCGATGCAGAAGCACAGCCGCAGTCTGGTGGCCAGAACAGTTCAGATGCCGGTGCCGGAACTGGCGCAGGCGAAACGCCAGAAAAACAAGGCAGCACCGATGAGCCAACTGCGCCAGAGACAGAGGGCGGCATCGGCCAGGTTCTTGATGCACCACAACCTGACGAAGAGACGCCAAGTGCGGAAGAGCAGGCGCGAGAGTGGAGTGTTGCTGTCAACCAGGCAGTCACGCTCTCGAAGCAAGCAGGTAAGGCTCCTGCGGGTCTGGCCCGAACTCTCGAAGGAGCCGCAGAGGCAACGGTGGACTGGCGCGAACTGTTGCGCCGGCTCTGGTCAGACACCATCCCTGCCGACTCGAGTTGGATGCGGCCCAACCGCCGCCACATCTGGAACGGGCTCTATCTGCCAGGGGTTGTGCGCGAGGGTGTCGGAGAGATCGCCATCGCTGTCGATTGCTCCGGCTCGGTGAATGGCCGGTTGTTGCGTCTCTTTGAGGCTGAGGTCTGCTCGATCCTCGAAGGTCAGCGGCCAAAGTGCGTTCATGTCTTGTACTTCGACACAGAGGTACACAAAGTGGAGACCTATCAAGCCGGAGAACAAGTTCATCTCAATCCCATTGGCGGAGGAGGCACAGACTTCGGTCCATGCTTCGACTGGCTGGACGAGCAAGGCATTCAGCCGCAGACGCTGGTATTTCTGACCGATCTTTATGGGGTGTTTCCCGAATCCACCCCCGACTATCCCGTGCTCTGGGCCTCAACCGGCGACCGTCATGCACCCTTCGGCAGCGTTATCCCCATGCAAGCGGCATAGCCAATGCTCGGCTCATTGGAACTGACGTGCTACGGAGCATCCCCATGAACAAGCAGTTCTTCATCTTTACCGATGGCTCGGCCATCGGAAACCCAGGCCCTGCCGGCTGGGCAGCTATCGTGCTCCACAGGACGAAGCGGCAGGAAATTGCAGGATCGGTTCCGTGGGCGACCGTTTCTGAAATGGAACTGCGCGCCGCAGTCGAGGCACTTCGCCTGACGCCAACCGGCGCGCGAATCGAACTGCGCTCTGACTCGGAGTTGCTCATCGACGGAATGCGATTCCGGGTCTTTCGCTGGCAGCGGTTTGGCTGGCGCAATAGCCGTGGCTTCGAGTTGCAGAACCAGGAACTCTGGCGCGAATTGCTCCAGCTTAACGAAGTGCGAACAATTCGTTGGCGCTGGATTAGAGGGCACAATGGCCACCCGATCCAATCCCGCGCAGATGCGCTTGCCTACCAAGCCGCCAGGCAGCCACCATTCAGGAACGAATTGCCGCTTGATGCTGCTGGCATACCACAACTCCAGTGAGGGAGAAGACCATGGCAACGATTGCTGAAACAAATTCGCTTTTTGAGATCGACGCGGAACTCGACGGCCTTCTCGATGAGATCGAGGAGCAAACTGCTCTTGGCGACGAACCTGACGGGGATCTCGTCGCCCGCTTCCAGCAGTTCTGCTCGGCCCACGACGAAAAGGTGGACAGGATCGGGCGCTTCCTGCGCCGGATGGAGGCGCGTGAGCAGTTTTGCCGCGCCGAGGCTGCTCGCCTCGGCGACCGGGCACGAGCCGCGGCCGGCAAGGTTGAACGAACGAAGAACATGGTGCTCTACTACCTGATGAGCCGTGAGCTCAAAGCGATCGAGGGACGCGAGTTCACCTTGCGCGCCCAGAAGAATAGCCAGGAGTCTATTCGGATCACAGACGAGTCGGCACTTCCGGTGGCTTTTCGCCGGATCGACGCTCGTATTAGCGGCGTTCTCTGGGAAACTGTTCTGGCAAGTCTCCCCGACGAACTCAGCAGAATGCTTGAGAGTGCCGTAGATGAGTCAAGGCCAGATAACGACACGATCAAAACTGCCATCCAGCGCGAAGAAGAAGTTCCCGGCGCTGAGTTGCGGCGAGGCTGGCACCTGAGGATCAAGTAGCAATGAGACCCAACCTCTGAGGACATGAATTTCTCCGGGGCTAGTCAGAGTGTAGCCAACCCAGAATCTCCCGGGGGATTTGGGAATACATAGCGACATTTCAGTGGTAATCTCCGGATAGCCGGTAAGATCCGCCCACACCGCGCCGCACACGTTGGCTTTTGAAAAAGATAAAGCCGCTCATTCTGGATGTCTTCGCCAAGACAGTAGGATGAGGATCTGCTTCGCACGCTGACGCTAGATTGCTCCGAGAGCTGTCGCTCTGTCCTCACTCATCGCACCATCGTGGTCGGTTGTAACTTGACTTTCTCGCCTGATCGAATCGCATCTGTCGCCACTTTGACCACTTGATCGCCAGCCTTCAAATCTCCGAAGACTTCGATATCACTCTCGACGGTCAGGCCCGTTTGAACCGTAACCCACTCGGCTTTGCTATTTTGCACTCTGATGACAAAGGTATGCTGCTGATCGCTGGTGACAGCAGAAGTGGGTACGAACAGCGTCGGATAGCTGCGATCCAACGGACATTGCACTGTCGTATAGCTACCCGGCGATAGCTTTCCATTCGTATTCAGAACGTCAAGCTCGACAGGCATCGTCCGGGACTTTTCTTCTACTTCATGGGAGATGCGCTGGATAGGAGCAGTGAATTTCTGAGCCGGATAAGCAGGGACGCTGAAGGTCACCTTTTGGCCCTCCTTTATATCACCCACCTGCGCTTCCGGCACCGGCACAACCAATCGCAACCGCTTGTCATTAACAATTTGGAGTATCGGCTGTGCACCGGCCTGGCCCGACGCAGGACCGATGAGCGCTCCAGGATGGAGATTTCGGGTAGTCACGACCCCATCGAATGGCGCTGTGATGCTGAGATAAGATTCGGTCTCACTTACGCTCTTTAGCGCATGACGAGCAGCAGTAACATTCTGCTCTGCCGCCGCCACGATTCCTTGATCGGCGGTGACGGTTTGACCTGCGACCGCCACGTCATTTTCTGCGAGCACTCCGGGAGTCTTTGCCGCCGCCGCCATATGCAGGTAGGTACCGTTGTCAGAAGCCAGCTTTGCCTGTGCCGTTGCGAGTTGGGATTGAGCTGCATTCACCGCGGCCTCTGCCTGGGATCGTTGGCTGTTGAGTTCCGGCGCCGTCAATCGAACCAGAACCTGGCCGCGCCGCACATGCGATCCACGATCCACGTTGACGGTCTGTACGAAGCCTGTGACCTTGGGAAAGATATCCACGGATTCGTAGGGGAGTAACTCCGCCGGTAGGGTAATGGTCGTATGCAGCTTGCGCGACGCTACCGCCACAGTATTTACCACCGTCGCCGAATTGGGGCCTGAAGGCGAGGTCTTCTGATCTGCACTCCTATCAGGCGAACTATTGCAGCCGAGCGCAGCAAGGAGCAGAACATTGGAAGCTAAGAGCAGGCGTTTCATCGTGCGCCTCCTGTTTGTTTGTGAACCATTTGCTTTCAGGATCTTCGGGATCGAGGGATCTGGAGACGGTTGAAGCATTGCGCTGCGCGATCCCGAAAACCATGGGAAGAAGGAACAATGTCGCTACCGTTGCCACAAGCAAACCACCAATCACAGCACGCCCCAAAGGCGCTGTCTCTTCAGCCCCTTGTCCAAAGGCGAGCGCCATCGGGATCATGCCCGCGATCATAGCAAGACTCGTCATAAGCACCGGCCGCAAACGCTCTGAGGCGGCGGCTCTCGCCGCCTCGTGGGAAGCCGCACCCTGAAGACGATTTTGCTCCGCGAAGCTGACCAGAAGAATTGCGTTGGCGACTGCGACACCAACCGCCATGATGGTGCCCATGAAGCTTTCGAGGTTCAGCGTCGTTCCCGTCAACAGAAGCATAAGGATGGCTCCTGCGAGAACCGCTGGCACCGTGGAGAGCACCACCAAGGCCAGGCGAAGCGATTGAAAGTTCGCCGTGAGCAGGAGCAGGATGACTCCAATTGCAGCGGCGAGACCGATAGAAAGCTCCACAAAGATCTGTCGTAAAGCGCTGACCTGGCCCCGTATTTGAGTTTCAACTCCGCGCGGTGGCTTCCCCGCATCGACCAAAGCCTGCTGGATGTCATTATTGGCAAGCCGGAGGTCGCGATTGGCGACGTTGGCAGAAAGCGCGAGCATCCATTGACCGTTTCGCCGATCAAGCTCCCCAGGCACGGCTGTTGCCCGTAAATCGGCGAGTTGGTTCACCAGCGGTTTAGTGCCGGTCGAACTGTTGACGGGGATATTGCCTATGTCCGCCATCGACGTCATCTTCGCCTGGGGCACCTGAATCTGTACCTGATAGGCGATTCCAGATCGGGGATCACGCCAGAAGCTGGGAGCAGTGAAGCGGCTGGATGCGGTGGAGTCCACAATCGACGTTGCCACATCGTTTGCGGTTGTGCCGAGCTGACCGGCAATCGTCCGGTTCACATGAACTTCGATAGCCGGATACTGCTGCGGCTCCTCATACTCCAGATCGCGCAGAGAGGAGACGGTTGCCAGCTTTTGTCGCACTTTTTCGGTGTAGGTGGCAACGTCAGCATACTGCGGTCCCGCGATTGTCACCTCAGCCTGGGAAGACGATCCGAAGCTCAGGATCTGGCTTACGAGGTCGCCTGGATCGAAAGAGAAATGAACATCCGGAAACTGCTTCGACAGTTTTTGTCGGAGCTGGTTCTCGAGGCTGGCGACCTTCAGAGGTGATCCCCGCTTCAACGAGACATTGATAATTGCTTGCTGGGGGCCACTCGTAAACAGATAGACCGTATTGATCGGATAGGAAGAGCCTTGATTTCCGACGTATCCAATACTCAGCTCCAGGTTCTCTTCGCCAGCGACGTTTTGAATCGTGTCCAGAATCCGCCGCACAAGGTCCTCGGTAACGGCAACGCGTGTTCCGTCCGGTGCGTCGATCTTCAGCCGAAATTGCGAGGACGCAGCGGAGGGAAATATTTCTTCGGCGATGTGAGGCGTGACAAGCACGAGCACGAGCAATGCGGTGACGCCGTACAAAGCGAGAAGCATGCCTGGAGCACGCATGGCGCGATCCAATGTCCGCTCGAATGCTCCACGAAAACGATGGAACCGTTCTTCCCGGTGCCCTGTGCCATTTTCGTCCTTCAACTTCAGCATCCAGTTCGCCAGTACGGGGACGAGGGTACTGGAAAGAAGATAGGACGCAAGCATCGCGAAGCCGACAGCAAGAGATAAAGGCAAGAAAAGAGATCGAGCCGGTCCCGTCATGAAAAAGGACGGAATGAAAACGGCCATTACGCAGAGCATGGCCAGCAATCGCGGTCGTGCAACCTCGCGGCTGGCCAGCAAAACAGCGCCTGCAGTATTTTCCCCGGCGGCCAGATGGACATGAATGTTTTCAAGTAGGACGGTTCCTTCATCAACCAGCACGCCGACAGCGAGGGCGAGCCCACCCAGGGTCATGATGTTGATGGTTTCTCCTACGAGCGTAAGCAACACGACGGCTGTCAAAAGCGCCAGCGGGATCGTAATGACCACAATGAGCGAAGATCGCCAGTCACGCAGGAACAAAAACAGCGTGAAGCCCGTAAGAAGCGCCCCGATCAGTCCCTCGCGCAAAACAGAGTTAAGAGCGTCCCGCACATATTGCGATTGGTCGAACTCATAAGTGATTTTTATATCGTCTGGAATGAGTGACTGAAAGCGCGGGAGATTCTCTCGCACCTGGTTAACCACGGTGAGCGTAGAAGCATTGGGCCGCTTTGTCACCGGGATATAAATCGTTCGCTTGCCGTTCCGCAGACCATAGCCGGCGAGAAGATCGGATGAGTCCGAGACGCTGCCTATATCACGGATGTAGACCGATGGCCCGGACCCAAGCTTCAACGGTATTCCAAGCAAGTCGGTAATCTGAGTCACATTCGAGTCGGTCGTGACGAGGGTATGGGTCGTGCCGATATCGGCGTTGCCGGAAGGTTGAACAATGTTTCCGGTGGCGAGGGCCTGGGCCACGTTCTCCGTTGACAGCCCATACGCTTTCAGCTTCTCTGGATCGACATTGATGACGATTGTGCGCTGGTTGCCCCCGAACGGAGGGGGAGAAGTTACCCCAGGCAATGTCGCGAACACTGGGCGGACGCGATTGAGAGCGAGGTCCTGAATCTCACCGAGCGTTCGTGTCGGGCTTGTGAAAACCATATACCCAACAGGCAAGGTTCCGGCATCATAGCGGACTACGAAGGGGGCCACGGTGCCTGCCGGCATATATGCTCGTGCCCGGTTTACCTCAGAGATAGTCTCCGAGAGCGCCTCGCTCATGTCGGTGCCCGGATGGAAGGAGAGGCGTAGAAGTGTTGCGCCCTGGATTGACTTAGCCTCCACGCTCTCAATGCCGTTGATGTATAGGAAGTGGTACTCGTAGTAGTAGGAGAGGAATCCCTCCATCTGCTGCGGACTCATGCCCCCGTAAGGCTGAGCAACAAAAATGACGGGTAAATCCAGATTTGGAAAGATGTCGACGCGCGTTCGCAATATCGCCAGGATGGAGGACAGGCCCAAAGCCACGACTAGAACGAGAACCGTGATGGGGCGGCGAAGAGCAATTCGGATCAGCCACATGGTTGTTATCTTCCTTCCGTATGGCTTTGAATTGTCTGCAAGAAGGGTTGAATATCGCCTTGCGCCGCGGCAACTCCAAGTTCCGCGCGCCACACACTCAAGCGGGCGATAGCGTCATCAGCTTGAGCCTGAGCCAAGACTCCTTCCGAGGCCGCAACATCCACTACGGTCGCGAGCCCGGAACGATACCTCGCTTGCTGTTGTTGTTCATTTGCCTGTGCGGCGGACAGTTCAACCGGGGTGTTGGCCGCAATTTGACGCGCCCCCGTCAGCCTCGCGCGAGCTTGCGCAATGGCTGCCGAGACATCATCGAGCGACTGGTTGTACCGGGCCTCTTCTGCCTGAACATTTGAAGCCTGCACCTTCTTCTGTTCTCGAATGCCGAAGAAGTCAAACGCCGAAAACGTCACCTGGAAGCCCGCTGCCCAGTTGAACGTGTCCGGTGCCAGTCCTGCCGTGCCTCCAGGAAAATGCCCGCTCGCATCTGTTCCAGCGCCCCTGCCGGACACTGCCGCAAGTGTGCTGAAGCTCGGGACGTAGCTTCGATCGAGCAGATGTTTCTGCGCCTCTTGTTGATGGACCCGAGCGTCTTCTTCAAGAACTGCCGGATGGGAAGTCGGTAGCGTCGAGGCAAGCTCGGCAAGGGGAAGCACCGCGAGCATTTGAGAGACGTCGATCTCAACTTCCTTGTCGCCGTCGGGAAGATACTTTGCCAGCGCTAAACGGCGAATCGAGGCTTCCGTCTCTGCCTGGATCAATTGATTGCGGGCCAGGGCAAGTTGCGCGTTTGCCTGCGATGCGTCGGCCCCTGGACGGAGTGTGTTGTCAACCAGAACATGGACCGCCTTGTTGAAGGACTCATTCCGCTCGACATTTGCCTGTGCAACCTTAACAAGCTGTTGGGCAGCTGCAAGATCGAAGAAGGCGCTTGCTGCGTTTGCCGTCACCTCAAGCGTGGTCAGAGCCGCTGTCTGCTTCGCGGCTGCGCTCCCCTGAAGGGCGATATCGATTTTCGCGCGCCGCGCCCCAAAATCGAACGGTTGCCAGCTCATCAACATCCCGCCACCGCTGCTCCAAGCGCTCCGGGAAGGATCGGACGCGATCACCGGACCCGAAATAGTCGAAATCACACCTTGTGGAAGCAGTAGCCCATAGATATTGTTCGCCGTCGCCCGATTTGTTTGCCAGAGCAAATCAGTTCGCGGCAGGTAGACCGTTCGTGCGACACCGACTTGGCCATTTGCCGCCCTTGTTTCTGCTTGTGCGGCTTGGATCGCAGGGTAGTTCTTGCGCGCGAAATCGATCACCTCCGCTAGCGTGATCTTTCGATCATTTGTCGTTCCCACGCTCTGTGCGGAGGCAAGAGGGGAACATGCCGCTTCAAGGATGAGCGTGCTTGAAAGGAGCAAGAAACTAAGGATCTGGTTACGCATGGTAGTACCGTCGTTGGGATTTCAGAACCACATCTCGAACTACACTCATTGCGTACTCCTCGTGCTGATTCGGGCATTCTGGGTCGATGACCGAAGGCCAAAGCGAGACACAAAAAAACCTGCGGGCTGAAGCCTCGCAGGCTGTGCGGCGTTCCTTCCAATCTTCCAGAGTGTTACAAAATGGAAAATGCAAGATCGCGGTCGCACAACTGCGCGGGAATACGACAAGCGATGGTCTTAAGATGGCTCACATCATCACGTTAGCTTAACGTGCAGGCTGCGTCAAGAAAGTTTCCCCCGTGCTAGGGGCTCCCCGCGCGGGTCCCTTTCACGGATTTGACACGAGATGGACGCAGAGAGCTGATCGTGGGCTAGAAGCTAGCCCGAGCCATTCCTGAACAGAGAGATGTCCCCTCTGGACAGTCACGCGGGCAAATGCCGCTCAGACGGCTATTCAAGCGGCTCCGGGTGTGTCGTAACCTATTCGGAGATAACCATTTGATCAACACCATTTGCTGCGAATCGGGAAGGCCGAATCATCAACATGGCCAGATCTTCGACCTCACGGCTCCCCAGAACCGTCCATTTTCGGTTATCAGGCCGGATTACCCCCGAAACGCCATAAGCTCCGGGAGCCTCCTCGGACCGCAACCAAGCAGGATGCCTCAAGGTTCCAGTCGCCATACCAACGCCGGTTACTCCTGCAGCCTGTTGCCATTGCGTGTTCAGGATGTGCTGACAACAGCGCTTCGCCATGTCAAGGTTTTCTTCTATATCGATATCCCCGCGGACTTCACAAGAACTGCATCGGCTGGATCTTGAACCGGACCGCTTGGCGCGCCGGCCACATCGCCAGAGCGGCGATAAACGGGGTCAGCGAGCACGACATCCTGCTCCAGACCAGGCACAAGTCAGCCGAGATGCTCGCCAAATGCGCTTCCGGTGGCTGAAGCAGACGATCTCGTTTCCTGCCAATCCCAATCACACCATTGCACCCAAACAAATAAGGAGAACATCATGAGGCCCCGCCGGAACCAACTCTGCCCGATCCACCCCTCCCTCTGCTGCTGCGGCAGAGAAGCAATACCAAGAGAAAGACACCAGCGCCAGCTGGGCGTTCGACGCATTGAAGACCCACAACATCCCCGGGGATACCGGGAACTGAGTTCGAACGGAGAAATGCGGAAACTCCTCGACCGGAAGATTGCGGCCCAGCGTGGCAAGTGCGCCCTCTGTAACGAACCGTTCACTGATTATAGCGACATCGTACCCGACCACATTCATCCCCGAGGAATGGGAGGGGCATGGCGTGACGACCACCCAGAGAACATTCAGGCAGTCCACTGGTGGTGCAACAGGGACAAGGGATCTAGCCGAGTGTGATTTTCGGCCCGTGCGTTATTTCCTCCTATCTGTACCGTGGAGCAACTCGATCATGTCGCCCTCTAACCGGCCGACGGAACCGTGAAACTCCTTCTTCAGGGAGATTGGATTCGTACTGTAAGATCCTCTATCCGAAATCGGTGACATCGACCGTCGATGGAATTGGTGACACCTGTTGCCTATCCGAAACCATACTGCGCAGAAATACCGTGGACATATGTTTCATTGAACGCTTTGCGAGTGTAATCGAATGAGTCAGTAATTGGTCTTCGGGTCCACTGCAATTGCGCATGAGCAACGGACTCCGCGAATTCGTCGGATTCTTCGCGTGAAATCTCTAGTCTCCGCCTCAGCGCACATTTGCGCTCGAAAAGGAGACTCCCCCAATGTCCAAGTATGCTGTGCGAAAACTGTCATTTGTTCTACTCCTCGTACTGTTGACCGGCCCTGTTGGCCGGGCGTTCGCCTCAGGTCCGGGGCAAACCTCCACGTCCTCCCCAACATCGAGCAGTTCCTCATCGCCCACCGCGGACGGCATTACCGGGACCGATCCGGAGCCCATCGAACCAGACATCGTGAGCATCATTCTCACTTTGCTCAATCTGGCGTAAAATCCAGTCCATAGCGCCCCCTGGCGGCCGTCCGAGCGGAGAGGAATGGATGCATTTAACTGATCTTGATCTTCTGTTTTGGACGGCCGGCTTCGGAGCACATTTAATCCTTTTCTGTGTCCTCCTCATCCGCCGCCGTTTTAAGGAATTCCCGATTTTCTCTGCATTTATTTTTTCAAACATCGTAAGGACGGTAACACTCTATTTCGTCGAGCGGCATGGGAACAAAGCCTGCTACTTCTACACCTTTTGGTCGCTCGGGCTGCTCGACACCGGGTTGCAACTTGCGGTCGTCTACGAGATGTACTCCCACACTTTCCGCCCCCTCGGGCGATGGGCGCGCGACATTCGAGGCACGTTGTCCTGGCTTTTGGCGGCAACAATTATTGTTGCCGCGGGCCTGACCTGGCTGGCGGCACCGCCTGTGCGGCTCTGGATGCAGGCAGTTGTCATCAGGAGCAACTTTTTCTCATCCGTCTGCCTGAGCGAACTCTTCGTCTGGATGGTTGTCCTTTCAGTAAAGTCGGGGCTTCCATGGAAGTCCCATGTCGCTCGAATTTCCCAGGGGCTTGGTGTTTATTCCAGCATCGACCTGTTGATCGAGACCGGGCACAGCTACTTCGGTGCGGGCCGGAACACGCAGGTTTATGCGCTGTTGTCTCACTTCCGCATGAGTGCTTATCTGGTCTGCGTTGCGTACTGGATCATCATGCTTTGGCGCAATGCTCCGGAACCGAGGAAGCTTCCAGACAGTTTGCGCGGGCAGTTGATTCGGTTGCAGCATTCTGTGGACTCGGACCTTGAAAAAATTCGTGTGAGGAAATGATGGTGAACACCCGCACGGTCGTTTATCTATTCTCGGTCGCGATTCTTGTGACTGCACTTCTGGTGATCGCCGCGCATTATCTTCGTCGCGCCCGGAGATCTTCACGAAATGATTGGGAGAACCTTTTGAAACGGTTGACTGCTGTGGACCGCAGTTCCATTGCGGAAGTCGCGCTCGACATTATCGACGAGTCCGGGCAACAGCGAAGGGATGAGGGGAGCGCGACTCTCGATGCGGCACAGATATGGAAGCTGGTGGGCGGGCTCGACGGTCTGGAAGTGCTGGCGGCAAATTGCGCCGTACTGATCGATTTGGCATTTTACGTTCAGCAGTGGTATCCCGAGGCGCTTCTTGTGACAGAGCAGATGCGTCTGAGCGCCAGGGAAATCCAGTGGCATGTCGAGAGACTTCGCGGCGCAAAGAGAACCGGCAAGCTGGAGAGCGCATTTCCCATGTATGCCCAACGCGCGGTCGCGACGTATTATCTTATGACGCGCCGGCTACTTGCTCTTTATGAATTGGGCAACCATGTCATGCTGGCCGATTTGGAGAAAGCCATCTGAGGACGTGATGCGGGTCTGGTCGCCTATTTCAGAGAGGTTTGGTGCTCATGTGGCATTTGACCGCACCTGGCTCCCGTCTACGCTGCAGAGGATGTCTCTTCCAAACACATCAGAACGGCGGCGACACGGCCGATCACCTCGACTTCCTTCCGGTATCTCCAGCGTTGACCGATCGCATAGGAAAGGGTATGTGGAACCAGGGTCAGCCATTCCGCATTCTTGTCAAGTTCGCACCAGCCGCAAAAATAGCCTGCATGCGTCAGAAGGAAATAGATCGGGCGATCGAATTCGTTCGTCCAATCTCTCCGGTGAGCGATCGAGCGTCGCAGAGTGTTGATCAGGACAATAGCCCCAGGCCGGATCATCGGATCGAGGGTCTTATCCAACCGCCCGATGATGCCGCGGCGGAATTGACTCGGCAGAGGACCCTCCGGCGAAAGGAGAGTCGTACTATCAGGGATGGGTTCAACGGCGATGCTGTCGGGAAGCCACGACCGCGCGTGCTCTTCTAATGGCCCATCTGTCAGGAGAAGGGTCGTATTGGGACCCAGCGGGCAATTGCGCTCCAATGAATTCTTGGCGGCGCTCGAACAATAGGCAAGCAGTTGCTCAGGGGAAATGCTGTAGATGGCCGCAAGCACGATCAGCTTGATCACAGAGAGACCCCGCCCATCGCGCTCGACACGGTTCAGCCAACTCGCGGAGATTCGGCAAGATGGGTTTTCCCTATCCTGTGCAATACGTAAGCTACGCTCCTCCACTTCACGCAGAGTGAGTCCCCACTTCATCCTGACAGCACGGAGCTTGGCGCCAATCTGTTTCATCTGGAGGCCTCCTGCCGAAACCGCAGATACTTGGGTGATTCATCAAGCGCGCAACCCGTCGCAAAAAAGTAACTTTCAGTACTGTTACCTGCCTCTCGACCACTAGGCCGCGGCCTCGTCCTGACCTGATCACTCAACTGCCGATCGACCACTCACCACATGAGTGTTCTTGGCTCAGATGCGCGAGTTGCGATGGCGCTTCGGCAAACTTCTTCACGGGAAACTCGCCGACTCAGCATGCCGGGACTCGGATCGACAGCAAAATTGTTCAAAAAGCCCAGCTATCCAGTGGTTCATGCCAGGCCGTTTGGCTGACATACTCATCCACAGCGTGATTCATCCATTGATAGGAAATTCGTCCGGCAATCGTGAGCGCGGCAAGTAGCAAGAGGCCGCAAACCGTGTTGGAGACTGCGCCGCAGATGGAGAGCCGTCTCGAACGCAAGCTTGCATCGCAGAACTCGCGGTGATCACCTCGAAGGAATGGCCTATGCTTCTTGAAACCCAGAGTCTTCGTTGAAACCAATGCGGTATTCTCCCTCGTCGTTGTCATTCTCATCGTCCTCCTCCGGTGACTCTTGCCGCAGATCGCTCACCCTGGTAGCCGCAAATGCCGCTCGTTCCCGCTTGTCCCGGCGGACATCGAGAAGTTGTTCGCCGACCGTGTGCTTCGGCGAATGCACGTATTGGACATAGGCTTCGAACAGAGATTGATTGGGAATACCACGCTTCAAGAGATCAGGCAGATGGCGCTTATAGGCGTCCGCTAGGGATTCGGGAGTGATGGTGTAGGAACGCCTTCTGCCGTCCGTGGAAACAGAGGCTTGCAACCAGCCCTGCTCGATCCAGAGACGAATCTCGTCCTTTCGTATATGCAGCGCCCTTGCAAGACTCTCCAGAGAGAAGAGGTCGCAGCGAATCTCTCGTACTCCGAGGCGATTCCTCTGCAGCATACTTCGAACCGACTGGGGTGTGCGACCGAGTTTCTTCGCGATCTCGTCAACAGACCGCTTGACAATCTCCTCGCGCACGAACTCGACTTCCTCGTCCGTCCAGCGGCGATTGGCCACTCTCCCTTTGAGCCCGTACTGGATGACGAAGCGCCAGCATTGTTCGCTGGGACGCCCGGTGTTGCGCTGCAATCGAACGACCAGCTGCTCAAGTTTGTTTCCAGAGAGGACCTTGGCCTGAGCGGCAAGAGCCAAGGCCTCTGGACTCCAGCGTCGGGAGTCCTCAGAGGATGGGGGAAGATTTGCCATACACGCCTCGCTTTGGGGGCACTTCAGGATCGGTTGGTTCATGGCCAATCCGGTCCAGAGTCTTGTCTTTGTCCAAGGCAAAAGAATGAGGACTGTTTGTCTGTCGCCTATCTTTCCTGAGACACCCGTTGCGAAAGAGCACCAGATCTGACTCTCACAGGTCGGTACGACCTGGACTCGCGCTTGGGGATGCAAGCGACGGGTGTGGTCACGATTCTCGGACTGTGTTGAGAACAGTCCCGGAATGGCTTGAGACGAGTCTGCCATTGATTGAATTCGCATTGCAAGGGAAACAGGTTCGCAGGATGCGACATTCTTTTCGAACTCAGCTGCAATCTAACGAGGAGGGTCCCAGTGCGGTAAATGCGGGATATGCGGTGCCAACTTCACGGACTATGGCGACATCGTGCCGGACCACATCAGTCCACTGGGAATGGGAGGGGTATGGAGAGACGATCACCCGGAGAATGTTCAAGCCGTTCACTGGTGCAACGGAGAAAAGGGATCCAGGCGAAACCGAATCTCGATTCTGTGATGTGCCTTAGTGCAGTAAAACCTCGAAGTCATATTAGAACGGCTGCACAGTTCCCAGGTTGTGGCCAGTCAAACTGCGGAATCGGCTAGTGTGAAGATCATCAAATTGGAATAGTAAAGTTCATTTTCGAATACTCTTCCCTAACGTGAGCTACGCTTTTTGACTTTCAGAGAAGCCTTTACCGACGTTGCTTGTGTAATTTCCTTTTCAAGTATGTCCACGAATGTTCGCAGTTCTATGCCTATCGCCTGACAGTAGTCCCGTAGTTCAATGACGTCGATCCTGCGCTCGCCTCTTTCACATTTGCTCACCACACTTTGGTCGCGTTTCAAGAATTCGGCTACATCAGTCTGCGTTCGTCCTGAATTTTCACGGGAACGCCGAAGCGTCGCGAGAAATATCGCGTATTCTTCGCCGAAGTTTGATTTCACTCGGGGCATGAGCGTTGGCTGTCGCTCAAGTTAATAGGCGAAGTACGAATAGTATAAAATCGACTATTTAATTTGGAGGACAAACGCTGCCGCACCAAAAGTGCCGGATCAGCATTGATGGAAGCTGGTTATTGCAAATTATGCGATAATCGACTATTTTGAGATTATCGTTAGGTCGCTCACTTCTCCATTTCGCAATACCAGACCGCGAGGATGCATGAGCTCCGAAGCAGCCTATTTCCCGGACGCGCTCGCAAGCACTTCTGAAGTGCACGAGGCGCTTGGCCGTCCGCTGGAAACCCCAGCCCTGCTCGCCGGAGAGGTATCGGAACGTCCGCATTCGGCCGCCATCTGCATCTCCGAATCCTCCGACGAATCTCTCCTGGAGCAGGTTCGGGATGGGGCCAAAGACGCGCTCGCTCTGCTTTTCCGCCGCTATGCTCGTGCCGTGCACAATGTTGCCTACCGAATTCTGAGGAACGAGGCGGAGGCGGACGATCTGGTGCAGGAAGTCTTTCTGTTCATCTTCCGCAAAGCCGCGCTTTTCGATAGCGCCCAATCGGCAGCGGCTTCGTGGATCATCCATGTGGCCTACCATCGGGCCTTCGACCGGCGTCGCTACCTGAATACGCGCCATTTCTACACCACTCAGGAACTGGACGACACATCCCTGCGCCTGGCCGACAAAAGGGAGGAAATCCCGTTCCACTCGCAGTCGATGGAGGGTATCCTTGGAAAGCAGTTGATGGCGCGGTTTGATGCCAGGCTCACCCCGGAGCAGCGGGAGACCATCCAGCTTTACTTCTTTGAGGGGTATGCTCTCAAGGAGATAGCTGAAGCCACGGGGCGCTCCATCGTCAACGTAAGAAGTCACTACTATCGCGGGCTGGAGCGGATGAAGAAATACGTTCTGCCCGAAAAATTGCGGTCAAAGTGAGTAAGACACCACAAAACGGCTCTGCACAGGGAGCTTGGACGCTGCCGCTCGATCCTCATCATGAGTTCGAGTCGCTCTGCGCGCTCTCGACGACAGGCGAATTGACCGCGGAGGAATGGGCGCGGCTCACCGAACACCTGGCCCACTGCGACGCCTGCCGAGAAGCCAAGCGTCAATATGAGCAAGTGATCTCGACGACAATGCCTGCGCTGGCGGTGGAATCCGCCGCAGAACATGAGGATGAGAGCGCACCCGGTTCATGGTCGATCGAAGAGGCTGAAGCCCGGCTGATGGAATCGCTCCGCGACGAACCGGCGCCGGTACGCGTAGCTTCTGTCTCTTCCTCCTCATTAAGGTCCATCTCGCGTTGGACGCCCGCGCTCCGCTACGCCTTGGCAGCATCCATTCTGTTGGCTTGCGGTTTCGCTGGCTATCGAATCGGCGTTCTGCGGGAACGTGGTTCAGTAGCGATCCATGTGCCGGCGACTTCGTTGGCGGCAAGCAATCCGGCCCGCATGAATCCTCCGGCATCCTTCCCTGCTCCCTCATTGGCAAAGAAGATCACCCCGGACGATGGCCAAGCCAGGGCGTCGCTAGACCAGGCCCGGATGAGCGAAGTGGAACTGGCCAAGCTGAAAGCGCAACTCGCCCAACTGGAAGACGAACTGACGAAGCGAAGTGCAGATCTTGATCGCAGTATCGAGGCTCGGGCGGATCTGGATCGGCAGTTGGCCCTGGCGCAGGCCAATCAACAGAGCCTGCAAGCAAAGCTCAGCCTGACCAGCGAACAGCCTCCCCAGGGGACTCCGCAGTCGCTCGAACTCAAGACGCAAGTCAGGGACCTCACCGCAGCGCTCGCGGACAAGGACAGAGAGATTGGCGAAGAACGGGAGTTGCTGCAACACGACCGCGACATCCGGAATCTGATTGGCGCCCGCAATCTCTACATCGCCGAGATCTACGACGTCGCGAAATCCGGAGACACGCAGAAACCCTTTGGGCGTGTCTTCTACACGAAAGACAAATCACTCATCTTCTACGGCTACGATCTCGACCAGCAGCGGGGTGTCCGGAAGGCCAGCACATTTCAGGCGTGGGGAAGCCACGGAGCCGACAGGCAGAACGCTGTCAGCCTCGGCCTTCTCTATCAGGACGATGCCAACCAGAAGCGCTGGGTGCTGAAGTTTAAGGATGCAAAGACGATTGCGAAGATCGATGCTGTGTTCATCACGGTCGAGCCGGACGGCGGGAGCGCGAAGCCAACCACCAAGCCCCTGCTATTCACTTACCTCCGTCTCGACCCCAACCACCCCTAGCAACGCAGTTCACTGCGATCCATGGATTCGGTGCGCTATGAAATCAATCCTTCTTGCAGACGACGAAGCTCTCATCTGTGCTGAGTTCAAACGGACTCTTGAGGGCTTCGGATTCCAGGTGTCGACAGCTCATACCTTGGAGAGCGCCCTGCGTTCGATTCGAAAAGCTCCATTCGACGCGATCCTTCTTGAATTCAACCTCCGATCGGAGCGCAGAGCCCATCCAACGACTGGAAATGGCGTCAAGCTGGTTCGCCAGCTTCGCGCCATGCATGTTGCTGTTCCCATCCTGATGTACACGGCAATGACCGGAGAACCGTACGAATCAGCTTCCCTCGAAGCGGGCGCTGACGAATTCATCACGAAGACCGCCGGACTTCCTTCCCTTGTCTCTCGCGTTCACGCACATATTCGCAGGCGCGAACGCGATTTGAGAAAAGCGTCAGCGGGAACCAGTAGCCGCAGTGTCTCCAGATCTCCTGAATCGACGCGTACGCGGCGCGCCGTGAAAGCCTCGGAATAGCGCCCATCGCTCAAAGCGCCGCCCAGCAAAAATACTCCATGTACATGCGATTGCACGGACTCCCGCCGCCATCAAGGCGGTGAGTCGTAGATTTGCTGTCGAAGCGCAGCCGTAAAGCTTGGCTCAATTCCAGCAGCCCTCTCCATTCTGCACATCCGATATGCCGCACTTGCTCCGCGCGCGTCTGGGCAGTCGGTAACAATCGCCGTCACAATTGATCCGCCTCTTCCGTAAGTGAGGTGAACAACCATCCTTTGCGCCCGTTTGAGGAGTCCCACTTGAAACTCTTTCATACCCTTCTGCTGCTGTTGCTGACTCTCAGTGTCTCCATGCTGCTCGATGCTCAATCGACCAACGCAACCCTCAGCGGCGTTGTCGTCGATTCTGCAGGGAAAGTCATTCCTGACGCGAAGATCGAAATGCTGAATGAAGCAACCGACGTGCACTATGCCGGCCAAACAAACGGCACCGGTATTTATACAGTCTCGATCCTTCCTCCCGGCCAGTATCGCGTACAGGTCTCGAAAGACGGATTCAAAACAATCATCAAGCCCGGCATTATTTTGAACGTTCAAAGCGCTCTGGCATTGAACTTTACATTGCCGATTGGAGCCGCCTCCGAGACTGTGACTGTAGAGTCCGGCTCATCGTTGTTGAATACTACCGGTGCCTCAGTAAGCACCGTCATTGACAGTAAGTTTGTTCAGAACATCCCTCTTAACGGGCGAAGCTTTCAGGACTTAATTTCGATGACACCGGGGACGGTGACGCAAAGCCCGCAAGCTGGTGTGGGGAGCGGTTTCGGGGACTTTAGCGTCAACGGCCAGCGGACGGAGTCCAACTACTACACTGTCGACGGCGTATCGGCGAACATCGCTTCAGGTAATGGATATGGAACAGCCGCGAATCCCGCCACGAGCGGATCGGCTCCAGGGGCGACTGCGCTCGGAACAACGCAGAGTCTTATCGCCGTCGATGGGCTGCAGGAGTTGCGTGTTCAAAGTTCGACCTACTCCGCGGAATACGGACGGTCTCCCGGTGGGCAATTCTCTTTGGTGACCCGCTCTGGAACCGAAGCCTTCCACGGAAGCGCCTTCAACTACCTGCGTAACAATTACTTCGATGCCAATGATTGGTTCAATGACAACCATGGAACTCCGATAGCTGCCTTGCGCCAGAACGACTTTGGCGGAACCGTGGGAGGTCCCGTCATCATACCCACTGTCTACAATGGATTGCACCGCACCTTCTTCTTTGTCTCGTATGAAGGCTTGCGCCTGATGCAACCCCAGGCCGCAACAGTCCAGTACGTTCCCGATACTTACATGAGGCTCCAAGCTCCAGTTGCTCTTCAGGCGATCTTGGATGCGTACCCAAAGCAGACCTCTGGTCCAACGGACATCGACTATGGAACCCAGTCCAATCCAAGCTTGGCCACGTTCATTCAGTCCTTTTCGCTCCCAAGCCAGATCGACTCCACCAGCGTCCGTATCGATCATATGCTTGGATCGCGCCATACTCTTTTCTTTCGTTACGGGGTTACACCAAGCTCAACTTCGTCAAGGACATTGTCTGAACTGATACGAAGTCAAGTGAATACCCAAACGTACACGCTGGGTCTGACGAGCCAAATTGGGCGTGGAGGAGCCAACGAGTTCCGCCTTGGCTATGCACATACTCTCGCCTCTTCGCAGGGCAGCCTGGATAACTTTGGTGGAGCGATTCCCGTCAAACTACCGGAGGCTATCGGGCTGGGCGCTTATGCCAGTCCGCAAGTAGCCTTTCAGCTTTACTTCTCGAGCATTGGCCTATCTGCACTCCAAACACTGGCGGCTAACAATAACGGACACCAGTGGAACTTGGTAGACAACGTGACCCTGTCGTCTGGACACCACAGCCTGAAGGCAGGAATTGACTTTCGAACCATATCGACGACTGCCGTGCCAGCCAGCCCGCTTGCCGAATCGGAATTTGCAAGTTCTCAGTCAGTGCTTGGCAATGCGGCGGACATCTCGGTCATCGAAAAGAATTTGAGTGCAACACCGGTATTCCATGAGACGGCCATCTTCCTTCAGGATGAATGGCGAGTATCTCCGAAACTCACATTGTCGTCCGGTCTGCGGTGGGATCTGAATCCGCCACCCACAGATGCTCACGGAAACAATGCATACACCCTGGTCGGGAGCCTGTCCGATCCCAGCACCTTGGCGCTGGCCCCCCGCGGAACCTCGCTGTGGCAAACAAGCTGGTACAATTTTGCGCCAAGACTTGGAATCGCGTGGAGGGTAAGAGACAGCCCTCGATCAGGGACCGTCATTCGTGGGGGCGGCGGAGTCTTCTTCGATACCAACAATGAAGAGGCTTCAAGCGCATATGAAGAAGGGATCGGTTTCTCTGCCTACCAATTCTTCTTCGGCTCTGCGTTGCCCTTCACCAGTGCACAGTTGAACTTTGAGCCATCGACAACAGCGCCGTATACCGCGAGCACAATTTACGATTTTCCAAGGCACCTTCAGGCACCCTATACCCTCCAGTGGAACGTGAGTATGGAGCAGGCTCTTGGTTCCGAGCAGGCACTGACACTTTCCTACGTGGCTGCCAATGGAAGGAGACTCCCTGGAGAACAATCTCTGTCCTTGACCGCTCTCAATCCAAACTTAGGCGGGGTGGTGTACCTTCAAAGCGGGGTCACATCCAACTATCAGGGATTGCAAGTCCAGTTTCAACGGAGAATGGAGCACGGCCTTCAGGCATTGGCTTCCTACACCTGGTCGCATTCGATCGACTACGGTTCCACTTACAGTGCGTTGCCTTTGATCCGCGGCAATTCCGACTTCGACGTCAGGAGCAACTTCTCCGGCGGGGCAAGTTGGGATCTGCCTTCTGGAAGATGGTCAAAAGGTGTTCAAGCAGTACTCGGTCATTGGGGCCTTGATGGCCGAGCGATTTTTCGCACCGGCTTTCCTGTGACCCTGAATGGCAACTTCCTGACAGACTCGTCTACGGGAAATCAGTATTACTCAGGCGTGAACCGCATACCAGGCCGGCCTCTATATCTATACGGCCCCCAATATCCGGGTGGCCGTGCGATCAATGGTGGTCCTCTTGCATCCGAGCCGGCATTTGTTACGCCCGCCGGAACTGAAGCCGGAAACGCACCAAGAAACCTGGTTCGAGGATTTGGAGCCAAGCAGATCAATTTGGCTGCGAGGCGTGACTTCGGAATCTTGGATCATGCGAAACTCCAATTCCGCGCCGAAGCCTTCAACATCTTTAATCATCCGAACTTCGGCTACATCGACCGGTACCTGACAGATGCAACCTTCGGTACCGCAACCGAGATGCTCAATCAGAGTCTTGGCACGGTAGCTTCCCAATACCAACAGGGGGGCCCCCGTTCCATGCAGTTCGCATTGAAGGTGATTTTCTGATGCCAAGCCAATCTCATCAAACATTTGGAAAGATGACTCTGTCGCTTGGACCGGCCATTTGCATCAGCAGACGGTACGGGGCCAGGGTGATCTCTGGCAAGGCGATTATTTACTTGGCTATCTCAATCTCGACTCTTGTCAATTCAGGGGCAATGAGTGCAGAACCCAAGCGACCGATTACTGCCGGGGACTGTGTCGGAGTTCGCGACATCGCGTTTGACGAAACCGGATGGCAGAACACGATCAAGATCAGCCCTGATGGTAATCGAGTTGCGTACCTTGTCAAGTCTCCCAATCTCGAGACCAATACAAATGACACTGAGCTCAATATCCTCGAATTGCATGGCGGGCCTGGTGGAGCCGGAAAGCGCGTCTTAGTCGGTGATATATCGCAGGCTCGCTGGACTGGAGATTCCCGCCACATGGTCGTACTTCTCGGAGAACCAACCGGTCGAGCCATCCATATTGTGGATACGAGCACTGGCCGTCATACCAGATTGGTCAAGGCCGCCACGGACATTGTGGAGTACTCCGTGGATGCGCGAGTTCGAACCATAGCCTACGCCACAAAAGTGTCGGAAGAGGACACCAGCTCACACCATTCGCAGCGAGACATCGCGCAAGGGTATCGCATCTCCTTCCCGCAGGTTACCGAAGACGCCTGGCCACGCAGAAGGGTGTTTGTCGTCCGGCTGCGAGGCGGCCACTGGTCTGCGCCACAACAGGTCTCGATAACTTCGCCCCTGAACGGGCACAGACTGTCGGACTTCAATCATGCAGCAAATTCCGGGTTGAACCTGAGTCTGTCGCCGGATGGGAGAGCATTGCTGATCGGCTATCTCGACTTTTCAGAGGAGATGTCTGCAGAATGGCGCGCGAGCGCCTTTATAAAGCTCCGGGACAGCAGCGGTCTGCTCCATGCCGTCGGGCCGCTCGTTCTTTATGACATGCGTAGCGGAAAGACTTCGGTTCCTTTGATCACTCCGTGGATCGTCAGTGCACCGATGTGGTCCTCCGATAGCAAATCTTTTCTTGTGGCCGCAATGGCTCCAATCGGCACGCAAATGGAGAAAGACGACCAAGTTAACCATACTCTCGGACACGGATCGCGGTCTCGTCTCTTCGTCGTTGATCCGGGGACTGGGCGCGTTGAGGTAGTCGCTTCGCATCTTGCTTTTGCATGGGAGGGTGCTCTCTATTGGGCAAGCTCCGGTGAAGTCTACTTGCGCAGCACAACGTTGAATAGCGTCGAGAGAATCGCCCGGCAAGGTGAAACCTGGCGTGAGGTATCTGTAATCCAGTTGCCGTTCAAGGGAGACCTTAAGTTTGCCACGGATGGCAAAGATATTGTGGGAGCCTTCAGCGATTCGGAAACTCCTCCAGAGCTCTTCTCATACCAACCTGAATCCCAGGAGTCGCCCAGACTTGTCTCCTTGAACCCACAGTTTCGAGATCTGACGCTTGCTCCAACGAAAGAGATTCACTGGGCCACATCAACCGGATACGATGCTACCGGACTTCTTCTTCTCCCGCCAGACTACGTAGAGGGAAGGCGATACCCTCTCGTGATCCAAACAAAGCCATTCGCTCGTGGTTTCACCTGCGGCTTTGGCCACTTCCCGTCTTTCGCACCTCAACCGATTGCTAACGCAGGAATCATGTATCTGGGAGTGATTGCGACAGAAGGATCCAATCAAAAGGAGGAGGAATTCTATCCAAAAGGTTATCCGGGAACGGGCGGATCGGGAAGTATCGCTGAAGCCGCATTCCATATGGATTTGTGGGACAGTGGCGTCAAAGCTCTGGAGGAACTCGGTCTCGTCGACAAAAAACGGATAGGGATCATCGGGTTCAGCCGAACCGGTTGGTACACCGAGTTCGCCTTGGCTCACTCTACAATTAACTTTCGTGCGGCGACGGTTGCCGACAATGTTCAATACAGCATGGGAGAATACTGGCTTCACCACGACACGGAAACAATCGATGAATATAACAATCTGTACGGGGGGCCTCCCTATGGAGCATCCGCAAAGAACTGGCTCGACTATTCGGTATCCTTCAATCTGGACAAGATTCATACGCCGCTACTGATGGAAGAGATGGGGCACGGAGAGGCGTTCGACAATCCAAATACCGTCCCAACCGATTTGGCTGCGGCATTTGAAGTGTTCGCAGGTCTGAATTTGCTTGGGCGACCGGTTGAGCTTTTCTACTATCCGAACGAGGAGCATGCACCGGATCATCCGCAAGCGAGGCTTGCAACGCTGCAACGGAACATTGACTGGTATCGGTTCTGGCTTCAGGGGTACGAAAGGCCGACCCCTGAGGATAAATCTCAATACGCTCGATGGTGGAAACTTCGCGACAAACAAGCTGACGGTAACTAGTTCCCTTCCGGCGGCATTCGGCGAACACATCAAAGAATACGCAACGCCCTTCTCATATCCATCTCGATCTGGCATTTCCAGGAGGTAAGGGCCGATGATGCAGCTTATCGCATGATCGGCCCTCACGGTTATTCCGAGTCAAACACGCCTACTCGTCGGCGTCGTAGGCACTCGGTGTGCATAGGTTGTGGCTCTGATCGCGACTCAGGCCGATGGGCTTGGCGCCGAAATTGTCCACTTGCTGAATTGAAGTGGTGGCGGAAAGCGTGGTCAGTACTTGTGGTTTCATGTAACGCATGGTCATTCCTCTTTTCGGTGCGAATTTCCGTGCCAACAGGGCTAGCGAACGGTCCAGTAGACACGGATCTTGTTTGCTTCGGAGGTTAGTTGTCGAGTCTTCAATTCAGAAGTCCACCGACCGGAGCCTCTTCATGAGAATCGGCAAATCTCCCCGAAGCCAAAGCTCGAATGCAATTGCACGCATGATGCTGAATCCCCACTTGGGCTCCCGGCCGGTAAGTGTGACTTCGATGGCCGGTTTCAGGCGTGTTGGTTCTATGAATCCCAAATCTGCGAGGCAAGACGAGCGGAATAGCTCTTCAATCGCCGTTTTTTGATTTTGAAGAGCTATCAGTGGACCGCGGATGATGGAACCTTTCCGCCGACGTTCCAGGACCTCAACCGGAACAATGTTCTTGAGCGCTCTGCGCATTAGGGAGCGTCTGCGCCCAGGTCGGACCACCTGCTCTCTGGGAACGCGAGCGAGAAAGTCGACCAGGTCGCGGTCGAGATAGGGATAGCGAAACTCAAATCTGGCGAGACACCCCGGACGAGTATGGGGTAGCGTTTCGGAAATCGACCTCCACGCCTGAGCGAATGAAAGCCTGCTTGGCATGCTGCCAAGGTAGCGTTCATTCGTCCCGCGTTTCGGCTGTAATCCGAGACACTTTTGGGCTATGCGGGGCTCAATCCATGGAGGAAGATCGTCGAGCCTGAGCCGAGGCGCCCGATAGAGATTCCCGGTGAACTTCAGAGTTTCAAACAGTAGCTGAATCAGTGAGGCTCTGCGTGATAAGCTCCATCTCATCGCTTGACTCAGCAGATGCGGTATCCGGCCCGACACTAGGCAATCGGCCAGTTCAGGAAATGGCAGAGGCAGCCCCCCTAAGAGTTCATCCCCGCCAATTCCAGAGATGATCGATTTGTAGCCGCGATCTCCAATTGCGGATAAGATTGCGCGCTCTTGTTCGAGGAAGGTGCGGTCCATGCCGGGCCACAAGGGCGCGTTTGAACCGCAAAGGGAAGCATCGGCAGACTCGAACGCTTGAACAGCGGTGGGAGTTTCAATGTGTATTCCGTGCTTGCCTCGTTTCGCTTCGGTGATTACGAAGTATGACTCCTCATTCCAGTTTGGCTCTTCGGAATCATAATAGGAGAGCGTGTCGAGGAGTTTATCTACGCCAATGCCGTTTGATCTCCGGATATCGTCCGACATGCAGACGATGGAAGTTGAATCCATGCCGCCACTGAGTTCGGCGAGAATCGGAGCGCCGGGCCCGCTGCGGCGTTCAACCGACTTTCGGAAGAGTGCAAGAAAGTGTTCTTCATATTCAGCATCTGATTTGTAGAGGATCTGTCTTCTTGCCACCGGACTCCAATACGCCGTCTTTGTAACACGGTTGCCCTGGATCGCAATATAGTGAGCTGGTGGTACCGCCTCAATGCCTGCATAGGGAGTGAGAGCCTGAATAGGCTGCGCACAGAGGTAGGCTGCTGCATATTCTTCGTTGAGAGAATATCGAGCCCCATGTGCGAAGAACGTTTCAAGGTAGGTAGCCCAGCATAGAGTACCGTCATGATTGCTGAAGTAAAGCGTGCGTGCGCCCGCGTGGTCACGTGCCAGGTACATGACCTGATCGTTTGTGGACCAAAGCGCCAGCGCCCAATCGCCAATGAAGCTTGAAAAGCACTGTGTGCCCCAATACTCAAAAGCCGCGAGCACAATGGCGGTGTCTGAGGTCAGAGGATCAATAATGCCAAGCTTGCTTTTCAGCTCCACATGGTTGTCCAGGCGCCCATCGAACACGAGAAGGTTGCCCACACGATCCGTCGCAGGCTGCGACTCCAGTTGTGATCGCTGATGTGTCAAAGAGGATTGGAAGCCCATGCCAACCATGTGACTGGTGAGCACGAATGTTCCGGCGGAGGCGTAGCGATGTGTTGCCGAAGCAAAGGTCATAAGTTCACCTCTGTCCACATCTTGGCCGATAGATTTGCGTATTCCGAAAATAATGCTCATAGTTTCTGCCTAGCAGCGTTCGAGGACGCGGTAGATTTCCGGGATGTAGGGCTTGTCGTTTACGACCCTTCCGTCAACTTCAACCCATGCGTGCGACTTGAACGGAAGCACCTGAGCTCCGATGACCATTTCCGCACTCCATCCGAAACGCCGAAGGAGGATGGTAGTGGCTGCGGATCGCTGCAGACACAAGACAGGTTTCACATAGAGAGAGCAAGCAAGATCGATCGCATGGCAGATTGCCTCCACATCAGGCGTCCTTCTACCTGTCCGAGAAGCGACGGCCTCACCTCTGACACGGGCGTGTATCTGTTGAAGCGATCCAAATCGCATCATGAAGTCGATCTTGGCAAGCTGCGTGTAGCCTCGAAGCACAAGTGGAAGTGTCATTGGATACCCTCCTCGGGGATGGCTAGCCCAAGTTCGCTGCACAAAAATGCGAGCCTGTGCGTGAGCGCTTCGATGCGTACAGAAAGTGGCAAGCTGGGGGTATGGCCACGCTCTGAGCTATAGTCGACCAGGATGGAATGCCGCTGGTCCTTACGGTTCTGAAGTCGGGCTGCCATCTTGCGGACATGCGCGGGATCACACTGCATATCCTTGTCACCGGTGACAAACAATGTCGCTGGATAGTTCACGTTTTCGCGGACTCGATGGTATGGCGAATAGGCATACAAAGCGTGAAAGTCATCCACGTCGTCAACTGTGCCATATTCCTCTCGCCACTTCTTGGCATTGCCAAACTGCTCGTAGCGGAGCATATCGAGAATTGGTGCGATGCATAAAACAGCCTGAAAGAGTTCTGGTCTTTGCGTCATAGCGGCGGCAACGAGCAACCCCGAGTTAGAGCCTCCGAAGATCGCAAGACGCTCTGGCTCTGTGATGCCATTGCTGCATATCCAGTCCGCCGCCGCGAGAAAATCATCGTAGGCGACCTGTCGACTGCGGCCGCGGGCTGCCTCATGCCAGTTCTTTCCGAATTCTGAACCACCGCGAATGTTAGGCAGGGCAAAGACACATCCCAATTCGAGCATGATCTCGACGAGGATGGAGAACCGCGGCGTCATGGAAATCCCGAATCCGCCGTAGCTAGTGAGAATCGACGGTCGGCACTCTCCGTGTTTCGTTGTGCAGCGGGAAACAAGCCACATTGGTATCGGAGTTCCATCTTTCGATGGATAGGCAACCCGTTGAACCTGATTGTCGTCTTTACCGGATATTCCCCAAGATTCTGCCCAGGTGGTGTACTGGCGGTCTATCTCGCTGAATTCGAGGATCGTTGGCGGCTTTGAGAACGATTCGTATCTGAAGAAGGGAGTGTCGCAACGGGTGCTGTACGCCGGCAGCATACCAAACGATCCTGCCGGCGGCTCGGGTAGTGCTCCGAGGAAATCTCCAGCTCCGGTCCAACGCTGAATAATAGTTGCGCCGTCGATGTCGTACGAGACGAAGATATTGTCCCCGACGAAGCGGATGTCCGCGATAGGTGCATGCCCCTCAGGGACTATGGTTGTTCCTTCGCTCCCGTCCCTGGCCAACTGGAGAATTCGTCCCTTTGGCGCGCCGGTGAAGGATACGACGAAGAGCAATCCGCCGTTCAACAAAGGAATACAGGGCAGCGCACGATTAACAAAGACTGCTTGCCAATCGTGGTCATCCTTGCGAGAGGCAAGATAGAGATCGACCATCAACTCAGAATCGCCTTCATGAAGGACAACAGCCCCGAGATTGATGCCGTCAGAGACTAGAACAAGCCCGCCACGCGATGTCCTTGGTATCGACAACAAGACCTGATCCTGGTCGACTGGTTCTCCGAAGCAGTGGTAACGAACCTGATGCAAATGGTTGTCCGGATAAGGCGTTGCAGTCTCGTGGGAGTAGTAGAATCCGGCGTTATCGGATGCGAAGGCTATGCCTCGGGCGTAACCACCTCCGAGATGGTCGTCCAAGGTATGACCACTCTCGACGTCTACAATGTGGATTTCCTCGGTCCTCTCGCCACCATGTTTCAGTGTGTATGCAAGAAAGCGGCCGTTTTCCGAAATATGGTAAATTGCCACAGACACATATGGCCCTTGCTCGGATGGATCGACGAGAATCCGATCTTTGCTCGTCACAGCTTCCCGGACGTAGAGGCATGCTTGCTCCTGGCCTTTGAGCCTGCGTCGATAGAAGCAGAGGCCGCCGACTCTCGCAGGCTGGTCCGTGCATTCGATGTCCAAGAGTTCGCGCACGCGAGTTCGTAACCTGTCTATGCCGTCCACTGCGGCGAAGTATTCATCATGGTGCTTCTGCTGTTCTTCGATCCAATACTGGGTTGCTGAAGACTCTCGATCTTCCAGCCATCGGTAGGGGTCAGCGACACTCACCCCGTGCAGTACTTCCAGGAAAGGTTCGGGAATCTGATTGCTTAAATGCATAGCGCCTCCAACAACTCGGGCGATCGAGTAGCGCGATGCAAGTGCCGAGCCAGGCTCCGTGTATAGCTTTGAAAGTCGAAATCGGCACGACGAGGCGAGTTCAACCAGTCTCCTCTCCCATAGAGGCAGCTGGCGATTGCAAGAACAGGAGCAAGGATGAATGCGCGATCAACTACGGGTTCAGGGAGTAGATTGAGCCAAAGTTCTTTATAGATGGACCTCGCCTGCGCTTCCCATCCGCGCACACCCTCGCCTTGCCGCACAACATGTTGCATCAGGAGTTGAAAGGTCAGGAATGGATTACCAACACTTGCTTCCGCCCAATCAATGAATACGCACCGCGTATCGTCCAGGAGAATATTGCCGGGATTGATGTCGTTGTGTGTGAGGGAGTCAGGGATCTCCAGTTCCTGCATCTGATCGCAGGCTGCATGGAGGACTCCGCCGATTTCCGATAATTCGCTTCGTCCGAGGCGCGGCACTTTAGTGGATACCTGGTATTCCATCACCTCTTCGAGATAATCCATCCATGGATCTATTTGCGATTCAATTCTTGGAAGTCTTTGATCGCAACACCCGTTGAAGATCAGATTGTCAACCAAGCTTATGCTTCTGTTCTGGAGTGAAGCCAAGGAGCGAGTCGCTCGCGCGAGATTTGACGAACTAAAGTCCTCGCAAAGCGTCCGGCCGACCTCTTCCATTACCCAGGCATTCCAATCTTCTCGTGCAGCGACGAGGGGAGGAAGAAACTGAGGAAAGTGCTGGGCGAGAGTTCTTGTTACGGTGAACTCATGAGCATTGGGAAGGCCTGTAGCTTTCAGCCAATAGGCCGGACCCTTTCGTGTGCCAAAACGAACCAGAACGAAATGTCCCCCGGTAGAGAGCTGATTGATCTCCTCACTGAACTCAACGACCCGGTTGCGATCGCTTTCCTGAATCCATCGCTGGGCTTCTACTATCCACCCAGGACGCGAGAAGGGAGAACAGGTCGTATCGTTGTCGAGAAGAATGCCCATCAGACATTGAAGTTCGTTGTCGCTAAGAGAGATATGGTTGAGAGCAACGGCGCTGAAGCCTGCCTGTTCGGAGCGCCATTTCGGAGTCCTCACTTCAAGGATGGCGCATGGACTCGCTCCGGAATCACTCTCGATCAGATCGAGAACTGTTGTTCTTATATTCCACTTTTTACAAATCAAACCGGTCAATTGTTCCGCGGCGCGCGACCATTTTGGAATACCAATCCTAGGCAATTCAGCTTCGCGCCTGCCTTTGATGGCGAGCAGTTGGAGGGTCTGCGGCAGCAGGAACGCCAATCGGTACTCTGTGTAATTGGTCATGATAGGCTCCGCGATTGTGGCGTCTTGCTAAGACAGTCTAAGCAGATGCTTTGACTGCAACGTCTGCATGAACTCATCTACGTCCTTGGCAATCACCGATTCATCAGCCCCGGTATCCCGAGCCAGTTCCGCCACGATGGCGTCAACCTGCATGCCACGCTGCAAGCGTTCCCAGACATAGGCTCCCGTCGAGTTGAGCGTCGTCATGAAATTGCGAGGAATATCGAGAATCACCGCGCCGTCGCGATCGATGATGGACCGAATGTGAGGAACGATTTCAACCATTGTCCATGTCTCCGTGTGGAATTCTTCTTGAACATCTGCAGGGCGCACCAATCCTGCCTCTCTGCCCCTACCTGTTGCGGGCGCAGAAAGTCGAAATAAGTCAATCCAAGTGGGGCAAGTGGATGGTTCTCAGATTTGCCGGGTAAGATCGCTCGTGATGAGCAAGACAACCGGTGTTCCTTTGAGCGCAAGCACCGCTAATTCAACTGTGCGGTGAGTCTGACACTTCTCAATCTCAGATGCAACAGAAACAGATTCGCAGAAAGCGACAAAATGAAGATGCAGAGCCCGCTCTAACGCCATGCGGTCTCACGAGTGACTTGCAGCCGTTCGTCATTAGCGTGAAGTAGATTCATTTCCACGTGCGATTCTCGCGCATTCCATCCGGCTCCATTCCGATGGCGCCTCGTGCATGTGCTGCTTGAAAAAGCGGTTGAAGTCCTGCACCAGGTTGTAGCCAAGCAGCGCAGCGACTGCACTGACCTTGGTGGGAGGAAAAATACTCAGCATCCAACGGGAGAAGGCCAAGCGGACCTCGACTTGATACTGCGCCATGGTCAGCCTGTACTCGCCTGTAAATGCGCGCTCGAGTGTACGCATCTCGACCCCGAGTTCTTTCGCTATGGTCGCCATCCGCAATTGGACGTTGCCGTGAGAAGCAAGGATGAAGTGATGCACAACTCGGGCGGGGCTCTTCAGGAGAACCGCAGATGAGTCGGCCCCAGGCAAGGCTCTCAGTGCCCGGATCTCGGCAATGACATCTCTCTCGATCGGCGACCAGGTGCCAGTAGAGGCGCTTATCACGGCTGTTCCCTCCGGGCAGATGACGAGCGTGTCGGCGATCCCGATAAGAGTGAAGAATAGCCGTTTCAAGAACTGAGGAAGACTCAGCATTGAATCTCCGCACAGTGGATGTACCGATGAAATGGGCGTTTTCCATGAGACGGCTTCTTGCAGGCATCAGTTTTCTTCACTTCTAAAGGGAGCGCAGAATCTGAACCGTGCACTGGCGAGGATGGAACTTCCGCCAATATAGGCAGGAGAATACGGCCTCGTGAAAACGTCAATCGCGGGGTTAGGTCTGTTGCTTATGCGAAACAAGAACAATTTGATCATGCCGAATTGTCGAGACGCAGGCTAGAGTTGTGTCATTTCGTCGCAAGGAATCGCGGAGGAGCGACATGCTGGCAGGAAGCGACTTCAGATGGTTGCTCGATCGTCTCAAACCGATGCGCTCGCGGATCGTGCTCGGTTTATTGTGCATGTCTTTCGCGGGGATCGCCGCAACCATTGATCCTCTGATGATGCGCAGTTTGATCGACCGGGCTCTGCCTCAAGGCGACCTGCACTTGGCGATGGAGTTGGCCGGCGGAATCGGCCTTTGCTATTTCGGCAGATCCGCTCTCTATACGATAGGTTCGCTTGTCAATTTCTCCATCGCCCAGCACTGCATCCGCGATCTGCGCATCGCTCTCCTCGATCAGATGAACCGGCTTTCGGCCGACTATCACGAGCAGACGCCAACAGGTGAGAAACTGACACGGATCGAACATGATGTCGACGAGATCGCCAATCTGGGCGCGGAAACCGCCAATCAAAGCCTAAGAGCCGTTCTGTTCTTCGTGCTCAACCTGGTGATGATGGCCAGGTTGAATCTGCCCATGACTCTGACCGTTTTGCCTCTGATGCCGCTATTCGCCATCATCCAGCGACGGTTCAGCGTGTTGTTGAAGACGAGAGCTGATGAGGCGCGTAGCGAAGTTGGCGTGGCAGCCAGCATGTTGAACGAGCACCTTGCAGCAATCCCGCAGATTCAACTTCTCGGCGCCGAGGAGAGATCCGCGCATCAGGCTCGATCCTTATGGGAGGGGATGCTGCGGGCGCAGTGGGTTCAACGGCGCACGCAAGTGGGGTTCAGCCTTTCGATCGGCGCGATCCTGGTTGCGGCCATTCTGGTTGTGCTCGCTCTTGGCAGCGCGAAGGTAGTTGCCGGCACCCTGACTATCGGTGGTCTGGTGGCCTTCTACGCCTATGCCACGCGGGTGTTTGATCCGATCAGTTCGGCGATGGACCTTTATGCGCGGCTCCAAACGGTCGGAGCGAGCATTCGCCGGGTACGCGAACTGCTTGTGCTTGAGCCCAGCGTACGGGACACCGGAACAATACGCTTCAACTCACCCCAACTGCATCGCGGCTTCAGGATCGAGGATGTGTCCTTCTCGTATGGAGGAAAGCCCGCACTGCGGAACATCATGCTTCGGATTGATCCGGGGGAACGGCTTGCAATCATCGGTGCGAGCGGATCGGGCAAGAGCACCTTGGCTCGCCTTCTTGTGCGCGCAGCCGACCCGGAAGCCGGTTGCATCTTCCTCGAAGAGCAGCCTCTCGCGTGCTACACGTTGGCGTCTCTGCGCGATACGGTTCGATTTGTCCCGCAGCACCCAGTGCTCTTTCAAGGGACGATCCGGGAGAACCTGCTGTATGGCAATCCTCTGGCGACGACCGCAGACATGCTCCGAACCATCGAGGCGGTCCAGCTTGCGCCTGTTCTCAGAGCACTCCCCCACGGCCTGGACACTCCGCTTGGGCCGGGAGCAGCTGGCCTTTCGGGGGGAGAACGCCAAAGGCTGGCCATCGCCCGTTCGCTCTTAAGGGAGTCTGCCGCGCTCATTCTGGATGAAGCGACTTCGGCTTTGGACGCGCCGACAGAGTATGCCGTGTTTGCATCTCTTGCAGAATTTCGACCACATCAAACGCTCATCGTGATCTCGCACCACATCAGTTCACTTACGTGGGTAGACCGCTTCGCTCTGCTTGATCAGGGGCGAATCGTCGCAACGGGAGACCATACTATGCTGTATGCGCAGTCGGCTTTGTATCGAACATTGTTCGACGCTTCAGCTCACAACGGAACGTGAGCAGGATTCCTTCGGTCTTGTGTGGCTCCGCTGGGACTTTCTGAATCCTGGCATTGGTGTATTTGCCTAGCCTCACATTATTGGTGTCGGAGATCATAGAGGCTGCTATCGAATTGGGTGTTCGCCGCAGGCAGAACGCCGGTGTGGCCGACCATATTGGCGTGGCAAAGTTGGAGTTAACCAAGTCAGAGGTGTTGTCAAGAATCGCCTTCTCAACATGAGGATTGCCCGGAGCTAAGACGGAGAGGAGTCCGCGAGCCGTGCTGCTTCATCCAATGTACATGGCCTCTGAAATCACGATTCCAGATTCGACAACCTCTGAAACCGCTCGAATGCAAGGCTCAACTGTTTCTGTCCTTCTGCGCCTGGAGGGACTGGCGGCTGCGTTGCTTTCTGCTCTACTCTTTGCCCGTACCGGCGCCAGTTGGTGGCTGTTTTTATTGTTCTGGATGACACCCGATCTGAGCATGTTGGGCTATCTTGCCGGTCCCCACTGGGGTGCGCGCGTCTATAACGCGATTCACTCCTATAGCGCCGCGGCGGCGCTGGCGCTCTGCGCGATATTGCTGCGCACTCCCGCTCCGTTGCCGTTCGCGCTGATTTGGCTTAACCACATCGGTGTGGACCGCCTGTTGGGCTATGGATTGAAGTATCCACATGGATTTGCTTGGACTCACCTGGGTATTCTGGGTGTAAAGCACAAGAAGGGGGCAGCTCACGTGCTCATCGCAACGACTCCAGCAACACCTTACTATGCGGTAATCTTCACCTCTATCAGAACTGAGGGCGACACCGGATACGGGGAGATGGCGAATGCCATGGTTGAACTCGCCGCGAAGCAACCGGGATTCCTCGGAGTCGAGTCCGCCCGAGAAGGGTTAGGTATCACGGTTTCCTACTGGGAAAGTCTTGAAGCCATCGCTGCCTGGAAACAGAACTCCGCTCACCTCACGGCCCAAAAACATGGTCGCGAAACTTGGTATCGAGCCTTCAAAACGCGCATTTGTCGAGTCGAACGAGATTACAATTTCCAACGAGAATAGCGTACTGGATTGTACCGCTCACTTCAGTTGACAGGCAGGAGTAAGATGCGCTGGTAGACGGTTTTCTGAACGAATTCAAGCTAGGCGATGAGGATGTCCGCATTGCCGTCATCGAATCCTATGGAGTAGTCGGTGAGAATTGGGGCAGCGGCCATTGCTTCTTTTTTGTCGTGTTGCCCAATGGGCATGATGACCTCTCCAGCTTGGCGAGAACGACGGCATAGCGTGCCGGTCTCGCGGATAATCGCGATATCGGATCGGTTCAGGCTACGATGGCGGACCTCTCGCTATAGCGGCGAGAACGCGATCCTGTGAACTCACAAAACGACAGATGGGCAATAGAGAATGTACACGATCAGCGGGACATCTTCTTTGCTGTGATCAGGCAGGCAATACCTATCTTTAAAAGTTTAAATCTCGAATTCATGTAAGCTGGTGCCCCTTCCAGGAAACGCTGAAGAAAAAGATGTCGAAAAGTTCATCTCTCCGCTACGGAGGCAAACGCTCACGATGAATGGAACGAACCGTCCATTCACTACGCAGGAACTTTGGCATGCGCGGGAAGGCAGTTTTGCCTCCAATCCTGAAAATGCGGAGGGCCGAATGCCAGAATCGATGATCGTCACGATCATCAACATGATCGCCATTGCATTCAGTGTCAACTGTGATGAGGTGTTGCAGGTTGATGCGCTTCGCCGAGACCCCACAGACAACAGATTTGGAGTGTACCCACGATGCAACACCTTTTTGAAATTACCCTGACACGCGCGGGTTCGTTCACGCTAACGCGTGTGCTTTCGCAACGGAAGCGAAGAAGAGCCAACCGCATGAAGGTGTGTGCCGTTTCCGTTTGGGCAGTCATACTGGTTTCATTTGTTTCGGGGAATGGAATCGCTCAGTCGCAGATCGCGCGCGTATCGACTGCTGACGACTTTCTGCCCGACGCTCCCGTGCCTCCGCAAATTGATCCATCGCTTGGGAATAGAACTGCGACTCATGCGACAGGGGCTGCTAGTGTATCCGGCAAGATAACGGACTCGACTGGCGCGGCGATCCCTAACGCACAGGTCACCCTGATGTTGACAGGGGGAAGGCAGATTCAGACGCTGCAGTCGAGCACCGATGGTGGGTTCACATTCTCGAAACTTTCTGCGGGCTCTTATTTGATGACTGTCGATGCCGCGGGATTCGCGTCGTTCAAGACAGAGGAGTTCTCGATCACCGACCAGCAGGCCTTCTGGGTTTCCGATATTTTACTTGCGGTTGCAGGCGGAACTACAGATGTAGTCGTTCGTCCCACCGAAGTGATTGCGGCCGAACAAATCAAGGCTGAGGAAAAGCAGCGTCTTCTTGGTGTGTTTCCCAACTTCTATGTAAGCTATGTCCCTGACGCAGCACCTCTCACGTCGCGACAAAAACTCTCCTTAGCGACTCACGACACGCTTGACTGGACCTCCCTTGTGGGTGTGAGCGCGGGCGCGGGCATCGAACAGGCAACCAACTCATTTAAGGGTTACGGACAAGGTGCAGAAGGATACGGCAAGAGATGGGGGGCGCTCTTTGCCGACGGGCGAATCTCTGACTTTCTGAGTCACTATGTCTTTGCGTCGGCCTTTCATCAAGATCCGCGCTATTTTTACCAGGGAACCGGAACGAATAAGTCCCGTCTTTATCATGCATTGAGCAGCGGCTTTGTCGCCCGCAGCGACAACGGGAAAACGATGCCGAACTATTCATATCTGCTTGGAAATATTTGTGCTGGCGCCCTTTCGAATGCCTACTATCCATCCTCTGATCGGGGAGTCAATCTGGTCTTCACGAATGCGGCGATTGGCATCGCGGGCCGGTCGTTTCAGGGCGTAATACAAGAGTTTGTTGCCAAACGATTGACGAAGCATGTTCCTGAGCCCAGTGCGCCAACATCCAGTAACGGATCGACGACTCGTCCATGATGCTGAAGGAGAATGAATGCCTCTGCACTGAAGGATGAGGGCCGGTCCGCAGAGATCGATCTTGGATACTACACAACTCACCCCTTTTGCAGTTACGTCCCAGAAATGCGGATATACAGAGGGCTTTCATTCACGTAGAAGGAGAGTTTTACGAGATGTGCGTCATGATAGTTTAAGGTCTTCTGCTTGCTGTGCATCAATTCTGATCGGCCCAGTCGGAAACGAGGCGTCGTAGCTAGCCCAAATCGGTGCCCTGTTCCCAGCCAATGCCGGATACCTGGTCGGGCCATCTTGTATGGCGCAACCGAGCATACATATCGTCGAGTACCTCATCAGCTACATGAATCCGAAAAGGCTCCACTACAGTACCTCTCTCTTGGCCATGGGGCGTGACCAGTCGAGCGCTCGATACAAGGCCTGGATCAAATCATCCCCCCGGATCAGGGGGGGGACTTGGAAGTGCTTCATGGACATGTTTTGGTAAACGACCCGGTCAGGAACGAATCATTTCGGACAAGTCACGGCCAGTTGACAGCCCAGTTTTGTTCGCTTAAAACGGAAGCTCTTCCGCCTCAGCCGACGGAAGATCCCCAAGCCAAGGTCTACAGAGCGATGACAATTTTGCCTATCTGCTCGTTGCTTTCGAGGTACCTGTAGGCTTCGACGGTTTGATCAAAAGGGAAGGCCCGGGCGATCTTCGGCTTGAAGGAGCCATCCGCCAGATGATCGTAGATGTACTTCTTCATGGTTTCCCACTCCGGGGTGCCACGCAGTTCGCCAAAGGTGTAGCCGAAGATGCCGATGGTCCGGCCAAAGGCAGCCATGGGGAAGGGCGTGGGTTTGCCGGAGAGCCCGCCATACAGGAAGATGGCGCCACCGTTCGCCGTGGCCTGCGCGAGAGTGTTGATGTAGTCGCCGCCAACAGGATCGAAGACAATGCGCGCACCCTTGCCGCCGGTGATCGACTGCACCCGGGCCACCAGATCCTCCTCTTCCGTGACGATGACGTGGTCGGCGCCAAGGGCTATGAGCTGATCCTTTTTGGCAGAGGTACGGGTGGTCGCGATGGAGATACCGCCTTGTGCCTTGACGATCTGGATGGCCGCGAGCCCAACGGACGAGCTGGCAGCAGTGATGATGACAAAGTCGCCGGCAGCCACTTTGCCGAAGGGCACGAGCGCGCCATAGGCGGTCGAGTACTGCATCCAGACAGCGGCAGCTTCAACCGCGGAGAAGGAGTCAGGAACGTCTGCAAGAACGCTGGCGGGAACGACGGCCTCTTCGGCAAGCACCGGGTACTGGTTCATCGAAAAACCAGGAATGGTCCCGAAGCGCTTGCCGATGAGAGTGGGATCGACCTCGGGACCAACAGCGATGACCTTTCCGACCGCCTCGTATCCGAGGCCGGAGGGCAGGCTCACCTTTTCCATGTAGAAGCCGTGAAAATACATGCTTTCGGCCCGGTTAAGGCCCACTGCTTCCACCTTGAGCAGAACTTCACCAGGACCAGGCTGGCGCTCGGGCAGATCTTCCATATGAAGGACTTCGGGACCACCGAGCTGATTGAAGTGGATAGCTTTTGGCATAATGTGGACCTCTCTTGTTGAGAAGTAGATGCGGACGGCCTGAAGCGCGGCGCAAAATTTGCGCGGGTTCCAACGACGCTTCTGTGATGCAAGAAGACAATCCATCCCCAGCAACAACCTGCCGTCTGATTAGAGCCTTTACCGTAATAGTGTAGACTATTTTTTGGCGAGACTCTGCGGCGAACAAAGACATGGGAAAACCCCTTGCAGATGATCTGCGCCGCAAATTGCTTTCTGCCTACGATCAAGGCGAAGGTTCGCTTCCAACACTTGCGATTCGTTTCCTGGTCAGCGTCGGTTGGGCAAAGAAAGTTTCCGCTGCGCGCAACCGCACAGGGCAAGCCGAGAGGGTGCCGCATCAGCCCGGGCGCAAGTCGCGTGCCGGTGTCGAGGCACAACAACAGGTGATTGCCTGGGTTGCAGATCAACCAGATCTCACGCTGGCCGAGATACAGCAAAAGCTGAAGTCCGAGGCCGCCGTTGTGCTGAGTCTGAGCCGAGTCGGAGCCCTGGTAAACAAACTCGGTTTGCGGTTGAAAAAAAGTCGCTCCACGCCACCGAACGCGACACCGAAGCAACCAAAAGCGGCGCGAAGAGTTTGTCGCGAAAATCCGCTCAATAACACCGGAACGCTTGATTTTCCTGGACGAAAGTGGTGTTACCACTTCCATGACACGACTCTATACGCGTGCTTCGGGCGGAGGCCGGATCTGTGAAGGAACGCCCGATAGTCGCTGGAAAATGCTGACCATTTTGGGTGCTCTCAGCAACCGCGGCATGATCGCCGCGATGACCATTGAAGAGGCCACAGACGGCGATATTTTCCTCGCCTATCTGGATCATTGCTTGTGCCCGCAACTGCGTGTGGGCGACGTGGTGGTGATGAACAACTTGAGTTCACACAAGGTTGATGGGGTCGAGCAGCGCATCGAGAAATGCGGCGCTGAAGTGCTTTACTTACCGCCCTATTCACCCGACCTGAACCCCATCGAAAAAGCTTGGTCGAAGCTCAAAGGGCTGCTCCGATCTGCCAAGGCTAGAACCAAAGAAGCGCTCGACCAAGCCATCACAGAACTGCTTCCGCAGATCACCCCGGAGAACGCATCGGCATGGTTCAAACACTGCGGATGCGGTCTATAGAATTACGAGAAATGCTCTAGTACTACAGTTGTAGATAGAAGATCGGCAGAGTCGAACCGCGCTTTCGATAGTGGCAGCACATGGCTCGGAATTGATGTCGTCTTCGCCACTCGGACCAATGCAGCAGATGTTCAAGTCCGTGCCATCCGCGCCACAGCATTCCGGTGAGCAGGTGGCGCAGTTCGGGTACGCTGAGTCGTACCTGCGCGTCGGGAGTTTTTTTCTCCACGTGCTCGCAACACGGACAACACTGCATGGGCCAGCATGGACAGTGTAATGTGCCGATACCAGCCCTGCCAGTGGCGCACTTCGTAGTGATCCAGTCCGCATTCGCCTTTCGCGGTCTCAAAGCATTGTTCGATCTTCCAGCGTTCACCAGCCACGCGGACCAGTGCTTCAATCGTGTCTTTCCCGTCGGGGGCATAACACAGATAGTAAGCACACTCCGGCTTCTCATCGATACTGCGTCGCACCAGAAGCGCCCGCGTCCAACCATCCTGCTTCGATAACTCCATCAACGCCCAGTCGTAGAGCCGTTCGCCTTTGCTGCCGAATCCGGCGGAGAGGCGCTTCCATTGAGAGGCGGGCAAACTCTGCGCAATCGCATCGACTCGATGCTGCATAAAATCCGATTGCCACAATCGCTGATCCGAGGCCACGGCCAGCACGTAGGCCATCTGCCGGCTTTCCAGAAACCGGCGCATCTTGCTATCGTGGCCATATACCTCGTCAGCTGCAACCCAGGCCGCCGCAGCGCCAGCTTCCAATGCGCGCCCAATCATGCGCCGTGCTAACTCCGGCTTCGTGGCAAACTCAACCGTGTCCGGAATTCCAGCCTCACCGCGGCGCTCGCGATCCGCAGCCCACTCTTGTGGAAGGTACAGTTCACGGTCCACAAGTGCCGCGCCTTTGCAGCTGCCATAGCAGAGAAACACGCCTACCTGGCTGTTCTCAATGCGTCCGGCCGTGCCAGTGTACTGGCGCTTGACACCCGCTGAGTGACGGCCTTTCTTCAGAAAACCCGTCTCATCGACGATTAGAACAGCATCCGGACTGCTCAACTCTTCTAGAACGTAATCGCGAAGCTGATCCCGCGCAGCGCCAGCATCCCAGCGAGCACGGTCCAACAGATGCTGTACTCGATAAGGAGCCGCTTCTTGCATCCACTCAGCCAACTGCCAACCGTTCTTACGCTCGCAGCCGCTCAACAAACCCTGTAAATACGCCAGACTTCGCGCTCGTGGCTCTGAACGTACAAACAAATCTGCAATCAGGCCATGCGCCCGCAACAACTCACGCTTCCAACCAGATAGTCGCTTCTCCATAACTAACGCCGGAGAGTCGTATCCCAGAGCAACTCAAGATTATCACTTATCTACAACTGTAGTACTAGCCCTAACGCCATTGGACAGGAAATCGCCCGGTATCGGTTGAATCCTAAAATTGTTGGTCGCGATTGGGATATCAGTTGCCTGATACCCCAACCGCTCAGATTCCGCACGAGCGCTCACCGGCGCATGCTGCTCCGATCTCGGATGATTGGCGGAGAAGTGTCGCGCGGGACATGATCAGAATTTCTTTTGTGACGTCTGTGATTGACTACCCAGCAAGGGCGATCTGCCCAATTACGGATCGAGGCGCTTCAAGTTGCGGAGTATCACTGATAAAGCGCATGAGCACATTGCTAACCCCCTTGAGAGCCGGAGTGAGCAATATTCACGGACGGATATTTGCCTTTTCCGCAGCAACCTGAGTTGTCAGTTCGTCAAGCAGCTTCTGTGCATCGAAGACGATTCCGCCGCGAACGGTGTATCGGAGCGCGCGCACTTGCACCGGCTTTCCGTCAGCATCCAGGCGCGTAGCACCAGTTCCGTAGAGCACTTTGAGATCTTCAAGCGGGTTCGCGTCGAGCACCAGCAGATCGGCCGTATAGCCTGGGCGAATCACTCCTAGCTGATGGTTTCCCAGCGCAAGCGCGCCGGCCTCGGTGGCGGCGTGCAACGTCTCGAGCGGACTGAATCCGGCCTGTTCGAGTAACTCGAGCTCGCGAATTGTGCCAAAGCCCCATAGGTTGTAGATAAATCCGGGGTCCGACCCAACCGCAACCTGGCCGCCACGGTTTTTGTAATCGTTGATGAAATCCATCCAACGATAAAATACCTGCGACCAGTCTGCCTCCTGATTGGATGTCCAATGAGTGAAATACGAAGACTCTGGATTCTTTGCATCGGGAATCCATTGATGGAGTAGTACGGGAGGCGCAAAGTCCTTCTGCCAGCGAAGGGTTTCAGCCCGTTCCACATCACGGTTCGGCTCATAAGCCACCATGGTGGGCACCATCGCAAAGCCGGTCTTGGTGGATGCGACCAGAAGAGAATCGATCACGTTCGTGTGCAGTTTGTTCAAGTCGGCTTGCAGCCATGCCGCGCCGGTTTGGTAGAAGCGCTCGGAGGTGTTGGCGAAATTGTAACTGGGCGGCAGACGCTGAATTTGTTGCGCGGTGAACGATGCCTCGGCATAGCCGTAGTGATGCTCTATGGTTGTGGCTCCTGATTCAGCGATGCGCACAGCGTTCATCGGATAAACCGCACCCTGCGCAATATGCACGGCGAGGCCCATCTGCTGCTTGCGGGTCTCGGCTCCAACCGCTGCAAACACGTCGGGATATTCGCCAGGAAGGCTCGCCATCTTCACGCCGTCAATGCCCTTGGCTTTCCATTCGCGAACAATCGCTGGCGCATCCTTTGCGCTGTGAAAGCGTGGATCTTCTAACGACTCAGACCAGAAAGGATAAACATACAGCCGCGGGGCAACAACCTTTGCAGAGGCGACGCGGCGCTTCTCGGCAACCATCTGCTCTGGCGACATTTCCCCAATGGAAAAAACACGCACTGTTGTGACACCATGCGCAATCAGAAGTTTGTACTGATAGTCGAGCGGAACCAGATCGATGAAGTGCATGTGCATATCGATGAATCCCGGGACCACGTAACTGCCCTTGGCTTCAATACGACGAATTGAAGCTGCCTGTTTCGTGTCGGCTGATAAACAGCGAGATGGGGTGGCCGAGGGAAGAATGGATTCGATTCGATCCCCACGAACGAGAATGTCGCGAGGGCCTTCTGGCGGCGCTCCAGCGCCATCTATCACCATCGCATCACAAACTATCAATGTGGTAGATAGGGTAGAAGCGAGTTGCTGCGCCTGCGAAGACGCCGCAAAGATGACCACGGCAAGAATGAATCCGGCCGTAGTCCGAGCAGCGACAGCAGTGCGTTGATCGTGGAGGACTTCGTACATCAAGGAGGGCTCCTTAGAAGATCACATGCAGCGACATTTGCACTTGGCGCGGGCTGCCGATGGTCGCGGTTGTTACGCCAAGACCGGCTGCCGAGCCATACAACGTGGAGCCGGAAGTTGGCGTCTGGTTGAAGCTGGAGTTGAAGTAGGTGTAGTTTCCTGGAATGTCAAAGCTAGACGTGTTGGTCAAATTGTAAACATTCAGACTGTACTTGGCGGAGATGGCTTCAGTCACTTGCGTCACTTTGACGAGCGCAATATCGGCTCGCTTTTGATAAGCCTGACGGAAGATATTGCGTTGTCCTTTGGCGAAATCAGTTTCATAGGTATCGCAGATAGCCTGTCCGCCAGCACTGAGTCCGCATGGAGGAACGCCGTTCTGTCCTGGCGACAGCAGTGGAATGGCAAAGGCGTCCGGATTAAGAGCTGGCTTGCCGAATGCTCCCGATGCTCCGGTCTTGGCGCGTGCCGGAGTATATCCAGCCTTGAGTGGAAGAATGGGGCTGGTAATACCATCATTGACGCTGTAATAGATACTCGCGACAGCGCCCGAGTAATCCAGAACGCTATAGGGTTGGCCACTCTGGATGACGGTAACTCCCTGAAGTGACCAGCCATTGGCAAGTCTTGCCCGTAGTGTGTTGTGCGCAAAGAAGTCGCGAAGCTGATACGAGTAGTTGAAGTCGATCACATGCGTACGATCAAAGTCCGATGATGCATATCCATCGCGCAGATTGAGTGGGTTGTTGCCATTGTAGAACGTCCCCAAAGCGCTCTGCTCGTCCAATGAGTGGGAGTATGTATAGGACACACCGGCTGAGATACCATGACTGAGGCGCTTCTCCAGATGAGCCTGTAGTGCGTTATAAGATGAGATGCCTTCTGCGCGATAGCTCACGGATTCAGCGCCGTAACCGATGTAGGGAACACGAAGATCGATGTTGCCGCCTTCATAGGTGCAGACTTCGGGCGAGCCATTGGGCAGTACTAGAGGATTTCCGTATCCAGAGTATCCATTGCAGGGATTAACCTGCGTAGTCGCCGAATCGAGGACGTTGTAACCGTAGGTGTAATTTTCACCGTTGACAGAATGTGAGGGAGTTGCGATTTGCGCCTGGTTCAACGGAATGGGAATGACGCCATGGCGACCAAGATTGCCAACATAGCTGAGATCGATTGCCAAATCGTTGCGCGGCTGCCACTGTATGTCAAAAGTGTAGTTGATGGTGTAAGGCAGCTTGTTGTGAATATCGTATCCGGCAAAGGAAAAAACGCGTGCTCCCTGCCGAATCGCAGCCGCGTTGGGTAGGGATTGAACGATGTCCGCCGGGTTGCCGGTGGGCGCGGCAGGCAAGGACGATCCCCATGGACTGCTGAGTGTACTGCTTGCGTTGGAGGTAACGGAGGATACCCACGGTGGTGCCTGAGTCACACCGAACGGACCACCAGTAGTAGCACCCTCGGCAAATGCGGGCGAGAGATACGAAAACAGTTCGCCGCGGTCATAGTAGATGCCTGCGCCGCCACGCACAACCACCTTCGACACGAAACGGGGAGGTGTATAGGCAAAGCCAATGCGTGGCGCGAATCCCCACTGGCGCCCTTTGAGCGTGGAAGCGCTGACGCCCGGAGAAGGGTATTGCTTGTTGTTACCAGCGATGATAAAGCCGTCGTTTGCGCCGATCACGCCCGGCTGTTCTCCCGCGGTAGGCGTGTAGTTATATCGGGAGGAATCAAAGTTGAAGAGCTTGCCATTCTTTTCCGTTAGCGGACCATTCCAGTCATAACGAATTCCGGCGGTCAAACTCAGATGCGATGTAACCTGGAACTTGTCCTGGATGTAGCTTCCAAGCTGCTGGGCGCGATAGTAGCGATTGGCATCTCCTTGGAGAAAGCTGGTTCCAGAAAAGAAGCCCGTGGAGGTCAGGGGCGCTCCAGCCAGTAGATCAGAGAAGGTGCCAACGGTGATGGACCCCTTGTCTGTGCGCTGGTTGCGCACATTCAACTGCGTATAGGCATAGCTTGCTCCGAATGTGACATTATGCCGTCCCTTGATCCAGATTGCATTCGATGCACCCTGCCAGCGATTCTGAAACACACCCGTAAAGGAATACTTGGTAGCACTGGGACCGATGTTGAGTGACTTGCTGAAGGGGCTGGCATTGCCTAGAATATTGCCGATGTTGATGCCGGGAAAGGTGTCGAATCCGAAGGTGTTGATGCCGATGCTGGAGGGGGAAAACGGCTGATCATTCGTGGAGTAGGCCTTTTCGCGAACGAATCCGAAAGTCTGCGTCCAATCGAGCGAGGGCGTAAGCGCGACGGCGTTGTTGATGGATGCCACCTGGCTTCCCGCATCCACATGCTGCTTGAAACCATCCACGTAAGAGTACGAAAAGGGATTGGCTGAGGGGTCATGCTGATAGTAGTACTTTGCCGAGAGGATATCCTTCTTCGATGCGTTCCAGTCCAGGTCGGCAACCGCTTGCTTCGAGAAGAAGTACGCGGTGCCGGGAATGACGGCATTGTCCTGCACGCTGCTGTTGGGATTGGTGATGTTGGTCCCATTGTCGGAGGGGATCAGGAACCTCCCATTTGGCAACTTGTATTGCATGAGTTTAAGCGCAACAGGACTTAGATTGCCGGAGGTCAAAAGCACACCATTGTCCGTTCCGCCGTTGGTCGCATTGCCCAGCGCAGCCAGCGTGTCGGCGCTGCGATCATCGCTCAGGCCAATGGGCACGGCGAGGCGTGAAATGCCAGTCTCTTGGTCGGAGACATGCAGCTGCTGATAGGCTGCATAACCGAACAGTTTGTCCTTCACCAGCGGTCCGCCTAGCGCTCCACCCGCAGTCCAACGATGCAGTTCAGGAACCTTTTGGTTGGCGGGGATATTCGGATCCTGCTTGAAGAAGAAGGGGGCTGCGTTGAAGGCATTTGTCGCGCGATAGCTATAGAAGTTTCCGTGCAGGTTGTTGTTGCCTGCGCCGGTGCTGATGTCGATATGCGCGCCGCTGGTTGCGCCCTGTTGCGCATCGTACATCGAAGTATTCACGCGAACCTCGGTGATCGTCTCCGGCGCAGGCGTGGGCAGCGCTTGTCCGATGGAAAGATAGATCGATGCTCCGGTCGCAATGACTCCGCCGGCCGCGGTGTCTCCTTGTCCGGTGCTTGGAGTGACCCGCGCGGATACCACCTGACTGGTGCTTTTGCCGTTGAACAGATTACCTGCATCAATTCCGTTCACTTGAAAGGTGTTGCTGGTATCGCGCTGGCCATTGGCCCAGATCGCCTGATTGCCAAGCCCGGTATTGGAGCCCGTTCCGCCCAGAAGTTCCGCATTGACGCCAGGCGCCAGAATCGCCAACTGCGTAAAGCTTCCGGTCGCCAAAGGAACGCTATCGATCTGTGCTCGATCCAGAACATAGCCGTTGGTGGTATCCACCGCATTCAGTAAGGGAGACGCCTCAACCGTTACCGAGTCGTTTACTCCGCCCACCTGAAGATGCACATCGAGCGAGACACTTCGTTCCGCCTGCACACGAATGCCAGGATATTTCGCCGTATTGAATCCCTGCTGCGCATAGGTCACTGTATAGACGCCAATTGGAAGATTGACGAACTCATAACGGCCATTCGTCTGCGTATTACCAGAGCGCGTCAGGTGTGTCTGCTCCTCGACGACCGTCACCACAACTCCGGTGAGCAGGCTGCCGGAGGGCTCGGAAACAGTCCCAGTAATACCTCCAAGAGTTTGCTGCGCCGGAAGATAGAGAGGAAACGCCAGCGCAGCAGCAACCGCGATCAGCAACGGATAAATGGATAGCTTTCGGAAAACAGACAGCATAAAACGGACCTCCAGATGAGAATATCTTGCGTGGGGAAAGATCACTTCCCGGTTCGCTCGAATCCACTGGAAGAGAGTAGGCAACGGCGAAAGCCGCCGCTTTCAAGGGGTACTCTGTGTGGATTTCGAAGAGCCTGTCCGGGGGCATTCTGATGAACTAGCTGAAAACAGCCTTCAACCGCCGTAACTCCTCTGGCGGGGTATCGAGCGGCACCGTGCATCCTGGCGCAAAGATCAAACGGCTTCCCACTTCGCGAACCGCGTCGTGATACGCCTTCTTGAGATCGCCAACATCGAGAAAACGATAGGCGTTTTCATCGATGCCGCCAATCAAGATACCTGCGTAGTGAGGCTTGACCTGTTCAAGCGAGATCCCGGTTGCAGCGGCTGAATAATTGATCGCCGCCGAAGGCCATCCCGTGTAGAAGAGATCCAGATAAACCTTGCTGCCGTGAATATGCAGAACATTGAAATGCGCCGAACGCGCCGCCTCCAGCACAATGCGGTCGTAAGGCTCGCTCCATTTGCGATAATCCTCGCGAGTTAGTGCGGATTCATCAGCGGTCGGGATAGCCAGAAAGATGCCTGCGGCACCTGCCGCTAACGCACGTTTGACGTGGTTGGCTTGCGAGTGTGCAATGACCTCCAAGGCGTCAGCCAACTGTTGCGGGCTCTCTTGTTTGAGCCTGCGCACTTCGGCTTCGGTGGAGAGTTTTTCCACGACATTCCACGGCGCGAATACCGTTTCAATGAAGTATGTGCGGTCGGGAAGCTGGTTGCGAATCAGTTCGAGGGAACGCAATTGTTCTGGAAATGGATTTTCGATGACCTTCAAATCCCACCAGTTCTTGCCGGTCGAGGCTGGGTAAGAAAGGTCGCTCATGACCTTGATAAAATCGGTTCCGTAGTCCAGATGATATTGCACCGTGGCCTTCGCAAATGCTTCAGGTCCATTGCGCTCTATGCCCAGATGCTGCCATATCGAGTAGGGCGTACGGTCCAGTTCTCGCCCCGTCAGGAGCCGCTCCAAGCGTTCGCGGGAAGTCAGAGAAGCACGGGAAGAAGCACCACCCGTGGCTTGTGCACGCAAGCGCGTAGAAAATGCGGCAGCAGTAAGGCCGAAGAGAACATTTCTGCGGGTAACCGGCACGGATACACCTCAATAGGAACAACCCCGAAAGGGTCATGAATTAAAGAAGAGGAATGGAGACGAACAAGGAAGGGCGCGCGTTAGCTCAAACGCTGGCAACAACAACCAGCGGAACAGACGCGTACGATTTGAAGCAATCCAGTCATGCGGATATTGAAAGAGTACAGAACATCCGAATTTGCGTCAACCGCAAGAAGTTCCGTCTTCAGAGCTCCGGTCGATTGAGTGGCGATCCAGCGACTCTCAGGATGACACGTTGTCATCCAGGATGAAGCTCTACTATTTCCCGACACCGTTTACCTTCTTGGACGCATCACGATTGACTTCGCGCACGAAGCTTGCGAGCTCGTCGTTGAAGCGGGCAGTGTCATCGAAGAACGGGGCGTGTCCGGCATCCGCATACAGCGAGAGCCTCGCGCCGGGAACAAGAGATACGGTCCTTTGAGCCATAAGAGGCAGAGTGAGGCCGTCTTTCGCACCGTGGATGACCAGCGTCGGCACACGAACCGAGCGGAGTACCTCGTCGCCATGATCGAGTGAAACTCGCGGGATTGCCGCGTGCACGCTTGCCGGCAAAACTCCAGCGCGGGCGAGGATCAAGTCCAGCTCAGCCGGCTTCGGGGGAACCACGAAACACGCGCTTATGAAGCGGCGAGTGGCAGCGGAGCGGACTGTTGTGTCCGGCGATTGTAGCGGCTGCACGAGCGCGGCATTGCCGTCTCCAAACAGCTCCGGCGAAAAATGGGTCACGGCATCCACCAGCACCACGCCCGCCAAGTTCGAATCGCCGTGATCGCGAATGTAGTTCATCACCACGACTCCGCCGAGAGACCATGCCACCACCACCGGTCGATGCAGATGTGCAGACTTGATGACCGCCGCCAGTTCGTCTCCCCAGCGGTGGCCTTCCGTGTAGAACTCGTCGCCGGCCGGGCGGTCGGAACATCCGTGACCGCGCAGGTCGTACGCCACGAGGTGGAATTCCTGTGACAGCGGACTGTCAAACTGACGAAGCCAGGATGCTCGGCTGTGCGCCAAACCATGGACGAAGAGAATGGCTGGCCCATCTTTGCGGCCACGTTCTTCCGCCGCGATGGTAAGGCCGTCAGGCGTGTGGACTGAGAATTCCCGTGAGACGTACCGTGGACTACCTGCACAGGAAAGTTCGGTCTGCGCTGCGGAATACACGCAGACGGTAAGTGCGAACACGCTGCCGAAGAGCATCGCGGATATGAAAGAAGAGCGCATGATCTGTTGCCCGCCTTGGTGGAGTCTGAATCTTATCTACGCTGCAAAAGCTCGTTTTGGATACTTCGCTTCGGGCAAGTGATCTGCAGGATGCTTGTCCCGATGCTCGACATATTCGACAAGCATCCCGTCGGGATGGCGGACGAGCATATTCCAACCGGTAGGAACCGGCTTGGGCGCTTCGAGCACCTCCGCTCCGAGTGTTGGCAGATGCCGCGCGTAATTCTCGATGTCGTCTACCAGAAACGTGGCATGCGTCGCGGTGAAAGGCGCAAGACTCTCTGGGGTACCGCCGATGAACAGAATGGAGGCTACCTGAGCGAGCTTCAAGCCGTACTCCGGGTAATCGAAAGCCAAGCGCGCTTTCTGGCCGATAAGCCTTTCATGAAAGGCAATCGCCTCATCGAAGCGATCCAGTGGCAAACAGCGCCGAACCAGGATGTTCAAGATTCTCATGATGGGCCACTTCCTTCAAAGTTGCTTCCAACAACGGCGCGCGATACTGCAAAGCTGTCTTCGAAGAGCCTGTACCGGACGATCAAACCATGCCGAACGATGAACTCGAATGCGAATGCGCTCTCAATCGTTCCGCCCGTGCTCTTCACCCGTGAGACAAGTTCTCCCAGGGCGACCGCTTGCTCACCATCGACGACTATCGACTGGACTTGGAAACGAACGGACTCGATCCACCGGCGAAGTTCGTGGAAGAAATCCGCGACGCCAGCTCGTCCCTTTCTCTTTCCGATCCAGGGAACGTGGTGAACATCGCCGGCAATGTCCCAATCGACCTCTTCGCTGAACTCGGATGCGATCAGTTCGGGTGGTTCAGCAGACGCCATCTTTGCAAACAACCGCTCGACCGTGTCGCGCGTGCTTTGAGCGCCCAGCAGCGGTTTCCAGTCCACCGAGGTGGCGACTCCAGGTTCCAGCCAGCGCAGACGACTCTGAAGACCGGCGCTGGAAAAAGCGCTTTGGATGTCATTGCGAGACTCGCTGAAGTGCTCCCAACCAGAGTAATGCAGCGGAAGGATGACCGCCTTATCGAACAGACGCGCGGCGCGCACGCCTTCTTCGGCTGTCATCGTCAGGTGACTCGGGCCAGCTGCGCTCACCGTTGCAGCTCCCATGAAGAAGACGGCAGCCGTGATGTTGAAACGGCGGGCGATCTCCTCAATGCCTTCATACCAAACCGTGTCTCCAGAAACATAGAGACTGTCATTCGGCGCGTCAGTGAAGGCCAAAACAAATCCAGTGACAGGCCCCCTGTCTCCGCCGGACGGACCGTGCCGAGCCGGTGTTCCCGTCACCCTCACCGTACGACCTGCGGGGCCAGCAATCTCGACGCTCTGCCAGGCGGCAAGTCCTACAGCATGGCCGCCGAGTCGGTCTGCTCCATCTACAGTTGTGAGAACCTGCGTAGCGCCAGCGAGTGCCTGACGGCCCGCATGGTCGAGGTTGTCATAATGATGATCGTGGCTCAGCAGCACGGCATCGACCTTCCCTAACTGATCAGCACTGATTGCCGGACCTTCCCACTTTTTGAGGGTGTATATGTCGGTCGGATATTCGGTTCCCGCCGGGTCGAAAGTCGGGTCGGTGAGAAAACGTACTCCGCCCAGTTCGATCAGCGCCGTCGGACCTCCAATGTATGTCATCGTAAATGCGGGCATTCGTCACCACAACTTTCCGGGAATAACACAAAGATTATGCAACCTTGCTTCGATTGCGGAATGTGCGAAGAATCAGCAGGATTGTGAACGAATGTGCCTGCCGGATAGGTCGCTCAACTTGTCACCAGATCGAATCCGTCGTCTTTCCATCCTGCTATTCCGCCGATCATCTTTTTCACCTTGCGGCCCAGACTTGCAAGGCTCGCTGCCGCACGGTCGGCCGCACTACAATGCGGACCACTGCAGTATGCGACAAAAAGAGCGTCCGCAGGAAACTGCGTCAGGTTGCGTTCGTTGATGCGCCTATATGGAAGATTGACCGCAGACTCCACATGGCCTGCGTTGAACATCTCTGGAGTCCTTACATCCAGAAGGATGAAGTCCGAGTACCCCGCCGTGATTGAGCCATGTACGCTCCAGCAGTCGGTTTCATACAAGAGAACGGACTGAAAGTGAGCTAACGCGTCCTCAGGGTTTGCGACTGGAGTATCGATAACGGGGCGATTACTAACACTAGAATCAAGCACAGTTGTTCCTTTCTATCGTGGTCTCAACTTCCCGGTGATAAGGTCGTTTCATCAACGTCACAACTTGATCACAACCTTGCCAAAGTGGCGGCCTGACGCGAGGTATTCGTACGCCGCTTCCGCTTCATCGAATGCGAATCTACGATCGATGATCGGCTTGATCCGGTGAGCAACGAAGAACTCGTTCATCGCCGCAAACTGTTCACCGGAGCCGACACTGATGCCGTTGATGTCGGCATTATTCAACTGCAGGAGAAACAAGTTGGACTGCGGTCCGTGACCGGTGAGGACACCGATCTGCGCAATCTTGCCGCCGGCCGCGAGAGCGCGAAGCGAACGATCAAAAGTAGCTGGCCCGCCATTTTCAATGATGTGAGAGACACCCGCGCCATCGGTCAGCTTACGGACTTCGATGTCCCAGTCAGGCGTCGTAAGGTAATTCACCGTCGCCCAGGCGCCGAGGCTCATGGCACGTTCGCGTTTTTCGTCGGAGGATGACGTTACGATAACTCTGGCGCCAATCGCTGTTGCAATCTGAAGAGCAAAGATTGCAACGCCACCTGTTCCTTGCACCAATACGGTATCTCCGGCTGTAAGCTGTCCACGCACCACGAGAGCTTGCCATGCCGTCACAGCGGCGCAGGGCAAGGTCGCGGCCTCCTCTATGCTGAGTACGTCAGGTATGGAAACCAGGGACTTCTCTGGCACGGCGACCAGTTCCGAGAGTACGCCATCGGTGTCACCTGCACCGAGAGCAGAAGGACGGTAAGCCTCGCGAAAGGGGCCGTTAAGCCAGGCCCGAAAGAAGGTTGGCGCGACGCGATCACCTTTACTCCAGCGCATCACCTCCGGACCGATCGCGACGACACTGCCTGCACCGTCGGAGAGCGGCACCAGACCTTCGCGGGTCGGGCCGCCGTACTGGCCGCGCAAGATCATCAAGTCACGATAGTTGAGGCTGGCAGCCTCAATGCGCACGAGCACATCATGTGGGCCAAGCTGAGGCGGTAGTTTCTCACCTTTTTGCAGGCGAAGTCCCTTTGCAGCGGAAACCAGTCCATAAGATTTCATCTCTGCCTCCGGTGTTCGATATATGTCGAACAAGATGATTCGACAATAATCGAACATTGAAGGGCTGTCAAGCTACGCGCTTCTTGATTTTTCTTTTACAATCGACACATGGCTTTGCGCACAAAAAAGAAGCGCCCCTCGGATTCTGACCTTGCTCGGGTGTTGTATGCGCTCGGCGATCCCATTCGTCTGGAGATCGTGCGGCAAGTCGCGAGGCAGGGAGCAGTACCGTGTGGTGGATTCGGCATGGATATGCCAAAATCTTCGCTCTCGCACCACTTCCGTGTCCTTCGGGAGGCCGGCATTCTCGGATCTCGCACTGAGGGTACTTCGATCCACAATTTTCTGCAATCCGAGGAATTAGAGAAGCATTTTCCTGGACTACTGTCCGGCGTATTGGGCAACTTGTAGCGCCTGCAATCTGAAATAGGGCTGCACTCACATCCCCTCTGCTTCTAGCCCAAAACGATCTCTGGCAGTTCGGCAAGCGTGGCAATCTGCGCGTCGGGCGTCTCCGGGATTCGCTCGGGCGCTTGGCCGAAGCGGTTGCACCACAGGACACGAAAGCCAAACGCCTTGGCAGAGTAGGCATCCCAGCCATTGGAAGAGAGAAAGCAGACGCGCCCGGCTGACACATCGAACCGTTCACAGGCCAGTTCGTAGACAGAAGGATGCGGCGTGTAGCGCTTGACTTGACACAATCTCAGCCATAGTCGAATAATTATTAGACTATGGCTGAGATTAAGAACGCCTACCTGCATTGCCGCGATGTGCTGCTCGAACGGCTCGGTGAAGCCGCGCCCGGCCGTATCCAACTTCTCACCGGTCCCCGGCAGGTGGGTAAGACTACGCTGCTTTTGGACATTGCCGCAAAGTTCGGCGACCAAGCCATCTATGCGGCCGGCGACGATCCGGACGCCGCTCTGCCTGGTTTTTGGGAGCGCCGCTGGGCTGAGGCTGAAACGCGAGCGAAGCAGGGGACGGCGGTTCTGTTGTTAGATGAGGTGCATCATTTATCCGATTGGGCGGGACGGCTCAAGGGGCACTGGGACCGCGCTCGTCGGCGCCGCCTGCCCATTCATGTGGTAGCTACCGGGTCTTCGGCCCTTCGCGTCGCCCAAGCCTCGCGGGAGAGTCTGGCTGGACGTTTCGAGCGTTTGACGCTGAGTCACTGGCCCGCCGCTTCGCTGGCTACAGCATTTCATCTCTCTCCGCAGGAAGCCGCCATCAATCTCGTTCTCTTTGGCTCCTATCCTGGCGCCGTGGAATTTCAAAAATCTCCCGAACGATGGCGCGCTTATGTGCGCGATGCCATCATCGAGCCTGCTATCGGCCGCGATGTGCTGGCGCAAGGCGCGGTACGGCGTCCCGCTCTGCTCCGCCAAGTCTTTGCTATCGCCGCCGGCTCACCCGCGCAAATCGTCTCCTTGCAAAAGCTGCAAGGGCAACTTCAGGACAGCGGAGCTATCGAAACAGTTGCCAATTATCTGGCCCTGCTCGGAGACGCATATTTGATCGCGCCGTTGGAGAAGTATTCGACGCAGGTTCTCAGACGCCGTGCATCTCCGCCGAAACTCGTAACGCTCAACAACGCTCTCTTGTCAGCCATGCACCCTGATGGCGCTCCTAACCAGGATCGTGAGCCGGGACGCTTCGGCTTCTGGGTAGAAAACGCCTGCCTGGCCTTTGCGATCAACCAGGGCCAGCAGGTAACGTATTGGCGCGAGGAACCGCTTGAGATCGATGCCGTCATGGATGGGAGTTGGGGGAAGTGGGCCGTGGAGGTCAAGACCGGGAGATTCGATGTCCTGGCGCTTCGCGGCGTGCTTGAATTCTGCCGTCGCAATCCGGCGTTTACGCCTCTGGTCATCTGTGCGCCAGGCGATGAAGAGATTGCCCGGCGCCACAGCGTCGCAAGCGTCAGTTGGGAAGACTTCCTGATCTCCGGTCCGCCGCAAGGTTGATTTGTAGTCTCTGTTCCCGCTTGTTCACAGTTCCTTGACCGCCATGCAGGAGTACTGGCAAACAAGCATTCTCGACACCTGCATCGAGGTGAAAAAGCTTCCACTGTGGCACATCCAGAACTCCGGATCAGGATGGCAGGCAGACATACACAATTCAACTCTTGGCCTGCATCGGCTGAAGTATAACTGTTGTAAGAGCGCTTCAGAATCCTCCTCTTTCGCCATGAGGGGAAGTCCGAAGATTGGCGTTCTGGGAATTTCAGGAAATGTTTGTACTCTTTGGGACAGTTGTAATCTGCAATTTTACTGGAAATAGTACATCCCCCTTATAGCCATAATCTGCCATCGAGCCGAGTGCGATCCGCTCCGGAACTGGAAACTGCACGGCACTGGCAGTCACACCTTCGGGCAGTGTCCAATGGAAATGTGGCGGCTCGCCTGCATCTCCTGGATTCATCCAGTAAATATGCCATCCGGGTTCCAGAGAAAAAAAGACTCCAACATCATTCGGCTGCAATCCAGCGTAAAGCGCTTCATCTGCAACTACGAGCTTCACACGTAAGTGCGGCGCATCCACCTGAGGAGAGGCAGCTTGCGCAGGCAGGCAAAAAAGAAAAATAACCCCAAGAAACATTGAAAAATAACGCACCCGAATGAGTCTCCCATTGTAGTCAGACATGAAGTCTTTGAAGGCACACGATTTGCAACGAACCAAAAATCCTTAAAAAGATCGCCACTCGTGCCTGCCCATATTTCACGACACAGGCAAACACGAGAGAGACGATTTACTCCTGAATAAAATCCGCCTTAAAAACCCGCTGGGCCCGTAGTATCGGGTTCGGCTAGGAGTTTTTCGATTGTTGATTCGAATTCCTTTTTCAACTGGCCATAGAACTCGCCACTCGCAGGTGAGGCAAATCCAGTGTGTGTAGCCCTGACCGTCCCATCCCGTCCAATAAAAAAGGCCGTGGGCCAGCTGTCTAGATTTACAGCTTCGGGCACCTTTTCGTTCAACTGATCCGGCGTACCAGCTATCAGATAGGTAAATTGCACCCCATAGTGCTTCACAAAGGCATGTTCCCGCTTCAAAGTTTTGAGCTGCTCTGGTTCCTCAAAGTCCAGCGCAACAATTTGCAGCCCCTTATCGCGGTACTTCTTATCCATCTCCACTAGAAATTGCGCTTCATCATGGCAGTTTTCGCACCAGGTACCGGTGATACTCACAATAAGTACCTTGCCCTTGAACTGTGGGTCGTCACTTGAGACGATCTTTCCGTCGGCATCAGGAAATTTGAAAGTGAATTTTTTCTTAGGATCGAGAATGCCCGTGTGAGTCTGATAGTTATCCGGCTGAGGCAATCCTTTCGCCTCTGCCTCACTTGCGCGATAGGCAACCAAGTTTCGCGCGATGCCTCCGAAGCCATCTTTTGGAGCATCGTCTGTTGCAAGTCCGCCGAGCTGCACGATCTTCAGAGAACCATCACCCTGCACAGTAATCTCAATCGCACCAGGACGTCCGCCATCGTAGTGGCTGAGCAGCCATTTACCGTCCTTGAAGTTCCCCGAATAGGCACCACTATCTCCATCCACACGCAGGATTGTTGCTTCTACATATGCATTGTTTTGCTTGACGACCAGACGAAAAGCCTTTTCTCCTTTTTCTGAAAGACTGGGCAGAGTAATGATCCAGGAACCATCAATCGAGGGAACATTTTTGGGCACATCAGCTGATTCAACATGACGCACGGCCTCGAACTGTGTGCCCACATCCGGCAATACTCCATTGGCAATGGCGGCCGAGATACCGCCCGCCAGTTTTCCGTCCTTCAGTTCTGCCGTGATGGTGGACTGGTAGTGTTCGAGGACTAAAACCAGCTTACCGTCTTTGAAGCTTGCACTACTTGTTGTGTTGTTCGGCCTTGAACCATCAAAGAGTGTTCCTTTGAGGGAGGTTCCAGAACCACTGATATCCAGACGGAATGGAATCGCAACACCGTGTCCAATGACTGTGGCATCCCAGCGACCGTCAATCGCGTCAACCGAATGCGCTGTCTGAGCCATTGCGGCGGTTACGCTAATGGCTGCAAACAATGCAGCAGCCTTCATGAATCGTATTTGTTTTTTCATCACACTGTTTCCTTCTCTGGTTTGTTGCGTAAGGCACGAAGGCAATGACACCAACAAGTTCCCTTCGACGCGTGGTTGATGAACAGATCAGAAGGTCAGCCGCAAACCAAGCTGAACATTGAATGGTTCGCCGGGTCCGATACCGGGTGCTTCTTCGCTTGATCCTATAGTCGAGCTGATCGTGCCAAAGCCATTCGCTTCTGTGGAGTAGTCAATGGAGGGAAATCCAAGATTGGTCCGATTGAAGACATTGAACAGCTCCGCTCTAAACTGTCCCTTGATTCTTTCTGTAAAATTCACGCTCTTGAAAACAGACAGATCCACATCGCTATACCCAGGCCCCACCAGCTGATTACGGCGTTCGTTTCCATAAGTACCAGTTGTGGGAAGGCTGAATGCATTCGTATTAAACCACTGGACCTGATTATTGACGATCTTGTGACTGATCCCCGCAGTTGGGTTTCCAACGATGTTGACAAACTGCGAATAGTCTCCTGTGCCTGTTGTATCCAAGTATCCAGCAACAATGGTAAACGGGTTTCCGGAGCGAACGCTGATTGCACTGTCAAGTGACCAACCACCGCTAAGCCACCCTGGCAAAGCCGCTAATTTCGGTACAACATAGGATAGTTCCGCTGTAAGCGAATGCCGTTCATCCGTATCAGCATTGCCATAATTTGCCTTCAGATCAAGATTATTCTGTGGCCAGTCGGTGTTACTGTAAGATGCTGCATCATTATTCTGCGGAGCGCTGTCATTGTCCAGGTTATGCGACCACGTGTAAGCCAATTGCCCTGAGAATCCGTGCCAAATGGATGTCTTCAGAACAGCTTGCAGTGAGTTATAATTCGACGTTGCATCGGTTCCGAGTTGGTTGATGACGGTCACGTTCGGGAACTGGGCATAGTAAGGGCGCGTGGAATCCACCACTGTGCCTGTACTATTAGGTGCGGCAGGATTGATGTCCGCCATATCCGTCAAATGCCTGCCCTGCAGGCCAACATAGCCGAGCTGCACGATCGCCTTGCCGCCAATGGATTTTTCAACTTGCAGATGATAGGTATAGTCACGAGGAGTCTTGAATCGCTGACTGACTGCAAATACTGACGTGGAATTGTCCAGAATGGCATTGGCAAAGATAGGCTGTCCTGCAACAATGGTGGTCGCATTCTGTGCATATGTGTTTACAGGATCCTTGCCACCCGGATTTGCCTGAATTCCACTAGCGCCGCTGTTGGGGGAATTTGCCTGAACGAAAATGTCAAATGCTGGCGTGTCGTAGTAAATGCCAAATCCACCCCGCACCACGATTCCACTTTTCTCGCTCGGCTGATAGGAGAAGCCTACCCGAGGCGCAATATTCAGATAGTCACGCGGATACAGAGAATCAAGCCCACTGCCAAGAAAAACGACGCCACGGCCGGGGATAAATGTGGACAGATTTTTGTCCCCGTTATGCACCGGTGTTGTGTATTCATAGCGAACGCCGAAGTTCAACGTCAGATGCCGGTTAAGATGCCAGTTATCGTGAGCAAAAAAAGCGCCTGAATTGTAGTAGAGATTGCGGGTGGCTGTTCCGTAGGAGATTGACGAAGACGAGGAATACCCCGCTAGAAAATCAGCTAAGGCTGCCGTATTGGTGCTGATTGATGTATCTGCAGACCAAGGTCCGCTTTCGCCATTGAAGATCAGCGTACCAAGCGCATTGTTGTAATAGAACTCATTTGCCTGAGCATGACGAAATTCTCCGCCAAGTCGAATGGAGTGGTGCCCAATATCCCACGAGAGAGCATCTGTCACATGACCTGTAACGTCCACGCGACCGCCAATTCCATTTGGACCGATGGTATCGAAATTACCAATCTCAATCGTCGGAGATCCAGAGAAGGGGGATTCCGTATCAAAATATTGCTGCACATTCTGGTCGTGCTTGAAGTCGCGCGATTTCTGATTTGTGCTATCAGAACCCAATTGCAACTGGTTGGTTAGGCGAGGGCTCAGAATACTGTTCCAAATTACTGAATAGTTCTGAACGTGCATTGGGCCAGCATCGTAATACCATTTCAGATACGTACTGACAGGAACGACCTGCTGCCCTTCACCTGCATACCAGCTTGCTGAGAGATTATTGTTGTCGTTAATCTTCTGATCGACCTTAATGAAAAAATTGTGGCTGTAGCCGTACTCCAGATCGGGAGCAAAGTAGTTGCTCGCTGAATCGGAGGAAGCAGCCGTCAGCGCCGCCGAAGGCCACAGCGTATTGAGCGCCGTCGTTGCAGCTGAATTCTCTGCGACAGAGTACTGCTTTAAAAGACTCCTTGCATCCGCTTGGTAACCCGTTCCCGGCTCGGTACCATAGCTGCCTGGACTGATGGAAAAGGTCTGCTTTTCATACGAAAGGAAGAAGAAGGTTCGATTCCTCTTGATTGGACCACCTAATGAACCGCCCCAGTTCGTACTGCGGTTAGCAGGCTTCTTGTTGTCTTCTGGAAGGAATGGCGACGCAGCGGCTAGCGCTTCATTGCGGTTAAAGTAAAAGGCACTGCCGTGCAGGTCGTTCGTGCCTGACTTGGTGACGAGGTTGAGCGTTCCACCAGGGTTGCGTCCAGTCTCAGCACTTCCTACCGTCTGCAATGAGAATTCTTCAATCGCATCTATTGGGAAAAGAACGCCGGAAATTCCGGATTGTCCGTTCTGGTTTGCCGTTGCTTGATTGCGGAATGGATCGTTGTTGTCTGTACCATTAATCTGGTAGTTCACCTGCTGCACGCGTGTTCCATTGATCGCGCCCGTCAGTGAATTGTTACTGTAGCCAGCAAATCCAGGAACTAACGCTTCTGTCGCAATAAAACTGCGCCCGGCAATTGGTAAATCTTCAATAGCAGTTGTAGATAGATTCGTTGTCTGCGCCGCCGTTTCTGTATCCAGAGATATTGCAGCTGCAGAAACCTCGATGGTCTCATCACCATTGGCAAGTTGCAACTTCAGATTGAGCACATAGGCAGAGCCAGCCTCCACCTTGATGTTCTTGACTGCAACCTGCTTGAATCCAGCAGTAGTTACACTTAGCGTGTAATTTCCAAGAGGAAGGTCTTGAAATTGATACTGGCCTGCACTGGAAGTGCTCGATGCGTAATGCGCGCCTGTCGCTTGGCTCACAGCACTGATTTGAATGTTGGTGATTACGGCGTCAGAAGGGTCTGTCACGTTCCCGACAATGCTGCCGCGAAAAACTTGCGCGTTCAGCACTGGAATCCATGCCACTACCAAGAATGCAACCAGAATGGGTAAATAACGGAATCTTCGATCAATTGCCACGGGCTTATCCTCGCTGTCGGTTAGTCCTAGCCGCCGACTCTATGCAACTTCGAAGATGTGCCCGGTTCTTTCGCTAAAAGTAAAGGCCCACTCAATGTGTACATGGAGTGGGCCAAACGCGCTCAAAAGAAATCTTGTCAAGATTCCTTTTCGAACTGTGCTGCATACACTGCTGCGTCCCCACATGGCGTACCATTCGGGCAACAACAACAAGCATTGGCAGGCTTATTCATAAATTCGGCTCTTGACGAGAATGTGTAAAGGCCATCGTTTTACGCGGCTTTCTGAAAGGCGACGAGTTGGGTTCTTGTGGCGGCCAGCCGTTGCGCTTTCAGCAGCAGGTAGTTGAGATTGCGGTAGCCGCGTCCGCGTCGCAACAGCGCTTTGATGTTGCCGTTGACTGCTTCGACCACCCCCAGGGGAACCTTTGTTCTGCAGTAGTTCAGGATTCCCTCCAGATGGCGAAGCAGCATGTCGGCCAACTTCTCCATGGGCTTGAGCCGCTGCCAGCGCAACTGATCGATCCAGTTCTTCAGGTAGCGCAACATCGCGCCCTCATATCTGTAGCTCCACAGCCGATCCAGACTTTCCTTGAGCAGGTACGCCTTCATCACGCGCCGGTTCAGCGCAAACAGTTCGTTGAGTTGCTGTTTTTGGCGCGCGGTCAGATGCACCCAGCGCGTCAGCAGCAGCCAGCGCTTGCCCTTGACCAGTTCCCGCGCCGGCCCGCCCTTGCGGAAGAACTCCTGGCGGCGCACCTCATCCACAGCCGCTCCGGCGTGCTTCATGATGTGAAATTTGTCATAGATGATGCGGCAGTTGGGCAGCCACTCGGCGATGCTCTGCTTGAACGGTTCCCACATATCGACGCAGGCAGCCTGCACCGCGCCACGTTGAAAGGGGCTCAGTTGCTTGGCGAAGAACTCGTCGAGCGTTTCCTTCTTCCGCTCCGCGCCGAACCACAGAGGCTCGGCGGTCCCGAGGTTGCTCACCACGGTGATGAACTTTTGCTTTTTGCCCACAAAGATCTCGTCCACACCCATCTGCCGCAAGGCCGGCTTGCGCCGCGACTTTGCCCAACGCGCCAGATACCGCTGATCGATGGCCCGCACCGTGCTCGCCGCCAGACCAAACTGCCGCGCTACTCGGCTGGCTGCGGAGCTTTCGCAGGCTTGGCCTACCGCATCCTCGAAACGCTTGCTGAAGGGCGCTTTGCCAGGAAGCAGCGGCACCTTCTCCGCCTTGACGCCGCAGTCCAGGCAACGAACCCGGTACAGCTCGATCACCACCGTGGTCAGATACTCGAAGCACGGCAGATCGCGCACTTCCCGCTCATAGCTGGCTACCATTTCGCCTGTTGGCCTGCCGCAGCCGGAACAGACCAGCAACTTGTTGGCCCGCTTGCGCCGAACCCAAAGCTTCAGCCTTTTGCCAGGCTCGTCAATCTCATGCGGTAGACCTTGTAGCCCGGCCATCCCAATACCCGCGTCCAATCGTTGTCGCGCATCGGGAGGAGAATAGCCGATTCCACACCTCAAGCAAAACCCGCGAAAATCACGCTGCCTTACAGATTCCTGCGCAGAGCCATAAATTCAATCTCACTGGTGTCCGGTTAGATGTCGAATAGATTCAGTTGGTTAGAAAGAGTTACTTGGTCAGATCGGTAGAGATTTGGCTGAAGAGCGCTTGAAATCTCGGTTTTCTCGAAGATCGATACCGACAGAATCTGTAGACAAGTGTAGAGCGAGGCCTCTAGTTTCAGTTCCTTCTTGACGATGGCGATCAAGACATAGGTGGCGATGGCACACCAGACTTGGCTTCTCACGGCGTTCTCGCTAGTAGCCAGAAATCGCTTGATGCGCAGGTGCTGCTTGATCCATTTGAAGAACAACTCAACCTGCCAGCGGCTTTTGTAAAGCTCGGCGATAGTCAGTGCAGGCAATGCCGTGTTGTTGGTCAGAAAGACCAGTGTCTTGCCCGTCTCTGGGTCGTTGAAGCGAATGCGGCGTAGATGGTCCGGGTAATTCTCTGCCGAGTAGAAGCCATTGAGCATGATGCGCTGATCGCAAATGATCCCGCTGGCCCGGTCCACAGGGAACGAATACACGCGTCGCGCATCCATGTTCTCCTTGGCACGTGTGACGAAGAAGGCTCCCGCCCGGTGCATCGCGTACAGCCGCACGAAGTCCAGATAGCCCCGGTCCATGATGTAGAAACTGCCTGCCTCGACAAGAAGAATGTCGAGCACGTTGACATCATGCAGCTTGCCGTCGCTGATGTGAATGAACGCTGGAATCGCGCCGCGCAGGTCCAGCAGTGTATGAAGCTTGATGGCCGCCTTGGTGGATCGAAACGGCGCCCAGTCGAATAAGCTCAAGCATAAGTCGATGGTGGTGGAGTCCAGAGCGTAAACGCTTGCATCGAGTCCCAGCACCGAAGGATCTTCTGCGTACAGTGCCCTGGCATGAGAGATCAGCCGCAGGGCCAGTGCGTGGTAGATGCGCCAGTCGCGCAGGTTCAGCGCATCGGCCAGTGTGGAGCGGGCGGGCGGTGCCGCAATGCCCATGTGGAACAGCTTGGACTGGTTGGCCTCCAGGCACACCTCAATGTCGCGCAGTGACTCGCGCCAAGTGAGTTGAGAGAAAGCCATGACGCGAAACAAGTCGGCACAACCGAGCGTGCGTACTCCCGCATCGCCCTTGTGCCGTTCGATGATGCGCGCAAAGGTCTTCCACGGCACAAACTCCATCACCTGCGCAAACAGCGTCTTGCCCACGTTCATGCGGCACTCCCGGTCGTTGAATCCCGAAAGCATCGCAAATGACCCACGTGTAATTCAAATCGTGGACACCCTAAAATCGCTGTAAACCAAACTTGGCAATAAACTTGACGGCGACCCGGCTAAGTTAAACCGGACAGCAGTGATTCAATCTAACGAATAAGCCGAATATAGTCAATCTGCGAGAAACGGCACGGGGCAATCCGACGACACAACATATTTGTTTGCAGCAAGATAATGATTGTGACTGCAATCATGCATCGTTCACTCATAGACGTGACTCCCCCAGTTGCACATTTTTTCTTCTGCTCATGCTGTCGTGCATACATCACGCTCAACATTGCAAGGGTGCCTTCAAGATTGATTGTCATTGCCGTCTCCTTATGCCTTTGGATATCGGCTGGATGCTTTTGTGCAACCTGCTCCTGTCAGGTAGGAAGCATCTCGATCAGCGGCTGCTCTCCTTCAAGCAGATAGTAGGCTACAAACTTCATAGGCTCGGTGGCCGAAGCATTATCGAAACGCGCAATGACTGCTTCAGCTGGCTCGTAGAAGGTACTTCCTGTAGGCAGCGACTGCGGCAATCCTCCTTCCACTTCCATCACCGCTGCGCCCTCGACAATGTAGCCGACGACCGGGCAAGGATGTTTGTGGCGTCCGCCGGCCTGACCCGGCTTGAAGGTAATTTCGTAAGCTTCCACCGAGGTGATTGTTTTCCTGAGCGGTCTGCTCAAGAGTTCTTTTCGGAACACGTTGCTTTGCTCTTTCATCTTGGCCTTCAGAGAGTGCGCTGCGCGTTATTGAAGATCGCGTGGCTGCATACTTTACAGGTACAGGTTGTCTGCGAATAGCCTGTGGTTCAGTTTTCCGTCGGCAGTTTCATCCAACTGGGCGGGCTCAGAACGTACTGTGCCTCTCCTTTGCCGAAGGACCAATCGACGTGGGAATTCTCTGTGAGTGCGATCATGACATCGTCGGGAGCAATGCCTACAACCTTCCGCAGCCGCTCCGCAATCTGCGCGTAGAGCGCTTGCTTCTGTTCGACTTCCCGTCCTTTGCTGAGGAAAATCTGCACCAGCACGAATCGCTCTGTGCGCTGCATTCCCAAGTAGCCAGGATCGATGAACAACTCATCGGCGCCATGCGCCGTGACCACAATAAAGCATGGCGATGGGAATTGAGGCATGTATCACCGCTCTCGAGAAGAAATAGAAGGTCCCAGAATTGAGAGGATTCCCCGCCGCGTTATTGCCCAGTGTTACTGCTTTATTCCCATCTGCTCGACTCCGTTCTTATGTAGGATGATGTGGGTGACTTCGCCTCTTTCGTTTGTGAAGAATTTGATCTGAGAGTTGACGGCCTTATAGAAATATTCCGTCTCGGATTCTGCGTAAATTGGCAGATTGGGCGAATCGGTCGGGTTGTACTGGATGATGGACTGGGCTGAGAGCTGTCCGTGATCAAGAGTGATGTTGATCTTGAAGGTTCGATTCAGTCGGTAAGTTCCGACGTATTCTTGCAGGGTCTTAGAGGAGACAGTGATCTCTTTGCGTTCACTAGGCAGAACGACCTTTTCGCCGCGGGCGAGGGCGCCGATATTCTGAGCGATAGCACCGGGAGTTGATCCATCCACGTTGCCCAAGACAATAACCGTCAGCTTATCGTCGGGATGGTAAGTCATATTCGTCCGGAACCCCTTAGAGCCACCGTTATGCCAAATCACCTTGTGCCCGTTATCGATACGCACGATCAGGCCGCAGGCGTAGTTTTGCTCATTCACAGGAGTGGTCATCTTCTCAAGCGACGCAGACGAGAGCAGCCTGCCGCCAAAGAGTCCCTGCCCCCAGCGCAGAAGGTCGTGGGTGGTGGAATAGAGTGCGCCAGCAGCATATATGACGCTCATGTCAACATAGCTCGTGTTATCGAATCCGCGCGACGTAGGCTGGTAACCGGAGGCGCGACGCGGCAGGACCATTCCGGCAACGTCATATCCCGAATCCTTCATGCCCAACGGGTTAAAGATGTTTTGCTGCAGGAAGTCGGCGTAGCTCAGCCCGCTGACCTTCTCGATTAAAAAGCCAAGCAGCACATAGTTTGAGTTGCTGTAGCTGTAGTTCCACTGTTCAACAGACTGAAACTCAAGTGGTTTGTCGCGGAAGCGCACTATCAGTTCCTCGGGCGTGGCGGGTAGGGACTGGGTTGCGAGGTAGTCCGCAAAGTTGGTGTAGTTGGGAATACCCGAGGTCTGGGTAAGCAGGTGATGGATGGTGATCTTATCCCAGGCGGTTGGGGCATCGGGAAGGTACCTTTTGATCGGATCGACGGTCTCGAATTTGCCCCGGTCCTCAAGCAAGAGAACACAAGCAGCGGTGAACTGTTTGGTCATGGATCCTAAGCGAAATTTAGTTGCAGGAGAATTGGGGATCAGCCACTCTAGGTTGGCGTAGCCGTATCCTTGATCGAGCAGCGTTTCGCCATCTTGGTCGACCAGAATCGAGCCCATAAATTGTGGGCGATCCTTGTCGGCTTGATAAGATGCAATGACCTGCTGCATGCGCGGAACGGGATCTTTCTCCAATTTCATTCTTGTGCGCTCCTTTGAACGAGGCAATTCGTACTCTGGATGCTGGGCAGGATCGAGTCACGATAACCGCACATCTGTCGCGACACTGCTTAGTTTGAGTTGCTGGTCGACGGTTGCGTCAGTGTCTGCATCGAGAGGCACTCCGCCTCAGGTGATCGGGGCAAATCCATGGGCACTCGAAGCGGAGTGGGTATCGATGGGCAGGTTAGGTTCCAGATACACGCCGTCTCCATTGCTGGCGACTTGGCGAGTAAACCCAGCAGCTAGGTTTTTCACCGTGATGGTGATTTCTGCAATCGGAGCGCCCGACGGGTCGGTAATAGTGCCGCAGATGGAGCCGTTGATAGACTCCTAATGGCTGCGTCGCCAGATCCGGTGGGAGCGGGGAGCGAGTTAAGCACGAGCGATTGGAGTCAACAAAGCTGCAACATTAATTACGCCTTCGTAAAAAGACTTAGGAAGCACTTGGGCTTGAGGTTACGACAATCCGAATTGTATGTCAATCCAAAATTCATTTCTGGAGAGTCCGGCAACTTTCCCAAATCGGATGACGCGAGTAGGAGTTGGGATGGCGTAGGAAACGTTTTGGTTACCATCGTCGGCGTGCCTAAATATAGCGTGAGGTCATGGCTTGAACCTCAATTGGTCATGCGCAAAGCGAAAATCAACGTCATCCACAATGGACTGATAAGCTACATACCGTGAGGTCCTAATGCTCATTCAGAGAAAATGGTTAGACCCACCTGTCGATTGGGTGGATTCATCTCTGCAACCTGGATTGAGTCGCGAGGACATTGCTGTCCTGCTAGCGAGAGGGACGCCGCGCCGTTTCCGTAGTCTATTCTCAAACGTTCATCGGTTGCCACCGGGATATGCACTGGATCGGTCCGTAGATGGCAAGCCAGCTCCTGTTCGGAGATGGAGCGCCTTGCGGGGTGGCTCCATGTACCTTGGGTTAGGTTTGGAGGAGAGAGCGTCGCAATTACGCAAACTCATCTGGAATAGTGTTCGACACCATGCCGACGGGAAGAGAGTTGGGTTACTGCTGTCCGGAGGATTCGATTCAACGCTCCTGGCGACTTTGATGGCTCAAGAAGGTATCGATCTCCGGTGCTATACGGTGGAAGCTCCCGAACTCTATCCGAGCGAATGGAATGAAGCTCTGGGGACCGCCATCCGACTCCAGATTCCAATCAGAAAGATCATGGTCACTCTTCCCGACATGTTGAAGAGTACAACGATCCTGCGATCCTGCAAACGTACTCCGAATGTGTGTCTGACAACAGCCAATATACTCGCGGCATCACGAGCCGCATTGGAAGACCACTGCGATATTGTCATGCTGGGAACCGGAAGCGATGAGCTTTTCGGTCCAAGTACAAAAGAGGTGGAGACCATTTGGAGATTCGAGCACCGGGCGAGGTTGATTGGAGAAACTGCTGCCTGGTCACTTCTACTCGGTGACCAATCAACAGACAGAACCGAGTTGCTCTATAGAGGAAATATGACTCCGTTTACGGAGAAGCACATCCAAACGTTATTCCCGGATATGGATGTGGTTGCACTTCTTGAGGACGACATCGTCGAATTCTATCGAGAGTTGCACGCAGAAGCTCCGGATTTTCGATACGAGAGTCTCACGCTTCAACTCGAATTGGAAATGCGTTCCTCGGATGTACTCATGCATGAACTTGCCACAGCCGCTTATGCTCACGGTATGCCGATTGCGTTTCCATTCTATGACCAGGCCATTGCCGAGTTGGCAGCAGGTACCCCTTTGGGAGTTAAGGCCTATCGTGGATTCGAGGAGAATGGCTCATTCGACAAGAAGCCAGACGATTGGACAGGGGTCATCAATAAATATGTTCTTCGATATGCGTTCAAGGATCTTATCCCCGATAGCGTCAACAAGAGACCAAGACTGACAAACACATTGCCCTTCTCATGGTCGATGAGGGATGAAGACAAGAAGTTGATTTTCGAGTGCATTGAGGGAAGTTCAATTTGGGAGAGATTGGGAATGAACCGGAAGGCGCTGGCTACATTTACCGGAGAGAATCTCTGCAAAGGGGAATTCTGGATGATGCCACGCCGGTTCTTGTTGCTCTATCAACTCTCCATCTGGGAAGACTGCCCGTCTATCGATTTCGCCACGCATTGAGTGCGCTGGCGAATGTTTGTGTGCCGTCTTCCAGCCAAGCTGCGGTGGCATTATCGCCGAGCGCTTCGGTCCGTTCTTGTTGCGCTATGCTTTGGCAGGACAGGCCGACTTAACGAATCGGCCGTTCTGCTTTCTCGCAAAGACTCTTCGGTTTCGATCGCTGTGGGGTTTTGGATTGAAATGCTGGGTTGCGGCTGGCCGAGATCAAGTTGGCAATGATGCGAAATGCACCAGGCACGCCCTCCGGCATTTGGCGAAAGAACGCGTACGAGGTGTAAATATAGACACCTTTTCCGTAGTGGGACCAGAGCAAGCCGCCCCGTTGCGGGGCTTGGTCGGTATCATGCACCGCTGTCGGTGCGGCGAATTCTGAAGCCCATTCTGCAGCAAAGCCGTGACCGCGCTCTTCCACCCAATCCTGAAAATCCGCAGGGGTAATGCGGTTGGGCCAGGAGAGTAAAGGGTCGCTGCTATCGAGCTGAACCGCACTGTCTTCCTCCACAACGGTCTCGGCATTCCCGGGTACCGCCAGCGCGTAGGGACCATAATTGTGGTTGAACTCAGCGGCCTGGTACTGAACGACAAGGACGCCTCCGGCCTTTACATAGTCGAGTAGACGACTGTTGCTGGCGCGCAGATCTGTCCGCGTGGTGTAGGCGCGAATACCGATCAGGATCGCATCGTAAGCGGTTATGTCGCCCGCCGTTAGATCCTGCGCCGACAGTTGCGTTACCGGGATGCCAATCTGCTTCAATGCGTCTGCCACGGAGTCTCCCGGCCCCATGACGTATCCGACTCTCAGTTGCGAAGTGGTCTTCAGATCGACTGCCGTGGCGGTGTAGCTGGCTGGTCGCGCCTCTGGAGAGTGGCGCAGGCCTGGATACCCGAGAGTTGTGAAGCCCTCACTGTACTGTTTGCCGCTAGCTGTTGCGATAGCGGTTACTGTGAACTTCCTGGCCGTCAGATTGTGCAGGAACAGATGGAATCGGATCGGTTTCTCCTCGCCGGCGTGGGCAAGGTGAAAAGTGGCCGAGGCCGGTTCCGAACTCCATCCCTCGGGAAGCTGCAGTTGAAGAACGCCGTCAACGGCATTCGGCATATTGCTGTGTACCGCGGCCTCCAAATCGAGATTCCGCGAGCCTAGCGGAATGAGTCCATGGCGCGGTGCCAGCGTAACTGAGATGGCTGGAGCCACAACCAACGGTTCCAGCTCAGTTCCCAGCGCGTTGATGCGCTGCACCGACTGGACGACGGAATCGATGGAGGCTTCAACGCCTTCGAAGGCGATGGAAAGATGAGCGCTCAACGGGTAAGGCGCGGTGGGCAGGCCAAGGTCCTGGGGATGGCTTAGATCGTAGTAAGACTGCTCCAGGCTGGGTCGCGTGAAGTAGGGACGAGTGGGTTCAGCATCTACAGGCACAGTGCCGGAAAACACGGAATTGATTCCCTCGCCCGCCGCCAACTGAGCGGGCAGAGCGGACTGAGCCTTCAGGTCCCATTTGCCTTCGGCGGGTTGAAGCTGCGCCACCACAAGCTTTACTTCGCGGCTTCCCTGGTTCGCGATATGGAGATTCACGCGCAGATTCTGGCCGGGCACAACGCTCGGCGCCGTTGGCAGGATACTGAGCATTGGACCGCCTGGAAAAGCGGCTGGGCGTGGGGCGTCGGAATCGAGGGTGGCAACCAGCGAAATGCCGAGAGATTGGAGCAGTGCCAGATTGAACTGCTCCTCCTTGATGCCCAGCTCATGATCCATGTCGAAGCGCGCGTCGGCGGGCAGCGTGCTTGCCTGAAGATCCCGTCGCAACAGACGGGTGGTGGTCAGCCCCTCTGCCAGCGTGTCGGCGCACTTTTCCGGAACACTCGCGTCGAATTGTACGGTTGCGCTCTGCACGATTTGGTCTAGCTTCTCCAGTCGATTGCGCCACGGCGCGCGATCCTCAGCAGGCGCGTAGTCGGCGATGGCCGCGAGCGTGGTATCGATGCCGTCGAAAAAGCTTGTCTCCTGCAAGCTGGTTCCGGTAGCTGGCGTGGGCGTTACTAGCCGCGAAGCGTATAGATGGTAAGCCGAAGAGTACGGTCCTGCGGGCTGGATGCCGGCACCGATACCTTCGTCCTGCGATTTCTGCTGTGCAAGCCCTTCCTGGCCCAAGTCCAGGTAGCTGCGGCCGAAGAGTGGATTGTAGGTACCCTCGGGAACCGTTACCGTTGCGCTGGGCACTCCCTCGATCCACTCGCCAGTCACGTAGTTCTTGAACCGCAGCGGGGCATAGTGGCCTGTGGCGTAGTCGAAGATACCCTTCTCACTGATGTGCGCCACCGGAACGTGAGCATAGACCTTTAGCGGCGACCATGGCCTGAGCCCAGCGGCGATCTGATCTGGAAAAACCTGTGGGTCTCCGGCGAGCTTGTACGCCTCCTGGGCCATGAGGCCGGCTGTCTGGTGGTGGCCGTGGCCGTCGGAGACGCTGCCTGCAAAGACGCTGGTGACGACCAGAGGACGGCTGATGCGCACCTGCCTGACAACGTCGTAAAGGACGTGGTCGTGGCCCCATTTCTTCAGTGCTTCATCCAGCGACTTGGAAAATCCGAAGTCGGCCATGCTCGTAAAGCGTTGGCGGACTCCGTAGAAGTCGCCTGCGGCGAGCAGTTCCTGAGTGCGGATGAGTCCCAATTCATCCCAGTAGTCGCTCGTCATCAGATTCTGCCCCCCCTCGCCGCGGTTCAGGGTCAAAAGCGTCGTATCGACACCTGCACCACGGCTCTCGTAGGCAAGCATGCCCCCATCTTCGTCATCTGGATGGGCAACTACCATTATGAGACTCGATCGAGTCTTCAGCTTTTGCAAGCTTTGCCAAAGGCCAGCAGCGCCGCGATCAATGGTCAGCGAATACGCTGAAGGCAAGGGGCGATCTAGCGCAACAGGGGATTGGGCCAGAGATGAGGCTACCGTCAGAGACACTGCCAGGCTAAGCGCCGCAAGCTGCCGAGGATGTTTCATGGTTCAATCTCCATTGCGCAAATGCAGGTTTAACTGCGATTGTCGTTTGCTCTGCAAGCGTCTGATCTAGGGAATAACATTTTTGTTGCATCTTTGTAAAGGTTCTTTATAATCTTCGAAAGACCGGGAGATTTTACCGTCCCTTTTCATTTTACTTTTTTCAGGGTCCGACCCTCTTTTAGACCGAGTTGTGCGGTTGGGGACGAGTTCAGAGCTGAGCGCGGATTCTGGAAAGAGTGGCCAGAGCGCATCTTCGAGGAGAGCGATTGAGTCTGCGAATGACCAATTTGGCGAAAGGTATGGCGGCGCGCCCGTCAGATCTCCGCTTGCAGAACAGTCGCATTGTGCTTAAGTTGGTGCGCCAATACGCTACCTGCTCGAAAGCAGATCTAGCGCGCCGTTCCGGGCTGTCGGCGCCGACCGTGGCGGCTGCAATTACCGAACTTGCCGATCATGGATTTGTGGAGTATTTGGGCGAGGGACCATCCTCGGGCGGACGACGACCGGAGTTATTGCGTTTCTGCCCCACACATCGGATCGTGGCGGCGGTCGATATCGGCGGAACGCGTCTGCGCTTGATGCTTGCAGACCTGAACGGTGCTACCGTGGCCGAGCGCAAATGCCTTCTGGCACCCTCCGAAAAGGATCCGGCCGCAATTTGCAGGCAGATTCACGAACTGATTCTGGGTGCCTGCGCCGATGCCGTGATTAGTCCGGATAAGATCGTGCACCTGGCGGTTGGTGCGCCTGGAATCACCGATGTAAAGCGAGGCGTGGTGCTCTCGGCGCCTAACCTGACCGGCTGGACCGACGTTGCCCTGCAGCAGATGCTTGAACAGCTCTGCGGCATCCCAGCCACAATAGAGAATGACGTCAATCTGGCAGCCATTGGTGAGCACTGGCGCGGTGCAGCAGAAAATGTTGACCAGTTCATCTTCATCGCCATGGGAACCGGCATTGGAGCTGGAATCTATCTGAACGGCCAACTCCATCATGGCGCGCAGTGGAGCGCTGGCGAGATGGGCTACCTGCCGGCGTCCGGCATGGAACGAGAAATGCCGGACGCCGAAGCCCTGGGCCAACTAGAACGAACCATCGGTGGAGTCGGTATTGAGCGGAAGTGGCGCGAGCTACTGCTGCTAAGCGGCCAGGACGGTGACCGCGCCCTGATGGACCTGCCGGCCACGGGCATCTTTGACCGTGTAGGTGCGCAACAGGACCTCGAGGCCATTGCTGTTCTGAATTACACTGCGCGGCAGCTTGCTGATGCCATCGTCATCGCCATGCTGATCGTCAATCCCAGCCTGATTGTGCTGGGCGGCGGCATAGGTTCACACCCATGCTTGCAGCGGGAAACCGAGCGGCTGCTCGGCGAAGCACGTTTTTCCCTTCCGACGGTGCGAACCAGTACGCTCGGTTTGCACGCACAGCTCTATGGGGCTGTTGCATTGGCGTTGGAAGCGGTCGAGAACCAGCTCGTTTGTTGAAGGCCGACGGCCTTCATTGACTTCTCAGGGCTGATCGGCACGAGTAAATAGACGAAGCTGCTGGAGTTCCAGCTTCGATGAGAAGAAAAATTATCCCCAATTCCTGCAACCAAGTATCTGGCCGTAGCAAAACGGCGGTGAACGGTCGCTCCCATTCGGCATACTTTCAAAGCCGGAGACAAAGAGCGACGCGGACCGCCGTTCCGGTTTGAGACCAACCCATTTATAGGAGGCTGTATGATCCGCAGGTTAGTTTTTCCTCTTCTGCTTGCCACTTTCGCGGTTATCCTTTCGCCGACAGTTGAGAATACGGCCATGGCGCAATCCCAATCGATCAACGGCACCATTCGCGGTACGATCAGTGATGCCAGTGGCAATCCCATCGTCGGCGCCAAGGTAGTTGTGACCAACAAAGATACCGGCTATACGCGCACGCTCGTGACCAGCGAGGAAGGCGTTTATATTGCGCCCAATCTTCCACTCGGCCTTTACACAGTCGCTGCGTCCTCGGGGGCATTTGCTCCCTATACGCAAACCGGCATCAGCCTGAGCGCTGGCAACGATCTGACCGTCAACGCCGCTCTCAAAGTTGGTTCGGTCTCCACCGAAGTCAAGGTCACGGCCGACGCGTCAATTCTTGAAACCACGCAAACAGACCTGGGCCGCACCATTGCCGAGGTCGAAGTGCAGAACCAGCCGCTCACCTCGCGCAACCCCTACAACTTCATTCTCTTTCAGCCTGGTGTGAGTGGACATCCTAACAACGAAAATGGCATTCCCCGCACAGTCAATACCAATGGGCTGGTTGATCGTATCAACTACCAGCTTGATGGCGGGGTGGATACCGAGACCGACCGCTATGGTCTGCGCCTGTTCGCCATTTCCGACTCCTACGTGAAGGAAGTCGAAACCGTCTCGAACGCCTTCAATGCCGAGTTCGGAAACACTTCGGGGATCATCTACAACGTCATCACCCCGTCGGGGACCAACAATATTCACGGTGTAGGGCAATATCTCTGGCGTCCTGAAGCCGCCTCGGCGTGCCCCTCGCTGCAGAACTGCGCAGTCACCACCAAGCCCGACCTGCATGTGGACGATGTGGTGGGTTCGGTGGGCGGTCCGGCCGTCAAGAACCGCTTCTTTTATTACGCGGCCTACGAGCACTTGAAGCGCGCCAATCCACAGGCGCTCACCATCACTTCGGCTAACCAGACGCTGCTGGAAAACGACGGCATCTCCTCCTCGCTCTTCGAGACCGCGCCCCAGGTGCAGCGGGCGCAGTGGCTCGATACGCGCGGAGACTACAACATTAATGCCAAGAACTCCGTGTTCATCCGCTACAACTACTTCCGCAACACCTACCCATACAACACCAACGCCGGCGGTCTCTATGCGCTGGATGCGGCCAGCGACTTCCGCGACCGCGCTCACATCATTGCCGCGCAGTTGATTACCACCTTCTCGCCGACGCTGCTGAACGAGTTCCGAGGATCGTGGCCCTACCGCAATGAAGCGCACATCAACAGCGCCACCACTGGCGCTGGTCCCGTGGTCACCATCTCTGGCGTAGCCAACTTCGGTGGATCCAACGGAGTCGGCGATCGCTTTCAGGAGAAGGTTCCTTCGTTCTCCGATAACCTGACTTGGATCGTCGGCAAACACCAGTTCAAGTATGGCGTGACCTTTCAGCGCAACGACGACACGCAGCTTCAGGACATCTACACGCAATATACCTTTGCGTCGATTGCCGAATGGCTGAGCGCCAAGAACGGCACCTCGCCCTATCTCTACTCCTCACTCGCCGCTTCCATCGGCCATCCCGGTGCGGGCTACCAATCCACCTTTTTTGGCTTCTTTGCACAGGATTCATGGAGGCTGCGCCGCAACCTGACCGCCAACTATGGCCTGCGCTATGACCAGTACCGTGCTCCCGCTGGCCTGCCCAACGCACCGCTCACCGACACACAGAGCTTCAATACGCCGCTTGGCGACTTCGCGCCGCGTCTTGGCCTCGCCTACAGTCCCACCAAAACAACCGTGGTTCGCCTTAGCGGCGGCATCTTCTACGCTGCCACTCCCACCAACGCCTGGTATACGCCGCTCTATAACAACGGCTTGGTTGGCACCGGCTCCTACATAGCCTCGGTCTCCGATAGCTATGGTTCTGGCCTGAACTACGGCTCCTCCAGCGCCACCGACATTGCCGCCATCGCTGCGGCCAACGCGAAGGCACAGGCCAGCGGATGCCTTACCACATTCCCTGCATCGCCTTCGGCCATCTCCACCTCCTGCATCGCCACCCAAAGCATCACCACCTTGAGCCACAACTTCAAGAACGAGTACACCTGGAACGGAAACCTGCAGGTGGCGCAGCAACTCGGCAACAACGATTCGCTCACCCTTGGCTATGTGCTCACCCTGGGGCGTAATTCGATCTACCTGCGCAACAGCAACCTCATCAATCCCACCGGCTACCTGGCCGATGGCCGCGCCATCTACTCCAGCACTCCATCGGCTACCACGCGCGCCAATCCCAACTTCAACAACATCACCACTGCCTATTCAGGCTCCAACTCCAGCTACAACGCGCTGGTTGCCTCCTACGAGCACCGCACATCCCTAGGACTCACCGTTGCCGCCAATTATGTTTGGAGCCACTCCATCTCCAACACGCCCGAGGGTTATTCCTATGAGTTCTCCGGCTCGGTTGAGGATCCTGACAACCCCAAACGCGACCGCGGCAACAGCGGCGTCAACCGTCCCAATTCCTTCACTTTGTCCACCACATACAGCCCCACGGTGCATTTTGAAAACAAGACGCTCAACAGTATTGTGAGCAACAACCTCTTCGCCGTTCTCGGCAACTTTGCCACAGGTGACGAACAGACCATCACTACCAGCACCCATCTGAACGGTGACAGCACATCGACAAGCCGCCCACTCAACGTCGGCCGCAATACAGTCCGCGCCCCCAATGTGGCTCAACTCGATTTGCGCTACACACGCCAGGTGACCACACTATGGAATCGCATTAAACCATCGATCTTCATTGAGGCCAACAACCTTCCCAACCACATCAACGCAGTGACCATCAACACTGCCGCGACTACAAATTCTGCAGGTGTCATCACCAAAGCGCCAACTCTGGCACCCACGGGAGCATCGCCACTGGAGGCACGAATCCTGCAGTTCGGCGCAAAGTTCGATTTCTAACTCCCACCTCGCGCCCAGTTGGCTTATTCGCTGCTGGGCGCATTTGTTTGATAGGCTCAATGGCAGAGGCCATCTCATGGATTCCTGTTCCAAGTTTCCTGCCCCTGTCTATCGTGATGCGGTTCTCTCGCCTATTTTTGAAGATGCCAAGCGTCTCTTTCTTGGTCCCATGCTGGAGATTGATCGCGCCCATCTGGTGATGCTGGCCGAGGCTGGCATCAACTCTGCTACCGTTACCGCCGCCTGCTTGAAGGCTCTCGACAGTTTGGATCGCAATGAACTGTTAAATACTGCCTATGATGGGACGGTCGAAGATCTATTTTTCCTCGTAGAAAGGAAATTGAGTGATCTCTGCGGCGCAGAATATGCCGGTCGTGTTCACACCGCCCGCTCGCGCAATGATCTAGACCTCACCATTTACCGAATGGTCCTTCGGAACAATCTTCTTTCTATCCACGAAGCATCTCTCAATCTGCGTTCACGCCTACTCTCCTTGGCAAATCGCTTCCGTACGGATGCGATCCCCGCATACACGCACAACCAGCCCGCGCAGCCAACCACACTCGGTCATTATCTGATGGCCCATGTCGAGGTCTTTGAGCGTGACGCTGCCAGAGTCCACGATGCCTGGCCGCGGCTGAATCTCTCTCCGTTTGGAGCTTGCGCCATCACTACCACAGGCTTCCCGATCAACCGTGCTCGCACCGCTGCGTTACTTGGGTTCGATGGCCTCCAAACCAACTCCTACGGCGCTATCGCCAGCATCGACTACTTGACCGAGAGCTGTGCCTTGCTGGTAACTTCCATGCTCAATGTCGGTCGCCTCGCGCAGGATCTGCTTCTTTATTCAACTGCAGAATTCGACTACCTTAAGCTTTCCGATGGCTATGTGCAAATTTCCAGCATTATGCCGCAGAAGCGCAACCCAGTTCCTCTCGAACATGTGCGCATCCTTGCCTCGCGTGCCATGACGGAAGCACAGGCCGTTCTCAGTAGCCTGCATAACACCCCCTTTGCTGACATGAATGACAGCGGGGACCCTCTACTGGCTCTAGTAGACGTTGCATTTACGGATGCCTGCCGTGCCCAGAAACTGCTGGATGGAGTTCTATCCGAGGCATCCTTCAACACCGCCAGGATGCGCGAACGTGCCCAGGGCAGCTTTCTGACCGTAACAGAACTAGCTGATACGCTGGTGCGCACTGTGGAAATCTCTTTCCACCAAGCCCATGCTATCGTCTCACAGGCCGTTGCAAATGCGCAGGGCATCTTCGATCACAAGCAAATGGTAGAAACGGTTCTTCAGGCACTCGCTGCTGCCGGGGTTCCCGATCCACCCGAAAGCCTGCTGATGGAGGCGCTTGATGTTGATCATTTCATCCAGATTCGCTCGGTTCCCGGAGGCCCAGCGCTGGCCGCAATTGAGCCAGAGATTGAACGTGCTCAAAAGCAACTCGAAACAGATCATGTCTGGCTACACGACAGGCTCCTGCAGCTGAACATCGCTTCAGCGGAGTTATTGAAAACCGCCTCTCAATGGAAATCTGCCTCTCAATAAGAAACATTTTGGCGAAGAATAAGCTATTGAAATTAATCCAAATGGAGGTTTTAACCCTCTGACCACCTTGACGCTGGCAGTCAAGGAGATTCCCTCACGGAAATATCCATCGCTTGCACGGAGGATATTGTCTCGACAGCTTCCGACCTGATCGTTGCCAATCACGCCGGTGGCGCAGTAGATTACTGCGGACGGAACCGCAGGTTCACTTCAAGATGAATTCATGTTGAATAATCGTTGAATCAGCCGTGGCCCAACTCGCAACACTAACGAATCGCTGAGAATCAGAATGCATTGGTAGAAATCCCAGCAACTGCAATGAACAGCTTTCATGCTCCGCAAACCTGTTGTCTGGGTAGTTCATGCCCTCAAAACGCCCCCAGAATTGCCCTCTGACGGGCTGGGGCTGTTTGGGTGGCCTCCACACTCTTCGACGAGTGGCCAGAAATGCCCCTATGGTCAATTCTGGGGCAAGTTTTGGACGTCAGCGGAGCAAACCGGGCAGAACTGGGAACTCGTGTCGATACAGCATTCAGCGCGATCAGGTGCAGCATCTCGCTCACCGTAGTGCAGCAGTCAGGAAGAATTGCAACTTTGTACTTTTCGGCAGATTTTGAGATTGTTGTGTGGGTTACGCAGTTCTGCGTCATCATGCCGCAGATCAACAACTCTTCTACGCCGAGTTGATGCAGAGTGGCTTCGAGTGTCGTGTGGTGGAAGCCGTCGGCAAATTGCTTGACCACGACGGGAGCTTCAGGCGCCGCTGCCCGGATAAGTGGATGAATCTCGGCGCCGTGTGTGCCGGCGTTGAAGAAGGGAGCTATCCCTTGCTGGCTATCAGCAGTATGTTGCACCAGGATGACAGGAACTCCCACCACATGCGCTTTAGCAATCGCTTGTTCGATGTTGGCAAGCGTGGCGCCGATGTTCCAGAGTGGAAATTTCCCTGCAGGCAGATAATCGTTTTGTGGATCGATCACGATCAATCCGCGGTGACTGGCGGCCATATTGAACTCCCTTGTAATTGGATTGTAATCAGATGAGGCAATTCCTTGTTGAAGCTTACCCTATGCTGTCCGGCGCGTCCCCACCCATGCTACGTTGCTTCCGCCAGAAGTTTCATGAGCGGTGCTTCCCCATTGCCAACCGACCAATCGGCATAGTCATTCCCTACCAGGGTTATGAAGGCATCCTGCGGCCGGACGCCAGGATGTTCGGCAAGAATCTGGGCAATGCGGCGGTGCAGTTCCACTCTCAGGTCGCGCGACCGCCCGGAGCGTAAAGTAATCTGAATGATGACTATGTCGGCGGACCGTTCAATGCCGAGATAGTTTGGATTGTAGATCAGGTTGTCCGGCTCGTATTCATTGACCAGTTGAAACCGGTCCTCCGGTGGGATTCCTATGACCTCAACAAGTGCCTTGTGGATTCCATCGGCGATCGCGCGCCGATATGGGAGTGACTTTCCTCGCTGCAATGAGATCAGACTGATCGGCATATGCCACAAATCCTTTCTACACCAATATGCATCTATCCATGTCAGAAGTTGATCACGATCTTGCCGAAGTGCTGACCTGACGCCAGATAGTCATACGCCACTTGCGCCTCGTCGAATGCAAATCTACGGTCTATTACCGGTTTGATCCGGTGAGCTATAAGGAACTCGTTCATAGCCGTGAATTGTTCGCAGGAGCCAACGCTGATGCCGTTAATGTCTGCATTCATCAATTGCAGGCGCATGAGGTTGAATTGTGGGCCATGACCGGTTAGCACACCGATCTGTGCGATTTGTCCGCCAGCAGCCAGGCTCTTAAGCGAGCGATCGAAGGTGCCTGGCCCGCCCAACTCAACAATGTGAGAAACACCGATGCCGCCAGTCCATTTGCGGACCTCAACGTCCCAATCGGGCGTTGAATGGTAATTGATTGTCGCCCATGCGCCGAGATGTGCAGCACGTTCTCGCTTCTCGTCGGAAGAAGAAATCACGATGACCCGAGCGCCCAGCACTGCTGCTATCTGCAGAGCAAAGAGTGCGACGCCGCCCGTTCCCTGCACCAATACCGTATCGCTCGGCGTGAGTTTCCCGCGCACCACAAGCGCTTGCCAAGCCGTGACCGCCGCGCAGGGCAAGGTTGCGGCTTCCTCGAAATCAAATGAATCGGGAATGCGGACCAGGGAATCCTCTGGTGCCACAACCAGTTCCGAAAGGACACCGTCGCAGGCCCCGCCACCGAGAGCGGTGGAACGATAGGATTCGCGAAACGGACCATCGATCCAGTCGCGAAAGAAGTTCGGAGCTACACGATCGCCTTCGCGCCATCGTGTAACCTCCTTGCCAACCTCCGCCACAATGCCAGCGCCGTCGGAAAGCGGCACCAATCCTTCGCGGACGTTCCCATACTGACCGCGCAAGATCATCAGATCGCGATAATTAAGGCTGGCCGCCTCGATACGAACAAGCACATCTCTCGGGCCAAGCTGCGGAGGCTGCTCCTCGCTCTTCTTGAGATGCCAGCCATCTTCGCTGGAATTGAGTCGGTAGATTCTCACGGAGGCTCCTTTGTGCGACAATAATCGAACATTGGGCGGTCGTCAAGTGTGCGGCTGGGTAAATTCCCTTTACAATTGAGGCATGGTGGCGCACGCAAAGAACCGGAAACCTTCAGAGCCCGAACTTGCAAAGGTGCTTTGTGCGCTTGGCGATCGGGTTCGTCTCGATATTGTGCGAAAACTCGCCCGCGACGGCGAGATCCCATGTGGAGGATTCGGAGTGGACATGCCGAAGTCCTCTCTCTCGCATCACTTTCGCGTGCTGCGCGAAGCCGGTGTTATTGGCTCGCGTCCAGAGGGGACTTCCACCTACAACTTTTTACTATCGAAGGAACTGGAAAAGCGGTTCCCAGGACTTCTTCCGGGTATTTTGGACAACTTATAGATTCTTGGATCGAAGCAAAAAAGAGAACATCCAACACACATGAGCGATCTCGCTGAAAGCCGTTCCTCGCTTCTCTTCAAGCCCTTTGATCTCCAAAATCTGGTTTTGCCAAACCGCATCGTGATGGCTCCCATGACTCGCGCCAAATCGCCGGAGGGGATTCCCGGTCCTGATGTGGCGGCTTATTATCGCCGCCGCGCCGAGGGCGGCGTGGGCTTGATCGTGACCGAGGGAACCTACGTTCCGCATCCTGCGGCAGGCTCCTATCCCGATGTGCCGCACTTCTACGGCGAGCAATCTCTTGCGGGATGGAAGCGGGTGGTTGATGAGGTTCATCAGGCGGGGGGCAAGATCTTTCCGCAACTCTGGCATGTTGGCTTAACCCCGGCTGCGGATGGACAAATTCGCCCTGGCGCGATAGGCCCTTCCGGGCTTGCCAACCGTGGTGTAAAGATTACCGAGCCGATGACGCAACAAGATATCGACAACGTGGTCCGCGCTTTTGGCGAGGCCGCACTCTCGGCACAGCAACTCGGATTCGACGGCGTGGAGATTCACGGCGCGCACGGGTATCTTCTGGACCAGTTTTTCTGGGATGGAACCAACCAGCGTACCGACGGGTATGGAGGCGATCTGGTGGCGCGCACTCGTTTCGCGGTGGAAGTAATCCGCGAGATTCGCTCCAAGGTGGGACCGGAGTTCCCAATCTGCCTCCGTTATTCGCAATGGAAGCAGCAGGATTACAATACCAAACTGGCCCTAAACCCCGGCGAGTTGGAGCGGTTTCTTGCCCCCTTGACCGACGCGGGCGTAGATCTTTATCACTGCTCGCAACGTCGCTTCTGGGAGCCTGAATTTGAGGGAAGCACGCTGAATCTGGCGGGTTGGACCAAGAAGTTGACCGGCAAACCTACCGTGACCGTGGGGTCGATCACCTTGAATCAGGATGTCACCCGTACTTTTACGACTGCGGAATCCGCTGCCGCAACGGGGATCGATGAGTTGCTGGAACGGCTGGAGCGCGAGGAGTTCGATCTGGTCGCCATCGGGCGCTCGCTGATCGTGAATCCCGCCTGGCCGCAAATCATTCAACGCGGAGCTATCGATGATCTGCTACCCTACCAGCGGGATGTATTGGCGCAGTTGATTTAGGACTTAGCCAATACGCACAGCAGCAGGCACTCATTCGGCAAGCGCCTGCTCCAGGTCATTGCAGAGGTCGTCGGGATCGTCCAATCCAATCGACGTTCGGAAGATACCTTCTCCCGCATAGAGTCGATAACTCTCTTCTGCCCGGGCATCGAGGGTGAAGGAACTGCGCAGGATCTCATTGGTTGGAATGTAGTAGATAAGACTGCGTTGTTTCCCGAGTGAAACCGCGTAGTTGAATAACTGGGCGCGCTTGGCGATGCGGCGCGCGGCAGCCAGTCCATCGCCTTTCACTTGAAAAGTCAGCATCCCTGAAAAATTCTCCATCTGCCGCCGCGCCACTTCATGTTGCGGATGCGACGCCAGCCCCGGATAGATCACGCGCTTGACGGCATGATGCGACTCAAGAAACTCCGCCACCTTCGACGCACTCTCCTGATGCGCGCGCATACGGAACGAAAGCGTATGCAGGCCGCGCCGGATCAGCCATGCGTTGAATGGGCTCAGTGCGCCACCGAAGTGAATCAGTGCATGACGGCGAAGCTCGGCCAGCGCTCCACGCCTGCCGATCACAACGCCGCCCAGCGCATCGCCATGGCCGTTCAAGTATTTGGTCAGCGAGTGCAGAACCCAGTCGGCTCCGAGCGTCAGAGGCCGAGTTGCCAGCGGCGTTGCCAGCGTGGAATCCACCGCAAATTCGGCTCCGGCCCGGTGCGCAATCTCCGCAACGGCGGCCAGATCCGTAAGACGCAGGATGGGATTGCAAGGCGACTCCGCCCACACCAGACGCGTGTTGGGACGAATGGCTGCTGCTACAGATTCCAAAGCCGAAAAGTTTGCATTCGTCACTTGGATGCCAAAACCAGGCAGCGTATCCCGCGCTAGCTCGGCGACACCCGCATAGCAAACATCGCTCAGAACAAGGTGATCGCCGCTTTTCAGCGTACCCAGCAACAGCCCTGCTGCCGCGCCCATACCGCTCGCGAAACAGAGTGCATCCTCGCCTTCTTCGAGGCTGGCAAGCTTCTCTTCCAACCCTCGCACGGTTGGTGTCGACCAGCGAGCATATAAGTATGGATCGTCTTCTTTCAGATCGACGGCAGAAAAACCGGAGCTGTCAGGATCGGTAACAAAATTCGTCGACAAGATCAGCGGAGCCTCAACAGAGTTCGTCGTCGGATCGGGCTTTTCACCCACATGAAGCGCTCGTGTTCTCAGCGCCAATCCTCTCTTCTCAACCATTCTGTTCGTCCTTGCCTTTTCTGCCAAACACAATGCGCTGCGGCCCCGATTCGTTGGGCTTACTCACTCTTAGGATACCGTCTATAGTCCAAGAGGTGTGCCACTCGGCGGAACGTATCGAGTGGCCCTGATTGGCAATCGACTATCGCGCTGCCTGCATCCGCTCCAATGCTTGCTTCAGGTCGGCAATCAAATCATTGGTATCTTCCATACCAATGCTCAGCCGCACCAAACGGTCACCGTAAGGCGAGGCGCCACGAGAGTGATTCAGGTTGTACGTCACGGCCAGGCTTGTCGTCCCTGCCCAGCTATAGCCAATCTTGAAAAGATCAAGCGCATCCACGAAGGCACGCACCTCGGCGCCGCTGAATTCCTGGCTAAAGACGATGGAAAACAGTCCGCTCGCTCCAGTAAAATCGCGCTTCCAGAATGCATGACCGGGGCAGCTTTCGAGTGCCGGATGCAGTACCGTCTGTACCACCGGTTGCGCGGAGATCCAGTTGGCGATCGTCAGCGCCGAAGCCTCCGCGTGGCGCAACCGCACGGCCAGTGTCTGGAGACCGCGCAGCGCCAGGCTGCATTCGTCCGGAGAGACCGATAGTCCCAAGCGCGCACGGGTTTCGCCAAGGCGCTCGAACAGAGCTTCATCGCGGACGGTGACCGAGCCCATCAGCAGGTCGCTATGCCCACCAACGTACTTCGTCAACGCCTGCACGGAAATATCCACGCCATGCTCGAAGGGCTTGAAGAGCACACCCGCAGCCCAAGTGTTGTCCATCGCCACCATCACACCACGCGCATGCGCGGCAGCGGAAATTGCCGGCACGTCCTGCACTTCCATCGTGATCGAGCCGGGACTCTCGACCCAGATCAGGTGCGTGTTGGAACGGAAGTACTCGGCGACCGCTGCCCCTCCATCGGCTGGATAAAAGGATGCTTCCACTCCAAAGCGATGCAGCAGCTTGACGGCCAGCAACCGGTTCGGCACATAAACGTTGTCCGGAATCAGCACGTGGCTGCCCGCCGAAAGCATCGCCATGTCCACAAGCGTGAGCGCCGCAAGGCCGCTCGGAACAAGCAGCGTGTGCATCCCACCCTCAAGTTCGGCAATCCTGCCCGCTAAAGCAAGAACAGTCGGCGTGCCGTGGATGCCATAGGTGTATCCATCCGCCTCAACATTCCACCCGCCCACGGCGGACTCGCAATCGGGAAAGATGACCGTTGAGGCGCGCTCCACGGAAACATTCAGCGCCCGGAAGCCTCCCGGCACTTTGGCGTTGCTATGAATGAGATTGGTTTGCCAGTTCTGGGCCATCCGTGAATCCGCTCTCCACCGGCGGCAATCGACCCTCCGCCATCGCATTCAAATATACCGCAGCGCAGTTCTTGCTTTGCGGAATGGAGAGACATCCGTATTTTCGTTGTGAGCCATAACGTGAGATAGCCGCGACGCCGAAGTCCTGCGTCGTACTCCGCCCAGTTCTTCAGCGGGCACTTCATCTTTGGGATGTGGTGATGGCGCGACGCGTTGTGCTTGTTCGGCATTGAACGGGCTGCCTTTCGGAAATCTGTCTGAGAGTCCTTAATCTCCAAGCCTATTCGTGCAACAGCGCCAGAAGAAGGTGTTAGGCCGGCTGCAACTTTGCCTGCGCACTGACGCATCTTGGTTGACCCACTCACTACATACACCCTATAATCGAGATCAATGGTTTTGATCAATCATCTCGCGGCTTGTTGTTGTACACGCCCTGTGTACGTGTGGCCGCGTTCTGAATGTCCTCTGTACCATCCATAGACGACAGATTTAGCAGACGATAGGCCCACGTATCCGCCGCTGAGCATATGTGGGCTTTTCCTTTTTTGCGGCACTAGACGAGAAGCCTCGTTGCACGGATACCGACAATGACATTGGCGCCAATTTTGGCTCCACTTTATCCAACACACATCGAGGGCTAATATGAAAGCACTTTTCCTCTTTCTTTTCGCCACGCTCGGCCTAACTGCCTTTCTAGGTGCGGCAAATGCGCAAACCACTGCTCGCTTGACTGGAAAGGTCAGCGACACATCGTCCGCGCGCATCAGCGACGCCAGTATCAGTGCCGTCAATCTCAGCACGGGGCAGCAACGCCAGGTTGTCACAGGGGACGATGGGGTATTCGTCCTCGCCGAACTTCCCATCGGTGTCTACAAAGTGACAGCTTCACATCAAGGCTTTGGCTCCAAGGTCGTGCCATCTATCAATCTGGGCGTCTCCGAAGTAGTAACCCTGGAGTTCTCACTTGCACCGAGCGCAATCGAGCAGACAGTTACGGTCGAAGCTGATTCTGAACCATTGATCAATACAACAACCAGTCTTGGCACTTCACTGAATACTCAGTCGCTGGCGCAGTTGCCCATCAACGGCCGCGACTACGCACGGTTTGCCCTGCTGACGCCTGGCGCGGTTGCAACCACAAACATTCTGGCCAACATCTCTTTCAATGGACAACAGATCACTGCAAACCGCTTTTCAATCGATGGTGTAGATGCCTCGCGCGTAGACTACCCCTACATTGCAAATGGGTTCGAACGTGGCGCACGACTGCTCACCGGGAGCCTGGAAACAATTGCGGAGTTTCGCGCCCTCACTAGCGTCTACCCTGCCGAATATGGTCGAGCTTCAGGAGGCTACGTCACTATTGTCACCAAGAGTGGCGGGAATCAGTTCCATGGCACCGCCTACAACTTCCTGAGAAACAACCTCTTCGATGCCCGCAATTATTTCAATACAACATCGCAGCAACAGGCCCAGTTCCGCTTCAACAACTTTGGCGGCAGCTTGGGTGGACCCATTTGGCGCAACAAAGATTTCTTCTTCCTCAATTACGAAGGCTCGCGTCAGAACGTCGGCATTACCGGAACCGGAACCACGCCGAGCGCACTGCTGCGACAGCAAGTACTGAGCGCCTCGCCCGCTCTCGCCCCCTTGCTTGCGCTATACCCGGTTGGGACTAGTTCCACCAGCAACACCTTGATCGACTCCTACACAACGAACCAATCCGATGCTGTACGTGAAGATACCGGGAGCGCTCGCATCGATCACACTTTCAGTGACCACAACACGTTTTTTGCCCGCTTCAACGTGAACGACTCCTACATCTCCGGGCCAGTCTACGGAGTCTTTCCGAACTCGCTTGGAACCGGCGATCATCAGCAGGTCCCGATCCGCGTGACCAACATCGCAATTCACGACCAGCATCTGTCCGGCTCATCTTTTGTGAATGAATTTCTGGTGGGATTGCAGCGCTACGACAGCATCATCAATTCCAATGAATCGTATCCGCTGACTACTATCACCGGTCTCTCGATTACGCCTGGCACTCGCGGCATCAGCAACAATATAAATACGAGCTATCAAGTTGGCGACGATATGAGTCTGGTTCATCGTACTCATACATTCAAATGGGGCATTGGATCGTATCGTATCGATCTGAACAACAGAACCCTTGCAACCACCACCATTACGTTCACGTCCATCGCCGACTTCGTCAAGAACAGCGCCTACAGCGCATCTCAAACAGGCGCGAACCCAGGCTCATCGACGCGTGCCTATCAGGTCGACTCCTATATGCAGGACACCTGGCAGATACATCCTGGATTCACTCTCGACTACGGCATTCGCTGGGACTATCAAACAGCCGCATACGATCCATTGAACAAGCAACAAACATTCAGTCTGGCCACAAACGCGCTGGGAGCGGCGGGCATCCCATTCTATAACGACACAAGGCGCGATTTTTCGCCACGCGTCGGTATCTCCTATGCGGTCTCGCCGCGCTACGTTCTGCGCACGGGATTTGGTATCTTCTACCAGCAGTTTCCACTATATTCAACCAATCAGATTGCAACCAATAATGCTGTTGGCACAACCTCGCTGCTGCGCTCTCAGACACCGGCGCTGAGCTATCCGCTGACGCCCTTTCTAAGCCAGACCTCCGCTGCTCTGCCCGCGGTTGTCGGATATTATCCGAACAAGCCCGACATCTATGCCGCGCAATGGAACCTGACCAACGAGATTGCGCTCAACAACGATACGGCCCTTACCCTTGCGTATGTTGGTAATCGCAGTCTCCATCTGCGGCAGAATCAGAACATCAACTATGTCACGCCTTCCACCGGAAAGCGCCCGATATCCGGCTACTCCAACATCATCATCGAGCTTGCCGGCGGCGTATCCAACTACAGTGCGTTGCAGGCTCAGCTAACCCGCCGCCTCGATAGCGGCGTGCAGGCAAACGCGGGCTACACATACAGCCATGCACTCGACAACGTGCAGGACTATGGCGTATCGAGCGGCTATTACTTGCAACCACAGACGAACAACAACTGGACCGCGGAATATGGCAATGGGACCAACGACATTCGCCATAGTTTCAACTACAGCCTGACCTACGATCTGCCTTTTGGAAAACATCAACGCTACCTCAATCGCGAACCAGGCGTTATCGATCAGCTTGTGTCGGGGTGGCAAATCGCGAGTCTCGGCGTAATACGCACGGGGACACCGACAACTGTTTTCATCGGCGTCAACACTTCTGGCAACGGCAGCACGGCCAATCAGCGGCCGAACCGTGTTGCGGGCGTGAGTCAGTATGCTGCGCACAAATCGGTGCAGCAGTGGCTCAACCCGGCAGCATTCTCGCTGCCAGTCAGCGGCACTGTCGGCAACCTGGCGCGTAATACGGTCTACGGGCCCGGCTTCAACCAATTCGATGTTTCCCTGCTGAAGCGAGCGCACGTAAGTGAAAGAGTGGCTCTGGAGCTGCGCGCGGAAATCTTCAATCTTCCCAACACGCCCAATTTCACTACGCCGAGCAACACTTACAACACTTCTACGTTCGGCCAAATCCTTAACACTTTCGGCCGCACGCTCGGCAACGGTACTGCGAGGCAGATGCAGATGGCCGCCAAGATCATCTTCTAGAAATCCTCGCGTTCGACGACTAACAAGATTCGACCACTTTGCAGAAAGGAGCGTTGCCTTGAACAAATCTATTTATCGAATTCCTGAAGCGCTCCTTTCTGTGTGGGCGCTTCTTACTGCGGTTTTCTTTCTCACGCGCACACTGGGTGATCCATCTGTCCTGCTACTACCGATTGGTGCATCAAAGGCGGATGCGGCGCTGTTTCGCGCACAATTAGGGCTGGATCTTCCTCTCTGGAAACAGTACTTGCATTATATAGAGCAAACACTGCATGGCAATCTTGGTGAAAGCTTCTTGTTTGCGAGGCCTGCACTTGGCGTCGTTCTTGAACGCCTTCCTGCGACTCTGCTGCTGGCTTCAACGGCTCTGTTTCTTGGGATGGCTATTGGTTTGGCGATCGGTTCACTGCTTGCTATTCGCCGGCATGGAATCTTGCACCGTGTTCTCGCGGCGTTCGTGATTCTTGGACAGGCTACACCTGTGTTTTGGCTCGGCATGGTATTGATCCTGCTGTTTGCTGTTCAGCTCCACTGGCTTCCCACCGGAGGTTACGGGCATTGGAAGAACCTGATATTGCCGTCGGTCAGCATGGCGCTTTTTCTGAGCGCGCACATTGCACGAATGGCGGAATCGACCATCAAACAGGTACTCCATGAAAACTACGTGCGCACTGCCCGAGCCAAAGGGCTTAGTCCTCTGTCGATTTATCTGTGGTACGTGCTGCGCTCCGCGCTCGTCCCCATCGTTACGCTCATCGGCATCCTCGCAGGCGAAATGATTGGAGGATCTGTAGTCGTAGAGACGATCTTCGCATGGCCCGGAATCGGCAGACTCATCTATCAGGCCATTGAGAACCAGGACTTCCCTGTCGTCAGCGCAGGCATTGTCCTAATATCTGTTGGAGTCATCGCGATCAACTTTCTCGCGGATATGGTGCATCTCTGGCTGGATCCCCGCATACGGACTCATGCATGAGCGAGACGCCGCCAGTCCTGCAGACAAAGAGCACACAATGGCCTCGTTCGTTCCGCCACGTCGTTGTCCGTCTAGGCGCCGACGGCCTGATCGGCGCAGCGCTTCTGCTTCTGATTGTTGTTGCCGCAGGGCTGGCGTCGTGGTTACCGCTTGCCAACCCACTGCACATCGATCTCCATGCACGTTTTACACCCCCCGGTTCTTCGCATCACCTGCTTGGCGCCGATGCCCTGGGGCGCGATGTGCTTAGCAGAATTGTTTTTGGCGGGCGCTTTACAATGGCGGTTGCGCTTAGCGCAACCGCACTCGGGCTCCTGCTTGGCGTCTCGGCGGGACTGATGGCCGGATACTTCGGCGGCCTGTTGGACCGGCTTCTGATGCGTCTTGTCGATATCGTTCTCTCGATTCCTGTGATGTTGCTTGCCCTGCTTGTCATTGCCGCACTGGGTCCAAGCAATCTACACCTGATTTGCGTGCTCGGGCTCACCAGTTGGGTGCGATTTGCACGCATTGTACGAGCGGAATGCCTTTCTCTCCGCAAGCGTGGCTTTGTCCTTGCTGCACGCGTCATTGGCGCAGGCCCGTGGCGCATTCTGTTTCGCCATATTCTTCCCGTAATCTGGCCTTCGATCCTCACCATCGCCTCACTCGAGATGTCACGCATCGTACTCATGGAAGTTGGCCTGAGCTTTCTTGGCCTGGGCGTGCAGCCACCCGCTCCCGGATGGGGACGAATGCTTGCCGAAGGCCGCAACTATCTGACCACCGCGTGGTGGCTCACGGTCGTTCCAGGATTGGCAATTGTAGTTACCGTACTCAGCGTCACTCTTATGGGCAATGCCCTTCGACGTAATTTGGATCATTGCTCGTATTGATCGATCTTAACCAAAAGGATATACATTCATGACTGTCGCCGCACCTGCAACTCGCCGCATCGAGAAACTGCAAAAAGAGATGGTCGCCCGAGGCATCGATGTTTTGATCTGCTTTAAGCCGGAGAATACCTTCTATATCAGCGGCTTCAATCCCATCATCTATAGCCATCCGGTGATTGCCATTGTTCCTGCGACTGGCGATTCTACTCTGCTCGTTCATGCCCTGCGCGATGACCATGCTCGCACCAGCACATGGATTGCGGACATTCGGCTTTACGGCTCCTGGTCGACCAAAGTCACGATCTGCCCGAACTGGCTCGACGCACTTCAGCTAATTCTCGAAGAGCTCCACCTTACAAAAGCGGCGATTGGAATCGAGGAAGATTATCTGCCAGTCGGCCGTCTGAAGAGCCTTGAGCAGATTCTTCCCCAGGCGACGTTTGCCAATGCAAGTGGGGTGATTTTCCGCTCGCGCGTTATAAAAGACGAGACAGAGATCGCGAGTGCACGTATAGCAGCGCATTTAGCTGATCGTGGCATGACCGCCGCGATCGATACTCTCGCTGCTGGCGGCTCCGAGCGCGATGTTGCAACAGCGGCCATGCGCACGATGAATGAGACATGGAATCGGAAATACCCGGAAGTAGAAGTTTGCGCCTTCGGCAGTCTGGAAGGCGGCGTACAGAACGCGCTATGGTGCTGGTGCTTATCCGGCAAGCGTGTACTCATCAACTGCGACAGCCCAAGCGTGCGACGACCAGAGCGCGGAGAGATTGCGCTTACCTTTATTTGGGCAATCGCTAACGGCATCTATGTTGAAAACGAGCGTTCTGTCGCGATCGGTGCGCTAGCCACCGAACAGCAGCGCGCGTACGACGCTATTCTGCAGATACGCGAAGAAACTCGGCCGCTCATTCGTCCAGGTGCGCGGGTTGCCGATCTTTTTCTTGCAGTCAGGAGCGCCTATCAACGCCTCGGCTATGGCAAGTACTTGCCGGGCCGCATCGGTCACGGCATGGGACTCGGCGCACACGAGGAGCCTTCGCTCGACGGAAAGTCCGATTTAGTCTTTGAGCCTGGAATGATCTTTACCTTTGAACCAAATCTGCGCATACCAGAGTGGGGCGGGTTGCAACACTCCGACACATTGCTGATCACACCAACCGGTCATGAATCGCTGACCATAACTCCGAACGGGTTTCTCCAGGTGCAGGTATAGTCTCATGCCATTGCTTGAAGTCGACCATCTCAGCGTCCACTTCCGGAGTCCTTCCGGCACGGTTTACGCTGTAAACGACATCTCTTACTCGCTCAGCGAGGGCGAGACGCTTGTTGTCATCGGTGAAAGCGGGAGCGGCAAGAGCGTCCATGCGCTCGCCATCGCCGGACTTCTTCCGCCTTCTCCGGCCACTACGACGAGCGGGCAGATTCGATTCCTGGGGCGCAACCTCACCGGCCTCTCAGGAGCGGAGCTACGCAGGATTCGGGGAAGTCAGATCGGTTATGTTTTTCAAGACCCCATGTCCTCGCTCAACCCGGTTCTCACAATTGGTCATCAACTTGAAGATGTTCTGCGCGCGCACTTACAGCTGAGCAAAAATGCGGCGAGGAACCGCGCCGCCGAGCTACTCGATCTCGTTCATATCACCGCCCCGTTACGAGTTCTCCGCCAATATCCTCATCAACTCTCCGGCGGCATGCGGCAGCGTGTTTCCATTGCCATTGCGATTGCCTGCAAGCCCAAACTTCTTATCGCCGACGAGCCGACGACGGCGCTGGACGTTACCATACAGTCGCAGATCGTTGGCCTGATCCGCGATCTGAAACGGCAGTTGAGCATGGCGGTTCTCTGGATCACGCACGATATGGCGCTCACTGCGGGTATTGCCGATACGGTGCAGGTCATGTATGGCGGCAGATTACTTGAGCGAGGCCCCACTCGTTCGATCTTCGCCGATCCGCGCAATGCATATACTTTTGGTCTTCTCCACTCCATTCCAGGTGCGGGGCAAGCGAAAGGAACGCGGCTGTTTCAACTCAGCGGCCAGCCACCCAGCGCGCACACTCCGCCCATAGGCGACCCGTTTGCTCCGCGCAACCCGTTTGCCACGGAGCGATGCCTTCGCGAAATGCCTCCGCTGTCGCCCGTATCCGATGGACCGCCTGACCATCTTGTAGCTGCGTGGTACGACCTGCGAACTAAGTTAGCGACCAGCACTGTGGGGGACCAGCCATGGTGACAGCGCCGCTATTGCGCGCCGAAGCGCTTACTCAGGTCTACGGTCGCCAAAATGGATTCTTCGCACATGCCGATGTGACGCCCCCTGCGGTTGATCGCATCTCGCTGGCGCTCTATCCGAATGAGACACTTGGCCTGGTAGGTGAATCAGGTTCTGGCAAGAGCAGCCTGTGCCGCCTACTTCTCAGGCTTGAAGAGCCATCGTCGGGAACAGTATGGTTTCGAGAGCAACGCATGATGTCAGCAAACAAGCCTCTCCTCAGCGAGTTCCGCAAAAACGTTCAGGCTGTCTTTCAGGACCCATACGATTCATTGCATCCGCGCATGAGGGTAGAGCAGATACTCGCCGAACCTCTCGTCATCTTTGACTCACAGATGAGACGCAATGAGCGCGATGAGCGGGTGGCACTAGCGATGCGGCAGGTTGGACTCGATCCGACCTTGGCGTCGCGTTACCCGGCACAATTCTCCGGGGGGCAACTGCAGCGAATCTGCATTGCGCGCGCCCTGATGCTGAAACCGTCGGTTCTCATAGCGGACGAACCCATCACCGCGCTCGATGTTTCTATCCAGGCGCAGATCGTGAATCTTCTGAAAGACCTTCAGCAACAGCTTCGTATCACGTATTTATTCGTATCCCACGACCTGAACATGGTTCGCTATCTGTGCGATCGTGTGGCGGTCATGTATCGTGGCAGGATTGTGGAGACGGGTCCGGTCGAAGCTATCTTTTTGGACCCGCGACACAGTTACACGCGTGCATTGCTGTCCGCGACTCCAGCGCCTAACCCCGATGCTCCTCTGCCTTTGGCCCTCGCCTATACCGGTACCACCTTTGAGTCTCCGCGATCCGCAACATTGACCGAAGTAGACGCCGGGCATTTTGTACTGCTGGACGCCAAGGAAAGGAGACCAGCATGATCGTGCGCCCCCTCTTCGCACGTGCCTGTGCCGTAGTGATTCTCAGCCTGGTCCCGAACCTTCGAGCCCAAAGCACACTCACCATCGCCCTGTCGGCAAACATCAACACACTCGATCCACAGATGAGCGGATCGGTCGGCTCGGACCTCAGCGTCTCCAGTCACCTCTATTCTTCTCTTCTCACCAGGGGAGCTGACCTCAAGCTGCACCCATCGATCGCCAGTTCATGGAGAGCCCTCGACAACAACACCTGGGAGTTTCATTTGCGTGCCGGCATTCGCTTTCCTGACGGCGAACCCCTGGATGCGGCCACCGTTGCCTGGAACATTGCCCGCGTCCAGAACCCGCATATGAACGCACGCATCCGTCCATGGTTTACTTCGATCAAGCAAGTTCAGGTTCTGTCACCAACACTGCTTCGCATCGTTACAACCGCGCCATTTCCAGCACTTCCAGAGCAACTCAGTATGCTCTTTCTGATGGCTCCACAATGGACTTCTCAACATAAGCCAGCCATTTCCGCGATGGGGACAGGCCCATACGACATCGCTGTTTTTGCCGTCGGCGATCGCATCGAACTTCGCGCCAAAGCGCATTACTGGGGCATACAACCATCGTTCGACCGTGTCGTCTTTCGTATTCTTACCGATCCGGAAAGCCGCGTATCGGCGTTGCTCGCAGGCGAAGTAGACTTCATTCGAAACATTCCCGTAGAAGATTTTGCGCGCATTCGTTCCAGTCATCGTGCTTACGCGGGGGCGGGCAGCAGCGCGCGCGGCATGATCGTCAAGTTCAACACACTCACGCCGCCATTCAAAAATAATCGCAATCTTCGTCTTGCTCTCAACTATGCCGTAGACAAGCAAGCCATCCTCGACACGATCCTCTCTGGAGCCGGGAGTGTGCTGAACTGCCAAATGCTCACGCCCGAGTACTTTGGCTACAATCTGTCGTTGCGCCCTATCCCCTACAATCCCGAAAAGGCCCGGCAACTGTTCAGACTCTCCGGCGTGCCCAAAGGCACCATCATCGATTTGGATGTGCCTATCAATGTTTACTATGCCTCCGACGAAATAACCCAGGCAGTCGCCGGACAGATCGAAGAGGTCCTCGGAATCGGCATCCGCATTCATGAAATGGACTTCAGCATATACATGAACAAATACGTCAAAGCGCAATCCATGGCTCCTATGCAATACATTACGCAGGCATGGCCCACGCTCGATGCGGATGGACTGCTGACGCTTTTCGCGCCCGGCAATCCTTATTCCTATTGGGACGACAAGCAGTTTGGAGACCTGCTTCTCCAAGGCCGCTCTTCTATGGATGTCTCGACACGCAGGCTGGCGTATCAACGGGCAACGCAGAGAATGTGCGACGAAGCTCCCGGAATATTTTTACTCACCGAGCCGCTCACCTATGCCGTATCCAATAGGGTGAGCTGGACTGTTCGGAACGACGATTGGATTCAAGCCAGTGATTTCGCACCCGCCGCAAGTACAAGAACACGGGGGAAGCGATGACTCTGTTCGACGGCTCCACGGTTCTTGAGAGCATCGCCGCTCACGAGTATGGCCCCGACGTGTCTGCGGTTCTTGCACTGCGTCAAAAGCAGGTCGGCCTGATGGAGCGTGCCTACCGCTCGCTGTTTGAACACACCGGCGCCGATGGTCTAAGTGTCGAAGAGCGCGCCTTCTTCGCAGCTCATACAGCAACCGCAGTAAGAGAGTTGAGTCTCGCAGCTCACTACCGAACACTTCTCGATAGGCAAATTGAGACCGGCATCTCAGCTCCGCTTGATGCAGCGATATCCGAGCGTCTCACGTTGCTTTTCCAACTTATGCGTCTCATGACGACGTCTCCTTCAGCAGTCACGCGAAAGAACATCGCAGATCTGGAGCGTGCCGGATTGACTGCCGCTGAAATCGTAACCTTCGCACAGTTGGTTGCATTTGTTTGCTATCAGGCCCGCGTACTCCACGGACTGCGTCTCTTCTCGTCGCAGAACGACCCGGCAATCGCAACGCTGGAGCAGGACGTTTGCACGCCCGCGATCCATCGCAATTTCACTCTGGAAGTGTTGCGGTGGCAGCCATGGCTGCAGCCTGTTACGCTGGCATCGGCTACACCGGTGCAGCGCAGCGCGCTGGCGGAATGCGGTGTACCTCCCAGGGACTCCGCCTATTTTCGCGTGCTGGCTCACGCCCCCGCCGCTCTGCGTGAACGCACACGCCTATACAATGCAATCCTGTTCGATAGCGGCGGGCTTCCGCGTGCCGAGCGCGAGTTTGCCACTGTAGCCGTTTCACGCAGCAACGGGTGCGTCTACTGTGCGTCGGTGCACGCTCGCCGATTTGCTGATCTCACAAAGGCTACCGCGCCCATCGATGCATTTCTGCGGCAAGGTAACGTGACAGGACTCAGCCCGCGACTACAGGCGATTGAGCGCTTTGCGCGCAGGCTTAGCGAAGCACCGGGCAAACTCGGCAGGAACGACCTGGAGCAGCTTGAAAACGCCGGCTTTACCAAACTGGAGATTCTCGATCTCATCCAGGCTACGGCCTTATTTGCCTGGGCCAACCGCTTGATGCTGACACTGGGTGAACCAGAATCCGCTTTAGGAGAGACAGCCAATGCTCAATAAACTCACTCGAAGGCAAGCGCTCGCCGGAACCCTTGCTACAGCCGCGGCAGCGTGGCTTCCACAGAACGTCAAGGCATCGTCACCGGACTCGCCAAGCCAAAAGTTACACACAGATCAAAAGGAGAACGCCATGCAGATAACGATCAACAACGCCACAATCAACTATGAGATTGCGGGAACGGAGAACGAGCATCCGATGATTGTTCTCCATGGCGGCCGTGGATTTGGCACATACCCTGGAGTCTTCAGGACATTCAAACCGCTAGCCGACCGCTACCGCGTAATCGGTTACGACATGCGCGGTCACGGGCACTCCAGCCTGACTCCACCGTATTCCTTCAATCAACTCACCGACGACCTGGAACAGCTTCGCCTCAAGCTAGGCGATGGGCGCCCCATGATTTTGGAAGGAGGATCTTTCGGCGGTATGATTGCGCTCAGCTACGCCGTCCGTTACCCTCATGGTCTGAGCCATCTGATCCTGCGCGGTACTGCGCCAAGCTGGCACCACGAATTGGAAGCTATGGAAAATTTCCGCGCCCGCGCCGCACTCAAGGCTCCAATGGCCACCGAGAAAATGCTCGAGAAGATATTCACGCCGGCCATCATCGACGACAACGAATTCCGCCTCATCATGTTCGCTCTCTATCCCATGTATGTGGAAGATGGGCAGCCCATCGATCGCGACCGGATTCTTGAAACTGCGCGCAGTGGCATCTATCATGCCAGGGTGCACAACGACTTGTTCGCAAATCATGACTACGACGTCACCGACCGGCTCTCAGAGATCAAGGTTCCCACGCTCGTCCTCTGTGGCGATTCGGACTGGATCTGCCCGCCGAGCCAATCCAAACTGATTGCCGAGCGCATTCCACACGCTAGGTTATACATGGTTCCCAACTGCAATCACGGCGTTCCCGACGATGTCGCGGTGCGGGAGACAAAGGCGTTTCTCGCAAACCATGCATGATCTTTCTCCGCTTATCTCAAAGAACCCATACGTTCGATCCAGTGAGGATATATGAGTAGTACGAAAGCTGCGCCGAGTGCGGCGCCCGTACGCAGCAGGGTGAGTACCCTCATGCGGCGCATCGAAGAGGACATCAATCTCGGCACCTTGGGAACTGGAACCTGGCTGAAACAGGCGGACCTCGAAAAAGCGTATCAATGCGCCCGAATCGATCTCCGTGAAGCCCTTGATCGGCTCTCTGAAAAAAGCCTGGTGCGGCTTGAGTCCAATCGCGGCTACAAGGTCGTCGAAATCGACGAACGCAAATTAAGCGAAATTCTGCGGGTACGGGCAATTCTGGAGGTGGCCGCCGCGGAGGAGATTATCGACAAATTCGATGAGCACTCGCTGCGCAAGCTCAAGCTTCTGGCAAAGCATTTCGAACAGGTAGTCCAGAACGGCACAGTTGTCGAGCAGGAACAGGCAAACAGGTCTTTCCATGCCTCCATGCTGCACTTTTGCGCGAACGCTGAACTCGTTGACCTGATCTTCGAATTGAGAAACCGCGCGCCGCTATCGACCAATCGTCGCAAGAACACGACCGCGCGCCTGGCTCTGGCTGCAAAAGAACACTTTGAAATGATCGAATGTCTTCGTCTACGCAATCTACCGAGACTCCGGGCAATTCTTCGCCATCACGTACTCGGTGAAATTCTAAAGGGAGATATTACTGCATAGACCACGGGCCTGACGTTCCCAGGCAGGCTCTGACCTCACACCCTGCATCAAATTCATCTCGAACTAAGGAGAAATAGAATATGCACCTGAATCTTCGTACATCGACAATCGGACTGCTGCTTCTTGTCGCAGCCTCTCCCACAATCCTGATTTCCTCCGCGAATGCACAGGCCACAATTGGCGCGGGGGACGGGAAGAATACGATCTCCGTGGACTTCTACAAAGTTCCGCCTGGCAAGCAGGACGAGTGGCTTGCTCTCTACAGGAAATATCATCTTCCCATCATGCAATATCAGAAAGCCCATGGACAGGTGATCAGCGAGACCGTATACACGCGGGCAATTCACCATGTAAGTCCGGACTGGGATTTCGCCATCGAGATTGTTGCGCCACCGGCAGACAAGCGACCCAAGCCCGAGTACTCGCGCAGCCAACTCATACGCAAACTCTTTCCCGATATCGACGATTACGTCAAGGGAGAAAAGGCCCGCTGGTCGCTCACACTCGCACACTGGGATGAAAGCTGGGTTGAAGTCGATATCGACAAGCATCCGTCGCTCTACGAACCGTTCTAATCGCGGCGAGTAACTGTCCTTAATCTTCAATCAGTCTTTCTCACTCACATTGGGATACGGGGCCACAAGTGGCTCCATATCCCGATAGGATCGAGTCATGCAAGCACTAACCTGTTGTCCGTCATCTTCGACCTTTTCTAGGCATCCTTCAGTGCAAGCGAGGTTGATTTGACTGCGTCAAACTCTTCTGGCAGCTCCACGCTCCGCCGCGTCGTACTGCTGGCGTTTCCGTTGATTCTCTCCAACCTGACTCAACCGCTGTTGGCCAGCGTCGATACGATTCTCTCCGGGCACTTACCTTCGGCGGCCGCGCTGGGCGGCGTCGCTATGGGCGGGCTGTTTTTCAATGCAATCTTCTGGAGTTTCGGTTTCCTGCGAATGGGGACCACGGGCCTGGTGGCGCAGGCGCATGGCGCCGGAGATGAAGACGAGCTTGCGGTCCACGTCGTACGCGGTTTTGCGTTGGCGCTGGGATTGGGGTTGGCCGCTGTTCTGTTGCGTACACCGCTCGTTGCGCTCGCTTTGCATCTCTTGGGCGGCAGCGCCCAGGCGCAGGCCCAGGCAGAGATCTATTGCCGCATCCGCATCTGGTCGGCTCCAGCGGCGCTGGCAAATTATGTAGTGCTGGGAACGCTGCTCGGCAAGCAACGTGCTCGCTCCGCGCTACTGCTCCAAGCCTCGATTCAAGTGATCAATATTGCCGTAGCGCTGGGTTTGGTGTTAGGCGCTCACTGGGCCGTGGCTGGAATTGCCGCTGCAACCCTGGTAGCCGAATGGTGCGGCTGTCTGCTCGGAGTCGCACTGCTTGCGCACACCATGCACTGGCAGCATCTGCCGTGGTCAAGATTCGGCGAGCGCGAAGGACTGTACCGCCTGTTTGCTCTCAACCGCGATATTCTGCTGCGAACTGTCAGCCTCGTGGCTGCCTATGGATGGTTTACGCGCTCCGGTGCTCGGGCAGGAGACGCCGTATTGGCTGCCAATGCCGTTTTATTGAATCTTCAGGCCATCGCCTCCTATGGTCTCGATGGTTTTGCCAACGCCACAGAAGCTTTGGTGGGCGAAGCGATCGGAGCGCACAACCAGCAACAATACCGCGCTGTGCTGCGCGCTTCCACACAAGCGGCCGGTCTTGCCGCTGCTGTTTTCTCGCTATTGTTTTGGGCGTTGGGAGTGCACATGGTGCACTGGTTCACCAATCAAGCGCCTGTTGCCGATCTGGCCATCCGCTACCTGCCCTGGGTGATTGCACTGCCGCTGATTGCCGTATGGGGTTTTCAATTGGACGGTGTCTTTATTGGCGCGACGCGATCGCGCGATCTGCGCAACAGTATGATCATCTCGCTGGCCGGGTTTCTAGCACTCTCTGCAGTGCTGGAACGCGCGATGGGAAACAATGGATTATGGCTTGCTTTTACGGGATTCATGGCGTTGCGAGGCGTCACCTTAAGCCTGCGCCTCAAGGGAATTCTTCAACATATATGCGATATTTCCGCTGTACCGGCCGATGTGAATGCAGCAGCGGATGCGTTATAGCCTCGCCGAATTTAGCTTCAAATTCAACGAGGTCAATTGTGCGACCTCGCTCGCGCGACCAACGCTATTCACTTATTTTGGGGGCTCAAGGAAAGACCATATGTCCATCTGCCTGCAGCGGCGCATCCCTAAAACCTCTGCTTGCGGCGATGGTCGAATTCTTGGTTTCGATGAGCGAGAACACGGGAGCGGCGGTTTGAGACGGTATCTTGATGCGATAGAAACTGGCTCCATCGACATCCTCGAGCCAAAAAGCGTATCTCGCATCTCGAGCATCGTAAGCAATCTCCACATGGTCGAAGTCAATGTTGTGGACGTGTCGTACGAAAAAGCCATGCGCTGGCAGCGGTCCGAATCGGCTGGGCTCTGGATAGGCAGTCTCCAACTCAGGAGGCATTCTCTTGGTCTGCTCAGGACTACCTCCGCCCGTATGGTGCAGGTAGACATCGCTGAATTGAACATCCTCGATGGGATGATTCGGAATGCCAGAAACGAATGGCGCATAGGTTGCCGCAGCTTGATAACTAACTATATTGGAAAAGCGAATCCGCTTCAGCGTGCCAACCGTCGCACCTTGCGGCACAGCCAGACGGCTACCAAGGCGCAGAAAAAGAGGTGTGGTAGTGATATTACGCATCGTCACACCAGTGATTGCTACATCCTCCAAGCGCCCGCCGTCCACATTCTCAATTGAAAGACCACGGCACGTATCAAACACGCAATTTGAAATGGCGATATTGAGAAAACCTCCCGCTGACGACGTCCCCAGCTTTATACGGCCGGTCGGCACCTGAGACGCCGTTAAGACCAGCTTGCGCAAACTACCGTCCAACAAACTACCCACTTCATACATCCCGGTAAGATAGCAGTTTGTAATTGTGACGTTTTCGGTCGTTCTCGCATAACCAAGTGAAAATGAACTTTTCAGACAGATGCCATCGTCCCAGGGAGAGTTGACACTGCAATTCGACACCCTCACATTGCGGCAACAATCGATATTCATCGCGTCGCGATTCGTATCGATTTTCAAATTGTCGACCGTCAGATTATCGACAGCCGTGGCGAGAACTCCGACGTGGCCTCCTTCAAGCAGAGAAAAGTCCCGAAGCAGTACGTTGTGGCAATTCTTGAGCGCGATCGCTTTGTTAGCGACACCCGGAGACTCGGCCTTCGGCAGCCCTTCATTGTGCCTACCCGTTCCTTTTCCGCCACGGCTCAGATGCTTTCCCCAGATCAGGCCATATCCTTCGATGACGACATCGTGCAAGCCCTCGCCCCAAATGAGGCTGTTATGCCAGTGGTTGTGTCCGTAGTCCTGGTACGTCTCCCAAGGCCCGTTTGGCTCTGCCGCATCATAGCCACCCGAGATCACGCCATCGACCGGGACCTGTGCGGAGACTATCGTAGCGCCCAAATCAAGCAGGACCCGAATATTGCTTTGCAGACGAATGGAATAAGAAGTGTAGGTTCCGGCCGGAAAATATACTGTCCCACCTCCAACGCCTGAAGCGGCAGCAATTGCCTTGTTGATGGCTATGCTATCGATCTGTAAACCATCGCCGACTGCGCCAAATTTTCTTACATTGAAATATAGATCGCTGAAGGAGATCTTCTCGGGGACATCTGACGTGGCCGCCAGCATCGTGCATGGACCTGCCGCACCGGCAGCGCCCAACAACCCCATCTTCACAAACTTTCTGCGAAACAGATTTGTCATTTGTGATCCTGGATCGGTCCAACCGGAATCCGACTTAGGCACTCTTCTGCCTTCTTTTGTACTTAGCATAAAGTGCTTGAGAGTCCCGAGATCTGAAGGGGTGCGCATCAAGCGGCCAATCGTGTTCCATCGGTTCTGGACAGGTCCAGCCTTGATCGAATGAATTTCGCCAGGGTTGTGTTTTCTGGGTCAGTTGCGAGAAATTCCGGAAGCGTATTTCGCAAGGCGATGGCTACAACCTGTTCCGAGGGCGCGAGTCCTGGGCGAATGGTTCTGAACCAGGATCCGAACGATTTCCAGACCAATCCGGACTTGGTTGCAGAAAGAATCTGCAGCAGGCCCTGAGCGATGATCCCGAGTTGGATGTGGCGATGATACGCGTCGATCTTGCGCCGAACCGCCTTGCGGTACTCCTCGGTTTTGCGGTGCAGATATTGGTTGCCGCTGACCCGCCGTATGGGCGTCATGGACGCCATCCAAAAGTGATAGGCGTAGGCGCCGATGACGTGCAGCGCCTGCTTGAAGGATACTTCGATCTTGAATCTCAAGCCATAGATGCGAATGATGTCGAGCGGACACAGTGTCAGGTCGGAGGACATCAGCAGGATCGTTCCGCGTCGCGGATGAGAGACCGCGACGAAGCGGACCAAGATGCCGGCCGGGCGCCACCACAGGTCGGCAGAGCGATATCGGAGTGTAACTCCTTGCTCACCATAGACGGGGCTGAGCGCCTCTTGCAGCAGGTCGGCTTGTTTTAGCAGCGCCGAGACTAGCGTCTTTTTTCCGTACTTTGCCGGCCTGCCCCGCCGCGGCTTGTTGCCGGAAGAAGGTGTTGCCGGAAAGAAAGCCACGCTGTTTTTTCTGACCCGCGTGACCAGGTGATTTCCTTTGGCGAGAAGTCCGCGAACCGTCTTGCCGTTGGCATAGTAGGCATCGACCACGAGATAGCACGGCACCAGCAGACCGATGGAGTCCAGCAGCAGAATCATCTTGTCGAGCAGTGTCCTCTGATCGCGATTGGAAAACACTGTGCCTTCATGGATGCGACATGCCAGGGGCAAGGCGAATACGCTGGCCATGGCTTCAGTGAGTACGGCGATCGCCTGGCAGGAGTGGCCGAATATGTACTCTGGCTTGGTGTTCGACTCGGATTCCTGATGCAGCTTTTTGACTCCGGGCATCTTGCGTCCGGCCTTGGCGACTTTGAGTCCGTCGCCAACCAGAACTACCCTGCCGTTGACGCGCAGGATGCCGGGGTGAATACGGAAAACCAGAGCGCACCAGGCTTGAGTGATCTTGTTCAGATCGAGGCCAGGGCTGTGCAGGAAGTCGAGAAGGCGGTCGTAGCAGGCGGGCTTCAGACCCAGTGCGCGCACGATGCTGGTGACCCCCATCATTTCCGTGCGAACTGTCATTCCTGCCAGACAGAGAGCCATCCACAAGAACGTCCGGCTACGCACGCAGGCGGACCGCAACTGGCATACCAGAGTCCACCATTGGTTCCAAAGAGTCACGAGATACCCCCGGCGACACAATCACCATAGAGTATAGCACTCATATGCTATACTTTAGGCACGAGGAAGACTTATGACCCAAAAACGGATTAAACAAATCGAACAGAGGATTGCGCGGATCAAGCATGCGCTACAGGAGATCGGCGCGATGCGTCCGGGCTCGCTGACCCGCCAATTCAAGGATCGCGAAAACCAGATGGGGGCCTATTGGCAGCTCAGCTATACCCGCCAGAAGAAGAGCCGCACGGAATATGTACGTCAGGAATCAGTAAAGGAGATTCGCGCCCAGATTGCGACCCACAAGAAGTTCAAGCTCTTGGTCGACCAGTGGGTTGACCTGAGCATCGAGCACTCACGCCTGACCATGCAGATTGCGAAACCTGGAACCATCCGATAGGCTGGATCAGATACTCGCAAGGAGAATCCAGAATGGCCAAGTTGGGATCCGATAAACGGCCTGCGGTAGTTCGCGTACAGACGATGCCTAAAGGCGAAGAGATCGTCGCCCTTTGTGAAGAACGCCATTGGAAGGTAATCGTCGGCATCGAACCGGACCTACCCGAGGATCTCTCCGACATCGATCTGCTCCTGCGCTCCCTCGCCGGGAAGCCCTCGGCTCCTCGCGCGGCGCCAAGGATCGGCCGCAATGATCCTTGCCCTTGCGGGAGCGGCAAAAAGTTCAAGAAGTGCTGTGCGGCCCATTGAACGCATGGAAGTGCAACCACTGAACCTTGCAAATCGCGGAACCTAAGGCTAACTGACTGACCAGAACTCGGTACTCTCAAGTTAGAACCTATCCATTGAACTTCTGCGCATCTCCGGCAGGATATTCTTCGTGCTATGCGTAATCGCCAGTGCTTACTGGTATCCGGAGTACCTGTGGAGTGGGGTCCAACTTTTCGATGTTATGCCTGTTTGGTTCCGGCTATGCCGGGTTAGGGGCCTGGACATACGTCACAGGCTCCCCGACCGCGAAGGCGTAGGGATGTATCAGGCGTCCGAAGAGCGCCTCGTGATGAAACACCGCGTAAGGATTTCTGCGAGTAATGGGAGACTGGAAAGGCGGTGTCCGGCTTTCCAGTCTCCCATTCCAGCGTGCGTTTGCCAGCCCAAATGCGGACAGACTAAAGATGCCGCGCGGCAAGCCACTTCTGAACGATGTCAACATACTGATCGGCGTTGTAGACGAATGCATGCCCCTCTGCGCTTGGCGGGTGCGTATCTGGCACGACTGCGTAAGTCATGTCGGGCACCAGCGACCCTTCGTCACGCGCTGCGCTCAGCAGCCATGTCCCCTCAATGGAGCGTTCAAGGCCATCGGATTCGCTACGGACCACGAGGACGGGGTGAGGTATGCGGTGAATCCAATAGGTACTGTCCGCCCCGGCGGAGAGATAGTCCTCGTACGTCACAAAAAACTGCGCGGACGACTCTGGCACGAACGGCATATCGCCGGGATTCGTATCATGGTTCTCCAGGACTGGCGAACTAGGGCCCTTGTCAATCTGCATCCGCTCACTCCGTTTTCCCGCCTTCAGGGCTTCGTGCGCGGCCTTTCGACGCAGCTGGTACACATCCGCATTTCCGTATTTGTTGTGATTTGCCCATGGAAGATTCGCCATGGCTGCGCTGACGATCACGCCTTGGATCACGGGATCCCAATGCGTTGCCGCATAAAACAGGACATGGGTACTTCCAAGGCTTTGGCCATGGATAACGATTCGGCGATAGCCCATGGCTTTAGCGGTTTGAAGCGCAGCATCAATGTCAGTGCTTATGTCGTAGAAGTTGTCACGGCTCTCGTTTTCTGAGCCGGACTGACGGTCGTTGATGGCCAGCACCGCATAGCCCTGTGGCGAGAGGCCAATGCCGAGCGCGCGCACAGGGACCTGAGTGAAGTCGTTTCCGCCGCCGTGAACGGAAATAATCATGGTCGTGTCGGCGGCAGCCTTGTTCACCGGTCGCCATAGGGCCGCCTTATTCTTGACGCCGTCGACGGTCTTGATGCTGAGGTACGTCAATGTAGAGCCCGGCAGCGCCTTCATTTGGTCTATACCGATTCCCGGCTGACCATTCGGGGGGAGGGTGGGTGTTGGTATTGTCTCGTATTCGACAGTCGCCGCTACATGAACCGTCCCCTGAGCGGCCACGGTCAAGCTGGAGGCCAGGGCGGCGGCCAGCGCTAATGCGACGCGGCCCCACTTGGCATACGTCCGAAGGTCAGCAAAGTTCTTCATATCCTCAATACTCTCATTTCGTGGCCTAGTGCTTTTAGAACCTATCCATTGAAATTCTTCGCATCTCAGGCAGTAAAGTTTTCGTGCTATGCGTAATCGCCAGTGTTTACTGGTATCCGGAGTAACTGTGAAGAGGGGTCCAGCTTTTCGATGTTATGCCTGTTTGGTTCCGGCCACACCGGGTTAGGATCAATATGCGATCTGATCGATCTACATGGTATGTCTGCGCAGCGAAGTACCCCGTGAGCAGGCACTTTGTGGCCTCAGCCTAGATTCCGAGCGCGCGAGGAAAGCGCGCGAGTTCGTCCGGCGTTGAACGATCGGGAACGGAACAACCAGGGGCGGCGATGTACTTGGCGCCAGCTTCCTTCCTCGCTTCCGCCAACTGTTTTCGTATTTCCGCTACCGTCAGCTTCTCGTAGTCGATCTGGTCGACGCCTCCGGCAAATGGCTGAGAGTACCGCTTGCGGAATTCAGAGATTGGAATCCCGCTCGCTTTGACAGAGTACTGAATGACCGGAGCATTGAAGTCCGTGAATTGATCGAGGTACGGCCTCTCAAGATAGTGCAGATGAAGAACCGTCAGCTTCGTATCGGCAAGCGCATCGAAGACACGCTTGTCATAAGGCCGGGTATATCGTACATAATCCTCGACAGAGCCGAACTTGCTTTCCGCATTGAAGATGCTGACAAGCGCGCCGGACGCGCCAATGTCCTTCGCGCGCTGGATATGATGGATGGTCGATTGCGTGATGGCATCTAATGCGCCGTGCCAGGCGTCGGGATTCTGTTGCTGGAATTCATGAAGGCTCTTGATCTGCTGGTCCTGAACCTCTTCCGATTTTCCCAGGTTCGCAAACTGCTGCTGCGATTGAAACAGGATCATGGCGGTCATGTAGGGGCCGTAGATCGTGTCGATGAAGTAGGCGTCTCCGTTCAACCCATCGCGGACGAGTTTGAGCGTTTCCAATTGATCGGGATACGGCGAGTCCAGCGGCTTCAGTTCATACCACTTGCCGGTCGTCGATTGGGGGTAGTCGAAATCATTCATGACCTTGACGATGTCGGTGTTGTAGGTGCGATGGAACTCGATATGGTCCTGTGCCTCCAGTTGCGCTGTCGGACTCTTGTAGTGGTGGTAGAAAGTGAAAGGGGGACGATCAAGATCCTGCCCTCGCAGGGCCCGGTCAACCCGCTCCTTATGGCTCAGGGTTGATGAGCCCACTTTGCTGCCGAAGACAGGTCTGGCAAGCGCAAGGCCCGCGGTTGCGGTAGCTGCAGAAAGGAAAGCGCGTCGATTCATGGTCAGGTCCTCCCGGAAACATGCAACGCACTTATCAAAAGTTCAAACTTCTGTGTGCGTGGGTTAAGTGTGTCGTGTACGCGTAGACGGAAACGGATTGTCTGGCAGAAGGATAGCGCTGTACTTTCCCTGCTCGGCAAGATGTACATGCAGCAAAGCGGCTCCAACGCCGGATGCGCCAATCGAATATCCGGTCTCGGCATTGACCTCCCATGGCTTAACACGCGTCCATGCCTGGTACCAGCGATCGCCTTTGCCATCGAGGTTCGTGGCATGGCTCGCGAGCTGCCCTGCTACGCGTTGCGCAAAGGCCAGATACTCTGCGCGCCCGGATGCGGCCCACAGTCCGAGAAAGAGATCGATGACCGCCGCTGAACCGCAGCACTGGCAAGCGACATTCCAGTAGCCGGGAGCCAGATTCTCCGGAATTCCGCTTTGGATGACTCCCTGCGCCAGCCGGTCGGTCCAGAGTTGATACTCAGGCTCACCTGTAATTCTGTGCAACTCGAAGAATGTGCGCGCGGTTCCCGCCGGTCCGTGGCAGTAACCCAGGTAGTACAAGTCAGTGAGGTCGGGAAACCGGTATGGAATCAGCGCCGCATTTCCATGCACGGTGGCGATGGTCTGAAGGTGTAGAGCGCCCTGCCGGGCTGCGTCGAGGTATTTCTTTTCTTTCGTCTCTCCATACAGGCGCGTCAGGACATAGGCGACTCCGGTCGTCCCACCCTCGAAGTTGGGGAAGTAGGCATCCTTCGGCAGTCCAGGAAACGCCGGAAAGCCCCGCCAGCTGAGACCGCCCCGCTCTTCTTTGATGGCTAGCTCAAGAATGCGATCGCCCGCCTTCTTCGCAACGGCGCGGTACTCATTGTTCTGAAACGCGTCCGACGCGTAGAGCAGATAGAGAACGATGCTGCCGTCCGCAGCGACGCCGGGAGCGCCGGACCATGCCACGCCCGAGCCCGCCGACCGTGCGTCCGCTACGATCGCGTCGGTCGCTGACTTTGCAGCTTCCCGGTATTTGGCATTGCCGGTAGCTTTACCAGCCTCGTTCAGCACAAAGGCGAGTCCGCTGAGCCCGCCGTAGAGAGATAAGTTCAGCCCTGGCCCCGAGAAGAGGCCTACCGACGGTTTGTCGATCAAATCGCGCCATGTAGCGGCAAGGTAGTTCGCTCCCTGAGCAGCGGTGTCAAGATACTTCGTATCTCCGGTAGCGTGTGCCAATTGGATGAAGAACAGAACGGTTCCCGCGCTTCCGCTATAAATTGCGTTCGTGGCCGAGACCGTCGTTGCCTTGTCTGGATGATCGGGATCGGGAAGCCACCATACGCCTCGTTCCTCTCGCTTCTGTGCGCTCTCGATCCACTCCGCTGTGCTCTTCGCTGAGCGCAGCAGGTCGGCGTTTGGCGCAAACGAGCGTGCGGTGGATGGTGCCCCAGAGGCCGGCAGATCCCAAGCAGATAGTGCGGGTACGATTGCGGCAGTCAGGGCGCCGGAACGAAGGAACTTACGGCGTGTGACGCTAAGGCCTATGCGCTCGTTTGTGATGGTATGCATCGCGTTCTCCCGGAGACTAACCCTGACTCGCCTCAAAAAGATGCGGCGAAAGAGCAGATGAGTCTCATCGTTCAACTCAATGAAATTAGGGAACTTCTTTTGGGGGGACTACGCGAGGAGGGGGACAACACGAACGCACGTCAACGCACGCAAGGAAGGTTCTACGAACAGGTGCGCGCCGCGTCAGACTCATCCATGATTTAGTATCACGCATCGTTTGAAGGTGTCAACCAGCTCCTGGCGCGGAAGAGATGAGCGACAGCAGGTTGGTTGACTTCTGAGTGCGGATCACGTTCCCGCTCGTAATTGCCTCGATTTGCGCCGGTTCCACTTATCTTGGGAATAAGGTGTGCTGAACCACATATCGAGAATTTCCATCGCGATAGTCTCTGAAGTGGATCGCAAGCTGAGCGCCAGCACGTTGGCATGATTCCAGATACGCACACCCTTTACGGTTTCAGCATTGGCGCAAAGAGCCGCGCGAATCCTGGCCATCCTATTGGAGGCAATCGATGTTTCGGTTCCTGTCCAGCAACAGACAATTCTCTCCTGGGCATCGCCACGCGCAACTGCCTCAGCGGCATTGCGACTGCTCTGCGGCCAATCGGTTTCCGGATCGCGCTCCACAACCGAACCGAAGCGAAGCGCAGAAGTTCATGATTGCGCTGCTTGAGGTCTCTGATCAGGAACTTGGTCAACGACGTTTTCTTGCCACTGTCGAAGACCACTTTCATCGATCCCCCGATGTGCTACTCGAAGACTAGAGAAACTGCCGATTGCGCGGCGATGGCCGCAGTTTACATAGTAGGAGTGGCGGTGCCAATCCGCGTATTATGTCTGCGCTCTCTTTCAGGCAGATTGCGGAGAGATATGGCCTATCGCCGCCTCAGTTGAAACTCAGAGCCAATCGCTGCAATCGTTTTGCCGTCCAGCACTTCTGCCGCGCGGGCAAACACGACCGTCTCTTCAACTCGAATGTGCGCGGAATAGAGTGCACTGAGCCGACTGGTGTCAGCAATCAGTTGTTGAGTCCCTTCGGATCCGAGTGCTCCGCTTCCGATCCATTGGGAGTACAACTGCTCGACAGAATCGTGTAGACCGTTGGCCTCGCGATGGTCATTTTCAAGCCGGTCAATCTCTTCAATGTCTATATCAGATGCTCGAAGCCGCGGGAACAAGGACTCTTCTTCGTCTGCCGTATGCCTTTTTCCGCCTACGCGAAAATATTGAATTGCTGCTTGGATCGCACTGCGTTCCTCGGATGTGAAGGCTCGACCTTGAGCACGGCCAACCACGACACATAGAATGCCAAGAAAGCTTTCAATCCGTCGATGACAGTCTTTTAACATGCCAATCGGATCGCTAAATCCGCTGTCCAACTTTGCACCGATCTGTACCGCCATGTTGTTCCTCCCCATTCCCACTGAATCTGATTTGTCGTCTATCTCCAAACATCATGCGCCCTGTAGCACGTGGAGTACTGTCGATTTCTTTACCTGCGGAGGAGGCTGGATATAGCCCTTGGGCACATACGAACAGCAGGGCTCTTCGGCGAGCGGATTTCCAGTCAATGCGTAGGCACGAGAGCGTGATCCGCCGCAGATCGCTTTGAACTCGCAGGCGCCGCACTTGCCTTCGAGCTTCGACGTGTTCCGTAGATCCTGAAACAAAGGCGATTCGCGATAAAGGACTTCGAGATTCTGCTGGCGGATGTTGCCAGCAGAAAGCGGCAGAAAGCCACTGGGAAAGACTTCTCCCCTATGCGAGATAAAGACGAAGCCTTTACCGTCATTGAGACCACGTGGTGCGCGACCGATCGCATCGGCTGCTTTCTCCTGCGCCCCGACGACGGCTGTTCCATCCCGGCGTTCGGCGGCTCGCTGCTGTAGAAGGAAACGCCGGTAATGTTGCGCCTCGGTAGTCTTGATGTCGAATCCCGCCGTTTTTGAAAGGCTGTAGATCTTTCCAAAGAGCGCTTCAAATTCATCCGCATTGAGCAGATCGTTCAGTTTGCCGCGCCCGGTTGGAACCAGGAAGAAAACGCTCCAGAGGGTAATGCTAAGACTCTTCATGAGGGTGACGATGGCGTCGATCTCCGCGATGTTTCTGCGGCTGAAGGTCGTGTTGATCTGAACCGGAAGTCCAACCTCGTTGGCCCAACGGACCGCATCGAGTGTCCGGGCAAAGGAGCCGCTCAGTCCCCGGAACGCATCGTGCGTCGCGGCGCTCGCACCATCCATGCTGACGGCAAGTCGCGCCAGTCCCGCTTCCTTGAGCCGGGCAACGATATCTCTTGTCAGCAAGGGCGTGGCACTGGGCGTTAGAGACACGCGTACGTCCACCGAACGCGCGTGGGCAATCAATTCGAACAGATCAGGCCGCTTGATGGGATCGCCACCCGTGAGCACAAAGACCGGAACCTTCATCGCGGCAATTTGATCGATAAGTTGCTTGCCCTCATCAGTGCTGAGTTCCAGCGGGTCACGATCCGGTTGTGCGGAGGCGCGGCAATGCACACACGCGAGGTCACAGGCCTGCGTTACTTCCCAGATGGCAATGAATGGGCGCTCATCAAAATCGGTCGTGTTGATCTGCGGGTTCATATGCCTATGGAACCGCAAAGGCGACCGTCCATGCAGTGACTTAAGTCGCGCTGCTAGAATCTCCGAGTGACCGCTGAACGCATCGACCTGGCCGTAGTTCTCGGCAAAACCGCGTTGCTCTCGGGCCTTTCTCAGCCCGAGTTGCAGATGCTCGCCTCCCGCACGGTGCGCAAACTCTTCAGCACAGGAGAATTGCTGTTTTCTGAAGGCGAGCCCTGCCATGGCTTGCACATCATTGCACGGGGCAAGGTCCGTATCTTCAAGACTTCTATGAGCGGGCGGGAACAGGTACTCGCCGTCAACACACCAGGAGAGTCCGTTGCCGAAGTGCCCGTCTTCGATGGAGGGCCGTTCCCAGCTTCCGCGGTCGCGATTGAAGACGCTGAGATTGCGTACATTTCGCGGCGCGATTTCCAGGCCTACTGCATGGAGCATCCCGAGGTCGCGCTCAAGGTGCTCCAGGTCGTAGGCACCCGCCTGCGGCGACTGGTGGGAATCATCGAGGAGTTGTCCTTCACCACGATCCGGCAGCGGCTGATTGCCGCGTTAGTGAAACTTGCGCAGAGTGAGGGCACGAAAACCGCGCGAGGCATTGAATTTCAGCTTCCTGCGACCCATCAGGAACTGGCCAACCAACTTGGCACCGTTCGCGAACTGATCTCCAGAAACCTGATGCGACTGCAAGCTGAAGGGCTGTTGGATGTGGATGCACGGCAGATCGTGGTCAAGGATATGAAGGGTCTGAGCGCGCTGCTCGAAACTACATCCTGACCTGCGAGTGACATAAGTTACTGCTGTCTGATAAGGCACCCTCTACTGTTGCTGGTGGAGAGTGCATCATGTCTACCTCAACACAGTCCATCCGCGAAATCGTCCAAACCCAGCCATCAGCCGCCAGAGTCTTTGAGCGCTTTGAAATTGATCTATGCACGCAGGCGGAGAAGTCCCTCGACAAAGCGTGTGCGGAGTTGCAGCTCTCCGTCGACCAGGTGCTCGAAAAGCTGGCAAATGCGGATGCGCAGGAGCATGGCAACTCCTTCGCAAATCCCGAGACGCTCTCGATGGAGCGACTGATCCAACACATCGTTCGCGTTCATCATCAGTGCGTCCGTCAGGAACTGCCACGCCTCACCGAGATGGCGCAGAGACTGGCAGGCAAGCGCAGTGATCGGGCTCCCGAATTGACGAAGATCGCGGAGTTGATTGACGAGTTGCGTACCGATATGTTCGCCCACATCCAGAAAGAAGAGAACGTCTTGTTCCCGTTCATCGCTCAGATGGATCAGGAGGCGATTGTCGCCTATCCGCCGGCACATGCATGCTTTCGCTCGGTATCGCATCCCATTTTCATGATGGAGCAGGAGCATGAGTCGGCCAATCGAATCATGGCTGAACTTCATTCCCTTACCGAGGGCTTTGTAACACCAGAATGGGCATGTGCCACGCACATCGCATTCTTTGCGGACCTGAGCGAATTTGAAGCTGACATCAAGCAGCATGTACATCTAGAAAACGATGTGCTCTTTCCGCGCGCAATGAAGCTGGAATCTGAGTTGAACAGCCGGGGGTGATCCATGTCGACCACTTTTCAGATCGAATCTCACAATGATCTCATTGTGCGCGAACACCAGAAGAGCCTCATGCTCCGCGCCTGGATTCTGTGCGGGCTTTTCTTCATGGCTCTGCCGGGAACATTGCTCGGCTTCTCGAATCTGATGGCGATCAGCACCAACCACGGCCTTGGTACTTTGCCTGCTGCGTGGATGGAAGGTCACGGCCACGCGCAGATGTTTGGCTGGATCGGCAGCTTCATCCTCGGAATCGGCTTCTACTCACAACCGGCGCGGGGCCGGTCTGCGATGAGACTGCCGTTGCTGTGCTTCGTGTTGTGGACATCGGGCGTCGCGATGCGCTGGTCTGCCAGCATCTACGGCTGGCATTGGCGTACGCTCTTGCCGATTTCGGCTGGATTTGAACTGATCGCAGTGCTATTGTTTCTCTCTGCGGCGTCTCACCACAAGTTGCCTGAAGCCGACGAGAAGAAACCTAAGAGATCTTCGATGGAACTTTGGATGGTTTCAGTGCTGCTCGGAACTTCAGGACTCGCAGCGGCGGTTATATTCAACTGCATTGAGTGCCTGCAACTCGCGATCCATGGCGGTCTCCGGTCCTTTCCGCACGCACTCGACCAGAAATACCTTGTGTTGCTTGGTTGGGGCTTCCTTGTTCCGGTCGTCTGGGGTTTCTCAGCGCGCTGGCTGTCCGCCTTTCTGGCGATTGCCAAACCCAATGCTCGCGTCTTTCGAACAGCCTTGGCTCTAGATCTAGTAGGCGTGCTCTGCGGCGTTTGTGGGTGGAGCAAGCCGGCGACGATTCTGCTTGCCACGAGCGCAATCGCGATAGGGATTGCGCTGCACCTCGGTGAACGCCTTCACGGACTCGCCAAAGTGCAAGGCATTCACCCCAGCTTTCCGTCCTTCATCCGCATCGCCTACGTGTGGCTGATCGTTGCCGGAACCATGAGCGTGTGGGCTGCCTTTGCGGATCAACATGGAGGCATCTGGGGCGCATCGCGTCATGCGCTGACCGTAGGCTTCGCGGCGACCATGGTGTTTACTATCGGGCCTCGTATCCTTCCGCACTTTGCAGGTGTGCAAGGTATTTTCAGCAAGCACCTCATGTTTCTCAGCCTGCTTCTGCTGCAAGTTGGCTGCACGCTGCGCGTTTCGTCTGAGCCGCTGGCTTATGAGGGCATATTTCCATTTGCATGGAAGACCCTTCCTATCTCCGGGATGTTGGAGCTCGGCGGAGTGCTGCTGTTCGCCACGAATCTCGCGCTGACGCTTCTGTTGGGGCGCTCCGCATTCGCTGCGATGCACGGCAACGATCATGCAGCGGCATAGAATTCATGCCGCTGCATTTCAAATCGTGCCCTATGCGTTCCACACGCGCTTCAGTTAGTGGCGTCCGCTTCATCTCCCGGATGTGCCCACGCATATGCTGATCCCAGCCAGGAAGTCTCTGGTTCAGTTTCCGGCACATGCGGAATCAGCGCCCACAGGCCGATGAGCGCCAGTCCCACAAGATTGGGAAACAGCAGTGGGGCCATGGGCGGAGCACCGTTCACAAGCTTGTCGAAGAGATCGTGTCCCGGTTCAATCAGGTTGGCGCGCATATGAAACCAGAAGCCGAGTACACCGACGAATGCCTGGCTGAGCATGACAACCAGACAAGCGTCGAGGAAGCGGCGCGTCACTGCGATGACAAGAGGGATGAGAAGGAAACAGGTGGCGAAGGCAGACGAGATGACGGGGATCCATTCCGTGTGAGCGAAGAAGCCGTTTGAGGCGTGATCGGTCAATGAGAGAACGAAGTTTCCGAAGAAGCCGCCGAGTGCGAGCAGGATGACCCACCGGGCCCATTCCGCAGAGCGCGCCGCCACCATGCGATTCATGAGCAGCAAGAAGCCAAGTCCGGTGTAAGCAAGCGGCGCTGCAAACGGCGCAGCATAGGTGAGGCTCTTGAGGGTTCGATCAAGAAAGAAGCGGCTTTCGAGGTGATAGAGAACGCCGCCAAGACCTACCAGAACAGCAAGTGCTCCGACCAGGTAGCCGACATCGCGCCATGGCGACTGAATTTCCCATATCCATCGAAGCGCAATTACGATTCCCAGCACCACAGGCGCGCCGATGGAGAAGTACAGGGGAATGTACTCCGCCGTTTTTTGGAAGTGGTTGACGGAGTGTGCAATGTAGATGTCCGCGGCGAGAATCGCGAGATTCGCCGTGACAAACAACTCCACCCATAGCTGCGGGTCGTGAGCCCGGCGAAGACGTGGATCGGTGACGAATTTTTGTGCATGCGCGAGCAGTTTATTTATGCGCATGCTCTCTCCGCAGTTCGTCGGCCTGGTGCTGGAGCTCAATGGTCTTTGAGAGCAGCTCGTAATTTCCGTGCCATTGGACGAAATCTGCGCCGCCCATGAATGCGCCGTGCTTGCTGGTGCGTCCGTCATAGTGCCAGAGGTTGAAGTAAGTGAAGTCGATGGTGTGTGTGAAGGGTTGGCCGGTCAGCGTGCCGTCCTTGTGCAGACCGTCCATGATGTCCTTGGCGGCGAGCACCTTGGCATTCGTGCTATTGATCACCTCTTCGCCCTGAGCGTAGACGCGGTCGATACGAGCCTGCGTGTGGCACTGTGTGCAGACCTGCTTCATGTTGATCTGGGCTTGCAGGTAGTTGGGGCGATGCGTGGTGACTGCATCGGCAAGATACCAGCCGAGCCGATCGGAAGGATTGTGCGTCACCTTGAGGCCATTGATTCCTGACATGTGGCAGGTGGCGCAGGTCGGCACGAACATGTCGCGCGTTGTGAGCGATTTTGGACTTGCGTCAAGGTTCAAAAGATTACGCTGAGCGGCGAACATGATGCCGTGTTTGGACTCGTTGTAGATCTCGATCTGCGAGTGGTCCGGTCCCATGTGGCATTGCCCGCAAGTTGAGGGAAGCCGCGCGAGTGCGACCGAACTCGTGTGGCGGGAGTGGCATTCCGTGCAACTACCGATAGTGCCGTCGTCGTTCGGCTTGCCGATGGCGTGGCACTGTTCGCAGCCGGAGGTGATGGCTGGGTGTCCCTCGGGGAGAGTGAGAGGATTCGGCGGACGCTTGGTGCCGCCTGGCTGGAACTGTTCACTGTAAGCGACCTGTTCGGGACTGAGCCCCTTCTCCCCGTGAACCGCTGCCCAACTCGGAGCAGCGTGCCGGCTGCGCAAGAACTCCTGGTAGACGCCTTCGTGGCAGGAGCGGCAATTGCCAGCGGTCAGATGCGTACTGATGACAAAGCCGTGGTGATCGACCTTCTGTTGTCCGGGGCCTGGCTGATGGCAATCCAGGCAGTTGATGCCCTTCTTCGCGTGCGCGGACATCTCGTACTCATGGACAACGGAGTACTGGAGCCGCGCGTGGCACTCCGCGCACTTGCCTGATGCTCGAACAAAATCCGCGGTCGGTTGGGCGGTTTCGACGCGCGGCCGCTGCCGATTGATGAGAAAGGCAGAGAGAATCAGAGCAAAAGCGACGACAACAGCGAGGAACACGGAACGAAAGGACATAGGGCCGAACTCCAGAGGGAAAGGGGAGCGAAATCCATTTTGCAACGGCTAAACCGAAGATAACCGAATGGTGGAACTGTAGCAGCCTGACTAGCTGATACGCATCAATTTCGAGAAACGCGGTACAGGATGAATTCGATTCCAGCACCCTTGGTAAATCTAGGTGACAATGCCTGGCCCTGAAAGCGACTTAAGTCACTGAAATCAGTGCTCGGTCTCGCTTCGCCAGTCCAAAATCACCCTCCGCGCACGAAAGCAACAGCGGATTGATGCCCCGGTGACTTAAGTCCCTGCATCGACACCTGACTTACCTCTACTGTGAGTTCATTGCGGTAATCCAGCGGGAGGCTCCCATGATCTTCACCACGGTTCGATTCTGTCTTCCCGGAAGGTCACCAGTATTGACACAGGTGCATCTGCTTGTGGCTGGCTGCATGGAGAGCACGCATAAGGATCTTCAGTCGAGGAGTAACCATGTCCTATAAGCGCTATTGGGTGGCTCTGGCCATCGTCATCATTGGATCGTTTGCCGTGCTCGGAGGCGTGGGCCGGAAGATGATCAGCGAAGCTCCGCCCCTTCCCGACGTCTACACCACGGATGGGCAGCTTCTCTTCACCGGAAGTTCCATCACAGACGGGCAAGGTGTGTGGCAATCGATCGGCGGCCAGGAGATCGGCACCGTCTGGGGCCACGGCGCCTACGTCGCGCCCGATTGGAGCGCCGACTGGCTGCATCGCGAGTCCGAGATGCTGCTCAATATCTGGGCAGCCAGGTCAGGCGCATCGAACTTTGCCTCTCTGGGGCCGGATCAACAGGCTGTATTCAAGGCTCGCCTGATCCGCGATATGCGCACTAATACTTATGATGCCGCACGCAACCGAGTCACAATCGACGCTGATCGCGCCGCGGCGTTTGTGCAACTGAAGGCCTACTATACCGATGTCTTTGCGAGCGGACGGTCGGAGTACGCCATCCCGCACGACGCACTGACAAACCCCGCCAAGCAGCAGCAACTCGCGACGTTCTTCTGGTGGACCTCCTGGGCGGCCAGCACGGAGCGTCCGGGCTCCGATGCCACGTATACCAACAACTGGCCGCATGAGTTCCTGGTCGACAATGTGCCGACCTCTGGATCTGTTTTGTGGAGCATTCTCAGTTTTGTGGGTCTGCTGGCCGGTATCGGTGGCCTCGTCTGGTGGTACGCCTCTCAGGAGAAGGAACTCGTTCATGGCCCTTATCCAGCGAACGACCCGTTCCTTGCTTTTCAGCCGACTCCCTCACAGCGCGCGACATTCAAATATTTCCTGGTCGTCGTCATCCTCTGGGGCGTACAGATACTGATGGGCGTCCTCACAGCTCACTACGGAGTCGAGGGCCATGGTTTCTACGGCTTCCCTCTCGATAAGTATCTGCCCTACGCAGTCACTCGTACATGGCACCTGCAAATTGCGATCTTCTGGATTGCTACATCATGGTTGGCAACCGGGCTTTACGTCGGTCCCGCCGTCAGTGCTCACGAACCAAAGTATCAGCGGCTCGGCGTGAATGTGCTCTTCGGCGCATTGATCCTCGTGGTCGGCGGGTCGCTCGCCGGCGAATGGCTTGGAATCCAGCAGCGGCTCGGTAATGCGTGGTTCTGGTTCGGCAGCCAAGGTTACGAATACGTCGATCTGGGACGATTCTGGCAGATCCTGCTGTTCATTGGCCTGGTTCTGTGGCTGGTACTGATGGTCGCGGCCCTCAAGCCAGCGCTCGTTCGCAAGAGTGAAGACCGGTCGCTGCTTATCCTGTTTCTCATCTCGAGCATCGCCATACCGCTCTTCTACTCGGCCGGCCTCATGTACGGCCAGCGCAGTCACCTGGTCACTGCCGAATACTGGCGCTGGTGGGTCGTTCACCTCTGGGTCGAAGGGTTCTTTGAAGTCTTCGCGACAGTGGTCATCGGATTCCTCTTCACGCGGCTCAAGCTGATCGAGATCCGCACCGCGACCAAAGCCGCATTGTTTTCGACGACCATCTTCCTCTCCGGAGGAATCATCGGCACGTTTCATCATCTCTACTTTGCCGGTGCGACGCCTGCGGTCATCGGCCTGGGAGCAATCTTCAGCGCGTTCGAGGTGGTGCCGTTAACGCTGATTGGCTACGAAGCCTGGGAGAACATCCGCCTTGCGCAACCCGCAAAGAAGGCTCCTTGGATTGCGAACTACAAGTGGCCCATTTACTTCTTCGTCGCGGTTGCGTTCTGGAATCTGGTTGGAGCCGGCTTGTTTGGCTTCCTCATCAATCCGCCCATCTCACTCTATTATGTGCAGGGACTGAACCTCACCCCTGTCCACGGACACACGGCGTTATTCGGCGTCTATGGGATGTTGGGACTGGGCCTTACTCTCTTCTGCCTGCGCGCACTGAAGCCAGGCCGCAAATGGAAGGAAGGACCTTTGAAGTTGTCTTTCTGGTCTCTCAACTTTGGCCTGATCTTCATGGTCATCTTGAGCATGTTGCCGGTGGGACTTCTGCAAGCCTGGGCATCTGTCGAGCACGGTACATGGTATGCGCGTTCGGCGGAGTTCATGCAGTCCGGCACCATGCAGACCCTGCGTTGGATGCGCGTTCCGGGAGACATCCTGTTTTCGATTGGAGCAGCTCTGTTCGCGTGGTTTGTTCTCGGATTGTTGACCGGCCACTCCTACAGCAAGTCGCTGTCAGCAGACGAGAGCGCTTCAGCCTCTGATGACGTGGATCACCGCAGCATCGAACTCGCCGGACGTTGATTGACCGGCGATACATCCAGCGGCATTTTCTTACGATAGTGCCGCTGGCCTTCTTCCCAAGAGACAACATGGAGGGGCCATGGACTATACATTTCTTGCCAACCTGCAACAGGAATTCACACTGCCGGAAAAGGGTATTCTGAGCCACATTCTGCACAAGGACGACAACGTCAACGTCACGCTGATTGGCTTTGCCGCAGGCGAAGAACTGTCCGCGCATTCGGCACCGACTCCGGCCATTCTCTACTTTCTTGAGGGAGCCGCCGAGGTCCAGCTTGGCAATGACAAGGTCAGTGCTCTAGCTGGCTCCTTCATCCATATGCCGGCAATGTTGCCGCACGGCATCTCGGCTAAATCTCCCGTGAGAATGCTGCTTGTCCAGATCAAGACAGGAGGCCATTGAATCCCATGAAAGCCGATCAACAGGCACCGCTTGCAGATCGGATTCAGCTCAAGCGTGTATATGAAGCGTCATCTGGCGCAGACGGATCGCGTTTTCTCGTTGAACGTCTGTGGCCTCGGGGCATCAAGAAAACGTCGTTGGAGATTCAGGCCTGGCTCAAGGACGTTGCTCCGAGTGTCAGCTTGCGGCGGTGGTTCAACCACGATCCTGCGCTGTGGAATGAATTCCGAAGGCGCTATTTTGCAGAACTCAAGGAGAACCAAAGCTCGTGGCTTCCAATCCTCGAAGCAGCAAGCTGTGGCACGGTCACGTTGATCTATAGCTCTCATGATCCAGAGCACAACAATGCCGTTGCATTGAAGGAGTTCCTCAACAAACGGCTCCATCAAAAAGACGAAGAGTGAACTCGCACCGGGCCCTATACAACCTTGAGACGCTACTTACGCCGCACCTGAAGCTGAAAAGATCGACTGCGTTCAGACTCTCGAACGACTGCGTGCCTTCGGCCCGACAATAGCTCCTGAGCGCTGATGCTACCAATAACGAGTCCGCTCTCTCGATCCACTACGGGCATGCTCATTACACCGGTAGTCGCCATCTCTTCCGCAACCGCGCGGCAGGTCTCATCGGAGTAGGCCAGCACTTCCGGCAAATCTTGATGCGCGTCTTCCTTCCGTACCGCGTCGGCTGGATGCTCGGTCATGACGTCCGCCACGCTGATCATCTCAAGCGGGTCGACGCCATATTCGCGGGATAGGTGATATCCGCGGCGACTGAGCTTTTCTGTCAGAATCGATCGCGGCATGATCAGCGAAGTTACTAGGTACGACGCGATACACGCAAGCGCAAGTGGCAAAAGTGCCGGTAACGCGTGGGTCAATTCCAGAGAGAACAGGATCGCCGTGAGCGGGACACCCAGTGCTCCTGAGAGCATCGCGCCCATCCCCATCAATGCCCACAGTGCCTGCGTTTCGCCCGGCATATGCGCCAAGCGAGCCGCTGTTTCTCCCAATGCGGCACCGATCATCAGCAGTGGCGCCAGCACGCCACCCGACGTTCCCGAACTGAGCGAGAACGCCCACATCAGCGATTTTGCGACCAGCAATCCAAGTAACAAACCAATTGGCGCATTTCCGCGCAGCAGTTCGGCGATGTTGTCATAGCCGACGCCCAGTCCTCTCGGAAAAAAGAAACCACCCAGCCCAATTCCAATGCCACCAATTGCCGGCCACCACATCCAAAGCACTCGCAGGCGGCTGCAGAAGTGCTCGAATCCATCTTCGAAGCCATACATCAATTTGCTCAGACCAGCCGAGGCAAAACCAACCAATATTCCCAGCGGCCCAGCGACCGCGAGTGTCTGCCCGAGAGGGATAGCTGAGTGCAGCTCGACCGGGAAGATTGGCCCCGCACCGAGCCATACAATCCGCAATGCGCCAGCTGCCACGCTCGCAACTGCCACCGGAACCAGAGAACGCGGCCGCCACTCGAAGAGCAACAACTCGACCGCCAATAGAATCGCCGCCAGTGGCGCGGCAAACGTCGCCGACATTCCGGCCGCCGCACCGGCAACCAGCAATGTGGTCCGCTCGGCGGCGCTCAGTTTGAGCCACTGCGCCACCAAAGAGCCAAATGCACCACCGGTCATGATGATCGGCCCCTCGGCTCCGAAAGGTCCGCCCGATCCAATTGCGATTGCCGCGGAGAGCGGCTTCAGCACAGCGACCTTGGAATCTACACGAGCTCCACGCAACAGGATCGCCTCAATGGCCTCGGGAATCCCATGCCCGCGAATCTTGTCCGAACCATAGTGCGCCATCAGACCGACCAGTAGTCCGCCCGCCACGGGAACAAGTGGCATGATCCATGGCGATAGCAGTGATCCTGCGGGTCCCACCGGAGCCAGACTCAGTCTGTGGTAGTAAAACGCATTCGTTGCCAACGCAATTGCGCGCAACAGGAGAACCGCTAATCCGGCCGCTCCAGTCCCTATGAAAAGAGCAGTGACAGTCAGCAGCCAAACCCGACGATCGACAGTAAAGTCCCTTAGTGCAGAAGGCCGTGACTTCATCGCGTTGCTTCCGGCTTGCGATCCGATACATGTAAGCGGACGCGTTTCAAAGCCTCTGCAAGCCGTGGCGCCAGTTCGTTCAGTTCTCGTGCATGCTCATTCGACAGCTTGCCTAGGACCTGGTTGCCCTTGCGCGTCACCCGCAAAATAACTCGCCGCCGATCACTCGTGTCCTCTACACGTGACAGGAGACCTTCCCGTTCCGACCGATTCACCAACTCAACCGTACTGTTGTGCTTCAGGCCGAGCCGCTCGGCGGCGTAAGCAATCGTCACAGCCGTGCCATCGGGGGCTCCTGCTACCTGTAAAAGGAGTTGGTGCTGTTGCGGCTGCAATCCCGCCTCAAGCGCAGCGCATTCACTGAAATGCAGAAACTGGCGCAGGGCAAAGCGAAAATCGGCCAAGTTCCTAAGCAGCACGATCGAATCATCGTGTGAAATTCGAGCACTCATATTTATATCGTTACACGATATAAATAGATTAGCAACCTGGCGTGCCCTGTTTATCCGCCAACCCTGATAGAAAAAGAAGTACTACGTTGTGCCTAGATTTTGTTGCGGCCGAAGCTCTCACCGTGAGTCTCATTAAGCATTGCGACAAAGGCCGGGGCATTGATCCGCAGCCGCGAGAGCAGATACTGAAGTGGCTTGCCAATTGCGGCAGCCTGAGATTCAAGAGTATCCATCATCGCAGACGGAGCCTGATCGTAAAGCTTCTTGAGAAAGGCTGATGGGCCCTGAGTTGTGATGGAATACGGCGCCAGAGAGGAATGCGGAAAGTCCTTGATGTTGTAAGTAACGATCACCTTAGCATCCGCTTGTACAGCAGCTGCCAGAACATGACGATCCTTGAAGTGGTTGGTCATCCCTGGAATCAAGTCCTCGTAACCTTCAACCCACGCCTCCTGAAAGTGCCGTCGGATTTGCGTTTCACGATAGAGGGTCTTCTCGGCAGAGAGACCGAAGTCTTCCTGAAGAGATCGGCTCACCTCCGCCATGATGTCGTCAGACCATTTCGGTAGAAAGAGACGTGGACCAGCGGCAAGTCGAAGCAGCGTGTCCGCAAGGGGCATGGGGATAAGCACACATGCATCCAGGAGGACGACTGAGGGACGCTTCATTCGTCCGAGCCGCCGTTCGGGATCGCGTTCCGCTCATACAGACCCGCTTCAAACGCGTCTCGCGCAATCAGGTCCAGGGCAGCCAACCGTTCCTCGTCGCGCTTCTTCGCAAATGCCAAGACATCGTGCAAGTAAACGCGGCGCTGGTTGCCTACTCTGTGGTGAGCCATCACACCACTATCCAGCAGCTTGATGAAGAATGGACGCGACATGCCAAGCACATCAGCCGCTCGCTGCGTCGTAATCACCTGGTTATCCGGAACGAGAGTGATGGTCCGGCCGTGAGACATAAATCCCACCGCTTCCCTGAGAACCTTGAAGACGCTGCCGGGAAGTTCGATTCGCTCTCCGGTCTGGCTTACCAAGGCGGGTATACCTCTATGCAGCGCTCGCTCCAGGGCCTGCACCTGTTGCTGCTCTGCATCGGGGGGCGTGATCGTCTTTTTGGCGGTGATTGACATGATGTCTCTAGTTTAGCCCATACTCGAAATACTCGCAATGCGCGAAATAATCGGCACACTCTTCTGGGGAATCACGGTTGGGACTTTTGTGGGTATGCTCGGAGTAATCGGCAGCATAGTGTCAAGTTCGATCCACAATCCAAACCACAAAAAGCGCGGTCTTGTACGACTTTGGTGGTCTTAGGCGTTCCCCACGGGCTTGTAAGTCGTTGAAAAACCTAGTGCGAGTAGACTGTTCCTCCAGGCGCATCCTGCTTATCTGGCGTTGCTGGAGGCTCCCATGGCCTTCGCACGTACCAAAGCCGCACAAAGGCCATTGCGAAGCACCTTCGGAGCCGTCATTCATCGGATCTACCCAAACATGGAAGCCGCGAGTTTGTCTTTCGCATCCGATGTAATAGTCGGATTGCTTAAGGCTCTCTTCAACCTGAATAAGGATGCGGGATTGATCGAGTGCGAGAGGCTTCGACTGTATTTCAAGTCGCTGATCCAACACTACCTTGAGTGTGTTTTACCCGAATGATCATGCTCTGCGACGAGGCAAAATCGGCGTCCAGATGAGGAGAAATGTCAATGACAATCGAGCCGTTCGTTCCCGAGTATTCAGCCGAGTTGGTAGATGACCTGCGCAACCGCCTACGTCGCAGCCGATGGCCAGATGAAGTTCTGCAATCGGGCTGGGACTATGGCGCCAATTCCAATTTCATGCGCGAAGTTTGTGACTACTGGGGCACTGAATTCAATTGGCACAGAGAGACGGAGCGGTTTGCCGCTTTTCCGCACTTCAAGACGACGATTTCCGGCCAGGAGATTCATTTCCTGTATGCGCGCGGCAAAGGACCTGCGCCGATTCCGCTCGTCCTGACACACGGCTGGCCGGGATCATTCCTTGAGTTCCTTCGCATCATACCGTTGCTTACCGATCCTGCCGCCCATGGCGCGCCCTCAACGGATTCCTTCGACGTGATTGTTCCGTCACTCCCCGGTTACGGCTACTCTGGTAAACCCGGTCGCGGTATGAACATGCTGGCTGTTGCCGACCTGTGGGCCGCCCTCATGACGAAACTGGGGTACGAACGATTCGCTGCGCAGGGCGGAGACATCGGCGCCGGTGTCACCACCGCACTGGGACTGCGTCATGCCGAGCGTGTCCTGGGTATTCACCTCAACTTCATTCCCGGATCCTATCGTCCGTTCCTGCCGCCCAGCACAAGCCCGACAGAAGAAGAGCAGACTTCACTCAAACAAGCCGCGCAATGGGTAGAGCAGCAGGGTGCCTACTGGCACATGCAGCGCACCACGCCATTGACAGTCGCTTATGCGCTTAGTGACTCACCTACCGGTCTGGCAGCATGGATTCTGGAAAAGTTTCGTAACTGGTCCGATTGCAATGGAGACCCACGCAGCACATTCCAATCGACGAATTGTTGGCCAACGTCACGCTCTACTGGATGACCGAAACGATCTATTCATCCTTTCGTATGTATTTCGAGAACGCGTCCGCTCCTCTCGCATTTGGAGAGCATGATTTCGTCACGGTTCCCTGTGCCATCGCGCATTTTCCCAAGGAAATCTACCTTCCGCCACGCACGTGGGTTGAGAGAGGTTACAAGGTGTGTCGATGGACAGAGATGCCGCGAGGCGGCCACTTCGCCGCGTGGGAGCAACCAGAATTGCTGGCGCAGGACCTGCGATCCTTTTTCCGTGGATTACGTTGATCCACTCAAGGCACACGTCTATATGACTATTGGTCATAGGAAGGTGGATCTTTGGTAGGAGATTAGCGCGGTACTGTTTGAATCAGCCCGTTTCTAATCTCCCCCTTTCAAACCGTGCGAGCGGTTTTCCCGCACACGGCTTACCGATGATCTTCCTGGTGTGGCTTGCGCCGAATAGCCCACAGTTCCGCGCAGACGGTACAGTCCCATTTCCTGAAGCTGTTCGCCGGTCCAGAAGGAGCGTTTCGACTTGCGCTGGCCACCGCGCCGCAGAAGCCAACGTGCCAGCCGGTTAAAGACGAAACGATCCATCTTGAGGAACTCCCGCGAACAAGTGCCTGTTCGGAAGTAGTTCCCCCAGCCGCGCAACACCGGGTTCAGCTTTGCGATAAGTTGCGCAACGCTTTCCCCGCTGCTGCTCGCGCCTGTGATTTCACGTATACGGGCACGCAGACGATTCATCGCTTTAGGTGACGGCCATCGGTTCATAAAATGCCACCGTGGGTTTCGCAAGACACTGCGTCTCTTGCGAATTGTGCAGCCCAAAAACACGAATCCCTGTTTGCCGCGCCGCAAATCCACGAGGCGCGTTTTGTCGGGATGCAGCTTCAGACCGAGCCTATCCATTACCCGCTCGATCTGCCGCAGCGACTCCCTGGCCTGCGATTCACTTCGCGACATCACCACGAAATCATCGCAATATCGAATCAGCCGCCCCAACGAATTGCATCGGAGTTGCCAGACACGATCCAGGCAGTGAAGATAGATATTGGCAAGCAGGGGTGAGATCACTCCCCTTACACAAAAGGTAATTTCGAATTTGAACGGGTAGTGAGGGGTTGGCGAAGTAGTGACACCGTGCTTGATCTTCGCCGTAAGAGGTAATACGTTTATGGCAAATGGCCCGATCGACCAAAGCGGACAAGGCTCGGCGGTTGAACGCCGCCTATGCCATGCTCCAGCGCAATACACCGTTGTCCACGGCCATGCAGCGATTGTCTGGGCAGTTCGACCTGTCGGAACGTCAAGCCTACCGATATCTGGAGGAAGCGGCACATTTGGAGCGATTTGTCGAGGTCACCGAGGCTACGGTGCCGATCACCCTCAAGGTTCCAGCGCGGACAGCACGTCTTCTCCGGACGTGTGCGAGAAGCAGCGGGCTGACCATCGGAGCCATAGTGACACGAGCATTGGCCATATTTCTGAACACGCAGAGAAGACATGGCTAAGCCGCGCTCAACGCCCGGCCCGCTTCAAGTTCACGTTGAGTATCTGTTTGACCGATTGCACGATTCCAAGCTTTCCCAAGCCTACAGTCTTCTTGTGCCCATTCGGGAGCGTCCCGTTGGCGGCAGTGTGAAGGAGTTCGATCATGAGGATGGCAGCAATCTACGCGCGAGTATCATCCGACCAGCAGCGGGAAGCGAACACGATAGCGAGCCAGACGGCATCGCTGATCGAATTCGCTCAGGGGCACGATCTGGAAGTACCTCAAGAATGGGTTTTCGAAGATGATGGCTATAGTGGTGCAACGCTGGAGCGCCCAGGGCTTGAGCGTGTGCGGGATCTGGCCGCAGAAGGACAGATACAGGCTGTGCTGGCATACTCACCGGACCGCTTGAGCCGCAAGTATGCCTACCAGATTCTGTTGATGGAGGAGCTCGCCCGCAACGGCGTCGAGACGTTATTTGTTAAGGCACCGCAGGGAGCCAGCGCAGAAGACCAGTTGCTTGTGCAATTCCAAGGGATGATCGCAGAGTATGAAAGAGCGCAGATACTGGAGCGGTCACGTCGAGGTAAACGACATCGGGCCCAGTCCGGTGAGGTCAGCGTGATGAGCGGCGCTCCGTATGGCTACCGCTATGTCCGCAAGACCGACGAGGCGCCAGCCGCGTACGTCGTACTTGAGGCCGAGGCCCGTGTGGTCGAGTGCATCTATGAGATGTACACAGTAGAGGGCCTAAGCATTGGTGAGATTACCCGACGGCTCAACGCTGAGGGTATTCCAACTCGCAAAGCAAGCGCCCGATGGGAGCGCTCGACTGTCTGGGCCGTACTGCGCAACTCTGCGTATCGTGGTATTGCCTGTTTCGGCAAAACGCGCGCTTCTTCCCGGACACGCGTGATCCGTCCGCAGCGTCGGCGGGGTGTGATTACGCCCAGTATGACAGCAGGCCACGAACGACCTCGGGAAGAATGGATCGAGATTCCTGTGCCGGCACTGGTAAGCGAAGAACGATTTGCTCGTGCTCAGGAACTTCTACAGGAAAACAAAGTACGATCACGCCGCCGCACCATTGAGCCAAGTATCGTGCAAGGGATGGTCAGCTGCCAGAAGTGCGGCTACGCATTTTCGCGCACATCGACGCAAACAAGCGCACGCAAGATTCACTACTACAAATGCATTGGCTCGGATAGCTGGCGAAAATTAGGTGGCCCGGTTTGCGATAACGCCCGCTTCGTCCGGCAGGATCTGCTTGATCAGATCATCTGGGCCGAAGTCATTAAGCTGTTGGAAGACCCAACGCTCATTCAGCAAGAGCTGGATCGTCGGCTGGCAGCAGCGCGCTCGTCGGATCCAACCAAAAAGCGCGAGCAGAGTCTGCAAAGAGAACTAGTGCATGCGGGCAAAGCCATCGAACGACTTCTCAGCGCCTACCAGGAAGAACTCATGTCGATCGAGCAGTTACGTGAGCGCATGCCAGGGCTACGCCAGCGCGAGCAGGCGCTCCGTGCTGAGTTGCAGGCAATTGTCGACCAGGCTAATGAGCAGGCAGCCTTTCTGCGGTTGGCGGAGAATCTTACCGCGTTCCTTGCCCGCCTGCGTGGCGCTGCTGATACGCTGAGTATCACTGAGCGGCAGAGAATCGTCAGGCTGGTTGTGAAAGACGTTCTGATAGGTGACGACACCATCACGATTCGTCATTGCATTTCAGTCCCGCAGCAGGCCCCACCGCAGGGTGGCCATCTACCGCCAAGCGGGACTGACGGCAGAAATTACCTTTTGTGTAAGGGGAGTGATCACTCCGCCTTGCGGGGTTCCCGCCAGAGTTTTCTTCACCGCGCCATCCTCCATCACTCCCGCCGTCAACCACTGCCGGATCAACTTCAATGCCCGGCGATCCGAGATGCGCTCCTTGACCAACACCATCAGTTTTTCCCTGTCGATGCTGTCGAAGTAGCTCTGAATGTCTGCATCAAGAACGAAGTTATAGCCCTGGTTGCCCGCTTCGCGGATCGCTTCCAGTGCTTGCGTGGCGCTCCTCTTCGGACGGAATCCGTAACTGCACGGCAGAAAATCCGCCTCGAAGATCGGTTCCACGACCAGCTTCGCTGCCATCTGCACCACCCGGTCTCGCACCGTCGGTATCCCCAGTGGCCGCTGCTTCCCATCAGCCTTCGGTATCCATCGCCGCTTTACCGGTACAGGGCGATATTGGCCTGCCCTCAAGTCGGCCTGTATCCCTTCGAGAAGCCGCTCCACTCCTTGCTCCTCGATGGATCGCAGCGTGATGCCATCCACGCCCGCCGCCCCTCGGTTGCTGCGCACCCGTCTCCACGCTTCCCACAGGACGTCACTCCTGTAGATCCGGTCGTATAGCGCGTGGAAGCGCCGCGTCTTGTTCTGCTTGGCACACACCCATAGCTTGCGTTGGAGTTGTCGTACTTTATCAATCGGGTTGTTGGCCGTCTCCGGCATGCCCTCGCACTTACCTCCTTGCAAGCTCGATCAAAGCAGGGCCCCTTCCCTCCAGCGTGTTGTCTTGCACGCCTTCTCAGGTGTCGGGTCGGAGGTGGCGCACTGGGTTCCCCCGTGTGCTGGCCACCGTCCGCCGCTCAAACTGGACGTGCAGTTTTCCCGCATCCAGCTTTCACGAAGACTCTCGCTTCTGGGATGCAATCGAAGGAATTAATTGAATAAGGTTTACCAGCCCATACTCACCGTACAGCTTGCTTTCAGGGAGCTGTCTCCAGCCCTTGTTCCGCCAGCGTTTACAACGGTGCGACCGGATGCGTTGCAATATCCAGCCGTTGAGTCTGTTGAAGAGCTTTCGGACGTGGGCGCGCTTGTAGTAATTTCCCCATCCCCGAATTACAGGGTTGAGGTGCGCAATCAGTCCTGATGTATTCAGTGGCACACGTCGCCGAGTTCGTTCACGCACTTGATCCATAAAGCGCTGGATCGACTTTCCCTTCGGATACGCATAGAGATCACCGTCACGTACCCCGGTTCGGATCTTTTGAGGCATCAGCCTGAGTGGCCGCTTGCCTCGCTTGATCTTGTAACCAAGGAATTCGAATCCCTGTCGGACATGGACGATCCGCGTTTTCTGCGGATGAAGTACCACATCCAATTGCTCCAGTATCTTTTGCGCTGCTACTATCGCCGCTCGCGCCTCTGCCGCGGATTTACAGGTGATAACCCAGTCATCCGCGTACCTCGTTATCTGATACCCCTTGCGACGCATTTCCCGATCAAACGGAGTCAGGAGTACGTTACTCAAAACGGGTGAAACCACCCCGCCTTGTGGGGTCCCGCGCTCGGTGGGATAGAGTCGCCCTTTGCTATAACTTCCAGCCTTGAGCATTGCCTGTATCAGGCGCAGCACCCGGCCGTCGGCTATTTGTTGGGCTACCAGTGCAAGAAGTTTCTCGTGGTTGACAGACCCGAAGAAATCCTTCAAATCCCCTTCTACGATCCACTCCGACCCGCTCTGGATTTCTTTCCACACCTTGCGCATTGCGTCCTGCGTCGATCGCCCTCGCCGATATCCGAAGTTGGCTTCATCGAATATCGGCTCGAATATTGGCTCCAACCGATTGAGCAGCGCCTGCTGGCATACCCGATCAAAAATTGTCGGGACCCCTAACATCCGATACTCCCCCGGCTTGCCTAGTTTCGGGATTTGCACCTGCCGCACCGGTCGTGGCTGATAGACATCATCCTTGAGTTCCCTGTGCAACCGATCTAACTGCTGATCCAGTTGCGCGGAAAACTCTTCCAGGCTCTGTCCATCGACTCCTCCACTGCCCCGGTTAGCCCGCACCTTCTCCCAGGCCATCTCCAGGTTCTTCCGCTTGTATACCTTGTCGATTAATGAATGGACCTTCTTTGCACCCGTCGGGTTGATCCAGTCCGACAGTCTCCTCGGGCGGAAATGTACGGGTATTTCACTCATGGAACTGATCCACCTTTCCGTCCTTACTCACTGCCTTCCTCTCTCTTCCCAACCGCCTTCGCCGACTGCCTTCCCCGGCCCACTTCCGCCGCCGGTTGCCCGGTCACATGGCTTTCACCATGCTTCAGGTGTCGGGTCGGAGGTGGCGCACCGAGTTTCCCAGATGCTGGCCACCGTCCGCCGCTCAAACTGGACGTGCAGTTTTCCCGCATCCAGCTTTCACGAAGACTCTCGCTTCCGGGATGCAATTGAAGGTATTAACTGAACCAAGTTCACAAGCCCGTACTCCCCGTACAGCTTGGTTTCGGGTAGCTGTCTCCAGCCACCGTTACGCCAGCGCTTGCAGCGGTGCGACCGGATGCGATGTACGATCCAGCCGTTGAGACGATTGAAGAGCTTTCGGACGTGGGCGCGCTTGTAGTAATTGCCCCATCCCCGGATTACAGGGTTGAGGTTCGCGATCAGTTCTGAAGTTTTCAGTGGCACGCGTCGCCGAGTTCGCTCGCGCAGTTGATCCATGAAGCGACGGATCGACTTTTCCTTTGGGTACGCATAGAGATCACCGTCACGCACCCCGGTTTTGATCTGGTGAGGCATCAGCCGGAGTGGCCGCTTGCCTCGCTTGATCTTATAACCAAGGAATTCGAATCCTTGTCGAACGTGGACTATTCGCGTCTTCTGCGGATGAAGTACCACATCCAATTGCTCCAGTATCTTTTGCGCTGCTACTATCGCCGCTCGCGCCTCTGCCGCGGATTTACAGGTGATGACCCAGTCGTCCGCGTACCTCGTTACCAGATACCCCTTGCGACGCATTTCCCGATCAAACGGAGTCAGGAGTACGTTACTCAAAACGGGTGAAACCACCCCGCCTTGTGGAGTCCCACGCTCGGTAGGATAGAGTCGCCCTTTGCCATAACTTCCAGCCTTGAGCATTGCCTGTATCAGGCGCAGCACCCGGCCGTCGGCTATTTGTTGGGCTACCAGCGCAAGAAGCTTCTCATGGTTGACAGACCCGAAAAAGTCCTTCAAGTCCCCTTCCACAATCCACTCCGATCCGCGCTGGATTTCTTTCCACACCTTGCGCATTGCGTCCTGCGTCGATCGCCCTCGCCGATATCCGAAGTTGGCTTCATCGAATACTGGTTCGAATATCGGCTCCAACCGATTGAGTAGCGCCTGCTGGCATACCCGATCAAAAATTGTCGGGACCCCTAGCATCCGATACTCCCCCGGCTTGCCTGCTTTCGGGATTTGCACCTGCCGCACCGGTCGTGGCTGATAGACATCATCCTTGAGTTCCCTGTGCAACCGATCTAACTGCTGATCCAGTTGTGCGGAAAACTCTTCCAGGCTCTGTCCATCGACTCCTCCACTGCCCCGGTTATTCCGTACCTTCTCCCAGGCCATCTCCAGGTTCTTCCGCTTGTATACCTTGTCGATTAATGAATGGACCTTCTTTGCATCCGTCGGGTTGATCCAGTCAGACAGTCTCCTCGGGCGGAAATGTACGGGTATTTCACTCATGGAACTGATCCACCTTTCCGTCCTTACTCACTGCCCTTCTCTTTCTTCCCAACCGCCTTCGTCGGCTGCCTTCCCCGGCCCACTTCCGCCGCCGGTTGCCCGGTCACATGGCTTTCACCATGCTTCAGGTACTGTTCAGCCGTCCGACTACTGGCAACGCATTGCTCGCCTTTTCGCTCTCGCTTATAGGTCTGCTTACTCCGGTGCCACCCGGAGACGATGCCAGTCCTCCTGAGGTCACGCATTGTTCTTCCGTACCGTGCAGCCCGCAAACACCTTGGTGCGGTGGGTGAATGAGAACGCCTTCGCCTTCATAGTGCAGGCTCGACCTTGCCCCACCTTTGGCCGACCGGTTCATCTTCGGGGTAGCCCCCATCGATTACAGCCCGGTACTTCTCCGCATACCCTTCGGATTCCACCTCACGATGGACACCCTGTCCTCCGAAGTACAACAGCGAGCGGCTTCAGGTTCACCTTGGCTGTATCCGGCTTTCGCCTTCGTGCCCGTCTAGGCTTCTCCATACCTTCTCTCTTCTCCGGCCAGCGAGGCATTACCCCCGCTTTTGGATACAGCGCCCCTCATCCGAGCGCTGGAGGGACTTTAACCCTCCTAAACAATGCGCTGCTCAGCGCACACTATTCAGCCGTCCGACTACTGGCAACGCATCGCTCGCCATTTCGCTCTCGCTTATAGGTCTGCTTACTCCGGTGCCACCCGGAGACGATGCCAGTCCTCCTGAGGTCACGCAATGTTCTTCCGTACCGTGCTGTCTGCAAACACCTTGGTGCGGTGGGTGAATGAGAACGCCTTCGCCCCCATAGTGCGGGCTCGACCTTGCCCCACCTTTGGCCGACCAGTTCATCATCGGGGTGGCCCCCGTCGATTACGGCCCGGTACTTCTCCGCATACCCTTCGGATTCCGCCTCACGGCGGACACCCTGTCCTCCGGAGTAACGCAGAGAGCGGCTTCAGGTTCACCTTGGCTGTATCAAGCTTTCGCCTTCGTGCCCGTTTAGGCTTCTCCATACCTTCTCTCTTCTCCGGCCAGCGAGGCGTTAACCCCGCTTTTGGATACAGCGCCCCTCATCCGGGCGCTGGAGGGACTTCAACCCTCCTGAACAATGCGCTGCTCAGCGCACACTATGAACCCCTCGGACTCCCTCCCGGCTCCGCTCGACTTCAGCCTTTCGACCTTATACCAGCGGTCTTTGCCCGACAAGGCTGCCAGGTAGGGCCTCTCCTGTTCCACAGTTTTCTCTGGAAACGTGCCGCCGCCCTATACCCCGGAAAGGTCCAACAGACGTTCCGGATCAAGTCTGCTGTCTGTTGCCTTCGCCATGACATGACTGGCTCGGCCCTTTCAAACACCTTTCGGCTGTTACTATGACGTGGCTGCGGCGTTCACTTTCGTTGCGGCCCGCTTCCTTGCTCTCCACCGTAATGGACTTTCGACACCCCGCTCTGGCCGAACACATCTCTGTCTGCGGCTGGGGTCTGCTACCGGGCGCTCCGGCGCTTACCCGGACAAGACTTCCACTTGCTAGAAAACTGCGTCTTTCAGGACGCACCATGTCACGAGGTTTGTCACTGGTAACGGGAGCCTCGAGTGACCTTGGGGCTGAGTTCGCCCGCACACTAGCGTGGAGAAAGATGAACCTTGTGTTAGTCGCAAGGCGCGCTGAACCGATGGAGCGACTGGCCGACGAACTTCGGAAGCGACACGAGATCGAGGTGTTGGTTCAGCCGATGGATTTGGCCTCACCCGGCAGCGTCGCAACTTTGGCTGAGAGATTGGACGAACTTAAAATCGCACTGGGCATTTTGGTGAACAATGCAGCGTTCGGCCCTAGCGGACCCTTTCTGCTGTTGCCAGGAATGTCAGCAACTGCTGCGTATAGTACCGGCAGCGCACCTATTTCTGAACTCTGTGACATGAATCGAACCATCAAGCGTGTGCCAAGCCCGGTCGCTTTGTCATAGATGCTTGTGGCGACTAAACCGGGATGGGCTGTGGTCGCGATAACGCGGGAACCGTATGTGATCCGAGTATGAGACGAAGCGGCGGATTCTCGGCATCAACTGCGACAAACAAAGCCTTCGATGTTGCATTCCGATCACCGGTATTTTCGGGCTTGAAACCTGCGTGGATCGTCAGTAGCTCTTTATAATATTGACATGGCTAAGATGAAGGCGGTCGTTGTTTCAGCGTTCGGCAGTGCAGACAAGTTGCTTTATATAGATACGGCTGAACCTCGCTTACAAAGTGGCGAAGTTCTCATCCGAATTGAAGCGACGGGCGTTGGGCAGGTCGACATCATGGCCCGCGAAGGCCGTTATCGATTTCAAACGCCGGGCTTTATCCCCGGCTTGGAGATCGCAGGCGAAGTTTGCCAACTGGGCCCCGGAGCGGATCCGGAATGGTTAGGACGCAGAGTGCTTGCACTTCCCTCGGAGGGTGGCGGTTACGCTGAACGGATCGCAATAAAGGTGGAAGATCTTATCCCACTGCCCGATGAGGTGTCCTCGCGAGAAGCCGTAGCTCTGGGAATGAACGCTCTTGTCGCCGCAGCCGCTTTGGAGCGCGCTCACCCTGGAGCGGAAGAACGAATATTGGTACGCGGCGCCGGTGGTGGCATCGGCATCATGCTCACCCAGCTTTCGGCACGTGCAACGGACTCGGTCACGGCGACAACCTCCTCTCGCGAAAGAGGACAGCGGCTTTCCGATCTAGGGGCTTCCGCGATTTGGAACCGCAATGTCGACCCGGAGCTACCGTCCGACAACTTCGACGTCATTCTCGATACGGTACTGGGACCGGAAACGCTAATCTACATTTCCAAGTTGCGAAACAACGGGCGTTATGTGATGTGCGGAGGGGTTGGTGGACCGCCCTCCTCAGATTATGGAACGGGTCTACTTACCAATTTCCATAAATCGCCGTCCCTCTTTGCGCTAAGCTTGAATTCCTTTCGCTCCGACGCTTTAAAACACCTCGCAGCTAACGTGTTCGACAGCTTCCGCAAGGGCCAACTTTCAGCTGTGTTCGATTCTGACATTCCGCTTAGCCAGGCAGCGGAGGCACACAAGCGACTGGAAACAGGCGAGCCTTTTGGTAAGATTCTGCTCATACCCACCGACCGCCGATAGTCGAGACACATATCTACCGCATTCCCCCAGAAGCGACTAGAATCGCCACCCTGACACGTCTGATGCGAGGAATACATCGACAGGAGCCATTCGGAAGGTTGGCCTGACCGGCCGAGCGGAGTTTGTGGACCTCCGCTTTTCAAGTTCCCCACCAAACATACTCTTCAACAAATGCTGGCGGACGACTGCAAATAAATGCCAAGACGTCCCATCCGGTTGTAGGAATCTCTGGTGAAATAGCTTTACTTGTCCCGGACAATTAAAGCTGCTTCAGTTCGCTCCAGAGGAGCGTCCTGTGAGTTGGCTCGCGCTGTTACAGTGCCCGCGCAGGAATTCCAATAAAACTCTCACTTTGGGCGATGAATCGAGCCTCGAAGAATGAAGTGCGTATAACCTTGTGCAGTCCCATGTAAAGTTACAGACTAATCGTCTCTTTGTTGGATATTCCATCTTCCTGCATCCGCGGCTTATCGACGTTATCAAGCACATACGCCTGGAGCGGCGTAACGACGTGCGCATTGAGTACGAAAGCTGGCTTACAGAAGCAATCGTGAACGGTGTGGGTCCGCTCAATCGGACACGTCGAAAGTCTCTTGCGATTTGCGGGCGTCTGCTCTCCTCCTGTTGACCGCATCCATCGGTTCTCTTGCTATGATCTGCCACGCTTGCGTAGCAAATCCATCAGTTCGACAAAGCAACAGTGCTAATGCAATGTCTCATACGAAGAAAGCGTTGGCCATGTCTACGTCGGACAGATAGGTATCAATGCGCGCAATCTTCCCATTCCGCAAGGAAAAAACCGTGGCAAGATGTTCATCCAGTATCTTCCCATCTCGCTCGGCGGTATTGTTCAGTGAAAGTGCAACCCCATACTGCCCGATCAATATATGTTTGAGCGTAAAAGTAAGGTTGTAGCTGGTGATAAGTCGGGCGCGCACTACCACGGCATCAGCGCCTTGCGCTTCACCGGAGATCAAACTACTTCCGGGAAGAGACCAAACCGCATCTTCCGTAAATAGCGTGTGTAGCAGCTTCCAATCGCGATTGCGTAATGCTGCAATAAAGTTTTCTGCAATGCTGGACTTCTCAGCTTCTGTTGCCATGGTGTTTTGATCTCTCGCGCTTGCCCGCTTCTCCCAAAAGGGTTGCAGTCGCAGCATTGTTCAACTACCATTGAACATAGCAGATTGAGTCGCACTGTTCAATGCAGCCTGAACAATATTTCGGAGTACGGGACCGCTCAAAATGACGACAAAGACGCAACTCGATCTCTCGCTGGTGCTGAACGCGCTAAGCGATCCGACCAGACGTCTCATCCTCCTGCGTCTACGCAAGAGGGAATACCGCTGCTCAGAGTTTGCTGATTTAGGCCCGAAAACCCGGCTAAGCTATCACTTTGCATTTCTAGAAAAAGCGGGTCTGGTTACGATCCGAAAAGAAGGTGTCGGAAAATATCTGACACTTGCACAGCAAACTGCTGAAGAAAATTTTCCGGGGCTCTTGAAGTCTGTGCTTTACGCAACGCATCCTTGAAAAGATGCGAGTTGGCTTGGACGCGTATCAACCCACGCTCATGCAGTCGAAATGAAAGAGGCTACAATCGTGAAGCATTTGCGCAGTCCTGAATGGACTTGGCCGGTTCTTGCAGCTTACACGCTGTTGCAGATGTGGGCGGCGCATGCCTGTGTCTTTTTTGCGCATGAATATGCGCATGCCTTCACGGCTTGGTTGCTGGGTTGGAAGAGCAATCCATTTGCGCTGCACTATCCCCGCCCCACGCTAGTCGTGTTCCTTATACAGTTGGGCATCAACCAGAATGTTGATGAAGGGCCAATCTTTGCAAGTGGGCACGGGCCGCAGGCCGCTATCATCGGAGCGGCCGGGGCGCTGGTTGGGAATGCGCTGATTACCTATACGCTGAGCCGCTGGGGATATGCCAAGGTGAAGCAAGTAGGTTCTCGCGGCTGGGCAATGTTTGCCTATTGGACTACCGTAGCCAGCCTAGGCAACTTTCTGGATTATGTCCCACTACGAACCTTCACGCTCGAAGGAGACATGGGATCGATCCAGCGAGGTTTCGGCTGGCCACCGTGGATGATTTTGGTAGTTCTTGGAATTCCAACTCTGTTGGCACTGATCTACTTCTTTGCACGGATCGAGCGAGCGACTCTGGCGTGGCTTTTTCCGCAGTCCGCCGCAAAGCGGTCCATCATCGCAATTCTGACAGCCTTCACAATCTTCGGCTTCTATGGCGCAGCCGGGCTGCTTGAAGGTGGTCCAGTATCCTACAGACTCTCCGTGATTTCTGTTGGCGTCTGTTTCCCTTTTATGGCATTTCTAGGAGCAAAGCTGGTACACCATAGGGCAGGTCGCTCGTCCGTTTGAAAAGAAAGAAGACTTAAACGGTGTCTCAAGGGAGAACTCCACGCCGGTTTTGGCTTCTTGCCCGTCAGTGATCCCGAACTTCTGGTGCAGGAAGTGTTTGAAGAGCCATTGGTTGTTTGCCTGCCCGGCGGCCACTCGCTCTCCGTAAAACATGCGATTCGCCCGGAAGTGCTGGAGGGATTGCCAATGATTGCAATGGGGCGTCGCGCTCTTCCCTTGGCGTGTGAGGAGACAGACAATTACTCTTGATCCCTGGGACTTGAGTTGATCATTGTCGGAGTGCTTCTCTTCAAAATGAAGCACTGTACTCCGTGGCGCAAGGGACCTGGATCTATCTATTGCCAGCTTCGCTGGCTCACTCCGGTGATGGAGTTGTAGTACGACCACTGTCGGATCGGCTGTTCACTCACAAGTACGGCGTTTTCGTACGGCAGGACAGTGCCGATGAGGTCCTGGGAGATTTTCTCATTCTACTGAACATCGCACAATCGAGTGACGTGTTGTGTCAAAAAAGAGCCCCGCGTGGTGCAAGAAGAAAAAGGCAGTATCGATTGACGCACTGGGGCCATGCCGCTGCGCACGCCGTCTTCGGCTTCGCCAAGTCCGTCAACACTGCAGTTGGCCAATTCCTGACCTTTGATGTTGCTCCACTGCTGTCCGGTTTAACTTAGCCGGGTCGCCGTCAAGTTTATTGCCAAGTTTGGTTTACAGCGATTTTAGGGTGTCCACGATTTGAATTACACGTGGGTCATTTGCGATGCTTTCGGGATTCAACGACCGGGAGTGCCGCATGAACGTGGGCAAGACGCTGTTTGCGCAGGTGATGGAGTTTGTGCCGTGGAAGACCTTTGCGCGCATCATCGAACGGCACAAGGGCGATGCGGGAGTACGCACGCTCGGTTGTGCCGACTTGTTTCGCGTCATGGCTTTCTCTCAACTCACTTGGCGCGAGTCACTGCGCGACATTGAGGTGTGCCTGGAGGCCAACCAGTCCAAGCTGTTCCACATGGGCATTGCGGCACCGCCCGCCCGCTCCACACTGGCCGATGCGCTGAACCTGCGCGACTGGCGCATCTACCACGCACTGGCCCTGCGGCTGATCTCTCATGCCAGGGCACTGTACGCAGAAGATCCTTCGGTGCTGGGACTCGATGCAAGCGTTTACGCTCTGGACTCCACCACCATCGACTTATGCTTGAGCTTATTCGACTGGGCGCCGTTTCGATCCACCAAGGCGGCCATCAAGCTTCATACACTGCTGGACCTGCGCGGCGCGATTCCAGCGTTCATTCACATCAGCGACGGCAAGCTGCATGATGTCAACGTGCTCGACATTCTTCTTGTCGAGGCAGGCAGTTTCTACATCATGGACCGGGGCTATCTGGACTTCGTGCGGCTGTACGCGATGCACCGGGCGGGAGCCTTCTTCGTCACACGTGCCAAGGAGAACATGGATGCGCGACGCGTGTATTCGTTCCCTGTGGACCGGGCCAGCGGGATCATTTGCGATCAGCGCATCATGCTCAATGGCTTCTACTCGGCAGAGAATTACCCGGACCATCTACGCCGCATTCGCTTCAACGACCCAGAGACGGGCAAGACACTGGTCTTTCTGACCAACAACACGGCATTGCCTGCACTGACTATCGCCGAGCTTTACAAAAGCCGCTGGCAGGTTGAGTTGTTCTTCAAATGGATCAAGCAGCACCTGCGCATCAAGCGATTTCTGGCTACTAGCGAGAACGCCGTGAGAAGCCAAGTCTGGTGTGCCATCGCCACCTATGTCTTGATCGCCATCGTCAAGAAGGAACTGAAACTAGAGGCCTCGCTCTACACTTGTCTACAGATTCTGTCGGTATCGATCTTCGAGAAAACCGAGATTTCAAGCGCTCTTCAGCCAAATCTCTACCGATCTGACCAAGTAACTCTTTCTAACCAACTGAATCTATTCGACATCTAACCGGACACCAGTGATGTTGCTCCATAAGTCTTCTACCGGATTCAGGTGAGGAGAGTAACCCGGAAGCATCTCAATTTGCAGCCAACGACGCTGGCTCTCTAGATACTGCTTCATCTTCCGGCTCATGTGTGCAGGCAATTCATCCCAGATCAGAATTACCTTTTGCCCGCGCAAGTGCCTCTTCAGATCATGCACGAAAGCAATCCAGGCGCTCGTCGTTGTAGCTGCTTGGTTGGGTCTGAAGCCACAACCGGCAGCGCTTGCCGTCCCTGCGATAGCCGAGCGCCGCACTGATCGACAGCTTCTCCCAGTTGAAGTCATAAACCAACACCGGAGTCTCCCCCCTTCGGTGCCCAAGTCCGCCTTTCCGGCGGTCTCTCCCAGACTCCGCTTTCGTCTTGGAAGGGCTGACTACACCAAACGTGAAAATCGTAGGCTAGCGATCTCCAGACAGTGCGAGCCAAGTGGCAAGAACGGCGTTTGAACTAAGTCGCTGGTACGTTCTGACGCAGCGAAGGCTAGGCTCAATGCTCCTACTGAACGAGGCGATAAAGATATATCTTATCTCTCAGCCATCCGAAGCCAGCGTCCCTCTGAAGTAGTGTGTGCCGACGGCGAGGGGAACAAAGGTCGGACGTATTTGTTTAGCGTCTTGATTCTGCATCCAGGAATGTACTTGTACAGATTCGGCGAATCGGTACTCTGTGAGCATGGAATCGCTGGTTGAGGAAAACGCTCGGCTTCGGCGGGAAAACGCGGAGTTAAGGACCGCCAACGATCGATTGGAATTGCGCGTACAAGAGTTGGAGCGCCGGGTGCAGGAGTTAATGCGCGCTCTGGAAGAGGCACAACGGGCCGGGAAGCGTCAGGCTGCGCCGTTTTCGCGGCACAGGCCGAAGGCCCAGCCTGCCAAGCCCGGGCGGAAAGCAGGAGCCAGATATGGCTGCCGTAGTCGGCGTCCGATTCCTACTGCGATCGACCAAACGCTGGAAGCTGAACTGCCGGACTGTTGCCCGCACTGCGGCGGCGAACTTGAAGAGGCCAAGATCGAAAAGCAGTATCAGACCGAGATACCGCAACCCAAGGTGGAACGGATTGAGTTTCGAATTCATGTGGGCCAGTGCAAGCGTTGCGGCCAACGGGTGCAAGGCCGGCATCCGCGCCAGACCTCGGATGCGGTGGGTGGCGCGGCGTCGCAACTGGGAGCGCGGGCGGTGGCGCTGGCCACGGAATTGACCAAGGGCATGGGCCTGTCGCATGGCAAGACGGCGGCGGTGCTGGAGACAGCCTTCGGGTTGCGAGTGAGCCGCGGCGGTCTGGCGCAAGCCTTTGCCCGGATGGCGCGGAAGGCAGAACCCACTTATCAGGAGTTAGTACAACAGATTCGCGGTTCGCCCAGCGTGACGCCGGACGAAACCGGTTGGAAGGTAGGCGGACAACTGTGGTGGATGTGGGCCTTCAGCAGTGACAAGCTCACGGTGTATTCCATTCAGCCCGGGCGCGGATACGAGCAGGCGAGTGTCATCCTGGGAGATGACTTCGACGGCTTTCTGGTGCGCGATGGATGGGCCGTCTACCGGCGCTTTACTCAAGCTGTGCATCAAACGTGCGTGGCGCACTTGCTCAGGCGCTGCGGCGAAATGCTGGAGGTGAGCACGCCGGCAGCGGCGGCGTTGCCGAGCACCGTGAAACAAATTATGCAAGCTGGCCTGAAGCTGCGGGATCGCCGGGATCGAAACCTGATTGGTGAGCAAGGGCTGGCGATCGCTCGCGGCCGCCTGGAAGCGCATTTGGACCGTGTCTTGAGCCGTAACTATCGTGCTCCGGCCAATCGACGCCTGGCCAACCACTTGCAGCGCGAACGAGAGGCCATCTTCACTTATCTCTACTACCCTGGCCTGGATGCGACCAACTACCGCGCCGAACAAGCCATCCGTCCCATGGTGGTCACACGCAAGGTCTGGGGCGGCAATCGCACCGAAAAAGGCGCACATACACAGGGCGTACTGGTCAGCATCCTACAGACTTGCCGCCAGCAGCTCCGGCCCGCTACCGAGTTCCTCCAGAAGATGCTTCACCTTCCCAAACCCAAACCCTTGGAACTAGTTCCACCCACTCCCCGCTAAACAAATACGATCGGACATCTTCACCTGTACGTCGGTGATCTGGAGGAATCCCGTAACTTTTTCACCGGCCTTGGCATGACCCTGGCACGGTGATGGCCCCCAATGCAGATTGCCGATTTCGGCGCAGGGGGGCTTGTTCACGCATCGCATTGCCATCAACACGTGGCAGGGAGTCGGCGCTCCACCGGTGCCCGCAGGCACAGCTCGCATCCGTCATTCTGAGATACGCTTCGCCGTACTGGAACATTTGCAAGCTGCGCTAGCTGCAAACCCCGCTGCAAAACGATAGAACAGCCTAATACTTCATTTTCGCCAAATCCTCAACCAGACCGGCACCGGTCGGATTCCAGCCCAGGGCTTTGCGCGTCCACTCGCTGGAAGTGGGCATATCGAATCCAGCAAAGTGTGCTAACCATTCGAAATGGTTCGCGGCTTCTTCCCGCGTGAGCGACTTCACCGGTACACTCAAACCCCTGCCGATGGTCTCTGCAATTTGCCGCATCGGCACACCTTCTTCCTGCACAGCATGATAGACAGTGTACCCGTCACCCGTTTTCTCCACGGCCAGCCGGTAAAGGTGTGCAACATCTTTGACAGGAGCGGCTGGCCAGCGATTGGAACCGTCGCCGACGTAAGCGGAGATGCCCTTGTCACGGGCGAACTGAACAATGTAGGGCATCAGCCCTTGCCTATGCGGGTCATGCACCTCCGGTAGACGCACAACGGCTACGCGGACGCCGCGCTCCGCAATGGCTTTCGCCACCTGCTCTGGGTTACGCGGCAGGTTCTGGTGAGTGGCGGGGGAATCGCTCTCCATCCGCAATTGTCCAGGTTCGCTGTTCGGAATACCCGTACCTGAAGTTACGATCAGCAGTTTGCCCGACTCCAGTACGGACCCCAAAGCTTCGATGGCCTTGCGCTCGTTCTCGCCGTTTTGCGCGAACTTTGAGAAGTCGCGGTCAAATGCCAGGTTGACGACGGCATCAACGCCCGTTGCACCACGGCGCAGGCTATCCAAGTCTTCCATATTACCGTGATGCACCTCAGCCCCGGCGGCAATCAACTGCTCCGCACCGGCGTCGCTACGCGTCAAACCTCGCACCTGGTGCCCTGCTGCGATCAGTTCCTTCACCAGTTCAGTGCCGATAAAGCCTGTCGCACCTGTAACAAGAACTCGCATTGTGATTCTCCTCGTTGCTTCCATAGAAGGCGTTATTACCCTTGAGAGACCTCATACCAGCCTTTCGCATTCAGGGCTTCTCCCTACTATACGATACATATCAACACGTCGTATCGATAAAGACACAGCGCTACCTTCGAAAGGGGGACCGCGCGCCACTTCGGCGTTATGATGGAAAGCAAGGAACGAAGCGAGAGTCTATTGGCTACCCGAAAATCAGCATCTTCAACTCGTTTACCGCCCAAGCAGTTTGAGCGCGTATCCCGCGCTCTCGCCGAGCCTCGCCGAACCCTGATCCTGAAGCAGATTTCCGAGGCGGGAGGTGAGATCAATTGTGGCGATCTCGCGGCCCAACATGAGATCGGTCATCAGACGATGTCGCACCACACGAAAGAACTAGAAAATGCAGGGTTGATCGACATTCGACGTGAAGGACGATTCGGGTATATTTCTCTAAATCGGGATATTCTGCGCGCGTTTCTGGATGAACTTTCAGAAATCTAAATGAGGCCGGAAGCTAACGCCGAACCTGGACTAAAGACTGTGCAGGCAGGGTCACTGGCGCCCGAATTCTCGCATCACAATGGGGCTCTCGGCAATTCACGAGTTAAGTCTTGGGATGTCGCATTCTCGGAAGTTGGGTGCTGTGGCACCTGAACGACGGTCCCTGCCGGGTTGCGCAAACGAACGTTTACGCAACAATCTTAGTGAAAGCCCAAATCCCAGCATTTTGAGTTGCAAAAAGGTATTGAGTGATAAAGTCATTGGCAATACCTTTCCGCAACCATGCTCATCGGCTACGCACGGGTTTCGACCAACGATCAAGACATGACCGCGCAGGCATCCGCCCTGAAGGTGGCGTCTGATCGTACGAAAATGACCCAGATCTCAACGGTTCAAATGTGGAGCAATCCAGGCATGGCTTCCAACCGGGTGCCTGTTCGCACTCTCTGAACACAGACCCGTCCAACGGGTTACCATGCAAACAGGAGCCGTCCATGCTCAACGAAACCGCAACCCTCAAGCTCATCCTCACCGGAGCCACCGGCTTAGTCGGCGAAGGTGTGCTCTTGGAAGCACTCGAACACCCTGCTGTTGGTCAGATTCTTATGGTCAGCCGCAGGCCCTCCACCTTGGTCCACCCGAAGCTTAAAGAACTTCTCGTCCCCGACTTCATGCACATCGAGAACGTCACTACCCAGCTTACCGGCTACGATGCCTGCCTCTACTGCGCGGGCATCAGCTCCGCTGGTATGAACGAGGCTGACTACACTCATATCACTCACGACATCACCATGCACTTCGCCGAGGTGCTCGTCGCCCTCAATCCTCAAATGATCTTTATTTACGTTTCCGGTTACCTGGCCGACAGCACCGAAAAGGGTCGTGTTATGTGGGCTCGTGCTAAAGGCCGCACCGAAAACGACATCATGCGCTTGCCTTTTCAGCACGTCTACAGCTTCCGCCCCGGCTTCATGAAGCCTTTTCCGACGCAGCGCAACGTGAAGGGCTATTACAAGCTCATCACCTTGCTCTACCCCATTCTCGACAAGCTATTTCCCAACTACGTCAGCACAATGCAGGAACTTGGCCTCGCAATGATCAAGTGCATTCTGCGTGGCTACCCGAAGCAGATTCTGGAAGTCAAAGATATTAACCAGCTAGCAAACTCCTGACTACCCTATTTACACTTCCCATTTTCTGGCGCCAGATAGGATACTCGAGTGTTGGTGGGAGTTGCGTTGCCGTTTTCATGAGCATCTCAGCGGTTCTCGCAAATGGTTTCACATCTCATAGCGAACGCCTGAAAGTTACTCCAGCTTGTCAAAAAGTTGTTTCGCCGCTTGCTCACTCACAGCCTCTTTAGCTGGCTTCGCCTCTTTGACAGGACCTCTGAAGCCAAATATTGACTGGAGCCACTGTATTCAGCCGGTTTAGCATCCGGGGATGTGGCTGCGAATAAGCTGGCTGCAAGATAGGTCCCGGGAACGCTTTTCTCGTCATCTGAGCGCCGCAGGTAGTAAGAGGGGAAAGTACCAGGAAGGGGGGCGAGGCTGTTACGAACCTCGCCGACAGGGCTCTGGGCGGCAGGCATTCTCAAGGCTTATCGGAACCAGCGCAGTTTCGATCGCCCTGAAGTTACGGGTGTGGCAGCGTCCCGTCTGAGTGTCGTTGTTCCCTCACTTCAGAGGAGACCTCGTTGAAGGCGTAAGAATTGTGGATTGAACGGCAACGATGTTGGATCGATCCCAGTCCTTGGTTTCCTCGGCAAACTCGGGACTCCCCATGTACCGTCGAACGACCTCGCCGGGATCTTCGCCCTCCGGATAGGAAACCAGCACGAAAGCCTTTGGCTCGACGCTGTCCTTTACGGTCCAGATGCCGTGGGGCTCAATCCCAAATAGCGAAAAGCTATCGAGATGGCGGGGATACACCTGGTTCATGTAGATGTCGAGCGTCTCTTTGCTGCGCAGGGTGTACTGGCGAAGTTCAAACGTTCTCATGGAAGGCTCCTTGCTCAAAGACTTGGTTCGAGAATTTACTGGTCGTCAGTCAACGTTTGCTGGACAACGACCGTGGGAGGCATTGGCTCAGAAAATGTTGATCAGAAACAGGCCTGTGACCACCATGACCGCGAAGGTCACACCATGGATCGAGAAGGCTGCCTGCTTCGAACCGCCTGAGCCCAGTACGTTCGACATATCGCCGAACGCGGTCAGGGATTCAACGAGAAGCGCTATGCCCACCGTCTGCTGGTTCGTCGTAAGCATCAGGGTTAGGACAACCAAACCGGATACGATGTCCCGGATACCTTTGAGGCGTAGCCAGGCCCGCGTGTCAGGATCAGGTGAGGGCAGTTTGAGGCCGAAAGATCCTGTCATCTTTTCGGGGGATGCGATGTAGAGACTGCCAATGATGATGATGCCGACCGCGAGGAGTGCGGCCACTGAAAGCGGGATGGTCGTGTGCATGATGTATCTCCTTTAGAAAATCTAGCAACGCTATACAAGACGCCGGGCATAGCGAGAAGGATTCAATAATCCACGATATTTTCTAGCAGTGCTATTATTTGCTTATGAAAACGACGGTAGCTCCAAGTCGGATTGCGGAAAGGAAACTGCGCGACCGGCAGGCGCGACGGGCACAGATCATCAGCGCTGCGCGCCGAATTGCGGAATCCGAAGGATGGCCCAGTGTGACCGTTCGGCGGCTGTCCGACGAGATCTCATATAGCCAACCCGTTTTGTATGCACACTTCGGGAGCCGCGAGGGGATCCTCTCCGCGGTTGCTCTCGAAGGATTTCACGAACTGGGTGTTGCTTTGGAAAAGGCAAAGAAGCGTGCGAAAGACGATGCTTCGATAGAAGGATTCGCGTCCGCGTACATGGCGTTCGCGTCGTCGTCGCCCGCACTGTACGAAGTAATGTTTTCCCTTAGCCTCAATGTACCTTTCGCAGCCCCTGCGACTCCGGCCGAGTTGCAATTCGCCTTTGCGCAACTCATGGAACTCTTTAAAAGCCAGGGCTCGAAGTCAGAGGTCCTCTCTGAGGTGTTCTGGGCCGGACTCCACGGGCTTGCCGAGCTCACCAGAACCAAACGACTTCCGCGTAGCCGCCAGAAAGAGCGCCTCAAGGTCCTTGTCGAGCTCTTTAATCGCCGCGCTGAACAGGTTCCACAGTTGTAGGATCAATACGTTTTGCTTAGTCAGATGGCGCGTCATTCAACGGCGGTCGTTCGCATCGGGAGCACCTTTAACGCGGTTGTCGTCAGTTGGCCGGGACGGATGGTCTATTAAAACAGCGACCATTTGACTCGTGTGAACCAGGTCGGCCCCGGCGTTCCCGACTATCGAAAGCGGCAAATGCACGCGTCAAGGACGTGCCTCCATCGCGCATTCTTCTAAGAAATGCGCTTCTTGGCATTCTGTTTACTAACGAGAAGCCGACGAGCGGTACTAATCCGACGCGTGAGTGCATTGACGATATTGCATCCATCTAGAGCTTTTCATTCCCGAGGGAAGGGTTTTTGAGGATGGCTAAGGCTGAAGAAGGATTCTATTAGAGTCACGGAGTGCGACGATCAAAGCCGATTCTGGCTTCCTTGATCATGTCCCAGTTGTGTCCGATCCAATGGGTCAAGGTCCGAATTGGCTCCAAAAGGCTCAGACCAAGAGGAGTAAGTTCATACTCCACCCTTGGGGGAACCTCCGCAAACACGTGACGTGACAGGAGGCCGTCCCGCTCCGCTTGGCGCAACGTAGTGGTGAGCATCCGTTGCGAGATGCCATCTATCGACCGTTGCAGTTCAGAAAAGCGCGCGCGATAGCCCGACTTCCTCGAAAGCGCAACAAGGAGCAGGATGCTCCACTTGTCTCCGATCTTTGCCAGGAGGTCGCGAAGCGGCTCTGTTTCTTCACTTCTACACATGAGGGCGACTGGTCCTCTGACAGCGTCTTTGTTGGACTTTTTCATAGGTTACTTCCAGCTCCGTTACTAAGGTGAATGTGCCGTCTTCCCTAAACGTAGCACTTATTCGATGATGTAGGTATTGATTCGTAACCATCAACTCGATCACATCGGGACTTTCGAATCGACGGGCGAATAAACCACGAGGCGCTCAGGCGTTTGCTTCACGAATGCAAGGAGATTCCAATGCGTGTATTTCTTACCGGGGGCACGGGCCTGATCGGTTCAGCCATCGTTCCGGAGCTCATCAACGCTGGGCATCAGGTCCTTGGCCTTGCTCGGTCGGAGACGAGTGCAAAAGCACTTCTCTCCGCTGGTGCTGAGGTCCTTATGGGAAATCTCGAAGATCTCCGCACTCTCTCGGACGGTGTGAGCCGGGCTGATGGAGTGATTCACTGTGCCTTCGAACTCGATTTCGCAAACTTTGAAAAAAATAGCGAAACTGAGAGGCTAGCAATTGCGGCTTTCGGTGCCTCGCTTGCAGGCTCTGATCGTCCTCTGATTGTTAGTTCGGGACTTGGGCTGGAAGCACCGACCCGTCCGATCACGGAGGATGTTGATTCGCCTACCGTTTCAGCGTCACCTCGCGGTCCGGAACAGGCTGCACGTTCGCTGCGTCAGCAGGGCATCAACGTCACAGTCGTGCGCGTTCCCCAGGTTCACAACACAGTCAAGCAGGGGCTCATTACGAGCCTCATTGCGGTAGCGCGTCAAGCGGGTCAATCTGCGTACGTGAATGAAGGATTGAACTGCTGGCCGGCCGCGCATGTAACCGACGTTGCGCGTCTCTATAGGCTAGCGCTTGAGAAGCGCGAAGCCTCCCGTTACCATGCAGTCGCCGAAGAGGGAGTCCCGCTTCGAGATATCGCCGCCGCCATTGGCCGGGGCCTTAAGGTTCCCGTCGCTTCTATCTCATTGGAAGAGGCACGAGCCCGATTCGGTCGCATCGGCGGATACGTAGGGATGGATCTTTCGGCATCGAGCGCGTGGACGCGGAAGCGGCTCGGTTGGATCCCAACTGGGCCTGGGCTTATGGAAGATCTTGACCGTACGCGCTATCTAGAAAACTCAGATTCTTGAGGCGAAGCTGTCTTACCCTTGAGAGTCTTGACTGCTGATTGCAGGCCTTACCGCTCATTCAGCGGGAGTGCAGCCAAGTTGCAGGTCAGTTTACGACTCGGCGATAATGCGTAAACGCACATCATCGTAGGCGACAGCTAGCGTTCACGGAGACTAACCCTCGGAGCAGGATTCAACGCACGGTCAATGGCCGATCCATTGGAAATTTGGGCCGGCCGGGGACGCTCATCGCGATGAATAGGGCAGAACTCTGAGTGGATGAGAGCGGACTGTGGGGCTAATGAATGGGGCACCTGCATGGCGTATTATCCTTAGAACAAGGACGAAAAGCGCGTGGACCAGTAGGTGCACGGGGTTGCCGCACAATGAAGGGGATCATGCGACATGCCAGTCTATTTTTTGACCTTCCTCGGAATGCAAGCTGCCTCCATATTGCTGTACATCGTGGCTCTGGGATTTGTGGCCGTCAGGCGGCGTCCGATGCCCATTTGGATCGGCGGCCCTGCTGCGAGCCGGCTGCAAAGCGCCAGCGTGGCGTTGATGTGGTGGAACGTCGGCGTCGGCTGGTTGCTGTACTTCAACGTCTACCGCATCCATGTGGACATGAATGCGCTTGGTAATGCCGCCCTGCAAGCATTTAGCCGTGGCTATACGAGCCGATTGCCGATCGTAGTCTTGCCCTACGGTCTAATGTGCTTATTGGCGGTGCTGGGACTGTGGAGCAAGCCAGGTCGCATCTCGCGCCGCGCCCTGTGGGGAATCGCAACACTGCTTGTATTGAACATCCTCAGTACACCGTTCGCAGCAGGGGCGCAAGGAGATATTCAAGACCATGGATTCACAGCGCAGGCGTACCAACAACTTCAAATGGCGCATCTCTTCCGTAGCGTGCTGGTCACCATCGCCGCTGTTTGGGCCATTGTCGAGGGATGGGGTCCGCCAGAAGTTGATGCTTAGATTGACGGTGCCAGCCAAAAGCACTCTTTGAGTGCCCGTAACGCATGATTGCAGGATTACTTTTCGAAAGCGCCCTCCTTTTACCCGATGGTTCCTTGTTCCTGCGGAGTCTCATGTTCGGCAAAGCCGACTGTGTGCTTTCTGGCCTCGCGCTCGCCGCTCACAATCTAGCTGTTCCGGCAAGAATCTTGAAAGCTTGGGCGGCTGCGTTAGGCAGTTTTTCCAGCAAACCTTTTCGGAGAACACCCCACCGTCCTGGTGAACGATGTGCTGAAAGCGCTCGACGACTGAAACCCTACAGCCAGCGCAATCTCGCCGATGCTTCGCTTTCCGCGTCGCAGTTCATCCTTCGCCACGGCCATCCGCCAATGCATCAGGTATTCAATCGGTCCCACGCCCAGCACGTCCTTGAAGCGTGTCGCAAAACCCGACCGCGACACGCCACACAAACGCGCCAACTCCGCCACGTTCCACTCGCGCGCAATCTCGCCATGCATGGCCAGCAGCGCGCTTGCGATGGCAGGATCATGCAAGCCGGCAATCAACCCCGTCGACCGGTCATTCTCGTTCGGCGTCTGCCGCCGCAGCATCTCCACCAGGATGAGTTCCATCAACCGCGTGATAAGAAACTCGCTGCCCGGCCCCGGCTCGAGCGTCTCCATCTCATTCAACTTCAGCAACGACCGCACGCGCCACGACGACGTATCGTCCGCCGCAACATGCAACAGCGACGGCAATAGCTCCCATAGCAAGCTCTCATTCGCCGTATCGAAAACAAAGCGCCCGCCGCGCAGCGTAACCGGCGACTCCGTGCCTTCGCCAAGTTGCAGCGAGACACTCTTCGCTGCAGCCACCAACTCTTCGCTGTCTTCCGGCTCCATTGTCGGGTCTGAGGTGAGCACAAACGGCGTCGAGGTATGAATCAGAACGAAGTCGTCCGGCCGTAGTAGCACCGACGCAAGTTGAGGCCGCAGCAGGTGACACTCGCCCCGCTCCACGCGGCAGAACAGCAAATCGTCGCGCTTCCGAAACGCTAAACCCCATCGGCCAAAACCTTCAATCTTCGACCACAATGTGGCCCGGGGTCGAAGTAGTTGCACAACATCGAGAAACGGATCCATGCATCTAGGATGCCGCAGTCGCGGCTTGTTTTGGGTTTTAGATAAATAAATTTGGCGTTTCAGCTATCGACCGTACAGAAGTCCAGGCCTACCTTAGGGACATAGGAGAACCACCATGACCAATCTAGAAGCCTTGAACGTGTACCAAAGCTACGTGGAAGCCTGGAAGCCGATTCCCGACGCGCAGCGGAAGAGCATCCTCTCGGAAGTCTTCGACGAGAACGTGGAATATCTCGCGCCGTACTACGTCGGTGGCGCCAGTGCAGCAATCGAAGACATGGAGCGCTTCCAGAAGCAGTATCCTGGCGCCCACTTCGACATCGAAAACGTCTCCACGCATCACGAGGTTGCGCTGTTCAAGTGGGTGCTCATTCTGCCGGACGGAAAGGTCACGGTGAAAGGCCACGATTGCATTCGCTTCTCACCTGCCGGCAAAATCGCAAACCTGCTCACATTTGGTCCAGCGTCCCCGAAGCCATAACCAGCAAGCCCGTAGCGAAGTTGCTGCGGGCTTTGTCATTTGCGCGCGATTGGCGATCCTGCGTTCAACACTGCCCTCCGGTCGGGTCTCACCTGAGGCGAACGATCTCAGGAAGCATAGACTTTCGGTGTTCCAGCAGCTCCGAGCGAGCGAAGCTTCTTCTTTAAAGCTTTCGAAACGGAACTCTTTTCTTCCGCCATTTCGGCATGCCCCTTGTCTTCAAATACCACGTCTGAGGTATTCACCAGGGTTGGCCCCGACAACTCGCTTGAACGCCTTACTGAACGCAGCGTCGGACTCGTAACCGACAGACCGGGCAACGTCGATGAGCTTCTTGTCACGCTGTTCGAGTAACTGCATCGCCTTCTGCATCCTCCACTCGGTTACGTATTCCAGCGGTGTTTGTCCGAGCAGCTCTTTAAAACGCGCTGCGAATGCGGAGCGAGACATGCCCGCCGCTTCGGACAGAGATTCGACCGTCCAGGGCGTATTCACACTGTCGTGAATGGCACTGAGGGCAGCGCCCATTTGAGGATCGAAAACCGCACGAAGCCATCCTTTGTTGCGTTCCGGTCCCGACGCAATATGCGCACGCAGCATTTGGATAAACAAGACCTCGGCCAGCCGAGTCGCGACGACTCCAGATCCCGGCGCCTGTTCTGCCATTTCTGACGCCAGCGCCTGCACTGTGTTGTGAAGAGCCAGCGTACGTGCCTCATCGGCCTTCAACAGAATGAAGCTCGGCAATAACTGAGTGATCGGCTTAAGGCTGGCGTGATCAAAGCTCAAGGACCCACAGACGATTGTCGTCGGTGCGCCGCCGCCGCCACAAAGAACCACATTGCCGTTGGCCCTGGCCCCGATCTCGCGGAAAGTCCACCTAGGACGTGTTCGCGGGCTGTCACGCAAAACAATCGAAGTCCCCTTAGCCAGCAAAAAGCAATCACCACCGGTGAGCGGAATCGACTCCGGAATCCCTTCCACACTCAGCCAGCAGTTGCCGCGCGACAGCATGGCGAAGTGCGCCAAATCTGTGGGTGACATCTTTTTGTCGAACGGCGTGACCTTTTCTTCGGTCTGATTTTCCTGTTTCACGCCCCACGGGGCTGTGGCTTCGAGCCTGTGCAGACCGAAAGCGGTTACGTGCATCGTTCTGAAGATGTCTGTTATCGGATCCAACTGAGCCTCCATCTGCTCTCGAAAGCCATCGTGTTCTGTGAGGACTGTACGAAACTGCGCAGCTTCGCTTGTAGGAAAAGCGCAGCATTAGGTAGAAGAAGCCTTGACGGACATTCTCCTTCCTTCCAGCGTCACAACTCAATCAAAATGTTCAAAACAGCTCACAGAAGCCATCTTTCTGGACGAATAGACAAAACTCTTGGACTCCTGAGCAGTTCTCGTCCACCGCCAAAGAATCTACCTTAGTGTACCGAATGCTTCACACATTCCGAAGGGAGTAAATATGGGAAAGCTTGAAGGAAAAGTTGCAGTCATCACCGGTGGGGCTACCGGGATCGGCCGCGCCGCAGCAAAGCGCTTCATCGAGGAGGGCGCATTCGTCTTCCTCTTCGGCCGCCGACAGGAAGCGCTCGACGCCGCTGTGGCCGACCTCGGGCCTAACGCCCGCGCGGTGAAGGGCTCGGTCTCCGATCTGGCCGACCTCGACCGGCTCTACGCGGCGGTAAAGGCCGAGCGCGGAACCCTCGACATCGTCTTCGCCAATGCCGGGGCGGGAAGTCCGCTTGCGCTCGGCAAGATCACCGCCGAGCACATTGACGAGACCTTCGACACCAATGTGAAGGGTACGATCTTCACGGTCCAGAAGGCGCTGCCGCTGATGGGCAAGGGTGGTTCGATCATTCTGACAGGCTCGAGCGCTGGTACCACGGGCGCTGCGACAATGAGCGTTTACAGCGCGAGCAAGGCGGCAGTGCGCAACCTCGCGCGGACCTGGGCGGAGGAACTGAAGGGCACCGGCATCCGGGTAAACGTGCTGTCGCCCGGGCCAACGGCGACCGAACTCGCAAAGGCGGCCCTGGGCGAAGAGGGCCAGAAGCTCTACGCCTCGATGACGCCGCTCCAGCGCATGGCCGATCCGGCCGAGATCGGGGCTGCCGCTGCCTTTCTCGCGTCGGACGACAGCAGTTTCATGACTGGCAGCGAGCTCGCCGTCGACGGCGGCCTGGCGCAAATCTGACGCATTACACCTGGTCGCAAATTCAACAAAAAAACAACGAAAAAGGGAGAAAACATATGACTAATAATCTTGGACAAAAACTGGCGGGCAAAGTTGCGGTTATCACAGGCGGAAGCAGCGGGATTGGCCTGGCCACGGCCAAGCGCTTCGTGGAAGAAGGTGCGCACGTCGTGATCACTGGGCGACGAGAGAAAGAGCTGAAGGAGGCCGCAGCCTTCATCAACAAAAACGTTACGACGGTCGTGGGCGACGTGTCGCGCTTGGAAGATCTGGACCGGCTCTATGCCGTCGTGAAAGAGAAACATGGTCACATAGACATTCTCTTCGCGAACGCGGGCGCGGGTACAATCGCACCGCTCGCGGTGGCTACTGAAGCACATTTCGACCAGACCTTCGATGTGAACGTAAAGGGAATGTTCTTTACGGTGCAGAAGGCCCTTCCCCTCTTCAATGACGGCGGCTCGATTATCCTGAACTCTTCTGTTTCGAACGTGATGGGGCTCCCAGGGTTTACCGCCTACGCCGCGAGTAAGGCGGCTGTGCGCAACTTCGCGCGTGGCTGGACCATGGAGCTGAAAGACCACAAAATCCGCGTGAATGCGATGAGCCCCGGAGCAATCGATACCCCGGCCTTAGAGACGACGACGGGCCTTACCTCTGAACAGGCCAAGCAAGCGGCCGCCCAGTTTACCACTCAGATCCCAATGGGTCGCAGAGGCATGCCCGAGGAAATTGCGGCTGCCGTCACGTTCCTCGCCTCCGATGAAAGTTCATATATCACCGGCGTGGATCTCGCCGTCGATGGGGGCATGGCGCAGGTCTAACCCCGGCGCGGTCCCGTGCCTGGCCCTCGCCAGTCGCGGAACCACGTTTCTCAAATTTTAGTTCTACACGAGATCGGAGAAATATGATGAGCTACGCAATCGTAGGATTCGGAAAGATAGGTCAGGCTCTCGCCCACGCCTTCGCTCGTAAAAACATCGATGTGACCGTCGCGAGCCGCCGCCCCCCTGAGGCGTTGGCGCCACAGGCTCGGGAGATTGGACCCACGGTCGTCGCCAAGTCGCTGCTGGATGCACTCGAGGCCGACACAATCATCTTGGCGGTTCCGTTCGGGGAACATCGCGAGATTGCGAAAGCCCTGCCGAGTTGGAAAGGCAAGACGGTCATCGACGCGATGAACTCGTTTCCAGTCCCACCTGAGGAATTGGACGGTCTTCCGTCCTCCGCATTCGTTGCGAAGTCGTTCGCCGGCGCTAAGTTGGTGAAAGGTTTTAACCACTTGGTTGCGGCCACACTGGCTACCGACCCGATCGTTGAGGGCGGCCATCGAGTTGTTTTTCTGTCGAGTGATGACGAGGACGCGATCGCTCCCGTGGCGGATTTGGCCAAACAACTTGGGTTCGCACCCGTCGAGCTTGGAAAGCTCAATGAGGGTGGCGCGCTGGTGCACGCACGCGGTAAAACTTGGGGTCGGCTCATCTTCCAGGATCTGTTCAAGAAGCAGCAGTAATCGATCTACGGCCGTGTGATTTGGCCCGAGTAGAAGGATTCCAAAACATCCGATTCGATCGGACACTATCCGATTTAAGGGAAATGGAGAAATTTCGATGAGTATCGAAAAGAATGTCCAGGTTGTGAGGGATTTCTTTGCAGCAATAGGCAGTGGCGATAAGCAACGTGTGCTTGCAATGGTTGCCGAAGATATTGAATGGATCATTCCGGGCGAGAACTGGCCGCTGGCAAGCACGCACCGCGGGCATGCGGGATTGGCGACTGTGCTCCAGAAGGCGTCCGAAGAGATAGAAACTTCGTACCCAGAGCCCCCCGAGTTCGTAGCGCAGGGAGATCGGGTTCTGGTTATCGGCGTCGCTACGGGGAAAATCAAAGCCACGAACAGGACGTTCAAGGACGATTGGATCTTCGACATTAGCGTTCTAAATGGCAAGGTGACGAAGATCCGCGAGTATATCGACACCCAGGCCCTGGCGCGGGCCTCCGAGATACCCATGAACCCCAAGCTCTGAGGCAGCGACACCGATACCACACGAATCGATTCGTAGAGTCAACGATGGCGGATCAATCATTATGGCCGGGTCAGTTGCTTTGGTGAAAGTTTTCCTGGTTTCGGTGTGTATTCGGCGAGCAAGGCGGCATTGTACCCCACACAAGAAATCCTAATGGACGCTATTGAACTGCGTAGCGAGCTTCTTCATTGCTGCATTTTCGCGGATGACTTCGCCAGTATCTTGGCTGCACAAAGCTATCTCTGCGGCGATTGAGCGACCGAGAATTCTCTGATCAATATTGCCAAACGATCCCGGGACGAGTCTTCCCAACCAAGCGCCCCAGGCAGGGGTATGAGCGTTGCCGACAATGATGCCAGGACGAAAGATGGCGAGGCGGGTAAAACCGACGCTGCGCACGGTGTCTTCCTTCATGCCCATGACTCTCACGTAGCGAAACCGGCTGCGCGCTGTGCTTCCAACCGCTGAAAGCAGGCAGAACTGGTCGATTCCGGCGTCATGGCAACCACGCGCAAAGGCACCGACGACTCCGAGCTCAAGTCGTTTTAATTCTTCTTCGCTCCAGCGCATCGATCCAGAACCGACACCCACACAGCTTACGGCGCTGACGGGACCTTGGCTCAAAACTCCGCGTGCAAGGGCGGTAGTGCGCTTGTCAAAGTCAGCAGCGCCGGTATCAAGAACGACGTTGCGTATCCGTGATCGCGGCTCAATGGGCTTTCTGGTGACCATCACCACTTCACGGCATTCCGGAACTGCCAGCAGTTCCGCGACGGCTGCACCGCCGACTTGTCCGGTACCACCAAGGATGATTACTGCAAAATTCTGTTTCACAAACAGGACCTCCGCCGGCATAAAGGAGGAGACAGCCGGGTTCAACCTAAGACAGAAGCATACTTGATCTCGGCTCTGAATTGAGCCCGTGAGGTATAGCTTTCCTCCATCGAGAGCTGACGACCGATTCCGGGGCGCGGTGTATAGATACACCCGTTAATCCTGATTTCGACCGTTGGGAAGCAATATCTCAAGCTCATGAATCATTGTTCGGTATTTCTCTGGCTGCTTGGCTTGCAGCAATGCCAGGTTCATCAACTTCCAGCGAATAGCCGGAAGGTTGCTGATGTCTGGTGTTGCCAAAAGTGTCCAGTCAAGCTTCAGTTCATGAAATGAAAGCAGGAAACGCATGGCGCGTTCGTCCAGACGCGAGCGTATTTCTGAAATGAGTTGTGCTCGCGCCGCAATGAGAACATCAAGAGAAGTTTCCTCAGTCGTCATGCCAACGAATTCCTGCTCGAATGCCTGCTTTATATCCCTCAAGTGCGGTTGCAAAACTTCGTGTGCCGGCCGATTGTGACTGAGGATGTACACGAGGAAGGTCTGAAAGAGAGTATCGCCGACGCCTTCTTTTGCCAGCAGGTATTGAATGTCAAACAAGTCCCGCGGATGTTGACGGTCAAGGGCCGCAACCATCTTTCCAGCGTATAGATCGGCGAACGACACCACTTGTATTTCGGCAAAGCCAAATCGTTCTTCTGCGCTTGGGCACACGGTCCTCAGTTCAACGGGATGGACGGTTCCTCGGAGCACCGGTGTGACCTCAATCTTGGTCTGTGCCGACCGGTAGCGAACAACGATCCTGGTTCCGTCAGAAGCCGCATTTTCTGTGACAACGCTGCCCGGGATCGCTTTGCGAATGCTTTGAGCGATGCGTCCGAGTGCAGATCGTATTTCCAAGAGCGAAGCCTCTCGGTCCGCAATCGGTAGGTAAACCAGATCGATGTCTACTGAAAGACGAGGAAGATCTCGAATGAAGAGATTGATTGCAGTTCCACCCTTCAAGGCAAAGCAGGTCTCTGCTGCCACGTAGGGAAGCGTCCGCACCAAGAGCGCCGCTTGTGCTTCAAATACTTTAGAGGGCATCGCGATCACCTTCTGCCGGGAACAACTCCGCTGGTAATGTGATCTGGTAGCGCGTATCGAAGCGGCCGGCGGGAACCAGTTGGCGCTTTCCATGGCCAAGATCGATAGAAGATTGATCCAGATGTTTCAGCCATGCGTGGCCGTGCCGTTCTGCATACCAGAGGAAGAGACGCTTCACCTTCACGCTTCTGCATTCCTTCAAAAGTTTTCCCAGCAACTTGGGACGAAGGCTGGTCATGCCTTCCATGACGACATCGACCTGATGAAAGCTTTCGTGCCGAGGAAGTTCATCCATCATTTCAAGGATTGCTCGCTCGGGAACAGACATGGTCAACGACCAATCCCAGGGGCCTTTAGCTTCAGCGTCCCTCGTTTCGGCGGACGTCTCTCCTGAACGCAGATCGAAGCGCCACATCTCTATTCCTGTTCCCGTGCTTGCAAAAAGACGGTCAGAACGGAGTTCGAAATGTGCCTTCAATGGAAGTTTGGCCAGCCAGGATGGTGCCGCCTGCCCATACAGGTACACCGTTGGAGACTCGCCGGTTTCAAGGTAGTGGGCATACCCCGAGAGTTCCACTGCTGTTCGACCACCCACATGCAGCGACTTGTGCATGATCTGCTGAAGTGAGAGGACTACAACATCCCAGCGAAGCAGGCCGTTGGCGACTTGCCCTGGCCGCCGATAGACTCTGGGGCCTATGCGTTCGAGCCAACCGCCATCCACGTAGTCCCGTATCGACGAACGCGAAAGACCCTGTGCTTGAAGCCATGTACTGTCTGCCAGAAATCCCTCAGGCAAAGCAAGGAGCAGACGGTTTATCCGGGAATGTCTTTGTGCGCCCATAACGCACATAATCGTCTATTCTAAAACCAAAGTCAAGTTCATGATTTTCTATAATAGTGCACTATGAACGCATATATAAGATTATCTACAAACCGACATCCGACACAAATTCGGTTTGGAAGCATCTCTGAGGCCCAAAAGCCACCAACCAGAGAAGAGAAACTGGGCTGATTCCACACGATCAGCCCGATGGCCACTTGGGTTGTAGTTTTGCCCGCATTTTGCCCGCAAATAGTGCCCAGAGGGCCGTTTTTGCCGGTTATGCCGGTTCGTAAGTGATGTTCCTTCTATAATTTGCGGTTTGCGTTACATCATGGCATGGAAGAGGTCATCGGTTCGATCCCGATCAGGTCCACCAATTAAATCAACGACTTAAAGACGGTCCCGCCTACTGGCTTGGTAGCATTTTGGTAGCAAATTCCAAAACCTTACCGCGAGCAGGACGTGAGATTGCTGGTTTCTTCCTCTCCGAAGAGGCGGCTTGTAGAACTTCTCCTTTCAGTGTTGCTTCCCCATCCGAAAAGTTTTCGACCCTTTGCCTGACCCTGGTTCTGGTCGGGTGTTGGCCCGTGGTGCCGGTCCCCATCAGCTCTTCATGGATGGACGTCACCGTGGAGCGCACACCGTCCTCCATCGTTTGCATGTAGACATCGGTCGTGGTGGCCACCCGTGAGTGGCGCAGCATCCCCTGAATGTCCTTGACATGCCCCTTGTCCTTGGCCAGCGTCGCAATGGTGCGCCGGATGACCTGGAAGGTCAGCTTGGGCAGCCCCAACTGCACGGCTAGCTTGTGCAACACCCTTTTCCGGTAGTTGCTCGGGTCCATGAAGTTTCCGCTGCGGCCGGCGAAGATGAAGTCGTCGGGCGCGGCATATTTCGAGATGCGCCGCCACTCCTCCAACTCTTCGACCTGCTCCCCGGTGACCGGGATCGCCGTAAGGCTCCCCTTCGTCTTACCCCAGGGACGGATCTTCCCCTTGTAGATGGTCTCCCGGATGTTGAGCTTGTTGTGCTCTTCATCGAGAGAAGACCAGCGGAACGCGAACAGCTCTCCCGGACGGAGAGCGTTGGTCATGTCAAGTTTCAGCAGAATCCGGTTGCGGAGTTCGAGTGCGGCCAGCGCAGAACGCAGTTGATTCCACGTCAGCACTGTCTTGTCGGTGTCCCGGAGGTTGACCGGTGTCTTGAGCTTGCGCGCAGGATCTTTGATGAGGAAGTCCTGATCGACCGCCTCGGCAAAGATCGAACGAATGTAAGCTCGGCACTGCAAGACTCTGTCCTTGGACCGGGTTTTTGCCAGCTTGTTGAGGTGGGCCTGGAGAACGAGCTTGTCGAAGCGTTCCAACCGGATTTCTCCAAACTCGGCGAGCAGGTCAGCCTCGATCAGGTGCTTCTTGATCTTGGCCGTCTCCTCTTTCCAGTCCGCCTCTTTGAGCGGCAGGTAGCGGTTGTGGACAAACCAGAGCAGAGTGACGCTGCCATTCCTGACAATCCCCTCTTCGGTGGTATGCCCCGTCAGCCGGGCGATCTCCCGCTCCAGCTTTTCTCGCGCCTCGAACTTCGTCATCTCCGATTTCAGTCCGAGCACGACCGGCGTGATGATCGGTTTGGGCTCGTTTGCAGCCGGGTCGAGAACGGTGCGGCGAAAGTAGCCGTACCACTTCTTTCCCCGAACCATCACCCAACCCTTCTGGTGCGATGTACCCATGTGTTTCTCGATTTCTGTGGGGAAAAACAGTGGGCGTCCCCATTTTACCGTGGTTTTCTACGTAAATTGGAGAGCCTTTCCCGCTCGTGGACGAACTCTTCGATCTGGCTTTGGCGATATCGTAAGACTCCATCGCCAATGCGAATGACGGGCAGCAAGGGGGCTCGACGCGAGGAATGATCCCAGACCCAATCCGTGCTGACGTTGAGGCGATGCGCCACATTTTCGGCAGTGAGCAACGGGTCTGTCTCAGGCGTTTGCGGGGAAACAGCGGCCAGCGGCATAGGACGTAACTCCGAAAGCAAGCTGGGCATCAAGGGATGCCGGATACCATAGCCTGTCCCGCAGAAAAAAGGCCGTCCAATACTTCGTATTTATCGGGTGATAATTGGGAGTTATCGGGTTGGCCAAACTATCACTGCAAGTGATAGATATTGTTTGTCTTATTATGCATTCGCTGGTCCTGGTCAAGGCTGGCGAACCGGGTCAAGACGGATCGGCCTGATGCCTTTAAGGTGGCGCGCAGTTATGCTCGGCTTTCAGGCGCGCACAGACGCGCTGTTGGCCCAACTGAACGAACCTGATCTTGGCCTGGGGCCGGAGGCTGCAATCAAGGCTGTTGCTCAACGTCTCAATCAAGCACAGCAGGTCGAAACGCAAGCGAAAATGGCCGAGAAGCGCTTTAAGGAACTAGGGCGCGTTAACACTATCTGAGAGCTTCGACGATCAGGACGAAAATGATAAAGGCGAGAAACATGACGTCGAGTTTCTCGAATCTGGAGAAGATACGGCGTAATCCTTTCAACCTGCGAAAGAGCCGCTCAACCTCGTTGCGCCTTTTGTAGCGTTCGCGGTCGTATTCCCAGGGATCGAGGCGGTTGGATTTGGGCGGAACCACTGGAATCATGCCTAGATCAAGTACCAACTGCGGCGTTTCATTGCCCTCGTAGGCCTTATCCATCAGCATCGGAAGCCCTTCCGGCATCGGTCCAAGATCTTCCAGAAGCGCTCGGCCTTCTGGCGCATCGTGCGCGTTGCCGGGCGACAGAGCAAACACTACAGCCGTTCGAGCATCCGCGGCAACCATATGAATCTTGGTGTTCCATCCGCCGCGGGATTTGCCGATGGCCTGAGGTCCGTTTTTTTTAGCGCGCCTGTACCATCGGGATGGACCTTGATCGAGGTTGAGTCGAGCGAGAAGGCTTCAATCTTGATGCGCACGATCTGCTCGGTCTGCAACTTCTCGAAGACGCGATCCAGAACGCCGTTCTTGGCCCATCGATTCATGCGCGTATAAATGCTATGCCAGTTGCCAAATCGAGGCGGAAGACCGCGCCATTTGCAGCCTTGCTCGGCAACATACAGAATCGCGTTGAGAACCTGGAGGTTCTGCAGTTTTACATTCCCACGCTGAATCGGCAGGCTATCCTTGATCTTCTTGTACTGCTCGGCCGTGATCTCCATTAGCTCCAATTATAACAAATTTAGTGTTAACACACCCTAGTGATCAAGTTAACGCCGCCTAGCTTCCAATCTGCTGATCAACTGTTCTTCGGTGTGTAGCGTTAGCTGATACTCGCGCACCAGGACTTGGTTCCCGAGATCGCCGAGAGCGTAGTGGGCATCAGCTGTGGACAAGCGCAGTAGCTTTATCACTCTTACCCATAAGGTTTCCGATAAACTTGATGACGCACGCGCGATGTTCCAGGGCAATGATGAAGCTCTGAGCGATTTCACCGAGCGGGAGATTGCGACGCTAAATCGGTTACTCAAACGTGTGGTGAGTCATTTGGAAAGTGCAGACGAATCGCTCGGGATGTTCGTAAAGACATGATTCCGTCGAAGGGCCTGTGATAAACCAGATTTTGCCATTCATTGATGATCAGGGCAATAGGCCATTCCTACGCTGTACCCCGGGATGTGCGAGATTCTTCGGTTCGATGGTAACTACTACCGTTTGATAGCAGGGGGTATGCGTTTTGATCCAGTTCGATAGCGTCTGCTCGACCACGCCCAGCGTGCGCGCTGCTTCCGCAACGCTCTGGCCCGATTCAACCAGCAGAACCGCTTCCAACTTGAACTCGTAGGTGTAGATCTTCCGCGGTAAACGCCCCATCCTTGCTTTTTCTTCGCTCGCATCTCGGAACGTTATATTGGGACGTTTTGCGGGGGCAAGGTCACATTCACGGTTCGGCATCTTGTTGCATTAAAAATAGTGCAGTTTTGATTATGGCTTCAGGTTTTCCGAATCGCACAGGTGAGCATTTTGCGCATTTTCGATTATTTTGATCATCTTTATGGACATATCATACGTATATTCGTTAATGTTTCCTGCACGACGTATATGTGGGGTCAGCGTCCGTTCATTTCCGTGCCCTGTATGAATTCCTTTTTCTGTAGAGGCTAAGGAGGGAAACCATGAGAAAAGTCCAGATGAGGTCGTTCAAACGGCTTGCTGTCATCGTAGTTCTCGGAGTATCCGCTTGTTGCGCGGGTCCTCTCGCCACCGCTCAGAATGCCCAAGGATCTATTTTGGGACATATCACTGATTCAACCGGTGCGGTTGTGGCCAATGCCACCATCACCATCACGAACCTGAAAACCGGCGTGGTCAAAAACATCACTACCAGCGACAGCGGCGACTATACGGTGCCTCAACTGGACCCTGGAACTTACTCCGTGCAGATTGCCGCGAACGGCTTCAAACCTGAAGTCAGTCTGGGATTGATCGTCGAAGTGGATCATGCTCTTCGTCAGGATTTCAAGCTCAGCGTCGGCAGCGCACTCTCTGAAACGGTGACCGTCTCTGCTGAAGGGCAGATGCTGCATACCGACGATGCGACGATTGGACAGGTTGTCAGCGGTGAATTGATGGAGATTCTTCCCATCGAAGGCCGCGACTTCACTAACATGTTGCAGATCGGCGTGGGAACCACGACCACTCCAGGTGGCGTCCAGCAGGCAGGTTTCAATCTGCAAGGCATGAACAACACCTACCAAGAGGTGAGCATCAACGGCGCTCATGCTGACTCCATCAGCTACAACATCGATGGCATCTACGATACAGATTATGTCTTTTCCGCAGCGATGGCCAAACCCAGTGAAATGGCTATTGCGGAATTCAAGACCATGAACGGATCTTACGGCGCGCAATATGGCGCTGGCTCCGCGCAGGTCAACGTCGCGGTCAAGAGCGGCACCAACCAGATTCATGGCGGCGGCTATGAATTCAATGAAAATGCCGCCCTGCAGCGGGGTAACCCATCGATTGCGGCTTACAATCGCGTACAAGGCACAAACAATGCGGTAAACGCGCCTTACAATCAGAATCAGTTCGGCGGAGTTTTGGGTGGTCCAGTCACGATTCCCAAGCTCTACAACGGCAAGGACAAGAGCTTCTGGTTTGTCGGCTACGACGGTGGCAGGCGTAATAAGACACAAGCGCCGAGCACGATGTTGGTTCCCAGCCAAGCAGAGTTAGGCGGCGACTTCAGCGCTTGGGCGTATCCCATCTACGATCCAAGCACCACAGGAACCCAAACCGTCACAGCTACCAATACCACCGGGCGTTCGGTGTTTGCTGGAAACAAGATTCCCGCAAGTCGGCTTGATAAGACCGCCCAAAAGATTGCGGCATTCTACGCCACACCTAACATCTCAACCTGCACGGACACCATCAGCCTTACAGTTTCCGCGTGCACGAACTATGCTGCAGGTACTGTAACTACCAAGCGTTCGGACAACGGGATTGCGCGTTTTGATCATAACTTCGGTGTGGCAGACCACATCTTTGTGACCGGCGTTCTTGGCAACGACACAGAAACATCCCCCAACATTCACTATGGCCAAGGCAATCAGACCTACCAGCGCACCCGCTTGGCAGGCGCAACCTGGGCCCATCCGTTCAGCGAGAAGCTACTGAATCAGGCAACGATCGGATATAGCCGTGAGCACTTCCTTACCGGCCCCACCACGGCGTACGGACCGAATCTTTCTGCGGAAGTAGGACTGGCCAATACGATTGCCGATCCGATAACCTATGACCTGCCCAGCATCAGTTTGTACGATTACGGAGGCATTGGCGGCGGTTCCCCCACAGCCTTCTTTGATGATCTTTATCAAGGCGTGGACACAGTCACTTGGATCCACGGCAAACACACCATGAACTTTGGCATGGACTTTCGGCGTGTTTTTGTCAAGGAACAGGATAACTACGGCGGCACAGGAAGTCTGACCTTTACCGGCGAATACACGGCATCGTTGATCGGCGAATCCGGTACCACCTTGAATTCCGCCAAGGATGCTCTTGCCCCTTACAAAGGCAATGCCGTAGCTGACTTCTTGCTGGGCGATACACAATCTGCCTCTGGCCCTCCACCGCTTGGAACCGACCTGTACAGACTCTGGGGCAACAATGAGCACCTTTTCTTCCAGGATGACTACCGCCCCAGTGATCGCCTCACTGTTAACCTGGGTCTGCGCTGGGAACGTCCCACCAGCCTGCACTCGCAAAACGGCAGCGGCTACTCCTTCAATCCTAATAACGGCGGATCGTTCAGTTGGGTGAAACAGTCCTTTGTAACTCCCATTCTGGCTGCTGGTGGTAATTCGGCCTGGCTTGGCTGCTGTGCTGATAGCAAATTGGTACACCTGGACCAGAAGGATTTTGCGCCACGCCTGGGCTTTGAGTACCGCCCGCTGGGCTTCAACGACAAACTGGTCATTCGCGGCGGCGCTGGTATCTATTACGACACCTATAACCGCTACTACGATGGTTCGCAGTACGACGACAACCGTCTGTACACAGAAGCGGCTGCTACGTATACGACAACCACGGGCGACGAGAAAGTCTCTCCGCAGGCTATTTCCACACTGTGGGGCGCGCCAATCACGGCGCTTCAAGCATTCACCGAGCCGGTTACACAGTATGCGTTGAACAACCAGGTCAACTGGTACGGCAACAAGAACCCCTCCAACCAGCAACTCTCCATCGGTGCCGAGTACTCGTTTACATCCACCCTGCTCTTCGAGGGCGCGTATGTTCGCACTCATGGCATCCATGAAGCAACCCAGATCTACATCGGCGCGGCCCGTCAACCCACCGTTGCTGGCGATGTCTGCAATAACTACCAGACTGCTGCTACCGCTCCGGCAAGTTGCGCAACCGACACGAACTTCCAACCCATTCGCTCGCGTGTTCCCTACGCGAACATGCCCAGCAACCTGTATGCCAACGGTAACTTCTTCAACTCGAATTACGAGGGGTTGCAGTTTCAACTAATCCAGAGACCCTGGCACGGTGCACAATACCATCTGAACTACACCTATTCGCAATCCATGGATGTTACTTCTGGCATCAACAACATCTATGGTGAACAGGGCATCATTCAGGACGCAAACAACGCCAAGGCGCAGTACGGCTTCTCTGGCGCGGATCAAACCCACCGTCTGGTGGCAACCGGTTCTTACGAGTTGCCTGCTGGGCATGGCAAGGCTATCGATGTTCAGGGCTTCAACTGGCTGGTCGGCGGCTGGACCGGCGGTGGCGTTTACACACTCGCCTCCGGATTCCCGTTTGCGATCAACGGAGGAGTCGGTAACGATCAGACCGGAGCCAGCTCTTCACGGTATCTGGCTAACTACTCTGGAACTTCGACTTCCGGATTTAAACGCACTCCGAACAGTTGGGCCGATCCAGCGAAGTATTCCACGCCTTCGTTGGGAACCTATGGAAACACGAACAAAAGCCCGGAGCGCGGCCCCTACTTCACCAACCTCGACCTGAGTCTCAGCAAATCCACCAAGATTGCCAAGACTCAGAATCTGCGCATTCGTATGGAAATTTTCAATGCAACCTCTACCTGGCATTCTTCGACCTACCAGATCATCCCCAGTTCCGCGACAGCCGGAGGAACGACTCTTGGCACTCTAGGAAACTATGACCCCACAGTCGGCGTAGCCAGTATGTTAGGTAGTCTACCGACCTATCGCACCATTCAGATGGGCTTGCAGTACACGTTCTAATTTTAGGACGATATGCATGCTCTTGTCAGAATCAGCTTGGCAAAAGCATGCGGTTGGATCTCTACACCCCGGATTCCTCGACTGACAGAAGGCTGTTTCAGTAGAGGAATCCGGTCATTTTTTGATCAAGGGATTCCTGAATCATGAAGCTTGAGATTTGCGTGGATTCTGTCGAATCATCCATTGCAGCAGCCTGTGGTGGCGCTCAAAGAGTCGAGTTGTGCAGCGCGCTGAGTGAAGGCGGCATCACGCCCAGCAGCGGTCTGATCTATGCGGTGCGCAAGGCGATTTTCATCGACGTTTTTGTCATCATTCGTCCGCGCGGCGGAGACTTTGTATATAGCGATTTTGAGTTCGAAGTTATGCGCAAAGACATTTGCACCGCCAAGCAACTGGGTGCCAACGGTGTCGTGCTGGGCCTGCTCACTGCCGAAGGTCGAGTAGACAAAACACGTACACGTAGCCTGATTGAACTGGCTCGACCGATGCAAGTAACCTTTCATCGCGCCTTCGATGTCGCCATCAACCTGGAGGACGCCCTGGAAGATGTGATTGCCTGTGGCGCCGACCGTATCTTGACCTCCGGCGGCGAAGTAAGTGCGCAGCGCGGCGTGAAAACCATTGCAACCTTGAACAAGATCGCCAGCGGTCGTATTCACATCATGGCCGGTGGCTCCATTCGCGTGTCCAACGTACGCGCCATCGTGCAGCGCAGCGGCGTAAACGAAGTCCATACGTCGCTGAGCACGAAGATTGCCAGCACAGCACATCATGGCAATCAGCATGTTCACATCGGTTCGCAACCTAATGAATTTACACGCTGCGTGGTGCTGGAAGAGGATGTGCGCGCCATGGAATCCACGCTGGATGTAGTTCGCGTAGAGAAAGCGGAAAAAGTCATCATGAAATAGGCGGTTTGTTATTGGGTCGATAACTCATCCAGAATGGGATGATTCAGCCCCTGGATGGTGAGTTGACTTCCGCCATCCAGATCAAAGAGCGTCACCTCGTTAATGCCTTTGTTGAGCCACGGTGCGGGAAGATAAAGCGTCTTTTGCGGTCCAACCTTCCAGAAGCGGCCTAAGACTTGTCCATTGATCCATACTGTGCCCTTGCTGAGTTGGCGTGTATCAAGAAACGTATCGCTGGGCTTGTCTGTCGCCAGTTGTGTCCGATAAAAACACGGGCCTTCACAGAGCTTTTTCGAGTAACTTAGCGTAGCTAGGTTCTGCATCTTCAGCGGATAGATCGACCAATCCGTCAGCGGTTTTCCATCATAGTAGACCTGGCCGACAATCCCCGCTCGTTCCCTGTTGATGAATTTTCCGTAGTTGACTCGGCCGCTGTTTTCCACCAAGATGTCTAGCCGAGTACCGGGCGCACTAGCAGGAAGAACAATCTCCGATTGATTCAAGCGGCGGTCCACTGTGCCCTGTAGTTTGCCGTCCAGGTAAATACGTGCGTAATCGTGCAACGTGTCAAATTTCAGCTTGGCATTCACGGGGCCATAGGATAACTTGTTGATCTTCGTCCGGTACAGGATGTACCCATAGGATTGGTCTACATCTTCCATCGTCAGCGGAGTCTGCGCGTGGATTGCAGCGGGAAGATTGTCCCAGAGCGAAGCCGACCATTGCAGTTGCATAGCAGGCAAAGCAACGGGCGCTGCGGTCTGGGGTGGGGCGGGCAGCGCGGCATGTGTAGCTTGCTCGATGACCTTGCGGAAGGCAAAGTATTTGGGACGCAGTTCTCCACCTTCGCCGACAGCTACATCATAGTCATAACTGGTCACGTCGGGTTGATAGTTTGAGCCGTCGCTGTTTGCGCCATTCATCCAGCCGAAGCTGGTGCCTCCATCAAACATATAGAGGTTGACGGAATAACCTTGGGCAAGCATCCACTTCAATTCTTCAATCTGCTTGGCTGCATCTGGAGTTTCATGTTTCGCGCCCCAATGATCAAACCATCCGTCCCAATACTCGCCACAGAGAAATGGCCCATTGGGTCTGAACTTCTTGAGCAAGTCAAAGGAGCGCTGTGTATCACCAGGGCCGAAGTTAATAGCTGCTGGCAACTCAGGCAGCGCGCCCTGTTGCAATACATCCGCGCCATCGGCGGTATATAGCATTGCTTTGGTAAATCCACTCTCCATCAATACATGATGGATCTGCTCCATATACGCATGATCTTCTCCATAAGACCCATACTCATTCTCCACTTGAACGGCAATGATCGGTCCACCGTTGCCGATTTGAAGAGGCGCAACTTCCTCTCCTAACCGATGCAACCAGCGCGTGGCGGCTTGCAGAAATGCAGGATTGTCGCTGCGAACGACCATGCCATGATCTTTTAATAGCCATGCAGGATAGCCGCCAAACTCCCACTCCGCGCAGGCGTATGGACCGGTCCGCAAAATCACATGCAGACCTTCCTGCTGCGCCTCACGAATGAATTTAGCTATATCGTTATTGCCGCTGAAGTCATAAACTCCGGGTTGTACTTCATGAGCATTCCAGAAGGCGTAAGTGGTGATGGTATTCAGTCCCATGGCCCGCGCTTTTCTGAGTCGGTCGCGCCAATACTCGCTCGGAATGCGTGTGTAGTGTATGGAGCCGGCGATGATCTGATACGGCTTGCCATCGAGCGCAAAGTGGTCCCCTTGCACAGCGAAGGTATGAGGCGCAGAGGATTGCGCCTGCATCGGTGACGCCCCCATGATACAGATGGCCATTGCGCACAGGCACATAAGTGAGGATTTCGGTTTCATCGTGATCTCCGTTTAATGAACTTTCGCGGCAACATGAATCTATAGATAGCACAGTAAAAATGGCCGGAAATATTTTCCCGGCCATTCGTTTATACGCCCAATTGTAGATTAGAGATAGGACGTGATGATTCTTCCTTGCCGAATATCGGGTCGGGTTGAGGGACAAGACGGAAGATGAAATGTCCCCCGCGCTGGACATCGGCATAACTAAACCATGACTTGGTATACGCCCGTCCGTTGAACTTCACATTATGGATGTAGATGCTCTCAGGAGTTGTACGCTGCGCTTCGAAAACTAGTTCCTTGTCTCTAGCCAGACGCAGCGTGACACGGTCGAAGAGCGGCGTCCCAAAGACGTAATGAGCACTGACTGGATCAACCCCATAAAAGCCGATGGCGCTGAGAACGAACCATGCCGACATCTGTCCACAGTCTTCGTTCCCGGCAATGCCATCGGGCGTATTCGAATACATCTTGGTATTGAGAAAGTGAATGCGCTCCTGCGTCTTGGCAGGTTCACCGGCGTAGGCATATAGGTAGGCGATATGCTGGCTTGGCTCGTTGCCGTGCGCATACTGGCCCACCATGCCGGCAATGTCCGGTGGCGCATCGGGCGGAAGCTCTGAAGACATATTGAAGAGCGTATCGAGCTTGGCCACAAACGCTTTGTCGCCACCCATCAGTTGAATGTAGCCGGTTACGTCGTGCTGAATGCCAAATGTGGTCTGCCAAGCATTGGATTCGGTATAGTCTCTCCACTTTTTGAAGTGGCCCATTTCGATCGGATTGAAAGGTAGAGCCCAGGAACCATTCTTGAGTTTGGCACGCAGAAATCCAGTTGACGCATCCCAGTGATGCCGATAGTTGAGCGAGCGAGAAACTAGAGACTTGGCGCTTTCACTGTCGTTGAGTTGAGCCGCAACATGCGCGATGGCCCAATCATCGTAATCGTATTCGAGTGTCTTGGAAACCGATTCCTCTTCGAGATCGGCGGGGATATATCCCAGCGAGCGGTACCACGACAGGCCGCGGTAATGGTCTTCGAAGGCACGTTTCTTCATTGCCTTGTATGCGTCTGGATAGTCGATTCCTGTAAATCCCTTGACGCAGGCGTCGGCGATCACCGCCGCAGAGTGGTAGCCCGTCATGCAGCCGGTTTCCTTGCCTTGCAGTGGCCACACCGGCATACCATGCGGGCTTTCTTGCGCCATGCGGATCAGGCTGTTGACCATGTCTGGAACGCGATCAGTGTGGATGAAAGTAATCAATGGATGTTCGGCGCGATACGTGTCCCACAGTGAGAAGGTTGTGTAATTGCGTTGCCCATGTGCAAGCTGATGAATCTTTCCGTCCATGCCACGATAGCGTCCATCCACATCGTCGAAGAGAGACGGACACAGCATGGTGTGATAGAGAGAAGTGTAGAAGACCGTCTTACGATCAACGTCTGCGGTTTCGATGCGGATCTTGCCCAGTTGATCGCGCCATTGCTGTTCTGCGGCTTGTAGTATCTGCTCGAAATCCCAGCCCGGAATCTCCGCATCGAGATTCTTCAACGCGCCCTCGGTGGACACACCGGAGAGTCCTGCCTTGATGAGAATCTGCTCATCAGCATGGGTCTTGAAATGTGCCACAACCTTTAAATTCTTTCCCCTCAAGTCGCCTGTCGGATTTGCTGTCAAATGGCCATCAAGATAGAAATCTAGGCGATCAAATGGTCGCGAAAACTTGAGTGCAATGAACATCTCACGTCCGGCGGCCCAAGCCTTGGTCGCGTGGCCGGCAAGAATCGTATCGTTGCCAGCAGATCTTACACTGCACCACGCGATGTTATTAGGAAATTTTCCGTATGCATGCGTCAGGTCCAGCAGGATGTGACTGCTTTCGCTGGCCGGAAACGTATAGCGATGAAACCCCGCATGCTCTGTGGCGGTCAACTCCGCTTTTACATTGGAATCGTCCAAAAGCACAGAGTAATATCCCGGATGCGCATGTTCGTTTGCATGGGAAAAACGCGACCGGTAGCCTGTGCCGGGGTGTTTGCGATCACCGGGATGCAAACGCACCTTACCTGTACGCGGAACCACCAGAAAGTCGAGCAGGTCACCGCAACCGGTACCGCTCAAATGAGTATGACTGAAGCCCATGATTGAGTTATCGGAAAGATGATAACCCGAGCACCAATCCCAGTCCGTGTTATACGTGTCTGGACTTAGCTGCACCATGCCGAATGGCACCACTGCTCCGGGGAAAGTGTGGCCATGTCCGCCGGTACCCAAAGCTATATTCACAAAAGGAAACAAGTCTTCATCCTCGGCGTTCGCATTGGAGTTTTTTGCAAATGCTTGCAGCCCAGGCAAGCCTGCCGTAGCAGCCATACCCAATATCGAGAGTCCCCGCATGAGCTCCCGCCGCGTCCATAAATTCGTATCCATGAATGCACTCCGTCTTTGTGAAATATGCTGTGATTACAAGTCGGGTCTGGCGTGTTCATGTGCCAAACGAGATCGCGACGCAGGTGTAACTCAATGCTCGTTTTTGTTCGCTTCTGCTTTGTTGGCTAGAGTCACCGTCGGCAGTCCCAACGCGGAAGCGGAAGGTAAATCCTTGTTCTTTTCAAAGTCTCTGGTGACGGTAGCAAAGCGCTCGCCACGCCGCTGCCATTCTTCGATGCGCAGGTCATAGCGGACGGTCACATTGTCCAGCCAATAAGGTCGGTTCTCACTCAGCCACACTTGCTTGTACTCGTTCTTCGAAGCCGAATATGCATCGCGCAGATCCTGGCAGCGGCCAAACATGCTGCTAATTTCGTCCAGCATGTTATGAACCTCCGAGCTGTGCGCCTGATCGTGCTGACGGAGCAGCACCTGAGCGTATGCCTCCGCAATTTCCTGGCATAACTCAAACTTCAAGCCAATCAGGTCCAGACGGCGCGCACCCATATCCATGGCGGTCAACGCGTCAACTTCCTTCAAGCTGGGATTGGCGGCGCGGGCTTGCTCAATCAGCACAATCGCCTGCTCGGCGTGAATGCGCATTTGAACCGCAAAGGGCAGCACCTTGGCCGATGCTTCCTGACCTTCGGCGCTCCAGGGATCGAGCCAGAAAAGTTGATCACTGTTCAATCCACTCTTCGACTGGCTCAATGCAGCATGAGCGAGCATCAACTCCTTCTCAGCCTGATTGATTTTGCCGCTGGCATCACCATGAAAGAGCTGTCCATAGGCATCCTGATACGCGCTGATTGAACTCTCGCCCGGCTGCCATGCGGCCACCGCGCCGAAGAGCGTGCCGTACCAGTCCATATTGAAGAGGCCTTCGCCATCATCGTTCCAAATGGTGGTCAGAGCGCCCGTCGAACCAAGCCTTTGTCCGTCGCGAATGAAGCCTTGGATATTGCCGAAGGCTGATTGTGCAACCGGAAAGACTTCGTTCCAGTTACCGTCTCCCGGGGCCACCCAGGTCTCGATACCCGCCTTAGCAAAGGGTTCGATCATCTTATCGAATCCTTTGGTGTCCCAATAGTTCCAGGGCACGGCGATCATATCCTTGGGTAAGCCGGCCACGGCCGCAGGGTCGGAGCCACCAATATCTCCCCAGAACAGCAATCGACGATGGAGCGGCGCAAGTTGCTCATGGATCTTCAGCAGGAAATCGACGTAGACCGGTCCGTAGCCCTTGGCTACTACCTGCGGATGCGTGCGACCCACGCCCAGATCGAAGGTCTCATCGGCGCCGATGTGCAGAAAGGGAGAAGGGAACTCGGCAGCAACCTGCGTCAACCAGTCTTTGATCAGGGGCAGCGTACCAGGCTGCCCAGGAGCAAGCACGTGGCCGTGCGGCGTCTCGGCGACATCCTGATAGATGTCGTATTTCAGCACGTGGTGCAGGTGCCCGAATGCCTCCTGTTCCGGCACAATCACGACATGGAACTGGCGGGCATACTGGACAAGCTCGGCAACCTCGACCGGAGTGAGTGCACTGTCCGGCGGTGCGGCCAATGGCTGGTTGGGATAGAGCAAGGTGTGTTCGATATAGGGCGAATAAATGTTGACCTTATAAGAAGCAAAGATCCGGATCTGATGCTTCTGAAACTCCAGCGTGGGAAAAGGGCCGCGAGAAAGATCATCGTCAATGCCGCGATATTTCATTGCTGGCCAGTCACGCACCGTGCCCAGTGGTAGAGTCTGCTTGCTGCCGGGAAGCGGAAGTAACTGCTTGAGAGTCTGCACGCCATAGAAGATGCCGGAGCTCGATGCGGCGACGACCCAAGCCTGATGCGGCTCAACAGCCAGCACGTAGCCTTCGTCCTCCATCTGCGCATCTAGTGTTAGGTGATGCTGTGCCAGCAGATCTTTGGCCTTAGCAGAGCCACTGCGCAGCAAAAGTACCGAATAGGCCGTGCTGCTATTGTCCGCGATAGAAATCTGCGGCCGCGCTGCGTTTTCCAGATCCTGCGCGGCAAACTCGTCCTCGGCGTCATGGCCGGGGACGTTGACCACCATTGATTGCAGCAGCGCAGTTTGGCCGGAAAAATGAGCTTCACGCGGAGCGGGCAGCAACCGCACCTGGGCCACGGCCATAGTCGGAAGTGCAATGAGTAGAGGCAGAGCAATTCTCGCCGCGTGCTTTGTCCGCAGCTTGAGCATTCCAAGCCTCACAACATCGGGAAAGAAACCAGACATATCGCGCACCTCAAAAAATCAACTTAGTGACCGTTTGACATTAATTTGATCATTGTATACTGATCGCACAAACATTCTTCCGTGCCGGATACGCTTTTTTCCGGCTAAAGGCAGCCCGCAGACGACAGGCAAGAATCTTCTGCCTAAAATCCATTTCTTTGCTAGATCTTCACGCCAGTCGTGAGAAAGTTCAGCCAGAGATCCGTGACAAAAGCCTATTCCACGCCTTCCTCCGCCAACGGTGTCGAGAAGCGCCGTTACAATGTTTTTCTTCTGCTGGTTGCCGGTCTGGGCGGCCTGCTTTACGGAATTGATGTGGGTATTATTGGCGGCGCATTGCCCTATCTGGAAGCAACGTCGCATTTGACGGCAGCTCAGCTTTCCGTGATTGTGGCGGCCGTGCTTCTGGGCAGCGTCTTTTCCACGCTGTTTGCGGGCGCGCTGGCTGACTGGATGGGGCGCAAGCCGCTGATGGTGCTGAGTGGCGCAACCTTTGTCCTCAGCATTCCCATCATTGCTCTTTCGCATGGCTATGGTCCACTGTTTTTCGGGCGTCTGTTGCAGGGCATGAGCGGCGGATTTATCGGCGTCGTTGTTCCGCTCTACTTGGCTGAGTGCCTATCGGCGCGTGATCGAGGCAAAGGAACGGGTGCATTTCAGTGGATGCTCACATTGGGCATTGTAGCTGCCGCTCTGGTGGGCATCTATTACAGTTACCGCGTTCAAGCGGTGGCTCTTTCCGCTGATGCCAACACCTTGTTTGACTTCAAGAATCAGGCTTGGCGGCATATCTTCTGGGTATCGCTACCACCCGGAGTTCTGTTTATGCTGGGCAGCCTGATGGTGACGGAGTCGCCACGCTGGCTCTTCCGCCGTGGACAAAAGGAGTTGGCTTACAGCGCGCTGCTGCGCTCACGAACACCAGAACAGGCGCAACTCGAGATAGGAGAGATGGAAGAAACAGCACATCTCGAATTTGCCAAGCTCTCCGCCAACGCGGCAGGAAAGACGTCACGCGGCTCGGTGCTGCATCGCAAGTATGTCATTCCCTTCTTGCTGGCTTGCGTGATTCTGGCCTTCAATACAGCCACCGGCATCAATTCGATCATCGGCTACAACGCCGGAATTCTGTTGCAGAGTGGCCTCTCCGACCTGCAAGCGCACTGGGGCTATGTACTGTTCACCACGGTCAATTTTTTGATGACCATGGTGGGGATGATGCTGGTGGATCGTAAAGGGCGTAGGTTTCTGCTGACGTTGGGCGCGGGCGGAATCATCCTCTCGATGGTTGGGGTGGGGACTCTATTTCTGCGCACGGAAAAAATCAGCGTGGACTCCCGTGATGCAGTGCAAGCGATGGTCGGTCCTAGTCAGGAATTGAGCTTGCACTTCGATGCGGCCGAAGCCAAAATACTGCTGGCGGCAAAGGGCGATACAGGCAAGCAGATCAATGCGGGCCGTGCCTCGATGGCTGTCATCTATGCGTACGGCGGTTTCACGGCGACCACCAACTATGTGCGTTCCGACGACAAAGGTGCGGCCGCGTTGCAAATCAACCGCAGTAGTTGCGTTCCCGATACCAAGATTGCGGCATTCTTCCAGAATCCCTTTGCGAATCTGGATGCGGCCCGCGTTGCGCCGCTGCGGATTGTCAAAGTGCCGATTGGCTTGGTGCCGGACACACGCCACGGTTGGCTGGTCGCCATGGGGCTCTACTTTTATATGGCTTTCTATGCCGTCGGCCCCGGCGTTTGTGTATGGCTGGCGCTGTCTGAGTTGATGCCTACCCGCATTCGCTCCAACGGTATGAGCATCGCACTGTTGATCAACCAACTGGTTTCAACCACATTGGCCGGCATTTTTCTGCCTTTCGTCAGCAAATACGGCTACTCTTCTATGTTCTTTCTGTTTTCGAGTTTCACCGTGGTGTATTTCCTGGTAGCCCTCATATTTTTGCCAGAAACCAAAGGCAAAACGCTCGAAGAGATTGAAGCGCATTTTGAAGGCAAAGCCTGGAAATAAAATGCGGTACTTGTTGTAATTACCAAATCATGCGGTCACGGTAATAGTCATGCTCATCCCATCCTTGGCACAAAAACAAAGATGCGCCAAGGATGGGGTACCCAAAATTGTGGCGGTCAGGACGATCTGGCATGATGGTTCCTACAAGTTGCAGGATGAATCGGTCGCATAACTACCGTGAAGCCGCGTCCCGAATCTTCGTTTTTTTCCTGGCGCAATGTGCTGTGGCGTTGCTGCTTTCCATCGGCTGCGCACGCGCCTGGGCCGAAGCTCCTCTGGATTGCTCGCAAACCATTGTCGTCAGCTCTGCCCAGCTCAACACACCTGAAGCAACCGCAGTTGAAATGCTGCTGGACGAAGCAGGCAAACGTACCACGCAGCGTTGGGAGACGGCGCACAGCTTTCCTGCGCACGACGCAGGTTGCACCATTGTTGTTGGCACGCGTGCGCAGATAGCGCAAGTTCTGCCGACGGCCATTCGCTCAACCTCAATTCTCCCTCCTGATCGACCCGAGGCCTACAGCCTTCATGCGTTTCGTTTGCATTCTCGATCGATGATTGTGATCACGGGTAACGATAATCGTGGCCTGCTTTTTGGCATCGGAGCCTTGCTGCGCAAGTTCTCGTTCTCTGTCGGCAAAGCCACTCTTCCCGCGCCATTGTGCCTGATCGAAGCGCCGCAGAAATCCATTCGCGGCCACCAACTCGGCTATCGCTTCAAAAACAATACCTACGACGCGTGGACGCTCACGCAATTCGAGCAGCAAATACGCGATCTAGCCATCTTTGGCGCCAATACCATCCAGCTCATCGCGCCTAATTCGGACGATGCCGCTGCGAGTCCGCTCTTTCCCGCGCCGCCGCTCGACACCCTGCTGGGCATTTCGAAAATTCTTGCCCGCTACGGACTCAACTGCGACATCTACTATCCCGAGATGGAAGCCGACTACGCCCGTTCAGACGATGTGGCCTGCGAACTGACGCGCTTTGAAGAACTCTTTCGTCAGATTCCTCATGTCGATGCTCTTTGGATTCCAGGGGGCGATCCAGGCCACACACCGCCCGCGCTGCTCTTTCCGTTGATTGCCAAGCAAGCCGCGCTGCTTCACCGCTATCACCCCGACGCGCGCATCTATGTTTCCGCGCAGGGCATGAATAGCAAAGAGTACGAGGAGTTCTATCGCCTGGTAGCGCAACATCCGGGCTGGCTCTCCGGCGTCTTCTTCGGACCGCAATCTCGCGACAGCTTTGAAACCCAGCGCCGTCGCATCCCCGCCAATATCCCTCTGCTCTTTTATCCCGACATCGGCCACACCCTGCACGCGCAGTTCCCGGTGCCGCAGTGGGACCCGGTCTACGAGCTTACGGAAGGCCGCGAACCCATCGACCCACGCCCGGTCGATGAAGCAGTCATTTATCAGCATTTTGCCGCACTGCATACGGGCTTCATCACCTACTCCGAGGGCGTCAACGATGATGTCAACAAGATCCTTTGGACCCAATGGGGATGGAATGCTTCCACCTCCGCACAAAGCATTCTGGAAGATTACGCACGCTTCCTGATCGGCCCACAGTGGACTCAACTCTTCGCGGATGGAATCGTCAATCTGGAGCGGAATTGGCGCGGACCCATTCTGGCGAATCCGCAAATCCACCAGACGTTGCATGCCTTCCAGCAGATGGAGCAATCCATCGACGTACCCAAAGATAATTGGCGTTTCGAAATGGCTTTGTATCGGGCCTACTACGATGCTTTTCTGCAAACCCGGCTCACTGCGGAGACGCTTCAGCAAGCGCAGACTTTTGATCTTTTGCACACAGCCAACAGCACAGACGCCGCACTCAACAGCGCTGAAGCTGCGCTGCAACCACCTGCTACCGTTCCTGGTTCGGAGCTGCGCACGCGCGTCTTCTCTTTGGCGGGAGATCTTTTTCACCACATCGGTTTGCAACTGAGCGTTCAACGCTATGGTGCATCCAACTGGGAGCGCGGCGCAAATCTGGACCGCATCGACATTCCGCTGAACGACCGCGTCTGGCTCCGTCAGGAATTCCGACGTATTCGCGCCTTGCCCGCCACAGAGCAATCTGCTGCGTTGGTGGATCTGGTGCGCTGGGACGCGCCGCCTGCTGGAGTCTTCTACGACGACCTTGGCAACCCGGCGCAGGAGTCGCATCTGGTGCGTGGCGCGGGCTTTGCTGCCGACCCGGAGTTTTATTCTTCCGTCATCGACGGCGTCGCCGACCATACTCCCGAAGATGGCTGGCGCTGGTCGCAGCTCACCTATGCCGAAGCTCTTTACGAGTTTCCGCTGCAGTTGCATTACATGGGGCTGGACCCCAGACAGCGTTATCGCCTGCGCGTTGTCTACGCGGGTGAAGACTACGCGCTGCCGCTGCGGCTCACCGCGAACGGTAGCATCGTGGTTCATGTCGCTCTGCAACGACAAACCAATCCGCAAACCATGGAGTTTGACCTTCCGGCAGAGGCAACCAGCAGCGGCGCGCTCGACCTTGCATGGACCCGGCCAGAAGGATTGGGTGGCAGTGGTCGTGGCCGACAGGTTGCCGAGGTTTGGCTCTTTCCTGTGCTCTCTGGCGACGCAAACTCTGCCCCATAAAAAATTGCCTCGCGGGATTCACTCCGCGAGGCGTTTATTACGGATGATTCCGTATTGTAGGGCTGAAATTCTGCTTACTTCTCTACCACGGCCTTGGAAAGGTTGCGGGGACGGTCAACGTCGACTCCGTGCTCCAGAGCCATGAAGTAAGAAAACAACTGCAGCGGAACGACTTCCAGAATTGGCAACAAATATTCAGAAGCCTGCGGTATAAACACACAGTCCTCGACCAGTTTGACCACTTCCTCGTTGCCGGCATTGGCGATGGCGATCACCTTGGCTCCCTGTGCCTTCATGTCGGCAAGCAGTTGCAGCGTCTTTTCATATCGCTGCACGGAAGCCTTCAATTCATAGTCCACCGTAGCCAGCACCACCAACGGCACTTGGTCGCTGACCAAGGCATTGGGACCGTGCTTCAGTTCGCCGGTTGGATAGCCTTCAGCATGAACATAAGAGGCTTCTTTCAGCTTCAGCGCGCCTTCCCGGGCAATGGCGTAGTGAATGCCCCGTCCCAGATAAAGGAAGGTAGAAGCCGAAGCGAATTTACTAGCCAAACCAGCCATTGTCTCTCGCCAACTATCCAACGCACCGTCAATCTTGGCCGGCAGAGAGCGCAGTTCCTCGATATAGGCGGCCAGCGCAGTCTTTTCGATCCGGCCCAGTCGTTCGCCCTCAAAGAGCGCCAACAGGTAGAGAACGGCCAGTTGGCAGGTGAAGCTCTTGGTGGCTGGAATCGCTCTTTCGACGCCCGCTGCCAGCGGCATCGAAACATCAGCTTCGCATGCCATGGTCGAGGCGGCGACGTTGGTGATCGCCAGTGTCTTCTGCCCGCGCCGACGCGCCTCATGCAAGGCTGCCAGCGTGTCCGATGTCTCTCCTGATTGAGAAAGCACCAGCACGCTGGGGTGGCGCAGATCGCGATTTCCACGGCAACTGTATTCACTGGCATATTCCACATCGACAGCCAGACCACATAAGTCTTCGAGCAAAATTTCTCCAGCCAGACCACTATGCCTGCTGGAACCGCTGGCTGCGATCAGAATTTCGCTTCCGGAATTGGTCCAGGGCGTCAGCCGATTGGCAACCTCCCGGTTCAGGCCCTTGCCGTCCAAGTAAAGAGCCAAGGTGCAGCGAAGCGCCTCCGGCTGTTCGTAGATCTCGCGCAACATTTCATGGGCATAGCTTGGCATCTAGACCACCTCTGTGGGCTGCTGTCGCAGACAAAAATCGTTCAATTACGATCATATAATGCTTAAACGATCATAACGGCGAATTTTTGTGAACCTAAACGACGTTTGTCTTCGATCACTTCTGACATCGCCTCTACACTGCCATGATTCGCAGGTTAGAATCTCAGTGAGATGTCCGAATCCATCAATCGCCGTTCCGAACAGATCATCAAATATCTTCTGAGTGCTGGAACCGCCACCATCGAAGAACTTCTGGCTGTTGCGGGCTCCTCTGCGCCCAGTATCCGGCGCGACCTTGTGCGTCTGGAGAGCCGCGGGCTGATTCGCCGCACGCATGGCGGCGCAACCCTGGTGGAGCCGCTGCTCTACGAACCTTTCCGCTACGACAGCTCCTTCCTGGCGCGCGAACAGCGCTTTGCCGCGGAAAAGCGCCGCATCGGTCTGGCCGCCGCTGAATTGGTGCAAGCCAATGAAACGGTGGGTCTTACGGCTGGAACCACGACCACTCACATTGGCCGCAGCCTGCGCCACCGCGACAAGATTCAAGTCGTCACCAATGCTATTAATATCGGCATGGAGCTTTGCAATCAGCCCGGCATCCGCACTTTTTTGACCGGCGGTGCGGTGCCTTGGGCCTGGTCCTTTTCGCTGACCGGAAACGCCGCGCTGGCCTTTCTCGACGACGTTTATCTGGACAAGGTCTTTCTCAGCGTCACCGGCTTGGATGCCAAGCGTGGAGCGACCACCATGGAGGCCGACGAATCGCTGGTCTTCCGCAAAATGCTCAAGCAATCCAAGCAGGTGATCGTGACCGCGGACTCTAGCAAGCTGGGCAAAGTCAGTTCCGCCTTCATCTGCCCAGTCAATGAAATTCATCTCCTGATCACCGACACCGGAGCCAGCCCGGAAGCGGTCGAACCTTTTGAGAGCCAAGGCGTCCGCGTTCTCAGGGTTTGATTGGATCAGTTTGGTTGGATCAGGGAGCGAGTAACTGCTCTCCGGTCATCTGGAAGGCCGTGCCCGCCTGCTTCGGATCGGAGGGTTGCGATCCTCGCACAACCACTCTGTATCGTCCGCTGCGGATGGCTCGTTTCCCCTCCGCATCCACAGAACTCAGTTGGCGCGGATCGAGCACAAACTGCACTTGTTGCGACTCGCCCGCCCGCAGATGCACGCGGTGAACGCCCTGCAAGCTCAGTCGTGGCGCTCCGGCATCTGGGGGCGGAATCAGATACAATTCCGCTACTTCGTCTCCTTCCCGCTCTCCCACATTCTTCACCGTCGCGCTCACCTGCAGCGGATGCCCCGCCTGCAGGTGCTGCGCGGAGAGTTTCGGCGCGGAATACATGAATTGCGTGTAACTCAGGCCGAAGCCGAAGGGATAGGCGACCGGGCCATCAAAGTAGCGGTAGGTGCGATGTGCCATCGAGTAGTCGGTAAACGCGGGTAAGTCCTTGGCGGAGCGATAGATGGTGACCGGCAAGCGCCCAGAAGGATTGGTCGCGCCACTCAGCAATCGTGCCAGCGCCTTACCACCGGCTTCGCCCGGATACCAGGTCTCGACCAGCGCCTGGACGCTGGAATCAAGCGCTACCGCACTGCCGGAACTGAGCGCTACAATCACCGGTTTGTGCAGCGAAGCGAGAGCTGTCAACAGCTTCTTCTGGGGGGCGGGCAGTTCCAACGTTTCGCGGTCGCCGCCGAAGAAACCTGGCACCTTGATTCCCAAGGCCTCGCCTTCAAGATTGGGCGAGAGGCCGAGCGTTGCCACAATCACATCCGCCTGCGCGGCTGCGGCCACGGCTTCCTGGATCTGCGCTGCGGCGGGTGCCTCCCACTTCAGATGAATGCCCTCATCCTCGCCGGTATGCTCAAGTTCCAGCCGGATCGCGTGCGGATCGGTGGTGGTCCAATGCAGAGTGACGGAGTCGGGGCGTTTCTCGACGCTGCCATCGTCATCGAGCAGCTTGTTGCCGTCCACCCACAAGCGATAGCCGTCGTGTCCCTTGCAGTCGAAACAGCGATCAATGCTTACCTGAAGCCGATAGTTGCCCGCTGCTGGCGGCTGCAATGTACCGGACCAGCGAATCGAGTACACAGGTCCTAATCCAGCCACCGGCTCGATCCGATCCAGATCGAAATCAACGCGCGGGTCTACACGCGTTGCAACGGGCGCGCCCTGAAACTTGGTGTTATTGAAGTACTCAGCGCGCAAACCCGGCTGCGCATCGCTCTGCAGCGCCGTACGCGCCACGGGAACCGCAACGCCCTCTGCCAGCACCGAGCCTTGCGCGTAGCTGAGCTGCGCAGTGGCGGGCAGTCCATCCCGCAATCCCTCGAAAATCGTCTTGGGGTTCTGCGCGGTTCCGTGATAATTGGCCTCGATCACTTCGAGCAGATCACCGGTGGGACCGATCACAGCTACGCGTTTGCCAGCAAAATCGTAGGGAAGCAATCCATAATTCTCCAGAAGGACCATTGATTCTTCGGCTGTCCGCAGCGCCAGTCCGCGGTTGGCCGGTGTATCGACGGCATCAGCGGCAATCGTCGCATAGGGAGAGCACGAGACCGGTTGCAGCATTCCTAGCCGTAAACGGGCCAGCAGCAGCCGGTGCAGCGCCTGATCCACATCGTGCAGGGTAATCAGGTTTTGCTGGAGTGATTCATTCAAGTGCTGATAGGTGCTGCCGCAATCCAGATCCACGCCCGCTTTCAATGCTGCGGCCGCGCCATGCGCATCGTCGGCGGTATAGTGCAGGAACTCGGTGATTTCATCGACAGCATCGCAGTCGGAAACCACGTAGCCCGCGAATCCCCACTGCCGACGCACGCGCTGCTCGATCAACGCGGTGTTGGCGCAGGCCGGGGTGCCGTTGATTGCGTTATAGGAACACATCATGGCCTCCGCATGAGCGTCGCTGGTCACGATGCGAAAAGCGGGCAAGTAGGTATCGGCCAGATCCTGCGCGCTCACCTGAGCATTGAAGCCGTCGCGCAGTGACTCCGGACCGCTATGCGCCACAAAGTGCTTGGGAGTGGCATCGGCACGGCGATAAAAACCCTCCGGCCCCTGGATGCCGCGAATAAATCCGCCGGCCAGCAGGGAAGTCAGATACGGGTCTTCGCCATAGGTCTCCTGGCCGCGCCCCCAGCGTGGATCGCGAAAAATGTTGATGTTGGGCGACCAGATGGACAGGCCCGCGTAGCGAGGTGAATCGGCATTCTGGTGGGGATTGAACTTGGCGCGCGCCTCGGTTCCCACCACTTCGCCCACTTGCTGCAGCAGCGCTGGATCAAAGGTTGCCGCCAGACCGATGGCCTGCGGAAACACCGTGGCATAGCCGTTGCGCGCGATGCCGTGCAAGCCCTCGTTCCACCAGTTATAGGCCGGAATCCCGAGTCGAGCAATCGCTGGAGCACGATCCTGCAACTGCGCAATCCGCTCTTCCGGTGTCATCTGCGCAATCAGCCCGTCGATCTGTCGGTCCAACTCCACCGGTGTCAGGCTTCCCGCACATTCCCGCAGGGTAGGCCCCGATTGCGCGAACGATAACATCGCCGCGAAGAGCAGCGACAGAAAAAGCAATTTCGTCATGGTTTCCGCTCCGTTCATCATCGCCTTCAAATCTCCGGCATGGCTTGTTATCCCAGCGGTTCGCTCAGTAATCCGGACCGCTCCGCGGCCAGCTTCACGATCAGTTCGCCGTAGAGCGTATTGGCCCACGCAAACCAGGGGCGCGTGAACTTGCTCGCATCGTCTTTGTCGAACGACTCGTGCATGAAGCCTGTTCCGGCGGTGGTATTGCGCAGCCATAACAAGCATTGGCGCGTCTCGCGCGGATCGAGCGAAGTAAAGGCGCGCATCAGAATAGACATGGGCCAGATGCTGTTTAACCCTTCGTGCGGCCCGCCGATTCCTTCGCCAGCCTTGCCGCGAAAGAACCAGGGATTGGCGTCACTCAGCGCAAAGGAACGCGTTCTGCGGTAAAGCGGGTCGCCCGCGCTGCAGCAACCCAGATACGCAAGGCTGAGCAATCCTGGAGCATTGGCGTCGTCCATCTTCAGCACATTGCCGTAACCGTCCACTTCGTAAGCCCAGATGCTTCCGTGCCGCGCGTCCTCGGTGGTTCCGTACTGATGCAGCGCTCTCTCCACCTCGGCGGCCAGCGCTTCGGCTTCCGTTGCCAGCTTGGCATCGTGCAAAATTTCGGATGCCATCTGTGCCAGTTGGTGCAGGCTCATCACTGCAAAAAGATTGGCGGGAACGAACAGCGGATAGGTGCAGGCGTCGTCGGAAGGTCGGAACATCGAGAAGATCATACCCACCGGGCGCGCCGGATTTCCCCAGCCGCCCAGCGCACAGGTCTCTGTCGGCGAGGTCGAGCTGCGCTGAAACGAATAAGGCCCCAGACCGGTCTTGCGCTGCTGAGCGCGGAAGGTGCGCACAATCGTCCACGCCGCTTCTTGCCACTGTGCATCGAAGGGCCGCGTATCGCCGGTCTTGCGCCAATAGCCATGCGCCAAACGGATCGGATAGCAGAGCGAATCGACCTCCCATTTGCGCTCGCCCACACCGGCGTGGTGCTCGGTTTGGTCGCCCACCGCCCAATTCAACGGCGTATCGCTGGGGCTGCGCAGGAAGGCGTTGGCATAGGGATCGAGCAGAATCATGCGCGCCTGGCGACGGATTACGCCCTCCAGCAGCACGCGCAGCGGCTCGTCCTGCTTGGCAAGGGGCAGATACGGCCACATCTGCGCCGAAGAGTCGCGTAACCACATGGCGCTGATGTCGCCGGTTACCACAAACGTGTCCGGCTTGCCCTCGAAACTTCCCGGCCACACCGTAGTGTCCAGCGTGTTGGGAAAGCAATTTGCAAAGATTGTCGCCAGCGCCGGATCGGCGATGCGCCGCTGTAGTTGCGGAATCAGCTCTTCGACAGCAGTGCTCGTGAACCGTCGCGCTCCCGGCGCAGGCCGACCTTGCGGCAACTCCAAAGCTGCCAGCCCGTTTCCAGTCGCCGCCCAGGCCTTCGGTCCCAGCGCAAGTGTGGTCGCCGCTCCTTGTAACCATATTCGCCGATTCATCTCAACCATTTCGTGCTCCTATAGCGGCTCTCCAATTGCTGTACACCGAAGCCTCTGCAACGGAGTGGCTTTTCCCTCAAGAAAAAGCCACTCCGTTGCACGATCTACAAAGGGCTACACCTATTGGAGAACTGCTTTAAGACATAGTCTCAGCACATCGCTTGCAACTGGCGCTGGCGGCGAAACAATGCCACCGCCTGACGTACATCCGCCTCCAGCATCTCCCAAACACTTACCCCACCGCTGTTTGCGGTCACTCCATTCTCTCCCCTGCGGAGCGCGCCATGCCGACGCATCAGCGACCCATGTAAGCAGGAGACGCCGCTTTGCTGCGCCACTTCCGGCAGATTCTGCAGCGTCAGACCTCCACCAGCCATCACCTGCAATCGCTCGCCGGCCTGCTGACGCAAGCGCCCGATAGCCGCCGCGCCTGTCAATACATCGGCTTCGCCCCCCGAGGTCAGCAGAGACTCCGCGCCGGTCTGCGCCACTGCTTCGAGGGCCTCGCTCAACTGGGGCGTTTCATCGAAGGCGCGGTGGAAGGTCGTCTTCATCGGATAAGCCAGTTCCACCAGCGTGCGGCAGCGGTTGATGTCCACGTGGCCATCCTGGTGCAATACGCCCACCACAACTCCTGCTGCTCCAAGACTTTTAGCCTGCCCGATCTGGCGCCGCATGAGGAGAAATTCTTCCTCCGAGTAGGCAAAATTGCCTCCGCGCGGACGAATGAGAACGTGAACGGGAAGGGAAAGCGCGTCTGTCGTTGCACGCATCAGTTCAAGACTTGGCGTTAGGCCTCCGATCGACAAATTGGTGCACAACTCGATGCGATCCGCCCCTCCTGCCTCGGCAGCCTTCGCTGCTTCCAAGCTCTCGGCGCACAGTTCAAAGCAAAAATTTTCCATGATAATTTGTAAAAAAACGTCCAATCTTTGGGAAATTGTTCTTCAGCACTTCACGTCGGGAAGGTGGAAATCTGTGCGAACTGGCAAGCCGACCTTCAGATCTCCGAAAAGTGAAAAATGGTTATTTCCTTATCCGAGTTTATACTGGAACGATTATATTGGCATTAAATGGTCACTTTTCCGTGTTTGGAGGATCATTTTGGCAGAGACTAAAGGGAGCCCGCGTCCAGTTGGCAGGCGATTTTACCCTGTGGAATCGTGTCGCCTCAGCATCGTAGAAATTGATCGACTCACGGAAAGGACGAGTGAAGAAATGCACTATTTCCTCGGCGTAGATTCAGGGGGCACCAAGGCTGAATTTGTACTGGGCAATGAGACCCAGGAACTGGCCCGCGTCCGCACCGGTACCATCAAGCGCATGAAGGTAGACGCGCAGACTGCCGAAGCCAATCTGCTGAGCGGGTTGCAGCAATTGACGGAAGTCACCGGCGTGGCGATGGACTCCATCGCCAGTTGCTGCATTGGCACTGCGGGCGAGACCGTCCCTCTGGTGACTGACTGGCTGCGGCGGGTTTTTGCCCGTCACGTCAGTGGTGAGCTATATTTGATCGGCGATGTTGAAGTTGCGCTAGACTCGGTTTTTTTCGGTCAGCGCGGAATTTTGATTCTCTCCGGCACCGGCTCCAACATTGCCGGCCGCACCGCCGAGGGAAAGATGGTGACCGCAGGCGGCTGGGGTCCGGCGCTGGCCGATCAGGGGTCGGGGCATTACATCGGCGTGGAAAGCCTGCGCCGCGGGTTTCTGGCCATTGACCGGCAACTCCCCACGCGGTTGCTGGATCTGGCGCAATCGTTCTGGAATCTGCATTCACTGAATGAATTGATTGAGTTTGCCAATGCGAATCCAGCGCCCGAATTTTCCAGGCTGGTGCCGATGGTGCTGGAATGCGCCGTGCAAGGCGACGTTGTGGCAATGGAAGTTCTGGAGCGCGGCGGCGTGGATCTGGCCAATTTGGCTAGCCTGCTGATTGAACGCATGCGCACTCTGGAAGCCGAGTCGCAGCAGCCGTTCACGCTGCCCACCGTGGCCGTGGCTGGCAGTATTCTGACTCATGTGACGATGCTGCGCGAGGCTCTGGTGAGGCACATGCGCAAGCGTTACCCCTCGATTGTGGTTTTGGATACGCCAGCCGATCCACCAGCAGGCGCTTTATGGAATGCTCGCCATCGCTTTACCCGCGCCGCACAGACGGCTGTTACCGCGCTATAGAACTTGGAATTTGCAACTCGAACGATAAACTGCGTATCACTGGAGATTCAACCATGAAGTCTTCTTGCAATCCCATAAGATTCCTGCGTAGCCGTCTCTGCGGCGTCGGACTTGGGCTCCTGCTGTGCGCCCCTCTGATGCTGGCGCAGCAGAGCTTTCCCGATATCAAGCCCGCACCGCAACAGCTTGACTGGCAAGACCTGGAATTCGGCGTCATTATTCACTTCTCCACCAATACCTTTCTGGATCGTGAATGGGGCGACGGATCGGCCGATCCAGCAGTCTTCAATCCCACGCAGTTCGATCCTGATCAGTGGATGAAGGCGGTGCGCGACTCCGGTGCCAAGTACGTGGTCTTTGTCGCCAAGCATCATGACGGCTTCTGCCTGTGGCCCACCGAGCAGACCAAGTACAGCATCAAGGCTAGTCCCTGGAAAGACGGTAAAGGTGATATGGTTGCCGAAGTTGCCCGTTCGGCGCGCAAATATGGCCTGAAGTTTGGCATCTATCTTTCGCCCTGGGACCGCCACGAACCCAAGTACAAAGACTCTGCCGCGTATGACAATTACTATCAGGCGGAACTCACCGAACTGGCGCTCAACTATGGCGATCTGGTCGAATTCTGGTTGGACGGCGCAGGCAGTACAGGTCACGTCTACGATTTCAAGAAGATCATCGAAACCCTGCGTACTTACCAGCCCAACACCACCGTCTTCGCCGACACCGGACTCTTCGAATACGGCGATGCACGCTGGGTGGGCACAGAAAGTGGCCGCGTTCCTTACGAGAATTGGAATGTGATCGACCGTCACGGCTATTTGCGCTGGCGTCCGGTGGAAGCCGATACGCCGCTGCGCAATGAGCATTGGTTCTGGCATCCGAACGACGAGGCTTCGGTGAAGAGTCTGCATGAGCTGCTGGACACTTATGATCAGACCATCGGCCACGGTGCGCAGTTGATGCTGGGCCTTGCGCCGGATCGTCGCGGACTATTGCCGGACAGCGATGTGGCCCGCCTGCAAGAGTTTGGCAAGGCGGTGCGCGAGCGTTATGCGCATAACCTGGCTCTGCAACATGCGCCCACCAACGTAGAAAACGCCGCCGCCCTCGATGGCAATCCGGACACCTTCTGGAGTGCGCCTGCGGGGTCGCATCACTCCACTCTGGAAGTCAATTTTGCCAAGCCGGTTACCTTCAACCGTGCGCTAACCATGGAGTGGTTGAACAACGGCCAGCGCGTGCAGAAGTATTCAATTGATGTATGGAATGGCAAAGAGTGGAAGAGCGTGGCCGCGGCAGAAGCTATCGGCCACAAGAAGATCGACATCTTTCCGACCGTCACCGCCAGCCGCGTACGGCTTAATATTCTCACCAGTACGGATGCGGCCGCGATTCGCGAATTCCAGATGTATAACGTGGCAGAAACGGGAGAGGGAAAATGAACTTCCGCAGCCTGGGGCGCAGCAATCAAGCCCAATGGACGCTTGTGCTTTCTTTTGCGGCAGCCCTGGGCCTGCTTGCGCCCTGGGCCGCCGGCCAATCTATGCCGATTCGCGAAAAAATCGACACTGGCTGGCAGTTTCGCGGCATTAACGACACCCAGCACCCAGGCGTGGGCGATTGGCATTCCGCCACGCTCCCCGGGGAGGTGCAAACCGACCTGCAAGCCGCAGGACTTATCCCCGATCCATTTCTGGTGGACAATGAAAAGCGCTTGCAATGGGTGGGCGAGCAGGATTGGGAATATCGCACCACGCTTCGCCCCTCCACTTCTACACTGGCCCGGCAACACATCGAGCTGGTTTTCGAAGGCCTGGATACCTTTGCCGATGTGACGCTGAACGGCCAGCCGCTGCTGAAAACCGACAATATGTTCCGCGTCTGGCGGGCCGACATTCGCCCGCTGCTCCACTCCGGCGACAACGAACTCCGCGTGCTCTTTCACTCACCGTATAAAGTCATGTCGCCGGTGGTTGCTGCGCTGCCGTACATCCTGCCTGGCAGCGGCTACGAGGTTTTTGATCGGGCCAAGGGTATTTATCCCGTCGGCCATTACATCCGCACCGCGGGTTACGAATATGGTTGGGACTGGGGGCCGAAGCTGGTCACCATGGGAATCTGGCGACCGGTTCACATTGAGGCTTGGGACGATGCGCGCATCACATCCTTGCACATCGAGCAGAACTCGGTCACCGCGCAGCGCGCTCTGTTGATCGCTGAAATTGAGATCGAAGCCAGCCAAGCGGGCAAAATGTCGCTGGATCTTAATCTTGCAGGCAGCGGCTCAGCGGCGGCCAGCAATCTTCACTATCACGGCGTGCAAACGCTGGATGTCGGCGTGAACCACATTGCCATTCCGCTGCGCATCGAGCATCCCCGGCGCTGGTTCCCGGTTGGCTATGGCCCGCAGGATCGCTATCAAGTTTCGCTGGCGCTCAAAGACGAAAACGGCGCGAAGAGCCTCGACCTGGCCGAAGAAAAAATTGGTTTGCGCGCGGTGGAACTACGCCGCCAACCCGACCAATGGGGCGTCAGCTTCACCTTCGTCGTCAACGGCATTCCCATCTTCGCCAAGGGTGCCAACGTCATCCCCATGGACAGCTTTCCGGCCCGCGTCACGCCTGTCCGTGAGCGCGCATTGTTGACCGCAGCCCGCGACGCTAACATGAACATGATTCGCATGTGGGGCGGCGGCTACTACCAGACCGACAGCTTTTATCAGATCGCCGACGAGCTAGGCATCATGGTGTGGCAGGAGTTTGCCTTCGGTGGCGGCATGGTTCCTGGCGACACTGAATTCCAGAACAACGTGCGCGAAGAGGCTGTGCAGCAGGTGAAGCGCCTGCGCGACCACCCCAGCGTGGTGCTCTGGTGCGGCAACAACGAAGTGGAAACGGCATGGAATTCCTGGGACGATCACCTCGATTTCCAGAAGAAGATCACACCTGAGCAGCGCGAACGCGTTTGGCAAGACTATGTGGTCCTGTTCCGCGACATATTGAAAAGCGTGGTTGTCGAGCAGGGCGGTGGCACGCCCTATTGGCCCAGTTCGCCCGGTGCGGATTTTCAAGAGCGTGCCAACAACAGCCACAACGGCGACATGCACTTCTGGGATGTGTGGAGTGGCGCAGCGCCCATCGCTGACTACAACAAGGTGGAGACGCGCTTTCTTTCGGAGTATGGATTTCAGGGCATGCCCGATCTGGCAACGGTTCGCGCCTTTGCGGGTAACGAAGAGGATTTTGCCGCGCCCGCTCTGGCTAATCACGAGCGCTTCCTTCATGGTTTCGACCGCATGAAGCATTATCTCGATGAAGAGACAGGCCCCGCGCATAACTTCGCTTCTTTCGACTATTTGAGCCAATTCGTGCAGGCCGAGGCCATCCAGACCGAAGCGGAACACTTGCGCAGCCAGATGCCGCGTACCATGGGGTCGCTTTACTGGCAATTGAACGATTGCTGGCCGGTGGTCTCGTGGGCGAGCATCGATTACTTCGGTCGCCCCAAGGCTCTGCAATACTACGCCAAGCGCTTCTATGCGCCGCTGGCGATTGCGCCTGTGTACCAAGACGGCAAGATTCAGACGCACATTGTTTCGGACCGCTTGGAACCCGTCAGCGGCACTTTGCGCTTGCGCGTGATGGATTTTAGTGGCCACGTGATTGCCGCATCCGAGCAACCCATCACCATACCGGCACTCACTTCGCTCAGCATCGTTCCGTTGGATCCCAACTCTCTGGCGAACTTCGATCCGGCCAGCGATGTGACTGTTTTTGAGTTTGTCGCCAACCACGAAACCCTCGCCAGCCACACGCTCTATTTTGTCAAAACGCGGGATCTCAAGCTGCCGCAGCCTGTCATCGATGCCCGCGTGACAGTTGCCCCGGACGGCAAAGGCTATCGCGTCCGCCTGCAATCAAAGACTCTGGCGCGCGCCGTGCAAATGACCACGCCCGGTTTCGATGCGAACTACTCCACGAACTTTATTGACCTTCTGCCCAACCAACCAGTCGAGGTCCAACTCAATACAACGGCATCGCTTTCTCAACTTCGCGCCGCGTTGCAACTGACATCGGTTGCCAGCGCCGTACGCCCAACCCACTGATGCTGCTCTTGAGTCGAATGATTTGAGGACCACATCCATCCCAGGAGATACCACCGATGAGAAAGACCCTGCATGCGCTAGCCGGAGTGCTCATACTGATAGGCATAGCGGTTCCCGTTTGTGCACAGCAGTCAACTCGGCACTGGGCCATCGAGGTCCACGCGGGCGCGGGAGATATTCTGCGCTCCACCACCGATGCCAAAACCGATGCGGCTGTGCGCGCCACGCTCGCCGAGGCCATTCAGGTTGGCAGCGCGGTGCTGGACAAGGGCGGCTCATCGGTGGATGCGGTAGAAGCTGCGATTCGCACGCTGGAAAACTCGACACTCTTCGATGCCGGTCGTGGCGCGGTCTTCAACGCCGACGGAAAAAATGAGCTGGACGCGGCCATCATGGACGGTTCCAACCTGAAAGCCGGCGCGGTGGCCGGCGTCACTCGCACCCGCCATCCCATCAGTCTGGCGCGCGCGGTCATGGATAAATCGCCGCATGTAATGTTGATTGGCGAAGGTGCAGACAACTTTGCCGGACATGTGGGCCTGGAGCAGGTGGACCCCAGTTTCTTTTTCACTGAAACCCGCTGGCAGGAACTGGTGGAGCAACTCAAGCGGGAAGGTCGTCCGGTGCCGCCGCGACCCGCAGGCGCGCCGCCTGCGCCGCTGACAACGTCAATTCCTTCGTATGCTCCTGCCGTCGAGCGTCACTATGGCACCGTTGGCGTGGTCGCGCTTGACCGTCAGGGCAACGTTGCCGCAGGTACATCTACGGGCGGTTCGCAGGGCAAGTTGCCGGGGCGTGTAGGCGACTCGCCGATCATCGGCGCAGGCACTTATGCGTCAAATAACTCCTGTGCCGTATCTGCCACCGGCGTCGGAGAGTACTTTATCCGCCTCACCATTGCGCGCGAGGTCTGCGCGCTGGTGCAATACAAAGGCATGCCCTTGCAACAGGCTGCCGATGAGGTAATCCATAAGGAACTGGAAACACTGCACGGCGTGGGCGGAGTCATTGCTCTCACACCCAGCGGTCAAATGGCATGGAGCTTCAATACGCCTGGAATGAACCGCGCCTGGGCGCGCGAAGGCGGCAAGCTGACCATCGCCCGTTACAGCGACGAACCGTCCCGCGGTGAGCAGAAGTAGCTCGCCGCGCAACATTGGCTCGGGGGGAGCTTCCGAGCCCACTCACCAGATCAAAAAAGGAACGCCGACACATGCCTACTGTGTTTACCGCGGAACAACTATGGGACGGAATCAGCATGCTCCATCACCCCATGGTGGTGATCGAAGACGGGTTGATCGTTTCCATCTCCACGCGCGCGTCCAAAGAGCTTCCGGCCCAAGCTCAGGTACTCGATTATCCCGGCGCGACGTTGGCACCAGCTTTCTTTGACGTTCACATCCACGGCTGCAGCGGGCACGACGTGATGGAAGCCACGCCTGAAGCTCTCCGCGCGGTGGGCAGCTTCCTGGCCTCGCGCGGCACCGGCAGCTATCTGGCAACAACCGTGACTGCGCCGCTGGATGCGACTCTTCGCTCGCTCTCGGGACTGGCAAAGCTTTTGTCGCAACCCACGCCCGAAGCGCAGGCCCGGCCGCTCGGCATTCATCTGGAAGGTCCATTTCTTTCTCACCAGAAGCGGGGCGTCCATCCGCCCGCAGATCTGCTCGAACCCAGTTGCGCCACTTTTGACCGTCTCTATGAAGCTGCGGAAGGCCACGTTCGCCTGATGACTCTGGCTCCCGAGTTGCCCGGCGCGGCTGAGTTGGCCGCTCATGCCACAGCGCGCGGCGTGCGCATCTCCATGGGCCACTCCAACGCCACCGCAGCTGAGGCACGCACCTGCATTGCTTCTGGAGCCGTCAGTGCGACGCACACGTTCAACGCCATGCGCGCGCTCGACCATCGCGAACCCGGCATTCTGGGCATCGTTTTGGCCAACGATGACCTCTTTGCCGAACTCATCTGCGATGGAATCCACACCGCGCCAGAGATCGTCAAGCTGTGGTGGAGTGCCAAAGGGCCGCAACGCGCTATTCTTGTCACTGACGCGATGAGCGCCACGGGCATGCCTGACGGCGAATATTTGCTGGGTGGATTTCCCGTACAGGTGGCCAACGGAAAAGCGATGTCTGGCGGTGTTTTAGCAGGCAGCGTGCTCACGCTGGACCGCGCACTCACCAACTTCATCGCATATACCGGCGCGCCCCTGGAGCAGGCGCTGCGCCTGCTCACAGCCAACCCGGCTTCGATGATCGGACTGGCGGATCAAGCTAGTTCTCTAACCGTGGGCCGTCCAGCCAATCTGGTGGCCATCGGCGTTGCAGGAAATTTGCTGGCCTCGTTCGTGCAGGGTAAGCAAGCTCATTCTTCCCTAGGCGCTGCTTGATTTTTTCTGTAAGCGAGCCGATTGGTGATGGCAGTCCGTGGTGTAAGTCCTGGTTCCTGCGCCTGAGGTTGCCGTTGTGTTGCTTGGCAGCGCCTTGCGAGTCATCTCCCCGCTTTCAATCGCGCAGGTTTGTGAGAGCAGCGGAACGATGTGGCCTTGAGTATCCCTGGGGAATCCGTGTTCGGCCCATGCGAGCAGGATTTGTTTTGCCAGACGAGCCGCGTCATTACCGCTGGGAGCGCCAGAGGGCACGTGGGCTCCGCCCTTAACGAGCGTTGCATCAGGAATAGGTAAGATCCCAGTTAACGCCGGGCGCGAGACCCTACTTGATCCTGGTCGCCAGTGCGCTGCAACGTTGCTCCGAATAGCTGACAGGGCGATTGATGCGCGTCACCATGTCACTCAGTTCCGCAGCGGTCGTGAAAATACGATGGTGGCCGGTGATACTGCGATAGGAGCCGGTCAGAGGCGGATGCGGTGGATAGATGAGCTGGGGGATGGGAATCAGTGCCAGATTTTTGTTGAAGCCATCAATAGAATCCTTGGGACTCCGTCTGCCACGTAAATTCCACGCACGTCGATCTTGCTGTCGGGACCATATCTATAGGGGAGCAGAATGATGGACCGGTGTCTGCCAGTCCCGTTACCCTGGCAGTAATGGGCGACACCAATGAATTATTGGTGAGATTGACCCACTCGGCGACGATGAACGAGTTCTTCGAACCATCGAAGACGTGAACCATGATGGAGTCTTTGTGTCCCTTCTGGCATGCCCAGCAGGGACACAAAGACTCCATCACCATAGTGATTGATGCCGCCGATGTTGCTGATGATAGATAGCGAGTTTAAGGTTCTGTCCCTTGGCCTGCCGGAAGTTTTGTACCAGTAGCTCAGTTATTTACTACTGCATAAATAATGCAATAATACTTTCAGAGGTACGGTACCCCTATGCCCAGACTGAAGGCAAGTGCCGAGCTTTTGGAAGACCGTCGCCGTCGTGCTTTAGCGCTGTTGGATGAAGGCTGCTCGCTCAACGAAGTCGGACGACAGATAGGATGTAACGCGAGTTCAGTGATGCGCTGGCGCGATGCTCGACGGCAGCGCGGAGACGATGCTTTGCAGGTCCGTTTTTCTCCTGGACGCCCCCTGAAGTTGGGTGCTACTGAGCGCAAGAAGCTTGTTCGGCTGTTGCTCAAGGGGCCGATGGCTCAGGGTTATCGCACCAATCTGTGGACCACCGCACGCATTGCCGCGTTGATCGAGAGCGAGTTCGGCGTGAGCTACCACCCGGATCACATAGGCCGGTTGATGCACGATCTCGGTTGGACTCCGCAGAAGCCGGAACGACGCGCTCTGGAGCGCAACGAAGAAGAGATCGAGCGTTGGAAACAAAAAGAGTGGCCGCGTATAAAAAAAACGCCACAAGGCTGGGCGCCCACATCGTCTTTGCCGATGAATCGGGCTTCTTGATGATTCCCAACGTGGTCAGAACCTGGGCGCCACAAGGGGAAACACCTATCCACCGCCATCGCCAAGGACAGCGCGACAAGATCTCGGTGATCTCGGGAATTTCCGTCAGCCCTGGACGACATCATCTCGGTCTCTACTATCTTCTTTTTTACGACAACATCGGGCAGGAGGAGGTCTGTCTGTATTTGCGCGAACTGACGCGCCTCCTGCGCGGCCCGATCATTCTGCTCCTCGACAACTCATCGACGCACAAGGGAAAGCCTATCGAGCAATTTCTCGAAAAGCATCCCCGGCTGCGCATCGAGCACTTTCCGTCCTATGCCCCGCAACTGAATCCAGACGAAGGCGTCTGGTCATTGGCCAAGCGGGAACTGGCCAACAGCTGCCCAAAGGATGTGGACGAACTGATGGAAGACATACTTGGCTCCATTGACGGAATTCGGAACTCGCAGGCAAAACTGCGCGGCTGCATCGCCCAATCCGAGTTGTCCATTTCTTTGCGCTGAATCATTGCATTATTTATGCAGGAATCAATAGTGTAGCGCAACGGCTGAAGGGCATTTTTGCTTTGTGCCGGAATCAGTGCGCGGGCGAACTGAGTGTGCCACCACCGAGTGCGGTCATGAGGGCTGCCGAATCGCTGAAACGCGCAGAAGCAGTGGCGATTTCATTCTGCTCGGTGGTGAGTGTGTTGAGCTCGGCATTGATGAGTTGCAGACGGCTGATGCCACCGAGCGCTAAGCGATCGCGGCAGATAGCTTGTTGCGCGCGTGCATGGGAAGAAGCTTCAGCAAGATGCTGGAGTTGGCTGGCATCGTGTTCGAGAGCGGCAAGAGATTTTGCAACCTGATAGAGCCCATCGAGCACGGTCTGTTTGTAGGCGGCGAGGGCCTTGTCATAGGCTGCATCGGCGGCGCGCTTCTGGGCTTTGAGCTGGCCGCCATTCCAGACGGGCTGCGAGATGCTCCCGGCAAGGCTCCAGATGTTGAGCCCATCGATCAGGTCGCCAATGGATCGGCGCTCGGTTGAGAGCGAACTCGAGAGGGTGAAGCGTGGATAGAGATTGGCCTGCGCGATGCCGGCTTCGGCTCCACGTTCGCGTACAAGAGCATCGGCGGCGAGGATGTCAGGGCGCGTGGCGGCGAGCGTTGAAGGCAGCGTGTAGGCGAGTTGTTCGGGCAGTTGCAGGGAGTCGATGGCGATGATCTCAGTGGGTTGATCCGCGGGCTCGTGACCGAGGTAGACGGAGAGCTGGGCGCGTACTTCATCGAGATGCAAGGCGAGAGGCGCTAGCTGGGCGCGGCTTTGTGCAATGAGCTGGTGCTGCTGCTCAACTTCCGATTGCGTGATGCCGCCTGCAGCAAGTTGAGCTTCGAGGATAGCGAGCTTTTCATCTTCGAGGGCGAGGATGCTTTCGGTTGTGCGGATCTGCTCGCGGGTGCGGGCTTCGTCGATGGCGTTGAGAACGACATTGCCAGCGAGGGTGAGCTGCGCGGCGGCAAGCTCGAAGCGCTGTGCGTCAACCTGTGCGCGGCTGGCGACGAGGGCGTGATGCGTGCCGCCGCTAAGATCGAAGGTGTAGCTAACATCGAGGCCGACCGTGGTGAGGGCGAAGGCATCGGGATTTTTGATGGAGTTGGGTAAGCCCATGGTGTGCAGATCGTTCTGCTGTTCTTTTTCGCTGGCGCTGAGGGCAACGGTGGGCGAGAGTTTGGCGCCGCGTGTGGCGCGATTGTTCTCTTCGGCCTGACGCAGGCGGGCGCGGGCTTCGTCGAGGGTGGGGCTGTGGGCGAGGGCCTCTTCGACCATGCGATTGAGGACGGGGGAATGGAAGCTCTGCCACCATGCGGCAGCGATGCTGTTGCTTGCGACGAGGTGCTGCGCGGTGGCGGCATGTTGCGCGTTGGGCGCGGCATCGGTGTGCGTTGTTGGATGCGCCGTGTAAGTCGATGCAGAGGGTGGCGCGGGTGGCTGATAGGGCGAGCGCGCATGACATCCGGCCGCGAAGGGCGCGGCGAGGAGCAGCACGGGAAGCAGATGATGCGAGTGCGATGGGTTCATCGGTGAGCGCTCCTTTGCTAGTCGAGAGTCTTGCGGTAGAACTTGACAGCGACGGTCATGACGAGGGTGGTGAAGAGGAGCAGCGGCCAGAGGTTGGGCCAGAGCTCGGGCCAGGTATTGCCCTTGAGCAGAATGCCGCGAATGAGGCGGTTGAAGTGAGTGAGTGGGAGAAACTCGCCGAGAGTGCGCGCCCATGCGGGCATTCCCTGAAAGGGGAACATGAAGCCCGAGAGCATAAGATTCGGCATGAAGTAAAAGATGGTGAGCTGCATGGCCTGTAGTTGATTCGAAGCAAGCGAAGAGAGGGTGACGCCGACGGTGAGATTGGCGGCGACGAAGATGAGCACGGAGGTGTAGACGGCAATCACGCTGCCGGCGAAGGGAACATGAAAGAGCACGATGGCGGCGGAGAGAATGAGCGTGGCCTGAAAGATGCCGATGGCGATGTATGGGATGATCTTGCCGGCCATCACCTCGATGGAACGAATAGGTGTGGCGAGGAGATTTTCCATGGTGCCGCGTTCGCGCTCGCGTGTGATGGCGAGGCCGGTCATCATGACCATCATCAGGGTGAGGATGACGCCCATCAGGCCGGGAACGATGTTGTATTGGGAGATGCCTTCGGGGTTGTAGCAGCGCTCGATGCGGAGTTCGAAGGGGGCATCTGTTGGCTTGAGATGGGCGAGCGGTCCGCGCAGATCGCGATTGAAGGCTTCGAGGGCGAGCTCGTTGACGGCGGCGACGGCATTGCCGGCGGCCATGGGGTCGGTAGCATCGGCTTCGACGAGGAGAATGGGGCGCTCGCCGCGTAACATGCGGCGGGTAAAGTCGGGCGGAATGTTGATGACGAAGATGGCATCGCCCTGGGAGAGCAGATGATGGGCCTCGGCTTCGTTGGCAGTGCCCTTGATGTTGAAGTAGTCGGAGTGCGCGAGGGCGGCGATGAAGCTGCGCGTGAACTCGCTTTGATCATCACTGACGATGACGGTGGGCTGATGCTTGGGGTCGCTGTTGATGGCGTAACCGAAGAGCACGAGCTGGATGAATGGAATGGCGACGATCATCGCGAAGGTGATGCGGTCGCGGCGTAGTTGCAGAAACTCCTTGAGCACGACGGCCCACCAGCGGCGGAAGCTGAAGAGCTCGGCGAGAATCATGCTGCGCCTCCAAAGTTGTCGTGCGAGCGATTCATGAGATGGATGAAGACATCTTCGAGACTGGTCTCGACCTCTTCGATGCTGGGCGGATCGGGGAGCCGCGCGATCTGTTGCAGGTTGGCGTGCATGAGCTCGGGATCGCGTCCGCTGGCGTGGAGTGCGGTGCCGAAGGCGATGACCTGATCGATGCCGGGCATCTTTTCGAGGCGTTCGGAGAGCGCGGTGAGATTGTTTCCACGCAACTGCCAGGTGGAGAGTGCTTCGTTGCGGATGATTTTGTCTTCGGTACCCTGGGCGAGGAGCTTGCCGTAGGCGATGTAGGCGAGCTTGTGGCAGCGCGAAGCCTCGTCCATGTAATGGGTGCTGACGAGGACGGAGACGCCGGTTGCGGCAAGGCGATGGAGCTCGCGCCAGAAGTCGCGGCGGGCAGTGGGGTCGACGCCGGCGGTGGGTTCGTCGAGCAGGAGCAATTTGGGCTGATGCAACATGCAGGCGGCGAGAGCGACGCGCTGCTTCCATCCGCCGGACATGGAGCCGGCAAGCTGATCGGCACGGGCACCGAGGCCGAGCTCGTCGATGGCGCGTGCAACGAGCTTTTTGCGATCAGGGAGTCCGTAGATGTGGGCCACGAAGTCGAGGTTCTCGCGGACGGTGAGATCTTCCCAGTAGGAGAAGCGCTGGGTCATGTAGCCGACATTGCGCTTGATGGCGCGGCTTTGGTGCATGAGGTCGAAGCCGAGGCAGGTGCCCGAGCCGGCATCGGGGGTGAGCAGGCCGCAGATCATGCGGATGGTAGTGGTTTTGCCGCTGCCGTTGGGGCCGAGGAAACCGTAGATCTGGCCGCGCTCGACCTCAAGCGAGACGTTATCGACCACGCGGCGCGGCCCGAAGCTCTTGGTGAGTCCATGGACGTCGATGATGCGTTCGGAGTTCATCGCGTGACCTCAAGGGGCTGGCCGGGATGCAGTTGCACATGGAGCGGATCGTCGGGGTGGGCTTCGATCATGTAGACGAGCTTGGCGCGGGTTTCGTTGCTGTAGATGACAGGAGGCGTGTACTCGGCTTGGGTGGAGATGTAGGTGATGCGGGCGGTGGCATCGGGTACGCCATCACGGTGGAAGCGGATGCTATCGCCAAGATGGAACGTGGCTAGATCTTCTTCCGGCACAAAGAAGCGGAGCTTGATGTTGGACGCAGGCAGAAGGCGCACAATGGGCGAGCCGGCGGGGATCCACTCGCCGGTGCGGTAGAGGATGTCGAAGACGAGGGCCTGCTGCGGAGCATTTACCGACTTCTGATGCAGACGCCATTCGGCCTGGGCAAGAGCGGCGCGATCGGCGGCGACGATCTGCTGCTGGGCGCGGATCTGGGCGGCACGCGAGGGAAGATCCGCGACTTCAATCTGGTGCTCAAGTTCGCGCACGCGGGCCTCGTCGATGAGGACGGTGGATCGGCTGTTTTCAGCCTGCTGCGCGGTGATACCGCCGACCTTAAATTGAGCCTCATCGCGCAGGCGTGTGCGGTTGGCCTGCTCGAGAGTGGCGCGGGCCTCGATGAGCTGGGCATCGATGACACCGACCTCGGGAGGACGCTTGCCGGTGAGGAGGTCGTCGAGCTGGGCCTCGGCGGTTTTGAGCTGTGCGCGTGCCTGATCGCAGGCCTCGGATTCGCTTTGGGATTCGAGGGCAAAGAGCGGCGCGCCGGCGACGATGGTCGATCCGCGCTCGCCCATGAGGGCATCGAGACGGCCAGCCTGCGAGCTTGAGATGTTGACGAAGTCACCTTCGCCATAGCCCTGCCAATGCGTGCCCTGCGGTTTGCGGCAGCCAGCGGCAAGCAGCAGAGAGAGAGACAGGGTGAGGGCGATGCAAGGGCGTGGCATCATGGTGTGGGTTCCTCAGAGTGTGGCGTTGGGTTGGCCGTAAAGTCCGTAGCCGAGCAGGGCGAGAGCGTGGTGGACAATCTCACTGGGGCCGAGGCGCTCGTTGTCGGGCAGATTGCGCCAGAGGTTGATGGCCAGTGGCATCATGGTCAGGCCGATCATTGAGACAAAGATGAGGCCGGGCTGGATGGCAGAAGGCACAAGGCCCTGCTGCTGTTCCCGGCGCACAAGTTCGGCCAGGCGGCGCATGGGCAGTTCGGAGAGCAGCGCGATGATGCGGGAACGCAGCAGCCCCGTCTCGCTGACGACCTCGCGGATCCAGAGATTGGGAAGCCAGGGACTGGTCTGCGCTGCCTCGACAATGCCGTGAGCCAGGCTCGAGAGAACGTCGAGTGAACGCTGCCAGCAGAGTTCGTCAATCTTCCAGATGGTAAAGACAAAGGTACGGATGTGCTCGTCGAAGAGGGCGTCGAGCAGGGCCTCGCGATCGGCGAAGTAGTAGCGGACCATGGCTGGGGTGACGCCGGCGCTCTGGGCAATGGCCGAGTCGGGAACACCGGCAATGCCGCGATTGGCAAAGAGGTCGAGGGCCGAGGTGAGAATCCGTGTTCGGGCCTGCTGGCGGTCTTCGGTCGCGGGACGTCCGACACGTCGTTTTGGAGAGTAGGCTGACATGGTCTTGATATTAATTAAAAAAATAAATAATTACAATACTGAAGAAAATAATTTATTTTTACTGCTTGCCTTTCTGTCTCGTGTTGTGCTGTAGAAGTAGCGGATTCTGAAAGGTTTTGGCGAAGAATGTCCGAAGCGGAAATAAAGAAAATCTTACGCCGTGCGTACACTGCGGGATGGCGTCGTTTGATGCCTGAAAAGCTGGTGTTTTCCTGTGGAATTTTTTTGGCTAGGTTGACTATAGGCAAGAAGTACAAGCCGACCTATGATCGGTCGACTTGGTACTCTGCGGCAGAAACGATACTATTTTTTTACAGAACCAGATCGCGGCAATTTCTCGGCATAGGTCCAAAACTCATCTATCGACATCTTGAAATAGGAGCTTATTGCCGCCATCATATCCAAAGCCGGGATCATATTTTCAGCGGCCGATCTGGGCGCCAGCAAATTTCAATCTCTCTCCGCCGATAAACGCAGCGCCACCGTAAGCAGTCTGGCTACCGTTCTGGCCGCTGAAGGCGTAGCTCCACTCGCAGGTACAACACCAGAGAGCCTTGCCAACGAAGTTTTTATCAATGCGGCCCCGTGGAATTTCGTATACCGCATCGTAAGCCTTGTCTCCGAGTAATACGTCGTAATTGATCCCTTCGATCAACGCCGCCACACCTGTAGTTTCTCCGCGCTATCCGGGCATAAGGCGAAAGCGCCGAGGTCGCCAGATATTTACGGAACGGCACATCGAGTTTACGGTGTAAGTGTCGTCTGACGAGCGTCTGGACATCAGTTGTTTTCGGGCAGACGATGACAGTGTGAACGAAATCACCGAGAGTACAGACAAGCCAGAAGCACCGAAGCGGATCCATCACAGTGTGGACGAGAAGCGCCGTATTGTTGAAGCGATGTTTGTGTCGGGCACGTCGCTTGCTCGTGTTGTACGCGAGCAAGGCGTGAACTCCGATCAGGTATTTTGGTGGCGCTATGAGTATCGCAACGGGATTCCGGGTGGTCGTACGAAACCTGCAACGAAGCTGTTGCCAGTTGTTGTGGCGGAGCCAGAAGTGGTGGCTGCAGCGCGAAGCGGCCTGAGAGGCAGGCTGTGGAAGTATGGAAATCGCTGTGGCGATTCCACCACTCCCACAGCCTCGACGGCGACGGGATATTCCCCTCAAACTGCGCGTATATGAGCGCCAGTCTGAGGGCAAGGCCATCATCTTGAGGATTCTGAGCCAACTTTTGACCCAGAATCGTTGCGGGATTCGGCTAGGCCGGAGTGCTATTTCCGGGGTCAAACCGAGGTTCAATTGCGTGCCAAAAGGGTTCCAAAACGACTTCCTGCGTTACTCTATTTTATAGAAAGCATTGATACTCCATGTGCTACAAGCCAACTATAAGGCGGTGGAGAATTCATACTCTTTCAACGTCATGTTCCACCCCAAGAAGCTTGGCCAACACATTTACTTCACGACTGCTGGAGATGAAGTCCTTACAGACAAGATTCAAACCCACCTCACGAGTTCTTCCAACATACAGGGGAAGTGGGACTAAAGTACCATTTTCAATGTCTGACTTTATTGAGTATTTCGGTAGCCAACCAAAACATAATCCATTACGAACTGCACTGATTGCTGATTCGATTGTCCGAACAGCGAAAACACGTTGCGCTGCAAGTTGCGGTTGGTGTTTCAGACTTCCAGATGCTGCCCCTGAAATAGTCACCAACATATGTTGCATAATATCTGCACGCGTGAGCTTGTGCTTGATGGAATGTAGAGGATGATCCTTGCGAGCAACTGCAATCATTTCGACAACAAGAATTGGTTTTACAAACATCTCGCTTGAAATTAAGCCGGTTATGCATAGTTGGGTACCATGCAAAGAAAACTCGACATCTGCAGAGAGAAAAGTATCCTGCCAAAGTTTCAGATTGAGATGAGGATAGCGCTGCGAAAATTCCGCTAATGCCGCGTAAAGGCGATCATTCGGAAAGATGCTATCCACGGAAAGCCTGATTTCCGAAGTTCCGCTAGACGCCATCAGGCTAGCTCTCTTCTCCAACTGGTGAAATCCAGCCAGATAAGGCTCTACATCTGCAAGCAGAGCTCTTCCTGCCTCTGTTAATTGTGATTTTCTTCCCTGTATTTCAAACAGTTGCACTCCTAGCTGTTCCTGTAGGCGCCCTATCACATAACTAATCGTCGATTGGGAACGATTTAGCTTTTTTGCAGCGGGAGCGAATCCTCCCAGGAGCACTACATTTTGAAATACTTCCCAGGCGTCCAGAGTTGTGTTCATGGCATAAGAATGGATTGGCTTAACCCATGTAGTCAACCGAAAAGTCCTGTTTCAACATGCCACAGCCGCATCCTCTCTGAGCTGCAGAAACAGTGCGTCAGTCTCAAGATGCGGTGGGACTTGCGCGGCGCTATCAATCGACAATATCGATCGATCTAAATCGATTTATTAATCTTGACGGCAGTATTTGTTCTCATGCATCATCCCTGTTCTAGAGAACGCTTACCCGGTCGGAGTGACGCGAAATTAAGCGCAAGAAAATACGCACCGCAAATCTCATTGCGCATTAGCGCGCTCTCTGCTTCAGAGAGCCATTCGCTCTTGTGTGGATGTAGTTCGCTGTTTCGAGAAAACGATTGCTAAGGCGCCATAGTACCCAGCATCAGTCTCGTATGGATGATAGCTTTCAACCCCAGTGTATGTGGGATTGCGAAGAGTGCTTCGGTTTTGATCTATGCACAAGTACAGGCGCAGATGCAGATCGTTCGCAGAACAGTGTAATGCAACCTCGAACGGACTTCTGCGCGATGAGGGAACGAGTCCATAACAATTCACCACACATGAAAGACGTATTTGCAGGAAAGAGAGGCTAGAATGAACAAACCAATCGTAGACAACATCGGAAAAGCAGAATCTAGTGGCTTCCAGAAACATCCTTTGTCGAAACAGAAACTGTGCACATTGTTGGCCATGTTACTTGGTAGTGTGATGGCCGTTTGGAGTCAGGCTACCAACTCGGCAGATCTTACTGGTACCGTTACAGACACTTCGGGTGCCGTAATCCCAAATGTGTCGATTACGGTAAAGGATGTTGACAAAGGAGTGGTTCATAGTTACCAAACGAATCAATCGGGGTTGTATGATACGGGACCTATTGTTCCAGATGACCACTATGTCGTGACATTCAAACTGCAGGGTTTTGAAACATTGCAGCGCGGTCCAATGATTTTACGCGTTGGACGTATCGGAATGAATGTTGAACTTGGAGTTGGACAGGCGACGCAACAGGTTGTGGTGAACGAAAGCGCACCGCTGTTAGAAACGGCGACTCCGGAGCTTTCCTCTACTCTTCCGGAAGACACGCTACAAGCACTTCCCCAAGTTGGATCGCCAGACTGGCAGCAAAATATCGTACTGTTGCCTGGAACCAAGGGAACTCCGTCTGGGTACAATAACACCACTAATCCCGGCATGGGAGGCGTCTCAGCCAATGGCAGTATGCCTTTTTCCACAGCACTGCTAGATGGCGCCATGTCGAACTCTCCGCAGGCTGACAATGTTATTGTCATGCCGGTGTTTGACGCGATTGCTGAAGTCAAGATCAGTGATTCGATGTTCTCGGCGCAGTATCCGACTGGTGGCATTCTATATAACCAGATCACTAAGGGCGGTAGCAACAGTATTCATGGAATGGCCTATGACTACATACAGAATACTGCGTTTAAAGCTGCGACCTATGCTTTTGGAACGGGCTCTGTGGCACCGCTGAATTACAACGATTTTGGCGGTAATCTTGGAGGCCCTGCTCTGAAGAGCCGCGTCTTTCTGTTCTTTGATTGGGATCATACTATTAGCCATGGCGGAGGAAGTCCGAGCTTTATTAACGTTCCTACCGAGGCAATGCGCAGAGGCAATTTTACTGGCCTGCCAACCATTTATGATCCAACTTCCCAGATCGTCAATGCTACAACCGGTATCGTTACTCGTAAATCTTTTGCCGATGAGAATGGAAACGGCAATGTGATTCCCACTACGATGCTTGATTCCGTAGCAAAGAAGATCCAGGCTTATTTCCCAGCGCCGACGCCTGGTTTAACGGGCACTACGAACAACTACGAGTACATATTGAATTCCACAACGAGCATCCAGAAGTATTTTGGCCGTATTGACGCGGATATAACACCAAGCAATCGTATTACTGGATCGGCTTCACACAATCAAAACGATTCGCCTGCTCTTAGTCCAGTTTGCCCCATTGACTGCGACCATACGTTTACAACTGGCAATGTCATTAGCCAGCTTTCGGATGTGTGGACGCTCAATACAAATCTGATTAACGAGGCCAGAGTCGGATTCTACGGAGAATACGATAACGAAACGCCGGACTCTATTGGTAAGGGTTATCCGACGCAGTTAGGTTTGCAGTTTGCCAAAGTAGATGCGTTTCCAATGGTTAATGTCAGTGGGTTCTACGAATTACAACTTGGTACCAACTTCATCGACAAAGAGAATTTGTTTGATTTGTCGGACACGGTAACCTGGATTCATGGAAAGCATGTAGTCCATGCGGGCGGTCAGGCAATCATCGAGCGCGTTGATGCCACGGATTGGGGCGGGATTAACCCATCCAACGTATCTTTCAACGGCGGCTATACCGCTAGCAGCAACAATACAACTTCAACCACAGGTAGCGCCTATGCCGATTTCCTTTTGGGCTATGTGAATGGCTGGTCTGCCAGCAACCACCCGGAATATGGTGGACGGCAAAAGGGTGGTGCCGCCTTTGTGCAGGATGACTGGAAGGCGACTCCTAAGTTGACGTTCAACCTTGGACTTCGTTGGGAGGGAAGGACGGGATGGTCCGAAGTATCGGGCAACTCGCTTAGCTTCGATCCAACGCTCACTAACCCAGCGAATGGCGAGTTGGGTGCAATGTGGTATCAGTCCACGCATGCGAATGGGCGTACGGCTCTCCAAAGTTCGCGCTTCAACAACTGGTTGCCACGTATTGGTGTCGCATATCAACTGACATCCAAAACGACTGTGCGCAGTGGATTCGGCATTTATTCGTTCCCGTGGAGCGCATTGTGGGCATCGGGACAGGGATCGGCATACGGAACGAGCGGGTCTGAGTCTGATTCGACTTCCAACGCCTACCCGGTTGTGATGCTTTCTGCGGATGGAAATACGAATTATCAGGGAAGCAAAGGATCGAGCATCAATTCTCTGTTTGTTTCTGCGCCTAACCAGCCACAATCATACAATGGTCAGAGCGTAGGCTATGAGCAATATCACACTCCAATTCCGATTCTAAAGGAATGGAATTTGGATATTCAGCGTCAGCTTACAGACAACATGATGGCTGAGGTTGCGTATATTGGAAGCCGTGGCACGAACCTTCCTTATATCACGGATCTGAATCAGGTTCCTGTAAGTGAACTCGGAGTCAATGACTCTACATATCGTCCGTACCAGGCGTATCAGAGTATTACTGGTTTCAATTCCAAGGGCGTTTCAAACTACAACGGATTTGAGGCCGTAATTGCTCGCCGCATGAGCAACGGCATTGAGTTTAACTTCAACTACACGTGGTCACACATGTTGTCAAACCAGGATTCTTCTGGCTGGAACTCCTTGCAGGGAACGCAGGCATACCAGAATGCCTATGATCCTTCCTCGAATTACGGAGCCTCCAACTTCGATGTTCGCAACATGTTTAAGGGGCAGGTAATTTACGAGCTTCCGTTTGGAAAGGGGCGTAAGTTCTTTAACCAGAACCAAGCCTTAAATGAGGCGATTGGAGGATGGACACTATCAGGAACTTGGCTGGGGCAGGGCGGAAATCCATTTACTCCCTACATGCTCACCAACAACAGCTATGCCCTTTCTTCCAACATGGAGTGGTATCCAAATCAAGTCGGAAATCCAAAGTCGCATAATGCCGGCGTTAATGGATGGTTTAACACGGACGCATATGCAGCACCGACTGCCGGAACGCTTGGAAACACGAGAAGAAACAGCGTGTATGGTCCAGGGTTGCATGTGATGAATATGGCAATCCGGAAAAACTTCCCGATTTACCGGAATGTCTCATTCAACTTTAGCGCAAGCGCTTCCAATGTCTTGAACCATCCATCTTTTGGCCTGCCAGATCAGGTAATTGGCACCGGACACTCAGCGACAATTCGTTCGGTCACTGAAGGTGGCCGTTCGCTCGAACTCGTTGGCAAGCTTGTGTTTTAATCCTCTCGCATACCTCCTTTTGCGCGGCTATGTTTTTTATTGAATATAGCCGCGCGTTTTTTAAGAGCGTAATTGCGGAACTCCAGCAGATACCTTGATCTCAAAGTTGATTTATAAAACCAATACCTGGCCTCCAACAAATGGAAAGGATGCTGAGTTGAAACGAATCACGCGACGAGCATTTCTGACGAATTTTGCGAAAACAATTTCTCTGGCTATGCTGTGCGTTTTTCAGCATAGCGTAAATTTGCAATCGGTTGCGTATTCGCAGACGTCGTTTCAGAATCCGGTTCTATGGGAGGATCTGGCCGACGGGGATGTATTGCGCGTTGGCGACCGGTATTACTACTCGGCATCGAACATGCATTACTCGCCCGGGGCTCCAGTCTTGAGCTCCACGGACCTTGTGCACTGGAATTACATCGGTCATTCGGTGCCAGTACTTGATTTCGGTCCTTCTTACAACCTCGATGGCGGCAGCGCTTATGTGCGCGGTACCTGGGCTTCTTTCCTCGGTTATCGGAAGAGCAATCAGACGTTCTATTGGGGTGGCTGCATAGATTTCAACAAGACCTATATTTATACGGCCAAGGCGGCAGAAGGTCCCTGGCAAAGACATGCAATATTGGGCAAGTGTTATTATGACGCCAGTTTTCTCGTGGATGACGACGATACGATGTATATCTCCTACGGGAATACGACTCTGCACGTTGCACAACTCTCTGCTGACGTCACCAAAGAAGTACGATCCGAAATTGTTTTTACTGCACAGAAAGAAATTGGCATGTTAGAAGGTTCGCGCATCTACAAGATTCAAGGTAACTATTATATTTTCACTACGAAGCCGGCTAATGCTGAGTACGTATTAAAGTCCTCCTCCGGACCGTTTGGACCGTACACGGCGCACGTGTTTGTGGAAGACGCGACCAGCCCCGTTGCGGGTGCGGGACATCCGCACCAGGGTGGTATCGTGCAGACGGCGGCGGGTGCTTGGTACTACATGGCTTTTATCGATGCCTATCCTGGCGGACGATTACCGGTGCTTGCGCCAATGCGCTGGAATGCGGATGGATGGCCAGAGTTGGAATTGCAAAAGGGTGCGTGGGGAAATTCCTATCCATTGCCGGTAATACCCGCAACGCAGTCGAGCAGAACGCAGTTTTCCGATTCATTTCATACGTCGAAACTCGGTCCAGAGTGGGAATGGAATCACAATCCCGACAACACGAAGTGGCTGACAGGGCGAGGACTACTGCTGAAAACCGCAACTGTCACAGATGACCTCTATCAGGCTCGCAATACGCTTACACACCGTATACCTGGGCCAGAATCCACGGTAACGGTTTCAATTCAGCTCTCGCAGATGAAAGACGGCGATAACACGGGTTTAGCCATGCTTAGAGATACATCAGCATGGGTTGGAGTTGTGAAAGAAAAAGGTTCTTACAATGTCGTTCTTAAAACTAATTTGACGATGCGCGAGGGATGGAAAACTGCGAACAAGGGTGATATAGAAAAAAGCATCGTAGTTTCTGGCAACAGAATCTGGCTTCGTATCTCGACTGACATACATCCAGGCGTAGATCGACATGCGCAATTTTTCTATAGCACTGACGGTAGAAGCTTTCAAGCAATTGGTGATCCGGTGAAGTTGAATGACTCGTGGAACTTCTTCATGGGATATCGCTTTGCCATTTTCAACTATGCAACTCAATCTTTGGGAGGCAAAGTCATTGTTTCGAGTTTTGATATCCTTCCATCCCAATAACTTTAATCAACGCTGGAAGACGGAATCTGGTTAGGGTTCAATCGCGGCGGACGGTGGAATGTGCAATACGGAGGCATCTACGTTCTATTCAACAGTAGGCAGAAAGAGGTGTGAAATGATCCAGAGGAAATATATTGCTGCGGGATTTTTAGCGATTGTGGCGCTCGTAACCCAGGCAAAGGCACAGGTGGAGACGAAGGTTCCCGCAGTCGTTCCTGATGCAAAACCTGTAACTGTCGAGCACATCAAGGTACATGGAAGATCTTTAGAGGGGAATCTTGAAGGCGAGGCAATAGATCGCGACGTCCTGGTCTTTCTGCCTCCGAGTTATAGCAAGGATGAGTCCCGGCGCTACCCAGTAGTGTATGGCCTACATGGATACTTTATCGGTGCAGAGCAGTGGTCGCACGAGATTCACGTGCCGCAAACGGTTGAAGGCGCGTTCGCTCGCGGAGTCGGAGAGATGATTGTTGTCCTGCCAGACGCAAAGACCATCTACAACGGTTCAATGTATTCAAACTCAGTAACGACCGGAAACTTTGAGGATTTTGTAGCACAGGATCTGGTTGCCTACATTGACGCACATTACCGCACGATTCCCGACCGTGCAAGTCGCGGTCTTGTGGGGCATTCGATGGGTGGCTACGGTGCGTCTCGGATCGGCATGAAGCATGCGGATGTCTATGGAGCACTCTATATCATGAGTCCGTGCTGTATGTCTGCACGTCCATCCGGCCCGGACGACAAGCAGTTGGAAGATGCCGTGGCTCATGCCAAAACGCCAGCAGATCTTGCAGGAATCCCCGTATTTGCCAAGGCTCAGTTGGCAGTTGCAGCAGCTTGGTCGCCGAATCCTAAGAATCCTCCTCTTTATCTGGATCTGCCGACAAAAGGAGGTGTAGTCCAGCCAGATGTGATTGCCAAGTGGACCGCCAATGCGCCATTGGTATTTGTTGATCAGTATATTGGCAATTTGCGGAAATATCGGGCCATTGCCATGGATGTAGGCGACCAAGATGGATTGCGCATCGATGCTGGAAAACTACACCAGGTGCTGGATGACAACGGAATCCCTAATTCCTTTGAGGTTTATCCGGGAACGCATACCAGTGCGGTCGCGGATCGATTTCAGAATTATGTGCTTCCGTTCTTTGCGCGGAATTTGAGTTTTGCACCGGCTTCGACAAAGTGACAGTTCTGACGCAGATTTTTAAATTTACAGGATCCTCTGTCTTGTCTAGATGATTGCCATGCAGTCTGATTTTTCGATTGCATCAGAAGTGAGCGGTAGTTGCGCATTCTTGGTTCAACTAGCGCTCACTTCTTGCTATAAACCATGCCTGTATGCTGGCAGTGAAGGAGACAACGCTCGTTCCTGTCGTAGGATTTGTTCCAAATGAAACAGTAACGCCACTGGGAAGGCTGCTGGCGTCTAAAAGGCTACGGGTGATCCTCCGGCTTTGCCGGGGGATACTTACCCAGAAAAAATAATGGACTTGCGCGGAGGGCTCTAACCAACTGCAAGCGGCGCTCAGTCAAGACTGAGCGCCGCTTGCAGTATTGCAGGTTTATGGTCGCGACTATTCCGGCAGCACTATGCTGATTTTTACTTCGGTAGTGTCCAGAGCCGAAGGAGAAACCTTGAGTGCGATCTCCTCATGCTATTCATTCGGATCAACTTATGTAAAAGCGTGAACCGCTCCTTTGGCAGGATGAAATTCGACTCCGCGGTGTATAAAGGCGCTCTAGCAGGGCACCAGAGTGCTCTCCGCTTTCAACCGATTCTGCTTTTCCGAGTTCGCGTTCTGGAGAGTATCAGGAATCAGTAGTTTTGACAAAAATAAACGTTTGTTTTAAAGTCTTGTTTAGGTGAGTATGAAACCACTAACAACCAAATTGAAGGGCGATGAGGTGCGGCGAAGGCTTATTGAAATCGCCGGTCAGATCTTCGCCGAAACAGGCTATGAGGCGGCCACTGTTCGTCAGATTACCGATAGGGCAAAGGTGAACATTGCTGCGGTGAACTACTACTTCGGAGACAAGTTCCAACTGTATCGCGCTGTTTTACAGTCGGTCACAGAGAGGCTGCTCGAGCTGTTGAAACAATCTTGCGTCGAAGGTTCGGCCGAGGAGCGGTTGCGCAACCTGGTCCACTGCGTTCTGGAGGTATCCAGTAGCAGTGAAGAACCCATGTGGGTACATCTGCTCATGGCGCGCGAGCTTGTAGAACAGCACGATGATAAGACGGAATTGTTTATCGAGGCGATTCGGCCGATCCACGAGATTACGGCTTCCATTGTGACAGATCTATTGGGAGAGCAAGCCGATCCAGTCGCAATCCGAATTGCTACGGGTTTGGTGATTCCCATTTGCGTGAACCGAATACCGCAGCAGCGGATTGAGCAGAAACTCTATTTGGGAACAGACTTCAGCCAAGTCAGCTTGGAAGAGATGGTTGAACTGCTTTATCGGTTCCTTTTGGCTGGAATTCGGGGACTATCGGAGAGGCGTTTTTCCTAATAAGCACGTCGCAAGCTGATATTCCGAAACAAAACACCAATGAAACACTCTGTCGGTCGATTGTTTAGGTACAGACAGGAGAGGGAGCCATGAGATTTTTTGTCTTTAATTTTCGCCCAGATGTGAAAACTGGCCTGCAAGCGGCCTCGCTATTGCTGATGAGCAGCCTGCTGATCGCGACGGGCTGCAAGAAATCGTCCGTAGCCGGTGCCCCGCCTTCTCTGGAGGTTGCTGTGGCGACGGCTGAGCAGCGGGATGTACCCATCTATGGAGAATGGGTTGGCAATCTCGATGGTTTCGTCAATGCCCAGATTCAGCCACAGGTCTCCGGATATCTGATCCGGCAGGATTACCACGAAGGCCAGCAGGTTCACAAAGGGCAGGTTCTGTTCGAGATTGACGAGCGCCCATTTCAAGCAGCTCTCGATCAGGCTCAGGGACAACTGGCGCAGGCGCGGGCGCAGCTAGAATTGAGCCGCATCAACGTACGGCGCGATCAACCCCTGGTTGCAGCTCATGCACTGGCGCAAAGCCAGTTGGATAACGACACTCAGCAGGCCGCGCAGTATGCGGCCGTAGTGCAGAGTGATGAAGCTTCGGTGCGCACGGCGGAGTTGAATCTTGGATGGACCAAGGTGCGTTCGTTGGTGGATGGTGTTGCGGGCAAGGCCGTGATGCAGGTTGGCAATCTGGTCAGTACGACGACCGCACTGACGACGGTTTCACAGGTCAATCCGATCAAGGCATACTTCGCAATCAGTGAACAGGAATATCTGAATCTGTCAGACTCAGCCAAGCGCCAGGGAGTGACCGATCTGCTGCGCGTTGGCAGCAAGATTCCGCTAGAACTGTCACTGTCCAACGGGCAGGTTTATCCACAAAAAGGAACGATTGTATTTGTAGATCGCGGCGTGGATAACACGACGGGCACCATCATGGTTGCGGGAGCCTTTCTGAATTCATCCAATCTACTGCGTCCTGGCCAGTATGCCAAGGTGCGGGCACTGACCAATGTGCAGAAGAATGCAATTCTGGTGCCGCAGCGCGCGGTGATGGATCAGCAAGGGCAGCATTTGGTTGTGGTGGTTGGACCGAACAATATGACAGAAACCCGGATTGTGACAGTGGGTAGCCAGGTGGGCAGTGACTGGATCATTACCAGCGGTATTCGCGCTGGCGACCGAGTTGTTACCGAAGGCAATGGCAAGATTCGTGGACCAATGCCCGTTCGCCCGGTCGCTGAGCAGGCGACTGCGCAGGGAGGCCGCTAATGATTTCGAAGTTCTTTATTCGTCGTCCTGTATTTGCCATAGTGATCTCAATCATTATGGTGATCGTGGGCGTCGTATCCTTACTCAGTCTTCCGACGGCGCAATATCCCGATATGGTTCCACCAGAAATTCAGGTGCGCGCCAGTTATGCCGGTGCCGATGCCATCACGATGACGCAGTCGGTCGCTACACCGATTGAGCAGCAGATGAGCGGCGTCGATCACATGAACTACATGTACTCGACCAACGCCAACAATGGATCGACGGCTCTAACGGTTAATTTCAAAACAGGGACGGACCCGAACACGGATCAAATTCTGACGCAGTTGCGCTATTCCCAAGCGCAGGCACAGTTGCCAGCTCAGGTTACGACGGCGGGCGTAACGGTGCAGAAGGCACTGTCGTCGCCGTTGGTGATCTTCAGCTTGGTGTCGCCTAATGGAACATATGACGCCAGCTATCTGTCCAACTACGCATACATCAACCTCGTGGATCAGCTCTCGCGCGTAGAGGGTATTGGCCGCGTACAGATTCTGGGGTCCTCTCAATACGCCATGCGCATCTGGGTCAAGCCAGATCAAATGGCGAAGTTAGGCATTACGGTCACGCAAATTACATCGGCGCTTCAGGCGCAAAACGATGTTCACCCTGCGGGTAGTGTGGGTGGTGAGCCGACCAACAATCCGGAGCAGTTCACATATGCTGTTCGTTCGGATGGCCGTCTGGTCAGTGAGGAACAGTTTGGCAACATCGTTTTGCGCGCATCGCCGAATGGTGAAATCGTACGCCTGAAGGATGTGGCGCGCATCGAGTTGGGCGCGCAAGACTATTCCATGCAGAGCCGCGCCAACGGCAAACCTTCGGCCACGATTGCTCTCTATCAGTTGCCAGGATCGAATGCCGTGCAGGCTGTGAACAATGCGCGCGCCGAGATGGAAAAGGTCTCCAAGAGTTTTCCTCAGGATGTGAACTATGTTGTCTCTCTGGATACAACCAGAGCCGTCAATGCAGGCATCAAGGAGATCATCGAGACGCTGGTTATCGCGCTGCTTCTCGTCATGCTGGTTGTTTATATCTTCCTGCAGAGTTGGCGCGCAACACTGATTCCACTGCTTGCTGTCCCGGTCTCTTTGATCGGTACTTTTGCCATATTCCCAGCTCTTGGATTCAGTATCAACACACTCTCTCTGTTTGGATTGGTGCTGGCCATTGGCCTGGTAGTCGACGATGCCATCGTAGTAGTCGAAGCGGTCGAGCACCACATTGCGGAAGGATTGAGCCCCAAAGATGCGTCCTTCAAGGCGATGGAAGAAGTTTCCAGTCCGGTCATTGCCATTGCGCTTATCCTGGCTGCTGTCTTCATTCCCACCGCCTTTGTTGCTGGCATCAAAGGGCGGCTATATGAGCAGTTCTCCATCACGATTGCTGTCTCTGTTCTCATCTCAGCTTTTAATGCCTTAACACTCAGCCCGGCGCTCTGTGCGCTTCTTCTGAAGCCTAAACAGAAAAGAACTGGGCCGTTGGGACGTTTCTTCGCTTGGTTTAACCAGACATTTGTGCGTGGTACCAATGCTTATGTAAGAACTTCGGGAATGCTGATCCGGCGTTTTTCAATTGCACTGGTGCTATTGGCGGTTTTTAGCGTGGTCGGAATTATGATTGGCGGCCGTCTCCCAACCTCCTTCCTTCCGGAAGAAGATCAGGGCTACATGATGGTCAGTCTGCAACTTCCCTATGCGTCTTCGATGGCACGTACATCAGAGGCTGCTACGCAGGTGGAAGGCATTCTGATGAAAACACCTGGTATAGAAAATGTGTCTACGGTTCTCGGATTCAATCTGGTTTCCGGCGCGCAAAGCACCTACAACGCCTTCTTCTTTGCGGAACTGAAGGATTGGGATCAACGCAAGGGCAAAGCTGAGGAATACGAGACAATCAAGCAGTCTTTGCAGCGTCTCCCCGGCGAGGTTCGCAACGGCCTTGCTTTTTCGATCACACCGCCCGCGATTCAAGGTGTAGGTGCATCGGGTGGCGTTACATTCGTTCTGGAAGATCGTTCCGGCAAACAGAGTACGGACTATTTGGCAGACAACACGGATCGTTTTATTGCCGCGGCTTCGAAGCGTCCTGAAATTGCCATGGCTCTGACAACCGCTCTACCGCATGTACCGCAGATCAATGTGGAAGTGGATCGAGCCAAGGCTATGCAGCAGGGCGTCAATCTGAGCGATGTCTATCAGACGATGCAGACCTTCATGGGCGGCTATCTGGTCAACTACTTCAATCGCTTCGGTCGGCAGTGGCAGACCTACGTCGCGGCCGATGCGGATGCACGATCCAGCATCGATAACATCGGTCGTTTCTACGTGCAATCGAGTAACGGAAATCGTGTCCCGCTCAATGCTTTAGTCAACGTAAAGCATATCTCTGGACCGGAATTCAATATGCGCTACAACGAGTACAACGCATCGCAGATCCTGGTTACAGGTGCTCCTGGCTATAGCTCTGGCCAGGTAATGGCGGCTCTTGAAGATGTTTTTCACCAAACGATGCCATCCGACATGGGCTATGACTATATGGGCATGTCGTATCAGGAGAAGGAAGCGCAAAAGGGAACATCGTCTCTGATGACCTATAGCTTCTCGATCATCTTCGTGTTCCTCATTCTAGCTGCGCAGTATGAAAGCTGGACATTGCCATTCAGCGTACTGCTGGGTACTCCGCTGGCAATCTTCGGCGCATATCTGGCCTTATGGTCTCGTTCTCTTGAAAATAACGTTTATGCGCAGATCGGCTTGGTGATGTTAATCGGACTGGCTGCAAAAAATGCCATTCTGATTGTCGAATATGCCAAGGCTAATTTGACGGCAGGCACACCGTTGGTTGAAGCCGCGCTTACGGGGGCCCGTATTCGTTTGCGACCGATTTTGATGACGGCCTTTGCGTTCATTCTTGGTTGCGTCCCTTTGTGGGTGGCAACGGGATCGGGTGCACAGGCGCGACGCACGCTGGGTACAACGTGCATTGGTGGCATGTTGGCTGCTTCGCTGTTGGAGATCTTTCTGATTCCTGTGCTCTTCGTGCTCGTGGAACGCGTCGCGCACCGCTTTAGCAAGGAAAAACTGCCTGTAAGGCAGGAGCCTTCATCGGAACCCGATCAACTGGGAGGTGCACAATGAACGCGCTGATCACCGCACGCAATCTGACTACCGTAGCAAGCCTTATGGTCGCTTTGACAATGGCTGGATGCCGCGTTGGTCCGGACTACAAGCGTCCCGTAGTGCCTACGGCTCCCGCATACCGCGGTGCCGATGAACCTGTTGCGGCCGGTGCTGCTGCGGGGAGTACTCCGCAGCCCGATGTAGCGAAGAAGAGTCTGGGCGACGAAAAATGGTGGAGCGTTTTTGGCGATCCACAGTTGCAGGAGTTGATTCGCAAGGGCCTCGCACAGAACTACGATGTGCGCGTTGCAGCCGAGCGCATTGTGCAGGCGCAGGCGCAATTGGGCGTTACCAATGCTGACCTGTATCCTTCGTTGAACGGTACCTCCTCCTTCACCAGTCAGCGCTATGCCAAGGGGGAGTTCGGTTCCGATCCCGTTCTGACCAACTTTGGCAAGCTGGGCTTGTCGGCTTCGTGGACACCGGACTTCTGGGGAAAATACCGGAGGGCTTCGGAAGCGGCGCGTGCGCAATTGCTCGGTTACGAGTGGGCGCGCCGGGCTGTGCTTGATACAGTAGTTTCCAATATCGCTACTGCGTACTTCCAGTTGCGTACACTCGATATGCAATTGGAAATCAATCAGAAGACCCTGGCCTCGCGTCAGGATTCTCTCAAGCTGACACGAACGCTTGAAGCGGGCGGAAGTGATTCCATGCTTGATGTCCGTGAGGCCGAGCAACTTGTTTTTACTTCACAAGCGCAGATTGCGGATTTGGAACGGCAGATAGAACAACAGGAGGATACTCTTTCCACGCTGCTCGGTGATACTCCGCACTCCATTGCGCGTGGCCAGAGCATCGACCAACAGCCTCTGCTCCCATCGGTTCCAACTGGAGTTCCGTCCGAACTGCTCGAACGCCGCCCGGACATTCAGCAAGCGGAAACCGCTCTGATTGCGGCCAACGCAGAGATCGGTGTGGCCCGTGCGGCTTATTTCCCGCAGATTTCACTGACGGGCGCTGCAGGCTCAGACTCCAATGCACTCTCGCGTCTCTTTACTGGTCCAAGCTATGCCTGGAACTACGGTCCCAGCCTGAGTGTGCCGATCTTCGACGCTAAACGGATTCGCAACAACGTGCGTGTAAGCGAATCGGAGCAGCGCCAGGCCGTGCTCACCTATCAACAGACAATCGCCAATGCTTTTCGCGATATCTCCAAGGCGCTGATCGCATACCGCAAATATCGCGAGTATCGTGAACACGAAGAAGAGATTGTCACTTCTGCTGCCGACGCCTTGCATCTGTCGAAGATTCGTTACGAGCAGGGACAATCGTCGTATCTTGATGTGCTAACCAACGACCATACTTATCTGTCGGCGCAGTTGGATTTGGCGACAGCAAAGCAGAACGAATTGCTGTCGCTGGTCCAGGTCTACGGTGCCCTGGGCGGCGGTTGGCAGCAATGATTCTATTGCTGCCAGAGCAGCGCGCTATGTGCTATCAGAAGAGAAGGCCGAGTGAGTTGAGCCTGTTCGATCCTTTTTAGAGTAAAAGCCAAGCGAATGTACCAATGGACAATCCTTTCAGGGTGGCCTTTTCCTCAAGGAAAAAGCCACCTTGAGTCCTCTCTGCAAGGGGACGTTCACCCTGATTATGGTCTAGCTAGACGCTGACTCCTCATCGGGTACAGCCCACGGTGACGGAAACATCTCGATTCCAAGGTGTTTCAACTTCAGTGGTCCCCTTAACCAGACAGCCAACAGGGTAGCGGCCTAACAACCGCTGCCATCACCACCGCACGCCGGCGCGGACAGGTGAGGTGTGCCTGTTCGCATGACCGCCACATTTCAACAACCAGGTGAATGTCATGTTGAAAGCAATCACGAATGAATAAAATCGGCGAAGGTTGCTGCGACAGTGTAGACCATTCCATTACACTCCGGCTTGGCATCTGCTGGACGCTTCTTTCATTGCTGCGCAAAAGCCCGTCGTCCTACCCTCTAGCGAGCGCCTGCCACGCAGGCGGGTCATCTTGGCCCACCCGACGGTCTGGTCCTCTGGCATCCAGTACAATTTTTATTTGTCAAACTGTTGACCAGTCTGCCACCAGATATGACGTAATGCAGTTACGTTAGCCAAATCGCTTACGATCACGTTCAATTGCCTGATGAATCTCTTCGGACTGCATCTGATTCATCAAAGTATTTGGGAATTCGTCCGTACATGTTAACCGCCGTATGGATGGCCTGTAATGTTTGCTGCAATATATCCAGAGTGTCTGACAGATTGGTGAGCATACTTAGGAGTTGAGGCGATGTGGCAATTTCCTTATCGTCGGAATAGTGCTCCGGATGATTTGTAGTAACAAGCAAGCGGATGGGGCCTTTGTCGCCATTCTTTTTGCGTATCCTATCCATGGTTTTGTGTATGAGAGGGTGGGGCGGTTGCATCAAAAGTAGTCGAGCCGCAGTCTTCCATGGAAGATTGAGGTCCAGAAAGACCACTAGCGGATAAGGGGCGTTCTTCGCTATTGCATCATTCAGGGGCTTGCCAATTGGCATACTGTACTCATCTTCTTTTTCTCGTGTACCAGGTTGCCCCAACACTCCGGGCCGATGCCTACTTTTGGCTTCCACTGATACTTCCTGCTTAGTAATGCGGTGAGTGGCAGTAAATTCAGCATGGCGGGTTGATTCGTCATGCTCATCCTCATGTTCAATATCGAATCCAGCCCGAATGCAGATCGCTTCTGCAAACAGTTCATGCCGTGCACCTTTGAATTGATCGCTGTTCTTCAGTCGCTCAACTAAATGTTTGTCCAAACGCGCGGTATCGTTCACTACCCAGAGGTCGTAGGCAAAGCAGAAATACCCGAGCATTGGCCCCGTCATCTGCGAAAAGGAGATTCCTTCCGGTGTCATCTCCTGTTTGTTCATGTACGTCATAGCCGTGTACCGCATCTCCATGATCGGATGTCGCGTACCTCTGGGCTTTGCTATTTCAGCTTCAAACCACTCGCGTCCAAAGATATTCTGAAAGAAGTTGAGCAGGATGTCTGTGAAGTATTTCGCCTTATCTGCGGGTTGCCAGACCTGCCTTCCCCCTGCAATAACCAACTTGTAGCCATTGACTTCAAGCGCCTTTGGCGGTCGAACATGGCCGAATTGCCGGATGTATTCCTGATCCTTCTGATGCTGCTCTTACGCGTCCTTTGCTGTTGAATGGCCTGCTTGATGTTCCGGTAAACTTCCACATAGTGACCGAGTGGCATCCGGTCGACAACAGCAAAGCCCGCAAAGAGATCGCCAATCGCCGCCGACATCATCACAACTCCAAAACCAGCTTTGTCTCCAATCTTCAGGACCATCAGAACGCTGGGCCACGCGATGAGCTGGTCGATGACTCGAAAGAGGCCGCAGTTGCCGAACTCGGCAACGCTCTGACGGTGCTGAGTATGGAGGGCAATAACTTCGACGAATTTACGTTGTCCGTTGTCATCCACGATGAGGACCACGCCAGAGTGGAACACGCCGTCGAGGAGTTTCAGAAGCTCTTCACTCAGCATGATGGCCTGTTGTACGAAGAGCATTACAACCTGCTCAACGCATTCTTCGCCACGATCTCCGGCAACCGGCAGTTAAGCTGTGGGCGCTCAATTCCAACTATGCCGCCCTGTCGTTCTTATTTACCGTTGATGCCGGTTCCCCGTGGAATCCGCATCTGGAGAAGGAATACCTCGTCGCTCTTGAATCGACGCATGGCACGCCTTACTACCTGAATCTGCACTCCGGTGATGTGGCGCATACGCTGCTGCTGGGCGCAACTGGTTCGGGCAATACATCCTCGGATATCTCTGGAATTACTTCAGCATGGCTCAATGCTCTTGACCTTGGCAACCCCAGTCCCAACGGAAAGTAGTGGGAGGAATCGATGCAGGACAACCCATTCACCTTTCTTGGATTGGCAATCAGCCAATTGCTTTCGTCTAAGAGCACTGTACTCCAGGCCACGGGACTCGACATCTTCCGTGGCTTGGCCGTGATCCTGATCGTCTGGTTTGGCGTGAAATCCGCCCCCTCCGCCTTGCAGGGTTTCGGCGGAGGATTTCAATTCGCCAAATTCGCCGGCCTGATTCTGATAATTTCCTTTGGTCTGGGCATGTTGACGTGCTGCTCGACGCCGATTCCCGGCGTCTGCTACAGCTTCAGCGATCTCATGACTCAGGAAGCGCTCAATCTCTCCGGCGAGATCGAGTCCGACCAGACACAGCAGATCGCCACCACCATGGTCAATGCCGAGCAGCAACTCGGCACGTCACCGGGCAGTTTCAACATTTTGGAAGACCAAACCTTTCTCATTATCGCGTTGCTCCTGGCGGCGATGCAGGCCGTTTCCTTCGCCGTGATCGCCTACGGCTATGTTGCCTCAGCCATATGTGTACTGATTGGCCCGATCTTCATCCTGTGGTTCATCGTGCCGAAGCTCGATTGGCTCTTCTGGGGATGGTTCAAGGCCTTCATCGGCTTGAGCTTCTACCTGGTGACGGCCTTGGCATTCATCTATATATTCTCAAAGGTACTGACCTCGATGTTCAGTGTCATTGGCACAATCAGCATCTTGAACGCGCTGACGATTCTGCCCGCGTTGTTTATTACGCTCCTCGTTTGCATCTTTGGTTTACTCAAGATTCCGGAACTGACGGAATCTATCCTCAGCGGCCGCAGTGGAACCGAGAACCGCAACATCTTCCGAACCGATTCACGCGAAATCCAAAACTCACGCGCCACCGCTTGTTGACTTCGCGCATCCACCAATACTGCGCGCCGTACGCGTCCGTATATGTCCACGAAATGCATCCCTCCGGTGTTCCACGAAACCTGATAAAAAGCAATAGTTCGTGGACTCAAGATCCGGCGGTGGCCTACTTTTACTCCGCCGCAAAACACCGCTTCCGCAGTGTTCTGTGGTCTATTTATCTCTGGCGCTCATAGATGACGCCCGGTACTTGGACAGCTTCTGCCGTCGCGGTTCACTGGTAATTGCCGCCCTCGCCAGTCAAGTACTGACGTAATCCGGAGGTCCGATGCACCAACGAAAAAGAATCAGCCTTCCCACTTGACTGGAACTACTCAGATCACTGTTAGCTGGTGGTCGTTATGTTAGTGGAAATGATCGTTAAAGATTTCGGGGTGCTTCAGAAAGCAGCAGAATAATTGCTTTCTCTCCTCGGAACTCGTTACTTAAGTCCATTGTCGATGGTAACTTTACATACAGAAAAAAAGGTTTTAGCATCGCTTTCGCTATGGCAGAACTATCGCTCAATCCTTGAGTTTTGCTTGCTTGTCGACTTACATGTATTCAATTTTATGCTGAGGAATCGTGTGCCTGAAGACAGGCAAAAAATATCGCCCTAGAGCTAGTTGGGCGATCAAGTATGAAACGTGCCAGTGCCGCATGTTTTCCTGCCGTGTGAGTTATTTCTCTGTCGATCGAGAGATTCACACGGGAGGTTTGAATCTACTGTGTTTTTGGCTGCCGTCATCACACAAAAAACGCACGTCGCAATAACGCCAGAAAATCGGTTCACCCAACATCGACGAGGCGTTTCTTTATCGGCATCATGCGCGAAACATGTTCTTGCGCGATATTACGTGAGCATGTTTTCGGATGCACAGGAGGAACAATGAATCTTGTAGGCCGTTTCACAACCCAACGGACATGCATACGTCGGATGAGCAAGTACTTTGCCTCTGTACTTGCAGTTTTGTTTGTATTGAGCAGTACGTCAGCACTTTTCGCACAGCATGTGAGCAATCCGTATGCCGGAGCAACCCAGTATGTCAACCCAGACTACACCACAGAAGTCAATACTGCCATTGCGGCACAAACGTCAGGCTCCACGCTGGCCAAGCAGATGGCGGTTGTATCCACCTATTCCACTGCCGTTTGGCTGGACAAGATTGCGGCCATCAACGGCGGGACAGCAAACGGTGGTCGTCTGGGATTGCAGGGCCACATCACAGCAGCGCTTGCGCAGCAAGCGGCATCGGGTTCATCCGACCCGATTGTGGTTACGCTGGTGATTTATGATCTGCCTGATCGCGACTGCGCCGCGCTTGCTTCCAATGGTGAACTCAGCATTGCTGGTGGCGATACGCCCATCGGCAGCAGCACGCCACTGACGGGAACAGGGCTGCAAGAATACGAAAATGATTTCATTACCCCCATCTACAACATTCTTGCGCAATATGAGAGCAATACAAATATTCGCTTTGTGCTTGTAGTGGAAGATGATTCGCTGCCGAACATGATTACCAATACCGGCTTGAGCTATACGTTGGCCAACTGCGTTGCAGCCAACAATGGTGATAGCTATCCCACACTGTCAATGAATGGCGTGTACGTGCAGGCCATTCGCTATGCGCTCAATCAGTTTCACTCGTTGACCAATGTCTACAACTACCTTGACGTAGGGCACCATGGATGGCTTGGCTGGCCGGCCAACATGACCCTTGCGGTTCCGTATTTCTATGATGTGGCAGTGGGAACAACGGATGGTGTGAGCAGCATCGACGGTTTCATCACGAATACGGCCAACTATGGTCCAACCAAAGAACCGTTCATGACCGCAACGGAAGAAGTAGGCGGCAGCGAAGTCTACTCATCCACCTTCTATCAATGGAACCCGGAAATTGATGAAGAAGACTATGCGCAGACTTTCTATACAAATCTTGTTGCCGAAGGATTTCCTTCCACTATAGGTTTTCTGATTGACACTTCCCGCAATGGCTGGGGTGGCAGCGCACGGCCAACAGCGGCTAGCACCAGCACCGTTCTTGATACCTTCGTGGATGCAACGAAGATTGACGAACGCGATGACATGGGCCAATGGTGTAATCAGAGCAATGCCGGAATTGGCGTGCCGCCAACAGTAACCCCGGGGTATTTTGCCAATCTGTATGCCTACGTTTGGGTAAAGCCTCCGGGAGAATCGGATGGAAACTATCCGGGCAGTGTGTATAACGGAGTTACTTCAACCACTGGCGACAACAACTGCAACCCTGCTCACGACAATGCGCTGGCCAACAATATGGTCACCGATGCTCTGGCGAACTCTCCCTCTGCAGGAACCTTCTGGACCGCGGAGTTCGCAATGTTGGTTGAAAATGCCTATCCGGTGATTGCAACCACAACTACGGCCAGTTTTACCCTGGCACCTTCGTCGAGCACGCTGTCGGTAACGGCAGGAAGCACGGCAACTGACACCGTCACCGTAACTGATGTAAACAGCTTTAGCGGAAGCGTTACGCTCGCAGCTTCTGGCTTGCCGACTGGCGTCACCGCAGCCTTTGGCACCAACCCCACCACCGGAAGCAGTGTAGTTACATTCACCGCTAGCAGCTCGGCAACCGCTGGTACTTCCACCGTTACCATTACCGGAACCTCCGGCACGCTTACTGAAACCACCACTATTGCGTTGACGGTGAGCGCCGCATCAACGGGCAGTTTCACCATCGCGCCGTCATCGAGCACGCTATCGGTAACGCCAGGAAGCACTGCAACCGACACGATCACCGTGACCGATGTAAACAGCTTCAGCGGCAGCGTTACACTCGTGGCTTCTGGTTTACCGACTGGCGTCACTGCGACCTTTGGCACCAACCCCACCACCGGCAGCAGTGTGATTACATTCACCGCTGGCAGCTCGGCAACCGTCGGCACTTCCACCGTCACCGTCACCGGAACCTCCGGCTCGCTGACTGCAACCACCACCATCGCGCTCACCGTGCAGGCTGCATCGACGAGCTTTGCCTGCCATGTTGGCTACACCATTTCCAGTCAGTGGGCAGGAGGATTTGGCGCCGCCATCAGCATTGAGAACACCAGCAGCACGGCCATTACCAGTTGGACGCTGACCTGGACCTTCGCCAACGGACAGACCATTTCGCAGCTCTGGAATGGTTCTGAATCGCAAAGCGGATCGGTCGTCACAGTGACCAACTTGAGTTACAACGGCAGCATCGCCGCCGGTGCAACTCTGTCGGGCATGGGATTCAATGGCACATGGAACAACACCACCAACGCCGTGCCCACGTCCTTTGCTGTCAACGGTACTACCTGCCAGTAAGCGGTCGACTGTACATGAAATTCGCGGTGAGCTATTTCGTTCAGTTCACCGCGAATTTCATGAAAATATGTACGGATGAGGGGCAGACCCAACATTGCTGTCGCCAGGAGCAAGCTGCCAACCAGATTGCTGGCGGTAGAGAAGAAAAAGCTGAATTCCAATGGATTGTAGGGAAAATCGCGGCGGATCAATGGGCAACCGAGAGTGTTGCACCTGGTTAGATTTGTGCAGACAAATGTCCATCCTGCCAGAATCCGAGCGTAGGCGCAATCGATTGGAAGCCGAGATACTTTCTGATTTTCCGACATTGATACTGATGCGTGATAGTAGTGGACAAGGTACGCTTTTCCGCACAACGTTTAGCAAGGAGGAGATTTGAATGAACCGTCGTCAGTTCGCAGCTTATTCTTTGGCCGCAACCGCGGGCGTTGCACTCAATCCGTGGCGTAGTTATGCTGCCGACCCAATCTCCATGAATCAGACACCCGGCTCTGTACCTGAATCATTGATCAAAGACGTGCGATTCCCTGATGGTTTCCTCTGGGGCGTGGCCACAGCGTCTTATCAGAATGAAGGTGCTTGGAACGAAGATGGCAAAGGCGAATCGATCTGGGATAGATTTACCCACACGCCCGGAAAAGTAAGAGGTGGCGTGACGGGCGACGTGGCCTGCGATCAGTATCACCGCTATGCGCAAGACGTAGCACTCGCTAAAATCCTTCATCAGAAGAGTTACCGGTTTTCGATTTCCTGGCCAAGGATTCAGCCAACAGGAATCGGTGCTCCTAACATGAAGGGACTGGATTACTACAGTCGCTTCGTCGATACTCTTCTTGCCGCTGGAATCCGTCCGTGGTGCACCATGTATCACTGGGACCTTCCTCAAGCTCTTGAAGATCGTGGAGGTTGGCCGAACCGGGAGTTAGCTAACTATTTCGCCGACTATGCCTACATTCTCGCCAAGCATCTAGGCGATCGTATAACGGTTTGGGCGCCATTTAACATGCCTTGGGCAATCGCTTTCATGGGGTATGCGACCGGCGCTTTTCCGCCTTGCCGAACCAGCTTCAGCGATTTTTTGAAGGCTGCTCACACCCTTGCGCTGGCCCAAGGTGAGGCTCATCGCGCAGTGAAATCAGCCTCTGCGAAAGCGACCGTAGGAAGCGCATATGAGATGGCGCCAGCGTATCCTAAGACGGACTCAGAAGATGATCGTGCAGCAGCCGCCCGGTACCACGCCATGAATAATGTCTTCTTCCTGGAAGCAGCTATGAGTGGCCATTATCCCAAGGCTTTTGTTGGAGAGCCCCCTTATGACGCAATGGGTTTCAAGGCTGGCGACGAAAAACTCCTCTATGCTCCGCTAGACTGGGTCGGTTTTCACTATTACACGCGTCGTATAGTGTCCGACGCGAGCAAGGAGAAGTTTGAGAGCGGAGGCAATTTCAGCGGCACCGAGATCGAAAACAATTCGCAGGGTGGACGCGATCCGTACACGCGGTTTCGTGCTGCGATGCCTACAGAAGGTCCGCTTACCGATGCTGGCCTGGAAGTGTGGCCACGGGGGATCTACGATCTCGTGACTCAAATTTCAAGAGAGTACAACCATCCCATCATTGAAATCACCGAAAGCGGATGCGGCTATCTCGATGGTCCAAATGAAGAAGCAAGTGGCAGCATTCCCGATGAACGCCGCATCCAGTGGTACTGCGAAACGCTTGCGGAACTTGTGCGCGCAATCAACGATGGAGCTCGTGTGCGTGCCTTCCATGCCTGGACATTACTCGACAACTTCCAATGGGCAGAGGGCTACACGGAGCGATACGGTTTGATCTACACGGACTTCCGAAACCAGAAGCGCACGATCAAGGAATCCGGATATTGGTATAGCCGGGTGGCTGCCTCAAATCGACTCGGTGTGTGAGACCTAGTAACACGGGCGTTCGCCAATTTTGGTCTACATGAGAGTGATAGGTTGTATGCGGAGCTGGATTTCCACTTATCTTACCGCACGTTTACGGTCCGACTTTCCGGGACCACGTCAAACAAACCGGGACAGAGTAAGCAAAAGATTGCGGATATTGAAATCAATACATGTCGGCGAACGTCTTAGTTGTTGCTGAAAGGTTCGCCGACATACATCGTTTAACGATCCGTGAGACAGATACGGAGGCTACAGCTTCATCGCTTGTTCTACAGCCACAGCAACAGCCACCGATGCGCCAACCATCGGGTTGTTGCCCATGCCTATCAAGCCCATCATCTCGACGTGAGCTGGTACAGAAGACGATCCAGCAAACTGAGCATCAGAGTGCATCCGTCCCATGGTATCGGTCATGCCATACGAAGCCGGACCAGCGCCCATGTTATCGGGATGCAGCGTTCTGCCCGTACCTCCTCCAGAAGCCACCGAGAAGAATTTCTTCCCGTCGAGCAAACGCTCCTTTTTGTAGATTGCCATCACTGGATGCTGGAAGCGTGTCGGATTGGTCGAGTTACCGGTAATAGCCACATCAACCAATTCCAAATGCATGATCGCAACGCCCTCGCGTACATCGTCGGCACCATAGCATCGAACGGCAGCGCGCTCGCCAGTCGAGTACGCCTTCTCCCGAACGACATTCAGTTTGCCTGTCGCATAGTCAAACTCGGTCTGCACATAGGTGAAGCCGTTGACACGCGAAATGATCAGCGCAGCATCTTTACCCAAGCCGTTGAGGATCACGCGTAGCGGTGTTTTGCGTGCGTTATTGGCAGAGCGAGCCAGGCCGATGGCACCTTCCGCGGCGGCAAAAGATTCGTGACCAGCGCAGAAGGCAAAGCAGCCGGTTTCTTCGCGGAGCAGCATGGCGGCAAGGTTGCCGTGGCCTATGCCGACCTTGCGGTCGTCGGCGACAGAACCTGGAATGCAGAATGCCTGCAGGCCAGAGCCAAGCGTCTCGGCGACTTCGGCGGCTACGGTCTGGTTCTTCTTGATGGCCGCAGCAGCGCCGATCAGGTAGGCCCATCCAGCATTCTCGAACGCAATGTTCTGAATGGACTTCACAATCTTGCGAACGTCCACGTTTTTGTCGAGGCAAATCTTCTCCGCGGCTTCCAGCGACGTAATGTCGTTGGCGGCAAGATAGGAGTTGATCTGCGCAATTCTTCTTTCGTATCCTTCAAACAAAGCCATGATCTTCTCCTTTACTGCTTGCGCGGGTTGATGGTTTTGACGGCGTCGGCAAAGCGGCCATAGGTGCCAGTCGCTTTGGTCAACGCGGTTTGCGGGTCTATTCCCTTGGCAATCGACTCCATCATCACGCCCAGACGCACAAATTTGTAGCCGATGATCTCGCTGTCCGCATCCAGAGCCAACTCCGTCACGTAGCCCTCAGCTAATTGAAGGTAGCGCGCACCTTTTTCGCTGGTGCCATACATTGTGCCCGTCACACTCGTCAGGCCCTTGCCCAGATCTTCGAGTCCCGCACCGATGGGAAGCCCACCCTCAGAGAATGCCGTCTGTGTGCGCCCGTAAACGATCTGCAAGAACAACTCGCGCATAGCCACATTGATGGCATCGCAGACCAGATCGGTATTCAACGCTTCCAAAATGGTTTTGCCGGGCAAGATTTCAGCTGCCATGGCGGCGGAGTGCGTCATGCCGGTACAGCCGATGGTCTCAACCAGTGCTTCTTCGATGATGCCCTTCTTGACGTTGAGCGTGAGCTTACAAGCACCCTGTTGCGGAGCGCACCAGCCCACACCATGGGTGAGACCCGAGATGTCGCTCACTTCTTTTGCCTTGGTCCAGCGGCCTTCTTGTGGAATAGGTGCCGGGCCGTGATTGGGTCCCTTGGCAACTACACACATCTGTTCAATTTCATGCGTATGCATCTGGAGTTGTGCTCCTTTGTTTGGTTGGGTTATGAACAATGGGTTCGTAAAATTCGATGGCATCGTATGGCATCAAAATTCACCTGAAACCGAATTGATTTTAGATCCGTTGCTTTGGAGAGTATGTGACCGCCAACGCAGAACATTGAATGGCCATTTGGAGATGATTTAGCCATTTAGGCGATGGAATCTGCCTTTAACCGCCCTCCAAAATGGAATGGCTAATGACTCCTACTGCTCAGGTAGGTGTCCGCATACCTTACCAAAACTTGAATTGAGCTAAGTGAATCAGGATAACTATCTCTGCACTCTGTCTCGTTGCATAGTTTTAGGGTTTCGCATAAGCTCCAGCTGTTCAGTCTCCTGTGTGCGATAGGTGTGCTTAATGATGTCTACATCCGACATAACTACCAGACCTTCCTCTACCATCTGGTCGATAAGCGGGAGAAACGCCTGAAGCTTTTCTCCCGTATCTACGGCTGAAAGCATCATCGAACAATCGTAGGAAAGGTGGATGGCCTTGTCCTTGTGAATTCTATGATGTTCTCCTTAGCAGAGAATGCCGCGGTAGACTGTAACGCCAGCAATATCGTTGGCGCGCATTGCTTCAACGATTGCCTTGTATAGGGGCTTGTCCTTCTATAGATAGGCTTCATCGACATAGATGCGCATCATCTGGGCTTTGCCCTCGATCTTCGCATGCGCAGGTGGAACTGGCTGCTTGGGCTTGGTAATCTGGCGGGTTTTGTAACATAGGTTTCCTGGACTTCGATCATTCCCGTTCCATCCAGTTCCTCTAATTATCCGATAAGTTCGTTGACTTTCTCGCGAGTCTCAATGAACTCAATCTTGAGAGGCATATGATCTCTAAAATCGGCTCTTGACGAGAATGTGTAAAGGCCATCGTTTTACGCGGCTTTCTGAAAGGCGACGAGTTGGGTTCTTGTGGCGGCCAGCCGTTGCGCTTTCAGCAGCAGGTAGTTGAGATTGCGGTAGCCGCGTCCGCGTCGCAACAGCGCTTTGATGTTGCCGTTGACTGCTTCGACCACCCCCAGGGGAACCTTTGTTCTGCAGTAGTTCAGGATTCCCTCCAGATGGCGAAGCAGCATGTCGGCCAACTTCTCCATGGGCTTGAGCCGCTGCCAGCGCAACTGATCGATCCAGTTCTTCAGGTAGCGCAACATCGCGCCCTCATATCTGTAGCTCCACAGCCGATCCAGACTTTCCTTGAGCAGGTACGCCTTCATCACGCGCCGGTTCAGCGCAAACAGTTCGTTGAGTTGCTGTTTTTGGCGCGCGGTCAGATGCACCCAGCGCGTCAGCAGCAGCCAGCGCTTGCCCTTGACCAGTTCCCGCGCCGGCCCGCCCTTGCGGAAGAACTCCTGGCGGCGCACCTCATCCACAGCCGCTCCGGCGTGCTTCATGATGTGAAATTTGTCATAGATGATGCGGCAGTTGGGCAGCCACTCGGCGATGCTCTGCTTGAACGGTTCCCACATATCGACGCAGGCAGCCTGCACCGCGCCACGTTGAAAGGGGCTCAGTTGCTTGGCGAAGAACTCGTCGAGCGTTTCCTTCTTCCGCTCCGCGCCGAACCACAGAGGCTCGGCGGTCCCGAGGTTGCTCACCACGGTGATGAACTTTTGCTTTTTGCCCACAAAGATCTCGTCCACACCCATCTGCCGCAAGGCCGGCTTGCGCCGCGACTTTGCCCAACGCGCCAGATACCGCTGATCGATGGCCCGCACCGTGCTCGCCGCCAGACCAAACTGCCGCGCTACTCGGCTGGCTGCGGAGCTTTCGCAGGCTTGGCCTACCGCATCCTCGAAACGCTTGCTGAAGGGCGCTTTGCCAGGAAGCAGCGGCACCTTCTCCGCCTTGACGCCGCAGTCCAGGCAACGAACCCGGTACAGCTCGATCACCACCGTGGTCAGATACTCGAAGCACGGCAGATCGCGCACTTCCCGCTCATAGCTGGCTACCATTTCGCCTGTTGGCCTGCCGCAGCCGGAACAGACCAGCAACTTGTTGGCCCGCTTGCGCCGAACCCAAAGCTTCAGCCTTTTGCCAGGCTCGTCAATCTCATGCCGGTAGACCTTGTAGCCCGGCCATCCCAATACCCGCGTCCAATCGTTGTCGCGCATCGGGAGGAGAATAGCCGATTCCACACCTCAAGCAAAACCCGCGAAAATCACGCTGCCTTACAGATTCCTGCGCAGAGCCCTAAAATCTGGCCCTGGCATTCCGTGTTGATATATGTTCAAATTCTCAAAGACCCGACTGTAGGCATGAATTGAAACCGTGTCTGAGTACAAATTTAGAGAATATTGAAAAATGGATGCAGAAATGCTTGAAAAGAGGATGGAATGGCAATGCAATTTTCTGGGATGCACTATTTTCCTGTAGAGTGGCCTTTCCTGTTGGCCTTATTCCTGCTCTTCTCCCTGTTGGTCGTACTGATCGAACTGAGAGTTTTGCATTATGCCTACGAACGAATGGGCATTTCGTCGCATTGCGCGCTATTGATTCTGTTGTCGCTGTATCTGGTATTGAGAAACCGGATTGTGGCAAGAGGGGTTGTTGCTGCCGCAGTGGTGGCACTCGTAACGCACTCCATGGCACAGCCGGTGCGTGGTGTTGGTATTACACTCCCGGTCTTTATTCCGCCGATTGTGGCTGTGATCTGCGCTCTGCTGCTTTCGTGGCGGAAGGCAGCACCACTCGCTTACGTGGGAGGAAGCATGGGCGTGCTCATTGGTGCTGACCTGATGAATCTGGACAAGATTCACGGACTGGGCGCACCCGTTGCTTCGATTGGTGGAGCAGGTACTTTTGATGGCGTGTTTCTGGTTGGAATTGTGGCCGTATTGCTGGCCTCCCTGATTCAGCCAGGAGTAAGACGGACTGCGTGATAAGGCGAAGCTTCATCAATTTTCCGGAAGCCCGTTTTCATTGCCTGTCTGGCTTACAATGGGTTATTCGGCCGGAGGATTTCTTTGGCGTATTTGTGGCAATTTCAATGTAGAATCAGTTCCGTAAAAATTCATAAGAGAAATTTTAAAAAGTTAACGGTTGCGCGCTAAGTTATAGAAACGATGACTTCCCAAAAGTCAATGCGCTGTAGTAGCATCGCTCCGGCTCTCTGTCGGTAGTTCAGGCGCGTCTTCCTGCGGCCCATCCTTTTTACTCATTTCATGGCTCCGGCACCTGACTTATCGTGAGAGTGCGCTGTTTGATTCAGAAGGACTTTTCTGCGTCATTGCACGGGGCGTTCCTACGAAAAAATCAGCCCTCAACGTCAACCCTCTACCCATTCCTGGGAGTGAGAATTTTTTATGATCCGAACCATGGGAAAGATTTTTTCCCTTGCTGCATTGGCGTTTACAACACTGCTTGCACACGCTCAACTCAGCATCGATACCACTACGGCTTCTGACTGGAAGATCTCCAACGGAACCCTCACCCTTAATTTTGATTCCAGCACAGGCCATGTATGGAGTCTCTACTTAAATAGTACTAACCTGGTAGATACGACTTACCTGGGAAGCGATGGCAACCCTGATGGCCTGTATATGGATAACAGTGGATTTGGCACCGGTACGGGCACAGCGAGTTACCACCTCGACAGTGGGCACTACCTTGACTGGTGGATTACGGTTCCATCCAGTTCTACGAATGCCTTCACCTATACGCAGCACTGGTTTCTGCTGCCCAACGATGCCACGCTGTATGTCTATTTTGTGGCGGCCCACTCGGCAACCGATATTTCCGGTTCTGTCGGGCAGGTTCAGTGGGTCTTCCGTGTCAGTCCCACGCTCTTCACCAATACTTACTCTGTGAATAGCGGACTGAATAATACCGGAGCCACGACTATTACTCTACCTTCCGCCTCTGTTTTGGGAACCACCGATACTGGCCGCGCGGTTCAGGATGCCACCACCGATTTGCATGGTCTGACGATTCCTTCCGGGTTCGGGCGTGAGTTCTACACCAAGTATGATTACTCCAGTTATGAATATCTGCATAAGGGACACGGTGTCTACGGTTCGACTTACGGAGCCTGGACTACCATTCCCAGCACAGAAACCCTTTCCGGCGGACCGACCAAACAGGATCTGATCTTTACGGAATCGATCATCATGGCAGAGGCATTCTCTGACCATCTGGATAATGAGCTGGCCTACACGCCAACGCAGGACGTGGCTTCATCGCGTTTTTATGGCCCTTTCGGTTTCCACTTCAACGCGTTTACTAGCAGCCTGACGACGTCGGCCCAGCTTTATTCCGAAGCACAGAGCAATGCCACCACGGGACAGTCTTTGTTTGATTCCCAGGCAACTCTGGTTAGCAATGGCTATGTGCCGCGCACTACGTCCTATCGTGGCACGGTGAAGGCCACAATTACCGATGGTGGTTCCAGCACGGCGAACAATGCCTGGGTGGTCCTTGGCGATAACGAGAAGAATTTCCAGTATTCCTCCAGTGGCCTGCAGTATTGGGCAGCGAACAGCGCGGGGATTGTAACTCTTTCCGATGTTGCTCCGGGAACCTATCGCCTGAGTGGTTATGTTCTGGGCAAGTTTGGTGAGTATCGCAGCGATGATGTGAAGGTGACCGCTGGCAATACCACCAGCGTGACGGGGACTTTTACCGAAGAGAAATTTGGCAGCAGCAGTCCTATCTGGACAATTGGTACGCCGGACCGTTCGGCACATGAGTTCCAGCACGGCAAAAATAGCTCTGGCTACGATGATCGCGAGTACTGGGGCAACTGGAACTATTGGTCGGACTTTGCGTCCAATAGTGGCGCGGTCGTTTACTACGCCACGGCAGTTGGGGCTACGGACGCGACGGCCAACCTGAGCAAGTGGAACTACTGCCAGTGGGGAGAGTTTGATCCGGGGATTTTTGGCGGATATTACAGTTCCAGTGATGATACGACCGACGGGTATGACTACATCATTCCATCCTATGTGGCCGATCTTTCCACGACGAGTGGGACGGATGGCGTAACAACCAGCGTTCCGGCATGGGATGTCTATTTTACTGCGACCTCTGACCAGTTGGCGCAGGGATCGTATGTAGCCCTCTCGATCGGCCTTGCGGCAACCGAAGCCTCCGTGACGGCAACGCTGAACGGGCATAAGCTCGTCTGGTCGGGCATCAATAAAAGCGATGCCATGGTGCGCAGTGGTCTGTCGGGCTACTATCAGTGGGTTGTCTTCCAGTGGCCAGTCGCTGACCTGAGCGCGGCGGAGGATTCCAATCTGTTGACGCTCCAGGTTAGTCAGGCGGACGGCGTAGAATATGATGCGCTGCGGATGGAGATCACCGATACTTCCGCAAGTCCCGCCACCACCGGATGGCACGACTACGAGTATGTTGATAGCTCGGGTTATACTGCTGCGGACGATACGGTGGCCAATAACTAGAACGTGCCTGCACAATTATTTGATCGGTGCTGAGTGGATTTTCCTCAGGGAGAATCTACTCAGTGCTTTCCGTGTTTGAAGACTCTGCTTCGACTGTATGCGGCAGCCAGTCGCGGGAACGAGCGAATCAGCTTATGCTGGAAGAGCAATGGTTTCCATTAATCTTCATGCGATGGCCGTCTTCACGATTGTGGAGTTTTCCGGCGTGGTCTCTGGCGCGCTGGCTGGCGCGCTCCAGGCAAAGCGCAGCCGTACTTATCAGTATGATCTGATCGGCGTGTTGGGGTTGGCCATCATCACGGCGCTGGGCGGCGGCATTACTCGCGACGTGCTCTTACAGAAAGGTCCTCCGCTGGCCTTCATGGATGTGCGCTATCTGTTGGTGGCGCTCAGTGCGGGTCTGTTCGTGCTGTTGTTTGGCGGCCACACGCATCGCTGGATTGAACGGGGGATCTGGCTGGCCGATGCGGCTTCGCTGGGGCTGTTCAGCGTGGCCGGCGTGAGCCGTGCGCTGAACGCTGGCTTGCCCATGTTGCCGGCGGTGTTGTTGGGGCTGATTACCGCTGCCGGCGGCGGATTGCTGCGCGATGTGCTAATGGGCCGCACGCCTCGCGTCTTCGAGCGCGGAGAACCCTACACGCTGGCTGCACTACTGGCTGCCTTTGCCTTTTTGGGCTGCGAAAAACTGGGCTTCGATCGTTCAATTTCCACGGCCGCCGGCTGCACGGCCGGGCTGGTGCTCAAGCTGCTTTCGGCGCGCTTTCAGTGGAAGACGCCGGCGGTGAACGCGAGCCTCCAAAATTAGTGGAGGTGAGCCTTATTCGGTACTGCATGGCAGTGCCCGGTTAGGCTACAGTGGAGAGTGCACAGCGCACTGCAAAACCAAAATGGTTAGTTTCGACGTACGATGCCAAACGCTACCCAGTTCGAAACGGAAGCACCGTCAGCCGCAGCCCAGCCGGGCGAGCGCGCCATACGCGAACAGTTGAAAAAGCTGTTGGCGCATCCGCTGTTTACCCACAGCAAACGCTATCCGGTATTGCTCCAGCACATCGTGGAACAGACGCTGGCCGGTCACACCGGCGAGCTGAAAGAGCGCCTGATCGGCGTAGTGGCCTTTGGTCGCCAGACGGATTATGACGTCAGCATCGATCCGGTGGTGCGTATGACCGCCGCTGAGGTGCGCAAGCGGATCAGTCAGTACTATTACAACCCTGAGCATGCCGGTGAGCTGGTGATCGAGCTTTCCGCAGGCTCCTATGTGCCCAGTTTTCACCTGCCTGCAGAGACAGTGAGACTGGCAGAGCATGCGCTGGAGGACGCGCCCACTGCCGCAAAGGCCGTGGCGAATCAGCGACGGTTTTGGCTGCTTGCGCCGGTTGTTCTGCTGCTGGCCTTCTTGGTCGGCTTTGGGCTGGGGCGTTTGCCGCTTCCATGGCAAAAGAGCAACCTGGAGCGATTCTGGGAACCGATTGCCACTGCTCCAGGCCGGATTACCTATTGTCTGGGTGAGCCCGATGAGGCCATCGACCGGGAACGTCATACACCGGAGGAGATTAACGGCAGCCTGAATGTCTCGGATGTTCTGACGCTGGCTCGTTCGCTGGCCCCGCGCAAGGGCGCTTTTCGCGTGGTGGCTGCGCCACAAACCAGCTTTGAGGCGTTGCGGGAAGCTCCCGTGGTGCTGATTGGAGCCTTCGATAATCCATGGACCCTGCGCATCACCCAGAATCTGCCCATCGGCTTTGAATTGAGTGGCAGTATCCGCAAGGTGGTTGACCGCCGACAGGGCAAGGTCTGGACCTTTGACGGACAGGGGGCCAGCACGAGGCCCGCCCGGGATTATGGTGTGGTGGCCCGTATTCGCGACAGAGTGACCGGTCAGCCGGTGATTCTGCTGGCGGGTATTCTGGGAGAGGGAACCGAGGCGGCCAGCGAAGTTGTTTCCAATCCTTCCTATCTGAATGCAATGCTCGACAAGGTCCCGAAGAACTGGGATCAGAGAAATCTGGAGGCAGTCATTGAGACTGAGATCATCGATGGCCATCCCGGACCGCCGACCGTGCTTGCCCTAGAGAGCTGGTAAAGCCGTGTTTTCCGCGAAAAAATGTATGATACAGGGCACTCAGGGGCGTGTGTCTTTATAGGTAATACGTTATTTATCCTATATATAGATGGAAATCAACAAATCTGATACACGTTCAATCTTCTGCTTCCGCTTTGTATCCTGTACTGTTCCTTGCAGAAACCGCCTGAAAGCGGGCAGTGCTTCTGTGGAACGCTGTCTCGCGTAGTGCGGAAAGGAAGATACATGAAGCCCTTTGGTTTCCCTGGTTTTCTCTCGCTCTGTGGCGCTCTGGCGCTGCTGGCAACGGGCTCTTTGAGCCACGCACAGAATGCTGACCGGTCGTGGATGAACCCCTCGCTTACGCCCACGGAACGGGCTGATCTGGTGCTCAAGCAGATGACGCTGGACGAAAAACTGAGCCTGCTGCACGGCAACGGCATGGCCCACACCGGGAACTGGGAGACGCCGCTGACGAGTCAGGGGAACGGCGGCGCGGGGTACGTGGTGGGGATTCCGCGGCTGGGCATTCCCCCGCTTTATATTTCGGATGCGGCCTATGGGGTGCGCAGCAGCGGTGAGAATGGTCGCTACTCCACGGCGCTGCCTTCGAATCTGGCGGCGGCCTCTAGTTGGGATGTGGATTCTGCTTGCGCCTATGGCGCGCTGATCGGTCGCGAACTGCGTGCGCAGGGCTATGACATGACGCTGGGCGGCGGTGTGAATCTGGCGCGGGAGCCGCGCAATGGTCGCACTTTTGAGTATGCGGGCGAGGATCCGCTGCTGGCCGGAGTCATGGTGGGCAACCTGATGAAGTGCGAGCAGGCCCAGCATGTGGTGGGCGACATCAAGCACTACGCTGTCAACGATCAGGAAACGGGGCGCACTCTCGTCAACGAGGTCATCGCCAAGCGGGCCATGCAGGAGTCGGATCTGTTGGCCTTCCACATTGCGCTTTCCATCTCCCATGCGGCGGCTGTGATGTGCTCCTACAACCGCGTCAACGGCGATTATGCCTGCGAAAATGCGTACACCCTGAACGATGTGTTGAAAAAGCAGTGGGAGTTTCCGGGTTTTGTGCTGAGCGATTGGGGCGGCACGCACAGTGTGGAAAAGGCCTCGGCGGCAGGTTTGGATCAGGAACAGCCGATGGCAGACTTCTTTGGACCCAAACTGAAGCAGGCCGTGGAAGAGGGCAAGGTGCCGCTGGTGGAGATCGACGAACATGCGCGCCGCATTCTCTATGCAGAGTTCGCTTCCGGCATCGTGGACGACCCGCCGCAGAAGAGTGTGGTGGACGCCGAAGCCGGGCTGGAGATTGCTCGACGGATCGAAGAAAAGAGCATCGTGCTCTTGAAGAACAGCCAAAATGTACTGCCGCTTTCGGCCGCTGTGCATCGTATTGCGCTGATTGGCGGCCATGCGGATGTGGGTATGATCAGCGGTGGTGGTTCGGCGCAAGTGGATCCGCCGAGCGGTAACGTGATTGCCCCGGAAGGGCAGAAAACTACCCACTGGCAGGATCATGTGTGGTTTCCGACCTCGCCCATGCAGACTCTGGAGGCCCGGTTGCCGCAGACGAAGATCACTTTTGGTGCGGGCAGCAACCTGCAGGCAGCGGCAGAACTGGCTAAGAATTCCGACGTTGCGATTGTCTTTGCGCATCAGTGGACGGCAGAGGGCATGGACCTGCCGAGCCTTGCGCTTTCTTCTGATCAGAATGCCTTGATCGAGGCCGTGGCGGCAGCTAATCCGCGCACCATCGTAGTGCTGGAGAATGGCACGGCTGTGACCATGCCCTGGCTCAGCAAGGTAGCGGGCGTCGTGGATGCGTGGTTTGCAGGCAGCGCCGGACATAAGGCTCTGGTCAGTGTTCTGGTGGGCGACGTGAACCCCAGCGGCAAACTGGCCCTGAGCTTTCCGAAGAGCGAACAGGATCTGCCCCATCCGGTGATTCCCGCGCTCAGCGAGGAAGACCAGAAGATGGGCATGGGGCCGGTGAGTATGGGCGCGCGCGCCTCCAACTACACCATGCACTACGACGAAGGCGCACGGGTGGGCTACAAATGGTATGAAAGCGAGCAGAAACAGCCGCTTTTTGCTTTTGGTTTTGGCCTCTCGTATACCAGCTTTGCCTATTCCGGATTGAGCGTGGACGCGGCTCGCCAAACGGTGCAATTTACAGTGAAAAATACCGGCGCACGGGCGGGCGATGAAATTGCCGAAGTCTATGCGAGGCTGCCCAAGTCTGCCGGAGAAAGTTACAAACGGTTGGCGGGATGGAAGCGTTTGACGCTGGCTCCGGGTCAGTCGCAGACCGTTACCGTAGCGCTCGACAAGCGCGTGCTCGCGGTCTATGACGAAGCCAAGGAGGACTGGACGCTGACGCCAGGCGAGTACGGTGTGTTGATCGGTGGCTCTTCCGATAGCACGCCGCTGACGGGCAAACTTTCCATACAGTGATTGTGCAGAAATAAATTGCCGGAGTGGATTCATGCTCTGCTCCGGCACTGTTTCTGGCATGCGCGCGGACCTATAATGATCTCAATTTCAATGCATGTTGAGATTCGAGGCTTGCCATGGCGCACGTCAAACTTAAAAACAGCTATCATTCTCTGGCCGAGCGTATCAATTTATTTCCGCAGGGCGCGCCGCCAACGGAACTTCTCTTCCGCATCCTGGAAACGCTTTTTACGCACGATGAAGCGGAGCTGGTGGCGCTGCTTCCCATTCGCCCCTTCAATGTGGAAACAGCTGCCGGGCGCTGGAAAAAATCGCCTGCCGAGAGCCACAAGGTGCTTGAAGCGCTGGCCTCGCGTGGCATGCTGCTCGACATGGAACGCGACGGTGAGCAGATCTTTGTGTTGCCGCCGCCCATGGCCGGATTTTTCGAGTTCTCCATGATGCGCATTGGCAACAGCTACGATCAAAATTTGCTGGCCGAACTCTTTCATCAGTACATCAATGTGGAAGAGGATTTTATTCGCGACTTGCTGACGGGCGGAGATACGCAAATCGGCCGCGCGTTTGTGAACGAACAGGCGCTGCCCGCCGAGTCTACGCTTGACGTGCTGGATTACGAGCGGGCCAGCGAGGTCATCCGCACAGCCGAGCACATTGGCATTGGTGCATGCTACTGTCGCCACAAGATGCAGCACATGGGCAAGGCCTGTGATGCGCCCATGGATATTTGCATGACCTTTTCCGGCGCGGCGCAATCGCTCATCAAGCACGGTATTGCGCGGCAGGTCGATGCCAAAGAGTGCCTTGACCTGCTCGATCAGGCATATGCGCACAATCTGGTGCAGTTCGGCGAAAATGTGCAGCGCAAGGTGAGTTACATCTGCAACTGTTGTGGCTGCTGTTGCGAGGCGCTGTTGGGGGCCAAGCGTTTTGGCTTTCTGAATCCGGTGGCCACCACAAATTATTTGCCCGAGGTTGCAGCGGAAGGTTGCACTGGCTGCGGCAAATGCGCCGAGGTGTGCCCGGTGGAAGCCATGGGGATGGTCTCGGCCAATGATCCGCAGCAGAGCAAAAAACGCAAGGCTCGTTTGGACGAGCGGCTCTGTCTGGGCTGCGGTGTGTGCGTGCGGGCCTGCGCGCAGAATGCGCTCAAGCTGCGGGCGCGGGAAAAACGCGTGCTCACCCCCGTGACCACAACGCATCGCGCCGTGCTGATGGCCATTGAGCGCGGTAAATTGCAGAACCTGATCTTCGACAATCAGGCGCACTGGAATCATCGCGCCATGGCGGCGATTCTGGGCGTGATTCTGAAGCTTCCTCCCATCAAGCAGGCCATGGCCAGCGAGCAGATGCGGTCGCGCTATCTGGCGCGGCTGCTGGATGCATAGCGACAGTTGGCCTGAAGCAGGGCTTCCTGCGAGAATGCAGTGCAGGGAACTCTTCCATCGGAGATGTGGAAGCAGAAAGAGCGCATGTTGATTTGTTGTTTACGTAGAACCGTCGTATTGGCGGCGTTGGTTGCATTCACGGGTTGTTCCGTGCGCGGTGCGCAAACTTCCACAACTGAAACGCTGGTGCTTTTTCGCCATGGTGAGAAGCCCCAGAAGGGCCTTGGCCAGTTGACCTGTCGTGGACTGAATCGCTCGCTGGCTTTGCCCAGTGTGCTGATCGGCAAGTATGGCAACCCCGAGGCTCTTTTTGCACCGGACCCCGCGGTGCAGGTGCATGATGGCATCCTCAGCTCGTATTCCTACGTGCGTCCGCTGGCCACCATTGAGCCAACGGCGATCCGGCTGGGCATGAATGTGAATGCGCAGATTGGCTATGACCAGATTGATCGCTTGCAGCAGGAACTGACCAATACGAAGTACGCATCGTCGACGGTCTTCATCGCATGGGAGCACGTCTATGAAGAGCGCTTTGCACGGAATCTGATCAAGAGCTTCGGGGGCGATCCGGGGCAGGTTCCCGCGTGGAGCAATTCGGAGTACGACATGATCTATGTGATTCGACTGACGCACTCAGGAGGCCGCACCAGCGTTGCTTTCAATGTCGATCATGAGGGACTCAACGACAGAATCGGCGACGAGTGTCCAGTGCGCTAGATGTGCGTTTAGCACGCAAAAAAAGACCAGCGCTGGATCGCCGAGGAGGCTTTTTGATCGGGCGCTGGCCGGGAAGAAAATTCATCTACAAAGAAAATTAACGAGTGGGGCCAGCAAAGGCCGCATGATAAATCTGCTCGGCTTCCTGTTGCGTCATTGAGCGCGGATTGTTCTTCATCAGTCGCGTTACGCTGAGCCCGGCAGCGGCCAATGATGCGGCTTCCGAGGGATCCACGCCCAGCGCCCCCAGGCGCATCTCCAGGCCCGTCGCATCGATTAACTTCCATAGCTGTGCAATGCCCGCTTCGGCGGTGGCCGCAGCAGAGTCGGCAGATGCCGCGCCCAGAGCCAGTGCCACTGCGGCAAAGCGATCTGGAGCGGCTTGCAGGTTGAAGCGCATGACGTGCGGCAGAAGAATTGCGTTGGCGTGGCCATGCGGAATGTGATGCACTCCGCCCAGCGGATAGGAAAGCGCATGCACTGCGGCGGTGTTCACCGGACCAAGGCAGAGTCCGCCATACAGGCTGCCGAGCGCAAGTTTTTCACGCGCGGGAACCGACGATGGACTCTTCACGGCCTCTTCCAGCGCGCTGGCAATCAGGCGAACGCCTTCGAGCGCCCACACGTCCACCACGGGATGCGCGAAGCGATTGGTATAAGCCTCAATGCAGTGCGTGAGCGCGTCCAGGCCGGTGGCAGCGGTGACCGCCGGTGGAACGCTCAGCGTTAACTCCGCATCGACGAAGGCTGCGTCGGGCACCAGATGCGGGCTGACCACGCCCTTCTTCAACTGATCGGATTCATCCAGCAGAATGGCGTTGGGCGAAACTTCACTGCCTGTGCCTGAAGTTGTCGGCAGGCAGACCAGATGTGCCATGCGATGTCGGATCAGTCCAATGCCAAAGACGCTTTGGATCTGTTGTGCGCCATCGAGCAGCGCGGCCACCAGCTTGGCCATGTCCAGCGCGCTGCCTCCGCCCAGCCCAATCACCACATCGGGTTGAAACCTCTGCGCGCGCTCCAGAATCGTTTTGAAGTCGTTGACGGTTGGCTCGGCGGAGAGGGAGGTATCAACCTCAACCGCGTCAAAGCCCTCCAGCATGGCGTGTGCATGGGCAAGATTGCAGGCCGGAGCCAGCACATAGCAGCGACGCAGATTGTGCTCCTGCAGATAGGCGCGGCATTGTGCGCGGCAGCCGCTGCCAATCACCAGATGCGGCGTTTGCAGCAGAGTAACAGTGTTCATTGTGCGACTCCAGTGGCTTGCGCTTTCAGAAGCAGTTTTGCGGCGTTCAGGCTTTGGGTTGCAGCCGCGCGCAGGCATGCGATGTCGTTGGTCAGATAGAGCAGATCAACGCCAAGGTCGAGGAAGAACTGGTAGTCGCTCTGGGCGCAGGCCGTGGCCACCAGCTTGTGGTTGGCGCGCGCCGCCTTCACAATCCTGCGGCAGGCCGCTTGCACATCGGCGTGGCCGGTTTCGCCCGGATGGCCAAGGCTCGCCGCCAGATCTGCCGGTCCAATGAACAGATCAATGTCGGGCTCGGCCGCCAACTCTTCCACTTTGTTGAGTGCCGCCGCTGACTCGATCTGCGCCAGCAGGCACAACTCATCATTCAACTGTTGTTGCTCACGCGGAACGCTCGGCACAATGCCGTAGTTTACTGCTCGCGACACGCTGAAGTAACCGCGTTCGCCGGCGGGTTGAAAGCGTGCGTACTGGTGCAGTTCATGCAACTGTTCGATGCTTTCGACCATTGGCACATCCAGAATGTCGGGTCCGCACTCGCAGGCTTTCAGCACATTTTCCCGTCGCGTGTCGGGAATGCGGATCATGGTCAGCATGCCGCTGCCCGAGGCCATGCGGCACAGATCAGCCGCCTGGGCAAAGCTGATGGGCGCATGCTCCATCTCGATCCACACCGCCTGATAGCCGAGATGCGCACAGATCTCCAGAAAGATCGGATCATAGAAGTACAGTGCCGCGCCCAGGATCGGACGGCCTCCATTAGCTGCAAGTGCCTTGCGAATGCGATTCATTCCGATGCTCCCTGTTGGCTTGTTTCGGGTTTGGCCAACACTTCCCGCCCTAACCAGCTCCACAACGTTGCGCCAGTGGGTGTGCTACGTGAGAAGAGTGCGACGATCAGTCCAACTCCAAACAGCAACACATTGCCCAGCGCACCAATCGTGTACTCGTGCCAGGGATAGTTCCATGCATGTAGATTTACGATGTGGCCGTCGTTCATGGTGAGCGTGGCCCAAGTGGTAAAGACAAGGTTGACTGCGATGCCCGCGATGGCCGCGGTTTTACCGGCCCTGCGGCTCAGAAAGGCAAGCAGGAAAAGGCCGGCGAGGCCTCCGGCGACGATGGCTGTGATGGTGTAGTAGAGCGAGAGCGCGCTGCCGCTGATGGTGGCCAGTCGCAGCGCTACGCCGATGGCTAGCAGGCCACAGACGCCAATCGATAACTTGCCCACACGCAGCTTGCGCTGGTCCGTGTGCGACGGAAAGAACTGCGCGTAGAAGTCTTCGGTGAGAATCACGGCCAGACAATTCAGATCCGATGCGAGCATCGACATGGCTGCCCCGAAGAGCGCGGCCAGAAAGAGCCCCGCCAGACCGATGGGCATATGCGTCACCATGAAGTGCGGAAAAACCTGATCGGGCTTGGTGATGCTGCTTGGTAGCGACTCGGCGGTGAGCCGGTAAAAGGTCCACAGCAGACTGCCAATCAGCATGAAGGCCGTCCATGCGGGCAGGCAGAGCCATGCGCCCATATTGATGCCGCGCAGAGCCTGATCGTCGCTGCGTGCGGCCAGATAGCGTTGCACTACGGTTTGGTCCGCGGTGTACTTCTGCAGATAAAAGAAGAAGCCGTAAAGGCAGAGCGTCCAGAAGGTGGGTTTGGCAAGATTGAAGTGCATGCTGCCGAGTGCCATCTTGTTGTTGGCGATCATTGCGCCGATCATCTGCGACGACGTGCAGGGGCTATGGAAGAGTAGCAGAAGAATGGTGACAAGAATACCGCTCCACAACACAAATCCCTGCAGCACATCGGTCCAGATCACTGCTTCCAGGCCGCCAATCAGCGTGTAAAGCACGGTGATCAGGCCAAGCACCAGAATGATGCCGCCAATGGGCCATCCGGTAATGCCGGTGACGGAGAGCGCCAGCAGATAAAAGACGAAACCCATCTTGGAAAAATGGCCGAGCGCGAAGGCAAACGAAGCGTACATGCGCACCGGCAAGCCAAAGCGCTGGCCAAAGTACTCGTAGACGCTCATGGAAACTGCGCGGCGGAAGAAGGGAATGATGACTTGGCCGATGAGCGCCACTACGACGACGAACATGATGCCTGGAACCAGCAGATTCCAGTCGCCCGCATAGGCCGCGCCAGGATAGGCAATGAAGGTAACACTGGTGATGATGGTGGCCAGCAGCGACATGCCCGCGGCCCAGCCGGGAATGGAGCGTTCAGCCACGAAGTAGCGCGCCGTGCTGGTCTGGCGTCGCGCCGTGCGCAGACCAATGGCCACCAGAGCCGCAAGATACAGCGCCACTACCAATCCATCCTGCCAGTGCATGGTTACAGCTCCTTTGCGGCGGCCAGCAGTCGGCGGCCTTCAGCCATGCGTACAGCCAGCCGCATGGCGGCCTTCATGTTGCGCGCATCGGCTTGATTCTTGCCGGCAATATCGAAGGCGGTGCCGTGATCAACCGAGGTACGCAGGATGGGAATACCGAGCGAAACATTGACCGTCTCTTCGAAGTCAATCAGCTTCATCGGGATGTGCCCCTGATCGTGATACTGCGCCACGAGCAGATCGAATTCACCGCGCAGGGCGCGCACATACGCAGTGTCGGGCGGCAGCGGGCCGTGGCAATCGTAGCCCTGCGCACAGGCTGCGGCGATGGCCGGAGTAATTACGTCAAGATCCTGACGGCCGAAGAGTCCATGCTCACCGGCGTGTGGATTCAGGCCCAATACACCGATGCGCGGCTGCCGCTGCAGCATCAGACGCACCGCCTCGGCACCCAGTTGAATGGTGCGCAGTACACGCTGCTCGGTAGCCTGGCAGGCTTTTTCCAGCGGCACGTGCGTGGTCACATGCACTGTGGAGACACGTTCGCTGGCCAGCAGCATGCGCGATTCCGTGGCCTGGCAGAGTTCGGCAATGTACTCGGTGTGGCCGGTGAACGAGCGACCGCTCAGCGTCACGGCTTCCTTGTTCAGCGGTGCAGTCACCATGGCTGCGGCCTCGCCATGTAGGCACTTGAGCGTGGCTTGGCGCACGCATTCGACGGCGGCCACGCCATACTCGGCACGCAACTGGCCATAGGCAATCGGTGCCGAATCGTCGAGCGTACCGGCAAATTCAAAGCTGCAGGGCAAGGCCTGGGGGTCGATACCGGTCAGTTTGCCGGCGCTTTGTACGGTTGCCTTGTCGCCAATCACCACCCAGTCAGCTAATCCTGCAATCGCAGGATCTGCCAGCGCCTTGAGTGCTACTTCAGCGCCAACGCCCGCCGGATCGCCCAGCGTGATTGCAATTCGTTCCATCATTCTTTCCCCCTGTCGGGCAAACTCGACGGCCCGGATCAATGTCTTCTCGCTGCCAAAACCGCCGGATTTGGTCATGATCATTGCGTTCTCTGCCATGCCGCCTACGATTACGCCCCACGGCAGGCCGGCTTCCACTTCGCCGCCTAGGAGCAGGCCGGTTGCACCGAACGCTTGCAGCACAAAAGCTGCCGTGTCACCGCCGGTCAGCAGCAGTGCGGGTTTGTTGCCTTCCGCTTCCCGCTGCCAGAGTGTGCGGATGCTCTCTTCGTTTGTCTGTTGCCAATCCAGTTCCACTGCTGCACAGTCCGTCGCGCACTCTGCAAGCTCATGGCCCGGTTGCGTACCACCAGCGAGCGCACGCATTTGCACGCGCGTTACAGAGTGATCGGTTCCGCTGATGACCAGTGTGCGACCGGCCAGCGGACGCTTCCTCTGCTGGCGCACTTCCGACTTCATGCTGCCGGCCAGTGCTTCAGCCAATCCGGCCGAACCACACCATAAAATGCGTTGCGGAAGACTGCGGGCGGCACGCACAATTCTGTCCAGATCGGCCTGTTCGCGGGCATCGCAGAGCAGAATCGATTGGCTGGCGGCCAGTGCAGCGCGCATCTGTTCCTGCAACGACTCCACACTGCCCGCTGGGATCAGCGCCGTACGCTCCCGCTGGGACCTGGGGATCTTTTCCCAAAGATTCTGGATCCGGTCCTGCCCAGTGAAGTCGCGCACACAGAGTTTTCCGTCCCGCACCGTACGTCCCGCGCCGGGAAAGGCGGGCGCATAGACCACGCCCTCACATTGCCAGCGAGCCGCCAGTGCCTGCAATTCTTCTCCGGGATTGCCCCTGCCCGCTGAGTCCACTTTGTGGAACAGCAATGTCTCCTCGGCAGCCGGCAAAAGGCTGAGTCCGGCCATGTGCGGTGCAGCTTCCTCAGGTTTCAGGTTTCTGCTTTCCGCGGAAGTTGCCCAGACAGAGCACTCTTCAGGAAGTTCAGCTTTCCATCCGCTGATCTGCACAAATGCTGAAAAACCAGCCTTTACAAAGGCCAGCGCACTGTCGCAGACGCCGGTCAGGTCGTCGGCAACCAGCAAAATCGTGGGCGGGTGGGGGCGAATCCATCTTTCAGCAGGCCGGAGCATGCTTTCAGGCTGCAACGGGCCATCGGATTGGGAACGAATGGGGGCCATGGCAAAATTATTGCCATAATATACAGTTTATTTTTACTTTTACCAATCGCAACTTACAGCAGAAGCCAAGGTTCTTTTTGCGGAAACAAAAATTCCGCACTGCGAAGCTGCAGGCCGATGGGGTCAACACCGGCCTCTCATCTTTAAATCAGCTTTGCAATCAGCGCCGCCGATTCCAGCACCGCGTTGCGGATCTCTTTCTCGCGTTCGTCGCTCATGCGCGAAAGCGGCGTGGAAACGCTCAGTGCTGCCACCTGTGCGCTGCTGCCCGTGCGCAGAACGGCGCCAATGCAGAGCCCACCCAGCACAGACTCTTCGCGGTCGTAGGCGAAGCCTGTTTTCCGGATCTGTTCAAACTCCTCAAAGAGTTTGTTGCGGTCCACGATGGTGTGGGGTGTGCGCGGAAACAATCCATACACTTCGAGAATGCGATCAATCGAGGCTCGATCCTGAAAAGCCGTGATTGCCTTACCCATGGCGCTGCAGTGCGGTGGTAGCACGCGGCCAATGCGGTTTGAAATACGGATCTCGTGAAAGGTCTCCACGCAGTCCAGCACCTGAATCCGGTCGTCGAACAGGCAGGCAAAGCTGACTGTTTCGTTGAAGTGGTTGGCCAGATGCTCCAGTTCGGGCCGGGCTTTTTCCCGTAGTTTGCGCGCCTGTTCCTGCCGCCATCCCACCTGCAGCTTGGGCGCAAGCTGATAGGTTCCGTCCACCTGCTGCTGCAGATAGGTACAGCGCTCCAGCGTGAGCAGAACCCGAAACGCAGTCGATTCTGAAAGTTGCGTTCGCTGGCTTACCTCTTTGAGAGAAAGCGTCTGTTTGCCGTCAAAGGTGTCCAGAACCTCAATGGCACGGCTGATGGAACGCAGAAAATATTGCTCGTTGCCGGAATCGTTTTCCTTGGCGTGCAGTGCCCATTGCGGAATGCGTCGACGAACTGTTTTTTCGGGTTTTACTGACGGCTGTTTCACTGTGCGCGGCATCTGGGACCACTCTTTCCGGTAAGTTAAGATGCTTTGCGGCCCCGACCTCGGCCACACCGTCATTGTAGAGGCATTTACTTTCGTATTTTAATTTTCATGAAAGAAATTACCACTGTCTTGAAGGCTGTTTTTGAGAGGTACTTTGCGCCAATGCAGATCAGCGTGCACACTGTTTTGTTGCGGCGTAAACATAGAGTATTTCGGGATTTGCAACAATAATTATAGTGTTTTGGCAATTATTAAGGGGAGGACGTTCCCCTGTTCCCGCAGTATTTTTCGCCTGCCTTCTATTCCGCATTCCGGTCAAGAAACAGCTTGTTGCGTACTTTTGGCGGAACGCCTGCCGTGGTATTGGCCACGGCAGGCACCTCGGGACTCTGTCCGATGGTTTCCTTACTTCCAATCCTCTGGCAGCATGCGGAAGGTGTTGTAGCCGCCGCTCAGATTGCGGGCAGTAAAGCCGTGCTGCGCAAGGATGCGGCAGGCGTAGTAGGCCCGCTGGCCCACGCCGCAACTAACCCAGATTTCGCGCTTGCCGGGCAGTTCCGCCAGACGGGAGCGCAACTCTCCCAGCGGAATGTTGACGGCATGGGGGATGGTTCCAGCCGCGAACTCTTTGGGCTCGCGCACGTCGAGCACAAAGGCTTCCGTGTTCTTTAACTCACGCCAGTCGGCCAGACCCAGATCGCCGCGCATATGGTTGGAGGCGATCATGCCCGCCATATTCACGGGATCCTTGGCTGCGCCGAATTGCGGTGCGTAGCAGAGCTCGGCCTCTTCCAGATCGTAGACCGTTCCGCCCAGCTGAATCATGGTGGCGATCACGTCAATGCGACGCTCCACGCCTTTCACGCCTACGGCCTGCGCACCCAGCAGGCGGCCGTCGCTGGGGCGAAAGAGCAGCTTGAGGTGGATGGGCTGCGCGCCGGGATAGTAGCCGACGTGATGGCCGGGGTGCAGGTAGATGGATTGATAGTCGCTGACGCCGGCACGCTGCAGCGATTTTTCCGATGCGCCGGTGAGCGCTGCGGTAAGGCCGAAGAATCCGCAGACGGTTGTGGCCTGCACGCCATGGAAAGCCGCGCTGCGTCCGGCGATGACGTCTGCGGCGATGCGGCCTTGGCGATTGGCGGGGCCTGCCAGCGGAATCAACTCCCACTGGCCGGTGATGCGATTGCGTACCTCGACGGCATCGCCCACGGCCCAGATGTGCTGGTCGCTTGAGCGCATCTGTTCGTCTACGCGTATGCCGCCACGCTCGCCGAGTGTGAGTCCTGCAGATTGGGCTAGCGCGGTTTCTGGCCGCACGCCCATCGCCAGCACCACCAGATCGGCTTCATATGCGCCTTTGCTGTCCGTGTGGACGATGAGCTTTTCCTGCTGTTTTTCGATAGAGGCAAGGCCTTCGCCGAGTTTGAGCGTAACGCCCGAGGCCAGCAGTTTTTCCTGCGCATAGGTCGCAAGTTCGGGGTCGAGCGGCGGCAGAAGCTGCGCGGTTTTTTCAAGAATGGTTACGTTCAGGCCGCGATGGGCAAGGTTTTCCGCCATCTCCAGGCCGATGAAGCCACCCCCAACCACGATAGCGTTCTTGGCCTGGCCGGCATCGATCCAACCGCGCAAAGCACGGCTGTCCGGTACATTGCGCATTGTGAAGACGCCGGGTAGATCGACGCCGGGCAGGGCTGGCTTGATCGGTGCTGCACCGGGCGAAAGCACCAGTGCGTCGTAAGGCTCAACGGATTCTTCACCCGTGGCAAGCGTGCGTACGGTGAGTGTGCGCGCGGCGCGATCAATGGCGATGGCCTCGCAGCCGGTGCGCACATCAATCTGAAAACGCATGCGGAAGAGTTCCGGCGTGGCCAGCAGCAGCTTGGCCTCATCGTGAATCACATCGCCCACATAGTAGGGTAGACCGCAATTGGCGAAGGAAACATAAGGCCCGCGCTCAAAGACGATGATCTCCGCAGCTTCATCCATGCGCCGCAGCCGTGCCGCGCAGCTTGCACTACCGGCAACGCCCCCCACAATCAATACCCGCTTTCGAGTCACTCCAGCCTCCTTGTTCATCCGCATTCTATTGGATTCGCCGAGCGGGGGCAGTGATGCAAAGAGCGATTGTTTGGAATGATTTCAAGTTGGAGGGTGAATCTTGAGCGGCTGTGGGCGGCGCTTGCTCTTCTGCTGCGAGATTTGAAATGCCTAACGGGTGCCTGTCTAAAAACAAGACAGATGGAGTGTGGAAGAGATTTTTTTGGTGCAGGCAGTGCAGGCCTTGATTGCAGGATTCAGCGAGGAGCAATTTTATTTGGCGTGAAGTCACGTGACCAGTGTGCGTGGGTTTTTGTGGTGTGGCTTTCAATGCGTGCTACATTAAAGTTCTTCAAGGTCGCAAGGCGACTGAAGATGCCAGGGACAGGCATAAAAAGCAGGCGGAGGGCGAAAGAGAGCCTTCCGCCTGTTCTTGTTTTTACGCCGCAGAGTTTTTATACCGAACCCAGAAGTCGGCGTTTAGGATAAAGCGAGGAGAGAAACAATGTCGCAGATTTCCCCGTCGTTGTATGTACCCCAAGAAATTTTTGCCAACGAGCCTTTTACCAACTTTGCCGTGGACGATGCGCGTCAGGCGATGGAGGCCGCGCTTGCGCAGGTGGAAGCTCAGTTGGGCCGCAGCTACGATCTGGTGATCGGTGGCAAGCGGGTGCAGACCGCGGCCAAGATCACCTCGGTGAACCCGGCGCGTCCTGCCCAGGTGGTGGGTGTGCATCAGAAGGCCGAGGGAGAGCATGCTGAACTGGCCATGCAGGCCGCGCTTGCCGCCTTTGAGACGTGGCGTTTTACGCCCGCGGCTGAGCGCGCTTCCTGCCTGCTGCATGCGGCGGAGATCATCCGTCAGCGCAAATACGAGTTCATGGCGTGGTTGACCTATGAGACGGGCAAGAACTGGGCCGAGGCCGATGCCGACGTGGGCGAGACCATTGACTTTCTGGAGTTCTACGCGCGTGAGGCGCTCAAGCTCGCTGCGGCCACCACGGCCATTCAGTACCCCGGTGAGCGCAATCAGCTCTTCTACATTCCGCTGGGCGCGGGTGCGGTGATTCCGCCGTGGAACTTTCCGTTTGCCATCATGGCGGGCATGACGGCGGCGGCCATCGTCACCGGCAATACCGTGATCCTGAAGCCTTCGAGCGATGCGCCGACGATTGCGGCCAAGTTCATGGAGGTGCTGGAAGAAGTGGGCGTGCCAGCGGGTGTGGTGAACTTCTGCCCTGGTGCGGGTGGAAGCTTCGGCAATGCGATTGTGGAAGACGTGCGCACGCGCTTCATTTCCTTCACCGGCTCGAAGGCTGTGGGCCTGCAGATTCACGAGAGTGCCGCCAAGACGCGTCCCGGCCAGATCTGGATCAAGCGCACGGTGCTGGAGATGGGTGGCAAGGATTCGATGCTGATCGCAGCCGACGCTGAGCTGGACAAGGCAGCCGACGCGGTGGTGGCTGCGGCCTTCGGCTTCAGCGGCCAGAAGTGCTCAGCCTGCTCGCGCGTGATTGTGGAAGCGCCGGTTTACGATGCATTCGTGGCCAAGCTGGTAGAGCGTGCCGCAAAGCTGACGGTGGGCGATCCGGCCAAGAACCATAATCTAGGCCCGGTGGTGAATCGCGCCGCGCTGGATTCGATCCTCAAGTACATCGAGATCGGCAAGCAGGAAGGCCGTCTGCTGCTGGGCGGCAATGCGCCTTCCATTGAGGGCGGCTACTTTGTGGAGCCGACGATCATTGCCGATCTTGCGCCAGACGCGGTGATTGCCCAGCAAGAGATCTTCGGACCGGTGCTGGCCGTGATCAAGGCGGCGGACTTTGACGATGCGCTGAAGATTGTGAACAACACCGAGTACGGCCTGACGGGTGCAATCTTCTCGACCGACCGCGCTAAGCTCGAGCGTGCTGGCCGCGAGTTCCACGTGGGCAATCTCTACTACAACCGCAAGTGCACCGGAGCCATGGTGGGAGCGCATCCCTTCGGCGGCTTCAACATGAGCGGCACCGACTCGAAGGCTGGCGGCAGCGACTATCTGTTGCTGTTCACCCAGGCCAAGAGTGTGGGAGAGAAGCTGTAGGGTAGGGAATAAGGCACACGGGCAGAAGTTGTGAGGTTTTTACATCTTCTGCCTTTTGCTTTTGCGTTCTTTTCGGGGATGCATTCGCTTGCGTCCGGGTGCAGCTTGAGTCGTTCCGCACATGCTCCCGGGTTCCCCGTGCTCCACTCCTGAATATGTAACAATCTTTATAGGCATTGTTGCTCTTTTTGCGCCATATTCTTTATCTCATTCATCCCGGCATGAGCTCGCCTGGCGCGGGACGTCCTGAGTCTTTCTGCGTCCGCCCTGAGCTCCGGAAAGTGAAGGTTTCTCTGTATGATTCTCATCCTCATGGGTGTCAGCGGCATCGGCAAAACCACCATCGGCAAACTCCTCGCCTCTCGCACCGGCTGGCGCTTTGAAGACGCTGACGATTATCATCCCATCGAAAACAAGCAGAAGATGGCGGCTGGCGTTCCTCTCACCGACGATGATCGTCTGCCCTGGCTCAACATTCTCCACGACCGCATGTCGCGCTACTTTCAGGAGAATCGTCACACCATCTTCGCCTGCTCCGCCCTCAAGCAGAAGTACCGCGAGCGCCTCATCGATGGCTTTGGTTCCGACGAGTACCGCCTCATCGACATTGTTGTTCCCATCGAGATTTTGAGCGCCCGTCTGCGTGCCCGCAATCACGAATTCATGAATCCTGATCTGCTGCAGAGCCAACTTGCCACCTTTGAGGCACCTGCCGATGCGTGGAGCATCTCTGCCGCCGGTCCTGCCGACGAAGCTGTCGATGAGATCATGAACCTGCTTCGCAAAGAGGGTCTCTTTCACGAGGATGCCGAAGAAAAGACGGCTGCCGATCTGCTCAGCCTGCAGGGCCGCGTTGCCGTCGTCATCGGTGGCACCGGCGGCATTGGCCGGGCGATTGCTCTTGGTCTGGCCCAGGCGGGCGCAGATGTTGTGCCTACTGGCCGCCGTCCGCAGCCGCTCAATGAGGTTGCCGACGAGATTGAAAAGCTGGGCCGCCGCACCCTCCGTCTTCCTGCCGATGTTTGCGACAGTGCTTCCATCACCAATCTCTGCGCGGAAACTGTTCGTACGCTTGGCAAGGTCGATATTCTCGTCAACTGCGCTGGCCGCATCAGCCACAAGCCCACGCTCGACTTTCCCATGACGGAGTGGAAAGAGATCTTTGACACCAACCTTGACGGCACACTGCGCGCCTGCCAGATCTTTGGCCGCGAGATGATCGACCGTGGCTATGGCCGCATCATCAACGTCGCCTCGCTCAACAGTTTTGTTGCGCTCAACGAGGTTGCGGCCTACGGTGCCAGTGCCTCCGGCATTCTCTCGCTTACTCGTTCGTTGGCCGTCGAGTGGGCCCGCAAGGGGGTTAGCGTCAACGCCCTCGTTCCCGGCATTGTTCGCACCCCGCTCAACGCTCACCTGCTCGATTCCTCAGCGCGTGGCCACGAGCTGCTGATGCGCACGCCCATGGGTCGCTTCGGCAAAACCATCGAAATGGTTGGAGCCGCCATCTTTCTGGCCTCTGAGGCCGCGGCCTTCCTTTGTGGACAGTCCCTGGTTGTGGACGGTGGTTTTCTTGCTTCCGGCGTTAACCAGTAATCGTTCCTTGTCACAAGGTAAAAAGAAAATGAGCGAGCCGGATCGAATCCAGCTCGCTCATTTTCTTTTTACCCTGTGCTCTATTCGTTGTTGGCCGGAACTTCGTGCAGCCAGCCGGGAGATTTGAGCAGTTCGCGGGGACGGCTGCCGTCGGCGGGGCCAACCAGTCCGTCACGTTCCATCATGTCGACCAGATGGGCGGCGCGGCCGTAGCCTACGCGCAGGCGGCGCTGCAGCAGCGAGGTTGAGGCTTTGCCGAATTCGAAGACCAGACGCACCGCATCGTCGAAGAGCGGATCGTTGTCGTCCTCGTTCGTGCTTGTGCCTTCGGGGTTGCCGTGCTCGTCCTTGGGCGATTCGAGGAAGCCTTCCATGTAGTCGGCCTCGCCCTGCGCCTTCCAGAAGCCGACCACCGAGGCCGTCTCCTTTTCGCTGACGTAGGGCGCATGCAGGCGCACCAATCGGCTGGTGCCGGGGGGCAGAAAGAGCATGTCGCCGCGGCCCAGCAGCGATTCCGCGCCGTTGGTGTCGAGAATGGTGCGTGAGTCCACCTTGGTGGCCAACCGGAAGCTGATGCGGGTGGGTACGTTGGCCTTGATCAGGCCGGTAATCACGTCCACTGAAGGCCGCTGCGTAGCCAGCACCAGATGAATGCCCACGGCGCGGGCCATCTGCGCCAGTCGTGTAATCGATTCTTCTACGTTGGCGCGGTCCAGCATCATCAGGTCAGCCAACTCGTCGATGATGATGACGATGAAGGGCAGCGGACCCTCGTCCTGCTCGTCGCCTTCAAAGAGCGACATCGCCGAGCCTTCGTAGAGTTTGTTGTACTGATCGATGTTGCGCACCGAGCGGCTAGCCAACAGCTTCAGGCGGCGCTCCATCTCGCGCACGGCGTTGCGCAGAGCGTTGGCGGCCAGTTTGGGTTCGGTAATGATGGGCGTAAACAGGTGCGGAACACCCTCGTACATGCCCAGTTCCACTCGCTTCGGGTCCACCAGAATCAGGCGCACCTGCTGCGGAGTGGTGCGGAAGAGCAGGCTCATGATCATGGCGTTGATGGCCACGGATTTACCGCTGCCGGTGGAGCCGGCGATCAGCACATGAGGCATGCTGGCCAGATCGGCCGTGACGATGCGACCGTTGATGTCCTTGCCCATGGAGAGCGTCAGCAGGCTTTTGGCCTTGGCGAAGGTTTCGCTTTCAATGATCGAGCGCAGATGGATGGTTTCGCGCTCGTGGTTGGGCACCTGAATGCCCACCGTGCTTTTGCCGGCCATGCGCTCGATCAGGATGCTTTCAGCGCGCATGGCCAGGCACAGATCGTCGCTTAGGCCGGTCACGCGCGAGTACTTGACGCCAGCCTCGGGCTTGAACTCGTAGGTGGTCACCATGGGGCCGGGATTGATCTGCACCACACGGCCGCGCACGTCGAACTCGGCGCATTTATCTTCGAGCGTCTTGGCCTCTTCGCGCAGAGCTTCCTCGCGGATCGACTGCGGGCCTTCGCCTTCATAGAGCAGGGTGCTGGGGGGCAGCTTGAAGCCGCTGATGGTTTTGGGTGCGACGGCGATCTTGCGGGTTTCCAGGTCAGCGCGCTCATGAATCTGAATGTCGTCCTGAATGTCGTCGGACTTGGCCAGCATGGGCGTCGGTGGCACGGGGGCTGGTCCAGAGATTGGTCTGGACGCTGCAACAGGCGCTGCCAGCGGTGCAACGTCGTCCTCCTCCGACCATGGCGCGGCAATCGGGCGGGCTGCTACCGGAACGAGGTCTTCATTGTCTGACTGCGCGGGCGGCTCAGGCGTGGGTGTTGCGGTGCGTTCCGCTTCATTCTGACGATAGGCTGCATCGATCTGATCGTAGGCCGAGCCGGGTTTTTCCTCTGCTTCAGCCTCGGACGGCACTGTGTTCTTTGCCGCTATGGGTTGGCCAGAGCTGCGTTCCCAAATGCTTTTTCGGCGGTCCTTTTCTTTTTCGTCGTCGGCATTGAGGCGGGCGCGCTGGTAGGCGGGAATCTCATCCAGCGGATCGGCCTGCGGGGCGCGGCGTCGGCCAAAGAGCATGGCCAGCCTGCTGGGCGGCTTGGGAAATTTTTCCGTGGCAGTCAGGGGGCCGTCTTCCGCGTCTTCGGAGTCTGTGTCGGGGCGGTAGTTTGCCCACAAATCCTCCTGCAACTGTTTTTGCTCGGCGCGTTCTTCGCGCCAGTTCTGCCAGCGGTCCCGCAGACTCATTCCGTCTGGCCAGCGGTCGCCAAAGGCTTCCAGAATGGCTTGCAGTCCTACCGCAGAGGCGAAATAGAGGCCGAGCGCGGCAAAGAGTCCGGCCACGATCCATGCGCCCTGAATGTTCAGGTACTGGACCAGCAGGGTTGCACTCAGCCGACCGACCACGCCTTCCATGGGAACCATGTGCAGCCACAGCCAGCGCCATGGCGCAAGACCAAGGACGGCGGGCAGAAAAATGAGCGCTAGCAGGGTTCCCATCCAGCGCAGCAGTGCCGGGCCGCCGGGGCGTGAGCGAGCCCAGGTCCAGCCCAGGCTGGCCAGCCAGAGCGGCATCAGAAAGGCTGTAACGCCGAAGGTCTGCAGCAACAGATCACTGCTGTAAGCGCCCAGCAGGCCGATCCAGTTGCGCACCGCGTGGGGATCGCTGGTGGCGGCGGCCGTGTTCAGCGAGGGATCGGTGGCGTGATAGGTGGCCAGAGCCAGCAGCAGCAGGGTTGCCGCCAGCAGCAGCACCAGACCCAGAAAAACATTGACCGGGCGGCTGCGTGTGGGCGCCAGAACAATACGAAGGGGCTTCATATGTGAGCGTTTCCGTTCTGCCGCGGCTTATGGCGTCTGCCGGCCGGGTGCCGGAATGGCGCTCGGCCTCCAGGTGCGCGGCGGGCCAGCCGAACGGGCGAATCATCCCAGAGCAGCTTTCATTATCCCCGGACGGGCAGAGGAAATTGCCGCAAATCCCGGCAGGGGAATCTGGAGGGCCAACCCCACGGAACAGGGAACAGAGAGCAGAGAGCTGTGCAGAAGAGGGCAAATAAATCGGGGCGAGCCGTTTGGCTCGCCCCGATTTATTTGCGTCGATTGCCGTTACATGCCTATGAACTGCGCGCCCCAGACGAGCAGAGCAATGCCCAGCAGAATGCGGTAGAAGGCAAAGATGGCGAAACCATGCCTGCGCACCCAGAACAGGAACCACTCCACCACGCCAAAGGCCACAATAAAGCTGACGACGATGCCGATCAGCAGTACCAGCCAGCGTTCGCCGCTCATCTCTACGTGGGTAGCGGTGCCAGCGGCCAGAGCGGCTTTGCTGGGGTGCAGTTCCTTGATCAGATCCCAGACGGTGGCAGCCAGCATGGTGGGAATGGAGAGCAGAAAGCTGAATTCGAGGGCGGCAGGCCGTTCCAGGCTGACCAGCTGCGCGGCGGCAATGGTCGACATGGAGCGCGAAGTGCCCGGAAAGACCGCCGAGGTGGTCTGGCAAAGGCCAATCCAGACGGCCTGAAAGAAGCCCATTTCTTCGACCGAGCGGGTGGAAGCCTCGCGGCGGGCTGCCCATGCGTCCACAACCCACATGAGGATGCCGCCAGCCAGCAGCGCGATGGCCATGGCGTTCAGGCTGCCCAGATTCTTCTCGCTCCACTTGTGCAGCGCCAGAGCCGGCACCGAGGTGCAGACGAAGGCCACAAAGGTGAGCGAAATGGGATGATTGAAGATATTGCGATCGCCCGATTCACCCCGCGGAAAGCTGCGCAGAAAACCCACAATACGGCCCAGAAACAGCATCATCAGGGCCAGAATGGCTCCTGCCTGAATCACGATCGTGTACATCTTCCAGTACGGATCGTCGAGAGAAATCTTCATCAGCGCTTCACTGATGCGCAGGTGTGCCGTTGAGCTGACCGGCAGAAACTCGGTCAGGCCTTCCACGATCCCCAGCAGGATCGACTGAACATACGGATTCACATTGCCTCCAGGCGGTGTCGCCGTTGGCCGGAATGAGCGCTGGGGTCGGCTCGCTCTTCTTCCCGGTCAATGCCGTAGACGGGTATACCTTCACCCAATTTGTACACTAGTGTACCGGTTAGGAACGGGGAACTGGTAGTGGGAAAGTGGGCTTTAATTGTGCCGCCCGAGCGGAGGCATCTGCATGAGCCGTCTCGCTTTTGCCCATCTGACCGGCGGCGGGCACAAAAAGCTGCCTTCAGCGGAAGGCAGCTTTTAGCCCTCAGCCCTCAGCTTTCAGTTGTTCTTGCCGGTCTAGCTGCATTGGCTTTTTCAGAAGGGAGCTGTTTTTAGAAAGGCTCCTCCCTTACCCAGCCACAAAAAGCTGACAGCTGAAAGCTGAGGGCTGAGAGCTGTTTTTCGCTAAACTCATCCTTGGGAGCTGCGTCCAACCCATGGACCCCCGGAATCTGAGGAAACTGCCTTGATGAAATCTGTTTGTGCCGCCGCCCTTGCCCTGTCGATCGCGCTTGCGCCTGCCGCCGCGCAGAAGTTCAAGCTGCCGCTGGCTGATCCGGCCAAGGCCTCGCCCGCTGAGAAGGCGAAGATGCTCGACGGAATCTTCCACGACTACTGGGAGCAGGAGCTCAAGCACAATCCCGAGTGGGCCTCCGAGCTGGGCGACAAGCGCTACAACGACCAGGTCAGCGACTACTCGGTGAAGGCCGAGAACGAGCGGTTGGCCCGCTTGGAAGATCTGTTGATGCAGCTGGCAGCCATCGATCCCGCCGGGATGGATGAGGTGCATGCCACCAGCCGCGAGCTGCTGATGCGCAAGTGTACGCAGGCGCTGGAGGGGGCCGGATTCAGGGAGTGGGAGCTTTCCGTCAATCAGCTGGACGGCATCTACAACGAGTACCCCGAGCTGGTCCGGCAGCTCAGCTTCAATACGGTTGAGGACTACGATCAGTGGATCGCCCGTCTACACAAGGTTCCCCACGCCTTCGATCAGGTGACCGAAAATCTGACCCTGGGCATGAACGAGCACCGCACCCCGCCTGCCTATCTGGTGGAAAAGGCGCTCAAGCAGGTGGACGAACTGGGCGATCAGGACGAGTCGGATTCGCCGCTGGCTGAGCCGCTCAAGCACTTTCCAGCCTCCATCTCCAAGGCCGATCAGGAGCGCATCACCGATGAGATGCTCACGGTGATCGACAAGGAAGTGCTGCCGGCCTACATTCGCTTCAGCCGCTTCCTGGAGGTCAGCTACATTCCCGCCTGCCGCAAGCAGCCGGGCATCTCCGCTTTGCCCGACGGCAAGCAGTACTACGCGTATCTAGTGCGCCGCGAAACCACTACCGACCTGACGCCCGACCAGATTCATCAGATCGGTCTGGACGAGGTGAAGCGCGACGAAGAGCAGATGCTGGCCATCGCCCAGAAGCTTGGCTACAAGGATCTGAAGAGCTTCCAGCAGGCCATCAAGAACGACCCCAAGCTGCATCCGGCCTCGCCCGAGGCGCTCAAGGCAGCCTATGAGGGCTACATCGGAGCCATGGAGCAGAAGCTGCCCATGCTCTTTGGCCGTCTGCCCAAGGCCCGGCTGGAAGTGGTGGCGATTCCCGACTACCGTGCTCAGAACGCAGCCCAGGCCTACTACGAGCAGGGCTCGCCTGACTTCAGCCGTCCCGGCCGTGTGACGGTGAACCTGTGGAACGCCAAGGATCGCTCGCTGGCCGACGTGGAGGCCATCAGCTATCACGAGGGCATTCCGGGCCACCATCTGCAGATTTCGCTGGCCCAGGAAATGACCGGCGTACCGGAATTCCGCAAGCAGGATTCCTACACGGCCTTTGTCGAGGGCTGGGCGCTCTATTCCGAGCAGCTGGGCAAGGATGTGGGCTTCTATCAGGATCCCTACTCGGATTATGGCCGTCTGGAGGCCGACATCTGGCGGGCGATCCGTCTGGTGGTCGATACCGGCGTGCATTCCGAGGGCTGGAGCCGCGATCAGATGGTGGACTACTTCCGCCAGCACTCCGGCATTGATGAAACCAACATTCAGACCGAGGTGGACCGCTACATTGCCTGGCCCGGGCAGGCGTTGGCCTATAAGGTTGGGCAGCGCAAGTTCCTGGAACTGCGGGCCAAGGCCAAGAATGCGCTTGGGGCGCAGTTCGATTTGAAGGCATTCCACGATCAGCTGCTCGGCTCGGGTGCTTTGCCGCTCGATCTGGTGGAGGCCCACACCGACGCCTGGATCGCCGCCCAGCAAAAGGCAGCCGCCAAGACGGTCGCGCAGTAGGAGGCAGCTGATAGCTGTAGGCCGTAAGCCCTCAGCTATCAGCTTTCAGCTCATACTGCGAACTGAAGCTGCATGGACTTTTGTACGCCGCCGCAGCGAAAACCCCGCGCCGTAGGCGCAAAGCAGGTTAGCTGAAGGCTGTTTGAGCAGCTGAACCGTGACGCCTGGCCGCCGGAAAGCCGCATGGGGCGTGATATTCTGACCAGTTCTCGCTGTCGGATTCCCGGCGGCTGGTTCTTATTTTTGACTGCTGCACCGCGCGTGCCGCAGATGGAGAGAGTTCAATGAAACGCTTGCTTGCATTGGCGCTGCTTGCCTGTGCCTCGGTCTGTGCGCTGCATGCCCAGACCGTCGATACCACCGTTTGCGATGTTGTGAAGCACCCGATGAACTTCAACGGCAAGACCATCCGCATCAAGGGCGTGGTTTTTGCTGGGTTTGACAGCTTCATCATCAAGGATGCGAGCGAGTGCGGTTTCCCCATCGACTCCATCTGGCTGGAGTACCCGCAGGGCACCAAGGCTAAGGCCGGTCCGGCTGCAGTGCTGCACATTCAGCCTGCCCACAACTACGCCGGTCCCTATCAGGCCCCCACCCGCGCTGCCGTTACGCTCGACAAGAGCAAGGACTTCAAGCAGTTTGATTCCTCTTTGGCGCAGACGCACAGCAAAGGTGCAGGTATGTGCCTTGCCTGCGTCCGTTCTCAGGTTGCGGCCACTCTGATTGGCCGTCTGGACGCCGTGGATGACGCCACTGTCAAGCACGACGCCGCAGGCAAGGTGACCAGTTTTGGCGGCTTCGGTAACGCCAACATGTACCCGGCCCGTCTGGTTCTGCAGTCGGTGGCCGACGTGCAGCCCAAGGAACTGGATTACTCCGAGTCTGATAACGCCGCCAAGAGCCTGACGGCAGCTCCCAGTGACACCTTCGATCCTTTCGATGCCGCCACCAAGCTAGCTGCTGGCATTCCGGCTCCCAGCGGCGATGCGGCCAAGAAGGCCATTGCCGCCCTCGGCAAGAAGGGCGACAAGACCAGCGGCGTTGTCTTCGTCAGCGGTACGACCAATGAAGTCAAGGACGAGACCCCGGGCAAGCTGGACTCCTCCGATGGCACGCTGTGGACCGTCACCTACAATAACGACAAGGTGCAGGGCGCGGGTGTCGTGCGGATGTACTTCCACATGGGCCAGCACATTGCCGACCTGCGTACGGCCGGTGCCGATCAGGCCATCCCGCCGTTCATCTTTGAGTACAACGCCTGGTCGATGACCGTGACTGCAGCCGTAATGAGCGGAGAAAAGCTGCTCACGCTCTCTGGCGGTCCGGTGGTGTGGAATCTTGCCTGGCCCCTTGCTCAGCGTCAGGACAAGATGAATGACGGCGTGACCAACTATCTGAACAAGTCGGTGGCGATCAACCGGTAAATTCCGGTTCACCTGCAACGGCTTGTTTCACTACTGGGTTCGCGCAGCGTTTCTGCTCCGCGAACCCGGTTTGCATCTATAGAAGATTTTTTAAGGACAACGAGGCTAACCATGGCAGAGATTTCGGTTGAAGAGAATCAGATTCCGGCGCAGTTGCCGGAGGTGCGCGTGGCCGTGCTGGGCGCGGGCAAAATGGGCGGCATTCTGCTGCAGGCTTTTCTGAAGCAGAACCTGTTTGCTCCCGAACAGATTCATGCCACAGTTGCCCATCCGGAGCGGGCCATTGCGCTCAGCACTCAGTGGGGTGTGGACGTAAGCACCGACAATCTGGAGGCGGCCCGTCAGGCCGACCTGATCCTGATCGGCGTCAAGCCGTTTCAGGTGCCGGAGCTGATTGAAACAATCAAGCCTGCGCTCACGCCCGGAAAGACTATCGTCTCGTTTGCCGCTTCCGTTAAAACTCGTGACATTGAAGAGGTTGCTGGTATGGAGCTGGCTGTGGTGCGCGCCATGCCCAACACGCCTGCCGCACTGGGTGCTGGCGCTTCCGCGCTCTGCCGTGGCCGCTTTGTGAGCGAAGAAAAGATGGAGCTGGCCAAGCGCATCTTTGATACCGTGGGTCGCAGCGTGGTGGTGGACGAAAAGCACATGGATGCCGTCACGGGCCTTTCTGGCTCGGGTCCGGCTTATATTTACATCATCATCGAGGCGCTGGCCGAGGCCGGTGTGAAGGTGGGCCTACCCCGCGATACGGCCACCGCTCTGGCCGCGCAGACCGTCTTTGGCTCGGCCAAGATGGTGCTGGAAACTGGCTACCATCCGGCCTTGCTGAAGGACGCCGTTACCACCCCGGCCGGTTGCACCGTAGACGGCATTCTGGAACTGGAAGAAGGCGGTCTGCGCGTCACCCTGATCAAGGCCGTGATGCGTGCCACCGAACGCGCCCACCAGCTGGCCGCTGGTTAGAGGTTTTCTGCCTGCCAAGACAAAAATCACCGGGGCTTAGGCTCCGGTGATTTTTTGTCGTGGCGTTGCAGCGGGCGTGGCACTCGGAAGTCCTCCGTTCCGCAAATGCCCTTCTTCGGTGGATTTTGCCGGACCGCAACTTGCCAATCCTCCTGCCTCCCGCTACCTTGAACTAAGGAGCGCGACGCGCCCGAGCGAGTTTTCTTTTGTCGATTGAACGTCCCAAATGGCTTCCTACCTACCTGCCCGAGCTGGACGGCGTACGCGGTCTGGCGATTCTGTCCGTAGTGCTCTATCACTGCCATCCGCGGCTGGAGGGCACGTGTTTTTATCGCGCCTCCTTGTGGGGATGGGCCGGGGTTACGGTCTTTTTCTTCCTCAGCGGTTTTCTGATCACCTCGAATCTGCTGACCGCGCGTGATCGCAAGCACTACTTCCACAACTTTCATGGCCGCCGCGCCCTGCGCATCTGGCCGCTCTACATTCTGCTGCTCATCGTCTGCTATCTGAACTCAGAGTGGTTCATCGGGCCGCCCATCTGGCAGGCGGTAAAGGCCGCGCCGTGGCTGGCCTACCTCTTCTTCGTGCAGAACCTCTTCCATCTCACGCTGCCCCCGGCCATCGGGCCCACCTGGGCGCTGGCCATTGAGGAGCAGTACTACTTTGTGTGGGCTCCGGCTGTGCGCTGGCTGCGCCGGCCGTGGATGCTGGCTGTGCTTCTATCGGCGGCCGTGGTGGCCTCGCCCCTGGTGCGCCACTCTTATGGCAGTGCGCTCACACCCACCCATACGCTTATCCACCTGGATGGGCTGGCGTTCGGCAGCTTGCTGGCTATTGGCATCTATACGCTGGGCTGGTCGCAAAAGCTTTGGCGCTGGCTGGGTGTTGCCCTCTTTTTGCTGGGAATTTCTGCTGCTGCCACCGTCGCTGGCGGAACCGCCTACCTGGATTCCGCGCTGGCCTTCGGGCTGGGCGGCGGCATTCTGGCCATTGCCACACTGAACGGGGCGCGGAACCCATTCTGCTGGCTATTGCGGCGCGGTCCGCTGCCGTTCTACGGCAAGGTCAGCTACGGGCTTTACCTCTGTCACATTGCCGTTTTCATCTACTTTGGTTCCTTTGATCTGAAGATGAACCCCTACGGTATGTGGGGCAATCTGGCCATTGTGGCCATGCGGCTGGCAATGTCGACAGCCTTGGCCGCCGGGCTCTGGTATGGGGTAGAGTCGCAGATTCTGAAGCTCAAGCGCCACTTTTAGAGGTGTTTCAGCGCCCTGCGGACAGGGGTGGGGAAGGCTTTAGTCGCTCCGTAATGTGGTATGCCGTCTCATTCCCATGTGATGCGAATCACCCTACCCCCCTAGGCTGGCTGCTACCCTCTCTGTAGCATGCTATTTTTCCCCCGAGCCGTGGAGTGGAGCAGCCGGCAGGCTTTTTCTCCTCTCTTTCGACTAGCTTCGGCCTGCTGTTTGAGGTCGGGAAAGAGTGCATGCGTCGGCTGTAGTCTGTCGTTCGTAGCCTTCTGTTGCTCACTGGCACAGAGGTTTTGAGCCCTTCAGACGATATACTGAAGTCTTGGCCGGCAGGTCGGTGTGGCCATGCAGTGAGCTGCGGACCGACTGCCAGATTTGGCGTACGGCACCATACCCCAACCGGCTGTTTCTTGTCAGCCCCAACCGGAAAGGTTCTTTTTCATGTCGTCTTTGCCCGTATTGGTTTTGAACAGCGGTTCGTCCTCCATCAAGTTTTCCATCTATGAAGCTGGCGACGGCCAGCGCGCCCGGTTGCTTGAAGGCGCTGTCGATGGCATTGGCACCGAAAACGGCAAGTTCTGGATCAAGGATGCGACCGGCACCAAGCTGGTGGACGAAACCCGCGAACTGCCCACGCGCGCCGTGGCCTTCGAGCTGGTTTCGAAGACGCTGCACTCCGGCAAATTCCCGGCTCCGGTTGCCATCGGTCACCGCATGGTTTGCGGCGGCCCCACGGTTACCGAGAATCAGCCCATTACGCCCGCGCTGATTGATGAGATGGAGCGCTACACCGCCTTTGCTCCGCTGCACACACCCATCGCCGTCTACATCATGCGTGAGTCGCTGCGTCTGTTCCCGGGCGTTCCGAACTTCGTCTGCCTCGACTCCTACTTCCATCGCACCATGCCGGAAGTGGCCAAGCACATGCCGATTCCCTCCGAGTATGCCGAGATGGGCGTTCGCCGCTTTGGCGCGCACGGCATCAGCTATGAGTCGATCGTCCTGCAGCTGGGCAATGAAGTTCCCGAGAAGCTGATCGTGGCTCACTTGGGCAACGGCGCTTCGATTTCGGCCATCAAGAATGGCGAGTGCCTGGATACCTCCATGGGCCTGTCGCCGACCGGTGGCATCATCAGCGGCACCCGCACCGGTGACATCGATCCCGGCGTTTTGCTCTTCATCCTGCGTGAGATTGGCAAGACCACGACCAGCGCCGCCGAAGCCGCCGACAAGCTGGAGGTTGTGGCCAGCAAGAAGGCCGGCCTGTTGGGCGTCAGCGAGCTTTCCAACGACATGCGCGACCTGCGCGATGCCATCAACGCCGGTAACCTCAAGGCCCGCCTCTCGGTCGACAAGTTTGTGTGGACGATCCAGAAGTGGATCGGCAGCTTCTTCGTCGAACTGGGCGGTCTGGACATGCTGGTCTTCACCGGCGGCATCGGCGAGAACGACATTGCTGCCCGCGCCGAGATCTGCGCTGGCCTGAAGGCAGTGGGCATCGATGTGGACCTGGAGAAGAACAACGTGCGCGGCGAAGCCACCATTTCGAGCGCCAGCTCGAAGGTCAAGGTGCGTGTCATTCCTCCGGCCGAGGATCTGATCATCGTCAACCACGTGGTTCGTTTTCTGGGCAAGTAAGAAGACGCATCCGGCAGGTACACACAGCATAAAGTAAAACAGCGGTGGAGCCTGATGGCTCCGCCGCTGTTTTCTGGATGGTATTTTGTGCTCTACCTAAATTGATTTACTTTTGGCTATTTCCTGTGAGGGAAGGCATGCGCACCGAAAACGGAAAGATGCTCATATTTTGCGTTCCCAGCATGAGCGCATATTCGCCCGGCTCGAGAGGTGATTGAGGATGAATCATCCATACATGCGGGTCCGGTTGGGATATGTCGACTGGAACAATATCGCTTGTATTGGCATCGGCTTGCTTTGATCCACCCACAATCGGATACACAATCATCTTTCCGCCATCAAGCTCCCTGACTCCCTTTTTTGGATGCAGGCGAACAATCACTGGATCGCCGGGCAGAGATATGAGATGGCAGATACAAATCACTGGTTGAGCTGTTCCCGAGCGCGTTGGTGCATGCTCACCCTCGAACTCTGCCACCACTCTTGCAGGTATTAGTCCATAGGACATCGATGCTGCAAATCCGCGACCAGTTTTCATCTTGGCGGGATTCTGATTGGCAAGTAATGTCCATTCTGTCCCCATCCACTGTGCTCCAGAGATGAGGACTCCCACCTGATTGGCGGGATATTTTGCAGTCACCTTTTCTCTTGTGACGATTTCACTTTGACTCTGTGCTTGCAATTTTAGGCAGAAAACAAGTCCAGAAAGAAGGAAGAACAGAACCGGCCAGTTTTTTCGCACGTATTTTCCTCGGAAATATTGTAAAGCCTTTTGATTTTATTGAAGTATAGTGTACCGAGTTACTTGAACAGACTAGCTCGTTTCGGCGCATGATTCATTCACCTTTCACGGCTAATAAAAAATGGGCGCGCTCTACAGAGCGCGCCCATTTTTTTCTTAAAGGAAAGCTTACTCTTCTTCGCCTTCGTGCCAGTAGCTTTCCCAGCCCAGGTAGCGGCTGGCGGCCTCATGCACGGCCTTCGAAACATCGCTGAAGTTGGTGGCTACGTGGTGCTCAAAGCCCTCGCGGCAGATGTACTTGAGCAGTTTCTGCAGCTTCGGGATCTCGGTGACGCCAGCGCCGCCAAATGTTTCCAGCGGATCGTTGGTGAATGCGCCCTTGCCGGTGTAGCCGCGCACGATGCCGTAGCGGTCGTCGGTGGAAAAACGCGCGTAGCTCATGGTGCCAGCCTTCACGCGGCCCTCGCAGGTGCCGAAGGTGTTCTGCTTGCCCACGGTGCCGGCGATGATCGCCTGGTAGCCCATCTTGACCTCGTTGAAGAAGTGCTTGGGCAGGTTGGAGCAATGGAAGCAGACGCACTTGTTGGGATCGCTGCCGTAGTTGTTGTTCCAGTCGAGCAGCGCCGAAGGCGTGTCGGAGGCCAACTGCATCATGTACATGCCGAGCACGCCGGGAACGTCGACCTCGCAGGCCGAAGGAATCAGATCGTTTGACATCATGCTCATGATGGTGCAGGGAACCACGCCGAAGTTCTCTTCGATCGAGTTCCAGCACTGCACGGCGGTTACGCCAACATTGGTCTGCTTCATCCAGGTGTCGATGACCGCGCCCAGCTTGGCCATCTTCAGAAGAGCTTCTTCGCTGATCCCCTGGTGCGACACGTAGGCCTTGATCTTGGCCAGCTTGGCCTGGGCCAGATCGTCGTTGTCCTTCATGCGGGAGATGCGCCCGAAGATCTCGCTCAGATCGATGGGTTCGACGGAGATGCCGCTGGCTTCATAAATGCGCTCCGAGTAGCGGACCGTGTTGAAGGCCGCCGGGCGTGCGCCGATGGTGCCGATGCGCAGGTTTTTCAGGCCCTTGAGGATGCGGCAGACCTGCGAGAACCATTCCAGATCGGCCTTGAACTCGGTCGAATCGAGCGCTTCAGTGTGCAGCTTGGTCAGCGAGTAGGGAATCTGATACTGCATCAGGTTGTTACAGGCGCTCATCTTGCCGCAGAAGCTGTCGCGGCGTACTTCGATGGTCATGGCGTCGCCGCGATCGGGGGTGGCCTGCACCAGCACCGGAACCTTCAGACCGCTCAGGCGGATGGCGTCGGCAATGCCGCGCTCGTCGCCGAAGTTGGGCAGGGTGACGATGATGCCGTCAATTTCGTCGGCGTGCTTCTTGAACAGCTCGGCGCAACGCTTGGCCTCGTCGTAGGTCTCTACCGCGCCATACTTCGAGTCGTTGGGGCCAAGGACGATGGCCTTTGCGCCTGCGGCAGCAAGCACCTTGATGATTTCTTCGCGACCAGTACGCGCCAGTTCATCGGGGAAGAAGCCACGATTTCCGACGATCACACCAAAAGTCATTTCACGCATTTTTATTGCTCCCGTGCATTGCGGTTGCGACCGCAATGTGATTGAAGGTTTAGGTCTGGGGTCCGGTGGTTAGTTTTTTCCGGGCCGAAACTTGACGGTGTAAAAGATGCCGAGCAGCAGCAGCAGGGCGCCCCACCAGAGCGGCGCATGCAGCTCCTTCAGGGCAACGTCCGCCAGATTTCCGGTAGTCACTTCATACAGGCCGTAGCTGAAGATCAGAATGCCGTAGGCCAGCAGTAGCACGCCAATAAAAAACCAGATGGGAATCTTGGAACCATGCATATTCAGTGATCCTTTCTTAGAGCGGTTCTCCAATAGGTCTAGCCCTTGTGAGAGCGTGCAGGGTGGCTTTTTCTTGAGGAAAAAACCACTCAGTTGCAGGGGCTTCGGTATACAGCAATTGGAGAACCGCTATAGCATGTGCTACCAGAAGATGATGTTGAGGGCGGCAAAGATCACCACCACGATCAGAGCCCAGGTGTACTCGCTCTTGAACCACGGCACCGGATCTTCCTTGGGCAGCTTGGTCGCGCCGTAGACCAGCCCGTTCAGTTCAGCCTCTGGTCGTGGCTTGGTGAACAGGCTGACCACAAAGATCACGATGGCGGAGAACAGGAAGGCCCAGAGCGCACGGAAGACGTTTTCGGCCATCGGCTTGGCGTCGGGCGAAAGTGCCACGCTGGCCAGCGCCGCTGGTGTTAGCTTGACCCACATAAACAGGCTGGCTGAGAAGACAATGCCCGTCAGCAGACCGATGAATCCGGCTACCTTGGTGGCGCGCTTCCAGAACATACCGAAGAGGATGGCGGCTAGCAGCGGAGCAATGAAGATGGAGAAGAGCGCCTGCACGTAGTCCATGATGCCGTGGGCGCGCATCACCAGATAGGCTGCGCCAATCGAGATGGCCACGCCAATCAGAATAGATAGGCGACCCACCAGCACGTAGTGCGCATCCGTGGCCTTCTTGTTGATCAGAGCTTTGTAGATGTCGTAGGTCCACACGGTGGAGAAGGCGCTCACATTGCCGGCCATGCCGCTCATAAAGCCGGCGATCAGCGCGGTGATGCCCAGGCCCAGCAGGCCCGGTCCAAGGTAGCGGACCATCATCAGGGGGAGGGCCTGATTGTAACTGTGCAACTCGGAGTCGGGTCCGCCAGCCAGCACCTTCTGCTGTGCGCCCACCGAGAGCGAGCTCTTGGCCATGGCCGCCTGGCAGACGGATACATTGGCCACGTGGCCTGTGCTGTTCATGGCGCAAGCTGCCACCACGTCTTCGCCTACCAGTTCGCGGCGCGAGCCATCGCCATTCTGCAACAGAACCAGGCCGAGCAGGCCGGGCAGAATCACGATGAACGGCGTAGCCATCTTGAAGAACGAGGCGATGATGGGAGCCATGCGTGCGGCGCGCAGATTGTGCGCCGCCAGTACGCGCTGGACCACCAGAAAATCGGTGGTCCAGTAGCCAAAGCTGATCACAAAACCGAGTCCGAAGACGATGCCGCTCCAGTGCACGCCCATGGGGTTGGCGCTAAAGCTGCCCAGATCACGCCACAGGTGGAAGTAGCTGTCGCCAGCCACGCCTCCGGTCATGGTCTGCATGTTGTGAATGATCTGCCGCTTCAGCCCGTCCACGCCACCGGCCTGAACCAAGCCGAGGATAGGAACCAACAGTGCGCCGCCCCAGATGAGGACGAACTGCAGAACTTCATTGAAGATGGCAGAGCGCAGACCGCCCAGGCCTACATACAGGGCTACAGCGATGGAGCTGACGAAGATGGAGAAGGTGATGTCCCAGCCGAGAACGACCTTCATGACCACGGCCATGGCGAACATGTTCACGCCGCTCATCAGAACCATTTCAACGGCGAACGAGACGGCGGCCACGGTGGATGCGCCACGGCCATAACGCAGATCAAGATAGCCAGGCACCGAGTGGGTTTTGGAGACGTAATAGAACGGCATCATGACCAGGCCTAGGAAGACCATGGCGGGAATGGCGCCAATCCAGTACCAGTGGGTAGCCAGAATGCCGTATTGATAGGCGGATCCGGCCCAACCCATCAGCTCCAGCGAGCCGAGGTTGGCCGAAACAAAGCTGAGGCCGGCGATCCAGGCCGTCATTTCACGACCGGCCATGAAGAACTCTTCGCTGGTGTTGGACTGGCCCTTCAGATAGAAGCCGATCCAGATGACCATGACAAAGTAGATCGCGATGACGGCGATGTCGAGCGGACGCAGATGCGCCAAAGGCTCGGCGCTGAGGGCAAGCAGTACCGGCAGTTTACCGGCGGCAAAAGTAGCGGGAACCAATCCGAACATTATGTCACCTTGCGGAGCGTGGATGCGCCGGAAGTCCGGCGAATGATTTGCCCATAAGTAAATTGTTTTACTGCTACGTTTGTCAAGCAGGAAGCAGCAGCAATGCTTCTTGCAGGCCAGGGTTTTTCTGCCGGGGCCCATGCCGCTGGCCAGAGGCGGAAGGAAGTGCGGGTAAAACGGGTAAGCGTTTACCGACGGAAGTGTAGCACAACGGACCCTGCTGTGAACAAGTAGATGAAAAAAACAGAGGACAAGCGCGCAAGGAGAGAAGCGGGCCATGGGGATAAGGTGAAAGCGTTGTGTGCGATGCTGACATCTGTAGTGTCGTTTCACAAGGCTCCAGAGAACGATTCCCCGGAAGCATCATGAATCCGGAAAATCAAAGCCTGGGATGTTTGGGTACCCCCGCAGAAGAAGAGGATCTTGCGGTAGAAAAGCAAAAGGCCTTCTTGCGAAGGCCTTTTGTGGGTTGGCTGTTGGGGGTGCTACTGGGAGAGGAAACCTTCATTGCCCAGAATGCGGTAAAGGGTGGAGCGACTGATCTGAAGCTGACGGGCGGCACGCAGTTTGTTGCCGCGGTTCAGGTCCAGCACATACTGCACATGATGACGGATCACGGCGTCGAGCGAGAGATTGCCCGGCTGAGCCGCCTGTGGAGATTCCATCATGGGTTGTGGGGCCTCGGCCGGCAGAGCCAGGTCGGCAGCCTGGATGATGCCATTGGAGGCTTCGAGCAGGGCGGTTTCCAGCACGCTCGAAAGTTCCCGTACGTTGCCCGGCCAGTTGTGCTGCAGCAGGCGCGCCAGTGCGCCGGGGCCCAGCACGACGGGTCGCTGTTGATAGCGGGCGCAGATGCGGTCCAGCAGAGCCTGGGCAAGCGGCGCAATATCTTCGCGGCGCTGTCGAAGCGGCGGGACGGCAAAGCGGATGGCGGTCAGACGGAAGGCGAGGTCGGGCAAAAGCAGGCCCTGGCCGGCCATCTGGCGCAACGGTGTCTGTGAGCTTGCAATCAGCACGGCGCGGCCCGGCGGACGATCCTGTAACGCCTTCAAAACGCCTAGCAGTAGACCCTGACCGGGAGGAGCCAGAAGATCCACGCGGTCCAGGTAGGTGAAGCCGGAGAGGGTGGCAGGATCAGCATCGGTGGCAAGCCATTCACGGGCGTCTCGGCGCTGGAAGCTGACCTCGGCCAGCGGAGAGCGCTTGAAAAGGTAGCGTGCAAGAGTGTGTTTGCCGCTCCCATGTTCACCTTCAAGGGCTGCAACCTGGAGATATGGGGCTACCATCTCCGCTTGCATCAATAACTTACGCCAAGATGCGCTGACCCCGACAACATGCACCGACGGGGAGGCCTCTGTCTCAACCAGACTTAGTCCGGAAACAGGTGGCTGAAGGGGATAGGGTGCGGCGCTCTGTATAGATCTCAACTTCTGTCGCCTCCGTGGCCCCTTGTAGCTTCCCAGGGCCTACGGTGCATTCATCGGCGGCTCTGCAAAAAACATGAACAGGAATGAAACAGTCATCTCCTTGGTAACGTGACTATGAAATCCAAAGGGCTGAAGCCAGGCAACTGACGCCGTCGTATACTCAAGTTATTGCCTGCAAAGGCTGCGTATCCAGCTTATACAGCCCGAGTTGCCATTTTGGAACCAAATCTGCGATGTATCCCGTTGGATGGTTCGAGGAGTGTTTGATCTGCAGTTGAACAAAGTAACCAAGTGTTGGCTGTATGGATTGTGGCTGGTGATCATTGCCGGCTTTGCCGCCGTGCACGCCCTGCATCTGCGGGCGGATTTTCCCAACTATTCCCACTGGTTTTCCGATTGGGCCAAGTACACCGATGAGGGCTGGTACGGCGCGGCCGCCATCCGGGCCCATCTGTTCGGTAACTGGTATCACCCCGGCGACCTGAACACGGCCGTGGCGCTACCGGTCTGGCCATTCCTGGAGTGGGTGCTGTTCTTCTTTACCGGAGTCACAGTGGAGGCGGCGCGTGGTCTGGCGATCTTCTTCTTCTTTGTGAACACGGTTCTGGTCTATCTACTGATGCGCCATCGTGCGCCGCGCTGGGCCGGAATGCTGGCCGTTACCCTGATGGTGACCAGCCCGTTCTATTACTGCTTCAGCCGGCTGGCCATTCTGGAGCCTTCGCTGACCTGCTGGCTGTTGTTGGCCCTGAATCTGGCCGTGCGGCTGAAGCGTTTCTCGCGGCCTCTGCTGGGTGGAGCGCTACTGGGCGTGTTGTTTGCCGTGATGATGCTGACCAAGACCACGGCGGTGTTTCTGGTGCCGGCCCTGGCCTGGGCGGCGGCCCGTACCCTGTGGCCCGACTGGAAAAAGATCCTGCGCACCGCAGCCGCTACGGCGGGAATGGCAGCTTTGATCTATGGCAGTTGGCTGGCGCTGGTGAAACGCGCCGGATTGATGGAGGACTATCACTATCTGTTTTTCATCAATAAATATCCCAAACCGCGGGAGTTCTACTGGCCTCTGGTCAGCTTCGGTTGGTCCTTCCATGGTGGTCTGTGGCTGGGACGGGTGCTCTTCGTCATGGCCGTGCTGGTGCTGCTGGGAGCCATTGCCGCCCGCAAGCGCGTCTGGGGCTATGGCCTGCTGACGGATCCGGTCTTTGGCGCTTCGGTGTTGACGTGCGCTGGTTACATCGGCTTCATGGCCTACCAGAATCATCCCCAGCCGCGCTATTTTGTGGTGGTTGCCCTGTTTGCCTTCATTCTGGTGGCGCAAGGGGCGGCGGCCTTGCTCGATGATTGCTATGGCAAGGGCGGAAAGCGGCGGCACAAGCTGGGCCTGGTGGTGATTGCGGTGGTGATTGCCGTAACGCTGAATGGCGCAGTGTGGATTGGCCGTTTTACGCTGAACCCCAGCTATACCTTTGCCCAGGCGACGGACCAGTTGACCCGCTACATTGACGAGCATCCCAACGGCAAGCGTTTGTTGCTGTCGATCAGCGACGATGAAATCACCCTGATGACCCATCTGCCGGGAATCTGCGATGACTTTGGCACGCGTGAGCTGGTGACGCGTACGGCGGAGGAGAAGCCGGGCTGGTATGCGGCATGGAATGATCTGGATCCGGGCACGCTTGAAGATCTGCACATCCATTATTCGCTCGAACAGGTGGCCGACTTCCCAGCTTACGACGATCCGGATCGTAACCACCTCGTGCTGTTCAAGCTGCATCCGCTGTCCACGCCGCGCGATTATAACGGCGGTGATCTGCGCAATCCGCTGCCGGATGACAAAATCCTGGTCGACATCGAATAGCAATTCCGCTGCAATTCCTCCTTGGAGCGGATCGCTCCAAAAGCAAAGCCCGGCTAACCGCCGGGCTTTTTTCGTTGACAATCCATCCTTGCTGCTGAAAGGCTAGGCATCAATTTGGTTTGGCCTGCGGTCTGACCACTGTGCAAGTTGAAAAACTCCATCCGAAGGTGCCGCGTCTAGCAATAATTTCCATGTGACTGCAATCACGCCCCGTCGTCTTCAGTGGATGGTAGATTTCCGATGACAAATTTCCCGAGATTTTGAGGTCGCGTTCCAGCCGTGCGAATACGGCACTAACCAGCAGTGGGAGGATCTGTGACAATACTGAATTGGATGAAGTCCTTTCTGAAGATGCGGCATATGGCCGTAGCGGCCCTATTGGGCCTTATGCTACCCACACTTGCCAACGCGCAGGAGGCGGGTGGTGAAGCCAGTCTGAAGCTTCCGGATCTGTCGGTCGTGCAGCATTTCGGCTTGAGCGGACCAACCCTGCTGATGATCGGGCTTCTTTTTTGCGTCGGCGGCCTGTTGTTTGGTCTGACGATCTTCGTGCAGTTGAAGAACCTTCCGGTTCATAAATCCATGCGCGAAATGTCCGAGCTGATCTATGAAACCTGTAAAACCTATCTGGTGACACAGGGCAAGTTCATTCTGCTGCTCTGGGTATTCATCGCAGTCATCATCTCGCTCTATTTTGGCCTGTTGGCACCGGTGGGAAATGTCGCAGTTACGCTTCCCATCATCCTGCTGTTCAGCTTGGTTGGCATTGCCGGCAGCTACGGCGTTGCGTGGTTTGGCATTCGCGTCAACACCTTCGCCAATTCTCGCGTGGCATTTGCGGGATTGAAGGGCAAGCCCTATCCGCTGTTCGCGATTCCGCTGAAGGCCGGCATGAGCGTGGGCATGATGCTGATCTCGGTTGAGCTTCTGATCATGCTCTTCATCCTCCTGTTCGTTCCCAAGGAGTATGCGGGACCCTGCTTCATCGGCTTCGCCATTGGTGAGAGTCTGGGCGCGGCTGCCCTGCGTATTGCCGGCGGCATCTTCACCAAGATTGCCGACATTGGTTCCGATTTGATGAAGATCGTCTTCAAAATCAAGGAAGACGATGCGCGTAACCCGGGTGTGATTGCTGATTGCACCGGAGACAACGCGGGCGATTCGGTTGGACCCTCGGCCGATGGCTTTGAAACCTACGGCGTCACTGGCGTGGCTCTGATTACCTTCATCCTGCTGGCTGTTAAGAGCCCTGCAACGCAGGCTGAACTGCTGGTCTGGATCTTCGTGATGCGCGTGGCCATGCTGATCTCCAGCTCGATCGCTTACTTCCTGAATGGCGCAATTGCCAAGATGAAGTACGCCCACTCTGACGATATGGACTTTGAATCGCCGTTGACCTCGCTGGTCTGGATCACGTCGATCATCTCCATTCTTCTGACTTACGTCGTCACCTACCTCATGCTTCCGAGCCTGAACGGTGATACCACCCTGTGGTGGAAGCTAGCTTCCATCATCTCCTGCGGCACACTGGCCGGCGCACTCATCCCCGAACTGGTGAAGGTCTTCACTTCCACCAACTCGGCCCACGTGCAGGAAGTCGTTACTTCGTCGAAGGAAGGCGGAGCCTCGCTGGGAATTCTGTCGGGTCTGGTCGCTGGTAACATGTCGGCCTACTGGCTGGGTTTGAGCATGGTCGCTCTCATGGGCCTGGGCTATTACTTCAGCATGCTCGGCGGTTCCATGGACCTGCTCATGCTGGCTCCTGCGGTCTTCGCCTTTGGTTTGGTCGCCTTCGGCTTCCTGGGCATGGGACCGGTCACCATCGCCGTCGATTCCTACGGCCCGGTTACCGACAATGCCCAGTCGGTCTATGAACTCTCGCTGATCGAGACCATTCCTGGCATCGAAGCCGAGCTAAAGAAGGACTTTGGCATCGATGCCAAGTTCGAGCGCGCCAAGTACCTGCTGGAAGCCAACGACGGTGCCGGCAATACCTTCAAGGCAACCGCCAAGCCGGTGCTGATTGGAACCGCCGTGGTGGGAGCAACCACCATGACCTTCTCCATCATCATGGCCCTTACCCACGGACTGACCGTCAACGTTGAAAAGCTCTCGCTGCTGCACGCGCCCTTCATGTTGGGCCTGATCTGCGGCGGCGCCGTCATCTACTGGTTCACCGGCGCTTCCATGCAGGCTGTCACCACTGGCGCTTACCGCGCGGTGGAGTTCATCAAGGCCAACATCAAGCTGGAGGGCGTTGAGAAGGCTTCGGTCACCGATAGCAAAAAAGTGGTTGAAATCTGCACCAAGTACGCGCAGAAGGGCATGTTCAACATCTTCCTGGCAGTCTTCTTTGCCACCCTCTCCTTCGCGTTCATGGAGCCGTTCCTGTTCATCGGCTACCTGTTCTCGCTGGCCATCTTCGGTTTGTACCAGGCCATCTTCATGGCCAACGCCGGTGGTGCATGGGATAACGCCAAGAAGGTTGTTGAAGTTGACCTGAAGATGAAGGGCACACCACTGCATGATGCCTGCGTGATTGGCGATACGGTGGGCGATCCCTTCAAGGACACCAGCTCGGTGGCGATGAACCCGATCATCAAGTTCGCCACTTTGTTTGGTCTGCTGGCCGTGGAACTGGCCGTGACCCTGACGGCCTCCAATCCGATTCTGGCCCACGTGCTGACGGTGATCTTTTTCCTGATCTCTGCCTTCTTCGTGTGGAAGTCGTTCTACGGCATGCGCATCGAAACCAAGCAGGCCGAGTAAGTTTTACCCCGGCTCTGTCCCGTTGACTGCAACCACAGCAACGGGGCTCTGGCCGGACCAGAGTTTTCAACCTGGCCCGACTGGCGGGCACAATACGCGGCGGTGGTTCAGTGCGTCCAGCACAAACCACCGCCGCGTTTTTGCGTTGGTTGAAGCGGAGTGCAGGAGAGGATTGGCAAACTTTGCCAATCGAGCTATGCTCCTTGCTAGAGAGGTGCCTGCATGCCCACCCGGAACATCAATTTGACCGACGAACTGGACCGTTTTGTGGCCGAAAAAGTGGAAAGCGGAAAGTACGCCAACGCCAGCGAGGTGATGCGGGCCGCCCTGCGCTCGCTTGAACGTGCTGAACGCGAGTACGAGGTCAAGCTGGAGGCTTTGCGCAAGGCCATCGCAGAGGGCGATGCCAGCGGGGATGCTGAACCCGGCGTCTTTGAGCGGCTGGAAGCGTATATTGAGGAACTGGCTACAGAAAAGAGAGCCAGCGTTGCCTGAATACATCGTCTCCAAAGCCGCCGTTGCTGATCTGCGAGCAGTGACGCGCTACACGGTGGAGTATTGGAATGAGGAGCAGGCCAGAAGATACATTGCCAGCCTGCGCATGTGCTTTCAAAAATAGGCGAAATCCCCTGAAATGGGCAGAACGTGCGAGTGGATCAGCCCGGGGCTGCGTCGGCACGAATCCGGTAGCCATGTGATCTTCTATCGGTTGCGGCCAAGCGGAATCCGCATCACCCGCGTCCTACACCAGCAGATGCTGCCCGAGGATGAGGACTTTGTAGGCTGGCCTGCGAGGCTGGCCAGCGGATCCTTCTGTTTCCTCAACGACTTCAGGAGCTTTCAGTAGAAGAAAGCCCGGTTTCGTGGAATCGCACGAAAATGCGAGCAACTACAAGATGTTGTGGTTTTTGGTTGACTTTATCTATAGATAGCGTTATTTTTCCCTTGCGGACATTCATGCCACGCAATTTTGAATGGCGATATGCAGAGTCGTCGTTCAAAACAGACTTACGGGATTTCTTCTTGTCCCCCTTTTTTCGTTGCGCACCAGACAGGGCTTTGACCTTCCACGCGTTGTGGCGCTGGGGGAAGCGTCCGTCCGACTAATTTTTCTTCTTGTGAGGATTCGAATGAACGAAGCACCCTTGAAGACTTCGACCGTCGCCCAACAGGACTCTTTGAGCCAGCGCGGATTGAGCTTTAGCCGTCACTTTTCGACCGAGGGCGTTTCGCCCTATGACGAGGTCGTCTGGGAGCGCCGCACGGCACTGATTACCGACGCCAAAGGAAACACCATCTTCGAGCAGAAGGACGTGGAGATTCCCTCCGACTGGTCGATGACGGCCACCAACATTGTGGCTAGTAAGTACCTGCATGGCACTCTGGAGACGCCGCAGCGGGAGACGGGCGTGCGTCAGTTGGTGGCCCGCGTGGCGGAGACCATCTGCATCTGGGGCGTGAAGGGCGGCTACTTTGCAAGTCGGCTCGACGCTCAGGTCTTCCACGATGAGCTGGTGCATATGTTGTTGACGCAGAAGGCTGCTTTCAACTCGCCGGTGTGGTTCAACGTGGGGTGTGAGCGTCTGGAACCCGAGGCGGACGGCCAGAACTGGCACTGGGACGCGGCTACCGGCGGCGTGGAGTTTTCCGCCACCGGCTACAGGAATCCGCAGTGTTCTGCTTGCTTCATCAATTCAGTCGATGATTCGCTGGACTCGATTCTGTCGCTCGCCAAGACCGAGGGCATGCTCTTCAAGTGGGGATCGGGTACGGGCACCAACCTGTCGTCGATCCGCGGCTCCATGGAGAATCTTTCAGGCGGAGGGCAGGCCTCGGGGCCACTCAGCTTCATGCGCGGCTTTGACGCTTTTGCGGGCGTCATCAAGAGTGGAGGCAAGACGCGCCGCGCTGCCAAGATGGTGATTCTGAACTCCGACCATCCCGACATTCTGGAGTTTATCGAGTGCAAGGCGAAGGAAGAGGCCAAGGCCTTTGCGCTGATTCGTCAGGGCTACGACGGCTCGGGCCCCGACTCCGAGGCATTCTCATCGATCTTCTTCCAGAACGCCAACAATTCGGTGCGGGTGAGCGACGAGTTCATGCGCGCCTGCGAGGCCGATGGCGACTTTACCACCTATACGGTGAACGGCCATGAGCCGGTGAAGAGCTATAAGGCCCGCGAGATCATGCACAAGATTGCCGAGGCCACTTGGTTGTGCGGCGATCCGGGCATGCAGTTCGACACCACCATTAACAAGTGGCACACCAGCAAGAACACGGCCCGCATCAATGCCTCCAACCCTTGCTCGGAGTACATGTTTCTGGACAACTCGGCCTGCAATCTGGCCAGCTTCAATCTGATGAAGTTCGTTACTCCGGCGGGCGTCTTCGATATTGCCGCTTATCGCCACGCCGTTTCGGTGCTGATTACCGCCATGGAAATTTTGGTGGACAATTCGGGCTATCCGACCGAGCTGATCGCCCGCAATTCGCATGATTATCGTCCGCTGGGCTTGGGCTATGCGAATCTGGGCGCGCTGCTGATGGCCTTTGGCCTGCCGTATGATTCGGAGGCTGGCCGCGATCTGGCCGCGGCGCTGACCGCCATCCTGTGCGGGCAGTCGTACCTGCAGTCGTCGATGATTGCCGCACATTGTCCGCCGATTGCTTCAGCCACCCCGCTGACGGCTTCGACGGAGCGTGAGGGCGGAGCCTGCCCCGGCTATTCCGTGAACCGCGAGCCCTTTCTCGACGTGATCCGCATGCACCGCGCCGAGGTGAACAACATTGGCAAGTCGCGGCAGATGGCTGAGTCCTTCCACGTTCCGCAGCTGGACGCTCTGATCGATGCCAGTCGCGAGTGTTGGGATGTGGCGCTGGCCTGCGGTGAAAAGCACGGCTACCGCAACGCGCAGGTTACGGTGCTGGCTCCCACGGGAACCATCGGCTTCATGATGGACTGCGACACGACCGGTATTGAGCCCGATCTGGCCCTGGTGAAGTACAAAAAGCTGGTGGGCGGCGGCATGATCAAGATCGTGAACAATACCGTGCCTTCGGCGCTTTTCAAGCTGGGCTATTCGAATGAAGAGGTCGATGCGATTGTCAGCTACATCGATGCGACGGGCACGATTGAGGGCGCGCCCGGCATTCGCGAGGAGCATCTGGCGGTTTTCGATTGCAGCTTCAAGCCGGCCAAGGGCACGCGCTCGATCCAGGCCATGGGCCACATCAAGATGATGGCCGCTACGCAGCCGTTCCTGTCCGGAGCGATCTCCAAGACGGTGAACCTGCCGAACGATGCGACGGTGGAGGACGTGGCCAACGCCTACACCGAAAGCTGGCGTCGTGGCATCAAGGCTGTGGCCATCTATCGCGACGGATCGAAGGGCACGCAGCCGCTGAATACGAGTATGGATGAAAAGAAGGAGCCCTCGGCGCTGGAGGCAGTGGCAGCCCGTGCGTTGAGTGCGCTGGCGGCTGGCCAGCCCGTTGCCGAGGCCGATCGGCAAGCCCTGGAAGCCAAGCCCGCCGAGAAGGTGGAAGTGACAGCCAAGCAGGTGGCTGCCGCTGCCAGCGCCTTCCAGGATGCTTTGGAGGAGATTGCCCGCGCTGCGCAGGTTCCGTTGCTGGAGGCCAAGCCGGTAGCCCGCGCGGAGGCGCAGGATCTGAACGCGCCGCCGCGTGCCGTGCGTCATCGCCTGCCGGAGGAGCGTGCGTCCATCACGCACAAGTTCTCCATTGCTGGCCATGAGGGCTACATCACGGTGGGGCTCTACCCCAGCGGCCAACCGGGCGAAATCTTCATCAAGATGGCCAAGGAAGGCTCCACCGTCAGCGGCCTGATGGACGCTTTTGCCACCTCAATTTCGCTGGCGCTGCAGCACGGCGTTCCGCTCAAGGTGCTCTGCGAGAAGTTTGCCCACACCCGCTTCGAGCCCTCGGGCTGGACCGGCAACGAGCAGATTGGCTACGCCAAGAGCCTGATGGACTACCTCTTCCGCTGGCTGAATCTGCGCTTCCTGTCAGGTGAGCAGTTGGCGCTGTTTGCCGGTCTGGCGTCAAAGGCTCCGCAACTGCCCGCAGCGCCCAGCATGATCGACAATGAAACGGACGCTTCACTGACGCAGCTGGAAAAGCTGGCCGAGGAAGTGGCCCGGCGCATTCAGCAGGTGAGCCATCCGGCGGGGGGCGGCATTGCTCCCGAGGCCAAGGCCGCAGGGCAGCCGAGCAAGGCCAGTGCGCCCAGCCTGCAGGATCGCGGCATCTATCACGCCACCGATGCCATGCGTGAGATGTATGAGATGGGCGACGCTCCCAGTTGTTCAGAGTGCGGAGCCATCATGGTGCGCAACGGCAGTTGCTACCGCTGCATGAGCTGTGGCTCAACTAGTGGATGCTCCTAGAGTTTGGCGGAGATCTCCTCCGCCAAACTCTGTGTCCCCCTCTTTTTTATGGAGCAGAAATTCGCGTACCTCGAGGAGAGTTTATACGCGGATTCCCGGGGGAAGATTATTTATGACGGCTGAAATCAAAGTCCTGATGGCAGGTTTTGCATACGACTTCGTTCGTCTTGTGCCCGTGATGACAGTCCGTGCACTCAACGGAATTCATCTTTACTAAGTGGTTGGCATGTGGGTTCGGCTTCATGTCCTGTGTTCGTTCGGAAACGGCTTTGAACGACTCATGGCACTCAAGGCATTTATCGGCTTCAACGGGAGCTTTTTTGCCGGTGCCATGGCAGGCTTCGCAACCAAGACCGGCTTTGATGTGCAGCTGTGAGGTGTAGGGCTTACCCTGCGCATCCTGTGTGGCGCCTGGCTTGTCCTGGGCAACAAGGATCGTTGCAAAACACAGCGAGAAGGCAAGCAGTTGAAAGAAAGTTTTCATACGCAAAATTGACTCCAGAGTGGCTTCCATCTTCGCTCTGACTTCAAGGAACAGGGAAGGCAGCAAAGAGCGGGTTGAAGAATGTGAAAGCGGCCATCTGTACGGAAATGACGCGCTATTGAAGGAAGAGAAACCTGGCGCCGTAGTCGTTCTAGACCAACGGAGTCCGTACGCTCTTTGAGCGCCTTTCAGGGTGTCTCTTTCTGAATGTAAAGACACCCTGAGAGCCTTCCTTCGCTCTACAGCAATTCCGGCGAGGCCTTAGGCTTTGGCAGCTTGTTCACCAGCAAGGCGTCCAAAGGTCAGAGCGGTTCCGTGGCTAACGCCTGCAACCGACATGGCGTAATCGGCCGAGAAGCGGCATCCCATGGCGTTGCCTGCGGCAAACAGGCCCGGAATCGGCTCAAAATCGTTGTCGCAAACCTGGCAATCCTTGGTTACGACCAGACCACCCATGACCACGAGCAGTGCCTGACCGGTAGGTCCACCGTAGAACGGAGCCTTCAGAATTGGGTACATACGGTCGGCACGCTTGTAGTAGTCCGTGTCTTTGCCCGCACGAGCCAGTTCGTTGTAGCGCTTGACCGTGGCTACGAAGTTATCAACCGGCAATCCTAGCTGACGCGCCAGATCCTCCAGCGTGTCGGCCTTTTTGGCCATGCCCATGACCTTATTTTCATAGGCGACCGAGGTCCATCCGCCGTTGCCGAATGAGGCCGCATTGGCCTTCGAGAGCGCGCTCAAATCTCCATGGCTGATGCCCTGATTGGAGAGCTGATCGGGCCAGTTGGTGTCGAAGATCTGAAATGCCTGCATCTTGGGCTGACGCTCGATGGCGTTGGTAAAATTCTGACCATCGTTGTCTTCATTCATGAAGCGTTGACCACGCACATTCACCAGCAAGAAAGCGTCGTCGCCGAGCGGTCCGCCCACGCTGTGGCTGACCGGTGCGTGAGGACCATGCTCCATCTGCGCGCCGATCCACATGCCCATCTTGTGACCGTCGCCCGTGTTGGCCGGCTTGTGCCATGCGTCTTTGTTGGGGTAGATCGAATGAGGATAGATGTCTGCCGCTGCGGTGCAGTACTTTTTCAGCATCGCACGATCATTGCTGTAATCGCCCGTGCAGAGCACAACGCTCTTGTTGGCCACGTACTTGATGTAGTTGCCAGCCTTGTCCTGGGCGATCACGCCGGTCACGCGTCCTTGCTTGTTTGGACGAGTCAGCTGACAGGCGCGGGTGGAGAAGGAGAACTGGGCTCCCATGGCTACGCACTTGTCATAGACAGCCGTCAGGGCATTGCCCATATCCGGCAGTATCTGGTGTACGACCGAGTAAATCTTGTAATGCTCCTTCGCAGCATCGTATGCCTTCGGATGTGGCCAGTGAGGCATACGCACATAGACATCTGTCGTATCTTCCGGGATTACAGCCGATTCGTCCACCAGCTTGTAATTCGGAACCAGGCTGAGCCACCAGTCAAGAGCTGCGCCGCTGTTCTCTGCCCAGTGACGCCACAGATCAGCGCTGGTGCGGTTGTGGTAGTAGTCCTGAATTGTGGTAACGACCTCGGCCGCATCGTATGTGACACCCAGCTTCTTCTGGATCGAGGAGTTCAGCACGCCCACGTCGGAGCTGCGATAGACAATCCCCTTGGACTTTTCAATCACAGCAACCTTGGCACCGCCCTCCAAGGCAGCGCGCGTTGCACTCAAGCCAGAAAGAGCAGAACCGATCACGACTACATCGACCGTGACGGTCTTGCTGATCTTGCTGTCGGGAATAAGCTCTGGTGCAGTCTCCCAGTCCTCCTGGCACGGAGCTGGGGTCTGCGCCAGCACAGATTGTGCACCGCCAAGACCCGCTGCGCCGGCAACTGCACCGGCAAGAATCGAACCCTTCAAGAAAGTGCGCCGACTGGCCTGCATCTTTTCTTCTTCGTTCTGCTTGGACATCGTAGCCTCCTGTACTGCAAATCCACACTTCATAGCCCCTGTCGAACCAAAAGCGTCGACCAGGCACATGATGCACGATGCAATTCTTTGTGCACGCGAAAGACCAAATGGGGAGGGCGGATGAAAGTTTTTTATCTGAATGTTTTCAATGCATAAGGGATTTTCCACAGGGAGATAGCTTGGCAGTGCATCAGTACTTTGCTTATAGTGCCGATAGTCTCTAGACGGTTTCGTTGATTTCGTTGTTTATGGAGTTTGCAGGACCAGCCTAGCTCGCTTTTCTCTTTCCCATCTTCCTGCAGAGGTAGCTTCTTGCAACCCATCCAGAACTTCGTCCCTGACACAAATCCCACACGCTACAACGCACTGTTGAATATTCTTCAGATCATCTCAAGGGAACGTGATGCCAAGTCGTTGGTCAGCTCACTGAAGACGCAGCTTCACGCTGTGCTTGAGTTCTGCTATTTCGACTTTGTGCTCTACAACGACGAGACGGATACGATCTCGATCATCTGTCCAGGGGAAGTTCCTGTGCTGCCCGAAGGTCATCACTTTCAGGATGGCCCGGGGATGTGGGTGTGGAAGAATCAGCGATCCTATGTGGTTACCTTCAAGCAATTGCAGACGGACTTTCCTGACTATGCTGTTCTGCGTGAGCACGAGCATCTGAAGATCTTCTGTACCGTTCCGCTCACTACGCTGCAAAAGCGTCTGGGGGTGTTGCACTTTGCCTCCACAAAACGCGAAGACCTCTTCGACCCCGAAGAGATCGAATTTATTGAACACATGGGGGCGCAGATTGCGATTGCGGTTGAGAATGTATTAAATTTTGAAAAATCGCGGGCGCTCGAAGAGAATCTGGCGCAGGAACGCAACCTGCTTCGTTGCTTGCTTGACGTAGCCAATGTTGCAACCGCAAAAATCAATCTCGAAGATCTTTTGCGCGATATGGTCAGCAAACTGCGCGAGATTACCGGCTGCAACTCAGTTGATTTTGCACTTGAAGAGGAAGATACCCGACAGCTGTACTTTCCCTTGCCTGCCACTGGTCGTCCGCAGCAAGCGTTGCGTCAGGCGCTCTCTGCACAGGATCAACCGTTGTCGCGTGTGATCTATGGAAACCAGACGCCCTGGCAGTTGACGGATCTGACTCGAAACGCCGCCTTCACACAGCTTTCACAGAGTCTTCTGGAAGTCGGCATTCAATCCATTTGTTCTGTTCCGATGGTGTCGCAAGGGCGCATGGTAGGTGCCGTGTACTACTTTTTTAAGGAGAAGAGTGTACTCGAAGAAGGCGAAGTCCGCATGATGACGGACCTCGTCCGGCAGATCACGCCCTCGATTGACAATGCCTGCGCGTATCGCCAGATTTCGCGTTTGCGAGATCAGGTCGCGGGCGAAAAACTCTGTCTTGAAGCCGACATAAATTCGGAATACAACTTCAACGAGATGATCGGAAACAGCTCTGCACTGCGCGCTGTTCTGTATCAGATTGAGGTTGTAGCCAAAAGCGATTCGACCGTGCTGATCCTGGGGGAAACCGGAACCGGAAAAGAGCTTGTTGCTCGACTCATCCACAAACTCAGTAACCGTAACGCGAACACTCTGCTCAAGGTCAACTGCTCTGCCATTCCTTCCGCCTTGCTGGAAAGCGAACTCTTTGGTCACGAGCGAGGTTCTTTTACAGGAGCCGTGTCCCGCAGGGTGGGCCGCATGGAGCTTGCCCATCGTGGCAGCCTCTTCCTCGATGAAGTAGGCGACATTCCCATCGAAATCCAGCCCAAGCTTTTGCGCGCGCTGCAGGAACATGAAGTGGAACGCATTGGCGGCACAGAGCCCATTCACGTGGATACGCGCATCATTGCTGCCACCAATCGCAACCTGAAAGAGATGGTAGCCCAGCAAACGTATCGCAGGGATCTTTTCTATCGCCTGAATGTTTTCCCCATCATCGTTCCCCCTCTACGCGAGCGGCTTGAAGATATTCCCATGCTGGCCTGGCATTTTACGAAAAAATATGCGCGCAAAATGAATCGTACAATTGACACGATTCCTACAGAAATCATGAATCAATTAATGGGCATGAGTTGGCCTGGAAACATTCGAGAGCTTGAAAATTTTATAGAGAGGGCCGTGCTTTTATCCCGCGATCCAGTGCTGAATGTTTCTGCAATCAATGCAAACTCGTCTTACAATCAAGAATTTTCCGAGGAGCAGAGTCCTGCGTTGGATGCTGAGGGAACCGCGAAAGCAGAGCGGGAGATGCTCGTCCGGGCGCTTGAGAAGACGGGCGGCAGGGTGGGTGGTCCACAGGGTGCGGCGGCCCAACTCGGCGTTCCATGTTCGACATTATTCTCGCATCTCAAACTGCTGGGCATTGACGCAGGAAAAATCCGTCAGACTGCGCGCATCAAGCGGCTCCAGAAGGTCATCGGGTAGTGCGCTCAATTCCTGATTCATGCTTCTTGGCCAGATCAGGAATTGAGTGCTCCTCGGAACAAAGCTGACCGTTACCATCCCGCTTGGCGCATATGTTCCAGAATGATGGTGGTGTAGTGGGCCTCGCGTTCCGGCTTACGCTTGAGCGGCGCGGGCAGCATGGCGGCCAACTGTGCTGCCTGCTGGCGGCCAAGGCTGCGGGCAGGGCAGTGGTACCAGGTGCGGCTGGCAGCCTCAGCGCCGTAAACGCCGGGTCCCCACTCCACCACATTTAGATACAGCTCTAGAATGCGTTTTTTGCCCAGCACCAGCTCCGCCACCGGAACTAGCGTGAACTCTGCCGCCTTGCGCACGTAGGAGCGGTGGGTGCCGAAGTAGAGATTTTTCACCAGTTGCTGGGTAATGGTGGACCCGCCGCGGGTTTTTCCGCCATCGATGTCATGTTCGGCGGCCAGTTCCATGGCATGCCAGTCAAAGCCATGATGCTCATAAAAGCGCCCGTCCTCGGCGGAGATGGCGGCATGTTGCAGGTTGGGCGAGATCTGGCTCATGGGCACAAATTCGTAGCGCTTCTGGTAGGGCTTGCCGTGGACAAAAGCCTGCAGACGGCGCTCCACATGCACGGCCGTGGTGGGCGGATCGATAAAGCGCAGGGCTACCAGCGAAAGCGCAGCCAGCAGCCAGAGCGAGGCAAGACCGATCGCCGACCAGCGCAGAACGCGCAGCCAGGGAATCCTATGCAGCAGAGGTTTGGGTTGTGCGGTTGGAAGGTTGTTCACACTCTAGGATACAAGTTGCTGCCGGGATCGGGAAGCTGCTTTCAGCCCTCAGCCCTCAGCTTATAGATAAGAAGCAGCCGTCAGCCCCACAGTTCTCCGCTTGAGAGTGGCCGCCTTTTCGCAAGAAGGACGGAAGGCTGTCTTTGCGTATTTGTAGGTTCCCGGGCCCAGGTTTTTATCTACAAGTTTCTTATCTATAAGCTGACAGCTGAAGGCTGCCTTCCGCTACTCCTGTGCGGCCACGCCAGTCGAGCGCTGGTTTTTGATGTCGCGTACGGGCGGCATGCCAAAGAAGCGGCTGTACTCACGGCTGAACTGGCTGGGGCTCTCGTAACCCACTTCATAGGCGGCGGTGGCCGCGTCCAGGCCTTCCATCAGCATGCGCACGCGGGCCGTATGCAGACGCAGTTGCTTCTGGTACTGTAGCGGACTCATGGAGGTGAGCGAGCGGAAGTGATGATGCAGCGTGGAAACGCCCATCTGCGCAATGCTGGCCAGCTCTTCGACCTTCAGGGGTTTGGAAAAATTCTCGCGCAGCCAAGCCACGGCGCGTGCGGTGCGGTTGCTCTGTTCTCCCAGTGTGACAATGGCGCGCAGATGACGGCCCTCGGGGCCGCGCAGAATACGGTAGAAGATTTCACGCTGGATCAGGCCGCTCAGGAAGGGAATGTCGTCGGGTGTTTCCAGCAGGTCCAGCAGGCGATGGCAGGCGGAGAGCAGCTCGGGCGTGGCCTGGCCCACCGTCATGCCGCGCGTGACTGTGCCGGAGTCGCTCAATTCGGGAAACTCCTCACGACTGATAATTTCACGCAGTGTGGGCATCTCCAGGTCGATCATCATGTTCAGCAGGGGATGGGCTTTGCTGGCTCTGGTCACCTGGCTGACGACGGGCAGATCGAGGGCGCTGATCAGAAAGTCGTGGGCCGTGCACACATGCGGCGTACCACCCAGATTGATGCGTTTTTCGCCCTGCACAAAGACAATCAGCTTGGGATCGTAGGCGGCGGAGTTGCATTCGGTTGGTTCGGAGCGGCGATAGAGGTTCAGGCCGGGAATAGTGGTTGCCTGCACGCCTTCCTCGGCGTTCAGATCGGCAATCCTCTGAGCTAGGCTGGAGCGCAGATCTTCAAAGCTCATTTTGCTGGAAATTTTAGAGATACCCTCTGTTTTCATGGAAAATTCAACCTCCCGCCGCTGTTCCTAGAGTACTGCTGAATCTTCCATCTTGTGCACAATGATCGATGCGGTAAGAGAATCAGGCAAGAAATCGGAAGGATCTGTCTACCGCCAGCGGGGCGATTTTCCGTACTCTCAGGGTGGGCGTTTTCCCGTCGTTTTCTGAAGCGGAACGGGAAAAGTCAGAAACTTCCCCACGGGGCTCAAAACAGAGGAGATTCCATGTACAACGCCAAAGCATACGCGGCCGCCAGCGCGACCAGCCCGCTTGCAGCCGCGACGATTGAACGCCGTGCCGTAACCCCGACCGACGTTCAGATCGAGATTCTGTTCTGCGGCATGTGTCACAGCGACCTGCATCAGGTGCGCGACGAATGGCATGAAATTATGCCCACGGTGTACCCCTGCGTGCCCGGCCATGAGATTGTGGGCCGCGTCGCCACGGTGGGCAGCGCGGTCAGCAAATACAAGGTGGGCGATCTGGTGGGCGTCGGCTGCCTGGTGGATTCCGATGGCGATTGCCCGGCCTGCAAAAAGGGGCTGGAGCAGTTCTGTCACAATGCTTCGTTCACGTATAACTCGCCCGACAAGCACACCGGTCGCGTCACCTATGGCGGCTACTCGGAGAGTGTGGTGGTGGACGAGCGTTTTGTGGTGCGCGTGCCCGACAATCTTGATCCGGCGGGCGCAGCGCCGCTGCTCTGTGCTGGCATTACCACTTACTCGCCGATGCGCCACTGGGGCGTGACCAAGGGCAAGAAGGTGGGTGTGGTCGGCATTGGCGGACTCGGTCACATGGGCGTCAAGTTTGCTCATGCACTGGGAGCGCACACGGTGGTCTTCACCACTTCCGAGTCGAAGCGCGACGACGCTCTGCGTCTGGGTGCCGATGAAGTTGTGCTGTCGAAGGACGCCAACCAGATGGCCAAACACGCCGGCAGCTTCGACTTCATTCTGGATGCCGTAGCCGCCAAGCACGACGTGAATGCCTACATCAATCTGCTGGGCCTTGACGGCAACATCACCGTAGTTGGTGTTCCGCCCGAGCCGCATGCCATCCATGCTGCAGGCCTGATCTTTGGCCGCCGCAGCCTCTCGGGTTCGTTGATCGGCGGCATTGCTGAGACGCAGGAGATGCTTGATTTCTGCGGTAAGCACAACATCACCGCCGACGTTGAGGTGATTCCTGCGCAGAAGATCAACGAAGCCTTCGTTCGCATGGTCAAGTCGGATGTGAAGTACCGCTTCTCGATCGATATTTCGACCATGAAGTCAGAGTAACGATTCCTCTGACGCAAAGCGGCGCGCGCTGCCCAGACGATAGCGCGCGCCCGGAATTACGAAATTCAGCAGCAGGGTGAGGGTTCAATGCAAAAGCGTAAATTGGGATCGCAGGGACTGGAAGTGTCGGCGCTTGGCCTGGGCTGCATGGGCATGAGCCATGCCTATGGAGAAAAGAAAGACCGCGCCGAGATGATCGCTCTCCTCCGCCATGCCGTGGAACAAGGCGTCACACTTTTTGATACAGCCGAGATCTATGGCCCGTACACGAATGAGGATCTGCTGGGCGAAGCTCTGGAACCGGTACGCAATCAGGTTTTGATTGCCACAAAATTTGGTTTTGACGTGCCTCCAGGTGGATTGTCTGGGCTACGGAAGATGGATAGTCGCCCCGTGCATATTCGCGCCGTGGTTGAAGCTTCGCTCAAGCGCCTGCGCACGGAGGTGATTGACCTGCTTTATCAGCATCGCGTTGATCCAGATGTGCCGATTGAAGATGTGGCAGGTACAGTCAAGGATCTGATTGCCGAGGGCAAGGTGAGGTACTTTGGCTTGAGCGAGGCCAGTGTGCAGACCCTCCGTCGCGCCCATGCCGTGCAGCCAGTCAGTGCTCTGCAGAACGAGTATTCGCTGTGGTTCCGCATGATCGAGTCTGAGATTATTCCCGTGCTCGAGGAGCTGGGCATTGGTCTTGTTCCCTATAGCCCGCTGGGGCGTGGTTTTTTGACCGGAGCGTTGACTGCCGACACGAAGTTTGTGAGTACTGACTTCCGCAACCACCTGCCGCGCTATACGCCCGAGGCGCTTAAGGCCAATCAGGCAGTGGTGACGCTGCTGGGCAGTATTGCCGCCCGCAAACAGGCGACAGTGGCGCAGATCGCGCTGGCCTGGCTTCTGGCGCAAAAGCCGTGGATCGTGCCGATTCCGGGTACAACCCGAACAACGCGGCTGGCCGAAAATCTGGGCGCGGTCAACGTGCAACTTAGCAGTGAAGATGTGCGTGAGCTGAACGAGGCATCGGCGGCAATCGAGGTCGTGGGGGAACGCTACCCCGAAGAGCTTGAAAAGACCACCGGCCGGTAATGCTGGTTGCTGGTTGAAGGAGAAACATGGAAATCAAGAAAAAGGGAACTGCCGCTTCCTTTGAAGGACCTGCGGAATACTTTACCGGATCGGTATTTGTAGATTCGTTTTACCAGGCTGCGGAGCCTGCGCTCACCAGTGCGGGGCATGTGAACTTTACGCCTGGAGCGCGGACGGCCTGGCATACGCATCCGCTCGGGCAGATGCTGCTGGTGACCAGTGGCAAGGGCCGAGTGCAGCGCTTGGGCGGCCCAGTGGAAGAGATCGGTCCGGGAGACATCGTCTGGTTTGCGCCAGGGGAAAAGCATTGGCATGGCGCGGCACCGGATTCACCCATGAGCCACTACGCCATTCAGGAGCAGAAGAACGGCAAGTCGGTGGACTGGCTGGAGCATGTGAACGACGCGCAATACGAAGGAAAATAGCGCAGCTTCAGAAGAAGACTTGACGAGCGCAGCGGCAGATGCTGGACTGGACAGGAATGAATCTTCCAGTCGAAGCCTCTGCCCTGCGCTTTGCGCGTTTTTCGTTTGAGGATTATCAACTTCGCTTTGCCGACCGCCATCGCCTGCACGATGTGGTCAAGCACTGGGCGCGGGAACGCGGGGAGCAGCCTGCGCTGATTGCCGCCGATGGCAGCCGCACGCTCACCTGGAGCCAGTTTGAACGCGCCACTGCCGCCCTGGCGCTCAAGCTGTTGGCGCGGGGCTTTGAGCGTGGCGATTATCTTGTGACGCAGCTGCCCATGAGCATCGATCACGTGCTGCTGGAGTACGCCTGCTTCCGCATCGGTGTAGTGGCTGCGCCGCTCGATCTGCGTCTGAGTGTGGCCGAGGTGATGCGCGCGGTGGAGATTCTGCGGCCACGGGTTTTTGCCGGCGTTGGCGTGCGTCCACCCTTCGATTTTCGTCCGCAGTGGAGCGCGTTGCAGCAGGCTTGCCCCTTCGTTTCGCAATGGCTTGCCGTGGATTCCACCGAGCCGCTGGAGGGAGCGGATTCCTATGCGGAATTTGCGGAATGCGTAGAGCGTGCGCTGGCGGTCGAAGCCATCGGTTCAGCGGAAGAACTGGCGCGGCTGGAGAGCATCGACAAAACCGTGCGCGAGGACGATGGCGCTCTGGTGATTTTTACCACCGGCTCAACCGGATCGCCCAAGCCCGCGCTGCTTTCGCACAAAAACATTACGGTGCAGAACATGTGCTTGTGTGGCGCATTCTTTGGCTGCGACAGTGGTCGGCGTTCGCTCGTTAATCTGCCGCCTTCGCATGTGGGCGGGCAGACCGAGCTGCTGATGAGCACGCTCTTTGGCGGTGGTGCAGCGGTATTGATGGACATGTTCGACGCCGCGCGGTCGATGTAGGCCATCAGCGCTCAGCAGGTGGAGATTCTGGGCCAGATCCCCGTCATGTTCAATCTGGAGTGGATGCTGCGCGACTACGCACAGTACGACGTGAGCAGCCTGAAGTTTGCGGCTTATGGCGGCAATGCCGTGGCGCGGCCCTTTGTGGAGCGGCTGGCGGCCATGGCTCCGGTGGTGGGCACGGGACTGGGATTGACCGAGGCGGCAGGCTTTTGCACCTACGTGGAGGCCGATGCGCAGGAGCATGAGCTGATTCTGGCGGGCCTGGGCGTGGATATGCCTATCTATCCCTGTACCATTCGTCAGCCCATGCGGGAGAATGGCGAGGCCGGCGACGAGCTACCCGAGGGCGAGATTGGCCACGTCTGCTTCAATGGGCCACAGACCTTTCTGGGCTATGTGAGCGATGCGGAGGCCACGGCGCGAACGATCTCCCGCGATGGTTATCTGTACACCGGCGATTTGGGCCGCATGGACGCGAAGGGTTTACACCTGACCGGTCGCGCCAAGTGGGTAATCAAGTCGATGGGCTACCAGGTTTTTCCGGGCGATGTGGAAGAGCATGTGTGCGCGCTGGCCGAGAAGGTGACGGCCTGCGTGGCCGTGGGCGCGGAGCACGCGGTGCTTTCAGAAGCGGTGGTGGCCGTGGTGGAAAAGCGTCCGGGGGCGGAACTGGACGCGCGGGAACTGGATCGCCACGCACGCACCCTTGCGCCCTACATGCGGCCGCGCCACTGGATTGTGCTGGAGCCGGGCCAGATGCCGCTGAATCGCGTAGGCAAGCCCGACCACATGCGCATGCAACAGATGGCGCGGGAGGCAATCGTCGAGCTGCGCCAGCAGGGAGCCTGGGATAGCGGTCTGCAACCGGGCGAGCGGTGAGTAGTCAGAAAGACGGTCGGTGCGCTTCCTCCTCCTGCTCCGTACAATGAGGTGAGATGCGAGGAGAGAAGCGAGGAGTGGACGTGAAAAGAAATTCTGCGGTAATAGGCCTGGTGGTTCTGATTCTGGCGTTGTTTGCCTTTGCTGGTTGGGCCAACTGGAAGCACCGGCAGCAAAGAGCGGCGGCGCGACTGGCTGCCCCTACCCCAGAATCGGCTGTGGGCACGGTTGCAGACTCAGGTGCTGTGCCAGCCTCGCCGCTGTTGGGCAAGGCCGCTCCAGCCTTCACGCTTGAAGATCTGCAGGGCAGGAAGGTTTCGCTGGCGGACTTCAAAGGCAAGGCCGTGCTGGTGAACTTTTGGGCCACATGGTGCGGCCCCTGCAAGCTGGAAACGCCCTGGCTGGTGGAACTGCGCAACAAGTACGCCGCCGAGGGCTTTGAGGTGGTGGGCATTTCCACCGAAGGCGACGACCTGAAGCCTGCCGACAAGGCGGGCTGGGCTCGCGACCGCGCGGCAGTGGCAAAGTTCGCCGCTACCATGAAGGTCCCTTATCCGATGCTGCTGGGCGGCGACAGCCTGAGTGAGAAGTTCGGCGGACTGGATGCCATGCCCACCAGCTTCTATCTGGACCGTAACGGCGTGGTGGTTGCCGAACAGATGGGAATGAGTTCAGAGGCCGAGATGGAAGCCAACATTCGTAAGGCGATGGGGAAGTGAAGGCAGCGAAACGGCGAGTCAGCTGGTCAGCGAGACAGCAAGTCAGCGGTATTAGCGCAGTTCGCGGTGTTGGTTGTGTTCGTAGGGCTCGCGTAGTGGGCGGAGGGAGGCAGGGGTTTCAACCCCTGCAAAAGTCTGCAAAACTAGCGTGAGCTTCAGCCCCGGTGGATTGCTTGAATGCGGCGCGGGTTCTTAGTGAAAGAAGGAAACGAATGAAGCGTTTTGTTGTTTGTCTTGGTGTGTTGTTGTGTGGCCTGAGCGTGCAGGCGCAGTTCATCGGCAAGGGAATGTCGCAGACGGCCACGCCGGAAAAATCGCAGCCGGTGGCTTTTGTTTCTCCCGAGCAGGTCACACTGCCCGTTGGTCGGCCAGCGGCGGTTGCGCTGCACTTTCGCGTGGGTGCTGGCCTGCACATCAACTCCCATGCGCCGCACGACACGTTTCTGATCCCCACCACTTTGACGCTGACCGCGAGCAAGGGCGTGCGCGTCACCGATCTGCGCTACCCAGAAGGCAATGATGTGGCCTTGCCCATCGACCCCAAAAACAAGCTGAATGTGTACACCGGCGAGTTCATTCTGGATGCGAAGCTTGTGGCTGAAGCGGGCGAGCATCGGGTGGAGGGCAAGCTACGCTATCAGGCCTGCGATCAGCGCGAGTGCATGCCGCCGCGTACGATTCCGGTGGAAATCGATGTGCTTGGTAAGTAGATTTCTGTACGAAAACAAGACATAAGCCGCCGAAGGATTGGCGGCTTTTATTTTTCTTAGCCTTTCTGGTTCCAGTTCCCTTTTGGCACGTGGCTTTCCCGTTACGAAGCAGTTATGCTGGTTGAGGTGAGTACGACTGTCAGCTTCGGAGGGTACAAGCGGTGAGTGGCGCGCGTTGGGGTGCAGGATTCAGCGCGGCGGCGCGCTTTGTGGGGGAAATCGAGGCCTCGGCTGCTGGCCAGGGCGAGCGTCAGGCGGGCTATGTGCTGCTGGGCGATGAGATTTTTCTGCACGACCGCTGCCGGTCCGCCATCCTGAAGGCACTGGTGCCGCCTGAGATGCGCGACTTTTGCCTGTCGGATCTGGACCTGGGCGAGACGAGCATCTTCGAGGTGCTGGACCGTGCCCAGACGCCGTCGCTGATGGCTCCCTTTCAGGTGATTTTTGTACGTAATCTGAAGACGCTTTATTCGCGCGGCTCAAAGAAGGAAGAGTTTGCCGCCATCGAGCGCTACTTCAAGTCGCCGAATCCGCAGGCGTTGTTGCTTTTCATTGCCGACTTTATCAGCATTCCCAGCGACATACGCCGCATGGACATGGACGACAAGAATCGCTATGAGCGGCTGAAAGAGACGCTCGGTGAGCACTGCGGCATGGTGGAACTGGCTCGGGTGAGCGAAGAAGACGCCATGCGCTGGGCCATGGCCACGGCTGGTCAAGCTGAAATCAAGCTGGATCAGGATGCGGCACACGAACTGGTGGATGCACTGGGCGCTGACATGATGCTGGTCAGCTCCGAGCTGGAAAAGTTGCTGCTCTACGCCACCGGCCGTGGCCGCATCACGCTGGGCGACGTGGAAACGATGGTGCTGGGTGCCAAGCAGCGCTCACTTTATGAATTGACCGACGCCATCAGCGCGCGCGATCGGCAGCGGGCTCTGCTCCTGCTCGACGGCCTGCTGAACAGCTCGGAAGCCGGCGAAGATGCGGCCATCGGCCACCTGTACATGCTGGCCCGCACCTTCCGGCAGATGCTGGTGATCCTCGAAAAGAATGTGCGTGATTCGCGGGCGATCTGGGCAGCGCTCTGGCAGGGATTCCGCATGCCGCCGTTTGCAGCGGAAGATCTGATCCGGCAGGCGCGGCGCTATAAAAATCGCCGTGAACTGACCCGAGCACTGCGTCTGGTGGCGCGGGCCGATCTTGAACTGCGCAGCTCGCCGCCTGACAAGCGTCTGGTGCTGGAACGGCTGATCTACGATCTGGCCTCGGAGCCCAAGCCGGAAAGTCCTGAATGGCTTGCGCCGCAGCTCTCTTTTGAGGGCTGAAATTTTTCTTTTACAACTTGAAAAAACAGCGTGGGCGCGGTGTTCCTAGTGGATGCCGCGCTCGTTCAGCCATATGCCGTAGTTGCGGTCGACCTTCTGAATGTGATGGGTAAGCCAGTCGCGCAGAAAGTTCAGCAGGTGCAGGCTGAGGGTAAGGTCGCTGCGTCCCAGGCGGCCCTGGAAATCCGTGATCTGCTGCAGGAGTTCGCGATGTAGCTCATGGTGCGCCGCCACCTCTGGATAGTCATTGCTGGTGATCAACTGCTCTTCCTCGGCAAAGTGCTGGTGGGCATAGTCAGAGAGGCGGGCCAGCAGATCGCAGAGCGAGGCGCGGTCGCGGCCCTTGGCCATGGCATCATGCAGCTCATTCAGAAGCTCAAACAGAATGGTGTGCTGGTGGTCCATGGCAGAGACGCCAACGCTGTATTTGGGATCCCATTTGAGGAGTGGCATGATCAAACTCTCCGAATCCGCAGGAGCAAGCGCTCCAAAAACCTTGTTCGTATAGAGGACAAAACTGTCAGGGAGCACTGGAGTTGATCCACAGGCCGCAGGCAGGTTCCTGGCCATTTTTCTTGCAGGGAAAGACCTCTGCCGTAAGCGAAATCGGTTTTGCGTGGTACGCCCGGAACCACTCCCTGGAACTGTGTACTTGTTCTCCACACGTTTGTGGAGAGTCCCTGAATCTTGTGTATCGGCGGGAAGGCCAGGAAGCTGAGGAGTAGATGCGCTGCAGAGAACTTCTGTATGTTTTTGGAACTGCGGAGGAGGAGAAGGGAAAGAAAAGGTCGGGGCAGAAATTATTTTGAGGGCTTTTCTAGAAGGTTTTTGGACCAGCTCGAAAATGGAAAATCAGCATGCAAAACAGTTTTTTTCAAACCTGTTGCCAACGAGCAGGCAGGTGAAGGATGATGGTAGACCGTGGAGTAAAGCGTTTTTCTTGAGGCATTGTGCTTCGCGTTCTGGAACTCTGGCTTTCCTCCGCAATCCATTCATCCCTTCGGGGAACGTGAGAGAAGCCATGAGAGCTTGTGTGCGGCCGGAATCGCTGTTCGGAAAACTTTGTTTCCTCGGTTTATTTCTGTTGATTGCAGTTTCGTCGCCCGCTTCGGGCAGGGCGCAGGAGGCTCTGCCGGGTGCGGACACCGTGCTGGTGCCGGACGCGGGCTGGAATCTTTGGCCCGACGTGCATGCGGAGTGGAAAGACGATGTTCTGTATCTTCCGGAAGAGGTGAATCTGGCCAAGCTTCCGGTTCATCCGCCCACCGGCGGCTGGCAGGTGCTGGACCAGCAAGGCATTCGCGTGACTCTGCCGGCCACCGTCGAGCAGTACTACTGGGGCAAGCTCGGCCAGCGGCCCTACACGGCCAGCGAATATGGCTATACCGAGACCGATCCGGAGATTAAGAACGGCAACTACGAAGGTGTTTCGTGGTGGACGCGCTCGGTGGATATTCCTGCCGGTTTTGCGCACAAACTTGTTCTGCTGCATCTGCGCGGTGCGCGGCAGCGGGCGGAGATCTTCGTCAACCACAAGCTGGTGGGTTACGACCTGATCGCCGAGACAGCTTTTGACGTGGATATTTCCAAGGCCATCGAGCCGGGCAAGCCCAACCAGATTGTCATTCGCATCACCAACCCTGGCGGCCGCCTGGATTGGCGCGACCAGAACATGCACTGGGGCAAGTACGAGTTGCAGAAGAGCCCCGGTTTTGGCGGGCTGGATCGTGGCATGACGATCACGGCCCACGATGCGGTTTTTGTGGAAGACGCCTGGGTGCTGAACCGGCCCGAGCCGCATACGATTCAGGCCAGCGCCACCATTCGCAACACTACGGCGGCGGCAGAGCAGGGCACGCTGCGGCTGAGCGTTGTTGACCTGAAGACCGGCGCGGTGCGGGTAAGCCGCGAGGTTGCGGCGCATGTGGCAGCAGGCAGCTCGGCGGATTTTTCCGCCACGCTGATCGACGCCACGGCGCAGTTGTGGGATCTGGATACGCCGCAGCTTTACGGTCTAAAAGCCGACTGGATTGCGGCAGGAGACAGCGACGAGCGCACCATCCGCTTTGGCTATCGCTGGTTTGAGCCGCGTGGCATTGGGTCGGATGCGGGCCTCTATCTGAATGGTCGCCGCGTGCGTCTGCTCACTTCCATCTCCTGGGGCTTTTGGGGGCTGAACGGCCTGTGGCCCACGCCGGAGCTGACCAAAAAGGAAGTGAGTGTGGCCAAGGATCTGGGCCTGAACATGCTCAACTTCCATCGCAACATCGGCAAGGAAGACGTGCTGGACCGTCAGGACGAGATGGGCCTGCTGCGCTACATGGAACCGGGCGGTGGGCGCAATCTTCTGGGCCCGTCGCTGGGGCGTGAGGATAAGTCAAAGACCGGACCGTTTGACGTAAGCGGCAAGGGCGGCGATCCCGATTCGTTTCTGGCCCGCTATACCGCCGACAAAACGCTGCGCATGGTGAAGATGTTCCGCAGCCATCCGTCGCTGGTGATCTGGGTGGTGCAGAACGAGACCGAGCCGGATGTGTCGAACGCGCATGTGTGGAATACGCTGCGGGCGATGCATGCCCTTGATCCGAGCCGCGTGGTGGCCGCCAAGTCTGGCATCAGCCCGCTGCATCAGGCGTGGCTTGCGCCGTGGAGCGACGTGGCGCGTTACGACGATGGAACCGGCTACTCGGGCTGGCGCGATCAGCATACCGTGGGCGGTCCCGGCGTCTGGACCGACGATCTCTACAAGGATCCCGAGCACTACACGCATAAGCTCGACGATGCCAAGGAGATTGTGGATTGGGGCGAGATGCTGGGCGTGGCCTCGGCCGATCATCACGGTCTGATGGTGAAGCAGATTGAGCAGCGTGGCGGCGCAAGCTACGATCTGGCCGATCATCAGGCCATCGACGCAGCCTACCAAAAATATCTTGCACAAACCGGGCTCGATAAAAGCTATCCGACCACCGAGAGTCTTTATGACGGCACGGGGCGCAAGGAGTACGAATTTTGGGGCCGCGTGATTGAGTCGGCGCGCTTGTCCGACTCGAACGACATTCTGAGCATCAGCGGCTGGGAATCAACCACCATCGAGAATCACTCGGGGCTGGTGGATAACATGCGCAATCCGCGCACCGATCCAGCTCTGCTCAGCAAGCATCTTGCGCCGCTGCTGCCGGTAGTGCGACCGCGCGGCGTTGTGCATGCGGCGGGCGATGAGGTTCTAGTGGATGTGTATCTGCTGAACGAAACCGGCAAGCCACACGATGGAACGCTCACGCTGACGATGACTGCGCCCGATGGTCAACAGAGCAAGCTGGGCGAATGGACTGCGCCTGCCTACCGTGAAAATCACTTCGTCTATCCCGTGCAGATGGCGGTAAAGACGCCTGCCTTGGCAGCCGAGGGTATCTACACATTGCACCTTGCGCTCCAGGGCGCAACGCCTGCGGAAAACAGCGAGACGGTGCAGGTGATTGCTCAAGAGCCGAGCAGTTTGAAGGTCGCGCAAGTGGGCGTGGTGGGCGATGTGGCATTGATTGCCAAGGAGCTTGAGCCCGTCAAGAATCTGCGTGTGGAAGCCTTTGATCCGGCTAGGCACTATGATGTGATTGTGGCGGCGCAAAAGGCTAACGGAACCATCGTGCACATCAACGATGGTTCCCGCATCGCCAACACCGAAGACGATGCGCTCTACTACAACAGCATACGCGGCGGAGCAGGCGCATTTACGCTGCGCTTTACCGGACTGCCTGCAGGCGCGGCCAAGGTTTCGCTCTACTTTGCCGATGCGGCTGACGCCAAACCCGGCAGCCGCACCTTCGACATTCTGATCAATAAACAGACGGTAGTCAAGGCCTTTGACATTGCAGCCGAAGCCCATGGCGGCGCAACAGCCGTGGTGAAGAGCTTCGAGGTGAATGCCCCCGAGGGCGTGGTGGAGATTACGCCAGGCGCGGTGACGGGCGTCAGCATGTCCTATCGAGCCGCTCTGTTCAACGCCGTGAAGATCGAGGCGGGCGGCAAGAGCTTTGCCTATGCGTTGGGTGGTGAAACCTACACCGATCATCATAGATTGGTGTGGAACTCCTACCTGCCGCCGAGCAATCTGACGGCGGAGGTCCTGGATGTGGTGAAGGCTGGCACGCCGCTGATCTTGACCGCGCCCGATGCCAGCAGCGCCACACCGGCGCTGAAGCTGCTGGATGCGACAGGGGCGTTGAAGTTCCACGGCGTGGTGCCTTCGGCGCGTGCATCGTGGATGGGCGACTGGGTCTTTACCGGACCGAGCGATCTATTTGCAGGCCTGGGGAAGAACGAGGTGGCGCATGGCGACTACCAGCTCAACGTAAACAACAGCTACGGTGTGCAGGTGGACGGGCCGGGCGTGCAGGTGGTGGCTGGCTATGGCCGCGACCACGGCCAGACGCTGGGCGCGGCAGCCTTTACCGCATCGCTTGGTAAGGGCACAGTGCTCTTTGACGGCTTGGTGGGCTCACCGGTTCCGGTGGTGAAGACCCGCCTGCTGACCAACGCCATCAACCTTCTGCTTGCGGAAGAAAAATAGCAGTGGAACGAGACAGGCAATCCTTTCCGGGTGTGTTGCATTGCACCTGAGGGATTGCCTGTTTTTTTGTGCATGATGTGGCTACGGGATGAGCAGTTCTTCAACCGCCTGCTGAAGTCGTGTGGTAATGAATGATTCGCTATCGGCAGAGGTAAAGCGCAGGGGCTGCCCGATGCGCACTTCAATGTGGCCCGAGCGGAACCACTTGCCGCTGGTCTTCAATTCATCCAGACCCTTGAGCGCAACCGGCAGCACGGGAACGCCTGTCTGGCGCGCCAGCAGGCCGATTCCGGGCCGGAAATCCGCCAGTTCTCCGCTGGCCGAGCGCGTACCTTCCGGAAAGAGCAGCACGCTTTGTTTTGCGTCAAGGGCGCTGCCGATATGCCGGAAAGAAGCCTGAAAATTACGCCGCCGGGGCAGCGGAAAAACATTATAGAGCGCGGTGAGCAACAGCCAGACCAGTGGACCGAAGAAGAAGAATTTTTCGCGCGCTGTTTTGTCCTCCGGATTGCGGAAGCGGCGATAGTCCACCAGCATTTCACCGGCCATGGCAATGGCGACTCTGCGGCGCAGAGCTGCGGGCAGCGCGTAAAGAATCAGCGCGCCATCGTAGGCGGTTCCGTGGTTGGCGATAATCAGCAGCGGAGTGCCGGAGCGGAGCGCGTTTTGGTCGGCAACCGTAACGCGGGGCGCGGCCAGAAGAGCCACCAGCGGCCTTGCCACACACTCCTGAAAGAGAAGGCGCAGGCAGCAGAATGGGGCGGACCACGGCCAGCGCGGATAGACGAGGCAGGGCGCGGGATCAGGCGCAGTGGAAGCCGCAGCCTCGCTTTGTCCCTGCGGTGCATCTGCGGCAGGACCAATGGAACCAGCTTCGACGAGATCGCGCAACTGTCCCAGGGTTTCCACACCGTCCAGCAGCCCATCGCATGTCGTAAGCGCCAAGCGTTCTTCAAGCGCGGCAGCCAGTTGAATGCGGCCCAGACTGTCCAGGCCCAGATCTTCGCTTAGACGCAGTTCGTCGCCCACGCCGGAGGCGCGTTTGCCGCTGATCTGCTCGATGAGCACCAGCAGCCAGTCGCTGCTGGCGCCAAATCCAACAGCTTGATTTCGCGTTTCACCTTCGATCTGCTGCAGCCAGTCACGGACGGCCTGACGGCGCACCTTGCCGGTCGAAGTGCGGGGCAGATCAGGCTCCGGCCACAATGCCCAGCGATGGATGCGCTGAAACTCGGCTAACTGCGCATTGGCTGCGGCAATGGCGTGGGCGGCCAGATCGCCTTCTCCACGGCAGGCCAACACCGCAAAGGGCTCGGGACCAAGCGCGGAATCTGCTGCTACTACTGCGCATGCATGCACGCCCGCTTGCGCTTCTACGGCGGCTTCCAGATCCTCAGGATGAATGTTCAGGCCCGCCGCAGTGACGATTACCTCACTCTTGCGGCCAACAAAACGCAGTGCTCCGCCTGCATCCTGCGTGGCCAGATCGCCGGTGGCCAGCCACTCACCAGAGCGCGGCAGCAGCGAGCCGTTCTGCCACGTGGCGGGCGCAATGGTTGCGCCGCGTACCAGCACTTCGCCATCCTCGCCCAGTTTGACCTCGCGGCCCGGCATGGGCTTGCCGATGGTGCCTTTGGCTACGTGAAAGGGATGATTCAGCGTAATCAGCGCCGAGCTTTCCGTCATGCCGTAGCCCTGCACCAGCACTAGGCCAAGGCTGTTCCAGAACTGCTCGATGGGGCCACTGAGCGCGCCGCCGCCGCTGATGAGCGCCCAGAACTTCAATCCCAGTTCGCGATGGATCTTGCGGAAGCGCCACCAGCGCTGCCACGCTTTGAGGCCGTCTGTGTGGGCTAGTTCTTCGCTGAGCCCGGGGTGCTCTGCTTCAAGATGCGCCTTCAGCAGGGCATGCACGCGGGGCACGGCGGCCAGCACCGAGATGCGTTCGTTGCGTATGGTTTTAATCAGCCGCGCCGCCACCAGATGGTTTTCCATGTGCAACTCCGCCGCAAAGATGGGCGGAACCCACAGGCCCATGGTTTGGCCAAAGACATGACTTAAAGGCAGGGTGTGCAGAATGCGCAGTGGATGAATCAGCCGCTCGTAGCGCAGGTAGGGCTTCGCACCCTCTTCAATGGGAGCAATGCTGGCTAGAATATTGTCGTGGGTGAGCACTACGCCTTTGGGATCGCCCGTTGTCCCGCTGGTGAAGAGAATCTGCAGCGGTGTATCTTTGCCGAGGCCTCTGACGGGGCCGGTTTCGCCCGCAGGCAATATGCCGGGCCAGTCTTCAAAGCGCAGCCGTGCGTACTCTTCCGGGAGCTGGCGCAGCAGAGCCTCATCGCCCACCACCAACTGGGGCTCAACGTCGGCGGCAACGCGCCGGGCAAAGTCGGCCGAGCCGGTTACGTCCAGCGGCACGGCCAGCACGCCGCGCAGCATGCAGCCATAAAAGGCGGCGATCCACTCTGCCGAGTTCTCGCCCCACAGCAGCACGCGTTCACCGGACTGAATGCCGCGCGACTCCAGCAGCGTGGCAAAGCGACCGGCCAGTTGCGCCAGTTCCGCATAGGTAGTGATGATGCGCCGTGTGCCGCGATGATGCACAAGGGCGCGCTGCCGCCCATGGCGGCGGAAGTCTGCAACGAGCGTAGCCAGGTGTTCGCGCATGGTGAAAACCAGAAGCACCATCCTAGCAGTGTTTTCTGGCTGGTGAAGACCTCTTTTGAAGAAGATCGCAGCCAAGGGGAGCTGCTTTTGGAACCCAGCTTCATTTCGGCGTCCCCCGGGAAACTGGTATTCTCAGGACCGATGAGTGATTTGGAGCAGAAGATCGCACCCCGCACCCCGTCCGCCCTGGTACGCACCGAGGCCGAGGCTTTGCTGGCTCTGGCTGAGCGCCTGGAAGGCCCGATGGCCGCGCCCTTTGAGCAGGCCGTGGAACTGTTGTTGCATTGCGGTGAAACGCATGGCCGCGTGGTCGTCACCGGCATGGGCAAGAGCGGCATTATCGCGCAGAAGATCGCAGCCACGCTCAGCTCCACCGGCTCGCCCGCGCTCTTTCTGCATCCGGCGGAAGCGGTGCATGGCGACCTGGGTATGTTGATGGCCGGCGACGTGGTGTTGGCGCTCTCCGCCAGCGGTGAGACGGAAGAGATTTTGCGCCTGCTGGCTACGCTCAAACGCAAGGGCGACGCGCTCATCGCGCTCTGCTGCAATATGGCTTCCACGCTGGCCGAGAGCGCCGATGTGGCCCTCGACTGTGCCGTGGAGCGCGAGGCCTGCGGCATGAATCTTGCTCCCACTGCCTCCACCACGGCGATGCTCGCGCTGGGCGACGCGCTGGCCATTGCGGTGAGCCTGCGCAAGGGCTTTCGCGCCGAGGATTTTGCCGAACTGCATCCGGGCGGCAAGCTCGGCAAGCGGCTGGCACGGGTGCGCGATCTGATGCATGCGGGCGACGAAGTGCCCCACGTAACGCCCACCACGCCCATGGCCGACGTGATCTATGAAATGTCGTCAAAAAAGCTGGGCATGACTACCGTGCAGTGCGAGGGCAAACTCTGCGGCGTAATTTCGGATGGCGACCTGCGCCGCCTGCTTGAACGCGAAGGCGGAGCGGCTCTCGCCAAGAGAGCGGGCGAGGCCATGAACGCCCATCCGCGCACCATTGCCAGTAGTGAACTGGCGGCCAAAGCGCTGGCCATCCTTGAAGAGAAAAAGATCACCTCACTGGTGGTCATCCAGCCCGATCAGACTGTGGAAGGCGTACTGCACCTGCATGATCTGTGGGGCGTGGAGATGATTTAAGGGCAAGGGACAGAAATCGCGATAAGGCAAGGGGAAGATGCCATGAACGAAGATCCTGAACTTGAGAAGGTCATCGAAGACTTCAAGAATCGCCAGAGTCGTCCGGGTGAACATGGTCGGGAGCAGATTTTTCCAACACACTCTTCGGTTTCTGGAATTGCTTCAAAGAGGTCTTCGTATGTGGTTGTTCTTCTGTTTCTGCTGCTTTCGGCGGGAATCTTTGTCTTTGCCTGCACGCACGAGTTCAACTTCATCAGTTGCTTGACCGGATTGATTCCGCTGGCGATAGCTCTGCTGCTGTTGCGCGGGCTGCGCAAGTAGTCCCGTTCATCAACACAGATTGGCGTTCTATAGCGATGAACGTATATACAGGAGAATTTACGGATTGACGGATTGCACAGCCCTCATTACCGGTGCATCGAGCGGCTTCGGCCTGCTGACTTCGGTTACGCTGGCCGGGCGCGGCTGGCATGTGCTGGCTACCATGAGGGATCTATCTCGACGCACGCGGCTGGAAGCGGCAGCGCAGGCTGCGGGTGTGCTCGACCGCATCGAGTTTTTGCAACTCGATGTGACCAGGCAGGAAGAGATCGATGCGCTCTCTGTTGAGGTGAGCAAGCGCAAGGCACCGCTCGATGCAATCGTGAATAATGCTGGCTTTGCGCTGGCGGGTTTTGTGGACGATGTTTCCGACGCGGAGCTGCGCCGCCAGTTCGATACAAATTTCTTTGCCGCCACGGCCGTGACGCGGTCCTTTCTGCCGCAGATGCGCCGCCAGGGCTTTGGGCACATCGTGATGGTCTCTTCCATCAGCGGGCGCTGCGGTTTTCCGGGCATTTCCAGCTACGCGGCCTCGAAGCATGCGCTGGAAGGTTGGACGGAGAGCCTGCGCTTTGAAGTCGCGCCGCTCGGCATTCAGGTGGCGTTGGTGGAACCGGGTTCCTTCGAGACCGACATCTGGTCCCGCAATGCCGTGATTGCAAAAAATTCCCTCGATGCGCACTCCCCAAACGCGGCGCGGCTGGCGGCATGGAAGCAGCGGCTGCTGCAGGCGAAAAAGCGGCCCGATCCGCAGCAGGTGGCCGACGGCATTGCGCGGATTCTGGAGGCTAAGCGGCCGCGACTGCGCACGGTCTTCGGCGCGGACGCAAAACTGCTTCTGGTGCTGCGTGCGTTGCTGCCCGGACGAGTCTATGAGCGGCTAATCAAGAAGGCCAGCGGGATGGAAAGATAGCTGAAACTTTCGATTGCAGAGTATTGTGAATTTTTTTCTACTCTGTCCTTGCGGTTTTCCACGCATCTGTCCCATGATCATGGAGATGTCGTCATGGCGCAGGCACCAATTACGGTTCATCTTGATCCCGATGCGCAGGCCCGGCTGGCAGAACTGGCGTATGCACGGCAACAGCCTGTGGCCGAGGTCGCGGCCGAGGTGCTGGCCAGCTACGTCGCCCCCGAAAGCTGGGAGCAGCGTCGCATCCGCTCCAGCATGGAAGCCCTGAAGTCCGGTAAAGGCATTCCTCATGAAGAAGTTACCCTCTGGCTCGACAGTTGGGGAACGGACCAAGAGCTTCCCGCGCCGCGATGAAAGTTTTTTGGTCGCCTCTGGCAATCGAAGATCTTGAGGCGATTCATGCCTATATTGCCGAAGAAAATCCGTCGGCCGCCCGGAAAATTGCGCAAATCATATGCTCTGCAGCAGAAAAACTGGCAGATTTCCCTGAATTGGGGCGTGCCGGACGCGTGACGGGAACCCGGGAACTGGTGGTTGCCGGGACTGCGTACATTGTTGTGTATGCAAGGGTAGAGAACGAACTCTGGCTGGTGAACGTATTGCATGGTAGAAGGTAGTGGCCGGAGTCGTTTTGGGTCAGCCTGTGCCGGTTCGCACGCCCGCCGGAGCGCATAACAGGTAAAATATAGGTTTTGGAGTCCAAAGGAAAGAAAGAACCCATGCAACGCTGGTCCAAGCTGTTTATTCCCACGCTTCGCGAGGCCCCGGCTGATGCCGAAGTGGCTAGTCACAAGTTTCTCGTCCGCGCCGGTTACATTCGGCAGATGGGCGCGGGGCTTTACAACTATCTCTTTCTCGGTCAGCGGTCCATTCAGAAGATCATTGGCATCGTTCGGGAAGAGATGGATCAGATTGCGCAGGAGTTCTTCCTGCCCGCCCTGCTGCCCAAGGAGCCGTGGGAGCAGAGCGGCCGCTGGACGGGCATGGGCGAAAACATGTTCCGCCTGAAGGACCGCAAGGGCGCCGAGATGTGCCTGGGCATGACCCACGAAGAGATCATGACCTGGATTGCCCGCAACGAGCTGCGCAGCTACAAGCAGTTGCCGCAGATCTGGTACCAGATTCAGACCAAGTTCCGCGACGAACCTCGTCCCAAGTCGGGTTTGTTGCGTGTGCGCCAGTTCACGATGAAGGATGCCTATTCGTTCGACATCGACAAGGCCGGACTCGACAAGAGCTTTGACCTGCACGACAAGACCTATCGCAAGATCTTCTCTCGTTGCGGACTGAAGTTTGAGGCTGTCGAGGCTGATTCGGGCTCGATGGGTGGTTCGCAGTCGCAGGAGTTCATGGTCTACACCGACGCGGGCGAAGATCTGATTGCCAGCTGTCCGGTCTGTGGCTATGCGGCCAACACTGAAAAGGCGACCTCGATTCTGGAGCCGGTTGTTGATCTGGAGCCGACCGGAGACGGTAAGCCAGAAGAGATTCACACCCCCGGTATGGGCGCGATTGCCGACATTGCCGCTTTCCTGAAGATGAGCGAGGCCAACGACATCAAGTGCGTGGCCTACATGGCTCTGAAGCGTGGCGCAAGCGAGGACAAGGATCAGTGGCTGCCGGTGGCTGCCTTCCTGCGCGGCGATCATCAGGTGAATGAGACCAAGCTGCTGGGTTCGCTGGGCGGCGCGGAACTTCGTCCGATGGTGGCCGAGGAGCTGGAGCAGTACCTCCACGGACCGGCCGGCTATCTGGGCCCGGTGGGGCTGAAGGTTTCTGTAAAGCATCTGACCGAAGAGCTGACCGTCGTGGTTGACAAGGCACTGGAAGGCCGCGTGAACATGGTTTGCGGCGCCAACAAGCTCGATTACCACCTGCGCAACGTTACGCCGGGCAAGGACTTTTCCTGGACGCTGCTGGCTGAGATTCGCACCGTGAATGCGGGCGAAACCTGCCCCAAAACGGGTTGTTCGGGCAAGCTGGTGGTGGGCAAGGCCGTTGAAATCGGCCATATTTTCAAGCTGGGCTACAAGTACAGCGAGGCGATGGGCGCACGCGTGCTGGATGTGAACGGCAAGGAAGTTACGCCGATCATGGGCAGCTATGGCATCGGCATCGAGCGCATTCTGACGGCTTCCATTGAGCAGTCCAACGACGCCAACGGCTTCTGGCTGCCAGCTTCGATTGCGCCGTTCGCAGTGGTAGTCACGGTTACCAACATGAACGACGAGGCGCTGCGTACAACGGGCGAAAAGCTGGCTGCCGAGCTGGATGCGGCTGGGCTCGACGTTCTGCTGGATGACCGCGACGAGCGCGCCGGCGTCAAGTTCAAGGATGCTGATCTGGTGGGCATTCCTTACCGCATCAATGTAGGCAAGAAGGCTGCTTCTGGCATTGTGGAACTGGTCAAGCGTGCTGGCTCCGCCAGCGAGGATGTAGCGCTGACCGAGGTCGTTTCCAAGTTGAAGCAGAGCATTGCCGAAGAAAGTTTGCTGGCCGTCAGCGGCGAGTAATTTCTCTTTTTTCAGGAACGCGGCCGGGGCGCGTGAGCGCTTTCGGCCGCATTCTTCCGTTCAAGCAAAGAGGACCGCGGCCATGCGTCGCGTGCAGGGAGCAGAGATTCGATGGCGTTGAAGATCAAGTTTGCAAGACCGGCAGGAACACAGGCGAACAAGGGATTTTTGCTACGCATCGCATTGATCGGCGCAGCTTCCCTTGCGGTCCTGTTTTTTGTTGTTTCGGTCTTCTACTACTTCAAGTACGGGCACATTGTGGATGACCGTCTTGAGCAGCCGATCTTTGCAACCACCGCCAAGATCTATGCGGCTCCGCGCGAGGTGCGCCCCGGGCAGAAGCTCTCGGTGCAGCTGATTGCCGAAGAGCTGCGTTCGGCCGGCTACACGTCGGATGGTTCTGCAACTTCCTCGCCGTTGGGCACCTATTCCGCGGGCCAGCAGTCGATTACGGTGCGGCCCGGTGCGCAGTCCTATCATGCGCCGGATTCGGCAGTGATTCATACCAACGGCGCAACGGTCAGCTACATCTCTGACGAAAAGGGTCAGCAGCTTTCCAGCTATGAGTTGGAGCCCAAGCTGATTACCGGCCTGAGCGAAGACGCCAGCCGCACCAAGCGCCGCCTGATCACCTACGACGAGATTCCGCCGAATCTGGTGCAGGCCGTGCTAGCCATCGAGGACCGCCGCTTCTTTGAACACAGCGGTGTGAACTTTGGCAGCATGCTCAGCTGGGCCTGGCACGATATGGTGCACGACCGCAAGGTGCGCGGCGGTGCTTCCACCGTGACCATGCAGTTGGCCAAGCTGCTCTTCCTCACCGACAACGGCAGCTTCCGCTACAAGCTGATTCAGGTGATGGTGACCTTCCATCTGGAGAACCACTTCACCAAGCAGCAGATCTTTGAGATGTATGCCAACCAGGTTCCGCTGGGGCAACAGGGCAGCTTCTCGATCAATGGCTTTGGCGAAGCGGCGCAGGCTTACTTCGGTAAGGACCTGCATCAACTGGATCTGGCCGATTACGCTATGCTGGCCGGCATCATTCAGCGTCCCAGCTGGTTCAATCCCTTCCGCCACGCCGATCGTGCGCTTGATCGCCGTAATCTGGTGCTGGATTCGATGGTGGAAACCGGCGCAATCTCCAAGGATCAGGCAGAACGCTCCAAGGCTGAACCGTTGCATCTGGCGCCGGGTAGTGTGGACGCCAGCGAAGCGCCGTACTTTGTGGATCTGGTACACGAGCAGATGCAGCAGAAGCTCGGCGACCGCGACTTCAATCGCGAAGGGCTGCGCATCTATACCTCGCTCGATCCCGATCTGCAGCGCGTGGCCACCTCTGCGGTCGAATCCACGGTGCATGTAATCGATGCGCAGGTGGACAAGCTGCACGCCCAGGAGAAAAAGGCCGGCCAGAGCTATGCCTATCCGCAAGTGGCGCTGGTGGCACTCAATCCGCATACGGGCCAAGTGCTGGCGCTGGTGGGCGGACGCAGTTATGGCCAGAGCCAGGTCAATCATGCCGTGGCGCATCGTCCCACGGGCTCCATCTTCAAGCCGTTTGTCTATGCGGCGGCATTCAATACTGCAGTGGAAGGCACGATTCTATCTGGCCAGAGCAAGCCGTTTAATCCGCTGACCGAGCTGAGCGATGAGCAGACCACCTACGACGTGGGCGGCCAGAGCTATACGCCAAAGAACTTCGAGGGCGAGTATCACGGCACGGTGACGGCGCGTGAGGCTCTCATGCGCTCGCTGAACAACGCCACCATCGGTTTGGCTTCCATGGTGGGCTTTGATCGTGTGGCTTCGCTGGCCCGGGAGTCAGGCGTGAAAAGCGCGCGCGGCACACCGTCGATGGCCATTGGTGCCTATGACGCCACGCCGCTCGACATGGCCGGAGCCTACACGGTCTTCGCCAACAAGGGTCTGCACATTGATCCGTGGATGCTGGCCAGCGTGCGCACCACCACTGGCGATGTGGTGGCCGATTACACACCCACCAGCAAGCAGGTTCTGGACCCGCGCGTGGCCTACCTGACTACCAGTCTGATGGAGAATGTGTTGCGTGGTCATGGCACAGGCGCAGGTGTGCGCGGCATGGGCTTCTATGCTCCGGCAGCGGGCAAAACCGGCACCAGCCATGATGCGTGGTTTGCCGGGTATACCTCGAATCTGCTGTGCATTGTCTGGGTGGGCAACGACGACTACACCGACATCAAGATCGAAGGATCTCGCGCTGCCGCTCCCATCTGGGCAGAGTTCATGAAGCGCGCCGTGCAGTTGCCGGAGTACTCCGACACCAACAGCTTTGCCGTACCTGACGGTGTGGATGTGGTGAACATCGACGAAGAGAGCGGATTGTTGAGTGACGACACCTGCCCGGGTGGCTTCGAGGCAGCCTTCCTTGAAGGGACGGCTCCAGCAACCTCCTGCGATCATCCGGCTGACCACAAAAACTTCCTGCAAAAACTCTTCGGCAAATAAAACTGAAGCCAAGCGCAAAAGCAAAAGCCCCGGAATACTCCGGGGCTTTTGCTTTTGCGCCTGAAGGCTACAAATTGGGATAGGTGCGGTAAGCCACCAACTCGGCGCGGAAGCTGGTTCCGCTCAAACGGGGCGTCTTCAGCAGTACCTCAAAAAATGGGTAATTGCCGCTCAGATGCAGCGTATTTCTAAGCCTTTTCATCTGCTCTTCGCTGCAGACGAACTCGGCGGCTGCGGCCGTGGCGTCGGAGTCGATGCCGGCCAGAATCAGCGCATGGCCGCTACGGCCGGGATTGGGCAGATAGGCAATCACGCTGTAGGTGGCAAAGTCGTCGTTGCCCATCCCCTCGCGGTACTCCGCCGGTTCACCGAGCTTGGGATGGCGGTTGCGGATGAAGCCCTGGCCACGCAGATCGTCGTAATCGGTGATGAAGTTGATCTGCCCATCGAAGAGTTGGTTCCAGGGGTCGGACTTCTTGCCGCCAATCAGCACCACATTATTGCGTTTGATGTCGTCGGCCCCATAGAAGCGGGTCCATACCAGTTGGTGCGGACTGTTGCCCGGAATCTGGGCCTGAATCACCTGTGCGGCGCGGATGGCGCCAAAGGTCACCAGATTGTGGTTGTACACCTGGAAGGCGTCGCCACGGCGGTCGTCGCTGAGTTGCATGGACTGAATACGGCGGATGAAGTTGCGGCTGACGTAATCGCCCAGGTTGACCGGAGCACCCGTCATGTCTTCAATCACGCTGGCCGAGTCGTCCGGCAGCACAATGTCGGTTTGTTGGCGCGCTGGGCCAAGAAAGTTTTTCCAGAAGAGGGCGACGGCCGGTTTGTCCGTCCAGGGATTCAGATAGCCACGTAACTGATGGTTCTGTAGCAACAGGACCAGACAGCAGATGCCCAGCAGCAGGCAAAGCGCTGGCCAAAGATAGGTCCATGGTTTTAAGGGGAAGCGACGGCCCGGAGCGGGTTCAGCGTCGGGAACAATCGTGGCGGCCTCGGAAGCCTCCGTGCTGCGATAGCGGAAGACCGGGCAGTAGCTGCCCCGGGGAATTTCCAGTAGCAGGGGTTCCTGCACACCTGCGGATACAAAGTAGGTTTCAATGCGGCGGCGCAGCTCAGTGGCGTTCACGCGGACAATATTGTCCTGGCTGCGGTCGTAGTTGAACCCGACATCAGTGTTGAAAACACTCAACTTACTGATTCTGGGAATGTCAGCTTTGCAGGAAATGCAATGATTTCCAAATCTACTGTACAAACGCTGTACAAACTTTTCCTGAAATTCCCAGAACGCCAATCTTCGGACTTCCCCTCATGGCAAAAGAGGAGGATTCTGAAGCGCTCTTACAACAGTTATACATCAGCCGATGCAGGCCAAGAGTTGAATTGTGTATGTCTGCCTGCCATCCCGATCCGGAGTTCTGGATGTGCCGCAGTGGAAGTTTTTTCACCTCGATGCAGGTGTCGAGAATGCTTGTTTGCCAGTACTCCTGCATGGCGGTCAAGGAACTGTGAACAACGGGAACAGAGACTACAAATCAACCTTGCGGCGGACCGGAGATCAGGAAGTCTTCCCAATTGACGCTTGCGACGCTGTGGCGCCGGGCAATCTCTTCATCGCCGGGCGCACAGATGACCAGAGGCGTAAATGTCGGATTGCGACGGCAAAACTCAAGTACGCCGCGAAGCGCCAGGACATCAAATCTTCCAGTCTTGACCTCCACAGCCCACTTCCCCCAATTCCCCTCAATGACTGCATCGATTTCCAGCGGTTCCTCGCGCCAGTACGTTACCTGCTGGCCCTGGTTGATCGCAAAGGCCAGGCAGGCGTTTTCTACCCAGAAACCGAAACGTCCCGGCTCACGACCCTGGTCAGGTGCGCCATCGGGGTGCATAGCCGACAAGAGAGCGTTGTTGAGCGTTACGAGTTTCGGCGGAGATGCACGGCGTCTGTGAACCTGTGTCGAAAACTTCTCCAGCGGCGCAATCAGATATGCGTCTCCGAGCAGGGCCAGATAATTGGCGACTGTTTCGATGGCTCCGCTGTCCTGAAGCTGCCCCTGCAGCTTTTGCAGCGAAACAATTTGCGCGGGCGAGCCGGCGGCAATAGCGAAGACCTGGCGGAGCAGAGCGGGACGCCGTACCGCGCCTTGTGCCAGCACATCGCGACCGATGGCTGGCTCGATAATGGCATCGCGCACATACGCACGCCAGCGTTCGGGAGATTTCTGAAATTCTACGGCGCCAGGGTAGGAGCCGAAGAGAACGAGATTGATGGCGGCTTCATGCGGAGAGAGATGAAATGCTGTAGCCAGCGAAGCGGCGGGCCAGTGACTCAGCGTCAAACGCTCGAAGCGTCCAGCCAAGCTCTCCCGTGAGGCTTGCGCGACGCGAAGGGCTGAAGACCCTGTAGCTACCACATGAATGGGAAGATGGCGACGGCGAGCGCGGTCCCAGTGCCCCTTGAGTCGTCCTGCCCAATCGGATAGATGATGCACCTCGTCCAACAACAGAACCGCCGTCCCCTGCTTGGCGCGTGTTTCAGCCTCGGCCCAGCGGCGCTCCCAAAAACCAGGCAGAGCGGCGTCCGGATCGTCGCCAGCCGCGTAGATGGCTTGGTCGCCGAACTTTGCGGCAATGTCCAAAAGCAGCGTAGTCTTACCCACCTGCCGGGGACCGGTAAGAAGTTGGATACGGCCGGGCGCGGCTTCACCGAGCCGTTCGAGCAGCACATCGCGGCAATGGAGGTAGGCGTTCTGAATCTCAGCCATAGTCTAATAATTATTCGACTATGGCTGAGGTCGTGTCAAATCGAGCGTGACCAAAACACACTGTGTCCTGCAAATCGCGATGAGATTGGCGGAGTGTCTGAGGTTTGGCTCTCGCCAAGCGGGCACGTGGTGCCACTTCGCGTCGTTCATGTCCTGGCGCAAGCTCTTCTCGTAATTCTTCCTCTGTTGGCAGATAGAGCATGCGATAGCAACGCAGGTTCGTGATAGAAAATCCCTGTCCATAGCGCCATCCCCATGGTACGGAAGGCCATTCAACAGGCTTTGGCCAAACTCGGCAACGCAGGCCTTCCCAAGTCTCGCACTTACGCCGCAAATTGCCCAGGCAGCGTCTGGGCAATTCCGATAACCTCTTCCATGCCATGCAATTCCCAAAAAGGTAAATTGTTGACGGCATGGTAGTTATAAACCGGCGCAACCGGCAAAAACGGCCCTCTGGGCGGTATTTGCGACAAGAATGCGACAAACTTTTCAACGGGCAAAACGGGCTGGCTGTGTGGGACCAGCCCGATCTCATCTCCCCAAAAAATCAGGCCGCAGAGACGTGCTGCACGACGATGTAACGCTCGAAATGCACAATAACATTCCATGTGTTTGCGTGCATAAAGCGTGAGAAAATCCCCAATTTCATTCCCGGCGCTTCAGACGATTTCAGCGCACGAATGTGCTCGACAAGATTCGGTTCCAATCGAATCTGGCCACGATCTCTTATGACTTCTCTGAAGGATTCTCTTGCTGGCTCTCCTGCCAGACTCCCCATACCGCCGTTTCAATCTGGTCAACTTCCTGGTCAGTGACCTCGGCAAATGAAGTTCGTTTGCCTTTGGAAAGTTTGCCCTTGTTTTGCAGAATCAACCGCACCAGGAGAGCTGCCCGACGGTTGGGCATGTCCACGATGTTGAGAGTCGCACGCAGCGCGGCGTCGAATACCGCGAGGAATCCGATCTCGTCGCGCAGATCGCGGTAAATGGTCTCCTCGATGCAGCGATACAGATACTCTGCCTCCGCCGTGGCATCAAAGTACCGATAGAGCAGAGCCGTGTCATTCTTCACGGTCATTCCATGTTCCAGGTCGAGATCGTACTGGATAAACGGCATGATCGAGCCGGAAAATCCTTCCAGAACCTGATCGTAGGCCAGCCGGTCGCGCAACATGGCGGCTGAGACGGGAAACAGGATTCCCTGTGGCGTGAATCCGAGCTTTGACAGGATGTGGTGGACAAGAAAGCGGTGAATGCGACCGTTACCGTCATCGAATGGATGCAGGAAGACGAACCCGAAGGCAGCGACGGCGGCGGCAACAACTGGGTCAACGCCTTCTGGCAGTTTCAGACGGCGAACCATCTCCATCCATGCGTCCATCAGGCTGGGCACATCTTCCGGCTTCGGACAGACAAAATGCACGTCCTCGCTGTAATCCGGCAGCGTTTGAGAGACGAAGTTCTGCGCGGTACGCCAGTTCTTTTGCGCATAACGAGGATCGACGATGGCATTTTGCAGTTGAACGAAGGCGTCCTTGCTCGTGGCATCGAAGCCAGAAGTCTTCATGAGCGCCGCTACAAACCGTTCCGTGCGATCCTTGCTCGGTTCTTCTCCTTCGATGGCGAAGGAAGATTTGGTCTCCTTGGTAAACAGATAATGGACGGCGCGTGCGAGGATGGCAGGATCGCAGCTTTTGACGATGGCGTTTGCCTCCTCGACCAGCCCCTTGTCCATAAAGCTTGTCAGCGCGTCCGTGCGGCGGACCAGTGGCGAGTATTTGCCCGTGCCGAGCAGATTGTCATTGATGCGCTGGCGGCGAACGAGGCGGCGCGGCCCGGTGAGGTGGATTTTGGGATCGAGAAGATCGATGTAGCCGGAGGGGATGACATCCGGCACATCGAGTTGCTTTTCCATCAAGAGCTCATACAGGTACCATGCGCGGCGCGTGAAGATGCCGGTGGGCTCGGAGCGAATCCATTCTTCCAACTGGTGCGTATCGATGCTCTGGAAGATTGCCAGGTATACGTCCAGAGCGATGGGCTCATAGCGCAGGGCAAAGCGGAGGTCACCAAACGGTTCTTTGGGCGCGTAATTCCTGGGGTACTGTTCCAGAATTTTGCCGTCTGCCGCGACGGTTTTTCTGGCCCCCGCGACAATTTCGGAGCGTGTCGCAGGCACAGGAACCTGGAGCTGAAGCTCTTCGATCAACCGGCACAAGCCAACCGACCGAGGGAAGAATCGTGCGGAATTCTCATCGCTCATGTTAAAACCTCATTGAACCTCTATGATCATCGATAAACGTCATCGAGTCCAATGTGTCGATTAAAACATAAAAACCTCATTGAGGTAATTTTTTCATCATCCAAGGCGTAATTTATCGCATATTTATCATCGTTTGTGGAGCAACCAGGGGCAGTCTGAGGCGTGGATAGGGGATACGCACGTCTGGAATAGGCATTTCGGTCACACGTATGTTGTTGGTGTAAATAAGGAATCCCCTCTACGCGAATCACAGTCTCTGGATGGGATCTATCACTTCAGAATTCCTGAGCCTCAACATCTTCAGGGCGATGCTCAGCACAGCAGGTTTTGATCCATCCTCCACGATTCGGCTTGCCGGGCTTGCCACACTCCTCGCAAGTTTTGAGTGACTCTGCTTCAGCGTCGCGAATCACATGGGAAATTGCCTCGTCTGAAAAGTTCGAGTAAAAGCGCAATCCGCCAAACTTCTCTTTGACCTGTAGAACCTTAAACTCAAGGCCGCTCTCTCGTTCAAACTGCGCAACGAGCGGCTCCAAGTGCTCACAAAGACGCCAGATAATATCGAACCAGCCATCGCCATGTTCAAAACCAAATGGCATCAACGTGCTTTGAATGGAGCCATGCACATCAAACCAACCAGGCCAACGTTCAACAATCCGTTGTTCCAATTCGTGTTTCATCGCGCCTGTTCAGCGTCCGAAGAATTTTGACATAGTCCTAGCGAGAGTGTATCCGTGTTGCTCATGATCTCGCAAAACGCAGCAGCCGAGCCCCAGTCTATTGCTGAAAGTGGAGGAATACCCTTTTTCCGCATACGCGGCGCTATCTGGTTCATGCCTGCCGATTCTACGCTCGAATCAGAGCCGAATAGGGCGGCAGATAGAGCAGGCTTGCTCCTGTCGCCTCGATTCTTTCTCGCACAGAGGGGGACCATCCTGGCTTGAAAATTATCCAGACAATGTCTGGATAATTGGCCTTAGCGTGATCGAGTAATTAGGCCACAAAGAGTGCCGAATCCCGTTCTACGGAAGCTGACAGCGACGCAGGATTTGGCAATGCAAGGTGTTTGGAATCCAGCTCAACCTCTCACGCAAGGTATCAGCATCGTGTCGATACAGAAACTGCCATCAGCTTCAAAATCAAAATGCTGCGAGACTGGCGAAGGAGCCAACTGTTGCAGGGCACGAATAGCTTCGACTTGCAACGGAGGAGTGCTCATGCGAGCGATCCACGCAGTGAAATCCAGGCGACCACGGTACAGTGTCTCCGTGCCCAGACTAAATCCAGCTTCCTTCAGTTTAGTTTTCCATTCCGCCGCACTGTAATCGCGCACATGAGAGGGATCGCGCAACAACTCCAGGCTCTGTAGCCATGTATCCGAAAGAGGATGTGCAGGAGCAACGACATCGCTCACCAGCAAAGTGCCCCCAGGGCGCAGCACACGATGCATTTCAGCCAGCGCGGCAGGCAGATTCTCCCAATGATGGGCACTATAGCGCGTGACTACAACATCGAAGCTGTTTGCGGGAAAAGGCAGCGAACAGACTTCGCCAACGCAGGTTTGCAGGTGCTGAAAACCGTGCCGATCAGCTTCGTCAGCCACTGTTTGCAGCATAGCTGGAGAAAGGTCAAATGCAACCACATCCTGAGCCACACGCGCCAGCAGGTAGGACGCATGGCCTCCGCCGCAGCCCACATCCAGAGCGCGTACCGGGCGCAATGGCGTGAGAATACATTCCATCTCTACGAGGTCTGGACCCGAGGCATGAACAGCGCTGCGCAGGTACGCATCGGAGTGCGGACTAAACTGGCGTTCGATCAGTTGTTGCTGAGAATAGGTCGTCATTCTTGGATACTCCAGAGGTGGGATACCTTCAGCGTAGAGGCGAATTAAAACTGGTACAAGATGTCAATTTATCCTAGTATAAAAAGCAGTATGATTGATTACACTCCAAGCCACGCCCTTGGTGCATTTCTTCGCGCACACCGTGAAAAGCTGACGCCTTTGGCAACGACAACCGCCCGTCGTAGACGTACACCTGGCTGGCGGCGTGAGGAACTCGCTGAGGCTTGTGGTGTCAGCTCCACCTGGATCACATGGCTGGAACAGGGCAGAGCTGTTTCAGCATCACCAGCGGCTTTGGCTAGACTGGCTGAAGTTCTTGAGCTGACACTTGCGGAGCGATCCTATCTGTTTACTTTGGCAGGTAAGTTCGATCCGGCAGCTTTGCCCATTCCGCAAACGCAAATCCCGAATGACCTGTTAGATCTGCCACAGCGGATGAATATACCTGCCTATTTGTTGGATTACACTTGGACGGCGCGCTCCTGGAACCACCCTGCCGAAATGCTCTTTTCTGGCTGGCTTGATGCAGGCAGCGAGCGTAATCAGCTTCGCTACATATTTCTTGCGCCGCAGGCACAGCGATTGATCCATGCGTGGCAGGAGCGTGCACGACGCGTGGTGGCAGAGTTTCGCGCTGACTTCAGCCGTCGTCCACTCGATCCGACCCTGCAGGTCCTTCTTGATGAATTGACCCATCTCAGCCCGCTATTTCAACGGCTATGGCACGAGCAGGCCGTATTGGAGCGGGAAGGCGGGAAGCGTGGTTTTCATCTGCCGGAGCAAGGTCTTCGCTTCTACCAACAAACAACGCTGCAACCCGCCATGCACCTCGAATGCAAATTGGTCTGTTTGACACCTCTGGACACGTAGTCCTCCAACGGGTGATTGATCGCTAAGGACTCGCTATTACAATTGCTAATCTCCCGAGAAATCGATCTATGCGTGGCGGGAATACCTGCATTCCTAAAAAGCATTGGACGCGGACTCAAAACAGCCATAACTTTGCGCCATAGCTGACGCCCAAGTCAGCGGAGGTGCAAAGTGAATCGATTCCGCCGTCTCCTCCGATTCGACACTGCTCGCAATCGGCAGTCTGCGCCGCCCGCCACCCAGCGGACGGCAAGCTCCCTCCGTACAACCTGCTTGTCGGCCATCCGCACGATGGCTCCCACCCTCGTTGCACTCTCGTTCGCAGGCGTGGCCCATGCCCAGGGCACGATGGACTTCTCTGGCGCGACCACGTTGATGACCACCTTCAAAACCTTCGCCATCTATGCGGGCGCAGTCATCTGCTTCGGCGGACTGATCTTCGCCGGAATTCGCATGATGTCGGGGCGGTTCCAGGACGCCATCCCCGGACTCTTTGGCGCGCTCTTCGGCGCTGGAGTCCTCGGCTGGGGTGCTGGCTGGATTGGCTCGCTCACCGGGCAGACGATGCAGTAGGAGGCGACCATGACCAAGCGAGGAGAGCCGTTACCGATCAATCAGGCGCTCAACAGGCCACGAGCCAAGCTCGGATTGGACCTCAGCGCATGGATGGCGATTGTCTTCGTCTGCGTAACGGTTTTCCTCGTTGGGTTCCGCGTCGTGGCACTGATCGCCTTCCCGTCACTCGCCGTGAGCGCATGGGTGATCGTCCGCAAACATCCGAAGATGTTCGAGCTTTGGGGCTTGAGTTTGAGCCAGAGGTCCTACTATGACCCGCGTAAACACTGAGCAACAGAGATACACACCATGGTTTGCCAAAGCAGGGGCCGCGTGCAGCATCGTTCCGATTGCACGCTTCGTCAATGACCGCATCTTTGCGCTGAAGGGCGGCGGCTATGGCTGCCTGTTCTCGCTCTCCGGCATCGACGAAGAGGGATTAACCGACCAGGAGCTTGATGCGCAGATGCGTTCGATTGAAGGCGCTCTCCGGGGATTGCCAGAAGGGTCATGCCTGCATCAGTACACGTGCGTCATGTCCGGCTTCAATCTGCCAAGGAAGGCGCAGTACTGCAACGCTATCACGCAGGTCTTCGTCGATGACAGATTGAGTTTTCTGGACAAATCTGCTGGCTTCCGCCGCATCGACCTGCACTGGTGTTTGACGCTGGAACCACCAAAGGCCACAGCCTTTGCGCGCAAGCCCAAGGAGCACGATGCCGATACGACGCGGATGCTGGCCGATCTTGAAAAGACAGCCACACTGCTTGAAGGCCATCTCGGCAGTGCGCTCGGGTTGAAGCTACTCGAAAAGAACGCAGTCTTCCAGTTCTTCAGTCATCTTTTCAATCTTGAAGAGTGGGCTTCCGCCTACACATTGGCCGCTGATGACGGCGTGGACCGCCAGATCGTGCAAAACCCGGTGGCCTGGCACAGCGACCATCTGACGATTGGCCGCCGTTACGTCCAGATGTTTTCGTTGAAGACAACGCCGGAGGCATCCCGGCCCTGCCTGTTCTCGGGACTCATGGCACTCGATTGCGACAGCGTCCTTTGCACGACGTGGAGGCCAAAGTCCGCCACCGCAGCGCGCAGCGAAATCGATGCGCAGGAAAAGTTCATTTCATTTTTCAAAGTCGGAGTTCTTACTCGCGTAATGAGCGGGCACGACACGGCCTCGCTTGAAACCGGCGCTGGCGCACGCGCGGCCAATACACAGGTCGATGACTTGGGCGATGTTATTCGTTCACTCGACAAGAAAGCTCAGTGCGAGTTCTCGCTTCGCTTCCTTGTGGCCGCACGCAGCCTGAATGAGCTGCGCGGCATTGCTCCCGCCGTGCATCGTGTCTTCGTCGATGCACGGGCGCAGGTCATGGAAGAGACGCTGGGCAACCTTTCGGCGTTCTATGCCATGTTTCCCGGTAATGGAAAGTTCAATGTCTTCCCTATGTGGCTGGCGGAAGACCACCATGCGCGACTGTCCTCGGTTTTCGCACCCAATCTCGGCCATCCGTATTCGGAAGACCTCGACAATGAGTACCTGAACATCTTCGAGACGCGCACACGAACGCCGTACTTTCAGGATGCGTATGTGGACGGCGTGCGTGTCATGCTGATCCTCGGGCCGACTGGCACCGGCAAAAGCGTCCACGGCAACATGGCCATCGCGCATGAACAGAAGTATGGCGGATTCACCTACATCTTCGACATCGGCGGCAGCTACGAGAGTGTCGTCGAGCTGTACGGTGGGCGCGTTGACCACATCGGCAAAGATGGTCCGCGCGTGAATCCCTTTCGGCTGGAGCCAACCGAGAGCAACATTGCTTTCCTCTATTCGTTCGTCAAGCTCCTGCTGATGAACGGCGGTGCTGAACTGGAGCCGGAAGACGATGACGTGATTCACAAGGCGGTGCGTGACATCTACCTGCTAGATGCTGAAAACCGCCGTCTCTCAAATCTCTTTCTACCAAAGAAGCTCGACAGGTATCTCTCGAAGTGGGTTGGCAAAGGCGTCTATGCTGCCATCTTCGACAACGTCGAAGACAGCCTGTCACTCTCGCGCCTGCAATGCTTCGACTTCCAGGGCGTGAACAACGAGCAGTACGCCGACCTGATCGAGCCGCTGATGGTGTGGCTGCTACGGCGCATCAATGACGTGCTCTACAACCCGGCCAATCTCGGCGTGCCCAAGCACATTCTCATCGAAGAGATCTTCTCTTCGATGAAGAACCGGCAGTTGCTCGAAGGCGCGCTCGCTTCAATCAAGACGGTGCGCAAAAATCTGGGCGGCGTCACCATGATCGGCCAGTCGGCAGAAGACCTCGGCGCGAACGCTGACAGTATCGTGAACTCCTGCACGTCATTTCTGTTCTTGAAGGACGCCACCTTCAACCGGAAGCGGTACACGGAACTCTTCAAGATGAACGAGCAGCAGATTGCGCTCTTCGAGAGCTTGCAGGACCGCGAAGGTCTGTACATGCGCCGCGACGGATTGACCAAGGTCGTGAAGCTCAATCTCGACAACCGCAGTTACGCAGTCTTTTCGACAAAGCCGAAAGACCGCGTGCGCCGGACCAGGCTTATCGCCAAGTACGGACTCGCCGAGGGCATCACACGATTCGCCCAGGGCGAGACAGAATAACCCAAACCACACCGCAGAAAGGACTCAACTGCTATGCGCCCCACCCTTTTTGTCTCATTTTCCCTGTGCGTGATGCTGGCCACGGGCCTTCTTCATGCCTCAACCGAAACGCATCCGCTCCAACCTGTTGCGCCACGTACTGTCTCCGTGTCTGAAGCAGAGACGCCGCCACAGATTCGCGCCGGTCTCTTGCAATCGACGCTCATTGTTTTGCCTGCCGAGGAGAAGGTCGCCAATGTCTTCGCTGGCGACACGGTGAACTGGATCTTTGACGGTGGTCATGTAGCTTCGCGCTTCATCAGCGTGAAGCCCAAAACAGCGAATGCCGCCACTGACATTCACATTGTCTCCGACCATGGCAACGAATACACCCTTCAGTTGCGCGAGGTATCGAATGATTCTGATCCCCACTTCGATTCCAAAATTTTCGTTACTCCCGGCGACCAAGCTGCCAAGGACCGGTTGGTGCAGCTTCCGGTCTTTGTGCCGGTGGCCGATTTGGACAAAGCGAAACAGGAAGCTGTTGCCGCGAAGGCAGCTCAGGAAGTGATGCTCAAGGCGGAACAGACAAAAGCCGAGCAGTATCGGAGTGAATACCCCGGCTCACTGCACTTCGACTTTGTGTGGGATGAGCACAAAGGCAAAGAACTCGGCCTCCAGCAAATTTGGCATGACGACAAGTTCACCTATCTGCGCGGCCAGTTCCAGGAGACGCCCGCGCTCTACGAGGTGAAGGACAAGAAGCCGTCTCTCATCAACTTTGATTTCAATGCCGGGCTTTACACCGTGCCGAAGCAGCTCGATAACGGGTATCTCGCCATCGGCAAGCAGAAGGTCGAATTCCATCGTGTGGGAGGTACGAAATAGCCATGACCGAACAGACACCCAACACTCCCGCAACCATCCCCGAGCAGCCAGAGGCCAAGCCGCCCCTCAAGAAAGGTATGCCGGTGGTCATTGCACTGGTGGCGATTCTGGCCATACTTGGCATCGCCAACGTAACCAGCCTACTGCATGGCAACAAAAAGACGGCTCCGACGAGCACGTTACCGATGCGCCCGGTTTCATCGAGCGCCCAACAGGTAACGAGCTTTGAGGAACAGCAGAAGTTGCAGGCGCAGCATGACGCCGAAGAAAAGCAGCGTCAACAGCAGCTAATCGCAGCCATGCAGCAGTTTCAATCTGCCGAAGATGTTCCCGGTCCCGAGTCCTCCAACGTCGCACCGATGACGGCGGCGCAAAAGGACACGCTCTATGGATCGAGTCCTAATGCGCCTCAGCACACTTCCAATGTCTCGGAAGCACATGCCCAAGCAAAGCAACAGGCGCTAGCGCACGAAAAAGAGAAGCAAGACGCGATCAACAGCGGGACCGTGGCAATTGATTTTGCGCACCCGACAGAGATTGCGCCTGCTACACCACGGAATCCACAGACTACAGCTGTACTTGCGGAACGGACGGAAGCGCCTACTTCCGTGAATTCGGAAGAACTTGGAACCGCTGGCGCTACCCCATCGAAGAAGAATGAACGCACGGCATCAACTTCAGAACAATCGCCAGCGGTGAACGCCAAGGCCGATCCGAAGGGTCCGTATCCATTCGACCAGTATCAAGGCCGTCTCTATCGAATCTTCGAGGGAACGGTACTTGAAGGCGTCGTCACCAACCATATTGACGGCGGATTCAGTGGGCCGATTCTGGTTATGCTGACCACCGACTACTACTCGCATGACCATCAGCAGTTGCTCATGCCGCAGGGTACGCGCCTGATCGGCACCGTGCAGAGCGTGGGCAGCGCCCAGCAGCGCAAAATGTTCGTCACCTTCCACCGGGCCGTCTGCCCGGATGGTTTCTCGCTCGACTTCGACAAGTACATCGGTCTTGACCCGATTGGAACGACTGGCCTCGCCACCAAAGTCGATCACGGATACCTGATGGCCTTTGGCGCGGCGGCAGCCATTGGCGGACTCGGCGGACTCACACAGATCGGCAATAACGGCAGCACTCTTTCCGCTTCGACTGAGATTCGCAATGGCATCTCCGAGCAATCGGCAGCGGAAGGCGAACAAGTCTTGAATCACTTCCTCAATCGCCTGCCCGTTATCACCCTCAAGGAAGGCTCGCGCGCCCGTGTCTACGTGGGCCGCGATATCTTGATCCCGTCCTATGCAGAACACCGCATGGACCCAACCTTGTAATCGCGGAGGCCGGTCATGATTGAGCAAAGCGAGCATTCAAGATACCAGCTCAATACGGTGCGCTACGCGGCGCAGCATGGCCGCTGCGCCTGGACTGAGTTGTCCGACTGCGACAGAGTGGCCGTGGCGCTTGCGCTCGATCATGCCGACTGGCTTGAAGAGTTCGGCTACACCCTTGCGGAAGCCGTCGAGCAGGCAGGTACGGAGTGGATTGCAATCATTCCACAGATCGCACGGCAACTTGCCGAGGAAGAGGCGGGATGCCGCGCGTCGTGAGTTGACGCTAAGCCAGTCCACTTGACCTCACGTTAACCCATCTCATACCAAGAGGAGGAAGTATGCCAATCCAGCAAAGAAAACGCCGCAAGTGGCTCGTCGTTGGAGCCGCCGTGCTTTTGACCGCAACGCCCGGTTTTGCGCTCTTCGGAATCGGAGACGTGGTTTTTGATCCGACCAGCTACGCAAGTCTTGTCTCCCAGCTCACCACGCTGGAGACGCAGTACAAAATGCTCAAAAACAACATCACCCATTTCTCGTTCAAGCAGCAGTGGCAGACGACACTGCATACGCTGGAAAACGTGAATGTCGCCAACATGTTTGGTGAGACGGCGGGAATCAAAATCGCACTCAATAGCAATTCGCCGTCTACATCGACAACAGCTTGGAAGACGGCCACGGTTTCTATGAACAGCGGAGCCAACAGCTACCTGCAAGGGCAGTCACTTGGCAGCTCCCGCATCTCGCAGCTTGCGATGGTTGAGACCTCGGATTCCATCTCCCCAGATTGCCTGACCGCCGTTGGGCAATACCGCACCAGCAGGACAGAGAACGCTACGGCAAACAGTTCACTGGTTTCGTCTCAGCTTGATTCTTCCGACGGCTCCAATAGCGAAGTGCAGCAGCTCAACCTATTGAACGCCGCCGAGGCGCAGAAGCTGAGCGAGATGCAGGCGCAAGGAACCCTTCATGCCTGCCTCGCCGGGCAGATGACTGTCGCCAACATGGAACGGCGCAATGCCGCTGTCGAAGACATCAATACAGCGGCATTCGTGCAGCAACAACGCGCAACAAACGATGCCAGCGCCGCCAGTGAAAGCAATACCTGGCAGACCTACCTTCCATGATCCAAACAACGCGGCGCAGGCAGCTATAGCCCGCGCCGCAATCCCCGCATTGAGGTGACGACCATGATTTCACCGACGTTGCTGGCCCAGGCATTACCGAGCGCAAGCTCTGGTGTGGATTGGCTCTACCAGTTCACCAACAATCTGACGAATCTGACCACGCAAAACGGCGGCGCATTGACGCAGCTTGGACTGACTGAGTTGAGTTGCATTGCCCTGTTTACGCTCATCAGCATGGTCATCAACTGGAACACCTCCAGCATGACACTTCGATTTCACATGCACCCGGTCCGCGCTGGCGATCTTACGCACTTTCTCTTGCGACTGATCGTTTGCTGCTTGCTCATCAATTACTGGGTAAATCCGCTGCCCGGCGCGAGCTTCGGCCTTAACCATTTCTTCAGCTATATCGCCCAGGTAATGGTGGCCGCATTCGATCAGAGTTCGCTCGACAATCTGCTCCAGCTATTGAAGACGGCTGGAGACAATACGTCGATGCCTTCGCTGACTGCTCCAGTGCAGATCCTCTGCTACTTCGCAGTGCAGGGTCTGCTCGGACTGGCATCGGCGATTCTCTTCTTGATCAACTGCTCTTCGTTCATACTCTACGGCGTCACGGCGCTCTTCGGTCCAGTGTTCATTCCACTGCTGATGACTCGAACATTTCGGTCGAAGTTCTACCACTTCCTTGACGTGCTGCTCAGCTTCGCGATGATCCGCGCCGTGGCTGCCGCATTCATCTTCGTGTGGGCAGGTTTTCTGAACACCTTCATTCAGCAAACCTTCAATGGAACCTACTCGATGGAGATGTGGCTTGCCAATCTCATTCCCTGCACGATGGTCTTCATCGCCTTCATCATCAACCTGCTCTTTATCCCAAGCATGACGCAGGCGATCTTCGGCGGAACAGCAGGCATGGCAGACAGTGTTTCCAAGGTTGGAGGAGCCGTCGCATCTCTGGCTATGATGGCTGGATAGGAGGTGTCGCATGTGGACATATATCTTCAGCTTTCTGTTTCTACGTCAGCTTGGCAGATCCAGGCCATTGCGTCGGACATTGCTCACCATCCTGGCCATACTGTTCATCGTTTCGATGATCTACACGGCCAATCTCTTTCTCACCCTTTCTGAAAGGACGAGTCGACACCATGAGCACACGCACAGTCCCCACTGAATCGCTGCTGAAGCCGGAGCAGGCGCTTCTCGTTGACCACATCGGCAACGAGGTCTATTCGTCCCACTACGCCGAGCGGAAAGCATACCGGCTTATCCTCGGCTGTGGCACTGTCATGCTGCTTGCTTCGCTCGGCATGAACCTGATGCTGGCACGCCGCCCAGTTGCGAATCGCTATATCCGCATCGATGAGATGGGCCGCGCTCAGGCGATTCAGTATTCGGATTTGGACTACAGCCCCCGCGAAGGCGAAGTCCGTACCTATCTGACTGACTGGGCCAACTACCGTTACACCGTCAACCGGGACGTGATTGCCAAAAAATACCCACTCAATTACTACTTTCTTTCGCAGGCATTGGCTTCGCGCTTGATGGGCGAGGACAATGCCAATCACCTTGTTTCTCAGGTCGCGGCAGGGCAGATCGAGTCAAGCGACGTGCAGGTTCAGAACGTGACCATTACAACGATGTCTGAGGAGATGCTACAGGGCGCGCGCATCGCCCGTGGAACGGCCTTAATGGCCGTTGATCGATTCTACTCCGCACAGAGTTCGCATGAGCCGCGCACAGAGCATTGGATGCTCAGTGTGACCTATTACCTGAACCCCAAGCAGGTCAGCGATCAGTCCCGCGTCTATCCGCAATATGAGTTCATCAATCCGCTGGGATTGACCATCACCGAGTTTCACGAAAACCGCGTTTCTGTCGATCCAATCAAGCCTGTCGCAGTAGCAGGAACCACACGATGAGCTTCGACCTGATACTGCCGTTCTTCCCAGAGGAATTGCGCGGGCTTCTGCTCGATCCATCGATCTCCGATCTGATGATCAATGGGACGAGCGGTGTCTTTGCAGATCGCAATGGCGTGGTCGAGCAAATCGCGCTCTCGCAGCCATACACGAACGAACGCTTGCAGGCAGCTATTGAGCGCGTTGCGCGCATCCTCGGGCAGGACTTGACCAGTCAGAATCCGATCCTCAATACGCGCTTGCCCGATGGCTCGCGTGTGGCTGTCGTCGGCTCGCCCTCTTCAATCAATGGACCGACCTTTACTGTTCGCAAGTTCAACCGCTGGTTTACCTCGGATGAGTTGGTCAAGGCTGGCAGCTTGGCTGCTGAAGTTCGGGATGCGGTTGTGCAGCTTATCGAGGCTCGGAAGAACGGCATAATTGCTGGTGGAACTGGCTCGGGAAAGACCACGCTGATGAAGGCGCTGCTCGATCATGTTCCGCTCCGTGAGCGGCTGATCGTGATCGAGCAACCAGCGGAGCTGAAAGTCGCCCATCCCAATGCCGTTCGATGGGAGGCAGTCGCGGCAATTCCTGGTCAAGTTGCCGTCACTCCAAGCCAGCTTGTAGCCGCAGCTTTGCGGCACCGTCCCGACCGCATTATCATGGGCGAAATCCGTGACGAATGCGGCTACGACCTGTTGCAGGCCATGAACACTGGCCACGGCGGAACGCTCTCGACATTGCACGCGGATTCCGCCCTCGATGCATTGGACCGGCTGGCGGATATGGCGCTCAGCGCCCGGACCAATCTCGACCAGCAATTCATCCGGTCACAGACCGGAAAGGCAGTGGGTTTTGTTCTCTACTGCGAGCGCGATTCCACGGGCCGACGCCGGGTACGCGAGCTGATCACCGTGAAGGGATACAGCCATGCTGACCAGTCCTTCGAGACAGAGGAAATCTACCGGGCTTCCTCCACGGCGGCGGCTTAGATACAGCGCGGACCTCATGGATGAAACGCGAATCGGTGGCACGGCCATGAAAAGCCTTCTTGGGCACGGTGAGGCAATCAGAATCTCGCCCTTGTTGTGCGCTCTTGAGCGTGGCCGCGCCGAACAGCAAACCCGCGATATCGGATGTGAGATGCGGCTCTTTGTCTTGCGGTCGGGTCCAGAGGTCAGGCGGCGAGAAGGATGGAACTGGTGTTACCGGTCATTGGATCGATGGCATCGCCAGGAAGTGGGAGAAGCATTGTTCTTCAGCGTGTCTCCCAGTTCCATTCCTCACTTGCTCGGTCACTGCTTCGGGGCCTATGCGACGCCCGGCGGCAGGCTCGCTCTTCTGCTTCGATTGCATCGCCCTGCGGGTTACGGTTTCCATCTGCGATGGACCCTCCGTAAATGCCGAGCTTCGGCCTTGGGAGTCGCGCCCACTCGCATAGCTTCGCAAAGTGTGACCCGAGCAGATCGGGAATTCAAAAACGGAGACACGACCATGTATCTGACAGTTATGTGGAATTGGGTGTCGCTTTTCCGGCGCGTTTCGGGCCGCGGCCACTCGCCGGTGGCGAGAGTCCACCGGCGCGGGTGCAAGGATGAAATGGCGGCCGGTGCCCAGTTCCTCAGGCTCGCACCGTCCGCACATCTCAGCGCCACGGAGAAGAGGATGAAGTCGAGCCAACTTGTCAGTGAGATCCGATGGGATCGCATACCGTTCGTCGCAGGCCACAGAGATGCCCGCGCCTGGCTTAGCTTTCAGGCGTGCCGAGGTCTTGCCCTCAACACGCTGGATGCCTACGGCCGCAACCTGGAGCGATACCTGCGATTCCTAAGCGCCGAAGGCAAGCAACCGCACGAGATCAGGCAGGAAACCGTGGGCGCCTGTCTTCGGAATCTGGTAAAGCCATCGTCTACCGAAGGAGAACCGGACCTCCGGATGGCGAACGCGACCATCCAGCAGCATCTGGCGGTGCTTCGGATGTTCTACGACTTCCTTGTGGAAGAGGAGCGCTGCACAAGAAACCCGTTCCGCCGGGGAGAAGGTCGTTCGGCGCGGTCTCTGGTGCAACGAGAGCATCGGCTTCCCACGATTCCAACCGAGGAAGAATGGTGCCGGATTCTCTCCGAGGCTGCAAAGGAACCAATCCGCAACCGCCTGATGTTGGCGATGAGCTACGATGCCGGTCTTCGCCGGGAGGAACTGTGCCTGCTCGAAACATCGGACATCGATCCATCGCGGCGCACGATCCGCGTGCGCGCAGAGACCACCAAGAACCGGAGGTCGCGTGTCCTGCCATATTCGGTTACGACCGATGAGTTGTATGGCCAGTACCTGGAACACCGCCGCACTCTGAGCCGGCAGCGCGGGCGGCTGTTCCTTTCGCAGTCACCGCGCAACCGCGCACAACCCGTCTCGATGTGGGCGTGGTCCAAGGTCGTCACCGCCATCGCGAAACGCGCGGTGGCTCCAGCCTTCACGCCGCATACTCTACGACACCTCTGTCTGACCGATCTCGCGCGAGCGGACTGGGACATCCACGAAATCGCGACCTTCGCCGGTCATCGCAACATCGAGACCACGATGATTTATGTGCATCTCAGCGCACGCGATCTGGCGGCCAGGTTCAACTCCACGATAAAGCAGTTGCATCAGCAGCGGCTGGAAGCAATGGGGAGGCTGTTTCAATGAGTGCGAAGAAAACAACCGACACGTGGAGCTGGCCCGTCGACGCAACAAAATACGATCGGGCACACAGCCTGACTGCCAGGGAGCGCCACTTCCTCGCAGTGGAACTGCCGTTGCGGAGCAAATTCAGTAAGACTAGGCAGCCGTCGCTCGATGTTGTCCACCGGCTTGTACGTCCCTTGCACGACGTCTTCGATCATATCGAGTACAAGGGACAAAAACGTCGTTCTCTCGTCTTTTACCTGCTGGAAGAGATGGGGCGCCGTAATCGTGCTCTGTGGGCCTGGACAGACGAGGAGTGGATCGAGATCGTTGAATCGCGTCGACATAACGGCAATCACATCGTCGCAGCGGCCTTCCTGCTGCGGGGTTTTGATGCGCTGGCGAGCTTCCCCAAACGGCGGCATGTTTTTTCATGTCTGGCGCGCCGGGTCTTCGGGTTCAAGGTTGTTGCGGAGGCTGAGAGGCAAATCAAAGCTGGACTGCGCGATCTTGGCTACCGCGCCCGCACGCTGCGGATAGCGCCGCTCACTCTGGCGCAGTTGTTGCTCATCGTGCACTCTCCGCGCATAGAAGACATTACGGAGAGCGCACTGCTCCAGATACAAGAACAAGGCGGCACTGTTGCTTTGGAGCAGTGCATAATCGCGCTGTCACGTCTGCTGGTATCGAAAGGGATCATCGAGAGCCCGATTCGCCGTCTGGGATTACGACCTTCACTGATGCTTGGCACTCCCGAGGTCATCCTTGCGAATGTTCCTGACGAATGGGCGCGTCTGGCTCGGTACTGGCATGACACATCAACGCTGACCCCCAACTGTCGGCTTCGCCATTACTATCGAATCCTTACAGTGGGTCGATGGATGCAAGCGACGTATCCTCAGCTGACAAGTCCGGCAGAGTGGACACGTTCTATGGCCGCCGAAGCCGTTGCCATGTGTCTCCAGCAGAAGAGCGGTGAATGGGCACATCGTCCTGTGGCAGAAGTGCGTAACGCCGGCCGTCTCATGGCCGCACACACTCGTATCCACTCGCTATCCACGCTGCGGAGGTTCTTCAGCGACCTGCAACAATGGGAAGTCATTCCGCGCCGTTTCGATCCGTACGGTGCGTTTCGAGCACCTCGATCCCTGCAATCACTTGTCGACCGCAATCCCCGCATCCTGTCCGACGATGTATGGGCCAAACTGATCTGGGCCGGACTGAATATCGCAGCGGCGGATCTGTCGGCCCAAGGCCGCGGCGCGGCGCACTACTATCCCTTGCCCCTGGTGCGGGCGTTATCCGTCGTGTGGCTATTCGCGGGTCTGCGCTGGGACGAAATCCGGCGGCTTCGACTGGGCTGCATACGATGGCAGCAAGATGCTCCAGGGGAGCGCGTCTGCTTGTTGTCGGTTCCGGTCAACAAGACCAGCACTGCGTTCACAAAGCCCGTGGATGCAACCGTTGGTGAAATGATCGAAGTATGGGAAAAAGAGCGACCCGCGCAAGCGAAACTGACGGATCGCAAGACTGGTGAGCAGGTTGATTACCTGTTTGCGCATCGTTCCAAAACACTGGGCGATAACTACCTCAACGGTGTTCTGATCCCCTCGCTGTGCATCAAGGCTGGTGTCCCACACGAGGATGTCCGTGGCCCCATAACCAGTCACCGAGCACGCAGCACGATCGCCACTCAGCTCTTCAATGCGCGCGAGCCGATGTCGCTTTTCGAAATCCAGGAGTGGCTGGGGCACAAGCATCCATCTTCCACGCAGCATTACGCAAAGATCAATCCGTCGAAGCTGACCAAATCGTTTCAGAAGGCTGGCTACTTCGAACGGAACATCCGGGCGATCGAAGTGCTGATCGACCAGGATGTGGTTCGCAAGGGGCTGGCGACCGAAGAGGCGTGGAAGTTCTTCGATCTGGGCCACGGATACTGCACCTACGACTTCTTCGATCAATGCCCGCATCGTATGGCCTGCGCCCAATGTTCGTTCTACGTTGCAAAAGAATCTACGCGGGCTCAGGTTCTGGAGGCCACGGCCAATCTCCTCCGGTTGCGGCAAGAGATCCCTCTTTCCGAACCTGAACTGGAGGCGGTCGAGCAGGGCCTGGCAGCCTACGAAACGCTCATCGGGAAGCTTGCCGATGTTCCGACACCTGACCGCCTATATCAAATCGAGACCGCGCCTGCTCTCCAGGCACGCAATGGTGACAACAAATGCTAATCGCAACTATCTTCAAATCACACCCACCCGCGCCGGTGGACTCCCACCACCGGCGAGTGGCCGCGGTCCGAAACGCGCCGGAAAAGCGGCCCCAATTCCACATAAAGAACAAAGCTATCCTCATCGGCTTCCTCGGCGGCGACGCCGAAGCGCGCACCGGCAAGAACAACCAGAAGTTCACCACCTTCTCGCTCGCAACCAAGACCTCGTACAAGGACAAAGAGTCCGGCGAATACATCTCGCATACCGAATGGCATCGCTGCATCGTCTTCGGTAAGTTCGGCGAGTTCGCGGCCACACTCAAGAAGGGCGCGCACGTGCAGATCGAGGGCGAGATTCGCCACACCGAGTACACGCCCAAGAAGGCCAAGAAGCCGGTGCGCACCGACAGCATTCGCGTCAACTCCATCCTTAAGCTCGACCGCGCGGAGAAGGCCGCCGCAGAAGAGCAGGAAGTCGAGCAGGAAATCCCCTTCGAGGAAGCGGCTGCGTAGGCCGTATCCCTTCACGGTGAAAGCCCGGCACAGGCCGGGCTTTCCTACTGACCATGCCCGTGGAATCGCGCTCTTGAGAGGTCAACTTATGAACCGAGTTGCAGCCAACTTTCTCACCCGTTCCTTCGCTTCCTGCGAAACTGTTGCGCTTCTATTGCGCCGGGACAATACAACTCTGCCACAGCAGCGCATTGTCAAGGTTGAACAGCTACTTGCGCCGCGCTATCTGGCATGGCTCGGCTATGAGAATGACAATGGCTCGAACGTCTATGTTTCAGCCAATCCTCTTCACCCAGGCAGCCGCAAGCGCACCAAGGAATGTGTTGCTTCCGTTCGCCATCTGTACATAGATATTGATGACGACGGCGACGCCCGGCTCGCTACGCTACGGGCATCGGATCGGTTGCCCACGCCAACCGCGATCATCTCGACATCGCCGGGCAAATATCAGGCTCTCTGGCACGTGGCAGGCTTTGACTTTGAGCATCAGGAAGAGATGCTCAAGCTGATCGCCCAGGCCTTCGGCGGCGATCCTGCTTGCACCGACCGGAATCGGGTGCTGCGCGTCCCCGGTTTCATGAACAGAAAGTATTCTCCCGCTCATCCTGTCGCGGTCGAATACCCGGCGGATGCGATCTACACTCCCGCCGACTTCAGGCTCGATGACGCTGTCTGTTCTTCCGTGCTGCCGCTATGCGAGAACGCACGGAAGCCGCCTGTAAATTCCACCCACTTGAAGCACTCGCATTCAGAGGATGACTGGGGATGGGTTTGTGCCCGGCTTGCTCATGGACAGGACGCCTCAAAGCTGACCCATGAGCTTGCTGCACGCCGTTCTGACAAATCCGATCCACTCTACTACGCCCAACGCACCGTCGATGTCGCCTCGGCCCGCCTTTGGCTGGCCGATGGCATCCCCATCGACGACATAATCACCATGCTTGAAGTTCGCAGAAGCTTTGAGATTCCCGCCGCACTTTGCTCCGCTCGTGCGCGGGAAATTGCGGCCACGGCTCAGCGCATGATTGCCCGTCAGAAGACGGCCTGATTCCACAGCCAAAGGAGATCGATATGCCACTGCTTGAAGTCACCCAAACCCGCCACATCAGCGCATCCATTCGGCTCACTGATACGACCGCTTTGCAGGTCGATCAGTATGCCGCATTCATCCATGCTTCCGCCGACGATGTCGTCGAGCAGGCGCTGGCCTATGTCTTCTCGAAAGACCGTGACTTTCAGGAGTATCTGAAGTCGTCAGAAGCCCAGCGCATCACGCCGACTCTGCGCATCCGTCGCGCGCCCGCTCCTGATGCCGTCGAGCTACCCGCGAAGAAGCCAGCATCGGCAGCTTCTTCGGCTACAGCAGCGGGTGCAATGGCAGGGGGAACGAAGGCATGATCTGCCTTCGTTCCCCGGTCAGCACCACTGCGGTGCTTCGCACCGGCAGAATTTTCGACACTCCACCCCTGAAAGGTTCATGCAAGTGCACCACGGTGCACTTGTTTTGAACTCAACCACATAGCGTTTTCAGGTGCACCAGGGTGCACCCGATAAAAAAGAGGTTCTGATGCCCATTCTCAAGAATGAAATTACAAGGAAATCAGAAGCTGATCGGGATGCTCTGCGCATCTATCCGGTCACGACCAAGCTGACGAAAATGGAGCGCAATGCCGTAACGGAATTGGCTTACAAGCACGGTGTTGCACGTGGCCAGTGGATTCGTGATGTGATCCTGGCTCAAATCAAAGAAGACTCCAATCGCAACTATGTCCTCGCAGAAGCTCTTGGCATCCGCCTGTTGCTGGTCAACGTCCTCCGTCCACTCGCCACCGGGCAGAGAGTTTCAACCGAAACCTTCGACAAGTTGCTCGACGAAATCAGCACTGCCAAGCATGAATTGGCTGCAAAGATCGCGTCCGAACCGAGGAGGTAATCATATGCAGAAATCTACCTGGGGCCGCAAGGAATCGCTCATCTGGCCATACCAGATTCCGATCTATGCCTATGGCATCCTCTTCCTTGCGGCTGTATTCACTTTCTTCTTTGTCTGTGGTTGGATTCACTTTGCGCTGAAGCCACTGCAACGCTATTACCTGCCGCTTTACGAGCGCACTTCGGCGTTTGCGGCCTTCAGCAAGACGCACCGCAGCAACTATCGATTGCTCTTTATTGTCGGGCCGGATCACAGGCTGCGCCCTGCGTTGAATGATGACCTTGTGCTCGGCAGAACGCTCGACTCCTCGGGCGCGATCCTGCCCTTGGCGCTCTCGCCACAGGCAAAGGCACAGGGAGATCTGCTGATCTTTCATGGAAGTTTGCGTAGCTTTTCCGATGCTGCTTTGCACACTTACCTGAAGGACTCGATCTATGGAAAAGCCAGTTTGTTTTTCCTTTTCCGTACCCCGCTGATTGCTGGCGCGGTCCTGCTGATGGGGCTGCTTCCATTTGCTGTACTCAAGGATACGGAGCGGTTCAAGCAGCTCCGTTATGGACGGCGATTGAAGGGGCCGGAGATGTTGACGGCACGTCAGTTCAACCGCATCGTCAAGGGCAGCGGCATCGGTTTCAAAATCGACGGAATGCGTGAGCTTCTGCGCATTCCAGCACGCGCCGAGGCACAGCACATGCAGATCATCGGTGATACCGGCGCAGGCAAAAGCTCTCTGCTCTTTCAGGTGCTCAGGCAGGTGCGCAGTCGTAATGACTCCGCCATCGTCTACGACCCGGCCCGTGAGTATGTGAAGCGATTTTACGACCCAGCCAAGGGAGACATCATCCTCAATCCGCTCGATAAACGCTGCCCCTATTGGGGGCCAGCCGAAGACCTGCGCACCCGCTCCGAAGCAAAGGCTCTGGCTGTCTCCCTGTTTCAGCCGCCACAGGACAGAAAAGGCGAGTTCTTCATCGAATCGCCGCAGAAGATCTTTGCCTTTCTGATGGCCTATGGGCCGACGCCGGAGCAACTGATTCAGTGGATGTCGAACCCGGAGGAGATCGACCGCAGGCTGAAAGGCACCGAGCACGCGCACCTGATTGATCCCCATGCGCACCAGCAGCGGGCCGGTGTACTGGCCTCGCTGGGCCTGATTGCCGATAGCCTTCGCCTGCTGCCGCAAAAGAGTCAAGCCAACGGCGCATGGACTGCAACAGAATGGGCGGAGAAACGCCGAGGCTGGATCTTTTTGACCTCGCTTCCGGCGGAGCGTGAGGCATTGCGACCCCTGCAAAGTCTCTGGATTGACTGGCTGGTTCTGCGTCTGCTCAATGAACCAGCCTCGCCTCAGAAGCGCGTCTGGTTCGTGATCGACGAACTGGCCAGCTTGCAGAAACTTCCACAGCTTCACACCGCCATCACAGAAGCCCGCAAGAGCAATAACCCAGTGGTACTCGGCTTTCAGGGCAAGGCCCAGCTTGAGTACCTATATGGCCACTTGGCCGAGGTCATGCTTTCGCAGCCAGCGACCAGCGTTTGGCTTACAACCAAAGAGCCGAAGGCAGGTCAGTGGGTCAGCGAATTCATCGGCAAGGTAGAGATCGAAAGATTGCGTGAAACGCACTTCGACGGATCGCGCGGAGGCCGCAACTTCTCTCTTGACCGGCAGGTTGAGCCGCTGGTCATGGAGTCAGAAATTGCGGGACTCGCCGACCTGCACGCCTACATGAAGTACCAGAACTACGTCACACACTTTTCCTTTCCGTACCTCGATATGCCGGAGATCGCCGAGGGCTTCGAATTGCGGGAACGCCCAAACGAAAAGCTGCCCTACGATCCGCTGCACGTGCAGGGTGCGGAGCCGAATCCAGAGTTAAAGCAGGCCCCAGAAGATGCGCCCGCCTCACAGCCCAACAACCTGCCCATCGTGCAGCAGATTGAGCCAGGAGCTGCTATTGAGCCTGACATTGACGAACAACAGAGCCTCATCTTCAGAGGATAAGGAGACTGTATGCTGACCATCTCTAAGCCGCTTTCGGCAGGGCAAGCGCAGAGCTATCACTCCAAGGAGTTCACTTCGCCCGATCAGAGTTATTGGAGTCGCGGAGAGACCGTGCGCGGCGAATGGCAAGGTAGGCTTGCCGAAGAGTATGGCATCTCTGGCTCTGTCGGAGCCGAGGAGTTTGCCCGGCTCTCCGAAGGCCAGCATCCTGCGACTGGCAAGCAGCTAGTCAAGCATCACCAGTCGCACCAATACCAAACCGCAGACGGCAAGACGGTAAAGTCCGTCGAGCACCGAGCCGGATGGGATGCGACATTCTCCGCGCCCAAATCTGTTTCGCTCACAGCGCTGGTTGGTGGCGATGAGCGTGTGCGCAATGCTCATCGCGAAGCTGTCACCGTGGCGCTTTCGGAGTTGGAGCATTATACCCAGGCGCGGATCGGCGGCAATCATCCAGCCGAAACCACCGGGCGGTTTGTCGCTGCCAAATTCGAGCACGACACCGCCCGCCCAGTGAATGGCTACGCCGCTCCGCAGCTTCACACGCACGCCGTCGTCTTCAATATGACCGAGCGCGCAGATGGAAGCTCGCGGGCGCTCCAGCCACAGAGCCTCTTCGAGTCACAGCAGTATGCGACGGCGGTTTACCAGTCGGAGTTGATGTACCGGCTTCGCCGTCTTGGCTATGAAATTGAACCCGGCAAGAGTGGTGCGCCGGAGATCAAAGGCTACACGCAGGAGTACCTCGACGCATCCAGCCCACGCAGCCAACAGATCCGCGCCTACATGGAACAGAATGGCGTTCAGGGCCATGAGTCCGCACAGATTGCCGCGCACTCCACGCGCGACAAGAAAGAGATTCTCTCGCCCAAAGAGGTTCTTGATGCGCATCGACGGCTGGCTGCCGAGTTCGGCAACCAGCCTGATGCGGTCGTCAGCTCGGCGCGGGAGCAACTCCAAAACAAGATTCAACCAGCAATCTCCGATAGCCGCGTGCAGGAATCTCTCACCTTCTCCCGCGACAAGAACTTCGAGCGCGAGGCCGTCATCGACGAGCGCGCCCTGATCCGCGATGGACTGCGGCGCGGCATGGGCGAAGTCACCTATGCAGAGGTCCGCACCAACCTCAACGCGCGTCTGAACTCTGGGGAATTCCGCGTTGTTGAGAACGGTAAGAACACTCCGGCGCGTCAATTCACAACAGCCAAGACAGTTGCGGCAGAACAGGAGATTGTGAGCCGTGTTGGCGAAGGACAGAACCAGGTCGAGCCGGTTCTGTCACGCCAACAGGCCATCGCTGTTGCCGATCAGCAGGCACATCTGAACCGGGCACAACGAACCGTCGTCGAAGACGTATTGAGCCTGCCCGACCGCATCCAAGGGATTCAGGGATACGCAGGAGCGGGAAAGACAACAACACTTTCAGTGATTCGCGGCGCGGCGGAAGCGGAAGGCTACACCGTGCGTGGTTTTGCCCCAACCTCCCGTGCTGCCCGCCAACTCAACGAAGCCGGAGTCGAGTCCGAAACGCTGCAAAAGTTCCTTGCCCGTTCTGTGGATGGAAATGCCGCGGGACAGCGGAACTTCTACTTCGTCGATGAATCAAGCCTTGCGAGCACCAATCAGATGCGGGATTTCCTTGCCCGCCTTGGTTCACAGGACCGGGTTCTTCTGATCGGCGACGTGCGTCAGCACCAGGGCGTCGAAGCTGGTCGGCCCTTCGAGCAGTTGCAGGAGGCTGGAATGCGCACCGCCAAGCTCGACGAGATCGTTCGCCAGAAAGACCCGGCGCTGAAAACTGCCGTCGAACAGTTGGCCAAAGGAGAGGTCTCCGCCGCGCTCGATTCGCTCCGCCAGCAAGGCCGCGTCCGGGAGATTCCGGACGCCGGGGAGCGTGTCCGCGCTATCGCCCAGGCTTATGCGGCTTCACCTGAAAACACCTTGATCGTCTCGCCCGACAATGCTTCGCGCAGGGCCTTGAACGTTGCCGTGCGTGAGGAATTGAAGGCCAAAGGCACACTTGCACCGGACGATCAGCCCTTCCGCGTACTCGTTCCGCGCCAGGACATGACCGGCGCGGAACGCACTTGGGCCAGCCGCTACGAGACCGGAGACACGGTTCGCTACTCGCGTGGCAGCAAGGCCGTTGGCATCGAGGCCGGGAGCTACGGCACAGTCGTCGGCATGAATTCCGCCAACAACCTTCTCACCGTCAAAAAGGCTACCGGGGAGCTTGCCACCTACGATCCACGCCGCCTTTCCGGCGTCAGCGTCTACCGAGAAATAGGCAGGGAGTTTTCCATAGGCGACCGCATCCAGTTCACAGCACCCGATAAGGCGTTGAATGTTGCCAATCGCGATCTGGCCGTGATCGACGCCATTGCGCCTGATGGCCGTGGCAATGCTCGCATCAAGGCCCGCCTCGATTCCGGTCGCGCGGTTGAATTCGATCCGACAGAGCATCGCCACTTCGACCACGGTTACGCCGTGACCAGCCACAGTTCCCAAGGACTCACCGCCGAGCGCGTCCTCGTCAACGCCGATACTGGCGTTCACCCGGACCTCGTAAACTCGCGTTTCGGCTATGTCTCTGTCTCCCGCGCCAGCCACGATGCAACGGTCTTCACCGACCACTTTGCAAAGCTCGCTCCGCAGCTCAACGCCGACATTTCCAAGACCTCCGCACTCAAGATCGCCCCAGCGGCATCTGTTGGCCAAGGGGTTGGTCTGGGCATCAGCCGCTGAAGAATGTTCGATAGAATGGAGGCGTCACCAGCCTCCACAGCCCGCGTTCACTACGCGGCCACAAGCACGGAGGATTTAAGATGACCGACCTGACCACCATGCCTGAGAACTACGAAAATATCCGCTCTGGAATCGTCGAGCTGCTCAAAGCTGCCCGATCCGCTGCCGCCCGGAATGTCAATTCGATCATGACTGCGACCTATTGGGAGATTGGGCGAAGGATCGTCCACTCTGAGCAGGCCGGAGAGAAAAGAGCGGAGTATGGAGCAACGCTGATTCCGCGTTTGTCAGAAGACCTTTCCGCCGTGTTCGGCAAAGGCTTCGGTGCCCGAAATCTTGCTCAAATGAGGAGCTTCTTCCTGGCATGGCCAGAAGAGAAGATTTTGCAGACACCGTCTGCAAAATCTCCCAATGCCTTGCAGAACAATGAGTTGCACGCGGCTTCACTGTCTACCCCGACTCTTGCTTCATGTTTTTCCTTGCCCTGGTCCGCGTATGTCCGACTGCTCTCCGTCAAGAATCCAGATGCCAGAGTGTTCTACGAAGCTGAGGCCCTTCGATCTGGCTGGTCCGTTCGCCAGCTCGACCGCCAGATTGGCAGCCAGTTCTACGAGCGCATTGCCCTTTCCAAGAACAAAGCCGCCATGCTGGAGAAGGCGCAAACGCCCGAATCATCCGATACAATTACGCCCGAAGAAGCCATCAAAGATCCATTCGTACTGGAATTTCTGGACCTCAAGGACGAGTATTCCGAGTCGGATTTGGAGGAGGCGCTCATCCGGCATCTCACCGATTTCTTGCTGGAGTTGGGCGACGACTTCGCCTTCGTTGGCCGTCAGCGGCGACTTCGTATCGACGACAACTGGTTCCGCGTCGATCTCGTCTTCTTCCATCGCCGTCTGCGGTGCCTACTCCTGGCCGACCTTAAGATTGGAAAATTTAGCTATAACGACGCAGGCCAGATGCACATGTACCTCAACTACGCCCGCGAGCACTGGACCAAGCCCGGTGAAAACCCACCGGTCGGTCTGATCCTATGCGCCGAGAAGGGTGCCGCAGAGGCGCATTATGCCCTCGACAACCTGCCCAACAAGATTCTCGCTGCCGAGTATCAGACCGTCTTGCCAGACGAAAAGATCATTGCAGAGGAACTGGAACGCTCTCGCCGGGAACTGGAACATTGATGCCTGTTGTGGCTCACCAGACGAACATTTAGATGCGTAAGGCGGAAATGATTCCGCCCTGCGCTCCTCATAAAGTTACTGCTTAGATGACTGGCGAAAAGGAACCAGCACATTGCCACTATCATTTTTCCGTGTAAAGGGCATTGACGATTTCAACCGCGCAAACTGCACGATATTGTCGGATTTTCCTTTGAAATACCCTTCGGGCAATCCGGCAAGCATTTCTACGTCTGAATCGGAAAGCCCAACATGTTTCGGAATTGATTCAAGCGGCATAACCTTTTCATCGACCAGCAAGTCAATCGTGCGTTTCAGCAATCGAGGCTGCTCGGGCACACGATCATGGTCTCCCGGTTCAGACTTTGCCCCCCATTTGTAAGAACGGCTCTTCAATAGCGCCAGCTTACCAGCATCATCCAGCAACTCAATCGCGTATAGGCGCATGATAATCGCCCCGACTGAAACACCACATCGATGTTTAAGAAGCAGCAAGTCATCTAGTGTTGGAGGGATGCGGACATCTCGGGCAAGCGTATCCGCTGGCAACAGTAGCGCACCCGAGAAGCGGTGGGCCTGTTGCTCAAGCATCTTGAATCTCTCCGGCTCTGTCGGGCGCTTTATGTGCCGATGAAGAACGAGATGTCCTAGCTCATGAGCCAAATCGAATCTGCTCCGATAGCCGTTATCCTTGTCAGCCGAAAGCAATACTAACGGCCTGCTAAGGCAGTCGCTCCACGTAGAGAGACCCTCAATCTGGGCAACTCCTGTTTCTTCGCGAATAAGAATGACACCAGCACTTTCGGCGGCGAGTGCCAAGTCTTGGATATAGGCACGCCCCAGTCGCCAGAGTTCCCGACACTCACACGCGGCCTGTTCAATCTCCTCCGTAGTAATCTCTTCAGGATTCTCATAATTCCGTACGGGCAAATTGAGCTCTGGGAAATCCACAAAATCCGAAAGAGCAACAGCTACGTCCTCGGCCCATTCAATTCGAGCAGAAAGCATGTTTCGCGCAGCAACATGCGCAGAGGCATTGCTGCGAAATAAGGTCATCGATGTTCTTGGCACAACAGGCCGCGTAAACCACTCTGGCGAGACGTTCACAACGTTTGCGAGGCGGTCCAGAGCTTCGCGTTCAGGAGGCTGAACGCCAGTGCGCCATTTGCTGATTGTGGCTGGTGAAACACCCACCATAGCTGCAAGTTGAGTCTGACTCAAACGACGAGCAGCGAGAATCTGGTCTAGGCGACCAGTTTGAAAACCTTGAACTCCGATCCTACTCATTTTCCTGTACCATCATTCCGTTGCTGCTGATCGGCGATCTTTTTCAATCTGGGTACAGCAAGATCACGCTGTACATCTTGCGCACGATTGTACCGTTCAAGGAACGAAGAAATAGGCTCTCTAAAGAGCCAGCTCTTCATTTGACTATCGGGGACGGCAATTTGGATTGAGGTAGGGGCTTCAGGGCTAATGCGCAGCGAACCCGCAAAGACCGCAACAAAAAACACAACGGCCTTAGTTGCAGGTGTATAGCTGGAAAAGAGTTCCGGCTGCACCAAGGGTTCAATAGACCTATTGGCCTCAGACAACTGCTTACGCGTGAGGCTCCGCCTGTAGTTCGTCCAATAGCCTTCATGGATATTGAATCGCGCCACAGAAAAAATGCCTGCTTGTCCTACCACAACTTTGTTTCCGCGCAAGGGCGAAGGATTCGCATGATTAACAGCAAGTGCTCTGTGAAAAGTTTCGTTCATATGGAAATGGCGGAGTTGTCCTACGACGGTGGGGAGATGGCCCTCTTCCATGCCCCGTGCCGCAGCATAGGCGCGCTGCGCACCAACAGGGAAACCTTCCTCTATGCTGGTAATAAGGTCAATGGACAGCGAACTAACCAGTAGTTCAGGAATCGTAGTATCGATCTGGAAGGCCACGAAGCAACTCCGTACGAAGATTTCGCTAATTAGGAATATATGCTTAAATAATTTCGTTATCAACATTTATTTCGAGCAAACAGACCTTTTTCTCGATTCTCAGAGGTTTTGGCCGTGCGAACCGGCCTTGATGGGGAGGGCAAGGGTAAAATCTTGCCGACCGTCGCCATACAGCCCGCCGTCGGGTGGGCGCAGCGGCTTCGTTGGTAATCAAAAGCCCGAGCGCAACACCGCCAACAAATGCGATCTCATCTAGGACGGGAGCGAGTTGCCGAAGTTCACCACTTTCTGTTCATACGTGGCCGATTCTTCCTCGCAACTGGCAGGAGCGAATAATTTCTCGCATCGCCCTTTGGCTCCGATTTTCCACCCTTGTCGGCACCTTGAGCTGCCGCCCTCATTTATCATGATGGGCAACGTGGATTCTTTGATTCTGAAGATCTTAGGTGTGCACCCTCTCCGTTACACGAACGGAATAGAGAACGCAACTTATTGTTTTTCTGCGTTTTACATGACAAATGAAGCTGACGCCCTATCACGCTCGGTATTTTGCCCACGAACTGACCAAACGGTCCAGTTCGGCGTCAATTGATAGTTTGACATCGGCTCTGGCAGACGCCCAAGTTGATCTGAATCCCCACCAGGTCGAAGCTGCGCTCTTTGCCTTCAGGTCACCGCTCTCTCGTGGTGCCATCCTCGCGGATGAGGTTGGCCTCGGCAAGACCATCGAAGCAGGCATTCTGCTTTCCCAGCGCTGGGCGGAACGCCGTCGTCGTCTGCTTGTCATCTGCCCCGCCAACCTGCGCAAGCAGTGGGGCCAGGAACTGGCCGACAAGTTTTTTCTCCCCTCCGCGATTCTCGAATCCAAGACCTTCAATGAGGAGATCAAAAGCGGCAACCTCAATCCATTCGACCAGCCCAAGATTATTCTGTGTTCCTTCCAGTTCGCCAGAACCAAAGATGCCTACGTCCGCCAGACTCCTTGGGATCTGGTTGTCATTGATGAAGCGCATCGCCTACGAAACGTGTACAAGGCCAGCAACAAAATCGCCAACGCCATCAAGACTGCAATTGGTGATCGACAAAAGGCGCTCCTTACAGCGACGCCGCTTCAGAACTCTCTCCTTGAGCTGTACGGCCTTGTCAGCATTATTGACGAGTTTACCTTCGGCGACCTGAAGAGCTTCCGAAGCCAGTTTTCGCGTATGAACACACCGGACGACTATCGCGCACTGCGAGAGCGCATCCGTCCTGTCTGTCAGCGCACTCTTCGCAGGCAGGTTCTCCCTTACGTCAACTACACCAATCGCCATGCGCTGGTACAAGAATTCATTCCGAACGACGACGAACAGCGGCTCTATACCCTCGTCTCCGAGTATCTGCAATCACTGCATCTCTATGCTCTTCCTGCCAGCCAGCGTCAGTTGATGACACTCATCCTCCGAAAGTTGCTGGCATCTTCCACCTATGCCATCTCCGACACCTTGCTGGGGCTTGCCAACAAACTTGAAGCCGTCGAGAAGGCACAAGCATCTCTTGATGCGCCGCCAGAGGAACTCGCTGAGAACTTCGATGCTCTTCAGGAAATCGAAGATGAATGGCTGGAAGACGAACCTGAAGAAGGCTCCGCCCCGCCCAATGTTGCGCAGCAACTTTCTCCAGAGCAGCGCGAGGAACTGCGCCTCGAAAAAGAAAAGCTCCGCGAGTTTCATGAGTTGGCGAAAAGCATTCATAAAAACTCGAAGGGAGAGGTGCTGCTCACCGCACTCCGCAAGGGATTCGAAGCAGCCAGCAAAGCCCGTGCTAGTCAGAACAATGGCGTCCTTCAACAAAAAGCCATCATCTTCACCGAGTCTCGCCGCACCCAGGAATATCTCTACCGACTACTGGAATCCTCCGATTTTGCAGGGAAAGTGGTCCTTTTCAATGGCACTAACAATGATGCCAAAAGCGCGGAGATTTACCGCGAATGGCTCAAGCGCAACGCCAATACAGACCGTGCCACTGGATCACCTACCGCAGACAAGCGCGCAGCCATCGTAGAGTATTTCCGTGATGAAGCGAGCATTATGATTGCAACGGAGGCCGCTGCCGAAGGCATCAACCTCCAATTCTGCAATCTTGTCGTCAACTACGACATGCCCTGGAATCCGCAGCGTATCGAGCAGCGAATTGGTCGCTGCCATCGCTATGGACAGAAGTATGACGTGGTTGTCGTCAACTTCCTTAACCGCTCCAATGCCGCCGATGTGCGCATCTATCAGCTCCTCGACCAAAAGTTTCGCCTCTTTGACGGCGTCTTCGGAGCCTCCGATGAAGTGCTTGGGGCCATTCAGTCCGGCGTCGATTTTGAGAAACGTATTGTCGGCATCTATCAGCAATGCCGTACTCCAGAGCAAATCGTTTTCCAATTCGACAAGCTCCAAGAAGAACTTGGTTCCGAGATCACCGAGGCCAAGGCCGTTGCACAGGAGCAGCTTCTCAATAACTTTGACCAAGAGGTTATCGAAAAGGTTCGCATTGAAGCCAACAACTCTCGCAACCGTTTCGAGGAGCTACTCTGGCGGGCGACCAGCTTTTACCTGGCCCCTTATGCGCGGTTCGATTCCACAGGGTATGGATTTCAACTCGAACGGAACCCGTTCCCCGTCTCTGTCAATCAGGCCGAGACCATCCATCCTGGCCCATACCGCATGGGCCGCAACGTGGAGGATGCCAACACCTACCGCGTTGGCCACCCGTTAGCGCAGCGCGTTTTGGAACAATGCCTCTCCTTGGAAACGCCGCCTGTGGAGTTGCGCTTCAACCTCAGTCAGAGCGGCAAGCGGCTCGCTATTCTGGAGCCGCACTCTGGCCAATCTGGCTGGCTCCTTTGTACGAAGTTCTCCGTCGAAGCCTTCGAGGTCGAAGACCACATCCTTTTCGCGGGAGTTCGAGACGACGGAACATTCCTCGATTCTGATACCTGTAAGCGTCTTTTCGACCTGCCTGCTGAGGCTGGCCAACCGATACTTTCTTTGCCTCTGACTCATCTTGATGAGCAGATCCTTGAGAATCGAATTAAGGCCCAGCAGCGTGAGATTCTCGATGACATAGGTCTACGCAATACGCACTGGCTCGATCAGGAAGTCACCAAACTCGACCGCTGGAGCGAAGATCTCAAACTTGGTCTGGAACAGGAGATCAAAGACCTTGACCAGGATATTCGCGAGGCCAAGCGCACCTCTTCCTCTGCCGCGTCACTTGCAGACAAACTTGTCCACCAGCGCGCGATCAAGGCTCTCCAAACGACCAGGAACCAAAAGCGCAAGGATCTCTTCGTTGCCCAGGATGAAGTTGAAGCCCGCCGCGATGGGCTGATTGCGGATATTGAAGCGCGCATGGCTCAGGGCCAGCAACAAATAGAGATATTCAGGATTCGCTGGAGGCTGGCATGAGCAAATGAAACTATGCCGTAAAATCGAATAATGGCATAAATGCAGGATTTACCCCAGAGTAGCCATTAGATTGGCATCTAAGATCGAACTACGGAGGCAGCATGGCGGCTACAAACTTCAAAACAGAGAACAACACTTTTCGTAAGCTGATTGGTAACGGCCTTACCTACCGTATTCCACGCTTCCAGCGTGACTACAGCTGGACGGACGATGAGTGGGAAGACCTGTGGGCTGACATTCTTGGAACATTGAAAGATGACGGTGATGCATCGCATTACATGGGCTACCTAGTTCTTCAATCCGCGGACGATAAGACATTTGACGTTATCGACGGTCAGCAGCGTCTGACAACTATTAGTCTTATTGTGCTGGCTGTTCTCAAAAATATCCAGCGTCTTATAGATGGCGGCAATGAATCAGAAGCAAATGCCAGACGACTCAACCAGATTCGGCAGACATACGTTGGGTATCTCGATCCTGTTACATTAATTTCCCGATCCAAGCTGACGCTCAACCGCAACAACGATAACTATTTTCAAACTTACTTGGTGCCGCTCGGACATTTACCTCAGCGAGGTTTTCGAGCCTCGGAGCATTTGCTTCGCAAGGCGTTTGATTGGTTTGACAGGCAGGTTGCTGCCTATCTGAAAGCCAGCACTGGCGATGCAGGGATGCGGCTTGCGCAATTCGTTGAAGACATCAGTGACCGCTTGTTCTTTACTGTGATTACTGTTACAGATGAACTTAATGCGTATAAGGTATTCGAAACGCTCAATGCACGAGGAGTCCGACTTTCCGCAACTGATCTTCTTAAGAACTATTTGTTTTCAGTTTTAGATCGTGGAGGTGAAACAGACCATGAGTTGCGCAATCTGGAGGATCGTTGGGAAGACATTGTAGGCCGTCTGCAATCAGAGAACTTTCCAGACTTTCTGCGAGTACATTGGAATAGCCGAAACTCTTTTGCAAGGCAAGCTGATCTCTTCAAGACTATTCGTGCCAAGGTGGTGAATCGGGATTCTGTGTTTCAATTGCTCAGGGGCATGGAGGAAGATCTTGACACTTATCTGGCGCTCTCCTCACCAGAAGCTTCGGAATGGTCTCAAGAAGACAAACAGCTTGTAGGCGTTCTGAAGACGTTTCGTGTCAAGCAGCCGTTCCCAGTATTGCTGGCGGCGCGACGTACATTGGATGCTGCCGATTTTACTGGTCTACTGAAAGCAACAATTGTTATTTCATTGCGTTATAACGTCATCGGCGCATACAGTACTGCTGAGCAGGAGCGTACGTACAATACGATTGCCGGGAAGATTGCTAAAGGAGACCTGAGTCATCTTGGCCCATTATTGCAAGCCATGCGCGGCATCTATATCGAAGACAGATTATTTCGTGCCGCATTTTCAGAAAAAATAATTCGCACTACGGATTCGCGTAACAACCGCGTGGTCCGCTTCATTCTCTGTGCGCTGGAAAAGCACCTGAGTGGACAGGATTTTAGCTTCACCAGTGATGCCTACAATATTGAGCACGTTCTGCCTCAAAATGCACCGGATGGTTGGGGCGGTTTCAGCAATGAAGAAGCCAGTAGCCTAATCTATCGATTGGGCAATATGACATTGCTGCAATCAGGTGTCAATCGCGATATTGGCACTGCAGAATATGCGGCCAAACGATCCTGCTATGAACAAAGCGGCTTTGCTGTTACGCGCAAAATGGCACAAGACAGCGCCGAATGGACTCCGGAACGGATAGCTGCGTGGCAAAATTGGATGGCGAATCAGGCCATCTCCATTTGGCGTATTTCGCAACTGAGTTGAACGGAAAATCTCAATGAACAAAAAGCAGAAATTGGAATTGACGTGGATTGGCAAGGAGAACCGGCCGAAGCTGGAGCCGCGGATTTTGCTGGAAGACCCGGAGAAGAGCTACCACGCCAAGCAGCGTGTCAGCGACAAGGACATCTTCGATAACCGGCTCATCTTCGGCGACAACCTGCTCGCGCTCAAGGCGCTGGAGCAGGAGTTTGCCGGCAAGGTGAAGTGCGTCTTTATCGATCCACCGTTCAATACTGGCGGTGCATTTGAGCACTATGATGACGGTGTTGAACACTCTCTTTGGCTTAGCCTCATGCATCAACGCCTGACAATTCTTCAACGTCTTTTAACTCCAGACGGTGGAATTGTTGTCAATTTGGACGATACAGAGGCCGCGTATTGCAAAGTTATGATGGACGAGGTATTTGGTAGGTCAAATTATATCGCTACTGTCATTGTTGAAGGGGCAACAGCTTCCAGCTTCAAAACTGTAAATGTAGGACCGACTCAAGTCGCTCAGTATCTTTTGATGTACGCCAAGGACAAGCCTGCCTTCAATTACCGGCAGCAGTACATCCCAATCTACGAAATAGATCTTCAGCATTTCTCTCGCTTCATTGCGAATCCACAGAGTCCTGCGAGTGAATGGGAATTTCAAAGCATCAACGATCACATTTTAGAGCAGCTTGGTTTCTCAGGGAGTACACCTAACGCTAAATGGGCAATGGCAAAGAGAGAACTTGGTGTTGAAGAAGCTCAACTCCTAGTTCGAGAAAAAGCCTTGGAATTTGCTCTCATCAATTGCGACAGAGTATTTGAGACGAAGACCCTTCAAAAGCCATCGCGTTGGTTGCATGAACATCTGCGCAGGTCCTTGGAGGTTGATTATGTAATTGCCTTAGAGCGAGACGGGTTAGATACCCTCTACTTGTATAGAGGTCGTCAAGTATATTTCTTGGGAAAAGGTGTCCAAGAAGTTGATGGAGAGCGTGTTGTCACTCAGCCCGTCACAAACATCTGGACTGACATCCCAACGAATAACTTGAAGGATGAAGGAGGTGTAGACTTCCCATCGGGGAAGAAGCCTGAATTCCTGATTCGTCGCGTGATACAAATGATTTCCCCGAACCGTGGAGAAATAGTTCTAGATTCCTTTGGAGGTTCAGGAACAACCGGCGCAGTTGCCCACAAAATGGGCCGTCGCTGGATAATGGTCGAATTGGGAGAACACTGTCACACGCACATTATTCCGCGCTTGAAGAAGGTTATTGATGGCGAAGACGACGGAGGCATCACCAAAGCGGTTGATTGGAAGGGCGGCGGCGGCTTCCGTTATTACCATATTGCTCCGACGCTGATTGAAAAAGACGCATTTGATATGCCTGTCATCAGCAAGCAGTACAACGCTGCCATGCTGGCTGAGGCACTGTGCAAGCTGATGGGCTTCGTTTATGAACCCGGCGAGCAGTACTGGCAGCAAGGCCACTCCACGGAGAATGACTTCATCTACGTGACGACACAGACCATGACTCGCGATCACCTGGCATCGTTGAGTGAAGAGGTTGGCAAGAAGCGCTCGCTGCTGGTTTGCTGTGCTGCCTTTCGAGGCAAGGACGACGCTTTTCCAAATCTCACGCTGAAAAAGATTCCTTTGGCCGTCTTGCAGAAATGCGAATGGGGTCACGACGACTACAGCCTCAACGTCGCCAATCTTCCCCAGGCAGCGGAGCCAGTTCCCGCGCTGATACGGGAAGAAGTGCCTCTCGAACCGAAACACGCGCGCAAGCGCCGGGCAAAAACCGAGACCATGCCAAGCCTCTTTGGAAATGAAGACAACGGAGGTGCGGAATGAGCGGTAATGCAAAGCAGCAACTCTGGGCCATCGCCAACCGCTTGAGCCTCCGCGCTCCGCAGCGGGAATCGCTAGAGATTCTCGATCGACTTTGCGAACTTCTCCCGCTGGCCAAGGATACGGATATAACGCAGGCTCTGGAAGCCATTCGTAGCGTCTTTCCTTCGGTCACGGATTTTGGCGAGCGCGATTTTGCATCGTTATGCTTTGCCATCGCCACGGGTGTAGGCAAGACACGGCTGATGGGAGCATTCATCGCCTACCTTAACCAAGCATGGGGTATCCGGCACTTCTTTGTACTTGCCCCGAACCTGACCATCTACAACAAACTCACTGCCGATTTCACGCAGGGATCGCCGAAGTATGTCTTTCAGGGGCTTTCGGATTTTGCCATCAATCCCCCCGAAATCATTACCGGCGACAACTATGAAAATGGGCGTGGCATCCGTTCCGCCGACCTCTTTGGCGATACCGGCATTCATGTCAACATCTTCAACATCTCGAAGATTAACGCCGAGGTGCGCGGCGACAAGGAACCGCGCATCAAGCGGCTGCAGGAGTACATCGGCGAAAGCTATTTTGAATACCTGTCAAAACTCGATGATCTTGTCCTGCTGATGGATGAATCGCACCGCTATCGCGGCAAGGCCGGAATGCGGGCGATCAACGAGTTGAAACCGATCCTCGGTCTGGAGTTGACGGCGACGCCTCAAATTGAAGCGGGAAGCAAAACTACTGACTTCAAGAATGTGATCTACAGCTACCCGCTGGCCTCAGCCCTGCACGATGGCTTCGTCAAAGAGCCATCCGTTGCGACGCGCGAGAACTTCCGCGCAGAAAACTACGACGAGGGCGGACTGGAAACGATCAAGCTGCAAGACGGCATCCGCGTCCACGAACATACCAAGGTTCAACTCGACATCTATGCAAGGAATACGGGAAGGCCGCTGGTCAAGCCGTTCATGCTGGTTGTCGCCAAGGATACAAGCCACGCAGGCGACCTGCTGAAGAAGATCGAGGCGGACGACTTCTTCGAGGGGCGCTACAAAGGGCGCGTCATTACCGTTCACTCGAACCAGAGCGGCGAGGAGAAGGATGAGACAGTTCAGCAATTGCTCAGCGTGGAAGATCCGGCCAATCCGACCGAGATCGTGATCCACGTGAACATGCTGAAAGAGGGATGGGATGTAACCAACCTCTACACGATTGTTCCGCTGCGCGCGGCAAACTCGAAGACGCTGGTTGAGCAATCCATCGGGCGCGGCCTTCGCTTGCCCTACGGAAAGCGCACAGGCGTACCCGATGTAGATCGGCTCACGATTGTGTCCCATGATCGATTCCAGGAGATTGTCGATCATGCCAACGATCCCGCTTCGATTATTCGAACCGGCGTGGTGATCGGCAGGGACATTCCCGACACGCCGACGCAAGCCGTGACGATTACGCCGACGATTCTATCCGTGCTGGGCATTGCGCCGCCGCCAACCCCAGTTGACGGTTCCCAGGCCGCAGTCGCTGTTCAGAAACCACTCTTTGCGACGGAACCAGAACGAAGGGTTGCTGAGGCAACTCTTCAAGTGATTCACCGGGAATTCGAGCGGCTTCGGCGCTCGGAAGATCTGAAGGCTCCCGAAGTTCAGCAGAAGATCATCGCCAAAGTCATGGAAGAAATTCGTCCTGTGCAGGGAGAGTTGGCGGGCATCGTTGAACAGGTTGATGTTTCTGCAATCGTGACCACTACGACGAACGCGTATGTCGAGAACACAATCGACATACCTCTGATTACGGTGGTTCCTTCCGGCGAGGTCACTGTTGGCTACAAGGATTTCGACCTTGACTGTAGCAGCGTTCATTACCCGCCCGTGGCAAGGGATTTGCTCATACAGCGGCTCACGGATAATCAGCGATTCCGCATTGTCAGTGGTGATGGAGTAGTTCAGGAGCCACATCTGGAAAACTACATCGTTCGTGGTCTGATCGATCAGGACGACATCAGCTATGACGACCATGCGCAGTTGCTTTACAAGCTAGCTGGCCAACTTGTCCGGCACATCAAGTCGTATCTATCGAATGAGGATGATGTTCGGAATGTCCTTCAATATAACCAAAGCGAGCTTGTTCGTCTGGTTCACACACAGATGAACCAGCACTACATGGAAAAGGCTACGGAATATCAAGTCACAGTGGCAAGAGGTTTCCAGCGTCTCAGTTCCAGCAGCGCTGAGGTTGAGCTTGGCAAGAACGCGCAGAACTTCCGTCAGCCTGTGGAGGACAAGCTGTACATTCGCAGCATTGTCTTCGGCGGTTTCACGAAGTGCTTGTATCCAGCCGTTAAGTTCGACTCTGACCCTGAAAGACGCTTTGCCACGATCCTTGAAGACGATGGGGATGTGGTCAAGTGGCTCAAGCCGCCCAAGGACCTGCTGAAGATTCAGTATGCAGAGGAAGACAACTATAACCCCGACTTCATCGTTGAGACAAAAGACGCGCGCTTTCTCTGCGAGATTAAGCGGGCAAGTGAAATGGAAGCGTCCAACGTCCAGAAGAAGGCAAAAGCCGCGATACAGTGGTGCGAGCGTGCAACAGGTGTCAGCGACAAGCCGTGGCGTTATTCGTTGATCCCCCACGATATGGTTCAGATCAATCGAACCTTTTCCAGCCTAATTCAGCAATTTCGATAGAAAAGAATAACCGGTTCGACTTATATCAGATTCAATGACGCTTTCTCCGCGAGTGGTTCAGTTTTTCCATTCGCGGGGAAGGAGCACCTTCCCTCGCTTCAGCCGCAGATAGTGCCAGCGTCTTGCGCTACCCATCCCAGCGGGGCCGTTCCTTCCCCGCAACTCCCCTCCCCAAGTCCATTCGGAAGAGAACCTAATTTCTTCTTTCGTTAAGTGCCCCCGCTTCATGCGGCTTTATGGCAGAGGCGGTCGGAACCCGTCAAGGGTCTCCGCTGCGCTTCGATAAACGCGAAAAACCGCGCCCTTGACAGAACCCTCCGCGCCCCTGCCCGCCGCGCAAGACATGAAGCGGGGGCACTCAACAAAAGAAATTTGGTTTGAGGCAAGCGCCCTCCTTCAGAATCTCGCCCCACGCGGGCAACACAGGAGAGCGAACATCATGCCATACGCCAGCAGCAACACCGCCAACACCGCGCCGCACAGTAAAAATGCGGCGATGCCGAGCGAATCCCCTTACCAGCAGCGCACCACGCAGCGCGACAACCCCACGCAGCAACTTATAAAGCAAGCCGTGGACTACCTGCTCCAGCAGCTTGAAGCGGGCAAGAGCGAAACTCTGACCGCTTATCTCGCAGCGATGGCCCGTTTCCATAATTACTCTTTCGGCAACATCATGAGCATTGCACGGCAGCGCCCATCGGCGACCCACGTTGCCGGATTCCATACATGGAAAGAGCTTGGCCGCTTCGTGAAACGTGGCGAAAAAGGAATTCAGATTCTCGCCCCGATGGTCGGCAAACGGCGCACAAAGGACGACGGCAACCAGCGCAGCAAACAGGACGACAGCGCCAAGGCCGCGCCCGTGCTGATTGGTTTCCGCGCCGTGTACGTCTTCGATGTGGCGCAGACCGAAGGCGCGGACCTGCCCGAGTTTGAGCACAACATTACCGGCGAAGTGGGCGAACACCGCAACCGTCTGATTGCCTTTCTTGACTCACAGAACATCGCCCTTGAATACAACGAAAATATTGCGCCCGCTCTTGGCGTGAGCTACGGCGGAAAGATTGCCATTCTACCCGGCCAGACACCCGCCGAGGATCTGGTTTGTCTGGTCCATGAAACGGCGCATGAGCTTTTGCACAAGAGCGACCGCCGCACCATGACCACCGCCACCGTGCGCGAGACAGAAGCCGAGGCCGTGGCTTTCATCGTTGGCCAAGCTATCGGCCTTGAGATGGGCAAAGCCTCTTCGGACTATATCCAGATGTACGCCGGAAATGCGGCATTGCTGGCCGAAAGTCTTGAAGTCATCCAGCGCACCTCCGCCGTGATCCTTGAAGCCATCACCGAGGAATCAACCAGCAAACACGCGACACATGCAGCCGCGACGCCAGAGACGCGGGACGAACTCGCGGAGGTGGCGTAATGAAAACCATTCTTTGCGTTCTTGAGCGGGCCGGAGGTTTCCGGCCCACGCTCTACCTCAAGATCGAGAATCCGCCATTCATGGCCCTTGTGATTGAAGCCACACCAGAGCCGGGACCGTGCGGATTGCCCGCAATCTCAATAGCGCACTACGGCAAGCAGAACGGCGACCCAATGCGCGACCCGGAAATGTGCTTCGAGTTGGTGAGACCGCCTCTTGGCGCTTTGAGCCTCTCGAGCTTCTATTTCCGGAACGACTACCTCGGCATCGAGCAGTATTCACGATATGTGAGCGAGAAAGATTGCATCGTCTTGTCTGACCTGCACAGAGAGCACGAGCAATTCGCCCGCCAGTGGGACCGCAATATCCACGCGCAAGGATTCCTCGAAGCCTTTAACGACAAATCGATTCGCGGCTAGTCCGCTCCCTGCGGAGCGGATTATAGGCTCAACGTGTATCCGCTCCGCGTGCCTTCACTTTTCAACCGCTCGAAAGGAGCTTTCATCATGGAACAGACTGTCATCAATGCCACTGAATACCGCGAGATTTCGCTTTCCTTGCTGAACGAATCAAAGACCAACCCCCGCCGCGCTTTTGACGAGACGAGCCTTAAAGAACTGGCCGACTCCATCCGCAGCCAGGGCGTTCTGTCGCCCTTGCTTGTCCGGCCACTCACCGAAAACGGCTTCGAGATCGTGGCCGGTGCGCGGCGCTATCGCGCCGCACAGATGGCCGAACAGCAAACCGTGCCGGTACGCATCAAACAGATGAGTGACGCCGAGACATTGGAGGCGCAGCTCGTCGAGAACTTGATTCGCGCCGAAATTCACCCGATGGAAGAAGCCGAAGGCTTCGCGCGGCTTTTGGCATTGGACGAGCCAAAGTACAGCATTGAGCAAATCGCCGCCAAGGTGGGAAAGCACCCTTCGTTTGTCGCTTCGAGGCTGAAAATGACTGACCTCACAAAGCCTGTCGTCGATGCTTTCTATGCCAATGAGATTGGCGTAGGCCATGCGCTACTACTTGCGAAGCTGCCCGCTGACCAGCAGCTACAGGCCCTTTCTGCTTGCTTCAAAGAAGTCTATAACGGCGGCACGAATCCGGCTCGGATTCTTCTGCCTGTGCGCAATCTGCAATTCTGGATTGAGACGAATGTTCTCCTCATCCTGAAAGACGCGCCGTTCGACAAACGCGACGCGCAACTTGTCGCCACAGTGGGCAGTTGCGCCGACTGCCCCAAGCGCACCGGCCACAATAAACTGCTTTTCGGTGATGACCTCGGCAAGCAGGGCGACCGCTGCACCGATCCCCACTGTTTCAATGCGAAACTCTCAGCACACGTTGCCAAGGCCGTTGCCGCCAAGCCCAGCCTTGTGCAGATCAGCACGGCCTACGGTGGGCAGAAAGAAGGCAGTCCAGTATTGCCGCGCAACAAGTACACGGCGATCCGCGACGACAAGCCCCAAAAGAAAGAAGATGCCCAGAGCCCGGAATTCAAAGTGTGCAAGTATGCCGCCGATGCCATCATCACCGAAGGCAGCGACATCGGCACCATTCACAAGGTGTGCGCGAATCCCGATTGCCCCATTCACCACGCCAGCAAGCAACGGCCCGCGACCGACACGACCTTCAAGGCAGAGCAGGAGAAGCGTCGCCGCGAGGAGGCCATCGCCCAAGCGACCGGCCTTCGCGTCCTGAAAGCAACCAGCGACGCGGTTCCCGTCCGCCTGATGAAGCGCGACCTGCTCTTTGTCACCGAGCGCCTAGCCGCCGCGTTGGACGAGCGCCGTCTGGCGGTCATCTTTCGCCTTCACGGCATCGGCAAGGTCAACGGAACCGGAGACGCCCCGGCTAAGTTACTTGCGTCCTTTCTTCGCAAGGCCGACGAGAGCACCCTTGGCCGGGTATTGGTGGCAATCGCCGTTCTGCAATCGACGCACAGTTCCAATGAATCCGCGAAAGCCCTGCGCGAAGCCGCCGAGTTCTACAAGGTGGAGGTGGGCGCGATCACGACCAAGGTCAAGCAGGAGTTCGCTGCCAAGGAGAAAGCGCAAACCACGCGGAAGGCAACGGACAAAGTGAAGCTGCCCCAGCAACGTATAGCAGCAAAGAAGGCCAAGGCTGCATAGAGTCAAATCAGGGAACCTTGAATCACAGCGGGGTCCGGCGTGCCGGACCCCATTTTTCATCGGACGCGCCCGTCTTCCCGCCCAGTGAGGTGCTGTCGCTGCGCGTCAGGCTCTTTGGCCCACCCAGACGGGCGTATCCGGGGTAATCTATTGTTTGCAGGCATTTGATTTGAAATGGAGCGAAGATGGGCGTATTGAATCGTATCGGTATTGCGATTGATTCTGAGTTGCTGGAGAGATTTGACCGCTCCCTAGAGCGCAGCGGTTATACCAATCGCTCGGAAGCTTTTCGTGATTTGATCCGTGACCGGTTGGTCAGCGAACAGACTGCTGCGCCCAGTTCCATTGTTGTGGGAACCGTTACCCTGATCTACGACCACCATGCGCACGGAGTCGGTGAAAAGCTTACGGAATTACAGCACGCCTACCATCATCTGGTAGTCTCCACAACGCACGCCCACCTGGATCACGATTCCTGTCTGGAAGTCCTCATTGTGCATGGCAAATCGTCTGAAGTGGACCAGTTTTCGGACCGATTAATTGGCCTCAAAGGAGTACAACACGGCAGGCTTGTAAAAACCGTGCCTGCTCAGGGGGTGGATAAAAGCAAGAAGACACCTCATAAGCATACGCACAAGCATTCACTCTAAGACAGCGCGACTTGCTCATGACAGGCATCACAAGCAGGTCGCACGAGTAGGGGCGCATTCTTAGAAGTGTCTTGTTAATCCAAATCGAATCTGAAACGGTTCGACAGGATGTGCAACACGAGTAAATGTCGATGCGTGAGCCGGAATTCCTATCGAGGTCAGACCGGGAAGCACCCTCGACTCGTAGGCGTAATCAATATCGCTGTCCGCGCGGTCCAGCATATTCAGGAATTCCGCTGAAGCGTGCCACTTTTTGCCGAATTTATAGCCGAGTTCACCATTGAGCAGCACGGTTTGTTTCGAGCGGAAGATGCCGTCCGAGGTCAGGTCGCGAGGCCCGAAGTAGCGCAGTCGCATACTCGACGAAAACCCATTCCAGTCGTGTAACGTGACTCCAGATGCAATCACGAGTCCGACGGCCTCGGGAACGTGCTTGCCGCCGTCGCTATTCGGTGCCGCATCGTCTCCGTCCACTTGTGTGAAAAGGGCTCTGGAATTGGCAATATCGAAATCGATGGCCAGATGCTCCCAAGGCGTATAGTAGTTGGCCCACTCAAAACCATAGCGATTACTGGGCTGTTCTGAAGCGGAAGTGCCGCCGGTGTCTCCGTCCTGCATCAGTTCAGAATTGCTATGCAGATACCAGAGAGAAACTGTGCTTTGCAGATGAGGGACGGCTACGGTGCGTACACCAATCTCTCCACCTTTGGTTTGCACCAAGGGCGGTGTCTTCGGTGCAGGCGTGTTGGGATAAGGATCGTCCGCAGAGATTGGCTCTACCGTTTGCGTTGTGCCACGGCCATCATTGGAATGGAAACTGAATCCGCCTTGAGCATAGAACTCCGTATTGGCCCACGGGCCGAAGACCAAACTGGCTTTGGGACTGGGTAGAAACTTGGTCGCTGAGCCGGAGTTGGCAGCGTTGACTGTGGCCGAGTAGGCGAGGCTATGAACGATGAATTTCTCATCATCGCCACGCAGCGCCACGGCGGAGCGGAATTTGCTCATCCACTGCATCTTGTTCTCGGCATAAAAACTTCCAATGGTGTCAGTGAAGCGATCCCGCTCTCTGGTTGCAGGCAGTGTCACAGGAATTCCATCGTCCGTATTGTAGTCAGTCTTCTGCATGCGTACACGGTTCTTGGCTGCATAGAGACCGTTATTGATCCAGTCATTGCGCAGTTGCAGGCCGATGGTGTTTTCCATCTTGCGGCCTGCCCATTGGCTAAAGACCGTGTGATGCGCCTCGAATCCTGTTACCCAGCGCCTGTCCTGCTGTTCGAACTGGTCGCCATGAACCGGATCTACCAGGTAATAGGTGAAATTGGAGAAGAGATCGAGATCGTAGTAGAAGAGATAGGTAGAGATTCTGGTCACAGAATTTGCGTTCTGCCGATGCCACTCAGGCTGCAAGCTGTATCGCTGCGAGTGCCCTCCATCGCTCGGGTCCAGCGTGCCGTATAGACCAACCAGTGAAACGGCACTCACAGGAATCTGATCGCTCGAATGCCATCTTCCGTGGTAGCCACGGGCAGTAATGCCGAGGCCATTGGCATCGTCTCCCTGGCTGTAGGTGAGCAGACCGTTCAGCTTTGTAAAGGCATCGGGATGCGTCCATGGTCCGTTGTCGTAATACAACTCTCCGCCATACAGCAGGTTGCCTTCGCCCAGTTTGTGCGATGCGCCAAAGACGGCCCGCCCGTAGTCGTACGTTCCGCCTTCTACCTGAAAAAAGTTTTTAGGAAGAGTCTTGAAGTATTCCACGTGGGCCGCACCAGTCGAACCAAAGTTGCCGATATTGGCGTAATAAGGCCCCTTTTCAAAGTTCACGCGTTTCACAAACTCAGGAATGACGATATTCATGTCCGAGTAGCCTTCGCCGTGCGCGTGCGAGGGCAGATTCAGCGGCATATCGTCGATGAAGATGGCCAGATCGGTTCCATGATCTAGACTGAAGCCGCGTAGATAATATTGGTTGGCCTTACCACCGCCAGCGTGTTGCGTAATGATGAGGCCGGGAACGGCTTCCAGAACTTCGCCAGAACGCAGAATTGGGCGATCTTGCAGTTCGACAGCGCCAACTGTACCCTGGGTTCCTGAATCGGCAATTCCGATGAGGTCGTCCGCGCGGCCCTGCACGTTCACTGTTGTGCTGACTGTATGCACAGCCAGCGAGATGCGGATCGGAGTCATCGCTCCTGGGTTCCCGACAGAGATGGACATTTCTCTGGTTTCAAAATCGGCACTCGATACGACAAGCTGATAATTTCCTGCCGGAAGACCGGGAATCATGAAGATGCCGCTTTTGTCTGTTTGTGCCGATTTTTGAAGAGAACCATTCTTGCTCTGGACATGAACAGTTGCCCCGCTAATCACTGCACCAGATGTGTCAACGACAGTTCCTGATAACCGTGACAGTGCAGATCTTTCACTCGTGTCAGGCGATTGACTCTGTGAATCAGGTGTCCGTGCGCCAATCGCGGTCTGTGTGGAAAGCAGCGAAGCCACGGTTAGCAGGGCAACAAGAATCGTTCTGTGGATAGGCATCTATACAGGCTCCAGAAAGGATTGGGCGTTCCATTTTGCTTGCCAAGTCTCTGGTCAATTGCCGAAGCGACGGCATCTTGGGCGGAAGTTTCCTTCCGAAACGGCAAGCAGAATTCCCCCTGATGACCATTGTTGCACTGGTAGCACGAAAATAGTATTAGTATGCGGCATAATAATATAAAAAACGTATGCCGCTTAGTCTGAGATACCTTTATGGCTTTGGCCGTCACGCCGGGAACAGAGATGGCGCGATGGCCGCATTCTCCTTGTACTTGCGGTGGTACGCTCTGACAAACGCATTGACGAGTTTGGAATCGTCGCCTCTTCTGATCGCAGTATGGGTATCCAGGACAAGCTGGTCATGAATGAGTGGACGGCAGACAATGCCGGGAGCATGTACACTGCGCGCCAGCGCCTGCGTGGAAAACGAAATGCCGATTCCAGACCCGACCATGTGCACCACTTCCTGCGGGGTCAGTATGTGGTGCAATTCACGAATCAAAATCCCCAGCGACTTCGCCTGATTCATCAGGGTCCGGTAGAAAACCGGATGCGCGCTTTCTTGAAAGACGATCCAGGAGTCTTGCGCAAAGTCATCAAGTGAAACGCTTGCCTTGTCCGCCGCCGGATGATGGTCCGGCATGACTGCGTGAAGAGGTGCCTCAGACAAGAAAGTGTAGAGGACTGTTTCCATCTCCGTGGGGCGGGCGACAAACGCGAGATTGATTGCGCCATCCAGCAGCTTCTGCACCAGCACTGGCGCGAAATTTGTGTCCGTCTCCACGCGGAACTTAGGGAATTGCGGCAGACGAATCTCAAACAGCAGCGACAGTAGATGCGGATCGATATAGGGAGAGTGCCCGATCAGCAGGATGTGCTCTTTGCCTTCATGAGCCATTTGGCCGCGATGAACTCCCAGCTTGATATGCTGCGCGGCGCGGCGAAATGCATCGACAAGTTCCTGCCCGGCCTCCGTAAAGATTACGTGGCGGCTGCTGCGGTCGCAGATGGGGAATCTGACAATCTCTTCGAGCTGCTCAATCTGTCGGCTGAGGCTGGATTGCCCCAGATTTAATCTTGTCGCGGCCCGCGTGAAGCTAAGCTCCTCGGCCAGGGCCAGGATTGCCTGAATGTGGCGCGTCTCAATAGGGGCAGGCATAGCGCACTCCTGGTTGGGGGATGAACCAAGACTGGCGAACTGCATGTACTGCAAGTCAGTTTGCGATCTTCAGCAGAATGGTCAACTCCTCTGCGTACACGACCGCAACGTCACCTTTCTATAGATAGGAGCACCCAGGATGCCAAACTCTTTCTCTCCAGTTACGGGATTGATTTTCTTGCAGATACACGAATTTTGCTCAGGTATTTGCAGGATCGCGTGGGCGGGAAATATTTACACTGTCCTGCAAAACTTACCTAGCCATTTTTGATCTATGCGCGCGGGGAATACCTGCATTCCGGATAAGCATTGGACTTTCAGAGCGGCATCGGGCATTTTGACTTCATTGCCCAGTCTCTGGAACCACGTTGCCGTGGACTATGAGCTTTGGAACAGGCCAATTCTTCGATAGAGACAAAACTGCTGAATCTCTTGGTTGAACCCATGAAGGAGGTAGCGACTCGATGAATTTCATGCCGACAACGCAATTGGATGAGCTGGCTGATCCGCTTCTGACCGCCGAGGATGTTGCTGCGAAGTTGAAGGTCAGCACGGATTGGGTCTGGGATCACTCCTCACGAAAACGCCCTTATCTGCCGGTCATTCGCATGAGCAACGGTGTGCTGCGCTACCGTGCCAGCGGGATCGAAGAATTTCTGCGAGAGCGGGAACTGGCCTCCAATTTGCGGCGCAAACGCCAGTAAAATGGAGGCAGCCCGTTTTCCTCCCACACAGAAATCGAGGAAGCGATGGGTAAATCGCACCAGAAGGGATGGGTGTCGGTTCGCGGCAAGAAGTGGTACGGATACTTCCGTCGTACGGTCATCGATCCCAAAACAAAGCAACCCAAAAACGTCTCGACTCCGGTTGCGCTCGGGCTGAAATCCGAGATGACCAAATACGAGGCGCGCGAGAAGCTGGAAGTTGAAATCAAGAGACTTACCGGCCATGTCACAGAAGATGGCGTTGTAAAGAATGGCAGCGTTACCTTCGAGTGGTTTGTCCAAAACCGCTACCTGCCACTGAAGGAGGCGGACTGGAAGGAAGAGACGGCCAAGACGAAGCGGTTTCTCATTCAGGCTGATCTCGTCAATGCGTTCAAGGATGTACGGCTCGAACACATCGACAAACTTGCTCTCCAGACCCACCTCAACCGGATGGCCAAAACCCGGTCCAAGGACAGAGTCTTGCAGGCCAGAGCGTACATGCGGGCGATCTTCGCCGAGGCAGTCGATCAGGACTTCCTGCCGAAAGACCCGGCACGTTCGATCAAAGTGCCTTCGGTGTTGTTGGAGACCGACAAGACAACGCTGACCTGGGATCAAATGCGGAAGGCACTGTCCATTCTTCCACTGCGGGACCGGATCGTGCTCAAGCTTGATATGTCGAACGCCCTGCGTCCCGGAGAGTTGTTCGGATTGCGCTGGGGATGCTTTGATCCCAAGCTTTGCCAGATCGAGATCAGGGAGACGGTCTACAAGGGAAAGATTCGTCCCTGGGGCAAGACCAAAGGCAGTCTCACCAAAATCCCGATTGCCACGCAGCTTGCGGAAGAATTGCAAGCCTGGCGTAGGCAAAGTCTGGAAGAGCAGCGGCACCAGAAGACCTGGCATGGGCCGATGGCGGATTCACCGGAAGCCTTCATTTTTGCAGGGCGTAACGGCGGGTTCATCGATGCAACGAACTATCGGAACCGGGTACTGCACAAGCTGGCCGAGCAACTGGGCTTGCCGAAGCTGACCTTTCAGGTCATTCGGCGCACGATTGCCACGCTGGCCAAGGACAAGGGCCACGTCAAGGACATTCAGGGGATGATGCGTCACTCCCGGCTGGCCACGACGACCGAAGTCTATATGCAGTCTCTTGAAGAGGGCGTCCGTTCAACGGTGAATTCGATCTACGAGGAACTCAGTGACACGGGGACCTTTGGATCGGGTCCGGCGCGAACAACTCGCATCAACCAGCGAGGGCAGGAACAAGTATCCGAGCTGACGAATGCCGCGCTGGAAACAACAACAACGCAAACAGAGAATTCCTGTGCGAAGCCGGTTCGAGGAGTGGTTTTGGAGTTTGCGACAAGATTGCGACAAAGTCGAGAGAGGAGGGAGCTTCTAAATGATTGATTTAATTGGTGGACCTGATCGGGATCGAACCGATGACCTCTTCCATGCCATGTTGTGGGCAAAAGCCCATATTATTGATCTAATGAGACTTATGAGACGGATAAACCGGCAAAACCGGCCCAATCGGCGGTATTTGCTACCAAAATGCTACCAAATCTTCAACCAGTGGGAAGCGGGTCAACCGGTGGGGAGTTGATCCGCAGAACGCCTCTATTCGGTCCTTTACATGCCATAGCTTCAAATGAACTGGAAGTCGTAGGCTTTTAGCCGGATCTTTGCCCTGGCGTGAAGGAGGCAGGTATGAGAGTCACAATTATGGTTACCGACGTGATTGTCCGATTTCGATTGGCAGCCATTGAACATGCATCTCATGAGCCGCAGGCGTGGCAACTTGAGGTGATGACCATAGAGGAAGTGGCGCACATTCTCGTGTCCCTCGGTTTTCTCAGTCAGGATGATGCTGCGCAACTTACCAAAGCCAGCACGACCATCACCCCGCAACAGGGCATCACGACATTTCCCTTCGCCGATTTAGCGGAAGTGGCAGCGCTCGTTCATCCAGAGGACGAACCACCAAGCCTCGAAGCATTACAGTCCCACGTCCTGATCGCCAAAGGCGAAACGACAGAAGAGGCGCTGGCCGCAGCCGGCTTTGTGTTGAGAGTCGATGGTCCGCTGCAATGATGGCATATGCGTCCTGGAAGAACGGCGTCCGCATCTCGAAGACGTTCAGGTATTCGTTATCCAAGTCCTCCGAATACGCGTGCCCGAGATGCGGCGCGAACACGATGGAAGGACGCGCGTGATGGTCCTCGGCCAGCCACATGGGAAAGACGTCGAACTTCTGGTTGCCGGGAAACACGGCGTAGAACGCGGACATGTTTTCCAGAGTTTCTTCCATCACCTGAGCCGTGCATAGACGAAGACACGATGCACGGCGAGTGCGATGCTGCGCCTGCAGGGTTCATCCTCTACCGAGCGTGATCTATTGAGCTAACCCATGTGAGGTTGACCGAAGTGACGCGGAATACCCCATTCGGAAGACTTTGAAGTGGCCGGGGGCGGCACAAAGGGAAGCCCGAGGGAGTGCCGAAGTTGGTCCAGGATTGAATGTGCCTTTGTCAGTATTAAGAAAAAGAGGTATAGTTTTTCTTAACAGAGAAGAGAGGTGTCGCGTGGAATCCATGCGGGATCAGATAGTTGAACGGGTTGAACGACTTGGCGAGGGAAAAGTCTTCTCGGCAAAGGATTTCCTCGACATTGCCAGCCGAACGACTATCGACGTGACTCTGGCGGAATTAGCGCACAAGGGCACGGTACGCCGTATCCGCCGAGGTCTCTATGACATGCCGCGCGTTAATCCCGCCCTCGGTGGAACGCTCAGCCCTGACATCGACGAAGCCGCGCGCGCAATTGCGCGGCGACAACGTTGGAAGATCGTGCCGGACGGAGCGTGGGCGGCAAACCTGTTGGGACTTTCAACACAGGTGCCGTCGAAAATCATCTACCTGACCGACGGACCAAACAATGAAGTACCCATTGGGCGGCGTAGCATTGTATTCAAACACGCTCGTCCAAAGGTGCTCGCCGGGTTTGAGGGGAAGATCGCTCTCGTCGTCCAGGCATTGCGTCATCTGGGCAAAGAAAACGTTGGGACGCACGAGATGGAAGTGCTGCGGGCGGCGCTCACGCCGTCCGAGAGGAAGAAATTCGTCCGGGATGCCCGATTCGGCGTGGATTGGATTTATGAAGTTGCGAGCCGGATTGCAGAGGAGACCGCGTGAACAAAGTTGCACGAATGACGAAACGTGACCGCGCGGATTTGTTCGCCGAAACGGCGGAGAGACGGGACCTTTCCGAAGCTGTCGTTGAAAAGGACTTCTGGGTCTGCTGGACGCTGAAACAGTTGTTTGCGATTGATGCCCTGAGAGATCGCCTGCTTTTTAAGGGCGGCACATCGTTGTCGAAAATCTATCACGCGATCAACCGCTTTTCGGAAGACATCGATCTGGCCGTGGATTACGTCGCCCTTGGATTCATAGGCGATCGCGATCCGCGCCGGGAAGGACTGTCGAAAACTAAGCGCGCCGCTATTCTGGCGGAAATGATGGCCGCCTGTCAGCAGTACATCGGCAGTGAATTTATCGAAGTTCTTCGGGTCCGCTGCGAAGAGATTCTCGGCAATGGAGAAGATTGGACTCTGGCAGTTAGCGCGCAGGACAGGAATATAGTCCGCTTTCAGTATCCGTCTGCCGCGCCGACGCTCGACTACATCAAGCCCCAAGTCATTCTTGAGCTCGGCACCCATGCTGAATTCGTGCCGCGCGGCAGCTTTACAGTGCGCGCCTTTGCAGCGGAAGAGTTCCCCGCCTTGTTCGAAGAATCCGACGTTCCCGTAACTTCGCTTCTTGCGAAACGCACCTTTTGGGAAAAGGCGACCATCCTCCATGCCGAGTTCTTTCGACCGGCAGAGAAGGCGCTGCCGGAACGCTATTCGCGGCACTATTACGATCTTGCGATGCTGGCGCAAAGCCCGGTTCGTGGCGATGCTCTGGCAGACATAGCTCTCCTGGATCAGGTCGTGCGCCATAAGCAAGCCTTCTATCCGTCCGGCTGGGCAAAATATGACCTGGCACGCGTCGGGAGCTTACATCTCGTTCCGACCGAGGAGCGACGCGCGGCGTTGGAGAGGGACTACCGCAGTATGAGCGTGATGATCTTCGGGAATCCCCCGCCATTTGGCAAAATTATCGAAGTCCTCACTGCGTTGGAGCAAGAGATAAACCAGAAGTGAACGTGGATGCCTTCGGTGGTTCCAGTGTCAGGCACCAGTGCAAATCTATGCGTCGAAAGCCTGCCGTCTTTTCAAGAAAGCCCAGCCGGTCTTCAACGAAAACCTGTGTGACTGTATTGCCGTACTGCGATTTCCTTGGCAGATCGAAGCCGGACATGACGCTCGTGTACTGGTACAAGCACGATCCTTCGGGTAGACCGCACAGTGCGCCTTCAATCGAGCGCATCTCGGCTTCGAGTTCCTGGTCGGTCAAACCTTCTTCGTCGAGTCCAGCAAGAGAGAACAGGCATCCATACCCGGCGCTTGCGTTTTTCGAGAAGGAGAGCCAGACCATTGGCGGATTCGGTCGCAACGACCGCTTCTCTTATGCCCAGCGTTTTGGTGGACCGGGTGAAGTCGCCGGGAGCGTCTTTCTCGAAGCCGGGACGGCAAGTGGCCGCGAGCCTACAAGCGTTGTTGACCTGCGTTCCTATATAGGCCAGTTCCTGGAAGTGGAGTGCCCGTTCTTTTCTGTACCAGTTAAGTTGAGAGAAACTGGACTGAGAGGAGCGTTGTATGGCACGAGGCAAGAAGCATACTCCGGAGCAAATTGTGAGTTTGTTGCGGCAGGTTGAGGTCGCAGTGGCGAATGGTAAGTCGACCGCGCAGGCCAGCAAAGAGGCTTTGATCACCGAGCAGACGTACTACCGTTGGCGCAAGGAATATGGTGGTCTGCAGGTGGATCAGGCGCGGCGACTGAAAGAGCTTGAGCAGGAGAACTCTAAGCTCAAGCGTCTGGTGGCCGATTTGAGCTTGGACAAACTGGTGCTGAAGGACATCGCCTCGGGAAACTTCTAAGCCCTGAGCGACGGCGTTGTGCCGTCGGCTATGCCTGCGAACAAGGCATGAGTGAACGGCGAGCGTGCCAACTGGTGAAGCAGCCACGCGGCACGCAACGCTATCAGCCGACACAACGCGAAGACGAAGATCGACTCACCCAGGCCATCATCGTGCTGGCCAGCAAATATGGCCGCTACGGATACCGGCGCATCACCGCTCTGTTGAAGCGCGCAGGCTGGAAGGTTGGCAAGGATCGGGTAGAGAGAATCTGGCGTCGCGAGGGGCTTAAGGTTCCGCAGAAGCAGAAGCCGCGTGGTCGGTTGTGGCTCAACGATGGATCCTGTGTGCGCCTGCGGCCGGAGCGCAGAAATCACGTATGGAGCTACGATTTCGTGAGCGCTAAGACGCATGACGGGCGCACGGCGCGGATGCTGAACCTGATTGATGAACACACCAGGGAGTGCCTAATGATTCGTTGCGAGCGAAGTTGGACGAGCGCCAAGGTGATCAGCGCATTGGCCGATGTGATGGTGATGAAGGGCGTTCCAGAACATCTTCGCTCGGACAATGGTCCGGAATTCGTGGCCAAGGATCTGCGAAGATGGCTGGCTGCAACCGGAGCAAAGACGGCCTATATCGAACCCGGTTCTCCCTGGGAGAACGGCCCTCGTCGAAGCATTGTGGGATCTGCGCCATGGACGCAACCCTGGCCTCGTCTAAGGCAAGTTACTCACCCTTCAACACAAGAATGCCTGCCCGGATGAGGCTGGCATTCTTTTATGCAAAACGGCAGCAATTCTAGAACAGCATTCTTTTGCCGAAGCGCTCTCGCCTGCGGCAAGCCTTGGTGCGTCGCAGGTTAATGCGGCAAATGCGGCCTCAACCATCCATAGAGCCATGTGCCTGCCAAAGCGCTGGCAATCGCCACTAGCAATACGCTCACGCCGCTGCCCACCAGCGAGAACAGCGGCCCAGGGCAAGCGCCTGTCAGCGCCCACCCAAGGCCAAAAATCGTCCCTCCGGCCGCGTAGCGGATTCCCTTCCCAAGCGGCTTGTCCGGGATTGAGATTGGCTCGCCATTCGCAGCGCGCACCCCCAGCCGCTTCAGCACCGCAATAGAGAGCGCGGCGGTAACAACCGCCGAACCGATGATGCCGAGCATGCGGAAAGACTCGAAATGGAACATCTCCTGGATGCGAAACCACGAAACCACCTCAGCCCGCGTCAGGACAAATCCAAACGCAATACCCAGCGCCAGATATACCGGCAGAAAACGCGCGCTCGGCGCTGCCAACGGTGCTTCTCCGCCACAACCTTCAAATTGCACCGGTTGTTGTATGGCCCCACCGCAACCTTCGAACCGTCCCGGCGGCTGAATCGTTTGCTCGCTCATCGCGCCCCCAACAACAACGGCAGAAGCAGCCAGCTTCCCGCCAGTCCACCGGCAAAGAAACCGATCACGGCAATCAGCGAGGCAGGTTGAAGATTTGCCAATCCGCTGATGGCATGACCCGAGGTGCAGCCCGCCGCATACGCTGTGCCAAGACCGACCAGAAATCCGCCCACCACTATCGGCACAAAGCCTCGCACCGTCAGCAGCGCGTGCCAGTTGAAGATCTCCTGGGGAGCAAATCCCGACAAGTCGTGAATGCCCAGTTGCGCTATCGTGTTGCGAGCCGCAGGCGACAGCTCAACATCGTGCGCGCCAAAATGCGCTGCCAGAAAACCTCCCACCACAACTCCCGCCAGGAACACAAGATTCCACGACCCCACGCGTCGCCAGTCATAGCGAAAATACTCGATCTTGCCAGGCACAACAGCAGCGCAAATATGGCTCAGACTCGCGGAAACGCCAAACACCTTATTGCCCACAAGCAGCAATGCGGGCACAAAGAGACCAATCAACGGGCCAGCCACGTACCACGGCCATTCGCTGTGCAGAAATGCATGCATTGTGCGCCCTCCTTCCAGACGTTTCTATTTCCTGATCCACCCAAGGCCTATCTGGAAGCTGTTCTGATACATCGTCAGGTTGGCATTGCCGCCGCCTGCTGACGACGGAATCGATCCCGAGCCATTCATGGTATTCGCAAATGCATGGACATAGGCAAACGACACTTCCTTGTTGCTGGCAAATTTCCAGGTCGCGCCAAAATGCAGGTGATCTTTGGTGACGGCCGGCGCCAGCAGGTTGAAGAATGTCTGCGATGCATCGAACGGCGCGCCGCCGTGATTGTAGCCCGCGCGCAGCACCAAGTCGCGGCTTGCCTTCACATCTACGCCAGTCTTCACCACGTTGATGCTATGCCATCCGAATCCAGGGCCGTTCGCCGATCCCAGCAACGCCTGATTGGCGTCCGAGTTGGCAATCGACTTCACCGAGCTGTAAAAGATCCGCTCCAGGTCAGCCGAGACGGTTGCCCTCGAGCCCACATGCACGGCCACACCACCTGCTACATTTGCCGGAACGTCGAACTTGCCGTCCTCCGCAAACAATCCCCTGTAGCGGTCGAACGCCGTTGCCCAGGTGCGTGTCTGGTAGGTTGCGCCAACGCTGACTACATCGTTCAACTCTCCGATCCAACCCACGCGCAAGCCGCCGCCATACGAATTCGAATGACCTGTGTTCGTCACATGCGTGGGGTCCGACGAAGAATTCGACGTGGCAAAGTTCTGCAGGCCCTCGACAGAGACGCGCTGGTAAGCGATGTTGGCCGCAATACCTACCGCATTCCGTTTGCCCAGCTTGTAGGAAAGCGCCGGCGAGAGGAAGAACTGATCCAAGTCAACGCCGCCGCGTGTAGAGCCCAGCAGCAGAATTGGATTCCTGAACGACGTGTTCAAACCGCCATTGCCGTAAAGAGCCACACCCACTGCGAGCTTTGGCTTCACCGTGCGGCTGTAGCCAAACTCAGGCAATTCGAAATTCACCACGCGGTTTGCATCGTAGTTGCCGTTTACATTCGGATAGCCCACGGGCAACACATTGCCGACGATCGTACCCGAGCGGATTGGTCTGAACACCGTCAAGCCCACATCCACGCGATTACCTGCGGCAAACAGGCCGGCTGGATTTATTGCCGGTGCCAGAGCATCGGCGGGCGCGGCGACACCGGCGCCGCCCTTACCCTGTTGCTTGGTTCCGAACCCGGTCACGAAATATCCATCCGTAGCAAACAGTGTGTGCGCCGTCAGAAATACGACAGCGAGCAGGACTCCACGTGCAATGAGTTTGAACAAAACAATCTCCTGTGGATACAGCATCGCTGGCTGGTCGCGCACCACTGCACGCTACCAACTGGACCGTATCGGTTGCAGCCTATGCTGTTCCGCCGTGGGACAAGGAGAAGTACTCGCTAGAAATGCGAAACCCACCAGCCTGAGCAGCATTGGCGGTGGGTTACGAATAACTCGACTTCGAATCGGGCTCTTAGGTTAAAAGGTTCCGATCTCCATCCGCCAGCGAATCTTTGGTCTGCGTACAAACGCAGGCGCTGGGCCGACAAGCAAAAGGCTGCTGGGTGGAAATCTTCATGAAGTTGAGATTAGGAGTGAATCGGTCCGATGTCAAGAATTTGTTCGCAAATAGAACGGGCAGTTCTAATTATGAATAAACATTCATATGCTTCGAACACTATTCCATTGAGTTTTCGAGCAAGGAGTATTACGCTTTGGCTTATGTACAGGCAGCTCCACAACACGATGCCGATGTTCTGCCGTTGTTATCGCGGACAATGGGTCATGTGGTCCTGCGTGTCGAGCTAGATATCGCGCCAGGATACATCCGAGCGACCCACGAGCAGTCGTGGGTTTTTCCGTCTTTGCACCTATCCCATTCCCCCCACGGGAGATATCGAGCATTCCATGAGCGAAACCACTCCCTATTCCATCGTCGCCGCCCAGGATGGGCATGGCACACGTCTCGGCTGGGTCTCATCCACAACTGGCATCACCTACTGCGGCGTCTGCCTCCGCTCGCCTCTCAAGCCTTGCGTGGGCGAGTTGTGTGAAAGCTGCGGCGCTTGCGTCGTCGGCGTCTTCGACCCGGCTGCGGGCACGCAGGCGATCCGCCATGCCTGGAGCCATGTTTCCTCGCCTGCCGCACCGCCGAATCATCTTCTTGATCCCGTGGAAGAGCGATGCAGCACGCACTGATTCTCTTGAATCGAATGCCAACCTGAACAATGCATACGCATCGCATCGGCGTCAGGTGCGACAAAGCCACGCGTGTGTGTTGTTCGGGTCAATTTCCAAGCACCGCGCAGGTTCAAGCGCCTTCGGTCAGATTCGCTGCCTCTTGTCTCCCGAGACCAGTCCCACCCACACGTTCTCTTTACAGCACCCTTCTCCTGTGAAAAACTATGTGTAGATGAGCCGAAATTGCCAGATCGCCATTGCTGTCTGCTGTTGTCGTTATGACAACGCGATCACTGGCGTCTGTACAATCGGCTTCTAGTCGGCCCGTACAAGGTACGAACCACCACAGCCCACACGCCAGCAACTCTTGGCGGTGGGCTTTTTCGTTTTTCTCTACAGACACAGAACCAGGGACAAGGTGGACTCAGCCATACACAATGCGCGCCCCAGTGTAACCGATCTAGGCGTCACCATGACCGATCGCATCGGCAACACACCATTGCTGCGCCTCGATCGGCTTGTGAGCGACCTGCACGGCATTACGCTGCTGGCCAAAGCCGAGTGGCTCAACCCCGGCGGCAGCGTCAAAGATCGTGCCGCTGCCTCCATGGTGCGCGATGCTCTCGAACGCGGAACTTTGCGCAAGGGCAAGACCATCCTCGACGCCACCAGCGGCAACACGGGCATTGCACTGGCCATGCTCGGTGCGGCGCTTGGGTTTCCAGTCACACTGGCCATGCCCGCCAATGTCTCTCCCGAACGCAAGCGTATTCTCCAGGCCTACGGTGCAGAGATCGAGTGGACCGATCCAGATCAGAGTTCCGACGGCGCCATTCGCCGCGCGCGTGCGCTGGCCGCCAGCGACCCCGAGCGCTTCTGCTACGTCGACCAGTACGGAAACAACGCCAACTGGCGCGCGCATTACGAAACCACCGGCGTTGAAATCTGGGAGCAAACCGTGGGCCACGTTACGCACTTCGTCGCTGGCCTTGGCACCAGCGGCACCTTCATGGGAACCACGCGCCGCCTCAAGGAATTCAACCCCTCCATCCAGGCCATCAGCATGCAGCCTGACTCGCCCTTCCACGGCCTCGAAGGTCTCAAGTTCATGGCCACCTCCATCGTGCCACCCATCTACGATCCCGCGCTTGCCGATCGCGCCGTGGAAGTGGAAACTGAATCTGCGTACGAGGTCGCACGCCGCATGGCCCGCGAAGTCGGTCTGCTGGTCGGCATCTCCGCCGCTGCTGCCGTCTCCGCAAGCCTCGATATCGCTCGCGAAGAAGCTGCCGCTGGCCGTTCCGCCGTCATCGTCACCGTGCTTCCCGACTCGGCCGATAAATACCTCAGCGAGCGTTTCTGGGAGGAGATATGAGCATCGTCCACCTCACCGCCGCTGTCTATGCGGAGATTCGTCAACACGGCGAGCACACTTACCCTTACGAGTGCTGCGGCGCATTGCTTGGCACGCCGTCCACCGGCGGATGGTCGGTCCTGGCGGCAGTGCCCGCCGGCAACACGCGTACCGACTCCGCTCACAATCGCTATCAAATCTCGCCCGTCGAGCTGATCAAAATCGAACGCGCGGCGCGCACCCAGGGCCTTAGCATTGCGGGCTTCTATCACTCGCATCCCGACCATCCCGCCCAGTGGTCGCAAACCGATCTGGCAGAAGCCCACTGGCTCGGTTGCGCCTACATCATCACCGCCATTGAAAAGGGCCACGCGGCAATCACCAACTCATTTCTGCTCGCCGGCGCAAGCGAAGAAGACAAGCGCTTCGAACCGCAGCAGATCGTCGTCGGAGATTCGTAGCGCCTCGTCTGAATCCTTCGCAAACAAACCCGCACTTCTGCCCCGCACTTCCGCATCGAACGAAAAGGAGCAACTTACGTGACCATCTTCATCCCCACGCCGCTACGCGGTTACACCGCCGGTAAAGACGCCGTCGAAGTCGAAGCCTCCACCGTGCGCGAGGCTCTCGACCAGCTCACCGCTTCCTTCGCCGATCTCCGCAAACACCTGTTCACCGCCGACGGAAAACTCCGCGCCTTCGTCAACCTCTACTTAAACGATGAAGACGTGCGCTATCTCCCCGCGAAGGAAGCCACAGAGGTCAAGCCCTCCGATACGCTCAGCATCATCCCTTCCATCGCCGGCGGCCGCTAACCATTGGCCGTTGACCACCAGCCGTTGACCGGCGCATAGAGCAGCAGCAAGAAAGTCCCGAGGCACACACATCATGTCCACTATCGACTCACTCCACGACCTTCCCGAGTTGACCGACGACGATCTCGCGCGCTACTCGCGCCACATCATCCTGCCCGAGGTAGGTATCGAGGGCCAGCGTCGCCTCAAGGGCGCAAAGGTCCTCTGCGTCGGCACCGGAGGCCTCGGCTCGCCGCTCGCACTCTATCTTGCGGCAGCCGGTATCGGCACACTCGGTCTGGTTGACTTCGATGTAGTCGATGCCAGCAACCTGCAGCGGCAGATCATCCACACCACGCCCGACATCGGTCGTAAAAAAATCGATTCCGCCGCCGAAAAACTCACCGCGCTCAATCCCGCGCTCAAAGTCATCAAGCACGAAACACGCCTCTCCAGCGCCAACGCGCTCGACATCCTCAAGGACTACGACGTCGTCGCCGACGGCACCGACAACTTCCCCACGCGCTATCTCGTCAACGACGCCTGCGTCCTGCTCGGCATTCCCAACGCCTACGGTTCCATCTTCCGCTTCGAAGGCCAGGCCAGCGTCTTCGCCGCGCCCGACGCGCCCTGCTATCGCTGCCTCTATCCCGAGCCGCCACCGCCCGGCCTCGTCCCCAGTTGCGCGGAAGGCGGAGTGCTCGGCATCCTGCCCGGCCTTGTCGGCGTCATCCAGGCCACTGAAGTCATCAAGCTCATCCTCGGCAAAGGCGAAACGCTCGCCGGGCGCTTATTATTGGTCGATGCGCTCAACATGCGCTTCCGTCAGCTCAAGCTGCGCAAGAATCCCGACTGCCCCATCTGCGGCACGCACCGCACCATCACCAAGCTCATCGACTACGAACAGTTCTGCGGCATCACGCCACCTGCGCCATCCAACGTACAAGAGATCAAGAACGGAGTCCCGCAGATCACGGTACAGCAGCTTAAAAAGCGCATCGATGCCGGAGAAGAAGTCTACATCCTCGACGTGCGCGAGCCCTTCGAGTACAAAATCGCCAATCTCGGCGGCCAGCTCATCCCGCTCGGCGAAGTCGCGCAGCGACTCTCCGAGATCGATCGCAGCCGCGAGGTCGTTGTGCAGTGCAAGGGCGGCGTACGCAGCCAGAAGGCCGCCGAGGTACTCAAGCAGAACGGCTTCGAACACGTCATCAACCTGGCTGGAGGCATCATCGCCTGGGCCTCGGAGGTCGACCCCACCATGAAGAAGTATTGAGGCAGAAAACTTTCCGGGTGTTCTCCTCCAGCGAGCCACCCGAAAGCTCTTCGGCTTTATTCGAATAATCCAATGCCGCAGATCAAGTATCGAATGCGATCCGTAAGGATACCGCTTTCGCTTCAATACAATCGCATCTGAAATACGCTGTCCTGAATGCCGCATCAGCAGCACAAGCGTCTTCAGTTGCTTCCGAATTCTTTCTGATGATTGCGTGTGAATCTCGCCATAGGCATCGAGTGCCCATAGGATCTTCTTCTATTCCCCTTGCGTGTGCGGCAAGGCGGGGCACTCGCGGCCATTATAGTTGCGCGCGGAAGAACGCGATGTTCGTCTGCTTGGTCTTTCATGAACAAAGGAGTCACAACTGTTTTTTTGTTCGCAGCGATTCCTGCCTCAACTCTCTTGCGGATTTGAAACGTAAGCGGTTGGCTCTACCTGTGCGCCAGAAGCTTCCAATTGACTTCTGGGAAGCCACCACATCGAAGGCCTGAACCCACCTGACCACAGCACCTTGAGCCGAAGGACAAGGACCGCCACAGCCACGGCATCGGATGTTGGTACTGCTGCTGTACATCAAATTGAATCTTCATGGCTTGCGCTTCCCTGAGGCTTTCTTAGCAAGAATCTTCTTTGCCGCCCGCTCAAAGTCGCTTTCAAAGCTGCGGTCTTGTGTCACGCGGAATTGTTCATACTGCTCTTCAACAAGTTTCAATGCCACCTCGTGCGAAATCTTTCCGGCATTGTTCAGCACCTCGTACTCGTTGAAGCGAAGAAACGCATCCAATTTTTCCACCCATTCGGCCATCTTCATGGGAATCTGTCGCGTCGCCTGATTCTCCGCATAGTCCAGATACATACTCACCACCCGCTCCAGAGCCTTGATCTCCGGCTCGGTCAGATAATTCTTTGCCACCGCAACGTCTGTCTTCAGAATCTTTCCGTGCGGCGCCTGCTTCCAGGTTTGCAGACCCATATTCGGATGGTCGGCACGCGCCCGCTCTGCAATCAACTCGGCTGCCGTTTTGCCGGTAATGGCCCAATGCAGCTTGTTCTGCACCGTCTTGAAGAATGTCTGCGTAATCTCGGCGCTGCGGTCGTAGTCGATGCTGCACTGCTCGTAAATGTCGGTGATCTTCAGATAGAAGCGACGCTCGCTGGCGCGAATCTCCCGAATCCGCTCCAGCAATTCATCGAAGTAATCCTTGCCGAATCGCTTGCCCTGCTTCAAACGCTCATCGTCCAGCACGAACCCCTTCACGATGAACTCGCGCAGTGTCTGCGTTGCCCAGATGCGAAATTGTGTCGCCTGGTAGCTGTTGACCCGATAGCCGACGGCAATGATAGCGTCCAGATTGTAGAAGTCCACCTCGCGAGCCACCTCGCGGGCGCCCTCGGTTTGAACTATCCGGAATTTCCGGATAGTTGTCCTCTGAGACAGCTCGCCCGTGGCGTAAACGTTTCTCAGGTGCTCACTTACGGTTCGAACGTCTACCCCAAACAACTCGGCCATATTTTTCTGGCTCAGCCAAAAGCTCTCATCTTCATACTGAACATCCACGCGCACCGCCCCATCCGGGGTGGTGTAGAGCAGGATTTCGTTCCTCTGCGGCGTCTTTTCGTCTGTCATCGCTGGTGATCCTGGATGGTCTGGAACTTGGTTATCTGCTCGGTCAGTGCTTCAGCTATAGGGTGTTCGATCCCAGTCTTGCCCAGATTTGCAAGGATCGCGTCGGCCATCTCCGGCACACGGCGGCGAACAAGCGGCTTGGCAAGCCCGGCGTCTTCGGCCAGTTGCTCAAAATTTGCCTTCGACACCTTATCCGATGAATACTCGCCGCCAATCTTCATAGCCAACTCGCGGGTAAGCTCTGGGTAATAACGGGTACTCACAACATCATAGAGCGGCGCAAGCCGCGTCTCCATACTTGCTGTGCCCACGCCGCGATAGAGCAGCGAAAAGTTCTTGCCATGCGCGTCGTTGTTGCCGACCAGGTAGTTGAAGATCACGGCATCCAGCAGACGTGCCAAGTCAAGGACCGGCGCACTGGAGACCTCGCGCAGCAGCGCAAAGCACTGCTTGAGCGATGGTCCACCTTCCTTCTGATACTTGTTTTCTGAAACAATGCCCAGTGCTTGGCAAAAGTCTTCCTGGTGCAAGCGTTCCAGCACGGGCGCGCCTTCTGAATTCTGGCGGTGCGTCCGGTCATAACGCTCGATCAGCAGGTATTCAACATCTTCCACGCGTCGAATTTCCGTCTTGGCCACGGGCAGACCCACTGCCGCCGCAAGTTTCATACAGTAGGCTTCATTGAAGACAACCCCGGCAAATCGCTCCACGGCTGGCTTCAAGATGTGCGTGCTGGGCGCGCCGTCCAAAGGAAGCGAGACGGCATCCCCCTCCACGCGCACGGCGATCTTGTCTTGAGCGCCAGCCAGCGAAAGTCGTATTCCGGTTTCACCGGCCAATAGCGGACGGCGCGGCAGTTCCCGTAGAATCCCGGCCAGTTCAGGCGAGGAGAGCGCCCGATAATGGTCGTCGCGGGCGGGCAGGGCTTCGCCAGCCGAGAGGAACGTGACCGCACCCGCGCACTCCCCGCCGATCCGCTCCAGCATGGAGTAGTCGTTGCGTTCGCTGATGCCAAGGTTACGGGCAATGATCGCACGCTTGCTTTCTTCGGGCAGAACACCGGCAAAGTATCCTCGGCATTCTTTGCGCGTGAAGCGCTTCTGCCGCAGAAGCAGCGAGTGGGACAAGGGCGTTGCGCCTGGCTTTTCCAACCAGCTTTCTGCGTAGTCAAAGACCATCTGGCCGCCATCATTTTGGATGAGGTGGCCGACCAATTCACGGTGCAGGTAGACATCCAGGGTTTTCGCCATACGCTACTCCTCGATTTCTGAGATCGCAGGCGGTGTCAGCGCGAGTTTGATTCCAAGCGTTTGCAGGACCGTCAGAACCTTGCCAATCTGGCAGGTTTCCTTGCCCTTTTCGAGGTCGATGACAAAGCGCAGACCCGTGCCGGAGGTCAGCGCCAAATCCTTTTGCGTGACGCCCAACCGCTTCCGGTTTTCCCGGATGATTTGACCAATTGCCTGTGTCGTATATTTCATGGACCTCGTACGTGTTACCGTACGGGAATACTATTCTCTGGATTCGCCCATGTCAAGATGTTTATTCCCGTTCGGGAATATTATATTTACTGCCGAGGAGAAGCCCCAAAACGCTATCGATTTTCTACTCTTCCTGCTCGCCTATCCATTCCACAAGCTTCTGTTGCAGTTCCTCTTTGCTGGGCAGATAGAGCTGGTATTCGCGGGCGTGAATGTTGGCGTTTTTGGGGATGGTAATCTCCACCAGAGCGGAATTCTTTTTCTTGCAGAGCAAGATGCCGATGGTGTGATTCTCCGTCTCGGTTTGAACGTGGCGGTCAAAGTAGATGACCTATAGCGACCGCGTGGCCGCCGGAGCAGCGGCTTCATTGGCAAGTCGAGTGCCCAACTCAAAAGCCCGCTGGCAATCACCAGGAAAATGTTCCCTGCGGCTGTCAGCCTTCTTCTCCTCATCAAAACGATCTTGGTCGATCTTCGAGTAATCGTCGAACTGATAGGTGTCGAAGCAAAGTAGTGACTCTGAACTCCCGAAAATTTTCGTCAAAAACATTTCATTAAGAGCGATGCCTTTATCGAATCCGCTCTCCTTCAACTGCTTGTTAGTCGTATTCATCGTGTAGATGAACCCCGTCTGGATCTTTCTGGGAAAAAGAGTTGGTGCCGGTTCATCGGCCTTCGCATAGCGATAATAGGGAAACATCAAACGCTCCATAAAGGATTTCATCTCTCCCGAAACCGCCCAGAAGTAGATCGGCGAGCCCAATATCAGGACATCTGTCTTTTCAGCCTCTTCCAGAATTGGTGTCAGATCATCCTTGATGGCGCACTGTCCATAACTCCGACCGCCTTTGATCTTGCAGCCAAAACAGCTCTTGCAACCCTTGAAATCCAGATCGTACAGGTGGATAAGTTTTGTCTCCGCCCCCTGTGATGTCGCCCCTTCAAGAGCCTTTTCGAGCAATGTTGCTGTATTCCATTTTTTTCGCGGACTTCCGTTAAACGCAATCACTTTCATCGAGTTCTCCACTTCTGCTGCTTGTAGCCGCAGGAATAGCGCTTCGCCCTGAGGCCTTCGGCTGCTACGCCGCTGTAATAGGTGACTGCCACGCGTTTATTTCAGGATAGTCCGTGTACCCCGGCGTGATGATCAACAAGGTGCAGCTAAGCGAGAGATACTCTGACAAGCGGACAACACCAAACTGCGGATGGCCTCGTACAACGGAGTGGAATTCCGGCTTGTGCTCATTACAACCTCCGAATGCTCTACAAAATCTCTGCGCTCTCGGCATCGAACCTGGCTACCTGCGGCGGGTTCAGCCAATTTTCTTGAATGCCTGCTCATTCACATAGGAGAAGGATTCCTTGTCACGCCTTCCATGTTGACACAGTCCGCAGGCTAGGTCAGAAGGTGAGCGGGCGCGGAAGGTGCAGATCATGGCATTCCAACCATGGCAGGAGACGGTACGTGGACGCGCTCCGGGTCAAGGCGGTAAAAACGAGAGCTCAGATCGACGTTCGCCTTGAGGCGGAGCGGGTACGCAGACAAACTGATTCGCAGGTTGGAATGCCAGAGGATTCTTCCTGCCAGCTTTATATATGAACCATCGATTCGACCGACGCTGCCAGATCAGAGGATCGCTTACGCGCGATCCTCTGATAAACCCGATTCAATCTGGAACTCGCTTCGATGTAATACTTTTCGTCCAACTCTATTCCAATGTATCTGCGATGCGTGAGCGCCGCCGCTGCGCAAGAGCTTCCGCTCCCAGCAAACGGATCGAGCAAAACATCGCCCGGTAACGAGAAACTGCGGATCAGAGGAACGAGCGCCGAGAGCGGCTTCTGAGTCGGATGAAGCTTGTTGCCGCTGTAATCGACATCGATGACGTCTGCGATTGGATTCTTCGGTAGCGGAGGCTTTCCCTTTGCCAGCAGGTACGCCTGTTCATGCTGATAGCGAACCAGCCTGCTCCTCGACGCGTAGTCCTTGCGAAAGACGATATGGCCGACCGGATAGAATCCTGCTTGGCGCCATGCTGCAAAAAACTTATCGACAGCGCTCCATCCATAGAACATCACAGCGACCCGATCCTGCTTGAGGACTCTGTAGGCTTCTCTCATTGCTGGCTTCAACCAGTCGCTATTCGAGTCATTCTGAATAGAGCGACCTGTGCGGTCCTTGTAGTTCACCAGGTACGGCGGATCGGTGAGTATGAAATCGACGCTGTTTGCGGGCATCTGGCGCATGACCTGAATGCAATCCCCATGCGTAATGGTGTTGATGAACCGGTTCTGAATTGTAGCTTGTGTCTGCATGGCTTTGATCTCCTTTGTGGTCCCGGAGTGATCTCTCAGGACACACACCCGGAGGGCGCGAGAGATGGCTGCTCCCAAGGCGGACAGGATGCTTTTTCGGGGGGGACCTTCAGGGGGGAGCCGAAACCCGCAGGGCGTCTGCCGTACAGTATTGCTTTTGTCAGGAATCAGACTGGCACAGCAGACGAAGCAGAATCCCGGCCGCCGCCGGGCGCAGCCAGCTTTCCTCTCGCGGTGCCTGAGAGTCCGTAGGGCTCAGGAGGAGATCAGCGTGCAGAGCAGAACAGCGTACAGGCAGATCAAGGTATCCATCATGAAAGCATGGAAGGCAATGTCACAACACGCCATGACCATGAACAGATCCTCTATGGTGAAGTATTGTTGTAACCCGCAATGCCAAGCAGATAAGCACCGATGTGGCTGGTCTGTGCGCAAGGATGGTAGGTTATCTTGCTGGGGTAGACATGAAAGGGAGCTGGTTCGACCTCAAGGGTGTGGCGATCCTGGGCGTTCCGTGTGCGATGCGATGACTTGGAGCAATATTTATTGAATTAGCGATTTGTCCAAAATAACACTACAGTGGCGAAGGGCGTTCGTGATCGCACGCGGCAAGTTCTGGAACGAAGGGTTTGCCGTTGCGGCCCGCAAAGGCTGTTCAACCCGTGTTTCATGATGCACCATTTTTGTACATCTGCTCATGCACACGACCCGGCGCTATGCGCCGTTCGCTACCCTGGTTCGCCAGCACAGTTGTCAGGCCGATTGAGCAATGGGCTACATCATCGTGCACCTCAAAAGTCTGTCCGCTCATCGAATCATTGAAGTCATTGTGTTTTGTCGCCTTCTGCGCTTTCGTTCAGCTTGCAATATCAGATTCAGAAAGGCAGACTTGCTATAAGACCGAAAAATGAATCACGGGTATCCTCAGAAGACGATTCCTTCCTCGTGATGTTTAACCGTGCCGTGTTGCGACGCGCGGTGAAGAAAGGTCAGCTACGCTATGCAATGGGAAAGTTCAACGATGATGTTTCCCGCCCACGCGGGATTGTTTTCAGAGAAGGGTGCTTGTCATCAAGGAGATCAAGATCTTCAGGTGGCTCGTTCCTTTCATTTGTCGTTCATCTGCGATTACGCAGGTAACGTGCTGAGATTCTCGAAAAGGGGGACATCGTTGTGTATAGGTCCGTCACCCGTAGTGAGATTTCTGATGCCTTAGCCCACATACGCGATCTATATCGTCAAATCAAACCTGCCGACGAACAGGAGAGCCGCACCTACGAGCGGCGCGAGGTCGGGATCAAGGATCTCCTGTCGAATCTCCCGCGCACCAAAGAGCACCCCACGCTCACCGCGGTCGATGAAGTGGCCGATATGGCCAGATTGACGACCGAAGGAGCACATCGTCTGTTCGGCTACAACCTGGCCAAAATCCGAGAATACGACTTGCAACTCAATGGTGGGCGTACTCACATTGTTGAGTCATATCCGTTCGAGCGTGACCGGCTGATTGATCTGCCGCTGGAATTCGCATCGGAAGAAATATTCGGGTTCAGCGGGATGTTGGGAGACATGGTGACCAGATGGCAAACCGGTATTCCTATGCGAATTCTGGAAGAGGCAGGTTGGCTACGGCCGGGCATCTTCTTCGTTCACATTGGGACAGAGGACAGCCTGGGATCGAGTCTTCCGCCCGGATCGCTGGCTTTAGTAGAACCCATCGCGGAGGATGAAGAATTCCATCCGAACCCACGCGCGATCTATCTGCTTCAATTCGGCAATGGATACTGCTGCAGCCGCTGCGTCGTATCGCGCGGAAAACTGCAATTACTCTCTTCGGAAAGAACGTATCTCGGCCCCCAGAATTTCGACTATCCAGGTGCGGTGCGGATCGTGGGACGAGCACGGATGTTTGCTTTGAAGCTTCCCCTTCCCGAGTATCCTTCGCGGTATTCCCTTCCACTCGGTGGCAATTGCGCCGATCTGATCCTGCCCACGGAGCAACTGACGAGGAATGTCCTTTTCGCAACTGAGCATATGCGATTCAAAAGGACGAAGAAGGAGGAACAGTTGGTCCGAGAGGCCTTCCATGCAGTATTTGGTTCCAGTCCGAGTCAACGGACGGAGCGCCGTTATAGATCATTTACGCCTTCGGAACCGCACGTGGATTCATTGATCTATTTCACGGTGGCAAACTTCGCGCGTTATACGGACGCGCTCAGAACGGGAGGTTCCATGATTACCGATACGGGGCGTTTTTCTCTGGAAACCCTGCTCAATGCCAGACATTGGGCCGACGTGTTGGCTACAACTCCAGAGGTGCGTTTGCCCCTACCTGTAAAAGCGTGGGAGGTGTATCGGACGGAGCTTGTCGAATGGATCCCGCTGTTGTCTTATAAGTTCCCCGAATTGCGCCTGTGGAGCGACCGTGCACTGCGCTTAGCCAACGAATATGCAATTCAAGGACTCGATCCCGCAATTGCACCTGGTTCGTGGATGTTTCTCGAAAAATCCCCGGCGATTCCCGATGTTCAGAGCGAGCAGAGAAAGAGCGGATGGTCACGGCCCTTCTACGTGCTTCGCAGAGGGCTGGAAACCATCTGCGGCTACCTCGAAAGAGACGGCGCTGGATACGCGCTGTTATCCAGCGCTTACGGATACGGATCGAAGACTACGCTCGCCAGGGATGAACTCAAGGATCTATGGCGCGTAGGCTGCGTTCTTATTCCGGTCTAGCGACGCCACCGGAAGCGGCTGTCATCCCACGATGTAAATTTGGCCAAAATGGCATTCATTCATTGCACCACGGACGTGGCGTTTGGCCTGCATAAACCCTTTCGTTCCGTTACACGAGAGTAATTTTGGCCATTTCCGCGATTCTCACCTGCAAACGTCGTAATCCGCGATAAGCTCTGTCTCATTCCGGCTTGCTTCGCGTGCCGCCGGAACATTGAGAGGGACGCGCATGAGAAATTCCAGTACTCATTTACGAACCATCGCGAATCAGGACGGCGCCGTCATTCTGAACTCCGCGGCGGGGACGATCACAACGCTCAATTCTACGGGAGCATTTGTGTGGCAGGCGCTGGAACGCGGCGAAAACCAGGATGCCATCGTAGCGGATCTAGCACGCGAGACGGGCGAGCAGGTGGATACGCTGAAGCGTGATGTGCAGAAATTCATCGATGCCTTGAAGAACCAACATCTCTTGTTCTGCTGATCTGCTGATGTGGAGGACATTATGGCGGCAACTGCCACGATTGTCGAAACAGTAGAATACCGACTCGTCCTTATACAGCCGGCGTCAGGTGCGGTATTGGCTGTTGACGCGATTGATGGTTGTCGATTGCCGCGTGTCAGCATTCCTCAGTGGACCCGTCCTGCGCAGCAATTGCGCAAGGTAATCCGGGCCACCTGGGGTGCTGAGACCTTGATTCTGGACATTTTCCGAATGAATGACGGTTCCACATCTTGTGTTGCGGCTGAGTTGCTGGACGGCAGGATCCCGCTAACCCTCCGGGCCGTAGAACTGGATCACATTCTCAACTCCGAGTTGGTGGAAGCAGAGTATTCCGCTCTAGTGTCGCTTCTCTACGGCAAAGGCAAGAACCCATTATCCCGGATCGGTTGGATTGATGAAGCGATCGCCTGGATAGAGGAGACCACAGGTCGAACAATCTCTTCCAGGAATGACATTGAGCAGTTTAATGTAGGAGGAGCTTTTGCACTTCTGCGATTCCATACAGAAGACGACCATGCCTATTGGCTAAAAGCAACAGGAGCACCCAACGATCACGAATTTGCTTTCACGGTATGCCTGTCTGAGTTGTGTCCGAACTCCTTGCCACCTCTGATTGCAAAAAAGAAAGACTGGAACGCCTGGCTGACTGCGGAAGCCGGTACTCCATTGTGCGATCCTCCATCGAAGGAATCGCTGGTTGGCGCCGCGGAGGGTTTCGCATCACTTCAGCTTCGGACTGTCGGCTGCGTGGATGTGCTGTTGTCTGCGGGAGCGTTCGATCAGCGGCCTTCAATCTTGAGAAGTCATATCGATGCAATCACAGCATATCTGATCGATGCGATGGCGCGGCAGACTTCTACAAAGGCACTGCCCCTTAGCCGTAAGCGTCTCCTGGAATTGGCAGAGACCCTGCGTGCTGCTTGCCGTCACATGGAGACTCTCGGTATTCCGGACGCCCTGATTCACAACGACCTGAACGCTGGCAACATTCTTTACGACGGGGTCCGTTGTGTCTTTACCGACTGGAGTGAAGCAGCGATTGGCAATCCATTCCTGTCGTGTGAGCGTCTCTGCCAACTCAATCCAGAGCACCGTGAAACGGTCTGTTCCGTCTACCGCAGATCGTGGTCGGGCCGGCTCAGCGATGCCAGCATCGGCGAAGCATTTGCGCTGATGCCACTTCTTGCAATCTACGCCTATCTGTATGGCCGCGGCGACTGGTTCGCGGGCGGGGCAATTCGTCCTCAAGTTGAGAGCTATGCCCGAAGCCTTGCGCGGCACATGGATCATGCAGCGAAGGCTCCAGCCCTGCTGGAGGTGCTATGAACGCTACCATGCTTCCAGTTGAAGATCTCATACACGGCGTGATGGTGCACGATCCGTACCGTTGGCTTGAAGACCGGAACCTGCCGGGAACTGCGGCATGGATTCGAGAGCAACAGCACCGCTGCGAGGCATACTTCGCCGCGTGTCCGGGCATCGAGATGTTGGAGAGCCGCGTCCGGAAATATCTCGATGTAGAGGTCGTCGATCAGCCCTCGCGTGTGGCGGACCTCTACTTCTATCGGAAGCGAAGCAAGGGAGAGGAGCAAGCCAGCATCTACGTTCGAGATGCTGCGACAGCGGAAGAACGGTTGCTTATCGATCCTTCCGTGGAGGGGCCTTTTACTTCGGTGGGGATTCATCGCATTTCGGAAAATGGAAAGCTCCTGGCATTTGAGATTAAGCAGGGCGGTGAAGACCGCAAAGAGATTCATGTCGTCGATGTGGATACCGGCCAGATTCTTCCTGACAGCATTCCCTTGGGATACGCGCGAGGGTTTGCATTCACGCTTGAGGGCGACGGATATCTCTACGCTCAGGAAACAGATAACTCTTCCTGTGAAGATACGATTCGTCTGCATCGTTTTGGCGAACAGGGAGAAGATGAGATTGTCTTTCGTGTTCCGCAGACTGCCGGCAGCAGGCTTGTGCTGATAGCGAATGCGCTGCATCTGGGGGCGGTTTGGCTTCGCCCGCAGGGCACTGCGAAGATGCTTGCAGACTTTTCGATCGCCCACCAAAATGATGCGCGCAACTGGGCGCGAGTTTTTACAGAAAAGCGGCTTCCCTATAATCCGATTCTGTGCCATGGAAGGATTCTTGCACTCGTCGAAACCGAATCGAAGAGCTCAAAACTCATTGAATTGTCGATCGATGGCGAAGAACTGCGAACATTGGTTCCCGAGAAACATATTCCCATCCGACAGTTCGCGATCACGCAAGACCGGATCTATATCAGCTACCTGGAGGGAGGAATTCCGTCGATCGATGCATGGGACTTCGATGGGCATCAGTTCGCACCGGTTGACCTCCCCGCAAACGGAGCGATCCAAATGCTTCCGGTCAGCACACAACAGGCCGTAGGATTCTTTTATGCGTTCGAGTCCTTCGATACGCCACCCGCCATCTACAAGTTTGACCCGCTAACGAACACATCAAAACTATGGCATCAACGAGGGCCAGCTCATCGCAGTTTCCGCTCTCATGTGCGCGAGGTGCGCGTTGACTCAAAGGACGGGACCGCGATTCCACTGACGCTGGTCACAGGCAACAGGGACAGAAACGGTCATCCAACTCCTGTCATCATGACCAGCTATGGCGGCTTCGGCGTTTCAATGACGCCTCAGTTCTCCGTCCTGGTTTCCATCATGATGGAACTTGGCGTCACCTTCGCCTTGCCGCACATCCGCGGAGGCGGAGAGTTTGGGAAAGCGTGGCACGATGCCGGGCGTGCCAGGAACCGCCAGACAGCCATCGATGACTTTATTGCCGTGGCGGGTTGGCTCCGCGAACAAGGTGTAACCACATCACCCCAGTTAGGGATATTTGGCGGTTCGCACTCCGGCCTGCTGGTTGGCGCCGCGATGACGCAGCGGCCGGATATGTTCGGTGCCGTTCTCTGCATCGCCCCGCTGCTCGACATGGTCCGCTACGAGCATTTTGATCAGGCCGTCAAATGGCGGCGCGAGTACGGAACGGTCGAGGATTCAGAAGACTTTCACGCTCTCTATGGCTACTCGCCCTATCACCGCATCGCGGAAGATGTGAACTATCCTGCGACGATGTTTGTTTCCGGGGACAAGGATGATCGCTGTAATCCGGCGCATGCTCGCAAAATGGCGGCTCATTTGCAAAGCCGGACTGCCCAGAGATCCGCGGTGATTGTGGATTATAGCGAGGAGCGCGGGCATTCTCCCGTGTTGCCGCTGTCGGTTCGGATCGAAGCTCTGACACGCCGAATCGCATTTCTCTGTAGAGAATTGCAGATTACCTTGCCAAACGGAGGTTTTGATGAAACGTCTCGTGCTTGAGAGCTGGTTTCTGTTGCTCTATTTCGACTGGATCATGCATTCCCGCAATTTCAAAAAACTTCACCGGATCGTGGAGAAAGAGATGGTTCGTCCAACCACTTCCGACAGCTTGATTTCAGTCGAAAATCTGAGCCGCGCTATGGACTATGCCTGTGTCTTCTATTTCAGTCGCGTGCTCTGCCTGCAACGGTCCTCAGCAACGACGCTTCTCTTTCGGCGTCACGGCTGGAGTGCGGAACTGGTGATCGGAGCACAGATGCTTCCATTCAGGTCGCACGCCTGGTGCGAGATCAACGGCAATGTGGTAAACGACAAGCCGTACATGCTGGACGTCTATACAGTCCTTGAACGCTGCTGAGGCGGAAAGGAGTTGCGATGAGCATTATTTTTGGGGTCGGCACTACAGATGAGCAGAGTGTGATGGAAGACCAGCTAAGAGATCTGGCCCAGACAACAAGCCGCTACGCGCCAGACGGAACGTTTATCCGAGTGACAGTCAACGTCGGAATGGGTTTTCAAGCCTTTCACACGCATGAGCGCTCGCGGCTCGAAGCACAACCTCTTGTCGATGATCGAAGCAACATGCTCTGTTTCGATGGCAGGCTCGACAATCATGCCGAACTGCAGAACGCGCTTGATCTGGCGCGCCACAATGTGGCGGATTCAGAAATTGTGCTGGCGGCCTTCGTCCGCTGGGGCGAGGGCTGCTTTGCAAGGTTCATTGGCGATTGGGCGTTGGCGCTGTGGTCGAACGCAGACCGGGTGTTCTACCTTGCACGGGATCATGCGGGAACACGGACGCTTTACTACGAAGTGGCGAAGAACTGTATTCTCTGGGGCACCTACCTCGAAACATTCTTCGTCAATACAAAGCGACGCAATCTCGATGATGAGTATGTTGCATGCTATCTTGCCTGTCAGCCGATTCGCGATCTGACTCCTTATCAGGGAATCCGCGCCGTCCCGGCGGCCCACTATGTGCGCATTCAGGGCGGCAAAATCACGAGTCAGCCGCACTGGAGTTGGATGGTCAAGGACCGGCTCCACTATCAGACAGATGCCCTGTACGAGGAGCAGTTCTTCTCGCTTCTTAAGCAATCCGTTGAACGCAGAACGGGTCCAGGGGCACCGATCCTGGCGCAACTCAGCGGTGGAATGGATTCAAGCTCAATCGTCTGCATGTCCGATCACATCCGCAAACTGCAGGGGGCGGAGCGTGCAGACCTGCTGGATACGGTATCTTATTACGACGATTCCGAGCCGAATTGGAATGAGAAGCCCTTTTTTGAGGCCGTTGAGAGATACAGGGGAAAGAAAGGTTTGCACTTGCCTCTTCCGCTTCTGAGCGAACAGATCGTGTGTGCTCCGGTCCGGTATCTCTGGCCGGGAGCGGATAATGCAACGTTAGACAACGAGCGTAGGTTAATTGAATCCACGGCGTCAACAGATTACAGGGTCGTGCTTTCGGGCATAGGTGGGGATGAATTGCTAGGGGGCGTGCCCACTGCTCTACCGGAATTGGGGGACCTGCTGGTGGCTGGGAGACTGTTCTCCTATCTAAAGAGGGCGATTGACTGGTGCCTTGTTGACAGGACTCCATTGCTGCACATGACAGGACAAACTCTGTGGTTCATATCGCAGCAGTACCGGCAGCCGCGCATCGAAATGCAATCAATACCTTCGTGGATCAGATCTCCTCTGTTGAAGAGACTTGAACAGGTGAACCAATGGGCGCGAGTCTCCGATTCTCAGCCCTGGACGATTCCAAGCCATATTGCCAATGCCCGTGCCGGCCTGGCATTGCTAGAGACGCTCCCGCAGCGTCCTCAACGTCATTTACGCAGATATGAGATTCGCTATCCGTATCTTGATCGTGATTTGGACGATTTCCTTCTTCGCGTGCCTCGGGATAGACTACTGCACCCAGGGAGGCGCCGCGCACTTATGAGGAGTGCATTGCAGAAGATCGTGCCGCACGAAGTCCTTGAGCGGCGCCGGAAAGGGACACGTAGCCGTTCCGTCTTGCTAACGCTGCAGCATGGCGAGCAAGAGATACGACAACTATTCAGAACGTCTTCGCAACAGATTCAGGAACTGGTCGACAGTCATCTTCTTGAAGAAGATGTGATCGCGGCGATTCGCCGGAGCGACCAAGTCAAGATGCCTTTCATAATACGCGCAATCCATCTCCACCTTTGGTATGGCGCGCATAGCTCGTTGATGACTGAACCTGGTGGTTGGGCACAAGGTTCAGTTGCGTCTTAGCGAGCAGAAAAGAGCTTATCGGGGGAGGCATGCATCTCCTGGTAGGAACCAATACAACAGAAGGAGAATCCTTATGAAGTACACAGCGCCACAAATCGTCGACACCTTCGTCGCAGAAGATGTCATCCAGGGACAAATCAAGGCCAGCCCGGATTTCGATGGAGTCGAATGCACGCCGGCGGCCTATGAAGCGGACGAGTAAGCCCAACCGATGAGCAGCCGAAGGGACGATGCTTGCTTCGGCTGCTCGTCTTTATTTCAGATTATTGCAATTTCTTCAACGCCATCCAGCGTGCGTACTGAGCCGATTTTATCGGGTTGGTATCCACGTATCCCTGCAGCCAGAATCGGAACCAATCCACATTGCCTTGTTCTGAAACCATCCGATCCTGAGGTCTTTGAAGAATGTGCTGCGCTCCAGCGATATAGATCAGGTCAACGGGCCGATGTAGCCTGCGCAGTGCGGCATACGTTTCCCACATCGTCAGGATCGAACTTGGATCGATGGCTTCGATGCGTAGCGGCGTCTTGACTTTGTCCATGTGGAAGCTGGGCGAGTAATCGATCCACGACTTGAGGCCGTCCCCGATGGGCAGCGTCCCAACGATCTTCTCGTATTCTCTCGCGAGTGCGGGGCGACCGTCGGCAAATAGCATGTATTGAAGGTAGCCGACATCCATGCCGTCGGCGATCGTCGCAGCAGCGTAGCGGTCTGGATTGCTGATTAAAGCCTGCTCGACATGTCCGCAGGTGCGGCTGAATCCTATAATGCCAACTTTCCGATCATCGATGATGCCGTCTCTGCTCAGCTGTGCGATAGCCGCATCAAACATCTCGACTTGGTCGGAAGCTTCCTGTCGCTCGGAAAAATGAGTGGCATTCCACTGGGTCTGCAAGACGACCATGCCAGCGGATGCCAGCGGCCGGGCAGCCATTGCCGTTGTGTATGACCCATCTGTGATGAAGATGTTCTCCCAGACCCCGTGTGTTTGAATTACGAGGGGATAGAGAGTGCCCGGGCGATAGTCTGGCGGCAGGACGAGAATCCCCGTAGAGGCGTATCCGGTCTTATCGTTCCAATGGTAAAGAGATGCTTTCCCCAGGGCCATCTGGCTCAGTTGGGGGTTGGGAGCCCACAGTTGCTTACTCTCTTCACTACGTGTATCTGAAGCCCAGAGTGCGGGGGGCGTATTGAGGTCCTGCCGGATTGTAAGCGCCACATGGTCCAGTTTTTGGCTGGATAAGGCAGCGTCGTCAGCATCGAAAGCTGTTACTGGATAGGCAGGTAAGACATTCTGAAGGGCCCATTTCCCGTTGAGGCGACGATACCGCTCAACCTGTCCCCACTTGTCGTGCCAGTTGAATCGCAGGGTGATGGTATCCGTGTTTCCCTCCCAGGATGCATCTCGAAGTCTAAGAGGGTGAGGATTCGCGGCTGTGAGGCCGACGTTCACCGCATCCCGTGAGAAAACAACGCACTGAACTTTGTGGGTCGCGATCTCGACATCCGCAACCGCGCAGATCGTCGTTCGCCGCTGTTTCTCGTCTTCATCGACTCCATTGAGTGGTAGAGCTATGTTGCCCAATAAAACCCTCTCGCCGTTCGGCGACCAAACAGCGAGGCTCCGATCCTGCACAGCAAGGGAATCACCACTGGGAGCATCAACAAGAGAGGTTGTCTTGCCGGTCTGAGTGTCCGTTAACATGTATTCTCGAAGCCGGTACCAGTTTTGGGGCGAAACTTGGGTCTGATCGTCTGCTCGAATTCGCCAGGACTCGAAACCTGACATAGGCTTGTAGAAGCTCCACTCCGGCCGGGTATAGGAGACGGAAAGCAGCCGGATTACCAGCCGCCCATCGGGCGAGATGGACAGAACCTCCTGGGAATGCTGAACGTCCTCCTGCTCTTCCTTGTTGATAGGAACAACAGGATGGATTTGGCCCGCCGTTCCGGTCCATAGAGTTGGAACACGATCAATGCTTCCGAAGCCGTGTGTCTCTTGCGGGAACTGGAGAATATCCTCAAGACCCATTCCTGTCACGGTACCGGCACCCGCATTGATAGCCTCGTCTGGTTTCCATGGGACCGTTCTTTTAGGGGGGATGGCTGGCGTTGCCGTGAGAGCGAGGTGGACATTCTGCCGGGCATACTGCTGAACATTTATTGCGTGGGAAGTGATCGCGTGGCATCGATTCGCGGCAATGTCGATTTCATAGAGTCTTCTGCTGGCTCCGGAAACCTGACCCAGGAAGTAAACCTTCCGCGAATCGTCGGACCATTGAACGTCTGAGATCAATGAAGCGTACGATGAATTCGCCTGCAGGGTCGGAACGGCCCTGAGATGCGCAATCGCATGTGGCGTTGTTAAATGTGCCGCGCCCTTGCCATCTAGGAATGCGCGGACTGAGTTGGATGGAATGAGCCAAAGAGTCGATTCGATCTGATTGGTATCGAGGATCTCTCGAGTTGTAACAAACCAGAAGTAACGTCCATTAGGAGAACTCTCTACCCGGAGGCCGTTGCGAAGTCCAGATGGAGTGCTGAAAGTTGTCATAGCAATCGAATCTCTTACATCGAATCTATGCACGGATTGTGTCTGGGAATAACCGTGCGTGATCGCGATCGCGGCGATTGAAAAGCGCAGCATTCCTCGAATGCCTGCGCGCAGGAGTGGGCACATAGCTACCTCGTCATGGGTGGATCAAGCGCTTGGAAGAGAATGGGGCCGGGATCAGTTCATTCAGAACGAAATCTTCGCGGCCAATTGCAGAGAACGGGGACCGCCCTGTTCGTAGAGGGAATTCTGATTTGTCAGTGCGATGTTCAAAGTGTTGTGGGCCTGGCCGAATTGGCTGGCACCAGAGGTCAGGGTGTTATAAATCGCACCGAAGACAGGATGGTTGAGGATGTTGAACGCCTCTGCGCGAAACTGCAGCTTCACCTTTGCGCCGAGGAGGAATTCTCGGCGCATACCAAAGTCGATCTCATTGGCATCGAATCCCCTCAGCAGGTTCCGCGGCGCGTTGCCAAGCGCTCCCGTTACGCCTTCGAAAGCACTGTAGTTAAGTTTCCGCCCTCCGGGAATCACGTCGCGGGGGCCAGAGACGTACAGGGGAACACCGGGGATGAGGTTGGGGCGCGCATATTGCTGGGTTCCATCTGCAGCGACATAAGCAGAACCATAGACATCGACGGGCGTCGCCGAGCGCGCAAACGTTCTCAGATCAAAAGCCCATCCATTGGTAAAGTGGCGGGAAAGCGGGGAGCCGAATGGGCTGAGGTTATACGTGAGAGCAGCTTGGAAGTTCATACGGACATCGAAGTCCGAGTCGCCCTTGAGGAGAGGCTGGTAGTTGATCCAATTGTTTGACCGGTTGTCGATGCTGTGGGACCAGGTCATGGATGCAAGGAATTGCAGTCCATGACTTAATTGCTCCTGGTACTTCGCCTGCATGGAGTGGTAGTTAGACCAGGAACCATTGCTTACCGTATAGAGCCCGTTACCGAGAGAGAAATCTGTATTGATCGTGGAGGGATTGAGAAAGTCAGCGACCGTCAGACGCCTGCCTGCTGAACCAACATAACCTAGAGTGAATGTCCGCGTTCTGCCAAGAGCTTGCTCTACCGACAGATTCCATTGCAGCGTGTATGGAAGCTTGAGGTTTCGATCATAGCCGACCACCGTCTGCGTATATGGAGTCGCCGTGGACGGGGCGGGAGGATTATAGGCAGCATCCGGGAGCGGGAAGCTCAATCCGGAATAGGTCTGTTTCGACGCGAATCCCAAGTATCCAAATCCGATTGCTCCAAGCGTATTGCCTGTATCATAGAAGGCTCCGACGCCGACTCTGAGTACGGTGTCGTGGCCGTCGGCGGTGTGGAGATGAGATGCAAAACCTATCCGCGGAGCAAATCCCCGGTAGTAGGTATTCCACAGTGGCGTTCCTTCGGGTGCAAGTGCGGCGGAGGCTAGATCCGTAATTTGGTTGAGCACCGGCGGAATGCGTCCGTTGCCATTCGATGGCGGCGGATTGATGTCCCAACGTAATCCCAGCGATAGGGAGTTGCGTGGAGAGATGCTCCATTCGTCTTGAACGTAACTCGAAATGTTCCAAAAGATCGGCGCAGGTGGTCTGCCGTTGCTGATGACCTGAGAGGTCTGCGACTGGTTTGTCAGAAATTGTGCGGAACTGGTGTAAAGCATCGTCACTTCGAGTTGGTTAACCACTTGAGTTGTTTCAAGGCGGCGCAGATCGATGCCAGCGCTGATGAAGTGCCGCCCTTTGATAAAGGTCTGCTTGTCAACCAAGTTCATCTGCGTTTGTCCGAAGCGCGTCGTGCTGAGATCGAATCCAGGGTGCGTACCATAGTAGAGGAAGGCTGCGAACTGCTGATACGGAAGAGTTGACTTCGGCAGATAGGTTTGAAGGCTCGATGGAGTTGCGCCGCCGTAGTCGTCGATAGAATTGTGCGATGCGGTTTCCGTCCACGTGTAGTTGTACCGTGCTTCATTGATAAACTTGCTACTGAAGCTGTGCGTAACCCCCGAGGTGAAGCTCCTATTGACCATTGACTGGGTTATTAATTGGGCCAGATCATAGGTGTAGCGGCTGTTCGTATCGGATGGCGAATCGCTGTAGTGAGCAAACAGTTGCGTTTTGTTTCCGATGCTGTGATCAAGACGGATGCTGTTCGTGTCGATGCCAGATGGCAGTGAGTAGGCGCCAGTGAAGTAGGCCAGTCCTGAGATGCCTGATACAGCTTGCCCGTTTGGAATGGGGAAGGCATTCACGATGCTCTGGAGAGCTGCAGGAGTGTTGCTTCTCAACGTTGTGTCCGGGACCTGTACCGTCACTGAGGGCGTCGGGACACGCAGGCGCAGCCCCTCGTAAGAATAGAAGAAGAAGCTGCGGTTCTTGCCGTCGTAAATGTGGGGAATTACAATCGGGCCACCAAGTGTACCTCCGAAGTCGTTCTGACGCTCTGCGGTCTTCTTCGTTGCGGGGCTGGTGTGATCGTTGAACCAGTTGTTCGAATCAAGTGCGTCGTTTCGGAAGTAGTTGAAGACTGTGCCATGCAAGATATTGGCGCCGGCTCGTGTCTGCAGAGCGATTTGCGCTCCTGGGCTCCGGCCGTATTCCGCAGAGTAGGTGGAGGTGTTGATGCGAAATTCTTGGAGGGCATCAATGCTTGCAAGATTCTGTGTTGTGCCAAGCGCCGTCTGGGCAGGTATTGAACCGGATGCGCCGCCTGTGGCAATGCCGCTGCCTCCTACGCCAACATTCGCACTTACGCCATCGACGGTGTAGTAGTTCGATTCGGTGCGCTGGCCATTGACGCTGAATTCACCGCTAAAACCTGGAGCGCTGCCATAGGGTATCGGAACCTGAACAACACCGGGGGAAAGGGAGATCAGGCTTTGCAGGCTCCGCCCGTTCAATGGCATATTCTCGACAAACTGTCTGTCGATGACAGTACTGACAGATGCGTCATTTGTGTTGATGGACGGCGAAACCGCATCAACAGTGATGCTTTCGGATGTCGCCCCGACAGGCAGGGAGAAGTTGAGCGACAGGGCGCTCTGCACATTCAGAACAACATCCGGTTTAATAAGAGTCTTGAAACCGATCTTCGATACTTGGACGTGGTATTGTCCGGGAGGAAGAACGGAAAGGTAGTAGATGCCGGAGCTGTTTGTCTTGGCCGAATAAACAACGCCGGTGGTATCGTTGGCGATGTCGATCTCCGCGCCCACAATGAAAGTGCCAGCGGGGTCAGTCACGCCACCGCTGAGTGTGGCATTTGTAGACTGCGCATTGACCTGAGATATTGAAAGGCAAAATCCGTAGAGAAGGAGGATAATCAGTCGTTTCATGCGGCGGAACTCCAGGGGTGTGAGGATGAATAGGGTTCCTTTCATCTACGGCCAGCCGCTACGAGTTGTATCAATCCCCTCGATCTTTACGGATGATTTGGCTGCACGCGAAGATAGGCCATCAGGATTTGTTTGCCTGTTGGCTTGGCGCTTCCGCCCCGCGGCTCGACGGTGACGAAGACCTTATTCAGTCGCGCAAGGGTCTTCGTGTCGTTAAATCGCAGAACCCATCGTTTTTGTGTTCCATCCTGATAAAACAACCCCAGATTTACGTCCGGCTGCGCATCTCCGCTGCCCCAGGCCTGGAACGTTACCGCCTGCTTATATCCGGCCTGTTTGTCGAGATCGTATCCGTAGAAGACAAGGGATCTGTCTTTTGTATAGAAGATCCGGCCGAAGGGCTTAGCCGTTTGTCCATTATCTTTTACGTCGAAAATGTCGGTGATATAGAGATTCCGTGCCGCGATCAAGTCTCGAATCTCCCGATCGTGAGCGAGGAATTCCTTGTCAAGCGCCAACATGCGATCTTTCTCGTCGAGCGACGCACTCAGTTCTCTAAGCCGTGTTTCGAGGAAGGCTACGCGCGCTACTCGTTCTTGTTCGGCACCGCTCGTCGCTACTGAGTTGGCGTGTAACGACTGGATCTCTGACTGAGCATCTGTGAGTTGCTGGTGAAGTGCATCTCTTTCGTCGCTGGTCTTCTTCCACTCCGTTCGCGCTGCTGCAAGTTGTTGCGTAATGTCGGCCACGGTCAGATTCGCCTGCTTGTATTGTTCCTCGGCAGCGTCGAGACGTTCTCGAAGTTTCTCCGTGTCCAGCGTGGTGGCTTGAGGAGCAGGGGACGGCATAACTCCAGGGTGCGCCGGCACCACGGGTGTGGAAGCTCTCAAGGCGTTTTGCGGTGAGGTCGGTTGCCGTGCTGCATCATTTTTTGACGGAGCAAACTGAAAATAGAGCAAGCTTGAAATGCCCAGAGTGCAGGCCGCAAGCAGCCCGGCCGCCAATGCCCACGGAATCTTTCGCCGGCGTCGTGGTTCCCGCGCGACAGGCGCAGTATTCACTTGCGCCATGAGCCGCCGTTCGGCCGCTTCCAGAGAAAAGCCCGAGGTTTTAGCTACGCTTTCCGGTTCCGCAGCGGCGCTTGCTGCCATGAGGGGAACCACCTCTGCATGCAGACGCTGGTATTCTTCAAACCTTGTCCGGCAAGAATCGCAATAGGCAAGGTGCACCTGGAGGAGTGCCCACTCCTCGTCCGTCAACTCTCCCGCGAAGAATAGGGCACACAGGGCAATGAACTCGTCATGAAATTGAAGGTTCACCGGCTTGGCTCCTGTAGGCAAAAACTGCTTCCTAATATTCTCACTTTGTGCTCACTTTGTTGGGAAAACATAGGAACGCAGTCGTTCAAGGCCCCGGTAATAGTGATTTCTGATGTTTCCCAGCGTCTGGCCGGTTGTGGCCGCTATCTCGCGGAAACTATGCCCTTCAAAGAGATGGAGTTCGAGGGTCTGCAACTGTTCCGTGGATATTTCTCCTCGCAGCCTATCCAACAAGATTTTACCCGCAATCTGATCGATGGATACTTGCCCCTTGGCCGCTGGCGATCGCTCTTCGTCAAGTTCCTGGACGCTGTAGTGATGGCGAACATCCAGGTATCTTCTGCGGTCGATTGCACGCTGGTAAGCCATTTGAATGATCCACGATGCGCCGGAACTCTTCTTGGCGTCAAAAAGCCCCGCCTTCTGGAAGAGGAAGAGAAAAAGCTCCTGGAGAAGATCCTCAGCCTCGCTCTCATCCCGGAGGATGCGGCATGCAACGGAGAAGACGACATGCGCATGTCGCCGGAAGAGGACGGATAAGGCTTCCTGATCTCCCTGGGCGACACGGTTCAGCAGCCGGTCGTCGGATGATTCTCCGGGTTGGTCGGCGGGAGTGGCACAAGACCGCCGTGCTTCCGGCACTGTGGCTGTGCTAACGGTCTCCGCTTCTGGGCAGGATGTGCCCTTGTCTGGCTCCTGAACTCCCGCTCTTTGAGCTAATGCCTCCAGTCCCGCCGCCATCTTCAGGACCTGGGGGGATGAGCTAGGTTCAGTGCCTCTTTCGGGCAAGGTACGGGACAAGTAGAGCGCAGCCTCGGAGCTCATAGAGAACCTCTTGCCGGTTGGGTACGCCAGACGGACTGAAAGCGCATTTCAATTCTGGAGGGGAAACCGCAAATCGACCAGAATCCGTAGTGATACTCGGTGTTTTTGTCTTGCTCGCTTCGCCACACTTGAAAAGTGGCCACGTTACGGAAGTTATTCGGCAAGAAATTGCGTTCCATCCGCAAAGGACGCGGCATGACGCAAGAGACTTTTGCTGAACTCCTCGATATTTCCGTGGACTTCCTGAGCATGGTAGAACGTGGCGTAAGCGCCCCTTCCTTTGAGTCGATTGAGACGTTCTCCATCACATTAGGAGTGCCTGTCAGGGACTTTTTTGACTTCGCTCCCGACAAGCCATCCAAAGCGTAGTCGCCGCCCAATCTAACGACACTATAACCCGTAGTATTGCTCGGTGTCATTAAGAACTCGAGTTGAACACACTCGAATATGTGAAACGGATAGAGCCTGTTCAGCCCAATTTCGGCATCCGTATCAAAAAACTGCGATTTGGCGCGAATATGAGCCAACAGGAACTAGCAGAGCTTTGCGAGCTTTCCGTTGATCAGATTGCCAACATCGAACGCGGCAAGAACTTTGCGAGTGAAACAACCATTGCCATGCTTGCTGCTGCATTCGGAATGGGCAACGACCATCAGAAGCTCTTCGACTACTCTGAAAACGACGCCTTCTTAAAGAGTGGTGGAATGAAATGGCGTGCCGGCAGGCAGCCAAGCGTGCTTCGAGTGCGCAATCGCAAAGTTGATGTAACAATCGAAAAATCTCAGCGCCGACGCAAGAAAAGCTAACCTCCCTCAACCGGCACCTCGTGCTTGCCTCTTTAGCTGCCCTTTCATATGGTCCCAGTGTGCGTGAGAGATTTTAGAACCCTTTCGGAGCACAATTGGACCACGATTTGGATCTGGAATTCCCCTGTTGCTCCAGTCGAGAACCGAATGCTTATCTTTCCGGCTAGACTACCTGTCCGTCTCCGCATCGCAACTTGTTCGGTTGTTTCGTTTGATTTCGATTATTTCTGATATATAATGGCGAGTGAGGTAACGCCTATGCCTGCCGTCGCTTCTCCTATTCCGAGTATTCCCTCCGAAGACGACGTCAAATTGGCGAAAGAAACCAAGAAGATTCTTGCACTGCGCTTGAGTTCGAACATGCCGCTCGACCTGCGTGAAATGAGCATGCCCCAGGAGCCTCCAATCAGGATTCCTGCTCCTGCTGCATATTTGCTCGTTCAGATACTGGACGAGATGAGCCGCGGCAACGCCGTCAAGCTGCTTCCCATCCACGTTGAGCTGACGACGCAGGAAGCCGCCGATCTTCTGAATGTCTCGCGGCCGACGCTGATCCGGCTGCTCAACGAGGGCAAGATCGAGTTTCACAAAGTGGGGACGCATCGCCGCGTTCCATTCAAAAGTGCTCTGGCCTATAAGAGGCAGATCGACGGAGAGCGCAAGGCGGTTCTTGCGGAACTGGTCGCCTATGACCAGGAGTTGGGAATCTGAAGATGGCCGCTGTGCTTGTTGCGTTCTACCACGCCAATGTCCTATATCCGGCGGAACTCCGGGCTTTTTGTGGATTCCCAACCTTCTTAAGAGCAGACCGGATCTCACGCGGGAGAAGTTTGACCGAAATTGAATAATCCCGATGAAGAACCGTATAGAGCGATTCTTCACGGGCTTATTCTGCAAAACTCCGTATTCAACCCGTCTCACTGATTTTCAACAAGCTCTTGATTTTTCCCGACCGTCTTGACCAGCTCAGCGAAATACACCGTGTGGTAATCCTTTTTCGGATAGAATTCCTCATCCACTGCCGGGATAAGAAACCCCGCGCTCTCCATTTGGCCCCGGTAGATTCTGTGAGCGATCACCGTCAGATAAGCGTCCTTGAAGGTGGGAACGCCATCGACAAAGGCCGGGGTCAATCCCGATAGAGCGATCTTGTTGGTATCGCGTCCAGATTGGGTTCCCAGAATGTTGAGCGCATTTCTGTATTTTCTGTCGTAGAAGCTGACAGAGAAGTTCTCGAACTCATCCATGAATTCGTGGGTATAACGTTGCGGGCGAACCAGCACGGTGATCACGGGCTGCTGCCAGATGAACCCGAGGCTACCCCAACTGATCGTCATCGTATTGAAGTGCTTCTCGTTCCCAGCGGACAAAAGCGCCCACTCATTGCCAATATTTTGAAAAGCCTTGGTCACTGCATTATCTGCAATCGAAAATGGCATGGCATGAATCTCTCCTTCTTCACACGAATTATTTCTGTGAACATAGTGCTTACCCTGGAAGGAATCATACTGCTTCCTTGCATCGCCTGTTCAAGCAGAACTGAGTCGTTTATGCCCAGCCAGCGTTGGGAGGCTATTTGCAGGTGGTTTGCATCTCGTTTCTCTGCGGATCATCCAATAAATTATGAAGAGTGGACTCGCGGTTTCGGTACTGGATTTGGTGGGCCTTCAAGCTGGTGAGTCGGCAGGCAGTGCGATTGCCCGATCGGTAGATCTGGCGCAAACGGTTGAGCAGTTGGACTACAAGCGCTATTGGCTGGCCGAACATCATTCCATTGCCGGGCTGGCTTGCTCCGCCACGCCCGTGCTGATCGGGCATATTGCCGGTGCGACGCGGACGATTCGAGTGGGGAGTGGCGGAGTCATGCTGCCCAATCATGCGCCACTGGTGGTCGCTGAAGAGTTTGGGACACTGGAGGCGCTCTACCCAGGACGAATCGATTTGGGATTGGGCCGCGCTCCGGGCGGAGATATTCAAACGATGCATGCGTTGCGGCGCGACTCGCATCAGGATGGAGATGATTTTCCTGCACTGCTAGAGGAACTGCAAAGCTATCTGGGAGAGGAAAAACCAGGACAGGTAGTCAAGGCGATTCCGGGCCAGGGCAGTCATGTGCCAATTACATTGCTGGGTTCAAGCGTATTCAGTGCGCAGTTAGCCGCTGAATTAGGGCTTTCCTTCGCCTTCGCGGCGCACTTTGCACCGCAGTATCTCAATGCCGCCGCTGAACTCTACCATACTCATTTTCAGTCCAGCAAAGTTTTACGGAAGCCGCATTTGATGGTAGCTGTAGCGGTGATTGCCGCGGAGACAGATGCGATTGCGCAGCGGCTCTTCACGACTCCGCAGCAGCGCTTTTTGCGCCTCATTCGAGGCCAGCCTGTAGAGCTGTTGCCGCCGGTCGATTCCATGCAAACACTCTGGCGCAGCGGTGAACGCGAAGCCGTGCAAAGTCGATTGAGCGAGTCCATTGTTGGATCGGAAGCAACAGTGAAGGCCGGAATGGAAAGGCTGGCCAAAGAAACCGGCGCGGATGAATTGATTGTCGTCACTGACACCTATGAGCATACGGACAGGATTGAGTCGTATCGACGCGTGGCTAGTGCTGCCAATACAATCAGCAGGGCGATTGATACAGTGGGTGCAGAAGGTCGATGAACCGCGTGACTTAGCCGAACGCAACGCCGCTCGGAATCAGCGGAACTCGCGTTGATACAGCATTCAGCGCGATCAGGTGTAGCATCTCGCTGACCGTGGTGCAGCAGTCGGGAAGAATTGCAACTTTGTACTTTTCTGCGGATTTCGAGATTGCTGTGTGGGTTACGCAGTTCTGCGTCATCATGCCGCAGATCAACAACTCCTCTATGCCGAGTTCGTGCAGAGTGGCTTCCAGTGTTGTGCAGTGGAAGCCGTCGGCAAATTGCTTGACCACGATGGGAGCTTCGGGTGCAGCGGCTCGGATGAGCGGATGAATCTCGGCACCGGGAGTGCCAGCATTGAAGAAGGGCGCGATTCCTTGCCTACTGTCAGCAATATGTTGCACGAGCACGACAGGCACTCCCGCCGCATGTGCCTTGGCGATCGCCTGCTCGATGTTGGCAAGCGTGGTGTCGATGTTCCAGAGGGGAAATTTCCCCACAGACAGGTAATCGTTTTGCGGGTCGATCACGATCAGTGTGCGTTGACTGGCGGTCATACTGAATCCCTTGTGTTGGATTGTAATCAGATGGGGCAATTCCAGGCTGAAGCTTACCCTATCCTGCGGACAGCAGGTTTTCAAGTCGCTCCAGCAGGATTGTCTCCAACTGCTTCACATGCGGCGCAGGATGGGAGTCGGCCCGGTGCAGAACCAATCCGATGCGAGGCAGCGAGGGTAACCCGTCGAGAACGCTCAGTTGCTTGGGCAATCCCACGCTAGTGCGCACCGTGATTCCCAACCCGGCGCTGACGGCGGCCCAGATGCCGCTCAAACTGGAACTGGTGAAGGCCACACGCCATGGAATGCGCGCCTTGTCTAGAGCCTTGATGGCCGCGCCGCGCATCAGGCACGGAGTATCAAAGGCGACCAGAGGTTGCGGTTCATTGTTGGCGTGGACGTCGGAATCCGCCCGTCCAATCCAGCACATTGGCAGATTGGCCACAACCCGGCTGTGTGGTGTACGGTTCCCCGCATCCCACGCCAATGCAAGGTCAAGATGGCCGCCCGAAACAAATTCGAGCAACTGGGCGCTGCGCGCCACCGTTGTTTCGATCTGCACGCGAGGGTGGGCTCGCGCAAAGCTGCCCAGCGTCTCGGTCAACAACTGTTCGCCAAAATCTTCCTGCAGGCCAATTCTCACGCAGCCCTTGAGTGCGGCGCCGCTTACCGCTTCTGTTGCCTCATCATTCAACTCCAGCAGGCGCTTGGCATAACTGAAAAGAATTTCGCCCGTAGGTGTAAGCAGCAAGCCGCGCCCGGATTTACGCAGGATGGGTAGCACCGCCTGATCCTCAAGCCTTTTGAGTTGCGCGCTCACGGCTGAGGTAGAGCGCCCCAGTCGATCCGCAGCTTTGGCAAAGCTGCCTAATTCGATGCCGAAGACGAAACTGCGCAACACGTCCAAATCAAAGGTTTCCATCGCACCTTAATCATCCACAATAAATGGATCACATGTCAAATATATTCTGATTGTGTGGACTGTGGCTTCCTGCTACGTTCTGATTGTGTTCACTTTTCGAGATGGAAATTGCGAGGATTCGATACCAAGTCATCGGTCCGAAGCAATGAAGGAGGATAGGCTATGCCACTGGTCCGTATTGAGGTTTATCAAGCCACACCGCCCGCGCAGCGTGCGCAAATCGCCAACGAAGTTTATGAATCGATGCGTGAGACGATCGGTATTCCAGAAGGCGACCGTTTCATCATCGTCACTACGCATGATTCCAATGAGCTGATCATCGATCCCAAATACATGGGAATGCAGCGAACGGAACGACTTGCATTGGTGCAGATTTTTCTTAGCAAAGGACGGACAGCCGAACAGAAACAGACGCTTTATGCGCGGATTGCAGAGCGACTGCGGAAGGCTGTGGGCATTGCTCCCGACGATGTCATGATCGTGCTTACAGAGAACTCCATCACCGATTGGTCCTTCGGCAAAGGAGAGGCACAATACGCCCTGAATCCGCCCAGCTGGGTGAAGCTACCCGCGGAAGAATGAATTACAGGTTCTCCGCGTGACCTTCGACAACGGGCGTCACACTCTCTGGAGGCGAAAATGGAAGGAAAAAGCACTGTATACCGGAAAGAGCTTTTGAACTTAGCAATCCGCAAGACGATTACAGCCATCGATGTTCGCGAAATCACCTTCTCTCCGGGCCAGATCACCGGACGCCACAAACACCCTTGCCCGGTCGTCGGCTACATCGTCGTAGGTGGTGCAGAGATGGAAGTAGAGAGAAAGTTGCGACAGGCGCTCCCTACCGGAAGTGCCTTCTACGAACCGGCTGAAGCAGTGATTGCACGCTTCGATAATGCCTCTGCCACCGAGCCTATGAAGTTTGTGGCCTACTATCTGCTTGAAGGAGAGCAGGCGCTGATCGAGATGCTTCCTGCCTGACAGGATCAAGCTGCGCAAATAGCACCCAGCCGAAATTCAAAGGCATAAGGAGACAGCAATGACAATCAATCTTGAAGGCGTGGTTTCCGCGCACTGGCAGAACATTCCCGCGCAGAAGATCTTTCCAGGTATTCGCAAGCGTGCTCTCTGGAAAGATGCAAAGGCCGCCAAAGCTCAAGTATTGGAGATCGATGCCGGCGCTAAGTTTACAACTATCGATCCTCACTGGCCGGGTCCGGAAGAGGTCTTTGTCGTTTCTGGAGTTTTTAACGATGGCGTCAACGATTATCCAGCAGGTTCTTTCATCCACAATCCTGCCGGCTCTGCGCACATTCCTCAGTCGAAGCAGGGCTGTGTGATCTTCGTGTTCTTCCCAGAAGGGTGACAGAGCATCAGAATGCCTATCGGCCTCTCAGCTATTTTGATTGAGAGAGGCAAGGAACATGAGAACAGCATTTTGCAGCGCAATACGGTGGTCGGAATAGGCATGGTCCGTCGAGAAGTGAATTGCCTTTACTGCATGGTTTCCAGACCTATTGACAGCAGCGACAAGAGCATCGTTGGGCGAGGACCAGCCGTCATCCGAGGTAAGAATCAGCAAAGGCCTTGTGGCTAATTTCGATGCAAGGTTCACGAAATTCCACCGGGTTGCATTGGTAAAGACTTCGTTGGCAAGGCTCTCAGGTGTTGTGCCTGCGAGTGGCGCCATGCCTTCAGCGGCCAGAGCGGCAGCCAGATTGCTCAAGGCGGCATCGCGTTTACTGGACGGGAGAGATTGAAATCTGCTGGCACCCAGGTCGGCTGCTGAGAGCGTGATCACGGCTTTGATGGCTGGATCGAGCGCACCAGCCTGAAGAGCCATGAAACCTCCCATGCTGTGTCCGATGAGAACTATTGTCCGTGCGTCGGAGTGAAGTTGGACAGCATGAACGGGATTACGAAGATAGTCGATCGCGGATTGTGTGTCTTCAATGCAGTGCGTAAAAGAGAAAGCTCCCGGAGATCCCCAGGAACCGCGATAGTCGAAATAGAGAACGTTCCAGCCTGCACGGCGAATCGACTGGGCAAGATCGAGATTGCGCTCGTTGCCGGGAAATCCATGCAGCAGGATGACAGTCGGGTGAGGCGTGGCACCGGCGGCTATATAGACAAAGGCGTTGAGCAGCGCGCCGTGGCTCGGAAGCTGGAAGGATTGCATGGCCGCGGGATTGGCTTTGTCAGGAGCAGTGTCGGCGGCAAGAGCAGAGTCCTGGGCGTGGGCAGGCACGACTGCCATGAAAGATGCACCGAGCACGATTGCAGAAAGGAAGAAGCTGCGACGGTTCATGCGGTGATTGTAAAGGAACCTGCGGTCCATCAATGCCGGGCCGGCCAATTCCTTATCGGCATGAAGGTGCGACTTAAGCCGAGGACAGAGCATCAAACCGACATGAGCGATCTCACCGAAAGCCGAACTGCGCTTCTCTTTAAGCCTTTTGTTCTTGGAAAACTGGTTCTGCCGAACCGCATCGTGATGGCGCCCATGACCCGCTCGAAATCGCCGGATGGCATTCCCGGTGCGGATGTGGCGGCTTATTATCGCCGCCGCGCCGAGGGCGGCGTGGGCCTGATTGTGACCGAGGGAACCTACGTTCCGCATCCTGCGGCAGGCTCCTATCCCGATGTGCCGTACTTCTACGGCGAGCAATCTCTTGCGGGATGGAAGCGTGTGGTTGATGAGGTTCATCAGGCGGGGGGCAAGATCTTTCCCCAACTCTGGCATGTTGGCTTAACCCCGGCTGCGGATGGAAAAATTCGCCCTGGCGCGATAGGCCCTTCCGGGCTTGCCAACCGTGGTGTAAAGATTACCGAGCCGATGACGCAACAAGATATCGACAACGTGGTCCGCGCTTTTGGCGAGGCCGCACTCTCAGCACAGCAACTTGGGTTCGACGGCGTGGAGATTCACGGCGCGCACGGGTATCTTCTGGACCAGTTTTTCTGGGATGGAACCAACGAGCGTACCGACGGGTATGGAGGCGATCTGGTGGCGCGCACTCGTTTCGCGGTGGAAGTAATCCGTGAGATTCGCTCCAAGGTGGGACCGGAGTTCCCAATCTGCCTCCGTTATTCGCAATGGAAGCAGCAGGATTACAATACCAAACTGGCGCAAAACCCCGGCGAGTTGGAGCGGTTTCTTGCCCCCTTGACCGCCGCGGGCGTGGATCTCTATCACTGTTCGCAGCGCCGCTTCTGGGAGCCTGAATTTGAGGGAAGCACGCTGAATCTGGCGGGTTGGACCAAGAAGTTGACCGGCAAACCTACCGTGACCGTGGGGTCGATCACCTTGAATCAGGATGTCACCCGTACTTTTACGACTGCGGAATCCGCTGCCGCAACGGGGATCGATGAGTTGCTGGAACGGCTGGAGCGCGAGGAGTTCGATCTGGTGGCCATCGGGCGCTCGCTGATCGTGAATCCCGCCTGGCCGCAAATCATTCAACGCGGAGTGATCGAGGATCTTCTGCCCTACCAGCGGGATGTATTGGCTCAGTTGGTATAGAACGGGGTCAGTGGCTATCGCGCATCCGCGCCAGTGCTTGCTTCAGGTCGTCGATCAGGTCATCGGTCTCTTCCATGCCGACGCTGAGCCGCACCAGGCGGTCGCCATAAGGCGATGCGCCACGGGTGTGGTTCAGGTTGTAGGTCACAGCCAGGCTTGTCGTTCCTGCCCAGCTATATCCAATCTCAAACAGATCAAGCGCATCGACGAAGGCGCGCACCTCGGCACCGCTGAATTTCTGGTGAAAGACAAGGGAAAACAAACCGCTCGCCCCGGAGAAATCGCGCTTCCAGAATGTATGCCCGGGACAGCTTTCCAGCGCGGGATGCAGCACAGTTTGCACTTCGGGCTGCGCGGCTAACCAGTTAGCGATCATCAATGCCGAAGCCTCTGCATGGCGCAACCGAACGGCCAGTGTCTGGAGGCCGCGCAGCGCCAGGCTGCATTCGTCGGGAGAGACAGAGATGCCCATGCGCGCGCGAGTCTCGCCGAGGCGCTGCAACAGAGCCTCATTGCGGACGGTGACCGAGCCCAACAGCAGGTCACTGTGCCCACCGACGTACTTTGTCAAGGCCTGTACTGAAACATCCACGCCGTGCTCGAAGGCTTTGAAGAGCACACCTGCCGCCCAGGTGTTGTCTATCGCCACGATCACACCATGCGCGTGTGCCGCTGCGGCAATCGCGGGAACGTCCTGCACCTCCATCGTGATCGAGCCAGGACTCTCGACCCAAATCAGGTGTGTGTTGGGGCGAAAGTGCTCCGCCACCTTTGCTCCGGCATCGGCTGGATAAAAAGATCCTTCCACGCCAAAGCGATGCAGCAGCTTGATGGCCAGCAGCCGGTTGGGCACATAGACGTTATCTGGGAGCAGCACATGGCTGCCCGCCGAGAGCATCGCCATATCCACTAGCGTGAGCGCCGCAAGGCCGCTGGGAACCAGCAGGGTACGTGCGCCGCCTTCAAGCTCTGCAATGCGGCCCGCTAAAGCATGAACGGTCGGCGTACCATGGATACCGTAGGTGTAGCCATCCGCCTCGACATCCCACCCGCCGACAGCAGAGTCGCAATCAGAAAAGACAACGGTCGAGGCGCGCTCCACTGGAACACTCAATGCACGGAAACCTCCGGGCACTTTAGCACTGCTATGAATGAGCTTGGTTTGCCAGTTCTGGGCCATCCGAGAATCTGCTCTCCGCCGGCGGCTATAAACCCTCCGCCCACGATTTCAATATACTGCGGCGCAGTTCTTGCTTTCCGGGATGGTGGGCAAGAAGCCTGAAGCAGATAATCTACCAAGACAGCCTGGATTTGATACACGGGTACGAGGTGTGGACAGGGGCATCGCATGAAGAAAAGGCGAAGGTGTGGCAGGCGGCGTTGACGAAAGGGATACAGGGATACAGGTAGATACTTCTGCAAGTGATGTTGTCCAGGTTTTCTGTTTCCAGGAGGTGTTGATGGAAACCGAACAACCGCTGCGCCTGTCCGAGGTTTTTGTGTCCATTCCCGATCCCCGGCAGCCTGGCAAGGTCAAGCACGATTTTGTCGAGTTGCTGGTGGTGGCGGTCAACGGGGTATTGGTCGGGGCCGACACCTTTGAAGAGATCGAACTGTGGGCCAACGAGAAGCAGGATTGGCTCAGGAGCTATCTTCGTTTGCAGAACGGCATTCCCTCGCACGACACCTTTGGCCGAGTCTTTGGATTGATCGATCCCGGCCAATTCGAGCAGGCTTTCCGGCGCTGGATGCGCGGCGTATTGCCGGCCTTGAGCGCCGAGGTCGTGGCCATCGATGGCAAGACCAGCCGTCGTTCGGCAGGCATCGACGCCACCGCGCTGCATCTGGTTTCGGCCTTTGCCGCCGGCGCCGGGCTGGTGCTGGGCCAACGCGGGACGGCGGAAAAATCCAACGAGAAGACCGCCATTCCGGAGTTACTTTCCACACTGGCGCTGGAAGGGGCGACGGTAACGATCGACGCCATGGGAACACAAGTTAACATTGCCGAGGCCATCCGGGCGCGTGGCGCCGACTATGTGCTGGCCGTCAAAGACAATCAGCCGAAGCTGGCCGAATCCATCAAGGATTTCTGGTCCAGTTTCATAGCCCATCCGGCGGCCGAGACGGCGCACGGCTTTTTTGAAAGCGTGGAGAAGGGCCATGGCCGCGTGGAAACGCGCCGCTGTTACGTCTTCGATCAGTTGAACTGCCTGTCGAAACCGGAACAATGGCCGGGAATGAAATCCTTTGCGGTGATCGAATCCGAGCGTGCCTCCGCAGCCAAGACGACGCACGAGCTGCGGCTGTACATCAGCAGCCTGGCGCCGGACGCGGAGAGGATGGCGGTCACGGTGCGCGCCCATTGGTCGGTAGAGAATCGCTTGCATTGGTGCATGGATGTTGCCTTCAACGATGATCAGATGCGCGCCCGCTCACGCCACGCCGCACACAATCTGGCCGCTCTGAAGCAGCTCACCTTGAATCTGATTCGCATGGATCCGGTGAAACGAAAAGGCGGAATCAAAGCCCGACGAATCATCGCCGCCACAAGCGACAACTACCGCGCCCATCTACTCGGACTCCAATAATCGGAACGCGCCGTCGTGCTCTTTTCACTTTCGCCTTCTCTTCATGCGATTGCCCTGGAGGTGTGGACCTTCCGGGACAACAGCTACCGCCGGATTGCGACGCTAATTTGGGCAGCTGTTCACAAACTTTTCTCAGAGATGCAGCCCGATCTCCTCGACGATGGCCTCCGCTAGAGATGGTTCCGCAACGCCGGGATTCACAATTTCGGCGAGAGACTTCGATAGCGTTTCGGCTGCGGCAGGACTCTGCGCAAGCTCTACATGGAGCGCCTGAGACGCATTGGACGTGTAGATTGAAAGCTCGCGGATGTTGGGATGGAGGCGCGCCAGATCTTCTTCAAGACCGGCAAGCTGCGCGGCCTCGCCGGTCAGAATCACGCGGTCGACGGTGATGTTCCCGGCCGATTCCACGGCATAGCCATAGTCGATATGGCGAGCCGTCTCGGCGTCGAGGTCAACAGCCATGTGATTGTCGAGCCGGACGGAAAGATCGGGCTCAATCCGTTCCACGATGGCGAAGTCGCCAGTGCGGATGTGATTCTCTTTCTCTGACGCGGTAAACCGGATGCGCTCCCCTACGGCTACCTCCCGCGTCTCTTCCCGGTAGATCGTGCTCTGGTTGGTTTGGCTCCGAAGTTGAGCGGGGTTGTAGGTGACCTGCCCGCCGTCTGCGGTTTCGATGGTGAGCGTGTTCCTACCCGCATCCACTTCGAGGACATGCGCGAAGCTGTGATGTGGAATGCCTTCGACCGTAGGACTTCCGGTGCGAAAGTGAATTTCGTCGCCGGGCCGGTAGTTTCCGGCAAAGTGAGGATTCGGAAATTTCTGCTCAACAAGGACCGGGAGCGTACGGTTTTCAGATGCGAGCTTTTCCTCGTTTCGCAGGCTGGCGCGAATCAGTTGTGTCAGCTCGCGGCGCTCCGTCGCATCGGGGGCGACAATGACTGTTCGATCAGGCTGCGCTGCGTAATCCAGAGCAACCGCCGCGAGGCGGTGATCCGGGTTCTGGTACTCATGAATTCTGCCTTGCTGCTGAAGCCGCTCGGTTGCCGTGGCCGGTTGATGCTCACGGAAGAGTCGAACAGCCTCGCGCGCCTGCTCGGTCGGGCTGGGTGGGCGAAAGTCCACTGCGGCGGTCTTCGAAATGTCGGTGGCAAGCCGCTGGCCTAGAGTTTCAGCGTCGTTAGTGTAGATGCGTGCATCCTCGGAGGCACGGGAGACGGCAACGTAGGCCAGCCGAGTGTTGATGAGCATTCGACTCGATTCGGTGTCGATGTTGGCGAGTACGCGGCCCGCCGTCAGTCCCTGGGAACTGTGACTGGTGACAGCATAGCCGTGATCGAATTGACGGAACTGGGCTGTGTCGAAGACGATCTCGCGCGACTGCTTGCCATCCAGGCGCACGGCCATTTGCCCATTGTCGATGGAAGTAATGGTGCCAAGATCCCGGTTGGCGACGCCAAGCGTCTTGTTGGGCTCGGTAAATTGGATGCGGTCGCCGGTCGAGAATTCGCGCGTCGCTTCGGTGAAGATGTTCACACCACGCAGCCGGCGCGGATCGTAGGTGACAGAGGCTCCATTGTCGAGTTCGACGGTGAGCGTATTGGCGCGGGCATCTATCTCCCGAACGCGGGCGTAGCTATTGCGCTCGATACCTTCGGCCTTGCTTCCAGTGTGGTAATGCAGCACGTCGCCCACATTGTATCGCGCCGCCCAAGTCCGATCAGCTCCGGTCATATCGGATCGATGATCGAGCACGCGCAGTTCGTGCCCATCGACCGCCAGCATTCCATTACTCCGTAGTTCGGCACGCACAGCCTCGTTGATATGGCGACGGCTGCGATTGTCGGGCGAAACGATGATGGTGTTTTCCGGCTGCGCCGCATAGTCTCTGGCAATCGCGGCAATGCGTTCATTGGCACCCGCGATTTCTGTCACCCGGCCCTGTTCAGTGAGCAGCGCGACGCCTTTTTCCGTTTCGTTGTTGGCGAGCAGTTCGACCGCGCGCCTCAATTCTGGATCTTTCTGGCGCATGATCTGGTCGAGCTGCGAGGTGCGCATCCCGGCCTGCTGCATCTGCTCGAAAGGCCGCCCGGCATCGACGGCCTGATGCTGGCTGGTGTCTCCGATAACGAGTACCCGGTCCTGGGGTTTCAGCTTTTCAAGGAAGGCACGCATCTGACGGGTGCTGGCCAAGCTGGACTCGTCCAACATATAAAGGTGGCGCAACTCCTGGTTTGCACTGGGATGGTTTTCGCCACGCGCGAGAAAACTTTGCAGCGTGCCGGCGTCAATGCCCGCCTCGCGGAGTTGGGCTGCGGCGCGCGAGGTGGGCGCAAACCCTTCGACCGTGTACCCGCTTTTCTCCGCACCTTCCCGGATACTTTGAACCACGGTCGTCTTACCGGTCCCGGCCCGCCCCTGCAGACCATGAACGCGGTCTGTGGAATTGAGCGTTTCCTCAATGACGCGCTGTTGTGCTTCGTTCAAAAAGTCGCGGGAGCGTGCCTGTTCCTGCGCCTGTTCCGCACTCAGAATCGGCTCGACAGCGTTGCGACCGCTGAGCATGAATTCGACATTGGCGCGCTCGGCGGAGATGGTTTCCGGTGTGGTGAATCTGCGCCCGGAAGCATACTTTGGGCCGTCCACGATCTGAAAATCACCTGCACCGCGCCGGGTTTCAAATACCGCGCGAATCTCCCGATAAGTTGTCTCTCCCATTCCCCGACGCATGGCGTCGCGCAGAACTCTGCGTTCATCGACGACTGCTTCCCGCTCGAAGACGCTCTGGCGAGCGAAGGTGACGGCTTCTTTGGCCTCGGCGCTCTCTCGTTGGACCTGCGGCTGTTGGAGGCGCTCCCGTGCGGCGGCAACGACCTGTTCGGGCTGGTTGCCGAACTCCGCAGCCATCTTCTTGTGTGCGTCGAGAACCTGATCGGCGGTGAGATTCTGTTTGCGGTCGCGGGTCGAGTGCGCCGCAATCTCCGCAGCCTCTGCACCGGCGCGGCCCGTCTTTTCGAGCTGTTCTCGTATCTGTTGGGAGCGTGGGCTTGAAGCGTCCAGATACTCCTGCGAATAACCTTTGATTTCGGGCGCGCCGCTCTTGCCGCGCTCGATCTCGTAACCGAGATTGCGGAGCCGGTACATTAACTCCGACTGGTACACAGCGGTCGCATATTGCTGACTCTCGAAGAGCGAATGCGGTTGCAGGGAGCGTGTAGAGCCATCGGCCCGCTCGGTGACATTGAAGATCACGGCATGGGTATGAAGCTGCGGCGCGGCGTAGCCCGCAACGGGTCGCGCCGTGTCGTGCTCGAATTTGGCGGCGATGAACTTGCCCGTCGTCTCGGCTGGATGATTGCCGCCGATCCGCGCCTGGGTGTACCGCTCCAATTCACTCAGTGCTTCATTGACAGCGGCGCGGTGCGCCTCCCGCACCAGGTCGTCACCGCCGACAAGAGCCGTGAGCGAAACCGATTTGGGAGCCGAAAAAGTCGCATCCCAGCCCGCCCGGTGCTCGACGGTTTTGATCGTCTCGCCATCGGCATTCTTGTATTCAAAAGCTGAGCGGGAGCGTACCATCGGCTGCTCAGTCTCTGGATGCAATCCTTCCGAGAGCCGCTGAAATTCGAGCGGCGAAACTGCGCCCGTGAGACCGAACCGCGCGGTAAGTTGGCCTTGCCATTCTCCCTGCACGCTATCGCTTTGCCGGTAGTAGCTCTGTGTTTCGGAAGCGAAGTCCTGCTTGTGGTAGGTCTGCGCCTGGCTGGCACTGAGCGATTTGGAAATGGTCAGCATGGTTACAATGACCTCAGATCAAGCGAAATTTGTTCGTCTTCCGCGTTCTCATGAATTTCCGAACCGGCAGGCGTGTTGACGACTTCCTGAACGGGTGCAGACGGATTTTCTGGAACGATCTCAAACTGCTCCATCGCTTGCTGCACTGGCCAGGGGATCGGGCGCGGCGACTTTTCCTGGACGATCGGAGCATCCCCGGAGACCGTAGCCACAGGTTCGGAATTCGAGCTTTCTTGCCTCTCTTCACTCTCCGTCTGAATTGGCTCCAACGTATCGGGATCGAAACTCAAGCCGCCGTCCGCCATCTTGCGCGGTATGAAATCAATGGTCTGCGTAGGCAGGTCCAGGTAATCGAAGGCGAAGCGCGCCACGTTATTTCCGAGCTTCAGGTAAGCGTGCTGGTCATCGAGTCCTGCGATTTCCGACCCCATGACCAGAGGCTCGATCTGCCGTTCCACAGTGAAGTTCTTGCCAGACCTGGTTCCATCGAACTTGGTCTCTTTCAGCCGCTCGATCTCGACCTTGCCAATCGTTTCTGAGATCCACTCGGACGCCTTTGGTTCAGTGGTCTTCATGAAGATTTTCGTGGCCGGCTGCGAGAGCATTACCTCGGCCAGATGGCCGTAAGTGACTTCAAGCTGGGCCTTGCCCTGAAAGCCCAACACGAGCGGATTTTTGCTCTTTCTATTTTCTGTTATCGCCGTGTGAAGCTGCGGCAGCTTCTGCAAACTTGCCAACTCATCGATCACAAACCACACCGGGCGTTGTCCCGGCTGCGGCGCACTCAACAGGCGCATAACCAGCAGATCGATCCAGAGCGAATGCAGGGGACGCAACGTGTCCCGCTCCGCTGGACGCGAGGTAATGAAGATCCATCCCTGCCGTTTCTTTGCCCAGGTGCGGGCGTTCCAGACCGGACGGCTCTCGCCTTTCTCCGGCAAGAGCCGGAAGCTCTTCGCCACAAGAGTAAGAGAAGAGAGAACACCGGCCCGCTGCGGTCCGGCCTTCCTGTCAATATAGAAGGCCATCTCGGTTCCCTGGACCCGCTTCAGCAACTCCTCATCGCTGGCCATCCATGCGGCAAGCTGGTGCGGCGTCGGCCCGAGCTTCAACAGGTGAGCGAAAATCTGGGCGGGCGTATCGTGAAAGAACTCGTCGATCACATCTGTCTTGCGCTGATAGAGCGAGGCTGCGATGGCGTCAGCCTCGGCATTCGATTCCATCTCTTGGGCTGGTCCCCAGTACGGGCAGCGGTCATCAAGTGGGTTGAGGACGATGTCGCCGCGATCTTTATTGAAGAACCTCTGGATGTATTCGCAGGCCGGATCGTAGACGATGGCCGAGTCCTTTCGGTCCCTGATCTGGCGCAGGATTTGCATGATGAGCTGGGTCTTACCGGCACCCGTGTCGCCCATGATCTGGATGTGCTGCGCCTCTTTGCGCTGAGGAATTCGCATCATCCGGCGCGATTCGGTGGTCACGAAACCGACGCCTTCCCCTTTCGCAGCCCGGTTGAATTGCTTCGGTGTAAGCATCAGCGGACCGCGCAAAACGCGGCCATATTTCATCTGCCGGAATCGTTTGATGTCCTGGGGAATGGCCAACGCAAGCAGCGCAATGAGGATGGCGCCGCCGCCAATAAGGCGCGCGGCGAAGGCCTCAAGCAGGCTCTTGCCGCCGAAAACAACGTCATGCAGCCAGTGGTACATCGAAGCGTCCCTATACTTCTGAGCTGGCCCCAGGAAGGGGAACTCGTACCCTTCAGAACGCGCGAGTTCCGCGAGCGCAAAGGGCGCGGGCTTCCCACTCGGAAGCGTCATGCTGCCTCGTGTGAAATCGAACGGGAAAGCCAGACGAGGTTTGGCTTTCCCGCCACCCAGGTAAACGAGCCGGTAGCTGCCGCTCAGATGAAAGGCGGCTCCGGCTTGGGCGCGCATGTAGTCCCCGATGTATGCCTGTTCGAGCGGCGGCATCGCAAAACGAACCCGCTGCCAGAAGAGAAGGCAGGTCAAGAGCAGCGCCACCGCCACCGCCGAATAGCTCATCAACGGAACATGCGGCGGCCAGATAATCGTTTCCTTGCGTCCCCAGTGCGTAGCCATATCATCGTCCTCCTTTGGCGTCGTCCGTGTACTGTTGCATGACTTCCTGCGCGGCCCGGCGTTTCTCGCGGCGCACGGCGCTCATGGCCTCGGTGATCCATTCCGTCGTGACCGGCTTGCCGAGGATGAGTGGCTTGATGAGGTTGACCAAAAGCATCCGAGTGGCAACGATCTCCGTGAAGAGAGCATCGCTATCGGAGCGCCTCGCCTCGCGCAGTAAAACATCGCGTGCCCATTCACTGAGGGCTTTGCCTTCTGCGCCTGCTTTCCGCTCCAATTCCATTTGCTCTTGGCGCGTGACCTTTGCGCTGGCGACATACGTTCTGCCAGCGCGTCCAAGGGAACGGCTGGCACGGGTTTCAAAGTCAATGGAAGATAGCTGTGAGTGTTCCGACATATCGACTCCTTGGCCGGTAGACAATAGGAGACGGGAAGTAGCCTATTGTCTACCGGGGGTTGAGAACCTGTTAAACGTCAGCGCGGTAGACTCTTGTCTACCCGGCGCTGCGACACACCACCCTTTGAGGGGTGGAGTGTCTAAATTCTTCCGGTGCGTAGCACCGTCGTGGCTTTGCCACCCATGTTGGCGTGGGATCATGCCTTCGATCCCGCCACAATTGCTGGTGTTGAGGTGGCCGAAGACGCCACCGAAACCGGCTTTTTGTGAGCCGTTTCGGCTGCTTCATTGGCGGGTGGCCGACGAACCCGCAGCGTGGGCGTAATGCGCTGCGCTTCAGGAGTGCGAAGGTACTCCTGGAAGTCGCGGTCTTTCGAGAAGACATAGACGAGCGCTTGGTCGATCACTTCATCGGCTGAAGCGTGGATGAATGCGGCATACTGATCGAGTTGTAATGCAGTCGAATCAGTCAATCGAATCGAGGCGCTGATGTAGCGGGTTTGGACGACTTCAAGCAGTGGCATATCATTCCTCCTTGGGCTGTGGAATCAGACCGTCTTTCGACGGGCAATCATGCGTTGGGCTGTGGCCGCAATCTCCCGCGCACGAGCGGAGCAAAGTGCGGCGGGAATCTCGAAGCGGCGGCGAACTTCGAGCATGGTGATGACGTCGTCGATGGGGATGCCACTGGCCAACCAAAGGCAGGCGGAGGCAACATCGACGGTCCTCCTTGCGTAGTAGAACGGGTCGCCCTTATCGGAGCGCTGAGTTGCCAGTTCGTGCGTCAGCTTCGCGGCATCCCGGCCATGGGTAAGCTGCGCGCAAACCCAGGCCCAATCTGCTTCCGAATGCGAGTGCTTGCCGGAGGGAGATTTCCGTGCGTCCCCGCGCAGCGGCAGCACGGAAGAACCGGCGACTTCTTCAAGCAGGAAATCGGTTGGGCCGTAGGTCGCATCAACCGGGTATTCGACCGCGACACGATGTGCGGGAGAATACTTCCGGTTGTAGAAACCGGGGACGCGCAGTACACGGTTCCGATCAGTGCAAGCCAAATCGCCGCCGAAGGCATGGGCGATCAGCTTGAGGGTCTGTTCCTGACTGTCGAAGTCGAAGCCAGCGACCCGCCAAAGTGCCTGATATTTGCCGGGCGATGTTGAAATGATCGCGGTTGGGGCAGGAACAGCATCCGACGCCCGCAGCGCAGCGAGCCGGGCGTCGCCGTCCTCGTCGATGTCGATATAGAGATGCCGGACAGAAGCAACGCATTCTTTGGTGCGCTTCCTACTTCTCGCACGAAGTGGATTGGCGGAGATATAAATGTTCGCGCCATTGTCGTTCTCAAAGGTGAGCCAAGCCATATAGCGTGGCGCGAGAACTTGTTCGAGCGTGACGATACGCTGCTGAGGGCGCTGCTGTGGCCGGAGCGTATCATCCCGGCGCAGCAGGAGTGCAATCGTTTCGCTCGACGAGAAACTGCGAGTGAGAAAGTTGACTGCGATCTGACTCATGAATCCACCTCGAAAGAGCTTGGTCCTGCGAGCTACTCGCAGATGAAAAACGCGAAATAAGACCGGAACAAATGCGGAGAGGCGTTAACCTCTCCGCGAGGAAAAGCACGGACGGCATCAGCCGTCGTACTTTTCAATGACTCCGACGACCGGAATCTCCAGCCTGCGAATCTGTGTTGCGTGGATCTCGATGACCGGATTCGTAAGATTCAGCGAGGCATAATGGTGAATCGCGAGCTGTCCATCGACCTCGATATAATCCCCTTGCTTCATGCCACGCGTGAAGCCGCAGAAGAACGGCCCTGGGCAGATCACGCGATACCAGGCAGTGCGGGAGATCCATTCGTTCGAAGGCCGCCACCATACGCCTGATTCAACGCATAGAGTGAGCACAGCATAAGCGTCGTCAGTGATTCCATCTGAAGGTGGAACCTCGGCATCTCTGCCGAGGAATCCACGCAAGATTACGTTGTTCGCAAAGAGTTCCATAAGTCACCTCCCCGAGGGGGAGAACGCGGCCTAAGCCGCGTCCTCCTCTGTGATGGGTTCGGCATCCTGGTTCTCGCCGGTCTTGGGAGGCGCCAGCTTGGTCACCTTGCTGGTTCGCACCTCCCAGTTGCGCGTCGTGGTCTTCGTCTTCTTCTTGTCCTTGACGATCTCCACTTCGCGCTCGGTCGAGCGTAGTTCGCCTTCGACCTCCACGTACTCACCTTTCTTCAGGTTCTTCGCGTAGTCGGCGGGTGTGCCGAATGCGACGATGCGGTGCCACTCGGTGTGGTTGACCCACTCGTTCTTCTGCTTGTCCTTGTAGCCGGACTTGGTGGCCAGCGACAGAACCGTGAGGCTCCGTCCCTGCTTGGTTGCGATGGTCTCGGCGTCCTTACCCAGGAAGCCCTTCAGAGTCACGTTGTTGGTGTAGAGTGCCATGTCATTTCTCCTTGTTGTATTTGCCCGGATTAGCCTCGGGACACTCTTGCGCGAAGCGACGCGAGTGTGCCTCGCTCCCAAGTGCCGAGGGTGCATTTTCTGGAGTGGGGACCCAACGCATCTGGTTGGGGGAGGAGTCCAGGAAAAGCAGAACCCGAAGTGCCGCAGGGCGCGGGATAAGCACCGAAGCGAGTGACCGAGGGTGAGCAGGGAAAATGCAGGAGAATTGGTGCTCTACGGCAACGATCATCTGAAGGGTGCTTGTAGAAGGACGCGATCGCAACGAGGCAAAGACAGAGTTCTCATGTTGCATGCCACGTATCCCGCTCAACAAGCAGCGAGTGGGCCAACTGCGCCAACCGCAAAGCTCGGCTCTGATTACCCGCCGACTACGCGCGGAACTGACCATAGAAGAATTGTGTGGAGGTCGAATGAAAGCTTCCTCGTTTGTGCGCCGGATCGTTGAGGACAAGAAGCGTCCATGATCTCCGCGCAACTGGGAGGTGTGGCTTCGCAATAGGGTAACGATCCTGCGCTGCCTCATGACCGCCTCCTGACGCCGGAACCATCACGGAGGATGGCATCAACCGCGGCGATGCGCTCTCCTATCCAGCGCATGACTGGGACTGCCATTGAATTCCCAAGTGATCTGTAGCGGGGACCATCGGCAGCGAGTTTGCCGCGGTACTCGACCAACGTGTAATCGCAGGGGAATCCTTGCAGGCGCTCGCATTCGCGTGGAGTCAGGCGGCGCACGGCCATCGGAGCATGGATCAGATTGGGAGACCCGCTGCTGACGTTGGAACTATCGGCCTGTTCGCCGTAGGAAGGAGGCAATGGTGAAGCTGCGGATTGTTCCTGCAAGACCGCAGTAGTCGAGCTGTTCTCGATGCTGCCCGGAGCACGCGTTCGCAGACTGCCTGCAATATCCGTGGATGAAGCTATCGTTGCTGTGCCATCGCTGCCATGAAGCGTGAATGCGATAGCGAGTTGCCCGCCGCCATTGGGATGACTGGCGTCATGTCCCATGCCCCGGAGCGTAGGCGCGATCTCATCGGCATCGGCTCCGTGATCTTTGGCCGAAAAGGCAATGTAACTGTTGGTGCTTCCTCCGGCGGATGCACGCAGGCTCGCGCTTTCGGAAACCTCTGGCATAGCTCCGCCCTCGCGCCCGCGCAGATTGAAGGCTACGGGTAGGATTGCGGAGCTGTCGGGAAGATCCCGGTCTGAAGCGTCTCCATAGCGTGTACTCAAGGTTTCTGAGATTAATGGCACGCCACGTCCCGTACCGTCTTCGCTCGCATCAAAACCCTCGGAGGACAGCGAATGCACGGTGAATGTCTCGGTCTCGAAATCGATGCGCCCCGAGGCGGTAGCGCAGGCATTGGTTGCGGTGGAGACATCGATTGGGCCGGAGGTGTTGTTGCCGCCAAACGCAAGGTCGCCGATCAGGCCGCCATCGAGATCGAAGTCTGTTCCGAGTCCGCCACCGCCATGAGTGCGCGCGCTAAGGGTGGGGGCAAGGTCTTTCCGCGTTTCTCTGCGCGGCGGAGGATACCCCGACAGGCCCGCGAACTCAAATAGAACCGCTGCGGAAGCTCTCCAGTTTCCAAGATGTCCGACAACGAAGACGCGACGCCGTCGCTGGGGTACTCCGAAGTATTGAGCATCCAAGACTCTCCATGAGAGGCCATACCCGAGTTGGACCAGCATCCCGAGGAAGGCTCCAAACGTCCGTCCGTCGTCAATCGACAGGACACCGGGAACGTTCTCCCACACCAGCCAAGTGGGCCGGAGGCGATCAGCAAGTCGAGCAAACTCGATGGTGAGGTTGCCACGCGGGTCATCCAGTCCTGCTCGCTTACCGGCGACGGAGAAAGACTGGCAAGGTGTTCCTCCGGCCAAAAGGTCGATTGTTCCCACATCCTCGGCTCCAATCTTTGTGAAGTCTCCAGCATTGATCACGTCGCCATCGACGGGCAGAGAAACAATGTTGCGAATGGCGGCCGCGCGGCGCTTGGCTTCCTTGTGTGTTGGCGCATCGTTCGGGCCGGGCATATGCTGCGGCCGCGATGCGCGGTAGCGCGAGCGCAGCAGCCAGCAGCAGAAGGGGTCGATCTCGGCGAACATCGCCGGTTCCCATCCCAGCGGTTGCCATGCAACCGAGACAGCTTCTATGCCCGAGCACACGGAGAGGTATCTCATGCCAATACCTCCCACCACGACGACGCTATGCACAGACTCGCTGGATGCTCAGGCGATGGTGAATTGGTCGCTGCTTCACGTATGGCTCTGTAAACCAACGAGCAGCACACTACTGCGTGGCCCACCAAGCCATGCAGATCCCCTCGGAGACCAGAGAGCGAAGCGCTCTGGAGCCGCTCTATCGCGGCATTGGCGAGCCGGGCCGGAGGGTAGAGCGATTTCAGAGACGAGTTGGGTCGTACAGTCTTTGTGACCGCGTGATTCGGCATCAGAGGAACCTCGAATTTCGGTTTGTTCTTAGCTGGAAGCCTGCTCGTCAGGCGCTGGAAGCACGATAGACCTCCTCCGTCATGAAGCACTGCTCCGCGTGGCTGTAGCCGCTCACTGTAATCAGTTCGCGTATCCGGCGCCGACCTGTGGAATTTCGCTCGCAATAGAGAACAAAATCCACGGCCTTGCCGGTCTGCGACCGGATGAATTGCTGGTCCAAATTTGTCCTGGCGCTGAGCGCCATATCCGCCAGCCTGTCGAGTGCATCTACGGCTGAATCTGCGTGCAAGGTCGAGAGCGTTCCGCCATGGCCTGTGTTCATCGCTTGCAGCAGGTCATAGCCGCACTCATCGCGAATTTCGCCCATGATGATGCGGTCGGGACGATGGCGCAGAGCAGCGGCCACCAACTGGCTCGGAGTCACGGCAACTTGGCCGGGAATGGCTGCAACCGCCTCCCATCGAACGGCGTTGGGATGGGCAATCTTCAACTCGGCTGGCTGCTCGATCACAATCAACCGCTCTTGCATGGGAACATGATCGAGTAGAGCCTTCATCAGCGTGGTCTTGCCCGAGCCCGTTCCCCCGGCAATGATGCCGTTCTTTCGCCCGCCGATGAGCCGCACAACCGTGTCTCGAACCTGCGCAGGCAGGCTACCCGACTCGACCAGTTCATCCGAGGTGTACCAGCGGTTGAACTTGCGGACGGTGAGCGTCGGTCCATAGACCGATGAAGGCGGCCCGACGACGGCCACACGCGAGCCATCGGGCAGGCGCGTATTGAGAATCGGATTCTGCCCTGTCAAGTCCTGGCCCAGAATGCGCGCTACGCGCTCAATGGCCGCTTGTAACCGCTCGTTCGTATACGGCTGCTTGAGTTGTATTTGCTCGACGACGCCGTTCCGGTCGGCGAACACACCTGTCGTCCCGTTGATCATCAGATCGGAGATCGACGGGTCGAGCAGCAGCCCACGCAACTCCTCAGGAAAGAACGGAAGAATCAGTTCGTAAGTCATCGTGTCGCTCCCGTGGTTGCATCCGGCTTAATGGGATCGACAGAGACGCGATTTTCGTGAAACTCGGTAATGGTCAATCCCAGCGGATTGATGAATTCGTATTGCGGATAAATCCTGGCCTGGTCACTGACCTGTTTGGGATTCAAGTAGTAAGTGATACTGAGCATCCAATGCTCTGTGCGGGGCTCGCGCGAATTCTGCGCGGAATAGAACCGGTCCACGGTCATCAGGGCCGTGCCGCGAGCGATGCGAGTGCCCTGAACCATCTCCTCGGACATGGACGTGATGGTCACGTTCTGGACCGCTACATCGCTCGATTCAATCTGGCCTGCGGTGACCTGCGAAACCAAGTGGTTCTGGTTATCTTCGGCCATCAGACGCGACGCCAATGCCTGCGACAGAAAGTAGTAATTGAGCGGGTATTTCTTGGCGATCACATCGCGGCTGACGGTGTAGCGATAGTTGGCCCAATCGGTGAGATACGTGCGGACTTCGCCCTCGCGTGGGCTGTAGTTGAGGTCGCTGTATTGAATCGCCTGGGCGCGGCCCATCTCGTCGATACGGATGTAGCGGTTGGCAATCGGGCGATGCGCCAATGACAGATTCATCCCCAGTGATCCAAGCAGCACAACCGTGCCACAGGCAAGGATGAAACGGTATGCCTTCCGCTCGGCGTAGTGGGACGAGTACACCTCGTTGCCAATGCGATCGACAAGCAATGCCTGTTCAGGCTTCAACGGCAAATTAGCGGGCACTGTGCGTGTGGACATGGGGAGCACGATTCCTTTCATTGACCGCTTGAAAGACGACGCAGGCATAGATAAGTCCTGCGATGATTACGCTGATAGCGAATATTGCCATCAAAGGGATAAACCATCGAGGGCGCCGCACCCTTACTCGGCTGAGAAGAAGAAACCAGATATTACTCATTACGCACCTCCACCTTTTGCGAGAAATAAGGCGGTTCCGCCAGCGATATTGGGCGCCGCAGATGTCAGCCCCGCAGCGCCACCGAAGATCGCCTGCGTCATGCTCGGGACAAAAAGCATATTGAGGATGAAGGCGATCATGACCATTGTGCATGGAATCAGGTTCGCCAGCCACATATCCATAGAATAAGTTCCATTGAAAGTCTGTTGGATGAACGTATTCATAAAGCCGCTCCACACGAAGATGAAAGCGGCGGCCACGGCGCGAATCATTGCGAAGCCAAGCAGCACGTCAAGAAAGTGGAAGAACTTCCCTTGGAATGTCCTGGTCATGAGCAGCGGAATGAATACCGGACCAAAGAGCGCCGTCACGCCGTAGAGAATGAACGAAGAGCAGTTGATGAGGAAAAGAATAGCCGACGCTAGTCCCAATAGCGCCTGCACAAAGAAGTAGCAAAGGATCTGCACCGGCGCGGTCAGCGATGGCATGGACGTGTTGTCGCCAGCCGTTTTGAGTAGTTGCAGTAGGTTATCCAGAGAACTCTGGTCGAAAGCTGCCACCATCGCCTGGGCGATGTAGCTGAAGAAGTGATTGAGACCGAAGCTCGCACCGGGGAGCGGATTGACCCAATAATTGATAAGCAGGCAGCAGAGGATCAGCCGCAACAGGAAGTGCGTCATATCGCCTGCGCGGACAGGGTGCGTATGGAAGCGCAGCGTCATGCCAGAGGTGTTCCAATTGATGACCATACTGATGAGTGTGAACAGGGCGATGCAACTCAACTCGGTGAGGCCAAGCTGTGTGAGCGCTCCGCCGTTCTGTGTGGTCAGATTCGTCAGGTTGTTGGTGAACTGATAGAGCCAGTCCACGCCGGAGCTTGCGCTCGGTAATGCCTGGGCCAACAGAATCGGTGAAATCATGGTTGCCACCTCTCAACTGGAATCATGGGCGGCGCTGGTTGCCAACGCCAGCGCCGCTAAGTTTGAAGTCAAGGAAGATAGGTCTGCCAGGTATTGCTTTCGCTGGCGGCGCTTGCGTCATTTGTTGCACGCTGCTGCTGAACGAAGACCGCCGTATTGAGGTCTTCGACAGCGGCATTGCGCCGTTCCATGCTGGCGACAGTCATCTGACCGGCAAGGCAGGTATGAAGCGTTCCCTGAGCCTGCATCTCGGTCAACTTCTGCGCCTCGGCTGCGTTCAAAAGATTGAGTTGCTGGACTTCGGTATTGGTGCCGTCTGTGCTATCGAATTGATCAGAGAGCAACGTAGAGTTGGCCGTGGCATTTTCGGTCCGATTGTTCCGGTACTGGCCCACGGCAGTGAGACAGTCGGGAGAGATCGAGTCCGCGGTTTCGATCATGGCGAGTTGCGACATACGGGAACTGCCAAGAGACTGTCCTTGCAGGTAGCTGCTGGTGCCGCTGTTCATCGAAATCGTGGCGGTCTTCCATGCCGTGGACGAGGTGGATGGTGAATTGCTGTTGAGTGCAATCTTGATGCCTGCCGTCTCGCCAAACATATTGGCGACATTCGCGTTCTCAAGCGTGTGCAGCGTTGTTTGCCACTGTTGCTTGAACGAGAAATGGGTGATGTTGTTTTTGAGCATTTTGTACTGCGTTTCCAGAGTGGTGAGCTGAGAGACGAGACTCGCGTAGCTTGTGGGGTCGAACACGATGTCCCCAAGTCCAAACAGTGCGAAACCGGGTGTTGCGGTCAGTAGCAAGGCCGTCCCGGCTATGAGCCATTTGCGATGCTTCTTGAGTTGAAGTGGCATATATCCTCCTTGTGTGTGGTCGAACGGCTACAGGTACGGCGGACAGGTAGGGTCGAGCCTGTCCAGTGAGAAACATTTGTCGTGATCGAGAACAGCGCATGGAAGGCGCAATGTTCTTTCCGTGATCTCTACGAATTCGATCAGTGCGCTAGCGATGATGTTCTGTACCGCGGGCATCCTGAGGGCAACGAGCGCCAGCACGATGATTGCTGCGTATTTTGCGAGCCTGCGGTGATTCGTGATGCGCTGCGTCATATTTCCTCCTCGGTAAGCTGGCGAGCGATCTCTGGAATCATGGATACCCATACCTGTCCTGCCCGCTCGATGGCTTCTGCAATGGTGTAGCCAATCTCCTCAAGCCAGTCGGCGCGGTTGAGCACGAGCGCGACGGCAACCTTCTCTCCGGTGGACTGTACTGCCCAAGCGCCGCGGCCACAGCGCATGGCATTGCGCGCTTTGTTGAGCAGGTGCCGGTAGCGTCCGTTATGCTCACTCATGGAACTGTCTCCCGCGTTAGAGCGTGGGGTCCATGCGGTGTTCCGCATAGGCCGGGATGAGGATGTCTCGCCCCACGTACACGCGGGCGCGCGAGCCTTCTTTCAACGTGATGACCGGCAGACGGTTGAGGAAATGGTTCAATACCTGCTCGCCTTCGGCAGATGTTTGCTCAGAGATGCCATTGCGAATCTGCGTCGATGAATCAAGGACGCTGCTGTTGTTGCCGATCTGGGCAAGACCGCCCAAGCCGCCGATGGCCGCCGCTGCGCCGAAGGCCATCAGGTATCCGTGATCTACTTTGGTGGCGAGGCCTGTTGTTCCAATCGGATCGAGTCCGACGTACTTGTCGAAGTCGAGTGAAAAGCCATCGGGGCAGACTGCGCGGTGGAAGGTGACGAACATCTTGCGCTGTTGGGCGTTACCCACGCTCTGCACGGTGCCGATCAGGCGCGTTCCTTGCGGCATGAGCAACTGTTGGTGGTCATGCGAGTAGTAGTCGGTTGTCAGCATGACCAGGATCGGCCCGCTGAATCCGCCGTCAATGTGGTTGGTGACGACGCCTTCGAGAACCGTTCCCTCAAAGATCCGATAGAGCCGCCCCTGATACTGGTCGAACTCATACGATCCCATCGGGTCGGTCTTGGCATTTGCTTTTGCCTGTGCAGCAACGGGGTGGCCAGACTCTGCGCTGCTGCTTACGTCAGTAGTGGTTTTACCCAGCAGAGCTTCCGCCGCCGTTGTTGTCGGGGCCACAGACGCAGCAGCGGCAGTTCCGCTGGAGTGCTCGAAGTCAAGTGCCACGGTTCCGCTGTTGATGGCATCCTGCTTCAGCTTCTCCCGCGCCAGCGCCTTTTGCTTGACCTCGGCCTGGGCCTCGGAGACATTGGAGGTGTGTTGCGGCGCATTGGAACTGCCGCCGTAGATGGTGTCGCGCTGCGCCGTGGTCATCGGCGCAGCGTTGGCAGACTCGGGGCCTGGAGACGCCTCGGTGGCCTGAAGCTGTTGCATGGCCGCAATCAACTGTTGTTGCCGCTGTTTTTCATCGGCGTCATGCTGCGCCTGCAACTGTTGTTGCGTCTCGAAGCTCGACACCTGCTGTGCGTTCGGTGAAACCGGGCGCATCTGTAATGCGCTTGCTGGGGCCGCCTTTTTGTTGCCGCGCAGCAGACTCGATACGTTGGCGATGCCGAGTATGGCGAGAATTGCCACGAGCGCGATGACCACAGGCATACCCTTTTTAAGGGGCAGCTTTGCTTCGGGTTGCTCTGGGATAGTCGCGGGAGCGTTGAGGTTCTGTTCTGTCATGGCTACTTTGTGCCTCCCACACGATGGAATTCAACCTTCTGCTTGCCGATGGCCAGATACCCGTGTTCCAACAGCTTGGGCACGGTGTAGAGCCCACCGTTGAAATCGAAGTTGATAAGCGAACCCTTGTTGTCTTTCAATTCGTAGAGCGCCGGAGTTTCCTGGAAGACGCCGCGCAGGTAGGTAAACTTGTCGTCCCGCCAGATTTGCTGGAGCCCGAGTTCCTTGGCCTTCTTCTCGTCCCACACGTAATCGAAGTGCAACAAGCCGGGATACTCCGAGCGGTACTGCTCGGCCTTGGCCTGTTCCGCTTTGATTTCGGCTGTTTGAGCGGCTTTCGCGGCAGCAGCTTCCTGTTTCGCCTTATCCAGTTCCGCCGCTGATACGAATACGGGAGGCTGCACCAGACGATCCTTTCCAGTCTGATCGCCGGGATTGAGGAAGACCTTGGAATCGAAGTGCGGATCGGGGTCAATGGAGACCTCTTTCAACTGAAGCGTGTATTCGTTGCCGTGGTCGGAAATGATGTGGATGTCCGTGGCGGCGTTTGCCGTCTTCGGCTTCACGCTGATGAAGCGCGAAGCCAGATGGCCGCCGTCGAAGATCCAGTTCACTGTGTCGCCGGCGAAGACATTGGCGACCTTTTCTTCGGCGGGCAATACGATCAGCGTTGATTGCAGCAAGCCAGCGCGGACCTGCGGTGGCGTCTCCGCTTCCGTGACCGTCACGGTGCGCGGCGCACTCGGTTGAAGTGGATGCGGATCGGTAGCGGCGTGCAACTGGCCGGAGGCCAGCAGCAGACCAAGGCCGATGGAGACAGGAATGGGAGGTCTCATGTCGTTCGTGTCCTTTCTGCGGTGAGTTTTCGGTTATGCGGTTTCACCCGGGGCAAAGCGAGCAATGCCCTCGGTGAGCCCGTACTTGGCAATGAGCTTGGCGCGGCGTACGCGGTCCTTGGGTTTGGTGGAGAAAACCGCGTAGCTGCGGCTGTCGAGGTTGAGCCGGACAACTTTCGTCAGCCCGTCGCGGCGCATATACAACCCTTCGCGGTCCTGCAAGCTCTCGAAGAGAGCGAGCTGTTGATCGTTCATCTTGAAGAGTTCCGCATACCGCTTGCGGTTGAATGTGGCGTCTTTGAGAAACAGAAACGACGTGCAGGAATTCACTATGCTGTCAGCGTTTGCGCCCAGGTCCTCTGCGGACTGGCCGATCATCGTCACGCCGCCGAGGTTTTTGCGGACGGTCTTGATGGAGGCGAGTGCGCCATCCAATAGCTGCTTGTTCTTCATCGAAGAGAAAATCTCTTCGATGAGGATGTGTTTGGGAACGCCGAGATTGGCCGGGTTGTAGAGAACGTCATTGATCCGCCTGAGCAGCCAGACCATCACTGGTTCGATCAGGTCGGCGTATTGCTCATTGTTCACACCCTGGAAGTCGAAGCACTGGAGGCGGGATAACGAGAGGCTGTCTTCCACGTTGTCGAAGACAGCGTGATAGACGCCGTTGCCAACCCACTTAGACAGATACCTGTCTAATTTCTTGGGCAGGAATAGATTGGACAATCGGCGGTTTTCGGCATCGAGCAGATACATATCCCGCACGGCCTTGTGAATTACGTCATCGTCTTCCGGTTCCAACTCCGCGCCGCCATTGGTCAGCAAGAGCTTCACGAACGAATAGAGAAACGTGATATTGCTCTCGGTGGGTTCGAGCGCGAAGGGATTGACGCGCGGGCCGTCCTTGCCGATACGGTCCACGCGGCCACCGTAGAGTTCAACGACGCTTTCATAGCTGCCGCCGATGTCGAAGATGTATGTGAAGCCACCGTATTTTTGCTCCAGCGCGACGGTGGCATTGCCGACCACACTTTTGCCCGATCCGGTTGGTCCGAGGATGAGCATCACCCGCACTCCGTCCACATATACGTCCTGAAAAAAGGGCGTCCGTGTGCGCGTCTCGAAGATGTTCAGGTACTCGTTATCCAAGTCCTCTGAGTACGGATGGCCGAGATGCGGCACGAAGATGGAGGACAGACGGGCATGATGATCTTCCGCCAGCCACATGGGGAAGACGTTGAACTTGTGGTTACCGGGAAACATGGCGTAGAAAGCGGAGAGATTGCCAAGCGTTTCCTCCATCACCTGCGCACGCGCATCGACGAAGACGCGATGCACGGCGGGCGCGATGCCGCGCAGTTCATCCAAACTGCGCGTGGCCACAAGCAAGTGCAGCGAATATTCCCCCTGCGCTTTTTTGTCGAGCGAGCGGATGACTTCGCCAAGATCATCGACCTGCGTGTTGGCGGCTCTGGCACCAGCGCCGGTTTCAAGTGACGCCGTATCGTGTCCGCTCATGACGCGCGTCAGCACTCCGACTTTGAAGAAGGAAATGAACTTTTCCTGAGCGTCGATCTCGCTTCGCGCCGCAGTGGTGGACTTCGGCCGCCATGTCGAGCACAGGATACTGTCGCAATCGAGTGTCATCAATCCTGAGAACAGGCAGGGCCGCGATGCCTCCGGTGTCGTCTTCAACGAAAACATCTGCACGTATCTGCGGCCGATGGTGAGATGGTCGCTGTGCCATGCGACAGGGTTTTTCACGATCTGCCGGTCCACGCCGTCATCGGCGGACAGCGTGTCCTTTGCCGCCCACTCTTCGAGATTGAACAGGTAGCTGAAGAACTGATAGACCGCGTTCTTCTCAAGCAGCCGCAGTCCGAGTGTGCCGCAGAGATGGCCTTCGAGCAGCGTGGCCGTCTTTTCAAGGTCGGCCAGCATCCGCGTCGTGTCGGCGGCGTGTTCCTTCGGCTGATGTGCGAAGGCGGCTGCCTTCGGTGGTTCCAGTGTCAGGCACCAGTGCAAATCGATGCGCCGAAAGCCTGCCGTCTTTTCAAGAAACGTAAGCCGGTCATCCACAAAAACCTGCGTGACCGGACTGGCGTAATGCTCCTTTCTTGGCAGATCGAAGCCTGACATAACGCGCGTGTACTGGTGCAAGCACGATCCCTCGGGTAGTCCGCGCAATGCGCCTTCAATCGACCGCATCTCGGCTTCAAGCTCCTGGTCGGTCAAGCCTTCTTCGTCGAGTCCAGCAAGAGAGAACAGACATCCATAACCGCCGCCCTTGAGCGTGAAGATCCGGTCATTGATGAAGCGTGCAATCGGAACGATGCTGCACGCGGCTCGGGCCTTGGCGAACCACGGGGTGTATTTCAACTGCTCAGTGTTTACGCGGGTCATAGTAGGACCTCTGGCTCAGACTCAAGCCCCAAAGCTCGAACATCTTCGGATGTTTGCGAACGATCAGCCACGCACTCACGGCAAGCGCGGGAAAAGCGATCATCGCCACCACGCGGAACCCAACGAGGAAAACCGTTACGCAGACGAATATGATCGCCATCCATGCTGTGAGGTCGAGGCCCAGTTTGGCCCTCGGTCGATTCAGCGCTTGGTTGATTGGTAACGGTTCTCCTCGCTTGGTCATGGCCGTCACCTACTGCATCGTCTGCCCGGTGAGCGAGCCAATCCAACCAGCACCCCATCCGAGAACCCCAGCGCCGAACAACGCGCCAAAGAGCCCTGGAATGGCGTCCTGGAACCTTCCCGACATCATGCGGATTCCGGCGAAGATCAGACCGCCGAAACAGATGACCGCGCCCGCATAGATGGCGAAGGTCTTGAAGGTTGTCATCAGCGTGGTTGCCCCGGAGAAGTCCATCGTCCCCTGGGCATGGGCCACGCCAGCAAGCGAGAGCGCAAGAAACGTCGGCCACAGCGCGTGCGCTGTGCGACGAAGATTGTGTTTGGAGAGAGGTTGTGCCAATCGTCTGGCAAGGCGGGCTGTCTTGTGGAGAAGAATGATTCTGCTGCGAGGAAACATCGGCACCTCCGGTGGCCCTGTTCGGGCTGGAATATGCCGTGATCATTGGCGCAAAATGATTCTTCGTCCAATACGTTCTATTTATCGGCCGATAGTTCGCAGTTATCGGCCCCCGTTATCTGGTGCAAATTCAGCAACATTCAGAGATGAAGCAATAACTGGACTGGGGTCTTATTCGCTGTTGCGACTGGCTGCTTGATGCTTGCAACGGGCTTCCGGATGTTCAGAAGAGGAGCGGGGACGCCCTGTGGCAGGCTTTTCTCAATGTGCCTTTGGAGCTTCTTTACCAGAATTGGGATGGTCTTGGGATAGCGTTCTTTGTGGTAAACAACGGCAGTGTCCACGGTCCAGTCAACTCCGGCAACAGAACGTGTCGTCAAATCCTCCTCCAGCGGAGTCCCTTCGCGGATCAAGGCGAAGCCATACCCCTCCTTGACTAGCGTCAGCATTTCGGAGGGATGGGAGGCACGCGAATACTCTTCGACAGTGACTCCGACGTCGGCCAGGAACTCCAGCAATCTTTGGTGAGCGTCAGGGTGCCTTTGCGGGTGATAGAAGATTGCGAGATTGCTTTGTAAATCGGTCGCATCCAAAGCGGCTTTGGATGCAAGCACATGGTCCTTGCGCAGGCACACCACAAGCCTGTCGCGGCGGATTTCTTCAATGTGCAGCTCGGGATGCTTCAAAGGAAGGGTTACGATTGCGGCATCGATCACGCCATCCGCGATCTCTTCGGCCAATTGGGCAGTATCGCCATGGGTTGGCCGAATGGAGCATTTCGGCATCAGTTCCTTATGCGACTCACAGAAGACGTGAAACAGTGCCTGATCGACGAGTGGCGTTGATCCGAACCGCACGGAGTTGATTTCGCCCCGCTCGATCTCGATGAGTATGTCGATAATTTCGTCGCGAACTTCAAGGAGAAAAGGAGCCAATGCCAGGAAAGCTTGGCCGGTTCTGGTTGGATAGATGCGTCCGCTTTTGGATTTGCGGAAGAGGCAAATGGAGGCGTTGTCCTGAAACTGCCGGGCCTGGACCGTGAGATTGGGCTGGGAAGTATGCAGTTCATCCGCGGCAATGCGAAATCCTCCTTTTTCGAGGATCGTGAGCAGATACCGAAAGTGACGAAACTCCGCCCAATCGTACATTGCCCCCCCTTCGCACCACGCAACAAAGGAGGCGTTGCCGATCGAACTGAGAACGAGACTTGCGACGCCTCCGCTTGTGGAAATCCTGCCACGGGTAATAGGCAGTTGCAACAAGGAGTTGAAATTTGGCCAAACTTACTCTAAGCAGCCTATGCACGCATCTAAAGCGGCTTCCAGACATGGCGCACAAGTTCGTGAAGAACGGTTCGTTACGGTGCCGCACCTCGATGGCAGATTGTCTCACGCAGCTTCCTCAGTACGCAGCAGCGGCGTGTGATAAAATTCCCGCAAGAATACACACTAAGTATTTTGTGGCATTGGCATGACGCTTGTCTGGCCCAAATCGACTCTCACTCTTGGGCTCCGTCTTGCAGGCGCTGGCATCGGCGCGGCTATCGCAGGGCCGCTCGGCGGTGCGCTCGGCTCCATTGCTGCCGGTGTCTTTGGCGAATCCATCAAGACGGTCATCGAGAGTTACGCTAAGAATATGGGCGAGGAGTTCGGCAAGAAGTTGTTCGACGCCGGCACGGATTCCCTGCTCGAACGGCTGAAGGCGTCTACGCCCGATCTCGGCGCGGCTTGCCGTGATGCTTTGCGGCGGAGCCTAGCGAAACTCCAAGCAGACCTTTGTCTGCCGGAATCCGAAGAGTGGAAGACGTGGTTCACGAACTGGGATAAGGTCCTCGGCTCAGAGGACGCGCTCCTCTTGAATGGCATTGGCACCGGAGAAGATCCCGGCCAGGCCGATCAGCTCTTCCATGATGTTCTAGAGTCACTGGACGCGCAGGCCCGTGCGCGGCGCAGTTGCAGCCTTTCGCTGCAACAACACGAGCGCTCTCTACCCAAGATGCTCGGCCGGTTCCTGGAAGAGAACCTACCCGCAACCTTTCAGAAGGCCTTCGAGGACTTGATTACGGATGCAAAATATGAGAAGACCTGGAAACAGGTGGATGGGATTTTCAAAAGGGAAGTTATAGATACACTCCGGAGGATGGAGCAGGCTATTAGTGAACTCTCCCAGAAGTCAAATAGCTACCTACGGGGCGATCCTAGGCCCTTGCTACTCTGGTACGCTAAGCAGAGCGAGCAGCGGGAACGCATTTATCGCAACGAACTGAATAAGCGCGAGTCGACCGTTCCGCTGCCGATGGAGCCCCATTGGGCTGCGTTCGTCGGGCAAATAGAATGGCATGACTATATCAAAAACGGTGTAGATAAACTTGATAGAACTCGCTCTGAGCTAACCCGTTATTATCTGGACATCCCGCAGATTCCAGCAATTAGGTACTCCGATAATTACGACGGCATCGTCAAATGTCTGAGGGGAATCTGTAGCGGAGAACTGTTCTTATGGGCGCAATCCAAGTTCAATGAGATCGAGGAACATAGGCAACAGTCATCGAGGACACAAAATGGAACAAATCGTACGAACAACGATAGTTTAACATCCCTCATCTACAGGATGAAAGGTCAACTGAATAGCTTGGCAGGCGAAGCCGAAAATCCTGCATTCGGCAAATGCCTGATGGTCGTAGGCAATATGGGGTCTGGAAAGACACATTTTCTTTCCTCGATTATGTCGCACGATAATAGAGATCAGGATCGAGAATATCTTGTATTGATCATTCGACCACGCGACATCGGCGATAATATGCCCGCAGAGTATCTGCTCAATGCGATATGTGTTCACACTGGAGTGAAATGGAAGAATTTAGAAGAATTTGACAATTATCTTTCCTCGTTTGAAAACCCGCCAAAGTTGATGATTGCTATTGATGACATTCATACCATGCCAATTGACGGGAATTTTCTTTACAGACTGAAATCCTTCATAGTGGAGAACACACAGCTTCATTCTCTCTTCTACATATTCACTTTAGATCACCAGTTCTACCTGCGCGTAACCAGCCCTGATTCTTTCTGGGACACCTATAGGTACGTTTGTCGCGATGAAAATGCGACCGGGGGAGAGACTACAGGAGTTGGCGGAATCGGTGCGTGGATTCAACTCGATGAGCTAAATTGGCAGCAGCAGACTGGGGTTGAGATTATCCGTGATGTAGTCAAGTCCGAGGCTAGTTACCACGATAAGCTGCTTTTCGAATTCGACCATATAAGTAAAACTAACCTGCGGCATCTCACAAATCCATTTATAGCTTGGTCGTTACTAGGCATTCGCAATCAGCTTGTAGATAGATCATTGGTGGACCTTAACTTCATCGATTTTGTCAGCGAGTTCTGGAAAAAAATGTTGCCGCGTCTCACATCGGATAGGCAGATTCAAATACGGCTGGGTAACTGTACTCGTCTGATCGCCGGCTATTTGAAGGGGGTCGGTAACGTTTCTCCCACTGAAAGTGAACTTCAAGATTTCATCATAAAAAGAGCAGAAAATAGGTTAGTAGATCTGGCACTGCCCGGAAACGTTTCCGAATCCATACAAATGCTAGAGCGGGGAGGCGTGTTACGCAGGTTCCATATTCCAGATAGCGAAGTTGAAACGATTCACAAAATTGAGTTGATATTCGATGTTTTCTGGAACTGGAATCTCAGCAAAAAATTATTTTACGAACTTACACTCGCGGCAAAGAAGAACTCGTCGAAAGCGTCGATAGATCTTTTGGAGAATTGGTTTAAGGACGATACCCATTCAAATACGGCCTCCGGCACTTTGGAATTTCTTTTGCTGACGATCATAAAGGAGATTGGTAGTTTGACACCCCGAGTGAATGATATATGGCGCTGGGCTGCCATCTCACCCAAGGCCCCGACAGGAGCTGTATGGTTCGCCGCTTCGAAGATCCACGGTACGATCCGGGATGGCCTCGCGCTTTTGTTGCTGCGCCCGCAGCATGAGCTACGCGACCAGAACCGAGATCTTTTTGGCCTTATCTATTTCGTCGCATCATTGTCCGGAAACCTACCAGATGGATTGACCACTTCTGATATCTTTGTCCTTCTGAAAAGATACTACTTTGCTCTTAAAACCGCCTCGCTTTCTGATTACTTCATCTATACTGTACGGCGTTGTCTCCCGTGCGCCCGCACAATAAGGGAGGTGGTCGATACGATGGTCCAACTTAGCGGATGCGAAGTCATGGGAGGAGCTGTAGCGAAAGAAGTAGCATTGCTGTCTATTGAAGCGCTGGCGCGGTTCAACAGTGATTGCGCGACTCTGGTTTCCCCTGTGCTTCAATACCTGAAGGCAATTTCCGATAGGTGGATTAATACCTCGAAACCCAGCTCAAAGGAGCGTTATTTCTATCGGGACTGGGTCCTCCATTTTTACTGCTGGCGCTTGATCAAGGCAATAGGGATCGAAAATGCCCACAACGTTCTTGCGGCTGCTGGTTGGTATCGTGCCGACCAGTTAGGCGTTCGTCAACCGCTCGCACATGAGATGATCCAGGAGCTGAACTTTGCTTTTGCAGATTGGTATAGGACTAATTGGTCGGAGTCGCAGGTACGAGAAAGTTATCAACTTTTAGTCTCCCGTCTTGCTGCCAGCACGAATAGAGCAGAACGTGAGGCCGCCTTCTACATGATCCGACATACCCGCGCAATCCAGGGACGAAGAGCGTTCAAGGTGGACGTATTATTTCGCCCTGCCCTCGCTCGTATAGCCGCCGATCCAGAACTAGCAAATGTTACCGTTCCGAATGCCGGGTTCTTTCGCATCAACGGCGTACTCGTTTCTGCTGTGAAATAAGTTAGTTGTTGGTGAAGCGTCTACGCGGGGACTGAGCCGAGTGACTAGCGATCCGGTAGTAATCTGCACGTCCTCCGGTGATTACTCCCGGTAAGCGCCCTAGTGTACAGTCTAGTGAAAGTCATGGGAAGAGATTGCGACTTCTGGCATCTGGAATGGAGCAATGGTTTTGGCCTTCACATGCACCACGCCATCATTATTCTGGAGTAAGCCGTGGATATGAAGGAAACGATGGTGTGTTACGGTCAGTCGCTCATGCTCGAATAGATCGGGCGTGAGAATAATGTTAGCGATGCCGGTCTCGTCCTCCAGAGACAGAAAGACAAATCCCTTGGCCGTTCCAGGACGCTGGCGCGCAATCACGCATCCTGCAATATGGACCATTATGTTCTGCGCGCAGTGGACGAGGTCGGCAGCAGCCACGCAGCCCATCGCACGCAAGGAACTGCGCTGATACGCGAATGGATGTGGTCCGGTGGTCAGGCCGATGCCGGAAAAATCCGCGTTCAGACGCTCGTCGGTAGTCATGGCGGCGAGCGGCATCGTATCCAGCTCACGATCCGCAATGCCACGCAAGAGTGAACCAACCGGGCGACCAGCCTTCTCAACCTGCCACAGCGCATCGCGACGATGGGCAACAGTGTCGATGGCATTGAGTGCACCGATGCATGCCAGGATGACCAACTCGCGGCTATTCAACGCGGGTACGCGCAGTGTAAGGTCATCAACGGATTCAAAGTCGCCATGCTGCATTCGCTCGCTCAACAAAGCTTGAATCGCGGCAGACCGCATGCCGCGCGCATAGTTGAATCCAATACGCAATGAGATCGAGTGATCCTCTTCGTGTTCAAGAGAACAGACCGCCATGGAACACTGCAAATCGATGGGGCGCACGCGCAGGCCGTGACGCTGTGCATCCTTGATGAGTACGGCAGGCGAATAAAACCCCATCGGCTGATTGTTGAGCAGCGCACAGGTGAAGGCTGCCAGATAATGCACCTTCAAGTAAGCCAAGGCATAGGCGATCAGCGCAAAGCTCGCTGCATGGGACTCCGGAAATCCATACATGGCGAAGGACGAGATGCTCTGCACGATGTTGTCCTGCGCCTCGGGGCTGATGCCATTGCGAGTCATACCAGAACGCAAGCGTCCTTCCAGGTTCTTCATGCGTTCCATGGAACGGCGCATACCGACGGCGCGGCGCAGCTCATCGGCTTCGGCTCCACTGAAGTTGGCGATAGTCATCGCCATGCGCAGAAGCTGTTCCTGAAAGAGCGGAACACCTAGCGTTCGTTTCAGCACCGGTTCAAGCGAAGGATGTGGGTAAGTAACCTCCTCTTTACCCTGGCGGCGACGCATATAGGGATGCATCATCTTGCCTGCAATTGGGCCGGGCCGAATGATGGCGACCTGCACCACGATGTCATAGAAACGGCGTGGAGCATTGTGCGGAATCGAAGCCATCTGTGCGCGGCTCTCCACCTGAAACATGCCGACAGTATCTGCCTTGCAGAGCACGTCATAAACCTTGGGGTCCTGCGGCAATGCAGCCAGATCGACTTTGGTGTTGTAGTGCGGCGGGATCAGCTCAATGGCCTCCTTGAGCACGGCCATCATGCCCAGCCCCAGCAGGTCTACTTTGATGAGGCCAAGATCAGCGCAGTCTTCCTTGTCCCATTGGATGACGGAGCGACCCGGCATTGAGGCACGTTCAATGGGGACGACGCGATTCAGCATGCCTGCGCAGATCACCATACCGCCCGAGTGTTGTCCCAGATGGCGCGGCAGATTCTTCATGCGCTGGCAGATGTCGAGATAATGCGCAATGCGCGGATGACGAAGATCGAAGCCTGCTTGCGCAAAGCGATTTTCCATCGTATCGTTTGCACCCTTCCACTCCCAATGGCCCATCAGACTGGAGATCCGCTCGGTCTGCTCCTCTTGAAAGCCCAGCGCCTTGCCCACCTCGCGTGCCGTGGAGCGGCCACGATAACTGATGACGTTGGCGGTCATCGCTGCTCCCAATTGCCCATAGCGTTCGTAGAGATACTGGATCACGTTCTCGCGCTCGTCGCCTGAAGGCAGGTCGAGGTCGATGTCCGGCCACTCGTTGCGGCTCTCGTTGAGAAAGCGCTCGAAGAGCAGCTCCATGCCAACGGGATCGACTGCGGTAATTTCCAGCGCATAACAGACCACGGAATTCGCAGCTGAGCCTCGTCCCTGGACGAGAAATCCCTGTCGCTGGCAGTAACGAACAATGTCCCAGACGATCAGGAAGTATCCGGCAAAGCCAAGCTTGGCGATCAGCGCAAGCTCGCGCTGCACCTGAGCACGCGCCTTGGTCAATAGAGATCGCTTGTCCGCTTCGCTGTAGCGCTTGCGCACGCCTTCGTCCACGCGCTTGGCGAGGAAGCTGTCCATGGTCTCGCCATCGGGAACGGGGTAATGCGGGAACTGATAGCCGAGATTGTCGAGCGTGAATTGCAGTCGCTGGCTGATGATCTGTGTGTTGGCGATCGCCTCGGGCAGATCGCTGAAGATAGTGCTCATGGCTGCGGGGGAGCGCAGAGCACGAGCGCTGTTTGCAGCAAGCAGGCGTCCAGCGCGATTAAGCGGCACATGATGACGAATCGCCGTCAACACATCGAGGACTTCGCGATCCCTCTCTGTTGCCGCGCGCACGCCGTTGGTGGCTACCATGGGTATTTGCAGACTGGCTGCCATCGACAACAGCGTCTGATTGCGCGCTTCTTCATCACGCAGTTGATGGCGTTGCAACTCAACGAAGAGGTTTCCGCGTCCATAGATTTCTGCAAGCCGTTCTGCAACCTTATGCGCCTGATCTGTCCCACCTTCGGCAAGAGCAGCCGTAAGTGGTCCTTCATCTCCACCAGTCAGGCAGATCAATCCGGCAGAAAACTCGGCAAGATCGTCGAGCGTGGCTGCGCCTTCCGTCTTGGTTGCTTCGCGCATCTTGAAGCGCGTGATCAGTTGGCATAAGTTTTGATAACCCGCTTGCGAAGCGCAGATCAGAGTAATGCGTGCAGGTTCGTTTTGCTCGGTATGCGGCAGCCATGAGGCCGGTTGCAGTCTACGGCCAAACGAGGAGACGGCAATCTCCGCACCGATGTGTGCTTTTACGCCACAGCGTTTGGCCGCGGTGTGGAAGCGCGCCGCTCCATAGACGCCATTGCGGTCGGCAATCGCCAGTGCAGGTATCCCCAACTCGGCCGCACGCTCGGCAAGCGACTCCGGTGCGGAGGCCGCTGTTAGAAAACTGAAGGCGCTCGATGCGTGCAGTTCGACGTAGGGTTCATCAGTCAAGCAGCGCCTCCAAGCGCCATTCGGCACGCAGGCGGTCGTGCGCCAGCAAGAAGCACAGAATCTGTCCGCGACTATCGCGCGCCATTACATCCCACTCCTCTTGATCCCATGCATCGACAGACCACCAAGCGCCGCTCGTACGCCATGGTCCATAGGCCACGGTTACGCGGAAGGAGTCATAGATGTCGCGAAAGAAGCCGGGTTTGCCGTCGGCAACCAGCATCATCTCTAACATGCGCGGTGGACGAACACGGCGTAGAGCGGTGCGTTCCAGCGGAGCCGTGTGCGTTTTGGCTACAGAATCTGTGCGAAATGGATCGAGATGAAAACTGGCCGGGAGGTGCGAATCTTCTAGCACTGGAGTCCCTACGCGATCTTCACCGACCATCGCCTTGATGCGCGCCAGCGTCATATCCAACCGCGCCGCTTCAGGCGTCTGCGGAGCAAATAGCCCCATCTGCACTTTGCTGGTCTTGCCCGGTTCGGCGTGTAGCGTCATCGCGAGTACTGCAGCCTGCGGAGGGTGTGCGGCCAACTCCATCTGCAATAGCTTGAGCAAAAACCTTTTGTCTTGCGAGGGCAGTGCGGGATGCACGGACAACGATTGCCGCGGTGCGCCTTCCAGTACCAACTCTGCCGAGAGTGAGGCCAACGCCAGCGCATGTGCCATGGCGCGATCGATCAGACAATCCAACATGCGCGCGGCCATAAAGAGCAGTCCTTCTTCCTGCTCTACGGGCGTGTCGAACTCGTAGACCTCCCGCAGCGCGAAGGCTGCCTCGATGGGCTGGAAAGTGTGGCTCGCAGCGCCGCGCGCCATGGCCTGCCACTCGCGCGCACGAGCGCCCAGCCGCGCAATTAGTTCCGACTCCGGCAGCGCAGCCAGGTCGGCAAAGCTGCGAATGCTCCACAGTTCGAACTTCTCTTGCTGTTCAAAGCTCAGATCCAGCGCATGGAGCGGAAGCAGCGCCAGCGTGTCCGCTTCCGCGCCCGCAGCCACAATACATAATCCGCGATGCGCGGCAGCCTTCAGGCGCGCCGTATGAAAGTTGGCGCTCAGTACAACACTGATATGCAGCCCCACGGCTTCCATTGCATCCTTGATCTTGGTGGCCAGCACATTCGGCGGACCAAAGAGCAATTCGCTGCCCATCACATCGAGGACTATCGAACATCCAACGCCAGCGGGAACAACTTCCATGCGTGGCGTGAACTGTGCTGCTACCTCCAACATCACGGTACGCGCCGCCTGCTCCACGGCGAGCGAGCGATCAAGAATCTTCAATCCATTGAGCGCTTCGGCATCCATGCGCGGAAGTCCACGCACGACTCCGCATTGCGCAGCAGCACGATTCATGGAACAAACGCAGGCATCGTGCAGTGGTCCCTCCACAATCGCTACAGGCTCGACTTTCAGGTCGGTGCGCAAGCGCAACAGAGCCTGTGCGGCAAATTCCGTGGCATGAACGCAGGCATAGAGTTCGCGGCTCATGCGGTTCTCTCCGCGGCCCAGGCTGTGGACGCTGTCCATGCAACAGCGGGCGGCTTCCGCTGCTGTGAGAATTGCGTAAAGCGCTCACGTCGACGGCTCACTTCGTATCCACAGCGGCTGAGCACCGTTCCCCCTTGCGCTTCCGCACGGAGCGCAGAGCAGTCAAGCACTACAGCCGCACTTGACTGCGCATACGAAGCCTGCCCCAATACCAGCAGTGTGCAGCGCGTGCGGTCCGCAGCCTGACGAAAGCGAAACCAGGTAGCCAGTGGAATCCGCATGCCCTGTGCTGGATCGACACCGCCCAGATCCAGCACCAGCGCCGCAAATCCCCCCACTTGCAATAGCAGGTCAGTGGCCCGCAACGCTTGATCGAGATGCGACCAGCTTTTCTTTGCGCGCCTGTTTTTTGTCATGGGCAAAGCCACGCTGCTGTTCGTGCAGCGAATCCACAACAGCAAGGGCAGATGCACACCGCTTGCCGCAGCCGATTCCGGATCGAGCGCATCGCATGCATCCACCCAGGCGCAAACCTGCCCACGCGCGGTACAACTGGCCAGAAAAGCCAGCGATAGCGTCGTTCGTCCAGAGCACTCCGGACCGACCACTTCGCTGATTGCTCCCACGGGCAGCCCACCGTCGAGCAGCGCATCGACAGCGGCAATGCCGGTCCCCGCCGTCTCGCGGAAGGTGCGCGGCATCGGCGAGAGCGCCGCCGGGAAGCGGGTCGCGAGGGATTCTTCGATCTGGAGTCGTAGGGCAGCAGCAGTGGCCATATTTCGCCTTACATTCGCCTTTTAAGGTTCGCGCGAATCGGTCAGCTTGTCAACAGTTCTCCAGTTTTCCCGCAAGTGAAGCGCTATTCTGAGAGCGATATGTGTGGCCGCTACGCCCGAAAATCCGCGCAAGAGCTTCTTGCCGAATGGTTTGATCTGGACCTGCATCTGATGCCCTGGTTCACGGCCAGTTACAACGCCGCTCCGCAGAGCTTCCAGCCTGTGGTGTGGCTGGACCCAGAATCCAGTCAGCGACGCATCTCATTGATGCGTTGGGGCCTGGTTCCTTCCTGGGCCAAGAATGAGCGGATTGGCCTGAGCACCATCAACGCCCGCGCCGAGGAAGCCGCCGCCAAACCCGCATTCCGTGAAGCGCTCAAAAAGCGCCGCTGTTTGATTCCTGCCGATGCTTTTTACGAGTGGCAGCGGCTATCGCCGAAGACTCGCCAGCCCTACGCCATCGGCCTGAAGAGTGGCGAACCTTACGCCTTTGCCGGTTTATGGGAGAGCTGGCAGCCGCCGGAGGGCGATGCGCTAACCACCTTCACCATTCTGACCACCACACCCAACGAACTGATGGCCCCAATCCACGACCGCATGCCGGTGATCGTCGCCCCGAAGAATTACGAACGCTGGCTGGACACAGGCAGCAAGTCCACTCCATCGCATGATCTGCTTCAGCCCTATCCTGCCGAAGAGATGGAAGCCTGGACAGTGAGCGATCAGGTCGGCAATGTGCGCAACAACGACCCGGAACTTCTAGCTCTGCAAGAGTCGGACCAAGGAACCCTGTTCAGCTAATTATGGATTCATGCAATTCAACTAGGTTGGCTAATGCCTTGGCGACTTCCCGGTACTGATATGCCGTCCGGGCCGAGCCTGGCTGCTTCTCCTCGGAACTACTGGCATGCATCGCTGGGACAGATTAAAGAGCGATACGAATGATGACCGCGTCTACCAAGCTCATTGATGAGTTCGGATGCTGTGGCCGCAGCATTCGCATCCCCTGAGGTCAATGCAGTCCTCAAGATGTGATCGAGGTCAGCCGTCCAGAGGTCAACGTACTCATCCGCCCCAAGCGTGATCATCTTCGTGCAGTTCAACACCTGCGAGGGGTAGGCTTCGGCGAGCCGCGACAAACGCGCCAGCGCATTCAACAGCGGTTCGAATTTACCCTTGGCAAGCAGGAGGCTGCTTTCGAGGTGATCGAGAGCCCAGTGATCCTCGAAGTATGGCGTGTTGAACCACCAACCGAAGTAGGTAAATACCTCTCTCAGGCTCTTGGCACGATCAGATTCGAGGATGTAGTCCCAAAGGGTTTGCAGACGAGTTATCACCTCTGGAGCAACTGTCTCTTGGGCTTCAGAGAGCGACTGTCCAACGTAAATAATCGTGCTACGCAAAGCACTCGTACCAGCGTTACTGAGAAACTCTACCAGCGGCGAGCCCTCGCGAAGGTCAATCTTGCCTCTCCAGAAAAGCTGGAGCAGGTGGTGGGCAAGCAAAGAACTTGGTCGATCTGTGATATGACTCTTTCCTTGTTTGCGGGATTCATCCGAAATTTGCATGGCGTCTCGATAGAGAGGCTCAAGCAGTGGAAACAGATCAGAATAGGCTTGGTTTGCGGCCAGATATGCTCCCCAGGCGACGTCGCGAAGAGGCTCCAACTCAATTGACGTTGGGAATATTTCCCTGTATGCGCGGGAGGCCCACTGCGGCGCCACGGCATGAAGAAAGGGAAATTTTTCACCGTAGATGAGTCGAACGGAAAGGCATTTCTCGGTTGCTGGATCAAGGTGCTTCTCCAGGTACGCAAGAATCTCAGGAGCGTCGTCGATCGACCGCCCTTCGGCTTTGAGTCGTGTGAATCGCCATTCAATGTAATTCAGTGCGACACGAATAGCTCTCGGCCGTAGAGTATTGAGTGAATAGCTCCATACATCCTTTTCCTGGGAGTCAGGATCTTCGTAGTTCAGGCACTCTGACTCATCATCCGAAAGCTTATCGATTACTTTCCAAGCGATAGAATCGAGCTCGATCGGAAGAACGCCCTTCTTGATTGCATTCTCAAGCATGTCAACGATAGCAAAGCGCGTCGGGTGCCAACCTGAATCGTGCCCATGCCAGTCGTCCTCGTCAGACTGCTCCGAGACAACGTCTGGCTGTTCGCAAATCCATTCTGCGAGTCCGAGCAGTGCCGGCCATGCCAGATCGACGCCTCGCCTCGTGGCGTCACGGAAGCCTTGGAGTGCCGCGCGCACATATGTTGACGGGAGCCCCTTGAAGTCTTCGAGACGTTCGACGTACCGCTCGGGGGCAGCCCCCACCGCTGTCGTGAACTCTCGGGCAAGACCTTGATAGGACGGACCAAAGGGGTCGCTGCGGTTGGGTGACCATGTCCGGAGATAGTTGAGCACCTCATCGGCGGACATTGCCTGTAGATCTGCGCCGTCCGCCGGACTCTTTCCTCCAACAGGGACTGCACCGCCGTGGACTATAGGATTCTCATAACTGCGCGCGACGCCAAACTCCTGTTCGAGAAGTTCCACTTGTCTAAGCCGATCCGGCGAAAGGCTCTGCCGAATCGGCTCGTAACGTTCAAGTGTCCACTGCCGGATAGTTCGGTCGATCTCATCTTGTGAAAGCACACGTTCGACCATGCGTTCCCGATTGAGACCAGCGTCAATCAATACAAGCACGGCGTCTTGTTGCTCCGCTGACATTCTCGAAAAAACGGTACGTGCAAGCTGGTTGTATTCCTGGCGAAGCCCGAAAGCATGGAACAGGATTGGATCCCCAAGCTTCTTCGCTGCAAGCACGGTGTCCAACTCAGGATACTTCGCAAGAAGGAATAGCTGAATTCGCTCAAAGACCGCAAACGGCTGCTTTTCTAATATCTGTTGAGCTTCACTCCATCTACCTTCCGCAACCATGCACTCGGTTGCCTGGAGAACTCCGAAGATCAACAGTTGCTTCGCCTCCTCCTGCATGTCCCAGCCATCAAGATGAGCGCGCCAGATGTAGGAGTAATCCTCAACAGGACGAGTTGACTTCTTATATTGCGGATATTCTTGCGCGAGGGCAGAGACCAGCTTCTTCGACAGAAGTGAGATGTATTCCACTCCCAGGCTCCTGGCAAGTCGTTCACCATTTTTTCGAAGAATGCTCGCGTAGTCGAAGCTTCGGATTGCGGTTAGGGCGTCGTGACGATATACGTGGCCCGACGTACCAACAGTCACGGGTCGGGGATCAGGAATGACGTCAAGGATGGACCGCAGGATTGTCAGTGCGGCCTTTGTTTCTCCCGCCTCTGCCAGGTTCGCCGCAACCTCTCCCGCGCGGTCCATTCCAATAAACCCCGTGCCACGGGCTGAACGTGCTAACACCTCTGCCAGCTTGGCCGATGCCGCCGGCTGCATTGCTCGTGCTGCAGTGAGAATATCTTGTATGACGAACGGATTTCCAGTCTCCGGGAACTCGCTCATGATCTCTGCGACGAGATCAGGCTTGAGAACAGCCATGCGAGACAGGTAACGGCTTGCTGGCCAAAGATAGAAAGTGACTGCATTGCCTTCGTGTGTTTCGGTTGGAAAAGATGAGAAGAACTTCGCCTTACGCAGCGGTTCTATCCACTCCGGGTTGTCGAGGCGCTCGAAGAAGTAGCGCTGCTGCTCCAGGTAGGGCATGCTCGCTATTGCGCGCTTGACAAGCTCAGGAGTTGGTTTCGTCCAGGATTTCATCCAAGCCCCCCATGCCTTCGTAGAAGGTCCGTATCGCGCCAAGAATGAAGTTTTCGAGTGTCGTGAACTTCTGTTGCAACTCCTGTTCTTCAGGGATGCTCTGATCAACTCCAAAATGTGTATAGCGATTAAACCAGCTGCGAAGGCTCTTCCATTCCGTTACAAGTGGTTGCACGGCCTCTGGGCGTTTCGCACTTGCTGGGTCAATTACCCTAAACATTTGTACGGCCTGTACTGTTTGAATCTCTGCTCCACGGCGATATTCCTCTATCAATCGCTGTAGGAGCGCCATGAGGTAACGAGGAATCGTCACCTCAGACAGGGCCATCTGTTCGGGTGCTGGCGCAGAATCGGTGGATTCTGCAATTCCAACAGCGTCCAGCCGTTCTTTTTTCCAGGCGTAATCAACGTCTTTGAAGATCGGCGTGGTGTTCGTGCGCTCCTTGGTTACGCTGTGCAAGTCCTGTAGACCAGTGCATAAGTCACGCCCAGCATGACAGATCATCTGGGCTCGACCAGGAATTTTCGGGTCGGCCAAAAACTGGAGAGCAATAAGATAAGCCTCATGCAGTGAGGGAGATCTGTCTGAAAGCCACTGGGCGATTTTTTCTTGATCTGGGCTCATACTTAGGCATCATTCTTGGCAGGGGATGCTCAAATGCTGATCAAGATTAATTTTATGCCCACTTATCGCGCTGTCGAAGATAATTATTGATCCAACGTCGTGTAAGGAATGCGGAAGCTCGACCGCGACGTGGGGCCTCGACTGATTTGACTCGGTAGAGCAGTATCGACGATGAGGGCGCAACATGCGAAGCCGCATCGGATTGATACGGGAAACTCCGATTGCACACGCTTTTCGCGCACGTGATTTACATCACACTGGGCGACTTCAAGGGACTGATCTCTTAGGATAGGTTAGGATTGAGTGCGCAAGGCTTTTGCGCTGAAGGTGATATCTCAACGATGAGTTGCTCCCGTGGGGCCGCTGCCCCAGATCGCAATACCGCATTACGTCTATTTGCCGCGTCCGCGGGCTATTGCCAGAACCCTTCTTGCTACAACTCTCTTTTCGTCGAGGTAGGTACTGCTCGTGTCCACATAGCGGAGATGGCGCACATCTTAGCTGCAAGCGATCACGGCCCCCGTGCCGATGCCTCCCTCTCCGAAGTCGAGCGCGGAGAGTTCGACAATCTCATACTACTTTGTGCGAATTGCCACACGAAGATAGACAAGGCCCCTGAACAGTTTCCAGATCAGCTGCTTTTTCAATGGAAGCGTGACCATCAGTTGCGCTTGGACCAAATGTTTGGAGCCACTGCTTTATCCACGCGTGCGGAGGTGCGGTCCCTAATAGAGCCGCTGTTATTAGAAAATCGAGTTGTGTTTGAAGAGTTCGGACCAGACCTCAGTTATCGCGAAAATCCGGAGAGTGAGATGGCTTCTGCCTGGCGACGAAAAATGCGAGAAAGGATCATACCTAACAACAGAAGGATATTAGCCAGACTTGATGCTAATCGGAGGCACCTCACCTCTGACGAGGCGCGGACGCTCGAATTGTTTCGACAACACATACATGATCTGGAAGCTCGCCACTTAACCGATCTAACAGTGGAGGCTCAACGCCGCTTCCCGGAAGGAATGAACAAGATAATGACGAATGGAGGGGGAGATGCCTAGACCGCCGCAGGAGACTACCGCCTGGGTAGCCTCGATTATCGCGCAGAAAACGGACGTGTCCGGCACTGAAGTGACCAGCCCTTCCACCTTCCGTGTCAACAGAAAGGCCCTGCCGCCGTTTGAAGCCTTAGTGCTTTCCCTCTCTGAAGTTACTGATTCCATTTTTATTCCACTGCTCGCGGCGTATCCCCGCGTTGCTTTTGTTGTAAATGTCCCGAAGGAGGGCCTCTGGGCCCAGTCGGGGATTGCAGCCGCGCGAAGCCGAGGGCTGGCCTTCGGCGGTATTGGCGACTTGATGTCCGCGATCAGCCACAAATTAGAAGATGTGAGTGAGTACAAGAAGAGCGAGAACGCATTCGTTGAACGGGGACTGAGCCAACATGACCACGTAAGTCATTTTGAACAGGAATCTGACAGGGTCTACATGGTCTTTAGATTTGGTTTGGACCCGCTACGGATTGTGCTGTTGAATGAGTATGAGCTTACAGCTGAACATGTGAGGAATGCTCGCAGCAGATATGGATCGTTCGACATCATCTTAATGACCAACCCTAATGGCTCCGCCACGACGGAAGCTAAAGAGGCTGCGAGGGGGATGCGGGTTCCGATCCTTCCGTGGCGTCAGTTTTTGGGAAGGCTTAGCAGCGAATGAGGATCGATGCTGCGTATTTCGACATTATGACGGCGGTAATGAACAACGCTCGGGTGGAGTCATCTGTTTGGTGGTATGGATTCGGCTCGTACTTCAGAGGACACGAAGCATTTTCTGATATCGATCTCTTGGCGGTTTGCTCAACTGCTGAAGATGCTGGCGTGCTTAGATCGCGGATGAGAGATCTCTGTGAACGATGGCCTGTGCATTTGGTGATCATGACTGAACATGAGGCTGCCGAAACTGACTTCATTTTGTCAGAGGGATGCATTCCACTCGCGCCATCAATCGCAGGCGTCGGCTAGATCAGTCCTGGCAAACGCCCCAGGCAACGGCGATCCACGCCAAGGATGTGTCACGAAATTCCAGTCGCGATGGCGACATTTCGGGAGTAATCTGCCTCTGGAGAGCGCGTTGTCGATTCGCACAAATCAAGACCTCGCATGAGGTCAGATGCGTGAAGCCCGTTTGCGGGATGTCTCGGCACGCTGACTCTGTAACGTTGCGCTGGGATTTTACTGCATGCGCTAAAAATCGCTATTGAACTCAGTCGCTCCGAAGATCTTTTCTATTGCTTCTGTTGGGCATCCCTCGCATGATATTGAGCACGTGAAGTTGAATGCGGGGAACACGTAGCGCGTTTTTACGCTGGCCCATGTGACTACCGGTTCGGTGTGTTCCTGTCTAGGTTTAGGGTCGCTCTTGGTTCCGGCCTGGGCCAACTTCGCAACAACTAGCTCTTGCCCTGGAAAAATCACATTGTCAACGCCCCCGGCGAATATTATCAGGGGATCTTCCGAAGGTCTGCGTGGCAAGCCAAAGTTCGTGTTTCCATCAATACCAAACGTATCGGGATGAACAGTACCTTGCAAAAACCACACGGCTGGAAACCTTGCGATGCTTCGACCTGTATTCTTCAACCCCAGTACGAAGTTACGTTCTGGCTGCCGATAGGGGTTGAGTCCCGTATGTCGTTCGTCAAAGATCAACTCCAACTTCGGGTGCGGCCTGCTCCCGAACCGATCCGCAATCTGAAAATATTCCATTGGGACGGTACCGCTAGCGATGCGCACATAGAAGCGCCAATCTTGCCTCGATCGTTGCGGGGAGCCGTCCATCTCGGGGATGTATAGAAGCACGAAGCCGGATTTCGCCTTCGGCTTATCGGGTACGGTATGAGCGCGAACGCCCGTGACACCGGGGTCCACTTGCTTCAGAATTATGTCTAGCACTGCGGATTTGACCGCTTCTCTGTCAGCCACAGGCTTTTCCCCGGTAACGACGTCGGACGTGTTCGGCCCGCTGGACTTAGCCGTCATCCCCACCACGATCACTCCGCCTGTCGCATTGGCGAACCCGCACGCAGCCTTCGCAACGCTCGCCTTCATGGAGTCCGCTCCATGCCATTCCTTACAGTCGAAATCGCCGTCTTCCGCCTGCCCTATGAGAGCGCGGATTGCCTTTGCATTTTGTAGCCGCTTGAAAAGAAGTTCTGCACGTTCTGACATTTGCCGGAATGATACCACCGAGGGCTGTCCCCTCAGCATTGGAAGGAGAAAATGCTACTTTTGAATACTGATATTGAGGCAACGGAACGTCTCCCAAGAGCGGTTGCCGGCGCTACCGCTTCATTCGAGCCAGTACCAACTGGTTGATTTCGCCCTTCTTAGTCGCTTGCTTTTCTGATAGATTGCGCTTACGCATGATATTGAAGTAGAAATCCATTTCCCATTTGCTGATCCAGCGGCGATCAAACGCGTGCTGAATGGCTTCGGCGTTCAAGGACTTCGATCCGTTCTTTCGGATGCGCTTCACCGCTTGAAAAATCTTGTCAGATGGAAGTCCGATGAACTTCTTCACGCAACAGTTACCGACAGTCGCCTGCATTCGGTTCTTGCGATTAGTCAGCACGCAAAGCTCGACAATGGGAAAGTGACCGCAAAGGCAAGTCTCAGGTTCATCCGACTCGTAAACTTCGAGCAAAGACCACTCAAGTTTCGCCTCGTCCCATGTCCTTGCAACAGAACGGCTGAGAATTTCGGAAGTGAGCAGATACTTTGACACGTTTCTCCTCCGGTTCGAGGACGGTGTACTTTGTCCGTCTGACTCTACTGTCAGAGTACCCGCCCTAGCAGAGCTAAGACGGGACATCCCCATTCGTGGGGAGTGTACCCCCTCCCCATACACAGCTCCTGCGGAGCAGGCCAGTCTAATCGAGAAGGTTTCTCTGAAAGTCGAGGATCTCATCATAGGTGATGATCTTCACGAGTGGTTCCCGCGATTGGGCTAGTTCAAGTTGTTCCACTCCACTGCCCTTCGGCATTCGTCCTATGAGCACTGCAAGTTTTGGGAATCGCAAGTGATGGGAAAGGATTCGTATGATCACGTCTGCATTGACTGGGTTCCTGAAATAATCCCCGTACTCCTTCAGTTGGGCAATCGCCTTAGAAACTTCATGCCCCCAAGCCGGGCGATTGCTCTTCCCTGTGAGGAGATTTACATTGGGCTTCTTCAAGTCCAAGACCTCCCAGTTTGAATCCCTCTGAAGTGCTGAGTTTGGCCGCATCAGAAAATCGGGAATCAGCGACTCTCTCGCGTTCAGCGGAAATTTCGGGTGAGGCATGGGCGTCCCCTGCCGGTGACTGGCGATAAAATGCGGATTTTCCTCAAAGAACCTTTGGAGATCGACTTCCTTCGTCTTTTTGCTATTGATGATGAACTCAAGCTGCTCGACCTCGTACTGTATTCCGTAAAGGCTCCGGTCTACCGTGACATATCCAGACCGATTTTTGTGAATATTGTCAGCCGCGCTGTTGTAGAATTCATTTTCTAGGTCGCGTTTCCCTCCGAGCGCGGGGCCAAGCTGCAACCTGCCGTTCTTCTCGGCTACGAGAAATCCCATATTGTCGAATCCGTTAACTACCTTCCTCTTGTATCCGTCAACAGATTCCTTAATTACGCGGTAGGCTTCGGTGTCATCGAGGTAGGAGTACACACCGCCTGAGAATATCCGGGCGTCAACAAATGCGGAATACATATCGCGCTGATCTATCAATGGAAGGAAAGGCACGGAGCGCCACTTTCTCCCGTCACCCATGCAGACATCATGCGGTAGCTGTCTCAACTCGCGTTGAATTGCCCGTGATCTGGAAAATGTAAGGACGCCATCCCGGTATTGGCTGTCGGGGAATGGAAAGCAAATTACAATGTCCGTCGTCATTCCCGCAGCAAGAGAGAGACTCCCTGGGAATGCGCTGTAGTGAATCTCGGAGACCACGCACCCGCGCCTTATCAGTTGGTCACGAAGTGGCGTGCGCCGAAGATCGGTAAGGACCATTACGCCGAACATTATTGCCTCGGGTCAATGATACCCGCCCATCATATTCCAAGTGGTGGGTGGCCCGTTCAAGCGCTCGCGAAGCCGGTTTTCCATGATCGGGAGTTCCCCAACCTAAACGCGCAGTTTTGTCTGGATCAGTCCCCGCAAACGCCCAATTGCATTTGCGATCCTTACCCGAGATATTGCCCAACCCCACCGCAATGATTACCGCCATAATCTGCGCGATACCGCGACCTGTACGTTCTTGCCCATTTTCGATGCGCAGCGGAAACTTGCTCAACCTATGCTGCGCACGCAGTTGGTCCTGCTCCGCTGCCTTGCATACTCGCACCAGATCCATGATCGCCTCGGATCCGGGGTTCAGTATCCATACCGCTGTCAGATCTCTGGATCTGCGACTGCACGCCAGCTTCAAGGCATCCCGCCGATTTCTTTTGACCCGGTTCGCCAGCCTTGACCGGGACCAGCGAATGCATAATAAGGCAAACAATATCTATCACTTGCAGCGATGGTTTGGGCCAACCCGATAACTCCCAATTATCACCCGATAAATACGAAGTATTGGACGGCCTTTTTTCTGCGGGACAGGCTATGGTATCCGGCATCCCTTGATGCCCAGCTTGCTTTCGGAGTTACGTCCTATGCCGCTGGCCGCTGTTTCCCCGCAAACGCCTGAGACAGACCCGTTGCTCACTGCCGAAAATGTGGCGCATCGCCTCAACGTCAGCACGGATTGGGTCTGGGATCATTCCTCGCGTCGAGCCCCCTTGCTGCCCGTCATTCGCATTGGCGATGGAGTCTTACGATATCGCCAAAGCCAGATCGAAGAGTTCGTCCACGAGCGGGAAAGGCTCTCCAATTTACGTAGAAAACCACGGTAAAATGGGGACGCCCACTGTTTTTCCCCACAGAAATCGAGAAACACATGGGTACATCGCACCAGAAGGGTTGGGTGATGGTTCGGGGAAAGAAGTGGTACGGCTACTTTCGCCGCACCGTTCTCGACCCGGCTGCAAACGAGCCCAAACCGATCATCACGCCGGTCGTGCTCGGACTGAAATCGGAGATGACGAAGTTCGAGGCGCGAGAAAAGCTGGAGCGGGAGATCGCCCGGCTGACGGGGCATACCACCGAAGAGGGGATTGTCAGGAATGGCAGCGTCACTCTGCTCTGGTTTGTCCACAACCGCTACCTGCCGCTCAAAGAGGCGGACTGGAAAGAGGAGACGGCCAAGATCAAGAAGCACCTGATCGAGGCTGACCTGCTCGCCGAGTTTGGAGAAATCCGGTTGGAACGCTTCGACAAGCTCGTTCTCCAGGCCCACCTCAACAAGCTGGCAAAAACCCGGTCCAAGGACAGAGTCTTGCAGTGCCGAGCTTACATTCGTTCGATCTTTGCCGAGGCGGTCGATCAGGACTTCCTCATCAAAGATCCTGCGCGCAAGCTCAAGACACCGGTCAACCTCCGGGACACCGACAAGACAGTGCTGACGTGGAATCAACTGCGTTCTGCGCTGGCCGCACTCGAACTCCGCAACCGGATTCTGCTGAAACTTGACATGACCAACGCTCTCCGTCCGGGAGAGCTGTTCGCGTTCCGCTGGTCTTCTCTCGATGAAGAGCACAACAAGCTCAACATCCGGGAGACCATCTACAAGGGGAAGATCCGTCCCTGGGGTAAGACGAAGGGGAGCCTTACGGCGATCCCGGTCACCGGGGAGCAGGTCGAAGAGTTGGAGGAGTGGCGGCGCATCTCGAAATATGCCGCGCCCGACGACTTCATCTTCGCCGGCCGCAGCGGAAACTTCATGGACCCGAGCAACTACCGGAAAAGGGTGTTGCACAAGCTAGCCGTGCAGTTGGGGCTGCCCAAGCTGACCTTCCAGGTCATCCGGCGCACCATTGCGACGCTGGCCAAGGACAAGGGGCATGTCAAGGACATTCAGGGGATGCTGCGCCACTCACGGGTGGCCACCACGACCGATGTCTACATGCAAACGATGGAGGACGGTGTGCGCTCCACGGTGACGTCCATCCATGAAGAGCTGATGGGGACCGGCACCACGGGCCAACACCCGACCAGAACCAGGGTCAGGCAAAGGGTCGAAAACTTTTCGGATGGGGAAGCAACACTGAAAGGAGAAGTTCTACAAGCCGCCTCTTCGGAGAGGAAGAAACCAGCAATCTCACGTCCTGCTCGCGGTAAGGTTTTGGAATTTGCTACCAAAATGCTACCAAGCCAGTAGGCGGGACCGTCTTTAAGTCGTTGATTTAATTGGTGGACCTGATCGGGATCGAACCGATGACCTCTTCCATGCCATGGAAGCGCGCTCCCAACTGCGCCACAGGCCCACTCGTTGTGAACAACCAACTTCTTTATTCTCCATGTTCTGGCCGTAGCTGTCAAACTCCAGACAAAACATGCCTCAAGCGGTCGGTACAGTGAGGAAAGATTCACGCCAAAAGCCGCGTAAAACCTGCCTAAAACAATTCTCCGTCTTTTTACGGCTCCTCCAGAACGGAAGCCGCGTCTACAGAAAAATCCACAGCTCTTCCACATTGTGCCCGCCCAAAATAGTTCGCTACCGCCTCAGCGACTCTCCGCTTAAACTCCCGTTTTTCCCGTGTACGCAGTCTGTGGCGCGGTTTGATCTGCTGCATCGGCTTTTCCGGCAGTGGCAACTGTGCGTAGTAATAGCTCCGTGCATTGAGCTCCATGCCCAGCGCCTGAAAAAAATCGTCGTAGCAACTCTGGAATGAGCTGGCATACAGCGGGTTGTAGGCGGTCTGATCCTGCCCTTGCACACCGACAATTGCCCTGATCTTCAGGCTTTGGGCCATGCCGTCGAGCGCAGCCATCAGCAGTGCCGCAGGAGCAACGTCATGCAACGCACGGGTTGCGGCGCGAATCTGCTGCAGCCGCGCACGCACGCCCTGCAGTCGGCTGACCAACAGCACATCCTGCTCGGCTCTGCCCACCACTCTTCCCGGCACCACGGTGAAAGAGAGCACATAGAGCAATTCTTCGCCTTCCAGCAGACTCAGCGAGAACTCGCCTTCCTTATCGTCGGGGCGCGAAAGACTCAGTTGCACCGTGTAGCTGCCGCGTTCGTGCCTAATTTGCAGCGCCGTTCCCTGGTCGCGCAGAACCTGCCGCAGCAAAACTTCGGGCAGCATCTTCTGCATCCGCACATAGTGATGAAAGACACAGAGTGAGCGTTCGGCCACGCTCATCCGGCGGCAAAGAAACTCATGCGTCAGATGCTTGAACAAAAAACGCGCATCATAGCGCAGATGCTGCCGATAGACAGGCAACGCAGGCAGACTCAGCATGCGCGTCAGTCCCGGCAAGTCCTCCAGTGCACGCCTCAGAACCCCTGCCAGCAGCAGCGGTGACCAGGTACGTTTTTCCTGTGCGAGTTGCAGAAGCGGGCGTAGGATTGCTCCCCTCGCCTCCACCTCCCTCTTCATCTTTCTCATCGCCGCCCAAACACTTACTGGGACAATTCCACACTGCTGTCCCCATGGTTTCTCTTTCGGCAAAGTGCCCGCTTTACCTGCTGTCCATCTCGGAATTCATCGGCAGATCTGCATGAGAATTCATTCATCTTCTGCAGAAAAACTCCTTCAGCCTTTTGCCGCGTGCGGAATTCATACACTCATCTCATCCCTTGAGCCGCTGCCTCCTGCCGCAAGCCACAGACAAAAACTCCTCCCACGCGCGATTTTTCTCCCAGAACGCACGCAAATGCTCATTTTTTGTGATACAAATCACTCGCCGCCCGGCCCCCGTCTGGAAGAATAGAAGTGAAAGAACGTCTGAGTGGATCTGCCCCAGCCACGGATTTTCCCCCTGCATTACCCGCTGCGCGCAGAATCGTTTCGCCTCAGTCCGTCTACTCCGGAGACCTGACTTCATGTACAGGATTGTCGATGCCCGCATCGTCGGGCAAAATATCAAGCAGTTTGTTATCGAGGCCCCGCGTATCGCCCGCAAGCAGCGCCCGGGGCAGTTCATCATTCTTCGTCTTCATGAAAAGGGCGAACGCATTCCGCTCACCATCAAGAGTTCGGACCCCGCCGCCGGCACGGTCACCATTGTGGCCCAGGGCATTGGCAAAACCACCCAGTTGCTGAACAGCCTGGAGACCGGCGACAAGATTCTGGACATCGTCGGCCCGCTCGGCAAGCCCAGTGAGATTGAGCACTTCGGCACGGTGGCAATTCTGGCCGGAAGCGTAGGCACGGCCATGGCTCTGCCCACCTCCAACGCCCTCAAGCAGGCCGGCAATCAGGTGGTCTTCATTGAAGGCGCTCGCAACCGCGAGTTTGTAGTCTTTGAGGATGAGGTCCGCGCCGCATCCACCGAAACCTACATCATGACCGACGATGGCAGCTACGGCGAGCAGGGTCTGGTGACCAAAAAGCTTACCGAGCTGATCGAGTCTGGCCGCAAGGTGGACTTCGTTCTGGCCGTTGGTCCCGTGCCCATGATGCGTGCCGTGGCCAATGTGACCAAGCCGCTCGGCATCAAGACCATGGTCAGCCTGAACTCCATCATGGTGGATGGAACCGGCATGTGCGGCGGCTGCCGCGTGGTGCTCGGTAATGAATCGCGTTTTGCCTGTGTGGATGGCCCCGAGTTCGACGCTGCGCAGGTCAACTTCGAGGTTCTGATGCAGCGCAACACCATGTATCGCGACAAGGAATGCCGTTCACTCGAACAGTTCAAGGCCCACAAGGACGAAGAACTGGCCCAGTTGCGTGCCGAGCTTGCCGAAAAGGAAGCAGCCGTCGAACGCCTGCGTGTCGAGATTGCCGCATCCCAGTCGGAATCCGCCAAAATCGCCAACATCTCTGTCGAGGAGAAGCACTATGTCTGATGCCAACACGCTTCCCCTCAAGGAGCGCATGAAGATTCTTCGCACCACGATGCCCGCTCAGGATCCTTCGGTGCGCTGTCACAACTTTTTGGAAGTCAACCTCGGCCTGACGCCTGAAACGGCGCACACCGAGTCCGTCCGCTGCATCACCTGCGGCAAGCCGGGCTGCATTCAGCAGTGCCCGGTGGGCGTAAACATTAAGGCCGTCATCGAACGCATTGCCGCCGAGGACTATCTGGGCGCGGCCACCAAAATGCGCGAAGACAATGCCCTGCCCGCCATCACCGGCCGCGTCTGCCCGCAGGAAAATCAGTGCGAGGGCGGCTGCATTCTGGGTAAAAAGGGTGAAGCAGTAGCCATCGGCAACCTGGAGCGCTTCATCGCCGACTTTGAACGCAACAGCGGCAAGCTCGGCCTGCCCGCCATTGCTGCCAAGACGGGCAAAAGCGTGGCCGTCGTCGGCAGCGGTCCGGCAGGTCTGTCAGCGGCTGGCGACCTCATCCAGAAGGGCCACCGGGTACGCGTCTTTGAGGCGCTGCATGAGCTGGGTGGCGTGCTGGTCTACGGCATTCCCGAGTTCCGCTTGCCCAAGGCCATCGTCCGTCAGGAGATCGACAATATGCGCCGCATGGGCGTGGAGTTCGAGACCAACGTAGTGGTTGGCAAGAGCGTCACTATTGACGAACTGATGAACGATGAGGGCTTCGATGCGGTTTTCGTCGCCACTGGCGCGGGTCTGCCACAGTTCCTCAACATTCCCGGCGAGCATCTGAACGGCGTCTACTCGGCCAACGAGTTCCTGACCCGCATCAACCTGATGCGCGCCTACGACAGCGACAACTACGACGAGCCGGTCTACGACTGCCGCGACAAGGACGTCATCGTCATTGGTGGCGGCAACACCGCCATGGACGCCGTGCGCACCGCCAAGCGCCTGGGAGCGAAAAGCGCGACCCTCGTCTATCGCCGCAGCCGTGAGGAAATGCCTGCCCGTCTGGAAGAAGTACACCACGCCGAGGAAGAAGGCATCGAGTTCTGCATGCTTACCAATCCGGTGGAGTTTGTGGGCGACGAAAAGGGCTGGCTGACCGGCGCAAAATGCGTACGCATGGAGCTTGGTGAGCCCGACGCCAGCGGCCGCCGTCGTCCCATCGCAGTGGAAGGCAGCGAGACTATCATCCCCGCCAACGTCGTGATCATCGGTCTCGGCACCACCGCCAATCCGCTCATCCAGAGCACCACGCCGGACTTGGCCACCAACAAGCGCAACTACATTGTGGCCGATGCTGAAACCACCCGCACCAGCAAGCGCGGCGTCTTTGCCGGCGGCGACATCGTCACCGGCGGAGCCACCGTGATTCTGGCCATGGGCGCTGGCCGCAAGGCCGCCCGCTCGATTCACGACTATCTGGTCAGTGGTGAGTGGGAGTAAAAAACAGCTGTCAACGCGTAGTTCGTAGTTGAAAGCGCCCTTTTCTGCAATGCAGAAAAGGGCGCTTTTCTTTGCAAAGTCCATTTGCGAGAAGATACTGCTCCATCCAGCAGGAACAGCTAAAAGCTGGAAGCTGTTTTACAAAAAATGGGCGACAAAGAGAAGCTCTTTGTCGCCGCCCGTCCCTGGGTTGTCTTGAACTACCGCAATACTGCTACGGAGTAGCGAAGCCCATTGAACTTGGGAACGGTGGGGCCCGCTGAAGCATTTTTCGGAAATTCTGTAGACCGAAAGCTGGATGCTAAGTGCATTTTTCCTCAAGAAAAAGGCACCTTACAAGCCCCTTAAAAAGTCTACGTGTATTCCGAAAATGCTCTGAAGCGGCTCTCCCTTCGCGGTACTCCAGAAGCCTTGCTGCCAGATTGTTTCTTCCTCAGGAAGAAGCGACCTTCTGCAATGCGAACCAGGGCAACGCCGATGGGAAAATCGCTCAAAAGCTTCTCTTCCTGAAAGTCGGAGTCCGTCGAATCGGTCTGGGAGGCACGCTCTTTTCAAGCGGCGACTTCACACCTCGACAGCGACTCCGAACAATCAGGCAAGAGAGATTCGTGCGCTTACTGCAACAGCTTGGTCACTTCCTGCTGCACACTGTTGGCCTGCGCCAGGGCAGCAATGCCGGTCTGGCTCAGAATTTCATACTTCGACATATTCGAGGTCGCCTGTGCATAGTCAGTGGCCTGCACTGCGTTCTGTGCCGAAAGCACGTTCTCCTGCTGCGTGCTCATGACCGAACTGACCGCGGTCAGCGTGTTGATCTGTGCGCCGATGTAGCCATCCTGAGCCGCCACATCGCTGATCGCCGTATTCAGAGCCTGCAGCGCGCTCTGCGAATCGGACGAAGTGCTCAGATCGGTATCGCTCAGATCCACCGTGCTGTCACCACCCGCAGCAAACTTGTAGCTGATCGCCGTGGTGGCATAGGTGTTGGTCGTGACCGAGGTCGCAGCAGCCGTCGTGCTGTCAGAGATCAAGCTCGAACCCGAGGCAATCGCCACATCGGCATTGGTGTTGCTGATCTCAATGCCCATGTCGCCCTTGTTGATGGCGCTGCCGCTGGTAATGCCCACCGAACCAGCCGCCTGCAGGCTGGCCGTCACACCCGGAATGTTTTCGCTGTTGATCTCGGCAATCAAACCGCTGACCGTCGTCGCCGTGGTCGAGTAGCTGTTCGTCGAGCCATCGGCGTTGGTGATGGTAAAGCTCAAACCACCGTTGATGGTGTCTGAGCCCTGCGCCACCTTCTGCAGCTGACCGGCGTTATCCTGCGTCAGGTCATAGAAATTGCCCTGGCTGCTCTGCACCACCGTGCCGCCCGTCTCGCCCACGTCCGACGATCCCAGCTTGGCAAAGTAGATGCTGTCGATCGAGCCGCCCTTCGCCGTCGAATCGCCCGTATAGATGTTCACGTACGATCCGGTAAATACCTGGTTGCCGTTGTAGGTCGTCGTCGAGCCAATGTTGTTGACTTCCGAAAGGATCGACTGGTACTCCTGGTTTGCAGCGGCGGCCTGTGCCCGGTCCAGCGTGCCGTTGCTAGCTTCGGTTGCCAGCGTAATCGCACGATCCAGAAGGGTCGTTACCTGAGACAACGCGCCATCGGCCACCTGCAACAGGCCGGTACCTTCAGTCGCGTTGGTTGCCGACTGCGCCAGCGCAGTCGAGTTGGCGGCCAAGCCATTGATCAGAGACAACCCAGCAGCATCATCTGCACCGGAATTGATCTTCGAGCCAGAGGACAACTGCTCCAGAACTGTCTGCAAGCTGCTGTTCGTTTTGTTCAGGTTATTCTCTGCGTAGACTGCGGAAAGATTATTCAAAACACCTAGGGCCATGGGACTCAACTCCTTTTTGTGTATGCCGTGCTTCCCATTCCTGCCAGCGGTTATTTTTTCTTCCGCCAGCCCCCCCAAAACTTCCGGATGGGCGCATTCAGCATGTACCCCATTCATCGGAGTAGCCCCTGGAATCTTTAGTCACATTCCCTAACTTTCTCAATTTTTATTTTGTAGCAACTTCAGACACTCTGTTTCGAACTCGGCCACTATGTGTACTAAACCAGCGCAAACACTGTCCTTTTTCGCTTCTTTTGCTGACCTACGACGGACAGCAAGGTGTTCTGTTTCAGACCACCTATTCCCCCGCAGACTCGGCTATCTCCCCCTCAAAAACAAAAAAATGGGCGGCGGAAGTATTCCTTCCACCGCCCAAGGTTCCTTCTGGAACCTTATTTGCTTTCTGCCTGAAACCTGCATTTATTCCGTGCTTCGATTTGCCGGGCCCCAGCCTGGCAAATCGAACTCAATCTCTACTACTCATCGCCCGGCCCCGAAGTTCCCTCTGGAGCTGGCGCGCCCTTCGGCTCACCTGCTGGGGAAAGGCGATCCTCAGGTCTATGCTCACCCCATTTGTGCAGGTGCGGAGCAGAGGCACGCAGATCTTCCAGCTGCTTCCACTGTTCGGGCGTCAGCTTGGCACGCAACGCCAGCAGAAAACGCGCATTGGCTTTTTCCAGCTCGGCGCGGACCGCGGCCAGTTTGTCGATCTGCGCCAGAATCTTTCCCTCGTTCGGCTGATCGGCCTTGATTAAAGGCTCCATCTCCAGTTCGGCCTTTTCCACGTTGCCGCGCAGGTCAATCAACTTCTCACGATGCTCTAGCAAAATGCCGTCCATCGCCTTGCGCTGTTCGTCGCTCAGCTTCAACTTTTCGACGATCGCCGGATTATTCCACCAGCGACCATGACTTCCATCCGGACCCAGAGCCCGCTCGATGGGAGCCCGGTGCGCGCCAAAACCCTGCCCAAAGCCCGCTCCCGGTTCAGCCGCTGGCCCCTGGGCCACAGCCACCCCCGTAAAATATGCTCCCGCTGTTGCCATCAGCAACCATGCCACAAAGGTCTTCTTCTTCATCACTGCTCCTTGTCCCCTATTTTTTCGGGGGTTTGAGGATCCCGTGCTGCGCCAGCTTGCAAGCTGCAGCGTTTACTGCATTTCGTCATCGTCCATCAAACGCGCCAGCGGCTCCATAGCCTTTGGACTCTGACGCGCCACAGCACTGTCGACCGTGGCCAACAGATCTTCGTCCTCGGCGTCGGCCTTCACCGTATCGGTTTTCACCGCCGCCGTAACCGGCGCGCTGCTCTGCGCCTGAACCTGTACCACCGCCGCCTGCTTAGTCACGGAATTCCGTGCCACCGCCGCATGACGGCTCCGCCCGACCGCAACACCCCCCAGAGTGATTGCCGCCAGCAGAACTACCATTGCCCCAGCGGTGACCAGCCGCCATCCCAGCACCCACGACGGATGCAGTGGCTGGGCTGGCTGGGCGTAACTGCCCTGCCCCCAGGCATGCATGCAGTCCCGAAAATCCCCCAATGTATCGCCTAATTCCGCTTCCAGCGCCGCGATCTGTTCTTCCTGCTCCCGTTGCTTCATCGATTGCCTCGCATTTCTAACCGAACCTTGCCGAGCGCCCGCGACAGATGGGCCTTTACCGTTCCATCGCTCAACCCCATGGTCTGCGCAATCTCGTCCAGATCCATCTCCTCCACATAGCGCAACAGAAAAATCGTCTTCTGCCGGCCGCTGAGTCCGTCCACCACCTGCCAGAGCCGGGCTACCTGTTCGCGGGCCAGCATCTGCTGCTCCACCGAACGATCCCTGCTCGGCAGCCACTCGCTAGCCTCGTCCAGATCCACGGCATTCGTCCGGGTCAAGCGCCAGAACTGCACCCGTCGGTTGCGCCAGTGGTCCTTCTCCAAATTGATGGCGATGCGCATCAACCAGGTCAGCACGCTGGACTCGCCACGGAAACCCGACCAGTTCCGGTACGCCTTCAGAAAACACTCCTGGGTCAGCGTCTCGGCCAAGTCTTCGTCGCGCGTTGAAGCCAGCAGAAAGCGGTACACCTGCCTTCGGTGCAAAGCCACAATCTCATCAAATTCAGGCGTGGCAGCCTCCATCCGCAATGGACGGATCGTCTCCACCGCCGCTGTTTCCAGCATTTCCAGTGTTGTTCCAGCTGCCATCACTCAGGTAGACGGCGCCGGTCTGTGCAGGTTTACACCACCTCATCAATCCCCCCTTCCACAACTTCACCCTTCAGCCCGTTTCCATCCTTCACCCGCCCGAGGGCGATGGCCCTCTTCCTTTATTAAGTTTCTCTCCTTCTTTCTCTTAGAGCTATCTGTTTTTGTCTGGGACATAGTTAATTTGCTCTCACAAATAACATTCGTAAGGGGCCGAACTCTACTGCCAAGGGCGCAAAAGCCGATACATCGCATTAGCTGGCCCTTCTTTCTCAGCAAACACTCATCCAACAGCGAGCAGGGCATCTTGCATGTTGGTCGGTTCTCACGGAGTGGGTAGAAAAGCTTTGAGGTAGTTCCCATGAAGGACATTCGGGCATTGGTCGCTCACGTTCCCTCATTCCCCCGGCACACTTTCTCCGGCAGTCTTGGCAGCTTGTTCTTCCCTCCTGTTTTGCTGCTGTGGCTGCTGGCAGCCGTTGTCCCGGTTCTGGCCCAAACCACGGTCACCGTCAGTGGAACGGTCTATGACCCGCGCACCACCGGTGCCCTGCCCCTGCCCAATGTTCTGGTCTACATTACCGACACGGCACCAACCGCCTTTGCGGCCACGCTCTCCGCCAATCAGGTTCAGTGCCTGACCGTGAACAATCTTCCCACCAACATTGCCTCGGCGTACTCGCAGGCAGATGGAACATTCGCGCTCAACTACGTCCCGGTCACTGCCGGCTCAACCTACTACATCGTGATTCAGGCCGGCAAATGGCGCTTCTACCAGAGCATCGACCTCAGCCAGAACCAGACTGGACTAACCCTGCACATGCCGCACAACCACACCGTGGGCGACATTCCCTACATCGCTATCTCCACCGGCTCAGTCGATGGTCTGGAGTGCGTGCTCAAGGACATGGGCATTGATCAAAGCGAGTTTACCGACGACTCCGGCAGCGTCAATCCCAACGGCCACATTCACCTGTACTCCAGCACCAGCACATTCCAGTCGGGCAGCACTACGCTTACGGCAGGAGGAGCAGTCATCGGCTCCGGAACCCCCACCGACACCGTCATGACCGACCATTCCCTCGTGATGAACAACTACGACATGATCCTCTTCCCCTGCCAGGGCTCTGACACGCTCTACAAGGACGCAACGGCACTGACCAATCTACTGGCCTATGCCAATGCGGGGGGACGCGTCTTCACCACCCACTACAGCTACGCATGGCTCGATCCTAGCGCCCCCTACAACTCCCAGTTTCCGGCTGTGGCCAACTGGAATCCTGGACAAGCTGATCCCGCGCCTGATCCCGGTGTCGCACTTGTCAACACAAGCTTTACCGACGGCGCAACCCTCTCTCAGTGGCTGCACAACATCGGCGCAGACTACGTGGACTCCTCGAATACCGAGCATGAAGGCGAAGTACAAATCAACACGCTGCGTCTGGATTTGACCAGCGTCATCTCTCCCACGCAAGCCTGGCTGACGATGGACAGCGATTCCAACGCGCCGGATGCCATCATGCAGTTCACCTTCAACACGCCGGTGAATGCTTCTGCGGCCAACCAGTGTGGACGCGTGTTGTTCAACGAGTACCACGTCATTGCTGCTTCCAATAATGCCGGTGTTGTGTTCCCCAACGAGTGCTCTGCTTCAGGAATCATCTCGCCGCAGGAAAAGATGCTGGAGTACGCGCTCTTCGATCTCTCTTCCTTTGTGCAGCCGATCATTACGCCCTCGCTTTCCATCGCCTTCTCGCCCAGTCCCATGGCTGTCAATCAAGGCGACACCGGCGATCAGGTGACCATCGACGTAACCAACACCAGCTCTTCCGTAGAAATCGACGCCTCGGCCGTGCTTACCCTCACCCTGCCCACCGGCATGACGGCAACCGCGCTCAGCGACACCTCTGGCGGCTGGCACTGCACGGTCAGCACCCTGACCTGCACCCGCTCCACCAGCCTTGCCAGCAACGCCAGTGATTCGGTCACGCTCACCGTCAACATCCCCTCTTATGCATCAAGCGGACTGACCAGCGACACCGGCCAGATCACGGCCACTGTTTCCAGTACCTCCTTCTCCAACAACGTCAGCAACATCGACGCTGTCGTCTTCCAGAAGACCCCGCTCATCCATTGGCCGACGCCTGCCTCCATCTACTACGGAACCTCGCTCGGCAGCACGCAGCTTAACGCCACTGCCCAACTCAACGACACAACCGTTGCCGGCACCTACACCTATTCGCCGAACTCAGGCGAGGTTCTTACCCCTGGAAGCCAGGCACTGTACGTCGTCTTCACACCGAGCGACACCACCCACTACACCAGCGCCAACGGCAGTAACTCGATCCATGTGCTCTACACCTCGTCCAGCGTCACCCTCACCACGTCCATCAACCCGGTCTTCGTCAGCAACGCCATCACATTTACGGCTTCGGTAAAAACATTGGGCGTCACGCCCACCGGCAGCATCGTTCTTTACGACGGCAACACCCAGATCGGCACGGCGACGCTTTCCTCCGGCACAGCCAGCATCACCACCACCGCGCTGGCCACCGGCACGCACCAGATCACGGCCGCCTACTCCGGCGACAGCTACTACCCCACAGCCTCCAGCAACACCATCGCGCAACTGGTGGACGACTTCACCATCACGCTGACCGGAACCTCCAGCACCACGCTGAATCTGGGCCAAAGCAGCAGCTTCCCCATGACGATTTCGCCGGTGGTTGGCACGGTGCTGCCCGGCGCAATCTCCATGAGCATCGACGGTCTGCCGGCCGAAACCGGTTCCGACCTCTCGCCCGCATCGCTCTCCGCCGGAGTAGCCACCTCGAAGGTCAATCTGACGGTCACCATGGCCAAAAGCTTTGGCTATGCACATCCCCTGCAGCGCTTTGGCGCTCTGCCAGTGGCGCTGGGTCTGGCCCTGCTGCCACTGGCCGGCTTGCGTCGTCTGCGCCGCTCGGCCCATCGCTGGCTGGCTCTGGTAGTGCTAGGCCTGGGACTGGCCACCAGCCTCACGGCCTGCTCCTTCCAGTACACGCCCAAATCCAGCACCGTCACCCTGACCGCCACCAGCGGCAACCTGACCCACACCACCAGCGTGCAGGTTACGGTACAGTAGAAAGACAACAGAGCAGCAAGCCAGCGGGTTAGCAAGTCAGCTTTTTCTTGCCGGAACAGGGTGCTTTGCATCAGCCAATATTCTGCCCACAGCAGGATGAGCTGATAGCTAAAAGCTGACTCGCTGACTTGCTGACAGCTGCTTTCCCAATTTCCACCCTCTTATCCACATAACGACCCACTTTTCAGTCATTGACCGCGCCCGCCATCTCCGCGACCCTGTTAGCAGGACCTTTCCAGCTCTCGCAAGGAGCTGGCGCGGTCAGCTGCGCACACCTTGTTGCGACTCCTCACGGACCGGAGACCACATGCTCAAGCTCAAAAAGATTCACATCCTCGGCTTCAAAAGCTTCTGCGACCGCACGGAACTGACCGTCTCGGGCCAGGGCATTGTTGCGGTCGTGGGTCCGAACGGCTGTGGCAAGTCCAACATTCTGGACGGCGTCAGCTGGGTTCTAGGTGAACAGAGCGCCAAAACCCTGCGCGGCGCGCACATGCAAGACGTCATCTTTGCCGGCACACGGGACCGCAAGGCTCTCGGCATGGCGGAGGTGACCATCACCATGATCGACCCCACTGCCTACGACGGCCCCATCCCGGTTGAGCCCGAGGTGAGCGTGGACGACGCGCCCCCCGCCGACTGGGACGAGGACGAAATTCGCCGTCAGCGGGCCGCCGAGAGCGATGAAATTGCCAGCAGTGAGCAGCCCGGACAGGTAATCGACGAGGACGGCCAGGAAAACGCCGAAGCCAACACCGAAAACGGCCCCCAGCCGGTCGTGCTCAAGGTTCGCCGCCGCAAGTTCCGTTCCACCCCGCAAAAGGGCGAGATCATCATCACCCGTCGTCTGTTCCGCACCGGTGAAAGTGAATACCTGCTGAACGGCAAGCTCTGCCGCCTGCGCGATATTCAGGACATTTTCATGGGCACCGGTCTGGGACCGGAGAGCTACGCCATCATTGGCCAGGAACGCATCGGCCAGCTGCTCAGCTCCAAGCCCCATGACCGCCGCTCGATCATCGAAGAAGCTGCCGGTATTACCCGCTTCAAGAACAAGAAGCGTCTGGCTGAGCTGCGGCTTGAAAGCGCCAAGCAGAATCTGGCCCGCATCGATGATATTTTTGACGAAGTCACCCGCCAGATGAACTCGCTGAAGCGTCAGGCCGCCAAGGCCGAACGCTTTGCCGCAGTACGTGATGAACTGCGTGGCCGCCTGCGCGTGGTGCTGGCCAGCCGCATGGCCCAGATGGACGCCGAACAGGCAGGCTTGGAAGAACAGATCAAGACCCAGACCGAGCAGATTGACGCCGCAGCCGCCCTGATCGAAGGTTCAGAAGCCAGTCAGCATCAGCTGACCGAACGCGGCTACGAACTGGACCGCGAGGGACGCGAAGCCCAGAACCGCGCCAATCAGGCCGCGCTGGAACTGGAACGCGCCATCGCCCGCGAGCGTTCGAACAGCGAACGCGTGGTGGAGCTGGAAGCCCGCATTGCCAGCAGCAGCGCTGAGCTGGAAGAAACCCGCATTCAGCAGGCTGGCGTGGAAGAAGAACGCACCCAGCAGCGCAGCTTTATGGAGACTGCCGCCGGTGAGGCAGGCACCTTCCGCCAGCAGGTGGAAGAGCGCCAGAAGGAAGCCCGCAGCGCAGCAGAAGAAGTCTTCCGGCTGGAACGTGAGCTCGAAAACAATCGCCGCCACGCCATGCAGCTTCTCACCTTGGCAGGCAACGCCCGCAATCACACCGCGCAAGGCGAAGAAAGTCTGGCTGCCCTGGATCGGGAGGCCGAACGCCTGAATACCGAGATGGGTCAGGCGGAAAACGAGCAGGAAAACCTGAACGCGCAACTCGGCCAGCAGCGCCAGCGTCACGAATCCGCCGTGGCTGCCCTCAAGGAATTGCAGGAGAGCATTGCCGCCCGGCGTGAAGAGCTGCAGACGCGCCGTGCCGAAGAGAATGCCCAGCGTGCCCGCGCCAATCAGCTGCGTGGCCAGCAGGCATCGCTCACCGGTCGCCGCGACTCACTGCAGGCGCTCATCCGCAACCACAGCTACTCCACAGACTCGGTCCGCAAGCTGCTCAAGCCCGGCTCGCTCGGTCAGGGCATGGCCCCCAAGGGTACGCTGGCAGATTTTCTTGAAGTCAGCGGCGCACATGAGGCCGTGGTCGACGAGTTTCTGCGCGAAGAACTGAACTACGTTGTGGTGGAGAACTGGAACGACGCCGACGCGGGCGTTAACCTGCTCAAGACCAGCGACGGTCGCGCCACCTTCCTCATCCACGCTGACGCCCAGGGCATTCTCTTTGACGAGAACGCCGGCGCCATCGACGAACCCGGTATTGTGGCTCTGCGCGACGCCATCAAGGTGCTCAATGGCTTTGGCCGCTCCCTTGAAGCGATTCTGCCCAAGCTGCGCCACAGCTATCTGGCCGACAATGGCCAACAGGCGCAATCGCTGGCCGCCAAGTATCCTCACGCCTTCTTCCTTACCCCCGAGGGCGAGTGCTTCCACAACGCCACCGTAACCGGCGGAAAGCCCGCCAGCGAAGGCCCTCTGGCCCTCAAGCGTGAACTGCGTGAAGCCGAAGCCAAGCTGGCTCAGGTGAGCGAGGAGCTGGAGCAGTGCGAGCAGAAAACCGCTGAGCTGACCCGCGCCATTGAAGAGTTGAACGCCCAGCTGGAAGCCAGCGGCGAGCAGCGCCGCGCCTTGGAAACCGAAAGCGCCAACCTGGGCGCCAGCCTGCGCCAAATGGAAAATGAGAGCCAGCGCATGGCGCGCCGCATGGACGAGTGGACCGCTCAGGTGGCCCGCAACAAGGAAGCCATCGCGGTCAAGCGCAACTCCATTGAGCAGAAGCGGCAGGAAGCCGAAAAGCTGGAAACCGAACACGCGCAGGCCGAGGCTGGACTGGACGAACAGCAGGCCCAGCTGAACCTCTTGCGCCAGCAGCGTGAGCAGGTACAGCAGCAGGCCGCGCAAATGACCGCCGAGCTGGCCGGACTGGAAGAACGCCGCCGTGGCGCTCAGGCCGCCTTTGAGCGCATTGACCGCCAGCATGCTGACCTCGTCCGCCGCGTACAGAGCCTGGAGCAGCAGCGTGCCGCCGCCATTCAGGAGCGCGACCAGCGCAGTGGCGAAAGCACCTCACTCAGCGCCCGTCAGCAGGAACTGACCCAGGAGCGCACCGAAGCGCAGGCGCTCACCCAGACCATCGCCGCACAGGCACAGTCCCTGCGTCAGCAACTGGCCGAGATGGAGTCCCAGCTCAAGACCGGCCGCGCCACCGTCGATCAACTCCGCGATGTTCGCGCCGGCCGCCAGAGCCAGTTGGCCAAGCTGCGCTCTGACCTGGAGTACCTGGAAGCCAGCTGCCTGGCCGAGGTCAACCTGGAAGCCCAACTGCTGCGTGAAGACGCCAGCATCGAGCGCATCGAAGGCGAGGCCCTGACCGGCGAGGAAGAAACCTGCCGCACCCTCCGCCAGCGCATCGAGCAGATGGGCCCGGTGAACATGATGGCCCTCGACGAATACAAGGAAACAGCCGAGCGCCATGGATTCCTCGAAATCCAGCGCAAGGATCTGACCGAATCCATCGAGAACACGCAGGAAACCATCAAGGAAATCGACCAGATCTCCAAGCAGAAGTTCGACGAGGCCTTCGCCCGCATCAACGAAAACTTCGGCCAGGTCTTCACCCGCCTCTTCCAGGGCGGTCAGGCCTTCCTGCGACTTACCGACACCGAGAATCAGGCCGAAAGCGGTCTGGACATTGTGGCCTCACCTCCCGGCAAAAAGCTGCAGAACGTGCTGCTGCTCTCGGGTGGTGAAAAGGCGCTCACCGCGCTGGCGCTGCTGGTGGGTATCTTCCAGTTCCAGCCCAGCCCCTTCTGCGTCCTCGACGAAGTCGATGCGCCGCTCGATGAGACCAACGTTGGCCGCTTGGCCGACCTGATCCGCTCGCTCGGCCACGACACGCAGTTCCTCATCGTCACCCACAGCAAGCGCATGATGTCCGCCGCCGACATGATCTACGGCGTCACCATGCAGGAGCCGGGCGTCAGCCGCGTGGTCAGCGTCAAGCTAAGCAGCCAGCACCAGCAACGCGCCTCCGCGTAAATCGAATCAGACCAAAGCAAAGCGGCGAACATCTCCGGGCGTTCGCCGCTTTGCTTTGGCTCTCAGTTGTCAGCAGTCAGCAGTTTTTTGACCCCGCGCCGTAGGCGCAGCGCATGTTAGCCCCACGTTTCAACGTAGAGTACGCTGCTCCAAAAGACGAACTGAGTCCCATCAGGGACGGCGCAAAAAACAGCAGAAAGCCAACAACTGAAAGCTGCTTCTCACACTGCCAATTTTTTGATCTGAAAAATAAAGGAGTGAAAACGGGTACCAGTAGTCGGCGCTGGAGGTCGGTAGCGCACGACTACTGGTGATCCCTGCACAAACGAAGCTAGCCGCGGCTTCCCCTTTCCACTGCTGCCCCGTGTCGCCCGGCTCAAAGCTCATCCGAAGACTTGCCGAACCATGTTGACAACTGAAGTGTCTCGTATGTATGCAGCGTAATCTGTGACGATCATCACAGCGATTAAAATTAGCAAAACCCCTTATTTCATGCGGGTTTCAGCGGTGGATTGAAAATCGTTTTCATACCCCTGTTTCGCCATCCGGGATTGGCCGCATATGACCCTTTGCAATTGACAAAGCCAGCCCCGCGCCTGAAAATCGGAGATTCAGTTTCTCCCTTCCGAGGTTTCCCGTGACTGCATTGCTTACCACCCAGTTAGGCTCGCTTCCCTTGCTTGCCCGCGGCAAGGTCCGCGACCTGTACGCCGTCGGCGACAACCTGCTGATGATCGCCACCGACCGCATCTCCGCCTTTGACCACGTACTCGGCACCGGCATTCCCGGCAAGGGCAAGATCCTGAACCAGATCTCGCTCTTCTGGTTTGGCCTGCTCAAGGATCTGGTGCCCAACCACCTGATTGCCAGCCGCGTGGCCGACTATCCGGCTGAGCTGCAACCCTTTGCCGATCAGCTGGAAGGCCGCTCCGTGCTAGTGCGCCGGGCCAAGATGTTCCCCATCGAGTGCGTGGCCCGCGGCTATCTGGCCGGCTCCGGCTGGAAGGAATACAAGGCCAGCGCCACGGTCTGCGGCATTCCGCTGCCCGCCGGTCTGCTGGACGGCTCCCAGCTGCCCCAGCCCCTGTTCACCCCGGCCTACAAAAGCCAGGACGGCGAACACGACGAGAACATCTCGTTCGAAGCGGCCGAAAAGCTGATGAATCCTGCCGACGCTGCCGAGCTGCGCCGTCTGACCCTGGCCATCTACACCAAGGCCAGCGAGCATGCCACCAGCCGCGGCCTGATTCTGGCCGACACCAAGTTTGAGTTTGGCCGTCTGGGTGACCAGATCATCCTCGCCGACGAAGTGCTTACCCCCGACAGCTCCCGCTTCTGGGAAGCCTCCAGCTGGAAGCCGGGCGGTGCGCAGCCCTCGTTCGACAAGCAGTTTGTACGCGATTATCTGGAAGAAATCCGCTGGAACAAGCAGGCTCCGGCCCCCTCGCTGCCGGAAGCCGTGGTGGAAAGCACCCTGGCCAAGTACAGCGAAGCCTTCCACCGCCTCACCGGGCGCAATCCCGAGCTGTAGGAGCAACCCCGATGGCCTTTGCCGACATTTTCATCCTGATTCTGCTGGCGGCCACCGTGATCAGCGGGCTGCGGCAGGGTTTTCTGCGCGCAGTCTGCTCGCTGGGCGGGCTTTTCTTCGGATTCCTGCTGGCCTCCTGGAACTACCAGAAGCCAGCAGCCCTGCTTCAGCCCTTCGTACGCTTTGAGCCGCTGGCCTCCACGCTCGGTTTTCTGCTGATCGTCTTCGTGGTCACGCTGCTGGCCAATCTGCTCGGACGCATTCTGGCAGGCAGCGCCCGGGCCGTGGGTCTGGGTTGCCTGGACCGTCTGCTGGGCGCGGGATTCGGTTTTTTGCAGGGCGCATTCCTCGTTTCCCTGCTGATTCTGCTGGCCTTGACCTTTTTTCCCAACGCCCGCTGGCTAACCCAGGCACGGCTTCCACGGCACTTTTTTGGCTTCTCCCACGTAAGCATTTGGGTCAGTCCAGAGGAGCTTGCCAACCGCATTCGTTCCAGCCTGGATTCCATTCAGCACGATTCCAAATTTTTCTTGCCCCCGAAAGAGGGCATTTTTTGATATAACAAGAAGGTTCATGGTTGCAGAAATTGGTTCCATCCCCAACGACCGGCGACCGGTGACAGAGGCGGCATAATGAAGAGAGAACTGGACAGCCTGGTGACGCAAATGCACTCCAGTGGCATCACTTACGAGCAAGCCGTGCGCGAATTCAAGCGCCAGTACCTGCTCGAAGTGCTTGTCGCGCACAAGGGAAACCAGTGTAAGGCCGCCGATGAACTGAAGATGCATCGCAACACGCTCAGCCGCACCATGGCCGAGCTGGGCCTGAACTTGGGCGATATTCGCGCCGGACTCAAGCGTCCGCCGCGTAGCGAACGTCCTGTCTTCAGCGTCTATCGCCAGGGTTACCGCCAGGGCTAAAGGCGCACTGGCCTGACGATGCCCATTCCACCTGAAAACACATCCCGCTTTCTTCTCGATCCCGGCTTCCGCTGGGACGGCTTTGATGCGTACCTGTTCGACATCGACGGTACGCTGATAAAAAGCCGCGACCGCGTGCACTTCAGCGCCTTTCACCAAGGAATACTGCAAGCCACCGGGCTGGAAGTCAGCCTGGAAGGCGTGCCGCTGGCCGGAAACACTGATACCGCCATCCTGCGCGAAGCTTTCCGACTCTCCGGCCATCCGGCAAAGCTGCTGGAAGCCAGCCAGACTGCCATTCTGGACGCCATGTGCGCCCACGTGGAGCAAAACCACCAGGAACTCGACCCACTTGTGCTGCCCGGCGTGCCGGAAGTACTCCACCATCTGCGCCAGCGCGGCGCTACTCTGGGCGTGGCCACTGGCAACCTGGAGCGGATCGGCTGGGTCAAGCTGGAAAAAGCCGGGGTGCGCGACAACTTCACCTTTGGCGGCTTCAGTGATCATTTCCCTGACCGCAATCTGCTGGTGGCCAGCGCCGCCGCAACCGCACGCCAGCTCGCAGGACCGAATGCCACACTCTGCGTGGTGGGCGACACTCCCCGCGACATTGAAGCCGCGCGCAAAAACAATCTGGCAGTAATTGCCGTGGCCACCGGACGCTACAGCCTGGACGAGCTGTCCGCACTCCAACCCGACGCCTGTGTTTCCACGCTGGCCGCTATGCTGAACCCGCCGGGCAAGGAGGCGCAATGAGGCTCTCCACGCAACCTGATCCCCGTTTTCTGCGTACCGCGCCACGCCAAGGCTGTGCCGTGCTGTTGGGCCTTCTGCTGTCCTTTTCAGCGGCAGCGCAGGCTCCTGCCCCGTCTACTTCGCACGCGCTTGCCAGCAACCCTGCCGCGCAGCCGGTTGCGCCGGAAAAATTGCCCAGCGCGAGCGACCGCCGCAAGGCCGCCAAACTCTTTCTGCAGGCCGACAAGCTCTTCATGGCACGCAAATACGAGCAGGCCATGGGGCTCTATCAGCAGTCCACCAAGCTGGACCCCACCAACAAGAACTACCCGCTGGCCATCCAGGTAGCACGCAGCCACGCCATCACCGCGCTGATTGAGGAAAGCACGCTGGACCGTCAGCGCAACAACGAACCAGCGGCCCGCATCGCGCTACAACGAGCCATGAAGCTCGATCCAGCCAACATCAACATCGGCATGCACCTGAACGAACTGGGCGACGACCAGCTGCGCGTACTGCCCCCCCCGCTCCACACCGACGAGCGCATGCAGCCCATTGCCGCCGCCATGATCTCGCCCTACCGCACCCTGCAGAGCTTCCATGAGCACAACAGCCTGCGCCAGATTGCGCAGCAGGTTTTTCACGCCTACGGCATTGAAGCCACCATCGACGACAGCGTCCACAACGAGCGCATCCGCTTTGATCTGGACGGCGCCACCTTCGAACAGGCAGTACAGGCCCTGCAACTGGTTACACACACGTTCTACGTTCCCCTTGATCCGCATCGTGTACTGCTGGCCCGCGACAGCCGCGAACTCCGCCTGCAGTACATGCGTCAGGAGGTGGAAACCATCTACCTGAACGGCTTGCAGGCCACCGAGCTGACAGAGTTGGCCACCATGGCCAAAACCATTTTTCAGTTGCCAGTAGCCGCCGCCGACCCCGGTGCCAGCACCCTGACCGTGCGCGGAATCCCCTCCGACCTGGACAGCTTCAACCGCACCCTGCAACTGCTGATTGCCGGACGCAGCCAGGTACTGCTCGACGTACGCATTATTCAGATCGCGCACACCAACAAGAACAACCACGGCGTCGAACTGCCACAAAGCATGTCGGCCTATAACGTCTACGCCGAAGAAGAGAGCATTCTCAAGTCCAACTCCACGACAGTCAATGAGATTGTCAGCTCTGGTCTGGCTTCGGCCGACGATCCACTGGCCATTATCGCCATCCTGGTCGAAGCGGGCGATGTCTCCAGCTCATTGTTTTCCAGTGGCTTTGCCCTCTTCGGCGGCGGTCTGACGGAATCGGCGCTCTCGCCCGGAACCGTCACCGTCAATCTCGACTTGAACTCCTCGGAATCGCGCCAACTGGATCGTGTACTGTTGCGGGCCGGCGATAACGATGCCAGCACCTTCAAGATGGGCGAACGCTACCCCATCCAGACTTCGTCCTACTCCAGCCTGACCTCTTCGTCGTCGGTCTCAGGTCTGACCACCTCGGGCACCAGTTCCGCGCTCAGCTCGCTGCTCAGTTCGGCTTCCTCCTCTACCACCCCCATGGTCGAGTATGAGGATCTGGGCCTGACGCTGAAGGCCACGGCCAATGTGAACCGCAGCGACCACATCGCCCTGACGCTGGACATGAAAATCGATGCCCTCTCTGGGGATACGCTGGACGGTAATCCGGTGCTGAACAGCCGCTCCTACTCTGGCGTGATCACAGTCAAGCCCGAGACCGCCGTGGTGATTGCCGGAGAATTGGATAAAACGCAGAGCCGCGCCGTTACTGGAACTCCGGGGCTGGACGACATTCCTGGCCTGAGCCAGCTGGAAAGCAAGGACGTTAACGTCAACTACGCCACGCTGATGCTGGTCATCACGCCCCATGTAGTGCGCGGCCCGCAGGCCGGCGGCCACAGCGCCATGATCCGCATCGAACGCGGCGGCGGGGTGGAAACGGCCAAGTAGCAGGACAAAGATCAGAAAGCAGAGAACAAATGACTACCACACCCCCCGCTCCCGACTTTGCCGCAATTCTAGCCTCGATTGAGGCATTTGCCGCCACCGCCGCCAGCGCCGAAGCCCTTGAACGCTTTATGGTTGAGACCATTGCCGCCCGCCAGCCCTCTTACAACTGGGTTGGCTTCTACATGCTGACCGACGGCGACGACCAGATGCTCGACCTTGGCCCCTTCGTGGGCGCGCCGACCACCCACGTCCGCATTCCCGTCAGCGAGGGAATCTGTGGCGCAGCCGTGGCTCAGGGCCAGACCATCGTCATCGACGACGTACGCTCCGACCCGCGCTATCTGGCCTGCTCCATCGAGACCAAATCCGAAATCGTGGTTCCCATCCGCGTTGCAGGAAAAATTGTGGGCGAAATCGACATTGACAGCCACAATCACGCTGCCTTCAGCCCGGCGGACCGCGCCTTCGTCGAGCAATGCGCTGAAATTATCGGCAAATTCCTCGCCATTTAGAGCTTCCGGGAATTCAGTCCTGTCAGGAGGAGCAAGCCAGTCTTCCCCACCTGCGCCCGGAACCAGTGTGGTAGTTTAAAAAATTGGAGACTTTCTGAAAATGTCCACAATTACGCAATTCATCAAGCACCACTACCGCCACTTCAATGCCGCAGCCCTGGTGGACGCGGCTGAGGCCTACAACAAGCTGCTGGCCTCTGGCGGCAAAATGTTCGTCACCATGGGTGGCGCCATGAGCACCGCCGAGCTGGGCCTGTCACTGGCCGAAATGATCCGTCAGGACAAGATCCACGGCATCTGTTGTACCGGCGCAAACCTGGAAGAAGACGTCTTCAACCTCGTTGCCCACGACTACTACGAGCGCGTCCCCGGCTATCGCGACCTGACCCCTCAGGACGAAAAAGCGCTGCTCGACCGCCACATGAACCGCGTCACCGACACCTGCATTCCCGAGATGGAGGCCATGCGCCGCATCGAGAATGAAGTGCTGGCCGAGTGGGTCAAGGCCGACAAGGCCGGTGAGCGCTACTTCCCGCACGAGTTCATGTACAAGATCCTGCTCTCGGGCGTGCTCAAAAAGAGCTACCAGATCGACCCCAAGAACAGCTGGCTGCTGGCCGCCGCGGAAAAGAATCTGCCCATCTTCGTTCCTGGCTGGGAAGATTCGACGCTCGGCAACATGTTTACCGGCCACTGCATCACGGGCGATGTGAAGAATATCCACACCGTGCGCACCGGCATCGAGTACATGGCAAAGCTGGCCGACTGGTACACCGAGCTGACCAAGGAAAGCCCCCTCGGCTTCTTCCAGATCGCCGGTGGCATCTCGGGCGACTTCCCGATCTGCGTAGTGCCCATGCTGCATCAGGACTTGCAGCGTCCGCATGTGCCGCTCTGGGCCTACTTCTGCCAGATCTCGGACTCGACCACCAGCTACGGTTCGTATTCCGGCGCCGTGCCCAATGAGAAGATCACCTGGGGCAAGCTCCACGTCGATACCCCGAAGTTCATCATCGAGAGCGATGCCTCGATCGTGGCTCCGCTGGTCTTTGCCTACGTGCTGGGCTGGTAACTTCCGCGCTCAATCGCGCAAAAACCAAAGCGGCGGCCTCGGAAGAGGTCGCCGCTTTGGTTGCGGGCAAACCCAGGCTTGAATTTGTTTTGAAAGGTCACAGCTTCAGCCGTGACAAACAGAGCCCGAAGACCCAGGCCTTCAGGCCCTGAGGGAAGTTTTTAGGCACGCAGAAGGCAAGACCTTTCCTCAGCAGAAAAATACAGGACTACCCCCGCTGGAAGCGCCGCAGTTGCCGCGTCTTGGGCGCAACCGTGGCCAGCTTGCCGGAGGCGGCATAGGGCCGGTGCGGCACCGGGGAGCTCAACACCAGGCTGGTGGTGGGTGTGCCGTAAGGCAGCAGAGCCTCAATCAGAGCCTCCAGGTGCGCCATGTCGTGGGTGGTCACCTTCAGCAGTAGATCGTCGCCGCCGGTCAGGTGGTGGCACTCGCGTACTTCTTCAAGCGACTGCAGGTAGTCGATTAGCCGGTGGTAGCTCTGCCCCGCGCAGCTCATGCGGATGAAGGCCATCACCTCCAGACCCAGCGCCTCGCGGTCAATCTGCGCCGCATAGCTCTCAATGATCCCGGACTCTTCCATCTGCTTCAGCCGTTCGGTCACGGCAGTGGCGGAAAGCCCGATCCGGCGACTCAGTTCGGCCACGCTCAACCGGGCGTTGGCCTGCAGTTCGTCCACCAGCTTTCGTCCGTAGGAATCAAGAAGAATCGCGGAATCCATTCTGTTCTCCTGTGTGCTTTAGTCGATTCTACGTCGAAAAGCCAGTTTTATAGGGAAAAACCCGTGTACTCAGCATTCCGGCTCGCCTAGCATGATGCCATGGAAACCGTTGTGCTTGCTGGCCAGTCACTTACCCTGGCCCAGATTGAAGGAATTGCCGCTCATGAATGGCCGGTACGTGTGGCCGAAGAAGCTCTGCAGCGTACGGCTGCGGGCCGCGCCTGGATCGAACAGATTCTGGCCACGGGGCAGACCGTGTACGGCGTGAACACCGGCTTTGGCCGTCTGGCCGACGTTCGTGTGCCCGACGAAAGCATTCAGCAACTGCAGGTGAATCTGGTCCGCAGCCACTCCGGTGGCATGGGCCAGCCGCTCAGCATTCCTGAAGCCCGCGCCATGCTGCTGCTGCGCGCCAACGTTCTGGCCAAGGGCTGGAGCGGCTGCCGTCCGGTGGTTCTGGAGTTGCTGGCCGCCATGCTCAATCAGGGCGTAACCCCCGTGATTCCGGAAAAGGGTTCGGTGGGCGCCAGCGGCGATCTGGCTCCTCTGGCGCATCTGGCGCTGGTGGCCATCGGCGAAGGCGAAGCCTTCTATCAGGGCGAGCGCATTCCCGGCGGCGAGGCTCTGCAGCGCGCCGGTCTGACGCCGCTACGTCTGGAAGCCAAGGAGGGCCTGGCCCTGCTGAACGGCACCCAGGCCATGACCGCCGTGGGCGCGTTGGCCGTGGTCCGTGCCCGCCGTCTGGTGCGTCTGGCCGATCTGGCGGGAGCCATGTCACTGGAAGCCCTGATGGGCACCCCCACCGCTTTTGACGCCCGCATTCACGAGGCCCGCCCGCATGCCGGTCAGATGGCTGCCGCCGCCCACCTGCGCGATCTGATGCAGAACTCCGAGATTCGCAACTCCCACAGCGAGAGTGACACCCGCGTGCAGGACGCCTACTGCCTGCGCTGCATGCCGCAGGTGCATGGCGCTGTCCGTGGCGCGCTCGAGCATGTGGTCGGCGTTCTGGAGGTCGAATCCGGTTCGGCCACCGATAATCCCCTCGTCTTTCCTGAACCCGGCCAGCAGTCGCGAGATCGCGGCGTGCTCTCGGGCGGCAACTTCCACGGTGCGCCGCTCAGCTACGCCTTCGACTACGCCTCGATTGTGCTCACGGATCTGGCGGGAATCACCGAGCGCCGCATCGACCGCCTGCTGAATCCCGACATCAACGAGGGTCTGCCGGCCTTCCTCTCGCCCGAAGCTGGTCTTTCTTCCGGCTTCATGATCGCGCAGATCGGCTCCGCGGCTCTGGTGAACGAGTGCCAGGTGCTCAGCCATCCGTCCTCCACCGGCAGCATTCCCACCAGCGGCGGCAAGGAAGATCACGTCTCCATGGGCATGACCGGCGCGCTCAAGCTGCGCACCATCGTCGAGAACCTGGAGCGCATTGTGGCTGTAGAGCTGATGTGCGCCGCGCAGGGTGTGGAGTTCCGCGCTCCGCTGAGCCCGGCCCACGCCATCGGCGAGGCCTGCAAGGTAGTACGTCAGATTGTGCCGCCGCTCGGCCAGGATCGCGTCATGTCCACCGACATTGAAAAGATGTCCACTGCCGTGCGCGAAGGCCGTTTCGACACTTGGTCAGAGGGCTTCTAACCTCACAGCTCTCAGAGCAAGCAAAAGGGACGAGGAGAAATCCTCGTCCCTTTTGCTTTGTCTGCAATTACCGAAATTTGCTCTAGCGATAGTAACCCACACGCGGAGCAGGAGCGTATCCACCACGATAGACGGCCCGTGCGTAAGGAGCCGGGGCCGGACGGCCATAGCCGTACGAGGTGGGAGCGTAGGCCGTAGGTGGTCCATAGGCAGTGGGCGCACCATAAGAGGCCGGCGGATAAGCATACGTGGCCGGAGGCGGAGCAACCATCTGCGGATACGAATAGATGTACACAGGCGGCGGTGGAATGTACGTGTAAACGGGCTGCACGTACATCGGCTGCACATACATGGGCTGCACGTAAACCGGTTGGGCATATGCAGGCTGCGCATACGCGGGTTGCGCATAGCTCGGCTGGGCATAAGTGGGTTGCGTATACGCCTGCTGCTGCTGGGGCGCTTCGGTCTGCGGAGCAACGTTCTCGCTCGTCTGGCGATGCATCAGGCCATAGGGATCCTGCTGCGGCTGCGCCGAGTCGGGAACACTCAGATCGTCCATCACCTTCAGGGTCATGTGAGTTTCTTCCTTCAAGGTCGGACGGGGTCCGCGCATGGGAAGCATCAGCATGTCCACTGGCCACAAGATGGGCAGTGACCACATCACTGCATCCCGCACAGCATGGCCCTTGCCCAGAATGCGTCCCTGCGTATCCACCTGATAGCCGGCAACATCCACCACACGCGCATCAATGGGAAGAATCGTGTCGGGCTCGATCACCATTCTGTCAAAGCGCAACACCATCCAGCCCTTGCCTACAAAATGGCCCGGATCCTTGTACTCTTCGAATCTGCCCACCAGATAGCTGTTGTAAGGTAGCGTCGAGCGGCCATAGCGCTCCGAACGGCTGAGATGGCAAAGAACGGGATCGTCAATCGCGGCAGTGCGGGAAGAAAGCTTGGGATCTGAAACCGTGCAGTTGATCAAAGAGCCTGCAGGAACCAGATGCTGCCCCGGTTCGGCATATGCCCGGGACGCGAGAAGCAGAACAAATAGAGCGAGGACGGTACGTTTCATGCTATCCCCTTGCCAGCAAACCAGTGTTGCACTGGCTCCTGAGATGGACTCGAGTGTAGACGGCAGTACTGAAACTGAGCCAAGCATACGGCAAGAAACAGAGGATTTTTACTTTTGTTTGAGTTTGCAATTACTCAAGTACCAAAACCGTACGGCTTTCAGACATAAATGAAGAGCTACACATAAGAAATCGGGAATCTGACAGTACGTAAGAAAAAAAGCCCTGCAGGATTCGCTTGCGCATGCAGGGCCTTTGGGTCTTTCTTTATTGCCACTTACTGCACACTGATGTCGCCATCCCCATCCACCACCAGGTTTTCTCCCTCGATGTGAATGTTCTGGATCTTGAGCCGGTCCAGCGAAATCTTGTAGCCGGAGTTGGCGGTCGAACCAGACAGTGACTTGCGCAACAGGTCGGCGGCGTTCACCTTCATGCTGGACGGCACCTGACGGCTGAGAAAGGGCGCCAGAATGAAGTTCAGTTCCTTCTGATCGGTAATCTTGTCGAGCTTTGCATCGCGAAAGCCCACCACCTCGCCCTCGGCATCGGGTGCCAGCGAGACCACCGTGGGCAGGTTCAGCGTAATGCCGAAGCAACTGCTGCCAAAAGCTTTACCCAGCTTGGCGTGAGTCTTCAACTGAACCAGGATGCGATCCGGGCCAAAGAGCACCTGCGGATCATCCACGTAGGCATAGCAGGGGCTTTTGGCGTCGCCCTTCAGATAAAAACGGCCGTCGGGCCCGCCGAAGAGCTGCTGTTTGAGCGTACGGTCGATGGCTCCACGGTTGACCTTCAGTTCCACGGCATGAGCCGAGCGGCTCAAGCCCAAAGCCAGCAACAAGCTGGCCAGCAAAATCCGTCGTGCAATGGTCATACCTCTATGGTGCCACCGGGCAAGGGTTTGAGGCCACTTTTATGTGCTCTGGAGGGTAAAATCAGGCCGAAATAGCTCTTAAAATCTCACCTATTTTATTTTAAATGAATAATTTACCCTATTTGATTCTTTTTACGACAATTGCTCTAATTCTTCAAAACCCAGAATTCCCATTTTAAATTTCTATTGATTTTTATAGGAAAAATGCATAAAATAACTAAGTGTCAATTCCGCTGGACCGACCGGATCCCCCTCCATGGTCTTTGCAAATGCGGACACTCTACCCCATCTATTAAGGATACAAATTCGATGGCAAAGCGTCGTGGTAATCCGAATTGGGGCAAGCCGGAGCCCATTGGCCCCGTTGCGCCCACAGTGACCTCTTTTGAGCAAATAGTCAAGGAGTTCAAACTGCCGCCGGATCAGTATATCCGGTCTACCCGCCTCCGCGAGTGGGCTCGGCGCAATAAGAATTCCAAATATATCCCCGAGGCCCTTCTCGAAGCCTGGGGTTTCGAGATCGAATCGACCCTATAGTCGTTTTGGGGAATTGGAAGACATTTCCTGCATGTTGAAGTGAGCCGATGCGGCCCTTGTTGACGCCCAAAACAGCGAGCGCCAACCCAGCAACACCTTCGTACCTTCTTCGATACCGGAAAATGTATTTGTCAGCCAGCAAACAGAAACGCCGCCTTCGGGCGGCGTTCCTGTTTTTACAGCCGATTCGCCCGAACGGACCACAATCGGCGACAATAGAAGCGTTGTGATGAGCCAAAGTGTGCGTACCTTCGATCCCCCCTTTATCGACGTCCCCGGCGCACTGAGTGAAATTCGCGCCGGACGCATGGTCATTGTTGTAGACGACGAAGACCGTGAAAACGAAGGCGACCTGACCATGGCCGCCGAGTTCGTCACCCCCGAAGCCATCAACTTCATGGCCAAGTACGGGCGCGGACTCATCTGCATGCCCCTCAGTGAGGAGCGCGCCGACTACCTGCATCTGTTCCCGATGAGCGCCAAGAACAGCTCGCGCTTCGGCACGGCGTTCACCGAGTCAATTGAAGCCAGTGAAGGCGTTTCTACCGGCATTTCCGCAGCCGATCGCGCTCACACCATCCTGACGGCCATCGATCCAAAGTCGACGGCGGCGGATCTGGCCCGTCCCGGCCACATCTTCCCGCTGCGTGCCCGCAAGGGCGGCGTGCTGGTGCGCGCCGGACAGACCGAGGCTGCCGTTGACCTTTCCCGCATGGCCGGCCTCAATCCCGCCGGCGTCATCTGCGAGATCATGAACGACGATGGCACCATGGCCCGCATTCCTGACCTGATTCCCTTCTGCCAGGAGCATGGACTGCACATCCTCACCGTGGCTGAGCTGATCCGCTACCGGCTGCGCCACGAGCGCACCATCGTCCGTACCGGCGAAAGCATGCTGGAAACCCGCCACGGCCAGTTCCGCATGATTGCCTACGAAAGCGCCGTCAATGGTGGCGAAAGCCACATTGCACTGGTGCACGGCGCGCTCTGCAACTTCTGCCCGCCCGCCGAGGCCGGATCGGCCTCCGCCTGTTCTGTCTGCTCCAAGACGGCGGAAGTCAACGGTGAGCCGACCGAGTGCCAGCACGCCGTGCTGGTGCGTGTGCACGCCCGCTGTACCGCCGGCGATCTGTTTGCCGCCGACTGCCATTGCCGCGAAACCCTGGACGAATCCATGCGCATGATCGCCGAAGCAGGCTGCGGCGTGATCGTCTACCTGCACAACACCTCGCGCGGCTTCGAGGTGGAAAAGCAGCAGGAAGGAGCCTTCGACAAGGAAGGTTCCGCTCACGCTGGAGTGGGCGGCCGTCTGCTGTTGCACCGCGAACTGCGTGAACGCGAAGGCCAGCAGGACCGCAGCGGCCGCATTCTGCGCGCCATCGGTCTGGGCGGCCAGATCCTCACCGATCTGGGCATTCACCGCATTCGCCTGCTCTCGAATACCCCCATGCACGTTCCGGCATTGCAGGGCTTTGGTCTGGAGATCGTCGAACAGGTGCACCTGAACCTCGGCGTTCCCGGCAGCAGCTGCGGGGACTGAAAAGACAGAGAGCAGAGGACAGGGGACAGGGGACAGAGAAAAACTGAGGGCAGAAAATAGCTGAATGCCCCGGGGATGAGAGAGACATCAAGATTCGTGGTTTCCCGGGTCTGAAAATCCAGACCCGGGGCACCCAGCTTCAGAGATCGGTTGAAAGCTGCACCATCTTCGCCCTATTCTCTGCCCTCTGTCCTCTGATCTCTGTCTTTTGATCTCTGCTCTCTGCCTTTTTGCATCTTTAGGGCTCGAAAAAACATCTTTTCTGAGGTCTGACCACTGCGGTACACTTCCCGTGTTGCGGTATCCGCTGGTGGTAGAATCCGCACTGGAAGTGATTTGGGAGAAGCTATGGCAGACGCGTCTTGTGACATCGGCCTGATTGGCCTGGCAGTAATGGGACAGAACCTCGTCCTTAATATGAACGACCACGGGTTCAAGGTGGCCGTGTTTAACCGCACCGTCTCCAAGGTGGACGACTTCCTGGCCAACGAGGCCAAGGGCACCGCCATCGTGGGTGGCCATTCCATCGCTGAGTTTGTCAGCCTGCTCAAGCGGCCCCGCCGCGTCATGCTGATGGTCAAGGCTGGCGACACAGTCGATCAGATGATCGACCAGGTGCTTCCCCACCTCGAAGCCGGCGACATCATCATTGATGGCGGCAACTCTCTGTTTACCGACTCCAACCGCCGCACCAAGGCGCTGGCCGACAAGGGCATTCTCTTCGTTGGTTCCGGCGTAAGCGGTGGTGAAGAGGGTGCGCGCCGTGGCCCGTCGATCATGCCTGGCGGCAACCCCGCGGCATGGCCGCATGTAAAGGCCATCTTCCAGGCCATCAGCGCCAAGGTTGAAGACGGAACCCCCTGCTGCGACTGGGTGGGTGAAGACGGCGCAGGACACTACGTCAAGATGGTGCACAACGGCATTGAGTACGGCGACATGCAGCTGATCTGCGAAGCCTACGACCTACTGCAGCGCGGTCTGGGCCTGACGCCTGACGAACTGCATGAAGTCTTTACCGAGTGGAACAAGGGCGAGCTCGACAGCTATCTGATCGAGATCAGCCGCGACATCTTCGCCAAGAAGGATGAAGACGGCCAGCCGCTGCTGGACAAGATTCTGGACACCGCCGGCCAGAAGGGCACCGGCAAATGGACCGTGATCAGCGCGCTCGATACGGGCCAGCCTGTCACCCTGATCGGCGAGTCGGTTTTTGCCCGCTGCCTGTCGGCGCTCAAGGAAGAACGCGTGGCGGCTTCCAAAGTGCTCTCCGGCCCCGCGCCGAAGAAGCTCGACGTGGACCGCGCAACCTTCATCGAGAATGTGCGCCGGGCGCTGTTCTGCTCCAAGATCATCAGCTACGCCCAGGGCTACATGCTGCTGCGCGCCGCTGCCAAGGAAAACGGCTGGAACCTGAACCTGGGCGGCATCGCGCTGATGTGGCGCGGCGGCTGCATCATCCGTTCGCAGTTCCTCGGCAAGATCAAGGAAGCCTTCGACAAGAACCCTGCGCTTGAGAACCTGCTGTTGGACAGCTTCTTTGCCGATGCGATCAACAACTATCAGGCCAGCTGGCGCAAGGCTCTGGGCGCGGCCATTGAACTGGGCGTTCCCACCCCGGCCTTTAGCACGGCACTCGCCTTCTTTGACGGCTATCGCACCGGTCGCCTGCCGCAGAACCTGCTACAGGCCCAACGCGACTACTTTGGCGCACACACTTACGAACGCGTCGACAAGCCTCGCGGTGAGTTCTTCCACACCAACTGGACCGGTCATGGTGGCCGCGTCAGCTCCACCACCTATACGGTGTAGTTGTCCGTCTTCCGTGAATAGAAAAAGCGGCGATCCCGAAGGGATCGCCGCTTGCTGTTTGTGAGAAAAATAGAAAACGGTCCTGCCACGAACTACTTTTTCTTCTTCGCTCCGGGCTTGGCGTTTTTCTTGTCCTGCGCCGCCTTATCTTTATCCTTGTCCTTGCTGCCGGGCAGGGGGTAAAGATCAGGGCCAACGCGGCGCACGCTCGTATCGATGAGCTGATAGTTGAGGATACGCGGCGTAACGGGCCGGGCAATGCCGGTGGCTGGGTCGGTTTTGGCATTGCCGTCGGCCGAGATGGTCAGGCTAAAGCTGGCCGCACCACCCGAAGCCGGGCGCTGCGTCACCTTGATGGGTAGATAGCCTTGCAGATCGCGCTGGTGGAAGGCCGTCTCATAGCGGTGCTTTTTGATGTTCCAGGTAAAAACGCGGATCTGATCGAAGTCAAAGGGCAAGCCAGACTTGGGCGGGCTGAGCAGGGTCAGATACTCGGGCACCTGATGGTTGGCGGCCTGCGATTCATCGTCTTCCACTGTGGCCAAAACCCATGCACCCACAATGCGCTGGCCCTCGGCGTAGAGGCCAATCTCATCAGGCACATCAACGTCCAGACGGCCTGAAAGCAGCCAACCGGTGTGGCCCTGCGCGTCCCGCACCAGCCACCAGTCTTCCATGGGCGGCGGAGGCGGAAGCTCAACGGCGGCGGGCTGGGCTGCCTGATTGGCAGAAGGAGCAGGCTGCGCAGGCTTCTGCGGCGCGGACGCAGGCTTGGCCGACTGCTGGCTCGGCTGCGGCTGGGCGGCCTGCGCCGGATGCGGCGTCGTCTGGCCCGGCTGGGTGCGCTCGGCTGTGGCACGGGCCAGCAACTGCACCTTGGTATTGCCCGGAAGCAGATAAAAATGATCGGTATTGCGCCCTGGCGTCAGATGCATGAAAAGATCGTCCCGCAGGATAGCCTGCGCCGTCACGGGGTCGTTGCGATGGTCATCGGCCAGCTTGGTAAAGCTGTCGTAGGTTGGGCCAGGGATGACCGAACGCTCCTCCAGCCAGCCAATCTCGTTCTTCTCTGTTTTGACCTTGATGAAGCGGCGGTTGCGCTCAAGCACCTGCAGCTTCTGTCCGTTGATGACGGGCGCAACACGGGCGCTGACGGCCGCCACGCGGTCATGCAGATAGGTCTGCCGGGCATTGACGTAGACGGTATCGTAACTGGTGTGGCGGAAACGGTTGCAGCCAGCCAATGCGGCCAGCACACAGCTCAGCGCAAGCAGCCGGAGGGCCCTTGAGCGGCGAAAATGCAGAGCGGAAGAGATGGAAATAGGCTTGTACACGACCGGTGAATACCCCTGAGCATAGCACTTTGCGCCGGGCTCTGAAGGCCACGCGCGATCACGAAAGGCACAATCCCGCTTAAATTACCGAAAAAATTGCTTGCCACCTGCGGTGGGCCCAACTGCTTCGCGTGGCTCAGCAGAGCACATGGGGCAGATTTGCGCCGTCCCTGACGGGACCACCTGCGGTGGGGCTGATCGCTTCGCGTGGCGTCGTCTGGATTTTGGGTTGGTTTTTTGCGCCGTCCCGGGACTCTATTGCTCACAGGAGCAGCGTACCCCACGTTGAAACGTGGGGCTGACCTGCGTTGCGCCTATGGCGCGGTTCAGAGAATCGGCTGTCCTCTGTCTAGTGGATAGCGGCAATGGCCCCGGCTTCCACCGGATCGGTGCCAGTGCTCGATTCAAGGACGGTATCGAGAGAACCCGCCGTGGTGGAATCGAAGACGTAGCCGGTCAGGTCATAGCTGCCGCCGATGCTGACGGCAAAGATGAACTGATCGCTGGAGTCTTCAACCAGACCCACCGTATGGGTGCCTGCCGTAAAGTTGCTGGACATGGAGGCAAGCGTATAGGTGCTGCTGGAGGAGCTGATGGTATAGCCCTCGATCAGACCGGTGGAGCTGGAATTCGTCTGACGGTTGGCCACATAGACGTACTCGCCGCCCGCTTCGGGCAGGATGGAGTAGGGTGCCAGACCGCCAGTCGCATACGGTGAACCGCTGAGTTCGGTAAGCGTGCTGTACTTGAAAACGCGCAGACCGCCTGAATTGGAACTGGAGGTAGCCGAGGTTTCGCCGATGTAAAGCAATCTATCATCCGGATCGACGGCTACCGAGAGCGCCGCACCCGAGGTGCTGACGGTGCTGATGGTGCTCACCGAGCCAAAAGGATTGGTATTGCCTGTGGTGAAGGGAATGCAGGCCGTGCCGCCGCTGCCCATGGCCACAAAAACATAGTCGTCGTCGGGCGAGATGGTGAGCTGCTCGATGTTCGAAGAACTGATGCCAACAGCCTCCTCGGTGGAACTGCTGGGCAAGCCGGTAGAAGTGCTCAGCGGGATGGCGTTCACTGCGGCCGTGCCACTGACGGCCTCAATCAGCCAGGCGTTATTTGCTGAGACCTGCATGGTGTAGGCCTCATCGGAGGAGATCACCGAAGCGGAGTTGGTGATGGTCAAATTTCCACTGGAGATGCTGTAGACGTAAATGCCGCCCACCGTGCTCAGGTACAGATACTCGTTGTTAGGCGCCACAGCCAACGTAATGGGCGTGGTGGGAGTGGTGTAACTGGCCACCTGGGTCAGCGTACCCGCCTTCACGTAGTAGGAAACGATCTGGTTGGTCTCAATGTTGAGCACAAAAAAATACCCGCTGGAAAGCGTGGTGGAGCTCACCGTACTGCTGGAACTGGTAGGAGCATCCCAGAAGCCTGCGCATCCGCTCATGAGCGGGAGCAGCCCCGTCAGTAACCACACCGTCCACCGTTGCATCTTCATTGAAACTCCTTGCTGAAACAGGCAGCTCTTGACCGCAGGCTACTCACCTGCAGGATCAAGCCTAAGCCAAACCTCTCACAGGAGCAAAGCCCACCGCCTTCTCACTAGTCAGACGCAAAATGGCGGCAAAATGCTCACACGGCATGCTCCATCTGCCGCGGCATTCCTATGGAAGCCCCCGCAATGGCTGGTTCGCAGGCGGTTTGGCAAGCGATATTGAGCTGATCAGAAAAGAGTTGGACGACTCAGGCAGAAGCCGCATGGGCGCTGAGCTGATCCACCATCACACCGAGAGCATGCACCACGGCGGCCACCCGGACGGTAGCTGCAACCACCTCTTCCGAAACACCCTTCTGGCGGGCTGTGCGCTCGTGCGCATCCACGCATTTGCCGCAACCGTTGATGGCCGAAACGGCCATGGCCCAGAGCTCGAAATCCACCTCTTCCGCCCCAAGGTTGTGGACTGCGCTCATGCGCAGGCGGGCCGGCATTGAGGCATAGCTTGGATTCGAAGCCAGATGGTGAAAGCGGTACCAGATGTTGGTCATTCCCATGACGGCGGCGGCAGCCTGAGCCGCATCCATGGCCGGCAGACTGAGTTTTTCGGGAGCTTCATCGAGCACGGCTGCCGTCAGAACTTCGCTGCGGGTGGCAATCGCGCTGGCCACCACGGTTCCCCACAGTTGCTGCGGGGTCAGCTCGTGGTTGTTCTGCACCAGTTGGGAATAATTTGTCTTCAAATCCCGGGCTGAGACCGGGAGACTATTCATCAACGCATCCAGAGACATGGGCAAACTCCAGAAGATCAAAGGACAGAGAGCAGAGGACAGTCTTGTCCGTGTGCTTCTGGTTGCGCGCACTCAGGGAACCAGAATGCTACGAGCTTCGAGGGGGCGATGCTTCCCGGTCTGAAAATCCAGACCAGGGGCACCGTCTTTTCTCTGTACTCTGATCTCTGCTTTTGCTTACACGTGCAGCGTGTCTTCGCCCTTCTGCCAGTTGCAGGGGCAAAGCTCGCCGGTCTGCAGGGCGTCCAGTACGCGGAGCACTTCCTGCGGGTTGCGGCCAATCGAAAGATCGGTCACATAAGCAAAGCGGATGATGTTCTCCGGATCGACGATAAAGGCAGCGCGTTGGGCAACGCCTGCGTTCTTGTCGATGATGCCGAGGGCACCGGTAAGCTCACGCTTAATGTCGGCCAGCATCGGGAAGGGCAGGTCCTTCAGGTCGGGGTGGTTTTCACGCCATGCCAAGTGCACAAACTCAGAGTCGATCGAGCCGCCCAGAACCTGCGCATCCCGATCGGCAAAATCCTTGTTGGCCTTGCCAAAAGCCGCGATCTCGGTCGGGCAGACAAAGGTGAAATCCTTGGGCCAGAAGAAGTAAACCTTCCACTTGTTGGCGTAGGTGCTCTCGGTGATCTGGGTAAAAGCGTCCTTCGGGTTCAGGCTCACACAGGCGGTTACTTCAAACTCAGGAAACTTGTCTCCAACAGTAAGCATCAAACTTCTCCTTGCATCTTAGGTTGAATAGGTTGAACGGGGCCGGGAGCGTGCCACACCACGCAACGTCCGCCGCAACAGAACGATCTGCCAGCCAACAGGACCGGAAAAATTGACTCAATCAGTCCAAAAGGCTTCCATCCAAAAGATGTGCCAGCAAGGAAAACGATTCGAGGAAAACAGGAAAAAGGACGGCTGAGCCGGGCTGCTTTAGTTGAGCCGGGTGCCGGGAGCACGGCGGCGAAAACGCTCATCCAGTGGTTGACGCCCCTTGAAACCGGCTTCGATCGTATGCCAGTGCTCAATGGTGGGTTCTCCCATGCGCCAGCAGAGTAGCACAACCTCGTCGTCAATGCGGCAGGGAAAATCGAGCAGGCCGGTTTCAACATCCTTGAGCTGGACGCCGATGGCTTCGATCTCCGCCATGGTTTCGTGCACCTGTTTCAGATGCGCTTCCCGCTCGGAACGGCGACGATTCACCTCGCCGGCATTGATGCGCATACCGCCATTGAAATAGATCCGGCGCACAAGGTCGGTCAGCCCCGTCTCAACGCCTTCCGCAGCCTGCTTACCCTCGCGCGCGCGCTTGAGCAGCGCTTCAAGCACGGGGAGCAGGGCCATGGCTTCATCAAGAGTAAAGGTCTTCATTCTGTATGCTCTATATCCATGATAACGAGAACGGCTGTCTGTTGTCATCGATGCAGTTAGCGGGTCGACTGGTCAGCAAGTCAGCTTTTAGCCGTTGTTAGCTTTTCAGCGGATAGCCGCTGTTTGCTTCTTGCGCCGTCCCTGACGGGACTCTGCTTATTGCTGAGGCAGGTTAGCCCCACGTTGAAACGTGGGGCTAACCTGCTTTGCGCCTACGGCACGGTTTTTTGCTCTAGCGTACTGCGATGTGCAGCGGCGTACGGCAGCGCATAGAACGTCCATGTGGTTTCGGTTGGCAGGATGAACTGAAAGCTGACGGTTGATAGCTAGCGGCTAAAAGCTGACTTGCTGACCCGCTGACTTGCTGTCTCGCTTTCAACTTTCAGCCGCCAGCCGTCTTTTCAGATTTCCAGCATTCTATCGAGCGCCACACGAGCCCAGCGCTTGGTTTCCGGCTTGACCTGAATGCGATTGACCACACGACCTTCCAGCAGATTCTCCAGCGCCCAGGCCAGGTGCTGCGGGCTGATGCGATACATGGTGGTACACAGGCAGCCGGTTTCGTCGAGGGTGATGATTTGCTTGCCCTCGGCGGCAAAGCGCCGGGCCAGACGGCTGACCAGATGAATCTCGGTGCCGATGGCAAACTTCGCGCCTTCCGGAGCCTCTTCCACCAGTTGGATCAGCCGCTCGGTCGAACCGGTGGCGTCGGCCTTCTGGCAGAGTTCAAAGCTGCATTCGGGGTGGACGATGACCTGAATGCCCGGATGCTGGGCACGAACGCGGTCCACATGCTCGGGCAAAAAGCGCTGATGGACGGCGCAATGGCCCTTCCAGAGCAGAACGCGGCTGGCGGCAAGCTGCTCACGGCTGAGCCCGCCCTGAATCGCCCACGGATCCCAGGTCTTCATCCCGGCCAGCGGAATGCCCATGGAATACCCGGTATTGCGTCCCAGATGCTGGTCCGGCAGGAAAAAAATGCGCTTGCCCCGCTCAAAAGCCCAGCGGAAGGCGCGGTCGGCGTTGGAGGAAGTGCAGACCAACCCGCCCCGCTCGCCGCAAAAAGCCTTAATGGCGGCGGTTGAGTTCATATAGGTGAGCGGAATGGTTTCGGCAGCCAGACCGGCGCGTTCCAGCGCCTCCCAGCTCTCTTCCACCTGGCTGATTTCGGCCATATCGGCCATGGAGCAGCCAGCGGCCAAGTCGGGCAGAATCACCTGCTGGCCGCTTTTGCCCAGCAGATCGGCACTTTCCGCCATAAAATGCACGCCGCAGAAAATAATATAGCGGGCGTCGGTTTGGGCAGCAGCTTGCGAAAGCTTGTAGCTGTCGCCGGTAAAGTCGGCAAAACGCACCACCTCATCGCGCTGGTAGTGGTGGCCAAGCAAAATCGTCGAGGAACCAAGCCGCTGACGAGCAGCACGAATGCGCTCGTCCATGGTGTGATCGGGCTGGTTCAGATAGTGGTCTAGGCTGCAGGCCTCGGAATCAGCCGGGGCCAGGAGTTCATCCGTTGTCTGATACATGCAATTCCGCCTTCAGTCCTGCCGATCAACGTAACAATACGGCGGACGGAGATGTTGAAAGCACGAACAAGGCTGCAGTGAGTGCGCATTTCCCCGGCAAAAGCATCCGGCAGAACCCACTCACGGGGTTGTTGCAGTCTTCAGGCCGCTGCCGGCACAGGGCCGGAGCAGTTGAAGATATTGTAACGCGGCATTCATCTGCTGGGCGAGCCTGAAGATTTCGCGGCCAAAAGCAATCTTTTTCAGCTCTCAAACCGGGACCTGGGGCCCCCCGCGTTCGGAACGGACAAACCGGAATGCGTTTTATTCAGGGGAAACAAGGCCGCACAAAGCCACGATAGGGTTTGTGGGCCATATGCGCGGGCAGTTATCATAGTGCTTCATGGGAACTCCTCTTCCAATTGAAGCTGCCAACATCGGTATGGCCGACTCGCTGATCCTGATGATCATGGCCCTGGTCGTCTTTGGCCCACGCAAGCTGCCGCAGTTGGGCCGCCAGGTGGGCAAGCTGATGTATGAATTCCGCAAGGCGTCGAACGAGTTCAAATTCCAGATGGAAGAAGAGCTGCGCGCCGCCGAAGATGCTGACCGAAAACGCCAGCAAGAAGCCCAGCAACCTGTACTGAGCGCTCCAGCTGCGCCCGAAGCTGCGACAATGCTGGAAACTCCGTCCACGCCCGCCGACGACAATCACGAGAACGACAGCCACGGGAGCGATAGCTACCGCGACTACCTGCAGGCGCAGCTGCCGCCCATCAGCGTCGCAGCAGAGCCTGCTGCGACGGAAGCGCCTGCCGCATCTGCCGGGCAACCTGCCATAGAGCCTGCAACAGAGGCGGCCATAGAGCCCGCCGCTGCCACCGACGCAGTACCAACCCCAGAAAAAACGGAGACGGCTGCCCATCATGCTTGATGCGGGAGAGGCAATCGACAAAGCGCGCAAGGCCGTAAGCGACCGGGCAGACCTGCCCGGCATGACGCTGATGGAGCACCTTGAGGAGTTGCGCAAGCGCATTATCCATTCGGCCCTGTACTTGGCTGTGGGCTTCATCATCGCCTGGGCGCTGCACGACCGGCTGGTGGCGTTCCTGCAGAGGCCGCTGCTGAAGATCGGCAAGTCTCTGGTCTTCACCCACCCGATGGACCCGCTGAATCTGGACCTGCAGGTCTCGTTGCTGGGCGGCGCGATTCTGGCCGCGCCCTTCGTCCTTTATCAGGTGTGGCTGTTCATTGCGCCGGGGCTCTACAAGAAGGAAAAGCGCTTCGTGATTCCCTTCATGGCGGCCACCGTCGGACTGTTTCTGGCCGGTGCGGCCTTCGGCTACTTTTTTGTGCTGCCCGGTGCCATGCAGGTTCTGATTCTGGGTTTTGGCCGCAACTTCACTTCGATGGTCACCATCGAGGACTACAGCAGCTTTTTTCTGTCGGTGATTCTGGGCCTGGGCATCAGCTTCGAGCTGCCCATTCTGATCTTTTTCCTGGCCCTGTTCGGCATTGTGAGTCCCAGCTTTTTGTGGCGGAATATCCGCTACGCGATTCTGGCCGTCTTCATCGTGGCCGCCATCATCTGCCCCAGTCCGGACCCGTGGACAATGTGCGTCTACGCCATTCCCATGCTGGGGCTTTACATCATCGGCATTGGCGTAGCTTGGTGGGTACATCCGTCGCGTCGCAAGAAAAAAGAGGCGAAGTAAATAATGAGGATTGCATCGTGGATGAAAGCGTCCTTGGGCGTGATTGCGTTCAGCCTTGCGGCCAGCGCCCAGGCCCAGCACTTTGATGGGCAGAAGGCCTACGAGTACGCCCGCGAGTTTGCCGCCATCGGGCCGCGCTGGCCCACCGGACCGGGCCATGTGAAGGCCGAGCAGTTTTTGCGCGCCCACTTTCAACACGACGCGGTCGAAGAAGACACCTTCACGGCCAACACGCCCATTGGCACCGTGCCCCTGCGCAACTTCATCGTGCGCTTTCCGGGCAAGAAGCCGGGGGCGATTGTGCTTTCCACGCACTATGAGACGAACTACCCGCTGCGCAACATCCACTTTGTGGGCGCCAACGATGGCGCTTCCACTACCGGCCTGCTGATGGCCATCGGCGACAAACTGCGGGCGCAGACGGCGGGCGGAAAAAAGCTGGACGGCTACTCGGTGTGGCTGGTCTTCTTCGACGGCGAAGAGGCCTTTCAGGAGTGGAGCGACTCCGACTCGACCTACGGCAGCCGCCACCTGGCCGCACGCTGGGGCCGCGACGGCACGCTTGGCCAGATCAAGGCCTTCGTGCTGGCCGACATGATCGGCGACAAGGATCTGGACATTCAGCGCGAATCGCAATCGACCCCGTGGCTGGTGAACGTCGTGGCCCAGGCCGCGCACACCTTCCACTACGACAAGTACTTCTTCCAGACGACCGAAGCCGTCTCCGACGATCATCTGCCCTTTGTGCATCGCGGCGTTCCGTCGATTGACGTCATCGATCTGGACTACGGTCCCAACAATAGCTATCACCACACCGCGCAGGACACCATGGACAAGATCAGCGCCCACAGTCTGACCATCGACGGCGATGTGTTCATGGAGACGATCCGGCTGCTGAGCTTTAAGTAGCGTCTTCGCTGTTCACTGTTCACTTGAAAGGAATCACAGGCAATGTCTCAGGCAGAAATCGGCATCATCGGCGGCAGCGGGCTCTACTCCATGCCCGGCTTCACGAACGTACGCGAGGAGCGCGTGGAAACGCCCTTCGGCGCTCCCTCTGACGCTTTTGTGCTGGGCGAACTCGAAGGCCGCAAGGTGGCCTTTCTGGCCCGCCATGGCCGCGGCCACCGCATTCTGCCGAGCGAGCTGAACTTCCGCGCCAACATCTACGCGATGAAGAAGCTCGGCGTGGAGCGCATTGTCTCGGTGTCGGCCGTGGGCTCGCTCAAGGAAGAGCACAAGCCCACCGACTTCGTGATTCCCGACCAGTTTATCGACCGCACCTTCCACCGCGCCTCCACCTTCTTTGGCGAGGGCATCGTGGGTCACGTCTCCTTCGGTGATCCGGTCTGCGCCATAGTAGCCAAGGCTGCGCACGAAGCCTGCGCCAAGGTAGGCGTTGTGGGCAAGCTGGGTGGAACCTATGTCTGCATGGAAGGTCCGCAGTTCTCCACCCGCGCTGAGTCAAATATGTATCGCGGCTGGAATGCAGACGTGATCGGTATGACCAACCTGCAGGAAGCGAAGCTGGCCCGCGAGGCCGAAATCTGCTACGCCACCATCGCCATGGTCACCGACTACGATTGCTGGCGCGAAGGCCACGATGCCGTGACGATCGAAGAGATCATCGCCGTCTCGCATCAGAATGCCGAGAACGCTGCCAAGGTGGTGAAAGCTGCAGTAGCCGCGCTTCCCCCCACGGCACAGCATGCCCGTACTTGCCCCTGCTCGTCGGCGGCAAAGTTTTCCGTAATGACGCAGAAGGATCTGATTCCGGCCGCAACGAAGACCAAGCTGGAACTGCTCTTCGGGAAGTATCTGTAAAAGCGAGTTAGCCCGCGCTTTGCGCGGCAAGCATTGTTAGCGGAGTTGGCAAGCTGCCGGCTCCGCTTCCGCACGAAAGGAACACCATGGCAATCACCGTTGTTGGCAGCGTAGCCTACGATTCGATTGAAACCCCGGCCGGCAAGCGCGAACGCTGCCTGGGCGGCGCGGCCACGCACTTTGCGCTCTCCGCCAGCTTCTTTACCGACGTGCGCGTAATCGCCGTCGTGGGTGAGGACTTCGGCCCCAAGCAGGAAGCCATCTTTGCAAAAAGGAATGTGGACACGCGTGGCATTGAGCACGTTGCGGGCAAGAGCTTCTTCTGGTCCGGCTCCTACATGCAGAACCTGAACGAAGCCCAGACGCATCAGACCGACCTGAACGTCTTTGCCGGCTTTGATCCGAAGATTCCCGCCGAGTACAACGACTCGCAGTTCCTCTTTCTGGCCAACATCGATCCTGTGCTACAGCGCCGCGTGCGCGAGGCCATGCCGGACGTAAAGCTGGTGGCTGGCGACACCATGAATTACTGGATTAAGGACCACAAGCCCGCGCTGCTGGAAGTGCTCAAGGGCCTGAACGTTCTGCTGATCAACGATACGGAAGCCCGCATGTTGGCTGCCGAGAACAATCTCGTCCGCGCCGCCCGCATCATTCAGTCGATGGGCCCGCAGACGCTGGTCATCAAGCATGGCGAGTACGGTGCGTCGCTCTTCCACACTGTGGACGGCAAGCCGAGCTACTTCAAGGTTCCCGGCCTGCCGCTCGATGAGGTTGTGGATCCGACCGGCGCGGGCGACAGCTTTGCCGGTGGCTTCTTCGGCTATCTTGCATCGCAAAAAACACTCACGCCCGCCGCCTATCGTACCGCCATGTTCTACGGCAGCGTGATGGGCTCGTTTGCCGTGGAGCGCTTTGGCACCGAGCGTATTTCCCACCTGACGCGCGAAGAACTCGACGCGCGCTTCAACACCTTCCGTGAGCTGACCCACCTTGACTAAGCCCATCCATCCCAGCGATGCCGTGACTGGCCGCGAAACGTGGTCCGTTCTGGGCTGCGCGGTCGTGGCATCGCTGGTGGCCATTGCCTGGAGCTGGCAGAATGGCGCACTGCTCAACTACGGCGACGCGGTGGCGCACATGCACATTGCCCGCCGCATCTTCGATAGCCATCAGCCACGCGTTTCGCAGCTTGGCTCGGTCTGGCTGCCGCTGCCCCATCTGCTGATGCTGCCCTTCGTGCAGGTGTACGCATGGTGGGCGAGCGGTCTGGCCGGGCTGATCCCTTCCACGCTCGCCTACATTGCCAGTTGCGTGGGCATGTACAGGCTGGCGCGGCGCTGGATGCCGCCAGCCGCTTCAGCGCTGGCGCTCGGCTTCTTCGCCCTCAATCCCAATCTGTTGTACATGGGCACCACCGCCATGACCGAGCCGCTCTTTCTCTGCGAGATGGTGTGGATTGCGCTCTGGCTGGTGGAGTGGCGCGAATATCTTGACACCGATGCCGAGAAGGCGCGGCGCTTGCTTTACTGGATTGCCGCCGGTCTGATCGCCGCCGTCTTCACACGCTACGACGGCTGGATCATGACGTTTCTGGCCTGGTGCGGCATTGGCCTGGAGTTGCTGTTGCGCAATCGCCTGCGCCAGCGCACCTTCTGGCTGCTGAGCCTGCTCATTGTGGCCGCGCCCATCGCTTGGTTTGTTTACAATCAGGCCGCCTTCGGCGACTGGCTGGAGTTTTCGCGCGGACCCTATTCGGCCAAGGCCATCGAGCTGCGCACCATGACGCCGGGCGACGGGCCGCCCCATCCCGGCTGGCATAACATGTGGGTCTCGCTGATCTTCTTCGTCAAGACGGCGGAGATAGATGCGATTGCCGCCGTGTTGGGCAATTGTCTTTTCGTGCTTGGCATCGTTGCATCGTTTGCCGCATGGTTGCTGCGCAGGCGTCATGGCATTGGCTGGGCGCTGCAGTTGCTGTGGCTGCCCATGCCCTTCTATGCGTACTCTGTGGCTTACGGATCGGTGCCCATCTTCATTCCGCCCTGGTGGCCGCATGCGTGGTACAACACACGCTACGGCATGGAACTACTGCCAGCCTTTGCGCTGGGCGTGGGTTTTGCCGCACAGTTTGTGATTGCTGCAGTACGTGAGTTCAAGCCCCAGTTGGAAAAATTCGCGTTTGCAACCGCCGCCGTTCTGTTGGCCATCAACGTTGTGGAAGTGCTGCGCGAGCATCCGCTGGTCTACGTGGAAGGCACGAAGAACATCGAAGCGCATCGGCCCTATCAGCAGGCGGTTCCTCCCGCACTCAGGGAACTACTGGCCACGCGGCCTGGCGCAACCATTCTGATGGAGACTTCGGTTGATCCGGAGATTGTGGCGCTCACCGGCATTCCGCTGCGGCAGACCATCAACGAAGCTGACTTGAAGATCTGGGACGATGCACTGGCGGCTCCTGCCAAGGCCGCGCCCATCGTGCTGGCCTTTGACGGCGACGCGGTGGACACAGCCGTAAAGGCGCACCCTGAAGCTCTGACGGCTGTGCGGCGGTTTACTGCCAAGGGTCAGCCCTCCGGCACACTCTACGTAACGGATGGCGCATTCGGCGCTCTCCCTTCCACCATGGCAGCGCGATAAAAACAGCAAGCAGGACAGGCGTATGAACCTAACAACGCTTCTGACAATCTGGACGCAGCCCTTTCTCTCCGGCTTTGAATGGCTGCCGCAACTGATGCTGGCAAACGGCGCGGCCGGACGGCTGCTGACGGCCTGTCTGCTGGGCGGCGTCATCGGCCTGGAACGCGAAATCAAGCGCAAGGCCGCTGGTGTGCGCACCAATCTGCTCATCTGCATGGGCTCGGCGTTTTTCACGCTGCTCTCAGCGGTGTTGGTGGGCGACAGTCCCGATAAAAGTCGCGTGGCCTCAAACATTGTTCAGGGCATCGGCTTTCTGGGCGCGGGCCTGATCCTGCACAATCGCAGCCGCGTCAGTGGACTGACGAGCGCGGCCAGTGTCTTTGTTGTAGCCTCCATCGGCATGGCCTGCGGCGCAGGTTTGTACCCGGCGGCGGTGGTGGCAACCCTCATCGTAGTGGCTTCACTAGAGGGCGTGGGCGTGCTGGAACGCAAGGCCAGCCTCAAGCTTTATCCACTCGTCTATGAAGCCCGCGGCGACGATCAGACGCAGATGGAGATCTCCATTCTTGCGGCAATGACCAAGACCGGTGAGCGACTGGCCACCGTCGAGCGCGACATCATTGGCGACGTGCAGCGCGTGAGCTTTACGCTGACTGCAACCAGAAAATCTCATGACAGCCTGCGCGCGAAGCTGGCCGCGGAGCCCGCCATCAAGGCTCTGTTCACCTTCCGCGATCCGGAGGAAGATTGATTCCCTTTACCAAAGCACACGCCTGCGGCAACGACTTTTTGATCGTGACCGAAGCAGCAGCTGGCCTACACGATTGGGCCACGCTCACCCAGCGACTTTGTGAGCGCAACACTGGAATCGGCGCCGACGGCATCGAATTCTTTGCCTGGACCGGCGAAAAATCTGGTCGCATTCGCCTGCATAATGCCGACGGTTCGATTGCCGAAATCAGCGGCAATGGCACGCGTTGCGTAGCCGCGTGGATGGCTGCCGAAACCGGCGCCAAGCCCGGCGACAATCTGGAAATCACTACCGATGCAGGTCTGCGCGTTTGCCACGTGAACGACATCAGCACACGCGGCGAGTTCACCGTGCAGGTAACCACCGGCATGGGCGTGCCCACCTTCGCCAAGAAGACGGTTGTGCTGGCCGACGGAACAAAGATCGAAGGCGTAGAAATCTCCACCGGCAATCCACACTTCGTGATTGTTGTCGACAACGCGAAGTTCTCCGTTGCAGGCAAAGACTGGCACGAGATTGGCAAGGACCTCTGCTTCCACGCGGATTTTCCGCAGCAGACCAACGTTGAATTTGTGCGCGTGGTCAGCAAGGGTGAGGTCGAAATCCGCATCTTCGAGCGCGGCGTTGGACCCACGACTTCCTCGGGCACCGGCAGCTCGGCCTCGGCCACTGCTGCTCTCGCGTTCTGCGGCTGCACTTCGCCGCTCACCGTGGTTGCGCCCGGCGGTCCGCAGAGCATTGCATGGGAAGGCGCAGGCAAAGAACTCTTCCTCACCGGACCTGCATCGCTGATCGCCCGCGGAGAAGCCTGGTAATGAAGCTCGAAGCAGTACAACCCAGAGCCAACCTCACGCTGATTGCGCCCGCCAGTTACGCAGCTGACGAGCGCGTGCAGCTCGGCACAGCGACGCTGGAGGCTCTGGGCTACAAGGTCAAACTCGGCGAGCATGCGCGCGCGCGTGGGCCGCTGTTTTTCTCCGGCACGCCAGCCGACCGGCTCGCCGATCTGCATGCGGCCTTTGCCGACGATGCGGTGGATGCGGTGATGTGTTTGCGCGGCGGCTATGGCTCCAACTATCTTCTCGGTGGACTTGATCTGGAGTTGATTGCAGCGCACCCCAAGCCGCTCTTCGGCTACAGCGATCTAACCGGTGTGCAGTTGCATCTGCTCGACAAGATAGACCTGCCCGCATTTCATGGACCGATGGCGGCGGCGGATTTTTATCTGGAACAAGGTGTAGACCAGAAGAGTTTTGCGGCCGCGCTGGCAGGCCAGAGCTACAGCGTGAGCAACGCCGAAGGTCTGCGCCCCATGCGGCAAGGCAATGCACGCGGAGTGCTCTACGGTGGCTGTTTAAGCATTCTGGTGGCCATGCTGGGCACGCCTTACGAGCCACACACCGAAGGCAAGCTGCTCTTCCTTGAAGACCTGAACGCCAAGCCCTATCAAGTGGACCGCATGCTGTGGCAGATGCGCAAGGCAGGCAAATTCGAGGGTGTGACGGGCATTCTTTTTGGCGAAATGCTTGATTGCGCCTCCCCCGGCGCTGACCCGACATTGATTGAACAGGCCATTCTGAGTGCGCTCGATGGCTTTGAAGGACCGATTGGATTTGGACTGCGAAGCGGCCACGTTTCGCACCACAATGTAACGCTGACATTCGGCGTGGAGGCAGAGTTGACGGTGGCAAACGAAGCGCGGCTCACGCTGCGGGAAGCAATGGAGCGCGCATGAGCACGACACAGACCAAGAGCAAGAAAAGAATTCATCTGAGCGGCGTCTGCGGCACGGCGATGGCCTCGCTGGCCGGGCTTTTGCAACTGGAAGGCCACACCGTAACCGGCTCCGACAAGGCGGCCTATCCGCCGATGAGCAACCTGCTCAAGAGCCTGAGCATTGCGGTGATGGAGCCCTACGACGAGAAGAATCTGGATGCGCAGCCGGACTTGGTAGTGATCGGCAATGCGCTCTCGCGTGGCAATCCAGAGGTGGAACGCATCCTTGATGAACGCATTCCCTTCACCTCCATGGCGGCATTGTTGCAGGAAGAATTTCTGAAGGGCCGTGAGCCTCTGGTGGTTTCCGGAACCCACGGCAAGACCACGACGACTTCCATGCTGGCCTGGATTTTTCAGACCGCCGCCCGAGAAAACTCTGCGCTGGAGCCTTCATTTCTGATTGGTGGCGTTGCGGAGAACTTTGGATCGAGCTTTCAACTCAAGCCGACCAAGCCCTTCATCGTGGAAGGCGACGAGTACGACACGGCCTTCTTCGACAAGGGACCGAAGTTCCTGCACTACTTTCCCGACGGCCTGATTCTGACCCATGTAGAGTTCGATCACGCCGACATTTACGCCGATCTGGATGCGGTGAAGACGGCCTTCAAGCGCTTGGTGAATCTGGTGCCGCGCCGGGGCCTGATCGTAGCCTACGACGCCAGCGAAAACGTCAGAGAGTGCGTGGCCAAGGCCTTCAGCCGTGTGGAACGTTACGGCTTCAGCGATGCGGCCGATTGGCAGTTGCGCAATCTGCACTATGAGCAGGACGCAATGCACTGGGAGGTCTGGTACAAGGGTGCGTTGTGGAGCAAGCTGGCCATGCGCATGGCCGGTGAGCACAATGCGCTGAACGCCACGGCGGCCGCGGCGCTGGCCTTTGGCAATGGAGTGAGCAAGCAGGCTATTGTGGAAGCCTTTGCCACCTTCAAGAGCGTGAAGCGCAGGCTCGAAGTACGCGCCAAAATCAACGACATTACCGTCATTGAAGACTTCGCACATCATCCCACAGCCATTCGCGAAACCCTCAAGGCGCTGCGTGCAGTGCATGCCGGAGCGCGTCTGTGGGCAGTACTGGAGCCACGTTCGAACACGTTGCGCCGCAAGGTGCTGGAGAATGATCTGGTGGAAAGCCTGCACCAGGCGGATCGCGTGGTGCTGGCCGGAGTCTATCAGCAGGCGCGCATTCCCGACGCCGAGCGGTTGCACCCCGAAGACGTTGTGGCAAGGTTGAATGCGGCTGGAACGCCTGCCGAGCTGCACCCCGATGCGGATGCTATTGTTGCCGCGCTTGCTCCGCAACTTGCACCAGGCGACGTGGTGGCAATTCTTTCGAATGGCGGCTTTGACGGCATTTATGAGAAGTTGCCCGCGGCTCTGCGTACGCGCTTTGCTGAATAATAACGATGGAGGGGAACGAACGATGATTGCATCGCTGCTCTTCATGATTACATTTATTCTTACCGGCATTCCCACGGCCTCGCTGTTCATTCCGTGGTGCTGGCTGACGGGCAATGTGCTGCCGCTCTACAAGGGCACGCGCTTCATGCTCTCCTCCAGCTGCTGGATGGCGGGTGTGCGCTTTCGCACGGTAGGGCGCGAGAGCATTCCCAAAGATCGCGCCTGCATCTTCATGGTCAACCATGTGTCGAACCTCGATCCACCCGCAATGATCGCGCTGATTCCGGGCCGTACTTCGGCGTTTCTCAAGCGCTCACTGATGGAGATTCCTGTGCTGGGCACTGGCTTCAAACAGGGTGAGTTCATTGCCGTCGATCGCAAGGGAAGTCCGCATGAAGCGCAAGCCAGCGTGGCCCAGGCCATTCAGGTGCTGAACAAGGGCGTGCACATGATGACCTTCGTGGAAGGCACACGTTCCCGCGACGGCCGCATGCTGCCCTTCAAGAAGGGGCCGTTCTATCTGGCTATGACTTCGGGCGCGCCCATCGTTCCGGTTTCCATCCACGGCACGGAAAAATGTCTACGCAAAGGCAGCCTGAAGATCTATCCCGGCACTGTGCATGTTACTTTTCATCCCGCCATTGACCCCACGCAGTTTGCCTCCCGCGATGTGTTGATGAAGACCGTGCGCGCGACCATCGCCAGCGACTTGCCGGAGTGGATGCGGCCCGACGATCTGAAGCAGACCGAAACAGCTCCGCTTGCCTCCGTACTCTGACATCTGCACTCAGAACTTCTGATTGGATTTTTGTATGTTCGTTTCGCTTCTTGTACTTGTTATCGTAGTCACGCTCAGTCTGCCCGCGGCAGCCCTTTTCATTCCGCTGGCAGTGCTGACCAAAAACATCCGCCCGCTCTACTGGGTTACATGCTCGATCACGAAGATCGGATTCTTTGTGGCGGGCATTCGCGTTGAAGTGGAAGGTCTGGAGCGCGTGCCCAAGGACAAGGCGTGCATCTTCATGGCCAACCATGTGTCGAACCTCGATCCGCCAGCGCTGATTCCGCGCCTGCCCGGTCGCACTTCGGCCTTCAGCAAACGCGCCATTTTCAATCTGCCCATCTTTGGCTATTGCCTCAAGCTCGCCGAGTTCATTCCCGTGGACCGCACCGGAAACGCACAGAGCGCCAAGGAAAGCGTGGAGCAAGCTGGCCGTGTGCTCGCCAAAGGCATTCACATTACCACCTTTGTGGAAGGCACGCGTTCCCGCGATGGCCGCATGCTGCCCTTCAAAAAAGGGCCCTTCTATCTGGCCAAGCAGACCGGCGCACTCTGCGTTCCAATTTCCATCTACGGCACAGAAACGCTAATGGCCAAGGGCCGCTTTGCCATCAAGCCGGGCAAGGTGAAGATCATTCTGCATGAACCGATTGATCCGGCCGGCTACGAAACCCGCGAAGCACTGCTCGAAGCCACTCGCGCCGCCATCGCCTCCGGTTTACCGGAGTGGATGCGGGCCTAGAATCAGGGTCTGGAGCGTTCGACTTTAAAATAAAAGCGGCGAAGACAGGATCTTCGCCGCTTTTATTTTTTGTGCACAAACTGGCTTGATTCACACACGGTGTGCGGTAAGAATCAGAACAGAAGAACCTAAGTTAGAAAGAGAAAAAGATGCTCACACGGCGGAGTTTTTTATTGGGTTCGGGCACGGCTGCAGCACTGGCGATGAATCCCGACTGGCTGCATGCTTTTGCCACTGGCGATCCGGTGGTAGTGCGCACCAAAGCAGGCGCACTCTGCGGCGAAGAGCTGGGCGGCGTGCGCATCTTTCGCGGCGTTCCCTTTGCACGGCCACCCATTGGCGCATTGCGCTTTCGCGCACCGGAGCCGATGGAAGCGTGGCAGGGCGTGCGTGACGCCACCACCTTTGCCGCTGCCGCAGTACAGCCCGGCGCGGGCTTTGCGCAGGGTGAAGACTGCCTGGCGCTGAACGTCTGGGCACCGGCCGCCAAGGGATCGTACCCCGTATGGGTGTGGATTCATGGCGGAGGCTTCATTGACGGGCGTTCCTTCGAGCCCATGTTTGACGGCGCAATGTTTGCTTCGGAAGGCGTGGTGATTGTCACCGTGGCCTATCGCCTGGGCGTGATGGGATTCCTGAATGCTGAACCGCTGCTAGGCACTGGTTATGCGAACAGCGCCAACAATGCCCTGCGCGATCTGCTGGCCGCGCTCACATGGGTGAAGGAGAACATCGCCGAGTTCGGCGGCGACCCCGAGCGCGTGACCATCGGAGGACAATCTGCCGGAGCCAAACTGACCGATATTCTGCTGGGTGTGCCCACGGCTGAAAAACTCTTCCAGCAGGCAACCAGCGAAAGCGGCGGTGCCGAGCGCATTGCCACACGCGAAGAGAGCGAGCAGGTGGCCGAGGGCTTTGCCGCACTGTGGCAGAGTGAGACCGGAAGCCCCGCAGCGGCCATCGCCACTGCCCCGGCCGCGCAGTTAATCCATCTGCAGCAGCGCTTCATGGTGGACTGGCCAAAACACTTTCCTCTGCGCGCCATGATCGATGGCACACTGGTTCCACGCAAACCAGTAGAGACGATTCGCGCTGGTTCGAGCATAGGCAAACGGCTGCTGCTGGGCACGGCACACGATGAGAGCGCGATGTTCATCGGACCTCATCCCCAGCACGACGCCACAGCCGCCGAGCTCGGCAACATGACGCTGGAAGCTTTTCTTCCTGTCTATCAAAAGTACAAAGCGCTCTATCCGCTGATGCCTGCGGAACTGCGCCGCATTCGCGCGCTCACGGCCGAGGAGTACTGGGTGCCATCAATGCGGGTTGCGGAGGCGCATGCTGCAGCGGGCGGACGGGCCTTCGTCTACAGGCTGGATCTGGCCGTGGCTGCGGGCGCAGCGCAGGGACTTGTTCCGCATGGACGCGATGTACCGCTGGTGTGGAACCGCCCGCACTTGAAAACACCCGAGGAACTACGCATGGCACTACAGATGCACGATGCGTGGAAGGCATTTCTGAAACATCAGACGCCAGCCGCCGCCGGACTGCCCGCGTGGCCAGGATTCACCCTGCGCGAACGCGCCACCATGCTCATTGACCAGCAGAGCCATGTGGCCGAGCGGCCTGCCGAGGCAGAGTTGAAGCTGTGGGAAGGTGTGCTGTAGAGCTATTGCACCTGCGCATTATAGCCATCGCTGAGCAGCTTCTGCCGCCAGCGGTTGGCTTCATCGCGGCTCGTAAAGGGGCCGATGCGCACATGGATCAGATTGTCGCCTTCGCGGCGCGCGCTCACGGAATAGCCATGTTTGCGTAACGCAGCCACCAGCACATCGCCATCTTCCGGATTGGCAACGGCCGCAATCTGTACCATCAGCGGCGCACTGCCCGCAGCACTCGCAGACGAAGCACTGGTCTGCGGCGCATGTGTGGCGCTCTGCGCAGGAGCAGGCGGCTGAGCCTTCGGTTGTGGCTGCGGTGCGGCCTTGGGCTGCGCACTCGACGGCACGGAAAGCTGTACAGCAGGGAGCGCAGGCTCCTGCGACTGGGGAGCTGGATTTTCTGCAGCGGCCGTTGCTGGAGCAGATGCGGCCTGCGGCTTGGATGATGCTGCGGGTGCGGAAGGCGCGACTGAGGCTGTTTTAGCGGGAGTGCCAGCAGGCAGCGTGACCATGGCGGTAGCACCGTTGCGGCCCACCTCATAGCCCAGCCCAAAGCAAAGACCGCAGAGCAGCACAAGGCCGAAGAAAATCGCCAAAAGTGTGCCTCCGCCAAGTGTCAACTCAGCGTCGCGCCGCCCAGGCTTGCTCTCTTCCGGTCCCTCGTCAAAGTATCCGCGCATGCTTCGTTCCTGTGCTCTCCCCTCTCTGCCACAGAAACTGACCAAGACAGAGAGGAGCCTAGAGCATCTTCTTCATTGATAACTGCTGTACTGCATTTGCAGGGTTGCTTCTTCTATCGACCGAAACCGCAGCCTCACGAGTCCGGAAGATCCGAAGACACACCGCTGCGCCTGCCGCACAATTATTCTGGCTTCCCTACTGTCGGCGGAGCAACCGGAACACTGCTCGTAATCTTGTTCAGAATCGAAAGCAGCTCGATGGGCAGCGGAAAGACGATGGTCGTATTCTTTTCCACGCCGATTTCGGTCAGCGTCTGCAGATAGCGCAACTGCAGCGTCATGGGCTGGGTAGCCAGCAGTGCAGCCGCATCCACCAGCTTTTGCGCGGCTTCGAACTCGCCTCCGGCATGAATGATTTTGGCCCGCTTTTCGCGCTCCGCCTCGGCCTGCTTGGCCATGGCGCGCAGCATCTGTTCGGGAAGGTCCACCTGCTTTACCTCAACCGACGCCACCTTCACGCCAAAGGGCTCAGTGCGCTGGTCGATGATGCTCTGGATGCGCAGATTGAGCTTGTCGCGATGACTGAGCAATTCATCCAGTTCCACCTCGCCCAGCACCGAACGCAGCGTGGTCTGGGCAAACTGCGAGGTCTGATAGATGTAGTTAGAAACCTTGATGGCCGCATCGTTGGGGTTGACCACATAGAGCGTCACCACGGCATTCACCTTGATGGTGACGTTGTCGCGGGTGATTACGTCCTGCGCTGGAACCTCCAGCACCTCCTGCCGCAGAGAAATGCGCAACATCTGCTGGATAGGCCGGAAGACAAAGATGATGCCCGGACCAGCCGGCGCCTTGCTGACGCGGCCCAGCGTGAAGATGACGGCGCGTTCGTACTCGCGCAGGATCTTGATGCAGTTGGCAAAATAGAGCACAACAATGGCCGCAAGAATCAGTACCGGCATCAATGCATCCATAAAAGAAACCTCGTTTTCTCAGACGGAATGCCTGCCTGCACCGCACGCAAATCTAGCCTGCAACGGCGCGGACAAACAACCTCTGTCGCAGGGATTGTACTCCCGGGCCACTCAGGCGTGGGAGTCCCCTGTTTGATCTGTAGGTGCGGCTTTCACCACCAGAAGGTTCTGGCGGTGCGCCACAACGCGAAGCGGTGCGCCTTGGGCGATGGGTTGGGCGGAGATTCCGCGCCAAATTTCTCCCTCCACCTGCACATGGCCCTCAGGGGCAAGCGGTTCCATGGCCACGGCCATGGAACCAACCATGGCGTCAATGCCCAGCAGGGTCTTGCGATGGCGGGCACGCACGGCAATGCGTAGCAGAAAGATGGTAATGCCGCCAAAGCCCGCGCCCACGGCCAGTGCCACCCACGGGCTTACCGCCAGCTCCGGAACCGGAGCCGCCACCAGCGTTAGGGTTCCAAAGACCAGCGCCAGCAGGCCAACCAGGGCCAGCACACCGTGACCGCCAAACTTGGCCTCCAGCACGAGCAAAATTGCCGCAGCCAGCAGCAGCAGAACCGCCGTAAAACGCACCGGCAGCAGATTGAGCGCAAAGATGGCGGTAAGCACCATCAGCGTACCCAGCGCACCGGGAACAATCGTGCCGGGAGCGTTGAACTCCAGATAGATAAGCAACCCGCCGCCCACCAGCAGCAGCAGGGCGATGTTGGGGTTCATCAACCACCCCAGCAGGCGGTCGCGCACCGTGGGTTCCACGGCTTCCATCCGAAAATTGGCCGTGTGCAGTACCTGCGTGGAACCGTCCAGGCGGGTAATTGTGCGGCCATTAAGTTGCGCCAGCAGATCGGCGTCATCGCGGGCCACCAGATCCACCAGCCGCTGCTGCAGAGCCTCCTCGGCCGTAAAGGAGAGCGAATCATGCACCGCACTCTGGGCCACATCCGCGTTGCGGTTGCGATGGGTGACGTAGGAACGCAAAAAGGCTTCGGCGTCGTTGGTCACCTTGTGGGCCATGGTCTCGTCCATCGCGCCCATTTCGCTTACTGGATGCGCCGCTCCGGCGTTGGTGCCAGGGGCCATGGCGGCCACATCTGCCGCCTCCAGCAAAAAGAATCCGGCCGAACCCGCACGAGATCCGGCAGGAGCGACGAAGACTGCGACGGGAACTCGCGAGGACAGAATCGCACCGCCCATGGTGCGCGTGGAATCCAGCAACCCGCCGGGGGTATTCAGCTCAACGAGCAGCAGCGCCGCACCTTCGCGGTTGGCGCGGTCGATGGAACGTTGCAATTCATCCTCGGTAATGGGCTGGATTGTGTCGTCGAGGGTGAGTTTGACGACCAGTGGTCGAGGGTCTGCCTGTTGGGCTACGGCGGAAGCCCGGAAGAGCAGGCCCGTCGCGACCAGACCCCATGGAAGAAGAGCCAGCAGAGTAATGACCAAAGAAAAGAACCGACGCATACGCAGCTTCATGCAAAGCTCCTCTGGGATTGCCGCCGGCTCTTTTCCCTACTTGTTCTGCCCTGTATGATCTGCCGTCTGTTTGAGCAGATCCTGAGCGGCGGAGTTGGCAGGCTCCAGTTTGAGCGCGATCTGAGCTTCCTTGCGGGCGTCCTCGATTGCGCCGGAGCGCTCGCGAATCTCTGCCAGTCCCACATGCGCTGCGGCCAGACGTTCATTGTCACTGATGGCAGCCTGAAAAAGCCGCTCCGCCTCCAGCAACTGTCCACGGTCAAGATATTGGCCGGCCTGCGCGACCAGCTTGCGAGCGCGATCCACAGGCGCAAGAGCGGCCATGCGCTGCTCGTCCATCTGATCCATCATCTGCGCAGCCTGACGGAAAGCGGCCTCATCGAAGGTGCGCTCGATGCGTTCGAGCGGCTCAAGCGTCGCATCGGAAACCCCGTTCTGCGACTTCCAGGCTGCCATCAACGACTGTGCTTCGTAGTCGGCTGGATGCAGCTTGAGCGCCTGCGCCAGCTCATTGATCGCGCCTGCCATCTGATTGTGGCGCTTGAGGCTGATAGCCAGATTGAAGTGATAGTCGGCCGAAGAAGGATCGGCAGCCTCCGCCTTGATGAACAGATCGGTTCCGTCGTGATTCTGGCGGCTAACGGCCACGCCCTGATTGTTGAGCACCTCGGCCAGCGGCAGCAGATGAGCCACGGCGGCAAAGGACTGCTCTGAACCCGGGTAATCGCCGCTGAACAGCTGCGAAATGCCGCGATAAAAGCTGGCTTCCAGCGCATCGCGGTCGTCACGGCCTACCTTGGCAAAGGTGGCAGCAGCCTCGTCGTACTTCTGCATGTTGTACTGTTCGCGCCCGAGCGCCATCCATGCCGCACCAAAGGCAGGATTAAGCTGTACGGCCTGCTGCAGATGACGCAGACGCTCCGCCTGATCCTGCTCCGTCACGCCACGAATGTACTGCTCGTAGGCGTCTACGCGAATGTCTTTGCCGGCGGCGATGAAGGTTTCTTGCGCCACGTTCAACTTGGGATCAAGCTGGCGGGTAAGCTTCCAGGCCAGAACGTCAAAAACCTCGACCATGGAACGCATGGGCCCAGTTGCCCGGACTGGCTCGCTCATGCGCAGGTTGGTCAGATTCACAATGCGTGCTTCTGCCACCAGATTCGAACCATCGGTCAGAAAACTGCCCACGACGATGGAGTCCGCGTCCAGCGTCTGAGCCAGCTTGATGGAGCTGGCACGGGAGGGCTGAAAGTTTTCCGGCAACCCCAGATGGTCGAGTGCATAGCGGCGGTCGGTGCGGCGCATGGGCGCAAAACCGGCTGAACCAAAGCGGCGGCCCAACAGATCGGCAGCGGCCTCGCGTATCCATTCCAGACTGGGCTGGCCACTGCGATTGTCAAAAGGCAGCACCAGCAGGATACGGCCGCGATCCTGGGCGGAGGATTCCGCCACATCAGCAGCCTGAGCCTGCGCCGGCAGCACCGGAGCAAGCGTGAAAACAAGAACCATGGCCGCCAGAGCGGCACGCAGCGGGCGCGATGAAAGATGTGTACTCACGTCTTAGCGATTATAGGCGCTTGGCCGCTTGCGGCGCGCCCCAATCGCTCTATCTGCTCAACGGATCAGTCGACTTTTCCGGCAGCTTGTTCTGCACGCAGGCAGAGGCACAACGCTTCCGCCCCCTCCGGCAAACCCTCCACGCCCATAACAGCACCACCAGCCACCAAATACCCGCCAAAAACCAGCGCAGCAGAGAAACTTCGCCATTCTTCCCTGCGGAGTGCATGGCCGAATCCGTAAACAGTATGGCCGCCAACAGAGCCAGCAGCGCCCGGGCAATGTCCCCTTTGCGCGACGGCGGATTCACACTACAGCAACAGGACGACATGGCTACTCTCCTGCGGAAACTGGCAGGGAGACCAGAGCTGGCAGCAGGTTCTGCGCTTCAATCTGACGATCAAAGCGGATCAGCGCCACCCACATTCCCTGCTCTTCCCGCTTCCAGACCAGTGTGCCATGCAATTGCACAGCTATGGCCTCAGGCGGAAGGTCGCTGTGCAGACCGAAGTAGCGCTCGTCTAGCGCCCGGCTGCGGGCTCCCAGCGTAAAAACAGGAGAAACCGGAGCGTACTTGGTGGAAAAAACCAGCGCCGTCGAATAGCGTTCCGGCTCGGCTTCGGCCTTGGCCACCTGCCCAGAGCTGAAGTCGTCAATCGACACTACGTCGAAGGGCTGCTTCACGTAGCCCAATTCAGGGCGATTCAGCTCGTCGGTCATGGGCCAGGCCGAGAGCACGGTCGAATCAGGATAGCGCTGCTGCAGCTGGGCAATGCCCTCCTGATGCAGGCGTACAAAGCGGGCGTAGGCCAGATTGTCTTCCGGCGCAAAGCCGTAAGGCGGATTCACGAACAGACCCAGCACAAATCCTGCCGCCGACACTCCGGCCAGCGCATGCCAATAGGGTGCGCGGCGATAAAGAATGGTAATTGCCAGCAACAGCACCAGCGGAAACATGGGCAGCAGATAGCGGGTCAGCAGAGCTCCGCCCAGCAGACTGAAGAAGACGCTCTCGGCCAGCAACAGCGCAAGAATGCGGCGCAGCACAACCCGGTCAATGCGGGCGCGATCATGCCCATCGCCGTCTGGTCGGGGCGCCAGCAACAGCGCGGCCGCTGCCATCAGAACCGGCACAAACAGGTTCATGTGCGCGGTCAGGTGCAGCACCCGATGGCCAAAAGCCGCCAGAAACCTCAGCGGAGAAAGATTGGCCTGAGCGTTGTAGCGTAAAAATTCAGGATTGCCAAAAAGGAAGCCGGTTTTGGCGCGATGGTAAGCGTACCAGCCCATCAGCGGCAGCACTGCGGCAGCCAGCCAGAACGCCTCCTGCAGACGGCGCAAGCGGGCCGAGCCATGCAGTTGCAGGCATTCGAGCACGGCCAGCGCGGAAAGCGTTAGCGGCAGCGCAATGGAGGTTTCCTTGCTGAGCGCGGCGGCGGCAAACCATATGGCAGCCAGCGGCGCATTGCGCTGGCGCTGGGGCAGCACGTACACCATACCCCACAGTGCGCAGGCAGCAGCAAAAATATCCGCATGCGCCAGCGTGCTCTGCGCAAACCACACCGGATAGAGCGCGGTCAGCAGCACCGTCCAAAAGGCCACCGTAAACACGCCCACCAACCGCATGGCAATGCGCCCCACGGCCAGCAGGCCCAGCGAGGCCACCAACAGCACAGCCACACGCGTTACCAGCGGGCTAAAACCTGCCAGCTTCCAGCAGAGCGCCAGATAAACACTGGGCAGCGGCGGATGCGCATTCGTCAGCGTACTGATGGGAATCAGCGAACCGGTGCGGAAAAAATCCCAAGCCGCCGGAATGTAGTAGCCAGCCTCATCCCAGAAGTAGGGCAGGCTGAGCAGCGCTGCATGGGTCAGCAGCAGCGCCACGAAAATAACCGGAAAGGCCCTCCAGGCATAGCTCAGAGTTCCGGGGCGCTGATCGAACAATCGTTTCACGTGCACGCCTTCGCCCCTAGTTCACCGGCCCCTGGGGCAGGTTGGGCGGAAGATTGGTGCCCTGCGGCTCCAGCTTGATCGCGCCAAAGGCCTGCTCATACTGCGCCAGATGCTGGCCAAGCACGTTGAACAGAACCTTGGCCTGCTGCGGGCTCAAAAACACGCCGCTCTGATTGGTAATCTGGACCGCATCAGGGCCGTCCGGCGAGGCCACGCCAAAAACAACCTGGAAATCGAGAACGCTGGAGCGAACCTGCACGCTGTTGGTGTAAGTCTCGCGGTAGTCGACAGCCTGGATAACTTTCATCTTCTGCGTGGGCTGATTCTGCGGATTATTGGTGCTCATGTCTTCCAGCTTACGATGCCAGACCGGGCTGGACGAACCTTCCCGGAGGAAAACCTGCTTCAAGCCAGGTCGAAGGCCAGAGGACAACCCTTGCAATTTGCCGTCCGGCCGCAGTGTGCCTTGCCCACCGCCACGCTCAACGCATGGAATTCGTTGTAAAGCCGGGCCCTCGTCTCTTCCGGATCGCCCGCAAAAGCCGCCTGCGTCAGCTCCGTCAGCTCTTCATAACCAATATTTTTGCTGGTTCTGGTCCGCAGGCCGTGGCGCTCCACAATTCTGCGCAGATATTCGTCGGCCATGGGCACGGCGTGGCCCAAGGCATAAAGCAGAATCGCATCGGCCGTCTCCGGCCCCACTCCAGGCAGATCAAGTAACTGCTTGCGCAACGCTGCAGTGGGCGCGGCAGCCATGGCTGCGAGCGATCCGCCGTAGCTCTCGTCCAGAAGCGACAAAAATGCTTTGAGCGAAGGCGCCTTGCGCGTATAAAACCCCGCAGGCTGAATCAGCCGCCGCAGCTCTTCGAGCGAGAGCGCCCGCAACCCCTCAAGGTTGAGCGCACCTGCCACCCGCAGATTCTCAAGCGCACGCTCGACCGCCTTCCACGAGGTGTTCTGCGTCAAATACGCACCTAAAATCACCTCAAAGCTGGTTTGGGCAGGCCACCAGTGCTGCTCCTCGTAGGCGGCAAACAGGCGATCATGCAAACGACGCAGACGGCGCTCGGCAGGCTCTTTTTTGGCCACGCTCATTGAAAAACCTCATTGCCGAGAATGAGAAACAAGGCCGCGCTCTTTTGTACTCCGGGGGCAAGCTACTGCTGTCTTTCCACAAGCAGGGCATGAGCGCGCGCGGCCGCCTTTTGGGCTGGCTCACACATTCCCGCAGCTTGCAGGCTCAAGGCCAGCGCGGTATGTGACAACGGATCCTTGGAGGCAAGAATACTGAGCGCCAGCGCCCCCCGCAGCGCAGCCTGCAAGCGCCCGGCCAACCGCAGCGCCAACACATGTCCATGGTGCGCCACAAGATTGTCGAAGTCGGCGTCAATGGCCGCGCGAAAGCTGTGCGCCGCACGCAATGGCTCCCCGGCCAGCAACTCCGCCACCCCCCGCTCCAGCCAGAACACCGAAGTCGCCCTGTCGGCTGGCGCGGTACGAATTGTCTCGTCAAATACCATGGCCTTCCCTAGCATAGTAGACGAGCTTTCCGCGGAGAGCTGTTCTCTGTTCTAAGGAGCGATGCGCATGGGCATGAAGAGTCATACCGAATATCTGGTCTTTGAAACCCGCAAGGTGCGGGAGATGGTCCACATCACCGACAAGGTGGAAGAGGTCGTCCAGCGCTCGGGCGTGCAGGACGGTCTGTGCTTTGTGTCGCCCATGCACATCACCGCTGCCGTCTACGTGAACGACCACGAAAGCGGACTGATCGAGGACATTGGCAAGTGGTTGGAGGAGTTGGCTCCGGCGCGGCCCGATTACAAACATCATCAGACCGGCGAAGACAATGGCGATGCGCATCTGAAGTCGCTTCTGCTGCATCATGAAACAACCCTGCCCGTCACCAACGGCCGACTCGACCTGGGCACATGGCAGCGCATCTTCTACGCCGAGTTCGACGGTCAGCGGCGCAAACGGATCATCGTCAAGGTTCTGGGCATCGAATAGGGTTAAAAGCACATAAAAAGAGCGCCCTTGCGTGAAAGCAACGGCGCTCTTTTTTCTGTTTCCAGGTCAGGTTACACGCCTGGTTAGTCCCCATCGGTAATTTTGCGCCATGCACCGGGAGGTGAAGAGGATCCACCCAACTTTTGATCGCCGGCAAAGTTGACGGCCGTACGCGGCATCACGACAAGATCGACGCGACGGTTCTGGGCACGCCCCTCCGGCGTGTCGTTACCGGCCACAGGATGAAATTCCGCATACCCCGCCGCTGAAATACGGTCTGAAGGAATTGCCTTCAAGCCGAGAATCATGCGGGCAATCCGCGTGGAGCGAGCCGTAGAAAGCTCCCAGTTGGAATCAAACTCGGCACTGTGCATCGGCACATTGTCGGTGTGCCCTTCCACGCGCAGATCGTAGGGTGTCTGGCTAAGTTGCGCAGCAATCTTGGCCAGTGTTTGCACGGTCTCCGGTTTGGGCGTGGCCGAGCCGGAAGCAAAAAAACCCGCCTCGCGCAAGCTGATCACCAACCCATCGCGGCCCATCTTGATGGAAACCGTGTGAGTAGCCACTTCATGCGAAAGCGTCTGTTGCAGTTGGCGCTGCATGTGATCCAGGTCATGCTTGACCTGCGCTGGAGCCAGCACATCTTCGCCCATGACAATGTTCATGGGAATGGCGGCCTTCTCACGACCGTCGGCCGTGCTGGCCTGCTCACCCGCCGACTTGTTGTTCGGAGAGCGCGTAGAGGAAGGAAACAGCCCCAACGCGCGGAAAGCCTCATCGATGGAACCCGAAACCTGCACTTCCTTCTGCTGCTGGCGCGAAACCGCGTACATCACCACAAACAGGGCGAACAGCAGCGTCACGAAGTCAGCATAGGAAACCATCCACCGCTCGTTGTTCGCGTGACCACCTTTTCTTCGTGAGCTCATGCGGCGGCTTCTTTCTTGCTAGCTTCCTGATCAACAAATCCGGCCAGTTTGACCTCCAGCATGCGTGGGTTAATGCCTTCGAGGATGGAAATAACAGCTTCCAGCATCATCTCGCGGCGGCGATGCTGGTCATGAATGCGCAAGCGCATTTTGCCAGCAAAGGGCAGGAAGAAAAGGTTGGCGATTCCCACGCCATACAGGGTGGCCACAAAGGCTACCGCAATGCCGCGGCCCACTTCCGAAATGTTGTCCAGATGCTGCATGACCTGGATAAGTCCCAGAACCGCGCCCAGAATGCCGATGGTGGGCGAAAATCCTCCGGCCGACTCGAAAACGGAGGGAAGCCGTTCTTCGTTTTCAACCGCCGATTCCAGACTGACGTGCATGATCTTGCGCAGTTCGGCCGGTTCAGTACCATCGACAGCCAGCATCAGAGACTGTTTCAGAAACGGATCCTGAAGAGTCTGCAGATCGGAATCGAGCGAGACCACGCCATTGCGCCGGGCCTTGTTGGCAAACGACACCAGCAGATCAATCAACTGTTTGTCATGCTTGCGCGGAGCGGCAAAGATGTGCCCCAACGCGCCGAATGCCTTGATGACCGTGGCAAGAGGAAACTGTAGTAGAACTGCACCCATGGTGCCGCCAAAGACAATCAGCGCCGCCGTCGGTTGCATAATCTGGCCAAGGTTGCCGCCCTCGATCAAAAGGCCGGTAATAATGCCTGCAACTGCTAAAAAGACTCCCGCAATACTGCCCTTATCCATATCTCTTCTACTCCAGAAAAGCTGAGGCGGGTCTGCGCCGGCTCCACTCCCTCAGCTTTTCCAGTTAGTTTCCGGTTCTGGCCCTGCGACGCACCGGAGTTATTTTTAGTACGCAAGATTAGATCTGGCCGGGTTTGCGATCCTGCTGGCGACTTCCGGCTACATCCGCGCTGCTGATGGCGGCCAGACGCACAAGAGGAGCTGGGTCGGGCATACGCCGCGCTACCTCGGCAAGAAGTCTGGCGCGATACTCCAGAATCTTCTCGATTACTGTGGCCGTGTCTTCACGTACGATCAGCTTCTCTCCATTGATGAGAGTCAGCATCGTATCGGGCGAAGATTCAGCTGTCTTGATCAGATCACTATTGATCATCATGGGGCTTCCGTTCAATCGGGTCAGTTCGATCATGGACCGGGACTCCTTCGCGGTAGGTATCGGCGTGTAGGAGAAAAAAGTTAAAAAATTAGAAACAAAGAGGCAAACTGTCCTTAGCCGATACACAAATGGGGGGTAAATAAAGTCCGGAAGCCGCAGGCCGAAAAAGGGGCCAGATGCAATCGGAACCGGACCGAAGGAAGTCACCCAGGGAATAAAAAAATGGGGGCAAGTTCGGGGCAGGAACCGTAAATCACTGCATCCCACAAGGAGAACCCCATGTCCCTGGGTGTTTTGAATAACCTGAATGCGGCTTATGCCGAGTACAACCTGAACAACACCAACAACGGTCTGTCGAAGACGTTGCAGCAGTTGTCCTCCGGTTCCAAGATCAACTCTGGCGCGGATGATGCCGCCGGCCTTTCGCTGGTCAATGGTTTGCAGTCCAACCAGCAGGCCCTGAGCCAGTCCACCACCAACGCGACTGAAGGCGTGGGCCTTCTGCAGGTTGCCGATGGTGCCCTTTCGCAAGTGACGAGCCTGCTTAACCGTGCCGTAACGCTGGCCACCGAGGTCTCCAACGGCACCCTTAACTCCAGCCAGCAGTCGGCTGCGAACCAGGAATATCAGTCGATCCTGTCGGAAATCTCGAACATCGGTTCGACGACGACCTACAACCAGAATCAGGTCTTCGGCGGTCCCGATGTCTCGATCTACGTCGGTGACTCCAGCGCGGGCGGTTCTTCGGTTGACTCGCTGCACTTTGCCACGGTCAGCAGCTCCAGCGTGGGCGATGCCGGCGGCAAGATCAACTACAGCCAGGGCCAGGGCGTCTTCCAGGATGTAACCAAGGGTGGATCCCAGGTGGCATCTGCCAACGATCTGGTGGGTGCCGGACAGAACATCACCGTCACCGGCTACGATGCGGATTCGGGCAAGGCTTTCACGGCCTACCAGTACACCACCAATGCCACCGACACGATGAGCACCATCGTCAACAAGGTCAACTCCGCAGGTCTCGGCCTGGTAGCCAGCGTACAGACCAGCGAGCAGGCGACCGGCGACACCTCGACCACCGGTCGTGATCTGGGCATCGAAGTGCGCGGCAACATCTCCGCCGACAACGCTCCGACAGCCGTGGGTACCTTCCAGCTGAGCCAGGTTACGCTGAAGGATCAGGCAGACTCCGGTGCTACAGGCGCAGCTTCTATCCAGTCCGGCATCGGCACCGCGCAGATCAGCTACACCTCCAAGGTCGGCGGAGCCGCCAACCTGACCACCTATGACCTGTCCAGCCAGTCCAACGCCCAGAGCGCGCTGACGGTGCTCAACAAGGCAATCGCCAACGTTGCAGCCCAGGACGGCTACATTGGTGCACAGATCAACACCCTGAACGCTGTCACCAACGTGATCAGCACCCAGCAGGAAAACATCCAGTCGGCTCAGAATGCCGTACAGGCTACCGACTACGCCACCGCTTCGTCGAACATGTCGAAGTACGAGATCCTCAGCCAGACCGGCATCTCGGCCCTGGCGCAGGCCAACAGCATCCAGCAGGAAGTCACCAAGCTTCTCCAGTAATCTCTAATCCTCCGCCTCGTCCCACCCAAAAGCTGAGGACGAACGGAGCCAAAACCAGACAAAACCAACAAGGGCGTCCTTACTGGACGCCCTTGTTGCGTTCTGACACCTCTTCCCTGAGAAATTTCAAATCGTTTCCCCTTCTCCCCGGTCCTTCGGCTGCAAGAATTCGGCGTGGGAGGTGCGATTGAATACCGTCGGACTAAATTTCGGGTCTCCAACTGGCGGCAAGGGATTTGACGTCTCGGCCACAGTAGCCTCGATTGTCTCGAACTTGCAGAACGTCGAAACGCCCTGGAAGACCCAACTGTCGAATCTGAAAACCCAAGACACAACCATCTCAAGTCTGGGTACGCTGCTGTCGACGCTGTCGACGGACCTCAGCTCATTAACCGAAGCCAACGGCATCCTTTCAGAGAAGACCGGCTCCAGTTCGAACACCAACGTGCTGGCGCTGGCCTCTGCCTCGAATTCCGCTGCGGCCGGCGCGCATTCGATAGCCGTCAACAGTCTGGCCCAGACTTCCAGCGGCTATCTAGCCGAGGTCTCTGATTCTCAGGCCAAATTGTCTGGCGCGCTGGTACTGCAGGTGGGTACGGCAACAGCGCAAACCATCTCGGTTGATCCCAGCAGCAACACGCTCTCCGGACTGGCCCAGTCGATCAACGCCTCCGGCGTGGGCGTAACCGCCAGCGTACTTTCCGACGCCACAGGGTCACGCCTCAGTCTGGTTTCCGGCACCTCCGGCAAAGACGGCACGCTCTCGATTACCGGCAATACCGTCGGCATTAGCAGCGCGCTCAGCTACAGCAGTGCAGATGAATCCAGCGACGGAATCTCTTCCGGCACACTCGGAAAGGTAAGCAGTCTGGCCACCACACTCTCCGGTTCGCTGACGATTCAGGTTGGTTCGGGCACGGCACAGACCATCTCGATTGGTCCCAACGGCAGCACAATCGCCGGACTGGCTGACTCGATCAACGCGGCAGGCATTGGCGTCACCGCCAAGCTGGTCAACAACGACGACGGAACTTCGAGTCTGAAGTTGACCTCGGGCATTCCGGGAGCAGACGGCGCATTAACGGTAAACTCCTCCATCAGCACCATCACCCCTCCGCTGGACTACACATCGGCGGTAACCGGGGCCGATGCCAGCCTGACGATCGACGGCATCCAGCTTACCAGTGGCTCGAACACGGTCAGCAACCTGATTCCCGGCCTGACCATGCAGTTGCTGGCGCCATCCAGCGCCGACGTACAGGTGGTCATCGCCAACTACACCTCCGGCGCGGAAAGCGCCATGAATCAGTTCGTCAACGATTACAACAAACTGCTGACTGCCATCAACTCTCAGGAAGGCTATGACAGCAGTGGCAACGCCGAACCGTTGTTCGGTTCGCCCACCCTGAGCATGCTGCAACAGGATCTTCTGTCCAGCGTAATCATGCACAATCCCACGGGATACTTCACCTCGGTACCGGCCAACAATGCCACCAAGCTTACCGGCTCGCTGGTGATTCAGGCAGGCACGGCGGATGCGCAGACCATCGCCGTAGACTCCTCGAACGACACGATCGACGGATTAGCCTCTTCAATCAACTCGGCCAACATCGGCGTAGCAGCCGCTGTGGTCAGCAAGAACGGCACTGCGACGCTGACGCTGACCTCGCAGCTCTCTGGCACGGCAGGTGCCCTGAAGGTAAACTCCGACCTGGCAGTGCAGCCCGGCCTGAACTATGCCGACGCCGGCTTTACCACCAGCACCCCCGACAGCGGCAGTATTGGCTCACTCACCTCCAGTGGCGATACGCTGAGCGGCACCATGACGATCACGGTGGGCAAGAATGCGGCACAGACCATCTCGGTCGATCCGGCCAACAACACGCTCAACGGCCTGATGGATTCCATCAATAATGCAGGCATCGGCGTTACTGCTGCGCTAAGCAACGACGGAACCAAGCTGACGCTGACCTCGGACACCCCAGGAACTGCCGGAGCACTGGCTGTCAACTCCAATCTCACCGACACCAGCACCAGTCCGATGAGCTACACCAACTCCTCCGACATCAACACAATCAGTGGACTGGGCATATCGAGCAACAACAATGGCACCATCCAACTGGATGCATCCGCGCTTGATTCCAAGCTGAACACTGACTTCAAAAGCGTACAGGCCCTGTTTCAGAACGCCAACAGTTGGGGCCAAAGCGTCTACGGCATGCTCAACAACGCAAGTTCCAGTTCCAACCTGGGCATGATGGCCATGGCACTGCGCTCCAACGCCAACACGGAGTCAACACTCAATGCCGACATCTCGCGCGAAGAGACCCAGATTGCCAGCGAACAAAAGCGCATCACGGGGCAATTAACCAAAGCCAATGAAGTTCTGCAGGATATTCCCTCGCAGGTGTCGGAGGTTAACGAAATCTACTCGGCCATCTCTGGCTATAACCAGAAGGGGTAAGGCATTTTCGGAGTTGCAGTAGACCAGAGAAGCGCTCGTCAGTGGCTTTTTTCATTCAGAAAAAGCCACTCCGAAGCACGCTTGAAAAGTCTATATGTCTTCCGAAGATGCTCTAAAGCTTCTACCGCATCCACGACAGGGCTTGCAAACAAAGACAGAAGCCCATCAAGAGCGGCGAACTGGACAAGATGGGAAGTTAGACGGCACCGACGGCGTCGTCCTCAGGAGCAGCACAGAATGGGAAATTATCAGGAACACGCGCTCGAAGGCGCCTCTGCAGTGGATCTTGTAGTGGCTCTTTACGACGGAATTATCCGCTTTCTGTACGCGGCCGTAGCCTCAGTTGAGCGCGGCGATACGGACGGACGCCGGGCAGCGGTCAAGCGTGCGCTCGACATCATTATTCACCTGCAGGCGCGGCTGCGCATGGACGTGGGCGGAAAACCGGCGCAGGCTCTAAGCGAGTTCTACGCATCAATCTTCGCGCAGATTCTGCAAGCTTCGCAATCTGCCTCAAGCAGCAAGTTTGAACATGCGATTGACTGCGTACGCAACGTGCGCGATGCCTGGCGCGAAGTGGCCAAGGATCCTTCGCTGAATCCATCTCCCTCCCAGACAGGTGGGCAGCAGGCCTTTGGCATGGGAGACTACGAAGTACCCAGTGGCGGTTCGCACTGGAATGCCTGATTTTTCTTTCCGCTGTGCGCTGTTGCTCTACTGCAACAGCGCACAGCGGAAAGCATAAACATAGACACATTCAATAAAAATCAGTTCGTAACGGTCAGTTCTTCTTCCAACTGTTGCTTCTGATACAACCCCGCATAATAGCCGTTGCGAGCAATCAGCTCGTCGTGGCTGCCCAGTTCGACAATGCGTCCGTGGTTGAGCACGGCGATCTGGTCGGCGTTGCGCACCGTCGATACGCGATGCGAAATCAGGAGTGTGGTGGATTCCGTTGTGTAGCTGCGCAACCCGCCCAGAATGCGCTCTTCGGTGTAGGTATCAACCGAGGCCAGAGCATCATCGAGGATAAGAATTGAGGGCCGCCGCAGCAGTGCGCGGGCAATGGACGAGCGCTGCTTCTGTCCACCGGAAAGCGTCACGCCGCGCTCACCAACGACCGTTTCAAAGCCCTCGGGAAACTCCTCGAACTCCGCACGGATGTGGGCGGCCTCGGCAGCCTTGAGCATCTCTTCGTTGCCTGCATCGGGTGCGCCAAAGAGAAGATTTTCGCGGATGCTCTCGCTGAACAGGAAGGTCTCCTGTGGCACCATACCGATGTTTTTACGCAGCACGGCCAGCGGATACTCCCGCACCGGACGGCCATCAATGAGCAGCGCACCATCGGGCGCATCGTAAAGCCGTGCCAGCAGGCTGACCAGTGTAGATTTTCCCGATCCGGTGGGGCCGACGATGGCCAGACTGGAACCGGCAGGAATCTTCAGCGAAACGCCGTCGAGAACCTTGGTTTCTCCATAGCTGAAGTCAAGATTCCTGAACTCGATCTCACCCTTCAACACCGTCTCCGGCCCAATCGAAGCATCTGCCCCGTGATCATCGATGGAAGGTACACTGCGCAGCAGTTCATCGATGCGTTTGACCGATGCAGTGCCGCGCTGAAAGATGTTGATGACCCAACCGATGGCGATAATCGGCCAGGTGAGCAGAATCATGAAGGTGTTGAACTCGACGAACTGGCCCACCGTGATGCCGTGCGCAGTAACCAGTCTTCCGCCCGCCACCAGCGTAATGATCATCGCCAGACCCAGAATGAATTCCAGCGAAGGCCAGAGCATGCCCATCAGCTGAACCAGCTTGAGCGCGCGGCCGATGTACTCGCGATTGAGCCGTTCAAAGAGCTTGACCTGGGATTCTTCACGGGCGAAAGCGCGGATCAGGCGCGCACCGGAAAAGTTTTCCTGCGCCTGCGAAGAAATATCACTGAAGCTGGCCTGAATGCGCTCGAAACGCGTGTGGATGCGGCTGCCAAAGTACTGGATGAGGATGCTGGCCAGCGGCATGGGAGCCCACGCCACCAGCGTCAGCCAGGGACTGATGCGCAGCACAAAATACAGAGCGCCGACGGTAAAAAAAAGGGTATTGACGCTATACATGAGCGCCGGCCCCAGCAACATGCGCACCGCATTCAGATCATTGGTCATGCGGGCCATGATGTCGCCAGTGCGATAGGTCTGGTAAAAACCCGAGTCCTGCGCCTCCAGCTTGCGGAAAAGGTCGTTGCGCAGATCCACTTCAATGTCGCGTGAAATGCCGATCAGGATCCAGCGTTGCGCGTAGAGGAAGATGCCTTTGAGGAGCGAAATGCCCACCAACAACCCGGCAAAAAGCAGAATCGTGTTGCGCGTAGCCTCATGCTTCTGCATGGCGTCGATGGCTTTTTCAAGCACGCGCGGAAACTGCACCCAGATGGCGTTGGTGCAGACGCAGGAAAGAATGCCTGCAACATACCCCCAGCGGTAGCGGCGCATGTATCCGAAGAGTGGGCGTAAATCGCGAAACATGCTTTTATTGTACGGGGTGCGGAGCCGGGATGCGGAAGCGCATCTGCTTTCGCCCGGAATCCTGCGCCCGAGAATCCGTCCGGTTCAGGATTTTTCCTATGTGGGCGTACGCAGCAGCAGATAGCCGCCCGTCAGCCCGAAGAGCACATCGGCCGACCATGCCGCCATGGCTGCGGGCAAATAGTTTACGTTGCCCATCGCGCCAAAGGCATTATCAACAACCCAATAGCTGAGCGCCACAGCAATGGCTATGGCAATCGCAGCCAGTGAGCCACGACGTCCCATGGAAAGTGCAAAGGGAATGGCCAGCATGGCCATCACCACAGCCACCAGCGGATATGAAACCTTGTGCCACAAGGCCACGCTCAGGCGCTTGGTGTCAAAGCCACTCTGTTGCAGATCGCGAATGTAAACATCCAGCTGATGGAAGTTCATCTCCTGCGATTGCAGGTTTTCCTTCTTGAAGTAGCTGGGATCTTCCTGAATTTCACTGAAAGAGGTTTGCTTGAACTCACGATAGCCGGTGGTTTCAGCACCATTCATCTCGCGGCTCCAGCCATTCTGGAAGCGCCATGTACTACTGTTCTCGTCCCAGGTGGCGCGTCCAGCAAAGATGCGACGAGAGAGAGCGAAAGTCGCTGGATTGAACTCAAAAACCGACAAATTGCCGAACTCGTTGCGATCCGGATCAAAAAACTGGTAGTAGAAGATGCGCCCCGGCTCACCTGGGTGCGTCTGCCCGAAGATCCACTTCTGCTCGGGATGCAGAAAGGTCTGCGGCGGACGACCCTTGATGGTGGCACGCAGCGCCTCCTGCCGACGGTTGGCCTGCGGCAGATAGAAATCGTCGAAGAGAAACAGACTCACCGAAAGAATGGCGGCGATGGAGATGGTAGGAATCACCAGCCGATAAAGGCTGATGCCGGTGGCCTTCATGGCGATGATCTCGCTATTGCGGTTGAGCACGCCAAAGGTGACCAGCGCCGCAATCAGCACCGCCAGCGGCGCAATCTGATAGATCATGCTCGGCGTCAGGTTCACCAGGTAGGCGCCCACCGTAGCCATGGGAATGTGATTGCGAATAATGTCGCCAATCAGATCAAAGAAGGTGAAGACCAGCATGAGCATGACAAACGAGGCCAGCACCAGAACAAACATCAGCAGAAACTCGCGCACCACATACTCATCCAGGATGCGCGGAAAAGCATTGCGCGAACGGTCGCGATTCATGCGGGGTTGCAGCTTACCCAGCATGCGGGTCAGCCAGGAAACCTGCTTCTCTTCAGCTGGATCAACAACCTTGGGAGCACGCGCCGCCCAGGCCATCAGTGAAGCCAGACGATTCCCTCCCGTGGCCATCTGCCAAAGCAGGAACAAACCCACGCTGGCAAAGAGCAGATTGGCTGACCACACAGAAAGCAAGACCGGAATCTTGTTCTGCTTGCCCAGCGCCATACCGGTAGAGGAAAGGAAGTAATAAACAAAAACCAGCAGCACGGTAAAAACAAAGCCCGAGCTTTTGCCACCGCGCCGCGAAGCCACACCCAGCGGCACACCCACCAGCATCAGCACAAGGCAGGCAGCGGGAAACGAAAACCGGCTCTGTAGTTCGAGCTGGTAGCGGCGGCCATCAGGTCCATGCGTCAGTTGCAGCAGGTCACGCATCGGCAAGGCATAGATTGCGGTGTCTGCCCGGCCCACATGCACGTCGCTCTGCGAATTCAGCATGAGCGGCATATCGGTGGTGATGAAAGTGTAAATATTGTATTGGTCCGACTCACCACTCTTGGTCTCGTGCCGCGCCCCATCGCGCAGGCGCATCAACAAAACCTGTGTGGAGTCATTTACCACGGTGGCCGAAGCAGCCGTCGTCACCACCGGCGTAGTGGGATCGGTAACGTCGGCCATAAAAACCTGCCGCCAGTTGGCCGCGCCCGAACCGGAGCGTACGTCCTGCACATACAAAACAAAATTTTTGAAGTCTTCGTAGAAAACGCGCGGCTGAATCTCGTAGCTGGCCTGCGAAGCGCCCAGCGAGTGCTCCATCTCCAGAATGGCGGAGTTGGCCCGCGGCGCCAGATAGAGCGAGTTGCATAACCCCAGCAACATGCCGCCCACAGCCACAATCGAAGCCACGCGCACAAAGTACCAGATGCCAAGCCCCGAGGCGCGCATGGCGATCACCTCGCTGTCAGCCGCCAGACGGCTGAAGCCCAGCAGAACACCCACCAGCACCGACATCGGGATGGTCACCCGCAGCAGGTTGGGCATCATGAACAAAAAGATCTCGACCGCGCTTGAAAAACTGGAGCTGTTGCGTACCACCATTTCCAGCACATGCGGCAAATACGGCATGAACAGAATGAAGGTAAACAGCGCACAGCCGATCAGGGCGTGGGAGAGGACTTCACCGAGAATGTAGCGGGTCAGAATACGCACAGGTTCGCTCTTGGACAAGTGTATCGTGCCGACTGGCAGCAAAACGACCATCCCCGTCAGCAGATTTCAAAATGAAGAAGCGGCAGACTTGTCTGGGAAGTTTTAAAATTGCGAGAATTCAATTTTCCGTGTCAGGGCACGACTTCAGTCGTGCCAAAAAATGCCAAAAATGAGTGGGTTTTAACTCCTGAGTGAAACTTTCTGTTTGTTTTGGTCGAAGATGCATTCTTACTGCTTCCAGCCGCGCAGCCGAAGGCTGTTGCTGAGCACGCAGACCGAACTGAGCGCCATGGCCGCCGCCGCAATCCAGGGCGAAAGCAGAATGTGGAAGGCAGGATAAAAAACACCCGCCGCCAGCGGAATGCCCAGCAGATTGTATCCCACCGCCCAGGCCAGATTCTGGCGCATCACGCCCACCGTAGCGCGAGCCAGCATGAGCGCAGCGGCAATGGACGCGGGCCGCGCATGCAGCAACAGCACATCGCCCGCCTCCTGCGCCAGATCCGCGCCACTGCCCATGGCAATGCCAGCCTCTGCCTGAGCCAGCGCGGCCGCATCGTTGATGCCGTCGCCCACCATGGCCACCCGCAGGCCCGTCTTCTGCAGCGCGCGAATGTGGGCCAGCTTTCCCGCCGGATCCAGCCCGGCCTCCACTTCGTCGATTCCCGCAGCTTTGGCCATGGGCGCGGCCGCCTCAGCCGAGTCGCCGGTAAGCATGAGCACCCGCAAGCCCGCCACACGCAACGCCGCCACGGCCTCTGCCGCATCGGGCCGCAGCGCATCTCGCGCCTCAAACAGACCAGTCACCTTGCCGTCCAGCGCCATCCACAGTTGCGTTGCGCCCGGCTTTTTCTCACGCGCTGGTAGCGGCAGAAAAAACTCCGCAAACAGCGCCGCATTGCCAAGCAAACACTCGCGACCTTCGATGGTCGCGCTCAGTCCACGACCGGGCAGATTCTGCACCGACTCCGCGGTGGGCACTTCCACGCCCAGTTGGCTGGCCCGCTCCAGCAACGCGTGCGCCAGCGGATGGTTCGACTGCGCCTCGGCAGCGGCGGCCATGCGCACCGCTGCCCTTTCGTCCATCTCCGCGAATGCAGTAAAGGACTCCAACACCGGACGGCCCACGGTCAGCGTTCCGGTTTTGTCCAGCACCACCGCGTCCACGTTGGCAAGCCGCTCCAGCGCCTCACCTCCCTTGAAGAGCACGCCCAACTGCGCGCCCCGGCCCACGGCCACGGTCAACGCCGCCGGAACCGCCAACCCCATCGCGCAGGGGCAGGCAATCACCAGCACGGCCACGGTATTGGCCAGCGCCAGTTGCAATGAGTGCGCGGCGACAAGCCAGCCCACAAAAGTGAGCAGCGCCAGCCCCAGCACCACCGGCACAAAAATCGCGCTGGACCGGTCGGCCAGCCGTTCCATGGGAGCGCGCGAGCCCTGCGCCTGCTCCACCATGCGCGTAATCTGCTCAAGCACCGTGGCCTCACCAAGCGACTCCGCCCGGCAAAGCACCACCCCGTCGTAGTTGAGCGACCCGGCCAGCACGCGCCCACCCGGCCCACGCTCCAGCGGCGTACTCTCGCCGGTCAGCATGGACTCGTCCACCGTAGTGCGACCTTCCAGAATCGTCCCGTCCACCGGAATGCGCTCGCCAGCCAGCACCCGTACCGCATCGCCCACCCGCACCTGATCGAGCGGCACAACCGACTCCACCCCGTCCACAACCTTGCGTGCGGTCTGCGCCTTCAGCCGCGTCAGCGAATCCAGCGCAGCCAATGCACGACGGCGGGCGCGACCTTCCAGACTCTTGCCCAGCAGCAGAAAGCCCAGAATCATCAGCACCGCATCAAAATAGACCGACCGGTCTATTGCAGGAGAGACGGTCGCATACGCTGACCAGGAAAAAGCCACGCTGGTTCCCAGGCTCACCAGCGTATTCATATTCGTAGCGCCGTGGCGCAACCCGCGTAGCGCGCTCGCATAGATGGGCCGACCCGCCCACACCAGCAGCATGGCCGTCATGCCCAGCAGCGACCAGCGCAGCACCCCGGCAGGCATCGCGTAGAGCCACGGCATAAGCTGCATCAGCAGATGATCGAACGCACTCATGCCGCCGCTCATGCCCAGAGGCATACCCAGCAGCATGGCCAAAAGTCCCGCAGCCAGCATGACCGTGGCCTGCAGCATCTTGTCTTCTTTGGGGGCGCTCTTGGTTTCGCCAGCACGGGGCAGCACCGCATCGTAGCCCGCCGCGCGGATGGCCTCGACAATCGCCTCGGCCTGCACATGCGCCGGATCAAACTGCACCGTAGCCCGATGCGCCATCAGGTCAACGCGTGCTTCCGTCACACCCGCCGTCGCCTGCAGAGCCTGCTCCACATGATGCTGGCAGGCGGCGCAGCTCATCCCCAACACTGGCAGGGTGAGTTGTTCGGTAACTGGAGACGCTGCGATGAGTGACTCAGCCATGGCGCTTACTCGCCGCGCTGAGCGGTATAGCCGGCCTTGGCCAGCGCCGCAATAGCCGCATCGGCTGCGGCAGTCGGCTCGTCGGCCGTAAGCCGCGCCGCGCCCACCCGCACCTCGTTCACCGTCACGCCTTCCACCACTGCCAGAGCCTGCCCGGCCCGACGCACACACGCGCCGCAGTGCATTCCATCAATCGCCAACGTGAATTCCGCCATATTTCGCCTCTTCTAGCTACTGATGATAGCTGCCGCAAAACGATGCAGGCGGCAAAACAGCTTCCAGCTCCTAGCTCATCCTGCCACCCGAAGCCATATGGACGTTTGTACGCAGTAGTACACCACAGAGAAAACGCGCCGTAGGCGCAACGCAGGGTAGCCCCACGTTTCAACGTGGGGAAAGCGGCCTGGGAGAAGAACAGAGTCCCGTCAGGGACAGCGCAAGAAGCAGGAAGCCGCTTTTTTCGTGCCGATGCAAGCACTGTGCCTTCCCAACGACTACGCCGGTCTAACAAAAAAACAATGCTGCTGTGGTAAGCAAGATGAGCTGGAAGCTGCCTTTCGCGTTATCGTCGAAGGGATTGGAGTGTCATGCAAAGGGAATTTCCAGAAACACCGCTGGTAGGTGTGGGGGCGGTGATTATACGCGATGGCCGCGTGCTGCTGATCAAGCGCGGAACCGAGCCGATGAAGGGTTGCTGGTCGATCCCCGGCGGACTAATTGAGCTAGGCGAGGACCTGCACGATGCGGTACGCCGCGAAACCCGCGAAGAAACCAGCCTGACCATCGAGCCCCTTGAACTCGTCGAGTTGCTCGACCGTATTTACAAAGAAGAAGACCGCGTGCGCTACCATTACGTGATTGCCGATTACCTTTGCCGCGTGGTTGCAGGCGAAGCCCAAGCCGGCAGCGACGCCGCCGCCGTCCGCTGGGCTAGCGTTGAAGAGTGCCAGCCCGGAGGCCTGCTGAATCTGGACCCGATCACCGCGCGCATTGTTCTGGCTGGGTTGAAACAAGCCGCAGCGCACCCTGCATTTGCCTGAATCGCACCGGAGGCCCTTCCGCATGAAACGCATTTTGCTTCGCTCCACGCTCGTTCTGGTTGCTCTGGCACTGCTTGCGGGGCTAGCCTTCTTTTTTCGTCCGATCAGCTGCATGCTCCACTATGCCTACCTGCGCGAGGCGCTCGGCGGCGTGGAAAGCCACACGCTCAGCATCGAAGGCCACACAATGCACTATCTGGTGGAAGGCCCCAAAGACGGTCCCGCCGTCGTGCTGGTGCACGGCCTGGGCGGCAGCGCTGAAGACTGGCGGCAACTTGCTCCACTGCTTGCCAAAGCTGGCTACCGCGTCTACTCGCCGGAGCTCTTCGGCTACGGCCGCAGCGATAAACCCGCCGATTTTTCCTACTCTCCGCAGTCGGAAGCCGATGCCGTCGTCGCTTTTCTTGACGACCTGCATCTTGGGCCCATCAACCTGGGCGGCTGGTCAATGGGTGGCTGGATCGTGCAGCTGATTGCCGCCGAGCACTCCGAGCACGTCCACAAGCTCATCCTCTTCGACTCCGTCGGACTCTACCAACCACCCACCTGGGACACGCGGCTCTTTATTCCCAAAACTGCCAGCGAACTGGATCAGTTGGAGGCGCTGCTCATGCCCCATCCACAGCATGCACCCGGCTTTGTGGTACGCGATATTCTGCGCTTTTCCGAGGAGCGCGGCTGGGTGATTCAGCGCGCACTGAACGCCATGCTCAGCGGCAAGGAGACAACCGACCACCTGCTGCCCACGCTCAAAATGCCGGTGCTCATCGTCTGGGGCACAGCCGACCACATCGCCCCGCTCAGCGAAGGCAGCGCCATGCATGCGCTCATTCCACAATCGGAAATGGTACTGGCTCCAGAGTGCGGCCATCTGGCCCCGCGCCAGTGCGTCAGCACTTATGAGCCTCAACTGGAGGCGTTCTTGAAGCGCTGAGTACCCCCCGCAGAATTTGTGACACAACGCCTTTCCCCGACCACGCCCGAGCTGCTATGCTGCCTGCGCAAGAAAAATCGATTTATTCGGCTTATTTTCCCGCAAGGAGCAGACGAAAATGTGGTTTCTGGGCATGGATGTGGGCACGGGTGGCACCCGCGCCGTACTGGTGGATGGAGACGGAAAACTCGTCGCCACGGCATCAAGCGAGCATAAGCCCTTCCGGGCCGAACATCCCGGCTGGGCCGAGCAGGATCCCGAAGACTGGTGGCGCGCTGCCCAAGAGGCGATCCGCGGCGCACTGGCCGCCGCACCCGAGCCCAAACAGCCCGTGGTTGCCCTCGCCCTTACCGGCCAAATGCACGGCTGCGTGCTGCTCGACCAAGCCGGTGCGGTGTTGCGCCCGGCCATGATCTGGTGCGACACCCGCACCCAGCCTGAGTGCGACTGGCTCACCGAAAAAATCGGCTACGAAAAGCTGATCGAGCTCACCTGCAACCCGGCTCTGCCCAACTTCACCGTCACCAAACTCCTCTGGTCTCGCACTCACGAGCCCGCACTCTTTGCCAAAATCGCGCATGTGCTCTGCCCCAAGGACTACGTCCGCTATCGCCTCACTGGTGAGTTCGCCATCGACGTGCAGGAGGCCAGCGGCACGCTGCTGCTGGACGTAGCCCACCGCCGCTGGTCGCAGGAAGTGGCCGAGGCTGCCGGAGTAAAGGAAAGCTGGCTGCCCAAGGTCTACGAATCCACCGAAGTTTGCGCGCGCATCAGCGAAGAAGCTGCCGCCAAAACCGGTCTCAAGTCCGGAACCCCGGTGGCCGCAGGCGCAGGCGATCAGGGCGCGGGCGCGGTCGGCATGGGCATTTTGGAACCCGGCAGCGTTTCGGCTACTATCGGCACCAGTGGCGTGGTCTTTGCCGCCACCGCCCAGCCCACCAAAGACCCCAAGGGCCGTCTGCACACCTTCTGCCACGCCGTTCCTGGCTTGTGGCATGTGATGGGCGTAACGCAATCCGCTGGACTCAGCCTGAACTGGCTGCGCAACACCTTTTTCGCCGGCCAAAATTACGACGTGCTCAGCGCCGCTGCGGCTAAAATTCCTGCCGGCAGCGAGGGCCTGAACTGGGCTCCGTACCTGCTTGGCGAGCGCACGCCGCACCTGGACCCCGAGGTCCGCGCCGCCTTTACCGGCATTGGCGTAAACCACACCTCAGCCCACTTTGTCCGCGCCGTGCTGGAGGGCGTGGCCTACTCGCTGGAGGATACTTTCTCGCTCTTCAAAGAGTTGGGCATTCCTGTCAGCGGTATTCGCTTGGGCGGCGGCGGCGCGCGGGGTGCGCTCTGGCGCAAAATCCAGGCCGGAATCTACGGCCACACCGTGGAAGTACTCACGGCCGAAGAGGGCGGAGCCTTTGGCTGCGCGCTGATGGCAGGCGTAGCTGCCGGCCACTGGGCCAATCTGAATCTGGCCTGCGCAACCGCCATCGAAGTGGCCGAGCGCATCGCGCCCGATGCAGCCGATCTGGCCGCCTACCAGACCGGCTACGCCAATTGGCGCAAGGTCTACCCAGCCATCAAAACGTTGCGCTAGAGCATCTCTCCTGAAGGTATAGAGCGAGTCGATGCAGCATCGTTGACGCGACCCCCAGGGAGTGGCAACCTGGCAAGACTTTTGCCACTTCACAGCATCAGGAGAGATGCTCTATAAAGCAGAAATTCAACACAGAAAAACCCCGGCAAATGCCGGGGTTTTCTGTTGCGTTTCTGGTTAGGTTAGTTGCTGTAGAGCAGCACACCCTCAGCCTTTTCTTCACTACCCTCTTCGGCGCTGACCGGACGATAGAAGAGCTGATTTTTGTCGAGGTAGACCTCAATGAAAGCCGGCCGATCGGTGATCTTGCCCGCAATCAACGTCTCGCTCAGCGGGTCCTCGACGTAGCGCTGCAGGGCGCGGCGCAAAGGACGTGCTCCATAACTGCGATCGCTCAGCGTCTTTTCAAGAATCCACTTCTTCGCATCGTCGGCCACCGAGATGGTGATCGCCTTCTGCGCCAGATTGGCGTTCAACTGATGCACCAGCAGGTCCACAATCTGCAACAGGTCGTTGTCGCTCAGCTGCTGGAAGAGAATCACTTCATCCAGACGATTGAGGAACTCGGGATTGAAGGTCTTTTTGACCTCTTGCTTGACCAGTTCTTCTACCTTGTCGCTCACCATGTCTTCGCGGTCGCTCTGGAAGCCCAGACCCTGCTTCTTCTGCAGGTGGCGCGCGCCAATGTTCGACGTCATGATGATGATCGCGTTCTTGAAGTCCACCGTATTGCCCAGTCCATCCGTCAGCTGGCCGTCTTCAAAAACCTGCAGCAGGATGTTGAACAAGTCGGGGTGCGCCTTCTCGATCTCATCGAGCAGGACCACGGAATAGGGCGAACGCTTCACGCGCTCGGTCAGCTGACCGCCCTCTTCGTAGCCCACATAGCCCGGAGGCGAACCGATCAGTTTGCTGACGCTATGCTTTTCCATGTACTCCGACATATCAAAGCGGATCAACGCCTTGTCAGAGCCAAAGAGGAATTGCGCCAGCGAACGCGCCATCTCGGTTTTGCCCACGCCCGTGGGACCCAGGAAGAGGAACGATCCGATGGGCCGGTTAGGGCTCTTCAGGCCGGCACGCGAGCGGCGAATGGCGCGGGCCAAGGCCGAAATGGCCTTCTCCTGCGAGATGATCCGCTTGTGCAGCTCTTCTTCCACGCGCAAGAGCTTCTGGGTTTCTTCTTCCTTGATGCTGGTTACCGGCACGCCAGTCCAGCGGCTGACTACATCCTCAATGTCTTCGCGGCTCACGATGCCACTGGCCGAATCATCCAGGTGGTACTTGTCGCGCATCGACCGCAGCGTCTCGCGTTCCTTGCGCTCCTCATCGGAGTAGAAACGGGCCTTCTCGAACTCATGGTTCGCAATGGCCGAGTCCATGCGGTGCACAATGAACTTGATGCGCTTCTGCACCTCAGTGATCTCTTCCGGCAGCGAGGTCTGACGCAGCTTGACGCGCGCTCCGGCCTCGTCGATCAGGTCAATCGCCTTGTCGGGCAAAAAGCGGTCCGGAATATAACGGTTGGAGTGTGAAACCGAGAACTCGATGGCCTCATCGGTGTAACTGACCGCATGAAACTTCTCGTAACGGTCCTTGATGCCCATGATGATCTTGATGGCGTCGGTCTCGTTGGGAGGCGGCACCTTCACGGCCTGGAAGCGGCGTTCGAGCGAGCGGTCCTTCTCAATGGACTTGCGGAATTCGGCCGGCGTGGTTGCGCCAATGCACTGAATCTCGCCCCGCGAAAGCGCTGGCTTGAGGATGTTGGCCGCGTCCAGCGAACCTTCCGCCGAACCCGCGCCCACCAGCGTGTGCAACTCATCGATGAAGATGATGGAGTTTTGATTCTCCATCAGCTCCTTCATGATCGTCTTCAAGCGCTCTTCAAACTGGCCGCGGTACTTGGTGCCCGCCACCACCAGCGAAAGATCGAGCGCCAGAATGCGCTTGTCGGCAAGGAAGCTCGGCACTTCGCCATCGGCGATGCGCTGGGCCAGACCCTCGACGATGGCCGTCTTGCCCACGCCCGGTTCGCCAATCAGCACAGGATTGTTCTTGGTGCGGCGGCAGAGAATCTGCACCACACGTTCCAGCTCGCCATCGCGGCCCACCAGAGGATCCAGCTGCGCATCCATGGCCGCTTGGGTCAGGTCACGGCTGAACTCGGTCAGCAGACTCGACTCACGCTGCCGCGGCTGCGGCGCAGGTTTTTCCTGCGTCACACGCGAAAGCTCTTCGCGGATCTGGCTCAGCTTCAGGCCACGCTCCTGCAAGATTTCCGAGGCAAAGCATTTTTCTTCGCGCAACAACCCAAGCAACAAATGTTCGGTACCAATGTGTTTGTGCGTCAGCCGTTCGGCTTCTTCCGCCGCATAGGCCAGCACCCGTTTGCACTCGTTCGACAGCGGCAGGTCCACGCTTGTAGAAACCTTCTCGCGGATCGTCGTATGCGCTTCAATCTGTTTGCGGATCGATTCGATCGAAGCATGCGAGCGCAGAAAACGGGTGGTCAACGCCTTGTCCTCGCGCAGCAAGCCAAGCAGAAGATGCTCGGTCTCGATATAGGGCGAACCAAACTGGCTGGCCTCATACCGCGCGAAGAAGATCACACGCCGTGCCTTCTCCGTATAGCGTTCGAACATGGATTTTCTCCCTGTCAGGGCTATCGGCTGAAGTGGTCGTCCGGTTCAGTTCCGGCCTCGGCCCTACGCGCTCGTGCCCCTGTTTTGACTTCGCCGCCGGGCTCCTTCCCAAGATGCTGTCTGGCCCGAACAGCCAATCGGATGAGCTGCAAATGCCTTACCCCAGTACTCTCTGCTACGCTTCCGGACCAGAAAGCTACGCCGGAAGACACTCATCCTACCAATTCAAACCGTTCTCTACAAGATTCAACAAACTCTACATTTGTTAAGACTCCAAGAGTAGCCGTATCGTCGCTTTTTCTATGCAACGATTCCTGAATCGGTTTTTTCCTGGTCTTGGTGTGGAATCTTTTCCATGGCCACAAGTCTGCCCCCCTCAAGGCGCAGTGCCCGCGTACAGCGCGCCGCCAGTTCCAGATTGTGCGTTACCAGAATCGACGTCAGCCCATGCTCGTGGTGCAGGCGAGTGAGTAGCTCAAAAACCCGCCAACTGGTAGCCTCGTCCAGATCGCCGGTGGGCTCGTCGGCCAGCAGAATCTGCGGCCCGTTCACCAGCGCCCGCGCCAGCGCCACACGCTGCTGCTCACCGCCGGAAAGCTCGCCCGGTCGGTGGCCGGCCCGGTCTTCCAGGCCCACCGTCTGCAGCCATGCGGCCGCCTTTTCCTCGGCTTCTGAAATCTTCATGCCCCGTGCAATCAGCGGCATGGCCACATTTTCCAGGGCCGTGAACTCGGGCAGAAGATAGTGAAACTGCCACACATAGCCGATGGCCTGATTGCGAAAACGGGCTGCTGCGCGTGGCGCCAGCCGGGTCACGTCGGTTCCAGCCACCAGCACCGAACCGGTGGTGGGCGCATCGAGCGCTCCCAGCAGGTGCAGCAGGCTGCTTTTACCGGCGCCCGATTGACCCACAATGGCCACCATCTCGCCCGCTTCCACCCGCAGGTCAAGATTGCGAAACAGCGTCAGTTCGCCCCGCGCCGTACGATAGGTTTTTTCAAGGTTTTCAACAAGAATCACAGCAGAGTCCTCGGGCCGCACCTCTGGCTCCTGCCCGGGCTGCAGGTTGCTTGCGACGCTGATTGCGGCAGGCTCTCTCATCTGTTGAATGCATTTTACAGGAGCAGGCGATAAGATTCAGTGAAGAGCCCGGCTGCAAAATTTCGCAACTTCCAATCTGCACCAGGGTTCTGCACAATTAGACTGGACACGCTCAGATCCTGCTGCCGTCAACGCGGGTCCAATCGGAGGATTGTAATGAAAAAGTTCTGTTCTCTTCGCGTATTGTTTCTGGGGCTATTGTTTTCACTGGTTCCTGCTTCATCTTTCGCGGGTGTCTTCATCAGCGTGGGCATTGCGCCTCCCGCTCTGCCTGTCTATGACGTTCCGCCCTGCCCCGAACCCGGCTGGATGTGGACTCCCGGCTACTGGGCCTACGGTGCAGACGGCTATTACTGGGTTCCCGGCGCGTGGGTGCCGGCTCCCAATGAGGGTGCACTCTGGACGCCCGGCTACTGGGGCTGGGGCGAAGGCGTTTACCTCTGGCATCCCGGCTACTGGGGACCGCATGTGGGCTACTACGGTGGCGTGAACTACGGTGGCGGCTACCTCGGCATCGGCTTTGCGGGCGGAATGTGGCACGGACACGACTTTGTCTATAACACCGCTGCTGTTCGTGTAGGGCCCTCGATTCACAATACGTACATCAATAAAACCGTGATTGTGAACAATACCGTGGTCAACAACAACCATGTTTCGTTCAACGGCGGTCCGGGTGGCATCAATCATTCGCCGATGGCTCAGGAACGGATGGCCGAGCACGAGCAGCATATGGGCGCCAGCAACTTCCAGCAGAACCATCAGTCGGCGGCCATGGCCGATCACGGCTCCTACGCCCGCAACAACGGCGGTCGTCCGTCCAATACAGCCATGGCTCGACCCATGGGCTACAGCAATAATGCCAACCAGGGCGGCCAAGGCTTTGGCGGAGCACAACATTCAGCCCAGCCACAGTTCCAACAGCAGCATTCGGCTCAGCCGCAGTACCAGCAGCAACAGCGCTCGGCCCAGCCGCAGTACCAGCAGCAACAGCAACAGCGCTCGGCTCAGCCGCAGTACCAACAGCAACAGCGCTCGGCCCAGCCGCAGCACCAGCAGCAACAGCGCTCGGCTCAGCCGCAGTACCAACAGCAGCAACACAGCCAGCAGCAGAGCAGCCAGTCGCATGCGCAGCCCCAGGGTAACAATGATCATGCTGCCAAACGCAACGACGACCACGATCACCACTAAAACAAAGGCCGGTTCCTCATCAGGGGAACCAGCCCTTCAGGCGCTTCAGCCGATTCACAAAAAGCAGCCAGCCCCGTGCATGCTCACTGGGCTTGGCCGCTTTTTTCGCTCTCTGTTTTACGGATTCGCAACCAGACTCAGCATGGTTTTTGCGTCCTTCTGGTGCTTGTCTGCGTACATGCGCAGATCTGCGATCCGGCACAGGTCATCCACACAGCCCGCATCATCGGGAAAGACCACGCTGCCCACGCTGAAGGATGCGTGAATCTCAGTAAATCCATCGCTCGTGCTGCAGACGTAGGGCATGCCTTCAATGCGCTGCTTGATCTCGGCAATCAGCCGCCCGACGTACTCCTCCAGCGAGTATTCTTCCGCCTGGCTCAACTGGTCGAAGTCCTCCACCAATAGATAGAATTCATCGCCGCCCACCCGGCAGATCTGGTCGGAAGCGCGCGTCAGGCTGTGCAGCCGGTCGGCAATCTGGCGCAGCAGAATATCGCCCACCAGGTGTCCCCAGGTGTCATTGACCGTCTTGAAGTAGTTCAGGTCCAGATAGAGCAGCACCAGCTTGCTGTGGTTGCGCCGCGCCCGCGCCATGCTCTGTTCAATACAGGCCATAAACAGACGGCGGTTCGGCAAGCCGGTCAACATGTCGTGCAGCGCCTCATGCTCATGCAGCGCATTCAGCTCTTCCAGCGTGAGCAGCAACAGACCACAGGCCAGAATGAACCGCTCCATATCCAAGAAGTGATTGATGACTCCGGTCCAGAAATCCGATTGATTCAGGAAGAGCGGATGAACGAGAAAACAAAGCGACCAGGTGAAGAAACACGTGACCACCACCATGCGCCCCTGCCGCTTGCGCTCCAGGGTCAGGAAAAAACAGATGGCCGTGGCCAGATAAAGCCCAAACAAAATCGAAAAGGCAGCCGCCCGCCATTGCCCCATTACGCTGAAGTAGATTGGCAGAGCCCATCCCACCAAATGACACAGATAGATGCCGGCAGGACGTTTCATAAAATAGGTACAAAACAGCCCCACAAGCAGTCCGCCACAGCTCAAGAACAGAAACAGACCTTTGGAATACAGGTCAAAGGCGTAAGCAGTCAAAATCAGCGGAGATGCCGCCAGACAGATCGTCATGTACAACACGCTTCCCGGCTGCCTGCGCATGCTTTTACTGGCCGTCAGAAGAAAGCAGATTCCGGCAAAAAAATAGGCGTTTACTGATGCCGCATGGGCTAGCCGGACCAGAAGCAACGGCAGCGGCGACTTGCTTACAAAACTACTCATTCCTTGCAGAAAAATCAGCAAAAGCCCACGAATCCACAACGAAGAATGTGGCAGCGGCCTTTTCCTGTTGAATCTGGCCAGGATAATCGCTATCCAGAGCACAGACAGGCTATCGGGAACAATCAATATATTTATCCCATTCCCCATGGGTAACCTATCGTCTTCAAAAAGGGATTCTTGATGCTCAAATTCCGCGATGTGATGCTTAGAGCGTAATTTAACTAAATATCCACATTTTTGGCCATTATGTCCCGAAAAACGACACAAGATTTCCTCGCGTACCGGGCTCAGAATCCGTTTTTCTGCAGCAAAATACCCCGGAGAAAGCCTCCGCCATGCAGCAGGCTCTTTCCGGGGTATTTTGCTTTACTTCATGTAAAAAACTCTCTCGATCCAGCCAGGGGTTCTTCCGCAATTCTGCGGGCTTATCCCCGGAGGACTTCCAGCGCCTTTTCAAGCGAGGCCGAGTCTTCCACGTTCACCGTCTTCAGTTCGGGATCGATCTGCTTGAGCAGGCCGCAGAGCACCTTGCCCGGGCCCACTTCCACAAACAGCTCAGCTCCCGCAGCCTTGAGCGCCTGCACGCACTCCACCCAGCGCACGGAGCCGGTCACCTGGCGGGTGAGCGCATCCTGCGCCTCGGCCACGGTCGAAAGCATCGCGCCGTTCACATTGGCGGCTACGGGCATCTGCGGTGCGGCCAAGGTCAGAGCAGCCAGGACCTCTGCCACGACTTCCTGCGCGGGCTGCATCAGCGAGCAGTGGAAGGGAGCGCTGACCGGAAGCATGACGGCGCGACGAGCGCCCTTGGCCTTAAGTGCGGCGGCAGCCTTTTCCACGGCCGCCAGAGCACCACTGATCACGGTCTGTCCAGGCGAATTCAGATTGGCGGCAGCCACCACCTGACCGGTTTCAGCAGCCACTTCCGCGCAGACCTCGGCGATCACCGCCGGATCCAGCGCCAACACGGCAGCCATGCCACCCTGACCTGCCGGAACCGCCAGTTGCATGGCGCGGCCACGAACCGTCACTGAACGCACGGCGTCGGCAAAGGTAAGCGTTCCAGCCGCCACATGGGCCGACCACTCGCCCAGCGAGTGCCCGGCGGCCAGATCCGGCTGGATGCCGTGCTCAGCCAGTACGCGGGCCACGGCCACGCTCATGGTCAGAATTGCGGGTTGGGTATTTTCAGTCAGCTTCAGCTGGTCTTCAGGCCCCTCGAAGCAAAGCTTCGAGAGCGCAAAGCCCAGCGCCTCGTCGGCTTCGGCAAAGGTGGCGGCGGCTACCGGAAAACGCTCGGACAGTTCCCGGCCCATACCAACGGCCTGCGATCCCTGCCCCGGAAAAAGAAAGGCAATCTTCTTGCTCATGTCAGTTTGGATTGTATCGTTTCCGGCTTTGTCGGCAAGAATTGCGGAAAAACAACTGCTAGCTTCCAGCCTCTAGCTTTTGGCCCTCAGCTTTATCATGCACAGTACAGCAGCCTCGACAGGGGAAAACTCCTGCCACACAAAGCCACTCCCCCTCCGCCAGTCACAGCCCAACTGAAAGCTGACAGCTAAAAGCTAGAGGCTAGAGGCTGGAAGCTAGAGGCTGTCTAATTCCAGCGGCTGCGGTCCCGCGGATCATCCTCGATCGGTTTGCCGAGGCCATCCAGATGGACCGTCTTGCCCTGCTTCTGCATGTAGACTTCGAATTTGCGGCCAGCCCGGCGGCGCTTCCAGCGATAGTAGCCGTTGATCAGGCCGAACCAGCGCTCGGTGAACCACAAGCCGATGCCACGCTCCGGCACCAGCCACAGGTACAGCAGGGCCGTGCCCGCACCACCCAGCTCCGAAAGCGCATACAGCTTCTGCTCGGTAAGCAGCATGGCCAAGGCCACCAGACCATAGATGATCGCCATGTAGCGGGCTTTGATGAAGATGAAAAAAAGCAGAAATTCCGTCTCGCCATGCACCACGCCAATGATGGCCAGAAGCCCGAAAAGCGCTCCGAAACAGCCATAAAGCGCCACAGTATAGAACTGGCCGGAGTAGGACTGGTTGACCCCGTACACGATCAACGCCGTAGCCGCAGTGCCCAGCACCGAGATGGTGTAGAGCCCCGCCAGCCACGAGGAGGGATGGAAATTTTCCAGAAATCCCAGCAGAAACCAGAGCGAAAGCATCTCAAAAAGCGTTCCACTGATGGTGGGATGAACAAAACTGTAGGTGAGCGGCTGCCACGGATAGCCGTGCGCGCACAGCGGGGGGATCAGCGAAAAGCTGCTGGCCAGCATGCTGACCCTGTCGTGCGTAAGAATCTCGACGATCTTCAGCAGGAAGAACGCCCCCAGATTCAGCAGGAGCAAAAACCGGGTCAGCCCCCGGAATGCGGGAAAAGAGAGAGGAGTCGAACCGAGTCTGCGCATCGCGGTCATCTGTCACAGGCTACTCTGCCAAGCGCCTTCGTGTCATGTTACTCCCAGTCAGACCATTTTTGTACCATTTCGACCAAGGTAAGGAATTCTTCCCGTTCGTGCCAAAATGAAATCCATTCTTCCCCTCCAGATCGTGCGCTCCGCCCTTGACCGCAGGACCCGTTCTCACTAAAACTAGCCATGATGCACCATGCGCGATTCCGCTATCGTGCAATCAATGGCGTTGCTTTGGGTTTGAACCCGAGAAAGAGAGGAGGCCGCCGTGCCCAACTGCCCTGAATGTGAAAACGAGCTGGACATTGAGCTGGACGAGGTCGAAGAAGGCGACATCGTCACCTGCGAAGAGTGCGGTACCGAGTACGAGGTCGTAGGCGTTGAGCCCCTGGAACTGGCCCGGTCCGATGAGGACTATGATGATGATGAAGATTTGTTCGACGAGGACGAAGAGGAGGACGAAGAGTGAAGTTTAGCCGGACCTTTGTGCTGGCATGTGCAGCGCTGACTGTTTTCACCGTAGGATCCTTTTCTTCCCGCAGCTCGCTGCGGGCCCATGCGCAGGAAACCACGCCGCGCACCGTCTCCGGTGCCGTGCTGGATGCGGGCGACCAGCCGGTTGTTGGCGCCACCGTCTTCCTGCGGAACACTAAAACCAAGTCGATCCGCAGCTTCACCTCCGTCGAAAAGGGCCACTATTATTTCGCCCAGGTCAACAAGGTCGATGATTTTGAACTCTGGGCTGAAAAAGACGGCAAGAAAAGCACCGTCAAGACGGTCAGCTCATGGGATACCCGCACGCAGTTCGTCAGCGATCTAAAGCTGAAATAATTTCCCGCCCTGTTGCTGATTTTTCAGGCAGAAATACAACGAGGCGTCTTCCTTGCGGAAGACGCCTCGTTCTTTTCCGGTGAATTTTTTGGGAAGACCGTTCTACCCTTCGAGCTTCTTCGTCACCAGCTCGTTGAGCAGCGCCGGATTGGCCTGGCCCTTGCTCGCCCGCATCACCTGCCCCACAAAGAAGCCTGCCACCGTCTTCTTGCCACCACGGTACTGCTCCACCTGCTTGGGGTTAGCCGCAATCACCTCGTCGATCATCTTCTCGATTGCTCCGGTGTCGCTGATCTGCTGCGGTTTTTCGCGCTCATAAACCGGACCAAAGTCCTCGCTCTTCTCAAAGCAGACGTCGAAGAGCTGTTTGAGCTGCTTGCTGCTGATCGTGCCTGCCTCCAGCAAATCGGCAGCCTGCACAATGCCCTGCATGCTCACCGGCGACTGCTCCTGCTCAATGCCCAGCGCGTTCAACCGTCCGCCAATCTCGCTCAGTAACAGGTTGGCCACGCGGCGCGGGCTCTTGGCCGTCTTGGCGGCAGCCTCAAACTGGTCCGCAAAGGCGCGGGTAGAAGTAAGCGTAGCCGCATCCTTGGCCGAAAGCTCGTACTCGGCAATCATGCGGGCGCGACGCGCTTCTGGCAGCTCCGGGAGCTCCGCTCTTCTACTCTCGATAAATTCTTTCGTCAAAACGAGAGGCGGAAGATCCGGCTCGGGGAAGTAGCGATAGTCGTGGGCCTGTTCCTTGGAGCGCATGGTGTAGGTGCGGCCCTCGGCAGCATTCCACAGACGCGTCTCCTGCGCCACGCGGGCCCCCGACTCCAGCACCTCGATCTGGCGCTCAATCTCGTAGGCCAGCGAGTCGCGCACATAGCGGAAGCTGTTCAGGTTCTTGACCTCGGCTTTGGTACCGAACTTCTCCTCGCCCTTCAGCCGAATGCTGACGTTGGCGTCGCAGCGCAGCGATCCTTCTTCCATATTGCAGTCGGAAACGCCGCAATACAGCAGAATCTCCTTGAGCCGGGTTAGATACTCCCAAGCCTCATCGGGCGTGCGAATGTCGGGCTCGCTGACGATCTCAGCCAGCGGTGTGCCGCAGCGGTTCAGGTCAAGGTAGGTGCGGGTAGCCGATTCGGCAAAACCATCGTGGATGCTCTTGCCGGCGTCCTCTTCCATGTGCAGGCGGGTTACGCCAATCCGCTTCGTCGAACCATCGACCGTGGGCACTTCAATCCAGCCATGCTCGGCGATGGGTTTGTCGAACTGCGAAATCTGGTAGCCCTTGGGCAGATCCGGATAAAAATAATTCTTGCGGGCAAAGATCGACCGCTCGCGCACCTGACAGTTGATGGCCAGGCTCGCCAGGGTGGAAAACTCCACCGCCTTGGCGTTGAGCACCGGCAAAGCACCGGGCAGGCCCAGGCAGACCGGACAGACGTTCGTGTTCGGCTCGGAGCCGAACTGGTTGGCACAGCCACAGAACGCCTTGCTGGCGGTCAATAGCTGCACATGCACTTCGAGCCCAATCACAGGCTCGTACTTGGCCAGGACCTCTGGTGAAATCGCTGCGGGCATACTTGAATTTTAGCGCGAGAGGCGCCCCTCTGGCCTTGCAGGATTTTCTCCCTGCGGATCCTAAAAAAATCCGGGGACGCGAATTGCATCGCGCCCCCGGGGTTGTGTCGGCAGAGATTACTTGTTGCCGGTGCCCATGGTGCCGTTCCGCTCCTCTACTGCTGCCTGAGCAGCAGCCAGACGAGCGGTAAGCAACCGGAAGGGCGAGCAGGAGACGTAGTTCAGGCCAATCTTGTGGCAGAACTTGACGCTTTCCGGGTCGCCGCCGTGTTCGCCGCAGATGCCCACCTTCAAGTCCTGGCGGGTATTGCGGCCCTTGGCCGTGGCCATCTTCACCAGTAGCCCCACACCAGCCTGGTCGAGCGTGGCAAAGGGATCCTGCTTGAAGATGCCGTACTTCACGTAGGCCGGCAAGAAGTTGTTGATGTCGTCGCGGCTGATGCCGAAGGTCGTCTGGGTCAGATCGTTGGTGCCGAAGCTGAAGAACTCAGCCTCTTCGGCGATCTGATCGGCGGTCAGGGCAGCGCGCGGCAGCTCGATCATGGTTCCCACCTTGAATTCAACCGACTCGCCCTTCTCCTTGAAGACCTCAGCAGCCACCCGGCGAACGATGGCGGACTGGTTGCGCATCTCTTCGAGCGAACCGATCAGCGGGATCATGATCTCGGGATGCGGATCGCCCCCCTTGCTCTTGACCGCAACGACCGCCTCGAAGATGGCGCGGGACTGCATCTCGGTGATCTCCGGGAAGAGAATCCCCAGACGGCAGCCACGCAGGCCGAGCATCGGGTTCATCTCGTGCAGTTCCTCAACGCGGGCCAGCAGCGGACGCAGCTCCTTCAGCTTGGGCGAACGCGGCTTGGTGTCTTCCAGGTGCTTGATCTCCACCAACAGCTCTTCCCGCTTGGGCAGGAACTCATGCAGCGGAGGATCGAGCAGGCGGATGGTCACACCCATTCCGTCCATCGTCTTGAAGAGGCCAGCAAAGTCGGAGCGCTGCATGGGGAGCAGCTTCTTCAGGGCTTCGCGGCGGTCCTTCTCGCAGGTGGCCAGAATCATGGCGCGCATGTGCTCAATGCGATCTTCGGCAAAGAACATATGCTCGGTACGGCACAGGCCGATGCCTTCGGCACCGAACAGGCGGGCCTGCTGGGCGTCGCGAGGAATGTCGGCGTTGGCGCGGATTTTCAGGCGACGGACCGGATCGACCCAACTCATGAAGGTGACCAGATCAGGATCGTCAGGCTGCGCGGGCAGCGTCTTCAACTGGCCGGAAATCACCCGGCCGGTCGTGCCGTCCAGCGAGATCCAGTCGCCCTGATGGAAGACCTGATCCTTGACCCGCAGTTCCTTGCGTTCCTCATCCACCACGCAATCGCCCGCGCCAGCCACGCAGCACTTACCCATGCCACGGGTGACGACGGCCGCATGCGACGTCATGCCGCCGCGCGAGGTCAGAATGCCCGCAGCCACTTCCATTCCGGCAATGTCTTCCGGCGTGGTTTCGCCACGAACCAGGATGATGGTGCGATATGCGCCGCTGTTGTGGAACTTGACGGCATCTTCGGCCGAGAAGACGATCTGGCCGACAGCCGCACCTGGCGAGGCAGGCAGGCCGGTGGCCAGTACCTCGATCTTTTCGCCCTTTTCCACCAGACGCGGAACCAGGAAGTCGTAAAGCTGGTTGGGCTCGACGCGGAAGATGGCTTCTTCCTGGCTGATCAGGCCCTCCCGGACCATGTCGATGGCGATGCGTACGGCCGCCAGACCGGTGCGCTTGCCGTTGCGCGTCTGCAGCATGTAGAGCTTGCCATCCTGGATGGTGAACTCAAAATCCTGCATGTCGCGATAATGCTTTTCCATGCGGCGGGTAATGTCGCGCAGATGCTCGTAGACCTTGGGCATGGCGCGCTCCAGCTCGCTGATTGACAGCGGCGTGCGCACGCCCGACACCACGTCTTCGCCCTGGGCGTTCATCAGGTACTCGCCAAAGAAGACCTTCTCGCCGGTAGCCGGATTGCGCGTAAAGCCCACGCCGGTGCCGGAGTTCTCGCCCAAATTGCCAAAGACCATGGCCTGCACGTTCACGGCCGTGCCCAGCCAGTCGTCAATGTGGTTGATGCGGCGATAGGTCTTGGCGCGGTCGTTGTTCCAGCTACGGAAAACAGCGTCGCGGGCCTGCACCAACTGGTCCAGTGGTCCCTGCGGAAAGTCCTTGCCGGTCTCCTTGCGCACCAGCTTCTTGTACTCCACGATGATCTTCTTGAGCACGTCGGGACCAAGCTCGTAGTCGAACTTCACTCCCGCCTGCTCCTTGGCCGCGTCGAAGATGGCTTCGAATTTCTTCTTGGGCACATCCAGAACCACGTCGCCGAACATCTGGATCAGGCGGCGATAGGAGTCATAGGCAAAGCGGGGATTGTTCGTACGGACCGCCAGCGCCTCCACGGCCTGATCGTTCAGGCCCAGATTCAGAATCGTGTCCATCATGCCCGGCATGCTGAACTTGGCGCCGGAGCGAACCGAAACCAGCAGCGGATTTTCTCCCGTGCCCAGCTTCTGCCCCTGCATTTTTTCCAGATGCGCCAGTGCATCATGCATCTCGGCATCGATCTCGGGATTCAGTGCACCACGCATGTACTCACGACAGGCTTCGGTCTGAATGGTGAATCCGGGAGGAACGGGCAATCCGGCATTGGTCATCTCGGCCAAACCTGCACCTTTTCCGCCCAGAACATCCTTCATGCGTCCATTGCCGTCGGCCTTGCCACCACCGAAGAAATAGACGTACTTGGTAGGAATCGCACTCGAGTCTGCCTTGCGGGCAGCCTGTACTTCCATCACGCCCTGCGTCATGGTTTAAAGCCTCCGTCTCTATGGAGTCCGCGGCTTCCGATGAGAGGGTGGCGGGGCTCAAACTCAACACATCCACGAAAAACGCGTCAGCAGGTTGAGTTCTTGCGGGGCATCCAGGCATAAGCGAAAACACCGCGGCTTTGGTGAAATGGCCAAACAGATAGTCCCATCGAACAACGATTGCCTGTGAAGCCCATCACAGCACTTAAATTTCTTTCATGATGAGCGTGTCAGGCAAGTTGACATTTCCGGGATAAAATGGGTAAACCCCGCGATTGACGCGGGGTTTAGTGATTTACGGAAAGCTGGGAGGATTTTCCCTCAGGCGGCCATCGGGCCGGAATGCGACTCACTATCCACATTGTGGTACAGAAGAGCCGACTCAAAACCTACCGCGCAAATTATTCCTCTCACGATCCGGGATGGTTTTACCACACGAAACGTATGTCCCACTTCGTGAGCCATACGGTAGATCGTAATCAGCGTGCCAAGGCCCGCCGCATCGATCTTCTGCACCCGTTCCAGGCTCAACGCCACATCATTTTCCGCCACCAGCGGCAGCAACTCGTCCAGCAAGTTCTGCTCACGGCCACGCACCAGCACATCTTCGGTGCAAATCACTACACTCTCTTCGGCAAAAAAGCTTTCCTCGGCAGGGATGAATGTCGACATGATTTACCTCCTTATGCGAATGGTCCCTTGATACGGCGGTGCGACCGGCGCACAGGCCGTTTAAGCTGAAGATGGAAGCAGGGGAAACCTGCAATCAAATTGGGGTACGCAGACAGGAATTCGGGTAGAGGGGAAAGACAAAACGCTGCGAGTCCGCACAATTGCATAGTGAGAATCTTTTGCAGTGCGCTGGCTGCTGATCGTATTCTGCGGCAGAAACACCCAAAAAACATCCCGGATCACGACAGTTTCAAGCAATTTTCATGCAGGCTTTCCATTTTTGAATCTGCCTGACCATTCACACATTTTTGTACGCAAGGCGAAAAGAAAAGTTCCATAAACCCTGGTTCCATGAGTCCTGTCTTCATGAGTCCTGCCTTCATGAGTTCTGACGCATCGCAAAATCCGTGCCCACCGCTCACCCAGACGATGGTCCGCCAAGCCGCCCTTGAAGCCGGCTTCAGCGAGGCCGGACTAGTGGCTTTACCGCATGCGGGCGAGGCTGCAGCCGGTCAGCGCTTTGCGGCCTGGGTTGCGCAGGGCCGCGCCGGAGCCATGCAGTATCTGGAGCGCCGCTCGGACGATGGCCGCCTGCTGCGCGAACGCGTGCATGTGCCCTTTCCCTGGGCGCGCTCGGTCATTGTCTGCTTTGCCAGCTATCACTCGGAAGCACCACGCTCCACCGACGCACATCCGCCGGAAGCCGCATGGATTGCGCGTTACGCCTGGTCCAGCCGCGTGGATGCAAACGGCCAGCGCAGACCAAGCGACTACCACAAGGTGCTCAAAAAACGGCTGGAACAACTGGAAGCCCAGCTACGCAAGCAGTACGCAGGGCAGGCTGAAAAAAATGGCGCAACATACGACTTCGAAGCCCGAGGCTTTGTCGATACCGGACCGGTGCTGGAGCGTTCGCTGGCCACGCTCTCCGGCCTTGGCTGGACGGGCAAGAACACCTGCCTGATTCATCCCAAGCTTGGTTCCTTCGGCTTTCTCGCCGTTCTGCTCACCTCGCTCGAAGCCGCTCCAGTTGCATCTCCTGTTGCAACTGTGGAACACCCCAACCGCTGCGGCACTTGCACCCGCTGCATCGACGCCTGCCCGACGGAGGCGCTTTTTGCTCCGCACCAGATGGACGCCCAGCGCTGCATCGCCTATCTGACCATCGAACACAAGGGCGTGCTGGAAGAATCCTTGCTCGATGGTGTGGGACGGCAGGTTTTCGGCTGCGACATCTGTCAGGATGTGTGCCCCTGGAATCGCAAGGCCGTCATAGTGCCGGATGCTGAACTGGAGCCGCGCCCCGAGTTACTGAACCCCGCTCTGGAAGCGCTGGCCGCGCTCACCGAAGCAGAGTTCGAGCAGAAGTTCAACGGTTCACCGGTGCGCCGCGCGGGCTATCTGGGCCTGCTGCGCAACGTGGCCGTAGCCATGGGCAACAGCGGCCAGCGCCGCTTTGCCGCCCAATTGGCCACATGGACCCAGTCTGCCGACGAAGGTCTGCGCCATGCCGCCCGCTGGGCGCAGAAAAAGATCCATGCGTAACGTTCCAGCAGACGCTCTGACGACTATGCTGAGAAAGCCTGAACACTCTGTTGCCTGCCACCCCGAAGGAGCTCGACGTGCCCGAATCACAGATCCCGTTTAACCCTGAATCCAGTGCACAATCCGGTGGCACAATGCCTGCTTTTTCCCGAACCTATGAAAGCAAGTGGCACCGCTGGCGCAGAGACGGCAAATCGCTGCTCTCCTATCTGCTCGACAGCGAGGTGCATACCTTTGCCTTCAGCGTAGCGGCCAACGCCATTCTCTCGTTCATTCCGTTTATCGTGCTGCTGTACACCCTCTCGGGAGCGGTATTTCATTCCTCGGCGATGGTGGAAGTGGTCAACGACATGGTGAAATACTTCTTCCCCTCCAACCAGTCCTTCGTCGTCGGATCATTCTCCGGCATTGCCCAGCGTCACGGCGTGCAGGTCATGTCGCTGGTGATGATTCTGGTGGCCTGCACGGGCATCTTTCTGCCGCTGGAAGTTGCGCTCAATCAGGCCTGGGGCGTAAAGAAGAGCCGCAACTACATCATGAATCAGGTAGTGGCCTTCGGCCTCGCCTTCCTGATGGTGCTGCTGGGCATGCTGGCCATCGTGGCCAATGCAGTGGGCCGCCAGATACTGGCCGACATGATCTTCGACCACACCGAATATGCCGCCTATGGCGTGCTGAAATTTCTTCTGCTGGCAGTGACTACGGGCATTGCATCGATTCTGTTTTTCTTCTCCATCTACTGGCTGATGCCCAACTGCAAGATCGATCCGAAGCCGGTGCTGCGCACCTCGATCTGGACCGGCATCGTATGGCTGATTTCGAAGTACATCTTCGAGCTGATTCTGCCGCACCTGGATCTGGGTTCACTCTATGGTCCCTTCCGCGTCTCGGTGGGCCTGATCTTCTGGGCTTACACTTCAGGGCTGATCCTGTTTGCCGGCGCTCAGTTCAGCGTGAGCAGGCGGGGCGCGGGCAAGAGCGAATAGCAGACCACGCCCGCGTGGGGTACCCTGTTGATCCGGCAAATCAATATCAACACACGCTGGGTGCCATGCCCTCGACCCACCTTTGTTTTTGTGGCTAGGCTCTCGTCTCTGAAATTCTCATCAAACTTCAGCCTGTCATCCTGAGCGACCGCAGGGAGTCGAAGGATCTGCGGTTGCTTTTTGCCTCTGCATCCATGAACTTTGGCTCCAAAGACACATCCACTCCCACGGAAGATCCTTGAAGAACAACCGCAGATCTTTCGACTCCGTTTGGCTCAAAAACCGGCCAAACTCCGCTCAAGATGACAGAACAATTAGGATGCGAACTTTAGAAACAGGACACTTAAGGTGGGAACGCGCGAAACACTCTTTGTTTGCCGGATCAACAAAGGCTCCTGCGGTTACTTCTTTTCATTTTTATTTTGTTTAACTTCCGGCAATGCCCCCATGTGACCAGAGTCACAGGAAGGGGTGAATGGGGTCACAGCCCATAGTTTTAAGCTGGGCGCAGACTCGGAGTCCATAGTTGTGCTGCGGGGCAGATACGAGCGTCGAGGGGACGCGCAAGACGTCAATCTGGAGGCGTCCATGGCTTTTGCAAACGGCTTGAAGACCATCGTAGTAGCCACCGATCTGCGGGGCAGCTCGGAAGCGGCTTTGGAATACGCCCGCAAGTTGGCCACTCATTATCAGGCGCGGATCGTACTGGCCCACGGCACTGATCCCATGGAATACGCTGCCGTAGGCGCGGTGCCCGGTACTGTACTCGAAAATCTTCCGCAAGAGGCGCGGCAGGTTCTGGACAAGTTGGCCAGCGGACTGCTGCGCGAGGGCATTCCCAGCCATTCCGAGGTCCGTCAGGGGGCCGTGGCCGGCATGCTGGTAGACGTGGCGCGGCAATACGGGGCAGACCTGATCGTGATTGGAACCAAGGGCATGGAAGGTGCGGGCCCGATCGTTGTGGGAGCCATCGCTGAGCAGTTGGTGCGGCTGACTGCCTGTCCGGTGCTGGCCGTTGCCGCCGACTGGAATGCTGGCCCCTTCCGTCCCACGCCGGGCGGACCGGTGATGCTGGCCATGGAACGCAACGAATCCACCGAAGAGGCTGTAAACACAGCACGTTCTCTGGCTAAAGTGCTCAAACGGCCGCTGATCGTGGTCCACGCCCATGAAGGCGAAATCGACCCCTGCGCCGCGACACAGCAAGCCTTCGGCCTCAAACCCGAGCCGGGCCTGACCGTGCATTGCGTGGTGAAGGAATGTGGACCGATCGAAGCCATTAATGAAGCCATTGCCGAATACCACCCCTGTATGCTGGTGGCCGGCGTCAAGCGGACCAGCGAAACGCCCGGTCCGCATGGAACAGTCTTTGCGCTGCTGGCCAGTTCCAGGGTTCCGGTGCTTTGCGTGCCGCCGGGAATTGTCTCCGGGACGGCATAGCAGCCGCCCGAGAGCAGATCGCCAGCCACAGGCTGCGTGCGCACTCTTCAGGGAATCCATCCCTACTGTCTCATTTGCTTTGCTGATCCCACCTCTTGCCTGAAGTTGTAGCCCCGCGCCCGAGCAATCCGGCGCAATAGCATTTTCGGAATACGTGTATTCCCAAAATGCACTAAGGAGCCGTCGGTGAGAATGCCGGGAGCTTCACGAATGGACGTGCAACACGCACACCGGCCGGTGGCCGACAGGCGTAACGTCGCTAAGGCGCGCCGCCGGACCACACCACGGACCGAGAAACGGGAGAAGCAAACCATGCCTTCTGAAGCAAGATCCGAGCGCATGGATGCGGTAGCAGCGCATCCGCTGGCCGAGTTGCTGGAGTGCCCGGCAGAAGCCGGGAACCTGCTCAATAAAGCCTCACAGTGCCTGAAGTTCAAAGAAGGCGAGATGGTTTTCCAACAAGGCGAGTCTGCCCGCGGCCTTTATGTGGCCATCAGTGGACGCTTCCTGCGCAAGTCCGAGCGGCTGCAAAGTCGTCTTACTCTGGGCCCGGTGCGCCCCGGAGATCTGGTCGAACTAGCTGCGGCGCTCTCCGACTGCAGCCATACCTACACTCTGACGGCCCATTCTGCCGGATCGATGCTTCTGCTGCCGATGGAAACCCTGCGTAAAACCTTCAGCTTTTATCCGCCACTGCGCATGAAGCTTCTGGAGGAACTGGCCCGCGAGGTCAGCCGTGGCTATCTACTGTGTGCTCAGCAGCGTGCAGCCCATAGTCGGCGTTCAACCCCGCATGTCTCTCTGGCTTAATCCCGTCGCACTTACCGCTTTTGGATGTCAATTTTTCTTCTCTCCCACAAAAAATCTTGCATTTTCGCAAGCATGGAAGCCTCCTGATAGAAAATACGCACAGGATTGATAGGTTTTGTGCGCTATACTTCTATTTGACCAACGAATTCAGTATGGCCTCCATCCATTCCCACCACCCTCCGGAAGATTGTTTGAATTGCGAGCATCGCCATATGCGTATGTTCTGCAATCTCACACCCGAGGCGTTGAGTGACTACGATCAGATCGGCATCATGATGAGTCACGCGCGCGGGGCCAAGCTGTTTTCTGAAGGCGACCCGGCCCGCAACGTTTTCGTCATCTGTTATGGTCAGGTCAAGATCTCCTCAACCTCTCGCGACGGCAAAACCATGATCCTCAAGATCGCCGGACCAGGCGACGTGATGGGTCTGAGCGCCGTTCTAGCCAACGTTCCCCATGAAGTCACCGCCGAAGCTATTGAGCCCTGTCAGGTGAAAACCGTGCGTAAACAGGAGTTTGTCGAATTCCTGGGCCGCCACGGCATCGCCTCGATGCACGCCGCGCAATCGCTCAGCGGCGAATATCTGACCGTCTTCCATGACGCCAAGCGTCTGGCACTCTCCGGTTCCGCAGCTGGTCGTTTGGCCCGTTTGCTGCTCGACTGGGGCCGTCAGACCACCAACAGCAAGACCGAACTGCGCTTCACCATGGCACTGACCCACGAGGAGATCGCCAATATGGCCGGAACCTCGCGCGAGACCGTCACCCGCCTGCTGAACCAGTTCCGCCGTGACGAGTGGATCACCATCAAGGGCACCAGCCTGACCATCGTCAAGCCCGACCAGTTGGAGCGGCTGACCGCGTAAGTTATAGCAAAGCAAAAGATTGCAATCAGAAAGGCCCGGAAGTTTTCTTCCGGGCCTTTCTGCATTCCATCCACGCATACTTCAAGGATGCAGCGGCAATACCGTCACGTCCTTGCTTCGGCTGGAGGGCGTTACCTTCAGTTGCACCAGCCTGCCGTCTTTTACCTTCCCCTCGACCACAGTATTGTAGGGTGCATGCAGGCGGAAGTCGGCATTCCAGTCCGCAGGCCAGGCTGGCAACAGCAGAATCTTTTTTCCATCGGTCTGCAGCAGCATCTCCTGCAGCGTGATCATGCCCGAGCCGCCATTGTCCAGGTCTGGAATCCAGTCATGCGCTGACCGCCAAAAATACTGGAAGCGCTGGTCGCCGTAGTTGGTAAATTCTGCCAACACAGCCTTCCTGGCCTCCTCGGTCAACCCCAGCACGGCCGACTCGGTGCCGTCCTGCCCCCAGCAAGTGTTCTGCGGCGAACGCCGAGAGGCGTAGGTATTCAGCGCCAAATCCAGATGCTCTTTGCCTACCCCGAACAATCGATAGGGAAAAGCTACATAGAGCTCGGGATTCTCCGAGTTGCTCGTCTTGCCGTAACTCTCGGCCGGCAGCAGAATCTCTTTTCCTTCTGGAACGCCTTGACCATTCGGCGGAGTCTTTCCATTCGTGGCTGTTCGTCCCTGAGGCAACAGCGGCAAAGCCTGCCGCAAATGCTCCCAGCGAGCGCGTTCAGCCGCCGTGGTGAACTCCTGCGGCACCGCCAGCAAGCGCGGCAGAAGCGACATCAATCCGGCCAGATCCGGTGTGGGGTTGGTAATGTTTAGCTGATAGGTTTCCAGCGACTGGGCTGGATACATGCGAAACCGGCCCTCCGGCGATTCGCGCGGCCAGTGTTCGCCGTAGTAAGTCACAATCGCGTCAGCAAAGGGAATCAGTTTTTGGCGGGCAAAAACGTCATCCTGCGTATGCTCCCAGTAATCGAGCATCTGCGCCGTGACTTCCAGACCGCCCTGAATGTGATAGCGCTGCCAGCGGCTCTCAATCTCGTTTCCGGGATTCTCCCATCCGAAATCATGCAGACTGGGCAGGCCGAAGAAGTACATCGTCTCCGGAAACGATGCGCCATCATGATGATAGTAAAGCTCTGTACGGGCCTTGGCGAGCGGCAATGCCCGCAGATACATATTGAACCACGGCTGCAGTAAATCGTAGTCACCCGAACCCAGCAACGGCCAGTAGAGCAGCCGGTTGTTTTGGTTCCAATAGCAGTTGCCCCAGGCACGAAAGTCCGGGCTGCGCTCGACCTCTTCGGACTTTGGCGGAGTCGCATCTTTGTGCATCACCGTCTGCACTCCACCTACGGTAAATAGTCCGCCATTGTATTTTACTGGTAGTTCTCCGCGCGATGAAGCTGCCATCATGTAGCGCTGCACGGCATACCCCATCGATACCTTGCTGGCCTCCGGCGTACCTTCCACCCGTACCCAGCTACGCTCCCAAAACGCCTTCCACCACTCCTCGTGCTGCTTCCAGGCCAGTTCCAGATTTTCCGGATTGCTGCCCTTCTCGGCCACACGAAGCAGCGACTGAAACTCTTCTGGACGCTTGCACTGGCCACTGGCGGCCACCACATCAAAACGTAGTTCCTGGGCGGGTTTCGCTGTTGCCAAACTCTGATCGCCGTCACGCTTCAGATCCGGACCGCTCAGCTCAGCACCAAAGCAGCGATGCAGAAGCGGATCACTGAACCTGTTGGCCAACGCCTCCAGATGCTCTTCATGCAATACCGTGGGATAGATGCTTTGCTTGTTCCAGTGGAACCACCGCACATCCGCCTTATCGGTTCGCACATCGTCAGCGGCAAAACTGACCGGAATCCTGTCGCTTGCCAACTCCGCCATGCCTGCCTTGTCTGCAGAGTCGTCGGCTATGGTATGTGCGCTCCGCCATGTCTCCAGCGACGCATGAGCAACTACCGGCTGGCCACTGTGTAACTCAACATGCAATGCTGCATTGTTGGCGTCCACCCAGATACGTGCCGTATGATCGCCTTCTTTCAGCTCCAGCAGGGCGTTTTCCAGGTGCAGCGTCTGGGAAAAGTGCTGGCCTGTAAATAGCTGGGGCGTGGTGTGAATGCGAATACGGCCCAGCTTGACCAGCTTGCCGGTCTCGGTCCACGCATCCGCCTTGGCCAATAACAAGACGATGTCGCCATTAGCCTCGGTCCACACATTGGCAGCCAGATCGCCATTGCCCAACGGCATCGAATCCTGCTGCCCACTCCCGAGGGAGTTCCAGTTCACATCCATGCCAGCCGCAGCTCCTTGTGCTGGATCGGGCGGCAATTTGACGCCCGACGCCTCGGCACACTGCAGACAGAACAAGGCAATCAGTACAGCGCAGAAACACAACCACAGATCAGAAGCACAACAATAAAATTTCCCGGTGCATTTTCCTCGACGCATGACACTCCCGCAAAAAAACATGGCTTGAATGCATTCTGTATGGCGGTTGCAGCTAGAGCCATTCTCCAGCTGCTATAGAAAGAAAACATGGCGACGTCGTTCTAATAACCACTAGGAATCGTACCGGATACAAGCAAGCACGTGCAGAATACCGGGCGGCATTCCTCGATTGCATCGCCTGACTGCAAAGCAAAACAGCGTAGCTGCACCCCGAGGCAATCTTCTCAAGGTGGATTTTTGCTGGGAAAAATCCACCTTGAAGACTCCAGCAAGGCACACTTCCTCTGATTTTGTTCGGGAGGATTGATTGCAGACAGAACCGGCTCTCCAAGGAAATTCCCGAGAAGACCTTGCCTTGAAGCCTGCCCTCCGCCAGATCGCCTCACATACGGCTTGCAGCAGCCTCTTCCATATATTGTTCCCAGTGGGGCAACGGATCTTCCCGCAGAATCAACACTGGACAGCGGGCGTGCGCTACCACCTGATAGACGGTGCGGTCGCGGGTCAGACGGTCAAAGACCGAGTGTGGCTCAAGACCGAGGATGATCATGCCGGCCTGCAGTTTGCTGGCGGCAGCCAGAATCTCGATGAAGGGATTGCCGTGTACCACCAGAGCTTCCACCTCCAGGCAGCAACCCGAGGCCGTCTCTGCGGCAAGCAGACGCAATTGCTCGAGTACTGGTTCATCGAGCGCGGCTGGTTCGCCCTGCCTGGGGCCATCTGCAAGCATCGGCAGCACATGCATCACCACCAGCCGCGCATGGGTTTTACTGGCCAATGTGCAGGCAAGCGCTGCGCTCGGACGTGAGGTCTCTCGTAAGGTGGTCGCATGCAGAACGATAGGATCGTCTGAATTGTCCTGGAGATGAGCCTCTGGCCCCACGGTAATGACCGGGAGATTGACCGAGCGCAGCACTTGTTCAGCCACGGAACCGAGCGGAGACTTGCCCTGCCGGATGCGGTTCCGGGTGCCGATCAGGATGCGGTCTGCGCGGAACTGGCGGGCGGCGTCGGCAATCTGCCGGGCCGCGGCGCCATCCCGCACCACGGCGTCACAAACCACGCCGCGACGCGTTGCAGCCTCGCACCAGGGTTGGAGAGCCTTTTCTGCCTGCGAGATAGCCAGCGTTGGATCGTAGAAAGGGGTTCCGTGGTCGTCGATCGACAGGGTGACCGACGGTTCAAGAGCATGCAGCAGGATCAGGTGAGCGCTTGTACGATTGGCCTGATCAAGCGCATGGGGCATCAACCGCTCCAGGTCCGCCAGATCGGTGGCGACCAGAATGACGGCCGGCTGAGCCCTACGGGGAAGGTTGGCTTCCGGCATGGCAATGGTCCTCGGACGGCTGCTCCGCGAACGCGGTGGGGAAACAACCCGGAACAGGAGCGACGTACGGCCTGCTCCGGGCGGTATTCCGGAAGAACAACCCGGAGCCGCCGATGGGGGAGAGTGTGGCACCGAAGCGGCAGCCGGACTGTGTCTGGCAGCACGTCAGCAAGTGATTTAAATCACTCGGCGGCGGGATTTTCTTGCGCCTATGAATAAAAAAATCTAATGACTTCGGAGTGGGAGATTTCCTCCCAGTTTTCTTCTATTTTTTTCATGCATTTGCGTTTCTGCCCGATAAATAGTTTGTGAAGGCTCATTCGGCTGAGCCGTCTCTGGGAGAAAACTAACCATGAGCGTCCATATCGACGAGGAATCTGTGATTAAGGCCAACGACCAGTTCTGGGAACAGATGCTGGCCATGCGCCTGGAGCATGTGCCTTCGCCCGACTTATGCTGCGTCGACGCCGGCCATCTGCTGGCCAGCGTTCAGCTTAGCGGCACATGGACGGGAAGAATCGAGGTCCGGCTAAGCGACGGGCTGGCGCAGAGCGCTACCGCCGCCATGCTTATGCAGCCCCCTGAGAGCGTCGCCGAGGCCGATCGGCTGGACGCCAGCAAAGAGATTGCCAACATGATTGCCGGAACCATCAAATCCTGCCTGCCCCGGCCCTGCGCAATGACGGTGCCGGAATCCCGCGTGGAATCCGAGCGGTTTTGTGAGCCGCCGCGCACCGAATATACCCTGATCGTTGGCTTCCACCACGCCGACGGCGATCTAATGGTCCGCGTCTCAGAACAGGAACCCGGCAGCGAGACGATTCAATAACGCCAGAGTTTTTTTCTATCGAGCCTCCAACTTTTCCGGACAGTTCACGCTGTCCGGTTTTTTTGGGCAAAAATCCGCTTCCAAACAGCAAAAGACCCCCACCGTAATACGGTGGAGGTCCTTTGTTTTTATTATGATTGCACTTTTTTTAATTTAACCAACGGAAGCCGGTGGGGCGGGGAGGCGGTACCGGCAAAACGATGAAGCCCTCGCGCCAGTGGCCGTCTTCACGGCATGGCGGAGCGCCAAAGATGCGCAGTGCAGAGTTGTTGTGTTCTTCCAGCGCCAGACCGGCCAATCCACTCACCAGCGCCTGCAGCTGATCGTGATTGGGAGGGCAATTGGTGGTGAAAGGAACCACGCAGCGCAGAGCCGCGTAGGCCGCTGCCAGATCGCTGATGTGGGAACGCCGCTTGGTAGGCAAAGGCGTGAGGCCAAGTGACTTCCAGGCCGCATGCGGATTGCATTCCACCAGCACACGTTGCCGCGGATCAGCGCCACGGTCGCGCTTGTCCAGCCGCCGCCAGCCGCGTCGGCAGAGCGCGTCATAAAGGTCAATGCAGAACTCGGAGTAGTTGCGGTGGGTAACGGGCTTGACCATCCCGGGCAGCCCGGTTTTGGAGACCGTGTTCAGCTGGCGCTCGCCCAACCGGGCATACGTCAGTCCATTCTTCTCTGACTTCCAGGCCTGCGGACCATCCAGCATCAAAATACGAATGTCGCGTATGGTGCACAGGTGATTGAGGCGGCCGGCCAGAATCTCGGGGTCCACCGGACCTTCCGGCTCGCCCTCCGGCCCCATGGGAAGGATCTGGCACTCGATGGGCGCAGTTGGTTGACTGGCCCAAGGCATGGACAGAGTCTGCCTGCGGACGCGATCCAGCAGAACAACGCCAAGATCAGCCCAACGGCGACATGCGAGATCGATAGAAAGTACGGCCACAGAAGAAGATTACGGTGCCTTGAGAGGAATACAGACAGACAGTGAAGGATGAGTTGTGCCTTAGGAACCGAATTGAAACCCTGCTTCAAAATGGAACATGCCGCAAATTGCTCCACATTAGCCCTGCAAGAGGACTTTTCGCCCGAAAAGAATCCTCCTGACAGAATGTGAAACACTGAAAATGCAGTCGCCTGAGACAGAAACCTTGCTCTTCCAATCCGGGACTGCTTAAAGCTTTTTCGGAATACAGGGAGCACTTCCGGAAATGCTATAACCTCCGCCTCCGGCGTTTTCCCAGCGAAAGACTACTGAAATGTTGCTGCATCTTTCATTTTTTCTGTTTTCTGCCGTTGTGATTTATGCGGCCTGCGAATATTTTGTAAACGCCGTGGAGTGGTGCGGAAGCTCCATGCAGGTGGGCACGCTGGCCATGGGCTCGCTGCTGGCCGCCTTCGGTACGGCCCTGCCGGAAAGCCTGGTAACGCTGGTGACCGTGGTGTTTGGCCACACCGAAGCGGAAAAGCAACTGGGTGTGGGCGCGGCCATGGGTGGTCCTCTGGTGCTTGCCACAGTGGCCTATGCCGTGGTGGGTCTTTCGCTGCTCTTCCGCTCCCGTTCGACCGGCGACAGCTACCGTATTCCCGCCAGCCGGGATGGCATACGCCGCGATCAGTCTTTCTTCCTGCTTCTTTTTCTCGCCAATCTGGCGCTCGGACTGACGAACTTTGCCGGGAAACGTTGGCTCGCGTTCGGCTTTGTGGCGGCTTATCTGGTGTACGTCTGGAAGCGGGCGCAGAACGGTGGACCGCTGGTGGAGGAAGAAGCGCTGGAGCCGCTCAAGCTGCATCCGGACAATCCCACCTTTGGCTGGGCAGCGATGCAATTTGTCGCTTCGCTTGTGGTGATTACGCTCGCCTCAAAGTTTTTTGTGGGGCAACTGGGCGCCATCGGCGCGGCGCTGCACTTTCCGCCGCAGCTGGCGGCCCTGCTGCTGAGCCCCCTGGCCACCGAGCTGCCCGAGACGATGAACGCCATTCTATGGGTTCGACAGGGCAAGACACGGCTGGCGCTGGCCAACATCAGTGGGGCCATGATGATCCAGACTACCATTCCCGCAGCGCTGGGAATCTTCTTCACCAGCTGGCATTTCGACTATTCGCTGCGTCTTTCGGCCCTGATCACCCTGTCCGCAATTCTCTTCCTGTGGCTGACCTTCCTGACCGGCTGGATCCGGCCCGGAGCTCTGGTTGCCGTCAGCCTGCTTTATCTGGTCTTTGGCGGCGCGGTCATTTCCTACATTCATCACCGCTGGCAGCATGTGCCGGCCGAGGACCATGCGCAGCAGAATCCCGTGGCCAGCCAGCCTGAAGCGATTGCCGCCGGCCAGCGGCTGTTTGGCGAGCACTGTTCTACATGCCATCAGACGAATGGCAATGGCCGCAACCTGACGGAGAACCGTCTGCATGGAACCACCGACGGCGACCTGGAGTGGTTTCTGCGGCAGGGCGATATGGGCCAGGGAATGCCTAGCTGGAACGGCCTGAGCCAGAACGAGCGCTGGCAACTGGTCAGCTACCTGCGGACGGTGCAATAAAACCGTCCCCTAGTGTTCTGAGTCTGAAATCCTCATCAAACTTCAGCCTGTCCTCCTGAGCGACCGCAGGGAGCCGAAGGATCTGCGGTTGCTTTTTACCTCTGCCTCCACGAACTTTGGCTCCAAAGATACATCAATTTTCGCGGAAGATCCTTGAAGAACAACCGCAGATCTTTCGACTCCGTTTGGCCAAAAAACGGCCAAACTCCGCTCCAGATGACAGGACAATTGGGATGCGAACTTTAGAGACAGGACCCTAGGAGTCTGTCGCTCATAGCGTTTGCGATTTTTGCAGGAGATGTCGGCCTGGCTGCGCAGTACTGGATTTGTCTGTTGCTGTCAGTTTTTCTCTACCGCACCGTATCTTTGAGGCGCGACTCTGATTCGGATTCTGATCTTTCGTTGTTTTTACGCGTTTTGCAGTGCCCATCCGGAGCGAAAGAGCTTCAACAGATTGCTGACCGCGCACACCAGCCTCCACTCTCCGCTCACATTCTGTTTGCCGCGCATGCTGAAGCGACGAAAACCGCGGCACTCCTTGATTTGTCCAAAGACCAGTTCCACGATCGCCTTGCGTCTTTTGTAGACTGCGCGTCCGGCCTCGGTCTTCAACTTATGTTGCATTTGTTCTCGTGCCGTTGCATCTGACGGGGCTTCACCACAGGCTATCTCCGTTGGATCACTATGTTTGTCGCGGCCTGTGGCGATGTATAAGTCGATTTCAGCTACCGTTGCGTCGGTCACATTTGCTTCGCTGAAGTAGCCGGTATCAGCGCTGACTTTCTCGGGCTTTTGGGCAAGATTCTTTTCGATCTGTGCCACCATCGGCAGTAATTGTTTTTTGTCGTTCGTCTCCTGCGTAACCGCGGCGGCCACGATTACCTGCGCGATGGAATCGACCGCGATCTGCGCATTATAAGCCTGTAAAAAGCTGCCTTTATTGGCGCCATCCGGCATGATGCGGCTCTCCGGATCCGTGAAGTTGCGCTGATCCTTGTCTGCGGGTTTTGCCTTGTCCGGATCAGGGGGATTCGACTTGCGACCACGTTTCTTTTTGCCCGCGCGACGATCTTCTTCCTCGTCAGCCTGTTTCTTTTCTGCTTCAGCAAGTTTCTGCTCAGCCTTCTCGCGGGCCTCGTCTTCGAGTGCCTGCTTCGCTTCGCGAATCTTCTGCAACCGGCTCTCGCGTCGCTGTAACTCGTCGGGAAGTTCTTCGCCGTTCCGATCCTTGCCGTACTGCGCGTCCTCGTCGGCATCCGCTTTTTCCGCAGCAGCCAACAGAGCGTTGATTTCCTGCTTCAGGCGCGCCTCGCTCTCGGTCATGCGCTGGTAGCTCATCGCCTTGTGCTTGCTGGCGTTCGCCCTGATCTTTGTTCCATCGATCGACACATGACCCAGCTTAACCAGACCGGCTTTTGCGCACAGCAACAAGGCCTGCGTGAACAGTTCGGACAGCGCAGCCAGATGCCGTTTGCGAAACTCGGCCAGCGTGGCGTGGTCCGGATGCTGGTCGCCGGAAAGATAGCGAAATGCCACGTCTTCCCAGGTATGCTTCTCAAGCCTGCGTGAGCTGTAAACGCCCGTGGCATAACCGTACAAAAGAAGGCGAACCATCATCTCCGGAGCATAAGCCGACTGGCCGCGACCATCCTTCTCGCGATACGAAGCATAGATCGATTCAAGATCCAATGCCGAAACCACATCCACGACAAAACGAGCCAAATGGCCGTCAGGTAGCCAGTCGTGAAGGCTGGGTGGAAACAGAAGCGTCTGGTTGACCGTGTCTGGAAGGAAGTTCTGGCCCATAACAAAATCGTAATCTGCTGGGCCTGGTCTGGACCAGGACCTCGGGCAATTCTATGGGCGACAGACTCCTAGAGCAAATTCAGAATGACCGTGCAGTCTGAAAGAGTGTGCAGGGTGCCGTTTTCTTGAGGAAAACGACACTTTGATCCATCAATTCCCTCTACAGCAATTCTGAATTTGCTATAGCCGCAAAAACAAAGATGCGGCGAGGGTGAAGCACCTACACAGTGTTGGTATTGATTTGCCTGCTCATCAGAACAAACGGAAGGCATTGCTGCCGGAGTTTGCAGGGGGTTGTGCGGGCGCAGGACGTTTCTCCCAGCGCTCTTCGTGGCGATCATCGCGGAAGAGTAGCGCCACGACGCGACCCTGTGCGTCGCGATCCACGAAGACCCGGCTGATGCTTGATCCATAGGGATAGAACAGCTCGCTGGGCGACTCGGCGGCCAACTCGGTGAGCTGCCCATACTGGTCGCGCACAAAGATCTGCTCATTCTGGCGGTAAAGCTGCATTGCGCCGCGACCGTGCGGCTCCGTGTACTCGCCCTGCAGCGATTCAAGCTGTGCTGGCATCAGGTGCATGGCGGGCGGATGCATGGGTACGACGGTGCGCTCGGCGTAGGGCGGCGGTTCTTTGGTGGGCGGCGGTTCTTTGGTGGGCGGTGCTTCGTGGCCGTGTTTGACGGGTGCGGGCGTCGGCTCAAGATGATGCGAAAGCAGCCAGCGCGGCAGATCCGGCTCATTGAAGGCGCGGGTCCAGCAATCGTGCTTCAGGCCCTGAAAGATCCACAGGCGCACGCGGCCCCCCTCGGCCTTGATGGCGTCGTACATCAGATCGTCCTGTTTGGGCTGCACAATCGGGTCTTCGCTGCCGTGAAAAAGCCAGGCTGCGGTATGGCCAAGAGCGTGCGCGTATTCGGCGGGCAGCGTGTTGGCGTGCTGCCAGCGCTCTGGCGCATAGCTCCAGAAGACGCCGCCGGAGGCAATCGAGACAGCCGCCCAGCGCCGGGGGTGCAGCCGCACCAGCTCCCATGCGCCGTAACCGCCCATGGAGAGGCCGGTCAGATAGGTGCGATCCGCGTCGGCATGGAACTCGGCCGTCTCCTGATCGAGCGCCTCCATGGCCATGGCCAGATTCTCGCTGTCGGTCCAGAAAGTGCCCTGCGGACACTGCGGCAGAACCACAATAAAGGGCCAGCGCTCCGGATGGTCGCGGATGGCCTGCGGCAGGCCCACCTGCGTTTGCCACATTCCCTCACTGCCGCGCTCGCCGCGCCCGTGCAGGAAGAGAATAATGGGCCACTGCCTATGGTCATCGCGTCGGTACTGCTCGGGCAAATAGACCTGAAAATGATGCGTCTGGCCGTGCAGCACAATCTGCCGGTTCAGAAAGCCGGTTTCCTGCGGTTCCTGGGCACGCCTCGCCGCATTGGCACGCTCCACGGCACAAAACAGGACGAGAATGGTCAGCAGACCGGCAACGAGTTGGATTTTGAGTCGAAACATGGCTGTAACAACAAGAATATAGATCGGATTCACTTCTTTTTGCCAGCCGTAGAAATTCTCCCCACAAAGCACCAACATTTTCCTTGCGAGTTTCTTACGTTCTTCGTGGAAAAATAGAAAACACTTATGGCTCAGACGCAGGTCAGGCCCGAACCCGGACAAATGCTCGATCATTACCGGCTGGAAGCTGCGGTCGGACGCGGCGGCATGTCGACGCTCTATCGCGCTACCGACCTTGCTACCGGCCGTTCCGTGGCGCTCAAGCTGCCCCACGCCGAAATGGAGCAGGACCCGATTCTGGTCGAACGCTTCCGCCGCGAGCAGCAGATTGGCCAGGAGCTGGACCACCCCGGCATCGTGAAGACCATTGCCGACGCCGAACGCTCCAGCAATTACATGGTGATGGAGTGGGTGGAGGGCACGTTGCTGCGTGACCTGCTGAACCAGCAGGAAAAACTGCCCATCGAGCGGGCCACGCGCCTCACGCTCAGCATCTGCGACGCGCTGGACTACATGCACAAGCGCGGCGTGGTGCACCGCGACCTGAAGCCGGAAAACATCATGGTGCTGCCCGGCGACCAGATCAAGCTGATCGACTTTGGCATTGCCATGAAGGAAGACGCTCGGCGCATCACCTACTCCGGCCCATCGCCCATGCTGGGCACGCCCGACTACATTGCGCCCGAGCAGGTGAAGGGCCAGCGCGGCGATCAGCGCAGCGATATTTACGCGCTCGGCGCCATGTTCTATGAGATGCTTACCGGCCAGCCACCCTATACCGGGCAGAATCCGCTGGCGGTGATGAATGAGCGTCTGCTGCACGATCCTGAGCCGCCCCGCAAGCTGAACAAGCTGATCGGACCACAGTTGCAGGAGATTCTCTTCCGCGCTCTCGAGCGCGAACCCCGCCACCGCTACGCCACCGCGCTCGAAATGCAGCTGGATCTGGAGCATCAGGATCAGGTGGGCGTGGAGGAAGGCTCCCGCCGCCCCTCGCTGCACCAGCGCATGCCGCAAAGCCGCCGCATTCTGCTCTACGGCGCACTCTGCATGCTGCCCGTGCTGCTGTTCGTGATCATGCTGGCAATGGCGCGGCGGTAGGCCACCTGCGGTGGGGCTGATCGCTTCGCCTGCCACCTGCAGTGGGGCCAACTGCTTCGCATGACCACAGCAAAGCACATGGGCAGGTTTTGCGCCGTCCCTAACGGGACTCTGCTCATCGCTGCTACGTACTGCTGCATCTTCCCGCGTATCGGTGTGTATCGCTATGTGTTGTCACGTACTGCGGCCTACATAGCCGTCCATGCAGCTTCGGTTGGCAGGATGAGCTGAGGGCTGCCTTCCGCTACTTGCCCAGCTTGGCCACCTGTTTGATGGCTCCCCATTTGGGTTCGGTTTCGCTGCTGCTGGCGGCGCTGGAGTTCCAGCCGCTGTCAGCATCAATGTCGTAGCTGATGTCGGTTCCCAGTCCCCAGGTGTCGGCCGAGCAGAGCTTGAAGTAGAAGAAGGTGCTGCCGCCAGCGCTAATCCAGTCATCTAGCAGGCCGGTGGTGATGGTGCGCATGGCCGGTTCGGTCTGCGCGCCTACTGCGCCCGTGGTCTGGTAAATCGCGCCCTGCCCGCCCTCGTAAGCCACCATGCCGCCCTTCAGCCCGTAGCTGGTGGCAATGCTGGAAAGGCTGGCGATCCAGGTAGCAGCGTTAGCCGATTCGTAGCTCTGCATGCCGCTGATGACTTCGGCGGCGGTAAGGCTGTTGCCGCTGGTGTCGCCGCTGTAGTCCATATAGGGCGCACCGGCAGCGGCCCACACGTACTGGCTGGCGCTGCTGTAGCGTTCTTTCAGGTAGTCCAGGCCGGAATAGGTTCCGCTGTTGTTGATCTGCGAGGCCAGTACCGGGCGATAGACGGTGCCGAAATTCGACGAGCCGTAGACGCTGGAAAAAGCCTCGGAAATCAGCATGGTCCCCTTGGCGGCAATGCGCATTTCCACGGTAAACGTGTCGGTGGTGCCGTCCCAATCCAGGTCGCTGTCCTGCGCGGCGATGGCGTCGGCGGCCTGCGCGGCAATCCAGGTGGACTGATTGCCCACCCCCGACCAGAACTCGTTTGAATACTCCAGATAGACGTGCAGTCCGGAATCCAGCGCGGCATTCACCGGACCTGAGGACGGCTGCGGATTGGTTCCCGACGAGCCGTAGACGCCGGTATAGGGCGTTCCCGTGGCGTTGGAGCCGTATTTGCAGAGCAGCGCCAGATTGGTGGCCCAGGTGGTGTCGCTCAAGGCGTACGTGCCCCCCAAGGCCAGATGCGGCACGTTCAGCCACAGATCCTTGCCGGTCTTGTTGGCCAGCTGAATGGCGTATTCGTAGCTGGCACCGTCCACGTAGGTGGACTGCTGATTGTTGGAGGCGTGCGGAGGTACCTCCTGCTGGCTGGCGTAGGCGGGAATCGAACGCTCGGACCAACTGGAATAGGTGGAACCGTCGGTGCCCAGAAAGTCCTTGAAGCGGATGGCGGAAAAATACCCCAACCGGGAAAGAAAGCGGTCGGTAAACAGGGTTCCGGCGGCATGCGGCGATCCGCTACTCGTGGGCCGCATCAACGAGATGTTGGTCAGCCCGGTTCCGCTGGCGCTCGATGCCGTGCGCTTGGTGTTGGTAAAAACCAGATAGAGAGACTGGAAGCTGGAACCTACCGTGACCGTGGCCGTGCTGGTGTTGGTGGAACTGGTGTAGGTGACCGTGCCTACCTTTACGTTGGAGTCGCCGTAGGGTGCCACCGTGGCCTGCCCGGTAAACGAAAGCGCATAGCTACCGGCGGCCCATGAGCCCGGATTGCTGGAGATCAGCAACACGCCAGCGTCCTGGGTGGGCCAGCCGTCGGCGTCCACGCTGGCACTTTCGTCGTAGGGAGCGGTGGTGCTGCCAAATTTGCGGGCCTGCTTCATGACGTCGGCAAAGACCTGGGTGTGATCCCAGTCATTGACCCAGCCAAGGTTGACGCCCAGGTAAGGCGAGGCAACGTCTACGGTGGAAGTGCTGGCTTTAGAAGACAAACAGCCTCCGGCCAGGCCCAGAACTGGCAGCAAAGCTCCGAGCAGGGCAAGGCCGCGGAATCCCGTCCCGCACACTCTTGGCGCGCACATTCTTTTTTTTATCGGCAAACGTCGGCTCACATGGAAGACGCACAGCCCGGGGAAGACTGTCGTTTTCAGGAAGATCTTCTACAACTGCAACCTAACCCAGCATAGAGGAAGCAGGGAGGAGGCGGGAGCCGGTTTTTTCCACGTCGGGCGGGCCTTTTGCCGGAATGGGACGGCAGAGCACACGGGCAACGTCGGCCAGCGGCTGTGAAAACCGGCCCCCTCTGAAAGACTTCCGCAGCCTGTTTGGCTTCCCAAGAGAGTGAATTTGCCGTGTATTCCCTCGAAAACAGGGCTTTTCGTCCACCTGCAAGCCCACCGCACCCCCTGCTTCCCGTTTACACTGGTAGACGGAGAGAAACGTCTTGTTCGATAAAGTTCTGACTAAGATCTTCGGCACCGCCAATGAACGGCTGGTCAAGCGTTTGATGCCGGTGGTGGCCGCCATCAACGAACTGGAAGCCTCGGTCAAGCCGCTCACCGACGACGAGTTGCGCGCCAAGACCCTGGAATTCCGCGCCCGCATCGCCGCCCGGCTTGAGGGACTCACCGAGAAGGACGCGATCAAGGCGGCCGAAACGCTGGCGCTTGACGAGATTCTGCCCGATGCCTTTGCCGTGGTTCGCGAAGCCGGCTGGCGCGCCGTACACATGCGTCACTTCGACGTACAGCTGATCGGCGCCATGGTCCTGCATCAGGGCAAAATATCGGAAATGCGCACCGGTGAAGGCAAAACCCTGGTGGCTACCCTCGCCTGCTACCTGAACGCGCTGGCTGGCCATGGCGTGCATGTGGTCACGGTGAACGACTACCTGGCCAAGCGCGACGCCGAGTGGATGGGCAAGATCTACGAGTTCCTGGGCCTGACGGTGGGCGTAATCGTCCACGACCTGTCGGACGACGAACGCCGCGCCGCCTATGCTGCCGACATCACCTACGGCACCAACAACGAATTCGGCTTTGATTACCTGCGCGACAACATGAAGTTCGAGATTACGGACTGCGTGCAACGCGGGCATTACTTTGCCATCGTCGATGAAGTGGACTCGATCCTCATCGACGAAGCCCGTACGCCGCTGATCATCAGCGGTCCCACCGACCAGACCACCGACAAGTACGAGCGGGTGCTCAAGATCATTCCTGGCCTCGAACTCGGTGAGGAAGTGGAGTGGAGCGACCACAAGCGCCAGCAGGAACTGGGCATCAGCCTGGGCGAAGGCGAAAAGTATCTCTCCGGTGATTACATCATCGACGAAAAGCAGCGCACCATCGGCGTGACCGATCGCGGCTGGGAGACGATTGAAAAGCTTCTGGGCATTGGTAACATTGCCGACGCTGAAAACTGGGACCTGAAGCACTACGTCGAGACGGCCATCAAGGCCCACTCGCTCTACAAGCGCGACGTCGAGTACGTGGTCAAGGACGGCGAAGTCATCATCGTGGACACCTTCACCGGTCGCCTGATGCCGGGCCGCCGCTGGTCCGATGGCCTGCACCAGTCCATTGAAGCCAAGGAAGGCGTCAAAATCCGCAAGGAAGACCAGACGCTGGCCACCATCACCTTCCAGAACTACTTCCGCTTGTACCAGAAGCTGAGCGGCATGACCGGCACGGCCGAAACCGAAGCCGCCGAGTTCGACAAGATCTACAAGCTGGAAATCGTGGTGATTCCCACCAACCGGAAGATGCTGCGCATCGAGAATCCCGACGTTGTTTATCGCACCGAGAAGGAAAAGTTTTCCGCTCTGGCCGATGACATTGCCACGTTGCACGAGCAGCAGCAGCCGGTACTGGTGGGCACCACATCGATTGAAAAAAGCGAACGCCTGAGCGGGATTCTGGAGCGCAAGGGCGTGCGCCACGTAGTGCTGAACGCCAAGTTCCACGAGCGCGAAGCCGAAATTGTGGCCCAGGCCGGACGCCTCGGCATGGTCACCATTGCCACCAACATGGCTGGCCGTGGTACCGATATTCTGCTGGGCGGCAATCCGGAGTTCATGGCCCGCATGGAGCTGGTCAAGCAGGGCCGGGCCCGCGCCATCAGCGCTGGCGAAGGTGCCATCAATCCCATGGCTCCCGCCGGATTCCAGCGCTTCTACTATCAGGGCCAGGAGTTCGAAGTCTCCAACCCCGAATGGGAAGCCACCTTTGCCGTGCATGACGCGGCCGCCAAAGAGAATCACGCCAAGGTGCTTGAGTCCGGTGGCCTGTTCATTCTGGGCACCGAACGCCACGAGTCGCGCCGCATTGACAATCAGTTGCGTGGCCGCGCTGGCCGTCAGGGCGACCCCGGTGAAAGCCGCTTCTATCTCTCGCTGGAAGATGATCTGATGCGCATCTTCGCCAAGCAGTGGGTTTCCACTTTGCTTGAGCGCCTGGGCATGGAAGAAGGCGTGCCGATTGAGTCGCGCATGATTTCCAAGCGCATTGAAGGCGCGCAGAAGGCTGTGGAATCGCAGAACTTTGAGAGCCGCAAGCATCTGCTGGAGTACGACGACGTGATGAACAAGCAGCGCGAGGCCGTCTATGGCCTGCGTCGCGGCCTGCTCGAAGGCGTCGAACAGCGCGAGATGATTCTGGAAGAATACGTAACCGGAATTCTCAGCAGGATTCTCGATGAGTATCTGGATGAAAGCGTCCGCGCCGACCAGTGGAACTACAAGGGCATGGAAGAGAAGCTGGTGGACCACTTCGGCCTCTTCCTCGGCAAGACCGAGGTCAAGCCGGCCGAGTTGAGCCGCCATGAACTGGGCGACGCCATCTTCGATCTGCTTAAGCGCGAATACGAAGCCAAGGAACAGCTGCTAGGCGCTCAGGCCATGCGTTATCACGAGCGGATGGTTATGCTGAGCGTGATCGACGGCTTGTGGAAGGATCACCTGCTCTCGATGGACCACCTGAAGGAAGGCATTGGCCTGCGCGGCTACGCCCAGCAGGATCCTCTGGTGGCCTACAAGCGCGAGTCCTTCGACATGTTCGAGGCCATGCTGCAGAAGTTCCAGGAAGACACCGTACGCTACCTGCTGCGCATGCAGATTCTGGGCCCCGACGGCCAGCCCGTACAGGCAGCGCCGCCGGTGCGCGAGATTCCTGCCGCACCGCCCGTAGCCACGGCGGAGATCACCTCCGGCGACGACCACGCGCCGCGCGAGATCGCTCTTCCCACGCGCCAGTCCTCAACCACGATCGACCAGATCGAGCGCGAGTTCCAGCGCAAGAAGCAGCGCGAACTGGAAGCCGCCACCCACTCCGGCGGTGATGCCACCCAGCCCAACCAGCGCCGCACCGGTGACAAGGTAGGCCGCAACGACCCCTGCCCCTGCGGCAGCGGCAAGAAGTACAAGAAGTGCCACGGCGTGGAGAGCTAAACGCCCGCACCGCGCAACGCCAAAGGGCCGGACTCGTGAGAGTCCGGCCTGTTTTCTTGTCCTGGAATTTACCTTGAATCCATCCAGCGGCGTTCTCTGGTACTGGACCGCTTGCATACGGTGTTTCCCGGGGTACTGCGCTACAGCCAAATTAGTTGTTGAGCGTCACCAGATCGGATTCTTCAATCTGAATTGGAGGATAAGACTGGATACCCATCAATGCGGCGATGCCAATGCCAAAATGCACGTACACATCTGGCTGGTCCTTGAGCGGCACCCAGTAGCCAACGATCCGCTGTCCGTTCTGTGTTTTTTCCGTGCAGACGGGACGGTTTTCGCTAACCGCAAGACTCGCCTTGCAATCCTTACAGGCATGTGTGACCGCCTGTGGGTTGAGGGAAAAGCATTTCACGCCCGTGGAAAAGCCTGCCGTACGGGCCAGTTCATTGGTGGCGAGAATGGTCCGATCCTTCTGGATCAACATGACGGGCTCGGGAAACGGGCCCCACATTTGTTCGAAGGCATCCAGCGTTTGTTGATTAAGCATGATGACGGCTCCTTTATGCTTGAGAGTATCTGTGATGCGTATCACCGATTGGGGCATTGTTCTCCCCCCATAAGGTGAGCCTAGATCCAAGCAGATTCAATGTCTTGTACGAGCAGGTACAAGAAGTGTACGATCGGATACAATATGTTCTGGAGTGCCCAATTTACCGTCGCCCGATCCACTGAGTGGGAAGTTCACGAAGTCTTTGAATTCATGTTCTGTCATTCCGGGGCGGGTCAGGTACTGGTAGAAGAGCATAAAATCGACCTGCATCCCTCCTGCATGGTCCTGATTGTTCCTGGTGCTCGCCACCGCGTCGTTTTCGAAGCTGACCAATCGGCCGACCTCAAGATCGTCTGCGTCACAGCGCAGGATACTTCGCGCTACCTTTCGCCTGTTCAGGTAGACCTTCTTGAGAGTCTGCGGAGTCATGGTTGCACTTCCAGCGATAGCGCCACGGAACTTCCGATCCTCGCGGAGCTTGTCCGGCTGATTCCAGAGGGTTCTGTCATCGGTAATCACCGGCAGTTATTAACTGTGTGGAATGTGATTGGCTTACTGTTGGCAACTCAGGCTAACGATCAATCTCCTGCAGTGGACGAAGCGCGCCAGAAACATCGGAACAGGATTCAGGACGTGTGTCTGTGGCTGGATCATCATTTAGAGGAGGAATCCAACCTGGATGAGATAGGTTCCCGGTTTGGCCTGTCACGAAGTCTGCTGACCCGGGCATTCCGTCAGCACACAGGCACAAGCATTGTTCATTACGTAAATGCGCGCCGCCTTGAGAAAGCGGCTGTTCTGCTTACATCTTCAAAAGATCGAACGATCACACAGGCTGCGTTCGAGAGCGGATTCTCAAACCTGAGCAACTTTCATCGTCGATTCAAGACTGCCTATGGATTCACACCAGCTGAATTCCGACGGAATTTTGCAAACTGATCATACTCAATTCGACAGTCATTTTAGATTCCAACAAACATAGTGTTTCACAGCGAAAAATGCTACAACCTTTCGCGGCAACGGAAGGAGTATGGGCCTTCAGGCCATGAAAAACCCAGCAAAATGCAACGGGGCTTCACAGGCCCCGGAAACGCAGTTGCAGGAAACCCGCCTAAATCATGCGAAGCAGTTGGCCCCACCGCAGGTGGTCCCTACGGGCGGATTGGCAGCGCATGCGCCATGCAGTGCCGTGGCGCGTGCACCGTGGTGGCGTAGGAGCGGGTGACGTGGAAGCGGTCCATGTAGATGTAGCGGGTGTGCAGGCCGCTGATCGTCGCAGGTAGATGCTCCGGCACATTGCGGCGGTCCACGTAGATCACCAGCGCGGCCTCGGTGGGATTGTCGCTGCTTTGGCCCACGCCAATGGCGAAGAAGCCGGGCGTATGCCGCAGCAGGCCACGGGCAATCTGCTGTTTGATGGCGATGACCTGCGCCAGAGTGGTGGCGGAAAGCTCGCCGGCTACGCTGGAATCGGTTGCCGCGCCGCCGTAATTCAGGCAGCTGACCGCATGATCGGCCCCGCCCACAAAGCTGAAAGAGCCACCATTGCCGAGTTGGGCGCTCAGTTCGCTCAGCACCTCGGGCGCGGGATTGGCCACCGCCTGACCGAGTCCGTTCGCGTCTACGCCACCGGCAAAAAACAGGCCCACCGGCTCGGCGTTGGCGGCGTCCACCACCAGCGCGCCGCTGTCGCCCGAGTCGCTGAACTGGCTGCCGCTGATGGCAAGCTGGTTGGTGAAGATCTTGGTCAGGTAGGGCTTGGTCTCCGCGCAATCGGAGAAGTAGGAGACCTCCACATCGACGGCCACGGCAGAAACCGCGCCGCAGGTCAGCCCCGTGGTGCGGCCGCTCTTGGCCACCTGCAGCAGCAGGCTGGCATTCTCGCCCTTGCCACCCGTGGAACTGATTCCGGGAGGCGCGGCGGCCAGTTGGCCGTTGGCCTGCTGTGCGCCCAGCTCCAGAATTGCACCCGTGGAGCTTACCGCCCCCGGATTCACCTGAACAATGGCCGCATCGGCATTGATGGCATGGGAGTTGAGCGGCAGCCAGCCGCTGAGCACGCCCACCGGCGTCGCACTGCCGCCCTCGCCGTAGGGGGTGCAGTTGTTGTCGATCAGCCCGGGCTGCACAATAGCGTCGCCCAGCGTGGCGTGGTCGCTTTTGGCCAGCACATGGTTGTTGCCCAGAATGTACTGGCGGCCACCGGAATCCTGCACCAGAGCGCCCAGCGTGCCACTGCAGCAATCCACAATCTGGTTGCCGCTCACGTCGTAATCCTTGTTGTTTCCGCCCGAGCTACCCAGCAGAATCTGCGAATTCTGCTCCTTTTCGTGGGCCACGGGATTGCTGGAAACTCCCGCCGGATTGAGCAGGATCTGCGCCGCGGCAACCGTGGAAGCGCTGCCCACGCGGGCCACCAGCCAGGTGCTGCTGTTGACCGCAACCGTGGCCGGAGCCGTGTAGCTGACCGAGCACCAAGTAAAGGCATCGCTGGCATGACGGCAGTTGGTTGCTCCCAGGGTTCCCTGCCCACCGCTGCTTCCCGACGAAGTGGAAGCCAGAGCAAAGCTGACCTCACGCGCGCCGCCCGCCTCAGCCAGATAAGCCGTCAGCGTAAGCGTGCCATGGGCGCCGAGGGCTGCGTTTTCCGGCGTGAGCGGTTGCAGAAAGCCCGGCGTCAATGTGAGTACGGAGCTGGCTTCCAGGCCGGAGTTCTTGAGCGTGGCCGTCACCACCACCTGGGCGCTATCGGCAGTCAGGTAGCTGGGCGGTGTGTACAGGCCAGTGGAGCTGATGCTGCCCGCGCCGCTGGTGGCGTCGCCGCCGGTCACGGTCCAGCTGACCGGAGCCGCGCCGCCCGAGGCAAGCTTGGCGGCAAACTGCAGGACCATGGAGCCGTTTGCGCCCGTGGCATTGCAGCCGTTACAACTGGTGTCGATGCTGGCCACCCCAGGCGAGATTGAGAAAATCGCATTGACCGCACTGGCCGGCGTCCGCACCGCGCCACAACCCGCCAGCGCCAAAAGCAGTGGCAAGACAGCCGCCAGCAGGCGCACAGAAGTGCGACGGCGGCAATTCGGTCTGGCAGTGGGGGACAGCAAGCAGGACCTTTCAGGAATCAATGCCCAAGAAAATACGGCCGGGATGTGGCCGTACACCAGCATAAGACGAAGTTGCCACGGAAAGTTGTTTCCGGGGCCATGAAATTCAATCCTTAATTTCATCTTAGAGTAGAACAAAAAATGGGGAGCTGGGAACAGCAATCCTGAGGCAATTCCCGGCCTCCCATTCTGTGGGAACGACGTTTCGTGCACCGATACAGGAAAACTATTGTAAATAAAATACTTACATAAACTATTCGACGGTAAGCACCAGCTTGCCAAAGTGGCTGGCCGCCTCCATACGAGCTAGAACCGCACGGGTCTGGCTCCAGGAGAACTCCGCACCCACCGGGCGCAGCTCAGCGAGCGTGATGGCGCGATTCATCTCAATAAAATCGCGGCGGCTGCCCACGTAAATCCCCTGAAGACGGACCATCTTGTGCAGCATCAATGAGATGGGGAAGGCATCGGCGGCCTGCGCCAGCACTCCCACCTGGGCCACCGTGCCGCCCACTCGCACCGCCCGCAGCGAACGGACCAGCGTGCCCGCGCCGCCCACCTCTACCACCAGATCCACGCCTTCGCCAGCCGTCTGCTCCATCACCCACTGATCCCAGTCGGGCGTACGGCTGTAATTAAGCCCAGCGTCCAGCCCCAGCTCACTGGCGCGGGCAAGTTTTTCATCGCTTGACGAAACGCCCAGCACCCTGGCCCCATGCAGGCGGGCAAACTGCAGGGCAAAGATGGAAACACCGCCGGTGCCCTGAATCAGCACCGTCGAGCCCGGTCGGAGGTCAGCCGCAGCCAGCGCCTTCCAGGCTGTAACAGCGGCGCAGGGCAGCGTGGCCGCTTCCTGAAAGCTCAAATGCTCGGGAATGGGGACCAGCCCGGTTTCATGCAAAACGATGTGATCGGCCAGCATGCCATCCACGTCGCCGCCCAGCGCACCACGAGAGCGGGCACGGGTGAGCGCTCCGTCCAGCCAGTTCTGCATGAAGATTCCCGCCACCCGGTCGCCCGGCTTCCATGCGCTTACCTCCTCGCCGACGGCCAGCACTTCGCCCGCGCCATCGGAACAGGGAATGCACGGCAAGCGCATCTGCGGGTTGTAAAGCCCCTTGACCACCAGTAGATCACGATAATTCAAAGCAATCGCATGCACGCCCACTAATACTTCACCGGGCCCCGGCGTGGGGGTGGACCGTTCAACAAACTCAAGCGAATCAATACCAAACGAACGAATCTGCCAGGCACGCATGGATGGGGAACTCCGTTTCTGCTGTATTCATGCGACTTTCCGCACACCGGCGTGCGGTACATGCCTGAAAACAGCCTCGTACAATGAAGATATGGCCCGTGGTTGGGAAAGTAAATCCGTGGAGGAACAGATGGCAAAGGGTAAGGAAGAGCCGGTTACCATTGTGGGCACCAGCTCGCCGAGCGCAGACGAAGCCAAGCGACAGGCACAGCGTTCGCGTGCCTCACGCGAACGCGAGCGTCAGGCGCTCAACCTGCAGCGTGAAAACATTTTGTCGCAGAAGACCTCGAGTCCGGTCCGTCGTGCCGCTCTGGAAGCAGCGCTGAAGATGATCGAGGGACAGTTGGCCGAGCTCGGCTAGCCTGCACACACGCACCCTTCTGCCCTGTCGCACATTTATTGTGCGCAGAGTGCGGTTTGTTGCCTGAACCTTTTGAAGATTGCGCCGCATGCCTCTCGGCTATGTTCGGCAACACAATCTTCCTGTCAAAAAAAACTACTCTACAAAAACAGGGGCCCCAAGGCCCCTGCTCTTTTTTTGCGGCAAATTGTGCTCTACCCCTCGCGATGGAAGAGCAGCGAGTTGGCCTGATTCACACAGGTCATGGTGATGCGGGCAATATTCACATGGGCTGGCTGACTGGCCGCCCAGAGGATCGCCTCGGCCACATCCCCGGCCTGCAACGGATTCAGCCCCGTATAGACTTTCTCAGCCCGCTTTTCGTCGCCACGGAAGCGCACCAAACTGAAGTCGGTTTCCACAGCACCGGGATCGACGCAAGTGACGCGCAGCGGCGTACCCAGCACGTCCTGCCGCAGGCCGTCGTTGATGGCAATGGCCGCCGCCTTCGAACCGCAGTAGACGGCCGCGCCCGGGTAGGTTATTTCGCCCGCCGTCGAACCAAGATTGATCACATGGCCACGACCGCGCACCACCATGCCGGGAACCACCGCGCGGGTGACGTAGAGCAGCCCCTTCACGTTGGTGTCGATCATTTCTTCCCAGTCTTCAAAGCGACCGGTGTAGAGCTTATCCATGCCACGGCTCAGGCCGGCATTGTTCACTAGAACGTCGATGGCCGACCATTCCTCGGGCAGGCCGTCGATGGCGTTTTGCACGCTCGTGCGGCTGCGCACGTCCAGCGCCATTGAATGCACGGCTTCGGCTCCTGCCGCGAGTGCTGCCGAAGCAACCTCGGCCAGTTTGTCAGCGCGCCGGGCCGCCAGCAACAGGCGAGCACCCTCACGGGCAAAAGCAAGTGCAGTGGCCGCGCCGATTCCGCCGCTGGCTCCGGTAATGAATACAATCTTTCCCTTCAGACTCATGCTTCTATCGTAGTCAAGATTTTCCTTTTGGAAAGCGGATTCGCCCCGGCAGGGTTACTTTTGCGCCTTGCCGCGTTCCTGGGCCAGCCGGTACTGCCCCACGGCCCAGTCCTCATTGCCCATGCCGTGCCGGATGGCGTCGTCGAAAAAGTCGCCCATGGTTTCGGCCAGACTGACCTTCTGTCCGTGGGCGGCGGCAGCCTCACGCAGCAGACGCAAGTCCTTTGCGCCCAGCTCAACGGTTGCTCCGGGCTGCTCGGGCGGGTTCAGCATTACGCCCGCATAAAGCGCATAAAACGGCGACTGGAAGAGTGCGCTGTTGATGGCCTCAAAAAATGCAGACGGCGCGATTCCCTGCCCTTCCGCGAAGACAAACGCCTCGGACAAACCATGCAGCATGGAGCAGATGAGGAAATTGCCACCGAGCTTGACGGCGTGCGCCTGCTGCGGTTCAGAGCCCACCACCGAAAGCCCCCGCGAGAACGGCGCAACAATGGGTCGGGCGCGGTCGATGGCAGCGGCAGAACCGGCGGCAATGATCCAGAGCTTGCCCGCCGCGGCCACGCTGGGCCGGCCAAAGACAGGGGAAGCCACGTAGTCCACACCGCGGCTGGCGTGCTCAGCCGCCAGCCGCTGGCTGAGCGCCACGCTGATGGTGCCCATGGCCAGATGAAGCTGGCCGGGACGAAGCGCCTCGATGAGATTTGCCGGGCCCAAAAAGAGCTCTTCGTAGGCTGCATCGTTGAAGAGCATGGTCAGTACGGCCTCGGCCTCCGCGACGGCCTCGGCAGGCGTAGCGGCAATGCGACAGCCAGCCAGTGATTCCGCCCGCGCCCGGGTGCGGTTCCACACCGTAACCTCGTGCCCGGCGGCAATCAGATGCCGCACCATCGCCGTACCCATCTTGCCCAAACCTAGAAATGCAATCTTCATGGGAAAGCTCCTCTGCTCCCATTTTCCATCGGGAAGGGGGTGGAGGGAGCAGGGGTATTTATGCCCCTGAATCCAATTGCACAAAAAACGGCTTTAGCCGCGGGCCTTTCAGAGCGATACAAGGCAATGCCAGCGCCTGAAGGCGGATGCTTTTGCCTTCAATTTCAGGGGCATAAATGCCCCTGCTCCCTCCGGAAAATCCAAACAAGGGGACGCAGTCAAAGAAAGATCCATATGCAATTGCCCTTCTAATTTGCCGTACCGCCAGCGTCTTCACGGGCGAAGTTGCATTCCTGGCACTGGCAGACGCGACGCAGGTACTCCCAGGAGTAGATGCCGCCCTTGTGGCCATCCTCCCAGTCAAAGCCGAGGGCATAGCGGCCCACCGGGCGGGCGACGGCTGGCTTGGCCGGGGGCGTGAACATGGGCAGCAGTTGGGTGGGTTTGGGGCGCGGATCGCCGGGCTTGCGACCCTGCGCCTTGCGCTCCTCGTTGCAGGTGGCGCAGGGACAGGCCTCGCGCAGCCAGGCAAAGCTCCAGGCCGAACGGTGGCCGTCCTGCCAGTCAATCTCCAGACCCTTGCCTTCGCTCAGCAGCACGCGCACCTTTTCGGGTGTGGTGGCAATGCGTGGCAGGGGCTGGTTCTGCTCGGCCTCGCGGGCCTTTTCCTCGGGGGTGGTCAGGCGGATGCCTTCGTGGCTCATGAGGATATTGTAGCGGGAAGGCCCGAAAACAGCATGGAGCCGGAGTTCTTCCGGCTCCATGCTGTTTCTGGGTGTTCTTACTGCTTGGGCAACGAGTTCAACCGTTCTAGCGTACGCTTCAGATCGTCGAGCTTCTGGCCGGCCTCGCTGAGCTTTCCTTCGGCAGTCAGATGCTGATAATCGTTGAAGTCGTGGTTGGCCGTGCTGATGAGCGCGCTCAACTGCTCGCCCGGCTTGGCGGTGGCGGTGGCTGCCGCAACGGTTGCGGGCGTCGTGGCAGACTGCTGCTGCTCCTCATCCTGACTGAGCGACGAAGCCTCCTGGCCAAAGAGTGAGGACAGCGCCCCGGCAAAGGTGGGCGCGTAGGCCAGACGGTCCTGCAGAGCCAGCACCACCAGCCGCAGCTCCGGCATGGGGCTGCGCTGGGCCTGCAGATAGATGGGCTCGGCATAGAGCAGCGCCTTGCCGCAGGGAATCACCAGCAGGCTGCCCCGACGCACATGCGAACCCTGCTGGTTCCACAGCGTGAGCTGGCCGGAGAGCTGCGCATTCTGATCGATGCGTGCCTCGATCTGCTGCGGTCCATCTACCAGCCGCGTCTTGGGGAAGTTGTAGACCACGGCCTTGCCGTAATTCGAGCCATCCGAACGGCCCGCGATCCAGCCAATCATGTTGTTGCGATTGAGCGGCGTGAAGGGCAGAATGCCGACAAACTCCTGCGTCTGCTCACCGGGCAGCTTCATCATCACGTAGTTGGGATCCATGGGCACGGCAGCCTGCTCGCCATCCTGACTAGAGCTGGTCTCGGTGGCCACGGTCCACTTGTCTTCTCCGTTAAAGAAGACCTCGGGATTGGTCATGTGATAGAGCCCGTAAGCCTCGGCCTGCAGAGAGAGCAGCAGCTCGGGGTAGCGGATATGGGCACGCAGCGCGGTAGGCATCTGTGCACCATCCTTGAAGAGCGAGGGGAAGATGCCGCGCCATGCGGCCAGAATCGGATCCTCGCTATCGAAGACGTAGAAGGTCACCGTCCCGTCATAGGCGTCGATCACGGCCTTCACGCTGTTGCGCACGCTGTTCACGCGCTCGCCGTTCATCTCGTAGTGCGCCGAATAGGGATAGCTGTCGGTGGTCGTAAAGCCATCCAGAATCCACTGCAGACGACCCTCGCCGTCGATCACAATATACGGATCTTTTTCGAAGGTAAGGAACGGTGCCAGCGCCGCCACACGCTCGCGCACATTGCGCCGCATCAGCAGACGGCTTTGCGCATCCACATCGTCGCTGAAAGGCAGCTTGGTCAGATCGCCGCGATCGAAGGCCAGCAGCAGACGGCGCATAAATCCGCCCACTTCAATGCCGCCCTTGCCATCGTAGCTATTCAGATTGTTGGTCTCGCCCTCGGGATAATTGAATTCCTTCTGATGCGTCTTCACGTAGACGTCAGAGGAGGTCATCTCGCCAAAGTAGACTTCGGGCCGGGTCAGCTTCAGCTCCGGCGCGGCGGACTGCACCGGCATATTCGACAGCAGCAGCGTGGGCAGACCCTCGGGCGTAAAACCGTTCACCGTGTTCATAGTGACGCCGTAGCCGTGGGTGTAGATCAGCTTGTCGTTGATCCAGTTGTGGGCGTTGTCGGGCAGCTTATCCACGTTGAGTTCGCGGGCCGCCAGCATGACCTCGCGCTGGGTTCCGTTGATGGTGTAACGGTCGATGTCAATGTCGGGAAAGTCGTAGTAAGTGCGAATCTCCTGCAGCTGGCGCAGCGTATCCTGCAGCGCATGCCAGTCCCACAGGCGGATGTTTTCAAGCGTGGGCTGATTACCGGCCGCATCGGCGGCAGCCACCGTGGTTTCAGCCGGAAACTCGCGCTGCTCGAAGCGGTCCAGGCCCCATGCCTTGCGGGTGAAGTCGATGTTGTGCGCAATGTAGGGCAGCTCACGCTGCAGGCGGTTGGGAGCAACCACGAACGTCGTCACGTACCAGCCCGCAATCATCACCAGCACGTAACAGCCGACCGCCGGCGCAAGAGCTGCCAGCAACCAACGCAGACCGCGATTGAAGGCCGCGCATGCAAAGGCGATAAGCGCTCCCGCAGCCAGCGCCAGAGCCACAACGAACAGGCCACCCACCGTTACATGCGCATCGGTGTAGCCCATGCCCTCAAAGTTGCTGTGATGCGTAAAAAGCAGACTAAAGCGGCTGACCCAAACGCGCACCGCCACCACGGAAAGCAGTACGCCCCCGCTGAGCGCAAGACCGCGCCAGGAGAGCTTTTCCGCCCGCGTCTTTTCGCCGTTCAGCGCCTGAGCACCACCGCTGACCAGCACGAACAGTCCGCTGAGCACGGTGCTCAGCAACGCCATGGCAAAAAGCCAGCCCAGAATCAGCTGCCATGCCGGCAGCGTGAACAGATAGAAGCCCAGCGGACGGCCAAAGATGGGATCGGCCGCACCGCTGGCCGCAGGCGCGCTCCACCAGAGGGCAACCGTCTGCCACTCGGCCGCCATGGCTGCGCCAGAAACGACTGCGGCCACCATGGAACCGATGAGCGCCAGCACCCGCAAGGCCTTGGCTGCCGGCAACTGCACCGCGCGGCCATTCAGAAAGATAGTGTGGGCCTCGGGCAGACGCGTGGCGTAGGAGCGCATCAGCAGCGAGAAAACGCCATAGAGCAGAGCAAAGGTAGCCACGGCAAAGCCGGCAAAAACTCCCCACTCCAGCGACCAGGTTTTGATAAAAACCGCGCCCTGGCCAAGCGACGTAAACCACAGCCAGTCCACCCAGAAGGAAAGCGCCCAGCGCCCACCCAAAAACAGAACGGCAAGCAGCGCAAAGATCAAAAAGATTCCGCGCCGGGGTGGCGTGGTGGAGGATTCATTCGAGGGCCAATTAATAGTGGCAGGCATAACATCCTTCTCTGCGGAGGTTGTTCCGCATCTAGAGCATTTGGCGAAGACACATAGACTTTTTAATGGGCGTGCAATGTGCATTTTTCATGAGGAAAAAGGCACTTAGCATCGTGCTTGCGGTATACAGCCCTTCGCAAAATGCTATACCTCGGAATTGTACAGCGCGGACTGCAAGACCACTTTCATCTTGCGGCTGAAGCAACCTTGGCCTATGCATGATGCTCATGGACTACTCCAGCATAATCACGATTGAGCCCGGCAAGCGCAGTGGCAAGCCCTGCATTCGCGACCTGCGTATCACGATCTACGACGTGCTGGATTATCTGGCTTCAGGCATGACGGAAGTTGAGATCCTCACCGACTTTCCCTCGCTCCGTGCAGAGGACATTCGGGCGTGCCTGGCCTTTGCCGCTGACCGCGAGCGCAAATTCGAGATTCTGTCGGCGTGAAACTTCTTCTGGATGAGAACCTTTCCCCCGTATTGCGGCGGCGATCGAGGATCTCTATTCAGGAAGCTGTCACATCAGCCAATGCGGCCTAAGCAGCGCTCCCGATGAGGAAGTCTGGCGTTACGCCGCAGCCCATGATTATTCAATCGTTTCAAAAGACTCAGATTTTGCCGAGCGTAGTGCTTTGCGCGGCTTTCCACCCAAAGTCATTTGGCTGCGCATTGGCAACTGCAGCACAATTCAGGCAATCAACCTTCTACGCAGTGCCTTCGCACAGATAGATGTATTCCTTTCAACCCGGGAAGAAAGCTGTCTGGTGCTGACCGAAACATCCAAACGTCCGGTACAAGGGGTCAAGCCTCCAGCATAAAGTCCAACAGAAAAACCGCCGTCCGGGACGGCGGTTTTCTGTTGGTTCTGCAAAGTACTTAGATCAGCTTCTTTTTGCCCAACTGACCCAGTTCCTTGACGATCTTACCCACGTCCTGCGAGCGATCACGGTGCACCACCAGCAGCGCATCGTCGGTTTCCACCACCACCAGATCATCCACGCCGATCAACGCCACGAACTTCTGCGGGCTGTAAACGTAGTTGTTGTTGGCCTCAATGCTCATGTGGCCTTCGGTGTCGACCACATTGCCCTCGGCGTCGCCGCGCATGTGGGCCTGCAGCTGATACTCGTAGAGCGAAGCCCAGCTGCCCAGATCGTTCCAGCTGAACTCGGCCGAGATGCAGTAAAGGTGCGACAAGTGCTCGCCCTTGGCCGAACGCGGCTCCAGAACGGCATAATCCACGCTGATGTTTTCGCATTTCGGATAGAGAGAGTGGAAGACCTCTTCGAACTGCGGTGTGCCGTAGGCCGCAGCAATGCCCTCCAGCAGCGGAGCCGTCTCCGGCAAATGCTCACGCACAGCATTGGCCAGCGTACGGGCCGACCAGAGGAACATACCCGAGTTCCAGTAGTAGTTGCCCGCAGCCAGAAACTCTTCAGCCCGATTCTGATTGGGCTTTTCAGTAAAGCGGCGCACATGCAGGGCGCCGCCGTCCTTGGTCAGGTCGCCGGTCTCAATGTAGCCATAGCCAGTTTCGGCGCGGGTGGGCTCAATGCCCAGCACCACAATGTTGTCGCCCGCCGCAGCCAGAGCAATGCCCTTCTGCAGGGCCTTCAGAAAGCGCGGTTCATCGCCGATCACATGATCGCTGGGGAAGATGCCCAACACCGCTTCGGGATTTTCGCGCTCGATCAGGAACGCCGCCAGTGCGCAGGCCGGTGCGGTATTGCGCGCCACCGGTTCCTGAATCAGCTGCGAGCTGGGAATGCCGGGAATCTGGCTGGCAATCTCGTCGGCCAGGTACTCGTTGGTGATGACCCAGGTCTTTTCGATGCCGCCCAACTGGTTCAACCTCTCAACGGTTTGCTGAATCATGGAGCGCTCACCGTCCAGAGCAAGAACCTGCTTGGCATGGGCGCGGCGGGAACGGGGCCAGAAGCGGGTACCGCTGCCTCCAGCCAGAATCACGGGACGAAAATCGATCTGCTTCGACATTTGAACAGACATCCTACTCGACCTGTACGGTGTTTGCACAGACCTAGTTTTTTATAATTTTCAAAAATTTCAGCCCCGCCGCCTTAGGCAACGGGGCTGGCATACTTCCAGAATACCTTCTATGAAAAGGTCAGACCTCAGCTTTACTTCAGAGCAGTCAAAAATTCCCCGATGCGGCGGGTGCCTTCATCGATGTTAGCCTTGGTAACCGGGTAGCTGAGGCGGATGTGCTCGCGGGTGCCAAAGGCCTCGCCGGGCACTGTAACCACATGGGACTCATGCAACATGCGGGTGGCCAGTTCGGTGGCCGTCTTGGTGCCACCCTTGCCGATGTAGGCCGAAATGTTCGGATAGACGTAGAACGCGCCCTCGGGCTTGGTGCAGGTGACGCCGGGAATCTTGGCCAGCGCGGCCAGCATGTGGTCGCGCAGCTCCATGAACTCGGCACGGAACTCAGCTACGCACTGCTGCGAACCAGCCAGAGCGGCAATGGCCGCCTTCTGCACAAATGAGGTTGCGTTGGAGGTCTGCTGCGACTGCAGCTTCGACAATGCAGCGACGATCGGCTTGGGTGCCAGCGCATAGCCGCCGCGCCAGCCCGTCATGGCATAGGTCTTGGAGAGCGAGCCGAGCACGATCATGTGCTCTTTGGCCCAGCCGAAGGAACCGGCAGAAACCGGCTTGCCACCATAGTTCAGATAGACGTAGCACTCGTCCAAAAGCAGGTAAATCCCGCGCTCGTGTGCCAGACGAACGATGCGCTCCAAATCCTCGGCCGAGACGATCGAACCAGCCGGATTCGACGGCGAATTCAGAATGATGGCCTTGGTGCGAGGCGTAAGCGACTTTTCAATGGCGTCGGCCGTAATGCGGAAGTTCTCTTCTTCCTTGGTTTCGAGGAAGATGACGTTGCCGCCAGCATAATTGACGATGTCCTTGAAGCTGACCCAGTAGGGCACGGGCAGAATCACATCATCGCCATGCTCAATAAGTACCTGAATGGCATTAAAGAGGGCGTGTTTTTCGCCGGTACAGAAGATGGCCTCATCGAGCGCATAGTCGGAGCCGAAGTCGGCGGCGTGGCGCTCCACAATGGCCCGGCGCACGTCGGGAATGCCGGGCACCACGGTGTAACGGGTGAAGTTGGCTTCAATGGCGGCGATGGCGGCATCTTTGATGTGCTGGGGCGTGTTGAAGTGGGGTTCGCCCGCTCCAAAGTCCACGAGGTTGGCGCCCTGAGCGCGCAACTTGGCGGCTTCGGCGGCCACGGCCATGGTGGCCGAAACCTCGATCCGCCCAATACGGTCGGCAAAGACCTTCCTGGAGGCTGACTCTGTCATAGCACTCCTATCTTTACAGATTTTGCCAACCTCGGGAACCCCGGAAACCCGCAGAACCGCGGGAAAAATCCCGATTTGCCTAAAGCACTGCCGATCCGCCGTTCAGCCGCGCGCGCAAACGCTTGAAGACATTGGGCGGAACCAGGCCGGTGACGTCGCCACCCAGGCTGGCCACTTCCTTGAGCATGCGCGAGCTGAGGAACGAGTAACGGCCGGCTGGCTGCAGGAAGACCGTCTCAATCTCCGGCGCCAGACGACGATTCATCAGGGCCATCTGGAACTCGTACTCGTAATCGCTGATGGCACGAATGCCACGCAACACGGCGGTTGCGCCCTGCTGGCGGGCAAAGTCCACCATCAGACCATCGAAGCTGTCCACATGGACGTTTTCCATGCCAGCCGTCACTTCGCGCAGCATCTCCACCCGCTCTTCAATCGAAAACATCGGATTCTTGGAGGGGTTTTTCAAGATCGCCACCGTCAGTTCGCTGAACAAAAGCGAACCACGATGGATCAGATCGACGTGGCCGTTCGTGGGAGGATCGAAGCTGCCGGGAAAGATGGCTTTAACTGTCATGCGGTGAACTCTGTGCTGATTCTACGGCATCTCCGGCAATTCTGCAGGAGGCACAGCCAAATGCAGGCAGCAACAAAACCGCCCCCGTGCAAGCACAGCAGCAACAACGACTTCTAGTCTCCTGATGCTGTGAAGTGGCAAAAGTCTTGCCAGGTTGCCGCTCCCTGGGGGGCGCGTCAACGATGCTGCATCGACTCGCTCTATACCTTCAGGAGAGATGCTCTAGTGAATGCCGTTGGCGTTCAGGTGCGCTGTGTATTTGTGATCTTCGCCCTGAATATGCTTGGTCAGCCACTGGCGCAGAAAGTTCATCACATGCAGCGAGAGGGTTGCGTCGATGTTTTTTTCAAAATCCGACTGTACCTTGAGCACCTGCTCGGTCAGCTTCTGATGCTCTTTGATGTGCTCCGCGGCCAACGGATAGTTGGTACGGGCAAAGAAGGCTTCTTCCCGCTTGAAGTGCTCGACGGTGTATTGAATCAGCTTGTTGAGAACCGCTCCCAGCTTCTCCTTGCTATTTTCAGCCATGATGTTATCGAACAGCTCATTGATCATGGCCACCAGCTTCTTGTGGTCTTCATCCAGCACCATAATGCCTACACTCAGCCTGTCATTCCATTCCATCAACGCCATCGGTCCAACCTCCGCGGGAAGATAAGCACGTCGCACCTGCTCTGACTCTGCATCCTATCGGCAAAGACAAACAGGCGACGAGAGACGGCAGCAGTGAATCGGGATTCACTTGTAAAAACGGGAACGAAGGGACGGGCAATTCGAAAATGCGGAAGGAAAAACCGCCCGATCCGCAGCTCAGACGAGCGGCAAACCGGGCGGTCCTTGTTTGTACTTGGCTTGTGTGACTATCCCTTGCGGCCGCGGACCACTTCCTTGGCCTCGGTTACGCCGCCCTCTGGAGCCTCGGGGATCTCGGCCTTGGCCTGCGTGCCAATGGCCAGCTTGGCCCGCACTTCAGTATTCATCCGGGCAAAGGTCTCCTTGTTCTCCTTGAGGAAGCCGCGGGTATTCTCGCGCCCCTGTCCGATGCGCTCGCCAGCATAGCTGTACCAAGCGCCGGACTTCTCCACGATGTTGTTGGCCACGGCCTGATCCAGCACGTCGCCTTCCTTGCTGATCCCCTCGCCATAAAGAATGTCGAACTCGGCCTCGCGGAAGGGAGCCGCAACCTTGTTCTTGACGATCTTGACCTTGGTGCGGTTGCCCGTCACCTGATCGCCTTCTTTAATGGCCGCAATACGGCGAATGTCAATACGCACCGACGAGTAGAACTTGAGTGCGCGACCACCAGTTGTGGTCTCGGGATTACCGAACATCACACCGATCTTTTCGCGGATCTGGTTGATGAAGACCAGCGCCGTACGGCTCTTCGAAACCGTGCCGGTAAGCTTGCGCAGGGCCTGACTCATCAGGCGGGCCTGCAGGCCCACGTGGCTGTCGCCCATCTCGCCATCCAGTTCGGCCTTGGGCACCAGAGCCGCCACCGAGTCGAGCACCAGCACGTCAATGGCGCCGGAGCGGACCAGCGCTTCGATAATCTCCAGCGCCTGCTCACCCGAGTCGGGCTGCGAAACCAGCAGGTTGTCCACGTCCACACCCAGCTTCTTGGCGTAGGCCGGATCGAGCGCATGCTCGGCGTCCACAAATGCCGCCAGACCGCCGTTACGCTGGGCCTCGGCAATCACCTGCAGGGTGATGGTCGTCTTGCCCGACGACTCAGGGCCGTAGATTTCGGTCACGCGACCGCGGGGAATGCCACCCACGCCCAGCGCAGCGTCAAAGCTGATGGAGCCGGTAGAGATGACCGCAATGGGCACCAGAGCCTCGCGTGAGCCAAGGCGTACGATAGAGCCTTTGCCAAACTGCTTTTCAATCTGGGCAAGGGCAAGTTCTACAGCTTTGGCGCGATCGTCGGCGATGGCCATGAAAAACCTCCTATTGGGTCCGTCGGGGGACTAGCACCCCAGAAATCAACCAAAACAAAGAAAAGAATTCGATGGGATTGTAGCAGGGCGCTTCAATGGAATCCTAACAAAAAATGGCGAAGATATGGAGAAAATTATTGCCATTGCATGCACCTGCCCAATTCCGGCTTCTACTCCTGCTGCGTTGCTCCCGCCCGATCCCTCCGGTTATAGCGAATGGCCAGCGTCAGAATCGACACCACAAAGATCATGGTGATTCCATTGGCCAGAATCACGCTGGGCGAGTTGGCGGCAATGCCGTAGACGATCCACAGCGCAATTCCGCAACCAAAGATCAGAAACATGGTCAGCGACAGGTCACGGGCACTCTTGGTGCGCCAAATATGCAGCATCTGCGGCAGCATGGAGATCGTCGTGCAGCCGCCAGCCAGCATCCCGATCGTCTCAATTACCCAACGATCCACTTTCATTCTTCTTGTTCTCCTCAATCTCTTCCACACATAGGAACAGGGACGGGGAAGTCACGTTCTTTCATTGTAGAAAGCAATGATGGCCCACGTGACGCCAACCCGGCTTCCCGCCCGTTTTCAGAGAGAAAAATCGCTAAAAATTCACCGCTTACCCGCTCCTGGCAGCAATTGCACCGGAAGAATCTGCAGAGTTGGTGGTTCCGCGAGACGCTAGCGTCCTGTCTCTACAGTTCGCATCCTAATTGCGCTGTCCTCTTGAGCAGAGTTTGGCCGTTTTTGGGCCAAATAGAGATCGAAAGATCTGCGGTTGTTCCTCATGAATCTTCCGCGGCAATTGTGTGTTTTGGAGGCAAAGTTCGTGGAGGTAGAGGCAAAAAGCAACCGCAGATCCTTCGACTCCCGGCGGTCGCTCAGGAGGACAGGCTGGAGTTTGATGAGAATTCAGAGGTGGGAGACTCGTGGAAAGCAACCGTCCCAATGCCTGTCAAGCCCCCGTGCAAAAAAAATACTACTTCTCACACTATTGATTTAATAGATGTTTATTTTTATTTTTTTAAAATCTTATACGCTTACGCTCATATTTTATGAATCTATAGTGATATATTTCGAGTCAGATCAGGTGAGCGCGTGAGACTAAGATCTTCACCGCCACAATCATCGAATCCGCATGGAGGTACTGAATCATGGCTATCAATCGTTGGGATCCTTTCCGGGAAGTCGTCGCTTTGCAGAACCGGGTCAACTCGCTTTACCGCGATCTGAACGCGGAAGAAAACCCGCTGACCGCTGCCAGCTTTGTGCCGGCCGTCGACATCTATGAAGATCCGCAGAAGGTCGTGCTCAAGCTGGAGATTCCGGGCATCGACCAGAAGGACCTGAATGTACGCGTCGAAAACCGTACACTGACCGTCACCGGCGAGCGCAAGCTTGAGGGCGAGGAAAAGGAAGAGAACTTCCACCGCATCGAGCGTCGCTATGGCAGCTTTTATCGCGCCTTCACTCTGCCAACCACGGTGGATGTGGAAAACGTCGCAGCCAATTACAATGCCGGTGTACTGAAGCTGGAGCTGAAGAAGAAGGCTGAAGCCCAGCCCAGGCAGATTGAAGTGAAGGTCGCAGCCTAACGGCTGCGACCTAGCTTCCGGCTTTTTCGTGCTAAAAGCTGACTCTTCGCCTTCACTTGCAATACGGGATTAGAAACAACAAGTTCTAATCCCCTTCAAAATGCCACGCCGCGTGCTCTCAGCACAGAAGAGCTAAAAGCTTGGAGCTAGAAGCCAGGAGCTGTTTTTATGGCCATTCGTTGGGAAAAACTGACCGTCAAATCGCAGCAGGCTGTAGCGGCTGCGCAGGAGCGCGCCTCGGGCTACGGCAATCCGGAACTGCAGCCAGTCCATCTTTTACTGGCGCTCATCGAGGATCGCGAAGGCGTGATTCCGGCTGTGCTTGAAAAGATCGGCGTGCCCATCGAACGGCTCACCCACGATCTGCATACGATCGAAGAGAAACTGCCGCGCGTCTCGGGCTCAACCGCACAGCCCGCCCCCAGTCAGGCGCTGACGCGGGCGCTCGATCAGGCCTTTCGTGAAGCCACCAACTTCAAGGACGAGTACATCTCCACCGAGCATCTTCTGCTGGGGATTGCCCACCAGAAGGGCGATGCGGCCCGCGACGCGCTTACCGCGCTGGGCGCGACGCATGACGCCATTCTGAAGGCGCTCACGGCTGTACGCGGCACGCAGCGGGTGACGGACCAGAATCCCGAGGCCAAATTTCAGGCGTTGGAAAAATATGCCAAGGATCTGACCGAGTTGGCGCGCATGGGCAAGCTCGATCCGGTGATTGGCCGCGATGAAGAGATTCGCCGCGTCATTCAGGTGCTCAGCCGCCGCACCAAAAACAATCCGGTGCTGATTGGCGAACCCGGCGTAGGCAAAACCGCCATCGTCGAGGGGCTTGCCCGCCGCATCATTTCGGGCGACATTCCAGAAAGCCTGCGCGACAAGCGCGTCATCTCGCTCGACCTTGGTTCGATGCTGGCCGGAGCCAAGTTCCGCGGCGAATTCGAAGACCGTTTGAAGGCTGTGCTCAAGGAGATTGAAGAGTCCGATGGCGAGATCATCCTCTTCATCGACGAGTTGCATACGCTGGTGGGCGCAGGCGCGGCCGAAGGCTCAATCGACGCCAGCAACATGCTGAAGCCGGCGCTCGCGCGTGGCCAGCTCCGCGCCATTGGAGCCACCACGCTCAACGAATATCGCAAATATATTGAGAAGGACGCAGCCCTCGAACGCCGCTTCCAGATTGTGTACGTCGGTGAGCCCAACGTCGAAGACACGATTGCGATTCTGCGCGGATTGAAAGACCGCTACGAGGCGCATCACAACGTGCGCATCAAGGATGCGGCGATTGTGGCTGCGGCCACGCTCTCGCATCGCTACATCAGTGACCGCTTTTTGCCCGACAAGGCCATCGACCTGGTGGATGAGGCTGCGGCGGCACTGGCCATTCAAATCGGCAGCGTGCCCACCGAGATTGATCAGCTGGAGCGCGAAGCTACCTCGCTCGAAATCGAACGCGCTGCGCTGCGGCGTGAAACCGATGCCAACAGCATCGAGCGCATGTCAGAAGTGGAACGCAGCCTCACTCAGACCAAGGAAAAAATCACCGCGCTGCGTGCCCGCTGGACGAAAGAACGCGACGCCATTGCCAAACTCAGCGAGGTCAAAAAGAAGATTGAAGCCCTGCGCTTTGAAGCCGAGGAAAACACGCGCAAGGGCCAGTTGGAGCGGGCCGCGCAGATCCAGTACGGCGACCTGCCCAAGCTCGAAGCCGAACTCAAGCAGTTGAATGCCGCGCAGGACGGCAACGCCGACACTCTGCGCATGTTGAAGGAAGAAGTGGACGAGGAGGACATTGCCAAAATCGTCAGCAAGTGGACCGGCATTCCTATCGTGCGCATGCTGGAGGGCGAGGTACAGAAGCTCGTCCATATGGAAGAGCGACTGCGCGACCGGGTTGTGGGTCAGGACGATGCGCTTACTGTAGTGGCCAACGCCATTCGCCGTTCACGTGCCGGCCTGAGCGATCCCAAGCGTCCCATTGGTTCTTTTATTTTTCTTGGACCAACGGGCGTAGGCAAAACCGAGACGGCGCGGGCACTGGCCGAGTTCCTCTTCGACGACGAACAGTCCATGGTGCGCATCGACATGAGCGAGTACATGGAGAAGCATGCCGTGGCGCGGCTGATTGGCGCGCCTCCCGGCTACGTGGGCTACGACGAAGGCGGCCAGCTCACCGAGGCGATTCGCAGAAGACCGTACGCCGTGATTCTCTTCGACGAGATCGAGAAGGCGCATCCCGACGTCTTCAATATTCTGCTGCAGGTAATGGACGATGGCCGCCTGACCGATGCCAAGGGACGCACTGTGGACTTCAAGAACACGGTGCTGATCATGACGTCGAATCTGGGCGCGGCACTGCTGACAGGCGATGCGCTCAAGAGCGAGAAAGACATGGACGTAGCGCGCGAAGGCGTGATGCGCGTGCTGCGTGAGCACTTCCGGCCGGAGTTTCTAAACCGCGTCGACGATACGGTGATCTTCCATCCGCTCGGCAACGCGCAGATGGGCAGAATTCTCGATCTACGACTTGCCGAGATCAGCGTACTGCTGGAAGACCGCGCCATCTCGCTTGAACTCACGGAGCCTGCGCGGCAGCTGATTCTGACCACTGGCTCGGATGCAGCCTACGGTGCAAGACCGCTGAAACGTGCCCTGCAACGCATGGTGCAGAACCCGCTGGCCATCAAGATTCTTTCGGGCGAAGTGCTCAACGGCGCGCACGTAAGAATCGACGTGGACCGCGAATCCAATCAGTTGCACTTTGAACCGATGACGAAAGAAGCAATGGCGTAAGGCACCTGCGGTGCGGATAGAGCATTCGCTGCTTCCGGACACTGGAAGCAGCGAATCTATTCTTGTATAAATATCATTCCTAAATCACGTTTTCCATGCAGAACTCTCACAACACGAACCTCATCCTTACACGGAATGTAATAGATTCGAATATCGGAAAACTCCGGCACGGGCCATACACGAAGCCCTTGTAAGCTCAGGATGATTGAATTGCCTCGGCGCACCCATGTGCGGCATCTTGCGCAGTTGCTCGAAGGCGGCCTCAAGCGCGATCAAAAATCTCTCCGAGACCTGCGCACTCTCTGCTTCGTCCTGATAGTAATCAATCTGCCGCAGAGTATCGTTTCGCGCGGCCGACAGCACCTGTACTTTCACGTTGGGAGTGTCCCTTTCCAGACTTCTTTTTTCTGGCAAGGATTGTAGCCGCATCGCTGCGCAATTCACTCCAAAATTCCGGCGTAACAGCCATCTGCTCGCCGGAATTGAGTCCCTCCAGCAATAACGCCTCCAGACGCATCCGGGTCTGCCGTTCCTGTTCGCCCCGAACCAGCGTCCGGATGTACTCGCTCACATTGCCGTAACCCTTTGTTGCGACTTCACTTTCAATAAAATCCTTCAACGAGTCGGGCATTGAAACAGTCAGCGTAGTCATGGCAGTCTCCCACCCAATCTTAGCAATACTTCTTATCTATTAAGAAGACAAAATTGCAAAAACTTACTGCTTCAGTTCCACCAGCGTAGCGCCCTGGCCGCCTTCGTTCTGCGGAGCTTCTTCAATGTTGGCAACATGAGGATGCGAGCGCAGAAACTCGCGCACGCCGCGACGCAGAATTCCGGCACCGTGGCCATGAATGATGCGCACGCGCGGCAGGCCAGCCATGAAGGCGCGGTCCAGGTAGCGCTCCAGTTCGTCTGTAGCTTCGTCGACGGTGCGGCCGATCAGGTTGATCTCCATGCGCATGTCGTCGGTGCTCTCGCTGGAAACGGTGACGTGCACACCCTTCTGTTTGCGCACGGCCATTAGCGGCGTTTCCCTTTGGGCCTTCTCGGCTTCAGGAGATTTCGGCGAGGCCAGATCGGCAAGTTTGACGCGCATCTTGATGGGACCGAGCGCGACTTCAAAAAGATCCTTCTCCACTTCGCGCTGCACCACGGCAATCTTTTTCATGCTCTTGATGAGCACCATGTCGCCCGGAGCAACATGGCGCAAGACGTGCGGCTGTGCATTCGGATCGCTCTGATCAGCACGGCTCTTGTGCGCGACAACCACCTGATTGAAGCTCTCCTCAAACTCATGCCGCAGGCGATGGATGCGGCGTTCGGCTTCCTTGGAGATCTTCTGCTGTGCCACGCGATCCTCGACCACGCGCACATTCTCCTTCATCTGGAATTCGAATTCCTTCATCAGCGCGGTGAGCTTGCTCTCCAGTTCGCGCACGCGATTGCGCATCTGCACATCGCCTTCGCGCTGCAGCTTGGCGCGTTCCTGATTGAGCGCATACTGTTCTTCGCGGGCTTTTTTGCGCTCCGCGTCCAGTTCAGTCAGTTCGCTGTGAATCTTGTCGAGGAAGCGCGCAATGTCGGCCTGCTGCGAACCGAGCCGCAGCCGCGCACCCGCGATAATAGCGGCGTTCAGGCCCAAACGCTCGGCAGTAAGAATGCCTGCCGAAGCACCGGGCACACCCAGACGCAGTTGGTAGTTGGGCGCCAGCGTGCGCTCGTCCACGCCTGCCGCGGCATTGCGTACGCCTTCCGTATTTGCGCCGTAAACCTTAAGCGAGGTGTGGTGCGTGGAGATCAGCGTCCAGGACTTTGCATCGAGAAAATGCTGCGCCACAGCCACGGCCAGCGCCGAGCCCTCTTCAGGATCAGTGGCCGAGCCAAGTTCATCCAGCAGCACCAGCGAACGCTCGCCAGCCAGCCGCGAAACACGATCGAGATTGACGATGTGTGCAGAAAATGTGGAGAGTGCCTGCTCGATCGATTGCGCATCGCCAATGTCGGCAAGGAAGGCATCGAAGACCGGGAAGCTGGCCGCGCTGGCCGGCACCGGAAGACCAGCCTGCGCCATCATGGCCAGCAGTGCGGTGGTTTTCAGCGTGACGGTCTTGCCGCCAGTGTTGGGTCCGCTGATGATGAGCTGGCATTCACTGCGGATGAGCTCCAGCGTAAGCGGAATGACAGCCGTGTTGGGCGTGGCTCCGCCGGCACGCAGACGCTTTTCCAGCAATGGATGGCGCGCGCCTTCCAGGCTGAGTTTTTCTTTACTGAAAACCGGCGCGATGCAATCGTAATTTTGCGCAAAGCGGGCGCGGGCCAGCAGGCTGTCCACCTGCGCAAGCACACGCGCTCCAGCAACCAGCTCCCGCGCATAGCCGCCCACCTCGCGGGTAAGCGCAACAAAGATGCGATGAATCTCCGCCTGTTCTTCTTCTAGCAGTCGCACCAGTTCGTTGTTCTGCTCAATGGTTTCGAGCGGCTCCACGTAGACCGTCTGCCCGGAAGAGCTGGCCCCGTGCACCACGCCAGAGACGCGGCGTTTAAGCTCGGCGCGTACCGGAATCACAAAGCGGTCGCCGCGAATGGTGATCAGGTCTTCCTGGGTTGCGCCATCGCTGGAAAGCTTATGCAGAGCCGCACGCAGTGAGCTTTCAATGAGCCGCTGCTGACGCTCCTGATCGCGACGTATGCGATTCAACTCGGGCGAGGCATCGTCGGTGAGCGAACCGTCGGGCATGATCTTGCGCTCGATGGATTCAGCCAACGGCTTGAGGTTCATCACCAACTCACCGGAGAGAATGGCCAAGCCGATCAGCTTGCCCGCCAGCCGCGCCGGAGGCTCACGCAGAATCGCCTGCCAAGCGGCAACGTCGTTCGCCAGCCGCGCAATGGACTGCAGTTCCTTGGCCTCGAGCGCGGCCTCGGGAATGCGGGCCTTGGCCGCCAGCAGTGTGGGATCAAAGAGGCCGCCGAGAGGAATAGAGACCTGCTCCAAAACCAGCAGACGCACTTCCGCAGTGAGCTTGTGCTGACGCTCGATCCACTGTTCATCGGTGGAGGGCTTGAGGTCAAGAATGGCAGCGCGGCCCACGGGCGAAGCGGAGAAGCCCGCCACCAGCGCCAGCAGCGACTCCCATTCAAGCGCGGCAAAATCGGCCGAGGCAACGGGGAACGGAATGGAATCGAGCAGAGACATTGTTTTTTCTTCTCGCAGTATAAAGCTGGTTTAGAAAGATTCTGTCGTCACGGGCGGGGTCAGCGGCTCGCCTTCCCAGCGTGCCACCACGGCGGCAGCCATACAGTTGCCCAACACGTTCAGACCCGTGCGTCCCATGTCCATCAACGTATCAACACCAAGCAACATAAGCACGGCAGCAGCAGGAATCTGAAACGACCCAGCCACACCCAGCAGCACAACAAGAGTAGCGCGCGGCACACCGGCAATGCCCTTGCTGGAAAGCGCGAGCGTGGCTAGCAGCACGATCTGCTGCACCACGGTCAGGTGCAATCCGCCAGCCTGCGCGGCAAAGAGCGCGGCCATGGAAAGGTACAGCGTAGAGCCGGTGAGGTTAAAGCTGTAGCCAGTGGGAATAACGAAGCTGACGATCCAGCGCGGCACGCCCAGCAGTTCCATGCGCTCCATCGCCAGTGGCAGAGCGGCTTCCGACGAAGTGGTGGCAAAACCCAGAGCGGCTGGCTCGGCCACCAACAATGCAAACTTGCCCAGCGGCACACGCGCCAGCAGAAGGCACGGAACAAAGACTGCCAGCACAAAGATGATCAGCGTGACGTAGCAGGTGGCAGCCAGTTTCAGTAATGGAAGCAGCGTTGCTACGCCCATTCCGCCCACCGTGCAGGCCATGGCTGCGCCTGCGGCCAACGGCGCGGCCAGCATGATGAAGCGTGTCATGCGGAAGATGGTTTCAGTGAGCGATTGCAGCACACTGACCAACGGCGCACGCTTTTCTTCCTTGAGTTGCGCCAGCGCCGCGCCAAACAACAGCGCGAAGACAGCCACCTGCAGGATCTGATTCTGCGCTACGGCCTGAGCGATGTTTTCTGGAAAGATGTTGACCAGAATCTGCTGCCAGGTTTCGGGGTGAGCGGCCGTGGGCACGGATTGCATTGCCACCGGCAGCACAACGCCAGCACCGGCCTGCGTCAGATTGATGGCTACCGCGCCAAGGATGAGGCCGATGGTCGTCACCACTTCAAAGAAGAGGATTGCCTTGACGGCCACGCGCCCTACTCCGCGCAACTCTCCATGGCCAGCAATACCAGTGACGATGCCACCAAAGATGAGCGGAGCCACGATCATGCGCACGAGGCGCAGAAAAATATCGGCCAGAAAGCGGGTCTGGGTGGCAACGGCGGGCAGATCCAGGCCCAGCTCAGCGCCGACAAACATCGCCAGAAAGGTCCACAGCAACAACGAACGGCGACGCCAAGCATAGGGCAGCGCAAGGGCCAGAGCGGCCACACGCAATCCGGCCGCAAGCTGCAGATGCGCCTGCAAAAATCCTGCGGCGAAACCCGCTGCATAGAGCGCAAAGGCGGCAGAAGCCAGCAAGCGCGGCAGTGCGACCGGCACAGAAGATGCGTTGGAAGTCGGTTCGGCGTTCATCAAAAGTTTCCGTCTTCCAGCATCGCACGGCGGGCCGGAAAAGAACCGGCCCGGAGGCAATTAGTTGTTGGTCGCCGCAGCCGGGCAGGACTCTTTGCAGCCGCCGCAAGGCGATTCGGCCTTGGGCGCTGTTGCCGCCGAGGACGATCCACCCGCGTAGTCATTCACATACCAGCCCGCGCCCTTAAACTGAAGAGCCGGAACCGTCAACGGACGCTCTAGTGCGCCCTGACACTTGGGGCATTCTTTTTCCGGTTCGGCGCTGAAGTTCTGTATCTTTTCGAATCGGTATCCACACTTGGTGCAACGATACGGATAAAGAGGCACGGTTTTGTTTCCTCCTGGATAAAAACATCCACTGCCTCTATTTTAACGGATGCGCCAAAATTCGTTGTAATCGCCCGTTTCCGCATTCGTTACTGCTGTGTACACCTCTGGCCGCAGAGCTCCACGCAGAAAAAAGCCCGCCGCCCAAGCGTTATGCCGGACAGACGGGCCTTTCGGATGCGATAAAGAGCGCGCATTCCTCCGCGAACCAAGAAATTAGAGCATTTTCGGAATACACGTAGACTTTTTAAGGGGCTTTCAAGGTGCCTTTTTCTTGAGGAAAAAGGCACTTAGCATCCTACTTTCGGTCTACAGCAATTCCGAAAAATGCTCTAGCGAACTTCGAGCGGAACCGAGGCGGAGACGTTTTCCCAGGCCAGCGACAGCGTGCCTTTCCCCTTGTCCTGCGCCTTGATGGTGTATTTAAGCTCTTCAATGGGAGCTGCAGGCTTGCTGACGTGCATCTTCACGCGTCCCACATCCTGCGTTTTATCGTATTTTGTGCCCCATTGGCCGGTCTGTTTGTTTACGATCAGCACCCAGCCGTCGGCATTGCTCGCGTCCACCCAGAGCGTGTAATCGCCCTTGGGCAGCAGGAAGCCATCCTGACCGCCGATCTGCAGATCGGTTTCGGTGTGCAGCAGCGTGGCCTTGTTGGCTCCTGCACGCCACACGGGATAGGTGGGATCGTGACTGATCAGGCCATCAGCAGTAAAGATTTTGCCTTCCCTACCCCGCACCCGCGGCGAGCAGTAATCAACCGTGACGGCCTTGCCGGCCAACGTGGCAGCTTCCTTCGCATCGGGGCTCTGCGGTGGACCGGAATGCATTCCCGGCTTGGGCGCAGTCTGGGCACACAGAGCCACTGCGAAGGACAAAAGCGCAGAACACAACAGCAGACGTTTCATCATAAGATTCAACCTCCATGGGGATACAGTGTCATCGAGCGAGGTCAGTGTACCGGTCGCCTCCAGGCTCGGGCAAGACATTCTCCTATCATCGTCCTGTCCCTTATAAAAAGCACTCCTCCTTCCATTGAAAATGGACCGATGCAAAACACTCCAACAACAGAAAGGCCGGAGCAAAATGCTCCGGCCTTTCTGTTGTTGGAGTGTTACGGTTTACGCCTTGACTTCGAGCTTTTCGCGCAGGATCTCGTGACCGCGTGCGAAGAGTTCGTCCTTGGTAAGCTTGCCCGCGTCCATATCGGCCAGAATCGCCTTCTGCGCCACATACTCACGGTTGACGATGCCTGCCTTGGACTGCAGCAGACGCCAGCTCTTGCGACGCTCGACCGCGAACATGACCAGCTGACGCGAGAGCGCGTAGTAGGTCGTCTTGCCTTCGTCTTCCACCGTGATGTAAACACCATAGTCGGGGATGAAGGCGCGATGCTCGGGGTTGAGGTAGTGGCGATAGACAACATCCTGCTGCGTGATGCGCACCAGCATGTTGTCGAGCGACACCAGCTTCTCCGCCGCTTCGGGCTTGATCTTCTTCAGGTGATTGCGGAAGCGGGCTTCGGTCGTGCTCCAGTGCGCCACCGTGTAGCGGCGAACAGCACCGGTCGTCTTGTCCTTGGTCTCGTACCAGTCAAGATCGATGCTCGGATTGCCCTTCAGATCGATTGCCTCAGAGTAGCTTTCACCCTTGCGCGGATCAAAGACAAACTCCGGCACACCACGCGAATCGCGCACGCGCTGCGCCTGCACCAGCGCCATATCATCAGGCACGCCATGCTCCGGCTGGCAGGTGGTGAAAGCCTGCAGGAACATGGTGCCGCGATACTCCAGACCATCGAGAATCGCCCGATAGAGCTTGGGCGCGTTGGCCATGGAAACCTGCGCGACGAACGGCGAACCGTGACCACTCAGGAAGGTTTCGGCTACCGTCTTCTTCTCGGTTGCCTTGCCCTGCGTGGCCGGTCCAAAGACGTTCATGTCGCCACCACCAAGCATCGGCGTGGAGTCAGAGTTCTGACCGCCAGTGTTCGAGTAGACCTGCGTGTCGAGCATGAGCACCTTGACGTTGGGACGGTTCTGCAGAATCACCTTGCTGGTGTTCTGGTAACCGATGTCGCCAATGCCACCATCGCCACCCACTGCCCAGACCTTAGGCAATTCGGCAATCTCCTGATCAGTCATCAGGGCATCGCTAAAGTGGGTGAAGTTCTGGTAGTCAACCGAGGTCAGGCCCTTGCTGTTCAGGATCGCATCGGCCAGGCGCTCGGGAATGACCGAACGACGGGCGTGATCGACGATGAAGCTCTCCCCGAGCAACCAGCCAATCGTCACACCATCCTGGAAGAGCGAGTTCATCCACGGATAGGGATGCGGATTGTTGGGCGACGACGAACCGTAGACCGTGTTGCAGCCGGTGTGCGCGGTCATGGCCATCACGCTCATGCCGTTGGCAAGGCGGCCATCCACAGCCTGCAGGTCCTTGTGGTTGAAGGCTTCGGTCAGCAGCACCGCAGCAACAGCTTCAATCAGCTGCGCATCGGTGATGGTACCGTTCTTCTTCTCGTAGTCGGCCACGCGCTTGAGCGTGTCGTGCTCATTCTCACCACCCAGACCCAAAATGAGGTGGATGATCGAGTCACGCAGGAATACATACTTGTTGGCGTCGACAGCCAGAATCTGGTTCAGCTTGTCCGTGCCCAGCTTCTCCAGTTCACCGGCCTTCTTCAGCAGACGGTCACTCTTGGCGTGATAGAGCGGACGCATGTAAGCCTCGGTAGTAACCGAGACAGAACGCAATACGCTCTTTTCGCCGCAGCCCGCGCAGCTACCGTCACCGGCAACCAGGGCGTCATAGTTCGAGCGAACCATCAGCATGTTGCGCAGCGCGGCGGTCTTCGAGTCGGCTGGATTCTCGTTGTTGTAGAAGCCCAGATACTTCTGCGCGGTGTCGGGCAGAAGATCGAGGAAGGCAGAGCTGCTCATGTGCTCGGCGTTGATCTCCAGCGTCTCAGGCACCATCTTCAGAGCCTGATGATCACCGCAAGCCGTCACGCAAGCCGCGCAGCCTTTGCACAGATCGCTGACGAAGATGGAGAAGATGCCGCCCGCGCCGGGCGTCTTGCGCTCCGGCGAGGCAAAGATGGCCGTCACCTTGGCGTAGGCCATGGGAACCTTGGCAAGAATGCCCAGGAATTCCTTCTTGGCCTTGGACGAGAGTCCGGCCGTTGCCTCAACCACTTCTTCAAGAATCTTCGGCAGCGGCTTCTGGTTCTTGATTTCGGCAAGCATCTGCGCACGAGCCTGCTTTTCAATCTCAGGCAACGCCGCATTGAGTGCCGCGCGATCCGCCGGATCATACACATAGTTGCGAATGGCGGTGGAGAGCAGCGTGCTCAGATCCTGCGCCGTGTTGGGCAGCGCCGTATCCGGGCAAACCGAGATGCACTCCATGCACTGGGTACAGTTCTCGGCAATGTAGAGCGGGGTTTCGCGACGAGCCACATACTTTGAAGCCGTGTCGCCGGTGGCGGCGGCAATCATGCCCATGGCCATCAGCGGCGTGGAAGCCTGATTGTAGCCCTGCCCGGAACGGTACTCGGCGTCAAAGCCGGCGATGGTGGCAAGCGGCGTGCGCGCGGCCTGACCTGCGGGCAAAGCATGCGAACGGCAGCCCGAAGCGCAGGATTCGCCCGAAGGAATGGTTTCGAGGATGGGCAGCAGTGCTTCACCACGCAGGGAAGAATGATCGACCGCGGCCAGTTCGCCCACAGCCAGTTCCTTCACCTGATCGAAGCCCTGCAGCATCACTTCCATGTTCGACTGCACCACGGCGTCGCCGAACTTGCCGAACTTCTTCACATACTGCTTGTGCACAACTTCGCGATACTGCTCGGTGCTGATGCCAAACTCCTGCAGCAGCGTACCCACGGAGAAGAACGCACCCAGGAAGGCGTTGCCCTGCATGCGGAGCTGCAAATCGCCACGGTCAGTGGCCTTTCTGGCAATGGCGAAACCGGGCAGGGTAAAGACGCGAATCTTCTTGTCGATGATCTGCTTGCGAGCCCAGATGGGCAGCTGTTCCCAGGCCTTTTCGCCCACCTGATCCGACTCCCACACAAACGCGCCGCCTTCGGCCATGCCGTCCAGCGGATTGCAATGCGTAAATGCCTTGGGATCGCAACAGAGCACCACGGTTACATGGCGCAGATCGCAGTTGACGCGGATACGATCCTTGGCCGCCACCATGAAGTAGCTGGTGGGCGCGCCCTTCTTCTCCGAGCCGTACTTGGGATTGGCGCTGACGTGAATAATCTCCTTGGGCTGGCCCAGGTCGTCCTTCAAGCCGTCGCGCGCATAGAGCAGATCATTGAGGTCGCCGAGAATCGCGCCCAGGTTCTTGCCCGTGGTAATTGCGCCCCATCCACCGATGGAGTGGAAGCGCACGGCCACCGCGCCTTCCGGCAGCAGCGACGGAGTTTCTTCGGCCACCACCGCGTAGGGATGATCAATGCCGAGCACGATAAAGTCCGCACCGTCGGCAGCCTTTTTGCCATCCTGACGGGCACGGCCTTCGGCAGCGAACTCATAGGCGCCGATGATGTGCTCGGGACGGAAGTCGCGCGAGCCCAAACCGTAGGTTGCGCCGTAGATCTGCGGCACCTGATCGATAGTGAGCTTGTCGATGCCTTCCACGCCCTGCACAGCCTTCGAAAGCGCAGTGCGAATGTCGCGGTTCAGCGGATTCTCGCCGGAAAGTGCTTCGTCGGTGCGCTCAAGAATCAGCACATGCTTCTTGCCCTTCAGCGCCGCCACAATGGCCGCCTCGGGGAAGGGACGAATCACATTGACGTGGATGGAGCCGACCTTGGCGCCACGCGTGGTGCGCAAATAATCGACAGCGGCATCGATGTTCTCAGCCGCCGAACCGAGCGCGACAAAAACCGTTTCGGCATCGTCGGTCTTGTACTTGCTGATCAAGCCGTAGTTGCGGCCGGTCAGTTCGCCAAACTTCGCATAAGCTTCTTCCAGGAACTGCAGGATGGGTTCGGCAAAGTTGTTACGCCGCGCCACAATGCCCTGCATATAGTGTTCCTGATTCTGCACGGGACCGAGCAGCAGCGGATTCTGCAGATCAAGCATCTTGGGCACGCGGCGACGGGTGGGGCCAAAGAGCTTGCGCTGCGCTTCCGTTGGCGTCTCAATGATGTCTTCCGGCGCACCCAGATATTCGCGGATCAGTTCCGCCTCATGCTTGTAGAAAGTGCGCTCCAGGTGGCTGGTCAAAAAACCATCCATGATGTTGATGCCCGGAGTGAGCGCCTTCTCGGTGACGCTGCGCAGAATCAGGGCCTGATCGGCGGCCTGCTGAGCGTCTTTGCCGAAGAGCATGATCCAGCCGGAGTCAAGCGCGGCGTAAATATCATCATGGCCGCAATGCACATTCAGCGCATGCTTGGTGAGGGCGCGAGCACCCACTTCCAGAACCATGGTGGAAGCCTTGCCGGGCGCATGAAAGTACTGCTCCAGACCGTAGACCACGCCCTGGCCCGAAGTGAAGTTGACCACGCGCTTGCCGCTGACCGAGTGCGCAATGGCACCGCCCTGCGCCGCATGTTCGCCTTCGGTTTCAATGGCCAGCGTATTCTTGCCAAAGACATTCAGATGGCCTTCGGCGTAAGCCTGCTGAAACAGCTCACCACCTTCGGTGGAAGGCGTAATGGGATAAAACACTCCAGCATCGGCGATTCGCGTTTCCGTATGATAAGAAACCAGCTGATTTCCGTTCGCGGTAACGCGGATGCCAGGATAGCGCGCAGCAACTTTCATTGATTTTCTCCGTCAGCCCAGCGGTTCAGGCTTTGTGCAGGGTGCATGATTGCCCGGTCTGGTCTTTCCTTCACAGATGCCAGTGCCCGGCGCTACGATCCACAAATTAAACCGACTCACACCAAATAGTGAAGATGCCGTATACAGCGCTTGGGATCTTCTTAAGCGCACGCACCGAGTTTGCCACAAACCGGTTTCAGCCGGAACAAGAAACGGTTCCGGCGCATTTGCTTTCACAGATTGATTGGCCGAAATGGGGCCAGGGACTCAAGGGGGAGTACACCTGCGGCTTCGGTCAGTATCAGTATGCACCCGGATGCGCAGGTCCGTATACCGTGATGTGCGTCACAATTCACAATATGGGACGACCAAGAGCGGCCCTGTTTCTCTTCCCGATTGCGGTCGTCTGCAAGACGCTCCACGCACTTCTCCGCACCCACAGCCCCGTGCCGCCCGACCCTGCGTTACCATAAGAAACAAAGGGGATTGAGGCCAATGTTTGTAGTTGTCTGGCAGTTTGAAGTTGCGGAAGAGAAGATTGCGCAGTTTGAAGCGGCTTATGGCTCCAGCGGCGCATGGGCCAGGCTGTTTGGCACATCGCCCCAGCACCTGGGCACCGAACTGTTGCGCGACGCCTACATTCCCGGCAGCTACCTGACCATCGACCGCTGGTTGAGCGAGGAAGCCTTCCGCGCTTTCCGCAAGGAGCATGATCAGCAATACGAAGTGCTGGACCGCCAGTGCGACGACCTGACCGCCAAGGAAACCCGCATCGGCGCTTACTCCGTATAAATTTTGGGTTGCAGCGGCGGCAGCAGGCCAGGCCTAAAGGCATTCCTGTAGCTCTGCCTTATTCCGGAGCCTGAAGGCCCCGGCTCCCTCCGCTTACCGTTCCCCGCACTTCCCGCTTTCAGTTTTCACTTCCCTGCGCTCTGTTCTCTGCTCTCAAACGGCCACTCTCCCAGCTTCTTCGCACGCAGCAGATAAATTGCGCTGCCACTCACCGCAATGGCGGCGGCGGTCAGCAGGCTGGAAAGCGCCTGGGCACGATTGATCAGGATGAAGACAAAGCCAGCGATGGCCACCAGCGGCGGCAGTGGAAAGAGCGGAATGCGGAAGGGACGCCTGAGTTCCGGGCGCTTGATGCGCAGCCAGATCACCCCGATATGTTGCAGGAAGAACTGCAGCAAAATGCGGGTAATCACCAGCAGCGTAATCACCTGTTGCAGCGACAAAAAGCAGAAGCAGCAAGCCACCAGACCCAGCGCCACCAGCGAACGATGCGGGATTCCATGCTTGGGATGCACTGCGGCTAAAAAGCGAAAATAATTACCATCGCGGGCCGCGGCGTAGGGCACACGCGAGTAGCCCAGCAACAGCGAAAAAACCGACGAAAAAGCCGTCCAGACGATGAGCGCGGCAATGGTGCGCCCGGCCCACTGCCCGAAGGCTGAACCGGCCACGTCAGCCACCAACTGCATGCGCACTCCGGCACTGGCAGCCGCATGGCTGGCAGCATCGCGCAGGCTGGGCAGCACGGCCATATTCATCAGCACATAAAAGCAGGCGACAAAGGCAATGGAGAGCAGAATGGAGCGCGGGATCGTCTTTTCCGGATGGCGTACCTCGCTGCCCAGAAAGCAGATGTTGTAATAACCCCAATAATCGTAAGTGGCAATCAGCGTGGCCTGCGCCAGTCCGCCCATGGCCAGAGCCGCGGGCAACAGAGGCTCATGCGGCATCTGCCAACCGCCATGCACTGCCGCCGCACTAAAGCCGGAGACGATCACGCCGGTGAGCGCCGCCATCACACCCGCAAACAGCACCCACGCCAACCGCGTAACTGAACTTAGATTGCGATAGAGCAGCGCCGTCACCAGCAGGCAGGCCGTTGCGGCGGTGAAGTTGGAGTAGTGCAAAAAGGGCAGAAAAGCCAGCGGCGCATGATCGAGCCCCGGCCAGAACCACGCCAGAAAACTCGACAACCCGATGCAACCCGAGGCGATGGCCAGCGGCGCAGAAAAGCTCAACTGCCACACGTAGAGAAAGCCCAGCCAGTTGCCAGCACGCTTGGGGTTGTAGATTTCGCGCAGAAAAGCGTACGATCCACCCGCCCGCGGAAAAGCCGCGCCAAGCTCGGCCCACACCAGACCGTCGGCCACGGCAATCAGCGCACCCAGCAGCCATGCCCAGACTGAAAGCCGGTAGCCAGCGGCCGCAATCACGAGCGGCAGCGTGATGAACGGCCCCACGCCGATCATCTCCAGCATGTTGAAGAGCACCGCCGAGCCCAGCCCGATGCGGCGATGAAGAGAATTCGTATTTTCTGCCGCAGGCTGCATGCTCGGGAAGATTACCTTTCAACGGTATGGGTTTCAATGAAACAAAGATCACTGCTAGCCAAGCCACGCGAAGCAGTTGGCCCCACCGCAGGTGGCAGGCGACTCCATGGATTGTAAACTGACGATGAGGTTTTGCCTCGCAGGGAGTGGGTATGCGAAAGAGCGTTGCAGGCGTTTTTCTTGGTCTCGGACTGTGGAGCGGACTCCAGGCTCAGACTCCTCACAGAATTATTGATCCTGGCCCGGAGGTCATCGTCCTTCCCGAGCCCAGCGCCACGGTTCTGCCCCTCGCGGAAGATCGCGGCCGTACCGGGCTGGAGCGTTCGCTCAAGCAACTGGGCACCACGGCCAGCGTGCTCATGGTGGTGGCGCATCCCGACGATGAGGATGGCGCTCTGCTCACCTATCTGACTCGTGGCCTGGGCGCGCGCGTCACCCTGCTGACGCTCACCCGCGGCGAGGGCGGCCAGAACGCCATGAACGCCGAAACCTACGACGCGCTGGGCCTGCTGCGCACCAGCGAGCTGCTGCGTGCCGACGACTACTACGGCGTAAGCCAGCTCTGGGGCACCGAGGCCGACTTCGGCTTCTCCAAAACGGTGGAGGAATCCTTCACGCGCTGGGGCCGTGACCGTGTGCTCTACGACGTGGTGCTGGCCGTGCGCAAGGTCCGTCCGCAGATCATCCTGGCCAGCTTCAGTGGCGCGCTCACTGACGGCCACGGCCAGCATCAGGTCTCTGGCGAAGCCGCGCAACTGGCCTTCAAACTCGCCGCCGATCCCAACGTTTTTCCCGAGCAGTTGAAGAACGGCCTCACCCCCTGGCAGCCGCTTGCCGTCTACTCCCGCACGCCCTTCGTCAACGCCAAAGACGGACAGATCTTCGACTACGCCACCGGCAAATTGGCCTCCGTAGAGTTTAAGAATTACGTCAGCGGTGAGGTCACGCACACGCAGCCCTCCACCAACGCCAGCATCCACACCGGCAGCTACGATCCAACGCTTGGCCGCAGCTATGCGCAGATCGCCCGCGAGGGATGGGGCGAGCAGAAGTCGCAGTACGGCGGTGCGAATCCCGCGCTCAGCGGACCGCTTGAAAGCAACTATCATCTGTGGGCGGTCGCGCCTGCGGCTGCTGCGCAGGGCAATGTTTTGGAGAAGGGCTTGTTCCGCAATGAAAAGGTCAGCATCGACACCAGCATTGCGGGACTGATCCGGCTGGCGGGCGCGCAACCTCCGCAAGACCTCGCCGAACAATTGCGCTCACTCGATGAAGGAATTGCCAAGGCACGTGCCGAAAGTGCCACACGCAGCAACGTAGAGCTGGCACACCAGCTTGTGCCGCTCTACAAGCAGGCATTGGCGCTGCATAAACGCATTCTGGCAGACAGCAAGATTCCGGCGCAACGCAGCCTCGTCTTCGAACTCCAGCAGAAGATCGTTAATTTCGATCAGCTCTTTGCAAATCTGTTCGGCCTCGACGTGCTTGCCTTCCGCGCCCAATCCGATACGCCGCAGGACGGCCCGCAGCGCGGTTCCGCCGACGAAACGCCGCGCAACGTCACACCCGGCGAAGATTTTTTCGTCCGCGTACATACGGCCCACGCAGAAGCCTCCGCGCAGTTGCTCAACTTCCAGTTGGAAAGCCAAAGCGGCTCCCCGTGGGCCGTCTCTGAAGTGGCACAAAAAGCGCAGCAGAGCAGCGTGCCAACCGAGGTCGTGGAAAAAACCTTCCGCGTGCGCGTCAGCGACGACGCCCAACCCACCGCGCCCTACTTTACGCGGCCCAGCATCGAGCAGCCCTACTACGACATTGCCAACGAAGCATGGCGCGAGCGCTCCTTTGCCCCGTGGCCGCTCACCGCTCAGGCCGTCTTCAGCTTCGACGGCGCGCTGATTCCCGTCCCGCAGGTGGTGCAAACGCTGGAGCGCGTCAACGGCCCGGGCGGCGTCTATCAGCCGCTGGTGGTCACGCCCGCACTTGGCCTGCGCATGGAGCCAGAGGCTCGCGTGCTGCCGCTCGATGGAACTCCCCTGCAGGTGAAGGTGACCGTGCATGCCGAACGCGCGGCCAACGGCACCCTTCAGCTTGAACTGCCCTCGGGTTGGACGGCCGAGCCCGCCCAGGTGGACTTCAACTTCACCAAGCCGGGTGACAGCGCGCCGCTCGTCTTTACCGTGCGGGCCAAGGCAGCGGGCGCAGGCGCATACACGCTTGCCGCCGTGGCCAGCAGCGAGGGCAAAAGCTATCGCAGCGGATGGCGCACGGTGGGCTATCAGGGCCTGCAACCCTACAACCAGTACAAACCCGCCACGCTGCGCGCCCGCAAGATCGACGTACAGGTGCGCAAGGGGCTGCGCGTGGGCTATGTGATGGGCACCGGCGATCTGGTTCCCCCGGCGCTGGAAGAGCTGGGAGCCACACCGCATCTGCTCACCACAACCGAGCTGACCAGCGGCGATCTGGCCGCCTACAACACCATCGTCGTTGGCATTCGCGCCTACAGCAACCGGCCCGACCTGCGGCTGGCCCAGTCGCGACTGGAAGAGTGGGTGCGTCGCGGCGGCACGCTGGTGGTGCAGTACCAGAGCGAGAACTTCCCTGCTCCGCTGCCGCTGACCATGAAGCGCTACGCCGAGCGCGTCGTCGATGAATCCGCGCCGGTGCAACTGCTGGAGCCCGCCAACCCGCTGCTGACCACCCCCAACAAAATCACCGTGGCCGACTTTGATGGCTGGGTGGAAGAGCGCGGCCATTCCTTCCTGGACACATGGGATGCGGGCTACACAGCGCTGACCGAAACCGCCGACGCCGGACAGGATCCGCAGCGCGGCGGCCTGCTAATCGCGCACCCCGGCAAGGGTACGTACATTTACGTGGCCTACGCGCTCTATCGTCAGTTACCGGAGCTTGTACCGGGCAGCTATCGTCTGCTGGCCAACCTGATCAGCGCGGAAAATACGGCGACGAAGAAATAGCTCCGTGCGCGGATTGACCCAGCCCAAAGGTACAAGAGGATTTGGGTGCCCCACCCTCGCCGCGTCTTTGTTTTTGCGGCTAGGGTTCTGTCTCTAAAGTTCGCATCCTAATTGTTCTGTCATCTTGAGCGGAGTTTGGCCGTTTTTGGCCAAACGGAGTCGAAAGATCGGCGGTTGTTCTTCAAAGATCTTCCGCGCAAATTGATGTATCTTTGGAGCCAAAGTTCCTTTCAGCAGAGGCAAAAAGCAGCCGCAGATCCTTCGACTCCCTGTGGTCGCTCAGGATGACAATCCAGAGTTTGATGAGAATTTCAGAAACAGGAGACGAGCCGCCCATCCGCCTGCCACAAACAATCCCCTCCGCACCCCGACTCCAGAAAAATCCTATTTCCCTGCAACTTTGCTCCGGAAAGAGCGTTCATACTTGGTAGCACGGGAATGCCCCACAGGGATGGGCAGCGACAGATGATGCTGAGTCAACGCAATCCAATCAACGAGTTGGTCTTTGCTGAACTGGCCCGGGTCGGGATGCAGCCAGCGCCCCCTGCGCCGGACGCCGTCTTTTTGCGCCGCGTTTTTCTGGATGCGATTGGCACACTGCCCACCATGAGCGAGGCCAAAACCTTTCTGGCCAGCAAGGACCCCGCCCGGCGCGAGCTGCTGATTGACCAGTTGCTGGAGCGCGATGAGTTTGCTACCTACCGCGCCATGCAGTGGAGCGATCTGCTCTGCATCAAGGCGGAATTCCCCATTGATCTTTGGCCGGTGGCGGCGCGGGAGTACTCGCGCTGGCTGCAGCAGTCGCTGGCGGCCAATCAGCCCTACAACGCCTTCGCGCACACGCTGCTGACGGCCAGCGGCAGCAACTTCCGCAATGGTCCGGTCAACTTCTACCGCACCGTGCAGAGTCGCACCCCCGATGCACTGGCGCAGGCCGCGGCCCGCGTCTTCATGGGGGTGCGCACCGAGAAATGGCCCGCCGACAAACGCGCCGCTCTGGCCGTCTTCTTCTCCTGTGTGGGCTACAAACCCACCGGCGAGTGGAAGGAAGAGATTGTCTTCTTTGACCAGAGCAATCCTTTGCCGGAGGCGGCGCTTCTTCCCGATGGCTCCCGCACACGATTGAAGCCGGAACCATTTAAGCCAGAAGTGGACCCGCGAGTGGCCTTTGCCGACTGGCTCACTGCGCCCCGCAATCCTTACTTTGCGCGGAACATCAGCAACCGCATCTGGGCCTGGCTGTGGGGACAAGGCATCTACGAAGAGCCGGACGATCTGCGCCCCGACAATCCGCCGCTCTATCCAGCGCTGCTCAGTTCTCTGGAAGCGGAACTGGTTCACTCCGGCTACGATCAGAAGCACCTTTACCGGCTGATTTTGAACTCGGCCGTCTATCAGCAAAGCGGCATCCCGCTGAGCAGGCAGCAGACCAAGCACTTTGTCTGCTATCCGGTGCGGCGGCTCGACGCCGAGGTGCTGATCGACGCGCTATGCCAGATTACCGGCACCACCGAGCAGTATTCGAGCGCCGTGCCCGAGCCTTACACCGTCATGCCCGTCGATCAACGCGCCATTGCCCTGCCCGATGGCAGCGTCAGCAGCTCTTTTCTGGAGACCTTTGGCCGCTCGCCGCGCAACACCGGCATGGCAACCGAGCGCAACAACCGGCCCTCAACAGCGCAACGACTGCACATGCTCAACTCCAGCCAGATTGAAAACAAGATGGAGCATGGACCAGCGCTGCAGCCGATCTATAAATTGTCTGCCCCTGTAGCCACGGTCAACGCGCTCTATCTGACGATCCTCTCCCGCACGCCCACCGATGCGGAGCTAAAGACGGCGACCGGGTATGCAAAGAGCAGCGGCGTCAATCGCAATCAGGCAAGTGTGGATCTGGCCTGGGCGCTGATCAACAGTACCGAGTTCGTTTACAAGCATTAGGTTCTGCGCGAGGAGCAAAGAGCATGAGCGACGAGCGAAACAAGTTCTGGATGGAAGCAATGACGCGCCGCGAACTGCTGCGCCTGGGCATGGCAGGCGGCGCAGGCATGGCTCTGGGAGATTTGTGGGTTCTGCCGGCTCTGGCCGCGCCCGCCAAGAGCAACGCCCGCGCCAAATCCGTCATCCAGATCTGGATGTGGGGCGGGCCGTCGCATCTGGACACATTCGACCCCAAGCCGGAGGCAGGCAGCGATTATTGCGGCCCGCTCAACGCCCCCATCGAGACCAGCGTCAAGGGAATGCGCATCAGCGAACTGATGCCGAACCTGGCCCAGTGCGCAGGGAAATACTCGCTCATCCGCAGCATGACGCACGGCGTCAACGGCCATGAAACCGCGTCGTACGAAGTGCAGACCGGACGCGCCGCGGGCGGCAAAGACGTCTACCCCAGCGCGGGGGCCGTCGCCTCTTACTTCAAGGGCGTAAACGCTGGCTATAAAAGTTTGATCCCGCCCTACATCGTCCTCACCGAACCACAGGGACGCTTCTCCGAAGAAGGCTTTCTCGGCCTCCGCTACCGGCCCTTTGCCACCGGGGGCGACCCCGCGCGGGAGCGCTTTGCGGTGGAAGGCATTGTGCTGCAGGGGGTCAACGATCAACGCCAGCAGAGCCGTCGCCAGTTGCTGCATAATCTGGACGCGCTCGACAAAGCGCTCGGCGACGATCCGCGCATTGCCCCTTGGCGCGAGACGGAACGGCAGGCCTACGACCTGATCCTCGGCAATGCAGGCAAGGTCTTTGACCTAACGCAAGAGACAGCCGAGATGCGCGACCGCTACGGGCGCAACACCTTCGGCCAATCCTGTTTGTCGGCCCGCAGACTGGTGGAGCAGGGCGTTCCCTGGATCACAATCAACTATCAGGGCGGATGGGACACGCACAAGGGAAACTTTCCCACCATGCACCGCCGCCTGCCGGAGATGGACAAAGCTCTGGCCGCGCTGCTCACGGACCTGGACAGTCGCGGCCTGCTGCACTCCACCATCGTCTGGGTCAGCGGCGAATTTGGACGCACGCCCAAGGTGCAGTGGGAGGCTCCATGGAACGGCGGACGCGGCCATTGGGGGCAGGTCTTTTCTGCGCTGCTGGCAGGCGGAGGATTTTCCGGGGGCCATGTGATCGGCTCCTCTGACGCGCGCGGCGAAGAGGTGCGGGAGCGGCCTGTCTATCCCACCGATCTGCTGGCCAGCATCTACACCCAGATGGGCATTGATCTGCATGCTCCCCTGCCGCATCCCATGGGCGAACGCGTCTTTGTGACCGCCAGCAAGGACGAGAATGTGCGTTCGGCGGGAATGCTCAAAGAGATCATGGGAGCATGAAGCGTATGCGTCCGTGGCTTGTATTTGCAGCAATTCTGGCCGCCTCTGCCGCCCTGGCCGCACAGCAGAAGGAGGCGCGTGCCTCCTTCGTCTATCCCGCTGGCGGGCAAGTGGGAACCTCCTTCGATGTGCGAGTGGGCGGAGATGTTCTGGATGGCACCGTGGCCGCCATCTTTACGGGCGATGGCGTCACGGCCAGCATCATACATTTTGATAAATCTTTTTATCCTGCCGAAGCGGACGCACTGAACCAAAAGCTGAAAGATTTGGAACAGAGTCATGCAACGACTCCGGCTTCTGCCAAGCCCACCGCCAACGACCCGCAAAAACCCGCCGAAGCACCGCGCCCAACCACCCCCTGGACGCCGGAAGACCGCAAGCTGGCCGCCGCGATGCACTACCGGCTGGATTGGGACGCGCGCCTGCGTTCCGCGCCCGCGTTTGCACAGGCCGTCACACTGCACGTCACCATTTCTTCCCATGCAGCGCTGGGCAATCACGAACTGCGACTGCTTACCAACAAGGGACTCACCCCACCCCTCGTCTTTCTTGTAGGCCATCTGCCGGAGAACTCACTCGATCCGCAGTTTGTGCCAATGAAGGTGGCAGCCGGAGGAGGCGTGGCACTGGCCGCGCAGGCCCACGCTGACCCATCCCCTCCGCCGCAGACGATTGCCCTGCCCATGATTGTGAATGGCCAGATCATGCCCGGAATGGCCGAGAGCTATCGCTTTGCTGCGCACAAAGGGCAGAAGATCGTGATCGCTGCTTTAACGCGCACACTCATCCCCTACATGGCCGACGCTGTTCCGGGATGGTTTCAGGCCTCGCTCACCCTCACCGACTCCAGCGGCAAAGAACTTGCCACGGCAGATCATTTCCGCTTCAGTCAGGAGCCAGTGATCGAGACGGAGATTCCTGCCGATGGTGACTATCTGCTGACGGTGCGCGATATTCTGAACCGTGGCCGCGAAGACTTTCTCTATCGCATAGCCATTGGTGAGCTGCCTTACGTAACCGGAATCTTCCCGCTGGGCGGCCCGGCAGAAAAACGAACCCGCATTGCGCTGAGCGGCTGGAACCTGCCCCTGCGTCCAATAAAATCCGATGCGTATGCGCCGGGTGTGCATAGCTTTGTTGCGGAAAAAGACGGCTGGCAGGCCAACACCGTAGCCTTCAGCGCCAGCACACTGAAAGAATCGGTAGAAGCAAATCCTGCGACGGACGCCCAGCATGCGCACAACATCCATCTGCCGGTCGTGCTCAACGGACGCATAGAAAAGCCCGGCACTGGACACTACTTCCGCCTGCATGCCGAAGCCGGGCAGCAGATGGTGGCAGAGGTGGAAGCGCGGCGTCTGGGTTCGCCGCTCGATTCGACACTCACGCTCTTCGATGCCAAAGGCCATCAACTCGCCTTCAATGACGATAGCGACGAGAAGGATGCTCCGCTGCTGACGCATCAGGCCGATTCACGCCTGGAGTACCACTTCACCGCGCCGGGAACCTATCTGCTGCGCATTGCTGACAGCCAGCAGAACGGCGGCCCCGACTACGCCTATCGCCTGCGCGTTGGCCCTGCGCAGCCGGATTTTCAGGTACGCATCGCGCCCTCTTCCATCAACCTGCGCCCCGGCCGCAACACGCCTGTCCGTGTGCTGCTCTTGCGCCGCGATGGCTTTCAGGGAACGGTAAAACTGCGCATCAAGAGTGGTCCGGCGGGGCTGGTTCTGGGCGGTGCAGAGATTCCTGCCGGAGTGGACGCCGTGCGCGTCACGCTCACCGCTCCTCCCGAGGCATTTGCCGCGCCGCAACGGCTGATTCTGGAAGCCGTTGCCAACATCGACGGCGTTGAAGAGCATCGCGAGGTGGAAGCTGTCGACGACAACATTCAGGCCTTTGCCTGGCATGAATCCGTACCGGCCCAGCAGGCTCTGCTCTGGAGCATTGGCAAGGAGCATCGCAAGCCAATCTGGCCTGTCTTTGGCAACCGGATCGTCCTGCCCAAAGGAGGCTCGGCCACGCTGCAACTGACCATCCCGCAGGGTCTAGCCAACAATCATTTCAGCCTGACGCTGGACGATCCTCCACCCGGAATCAGCATCGCCGAGGTCAAGCAAAACGGCACAACCTTGCAGGCTCGCCTGAGTGCGGATTCCAGCTTCAAGCAAGGGCTGGAGGGGAATTTGATTGCTGAAATCTTCATGGAAAAGAGCGTCGCGGCAGATCAAAAAGCTCCCAACAAAAACAAACCCGCCCCCTTTGACGTGCTCCCCGCAATTCCCTTCGCCGTCATGCCCTCGCGGCGACAAGTGGAGTGAAGCTGGAAGTCGTTGATCCTTTGAGCCTTCGTCCTTCCGGAGGGGCAGCACTCCTTTTTCTGCTGCAATTCAGCGATTGACATTGTCCAGAAACTACTTCAGGATCAGAGGAAGCAGAATGCGTCGCATCTTCCAATTCGTAGCCCTTACTCTGGCCCTGCTGCTGCTCGCGCCGGAAGCTTTCGCCAGCGTTATCTGCAAGGCCCCGGCTCATCCGCAGGCGTGCAGCAAAAGCTGCTGCGCGGGCATGGACGACGGCACGATGCAGATGGACGGCGATGTGATGACGGCTGGGAATACGACGCAGATCAGCCCGTCCCCCTGCTGTGTTGTTACGGTGACGAATGCAATGCTTACCGCCGCGCAGACAAGCGCTCCGGAGAGCAAGACAACCGCGCTTGCTCCCACGGCAGTCGTCGTTCTGGCCGCTTTGCCTATGCCGCGCAAACGCGCGGACGAGCTTCCTCCCGGCTTGTTCCTGAGGCAACCGACCCCTTCTCGTCTCTGCACCTTTCTTATCTAGTTCCCTCGTTGTGACGGAATCACTGTCGGGCATTCGTGTGCCTGGCCTCTGATCTTCTGTGCAAACAACCGAGGGAATTTTTCGTGAAGAAAATCTGCCTATGTTTTGCCCTGGCGGCAAACATTGCACTGGCCGCGTCCGGTCAGAGTGGCCAGCCCATGGCCAGCGCGCCTCTGCGGCTGGAAGATGTGGTGCGTCTGGCGCTCGAACGCAGCCCGGAGCTCAAAGCCTCGGAGTCTGCAATCCATGCGGCGGAACACCGCATCGCTCCCGCCAAAACACTGCCCGACCCTACCGTCTCTGCTGGTTGGGCAGGCAAACTGACCCCGCTTGCGACCATGCCCGGCGACGCATCGAGTTATCGCGGCGTTACCGTGAGCGAGCAGCTTCCCTACCCCGGCAAACTGCGTCTGCAAGGCGAGTTGGCCGCGCGCGATGTAGCCTTGGCGCACACCGACTGCGAGGCTGCCCGGCGCAAAATCACAACCGACGCCACACTGGCCTACGCCGAGTACTTTTACCTGGACAAGGCGCTCGATGCCACCCGCCAGAACAAGGAACTGCTGGAAAAACTGGCCGCCATTGCCGAAGCAAAATATCGCGTGGGCAAAGCCATGCAGCAGGACGTTCTGCGCGCGCAACTAGAAATTTCCATGCTGCTGGAAAAACTGGCCATGCTGGAAGAGCAGCGCGCCGAGGCCGAGGCCACGCTCAATGCGCTCCTGCAACAACCGCCTGAGACGGAACTGCCACGGCCGGAAGAATTGCAGGCGCAGCCACTGCACTACTCGCTCGATGCGTTGTATGCCATGGCCAACACCAAAGACAGCGACGTTCTGCGACAGCAGGCCATGATCGAACGCGGCAAGACCAGCCTCGCACTCTCCCTGCGCCAATCCCGGCCTGACATCAGCGTGAGTTACATGTTTGAGCAGCGCACCAACCAGCCCGACATGAATGGCGTAACCGTGAGCGTGAGTCTGCCGGTTTTTTGGAAGCAACGCCAGCACGAGGCTGTGGCCGAGGCCGCCGCAACACTGCACAGCGCGGAAGAGATGCAGCAGGGCCAGCAAAATTCCGTACGCGCCGAGGTGCGCCGCCAATATCTGGCCGCTGAAACTGCGCAACGACTTCTGACGCTTTACACGCAGGGAATCGTGCCTCAGTCCTCGCTGGCGCTGGAGTCGGCGATGTCGGAGTACCAGGTGGGCAAGGTCGACTTCTTCTCGCTGATTGCCAGCTTCTCCTCCGTCTTGAACTACGAAACCGACAGCTATCGCAAGCTGGCTGACTACAACATCGCCGTAGCCCGCATCGAGAGCATGACGGGCGAGTCTGTCACATCCGCACCAACGGCGGAAGTTCAAAAACTTCCGGCAGTCGATCTGCAAGGAGCACGCTAATCATGGAAGAGACAAAAACACAGGAACAGCGGCGCAAAAAGATCGGCCAATGGATTGTGGCGGGGCTTCTAATCGCCGCTTCCGTTGTAGTTGTGACTGTTGCCATACGCAGTGGCTGGTTTTCCGGAGCTATCCAAACTAACTCCAGCGCAGCCAAAACGACCTCGTCCTCCGGGCCAAAGATTCTCTACTGGTACGACCCCATGCACCCGGCCTACAAGTCCAACAAGCCCGGCATTGCACCCGATTGCGGAATGACGCTGGTGCCCAAGTACGCCGAAGAATCGAAGGCCGACACAATGCCTGCGGGAACCGTGACGCTGAGCGGAAATCAGCAGACGCTGGCGGGCGTGCAAACGGTGGCTGTGCGCCGTGCACCGCTGGTGCGCGAGATCCACACCTCGGCCGAAATCGTAGCCGATGAAACGCGCATCTCGCATGTGCATCTGAAGACCTCGGGATTCATCGATCAGGTCTTTGTGGACGCCCTCGGGCAGTTAGTGCACAAGGGCGACAAGCTCTTCACCCTTTACAGTCCCGATCTGGTGGCTGCCGAAGAGGAGTACCTGATTGCGCGGCGTGGCAACGCAACGCTCGGCACAGCATCCATACGTGAGGTGCGGGAAGGCGCAGCTTCACTGCTGGCCTCGTCGCGACAAAAGCTGAAGCTGCTCGACGTGACCGACCAGCAGATTGCGCGGCTCGACGCAACAGGCGAGGTCACCCGCGACCTGACCTTCTATGCGCCGGTAAGCGGCTTCGTCACCGACCGCAAAGCCTTTCCCCAGGCCTCTGCCACGCCCGACACGGAGCTCTACACGCTGAGCAATCTTTCCTCGGTGTGGGCCAACGCAGACATCTATGAGTACGAACTTCCGTACGTTCACCTCGGCCAAAAAATGACCCTCACGTTGAGTTACTTCCCGGGCAAGACTTACACCGCAAAAATCTTTTACATCGATCCGTCTGTCGATCCGCAGACGCGCACGGTCAAGGTGCGTGTGCAGCTACCAAATCCAGGTTTCAAGCTCAAGCCGCAGATGTTTGCCGACGCCACACTGCATGTGGACTACGGCAAGCCGCTGCTGGTGCCACAGGAAGCCGTACTTGACTCCGGCAACACGCAGCAGGTTTTTGTGGTGCATCCCGGCGGCGCATTCGAGCCGCGCCACGTAACGATTGGGCCAGTGGTCGATGGGCAAACCGTGATACTGGCTGGGCTCAAGGAGGGCGAGGTCGTGGTCAGCTCCGGCAACTTCCTGCTTGATTCCGAAAGCCGCATGAAGTCTTCCGCTGGAGGAGCGCAATGATCAGCCGCATCATCGACTTCTGCGATCGCAATCCGCTGCTGGTCATCATGCTTTCGGCAGTGGCGGCCGTGCTCGGCTGGTACTCGATGCACAACACCAAACTCGATGCCATCCCCGATCTCTCTGACACGCAGGTGATCGTCTATGCGCACTGGGATCGCAGTCCTGACATTGTTGAGGATCAGGTCACCTATCCAATTGCCTCGGCGCTGCTGGGCATGCCCCATGTGAAAGACATCCGCGCCTTTTCCGACTTCGGCTACGCCTACATCTACATCATCTTTGACGAAGGCACGGATATTTACTGGGCGCGCTCACGCACCCTGGAGTACATGAACGCAGTTACTCCGAGGCTACCCAAAGGCGTCAACGTGGAGTTAGCCAAGGATGTAACTTCGGTGGGCTGGGTTTACCAGTACGCGCTGGTAGATACCACTAGAAAAATGAGCAACGAGAAGTTACGCAGTTATCAGGACTGGTCTCTGCGTTACACGCTGCAAACCGTGCCCGGCGTGGCGGAGGTTGCGCCCATCGGCGGATTTGTGCGGCAGTATCAGGTCAATGTGGATCCCAACCGCCTGCTCGCCTATCACATTCCCATCCAGGCCATCAGCGATGCGCTGGGAAAATCCAACAACGACGTGGGCGGGCGTCTGGTGGAGTTCACTGGCCGCGAGTACATGGTGCGCGGGCGTGGTTACATCCGCTCACTCGACGACGTGAAGAACACGGTAATCGCTGCCAACTCACACACCGGAACGCCCGTGCTCATTCGCGATGTGGCCACCGTAGCCTTCGGCCCTGATCTGCGCCGTGGCGTTGCCGATCTCAACGGCCAAGGCGAGGCCGTGGGCGGCGTCGTCATCATGCGCTACGGTGAGAATGCGCAGAAGGTCATTGAGCGCGTAAAAACCAGACTGCAGGAGATTGCCCCCACCCTGCCGCCGGGCGTAAAAATCGTGCCCACTTACGACCGTTCCGAGTTAATTGATCGCGCCGTTGAAAATCTGCAGCACACACTCATTGAAGAACTCATCATCGTCAGTCTGGTGATTCTCATCTTCCTCTGGCATCTGCGCAGCGCCCTGGTTCCCATCCTCATCATTCCCGTCACGGTGCTGCTGGCCTTCATTCCCATGCAGCTCTCTGGAATGACGGCCAACATCATGTCGCTGGGCGGCATTGCCGTGGCCATTGGCGCACTGGTGGATGCAACGGTGGTTGTGGTGGAGCAGGCGCACAAGCGGCTGGAACAGTGGCAGGAAGAAGGCAGGCAAGGCCCTCCGCACACCGTTGTGTTGGCCGCAGTCAAGCAGGTTGCTGGGCCCAGCTTCTTTGCGCTGCTGGTAATTGCCGTTGCCTTTCTTCCTGTCTTTGCGCTCGAAGGTCAGGAAGGACGACTCTTCAAGCCTCTCGCCTACACCAAGAACTTCTCCATGGCGATTGCCGCCCTGCTGTCGATCACGCTTGCGCCCGCGGCCATGCGTCTGCTCTTTGCCCGGCTCGATGGCTTCAGCTTTCGACCGCGCTGGCTGGCGCGAATTCTGAATTCCGTGCTGACAGGAACAATCCACAGCGAAGAAAAGCACCCCATCAGCCGTCCGCTGATGAAGCTTTATCTTCCCGTGGTTGAAACCGCCATCGACTTTCGCTGGCTGACGCTTCTGCTGGCGGTTTTGGCAATGGTGCTTACCGTTCCCGCCTTTGAGCGGCTGGGCTCGGAGTTCATGCCTCCGCTCGACGAAGGAACGTTGCTCTACATGCCTTCCACGTTGCCGGGAATTTCAGTGGCTGAAGCTTCCCGCCTGCTGCAGAAGCAGGACCAGATCATCGCCCGGTTCCCTGAAGTGGAGCGCGTCTTCGGCAAGGCAGGACGCGCCGATACCGCAACCGATCCTGCTCCTTACTCGATGATGGAAACGACGATCCTGCTCAAACCGCAGAACCAGTGGCCTGCCAAACCCCGCTGGTACAAGGACCACTTGCCGCAATGGACGTGGAATTTTCTGCGCCGCATCTGGCCCGATCACATCTCTACCAATGACCTGATTTATGGCTCCGGTGGAATGAATGAAGCGCTGCAGATTCCCGGCGTCTCCAACGCATGGACAATGCCGATCAAAGCGCGCACCGACATGCTCTCCACCGGCATTCGTACCCCCATCGGCATCAAGGTACTGGGCGCAAATGCCGAGGAGATCGAGCGCATTGGCCGCCAGATTGAAGCGGCGCTGCAATCCGTGCCGGGCACCAGCAGCGCCTTTGCCGAGCGCACCAGCGGCGGCTACTTTCTTGACTTCGATTTGAAGCGCGATGCACTGGCCCGCTACGGCTTGACCGTCGACGATGCTGAAGCCGTGGTGACGGGCGCGATCGGCGGCGATGCGGTTTCCACAACGGTGGAAGGCCGCGAGCGTTACAGCGTGAATGTCCGCTACCTGCGCGATGATCGCAGTGATGTTGACTCACTGGAACGTGTTCTGGTGGCAACGCCCTCCGGCGCGCAGATTCCGCTGGGGCAGATTGCCGACATCCACTTCCGCACCGGACCAGGCATGATCCGCGACGAAAACGGCCGCCTCTGTGGATACGTTTATGTCGATGTGAATGGGCGCGACATTGGCAGTTATGTAACCGACGCCAAGCGCGTCGTGACGGAAAAAGTCACCGTGCCTGCCGGGTATGAGCTGGTCTGGAGCGGGCAATATGAATCGATGCAGCGCGTGGCGGCCCGCCTCAAACTGGTGCTTCCCATCACGCTCTTCCTCGTCTTCCTGCTGCTCTACTTCAATACCGGATCTGCCGTAAAAACGCTGATTATTCTGCTGGCCGTGCCCTTCTCGGCCATCGGCGCAATCTGGTTTCTCTATCTGCTCCACTACAACTTGAGCATCGCCGTCTGGGTAGGACTGATCGCACTGCTAGGAGTGGATGCGGAGACGGCCGTCTTCATGCTGATGTATCTGGATCTTGCTTATCAGGATGCCATGCAGAAGGGCGGCATCCGCAGTTGGGATGCTCTGCGTGAAGCTGTGGTGCATGGCGCAGTCAAGCGGCTGCGTCCCAAGGTCATGACCGTAGCGTGCATGGTCTTTGGCCTGTTGCCCATTCTCTGGTCGAACGGCGCGGGAGCCGACGTGATGAAGCGTATTGCCGCGCCCATGCTGGGTGGAATCCTGACCTCGTTCCTAATGGAGCTGGTCATTTATCCGCCCATTTTCGCCCTCTGGAAGTGGCACTGCGAAGTCAAGCCAGCATTGCGCACTCAGGCTGCTTCCACGGAGGCAGAACATGCGTAAGCTTCTCGTCTTCTCCACGCGCTTGATCGGCCTCGCAATTCTTATTGCCACCGTCAGCCTCGCAGCCCAGGCACAGCAACCTGCCGTTGAATTCACGGCCCTCAATGCGCGCCTCAATCAGGCAGCCGAAACGCTTCTACAAGCACCCGTCACACCAGACCAACAGCTAGTGGAAGAACTCCCTTTTGAAGTGAAGAATGCCGTGGCAACTTCTGACATCACAACCGATCCGAACCTGCACCACATTGCCTCCATGGTGCAGCCCATCCTGTTGCAGCACGGCCTGCCGGCGAATCTGGCGGCCGTGATTGCAATCGAGAGCCACGGCAATCCTCAGGCGCTTTCGCCGAAGGGTGCGCGTGGACTGTGGCAACTGATGCCGACCACCGCTCGCCGCTATGGTCTTGTCGTGAGCGACCAATTCGATGAGCGGCTTGATCCTGCGCGCTCCACCATGGCCGCAGCCAGTTATCTGCACGACATCTACGAGCAATTCGGTTCCTGGCCGCTCGCTCTGGCGGCTTACAACTGGGGAGAACAAAACCTCTCTTCTGCCATGCAGCGAGCGCACACCACGGATTTTTCCGCTCTGGCCCGCGCCGGAGCACTTCCGGCAGAAACGCGCGCCTATGTTCCAGCCGTGCTTGCCCGCTGGCAGCAAGATTCCGCCCCTTCTTTCTTTCACTCTGTTCCCCCTGCCGATGTCGTATTTGCCACGGCATCCTCTTCCACCAGTTCCGCAGTTTCTTCAGGGCGGGCACCTGCGCCTTCCCTTCCCCCCGCAACGCAAAATCAACCCTGAATCAAGGAGAATTTCATGATCCTCAAGTCTGCAGTTTTTGCCCTGTTCGCATCCCTCACCCTCGCACCCGCCGCCTTCGCCGCGCAAAGCTTTGACGGCTTCGTCTCTGACTCGATGTGCGGACGCAAGCACATGATGCCCGGCATGTCCGATGCACAGTGCACGCAGGCGTGCCTGAAAGAAGGTTCGAAGTATGTGCTGGTAGCTGGCTCCAAGATCTACACCCTCGGTGCCAAGCCGGAAAAGCTCGCTCCGTTCGCTGGCCAGCATGTCAAAGTGGATGGCACTCTGAAGGGCACAACGCTGGACGTGCAGTCGATTCGTACCGTGGCAGCACGCTAAAGCTTTTCGGAATTGTTCTACAAATAAAACCGCATTGCAAAAGGGTGCTTTTTCCTGAGGAAAAAGCACCCTTTTGCAATACCAACAATCGCTACATCTAACTTATTGGAGAACCGTTTTACAGACCTGCGGGAAGAGCCAGGAACTCCGCCGGAGCAAGCGCCTTGGGCGTCATACGGGCCTGCAGAACCGCGCCGTGGAAGGGCGAAACCTGGTTGATGCGCATGCCCACCGAAGTGCGGCCAGCGGTCTGCGGCACAAAGGTCAGCGGACCTTCGCCCTGCAGAGCATCGCCCACGTAGGCACGCAGTTGGCTGCCGTCGAAAACTATGGTGGCGCGATACCACTTGCCGATGGGGAAGAGCTTGGAGCGGTCGATCAACGTCAGGCCGTTTTCACCCGACTTGACGAAAGCATCCAGGCACCACTCGTTGCCGATCACGCGAATCTCAAAGAGCATGCGGCTGTCGCCATCCACGCCGTTGGCATGTTCCTGCAGATGGAAGAAGCGCTGCTCCTCGTGGCCGCCATCGGGACGGAAAACCACTTCCCACGTGAAGGTGGATGCGCCTGCCAGCGGATGCACGGGCAGATAGATCACGTCGCTGGAGCCGTTGAAGTGCACGGCCTTGCCCGCAGGCGTGTCGATCAGCTTGGGCTGGCCAACCACCTCAACGGGCTGACCGGCAATGGTTTCAAGGCTGTTGAAGTGCCACACCTGTGCTGCAGAATTTGCTTGTGTCATCGCTCTCATGGGGCCGTTGACGCGCTTTAAGCGCGCCCGGCAGGAAAAAGGTGGACAAGAGGAGGACAGGTTCATGTGCTGCCCTTCAAGAAAATCTCAACCTGTTTTGCCGCATTCCATAACGCTCACAGGAATGCGGGGATTGCTTCCAGTCTCAGGCAAACGGCAGGCAAAGGGCAAATCGGAGAGGCAAGAAGTATAGAATCAGGGCTTTATTTTGCAAGGTACGGCTTCACTGGCGACGGAAAAACGCATTGCGACGTGTAGTTTTTTCTGATCCATCCCTGCGGCGATATTCGGAATGGGTGTCGACCGAAGCGTGTAGTCACCAAGGTGACGGAACGCAAAAATAAACTCCCCTTGCGGCCTTCCCAGAATGTGAGAAAGAGAGCACAATACTCCAACGGAGGATGCGCCATGGAACGCTTCATTCAACTCAATCTCAAGAGTGACAATGACCAGCCAGTGCAAGCGAATCTTTCCCCGCCGGAACAAGAAGATCCGTCGGCAACCGCAAAGAAACTGAACATGATCGCCAACAAGGCAGCACACAAAGGAGCGGCACATAGCGGCCGGGGTGGATCCGGTCTCTTCTCCAAATAGGCCAGCGGCGCGCAAGCTTTCCGCACATCTGTGGCTTTCCCGGGTTCAGCTTCCCGAACCCGGGAAAGAGCCACGTTTTTCATCCCATGGAAACGAAAGACAAGGCGCGCAGAACAGGTTCAGGTAAGCGATTGCCACGTTTGCGCCCAGAATTTTGCCTCCAGCTACTGACGCTGAATGATTGAATGGTGTAACCTTGTTGGCGAACCAGAAAGCGTTTACCTGAGGTGCACTTTTCATGACTATTGTTGCCGGCGTTGACTTTGGCACTCTGAGTGTTCGTGTCACTCTTGTCGACAGCCAGAAGGGGCCCATCGGCACCGCTTCGGCCAGCTATCCGCTCCATCGCAAACGCGAGGATCCCGACCACGCCACGCAGTCGCATTTTGACCAGATGAATGCGCTGACGCAGGCCACCCGCGACGTACTTCAGCAGACCGGCACGCCCGGCAGCACCGTTGCGGCCATTGCCCTCGACACCACCGGCTCCAGCGTGATTCCGGTAGGTACTGGCCTGCAACCGCTCGACGAATACTATCTGTGGTGCGATCACCGTGCCCACAAAGAAGCCCAGGAGATCACCTCCAAGGCCCACGAACTGGGCTTTGAGGGCATTCAGTGGTGCGGCGGAACCTATTCGCATGAATGGGGTTTTTCCAAACTGCTGCACTGGCTGCGCCACAACCCTGAAAAACGCGACCAATTTGTGACGGCGCTCGAACACTGCGACATGGTGGCCGCCACGCTCTGCGGCATCACCGAGCTAAGCCAACTGAAGCGTTCCGTATGCGCCATGGGCCACAAATGGATGTGGAACCCCAAGTGGGATGGTCTGCCGCCGGAGGAGTTTCTGGTGGCCGTTGACCCGCTCTTCAAGGGGATTCGTGCAAAGTTGGGCGGCGAGTATCTGACCAGCGATCATCTGGCGGGGCATTTGTCGGAAAAGTGGGCTGCCGAGCTGGGCCTGAAGGCTGGCATTCCGATTCCGGTGGGCGCATTCGATGCGCACTGGGACGCGATCGGCTCCAACTGCAAGGAAGGCGACGCGGTGAACGTGGTGGGAACCTCCACCTGCATCATCGCCATGGCAAAGAAGGCCGAGCTGGTTCCGGGCGTTTGCGGCGTGGTGCCCGGCAGCGTGCATCCGCAGTACACGGGCATTGAGGCAGGGCTTTCTGCCGTGGGTGACATCTTTGATGTGATTGCAAAACGTGCAGGCAAGAGCGTGGCCGAGCTGAGCCAGGGCCTGGATAGCTGGAAGCCCGGGCAGAGTGGCCTCTTGCGCCTGACCTGGGACAACGGCGACCGCACGGTGCTCGTGAACCCCGAGTTGGGCGGCGTAACACTCGGCTGGAACATGGTTTCCACAGCGCAAGACGAGCTGTTCGCAGCCATCGAGGGCACGGCCTTTCATACTCGCATTATTCTAGAGCGCATGGCCGAGCACGGCGTACGCATTGACCGCGTGGTAAATGCGGGCGGCATTCCGCAGAAGAACGAAGTGCTGAACCGCATCTATGCCAACGTGCTGAACAAGCCGATACTGGTGCCATCGGGCATTCCCACGAGCCTTGGATCAGGCATCTTCGCATTGCTGGCGGCGGGCGCGTACAAGAGCATTGAAGAAGCGCAGGCCGCAGTCTGCCTGCCGCTGCGCACGGTCAAGCCTGAGCCCGAAGCAGTAAAGACCTACGAGCAGCTCTATCAACTCTATCGTTCTGTGTACTTCGCGCTAGGCACGCGCAATGCCGCGCCAGTGGCGTTGGGCGCAGTATTACCGGAGTTACGCAAGATCGCCGCTGCAGCACGCGGATAACTGTTCGCAAACAACCAAACGGCCGGTCGAAGAAAGTTCTTCGGCCGGCCGTTTGCATTGAAGGAAAATGGCTTACTGTGGTTGCTGCATATCAATTAACGGAATAGCCGGTCACTTGCAGTTGGGAAGGCTTGTTCCGTGAAACGTGCCGGCACGCCCAGCTTCTTCTAGATTTTTTTCCTGTGCCTCCATTGACATCACACAGAGCGCGTTACGTGCACTGTCAGGCAAGAGCACAGCATCTATTTTGCGATGCTCCCAGTAGTTGGATTTGCCTTGTACTGGCTCGAACTGGGTCCCGAAGATCTGCGGCCGGGAGATGGTTAGAAGGTAGCGATCTAGCGTGGCGGCCGAGAGCCAGCGCGCATCTTTGTAGCCAAGAGCTGTAGCATCCATCGCCAGTACGTGGGCGAACAGAAAATCGTCTGCCGATTGGCCGTGCTGAAAGATCAGTGCTGCATGAAAGTAGTCGATTCCCGTGCGCACCTCTCCCTTGTCAATCATTTGGCGCACCTGCTGTCGGCGCTGCTCATCTTCGGATTGGAGCTTCTGCCAATCGATGTTCTTGCTCTGGCGTGCTGATTGATCCGCTTTGAACAGCGCAGTCAGTTCCACATTCTCGATCTGGGTCTGAGCCAGGGCAGGAAAAGCAACGATGCAAACCAACAGCATGATTGCGATCTTCATGCGTTTTCTCCTCGCATGAATCGTACCAAGAAGTTCGGCTGCACCGCCATCGGCTTACTACTGTTGCTGCTGCATCTGCTGCAAGTCCACGAAGGGGACGGTGGCTGCTGGCACCTGTTGGGCGCGTTCCACCAGCACGCTCCAGTCTTCCGGGATGGGCAGTTTGCGGTCGAGCGCGGGGGGTTGCGCGCTGGCTTCCACATGCACGGCCACGTATAGCTCACTCTCGGTTTTGCCGCGAAAGATGCCGTGCGTGGGCGGAACGTCGGCGTAGTCACGGCCCACTGCAGTGCGAATGTGGCGATGATGCGCGACAAGGTTGTTGGTGGGGTCAAAGCCCACCCAGCCCAGATGCGGCAGGAACGCCTCCACCCAGGCATGCGTGGCATCGGGTGTGGAGCGGTCATTGTCTTCGCGGCTGCGATAGAGGTAGCCCGAAACGTAGCGCGCGGGAATACGCACCTGACGCAGGAGCGCTATCATGGTGTGCGTAAAGTCCTGACAGACGCCCTTGCGACTCAGGATGGCTTCATCGATAGGCGAATCCACCCGCGTGGAACGCGGCTCGTATTCAAAGTATTCAAAGAGGCGGCGATTGAGTTCGTGCACCAGCATGAGTGGGTCATCGCGGCGCACCACATCGAGTTTTCTGGCCAGCTCTTTCAGCGCCGGCGTTTCCACCGCGAAGGTAGAAGGCAGAAGCATCTCCCAGGAATCGCCGGTGTGGACCAGCGCTTCCAGTTCGTCCCACGCATCGGAAGAAAGAAAGGCAGGAATCTCCGCAGAGGGCTGTAACTCCAGAATGGACTCAGCCACGATGACCAGTTGGTTGTGCTCGCCGGGAATATCGAAGTGCTGTACGTTGTTGCCCAGATGATCGCGATAGCTGAAGACGCGGCAACGCGGGCTGACAGAGAGCGCAAAGCTGAGGCAATGCTGATTGGAGTCCGAGCGCGGGTGCATGCGCGTCTCCATGATGCTCTCCGAGATCGAGCGCGTGTAGCGAAAGCGGGTCAGGTGGCGGATGGAGTAAAAATTCATTGTCTTCTCCGTGAAGGCATTTCTTTGAATGCCCTAGACCGCCAGCGCGGACTGAATGGAATAGTGCACATAGTTGCGGTAAATCTGCTCATGAATGCGCAAGCACTGCTGCCGGATGGTGTGCAGAAATGAAGTGCTGTCGCTCGAAAGAATCTCACCGATGGTGGTGTATTCGAGCATGGCGTGCAGGCGGCCAATACCGGCAGCAAGCTCTTCCGGGGCGCGGCGTCCGCCGTTACGCTGAATCGATTCGATGGCGTTGCGCATGCTGTCAACCGTATAGCGAATGGCGTGCGGAAAGTCCCGGTTGAGCAGAAGAAATTCGAGAATGTGGTCGGGAACAATGTCGGCCGTATAAACCTGACAATAGGCTTCAAAGGCCGTGCAGCAACGCAGCAATCCAACCAGCTCCAGATACTGATAGCCGGAGTGGTCGAGTTGATGCGCGTGTGCCAACACCGGCCCGTAGACTTCCAACAGCGTAGCAGTAGCATAGGCGCGTTCCAGCGATCCGCCCAGGCGAATGAACTGCCAGCCCTGTCCATGAATCATCGTGGAATGCCCCACACCCTGAAAAAGATGAACACCATCGACGACGGAAAGCAGCATGTCACTAGGGTTGGAATCAAACTGTGCCGGTGCGTTGGGCGCGTGCAGTTGATGATAGAGGCGGTTCAGGCGTTGCCACTGCTCGGTAGAAATTTCTTCGCGCACCTGACGGGCATTTTCACGCGCTCCATTGATGCAGTACGTAATGGAAGCGGGATTGGCGCTGTCAAAAAATAGACGCCGCGCCATCGAATCCATCGATCCATCCCAATCAAAACCGGAGGGATTCCCGAGCGAGGCCAGCAGATGCTGCCAGCGCAACTCGCTGCTTTCACCTCCCGTGTCCAGCATCAGGTTGAGCGTAACGTCGAGTTGGCGCGCAGTATTTTCTGCACGCTCCAGATAGCGGCTCATCCAGTAAAGACTGTCGGCCACGCGCGAGAGCATGGTGGTGCTCTGCTGTCCCCGGGAATGCAGCGCTATTCCAGTACCCATGTGTCTTTGCTCCCGCCTCCCTGTGAAGAGTTCACCACCAGCGAGCCGCGCTCCAGAGCCACGCGGGTGAGGCCGCCGGGCACGATATTGACCTTGTCGCCATAGAGCACGTAGGGGCGCAGATCAATGTGGCGCGGTTCCAGCCGGTCGCCGATCAGGCAGGGCGCACGCGAAAAATCGAGCGTGGGCTGCGCAATGTAATTGCGCGGATTGGCCTCAATGGCACGGGCAAACTCTTCGCGCTGTTTAGCCGTGGAGTGTGGACCGATCAGCATGCCGTAGCCACCGCTTTCGCCCACGGCCTTCACCACGAGGTTATCGAGATTCGCCAGCACGTGCTGACGCTCGACGTTTTCACTCAGCAGAAAAGTTTCTACGTTCGGCAGAATCGGATCTTCGTCCAGATAGTAGCGGATCATGCGCGGCACATAAGCGTAGACGGCTTTATCGTCAGCCAGCCCGGTGCCAAAAGCATTGGTCACAGTGACGTTGCCCGCGCGATAAGCATTGAACAAACCTGCGCAGCCCAGCGCCGAATCGGGATGAAAGGCAAGCGGATCGCTGAAGTCGTCATCGACGCGGCGATAGATCACATCCACGCGCTTGAGGCCGTCGGTGGTGCGCATGTAGACAATGTTGTCGTGCGTCACCAGATCGCGTCCTTCCACCAGATCAATGCCCATCTGCCGCGCCAGATACGTGTGCTCAAAGTAAGCAGAGTTGAAGACGCCAGGTGTGAGCAGCACGATGTTCGGCTCGGGCCGGCCTTCAGGCGCAAGCGAACGTAGCGTGGAAAGCAGCAGTTGCGGATAGTGCTCAATCGGCCGCACACCGCAGTTGGAAAACAGTTGCGGAAAGGTGCGCTTCATGACGCGGCGATTGGTAAGCATGTAACTCACCCCGGAGGGCACACGCAGATTATCTTCAAGCACCACAAACTCGCCCGAGTTCAGGCGCAGCAGGTCAGTGCCAATCACGGCGCAATACACATTGCGCGGAACCTGCAGGCCACGCATCTGACGACGATAGTGTTTGCAGCTGTAAACCAGATCGCTGGGGATAACTTTATCGGCAAGAATCTGCGCATCGGAATAAATATCGCGCAGAAACAGATTGAGCGCGAGGATGCGCTGCGTGAGTCCGCGTTCAATACGGTCCCACTCTCGCGCGGTAATCATGCGCGGCAGAAGATCGTAAGGGAAGATGCGCTCGGTGCCTTCATCCCGACCGTAGACCGTGAAGGTAATGCCCTGCGTGAGGAAAGAAAGATCGGCTGACTGTTTGCGGCGCTGCAGTTCATCGACGGGCAAGGTTGCAAGGGTTTCAGCCAGGGCCTGATAGTGGGGCCGCACATCGCCGGAGGCCTCGCGCATCTCATCGTATGCGTGGTCCAGCGGATAGTCGCCGTACAGCGTATCGAGTGCGATGGGATGGCCAGCGCTCATAGGCGAAGTGGCTCCCTGGTTGAATTCAGGGCCCAGCAGAGAGAAGGAGCGGTGCCCCCACCAGGCGGGCGCAGTGCGCCCACCACCCTCACTCTCTGCTGAAAACACCCTGTATTCAGCTTGTAGCATGTGGTAAATAAGGGAATCATCAGGAAAGCCCGAGAAAGCTCCCTGATTCATGTGACTTTGTCTTTGGAGAAGATCGACAACACCCTCGGGATGACACTCGCAGAAACTTCAAAGGGGATCCGCGCGTCCAATGTGCAGGTGTTTCCCCACGCCCGGTGCTGTACTCTGAACTCTCTGGAGAATTTCCCGATGAATATTAGATTCTTGTCTGCAGGACTGCTTGCCATGGCTTCCCTCATGCCCGCCATGGCGCAGAAGACGCCGATTCGCATTACGGCCGATTTGACCGATGCGCCGCGCAAAATGTTTCATGCTGAAGTGGATCTGCCGGTAACTGCCGGCGCGCTGACGCTGACCACACCCAAGTGGATTCCCGGCCACCATATGCCGTCCGGCCCGGCCGATAACATTGTAGGCGTGGTCTTCACCGCCAATGGCCAGAAGCTGGAATGGAAGCGCGATGATGTGGATCTGTACGCATATCATCTGACCATACCGAAGGGTGTGACCACGCTGCATGCGCATCTGGATAGCATCGTCACTTCCCGCATCACCCAGAAGATGGCGGCTCTCGAATGGGAAGGCCTGCTGCTGTATCCGGCGGCCACACCCGTGCGTTCGATTGCGATTGAACCCGCGCTGAAGGTGCCTGCAGGTTGGGGCATTGGCACCGCGCTTGCGCATGTGGGTGAAGATGCCTATCCTGTGCCCGCCGCGGGAGCCACCGTGCACTTTGCCGCCACCAACGTGGAGCAGTTGCTGGATTCTCCGGTGATCACCGGTGAATACTTCCACGAGTACCCACTGGCGCCAGAGATAACTCCCAAGCATTATCTGGACGTGGTGGCCGACTACCCGGAAGACGCCGCGCTGCGGCCCACGTTTCTGGCAGGTGTGAGCAACCTGGTACGCGAGGCCAGCGCCCTCTACGGTTCGCATCACTACTACGTCTATCACTTCCTGCTCACGCTCAGCGATGTGGCCGGTGGTGAAGGTCTGGAGCACGGGCAGTCGTCGGACAATGGTGTGGGCGAAAAAGGCTACGCCGATGCGGAGCATCAGCGGCAGGAAGCAGATCTTCTTCCGCATGAATTCACGCACTCGTGGAACGGCAAGTATCGCCGTCCGGCAGGGCTCTATCAGCCCGACTTTGCCACCCCGCAGCAGGGTGCTCTGCTGTGGGTATACGAAGGCATGACAGAGTATTGGGGGGATGTGTTGGCGGCGCGCGCCGGACTGGAAACGCAGGCCGAGTATCGCGAAAACCTGGCGGCTTCGGCGGCGAATCTGGACACCAAGCCGGGCCGTGCGTGGCGTTCAACGGCTGACACCGCAGTTGCAGCCAGCATTCTACGTGGCGGCAATCCGGCATGGAGCAGCATGCGTCGCGGGCAGGACTACTACATGGAAGGCGAGCTATTGTGGCTCGATGCCGACACGTTGATCCGCAAGCTCACCGGCGACAAGAAGTCGCTCGATGACTTTGTGAAGATCTTCCTCGGCAAGGGCGGCAACACCGGTCCGGAGATTGTAACTTATAACTTCGACGAGTTAGTTACTGATCTGAATCAGGTGGTGCCCTACGACTGGGCAACCTTCCTGCATGACCGCATTGACAAGATCAACCCTCGCGCCGATGTGGCCGGCATTGAACAGGGCGGCTACAAGCTTGTTTATAACGAAAAACCCAGCGAGCATGCCGATGCGCCCAGTGATCGCCGCCGTGGCGTGAATGCCTGGTACTCGCTCGGGCTGCGGCTTTCAAACGAAGGAAAAATCTACGACGTGCGCTGGAATGGCCCTTCGGACAAGGCCCGGCTTGCCCCCAGCGACAAAATTATCGCCATCAATGGCGAAGTATTTTCACCGGAAGTGCTGCACAAAGCGATTGTCGCTGCCAAGACCAACGCCGCGCCAATTCACTTGATTCTGCAAGCAGACAGCTTTGTACGCACGACCGATGTGGACTACCACGACGGCGAACACTACCCAGCCCTGCAGCGTGTAGACGGCACAACGGCGTACATGGACGAAATCACCAAGCCGCTGACCACACTGGAAAAGGTTGCCGAGCCCAAGAAGGCCGAGCAGTAATCAACCTCACGCACCTCAAACCGAAAACGCGGCGCGGCTCTTCTGGGAGTTGCGCCGTTTTCGCATCCACAATCCCAATGACTCTGATTGACCTATATGGAGGAAGACCCTGACGATGCACACTCTGCGCCGTTTTCTTTTTGCCGCACTGCTTTGCCTGATTCCTGCCGTGGCAACCAACGCCCAACAGGCAGCGCCCAGCACCGATGAAAACTTTGTCCGCTCGCACTACACCAAGTACGAGTTCCGCATTCCCATGCGCGATGGCGTGCGACTTTTCACCGCTGTCTATGTGCCCAAGACCACGGCCTTCGCATCTGAAGCCGGACCGTTTCCATTCCTGATGAGTCGCACGCCCTACAGCGTGGAACCGTATGGCGTCGATAAGTATCCCACGCGCCTCGGGCCTTCCGACGAGTTTGAAAAGAGCGGCTACATCTTCGTCAATCAGGATGTGCGTGGCCGCTGGATGAGCGAAGGCGAGTTTGTGGAAATGCGTCCCCACATCGATGTGAAAAAATCCACCAAGGATGTGGACGACGCCTCCGACATGTACGACACCATCGAATTCCTGCTCAAGCATGTGGAGAACAACAACGGCAAGGTAGGCATCTGGGGCATCTCCTATCCGGGCTTCTACACCTCTGCCTCCATCATCGATTCACATCCGGCGCTGGTAGCTGCCAGCCCGCAAGCCCCCATGACGGACCTCTTCCGTGGTGATGATTCCTACCACAACGGAGCCTTCAAGCTTTCGGCCACCTATGGCTTCTATGCGCCCTTCTTCCATCAGCAGAAGACGCCCATCAACAAGGAAAACGATCCCGAGTTTGACTTCGGCACGCCGGACAGTTATCGCTTCTATCTTGAGGCAGGCAATCTGGACAACCTGACCAAGAAACTGAACACGCCCGCCAAGCTGTGGGAAGATCAGATTCACCACAACACCTACGACAGCTACTGGCAGCCGCGCGATCTGGAACGACACATGAACAACGTGCATTGCGCCGTGCTGGTGGTAGGCGGATGGTTCGACGCTGAAGACTTGGCCGGGCCGCTCTACACATACAACGCCATCCGCAAATTCAATCCTGCAACGCCGGCTACACTCGTCGAAGGCCCGTGGGTGCATGGCGGCTGGATGCGCTCCGAAGGCAGCCATCTGGGTGACGTGCAATTCGACGCCAAAACGGCGGAGTACTTCCGCAGCCAGGTACAGTATCCCTTCTTTGAGCACTACCTGAAGGGCAAGGGCGCCAAGCAGCCCGCCGCCGTGGTTTTTGAGACGGGCACCAATGTGTGGCATAACCTGGAAGCGTGGCCGCCTCGGGCTGCCGCCGCCAAAACGCTCTACTTCCACGCCAATGGCAAGCTCAGCTTTGACGCGCCCACCGAGGCCAACAGCAAGGATGAGTATCTGAGCGATCCCGCCCACCCGGTGCCCTTCGTTGCCTACACCACCGACACGGTTCCGCAGCGCTACATGGTGGACGATCAGCGCTTCGCCAGCGAGCGGCCCGACGTAGTCACCTATCAGACCGGGCCGCTGGAAGAAGACGTGACGATTGCCGGACCAATTGCGCCGCATCTGAAGATCGCCAGCTCCGCCACCGACTCCGACTTCGTGGTGAAGCTCATCGATGTCTATCCCGACGATTATCCCGATGCGCCCGATACCGCGCATGGCAACAAGCGCGTGCTGGATGCGCCTCCGCTGCACATGGGCGGCTATCAGCAACTGCTACGCGGCGAGCCCTTCCGCGCCAAATTCCGCAATAGCTGGGAAAAGCCCGAACCCCTCACCCCCGGCCAGCAGACGGCCATCAACTTCAGCATGCCCGACCTCTACCACACCTTCCGCCGCGGTCATCGCATCATGGTGCAAGTGCAAAGCTCGTGGTTCCCGCTGGTGGATCGCAATCCGCAGACCTTCACCGACATTCCTTCGGCCAAGCCCGAGGACTTCAAGAAGGCCTCCGAGCAGATCTTCCATCAGAAGGATGCGGCCAGTGGCGTAGAAGTGCTGGTAGTGCCGCAACGGTAAATTATGCTCTGGGAAAAATAGCCTTAGTTCTTATGCCACTTCCGCAAAAAAAATCCCTCGCCGCGAGTTACGCGGCGAGGGATGCATCCAGCAGCGAGTGCTACCAGTTGATTTTGCCACCGAACTGCAACGTACGGGGCGTGTTGTACTGCGAGGTGATGGTACCAAACGACGAGGACGTGGGAGTAACTGCCGGTGCAGAGTAGGTCACGTGGTTGAGCACGTTAAAGGCTTCGGCGCGGAACTGAAACTTCACATTGCGATACAGTGCGATGTTCTTCAGCAGCGAAGCATTCCACTCATTCAACGAATCCGCACGCCAGTGAGTGTTAGTCGTCGGGAAGTTACGAACGGAGTAGCTGGCAAACGCCTTGTACGCCGTCGTGCTCGTGCTCGTATTGAACTGGGTCGTATCGAATGCCTTGGTGTGATTTCTGGCATTCCAGTGAAGGTCGCCACCATAGTACTGCGCGATGGTGCTCCACTTGACCGGAGCGCCCGACTGCATCGAGTAACCAACCGTCAACGTCCATTCCTCGACAGCCTTGCGGGCAATCAGGTTGCTGGGGTTGTACAGTTTGCCCTTGCCGAAGGGCAGGTTGTAGACGCCCGTCGCTGAAAGGTGGAAGGGATAGTCGATGGTTGAAATGCGGCGTTCAAACTTCTTGTCCGCATTGTCCTTATAGGAGAGGCCTTCAATCAGCTTCGACCACGAGAAGTTCGAAGTGATTGAAAAGCCCTTCGACATACGGTGATCGTAACGGGCATTGAAGCTATGAAAGTGTGATTCACCGGCATTGAGGTCTTCTTCGTCAATGCCCGAGCCGCTGGGGAACTCAGGATAGGCAACCAACAGCTGCGAAAGTCCGATGCTCGTCGTTCCCAACGTGGTCGTGCTGGGAAGGATGCCGTGGAAAGGGTTGGTCAGCTTCGTGGAGGCGTTCAACACTTCCTGCTGTGCCGTGGTCTGGCGGTACTTCTGAGGAATTGCGTTGGGATAGTTGTCGGTCACCTGAATACGGATGGCACGGTTGCCCAGGTAGCTAAGCTGAACCAAATCGTTCGGCGTAAGCTGCTTCTGGATCTGGAACTGCCAGCGCTCCGAATATCCATCGCGCTGCTGCGGTGCCAGGAACGCAATCGTCTTGCCCACAAAGGTATCCGCACCAGCCGAAGCGCCGGTCGGGGACGTCAGGCCGCTGGGAAAGGCGTTCTGCCAGTAAGCCCCACTGGGCTTGCTGCACGAGGTGTAAGAGGTGCAGCTTGGCGGCAAATAGAAGCTGCCATCGGTCGACGGAACATAGGTGCTGGCCGAGCTAAAGCCATTCTGCGTCGGGTCGGCAATCGGAGCGATCGGGAAGACGTAGAGGCCGAAACCAGCCTGAATCGTCGTGCCCTTCAGGCGCTCCGGCTTCCAGGAGACGCCAATGCGCGGGCTGAAGATCTTCGACGGTGTCTGGTAGATGTTGCGGTTATTGGCCGAAGTGAAGGTCAAACCACCCAAAGGATCAATGGCGGTAGGCATGGCAAAAGTTGTGCCATATGTTGTGGCATTGGTTGTAACGGTCGCCTGGTTGGCGCTCAGATCACTGGAATAACTAGCAATGGCGTTGTTGGTAAAGCTGTGCGGTGCATTCGGATCAAAACCGTTGGTCGAACGGTTGGAACGCTCGGTCATCGGGAAGTCGTGCTCGAAACGGATGCCAGCGTTGATGACGAGGTTCGAACGAACCTTGTAGTCATCCTGCACAAACAGGGCCATGTACTCCAGCTTGGTGGCGCTGAAGGAATCGGTATCGTATTCGCCCGAAGAGGGAAGACCCAGTTCGAACTCGGCAATATCGGCACCCCAGTTGCTGGAACCGGCAGAGGTCGTGGGAGTGGCCAACGTGTAGTCGTTGCCAAAGGTGTAGGTACCAGTGGCGTTCTGCCAGTTGGTGGTAAAGCGGCGGTTCTGACGAACGTCGATACCAGCCTTGAGGTTGTGCGCGCCAGCCTTGTGGGTCACGTCGCCAAAGATGTGATAGCTGTCAAAAGCATTCTGACCGGCCGAGGAATTCGAACCCGAACCAAGGCACTGCAGGCCACTGCCAGAGGTAACCGCGTTCCCGGACGAGGTGGTGCAGCTTGCGCTGGAGTTTGTACCGGTGAACTTGATCAGCGGCATGGCATTGTAGGTGCTAGCCAGATTCTCAAAACCGAGCGAGTTCGCAGTCATGCCCGCGCTGGTCGGAGCCTGAGTCTCCACAAAACGCATCCAGTTAAAGCGAACATTCACGCTGGTGTTGGGGTTGAGAGTGTGTACCTCATCGAGCGTCATACCCCAGTTCTCGCGGGTCAGGTTCAGGCCGGTGCCTTCGTTGCCCAGGAAGTTGTTGCCCTTCTGCAGACGCTGGTTGTGCCACATCTTGTAGAACAGCTTGTCGCTGGCGGAAGGAATAAAGTCCAAACGGCCGAACTCGCTATCAAAGAAGTCCGGCGAAACCGGATCGATGGCGTAGTTGTTGACCTTGGCCGTGGTGACTCCGCTCGGATAATACTTCATCAAATTGGCAGCAATCGGGTTGAACGCAGCCATGCTGCTTCCGTAGTAACCCGTGTAACCATTCGCGCAAGTGCCGAAGAGGCAGTTACCGGGGATGGCAGTACGCTTTCCGGCGCTGGTGGTGCTGTACGGATCGTAGATCACACCAGTAACATCGCTGAAGTCACCGGTCTTTTCCTTGTCGGTCGGAACAGAGGTAGTACCCGAAGCTGGCGTGGTATCGCGGATACCCTGCCAGGCAAACTCCCAGAGCAGCTTCTTGCGGCCGTCAAAGAAGTAAGGAATGAAGATCGGGCCGTTGGCGGTCAGGCCGTACTGGTTATAGTTGGTAACCGGACGCTTCAGACCACTCAGATTATTGAAGTAGCTGTTGGCCGCAAAGTACGAAACCTTATTGAATTCGTAAGCGTCGCCGTGGAACTTGTTGCCGCCGCCCTTGGTGGTCATGTTCACAAAACCGCCACCGGAGTGACCGTAAGCCGCATCCGGCTGGAAGACGGTGGTCTTTACCTGGCCCACTACGTCCGCAGGAGGATTGAAGGTGGTACGGAACTTCCAGTCAATATCGGACGAACCGTCCAGCTCGACTTCCGTCGAACCGGTCGGCGTACCCGCCACCGTGCCGTTGCTCGAGTTGTCAAAGGGACGGGTTTCGCCCGGAGCATCGGTCTTGGCCATACCCGGAGCCAGCTGCGAGAGCGTCGAAGGTGCACCGCCATTCAGAGGCAGTTCGCGCACAGCCTGCGTGCCCATCGTCTGGTCACTGGCGGCACTGCGCCCACCAGCCATCGAGGCATCCTGACGGATGGTGATGGTCTCGGTAATAGCGCCCGGCGTCAGCACGGGGTTGATCGCCACGTGGCTGCCCGGATCAAGCGTGATGCCCTGACGGACGTAGGTCTTGAAACCCTCGTCCTTGACCGTCACCTGATAGGAACCCGGAGCCAGTCCAGGAAGCGTATAACGGCCCTGTGCGTCGGTCACCGTATCGGTACGCGCACCGGTATCCTGCTGAACCGCTTCAATCCGTGCATGAGAAACGGGGATGTTGGCTCCCGTCGTGATCGAACCTTCCAGCGTACCGCGGAATTCCTGCGCGTGCGCACTGGCCAGAACGATCACAAACAATGCGGCGACAAAACAACGCAAAATAGCGCTCGCCGTGCTTATGAAAGACGTTTTTGAATACACTATGGTCCTCTCGTACCGTGAGCCTGTTCCCAGAAATCCGGTGAACAGGCAAAAAGATGTTCCGGCCGGTTTACTTTGTTTCCGAATCCGGTCCGGATGCTTATTCTTTCCCCGGGTATCGCATCGTTCAATGCGAGACAATCCGCCCCGGAGGCAAACTAACCTATTTTAAAGAGAAATTCTTATCTGGGGATGTGTTTTAAGTCACCTACGATAAATCTCTTTTCCTTGCAACGCGATGGCGTTTCTCTACCCCCGCCATATACCGCATAACGGCACCAAAAAATCTCACTGTAAAAAAATAGCCGCTTTTCCCCGTGCATCTTTACACAGAAACAGCGAACTGAACCGTATTCACACAAGTCGTCTATATGAGGAGCAGGGCAGAAAGCTTTCCTGCATTCAACGATTGGGAAAAACCGCCATTCGGCCTTACAATCAAAAGTGTTCCCACCCCGCGGAGGGATGGGTGAGCGGTTGAAACCGGCGGTCTTGAAAACCGTTGAGCCCGAAAGGGCTCCGGGGGTTCGAATCCCTCTCCCTCCGCCAAGACCTCTTCCCAGAGCGTCTCCAGAAGTTCCCCAAAAAACAAAAACTACTTAAAAATGAATAAGATATTATTTCATCCCTTCCTCGGCGATACCATGAAAGCCAAGCGTTCTGGGGGGATTCCTGGGGGTACGAAGCCTTTCACCTGGGGGTATTTTTGTGCCCCCCCTGCGTACGAGGCAAAAATATGGCGCTGACCGACACCCAGATCCGTAAAGCCAAACAGAGTGACAAACCATACCGCATGAGCGATGGCGGCGGCCTGTACCTGCAGATTGTACCGTCCGGTGGAAAACTTTGGCGTTGGAAGTACCGCTTTGACGGCAAAGAGAAGCTGATGGCGCTGGGCAAGTACCCGGATGTGTCTTTGGCGCAGGCCAGAGAGCGCCACGCCGTCAGTGCAGCCTACATTCACGCCCGTTGCCTGCAGCCCCGCACCAAAATGATGCAGGGCTGGGCAGACTATCTTGAGCACACACAGCAACGCGGAGTGGTTGTGACTATTTCTGGACGTATTGCATAGACGAACTTATGTAAGCATGGAATTTTTCCATGCTTACATAAAAGCATTTATAGAGCTACGCTTACACGACCTTACTTGACCGTTAGACTAACTGTGCCTGAGTGCTTGACTTGCTGCGTCTGCGCGCTCGAGGAACTCGACGAGGCGCTTCCTGCGCAGCCAACAGTAAAGGCTGCACTGGATAATAGAATCACGCCGAGTAAGAACGCCGGCCAGGTTCCGTAAGCCGCCAATTTTCTCCGCATCAAGAAAAGCGGTAAAAGAAGAAACGGCAGTAAAATTCCCGCTGTTTCTGAAACGCTCTCGGTAAATACTACCGTGATTTGGTAGGTTCCTGCAGGGGTATTTGAGGAGGTGGAGATCGCAATTGCACCCGTGCTCGACGAATAACTGCACGTGGCATTCGCGGGCAGATTGAGGCAGGAAACAGAGATACCGCTGGCCGTCGAGGGCAGCGTCACCGGAAAGTATGGACCGGCAAGTATAGAATCGAGCTGTTTGGAGAGGTCTGTTGAAGATGTCCGACGCAAAAAAAGTTATCTATGCTCTCTGTCTTGCCTTGCTGTTTTCTTGCGGTATTCCCGTTCAGGCAAACGATTCAACGTTGACCGTCCAAGTTATCAGCGAGGCTGGTGCAAAGCGTGTTCTCCAGGCGGCCGAAGAAGAAGCCGGAAAGCTTCATGCCCCGTGCGCGATTGCGGTCGTTGATCGCAGCGGAACGCTGATTGCCTTTCTTAAGATGGACGGAGTCCGCGACGGCAGCCCTGAGCTTGCCATTGGCAAGGCACGCACCTCTGCCCTGCTGCAACGACCCAGCGAAGAGACCGAAAACAACGTCAACAACGGACGCACCGCTCTGGTAACTGCCGGGCTGCTCACGCTTCGCGGCGGAGTCCCCTTGATCTCTGGCCAGGAAGTCGTGGGTGCCGTGGGCGTCGCTGGCTTGAACAAAGAAAATGACGTAGCCATCGCCAAAGCAGCAGCGACAGCATTCTCATCCTCATCGCAACTTCAATAACTCAGTCCATATCCCCGGCAAAGCCGTTCTGGCCACACCTGCCAGAAAACCTCTCTGGAAAATCTTCTGCTGAAATGCATTGCGGGGTGGATTTCTCCACCCCGCAATGCAGCACAAACCACGCTACAGATTGGTTTATTCCTCGTCTTCGTCGACGGGGCGTTTGGCGCCGGCCAGAATCTTGTCTGCGGCGGCCTGTGGCACCACGTCGTAGTGGTCCATTTCCATGTGGTAACTGCCTTTGCCCTGTGTGAGCGCAGTTAGATTGGTGCCATAGGCCAGCATTTCGGCCATGGGAACCTGGGCGTTGATCACGGTAGTTTTGCCCTTGCTCTCCATGCCACCCACGCGACCACGGCGACCGTTCAAGTCGCCCATCAGCGCTCCGGCAAACTCTTCGGGAGCCTCAACAACCACCTTCATAATGGGCTCCAGCAGACAGGGCTTGCATAGCTCCATGGCTTTTTTGAAAGCCAGACGCCCAGCGGTCTTGAAGCTCATTTCGTTGGAATCAACGTCGTGGTAACTGCCGTCGTAAACCACCACCTTGAAGTCCACCACCGGGTAGCCAGCCAGGTAGCCACGCGCTGCGCTCTCCACCACGCCCTTTTCAATAGCGGGAACGAACTGCCGGGGAATCGATCCGCCAAAAATCTCGCTGGCAAACTGGAAGCCGGTGCCGCGCGGCAGAGGTTCCATGCGGATCTTGCAGTCGCCAAACTGGCCATGGCCACCGGACTGCTTTTTGTGCCGCCCCTGCGCCTCGGCCTTGGCGCGGATGGTTTCGCGGTAGGGCACCTTGGGCGCCTTCAACGTAACCTCAACGTGATAGCGCTTCTTCAGGCGGCTGACGATCGCCTCAATGTGCGGCTGGCCTGCGCCCGCAATCAAAAACTCGTTGGTCTGCGGATCGCGGAAGAAGCGCACCAGCAGATCCTCTTCCATCAGCTTGTGGATGGCCGGAGCCAGCTTGTCTTCGTCGGCACGGGTCTTGGGCTCAATGGCGTACGTCATGGCCGCCTCGGGCAGCTGCAGCAGTTCCAGCTGAATCTCGCCACCCTTTGCGCCCAGCGTATTGCCGGTAAGGGTTTCCCGCAGCTTGGCCACCGCGCCCAGGTCGCCCGCATGCAGCTCAGGAACTTCCACGGCCTTGCGCCCCTGCATCACGGAAAGGTGCGCAAAACGCTCCTGCCCGCGACGGGTGTAATTTTCCAACGTAGCGTCATTCTTGAGCACGCCGCTCATCACCTTGAAGAAGCTGATGCGTCCGGCAAAAGGGTCCGACATGGTTTTGAAAACGGTGAGCGCGACGGGCTGTGCATCGCTGACCTCGCGCGTGGTTTCCGTAGCTTCCTGTCCAGCCACGGCAGTCGTCACGTTGAAAGGCGTGCGCTCAGTGGGCGCGGGAGCGTAAGCCTTCAAAAAGTCCAGCAGATGGTCGAGCGCAATGTTGGTCAGGCCCGCGCCAAAGAGCACAGGAAAGATGCGGTCTTCACGAATGGCCTCGTGGAGCGCGGCCACCAGATGTTCCAAGGGGATGGTTCCCTTCTCAAAGAACTCTTCCATCAACTCGTCTTTGCCCTCGGCCACCAGCTCGATCAATGCCTCATGTCGGGCCTTGGCGTCGGCGGCCAGCGAGGCGGGAATTTCGGCGCTCGCCTTGCCGCGGCCGTCGCCGTTGGGCGCATAGGTAAAGCTCTGCATGGTCACCAGATCCACCACGCCACGGAAGCCGTTGGCGTCAACGATGGGCAGCTGCACAGGCACGCAAGCACGGCCCCAGCGCTCAGCCAGATCGTCGAGCAGGGCGCTCAGTCCGCCGCCACCACCCGCCTTGGGATGGTCCATCTGGTTGACCAGCACGATACGCGGCACAGCAGCCTCTTCGGCAAACTTCCACACGCGCTCGGTCACCGGTTCAACGCCGGTCAGAGCATTCACCACCACCACGGCGGATTCCACCGGCAGCAGCGCGGCGCGGGCTTCGTGGGTAAACATGTGAAAACCCGGCGTATCCACAAAATTGATTTTGACGCCCTGCCACTCGGCAAAGGCCACGGCATTCTGCATGGTTACGCCACGGGCAACCTCTTCCTCGTCGTAGGCGGTCACGGCCGAACCATCTGCAACGCGCCCCTGCGTGGGAGTCATCTTGGCGGCATGCAGCAAAGCGGCAATGAGCGTGGTTTTGCCACTATGTGCATGCCCCATTACAGCTACGTTGCGGATCTCACTTCCCTGATAGATTTTCATAGGGTTTCTCCTTGTGTGTGCGGGGGTACTGCAGAATGAGCCCGGGGGAGGGACAAACTGGAATGGACAGGGAGGACGCGGAATCGCCCGAAAGGGCTGCCTGTGTGCCGGATTGGCGGGCGGAAGCGCCCGGTCTGGCCTCTGCTTCGTCCATCGATCAACTCTCAGGACCAGCCCCCAGCGGCAGGCTTGAAAACCGCTCGCCAGAGACCTGCGAATGAAACCCGGATGCTATCACAGGCGAACTATTACAGTCTTGTGACAAAAAACACAGGGAGCGAAAAGCAGCTTTCGGCCATCAGCTATTAGCCTGTTTGTAGGGAAGATTCAGCAGTTGTGCTCAACCGGAAGGGTCGAATTTTGTTTGGCTGAGTTGCAGAAGAAAATTTCCGCAAAATAAAGCCGAGGGCTGACAACTTTGCCTTGAAAGCCGTCTTTCGCCGCAACAAAAAAACGAGGGCGCTCAAAGCGCCCTCGTTTCATTTCACAGCCAATGCTACGGGAGTTACTTGGCTTCAATGTCGAAGAGACGACGAGCCATCGCCCACTTCAGCTCGGCCACGCCTTCGCCGGTGACGGCGGAAATCTCGTGGAACTCCAGCTTGCGGCGCTTGGCATGCGCCCGGAGCTTCTTGAGCTTTTCGGGGTTGGCGGAGTCGATCTTGGTGGCAGCCACGATCATCGGTTTTTCAACCAGACCGTTGCCAAAGCTCTCCAGCTCCTTGTTGATCACCTTGAAGTCTTCCACGGCATCGGGACGGCCCGAGGCGTCGCTCACATCCACCAAATGCAGCAACACGCGGGTGCGCTCAATGTGACGCAGGAACTGCGTACCCAGGCCCTGGCCCAGATGCGCGCCCTCAATCAAACCGGGAACGTCGGCCACCACGTAGGAAAGCAGATCCGGCTCTTCACCCACCGTGACCACGCCAAGGTTTGGCTCAAGCGTCGTGAAGGGATAATCGGCAATCTTGGGCTTGGCCGCGGAAATGCGCGAAATCAGCGTGGACTTGCCAGCATTGGGGTAGCCCACCAGGCCGACATCGGCCAGCAGCTTGAGCTCCAAACGCAGGAAGAACTCATCCCCGGTCCGCCCCATCTCATGCTCCCGCGGAGCCTGATGAACGGGGGTGGCAAAATGCTGGTTGCCACGTCCGCCGCGTCCGCCCTTGGCCACCACGAAGGTATCGTCGGGCTCGCTGAAGTCGTGCAGCAACTCGCCGGTCTCAAAGTTATAGACAGCCGTGCCCACCGGCACCTTGAGCGTGATGGAGTAACCATCCTGACCGGTGCAGTTGGAGCCCAGTCCGTGCTCGCCGCGCTTGGCCTTGTGCTCGGGGTTGTAGCGGAAGTGGATGAGCGTATTGTGACGCTGGCTGGAGACCATGATTACGTCGCCGCCATGGCCACCATCCCCACCCGAAGGGCCGCCACGGGCCACGAACTTTTCACGACGGAAGGCCATGCAGCCATTGCCGCCATCGCCAGCCTTGACGTGAATCTTTACCTGATCGATGAACATAAGCTTCCAAACAAAAAAAGATGCGCGCCCTGGGGCGCACAGGCGGCGATTGTTGAAAAAGGCCGCTTCTTCAGTGTACCGGAGTCTGAATCGCAGCGGGGGAAAAACAGCTTTCAGACGTCCGCTCTCAGCTTTCAGCCTGTCCATGCTGGAACCAAGCACCCGGACCCAACGCACTACAGGGAGAACTATTTGCACTCGCTTTAGTGCAAAATGAGATAAAAGCTGACCCGCCGACTTGCTGACAGCTGACTTGCTAACCCGCTAACGGCTAAAAGCTCTGGCACTACCCCGCACTTCCATAAGAAGTTTCTAAAAGAAGACTTTGCAGCGCCTAAAAAGCAGCTTAGAATCGCAGCAAATTGACTCCCCGTGTTCCTGAGTACGACTGGGGAAAAATCCGCCTTGGAGCGGAGCTGGTCACAGGACAAAAAGGCCGGAAAAGCACGCCCTTACAAGGATCCGGCTGGCGCTGAAGGACTTCCCTACGATCTGCCGGAAGGTTGCTCGATGGCAGAGCTGAAGCGCATCGGACCGCTGGCTGTCGCCGTGCTGTGGGCGGGCGTGTGTATGGCTGCGCTCGGGCAAACTACCGGCTCACTTAGTGGGCGGCTGACCAGCCTGAGTTCCGCGCCGCTCTCCGGCCTGACGATTGTGGCCCATCTGCAGCAGAGTACCTTTGAGGCTCGCACCGTCACGGCCAAAAACGGTTCCTACAGCTTCCAGAACCTTCCCGCCGGTCTGTACACACTCACGGCCGACCAGCCTGAGCTTGGCCATGGCGAGCTGAACGACATTCTGGTGCAACCCGGTCATGAGGCGCATATGCAAGCAGCCATGGCCTTTGCACCGCAAAACCCAGAAGGACAACCGCGTCTGCTGGCGGTCGTAGAACCGCAGAATGCGCCGCATCCACTGCCAGCACAGGCAATTCCCCCGCCGGGCAAGGAAAAGACCGTCGCCGCAGTTTCCGCGCTTCCTTCCTCAACTTCTGCAGCCAGTGCAGCGCCCCACGCCGTTCCGCCGCAGGCGGCACAGCAGGTCGCGCCGCGCACGCTTCCGGCGCAGGCCGCGTCAAGTTCAGCCGCACTCAGTCCAGCCGCATCTGCTCAAGCCCCGCCAACTCAGGCCCCGCCCGACTGGGCCACGCAGCATCTGGTTTTGCCGCCGGGCGCTCCGCCGATGAGCTTTGCCGGCCGGGGCGAAATCGAGCAGCCGGATCTGGCTGCGGCGATTGCGGCCGCCCATGGGCAGGGCTGGGAAAAAACCGCAGCTTCCTCTCCCGCAGCCGCGCCTGCACCGCAAACGACAGAAAACACAGCTACCATGACAAAACAGGGGACAGAACAAGAAGCGGAACGCACGCCCTGGGAAGAAATTGCGGAAAAGAGTGTGCCGCCCCCAGAACCGGCAGAACCCAACGCAGAGCCAAACGCTACCGGGCTGACCGGCGAAGAGGTGCGTTCCCTGCCCGCCAGCGGCCGCCACTGGGAGGATTTTGCGCTGGACACACCGCATGCCGCCTCGGCTCCGGGTGCGGAGCGCACCTCGCTGGCCGGTCCCGGCTACGATGCAGCCGAAACCACCCTCGACGGCATGAATACGCAACTGGCCTTTGGCGGCGTGGGGCAGCGTACCGCCAGCAGCTCGGGACAAAACACCGGGCCGGATTCGATGGGTCAGCCCTGGGCCAATGGGCGCGGACTGGCGGTAAGTGAAGTGGCCATCCGCACCCTGAACACCACCGCCATCAATGTGGCACGCAGCGCCAGCCGGGGCGCGGGTGGCCGCATCGCCATTACTACCGAGAGCGGCACCAAAAATCTGCATGGGCAGGGCTTCGTCTATGACCGGCAGAATTTGTGGGGAGCGCGAAACCCTTTCACCACCCTGATTCAGGAGACGGCTGCAGCCACCACCACCAGCGTTGCCACCTTCGGAACCGTGCCCTACACCCCGCCCAGCCATGAACTGACGGTGGGATTGGGCCTCGGCAGCCAGCTCTTCCGCAAAAATCTCTTCTGGTTCGCAGCCCTCGACAGCAACTATAAGAACGATCCCGGTGTCTCCGGCGTCAAGCACCCTGACCTCTTCTTTGCCGCGCCCACCACGCCCCGGCTAGAGCTGCTGAGCGGGCAGATCGGCTCCAAATGCAGCAATGTGTACATATGCTACTCGTCGGTGATGGAAACTCTGGCCGGACTGACCGGCGAAGCCCCGCGCACGGCCAGCCAGTGGGTGGGCTTTGGCCGCGTGGACTGGCAGATCAACGAGCGGCAGCAAATGAACGTTGAGGCCACCGCCGCCTACTTCGACTCGCCCGGTGGAGGCATGACGCAGACCAGCGAGACTTACGGCACCCACAGCTACGGCCACAGCCAGTCGCTGGAACAGTGGCTGCTGGGGCGGTGGCAGCGCTACATTACCGCCAACCTGCTGACCGCCAGCCAACTCTCCTTCGGCCATACCGAGCTGCGCGCCCTGCCAGAGACGCCTTCCGCCTACGAGCAGACACTGAACGTCAACGACTGGGGCCAACTGCCGCAGATCACCGTGGACTCCAGCTACGGCTTCACCATCGGCAATCCTTCCCGCTTCGGCCAGGGCGACTTCCCCGACGAGTTGGTGACGCATCTGGAACAGTCGCTGGACTGGACCCACGGCCAGCTACTGGTGCGCTCCGGCGTCAGCTACGATCACGACTTTGACGAAATCACGATGCTGCGCAACCAGACCGGAACCTACCACTACGCGAATGTGGCCAACTTCATCACCGATGCTCTGGCCTTCCAGGACTACGGCTACACCGGCGAATTGAACGCCTCGGACCCGCACAACTGTGACGCGCGCGCCAAGGCCTGGTACAACTCCAGCGGCGGGCTTGAAGGCATTGGATCATTACCCTGCTACTCCTACTACTCGCAGACAATGGGCCCAGCCAAACGCCATGTGAGCACCAATCAGTGGGCGGCCTATGGCACAGCGCAATGGCAGCCGGTCAAATTCCTGACGCTTTCGGCAGGAATGCGCTGGGAACATGAGCAGCTTCCGGCACCGATCAGAATCGTGAACAATCCCGAGCTGCCACTGACCCAGCAGACGCCCAACCTGGGCAGCAACTGGGCTCCGCGCTTCAGTCTGGCGCTGGGCAAGCGCGGCAGCTATGGACCGGTGCTGCGGCTAGGCTACGGCATCTACTACGGGCGCATCAGCAACTCGGTGGCAGAGTCCGTGCTTACCCAGACGGGCTCCACCAACGCTGACCTGCGCTACTTCTTCCGGCCCACCGACAACCTGTACGAGGGCGGCGCTCCACCCTTTCCATATGTGCTCTCTGGCCCACCCGCAACCTATGTGAAACCGGCTGCCCTGGAGTTTGCGCCCAACTTCAAAAATCCCGAGGTGCATCAGGCCGAAGTGGCTGTGGAGCAGCGGCTACCGGCCAAATTCACCGCCTCGGTTGGCACCATGGTCAGCCTTGGCCGCAGACTACCGGTCACGGTGGACACCAACATCGACTCTACGGTGAATCCCGGCTCCATTACCTATGCCCTCAGCGATGCGTCGGCGCTGGGGCCCATCAAAATCGGCAACGCGCAGAGACTGACCGTGCCCTTTTACGCCACCTGGCCCTCGTCCACCTCCAGCACCGGTACAGCGGGCCGGGCCAACACGGACTATCAGCAGGTGGTGGAGGTGGAGAGCCGCGCCAACTCCACCTACGAGGCGGCTACCCTGCAACTAACCCGGGTGAGCGCCCATGGGCTCACGTTGCACACCCACTACACCTACTCCCACGCCATGGACTGGAACCCCAACGAGAGCACCAACCTGCTGGGCGGCAGCATGATGGACCCCACCAACTTCCACTGGGAGTACGGCACCGGCAATCTGGATACACGCCACTCCGCCGCTGTTCTGCTGCTCTTTGAGCCACCGTGGAAGCTGGCAGGCCGTGCTGGCCGCATCGCCAATGGCTGGCGAATCGCAGGCGTGGGCCAGTACCGCAGCGGCCAGCCCTACACCATGCGCACCGGCGGCTCCATCCCCAAAAAATACAGCAGTACCGACGCGGCCATCGTCGGCCTGGGCCCCGGTTTGAACGGACTGGGCGGCGACAATCGCATCTACGGCACTGGCAGCGACGGCAAGTTTTACAACCTGGGCCGCAATACCTACCGCTATCCCGACACATGGAAGCTGGACTTGCGCCTGAGCAAGCGCATTCCACTGCGCCATGAACGCGAGTTGGAGCTGCTGGCCGACTCCTTCAATCTCTTCAACCACCAGAACGTGACGGAGCTGGAGACGACCGGCTACACGATTGAGTCGAGCGATACTGCAGGCGGCCTGCCCACGCTGACCTTCATGAATGGTGCCAAGACCAACTCCACCGCCTTCGGCCAGCCCCTCAACGTGAACGCCACCAACTTCTTCCAGCCACGCCAGATCGACTTCGGCCTACGCTTTCGCTTCTAGACGGATGAATCTCCATGGGTGGAAGACGTCCATCCCCTGCAAATCCATTTGCAAAATTCAATCGACGCGATCAATTGCCTGAACTCGAACAAGTTTTCTCGCAGTCAGCTTCCTGCGTCTATCATCATTTCTATTCCAGATTGATTCGAATCCAATTCCGCCATGGGGGCTCTGTTGAAGCTACAACTGCGCTGGCTCGTTTTTCCGCTCTTTCTGCTGCTGGTTTTGCCGCACGCCGCACTGGCCAACAACCCCACTCCAATCGCGCCCACGCAAGACACAGCCAGCCCGCAACCACCTACTCCCGCGCAAACCTACAATCTTCCGCCAGACAAGCTGGCCAAGGCCGTGGCCCTCGGCCACATTCACACCGCGCTCGACCTGGTGGATTCTCTCTGGAGCATCGGTTTTGTGGCTCTGCTGCTGGCCACGGGATGGGCCGCGCGCATTGCCGGATGGCTGGAAGAGCGCATTGCCCGCCGCTGGCTGCAGGGGTTAGCCTTTTTTGCCGTCTACCTACTGCTTTCCACGCTGGCCAGCCTGCCGCTGGAGCTGCTTGGCCACACCGCCAGTCTGCATTACGGCATCAGCATACAGGGCTGGGCCAGTTGGTTCGGCGATCAGGGCAAAGCGCTCGGCATCGGCATTCTTGTCGGCCCCTTGCTGATGCTGCTCTTTCACTGGCTGGTCCGAGTATCTCCGCGCCTCTGGTGGCTCGGCATCTGGGCCGTGGCCATGCCGCTGACGCTGCTGGCCATCTTCGCTACACCCCTGGTCATCGATCCGCTCTTCAACAAATTTGAGCCGCTTGAGCAGCATCACGCCGCGCTGGTCGCCAAGCTGGAAACCGTGGTGGCCCGCACCGGCAACCGCATTCCGCCGGAGCGCATGTTCCTGATGAAGGCCAGCGACAAATCGAACGGCCTGAACGCCTACGTCACCGGCATTGGCTCCAGCAAGCGTTACGTCATGTGGGACACAGCCACCGACCGCCTGCCCGACGACGAGATTCTCTTCATCTTCGGCCACGAAAGCGGCCACTACATGCTCAACCACATTCCCAAAGAGATCGCGTTCTCCTCTTTCGGCCTGCTGGCGCTGCTCTTTGCCGGTTCCCGCTTTGCCGGAAGTCTGGCCAAGCGCAAAGCCACTTCCTGGAAGCTGACCAGCGCCGACCCGTCCCTCGCTCCGCTGGCCACACGACAGGGATTTTTGCTAGTTCTTCTGACGGTTTCTCTGCTCAGCCTGATTCTGCAACCCGCCTCCAACGCCCTCAGCCGCCACTTTGAACACGAGGCCGACGTCTACGGGCAGGAGGCAATCCACGGTCTGGTAGCTGACCCGCAAAAGACCGCCGTCAGCGCCTTCAATCACCTGGGCGAGGCCTGGCTGGAAGACCCCGCGCCCAACCCTCTGGTCGAGTTCTGGGAGTTCAACCACCCCAGCGTGCAGCACCGCTCCGGCTTTGCCGCCCAGTACAATCCCTGGGCCGCCGGCGGCCACGGCCGGTTCTTCGCCCAATAAAGCAGTCCCTGCTCCCTCCAACGGCAATAAGCTTCTTCGGTCACGCCTGCGGCCTTGGTCCCTGCCGTTTTCAGAATTAGCCGGGAAACAGCCCAAACCGTACCGCTTGCGCCCTCTTCCCATCTGTGACGAAACTACCCTTTCGGCCGGGGTTTTCCTCGGCTGCCTTCCCCGCTGCAGACTAAAATAGAGACTGCTGTCTGCTTTCATTTCTCAAGGAGCATACCCATGGCGTATCCCGCGCATTATCGTTACACCCGCGAACACGAGTGGATCTATCTGGAAGGCAACATCGGCGTGGTCGGCATTACCGACTATGCCCAGGGCTCGCTCGGCGACATCGTTTACGTTGACGTACCCAAGGTGGGCGACCCGATTGCGGCCAACGCCGTCTTTGGCTCGGTAGAGAGCGTCAAGGCGGTCAGCGACCTGTACAGCCCGGTCAGCGGCACCGTCACTGCCACCAATGAAGAGCTGAAGAACACCCCCGACCAGATCAACGAAAAGCCCCACGAGGCCTGGATCATCAAGGTTGAGCTGAGCGACCCAAGCGAGTTTGAAAAACTGCTGGACGCCGCCGCCTATGAAGCCTTCATCGCCGAAGAAACCGGACACTAAAAACAGCCTTCAGCTTCCAGCCTCTAGCTTCTAGCTTTTTCGTGTCCGCACAGATGAATTGCGTTCTGCCCCCGCTCGCAACGCATGGACACATCGTCGAGAAACTTCTCGAGCTAAAAGCTAGTGGCTAGAAGCTAGGAGCTGATCCCCAGGAGCACCCAGTCACTCATGCGTTACCTGCCAAAATCCCCTTCTGAGCGCGAGCAGATGCTCGCCACTATTGGCGCAAGCTCCATTGATGCGCTCTTTGAAGTGATTCCCGCCGAGCACCGTCTCACCGGCGATCTGGCCCTTCCCGAGGCCATGGCCGAAAGCGAGATCATTGAGTTCTTCCGCGCCGCTGGCGCCAAGAACGCCACCGACTACGCCAGCTTTCTGGGCGCGGGCGCTTATCGCCACTACCGTCCGGTGCTGATCGACACCATCGTGCAGCGCGGCGAGTTCCTCACCAGCTACACCCCCTATCAGGCCGAGATCACCCAGGGAACCCTGCAGGCCATCTTTGAGTTCCAGAGCATGATTGCCGAGCTGACCGGCATGGACGTGGCCAACGCCAGCATGTACGACGGTTCGACCGGCGCGGCCGAGTCCCTGCTGATGGCCATGCGCGTCACCGGCCGGCACAAGGCCGTGGTGGCTGCCAGCGTGCATCCCGAGCACCGCGAAGTGGTGGACACCTATCTGCGCTGCCGCGAACTGCCCACCGCCGTGGTTGGCTATGACGCCAGCACCGGCCGCATTGACCTGAGCGCACTGGCCGCCAGCGTGACCGAAGAAACCGCCGCTGTGCTGGTGCAGAGCCCCAACTTCTTCGGCGTTGTGGAAGACATTCCGGCCATCGCCCAGATCGCACACGCCAAGGGCGCTCTGCTGGTCGTCTCCATTGCCGAAGCGCTTTCGCTCGGCGTGGTCAAGCCTCCGGTGGAAGCCGACATCGTCTCCATGGAAGCACAGTCCTTCGGCGTGGCCATCAGCTACGGCGGACCCGGCTGCGGCGTAATTGCAGCCAAGGAAAAGTACGTTCGTCAGATCCCCGGCCGCTTGGTTGGTCAGACCGTCGACAAGAACGGCAACCGTGGCTTCGTGCTCACGCTGGCCACCCGCGAGCAACACATCCGCCGCGAAAAGGCCACCTCGAACATCTGCTCCAATCAGGCTCTGGTGGCGCTCATGGCCACTATCTTCCTGGCCATCTACGGCAAGGAAGGCATCAAGGAGCTGGCCGAGCAAAATCTGGCCAAGGCGCATTACGCTGCCAACGCCCTGGCCGCCGCGCCCGGTGCCAAGCTGCTCTTTGGTGGTTCGCCCCGCTTCAACGAATTCGTGCTGCAGACCGACGAAGCTCCGGAAGCATGGAGCGAGCGCCTGCTCAACAACAAGATCGTGGGCGGCATTGACCTGGGCCGCTGGTATCCCGAGCTGAAGGGCGCAACCCTGTGGTGCGCAACCGAAGTCAACACCCGCGTGCAGATCGACGCGGCAGCGGCTGTTCTGGCTGCGCAGGAGGTTGCATAAATGGCGAATGAATTGAATGCAGTTGGCAAGGTTCGTCCCCACCAGACGCAGAACGAAGCGCTGCTCTTCGAGCAGTCCGCGCCGGGCAAAAAGGCTTACAAACTGGCCGCGCTCGATGTTCCCGCTGTTGACGCCAAGGCCCTGCTGGGCGAAAGCTACCGCGCGGAAAGCGCACAGCTCCCCGAGCTGAGCGAGATCGAGATTCTGCGCCACTTCACACGGCTCTCCACCTGGAACTACGCCATCGATCTGGGCATGTATCCGCTGGGTTCCTGCACCATGAAGTACAACCCGCGCGTCAACGAGTTCGTGGCTCGTACCGAGGGCCTCGCGGAAGCGCACCCCTACCGTCCTGACTCTTTGGCGCAGGGCGCGCTGGAAGTCGTTGACCTGCTCTCGCGTTCGCTCATCGAGATCACCGGCATGGACGCCATCACCCTGCAGCCGGCCGCCGGTGCGCATGGTGAGTTCACCGGCATTCTGCTGGTGCGCGCCTGGCATGAGTCCAAGGGCAACGCCCGCAAGAAGATCATCATCCCTGACTCGGCGCACGGCACCAATCCGGCCACGGCCGCCATCTGCGGCTACGCGGTCGAAAACCTGAAGTCCAACCCCGAGGGCGGCATCGACCTTGAGGCCCTGGCCAAGCAGGTGGATGAAGACACCGCCGCGCTGATGATCACCAATCCCTCGACCATTGGCGTCTTCGAAAGCCAGATCGCCAAGATCGCGGAGATTCTGCACGCCAAGGGTGCTCTGCTCTACATGGATGGCGCCAACATGAACGCTCTGGTCGGCAAGGCGCGGCCCGGCGACTTCGGCGTGGACGTGATGCACCTGAACCTGCACAAGACCTTCAGCACGCCTCATGGCGGCGGCGGTCCGGGCTCGGGTCCGGTGGCCTGCAAGGCATTTCTGGAGCCTTTTTTACCGACACCTGTCCTAGTCCGAAACGAGAACGGTGCGAAGCACTGGAACTACAACCGTCCGCAGTCCGTGGGCCGGGTACGCGCCTTCTACGGCAATTTTGGCGTGTGCATCCGCGCGCTCGCCTACATTCTGGCCAACGGACCCGACGGCCTGCGCCAGACCACCGAAGACGCCGTGCTGAACGCCAACTATCTGCGCGCCAAGCTCGAAGACCTCTATGAGATGCCCTACAAGACGGCATCCATGCACGAGGTGGTCTTCAGCGACAAGCGGCAGAAGGCCCACGGCATCTCCACCGGCGACATTGCCAAGCGCCTCATCGACTACGGCTTCCACCCCTACACGGTGAGCTTCCCGATGATCGTGTCCGGCGCGCTGATGATTGAGCCCACCGAGAGCGAATCGCTTGAGGAGCTGAATCTGTTTGTCGACGCCATGCGGGCCATCGCGCAGGAGACGGAAACGGATCCTGAACTCATCAAGAATGCGCCCCACTCCACGCGCATTGCACGTCTGGACGAAGTGCAGGCTGCCCGCAAGCCCATTCTGCGCTGGAAACCGGCAGCGAAGTAGGACAGAACCGCTTAGAGAATTTTCGGAATTACTGTAGACCGAAAGCAAGATGCAAGGTGCCTTTTTCCTCAAGAAAAAGGCACCTTGCAAGCCCCTTAAAAAGTCTACATGTATTCCGAAAATGCTCTAAGCGGCAGGTGCTGGCTCTCTGTGAATGAGGTACTCCTCAACGAGCACGGAGACCAGCACTGCCGTGGGCACCGAAACCATGGCGCCCACCACGCCCGCCAGACTGGAACCAATCAGCAACGCGACCAGAATCGCCAGGCCGGGCAGGCCGACGGTGTTCTTCATGATGCGCGGAATCAGCACCGAGTTCTCCAACTGCAGATAGAGAAGATAAAAAATGGCGATGCCAAGCACGCGTCCCCAGCTATCAATGGCAGCCACCAGCATGGCAAGCACGATGCAGATGGCTGCGCCCAGCACCGGAATAATGTTGAGAGTACCGGTCAGAACGCCCAGCGCATAGGCGTAGCGCAGACCGAGCGAAGCATACACCAGCGTGCTGACCACGCCCAGAATCACCATCAGACTGAACTGCCCCACCAGCCACTTGCCCATGCGCACCTCGGCCACCCGCAGCGTGCGGTCAAGGCGGGCGCGCCCCTGAGCCGGGCAAAGCGATAGGAACCACCGGTAGGCCGTATTGCCTTCCAGCAGAAAATAGACGATCAGAATGACGCTCATCGCCAGATCGAACAGGTCACCCGCCCAGCCGGTGAGCGAGGCCACCAGCAGACCGGCAGCTTTGCCGCCCAGGTCCTGCACCTTGACGCTAAGCGCGGCTCCGTCGATGTGATTGGCGTAGGGTAGTCCTTTAAGGCGGTCAAGCAGCGCAGGCACGCGAACCGGCGCGGCGGCGGCAAAATCCTGCAGATCGCGGATCACCGGCGGCAGCGCCAGCGCCATGAAGACGAGCACCGCGGCCAGCAACAGCACCAGCAGTAAAAAGATGGCTCCGCTTTTGAAGGGACGCCAGCCACGGATGGAAAAGCGACCAATGGCACCCACCACCGGCGTCAGAACAACAGCAAACAATGCGCTGACGTAGAGCTGCACCAGCACGGAACGTAGCAACCAGCCGACATAGCAGGCCAGCGCCAGCGCAAAGGCGAAGACGATCTCTCCGCGAAGTGAACGAGTCTGCTCGGGCATGGACATCTGCGGGGGACCTCTGTAGGGAGGGTAACGGCCAGTCGCGCGAAGTGCAAATGCGCGCCGCGCGGCAGTGAATACCGGGTCTGCGCTTTTTCTGATTCGTGCAGGAAAAAAGGGCGCGGCCGAAGCCACGCCCCCCTTGTGTGTCAGGATTGCCGCGCCTTACAGGCTGTCTTCGCGGAAGAGCGGGTGCGGAATCAGGCGGCGGTAATCCTCCTGATGCGCGCCATCCAGGCAGGCCTCGATGATCTGCTTGCCCAGCGGATCGAGGTCCGGCACCAGGAACTGCTTCAGCTCCTTGGCGAAGAACTCCTTCCACTGGCGAGCGCCCTCGTTGTAGACTTCGACGCCGCCCTGAATCTGTTCCTCCACACGGAGGAAGATGCGGGGAATCATCGAGCCTTCCACACGCAGCTGGCTCGGGATGTAGCCGAGCAGCGGCAGGGTAGCCTCTTCCAGCTGGTCGCGGCCGAACTTGGCGCTGCCACGGCGGGCCAGATACTCACGCACAATCCACTCCGCCATGAAGCCCACCTTCCAGGCACCAATGTGCTGGTTCGGGATAAGCACGTGACGCGTGTCGGGCGTCTCCAGAATCTGCTTCAGCAGCAGGTTGGCCTGATCGACGCGGCGGCCAGTGGCAAAGGCCCAGTAAGAACCTACGCCCTCCGACTGCATTTCCTTGGTCTTCTGGGTCTGGATGCTGGGGTTGCCGTGGCCACGCGGAGCCACCAAACGCCACAACCAGGCCAATGCCGGGCTAAGCACATGCATCATGGCCAGAATGCCGTACAACTGGCTGTCCTTGTGCGTGGGAGGACAACGCACACCAAAGCTGCGCACATCCACACGCTGCGGTCCCAGCAGAATATCATCCCGTACCCGGCGGGGCAGAATCACGCGGGGATTCGGACAAAGTTTGCCCGGAGCGTCTTCCACATGCTCCCAGGTCAGGCAGGTGCCACCCGGAACAATGTAGTGATTCAGGAAGGTAAGCGGCTCGGGCGGATCGATGCACAGGCGCTCGATGTTGGGCGCGGTGCCGTAGTGCTGAATGTGATCCACGCGCACAAACCAGCCATCCTCGGCGTCGGCAATGGTCAGTCGACCGCCCTTCTGGAAGCTGGGGTGGGCGCAGGCCATATCGTCGGCGATGGGCAGCAGGTGGCAGGATTCGGGCAGGTTCAGCGTACGCTGCTCGTGCGTCACCACATTGGTGCCAATCAGCAGACGGCCATCATCCATGCGATGGATGTGCTCGGTCATCTCGCTCTTGCCGCCACCCGAAGCACCTTCGTGCATAATCACGATCTGGTTTTCGTACGGCGTCACCACGGCCACGGCCGCGCAGTGGTTGGTCACCCAGCCCTCGCGCTCGCCGCGATCCAGCAGCATGGAGTAAACACCCTTTTTGGCCGAAGGACCCGGATAGAGGTTGTAGGCAAAAACCTCCTGATGGGTTTCCTTGCGGTCGTGCACCACCACCTGACGGCCTTCAAAGTGGGTGTGACGGAACGGGGGAGCCACAAACAGCACGCCGCCGTTCACGCGGAAGCCCTCGGGAACCTGGCTGCGCGGAATCATGCCCTGCAAGTCGGCCAGAGCCGCGGCAAAAAACGCTGCCTGACGGGGCACAATCAACAGACCGCCGTAGCCCAGCGCATCCGCGCCGCAATAAAACGGCATGGCCACCAGTTCCTGGGTCTTGAGCCAGTCGAGCGTAGCCTGACGGGTGGCGGCAAAGCTCTCGCCAAAGCGCTGCTGATACGTGGGCTTGTCGGTGGGCAGATCGTCGCCGATCACCATCGCATCGGGATCGCGGCGGCGCATGGCCGGATCGGGAAAGTTGATGGCCAGACCGTTGCGGGCCTTGGTAATCACTGCCTCGGTAACGCGCCCCTTGTTCGAAGTCTGAAAGACTGCCTCATACACGCCGTGATCTTCACGGTTGCCCAGGGTCCAGTCGGTTTCGCCGGTAGTTCGGCCCAGAGCCCAGTCCATCAGCTGCTGGCGGGTTTCTGGCGTCTGCACCAGCGGTGCTGCGCTCAAAACCTCTTTGACCGACTCGGGCAATTCCATCTCTGCCCAGTTTGTCTGAAAATCGACAAATGTCCCGTTCACCTTCACGGCGTCCATCAGCTCTTCTCGCTTTCGTCTTGTTTGGGGAAGAAATGCGTCGGCTCCAAAGTTGAAGCCAGGAAAGACGCAATTTCTTGATCTCATCTCCTATGATACTTGGCGCTGCGTGGTATCCGATCCCAACAGGAGGGAAAATGAGAGGTTTCTAGACAATTTCGTCGCCGATTCCCGGAGTTGCCCTCAACTTCACTCCTTTTTTCAGGAAGAACAATTCAGAAAACTACTATTAAAACGCCTTTTATAGACTTTTCTGCTCTTCCAGCCCGCTCCATGCACTTTTCCTCCCCCAAAAGAAAAACCGCGGCTCTTGCGAGCCGCAGTTTTTTTCTTGGTTCTGGTTGAGTGTTATGCCTTGGCCGAGGTCAGCGCGCCCAGATCGGCGGCCAGCTTCTCGGTGGTGAAGGCCTCGAAAACGTCGCCTTCCTTCAGTTCGTTGCCAAAGCCGGAGATGCCGATACCGCACTCCATGCCGTTGGTAACTTCCTTGGCATCGTCCTTGAAGCGCTTCAAGCTGACAACCTTGCCCTTGAAGACTTCCACGCCATCGCGCATCACCTTGACTTCGCAGTCGCGGCGGATGACGCCTTCCTTCACGCTGCAACCGGCAATGGTGCCGATCTTCGGGATGTGGAAGACGTTGAGCACCTGTGCGCGACCAAGGAAGTTCTCCTTGAAGACCGGCTCAAGCAAGCCAAGCATCGCCTTGCGAATCTCGTCCTGCAACTCGTAGATGATCGAGTGCAGACGAATTTCGACGCTCTCCTGCTGTGCCAGTTCCGCGGCCTTGCGCTCGGGGCGCACATTGAAGCCGATGACGATGGCATTGGAAGCAGTCGCCAGAAGGATGTCGCTCTCGGTAATGGAACCCACACCGGAACGAATTACCTTGATGCGCACCTTTTCGGTGGACATGTTGGTCAGCGAATCGGCCAGCACTTCGACCGAGCCGGTAACGTCGCCCTTGATGATGAGAGCCAGATCCTTGACGCCGGCCATACGAATCTGTTCGGCCAGGTTCTCAAGCGAGACGCGGCTGCTCTTGGCCAGCTGCGCTTCGCGCTCCTTCATCTTGCGATAGGTGGCAATGCCCTTGGCCTTGTCACGATCCGCAACCACCAGGAAGGTATCACCCGAGTCAGGAATCGACTCGAGGCCGAGCACTTCAACCGGGGTCGAAGGACCGGCTTCGGTAATGGCGCGACCACGATCGTCGAACATGGCGCGGACCTTACCGAAAGTGTTACCCACAATGTAGCTGTCGTTCAGCTTCAGGGTACCGTCCTGGACGAGCACCGAGGCAACCGCGCCACGGCCACGATCCAGCTTGGCTTCAATGACCGAACCGACGGCCTTGCGGCCCGGCGTAGCCTTGGGAGCCTTGATGTCGCTAACCAGACAGATCATTTCCAGCAGCAGATCAAGGTTGAGGCGCTTCTTGGCCGAGAGTTCGACAAATACTGTCGCGCTCTCACCGCCGCCTGCCCACTCTTCGGGAATCAGGCCGCGATCGGCAAGCTGCTTCTTCACCCGATCCGGATTGGCTTCAGGCTTGTCGATCTTGTTGACTGCCACAATGATCGGCACACCAGCCGCCTTGGCGTGATCCACGGCTTCGAGCGTCTGCGGCATCACGCCGTCATCGGCAGCAACAACGATGACAACAATGTCGGTAACCTTGGCGCCACGGGCACGCATGCGGGTAAAGGCTTCGTGACCCGGCGTATCCAGGAAGACGATCTCGCGGCCCGAAGCCGGCGAACCTTCCTTGGTGAACTTCACCTTGTATGCGCCGATGTGCTGAGTAATGCCGCCGGCTTCGCCCGACGCAACGTCGGTTTCGCGGATGGCATCGAGCAGGCTGGTCTTACCATGGTCAACGTGACCCATGACAGTGACCACAGGGGCACGCGCCACTTCAACAACATTGGTGTTGTCGACGTCGAGCACCTCTTCGATGGCCTCGTTCTCCAGCTCTTCTTCGTAGCTGATCACGGCCGTGCCCACGCCAAAGCGGGCAGACAGATCCTTGATCATCTCAGCGTCAAGCGACTGGTTCACGGTGACCATCACGCCCCGCATCAGCAGGGTGGCGATCAGATCCTTGGCGCGAATATCCAGCTTCTCGGCCAGATCCTTCACGCTGATTCCTTCAGTGACCGTGATTTCACGGGTGATGGGCAACGGCTCGTTGCTGAAGTGTGCTCCACCAAAACGTGGCGGCGGCACAAAGCCCTTCATCGGGCCTTCCTTGGTCTTCGGGTACTGGTTCTGACCACGGCCACGGCCACGCGAAGGTGCGCGCTGCGGGCGCGGTGCTTCGCCCGCAGGCGGTGCGCCACCGGCGCCAGGACGAGGACCACCGAAACCACCGGGGCGAGCGCCAAAGCCAGGACGAGCGCCGAAACCGGGACGAGCGCCAGGACCACCAGGACCGCCGGGACCACCCTGCCCAGGGAATCCGGGACGGGTGGGATGCTTGGGACGAGGACCGCCCGGGAACTGGCCAGGAGCGCCACCGGGGCGCGGCTGGAATCCGCCCGGCCCCGAAGGCCGACGGTCAAAGATGGGACGACCACGCTGAATCATGTTGCCGGTGGGCTGATTGCCCGGAGTGTTGACAACCGGCGGCGGCGGCGGCGCCTTGTAAACGGGACGAGGGCCGGTCTGCGGCATGACTACGCGACGAGCCGGGGCTCCCGGAGCAGGCCGGATCAGCGGCGACGACGCCGAATGCACCGGAGCAAACTGCACACCAGAGATGTGCCGTTCCCCAGGTCTGACTGCTGCCGGAGCGGCAGGAGCCGCGGGAACAGCAGGCTTTTCCGCCACCACGGCGGCGGGCTTTTCTTCAATTGCAACCGCAGCAGCCACGGGTTTTTCCTCCGGAGCAGCAGTTTTTTCAGCGACCACAGCCGCAGAATTTTCCGCAACGGTAGGAACCACGGGAACTGCCTGCTCAATGGGCTTTTCCGCCACCACGACGGCTGACTTTTCTTCCGTTGCAGCGGGAACCGCAGGCTTGACCACCGGCGGAACTGCGGCAACTGCCGGCTTTTCAACCGGACGAGACTGCTCTTCCCTGACCGGGGCAACCGCCACGGCAGGTTTTTCTACAGGCTTGGCAGGGGCAACCACTACGACCGGACGAGCCGGTACGCTTGCCACAACGGCGGGCTTGGCCACTACGGGACCAGCAGGGGGACGCGAGGCAATCGCCGGCGTCGATGACGGATGATGTGTGATATTCGGTCCTGTGCGCGGCTGCGGAACTACAACCTTACGCGGAGCCTGCGGCTGCGCTGCCACTCCCGCGGGGCGCGCCGTGACTGCCGGCGGAGGCGTGGCCACCACCGTAGCCTTCGGCTGCGGATGGGGCTGTCCCTGGCGGGACTCTTCTTCCTTCTTGGCCAGAATGGCCTTCAACACGTCTCCGGGCTTGGAGATGTGCGAGAGGTCGATCTTGGGCGCTGCCTGCCCGGGGCGCGACGAGCCACCATGATGCTGGTTGCCGCCTTGCTGAAAGTGCGTGCGCACCTTATCGACTTCATCTGCTTCAAGCGAGCTGGAGTGGGTCTTGCCTACTGCCAGGCCAAGTTCCCCCAGAACGTCAAGAACCTGTTTGCTCTTGACTTCCAGTTCGCGTGCAAGATCGTTGATTCGAACCTTACTCATCCGCCTCTTTTCAATGATGCTGTCCAGAACCTTCAACTAACCATAGTTTCCTCGAAGGTCCGGATACTGCTCAAACTACATTCAACCAGGGTTTGGCCACAAAGAGGACGCATCTTAAGCGTCCTGCTCCGGGGTCGACTGCTCTTCCACTGCTTCGTCTTTCATCTCTGCCCGAGCTTCGTCCGCTTCGGGTGCATCCTCAACGGCTTCTTCTTCAGAAGCGTCAAGAACGGCATCGGCCTTTTCAGCCGCGATGCCTTCAATTTCTTCCAGAACTTCTGCAGCGTTCTCGGCCTCGGCTTCGGCGTTGTCCACCACCGCGTCCGCTATCTCCAGAGCGCCGCCTTCTTCGCCAGCCTTGACATCGTCTTCGCTCTCTTCGAAGTGTCCGAAGTAGTGGCGTACGGCAGCCGAAATCTTTTCAAGCGTCTTTTCGCCAATGCCCGGAATCTCTTCCAGCTGCTCCGGCGTCATATCGGCCAGCGATTCCACCGTGGTGATACCGGCGGCAACCAGCTTCTGGATGATCGTCTCGCCCAACTCCGTTACCTGCTCAATCGGCGTATTGGGGCCGCCCGTGAGGGCCTGCATCTGCTGCTCGACTTCCTGGCGCTTCTCTTCTTCGCTCTTGATGTCGATCTTCCAGCCCAACAGCTTGGCCGCCAGACGGACGTTCTGGCCCTTCTTGCCAATGGCCAGTGAAAGCTGCGTGTCGTCCACGATCACTTCCAGCTGCTTTTCACCGAGGTCGAGGATCGAAACCCGGCTGACCTTGGCCGGCTGCAGTGCCTTCTCGGCAAAGGTCGTAATCTCTTCCGAGAACTCGATGATGTCGATCTTTTCTCCGCGCAGCTCGCGGATGATCGACTGCACACGCATGCCCTTCATGCCCACGCATGCGCCCACCGGATCCACATCCTTGTCGCGCGACTGCACGGCAATCTTGGTGCGCTCGCCGGCTTCACGGGCAATGGCCCGAATGGCCACAGTGTTGTCATAAATCTCGGGCACTTCCGACTGGAAGAGGTTCTGCACCAGCTCCGGAGCGGCACGGCTGACAATCACCTGCGGGCCCTTGGCCGCGCGGTCCACCCGCAACAGAACCACACGCACCCGCTCACCCACGGTGAACTGCTCCAGACGCGACTGCTCGCGCTTGGGGCAACGGGCTTCGGCCTTGCCAATGTCGAATACAACATCCTGTCCCTCAACCCGCTTGACGGTGGCGTTCAGCACTTCCTTCTCGCGGTGGGCGTATTCCTGGAAAACCGTGTCGCGCTCGGCTTCACGCACCTTCTGGAAGATCACCTGCTTGGCCAGCTGGGCGGCAATGCGGCCGAGCGGCGTGGTGTCTTTGTAGATGCGGATCTCGCTGCCCACTTCCACACCCGGAGCCATCTCTTCGGCTTCTTCGAGCGTGATCTGGTTGATCGGGTCCTCGATCTGGTCGGCATCGGCTACCACGGTCTTGTACACATAGGCCGTGATCTCACCGGTTTCCCGGTTGAGCTCGCCGCGCATGTTCTCCTGCGTTTTATAGAACTTGCGTGTAGCCAGGGCGATAGCTTCTTCGACGGCGCCAACAATAATGGCCGAGTCAATGCCTTTTTCCTGGCTGAGGAGCTCGATGGTCTGATACAAAGCGCTGGACATACTGGGTTAGCTCTCTTTTGTTTGCTCGGCCTGCTCTTGGGCGGCCGGAAAATTCGTTCGCACGGCGGGGTTCTCTGTCTCAGCCCACGCCCTGACCGCGAAAGGTTTAAATCTCCGGCACCAGGTTGGCCTTCTCGACGTTCGGAAAGGCGATTTCTACCGTGGTGATGCCGGCCTTGCGGCTCTTGCTGTTCTGCCGGACCGCGTTCAGGTCCAGCGTGAGGTTCTCGCCGTCAACGGCCATCAAACGGCCCTGCCAGTGGCGGTTGTTGCGAATCGGCTCATAGGTCTGAAGCTTGACCAGGGCCCCCACAAAACGCTGAAAATCTTCAATCGTGCGCAGTTTGCGGTCCAGGCCGGGCGAACTCACCTCAAGCGTATACGCATCGCCGGGCACCAGCTCTTCCACGTCCAAAACCATGCTGAGGTCGCGGCTGAAGTTCGTGCAATCCTCGTGCGTCGTACAGGAGAGCTGCTCCACACTGAGCGAGCCTTCCCGCAGCCGCTCGGGCAGATCATCCGAGCCCGCTTCGATCTGCGCCTTGAATTGGGCGCGTCCCTCGGCGTTTTTTTCGAGGAAAACGCGCAAGGTACGTTCCTTCGCCGGGCCGGCGAACTCCAAGTCCACCACGTCGAGCCCGTGACTGGAGGCGACCCGAATAGCCACTGCGCGAATTTCTTCCAGCTTGAAAGCCATGCGTCCTTTACTGCCAACCACCTGATTCTAAGGATCTTTGCGCTGGATCACTTGCCAGGGAGGGAGGGCCTGCGGGGGTCATATTCACCCCCCTTGCAGTTCGCTGCAAAGAAAAAGTGGGCTATGAGCCCACTCATCTCTCCGCCAACCGGTGCGCACACGGTATTGACAGGCGGACAAACGCGTCTGCATGGTCAGAATACCGCGAAATGGGAATGAATACAACGAAAAAGCAAGAAAGAATACGCGTTTTCAGAACCTGCTGGAACTACCAGACGCGCCGTACGCAAGCGAATCCAACTGTGCGTCAGGACTCAGTTCAGGCTGGCCGACACAACGCCTCGCCCAGCACCGCGGCAATCACTTCCTCTTGTACGCCATGGCGACGCATTGCATCTTCCATCCCTGCCAGTTCTGGCCGGTTCAAGCGGACAAGGTCCTTGCGCAGTCCCTGGCCAATGTAGGCGCGGATCAGAGGTTGATAGCCGGAAAAACCCAACTTGGGGGCCGTCTCCTTGAGGTCTTCGATCACATCTTCGGGCACACGGATGCTGATGGTCGTCATCGGACGTTCACGACGCAACCGCTGCTCAAGCATCTCTTCAGTCGTTTTCATACACCCTCCGTTCGCCACGCGTGGCAGGACGTGCAGAGATCATGCGAATCACACCCGCCTCGCGAACTGCATGGACGACAAACAATAGCGTCCAATCCTCCGCCAGACCGAGAACGGCCTCGCGGACTTCCTCGTCGGCCGTAGCATCCACTAAACAGACAAAAGGATCGAAGAAAACTTCACAGGCCTGCTCAAAACGAATCCCGTGCTTGGCCTGATTGGACAATGCCTTCTCAACGTCCCACCGAAACCTCTGGCCGGAGAAGGTAAAAAACACGTCCATGGCAACAACGTACATCTAATGTATATACGAATGTCAAGAAAATTGACGCGCTCTCAATCCGCACTTGCTTCCATAAGTACATTGGTGGAATTTGCCTGGTGCTAAACTGGACCCAGTAGCATGTCTTCCTATTCTTCTTCCCTGCCTGCATCTGCCGTCGCATTCCAGCACCGGCGCACTGCGCTGCTTGAAGCGGCGTTGCGCTCTGCCGTGACCTATCTCAACAATGAGAACGACCGTGCGGTTGAGCCCTCTGCTGAAGCAGTTGCCGCGCTCGACCTCTTTCGTGAAGCCGCGCCCGAAGCTCCGGTTGCGGACGAAGAGGTACTGCGCCTGCTCGATCAGGTTGCTGCCCCGGCCACCGTTCACAAAACCGCTGGCCGCAACTTCGGCTTTGTGAACGGCGGCTGCCTGCCGGCCGCGCTGGCGGCGGGTTGGCTGGTGAATGCGTGGGATCAGAATGCATCGTTCTTTGTGCAATCCCCGGCAGCCATCACGCTGGAAGAAGTTGCCCTCGGCTGGGTGCGGGAGTTTCTGCGTCTGCCCGAAGGAACCGGTGGCGCGGTCACGACCGGTGCCACCATGGCCAACTTTTCCGCCCTTGCCTCCGCCCGCCACGAAATTCTCGCCCGTCAGGGTTGGAACGTCGAGGAAGATGGACTCTTTGGCGCGCCCGAGGTCAAGGTGGTGGTCAGTGATGAAGTACACGCTTCCGTCGTCAAGGCGCTGGGTCTGCTTGGTTTAGGCCGCAAACGCGTGACGCGGGTTCCAGTCGATGACCAGGGCCGTATGCGGGCCGAGACACTGCCTCCGCTCGACGACCACACCATCCTCTGCCTGCAGGCCGGCAACGTAAACACCGGAGCTTTCGACCCGGCAGCCGAGATTGCGCCCATCGCCCGTCAAGCTGGCGCGTGGATTCACGTGGACGGTGCCTTCGGCCTGTGGGCCCGCACTGCTCCGCGCTTGAACGCTTTGGTTGAGGGTTTTGATCTGGCCGATAGCTGGGCCACCGACGGGCACAAATGGCCCAACACCGGCTACGACTGCGGCATGGCGCTGGTACGCCGGCCGGAAGCGCTGCGGGCCGCCATGTCGATCCGCGCCGCCTACCTGAAGCTGGGCGATCACCGCGAACCCACCGACCACAATCCGGAGCTTTCGCGCCGGGCCCGTGGCGTGGAGTTGTGGGCCGCGCTCAAGTCGCTGGGCCGCTCGGGAATGGCCGATCTGGTGGAAAGAACCACGCGCCACGCGCGGCGTTTTGCCGAAGGCCTGCAGGCTGCCGGCTACACCATCCTCAATGAAGTGGTCATCAATCAGGTGCTGGTCAGCTTTGGCTCGCCGGAAAAAACCCTGGCCACCATCGACAAAATTCAGCAGGACGGCACCTGCTGGTGCGGTTCCACCGTCTGGCAGGGCCACACCGCCATGCGCATCAGCGTCTCCTCCTGGGCGACGACCGATGAGGACGTGGAACGGAGCCTGGAAGCCATGCTGCGAGCGGCTGCAAAGTAGATTTGCACCGTTTGCAGTTCATAAATTGGATTTCCCTCATCTACTATCCTGCATCATGAGTAAAATCTCATAGTTTTAATCTTCTATTTATCAAGCTCTTCCTGCCTTCCCCGATAAGGGAATCAGCATTCCACGCTCAGGCCGTCCCACACATTCACCTGATCAGAATCGGAAGCGGAAGGTTATGCCCACACTCAGGCAACGCATTTTTACCATTTTTTCAGTCACCCTTTGTGCAGGGATTCTGGGCATTCTGGCCGGGAACGCCGTAGCCAGAGCTGTTACCGCACGCATCATGAACGAGCGACTGGACCGCTACGCCAGCCAGCTCATTGCCGACGAAGAAGCTGCCGCCACCGAATTGCGCACGGCGTTGGCCGCAGTGGACGCTTCGGAGCACCAGTTCTGTTCCCCCGCCGAGATCAGCTACCTGCGCGCTCTGATCTTCGAGTCGCAGTCGCTGAAGGACGCAGGACGCATACGCAATGGCAGCATCGCCTGTTCAGCGGCCTTGGGCCGTCTGGATCAGGCTACGGCCATGGATCAGCCGTTGGTAACACAGCAGGACGGCACAACGGTCTATCGCGATCTGGCCTTTTATCAGAACTCCGGCCTGAGCACATTCACCTTGCAGCGCGACAATTCCTTTGTGGTGTACACGCCGCAGACCCGGCTGCATCTGGAGCCCGCGCCCCTGCACTACGTGGAAACCTCCACCGACGCGCCCACCCAGAAGCGCAGCATGCTGCTTGGCGAAGCCGCCAAAATTGCCCCTGAAATTCTGGCGAGCGAAGGCACCTACCGCGTTGGCGACACACTCTATGCCACGCGCTGTTCCATCCGCTTTTTTGATTGCGTCACCACCTGGGTGGCACTGCCCGATGCAATTGCCGCCAACCGCATCAGCTATAACGAGTGCGTGGTGCTAATCAGCCTGCTCTCCGCACTGACGGCCGGCCTGATGGCCTTGCTCTACCGCCGCAATAAAAGCCTGGAACAGCAGCTGCGACGCGCCGTGCGCAAGGGGCAGATCCGCGTGGTCTATCAGCCCATTGTGGACCTGCAGAGCGGCAAAACCATGGGGGCCGAAGCGCTCTCCCGCTGGACCGACGAGGACGGCCACACGGTGCGCCCCGATGAGTTCATCGCCATTGCCGAAAAACGTGGCTTCGTCACCGCCATTACCCGTCACGTGATCGGGCAGGTGCTCAGCGATTTTGGCGCAACGCTGCGCACTGACACCGACTTCAACATCAGCGTGAATCTCTCCACGGCCGACCTTGAGGACCCTGCTTTCCCGGAGTTTCTTGATGCCAGCCTGCGCCGTGAAGGCGTTGCTGCAAAACGGCTGACACTGGAGATTACCGAAAGCTCGACCGTGCAAAAGGGAGTGGCCATCGAGGCAATCCGCCACCTGCGTAAACGTGGCCACAGGGTGCACATTGACGACTTCGGCACCGGCTACTCCAGCCTCTCCTACCTGCAGGACCTCGCCGTGGACGCCATCAAGATAGACCAAAGCTTTACCCGCGCCATCGGCACCGGCTCGCTTACCCAGGGTCTGATTCCGCAGATTCTTGCCATCGTGGAAACGCTCCATCTGAACGTAGTAGTGGAAGGCGTGGAGACCGAGGAACAGGCCAGCTATTTTGCCGCCACAGAACAGCCCGTTCTGGTCCAGGGATGGCTCTTTGGCCGCCCCCAGCCGCTGGCAGAATTCATTAAACTGCGTGCCGAAATCGATAAAAAGCAGCTTTCAGCTGTCAGCCCTGAGCTGACGGCTGTCTGATTTTAGCTGTCAGCTGAAAGCTGAAGGCTGTCCGCCGCCGTTACTTCGGCCGCGACGCCTTGCCCAAACGATCGAGCAGGGCTGCGCCCACGCCGTCGGCCGCAGGCTTGGGGCAGAAGATGGCCGCCGCGCCCTGCGCATCCAGCCAGTGCAACCCCGCATAGAGCCGCTGTGCCAGCTCCTCGGGCCTTTGCCAACTGCCCCAGCGGTAGACGGCAGCACCAGCCAGTGCGGCAGGCAGCATGGCCTCCTCCGGCAACAGCACACCCAGTTTCTGACCACTCAAATCGGCAGCGCGCCGGGCCACTTCCTCGCCAAACTCTGCCAGCGGCAGGTCAAGCAGGTAGAGCCGGGCCCGCGGAGCATAGTGGCGAATGCCAACCCCGGGCGAAGGCAGCGCCTCACGGGGCTCGCTCGCCTGCTTTTCCGCCGGCAGAAAGAGCTCAACCGGGCCGGCAGTGTCTCGAATCTGGACAGTCGTCACCGCACCCGGCCGGTAGACGATCATCGGGCTTGCGCCGGGGTCCATCACCGTCGATTCCACCCCGTGCAGGGCCGGGCCAGCGTCGAGCAGCGCGTCAATGCGGCCATCCAGGTCAGCAAGTACATGCTCAGCCGTGGTGGGGCTGATGTGGCTGAAGAGGTTAGCTGAGGGAGCTGCCACTGGCACGCCCGCCCGGCGAATCAGCTCAAGCGCCACCGGATGCGCGGGCATGCGCACACCCACCAGCGGCCGGCCAGCCGTAACCGCGTCATGAATGGCCGCACTGCGCGGCAAAAGCAGTGTGAGCGGTCCCGGCCAGAAGGCCTCCATCAGCTTGCGGGCAGCCTCGGGAACGTCCTGCACCAAACCGTCCAGTTGCGCCAGATCGGCAATATGCACAATCACCGGATCCCAGCTGGGCCGCTGCTTGGCGGCAAAGATGCGCTGCACCGCCTCAGCGTCGAGCGCGTTAGCACCCAGTCCGTAGACGGTTTCCGTGGGCAGGGCCACCAGCCCGCCCCGGCGCAAAATCTCCGCCGCCTGATCGAGCACCTGCGCGGCCTCGGGAGTATCCAGACGATCGGGGTCGACCGTCCATCGCAAAGTCTTCACCTTTCTATTTTCGCCCGCATTGGCCCGGAGGACCAGCCGGTACCTGCAGGAAAGCTTCAAACCAGACTGCAAGCTCGGGTATACTCTGCCTTACGATGGCCATCGAGACTGAAATCAAGTTCCGGGTTGCCGACGTGGCGACCCTCAATCAACACCTGGAAGGCGCCGGCTTTCAGCTGGTCACTCCGCGTGCCTTTGAGAGCAATGTGCTCTATGACACGCCTGACCGCAACCTGCGCGCCCACACTGAGATACTGCGCATCCGCAGCTATGCTGGCCGCTGGACAGTGACCCACAAACGCCTGCCCGACGTAGGCCCCGGCGAAGACCGCCACAAACACCGCATTGAGACTGAAACCACAGTGGGCGACGGCTCCACGTTGGCTGAGATCTTCCGCTCGCTCGGCCTGACCGAGGCCTTTCGCTATGAAAAGTACCGCACCGAATGGCAGTTTGAGGGCGGCCACTGCGTCATTGACGAAACGCCCATCGGCAACTACGCCGAGCTGGAAGGCGAACCCGACTGGATTGACAGCGCAGCTCCGCTGCTGGGCCTGAGCCCGGCCGACTACATCACGCTCAGCTACGGACGGCTCTTCGAGCAGTGGCGTACGACGCACAACTCACAGGCCCGCGATCTGACCTTTGCCGCCGTGGCAAATCGGGAAGAATAAATCAGGAAAAACGGCTGAGATGGACCTGGCGCAGCGGATGAAACCTCAGCTGCGCCAGTTTTTCGGTTCTCTATTTCTTCTCCTTACTCAAAGAAACACCGTATTATTCGATAAAAACAGCTCTTCTCTTGCATTTTTCTCGGTCAACACCCATGCCTTTGGTAATAAATTCAAAAAATTTGTTCATGAAATTTTTCTTCCGTGCCGATAAGTCAGGTGAGGAAATTCTCATGTACCAGGAGGCACAGCAATATGTCTAAATTTCTCAGTATTCATTCCAGCCGGGTGCGCCGCTATTCCGTTCGTATGATTCAGGCCGCGGCTCTGGCTCTTGTGGTTGCCATGGCGATTCCGGCTCGGGCGGCTGATGATCGCGCCGTCAAGTCGCGTGTAGCACCTGTTTACCCTGAAATCGCCAAGCGCATGAAGATTGGCGGCGAAGTCAAGGTGGAAGCCACCGTCGACGCTACCGGCAAGGTAACCGATGTGAAGGCCATCAGTGGCAATCACATGCTGGCCGTGGCCGCTGAAGACGCTGTCCGCAAATGGAAGTTTGAGTCTGGCGCGGGCGATTCCAAGGTCGATGTGGCCGTGAACTTCAACATCCAGTAACCCTGCGTCCGACTGCGGATTCCGGCCCGGTCTGACGACGGCAATTTTGTTGCAACTGTAGTTTTTTCCTTTCCTGAACTTGCGTGTTTCACCTGCTGGCGAGCACACCACGGCAAGCCAGCTGATCCCGGAGGGATCCTCCTCTCCCGGGAACTTTTATATGCACCACTGGGGGGTATTTCCTGCGGTGCGCTGGCCTGAGATCATCCCCTCGGCTGGCGCGCCGTTTTCTTTTGCGCGCCGCAACAGCCAAAACACTCGAAGAGAGTTGTTTTTTTCCTGGCGTTCAGGAGAAAGACTCCCCGTGGAACTTGCTCCAAGCCCCCTTGGAGCGGTTCTCCGAGGGGCTAGCCCTTCTGCATATACTCTGAAGTAGAGCTATTGGAGAACCACCTTAAAGCAAAAACAGAGTAGCTGTCCCCAAAGGCAATTCTCTCGATGATCATTTTCCTCAAGAAAAAGCCCCTTTGAATGCTCTCAGCAAGGGCAGGTTTACTCTGATTTTGCTCTAGCGTAGAGGAAAAGCCATGACTTTTTCGATTTCAAGTTTTTTCTGGCGGAATAAGTCAATTCTGTTTTCAATCCGGGACTAAAAAAATAAGTACTCATTTTGTAACATCTGGATTATTTCTTGCTGCGCCGATAAATCATACCTTTACGTCATGGGGCATGCTTTGTAAGATGGAAGTAGAACAGCTCATTACGCTTGAACGCGCACCATCCTTGGCAAATGCAAATTTATAGGCCAGGCGTAACTGATAGGCTCGATCAGCCCGTCTGAGGGAATTAGAGCAGCAACGTTGGTATCTTCGAAGATGTTTAATTTTCCGAAAGGATTCAAGATTTATCCTTCCTGGTCGAAGATATAGGGGAAGAGGCGTTGGCAGAGAGCTTGAAAGCCAACGACGCTTCCTGGAGAGCTACATCCTGTAACAGAAGCATTTCGGAGAGGTGCTAGAATAGTGGCAAAAGAGTTCGCCCTTAAGGGTGAGCCTCTCCGCTCAGAGTGGAGAAAGATGCAGCACCAGACATGTAGGACTTTGGCAACCTGAATACTTTTTTGTGAAATGGTTTTTCATCTCACAAAAAGAAGACCTGTCTTCTTGAGGTATGGAAGAGTTCTGGGGTACATTGCCATACTCACGAAAGACAATTTGGGGACATCCTTGAGAGATCAGGTAAACGATTCGAACACAGGCGCGGGTCCAGTCAGAACTAAGCAAGCGTTCGGGATTACGCAAGTAGGGACATGCTGCACTGAAGAATCAACTATCGAGCAAGGAACTCGGTCGGGAGGAAAGGTGCTGACTTTTACAAGAGGCACACAACCAGATGAAGTAAGCGCATGGACGAATTCCCTTACCAAGCGGCTCTTTGATTGTACATGCGTGCTTGCGGCGCTTCCGTTCCTGCTTCCCGTACTCGTCGCTGTTGCACTTGCTGTCTACCTGACTTCCAACGGCCCTGTGCTCTTTATCCAGCGTCGTGTGGGTTGCTATGGCAAGACCTTCCCTATCCTCAAGTTCCGCACCATGGAACATACGGTCAAGCAGAAGCATCATGCAGTGACCACGGCCAAGAACCAGCGGTTTACTCCGGTGGGTCCTTTCCTGCGCCGCTGGAAGCTGGACGAACTTCCGCAGTTGCTGAACGTTCTGGCTGGCCACATGAGTCTGGTTGGTCCGCGGCCCAAGTTGCCCGAGCACAGCAAGACGGTGCAGATTTTGAATTGCAAGCCGGGCATTACCGGTGCAGCAACAGTTGCTTTTGCCCGGGAAGAAGTTGCGCTGGCGCGCATTCCGCATGAGAACCTGGACGCCTTTTACCATGACGTGGTTCTGCCTGCAAAGCTTCGTCTCGATGCTGAATACATGGCAAACGCCACATTCTACTCGGATTTCGCACTGTTGATTAATACCGTTTTGCGCCGCTGGGACAATGCTTTTCTGGAAGAACTACTTGTTCCGGCAAGAAAAGTTCCTGCCAAGGTGGCCATTTATGCCACAGGGTTTGGCTATACACAGGTTGGAACCGAGTAACCTGGTCCTGAAAGACCAGAAAGCCGCTTCCTGGAATTCGTTTTCGTCAGCTTTGGGCCGTTGATGATCGAAGGCTCTCAACCAGGAAGATCTGGCGCTCCATTAGAAGGTAAAAGCTTGGTGGGCATCCAAGCACTCGACACAGGAACCCTGCACGTTATCCTGCGTCGAGTACCTCCCAGAGAAATACACGGGGCTGCAGATTCCTAAATACCTACAAGCTCCGCGCACTCTTTCCTCGCTTATTTCCGCTTCATCTCCGCCTCGATCTCGTCGGGGGTATGCGGAAGATCCTTATCCAAATCAATGAGCTTGCCGTCGGGACCCACCAGGAAGTGGCACTCCAGACGCACGCCGATCTTCTCTTCCGCAATGTAAACACCCGGCTCAATGGTAAAGAACATGCCCGGTTTGAGCACTGCCGGATACGCGGACGGATCGTGAACCTCAATGCCGATCATGTGGCCGAGGCCGTGCAACCAGTACTTGCCTAGCGGATCCCCGTGCAGATCCTTGCCATGGGTATTGATATAGTTGTAGGCCACCGTGTCGAGGGAGTTCGGGTCTTTACGGTCGCGGTCATTGATGGTGGACTTGCCGGCCACAAAAGCGTCGATGGCGGCCTGCTGCGCACCGCGCACCACCTCGAAGATCTCGCGCTGGCGGGGGGTGAAGTGGCCATTGGCGGGCACGGTGCGGGTAATGTCGGCGGCGTACATCGAGTATTCGCAGGCCGCATCCACGTTTACCAGATCGCCATCCTCGATGGTGCGTGAGTTCTCCGAGTAATGCAGCACGGTCGAGTTGGGACCAGAGCCGACGATGGGCGCGTAGCTGGCCCGTTCGCAGCCATGCTCGGCCCATACGGCGGCCATTTTGCCGGCAATAGCCAGCTCGGTCACGCCTGGCTTCACGCTGTGCATCATCTCCAGCTGCGCGGCCACGCTGGCGGCTGCGCCCTTCTTCATCAGCTCGATTTCGCCTGCGTCCTTGACCAGGCGCAGCTCGTCGATGGGGGCACTCACATTGCGCGTAGCCGGAACCTCGTCCATGCCCAGAGTCGTATCGGTAAAGCTGGCCAAAGCACGGGTAGGCTCGCTGCTGGGCTGGCCCCAGATGCGGTAGGCCATGCGCCGGTCGGCATCGATCAGCTGGTTCAGCACGGCGGGCATTGCACTCATCGGCAGCACTTCGTCAAAACCGGTTTTTACGGTCGCCTGAGGGGTGGCGGAGTCCATCTTTGCGCCGGTATAAAGCTCCATGCGCCGATTGCGGGTGGGCAGGAAGAGAATCTCGCGGTACGGGCGCGGCTGGCCGGCCTTGGCGTCGGAAGCAACGATCATGAGGGCCGCGCCGGGCTCGGTCCAACCGGTCAGGTAGAAGAACTCCGAGTCCTGGCGATAGGCCATAAAGTCCAGCAGAGGCTCCGGCGCGGCAAAGAGCACGGCTACGCCGCCCTCTATTTGACTACCGAGCGCGACACGCCGCGCATGGTAGGTAGTAAGGGGCTGCTTTTCCATGGCCTGCAGCAGGGGAGCGGCAAGACCAAGCACGAGAACAAAGGCAACAAAGGCACGAAAGAATCTCATTCCGCTATTGTGGCCCGCCACCCTGGCTAGAGCAAATTCAGAATGATCGTGCCGTCTGAAAGAGTGTGCAGGGTGCCGTTTTCTTGGAGAAAACGGCACTTTGATTCATCAACTCCCTCTACAGCAATTCTGAATTTGCTAGGTCGCAAAACTTCTTTTCTAGCTTCCAGCGGTAAATCTGGCCGGAGGCCCTCCACCAAAACAGGCCAAATCGCCTACACTCAATCTGTGGGATTCCAAGAGTTTTTAGGCAATCAGGCAACGGTCAGGCACTTGCGTGAGGCGGTGCAGGCAGGCCGTTTTCCGCACTCGCTCATCCTGGCCGGGCCGCGTGGCGCGGGTAAGTACACACTTGTGCTTATGCTGGCCAAGGCCGTGAACTGCCTGGAGCCAACCGAGACCGACGGTCTGCCGGACTATTGTGGCCATTGCCGCAACTGCACGCGCATCGACAGCGCAGCCAACCTGGAAGAACGAGTGGCCGAGGCTGTGGCGGCGCGTGAGGATCTGCGCGACGTCGACAAACGCGAGACCCGCATCCTGATTCAGCCCCACCCCGACGTAATGATCATTCCGCCCGACCCGCCACAGCTTTTGATCAAGCTTGGGCAGGTGCGGCAGGCGATCCACGCGGCCTATTACCGTCCGCCCACCGAGGCGAGGCGCTCCTTCACCATCTTTACCGCGTCGGCCTTTATGAAGGAAGCCGCCAACAGCCTGCTGAAGGTTCTGGAGGAGCCGCCCGAGCACACCACGCTCGTATTGCTCACCGAGAACCCGCAGGAGCTGCTGCCCACTATTCGTTCGCGGGCCGGACTGCACCGCCTGGGAGCGATTCCAGGGGGCGAGCTGGACGCGCTGCTGGAAACGCGGCGGCCGGAGCTAAAGTCGAAGGACCGTGCGCTGGTGGCGCGGCTGGCCGAGGGTGCTGTGGGCCGGGCGATTGGCTTCGATCTGGAAAAATACCTGACCTGCCGCAAGGATGCCTTGGTGATTCTGCACGCGGCCCTGCGCGAGCCCGACTACTCCACGCTCTTCCGCGCCACCGAAGCCTACCGTGCCGGAGCCGAGGGGCAAGAGAAGACCGTGGGCCTGCTGCGAGCGCTCGGCAGCCTGATCGAAGACCTGCTGCTGACCGTGGCCGGAACCCCCATGCTGATTCGCAATCTGGATCTGGTGAACGAGCTGGACCGCATGGCGCAGGGACTGAGCATTGACTGGATCGATGGCGCGGCGCGGGCACTCGGACAGGTGGAATCTGGCCTGCGTCGCAATCTGCTGCGCTCGCTCTCACTGGATGCGATGGCCGCCAGTCTGGAACGCCGCTAGCTCTCTGTTTCACTTACAGAGAGCTGCGCCGCAGTGAAAAAGATAAAAATCAGAATCCAGCACCCATCTGTGGCATCTTTGTAGGAACAGTTTCCCCACAAGAATCGGTCAGCGGACCGAAGCGGGATGTTCGACTGCCCCGAGTTTTTCTACGATAGCCGCTACGGCGCATCCAGGAAAGATTCTCCGCAACCCGCGAGCCCATGGGCGCGCGCCACACCTCCACGCTGAAGGGAAGGCTCCAATGAGCGACTCGCCAACTACCCCAGAGAGCCCTGCGCCCACTGAGCGCATCCGGCGGCCACGCCGCTCTCTGCCCACACCCCAGACCACGCTGTTCACCGCCCACGCCATCGCTCTGGACGCCCCCCTGCGTCAGGCCGAACTCTTCTATCTGCAAAAGCAGATTCAGGCGCAGACGCCGATGGTAATCGTGCTGGAGGACGGCACGCAGGTGGAAGGCTGCATCGAATGGTACGACCGCAGCGCCCTGAAGGTGCGCGGTAAAACCCGTACCCTCGTCTACAAGCACGCCATCAAATATATGTACAAGATGGGGGAGTAAGGAATCAGAGGACAGTAAACAGAAAAGCCTCGTAGGCAGAATCTGCCAGCGAGGCTTTTACTTTTCTGCAAATTGTATGAAGGCAAACAATTCAGGTAGAGAAAGTTGATGCAGAACAATCACAAGATTGCCCCCAGTCAACGCGTTCACACTCTTCTCTGCCTCTAAAGTTCCTTAATAAACTCGATGAGTCGCTGTTGAATGCGCTGGCTAAGCTCCTCGAACTGCAACCCGGCAAGCTGATCGTTGTTCTTGACCTGAATGTGCGCCGGCAGCAGGTAGGACTGGCCATATTTGACGAAGCGCAGTTCGCAGGCAGTGCCGACCGCGTAATTGATGGCCTGCTCGGTGTAGATGCGGGCGCCTCCCATGCTGATCTCGATCAGCCAGCAATTCATGGTGACGCTAGTGCTGACAAAACTGATCTGAGCATCCTGCTGGATTTCGTGACGAAAATCCTTGCGTCGTTCAATGCCGCCGGGGGCGGGTTCGTAACGCACGCGCGTCAACTGTTCGCGCGTCAGGCCCTCCGTTGTTGCGCCGCTGGCGGATTGTGCTTTGGGCTGAACTTTCTTCTGCTGCTGCGCTTCTTTCGTCGGCTCTTCCTTCGGCAGCTCTTCGGTGGTGGGCTTACTCAGCTCACCTTCCAGCAGACCTTCTGCCCGCAGCGGCTCGCCGTGGTGACAAAGAAATTCGCGGCTTGGAGCATCAAATTCAAGAACGAAGCTATGATCGTTAAAACTGTCGCGAGTTTGGCCCGCTAGTTCGAAGACCTGCTCGCCAAAACGAAAGTGCAGCAGAAGGCGTGTGCTCTGCCAGATCAGCAGCGGATCGAAGGCCTGCACACGCGCGTGCGTAGCCTGAAACGAGATCATCTGCCCACGCAGCATCGTGCTGCTGGCATTCTTCTGGATCAAGACCGGCCGTTCTGGCATCTTGTCGAGTTGCACAATTCCCACGCGGCCAATCCAAAGCGGTACCAGCACGCTGGGTTTAAAGTCTGTTGTGTCCACACCCCTCTCCTCTCCGCCTGCAACGGCGCACCCTTTCAGGAACTTGTTCTGAGTCCAATTGTTTTTATCGGATAAAAAACAAAAAAAATCAGCCCCGGAAGAACCAGGGCTTGTGAATTATAAAAAATCAGATACTGGCTCGAAGGAGAACCAGTCTACTTTGTCTGGGCACCCTGCGCCGGAGTCGCAATCTTGTAGATCACCTCGTTCGGGCGCGCGTAGTGCAGCTTTTCCCGCGCCACTCGTTCAATCGCATCCGGATCGGTTTGCAGGCGGTCAATCTGCCTGCGCAGCTGATCGTTCTCCTGCTCGAGCGACTGAATCTCCTTCTGCAGTTCGCGGTCTTCCATGCGCTTCTGATGCCATACCGAAAGTCCGTGCTGGCCGTTGATCACATGCCAGGTAAGCAACATTGCCAAGCTGACGGCCACCACCGTTCCGGTTGGCCGCCACATGCGCTCGGTCCACGGCCTTTGCTCAAGGTGGGCCGACTTTGCCGCGCTGGCCTCGCCCTGAGTCTCCGGTTTGTTGATCTTCTGGTCCATGCGTCTTGGGCGTCTTGGGCGTCCTGGTCTGTTTTCCTGATGCCGGCCGCAGGCCAACGACTATGAAAGTACGAAATGTTTGGCTGCCGCGCTCAACGCCGCACCATCGGCAACATTGCGTGCTTCACTATAGGCGCGCACCACCGGTTCAGTGCCCGACAAACGGTAGCAAACCCACGAGCCATCCTCGAGGATCAGCTTCAGACCGTCGGTGCGAACCACCTTGGCCACTTTGCGTCCGCTCAACTCTGTGGGATCAGCCTTCAATTTCTCAGTGAAGCGGTCTTTCGCCTCCTGGGTCAAGTGGAAGTTCTCTCGAATGGGGTAAAAGGAACCAAGCTTGGCAAAAAGGTCCTGAAGTTGGACACTCAGACTCTTGCCACGGCGAGCTACCATCTCGGCTACTAATAATCCGGCCAGCACGCCATCCTTCTCCGGCACATGGCCACGGATGGTCAAACCGGCCGACTCTTCGCCACCAATCGCGATCTTGTCCTGGTTGATCAGCTCGCCAATGTACTTGAAACCTACCGGCGTCTCGTAGAGAGGAATCTTGTGATGCTCGGCGAGGGCGTTGATCAGGTTGGTGGTGGCCACGCTCTTGGCCACGCCGTTACGCCAGCCGCGCGTCTCCACCAGATAGTCAAAGAGCAGAGCGATGATGTAGTTAGGCTGGATGAAAGTGCCGTCTGCATCGACCACGCCAAAGCGATCAGCATCGCCATCGGTGGCAACAGCCAGCGTTGCACCGATCTCCTTCATTTTAGCCTTGGCGTCGCCTAACAGGTGATCGTCCGGCTCAGGCGCATGGCCACCGAAGAGCACATCGCGGTAGTCATGCACGGCCTCAACGGCAACGCCAGCAGAGCGCAGAATGTCGGTGGTGTAGCCACGACCCGCGCCCCAGAAGGGATCGTAGACGATCTTGATGCCGCTGGCGGCAATGGCCTTCAGATCCACCAGCTCCGCCAGACGGGCGAGGAAGGCCGGCTTCACGTCGGCGGTCTCAAAGCCGCCCGCCGGGGGTTCAGCCGTCGGAATGGCCGCATTGCTGGCCTGTAGGCTGGCAATGGCCGCTTCAATCTGCTTGGTGGTTTCGGGCAGCGCCGGAGCGCCGTCAGAGGTGGAGAACTTGATGCCGTTGTACTCCGGCGGATTGTGCGAGGCGGTAAAGTTGATGGCACCCGAAGTCTTGAGGGTGCGCACCGCATAGGCAATGGCCGGGGTAGGCGCGGCTTCAGAAATGACGATAGGCGTAACGCCAGCCGCCGCAAGCACCTTGGCGGCTTCCAGCACGAAGTTCTCGCCCAGGAAGCGCGGATCGCGGCCGATCAACACACGATGGGGCGCGGGCTGGGTCTTTACATAGGCGGCAATGCCGGCCACGGCCAGACGGATGTTGGCGAGGGTAAACTCATCGGCCACAATGGCACGCCAGCCGGAAGTGCCGAACTTGATCGTAGTGCTCATCTGCTCAATCTCCCTTGAAAAGCTGAAAGCGGTTAATGAGGATAAAGTAGGTAAGAACCAGAATGCCCGAGCCAGACGGCAGGGGCAAGCAGGAAGCTTTGTTCTACGTTTACAATGTTCCCCGCCTGTAACTTTCTGCCTGTTTTCGTCCCTAATATTATTATTTCATCTTCTTCTGGAGGTGCCATGCCCGAATCCACACACTCTGCCCGCCTTGTGCTCACCAGCACTTCCAGCCGCGAAGAAGCCCAGCGACTGGCCCACGCACTGGTCGAGGAACAGCTGGCCGCCTGCGCCTCGATTCTGCCCGGTGCCGAGTCAGTCTACCGCTGGCAGGGCGCAATCGAAACCTCCGCTGAGGCGCTGCTGCTGATCAAAACCAATGCCGCCTGCCTGGACGCGCTGGAAACCCGCCTGCACGCATTGCACAGCTATGAAACGCCGGAGTTTCTGGTTCTTCCGCTGGAAGCGGGCAGCAAGGGCTATTTGCAGTGGCTGGAAGAAAGTCTCAAAAAAGAAAACGGAGCATAGACGGACCTGTCGGCATTTACAGCAACTTGCCTGCCGCCAGATCCTTGATCAGCCCGCGGTCGGCGGCCAGAAAGTCGTAATCGGGAAGATCTTCCAGCCGCACCCAGCGCACCTGCTGGTAGATGTTGTTGCCTACCTCGCCGGAAAACTCATGCACCGCGAAAAACTGCAGATCGACGGCGCCGCCGTGGCGATAGTTGTGGCGAATGCGAATGACTGGCTTGCCAACAGTGGCGTCAATGCCAAGCTCTTCGCTCAGCTCTCGTTTCAGTGCCTGCTCAGGGCTCTCGCCGGCCTCGATCTTGCCACCGGGGAACTCCCAAAGCAAAGCCATCGGCTGGTCAGGCCGCCGCTGGCCAATCAGCACCTCGCCGCCACGCACAATCAGCCCCGCCGCCACAAAACGCAGTGCGGGTCCAGGAGAATGCGCGCCGAGTTGGTGCGGGGGGACGCTCACACACCTAGTGTAACCGCACAAAAACGGTTGCAGAAGGTGGAAGCACCTCAAAATGCACCTTTTGGGACGATGCTGGAGAAGAAACCCAGAGGGGGTTTCCCCTCGACAGTACGATTTTCAGGGAAAAACCTGCAAAGAAAAAGCCTCGCAGCCGTAGAAATCGGCCTGCGGGGCTCTAAAAAACCACAAAAATTATTCTTCGCTCGCGGCGGGCCGTACAACCTCAGCGGCTGCCGGGCGGAAGTAGCCCCAACCACGGCTGGCTGCTGCTTCCAACAGACCAGGCGAAGGATTCACCGGGAAAGCCTTGGCAGCCAGATCCAGCATAGCCAGATCGTGCAAGGAATTGCCAAAAACCATATCGGGCCTGCTCAGGCCTACGCGCTTGAGCGCCGTGGCTTTGCCCTCGTCGGTAGGAACGTCCTTGAGGGTGCTGGTAATGTTGCCTGCCACCACTATCACGTCGGCAGCCAGCACGCGCTCTTCCGGAATGCCGAAGGCACGCACGCCCTCCGTCACCACCCAGCGATTGGTGGAACTGACGGCCCACAGCTCGGTGCCAGCCTTGGTCAGATCCTCCACCAGCGTAGCCATCTCGGAAAAGACGCGTGGCAGCACAAACGAGCGCACATACTCGGCCGCAGCCGATTGCAGCTCTCGCTCATGCAGACCGGCGTACATCTGCACCATCTCGCCGCAGATCGTCTCTTCGTCGATGTCGCCAGCGCAATACGATCGGTAGCGGGCATCGATCCAGTCTGAGGTGGAGCGCGAAACCAGTCCCTGCTCCAAAGACCAGACCATAAACCCGTAGCCGGAGTCGCCACTCCAGAGCGTACCGTCGCAGTCGAAGATTGCAACCCGGGGCTTGTCTTCTAGAACCTGCCGCGAAAACTCGTCGGCGGTCAACTTCTTTGCTTCCGTCTGAGTATCCGTCAAAACGCTTCTCTGCCTGATCGAAATTCTACCAATTGTATTGTCGCTGAAAGCCGCCGGTCGTGCCTATATCTATCGTCACTCCAGCGACAAAATCGAGTAAAAACTCTTGTCGGAGATATTTTGTTACATCTAAGCGCTCATGCGTACCACTATGTGCAACCTGAAGCGTATTTCGGCAGGCACAAGGCTGGCTGGCTGGCAAGTAGGCGCGTAGTGCCCAGCTTGATTCCGTAATGATCATGATTCATTGTCGAGGTGGATTTGTGTCACCAGATTCCAGTGGGCCGATAATCGGATAAGTGGATGCTACTGGCAATCTGACGATCCTGCGCGACTACCAAGCGTATTTGCGCGTGGAAAAAGGATTGCGTCCGCTCACCTGCGAGGCCTACCTCGGCGACCTGCGCACCTTTGCCGAGTTTCTGGAAGAGCGCAACGGCATTCTACTCACGGCGGTGCGCGAAGACGTGGCCGCTTTTCTTGAGCATCTACGCGCGCACGCCATTGACGCCCGCTCGGCGGCGCGCAAGCTCAGTTGCCTGCGCGGATTTTACAAGTGGCTTCTGCTGGACCGCCGCATTCATCACGACCCCACCATTCACATTGAATCGCCCAAGTCCTGGAAGGTGCTGCCCAAATCGCTGACCGAGTCTGAGGTGAATGCGATGCTGGACCGCGCGGCCGTGGCCGCAGCCCATCCGCAGGCCCGCGCCACCGATCTGCGCGACCGCGCCATTCTGGAGCTTTTGTATGCCGGAGCCTTGCGCGTCTCCGAGCTTGTCAATCTGGCCACCAGCGATCTGGCGCTCGATCAGGGGCGGGTGATGGTGCGTGGCAAAGGCGACAAGGAACGCGTGGTGCCGCTTGGCCGCACCGCCATTGAGGCGCTGGAACACTATCTTCGTGAAGGCCGTCCGCACCTGGAACGCATTCGCACCCGGCGCAAGGCGGGCGTGGTCAAAAGCGAGCGGGCATGGCTATTTTTGTCCCTGCGCGGCATGCCCCTGACCCGTCAGGGGGTGTGGCAGATGATGAAGCTGATGGACGGCAAGAGCAGTCCGCACCAGTTGCGCCACAGTTGCGCCACCCACATGGTGGAGCATGGCGCGGATCTGCGCAGTGTGCAGACGCTGCTGGGCCACGCCGACATTTCCACCACGCAGATCTACACGCATCTGGCACTGGGTCGGCTGAAGGCCGTGCATCGCCAGTTCCATCCGCGTGGCGCGATGGCGCACAGCAGCCAGGAGGCGCTCAACATGGACGCGCCGAGCGATGCAGTGCAGTTCCCTGCCTCGCACGGCATGAATTCGCACAGCATGGACGCGCACAAGATTGAAGAGAGCGAGCCCGATATGCCCGTGCTGGAGAAACCGGCGTGAGCGAAGCTCTGACAGCGTTGGTGGATGAGTACCTGCGCATGCTCTCCGGTGAGCGTGGCGCAAGCGAACATACGCTGCGCGCCTATCGCCGTGAGCTGACCGGCTTTGCCGCGTGGATCCTGGAACAGCAGGGCGCGGACGCCGCCGTCGAGCGCATTGAACACACTCACATTCGCGCCTGGATGGGCACACTCTATGAGCGCGGACTCTCGAAGGCCTCGGCCGCGCGCGCACTCGCCGCAGTGCGCAGCTGGTTCAAGTGGCTGGCCCGCACTGGCCGCGTGGAGCAGAACGCCGCCGCGCTGGTTTCAACCCCCAAACTGCCCAAACACCTGCCCCGCGTGCCCTCCATTGAACAGATGAACCGCGTGGTGGATTCGGTGGGCGACGATACGGCTAGCTGGCCCGCCCGCGACCGCGCCATTCTGGAACTGCTCTACGGCTGCGGGGTGCGCAACGCCGAACTCACGGGCCTGAACCTCGAAGACATTCAGTGGGCCAACGATGCATTGCTGATTCGCGGCAAAGGCCAGAAGCAGCGGCTGGTGCCACTCGGCGATGCGGCGGCCCAGGCTCTGCGCGCCTATCTGGACGAGCGCGAAGCAGTGCTAGCTGCAGCGCAAAAACACGACACTCCGGCACTGCTGCTCAACAAGTACCTGCGCGGCCTGGACCGTCCTGGCGGCGAGGCTCGCCTGACCACCCGCAGCGTAGGCCGCATCGTCAAACACATCGCCACGGAGCGGGGACTTTCCGGCGATGTGCACCCGCACACCCTGCGCCACGCCTTCGGTACGCATCTGTTGGAAGAAGGCGCTGACCTGCGCGCCATTCAGGAGTTGCTCGGCCACGAGCGACTTTCCACCACCCAGCGCTACACTCAGCTGACCACCACGCAACTGGAAAAGGTCTACGACCAGACGCATCCCCGCGCACGTTGATAGCTCCCAGCTTCTAGCTTCCAGCCTGCAGATTTCTGCCAGCAGTCAACAACCGGCAGCTGCTTTTTCAGCCCGCGCCGTAGGCGCAGCGCAGGTTAGCCCCACGTTTCAACGTGGGGAAAGCAACATACAAGGGACGACGCAAAAAACTACCCAAAATCCAGGCAAAGTCACGCGAAGCGATCAGCCGCACCGCAGGTGCCGTGAGAAAATCAGTCAGGAGCAATCGCAATGGATTTGAATCTATCGGTCGGCATGACCGGCGAAAAGCGGGACGTGGTCAGCGACGCAAACACTGCAATCCAGTACGGCAGCGGAAACGTTCCTGTCTACGCGACTCCGGCCATGATCGGCCTGATGGAAGGCGCGGCAGTGAGCGCGGTTGCGGCGCATCTGCCCGCCGGCATGAGCACCGTGGGAACCGACCTCAAGATCCGGCACACCGCCGCCACTCCGGTTGGCTTGGCCGTGCATGCCACAGCTGAACTCACCGAAGTGGATGGCCGCCGTCTGGTTTTTTCCGTGCAGGCATTCGATGAGAAAGAGCAGATCGGCTCCGGTACGCACGAACGCTTCGTCATCCACGTGGAGAAGTTTTTGGCCAAAGCGAAGGCAAAAGCATTGTAGAAATTTGTGTAGAGCAAAGCGCAACACCAAGGGCCGCATCCGGAATGGATGCGGCCCTTGGTGTTTGCAAAACTGCAAAAGATCAGCGGTAAGAGTCGTCGCGGTGAATGACGAACTCCGGATAGGCTCCGCCGCCCAGCTCGTGCAGGTCCATGCCCAGCCGCTCACCATCCGGATCGGCGCGGAAAGGAACCAGACGGTCCAGCCCAAGAAAGAGGAAGTAGAAGAGCGGGAAAAAGAAGCCGAGCAGCGCGGCTACGCCCACCATCTGCGCAATGAATTGCCCCGCGCCGCCTGAAAACGCGCCCGCCGCCAGCAGGCCCCAGATACCGGCAATGCCGTGCACTACAACCGCTCCCGAAGGATCATCGATGGAGAGCGCCAGCTCAAAAACTTCCACCAGCAGCGGCGTAATTACGCCCGCCACCAGCCCGATGAAGAGCATGGCCCCGGGCGAAACCAGAGCCGCCGCCGCACTCGATGTGACCAGACCGGCCATCCAGCCGTTGGCGCACAGGCTGGCGTCGGGTTTACCAAAGCGCACGCTGGTCACGGTAAAGGTGGCAGCCAGAGAGATGCTGGCAGCCAGCATCGTGTTCACCGCTGTGGGAGCCAGCTCACCCAGCGGCGCATGCAGCCAAATCAGGGCTCCAGCGCAATTGGAAGCCAGAAAACCCACCAATGTGAGCAAGCAGCCGAAGAGAATATAGACGGTGTTGTGGCCGGGCATGGCCGTGGCCAGCCCTTCGCGAGGAAACTTGCCGCGCCGCGCACCCGCCACCCAGACCACGGCCAAAGCCGCCAGTCCGCCCAGCGTGTGAATACAACCCGCACCGCCCGCATCCTGAAAGCCCGCACCCAGCTTGAAGTTTGCGCCCAGTGTGGCCAGTATGCCGCCGCCCCAGTTCCAATAAGCAGCCAGCGGAAACAACAACACAGCCAGCACCGCAGCCACAGCCAAACCAGCCTGCAAACGCAGCCGGTCCGCGCCCGAGCCCCAGGGTAAAAGCACCAGCAACGCTACGGAAAAGACCTCAAAGAGGAGCCCCAACTGACGGACCGCCGGAGCGGCAGCCAGCCCACTGGCAAACAGCGGACCGGAACCCAGCAGATTCCAGGGCTTGCCGGCCAGATTCAGCACATGGCCCACGCCGCCCGGCAGGCTGCCGGCAAAGGCAGAACCGATCAGCACAAACAGAATCACCGCCACGGCGGCCATGGCCACACTGCCCAGAAGGGCCTGCGCAGCCGAGCGGGAGCGACCCAGGCCAACGTTGATCAGAGCCACACCGGCAATGGCCAAAGGCGCAACCAACAGCAGCGCAAAGGCCAGAACGAAACTGGCTTCAGACAGGGCGGTCATAGACGGCCCTCCCCGCGAGTCAGCATGTGGCCGCGTACGGCCACGCCCAGCCCTACCGCCTCAACCGCCAGTCCGCAGAAAACAAAAGCAGCCTGCGAAGCCGAATCAGTGAACATGACCAGCGCCGCCAGCACCAGAAAAAAACCGGTGGGCATCACCAGCAAACCTGCAATCTTCACGGTATTCCTTTCCGTGCCTCGAACGGGTGCGGAGCGCTGCAACGGCCCTCGCATGGGGCCGGAAGAAAACCATACGTCAGGAAAACCGCACTGCCGAACGACTCAATCTGTGCCTGAGATCAGAAAATCTTGCCTGCATTTTACTGCATAGCCAAAGCGGAATCCCATGAAGAACTCCATGGAATCCTCATCTCCATACTGCCATGCTGGGGCCAGTATGGATGCTGACAGGCCGTCAGCCCCTTCTGCCGGCCTGGCCGGAGATTCCATTTCATCTGGAGGTCATTCATTATGGAGTTTGTCGATCGTCTGACGCGCAGCGCGTCGGGAGCTCTGGCGGTGCTGGCCGTGGCCGCCTTTCTTGAAGCATTCGGCGATTCGCTCTTTCAAACCGCCTTCTACCGCTCCAGCGGCTGGCAGCGCACGGCAGCCATTGTGGCCGGAGCCGTGGTGCTGACCTGCTACGGTGCCACCGTCAACCTGCCCCGCTGGGACTTCGGCCGCCTGATCGGCGTCTACGTTGTCTTCTTCTTCGTGCTGGCCCAGGTGCTCAACAAGGTCCGCTTTGGCCAATCACCGAGCCTGCCCATTTACGTGGGCGGCACGCTGGTGGTGGCCGGTGGCTTGGTCATGGCCCTCTGGCGCGCCTAAAAGCGTGGTGACCTACCCCCTGCTCTTTCAGAACTGTCTCTTCAATTTCTGGAAGGAGCAGGGGCCTTCAGGCTTCTGAAAAACAGCTCAAACAAGAAGGCCTTCTGGCCTGGAACAAGCCCTGCTGCCCGCACCCATACACTGCCCGCCCGGGTAGTTTTCCGCACCGTCTTCACCAGAAATTTCCCGCTGTGGTGTAATGGTTGCAGTCTAAATTGAAGAACGGTGCCAGCCCTCTTCCCGGGTCTTCCGCACAGGTCTGGCCGCCACCGGGTTCGATACGCACATGGCGCAAATCTTCAGCCGCAAAGCGAATGCACGGACGCGCAAGGGGTTCGTCCTTGCCGGGCTGACGATTGTCTTTCTCGCTCTGGGACTTTATTGGGCGCAGGGCTCATCTTTACTGACGCGCCAGGGCGAGCGACCCCCGCAGCCTGTCGCCTTCAGCCACAAGCATCATGTGCAGGTGCTGGGCATTCATTGCCTCTACTGCCACACCTCGGTTGAGCGCTCCAGCTACGCCGGCATTCCGCCCACCAAAATCTGCATGAACTGCCATGCGCAGGTCCAGTCCAACGCTGAAGCGCTCGAACCAGCGCGCCAAAGCTGGACCACCGGCCAGCCGATTCCGTGGACCCGCGTGCACAATCTGCCGGGCTTTGTTTTCTTCAGCCATGAGATTCACGTAGCCAAAGGCGTAGGCTGCGCCACCTGCCATGGCCGCGTGGACCAGATGGCCGTAATGCGCAGCGATGCTTCACTGCAGATGCAGTGGTGCCTGGACTGCCATCGCAACCCGGCCAAAAACCTGCGCCCCACCAGCGAGATTTACAACATGACCTGGCAGCAGCCCACTGTGGCGCACCCCGTCTGGTGCACAGTAGCCAACGAACAGCCTGGAATGCCCACCTCCGAGAGCGTGCGCTGCGCCACACAGCAGCCCAGCCCGGGCGGCACAGGCTACGCTGCGTTTACCAGTCAGGATGCGCTGGGCCGCTTTCTTGCGGAGCATTACCGCATCCGCACGGCGCAGGAACTCTCCAGTTGCGAGGTCTGCCACCGATGAGCAAAGAGAGAGAGCAACAATCTCTGCGGGAGCCTGCTTTGTGTCAGGGAACGACTTCGGTCGTGCCGCAAGCAGACGCAAAAACGGCGGGATTTTTCTCGCTGCAATCCCTCCTGCGCGGTGCTGCGCAGGAAGATTCCGAAAGCAACGCGGTTTCTCGCCGCGGTTTTCTGAAGGCGATGGGAGCCTCTGCGGCGCTGGCCGGCATGAGTGCCTGCACCCGTCCGCCGCGTGAAACCATCTACCCCTACGCGCGTCAGCCAGAAGACCTCATCCCCGGCAAGCCGAACTATTTTGCCACTGCCCATCCGCTGCCCACCGGTGCAGTGCCGCTGCTGGTCAAGTGCGAAGAGTATCGCCCCATCAAGATCGATGGCAATCCCGAGCACAGCTACAATCGCGGCACATCTGATGTATTTTCGCAGGCCGCATTGCTGGCGCTCTATGATCCCGACCGCTCACAGCAGGTGCTCTATCGCAGCCAGCCGCGCACCTGGAACGAATTTGCTCTTGGCTTTCGTGATCATCTGCTGGCCACTGGCAATGGCCACGGCGTCTACTTTCTGAGCACCACCATCCTCTCACCCACGCTGGCTCGTCAGTGGCGTGCCGTACAGACTGCACTGCCACAAGCAAAGCTCATTCAGTACGATCCAGCGGTTGCGGGCACAACGCTCGAGGCAGGAAGCGCTCAGCCTGTTTACGATCTGACGCAAGCCGATGTCATCCTCTCACTCGATGCGGATTTTCTTTCCGGTGCGGCCTTCCCTGGCTTTCACAAGCTCACCCGCGAGTATGCCGAGCGCAGAAAAGATCCATCGCATCTGAACCGTCTCTATGCCGTCGAATCCACGCCTACCACTACGGGCATGAAGGCCGAGCACCGCTTGACTCTGCGTGCCAGCGAGATTCCCGCCTTTACCGCAGAGCTTGCCAAGCTGCTTGGCGTAGCGGACGTGCACCCTCCTGCGCATACGTGGAGTGATGAGCAGAAATTTTTTTTGCAAGCTCTCGCCAAGGATCTGAAGATGCATGCGGGCCGTTGTGTGGTGATTCCCGGGCTCTATCAGGATCGTTCCGTGCAACAAATCACCGAACGCATCAACACCACCTTGAATAACCTCGGCAAAACCGTTTCTCTGCCACAGGAAAATTCCGGTCTAATTTTAAGCGATCAACGCGCCGAACTTGCAGCGCTCATCGGCGCTCTGTACGCGGGCAAAGTCGATTGGATGGTGATTCTGAACGCCAATCCCGTCTACGCAACGCCTGCCGACCTTGGCTTCAGCACCGCAATCAAAAAAGCCCGGACAGTGATTCACCTCGGCGAGCATTGCGATGAAACTGGGCAGATGGCCGACTGGCACATTCCGGCGGCAAACTTCCTGGAGATGTGGACCGATGCGCGGGCCTATGACGGCACAGCGTCCATCGTGCAGCCGATGATCGATCCGCTCTACGGCGGCAAAACGGCGCACCAGTTTTTGCAGGCGTTGCTGGCGGAGCCGGGTCTGAGCCCCTACGATGCGATTCGGGAAACATGGCGCGAGACGCTTTCCGAGAATGGCGACTTTGAACAGAACTGGCGCACAGCTTTGCACACGGGATGGATTGCAGAAACGGGGTTCGTGAATCAGCCGACAACTCCGGCAGCAATCCGGCCAGACTTGCAGACCATCACTCCCGCAGCTCCGACAGAAAATCTCGAAATCATCTTTCGCCTCGATCCGCATCTCTACGATGGCCGCTTTTCGAACGTCGCATGGCTGCAGGAAGTTCCCCGACCGCTTACCGGCCTGTGCTGGGACAATGCCGCCCTCGCCTCTGCCGCAACGCTTGCGAAGTATGGCCTGAGCGATGGCGATGTCGTGGAACTTTGCGTGGGCGCGTGCAGAGTAAAAGCGCCGGTCCTCGTGGCAACAGGCCATCCAGAAAATTCCGTAACGGTGCACCTTGGTTCGGGCCGCAGCTTTGGCCGCGTAGCAGCGGGTGCAGGCTTCAATGCCTACCAAATCCAGCTCTCGTCCTCACCGTGGTGTGCCACAGGCTCCATGCGCAAAGTGGAAGGTCCTTGGGGATTGGCGATTGCGAACAGTCCCATAGAGCATGCGCACGAGCACGAAGAAGATTCGCTGAAAGCAGACGAAGCACTCGGCGAACGCAGCATTGTGCGCAGTGCCACGCTTGAGCAGTACAAAAACAATCTCCGCTTTGCGCAAAGGGATTCCGCGCACGATTCCATGCTTCCCGCCTGGGAGTACAAGGACAATGCGTGGGCCATGTCGATTGACCTGAACAGCTGCACGGGCTGCAACGCCTGCATCGTAGGCTGCTATGCCGAAAACAATATTGCAGTCGTAGGCAAGCAGCAGGTGCGGTTGGGCCGCAGTCTGCAGTGGCTGCGCATCGATACTTACTTCGAAACCAGCAAGGGAGACGAGTCCGCAGAGCCCCGCGCGCACTTTCAGCCCATGGCCTGCCAGCACTGCGAGAACGCACCCTGCGAACAGGTCTGCCCGGTGAGTGCCACCACGCATTCACCCGAGGGGCTGAACACGATGACCTACAATCGCTGCGTAGGCACACGCTATTGCGCCAACAACTGCCCCTACAAAGTGCGGCGCTTCAATTATCTTCACTACTCCGACGACGAGACGGAAGCGCTGAAGCTGATGCGTAACCCCGACGTGAGTGTGCGCTCGCGCGGCGTGATGGAAAAATGCAGCTTCTGTGTGCAGCGCATCAACGCCGCAAAGATCGAAACCGAAAAACAGAACCGTCCCGTTGCCGATGGAGAGATTGAAACCGCCTGTCAGCAAGCCTGTCCCGCGCAGGCCATCACCTTTGGCAACCTCAACAATAAAGAGAGTGCGATAGCGCTGGCCCGAGCAGGCGAACGCAGCTACGCGGTGCTGGGCGAACTGAATACGCGGCCACGCACCACCTATGTAGCCGCTGTGAGCAACCCGAATCCGGAACTAGCAGAAAAAACTTTCAGCACAATGCAGCGGAAGAGTTAGCCGTGGACGAACAGCAAAAACAAAACCGCACGGCAGTCCATGCAGGACGCGATTCTGCAATCAACAAGTCGCGCTTGATCGCGCCCGGGCAGAGCCTGCGCTCCATCACGGAGAAGATCACCTCCATTGCGCTTGCGCCGCGTACGCCGCAGGGCTGGATGGTGCTGATGGCCGTCGCTGGTGCGCTTGTTCTGCTGCTGCTCGTTTCGCTTGCCGTGCTTTTTTTGCGTGGCATAGGCATATGGGGCGTGAATCAGCCGGTGGCCTGGGGACTGGCCATCGTCAACTTCGTCTGGTGGATCGGCATTGGGCACGCAGGCACGCTGATCTCCGCGATCCTGCTGCTCTTCCGCCAACGTTGGCGCAACTCCATCAGCCGCTTCGCCGAGGCCATGACGGTCTTCGCCGTAGTCTGCGCGGGACTGTTTCCAGTGATTCACCTGGGCCGTCCGTGGCTCTTCTACTGGCTCTTTCCCTATCCAAATTCAATGCAGATGTGGCCGCAGTTCCGCTCACCACTCTTGTGGGATGTCTTTGCCGTCTGCACCTATGCCACGCTCTCCATCGTCTTCTGGTATGTGGGCATGATTCCCGACTTTGCCACGCTGCGTGACCGTGCACAAGCCCGTCCCGCGCAGATTGCCTATGGCCTACTGAGCCTTGGCTGGCGCGGCTCCGCGCGGCACTGGGCGCGTTATGAAACCACCACGCTTCTGCTCGCCGGCTTGGCCACGCCGCTGGTGCTCAGCGTGCATACCGTCATCAGCTTCGACTTTGCGGTTAGCCTGCTGCCCGGTTGGCACTCGACCATCTTCCCGCCGTATTTTGTGGCGGGCGCAATCTACTCCGGCATGGCCATGGTTGTAACGCTGGCGATTCCACTGCGCCGGTTCTACAAACTTGAATCGCTCGTCACACGCAAGCACATTGATAACATGGGCAAGATCATGCTGACCGCCGGACTCATCGTCGCCTACGGCTACATGATGGAGGCCTTCATGGCCTGGTACTCGGCCTCGCCCACTGAAGCCTTCATGATGTGGAACCGCGCCTTCGGTCCACAGGCCTGGATTTACTGGCTGCTGATCGTCTGCAACCTGATTGTGCCGCTGACCACGCTCTGGTCGCGCCGCCTGCGCACCAATCTTGCCTTCATGTTCTGCCTGTCGATTGTGGTAAATGTAGGCATGTGGCTGGAGCGCTTCGTCATCGTGGTCACGAGCCTCGAACGCGACTACGTTCCCTCAGCCTGGGGAAGTTACAAACCCACGCTCTGGGACTGGCTTACGTACGCAGGCACGCTTGGCCTCTTCCTCGCACTCTTCCTGATCTTCGTGCGTCTTCTGCCCATCGTTCCCATGAATGAAGTACGTGCCATGCTCCCTGAATCCCGCGTGAAGGAGGCCGTGCGATGAAGGCACAAAAGAACGTGCAAATTTACGGCCTGCTGGCGGAGTTTGAAACTTCCACAGAACTTGTGGTTGCCGTGCGCAAGGCTCGCAGCGACGGCTGGAAAAGGATGGACTGCTACTCACCGTTTCCCATTGCAGAAGCGGCGGAAGTCCTTGACTGCGAGCACAATTCCGTTGCGTTGTTTACCTTGCTCGGCGGCCTCTTCGGCCTGATGGCAACGGCACTACTCACGTGGTGGGTTTCGGCTGTGGCTTATCCGCTGAACATCGGCGGAAGACCGCTGAACTCGTGGCCCGCCTTCGTGGTTCCTGTCTTTGAAGGTACAATCCTGTGCGCTGGACTCGCTGCATTTTTTGCCATGCTTGTGCTCAACAAGCTTCCCGAACTCTATCATCCTGTCTTCAACGCCAAGAACTTCCGCACACGGGCAAGCAGCGACAGATTCTTTCTCTGCCTTGAAGCCAAAGATGCAAAATTTGAACGCGAAGAGACGCGCAAATACCTGGTCGAATTTGCTCCCTGCTCTGTCGTAGAGGTGGAGGAATGAACTGCGCCGGAGGACAGAGGACAGAGGACAGAGAGCAGAGGATAGAGAGTCGAAAACAGAGATACAATCTGTTTGCACTCCTGCTGCTGTTTTTTTTACTGCAGATCGTTGGTTGCCGTCATGAAATGCAGGACCAGCCCAAGCTTCCTCCACTGCGTGGTTCAGCACTCTTTGACGATCGTCGCGGAGCGCGTCCGCAGCCCGCGCATACAGTTGCGCGCACTCAGGCTGAAGCTGACGATTACGACCACACTGGTGTGGTGGCCGGAGACGCTGGCTACAAAAAAGAATTGGAGATCATGCCCTTCCCAGTCACAATGCAGGTGCTTCGGCGCGGACAGGAACAGTTCAATGTGTACTGCGCGCCCTGCCACTCCCGCGTGGGCAATGGATTGGGCGAAACCGTGCAGCGTGGATTCCCGCGCGCCGCGAACCTGAACGATCAAGTGCGCCTCTCGCAACTTTTGTCGCATTACTATTACGTCATCAGCCACGGCTACAACGCCATGCCAGAGTATGCGACGCAGATCTCAGTGGAAGATCGCTGGGCAGTTGCGGCCTACGTGCGCGCGCTGCAGTTGAGTCAGGCCGCAAATCCCTCCGACGTCCCTGCTGGTGTTGCAGTCAAGGAATTGAAAGACGTGGCCGCAGCCAAAGGGCACCCGGAGTATGCGCAACCCTGGCCCGTCCCGCCTGTGCCTGTACCTGCAAAAGAAGGCACAGGTGCTAGGTTCTAGGTGCTAGAAGCTAGAGGCTGGAAGCTAAAAAAAGATCGAAAGAGGAAGATGCTGAAGCAGGAAAGCAGATCGCTGCCAGAAGTAGTAAAAGCTCCCGCGCACCTGCGCGTGTGGCAGCGTCGTGCGCTACTGGTTGCATTGCTGGGCGCACTTGCGGCTGCTCTTCTAGCGGTAGCGGAAAACTCCACCGAGCATCTGCTCCGGGCGTGGCTTCTGGGCTTTGTCTTTGTCTTTGGATTTGCCGTGGGCGGTCTGGCGCTGCTGATGGTGCAGTACTGCGCCAGTGGCCACTGGAGTCTGTTGCTGCGCCGCCCGCTGGAGGCAATGAGCCGCACCTTGCCGCTGGTCTTTGTGTATTGGATCGTTGTTGTCTGCGCCATGAAAAGGCTTTATCTGTGGGCGCGCATTGCAGATGCGAACGCTGCGCTTCGCGCAGATCTGATCAACTCTGCACAGGCCCATTGCATTGAGTTCAAGCGCGTCTTGCTCAACCCCACGGCCTTTGTCGTTGCCAGTCTGGTCTGTTTTGCAGCGTGGTCGTTTTTCGCGTGGAGGCTCCATCGTCTAGCGCAAAAAGCCGATGAGGATCTGCGCGAAAACGCCGCGCACTGGTTGAGCAAACTCGCGCGGTACAGTGCTCCGGGGCTAGTGGTTGTAGTGCTGACGGTAACGGCAGCCACCCTCTACTGGATCATGTCGCTCGATGTCACATGGGCCTCGTCGATCTTTGGTCTGCTGTTGCTGGTAGGGCTTGCTTCCCAGGCGCTGGCGCTGGCCACGTTCACTGTTCTGGCGCTGGCCAAGGATGATCCGTACAAAACTGTTTTGCGCATCGACGAGCAGCACGATATGGGCAAGATGGTGTTTGCCTTTGTAATGTTGAATGTCTATCTGGCCTTTTCGCAGTTCCTCATCGTGTGGTCGGGCAATCTGCCAGAGGAGGCTTCGTGGTATCTGGATCGCATGCGCGGAGTCTGGAGCGCGATCATGGCGCTCGACTGCATCTTTGCGTGGCTGGTACCGTTTCTTCTGCTGCTTTCGCGCGACTTGAAGCGGAATCGCAAGCGGCTGATGGCCGTCTGCGCATGGATCCTTTTTGCGCGGGCCTTCGATCTCTTCTGGATGATCGAACCGAGCTTCAAAGACGCAGCACGCAACCTGCACTTCAGCTGGGGACTGCTCGAATACGTCGCCGTTCCTATAGCGATGGTTGCACTCTGGACCGCATACTTTCTTGCCCAGCTTCAATCCCGGCCACTGCTTCCCATCAACGATCCGCTCTGGCACAGGTGCGAGGAGGGCGAACATGATTAAGCAGAATCCGATCAGTCGGATGGTTGCTCCTGTCTCAATCACAGTGCTGTGCCTTATTGTTGCACTAGCTGGAATGGGTCTGCATGCAGCGTATGAAAAGCTGCAGAAAACATCCTCCGCAATACCGCCGCAGACCAGCACGGAAGAACAGAAATATTTGGTCGCACTGGGCAGACCGCTCCCTGAGCCCGACACGAGCGAGAAGCCGGATCTTGTGGATTTGCACGGGCGTGAGGATCTGCTGCTGAACAACTACACCTGGGCCGATGCGGCGCACACCAAAGTGCGCATTCCCATTGAGCGCGCCATGGAATTAACCGTGGAGCGCGGTCTTCCGGTGGAAGACGCCAAGCAGAAGCATGCGCTGCTCAAGGGCGAAAAACCGCTGCAGACAAGTGCGCCGCTCACGGACGGCTACGCACCGACGGCACTCGATGCACAAAGATAATCTGCGGCACAATTGAATCTGCTGGCAGTTTGTTGAATCAGAGAAGCAGGTGAGCCGACGATGGAACTGGCGCAACTGGCAGATCAGCCTCGAGTGACGGTGCGACGCGCTGGAGAGACCCGCACGCCAGCCCGCTGCGTCGTCTACTGGATGCAACGCGCGCTGCGTATCGACGATAATCCGGCGCTCGATGTTGCCATTGAAGCCGCCAACCTGCTCGGTCTGCCGGTGGTCGTCTACTTTCAGGTGATTCCCAACTACCCCAACGCCAATCTGCGCCATTATCACTTTCTGCAGCAGGCTCTTGTGGATACCGAGGCCGACGCCGCCGAGCGCGGGGTGGGCTTTGTGGTGCGACGCGCGCTGCCCGGCGGCAAAGGGGCTACGCTCGAAGGCTTTCTGGAAGAAGTGCAGGCCGCGCTGGTGGTGGGCGATGAAAATCCATGCAGAGAGCCGGAGCGCTGGCGGCAGGTGCTCGGGCGCAGGCTCAAGCTGCCCTTCTGGACGGTCGATGCGGATGTGGTCGTTCCCTCGAAGATATTCAATCGCAGCTTTGTGCTACTGCATCACTTCCGCCCGCATCTGAAAACGCAACTGGAAAAATTCCTTGTCGCGCCAGAGAATCTCAAGCCGCTCAAGTTGTGGGAACCTGAGAAAGCACCGGAAAGTTTTTCTCTCACTGCCGACATTACCGAGGGCTTTACCCAACTGGACCGTCGCATCGCCCCGGTGGACAGCTTTACCGGCGGCACTCATGCGGCGCTCAAGCTGCTGGACACCTTTGTGCACACCGGACTAGCCGACTACGACGAGCAGCGCAATCATCCCGAGTTGCGTGGAACCAGCCGTCTGTCGCCTTATCTGCACTTTGGCAACATTTCTCCGGTGCGGATTGCATTGGCCGTACGGCAGGCCGCGGCAGAAGGACAGGCGACGAACTGGGCCGCGGAAAAATTCCTTGAGCAGGTGATTGCCTGGCGTGAGCTTTCCGTACTATTCGTGCGCCATGAACCCAACTACGACACATGGGAATGCGCTGCACCGTGGGCCCGCAAAACTCTGATTGAGCACACCGGCGATGCGCGACCGCACCGCTACACGCTCGCAAAACTGGAGCGCGCCGAAACAGCCGATGAGTTGTGGAACGCTGCCCAGCAGCAGATGGTCGAAAGCGGCTGGATGCACAACTACATGCGCATGTACTGGGCCAAGAAAATCCTGGAGTGGGCGCCCGATCCGGAGCGGGCCTTTGCCTGGGCGGTTGAATTGAACGACCGCTATGAGCTGGATGGGCGCGACGCCAACGGCTATGCGGGCGTTGCCTGGGCGATTGTCGGACGACACGACCGACCATGGTTTAACAAACCCGTCTTCGGTCTGGTGCGGCCCATGAGCGGAAAGTCGCTTGCCAAAAAATTCGACGCTACCAGCTACATCCGGCGCTGGAGCGCGCGCTGAATCAGCAGAATTTTTGCGCGAAAAAATCCCGTTTCCCATGAAACTTCTTTCTGACTTACGCGGCAGAAAATCTAATCTCTCTTCCCTGAAAAAACCATCCATAGCGCCGTGAAATCAGCCTATAATGAGCGCGGTTGTACTCCCAGCACTGTTTGTTTCGCATGCTTGATTTCCATAGGTCTCAAGATCATCCCCCTTAGAGGATGAGCAAGAGGGGGAAACAAGAGGCGGAACAGGAGTGCAAGTGAGTGCTTGCTTTAATAACAACTGCAGGGGGCTTCTCCACCAACGCCCGCAACCCCTTGTCAGCCATAAGTATCTTCCGCTTCTTCTGATGCATGTTCTTGCTTGCATGCTGTCGTGCTGGCCGTGCCACGCACAACAGAAGGCAACCGCGCTTGCAACTGCCGCAGAACCACCGCAGGCGCGGCAGATGCGCCGTTTCCTGGCCCGCCGTGGTTGGTCGCCGACCTCGGGCATTCCGGTGCGGGCACAGACCAGCCAGAAAAACACGACGGCTCAGGCCACAGCGCAGCTTGCCGTGCATGCGCTGAGCAGCGGCACCACCTCCGCATGGACCGCGCTTGGACCCACAGCAGTTACTTCGACAAACTTCGGACTGGTCACGGGGCGTGTGACCTCCATCGCCCTTGATCCCAACGATTCCACCGGCAATCATGTGTACATTGGCACCACCGGCGGCGGCGTGTGGGAGTCGTCGAATGCAGCCACCTCCAGCGCCAGCTCGGTGGTCTTCACCGCGCTTACCGATTCCCTCTCCGCACTTGATAGCGCCACCGACGCCTCCATCAGCATAGGCGCAGTCACCGTGCAGCCAGGCAATGCCGACGTGGTGCTGGCCGGTACCGGCGATACGAACGATCTAAGCTCGTCCTATTACGGCGCGGGGATTCTGCGCTCCGCCGACGGCGGAAACACCTGGATTCTGATTCCCAAAACCAAAGACTACGAAGACAGCCTGGGCATCTCCGACTTCAGCTTCCTCGGCGAGGGCTTTGCAGGATTTGCCTGGAGCACGAGCAACACCGCGCTGGTGGTAGCCGCCGTCTCTGATGCATATGAGGCTTCGCTGGTCAATGCGGTGCAGACAGGCAACAGCAGCCGGGGGCTCTACTACTCGCCCGATGCCGGAGTTACATGGCACCTGGCCACCATCGAAGACAGCAGCAGCGCGGTCGTGCAGGGGCCGCTGATGACGATCGCCGGCACCGATGGCAATGCAGTGACTTCGGTGGTGTGGAATCCTATCCGGAAGATGTTTTTTGCGGCGGTGCGCTATCACGGCTACTATCAATCGTCGGACGGCATCACCTGGACTCGCCTGAGTTCGCAGCCCGGATCGAGTCTGACCACCACACTCTGCCCCACCAACAGCGGCACCACTGGTTCCACCGGCTGCCCCATCTATCGCGGCACGCTAGCCGTGAATCCGACGACCGGCGACACCTTTGCCTGGACGGTGAACAGCGCCAGCGTCGATCAGGGACTCTGGCGAGATAGTTGTTCGCTGAGCAGTGGCTCTTGCTCCAGCAGTACGGTTTCTTTTGCTACGCAGATCAACACCAGCCTGCTGGAGTCCACGGTGAACGGCAATTCCGCAGGCATCGTCGATGGCCTGTACACACTGGCTCTGGCCGCAGTGCCCTACGAGCAGGACACAATTCTGCTGGCTGGCGATGATGACGTGTGGCGTTGCAGTCTGGCATCAGGTTGCGCAACGAACTGGCGCAACACCACCAACACCAGCACCTGCATGACGGCAATGGTCGGCCCCTATCAACACGCGCTGACCTTCAACGCATCGAATACCGAGGAGATCCTGATCGGCAACGACAGCGGCCTGTGGCGCTCCATGGACCAGATTGGCCAGAGTGGTACCACCTGCATCTCCGCCGATGCCAGCCATTACCAAAACCTGAATGGCTCACTCGGTTCGCTGGCCGACGTGGAGTCGATCTCGCCGGTGCTCACCTCACCCTATGTGATGATGGCCGGACTGGGTGTGAATGGCGTGGCGGGCGTAAAAGAAACAGCCGTCACCACCAACTGGCCGCAGATCCTGAGCGGCTATGGCGGCCCGGTGGCCGTGGACTCCACCAACACCGACAAGTGGTACGTAAACGATGCCGAGGCGGGCGTATCGATCTATCTGTGCAATGAGTCCACGGCCTGCACGGCGTCGGACTTTGGCACCAGCCCGGTGGTTGACAGCGCCGATGTAAGCGGCGATGGCGTCAACCTCTCGGCACCCGCAACGTTTATGGTTGATCCGCTCAGCGACAGCGATCTGCTGATTGCCACCTGCCGTGTCTGGCGCGGTCCGGCCAGTGGCAGCGGCTGGTCAAGCTCAAACGCCATCAGCCGCATTCTCGACACCAGCTCGTCCACCTCCACCTGCTACGGAGACGGACAGATCCGCACGATGGCGGCCATGCAGATTTCCAGCACCACCGAGGTCATCTATCTGGGCATGTACGGCTCACTGAACGGCGGCGGCAATCTGGGTGGGCATGTTCTAACAGCCATCTTCAACACCACCGCTTCGAGCAATCCCACCTGGACTGACATCACCAACGCGGTGACCAACAACAGTAAGGTGATGAACTACTACGGCTACGATATTTCCAGCATCTACATTGATCCGCACGACACCACCGGCAACACTGTCTATGTAACCGTGGAGGGCTTCAAGACCACGGATGGAACGGATGTGCAGACACTCTACCGCAGCACCAATGGCGGCACAACGTGGACCAGCATTGTAGCCAATCTGCCTATCTCGCCAGCCAACGCCGTAGTAGTTGATCCGCAGGATGCAGGCACGGTTTACGTGGCCACCGACGAGGGCGTTTACTACACCAGCGACCTCTCTTCCTGCATAACTGCACCCTACGAGTGCTGGACGGCGCTGGGCTCTGGCCTGCCGATGGCGCCGGTGGTTGCGCTCAGCGCCGCGCCGACAACGGCCAGCAATCAGGTGCTGGTGGCAGGAACCTTCGGGCGCGGCCTCTGGGAGACGGATCTGATCTCGGCCGACGAAACGCTGACCTCCGTCTCCGTCGTACCCACCTCCCTCGACTTTGGCAATGAGCCTTACGGCAGCACCAGCGCAGCGCGGACCGTGACCCTGACCAATAGCGGATCGAAGGTGCTTTCACCCACGGCTATCGAGATGTCGTCCACCGACTTTCTCGAATCCGATAACTGCACGAGCGAGACGACTGCCGTCAATGCCACCTGCAGCATCTCGGTCAGCTTCCGGCCTGGCTCGGTCGGGGCCATCACTGGAAGCATGGTGGTCAAACTCAACGTCTCAGGTGGGCAGATCAGCGTGCCGCTCAGTGGCACCGGCACCGTAGCGGGCACCATGAGCCTTTCACCGCCTACCCTCAGCTTTGGCAGCGAAGTGGTAGGTGGAACTTCGTCGACCCTGCAGGTGACGGCCACCAACAGCAGCAGCACAACTGCGGTGGCCATCAGCAGCGTCAGCATCTCTTCCACCCAGTTTGCGTTTTATTCCGACACCTGCTCAGGCACGACGCTGAACGCCAGTTCAAGCTGCCAGTTGGAGATTGAATTTTCTCCCACCACCACCGGCGCATTGACAGGCGTTCTCACCATGGCCGACACCGCCGGCACGCAGACCGTGGATCTGAGCGGTACGGGAGTCAGCGCAGCCTCCGACACACTCAGCGCCACCTCACTGACCTTTGCCGCCACGGCCGTGGGTTCATTAAGTAGCGCGCAAACCATTACCCTGACCAATAACGGGGGTGTGCCCCTGACTTCGATTGCGCTCTCGCTCAACACCACGCAGTATGAAGAGTCGAACACCTGCACGGCAATTTTGGCAGCCGGTGCCAGCTGCTCGATCACCGTGACCTTTGCCCCCACGCAGATCGGAACCATCTCCGGCACACTCAGCGTGAGCGACGTGCTGCAAACGCAGACGGTTTCCTTGAGCGGTACCGCCGTGAAGGCAGCCACCATCAGCGTTTCACCCACCTACATGACCTTCAGCAACACCATGGTGGGCGTAACCAGTTCTCCGCAGACGCTTACCGTCACCAACAACGGCGCCGTGTCAATGGCCAGTGTGGGCTTCCAGATCACCGGCGTGGCCGCCGCCAGCTATTCGCTTGAGAACAACACCTGCGGCGCGACGCTTGCTGCTGGGGCCAGTTGCACAGTGCAGGTAGTCTTCACGCCTACCGACTCCGGCGTCATCGCAGCCACGCTTTCCGTCAGCTCCGCCACCACGGGCGTCACCCCGGTGGCCGTTCCACTCAACGGTTCCGCAATCCTGACCAACGCACTCACCGTCATCCCGAGCTCCATTACCTTCAGCCCCGGCAGCGGAGTAGGCGTAGGCCTGACCAGCACGGCCACCACCCTCACCTTCTCCAACACCAGCGCTTATTCGATTGCCGCGCCCAGCCTCAGCATCTCTTCCCCCTTCGCCATAGCCAAGAACAACTGCGCCAGTACTCTGGCGGCGGTCTCCTCCTGCACCGTAACGGTCACCTTTACGCCCACTTCGGTGGGCAGCTACAGCGGCACCATGATCGCCACCTCCAGCACCGTAACCGACCCGGCCGACGTCTCGCTCAGCGGCGTGGGCTTTGACTTTGCGGCCAGCCTTTCCGGCTCCAGCACGCAGACGGTGGTTCCCGGCACCACTGCCACCTACAACATTGCCTTCAACACACTGAGCAACGTGACGGGAACCTACACCTACACCTTTGCCTGCGGCACATTGCCGACTGGCACAGCCTGCAGCTTTGCTTCCGCAAGCGTCACCACGGCGGCCGGCACCAGCGGCCAAGTCGCACTGAGCATTACCACCACCAGCAGCACCGCCAATGCACGCAAACCCGCTTCCAGCTCCCCATGGTTGCTACGTACGCTGCCGCTGCTCTGCGGCCTGCTCATGCTGCCGCTGGGGTGGCGAGCCCGCCGCCGCCTTGTGGCCATGCTAGGACTGCTGGGAATCCTGACCGGCATTGCCACCAGCTGTGCTTCGGCAGGAATTGCCAGCAGCAAGGGCACCACTTCCACCGGCACCTATACGATTCCGGTCACAGTCACCAGCATCGGCGTCTCGCACTCGGTTTCGGTAACGCTGACTGTGGATTAAAGCATTTTCTGAATTGGTGTAGACCAAAAAACAACTGAGAACTGAAAGCAGAAAAAAGGCCAGAGCTTGAGTGGCTCTGGCCTTTCTGTTGGATGGGAAGATTTCTTACTGCCGCGCCGAACTGCGCTTGCTGGCTTTGGCGCGGATGGTCGGCGGAGGCGTGGGAACAGCCGCAGCCAGAGCCTCGGCCTCTTCTTTCAGGCCCGGCAGCGGGCTTTCGAGCGCCAGCGCCAACACCTCGTCCATCGAATCCACAAAGTGCAGCTTCATCGATTTCTTGAGGTTGTCAGGCAGCTCGATTACGTCCTTCTCATTGGCGCGGGGCAGAATCGCCTCAAAGATGCCGGCACGCAAAGCCGCCAGCAGCTTTTCCTTGAGTCCGCCGATGGGCAACACCTTGCCGCGCAGGGTAATCTCGCCAGTCATGGCCAGATCGCGCCGTACGGGAACCTTGGAGAGCGCCGAAGCCAGCGCCGTGGCCATGGTAATGCCCGCCGACGGACCATCCTTGGGAATTGCTCCCTCGGGCACGTGCAGGTGAATGTCCAGATTGCGGTAGAACTCGTGCGTGAGCCCCAGCGCCTGGGCACGACCGCGAATGTAGCTGAGCGCGGCCTGCGCCGACTCCTGCATCACGTCGCCCAGCTGGCCGGTCACGGTCAGCTTGCCCTTGCCGTCCAGCACCTGTACTTCGGTGGTCAGAATGCAGCCGCCCACCTCCGTCCAGGCCAGACCCGTCACCAGACCAACCTCGTTCTTCTCGTGCAGTTCGGAGTCACGGAACTTGGCCACGCCCAGGAACTCGCTGATGCTGGCTGCCGTGATCTCGGCCTTGTACTTGGCGCCATCCCTGACCACGCGCCGCGCCACCTTGCGGCAGACGTTGCCAATCTCGCGCTCCAGGTTTCTGACGCCCGCCTCGCGCGTGTAGTAGCGAATGATTTCGAGCACCGCATCGTCCTTGAAGACGATGTTCTTTTCGCTCAGGCCGGTCTGCTCGCGCTGCTTGCTGATCAGGTACTGGCGCGCAATCTCCAGCTTCTCCTGCTCCGTGTAGCCCTGCAGACGCAGCACTTCCATGCGGTCCTGCAGCGCGGCGGGAATGGTGTGCATCACGTTGGCCGTGGCCACGAAGAGCACCTGGGAAAGATCGTAATCCACGTCCAGATAATGATCCTGGAAAGTGGTGTTCTGCTCGGGGTCCAGCACCTCCAACAACGCCGAGGCCGGATCGCCACGGAAGTCGGAGCTGATCTTGTCCACCTCGTCGAGCAGGAAGACCGGGTTGCGGGTTCCTGCGCGCTTCATATGCTGGATGATCTGGCCGGGCAGTGCACCAATGTAGGTGCGGCGATGGCCGCGGATTTCCGCCTCGTCGCGCACGCCGCCCAAAGCCAGACGCACGAACTTGCGCCCGGTGGCCTTGGCAATCGACATACCGAGGCTGGTTTTGCCCACGCCCGGAGGTCCCACAAAGCACAGAATCGAACCCTTGGGATTCTTCACCAACTGGCGCACGGCCAGAAATTCCAAGATGCGTTCCTTGATCTTTTCGAGCCCGTAGTGGTCCTCGTTCAGAATCTTTTCGGCAAACTCGATGGAGCGCGTCTCCTTGCTCTTTTTCTTCCACGGCACAGCCAGCAGCCAGTCAATGTAATTGCGGCTGACGGTGGATTCGGCCGACATGGGCGGCATGGCCTCCAGCTTCTTCAGCTCCTGGATAGCCTTTTCCAGCACATCCTTGGGCATACCGGCGGCTTCGATCTTCTTGCGCAGTTCGTCGAACTCGCTCTTTTCGCCGCGGCCCAGTTCCTTCTGAATGGCCTTGATCTTCTCGTTGAGGTAGTACTCTTTCTGGGCCCGCTCCATCTGCCGCTTCACACGCGACTGTATGTTGCGATCCAGATCGAGCTTCTCGATTTCAATGTCGAGTACGTCGGCAATGCGCGCCAGCCGCGAGGCCGGATCGAAGATGGCCAGCAGTTCCTGCTTTTCTTCAATGCCCAGCTGCAGGTTGGCGGCAATCGTATCGCTCAGCTTGGCCGGCTCGTCCATGCGCACGGTGGCAATAATCGTCTCGTAGTTGAGCGACTGCTGCAGCTTCACGTACTGCTCAAAAAGCGTTGTAACGCGCTGCATCAGCTGTTCGGCGGCTGGGGTCACCTCAAACTGCCCCTTGGCAACGCGCACCGTGGCCACAAAGAAGCCATCGCTGTCGGTCACCTCCGAGGATTTGGCGCGCTCCACGCCCTCGACGAGCACCTTGATGTTGCCATCCGGCATTTTGACGCTCTGCACGATGTTGCAGATGGCGCCCACCTGATAGATGTCCTTGGCCTTGGGCTCGTCGATCGAGGCATCGTGCTGGGTGGCCAGAAAGATCTTGCGGTCGCCGGTCAAAGCCTCTTCAAGCGCACGTACGCTCGATTCGCGGCCAACCACGAAGGGCGTCATCATGTAGGGAAAGATCACCATGTCCCGGATGGGCATCATGGGCAGCTTGCGGGTTTCGTTCTTCTCTCGGGTTTGGGTCATCAGCATTCCTTACATGGATTCAACGCTCTTGGTTGGCTCAAGATTTCAAGCCCGGCGGTTTCCTTTTCGGATTGTACAGCGGCGGAAAGCCGAAAGCGGTAACCGGCCGCAGGAGTATTCCGACACATTCCCACGATCATATCCGCACAAATGCAAACTGTGAAAGTGGCCGTCCGCTTCTTCTGCATGTGACAATAGGCGGTCAGTGAGAATTGGAAAGCATTCACCGGACAGATTTCGGTATGGCCACAAAAATGCACATCGACAACACGAGTCTTGTGGAGGTAAAGTTTCCATCCCGCATCCGATGACGAAGCCCACACTCGAAGTCTCGATGATTGTGAAGGATGGCGCGGCCACACTGGGCCGGGCTCTGGCCAGCGTGGCTGACCGCATTCTGGTGGGCGATACCGGTTCAACCGACGAAACCATCGCCGTGGCCCTCGAGGCCGGAGCCGAAGTCCTGCAGATTCCCTGGGAAGACGACTTCTCCCTGGCGCGTAACCGCGTGCTCTCCCATGCCGAGTGCGACTGGATTCTGGCCATCGACGCCGACGAAATGCTGGACCCTTCCGCTCCGGCACGGCTGGAGCAGTTGCTTGCCCATCCGGAGGCCGACGCCTACGACGTGGTGCGCTGGAATTACATGCGCTCGGCCATCCGCCGCAGCGGTGAGAATCCGCCCCTGCCCAATCCGGGCCTGCTGGACGAAGCCAGCGCCTATCCCGCCTATGCCATCAGTGTGAACACGCGGCTCTTCCGCCGCCATCCCGGCGTATATTTTGAAGCCAGCGTACACGAAACCGTGGCCCACAGGCTGGATGCGCTGGGACTGCGCCGCATTCCAGCCAACTTCATCCTGCACCATCTGGGCCAGGCTGAAGACGATGAGGCCGTACGCAAACAGAAGAACGATTTCTATCACAAGCTGGGCCAAAAAAAAGTGCTCACACATCCGCAGCTCTCTTCCGGATGGTTTGAGCTAGGGCTGAGCGAACTGGAGCACTATCGCCGCCCGGCCGAGGCGCTCAAGCACTTTGAACACGCTCACACGCTGGCTCCTGACGATCCGCGCAACTGCATCTTCAGCGGCATCTGCCTGATCGCGCTGGGCCGGGTAGATCAGGCTCTGGTGCGGCTGAATGAGGCCTACAGCCTGGGTTCGCGCTCGGCGGTGCTCTTTGAGGCGCTGGGCGACGCGCATCTGCACTCCGGCCGCTATGAACAGGCCCGCGACGCCTATCAGCAGGGCGGAAGTTCGCCGCTGAACGCCGCCAAACTGGGCGCATGCGAAACCGTACTGGGTGCTCCCGCCGAAGGCATCTCCCGTATCCGCTCCGCCATTGACCGCACACCCGATTTTGCCGAGCTCTACGACATTCTGACGGCCGCAGCCATCGCCGCAGGCGACATGCAACTGGCTGCGCAATCGGCCACCGAGCGCCTGCAGATCGGCACACCCCTGCCCGAACACTTCCAACTGGCTGAGGAGCTGCGCCAACGCGCCCTAGCAAATTCAGAATTGATGTAGAGGGAGTTGATGGATCAAAGTGTCGTTTTCCTCAACAAGAAAAACCCCCGGAAGAATCCGGGGGCTTTTCAGTCACTTGCCTGAACGCTGTACTAGCCGGCCTTTTCCAGCAGGCCAAGCGAAAGATCGCGACTCTCCACCATCTCGTGCGTGATTTCCAGATCGCGAACCCGCTTGTTGGAGGGCAGGTTATACATCAGGTCCAGCATCAGCTCTTCCAGAATCATGCGCAGACCGCGCGCGCCCACCTTGCGTTCCAGAGCCTCGCGAGCAACCGAGCTCACGGCCTCCGGGGTAAAGTGCAACCGCACGTTCTCGAACTCGAAGAGGCGCTGGTACTGCTTGAGGATGGCATTCTTCGGCTTGGTCAGAATGTCGACCAGCGCGGGCTCATCCAGTTCGTCCAGAATGCCCATAACGGGCAGACGGCCAACGAACTCGGGAATCAGTCCGTACTTGATCAGATCCTGCGGCTCGGTACGGCGCAGCAGCTCGGTGTCGCGATGCATGCGGCTGGTGGAAGCATCAGCCTCGGCTGCGTCGATCGTCTTGAAGCCCAAAGCCTTCTTGCCCACACGACGGCCCACCACGCGCTCCAGACCCACAAACGCGCCACCACAGATGAACAGAATGTTCGTCGTGTCGACGGCCGTGAACTCCTGGTGCGGGTGCTTGCGTCCGCCCTGCGGCGGAACGTTGGCTACCGTGCCTTCGAGGATCTTCAACAAGGCCTGCTGCACACCCTCGCCGGAAACGTCGCGGGTGATGGAAGGATTCTCATCCTTGCGGCCGATCTTGTCGATCTCGTCGATGTAGATAATGCCCTGCTGAGCGCGGGTTACATCGCCGTCGGCTGCCTGCAGCAGCTTCAGGATGATGTTCTCCACGTCCTCGCCCACGTAACCGGCTTCGGTCAGCGTAGTGGCATCCACAATGGCAAAGGGAACGTCGAGCATCTTGGCCAGCGTGTGCGCCAGCAAAGTCTTGCCCGAGCCGGTAGGCCCTACCAGCAGGATGTTGGACTTGGCCAGCTCAATATCACTATTGCGCATGCGGTTCATCTGGATGCGCTTGTAGTGGTTGTAGACGGCTACCGCCAGCTTCTTCTTGGTCTGATCCTGGCCGATGACAAAGTCATCGAGGAAGGCCTTGACCTCCTGCGGCTTGGGCAGGTGGCCAGAGGCCGTGGCCGGAGCCTGTTCGCTGCGGTCGTCCTCCAGAATCGAATTGCACACCGCCACGCATTCGTCGCAGATGTAAGCCCGGGGATAATCGCTGGGTGAAGAAATCAGCTTGGCCACCGCGTCCTGCGACTTGTGGCAGAACGAGCAGCGCAGTGCGTCTTCAGATCCCGTGCGCGTTTTCATTTTTCTGTACTCCTTGGACTAATTCTTCGACAAAGCCAACTAGGCGCGTGGCCGATCAATGATCTCATCCACAATACCGTATTCCTTGGCCTGCGGTGCGGTCATGATGAAGTCGCGTTCCACATCGCGTTCGATGCGGTCCAGCGGCTGGCTGGTGTGCTTGGACATCAGTGTGTTGGTTACTTCGCGGATGCGCAGAATCTCACGCGCATGAATGTCAATATCGGTCGCCTGACCGCTCAAACCGCCCATGGACGGCTGGTGGATCAGAATGCGCGAGTTGGGCAGTGCAAAACGCTTGCCCTTGGTGCCGGCCAAAAGAAGGAATGCTCCCATTGAGGCAGCCTGGCCAATGCAATAGGTCACCACATCGTTCTTGATGAACTGCATGGTGTCGTAAATCGCCAATCCGGCCGAGATCGAGCCGCCCGGCGAATTGATGTAGAGCGAAATATCCTTCTCCGGATCCTCGCCCTGCAAAAACAGCATCTGGGCCACGATCAGATTGGCAATCTGATCATCGATGGGCGTGCCAAGAAAGATGATATTGTCGCGCAACAGACGGGAGTAGATGTCGTAGGCGCGCTCGCCCCGGCTCGTCTGCTCAACCACCATCGGAACCAATGCCATGATGTGCCCTTTTCGCTCGTACGGTTATGCGGGAAGCCTTCTCCCGGTGGAGTGGAGAAGCAGCGACGGCTGACTGGCCGCCACTGCTTCCGGAAATGCTACCAGACTAGACAGGCATGCGTTCCAGTAGAACGTTCATGGTCTTATCGCGCAATACCTGCTCGCGAATGCGGGCCGATGCGCCTTCCTGCTCCAGGCGGGCACGCAGAACGTCGATTGGCTCGCGCGTCTGCAGTGCTGCCATCTGCAATTCCTTGTCCATATCCTCGTCGCTGACCGTAATGTTTTCCTCACGGGCAATCTTGTCGAGGATCAGGCCAATCTTGACCTCAGAGAGTGCGCTGTCGCGCTGCGCGCCACGCAGACGGGCAAAGTCCAGCTTGCGCATCTGCTCGGGGCTCATGCCCTGAGCGGCCAGCGCGCGCAGACCACGCTCCAGACGAGCGTCAATCTGCTCCTGCACCAGCGACTCAGGAACCGGGAAGTTGAACTTCTCGGCATAGGCGCCGAAGAGCTTTTCGCGGGTCTCGGTGTCAGCCATGTGCTTCTTGCGGTTGGTCATGTGCTCGCGCACGGCGTTTTCCAGGTCGGCCACGTTTTCGTACTGACCCAGATCCTTGACGAACTCGTCGTTCAGCTCAGGCAGAATGCGCTTCTTGATGGCCAACACGTTCATCTCGTAAGCAACGGCCTTGCCGGCCAGACGCGGCTCAGCATAATCGGTCGGATAAACAACTTCGACCTTCATTTCCTGACCGACCTTGGCACCACGCAGAGCATCGGAGAAGGCTGCCACCGTATCGGTGCCGCCCACTTCGACCAGCGAGTTCTCACCCGCCACCGGCTCAGCATCTTCCTCGCCCGTAACCGTGCCGTTGTAGCTGATCTGCGCCCAGTCACCCTCGACCAATGCACGATCTTCTTCCACCGGCTCGATCTCCGCACGGGATTCCAGCAGGTGCTTCATCTCGGCCTTGAACTCTTCTTCGCTGATCTCGATCGGAGTCTTGGTGACGGTCACGTCCTTGTAGCCGTCGATGACGAAATCTGCCAAATACTCGAAGGAAGCCTTGACGTGCAGCGGCTGCCCCTCTTCGACGGTCAGCTCGGTCACCTGGGGCTGGCCCACCGGCTGCACACCCAGCTCCTGCACGGCAGCATTGAAGCGCTCAGGCAGAATCTGGTCAATCACGTCCTTGCGGATCTCGTTGAAGAAGCGGCGGCGAACTACCGCATCGGGCGTCTTGCCCGGACGGAAGCCAGGAATGCGCGCGAACTTCTTGTAGTTGGCAGTCACCTGCTTGTAGGCCTTGGCGACAACATCAGCCGGAACGTCCAGCACCAGATCACGGGTGCACTCCGGGTTCAGAACCGGACCGTGCTCGTGGGCGTGGCCCGCATGGTCATGATCATGATCGTGATCATGGCCTTCGTGGTCGTGGGCAGCCTCGACCGGCTGATTCTTCTCTTCAAGGGTTTCGTTCTGACTCAACGTTTTGCCTTCCAGGCGCATCACGCGCCATTCAGTCATTTTGCGGGATTTCCCTGCCGCTGGCTTCAGATTCTTTCAGAGCCGCTTGCGGAACTTTGCCTGCGCACGCGCCTTTTCCAACTGCCGCGACCTGTGCCGCGGAACGCAATCCAGCATCCGGTGGCCGGGGAAACACCTCATCTCATGGTAAGAGGGTTTGCAGGAAGGGTCAAACACTGGAAAAGCCGTCCATTACTCGGAGGGAACCACCTGGGCACGTTACTGCTCGTACACCTGGGGCAAGCGGACGTAGGGAGAAAAACGGGGGTGCGAGGCCCCGCACTGCTGAAAATAGCGCCGCGCCTCGGCCAAACTCAACTCACCATTGACCGTCAGCCGCACCATACCAGCATCGACGTCTTCCTGACCATCGTCTTCCCACCAGCAAACCGGGCACAAACCCATCGCTGCAGGCGCTTCCAGCGTCCGATAGCCACAGCAGGGGCAACGAAAACGAGGTTTTTTCTCCACATGGGTTGGACGGCAAGCGCTTCTGCCAGGTTTACGCAGCTTTTCCCGGAGTTGATGGCTCAGCACGGCAGGCATACACTTAAAATTTTTCATGCTAGCTCCTTCCGCTCATCCCCTGAATGCACCATAATTCATGCAATCCCCTGAAAAATCTTTTAGAAAAAAAGGGGGAATTGCCCAAAAAACGTAAAAAACAGACTTTCCCGCAGCTTTAAAAATGAAAGGCAATCCCCATGCTGAAGCGATTGTGCGCCGCATGGATGGGATTGCTGGTTGCATCCACATAATCGTCGGCCATACGCCAGGAAAGATAGGGCGCGAAGTGCACATCCAGGCCGCCGCCCAGTGCCAGCGCCATGGCTCCGCTAGAATTCCCGAGCTGGTTGGCCGAGTGCTCTCCGCCCAGAAGTCCATGCACATAAACATGCACGTCCGCTCCACCCACCGTCACGCGCGGACCAAACAGCAGCATGGTCGACCGCTCCACATTGCTCGCCGACTCCAGGCCGTAATGGGACAGATCGCCTTCAAAACCCAGCAACGGCCTGACCTGGACGTTCATGGCTCCCTGCCATCCACCCAAAGCCGGGGTGTTGCCCACCAGAGTGTTTGCGCCCAGACGGCTGTATCCGATGAACAAATCGGCCTTCGATTCCTGCCCCCAGGCTGCGCCGCACAAGACCACGCCCAGCAATCCCAGCCCAAAAACCTGCCACAAACTTTGCCCTGCAAAAACTATCACTCTTGTTTTCATCTGTTTAAAAAACTTCCTCCCCGTCTGGGTATCTGCACCCGCCAGAATCCGAGGCACAGCTTTCTTCTTTCCAACCCGCTGACCAGTCAGCGGTTGTGTTCTTCATCGTTAGGGAGAACCATTTTCATTACTCCCACGCCCGATGTTGCGACAGTGAAGTGGGGTTTTTCTTAAAGAACTCATAGAATTTCCTGGCCCCACCGAGATGGAAACAATTGCGAAACGGCAACAGCCCGGCAGAACAAAATGTTCGTGCCGGACTGCAATCTCTACAGTTTGAAATACCTACAGGCGGGAAACTAGAGGCTAGAAGCTAACAACTCTCCTACCTCCACAGCTTGAGCCACGACCGCAAGCCCTTTTGTGCAGGCTTTTCAATGAAGTGCAGGCAGAGAAGCGCCAGCATGATCAGGAAGACGTAGCTGATCCAGGGATCGAAGCGGATCAGGCCGGTAGCTTCCAGCACATGCGATTTATGCACCAGCTCCCACAGATTGAAGTGCAGCAGGTACAGGCAGTAACTGCCCTCACCAATGAAGACCAGAGGCCGGCAGCCAATCACGTACGAGAGCCGGTTGTTGCCAGCCAGCCCCAGAATCACGCAGGCAAAGAGCGGCATCAGCAGACCATCGTGGATGATGGCGTAAGGGATGACGCTGCCCAGCCAGAGGAGGAAGAAGATGGTAAGGAAACCGCCAATGCCCAGGATCGAGCGAATGCGGCTGGAGCGGCCCACCATGCGGTCCAGATCGGCCAGCAACACGCCAAACAGGAAGCTGGGAAAGTGCGGCAGCGGCGTGTACTTGAGCGCACGCAGCCAGGGACCGCTGCTGTAGCGGTCGGGGTGCAGAATGCCGTCGGGATTCAGCCAGAAGTAGAGCAGTCCGGGCGCCAGTCCCAGCATCCACACGCCAAACATCTTCCACAGGTGCGAACGCATGTTCGCCGAAGCCTTCATGCGGGCCAGCCAGGGAAAGATGAAGTAGTAGAAGGCCTCGGCCGACATCGTCCAGGCCGGCGTATTCAGAAAGGTGGAAATCTGCCAGAACCAACCCTGCAGCAGCAGCGGCGAAAGCACCATGCCCGCCCAGAACCAGCCGGGAGAGTGTGCATTCCACTCCGCGCGGATCATGTTGAAGCTGCAAAGCAGGCTGAGCAGGTAGATCGGGTACAGGCGGGTGAAGCGCGCCTCCCAAAAGCGGCGGAAGTCCAGCTCGCCGTTGCGCGCGCGTTCATTATAGTTATAGGCCAGCACGTAGCCGGAAAGCAGAATGAAGTAGCTGACCGAGGCGTAGCCAGCATTGACCACCGGAGCCAGCACACCGAAGGTAGCCGGATTCGAAAAGTGAAACAGAACGACGTTGACGGCGGCAAAACAGCGCAGGCCGGTAAGGGCATTCAGGCGCGCAGGCTTCTGCATCTCTGTTGTCTTGGCTGACTGGCTGATGGTCTTACCCTGGCCCGTGGATCAAGGCCGCGCAGGCTGGCAGCTACCGGCCTGCTCCCTTCTTTCTGTTTGATGCAATCCGGATCTCAGGTCCGGATTTTAAGCAATGACAAGCGAACCGAGCTTTTCGCCCTGAACCACCCGCTTGATGTTGCCCGACACATTCATATTGAACACGACCATGGGCAGATTGTTGTCCTTGCAGAGGCTGACGGCGGTCAGATCCATCACCTTCAGACCCTGCTTGAGGATCTCCATGTAGGTGATTTCGTCGTACTTGACCGCATCCTTCACCAGAAGTGGGTCGGCATTGTAGATGCCCCCAACCTTGGTACCCTTCAGCAGCACATCGGCCTTGATCTCCATGGCTCGCAGACTGGCCGCGGTGTCGGTGGAGAAGTACGGATTGCCGGTGCCGGAAGCAAAGATCACCACGCGACCCTTTTCCAGATGACGCACAGCACGGCGGCGAATGTAGGGCTCAGCCAGCTGATTCATCACCACGGCGCTCATCACGCGGCATTGCACGTCGCGCTTTTCAAGCGCATCCTGCACAGCAATGGCGTTGATGACCGTGGCCAGCATACCCATGCTGTCCGCAGAGACGCGATCCATTTCAGAAGCCTGGGCCGAAAGACCACGGAAGATGTTTCCGCCGCCGACCACAATGCCAATCTCCACGCCAAGAGCGTGAACTTCAGCAATTTCGCCGGCAATTTCTGCGACTTTTTCCGCATCGAGGCCAAAACCGCGTTCACCGGCCAGTGCCTCGCCCGATAGCTTGAGGACGATCCGTTTATACATACCGTTTTTGAGTATCGCACAAGGAACGACAAAATTTTCTCTTTCCTGCTGTAACGACTCTCCGCCTGCCCTCCGTCGAAGCTTACAAATTGAAGGGAGTGGATTCAGTTGAAGGTTTTCGCAGAGGGAATGCGATCGAGCTGGGCTTTGTGTCGCCTTATTCCGCTCCCCGTCAGGAAAAGACATGCTCTTTTGTTGGTCTTTTTTCTGGCGGGTTATATCAGCGCACAGAGCCCGATGTCCGCAGGCTGGCAAGCCGAAATGGCCCAAGGACGGCCTGTCACAGCGGACGCACAACCGACCGGGGACGGTTCACCGGAACAGGTCGGAAAAAACCGGGATGGCGGCGTGCCCAACGCCGCCCTCGGTAATCAAAATTCCTGGAATCAATTCTTTAAAGACAGCTACCTGCTCGGCGTGCGTCAGGCCCAAGGTTCGGCAGGTCCGGCGACGGGTCAGTCTGCCGGTCCAGCGGGAGGTCCCCCAGGCGGACACGGTTCCGCCAACTTCTCCCAACTGGCGGGCGACCTCAGCCAGGCTCTTGCCGGCAACCATAGTGGAGCTGTGGCTGGCACGCTGCGTCAGGTGCCCCGCCTGAGCCAGTGGCTGCAGAACGGCATCAATTTTAATCTTGGATCGAAGGCGCCCGGCGCGTCCTCCGGCCCCGGAGGCCCTTCGCATGGCTCAGCCTCCATGGCTGGCGGTCCGATGGGCGGTCCAGGCGCCTCCTCCAGCAGCTTTGGTCTGGGCTTTCACAGCTCCCTCAGCCCCACGGGCACTCCCGGCGGATCAGCCTCAGCCGCCTACACCGCCCATGGCGCAGGCGGCCGTCTCGGCTTTTCCGCTTCCGCCTCGGCAGGCATGGGAACAGAAGGCAGCATGGGCGGGGCTTCGGCTGGTATGTCGTCCTTTGGCGGATCGGGAAGCACCAGCAGCATGGGCTCTCTAGGCTCTATGATGAATGCCCAAATGCACTCCGGCGGCAGCGGCTCGGCTCCGTCCGGCATGGGCGGCAGCCAGGGTGGACCGGGCGGCGGTGGCATGGGCGGTCCCGGCCACGGTTCCAGCAACGGCCCCAACGCCACAGTCCACCTCAAGCTCAGCTTTTAAAAGCGGCTGTCAGCCGTCAGCTTTTCCGTGCTGGAACAGGCGGGGAGGGAGCGGGGGCATTCATGCCCCCGAAGGACGCAGACCAAAGAACGTGCCTTCAGGCACGGGTATTCCCTCTATACATAAAATGCCCGCAGCAAAACAGGCGATGAAAAAGAACCAAATTTATGCAAAGTTACGCAGATTGCTGATCTCCTGCGCGCCCCCCGCCGAACTTTTCTGTTTCTCCGCTCAGGGGCCAATTTCCATTTCACCTTGCGGGACCAGCCTGAACAAATAAAATCTCCCGCCGATCTCAGAGGTGTGGATGCGTGCCTGGGAACATACGGCGCTGGGTATTTGAAGATTCCTGATCGGTATTGCCTGCTACGAGGTTGCCTATTCGGGAACTTCTCACCCAGCCCTTCATTCTCTCTTAACGCGTCTTCTGTCGTTCGTGCCTACACTTGGTTTGTTCAACGTCGGGCTTATTTAGAGCATTTTCGGAAACGTAGACTTTTCAAGCGTGATTCTGGGCGACTTTTTCTTGAAGAAAAAGACACTTAAGAGCCATCCCTTCGGTCTGTACCCCTTCCGGAAACGCTATCCCCACTCCTGAAAGGTATGCCCCATGCTTGTCAGAACGCACAACAAAGGTCTAGGCCAAACCGGCCTGCAGGTGGGCGCTCAAAATGTCCGCCGCTTCTTCTCCAAAGACAACTCCGAAGTTGAGCTGCTTCTGGACCATTTACTTATTCAGCTCTCGCTCAACGATGATTTTTGGCAGGGCGAAGCCGAAATCTTCGATCCGCGCCTCTGTGCCTGGCTGGAATCCAAAAACTTCCCGCTCCGCCCCTGCCATGCCCCCGTACAGCTGGCCCTGATCCCGGTAGGCAAGAACAGCTTCCGGCTGACCACTGTAGCCAAGGCGACGCTGGTCCACTAAAAAACAGCTTTCAGCTATCCGCTGTTTCTTGCGGGAACAAAACGCTTTGATTCAGCCAAGCTCCTATTCCCGGCACAATGAGCTGAAAACTGACAGCTGATGTTTGAAAGCTGTGTTGGTAAACTCGAAAATGTCATGACTACACACTCTTTGCAGGAATCCATCGAGCGGTTTTTCGCAGCCGGAGCTTCGGCTGTTGGCGACGCTTCCGCACTTGAGGCCTTTCTCGCACTGCGCACTGCGCTTGAAGCGGGCGAACTGCGTTCGGCTGAACCCGACGCCAGCGCCCCCACCGGCTGGCGTGTGAATGCCTGGGTCAAGCGCGGCATTCTGCTCGGCTTCCGGCTGGGAGCGCTCGAACAGCAGCAGGCTGGCGCACTCACCTTTGTAGACAAACACACCTACCCGGCCCGCACCTTTACGCCCGCCGATGGCGTGCGCGTCGTGCCCGGTGGCTCGTCAGTCCGCGCCGGAGCTTACGTGGCCAAGGGTGTGGTCTGCATGCCGCCCATGTACATTAACGCCGGCGCCTACGTGGACGAGGGCACCATGGTGGATTCGCATGCGCTGGTGGGCAGTTGCGCCCAGATCGGCAAGCATGTGCACCTGAGCGCCGCGGCCCAGATTGGCGGCGTGCTGGAGCCGGTCAACGCCAGCCCGGTCATCATTGAAGACGATGTGCTGGTAGGCGGCAATACCGGCGTCTACGAGGGCACCATCGTCCGCCAGGGCGCGGTGCTGGCCGCCGGCACCATCCTCACCCGTGGCACACCTGTCTACGATCTGGTGAACGGAACGGTACTCAAGGCCACAGCCGAGGCTCCGCTGACCATCCCCGCCGGAGCAGTCGTCGTGCCCGGATCGCGCTCTGTAAACAAGGGCAAAGGGCAGGAGTGGGGCCTGAGCGTCTACGCTCCGGTCATCGTAAAGTACCGCGATGAAAAGACCGATTTGAGCACTACGCTCGAAGACCTGTTACGCTAGTTCTGGTACAGGAAAGAATTTCCGTCCGAAAGCCGGTTTGGAGACGCGCCCGAGCGCGCCTAGGCTGGCTTTTGGCCTCAATCTTTGCTACACTAAGAATTCTGAGTTCAACTGTAGGAAGAGAACATGTCCATTCATCCCGTAATGCAGCGCCTGGCCGAGAAGCTGAAGCGCACTGATCTGCCCGAGTTCGTTCCGGGAGACCAGATTCGCGTCCAGGTCAAGATCAAGGAAGGCGAGAAGGAACGGCTGCAGGCGTTCGAGGGCCTGGTCATCGCCATCAACAAGGGCCCGCAGGGCAGTTTCACGGTCCGCAAGATGAGCTTCGGTCAGGGTGTGGAGCGTATCTTCCCCTTCAACTCGAAGGTCATTGACCGCATCGAGAAGGTTCGCAGCTACAAGGTTCGCCGCGCCAAGCTGTACTACATCCGCGAACTTCGTGGTAAGGCAGCGCGTCTGAAGGAAATCGACCGCGCGACCGGCAAGATCCGCGCATAAGCGTCGTTCTTCCGTGCACCTTCAAAACCCCCGACCCATGCGGTCGGGGGTTTTGCTTTTTATATACTGAAAGAATGAGCACTGAGCTGGTATGCGGTTGGGCACTGGAAGAACAGGCGCGGAGCAAGGGCGCGCTGCGCATTGCCGGCGTGGATGAAGTGGGCCGAGGACCGTTGTTTGGCCCGGTGGTGGCAGCAGCCGTCATTTTGCCCAAGGGCTGCAACCTGCCCGGGCTGAACGATTCCAAAAAACTGAACGAGCGCCTCCGCAACAAGCTGGAACCCGAGATCAAGGCGGGGGCCGTGGCCTGGGCCATCGCCGAAGTCGATGCCGAAACCATCGACCGCATCAACATCCGGCAGGCATCGCTGCTGGCCATGCGCCGCGCCGTGGAGCAGTTGGCGCTTTCGCCTGACTTTCTGCTCATCGATGGTCGCGACACCATTGTCTGGGATGGCCCACAGCAGGCCGTCATCAAGGGCGACGCCACCAGCTTCTCCATTGCCGCCGCCAGCGTGCTGGCCAAGGTCTACCGCGACCGCCAGATCGTCGAACTGGACGCCGTCTACCCTGGTTACGGGCTGGCCCGCCACAAGGGCTACGGCTGCCCCGAGCATCTGGCCGCGCTCAAACGTTTAGGCCCCACCCCGCTGCATCGCCGCAGCTTTCACGGTGTGCGGCAGGATGTTCTGCTTTTCGACACACCGCAACTTGAGGACGAAAGCGACGAAGACGGAGCCGAGGCTGAGCAACCCTTGCGTTACGCCTGCCCCTGCTGCGGCTATCTCACTCTGGCCGCTGAGCCGCCCGGCACGCAGGCCATCTGCGAGGTCTGCCAGTGGGAGGACGATCTGCACCAGTTCGAGGACCCCGGCTTTGAGGGCGGAGCCAACGCTCCCAGCCTCACCGAGGCCCGCGCCAATTACCAGAAGATCGGCGTAAGCGACCCCCACTTTGCAGGCAATGGACGGCTGCCCCTTCCGGCAGAAAAGCCGTAAAGACAGCCGCAGAGAGCATCAGCCCTCCCCGGCCTGGCCTGCCCCCCGTCCTCCTTTGTTGCATACAATGAAGGAGGGCAAATCGCCCCCAATCATTCCCCCCGCACAGGAAAAAGAAAATGCTTGTTTCGAAGACCATTGCCGCTCAACTGGAAAACTCCTCGTGGATTCGCCGCATGTTTGAAGAAGGTACGCGGCTGAAAAAGGAACGCGGTGCCGACAAGGTCTTCGACTTCTCGCTTGGCAATCCGGTGGACGAGCCGCCCGCCGAGGTGCTGGAAAGCCTGCGCCGTCTGGTAAGCGCCAGCCCCAAGGGCTCACACGGCTACATGCCCAACCCCGGCTACATGCAGGTGCGGGAGCGGCTGGCCAAACATCTTGCCCAGCAAACTGGCCTGCCCTACGCGGCCGAAGACGTCTTCATGACGGTGGGTGCGGCTGGCGCATGCAACGTGGTACTCAAGGCTCTGCTCGACGCGGGCGATGAGGTCATTGTGCTGGCGCCCTACTTCGTCGAGTACAACGCCTACATCACCAACCACGGCGGCAAAATGGTCCTCGTTGATACTGACGAAAGCTTCCTGCCCGACGTGGAAAAGATTCGCTCCGCCATCACGCCACGCACCCGGGCGATCATGATCAACACACCCAACAACCCCACGGGTCGGGTCTATCCGGAAGAGACGCTGCGCGCGCTCAACCAGATGCTTGCCGAAGTCGGCCAGCCTATCGCGGTGCTCAGCGACGAGCCCTACACCTCGTTTGTTTACGACGGCCAGCGGCAAACACTGCCTGCCACCTGCATCAAAAACACCATCGTCTGCAGTTCGTGGTCAAAGTCGCTCGGCCTGGCCGGAGAACGCATCGGCTACGTGGCCATTTCGCCACGCATCGAGGATCGCGCCCTGCTCAGCCGTGCCTGCGCCCTCACCAACCGCATTCTGGGCTTTGTGAATGCGCCGGCCCTCTGGCAGCAGGTGCTGCTGGATGCGCTGGACGCTCGCGTAGACGCTGCGCCCTACGAACTCAAGCGCAACACGCTTTGCGACGCACTCGCAAAGATCGGCTACGCCGTACGTCGCCCCCAGGGCGCGTTCTACATCTTCCTGAAAACACCGATTGCCGACGACGTTGCCTTCACCCGCCGCCTTGCCGAAGAAGGCGTGCTGGCCGTGCCCGGAACCGGCTTTGGCCGCTCCGGCTACATTCGTCTGGCGCTCACGGTTTCCATGGAAACCGTCACCGGATCGATCCCCGGTTTTGCCGCCGCCTTTGAGCAGCCGCAACCTGCAAAATAGCTCTGCTCTGCAAATAAAACCGCCCCATCCAGGCCGCCTGCAAAAGCACGGCTCGGATGGGGCGATTTTGTTTGTTCAGGCAAAAGTTGTTAGAAGCCGCGCACCCACTCCAGAATCGAGCGCACACCCACACCGCTGGGTCCCTTGGCAATGTAGGGCTGGGCATTTTCCACCCAGGCCATGCCGGCAATGTCCAGATGGATCCACGGCGTATCCTCGGCAAAGACCTTGAGGAACTCGGCTGCGGTGCAAGCTCCGCCCCAACGTCCACCAGTGTTCTTGATGTCGCCAATCTCGCTCTTGATCAGCTCGGCATACTCGTCGCCAAGCGGCAGACGCCAGAACTTTTCCTCGCTGATCTTGAGCGCCTTCTCGAATTTGGCAAAGCTCTCATCGTTGTTGGAAAAGGCTCCGGCGTTGATCATGCCCAGCGCCACGACGCAAGCGCCGGTGAGCGTGGCGGCATCGATCAGATGCGTTGCGCCCAACTGCTTGGCGTAGGTCAGCCCGTCAGCCAGCACCAAGCGGCCTTCGGCGTCGGTGTTGATGATCTCGATGGTCTTGCCGCTCATGGCCGTCTGCACGTCGCCGGGCTTCTGCGCCTTGCCGTCCGGCATATTCTCCGTAGCGCACACCACACAGATCACACGCACCCGCGGCTTGAGCAGGGCGATGGCACGCATAGCGCCCAACATGGCCGCGCCGCCCGCCATGTCGTACTTCATCTTGTCCATGTCGGCCCCAGGCTTGAGCGAGATGCCGCCCGAATCAAAGGTGACTCCCTTGCCCACCAGACCGAAAACAGGACCATTGCTGACGCCCTCCGGCTCATAGCGCAACACAATCAGCGCCGGCGGCTCAGCCGAGCCCTGAGCCACGCTCCAGAACGCGCCCATCTTCAGTTCGTGCAACTTTTCCGTGGAATGAACCTCGCACTTCAGGCCCACTTCCGCAGCCATTGCAGCAGCGCGCTCGCCCAGAATCGTGGGGGTCAGCTTGTTGCCCGGCTCCACCACCAGCGTACGGGTGAAGTTCTGGCTTTCGGCCACAATTACGCCCTCGGCAAAGCCAGCCTCAATGGGAGCCTTGTTAAAGCCCGCAACGGCCAGCGTGAACTGCTGCACGCTCTTATCCTTGCGGTCGCTGCGATAAATGTCGGCATCGTAATCGCCCACCAGCGCGCCCTCAGCGGCAGCGCGGGCAATGGCAACCGTATCGGCCAGCCGCTCATGGGCCGGCAGCGCCAAAGTCAGCGCACGGATGGACCGGGGCTTGGTGAAGCGTACGGCAGTTCCAGCGGCCTGACGCACGCTGTTTACCGCTAGTTTGGTGGCCTTGCCCAGGCCCACGATCAGCAACCGCTTGGCCTTGAGCCCGGCGGGAGCATGCACCAGCATGGTCTCATGCGCGCCAGCCTTGAATTCGCCACTGGCCAGCACCGCAGCTGCGGCAGCCTTCACGGCCTCATCCGCCACCAGCAATTCAGGCTGGGCTTCGGCCTCCGGCCCCTTGGCCGTCTGGAAGTCTGCCGCCAGCACAGCCAGCAGTTCCGTTTCGATCGCAGCAAGTTGGGTAAAACTCAGTTCGGTCCGCATAGGTCTATTGTTTCACCCCGCCCTCAAATCCGCACAAACAGACAGGCTGCTGAAGAAGGAAGAGATTTCATTCTGAGCAGGGCAGAAGTTTTCGGTCACAGATTTTCATGGATCCGGCAAATCTCGACTACTCCTCTTTGGATGCCCCTAAACTTGACAACAACACTATCAAGTTTGTACGATATAAAAGGCGACTTGTCTCGGTTTTTCGGCGCATATTGTTGAAAGCAAAAATGTTTTGGTGAGCCGATCCGGGAGAGGAAATGTGCGCGGCACTGAGCCCGCACCTTCAACGCCAACGGAAACGAGCCTGCCATGCCCGAGATGCGCCTGAGGCCGCGAGAGCGGCTGGTGCTGACTGCCATTATCGAGCTCTACATTGCGACCGGTGAGGCTGTGGCTTCGCAGGCGCTGGCGCGGTATTTTGCGCATCGCGAGGGGCTCAGTTCAGCCACGCTGCGCAATGTGATGGCGGCCCTCGGCGAAGCGGGATTGCTCGAACAACTGCACACCTCAGCGGGCCGTGTACCCACGGCGGCAGCCTTCCGCTACTACGTGGAGCAGGTGGTCAAACCCGGGCAGTTGGGAACAGGCGGACAGCCTGCCGGAGCGTTGCCAGGAGCAGCTCCATTGAGCGCCGAGCGGCGTGGACAAATTGAAGAGATTTTTACCGGGGTGGCCAGTTCCCATGAGTATCTGGAACGCACCTCGCATGTGCTGGCACTGATCTCACAAGGCTTGGGCGTGGCGCTGGCCAGTTCCACGCAGAGTCAGGTGCTGGAGCACATTCATTTTTCGCGGCTGGCGGTGGGCCGTGTACTGGCCGTGCTGGTGACGCAGGCTGGAGCCGTGCAAGACCGCGTACTGACGCTAGACCGCGAGCTCAGCCTGATCGAACTGGAGACAGCGGCACGCTATCTGAACGAGAACTTCCGCGGCTGGCCGATTGAGCGCATCCGCAGTGAAGTGGGCCAGCGCGCCGAGGCTGAAGAACAGGCCTACCGGCAGATGCTGGCTTCCGTTGAGGAGCTGTGCAACAAGGGCGCGCTGGCGGTTGCCGATTCGGGTCCGGCGATTTACGTCGAGGGTTTGTCGAATCTGATCGTCAACGAACTGGACCGGGAGCGACTCAAGCAGATGTTGGCCGCCATTGAGACCAAGCAGCGGCTGGTGGAGCTGCTGAACGCTTATGTGGACGGCCGCCGGCAGGAAGTACGCGTGGTGGTGGGGCTTGATGAGGCTTCGCCGGCCATGCAGGATCTGGTGCTGTTTGGCGCGCCGGCCCGAGTGGGTCCGTCGAGCCTGGGCACGGTGGCAGTGATTGCCCCTACGCGGATTCAGTATCAGGAAATGATTCAGACAGTCAGCTATATTGCGCGACTGTCGGAGAGAATTCTGGAGCGGCCTGATGAAGATTCAGTCAGGCTGGGCTTGTAAGACGGCGCTCCGATCGAACGGAACAAACAGAAGAGGATGCGCCTTTGAGATTCAGGAGAACAGGGAGAACCATGTCAGAAGGAAAGAACTCATTGTCTGTGGAAGAACCGCTGGAGATTGCAACCGGAGCCGAGGAAACCAGCGCAACACAGGCCCCCGAAGAAACCACAGCAGAGAGCTCCGAGCACACCGAGTTGGAACAGCTGAAGGCCGAGCGCGACCAGCTGGTGGACCGGCTGGCACGCATGCAGGCCGAGTTCGAGAATGCCCGCAAGCGCGCCGAGCGCGAAAAACTGGAGTACCGCGACTACGCCACCGGCCAGGTGGTGGAGCAGTTCCTGCCCGTGCTGGACAACTTCACGCTGGCGCTGAATGCCAACGGATCGGCCGAGCAGTTGCGCTCTGGCGTGCAGCTGATTGTGAAGCAGATGGAAGAAGTGCTGCGCGGCCTGCAAGTGCTGGCGGTGCCCACCGTGGGTGAGGCTTTCGATCCGCGCGTGCATGAGGCGCTGGGCTCGGTGGAACGCGACGACATTCCCGACCAACACGTGGCCGAAGAGATTCGCCGCGGCTACAAGATTCGCGAAAAGCTGCTGCGCCCCGCCATGGTGCGGGTAGCCAGCAATCCGGTGCAGAAGGCGGAGTAAGGCAGCCGTCAGCTGTCAGCTCTCAGCCGTCAGCTTGAGCATTGCGGCTGGAAGCGGTATTGGCTAAGACGCAGGAAGCAAACAGAGTCAACGAGCAGCCAAAAGCTGTTCTCAATCAACAGATTTGATGCAAGGCTAAATGCCTCTGGCTCCGCAAGAAAGAGCTGGAAGCTAGAGGCTGGGAGCTAGAAGCTGAAGTGAGCAAAGCAGATTTTTACGACGTACTTGGTGTGAACCGTGAGGCCAGCGATGCGGAGCTGAAGAGCGCCTATCGCAAACAGGCGCTCAAGTTTCATCCGGACCGCAATCCAGGCGACAAGGCCGCCGAGGAAAAATTCAAAGAGGCAAGCGAGGCCTACCAGGTGCTGAGCGACGCCGACAAGCGCGCAGCCTATGACCGCTACGGCCATGCCGGCCTGGGCGGAAGCGGCGGAGCACAGGGCGGCTTCAACGGCGGTCCTTTCGCCGGTGGCGTGGATCTGGGCGACATCTTCGGCGATCTCTTCGGCGAGATGTTCAACATGGGCGGTGGCGGCGGTCGCGGACAACGCGCCCAGCGTGGCGACGATCTGCGCTATGACCTGTCGATCGACTTTGAAGACGCCATCTTTGGCACGCAGAAAGAGATCAAGGTCCGCCGCATGGAGCCGTGCGCCAGTTGCCACGGTGCCGGCAGCGCTTCGGGCCGTGGGCCAAGCATGTGTCCGCAGTGCCAGGGCCGTGGCCAGATCCGCATCCAGCAGGGCTTTTTCACCATGGCCCGCACTTGCGGAGCCTGCGGAGGCGCGGGCGCGGTAGTCACCGACCCCTGCCCCACCTGCCGGGGTGAGGCTCGCACCACCAGCGAGATCAAGATCAACGTAAAGGTGCCGCCGGGTGTGGAAGAAGGAACGCGCATCCGCTACACGGGCGAGGGCGACGCGGGCCGCTACGGCGGTCCCAAGGGCGACCTGTACGTGGTGCTGGGCGTGCAGCCGCACGACTTCTTCGAGCGCGAAGGCAACGACCTGCACTGCGTGGTGCCAATCAGCTTTCCGCAGGCTGCACTGGGCGCGGAGTTTGAGATCGAGGGCATCGACGGGCCCATCAACATCAAGATTCCCGAGGGAACACAGAACGGGCGTGAACTGCGCATTCGCGGCCGTGGCGTGCCCATCCTGAACAGCAAAAGCACGGGCGACCTGATGGTGAAGGTCATCATACAGGTGCCGCGCAAGCTCAGCCGCACCCAGCGCGAACTGGTGCAGAAGCTGGGCGAGACGCTGACGAGCGACAACAAGCCTTCCTCGCCAAGCCTGATCGAAAAGATGAAGGACCTGTTCAGCTAGAGCGAGAGCATTGCAGCAACAGAAAAGGCACAGCCCGAGGGCTGTGCCTTTTTTCTGTTTTATCTCAGAAGATCAGAGTGCCAGCAGCGCAATCACCAGCACCAGAGCGCCGATGAACAGGCTCATGCGGTCGGTAATGGCAAAGGCAACGGGATCTTCGTCGAGTTCGCCGCGCGAGGCCAGCAGCCAGACGCGATTCAGCCAGAGCAGCATAAGCGGAACAATGAGCCACAGAAGGTGCGGCTGGCGGTAGAGCTTGATGACGTCAATGCCGCTGATGTAGATGGCAAAAACCACCACGGCGGCATAGGCACTGGCCGTGCCAAAGCTGCGCAGCTGCTGCTGATCGGCCAGCAGATAGCCACGGCCATTTTTAGGCGTGGAGCCGGAGGTGCGCAGATTTTCCAGTTCGGCAAAGCGCTTGACGATGGCCAGCGAAAGAAACAGGAAGAGCGAGAAGCCCGAAAGCCAGTGCGAGATGCTGGTAAGAGTAGCTGCACCGCCCGCCAGCAAGCGCAGAATGTACAACCCGCTGAGCACCAGCACGTCCACCAGGGCAATGCGCTTGAGCACCGACGAGTAGCTGAGTGTGGTGATCAGGTAGAGCGTCAACCAGCCATAGAATCCTCCGGGCAGAAAACTTGCGCCAAAGAAGGCCACAACCAGCAGCAACAGGGCCAGAAAGGCACCGGTAATGCCGGGCAGATCGCCCGAGGCGATGGGGCGCAGTCGCTTGCGATGATGGCGACGGTCGGCGTCAATGTCCAGCAGATCATTGACCAGATAGGCCGAAGACGCGGTCAGCGAGAAGCAGAAGAAGGCGGCCAGCGCGGTCAGGGCCTTGGCCGGACGCAGATCGTGCGAAAGCAACAAGGGCACAAAGATAAGCAGGTTCTTGGCCCACTGGTGCAGGCGCATGGCCTTCAGCAGGGTGGCGGGAATGGTACGGAGCTCAACGAACTGCTGCACGGGCTTGATGCCGCGGGTACGCAGACCCAGCCGCAGACGCAGGCTGGGATTGGCCACCATCGGCTCAGCACAGGCCGCCAGCAGCGGCAGATCGGCGGAGGCATTGCCGATGTAGCCAAAATTGCCGCCAAAGCGCTCCCGCAGGCTATTCAGCTTCTTGTTGCCAATCAGGTTGGTGGTTCCGTCACTGCCCAGAACGCCGGCAAACAGGTTCAGATGCGCGGCCACACGGCGGGCCAGACTCTGGTCGGCACCCGTGGTCAGATAAAGGGCGCGGCCCCGGCTCTTCTGCTGCTGCAGGTACTGAATCAGCTTGCGATTGAAGGGCAGATGAGCAACGTCGAGGACGATCGAATCCGTGACAAAGGCCTTGAAAGCAGCCTTCTTGAGCAGCAGAGCTGGTAACTTGAGGAGCAGCTTTGGCTTGTTGCGCACCAGCACCAGCAGCGAATCCACCAGCGTGTCGGACTTGACCAGTGTGCCGTCCAGATCGACACAGAGCGGGATGGGCGGCGTATTGAAAGCGGTCAGGGAATCATCAATCTGCGACACGGGAAAACCTCTACAGACCACGCACACTTGCGGCCGGGAGATCGATCCCTGGGCTGCTGGGCGCGGTAAAAAATCAGGCTGGGCGGCTCAAGTATACAGACACATCCAGACAACCAAAATAAAGCAGCCAGACAGGGAGCAAAATAAACCGCGGCCGTTGGGGGCCGCGGTTATGGATTCTTTGGTGGAGCTGAGCGGGATCGAACCGCTGGCCTCCTCGTTGCGAACGAGGCGCTCTCCCAGCTGAGCTACAGCCCCACAACCTTTATTATCGTAACAGCAAAGCGAAAAAACGCAAAGCGCGGGCTGAGGGAATCTCCGGGCAATTGCATTTCAAAATACGGGAGGTTTGTTTTGAAAGAGCGCGGCTTTACTTGTTGCGAAAAAACAGGTCTTTGAGCACATGAAGTTGTTCCTTGGTTCGTGCTTTCCCAGCGCCCAAAGCTGGATCTGGGGCCCAGAGTTGGCACAAATTCCCTCCGCCGCAAGTTTTCCCGCAGCCTGTGTAACTTGTAAAAGAACGAGATGCGTCTGAGGGAACAACCTATACTCCTGTTTACACATCTATACGGGTAGGGCGACAAGCGCCTTGTCTGATTCCGCGAGGGGAGCGACTCCTGGTGCGTTGCTGGCCTAAAACGATCCGTTTTCAGCTGTTGGCCGCTCTGCTCACGCTTGAGACGCTTTCTTTTCTCCTGTGCGGTGCCTTCCTGGTGCGGGAAGAGAACTTTGAAGCCCGACGCAAGGCCTTGCAACGCCTGAACTACGAGTCCGAGGCTTTGGCCAGACTCTCGCGTGAGGCTCTGCAGCAACAGCGCCCCGGATGGGTGGCGCTCGCCGTTGCCGTGGAAGGCAAGGAACCTACCGTCTCCCTTGCCAAAATCACCGATACCTCCGGGCATGTGCTCTACATCAGCGACGGCGAGCCGGGAGAGGGTCAGCTGGATAGTCAGGAACTGGCCCAGATTCCTCACATTCGCCCGGGCCAACCCCTGACCTTCGACTTTGCACACAATCGGCTGGAGTCGGTTTGTGCCATTTATACGGGAACCGAGCTGCAAGGCTACGCCTGGGTGGAATATGACCACGCCTGGTCGCGGGAGATGGTGAACTTCGTCCTGCACCGCGTCATCCTCTTCAGCGTCTGCTGGATCCTGGTTTCGGGGGTTCTGGCATTGCTGATGGCCCGTTCCTTCTCGCAACCCCTGCGTTTGCTGCTCCGCGGCACCCGCGCCCTGATGCAGCAAACGGAGGAGAGCAGTCGCTTTCCCCTGATTGTGCCCGCACACAATGAGTTGGGGGATCTGATTGAAGCCTTCAACAACATGGTGGCTTCCCTGGCGGAACAGCGCGCCGGGCTCAACGACACGCTTTCACTGCTGGATTCGATGCTGGCCAACGCTCCCATCGGCCTGGCCTTTTTTGATCGGGCTGGACGCTTTGTCCGTGTGAATCAGGTGTTTGCCACCATGACCGGGGCTCCGCTCAGCCACCATCTGGGCCGCACCCTGCCCGAAGTGCTGAACCTGCCCGCCGCCAGCCAGCTGGAAGCCACCGTCTTCCGCGTCTTTGCCCAGCAAAACGCCATCCGCAATCTGGAACTGGGCGGACAGAGCGAAGAAGGGCGTCCGTGGACCTGGCTGGTGAGCGCCTACCCGGTACTGACTTCTTCCCACCGCGCCCGCTGGGTGGGGGTCATTATTCTGGACGCCACCGACCGCAAGCGCAGCGAAGACGCCCTGCGCCGTGCGGAAAAGCTGGCAGTAACCGGCCGGCTGGCAGCCAGCATCGCGCACGAAATCAACAACCCCCTGGAGGCCGTCACCAACTTGCTCTTTCTGCTGCGCAACTTCTGCCAGCTGCGTGAGCCGGAGTTGAACTATGTGTCCATGGCCGAGCAAGAGATCCGGCGCATCAGCGAGATTACCCAGCAGACCCTGCGCTTCTACCGCCAGCCCACCCTGCCCGGGCGCGTCAGCATGCCGGAGCTGCTGGACAGCGTGCTGAGCCTTTACCACGGCCGCTTTACCGCGCTTTGCATCGAGGTGGAGCGCAAATTCGACAATGAGACCACTCTCTTTTGCTTTGCCGGAGAAATTCGCCAGGTTTTTGCCAATCTGATCGGCAATTCGGTGGACGCCGTCAAGCGGAATGGCCGCATTCAGGTCCGCGCCCGCAAGTCACGCTCCTGGAAGAACCCGGAAAAAACCGGAATCCGCTTTACCGTGGCCGACACCGGCTCAGGCATGAGTCCAGAGATCCTCAAACGCGCTTTCGAGGCCTTCTTTACCACCAAGGAAGCCACCGGAACCGGTCTGGGACTCTGGGTGAGCATCGAGATCATCGAGAAGCATGGCGGCATCCTTCATCTGCGCAGCCGCACTGCAGATTCGGGAAAAAACTCAGGAACCGTCTTCCAGTTCTTTTTGTCAGACGACGAAGAGGAACTTCTGAAAAGACATCCTCTTGCCTCGTCCAAAGCCTGAAAACAACGGCACTCCTTTCCAAAAAATAATTCTGTGTCGCTCGCCTTCCCTGTGTGCTACAGTCAGTAACACTATGAATGGCAACACTGACCTGTCGCACGATCCCGCCGAGCTTGGAGAGCTGGAACGCGCCATCCTCGATCTTGTCTGGCGCTTTGGTTCCATTACCGCCGAGCAGGTCCGCGAAGAACTGGGCCGACCGCTGAAGGATTCCACCATCCGTACCGTTCTGCGCCGTCTGGAAGAGAAGGGGTACGTGGCCCACAGTGTCGAGCAACGCACATTCTGGTACAAACCGGCGGAAAGTCGCCAAAAAGTTGCCGGACGTGCCGTCCAACGTATCTTGGACTGGTTTTGCGAAGGCTCGGTGGAAGCCCTGCTGGTGGGCATGGTGGATTCCCGCGTGCTGGACAAGGAAGAACTGCAGCATCTGGCCGCCCGCATCGCGCATGCCCGCGCCGCCGAACAGGCCAAGCCCCTCTCCGAAACTAAGGAGTAGTCATGATTTCAACGCTGGTTCCCGTTCTGCTGGTTCCTGTCCTACTAGTTGCCGCGCTGCGTGCCGTGCTGGCGGCTCTGGTTGTGGGCATCGCCCTCAAGCTGCTGGGCATTCGCCAGGTCCAGCCGCAAAAAACCACCTGGATCCTGCTCCTGTTTACGGCTCTGCTGCTGCCGTTTTTGCCCGGCGGCACAGTTCTGCCTGAAAGTTTGGCCCATAGGCTACCGGCCTTTCATCTGGGATTCGCAGCGGCCCGGCAAGCAAAACAGCCGACTGCAGCCCCTGCTTACGCCCCTCAGTCAGCGGGCAACGCCGCCCAGCTGGCGGAGGCTTGGCAGCAATATGCAGAGCTGAGCGCGGCGACCAATCCGCAGCCTGCCGAACACACGCAGACGCAGGCCGCTCACTGGTTCACTCTGCCCCAAGTACTTCGCACGGCAGGTTTTGTATGGCTGGCAGTGGCTTTGGTGCTGGTGCTGCGCCTGCTGCTGGGCTTGCTGGCTGCCCTGCGCATGTGGCGCTCCGCAGAGCCGGTGGATTTTGCCTGCGATGTGCGCCTCAGCAAGCGCCTTGCCTCGCCCGTCACTCTTGGCCACGCCGTGTTGCTACCGGCCGAAGCAGGCAGCTGGAGCGAGCAGAAGCTGCGCATCGTGCTGGCCCACGAGCGCGCTCACATCCAGCAATACGATTTTTATCTGCAGATTCTGGCCGGACTCTACGCCGCGTTTTATTGGCCGAGCCCGCTGGGATGGTGGCTGAAACACAAACTTTATGAACTGGGCGAGGCCATGAGCGACCACGCCGGCCTGGAACAGGCCCCTAGCCGCACCAGCTACGCCCAGCTCTTACTTGAATTCGCGGCACTGCCGCGTCCAACCGTCCCAGGAGTAGCAATGGCTCGGACTAATCATCTTTCCCATCGAATCGAGCGCCTGCTGAATGAAACCAGCTTCCGCCATGCATTTACCCCCAGCCGCCGCACCGTACTGGCCCTGGCCATGATTCCCGTGGCCGTAGTGGCCGCCACCGCGCTGGTGCGCGTGCAGGCTGCTGCCACACAGGAACCGGTCGCACAGCAGACCGATCAGACTCCGCCACCGCCCCCACCTCAGGCTCAGTTTGGTCAGCAGAATCAGCCCGGCCCCGATCAAGCGAATCCGGCCCAGCTTCCTCCGCCACCGCCGCAAGGTCCGCAGGGACCCGGCCAGCCAGGAGCATTTGGTCCGCAGCAGGGTCCGCAAGGCGGCCCTCAGGGTGGTCCGCAGGGTGGTCCGCAGGCCTTTGGCTTCAACCGTCCGGGACAACCTGGACAGCCCGGTTTTGGCCCGCAGGCAGGCGGTCCGGGCTTCGGCGCTCCCGGTCATGGAGAGGGCTACATTCTGGTGGGCGACGAAAAGAACCCGCCGGAAGCTGGCCGTCCCGGCTTTGGTCCTGCTCTGCCCCCGGCCGAGATGGAAAAAGCAAGCAAACTGGCCAAGGGTCACTTCCTGCTCTTCCAGCATGAGGGCAAGAGCTATCTGATCGATGATGCCAGCGCCATCGCCCAGATCGAAACGCTCGACAAGCAGGTCGGCGCGCTCCACGATCAGCTACGCGCCGAGGCCGACAAGCAGTTTGCCGCCGACCACAAGGCCGAGGTCAAGGTTCCCAACGTGGCCAAAGAGATGGATGAGCTGAACAAGGCTCTGGCCACGCTCAAGGCCAAGCAGGGCGCCACCATCAGCGAAGCTGAGCTGATGGAAGTCCAGCACAAACTCTTCGATCTGGAACGCCGCCTCGATGCAGGCCATCCGGATCAGCAGCCCGGAGCAGGTCCGCAGGCAGGCCCCGGCCCGCAGCGTGGCCCCAACGGCGGTCCCCAATTCGGCCAGCAGCCCGGCCCGCAGGGTGGACCGAACTCTGCCGGTGGCCCCCGTCCCGAGAACTTCAAGGGCAACGATGCCATGGCCAAACTCGGCGAAGAGCTCGGCAAGGCGATCCGCGAGAAGGACGAAAAGGTTCACGCCATCATCAGCGACAGCTTGAAGAACGGCAAAGCCAAGCTGGTCAGCTAAACGAGGTTGTACTAGGGAAACTTGGAGCGAGGCAGGCAAAACCTGCTTCGCTCCTTTTTTTACAGTGACTCTTGCCAGTTTTTTTCGGAAACCTTACCAGGAATGCAACCAGCCGTCGTCGTGGCCAATGCGTATGGGTGCGCCAAAGAGCTGGCTGAGCCGGGCTTCGGTCAGCAGCTCCTGACGCGGACCGTCGGCCACAATGCGTCCGCCACTCATCAGAATCACGCGCTGGATTTCGGGCAGAATATCGGCCAGATAATGCGTCACCAGCAGCAGGCCGGTGCCCTCCTGCGCCAGCTTGCACATAGTTTCGCGCAGCTCATGCTGAGCGGCCAAATCAAGCGCATTCGAGGGCTCGTCGAGCAGCAACTGACGGGGCCGGTGCACCAGCGCGCGGGCAATCATGATGCGCCGTTTTTCTCCGGCCGACATGGTGCCCACCAGTTGCCCGGCCAGCCGCGTGGCCTCCATGCGTTTCAGTGCTTCCCAGGAGCGCTCGCGCATCTCTTCGGTCACATGCAGGTTGGGCCACAGCGTAGAGGCCGAAAAGAATCCGGCAATCACCGCATCCAGGCCATTCGTCACCGCCGTGCGCTCGCCCGGCAGGTCGGCAACCACTACGCCAAAGTGCCTGCGAAGGTTGCTCAGATCCCAGCGCTCGCGGCCAAAAATGCGCACACTCATGCCCGGCCGCACCAGCGGATAAAGCTGGCAGGTCATGGTCTGAATCAGCGTGGATTTACCGCAACCGTTGGGGCCAAGAATGGCCACATGCTCGCCGGCGCGGATGGTCAGATTCACATCGGCAAGCACCACACGCTCACCCCGCGCCACGTTCACTTCGCTCATCTCTAGAAATTCTGCGGTCTTTGGATCCTGCTGCAGAAGCTGCTCTTCGCTCATGGGTTGGTGTTGTTCTCCCGGGGTAGTTGCCCGCTTACTTCCATCCTAGCGCGGTAGTTTCGAGGCTGCTTTCGTGCCCCCTGGCCTGCTAGAGTGAGAAGGTCATTATGAGCGAACTTGCGCAATTCATTCTCCCCCGCGGCTTCCGCTTTGGAGCCGCCAAGGCCGGGCTCAAAGCCAGCGGACGAACCGACCTTGCGCTGATTGCCTGCGATCAGCCTGCCAGCGCCGCGGCCAGCTTCACCTCCAACAAAGTAGTAGCCGCGCCCATCACCCTGGGACGCGAATACCTGCGCCTGAGCGGGCAAAAAGTCCGTGTGGTGGCCGTGAACGCCGGCAACGCCAACTGCGCCGCCGGTCAGCCCGGCATGGACGCCGCCAAGGCCGTCTGCGCAGAAGTCGCCAAGCTCTTCGCGTGCCCGGTCGAGCAGATCTTTCCCTCTTCGACCGGCATCATCGGCCAGCCGTTACCCGCAGAAAAGGTAATTGCCGCACTGCCCGCAGCCACCAGCTCGCTGGGCGCGGAGTCCGATCACTTTCATGCCAGCGCGCAGGCCATCCTTACCACCGACACCCTTGAGAAAACTGCCTTCGCACGCATCGAGCTGCCCACCGCCGATGGCCAGCCCGGTGAAGTGCGCATTGCCGCCTTCTGCAAGGGCGCAGGCATGATCCACCCGCAGTTGGTGCCGCATGCCACCATGCTGGTTTACATTCTGACCGACGCAGCCATTGAGCCCGCCGTACTGAACGGCTATCTGCACCCGTCGATCGAAGTCAGCTTCAACCGCATCTCGGTGGATGGCGACACTTCGACCAACGACACGGTGCTGCTGCTGGCCTCGGGCGCAAGCGGCGTCAAGGTGGAAGCGGGCAATGAGGCCTTCCGCACCGCGCTCACGCAAGTGTGCACCTCGCTGGCCAAGCAGGTGGTCAGCGACGGCGAAGGCGTCAGCCACGTGGTCGAGTTGCAGATCAAAGGCGCGGCCAATGACGCCGATGCGCTGCGTGTGGCCAAGGCCATCGCCCACTCGCCGCTGGTAAAAACCGCCTGGGCGGGCAAGGATCCCAACTGGGGCCGCTTGGCCTGCGCCATCGGCTACTCGGGTGCCGACATTGATCCGGCCAAGTTCGACATCAGCTTTGGCGAGCACCCCATCTGCCGCAATGGTGGACGCGCTCCTGGCTACGATGAGACGGCCGCACACGCCTATATTTCGCAGCCCGAGTTCACCATCCTCATTGACCTGCACGTGGGCAATGGCAGCTGCACCTTCTGGACGACCGACCTGACCCACGAGTACGTACACATCAACGCCGACTACTCGTCGTAGACGACAGAGAACAGAGATCAGGGGAGTGGCAAGCGAAGCATTCGCTCTTACTCCCCAGCTTGCCAAGCACGGCTTTCTGTTCTCTGTTCTCTGTTCTCTGTTCGAAGGATTTTTGCCCATGAGCACCTTTGCCGCACTCACTCATTCCGTGCCCGCCGATCAGGGCTTTGCGCTGATTCCGAACCGCAAGCTCTATGCGATTTATTCGAGGATGGTGGCCAGCCGTCTGCTGGGCACGGAGCTTGCCCGGCGCGCCAAAAAAGCGGGCACAGAGGCTGCGGCAAGCGTAGGTCTGGAGGCCGCTCTGGTGGCTGCCACCATCGACCTGGAGCAAGACGACACGCTGGTCCCCGGCGAACAAGCCCCCGCGCTGGTCCCGTGCTTTCTGAAGGGACTTTCAACGCCCTCGCTGGCAGCTGTGCTCAAAGGAAAAAAACCGCGTCAGGATTGGGCTTCGCTCGGCATTGTGCCGCCCGCGCAGCCGCTGGCCGCGCAGCTTTTGGCTGCGCTCACCGCCGCGCAAGCGCACAAGAAGGCCAAGAACAAAAAGCTGGTGGTGGCATTTACCGGCGACTCCGGCGTGAATAACAAGCTACTGACGGACGCGATGAAGCTGGCCCACAGCAAAAAGCTGCCCGTGCTCTTTGTCTGCCACACCGGCGCAGACGGCAAGGAGATGTTTGCCACCGCGCGGCGCATCGGTATGCCCGGCGTAGTAGTGGACGAGCAGGACGCCGTGGCCGTCTATCGCGTAGTGACGGAGTCCGCCGCACACGCCCGCCGTGGCAACGGTCCCACGCTGATCGAGTGCCGCCCCTGGCCGCTCGTTGACGAGGTTGCTGATCCCCTCACAACCATCGAAGCAGCGCTCAAGCGCCGTGGATTTTTTACGGTCAAGCTGAAAGCCGCCACCCTTGCTGCTGCCAAGAAGTTGCTGGAAGGAATTTAAGCCGAAATCGCGTCCCAGGTCTCAAAAACGAGACCTGGGGCACCCGAATTTCCTATCGCTTCCATCTTTATTTACACTGTTTTCCTGAAATCCACTTATACCAATCGTCTAGCTTCCACCATCTCCACAGCGTTAGCCACCAGCTTGCGGCAGACCTTTTCACGTGCGCCGCTGGCGACGAATTGGTCGTGGCCTTCGGTCGTGTTCAGGCGGCAGCCGGTCAGTTCATGGCAAAGGATGGAGCAGTGCTGGTGGCGGAATTCATCGATCAGCGCAGCGGCTTCAGCATAGACTTTGGCGCGACCGGTGGCGTGGTCGGCGGCCATCGCGGCGGAGTGCAATTCGCCCAGCGCCAGCAGAGCACCGGTGAGCGCACCGCAAATTTCGCCCGTGCGGGCCATGCCGCCGCCAAAGGCTGCCGCAAGGGCCAGATGCTGTGCTTCCGTCAGGCTGGAGTTAACCGCGCAGGCCGCAAAAACCGACTGTGCGCAGTTGGCGTGAGCATCAAAGAGTGCAAGTGCCCGTTGGGCGGCGTCGTGTGCCATAGGGTTTCCTCAAAGAGTACAAAACCACTTTACGCCGGATTGCGCGGGGAAGAAAAATCCGGGGCTACGTCGGCAGATTCGCTCAACTCAAAGCCCTGAATCTCAATCTCAATGCCGCCGTACTGGGGGTGGTCATTCTCGCGAATGCGGTAGGCCACGTCGATCTCGCTTCCCTGCTCAATGCGCAGTTCTGTAGCACGGGCGGCCATGCCCCAGCCCACGGAGCGCATGGCTCCGCTGGAACCGGCGCGCACACCGCTCAGATCGGCCTGCGCCAACTCCAGCCGCAGATGGCGTTCCTTCATCACACGAGGGGTACTAAGCACGCGCACCCGGCGGGCCACAAAAACCGGCTCGTTGTTGCCATGGCCCAGCGGCTCCAGCTTGCGCAGCCAGCCCACCAGCACGGGCGTAATCTGGTCCAGCCGCAGCTCGGCGTGAATTTTCAGCACACGTTCCGGCTCACGCGCAGCCAGCTTTTCAGCGGCGTAGGCACGCAGGCGTTCCTTGAGCGCATCCAGATTTTCAGCCGGCATGGCAAAGCCAACCGCGAAGGCGTGGCCACCAAAACGAGTGAAAAGATCGGCACAACTTTCAATGGCGTTCAGCAGATGGAAGCCGTCCACCGAGCGGCCGGAGCCATGCGCCACACCGTCCTCAATGCTGACCACAAGCGCGGGCTTGGCCGTGCGTTCCACCACGCGTGAGGCCAGAATGCCGATCACGCCGCGGTGCCAGCCCTCGCCCTCCACCACCAGCAGGCGGTCGGCGATCAGTTGCGCATCGGTGGCCAGGCGCTCTTCAATCACAGCCAGCGCTTCGGCCTCCGTGGCGCGGCGTTCCTGATTCAGCTGTTCGAGCTTGGCGGCAAGGTCCATGGCGCGTTGCGCATCGCGGGTAGTGAACAGCTCGATAACTTCGCTGGCCACGTCCATGCGCCCTGCGGCGTTGATGCGCGGCGCAATGCGGAAGGCCACGTCAAAGCCAGTGACGGGCTTGGAGGATGGGTCCAGCGCGGCCACCTGAAAGAGCGCGCGCAGACCCGCTCCGGCAGGATGGCGCAACTCGCTCAGGCCAAGCGCCGCAATCACGCGATTCTCACCCCGCAACGGCACCGCGTCGGCAATGGTGGCAATGGCAGCCATCTTCAAAAAGCTGGGCAGAATCTTTTCCCGGGTGCGCACCGCGTCCTTGCGCTCCAGAACGGCCTGCGCCAGCTTCATGGCCACAGCCGCGCCGCACAAAAATTTTTCAGGATACGTGCAGCCGGACTGATTGGGATTAAGCACGGCCAGCGCCGGCGGAACAGCCTCGCCAGCCTCGGGCAAATGATGATCGGTGATGATCAGGTCCATGCCCAGGCGCGCGGCTGTCTCAGCCTCGGCAAAGGCGCGAATGCCGGTGTCCACGGTAATGGCCAGACGCACACCCTCAGCGTAGGCGTCTTCCAGCACCGAAGAGCGCATGCCGTAGCCTTCACGCAAACGGTGCGGCACATGATAGCGGACCACGCCGCCCAGCATCTCGATGGTGGTCTTCAGCAGAACGACGGCAGTGGTGCCGTCCACGTCGTAATCACCGTAGAGCAGAACGGGCTCACGCGTGGCAATGCCCTGCTCCAGCCGTTCAACGGCCGTCTGCATGCCGCGCATCAGCAGCGGATCGTTCAGATGTTCATAGGAGGGATTGAGGAAGCGAAAAGCGGCGGCAGCAGAGAGAATCTCGCGCGCAACAAGCAGTTCGGCAAGCACTTCGGGAAGCCGCGCCGCAGCGGCCAGTGTAGCCGCTGCAGCGCGATCATGCTCGATAAACTCCCAGCGCTGGCGCGGCTCACGCCGCGCCATGGGGGCATTTACGACCACGTTTACTCTTCCTCGTCGTGATCGTGACCGCAGCCGCAGCCACCGCCACAGCCTTCCTGCTCGTCTTCGATGACGATGTTCTGGAACTCTTCGAGGTCTTCCATCAGATCCTGGAAGCGCTCGTACCACTCGGTGGTGGTCTCATGCAGAATGGTGACGCCCTGATGAACAAAGCCCAGCTGAATGTAGCCGACCTTACCGGTAAACTGACGCAGCCAAGTGGCCTCGGTCAGCTCAGCGGCTTCGTCGTCGGGGAAGTTCATTTCGCGAGCTTCTTCCGTCAGCAGATCCAGCTCATCTTCTTCAAGCTTGACCTCGCTGTAGGTGATGAAGGGAGCGCCCACATGCTTGGCCATCTCCACGAAGTCCTTCCAGGAGTCAGGATTGTCCTGATCTTCCCAAACGATGGAAGGAACTTCTTCGGTGATGTATCCGGGCAGGCGCTTGATACCGTGGCCAGTGATGAAGGCCACCATATCGTCTTTCAATGCGGCAAGGTTTTCGATGCTCATAATCACTTACATTCTCGCAGATTGGGCTGGGGTGCGGGGAAAAAGGTTGAAACGCCAGAGGACAGAGAGCAGAGAACAGGGAGCAAAGGACAGGCGGCATTGGCACAAACAGACCGATTGCACCAATGAACCAGAACTAAATAGCTGAGAGCTGAAGGCTGAAAGCTTTACACTGAAGCAGTTCACGCCCCACCTTCCCTGGAGGATCGTTCCATGCCGCCTTTTGAACGTCATGTATTTGTCTGTCATAACAGTCGTCCGGAGGGTGCGCCGCGCTGTAGTTGCTCTTCCGACGCCACCCTGGAACTGCATGCCCGCCTGCAAAAACTGACCAAAGATGCCGGTTTGGCCGGAAAAGTGCGTATCAACAAGTCCGGCTGCCTGGACCAGTGCGAACACGGGCCGGTCATGGTGGTCTACCCGGAGGCGGTCTGGTACGGCAACGTGACGCCGGAAGATGCCGAAGCCATTGTGCGCGAGCATCTTGTGGCAGGACGGCCGGTGGAACGGCTGCGCATCTCCGACGAGTGCCTGAATAATCGTGCCTGCCCCCACTGCGGCTGAAAGCCGGACCAGGATGCGGCAAGGATTCATCGCTAAACGGTGTACATAACCACGCGCTGTAGTTTATTCTGAGCCTTCAACCCATGATTTTCTCTCGCGATTACATTGGGTATCTAGCCCGCCGCACCGTCAAGCACCTCATCGACGCCAAGATGATCACGACCAGTGACCAAAAGGCGACCGAGGAGCGCGTGAGTGAGGGACTGATTGACGAACTCTCACTCGAAGATCGCATCAACGAAGAAGTGCGCGTGATTCTTGAGGCGTACTCCGAAGAAATGCGCAAATCCGGCGCCCAGTATGCCGAAATGTTCAAGAAAGTGAAGACGGAACTGGCGCGCAAGTACAAGGCGGTGCTATGAGGATCAGCCGCGACAAGTTGAACAAGCTGGCCCACGTAGTGGCTGACACCCTGGCCGAAACCGACCCGGTAGGTTTTCTGGAGGATCGCAACACCATCCGCCAGGAGGCCCGCAAGGCACTGGAAGCTGTGCTCGACGAAGAGTCGAAGATCGATCAGGCCGCCCGCCTGAAGATTTCCAACCAGCGCAAGATCATCCAGGAAGGCACCCAGGAATGGGAGATCCTTTACCGGAAGTACTACAACGACGAAGTGCGCAAGCTGGGCATCTAGTTGCTTGGGAAGCTCTTCCCGCTCAGGCCCACGCATCGACGGGCCGGGCGGGTGGGTTTTCCACTGTCCGGGCTTTGGCAGCAGGGCAAATTTTTGTTACAGTAAACAAGTGGCCGCTTGCGGCTGCCCCCCGCAGTGTGGCGCTATCGTCTAGGGGTTAGGACGTGAGATTCTCAATCTTAAAACCCGGGTTCGATTCCCGGTAGCGCTACCAAAAAAGTTCTGCAAAGCCCGCTCAATCGAGCGGGCTTTGCTTTTGCCTGAAAATACATCTATAGCAAAATCAGGGATGCTGTACCCGCAAGCCACAGGTCAAAAGTTGCCGTGCCATCAGGGAGCGGCAACCTTGCACGATTTTTCTGGAGCTACCTTTCCTGATTTTGCTCTATCGGATCCTCAGGACAAAAATCGGTCACAGTGATGCACCGTCCAATCTTCCTCTTGCTCCCCACCAGCCTCAGCCGCACCGTACAAACTTTTCCCGCAGCCTTTATCATCTAGACTGAACCTTCCGATTCAATGTACGAGAGGACCACTGATGTCAGTTTCTGCAAATCGTGTTTGGCGGCAATTGCCCGAAGAGATTCGTGTCGCCGTTAGTAAAGTATTTTGGGCTGAGTCAAAGGGCGCTGAGAAGCAGTTCTTCATTGCCACGCTGGCCAAAGTGAAAAACCTGCGTGAGGTCTTTGTCCGCAAAAGTTCGCCGGAGCGGCTGGTCAACTGGACAGCGACAACCCTGTCCCTTCCTGACCCGATCGTGGATGATCTGCTGAAGAAGTACCTCCTCAGCCAGCACCTTGCCGTAATTATCAGCTTTCTGGACTTGCTCGAAATCCCCCATTCCGAGGGCATGATCGAGGAGAGCTTTGACTACACGGCTCTGGCCAATGAGCGAGTGCAGGAAGCTGCCCGCAACTTGCTTGCATCGGCAGATCGCACGGGTGCCGAACTTTACCTGAAGTACCTCGTGGTTCAAGGCGGACCCTGGACGGGGATTGAAGACGTTCTGCCCACCGCAGAGTAAAGACCGCGGATCAGTGATTCCCATCATCTGCGGCGACATTTCTGTGCCCATGAACGGGAAGAGAGACTCTGTCGGAAAGGTATGCTTTCCGACAGCTCTGGCCTGAGTCGCCACAGACTGCATGTCTTCCTCAAACCAATTTTTCACGTCTCCAGACGAGACGTTCATTGTCCGTCCCCAATAAAAAACGGGTTGGGCGCAAGCTGTGCGCCCTTCTTCCTTCTCTCCGTAAAGGCTTTGCCCTTCATGCACAACTAACAAATGAATTCGTCGATACTGCGTGACCTCGCAGAATCGACGGGGATTTTGTCTGCTTCTGCCTGGCAGGATGCAGGCTCCAGTGTGCATGCACGGAGAGGGTTGGAAATGGTGCGGTTCAAGCTGTTTTTTCTGCTTTTTGTGGGAGCGCTCGTTGTGGCTCCAGCGATTCCGAAGGCCGTCTGTCAGGTGCAGTCGCCGGTGGCTGCCAGCCAGGACGATGACTACGAAGAGGAAGTAGATTCGGTAGATAAGATTCGTGATCATGGGGGCGAATGGAATCTGTTTGCCGGGGCAGCCGGGCTCAACACGCAGATCAACGGCTGGAACACCTCGGGAATCCTGGGCTTGCAACGGGACTTTCGTCCGATCTTTCATCTGGAACCGAGCCTGGAGGTGCGTGGCATCTACCCCCTGCAGAACGGCAGTGCGGCGGCAGAGCGCAGCGGAATGGGGGGTGTGAATCTAGGCCACCGCTTCGGGAAGTTCAAACTGTATGGCAGCGGGGAATACGGGCGGGGCAAGATCCAGTTCCCCAGTGGGTACGCCTACGGAGACTACTACTATGTGGATTGGGCCAGCAACGTGTACGCCGTCGGAGGCGGAGTCGACTATCACCTGTTTGGTCGCTGGTCGATCAAAGCCGATTATCTGCAACAGCACTGGACGGTTCCGATGGTCAGCACCGGTTCCACCTGGACGCCGGTCGGCAGCCTCAGCGTGGTCTACCGCTTCCGCAGCTCCAGGCAGCAGCGCATTCTGGACAATATTCGCTGAAAATTCGCTGAAAAATGCCCACGGCGGGGCGCTGATGCAAGGCAAAACGGGCAGGCACGCGGAATCCGTGGCCTGCCCTTTCGCTCTTTGTTCCGCAAAAGCAAGAGGAAGCGCAGACAGGCAAAATCTTGCCCGGAATACGGGTAGACTGGAAGAGTATGCGTTTATCTGCGGAATTTATGTTGTCGGCCCTCTCTGAGGGACAGTTTCCCATGGGCGAGACGCCCGAAATCGCCTTTTTAGGCCGGTCGAATGTGGGCAAATCCAGCCTGCTGAACGCGCTGGTCGGAGCCAAGGCGGCCAAGGTCTCCTCCACCCCGGGTCGTACCCGGGCCATTAACTTCTTCAAGCTTGTGGACGACCGCAGTGTGCCCCGCAGCATCTTTGCGGATCTGCCCGGCTACGGCTTTGCCAAGATCAGCAAATCGATCTCGGCCGAGTGGCCCAAGTTCATTGAGCCCTATGTAGCTGCGCGTCCGCAGTTGGCGTTGTGCGTCTGCCTGGTGGACTCCAAGATTCCCGCGCAGCCGAACGACAAGCAGCTCATCGAGTGGCTGCGTTCGATCGACCGCAAATTTGTTGTGGTGGCCACCAAAACCGACCGCCTGAGCGGCAATGAGCGCACCCGCAACCTGAACGCCCTGCGCAAGGACCTTGAGGTGGAAGAAATTCTGCCCCTGAGCGCCAAGACCAAGGCTGGCATTCAGAATCTTTGGGCCATGGTCGAAGAGATTTCACTGTAACTGAAGTTCTTTCTGCAGCAGTTCACATATAAAAATCAGGAAGCTGACGGAGCAATGCTGAAGAAAGCGCCGAGCCGGGCGGCGGTGGTTTCATCGCAGCCGAGCGAGCGCAACCGCCGAGCCTTTGCGCCCAAATAGCGCGGGCTCAGGCGCAGCCAGCGTCTTTCCTGCTCCGCAAGCTCTGGTAGCAGAGTGGCAAGATGCACTTCCAGACCGGCAGCAGGGCGTAACCAGCCCGCAGCCAGAGGCCACAGGTAGAAGGCTTCGCTTACAGGCAGTACGGCAGGCTGCAACGGTCGAGCGCCGAATTTTGTGAATTGCTCGAAAGAAGCGGTAAGCACGGCGGAATGGGCAGGATCGGAGAAGAGCAGCTCAGGCTGCACCGCGCGTTCCAGCAGATCGGCGGCAATCTCCTCAATAGGTCGGCTGACCGCAATAGCCGCGGGCTGGCGTTTGCGAATCTCATTTTTGAGAATGCGCAGAGCCTCATCGAGCGAGTTCACCAGAAAGTCGACGGCGCCGTCGCGCAGAGCTTTTTTGCAGTTTTCCTGATCGGCAGAAGCCGCCAGCGAGGCCGCTCCGGCGATGCTGGCTGCGCGCAGCATGGGGTCGGATTTTTCGGTTAGTTCCCCGGCAAAGAGGAAAGCGCCACCCAATCCCGAGCCGGGTTCAAGGGCGCGATAGCAGACGTAAACGGCCTCGATCTGGTCGCGGAGAGCGGCGTCTGTGGCGTGCGGCAGCGTGTTCATCGGATTCAGAAGAAAGAAAAGCTGGCAGAGTGGCGAGTCGTGCCGCTCTACCAGCTTGAATACGGCTGGCCGTCGGAACCGGTTTCGTCGGAGCCGGAGTGTACGTCGTCGATGCCTGGGTCGGTCTGGTCCACGGTGCTCATCGAATCGGACATATTCGGAACCCAGCTCTCTTTGGCGTGGGTCATCGGGTCTTCAGGAATCATCTTCAGATAGCCCTCCTGCACCAAATCGTCGAGCGACTGGGGGGCCTTCTGCTTGTCCATGGTGTAGCTGTCGATGGCGGCGCGCATCACGTGCAGATCTTCCTTGAGCACTGCTTCGCGGGCGCTCCGGATGGCGGCGGCAAAGCGGGGCATGGCCAGAGTCGCCAGGATGCCGATGATGAGCATGACGACCATCAGCTCCAGGAGCGTGAAGCCTGCTTCGGTTTGACGTTGACTACGCACGTAGGGCCTTCCGTTTACCAGGTGGAGTACTTGGTGCCATCCAGGGCTTTGTCCTGGGATTTGGAGTAGACGTCAAAAACGCTCTGACCACCGTAGGAATCGGAGTTCGGATCGTCCTGCATGCTGCGCATGCCCCATTCAGTCTTGCCGGTCATGGGATCGATGGGAATGTGGCGCAGAAAGCGCACCTTCTTGCTCTGCACGTCGACGCCGCTCACCAGCGTCTCCAGGTCGGGCGGATAGTTCTGGCTGTCCACCTTGGTCTGGAATGCGCCACGGTCGGCTGCGTCCTTGTAGTGGTCAATGGCGTCGCGCATCATCCACAGGTCATAGCGCAGCTCGCGTTCCTTTTGGCGCTTGACCTGAAAGCGGGCGATGGGCACAGCCGCTCCAGCCAGAATGGAAAGAATCGTGATGGTAACGATCAGCTCGACAAGCGTGAGGCCGCGCTCGGCTGCTCGTCTGGGAGCAGCCGCGGCCTTGGGCTCGTGTTGGCTGAGTTGCGTCACTTCTTGTCCGTCAGGGTCAGGTCCAGCTTGGGTGCTGGTGCTGAAACCGGCGTCTGGTTACTGTTCAGAATGCCGGCGCGGGTCATGGTAATGGTGGTCGGGCCAGCGCTCTTGACCAGGAAGCCAAGCGTGACTGCCGTGCCGGAGCCACTTACGCCGCTCGAACCCGGAGGCCGCGAAACAACTAGCGTCAGATTACCCGGGCCGTCGTCCCGCTTGACCATGGATGCGGTCTGGCCGTCACGGCGCAACAGGTCACCGGTGGCTACGTTCACCAGCTCAATCCTGGCCGGATCGTACTTAAGCTGCAGCGGCACACTGGAAATGTCGGTGCCGTTGCTGATCAGGACGGGAAGCTGAAAGACATTGCCCATCACCAATGCGGTAGCGGGCGGCGTAGGCAACGCAAAGGTAAGCGCGGGCGGCACTGCTGCGGCAGGCGCTGTTGCAGCTGCCGGTGAGGCCGCAGCGATGACCGGAGCCGAGGTCGCCTGAGCCGCGTCCCGCATCTGCTGCAGGGCAGTCGGCGCAGCAGCCTGAGCCGTTTGCGCCTTGATACCTGCGATTGGCGGCGCGGCAGCAACAGGATGATTGACTGGCGGTGCCGACGGAGGCGGCAGGATTTTGGATGCTGGCGGAGACAGCGGAGGCTGTTGCGGTGCCGACTGGTCAGAACGGCGCAGGGAGATAACCTGTCCATTGCCGGTATCAACCGCACGCAGGTTCTGCTGGCTCACGTCCTGGCTGCGCACAATGTGCGGCACTACGACAAACACCAGATCATCGTTCGAGATGCTGTGATCCTTTGAACCGAAGAGGTACTTGAGGATCGGAATGGAGCTGAGGCCGGGGACGCCCGTCCAGTTGAGCGTGGTCTGGTCGTCTTGAATGCCGCCCAGAATGCTTGCCTCGCCCTCCTTCAGACGAATCACCTGATCAATGACGCGCTGGCTGATGATGGGTTCGGTCACATCGCTGATGGTCGTGGTGCCGCTCTCCGAGCTGACCTCGATCTTCATCTTCAGCGTGATGTCGTGATCGTAATGAATGGTGGGAGTAACTTCGATGTTGACGCCCACGTCGATGTACTGGAACTGGGTGTTCACCAGCGAACTGGTGGTGGTCGTCGTGGTAGACGAGTAGGAACCAGTGGCCACCGGGATACGCGAACCGATCTTCATGGTGGCCTTCTGCGAGTCGGTAGCGCGGATGCGCGGACTTTGCAGAATGTTGGTGTTGTCGTCGGTCAGCAGCATGTTCAGCGTCGCCGATCCCACCGTAACCGCAATGTTGCTGGACGTGGCGTTGGCCAGCGTATACAGGGTGGTCGAACTGGAACTGCTGCTGGAAGTGCTGGACGTGGTCAGCGATGCGGCGAAGCTGCTCGGCCAGCTAAGGCCGATCGTCCGCTCCCAGCTCTTGCTGACTTCCATGATGGCAATGTCGATGACGACTTCAGCGCGGGCCTTGTCCAGATCGTTGATCAGCTTCTGGGCCAGCAGCAGTTCATCGGGTGTACCGCGCACCACAATGGCGTTCTGACCGGCCACGCCGTAGACCTTGGCGTTGGGCAGCACGTTGCGCACCGCCGTCTGAATGTCGTTCAGATCGTTCTGCTGGGAGGCATTGGTCAGGTAGAAGGTCTGCACAGCCTGCTCGTCCAGATCCGTGTGCTTGGTGCGGCTGTTCTGGGCTACAAACAGGCTGTTGCTGGTGATGGGACGCGAGAAGGTATTGCTCAGCGTACCCACAATGCGCAGCGCATCAAAAAGGGATACGTTGTTCAAGTCCACCTGTACGTGCTTCGAGCTGAAATCCGGATCGAAGAGCACATTGATTCCAGCCGCCTTGCCAATGGCCTGATAGACCACCTTGGCGTCCTCGGTCATGTGCAGAGAGATGGGCTCGTTCGACAGCGGCTTGAGCAAAGTGGGAGAGCCGATGCTGGCAATGTCCTGATCAGGATCCTCAATGCGCGGCACAGCGGCATCTGCCGGCAAGGGCTGCTGGCCCTGCTTGACGCGCAGCCTGGCAATCTCCTGCTGGACGGCCTCGTTGGAGGGATCGATCTCGGCTGCGTACAGGAACTCCGTCAGTGCGGCCTGATTCTCATCCGAGGCGGCCATCTTGCGGCCCCGCTCCAAATGTGTGGCAGCAGCCGAAAGCCGGATGTGAGTCAGCGCCTGGCGATAGCGAATGTCTTTGGGGTCCTTGGCGCAGGCCTTGCGGTAATTGTCGAAAGCGCTGTCGTAATCCTGACGCTGCTCGGCATCTTCGCCATGCTTGAAGTAGTAGGAGGCGGAATGGTTCAGATCCGCCGACTTGGCGTACAGGCGGACGGTACTGAAACCAAAGCTGGCCGCAAGAGCTGGAACAAGAATAGCGGTGAGCAGTCGAGAAGAAACATGTCCGGTCACGACCGGAAACTGAGTGCGGCGGTTCATCGAACTCCCGGGCGTCATGGCCGGACCGCAGCCTTCGGCGGGTCCTGGCGGGCAGCCTTGGCTACCCTCGACGCAAGTGTTGTCGTTCTCGGCTTCAGGGCCTGAAACGGCTAAATTCATCGGCCTACGATCCCTCATTTTAGCAAAACCCCTTTAAAGCGCGTCGAAACTCGCCGCCGATGCTTGAGCAAAACCAGTCCAACTGCATTCTGAGAAGCAATTTGCTGGCTTGACGCTTCCTGTTGCTCACGCCAGCCTCAGTAGATTGACTTCGAGACACACCGGACCCCAGTTTTGCTTTAGGATGAAGATTCGAGGTTTTTTCATCATGCCACGTCAGACCAGTCACGTTATCGTCGCTAAAACAGCTCCCGGACAGGCCAAACCAGCCCGCCCGCGTGATCCTGTGGCCAGCGGTGATCGCGATGCGGCTCAGAACCGTGCTGCGTACCACGAATACTTCCTGCTGGAAAAATTCGAGGCTGGGGTAGCCCTGCGTGGAACCGAGGTCAAGTCCATCCGCGAAGGCCGCGCCAACTTGCGCGACGCCTACGGACTCGTCAAAAATGGCGAAGCTTTTCTGCTGAACATGCATATCGGTCCGTACTCCCACGCCAGCTACGATAACCACGAAGAAACCCGGACGCGAAAACTGCTGCTGCACGCCGAGGAGATTCGTAAGCTACAGTCCAAGACGCAGATCAAAGGCCATACGCTCATCCCCGTGCGGCTTTACTTCCGCCACGGCAAGGTCAAGTGCGAATTGGCAGTGGCCAAGGGCAAGCAGGACTGGGACAAACGCGAGACCGAACGCCGCCGCGAAGCCGACCGCGAAGCCCGCTCCGCCATCAATGCCAGCAAACACAAGATGGGACACTAGAGCAAAAACAGAGTAGCTGTACCCAGTGGCAATTCTCTCGGGGGTCCCGTCTCTGAAATTCTCATCAATATCCAGCCTGTCCTCCTGAGCGACCGCAGGGAGGAGAAGGATCTGCGGTTGCTTTTTGCCTCTGCCGCCACGAACTTTAGAGACAGAACCCTATGGCCTGTTGACCTTCACATCACCGGCTGTATTTATCTTTCTTTTTTCACCCCGAGAGGAATATAGTCCCGGATGAAGCATAGCGAAACCCGGAATTTGCTGCCCCAAAGAAAAGGAGCGCCCCGGAGGGGCGCTCTGAATTTCAGCGAAAAACAACTTTGAGCCGCAGCATCCCACCACCCCTCCGGGGCGAATTCCCATGAACGTCAACAGCTCAAAACTAGAACCTAACACCTACCGAATCCCGGCCTTGTTCAGACACTGCCTGTATTCCATGTCTTCTTTCAGAATATGGTTCATCAGCCACTTGCGCAGGAAGTCCAGCAGGTGAATATCCAGCGAGATTTCACCCTTCTCAAAGCGGGCAATGTAACTCTTGACCTGATCGGTCAGCTCAATGTGAAGTGCTTTGTGCTCGCTCGCCTTGGGATACTGTGCGCGGATAAAATACCGTTCCTCCGTCGCAAAATGATCCACCGTGTACGTCGCAAGCTGCTTCAGTAGCGCTCCTGTCTCTTCGCGGGAGTGGCGATTAAGCATGCCCTGATGCAGTTGATTCAATGTATCTACCAGTTTTTTATGTTGACCATCAATGTCCTTATTGATTCCTGCATAAATAATGCAATGATTCAGCGCAAAGAAATGGACAACTCGGATTGGGCGATGCAGCCGCGCAGTTTTGCCTGCGAGTTCCGAATTCCGTCAATGGAGCCAAGTATGTCTTCCATCAGTTCGTCCACATCCTTTGGGCAGCTGTTGGCCAGTTCCCGCTTGGCCAATGACCAGACGCCTTCGTCTGGATTCAGTTGCGGGGCATAGGACGGAAAGTGCTCGATGCGCAGCCGGGGATGCTTTTCGAGAAATTGCTCGATAGGCTTTCCCTTGTGCGTCGATGAGTTGTCGAGGAGCAGAATGATCGGGCCGCGCAGGAGGCGCGTCAGTTCGCGCAAATACAGACAGACCTCCTCCTGCCCGATGTTGTCGTAAAAAAGAAGATAGTAGAGACCGAGATGATGTCGTCCAGGGCTGACGGAAATTCCCGAGATCACCGAGATCTTGTCGCGCTGTCCTTGGCGATGGCGGTGGATAGGTGTTTCCCCTTGTGGCGCCCAGGTTCTGACCACGTTGGGAATCATCAAGAAGCCCGATTCATCGGCAAAGACGATGTGGGCGCCCAGCCTTGTGGCGTTTTTTTTATACGCGGCCACTCTTTTTGTTTCCAACGCTCGATCTCTTCTTCGTTGCGCTCCAGAGCGCGTCGTTCCGGCTTCTGCGGAGTCCAACCGAGATCGTGCATCAACCGGCCTATGTGATCCGGGTGGTAGCTCACGCCGAACTCGCTCTCGATCAACGCGGCAATGCGTGCGGTGGTCCACAGATTGGTGCGATAACCCTGAGCCATCGGCCCCTTGAGCAACAGCCGAACAAGCTTCTTGCGCTCAGTAGCACCCAACTTCAGGGGGCGTCCAGGAGAAAAACGGACCTGCAAAGCATCGTCTCCGCGCTGCCGTCGAGCATCGCGCCAGCGCATCACTGAACTCGCGTTACATCCTATCTGTCGTCCGACTTCGTTGAGCGAGCAGCCTTCATCCAACAGCGCTAAAGCACGACGGCGACGGTCTTCCAAAAGCTCGGCACTTGCCTTCAGTCTGGGCATAGGGGTACCGTACCTCTGAAAGTATTATTGCATTATTTATGCAGTAGTCAATAATACCCACAGAATAGCTATCGTCCCATGTAAACAGGGCCATGATCTCTCCTTAGACTTTACTCGAATGATTTCTGATTCTGCTATCGGCTCAGAAAGTAGTTTCTTTAAAGTAAGCTCGCTTCGCCCAAGACGCACAAAGCCCGCTCCATGGAGCGGGCTTTTCTTCAGCAGACTCTGGTCTTCACAGGCCGCTCTTTACCAGCAGCGCAATCGCTATCGTAACGCCCACACAGATGACAAACCGGCGCACAACCTTCTTGCCCACCCGGCGTGCCCCCTTGGCGGCAACCCAGCCCCCCAAGAGCGCCGCCCCCATCATGCCAAACACGTAGGGCCACACCACCATCTTCTCCGCGATAAACAGTAGCGATGCCACGCCGTTCGTACAGAGGCTCAGAAAGCTGGTTAGCGCGCTCATCTCCAGAATGTCTTCCATGCCGATCAGGGCCAGCGCCGTCAGCATCATGATGCTCATCCCCGCACCAAAGTAGCCACCATAAATTCCCACAAAGAACTGCATGGTAAATGCGCCCACCTGCCACATCGCACCCTTGCGGTCCTGCTGAATCAACTTGTTCAACTGCTTCTGCACTGGAGCTTGGATGGTGAATAACAACGTGGCAAACAGAATCAGGTAAGGAACCAGGTGCTCAAAGATTCCGGCTGGAGTTACCCGCAGCAACATGGCTCCAATCAAGCCGCCCACCACCGAAGGGATCGCCAACAGCTTCAGGTGCAATGGAATCCGCTGAATCTCTCGCCGAAACCCCCACATGGAACCAAGAGAGCCCGGCCAAATGGCAACTGTAGAAGTGGTGTTTGCAGTAACTGCAGGCAGACCCAATCCAATCAGGGCTGGAAAGGTAATAAGTGTTCCTCCGCCGGCAATGGAGTTGATCGCGCCAGCTAAAAAGGCAGCGGCCATGGCAAGCAGTAGATGGGGAAGGGTACACATGATTCTATTTTCTCAGGAAGTCGTTGAAAATTGTATGCATCAGGATTCTGCGGAGGAGGGCGTTTTCCCAGAATAAGTATACAAACGCAAGTAAGCCCGCTCAAAGGAGCGGGCTTACTTGTCGATATTGATGCCGGCGGTGTCCTAATCTCCCACACAGTTACCCGTGCAGTACCATCGGCCCAGCGAGGCTTAACTTCCGTGTTCGGGATGGGAACGGGTGATCCCTCGCGGTATGGCCACCGGCAAACTTGGTGAGCGCCTGGAGGTTGTTTTTCCTCAGCTAGCCTCGGCATCTGCGTGGACTGGATTTTTTCTCCCAGGCCTTGCAGGAACGCGGCATGCAACCTAGCGCCACAAACTTGCTCGTATATCGAGCTTGCGACATTTTAATTGATTGGGTGAACACGAGGCTTGAAGAATGTCCGCTCAAGACTGCGCGGAGTTAATTCTATGGACAAGCCGAACGGGCGATTAGTACTGGTAAGCTACACGCATTACTGCGCTTCCACCTCCAGCCTATCAACCAGATGGTCTTTCTGGGCCCTTCAGGGAGATCTCATCTTGAGGCATGCTTCCCGCTTATATGCATTCAGCGGTTATCATAACCGAACTTCGCTACCCAGCCGTGCCATTGGCATGACAACTGGAACACAAGAGGTTCGTCCATCCCGGTCCTCTCGTACTAAGGACAGGCCCTCTCAAATCTCCTACGCCCACAGCAGATAGGGACCGAACTGTCTCGCGACGTTCTGAACCCAGCTCACGTACCGCTTTAATAGGCGAACAGCCTAACCCTTGGAACCTTCTACAGCTCCAGGATGCGATGAGCCGACATCGAGGTGCCAAACCATTGCGTCGATATGAACTCTTGGCAATGATCAGCCTGTTATCCCCGGCGTACCTTTTATCCGTTGAGCGATGGCCCTTCCATACAGAACCACCGGATCACTAAAGCCTACTTTCGTACCTGCTCGACTTGTAGGTCTCACAGTTAACCACTCTTATGCTTTTGCACTCGACGGCCGATTTCCAAACGGCCTGAGAGTAGCTTCGCGCGCCTCCGTTACAATTTAGGAGGCGACCGCCCCAGTCAAACTACCCGCCTAACTATGTCCCTCTCCCGGATCACGGGAGCAGGTTAGAGTCACAACTATCGCAGGGTGGTATCTCACCGTTGGCTCAATCAAGTCCGAGAACCTGATTTCAAAGCCTCCCACCTATCCTGCGCAGCGAGAATCATAACCCATAGTTAAGGTGTAGTAAAGGTGCACGGGGTCTTTCCGTCTAGCTGCGGGTAACCGGCATCTTCACCGGTACTACAAGTTCGCCGAGCAACTCGTTAAGACAGTCGAACGATCGTTACGCCATTCGTGCAGGTCGGAACTTACCCGACAAGGAATTTCGCTACCTTAGGACCGTTATAGTTACGGCCGCCGTTCACCGGGGCTTCAATTCAAAGCTTCGCTTGCGCTAACCTCTCCTTTTAACCTTCCGGCACCGGGCAGGCGTCAGCCCCTATACGTCGTTTTAGACTTTGCAGAGACCTGTGTTTTTGTTAAACAGTCGCCGTTCGCGCTTCACTGCGGCCCACCAGATGGTGGGCGCTCCTTCTCCCGAAGTTACGGAGCCAATTTGCCGAGTTCCTTAACGAGCTTTCACTCGAGCGCCTTTGGATATTCTCCTCGTCTACCTGTGTCGGTTTGGGGTACGGTTCCCGTTGTTCTCCTTAGAGGTTTTTCTTGGCAGCGTGAAATCAGCAGCTGAATCCCATACGGGCCTGTTTTGCACCTCACTGTTAAGAAGTGGTGGATTTGCCTGCCACTTCCAGCTTACGTGCATCAACCGTCATAGCCATAGGACGGCCTGCTTATCCTTCTGCGTCACCCCATCGTCAAACGAACATTGGGAGGTCCGGAATATTAACCGGATGTCCATCGTCTACGCCTCTCGGCCTCGACTTAGGTACCGCCTAACCCTGAGCGGATTAACCTTCCTCAGGAAACCTTAGACTTTCGGCGCGGAGGGTTCTCACCTCCGTTATCGCTACTTATGCCGGCAGGGTCTCTTCTCAACGCTCCACCAGTCTTCTCAGTCTGGCTTCAATGCTGTTGAGAATGCTCTCCTACCACGCACACACCTAGTGTGTGCATTCGCTGCTTCGGTGTACAGTTTTAGCCCCGTTGTATTGTCGGCACCGGACCGCTTGACCAGTGAGCTATTACGCTTTCTTTAAAGGATGGCTGCTTCTAAGCCAACCTCCTGGCTGTCTGAGCGTTCCGACTTCCTTTCCCACTTAACTGTAACTTGGGGACCTTAGCAGGCGATCTGGGCTGTTTCCCTCTCGACTACGACGCTTAGCCGCCGCAGTCTGACTCCCGGATATGTTGTCACTGGCATTCGCAGTTTGGTTGGATTCAGTAAGCCGGAAAGCCCCCTAGTCCATCCATATCTCTACCACCAGTGCAATTCGTCCGAGGCTAGCCCTAAAGCTATTTCGGAGAGAACGAGCTATCACGGAATTTGATTAGCCTTTCACCCCTACCCACAGCTCATCCGAGCTTTTTTCAACAAACACCGGTTCGGACCTCCAGTGCGTGTTACCGCACCTTCATCCTGGCCATGGGTAGATCATCCCGCTTCGCGTCTATTCCTGCCAACTTAATCGCCCTATTCAGACTCGCTTTCGCTGCGGCTCGCTTACGCTTAACCTTGCTGACAAGAATAACTAGCCGGCTCATTATGCAATAGGCACGCGGTCAGACATTCCCTTACGGGCATAGTCCTCCCACTGCTTGTAGGCACACGGTTTCAGGTACTTTGCACTCCCCTCGTCGGGGTTCTTTTCGCCTTTCCCTCACGGTACTGGTTCACTATCGGTCAGAGATTAGTATTTAGCCTTACGGGATGGTCCCCGTGGATTCAAGCAGGGTTTCACGTGCCCCGCCTTACTCAGGTATCCGATTCGAGTCTGGATTGTTTTCGCCTACGCGTCTGTCACGCTCTATGGATCTCCTTCCCAGAAGATTCAGCTAACAACCAGATTGGTAACTCTACTGTTTCGGACCCTACAACCCCCGAAGCACCGAAATGCTACGGGTTTGGGCTGTTCCGCGTTCGCTCGCCACTACTTACGGAATCGAGGTTTCTTTCTTTTCCTTGAGGTACTGAGATGGTTCACTTCCCCCAGTTCGCTTCAACCAACCTATGTATTCAGTTGGTGATTCCTAAGGTTTGCTTAGGAGGGTTTCCCCATTCGGAAATCTCCGGTTATAACGCCTGTGTGCGGCTTACCGAAGCTTATCGCAGCTTGCCACGTCCTTCATCGCCTATCTCTGCCAAGGCATCCACCGTGCGCCCTTAGTAGCTTGACCATAGAATTAACTCCAGCGCAGGGTCGCATCACTGCGTCCTGTTGTGCGTTAATTAGGTCCACGCCTTGAGATCAGATCACTTTCATCTGATTCCTAAAGACACTCTTCATAATTCGAACATTTACCAATTTGCATTAGTAATTGCTCGGCCTTGTATTCTTACATTCGCTCTGGATAACTCGTAACTTCGCGAACCTCACGGTCTGCTGGTTACATTCCAGAGGAATGACCCAATCAATTAAATTGTCAAACATCCAAGCGACTCATCGTCGCAGACCCTAAGGTCACGGAAACCAGCCTTGCGGCCTGTTTCCTGATCGAAACCACCTTGATGATTGCGGTCAGGAAACAGCGAATGATTTGGTGGAGCTGATCGGGATCGAACCGATGACCCCCTGCTTGCAAAGCAGGTGCTCTCCCAACTGAGCTACAGCCCCAGTTAGCTGCTAGCCTTTAGCTTCTAGCTTTCAGCCAGAATGCCTTTTGCCTTCAGCCTAATCCCAATCACTAACTTTCTAGCTGAAAGCTATAAGCTAGCGGCTGGAAGCTGATCATGGTGGGCCTGGGTAGATTCGAACTACCGACCTCACCCTTATCAGGGGTGCGCTCTAACCAACTGAGCTACAGGCCCGCGTTGGCCGTTGACCCGCTCGAAAGCGGTTCTCAGACATCCTCATTCGTTGTTAAAAAAGGTTTCGAGGACTAGTTGAACGTGCGGAGCAGCTAGGCCGCTCCTGACCATCATGGATGGGTATCAAGGCAAAGAAGCCTGATCATGAACTCCCGATTGCTCGGGGTGGACACTTGAAAGTTTACGCCGATTTGCATCTGCGCTCCGCTATCGCGGAACAACTTGCCAAGCGCCGGTTCTCTTTTAGAAAGGAGGTGATCCAGCCGCAGGTTCTCCTACGGCTACCTTGTTACGACTTCACCCCAATCATGAATTACACCTTGGACGGCTGCTTCCTTGCGGTTAGCTCACCGGCTTCTAGTGCAACCCACTTTCGTGATGTGACGGGCGGTGTGTACAAGGCCCGGGAACGTATTCACCGCGGCATTCTGATCCGCGATTACTAGCGATTCCAGCTTCACGCAGTCGAGTTGCAGACTGCGATCCGAACTGAGGCCGACTTTCTCCGATTAGCTCCCCCTCACGGGTTTGCGACGGTTTGTATCGGCCATTGTAGCACGTGTGTAGCCCTGGACATAAAGGCCATGAGGACTTGACGTCATCCCCACCTTCCTCCCCGTTATCCGAGGCGGTTCCGCTAGAGTACCCAACTAAATGATGGTAACTAGAGGTAAGGGTTGCGCTCGTTGCGGGACTTAACCCAACATCTCACGACACGAGCTGACGACAGCCATGCAGCACCTATATTACGGTCTCTTGCGAGAAAACGATGTTTCCACCGCGGTCCATAACATTTCGAGCCCAGGTAAGGTTCTTCGCGTTGCGTCGAATTAAACCACATGCTCCACCGCTTGTGCGGGCCCCCGTCAATTCCTTTGAGTTTCAGCCTTGCGACCGTACTCCCCAGGCGGACTGCTTAACGCGTTAGCTACGGCACGGCGGGATTGGGTACCCGTCACACCAAGCAGTCATCGTTTAGGGCTAGGACTACCAGGGTATCTAATCCTGTTTGCTCCCCTAGCTTTCGTGCATCAGCGTCAGTTATGGTCCAGTGAGCCGCTTTCGCCACAGGTGTTCCTCCTGATATCTACGCATTTCACCGCTACACCAGGAATTCCACTCACCTCTCCCATACTCAAGCCCTGCAGTTTCCCTTGCAGTCTATGAGTTGAGCCCATAGATTTCACAAGAGACTTACAAAACCGCCTACGCACCCTTTACGCCCAATAATTCCGAACAACGCTTGCCCCCCTCGTATTACCGCGGCTGCTGGCACGAAGTTAGCCGGGGCTTCTTCTCTCGGTACCGTCATTATCGTCCCGATCGAAAGGAGTTTACGTACCGAAATACTTCTTCCTCCACGCGGCGTTGCTGCGTCAGGGTTTCCCCCATTGCGCAAAATTCCCCACTGCTGCCTCCCGTAGGAGTCTGGACCGTGTTTCAGTTCCAGTGTGTCCGTGCGCCCTCTCAGGCCGGATACCGATCATCGTCTTGGTGGGCCATTACCCCGCCAACTAACTAATCGGCCGCGACCCCCTCCTGAAGCGAATTGCTCCTTTGACCCGTAGGTGTTATGCGGTATTAGCTGAAGTTTCCTCCAGTTATTCCCCACTCCAGGGTAGGTTAGTCACGTGTTACTCACCCGTGCGCCACTGTACTCAGGTATTGCTACCCTTTCTCGTTCGACTTGCATGTGTTAGGCACGCCGCCAGCGTTGATTCTGAGCCAGGATCAAACTCTCGTTTGAAACTGTTCTCGTCGAGCCTCTGACGGAGGTCAGAGGTGATTCGACTTGCACCAGCGGGCTACCGAAGTAGCGGGCTGCTGGTGCTTCTTACCTTGTAAGATGATCAAGCAAAACCTGATCGCATCTCACGACTGGCACGTTCAACTAATTTTCAAAGATCCTTGAGCAAGATCCGCCTAAGCGGTTTGCCTTGGATCGGGCCTCAACTTACGTCAAGGTGTCCCCGAACTTGTTGCGCTTTCGTCCGCTTCAGCTTGTCGCCGTCGCTTTCGTCTTGCGCCTTCCTTATCTTACCAGTTCCGCTCGGCCTTGTCAAGTTCCTCGTTTTCCCCTCGAAGCAGGTCAGCGTCCCGCTGATTCCATCCCTTCGAACCGTCGGAAAACCGGTACTTAAGCCGCTCAGACTGCAACCGGAAGGTCACACTGCGCACAAATCTTTCAATGAGCATCCAGCGCTCTGCGCTTGAGCCACTAAGGCTCACAAGGACTTAAGTCCCTGGGTGCTGCAATGGGTTGTTCTCTGCGGGATTCCCTACAGGGGTCAGGAGCGATAAGCCCAGCCAACCCTACGAACCGGCTTCCCTTCTCCTTTGCAGGCAGGCCATCATGGCCACCAGGAAGCTCCACTGCCCTTCAAACAACTTTCTAAGAGTAGCAAACCTCTCTTAGTTTTGCAAGCCTTGTTTTTCTCGGCTTACCCCACTCAATCCCGGCAAACTTACCGTTTAACCGCTCCTGAGTGGCTGTCCCCTTTCGGCGACTTTCTAAGAGTAGCATCAACCTCTTAGTTTTGCAAATCTCTTGTTTTCACAATCTTGCGGTTTACATTTTGGCTGGTACTTGTTGGCCTCTTCGCGGGCTCGGTCAGTACTTCGCTTGTGAACCGCTGTCTTGCGACAACTTTCCAAGACTATCAAAGGTCAGGCAGAAAGGCAAGCTTCTTCCTGAAATACCCGCAACCTCTTTGTCTTACCCACATAAGAGGCGCCAGGCTCGACCTATTGTGCCTGCTCCTACCTATCCAGGCGCTCCCATCCCCGCTTCATCCCTTCCCCCTCCTGGCCTGTCGATCCACTCCATATATGTAGATTCCTCCCTATAGGCTTCCCCCTCTGCGCAAATAGACCGCCTTTCGCCCCCTATGCGATCCAGAATTCCTGCCACCCTACAAACTTCCCTTCTTCCTCTTCCGTGCATCTTCCCCACACCAGCTACAATCTGATCCGATATGACGAGTTTGTTTGACCTGTACAAAATTGGGGTTGGCCCATCGAGTTCGCACACCATGGGACCGATGCGTGCCGCCTGCCGTTTTTCTTCCGGACTCAAAGCGAGTGGACTGCTCAACAACGTAGCGCGCATTGAGGCTGAACTCTACGGCTCACTGGCGCTCACCGGCAAAGGCCATGCAACGGACCACGCCGTTCTTCTGGGACTGGAAGCGAACGACCCTGCCACCATCAACCCCACAGCAATGACACCCACCATCGCGCGCATCCGCCATGAGAAGAAAATTGCGCTGGCGGGCGAGCAGGTTATCGAATTCGCGGAGGAGCGCGATCTACGTTTTCTGCAGGAGACGATGACGCCGCCCGGCGCGAAGAACTCGCACCCTAACGGATTGCGTCTGCGCGCACGCAATGCGGCCGGGGCAATCGTAGACGAGCGCACCTACTTTTCCATCGGTGGGGGATTCATTACCGAAGACGGTGAAGAGTCGATCTCCGCAACAACTGTCCCCGTGCCGTTTCCCTTTCACAGCGCCGAAGAACTGCTCAAAGTTGCGGCCAACAACGAGCTGACGATCAGTCAGCTGATGTTCGAGAACGAGTGTGCGCTGGCTCCGCGCACGAGCACACAGTCGCCCTCCGAGTTTGTGCGGGCAGGCATTGCACGCCTCTGGCAGACGATGCAGGAGTGCATCGAGCGCGGCATGCTGGCCGAGGGCACACTGCCCGGTGGTTTGAATGTGAAGCGCCGCGCCCGTCGCATGGCGGAGTTGCTGCGTACGCGTGAGACGGAGAAACGCGGTCCGTCGGTGCTGGCTCCGCTGGACTGGCTGACGGTGTGGGCGATGGCGGTGAATGAAGAGAACGCTGCCGGCGGTCGTGTCGTGACAGCGCCCACCAATGGCGCAGCAGGCGTAGTACCCGCCGTGGCGCAGTACTATCAGCGCTTCGGCACAGGTGCGAACGAGGACGGCATCGAACGCTTCTTCCTGACCTCGGCGGCCATCGGCATTCTCTACAAAGAGAATGCGTCCATCAGTGGAGCTGAGGTAGGTTGCCAGGGTGAGGTGGGCGTGGCCTGCTCCATGGCTGCGGCTGGCCTGACTGCTGCCATGGGCGGCAGCAATGGAGAGGTTGAACACGCCGCCGAAATCGCCATGGAACACAACCTGGGCATGACCTGCGACCCCATCGGCGGACTGGTGCAGATTCCCTGCATCGAGCGCAACGCAATGGCCGCAGCCAAGGCCATCCATGCGGCACGCATCGCCATGAACGAAGGTCCCGAACACAAGGTCAGCCTCGATCAGGTGATCCGCACCATGTACCTTACCGGAATGGATATGCAGGCACGTTATAAGGAGACGAGCTTGGCCGGACTGGCGCTGAATCGCATCGAGTGCTGAGCCTGACTGCAAAGCCACACGCCTTGCAGTGACCGAAGAATGGACACGAATGCATACGACCATGAATCTTCAAAAACGAGACTCCCCGGCAAAGAGAAAATTGCGTATACGATTTTCCTGTGTGGCTCCTTTTTTTCTTGACATCGATGCAGCATGAATCTATACATTCTTCAACTGCAATTCACAGTTGCAGGATCGACTACAGAATCGACGTGAACATGTGAGTCGATACGTAAGTCGATATGTAGAGTTGGCACGTAACGTTGATACGTAGAATCGACTAGGGAGAATAGGCAACTGGCAGCAAGGCAGGATGCAGTGAAAACGCCTGCAGGCAAAGCTGCCAGAATAAAACCAACTGGCAACACGCACGGGGGACGCAACCAGCGTCCCCCGTGGTGTTTTTACACCCCAAAGCAAAGCCTTGCGTGCATGCAAAATCCATGCGCGGTCGCAGCTCCCGGCCGAAGCGCGTCAACGAATGTATTGCCGTTGCGCACATAGATTCTCTTCGGAATCGCCCCACAGGGTTCGCTGTTGAGATAAGGTAAAATTGGCGGCCGCAGGCCGCGGCAAAACATGCAGGAGGACAAGCAAATGACGCGCCGACGCTGGATCGCAGACAAGTGGGACGAACAGAGCGCAATGCTCGTGGGAGCGCAGGCCGCGCACATGGCGCGTGTGCTGCGTGCGCAGGCTGGCATGGAAGCCGATGTGGTGGCAGGCGGGCGCGTCTTTCACGCCGTGGTGCAGTCGGCAACTCCCGAGGAAGTGGTCTTCCGTCTGGGTCCGGAACTTGATGCGGAACCCGCACTGCCCGTCACGCTGGTAGTTTCCATCTACAAGTTCGATCGCATGGAGTGGGCCATTGAAAAGGCCACCGAGCTGGGTGTGGCCGCGATTCTTCCCGCCGTGGCGCAACGCACGGAAAAACATCTGGCGCAATCCGCAATCAAGCGCGTGGAACGCTGGCGCAGAATCGCACATGAAGCGGCGCAGCAGTCGCGCCGAGCCGACGTGCCACAGATTCTGGATCCCGTTTCGCTAACGGCACACATCAAGTCCGCACCAGCCGCAGGCGTGCAACGCATCGTGCTGGCCGAGCAAGAGCGCACCAACAATCTGCGCTCTGCCGTAGAAGCCGCCGTCAACGACGCCGGAAATGAACGCCCGCAGTTGGAGATTGCGATTGGTCCCGAAGGTGGATGGTCCCCGCAGGAAGAAGCCCTCTTTGCCGCGAGTGACTGGAAAGCCGTCACGCTGGGCCCGCGCATTCTGCGCGCTGAAACCGCCGCGCTCACCGCGCTCTCGGTTGTAGCCGCATGGATGGACTGATGTGATGCAGAAAGACACAACGCGCGGCTTGCAAGCCGCGCGTTTTTTGTTTGCCGTAAAACTTCCGTACTGCAATTGCTCTATAGCGGTTCTCCAATTGCTGTACACCGAAGCCACTGCCGCTAAGTGGCTTTTTCCTCAAGAAAAAGCCCCCTTGCACGATCTACAAAGGGCCACACTTATTAGAGAACCACTCTAAAAGCGCGCCCACCGCACCAGCAATCCACCAAGCACTGCACCAATCAACGGACCGAAGACAGGAATCGGCGCATAGCTCCAGTTCGATGGCCCCTTGCCGGGAATCGGCAGCAGCGCATGCACAATGCGCGGTCCAAGGTCGCGCGTGGGATTGATGGCATAGCCCGTGGTTCCACCCAGCGAAAGTCCGACCGACCAGACCAGACAGGCTACCAGCCACGGCGCAAAGCCCGGCGCAGGTCCTGTGGGCGAAACGCCCCTGGAGTTGATGGCGTTCACCACCACGATCAGCACCGCCGTGCCAAAAATCTCACTCAGCAGATTCCAGCAAGGCGCGTGGATCGCAGGACGGGTTGCAAAGATGCCCAGTTTGGCTGCGGCTTCCGGAGTTTCCTTCCAGTGCGGACCGTAGTGCACCGCCACCAGCACCGCGCCTGCCATTGCGCCCAGCAGTTGCGCGCTCCAGTAAGAAAGCAGTTGCGCATAGTCGCCGCTGACGATGGCCGCAGCCAGGCTCACTGCCGGATTCAGATGCGCGCCGCTGCTGCCGAAGGCCTGCGCCGTAAGCACGCCACAAAGCACCGCCAGCGCCCAGCCCAGCGCGACCACCAGCCATCCTGCCCCCTGCGCAAAAGACTTGCGCAATGTAACGCCAGCATTGACGCCACCGCCGAGCAGCAGAAGAATCAGCGTGCCCATAAATTCGCCCAACCAGACAGAGTGCATCAAAAGATTCCTTGGAAAAAGTGTCCACCAGGCCGCAGCACAAAATCTGCGTTCTGCAGCATCGGCAAACCAGAAGGATTTATAAGCCGCAAGTATTCTCGCCCGCCGGAGCCACCTTCGCCAAGTACGTTCCACCCCGTCGTCCACCTGTGTACTCTGTACGCAGAGCCAGAAGCAACACAAAGGAGTGCGCAATGCAGAATTCGGAGAGTGGGCGCGCGGTGTTTGTGGGACTGGCCACCATTGATCTGATCTACGAAGTGGAATTCTGCGCACTGCCCAATCAGAAGATCAATGCGCACAGCCAGCAAGTGTATGCCGGCGGTCCGGCAACCAATGCTGCCATGGCCTTTGCTCATCTGGGAGGACAGGCCGTGCTGGCAGCAGCCGTGGGCTCACACCCCCTCAGCACCGTGATCCGCACTGAACTCGAATCCCTCGAAATCAAGCTCTGCGATCTGCATCCGGAGTTTGCCGGTCTGCCCACGCTCTCCTCCGTGATGGTGGATGCGCTCGGACAGCGTGCCGTGGTTTCCGCCAACGCCACACACCTCAACGCGAGCCACACACAGGCAGACCCCGCACAATGCGCATGGGCCAATGTGGTCGAAGTCGATGGCCACCAGATGCAGGCCTGCATCGAGTGGGCGCAGTGCGCTCGCTCTCTCGGCAAGCCTGTCGTTCTGGATGGCGGAAGCTGGAAGCCAGACACGGAGGAGTTGCTTGCGCATGTGCATACTGCCATCTGCTCGGCAGACTTCCATCCTCCCGGCAGTACAACAGAAGACGAGACGGTGGATTTTCTCCGGTGCGCAGGAGTGCAACAGATCGCCATCACGCATGGAGGCGGGCCCGTGCACTACTGGAGCAAAGCGCTAAGTGGAGAACTTCTGCCCCCTGCCGTTGAAGCCGTGGACACAACCGGCGCAGGTGATATTTTCCATGGATCTTATTGCTTTTACACTGCGGCAGGAAGAAGTTTTGCCGAATCGCTAGCGGAAGCTGCCAGGATTGCCGCACATGCCTGCCGAACCCGCGGCACACGCGCCTGGAGAATGCCCAACCAGGAATAGATCTCTGTTCTCTATAAACAGAAAACAGGCCCGCAAAAAAACTTTGGCCTCCGTAAACCCGCAGTAAAACAGGGCTTTCAGGAGACCGTATTTTTGCTGACCAGAAGGATGGTGGACGCGGTGGGAATCGAACCCACAACCTGTCGGTTAAGAGCCGAATGCTCTGCCAGTTGAGCTACACGTCCATCTTCAGTTGCCTTGCGGCAGAGGGACTCTACCGCGGTGCAGGCTGTGTTCCCACTGCCTACTTAAAGAAATATAACACAGGATTCGCCGGATGCAAACCCCCTCTTTCCCGTGGAAAAATCACCCCGAATTTAACCCAATCTTCCGCAATACGAATTGGCTGAATTCAAAACTGTCTGTATTTGCGACAGAATTCTCTCTCCGCAAGCACCCGACTGCTTTTCCTTGAGAAATCCTCTCTTTTCCGGTTCCAGACAATCATTTTTTTGCACTAGAATCAGGGTTACTCTGCTTTCCACTCGTAGAGAATCTCCTATTCCAACGTCCTGACGCGTGCCCCTCTGACCGTTCTTCGGTTGCACCACTCTTGACGGGAAGGAAGATGGTTCCGTTTTCATGAAAACTCCTGCATCCTCCATGCAACTGACGCGTGGCGCTGACTACGCGATCCGCGTAATGGTTCACCTTGCCTCACTGCCAGAGAACGAGCGCGTGCTTTTGCCTCAATTGGCGGCGGCCACCAATGCGCCCTCCAGCTTTCTGTCCAAGGTTCTGCAGGCACTTACCCGCGCCGGACTCATCTATTCGCGCCGCGGCCAGCAGGGCGGTTTTGAGATTCTCTCCCAAGGCCGTCAGGCTTCGCTTCTACAAGTAGTGGAAGCCATCGACGGCCCCATCCGCTTCAACATCTGCCTGAAGGGTGGCAACTGCGAGCGCAAATCCATCTGCCCCTCGCACCCCGTCTGGAATCGCGCCCAGGATGCCATGACCGACGTTCTGCGTGCGGCCATCGTGGCAGACCTGGCAGGCTGCTCCACCCGCCAGCAGTAGCTTCTCATCCTTCTCTCTGCCGTACAAACAGCCCCCCACTGCGCCGGAAAACTCCGGCGCACCCCCTCCACGACACCTTTCCGCAAAAGCCTGTGCATGCATTTGCCGCCGCTCTTGGTATACTGCAAAACGTCGGCGTACACTGTTGCCAAGCAACACCGTAAAAAGCTGATCGCCTGTCGGGCCATGGCCAGACATATGGGCGGGAGTAGTTCAGTGGCAGAACGTCAGCTTCCCAAGCTGAATGTCGCCGGTTCGATCCCGGTCTCCCGCTCCAATAGAATCATATAGTTAGAGGATCCAGCCTGACAGCGTGCTCTATTTGTGCTCCATTCACATGATGAGCAGCTTTTCCTCCAGCTTATTCACCGCAGGCAGTCGGCTTGTGACGGAAGTCTGCCGATAAACATTCTGGTTCACATCGAGCGTATGGCCCACCAAAGCCCAACCCATCCGCCACGCTGTTTCCTGACCGATCCCTTCTGATACCGGCTCTTTCGCATGGATAACTCCTATCCGCGCTTACCGGCATCCCGTATTGGCAATGTCGTCAGCTTGCCACCGTTCTCAACGCCTTCATTTGCTTCCAGCCATCGCCAGGGGGATTCGCGGCGTATCAGCCTCCGCCGGCCCCGCGAGACGAAGAGAATGGGAGCACAGCCGTGGATGCGCCCGGCTGCTACCTTACACACATGCGCCTTTGAGCAGTGAAGCAGTTGCGCGACATCAAGAAGATCTCGGCAGTAACCATTGCGGCGGAGTTGGACAATATTTCGGGTAAGGCTCGCAGTTGCAATGGGCGTTTATCGGGACTGCTCCTCTGAATGGCGATCACCCCACGTGCAACTTATGCATTACCTGTAATGCATAAGTTGATATTCCAAACTGGCAAGGCAGACACCTGCCAGCCGACCTGTCGGGCCTGATCTTGGGTTCGAACGGGCCATGATAGAGCCTATTTACTGTAGACCATGCCTTGAAAGGCTGCTCAGGACTGGCGGCGATGCAGCTTGCCTTTGCTGTTCGCCTCAGCATGAAGGATGCGGCGAAAGGTAGGGCACTCCATGTGGCTTGGTGCGGGACAAGCAGCGACGTGCCGAAGGCCATCCCGCACTGCGCAGAGTTTGTGAATCTTCCTGTCTAGCTCTTCCGCCTTGACTGTGAGCATTTGACGATTTATGTGCGGCCGCCCGTCAGGCGTGAACATGCGTGCAATTTCATCGAGTGAGAAGCCGGCAGTCTGTCCGAGGGCGATCAGCATCAGCTGTTCCAGCACCTTCGAGTCAAACAATCGGCGTAGTCCTCGCCTCCCAATCGATGTGATCAACCCTCTCTCTTCGTAATAGCGCAGTGTTGATGCGGCTAGGCCGGAACGTTGCGAGACTTCCGATATATCCAGCGGTTTCACACTTGACCTCAAGTTGACTTTAACTTGCATAATAGGACATGGTTGCTTGAAAAGCAAAGACAAGGAGGCGATTGTGGATCTTTCTCAGCAAACAAATCATGAGCAGAAAGAGCTATGGAACGGCCATGCGGGACGCGCTTGGGCAGAAAACCAACAGATCCTCGACCAGATGTTCAAGCCGTTTGAAAAACTGCTGGTTGATGTGATCTCTTCCAGGGCTGAAGGCCGGATACTCGACATCGGTTGCGGAGCGGGCAGCACAACCCTGGCCATCGCCCGCCTGCTCGGAACGAAGGGCCACTGCATCGGGATCGACATTTCAGCACCGCTGATTGAGGTCGCCCGATCTCGTGCTGTTTCGGAATCCTCTTCCGCAGATTTTATCTGCGCTGATGCGCAAACCCATGCGTTTGAAATGGAAAGCTTCGACACAATCATTTCGCGCTTCGGTGTCATGTTCTTCGGCGATCCAGTCCTCGCATTTGCGAACTTGCGGCGAGCAGGAAATCAAAGCACGGAACTCAGGTTTATTGCCTGGCGAGATGCTGCTGAGAATCCATTCATGGCCACGGCGGAGCACGCTGCGGCACCGTACCTGCCGAATCTTCCTGCTCGTCGGCGCTGCTTACCGGGGCAGTTTGCATTTGCAGACCGGAACCACATCAACTCCATTCTGAAACAGAGTGGCTGGGCCGACATCGATATCCAGCCAATCAATGTCACGTGCACCATGCCGGAGAAAGAACTGGTTCGCTATCTGGCCAAGAACGGCCCGGTAGGTCTCATGCTTCAAGAGGCCGAAGAGCAAATTCGGAATCAAGTTTTGCAAAGGGTTCGTGCCGCGTTTGATCCTTATGTGTATGAGGACGAGGTTCGCTTTCGCGCTGCTTGCTGGATGGTTAGCGCGCATGCGTCGTGTTTGTCAGCGATACCGAATAACCTACGATAATCAATCTCTATTGGCATATTCGAGCCGGAGCACTCATTGAGAGTCACTTATCGAGGAATCGGTTCGTATCGAAAAGTCGTCAAGGGGTAGAAATTCCGCCTGCCCATCCCTGCATCTTATTTCCGGGCGGATCAGCATTCTCAGGACTGCAGCTACTTCGCCGTGGGCTCTTCATTATTGCTAGACCTTGGTTCTCCGTTCTAGAAAGGGCGGTGCCCGCCAAAGCGATCTTTAAACCTCGCCACGCACCGCCCCCCTCCGTTCCCATGCTGACTCAGTTGTTCTTCGATTAAGGCAGGAAAACCGCTTTCGCTCCGGGTTCGGTCTCGTAGGCCATTGCCTCCTGAATCTGGTCCAGGCGAAAGGTCTTGCCAACTTTTGTGCGAAACAGCGGATCGGCGATTTGTTTTTGCAGGTATTCAAGCGCATGCTGCAACTTCACCGAGTCGCGCACCGTCGCACTGTTGAAGTTGCTGAAAGGCTTCATCGTGAGGTTCTTCGCCATGTAGATGGCGGAGGGTAGCGCAACCGGCTCCATGCCGGCAAGAAAGCCGTAGAACCAGACCGTGGAGTTGCGCGGAAGACGCGGAGCGATGCGGGTGATAAGATCGCCGCCTACACCATCGAAGACAGCGGTTGTCTTCAGCTCTGCTGCAAGCCGTTCAAACATTGCATCAAAGCCAGCATCGCTGGTGACGAGAACATGCTTGAGTTGCAGTGCGCGCAAAGCTTCCGCGGCCCGCTCGGAGCGAGCGAGGAAGAGAACAGGAATGTTTTTCAGACGAGCCAGCGCGGCGAGAGCAAGCCCGGTGGCGGAACCTCCTACTGTGACGATCACGCCGGTGTGGCCTTCGGACGCCATTTCCTCAAGAAATGCATGCGCCGTGATTACGTTGACGAGCGAGCCGGAGTAATCGGCGCTCGAAAGCTCTTCCGGAAGAAGGACGCAGCTGGTGACGGGAACCACTGCGCGCTCACACCAGAGTCCGACGGTCTCGGAGCTGGGTGTCAACGAACGATAGACCGCAACATTTTTGCCTGAGTAATCAGCATGAACGTGCGCACCGACAGCAAGCACGCGACCCGCAGCCGATGCTCCCCAAATCTCATGCTTGCTGGTGTTCAGGCCAGTGGCCGCGGCCGGCATCTTCAGAAAGGTCTTGTCGCCGTGATTGATGGCGGCAGAGCGGATTTCAATGAGCAGATGGCCGCTCGGCACTTCTGTTGGAGTGGGTACTTCGCGCAGCTCCAGTTCACGGGAGGCAGTGACGGTGACAGCTTTCATGTGAATCTCCTTTTGGGCGGCTTTTGCGAACACCACAGCCCTTTGAAGACCATCACAACGTAGACACTAATTTTTTACAAGTACGGATATTTTTGTTAGTGTAATTTCTATGGAATTTCCCAACCCATGCCCGGTGGCTTTCACCTCTCGAATCCTTGGTGGCAAGTGGAAGTCCAGGATCGTTTGGGCGCTTGTCAGGAACGAACCCCTCCGCTTTTCGGCATTGCGTCGCGCATGCCCCCCGGTAAGCGACCGCATCCTGACGAAAGAACTTCGCGAACTCGAGGAGTGGGGGCTCATTTCACGCAAGGTGTATCTGGTGATTCCGCCAAAAACGGAGTATTGCTTGACGGAGTTGGGCAATACCCTCCGCCCCATAATGGACGCCATGGCGGACTGGGGACTTGCACATCGAGCCTCGATCGTGGATGCTCCGGATGCCGCAGCTGCGTCCTGATTCGCCTCCATAATGTAGGCATTGCTACTGGAATTAGACGATCTGCACTTGGGAATCGATCACCGTTGCAATCGGCGTTTTTCGTTCTCGATCCTCAATTTGGCATGTAAACCACAGTGGCGTGGAGCTCACGCGTTCTGAAAGCTCTTGAGAATTGCCTCGGCCGACGAGAGGAGTGGGACCTGCTTTGACGTCCCAAAGACCAGCCGCATGGAGAGAGCGCCATTGATGACACCAAGCATCGCTGCCGCCGCCGCACTTTTGTCGATTGCGAAGGGCTCTAGCAGGCCGGTTAGATAATCAAGAATTTTTCCCTGGTGTTCGATCACCCGGCGATGGAATGGATGGGCGCTGCCGGGTACACGAGCTATCCCGCGCTCTCCTGAACTGTGCAGCATAAGGTATGAATTCCGGACTGCACGGGTGGACACGGGTACGACTGACTTCACTTGAACTCCGTCGCCTGTGATGCAGCTGGGGTTGTCTTGCACGCATCTTAGCGCAGAGTGAATACCAGCCGTGGCTTGCCAGGCGCGATGATGCTGCGTGTATCGACCAGCGTTTGCTCCGCCATCGCACCGAAGGGCGCCTCGGGCATGGCAAAGTATACGCGGCATCCGTCGGCAAGGGTGCGGGACGGCCCTTCGAGCAGATGCAGCAGGCCGGAATGCGGACCTCGCAACTCGACCAAATCATGCGTCAGAAAGCCCCGGAATTGCGCCGCGCCGTAGAGCTTCTCGCCAACAACGAAACGGAAAAAGGCGATGCACTGCTCGCCGAACAGGGGCGAGTGACAGAAATCGCGGATGCCAATGAGCGCATCGCTGCGATTGCCAGAGACTATGCCGCGCAGCCGGAAAATTCCCTCATTATCTCTCCCGACAATCGCAGCCGCCGTCTGTTCAACAAAGCTGTGCGGGCCGAGCTACGGAATAATGGAACGCTGGCGGTCGATGGGCATGAGTTACGCGTGCTCAATCACCGCTCCGATATGACCGGAGCCGACCGGACCTGGGCGACGCGATGCAACGCCGGCGATGTGCTGCATAGCCATACCAGCAGCAAAGCCGAGGGAATCGAGCGCAATAGCTATGCTCGTGTCCGTGAGGTCGATGCCCGCGGCAATACGCTCACCGTCGAACTCAAAAATGGAACCTCTGTCACCTACGATCCGCGCCGGTTGCGCGGCGTCAATGTCTTCACCGAAAGCATGCGCGGGCCGACGGTTTACCTGGCACGACGACCGGCTAATCATGTTGCACGCAAAGAAGGCGTCAATGCCAGACGCTTCAGGCCAACCAGTGTTTTGCCGTGCAGATCGTGTGCGTCGTCGATGAACAGCGCGATGGGCTTGTTGCGCTTGCAGATCAGATCGCGCAGGACGCGCTCGCGCGTCTCCGGCTGCGTGGAGATTTGAAGTCCTTCTCCGTTTCCATACCCCTAACTGTTTACTCTTCGAGTCAAACTAAAGTTCATAGCCCCTTCGTAATCTTAAAAACTTTATTTTCTGAACCACATGGGAATTATGATGACAAAACATTCCGCAGCCGAGGGAATGTTCCCCATGCCAAGAGGGGGTTAAACATGAAGAAGTTTGTCGTTCGTAAAGTTGAAACCCTGAAGACAACCGCCAACTGCTACTGTTCATGCCCCGCCTAAGCGGCTAAGGTCACCTACTATCGGCACTTCGCGCTTGAAACCTACAACACGTTAGGGCTTTACGAGGACGCCATCCGCTATGGGACAGGCCTTCTCGACATCGCGCAATCAGTCTTCCCGGAAGACATTCGCCTGCAACGGTCCATCGTCGTCAAGATGCTAATGTATGGGCCTGGGGAAGGGACCGGAAGGCTTGCAACTCGCCCTTGGCGCCGCGCGCGACGTCGCCGAGCGAGGCCAGAAGATCTGGGAAGGGCGGCTGTCCTATCTCATCGCCATGTTCTATGCCCGTTACAGCAAACCTAGAAACTATGAACAGGGTGTCGCATGGCTTAATCGAGGACTCGCAGAAGTTGCCGAAGCCGGTCTTTCCGCCGACGAGTATCACTTTGAGAGTGTTTTCAACCGGAACGGCCTGGCAATGATCAGGGCCTTTCAAGGCCGTCACCTCGAAGCGATCGACCTATGCGCCTCGGGTCTCGCTCGGCTGAATGAGAATCTTGGTACAGAGAAACACCTTCTCCATCGATCCATTCTGCTGTACAACATCGCCCAGGTTTATGTGGCGATAGACAAGCAGGAGCAAGCCCTTGAAGCCTACTCGGCGGTTATCGAGATGGATCCCAACTACTCCGAGTACTACAACGAGCGAGGGAATCTTTACCTCTCTGCCGGACGCATCGACGAAGCCCGTGCGGATTATCTCAGGGCCATCGAACTGAGCTCACCGTATTACGAGGTCCATACCAATCTGGGGCAGTGTTATCGCCAGATGGGTCTATACAAAGACGCGCTGGGCGCCTACAGCCGTTCCCTTGATCTGGAACCGAACCATCCGGTGGCACTTGCGGGACGCGCGCAAGCCTACGATGCCCTGGGCATGGTCGATCAGACTATAGAAGATTACTCCGCCGCCCTGAACGCGGGTTCCACGCATTGGGAGGTCCCGGCCAATCGCGGTGTTCTGTATTATCAGACCGAAAATTTGCCGGCAGCCCTTGAAGACTTCAACCACGCCATCGAACTCAATCCGGAAAACGCAGACCTTTATACAAACCGTTCGCGTCTCCACCAGGAGCTGGGAAGAACCCAGGACGCCGTGAAGGACCTCTATGCCGCAGTGAAATATTGTTCTGTTCCGGAAGAGCTGGAGAGTTTGCGCGTCGCTCTCGGAGAGCTTGGAACTTCCCGCGATGCGGGTATCGCGTCCGTCCCGGCATGACATCGACGCAAACGTATTCGAAATCTGTGAGAAAACACAACAGGAGTATGCGACCCGCGATGCTGAAAATTCTCATCCTACTCTCCGTAGTGAACCCCTTCTTCCTGGGCGCTCAGGAGCCACCACAAGCAACTCCTTCTATTCTCCGGTTCGGAAGTACGAACCGGCACGAGACGGAGCAGCGGATATCGCGAACGCCACGCAGGAAGCGAAGCGAACTGGACGGCGCGTCCTCCTGCGGAGCAACATCGCCGCTCTGCCCTACTGCTCCCGGAGCGGGCTGCATCGGCAAGCCGCTGGACAGCACACAAATCAGAGCGAGCTTCCTTACCGCACCTGCGTTCAACCTGGGCATCCGGTCCTCCGAGGGTCTACCTTTTAGAGCGGTTCTTCAATAGATGTAGCCCTTGTGAGACTGTGTGAGGTGATTTTTTGAGGAAAAAGCCACTCAGCTGCGGCGGTTTCGGTGTACAGCAATTGGAGAACCGCCCTAATGGGTATTTTTAACTAAAACCCTGAAAAGTCAATTAAGCTGTTTCGAGCGGTTGGGCAAAAGTAGCCTTACAGGAAATCAAGCCGCAGGTAAACTCTGTTGTCGAACTGTACTCAACCTGTAGATGCAATAACACGTTGTTTCAATAACTTACATACTGTACAGAACCTGTAGACATTCTTGAACGTTTGAAGGTTCTTTGCCGGTAAGTCCTTGAGATTTTTCATGACGATTCACTGCTGTCCGGTTAAAAGTCGAACAGAATCAGTTGGTTGGGATCGGCAGTTAGTGAGTTTGTGTAGTCCTTCTGCTGAAGTGCCTGTGAGATGGGCATTTTCTCGAACAGAGTTACCGAGAGCACTTGCAGCAAAGTGTAGAGTGAGCCGGACAGTTCGAGTCTCTTCTTGACGATGGCGACCAGGAGGTAGACCGAGACAGCTATCCATATTTGGGTCTTGACGGCGTTTTCGCTGGTGCCGAAGAAGACCTTGATGCGCAGATGCTGCTTGATCCATTTGAAGAACAGTTCCACTTGCCATCGGCTTTTGTAGAGAGCGCAGATGGTGACGGCAGGTAGTGTGAACTGATTGGTCAAGAAGAGTAGATCCTTGCCGGTCTCTGGATCATGAAAGCGAATGCGGCGCAGGTGGCTAGGATAATCCTTGCGGCTGTGATACCCGTTAAGGGCGATGGACTGGTCTGCCAAAATGCCGGTCTGCTTGTCCACCTGTTGGGAGTAGATACGTCGGGCATCCAAGTTGTTCTTGGCGCGGGTGACAAAGAATGCTCCGGCCAAGTGGAGGCGATACAACCGGGCGTAGTCGAGATAGCCACGATCCATGACATAGTAAGCGCCAGCCTGAGGAATGATCTCGTCGAGCATGTTGACGTCGTGCAGATCGCCCGTGGTGACACGGATAAATGTGGGTATGTTGCCGCGTAGATCGAGCAGGGTATGCATCTTGACGGCGGACTTGGTGGAGCGAAAATGCGCCCACGGAAACAAGGTCAGGCACAGATCGATGGTTGTAGAGTCCAAGGCGTACGCAGCGGCATCAAGGTCCATGCCGAGGTCTTCCGTGGCGTAGAGCTTGCGGGCCTGGACCATCAGTCGTTGCGCGAGTTCAGCATAGATGCGCCAATCGCGGCTCTCGTTGGCCTCAGCCAATGTCGAACGACGCACCGGAGAGCGGAATCCCATGGCATACAGCTTGGCAGGCTGTGCGCACAGGCAGGCTTCGATGTCACGCAGGCTCTCGCGATAGGTCAACTGAGCAAAGGCCATAGCACGGAACTGCTCGGTACAACTGAGGTTGCGCACCCGGCGGTCGCCGCCATAACGGGCCACACTGCGGGCAAACGAAGTCCACGGAAGGAAGTCCATCAACTGCGCGAACAGCAACTTGCCAGCGTTCACAGCCGCCTCCAGAAAGCATCTCTGGAATCAGCATCGCGGCATTTTCAAATCGACACCACCCCAAAACGTCCGCAACCCTCGGCCCATCAGACGGTTGCAGGCAGCAAGTTAGTCGTCAACCGGACAGCAGTGATGACGATTATATGCGCACCTTTTTGCCCTTTCATATCTGGCAATCAGTCGCATCAACCTGTGCATGATGCATGGCATCCATCTGAAGGAACCTGTCATCTAAAATAGTGGAACGACGGCTATCCTCTATTTATGCGCTACTCTCTGCGAGTAACTGCCTCAGTTGTTTCTCAATCTCGGTTGGGTGGGTCTCACCCTCGAAGCGGGCCCGGATTACGCCTTTGCGATCGACCAAAAGAGTTACAGGCAGACCAAGAATCTCGCCATACGAATCAAGAAGATTTTTGTCTGCCATCATCAGTGGATAATTGATCTGTAATCGGGTGGCCAGTTTTCGCACCAACCGGTCATCGTCGTCCATGGAAACGCCTAGGATCTGCAACCCCTGGCCTGCATACTTCTTCTGCCATTCCACAAAGACGGGCATTTCCTGTTGGCATGGAGCGCACCACGTCGCCCAGAAATTCAGCAAAACAACATGGCCACGTAATACTGAGACCCGAACACGGTTACCATGCAAATCGCTACGCTCAAAGTCTGGAACTACTGATCCGATCATTGGCTGAGGCTTCTGCGCATGGCTCAAACCAGCACAAACAATCAGAAGATAAAGAAGGACGGCCACGCGCAGAAAATTTCTGCGACCATTCCAGCAGTCCTTCTCAATAACCACGAAACTACTGGTCACGCTCAACCGGATACCCCTTTGCCACCCAGTCTGCGCCAAAATTGCTCGGAATCTGCAGAACCTTTACGTTATAGCCCATGCCTCGCAGCGTCTGATATGCCGGTCCGACATTGGGACAGCGATCCCAGGGGCAGCAGCCACAGTACAGAACGATCAACTGCTTCTTGTCTACCGACGAGGCCCGCTTCCTGAGTGCCTCAATTCCCATTGGCTGCGAACCCGGACCGATGTACTCCGAATGCGGAATATGCGCCTGCGCAAACATCATACGGGAACCAACATGAAAGATCAGCAATGACTTGTGTTGGGGGAGGCGGAGCATGTCATTTAGTTGCGAAGGCTGAATCAGGTCGCCTGCCGGGACCGAATAGGCACTGATAACACCCGGTGCCGACATAAATTGAGCCGGTAGCAAAGATGGCGACAAGGCCAACAACAAACCTAAAATCATACCCGCAAATATCCCGGTGGAATGCCTTTTCATAAGATCTCCTTTATTCAGCAGACAGCTTTGAAATGAGCCACAAAGCGATTATGGAATTCGCAGAGCCCCTCAAACAATCTCAACAAGATGTATTTTACAACTTCCGTGATAGCTGTCACGATTTGGATGGTACTGCTGCCGCTTACTTTTGTCCTGGGCGACGACCAATCTTCTTTTTATCTTTTGCATTGTTCTTGACGGAATGCACAAATTGCATCATGGCACCTGCCATTTGCTCCATGACAATCGACCACTGCTGCAAATGGTGATCTCCACTCTTCGTAAGCCGATAGACCCTTCTTGATGGCCCGCCTGAACCTTCTGCCCATTCAGACTCCACGTAAGCCTGCTCTTCCAGTTGTCGGAGAGTTCTGTATAGTGCCGCTTTGTCAATTGCAGCATCGGTCAGACAATGTGCCTTCAGGCTTTCCAGTAGTTCATATCCATATGCGTGTTCATTTTTTTTAAGCTGCTGCAACACAAGAGGTTCGATAAATCGATACAACTTCCCCATCGCACAGCTGCAGGGAACCTCCTGGCCATGATGCTTACATTTTTTCTCTGCCAAATGTCCCTCCAGGTTGCCTGTGTTCAGTGTATATCCTGATTGCTGCTATACATCTGGCCAGTTCGTGTATGCCCCATTGTGGAAAGGAACAACTTCGGCTACCATGTAGGTGTATTTAACATCTACATGGTGCGCCTCCATCTGGAGCTACTGCGCAGAACAGATCTAGCCTGAATGTTCAGGTACAGAGATCGATAAGCCGGATCACAGATTTTGAACATGAGAGGAACCGTACAATGATCATTGCCATTCCAACCAGCGATGGACATCTGAATTCACATTTCGGCCACAGTCAGATCTTTTCCATTATTGAAGTGAATCCTACCACTCGTGAAATTTTGAATATCAACGAAGCAAACGCTCCGGAGCATCAGCCTGGTGTTCTGCCACAATGGTTGAAATCCATGAATGCAAATGTTGTCATAACCGGAAACTTGGGTGCTCGTGTTCGTCAGATGCTGAACGAGATGTCGATTGAGATCATTTCCGGTGCTCCGGAAGAGCCTGTTGCAACTTTGGCCAGTTTGTGGCTCGCAGGCAATCTCAAATCCGTGGAGACTACCTGCGCATGTAGTTGCCAGCACTAAGCCAATCTGCATCTGAATAATACCCTGTGCATACCGACTTCAGATTGAGCACAATCTTCGCATGGGATTTAGATCCAGACAATTTGAGATCATGAGAGAGAATCTTCTGAATCCTCTCTCATGATCTCAAATTCTATTTTTGTCAGTGAGCTCAGGGAAATACTTTTTCACGACATTTTCCAGCGAATCAACCGGATGAGTGAGATTTGCAAACAGCTTTTCAGCTTGATGGCTAACAGAATCAGATCCGCACTCTGCCTGGGCAATTCGGTTGCATTGGCCGAAGCCTGTATGGTCTGAATATTCGCAATAAAAGCAAAATGGATCTTCGCCTGCAGACGCTGTGGATGCATCCAGTTTGTCTGCATTGGAAGCAGAAAATGCTTTTTGTCCATGTTCCTATTTCCCCCCGCAGGTTGCTGCGGCTTTCAGCCCCATGGCGCGAAAGATTGTCATGGCAGGGCACCAGTTGGTGAAGGCCGATTGCGATAAGTTCAATCCGACAAACGCAGTCAGCCATAGCCAGTTCGGGGAGCAGTAATGCGCCAGAGCCAGAGAAAGCAGTGTAACCACTCCGGCCATCAGACGTAATGCACGTTCTACCGTCATAAAGTTTCTCCTTCTTCAGATGTGTTGGCAGCCTCGTGGCCGGAATGAATCATGTAGTAAAGAACAGGAATGGTTGGCCAAGAGAGGAAGGTGGAGGCAACTGCTCCGGCAATCAGCGAGACTGCCAACCCTTGAAAGATCGGATCTGTAAGAATGACACTGGCACCTACCACCACTGCCATCGCCGTCAGCAACATGGGACGGAAGCGAATGGCCCCAGCATCAATCACCGACTCTTTCAACGTTGCTCCCTGCCTGCGACGCAATTCGATGAAGTCTACGAGGATGATCGAATTGCGCACGATAATGCCGGCACCGGCGATGAATCCGATCATCGAGGTTGCAGTGAAGAACGCGCCCAGCAGCGCATGAGCAGGCAGGATGCCAACCAGCGTCAACGGAATGGGCGCCATGATAATCAGCGGCACGATAAATGAGCGGAACCATCCAACCACCAACACATAGATCAGGATCAACACGGCAGCAAAGGCCAGTCCAAGATCGCGAAAGACCTCGATGGTGATATGCCACTCGCCATCCCACTTCATCGAATAGTGATCGGTGGAATCAGGCTGCACGGCGTTATAGCGCTTCAGAGTGTAACCGGCGGGAAGCGCCAGATGATCGAGCGCCTGATTCATCTTCAGAATCGCGTAGACGGGACTCTCTTCAGCGCCTGCAACATCGCCGGTCACATAAACCACACGCTTCATATTCTTGTGATAAATGCTTGGTTCAAGTGTTTCGTGATTCACCGTCACCATTTCACGCAGCGGCACCATGCTGCCATCCGCACCGGGAAGGTGAATCTCATCGAGTGCCTGTTCCGAGGAGCGATCCGCGCGTTCCAGTTCCACAATCGTCTGTACTGGCTCCCGCGCATCGCGGTCGTGATTCAGACCTACCTGTAGACCTGAAGTGGCCAGAGCCAGAGTGCGCGCTACATCTGCCACAGAGATTCCATGCTGCGCAGCCTTGACCTGATCGACTTGCATGGAAAGTTTGGGCTGCGGATCTTCCTGGTACCAGTCCACATCCACAACGCTGTCGGTCTGATGGAAGATGTCCTTAATCTGCTGAGCGACGCGAATCTGCCCGGCAGGGTCAGGACCGTAAACTTCAGCAACCAGCGTCTGCACCACAGGCGGCCCAGGCGGAACCTCGCTGACCTGAATGCGCGCGCCATATTGATTGCCGATCGCAACCAGCAGTGGTCGAAGCTTCTTGGCGATTGCGTGGCTCTGCAACGAGCGCTCGCCCGCAGGCACAAAGTTCACTTGTATGTCAGCCTGATTAGGCTGATGACGCATGTAGTAGTGCCGCACCAGGCCATTGAAGTTGTAAGGGCCGGAGGTTCCTGCATAGACTTGGTAGTTCAGCACCTCGGGCTGCTTGCCAAGTTCCGTTCCCATCTCCTGCGCTACGCGTGCGGTCTGCTCCAGTGGCGTACCATCGGGCATGTTGATGACGACCTGCAACTCACTTTTGTTGTCGAAGGGCAGCATCTTCACACGCACCAAGCCTGTTGGAACCAGTACGCAGGAGAGCAGCAACAGAACAACCACAGAAGCCAGGAAGAGATACCGATGGCGTTTACTCTCCAGCAGTGGTGTCATCACACGACGATAGAGGCGCGTGCGCCAGTTCTCTACTTCTTCGTGATTGGCTTCATGCCCCAGAGAACGACCGACTAGCCGCATCGCTGCCCAGGGGGAAACCACAAAGGCGACCATGAGCGAGAAGAGCATCGCAGCCGATGCCCCCACGGGAATAGGCCGCATATAGGGGCCCATCAGGCCACGAACAAAGGCCATCGGCAAAACTGCGGCCAGTACCGCAAAGGTTGCAAGAATCGTAGGATTGCCCACCTCGGCGACAGCTTCCACAGCCACAGTGCTCATGTTGCGTCCATGATTTGCTGGCAAGCGGAAGTGACGAACCATGTTCTCGACAACCACAATCGCATCATCGACCAGAATGCCGATGGAGAAGATCAGCGCAAAGAGCGTGACGCGGTTGATCGTGTAACCAAGAAAGTAGAAGACCGACATGGTCAGGGCCAATGTCACAGGAATCGCCAGCAGCACCACACCCGATTCACGCCATCCGAGAAAGAGCGCAACCAGCAGTGTGACGGAAAGCGTGGCCAGCAGCAGATGTTCCAGTAACTCATCGCTTTTGGCCTTGGCCGTTTCACCATAGTTGCGCGTGGTGGTGATCTGCAGATCGCTGGGCAGCGTCATGCCCTGCATCTCACACACGCGCTTTAGTACAGCGTTGGCAATGTCTGTGGCATTCGTTCCCTTGCGCTTGGCCACGGTAATCGTCACTGCCGGATACTGGCGTGCCGTAGTCTGCGCTACTGCACTGAGCGCCGTTGTTCCAAACGACACATAGTCGGTTGGATCGGCAGGGCCATCGGCAATCTCCTGTGCCACATCCCGCAGGAACACAGGATGGCCATGTACTACCGCAACGACAACGGCTTGCAAATCTTCTTTGCGCGTGAACAGATTTCCAGCGTCCACACGAATCTGTGTATTCTGATTTGCAAAACTGCCTGCCTGCAGACTGGCATTGGCACCTTGCAGATGCTGCACAATGGCCATCGGTGAAAGTCCGTAGGCATTGAGCTTTTCCGTGCTCAGCACGACGCGCATGGCGCGCGGTTGCCCACCAATGATGGTGGTCTCAGAGACATCGCCAACCTGCTGCACGTTGTTCTGAATCTCTGTGGCAAAGGTGCGCAGTTGCGCGCCGTCGTAGTGATCGCCCCACAGCGTCATGGAGAGGATAGGCACATCGTCGATGGAGCGAGCCTTAATGAGGGGCTGTGTCACGCCTGGAGGAATGCGGTCAAAGTTGGAATAGAGCTTGCTGTAGACCTTGATCAGCGCATCTTCCTGCGATGTTCCCACCAAAAAGCGCACCACCACCATGCTTTGCCCGGGCATCGATGTGGAATAGACATATTCGACGCCGGAGATCTGGCGCACCAGCGACTCGATGGGGTTGGTGACCTGCTGTTCGACTTCAGCCGCCGAAGCTCCCGGCATCGCAGTAACGACATCGAGCATCGGAACCAGAATCTGAGGCTCTTCTTCGCGGGGAATAATCGCAACTGCGAATACACCCAGCGCCAGCGAAGCCGCAATGAAGAGGGGCGTGAGTTTTGAGTTGAGGAATGCATGGGCCAGCCGACCGGCAATTCCCAGGCCGTGGTGTTCCTGTCTGATCTCCGTGCTCATCACTGCGCCTCGATTCTTTTGCCGTTCAGATCACGGTCCCCAGGCTGATCGACAACTTTTTCATTTGCAGAGAGTCCGCTGAGCACTTCCACCAATGAGCCATTTCTGGAACCCACCGTCACGGCGCGCAATTGAGCGATGTTGTTGCTGTCGAGCACATAGACGTAGTGCAGCGAACCGCGCTGCACACAGGCCGAAGCCGCAACCTTAATTGCCGCATGGCTGCCCATATCCAACTCGGCGCTGCCATACATTCCAGCCTTCAGCTGTTTAGCCTGCGGCAGATCAATCTTGACCAGGAAACTGTGGCTTGCGGCATCGGCCGCAGGCTGAACCTCACTCACGGTTCCCATCGTAGGAACATCCACAGCACCATCTACATGCACCACAATCTTCATTCCCCGATGTACTTTGCCGATTGCCGACTCGTCCACGCTGACCTGCAGTTGCAGGGCTCCTGCACCTTCCAATTGCAGCAGTGGAACTCCGGGCGCGGCCACCGTTCCAGGATCGGCCATGCGGACAGAGATTACGCCGTTGAACGGCGCACGAATTCGCGTGTACGAGAGCGTGGTCTTTGCCCCGGCTTCCTGAGCTTGCATCGCGTCCACCTGAGCTTGCAGCGCACTAACGCGAGCAGTTGCACCCTCGGCGCGCCGTGAAACTTCATCCATCTCCTGCGGGCTTACGCTCTTCTGCTGCTGTAACTGACGGAAACGTGCCAGAGTGCTCTCGGCCAGCGCGGCATCGCTCTGTGCTGCCTGTTTTTGTTTTTCGGCAGCCAGCACTCCGGCCTGGGCCTGATCGACTCCGTCCTTATAGCTGGCGTCGTTAAGAATCATCAGCGTTTGTCCCGCACGAACAGGATCGCCTTCCTGCACCAGCACCTGCCGCACACTGCCCACGACCTGCGCAGAAAGTGTTGCGTTCTCCTTCGCATGGAGCGTACCCGTAGCCCTTGATACGGTAGCGCTCTCCTGTCCTTCGCTTATCACCAGACGCGCTTTCACTGTCTCTACCGGAACCGTTGCGGGAGTTGTTTCCTTGTGACAACCAGCCACAGCAAGCACTGCGGAAGAGAAAAGAAGAATACGGTACGAAGCACTCATTGCATAGCCTCCGTGGCTTCAGGAGTAAGGGTTCCGGTAGCGAAAAGATTCTCCGCATACGAAAGTGCATTGCCGTAAACAGAGCGCCAGTAGTTTGCGCGGCTTTCGCGCTCGGCGTCTTCGGCCCGCAGCAGGTCAGTGATATTGGTCAGGCCTGCATCGTAGCGGTTCTTCACGATACGCAGGCTTTCCGTGGCCTGATCGAGCGCAGCCTGCGCCGTCAGCATAGATTGCGAGGCCACCCGCAAATGCGTACGCGCCTGGCTGATCTGCAGTCGAAGGTTCTGCTCATACGAAGCCACCTGCGCATCCACGCGAGCCTTCACAGCCTGCTCCCGCTGCAATTCAGCGCGTTTACCTGTCGGGAAGATATCCATGCGAATCTGCGCTCCGGCCACCCAGTTGTTTCCACCGGCTGTGCCGATGGAGCCACGGTCTTCTTCCCAGTTTCCGTAGGCTCCGATCTGTGGACCAAATGCTGACTTCGCTGCAGCTACTGCGCTTCCCTCAGCCTGCTGTGCGGAGCGAAGGGATTGCAGGTCCGGGCGAGTCTTCAACGCAACGGCAAGTTGCTCGTCGAAGGAAGATGTTTCAAAGGCACGTGCCTCAATCGGCTGCAGGGAGATTTGCTGCAACTCAGGCTCGCCCACTGCCAGTCGCAACTGCGCCCATGCCAGTTCCAGTTCACCCTCTGCGGCAATGCGCTCCTGCTTGCGCGCGGCCACATTGACCAGCGCCGCCATACGGTCCGACTCCACAGCCAGACCGGCCTTCACATGATCCTCTGCGGTGCTCAGCAGAGCCGCAGCCGTTTCCTGCTCACGCTCTGCTACCTCTACCTGACGCTGTGTGTAAAGAACGGACTCCCAAGCCTGAACGACCTGAAAGATTACCTTCTGATCGACAGCCTTGGCTCCTGACGAGGCGCTTTGTGCCATTTGATGCGATGCGGCGATGCCCCGCTCCGTACGCAGGGAGTCGAAGAGCATCCATTGACCGGAGAGTCGCGAGGAAAAGTTTCCGATGGGATTAGGACGGTTCAATTCATTGAGGGCGAAGTTGCTCTGCATGAATTGGCGCTGGCGCAGGCGAGTGCCAAAGGCATAGACCGGATCATCTCCACGCGAAAGATCTTCCGTGAAACTGAGCTGAGGCAGAAGCCACGTCCGGGCAAGCTCTCTTCCTGCTTCTGCCCGCTTTACATCGGCTTTAGCAGCCTGCGTCTCTGGATTTTTCTGGAGAGCTGTCTCAATCGCCTGTTGTAGCGTCCATTGCGGCCCCTGCGCTACAGCGGGCAAGCTCCACAGTGCTCCGTAAACCATAGAGCATGAAGCCATTATTCGTAGCAGTTTCGTCATCTGCGCCGTCCTTTTCGGGTGCGTACACCTGAATAAAGTCATGACCCGGGCAATCTGTTACAGCAAAATGTAAATATTTTTGCATTCCGTCAGTATTTCTCCGCTGGCTACCGTCTCATGCCTCAGACTGGAGCACGGTCGGCATAGAAACACCTCCATATTCTCCCCCTATTGCGCGGCCTCAATCAGCGGAAATCTGCAGATTTACTTCATGTTTCCCGGAATGAAGATGTAGTTAACATCTACATAACCTAATTTCCTCCCTGGAAGCAATTTTTACGGTTGCCACTACGTTGACCGCAGTCTTCAAGAGCCTGAACCGTTTGCAGGTCTGCTATTTTTAGGGTGCATCGTGTCAATCCAGATAGTTTTTGTGCAGGGATGAAATCTGGCTACTGCCTATCTGTTTCTGCAGAGACGCTTTTTGTAAGCCTTAGATATTCTGCGACTAAAAGGTTGCCCAGTTGTACATTCAGCTGTTCATACCCCTCTACTTCGAACCTTCTGCAGCGATCAATCGCATGACTCAGATCTTTGAGGAAGGCAACGCAGGGCGGACAGGACTGGATATGCTGCTCAATCTGAGCGCAGGAAGGCTGCTTGATCCGGTGATCGAGCAACTCGGAGAGATTGTTGAAGATCGACCTGCATTCCAGATTTCGATCATCCTGCTTCCGATTCTTCTTCCGCGCGCTTCTCACTGGTTTCGTCCAGTCCGGCGAGTGTCCCTGGAGTAAAAGCGCCATTGCTTTGCGTACAGCCAGACGCGCTCGGTGCAACCGCACACGTACCGTCCCGGGCTGAATGCCTAGAATCTCCGAAACCAGGTCGTTATCCAGCTCTTCCATATCATGCAGGACAAGTACGATGCGATAGACAGCGGGAAGCGTGAGCACCGCCCGGTGGAGAAACTGTGCTTCCTCGACACGGCTTGCGTTCTCTTCTGGACTGGAGGATTTGTCTTCCAGCAATTGCTGCAACTCATCCCGATCAGGCATCAACTGCTCAAGAGATAGAAACTCTTTCGGAGCGTGGGCCAGTTTACGCCTTGAACGCCAGCAGCGGTTCCTCGTAACGGTATACAACCAGACCGCTAATGCCCGAGGATGCTCGATTTTGGCAAGGTGGGACAGTGAGCGCAGTAACACTTCCTGCATAGTATCTTCGGCATCTTCGCGATGTCCGCAGACCTTCATACTGAATGCGAACACTGTCCCTTGCAGAATAGCAAGAGCCTCACCGATCCTTTCGGAATCGCCGGTATGCAAAAGATCGAGAGCTTCCTTAAGTTGGGCGCGCATGTTTTTCTCAGATGAACGTTCCTTTGCATTATAACTAGCGCCCCTTTACTCTGAGTGGCTCATCAAGAGTGGCCAATATTCCTCGGGCTGATCCAATACAGCCAGCCCGTTTCCCGTAGAAAGTATGTCGTAAATACCGTCCCGTAGATCGTCTTTACTGTTTAGGGATCCTCTGACCAAGTTCCGCTCCGCTTCATCATTGCCGAGCCTTCCTGTATCATTGCTCAGCTCTACAAGCTCCTTGCATACCCTTCCGAAAAGAGCCCGTTGGAGACTTTTATGACCATCGAACGGTTCGTCTGCTTGCTCTTTGCCCTTGTGCTGTCTTCTCCCGCATGGTCCATTGCCCAAAACTCGAGAACTTCTCATGGCATTACCATCGCGGTTGCCATCGACACAAAGTCAAGTCAACCCGTCGTTGACCTCGCACAGCACGACTTCATCATTCTCGATAACAAGATCCCGCGGCCCATTACGTCCTTCAGAGTCCTCAGCAGTGCCAGCGAACCTGTCCACGTCATTCTGCTGATTGACGCCGTTAACATGCCTTTCAGAGGGCTTTCTCATGCTCGACTAGGGATCGAAGAGTACCTGAAATCCAACCAAGGCAAACTCGCTTATCCCACCACCCTGGCCATTCTCACGGACAAAGGAGTGCAAATAGCCGAAGATTTCTCCAGCAACGGCAATGCCCTGAATGACGTCTTCCAGCGCCAGCAAATCGGCTTGCGCCAAATCACTCGCAATTCCGAGTGGGGCGGATACGACCGCCTGCAGATCTCCGTTGAGGCCTTCTTCCAACTTGTGGACTATGCAAGCGGCATTCCTGGCCGAAAGGCTATCATCTGGTTCTCGCCCGGCTGGCCACTGATCTCAGGCCCTAACGTGATGCTCAGCACGCGGGATGAGAAGCAACTTTTCAACGATGTCGTCTCAAGCGCGAATCGACTCAGGCAGAGCAACCTTACGCTCTATAACGTTAACCCGTGGGGAGTTGACGAGTCGCTTGATCGCGCAAACTATTTCGAAGCCTTTCTCAAAGCCCCTGTCAATGCCAACGGCATTGAAGCTGGATACCTGGGCCTCCAAGTTCTCGCCATTCACAGTGGTGGACTCGCCATCGAATCCAACAACGACGTGGCGCGCAATATTGAAACATGTCTCAATAAACTTCGCTCATGGTATGAAATTGCATTCGATCCCCTACCGGCCGACAAACCCAATGAGTACCACCACATCGAGGTCCGGCTCAACCAGCGCGCCTTGACTGCCCACACAACCGACGGCTACTACGCCAACCCGACGGTCCTCCAACCATAGCGCCTGTCAGCCCATTCACTTCTATTCCCTACTCGACAAGCTCGCGTCTCGCCGACATCGGTGGATCGTGTTTCTGGCACGTTGCCCCCAAGGCCGATTACGATTACCAGTTTCCCTCAATGATACTTCTACAGTTTTCACCGGACAGACCATGAAAGTGTTATTGCATAATCTGTGCATAAGACAATAAGAACCAATAGCCCCAGATCTCGCAAGACCCAGAGCTATTGGTTGCTTCCGCAATACAGTCATGGGAGCATCGTCGCTTATTGGATGATGATCACGTTCATGCTCCACGGAGTTAACGTTAGAGTGAGCGGCAGACTCTGTGCCCCTAAATCGGTGGTGGTAGGCGCAGCCCACACATCGCTTTCCGTCTCATCGTAGATGGCCTTGTTGTATGTTTCCACGGTGACCGACGATGAGGAAGTGACGCCGGTCAGGTTGAGTTGCACCGTTTCGCTGGTGGTCTCGTTGTCATTGAACAGGACTAGCGCCTCACCACCACTGTGCGTGGCAGCGTAGGCGCGCACATCGGTCGTGTCGCCGGTCACGGTCGGGGTCAGCACGTATTCGCCTTTCACCGCAACGCTGCTAAAAAGCTGGAACGCGCGCGCGGTAGGAGACATGGTGCCGATGGCTGGTGCACCGGTGCAGGTTCCGGTGGAATCGTCCGGGCCGTCGGAGAAGACATTGTAAGCGCCAAAATCCTGCCAACCGTAAAGCGACGAACTGTCGTTGCCAGCCGTGCCGTTGCAGTTGCCGAAACCGATCCACCAAGTCAGGCGCGAGACGCCATCATTCATCATTTCGCCTAATACCTGACCAGCGTATAAGCCTTGAGTGATCGACCAGCTCTGTTTGCCCGGATTGCTGTAAGGCCCGCCAATTTCACCTACATAAATGGGCGTGTTGGGGTGACCGGCAGTTGCCAGCTCCGTCTTGATCGTGTTGATGTAGGTGGTTAGTTCTTGCGGGTCTTGCTGGATCAGAGTAGTGTCATTTTCTTCGCCCGGTGTTTCCGGATAGAAGTGGAACTCGACGAAATCATATTTCGCATTGGCCAGCACCGTAGTATCCCAGGTATAGTCCGGCTGTACCACGACGCCGACCAACACATTAGGACTGACTGCCTTGATGTCCGGATAATAACCGCTGGCCACGGCACTGGCATACGTTGTTGGATCATGTGCGACAGTATGCAGATCCTCTTCCCAGGTTCCGTACACCTCGTTGCCAACGGTAATGTGGCTGACGTTGGCACCCAAAGTCAGCGCCTTTGCCGCCCATGCAGCTGCTTCGGTCAGATCGCCGCCCCCCGTGCAAGCAACGTCGGTTCCGTAATTCGCCGTGAGCGAAACATCAAGCCCGGCAGGAGTAACGATGTCGCTGACAAAATTGGCAAACGTGTCGTTGGTGTTGGGCGAGCCATCGCTGCTGCTGAAGCAATTCGCATTGGTAGCCCAGTGATAAATGTCCGACCACGATCCGCCCGGCCAGCGAACTGCCTTGATGCCTGCTGATTGGAACGCATCCACGATGGCGGTTTTGTTGGTGATTTCGTCATACCAGGAGGCCAGATTCATGCCCAGGATCATGTCGCTGACGGCAATGCCTTCACTCGATGGGTTCACCGTAACAACAGCGCCTGTCGAACTGTCGCTGACGGTTATAGAGACGGCGCTGGATGTACTAGTCGCATAGGTGCTCGATCCACCATAGACAGCGGTAATCGAATGGGTACCTGTTGTCGAAAACGACGTGGTCAGAGTCGCGCTTCCAGAACTTAATGTGCCGGTTCCCAGCGAAGTAGTTCCATCGTAAAATGTAACGGTTCCAGCTGCCGCCGCAGGTGAGACTGCAGCCGTCAATGAGACACTGGTTCCTGTCGTGGTGCTGCTGGATGTGGAAGTCAGCGTGGTGGTCGTGGAGGTCAGCCTGGATGCGCCGCCGCAGGTGGTTCCATTCACCGCGAAGGATGTGGGGATGGCGTTGGTTATGTTATTCCACGTGCCGTTGAAGCCCATGCCGGACAAGGTGGCACCGGCGGCAACACTGCCGTTGTAACTCATGTTCGCCACCGTTACATTGGAACCGCTCTGGGTTTCCGTTCCATCCCAGAGCTGCGAAATCGTCTGCCCATTGGCAAAGGTCCAGGTCAGGGTCCAACTGAAATATCAGCTAGGGAGGGCTACAACGACGAAATAGAAAAGCACAAACCTTGGTACCTGACTGCACGGATTTGTATTTGGTATCTCAGTTACCCATGCTTCAAAATCTAGCCTTGAGCGATCAGATCCTTGATTGCACCGGTCACGTCCTCTATAGGAACTACGGATCAAATTTGTCGAAGAAACGCTACCTCGCACCGTAGAGAAGGCCGTGACCAATCTCCCATCCCGGTTCAACATCGCTGAACTGATTCGACAAGGTCGGGCTATCGGAAAACCCCTCCACGATGAAATCTACACGGATGAAATCTACAACTCGCGAATATGGCCGAGCAAAGTGGCTCCGTCCATACCTGGCATTCGTATGTCGGATACGACAACGTCGATGCCGCTATCCTCACAGACCCGCAATGCAGCATCGTTGCCGAGAACAAAATGCATCTTCCAGCGGCTTCGCTCCGCATAGAGCATGCAACGGAGGCCGTCCAGGATATTGCACTCATCCTCCACAAACAAGATACGCTTCATGCGGCCGCGACCTTTGCGGTGAATGCTTTGCCATCGTGAGGAAGGCGAATGATAAAGGTTGTGCCCCTACCCTCTTCCGTTTCAAAGTAAATGCTTCCACCGTGCTTATCGACGATCACCGAGCGTGCAATGGCCAAACCTTGTCCGGTTCCCCTGCCGATCTCCTTGGTGGTGAAGAATGGATCGAAGATTCTGGCGCGCACGTTTTCCGGAATGCCCGTGCCGGTATCCTCGATGCGGATTTCCACCCATTCGGGGCAATTGCGGGTTTGTACCTTGATTAATCCCTTTTCTGCACCTCCGGCTTGGGCAACATCGGCAATTGCGTGCGCGGCGTTCACAATTAAATTCAGAATCACCAGGTTGAATTCGCCGGGAAGACAAGGGACCAGAGGCAGTGCCGGGTCGAAGTCCGTCTCAAGATCCGCCACATATCTCCACTCGTTGCGAGCAACTACGGTTGTGCTCTGGATGCTGTGATTGAGATCAAGTTGCACCTTTTCTTTCGTGCCGGGGTGAGAGAATTCCTTCATCGCACTGACCAGCGAAGAGACTCGCTCTATGCCTTCCAGCGTCTGGTCGATGGCCTTGGGAATTTCTTTGAAAAGATAGCCAGTTTCCGCCTGTTCGGCGGCACGCTCAGTCTCCTCGATAACCTGCCTCGACAAGGTGTTGTGTCTAGCTTCCACCAAGAGGCGTTCATACCTTCTGAACAGTTCTATCAGATCCTGGAAAACATCCTTCAGGAACCGTACGTTGTCTCCAATAAACTGTGTCGGCGTATTGATCTCATGAGCTATGCCCGCTGCAAGCTGTCCTACGGATTCCAACTTCTGCGCCTGTTGAAACTGTTCCTCCCACGCACGTTGTTCTGTAATGTCTGAACCGATGAGCAGCGTAGTGAAGGGTTCGTCACCCACGGAAACCGGTGTGACTGTAAGTTCTAACAACCGCGTCTTGCCGTTTACCTGGAATGGATATTCATACCGGTGAGTGGATTGTTCAGAACACCAGGATCGGATTTCATCTTGCAGGCCGTCACGCAGCCATCGGATGCCGCAATCAGCAAGATTTTTTCCAGTCACATCCTCCACAGAAAGGCCGAATACTTGAGTCGCTGTGAGGTTCCAACGCACGATGCGGAAGGAACTGTCCAAACCAATAAGAATAGACGGCACAGCATTGATGAAAAACTCCGCTGAATGGTGTGCCACCCGCAATGCTTCTTTCTCATTTTGCAGCCGCACAGTCGAGTCCATGATCATTCGTCTCATGGCAAGCAGTGAGATGGCCCCAGCGACCACCACGGCCACAACAAACATGAACAAGGATAAATGGCGCGCGGACGAATACCGCATCCGGCTCTCGTGGGCAGCGATTTCAAGCTGGTCGTCCTCAAATCTCTCGAACTCATCCCAGGCGGCCTGATATTTGAATAGTGCCGGGGTGGTTTGCTGAACCATAACCACAGCGGCCGCATCGGCATTGTTTTCGTCGACGAGCAGGCGCAGAGACTGGAGGTAACTATTCACGTAGCTGCCTCTCGTCTTCTCTATCATGGCTAAGAGTTGTCCCTCTTTCTCCGATCTGCATTGTTTTTTTATATCGCTCAACAAAACGGAGATTTTCGCGGTATTTTCTGCCCGGGCAACCAGCATTGGGACCATTCGTTTTCTATCTTTGACCACCAGTATTTCCATCGTGATGCGACTATTGCGGTTGGAAAGCTCTACTGCTTCCCGCGCCAGGCGCAGCTTTGACCATTGCCTGCCCACCATGTCTTGCAAATCGGCATTGATGCGGTCCATCCGCCTAATTCCCAAGTCGCCAACAAGGATCAAGATCGCCAAGAGCAGGCTGAAAGTCAGCCCTAAATGAACTCTTAACTGTGTAGCGATTTTACGTTCATCGTTTGCGAACGAGGCGTCTCTCATGCGCCCGCCTCTTTGACATTGAAAACTTTTCCATGATGCGGAAGGCAAATGATAAACGTCGTCCCCTTGCCTGCCACAACATGCAAAGAGGTCATCGGGGTGCGACTTACTATATAGAGTGCAAGGATCGAGGCCAAAAGCGAAAACGCAACGGTGGGAACGTGATAAGAAACTCGGATGGGCAATAGAAAAGCAAGCATTCCGGTGTAATGCATACACCAGATTCCACTCCCCGTCGAGAGTGCACCTCCCGTGAGCCAGACGACTCGAGAGGTTCCTCGATTCGCGGCTACACGTCCGGCAAGATCCAGGGCGGTGTAAGAGGTCACAATGGCGACCGCCAAGGAGAGAGCAACCAGTCGATAGTCGTATCTTCCCACAATAGGATTCATGAAATTCATCCGCTGAAAAACGCAAGCCCGCGTTCCTGAAATTCTTATCGGCAAAGTCGGGCTTGTCGCCAAGTGATTTTCGAGCGCATCAGGTTCAGAGTCGATGCGATGGGATGGTTGGATTGAAAAATCCTGCCAATACCCTGATTTCGAGCCAACTTTACGCCGATGATCGATGTAAGAGCATCCTTGCTCGATTTTCGACACACAGACTTTTGGCGGAGTGCAACTCTTTTATTGCCATAGTTTGCCATCGAATTGCGAGGAGTGCGATGGGATACCAAGACAGCGTTTAGGGGAACCTTGTGGCGGATAGAATCCTCTTTGTCGATGATGAACAAGGCGTTCTCGATGGCTACGAGCGCCTCCTGCGCAAGGATTTCCACGTCTACGTGGCGCGCGGAGGGTTGGAGGGGCTGGAGGCGATGGAGAAATACGGCCCCTTCGCTGTCGTGATCTCGGACATGCGAATGCCGGGCATGAACGGCGCCGAATTCCTGGCCCAGGTGCGTCAAAAAGAACCCAGCACCGTTCGGATGTTGCTGACCGGATTTACTGATCTCAGCGCAGCCATTGACGCAGTGAATGAGGGAAATATATTTCGCTTTCTTACCAAGCCATGCAGGAAAGAAATTCTGGTAGAGGCTATCAACATTGGCATCGCCCAGCACCACTCCATCACGGCCGAGAAGGATTTAATCAAGAAGGCCCAGGCCACCGAGCAACTTACGCCTGAGCCGTATGATGAGGATATTTGTCAATGGGATAACTTCGAAGGACCTACCGGATTACCCGGGCCATCGCAAGCCCGAGGACTCCTTGCTCCGCTTTTCGGTGTCGATTCCAAATGCTATGTCGTATTGCTCACGCTCACAGCGCTCCAGACCCTGGAGCGGCGTTATGGGGAGGAATCGGCGGGCGACTATCTGAACATTGCCGCCCAATTCCTGATGCAATCTTTGCGGTCGGAAGATCGGCTTTTTCACTGGGAACGGGATGTCCTGATGGCCGTGATGCGCAGGCAAATCTCTCCTGCGGCTATGCGCCTGGAGATTGTCCGTCTGACATCGGCCAGTCGCGAGCATGTGATGGAGGTGAATGGGAGGAGCATTATGGTCGCGAGTCCGATTACGTTTGATCTTCTTCCGATATCGCAGTTTTCAACATTCGATGAAATGCTCGCGGCGTTCCACGCCAATGTGAGCAAGAAGGTCTGAGGCTATGAACCCCGAGCACGTCCAAAGATCGTCTTCGATGAAATACGCAACTGACTTGAGCGAGTCCCTGTTCGACAGTGTGCCTATTCCACTTTTACTTGTCGATGCGGCAGGAAAGGTTGTTAGAGCAAACCCTGCCGAGTGCAAGCTGTTGGGCTATTCGGTCGAGGAAATGCAGGGAAGACCAATGTGGGAGTTTATCGCGAATGAGGAGGAACAACTTTCGCAGCAGCGCTTCCGGGATGTCTTGGAAGGCTTGGAGTTGACGACTTCCTATCGGCGCTGCTTCAAAACAAAGGATAATGATTACTTGATATGTGAGTTATACGTCCAGGTCGTCCCTTACAGCGCAGAAAACGGACCATTTGTCCTCGCGGCAAGTATCAATGTAACAAGGCAAGTCGTGGAAGCACGCTGCCGGGGAGAAGTCGCGCGCTGGCTCGAAGCGGCGTTTCGTTCTCTGCCTGAAGCGACCGTGATCTTGGACACGCTTGGACGCATCCGCTACCTCAATCACGCTGCGGAGCAACTGCTGGGATGGAGTCAAGTAGAGGCATCCGGGGAAATTGCAGAAGATCTGATCCCATGGAGAGATGTGCTCTCATCCGACGGCACGCAGTCGGACTATGAACTTCAACGGGGAATATCGTTAGGGTGGTCTGGATCTGCGACGATCATCGCCAGAGAAGGGACTGCAAAGAGGCTGCAGATCAGGACAGAACCCGTAGTTGATTCCAACGGCCTTGTTCTTGGAATTGCCAATTGCCTGACCCCTCTGTGATGCGATTTTGGTAACGGCATTAGAGACCAGCAAAGCAATCGCAACTGCCACAGTCCACTCCAACAGCGCCGTCTGAAAAGCAAAGTACACCATCCAGCAGAATGGAATTTTTCTGCCCCGAGAGACAATCGCGCCGGCCTTGGAACCAAGGTTAAAATCACGACTGCGAAAGGCGTGTAATATAACCACGCCACCACGGCTGTGGGCTACAGTTCGTCAAGCATCTTCCAAATCGATGGTTCATATATGAAACTGGCAGTAAGAATCCTTTTGCATTCCAACCTGAGAATCAGTTTGTCTGCATCCCCATTCCACCTCAAGGTGAACGTTAACCTGAACTCTCGCTTTTATCGCCTTGCCCCGAAGCGGGTACACGTTCCGTCTCCTACCTTGGTTGGAATGCCATGATCTGCACCATCCGCGTCCACTCGCCTTCTTACCTACATTTCAAGTAGTGCGTTCATCCCTGGAATCGCGATAGCGGTTTATGCACTACACCGAAGAGATTCCTTCTGAGTGCGAGCGAGGCCGCAATGACGCCCCCATAGAGCACCCCGGCCACGCCTGCCCCCGCGACATCAGCGCCCGTAAGCAACAGCCCCCGTATCGGCGTTCGCGCACCCAGTTCGCGCATACGGTAGCGAGCTGGCGTCGCAGCAATGCCGTAGATTTCCCCTTGCGGATGGTTCATGAAATGACGTGTGGAAAGTGGCGTAGAGATCTCGGCGTGAGCAATGCGCCCGGCCAGTTGCGGATACTGGGTCGTGAGCAGATCCGTCAGCCGCTCGGTCCAGTACTGCTTCAGGCTGTCGTAGTCCGCGCCGCGCTTCATCCAGCGTGTCTCGGACCAGCGCGCAAAGTTGGCAAATGGAAAAGGAACCATGATCTCTGCCGTGGCGTGACCAGGATGACGCAGTTCGAACTCCGGATCCTTGGCCGAAGGGAAGGAAATGAAAGCTACTGGCAGCGGTGCATCCGGATTGGTCTGAAAGCAGCTGAGACTGGCGTCATGATCGTAGCCGGGGTAGAGCCAAAGGTTGGTGCCCGTCAACCCCAGTTCCGCACTGCTTCCATCAAGTCCGGCATAGAGGTTGATGTGAGCTCTGGAGGGTGAAAGCTGAAGCAGTCCAGCCCTTACCTTCTCCATCTCGGGCAGGTCACCGGGCAATAATCGGAAAAAGGTGTTTCCAGCGCCAGCATCACTTATGACCAGAGGGCTCTCGATGACCTGCCCGTCGGCCAATTCCACGCCACGAACTCTGTGATTGCCAAGTAGAATACGCCGCACCTCGGCGCTGGTAACCACCATGCCGCCCGCCCGCTCAATCTGCGGAACGATGCTGGCTGCTATCCGTTCGGAGCCGCCCACAGGGTAGGATGCGCCGCTGAAATAATGCGCTGCGATAGTCGCGTGGATGGCAAAGCTGCTTTCGGTGGGCGTCAGACCGTAGTCTCCCCACTGCGCGGTCAACACACCGGCCAACTCCGCACTCACTCCGAGTTCATCCAGCACTTGCCGTGTGGTCTGGCCTGCCCAGTGCAGGAATCCGCGCCGCAAGAGCCCACCGAGCATGGCTGCCACGGGAGCAGGAATCGATTTTTCGATGTTGTAAAATAGCCCTGCGCGATTGCAGGCCAGTATAGCCGCCAGATAACCGTCAATGGCACGCTCCTCGCGCGGAAACCGCTCCACGAGTCCAGAGCGAAAGAAATCAATTCCGGCCACGAATTCGTACGAATCACCGGCAATCACGATGCGATCGTAGATCTCTGGCATCGGTGCCCACTTCAGATTGCCCTCCGTCAGATGATCGAAGGCGCGGCGCAGTTGCATGGACGGATCCTTCACGTCTCCGATGTAATGCACGCCCACGTCCCAGGTAAAACCGGGTCGCGAGAAGCTATGCGTAAAGCCTCCGGCCAGGTAGTGCCGCTCCAGCACCAGCACGCGTTTGTCGCCGTGCATGCTGAGTAGCGCGGCTGCGGTGAGTCCGCCAATGCCCGAGCCAATCACTACTGCATCCCAGTTGCCGTCGAGCCGTGCCTGTTTGAGCGGTGTAGAGACTGCTTTTCCCATGATTTCCTCCGGAGTGAATTCTCGGAATCTCGATATGTTGACACTGACAACATAAACTTAGCGGAAGAATGTTGCCAGTGTCAACATCCTTCCGCTAAAATCTTTCCATGACAGGCAAAAAGCCCTACCATCATGAGAATTTGCGTGCCTCCCTGCTGGAAGCCGCCGTGGCGCTGGTGGGGGAGCGCGGACCAAGAGGTTTTACTCTACGCGAGGTTGCACGACGAGCCGGAGTTTCGCACAACGCGCCCTATCGCCACTTTGCCAGTCGGGACGAATTGCTCAAGGCAGTGGCCGAGGAGGGTTTCGAGCGGCTACGCGAGGACATGATTCTGGCTCAGAAACGCGGCCAAACGGCGTTGGATCGATTGCGGCTAAGCGGCTGTGGCTATGTTGAGTTCGCGTTGCGCTGGCCGAACCACTTCACTGTTTTGTTCGACCTTCCGCGGCAACTGCCGGAAGAGAGTGCAAAAGAGCCTGCAGAGAAGGGTGCCTTCAGCGTACTCTTGCAAGCAATCAGGGAAACGCAGGCGGAAGGAGTTCTTCCGCCTGGGGACGCACTTCCACTGGCTCTGACTGCTTGGTCGCTGGTGCATGGAATCGCCCGGCTGGCCGTCAGCGGTACTCTTCCGATGAGTCACGAACAGACCCTTGAATTTACTTGGCAGGCAACAGAACTCCTGGGAGGCGCATTGCACACTTCTTCCAAGAGCTGAAAACGACCTCCTGTATGCCGCAAAGACAATACTCTTTTGATTGGACCAATTGTTTCGCAATCTAGGGAGCCTCTGCACAACCCGCGATTTTGCGGTGTAATTATAATGCAATGGGTTCGGAAGCAGTTATAGCCAGAATTGCGGGTTCAGTTGCATCCAGGCGCGGGCTCTACGTGGTTGTTTTTTGTCTCTGGAGGCCGTTTTCCGGCATCCAGAGACACTACGCCCCCAGCGCGACCAGCCGTTTGCGATTTTGGTAAAGGTTAACCAGGGCAAAGGCCGCGCAAAGCCACTCGTGGTTCTTCCTTAAGCCACGATAGCGCACCTTGGTAAATCCAAAAACGCGCTTCAGAATGCGGAAACACCACTCCACCTTCGATCTAACTCTGGCCTTGGTCGTATTTTTGCGCTTGGCTTCTTCGTCTACATAATTTTTGAACTTGGTGCGGCGGCTGGTCATATCTTGCGCCCCGGGCGCGGCCGCATGAATTGCCTCGGTTTGTCCTTGATAGCCTGCGTCTCCCCAGACTTTCTTCTCTGCGCCGTGCAGTAAGTCAGGCAGCATATGTTTGTCCGCCACGCTGGCCGCAGAGGTGCCGACTGAGTGCACAATGCCCGACTTGCTATCAACGCCAAGGTGCGCTTTCGCGCCGAAGTACCATTGCTGTCCCTTCCTGGTCTGGTGCATCTGAGGATCGCGCTTGCCGGTCGAGTTCTTCGTCGAACTCGGAGCGTTGATAATCGTTGCATCCACGATGGTTCCCGTGCCGATGCGAATGCCCCGGCTGGCTAGAAAGTGGTTCACCGTATCGAGTATCTGGCCGCATAACTCATGTTCTTCGAGCAGGTGGCGGAAGCGCAGAATGGTGCTTTCATCGGGCGCGGAGGCACGGCCCAGATCAACTCCGGCGAAGCGCCGCAACACGGGCGAATCATAGAAAGCTTCTTCCATTCCGGGGTCTGAAAAACCAAACCACTGCTGCAAGAAGTACGTGCGGAGCATGATCGACAAGCCTGCTGGTTGGCGGCCGTTGCCAGCCTTGGGATAATGAGGCTCAACCAGCGCCAATAACTCCGCCCACGGCACCACTTGCTCCATCTGATCCAGAAAAAGCTCCCGCTTGCCCTTGCGACCATACTGCTCAAAACTCGCTTGTGACGCCAGTGTTCGTTGCATGCCTATCCGGTTAAGACATACACCCACTACATGTAGGGTGTTTCCATTTTCCTGAGTAAAGATCTTTGAATGTCGGGGCAGCAATATCGCCTGCGATTCCGAGTAGAGAACGAAAAGCGTTGAACGGATAGAACCGTCGATTGAAGCGAAACGTAAACTCATTGAGATAGGCTTGTAGGTGTTGGTGGCTGACGCCGTGATGAGTACCTTGCAGCCAAGTCTTCAGGTTAGAGAAAACGAGATGGGAGATGGGCAGGTATTCCTCGGCAACCTCTGGGGCGCCGCATTCGGCTAGAGCATAGTGCTCGTAGCCTCGCTTTGCCAAGCTTGGATAAGCACTGCAATCGTCGGTGAGGATCATCGTCCCTGTAGCGACAGTGTTTTCGACAAACCCGCAAAGGACTTCGGCGCTCCGGTCAGCAACAACGGCGAGTCTGATTCGTCCGGCATAGCGGCCAGCTTTGCGCTTGTCCAAGGCGGTCCCCGGTTTGCGATGACGCACCTCGACGGCACAGGCAACAAGAACTTTGTGGTGGACGCCGCGGCCTTCTCCTCGCGTCCGCCCTCCGACCAAGGTTTCGTCTACTTCGACGTATTGATCGGAATGCCCGCCGATGCGATCCTGGTCCGGCCGCACCATTCCCGCGCGGAGTTTATGAAGAATGCCGAAAGCCGTCTCGTAGCGGGACAGCCCAAGCTGGCGCTGAAACTGCACGGCCGATATTCCAAGTGTTTGACTGGCGACCAGATAAGCAGCCCAGAACCAAATGCTCAGTGGCGTGTGGCTACGTTCCATGACGGTGCCCACTGTTAGCCCTGTCTGGCGACGGCATTTGCGGCAGGTCAGCACGCTGGGGCGCGTGGCAACGCGAAATGGCTCTCCCTTTGCCTGGCAGTGTGAACAGACAAAGCCAGCGCTCCAGCGTGCCCTTTCCAGATAAGAAGCACAGGCGATGTCATTGGGAAACAGCCGCTGGAACTCAGGCAGCGAGCGTGGGAAAAGAAGATCATCGCGTTGGAGAACGTCCATCATACCCACCGCCGCACCTGCCGACGAGATAAACGCTATATCTTGTGGGTGTATGTGTCAACCGGATAGGCATGGTTCGTTGCCGCATCGCCCTTGCCCTCTACTTATCATTTTATCCAAGCAGAATGCAGTATTGGGACTTGTGCAGAGTCTCCCTAGATGGATTGATGTCCTGCCGCTATAACTGCAGATGCAGTGACAGTTATAGCGGCTTGTCACCGTAGCATCTTCCACTGTCTGGCACTTAATGTAACCCTGTCTTGCCGCCGTTCTTTGGCATCAATATCTACCTAGTGTCCTGAGTCATTAATTCGCCGACAGTATCGAGCGAGGGAATCGAGGATTTGATCTGCGGATTTTGTCCAGACGAAGGGTTTTGGCAGTGAGTTGTTGCGCTCGATAAAGCTACGGATGGTCTTCTCCAACTCCCGAGTGGAGCAAAAGCTGCCGCTACGGATTTGTTTTTCTGTCAAGGCCGCAAACCAGCGTTCTACGAGGTTGAGCCAACTGGCTGATGTTGGCGTGAAGTGCACATGGAAGCGAGGGCGCTTCACAAGCCAACGTTGAATGAACGCCGTTTTGTGCGTGCCATAGTTGTCCATAATCAGGTGCACGTCCAACTCTTCCGGAACATTGGCTTCGATGGTGTCGAGGAACTTGCGAAATTCCTCGCTGCGATGGCGGCGATGCAGTTCTCCGATCACCTTGCCGGTCTTGGTGTCGAGGGCGGCAAACAACGTGGTCGTGCCGTGGCGCAGATAGTCGTGGGCACGGCGTTCGGCTTGTCCTAGGCGCATCGGCAGTAGGGGCGCGGTGCGTTCCAGGGCTTGAATCTGGCTCTTTTCGTCCACGCACAGCACCAGAGCGCGCTCGGGCGGATTCATGTACAAGCCGACGATGTCCCGCACCTTGTCGATGAATAAAGGGTCGCGGCTCAACTTGAACGAATCAGTGCGATGCGGTTGCAAGGCAAAGGCGCGCCAGATGCGGCTAATCGCAGTTTGGTTGAGCCCGGTTGCCTGTGCCATGGATCGGGTAGACCAATGCGTTGCATCAGTGGGTTTGCTTTCCAGTGTGCGACTAATGACGGCTTCCACCTGCGCATCGTTTATCTTGCGCGGCTGACCGGGCCGTGGTTCATCCAGCAGTCCATCCACACCACTACAGCGAAAACGTTCCCGCCACTTACTAACCGTCTGGATGTGAAGATGAAAGTGGCTGGCGACTTCGGTACTTGCATGACCCTCAGCAAGGCGCAAAACGATGCGCGCACGCAGCGCCAAGGCCTGTGCCGACTTGGGTCTGCGTGCCCATTGCTGCAACTGCTCCTGCTGATCGGCTGACAACGGCGGCAGTGGAAAGCGGGGTTTAGCCATGACAAAATCTCCTGTCATAGTAAACCCACTTCTCCGGAAATAAATGTGGTTAATTAATGACTCAGGACACTAGTGTGTTTTCGATGCATTGGAGTGCACGCTCGCGAAGTGCTGGAAACTGATCCAACAGGTCCAATGCCTCAAGCGAAATGCGGTCTGCTTCGCTGAGTTCAGTACACCTGACGTCGTTAGGATGCTCATCCAGTTCATGGGCGATAAGGTTTGCGACATAAACAGCTGCGCAGCTATCGAGGCCGGAGTGCATCAAACGAGTGGGATGGTGGTGATATGCGATCGCCTCTACCGTCAGGTTGGGGAGCCCCCAGAGGCCAAGCAAATATGCACCTATTTCCGCGTGCGATGTCCCAATCAGTTCTTGCTCGGCTTCAAAGGTTTTGCAACCGCGCTCGCTAGCTTGTGACAAAGCAGAGCAAAACACATCAGGCATCGCACTCGCTAGAAAAAGTCGTCCGATATCGTGCAGGAGCGCACCAAGAGTCGTAACATCTTGAATTCCTCGGTCCACAGGAAGCAATCCTGCAATAGTAGCGGCATGATACGAATGTTGTTCAAGGGATTCGCAAACTGAATGCGGGATACGCGAATCAGGTACAAATACCCTGAACGCCTCAGAAGCGAGAGCAAGATTCTTGATGGTTGCCATGCCCAAGTAGGTTGCGGCACCCGTCAGGCCCGTGACTTGTTGTGGAAGTCCGAAAAAGGCACTGTTCGCAAGTTGCAAGACTTTTGCGGACATGGCAACATCCCTCTCGATGATGCTGGCTATATCTGAAATGGAGGTGGCCGGGTTTTGCATTGCCTGAATAAGACGGGCGTACGTGCTTGATAAGGATGGCAGTTCACTAACAGATCCAATGATTTTACGAATCTCTGGTGTATTGAGTGTTTCCTGCAGAGAACAGACCCTTTCGATTGTCGCGCGAAGTTCTGAAGATGTACACGGTTTGCAAAGACAGCGATGGGCGGAGGAAACCGCTCGTGTAGCAAGTAATAAGTCGGAATATCCTGATAATACGATTCGTGCCGTGCTTGGAAAGCGATCACGGATGTGGCTCAATAATTCAGCGCCATCCATCCCTGGCATCCGCATGTCGGAGACAACAACGTCGAAGCTACAGGTTTCGCAAGCCCGTAAAGCGGCTTCTCCTCCAACCGCAAACTGTAACTCCCAACGTTCCCGATCCGCATGAAGCATGCGACGAATCCCATCGAGGACATTGCTCTCATCGTCTACAAATAGAATTCGTTTCACGCGGTCTCCCCACTCGTTGAAAGGCGCTTCCCCTCATAAGGCATGCGAATAATAAAAGTTGTTCCTTTTCCCACTTCCGTTTCGCAGTGAATTGTTCCCCCATGCCTGTCAACGATCACAGATCGTGCTATTGCCAAACCCTGCCCAGTTCCTTTGCCTATTTCCTTGGTAGTAAAGAATGGATCGAATATCCGGATCCTAACGTTTTCCGGAATGCCCGTACCAGTGTCTTGAACTCGAATTTCAGCCCATCCTGGAAACTTCTGCGTTTTAATACGGATCATCCCCTTTTCCACTTTCCCTTTTTCGATTACATCCGAGATTGCGTGCGCTGCATTCACTATTAGGTTTAAGATCACTTGGTTAAATTCACCGGGTTGGCATGAAACCATGGGAAGTGAAGGGTCATAATTTGTCTCCATCTCCGCCACGTATTTCCACTCATTGCGCGCGACCGTAATTGTGCTTTCGATGGCGTGGTTCAAATCCAGCGGGATTTTATCCTTGGTCCCCGGATGAGAGAATTCCTTCATTGCATTGACCAGAGTGCTGACACGACTGACGCCTTCAAGTGCCTGGTCTATTGCCTGAGGAATCTCTTCAAGCAAATAAGGTATATCCGCACGCTCTGCTTCCGCTGCGATTTCGCGGATGACCTCGTACGATAAAGTATTGTCTTTTACCATGGATTGCAGCCGCGCATAACCTGCGAGCGGACTCTTCAGGTCCACAAAAGAATCCTTCAAGAATTGCACATTATCACCTATGAACTGTGTCGGAGTATTGATTTCGTGAGCGATTCCTGCTGCGAGTTGTCCTACAGACTCCAGCTTCTGCGCTTGAAAGAGTTGATCACGAAGGAGCTTACGCTCTGTAATCTCGTCACACATTCCTTCATAGCGAACAACGGTTCCATTTTGACGAATGGCGCGGATGCTCATGCTAAGCCATATTCTCCTTCCTCCTTTGCAATAAACCTCGCACTCGAAATTTCGCACGCCTCCAACCTTATCCATAACCAGCATGAATTCGACACCGCGTTTAGAATCGACGAAGAGTTGCTTAGAAAGGTCAGTGACGCTTGCAATCATTTCTTCCGGGGAATCATAGCCGAATGTAAACGCCATGGCAGAATTAACATTTAATAAATTCCCATCGGGAGTGCTCTGATAAATACCAAAAAAGGCTTTGTCAAATATTCCACGATACTTGAGCTCTGCCTCACGCAGTGCATTTTCAACCCCTTTGAGCACGGTGATATCTCGTCCCACGCCAGCAATACCTATTATTTTCCCTTTGGCATCGCGTATTGGTACTTTAGTCGTCAAGATGTCAACTTCGTTCCCCGCACGGTCGATGCCCTTTTCTTCATGGTTATACAACGGCTGTCCAGACTGTATTACGTTTTGTTCGTCTTGGTAAAAATTCTCGGCTAACTCTCGCGGATAGAAATCAAAATCTGTCTTTCCTAGCAATTCTTCTGGAGTCTCTACTCCTACCTGTCGAGCCAAGTAGGGATTGGCCACAACAAACCTGCTCTTAAGATCTTTTACGTACATATAGTCCGGTATGTTATTGATCAAGGCCCGCAGTGTGGCACGCTCTTCGTCCACCTTCGAGCGTTGAACAAAGAGTTGACGATCCACTAAGGCGGCGATCAGGGCAACCCCCAGAACTAGGACGGTTACGACCACAATGGCGAAAATAGCTAGTGCAGTTATTCCTACTGATTGCGAAAGGTCTGGAGCCACATCGTCTGGCATGAAGCTCACTGCCGCCATGCCTGTATAGTGCATGGTTGGAATAGCCATACCCATGATTAACGCAATAATAAACTTCAGCTTCCTACTGCGATTGCCGTCGCGTGTGTAGTAGATAAGTCGCAACCCTATGAAGGAGATTATAATTGCCAGAACAACTGAGAGTGTCCACAACCATGGCTTGTAGTGGTGCATTGCCTCAAGACGCATCGCGGACATGCCGATGTAATGCATCGCAGCAATTCCCCCCCCCATTAATACGCTACCGACAGCGATATTCCGAGATGTCATCGAATCACGGCTCACTACGTAAAACGCAATCAACGAAGATGTAATAGAAGCCAGAAGAGATAGTACAACTGTGGGGACGTGATAAAAAACCGGTATCGGTAAATGAAATGCGAGCATCCCAGTGTAATGCATACACCAAATGCCACTTCCCATTGCGAATGCTCCCCCTGTGAGCCAAACAATGCGTAAGCCGCCTTGATTCGCTCGAACTCGCCCTCCAAGATCTAAGGCCGTGTAAGACGTAACAAATGCAAGCACCAACGAGAGCGCTACAAGCCGATAATCGTATGTCCCCGCGATTGAGCTCATTGAATTCATCTTCTGGCTTCCGTACTTCTACGACAGGTATCGACAGAAGTAGTGTCTGTCTGAAGAAAATTGACGTAGCGAGCCAGAGGCAGGAAAAAGCAAATCCCCATTTTCTGCTGTAATCCCAATAGAGATATTTCCGATGAAATATCTGAGCATTTTTCTACGAATTGTCTGAGATTTAAGACGATACCTTGGAAAAGCGCTGTGGTGTGCCCAAGTCACAGGAGCTGACAGCAGTAGAGATGACAGGCTAAAATGGCAGCATCAAAGAATTTATTCGTCCAACAATATTTTCTTTGTATATGACGAGCAAAGTATTATCGATGACTACGAGAGACTTCTCCGTAAAGAATTAGACGTCAATATAGCGCAGAGTGGTCTGCTTGGCCTAGCCGCAATGGAAAAGTACGCTCCCTTCTCCATCGTGGTTTCGGATATGCGTCTACCCACCATGAACAGCGCCGGTCTCTTCTCTCAGGGACGTCAGATGTGGCCGAATTCCATAAGAATTTTGCTAACCGATTAGTGTGGAACTGACCTAAAACCGACTGAACGCAGTTCGTTAAGCTACTTCTGCCAAACTGCACTACAGAACTGGAATTCGAGGACTCTGGTGCCCGATAAGATCTGCTGCAATGATGCCTTTTCAGATATCAAGCCCCAAGCCGCCTAGTTTGAGCAGGCGGAGCAAATCTTTCACATGATTGGTATCCGCCAGTGATCCCCATTTCTTCCAAGATAATTTATTGGTTGCTGTCTCGAAGATCGCACAGGAGGGAGTATTCGAGGGGATCGAGTTCAAGAACTGAACCGAGCACAACAGGTTTTTGGAGTGCCACCAAGAGGACTTCAATATCCGTGTTCCCAGAGGCCGCCTCCTCCAGAGAGGAGCGGTCGAGCGTTACAAGCAGGGTTTCTACCGCACGCGTAGCGCGGCGCTGAAAGATGCTCTGCTCACTTGCGAGCATTTTCAGTGCGCGTGCCCTGGCTATATTGGTTTGCCTCTGCTCTATATAGCACCTTCGTAAACGGTAAACCTGAAGTTTGTGAGGGCCCATAAGGGGTCTCTTGGTATCCGTTGCTGCCCATTCAAAACGCATGAGCCGTTTCACAGTAACTCTAGGATTTCCAGCCTCGGAGGAGGACCCATTTAGGTCAGAATTCTGCAATCCAAGCCTATCTTGAAATATTCCGCAAATGTTTGGAAACCTTCCCGACCACGAAGAGCATCTTGGGAACACCGAATATGTATGCTAATGTTTCTTGCACACTTAACGATGAATTCTGATCCTCGGCGATTCGTTAATATTGCGAGTTAGGCCACGTCTTTCACGGCGATCCCCCCCTACTGCCTCATGACGTGCAGCGCGCCCGATAGGCATTTACGCCTGAACGTAAATGTTCAGCAAGCACTACTATATGAGTACGAACGACGCGCCACAGACCTCGCAATCTCTGGATTTCTACAACGTATTTTCATGGCTAACCCTGGTGTACGTGCGTTCTAGAGTTTCCAGATAGTCGTTTCTGCATGTGCTCTATTTGTGCTCCATGCGCGCCATACTCCATTTGAACACCAACCAGCGAGTTTTCCAGCCTGTGAACGGCAATCTGGCGTTTTGAAACTGCCGACTGCGTGTTGGCATTCTGGTTGACGCCGAGGCAGTGTCCGAGCTGATCGACCCAAGTTTGCCCTCCACGCGTGAACGACCACCGACTAACAGCCATCTGAATTGCTCCGGTCAAGTCTGAAAGCCAGATTGATCAGCCATGCGGCAGATTACACAATATTGAAGTCATCGTCTGGAGCCAGGAGCTTTAGCTCCTCGATATATCGTTTCCAGATCTCGTCTGTCACATTACCACTCGTTGTTACCCAGTAGCGCCGCGCCCGCAAATGTAGACCCCTGGAGCGTTTTCGAACCTATCGGGGACTCTAAATTCGCTAGTCCGAAACAACTTCTATATCCCCATCTTTTCTTTAATCAGTTTCACTCGGTCGCGAGCCACTGGAAGCTTCGTGTGTAAAGCATCGCGCAGGGTGAGTAGCAGCTTTCCGGCGAACCAGAAGTTGACCTCTTGAATCCAATCAAGGTTTACCAATGTCGCACGATGAACGCGCAGAAAGCGCGCCGGATCAAGTCGTTCTTCAAGTTCCGTAACCGTTTGATCAACCATGTGCAAGCGGCCATTCACGACAGCGTAGGTTAACTTGTCCTGCGCCATGAAATGCGAAACAGAATCGAGTTCGAGAAAGCTGATGCTGTCCCCAATGCGGATTGCTACCCTGCGTGCATATTCCGGGCGCGAACCCCGAAGTTTGGCGGCCATCTCCAGCAACAATGTCGGCAGTTGCGGATTACTCTGCCATGGTGCCTGTACTGCTGGTCTTATCCGTGCAAGCTTATCCAGCGCGCGCTGCAGATGCTCAGGTTCAACGGGCTTCAGCAAGTAGTCAATGGAATTGACCTGAAAGGCCTGCAAGGCATATTCATCAAATGCGGTGATGAAGATAACGAAGGGCTGCTTCGCCAGTTCTGCCAGCAACTCAAAGCCGTTTTTGCCCGGCATCTGAATGTCGAGAAAAAGTACGTCAACGCCACCATTTCGCTCATCGTTAAGGAACCTGCAAGCTTCCTCCGGGTCCGTGGCCGAACCCACCACATGCAAGTGCGGAAAATCGCTTAATAATCGCTGCAAACGTTCAATGGCAAGAGGTTCATCATCGACGAGAAAGGCTCGGATCGGTGTGGATTCCATCAAGAAACCTCCGAGTGATTAGGCTTCGCCGGAAAGAGCAGCGCCACAACGGTCCTACCATCCTGACGCTCGACACGCAATTCTCCGGCTGAACCATATAACAGTTTCAGACGGCTAACGAGATTGCCTAACCCATGCTCTGGCTGTATCGAATCGAGTGAAAAACCTGGGCCATCATCACAAACTTCCAGATAAACACTTTCTCCATACAGCACATCCTCCTGCAACGCTCCGCGGATCGTAATCGATGCACCCTCCTGACGCTGGGCCACTACATGTTTGATGGCATTTTCCACCAGCGTTTGCAGAGCAAGCGGAGGAATTTGCTTCGCATCGAGTGATCCAGGAATATCGATGGAGAATCGCAACCGCTCACGAAAGCGGGTCCGTTCAATCTCCAGATAATCGCGCACAATCTTTTCTTCCTGGCGTAGGGCTACGGTGCCATGCTGATTGGCCGTCAGCGAAAAGCGCAACAACGAAGCGAGTTGTTCCACCGTCTTCTCAGCGCACTGAGGATCGGAGTGAATCAATGCGGCGATGGAGTTCAACGTATTGAAGAGGAAGTGAGGATGGACTCTTGATTCCAACGAGGAGAGTCGTGCCTCAGCAAGCAGTTTGTTGGCCCGTTCCTGTTCCAGTTGCCTGGTGCGCAGTTCTAACGTTGCTGTTTGCAGACGACGACGCATACGCTCATAAACACTGAGCGACAGTCCTACGGCTAAAGAGGAAAAGATGCAGAATGGCGCGTAGCTGAAAAACGAAGCCGATAAATTGGCGAGCTTATCAAAGCCCAACAGGATAAAGATCCAATCTCCACACAACAAGCCGAACAGGGAAATCAAGATCAGAAGAGCGACGTTGATCAAATGCATCCAGCGCCCTGCCCAATCGGAGAAGCGTAAGCTCACCCAATTGAGCGTCACTGTAGATGGAAGGCCTATACAGATACAAAAGAGAAACGACTTCAGCAGTCCCACTCCAAATTGCGAAAGCTGAATATCCCCCAAAGAGATAAGGAATAGGACAATGGCAACGGTAACGCCTACGGAGATAGTAAGGCCACGAACAAAAAAGCTCTTAAGTGCAGATGTGGATGATTGTGCGGGTTGGCTGTTTGCAGCTGGAGCGCGTTGCGTCATAGCTGAAATCGTACCCCCGTTGAAATCGCCGTCAGATAGGGAGTAGCGCCATATTCCGTCGCTGCACCTCCCAATGGAAACTCGCAATGCGAATAGGCAGAAAAATACTGCCCAAAGCGGCGAGTCATATCAAGAGCCTGAACGGCACTGCGATCGCGCAGATTCACAACATCATACATGCTCAAATCCCATGCCTTCCATCCCGGGCGCTCCCGCAGTCGCGACTTGCCCACGCTGAAGAAGAGATAGCTTTGCCGTCCCTGGCCGATCAGGGACGCGGAATCACGAAAATACTCGGTATTGGGTGGCGTGTAAAACTCCGCCAGAATCATAGCCCCATTCTTCATCGCAAATTTTCCGCCCAGCAGCAGGGCTGCCTGATCGCGCCAGGCAAACTCTCCATGCGCTTCCAATGCCTGACCAAAAACGCGGGTAAAGGCCATGGCTCCCTCGCTATCACCGCCCTGATCGTGACTGGCAATCAGGGCGGTATCGAACCCATGCATGAGTACGTTATACCGGAAAGCGGTTATATCTTGCTGAGAACTTCCGGCTGGGGCCAGAGCGCTTGATGCCCAGGCAAGTTGCATGGCTTGTTGGCCATGGACGTAGTCGACCTTCACCATATCCCGCCCCACATTGGTGTTCAGCCGATCTGTGGGATTAGTGGCGATGCGTGGTGGATCAAGAACGCCCACCGGAGTGAATGCGTATCCGGTTCCCCAGCGCACGATGCGACGCCCCGCCGTAAAGTCGAAATCGCCCGCTGAGAGACCTGCGTATGCTTCCTTCATGTGCGTCTGGTTGTGCATGGCGCCATCGGTTTGAGTCAGGTTCACTGCACTACCTGCAACGCTCCAGCGTTCGCGATAGCGCATCGTGATGACAGGTTCTATCAGTGTCTGATTCAACACCTGAGGCACAGGAACCTGCAGCTTTCCGTATTCGGTTGCATCATTGAGTACGGTAAGCGAAGAGCGATAATGGACATTTCTCTCTGGCTTCGACTCCGCTTCCTGGGCAGATCCGAAAATAGCCATAAAGAAAAACAACATCGTAACCACTGCTTCATTTCTCTTCATGACTATCCTCTGAATTGCATCTCTGCTGCCGTGCGGCGAACGCGGTTGATTGAACTGCAATAGCATCGCTGCCTTAGCTTAAAAGCGTTCGGCGCGGCCCTGATAGAAGAGTTTGTCGGGCAGCTCACGCGGAGTGTAATTGCTATATTCAAGAACGCTGTGCGAATTATGACGAATCTCGTCATAAAGGGTCATACGACGCAGTTGCATTCGCCCATCCACGCTGACGTATTCATCAAAGCTTGCGGACTTGATGTGCTTTCCCGATGTCAGGTAAAACTCAGCCCGCACCGGTCGTGCATCTTCCGCACGCAGCCAGTAAAGTATGCGTTGGTAAGTAGAGCCTTTGCGCTTTGCCGTGAGTTCCAGAAGATAGCAGTTCACCGTACCTAGCATCTCAGTGCGCTGATAGACAGGTGTGTAGTCCGCGGCATAGTTGGTTCTGGCCACATCGCCATTCGATGCATTGCCAGCAAGCCGTTCCAGTGGAGTAATGCGCATGGGACGGCTGGTGTCGGGCAGGAAGATCCACATATCGTCGCCCAGCATCAGCAGGTGACTTCCCTTATCGCGAGGACTGAGAAAATCTACATAAGTTTTCTCTGTTCCCTTTTGCGAGATGCCGTACAACCGTTCTTCATCGGGATTGCCGTTCTCGAAGTTGGTAATCTTAACCCGCAACGTAAAGGAACTCCATCCGTTGCGATAGATATCGGAGTGCCTGAGTAGCTCAACGGCATCCGGCGTTGCCGCATGGCCTCGCAACATGCTGCAAAGCAGCAACGCCATGACAAACATCTGTAGAAGAATGCGAGGTATGACGAGTGTTTTAAACATGAGACAGAGCCTCCGAAATCTGCAGTTTTGAAGCACGCATTGCCGGAAGAATCGAGGCTAGCGCCAGCGAGAGTACCACCAGAAAAGATGCTCCCACCATCAGCGAAGGAAGATGCAGTATCACTAGCGGGAGGTTCTCTGTGGAGCCAGGAGGGGGCGGCAGATGAACATGAGAGATGTTGATGACCCACGCCAGCAAATTGCCTCCCAGCACACCAGCCACTGCACCCAACACACCCAGCACTGTCCCCTCCGTAACAAAGAGCGCCACAATCCAGGAGCGAGGAGTACCCATAGCCAGCATGGTTCCCACTTCCCGTGTGCGTTCAAACATCGACATCAAAAGGGTATTGATGCTGGACATGAGAACCATGAAGAAGACGATGACGCCGATGAAGATGTAGATGGAATTGAAGAGAGAGCGAACCTGTTTGTAGTAAGTAGCAAGATCGATCCACTTCTTTAATGTCAGTGTCTGTGAGCTTTTCAAATACGGACCCAGTTTCGCGGCTACCGCATCCGTGTTTTCCGTACGGTCAAGGCCAATGACAAGGTTGGTGATGCGCTGGCTTTGCAGTAAGTGCTGTGCATCTGCAAGGCGAATGCGCAGATAGCGCGCGTCATATTCACTGATTCCCGTCTGCACGATGCCAACCACATTGACATCAACTCCATTCAGCGCGCCGTCCGAGGTCATTGCCATGATGGTGAGACCATCGCCCGGCTTTACATGCAGTGATTTTGCCAGGCCCGCACCGACCATAGCCTCGGTCTCTCCGTGCGGAGAAAGGCTCAGATCGTGTCCCGTGACGATGTCGGTTTTGAATCCCAGATTCGATTCCGCTTGTGGATCAACTGCACTGCCCATATAGACAGCGGTCTTTTCTTCATTGGAGAGCATGCCGTAGAACTCGATACGCGGTGCAACCCCGCGAATATGTGCCTGACCGCGAACCTGCGCGGCGATCTGCTGCCAGTCCTGCAATCCGGTGTCGAGTACGTGGACTTCATCCCGGGTGAAATGCTCGGAGTTGAAGACCTGAATGTGGCCCAGGCCGCGATTGATTTCACCTTCGCGAATGCCCTGGTACATAAAAGCGAAAAATCCTCCCACCAACAGCAGGCCGGTCACACCGCCCCCCACCATCAGCAGTGTCATGCCGGTACGGCGACGGTTCCGGAAGAGATTGCGAAAAGCAAGAAGAAGAAATTTAAACATGATGGACTCCTTCCATCGAGTTGAGTTCCACATTGGACAAGGCAAGATGTTGAGCGTTGCCGCCTGCTTCTCCAACAGACGCCTGCGATTCAATGCGGCCATCGCAGAGGCGGACAATGCGGGGGGTGTGTTCCAGAAGGCGGGCATCATGAGTGGAGAAGATGAAGGTCAGTCCCATGCGTTGGTTCAGGCCCTGCATGAGAGCGATTAATTGCGTAGCATTTTGCGTGTCCAGATTGGCAGTAGGCTCATCGGCCAACACCAGAGCAGGGCGATGTACGATGGCCCGCGCCACGGCCACACGCTGACGTTCGCCTCCACTCAGCAGGTCAGGACGATGTTGCGCGCGTTTTGCCAGGCCGACGTTTTCCAGAGCATCGGCGACCCTGCGCCTGCGCTCTCCGGCATCCACACCCTGAATCAACAGTGGATATTCCACGTTCTCCGCTGCGGTAAAAACCGGAATCAGATTGAAGGTCTGGAAGACGAAGCCTATTTTATTACGGCGCAGTTCTGACTGACCTTCGGGGTTAAGCGTAGTGGTGTTTACGCCATCAAGAAAAATTGCGCCGCTTGAAGGCTTGTCGATGCAGCCAATCAGATTGAGTAATGTGGATTTCCCGCTACCACTGGGGCCGGAGATTGCCAGAAAGTCGCCCATCGAAACCGTCAAATTCACCGCATGAAGAGCGCTGACAAAGGTTGCGGCTGTGTGCTTCCCAGGGGTATGGTCCAGTGCAAAACGGCGGCTGACTTCTTCCACCCGAATCAAAGTTTTCTTTGTCATATGCATTCCATCCCGGAGCAGGCGTGCTCTGAGAAGAAAGTACGGCGGGGGCGCACGAAATGCGCGATATTTCCGATCAATTGTCGAAATTCCGGATGAGTTGTAAAAATGGGAGGATGAAAAGGAGATACGACTGGTTGGTAGTGGAATACGAAAGCAGGAAAACCCAATGTCTTCCTGATTCCCATCAAGCACCGAACCTGCCTACATCGCAGGAGTTGCGCAGATAGACGGCATCGTTGCGATAACCGTCCAGCGCTGCAATTAAACGAGTAAATTCTTCTACACGAGTGCCTGTCTACTCAGAAATACGCTAAAAAGGGCGCAGTCCATTTGAACACCATGAGGAACCGCGCCGCAGAGGACTGCGAATTTCCCTTATTTATGTCTTTCGTTGCGCAAACAACCAGTTTCTTGCAGCTTTGATGTAGAAAAACTGTCTAGCAGCTCCCATGTGGTCGACATTGGCAAAGGTCAGGAAGGTGATGTTGCCTCCCTTGCCCAGGTAGCCGTTAATCTGCTCGCTCAACACCTTTTGATCGTCGATCGGAAAAATGGGTGCCGGGTTAAGGCGTTCTTCCGGTCGCGTAACCTTGGCACCTGCATGCTCCCAAACCGAAACGCATTTTTCATTCCATGAGGTCGATTTCGCGTCCTCTGCACCAGTGATGATCAGCACATTCTGCTTCGCCAGATCGACAACATCTGCCGGCCGCTGCTGGCCTGCGATGATAAGACCGGCGGCAAAGGTTTCAGGGTGCTTTGCCATCATCCAAAGCGACGTCATGGCCCCCATGGACCAGCCCGTGCAATAGACTCTCTTCGAATCAATCTTCAGAACCTTATCCCTTCTATCTTCCAAGTTAGGATTGCCGAAGTTCCAGGTATTCTTTAGCAGAGATGCAACCAGCCGATAAGTATTCTCGACATCGTATGTATGTTCCCAATAATCGTTCAGCGTCGTGCGTTCATAACGCGGAGTAATCACTACGCACTCACGTTCAGCCTGCTCTTCCGGCAACGCCCAGATGCTAGCGATGCATTGCTCGGTCAGCGTTTCAAGACAGGTTCCGTCGTAACTTGTCCCCGAGTGAGTGATAGCAATGACCAGTGGATATTCCTTATTCTCTCCACCTTCCTTCAAAAAGGACTTGGGCAGGTAGATGCTGTATTCGAGCATTGCGGAACGCGCATCATTCCACCACCAATGATTCTGTTCCCAGCCGTCGATTCCACGGATGACCACGTTCTTTTCGCGCCCACCAGAGTTATCCCGCACGGCAGCACTTGCGGCATAAACCTTGCCGCTCACCGTCTTGACGTCCTTTTCCTGTGTGACAGTAACTTTGTCGCTGTCCGCGGTTGGCGTACTGAGATCAGTCCCATGCGCGAATTCCGCAATAACATAACTGCCAGCAATGCTCTTTTGGCCAGGGAGGAAGGCGGGGGCGGTGTTGGTGTAGATGCCTGCCACGAGCCGCACTTGGGCTGTCAACGACTTTGAATTGTCCATCACATCGCCCATCCTCATGCCGCCCCCACCCGCTGCGGGAAAGACGCTGGTGATAAATGTATCCAGAGCCAGACTGGCGGGATCGATCGACGCGTCATACTCTACGGCAACTCCGTAAACCTTCTGTCCACCGCCGGTGACCTCGCAAAGCGCATAGACCTCCTGAATGCCTGGCCCCTTCTTCTCTCTGCCATGAGGGCCACTGGGAGCACTGGCCGCCTGAAATCCGCCGGCCTGGGCCCCAAGTTTGCCTGCCGCACCTCCAGCAAGAACCGCTCCCACCATCGAGCTGACCTTCATGAAGCCTCTTCTTGTCAGACCTTTCATGCCTTCTCCCTCCCGAATCTCGATTTACAGGTAAAAAGCATAACAGCCCACCATGGGAACCCATGATTTCCACGCGAGCAACCCTTTTGAGGACGACAGACCGCAGCAGCCAAGATTCTCCTGTCGCTATTCCTTTGATTTTTCTCACTTTAGCAAGGGTGTTACTTTCGATACTTAAGGGTTCTCTAATTTACTGCCGATACCTCATCTAAGACGCGCCAGCATCTCCGCCAGAGCGTACTTCGAGGAGTGTTCATGAACGACTTCATCTTCGCCTCCAGCAGGGACATGCTGCTCTACACTGTGCCCCTGATCGCCGCCCTGGTTGTTTCCTTGCTGCGTATTGATGTGTTCTTCTTCGCCCGGAACAAATCGCCCAAGGAGCAGACCAACCATCTGCACCGTAAGCCGATGCGTTCGGGCATGAACACGGATCCCGACGGCCGCCCCTGGAAGGCCTGAGCGCCCCGCGTCAACCTGTTGGCGACAACTTTCCGGACCCCTGCTGCTACCTGTGCCTCTGCTGCAGTGATTCCTCACCGAAAGGTCTGTTCGCCCTCTGCAGCTTCCCTGCCTGTTCCCGCCCATGAACAGGCAGGGAAGCTGCATGTAATTCCCTTCTCCGCCACTTCCCTCCCACATTTCATCTTCTTTTTACCTTTCAAAGGGTTCCAGCTTTGGGCGTTTTGCCCTCTATCAAACTCTCTCTGCCCCGATTTCCTACCTTAAACACAGAAAAACAAATCACTTAGAAAAACGATCCCATTCCCTCCAAAAGTACCCGAAAACCCATAAAAAAAAGTTGACCTCTTCCCAGCTTGGGTTTAGATTCATACAAGCCATCCTTCGAGGGCAGAGCACTCAGCAGCATCGAGCGTACCCCTTGTCGTTCCTGCATCCTTACGAGCCAAGGCTCTTTGTTGATGCCCGGTACGTCTTTGTATCTCCGAAAAAAGGAATGCTCTTAGGATTGTGTCCCAGGATTGCGCCCCCGCTTTTTTTGTTGTGTATGCGACCAGCTTCCACTCTAAGAAACTGCGTCATAGTTTTGAACAAAAGACGTGCTTGACACGTCTATAGCAAGGACGGAGTTGCTGTACCCCGAAGCTCAAGTCGACGCATCCCACCAGAAGCGGCGGCCAGGCATTCACTTTCCAGGGATACAGTGGTTCCAGTTTTGTACCAAACCAGAAGTCAGCTTCGGAGCGTTCCTTGATTTTTTCTGCGCTCCCCTGGTACCGGCGGTGCCAAGTAGTTCCGTCCGGACTGGTAACACGAGAAGGAGAAACTGCAATGCGTTCCAACCTGGTCTTTGGGGCACTCTCTCATGTGTCCAACCGCTACCAGCTCTGTCAGCTAGCCAGCAAGGCTACCCGTAAGCTGCACAAGCCCAACACCCGGCTGCAGGACACCACCAATGAGGTGCTCTGCCGCTTCCATACGGCCAATCCGGCGTCCGCAGTTTCCGCGGTCACCGCTGACGCCGAAGAAAATCGTCAGGCAGCCTGACGGCTGACAATTCGCTCCCCCCCAAGCCCATCCCGATCACTCTGCTTTTGTGCAGGATGGGCGGCTCCACTTTAACCGTGCCCTTGCAGGCCTTCAGGATTGCTTTACTCTCCCGGTCTGTGTTAAGAGTTCGATTTATAGTCCTACCTCGTTTGGAGTCCTCCTCCCTTCGGCAATCTGCCCCTCTCACATCCCGCCTCGCAGGTGATCATGACCATCGCTGAACTGAAAGAAAAAAACATTACCGAGCTGAGCCGTATCGCTCGCTCGCTTGAAATCCCCGGAACCAGCGGCCTCCGCAAACAGGACTTGATCTTCAAGATCCTCCAGGCCCAGAGCGAAAAGGAAGGCCACATCTTCGCCGATGGCGTCCTTGAAATCCTTCCCGACGGCTACGGCTTCCTTCGCTCCCCGGACTACAACTACCTGCCCGGCCCCGACGACATCTACGTCTCTCCCTCGCAGATCCGCAAGTTTGACCTCAAGACCGGCGACTCCATCTCGGGCAACATCCGTCCCCCGCATGAAGGTGAAAAGTACTTTGCTCTGGTCAAAATCGAGGCCATCAACCTCGAATCGCCCGAAGAGACCCGCAACAAAATCCTCTTTGACAACCTGACGCCGCTTTATGCGCAGGAACGCATCAAGATGGAAACCGTGCGCGAGGCCACCAGTGGCCGCGTCATGGATCTGTTGACGCCCGTCGGCAAGGGACAGCGCGGCCTGATCGTCGCCCCGCCCCGCACCGGTAAGACCATCCTGCTGCAGTCGATCGCCAACTCGATCACCACCAACCACCCTGAAGTGGTTCTGATCGTCCTGCTCATCGACGAGCGTCCGGAAGAAGTCACCGACATGCAGCGCTCGGTCAAGGGTGAGGTCATTTCCTCCACCTTCGACGAACCCGCTGCCCGCCACGTACAGGTGGCTGAAATGGTCATCGAAAAGGCCAAGCGACTGGTCGAGCACAAGCGCGACGTCGTCATCCTGCTCGACTCCATCACCCGTCTGGCCCGCGCCTACAACACCATCGTTCCGCCCTCCGGCAAGGTACTCTCCGGCGGTGTGGATTCCAATGCCCTGCAGCGCCCCAAGCGCTTCTTCGGTGCCGCCCGCAACATTGAGGAAGGCGGCAGCCTGACCATCATCGCCACCGCGCTCGTCGATACCGGCTCGCGCATGGATGAGGTCATCTTCGAAGAGTTCAAGGGCACCGGCAACATGGAAGTCATCTTGGACCGCAAACTCGTCGACAAGCGCGTCTTCCCGGCCATCGACATCCAGCGCTCCGGCACCCGTAAGGAAGAGCTGCTTATCCCCAAGGAAGACCTGCAGCGCATCTTCATCCTGCGCCGTGTGCTCAACCCGCTGTCGCCGGTGGAAGCCATGGAACTGCTGGTCAGCCGCCTGGACAAGACGCGCAACAACGCCGAGTTCCTGGCCAACATGAACCAGCTTTAAGCGAACTTTCCTTCGCCACCAGCAGGCTGCCCTCCGGGGCAGCCTGCTTTTTTTGTCACAAACCGGGCCACGCCTGCGTGATCCAGAAAATCAGGGAAAGCGCGAAAACACCCTTGATTCGCCGGATCAACAATGCCAACGCTGTAAACCGTTGTTTCCGCAACTCCCGCCGCAACTCCCGGACCGGAACCGGGTCTTGAATCTGTAGGTGCCCCGCGTCCACATTCGGCTATCTTTTTGCGTTCCATCTGGGGTAGATTCGTTTGTTACACGGCGAGGACAGATCCAGAGCGGCTGTAATGCGGGAGAAATACGTTGCTACCGGCCTTCTCGGCAAGCAACAGAATCCCGCGGAATCTCTGCCTTGGCACTGTAACTCTGGGACAGCCTGAAACCGGCCGGAGCCCAACCGAATTTTTCATCTCTCAGTTTTTCGGAGGCGTTATGAGGTTTGTTGCTATTGGAAGATCGCTGCTGCTGGCCATCGTGGCCGGAGCCGTACTGCTTACCGGTCCTCTTGGCCACGCTCGCGGCCAGCAAGACCCCGACAAGTACGCGCACAAGATCGAAAAAAAGCTCTCCCACTACAGGCAGGGCACACTGCTGCACCTGACCTTCAAGGACAACACCGAATCCACCGGCAAAATCCACTCCCTCGACGATCAGAGCTTCACCTTCTCCAACAGCGACACCAACACCGTTGAAACCCACAAATACGCCGACGTGGACGCCATCGCAAAGGGCAGCAACAACGTTGGCAACGGCTCACACCACCACTTGCTGTAAGCAACCAATCACACTTGGTCCACGGTTAGCAGTGCGCACGCAGCACTCCCCTTCGGGTGCCCCACCCTCGCCACGTCTTTGTTTTTGTGGCTAGGGTGGGGAAGCACAGCCCTCAGCTCTCACCCCCAGGAGTCTGCATTACTCTCTGCTCTCTGCTCCTCCAACTCCAGCCGCTCCTCTGCCTTCAAATAGCCTTTGCGCCGGAACCAGTCTTCCATCGCGCTCCGCAACCGGTCGAGCGGCACACGTGCGCCAATCTCCAGCAGCCCGTCGGCCACCGGCAGCGTGTCGTCGAAGACGGCATCGTTGGTGAAGTTGCGCATGGCAAAGTTGTCGATCCAGGCGATCGGGCACGGGATCGCTGTACCGTCCGCCTTTCCCTGTCTGACCGCAATCTTCCTCGCAAACATGCCTTCAATCTACCCCATCCCACAGGGTGAGCGTTTTTGTTCGCTACTGCGTGTAACAATCAGAGAAGTTCTCAGCGACCTACCACTACGAGGCGCACCCAAACCGAGGATCGCCCGTTTCGCAGATGCTTTTCCAGGCTTCCGGCTTACGGAGCCACACACATGGAGGAGAAGGAGTAATTTCAATGACACTCTCCCGACAGCTAGTTCGCCGCATGCTTTGTGGCCGGATGCTGATCCTTGCGGCGCTGCTGATTCTGACTGGCGCACCCCTCTTTGCCCAGGATGGAGGCCAAGGCGGTCCGCCGCCCGGTGGTGGCCCACCCGACGGGATGGATGGCGGCAGCCAGCAGCAACGTGGCCCCAGCATCGACCGTCAGCTCAAGCAGCTCACCAAGCAGCTTTCACTCACCCCCGATCAGCAGACCAACGTCAAGGCCATTCTGACCGAACAGCACCAGAAAATGAGCGATCTGATGCAGAGCATGCGTCCCGCTGGAGGTCAGGCCTCCAGCGATGACAGTCAGCGCCCCGATCCTGAGCAGTTCGAGAAAATGCGTACGGCCATGAAGGCCCTGCGGAACGAATCGAATGCCAAAATTGCTGCCTTACTGACGGAAAGCCAGCTGGCCAAGTTCAATGCCCTGCTCAAGCAACAGAGCCAGCGCGACAACCAGGACGGACCTCCCGGACCTCCTCCCGATGGCGGCGAAGGTGGCCCGCCAGATGGCGGTGGTGGTCCTGGCGGTGGCGGACCGCCCATGATGTAGTGTTGTCTTACAAAATTAAAAGGGCGGCCTGCTCTTGCAGGACCGCCCTTTTAACTCTCTGCACCAACGGCCTTCCACGCTACGACTTGCCGCCCACCACCTTCACATCCTTGCCCTGCTCCGCATCAATGTGAAAGCGCTTGTAGTCGTAGTCACGCTCGTGAAGCCGCTGGCGAACCCCCTTCACCAGCAAAACCCGCGCCTGAAAAAAGATTTCCGCCCCAGTCGGCAGCCATAATCCGTCTTTGACCGGAACCTGATCAAAGGAAAAGCTCGACCCTTTCTGGATATTGGCCAGCATCCCTCCGCCTACATGGAAGTTATCGTTCAGCCGAACCTCCATGTGCGCCACCTGCCGGTCGGCCTCATCCACCCAGATCGTGCCCTCCAGCTTTTTCGAAAGATCTTCCTCTATCCCGTGCGTTTTAGCGTCCTTGCGACCCGCAAAATCAAACTTGATGGTGGCGCGACCGCGATAATTCACCCGCTGCGGATTCCGCACATCCATCATCGCCAGCAGCTTGCGAATGCCAATCGTATGCGCATCCAGCTCCTGACCAGCAGGGGTCTGGCTGGCCTTCTCCACCCGCTTCGTCACCCGCTCGGTCTCTTTTTCCAGTTCCTTGCCGTCGAGTGCCTTGCCGTCCTTCTTCACCAGCCGGGTAATTGGATGACCATTGACAAAAAAGTTCTCCTCTTCCGCAGTTTCTGTCTTGGTCACACGACCGCTAGAGTCCACGTCTTCTGTCGTCGTCGATGAAGTGTAGGTGTAATCTTCCCGCACCTTGTCGAGTTGCCTCTGATGCTCTTCCACCTGCTGCATCAGTTGCCGCACATCGGACAGCGGAGCCGTCTGCTGTGCCCCGGCGCTGCCTGCCAACACGCAAAGTAATCCCGCCCCCATCCACACTGCTCGCACCATGCTCATCCTTTCCTCGATCTAAGGTTTAAAAGGCTCTACGCATACATGGCTTTACCGGTTCGACGGAGAGGCCACAAAAAGCTCATCCTCTGCCTTCTCCGTCGAACGAATTTTCTCTGTCCTACGTATAAAGTGAAGACAGAGCGGATCAATTTGCCGCCGGAGAGAAAGAAAATGTCCAATCTTCTGGTTCAGTGGTTTCTGAGCGCCATCGCCCTGCTGGTGGTTGCCAACATCGTCCCCGGCTTCCGCGTCAGCGGTCTGTTTGCCGCGCTTCTGGCTGCCGCAGTCGTCGGCCTGCTCAACGCCACGCTCGGCTTTCTCCTCAAGGTGGTTACTTTCCCGCTGAGCATCCTCACGCTGGGCATTTTTCTGCTGGTCATCAACGCCATTGTGCTGCTGATCGCCTCGAACGTGGTTCCGGGCTTCCGCATTCATGGCTTTCTTCCCGCCTTCTGTGGCGCAGCGGTGCTGGCCCTGCTCGGCATGCTGATCCGTGCCCTCACCCACAAGCACTAAATTCCGCATATCTTCCCAGACAGCAAAGGCCCCGCATCTACGCGGGGCCTTTGCTGTCTGCAACGATTCAGAGTTACTGCTCGGCTTTCTTGGCCAGCACAATCTTGCGCGCCGCCGGACCTGCGGACTGGGGCACGGCGTTCTGGGCGCTGGGCACGACCGGACCGTTCAGTGTCTGCGGTGTGCGCATGGCGCCTGCGCTTGAAAAGCCTTCCGTAGGCACCGTGGGACGCACCGGCTGGCTGTGAGCCACCGCTGCCGTCTGCACATGCGCATAGATCGCCCATGCGCCGCCCACCACCGCCGTGGCCAGCAAAACTGCCGCCGCCGCACGCAGCCAGTTGCGGCTCTCCGGCCAGGCAATCACCTTCTTCGGCGGAGTAGCCAGACGAGCCTTCAACCGGGCTTCCAGACCTTCCGGTGCCGGCAGACTGGCCACCAGCCGCAGCGTCTCATCCACACTCACCAGCCTGCGTTCCTGTCCTTCGTAGCTCATCGCAAACTCCTTTTGTGCTCCAGCAGTTCGGCCATCTGATTCCGTGCCCGGAACAACCGCGAACGCACGCTTGATTCCGTAATGCCCAGCGCCGCCGCAATCTCCACACTCGAAAGCTCTTCGAAGGCCGAAAGCTGCAGCACCTCGCGTTCCTTGGCAGGCAGCTTCTCCATACAGCCAAGCACATACGCATGATGTTCCGCGGCCGCCGCGCGTTCTTCCGCCGTTAACCCCTCGCAGGGCAGTACCCGGGCCATCTCCGTTACATCGTCTGTCTCGGGCCGGGTCTTCATGCGCCGCTTGCGGTCCAACACCACGTTCCACACAATGCGGATCAGCCACACCCGGGCATCGCGCACCTCGGCCAACTGATCCCGATGCCGCAGCACGCGCACAAAGGCCTCCTGCACCGCATCCTCGGCGTCGGACGGGTTGCGCACCACCGAGTAGGCCACCCGGTAGAGCGCGCTTGCATACTGATCCACCAGCGCGGCCACGGCCGCATCGCTCTCCGCTCTGTCGTGCAACTTGCTCTCCGTGTTTTCCATGTCCATCGGCCAAAGGGCCACGCCAGCGCTCATACCCACTCGACGCAGCCTGCCCTCCAAGTGCTCACAGACCCCGCAGGGAATTTTTCCGCCCCAAAAGAAAAAACTCGCAGAGCGCCAGGCTCTGCGAGTTTCTTCCATCCTTAGGATGGGGTTACTGAACGCCCAACTTCTGGCTGGCGATCTGACCTGCCATGCCATCCTTGTCGGCGTCCTTCACCTTGGCCCACAGAGCGCGAGCCTGATCCTGCTTGCCTTCAGCGGCGTACAGATCCGCCAGGTCCAGCTGTGCCACCGCAACCGAAACCGTATCCGACGGCTTGCTCACGATGCCGTTATAGATGTCGGCAGCCTGCGAATCGCGCTGCGTCTGGCGATAAAGCCCGGCCAGAGCCACCTTGGCCAGATTGGCCAGGTTGCGATCCCATGCGCCGGCAGCCGTCTTCAGCTCAGACTCGGCCGTACCGGTCTGGCCCAGATCAAGGGCCGTCACGCCTGCAAAGTAGTGCGCCTTGCTGCCTTCGGGCAGAAAGCCGTACTGCGCGGCCACATCGTTAAACTGCTTGTTGGCAGCGCGCGAGCGGTCGGCAGCCGTGGCATAAACGCCATTGCCTGCCGGAATGCCCGGTTCTGCCAGCGATGCATTGTAGGTGTCCAGCGCCGCGCCCAGAGCTTCGTCGGCAGCCGACGTGCGGACATTCCAGAAGATGAGCGCACCGATGCCCAGCACCAGCACCACTACTACAGCAGCAATCCAGCGAATCAAGCCGATACGATGGCCGCTCAGCCAGTTCACACTGCTCGCCGTGGCTTCGGCAAAACTGTTGGACTTCAGCGCATGACGGGTTTGTGTATCCACGGGTCTCTTCTTGTCCTTCTTCTCTAGACTTGCGGGCGGGGTCCATGCGATAAAGGGCAACGCCTTCGCAACCCCATTAGTCTATCAGCGGGCCGAGAGCAACGTCCACCATTCGTCCAGTGCCATTGCCGCAAATCCAGCTATTTTCCCACTCCCCTTCAATGTCCATCCTGCCCCGTGCTATGCAACGCACGGATTCGGTCAATGGCCGCCGTCAAGGCTGGCTTGGACTGACTGTGCATCCCCTGGTCGATCAGATTCTCTACAAACTCAACAAGACTCATCTTGCGCTGAGCCGCCTCACGAATGATTTCATCGGAAATTGTGACTGTTACCTGCATAAAATTTGATACTCCCTTGGCCTTTTATCGTCGTCTTCGCCAATCCCTATAGCCGCACCGTCCCGCACCACGGTCACTTTTTTTCTGCTACACCAGCAGAGATCTACTCTGCATCAACTTCTGCTTGCCCAATCTCACCCACAGGGATACGCTAGTGCCATGTACGAGGATTTCCACATCATTGACCGCTGGAGCAGCGAGGATCTGCATTGCTGCTGGAAGGCCAACATGGTGGCCATCGCCACCCGCCACGCCGATGCCGTCGACGTCCGCTTCGACGTCAATGGCCGCACCCTCTGGATTGCCCTGCCCAATCAGGCATGGGTGGAACAGAAGCAGCGCTCCGGCCTCGTACTTACCGACCATCTTGCCGCCCAGGTGGCCGGCCGCTACCTCAAGCAGCTTATTGAGGAGGGCTACGACGCCCAGCGCCAGCTCTACACCATGAGCGTCCCTGAGGTACTCAGCCATCTGGAAGCGGTCGTCAGCGAAGCCCGCGCCGCCGGAGCCCTGCCCTCCGTCCCTGTCCTTACGTAGACCCCACGTTCAAACATGGGGATAATCTGCGTTGCATCTACGGCGCAAGGTATAAAAATCGCCAAATTATAAAAAATAGGCGACTGGTCTATTTTTATGTACACTACTCCCATGTCCACCGCCGCCACCTCCGACAGCGTCCGTCAGCACATCCTAGATACCGCTTCCGGCATCCTGGCCTACAAGGGCTTCACTGCCATGGGCCTCAATGAGCTACTGCAAGCTGCCGGAATCCCCAAGGGTTCCTTCTACCATTACTTCGCCTCCAAGGAAGCCTTTGGCGAAGCGCTGCTGGAGTCCTACTTTGACGGCTATCTTGAGGAACTCGACGGAATCCTCAGCCATCCCGGAGCAAGCGGCCTGGAGCGACTGATGGCTTACTTCCTCTTCTGGACCAAGACCCAAGCCCAGGAAGAGATGAATCATCGCTGCCTGGCGGTCAAGCTCTCAGCCGAGGTCAGCGACCTTTCAGAGGCAATGCGCGAGGTTCTGCGGTTGGGCACCAGCAGCATCGTGGCACGGCTTGCCGAGGCCATCGGAGTCTGCCAGGAAGAGGGTTCAATTGCACCCGAGCGGGATCCCGAGCAGCTTGCCGAAACCCTCTACCACCTATGGTTGGGTGCCAGCCTGCGCGCCAAACTCACCCGGGACCGCGACCCCTTTGATCGGGCTCTGGACGCTACCCGGGAGATGCTGCGCTGGAGAACACAAAAATAAGGAGTTAGGATTTTACGACTGCTAAGAAACTTCGCTCACATGGAGACGACTGGTCTATTTAAACGCCGCAAACTCGCTGGCCGCACCTTCCTTCCCTACCCTGTGCACCGCCAGCTTCAACTCCTGAACTTACCAAGGAGCGATAACCGGCTTCACCAACACCGAGGAGGATGCCGTTCTGCTGACCGCCGTGGTTCCCTTCCTGGTGGAAGAGATGCTGAAGGCCAACGGCGGCAACTACTCGAAGGGGCCGGACTGGCAACCCTACGTGGTGAGCGACGGCCTTCTGATTACGGGCCAGAATCCGGCATCGTCGGAGGCGGTAGCTCTGGAACTGATCAAGAAACTGGGCAAGTAAGTACTCACCGTGGGTTACGGCAAGAAGCGCTTTTCGCCTGCTTCGATCCCCGTGTCCAGCCGGTTCTGCTCAGGGGCCAGCGGGCAGGTGGCCAACGCCGAATAGGCGCAAGGCGGATTCTCCAGCCGGTTGAAGTCCAGCACCAGCTTTCCCGGCTGACCCAGTCCGTGGTCCGGCAGGCTGGTGTGCAGAAAGCGTCCGCCGGCAAAGCTAGTGGTATGGCTGGTCTGGTCCCGCAGAATGAAGAACAGCGACTGCGGATCCTCAATCACAGGCTCCAGTTGGTAGACCTTTCCGTGGAGCAGGAACATGGCCAGCCCTGGGGCGGGCAGCTCCAGCGGATTGCCGAGCGGCGTGGGAATCTCTTCGGTCTGCGCCGGGTGAAAGGGAATCCAGCGCGCCACCACCACCTGCTCCGCATCGGGCTTGAACCAGTTCAGCCCATGAAATCCGGTGCGGGCAGGCGCGTTCTCGTCCTTGACGCGGACCACAAAGCGTCCCGCCCTCTCCAGCACCACTAGCTGCAAACCTTTCCAGGCAAGAACCGAAGGGCTGGCGTCGCTGGTGGCTAGCTGACCTTCGCGGGCCGGTCTGCCGTCCAGAGTGAGTCCGGCCGGAAAGCCGCCTGTGGGGCTCAGCAATTGCACTGTCTTGCCGCTCACCGTAATCAGCCCGAGTTTGGCCGGAGCGTTCTCCGGCAGGCGTACGGAGCTGGACGGCTCCGATCCCACCGCATTGAATCCAGACTTGAGCCAGTTGAGCGAAACCAGCGAAAGCCAGCCGCCGGGGGCGCTGACCTGCTTTTCCTGCGCCGTACGCCAGCTGGAAAGCTCGGCCTGCCAGGCGGCGGAGTCAGCCACGGCTGCCGACTGGGCCCACAGACCGGCTGCGGCAGGTAGAAAGAAGAAAACGGAAAGAAGACGGCGGATCATGGCTTTCATTGTGAACCCCGAGGCAGGAACAGGGAAAGGAAGAATCACGGTGTGCGAACGGGCAATGATGGAGTCCAGAGCGAATTTTGCCAGACTCGCTGCGTGGCCGAGGAACACAATCGCGGAATTTGCACCATACCCGGGGCAGGCTGGCGAACAGGGTTACAAAAAGAACCTGCAAATGGCCGCAACTCCGCTGCGCAAGCGGGCTTTCGTTGACTTTGATCTTTGAATCAATTATTCTGTAGACCTTGCGTGGTGTTGCGCCTTGAGTCTGTGCGTGCGAACCCGGACTCGCGCTGGAGGTAGCCCGAAGGGGCTGCGGAAAGACAGGCGAACGGTCGCTGGAGGCATGTTCTGATCCAGTCCCGCCGGGATGCCTTTCGGGGCCACACCCCCGCAGACTCACCCGAACAAGATTTGTTTGGCAGTGGGAGCATCAGGCCCGTTGTGCCCTGTTGAGATCAACAGCGCCAAGGGGCGAGCGCGGTTTGCGCAGGTTTCATAGAGGGCAGGAGAGAGATGTCGACCTTTGTTCCTAGCGGTAAGGATATTGACCGCAAGTGGTATGTTCTGGATGCCGACGGCAAAACGCTGGGACGGCTGGCCACCAAGGCTGCTGACCTGTTGAGCGGCAAGCTCAATCCCCAGTACGTGCCGTACATCGATATGGGCGACCATGTCGTCGTGATCAACGCGGAGAAGGTCCGCCTTACCGGCCTCAAGTCGCAGAGCAAGCTCTATCGCCGTTACACCGGCTTTCCGGGCGGCCTGCGTGAAGAGTCCTTTATCCGCCTGCTGAATCGCAAGCCCGAGAAGATTCTCGAAGAAGCGATCAAGGGCATGCTGCCGAAGACCAAGATCGGACGCCAGATGGCGACCAAGCTGAAGGTTTATCGCGGCGACAAGCACCCCCACCAGGCCCAGCAGCCGGTGGCCATGGAAATTGCGTAAAGCAGCTATTATCCACTAGCTTCCAGCTCTCAGCCCTTACGTGCTCGAGCAAATGGATGGAGAGAGTCGAGAGGCTGACCCCATCCAAAAAGAAGCTAGTGGTTAGCAGTTAAAAGCTAGGAGCTAACAGAGAATGGCAGATCTGGTTCAGTATTACGGAACGGGACGACGCAAGTCGGCCATTGCCCGTGTCTTCCTTCGCCCCGGTACGGGCGAGTGGAAGGTCAACGGCAAGGGCTATGACGAGTACTTCGTCACCGAGCAGCAGCGTTTTTCGGCCAAGAAGACCCTTGTGGTGGCTGAGATGAGCTCGAACTTTGACGTCGTCACCACGGTGCGCGGCGGTGGAGTTGCTGCTCAGGCCGACGCAGTCAAGATGGGCATTGCCCGCGCCCTCGTTACGTTCAATCCCGAGCTGCGCAAGCTGCTCAAGGGCGAAGGCCTGATGACCCGCGATTCCCGTCAGAAGGAACGCAAGAAGTACGGTCAGAAGGGTGCCCGCGCGCGCTTCCAGTTCAGCAAGCGTTAATCCTCAGTTTCCAGCTTTTAGCTTTCAGCTCCTGGCTTGTCTGTGGAACCTGCCTCTTAGGTTGGTTCCACAGACAATTTGGCAAGTAGCTTGCGGCTAGCAGCTAGAAGCTATAGTTGTTCACCTTCCGCCCTGCGGACTTAATCCGGGACAGACGAAACCGCCCGGATGCGTGCATAAGGAGGCCATGTGGCCACGATTACCATGAAAGAACTGCTCGAAGCTGGCGTACACTTCGGGCATCAGACCAAGCGCTGGAACCCCAAGATGAAGGAATACATCTTCGGCGAGCGCAATGGCATCTACATCATTGATCTGCAGAAGACCCTCAAGCTCTTCAAGGATGCATCCAAGTTTGTGACCGACCTGACGGCCTCTGGCAAGACGGTGCTTTTCGTCGGCACCAAGCGCCAGGCTCAGGACGCCGTTGCTGAAGAAGCAACCCGCGCCGGCATGCCTTACATCAACAACCGTTGGTTGGGCGGCCTGCTCACCAACTGGGTGACCGTGCAGAAGTCCGTCAAGCGCCTCCAGGAAATCGACGAAATGTCGACCGATGGCCGCTACGAGCTGCTGACCAAGAAGGAAGTCATCCGCCTCGAGCGCGAGCGCAAGCATCTGCAGGCCAACCTGGCCGGCATCAAGAACATGAAGCGCCTGCCCGATGCCTTGTTCATCGTCGACTCCAACAACGAAGCCATCGCCGTCAAGGAAGCCCGCAAGCTCGGCATCCCGGTGGTTGCCGTTGTCGACACGAACTGCGATCCGACCGTGGTTGATTACGTCATCCCCGGCAACGACGATGCCCTGCGCGCTATCCGTCTGTTCACCTCGAAGATCGCCGATTCGGCGGCCGAAGGCGTGAACATGGTGAACGACAAGACCTTCGTTGAAGAAGCTCCGGTAGCTGAAGTTGCAGTTGCGGTTGAAGAACCGGCTGCCGTTGAGGTTGTCGATCTGGAAGCTGCCCTGGGTGGCGGCATCCGCAAGGCTCCTGCTGCGGCTGGCGCTGAAGAGCCGGCAGAGGCTGCCCTTTAATCTTAGCCGCGCCTCTGGTGCGGAACGGAAGAGCGTGGCCGTCTCGTACGCCACGCTTTTCTTTTGCCGGAGATTCATCCGGCACATATACCCTGACTCTGGCACCTGCCAGAAACCTCTGGCCCCGGCCAGAAAAGTGAGATGAGACTGTGAGCGAAAAGATTGATGCCAAGCTGGTAAAGGAGCTGCGCGAGAAGTCGGGCGCACCCATGGGCGACTGCCTGAAGGCTCTGCAGGAAACCAAGGGCAACATTGAAGACGCCTTTGTTGTGCTGCGCAAGCGCGGCATGGCGTCTGCCCAAAAGAAGGCTGCCCGCACCACCAATGAGGGCGCTGTGGGAACCTACATCCACGCCGGCGGCAAGCTGGGCGTTCTGGTTGAGCTCAACTGCGAGTCCGACTTTGTAGCCCGCACCGACGAGTTCCAGGAACTGCTGCGCGACATCGCCATGCACATCGCCGCCGCTGATCCCCGCTACGTTCGTTCCGAAGACGTAACGCCCGAGGATATGGAACGCGAAAAGGACATTTTCCGCGCCCAGGCTGCCGCCACCGGCAAGCCCGCCCCGGTCGTCGAGAAGATCGTCGAAGGCAAGATGGGCAAGTTCTACGAGGAAGTCTGCTTGCTGGATCAGCCCTTCGTCAAGGAACAGAGCGTGACCATCAAGGAGCTGATCGGCCAGAAGGTCGGCAAGCTGGGCGAGAACATCACCGTCCGCCGCTTTGCCCGCTTCAAGGTTGGCGCCAATGAGATCACCGTGGCCCAGACCAAGCCGGTCGAAGCCGCCGCAGAGTAAGCCCCTTCAAGCGCAAGACTCAACCGCCCGGAGAGCAATCTCCGGGCGGTTTTGCGTTTGCTATTTTGCGCAATTAAGCTGCACTGCGGAAACAAGAGACTACTGCCCTGCCTTACGCATTGAATGCAGGCTCTGATCTGCAAAAATAGACAATATGGAAAAGCTGAAGGCTTCGAATCAGACAGAAAAATCCCATCCAGACCGCGCTTTAGGAAAGGGACGGGGCATTGTGCTCGCCCTCTGTGCTCTGGCTCTCATCGGCTGTCTGGCGTACTCGTGGATGACGCGCGATACGCTGGTGCAGCTGGCATTTTTGCGCCAGCACAACGCCAATCGCAGCGCAACAGGCACGCCGCACAAGGCTCTGGTAAGCATTGAATCCTGGCAGACGGCCAGCACGCTGGCTCCCATGGCCACCACGGTGGAGGAGCAGGAGTTTGCCCACAATGCCGAGCAGCTGGCGGATCATGCCGTAGACCAGGCCTTTGCCGATGCTCTGCGTCAGGCAGCCATGCGGGCGCGGCATCTTGCTCCCACAGCTGAAGCCCAGAGCGCCACACAGAAGGTTGCCGACCTTGAAAAACTGGTGCGTCAGGACGAGCAGCAGGTGCACCAGCTGGGGGGCGATCCGGTCCCTGCCGATGCTCAGAAGAAGTCTGCGCAAGCCATTCCAGTTGGCGACGACGATCTGGAGCTGGCCCGCACCCAACTCAGCCTGGACAGCGCCGAACTGGCCGATGCGCGCAAGGCTCTGGCCGCCTTTGCCGGCGACAATAGCGAAGAGATTCAGCAGGAACTGAATAGCTATCATCTGGCTGAGCAGCAGGCCATCACCAACAGTAATCATGCCGAGGCCGAGCACGCCGTAGCTTCAGCGCAACAGCATCGCACCCTGCTGATGCGCCTGCAGTCCTGGCAAAAGCAGAACGAGCGTATGCAACTGCTGCAACAAGCCGCAAGCCAGGCAGCTGCAGAACAGGCAGAGCTCACGACAGTGCGTGCCAACACGCAGAAGTTGCTGGCTGCCTCCGTTGCTGCCACGACGTCCAACCGCCTGGAACAGCTGCGGGATCGCAATAACATACGGCAGATTCTGGCCGTCGAAGACGATCGCCTGGAAACTAGCCGGCAGCTAGCCAAGGTTTACGCCAAATGGACCGCGCAGGTGGAGCTACAGCATCGCATTCTGCTGCATATTTTGATGGCTTCGCTGGCGTGGATCTTCGTGGTGGTAATTGGAACGATTCTGGCCGACCTTCTGGCCCAGCATCTGCTCGCGCATCCCAGTCTGGAACCACGGCAGGCCCGCACCCTGCGCAGCATGACTCGACTGGGAATACAGATTGTAGCCGCCGCAATTCTGCTGCTCTTCATCTTTGGTTTTCCGCAAGAGCTTTCGACGATGTTGGGCTTGTCCACTGCAGCTTTGACCATTGCCTTGCAGGACTTTGTACTGGCCTTTTTCGGCTGGTTCCTGCTGGTGGGCCGCAACGGAATTCATGTAGGCGACTGGGTAGAGATCAACGGCGTGAATGGCGAAGTCGTCGAGGTGGGTCTCTTCAACACCACGCTGCTGGAGTTGGGAAGCCTGGCAGGCAAGGGCCATCCTACCGGCCGCCGCATCTCGTTCATCAACAGCTTTGCCATTCGCGGCCAGTACTTCAACTTCTCCACCTCTGGCCAGTGGATGTGGGACGACGTGAGCGTCGGCATTCCTAAGAATCTGGACGTTCAGCAGGTAGCCGCAGAGATAGAAAAGCTGGTGCGCGAAAAGACGGCAGAGAATGCACAGATGGCAGAGCGCGACTGGATGCGCGTAGTACACGGCAGCAGCTTGTCGATTCTGGCAGCTTCCACCATCAGCATGCGTCCGACGGTGGATGGCATCGAGGCCACCGTACACTACGTCACGCGTGCCCCCGAACGCTTTGCCATTCGCGATCGGCTTTACCTGCAGTTGCTGGAACTGCTGCAAGGCAAGCAGGCTGAAAAGAAGTAATTCTACGAATCCAGCACAAAAAACAAAGGGGACAGCCTGAGCTGTCCCCTTTGTTGCTGCGGAATACCGCAGTTTACGGCAGATAGTAACGGAACGAGGTGAAGAGCATGTGGTCATAACCATTTGCGCTGCCACCTGGATTCGTCGTGCTGGTGGCACCAGACCACAGGTCGCGGCGGACCAAGCTGTACTGAATGCCCTGACGGAAGCGGCCCTTCGAGCTGTTGTGGAAGGTGTACCAGTAGCCGGCCACGAACGCCTGCACGTCCTTGGTGTTGGCCGAGCAGTTAGTGGGAGCAACCGAGATGCTGGTGGCAGTCGAAGTAGCAGCATTTTCCGTGTTGCAGCCCGACATGACCACGGATTTAGTGCCGTAACCAACCTCGGAACTGCCACTCTGACGCCATGCGCGACCGATGTAGTCGCCACCGTAGTTCGTATAGATGTTCAACTTCGGCGTCGGGTTTACCTCAATCGTAGCCAGCGACGAGAAGCCGTGCAACGGAAGCAGAGTGCTGTTCGGACGCAGCGTTACGTCGGCAATGGTGGAATCGCCGTAGCGGCCAACGCCCTGGCCGTACAGGCCCTTCAAGCTAACGGTGACCTTCTTCTGGAAGAGCGGACCGCGGAAGCCGCCGCCAATGCCAGCACCAACCTCGGGATTGCTGTTGTAGCCTGAGCCGGTGGTCGGGTAAATGCGGTCACGGAAGAGACGACCGATGCCGAAAGCTTCCCAGTGGCCCCAGCCCGGCTCAGCGGCAATCTTGACGATCATGTCCGGAGCCAGGTTGTAGGAGTAGTTGTTGCCCGAGTTATACAGACCGCCGGTGGTGCCGGTCGCATAAACAGACTCGTTGGTCGGCAGGTTCTGGCCGGCAACGTTGAGCGTCTCGGGGTTTTCCAAGGACATACCGGCAAAAACCTTCTTGCCGATGTTCTTGGTCACGCGGGCGCCCCACTGGCGGGTCCATACAAAGCCAGGGGTATATGCCGCGTCGATCGTTCCAGGAAGAACTTCGGTGGTGCGGTTCAGGCCCTGCGAGGTTTCCGCCGCCAGCGACCAGCCCTGACCTGCGGTGAAGTCCCATCCGTTGTTGAACTTCGCGCCCAACCAGATCTGACGCTGACGCATCACGTAGCTGTTCGACTGGTTGTTGTTGGAGGTAACGCCCGCGCCCAGCCAATCCACTTCGTAGTAGCCAGTCATGGTCACATTGTCCAGCTTGCCGGTGGCCCGGAGCGCAATGCGCGACTGACGGGCACTGCCATAGAACTCGCTGATCTGACCATTTTCACTGTGGGCCAGCGGAATGCTGGTAAAAGGCGTGTTCACATCGCTCGATACCGCGGCGCTGCGCCACGAGGTTTCAGCCGCCACAAAGCTTCCGGCAGGAGACAGCGTGATGCCCTTGTAGTGGATCACGTCCGGCGAGGCAATTGTTTTCTTGATGGCCGATGCCTCATCGGTGATGGAAGCCACGGCCGAAGCGTTGGCGCCCTTCATATCCGTCACTGTGCTCTGCAGCGTGCTGACTGCAGCCGCATTCTCCGTAACAGCCTTCTGCTGGGCTGTAGCTGCATCCTGCGCCTTGGCGGCGGCAGCCTGCGCATCCGCAGCCGATTGCTGAGCCTGCTTCAGCTGCGTGTCCTTATCGGCCAGCGAGCCCTTCAGGCTGTTGATCTGCGATTCCAGCTCTTGACGCAGAGCCTTGATCTGCTCTTCCACCGAAGGAGCCGCGGACGCCTTGGATTTCTTGCTTACGGTGGGCTTCTTTGCGGGCGTAGGGTCGGTTTCGCCGGCGTTGGCATACGTCGCGACGAGACTGGCCGCTACAATTGCTGCGGCTGCAGTTGTCAGTCTAAAGTTCATTGGGCCTCTCACTTTGTATGAAACGGTTCTTGCTTTCAGCGCGACCTTTGCACTTCGATCTTTCGCGCATACAGAGCGTGATCTGAATCAATGGCGACATACGTACGGAATGCGCAAACAATGAGATTACGCTCAAGCAAGTCTTGCGCTGATAAAAACCATGAGGCGTAACCCAGGATTAAGACTCGCAGAACTTTATGAATGCACCGTAAATTCACCGGAAAATCCCTGTGAACAAGCTGTATTTATTGCTCACATGATGAATTTTCCATGAACTAATGATTTCTTCACAAATGAGATTGCGCTGGTCAAATATAATTTTTAAACTTCGCCTGTCCCCCATCCCTGTTGAGAGCAACTCATCGTCCAGAGACGACGATCTTAGTTCCGCAGTTATGAAACCTCGACTGCTCCCTCAAGATAGAAAACACAGCTTCCCGCCAATTCCACACGATCGCCTTGCAGCGTGCAGAGAATTTCGCCTCCGCGTGCCGAAGCCTGGTAGGCGCGCAATCCCTTCCTGCCCAGCCGCGCTGCCCAAAACGGCGTCAGAACACAATGCGCCGACCCCGTCACCGGATCTTCCGGAACACCATAATTAGGCGCAAAGAACCGGCTCACGCAGTCGTAGCCATCCTCACCCGCCGCAGTCACAATTACTCCATGCGGGTCAAGCTTCGCTACACCAGCAAAATCCGGCTTCAGCGCTCGAACCGTTGCCGCATCCTTTAGAAGAACCAGTAGATACGATGCATTCCGCCATACCTCCAGGACTTCAGTTCCCAAGGCCTCACGCACCCCGTCAGGAAGACTCACCTGTCCGACGCCCGGCGCTGGAAAATCCATCGCATAGCCATCTCCGCACCTCTTTACAGTCAAAATTCCGCTCAAGGTCTGGAATCGAACCTCCCTACGCTGCGGCTCCAGCCGCTCCATCACCACTGCGGCGCTGGCCAGCGTTGCGTGCCCACACAATGGCACCTCGGTTCGAGGCGTAAACCACCGCAGAAGGTAATTTATCTCGTCCAGCTGCATCAGAAACGCCGTCTCGGAAAGGTTATTCTCCGCCGCAATGGCCAACAAAGTTGCATCGGGAAGACAGGAATCCAGCAACATGACCGCTGCCGGGTTGCCACGAAAGAGTTTTGTAGTAAATGCATCCACCTGATAAAGAGGGATTTTCATTCAATAAGTATACAAACGCAAGTAAGCCCGCTCAAAGGAGCGGGCTTACTTGTCGATATTGATGCCGGCGGTGTCCTAATCTCCCACACAGTTACCCGTGCAGTACCATCGGCCCAGCGAGGCTTAACTTCCGTGTTCGGGATGGGAACGGGTGATCCCTCGCGGTATGGCCACCGGCAAACTTGGTGAGCGCCTGGAGGTTGTTTTTCCTCAGCTAGCCTCGGCATCTGCGTGGACTGGATTTTTTCTCCCAGGCCTTGCAGGAACGCGGCATGCAACCTAGCGCCACAAACTTGCTCGTATATCGAGCTTGCGACATTTTAATTGATTGGGTGAACACGAGGCTTGAAGAATGTCCGCTCAAGACTGCGCGGAGTTAATTCTATGGACAAGCCGAACGGGCGATTAGTACTGGTAAGCTACACGCATTACTGCGCTTCCACCTCCAGCCTATCAACCAGATGGTCTTTCTGGGCCCTTCAGGGAGATCTCATCTTGAGGCATGCTTCCCGCTTATATGCATTCAGCGGTTATCATAACCGAACTTCGCTACCCAGCCGTGCCATTGGCATGACAACTGGAACACAAGAGGTTCGTCCATCCCGGTCCTCTCGTACTAAGGACAGGCCCTCTCAAATCTCCTACGCCCACAGCAGATAGGGACCGAACTGTCTCGCGACGTTCTGAACCCAGCTCACGTACCGCTTTAATAGGCGAACAGCCTAACCCTTGGAACCTTCTACAGCTCCAGGATGCGATGAGCCGACATCGAGGTGCCAAACCATTGCGTCGATATGAACTCTTGGCAATGATCAGCCTGTTATCCCCGGCGTACCTTTTATCCGTTGAGCGATGGCCCTTCCATACAGAACCACCGGATCACTAAAGCCTACTTTCGTACCTGCTCGACTTGTAGGTCTCACAGTTAACCACTCTTATGCTTTTGCACTCGACGGCCGATTTCCAAACGGCCTGAGAGTAGCTTCGCGCGCCTCCGTTACAATTTAGGAGGCGACCGCCCCAGTCAAACTACCCGCCTAACTATGTCCCTCTCCCGGATCACGGGAGCAGGTTAGAGTCACAACTATCGCAGGGTGGTATCTCACCGTTGGCTCAATCAAGTCCGAGAACCTGATTTCAAAGCCTCCCACCTATCCTGCGCAGCGAGAATCATAACCCATAGTTAAGGTGTAGTAAAGGTGCACGGGGTCTTTCCGTCTAGCTGCGGGTAACCGGCATCTTCACCGGTACTACAAGTTCGCCGAGCAACTCGTTAAGACAGTCGAACGATCGTTACGCCATTCGTGCAGGTCGGAACTTACCCGACAAGGAATTTCGCTACCTTAGGACCGTTATAGTTACGGCCGCCGTTCACCGGGGCTTCAATTCAAAGCTTCGCTTGCGCTAACCTCTCCTTTTAACCTTCCGGCACCGGGCAGGCGTCAGCCCCTATACGTCGTTTTAGACTTTGCAGAGACCTGTGTTTTTGTTAAACAGTCGCCGTTCGCGCTTCACTGCGGCCCACCAGATGGTGGGCGCTCCTTCTCCCGAAGTTACGGAGCCAATTTGCCGAGTTCCTTAACGAGCTTTCACTCGAGCGCCTTTGGATATTCTCCTCGTCTACCTGTGTCGGTTTGGGGTACGGTTCCCGTTGTTCTCCTTAGAGGTTTTTCTTGGCAGCGTGAAATCAGCAGCTGAATCCCATACGGGCCTGTTTTGCACCTCACTGTTAAGAAGTGGTGGATTTGCCTGCCACTTCCAGCTTACGTGCATCAACCGTCATAGCCATAGGACGGCCTGCTTATCCTTCTGCGTCACCCCATCGTCAAACGAACATTGGGAGGTCCGGAATATTAACCGGATGTCCATCGTCTACGCCTCTCGGCCTCGACTTAGGTACCGCCTAACCCTGAGCGGATTAACCTTCCTCAGGAAACCTTAGACTTTCGGCGCGGAGGGTTCTCACCTCCGTTATCGCTACTTATGCCGGCAGGGTCTCTTCTCAACGCTCCACCAGTCTTCTCAGTCTGGCTTCAATGCTGTTGAGAATGCTCTCCTACCACGCACACACCTAGTGTGTGCATTCGCTGCTTCGGTGTACAGTTTTAGCCCCGTTGTATTGTCGGCACCGGACCGCTTGACCAGTGAGCTATTACGCTTTCTTTAAAGGATGGCTGCTTCTAAGCCAACCTCCTGGCTGTCTGAGCGTTCCGACTTCCTTTCCCACTTAACTGTAACTTGGGGACCTTAGCAGGCGATCTGGGCTGTTTCCCTCTCGACTACGACGCTTAGCCGCCGCAGTCTGACTCCCGGATATGTTGTCACTGGCATTCGCAGTTTGGTTGGATTCAGTAAGCCGGAAAGCCCCCTAGTCCATCCATATCTCTACCACCAGTGCAATTCGTCCGAGGCTAGCCCTAAAGCTATTTCGGAGAGAACGAGCTATCACGGAATTTGATTAGCCTTTCACCCCTACCCACAGCTCATCCGAGCTTTTTTCAACAAACACCGGTTCGGACCTCCAGTGCGTGTTACCGCACCTTCATCCTGGCCATGGGTAGATCATCCCGCTTCGCGTCTATTCCTGCCAACTTAATCGCCCTATTCAGACTCGCTTTCGCTGCGGCTCGCTTACGCTTAACCTTGCTGACAAGAATAACTAGCCGGCTCATTATGCAATAGGCACGCGGTCAGACATTCCCTTACGGGCATAGTCCTCCCACTGCTTGTAGGCACACGGTTTCAGGTACTTTGCACTCCCCTCGTCGGGGTTCTTTTCGCCTTTCCCTCACGGTACTGGTTCACTATCGGTCAGAGATTAGTATTTAGCCTTACGGGATGGTCCCCGTGGATTCAAGCAGGGTTTCACGTGCCCCGCCTTACTCAGGTATCCGATTCGAGTCTGGATTGTTTTCGCCTACGCGTCTGTCACGCTCTATGGATCTCCTTCCCAGAAGATTCAGCTAACAACCAGATTGGTAACTCTACTGTTTCGGACCCTACAACCCCCGAAGCACCGAAATGCTACGGGTTTGGGCTGTTCCGCGTTCGCTCGCCACTACTTACGGAATCGAGGTTTCTTTCTTTTCCTTGAGGTACTGAGATGGTTCACTTCCCCCAGTTCGCTTCAACCAACCTATGTATTCAGTTGGTGATTCCTAAGGTTTGCTTAGGAGGGTTTCCCCATTCGGAAATCTCCGGTTATAACGCCTGTGTGCGGCTTACCGAAGCTTATCGCAGCTTGCCACGTCCTTCATCGCCTATCTCTGCCAAGGCATCCACCGTGCGCCCTTAGTAGCTTGACCATAGAATTAACTCCAGCGCAGGGTCGCATCACTGCGTCCTGTTGTGCGTTAATTAGGTCCACGCCTTGAGATCAGATCACTTTCATCTGATTCCTAAAGACACTCTTCATAATTCGAACATTTACCAATTTGCATTAGTAATTGCTCGGCCTTGTATTCTTACATTCGCTCTGGATAACTCGTAACTTCGCGAACCTCACGGTCTGCTGGTTACATTCCAGAGGAATGACCCAATCAATTAAATTGTCAAACATCCAAGCGACTCATCGTCGCAGACCCTAAGGTCACGGAAACCAGCCTTGCGGCCTGTTTCCTGATCGAAACCACCTTGATGATTGCGGTCAGGAAACAGCGAATGATTTGGTGGAGCTGATCGGGATCGAACCGATGACCCCCTGCTTGCAAAGCAGGTGCTCTCCCAACTGAGCTACAGCCCCAGTTAGCTGCTAGCCTTTAGCTTCTAGCTTTCAGCCAGAATGCCTTTTGCCTTCAGCCTAATCCCAATCACTAACTTTCTAGCTGAAAGCTATAAGCTAGCGGCTGGAAGCTGATCATGGTGGGCCTGGGTAGATTCGAACTACCGACCTCACCCTTATCAGGGGTGCGCTCTAACCAACTGAGCTACAGGCCCGCGTTGGCCGTTGACCCGCTCGAAAGCGGTTCTCAGACATCCTCATTCGTTGTTAAAAAAGGTTTCGAGGACTAGTTGAACGTGCGGAGCAGCTAGGCCGCTCCTGACCATCATGGATGGGTATCAAGGCAAAGAAGCCTGATCATGAACTCCCGATTGCTCGGGGTGGACACTTGAAAGTTTACGCCGATTTGCATCTGCGCTCCGCTATCGCGGAACAACTTGCCAAGCGCCGGTTCTCTTTTAGAAAGGAGGTGATCCAGCCGCAGGTTCTCCTACGGCTACCTTGTTACGACTTCACCCCAATCATGAATTACACCTTGGACGGCTGCTTCCTTGCGGTTAGCTCACCGGCTTCTAGTGCAACCCACTTTCGTGATGTGACGGGCGGTGTGTACAAGGCCCGGGAACGTATTCACCGCGGCATTCTGATCCGCGATTACTAGCGATTCCAGCTTCACGCAGTCGAGTTGCAGACTGCGATCCGAACTGAGGCCGACTTTCTCCGATTAGCTCCCCCTCACGGGTTTGCGACGGTTTGTATCGGCCATTGTAGCACGTGTGTAGCCCTGGACATAAAGGCCATGAGGACTTGACGTCATCCCCACCTTCCTCCCCGTTATCCGAGGCGGTTCCGCTAGAGTACCCAACTAAATGATGGTAACTAGAGGTAAGGGTTGCGCTCGTTGCGGGACTTAACCCAACATCTCACGACACGAGCTGACGACAGCCATGCAGCACCTATATTACGGTCTCTTGCGAGAAAACGATGTTTCCACCGCGGTCCATAACATTTCGAGCCCAGGTAAGGTTCTTCGCGTTGCGTCGAATTAAACCACATGCTCCACCGCTTGTGCGGGCCCCCGTCAATTCCTTTGAGTTTCAGCCTTGCGACCGTACTCCCCAGGCGGACTGCTTAACGCGTTAGCTACGGCACGGCGGGATTGGGTACCCGTCACACCAAGCAGTCATCGTTTAGGGCTAGGACTACCAGGGTATCTAATCCTGTTTGCTCCCCTAGCTTTCGTGCATCAGCGTCAGTTATGGTCCAGTGAGCCGCTTTCGCCACAGGTGTTCCTCCTGATATCTACGCATTTCACCGCTACACCAGGAATTCCACTCACCTCTCCCATACTCAAGCCCTGCAGTTTCCCTTGCAGTCTATGAGTTGAGCCCATAGATTTCACAAGAGACTTACAAAACCGCCTACGCACCCTTTACGCCCAATAATTCCGAACAACGCTTGCCCCCCTCGTATTACCGCGGCTGCTGGCACGAAGTTAGCCGGGGCTTCTTCTCTCGGTACCGTCATTATCGTCCCGATCGAAAGGAGTTTACGTACCGAAATACTTCTTCCTCCACGCGGCGTTGCTGCGTCAGGGTTTCCCCCATTGCGCAAAATTCCCCACTGCTGCCTCCCGTAGGAGTCTGGACCGTGTTTCAGTTCCAGTGTGTCCGTGCGCCCTCTCAGGCCGGATACCGATCATCGTCTTGGTGGGCCATTACCCCGCCAACTAACTAATCGGCCGCGACCCCCTCCTGAAGCGAATTGCTCCTTTGACCCGTAGGTGTTATGCGGTATTAGCTGAAGTTTCCTCCAGTTATTCCCCACTCCAGGGTAGGTTAGTCACGTGTTACTCACCCGTGCGCCACTGTACTCAGGTATTGCTACCCTTTCTCGTTCGACTTGCATGTGTTAGGCACGCCGCCAGCGTTGATTCTGAGCCAGGATCAAACTCTCGTTTGAAACTGTTCTCGTCGAGCCTCTGACGGAGGTCAGAGGTGATTCGACTTGCACCAGCGGGCTACCGAAGTAGCGGGCTGCTGGTGCTTCTTACCTTGTGAGATGATCAAGCAAAACCTGATCGCATCTCACGACTGGCACGTTCAACTAATTTTCAAAGATCCTTGAGCAAGATCCGCCTAAGCGGTTTGCCTTGGATCGGGCCTCAACTTACGTCAAGGTGTCCCCGAACTTGTTGCGCTTTCGTCCGCTTCAGCTTGTCGCCGTCGCTTTCGTCTTGCGCCTTCCTTATCTTACCAGTTCCGCTCGGCCTTGTCAAGTTCCTCGTTTTCCCCTCGAAGCAGGTCAGCGTCCCGCTGATTCCATCCCTTCGATCCGTCGGAAAACCGGTACTTAAGCCGCTCAGACTGCAACCGGAAGGTCACACTGCGCACAAATCTTTCAATGAGCATCCAGCGCTCTGCGCTTGAGCCACTAAGGCTCACAAGGACTTAAGTCCCTGGGTGCTGCAATGGGTTGTTCTCTGCGGGATTCCCTACAGGGGTCAGGAGCGATAAGCCCAGCCAACCCTACGAACCGGCTTCCCTTCTCCTTTGCAGGCAGGCCATCATGGCCACCAGGAAGCTCCACTGCCCTTCAAACAACTTTCTAAGAGTAGCAAACCTCTCTTAGTTTTGCAAGCCTTGTTTTTCTCGGCTTACGTATCGCTTTGATTTAACAAGACTTGAACTCACTCAAGAGCGCCTTGTCCCTCACTGCGACTTCCTGAGAATATCAATCCTCCGGTCCTTACGCAACCCTTATCTCTGTGGAAAGTAAGACCTTTTTGTGGGAAAGCAGCGGAACCCCTGATTCCATGCCTATTTCCGCGATTCACGAATTCGTAAAAAACCAATTCCTCGCGTAAAAGGGCCCATTCCTACCCTCGGAAACAGCCCTTTCACGCACTCTTCTGCAAATCCTACTGCCGGGCGAACAAGCCCAGGTCCGTCAGACCGTTCACAAAGAACTGCATCGCCAGCGCCACCAACAGCAGACCCATGATGCGCACCAGGATTCGGATGCCGCTCTCGCCCAGAAAACGGCTTACCCGCTCGGCACCCGAGAGGATCCAGTAGGCAGCCAGAGCCGTCACGGTAATCGCTCCCAGAATCGCGCCCATCTGCCAGTGCCATATGGAGGGCGTCTGCCCCACCAGCACCATAACGGACGAAATCGCGCCCGGTCCGGCCAGCATTGGAATCCCCAACGGAACCACACCGGCATCTTCCTTGGCCGTGGCCTCCTCGGTTTCGCCCGTCGTCTCCTGGGTGGGGGAACGCTGGGCGGCCAGCATGTCCAGGCCAATCAGAAGAAGAATCAAGCCACCGGCGATCTCAAAGGCCGGCAGCGTGATGCCAAACATACGAAAGATGAACTGCCCCGCCAGGGCAAAGCAGGTCAGCACGATCCAGCAAGTCAAAGCGCCTTTGCGGGCCATCCGCTTCCGCCGCTTGGCGTCGGCGTTGGCCGTAATCGCCAGAAAGGTCGGCATAGCTGCCAGAGGATCGACCAGAAAGAAGATCGAGCTCAGCGCCAGAAGGGAAAACCTGACAATCGGCGCCGACTCGATGGTGTGCAGTGCGTTTTCGGCCGGGTTCGCCCAGGCCACCAGATGCGAAAGTGGGGAAAGATCGATCATGTGCTGCCATTCTCCGTCTTTTCCACCCATGCGGGCAACCCTTCCCGCCTTTCTTTTCAGAGTTTTCTCCCAACCCCATCCAGCGCACCAGCGCCATCCCGTTTTGCTCCCCGGCAGCTTGCGCCCAACAGACTTAGGTGTACCCAGTCAGGACAGCAGGCAGGCCGAGGGCCCGCAGCAGGGATTTTCCGGTTATGTAAGAGTCTGGGGGGAAGATGAAGGAATTTTTTGTGTAAGACAAATATCATTGCCCACCAAAGTCCTGCCCTGGCAGCACCTACTCTGCCAGCAAACCCTCGGCTTCAGCCATACGCCTCGGGTTTCCCTCCTATATATGTAGCCAGATCCAAGGCGCACACCAGCTCCAGCTTTGCATCCACTCATCTCTTCTTTTCTTGTCGCACCAACCAATACCCAAGCAAGACGGACAGCCCCCTGCACTCCCGGCGACAATTCAAGCATAATCTCCCTCAACGCATGCTCGTTGTTCACGAGCCTATGCACATTGCCCCTCGGTATAGACGCCCATCCCCCGGCAAGATCGCCCTACAATAAGGTTGATCGTGACCAACGCAACTGAACCCGCCCTCGACGTCGTCCTCGTTCGTCCGCGCAATCCGCTTAATATCGGATCCGCGGCCCGCGCCATGGCCAACTTCGGCCTTCAGCATCTGACTGTGGTGGATGCCTACGAACCCCACTGGCGCGAGGCCCGCACCGCCGTTGAGGCGGAAGATCTGCTTCAGAATGCCAGCGCCGTCTCCACCCTTGCCGAGGCCGTTGCCTCCGCCACGCTGGTCGTCGGCACCGGCTCGCTCACCTACCGCAAGCCCGAGCAGGCCATCGTGCAGCTTCCCAATCTGGCCCCGCACATCCGTCAGGAACTGGCCAACGCCACTGGTCGCGTGGCTCTGGTCTTCGGCTCAGAAAAGCATGGCCTCACCCGCGAAGACCTCTCCTGGTGCCACATGCTCGTCGAGATTCCCACCAGCCCCCGCCAGCCTTCCATGAATCTGGCCCAGGCCGTGGCCGTCTGCCTCTACGAGCTCTCCACCCGCGCCTTCACGCAATCCGAAGTGCCAGCTGCGGCCCCAACTGCAGCACCAGCCACAGAGTCAGTCACAAGCTCAGCCGAAGCCCGCCCCGCCTCTACAGAATTAGACCGTCTGGCTACTCTCATCGAAGAGGCCATGCTCGCCGCCCGTTATTCCCCGGCCCACATGCGCACCGCCAACCTGCACGATCTGCGCCTGATGTTGCGCCGCCTGCAGTTCAGCGGCCACGACCTGCGCCACACCCTCGGCCTCTTCCGCCGCATCCTCTGGCGGATCGGGCAAAAATAAAGCGAGACGCCAGAGTCCAGACTCTCAAAGTTCAGATCCTCACGGCCTGGAAATCCTGAAGATTCTTCGAAGGGGCATAAGCCGTATTCAATTACCTTGGTTTGCTCCCGGAAGCCCGCGTCTTTCATCCTGATCCCTCCCCCTGTCTTTCTGGAAGAGAATAGGAGAACTTGGGTTCAATTTTCTCTTCTAATCGGGCCAAATGTTGACCAATAAAGGTTTGCTGTCTATTTTCCTGTGCCCGCTTCTTTCCCTCGCCTCTCTTCCTCTTTTTGCCGGAACAACGATCCATGGTTCGGTGTCACCGATGGTATCCAAGGCTAGTTCCGACTCGGAGCTAGCCGGTTCCACGAAGTTGAATGACCTTCGCGTGTACTACACGCCAACCGCCGTGCAGCTCCGCGCACTGAAGCAGTTGGTTGCAGACCAGCGTACGCCTGGCTCGGCCAATTATCACAAGTGGATTACGCCGGAGCAGTTCGGCAAGCAATTCGGTATGTCGACGGCAGACGAGGCTCGTGTCAAAAGCTGGCTCAAGAGCCAGGGCTTCTCCAATGTTTCCTTGACGATACAAGTTCGCAGAGTCACCTTGATGCTTCTGGGGGTGGTGTCTCTACACTCTTTGTCAAGCCATCATGGCAGGAGAGAACTGGCGTGCCTGCGGACGGGTACCGCGACGTACCGGATGTGTCCATGTTCAGTGCTGATGGTGCGACAAATGATTCTCTCGGCTATCTGATCTGCGAGGTCGGCAGTTGTGCGAGCGGCGCGGCGAATGGCGGATCGTGGGGAGGCACTTCCGCTTCGGCTCCGGTCTTTGCCTGCATTGTCGCCCTTCTGAATCAGCACCTCGTGCAGCAAGGCGCGCTTACGACTCCGGGCCTGGGCAACATCAACCCCCACCTCTATTTGATGGCTGTGAATACCTCGGACGTGTTCCACGACATTACTTCGGGAAGCAATATCGTTCCATGCACGTCTGGTACGACCGATTGCCCGAGCAGTGGCAGCTATGGTTATTCGGCCGGAACTGGCTACGATCAGGTGACGGGCCTTCCTTGGTTCTGTCGATGCCTACAACTTCGTGACCGAGTGGAACAACTACAGCCTGACTGGCACGACTACCACGGTCACGGCTTCTAATGCCAGCCCGGTCTATGGTGACAGCGTGACGCTGACAGCCACAGTTAAGGCAAGCAGCGGATCAACCACCCCCGAGGGTACAGTTGTCTTCTACTACACCTATGTCGATCCTGTCGTAAGTACGTTGGAGCACCAAGTAGAACTCGGAACCGTAACGCTGGCCAATGGTGTAGCCAGCCTCTCTACTTCATCCCTGCCGACCGGAGTCAATTCCGTTTGGGCAGCTTATCAGGGGTCGTCTTCTTTCAGCGAAAGCCTCTCGTCGGTTCTTAGTGTGACCGCTTTGACACCGACGACGACGCAGATTAGCGGTGGCTATTCGACCGCTGTCCCGTATGGAACCACGCAGCAATTTTCGGCTGGAGTTTCACCGAATCTTACGACTTCTTCGACGCCCACTGGAACGATCACGTTCTATTGCGACGGCACGGCGTTGGGCACGGTCACTTCGCCAAGCAACTACATCTCAACGACAGCTCTGCCGGTGGGCACGAACACTATCACGGCGGTTTACAGTGGGGATTCGCTCTTTGAAGGTTCAACATCTTCTAGCATGACTCGCCCTGTAACTTCCACCACGGCCTCGGCGGTCAGCACGACGACGACGCTCACGGCTTCGCCGACGAGCCTTACCTATGGCGGCACGGAGACTCTGACGGCCAAGGTCGCGGCCAGCAGTGGCTCGACCACGCCGACCGGCACTGTGACCTTCTACAACGGCACGACCTCGCTTGGCACGGGCACGTTGCCGAGCGGAACCGCAACACTGACCACCACGGCATTGCCGGTGGGCACTCGTTCCCTGAAGGTCGTCTATGCTGGCGCGACAGGCTTCAACGCCTCCACGTCAAGCGCGGTAAGCGTTGCGGTAACTGCAGCTCCAGACTTCGCGCTTGCGGCGTCTTCTTCAACCTTGACGGTCAAGGCTGGAGCAACTGGCACGACAACTCTGGTCATCACGGATGAGAACGGTTTTTCAGGCGATTCGGCGTTGAGCTTTAGCTGTTCCGGTCTGCCGAGCGGCGCATCCTGCACTTTCGGAACGCCGGTCACTACGTCCACCGGATCGACTGTGGCGGTGAGCATTGCAACATCGACGACCACCGCCCAGGCGGACGAAAAGCACCTTTCGGCGGCATCGGCCTTGTACACAGCTCTGATTCCGGCAATTCTGCTGATTTCCATCAAGCGCCGCAAAGCCTTCCTCGCATTGCTTTGAATGCTGACCGTACTTGCCGTGCTGGTCATGGGTTCCGGCGCGGTAGGATGTGGCGGAACGGCGGCATCCACTTCGGGCTCGACAACAAGCGGAACTACCAGCACTGTGACCGTGACGGCCAAGGCTGCTTCTGGAACCACTCACACGACCACGATTGCACTCACCGTGGACTAATCCGCAAAAACAACATAAAAATCCAGCCTTGAGCCTTTGCTTTCCTGGGTCCCAAAAACGGGACCCAGGAGCCCCAGCAGCAGCGCTCTTCCACGCAGATCTCTCGGGGCGTACCCCCAAGATCCCGCACAAAAGCGAATGGCCAGAGGCTGGTATGCCTTCTGGCCATTCTTCTTGCAGAATTTCTGATGTGCGTTGTTCGAGCAGAATCAGAGTAAACGCGCCCTTGTGCAACCTCTCCCTCTGCAACAAGCGCGCGGCACGAGCTTGTTGCGGAGGGAGACGGGGTACAACAGCGTGAAGGAAGACCGGGAGCAGGTTTGTTCCCTCGTGCCCATTTTCCGGTTTCCAGGTTCCCTTGCTTACGCTGCAGACTCGCGGCGAAGATCCGTCTGGGTGCTCAGCGGGACGCTCAACTGGCGGCGGAGATTGCCGGCCAGATCGGCGACCATGCGGAGCTTGTCGGCGACCAGGGGCGGAACTTCGCTGCCGCTGAGGGCCAACTGCGAGTGCAGCAGCAGACCGGCAACAGTGGACTTGAGTTCGGTTTCAATAGCAACTGCGGCGGCGCGGCGGGCCAGCATCTGCTCGCGTTCACGACGGTGCAGGGCGGCGCGGATCTCGCGGATCAGACGGGCTGCTCCGCTCAGAGCAAAGTTAATCTGCAGCGGAATGGCCAGACTGCTCCGCTCCCAGATCATCTCGGCAGCGGCCGGATCGCACTCGGCCAGGGTATCGTCCACAACAACGACGGAAAATTCGCGTTGTTTGAGCGAGGCCAAAGCCTGCTTGCGGCCCTCTGCCACTTCAACGTCCATGCCCAGCTGCGCGCCCACCACGGCTGCGCAGTTCCGTGCTCCTTCGATTCCAGTAACGATAAGAATGCTCATCCCCAGCTCCTCTTTAGCGTGTATCAAACTGATTGCAGCGGCTTTAGGATGTACTTGGTCCATGGGCCGCCGGACGTGCAGATGGCCTGTGGAAGCTTTTCCGGAAGCTCCCATGGCTGGATCCGCCATGTCATCAACAATCGCTCTGGGACAATGGATGTTCGCCGGTGGACTGCCTGCAGTCGGCGCGCTCTGTGGCGGCCTGCGTTCGCGGCATTCCCATATCTGCTCTATCGGCAGAATGTGCTTCCGGCTTCAGTCCAATGATTTATTCGTCCCGAAGCGGGTCAGCTATTCCGTATTCCTTGAGCTTTCGGTACAGGGTGGTTTTGCCGATGCCCAGCAGCCGAGCCGCCTGCAGCTTGTCGCCGTTCAGCGTCCGGATGGCGTTCAGAATGGCATCGCGTTCCAGATCCGCGAGGGTTTTGAGCTCGGGAGCCGCGGTCTGGGGGACCGGTTCGCCAACGGTAGCTGTCCGCCAGGCTTCCAGCCCCTGGTTCTGCAGCTGCGTCGGCATGTCACCCAAGTGGAGGATGGGACCGGAGGAGAGAGCGCAGGCGCGCTCCACAGAGTTTTCCAGTTCGCGCACATTGCCCGGCCAGTCATAGCGAAGCATGGTGCGCAGCACTTCGTCAGAGAGGGTAAACTTGCGGCCGTGTTCGCGGCTGATGCGATCCAGAAAGTGCGCCGCCAGCAGAGGAATGTCTTCGCGACGGTCCCGCAGGCTTGGCAGACGCAGGTTGACCACGTTCAGGCGGTAGAAGAGATCCTTGCGGAAAGTTCCATTTTCCACCATGGCAGCCAGATCGCGGTTGGTAGCAGCCACGATGCGGGCCTTGATGGGCACGCGGTGGTTGGCACCGACCGGACGGACTTCCTTCTCCTGCAGGGCGCGCAGCAGCTTGACCTGCAGATCGAGCGTCAGCTCGCCAATCTCGTCGAGGAAGACCGTACCACCCTCGGCTGAAACCAGCAGACCGTCCTTGGAGCGATTGGCACCAGTAAAGGCACCCTTCACGTAGCCAAAGAGTTCGCTTTCGATCAGTGTGGGAACCAGCGAGCCGCAATCCACCGGCAGAAAGGGCTTCTGGGCGTTGGGACCATAGGCGTGGATAGTGCGCGCAACCAGCTCCTTGCCGGTGCCACTCTCGCCCAGCACCAGCACCGGGTGGGTGGTCTGAGCCACCTTTGAGAGGATGCGATAGAGCTTTTCCATCTCGGCCGAGCGGCCGATCATGGAGCCGAGGCCCTGGCTCAGGCGCAGCCGCTCGCGCAACTGGCGGGTGGCCGTGTCGGTCATGTGACTGGCCGAAGCACGATCGAGCACCGTCGAAAGCTCGTCCATGGCGAAGGGCTTGGTCAGGTAGTCGCCCGCGCCGCAGCGCATAGCCTCGACGGCGGCATTCACCGAGCTCGAGCTGGTCATGGCGATGACCGAGGTATCGGGGTAGAGCAACTTGACTTCGGCAACCAGTTCCAGACCCTGGCTGGAGCCATAGGGAAGATTGACCAGCACGATGTCGGCGGCACGGCCGCGCAGCAGAGTGCGAGCCTGACTCATCTCGCCGGTGCTTTCCACCGCGTAGCCAAGGCTCTCGGCAATCTCGGCGCAGGCCGAACGAACGGCCGGATCGGGATCGACGACCAGCAGGTACAGACGGCCGACAGGTTCAGCTGATTGTGGTAAAAATTCCATTGCTCTCGTGTTCAAGACTGTATCAAGCATTGTAGCTGCCTCGCATTGATTCGGGAAAATTTCAAAAGTTTCCCGGAACGGGATGGCCCCGGCCGGCTTCCTTGGGGACGGTTCAGGCCCGGGTAGGGCGTACCGGCAGATGAATCTCGAAGCGGGCCCCCTTGTGGGCGTTGCCGACGGCCTGGATGCTACCGCCTGCGGCTTCGAGGATGGATCGGGTGATAGACAGTCCCAGACCTCGATGGCTGGTGGGCCAGCTCTGGGAGGAAGCGTTGGTGGTGTGGGTGGTGTAGCCGGATTCGAAGATGCGCTCCTGCACTGCGGCCGGAATTCCCGGACCGTTGTCTTCGAAGGTGATGCGGACGGAAGCGGCCTGATCAACCACCTCTTCCCGCACGGCAATCTGAATACGGCCGCCCCGGGGCATGGCCTCCGCCGAGTTCTTGACCAGATTGACGAGAATACGGGTCATATCCTCACCCGTAAGGTTGATGGGCTGCGCACCACCGACCGCATCGATGGTTACTGCTACAGTAGGCCCGGCCAGAGCGGCCAGCAAATTGCGGTTGGCCAACATCTCGGCGGCCAGGTTCTTGATGTGCTCGGCCTCGGCCAGTTCCCAGCGGCTGGCATGTCCAGCTACGCCCTGAATCGGGTTGGCCGGGGGCGTCAGTCCACCGCCGAACTCCATCGGCCACTCCAGATCTTCGACCGTTCCGGGAGCCATATTGGCCACGCTCTGCACATTGCTGGCCTGAACGTCGAGGGCCACCAGCTTCTCCACCAGACGGCGGCTGGCCGTGGCCACCAGCTTCAGCTCCTGCCCATAATGCTGGTAGGCCGGGGTCAGCACCCCTGGCTCTTCGAGAAGTTCACAATAAAGACCCAGCGCCGTGACCATATTACGCGCATCATGCGCCACTTCGGCCAGTGTTTCTCCGCTGCCGCCCAAATGGGCCAGCGTCTGGACGACGGTTTCCACCCGTTTACGTTCGGTACCCGAAAGGGCCGCTGATTGATCGTTCTGCTGCATCGCTGTACATCCTCTCTGTGTCCGGGCGCCAGTCTCAACCTTGAATCTTCAGTTCAACGGGGAAGCTATCCTCTGAAGCCTTTTCCACATGTGGCCAGAACCCTGGGTATTTCTGACTCTTTCTAGTACACGTAGCGTGCCAAACTAGGACACTATCTTCTAAGTTCCTGAGAAGGGAACGACTTAGTGTCTAAATACGGAACAAGCACCCCCACCCCCTGTGGATCGCTTTATCCCGTTTTGGGACAGAATTTGAGCGCCCCACAAGAACTACCCCTTTACAATCATCACTTTAGAGACGATTCCCAAAGTGGGGGTGCTATTCCCGAAATATTCCCGTTTTGGGGTCCCATGGAAAGCGTCCCGACTCAGGCCCATCTCCACTACAATCGCCCTATGCAAGTTCCAACTTCGAACGCTCCCCTCTTTCGTCCTGGCCAGCGCGCCGCCGACCAGATGCGTCCCCTCGATCTCGCTCCTGGCTTTGTGCAAACGGCCGAAGGCTCGGTGCTGGTCAGCTTTGGCAACACCCGGGTGCTGACCAACGCCACCATCGAGCAGGGTGTGCCGGGCTGGCTGCGCAACTCCGGCCGGGGCTGGGTCACGGCCGAGTATTCGATGCTGCCCCGCTCCACCGTCACCCGCACCCCCCGCGAAAGCGAGCGCGGCAAGATCGGCGGACGCACCCATGAAATCCAGCGCCTGATCGGCCGCAGCCTGCGCTCGGTCATTGATATGCAGGCACTTGGCGAACGCACCATCATCCTCGACTGTGACGTACTGCAGGCCGATGGTGGTACCCGCACGGCCGCCATTACTGGCGCTGCCGTCGCTTTGGGCATTGCCCTTAATGCGCTCGTCAAGGCCGGAACCCTCAAGCATTCCCCCATGAAGCAGCTGGTCGGCGCCGTCTCGGTGGGCATCGTGGGCGGTGTGCCCCTGCTCGACCTCTGCTATGAAGAGGACTCCCAGGCCGATGTGGACATGAATGTCGTCATGACTGCCGATGGCGGCCTAGTCGAAACCCAGGCCACCGCCGAGCGCGGCAATTACTCCCGCGCCCAGCTCAATCAGTTGCTGGATCTGGCCGAAGTGGGATTGAAGCTGATCTTCGCCGCCCAGCAAAAGGTGCTCGGTTAGAGCATTTTCATGAGAGACGGGCAGGCAGGTTAGAAACATCCCATGCTGACCGCTGCGAGCGCTCGAAGATGGGCGTTGCCAGAAAAAACAAAGGCGACGAACCCATGGGTTCGTCGCCTTTTGTGTTGCACACCATCCTGCCATTTTTCTTGCCCGCAACAGAGCCACAAATCCTGCCTCACAAGCGCGAAAGACGCCGTCAATAGAATTTCAAGCCTTTGAAAGTACCTACAAATTGATAGGAATGAATACTTTGTTATCGATATCAAAACGCCTCCGCACACGTTATCTGTAGCCGCGCAAGACGGATCGAAGGTGTCTTTCCTCTACCATCTTCCATGCGCACGTAAAAGCTCGAACGCACTCTGCCAGTCGGGTTCCGTGGCGAACGTTGCCAGACGCGTCAGGTCCACCGACTGGCGCAGCGACTGCGGCTCCGCCGTCCAGACAAAGGGTGCCTGCTCGGTGTTGTGCAGCACGTTGTGCAGCAGTTGATCGCGCAGCGAAGGAACCAGGACGAAGCGCCCACGCCAGGGAACTGGCCGCGCATCGCGCACCACATTTGCGGCCGGCAGCAGAGCGGCTGCAGCTTCGCCAAACAGGCTGCAGTGGACCTCAACGCCAGAGAGGAACCGCGGATGAAACAACCGTGGATAGTGACGAATCGCAGCCGAGCCGTGGCGAACCCGGACCCCGTGTTTGCGCAGATAAAGCGCCATCTCTGCGTCTTCGGCGCAATATCCTTGCCGCTCCAGGAGCTCAATACACCGCTGCCCGGTCAGCTGCTCCATCCACGCATGGCCCGATGGCTTCACACTCATGCAACTGGGCAGCGCGCGCAGTTGCCATGTATCGGTTACTACAGCCGCCAGCTCATCACACTCCGCGCCGGCCAGCACCAGCGCCGCCGCCAGCGAGGTTTTACCCGACCAGCCTTCGGCGGCCAGCAACAACCCTGATCCGTGCCACTGCAAACAGGCCGCATGCAGAAACGCCAGCACCGAATGTCTGCAATCGGCGGCCTACAGAATCTCATACAAATGCCCGCCCCCCTGATCCGCGTCAGGACTGGAGCCGCACTGCAGACCGTCAACTGCAAACGCCATGCCCGTCGCGCCAACCGGAAAAATATCAACGATCCGATCAGCGTTTCCATCCGGCTGCATGCGATGTTGGAGCCGCGCCAAAAGTACATCCGTACCCGTAGGCAACCAGCTCTTGATGCGCACTGCGGCGGTGTTCAACTGCACCACCGTACTCACCCTGGGTGCATCCTCCGGGCACGGCCATGCGCCGGAAACAGACGCCAGCCGCTCGTCTTTACATGCCAGAAGCCCGGCTTGATCCCATTTCGCCTGCAGGCCGCGCACATCTTTCTGTACGCACTCAAGCGGCTGGTCGAACGCAGACGCCAGCTCAGAGGCAATCGCATCAAGCTCAAGCCCTGCACACCGCCTGTTCCAGACGAATGCGGCGGTTGAATTCAACAGCCCCAGCAGCCCGTTGCCGGTATTCATAATCAGAGCGTGGTCATCAATTCAGGCATGCAGTAGATGCTGTAAATAATGAACATAGATATACATAGGGAGGCGTGGTTCGCAGCCTGGGAGCAGCATTGCCTCGACCACACCTTTCGAGCAACGCCGCTCCTCCTTTTCCGCAGTCTCTCCCTCCATGCCATTAGTCATGCAAATAGAGCGAGTCTTAACCTCTGAGGGATTCATCCGGAAGCTTAACCCTGCCTCTTTCTTTTGTCAGACAAGAAAAGAAGCCATGCTCTGCATCGGCTTTTCTGGCATACGCGTTTTGTACTCTGCCCTCCCTTTCACACTCTCCTCTTCGTTTCCCTTCCCTCTTCCTGCTACAGTTGCGCTCGAAGGGAGCTTGCAAGTCACCATGATCTTCCCAATTAAACTTCGCGCGCATCTGCCTCTCGCCGCCCTCCTCCTGTTTGCCTGTGCCACACTCTCTATCCAACTACGGGCCCAAACAACGCCGACCACACCGGCGGAGGGTCCCAGCAATCTCACCGTAACTCATACATCCGCTGAAACTTCCCTGCAGAATACCCACCCGGCTTCCGACATCATGGTAGGCGGCATATCAGAAGAGCAGCTCAAGCAGCAGCTACTCAACAAGCCTCTCTATCTGCGCGGTGGCTACCTGGATAACTCACTCAACTTCAATGAACACGGCCTGCTCGTTGGTCACGCCACGCATTGCTCCTACACACTCAGTGGCATCGAAATCACCCATATTCGCCTGACCAAACACAAGATCGAGCTTGAAGCGATCCGCTATGGCCTTCACTTTCTTGGCGCCATGCCTTATGAAGATCCGAACACTGCCGTCGATCGTGTGCGCATCACTCCGCCCAAGAAATCCATCCGTATCACCATTGATCGCGAAGTTGTTGTCAAACCTAAGAAAGTAAAAGGGAAAGGTAAGAATAAAAAACAGGACCAGTCTACTCTGGCTTCCGCCCATGCTCAGGCCACGCCATCTGTTCCGACCAATACCGAAGAAGCCAAAAAAGAAGAGGAAACGGGCAACATCTCAAACCCGGCAGAGCAACTCAAGGCCTCCATCGCAGCCACCCCTGAGGCAGAAAAACCTGCCGATCCAAACAGTGTCACCACAACAACATCCCCCGAACACGCCGCCCAGGTTCTTCAAGACGCCCTCGACACGATCTTTGCATCCAGCCTCGATGCACGCATGATGGCAGCGATGCCTACATTCTGGAAGCTTTATTATCAGGCGGTTGCAGAGAAATCTGATTACCGCCCCAAGGACCCGGCCGTGCTGCGGCAGAGTATGGTCGACCAAAAGGCCAAGCTTCTCACCAGCTTCGACCCCGGCTCGAATGAGTTCGCACAGAACGCTGGAATTGCCGGAATGGCCCTTTATCACGCAGTCATTGGCCCCGATGGCAAGCCTGGTGAGATTGTTGCAGCGCGCCCCATTGGTTTTGGTCTAGACGAAATCGCCGTAGCTGCCATAGGCAATGCCAAGTTTCAAGCAGCAATCAAAGACGGCCATCCAGTTACGGTGTTGATCGATCTTGTTGTTCAATTCCACATCTTCTCCGGCCTCACCGTTGTCAAAAACAGCGCAACCACAGAAAAAAACGCCGATTCTGGAGCGGCAAAGCAGCCCGAAGTAGTCTTGCCTGGCCCCTACAGTCGCCAACCGTAGGGGTCTATATTCTTTTGTATTACAACTTTCAAACGAGGTATCATACATCGCCTAACACGCGTAGGACAAACGTAAAACATTTGTCCAACAAGCGTCCTACGCCTGTCAGACAAACAGATCGCCGTGCAGCTTGTTGGGCTTCGTGTAGGGCAGTCTTACGGCTTATTCAGGTGCTCAAAAACCGACTGCGAAAAACCCCCTGACCTTCTGATCGGTAAAATTCCGTTTTCATTCCTCCCCGTCTACCAGTTGCTCCATCTTCGGTTTGTGCTTGGTTTGCCGCCCGGTACGTGGTTCGGTTTCCACCACCCGTGCAGGTTTTGGTTGTCCCACGCGCTCCCGAGCAATAGCTTTCACCGCCTTCGTAGCTGAAAACACTTCCAACTTGCGTTTCTTTGCCATAAGGCCGAGTATGAAGGAAATTCGGTCCCGCGAAAAGCCTGCTCAGGCCAGCCGCCAGACCACCAGGAATGCACTATGGAAGAACGCGACTTTTTTACAGAAACCACCGAAGTTCGGACCCATACGCTCCTCTGCCCCCGATGCGGTCAGAGCGGGGAATACAAGGTGAACTGGATCGTTCGCAGAAAGCGAGCCCAGATTCCCCGAGGAGCCGATGAGCGCGACCGAGCTCGTTTTGCCAAAGCTCAGTCCTATATGGTCCGCCGCGACGACAAACTGGCCTGCGCCAACATCCGCTGCCGTAAGCCATTTGAGATCAACTCACTACAATCCATTGCCTTTCTTACTGATTGAAATCGAGATTTCCTCGGTTTTTCTCGGGGTTTCAGGCCTGATCTGCTCTTCCTTTAGCGAATAACAAATTCAGGCCTCCAACATCTGTTAGAAAATAAATGGCTTACCGATGAAGTTTCTGGAAATATCCATTCGGACCCATAACTTCAAACAGAACACATCTTCCCTATGCCAGTCAGAAGCTTGTAAATCAATGTATCCATGACCTTTACAAGATGGACAGCAGTCAAAACTTCTATTTACGAATAGAACATATATTTATATTTTTCAGCAACTTACAATTTTCCTCTAATTCCCCATCCACGCTCAAACACATACCACAAAGGCACCCTTTGCCCCACCGACTCATAGCCAAAACAGAAGACGACTGGGGGCGGAGAATCCAGCTATTTTGTCTGCGGTCAAGCGAGCCTGCGTTCACAGCAATGAGTGGATCCTGCACTTGCAAAAATGATCTGGATTTATACGGCTTTTATCGGGAGAAAATATGCGCCTTCACGACCGACTATAGGCTAACCTACTGATTTTATGTGAAGTGGTGCACAAACATCAGTGCAGATAATTTTCTAACCTTCTCAAAATTCTTTCAGACACTCCCGTCATGCCTTCAACACGACAGTTTTAGTGCATTTTTGGAATACACCTAGACTTTGTGAACGCTTTTCGGAGTACCTTTTTCTTGATGAAAAAGATACTTGAGAGCATGCCTTCGATCTTCCGAGCAGATTTAGCTCGAAGGATCCAGACGTGCGAGCAAGCCAAAGACGTACTTAGGCCAACCTTTGCTTTGCTACGGCCCAAGGAGCAGAGAGTCTTAAAATTCGGGACAATTTGGGGAAGTATGGGGTTTTGTCCGCAGAGAGACTGCGTCTTCACCGTCTTCAAACTCTTAACCTGTTGATTTTTGCTACAGAACCGCACTTATTTCGGTGCATAATTTCGGCTAACCCAGTCAGAAAATCTGCAGGTCACCTACCAGAGGTCTAATCTGCAGTTTTCGAGTGCAATTCCCACGGGCCCTCTCCCAAAGAGTCCCGCTTTACGATCGTGGGCACCACCGAATTTCTTCGAGCGCAGTTACAATCGTCTTTCATCGACTTGCTTTTTTTTCAACATCATAAGGAGAATCCATTGACCCCGACCCCCAAGGGAAGAATGCCGCTGGACGACTTGCTCGTCTTTCATCGGCTCACCCGTTCCCTGACCTCAAGCTTTGATCTGGACAAGATTTTGCACACCATTCTGGAGCACATGGAGCAGACCATAGAAGCGGAACTCTGGACGCTTCTGATGCGGCAAGAGGAGGCGGATGAGCTGTACTATGCAATTGCTGCGGGGGGTGAACAGAAGGCGCTGAGTGGACTGCGGGTCAAAGTTGGCGAGGGAATTGCGGGCTGGGTAGCCGAGCATGGCGAAACCCTGATTGTGCCGGAGGCCAGCCACGATCCACGCCTGCAGGCAAGCAGCAGCGCCAAGCCACAGATTGTGCGCTCGGTGATTGCCCTGCCTCTGCGCGGCCGCAAGGGGATTCAGGGAGTTATCGAGATCTACAATCCGCACACTGAGCAGATGACCGACTACGCCATCGCGTTTTTACATATTCTGGCCGACCATGCGGCCATCGCCATTGAAAATGCGCGGGACGTGGCCCGTATACAGCAACTGACAATTACAGATGACACAACGGGGCTCTACAATGTACGGCATCTTTACGAAGTACTGACCCGTACACTCAATGAAAATCTGAGCCAGCACAAACCGCTGAGTTTGCTTTTTCTGGATCTGGACCATTTCAAACTGGTGAATGATGAGCATGGCCACCTGGTTGGCAGCGAACTGCTGGCGCGCGTCGGTCAGAAACTTCAGCAGCTAAGCCGCAAGCAAGACTGGTGCTTCCGTTATGGTGGCGACGAGTTTGTGATTCTTTTGCCAGAAACCAGTCAAGCCGAAGCTATGCATCAAGCCAACAAGCTATTGCGGCAACTGATGCAAGCGCACTTTGCCCTGAAGAACGGCCCCGTGCTGACGGTAAGCGCCAGCGTAGGTCTGGCCACGGCACCCGTAGATGGGCAAAGCATGCATGCGATCATCGGACAGGCTGATGCGCGTATGTACGAGGTAAAGAACAGCGGGCGGGGGCGCGTAAGCGCAGGCTGACAGAAAATGCGCAGGCAAGTCCATCGTCCGCATTCCCTTCCGAGAAACCTGCCCATTTTTCTTCGGTTTTTCCCGGATTTCCTCCACAATCACATGCTTCCAGCGAGCCAGGTACGCTCATTGTAAAAGGTTTCCAGTGTGCAATTCGGCGTAATTACCTAGTTTTCATCCAGTTTTTCGATATGGTCGATGATAAGCAACAACGCCTGACCTTTGCCTAGTTTCAGGGTCAAACCGGCGTTGCTGACTGGCATGCACGCCAGTCGGCTTCCGGGCGCGGAGTTCGGCTCATTTTTGTACCAGGGCAGCGTAAAGTCGTAACGCCAGCAAGCCTGTGACAAAAAATCAACAAAATGAGCCAGAATTTTCTTGACGACACACTCTCTATTTTATAGAGTTCTCTACGTAAGACCGGTTCACCGGTATCTCTTCCTGTGAGGGCACCATGAGCGAAGCTATCGACACACGCGAATTGCACGACCGCCTGGAATTGATCGAGTCCATGATTGCCGAGGGACGGCGCAAGACTGAAAGCTGGGGTTGGACCTTTGTACTGTGGGGCTTTGCCTACTTTGCAGCCATTGTCTGGTCGGGCTGGGCTCAGGTTCTGTTTCCGATGCCGCGGCTGGCGGGCAGCCAGTGGGCATGGCCCGCGACCATGCTAGGCACAGCCGCACTAACGCTGCTGATCGGACAGAAAACTGGCCAACATGAGGCGATAAACACGCTTTCGCGCACAATAGGCTCGGTCTGGATGGGGGTGGGAGGCTCGATGCTCGTGATCTTCCCTGCGCTGGGCATCTCCGGCCGCCTCGACACGCATATGTTTGTCGCTCTGGTTGCCACCATGCTGGGCGGAATCAATGCTGCCTCGGCTATGATTCTTCGCTGGAAGTTGCAGTTTTGCTGCGCCGTGGTCTGGTGGCTGACCTCGGCAGCGGCCTGTTTTGGTTCCGAGCGTCAGCTGCTGGTGGTGTTTCTTACCGCGCTGTTTCTGAGCCAGATCGTCTTTGGCGTGTATGTAATGATCCGGGACGGGCAAGCGCGTCGCGAGGTTCGCCATGGCTAAGCAGCCCGAGTTGCCGGAGCTGAATCCGGTGGTACATGGCAAGCTGCGTCTGGCCGTGCTGAGCCTGCTGGCCGGTGTGGAGCAGGCCGAGTTCACCTGGCTGCGCACAAAGACCGGCTCAACCGATGGCAACCTGGGCGCGCAGTTGCTCAAGCTGGAAGAGGCCGGGTATATCGCAGTGGAAAAGAAATTCGTGGAACGCAAGCCACAGTCGGTATACAGCATGTCCGAGGCTGGCCGTACGGCGCTGAGCGAGTACGTAGCGGCGCTCCGGCAGTTGCTGGGCGGAGCAATCTAAAACACATACCTTCGGCCTGCACCAATTCCGAAATACTCAAACGTTTTGGTCAAAAAGTAGTTGGGGGCAATTCCCCTGCCCCAAACATCTCCAGGAGGTCACAATGCAAACGAATCTAACCGCAAATCAACTGAGTGGCCGCGCCACGGGCGCGCTGTTCTTCGTCGGCTTTGGCACGCTTTGGCTAGGGCTTGCTTTGGTTGCACGGCAGCAGATGAATGCCGCCAGCATTACCGCCGTACTCTCGGGCGCAGTTGTGCTGGCTGCGGCTGCTCTCGGGCTGCTGCGCATCGCCGGGCGCTTTTCGCGCGTACCGGAAGACCCTGCGGTTGGCCGCGCCTTCAATCGCATCAACGCGCTGCAATGGATCACGATAGCACTGGTGGTGGCGGCGTTTTCCCTGCTGCACATCAGCCTGTATGCACTCTCAGCCATCACCGTGATCGTAGGCCTGCACATGTTTCCGCTGGCACGGCTCTTCCGCTATTGGCCACATCATTTGAGCGGCGCACTGCTGACAGCCTGGGGTGTTGCAAGCATCTTTGTAGCCCCAGCCGGCAGTCTGCAAAGCGTGACAGCCTTTGGAACAGGGTTACTGCTATGGCTAAGCGCGACGATGACGCTCGCGCTTGCCTGGCGGCTGGCCCTGCGCTCAGACCGCGCCGTTGCTGCCTGAGCTCTCCATCCCCAACCGCACCCGCTGCATGATGTTCAGGTAGTAGGCGAGGTTGTGGATGGAGTTCAGGGTGGCCGAGAGCGGCTCACCGGCCTGCATCAGGTGGCGCAGGTAGGCACGGGTGTAGCGGCGGCAGACCGGGCAGTTGCAGTTCGGGTCGGGCGGATTCTGATCCTCGGCATACTGCTTGTTCTTGATGTTGACGCGGCCCTCGCTGGTGAACAGCAGCGCATGGCGGGCGGCACGGGTGGGCAGCACGCAGTCCATCATGTCTACGCCCAGCTTGGCGTACTGCTCAATCTCGTCGGGGTAGCCTACGCCCATCACATAGCGCGGCTTGTCCTTGGGTAACAGGGGCAGCACTTCCTGAATCATCTCGAGCGTCAGGTCGCGCGGCTCACCCACGCTGAGGCCACCGATGGCGTAGCCGTCAAAGTCCATCTCCACTAGCCGCTCGGCGCACTGCTTGCGCAGATCGGTGTACATTCCACCCTGCACAATGCCGAAGAGGTTCTGCCGCTTGCCCGTATTCGCATCGAACCACGGCGTGTTGTGGCGATTGGCGCGATGGTGCTCAAGCGACCGCTTGGCCCAGGCCATGGTCAGGCGCAGGCTCTCTTCGGCGCGGCTGCGTTCGGCCGGATATTCCGTGCACTCGTCAAAGACCATGGCAATGTCCGCGCCGAGGGCGATCTGCACGTCCATGGAGTGCTCGGGGGTGAAGAAGTGGCTGCTGCCGTCCAGGTGGGAGCGGAATTTGACGCCGTCGTCGGTCACCTTGCGCAGCTTGGCCAGCGAAAAAACCTGGAAGCCACCCGAGTCGGTGAGCATGGCGCGATCCCAGCTGATGAACTTGTGCAGTCCGCCCATGCGGGAAATGGCCTCGTGACCAGGACGCAGGTAAAGGTGATAGGTGTTGCCGAGGATGATCTGAGCGCCCAGCGTCTCCAGCACGTCCTGGGGCACGGCCTTGACCGTTCCGGCCGTACCCACGGGCATGAAGACCGGGGTTTGGACCGTCTGGTGGGGCAGCTCAAGCGTGGCGCGCCGTCCACCGGCCGCCGTTTCGTTCAATACGTTGAATGCAAGACTCACCAGAAGATTTTACCCGTGAAGGAGGGAACGGACAGCGGTCAGGTAGACCGCGTCTGCGGGAAATTCCCGTAAAGACTCAGACGACGCGCACTTCCAGCCGCTTACCGAGGGCACGCAGAGCCTGATCGACGCGATCAATGCGGGTGTTGTGGCGGATGTTGGTCAGGCGATTGACCTCCTGCGGAGTGGTGTCCATGCGCCGCGCCAGCTCCGCCGGTCGCACCTTTTGCGCCAGCATCTCGTTGAGGAGAAGAACCTTGGAAGACAAGGATGGAGAAAGCTCCACTCCATGCTGGCCTCGCTTTGCACGCGAAGGCGCTGGAACGGGACGCTGATCTTCAAAATAAAAATCCAGCGCCGATTCCAGGGCGTCTGCAGCATGCAACAGCGCATCATCTACGTCCTCTCCCTGAGTAATCGCTTCGGGAATATCTGGAAAGGTTACAACATATCCGCCCTCTTCAGCTTCGTCCAAATTCACGGGATAGCGCACGATACCTCCTCCTACTTCAGCCCCAGTTGTCGTTTGACTGACTCCACAAGGCATTTCTTCAACTCCTTGGCGTGCATGGGCAGGATGGAACGCTTTCCGTTCAGCTCTACATGAAAATGCGAACCCTTGCCCGGAGTAAACGTTGCGCCCTGCTTGATCAGCCGCCGTTTAAACTCGCTGCTCTTCACGGCAGAAGCATAAACAAAAATGCTTATATATTATAAACATTTTTGTTTATATTTTCGGGAGTATTTCTGGTGAAATGCGGCGGGTCAGCCCTAGGGGTTCGGAAGTGGGTCTTCGAACAGGAAAACGTCACCGGCTTCGTCCCGGGCGCGCAGCCCATCCAGCAGCTCTGAAATCGTGCGGTGGGAGCGGGGATCGATCAGGTCAGGAGCGATTTCGACCAGTGGAACCAGCACAAAAGCGCGCTGACGCAGGCGCGGATGGGGAATTTCCAGATCATTGCCGGCCATGACCACATCGCCGTAGAGCAGCAGGTCAAGGTCGAGCGTGCGCGGTCCATTGCGGAAACTCTTCAGGCGCTCACGGCCGAACTCGCACTCAATGTACATGGTGCGGGTGAGCAGTTCGTGAGGCGCAAGCTTGGTTTCCAGCTCGACTACCGCGTTCACAAACCGCGGCTGGCCGCTGAAGCCCACTGGAGCGGTGGAATAGTAACGGGAACGGGCTGTCACCTGCCCGAGCTCGGACAGCCGTTCGGTGGCTGCGGCCAGCGTCTGTGCCGGCGATCCTGCCACGCTGGGCAGGTTGCCACCCATTCCGATGTACACCTTCACCATTCTCCTAGAAAGTATAGCTTTATTCTTCTCGCAAGGCCTCCATAGGCTCAATCGCCAGCGCCCGGCGGGCAGGTAAAAGCGAGGCCGCCAGTCCCACAATGGCAAGCGCCACGGCCACGGCGGCATAGGTCCAGCCATCCACGGGCTGCACTCCATACAGGTAGCTGGCCAGCAGACGGCCTGCCGCCAGCGCCAGCCCGAGACCGGCAACAAGGCCGGAACCCACCAGAATCGCCCCCTGCCCAAGCACCATGCGCGATACGCTCTGGCGGCTTGCGCCCAGGGCCAGACGCAGGCCAATCTCACGACGGCGATAGCCCACCAGCTGCGACAACACACCGTAGAGCCCGGCAAAGACCATCACCACCGCCAATCCTGCAAACGAGGCCACCAAATACAGGCCAAGCCGCTGGTTAAACGTGCTTTTCTCCACCGTCTCCTGCATGGAGACAAAATCGTCCAGCGCGTAGTCGGGGGCGTTCTGGTGGAAGATCGAGCGCATCTCAGCAGCCACAGGCACTTCGGCCCGGGTACGCACGGTAAAGCTGACCACCGTCTTGAGCAATGCCTGATAAAAGACCGACGTGGTGGGAACCTGCTCATAGGGAAGCAGCGCCAGCGGCATGGGAGCCACGCCCACGCTCTTGTCCACCTGATCGCCAAGCACGCCGACGATGGTGTAGGACTTGATCATGCCCGTGCTTTTGCCACCCAGATCGATCTGGCGGCCCAGCACGTCGCCCTGGGGAAAATACTTCTTCGCAAAAGTCTCGTTGACCACCAGCACGAAGGGCGCGGTAAGCGTGTCTCCAGTGTCGATCATGCGGCCGCGCACCACCGGGGTGCCCATGGCGTGGGCATAGTCGCTGCTCACCGCGGAAACCCGCGCCTGACGCTGCTCATTTTTGTCGCGGACCTGGCCCACAATATCGAATCCGCTATTCAAATCCATGCCGGAGAGCGGCGGCGCAGTGGCCAGCGCGGCCGACTCCACTCCGGGCGCATGGCGAATCTGTTCAAGCAGTGGCCGATAGACCGTGCCAGCCACCGAAGCCGGAGCATTGCCGGAATCCTCCGAAACGCTCATCCCAGAAAAACCGGCGGCATCGGCCGGCATGACGGTAAAAGTGGTCAGATGCTCCGCGTCAAAGCCAAGATGCGAGCGCTCCAGATTCCAGAGCGTGCGGAAGAGCAGGCCCGCACCCACCAGCAGCAGGACCGAAAGCGCCACCTGCCCTACCACCAGCCAGCTTGTCAGCTTGCCGCTGACCGAACGTGTGCCCAGTCCGCGGGAGGCCGTCTGCAACGCCTGCTGTGGATTGGCCCGCGCCACCAGCAGGCCGGGCAGCGCCGACGAGCAGAGCGTAGCCAGACAGGCAATGGCAGCCAGCACCAGAATCACCGTCCAGTGAATCGCCAGCTCATTCGTGCGGGGAATCGTATCTTCAGGCAGCTTATGCAGCGCCACAATCGCCAGTTGCGCAATGCCAATGCCTGCCACCGATCCCATCAGGGACAACAAAAATCCTTCCGCGAACATCTGGCTGACCAGACGCGCACGCCCCGCGCCCAGAGCGGCGCGCACGGCAAACTCCTGACGGCGCCCCAGGCAGCGGGCAATCATCAGGTTGGACACATTGGCGCAGGCGATCAGCAACACCAGCCCCAGCGCCGCAAAGAGCGCCCACAGCACGGGCCGCACGTTGCCCGTGAGTCGCTGCTGGTAAGAAATGACATGGAACTGCCGCGGATCGGTTCCAGCATCGTGCGGCATGTGCGCCGCCACGCTGCTGATCTCCTGCTGCAACTGATTCAGGCTCACGCCTTCGCGGATTTTGCCGGCGATGTGAAAGAACTCGTAGCCGCGATCCTTGAGCATCTCAGCCGAGGGCTGCAGGGGCAGCCACAGACCTTTGCTCAGGTCAGTTCCCACCGATTCAGGAAAACGGAAGCTGGCCGGCATAACGCCCACTACGATATGCGCCTGCCCACTCACGCGAATTGTCTTGCCCACAATGCTGGGGTCGGCGGCAAAACTCTTGCGCCACAGGCCTTCGGAGAGAATCACCACATTGGGGCCACCTGCCTGCGCTTCAGCCTCGGTAAAGCCACGGCCCAGCAGCGGCTGCGTGCCCAGCATGGTAAAGCTGTTGGCCGTCACGCGAGGTGCAACCACGCTCATCGTTTCGCTCGGCGTTTCCACCACGCCAACGTCTTCCGAGTAACCGGCCAACGCATCGAAGGAGCGCACACCGTCGCGCAGATCGCGGTAGTTCAACCAGGAAGTCGAGTAATCCATCTTGGGGTCAGTCCCTGGAGTAACCGCCACCAGCCTGTCTGCATTCGCGTAACCCAGCGGCCGCAGCAGCACGCTCTCAATCACCGTAAAGATGGCCGTGTTGGCGCCAATGCCCAGCGCCAGCGTCAAAATCGCCAGCAGGGTTACGCCGGGCGTTTTACGCAGTTGCCGGAGTGCGAAGCGCATGTCTTGCAGGAATCGTTCCATGAAAGTTTCCCCTTTTCCGTCCGTCGCCCTAAACAAAGCACGTTGCCTGCCGAACTCAAATCCGCATACAGTTCCCAGTTTTTCAAAGAGTTACACCACACGTCGGAGGCAGTACAGGCGGTCAGTTGCTGTTCAAGAACGAGAATGGGTTGTCCGCAAACGAACACCTCGGCCCGCGCCGCACGCCCTGACCAGTGCAACTGCACGCCGCAGACAGAATGCGCCGCCTGCTTGGCCGATTCCTGTCTGGCCGACTCCTGCCTGACCTGTTGCCCCGGTTGCTGCGGCAAGCTGGCAGACGTGGCCGCTGTCCCCGGCATGGCCACTGCCCCGGGCGCACCCAGCACCAGAACCAGGAACACCAATTGCACCCCGCGCAACCAGACCGACAGAACAGATTCCCGATTCCCCACAGCTTCCTCCTGCACTCAATCTTGTCGTAAGGAATTGCACGTAGACGACCAAATGAGCCCGCGAACAAAGCTTCCGCTTTCTTCCACTTGCGGCAGGAACACATTCCAAAACGAGAGAAAACTGTGCGGAAATGCGTTCCGCTGTCCGCAAACGGACACTCAACTGCCCTCCGTCGCGCACCAGTGGGAAGCGCCGGGCCTGATCTGCTAGCATCGATCTTTCGGAGACGAATCACCATGGATGCTCTGCAGAACGTGGGCCTTGGCGCCCGCCGCAATGAAGACATCGCGCTGGACCTGCTGAAGTTTGTGGCGGGCACCACTGGCGCGGGCAAACCCAGCCTTCCCACCGCCGGCTTTGCCGGTTCGACCACCCCCAAGACCGAAGATCAGGTGGCCCAGCTTCTGGAACTCTACAGCCGCTGCCTGAAAGCGGTGGAAGGAAAAGAACAATAAGCTCCATGAGCCCAGTACGCATTGCTGTTGCCGGTGCGGGAGCTTTTGGCCGCAATCATCTGCGCGTTTATCGTGAGCTGGAGACAGCCGGTGCGGGCGTTGCGCTCGTGGCCGCACTCGAGCCCGATGCCAAGCGCGCCGCAGAGATCCAGGCCAACTACGCCATTCCCGTCTTTGCCACGGCCTCTGAGCTGCTTGCCGCCGATCTGAAGCTGGACGCGGCCAGCGTGGCCGTCCCCACTGTTTACCACCACGCCGTGGCCTGCGAATTGCTTGCAGGCGGGCTCGATCTGCTGATCGAAAAGCCCATCGCGGCAACGCTTGCCCAGGCCGATGAGATCATCGCGCTGGCTGAAAAGCATGGCCGCATTGTGCAGGTGGGCCATCTGGAACGCTTCAATCCGGCCATCGTCGCAGTTGAGCCTCGTTTGCGCCGTCCCATGTTCTTTGAAGCCCACCGGCTGAGCATCTTTACGCCGCGCGCGCTCGATGTGGACGTAGTGCTCGACCTGATGATCCACGACCTCGACATTGTGCTGCGCTTTGCCAATTCGACGGTGCGCGAAGTCCGTGCCGTGGGTCTGCCCATCCTTTCGCCCAAGGTGGATATTGCCAACGTGCGGGTGGAGTTCGACTCGGGCTGCGTGGCCAACTTTACCGCCTCGCGCGTCAGCACGGAGCGAGTGCGCAAGCTGCGCTTCTTTGAGCCGCGCCAGTACGTTTCCGTCGATTACGCCCGGCAAGATCTGCTGGTGATCGGCATGGACAACAAGATTCCGCCAGAGATTGCCGCCGCCATCGCCAGTGGGCAGATGAGCGCCGCAGCCCTCGCGCAGTTGGCCGCGCAGTTCGGCCACAAGGCAGCCGACGGCCCTGAAGCCGCACTGGGCCCGGGCCTGAGCTTTGCCAAGCCCAAGGTCACGATCGGCGAACCGCTCAAGCTGGAACTGCAGTCGTTTGTGGAGTCGGTGCGCACCCGTCGTGCACCACGCGTGACTGCCCCGCAGGGCCGTGCCGCGCTGGAGTTGGCGCTGGCCATTCAGACCAGCATGAACGAACACGCCGACCGCGCCGGACTGCACAACTTCTTTCTGGCCAGCGCATAGTTGAGCCTTTCAATCAGATCCAGAGAAAACCAAGAAAAAGCTCCCGGGGAAGGCATTCCACGGGAGCTTTTTTCAGGCCTGATTGGCAGTGTTTCATGCTTTCCCAGGTCCCAGAAGCGGGACCTGGGGCACCCAGCGTGGATACAAATTCAAACGGTCACCACACCTAGACCGCCGCCGTCAGCTTTTCGCGGGTCAGTTCGTTCCAGTTGGCGATGGCCTCCGGCATGGGCGGGCTGAGCGTGCCGGGAGCCACGCCTTCTATCGCCGACTGCGGATCAACCACGCCCTCGCGGTTGCGCAGCACGCCCTTGATCCAGCCCACGGCCGCCAACCCCTGCTTGCCGCTGAAGGTCTGCTCAATGTAGAACCAGCGATCATCCCAGCAGATCATGCGCGAGGTGATGGAGTAGCGCGCAAACAGCGGCAGCGAGCGGCGATAGGTGAGCCAGGCCGCACCGATCATGGGCTGCCAGCGGGAACGCACAATGTGCTCAAGCAAACGGGTGCGGGCCAGCAGATGGGTACGCGCGTAGTCCATCACGTTCAGATAGCGCGCATTGTTCATGTGTAGATTGATGTCGATGTCATTGGGCAGCACGCGCAGGTAGAGCGTGTCTTCGTCGAAGATGCCCAAGGGCGGCAAGGGACGGATGTGCTCACGAATGGCAAGGGCAGGAATGCGGACAAAGTTGATGAAATGGGACATGCCGACTCCTTGCCGCCAGTCTATAGGAACGCAGCGTCATTTTTAGAGCATTCTGGGCTTCCCCCTCAGCAATCCGAAATGCCTCTCCACGGGAATAGTCAAAAGCAGGAGTGGCGCGGCAGGGCTCTGATCGGCGAAAATCCTTGCGATGGATTCAATCACACGACGCAATTTTCTTGCCATGACCGCAGCCCTGACCACCGCCGCAGTACCCGGCTTTGCCGCCCGCCACAGCAGCCACGCTGCGGCCCCCGCTCCGGCTGCACCCAAGCGGAAACGCATCTTTGTGGGCTCCGGCGGAGAAGATGGCGTGCTGGCCTATCACTGGGATCCAACTACTGCCGAGCTGATTCCCATCGGACCCGCCGCCAAGGTCTCTCACATCAGCTGGATCGTCCCCTCGTTCATGAACGAATACCTCTTCATGGCCGCTGAACTGGAGAGCTTTCAGGCGAAGCCCACCGGCGCGGTTTGCAGCTTCCGGCTGCTGCATGGCGACCTGCAACCAGTCTCTGCCGTGAACTCGGCCGGCCTGGGCACCTGCCATGTCGTGCTGGACCCCACCGGCCGCATGCTGATTGCCAGCGACTACGCTGGAGGCAACGCCGCCAGCTTCCGCGTGCATCAAGGCGCGTTGAGCGAGATCGTCTGGCAGGAACACTACACCGGCCACGGACCAAACAAGGACCGGCAGGAAGCTGCGCATGCCCACTCCGCCATCTTCTCGCCCGACAACCACTACGCTTATGTGAACGACTTGGGCGGCGACGCCATTCACATCTACAAGGCGAACGTGGCCACAGCCGAACTGACGCCAGCGGGAATCTATCGCAGCGCCCCGGGCGCGGGACCGCGCACCCTGCACTTCCACAACAACAACCACACCGCCTATAGCGTGAATGAACTGGATTCCACCGTGGACCAGCTGGAGTGGAACCGCGCCGACGGCAGCCTGACACTCGTCCAGCGCATTGCCCTGCTGCCCGAGGGCTACACCGGCCCCACACGGGCCTGCAACGTGGTCTTCACCCGCGATGGCAGCTTTGCCTACTTTGCCAACCGCGACAACAACTTCCTGTCGAGCTTCCGCGTGGAGGCAAAAACCGGCAACCTGGCGCCGATCAAGCGCACCAGCTGCGGCGGCAAAACACCCCGCGATCTGGTGCTGGACCCGACCGAGAAGTGGATGCTGGTGGCCAATCAGGATTCCAACCAGATCAGTGTCTTTGCCCGCAATCCCGTAACCGGCGAGCTGGCCGAAGAGGGCAAGAACTTTGCCGCCGCAACGCCGATGCGGATTCTGTTCACGTAGGGCGGCAGCAAGTCAGCGAGTTAGCAAGTCAGCGTTGTTCGCTAGTTCGCCGCGCCCTAAACGGTGCGGCGGTAGTCTTCGATTTCAGCAATCACCTGCTCCAGCACGCCCGCCCAGTCACCCTTCTGCTTTTGGCGCACCAGGCAGACCGAGGGGTACCAGGGCGTGGTTGCGCGCTCCTGCATCCAGCGCCAGTCGCTCTGCCAGGGAAGCAGCATCCATACGGGCTTGTTCATGGCTCCGGCCAAGTGCGCGATGCAGGTGTCCGTGGTCACGACGCAATCAAGCGTGGCGATCAGCGCGGCGGCTTCGCTCAGGTCTTTCTCCTGGCTGGAGCCATCTTCCACCCGCACTTCCTCAGGCAACTCGGCCAGTTGCGCGGCGGCCTCACCCTTCTGCAGTGCAAACCAGCGAAACCCTGGCGTACGCAGGAGCGGCAACAGCGTACAAAGGTGCATGCTGCGCCTGCTGTCGGCCTTGTAGCGCGGATTGCCTGCCCAGGCCAGTCCAACCCTTGTCTGACGGCCATCATCGGCAAATAGGGCCCTCTTGACGGCAATCGCGGCCTCTTCCGCCCCCAGATAAGCGCCCGGCCAAGGCACGGAATCGACCGTGGTGCCAAAGACCGCAGGCAGACTCAGCAGCGGGCACTCCAAATCGAACGGTGCCATCGGTTCACCCAACACGGAAACCTCGGCCAGCCCCTCGCGCACAATCCGCAGGGAGCGCAGCAGCTCCGCCACCGGCTTTTGCACCACCAGCAGCGGACGGCCACCCCGCTCCACCACCAGCTCGGCATAGCGGCAGAACTGAATCGTATCGCCCAGGCCCTGCTCGGCGTGGAGCAGCACGCGCTGGCCCTTCAGGCATTCGCCCTTCCAGCGCGGCTCATCAAAATGGCGCGGCTTCAGGTGCACACCGCGGAAGTTCCAGCGCATCTCGTAGTCGCGCCAGCCCTGTTCCCACTGGCCCATGCGCAAACGGGTCAGGGCCAGGTTATACAGTGCACCGGGATTCTCAGGATCGAGCCGGGCAGCCAGCGCTTGCGCCTCCAATGCCTCCTCCACACGACCCAGATCCAGCAGCGTATTGCCGCGATTGGCCGAGGCCGGTTTGTGGCCCAGCGCTTCCGCACGGAGAAAGATTGCAATGGCCTCTTCGTAGAGGCCCTCGTTGTGCAGCAGAATACCCTGCATGTTCAGGGCTTCTTCATGCTGCGGATTGCGCCAGAGCGCCCAGCGCAGCCAAGCCCATGCGCCGGCCCGATCATTTTCAGCCAAACGGAATTGGCACCAGGCCACCAGCGTCTCCACCTGATCGGGCTGCAGCTCGATGGCCTTGCGCAGATACTTTTCCGCCTCTTCCGGACGATTGCGGTCACGTTCCAGCAGGCCCAGATGGATCCAGCCCTTCAGCAAATCAGGACGCAGTTCCAAGGCTCGTTTCAGGGCTGCTTCCGCAAAAACATCCTGATTCTGCTCCCGCAACAGACAGCCCAGATTCAGCCATGCAGCAGCGTGCTCGGGTTGGGCAAACAGAACGCGACGATAACGCAGCATGGCCTCGTGATTGCGCCCCATGCGCCCCAGCACAAAGCCCGCCGCAAACTCGCCCTCGGGCAGACGGGGCTTGAGCGTCAGCGCCTGCTCGTAGGCCGCCAGTGCCTCTTCGTTTTTGCCGAGGAATGCCAGCGCATTGCCTAGCCCCAGATGCGCAGCAGCCTGCGCGGGATTTTTCCGCAAAACCAGACCAAACTCAGCTGCAGCCTGCTCGGCCTTACCCTCGGTCAAACGCAGCTCCCCCAGCCCCATGCGCGCCAGCGGATCCATACCGTCCATGCGAATGGCCTGCATGTAGGCCGCTTCCGCCTCCTCAAACTGCTGATCAGCGGCCAGTGCCTGACCGAGAGTCACCCAGGCGGGAATCATCTGCGGAGCGGCCTGCACACCGGCCCGCGACATCTGCACGGCGGCGGCCGTCTGTCCGCTGGCCAACGCCACCAGTCCCATGCCCAGCAACGCTTCGGCGTTCTGCGGATCGCGCCCGAGCAGCGTCTGATAGTCCTGCGCCACTTCCATCAGGTGGTCGGTCAACAGCCGGGGTTCCTTCTCTTCTTTCGTAGCTTTCGCCTCGCACAACGGTTCCTCAACGAGCATGGCGCTGACCATCTCCATCCGCACAGCCTCCAGGAAAGAACAGAAGAGAAGCACGCACGTTCCACGTGCAGGAAGCTGCGGTAAAGATCAGAATTTTTCAATGCTGCAGAGCATTCTCTGCAGGAGTGGCAGCACAGAACGGCTCATTGCGCTTGGTTTGAGTGTGGGACTCCATCTCCATGAGAGAAGGCCAAGAATCTTGGCTTTAAATAAGGCTCACTTAAGAATCACCCCCTCCGTTCCAGCAATGATCGCTTGAACCGGCGGAGCTATGATGAAGCTGTGCAACGTCCCGCGCGACTCGCCGACCTGTTGGCCAACGCCATCACCCATGGACTGGGTGCGGGGTTGGCAATTTTTGGAGCTGGCTTTCTGACTTCAGCCTCCCTGCGTGGCCCGGCTCGCTGCGTGGTGGGCTGTGCCGTCTTCAGCGTCACGCTGATCCTGCTCTACATCTGTTCCACCCTCTACCACTCCTTTGAGCGGACGCGACTACAGAAGATCTTTCGGGTGCTGGACCACTCGGCGATCTACCTGCTGATTGCCGGCACTTACACGCCCTTTGCGCTAGTCAGTCTGCATGGATCGCTGGGTTGGACGCTGCTGGCGGTTCAATGGGCTCTGGCGACGGGTGGCGTAGTCTTCAAGCTCTTTCTGACGGGGCGCTATGAGTGGCTGTCAGCCTCGTTCTATCTGGCACAGGGCTGGCTGATGGTGGTGGTACTCCATCCCATGCAGCTTGCCGTGGGCTGGAGCGGGCTGGCGTGGATCGGAGCAGGCGGCGTGGCCTACACAACAGGGCTTCTCTTTTACGCCTTTGACCGGCGGCGCTTCTTTCACGCCACATGGCACCTGTTCGTGCTGGCCGGCAGTCTGGCGCACTACTTTGCCGTGCTGTGGTTTGTTGTGCCACCGCAAAAATAAACCCGGAGGAATCGCGCCGTCATGCTGGCGCTGAATTCCTCCGGGGCTGTTCTTTCATCCTCCCGGGCAAAAACTCCGGGCGTCTTTTTTACCAGCGAATACCGAAGGTGACGGGAATGATCTCCGTGCCCTTGCCGACGGTGACCGGGGAAAGATACGGGTTCACAGAATAGGTTCCTGCCGGGCTGAAGACGTGCAGGTAGCGGGCCTCGGCAAAGAGCTTCATGCGGCTGTCATGGAACTCGCCACCCAAACGGCGCTGATAGCCAAGACCAATGTTGACGCCGCCCTGATTCGTCGAGAAGTGGCCCACCACCTGGTTTGCCGTCTCGTAGTCACAGCCGTAGTAGTCGTCGCAGTAGAGGTCCACCTCGGGATAGGTAAAGTTGGTCATCTTGCGATAAAAGCCGCCGCCACCAGTGACGTAGAGGTCATTGGCCCGCTTCGGAAAGAGGCTGACAACCGGCTCCAGACCAAACGACCAGATGTGCGCATTGCCGCCATTCGCGGCGTCATCATAGGCGCTGCTGTAGGTTGAACCAATCAGCGTGCCGGGCAGCTTGGAGTCGATGAACTGATACTCGGCCAGCACGGCAAAACGGGGGCTGAAGTTATATCCCGCACCCACGGTAAAGTTTCCACCCCAGGTAATGTACGGCGAGGAATCGCTGGTGGGCGCGTTGAAACCGCCGCCGAACTCCAGCGCATAGCCACGGGCCAGCTTGTTCTTCCATTTGTTCTGGCTGTAGTGATTGTCCTTCCCGTAGCCAGCAGCAGCAGGCATGGAAGCCATGCCATCCGCAAAACTCAGTGCCGGCAGGCTGGAACTGGACTCCGACGCAGACACCGATGCCGACGCCGAAGAGGCACCAGAAACAGCCGCAGGCTCAGCCAGCGCCGAGCAGGCGACACACACCGCCATAGCTGCAAATACACTGACAGACCGCTTGAGCAACATCCAATAAGGGTTTGACATATCTAGACCTCGATTCAAGAATTTCCTTTCCACTTTCACCTACTCCGACGAAGAGTCTGTGCTCTCCGTGTACCGACTTAGACCCGAGGTGCGCGCCAAGGTTGCGCGACTCATCATAAAACAAAGAAACAGATAAAGTTAGGCAAAACCGAAGAAGGAGAATTGTTCTCTGACTAGAAATCAGACCAAATTTGTCTTAGTTTGTGTTGAATCAAGACCAAATTTGTCGTAGTTTAAAAAGGGACCGGGGAAACTGACTCTTCGGATCTGGATTTAGAGGGGGAACTCCGCCACTGTCTTTTGGCGAAGCGCATGGCGGAGCGCCCCGGTATCGACAACCGTGCGGCTGGCGATGTGCCTCTCAGCATAGGCGCTTTCGCTCCGTCACGCAAGAGAGGACTGGATGACACAACTTCTGCAATTAACTCATTTTCATACGTTTAAAAAACTCCCCCTGGCTTTTCTCTTCCTTCTTTGCGCTTGGAATGCGCAAACCCTTGTGGCTGCGCCGCTTTCTGGCTCTGCGAGCGAAACCGTTTGCAGTCTAAAAACCGGCGCTGCGATTGACTGGCCGGTAACCGTAAGCGATGCCCAGGGCGCTGCTCTGGCGGGCGCACAGGTGCGGCTGAGTTGCGGAACGGTCGTTCTGCAAGCACGCACCAACGCCACCGGTCAGGCAGAGATCAATGCACAGCCGGGACGCTGGCAGTTGAGTGTGGAGGCTCCTGGTTTCGCCACCAACACTGAGAGCGTCGTCCTAGACGGCCCGACCAGCAAGCCACTGGCGGTGCGCCTGCGCGTGGCCTCAGCCAGTGACACCGTGACGGTAGTGGCAGACGCTGGTTTTATAGCCACCACCAGCAATACCGGCAGCAAACTGGATGTGCCCCTGATTGAAGTGCCGCAATCGATTTCGGTGGTCAACCGGGAGCAGTTGGAGGCGCGCGCCGTAGACACGGTAAACGCCGCGCTTTACTACACGCCGGGCGTTGAAACCGACCAATACGGCGTGGAACAGCGTTACGACTGGATGCTGATCCGCGGCTTTTCGGCCGACACCTATGGCATCTTCCGCGACGGCATGCGCTGGAACTCGCTGGCCGGAAAGATGGACCCGAACGAGCTGGAGAGCGTGGAAGTCCTCAAGGGACCCAGTTCCGTACTCTACGGCGAAGCGCCTCCGGGAGGCTTGGTGAATCTGGTCACGCGCCGTCCGCCGCAGCAGCCGGTGCACACCATTACGGGAGAGTTCGGCAGCTACGACCATCGCCAAGTGGTGGCTGACTTCGGTGGTCCCCTCCCCAAGAACAAGTCGCTCACTTATCGTCTGACGGGACTCGTGCGCAACAGCGGAACGCAGGTGAACTACACGCCCGATGATCGTCGTCTGATTGCACCGGCACTCAGTTGGCGCCCCTCGGCCATGACCGACGTGACGCTGCTGGGCGACTGGCAACACGACCAGACTCGCTGGAGCCAGTTCCTGCCCGCTTCCGGCACGCTCTACAACAACAATCCCAATGGCTTGATTCCGATCAGCACTTTTGTGGGCGAGCCGGACTGGGAGCATGTTTATCGCGAGCAGGCCTCGCTCGGCTGGATTGCCAACCACCGTTTTGCCGACGGCTGGACCGTAGCCCAGAACTTCCGCTTCCAGCACATCAACTTTGAGGGCAGCACAGTCTACGGTCTAGGCTTTGACGGCACCAGCACCACCATGCTGAGCCGCTCAGCCGACACCTATCCGCAGATCAACGACATCTACACTCTGGACACCCGCACCACCCGCCACTTCCGCACTGGCAACTGGGAGCACACCTTCCTGGGCGGCTACGACTTTGTCCACATGATGACCCAAACCCGCGCCTCGTACGGTGCGGCCACCGACATCAACGTCTACCACCCGGTCTATGGCGGAAGCATCGGCACCCTGACGCCCTACAACTACACCGGCCTGCTCACCGAGCAGCATGGCGGCTATCTGCAAGACCAGATCAAGCTGCGCAACAAGCTGGTGTTCACCCTTGGCGGTCGCGAGGATTGGGCTATCAGCGACGACACCAACCACCTGACACCCTCCAGCTCAACCCATCAGAACGACTCCAAGTTCACAGGCCGCGCCGGCGTAACGTATCTGGCCAGCAACGGCATCGCGCCTTATTTCAGCTACTCCACCAGCTTCCAGCCCACCTCCGGAACAAACTACTACGGCCAGGCCTACAAGCCGTCCGACGGCAAGCAGGAAGAAGTGGGCGTGAAGATTCAGCCCCACACCTGGAATGGTTTTGTGACCGCTTCGTACTTCAACATCGACCAGACCAACGTGCAAACCACCGACCCCAACAATCCGCTGAACACAGTGCAGACCGCACAGGTGAACTCGCGAGGCGTGGAGCTGGAAGCCCTGGCCAACGTGGCCCGTGGCCTGAATCTGCATGGCGGCTACAGTCTGGTGCGCACCGACACGGGCGGCGGACTCTGGGAGCCGCAAGCGGCCAAAAACCAGGCCTCGCTGCTGGCCGACTACACCACCCCCAGCGGCAAGCTGGCCGGGCTCGGCGGCAACCTGGGCGTGCGCTTTGTGGGCCGCAACTTCGGTGACAGCGCCAACACCCTCTCCATTCCCGGCTTCACGCTGCTGGACGCCGCTCTGCGCACCGACTGGCGCCTGCTCCGCTTCAGCGTAAACGTCAGCAACCTGCTGGACCGCCGCTACATTGCCACCTGCACCGGCACAGCCTATTGCGACTATGGCTATGCCCGCGACGTGAAGGGCTCCGTGCAGCTGCACTTCTAGTCAGAGCAATGGCCCAGTCAATCAGAACCAATCGCAAACTGCGCGGGATGCTCCTCCAGATGCACCTCTGGGTGGGCATCCTCGCGGCCCTCTACCTTACGCTGATGGGCCTGACCGGCGCGTTGCTCGTCTTTGAGGACGAGTTCACGCAGAGGTCTCTGCCCTTGAGCACAGCGCCCACCTCCACTTCCCAGCTTCGTCCCGCCCAGGCACTTGCGGCAGCCCAGTCCAGCGCACCCCACACGCGCTGCACCTTCCTCAGCTTTCCTGCGGAGGACCTTCCCTTCTACCGCGTCTGGCTGCGGAATTCCTCCGGCCAACAGAGTGTCATTCTGGTGGATGCGGCCACCGGCGCACTGCATTCCGGCTTTCATCCATGGATTGAAACTGTCCACGATCTGCATGTGTACTTGCTGCTGGGTCCACGCGGACTGGTTGTGAATGGCTTGGGCGCTACCTGCCTACTGCTGCTGGCGCTCACCGGAATGATTCTCTGGTGGCCGGGGCGCGCACGCCTGCGACAGGCCGTCCGCGTCAAGTTCTCTGCCAGTTGGCGCAGGATCAACCACGACCTGCACAATGCCGTGGGCTTTTGGTGCATTCTTTTTCTCTTCTGGTGGGGAATCTCAGGCGTGTATTTTGTCTGGCCCGCGCCGTTTGCCCGGGCTGTGGACGCAGTCTTTTCGGTCCGCGCCATGCGCCCGCCTGCCGTACCAGCCGATCAACCCGGCCCCGGCGTCAGCCTGGACAGCATCGTGGCCGCCGCACGGCAGGCCGAACCCCTTGGAAGCATCAGCGGCGTGGCTCCGGCGGATAAACCCGGCGAATCCACCATCGTCTACGTGGACACTGGCCGCCCCGGCGACTTCTCACACCGCGCGATTCTTTACTACGGGGCAGCAACGGGCCGTCTACTTGCCGTCTGGCACTACGGCCAAAATCAGACCGTAGGCGACTGGATTCTTTGGGCCATGCATCCGCTGCACTTCGGAAATCTCTGGGGTTTGGGACCGAAGATTCTATGGGCACTGGCCGGGCTCACCCTGCCCCTGCTCAGCGTCACCGGCCTGCTCATGTACTGGAACCGCAAGCTGCGTTCCCTTCTGCACCGCCCACGCTGAGTTTTACTACCAGCGCAATCCGGCGCGAATCGGCATGAGCGTGATCTGCCCCAGATTCGACGTTCCTGTGTTGAAGCGGGAAAAGCGGCCCTCGGCATAAAGCTCCAGCGGGAGGTCGGGATAAAGGCGATGGCGCACGCCCACTCCACCCGTGTAGAGCGGCGCATGCAGGGCATTGAAGCTCTGGCCGCTGATTCCCATGGTCACACTGCTGACCGGGCCAAGGTAGGCATCGCCCACCTCCGCCAGCAGATACGGCGAAAGATAGGCCTTGGGGAAGGCAATATAGGCCGCGCCCAGCGAAGCCGAAAAGTTCGTATTGCTGTAGCTGGTGGGCAGTCCGCTGCTCGAATAGGTGGTGCCGTTGAGCCAGAAGAACTGCGCCTCGGCCAGCAGATTCCAGTGCGGGCCAAGGTGATCGACGGCTCCGCCCGCCACTTCATAGCCGGAATTGAAGTAGCCGTTCCCCTTGCCGAGGACGGGCAAATAGCCCCCACTCAGCTCAACGCCAATGCGATCCCAGAAGTGCTCGCGCGCCACGGGAAAGCCCGGCTGCTCGCCTTTGGCGTTGCCAATGCTGTTGATCGTAGCCGCCTGCTGGTCATCAATCTGGCTGGAGCTTTGCCCCGCCGGTGCGCCAGCCTGAGCCTGCGCCAGAACAGCAACGGAAAGTACAAGGGCGGAAGAGAATAGCCGAAAGAAAAAGGACAAGAAAGCCTCCTGAACGTAAGTTGAGGCAGATGAGAGGATTCAGTTACGCGCCGGGTACATTTTGTTCTGCGAGATTGACGATTACCGCAGGAGTCACCCCCTGGGAAGCACTCCTGAGCCGTGCGAAGTGCGACTTCAGGCAAGAATAGCGCCAATCCCCAGCAATGCCGCAGCCTTCTCCAGCACAGCATCGCGCGTCCAGAGCTGCACGCCCGGCGTGAGCAGGCAGGCGGCAAGCAGATGCGCATCGATTAGGCCAAGACCACGCGCATACAGTGCATGCGACTCGATCAAGCGCCTTACTTCACCAAGCTCAGCCGGACGTATAAGGACAGCGCGGGCAAGCTCCATTCATCGAACAGCTTTAGCGGTTCAGACTTGCTTGTCTTGGCGAAGCTGGCCGACATTGCCCACACACAGGCCATCTTGCACGGCCGCGAGGCGACGAAGGCCGCAACGGCAGCAGCCGCAGCGGCGGCGGCCGGAGCCGGAGGCGTAGAGACTGCGGAGCAGATTGAGGCCGACACGGCCGAGATGATCCCGCCCACCGAGTGAGCGCAAGTGACAGAGGGCCTTTCGTTTATCAAGCCCGCTCGCTTCCGCCCTTCGCTTGTGCAACTCCGCGCCGTTCCACGGTGACGGCAAGCCGTCAGGTTTTGACAAACGAAAGGCCCTCTGTCGGTTTGGTCTCCATGTTTTTTCAAGGACGCGGCAAATGCGCCGCATCGTAACGTCATATGACTGTGAAGAAGAATAAGGCGCAAAAGTTCCCTGCCAACGCAGGGCTGAACCCGTGTAGTAGTTTTCTCATTGGTTCAAAAGAAGACGTTCCCCGCCAACGCGGGGCCGTGAATCGAAACACAAGGCGGGGGGATCGTTGCCCCTCGCCTTTCTTTGATCTACGGTCCGAAGGCAAGGCCCGGTTTTCCACCAACGGAAAAAACGAACTAGGGCTATCCTTTAGGGAGTGGTGCTTCTAAGCCACACAACAACGCCCTGTCGGCCAAGACAGGGCGTGTTGAACTTACATAGGAGGGAATGTGCCATACACAAACCCAACTGGATGGAGAAGCTAAAGCAGCTTCTCGTTCTTCTCGGTCAAGCTATCGGCCTTGCTGGACAGATCATCAGTCTATACAACAAAATCCGCTAGTAGCGCCAAGAAGTGAAACCGTGACTCTCTAACCAATGGCATGGCTAGAGATCAGCAGGCCCTTGGTTCTCGTAAAACCGGGGGCCTTTTTATGCCTACATGAAGTTTGGCAGAAAAGCGCAGAATAATCAACCAATCAGCTTACATGCGTATTTGTTAAACTCATTAAATTCAATCAAATACGATGCGCTCATTTTTTTACTCGCCTCATCAAGGACAAGGCGGGCAGAAATTAAGACCCTCCGAAGTGTTTGGCGTCTTCATCGCTTTCCGTGACGTTCAGCCACCCGCACCTGCCAAAGCGACTCAAGCAAGGCAAACTTCTGCTCTCGATTGCCCAAGGACCCCAGCGCCAGTTCAGCAACGATGAATGGATGCATGGCAATCGCACCATCGCGCAGCAAATCGGCCAGGTACGGTTGGATACCACGGAAGAAATCGATCCAGATGGAAGTGGCGGCCAGAATCACAGCAGATCGGCCCGCAGGCGCTTGACGGATTCAAGCTGCGGATCACTGCCACCAAGGGCAGCCAGACGGCGCGAGGCCTCCTGATGCACCAGAGCGCGTAATCCCTCGCGCACCAGCGCGTTGCGCTCGCTAATCCCGGAAAGCTGACCCGCCTACCGCAGCAAATCGTCGTCAATGGCGATGGTTGTACGCATGGAGTCCTCCCGCGGCTCAATATTAGCACCAAACAATGATGAATTTGGTGCAAGATGCTTGTCCACAAAAAACAACGGCCGGAGCTTTCGCTCCGGCCGTTGGCTGACTTGCTGACTCGCAGGCCAGCGGACTTCCGCTTATCCCTGAATGTCGAACTGCTCAGGATGCAGCGTTGCGTCGCTCTTGACCAGGATGTTGCGCCCGATCAGCTCCTCGAAGTCGTTGATCCAGGAGCTGCTGTTCTGCTTGAGCACCTTGACCGTCTCGGGGTGCACGCGGAGGAGCACATCGGCACTCTCGAAGTGCTTCTTCATCTTGCGCAGTTCCACCCAGATCTCGTTGCAGACCGTGGCCGGGCTCTTGACCATGCCGGTGGCCTGGCAGGTGGGGCACGGAACGCTCAGCGTACGTTCGAGCGACTGCTTGACGCGCTTGCGGGTGATGGCAACCAGACCAAAGTCGTTGAACTGCAGAACCTTGGTCGGGGCGCGATCGCTCTTGAGCGCTTCTTCCAGAGCGGCCAAAACCTTGAAGCGGTTCTTGCGCTCGTCCATGTCGATGAAGTCGATGACGATGATGCCGCCGAGGTCACGCAGACGGATCTGGCGGACGATCTCCGGCACCGCATCAAGATTGGTCTTGACGATGGTGTCTTCAAGACGCGCCGACTTGCCCACGTACTTGCCGGTGTTGATGTCGATGGCCACCAGCGCTTCGGTCTGGTTGATGACAATCGATCCACCACTCTTGAGCCACACCTTGGAACGCAGCGCTTTGGAGATTTCGTCCTGAATGCCGAAATGCTCGAAAAGCGGGGTTTCCTTGGTGTAAAGCTTGACGCGACGCACCAGGTTCGGCGAGAAGCGATTCAGGAAGCGCACAATGCGCTCGTAATCGGCTTCGCTATCGACCCAGATGTTGCTGAAGTTGCTGCTGACCTGATCACGCAGAATGCGCTCGATCAGCGACAGATCGTGATAGATGAGGGCAGGCGACTTCGACGTGTCGGAGCGCTGCTTGATCTCAGCCCAGAGGTTGAGCAGGAAGCGCAGATCGGCGCGCAGCTCTTCTTCGCTGGCTCCCTCGGCGGCGGTGCGGACGATGAAGCCTCCGCTGGCCTCGCCCCGCTCGTGCACCAGAATCTTCTTCAGGCGATGACGCTCTTCGTCCGAAGCAATCTTGCGGCTGACGCCCACGTGCGAAACCGTCGGCATAAAGACCAGGAAGCGGCCGGGAAGGGCGATGTGCGAGGTAATGCGCGCACCCTTCTTGGCGATCGGTTCCTTGGCGATCTGCACCAGAATCTCCTGACCCGGCTTGAGCAGGTCAGTGATGACGGGCAGGTCGGTGGTCTGCATGGAACGGCGCGAAGGACCACGGCGGTTGCTGCCGGGCTTCTGCGGCTGATCGCCACGGCCACGACGGCCACGGCCACCACGCTCACGACGCTGCTGGCCAGCCTGCTGCGGAGTAGCTTCGCCCTCTTCCTCCTCGCCATCCTCGTCGGCATGCTCATCCAGATCAAGGCCGATGCGGTGGTCAAGGTGGGCTTCCTGCAGCATCTCGCCCAGGTCGCCGGTACGCATGTGCGCGGGCAGCGAATGCTCTTCGAACTCCTCGCCCTCGCTCAGCTCTTCCTGAAATCCCGCAGCCTTGCTCTTGGCCGCTTCAGCCGGCTTTTCTTCGTGCTCATCGTCCTTCTTCTTGCCAAAGCCGAAGAGGCGGAAGCCGCTGGGAGCGGAGGGATCAACATGGTGCGTGGCGGAAGCATCCTGCACTTCCTCAAACATTTCTTCGTCGGCTACGGCTTCAATCTCGATCTGAGGCCGCGCGGCCTTAAGCGAGGCGGAGTCTTCCACCACAGCTTCCGGCTCGTTGCCACGATGGCGCGCAAGCGACTCACCGGGAAAAAGACCAACGCCGTTCCACTCAATGGGGGTTTCAATCAGCGTAGCGGGCTTGAAGCTGGGCTGCGGACGAACCGGGGCTGCCGATACGGCCTTGGGAGCCTCTTCCGCCGGCGTGCCACCGTACTTGGTAAGCTGTTCGCCGGGCAGAACAAAGGCTGCAGGCTCGGCCACACGGGCTTGGCGGGGCTTGCGGGCAGGCGCGGCGACGGGCGCAGCAACAGGCTCAAGGACGGGTTCGGCTGCCGGAACATAAGTAGCTTCGGCCACCGACTCTTCCTCAAACTCTACTTCGGGCTCAACCTCGTGAGCAGCAGCCCGAATGGAGTGCCGGTGCTCGATTTCGGGCTCGGCCTCAATCTCTTCTACCTGTTCGGTGGCGGGCTCAGTGGCCTCAACCGTCTGCTCTTCACCGGCCTGACCACGACCACGGCCACGGCGACGGCGACCACGCCAACGACGACCACCACCCACGGCACCTTCGCCCTGCTCTTCGCTGGGCTCGACCGCAACCTGCTCTACCACAAGGGCAGCAGGCTCAATGAATTCTTCCACCTCAGCCGGTTCTTCCAACTGCGGCTGGGGCTGCGCCTGACGCTCACGACGGCGCTCTTCGCGACCCTCGCGGCGCTCTTCCCGGCGGCTGGGACGCTCTTCCTGCTTCGGACGCTCTTCCTTGTGGCGGACTTCACGCGGCGGAGTATTGGCGCCGCTGACGGCAGCCTTCTCCAACTCGTCGGTATCCTCGGTCTCTTCGATGTCCATGAAGTCGGTAACGTAAAGGAAAGCGTCCCGCTCCAGACCAATATCCACAAAAGCCGACTGCATGCCGGGCAGCACGCGGGTTACGCGGCCGTTGTAGATGGACCCGGCCAGGGTGTACTCATTTTCGCGCTCGTAATAAATCTCCGAGAGCTGGTCGTCTTCCAGAATTGCAAGCCGCGTTTCGTGCGGCGTGCTGGAGATACAAATCTCTTTTGCCATCGTACCTTTCCGTCCAGCAGCCTGAGATCAGGCAGCGTGGACTCGCGGCAGGCACGGAAGGAAGCGCTCAGAAGCGACAGGCGAGAAGATGAGCGAAAGGAAAGAACCGAAAGAACCAGACGCGACAGCTGCGGCACGCTGCGCCTGTAAAGGCGGAGAGCCGCGGCGATAGCCCGGATGGGCCTGCCAGTCGCATCTGAGGAAACGGTGATCCATGTACAGAGATTTTGTGGCCAACCGGGCCGGCAAAGCCGGCGGGGCCGTTCCGTCCGAGGCGTTCCATGGAAGCAGAAATGCCATCGAAGCCAGGCAGATCTGCCATAGCGCTCCGAGGTACTCGATCCAGGATGATAGCCGCCCGGGACATCCCCGTCTCTGCGTGCTCATATACCCAAATCCTGCCGGCTGAGGTCCGTCCGGACCTTACCGGCGAAAAACTTAAAATCAACCTCCCTGGGGCCGGGCCGATGCCGAAGCAACCCAGGAGAAGAACCTGCGAGGAAGTTTTTCCAGGCTATTGCAACCCGAAAAAACCTCAGTTCACGAACCTGCGCATGCGGACGTTCATTGCCACACCCAGCGCCAGGAAGGTGAACAGCACCGAAGACCCTCCGTAACTCAAAAGTGGCAACGGGATTCCGGTGACTGGCATAAAACCGATGACCATGCCCACATTGACCAGAATCTGAAAGGTCAACACAGCCACTGCCCCCATAATAATCAGGGAACCGGGCAGGTCGGCGGCCGTTTGAGCGTTTTGAATCAAACGCATCAATATGGAGAAGTATAGCAGCAGGATGAAAACTGCGCCCACAAATCCGTGCTCTTCACTAAAGGCAGCAAAAATGAAGTCAGCATGGGGAATCGGCAGGAAGTCTCCCTGCGTCTGGGTCCCCTTGGCCGTTCCCTTGCCCCAGATGCCGCCTGAGCCGACCGCAATCTTCGACTGCAACAACTGATAGCCGGAACCGTGGGGGTCGCTATTGGGGTCAATAAAGCTCGCAAGGCGCTGTTTCTGGTAGGGTTTCAACACCTTACCGCTGGACCATACGCCCCCCACCAGCGCCAACCCGGTCAAGCCCAGAATCAGGCCCTGACGAATGTTAATGCCGCCCAGGAAGAGCCCGGCCACCAGAATCGGCATATAGGTCAGCGTGGTTCCAAGATCGGGTTCCTTGATGACCAGCAGCATGGGTACGCCCACCATCAGAAAGGCCCGGCCAATTTCGCGCCAGCTCAAGCTGCGTCCGCCCAGGTTGGAAAAGTAGCGTGCCACCATCAGGATCAGCACCAGCTTCATCCACTCCGAGGGCTGAAAAAGCATGGGTCCGAGCTTGATCCAGCGCCGCGCACCCAGCGCCTTGTGGCCAATATGTGGTACCAGCACGGCGGTCAGCGCAAAGAGGAAGAATCCATAGGCCCAGGGAGCAAAGTCCAGCAGCCGGTGGTAGTCGATCTTGGCAAAGATGAACATGGCCACCAGTCCACCGATAATCCAGCAGAGCTGTTTGGTGTGGAAGCCCACGTATTTGGTGTGCAACGTGGCCGTGTAGATCTCCAGCACCGAAAGGGTGCAGAGCAGCAGAATCATGCCAAGCAGCGGCCAGTCGAAGTCGCGAAAGCTGAGAAAGCGGCGCATCAGGGCTGCTCCTCCCGGAAGCGGATGGGTTGCCAGAAGTGAAGCCAGGCCGGAACGTGCGGCAGAGCGGTGGCCAGGGACGTGACCGGCTGCGGGTCGGGCTTTACAAGATAGCGGCCTGAATGGAGTGTTTCCGTGGCAGGGCGACCATGTTTGCCTGCCACCGGTGTGGACCAGACCGCGCCCATCTCCACCGGTTTGTCGGCCGGGGCGTTCTTGCCGCTGTCATCGCCGTCGCCGTTATTCTGCGAAGGCTGCTGCGGCTTGGGCTGCGGAACCAGATTGTTTTCCTTGCGGCGCTGCTTGGTCACGTAAGCGCTCACTACCTTGGCGGCCACCAGCGCGGAGTTCGAGCCCCAGTCACCATGCTCCTGCAGTACCACAATGGCAAACTCGGGATTGCGCCGCGGCACCATGCCCACGAACCATGCGTTGGGCGTCTTGGAACCACCCTTGACGTGGGTATCGCCCGCGCCTGTCACCTGCGCCGTACCGGTTTTTCCGGCAAAGTCGATGCCTTCCAGATGGGCGGCGGCAGCCGTACCGGTGGTGGTGGCGGCGGCCATGCCTTCGGTGATCGTCATCCAGGAATCATCGTTCAGCGGAACCTGCTTATCGCCCGAGCCGGGGAAGGTGTCGGTAATGGCCTGCCGCCAGTCCTGCGGCAACTGATTGGTGTCCACCAGATGCGGCCTGACAAAGTGGCCCTTGGATGCCAGACCGCTGAGCGCGCGCAGCAACTGCAGCGGCGTAGCCTGGGTTTCTCCCTGGCCAATGCCCACGCTGATGGTGTTGCCCGCGTAGTACTTCTGGTGATACGTCTTCATCTCCCACTGCGTGCTGGGCATCAGGCCGGACATCTCACCGGGCAGGTCAATGCCGGTCTTCTGCGAAAGGCCAAAGCTGGTGGCGTAGCGGGCGATGGTGTCAATGCCCAGACGCTGCGCCAGAGCGTAGAAGAAGGTGTCGCAGCTGAGCGGAATGGCCTGATGAATGTCGAGATTGCCGTGATGCTTGTCGCACTTGAAAAAGCGGCCATAGAAGGTGCCGCCGCCCGAGCACATCACGTGCATATCCTGCGCCACACCCTCCTGCATGCCAGCAGCCGACATGATGATCTTGAAGGTGGAACCCGGCGCCAACTGATCCTGAATGGCCTTGTTCATCAACGGATGGTTGGGGTTGGTGATCAGCTGATTCCACTCGGTGCGACCAATGCGCACACTGAAGGCGTTGGGATCAAAGCTGGGATGGCTGACCAGCGCCAGAATCTCGCCATTGCGCGGATCCATGGCGATCACCGCGCCATTGTTTTCGCCCAGCGCCAGCTCGGCAGCGCGCTGAATATCAATGTCGACGGTCAGCTTCAGATCCTGACCTGCCTTGGCGTGCTGGGTACGCAGGTAGCCAACCTCGCGACCGTGGCTGTCAACAACCACGTCGCGCGATCCATCTTCGCCGCGCAGCAACTGGTCATAGGTTTCTTCAATGCCGGCCTTGCCCACCACGTCGCCCGGCTCGTACCACTGAAAACGCGGGTTGTTCAGATCCTCTTCGCTGACCTCACCCACATAGCCGATCAGGTGCGAAGCAAAGCCATCGCGCGGATACAGGCGGCGATCTTCGCCAATCGTCTCCAGCTCGGGCAGTTCGTTACGATGCGCCTCCACAAAGGCCTGCTCGTCGGCGGTAATGTCCTGCTTGATGGGAATCGGCTGATACTGCGGCGAGTTGCGGTAGTGGAAGAGTGTGGCCCGCAGCGTATCCAGATCCAGATGCATACCCTCTGCAATCAGCGGCAGATCGGCATCAACGTTCTTGGCCTGCTCGCGCACCAGAAAGCAGGATACCGAGGGGTAATTGTCCACCAGCAGGCGGCCATCGCGGTCAAAAAGCTTGCCACGGGCAGCCATGATCGGCTCCTTGCGGATGCGGTTCTGCTCAGCCAGCTGACGGAAGTTCTCAGCTCCCAGAATCTGCAGCCGCCAAAGCTGTGCGCTGAGCGCCAGCATCATGGCCAGAATGCCATACTGGACCACCGCCAGCTTGACACTATGGATCTTTTCGCCGCCTTTGCCGTAGCCTTCAATCATTTTCTATTTCACGATCCCCGCACACTGCCCGGCCGCGGGAAGAACTCTGCTGAGGCCAAGGCCCCGACCCTTTTCAATCGCCGAACGACAGAACACACCGCTCCCAGACGCACATACTCGAACCCTGAGCCGATCCTTACCGCCTGCAACACAGCTCGCCCGCCGGAACTAATCCCGGATCTGGAGACGGTCAAGCAGGGGAAAGAAAAAGACGACCAGCAGCGAATTGCCAACGGCCCGGAAAAGTTCGGCAAACCAGCGCCACTCCAGCGAAAAGCCCAGCAGCACGCTGTAGATAAAGACGTACAGAGCGCTCGAAAGCAGCGAAAGCAGAAAGACCAGCAGCAGGCGGATCGACTGATTCTCAACATCGATGCGTACGCCCACCGAAGCGGCCAGAAAACCCACCGCCGTTTTGGCAATGCCGTTGATGCCAATGGCATGATGCGACAACGCGTCTTCGAGTAAGCCCATCACCACGCCCATGAACGTACCCTGGATGGGGCTGCGGCGGGCCATGGCAAAGTAGGCCACGACGATCAGCGGGAAATCGAACCACGCATAGGGCCCCAGCACGCGCGGCAACCAGGCCTGCAACACCAGCGCGATCAGCGGCGTCATCACGTAAACCAGAAACGGATAGTGGCGGATATCCACATCGCGCCGGGTATCGGAACCGAGTACCTGAATCATTCCTGATTCCTCCCTTGCGCCGTTGCCGCAGCCGGATGGGTGGACGGGGCCGGACGTACTGTTGTCGTGCTCTGGCCGGAGCCATTCAGTTTAGCCACGGGCCGCTGGCCGTTTGCAGTCGGCGTCAGCGGCTTTGCGCCGGAAGTGGCGGGCTTTGCGCCTGTGGCTGCTCCCGTAGGATGCCCCGCTGCCGCGCCGGTCTGTCCGGCAGCATGCTGCGGCGCATCAGGGGCAGGCGTATGGCTGAAGCCAACTGCGCCTGCCGGGCTGAAGCGGTCACTGTGCAGCGCCGCCTGCGGATGCGTGGGGCCAATCGGCGTAGCAGCCGGCGTAGGAGCTGGCGTTCCGTCAGGCAGCGCGGGCGGTGCCGGCTGATTGGGATCCTTCAGGCCAGGCAGTCGCTCGGCCATGATCTCGCTGGCCTTCTTCTGCTCCTGCAGCGTATTCAAATCGGCCTGCTTGAGCATTTCGCTGGTGCTCACGTCCTGCTGCTGCTGATCGTTGAAGCGCGACCCCAGCGCGGTAATCACCAGAACCTCGTCCAGACGGTCGATGTGGGCCGCGGGAGCAAGCATCACCAGAACACAGCTGTCGCGATCTGGATCAGGCACAACCTTCTCCACCACGCCCACCGGAAGCCCTCGCGGGAAGATCAGATCGCCGCCCGCCGTCAGCACCTTTTCGCCGGGCTTGATGCGGGCGTCGCTCATGACGCCCACAATCTCCAGCTGGCCACTGGCATTGCCGCGCAGAACGCCGCGAATGCGGGTGGTTTCCAGAATCACACCTGCGCCCGAGCTCTGATCATTGATGACCAGCACCTGCGCCGTGTGCGGAAACACGTCGCGCACCTTGCCCACAATGCCGTCAGCCGTAACCACGGCCATATCGGTCTTGAGCCCGTCGCTGCTGCCCTTGTCGATCCAGAACAGCCGCGACTGATCGCTGCCGCTCGATCCGATGATCTGGGCTGGAGTTGTGGAATAAAGATAGCTTTGCTGGAAGCTGAGCATGGACTGCAGACGCTGGCCCTGTTTGGCGTCTTCCATCAGCGAGGCCTGCTCCAAACGCAGCCGGTCAATGGTGTGCTGCAGGTCCATATTCTGCTGGCGCACATTCTGCAGGTCAACGTAGTTCTGCCACAGGTCAATCAGGCCCAGCTTGGAGTAGTGAATGCCGTGTTCGGCAGGAGCCACAAGGCTCTCCGCCCAGTAACGGAGCAGGCGCACACCTGGGCCATCGCCCTGGGTAAGGACGCTGCGACCGTCCGCGGTGCGACGCACCTGCACGGCCAACCCCACGATCTGCACCATCAGGACGATAAACAGAACGAGCAGGTTCCGGTAACGGCTAAAGAAGGATTCCATGGAAAGAAGGTTCTAGGTGTTAAGGGCTAGGTGTTAGTAGATAGGTGCAAAAACTTAGCACCTAGCCCCTAACACCTGGTCCCTGTTTTTAGTCGATCTTGATCTTGCGCAGCAGGCGGAAGTCGGAAAGCATCTTGCCGGTGCCGAGCACAACCGAAGCCAGCGGATCATCGGCCACCGAAACAGGCAGGCCGGTTTCTTCGCGGATGCGCTTGTCCAGATTCTTGATCAGCGCACCACCGCCCGTAAGCACTATGCCACGGTCACTGATGTCTGCCGAAAGCTCCGGCGGAGTGCGTTCAAGAGCTACGCGAATCGCATTCATGATGACCGCAATGCACTCCCCGAGCGCCTCACGGATCTCACTGTCGTCAATGGCGATGGTCTTGGGCACACCTTCGATCAGGTTACGGCCCTTGATCTCCATCGAGAGGGGCTTGTCCAGCGGATAAGCCGAACCAATCTCCATCTTGATGTGCTCGGCCGTACGTTCACCTATCAGCAGGTTGTACTTGCGCTTCAGATAGTTGGTAATGGCTTCGTCCATCTGGTTGCCGGCCATGCGGACCGAGCGCGAATAGACGATGCCACTGAGCGAAATGACGGCGATGTCGGTGGTGCCGCCGCCGATGTCAACCACCATGTTGCCCGAAGGCTCGGTGATGGGCAAGCCCGCACCGATGGCGGCCACCATGGCCTGCTCCACGAGGTAAACCTCGCTGGCCTTGGCGCGATAGGCCGAGTCCTCGACCGCGCGCTTTTCCACCTGGGTGATCTCCGAGGGCACACCGATCACAATACGCGGATGCACCAGCATCTTGCGGTTGTGTGCCTTCTGGATGAAGTAGTTGAGCATCTTTTCGGTCACCTTGAAGTCGGCGATGACGCCGTCCTTCATCGGCTTGATGGCCACGATGTTGCCAGGCGTACGCCCCAACATCTCCTTGGCCTCCTTACCCACGGCCTCCACTTCGCCAGTGTTCTTGTTGATGGCGACGATGGAGGGCTCGTTGACCACGATGCCTTTGCCGGCGGCGTAAACGAGAGTGTTGGCGGTGCCGAGGTCGATGGCCAGATCGCTCGAAAACATGCTAAAGAGCGAACGCAAGCCGTGCGACCGTGAAGTGCGCGATGGATAACCGTTCAATGACATTGGGAAACCGAATCTACCTCAACGTTATTGTACGGCCTCTTGGGCTATAGGGCGGTTCGCACCGTAAAACACGGCAAAAATCCGCGCCTATCCGGCCAAATATCGGTGTAAAACGCGTGCAAAACTCCCCTGCGGGCACCGTAAGGCTCCCGGGAAACCCTCCCTGCCCTCTTCGTACCCCCTCCGCTGGGTTCTGGACTGGGCACGGAGGATTTTTTTACACCACACTTTCCCCTCATCGAGCTCACCAATCTGCCGATACAGAAATCGAACAGCGGGGCCACCCCCTTGCCCCGTCTATGGGAGGTTGAACATGCCGGTTGTCATGGCTTACATGGTGCTGGAAGGTACCACCAAACTAGCCCTTGAGGAAGCAGTTCGCGAAGCCCTCAGTCAGGGATGGCAGCCGCTGGGCGGCGTTTGTATTGCCGGAGGCGTCTACTATCAGGCGATGATCGGCGCCTGACCGTGGCCCACCCCCCGAATACGCCTGAGCCTGTGCGCGGCAAAACCCGGTTGCGCACAGCGCCATGCGTCCCATTGGACTCTCTTTGTTAAACCCGCGACTCCAGCACATCCCGCAAGGCAAAGCTGGTTTCCAGCCGCACCACCCCCGGAAGTCGGCTCAGTTCGCTCTGATGCAAACGGCCGTAGTCATCAATGCCAGCCACCCGCGCCACCAGCATGTAGTCGTACTGCCCGGCCATCAGGTGGCAGGCCACAATGTCGTGGCAGCGCCGCACCGCCGCCTCAAAAGCTTCCAGCACGGCTGCCGATTGCCGCTCCAGCGTTACGCGAATGTAAACCAGACGCCGCTTGCCCAGCAGGCGGTCGTCCACCATCGCCCGATAGCCACGGATGACCCTGCTGGCCTCCAGCGCCAGAATCCGGCGGGAAGCAGCTGATGCAGATAGCCCTACCGCCTCGCCCACCTCGTAGTTGGTTGCCCGCCCCTTGCGCTCCAGAAAATGCAGAATCGCCACATCCAGCTCGTCCAGTGTGACACTTTCGGCATTTCGCGCGCCTATCGGAGGTTTTTCATCTATCTGTGCCATATGTAACTCCTCCTGCTCACAATTCGTGCTCTTTCGGCCTTTTTATCACAAACTTTGCACACATCGCTCCCCCGAATCGCCGTAGCATGCAGAAATCAGTGCGTGCTGTCCGTATGCCCCCCGCGGCTTCCCGCTTGTGCAAGCAAAACTTCCACGAGTTGAGATGAAAAGGAGATCCGCCATGTTGATTGGAATCCCCAGAGAGATCAAGGACAATGAGGCACGCGTCGGCCTGACCCCAGCCGGAGCAAAAGCTCTGGTAGACGCAGGCCACACGGTGCTGATCGAAGCCAGCGCAGGAACACAGTCCGGTTTCCCCGACGCTGATTACAGCGCCGCCGGCGCGCAGATCCTCGCCGAGGCCGAGCAGGTCTGGACCAGAGCCGAGATGATCGTCAAGGTCAAGGAACCGGTGGAGGCCGAATACCGCTTCTTCCGCCCCGGTCTGGTGCTGTTCACCTACCTGCATTTGGCTCCGGTGCAGACGCTAACTGACCAGCTGCTCACCTCGCAGGTGATCGGCATTGCTTACGAAACGGTGAAAGATGCGCGCGGCGCTCTGCCGCTGCTGCAGCCCATGAGCGAAGTAGCGGGCCGCATGAGCGTACAGGTGGGCGCAAATTATCTGGAGCGGGAGCGTGGCGGACGCGGCATTCTGCTGGGCGGCGTTCCGGGCGTTCCTCCGGCCAAGGTCACCATTCTTGGTGGCGGCATTGTGGGCACCAACGCAGCCCGCATCGCCGTGGGCATGGGCGCGCAAACCACCCTGATTGACCTGAACCTGAACCGCCTGCGGGAACTCGACGACCAGTTCGGCGGCCGACTCTACACCCTAGCTTCGAACAGTTACAACATCGCCCAGGCCACCCGCGAGGCGGATCTGGTGATTGGCGGCGTGCTGATTCCGGGCACGACAGCTCCCAAACTCGTTACCCGCGCGATGGTAGCCCAGATGAAGCCCGGCGCGGTCATCGTCGATGTGGCCATTGACCAGGGCGGCTGCATTGAAACAGCCAAGCCCACCACCCACTCCAACCCCAGCTACATAGTGGACGGCGTGGTGCATTACTGCGTCACCAACATGCCCGGCGCGGTGGCCCACACCTCCACGCTGGCCCTGACCAACGCTACCCTGCCCTATGTGCTGCGGCTTGCCCGTCTGGGCGCCAGGCAGGCGCTCCAGCAGGACCCTGGCCTGGCCGAGGGACTGAACACTTGGCTCGGCCAGCTCACCTGTCGCGGTGTGGCCGAAAGCCAGCAGCGGGCATTCACTTCTGCGGCTGAGGTCATTGCCGCAAGCTAGAGTCCAACAGCTCCAAGTACCACTTCGAGGATTGCGGATAATCAACCGCAATCCTCGCTTTTTTTGCCCGTAGAAGATTTTCTGTAGCGCTTTTAGTCACTTCATGTAGCGCATCTAATCACTTCAAAGAAAAACTTTTAAATGCCGAAAGTCTATTCGTAGCTGCCTTCAGAGGGGCGTGCGCGTGGTCATCGGCATGCTTTTTAACCCGTCTTCCCTGCGGATCGAGAACTATCTCGACCGCGATAACGCGCGCCTGCAAAACACTCTGCGTCAGCTTGCCTCCGGCAGCAAGCTGAACTCGGCAGCCGACGATCCGGCGGCAATCTCACTGGCCAGCGGCATGCACGCCAACGTGGCCGCTCTGAACCAGTCAACCGCCAACATCGAAGAAGATACTGGCGTGCTGCGCGTGGCCGATGGTGCGCTCAGTCAGGTAACCAGCCTGCTGAACCGCGCCATCACCCTGGCCACGGAAAGCTCCAACGGCACCCTGAACCAGAGCCAATTGGACGCGGCCAACGACGAGTACCAGTCGATCCTCTCCGAAATTTCGAACATTGGCAAAACCACCACCTACAACCAGCAGTCAGTCTTTGGCACCACGCTCGACGCTTATGTGGGCGACTCCACACTGGCTGGTTCAATGATTGACTCGTTGCACTTCAGCCCACTCACCCTCAGTCACCTGGGCGATTCCGGCGGATCCGTCAGCATGATTCCGGCCACCGACACCACCTCCGCCAAGCTGAGCTATACGCCCGGCTCATCGGTTGACTTGAGCCATACCGATATGAGTACCACGCCCAATGCCCAGTCCACGCTGTATCTGCTGAACAGCGCCATTGCCTCGGTTTCAGCGCAGGATGGCTACCTGGGCACGCAGATCAACACCATGACCGCAGTCAGCTCCATCCTGAACACCCAGTCGGAGAACACACTGGCGGCGCTTAACGCCATTGAGGGCGTGGACTACGCCAAGGCGACCTCGGATCTGGCCAGCGAACAGATCATGATGCAAGGCGCAATCGCCTCACTGGCTCAATCCAACCAGATGTATCAGGATGTTCTGAAGCTGATTCAATAGTTGAATTCATTCCCCACTGACCCGCTTGAGAGTTTTGCCCACCTGCGCTTCCACATCACGAACCTTGCCGCGCAGCCTTCCGGTGGCTCCCTTGCGGTCGTCAATGGTAATGGTGGTCAGCACACGATCGGAAAGCTCCCGCATGCGGCGGTGGCACTGCATGATCGTTTCCATTACAGCGGCTTCTTCGCCTTCCACGATGGTCTGCATGGGGCCCAGCTGGTAATCCAGCCCCGAGGCATCAACAATCTTCAGCGACTCGGCCACCAGATGGCTGACGCTTTCACCCTTGGTCATGGGAACAGCGGAAAAACTGGCAAGCATGACGACTCCTTGGGCGCAAAAACGCTGCGCGCGAAAAATGAACAGGAGTGTCAGGAGAAGTGTCGAAGCGGAAGGAAAAACTTCCCACGCCGGCATGATCCGGATCGGGTGTGAGGGTATCTTCTCAGCCTCATCCTGCAAGGCACCCCTGTTTCTGGCTTTATTGTAGCTCTTCGGCAAAAAGAAAGCGGGCACACCACTCACGTGGTGTGCCCGCTTCTTCATTCAGCAAGAACAAGGATTACCTGGACGGTCCGTCCCGGCAAGTTCCCTAAGCAGCTTCTTCGCCGCCCTTGCCTTCGTCCTTCTTGGCCGCTTCCATAGCTTCTTCAAGCTCTTTGCGCTTCTTGGCCTTGAGGTCGGCGCTCTTGGCGCGCTTGGCACCAAGTTCCTTTTCGGCTCCGAGGAGCTCGAGGAAGGCCTTTTCCGCGCCGTCGCCCTTCTGGAAGCCGGTGCGAACGATGCGCAGGTAGCCGCCCTGACGATCGCCGTAGCGAGGAGCCACGGTGTCGAAGAGGCGGGTGACGGCCGTGTCGGTCTGGAGGAAAGCCAGAGCCTGACGGCGGGAGTGCAGATCAGCCTTCTTGCCAAGGGTGATCATCTTTTCGACGAGCGGGCGAACTGCCTTGGCCTTGGCCACGGTGGTCTCAACGCGATCTTCGACGATGATGGACGTGACCAGGTTGCGCAGCAGGGCGCGACGATGGCTGGTGTTACGTCCGAGTTTGAAACCTGCATTGCGATGGCGCATGAAAATCTCTCCGAATTCAGCTTCTAGCTTCTAGCCTCTAGCTTCTAGCTTTTCTCGCCTGAGGCAGTTCCGGGGCTACCCGGAACTGCCTCAAGCTGGAAGCTAGCAGCTAACAGCTAGCAGCTGTACTTAAAAGTTCTCGGTCTCGGTGGGCAACTGCAGGTCCACCGAATCCAGCGGCTCGTCTTCGTCTTCGAAGTGGCCGTAGCTGGCCGCCAGCGCCGTCGCCGGAGGTACGCTCGTCGGCCCCGGAACCGCATTGCCCTGCTCGTCGATCTTCATTCCCAGCGACAGACCCATCTGGGCCAGGATTTCCTTGATCTCGTTCAGGCTCTTGCGACCGAAGTTCTTGGTCTTGAGCATCTCCGCTTCAGTCTTCTGCACCAGCTCGCCGATGGTCTGGATATTGGCGTTCTTCAGGCAGTTGTAGCTGCGAACGCTGAGTTCCAGTTCTTCGACCGAGCGGTTGAGGTTGTCGTTGCGCAACAGCACGCGGCCTTCTTCGCCACGGCTCTCGGCTTCGATTTCCTCTTCGAAGTTGATGAAGATGTTCATGTGGTCCTTGAGCAGCTTGGCTGCCAGGCCCACGGCATCGGCGGGAAGTACGGCACCATTGGTCCAGACTTCCAGCGTCAGCTTGTCGTAGTCGGTGATCTGACCCAGACGGGCGGCATCCACCACATAGTTGACGCGGCGCACTGGCGAGTGCACGGAATCAACCGGGATGAAGCCCAGACCGAGGTCAGCATCGAAGTTCTTGTCCGCCGAAACATAGCCGCGTCCACGCTTCAGACGCATTTCCATGTCCAGCTTGCCGCCTTCCGAGACGGTCGCGATGTAGATATTCTTGTCGAGGATCTCGACATCGCCATCAGCTTCAATCATGCCGCTGGTGACAACGCCGGGCTGATCGGCACGCAGATAGAGCGCCTTCGGTCCCTCACCCTGAAGCTTGAAAGGAACCTGCTTGAGATTCAGGATGATGTCGGTAGCGTCTTCGACCACGCCCTGAATCGGCTGGAACTCGTGCAGCACGCCCTCGATGCGAATCGCGGTAACTGCTGCGCCCTCAATGGAGCTAAGCAGGGTGCGACGCAGAGCGTTGCCAATCGTCGTGCCAAATCCACGCTCAAAGGGCTGAGCGCTGAACTTGCCGTAAGTGTCGGTAAGCGTCTCGGCATCCACTGCCAGGCGCTTCGGCTTTTGAAATCCTCTCCAAAGCATATCGTCTCGTTTCCCGTCCGGCAGGTACGTCGCGAAGCATTCTGCGGCGGCCGGACAAGTTCTCCTTCGGTTTGAAATGCAGCTTCCAGCCTCTAGCTTTTAGCTCCCAGCTTTTTCTTGCAGATGTAAGCCACAGAGGCTTTGATCTGCAGAAAAAGCTAGAAGCTGGAGGCTAGAAGCTAGCAGCTATTACTTGCTGTACAGTTCGACGATCAGCTGTTCGTTGATCGGCAGATTCACGTCTTCACGCTTGGGCAGATGCAGAACGCGGCCGCTCATGTTCGCGAAGTTAGCTTCGAGCCATGCCGGAACCGGGTTCTGGGCGGCGTACTGCACACCCTGCTCAACGATGACCAGCTTCTTGGCGGACTCACGGATGGCGATTTCGTCGCCTACCTTCACCTGGAAGGAGGGGATGTTCACCTTCTTGCCATTGACGATGACATGACCGTGACGAACCACCTGGCGGGCCTGACGACGGCTGATGGCAAAGCCCAGACGGAATGCAACGTTGTCCAGACGACGCTCGAGCTGCTGGATGAGCAATTCGCCGGTGACGCCGGGGGCGCTGCTGGCCTTCTCGTAGTAGGCGCGGAACTGGCCTTCCAGCGTGAAGTACATACGCTTGGCCTTCTGCTTTTCATGCAGCTGCAGGCCGTAGCCAACGATCTTGGGCTTGCGGTCCTTGCCATGCTGTCCAGGGGGGAAGTTGCGCTTTTCGAGCGGGCAATGCTCGCTCGCACACTTGGTGCCCTTCAAGAAAAGTTTCGTGCCTTCACGACGGCAAAGGCGGCAGACTGCTCCGGTATAACGAGCCATGGTATCTCCTGACTTCGGATGACGGCCGGTTTACACGTCGGACAGCTTCCAGCTTCTAGCTACTAGCTCCCAGCATTTTCATGCTTGGGCTAGTCATGGTGGCTAAGGCTTGAGGCTGCCGGTTGGTTTCATCCCGGCCCAAATTTACTTTTAGCTTTCGGCTGACAGCTTCTAACTCCTTACTCGATTCTGCGAGGCGTGACGCCATCAACAAAATAAGCTGGGAGCTAGAGGCTGGCAGCTAGAAGCTGCGTACTTACACGCGGCGGCGCTTCGGCGGACGGCAGCCGTTGTGCGGAACCGGAGTGACGTCGCGGATGGACTTCACTTCGATACCGGCGGCAGCCAGTGCGCGGATCGCCGACTCGCGGCCCGATCCAGGACCGGCAACGCGAACGTCGACCGAGCGCAGACCGTGATCGCGGGCCATACCAGCGGCGTTCGAGGCAGCCTGCTGGGCCGCGAAGGGAGTTCCCTTGCGCGAACCGCGGAAGCCGAGCGAACCCGAGCTCTTCCAGCTGAGCGTGTTGCCCATCTGGTCGGTAATGGTCACGATGGTGTTGTTGAACGAGGCCTGAATGTGGCAAATACCGTACGGCACATTCTTCCGCTCGCGCTTCTTGAATTTTTTGTTCTTGGCGGCCTTGCCGGCGCCCTGCTGTTGTTTCGCCATTAGGTCTTCGCCGTCGCTTTCTTCTTGCCTGCCACAGTGCCCTTACGCGGGCCCTTGCGAGTGCGGGCATTGGTGTGAGTGCGCTGTCCGTGCACGGGGAGGGAGCGACGGTGACGGGTGCCACGGTAGCTCTGAATGTCGATCAGACGCTTGATGTGCATCTGGATGTCCTTGCGCAGGTCACCCTCAACGCCACCTTCGTCTTCGATCACCTGACGGATGCGGTTTACCTCGTCTTCGCCCAGATCCTGAATCTTCTTGAAGGCATCAACCTGAGCCTTCTCAAGGATCTTGAGCGCGCGCGGATCGCCGATACCGTAAATATAGGTAAGCGCGATCCGAGCCTGCTTGTTGCGGGGCAGATCGACGCCAGCAATGCGTGCCATTGGAATTCCTTCGTGGTACGTGTTATGTGCCCCCGGCCTAGCGCCGGTTCGCACAGGTTAAGCTTCACACTCCGAGGTTCCTCGCAAGCCTTGATTCAAGCTAACTAGCCTCTGTGCAGTTCGCAGCTCTTCCAGGTTCAGCCGTTTCCGCCTGATTCCCGGTCACCGCCCTCTGCAGGGAGTGTTCTGCGATCGCCAGTCTGATTAGCCCTGGCGCTGCTTGTGCTTTGCGTTTTCGCAAATCACCCGCACCACACCGTGGCGCGTGATGACTTTGCACTTAGTGCAAATCTTCTTTACCGATGCACGGACTTTCATTGGACTGCCCTTCTCCGTGAACTCCACAAGGAGAACGCGGATGGAGTAGAGGAAGCTGCTAGCTTCTAGCTGCCAGCTCTCCCTCTCTGTTGCAGAGCTCTTCGCATCGCGAAGGCCCTATTTCAGCCGCGCTACTCACTTCAAGCTGGAAGCTAAAAGCTGGCGGCTAAAAACTTATTTGTAGCGGTAGACGATCCTTCCGCGGTTCAGGTCGTAGGGGCTCAGTTCCACGGCTACCCTGTCGCCGGGAAGAATGCGGATGAAGTTCTTGCGCATTCTGCCTGATACGTGGGCCAGCACCTCGTGGTTGTTCTCAAGCTTGACCTTGAACATGGCATTGGGCAGAGTCTCAACGACTACTGCCATCACCTCAATCGCGTCTTCCTTCGACAAGCCGCATCCTGCTTCTGCCGGAGATCTTTTGCTCCGGCCCGGTTATACCAAGCCTTACAGCTCGGTAAGAATCCTCGCTCCGTCGGCGGTGACCGCCACGGTGTGCTCAAAATGAGCACTCAAACTCTTATCCTTGGTCACGGCCGTCCAGCCATCCTTGAGCACCTGCACGTCATAACCGCCAACGTTGACCATGGGCTCGATGGCGATAACCATGCCCTGCTTCAGGCGCAATCCGCGTCCCGGCTGACCGTAATTCGGCACCTGGGGATCTTCGTGCATGGCCGTCCCAATACCGTGGCCCACAAAATCGCGCACGACGGAGAAGCCATTCTCTTCTACAACCTTCTGCACGGCCCAGCCCACGTCTCCGAGGGTTGCACCGGGCTTGACCACGTCGATGGCCGCATAGAGCGACTGCTCGGTCACCTTCAGAAGCTTTTCCGCCTCTGCACTGACCTTGCCCACCGGAATGGTCGTGGCCGAATCGCCACAGTAGCCCTCGACGAACGCGCCGAAGTCCACTGAAACAATATCGCCTTCCTGAAGGATCCGCTTGGCAGAGGGGATGCCGTGCACCACCTCTTCATTGACCGAAGCGCAAAGAACTGCGGGGTAGCCGTGATAGCCCTTGAACGCCGACTTGGCACCAAGTTCCTTCAACATATCCTCGGCGGCACGATCCAGATCCTGGGTCGAAACGCCGGGCTTGACTACCTGATGCAACATGTCAAGAATCTGGCGGACCACCCGGCCCGCTTTACGCATTTTCTCGATCTCAGCTGCTGACTTCAGTACAACGGCCAATGCTTTTTCCAGTTCCCAGTTCGCAGTTCCCAGTTTTCAGTTTTTGTCTGGCCAGGCCAGTCTTAGAACTGCAAGCTGCGAACTGCAAGCTGTTTTACACGCAAAATCCCGCCTGAGAGTACTACGCTAAGCGCGCAGCTTCTCTACGGCGGCTACGATTCCGGCAGCAATCTCGCTGATCGACCGGTCTCCATCCACTTCAGCGAACCGACCCTTGCCACGATAATGCTCGATGACCGGCGCGGTCAGGGCTTCATAAGCGCGCATGCGCTCCTGGAAGACCTGCTCGGTATCGTCCGCCCGGAGCGCAAGCTCCGAACCTTCCACATCACAGAATCCGTCTTTTTGAGGCGCATTCATGTAGATGTTATAGATTCTCTGGCAGACAGGGCAGTTCCTGCGCCCCGTAATACGGCGCAATAGCTGATTATAGCTCACCTGAATGGCCACGGCAACCACCGGAAGGCTGGTGGTCTGCTGGGCGAGTCGCCCATCGAGCCAGTCGGCCTGCCCGAGCGTACGCGGGAAACCATCAAGAATGTATCCATTGGCAGTGTCCGGCTCAGCCAGACGGGCGGCCACCATTTCATTCACAAGCGAATCGGGAACCAGTTCCCCACGGCCCATGAGTTCCTTGGCGGTCTTGCCCAGCTCTGTACCCCGAGCCACATTGCCGCGCAGCAGGTCGCCGGTTGAGATCTGCGGAATTCCCCAGATCTGTACCAGCTCCTTGGCCTGGGTGCCTTTGCCCACACCCGGCGCGCCTAACAAAAGAATCGGGCCGGGGGCGGATTTGACCTCCGCCGCCCGGCCATTCTGCACATTCGATACAGCGGTAGACATTACCAGGTCTTCCTTCCGCGAATGCGACCGGAACGCGGGGAAAAGCCGTCATAATGACGCATGATCAACTGCGATTCGATCTGGTTAACGGTGTCCATAGCCACACCCACCACGATCAGCAGCGAGGTGCCGCCAAAGTAGAAGTTCACGTTCATACCGTGAATCACCCAGTTGGGCAGGCTTTCGAAGAGGTGACCAACCAGCCAGAGCTTATCCAGGCGGAAGCCCGAGATCAGGAAGGTAGGCACCAGAGAGATAACGATCAGGTACAGCGCTCCGACCAGCGTAAGACGCGTCAGGATGTCGTTGATGAAATCCGAGGTGCGCTTTCCGGGGCGGATGCCGGGGATGAACGAACCCGACTTGCGGAAGTTGTCCGCAATGTCGTCCGGCTTCATCACGATCGAGACGTAGAAGTAAGCAAAGAAGATGATGCCGAGAACCTGTAGGATCTCGTACCACGGATAGCCGGGCTGCAGAGCCTCCAGCAGGGGCTGCAGGAACTTGTTGTTCTGCACCCACTCCACTGAACGGAGCAACATCGGCACCGACAGCAAGGAGCTCGCGAAGATGACTGGCATCACGCCGCCCGAGTTCACCTTCAGCGGCAGATGGCTGCTTGCGCCACCCATCATGCGGCGGCCGACAATGCGGCGGGCGCTCTGGATGGGGATGCGGCGTTCACTGCGCTCGACGTAGACGATGAAGGCCACCACGGCCACCATGCCAACGATCAGCAAGCCTACGATCAGAATCGACAGAGAACCCCAGGCGTCGGTCTGCACCTTCTGCACCAGGTCGGCTGCGCCGCGGGGCAGGCCCGCGATGATGCCGGCAAAGATCAGCAGGCTCATGCCATTGCCAATACCACGATCGGTAATCTGCTCGCCCAGCCACATAATGAAGGCCGTGCCGGTGGTCAGCGTAAGCACCGTGAGCAGAATAAAGGCCGGACCAGGGATCAGCACCAGGCCCTGCTTGGTCAGAAGGGTGGCAATGCCGATCGACTGCACAGCGCCGAGCACGACCGTAACGTAGCGGGTCCACTGGGTAATCTTGCGACGGCCCAGCTCGCCTTCCTTTTGAATGCGGGCCAGCGGCTCATAGACGACCGTGAGCAACTGAAAGATGATGGATGCCGTAATGTAGGGCATGATGCCCAGGGCGAAGATCGTCATACGGCGCATGGTGCCGCCGCTGAACAGATCCATCAGGCCCAGCGAGGAGCCGTTCATGGAATTGAACAGCAGCTCCAGCTGATGGGTGTTGACGCCAGGGGTAGGAATCCAGGCGCCCAGACGATAGACGGCCAGAATGCAAAGCGTGAACAGAACGCGCTTGCGCAGATCGGGAATCCGGAAGATATTGAGGAATTTCTCAAGCATGCTCGATAGTCCGCTTCAGGCGTTGCCGCCGATCATTTCTTTCGATGTACGGCCGGAAGGCACTTTCCCGGCAAAGGCATGCTACCGATGCCGGGGGAAATGCGCAATGCGAGCCGTCACAATGATACTACTTGGCCTCGACAGCCTCGCCGCCCAGAACGATGGCCTTACCACCGGCCTTGACGATCTTTTCGGCAGCCGACTTCGAGAACTTGTGCGCCTGGATGGTGAGAGCGGTGGAGATTTCGCCGGTGCCCAGAATCTTGATCAGGGCCTTGCGCGACGAAGCCAGTCCAAGCTTCTTGTAATCCTCAATGGCAATCTCGGTCACACCCAGCTCGGCAATGCGATCCAGATTGATGACCGTGTATTCCACGCGGAAGATGTTGGTGAAACCGCGCTTGGGCAAACGGCGATGCAGCGGCATCTGGCCGCCTTCGAAACCGCGCATCATGCTGGAACCGGTGCGCGAACCCTGGCCCTTGTGGCCGCGGGTCGAAGTCTTGCCCATGCCGGAACCCATACCGCGACCGACACGCTTGCGCGCCGTGTTGGCGTTCTTGGGCGCACGCAGATTTGAAAGATTAATTGCCATGATTTCCTCGCTCATACGCCAAAGAGCGGCACCGTGGCCGCTACTTTGACTCGCGTTGTGGGCGACCCGAAGGCTGCCCGCCGTTAGCTTCTAGCCTCCAGCTTCTAGCTTTATCGTGGCCAAACTGGCCTGGAACTGCACGACAAAGCTAGAAGCTAGTAGCTGGAAGCTAGCAGCTATGATTAGTCGAGAATCCGGACCAGGTGAGGGATCACCTTCACCATGCCGCGGATCGCGGGAGTATCTTCACGCTCGACGACCTGGTTCAGGCGGGTAAAGCCCAGACCCTTGACCACCAGCTTGTGCTTGACCGGGGTGGCGATCTTCGAACGGTAATACTGGATACGAATCTTTTTGGTTTCCGCCATGATTAAAGCTCCTCTACCGACTTGCCGCGCATGTTGGCCACTTCGGCCTTGTCACGCAGCTGAATCAGTGCGTCAAAGGTCGCCTTGATCACGTTGTGCGGGTTGGCCGAACCAAGGCTCTTGGTGAGCACGTTCTGCACGCCAACCGAGGTCATAACCGCACGGACCGCGCCGCCAGCGATGACACCGGTACCTTCAGGGGCCGGCTTCAGCAGAACCTGGCCCGAGCCAAAACGGCCCAGAACCTGGTGCGGAATCGTGGTCTCGGTCAGGTTTACCTTGTACAGGTTCTTCTTGGCCGATTCAATTCCCTTGCGGATGGCCTGAGGAACTTCCTTGGCCTTGCCGGAACCATAGCCAACCACGCCCGAGGCTGCGTCGCCTATCACCACCAGCGCGGCAAACGACATGTTCTTGCCGCCCTTAACCACCTTCGTCACGCGATTGATGGCCACCACCTGATCCTTCAGGTTGTACTGGGTGGCATCGAGTTTCTTCTTCAAAATCGTCATTGCTCTCGTCTGTCCTTCCGGGCCGCCTAGCGCCCCCTCGGAAACTTTCCCAGCCTCTAGCTTTTAGCCGCCAACTCCTGGCTTTTTCAAGCTGGAGCAAACTGCATGTCTGCTACAGAACAGGCTAGAAGCTAATAGCTGGAAGCTAGTAGCTGCCTCTTAGAACTCGAGTCCCGCCTCGCGAGCTGCATCGGCAAGTGCCTTGATGCGCCCGTGATAGAGGTAACCGCCACGGTCGAAAACCACCAGCTTGACACCCTTGGCAACGGCCCGCTCGGCTACAACCTTGCCGATTTCCTTGGCCGATGCAATGTTGCCGCCGGTCTTCATCTTCAGCTCAATCGACGAAGCCGAAACCAGCGTCACACCTGCCTGATCGTCGACCAGCTGGGCGTAAATATGATTCAGCGAGCGATAGATATTCAGACGGGGACGCACAGCCGTGCCCGAAAGCTTACGGCGGATGCGCGTGTGAATGCGCTGGCGGATCTCATTTCTCTTGGTCTGAGTAATCATGATTCCTCTTCCTATCAGCGGAGCCGCCTTGCGACCCCGTTCGGTTGGGAGACAGCTTCCAACTTCTCGCTCCCAACTCTTCCTTGCCGGGGCAAAAGATGCCACCCACAGGAAAAGCCAGGAGCTGGAAGCTAGCAGCTGCTCTTACTTACTTCGAGCCCGTCTTGCCGGCCTTCTTCTTCAGCTTCTCACCGGTGTAACGCACGCCCTTATTCTTGTACGGATCGGGCTTGCGCAACGAACGCATGTCAGCGGCCACCTGGCCGACCTTCTGGCGATCGATGCCGCTGATCGTCACATGGGTCTGCTTGGGGTCAATCGCGACTTCGATGCCGGTGGGCAGCGGGAACTCGATCGGGTGCGAATAGCCGAGCGTAAAAACGACCGTCCCCTTACCCTTCATTTCCACACGGTAGCCAATACCAACGATGTCCAGTTCCTTCACCCAGCCCTTGGTCACGCCTTCGACGGCGTTGAAAACCAGAGCGCGGGTCAGGCCGTGGTTGGCAGCGAACTTATCGCTCTCGCGCACCACGTGCAGGACGTTATCCTTGGTCTCGAGCGAGATGCCCTTGGCGATCAGGGCAGTTACCTTACCCTTAGGGCCTTCGACGGTCGCTACGTTGCCTTCGACCGTGTACTTGACGCCGGCCGGCAGAGCGATCACCTTTTTACCAATACGAGACATTCTTTTAATCCTTGTGGCTTGCGAGTCCCGTCGCTTGCGCGCCGTTCCACTGCAGCCGGAGCCGGGCAGAAAGCCCGGAAGCTTCTAGCTTTTAGCCCTCTAGCCTCTAGCTCGTTTCACTGACACGTAGGAACATGTCTTGGCGATCAGAAGCCGGAAGCTAGTGGCTGGAAGCTGGAAGCTGTTTGGTTACCACACTTCGCAGAGCAGCTCGCCGCCGACGCCTTCACGACGGGCCTGACGGCCAGTCATGAGACCCTTGGGGGTGGTCATGATCGAGATACCCATTCCGCCCTGCACGCGCTTGATCTCGTCACGGCCGATGTAAACACGGCAACCGGGGCGGGAAACACGGGCCAGATCGCGGATTGCGGGCTCGGCGCCAGCGTACTTCAAGTACACGCGCAGAACCTGCTTGCCGTCTTCTTCCTGGGTCTTATAGTTCGAGATGTAACCCTCTTCCTTGAGGATACGGGCAATCTCGGCCTTCAACTTGGAAGCCGGCACATCCAGCTTCTGATGACGTGCCCGGATTGCATTCCGGATGCGCGCCAGAAAATCCGCTACAGGATCGCTCAGACTCATTCCTTCTCCTTCATCCCCCGTTCGCCCGGATCATCCAGGAACCAGCGGGAATGGATCAAACAGTTCTCAGTAAACAGTGGTCAGTAGTCAGTTTACAGGAATGTGGATGGAGCTCAAACCTACGACCATAAGTGGCCTGTTTTCTGTCCACCGTTCACTGTCCACTGTCAGCAGATCTTTACCAGCTCGACTTGACGACGCCGGGGATCTCTCCCTTGAGCGCCAGCGAGCGGAAGCACAAGCGGCATACGCCGAACTTGCGCAGGTAGCCTCGCGGACGGCCGCAGAGCTTGCACCGGTTGTGCTTGCGGCAGCTAAACTTCGGCTTCCGCGCGTCCTTCACCATCTTTGCAGTGGTTGCCATAATCCCTCAAATGCAGCTGCTAGCTGCAAGCTACTAGCCTTTAGCTACTAGCTTCTAGCTTTCTCCGGCTGCACTTGCGCGCAGCCGGAATGAAATCTCTTCGCCCAGCCCCGACTTCCTGTCTGGCCCCAAAAAAGCTGGAGGCTGGAAGCTAGAAGCTGAAAGCTGCCTTACGCTCCCTGACGGAAGGGCACGCCAAAGGCCTTCAGCAGGGCGCGAGCGCCGGCATCGTCCTTGGCCGAAGTCACGATCGTGATGTTCATACCCTTCAGCTTTTCCACCTTCGAAATGTCGATTTCGGGGAAGATCAGCTGATCGCGCAGGCCGAGCGTGTAGTTGCCGCGACCGTCGAAGCTCTTCGACGAAACGCCACGGAAGTCACGCACGCGGGGCAGCGCGGTGGAGATCAGACGATCCAGGAACTCGTAGGCCTTTTCATCGCGCAGCGTTACCATGGCGCCGATCGACATACCCTCGCGCACCTTGAAGGCGGCAATGGACTTCTTGGCCTTGGTGGTCACCGGCTTCTGACCGGTGATGGCGGCCAGATCTCCAACCAGAGGATCGAGCAGCTTGGAGTTCTGCGTGGCTTCGCCCAGACCCATATTGATAACAACCTTCACAAGCTGGGGAACGGCCATCGGATTCTCAATCGCCAGTTCCTTCTTCAGGGCCTGCTTGATCTCCGCGTGGTACTTTTCTTTCAGACGTGCTGCCATTGCTGTTTCCTTTCTTCCGATCTTCGGAGTGGCCCGAGGGCCGTATACCGCTACGGAAGGTTTCAGTGAGCTTCTAGCTCAATTATGGTTTGGCCAATGCCCCCGCCTCAGCATGAAAAGCTGGAGGCTGGGAGCTAGCAGCTAAAAGCTGCTCTTACTTCTTGGTGGGCAGCGCCTGACCGCACTTCTTGCAGATGCGGACCTTGCTCGTGCCTTCCACCTTGTAGCCCACGCGGACGGGTCCGCAGCTGGGGCACACGATGGCGACGTTCGAGACGTTGATCGGCGACTCCTGCTCGGCGATGCCGCCCTTGGTGCGCTGACCCTGCTTGCCCGACACGGTCTTCTTGACCACGCGGACGTGCTCGACCAGAACGGTTCCCTTTTCAGGGATCGTGCGCAGCACGCGACCGGTCTTGCCGCGGTCTTTGCCTGTGAGCACCTTGACCGTATCGTTGCGATGAATATTCAAACTCGGCATCTCTTCTCCAAAAACAGCTACTAGCTTCTAGCTACTAGCCTCTAGCCATTCACCCTTGACTCGCCTCTGATTCCAAAGCTAGGAGCTAGAAGCTAGGGGCTGAGGGCTGTTCTTACACAACCTCAGGAGCCAGCGAAACGATCTTGAGGAACTTCTTCTCACGCAGTTCGCGGGCCACAGGACCGAAAACGCGCGTACCTACCGGCTCGTTAGCGTCGTTGATGACCACAGCCGCATTCTCGTCGAAACGGATATAGGTGCCATCCTTGCGACGATATTCCTTGTGGGTGCGGACGATTACGGCCTTAACGACCTTGCCCTTCTTCACGGTGCCATCTGGCGAAGCTTCCTTAACGGCAGCTGTCACCACATCGCCCAGACCAGCCTTTTTGCCCAGTCCGCCGCCGAGGGGCAGAATCACTTGCAGCTTGCGGGCGCCGGAATTATCGGCCACCGCGAGCATGGTTCTCATTTGCACAGCCATGATTCAGTCTCCTTCTCGCCCGCGCTACTTGCTTTCAGCCGGCTTGGCTTCTTCGATCTGCGCCAGTGAGGAGCGGCGCACGATCTCTTCGAGTGCCCAACGCTTCAGCTTGCTGGTCGGACGCGTCTCGCGAATGCGAACCACGTCGCCCATACGGGCCGAGCCCTGCTCGTCATGCGCGTAGAACTTCTTGGTCGAACGCACGATCCTCTTGTATTTGGGGTGCGCCTTGCGCATCTCGACCGCGACGACAATCGTCTTTTCCATCTTGGTAGAGACGACCTCGCCTACCTTCTCATTGCGCCGCGTTCCCGCGGCCTGTTCAGTCACCGCCATTAGCGCGCTCCCTTCTTGTTCGCCGCTTCGCTGCTGATCCCAAGCTGACGCTCACGCGCCACCGTCTTGATCTGCGCGATCTCCTTGCGCAGCTCGCGGAGCTTCTTCACTCCGTCGTTCTGCCCGAGCGAGATCTGAAAGCGAAGCCGGAAGACCTGCTCGGCCGAGGTCTTCTCCGCCGCCTTCAGTTCTTCGTCGCTCAAACTGCGAATCTTAGCTAGTTCCATCTCTGATTCTCTCTCCGGGGCGTGCGGCCTGATGGCCGCCGTTCCCCCATTCCTCTGTCGCCTTACTTGGCGGCCACGGCGGCCGTCTTCTCGACGCCAGGCCGCAGGACGAACTTCGTCTTCAGCGGCAGTTTGTGCGAGGCCAGGCGCATTGCCTCCTCGGCGATCTCCGGTGCCACGCCTTCCATCTCGAACAGAATCTTGCCCGGACGGACGACGGCCACCCAGTGGTCGGGAGCACCCTTACCGGAACCCATTCGGACTTCGGCAGGCTTCTTGGTAATCGGCTTATCCGGGAACAGACGCAACCAGATCTTGCCACCGCGCTTGATGAAACGCGTCATCGCAATACGGCTGGCTTCAATCTGACGGTCGGTGATGTAGCCACACTCCATCACTTTCAGTCCATATTCGCCGAACGCCAGCGAAGAACCGCGCCAGGCCTTGCCACGGCGCTTGCCCTTTTGCTGCTTGCGATACTTCACTTTCTTTGGCATCAACATAACGAAACCCTCAAAAGCAGCTACTAGCTTTTAGCTATTAGCTCCTAGCTTCATTTCTTTCTCGCAGCTGGCTCGCCAGCTCCCAGCTAGAGGCTAGAAGCTAGAGGCTAAAAGCTGCCTTTAGAACACCGACGTGCTGACCGCAGGCGCCTGGCGCCGCTTCTGCTCGTAGATGTCGCCGCGATAGATCCAGGTCTTGACGCCGATTACGCCGTAGGTGGTGTGTGCCTCGGAGAAACCGTAGTCGATGTCGGCGCGCAGCGTGTGCAACGGCAGACGGCCCTGCAGGTACCACTCTGAACGGGCAATTTCATTGCCATTCAGGCGGCCCGACACGCGCACCTTGATGCCCTTGCAACCGAAGCGCAGTGCCGAATCCACACTCTTGCGCATGGCGCGGCGGAAGCTGACACGCTTCTCCAGCTGGAGAGCGATGCTCTCGGAAACCAGCTGCGCATCCAACTCCGGCTTGTTCACTTCAATAATATCGATGAACACGTCGCGGTTGGTACGCTTGGCCAGTTCGCCCTTGAGCTTCTCGATCTCAGCGCCCTTGCGGCCGATGATGATGCCCGGACGCGCGGTGCGGATCAGGAAACGCAGCTTGTTGCCGGGGCGCTCGATTTCCACCGAGCTAACGCCGGCAGCCTTCAGCTTGCTGCGCAGCTCAGCCTTCAGCTTGACGTCCTCGACCAGCAACTTGTCGTATTCGCGCTCAGAAAACCAGCGCGAACGCCAGGGCTTGTTGACCCCCAGCCGGAATCCGTAAGGATGGACTTTCTGTCCCATGCTTTATCCCTCAAACTCTTCCTGGCCTACTACTCTTCGGCCTTTTTCGCGGTCGCCTTCTTGGCGGCGGTCTTCTTCACAGCAGTCTTCTTTGCCGGAGCCTTCTTGGCAGCGGCCTTCTTGGTCTCGGCAGCCTTGGAAGACTCCTTAACCTTGGTCACCACATCGTCCTTCACAGGACGCTCAGCTACGGTGATGATCAGATGCGTGAGCCGGCGCTGATAACGATAGGCGCGGCCCATAGGGGCAGGGCGGATGCGCTTCATGCGCGGACCCTCGTTGGCCAGGGCCTGCTTGACGATGAGGTTATCGACGTCCAGATCGATGCCCTTCTCGCCGGCCACGTACTTCGCATTGTCGATCGCCGAGGTCAGCAGCTTGTGCACCACCGGCGCAATGCGCTTCTTGGTAAAGGCTGCCGTCTCCAGCGCCTCTCCGACCCCGCGGCCCTTGATCAGGTCCAGCACCAGGCGCGCCTTCTGCGGCGATACGCGCTGGAACTTGGCCTCGGCCCGGTACTCTTTTGTCTCGACTGCCATTGGTATGCCTTCCTCAACTGCGGGCAGCGCGGCCTTTGCCGCCTGCTCCAGGCTTCACTTGACTTCCATCGCCCCCACGCAGCCCGTGTTGGACCCGTGACCGACTCGGAAGCCTCTATTCTTACCGGGCCTTGGCGCCAGCCTCGGACTTGCCTCCAACGTGCCCCTTAAAGGTACGCGTCGGCGCAAACTCGCCCAGCTTGTGACCCACCATGTTTTCGGTCACATACACCGGCACAAACTTCTTACCGTTGTGAACCGCAATGGTGTGGCCAACAAACTCCGGAAAGATCGTCGAACGGCGCGACCAGCTCTTCACAACCTTCTTGTCGTTAGCCTGGTTGAGCGCCTCGATCTTCACGAAGAGGTGCCCATCGACGAACGGGCCTTTCTTTGTCGAACGTGCCATAGAACTTAGCTCCTAGCTTCTAGCCGCCAGCTTCTAGCTCATCCTTGCTTAAGCTGAACTTAGGCTGCTGCCTGAATCTGTTTCCTGCGGCCGCCTAACGCTTGGTCAGGCGGCCCGGAGATTACTTCGACCGGCGGTTGACGATGAATACGTCTGTCCGCTTGTTGTTGCGGGTCTTGTAACCACGCGTCGGCTGGCCCCACGGCGTCACCGGATTACGGCCGCCCGAGGTCTTACCCTCGCCGCCGCCATGCGGGTGATCAACAGGGTTCATCGTGACGCCACGGTTGGTCGGGCGGATGCCCTTCCAGCGGTTACGTCCGGCCTTACCGATCGAGACGTTCTCGTGCTCGGTATTGCCTACCTGACCAATCGTGGCCAGGCAGTCCACCAGCACCCTGCGGGTCTCGCCCGAAGGCAGCTTCAGCAGAGCGTAGTCGCCTTCCTTGGCAACCAGCTGGGCCTGCGCACCGGCCGAACGGGCCATCTGCGCACCCTTGCCGGGGCGGAGTTCGATCGCGTGCACCGTCGTACCGGCCGGGATAAAGCGGAGCGGCAGAGCGTTGCCCACCAGAATGTCCGACTCGGGGCCAGACTGCACCGTCGCGCCAACCTTCAGGCCTACTGGCTGCAGAATGTAACGCTTGTCGCCGTCCAGATAATGTACCAGCGCAATGCGGGAGGAGCGGTTCGGATCGTACTCGATCGTCGCCACCTTGCCGGGGACGCCGAACTTGTCACGTTTGAAGTCGATCAGGCGGATCTTCTGCTTGTGACCGCCACCGTGGTGACGGATTGTCAGATCGCCCGAGTTGCGGCGGCCGCCCGTACGCTTGCGCGTCGTCAGCAGCGGCTTATGCGGCTTGGACGTCGTCAAATCGTCGTTGACCAGCGCAGTGTGAAAACGCAGCGTCGGCGTAACCGGTCTGAATGTCTTGATTGCCATCGTCTTTGTCCTAAACGAGCTTCTAGCCGCTAACTTCCAGCTGCTGGCTCGTTCTGCTTTTCCGGAAGCACCTGCGCGCTTCCGATAATCCTTCACGATGGGCTGCTTCCTGCTACTCTTCAGCCCATCCCGCCTGTCTTTTCGCCTCGCCACCAAGAAGCTGGCAGCTAAAAGCTAACAGCTAAAAGCTGTTTTTTACAGGTTGCTGACGTACTCAGGCATCTTCTCGCCAGCTTGCAGCTTGACGTAAGCCTTCTTCCAGTCCGGACGGTAGCCGGCGTACTTGCCGCGGCGACGTTCCTTACCGAGTACGTTGGCCGTCCGCACTGCAACGACCTTCACCTTGAACAGAGCCTCAACCGCCTGCTTGACCTCGGTCTTGGTGGCCTCGGGGGCCACGTCAAACACCAGGGTGCCTTCGGTCTCCTTGATAGCCAGTCCCTTTTCCGTGATCAAAGGACGGCGGATAGTGGTAAAAAGAGTCGGCATTATGCAGCCTCCGTCGCGGCGAGCTTACGCTTCGACACGGTCTTTTCGAGCGATCCAGCCAACTGCTCCAGGGCGGCCTTCGAGAAGATGGCACGCTCATAGCGCAGCAGATCGTACGGATGCACTTCGTTGTTGAGCACCAGCTCGACACCGGCCAGGTTGCGCGCGCCCAGAATCAGCGACTGCGACAACGTCTTGCCGTTTTCGACCAGCAGCGCGGTGCGCTTGGCTTCCAGCTTGTCGAGGGCGGCACGATAGAGCTTGGTCTTAGCGTCCTTCAGCTCCAACGTGTCAACCACAACCAGCTTGCCTTCAGCCAGCTTGGCCGCAATTGCCGAGCGCAGTGCGCCCTGCAGCTTCTTGCGGGGGAACGGGTACTCATAGGAGCGCGGCACCGGACCGTGCACGGTGTGTCCGTGACGCCAGATGGCCGAGCGAACCGAGCCGATACGGGCGCGGCCCGTGCCCTTCTGCTTCCAGAGCTTCTTGCCGGAACCGGCAACTTCAGAGCGGCTCTTGGTCTTGTGCGTACCCTGACGCAGAGAGGCGCGGTAGTGCTTGACCGCCTCCCAGAGCAGGGCCTCGTTGACCTGGTCGGGTCCGAAGACCGCATCCGCCAGCTCAATCGAGCCCACCCGCTCGCCGTTCAGATTGACTACATCCACATTCGCCATTGTCTTCTTCTTCTTCCGCCAGCGCCCTAGGCTGCTGACTTTCGATCTTGTTGCGCCTCACAGGCGCCGACCTAGCATTTCGTCCGAATCAGGCTTGGCGCGCGAAGCGCCCTTGCCTAGACGGCCAGTCTTACTTGCGCTTGCCGCCAGCCTTCTTCGAAGCCTTCAACGGATCGACCGTCGAGCTACCGGCAAAACCACGACGCTCACGCGGTGCCTGGCCAGCCTTCGAGATCAAAACATAGCCATCGCGGGCACCAGGTACCGCACCCTCGACCATCAGCAGGTTCTCTTCGAGATCAATACCGCGAATGCGCAGATTGCGCACCGTGACCTGCGCGTCGCCGAAGTGACCCGGCATACGCTGGCCCGGGAAGACGCGCGACGGGAAGCTGGATGCGCCAATCGAACCCTGAACCTGGAACATGTGGCCGTGCGACTTCGGTCCGCCAGCAAAACCGTGACGGCGAACAACACCGGCAAAACCGCGGCCCTTGGAAGTGCCGATCACATCGACAAACCTGGCCTCGGAGAAAATATCAACCAGAACGCGATCGCCTGCCTTGGCGCCTTCTTCACCCTCGAAGTTCTCAATTCCAACTTCGCGGAGTTCGCGCATCGGCGGTGCTTCGCACTTGTTCAGGTGGCCCAGTTCGGGCTTGGTCAGGTTCTTGGCCTTCACGAATTCAACCAGGCCGATCTGCGCCGCGTCGTATCCGTCCTTGGCAAGGGTCTTCAGCTGTGTAATCACACAGGGACCAGCCTGCAGAACCGTAATCGGATGAATGTCGCCCTTCTCATCGAAGACCTGCGTCATGCCGATTTTTTTACCCAGAATTCCAGTAACTGACATCTTACCTTTACCTCATCATGCGACCTTGAACCTTGTCGCACTGCCGGGAGTTTCCAGAGCTGCTAGCTGCCAGCTTTTAGCCTCTAGCTTTTCGTTCGCTCTGGAGCCTCATCAATTTTTTAACCTGCCATGCTTTAGCTAGAAGCTCAGAGCTGACAGCGAGTAGCCGAGAAGCAGCTAGGCTACTTTTCGAAAGCCTTGATCTCTACATCGACACCGGCGGGCAAATCGAGCTTCATCAGAGCGTCGACCGTCTGCTGGGTCGGCTCGAGAATGTCGATCAGACGCTTGTGCGTACGGATCTCGAAAGCTTCACGCGACTTCTTGTCCACGTGGGGCGAGCGGAGAACGCAATACTTGTTCTTGATCGTCGGCAAGGGAATCGGGCCGGCCACCGAAGCGCCCGTGCGCTTGGCCGTCTCCACGATTTCGCCCGTCGAAGTATCCAGCACGCGATAATCGTATGCCTTCAACCGGATGCGAATCCTCTGTCCTACCATTGTGTCCTATCTTCCTGCCACTTGCCAAATTACTGACGTGTGGCGTACCTGATTTATTGAAAAAGCCAGCAATCAGTACCGCATCGCTCAGGTCGCTGAATTACCGTGGTACTGTTCCCTGGCCTTCCAGAAAAAGGTTCCAGTGGCTAGGTTCCAAGTTCTAGTTTTCACTAGCCCCTAAAACCTAGCATCTAGCACCTATTACTTGATGATCTCCGAGACCGTGCCGGCGCCCACCGTGCGGCCGCCTTCGCGGATCGCAAAGCGCAGACCCTTTTCGAGGGCTACGGGCGTGATCAGCTCGATCGTCAGCGTCACGTTATCGCCAGGCATCACCATCTCCACGCCTTCAGGAAGCTCGGCCACACCCGTCACGTCCGTCGTACGGAAGTAGAACTGGGGACGATAGCCCTTGAAGAACGGAGTGTGACGGCCACCCTCTTCCTTGCTCAGTACGTACACCGAGCCCGTGAAGTTGGTGTGAGGAGTGATCGAACCGGGCTTGGCCAGAACCATGCCGCGTTCGACGTCTTCCTTCGGAATGCCGCGCAGAAGAATGCCGGCGTTGTCGCCTGCCATGCCTTCATCCAGCTGCTTCTTGAACATTTCAACGCCCGTGCAAACCGTCGGACGGGTCTCACGGAAACCAACGATCTCGCAGGCTTCGCCCACCTTGATCTTGCCGCGCTCGATACGACCGGTCACAACCGTGCCACGGCCAGAGATCGAGAAGATATCTTCGATCGGCATCAGGAAGGGCAGATCCACCGCGCGGTCAGGACGCGGAACATACTTGTCCACGTTCTCCATCAGCTCGTCGATCTTGGCTTCCCACTGCGCTTCGCCGTTGAGCGCGCCCAGGGCCGAACCACGGATCACCGGTACGTCGTCGCCGGGGAACTGGTACTTGCTCAGCAGCTCGCGAACTTCCATCTCGACCAGGTCGATCAGCTCGGCATCTTCCACCGCATCGCACTTGTTCAGGAAGACCACGATGTAGGGAACGCCTACCTGGCGGGCCAACAGAACGTGCTCCTTGGTCTGGGGCATCGGACCATCGGTCGCTGCCACCACCAGGATGCCGCCGTCCATCTGGGCTGCGCCGGTGATCATGTTCTTGATGTAATCGGCGTGACCAGGGCAGTCGACGTGCGCGTAGTGACGGTTGGCCGTCTCGTACTCGACGTGCGCCGTGGCGATCGTGATGCCGCGCTCGCGCTCTTCAGGAGCGTTATCAATCGAGTCGAAAGAACGGAAGGAGTTCTTCGGGTTGTGCTTGGCCAACACCTTCGTGATCGCTGCCGTCAGGGTCGTCTTGCCGTGATCGATGTGTCCAATCGTGCCCACGTTTACGTGCGGCTTCGAACGATCAAATTTTTCCTTCGCCATAAATTTCCTGCTTCCTTTTCGTAGCTCGTACAGCCTGTTGCGAACTCAGGGCGCCGGCCATCCGGCTCCAGCCCCAGAAACCAGCTACTAGCTTCTAGCTACTAGCTTCTAGCTCACTACGCCGCTTGAAACCACCGCGGCCTGAGCCTGGCACGAGCTGCTAGCAGCTAAAAGCTAGCGGCTAACAGCTCGTCATTACTTGCCCTGCGAACGACCGATGATTTCATCGGTAATCATGCGGGGAGCTTCCTCGTAGCGGGCGAACTGCATCGAGTACGATGCACGGCCCTGCGTCGAAGAGCGGATGTCGTTGACGTAGCCAAACATTTCCTTCAGCGGAACGATGGCCTTGATGACCTGCGAACCAGAGACGTGCTCCATGCCCTCGATACGGCCACGGCGCGAGTTGATGTCGCCGATGATCGTACCCATGTGCTCTTCGGGAACGGTCACTTCGACGGCCATCACCGGCTCGAGCAGCACGGGACTGGCCTTGCGGGCGGCATCCTTGAAGGCGATCGAACCGGCAAACTTGAATGCCATTTCGTTCGAATCGACATCGTGGTAGCTGCCATCGAACAGGGTCACCTTGACATCCACAATCGGATAGCCGGCGATGACGCCCAGTTCGAGTGCACCCTGCACGCCCTGATCGATAGGCTTGATGTATTCCTTCGGAATCACGCCACCCTTGATCGCGTTAACAAATTCGTAGCCCTTACCCGGCTCATTCGGCTCCAGACGCAGCCAGCAATGACCGTAGTTGCCCGAACCACCGCTCTGACGGATGTAACGACCTTCCGCCTCGGCAGTCTTGCGAATCGTCTCACGGAAGGCAACCTTGGGCTCACCCACGTTGGCTTCGACCTTGTGTTCACGCCTCATGCGGTCCACAAGAATCTCAAGGTGCAACTCGCCCATGCCGCTGATGATCGTCTGACCCGAATCTTCATCGGTGCGAACCTTGAAGGTAGGATCTTCGTCAGCCAGCTTGGACAACGCCATACCCATCTTTTCCTGGTCAGCCTTGGTCTTGGGCTCAATCGCCACCGAGATCACGGTATCCGGGAAGGTGATGGCGCCGAGCGCAATCGGATGCGAAGGATCGCAGAGCGTATCGCCCGTCTTCAGATCCTTCAGACCTACGCAGGCGCAGATATCGCCCGCCAGGACTTCCGTCACATCTTCACGCTTGTTGGCGTGCATCTTAACCAGACGGCCCACGCGCTCGGTCTTGCCGGTGCGCGGATTCATCACGGTATCGCCCGTGCGGATCGTGCCCGAGTAGACGCGAATGAAGCAGAGCTTGCCAAAGGGATCATTGATGATCTTGAAGGCCAGAGCCGAAAGGGGCTCATCGTCTTCCACCTTGCGCGTCAGCGTCACTTCGTGCTGCTGAGGATCAATACCCTCGATCGGAGGCTTGTCGAGCGGGCTCGGCAAGTAATCAACCACAGCGTCAAGCAGGGTCTGGATGCCCTTATTCTTAAAGGCGGTTCCACACATGGCCGGAAAGAATTTCATCTCAATGGTGCCCTTGCGCAGGCCAGCCTTGATCTCTTCCTTGCTCAGTTCCTCGCCCTCGAGGTACTTCTCCATCAGGGTATCGTCACACTCGGCAATCGCTTCGACCATCTGGCTACGGAAAGCTTCAGCCTTCTTCACAAGATCAGCCGGGATCTCTTCGACTGAGTACTCAGCGCCCATGGTCTCGTCGTGCCACAGAATGGCCTTCATCTCGACCAGATCAACCACACCCTTGAAGTTAGCTTCAGCGCCAACCGGAATCTGGATGGCGAGTGGCTTTGCGCCGAGACGCTTGCGGATAGTCTCAAGCACATAGTCAAAGTCCGCGCCGTTCTTGTCCATCTTATTGACGAAGCAAATACGGGGAACCTTATACTTGTCGCCCTGACGCCATACCGTCTCAGACTGGGGCTGAACACCAGAAACCGAGTCAAACACAGCTACCGCACTATCAAGGACGCGCAGCGAACGCTCCACCTCAGCCGTAAAGTCAACGTGGCCAGGAGTATCGATAATGTTGATACGGACATCACGCCATTTGCAGGTGGTTGCGGCCGAGGTGATCGTAATGCCGCGTTCCTGCTCCTGCTCCATGTAATCCATCGTGGCGGTACCTTCATGCACTTCGCCAATACGATGCGTGATGCCGGTATAGAAGAGGATGCGCTCTGTCGCTGTCGTCTTTCCGGCGTCGATGTGCGCCATAATGCCGATGTTCCGGCAACGATTCAGAGATACGGTGCGTGCCACGTCTTCATCATCCTTGCGAGCCCGGGCCCGCGGTTATCCCAAGGCAGAGCCCGAGGAGTGACATCATAAAGCGGGGCCAGCTCTCGGCCAGCCCCGTAGTCAGAAGCAGAAACTACCAGCGATAGTGGGCAAAGGCGCGGTTCGCCTCGGCCATGCGGTGTACATCTTCCTTCTTCTTGATGGAACCGCCGCGACTGTTGGCCGCATCCAGGAGCTCGTTGGAAAGTTTATCCGCCATACCCTTTTCACCACGAGCACGGCTATAGGTCAGAATCCAGCGAATCGCCAGCGAAGTACGACGGTCCGGAGCAACTTCGACCGGGACCTGATAGTTCGCACCGCCCACACGGCGGGTCTTGACCTCGAGCAGGGGCTTGCAGTTCTCCACGGCCTTCTTGAAGAGCTTGATCGCCTCTTCGCCGCCGCCGCGCTCTTCCAGGCTCTTCATCGCCTTATAGAAGACGCCCTGCGCGGTGGACTTCTTGCCGCCCAGCATCATCGAGTTCACGAACTTGGTCGCCAGCGTCGAACCGTAAACCGGATCCGGTGCTACTTCACGCTTGCTTACATGGCCTTTTCTTGGCACTTTTCCTTGACCTTTCAGCGCCCTCACGGCGCCTGCTTCTACTACCCCAGTCCGGGCCCAATGATCCGTCCCGGAACCGCTTTCAGCTTTTAGCTTCCAGCTTCTAACTCCTGACCTCTAGCCGAAAGCTAGACGTCGAAAGCTAAAAGCTGCACTTTCAAGCTACTTCTTACCCTTGGCTGCCGGTGCTCCCGCCTTGCCACGCTTGGTGCCGTACTTGGAACGGCTCTGATTACGACCGGCAACGCCGACCGAATCCAGGGTTCCACGCACAACGTGATAGCGCACGCCAGGCAGATCCTTCACACGACCACCGCGAATGAGCACAATCGAGTGCTCCTGCAGATTGTGGCCGATGCCAGGGATGTAGGTGGTGACCTCAATACCATTGGTCAAACGTACACGGGCGACCTTACGCAGAGCCGAGTTCGGCTTCTTGGGGGTCTGGGTATACACGCGGGTGCACACGCCGCGCCGCTGGGGCGAAGCCTGCAAAGCCGGCGACGCCGTCTTGTACCGCGGGGCCGTACGCCCCTTGCGAACCAGCTGATTGAATGTAGGCAAACCGAAACTCCTTACCTCGAACACTCAGTTCCGCAGCCGCGCGCAGTCGCTCTGGGCTTTTCGCGCCCGCCCGTGGCTTTAAAGCCCACAGGACGCGCCGAAGCCCATTCCTAACTGCTCGCGTCTGCCTTCGTTCCAATCTCAGACGAGAAACGGGACGGTGGCCAGTCGCTTTCTGTTCACACAGAAAGGCCCGCTCCGTATCGCCGTTTCCGGCTCGCATAGCCCTCCAAGGCGGAGAACGCGCGAGCGCCGATGCGATGTTTCCCTGCCCTCGCAAGAAGAGAGCAATTTCCGGGATCGTACCGGACAGATGGGTCGTTCCTGTCCGTTTCTGGGTCCAGTCCCGGCGGCCTTAAGCCTGCCTGAACCTCCCGACCCGCCTCCCTCAAGACACACAGAGAGACGCGTTCTTGCGGAACCTTCTTAAGATACCAAAAATACGCGGGCTGGGTCAATGTACAGAACCCTCGCCCGCATTGATTTTTCTTGGTGTTTTCACCATTTTCAGTGCATAACAGGGACAAATCCAGAGCCGCGACTCAGGGCGGGGTCATACACGACCACCGCCCCTTGCGAATCGAAGTCCCCCTGAACGCTTCGCAGCCGGGCTACAGCAGCCCGGTTCTGCCAGGAACGTACTGGATGGAATCCACCTTCCAGGCACCGCCATCCAGTACAAAGCTGGCCGTTTTCCTGCTACTCAGCTTGTTGCCGGGGGTGTGGACAATCTCCAGCAGTGCGGGAGAAAGTCCTTCCAGGCCAACAACTTCTGTGTACCCAACGGTCTTGTTCGCGCTCCCCGCATCCTGGGCCGGCTGCACATTTCTGGCCTTTGGATGGGTCTGCACAACGCTGGTAATCACGAGCGAAAAATTCTTGTCGTCCAGGCTTTCGGGACGCCATTCGATCACGTCCTTGCCGCTGGCCAGCTTAATCTGCTTCTTCCCGTCGTCCGTCAACGTAAAATCTGCCCAATAACGGTTCGGATACACCTTGGTGCGCGTCCAGAGCTTGCTATTGGCCCCCATCTGCATGCCCTGATCGTTGACCGTAATCTCCACGCCGGCCGCCGACTGGGCGTCCAACTTGGCCTGAATCAGCTTCTGGGCATCAGCCTGCGACAGTTCAGGAGCCGACTTGCAGCCGCTCAACCCCACCAGAGAAGCACTCAACAACACCATCGCTGCGAAAAACTTCCGGTTCAACATAGCCTTTCTCTTCCCTCCGACACGGCGTAAAAATAGCGCGAGCATTCCGTCCAGAATGCTTCGACTCGCCATTTTTCTCCCTTGCTTCCACTGTCGTCAAGTGAATTGAGAAAGACAGTTTTCAGCCCTCAGCTGTCCGCTTTCAGCTCTCTGCCGTAAAAACTCAGTGCCGCATCGCCCTGCTCTAGCAGACGAGTGCGCACGAGCGGCCCAAAGCACTCGGCCAGCTTGTCCTTGCGACGGTGCTCGGCAATCACCAACCCGTCTTCGGCCAAAACCGAGGGCAACAGACCAAGGGTCTGCTCGTACTCGTCGGCCAGATCGTAGGGCGGATCGAGGAAGATCAGATCAAAGCGGGCCGGAGCAGCTTTCTTCAGAAAGGCGGCCACGCTCACGGCCTGCACCCCGACGCCCGCCGCAATTCCCAGCCGGGAAAGGTTTGCGCGCAGCGCCTTCAGCGCCGGCTGAGCGCGTTCCACCAGCTCCACACGGGCTGCGCCACGACTCAGCGCCTCGATTCCCACAGCCCCCGAGCCGGCATAAAGATCAAGAAAACGTGCCCCCATGATTCGGGGGGCAAGGACGTTAAAGAGCGTCTCGCGCAACCGGTCGCTGGTAGGCCGGGTGTTCATTCCGGCGGGTGCGTCCAGGGCGCGAGAACGAAAAATTCCAGCAATCACTCGCATCGCCCTTCAGGATACGCGACCCGGCCCGATCCGACCCCGTACAATTCTCTGTATGCGAGGTTGGTCAATTCCCCTGGGTCAGTGGGCGGGCGTTGAGTTACGCGTTCATATCTTTTTTCCGCTTTTGGCTCTCGTATTTTTCGGCATAGTAGGCGGTCAGGGCTGGCCGCGCGCCACGGCGTTGCTGCTGTTTGTGGCGCTGGCGGTCTTTGTACGTCTTGCCGCGCAATTGCTGGTTGCGGCACGTATGGATCTGCATTTGCGCACCGTGCTACTGCTGCCCATCGGCGGCCTGCTGGCCTATGCCACTCCGGAAGCTCAGGAAATGGCCCACCAGGGCAAGGCCCGCTACCCCATGGCACTGTGCGGACCGCTGGCCAACTTTGCCACCGCGCTGGTGCTCGGCGTGACCGTGCTCGGCATCAGCCCCGATCTGCCCCTGTTCGCTTTTCCGCTGGTCGATCCCGCCCACCTGGTGCGTTCGCTCATCTGGATGCAGGCCGGGCTGGGCGTGCTGCACCTGCTGCCGGCCTATCCGCTGGACTGCGGCCGACTGGTGCGCAACCACTTTGCCCAGGGGCGCGGATTCTTTTCGAACGCCCGCGCTGCGGCCAACGCCGGACAGATGCTGGTCTGGGCGGCCATGCTCTCTGGCATGATCCTGCGCAACCCCTGGCTGACGCTGGCCGGCTTCTTCATTTTGGTTGGAGCGCAGGTCGAGGATCAGGGCGTCTTCTTCCAGTCGGTAGTGGACACCGTGCGTATGCGCGAGGTAATGCTGACTGACTTTGCCACCCTTTCGCCCAGCGACACGCTCAGCAGCGCTCTTTCCCGCTGCGTGCATTCGCTGCAGGATGAGTTCCCGGTGGTGCGCGGCCCTGAACTGGTTGGCATCATCAGTCGCCAGCGCATTCTGGACGCATTGCGTGCCGACGGCGACGGCTACATCCAGTCCGTCATGTCGCGCGTCTTCCAGATCGCCGGCCCCGAAGACACACTGGGCGCGGCCATCCGCCGCCTGACCCAAGGCAAGGGCCTGTCGCTGATTCCGGTCACCGACGCCGGGCGCGTGGTGGGCATTGTGAGTGTGCAGAATCTGATGAGCTCCATGGCCCTGCTCAGCGAACAGCGGCGCATAGAGCGCCAGCAGGACGGAGACTAGCCGATGGCGGAAGAAAACCGGCTTGCTCCCGGACTCTATCTGGTGGCAACTCCGATCGGCAACTTGGGTGACATTACCCTGCGCGCACTAGAAGTGCTGCGCTCGGCCGATCGCATTGCTTGCGAAGACACCCGCCAGACTCAGAAACTTCTGAATCACTTTGAGATCAGCACGCCCACCACCAGTTGCCACCATTTCAATGAGCGGGAAAAATCCGCGCGCCTGGTGGAAGAGCTGCAGCAGGGCGCGCGCATTGCGCTGGTCAGCGACGCCGGAATGCCCGGCATCAGCGACCCTGGCGGCTGGCTGGTTCCGGCGGCCATTGAAGCCGGCGTAACCGTAGTGCCGATTCCTGGAGCCAACGCCGCGCTCAGCGCACTGGTGGCCAGCGGCCTGCCCACCACGGAATTTCACTTCATCGGATTTCTGCCGGAAAAGGCCGGAGCCCGGCGCACACGGCTGGAAGAGTTGGCCGCACAGGCCGGAGCCGAGCCGCGCACGCTCATCTTTTATGAAGCGCCGCACCGCATTCTTGAAACCCTCGCGGATCTGGAGTCGATCTTCGGCCCCAGCCTGCGCGTGGTGCTGGCCCGCGAACTGACCAAGCTGCATGAGGAGTTCCTGCGCAAGCCTGTGGCCGAGGCCCGTCAGGATCTGGCGGCACGCGATCGCATTCGCGGTGAGTTCACCCTGCTGGTGGAAGCTCCCGCCCGCAGCGCACAGCCGGAGAGCCATGAATCGCTGGCAGAGCGGCTCACCCGCCTGCAGAACGAGTTGGGCATCGACGAAAAGGACGCGCTCAAGCGTCTGGCCCGCGAACTGGGCCAATCGAAGAGCGACCTGTACCGCGAGTTACAGCGGCAGCGAGCCAAACGTAGCCGCTGATTTTCTACCCCAAGCCGCCGCTGATCTGTTCCCCCAAGAAGACCTGCGGCCCGGCTTTCATGAAAAGCTGAACAAATATTCCCTTTTTCAGAATCCCTCCCGGAGCTCTTCGCGTCCCACAATAGACCCTCATTTTCTGCGCGGTCCTTTGAGCTGCACTTGTGGCCGACGCTGTGGAGACTTTTTTGTTGAAGAAAAAACTTCTTTGGTCTGCCGGTATTTTTCTCGCCCTGCTTCTCAGCGTTTACATTGCTTTTGGCATCAAGGCCGGCGAAGGCGCGTTGCACCCGCCGCGCCTCCATCTGACGCAAGCAGACATGCTGCAATTCCATCAGATTGCCGCTGCCAACCACGCCACGGCAGGTGATGTCACCATTCAGGCTGCAGACGGCATTCCGCTACGCGCCTGGACGCTGGTTCCCGCACAATCGAATGGCAACGCCATCCTGCTGCTGCACGGCCACCAGCACAACCGCGCCATGCTGCTGGACCGCGCGGAGCTTTTCCTGCGCCACGGCTATGCAGTGCTGCTGCCCGACGCCCGCGACCACGGCGAGAGTGGCGGGCAGATTGCCACCTTTGGCGTGCTGGAATCCAGCGACGTGCGCCGCTGGTACGACTGGATGGCAGCCAATCTGCGCCCGCACTGCATTGACGGCTATGGAACCTCGATGGGCGCGGCTGGGATTCTGGAGGCTATGCGCACCACCCCGGGCTTCTGTGCCGTGGTGGCCGATTCGCCCTTTGACAGCTTCCGCGAAGCCTCCTATGAGCGCATGGGGCAGATGTTTGGCACCGGCGACTGGCTGGGCCGCACCCTGCTGCGCCCGGTCATCGACATTGGCAGTCTGGAGGTTCGCCTGCGCTATGGAATCAACATGGAAGAAGCCTCGCCCGACCGCGCCGTAGCTGAAACCACGATTCCCGTGCTGTTGGTTCACGGCACCAGCGACACGAATCTGCCCATCCGCCATTCACTGATGATCCTGGCCGACAATCAGCAACGCAAGCCCGCGCTGGCCTTCTGGAAGGTTCCCGGCGCAGAACATTGCGAAGCCATCAAGGTAGATCCAGCGGGCTTTGAACAGCGTGTGGTGAGCTGGTTCGACCAGCACCGCTGAAGTTTCTTTCCACCTCACAAGACAAAGGCGCGGATCACTCCGCGCCTTTGCCTTTTTCTGTCTCCGCTCCCGAGCGCCGCCTCTTCCCGAAAGCTATGCCATTTGCTTCGCCGCCGGAAAGCTCATGCGCATGGTGGCTCCGCCCTCGGCACGGTTGTGTGCCGAAAGCTCGCCGCCATGTAGCCGCACAGCTCGGTCGGCAATGGCCAGACCCACACCAAAGCCGCCTGTGCTTGGGCTACGCGCATCGTCTACCCGGTAGAAGGGACGGAAGATCGCCTGCTGTTGATCCTCGGGAATCCCGGGGCCATGGTCGCTTACATTCAGTTCCACGCGGCGCTCACCATGCTCCACCGCAGTACGAAGGCTGACTTCCACCTCGGTTCCGGGGTCGGTATAGCGAATGGCATTGCGCACCACGTTCTCGATGGCGCGATAGAGCAGCTCCTCATTGCCTTCGATGAAGCACTCTTCCGCAGCATGAAAAACAACGCCACACTCTCGCTGCCGCGCCTCGTACTCAGAGTCGGGAATCAGCTTTTCCACCAGCTGATTCAAGTTCAGTCGGCCGAAGTGCTTCTGCCGTTCCAGCGCCTCCATCGACGAAAGCGTGAGCAACTGGCCAATCAACTGATTCAGCCGCACTGTCTCGCGCTCAATGCGGTCCAGATGAGCACCCATCGGCTCGCTGGCGTCTTCGCGAGCCAATTCCAGGGCCACGCTCAGGCGGGCCAGCGGCGAACGCAGCTCGTGCGAAACATCCCGCAGCAGCAACTTCTGTGCGCCCACCAGCTGCTCCAGCCGTTCGGCCATGTGATTGAAGTCGAGGATCAGGCCCGCAACCTCATCGCCCTTGAAGAACGCGCCCTCTGGTCCGGTCAGGCGCACCCGCTCATCCAGCTTGCCACGGGCCAGCGAACGGGCCACCCGCCGCAACTGCATCACGGGCCGCGTAAACAGAAAACCCAGCACAAACGTGGTAAAGCCGCCAATCACAATAGCCACCGGAAGCTGGGGAGTGGAAAAGTGCAGCAGATCCTCCCACAAGCTGGGTCTGTGCGGCAGATGCAAGCGGCAGAGCAGATACACATACGACTTGCCCGAAGCCGAATGCACCGGCACCGTCCAGATGTACTGGCGGTCCACAATGCGTCCTTCAACATGTGGCGGCAACTGGGCAAACTCCTGCGCGGACAGCTGCGCCATGCCCTGCGGAGAACAGAGCGGTTCGCCCGAGGCAGTCGCCAGAGCAATGGTTTGGCTAATGTTAGAGGCGTAGGTGGAAACCGCCGCGCAACCGCCCGTTTCATAGGCATTTGCCGTCAGTTGCGCTTCCCGTTCAATGGTGCTTCGGACTACGTCATAGAGCACATCGGGCCCACCAAAGTGGCGATGCACAATCAGGGCCATGGAAAGAACGAAGATCAGGCTCTGCGCAATCCAGAAGATGATGAAGATCTTGAAGAACAGCCCGCGCATGTGCATTTTCCCTCTCTGATCTATTCGATGGATTCCAGGTTGATGGCCAACTGATAGCCCGCGCCACGAATGGTCTTCACCAGATCCTCGGCCGCGCCCTTGTCGCTGAGTTTGCGACGCAGGCGGCTTACGTGCATATCCAGGCTGCGATCGAAGGGATGAAAGCGGCGACCGAGCACGCTTTCGCTGATCTCCTCCCGCGAAACCACCTTGCCCGGCGTGCTCATCAAGGCTTCCAGCAGGCTGAACTCCACGTCGGTCAACTCCACCTTCTGGCCGTCCAGCGTTACGGTGCGGGCAGCGCGATTCAGTTCCAGGTTTTCGGCCTTGAGCACGGTCTGCTCCACCTTGCCCGCAGCCACACCGGCACGGCGCAGAATGGCGCGCATGCGGGCCAGCAGTTCGCGGGGATTAAAGGGCTTGGGCAGATAATCGTCGGCGCCAATCTCCAAGCCCACGATGCGGTCCACATCGTCGCCACGCGCGGTCAACAGCAACACGTTGACTGACGAAGTGGCACGCAGACGGCGCAACACCTCAAAACCATCCAGCCCGGGCAGCATCACATCCAGCAGCACCATCGCCCAGGGCCGCTCCTGCGCAGCTTTCAGGCCAAGGTCGCCACGATGCACCGCCGTCACCCGGAAGCTGAAGCGGCTCAGGTAGTCGGTGAGCATCGCGCAGAGCTCGGTATCGTCGTCGATCAGCAGAATCTCGTCTACATCCACTTGCATTGCAGATCCCTGTCCATAGCGGCTATACAAAGTTTCTCCAGCCGCTCACGTCCTAAGCGTACCCCCATTCCCACCTCTCTAGAACAGCGAAAATGTAATGAATGGTCACATCCGCAGTGACACTTTGTTACATTGCTTTACCCATTGTGACTGCAGTCGGGGGCAGAAAGCGGGATCCTGAAAGTGTACCAAGCGAGGAACACCCATGAAGGTTTCGATCTTGAATTTCGGCGGACTCCGTAAGAGCGCGGTCGCTCTGGTGGTTCTGCTTTGCGCCTTGCCTGCGCTGGCCCAGATGGGCAGTATCCATGGCACCCTCACCGATCCTTCGGGCGCGGTGATCTCCCAGGCTTCGGTTACAGCAACTGGCCCGGACGGCAATGCACACGCCGCCACCAGCACGACCACCGGCGCTTATTCGCTAGAGCAGCTTGCTCCCGGCCACTACACGCTTTCGATTGCGGCCGCAGGCTTTTCGCCCCTCGACGCCGTCAGCGTGCAGGTCTTCAGCGAGAAATCCTCGATGAAGAATCTTTCCCTTAAGCTGCCCACCGACGTGCAGCAGGTAGCCGTCAGTGCCCAGGATCAGGGTCTGGACGTAAGCGCCGACAATAACGCCGGAGCCATCGTTATCAAGGGCGCGGCGCTCGATGCGCTCAGTGACGATCCTGACGAGCTAAGCGATGAATTGACCGCTCTGGCTGGTCCCTCCGCGGGCCCCAACGGTGGCCAGATCTACATTGACGGCTTTACCGGCGGCCAACTGCCCCCCAAGAGCTCGATCCGCGAGATCCGCATCAATCAGAATCCCTTCTCGGCCCAGTACGACAAGATTGGCTATGGCCGCATCGAGATTCTGACCAAGCCCGGCTCCGACAAATTCCGCGGCATGTTCATGATGAATGGCAACGACTCGGCCATGAACTCGATGACCCCGTTCGTCAAAGACCAGCCAGCCTATTACTCCACCTTCTTCGTCGGCAACGCCAGCGGACCGCTCAACAAGAATGCCAGCTGGTTTGGCAACATCTTTCGCCGTGACAACCACGGCAACTCCATCATTTCTGCAGTCGTTGCTGACGCCAACGGCAACGCCAGCAGCTATTCGGCAGCCGTCTCCAATCCCACCTCGCGCATGAACTTCAGCCCACGCCTCGATCTGCAGTTGGGCGCCAAGAATACGCTCACCGTGCGCTATATGCTGGACCGCGTCAAGGAAACCAACGACGGCGTCAGCGGCACCTCACTGCAGAGCCAGGGCTATGACAAGTCCAGCTATGAAAACACCCTTCAGCTAAGCGACACGCAGGTCTTTACCGACCACGTGGTCAACGACCTGCGCTTCCAGTACATGCGCAGCCGGGCTTCAACCACGCCCTACTCCACCGATCCGACCGTAAGCGTCACTGGTGACTTTACGGATGGCGGCAACAGCTCCGGCAAAAGCCAGACCAAGCAGGATCAGTACGAGTTGCAGAACAACACCATGATCAGCAAGGGAGCCCATGCGCTGAATGTGGGCGGCCGCTTCCGCTTCAACCGTTACTCCAGCGATTCAACCTCGGGCTTCAACGGCAGCTACACCTACGACTCGCTGAGCAGCTACGACAGCCACACCCCGTCGCAGTACACCGTGACGGCCGGCAACGCGGCCGCCGTGGTCGACTACTTTGACCTGGGCGTTTACTACCAGGACGACTGGAAGCTCCGCCCTAACCTGACCTTCAGCTACGGCCTGCGCTGGGAAGTACAGAACGGCATGAGCGACTATAGCGACGTAGCCCCGCGCCTGAGCTTCGCCTGGGCTCCGTGGCAGAAAAAGGGCGCACCGGCCAAGACGGTCATTCGTGGCGGCTATGGATGGTTCTATGACCGTTACGGTGCAAGCAGCGTTCTGCAGACCGTTCTGCAGAATGGCGTGAACCAGAAGTCGTATGTGGTCACCGACCCGAGCTTCTATCAGAACGCGCCTTCGGCCTCCTCGCTGGCCTCTTCCAGCAGCGCCGCACCTACCATTTACACCCAGTCCGCCAACCTGCACGCTCCCATCAGCATGCAGTCCGCCATCGGCCTGGAACACAGCTTTGGCAAGTACGTGACCACCTCGGCCACCTACATCAACTCGCGCGGCGTGCATCAGTTCTATACCGATAACATCAACGCCTACGATCCTTCTACCTACGACTACTCAACCGCCACGGGTACGCGCCCCAACGGCGTCAACGAGAACATCTATCAGTACCAGTCGGGCGGTATCTTCAATCAGAACCAACTGATGGTGAACTATAGCGTCCGCGCCAGCAAAGTTTCGCTCTTTGGCTTCTACATGCTGAACTACGCCAAGGCCGACACCTCGGGCATCAGCTACTTCCCCACCAACGGTTCGAATCCGGGTGCCGACAACGGCCGTGCCACCTACGACACGCGCAATCGCTTCCTGCTGGGCGGCAACTACATGGCTCCGTTCAAGATCTCCATCAGCCCCATGATGGAAGCCGTCTCCGGATCACCGTTCAACATCACCACCGGCACCGATCTGAACGGCGACGGCCAGTATAACGACCGTCCCGCCTGGGCCACGGCTTCCAGCACCAATACAAAAACCACCTCGTACGGCACCTTCGATGTTGACCCGGCCTGGAACGCCAAACGCATTGCCTATGACATGGGCACCGCTCCGGCACAGTTCAGCCTGAACATGCGCGTTTCAAAGTCCATTGGCATTGGCCCCAAGGTGGCCAACGGTCTGGGCGCATCGCAAGGCGGTCCCGGAGGTCCTGGTGGTCCCGGTGGACCGGGCGGAGGCCCTGGCGGCGGTCGTGGACTCGGCGCCAGCGGTCTAAGCCGCAACAACGGCCCTGGCAAGATGGATCAAGACACGCAGCGCCGCTACTCGCTCAACTTCAGCGTGATGAGCCACAACGTCCTGAACAACGTTAACTTCGCGGCTCCCAGTGGTGTACTCAGCTCCGACCTCTTCGGCAAGAGCACCAGCCTGGCGGGTGGATTCTTCAACACCTCCTCAGCCAACCGCACCGTTGAAGCCATGGTTTCGTTCAGCTTCTAGCTAGACGAGGCTCAAACCATATTCGCAGGACCTTCGTTCCCCTTTTCGCAGATGCTTCGTAAGTCACACCGAAGGTCTAGAAAAAAACCGAAGGTCCAATTGAAAAGTAGTTTGCATAGCCCTGATGGGGGCAGCATTGTCCATCCGGCGTACCTCCATTCGCCGGGTGGACTTTTTTTGTTTTCTTCTGGTTTAGGATGAGCGTATGGCCCCCTTGCTCCACATCGACAATCTGCACATCTGCTTTGGCGAGCAGGAGGCGGTGTACGGCCTCTCGCTCCACATCGATGAAGGCGAAGCGCTGGGTCTGGTGGGCGAATCCGGCTCGGGCAAAAGCGCCACTTCTCTGGCTATTCTCGGCCTGCTGCCAGCCAGTGCCACCGCTACAGGCAAAATTCTCTTCGACGGCCAAGACCTGCTTTCGCTCAGCCCGCGAGCACTGCGCCCGCTGCGCGGCAACCAGATTGCCATGATCTTTCAGGAGCCGATGACCGCGCTCAATCCGGTGATGCGCATCGGCAAGCAGATCGCCGAAGCCTACCAGGCACACCATCCCTCGGCCACAGCCCGCGAAGCCAAACAGAAGACCATTGCAGCGCTGGAGTCCGTGGCGATTCCCGATGCAGCCACGCGGTTCGGCGACTTTCCACACCAGTTCTCGGGCGGCCAGCGGCAGCGCATCCTGATCGCCATGGCGCTGGTGAATCAGCCACGCCTGCTGATTGCCGACGAGCCCACCACAGCGCTCGATGTGACGGTGCAGGCGCAGATTCTGGAACTGCTGCGCACCTTGCAGGAGCAGCACAATCTGGCCATGCTCTTCATCTCGCACGATCTGGCTGTGGTCAGCCGCGTAGCCAGTAGGGTTGCCGTGCTCAAGAACGGCGCTCTGGTGGAAGAAGGCCCTTGCAGCCAGATCCTCCGCAAGCCCTCGCACATTTACACAAAAAACCTGCTGGCCGCCGTGCCCACCCTGCGCACCGACCGCAGCCAGCCGCTGGCGCAGGTAGCAGCTCTCTAAATTCCAGCCCAAACAAAACCGCCCTCTGGAAGCCAGAGGGCGGTTCGTATTGCGTATAGAGCGAGCTTACTCGGCAGCAGCTTCGGCAGCCGGAGCAGCGGCCTCGGCGGCAGCTTCTTCGGTGGCCTCGGCCAGAACCTGCACCTTGATCTGAGCCAGCACTTCGCGGTGCAGCTTGATCGAGATGCTAACTTCGCCCACGGTCTTGATGGGCTCGGCGAGAACGATCTTACGACGATCGATCTCAAAGCCCTGGGTGGCCAGATCGGCAGCGATGTCGGCAGCGGTAACCGAGCCGAACAGGTGGCCTTCTTCGCCCGACTTGCGGGTAAAGCTGAGGGCCACGGGAGCCAGCTTGGCGGCCAGTTCCTCGGCCACAATCTTCTCGGCAGCCGAGCGGCGGGCGGCCGAAGCCTTCATCTGCTCGATGACGGCCTTGTTGGAGGCCGTTGCCTGCATGGCCAGCTTCTTGGGCAGCAGGTAGTTGCGGGCGTAGCCGTCAGCAACCTTCACCACTTCGCCGCGGTGACCCAGATTCTCTACGTCTTGCTTCAGAATGATTTCCATCGAAAAATCTCCTCGATTCGACTGTCCCAGATCTCACATGTATCTGAGATCGCGCTAGCCAGCACGGCCAGCGTGGCTGATCGTAAGGATCAGCTTTGGGTTCTGGTTAGCGGCTGGCTCCAAGGCCAGCCGCAATCGTTTAGTCTTCGCGCTTCTTAGTGCTTGGTGGCGAAGGGCAGCAGAGCGATGTTGCGGGCCTGCTTGATGGCGCGCGTCAGACGACGCTGGTGCGTGGTGCAAACACCGGTCAGACGACGGGGCACGATCTTGCCACGCTCGGCCACAAAGCCCTGCAGAAGACGGACGTCGCGATACGGAATGGCGTCGATCTTCTCGGTGCAGAACTTGCAAACCTTCTTGCGACGGAAGAACTTGCCACGGCCGCCGGGGCCGGAAGGACGGCCACCCGCCGGACGGGGTCCACGGGAAGGTGCAGATGCAGGGGCAGATGCAGGGGCGGCGGCAACGGTCTCGCCAGCCTGGGGTGTTGCGCTCGCGCCGGTCTCCGGCGCCTTGGCTTGGGTCTCTTCAGACATAGGGTTCCCTCAACTCTCTTGGCTCTTCGCAGGCACTCATTGGGCGCAGACGAAGGGCTGGATCTGGCCGCCGGGGGCACTCAGGCCCAGGGCGGCAATCAACTCTGGCAAACTAGACAGCGGGCTGGGCAGCAACTTCCTCTGCCGGAGCCACGGGGGCCGCAACGGCAACCGGAGCTTCCGCAACGGGCGCAGCAACCGGAGCGGCGACAGGCGCTGCAACAGGAGCCGCAGCCGGAGCTGCAACAACCGGTACTTCCGCGCTGATCTTCCGCTTGGTTCCACGCAGAGCCTTCATCTTGGCCAGACGCTTCTCTTCTTCGTCAATGCGCACGGTGATGAACTTGATCACCTGCTCGTTGACGCGCAGACGGCGCTCGAGCTCAAGCACCAAATCGCCTTCCGCCTCAACCGTCGCAAGAACGTAGAAGCCGTCGGCACACTTGCGAACCATATAGGCCAGCTTGCGACGGCCCATCTTCTCAACCGACTTCACCACGCCCTTGCCGTTGGTCACGACGGTCGTGAAGCTGGCGATCAGCTTGTCGATTTCCTCTTCGACCACGTCCGGCCGAACAATGAACATCACTTCATACAAACGCGACATCTGCATTCCTTTTCCGCCGAAGCCTCGTCAGCCCCAGCCATTGCCGCTCCCTTGAACGGCCACTCCCGATTCGCGGCTTCTTCAGTTCTTCCGCCCAAGTCCCTAGTCCCTATGGCCCCTAGTCCTTGCTGGCAGCTTCCTGTCTTCAGCCTTTGCAACTCCGCCCTACTCTTTGCGGCGGTTAAACTCATTCATCGCGGCCGCGGCACCCAACTCGATCATCTTCCGCGTTGCCGTCGCTACCTGGTCCAGCACTTCGTCGAGCACCGTTAAATCCGCCTTGCGCAACGGAGAAAGCAGATAATCCTTGCCCCCCGCACGCTTGCCCGCTGCTTTCGCTTCGGGCGGCAGATCCGGCGCCACGCCGATCCGCAACCGGAGCCATTCCTGGCTCCCCAAGGAAGCGATGATGCTGCGGGCTCCATTGTGGCCCGCCGGCGATCCGCGTTCCTTGATCTTGAAGTCGCCCAGCGTCAGATCCAGCTCGTCATAAATCACGAGCAGATCCTTGGCGGGATCGGCCTCAAACTCCTTAACCAGCGCGGCCACGGAAAGGCCACTCAGGTTCATGAAGGTTTCCGGCTTGGCCAGGATTACCTCACGGCCAGCAATTCTGCAGCTGGCAGTCGCAGCCCGGCAACGCCGGTTCTGGACCACCACCCCTTCCTGCTGAGCGATGCGGTCGATGGCCATGAACCCCGCGTTGTGCGGGGTCCACTGATACTCAGGCCCCGGATTGCCGAGCCCCACCACCAGGAAGGGGCTCTTTCCGGTCTGATTCGCTTCCACCAAGGGTTACTTCTTTGCCTCAGGCTTGGCATCGGCGTCCGTCTTGCCCTTCTTGGCAACCTCAGGCTCAGCCGCAGCAGCCACTGCTTCAGCCGCCGGAGCAGCTTCTTCACGGATCGAAACCACATGGGCCACGGTCGCATCAGCAGCGTTCAGGAAGGTAACCTTGTCGGAGTGGGGCAGATCGCTGACGCGCAGCGAAGCATGCAGGGCCAAACCGGTTACGTCCACATCGAGGTGGCTCGGAATGTCGGCTGGGAGGCACTCAACTTCAACCTCACGCAGAACCTGATCCAGAATGCCGCCATCGTTCTTGACGCCCGTGGGAACACCCAGCAGCTTGACGCGAACCTTAACGTGCATCTTCTTGTCGAGAGCAATACGCTTCAGATCGATGTGGATCAGCTGATCCTTGATCGGCTCGAACTGCGTATCCACAACCATGGCCTTGGCGGTCGGCTGACCGGCAATTTCCACGTCGAAGATGGTGTTGTGGCCGGACTCGGAGTAGATGATCTTCAGAATGGCCTTGGGATCCACTTCGAGAGCCTGGGGTTCGCTACCTGCGCCGTAAATGACCGCGGGGATCTTGCCGGCAACACGCACGCGGCGCGCTGCATTCTTGTTGAACTTACCCTCACGGGCCTTGGCGATAACTACTTCGGGCATGGATTCTCTCGTTTCTTCGGGCACGGTGGAACAGCTTCTAAAAGCAGCCTCTAGCTACTAGCTTCCAGCTAAAAACTGCTGTATTCAGCTGTTTCGTCCCGCTCCCTTTGTGAAAAGCAGCTTTCAGCTTTCAGCTCTCTGCTGTCAGCCCTCAGATGCTTCTGTTTCCACCACGTCCGGAATCAACTGCTTTCCGGCTCCATCAATCCCAACAAACTTCATCTTCGTGCTGCCACGCATCCAACCCTGCCACAGCATAGCTGGGAGCTAGCAGCTAGAAGCTGCCTTACGAAAACAGCTTGCTGACGCTGGTTTCCATGTGGATGCTCTCGATGGCCGCGCCCAACAGGCCGGCAATCGACAGCACCTTGATCTTGTCCAGCTTCTGAGCCGCCTCACGCAGGGGAATCGTATCGGTGACGATAACTTCTTCCAGTCGCGAGTTGGCAATCCGTTCCACGGCCGGGCCCGAAAGCACCGCGTGGCTGGCGCAGGCGTGAACCTTGGCCGCACCGTTGGCATACAGGGCATCGACCGTCTTGACCAGCGTGCCGGCCGTGTCGATGATGTCGTCGATGATCAGGCAGGTCTTGCCCTTCACATCGCCAATCACGTGCATCACTTCAGTCACGTTAATGTCGGTACGGCGCTTGTCCACAATGGCCAGCGGAGCGCCGATCTTCTGGGCAAAGAAGCGAGCCCGCTCCACACCACCCGCATCGGGAGAAACCACCGTCAGGTTGGGCAGATTCCGCTCACGGAAGTAGCTGACCAGCACCGGCGATGCAAACAGATGATCGACCGGGATATTGAAAAAGCCCTGAATCTGTGCCGCATGCAGATCGACGAACAAGGCGCGATCCGCTCCCGCCGTCGTCAGCAGGTCAGCAACCAACTTGGAGCTGATGGCCACGCGCGGACGATCCTTGCGGTCCTGGCGCGCATAGCCGTAATAAGGAACAACCACCGTGATGCGGGCTGCCGAGGCGCGCTTCAGCGCATCGATCATGATCAGCAGCTCCATCAGGTGAGAATCCACCGGATAGCAGGTGGGCTGCACCACAAACACATCCACGCCACGAACGTTCTCAAGCAACTGAAAGTACACTTCGCCATCAGCAAAGCGCTGAATCCGCACATCTCCGACCGGAACCCCGATGTGCGCGCCAATCTTTTCAGCCAGCGCCCGGTTAGCCGAACCACTGAAGAGCTTGAACCGCTTGTCATCGCTCAGACTGCGCTTTTTCTTGGGATCCACCAGGCCTTTGACCTCGGGCGTTCCCTTCAGATCCTTGTTCTTCGCTTCAGCAGAAGCCACAACGGGGGTCTGCCCCGCCTTGATCTCTGCCTTCAATTCTTCTGCTGAAACTACCGTCGAAGCTACTTCCATTCCCGATTCCCTCCAAGCTGGTTGGCTTTGGCTGTGTTCGGCTCTGCGCGGCAGGAATGGGCGCGCAGGGAATTAAAACTGGCTGGGCGACCAGGATTCGAACCTGGACAAGTGCCTCCAAAGGGCACTGTCCTACCATTAGACGATCGCCCAACTATGTAATCCGCGATGAGCCTGTGTGGCCCCGCGAACTACGCTGAAATCTCCACCGGCGTCAGCATGTTGCGCCAGTACGTGGCGCGAGGCACAGTGCGGGTCAAAAGGCTCGCCACACCGGCTGCCTCCAGACGTACGCAGGCCGCTAACGCCGCCTCCCTGGTCAGGTACAACCCGAAAAGCGCCGAACCGGAGCCCGACAATGAAGCATGCAGGGCCGCCTCCGGATTTCCAGGAGCCGCCAGAATGCGCTTGATGTCTGCAAGGGATGATTGCTGGCGAAACACAACTTGCTCGAAGTCGTTCTCAATCCAGCTAAGAATCCCGGTGCGGACAAGCGCGGATCCCACGGACCCGGCTCGGTCCCCTCGCTCTGAAGGGACACCGGAGGAACCTGCCTCCAGCCCGGGGATTGCTCCCGCAAAAGCGCTGGCGTAGGCACGGTTCAACTCATTTAGTGTATCCGCACTCGTTTCTGCGGTCAAACCCTGTTGAAAACACAGCGCATCCCAGTCGCGGAAGGCCTGCGGGGTTGAAACCCCCACGGCAGGCAGCGCCATGGTACACCAAACCGGCTCAAAGTCCGGCAAAGGAAAGACTTGCTGGCCGCGATCCGTACCCAGAACCGCACCGCCAATCAAAAACAGCGGCACATCGGAGCCAACTTTGGCCGCAACTTCCAGCCGCTTGGCCTGCCAGCCGCGCAACCGCGCAGGATCGCCTGCCAGCCCGCGAACCTGCTGACCTGCTGCTCCGCCGACTCGCTGGCCGTCCGTCTCCCACACGCCCAGTTCGGTCTCCAGACCCACCAGGGCGGCCACGGCGTTGGCCGAACCGGCACCCATGCCGCCCTGCACCGGCAGCTTCTTCTCAATGTAGATGTGAACCTCGGCCGAAACACCCAGCGCTTCCAGTGCCAGCTCCACCATCTTCCAGGCGGTGTTTTTGCTGTCAGTAGGAACGCGTTCGTCGTTCGAGGTCAGCCGCAGGGCAGTCGTTGCCGCCAGCCGAGCCTCAACCGTGACAATGTCGTGGACTTCCAGCGTCTGATAGACGGTGGAAAGTGCGTGAAAGCCATCGGCGCGGGGTGCGCCAATCGCCAATCCCAGGTTGATCTTTGCGTGCGAGCGGACTGCGGTAGTCATACCGCTCCATTGTAGAACCCGGGCAGTACGCACCCCGCCCGCCCGCCGCTTTCTCCCGTTTTCCTGCCACCCGACCAAGCGTATACTGCTAATGGCTCCCGGCAAGCGCCCCTTGCCCCGACCACGGGCCGCATCCTGCGTCTGCGGAGCGGCACTGGAGAAACCTATGAGTATTCCTTCTCTTTATGGCGGCAATCCGCCCGCTTCTTCCTGCTGTCAACTCCCCAAGGTCACACTGCCCGCGCTGCTTGAAATGAAGCGTCAGGCCAAGCCCATCAGTGCGCTTACGGCCTACGACTATTCCACGGCGCGCCTGGTCGACGAGGCTGGGATTGACGTGATTCTGGTGGGTGACTCGCTGGCCATGGTCGTGCTCGGCCATGAAAACACCCTTTCCGTCACCGTGGACGAGATGCTGCACCACACCCGCGCCGTCCGCCGTGGCACGCGCCGCGCCCTGCTGGTGGCCGACATGCCTTTTGGCAGCTACCACGCCAGCATCGACGAGGGCGTGCGCAACGCCATCCGCTTCATCAAGGAAGCGGGCGCCGAAGCCGTCAAGATCGAGGGCGCCCGCGCCGAACTGATTCGCGCCGTCGCTGACTCTGAAATTCCCGTCATCGGCCATCTTGGCCTCACCCCACAAAGCGTCCATCGCATGGGCGGCTTCCGCGTGCAGGCCCGTAGCGCCAGCGACGCTAACCAACTGCGCCGCGACGCTCACGCCATCGCTAAAGCCGGTGCTGGAGCCATCGTGCTCGAAGGCGTGCCCCGCGAAGTGGCCGAAGCCATCACCGCCGAGCTCGACGTGCCCACCATCGGCATTGGCGCGGGTCCCGGCTGTGACGGCCAGATCCTCGTCTATCACGATCTGGTCAACCTTACTTTTGCGCCGCCCGCCAAGTTCGTCCGCCAGTACGCCGACGCCACCAGCCTGCTGCGCTCCGCCCTCGAACACTACCGCGAAGACGTGGAACAGCGCACCTTTCCGGCAGACAACGAGAGCTATCACCTGCCCGCCGCCGAGCGCTCTGCCTTTATCCGCGAACCTCAGCGTGAAAGGAGCCACTCCTGATGCAGATTCTTCGCACCGTTGCCGACCTGCGCCGCTGGTCCCGCACTGAACACATCGCTGGCCGCACCGTTGGCCTTGTGCCCTCCATGGGCGCGCTGCACGCCGGGCATGCCTCACTGATCCGCGCCGCGGCCAAGGGCTGCGACAGCGTGGCCGTCAGCATCTTCGTCAATCCCACGCAGTTCGGCCCCAACGAGGATTACGACCGCTACCCGCGCAGCTTCGAGGCCGATTGCCAACTGGCCGAAGCCAGTGGCGCACAGGTCGTCTTCGCCCCTGCGGTCAATGAAATCTACCCCGCCGGCGCGGCCACCTTCGTGGAAGTGGAAGGACTTTCGAATCGTCTGGACGGCCAGTCCCGGCCCGGCCACTTTCGCGGCGTTTCTACCGTCGTCACCAAGCTGCTGATAGCCGCCGAGCCTGACCGTGGCTACTTTGGACAGAAGGACGCGGCCCAGGTGGCCGTACTGCGCCGCATGGTGCTTGATCTGCGCCTTGCCACCGAACTCGTCGTCTGCCCCATCGTCCGCGAGGCCGACGGGCTGGCGCTCAGCTCACGCAATGCCTACCTCAGCGCCGAAGAGCGCAAGGCCGCGCTGGTGCTCAGTCGCACCATCCACGCCATCGAAGCGCTTTTTGCGGCAGGCGAACGCAGTAGCGCTGCACTCCTGACCAAGGCCACGCAGTTGCTGGCCGCCGAACCCGCTACCCACCTGGACTACATCACGCTGGTCGACTGGGCCACGCTCAAGCCTGTCCAAAAGGCGCAGCCCGGCAACCTCTTCGCCATAGCCGCCAGCTTCGGCGCAACCCGCCTGATCGACAACAGCATTCTGGGGTAAGGACGAGGGGCTTAAAAACAAGGTGCATAGGTTCTAGGTGCTAGCACCTAGAACCTGCTGTCATACAATCTCCCCATGAGCACTCACGTCATCGCTACGGAAAAGGCCCCTGCGGCCATCGGCCCCTACTCGCAGGCGGTACGCATCGGCAACCTGCTTTACACTGCTGGCCAGATTCCTCTGGACCCGGCCACCATGCAGATCGTGGATGGCGGGATCCAGGAACAGACCACTCGCGTGCTTGAAAACCTGAAGGCCATCGTCGAGGCCGCCGGCTCCAGCCTGGACCGCGTCGTCAAGACGACCGTCTTCCTGCAAAGCCTGGGCGACTTTGCCGCCATGAACGAGGTCTACGCAAAATATCTGGGCGCCAACGGCCCGGCACCGGCCCGCACCACCGTGGAAGTGGCCGCCCTACCCAAGCAGGCGCTGGTAGAGATCGAAGTCGTCGCGGAAGTGTAGAAAAGCTTCTAGCCTCCAGCTCCTAGCTCCTAGCTCCTAGCAACTGGAGGCTAGAAGCTGGGAGCTGCTTTCCGCACCCATCCAGCCGCCCGCACATCTAATCATCAGGAGGCTCTTCCCTTGAGCAACTTCCCTGAGCGGATTGATCTGACCGAAGCAGAATGGCGCGCCCGGCTCACCCCAGAGCAGTACGCCATTCTGCGCGAAAAGGCTACTGAGCGCGCCTTTACCGGCCCACTTGCCTACCACCACGAAACCGGCAGCTACCACTGTGCCGGCTGCGGTGCGCAGCTCTTCACGAGCGAGGCCAAATTCGACTCCGGCTGCGGCTGGCCCAGTTTTTCGATTGCCGCCGATTCCAGCGCCATTACCGAGCACGAAGACCTCAGCTACGGCATGCGCCGCGTTGAGGTGACCTGCGCCCGCTGCGACGGCCACCTGGGCCACGTCTTCCCCGACGGCCCCACGCCCACCGGCCTGCGCTACTGCATCAACTCCGCGTCGCTGACCTTTACCCACCAAGAAGCCAACGAATAGCACCAAAAAACGTGCAAAAAGCAGAAGACCCCATCCACGAGGGATGGGGTCTTCCAAAAACCGCGGGCTTGGCCCTGCGCCGGTAGGCCGGCAGCAAAACTATGCCTTAGTGATCTTGCCGGTCTTGATGCAGCTGGTGCATACGCGCAGACGCTTGGAAGCGCCGTTCACCAGTGCCTTCACCGCCTGCAGGTTGACGTTCCAGCGGCGCTTGGTGATGTTGTGCGCGTGAGAAACGTTGTTACCGAATTGCGGACCCTTGCCGCAGAGATCGCATACCTGTGCCATCGTTCAACTCCAAATTCTTGACTGCTTACGGATTCCGGAATTCTGGCCGGGGTCGCACTTGATTCAAACCACGCTTGGACACAGACGTCCCCGCAAGCCTACCGAAGTCTTAGTTTACTCCGAATTCACTTCCACGCCAAGGCTTGACCCCACAGGTTTTCTCTAACTTGTTTTTACGCAATATTTTATCTTTTTTCCCCTGGCCAAAGGTTGCACTATTTCTGTAGCAATCCTTCCTTCCGCCACACACTCTAAGAAAGGAACCCAGGTTGACGCACCGCACCCATCCCTCTAGAGTCAACAGCAATGAACCTGAGTGCCCGCCTCACCGTTGCCCTGCACGTCCTTGCCCTGCTGGCTTCCATGCCAGACGAGGCGCTGACCAGTGAGTTCATTGCGGGCAGCGTCAACACCAACCCCGTAGTGATTCGCCGCGTCATGGCCCACCTGCGCCGCGTTGGCTATGTGCGTTCGCAGCCCGGCAGCGGCGGCGGTTGGAAGCTCATTGCCGACCCCGCAGCCATCACCCTCGCCGACGTCCGCCGCGCCGTGCAGGAGCCTTCGCCCTTTGCCCTGCATAGCCAACAACCCAACCCGGCCTGCCCAGTGGGCCGCGGCATTCAGCAGGCACTTGCACCGCTCTACGATCACGCCGAACGCGCCATGGAAGATCAGCTGGCCCAAACCACCATTGCCACCCTGCTGCGCTCGGTGCAGAACCCAAAATAAAGGAGAAACCAAAAAATTGATTTTATTTGTAACTTTTTCTGTTACGAATACATCTCAACAAATGCAGAGACACCTTACTAGGAGATTCACACCATGAAGATCGCCGTTACCGGAGCCACCGGTCAGCTCGGAAGCCTCGTCATTAACGCCCTCAAGGCCCGCGTACCTGTTGCAGAGATTGTTGCGCTGGTCCGCACCCCTGCAAAGGCAGCCAATCTGGGCGTTTCGGCCCGCACCTTCGACTATAGCAAGCCAGAAACGCTGCCCGCCGCGCTCGCGGGCATTGACGCACTGCTGCTCATCTCGTCGAACGAGATTGGCCAACGTGGCCCGCAGCACCGCAACGTGATTGAAGCGGCGAAGAAGGCCGGCGTGCCTTGGATCGTCTACACCAGCCTGTTGCATGCCGACACCTCGGCCATCACGGCACTCTCAGGCGAGCATCTCGACACCGAAGCCGCACTCAAGGCCAGCGGCATCGACTACACCCTTCTGCGCAACGGCTGGTACACCGAGAACTACACCGGCTCGGTACCCGGCGCGGTGCAGGGCGGAGCCTTCTTGGGCAGCGCCGGTCAGGGCAGAATCAGTTCTGCGGCCCGCGCCGATTACGCCGAAGCAGCGGCCGTCGTGCTCACCACCCCCGGCCACAAGAACAAGACCTATGAACTTGCGGGCGACACGGCCTACACGCTCACCGATCTGGTCAGCGAGATCAGCCGTCAGACGGGCAAGAACATCCCCTACAAGAACCTGCCCGAGGCCGAATACGCCAAGATTCTGGAAGGTTTTGGCCTGCCTGTCCCACTTGCCACAGCCTTCGCCAGCTTTGACACCGGCGCAGCGCAGGACGCGCTCTACGAAAACGGCGGACAGCTTGCCAAGCTACTGGCCCACCCCACCACAACACTGGCCGACGCGGTAGCCGCCGCCCTCAAGGCATAAATTCAACCTCCAGCCTCCAGCTTCTAGCTTTAAAAGCTGGAGGCTGGGAGCTAGAAGCTAAGGCTCCAACACTTCCCGCGCCCGCAGCGCCAGTCCGTAGGCCACCGAGGTGAACTCGTTGCCACTGCGGATCTTATCCTCGCCAAAGCGAGTGGCGAAGATGCGGCGCACCGAGGGCACAAACGAGCTGCCGCCGGTCAGGAAGACGCGATCCACCTGCCCAGCCTCAATACCCGCCCGCTCCAACACGCCGTCCACGCAGGTTTCCACCGAGCGCAGGTCCTCGGCGATCCACTCTTCGAATTCAGCGCGGGTCACGGGAATGCGCAGGTCGAGCGTGCCGTCATTAAACCGGAACTCGGTTGATTTGTGCGCTGAAAGTTCGCACTTTACCTTCTGCACCGCCTGGTGCAACTGGTAGCCAAGGTCTTCTTCGATCAGCGCGATCAATGCCTCGATCTTCTCCGGTTCCAGCGCCCGCACCCGTGCCCCGCGCAGAATCTCGCGCACGTTGTTGGTGCGCAAAAACGAGAGGTAGTGCCAGCGCTCCAGGTTGGCATAGATCCAGGCTGGAACGGCGGGCAGCAGCTTGCCGAAGGAGCGAACTTCACTCTCCGAGCCGAGCGCAGGCGAAACCAGCTTGCGCACCAGACGCGCATCGAATGCGTCGCCTGCCAACCCCACGCCACTGCTTGCCAGCAGGTCTTCCGGCTGGCGGCCGCGTTTACGCACGGCAGGGCCCACGCGCAGCAGGGAAAAATCGCTGGTGCCGCCGCCAAAGTCGCCAATCAGGATCAGCTCGTCGTGTTCGAGCGTCGATTCGTAGGCGTAAGCTGCGGCAATCGGCTCCAGCTCGAACTCTACCCGCTCATAGCCAGCCTGATGGAAGGCAGCACGCAGCCGGCCCACGGCATACTCATCGTCCTCGTCGCTCTCCGAGCCCACAAAGCGCACCGGACGGCCCACCACCACCGTATGCACCGGCTGCGCCCACTCGGCCTCAACCGAAGTGCGCAAATCGCGCACCATGCGGGCAATCAGCTCTTCCACCGCGTAGTTGCGGCCAAAGATGGCCGTACCGGTCAGCGTGCGACTGGGCAGGTGCGATTTGAGTGACTGAATCAGCCGACCCTTTTCGTCCGCATCCAGATAGCGTTCGATGGCCCGCGGGCCGGTGAGGGCAGAACTCTTGCGTGCGCCCGTGGCCGAACGCGTCTGCTCCAGATAAATCACCGAGCGGAAAGAGTGCGTAGGCGCGCCCAGGAAGGAAAAGTTGGCCAGATGCACCTGATCGGCCGTGGCCAGTGCCACGCTGCTATTGGTTGTGCCAAAATCGATGCCCACCGCTCCGGCGGAGAATGTTGCTTTCTTCACTGTTCTGTCTTCGATCCTTGAGCGCACAGGCTCCAGCAAATTGCAATCCCGGCAAAATCTTTCCGTCCTGCAATGGAACCACACTGGCGGGAACACCGCGGCCACCGCCGGAAGACGAAAGTCTCATTGTGCCGGGTACTCTTTCATCATACTGGCTGGGCTAAAGCAAAAGCAGAGTAGCTGTCCCCAAAAGCAATCCGCTCAAGGCTCTTTTTTCTCAAGAAAATGACCGCTCACACATCCTAAAAATTCTATAAATATTCCGAAGGTTCTCTAAATCCTGGAAGACAAAAAATGGGCGGAGCCGCAGACTCCGCCCAAACAAGACTTGATTTTTCCTACTTCACAGTTACAGCTACCTGAAACTTGGTCTGCGAGCAGGGCGAGATCGACGGATCGGCCAGCCCGGTCGAAGAGTTTGTTCCGCAGGCTTGCGTTGTAGTCAACACCAGAGATCCTGAGCTCACCTCGTACGGATCAGCAGAGGCATAAACCGAAATCGTCGAGGTGCCTGCCGGAGTGTTGTAAATATCGCCACTCGAACAGCCTGTTACACACACGGCCGTAAGGGGCAGCAGCACCGCGGCCAGCAGGACTCCGGCTGAAACCCAGGCATAACGCCGTGCCAAATGCCTGCGCGCCAGCAACAACAGCAAGCCTCCCAACCCACCCAAAGCCCACGGAATTCTGCTGGCCGTAGTGGTTTGCGGCGGCTGATCAATCACCACCGAAAGTTGCACCGTAGGAATGCTGTAGGTAGTGCCTGACGTGCTGGCCAACACCATGGCCTGCCCCGGCGAAAAAACGCAGCGGGAATTCGCCGGCAGGGTGGAAGTGTCGCAGCTAAATCCGGCCAGACCATTCCAGCCGCCGTAACTGGTTGCGGAAAAAGTTACCGTGCCGCTGCTGGTAGCAGTGCTGGTCAGCGCCGTGCTGCTGCTCGTCACCGTTACCGCTGCGGAGGAAACAACGACCACCGTCGTGGCAGCGGAAGAGGACGCAATGTAGTTCGCATCGCCCGAGTAGGTGGCGACTATTGCATCCGTTCCCACCGACAACGCAGTGGTGCTGAGCGTGGCCTCAAAGAGGCCGCCGCTGGCCGGTGCCAATGTGACCGAGCCCAACGATGTTCCGTTCGACGTAAAGGTCACCGTGCCAGAAGGAATGCCCGAGCTGGACGAGCCGACGGCCGCCAACAGCGTGATACTGCTACCCGACGTTGCGCTGAGCGGATTAACATAGGGCGTGGTAACTGCCAGCGCTGTCGCCGTGGGTGCCTTGCTGGCCGTCACCGACAGGATGGAGGAATTGCTGCCGTCAAAGCTGCTGCTGCCCTCGTAGACGGCCTCCAGCGTATGCGTGCCACCAGAGAGTCCGGAATCTAGCTGGAAGGTAGCCACGCCCTTTGCGCTGAGCGTAGCCATGCCGCCCTGTACGCCATCCACAAGCAGTTTGGCCGTACCAGAGGGCGTTCCACTCGATGAAGTTACAGTAGCCGTCAGCGTGATCGCTTCGCCAAAGTAGAGCGATCCGCTTGATGGCGAAGTTACGGCCAGCGCCGTAGCTGTCGATCCACCGGATGCTCCCGTGCCGGTCAGCGTGATCACCGAGCTGCTGGCGTTGGTTGCATTGCTGGCCAGCGTGAGTACATCTGTGCGCGTGCCGCTGGCCGTGGGCGCAAAGGTGGCGTCGATTGTGCAGTAAGAACCTGCCGCCACTGTACCTGATGCCAAACAACCACCGTTCTCGCTGCCAGGAAGAGTGAAGTCTGCAGTGTTTCCACTGGCAGAATAGTAGGGCGACAAAAAATCGAGCGTCAGATTACCCGAGTTCTCCACCGCTGCCGACAACGTGCCGCCACTCTGATTCAACGCCCATGCCCCAAAGCTCAGCGTGGAACTGGTGCGGGTCACCAGATAGGCAGCACCATCCGCGCTGTCGGTCACATACAGATTGCCGGAAGCATCGACGGCCACACCATACGGAGCATTGATGCCGATGCCTGCATCTACCGCATCACTGTTCTCCAGCACCCCGGAAACGCTGGGAATGCGCACCAGCTGGTCGTTGCCGCTGTCGGCCACAAACAAACTGCCCGAAGCGTCAACGGCCAGACCGGAGGGAGTTCCGAATCCATTCGCCACCAGCTCCTGCACACCCGTCGAGAAGGGAGTGACAATTTTGTAGATCTCACCCACGCCGGAGTTGGCCACATACAGATTGCCGGAAGGGTCCACCGCCGTAGCCAACGGGCTGCTGAGCGAAGAAACCAGCACCGTGGCGGCCGTTGTGTTCAGCGACGTTGTATAAGGCACGTAAACGATGCGGCCATTGCCCGAGTCAGCAATGTATAAATTGCCCACCTTATCTACCGTCACACCCGCCGGCGAACTGAGCGCCGCGTTGGCCAGCGTGGTGGGCAGCACCGTCTGCAATGAGTTATCCAATGCACCATTGATGATCGGTACTTCCACAATGCGGCTGTTTCCCGTGTCGGCAATGTAGACGTTGCCTGCGCCATCGACGGCTACACCCTCCGGACTCGAAAGCTTTGATCCGATGGAAACTGCCGTCGTGCTGCCTGAGGCATACTCCAGCACTTCGCTGTTACTGGAGTCGGCAACGAACACATCCCCAGCCGCGTCCAGCGCTACCGACTTCGGCGTTTTGAAGCCATTGCCAATGCTCGCCACCGTGCCAGGATCGATCGTTACACCTGCGCCCTGCCCCGTGCCGTAAAGATACACCGTGGCCAGCGCGCTGCCCGAGCTGCTCGCCACAGAAACTGCGGCCTTGGTTGCACCCGGTGCCGTCGGGGTAAAGGCAATGGTTTCCGTGCAGCTTTTGCCTGCGATGTAAGCCGTACCCGCTGTGCAAGTGCTGGCGCTAGCCGCAAACACTCCGCTGGGAGGAAAGAGCGCAAAGGAAGAAGGCGTCTCCGCCGCGTTGAAGATAAAACCGACCGTTGCCGTGCTCGATGAACCGACGACTACCGAACCAAGATTGGCACTACCCGCCGCCAGTTGATAGAGACTCGCTGTATTATCGCCAAAGAAAAACGACTTGCTATCCTGCGAGATCGTCAGCGGCGCTCCCAGCGGCGCTCCCGCTGCAATCTGATACATGCTGCCATATTGCAACGACGACGAATAGGGGACCTCGTAGATGTTGCCCGTGCCCGAATCGCCCACATACAGATTGCCCGAAGAATCAAATGCCAGACCGAGCGCGGTCGATAGCCCCGTAATCACCACCGTTGGACTCGACGTTCCATAGGAGGCAACTGGAACTTCGTACACCGACCCACTACCCGAAGCCGTGAAGAAAACATCGTCGCTCGCATCGAGGGCAATCGACGTAATCTGCCCAATGCTGCTGGTGCTGGCAAAAACAACTACGCCACTCGTTGAGCTGGTCTGTTCGTAAATCGCGCCCGAACTGCCAAACCCATCCGAAACGACAAAGATGTGCCCCGAGGAATCCACGGCAATATCGCCCGGGTCATACCAGTAGCTATCAATGCTGCCAATCGAGCTATTATTCGCCACTGAAGTTGCCGAGCTTGGTTCGGGCGTACAACTCGACGAGGGAATCTCCATGACCGCGCCATTCCACTTGTCGTCCACATATAGATTATTGCTACTATCAATGGCCAGACCACCCAACAGGCCATCGCCGCTGGCGATGCTGCCATAATTAACCAGATAAACAGCCGTACCACCACCTGCCGGAATCTCCATCAGGTTACCGCTGTTTTCCAGCTCGTAGAGATTGCCGCAGGTATCCTGCACGACTTTGCCAACATTGGTTGTGCCGCTCGTGCTCACGGTCGCCGCCGCAGAAACCACAACGGACGGCACGCTCACGGCCAGGGCGGACGTTGCCGCCGTCGCCAGTGCCAGCAGAAGCCACCCGGCGGTTTTTCCCAGAGTGCCTATAAACCTACGCATTGCAAGCCTCCGAAGAGCGGCTTCCCGCCGCCTGTTCCGTTCGTTACGCATCTTCCGTTCTGCTTTCATCCCGCATCCGCTCCTGTGCACGCCATCAGAAGTTGTACTTGAAACCAAGCTCGACAATGCGCTGGCCCACCTTGTAGCTGGTGTAGCCAAAGCTCGTTCCCGTCGGGGCGGTCATTGACGCGTAGGCCTTGGAAAAGTCCGTGGCCGTACCCTGCTGCGTAAAGATCAGATCCAGTTCGTTCAGATTCTGATCGTTGAACGAGGTCAGGGGATGATTCAGGAAGTTGAAGGCCGAAAACTGGAACTGCATGTTCTGGCCATCGCGCACCTTGAAGTCCTTGTAGAGCGAGAGATCGGCCTTGAAGTACTTGGGCCCGCGCGTATCGGGTAGCGTCCACCAGCCCTGCGAACCCAGCGTGGGCAGAGCCAGGCAACTGCCGTTCACAAACTCGTGCGCCGTCACACCGCTCACCGTGGAGTTGTGCAAATTCAAGCGTGTATCGCAGGTAGCCACCGGTTGCAGCGTATAGTCGGGCGAACCCAGCACCGTCTGGCCATTGGCGGCCGTGGTGTAGGTCGTCGATCCCTCGGTCAGGCTCACTCCCGCGCTCATGTTGTAGTTTGTGCTGCCGTTCAACACCGCCAGGTCGGCTCCGCTCTGCAGCGAGGTAATGCCAGAAATCTCCCAGTCGTTGAGCACATGCCGTAGCAGCTTGGCACCACGGAAGCGTTCGCCCTCTTGCCAGGAAAAGGTCGCGTTGAGCACATGCGGACGATCAAAAGCCAGCAGGCCATAGTCATGATGCGGATTCACCGGATCGGCAATGTAGCCGCTGTCGTAGTTACCGCGCACGCCCATGGCCTTTGACCACGTGTAGTTGACGCCGAAGATGAACGCCCCCTTCTGCCGGTTCAACGAAACCTGCAGGGCGTTGTAGTTGGACCACAACGTATGATTGGCAACCATGATGTCGTCGTAGTTGGGGTAGGGGCGATAATCGTCGATGGTGGGAATGCTATAGGCCGGACTGGTGATGCCATAGCCCGATGCGCCCGCCGCCGGATCAGGACCAAAGACGCCTCCCAGCGGAATTACGTTCTGGTTCTGCAGATTGCCCAGCGTGGACAGATGATTGCTCTGGCTGCCCACATAGGCAACCTCAGCCGTCATGCCCCAGCGCAACTGCTGGTCCATAGTGAAGTTGTAGTTGTAGGTCAGCGGCATTTCGTCATCCTTCCGGTCCATGCCATAAACCTCAAAGGCCGCAACCGATCCGCTGCTGGTCGAATTAAAGGCGCCGCACCTCGTTGCCGCCTGCGTGGTAAATAGTTGCTTGTACGAGCAGCTATAAGTGCCCGTAGTCTTGTAAGTCTGCAGGCCAATAGCGCTGGTCAACGCGCCCGAAGCAACGCTGGTCGAGTCATGCGAGCGATACATGCCCCAGCCGCCGCGGAAGACGTTCCTGCCGTCTCCGAAAACATCCCAGGCCACACCAACACGGGGTGAAATAAAGACCGCCCGCGTGGGCGAACCCGCCACCGGAACTGCGGAATCCTTCTGGTGCCAGGTAAAGCCAGCCCACGTCTTCGGATCACTGGTGACGGTACTCAGGAATTGGTGCTCGGCCAGTCCCTGTCCCTTCGGATCCCACACCGCCATACCCACGCCATGCGCATCGCTCCACGGCGTCAGGTGCGAAAATCGTACGCCGTAGGTCAGCGTGATGCGGGAGTTCACCTTCCACTCGTCGGTCAGGTAGCCTTCCATCGTATAGAAGTACATATCCGAGGCCGGATCGACCGAACCGTTCTTGTTGTAGTCCTGCTGATAGCCGAGCGGGCAGCCGATCAGGAAGTTGCCCACCTCATTGCCCAGGAAGGTAGTGGTCAGGCTGCCCACCGTCGCGTTATCGGTCGGGCAAGTATCCCAGCGCATATAACTCAGAGTTCCATTCGCCTGACTGCCCAGCGCCAACTGGTTGTTTCCGGTCCGCTCCAGATAAGCACCAATCTTGGCCGTATGCGTGCGGTAGGTGTAGGTAAAGTTGTCCGCCACATTCCAGCTCACCTTGCGCAGGTACTGCGAGTTGGCAGGAACGTAGCCCATGGCCAGACTGGGAAGCCCCACGGTTTCATCGTTGACGAAGCGCGGAATCTGCGTCACGCCATTCTTCATGTAGCCGCCAGAGTAGCCGGCGCTGGCCCAGGCCGTGCCTGTATCCTGCACCGCAGAGCGATTGCCGAACTGCTCCGGCTCATTGAAGTACACACCCGAGGCGGTCAGTTCGTTGGTAGCCCGCGCGCTCAGCACCTTGGTCAGGTTCAGCGTCAGATACTGCGCCCCGGTATTCGAGTAATCCGAAGTCGGGAACGGCACCGTGTTGTTCGGATCGTAGTAGATGTTATTCAACGGCGATTCGTCGTTGACCTTTTCCCAGTTATAGGTTCCATACAGCTTCAGCGAGTCAGAAATGTTCTCATCCACGCGGGTGTGAAACTGGAACCCGTTGTGCGTCGAAGAAACGTTCTTTACATAGTTGATGCCGTCGGTCAGATAACCGGCTGTAGGCTTCGGAATGCGGTTGGGTTTTGGGTAAAAACGGGTGATGGCCGAAGCTCCGGAATCGATCGTATTCAGCACGCCACCGTTGACGGTGGCCCCGTTCTGATCGGTGCCGCTGCTCGGCGAGTAGCATAACCCGCCCACGTTGCTCAGGACGCTGGCCACGCTGTAGTCCAGTGCGCAGTCCGTGGCTAGCAGGGTTGGATCTACGTTGAGGGCCTTGGCAATCGAAGCAGAGCTCAGATCGCCGCCCAGCATGTTATGGATGTCGTAGGAAGAGTCCGTTCCGTCGGGAGGGACAAACGCCGTGGAGGTGTGTTCGAATTTGACCTGGCCGTAATATTCGTATCCAGCCCAGAAGACCAGGTGTTTGTTGTGATTGAAACGCGTTCCAGGGAAGAGAACCGGACCTCCTATGCTTGCGCCCGGATAGAAATACCGCGACTGAGCCCGCGCAATTCCGTAATAGTTAGAGATCCAGTCATTGGCGTTCAGGGCTGAGTTGCGAAAGACTGTGTGCAGGTCGCCATGATAGGCGCTGCCGCCGGACTTGCCCACGGCGTTGATCACGATGGGGCCCTTGGCCTGATCGGCACCAAAGGCCGAGGTCTCCACCTTGACCTCCTGTACCTGGCTCATATTCACATTCGAGATCTGGCCGCCCATATCGCCAGGGTCAATCACGTTGGCACCATCGGAGACCACGCTCACCAGCCCCTGCTGCGGAGCCGCGCCATTGGCGCCATACGAGCTCACCCGACTGTTGCCAAAACCCATCGTCTGATAGTCCGCTCCCTGATTCTGAATCTCGGAGCCGGCGTTGATCGTAAAGCCCGGCAGCGTGGAGATCAGCTCAGCCGTATCGCGGCCGGTTGTCGCCAATCGATTGATGTCGCCTGAAGTCAGCAGCGTGCTGTGCGCGCCCGAGGTCAGCTCCACACCAGCCACCTCGGCCGTCACCGTCGCCGACACCACCACCGAGGCCACCGCCAGATTGATCTTTGGAATCGCCAGCGCATCGCCCGGATGCACTTCGATTCCCGTCACCGTCCAGGTTTCAAAACTATCCCGCGAAACCTCCACCTTGTAGGTGCCCGGCTGCACAGCGGCAAACAGAAAGTATCCGGATCCGTTGCTCGACTGACTGCGTGTTGCCTGGCTCGCCTGATTCACCAGCACAACCTTGGCCTTGGGAATCACGGCTCCGGTTGTATCCCGAATAGTGCCCGAAATGGATGCCGTGTTCTGTGCTCCGGCCAACGCCACGCTCAGCAGAACCACCACGCAGCCCAGCAGCTTCAGAGCCTCAAGCCATGACCGCCGCATACGCAGGATCTCCCCGATCAAATTCGACAAAGTACGCCTCCCCCTCCAAGAGCCATTGCTTCCGGTCCGCTTGCTGAGCACTCATCTGGAAACCTTCGAATCTATTTCCACCGTGAGCACTTCCGGATCTCTGCGGACGGCAAAAGACCCCATGCTTTCTGGTTTCTGCCACCGCTCTACCGCCTGCGGAAGCACCGCAAAACGGTCATCCCCGGCAACGGGCCGAAACATATGCCCGGCTGGAAACGAGGTGGAAGGTTAATGTTGTACAGAATTGTTTACTGCCCGATGAGGCGCTACGTACCATGTACATTGCTGAGCCCATTCAAAATAATGTTTCTGTTACATAAGAAATTCTGGCGTTAATTCAAATTCTTGTGCAGCCTGTTTACCCAGGCTGCACTCTGGTTTTACTTCGCAGGTGGAATCAACAGATCGGTGATCGTATAAGCCGGAACCGTAATCGTAAATTTCTCTCCCAAACCATCCACCTCCGCCGGTACAAGTGCCGCGCCACTCTTCAACTGCGCCGCGCCGTAATCAAAACGCTTGCCCTTGGAACCCACCGCCGCACCGCTCAGTTCAATCGTCGCCGTAACCGCGCCCTTGGGATTTTCATTCACCAGCATCAGCCCGATCACACCATCCCGGCGGCGCACGGCATGCACAGCCAACTGCGATGCATTCGACGACGCCTCCACAAACTGATCCCCCGGATTGTGCGCCACGATGTGCAGCATCTCCATGCCCATGAAGGCCGGACCGTAGCTTTTGTTGTCGGCAGAGAGCATGGAGTCGCCATGCAGCTCGTACCAGCTCACGTTCTGCGCTCCGGTTTCGGCCAGCAAAGCGTAGCTGTCAGCCACCCACAGAGCCACCGCCACGGGATGTTCCTGATGCGGCCACGACGCCACGGCGGCAGGCTCAAAGGCGATCCTCGGCATGTGGCCGGCCGGGCAATCGGCCTTGTCTTCGCGGATGGATTCGTTCAGCACTCCGGCAATCGCACTGCGTGTATTCTGCAGCAAACTGGCCTCGTCGAGCGTCTTCCAGTCGGGCGGAAGCAAGGGACTCTGCTGCCAATCCAACGCTACAAAATCGATGGCGGCACAGGCAGTCTTCAGCGTTTTTTCGTTCCAGTCCACCGCCCACATCTTGGCGTTCCAGTCCGCATCCGCGCTGCTGCCCTCCACCACCGCCAAAGAAGCGCCCACCTTGATCGCCGGATCCACCGTCTTCATGGCACGGGTAAACTCCGCCACACGACTACCGTAAGCCGACGGGCTCAGCGCCGGATTCTTTTCGAGCTTGCCGTAGTCGTTCAGCTTGGTCGGCGCAGGCCCATGCAGATCCGCCGTGCCCACATGCTTGCCGCCATAAAAGCCGTTGTTGTACACATGGTCACCCACCTGCCAAAGCTCAATGCCAAAAGGGCGCAGATGCGCGATGCGCAAAAAGTTGAAGCCGTCATCGCTGGCCAGCGGAGCCTGACCGCGGATCGTCGCCCAAAAACCTATGGTGTGCCAATCGTCGCCATTCTTGTCACGCGGAACCGGTTTTGCATCGCTGGGATCGCCGTTGGCATAAGCCACCCACGCCGCCGCCTCACCCAGATCGCCGCCCCCCGTGCCATCCAGACTCGCCCCGTAATTCACCACGATCAGCGCCGAGCCAAAGCGATCCAGATTGCTCGCAAAGCGGCCAAAGTTGCTATCTGGATTGATGTACGGAGCTTCACCACCCACATACTTCGTCAACGTCCCCGTTGACCAGTGATAAAGATCGGGCACACCCAGCGTTCCCGGATAGCGCAGCGTGGTTGCGCCCGCCAGCCGCGTGTACGGCACAGCCGCCGACGAGAAGCTGCCCGCATCGAAAAGGATCGCCGGAAGCCCAAAGGAAACCGGCGTCAGCACGTTCACGCTTTTGTCCAGATGCACACTGACCCGCGCGTTCTGCGCATGGCTCACCATCGCACCAAGCAGAACTATCGCGCATACCCCTGCCAGAAACCACCGCCGCAAACGCCCGAAATAAATCATGGAGGACTCTCCTCGTTTGGTGCTACTGTTAATGCGATTTACGATCCTATTGCGTTGTCCTCGGAGCTACATACAACCATGCAAATTTTTCCGAAATTCTCGCATCTCTCTGCACATCTTTTCCTGCCCGCTAAATTGTTTTCCGCCGCCGTTCTGCTGATCCCCGCAGCCTTGCAGGCACAGCGCAGCGCCACCGTCACCGTGGACCTGCATCAGAGCTTGACCACCATCTCCGACGCCGCGTACGGCGTGGGCACTTCGGTCTACGACAATCACTTCGTCGAGCCTGACTTGCCTGCCAAGCTGAAGGCAGCTCACGTAAGCACACTGCGCTATCCCGGCGGATCGTACTCCGACATTTACCACTGGCGCAACCACTCGGCCACCCCTGGGCAAACAATCTACATCAATCCGAACGACACTTTCGACAACTTTATGAACAAGGATGTGCTTCCCTCGGGAGCGCAGGCCATGATCACCGTGAACTACGGGTCGAATCTGGATGGCACCGGCGGCGGCGATCCGCAGGAAGCTGCGGCCTGGGTGCGCTACGCCAACATCGAAAAGAAGTGGAACATTCGCTACTGGGAGATTGGCAACGAGGTAGGCGGCAACGGCTACTTTGGCAGCAACGGCTGGGAGCTGGACCTGCACTCCACCGAAACCGACAAGAATAAACGCGTGGGTCTTGCGGCGCTCTCGCAGACCGCGTACGGCCACAACGCGCTCGACTACATTGCCGCGATGAAGGCCGTCGATCCCACCATCAAGCTGGGCGTGGGCATTGAGGTGGAGGACGATCAAGGACTGACGCACAACGCACAACTGCTCAAGGTGGTCGGCACCAAGATCGACTTCCTGATCGAGCACTGGTACCCGCACGACAGCGCCTCGAATCTGGCCGTAACCGAGCAGATTCCGGGCCGCGTGCTGGCCCTGCGCGATCAGTTGGAAAAGATCGCCGGACCATCGGCACGCAATCTCCCGCTTGCCATTACCGAAACTAACGGCGGCGCACCTGGAGCGGCCCGCGCACTCTTTGCCACCGACACATTTCTTACCTGGTTTGAAAGTGGAGCCTTCTCCGTCGTCTGGCAGGAGCTGCATCCGGGCTTCTTTTCGGAAGGCGGCGATGCCCAGGTAGACACGCCCACCGAAGCCTACTACGGCCTGCAGTTGGCGGCGCTGGCCGCACGGCCCGGCGATACGCTGGTCAAAACCACATCGAGCGCACCCATGTTTGGAGCGCACGGCGTCCGGCGCAGCGACGGCAGCACCGCCGTTGTGCTCATCAACCGCCATCCCAATCAGAGCTACGCCGTCCACCTGCTTCTCCCCGATGCTCCCGCTCTGGCCTCAACCGCAAAACGCTACGACTTTGGCCGCGCCAACTTCCAGTACAACAGCCCCTGGGCAGCCTCCGGCATTCAGGAAAGCAGCGTAACCGCCGCAACCGATGGCTACACGATCGTCGTTCCCGCACTGAGCGAAACTGCCATCGTGATTCCTGCGGCAAAGCCGTAAAAAACAATCAACGCCTTCCGCGAAGTCCCCGGTCTACCACGCAAAAGGGCAGACCGGGGACTTCATTTCTATTGCAGCTTGACCCGCACCGTCTGTCCTGAATAGCTCACACTGCGCGCTGCGTCCTGCTCCGGCGCAAAGGCCGCTGCATGGCCAGGCGCAACCAGCACCACGCGGAAGGTGCGCTGCTCCAGCATGCCGTCAAAGCTGCCGCTGCGGCTGCCTATCGTCAGCTCACCCGTACGCTCGTTCCAGCGCAGAGGAATCGTTGCAAACGCGCCTTTTTCGTAGCCGTAGTTGGTGCCCTGATCCTCGTAGAGCGTGAACGCGCCATCGGCTCCGGCGTACACATACAGCGTGATGGGATCGGCCGGCTTCTCGCCCACATACTGCACCGATGGGCCGTAAGGTAGAATCGCCCCCGCTGGCACAAAAACCGGAATGCGGTCATAGGGCGCATCGGCCGTAATGTTGCCCACAGCCACCGTTTTTCCGGTCCAGTAGTCGTACCATCTGCGGCCCTCGGGCAGATACACCGGCCGTGAGCGCTGCTTGTAACTGGTTACGGGAGCCACCAATAGCGACGGGCCAAACATGAACTCATCGGCCACGGCACGCGCCACACGGTCGTTGGCAAAATCCATCACCAGCGGACGCAGCATGGTAAAGTCGCCTTGCGTCGTCCAGCCTGCCAGCGAGTAAATGTAGGGCTGCAGCGCATAGCGCAGGCGGTCAAACTTCAACTCGGCATTGTAGGCAGCGGAATCCTCCCCGAGCGTCCACATCTCCCGCGGGCGCAGCTCGCCATGCACACGCAAGAGCGGTGTAAAGGTGGAGAACTCGAACCAGCGCGCATTCAGCTCTCGCCACTCCTCTTCATGCGCTGACTTCTGCGGCTCATAGGCAAACTTCTGCTGCATGGTATAGCCGCCCGTGTCCATCGTCCAGTAGGGCAGACCGGAGATGCTCGCACCCAACCCCGCCGCAATCTGCTTTTCCATCGCCGTCCACGTTGAGGTAACATCGCCTGACCAGATGGCCGTGGAATAACGCTGGCTGCCGGCAAAACCCGAGCGCGTCAGAATGAAAACACGCTGGTCGGGTGCCGTCTGCCGCTGCCCTTCGTAGACGCCACGGCTGTTTTCGAGCGCGTAGCCATTCAGCATGCGTGCGCCCGTCCCTTGATAGACCGGGGTCATGTGGCTGCGCTGCCCGTCGAGCGTGGGCGGCGAAGGCAGCAGATCCGGCTCCGTGCCATCCATCCACCACGCATCGATTCCCTTCGCAAACAACCGCGCATTCACCTGCGACCAGAAGAGCGTGCGCGCCCCAGGGTTGAAGGCGTCATAAAAGGTGTAGGTCTGATGCACCCAGTCCTGCACCTTCTCCTGCAAATCCGGCGTGTACAGGTAACCATGCGCGGCCATTGCCTGACCATTGTCGGTACTTGGATAAAACTTGCCCCACACCGAAAGCATCAGGTGGGAGTGCTCCGCGTGAATCGCCTTCACCCAGCCGTCAGGATCGGGAAAGCGCGTGGCGTCGAACTGATGCGATCCCCAGGCGTCAGGCCGCCAGTAGAGCCAGTCCTGCACGATGTTATCGAAGGGAATCTGCCGCCGCCGAAACTCGCGCACCACGTCCAGCGACTGCTGCGCGGTCTCGTAGCGCTGCCGCGACTGCCACAGTCCGAAGGCCCAGTTGGGCAGCATCGTCGCCTTGCCCGTCAGCTGGCGATAGCCGCCAATCACGCCATCCATGCTGGGGCCATAGACAAAGTAATAGTCGGTACCGTCGCCCACCTCCGACCACAGCGCGGTATTGCCGTCCGGCGCGGGCGTCTTCCACGTGAACTCGAAGATGTTCTGCTGCTCAGGATCGTTCTCCATGCGGATCGGATACGCATGGCCCGCCTCCATGTGCACCCGCACCTGATCCTCCGAGGCCAGCCAGTTCTGCCGCCAGTGGTTCATCACCAACTTCCCGTCAAACCAGACCTGAATGCCGCCATTCGAGTAGGCCCGGAACTGGTAATCGCCGGTGACTGGAGCCACCAGCGAACCACTCCAGCACTGCCGGTGCAAGCGCCAGGATCCGGCCGCCGTCTCGGGATGGTCGGTCTGCGCCTGATTCAGCTGCAGATGCAGCGCCAGCTCGCTGCTCTTCACCGGAGCAGCAGATTCATCCAGCGCGCTCACCGTCAGCCCACCCGGCTCTCCGGCATCGTCCCGCAGGTTGGCTGCGGGAATCGGCGCAAAGGACCGCCGGTCGCCAAAGTGCGTGTACGAGGTGTTGTCCCACAGGATTCCATAGCCCCTGGACGAAACCAGAAACGGCACCGCCACGTTGGTATTGTGCTGCCACAGATCCAGATCGTAACCCTTGAGGTCGAGCACGCCCAGTTGCGTCTGGCCTAGCCCGTAAAGCGACTCGTCGGGCTGCGCCAGCCACTTCTGCCCCACGTGAAAGCTGGCCTCACCCTGCACCGTGGCCGCTTCCAGCAACCGGCTCTGCGGCACCTCGGCCAACAGCTTGCGTCCGTCGCGGGTGGCAAAGCTCACCGCCCCACTGGCCCGGTCCACACGCACCAGCAACTTGTCCGTGGTCAGCTCGAAGCTCTCGGCAAGCGTGCGCACGTTGAAGGGCACAGTTGCCACTGGCTGCTCCACCCGGTCGATGCTCCTCCGCCGGAAGAACTCCGCCGAGCGGGAGAACGCCACCCGCACAACACTGTCGGAAACCGGCTGCAGATAGAGCTGGCCCGCGGGAAACGTCACCGTGACCGAATCAGCCTCGCGGTGCAGAGTCCCGGGCATTGCTCCAGCAAGGCACTGAAAGGTGCCCAGCCCGAAAACCACACTTGCTAAAAACAGATCCCGTCCAAGAGAAAAAAACAACCGATGCAGTTGCTTCATCGTACCTTTCGTCCGCTTTGCCGCCTTTGACGGCCACCTCGCCACCCTAAGCGCAGCCCTGCTTCGGGCAGAAGGTTAATCTTGTACGAACACGTACGCAGACCCGTTTTTTTGTTACTTCTACCTCCCCGCGGCTGGTACGTGATTGATACAAAACCCGTTGCCTCCTCGCAGACACAATCCGCCGCACACCTCTTGTGGTTCCTGTTTCCAGCGGGTATGATTCTGTGCGAACAAGAGGAAGGCTGCGCAGAAATGATGGAAACTGGCGCTGCGCGGACGCCCGTTGAGGCCGAAGCGGAAAAAACGGAGTTCGAAAATGTATTGGAAGCTCTCGTGCGCTCTCCGCGCTTGGAGAAGCTGCTCCGACATGTGGGCGAGAAGTACTTTGCCCACCAGCTCGACGACCTGAACGAGTACAATATCGCCACCGAGGTCTTCGACCGCTCCAAATCCACCTTCAACGCAGGCGAAGACGCCATTGCGCGCGTCGAGGCTCATCGCTTGCGCAAGCGGCTCAAGGAATACTACGAGGGCCCCGGCAAGGATCATCTGCTCCAGATCTCGCTGCCCTCCGGCTCCTATGCGCCCCTGTTCACGCGTCGCAGTGCTGCCTCTGCACCCGTAGCCGTATCTTCTGCGCCACTGGAAAGAATGCCCGCCGCGCTGCCGGAAGCAGAGTTCGAGCGCCCCGCGACGGCCCCTTTGCTGAAGAACTGGTGGCTCCGGTTTGCCGCTCTGGCCGTGGCCGCAGGACTGGTACTTGTAGCGCTCTTTGCTATCCTCCATCCGCGCCACACCGACACTCCCGCCGACGCCAGTCTTGCGGCCCAGAGCTCCAGCACACCCGCAGCAGCGACTGCTGCCCCCCTCCGCATTCTGGCCGGCTACAGCGGCGCACCACAGATCGACAGCTCCGGCTCAACCTGGCTCGCGGACCGCTATTTTTCCGGCGGAGAAACCCGTGGGGGCGCGGCAGGAAACTTCGTCGCCCGCACCAGCGACCAGCTTCTCTTCCAGAACTCGCGCGGTGGTGACTTCAGTTACGCCATTCCCCTGCCCCCCGGCGTCTATGAACTGCATCTCTACTTTGTAACTTCAGAGCCCTCCAGCGAGGACTACGCCACCTTCGGCGTTTATCTGAACGGCAATCCGCTGCTGCAGGGCTTTGACGTGAACACCGACGCCCAGGGCAACAACATTGCCGACGAACGCATCTTCCGCGCTGTTTCTCCCAGCAAAGACGGTCTGCTGCATCTGACCTTTGCCGCCGAGCGCGGCGCGCCCAGCCTGAGCGCCCTGGAAATTCTGCCCGGAATTGCCCACGCCACGCTGCCCGCGCGCCTGATCACCCAGCAAACACCCTTTACCGACCACAGCGGCCAGCTCTGGCGGCCCGACAACTACTACATGAACGGCCGCATGGCCATGCAGCACCATCCCACCACCGGCACTGCCGACCCCGATCTCTTCGCTGGCGAACGCTACGGGCACTTCAGCTACGCCATTCCCGCCGATCCCCGCGACCGCTACACGCTGGTGCTGCACTTTGCCGAGTTTTACTTTGGACCGGCTGGCCGAGGCGGCGTCGGAAGCCGCCAGTTCCGGGTGCTCTGCAACGGCAATACGCTCGTTGATAACCTCGACATCTTCAAGGAAGCCGGCAGCCTGCACGTCCTGACCAAGAGCTTCAATCACCTGCGGCCCACGGCCCAGGGCAAGCTGAATCTGACCTTCGAGCCGGTCCTGAACAACGCCACCGTCTCCGGCATCGAGGTTCTGGACGAGGGACGCTGACGACCTGCGACTTCCGCCACTGTCCGAAACCGCTCCATCCTCTTCCCGTCCGCAGTTTTTCTATGCAGCAAAGGGCCCTGCGACACTCCCGGCAAGGTACCATAATCTAGGGCAAAATCAGAGTTCCCATGAAGAGGGTGGCCCTGTGCCGTATGGCCTTTTCCGCAAGGAAGACCCACCCCAACAAACCGGCTTTCCCGAAAGCCCCTCTGAACTTGCTATCACCTGCACAGTTTCCCCGTGCCAGGTTTTCTGAGGACATACGAACGATGAGTGATAAACGCTGGGTATTGATGATCGCCAGTGAGGTTGGTCGCACGGACTCTGTCTCCGACCGCGCCATGGAACGCCTGGTTGAGGCTATTAGCGATGAAGGCTACGAGGTGGTGCGTACCACTTCGACCGAAGACGGACTCTCGTTGGTCACCTCCGATCCCAGCTACTCCGCCGTGCTGCTCGACTGGGACCTGGAAGGCAACTCACAGTTTGAGGAACGCGCCGCGCTGGATATTATCCGCGGCGTCCGCCACCGCAACAAGAAGGTGCCTATCTTCCTCATCGCCGACCGCACCCTGGTCAGCGAGCTGCCGCTTGAGGTGATCAAGCAGGTCTATGAGTACATTCACCTCTTCGGTGATACGCCGGCCTTTATCGCCTCGCGTCTGGACACCGCCATCGAGCGTTACCACGAGCAGTTGCTACCGCCCTACTTCCGTGAGCTGCTCAAGTACAACGATCAGTCGGTCTACAGTTGGGATGCGCCCGGCCACATGGGCGGCGTTGCCTTCCTGAAGCACCCCGTCGGCCAGGAGTTCCATCGCTTCTTTGGCGAGAACCTGCTGCGCTCCGACCTCGGCATTTCGTCCGCTCCGCTCGGCTCCTGGCTCGATCACATCGGACCTCCGGGAGACAGCGAACGCAACGCCGCCCGCATCTTCGGCGCGGACTGGACCTTCTACGTTCTGGGCGGCTCCAGCACCTCCAACCAGATCATCGGCCACGGCGTCATCGCCCAGGACGACATTGTGCTGGTGGACGCCAACTGTCACAAGTCCATCTGTCACTCGCTGACCGTCACCGGCGCGCGCCCCGTCTACTTCAAGCCGACCCGCAACGGCTACGGCATGATCGGCCTGGTGCCGCTCGACCGCTTCAGCAAAAAGTCGGTGAAAAAGCTGATCGACCGCTCCCGCTTTGCCGCCGGAGCCAACTCCAAAAAGCCGACCTACGCGGTGGTCACCAACTCCACCTACGACGGCCTCTGCTACAACGTGAATCACGTCGTGGAGCAACTGAAGGATTCGGTTGCCCGCATCCACTTTGACGAAGCCTGGTACGCCTACGCCAAGTTCCATCCCATCTACAAGGGCCGCTACGCCATGGGCGTGCCGGAAGACATGGAAGACCGCCCCACGCTCTTCAGCGTGCAGTCCACCCACAAGATGCTGGCTGCCTTCTCCATGGGCTCGATGATTCACGTCAAGCTCTCGGAGCGCGGTTCGCTGGACTTTGACCAGTTCAACGAGTCCTTCATGATGCACGGCACCACCTCGCCCTTCTATCCGCTGATTGCCTCGCTCGACGTGGCCGCGGCGCTGATGGACGAGCCTGCCGGCCCCACCCTGATGGACGAAACCCTGGCCGACGCCATCAGCTTCCGCCAGACCATGGCCTCGGTTGCCCACCGTCTGCGCCGCGAATCGGAAAATGGTAAGGGATGGTTCTTCAGCCTCTACCAGCCCGAGCGCGTCACCGATCCCAAGACCGGCGAACGCGTCCTCTTCGAGGATGCCGACACCGAAATGCTGGCCACCGAACCCAGTTGCTGGACGCTCAAGCACGGCGAAGAGTGGCACGGCTATCAGGACACTGATTCGCCCGACGACTACTGCATGCTCGATCCCACCAAGGTCACCATTCTGACCCCCGGTGTGAGCGCCCATGGCGAAGTCAGCGAGTCCGGCATTCCCGCCGCCGTGCTCAGCGAGTTCCTCTACTCCCGCCGCGTGGAAATCGCCAAGGAAGGCGATTACACCGTGCTGGTGCTCTTCTCGGTTGGCACATCCAAGGGCAAGTGGGGCAGCCTGCTGGAAAACCTCTTCGAGTTCAAGCGCCTGTACGACACCGAAGCGCCGCTCGAAGAAGCCCTGCCCGAACTGGTGCAGAAGCATCCCGCCCGCTATCGCGGCTTGTCGCTCAAGGAACTCTCCGACGAGATGCACAAGACGATGCTCGAACTGAACCTTGCCGGACTGGTGAACGCTGCCTGCGATGAGGACTTTGACGCCGTGCTCACCCCCTGGCAGACCTACCAGAAACTGGTGCGCAACGAAACGGAAAAGATCCCCTTCCGCAAGATGGCTGGTCGCATCGCCGCCGTCATGCTGGTGCCCTACCCGCCGGGTATTCCCATGTCCATGCCGGGTGAGCGGCTGGGCGGGCCCGAATCGCCGGTCATCAAGCTGATCCTCGCCATGGAGCAGTGGGCCAAGCGCTTCCCCGGCTTCGAGCGTGAAGTCCACGGCATCGAAACCGACGAGGAAGGCAACTACTGGATGCGCGCCATCATCGAAAACGACGACGAGAAAAAGTAGAAAGCCACAAAAAACAATCGCAAAGGCTCCTTGCCAACACGGAAGGAGCCTTTGCTGTATCCACCGCAGAACCACTTCACTCTGCCAGCACATAAATAGAAGCGTCGATCAGACCTTCCTCGGTCTGCACCTTAGTCCTCACCCGCCAATAGGAAGAACCTTCGAACGCATCCAGCCGGGCCCAGTGCACGGGCAGATCCGGCGACTCAAAAACCTGCACCGCAACCTCCGGCCCCGCAGCATCCAGAACCAGCGCCAGATAGCCTGCAGCCTCGCCCCACGTAAGCGGAAAGACGCTGCCATGGACCGTGCCCTGCCGCCACACGCCGCGCAGCGCTACCAACTGGTCGTGATTCTCCTGCCCCGGCGCAAGACTTCCGTAAACAGCCAGACGGTTTTCTGCCCATTCTTCGTCGCTCAATGCTTTCCACCCCAACGGCTCTTCCACGCACATCCAGACCGCATCCTCATCATGCCGCACTTCGATCCCATGCGCAAAAAGTAGAGCCCAAACGCAAAAAAGCGGACCGCGCCATTGCTGGAGCGGCCCACAGAGTTCCAGAGCAATACCAGAGTCACCGCAACTCTGGTATCGCTCTACCCCACCGTTTTATTTACCCGATCTATTTCCATGCTTCTGTAATTTATCTATATAACTCCCAGCACCTAGCACCTACCGCACCGGCTGCAGCGGCAATTTCTCATCCATGATCACCTTGTTCCATGCGGCTTTGAAGTCGCCCTGCCGCGAACGCAACAGGCGGTGCATCACGGCCTTTTTCCCCTCCGCCCGCAACTGAGCCAACCGGTCGGAATTCACATCCGCTAGTCTTGCCTGTACGTGCGCCGTGCTCGTACTCTGCAGCAACACATCCACAGCGGCCACGGCAATCGCCACCAGCGGCTCATATTTTGACGTTGCCGAAATTCCCGCCAGCACAGTTTCCACGCCCACCGCCGCCGTATTCAACTCACCCATGCTCGACGACGTGTCCCAGTTGTCCACCACTGCAGTCAGTGACTCAGCGGCCACTTCCAGTTTGGAAGCCGTCGCCGAATCTTCCGTAGTCAGAACTGCGGCAAGATCCGTCAGCGCCGTAGCCAGTGCCTGCGCATCACTCTTCAGTTGGCTCGCCGTCACCGTACAGCTCGTCAACACTCCAGCCGGCAGCAGCAATGCCACCAGCAGCCATGCGCCCAGCTTCACACTCGTCGTACTGCCGCCGCCAGGATCCTTGGCCAGCAGCCCCAGCAGCGCCGTAGCCAGCGCGCCAATCAGTGAAACCACTGTTCCCGTGCCGGCATTGCCCAACGTAATGCCCTGCTGGCTCAGCACGCCGACAACCGTCACCACTGCAATCAGCACTCCGGCCACCGAGGTCTTCGGATGCTCCCAGATATTCGCCCGCACACTCATCCCATGCTCCTTGCCTGTTTTCGTGCGCACGTCTGCACATGCGCACGCACTGCACACTGTTGCTTTCGTATGTTGAAAAAGGAAAGGCCCGCAGATGCAGGACCTCAGACGTCCTCGACCGGCTCACCTTCATCCGGCCGAGGACTCTGGTTGGAGGCAGCCTCAAACCCGCATGTTGCCGTGGTTCCGCTCTGACATGCAGTCGAGCACTGCCTCACACCCCCGCAGCTTTGGTAAGCTGCGCGCAATGCGTATTTCTGCGCCCGGCGTCCTCAACTTGGGGGAGGATGAACTGTTGCGCCGGGCGCTTGCGTTCACCCGTTTCGGATACTTCTAAAGGTACGTCAGGCGCACTCAATCCTCTGCAAATCCATCTTCAACTCTATCTACATACGCCCCAGCACTTTACCGAAGCAACGAAAAATCCCGCACTGGACAGCGAGGAAATCTCTCCGTCCAGTGCAGGCGAATTGCGAAAACAGCTGTCAGCTGAGGACTGTATTTAACGCTGCACGTACCGCCGCCCCACCATCTCATACGCACCGCTGACCACCCGGCCAATCGCTTCGCTGTAGGCCTGATGCTCTTCCGCCAGAATCCGCTCGGCCAGCGAGTGCGCATCGTCCGACTCCAGCACCGGAATCACTCGCTGCAGAATGATCGCGCCGTGATCCAGATGTTCATCCACAAAATGCACCGTGCAACCAGCCACCTTCGCGCCATACTCAAAGGCCTGCGTCTGCGCATCGAGGCCCGGAAAGGCCGGCAGCAGGGACGGATGAATGTTCAGAATCCGGTTGGGGAATGCCGTAATGAACTCCGGCGAAAGCAGCCGCATGTAGCCAGCCAAAATCACCAGATCCACCCCGTGCTCACGCAGGCAGGCCGTCACGTCCGCATCGTGCTCTGCGCGTTTCCTGCCCTTGGAGACGAAGACCTCAGTAGGCAATCCAAGCTTGCGTGCCGCTTCCACTCCGCCAGCATCCGCAACATTCGCAATCACCACGGCGATCTCTATATCCGCCAGTTTGCCCGTACGAATCGACTCGGCAATCGCCAGAAAATTAGAGCCACGGCCCGAGAGCAGAACTCCCAGCCGAACCGGTGTTTTTTGCTGCGTATCCATTGCCATCGAATCCAATCTCTTTCGTAAGTAAATAGTTCTTCCACCAACAAAGCGGCCCGGCTTCAGCCGGGCCCTTTGCTTGAAGTTCATTCTGTGCAGAGAACAGTTCCCTGTTCTCCGGCGACTACGTGTACTGAACGCGCTTCTCGCCCTTGACGATCCGGCCAATCACCGAGAACTTCTCTTCGGAGCGATCCAGAATGCTCTTGGCGCGCTTGAACTTGTCGGCAGGAATGGCGGCGATCAGGCCGATGCCCATGTTGAAGGTGCGCATCATCTCGTCCTGCTCCACCTTGCCGAGCGCCCGCAGGTGCTCGAAGATGGGCAGCACCGGCCAGGAGCCGATCTCGATCTGCGCCTGGGTGTTCTTGGGCAGAATGCGGGGCAGATTCTCGGTGATGCCGCCACCGGTAATGTGCGCCATACCCGTCGTCACGCCTGCGTTCACCAGCTTCTGAATGATCTGCAGGTAGCTGCGGTGGGTCTTCATCAGCGCCGCACCAGCCTTGTCCTTGATGGCCGAAACGTACTGCTTGGGCTTGTAGCCAGCTACTTCAAAAAAGAGCTTGCGGGCCAGCGAATAACCGTTGGTGTGCAGGCCCGTCGAAGGCAGGCCAATCAGCACGTCGCCCGGCTTGATGCCTGCGCCCGTCACCATCTTCTCGCGGTCCACAGCGCCTACGATGAAGCCGGCCAGATCATACTCGCCGTCCGTGTAAAAGCCCGGCATCTGCGCGGTTTCTCCGCCGATCAGCGCGCAACCGTTGGCCTTGCAGGCAATCGACAGGCCTTCGATCACATCCGCCGTCACCGACGGGTCCAGCTTGCCACTGGCAAAGTAATCCAGCATGAACAGAGGCGTTGCACCCTGCACCGCAATGTCGTTCACGCAGTGGTTCACCAGATCCTGGCCCACCGTCGTGTGCTGACCCAGCTCAAAAGCCAGCTTCAGCTTGGTGCCCACGCCATCGGCAGAGCTGACCAGAATCGGTTCCTTCCACTTCTTCAGGTCCATGCGATAGAGCGCGCCAAAGCCGCCGATGCCGCCCAGCACGTTCCGGTTGAAGGTCTTCTGCGCCAGGAACTTGATCTTGTCCTTGGTGCGGTCGCCCTGGCTGATGTCAACGCCGGCATCGGCATAGGTCACGGACTTCTTCTTCTGTACAGGCACGGTCTTTTTCTTTCGGATGGGATGTTTGGCCGGCGAGAAAGGGCCGGAAAGCTAGATTTTAACAGTTTTGCACTGCGCTCATACCCAGGAATCGTAAAACTTCCGTGCGCGTGCCTACAGAAAAGAGTCCGGCGGCAAGCGCCCCGCAGGGGCGGCAAACTTCACCCACCACGGAGACTTTTCCGTCATTTTCCGTCACTGCACTGAAAACAGTGCATCTAATCCCAGGACTGCACAGGAAGCAGTGCAATCCAGAGCAAGTGTGCACAATTTTTGGTGCAACCCACGCCTGCCCACCAAAATCTCCCCTAAAAAAATGGAAAGCTTACTTGACACGTCTCACCTTCCGTCCTACTCTGAGATGGAAAGTTTGCTTTACATGACCCAGACTATCGTCAATCGCGTCAAAGAGCTCCGCACCGAACGCGGATGGACCCAGGAACAGCTGGCCACCTCCGTCGGCGTCTCACGCCAGAGCATCAACTCCATCGAGCGCAACCGCTATGTACCCAGCCTGGAGCTGGCGCTCACCTTTGCCCGCGTCTTCAGCTGCCCCACCGACGCGATCTTCCATCTGGAGACTTCCGCATGAACCGTCTGCTTACCCGCATTCTTCTGCTCGATCACGTGGCCGACGAGCGCCTTCTGGAGCATGGCCGCCGCTCCACCAGCATCTCCGCCGTCGTGGGCACGCTCGTGGCGTTCCTCTTGCTCGAATACCATCTGCTGGTCGAGCACCGCATCCCATGGGATCTGATCTCTCTGATCTACGCCATGGGCGCAACCAAAGTCGCATTTCTGCTCTGGTACCGCTTTAAAAACTAAGCGAGGTGACCCCATGTGCTGCTGCAACATCCGTCAAGCCGACGCCAAAACTCGCCGCATCTGGTCCGTCGGCTACCTCTGCCTGGCAGCCAGCTATGCACTTATCTTCTGCGCCAAGGGCTTTCACAATCGCCATACAGCTCTTTACCATGGCCTGCTTGCTCTGCTGATGGGGCTGGCTATCAACCTCATCTTCTGGTCCCTGCGCCGCATGCATCAGAGCACCTCACGCCCCTGAAAGGAATTCCAATGTTCAACACCTGCGCTCTGAAGACATCTCTGCCGGTGCTCATCCTGCTGCTCATCGTGGCTCAGCTCGATCTGGCATGCTCTTTTGGCTGGCCGCTGCCGCTGCTCACCTTGCTGCACCTGACGCCTGCACCCAACGACACGCTGCGTGGCATGTGCTCTGGACTCGGCTGCTGCATTGATGTTCTGGTTCTCTTCCAGCTTGCCCGTCGCTGGGGCAAACGTGCGCTGGCCAAAAACGATGCACCGCTCCACGGCTAATCATCCAACCAACACAAACCAAAAATCTGCGGGTGCCCCTCGCCGCGTCTTTGTTTTTGTCGCTAGGGTGGGGAAGCACGAAGCCCCCATTTTGTACCGGATCAGTAAGACTGTAAAAGAGATTTACACTTGCCCCGAACGCGCTCTCGCTCCCCTCACCCCACAGCCTTCTATACTTGAGCCAATATGAGCAGCCCATCGCAGCCCCACACTCGTTCCGCTCAACTGCAGGCCCGGGCAGAGAAGTTCTTTCCCGGCGGCGTCAACTCGCCCGTACGCGCCTTTCGCGCTGTTGGCGGAGCGCCGCCCTTCATCGAGTGCGGTGAGGGTGCATACCTGACCGACGCTGACGGCAACCGCTACATCGACTACTTCGGCAGCTGGGGCCCGATGATCCTCGGCCACGCCTTTCCACCGGCGGTTGAGGCCATCGAGCGCGCCGCCCGCAACTCCGCCAGCTTTGGCGCCAGCACGGCAGCCGAAGCCGACCTTGCCGAGCGCGTTCAGGCCTGCTATCCGACTCTCGAAAAGATGCGTTTTGTGAGCAGCGGCACCGAAGCCACCATGAGTGCCATCCGTCTGGCCCGCGCCGCCACCAGCCGCTCCATCCTGATCAAGTTCGAGGGCTGCTATCACGGCCATGCCGACGGTCTGCTGGTGAAGGCTGGCTCGGGCGTTGCCACCTTCGGCATTCCCGGCTCAGCTGGCGTACCCGAAGAAATTGCCAAGCTCACCCTCGCCCTGCCCTACAACGATCCTGCCGCCGTGGAAGCCGCCTTTGCCGCGCATCCTGGCCAGATCGCCGCTGTAATTCTGGAGCCTGTCGTTGGCAACGCTGGCTGCATTCCGCCCGCGCCCGGCTTTTTGGAGGCTCTCCGCACCATCACCGCCACCCACGGCGCTCTGCTCATCGTGGATGAAGTGATGACTGGCTTCCGCGTCTCGCTGGGCGGCGCAACGGCCCTCTACAAGATCGATCCTGACCTGATCACGCTCGGCAAAATCGTTGGCGGCGGACTTCCCGTAGGAGTTTTCGGCGGCAAGCGCAAGTTCATGGATATGCTTGCGCCTTTGGGGCCGGTTTATCAGGCGGGAACGCTGAGCGGCAATCCGCTGGCCATGGCTGCGGGCCTCGCCACAGTCGGCTACTTGCAAGAGCACGCTGCCACCGTCTATCCGCAGATTGAAGCCACCAGCAAGGCGGTCGTCGACGGCATCGCCGCCGAAGCCGCCAAGGCGGGCGTAGCGCTCACCGCCAATCGCGTGGGAGCCATGTTCACCTGGTTCTTTACGCCCGGCCCGGTGCGCAACTACGCAGAGGCGGCCAACTCCGACACCGCAGCCTTTGGCCGCTTCCACAATGCCATGCTCAACCAGGGCGTCTGGCTTCCCCCCTCGCAGTTTGAGGCAGCCTTCCTCGGCACAGCCCACGGCGCAAGGGAAGTAGCCGCGACCATCGCCGCAGCTACCGAAGCCTTCAAAGCTGTGGTGCAGGGTTAAAGCATTTTCGTGCTTTCCCACCCTAGCCACAAAAACAAAGGCGTGGCGAGGGTGGGGCACCCAAGCTGGTATTTATTTGCCGGATCTATAGTCAGAAAACTCCGCAGAAAAAATCAGGCCCAGGCATCGAGCGTGACGAACCGGTGCGTGGGCTTGAATTTTTCCACGAGCCTTCCGGCTGCCGCTACCGATGGCCCACGATCCACGCGCACGTCCAGGTGACCGCCGTCGTGCAGCACCACATTGGCGGCAAAGCCCTTGCGCGTCAGGCCTTCCACCTTGGCCGTCAGCTTTTGCGCAATCAGGTCAGGGTCCCGGTCGCTCCAGTCGCTGGTCATGGCATTCCACAGGGTTGTGGTCAGCCCCAGTTCGCGGGCAATGGTGAAAACTGCTGGCCGCCGCGCTCCGAAGGGAGGACGGAAGAAGCGCACCGGGCTGCCCAGAATCTCTTCGAGCGTCCCCCGATTGCGCACCAGTTCTTCGCGGATGACCTTCTTACTGGAGCGTGACAGATTGGGATGGCTAAACGAATGCAGCCCCACCAGATGACCGGCGGCATGCACCTCGCGCGCCAGAGCCGGTTCCCAGGCCGCATGCTGGCCCATCATGAAGAAGGTCGCCCTCACCTTGTGCTTGGCCAGCGTCTCCAGCAGACGCGGCGTCCACACCGGATTCGGCCCATCATCGAAGGTGAGGGCCAGTTCGCCGGGCGTGCGCGGGGCAATCAGAGCACTGCCAAAGATGCGCGACGCAGGCCACAGCGAAGCGTAGAAAAATCCGCCTACCGCCAGACCGCCCGCAGCCAGTCCACAACCCAGATCAATCGCCAGATGTGTTGCTTCAGAAGAAAACATATCTGCCCCAGTGTAGTTGTTTTTGCGCCAGACGCAACTTGCCCCGGAAGAGCATTTCCTGAAGAAATGACCTTCCGGGGCAAGAGAAAAGGAAGCGTTGAAACGGACTTAGTCGACAGCCAGTTTGGCTGCCACCTGCAACCGCCGCGCCGCGCGCTTTTCCAGTGTCGTGCGAGCCTGACGCCACAGCGTCATTGAGGTCACCCCATAGTTCCACACCGCCGAGAAGAGCAGTCCGGTCATCGCCGCCAGAATCCATGGCACGCCACGCTCAAAGGCTTCGCGCGAAATGGCCACGTTCACCATCACGCCCAGACCGCAGGCCAGGCAGAACAACAGCAAACCGCCCCAGAAGGCCAACCCACGCCGCCGCCGGTCGCGATACGTCACGGCATTGTTCAGGGTATAGTTCAGCACCATCACAATCATGGTGGCAATCGTCTGCCCCAGAGCAAAACTCAGCGACTCCAGCTTCATCAGCTCCCGCAGAATCACCAGATGAACGCCCACGCCCAGCGCGCCCACCATGCAGAACGAGACAAAGCGCACATTCAGCAGGTGCCCCATCTGCTTATCCACCAGCAGTTCGAAGTACTCCAGACCCACCATGAAGTCCAGCTTGCTTTCGCCGTACTCCCGCAGACGGAAGCGGTACGGAACCTCGCCGATCTTCAAATCAGGACCAGCCGACAGCACCATATCCAGCAGGATCTTAAAACCGATGGCCGACAACTTGTGGGCAAAACTCTCGAACTTGCTGAAGCGCACCATGAAGAAGCCGCTCATCGGATCGCTCAGTTCGTGCTCGCAGCCCATGCGGCTCAGTTTTCTACCCATCTGGCTCAGCTTGACGCGCCAGCTTGCGAACTCGCCCATACTGCCACCAGCGCAGTTGCGCGATCCAATCACCAGATCCAGATTCGCGTCCTGAATTTTGCGCAGCATCTCGGGCAGAGCGCTCTCATCATGCTGCATATCCGCATCCATCACTGCCACAAACGGAGCCGAGGCCGCCAGAATGCCCTCGATGCAAGCCGAAGACAAACCGCGCCGCCCAATGCGGTGAATCACACGCACATTGTCCTTGCTCTTGGCCAGCAGGCGCACCACCGCAGCAGTGCCGTCCGGCGAATCGTCATCGACAAAAATCACTTCATAACGGACGCCTGCCAGAGCCTTTTCCAGGCACTCCATCAAAGGACGTACATTTTTGCTTTCATTAAACGTTGGCAGAACTACTGCCAGCTCGTAACCCATCTTCTTGCCTCCGCTGCACTGACACGGGAAGTTTTTTTCACTTGGCCCATCTTCCCGGCGACGACGCTCTCTCAGTGTATCTCTCTTGTTAGACGTACCCAGCTTCCATCACGGCTACAGAAGTAACCATAGCGGCCATTGAATCCGGGCCCAACAAGCACATGCAATTTGTAACGCCTTTCTCCTGCATGTTTTCTGAGGAACCTCTGAGTTAGCCCAACTTTCCGAAGCAGATCCGTAAAAGATTTTCGGAATGCCTATAAGCCGCAGGAATACGTTGCTTGCCAAGCGCTACCTCACAGACCCAAGAAGGGGCCGGAAGGTAGCGCTTCAGCTCAAAAACGCGCAAAGCGGCATGCATGCATACCGCTCTGCGTATTCTTCTTACCGCGCGCTCTGCGGCGAAGGCCTCTGCTCAAGGCGACAGATAAAGTCAAGATAAACAAGCGCGGCCGGCGAATATCCACTGGGATCAACGCGCGTGAACTCACCGGTGAGCGGGTCCATCTGCTGGCGGAACTCGGTTTCACGGCTGATGGCCTTGCACCACTGCAACATCAACTCGCGCTGCTCCTGCTGCTTGCCGTAATAGCTCATCCAGCGGGGCACACGCAGGGCTGTCAGCGCCTGTGAGGCTCCGCCCCAGCTGTTGCGGGGAATCGGACGCACAAAGTGCGGATCATCGAGCGCCACTGAGGTCAGTGGATAAGGAGCCCAAAATGCTTTAGGATTATGAATCTGGCGCGTCCAGACTGCCTCAAAAATAGTGCGATCATGGGCGTTCTCCAACTTGAGCACATGCTCGCCCAGCACGCGGCTGATCACGTCGGAGCGCACCCGCACAAACTGATTGCTCGCATCCAGATCGTAGAAGGCCGCATCCTGCGGATCATAAAGCTTGGCTAGAATCAGCAGGCGAATCTTCTCAGCGTCTTCCTGCCAGCGCATGGCCTCGGCAGTTTTGCCTAGCGCCGTGGCCATGGCCGCCAGCGCCACGCGCGCGCCGTAGACCGAAGCGGAAAGATCCGGGCTCAGCCAAGGCAGGCTCTTGATGCTCTTGTCGTAGAGGTGCGCATCTCCATCCGGGCAACGCTTGGGCATTCCGTCCCAGCGCGGGCTGTTGTCGTGGCCCGTATCGTAGACGCAGAAACCCTCCACCAGACCGCTCTTGCGCGTATCGCGGAACTGCCGCAGCCACGCATCCCAACGGGAGCAGGCAGAGTAGGCCTGGGCCAGAAACGCCTCATCCTGCGTGCTCTGCACCAGTTCCCACGCAGTTGCAGCAATGGGAACCACCATCTGCAGCTGACCATAGCCAAGCCCGCTCATCTTCACTGCGGCAGGAAGCTGTCCATCCGGCTTCTGCAAGGCAAAAAAAGCCTGATGATTGTTGCGTGCAATCTCCAGCGGCGCGGGCCGGCCCTCCACGGAGGGAATAAAGCGTGCTAGCTGGCCATAGACCAGTCCCTCCTGCGGAGCACACTCCTGCCAGACACCGGGATAGACCGAACCTTCCACCAGCACGGGCTTGGCAAAGGCGGGCACCTGACGGATGTTGCCGCCAAGTACATCGAGGGCTGCATCCCAGGTCTTCTGCCAGCGCGGATCCGCATCGGGAAAGCGCGGATAGACCCGCGTGGCCGCAGCAAAAGATCGCATGCGGGACGAAATTCCCACCGCACCAAGCGCGGCGGAAGACTGCAAAAACGAACGACGAGAGATCAAGGCAAATCCTCTTCCTGCAAATACATTCTGCCCGGGCGCTGCCGCGAGCGATTGCCGTCTACCTGTGGGGGCGGCTTTTGCCACCTACTTTATCAGTTGCAGAAGCTACCGGACAGTGATTCCAGAGCTGCATTCCAGTTCGTCGAGGCAAATTCCCCTCCGACCATCCGATTTTTATTGCACGAACACTAAAAGATACCTACATCCAGCTTGCACATTTTCACAGCAGAGCTATGATGGCTGCATGCAACAGCCTGAATGGACGCATTTGGAGACTTTTCTGATTCTTGCCCGCACCCACCGCTTGGCGGCAGCAGGCAAGCGGCTGAACGTGGACCACTCGACGGTGAGCAGGCACATCAGCGCTCTGGAATCGGCTCTGGCGGTCACCCTCTTCGACCGCCGCGAAGACGGCTTTTCCCTGACCGCCGAGGGCGAACGGCTTTTTGCCGCCGCCGAGCAGATGGAAAGCCTGATCGCCGACGCCCACAACGACATTGTGGGACACGATCTGGAGCTGACCGGCACCGTGCGCATTGGCGTACCCGACGGCCTGGGCGTGGACTTTCTGGCCGCGCGACTGGCCCGTTTTGCCGCCGAACATCGCGGCCTGAATATCGAGCTGCTGGCCTTTCCGCGGGTCTTTAATCTGACCCGGCGCGAAGCCGACATTGCCATCAGTCTGTCGCGGCCAGCCAAAGGCCGTCTGGTAGGGCGAAAGATTCTGGACTACACGCTGCAGCTCTATGCCACCAGAGAATATCTGGCCAGCCATCCGCCCATTCGCAAACCCGGCGATCTGACAGAACACCTGATGATCGGCTACATCGAAGAACTGATGTCCATCAGCGAGCTGAGCTACCTGCCCGATATTCACGCCTCGCTAACGCCGGGCTTTGCCAGTTCGACCATGGTGGTGCAGCAGCAGGCGGTGCTTGCCGGGGCCGGGGTGGGAGTGCTGCCACGCTTCATGGCCGTCGATCATTCGGAGCTGGAAATCGTGCTACCCGAGCAGGTAAAGCTGACGCGTTCCCTCTGGCTGGGCGTGCACGCTGACCTGCACCGGCTAACCCGCGTCCGTGTGGTCAGTGACTTTATTACCGAGCAGATGCGGGCAGCAGCAGAGCGTTTTCAATAGACCGTCCGCCGGGCCAAAGAGTACCGTGGCTGCATGCTCGAACCGGTCTTCACCCTCCTTGTTGCAGGAACCGGAAGATCGTTTCCCTCGCTTGCGTCGAGCTCTGGCCAGTGCCTCTGCGTCAGTCAAGCAAGCGATCCATGCGCCAACAGCATTCTGAAATGATCGTCCAAGGAGCATGCAATATGTCTACTGAAAACGACGCTGTACAGGCCCCGCAACGCCTCAGGCGTCTTGTGCTTTACGCCGCTCTGGGAGCAGGCGCACTTTCCTGCGCTCATGCACAGAGCACCGTCCCCGCCAGCAATCCACTGCTGTTTCCCAAGGATCAGTTCAAACTTGAAACCAAAACCATCAAGACGGCCGCTGGTGAAAAGAAGGTGGTCTACAGGCTCTATCAGCACATTCCGTACGTGGCCAAGCCGGTGGACAAGGAGTATGAAAGCCTGGACGTGAAGGTTCCCGTCTCGGTGGATGGCGTCGAGGTACACAGCCAGAATGCGCCGATTCTCTTTGTCGTGGGCGTGGGCGGCTATATGTCGGCCAGCAATTACAAGCAGCATGGTCCGGACGGGCCAGGTGCCCCCGGAGCTCCTGGCGGGAAGATGGAAATGGGCGCTCCCGGTGGACCCGGAGGCCCGGGTGGACCGCCTCCCGGAGCCTTTCAGGGAGCCAATGGCACGGCAGGCGGTCCTGAGGCAACGCAAAATATGGCGCTGGCAGAGGGCTACGTTGTGGTTGCTCCCGGAGCCCGTGGACGCGACAACAAGGCAGCCGATGGAAGCTTCTATGGCAAAGCTCCGGCAGCCATCGTCGATCTGAAGGCGGCCGTGCGCTACATCCGCCACAACAAGGGCATTCTGCCCGGCAACATGGACTGGATCGTCTCGTCGGGTTGCAGCGCCGGCGGCGGACTTTCAGCCTTGCTGGGCGCATCCGGCAACAGCCCGCTCTATGAGCCCTACCTGCAGGAGATTGGCGCGGCAGAGGAAAAGGACAACGTCTTTGCCAGCGGCTGCGGTTCGCCAGTCACCGATCTGGAACACGCAGATATGCCCTACGAATGGGCCTTTGGAGCTTCCAAACTGCGCTCCGGTGCGGTGGACGCCAAGGTCTCGGCGGCGCTCAAAGAGCGCTTCCCCGCCTATGAAGCCTCGCTGCATCTGCAAGGCAAGGAGGGCTTTGGCCAGATCACCGTCGACAATCTGGACCTCTACCTAGTCAAAGAGTATTTTGCCCCGGCTGCAACCCAGTACCTGCTGAAGCTCACCGAGGACAAGCGCAAGGAATATCTGGCCAAGAATCCCTGGCTCAAGTGGGACGGCAAGACGGCGCAGTTCAGCTATCTGGACTATGCCGCCCAGCACATCACGCGCATGAAGTCGGCCCCTGCCTTTGACGGACTGACCCTGCGCTCGCCCGAGTCCAACGAGTTTGGCAACAAGACGACCGATTCCCGCCACTACACGGACTTCAGCCTGCAACAGACCACCGGCAATCCCAACGCCCACGTCGATCCTGTCCTGCAGCAGATCGTCAACCTGATGAATCCCATGTACTTTACTGGAGCCAAAAATCCTGGCGCGGCGGAGCACTGGTGGATTCGTCACGGCGGCATCGAAACCGACTCCGCGCCCACCAACACGGTCAATCTGGCTCTGAGCCTGGAAAACATGGGTCGCGACGTCAACGCCGCCATCTTCTGGGAGGCAGGCCACTGCCAGGATCTGGACCCGCAGGGCTTTATCACCTGGATCAGTACCATCACCGGCTACAAGCAGTAAGCCAGCTTATCAACCCACAAGGCCCCATTCCTGCCCGCAGGAGTGGGGCCTTTGCCTGGCCCACAGGCGGACAAACTCCGCAGTTCATTCCCCGCTTCCACGTACAATCGAAGCAGAGGAAGACGAGCGCAATGCAGCGAATCTACATGGACGCCAACGCCACCACGCCCCTCAGCGAAGAGGTCTTTGCGGCGATGCGTCCCTACTGGATGGAGGCTTTTGCCAACGCCTCGTCGATCCACCAGGACGGCCAGCGGGCCCACCGCGCCGTCACCGAGGCTCGTGAGTCTGTGGCTGCGCTGCTCGGCTGCCGTGAGGCCGAAGTGGTCTTTAACTCCGGCGGCACCGAGGGCGATAATACCGCGCTCTTCGGCCTGCTGCGCTCGGGCGATCATCTGATTACCACTTCCATCGAGCACTCCGCCGTACTCCAGGCCGCCGAGCGCATGCAGCAGAAGGGCGTGGAGGTCAGCTTTGTCGATCCTCTGCCGAGTGGAGTAATTACACCCGAGGCAATTCGCGCGGCGCTACGACCCAACACGCGGCTCATCAGCGTCATGCTCGCCAACAACGAAACCGGTGTGCTGCAGCCGGTGGAAGAGATCGGCAAAGTCGCCGCCGAGGCCGGCGTTTTCTTCCACATCGACGCCGTGCAGGGCGCAGGCAAGGTCGAGCTCAACGTGGAGCGCTTTGGTTGCCATCTGCTCTCCATCAGCGCCCATAAAATGCACGGACCCAAGGGCGTGGGCGCTCTTTTTGTACGACGCGGAACGCCCCTGGAAGCACAGATTCTGGGCGGAAGCCACGAACGCCGCCGCCGCGCCGGAACCGAGAATGTGCCGGGAATCGTGGGTCTGGGCAAAGCCGCCGAGCTGGCCCTGAAGGCCCTCACCGACGGTACGCAGCAACGTGTGGCAGGGCTGCGAGACCGGCTGGAAGCAGGCATGCTGGCGCTCGCAGGCTCTCGTATCAATCCTGCCCAAAGCGAATCGCAACCGGTCGCTCGCGTATCCAATACTACGAACGTATTGTTTGAGGACGTGGAGAGCGAGGCTCTGCTGATCGCCCTCGACCTGAAGGGAATTGCCGCCAGTGGTGGCTCAGCCTGCCACTCCGGCTCAACCAAACCCAGCCATGTTCTGCTGGCCATGGGGCTCAACGAGCAGGCCGCGCGCTCCAGCCTGCGCTTCAGCTTGCTGAAGTCCGCGACCGGAACCGATGTGGACCGCGTGCTGGCCGTACTGCCCGACGCCGTCCGCCAACTGCGGGCACTGGGCGCAGCGGCAAAGGCGTAGCCGCATGTGGTGGAAGTCAGGCTTTGAAAGGGCACGGCTTTAGCCGTGCCAAATAAATGCAATCAAATCAACGGGGCTTTAGCCCCTGAGGGATAGTTGGCCCACGGGCTGGTCAACGACCCTCCCGAGGAAGAATCCTTCCCAAGGAAACAGAATGACGGAACCAAGAACCATTGCGGTAGCCATGTCGGGCGGAGTGGACTCTTCCACCGTGGCAGCCATGCTGTCCAGCGCCGGAGAGCGCGTGGTGGGCCTGACCTTACAGCTCTGGGATCAGTCCCGGCTGGCCGGTCGCCACGGCATTCCCGACGTGCCCAAGGCGGGCCGCTGCTGTTCGCTCGACGATGTCTACGACGCCCGCAAGGTGGCCGAGCAACTGGGCTTTCCCTACTACGTGGTCAATCAGGAGGAGCGCTTCGAGCAGGATGTGGTTGAGCCCTTCGTGCGCGAATACCTGGCCGGACGCACCCCCATCCCCTGCTCGCTCTGCAACAACCACCTGAAGTTCGACCAGCTGCTGAAGACGGCGCGGGGCATCGGCGCGGAGTTCATTGCCACCGGCCACTACGCCTTGAACGAGTGGAGCGAGCCACGCCAGCGCTGGATCCTGAAGCGCCCCGTCGATCAGGCCAAGGACCAGACCTACTTCCTCTTCGGCCTCACCCAGGAGCAGCTGGCGCACACCCTGTTTCCGCTCGGCCATCTGATCAAGCCCGAAGTGCGTGAACTGGCCCGCCAGCAGAAACTGCGGCTGTCCGAAAAGCCCGACTCGCAGGAGATCTGCTTCATTCCCGGCGGCGATTACAAGCAATTCCTCTCCGCCTACATGGAAGAAAAGGGCGAGACGATTCCGGATTCAGCGGGTGAAATGGTCGACTCCAGCGGCAAGGTGCTTGGCCGCCACGAGGGCATTGAAAACTTCACCATCGGGCAGCGCAAGGGCCTGGGGGTTGCCTCGCCCACACCGCTTTACGTGCTGAAGATTGACCCCGCCAGCCATCAGGTGATGGTGGGCCCGGACGACGAACTGGCCACCTCCATGCTGCGCGCCCGGAAGCTGAACTGGATCAGCATCGAGCGCCTTACCCAGCCCATGCGGGTGAAAATCAAGATCCGCCACCGTCACGAACCAGCCTGGGCGCTGCTTGAGCCCGACACAGAAGAGACGGTCAAAGCCACCTTCGACGAACCGCAGAGGGCTGTAACACCGGGCCAGTCGGCCGTCTTTTACGACTGCGATGAGGTGGTCGGCGGCGGCTGGATCTTTTAAAACAAAACAAGAGGCACGGCCAAAGCCGTGCCTCTTGTTTCATACCTTTCCATGCGCAATCCGAGCAAGCGCCACTACTTTTCAGCCAATAAAATCATCGTCCACAGCACTGTCTCTCGCCTCGGGCTGAGCCTCCGCCCCGCGATGGCGCAAGGAATCAATAATGGCGCGAACCGAAGCCAGAATAGCGGAGGCCTGACGAACCGGCTTGGCCACCACTTCGGTCACGAAACCAGTGGCACGATCAATGCCATTCAACGCGGTGGAGATCATCCCGTCCACTCGGGCGATCTGCTTCTGCAACCGTTCCAGCACATCGCGAGCCGAGCTCTGAATGTCGGCGGTCTGGCTGCGCAGGCTACGAGCCATGGCGGCCAGATCAGCAGCGGTGTTCTCCACATGCGGCGCTACGCGGTGGAAGAGTTCGCGGGTGTTGTGCAGAATCGGCGAAATTTCGGCGTGGAGTTCCTCGACCTGCTCGGTAAGCTTGCGGGCGGTCTTGCGAATCACCAGCAGAATGGCGAACAGAAGGATAGCCTGCGCCAGAATGGCCAGCGCAACAATCCCTAGAATGGCAAGCAGAATGGTCTGTGAATCAAAATTTGGCATAAGGGCAGTCTCGTGCTGGGCAGGCTGTCGCTGTCGGCCACTCGCCGGCAGAAAAGAAAAATAGAAACGACGCATGGATTGCCCACGCCGACCCGCGCGCCGGATTACGCATCAAAAAAGAGGCAATTTGCCCCGTAGAACTAGTATTCCTTGATTTCAGGCGGAGTGGCTTTGGCCTGATACGCCTGACGGCCAGCGTCAACGGCGGCAGAAACGCGGCTGGACTGCTCGACGACCGTGTTCTTGCCGCGCTCGATGAAATCTTCCCACTGCGCACGGCCACGGTCGACGGCCTCACGGCCCTTTTCAACGTACTCGGCTACCTGCTGCTTGCTCTTGTCAACGAAGTCGCTCACTTCTTCGGCAGCCAATCGAGTGCGGGCGCGCAGATATTCGCTGCCTTCGCGTGCACTGTTGGCAATGTCTTCGCGCGTCTCACGTCCACTTTTGGGTGCGTAGAGAATGCCTACCAGAGCGCCTACGCCCAACCCTGCCAGAAACCATGCCAACCCGTACGACTTGTTTTCTTCCGCCATGATGAAGACTCTCCTTCCGCTGCTGAAAAGATGCCTGAGCGTAGCAGACTTTTGCGGGTGCCGCAAATGATTGACGCACAGAATCCAGAGCAGTTCGCTGCTCGGCAACATTCTAGAGTCTTGGCGGAACAATCACCACATATTTCGTGCAATCGCTTCGTGAGAAGAGAAAAAACGCGGCGCTGGCAACTGCAAGAGCTAGCGGGCGGGCCAATCCTGAACAACAATTCCCAGATCGTTGAGCTGCTGAATAGCGGCTTCAACGTTGCGGCGAACCTTGGGAAGTGCTTTGGTGTTCACCTGCGGCGCTTCGGCCACGGCCACCACACGGCCATAGCGCCATGCCGAGGGCGGAAGCGATGCCATGGCCCGGGCCAGATCGACCAGCTGAATCTGCTGATCCTGATGGCGGGCAGAAGGCGCGCCTTCACTGGTACGCAGCGTAATCGCATCGGACCCAACACTCAGGAAGGGATTGGTCCAGGCCGAAGCCTCGTGAATGTCTATATAAAGACTCTTGGTGGGCAGCGGAATCTGCTGCAGCTGGGTACGCTGCTGGTCGCGTTCGCCGGCCGTAACCTGCGCCTTGTGCTCGGCGTTAACCGCCGTCTGCGCCACGCCGGCAACAGCCTGCTCTTCCTTGTGGCAGGCAACGATGGAACCAGCCACAAAAAGACCGGCGAGCAGAAACATCTTCATTTGCACAGAAGCAGTCACCTAGTAAGAATAACAGGGCTTTTTTCGAAATCACCAGTGGATGAACCGTCACCTTCATCCTTATGACCGATCAAGTACACTGCCAACTGAGGAAGATGCGGAATGGGTGCACGGATTGTTGCCGTAGTAGGAAGCTATCGCCGGGAAGGCACCGTGGAAGCAGCTGTGGAGGCTGTTCTGGCAGCAGCGCGGGAAAAAGGCGCCATCACCCAGACCATCCATCTGACCGAGGAACTGCTGGAGTTCTGTACCAACTGCCGCGCCTGTACGCAAACGCCCGGCGAGGAGCGGGGCAAATGCCAGAAGCAGGATGGGCTGGAGGCAATCCTCAGCGCCATTGAAGCTGCCGATGCCGTGGTGCTGGCTTCGCCCGTCAATTACTGGAATGTAACCGCCATCTTCCGCAGATTCATGGAGCGGCTGCTCGGCTTTGCCTACTGGCCATGGGGACAGATGAGCCCCAAGCTGCGTGTCCAACGCAAACCGCGCAAGGCCGTACTGATTGCCGCAGCGGGAATGCCTGGGTTTCTGATTCCCGTGGCCACGGGTGCAAGCCGGGCCCTGAAAATAACTGCCGCCATGCTGGGCGCAGCCCCCGTAGGCAGAATGTGGATTGGGCTGGCTGCCGCCACTCCGCACCAGCCTCTGGCCGCAAGCAGCCTGCGACAGGCGCGCAAGCTCGGCTGGAAACTGGCCGCGTAAGCGTCTGCGGAAAACTCGTTTCGGAGGGAGGCGGGGGTTTTAACCCCCGCAAAAACACGGCAAAAAGTCCAAGGGCTTCAGCCCCGGGAAGTTTTTTCACAGACAGGCATCCAGAGTAGGCAGTGGAAGAAAAATCCCGCGCCTAAAGGCGGTCTTCAATGCGCCTATTCTTCAAGGGCCTGAAGACCCTTGCTCCCTCCGCAATACAAATCCATGCCGCTGCGAGTTTTCCGCACTCGGCGCTGCAGCATCAACGCCGTAGCGCGTCCACCCTCTGAAAGTAGCGCTTGGCACGTGCCACATCGCGGAAGATCTGTGCCTTGAGCGCCTCGGGCGAGGGCCAGGTCTTTTCGCCCCGCAGGCAGAAAAGAAACTCCAAATCAAGCGGCGTTTGCGCAGTGATTTCGACGGGCTCAAAGTTGAGGATGTGCGTTTCCACGCTAAAGCCCGCACCCGCAAAGGTGGGACGATTGCCCACGTTGGTCACAGCCTGAAACGCCCGCTCGCCCACGCGAATGTGCGTAACATAAACGCCAAAGGCGGGCAGCAATCCGTCGTAGTCGCTCAGGTTGATGGTAGGAACCAGCAGCTCGGTTCCCACGCCACGATCCCGCTTCTGCGTGGCCAGCACGGCGAAGGGTCGGCCCAGCATCCAGCGGGCGCGGTTCAGGCAGCCCGCCGCAACCTCCGCGCGAATGGCCGAGCTGGAGACCTCCAGCCCACGCACCTGCACCGCCTCATGCACATGTAGCGCAAATCCAAACTCCGCACCAAAGGCACGCAGTTCGTTCACGCCAGCCTCAGCACGGCAGCCAAAGCGGAAGTTTCCTCCCTCGTGCAGCTCAACAAGCTGCAGCACGTCCACCAGGATCTGCGTAACGAATGCCCGCGCGGGCAATGCGGCCAAGGCTGCATCGAAGGGAAGCACCAGAACCGCATCAATACCCGTCGATTCCAGCAGGCGCAGCCGTTCGTCGAGCGGCGTAATCAGCTTGGGAGCGCGCTCGGGAGAAAGAAGCTGCTCGGGATGCGGGTCAAAGGTGATGGCCACGGCGCGGGCCTGCTGCAAGCGTGCTTCTTCCACCACAGCGGCCAGAATCTTGCGGTGACCGCAATGTACGCCGTCAAAGTTGCCGATCGTAGCCACCGTGGGGCCATAGCCCTCCGGTACCTCGGCCAAAGAACGAAAAACAGTCAGACTCATACGTTTCAGGAACCCAAATCAACAGAAATCGTCAGCCCATCATAGGCCAGTTGCACGCCCTCGGGCAGCGAGCGGTTAGTTGCTTCGTGGCCCAGTTCATGGGCAATGTGCGTAAAGTAGGTTTGCCGCGCGCCAATGCGCCGCGACCAGGCTAGCGCCTGCTCAACAGTGGCGTGCGTGGGATGTGGCTTGTGGCGCAGGGCAGAAATCACCAGCGTCTCTACCCCCTCCAGCAGCGCAAAGCTCTCTTCGGGAATCTGGCTGATGTCGGTCAGATACGCCACCTTGCCAAAGCGGAAGCCAGAGATTCTCATCCGCCCGTGCAGCAGCGGCACACGGAGGAATTCCACCTCCTGCACACGCACGCCGGGCTTGAGCGGATGCAGCTCGACCTTAGCGCGGTTCGGGTAGGTGGCATTGGGAGAAAAGGTGTAATCGTAAATCTTTTCGAGCGCAGCCCGCGTCTCACTGCCAGCGTAAAGCGGGATCGGACCGCTCTCCGCAAAAAACAGGAAGCTGAGCGGACGCAGATCGTCCAGTCCGAGAATATGGTCCGCGTGGCCGTGGGTATAAAACACCGCGTCAAGGCGGCGGATCTTCGCACGCAGTGCCTGCTCGCGGAAGTCTGGTCCTGTATCAATGACGACCGAGCGTTCCCGCTCCTCCGCCTGCCAGCGCAGCAGCACGGAAGGACGCAAACGGCTGTCGTGCGGATCGCTCGACGTGCACACCGCACAGCCGCACCCCAGTGTGGGCACGCCCATGGAGGTTCCAGTACCAAGAAATGTCAGATGACCCTGCATCTTTTCCCCTGCATCTATTTTCGCTCGGCGAAACGGCGGGGAATCAATGTGCTGTGGCATTCAGGCAGATATTTTGTGCTTTCAGACGGTGGGGGGCGACTCGTTGACTGCAGATTGCACGCCCAGTTCTTCCAGTGCAATACAGGCCACGCGCTCAATAGCGCTGCTGCCCGAGCCTTCACGCTCCTCCGACTTCTTGGCGGTACGCAGCACCCGGCCCATCTCGGCCAGCTCCTCCAGCATGGACTGGCGATCCGGTCCATCCGGCAGCAGTCTTTCCATCTCCTGTACGATCTTCTCCGCGGAAAAATCCTGTTGAATCAGCTCGGGGACCATGCGATGGCCGGCAATCAGGTTGGCCATCGCCACATGCTCCACCGTCACCAGCCGCTTGGCAATGGCAAAGGTAAGCGGCGAAACGCGGTAGACCACTACAAAAGGATTGCCGATTAGCGCCGCTTCCACCGTGGCGGTTCCGCTGGCCACTACCGAGGCCCGCGCATGAAAAAGCGCCGCCCGCGCATCGTCCACCAACCGCACCGGCAACGCACCTGCCAGCTTTTCGGTCAGCATGAGCACCGCCTCCTGCTGCTGCACGGTCAGCGTGGGAGCAAGTGGAATCATGAACTCGAATGCCTCCGTGGGGGAGTCGGTCAGGTTTTCCTTCGGCTGCGCCAGACGCCATGCCGCTTCAATCAGCTCGGGCAGATGGTCGCGAATCTCATGCGGACGACTGCCGGGCAAGAGCGCCACCCAGGTACGCCCAGGATGGAGGCCGTTTTCCGCAGCGAACTGCTCCCGGCTGATCGTGGGCAGGGGCAAATCCGCCAGAGGATGGCCCACAAAATCAGCCTTCACTCCATGCTCGCGATAAAACTGTTCTTCAAAGGGAAAAATAACCGCCATGCGCCGCACAAACTGCTGCACCTGCTTGATGCGATGCTTCTTCCACGCCCAGAGCTGCGGACTGACAAAGTACAGCACAGGAATGCCCAGACGATGGAACTCCCGCGCCAAGCGCAGATGAATGTCGGGAAGGTCGATAAGAATGGCCAGGCTCGGACGGCGTTCGCGGATAGAGCGTTTGAGCTTGCGAAACTCGCCATAAATGCGGGGCAGGTGACGCACCACCTCAGTCAGCCCCATCACGGCCACGTCTTCCGCACGCACCACGCGCTCCAGACCGGCCGCCGCCATGCGCTCGCCCCCCATGCCAAAAAACCTGGGTTCCTGACCGGCAGCACGCAGTTTGCGGTCCAGCTCGGCAGTGAGCAACGCTCCGTAATGCTCGCCGCTGGCCTCACCGGCGGAAATGAAGATCGTGGGGGACATAGCTCACCTCTGCGACCTCCCTGGGTCGATTCCATCATACCGGCTCCGACGAAAAATCGGCTTGAAATTAGGACGGACAAAATACAGACAAAATGCCGAAGGCCTGTCGCATCTGCGGCAGGCCTTCCGAAAGAAACAGCCGGTTTTACTTCGAAGAACGGCGAGCACGGACAGACGCAGCCAGATCCGCAAGCAGCGTCTTCGTCTCAGTCCAGTCGATACAGGCATCGGTGATGGACTGGCCATAAAGCAACGGCTGGCCCGGCACGATGGACTGTGCGCCGGCCACCAAATTCGACTCGATCATCACACCCTGAATGCGCTTATCGCCCGGCTTACCATCCTGCCCGGCAAGCTGGCTGCAAACATCGTGGCAGACCTGCGCCTGACGGCGATAATCCTTGCAGCTATTGGCGTGGCTGAAGTCGATCATGATGCGCTCATGCAGACCGGCCTTGGCCAGAGCGGCGCAGGCAGCCTCCACACTGGCGGCGTCAAAGTTGATAAGCTTCTTGCCCCCGCGCAGAATGATGTGACAGTCCGGATTGCCAGTGGTCACCAAAATCGCCGACTGACCATGCTTGGTCAGGCCCAGAAAGGTGTGCGAGTGCGCCGACGACTGAATGGCGTCAATGGCCACCTGCACGTCACCCGAGGTGGCGTTCTTGAAGCCCACCGGGCAGCTAACGCCCGAGGCCAACTGACGGTGCACCTGGCTTTCCGTGGTGCGGGCTCCGATGGCGCCCCAGCTGACCAGGCCGGCAATGTACTGCGGCGAGATCATGTCCAGGAACTCGGTGCCGGTGGGCACGCCCATCTCCGCCAGATCCAGCAGCAGATGGCGCGCCAAACGCAGGCCGTCGTTAATCTTGTAGGACTGATCGAGGTACGGATCATTGACCAGCCCCTTCCAGCCGATGGTGGTGCGAGGCTTCTCAAAATAGACACGCATGACGATGCGCAGATCGGCCTTGTGCTCCTCGATGGCTTCCTTGAGCAACTGACCGTACTCGCGGGCCGCCTTGGTGTCGTGAATCGAGCAGGGACCTACCAGAACCAGCAGGCGATCGTCCTTGCCGTTAAGAATATCGACGATCTCGGTACGAGCGTCGAAGATCGTGGTCGAGGCCGCGTCGCTGACCGGGCGCTCTTCTTCCAGAAAGACAGGGGGCAAAACAACCTTGGTCCACTGGATATGAATATCTTCGGTAGTGTGGAACATTTCTTTTTCCCGGGCGCAGGAGGCGCTCTGTTTTCAGGTGGTTGGGTGGCCGCAAGGACTGCGGACCGTCTCTTAATGCTAACAGCGCAGAAGCGGGAGCGCGAAAAACAGGGAAATTGCACTGATCTTGGTGCAGAAACAGGGGGGAAAAGAGGTTCTAGGTGCTAGGTGCTGGAGGCTGGAGGCTGGAGGCTGGGACCGGGAAGCAAACCTCTGCTCCCCGGTCAGGTTGTGGAAGTTGGGAGCAGCGTTCCATCCTTGCTCCCGCCTACCTTTGGTTCCTTATCCCTACTTCAGGTCCGACGGTGGCGGCGGGGCCTGCATGTTGATCATGCTGGTCAGCTCCAGAAAGGCCATGCGGACGTCAAACAGTACGGTCTGCAACATGCGGTCTTCATTGGCGCTAAGGTTGCCCTTGGTCTTTTCGGCCAACAGGTCCAGCAGGTCGATGGTGCCGCGTGCGCCCACAATATCGATGCGCGGACGCTGCCCCTCCTGGGTGCCTGCTCCCATCTGCAACATAGCCGAAAGGTAGAACTGCTGCACAAGGTTCTCAAAGCCCACCGGGGGCTGCTGTTCAGCGGCAGGATTCTGGGCGCGGATCAGATCTTCCAGGCGCTGGGCTGCTGCGTCATAGGCCATCTTCTGCTGGCGGCTTTCAGCTTCGCTCGGCGCCGGGGGCAGCGTCGGATCTTCGGGCTGTTCCGTGGCCTCTTCCGTCGGCTCATCCACACGACGGCCTTCGTTCACTACCAGGCGCGGCCCAGCTCCTGGTTCTGGCTCGCTGACAGCAGCCTTCGGTTCCTGATGCTGTTCCTGCTCTTCGGCCGCCTTCATCTTGCGACGGTCAATGACTTCAAACTTCGGGGGTTCACTCATAATTTTTCCGTTCTTTTCCATAGTAAGTCTGGATTAAGTCTGGCGGAAGCCGCGTGGGGCAGCTTCCGGACGGGCATCTCTTTTCAGAGCGTGGGCGGCGTGGCCAGAATGCGGGCCGAACCTTCGTCTTCGCCCACCTTGTAGTGCAGCACGCGGTCGCCGGTTTCAGCCTCGGCACTCAGCACAGCCAGGGCGAACTTACGCAGGCCGGAGGCAAGCGGCAGCTCAGCCACGCTGGTGATGCGGCCAGCCTCGGCTCCGCCATCCAGCGTAAGCGAGGTTCCAGCCGTGGGCACGGCACCACTCAGCTCAATGGAACGCAGGTGGCGGCGGACCTGGCCGCGCGCGTGAATGCGCTCGACGATCTCCTGCCCCTGGTAGCAGCCCTTGTTAAAGTGCAGGGCACGGGTCTGCGAAGTTTCCTGGGGCAGATCGCGCTCCTGAATATCAATGCCATAGGCGGGAATGCCTTCTGCAATGCGGAAACGCTCGATGGCGGCGCTGCCCACCGGAGTTGCACCCGCCGTGGTCAGGTACTGCCAAAACTTGTGCAAACTGCTGGCCGGAACCCAGAACTCGTAGTGAGCGGTAAGCACGCCATGGGTGCGGACGATGCGCAGCTCAATGCCATTCCACTCCACCCGTACACCCTTCATGGGATGGGCAAAACTGGGCAGGCCCAGACGCTCCAGCACATCAGAGGCGTGGGGCCCGGTCAGGCCAAGTACGGTTTCCGGAGCACTCTTGCCGTTGGCCTCTTCGCTGAGCGGGGCCAGTTCCACATCATCCATGATGATGAAGTGATTCAAGTGGTCGAGCAACTTCTGGGACTGCTGAGCGTCGATCACCAGCTCCAGGCCGGACTCGCCAGCGAAGGGCGTGCCCAGAACAGGATTCTCACCTTCGCAGCAGATCTTCTGGCCGGAGTGGGGATTGCGTTCGTGGGCCGACTGTTCTTCCTCGCCGCGCCAGACGGTCACATCGCCAAGGATGTGTCCCTGGGCGTTCAGCACAAAGTTCCATGCCCCGGTGTTGGGGAACAGGTCGTTTACCGTATTGGTGACCATGCCCGAAAGCCAGCGGAAGCGGTCTTCACCGCGTACGGCAATGCGCCGCTTCCAGCCTAGATCGTAGAGCGCCGCGCCATGCGCCAGCGCCTCAATTTCAGTTTCAAGGGGGTTCAGGCTGCGCGGGGTAAGAACGCCGCGATATTCAACGAGTTCCGGTTGATTGCGCGCCTGGGCAAGCAGCCCCGCCAGCGGGGTTGCCAAAATCGGAGTGGAGAGATCGCTCTGTGTCATGGGGAGCCTTCTGCAATCTTCGCGAGCCGGCAGACCCCGAGGGCCGCCAACCGCTTCATGATTATAGCCGTGCTTTGAAGGCCGAAGCAGCCCTTCCCGCACTCCTGTAGTTACCCCACAGGAAACCTTCTCCCATGTGGGGAAGATGGATAGCACAGTCTGAAAAGACCCGCACCGCCAGGAAAAGTTCCGCAAAGTTAAGCCAGGAGACGGAAAATAGCAAAGATGCAGGTTTTTTCTGCCCGTACGGGCAGCAAACGCGCACTTCCGTACGAACTTCCCTGGCGTGCTGCGTCCAAAAAGAAGAGCGGGCAATCCCGCCGCCGCATATCCCGGCAGAGATGGAGAACGGATGATTACGTTGCAAAAAAGAAGTTTGAGGACCACTCAACGGCCCGGACTCATTTTCCGGTTCTCTGTCACCGTACTGGCGTTTGTACTGGCTGGAACAATGGCCTGGGCGCAAGACTCCTTGGCCAATTCCACGCCCAAGCAGTCCAACCAGAAACCCTCCGGCCAACAAAAAAAAATAACGCCCCAGCAGGCCAAACAACTCTTTGCACTGGTCGATGAGCTGATCGGATTCTCGTCGAAAGAGACGGGGCTGGAGATAAAAAGCCCGGTAAAGCGGCGGCTGATCACGCGCAATGAGGTGGAAAGCTACCTGAAGCAGAAGTTCGACGAGGACCAGAGCGCCCAGCGCATGCAGCACGATGAAATTCTGCTCAAGAAGTTCGGCCTGCTGGATCGCGACTTCCAGCTCAAGCCGTTTCTTCTGGCGCTGCTGAAGGAGCAGATCGAAGCCTTTTACGACACCTCCACCAAAACAGTGAACCTGCTGGACTGGGTGGATATGGACGAGCAGAAGCCCGTGATGGCGCACGAACTGACCCATGCGCTGCAGGACCAGCACGTGGATCTGGAAAAGTGGAGCGACCAGACGCCGGACGATGTTTCCACCTCCGCGCTGGCTGACCTGGACCACCTGAGCCGCGACGAAATGGATACGGCGCGCGAGGCCGTCACCGAGGGCCAAGCCACCGCCGTCATGACCGATTACATGCTCAAGCCGATGGGCAAAAATCTTGTGGACGACCCGGAAGTCGTGGAACTGTTGCAAACGCAGATGGGTTCCGATGAGGATTCGCCGGTGATGGCGCGGGCTCCGCTATTGCTCAGCGAGTCCATGCTCTTCCCCTATCGCGAGGGCCTGAGCTTTGAGCAGGACGTATGGATGGAGAAGGGCCAGAAAGCCGCCTTTGCCGGCATGCTCGACCATCCGCCTTCGTCCAGCTGGGAGATTCTGAATCCTCACGAATTCGAGCAGCGCCATGCGCCCGCCATGCCGATGCTGCCCGACATTCATCCGCTGCTGGACAAGACCTATGCGCCCTACGACATTGGCCAGATGGGCCAGCTCGATGTGCATATTCTGACCAAGCTGCTGGGCGGCGACAAAGCCACGCAGAAGCTGACGCCAGCCTGGAATGGCGGACTCTACTGGGCAGGCCAACTGCGCAGCGCAAAGACCCCGGCCGAGCAGGCCTCCACGGCGTCGCTCGCCTTCTTTTATCTGGCCAATTGGCGCAACGAGGCGACGGCCCAGGCCTTTGCCCAGCTCTACGCCGACAATCTGACGCGCAAGTATTCCTCGGTCAAAGAACAGCCCGTGGACGCGCAGGCCGATCCGAACGGCGAGCAGATGCTGTTTTCAACGAATGAGGGCCCCGTGCTGATTGTGACGCGCGGAACCCATGTCTTCATTGCGGAAAGCTTCTCGCTGGAGTTGGGACGCAAGCTGGCAGAGTTGCTCATCGAGGCTCAGGCAACGGGAGAAATCCGCATGGCGCAGAGCGCTCCGCAGGAAGAAAAATCGCTGACGACCGACCTTGTCCATCTATTTGCCAACTGCGGCATGCTCAAAGCCGTAGCCGATGCTGAGCAGAAAACAAAAAACAGCCTCTATTGATTTGGCCCTTTGATTTTGTAGCAAATCGGGTACCCCACCCTAGCCATGTCTTTGTTTTAACGGCTAGGGTGGGGAAGCACGAATGTACTTTTATGTGCGGAATCCTCAGTGTGCGAACTGGCGCATCATCCAGAACAGGCTACCCGAAAGCAGTGCCGCTGCCGGAAGCGTAAAGACCCATGCCGCGGCAATGTTGCGGATGGTGGCAAACTGCAAACCGCTCTTGTTGGCCGCCATGGTGCCGGCCACGCCCGAGCTGAGTACATGGGTAGTTGAAACCGGCAGGCCGAAGTTGTCGGCCGCCGAAATCGTCACCATGGCCACCAGCTCAGCACATGCGCCCTGGGCGTAGGTCAGATGCTCTTTGCCAATCTTTTCGCCCACCGTCACCACAATGCGCTTCCAGCCCACCATGGTTCCCAGGCCCAGCGCCAGCGCCACGGCCACTTTGACCCAGGCCGGAATGAATTTGGTAGCCCGGTCGACCTTGCCCTTGTAGTTGGCCAGAGCGGCGTTTTCTTCCGCCGTAAAAGCCGGTTGCTTGTTCTTCTGCATGATGCGGATAGCCTCGCTGGCCACGTACATATCGTTGCGTACGTTGGTCTGCTGGTTGGCAGGCACCGCCTTGAATTCCTTGTAGAGAGCCACTTCGTGATTCAGGTTGGTCACCAGCTCACGCAGCGCCAGCACCGTGGCTGGCTTGATTTCCTTGGTACGAATGTAGTCCGTGACCTCCGCCCGCGGATCCGAGCCCAGCACGCCACTCGGGTCCACATGACGATCCAGAATCCGTCCCGCCTGCTCGCTGGCGGCGATAAAGTCCTGCACATCCTTGGCTGAAACCGCGTGGTTCAGCGCGTAGGCTGTGGGAACCGTGCCTATCAGAATCAGCATGATCAGGCCCATGCCCTTCTGGCCGTCATTGGAACCATGCGAGTAGCTGACGCCCGTGCAGGTAAGCACCAGCAGCAGACGAATCGGCCATGGCGGAGGCGTATTGCCCTTGGGCGCTTCAAACAGTGCCGGGTACTTGATAAGCGACTTGGAAAGCAGCATCAACAGAGCCGCGCAGCAGAAGCCCACCACCGGCGAAATCAGCAGCACACGGAAGACCTTGGTGGCCTGCTCCCAGTCCACACCCGAGGTGCCACCGTGCACATTCATCAGCTGGTTGGCAATGCCCACGCCAATGATGGAACCCACCATGGTGTGCGAACTGGAGGCCGGCAAGCCAAACCACCATGTGCTCAGATTCCAGACAATGGCGGCAATCAGCAGGGCAAAAACCATGGCAAAGCCCGCACCAGAGCTCACCTGCAAAATCAGTTCCACTGGCAGCAGGGTGATGATGCTGAAGGCCACCGTGCCGGTGCTGACCAGCACTCCCGCCAGATTGCACAATCCCGACCAGACCACGGCAATGTTGGGATCGAGCGAATGCGTATAAATAACTGTAGCTACTGCATTTGCCGTGTCGTGAAAGCCGTTGACAAACTCAAAGCCAAGAGCGATAAAAAGGGCCAACCCCAACAGCAGGAAGGGCCAGATGCTGCCCACCGTCGTTGAGCCCAGATCCTCGGCAATGTGAAATCCAATGTAGCCCAGGCTGCCCAGCAGCGCTGTTCCCATCACTACACCGCTGATCCACGCCGGTGACTTCTTCATCTTTTGGTCAAGGAACGACCCAGTATCAACTGGGCTCTCCACTACTGTTGCCAGATCGGCCATATACGACTCCCGTTCCCGTGCAAAATATGTCCGGAGCGCCCCCGGATGTATCTTTTCCAGACACTGCAAGGGATAGTCCCTGACGATGAACGGCAGGTGGAAAGAATGCGAATAGAGGATGAATTGTTCATATTTTGAAGGTGAAAACAAAAAGCCCACCCCGCTAGAGGGTGGGCTTTCTAAGGCTTTGATTGCTGCCGCGCTTTATGACAGCGAATGGAAGAGCCAGTAAAGCAGGCCGCTGAGCAGTGCCGCTGCCGGCAACGTCAGCACCCAGCCAGTGACGATGTTACGCACCGTGCTGAAGCGGATGCCACTACCATCGGCGGCCATCGTTCCGGCCACGCCCGAGCTGAGCACATGCGTGGTAGAAACCGGCAGGCCGAAGCGGTCCGCCGCCAGAATGGTAGACATGGCCACCAGGCCAGCGCTCACACCCTGCGCATAGGTCAGGTTCTCCTTGCCGATCTTCTCGCCCACCGTCACCACAATGCGCTTCCAGCCCACCATCGTACCCAGACCCAGCGCCAAAGCCACAGCCACCTTCACCCAGTCGGGAATGAACTTGGTGGACTTGTCGAGCTTGGCACCGTAGTCCTTCAGCACCCCGGTCTCAACCGGAGTAAAGGCCGGATTGTGGCTCTTTTCCATCAGGCGCAACGCTTCAGAGGCCACATACATATCGTTGCGTACGTTGGTCTGATCCTGCGCCGGAACCCGCTTGTAGGCACCGTAGAGAGAAACCTCGTGGTCCACGTCCCGCACCAGCTCGCGCAAAGCCAGAATCGTATCCGGCTGCAACTGCTTGGTGCGAATGTAGTCGGTCACCTCGGAGCGCGGATCGGAGCCCAGAACACCCTTCGCATCCACATGCCGGTCAAGAATCTGTCCGACCTGTTCGCTGGCCACCAGAAAACTCTGCACATCGCTGGCCGTCACCGCATGGTTCAGCGCGTAGGCCGTGGGAACCGTGCCGATCAGAATCAGCATGATCAGGCCCATACCCTTCTGGCCGTCATTGGAACCGTGCGCATAGCTCACGCCGCCACAGGTCAAAATCATCAGCAGGCGGATGGGCAACGGCGGCGGCTCCTGGCCACGCGGCGCCTGGAAGATGGCCGGATAGTTGGCAAGCCACAGACCCACAAGCCAAGTAGCGCCAAAAGCCAGAACGGCCACTACGGCAATCACAAACGAACTCGCCGAAAGCGACCAAGCCAACGTGCCCGAACCCAATGCCAGTGCCAGGCAAGCCGTCAGACGACGCCAACCGGAGTGCACCGAAGCTTTGGAGAAGAGCAGCAGCAGGGCCGCAAAGCAGAAGCCAACAACAGGAGAAACCACTAGTGCTTTCAGAACTTTGGCTCCCTGCTCCCAGTCCACGCCGCTAGTGCCTGTGCGTCCGTTCAGCAGCTGGTTGGCCAGGCCCACACCCATAATGGATCCCACCATGGTGTGCGAGCTGGAAGCCGGCAACCCCATGTACCAGGTGGCCAGATTCCACAAAATGGCGGCAATCAGCAGCGCGAACACCATCGAAAAGCCCGCCCCGGAACTGACCTGCAAGATCAGCTCAACGGGCAGCAACGTGATGATGGCATAGGCCACCGTACCCGTGGAAAGCAGAACGCCCAGCAGGTTGAACAGGCCGGAAAAGACCACCGCAATGTGCGGCTCCAGCGAGTGGGTATAGATCACGGTTGCCACGGCGTTGGCCGTGTCGTGAAACCCGTTCACAAACTCGAAACCGAGGGCAATCAGAAGCGCCAGAGCCAGCAGAAGATACGGCCAGATGCTGGGCAGGGCGGTATGGTCCAAATCCTTGGCCACATGAAAACAGATATAGCCAATACCACCCAGCACCGCCGCCATAAATGCGACCATGCCCGTGCGGCTGGTAGAGGAATTCACCCTGCTATCGAGGAGGGATTTGCCGGCAGGCAGAACATCGACTGCCGTTGCGAGATCAGCCATCAGAAATTACCAACGCGACCGGAGAAATTCCGGATACGCCTGGTCCTCCAGCGTTGCAACTCAACAACGGGATTGCTTTGATTTGGAAAATAGGAGAGGGTTCGATCAGAAATGATCTGTGAAGAGCCGGTTAAGAAGGCGTCCATAAAACCCCTGCAAACGCATTTAAGCAGCGATTGCGTGTAGGAGCCACACAAAATCTGCGACTCGGATACAACTAATTTTACATCGGAAGCGATGGAAGATCGAGCAGGAAGGCCGCGTGGATGCACCATTTCAAGGGCTATTAACCATCTTTTCACATAACAGAAATAACGTTCTGATAAAGGATTCCAGCCATCCCCGGCCGGAAATATCCCTACCTTTCGACTCTAAACCTCACATTAGGAATGAATTCGTTCCCTCCCGCAGCCTGCCTTGGCCTGCGATTCCGCATTCTGGCCAGTCCATCGTTCAAGCGACTCTCCAGTTGCGGCAGAGAAACCACCCGCAGACTCTCACCGAATCGCAGCCGATTCATACAGCTCTCATCAATTAGGTAGAGGTAGGTAAAGGAAGAAGGGCGTTGCAAGAAAAAGGTGGCAAAAAACAAAACGGGCACCGAAGGCGCCCTTACGTTTCATCTATGTTTTCCAAATCGGCCAGTGGCCTTTGGTTGCGGGGGTAGGATTTGAACCTACGACCTTTGGGTTATGATCGACTCAAAATTTTGGTAAGTTACGGAAAACAGGGAACGAGTGGTAACCCTGAGATACCCCTGGGAACGGCTGGAACAGCTTATTGGGGACCGTATGGGGACTTGTTTGGCGGATTGCCGACGAGTGCCCAACGATCTGCCAATCGGACCCCATTGCCATTGGGAACCGATTGGGAACACGTCTGACGACGGCCCCAACGAGCACCCAACGACGTGTCGCTCTGCCGTCAGCCGAGCGCGACCGCTGCTGTCGCCTCAGAGGATCAGTCATGATTCTTCAACAACCCTCCACCCATCTGGAAGGCAATCAGCCCCTCGCCGATTTTGCCAATTTGCCTCCCAAACCATACCGCTCGAAGCTGGAACCACATCGCGATCTGATCCGCGAACTGCGGCGGGGCGGGCGAACCTATCGCGAAGTAGCCCAACTGTTTCAAGAACGGCTCGGCCTATACGTTGCGCCGAGCACTCTCCATTCCTTTGTCAAGGTTCGGGCCAAGCATCGCAAGCGAACACAATTTGAATTGCCGCCGCTGGAACTCGCAGTGGCAGAGTCACCGGCGCTCGACCGCGTTGCCGCCCTCAAGGCAAAGCCGACGGTACGGAATCCAAAGCCTACCCGCTTCGTCTTCCGAGAGAACGAACCTCTGACACTGAGAGTTAACGGAGGTGAGCAATGACGGCATTTTCAAAGCGTGTTGTCTTTACCATGGGTGGCAAAGGAGGCGTCGGCAAAACTGGCGTCATAGTCTCCTTGGCCGAGTGGTTCGCATTGAACGAGATTCCTGTTACGCTGCTCGATCTCGATACTGAGAATAAGGCGCGGGGCTCTCTCAAACACTTCTTCAATGGCACTGTGACCAAGGTCAACATTCACACGCCTGCGGGTCTCGATGCCTTCGTCGATCATCTCGACGCGGGTACACCCATCATTCTTGCTGATATGGGGGCCGGTGCCGGACAGGTGGCTGCCGATTGGTTCGAGTCGATGTACGAAGATGTCGCTGCAACTGGCGTCCGCTTTACGGCAGTCGGTGTGGTCACGCCGGACCCGGCGAGCGTTGAAAGCGTCCTTGCCTGGGCAAGCCGCCTTCAGGATCGGGTGGAATATGTCATCGTCGAAAACGCTACAAGCGCCTTGGCAGACTTCACATACTGGAGGTCCACTGAACAGGCAAATCGCTTCCGCGAAGCATTCACTCCGGAAATCTTGCAGATGGAGTTTCGGCTTGCGGAACTTGAAAACCCTGTCCGGCAACATGGAATCCAATTGGGACAAGTTGCAGACCGCAAGGCCGACGTAGATGAGTTGAAGAGGGCCTCTCTCGTTATGCGCGCCCAGAGCTATAGACGGCGGCTCTTCTCTGAATTCGACCGTGCAAGGCAGGTGTTCTTGCCATGAGCGCAGCTCCCATTCCATCCAAGCTCGCAGTTGTTCCGGAGGGAGAGCCGACGCTGTTCGACTCTCTCGCCCGCCTTGCCCCTGAAGAATTGCAGACCGCATATTATCGCGTGCTCGCGCATACCCGGACGCTCAGCCCTGACGATGAAATGCTGCGCATTCTCGAAGCGATGGGAATTCTGGCGCTGCTCACACGCCACACGCCAAAGGATATTGCCGACGAGCGCGAACGCTTTCAGGAGTTGCTCGAACTTCATCGACAATTCTCAGATGAGGCGCAACAGAAGATGCTTGGCTATGTCCGCGAACTGGAGGCGCGGATTTCTGATCTTCCCAGAGGAATCAAGGCCAGCCTTGATCCTGAGCAGATTGCAAAAATGCTCGGCGAAAGCCTACGCCAACACTTTATTCAATCGGGCATATCCGAGACCGTGAAGGGCCTGCAGGCCACCAGCGCTGTCATAACAAGTTCACAAAAGGAACTCACGACGGCGTTGCACAATCTGTCGAATTCGCATGGTGGTGTTGTCGCTCAGGTGGAGAATGCCAACAATCGACTAGAGTATTCCCTGGAGAGCCGGGCGAAGACGATAGATGCCCTCTTGCATGAATGGAAATGCGATCTTCTCCGCATCTGGATTCCGCTGGTTGCCGGAGCGGCGATATTAGTCGGGCTGTTTGGAGGAAGCGAGATACAGGGCTGCCGGGATGCGGTTCCCGTGTCGACCGGTATACCGACGCCTGGACAAACCGTCCCGGCTCCAGCACCACAACAAGATGCCGTGCCGGTCAGCGGTCCAAAGAGTCCGCACCACTTACAGATGGATGCAAGAAACCGGCACTGAGAGCCTGGGGGCTATCGATTGCGGTAAGCATTTCCAAGCTATCAGCGATAGGCCCTCAGTTTTCCCTCGCATATTTCAAAATGTCCTTCATGCGTTGACAGTCTATGAAGTGACAGTCTCACCTTGATACAAGCAAAATGAGGTATCCAAGCCACGTCAGGCATAACCATTCAACCTGAGCATCTACGAATGCAAGACGCATCAGTAGAAGCGCAGAACAAGACCTGCGTCCAGGTGCAGGTTGTTCTGTACGCAAGTAGTCGAGTTAGGGAGCTGTGTCCGTAGCCAATCGGCCTCAAATACACGCACGGCCAATCGGCGTGAGAGTGCGTAATTCACACCGCCTCCAACTTTTTGCGTCAGGCTGCTGGCGCTCGAAGTTGCTCCGCTGGCATTGGGAAAGACGCTGTTGAAGCCATTTGCCTGCCCAACCAGTGCTTGCCCGTAAAGCTCAGAATGGCGATGACGTGCGTGCTGCCAGGTATAGCGCGGGCCGAAAGTCATCGTTACCATATCCAGCCCCACGCCGGAGCCATGCATATTGCCGGTGTGCTCTCCGGCCAGATCGGCCACCACGCCAAACCCATGCGAAAAATATCCTTCCACTTGCATACCGCCTCCCTGCAACCAGAAGCCATTGCCCGCAGTCTCATTTCCGTGCAGAGCATCGTATGTGATCGCGACCTCCAGATAATTTGTAGGCGCAGTTGTGTCTTTCTTCTCACGCGGTGCATTTTGCGCCGCCGATGCGGTTGCTGTCATCACTCCGAAGAGGAGCACCCCACTGATAAATCTGTGCATTGAATCTCTCCTTCTCGTTTACTGCACGTTGAGCGTAACGGTGAAGCTGTGCTGCAGGCCGCCTCCGGTCGCGGTCACTGTCACCGTGTAATCCTTGGCCGAATGCGCAAAGTAACTGCCGCCGCATCCGGTCAACGCGGCTGAAGCCGCGATGCCGCCCAGCAAAATCACGAAGCAGAGCCAGTAGCGTCCCTGTCGCCGCATCTTCTTTGCGCCAAGCAGCGGGAACAACAACAGCGCCAAGACCAGCGGAGCCAGCTTGCGTCCAGACTCGGTCAATTGCGCCGTCGCCGCTGCCGTCTGAATGGTCATGGTCACCGTCTGCGCGCCAGCAGTGGCCGAAATCGTCGCAGGCGAGAAGGCCACCGTCGCGCCCGTGGGCAGTCCGCTGGCCGTGAAGGTTACCGTGCCCGCATAGCTGCCGCTATTGGGAGAGATAGAAAAGCTGTAACTGACCGCGCTGCCCGGAACCACCGTCTGCGTGGTCGTGGTCGGAGTTGTAAGCGTGAAGTCCTGCGCGGTCGAGGCGTCATTCACCGTAACGCTGACCGTCCCGGTGACAGTGCTGTAATCGGTCGTATCGGTCGGCGTGAAGGTCACGCTTTGCGAGGCCGTTCCCACTGCGGGCGCAGTGGTTGGCGTGGTGAAAGCGAAGCTGCCAGCGACGGAAGCCGTTCCGCCGCTCAGCGTGGAAGAAGCTAGCGTCTGGCCGTAGGTGATGGCGCTTGCCATCGGCCATGCGGAAACTGTCGGCGTGGCCTGCGCGACTGTAACGCTGACCGACCCGGCGACTGTGCTGTAATTCGTCGTTTCGGTCGGCGTGAAGGTCACACTTTGCGAGGCCGTTCCCAGGGCGGGCGCTGTTGTTGGCGTGGTCCATGCGAAGCTACCCGCGACGGAAGCCGTGCCGCCGCTCAGCGTGGAAGAAACTAGCGTCTGGCCGTAGGTGATTGCACTTGCCATCGGCCATGCGGAAATGGTCGGCGAATCCAGGACCACCAGCTTGTAACTCCAGCTTCCGTAGTAACTGTTGCTATCGGTCGCGGTAATCGCAAAGCTATTCGTTCCTGCCGTGGTGGGCCTGCCACTCAGCACTCCCGCGGAGCTCAGGCTGAGCCCGGCCGGCAGAGTGGAGGTGGTGGAATATGTGTATGGCGACGTTCCGCCGGAAGCGGAGAAGGTCACGCTATAAGCGCTGCCGACCGTACCGTTCGTCAGACTCGTCGGACTCGAGGTACTCGTCGGCGAAAGCGTGATCTCCACCGCCGAGCCACTCAGGCTGATGGTCTGCGTGGTCGCGCTGACGTTGAGCGCGTCGTCGGTCATCACCAGCGAGCCGGAGACCGTGCCCGACTGTGTGCTTGTCGGGGTGAACTCGACGTCATAGGTGCAGCTCGCACCCTCGGCCAGCGTGACAGCACTGCCTGATGTGCTCACCTGCGGGCAGGTGCTTGTGCTCGCCAGCGTGTAGCCCGTGGAGAGGCTGGCATTCGTGCCCGTCGAAGGTACCGGGAAGGTCAGGTCCGCGTTGCCGTCGTTGGCCACGGTAACGGTCTGCGGACTGTCGCTGCTGGTCGCGCCGGAGGAAGTGGTGGCAAAGCTCAGGCTGGGCGGATCGGCCAGATCGATCTTTTTCGCCGTATTTGTAGCGGCACTATCACTGACGACATCAACAACAAATACGTTGCCGCTGCCGTCTACCGCCACGCCTGTGGGAGAGCTAAATCCGCTGCCCACGGCATTGATCGTTGAAGCGCTAGAGACCACGCCCTTGACCGCTACGATCTCCTTCACCAAAACATTTCCCAGATCTGTGACGAAGAGATTGCCGCCGGCGTCCACCGCCACGCCATAGGGAAAAACGAATCCGCTGCCCACGGTGGTCACCGTCGAGGAGCTGGTAACCGCGCCATTGACCGCTGCGATCTCATACACCGCCTTACCACCCTTATCAGCGACGAAGACGTTGCCGCTGCCGTCCACCGCCACGCCATAGGGGAGGTTGAAACTACTGGCTAGCGTGCTGATCGTCGAGCTGCTGGTGCTGGGGAAGACAACCTGCGGTCCTGACCCAATGCCCCTGAGATGCGTGCTGGCGATGACGCCGCCGCTTGAATCGAGCAGTTGTACCACACCCATGCGCAGGCCGGGGTGAAGCGGGTTGAAGTGCACCGCGATCACGCAGGAATCCCCCGAAGAGTAGGTGGTCGAGGTCGAGCAGGTAGTGCTGGCACTCACTGCCGTGAAGTCTTTGCCGCTGGCACCCTGGGTCAGGACATTCCACCCGCTGGGCATTCCTGAAGATGTGAAGGTAAATGGAATCTGCGCCGTGGCGCTCGCGCTTCCCACACTCACCGCGCCAAAATTCATCGTCCCTAGCAGAAACTCCTCCACTACACCACCGCCGGTGTCCGCAGCGAAGACATTTCCGTTGGCATCTACTGCCACGCCTCTCGGAGAGGTGAACCCGCTGGCCACGGTTTTGACCGAGGAATCGGCCGCAACAATCTCGTATAACTTTGCATTGCTGTAGTCCATGACAAAGACATTGCCGCCGGCATCCACCGCCACGCCTGCTGGAACTGAGAACCCACTGCCCACCGTGATGACCGAGGAAGAGGGCGAAACCAAACCGCTGATCGCCACGATTTTTCGCACCAAACCGCTCGAGTTATCCGCAACGAAGACATTGCCGCTCGTGTCCACAGCCACGCCTGTCGGATAGCCGAACACGAATGTCGTGCTCAGAACGTTGACTGTCGAACTGGACGAGACCGCGCCGCTGGTCGCCACAATCTCTTCCACATGATCATTGCCGTTATCGGCGACAAAGACATTGCCGCTGGCGTCCACCGCGACGCCTCTCGGAGAGTAGAATGCGAACTGAGTGCTCAGGGTGATGACTGTCGAACTGGACGAGACCGCGCCGTTGGTCGCGACGATCTCCTTCACCGCATTGTTGCCGGTGTCCGCGACAAAGACATTGCCGCTGGCGTCCACCGCAACGCCTCCCGGAGAGGCGAATCCACTGCCGACGGTGATGACCGTGGAAGAAGACGAGACCACACCGTTGGTCGCGACGATCTCCTTCACCACACTGTTGCCGGTGTCCGCGACAAAGACATTGCCGCTAGCGTCCACCGCAGCGCCTCCCGGAAAATAAAATCCGCTGCCCAGGAGGAGCATCCCATTGCTCGCCGTCTGCGCCTGCGCGCCAAGCGCGGTCAGCAGAGAGAGGACAGCCAGCATTCCCAATACGGCAACCCGCCGCGCCGGAAGCCTCAGCCAGCCGAAACCGGGGCATAAATGAGCGAGAATCCTGCGGATTATGGTGCGAAACGGCGTCAAATGTAGCAGCCAGCGGCGGTCGATCATAGTCATCCTTCTTTCGATTTCTTGCGGCACAACACAGGGCATACATGCGGTTCTCTCGCACCGGTCGGAGCATCTCCGGTTGCATCGCCGCCCGAAATCCCTCTGGAGCAGGCCCGTTCAGGGGCAAGCCATTGCGGGCACAGCGATAGCCATGTCCGGAGATCATCGAGAGTCGTGCTGGAGAGCCCGATCATGGCCCTAAAATAACCCATTATTTATCTATAAGTTAGATAAAAAGCAGCACAAAAGTCCTATACTTTGGTCTAGTCTTCGAAAATAAATATGCAGCTATTGATCCGGCCCTTAAATAGTGCTACTGGGATCCCACCCTTTCGCTAACTGAACAAGAAGCAGATCCTTCGACTCGCTTCGCTCGCTCAGGATGACAGAAAGGATGGGGCACACAATGCACTGGGGTGAACACAGTATTTACGGACCGGATCTATAGGAGTTCAGTCCAGGAGGGAATCGGGAGCCACGTGCAGCTTGCTGGCGTAAGCGATCGCCTGGGCACGATTTTCCAAGTGGAGAAGGTCGGCGATCTCGCCCATGTGGTACTTGATGGTGGCCTCAGCCAGTCCCAAATCGAAGGCGACCTCTTTATACGGGCGGCCCTGGGCGACCATATGAAGAATCTGCATCTGCCGCTCGCTCAAAGCAGGAACTTTAGGCGCGGCCTTGCGCTGGCGGGCTTTGCGCTGCTGCTCACGGTGGGCAAACTCGGCCAGGATTTTGGCTGCCAGCCCGGGCGAAAAAGGCGATTCGCCCCGCGCCATGCCCGCCAGCGCCTCCACAAAATCCTTCTGCGGCATACTTTTGAGCAGATAGCCGCTGGCTCCGGCGGCTATAGCCTCGAAGAGATGCGTTTCATTCTGCGAAACGGTCATCATGACGATCTTCATGCCGGGCAACTTGCTCTTGATGGCCCGTGTTGCCGCAATACCGCTTTTGCCCGGCATCTGAATGTCCATCAGCACGACATCGGGCGTCAGAAAGATGGCCTGGGCGACCGCCTCCTGCGCATTGTTCGCCGTGCCCAGAACAACAATGCCGTTGTCCTCCAGCAGGTCCTGCAGCCCTTCGAGAAAGAGAGCGTTGTCATCGGCCAACAACACCTTCATGGTCGGAGTCCTCTCCTTTAGGATAGTGCCTCTCCTCGGAATGGCGCACATATTGAGAGGGGCAGCTTCACGGTGACTCTGGTCCCACCCTGAGAACGGGAATCGCACTGAAGCCGCGCACCGATCTCCGCCGCCCGCTCCCGCATGATCTGGAAGCCATGATGCCCGGTTTGCTGACCCAATTGCCCCGGGTCAAATCCGCATCCATCGTCTTCTACCAGGATCTTGAGTTCGTCCCCTTCCCTCTCGATCACCACCTGCACATGGTTGGCGTGAGCCGATTTCCTCACATTGACCAGAGCCTCCTGCAGAATGCACAGCAATTGCACTTCGACGCCGGGTGAAAGCATTTCCGCTTGCCACTCGTAACGTACCACCAACTCAGCCTCAAGATCGCAATGTTCGCGATACCAGCGAAGCTGTTCTTCCAGCGCAGGCAACAGTCCTTGCTCACGGGATATGCCCGTCTGTAGCCCGGTGATGGATTCGCGCAGACCAACGTGCATCTCCTGGACCACTTCGATCAGTCGATCCAGGCGCTGCATCGCTTGCGGCCTATCGTCTTTGACGACAGAGTTGCGAGCGGCTTGCATCTGCATGAAGAGATAACTCCAGAGCTGGCCCGGCCCATCGTGCAGTTCTCGGCCCAATCGCGTGCGCTCTTCCTGCGTCGAGAGCGCCTTCTCCTGTTCAACGATGTGCGCGTGTTGCTGCTTTTCGTGTGTAATATCTTTGAAGACCAGCACCCGGCCCAGCACATGGCCCGCTGGAGTCCGCAACGGGGTTTGCGTTACCAGGTAGAAGAGAACCGCGTCGCCTTGTCGGCGTTGAGCCTCCCAGATAGAAGCGGAGTCATCACGACAAGCCATCTCCGGCCATGCCTGCTGGGCATCCACGATGGTCTTGCCTACGGATACAGTCGTGCCGGCAAAGATGATTCTGGTCGGAGCATTCAATGCGACGATGTATCCCTCGTCGTCGATGACCAACAGGCCATCTACCATTCCCTCAACCACAACTTCCCTGGCCAGAGGGAGAATGCTATAAAGCCGCCAGCGATGAAAGGCCCAGAGGGTAATCAAGCCGGAGAGACAAAAACCTATTGCGCACGGGGCGATACTGTCGAGACCTCGCAATCGAGAAACAAGCTGCCCGGACCAGGTAAAGATGCTGGGAACCAGAAACATCCAGGCCTGACGCCGCCTGAGTCCCGCATTGCGCAGAGCCCAGCGGGTGTTGATCCAAAGGGTAAAGACATTCAGCGCATAGATAGGCAGGCTAATACTATTGCCAAGCAAGGAACGGGGCGAATGAAAGATCCCGTCCGTTATGCGCAGAGAGTTCCAAAGCCATCCACGCCATGCGCAAACGACGATCAGCAGAAAAAGAATTCCTGCACCGCACTGTATCGTGCGCCACCTCAACGCCGATATTCTTCGGTCATAGCCGCTGAGATTGGCTATAAAACGAAACCATAGATAGCAAACAGAAAAGGATAGTGCCGTGCCGATCTGAAGGCAAAGAATCTTCTCCTCAATCAATGCACTGCGACTGCCCAGAACCAGAACGAGCAACCAGAGACCTTTACTCGCCTGCAACCACACCTGCCAAAGCGCACCCTGCTCCTTGCGATACTGCCAGGTATGAATGGAGAGTCCTTCGAGAATGGCGACGACCCCCAACGAAAGCCAGAGGGAAATCGCACTGGGAGAGATCGGATAGGATGGCATGGGCACTTGCGACTATTCTATATTTCGCGCCTTGCTTATGCCCTGCCGCTCGCAACCAGAAACAGACATAAAAGACCATAATTCCTTGGCAATGTTTTCAGTCCTCCTCACGAAGTACTCGAACACACTTCGAACGATCGTCGAGTTTTCTCGAACGCGGTTCGGCATTATCCGAATTCCGTTCGATATTGATGGAATTCAGCAGAATTTCTAAGCCGTGAGGCTTAGGGATGATGTCTATCTTCAAAACGAGTACAGCGAGAACGCTCTTCGCCGGACTCAGCCAAAATGACGCTTGCAGATTCAGGGCGCATGGATTGCAATACGGGCAGACCGGGTGCGGAACTGGCTTCTGTTGGCTACTGCACTGACGCGACAATCAGGACGGCAAAAACGCAAAAGCTGTTGCATTGCAAATTCGAACAGCGTTAGCGTCAGTTTATGCTGACGATACGGGCCATGTCGGGCGGTGCCGGGTATGCCCAGCGGCATCTCGAACAAAGCGATTACTACGATGAGCATCGCCGGGTTCAAGGCGCGTGGTATGGTCGTGGCGCCGAATTGCTTGGATTGCGCGGCGAAGTGACTCAGGAGCATTTCGAAGCAATTCGGGAGGGTCTGAATCCGGAAACCGGCGAGTTCCTCCGCCCGCGGCACAGTGCAGACCGCGCGAAAGAAGACGGCAGCGAGCAAAGCAAGGGGAGGTCACTGTACGATCTGACCTTTTCCGCGCCGAAGTCGGTTTCTATTCAGGCCCTAGTCGGCAGGGATGAGCGTCTGATTGCGGCCCATGACAAGGCTGTCCGAGAAGCACTTGCGGAGACTGAGGGCCATGCTGCCACACGCGTTCGCTTGAACGGCGCAAACGAAAATCGAACGACGGCAAATTTGGTAGTTGCGTCGTACCGCCACGACACCAGCCGCAAACTTGATCCGCAACTGCATACCCACGCTGTAGCCGCCAACCTCACCTATGACGGCGCAGAAGGCCGCTGGAAGGCGCTCCAGGCATCGAGTTTGTATGGGCGCCGGGCGTACCTCACCGAGGTCTACCGAAATGCGCTGGCGTGTGAGGTGCGCGGCCTGGGATACGAAATCGAACCGCACCGCGATTCCAAAGGCAGAGACTATGGATTCGAGATTCGCGGTGTTTCGAACGAATTACTCGTAAAATACAGCGTGCGGAGCGCGCAGCGAGACGCCGCTATCGAGCAGTTCACAACAGCGCGTGGCCGCAAGCCAACAGATAACGAAGTTGCCGTGCTGGTGCGTGAAACCCGTGCGGAAAAATTGACGGAAATCGCAACCGAAAAGGTCAGAGAGCAGCAGCAATCGCGCCTTGCTCCAGAGGAAAGACAGACGCTGCGACATCTCCATGCGAGTTCTCTGGAGCAGAATCCGCGCATTCATCACGAATTCTCACAGGCATCGGAATCTCTTCAATATGCCAAAGAGCATCTCTTTGAACGCAACTCCGTTGTACGTGACCACGAATTGATGACTGAGGCTCTGCGCCATGGGCGTGGGCTGATTGGCCCTGGTCAATTACGCGGCGCGCTGGAACTGGAGCAGTCGCAGGGTACACTTATCCGCGCCGGGAACAATCTCGCCACACGCGAAAGCCTTGAACGAGAACAGCGCATGATTACGACAGTAGATGGTGGCGTCGGGCGCTTTGATCGCCTGGGCGGACAGCACGAACTTCACCCTTCCGAGCGTCTTCGCGAAGAACAGCAACGAGCTGTTTATCAGGTTCTCGATTCATGTGACTTGGCCATCAATCTGCGCGGCGCGGCGGGAACCGGCAAGACTGCCACGTTAGGTGAAATCGACCGTGGCTTGCGCGATGCAGGTAGAGAGGTGGTGGTTGTCGCTCCTACTCGCAGCGCGGTAGAAGAGTTGCGGAAGGTCGGCTTCCACGATGCCATGACGATTTCGCGCCTACTGGAGGACAGCACGACGCAATCCTCGCTGCGAGGCAAAGTGCTGATCGTCGATGAGGCAGGCATGGTCTCAGGTCGCCAGATGGAAGGTGTGCTCAAGCCGGCAGAGCGCGAACAAGCGCGGATTCTGTTTTCTGGGGATACACGGCAAATTCAGAGTGTAGAGGCGTCGGACGCTCTCCGCATTCTGGAGCGGGAATCGCAGATGAAGAGTATTTCGTTGACTGGCGTACAACGGCAGACACAGCCAGAGTATAGGGATGCAATCCAGACGTTGAGGCAATCGCCAGAGCAGTGGTTTGAAAAGCTGGAGAAACTCGGTGCCGTTCGCGAGGTTCCATATCTGGAACGAGCACAGGCCGTGGCATCGGCTTACCGGGAACTTGCGACTGATTCAAACCGCAAGGTGCTCGTTGTTGCCGGTACTCATGAAGAGATTGGCAGAATCACGCACGCAATCCGCGAGGATAGGAAACAGCACGGCGAACTGGAACGCGGCACGGCTTTTGAACGCTATTCACCGCTGCAATGGACCGAAGCGCAAAAGAAAGACCTGTCGAACTATCAGGAAGGGCAGGTCCTGTTGTTTCATCGCTCTTCGCATGGGGTTGCCCGGCATGAAACGCTCACAGTTGAGTATGCGGACAAGTCGCACATCGTTGCCAGAGACCTGCAAGGCGTGGAACGCATGGTGAGTCCAACACAGGCGCGTTCCTTCTCTGTGCACGAGTGCAGCCAGATTGAAATTGCTTCCGGCGACAAACTATTGCTGACAGGCAATCGCCGCGAGGCGGATTTCCGCGCCACAAACGGCGAACTAGTGAAGGTGCGCAGTGTTGACGGTGGCCGCATTCAACTTGAAGATGGCCGGATGCTTCCCGCAAACTATCGTGAATTCGACCACGGCTATACGATTACCGCACATCGCAGCCAAGGCAAGACCGTCGATGCGGTGATTCTCTCCGGCGATACGATGAAGCAGGAACAGTTCTACGTCGCCGCGTCACGTGGCCGCGATGAAATTACGATCATCACTTCTGATGTAGATGGATTACGCGAATCGCTCGGCATCTCTGCGGCGCGGCCGTCTGCGACTGAACTGGCAAGAGAGCAAGCTCAAGTTCATCCCGCGCCGGAACACGGCCTCGCTCAATTGCCTATACAGAGCATCGAACCACCAACACCGCTCCATGAAATCAGTATCGGCCACGAGTTAGGCATAAGCTTGTGACTTTCCACAATTATCGCCCGCTTGCGGCTTTGCGGCGAACGGAGACATCTCCCTTCGGAAGTTTGTCCGTTTCCTCTGGCGCATGGCGCGTTGGCCGGTCAAGAATCTCCAGCGCTTTTGCAATCAATGCTGGCGTTGCTTTGGGACGGCGTGCCAGCCAATCCTCATGCTGAAGATGAGCGAGTTTTTCCGCCACGGCGACATTGATGAACTGGTTGAGCGAGACACCTTCCTTCAGCGAAAAATCTTCCGCAACCCTACGCACAGAGGGCATGAGCCGGAGCGGAAATTTGTTCACGACAACTTTCTTTTGGCTTGCGGGCATACACTTATCTCCTCTTCCTGAATTCATTCAGCAGTTCTGCCGGAGTCAGCACTTCCAGGTGAAAACGCTTTGCTGGTTCCCGAAAATGCTTTGTGTTGTTGGTCACGATGGCATCCGCACCGCCATTGATGGCAACCTCCAACACCATGTCATCGTTTGCATCCTGTGAAAGCGGTGTGTGCCGGACAGCAACCAGAACCGGTTCGGCAAGCGCTTCCAACATGTCCAGAAGCAATGTGGTTTCTTCTTGCGTCTTCCCGGACACACTCAGGTGTTCCGCCCGAAACGCAACATCCCGATACTCACAGGCCAGCTTGTAGTCCATGAGAATGGTCAGCTTTTTGAGCAGGACAAGCCGCAGATTCTCTGCTGCTGCTCCGGTGCTCGAACGGAGAGCAGCAATGAGAACCGATGTGTCGAGAACAATCCTCACGAGCTGATGGTATCACGGGTGGCGCCACGGGGTCGGTTGTCTGGGGAGATATTTTCTGTCACATTCCCCGGATAGATGGAATTATGTGCCGAGGCGACAGAGGTCCGTGTCAAGGCTCTTGACCGCGCAGCGGCGGGCTTTGCCCGGCCTTGACACGGACCGCGCCTCGGCTACACTCTGTCCATCCGGGGAATGTCATCCGGGGTTTGTCTAGTGGAAAATCGAGCAAAAAGAAAATCCATGTATTCGAACCTCTACTAAACAGTGAGCAGGCTGCGGCCATTGTGAAAGTCCACCCGAAAACCCTCCAGCGGTATGCGCGTAACGGTATCGTCGGGGGACTACGGGTTGGTAAACTCTGGCGTTTCCGGCTCTCGGATCTTCACGGCCAGTTGCTTGGTGCTGAGCAAGCTGCAGTCGACTCTGAAGCAGAACAGGGGTACCCTGTTCTTAACCACTCGTGCCCGCAACCAAGCAGGAGGTAAACCTTGTTTGTTCGGACGCGGTATCAGTATGGAAGTCTTCGGCTGAGGAAGCGCGAACGCGGTCCCGACGTGTGGGAGTTTCGATATTACGAAACGGACGCCCAAGGGCAACGGAAACGTCAGAGTGTGATCCTCGGGGATCGCAATCTGTATGCGACTGAAACCCAGGCACGGAAGGCCACGCAAGCTCTTCTTCTTCGACTCAACGGTGAGTCTCCACGTGCGGAAGTAGAGGCGGTGTCTTTCGGAACCTTGCTCGACCGCTATATCGAGCAGGAACTTTCGGAGCGCTACTCAACCCGGAAATCGCATTTGTCGAATATCCGGGTTCACATTCGGCCGCGTTGGGGTGAGTACCCCGTAGATAAGCTGAAGCCGATGGCGATGGCGATGGAACAGTGGCTGCGCGATCTGTCACTGGCTCCAAAGTCAAAGACTCATATACGGGGAATCATGCACCTGGTCTTCAAGTGTGCGGAGCGGTGGGGCATTATCGAACTTGGAAAGAACCCCGTCTCTCTGGTGCGCGTGAAGAACGGAAGCAAGCGCCTGAAGCGACCACGGGTTCTCACCGTGGACGAGTTCTTTCAACTGCTCAAGCATCTGGGCGAACCATACCGCACGATGGTTTTGGTCGCAAAATGTTTGGGCCTTCGGGTCAGCGAGATTCTGGGCCTGCAATGGGGCGACTTCAATTTTGAGAATCGCTCGGTGCTGGTTCAGAGAAGCGTGGTAGGCGGCAGAGTGGACGACGTGAAGACGGAATATTCAAGAGACGATGTTCCGCTTGATCCTCGTCTGGCGGAGGTGCTGGTGCAATGGCGCTCTGCCTCAATCTTCCCGAGAGACGAGGATTGGCTTTTTGCCAATCCGGTCACCGGGAAGCCGTACTACCAGGAGAGCTTGCAGAAGTCGCAGATCAAACGGGCTGCGAAGCTCGCCGAGTTGGGAGAGGAGATCGGGTGGCATACATTCCGCCATACCTATCGCTCCTGGCTCGATGAGACGGGTGCTCCGATGAAGGTACAACAGGAATTGATGCGTCACGCCTCGATCCAGACGACGATGAACGTCTACGGGCGGGCCATGACGGAAACCAAACGCCGCGCAAATAGTCAGGTCGTAGGACTGGTGTTCGGCCCCAACCCGCAGGATTTACCCGCCGAAGTGGTGGCTGCGGTTGCATAGTAAATAGCAGTCTGTTCCTAATGGGGGATAATGGGGACTTACCGAAAGTGACTAAATTATCTAAGTTATTGATTATTTGGTTGCGGGGGTAGGATTTGAACCTACGACCTTTGGGTTATGAGTTCTTAAATGCAGCAATATCATAGAGTTAGCAGGCATGGTTGGTTGACCTAAATAGTTTTGCGGAATCAGCAGAAATCTGGAGGAGTTTGGCGGATGGGTTGAACTCCAAACACCAGAAATACCGTAAATTCATCCCAAGCTTCAGTCCTCGCTCAAACCGTCAAACCGGGGTCACCCGAGGTTCGCGAACGCGACGACGAGTGACCCACTCGCATCTGCTTCGTTCACCCGCTTCTAATTGCTAGCCGATCAGCGGCCCTAAACCGAAATGAGGCGGTACCAGCCTGGAGCAACCCGGTTCCGCGAGTATCGATCACAAAAGACAAACTACATTATCGTGGACCATAGGCACAGAACTTGGAAGTTGCCATGTGCGCTGATCCGGTTGACACTTGCCGACAAGCATTTAAAAGTCCCGCGAGTCAATTGGCAAAGTTCATTTATCCGCGAAGCCAGTACGGCAACTTGCCAGAGGCATAGCCGGTGCGACCGGGGGCAGTGGTGCAGTTTGAAGTTCCAAACTGCACCACTACCCGACCTGGTGAATATCCGCAGTGTTTGAACCATGCCTTTGCATTATCCCGCGTGATGGTTTTGATGGCTGCGGCTACGGCCTGGTCGAGCGCTTCTGCGGTGCGAGCCTTGGCCGAACGTAAGAACTGTTTGAATTTCGACCATGCTTTCTCGATCGGATTGAAGTCTGGCGAATAGGGCGGCAAGTAAAGCAACTCTGCATGCGCACCTTCGATCAGTTCGCGCATGCGCTCGATCTTGTGCACGCTCAGGTTGTCCATCACTACTACGTCGCCCGGTTTCAGTTTTGGGCAAAGCGCCTGTTCGAGAAAGGCCTCGAAAATATCTCCGTCGGTAGCCGCTCCAACCGTCATCGACGCCACCATGCCTGCTAGGCTCACCGCGCCCAACGTGGTCAGCACTTTCCAGTGGCTCTCTGGCGTGCCTCCACGGATGCGCAGGCCATCGAAGCCACGCGCATAGAGCCGCGTCAGCGAAGTGGTCACCCCGCTCTCGTCCAAGAAAATCAAGCGTTCCGGAGCTATCGAGCTGATCTTGGCGAGGAACTCGCCGCGCCGCTTTTGGTTGGCTTCCGTGTCGCGCTCAGCGGCGTGGAGCGACTTTTTTACGCCGCGCGCCCATCTGAAAAAGCAGTTGTCCAACGCGGCTCTTCGAGACCGCCACGCCGCTCGCGGCCAGACGATGACGCAGGCCAGACGATGACGCAATTCTTCATCTGTCAAGTCGGGCTGCTCACGCCGCCACGCGCACAACAACTCGCGCTGTTCGGCGCCGACGCGACTGGCAAAGCCGTGCCGCTGCCCAAGATCTCCGGGAGATGCGCGATCCATCGGCACAGCAAGCCCTATGGCCAAGAAGAAGAGGCATTCGCAAGCGGCCGAAGCGCTAAATCCGGCAAGCGCACAATCAAGGACCCTAAAGGGTGAGGAGATCCCCCGGCTCTCCTGCCGGAGGATACTTACTATTGTTTTTGTTCCATCTCAGGATAGAGCCATTCGACAGTCACCATCGGCAGGAACAGCCGCTTTCGGGATTCGGGGAAAGGAATGAACCCGAAATCCTGATAGAACTTGTGGGCCTTTTCGTCTTTAGCGTCGACTACGACCGCCGCGGATGCGATCTGCCGGCTCATTGCGAGAGACCGTTTCAGCGCATCGACCAGGAGCAGCTCCCCAACGCCTTTTCCCTTGTAGGTGAGATCACGTGCAAGCCTTCCAAGGAGCGAAGCGCCTATTCGTTCGTACCGAGGCAGATTCAATTGCTTAATCAACTCCGGAGGGAGATCTTCGGACGCAATGTTGTCTTGGGTGAGCGTGTAGAAGCCCGCCAACTTGCCACCCTCGGACACGAGCAGATAAACAACGCAGGCCCGCCGTTCAATATCCTGAGAGGCCTGCTGCTTCAGGTATCGGTCTAGTTCCGGTGAACCGCATGAAAAGGCCGCTCGGAGCTTTTTGTGTTTATCTCCGAACGGCTCGATGTCTTTGAATTTCAGTGTAGAGATGGCTTACCTCCCAAACACCTGCGCATGGCGTGCTGCAGCTTTCCGCAGTCTTTCGTTTGGAGCTGGGGGATTTAGCAGAGCTTCAACGAATGCGATCCTATCGAGGCGAGTCAGACTTGAAAGCTCACTTTCACGCAGAATCCGATGAGCGGCTTCTGAGGCGCTGCTGACTACAAACTCTGTAACCTTTCTTCCCTGAACCGCAGCCGCTCGCTCCCAGAGCGTCTTAGTCTCGCGGGGAACTCTAGCTTCCAGGCGCGCGTCCCGGATGGACTTTTTCTTGATTGCAACGGCCGGCATGACGGCTCCCTCCTTAGGGTGCGACATCTAGGTGTGGCACCTTTCAAAGTGTACGGCAATTTGCCGCCAAAACTCAACACTGATTATTTGGATTATTCGAAGTGATTGAACCCGTGCTGTTTATCCGTGCCCGAGCGCGCCGCATCCCCTCAGAACCAGCCGAACCATGCAAAAAGCGCGGGAAAGCTGTCGCGGCTATACAGATCCACTGGTTCAAAACCCGGATTTTCGGGAATTATTCCGTAGGATCGAGATGCCCGTCGAGGTGTACCCAACTGCACATCGGGACGTCTGGCACAGCGCACAGCTGTCGGTAGATAAAAAAGATTCATCTCCGATAATGAAGTCTCATCGTGGATAAAAGAGTTTCATCCTCAGCTCTCAAGCAATGTGTCTTCGGGTCTAGGTGGAACAAGACGGTCTGGCCCGTCCATTTAAGCGGGCGCTGACCGCAGGTAGACGATAGGTATGACAACCATCGCATCGCACTTTTACGCCGCGAAGCGAATGACCGACGATACTTCGTCGAGACTAGTGGAGACGGCCCGAGTCTCCGGATTACGATCGATGAGCCCAAGCTCCTGGAGAGCGGCAACATCCTGGTGAACGCGTTTCACATCCCGGCCGAGGCTACGGGCCGAGGCTCGGATACCAGGTTCCGGTTGTCGCCGCAAATGCCGAATCAATTCATACCGCTTGGGCGTTAGGACAGCGCATAACGCCGCCCAATCGACAAAGCACAGACGACTCGACGGTTCGGCCGAATGGCCGGCTTCCGCCGCTTTCCAGGCCATTCCCACCTCAGCCAGCACACCGCGTAGGCTCTTCCCGACTTCGATTTCAGTCTTGGCCATGTTCTGCCCTCCATTGTTCGACCGCCACAGCGAAATCCTCCATCAGACGATCAATTCCCTGAAATTCATATTTGGAGATGCGCTCGCCATCATGGCGATGATCACCGCGCCCGCGTTCATTATCAAACCCAATCACCCGCAGGCCACCGACGATGTAGTCCAACCGGTACTTGAAGCCCTGTGTTGTCGGTGGTACCGGCTCGGCCACTTTCCAGATCACCGCTTCCGCGAAGTCTCGGTCTCGAAAAACGATGCGGCGCTCGATGACCAGAGTCGCTTTCATGTTGGGATATTATGTCAACAGTGCTGTTGGCTTCAAGAGCCAACAAGATCGCGAACAAGATGAAACTCAATTATCGGGAGGTTTTGCATTTCTGCGTTCGCGTGGCTTGCCAGGAAGATTTCATTTTCCGCCCTTTGCGCCGCCGAGCAAATTTCAAAGGCATTAACCGCGGCGAAGGATGAAGCTTTATTATTCGTGAACAGCAGCATGGACCGGCTCGCGCGTAGCCTGGTCGACCTCCGGCAGCTCGTTAGCGAGCTCACCGGTCGCGGTGTTGCCATCGAATTCGCGAAAGAGAACCTGAGGTTTGTTGGAGAGGATGCGCCGATCGCGATCCTCCTGCTCTCTCTACTCGGGGCAGTGCCCGAATTTGAGCTATCCTTGATCCTTGAGCACCAACGCGAGGGCATCGCGATCGCCAAAGCGGCAGGGAAGTATAAAGGCCGGTGCCGCGCCCTCAGTGTGGCCCAACAGGACGAGCTGCGCCGCCGGGTTGCCTTGGGAGAACCAAAGACAGATCTGGACAAGCAATTTGGCATCAGCAGGGAAACCGTGTACTGCTACTTGCACGCCTCCTAAGCGAAGCATCTGCGCATAAGCGTGTTCCAGCTCACGCAAACGAGACCGCCCCACCTGCCGATGATGTAGTCAAATGCTGGATATCATTGCTATCTCTCAGATGCGCTCCCTGATTGGCTCCACTTCCGTCAAGCAATTGGGGAACGCGCCGGGACGGTGAGCGCATTTCTCTGGGCCGGGCTAACTCCCCAAGCAATGAGATCAGACATCAGCGCCGCTCAAAGCCAATTAAGCAGTTTCGAGGGGTTGGGCAAAATTAGCCTATTTGCTCGGGCGCGACAAAGCCTACCGCAAAGACCTCTTCATGAGTCTTCGGGGCGAGAGCCGTTCTTCGGCAGCCTTGAAAATCTCTGAAAGACTTGTATCAAATGCCGTCGCGAAGCTAATGAGCGTTGTCAGAGAAGGGCTCTTTTCAGCCCTTTCGATTTGTCCGACGTAGTTAACGTCGTATCCAAGGCGCTCCGCCAGAGCCTGCTGGGACCAGCCTGCCTTGGTCCTGCGATCCGTCAATTCCGCCCCGAGTGCGCCGGGAAGGCTTGTCGTCGACCGTCTGCGGTCTGCTCCGATTTTCTTGGCCACATGTCAGGGTTCACCATGAGGCCTCGATTCATTTAACTACTATAGTTATATAATAATGGAGATGGGAAACTTCTGCCCCAGTCGCGCGCTCGCTATTCGACCATGCAAGCCGGTACCCATCATGTCTACATGTTCAGTAGTGATTGGAGAACAAAGGGAAAGCCATGAAGAGATCTCCATTGGATAGACACGAGCCCATTCAAGCTGCGGTGACAACCCCGACCCCTCTCATGTGGACATTGCCGGAGCCAAGCAACCGACTCGAGAAACCTAGCCGCGACCCTATCAACATGCTCGTTCCCCGGCCCGTGGCCGACGTGTTTAAACATTTTTGCAAGATTGAACGGTATCGGTACCATGAGGCACTCGAAGAGATCATGAAACGCGCAGGGCTACTACCTAACGATTTTAGTGGGTCGGCTTAAGAGCAGAGAAAGACTGATGCAGGGGTAGGGAGCAGGACATTGAAGTTTGGGCCGCATGGGGCAACGCGACGTGAAACTCGCGCACGGGAAGCCCCCCGGCAAGATGGCGGGGCTGAGAGTTCAAATCTCTCTGCGGCCCAACCCAATCGTGGGACCGACGCGACTAGGGACTGCAGATGACCTAGGTGGAAGGACAATGCAAAATGGCTACTCGTAAGAGTCGGGAACTCAAAACAGGGCCACTGGCCAAGCAAAGGAAATCGAGAGTCACGGACGAATATGCGTTTCCCAGCCAGCAAGAACGGCTTCCTCCCTATATTCCGGGGGGCTGTAACGTAGCCATGGGCTCGGGCGAGGAGATCGTGGCATGGCTGCGAGTAGTTCCCGGGAATACGCCAGCCATCTTAATCTCTTTTTCGAATGAGGCCAGTTTCAGAATATACGGTCCGATCTTCTGGCATGTGGTACGTGAGCTGCCAGAGATCGTCGCGCGTATTCGGCGCCGCAGATTCGAACAGCTCGTTGATGCTTTGACGCTGTCATAACTGGCGCTGCCAGGAGCCATATCCGCGACGGCTTTGGGCGTCAGAGTATCGGTCGATACCGCAATCGCAAAACGTGAGGATCATCAACGACGCAGTGTGAATCGGTCCAGAAGAGGGAATATGCCACGTATCCATAGTGACAGAGTAGTTTTGCTCGAGGGCGATGCGGACGAGATCGTTCCCAACGCCAAATTAGCGGCCAATATGCATGGGTTCGTCATCGTGGTTCCGCCCGGCGAAGGAGGGGAGCGGCTGCTCGATATGCTGTGGCGAATTACGATGGCCTACGCTGGGTTGCCCCGTTTGCTCACCAGCAGACCGACCGTGCGCAAGATGGTCGAGGCGGTATGGAGCAAAGAGAGTCGAGAGCCCAAGCCAGCGAGCCGTCCAGCGCGCGCGGCGGGATTAGCCAATAGCACACAGCGCGATCAGAAGGCGTCTATCCTCAAGGGCTCCGCTCCGGCCCCAAATGCAAAATTGCGCAGGGCAATCGCATCGCTGCCGCCTCCCAGAGGTGGAAGAAAAGCCAAAGCACAAAAGTGAAGCTGACATGCGCGCCCTCGTCATCTCCGACATCCATTCCAATTTGCCGGCTCTCGAAGCGGTGCTTGCGGCAGCGCCACCATATGACACGGTCTGGAACCTCGGCGACGTTGTCGGCTATGGCGCAAACCCGAATGAAGTGGTTGAACTGGCGAGGAAACTTGGCGGCATTGTGGTGCGCGGCAATCACGACAGGGCGTGCAGCGATCCGGCCACATTCAGCCTGCATCATCGACTGAGCTCGACTGCGGCAACTGCCGCAATCTGGACAGAGACGGTCTTGACTAGCGGAAACAGGGAGTGGCTGCAAAGCTTGCCGCCCGGACCGGTGAAGCCGCTCAGACGAAGCTTGATCTGTGTTCACGGATCATCGCGGGACGAGGACGCATACATTTCAAGCGAGTATGCAGCGGAAGCAGCACTGAGCGCGAGCAGGGCCAGGATCACTCTGTTTGGGCATTCGCACGAGCAGGTCGCTTGGATCGCGACCCGGCGAGCGTTGTACCCCCTTGAGGCAGACTCTAGGTCTCGTTCCGGTGCCGTTCAGTTTGAGCTGCCATTGCGCCGCAATAATCGGTATCTCCTGAACCCGGGATCCATCGGTCAACCTCGCGACGGAGACTGGCGAGCGGCATTCGCAATCTTCGATGATGCTGAGTTGAGCTGGACCTGGTGCCGGGCACCATACGACTTCCGCGCAGCGCAAAGAAGAATCCGGAGGGCCGGCCTTCCAGAAGCACTCGCGACTCGGCTACGGGACGGCAGTTAGCATAGGTGGTTCTGCAGAACCTCAAAGATAGAAAGGAACTCGGATGAGCGCACGATGCACGATCAAGGATGACCGGGACGAGTCCACCGGTCAGGGATTCCATTTGTACGAGGATCTGGCCGACGAGAGTGATTGCGTCATGCTCGACCTCGAGGGCTTCACGTTTGAAGCTTCGGTCGCCTTCGCGCCCTCGGGAAGGCCTGAGATGTGTTCGCGAATAATAAAGTGCCATCCCGAACTGATCTAACCTCTTTGGATCGAGGTAGCAAATACTCGACCCCAAAAAAAAGAATCATCCTGGTTGTTGGTTCATGACAGCCGGTGTCCTGATGTTGCATGACTTTTCGGCAGAAAATCACACCTTGTTCCAGGATGAATCTTCCTTCTTAGCGAACAATAGGCCCGGTTGCGTGGCCACGCTGGCCCATTACGAATTTGCTTAAGCCGATGTCTGTATCTTTCTGAAAGAGCGCAACTTGCCAACTTTTTTCGCCGCTCTGGCCGAATAGTGATAAATGTTCTCCTCGAGGAGATGGATTATGATAGTGAAGTGGAGGTGCCCAATGGAGGCCGCTATCGAAAACCTGACAACCAGTGAGGCAGCCATCGCGGCAGGCGTCACCGTTGCCAAGATCAACCGGATGATCGACAAACGGATTCTGCCAAAGATGCTCTACAAAGCATCGCAGAATCGAACCGTTCGCAAAGACGCCTGCCTCTGGATCGCCTTCTACTTCGAAACGGAAGACGTGTTGACTTCAGGAGCGCGCGTCAAAGCGATGCGGAACGCGCTGGCACACAACCACTCCTGGAATGAGCTTCGTCAATGCAAGTTCGAAGAGTCCCGGACCGTACAGGTGCTGCTGTCTTCGATCTGGGACGACGTGGAACGCCGCTTGAGCCAGTTAAGGGAGGCACAAAATCTAGTCATCGAAGACCCGGAGATACTGCGCGGCACCCCGGTAATCCGGGGAACGCGCATCCCGGTGTACGACGTTGCCAGTCTGGTCGATGCTGGAACGCCGCTTGAGGAATTGCAGGAGATTTACCCGAAGCTCACACCATCGCAGATCGAACTGGCTTCGGTGTACGCGAAAGCAACTCCACAACGGGGCCGCCCGCGGCGGCGGCATCTGCCCAAAAGCCTGTCGGTCTCCATCTCCAAAAGGCGACTTCGTAGCTCCTCAATAGGGGGCTAGAAGTTTGCAGAAAATCCTGATCGACGAAAACCTGAGCCCTTCATTGGCGTCCGATGCCCAGCAAAAGGGCTTTCTCTGCTCGCACGTCAATCATCTCGGGAAGACTGGTACCAAAGACTGGGAACTCAAGCGCGTCATCCTTGAAGGAGACTGGACGTTTGTTACCAACAACAGCACAGACTTTCGCGGATCGGCGAATGAACCAGGCTCTTCCGGAGAATACGCAGACGTACGCTTGCACGCCGGTTTGGTCTGCATCGACGCGCCCTTTGGCTTGAACCTCAGCCTCCAGAGGCAGATCTTCGGATTGATCCTGGACGAGTTCGCGAAGAATGGCGACCTCACCAACCAGGTACTACAGGTTGATGTCAGGAAAGACGGTCGAGTACACCTCGAGCGCTTTGCTCTTCCCGCGGAAGAAACTGATGTTTGTAAATAATTAAGTGTCATCCAAAGCAGATCTACCCTCCTTGAATTGAGGTAAGTAGATACTCCACCCGAAAAAGATCATCTTGGTTATTGGTTCATGACGGTCGGAACCATGATGTTGCTGGACTTTTCGGCGGAGGATGGCCGTGCCCGAATGGCAAACAGAGCAAGCCGAGAGTTAGGAGTGATCCGATGATGAAAGAGATGAAGGGAGTCTGCGTGCTCTTCAGTGAAACCGGCACGGAAGGTGGCTGGTGGGCGATGCAGCAAGATGGGTTTGTCACTGAAGATGGACACTGGCGCTACGAGGGCCTGGAGTACCTTGAAGAAGGGGATGACTTCACGGTGTTTGGCGACGACGGAAGCGTTCTCTGGCATGGCATTATTCACCAAGACACCAAAACCGGAACAATTCCTCATCGGGTCATTCGTAAAGGCAAAGTCGTTATCGACAAATCGTGGAAACAACAGTTTGTCGGCGGCATGTGGGTACATTGGATTCAAAAAGGAATGGACCCCGAGGCCTGGGGAGAGTTGTTCTGCGGTGAAATGCGGTGCCTAGTTAGGCGGAAAGAAACTGCCGCCAACGACGCGCTGCTTGAGAGGCAGCGGCGACAGCCGGCATTGAATGCTGCCCGTGGGACAAGGAAGAGCTCTACAAAAGGCAGCAAAAGGGCGGGGAGAAGTGGTTAAGCAGGCGAAAGTGTGCAAAAGAGCAAACGAGATACCAACAGGAGATCGTGAGCATGTGTCTGGCATATTCGAATATGCGGGATCTGAATGAAAAGCCCTACTCTCGAGAGGAAGCAGAGGCTGCGAAATACCTCGATGAGTTAGCCGGTGTTGGTGGTGGCGACGATCCGGTCGGGTTCTTGATCGTGAGTCATCGCGAACTGATTCGACAACGGACAGTCCTCAAAGAGAAGTATCCAGAGATTTTCAACGAGATTACGCGCGATACGACAGACGAGGCGTAACCGGGGAGTTCCGCAGAGCAAAGTCGTTACCGACGATTCGTGGAAACAGCAGGCTGTCGGCGACATGTGGGTCCATTGGTTACAGAAGAGTACAGACCCCGACGCGTGATGCGAGTTGTTCGCCGGAGAGAAGCGATGCCTTCTCAAACGTGAAGAGAAAAGCTGAAAAACGTTGCCGAGATCTTGAGTGAGGAAATGATCCATGGCCACATTGCTCATTGACGACCAGCGAAATCTCCCAGCTGACCGGGTTGCCCGCACCTATCAGGAGGGCATAGATGCTCTTGCCGAGCAGCACTGGGATCTCGTTTATCTCGATCATGATCTCGGTGATTTTTCAGGAGTCGGAGGGCAGGAAATGACGGGATACGACATTGCTTGCTGGCTGGAACAGCACCCGCAGCACCTTCCAGATCGAATCGAGATCGTCTCCAGCAATCCTGTAGGCCGTCGGAGAATAGAAGCGGCTTTGCAGAAATGCCGCCGAAGAAGCCAGTCCTGAAGCGTCACATCAATTTCCACCCTCTCAAAGCGGTTCTTGCTGCTGCGCCGCGTTAGGAGCAGTACCAGCCAGCGAAGGCATGCTCGGCCAGTTCGCGGGCTTCATCCGTTGAGAAGCTGATCTTCTTTCATGCAATGCTCGTCTGAACCTGTCGCAACGTTCTTCGTCCATTGCCTTCGCCAGCACCGCATAAGCCGCCTCGAAGGGATTGATGCGGTCAATCAGATCACTGTCGAGTTCGCGCACGTCCATCACGTACCCGCGAATACCATCGATCAGCGCCGTGTTGGCTCTGGCCTCGCCCTCACCATTCCCATTACCGTGCTGCTCTGTGCCGAGCACACGGAGGATTCCTTTGAGAGTTTAGACGACAACGAAGTGTCGGGACGATGCCGGCGACTCCCTAAATCCAGTGGATTGGTGCGCCTTGGTTATGGATGTAAGGCGACGAGTGATGGTCCCGACCGTACGAGTTGACGCGAGTGACGATGCGTAAAGACATACAAGTTCGGGCGTTGAAGGGAGCGACGGAAGATTGTACGCGCAACACCAGGATTCGAAATCCCGCCAGTCATTCCGGTATGCCTTGACGGTCGCGGGGGCTTTGGCGCGAGAGATCATGCTCTTTGCCGTCTGAATTATGACGTCTAAATCAGGGGCCTGAGCGGGTGAGGGATATATATAAGGATGCACCGTGAGCTCCTTTCAACGGAAGCGGGTGTGTGCTGGAGGCGAAGAAGAGGCAGGATCGCAGTCAGGGGTGCCGCGCCACAGGGCTCACCTGTCCATATAGACAGGTGAGAGCGCGGACCTGACGCCATTCGGCTGTCCATATGGACAGGCTGGCATACGGTGTCCATACCTGCTGGGCGCTGATCACCGGGAAGAACGAAGTGCTGAGGTATGGACAGGCTAAGGACATTTCGAGAAAATTGTGTTCATTTTTCGAGAACTGTCCACTGTGGACAGGCAACGCTATTCAGGGAGATTCGCCGAGCGGAATGTTGTGGTCCCACCTTTGAAACCAAGAGGTTATGAAGAACCGCGATGAGCCAGGGATCCATACTGGGGGCCACATCCGAGTCCGCAACAAAATCGACCCGCGAACGGTAATGGCCTGCGCCGGGCATGCGGATCTCGAAACGACCCTACGCTACCTCCGCCCCGCCGCCACCCAGGAGCGGATCGCGGAGGTTAGCGAGATCAAATGGTATTGAACACGGCTCACTTCAGATTCTGCTCGTCAGAAACCCTCTCAATCCAATCAGTGGCCGCATCCCTAGTTAAATATTGGCGGGTCCGCAACAGTCCGCCATTGGATGAGTGATCATTTAAGTCCCGGTCAGGCCGAGGGCGAGCCCGACCGGAGATTATCGAACTCGAGTTAAAAAGCCGCAGTGAGGTTTACCGATGCTGAGCGCCCGCGTCCTGTAACCGGAATCATCATGCCCGTAGCGCTGTAGTTGTCTATGTTGTTGCCGCCGAGCGGCAGTTCGTAGAGCCGGTTGGCGAGGTTGTCCACGCGGAAACCGCCCTGCACATACTTGGTCTTGTAGGCCGCGTGCACATTGAAGAGCGCATATCCCGGGGTGCGCAGTTCGATTCGATTAGGATCGAGGCGCGACTTGCTGTCCACCATCTCTGCGCCGAAGCCTCCGCTGAACCCTTTAGCTTCCTCGTCGAAAGCGAGGCGCAGGTTGAGCGGCATCATCTGGTAGAGCGGCGTATTGCTGTCGGTGCGTGTGCCATGCAGCCACGCGCCGACAGCGCTTAGTCTGCCAGAGCCGGCGGAGTCGTTGCTCCACAGCGTAGCGAAGCCCGAGAGATCGCCGCCACCGATGCGAGCATCATAGTTTGCGAAACGCAGCAGTTGCGTTCCCATCCCCATCATCGACATTGAGGCCACATCCACGTCGACGTAGTCCTGAATGAAATTGACGTGAGGCGTTAGTTTTACCTCCCAGGGCTTTTGCGCCTGGCTGTGCAGCAGCAGAGTGCCGCTGACCACGTTGCCGGTCTCGGGCTTCAAAGCGATGTTGCCGTAATACATGTTGCCGTCGCCAAACCAACCGATCATGCTGGCCGCCATCATATTCGTTGACCACGTGTATCGTTCGTAGAGATTTGGAGAGCGGTTCTTGCGCGCGTAGCCGAACTCAAAGGCAGCGTGCTGGCTGGCGTCGTAGCGGGCCAGTGCCGTCAGATCAAAATTGACGTCGGTGCGAGAGTGGTTTTCGGCATTGAAGGCTGCGGCGTCAGCGGCATACATGCTGGAGTAGCCTTGGACATCTCCGGCGTTAGACCACACCGTATCGTTGCGCGCGCCGAGCAGCGTGGACCAGCGCGCATTCCAGTGGCTGAAGAACTCAGCGTAGGTTCCAAGCCGTGTTCGGCGGCCATTGTTGATATTGATAAAAGTGTTCGGCCCCATCATGGGCGCCATTCCAGGGACCGGCGGCCACCAGTCATCGAGGCGAAAACGGTGCAGCTCATTGCCGGCGCGAAACGTGTGGCGCGCCGAGAGCGCAACTTCATAGCGCACCAGGTAGCCCAGGTCGCGGCCGTGAGTATTCATTGGCATGTCCGCACCCATGCCATCCACGGCAACTTTGTCCGAAAGGAAATTCATCTCGTGGAGGGTGTTCTGCCAGTAGAAATGAGCATCGAGCGAGCCTGCGTTGAACGTCCGGCGGTAGCGCAAATTCAGTGACGTGGCATTGTTGTGCGTGAGGTCCATGAAGGCATTCACAAAGCCCTCAAATGGAACGTGGTGAAAGCTCCCGGTTGCGGCAAAGAAATTGCGCCCATACTGTGCCGCCAGGGTGAGTGCATGGTCGGTGCTCTGCGCGTAGGTTGATGTAATTTTGCGGCCGGCACCGTCGGTGTAATCGCCGGTGGTGGTGAATGCGCCCACATAACCAAGGCTCAAGTGTTCGGTGGCAATCGCCTCGCTAAGCGATCCGCCCCAGTTTGTGCCGTTGGAGCGGTAGAAGCCGGTGAAGACGCCACTCTCGCGCAGGCCACTTCCCGGCTCGGCAAAAGCCGGCGCGGGAATCTCGACCGAAATGGTGCCGCCCAGGCTGTCTCCGCCAAGGCTCACCGGTGTGATGCCGGCCAGTACGGTCACTTGCGCGGCCTGGGCAGGGGCAACATAGCTGAGAGAAGGATTCATGTGGTTTGGGCAGGCGCTTGAGACGGTCATGCCATCCACCACGATCTCGGTACGCTCATCGCCTAGGCCGTGCAGGAAAGGAATAGTGGCCAATTCACCATTGCCATGCAGGCTGACACCGGGTATGTCGGCAAGCATGTCGGCGCTGTTATGACTTTGCGAAGCGTCAGAGGCTTGCACCTTGAGACTCGAAGCGGCGATAGAACTGGCGTCCTGCCCTTCGACCTCAACGGTGGCGGCCTCTACGGCAATTTTGAGCGGGAGGTCTTCAGTAAGCTCCGCACCTGCTGCCACGGTAAGCGGACCGAGAACCTGACCGGCGAATCCTGAAGCAATGACGGTGAGTTCATACTCGCCCGCCGGGACAGAGATAAAGGAAAAATGGCCGAAACGATCGGAAGCTCTGTTTTCGTGAAAGTTCCCAGTAGTGGAATGCAACTCCACATGCGCATCCGCAATAACGGCGCCTGTCGGGTCTTTAATGACGCCAACTATGCTGCCTGTGGCGATAGAAGTTGATTGTTGCGCAGATGCGTATTGTTTAGGCGCGATTATACAGGCCGCCACCAAAAGCGCCGTCCAAAGCTTGCAATGCATTTTGTCCTCTTGGTTTCCTTGCACGAAGACCAACTGAAAGCGTCGAGCTTGTTCCGGATAAAGCCCTGCTTCAAGCAGCGCATTCGCACATCGTTCGCACACCTGTCAGACTTCGGGGCTATTAAAGTTCTATCGCAGCAACCGCGCCTTCCGGTTGCGACATTTTGTCGCACGTCGACGATGCATCATTCCTTAAAATGAGAGTTGATTCTGCGTCGATACATTCCTGGGTATTCGACGCGACTCCAGCGAACGATGAGAGTTTCCGTAACGAATCGGCAGCCCTTTATGGAGCGCGATCTGCGCCCGACCAGTGAGCTTGCGCCTGCGCTCGTTTTGCCCTGGCTTCAGAAACTGCGCTACGGAATTCTCGCCGGCGAATGCATCCTGATTGCGATTGCGTTTGTATTTACCCGGGCTGAGCTGCGTCTCGTCTTCGTCGGCATACCACTCGCCTGTGCTCTGGTCTCGAATCTCTTCCTTGGCTCTCTCGCGACGGTGATCGGAGCCAGGCGCGCTCTCGGAAGCGTGCTCGTTCTCGATGTGATTTTGCTCACAGCGCTGCTGGCCTTTTCCGGAGGGCCGGCGAATCCCTTCAGCTTGCTTTATCTCGTGCAGATCACGCTTTCCGCCGTTGTGCTGAGCCGAATGTGGACCTGGTCTCTCGGGGTTCTCTCGATCCTGGGATTCGGATTTCTCTTCTTCTACCACCTGCCGCTATTAATTTTTGAAGGTCATCACGCAGGTGGCAACTTTTCAGCTCACCTCATTGGAATGTGGGTCGCTTTTGTTACCGGAGCGGTATTGATCTCCATTCTGATCAGCAAAGTTTCGCAAACGCTGCGCAGCCACGAGCAGGAACTGCTTCGCTTGCAGAGTCTGGTCGCCAGGCAGGAACGGGTCTCTTCGCTGGCAGCATTGGCCGCCAAAGCGGCCCATGAGATGGGAACGCCCCTTGGAACGATCGCAATTGTTGCGAAGGAACTGGAACGATACGCACGAGACGTTGAGATCAATGAGCATGTCAGCGCAGAAGCGAAGCTAATCCGTTCTGAGGTTGACCGATGCGGTCAGATATTGCGTGAGATGAGTTCACAGGGAGCAGAGCTAGCCGGTGAGACTGCCACGCTCATCGCAATCGACGCTTTTCTTCAGAAGCTTCGGGAAAGCTTTCCGGAACCGCAGAGGAATGCCATCCTAGTCGATGCTCCTCCTGAATTATCCGCATCACTTCCCATCGAGACCACGCGCCAGGTGCTCTCGGCGCTGGTCAAGAATGCGTTCGAGGCTAGTTCAACTGGCCAGACTGTCTACGTTGCTGGGGAGGCAGAGTCAGGAGTTCTTCGCTTTATCGTAAAGGACTCCGGGATTGGAATGGCCCCTGAGGTGCTCGATCGCATTGCTGAGCCGTTCTACTCGACAAAGCGTCCCGAACGAGGAATGGGTCTCGGGACGTTTCTTGTACGAGTGTTCGCTGAGGATATGGGCGGTACGCTGATTTTTGATTCTGTCGTGAACCAAGGGACCACCGCCATCCTGGAGTTGCCATTTGCGTCAAAAACCGGAGCCTGAAGCACTATCGGCGTTGGTAGCCGACGATGACGATCTATTTCGTGGTCAGCTAGGCCGCGCCCTGGAATCGCGCGGATGGGAGGTGTTCCTTGCGGCAAATATTGCCGAGGCAGTGAATGCGGCTCAGGAACACGCACCGGATCTTGCGATCGTGGATCTGCGCTTAGGCACCGAAAATGGCCTGGACATGGTGCGCAAGCTGCGCGCACTTGATTCGACAATGTTCATTCTTATGCTCACGGGGTGGGGCAGCATCGCCACGGCTCTCGAGGCAGTGCGTGGCGGTGCTGACCACTACCTGAGCAAGCCGGTTGATGCCGATCAGATCATTGCTGTTTTCAATGCCTCACCCGCGACCGGCGCTGATCAAAACCCGCCGTCGAGTGTTCCAAGCCTCGCGCGCGTGGAATGGGAACACATACAGCGGGTGATTGCCGACTGTGGAGGAAACATCTCCCAGGCCGCACGCGCGCTCGGCATTCATCGCCGTTCCCTGCAAAGGAAAATCTCCAAGTATCCACCGGCACGGTAGTTCATCAGAATTGCGTCCAATTCCAATAGAGCACCTTCCCTTTAGTGCGAGCCGCGGAGAGCAAACATCCATCTCTACAGCAGATCACGCTTGCGACAATTTGCCGCACCAGTGGCCCAGCGTGGAGGAAATATATTTGCCATTACGGAAGGATGATGCGCCACTTCGCGGCTAATTCGCGTGAGTGAGTACGTTCGCTGCATACAACTTCTCGACAAATTCCCCAATTTGACGCGTGGCCCGAAACGGTCATGGGAGGTCCCAATGAATCGCCGATCGTTTTTGCATGGAGTTGGATATACAGCTGGAGTCTCTTTATCGACCGCGATCCTCGACCGGGCTGGATTCTCCCAGTCTTCAACGCCCGCTGCCGCGCTCCCCGGAGGGCCATTCAAGTTGCCGCCTCTTCCGTACGCGTACGATGCGCTCGAACCGTACATTGACGCCGAGACGATGCACCTGCACCACGACAAGCATCATGCGAGCTATGTGGATCATCTGAATGCGGCCGTGGCAGGCCATCCCGATCTTGCAAGTCGCACAGTCGAAGATCTTGTTACACATCTCGACTCCGTTCCTGAGGATGTTCGCACCGCCGTTCGCAATCAGGGCGGAGGCGATGCCAATCACTCCTTCTGGTGGACGATCTTGTCGAAGAGCGGCGGTGACGCGCCGAGCGGCGAACTATCAAAAGACATCGATGCGCAGCTTGGCAGTTTCAGCAAATTCCAGGAGCAGTTTTCGAAAGCAGCTGCTGGAGTATTCGGCAGCGGATGGGCATGGCTGACTCTTGGGCCGGACGGGAAGCTGCAAGTCGAGACTTCGCCAAATCAGGACAGTCCTCTTACCGGTGGCCGGACCCCGGTTCTCGGCATCGACGTGTGGGAACACGCCTACTACCTCAAATATCAAAATCGTCGCCCTGAATATGTAACTGCCTTCTTCCACATCGTGAACTGGGACTTTGTTAGTGGCCAATATGCCTCTGCCAGGAAAGCGTTGCGTACGTAGGAACAATAGCTGGATCAGCAGTCACTCTTCGGCTGCATTTGGCGCTGAAAGGCCCACGTCTAAAGGAATGTCAAAAATGAACATCATCTATCTGCGCAAGGCATTCGTACTGTTGCTCTGGTGCATTCTCTCCGCGTTACCGCTCTCTGGCCAGGCGCACGGATCGATTTCGGGCACGGTGCTGGATCCCACAGGTGCTGCCATTGCCGGAGTTACTGTTTCCGTCACTGAGCGGGCGACTGGGCACGTAAGCGCCGTCCAAACGAATAGCGCAGGACGCTACGTGTTTTCGTCACTGCCGGCGGGTGTGTATGACCTGAAAATCTCCGCGTCGGGTTTCCGGAGTTTTGAAGAGACCGGCGCGCGACTTGCCAGCGGTCAGTCGCTCCAGGTGGATGCAAAGCTGCTGATTGGCCTGGCGACTTCCACAGTGCAAGTATCAGCTACCGCAAGCGCTCCATACACGGTGCTCAATGACAGCTCCGGAACGCGCACGGCGACACCGCTGATTGATGTGCCGCAGTCGGTCGAGGTGATAGGTCGCGCCTTGATTCAGGATCAGGACCGCCGGACACTGGCGGATGCGCTTGTCAACGTGTCGGGAGTCGCTCCAACAAAACCCGAGGAGATTTTGTTCACCCAGCCAATCGTCCGTGGTTTCCCAGCAGAGATTTATACCGACGGTCTCTCTATGTTCGGCAACACGACCACTGCAAATGATCCGACAAGTCTAGTGGGAGTAGAGCGAGTTGAAGTGGTCAAAGGGCCGGACTCCACCATGTACGGTGGCGGCCTGGGTTCTCCTCTGGGAGGCCTGATCAATGTGGTCTCGGTGCATCCAGAGCCATTATTGGATGGCTACGTTGGCTTTCGGGGCGGAGACTTCGGAACGGTGGACCCTTACGGCGATTTGAATATACCGTTCAATGCGAAAATCGTCGCGCGTCTCTCTGGCGAGTATCAGAGAAATGACAGTTGGGTCGATGTTGTCAGCGGTGATCGTTGGTCTGTGCAGCCAGCCATGTCATTCCAGTTAGGAGGAAAGACAGACCTCTTTCTCCAGGGACGATTCAACCATCGCGATCAATTGGAATATTCGGGTATTCCAGCAGATGAGGCATTGGCTGGACTGATCGATCGTAACGCGTTTGCCGGTGCGCCTGTGGGGCAGCCGCACACACGGCTGGACAACCGTATGGCGACCGTGGAGTTGAATCACTCGTTCTCTGACACGCTGCATTGGAACACGAGCGCACGCTACTACTTCAGCCAGGCGAACGAGCACGGCAGCTTTGTCCTTCCAGGGCTCAATCCGCCCGACCCAGCTCCACCTGTGTATCAGATCTTCACACTCGATATGCCTTCGAATCCGGTTAGAGAGGGCACTTTCGATTCCAATTTGACGGAGAACCTACGCGGTCTGGGTAGGAGACACGTGTTGCTAGCGGGAGTGAGCTATGACCACACCAACTTCTACTCAGGGATGGGATTCTCGGGAATCCCCGTAGGCGATGAAAATTTAGCGGACCCAACCTACAACTTGTCGTTTGGACCTGGGACCCCTGTCAATTTGACGCAAACAGACCGCTATCAGACGACCGCCGTCTACGGTCAGGACCAGGCTACCTACGGCCGGCTTAGCCTCACTGGCTCAGTGCGGTACACCAAGCTTGATTTCCGCGAGCGGGAGCAAGGAACCAATTCAACCTACAACCACGCATCGGGTCGTGCTGGCGGCAATTTCAAAGTGGCTAACGGTGTAGCCCTCTACGCGGCTTATGCCACGGCCTTTCGTGGCGCTTTTGGACTCGTCGTGCAGCAGGCGCCGAGGCCCGAGACCTCACAGAATGTGGAAGGTGGTTTGAAGCTGGCGCTGAACAGAGCGCATCTTGCCGGCACGGTTGCGATCTTCAATCAGACCCGCGATAACGTGGCGACTCCCGACCCGGCGAACTTTTTGTATTCGATCCAAACGGGACAGCAGCGCGCCCGCGGTGCGGAAATCGACCTGACGTGGGAGCCGATCCGCGCATTCTCTCTGCTTGCAAACTACGCGTACACGCAAGCCACCGTCACGAAGGACAATGCAATTCCTGTAGGGAGTTTCCTCCCGCGCGTTCCCCGTAACAGCGGGCGCGTTGCTGGACGCTACCGCATTCAGAACGGTCCTGCAAGGGGGCTGGCTTTCGGCGCTGGAGTGTACGCATTCACGAAACGCGAAATCACTTTGCCGGATACGCTCACTGTTCCCGGCTACGCAGCTGTGGATGCGCAAGCGGAATACGAATTCGGCAGGTGCACTCTGCAGGGATCGGCAGCCAACCTAACGGCGCGTAAGACTTACGATGCATACGAATATTTCGGATTCCCGGTCGTGATGCCAAACCAGCCGATTTCGGCATACGTCACGCTCAAAATCCACTTGAACAAGGAGTAACGACATGTCAATGAACCGCAGAGAACTCCTTCAGCGTTCAGCAGCCCTCAGCTTAGCCGCCGTTGGCACGTTGGCATTACCTGGGGCAGCTGCTGAAACATTCGATGCCGCCAAAGTAAGCTTGCGACCCAATCCGCTCACCCCTCCGGCTAATGCATCGATCCCGGTGGCCTTTCTTATCTCCGAGGGCGCAGTGGTCATTGATTTTTGCGGTCCGTGGGAAGTCTTTCAACGGGTCAGCATTCCCGGTCGTAAATTTGATGCCTTCAGCCTCTATACCGTGGCGGAATCCGCCGCTCCCATTCACACGAGCGGCGGAATGGAGATCACGCCCAAATATACGATTGCCAATGCTCCCCCGCCGAAGGTCATCGTCATCCCCGCACAGAGTCCGGCCAGCGAGGCAACAAAGGCCTGGATTCGCAACGCCACCACAAGCACCGATGTCACGATGTCTGTCTGCACCGGCGCCTTTGTTCTGGCGAGCACCGGCCTGCTGAACGGCAAGCCTGCCACTACGCATCACGGCGCCTACGTCGACTTTGCGATGCAGTATCCGGAGGTTCATGTTGAGCGTGGAGCGCGCTTTGTTGAAGTGGGTAATTTGGCTACAGCGGGCGGCCTCACTTCGGGAATGGATCTCGCCTTCAGGGTCGTCGAGCGCTATTTCGGCCGGGATATCGCAAACCAAACTGCCTCAATGCTCGAATATCAGGGCCAGGGCTGGCTCAACCCGTCTTCCAACGCCGCGTTTGCCAGACCCATCAAGCAAAGTCCGAATCATCCTGTCTGCGCCATCTGCGGCATGGAGATTGATCGCTCTCTCTCGTCAACCTACAAGGGGAAGACCTACTACTTCTGCGTGCGCGAACATAAGCAGATCTTCGATGCTTCACCGGAAAAGTTCGCCTCTGAATGAAGTTCAGCGGTTCTCACAAGTACGTAATGTCGAACGTCACGCAATTCATTGCCGCCCGCGCTCAACTCTGAAGGAGTTTCGCCTTGTTTTCCCGACGCCACGTCGCTTGCGCTGCAGTCTTATCTTGTGTCGCTCTTTCTGTTCAAATTGGTTGCCGCAAATCCGCCGATAGCGAGCCGGGCGTGGCGCTTCATCCTGCGAACACAGCGGTCGATCGATATCACCTTCGCGGCCTAGTCCTGGCAACGAGCCCGGCAACCGGTCAAATTACGGTTCAGCATGGCGATATACCCGGCTTCATGCCAGCAATGACCATGGCATACAAGCTGAAAGACCCGAAAGGAATCCAAAACTTAAAGCCGGGCGACGAAATAACCGCGGACGTTCTCGTGCACTCGGACAGAGACGACTACCTGCTGGATTCGATAACGATCACAAGCGAGGCGCGACGTGGATTGCTGCCGGCTATGCTACCACCGCATCAATTGATGGTTGGCGAAACGGTCCCGGATCTTCCACTGGTAAACGAGGATGGCAAGACGATCCATCTGAACGACTATCGCGGCAAAGCGTTGCTCGTCACGTTTATCTACACGCGATGCCCGATGCCTACCGCGTGCCCGCTGATCTCAAGCAAATTCGCCAGAGTGAACAACGCTCTTGAAACTGATCCCAAGGCGTATGCTGCGAGTCATCTCATCAGCATCAGTCTCGATCCCGCGTATGACACGCCTCCAGTATTGCGTCAATACGGGCTTGCTTACCTTGACGACAATCCATCGGAATTCACTCATTGGGAATTCGCGGATACGACGCCCGATGATCTCAAGAAGCTGGCTCAAGCATTCGGTCTCGAATACAGCGAAGAAAACAATCAGATCACTCACACTATGGCGACAACCCTGATAAGCCCAGACAGCAAAGTAGAGCAAACATGGGCAGGCAGCGACTGGAAGCCCGACGACGTCGCAGACGCGGTCAAAGCTGCGGCATTGAGAACGAGAAGGTAGCCGCGGGATGAGGGCTGCTTCACAATTCGAGCTGTCTTGCCTGACGATTGTATTGAGCATGCTTCTCCTTGGGTCACTCTCAACCCTGCCAGGCTGCTCCAAGGCGCTGAATGCGTCCGAGCAGAGGGGAAAGGCTCTCTATTCTTTCAACTGCTACGAGTGTCACGAAGAGAATCAGCTCGGTTTACTCAAGACGCCTCCCAAGCTGCACAGACTTTTTTCCCATCACTACCTGCCCGATGGGACCACACTGGCAACCGATGAATCTGTGCGTCAAATCATCATCTATGGCAGGCGCACGATGCCTGCATTCAATGGGCGTTTAAGCAACGACCAAGTTGACGACATCATCGCGTACTTGCATCGCAAATAGATTCTCAGGTGCGAGAACAGCTGCGGTTTTGAAAGGACCGACCACATGGCTCACCTCATCGCAACACTACTCCTCGCCAGCATACTCACTCCGACTGCGGATCAGGCGAGGACAATTGTGAAATTGGAAGATAAGCTGATGGCGCCTTGCTGCTATTCGCAGACAATTCGCGTTCACATGAGCATGGAAGCCGAGCAAATGCGAGAGGAGGTCACGGACATGGTGCTCGCCGGCAAGAGCGCGCAGGACATCATCAAGTACTACAAAGCAAAGTACGGGGAGACAATCCTCGTTGTACCCGATGGAAAAGCGGGCCAGATTGCCTATGGTGTTCCAATCGTCGTCGCACTGTCAGCTTTCGGTCTGCTCACATTCGGCATTGGTCGAGCATTGGACAGACGGCCGCTCCGGGCATCAACGTCACAGGCAAATCTTGCGGGGTCGGCCTCGCCCGAAGTTCTTGAGAGAATCCGCCAGGATATAAACGAGGGGTTCCAGTGATCAACGGTTCCCTCTGATTCCTTTTGCTCTCCCCTCGCAGTGCTTGGGGAAAAATTTGCCGGTAGGCAACAATTGAAATCTCGACGCCTCGAAACGGTGCCGCCGGTTTTCGAAGATCAGCCATATCATTGAGTGCTTGCAGGAGCGACAACGTAAACGTACTGTAGTGGCACCTCACCAGTGTTCTTAACATTGTGGCGCGTCGCCGGTGGAATATAGACCACAGCTGGGGCGCTGAATTGCCGGCTTGCCTCTCCCTCAATGATCGCTTCACCCTTCCCTTTAAGGATAAGCAGGGACTCTTCATTCTTTCCTGTTGTGTGCCATCCGACGGTCGTGCCTGCTAACAGGCGTACGAAGCCGCTTCGCATTCCCGCAGTCACAGGAACGCCCGTCAGCAAAGGGCAATCCCCAACTGCACAGTGGAGCGGAATGACGAGTGATCGTGGCCTTGCTTTTTGCGGCGTGGCCGGTAAGACCATCAGCATTGCGCCGACGACAGCACCGAATTGATATAAACAATGTCCAGGTTTTATTCCGAATCCTTGAAACAACTCTCACTCTCCACGTGGCTGGCGGTAGTTGCTCAGCGCGGCCCGATTGCTTCAGCGGCCGAAGCTGTAACGCAAAGTGAATCGCGCCTGAACCGGCTCGACGGGGTGCATCACCCGGGTGAATGCCGCGTTCGCATTTATAGCCGCCCCAACGGCTTCCTGTCCTGCCAATGATGTAGGTGGAGTGGCCGGCAGCCCAAGCGTGGAAGCCGGCGCGATCTGCGAGACATAGGCGTAGTCCACGTCGTGGTCGCGGCGATTGAACACATTCAGCACTTCACCCACCAGGCTCCAGTTCCTGTTGAACTTGTACGTGGCTCCCACGTTGACCAGCGCAGTCGAGGGCGAGGTATAGAGGGCATCGGAGGTCAACGGGCGAGGTCCGAAGTAGCGCAGGCGCAGGCTCGCGGAAAAGCCCTTGTAATCCTGGGCCGTGGCGCCTGCGGCAACCACCCACCGAACGGCTTCCGGGACCTCCTTGCCATACTGATTTTGCTGATATGGGTTTGGCCCTAGCCCCACCCCATAGCAGTTCGAGTTCTTCTGACAAAGCTGGTATGAGCTCGTCGTTGAGTTGTAGGAGTAAAACGTCGAATCGTCTGGGTCTTGTTCGGTAAAAAGGGCGCGGGAGTCCGCAAAGTCCGCATCGAAAACCCAATGTTCCGACGGCGTGTAGAAGTTGCCCACCTCAATGCCATAGCGGTTGCTCGGCTGCTGCGATGGACTTGTGCCCCCGGTATCGCCGTCTTGCAGAAGTTCGGAATTCGAGTGCAGATACCAGACCTCAACGGTGCTTTGCAGATGCGGGACGGCTGCAGTGCGTACGCCCACTTCCGCGCCCTTGGTCGGCACCAGGAAGGGTATCTTGTTAGACGTCAGCGAATCGTAAACAGGCGTGTTGTAGTAGGGACTATCGGGCGATACCGGCTCATACAGTTGTGTTGCGCCGCGCACGTCGTTGGTGTGGTAGCTGAATCCGCCCTGCACGTAGATCTCAGTATTCGCCCATGGACCGAAGATCAAACTTGCTTTGGGACTCGGCAGAAACTTGGCCGTAGACTGGCCCGAATTGGGGTTGACATCGGCAGGATAGGGATCGCTGGGAAAATTGGGATTCGTGGGGTTCGAAAAGCTGGTCAGAATTCCCTTGCCGTAGTCGCCGCGCACAGCCAGCACGGAGCGGAGTTTTTTCGCCCACTGGATCTTGCTGGAGACCCAAGGGCTTCCAATCGTTTCTGTGAATTTGTTCAGGTCCGTCGCCGCAGGCAGAACCGCAATCTGATCGAGGCTAGACCAGCCGTTGTCCGAGTAGTTGACCGTATAGTATGTCTTGTCCGTGCGCACGCGATCCGAGCTCCGAAAGAGGCCGTTGTGAATCCAGTCGTTGCGGAGTTGCAGGCCAAACGTTGTTTCCACCTTGCGGCCGTACCACTCGCCGAAGATCGTGTGCCGTATGTCGAAGCCGGCCACCCAGCGGCGGTCCTGCTGCTCGAACTGGTCGCCCTTATAAGGATCGACCAGGTAGTAGGTGAAGTCGGAGAACAGATTCAGGTCGTAATAGAACCCGTAGGCCATGATTCTCGTCTCGGAATTTGCGGTCCTGTGGTGCCACTCACCCTGCAGGCTATAACGATGCGAATGGCCACCGTCGGTCGAGTCCAGGGTGCCGAAGAAGCCGGTATAGTTACCCATTTGGCCGGCCGGTGCGGTGGTAGCGAGAGCCGTATACGGCAGTTGATCGCTTGAATTCCAGCGCGTTCCAGCGTAGCCGCGGGCTGTGATGCTGAAACCGCTCGTGTCGTCGCCTTGGCTGTAGGTCGCAAGGCCGTTGAACTTGTAGAAATTGTCGGGATGCACCCATGGGCCGCCATCGTGATAGGCTTCTCCACCATAGAGCAGATTCCCCGCGCCCAGTTTGCGCGAGACGCCGAAAACGAAGCGCGCAAATTGATACATGCCGCCGTCAACCTGAACAAAGTTCTGAGGCAGCGTCTTGTACATCACCACCTGCGCATTGCCAGCCGAGCCGAAATCGCCAACTTCGGCGTAATAGGGGCCCTTCTGGGCATCCACCCGCTCGACGAACTCAGGAATGACGGTGTTCATGTCCGAGTAGCCCTCGCCGTGCGCGTGCGATGGCAGATTTAGAGGCATCCCGTCGATGAAGATTGCGAAATCCGTGCCGTGGTCCAGATTGAAGCCGCGCATAAAATATTGGTTCGCTTTACCGCCGCCGGCGTGCTGCGTGATGATGAGCCCCGGAAGCGTCTCTAAAATTTCTCCCGAGCGAAGCAGAGGACGGTTCTTGAGTTCCTCTGCGCCCACCGTTACCTGGCCAGCGGAAGAGGCGATTCCAATCAGATCGTCGGCACGGCCTTGGACATTGACGGTAGTGCTCACCTGGGCTACGGCCAGAGTGATGCGCAGTGGGGCCTGCGTCTCGGTGGTCCCGATGGTGATGGGGACTTCTTTCGTTTCAAACCCCGGATTCATAACGACGATCCGGTAATCGCCTGCCGCGAGTCCAGAAAAAACGAAAGAGCCGTCCATGCCTGAATGCACAGTTCTTTGCACAGTGCCGTCTCCGCCCAGAACGTGCACGTCTGCCCCGGCAATCACCGCGCCGGAGGCGTCCACAACACTCCCTGACAGTTGAGGCGAAGTTTGCGCGGAAACGGCTGTCGCTACGAACAAGATTGTCACCAGGAAAAGACGTGTTACACTTTTGATTTTCGTGTTACCTGTACACATGTTTGGTCTCCGTAGAATTTTGTCTGTCCAGTCTCTGTTTCAGTTGTCTGGGCGAGGGATTACCAGCGTTTCAGAGCAGACGACAACAGGTTCGGAATCTGAAGCTGCGCTTCGTCAACCGATCTATGCGTGAACGCGTGTCAATTTCAGGAAGGGCTCCTCGAATGGAGGAGAGACATTGCTTTGCATGATTGCTCGGTGCCGGATTTGCAGCTGCACAGCAGACCCGGAGTCGAAACACAGAACGGTTCCTGTTCGGTGTTTTCCGGATTTCTCTGCAATCACCCACGCGGACTCCTGACCGAGCAATCGGTTCTCACGGGGAAGGACCATGGTAACATGATTCTCAAAACCATGCTACCGCCATGTGAATGATGAAGTTGCTAGAGCGATCGGCTGCAAAGCGGAAAGACTCAAGACTCGCTGTTCAAGGGTGCGTCCTTCAACTCGAAGAGCGCAAGTGTCGAGCCATCTTGGAATGCGAAGCTCAGAGCGGACTCGAACCGAAAGCGAAACGGGAACACGGCATCGGCCCGCATCGACTGTTCGTCCCCGAACTTGCGCGCCACAGCCATGGACAACTCGAATGACAGAGCGGTCCCATTCTTCTCAGTTTCCGAGGTGATTGCCCACAGTCGATCGTCAACTCGGGATCGCAAGTACCCCAAGATTGCCGAGCTGATACCTTCCGGCGAGAAGGCGATCGCTTGCACCTTGAGATGCTCGCTCCGCAGGCGACTGAGCAGGTCCACTGCCTCTTGCTCTGAAATCGATTGACCTAATCCATCCAACGCGTTCGCTTCCTTGAAGTATTCGCGTCCTGCGCGGGGCGTTTTTGCTGATTCGGTCTGGTTCCTCGGCACGTGAAGCACGGAAGTTTCTCCCTTCTAACCATCACGCTTATCAGTCATTCGTATTACGTTTCCTGGAAAAGTAATATGATAGAAATCACAGCGTTGCTCCTTCGAACTGTTGCCTAAGCCTTCATCGAGCATCGCGCGCCAGAGGCGTCTCCGGAGCATTTCATGCGCAGCCTGTTTAACGATGCCGCAATCAACGTCAAAAGGAAGATCGCCGGCATCTACGGTCTGCTGCTGGTGTTCAATGTGGGCGCCTGGTCCTGGGCCATTCTGGCGTTTCGGCACTATCCTCTGCTACTCGGAACCGCCTTCCTCTCCTACAGTTTTGGTTTGCGCCATGCCGTGGACGCCGATCACATTGCGGCAATCGACAACGTGACCCGCAAATTGATGCAGGAAGGCAAACGGCCTGTCGCCGTTGGATTTCTCTTTTCGCTAGGCCATTCGACGATTGTTGTGATTGGCTCTGCGGTAATTGCCACAACGGCGTTCTTCCTCCAGCATCGGCTTGAAACTTTCCGCAACATCGGCGGAATCGTTGGCACACTCGTTTCCACTGCGTTCCTGTTTGGCATCGCCATCGCCAACCTGATTGTGCTTCGGTCGATCTACCAGACATTCATGCGCGTGCGTCAAGGGGCTGCTTACGTTGAGGAGGACCTGAATCTTCTTCTGGCGGGCCGGGGATTTCTTGCCCGGCTTTTCCGTCCCATGTTCGCGATGATCCGGCGCAGCTGGCACATGTACCCGCTCGGCGTCCTATTTGGCCTGGGATTCGATACTGCTACGGAAATCGGCCTGCTCGGCATCTCGGCGGCCGAAGCGTCGAAGGGGCTCCCGATCTGGTCGATCATGGTCTTTCCGGCTCTCTTCGCCGCAGGTATGTGCCTGATCGACACCACAGACAACATCCTCATGCTGGGCGCCTATGGCTGGGCGTTCGTCAAACCGGTTCGCAAGCTCTACTACAACATGACGATCACATTTGTGTCGGTCGTGGTTGCGTTTGTCGTCGGTGGAATCGAGGCGCTGGGCCTACTGGCCGACCAGTTCAATCTGGGCGGCGCATTTTGGTCCACGATGCACAGGCTCAACGAGAACTTCGGCACAGTCGGCTTTTTCATCATCGGACTGTTCGTGCTGAGCTGGATCGTCTCAATCGCGATCTATAAATGGCAACGGTTCGACGAGATGGAATTTGGCGACTGAATCCGGATTCGCCGTCCAGGATATGTCCGCTTAACAAGCGACCGCGAAAGCTGGTATATATTGACCAGTTTTAAGCGTCTGCCGAAATTCGCAGGCAGATTTGCGAATCAGGCAGTTCCCATGCTTGTCTTCCGTTTGAAGCGGCAAAGGAGGTTCGAATGACCACCCACTGTCATACACATACGCATGGTTCTGTCACACACGTCCACGAGCATTCCCATGCCGACGGGCATCATAACGGCCATACCCACGAGGTGCTGCCTCCTCCAGGCACAACGCACTCCCACGAACATACGCATGGCGAAGTCACGCACTCGCACACGCATGATCACGATCATGAACATTGATCTGCCCGAAGAATGATGCCTTGAGCGCCTGTCAGTGTTTGTGAGTGTGCAGAGCCGCGCCTGAATTGGTCAAGACCAGCTTTCCTAACTCCACGCCCCGGATCGCAAGCATCTTGTCCGCCATCTCCCGGATTTCCTTGCTGGGGCCCTTCATGATGACAACCTCCAGGCAATAGTGGTGGTCAAGGTGCACGTGCGTGGCAGCCAACACCAAAGTTCCGCCATGGTGTTGCATCTCCGTCAGTTTCTGAGAGAGGTTCGGTACATGGTGGTCATACACCAGTGTTAACGTGCCGACCACAGGCTTGTTTGAATCGATAACGTCGGAGAGGAGCGCGTCGCGAATCATGTCCCGCAGTGCTTCCGAGCGGTTCTGGTAGCCCCGCTTTGCGATGAGCTTGTCAAAGCCCGCCAACAGATCCTGTTCTAGAGAAATCCCTGTTCTGCTCAGTTCTGCCATCGATGTACTCCTCGATACAGATTCTAAAGGGGGCGGTGCGGATGGGATTTTCACTTGACAGGAAATCGCCGGGTATCAAATCAACACCCGGTTCAGGAGACGAGTGGCAGGTGAGTGTATGCGCGCCGGTGCAAAACTAGGCCACAGTGCGCCGCGTGAGCGGTGCTCTGCGGCGGAGTAAAAGCAAGCCACCGCCGGATCTTGTTTTCGTGAGCTATTGCGTTGCTGGCGTGGTTCATGGAACACCGGAGGGATGTTCCAGGTGGAGATATATGGGCGTGTGCGGCGTGCGGTTCGAGTCGAGGGCCGGAGTCAGCGGGCGGTAGCCAGGGAGTTTGGGCTTTCGCGGGAGACGGTACGGAAGATGCTGCAGTACGCGGTGCCGCCGGGCTACCAGCGACAGCAGCCGATCAAGCGGCCCAAGTTGGGGCCGTGGCTGGGTGTGATCGACGCCATTCGGGACGACGACAAGCAGAGACCGGCGAAGCAGCGGCACACCGCCAAGCGGATCTTCGAGCGACTGAAGGAAGAGCACGGTTTCACGGGCGGCTACACGATCGTGAAGGACTACGTGCGGTCGGCGGAGTTGCACAGCCGGGAGATGTTCATTCCGCTGATTCACGCGCCGGGCGAGGCACAGGCGGACTTCGGCGAAGCGCTGGTGGTGGTTGCCGGCGTGGAGCAGAAGGCGCACTACCTGGCGATGGACCTGCCGCACTCCGACGATTGCTTCGTAGCAGCGTTTCCGGCCGAGACCACCGAGGCGTTTCTCGAAGGCCATGTGCGAGCCTTTGCGTACTTCGGCGCTGTTCCGACACGGATACTCTACGACAACTCGAAGATCGCTGTGGCCCGGATACTCGGCGGTGAGGAGCGGCAGAAGACACGGGCGTTCTCCGAGTTACAGAGCTATTATCTGTTCGCCGACAAGTTCGGCCGTCCAGCCAAGGGCAACGACAAGGGCAAGGTCGAGGGTCTTGTGGGCTATGCCAGGCGGAACTTCATGGTTCCTATTCCACGCGTGTCGAGCTGGGAAGAGCTGAACAAGCGTCTGGAAGCAGAGTGCCGGAAGCGGCGGCTTCGACGGTTGCGCGGGCATACGGAGACCATCGGCGAACGCTTCGAGCGCGATCATGCCGCCATGCTGCCGCTGCCGGCGACGCCTTACGAAGCCTGCGAGAAGATCGCCGGCCGCGTCAGTTCACTGTCGCTGGTTCGCTATCGGTCGAACGATTACTCCGTGCCCACCCAGTACGGGCATCGCCAGGTATGGGTGAAGGGCTACGTGCATCAGTTGGTGATCGCCTGTGGCAGCGAGGTGATCGCCCGGCACGAACGCAGCTATGAACGCGAGACGGTAGTCTTTGATCCGATGCACTATCTGGCTCTGCTGGAACAGAAGACCAGAGCGCTGGACCAGGCCGCGCCACTGGCCGGCTGGCAGTTGCCGGATTGCTTTGCGCAGTTGCGGCGGTTGCTCGAAGCCAGGCTCAGGAAGCACGGCAGCCGGGAGTATGTGCAGGTGCTTCGTCTGATGGAGAGCTTCGACCTCAACGAAGTGACCCATGCCATCGAAGACGCCTTGAAGCTGGGTACGATCAGCTTCGACGCGGTGCGTCATCTGCTGCTGTGCCGCATCGAACGACGACCCCCGCGATTGGACATGGAGAACTATCCCCACCTGCCCATGGCGCAGGTGAGGACTACGCAGGCCGCCGACTACATGACACTGCTCGCCGAGGTGTGCGCATGAGCGGCACCGATGCTTCAGCAACCAACACCTCGGCTCATACGGCCGACACGCCGCAGTTGCTGCTCGACCATCATCTGAAGGAACTCCGCCTGCCCACCATCCTGCGCGAGTATGACAAGGTGGCAAGGCAGTGCGCGGTTGAGCAGGTGGACTATCAACACTACCTGTTGCGCATCACAGAACTTGAGCTGCTGGATCGCGAGCGCCGAGCAACGGAACGCCGCATCCGGCAAGCGAAGTTCCCGGTAGTCAAGACCATGGACACCTTCGACTTCCTGGCCATCCCGTCGGTGAACAAGACTCTGGTGCTGGAACTGGCCCGATGCGAGTTCCTCGCGCGCTGCGAGAACGTGCTGCTGCTGGGCAACAGCGGCACGGGAAAGACGCACATCGCCCTGGCTCTGGGCCTGGCCGCCTGCCAGCGCGGCCACCGCGTGCGCTTCACTACCACCGCTGCTCTGGTCAGCGAGCTGATCGAGGCTCGCGACGACAAGAAGCTGCTTCGCTTCCAGAAGCAGATCGCCAGCTATGAACTGCTCATCGTCGATGAACTGGGCTTCGTGCCTCTGTCCAAGACCGGGGCCGAGCTGCTGTTCGAGATGCTCAGCCAGCGCTACGAACGCGGGTCAACGATGGTGACCAGCAATCTGCCCTTCCAGGAATGGACAGAAGTTCTCGGCTCGGAGCGGCTCACCGGCGCCTTGCTCGACCGGCTCACCCACCATGTACACATCCTGGAGATGAACGCCGACAGCTACCGCCTCAAGCACAGCCGCCGGAAGCGGACCCCATCCGAACGCGCCGCGGGGTAGAGGGGCCTCTTCCGCTACGCTCCAGAGGCCCCTCTACCCCGCAATCCCACAACAACCGAACAGCTATCTACTGGCCTACTTTTACTCCGCCCCAGTGGCCTGGCTTTACTCCGCCCTTGACACAGGCAAAGTTGGCGTTGCCGGCTGGCGGCAGGCCATAGGTCCAGCGCTTGTCCTCCTTCAGCAGTTCGCCGCGCCAGTCGCTGTCGTTGAACGGAGGATTGGCGAGGACGTAGTCGGCCTTGAGGTCGGGATGCCGGTCGGCGTGGAAAGTGTCGCCATGGCCGATCTGCGCGTCGATGCCCCGGATGGCGAGGTTCATCTTAGCCAGACGCCAAGTGGTGTAGTTGGACTCCTGTCCGTAGATGGAGATGTCGCCGATCCGGCCGCTATGCGCCTCAATGAACTTTTCGCTCTGCACGAACATGCCGCCTGAGCCGCAGCAGGGATCGTAGACGCGGCCCTTATAGGGCGCGAGCATCGTGACCAGAACACGCACCACCCAGGAGGGTGTGTAGAATTGCCCGCCTTTTTTGCCTTCCGCGCTGGCGAATTGCGAGAGGAAATACTCGTAGACGCGGCCCAGGATGTCTTTGGCGCGGTCGGCGGGGCTGCCCAGGCCAAGGTCGCTGATCATGTTGATAAGCTGGCCGAGCCGCTGCTTGTCCAGGCCGGGGCGGGCGTAATCCTTGGGCAAAACGCCTTTGAGCGATGGGTTATCGCGCTCAATTGCGGCCATGGCATCGTCCACGATGGTGCCGATCTTGGGCTGGGGTGCGCTGGCCCGCAAATGGGCCCACCGGGCCTCTTTCGGCACCCAGAAGATGCTGACCGCCCGGTATTCGTCTGGATCCTCCGGGTCAGCACCCTCGGTCCGCTGACTCTCCAGTTCGGCGTGCTTGGCCTCGAAGGCGTCGGAGATGTATTTGAGGAAGATCAGCCCCAGCACGACGTGCTTGTATTCGGCCGCGTCCATATTGTTGCGCAGCGCGTCGGCGGCGGCCCATAGCTTGGGTTCAAAACCAATGGCAGTCGAAGTTCCCACGGATCAGACTTCTTTCCAAATGGCAATTGGCAGTCGCCTCCGATGGTAAATCAATCAGGAATGGCAGGCGCGAAAATGATGTCAGAGATTCGGGCGTGTTCTTGTCTTCTGCATCGACAAGTACCTCGTCTTGATGTACCTCCGTCAATGCTTTGGCAGGCGCTGCGGCTTTACGACCGAAACTCGGAAGAAGCTCCCAAAGGAGTTCATCTTCAATAACTCATCCACGGTGCGCGAGTTGGCAAGCCGTGGCAACGGCCCCATCGACAAATGGGATCGCGAGGGGTTCGAACTCAACCTCGAAATCGGCAAGGGTGGCATCTGGCTGCGCCTTACGGATGAGCAGTACGCCGCACTCGGAGGTGTGCTCTAACCGGGATCTTCCGAGAAAATCCGGCTGCCTATGCCGGGCTTTCTATCGCACTTACCTCGCCACGCGCAGGGATAGTTTCACGCTCGTGGTTACTACCGCAAATAGTGTTGGCGGAGGCTGGAGTATGAGTTGAGGCTGATCTAGTCTACCGTTACCGGGGTAATGCCAAGCCCGGCCGGAAGTAGACAGCCATGGAAAGCGGCGTTCAAGGAGGACCTCCAACCGACGGATTCGAGCCGCTGCTCGATTCCCGAGAGGCCAGCCGCTATCTCCGAATTCATTATAAAACGCTTGAGGCGAAGGCTCGACTCGGCCTGGTGCCGGCAATGAAGGAAGGCAAGTGCTGGCTGTTTCGCCTCTCGCTCCTCAACAAAGTTGTAGATCATAAATTAAAATCCAACCTAACCAACCATGCCGCGCTAACTCCCAACCGAAAGGATCAGGAGTCATGACAGAAGCGCGACAGCGTCCTATAAAGGGCAGCTTGCGGAAGGTTCCGCGAGCTGGCGGCAACTTCGACTGGGAATTCCGGTTTACGGACCCCGCAACTGGCAGCAATCGGTCGGAATATTTCTCAGGCCGGAAATATCCAACCAGCGAACAAATGGAACAGCGCCTCAAGATTCTCCGGGGCCAGCTCAACGACGGAAACTGCAAGTCGATCATCGCCCACCCTACGGTCGGCGATTTACTCGATCAGTACATCGCTGAAGAGAGACTGGAGAATATCAAGGCGCGGAAACCCGGCGAGCGGGCCACGAAGGAGGAGGAATTGTCCTACTCGACCGCATTGAGTTATCTGAGCTTGGCTAAGCAGACTCGCGAGGAATGGGGTGCGGTCAGGCTCGACGATTTCGAACCGCTGAAGTTCCAGAATTGGCTGAAGGCACTCGAATGCAAGCCGAAGACCAAGGGACACATCAAGGCTTTCGTAAACCGCCTCTTCAATAAGGCCAAGCTCTATGGGATGATCTCTTTCGTCGAGAATCCAATTCAGCTGGTCGAGGTACGAGGCATTTCAAAGCGCAAGAGGAAGCAGGCGGATCCGACCGTCGAGCAATGCTTCCTGATTCTCGGCTTGCTGCCGGAGCCATACAAGACCATGGCTCTGACAGCGCTATGCACGGGGATGCGCATCGAGGAAATCCTCGCTCTGAACTGGGCGAAGATTGATTTTGTGCGATTGTGCATGACAGTTGACGAAGCTTCGGTGCACGGCCGCCTCGGGCCGGTGAAGACGGAGTACTCGGAGGACGAGTTGCCCCTCGATCCGGATTTCGCCACGGCCCTGCTCCAATGGAAACTGATAAGCAAGGCAGGGGAGTCGGGCCTCGTGTTTCCGAGCCACATCACCGGGCAGTGCTACCACGCGTCGCCGCTCCAGCAGGACTGGATTCGTCGAGCGGGGTGGTGCTTGGTCGAGTGTCCGGAGTGCGGTGCAGCGCCCGGGGTTCGCTGTTCCGGGTTCCCAGAGCACAGAAAGAAGCGCCCTCTCATCGGGGTGCATTCACCGCGTCGCGAGGCTGCAACTGCGATTGGCTGCAGCGGGATCGGATGGCACACGTTCCGGCACAAGTACGAAACGCTCTTGCGGGGGGCCAAGACTCCGCTCGACGTGCAGCAGAAGCTGATGCGGCACGCCGACATTCGCACCACGACGCAGTACGGCGAGGTGCCGATGGAGAACCAGCGGGCGGCCAATAGCCAAGCTGTGCGGCCGTTTCTAGTGCGGAAGTCGTTGCACGAAGGCCCAGAAACCAGAATGGACGCCTAATAGGGCGCCCGTCGTTGGGTTGGAATCTGGGTTGGTCGATGACCTAAATGGTTGCGGGGGCTGGATTTGAACCAGCGACCTTTGGGTTATGAGCCCAACGAGCTACCGGGCTGCTCCACCCCGCAATCTGATTGTAGCAAGGGGTTGCCTTTGGAGTCAATGGAGGCAGGAGAGGATGAATTTACCGTAAAAAACCGTCTTCATCTTCATGGGAACCTTCTGCCCGGCTCCGTTAAACTAGCGTAAACATTGGCTATTGCATCCCTCGCGTGGTTCCTGCTTTTAGCGGTTACCCCTGAACTCTTCTCTTTGCCTCACGCGAGGCGCGAAAGAAAAACAAATCTTTTTTCGATGCAGTCGGCTGGTGAGGAGCGTGCATGTCCTCTTTGTATGTTGTAGTTCTCGCGGTGATTGTCCTTGCCTTGCTGGGCGTCGCCATCGATCGTACCCGCCGGGTGAAAACCAAGGCCGACTATCTGGTTGCCGGCCGTTCCCTGCCGGCCATGGTGTTGGTCATGACCCTGCTCACCAGCTGGATCGGTGCCGGGTCGCTCTTTGCCGGGGCTGAAAACGCTTATAAAAACGGCTTTGCCGCCCTCTGGCAGCCGGCTGGCGGCTGGCTGGGTCTGCTGCTCATCTACTTTATTGCCCCCCGCGCCCGCCGTTTTGCGCGCTTTACCCTGCCCGACCTGCTGGAAGCCCGCTACAACCAGGTAGCCCGCGTGCTGGGCACCATCGCCATCCTGTTTGCCTACGTGGGCATTGCCAGCTACCAGTTCCGGGGCGGCGGCGATGTACTGCACCTGATCTTTCCCGAGGCCATCACCCCCGAGCTGGGCACCTACATCATTGCTTTCTTCGTGATTCTGACCACGGCACTGGCGGGAATGTCGAGCGTGGCCTATATGGATGCGGGCATAGGCTCGCTGGTCACGGTCATCTGTGTGATCGCCGCGCCCATGCTCTTCTTCAAAAGCGGTGGATGGGCCGGGCTGCACGCCGCCCTGCCTGCCTCGCACTTTGAGCCGCTGGGCAACCTGTCGCTGGTGCATGCGCTGGAGTTTCTGGTACCCACCATGCTGCTGATGCTGGGCAATCAGGTGATGTACCAGAAGTTCTTCTCGGCACGCTCGGAACGCGACGCCAAGATCTCGGTGATTGGCTGGATCGTGGGCACCATCGTGCTGGAGACGCTGATCGTCTCCATCGCCGTCTTCGGCTCAGCCATGTTCCCGACCGGCGAAGCTGCGCTGCACCCACGCGAGATCATTCCCTACACGGCCCGCCACGGCCTGCCGGCGCTGATGGGTGCTCTGCTGCTGGGCGCGGTCTTTGCCAAGGTGATTTCCACCGCCTCCAATTACCTCTTCTCGCCCGCCACCAACCTGATCAACGACGTTTTCGTGCGCTACATCTCCCCGGACGCCTCGCAGAAGCGTGTGCTGATCGTCTCGCGGCTGGCCGTGGTGCTGCTGGGCTGCTGGGCGCTCTATCAGGCGGTCTACGCCGAAAGTATTCTGCAGAAGATGCTGTGGGCCTACACCATCTACTCCGCTGCCCTCACGCCCGTGGTTCTGGCCGCGTTTTACTCCAAGCGCGTAACGGCCTGGGGTGCGGTTTCGGCAATTGCCGCCGGCACCGTAGTCACGCTGGCCTGGGACGTGCCAACCGTCCGCGCCTTCTTCCCGCCGATCCTGGCCGAACGCGACGCCATCTTCCCGGCCTTGTTTGCCTCCCTGGCCGCCATGGTGCTGGTCAGCCTCTTCACCCCAAAACCGAGCGAAGAACAGTTGGCAAAGTTCGCGGAGTAGAGGTTCAAGGCCGTATCTACGTTGAGTGAAAATCCAGAAGTATGCTGTGGATTTTTCCTGGCGATATTGCTCCACCTCTCGCGCCATCCGGAAGAAGTTTTTCTCTGCCTCTTCCGCCATACAGAAATGTACACACAGGCACAAGGAACTCCCTCGTTCAGGCAGGCTAACTGGCTCTGGACGGGGGAGTTCAATGCTTTATGAATGTTCTGTAAATAGTTAGTACGGGAAGTTATCTAGATTCTTAACCAACCCTCTGCATTGACCTTCATGAAGGCGTGCGCACTTCTGTAAATAGGCTGTGAATGATGGACTTCCTGCGATCATAAAACCAAAAATCAATTTTATGCAACAGTGTTTTACAAGATAGCTGTAATTCACGAAGTATTCATTGACTCACGACAAGATGGAGGGAATGGAGGATACATGCGTTTGATGAACCATTCCAAAAAAATGCGCACGGTAAAAAGCCGCTGCTTGCAACAGCTGCTTTTTTGGAGCGCGCTAATACTACTAATTTCACCTCTCCGAGCTCATGCACAGTACGACACGGGCAGTGTGCTGGGCGAGATTCACGATGCTACGGGCGCGGTTCTTTCTGGAGCCTCGATAACGGCCGTGAATCGCGATACGGGCGTAAGCTTCAGCACAACCTCAGGCGATGCCGGGCAGTATGAGATTCCCTCCCTGCGTACAGGCATATACAAGATTACAGCGGCCCATGACGGCTTCAGTTCCGCAGTGGCCGATAACATTACCGTTTCGGTGGGCGTGCGTCAGCGCATCAACCTTACATTGCAGGTGGGCAAGGCCAGCGCCATCACGGTTGAAGTGAGCGACGTTGCACTGCAGCTTGAGACGGAATCGAGCGAACGCGGTGAAACGGTCACTGGCTATCAGACCGAGGCATTCCCGTTGGTGGGCCGCAACTACGCTGACCTTCTGGGCCTGGTGGTTGGTGCACGTCAGGCTCCCACGGCAGCAACCACCAGCGCGGTTAGCAGCCTGGTGCGTCAGGGCGCATATAACGTCAACGGCCAACGCTCCATGTTCAACAACTTTCTGCTCGACGGCATGGATAACAATGCCTACGGCGAAAGCAATCAGGGTTTCGACAATCAGATCGTCAACATTCCGCCGGATTCAGTAGCACAGTGGAATGTCGTTACCAATAACGAGAGCGCGGAGTTTGGTCGCTCATCGGGCGCAACGGTCAACGTGGCTTCCGCCAGCGGTACAAACCAGTTTCACACCACGCTGTATGAGTTCGTGCGCAATACCGATCTGAATGCTGCAGGCTTCTTCAAGCCCACGCTGATTGGCTCAGCGGGCGCAGCGGTTCCGTTCGTAAAGCCGGTGCTGCACCGCAACCAGTATGGCTTGAATTTTGGCGGACCGATCCTCAAGGACCGGCTGTTTTACTTTGTGGATTACGAGGGCCTGCGCGCCACGCTCAGCCCGCTTTATACGATCACGCTGCCTACGCAGAATGAGTTGAACGGCATTCTGGTAGCTCCGGTCGTGAATCCGCAGACGGGCACGATGTACGCTGCGGGTTCGAAGATTCCAACCACTGCGATGAACTCGCTGTCAGCATCGGTCCTCACTTATTTTAAGAACTTTTCCAGCCAGCTGCCCAGCGCGGGTCTGGCTACCACGGGTCTTGCCAGCAACGATTACGCCAAGGAAGTTCCCTTCACCGACAAGTTCGACAAGGGCGATCTTCGTCTGGACTATCACCAGAACGCGACCAACTCCTGGTTTGCGCGCATCAGCGACCGCAAGGAAACCGGTGTAAACAATCCGACGATTCCGCTACCGCTTGATGGCCAGACCAACGGCACCATCCGCGTGCTTGATCAGCAGGTGGCTCTTGGTTACACACACCTGATCGGCGAAAACAAGGTCATCGATGCGCGTCTGGGACTTTCGCGCACCAAAGCTGGCAAGTGGTCGCTCTCGATTGGCGATAATGCCTTCAATATTCCCGGTCTGCCCACCACGGCGGGCATTGCGGGCGGTCTGCCTGCAATGAACTTTGCCAGCGGTTCCTTTACCGGGTTTGGTCGCCAAACCACCAACCCGCAGTGGCAGAATCCTGCCTTGATCGATCCCAAGGTGAACTTTACCTGGCTGCGTGGCAAGCACTCGCTCAAGTTCGGTTATGAATATGAGCATGTGTGGATGGCGGTGAACGACAACAACCCGCTCTACGGCGGTTACAGCTTCAGCGGCGGCTACAGCCTTTGCACGCCGGCCATGTCGTCCAGCTATTGCGCCACGCTGAGCAATGGCACAGCAGCACCGAAGACGGCCGTAGCCGACACTTACTGGGCGGACTTCCTCTTCGGTCTTTCCAACAGCTACCAGTTGGCCAACTACTTTGTGGCCCATCTGCGCCAGAGCCTGGACAGCGCCTACGCCCAGGACGACTGGAAGGTTACTCCGAATCTGACTCTGAACCTGGGTCTGCGTTGGGAGTACGGCTCGCCGTACAGCGAACAGCACAACAACATTTCCAACTTTGATCCGGTCAGCCAGACCGTGTTGACCATTGCTCCGGGAGCAACCACGGGCAGTGGCATTACGGCGGTTTCGCCCAGCGGCACTTATGGCAAGACGCTGGTGAATCCCGACTACGGCGACTGGTCGCCGCGTATCGGCTTTGCTTATGCCGTCTCGCAGAAGACCGTCGTGCGCGGCGGCTTTGGCACGGGCTACGTACACTACACCCGCGCTGGCTCGGGCGACATTCTGGCCATCAACGCCCCGCAGGCGCAGTTTGCCGCAGTTACGCAGATCACGCCCACCACGTCGAATGGCTGCAGCACACCGCTGCCTTCGCAGATCATTGCCACCGGCAGCACGACGCCGAAATGCTTTGCCACCATCAGCCAGGGCTTTCCGTCGGGCCTAACCACCAGCTTCAACTCCGCCACCGACAACATTACCTGGATCAACAAGAACAAGCGCGACAGCTACGTGGAGAACGCCTTCCTGAGCGTACAGCAGCAGCTAGCCAAGAACACGATTCTGGATGTGGCTTACATCTTCAATCACGGCGTCAAGCTGGAAGGTTTTGTCAACGGCAACCAGAAGAATCCTTCGAACAGCTTCGCGCGGCCTTACGGTAACTGGCCGAGCGATATTACCGAAGCTCTCAACGAGTTCTACTCCAACTTCAACGCTCTGCAGGTCAAGTATGAGCAGCGCTTTGTAGGTGGTCTCACGCTGTTGAACTCCTTCACCTGGGAGCACTCGCTCGATAACGCTTCGGCCTCGCTTGAAGGCAACACGCCTTCGCCGCAGGACGGCAACAACATCCGCGCTGACTACGGCCAGTCAGACTACAACCTGCCGGTGGCCAACGTCACCAGCCTGGTGTATGAACTGCCGATAGGCCACGGTCACCGCTACCTGTCCGGCTCCAGCAAGCTGGTCAACACGCTTGTGGGTGGGTGGCAGGTGAGCGCCATCAATACCATTCAGGCCGGTACGCCGTTCAACATCACCTACTCGCCCAACTCCGCACAGGCAGTCAGTCCGCAGATCTCTGCCACTTATCGCGGAGCCAACGAGTACCGTCCGTATGCAGTGCCAGGCAAGAAGGTGACGCAGGGCCGTGGTTCGCGCGCAGCCAACACCGGCTACGTGAACTACATCAACTACAACGCCTTCGTGCTGCAGCCCATCAAGGATGCGGCAAGCAACGTGCTCAGCCCCTTCGGCACCGCCCCGCGCAATCCGGGCCGCACGCCGGGCTACTACAACCTGGACTTCGACATGGTGAAGAAGTTCAACACGCCCATCGAGCGCGCCAAGATTGAGTTCCGCGCCGAGGCCTACAACCTAACCAACCACACCAATCTGTACCTGCCCAGCACCATCGGCGGCACACAGGGCACCACCACTTCGACGCTGGGCGCTGGCGCTTCTGCCACGCTGGGCGAGATCACCGGCGGCACGCCCACCAGTGGTGGACAGATCACCAGCACCTTCCAGCCGCGTGTTCTACAGTTCGGTCTGAAGGTCATCTACTAAACACAAAAACAGTCTGCAAACAAAATGCCCGTTCGCCTCATCTTCCGGCGAACGGGCATTTTATTTTTATTTACGAAGTGGAAGCAAAAGCTCTACCGGCTGGTGGTAGCTTCTGCCGAAGTTATTCTGCCTTGGATGGGACGAGAGATTCCTCTTCCAACTCCACGGAAGGATTGACCAGCGCCCGGCGCAACCAGAGCGGAGGATCAAACATGAGCATCTCCTGAATGCGGAGAATCATGTCGGCAATGAATTGCGGATGGTCCAGCTTGATGGAAAAAACCTTGACATGGTTGAGGGCCAGAGCGGAGTAGGCATTCAAGGTACTTTGCACCAACAGCACACGCGCACCCTCCAGAGAGGCAATGCGTTCATCCACTGCGGCTTCATTCAGAATTGGATCCTTTTTTCCGCCGCCACAACCGCCCTGTTTTTCCTTGCAGCCCTGTCCGCCACCGGGGCCACGTTTGGTGGGCGGCTGTACAAGAGCACTGGAGGCAAAGCGCAGAACTGCAATCTCGCGTGCTTCGGAACTGCTGACCTCGCAGAGAACGATCTCACTGGCCTGCTCAAAACCGGCATCAATCTTTTCTCCGCCGTTAGTGGCAAAGGCTATGCGGACACGCCGTTCTTCCATACCTTCCTCATTTCTGCCGCTGCAACAAAAGACCGGCGGCGGTTGGCCTAGAGCATCTCTCCTGAAGGTATAGAGCGAGTCGATGCAGCATCGTTGACGCGACCCACAGGGAGCGGCAACCAGGCAAGATTTTGCCACTTCACAGCATCAGGAGAGATGCTCTAATCAATTTTCTTAAAACGAAAATCCTTCAATCAAGTTTGCAGAGACGGTTTCGACCCTGTGCTCCATCCAGAGCGGTGTGTCCATGCGCAGCATTTCCTGCAAGCGTGCAAGGACGGCCCCGATGAACTCCTGCTTGTCTACGCAAACAGGAAAGATTCCGACCTTTTTGAGTTCCAGCGCCGTAAGGCCATGCAGCGAAGATTGCACCACCAGAACCCTGACCGAGGCTTGCTGCAACGCCTGCACTCGGGCCTGAATCTCACGATCCTCCGGGGCCGAGTCCACAAGTTTTTTGCCGCCACAACGCGTATATCCCGGCGCAATCCGCTGCCTGTCGGCACACTTCTTTTTCTGCGCAGTCGTAGAATCAAAGCAGAGGACACCGCCTGAAACTACGTCCTCCGCATCGACGACATAAAGTGCAAGGCGCTCGGCATCTTCCAGCCCGCCGCTGATGCGTTCACGATTTTTTGTGGCAAAAGCCACATGCAGCGTACGTTTATTCATGCGACCCTCCCGCATTTGTCAGGATTGAAACTGCTCCCACCGAATGGCTTTGGAACGGAAGGCTGCCTCCCAGTCGTTGGCCATCACTTCAAGCAGATTGAGCATGCCGTCGTAGCCCATGTAAGCCCCATCGCGATAGCAGGTGCGATTGGTGGGCTGAACCACATCGAATGCACAGTGAATGCCGAGTTCCTCGGCAATATATTTTTCCCAGGACGAGCCAATCACGGAATCAATTTCAAGGGTAGCCAGTGACTGCTTGACCTTGAAACCATCCACGCCGAAAGCAATCTGTGGCGAAATTTGCAGCCGCTCAAGTTCCTGCTCCAGCAGCGCGCGCGCCTGTTTTGAGCTGGAGCGGATCAGCAGCAGTTCGGGAATCATCTCCAGATCTTCAAAGAGCATGCGCGTCAGTCCGATGGCCAGGGAAGCATCGGCCGAAATGGCCACATGCGCATTGCGATAGCGCGGCACAATCATCAGCCCGCGACGACGCAACGTGTCGGTAACCTTGGTCTCACCCTCTTCAATGATCTTCTCTACAACATCAGAAGCCTGAAAGTATTCGCCCAGCGCCCGCAGCCAGTTGAAGGTGTTCTTGAGTCCATAGGGCAGCGGAAGCCCCTCAAGGATGATGGGAACGCCGTGGCGCTCTTTCATCTTCTTGAGGAAGTCAAAGCCAACGTCCTGCGTGAGGGCAATGTTGGCCGTTGCGGCAGAGGCCAGCGCTATTTCCTCAATGCTGGTGGAGTAAGGAAAGGCGCAATGCGTTTCAACGCCCATGGCCGTGAGCACTTCGCGCACCCAGTTCAGATCAGCCCACCAGGTTGGATTCAATCCGGCCTGCGGCAGCACCAGATTTACCGAGCGGGGCAAACGTTCGCCCTGCCACGGCTCAATTAACTCCGCCAGCACGCCCATGCCAATGTCCATGCCCGCATACAGGTCACCGCGAAATCCGCCAGAGTGTATGGGAATGAGCCGCGCCTTGACCTTGGGCTGCAGCAGACGGCAGAGGCCATCGATGTCTTCACCAATGATGTCCGCCGAACAGGTGCCCACCACGAACATGACCTTGGTGTTGAAGGTGGCATCGGCCTTCAGAATCAGGTCGCGCAATTTATCGGTTGCGCCCATGATGATGTCGGTTTCAAACAGACGCGTGCAGGCCACTTTGCGCTGCGTAAAATCGCACTCGTGATTGTCGTAGCCAAGTGCAACAGTAGCGGCGCAGCCCTGCGGAGAATGCAAAACGATGCTGATGTCGCGCACGCCTGCAATGATATTGGCAACGCCCTCCAGAGCGCAGCCAATCATGGGATCGTGCGAGTGAGAACAATCGTTGAAAGCTAATTCATTGAGCATGCGCCCTTCCTCCTTTGTCCGGCATACATGGTGCAATCCGGGACTTCCTGCGCCAGCTTGCCCGTGAGCGACTGCACGGAAACAAGGCCCGACGATTTGGGAAAGACGATGCGCTTAGCCATGGCGCTGCGCGGACGGAAGGCATAATCGAGCGCGGACTTGATGCAACGCGCTACCTTAAGCGCTCCGCGATAGCCAAAGCGCGGCCGGTTGAGAATTGCATTCAGGTCCACCAGGGGAATGCTTGGGAAACTCAAGGACGGCCCGAAGTACACGGTCTCTTTGGGATCGAGCCCGCCGAGAAATTCGAGCAACTCTGCTTCGGTCTGCTCCATCGATTCGTACTTGCCCAGCTTGAGCGTTCCCTTGGTGATCAGAATCTCGGGGTCGAGTCCGGTGGCCAGCAGGTAATCGATGCTGGTTTCGCGGGCTTCCGCGCTCCAGGGATGGAAGTTGAAGATGATGGCGCGCATCCCGAAGTCGCGTTCAAGCATGTGAGCAATGGAGAGCGCCTTGATGGCATCGTGGCCTTCAACGATGGCGGTCTTGCCCTCCAGTTGTGGCTTGATGACTTCCCACTGCTCGCGAATGGCCTCGTATTCGCGGTCGATCAGCTGCTGCGCCTCGGCTTCTTTGCCAAGGTGCTTGGCGGCTCCGCGAATCCAGTGCTCGGTGGCGGCAATGCCGTAGGGAAGGATGGTGAAATTCAGCGGTGTGCCAAAGGCCTCCTGCATGGCTGAGCCAATGGCATAGCCAAGATCCAGACAGAGGGCACAATTAACCGCTGCGCTGGGCGCTTTGCGCAACTCTTCCAGTGAGCAGTTACCAGCAATCACGGAATGAATGCGCGCGCCCATGCCTTCGATCAGGCGCACCAGTTCCTTCACATCGGTGTCGATCTCGGTGCGTTCCGGGCCCATCTTTGCGCCTACGATGTTGACGGCATCGGCCAGCTCGGCCTTGCTCTCGGGCGTGGGCGCGTCCATCAGCTTGGTGATTTCACGAAAGACAAGATCAAAGCCGCTGCGATATTCTCCGGCAAATCCTTCGCAGTGGATGGGGAGGATGCGCGCGGAAACTTTGGACTGCAGCTGTTTTGCAACCGCGTCTACGTTGTCGCCAATAATACCGGTAGCGCAACTGGTGGCCACAAAAATCACGTCGGGTTTGTACTTGGCGTCGACTTCGAGAATCGCGCCTTTCAGTTGATGTTCGCCTCCATAGATAATCTGGCTCTGCTTGAGGTTGGTGCTGAGAACCGGCTCATAGGGCGAGGCGCTGTTGCGGCTATTGGTAAGCTTGTAGGCCTGCTTGACGCCAAAGGCGCAACCGCTCGGTCCATGCGTAAGCAGGATGGTGTTGCGAATGCCAGAAAGAATTTTGGAGGCAGTCCAGAATTTACAGGGGCGCGTGTGGCTGCCCTGCAGCGCAGTGGGAATTTTGCCTGCGCGGGCCAGTTGATAGAGTTCACTGAGGGGACCGTGAAAAACAACGTGATCAGCGACAGAGGGTGTGGATTCAGAATTCGGCATGGCTATCCTCCTGGGGTGGACCGGGTGGACTGGAACGTACAAGATGAGATCGGCTTTTGCGCTTTGTTGCGATGCACTGTTTTTGAGTAAAAATCCGGGCAGCAAGCTGCCGATAGCTCACTGCCCAGGGAATCAAATTGCCATGCGTTCACTTACCATGTGTTAAGCAGCCACTCGCGATCCTTCTTGAACTCCATTTGCGCAAACAGCGTGTTGGCGATCGTCTCGCCGAGCAGCATTGCGCCCTTGTAGCCAATCACCGGATGGCGGTAGAGGCCGGCACGATCAAAGGTGGGGAAGCCCACCCTCACCATGGGGATTCCGGCATCGATTGCCACATATCTGCCTTTGGAATGTCCCATGATGAGGTCCGGCTTCAGCGCACCTGATTTGATGCGCTTTTCCAGTTCCCACAGATCGGCGTTGCAGACAATTTCCATGTCATAATCAACGGATTCCTGCAAAGCAAGAATGCGCGGATCCTTGACGTAGTTGCTATTGTCGTCGCCAAGCAGCAGGAGAGTTGGTTTCAGTTCCACCTCGCGGCAGAACTCGGCAAGACCGATGACCAGATCAGGATTGCCGTAAAGGGCCACGGTCTTATCGGCAAAGAACATGTGCGCCAGATCAGCCAGCGCGTCAATGGCCAGACCGCGCTCCTTCACCAGCGAGTCAGGAATCTTCTTGCCGGTGATTTTTTCAATCTGTTGCAGCATGATGTCCGTGTTGCGAATGCCGATGGGCGTGGGCGTAATGGTTCCCGGCACACTGAACTTCTTGTCGAGATATTGCGCCGCCGACCAGCCTTCGTAACGGCTAAGGGCGATGGAGGCCGCCGCATCGGCGGTGCCTTCCAGATCCTCCACAGTGGTTGAACCGTGGGTAAAGGAGTCCTTGTCCGGCATGGTGGGTGAGTCAAACGACTCAATATCCATCAGTACCGTGGCATCCACACCCATCTCGCTCAGGTAGTACTTCAACGCCGTTACGTCGCCCGGATTCACCCAGCCGGTAAAGACGTTCAGCTTGCCATTGGGCTCGTTCTTCTTGGCCAGCGTCTTGATGATTGCTTCAATCGCAACGTTGTAGCCGCTAACATGGCTGCCCGTGTAGCTGGGCGTGTGCACTGGAACCAGATGCACCGTGCGGTCCGGAAATTCATCCTTCAGCTTCTTGTTCAGCTTGCGGATGGCACCTTCGATATCGTCGCCAATGGTTTCTGTGGAACAAGTAGTGATGATGGGGATGACACGCAACTCCGGGTAGCGGCGAACCATCACCTGCACAGCTTCGTCCAGGCGCTTGATGCCGCCGAAGACCGCCGCCTCTTCATGCAGCGAGGAGGAGGCGATGTCAAAGTTTTCGGCTCTTGACGAGAATGTGTAAAGGCCATCGTTTTACGCGGCTTTCTGAAAGGCGACGAGTTGGGTTCTTGTGGCGGCCAGCCGTTGCGCTTTCAGCAGCAGGTAGTTGAGATTGCGGTAGCCGCGTCCGCGTCGCAACAGCGCTTTGATGTTGCCGTTGACTGCTTCGACCACCCCCAGGGGAACCTTTGTTCTGCAGTAGTTCAGGATTCCCTCCAGATGGCGAAGCAGCATGTCGGCCAACTTCTCCATGGGCTTGAGCCGCTGCCAGCGCAACTGATCGATCCAGTTCTTCAGGTAGCGCAACATCGCGCCCTCATATCTGTAGCTCCACAGCCGATCCAGACTTTCCTTGAGCAGGTACGCCTTCATCACGCGCCGGTTCAGCGCAAACAGTTCGTTGAGTTGCTGTTTTTGGCGCGCGGTCAGATGCACCCAGCGCGTCAGCAGCAGCCAGCGCTTGCCCTTGACCAGTTCCCGCGCCGGCCCGCCCTTGCGGAAGAACTCCTGGCGGCGCACCTCATCCACAGCCGCTCCGGCGTGCTTCATGATGTGAAATTTGTCATAGATGATGCGGCAGTTGGGCAGCCACTCGGCGATGCTCTGCTTGAACGGTTCCCACATATCGACGCAGGCAGCCTGCACCGCGCCACGTTGAAAGGGGCTCAGTTGCTTGGCGAAGAACTCGTCGAGCGTTTCCTTCTTCCGCTCCGCGCCGAACCACAGAGGCTCGGCGGTCCCGAGGTTGCTCACCACGGTGATGAACTTTTGCTTTTTGCCCACAAAGATCTCGTCCACACCCATCTGCCGCAAGGCCGGCTTGCGCCGCGACTTTGCCCAACGCGCCAGATACCGCTGATCGATGGCCCGCACCGTGCTCGCCGCCAGACCAAACTGCCGCGCTACTCGGCTGGCTGCGGAGCTTTCGCAGGCTTGGCCTACCGCATCCTCGAAACGCTTGCTGAAGGGCGCTTTGCCAGGAAGCAGCGGCACCTTCTCCGCCTTGACGCCGCAGTCCAGGCAACGAACCCGGTACAGCTCGATCACCACCGTGGTCAGATACTCGAAGCACGGCAGATCGCGCACTTCCCGCTCATAGCTGGCTACCATTTCGCCTGTTGGCCTGCCGCAGCCGGAACAGACCAGCAACTTGTTGGCCCGCTTGCGCCGAACCCAAAGCTTCAGCCTTTTGCCAGGCTCGTCAATCTCATGCGGTAGACCTTGTAGCCCGGCCATCCCAATACCCGCGTCCAATCGTTGTCGCGCATCGGGAGGAGAATAGCCGATTCCACACCTCAAGCAAAACCCGCGAAAATCACGCTGCCTTACAGATTCCTGCGCAGAGCCAAGTTTTCCTTGAAGTGCTGCGCAAACAAGAGGCGCACAAACATACTGCATCCCTGACCACCATGGACCAGTGGAATGCAATCCTTGATGCCGATGCCGGCGTACTGCGCGCCGCAGGGCTGGCAGTTAAAGATGGGATTGATGATGCCGGATCGATCTTTTTGTACTACAGAGCACGACATAGGCTCCTCCTCGTAGATCTTGACAGCGGGGCCACGGGCCAACGCGGGTTATAGCTCATTCAGAATGGGTGTAGATGTTGATGGATCCAGGTGCCGTTTTTCTAAAAAACCGGCACCTGGAACACTCATTCAGACTGCACGCTCATTCTTGATTTGCTCTAGTAGGCCTGCTGGTAAAGTTCGCCGTTCTTGGATTTGCTGATGACGATTTCGCGCAGCCGGTCCATGACGCCTGCTATCAGCTTGTGCTGGCTCTCCGACGACATTTCCTGCAGCCACGGGAAGGCCTGACGCACCTCGCGGGCCAGATGATTGGCGTTGGCAAAGTGACAGCGGTCCATGGGAGTAACAAGGTTGGGATTTTCCCCCACCAGCAGTCCCCCCACCTGTTCAAGGATGCCGCTGATGTTTTCTTCGCGATCTTGAGCGCGACTGAAAAACTGCCACAGGCAGCGCTCCTGAATGTAGTTAACAAGTTCGGTAGTCTGCGAGGTCACAGTGCATCCTCCTTTTGAATGTTCTTGCCGGCCAGGCCCCAGAGCGGCGAATTCTTGGCGTTGTACATATCGCGGGCCAGGTTCACGAAGCCTTCAAATCCCATATAGGGGCCGTTGTGATACGCGTGGCCGTTGACGTAGGGAATGTGCAGCTTCTTGACCAGTTCACCCACGCGCGGACCTGTGAAGATCACATCCGGCTTGACCATTTCGATGACTTCGAAGAACTCCAGTTCGTTGCCGTCGTCGATGTAAACCGTTCCTTCGCGTCCTCGGGCAATAACCTTTTCAAAATCTTCCTGATGGCCGAACTTGGAGGACATAGCCACCACGTTCACGCCCAGATCGTCTTCCACGGCGCGGGTCCAGTGCCACAGACGCGGTCCGCCGGTCCAGATGGCCATCTTGGTTCCCTGCAGACGCTCCTTGTACCAGTCGAGCTTGGGCTTCCACTTGGAGTATTCTTCGTCGATCAGAGCTTCGACGCGATCCTGAATGCCAAAGAAGTCACCCACCTTGCGCAGACCTTCAGCCATGTAGCTGAAGCCCCACGAGTCGATGTCAAGACGCGGAATACCGTAAAGCTTCTTGAGCTCGTTGGCGATGTAGCCGGCCGAACGTGCGCAGTTGACCACGCTCAGTTGCGCCTTATGCATGGAGCGGCATTCATCGTAGGTGGAGTTTCCGGTAAAGTGAGCAATTACCTGAATCCCGAGCTTCTCCCAGTACTTCTGCAGCACTTCGGTGTCGCCCTGAATGTTGTAATCACCGATGAAGTTGATGGTGTAATCACTGGTGATCTTCGGCTCAACCTGTCCGACCTTCTCGTGGATCCAGCCCATGTTCAGCACATGGTGGCCCTTGGACTGGCTGACTCCGGCAAAGCCGGGGCACTCAACAACAAAGATGTCTACCTCAGGTCGTTCGGCCATCACCTGCTTGGCCACAGCCTTGGGATCGTCGCCGATCAGAGCTGTAGAGCATGTGGTGTAGACGTACATGCGCTTGATCTCGGGCATGGCATCGAAGGCTTCGAGGATCGACTGCTTCAGCAGCTTTTCCGCGCCGAAGACAATGTTCTTTTCCCGTACGTTCGTTGACCAAACATACTTCAACTGGAAGTTGTCATTGTCACTCGGGTAGCGCTTGGTATGCCAGGTGTCATAGGCGCAACCAAAGGGGCCGTGAATCATCTGAATCGTATCTTTTAGTACGCCGCCAATCACCAGTTTTGCGCCGCAGAAAGCACAGCCACGCTCGGAGAGTGATCCCGGGATGGTGGCGGCGTTGGAAATGGGCAGATACTGAGTCGTATCTTCACCAGCGTCCTTGACGTAGACGTGGTGTTCGCGTTCCGGAATTACCGAATCGCATTCGAGCAGTTTCATGGGCATAGTCGTATCTCCGTGCTCGTAGCAACTCGCTACGAATCAATCGACAACTCCAGAGGTTTGAACCGCCCACGCGGGCAGGCTGTACGAAGGCGGCTCACACGGTTTGCGGCTCAGTTTTTAACTAGTCGGGGATTCCGTACTTGACGACCATCGATTCCAGTTCATCCATGGAAAGCGGCGTCGGAATCACGAAGTCCGTGTTCTCGATAATCTTTTTTGCAAGCATCCCGTATTCGAGAGCCTGATTGCACTGATCGTCGTATTCAACCACGGTCTTTTTGTTGAACTCAGCCTTCTGCACAATATTGTCACGAGGAACGAAATGAACCATCTTGGTGCCAAGCCTGGTGGTGAATTCATCCATCAGTTCCAGTTCGCTATCAACCTTGCGGCTGTTGCAAATGATTCCGCCCAACCGAATACCGCTCTGGTCGGCATACTTCAGCAGGCCGCGGGCAATATTGTTGGCCGCATACATGGCCATCATTTCGCCTGAAGCCACAATGTAAACTTCCTGCGCTTTCCCCTCGCGCATGGGCATGGCAAAACCACCGCAGACAACGTCACCAAGCACGTCGAAGAAGGTGAAGTCAAGATCCGGCGTATAGGCGCCCAGCTCTTCCATCATGTTGATGGCCGTAATCACGCCACGTCCAGCACAACCAACACCCGGCTCAGGACCACCGGACTCAACGCAGCGAATATCTTCATATCCGGTCTTGACCACCTTCTCGACGGTGACATTTTCTTCACCTTCTTCGCGCAGCATATCCATCAGCGTATCCTGCGGCTTGCCACCCAGAATCAGGCGCGTGGAATCAGCCTTCGGATCGCAGCCGTGGATGAATATCTGCTGGTCATAAAAGTGCGCCATGGCAGCCGCGGTGTTCTGCTGTGTTGTGGATTTTCCGATGCCACCCTTGCCTTAGAACGCGATTTTACGTGTCATGCTGTCTCCTTCTTTGTGTTTGAGAGATGCCGGGACAGAGGCCGTGTGGCGACTACTCAGAGGCATCCTGTGAAAGGTCGGGCCATGGTCTGATGCTGCAAACTTCTTTGTGAGCAGAGACCGCAATAAAGTCAGACGCCCATGTAATTGCAGGTGGCATGACAAAGTGACAGCTTTGAGCGGAAGATTCCATGAAAGGTGAAAATATTTCGAGGGCGCACTTGAAAGGTGCATAGAATAAGGGGTTTAAGCAACACTGCATGCATACTGAAGATCGCTTTTTCATCTTCCATGCGGACAGAGGACGCCAGGATGCATCAGCCAAAGCGGATCATTCCTGCACATTCTGTTCCGGGCTGTACGAGATTGTTCGCTGGAGTGCAGATACGTTCAAACAGGGACGACGAATAGGAACAGATTAGTTGCCTTGCGTGAGGGCGTCAGACGAGCCGCACAAAGAAGCCTGTGCCGGAAGATTTGCTTCCCGCAAAAAGACAGGGCTGGTCTTGGATAGACAAGCCCTGTACATATAGATAGAACAGCCCTATTCCTTGGATTTATCGATGATCCGGTAATCCTTGTAATTCATGCCATATTCCTTCATGCGCAGTCCCAGAACACGGCGGGGAAGGCCGAGTTCCCGCGCCGCCTCGGTCATGTTGCCATCCTGTGTCTTCAGCGCATCCACAATCATCTCGTACCCATAGGCTGCCATGCGCGCATCAAAGGCTCCTTTTTGCGCGGTTCCAGACAGTACGGGCGTCTGCAGCGACGGCGGAAGGTCATAGCCGTGAATCACGCCGCCTTCCGAAAGGATGGTGGCACGCTCAATCACGTTCTCCAGTTCACGAACGTTTCCGGGCCAGTGATAGCTCATCAACATGTTCAGTGCCGGCGTAGAGATACGCTTTACGTCTTTCCCATTCTGCTTGGCATAGCGCGCAACAAAGTAGTCGGCAAGGGCGATGATGTCGGCTCCGCGCTCACGCAGCGGCGGGATCGTCATGGGAAATACATTCAGACGATAGTAAAGATCTTCACGGAACTCGCGGTTGGCAACCATCTCCTCAAGGTTTCGGTTGGTGGCGGCAACAATGCGAATATCCACCTTGATGGGCTTGTTGGTGCCAACGCGCTCCAGGGTTTTTTCCTGCAACACACGCAGCAGTTTGGCCTGCGCGGCCAGCGGAAGTTCACCCACCTCGTCCAGGAAAATGGTTCCACCGTCGGCCTCTTCAAAGCGGCCCTTGCGGAAGTTGGTGGCGCCGGTGAAGGAGCCTTTCTCGTGGCCGAAAAGTTCACTCTCAATCAGATTCTCTGGCAGCGCGGCGCAGTTGAACTGTACGAAGGGCCCATTCGGATTGAACCCGGAATAATGGATAGCGCTGGCCACCAGTTCTTTTCCAACGCCACTTTCGCCAAGAATCAAAATCGTGGTCTTGGTCTTGGCCACCTTTTCGATCAGGTTGTAAACCTCGCGCATCGACTTGCAATTGCCAATGATATTGGAAGGCCGGTAACGCTCCTTCAGCGCATCCTGCAGCCTTTGGTTCTCGCTAAGCAACGAGGCCTTGTCGACATTTTCCACCAGATAGAGCTCGACCGCCTGGGCCATCATGGTGGCCACAATGCCAATCAGTTCCACATCGAGGTTGAGCAGCACATCGTTGTCGTAGATGCGCTCCACGCTGATCGTACCCAGCACTTTGTTGCCACGTTTGATGGGAACGCAGATGAAGGAAAGGTCATCGTCCTGATCAGTGCGGGTGCGGGTGAGATTGAGAAAGTCCTTGTCGTCCCCGATGCGCTGAAGAATCATGGTCTCGCCGGATTCAACCACCTTGCCGGTAATACCTTCTCCAAAGCGATAGATGCCGCGTGCTTCCTGTTCTTCCGTCAGCCCAAAGCTCTCATGAATATAGATGGTGCCCGCATTACGATCACAAAGACTGACCGTGCCACGCACAACGCACATGTACTTTTCCATGATATGGAGCAAGATCTGTACGATCTCCGCCAGGTCTGCCCTCTGGCTGATCACCTGACTCATCTCGTGCAAGGAGGGCCATGCCTGAATGCGGCATTCCCCTGCCAGACACTTCCAATCATGACTTGTTACCAATGCTGTGCTCAATGGGATGCTCCTTCAGTATGCAAGCGGAGTCTGTTGTGGATGCACAAATGCCAATACGCTCAGGGCGCTTACAGGGAATCATCTTGATTCATTCAGGGTGGAAAATAGCGTCTACCGGTTTTTCGCCGGATGCAGTCAGACAAACCGCAAGAACGGGCAAGAGGATGAATCCACTCTGAGTGTGCAGGGAATAGATTCTGTCGGTAACGAATCCACGCCAAAAGCGCGATCGCGTGACAGCCCATGCTGCAGTACCCGCTTGCAGTGAAGATAACTTAAATGAGAAATAAAGATCAATAAAGATTGCGAAGATATATAAGTTTGTCTTCTGTATATCTCACGGGATCATGAACAATGACCATATGGTGAAACATTCAGACACAAGAAACCCTATCTGGCACAGACTGGTCCTGAATGGCAGAAGTTCAACTGGTCAAAATAAGCGCAACTGCCATGGAAGCGCTGTGCTGCCTTACAGTCGGCGCTGCACATCTGATCGAGCAGACCGGCGCGATAAGCGGAGAAGCTTTCTTTCCAGATCTTTTCCATGGAGTGATGGCGCAGGTTCCATGCGTCTTTGCCTTCCGTTGCGAACGAGCACGGTTTGACGTTCAACTTTTCGTCGATGTAGATCGAGAAGAAGGCACACTCGCAAGCATCCACATACTGCGCTTCCGTGTCAGTATCATGCAGCAGGAGCGGCACAAAGCAAGCGTCGAAGCCGATGTGAACGCCAGCATTGTTATTACTGACCGACGCGAGAAATGCGCGCAGTTCCGGGCCGTCTTCCAGGCAGAGGCTGGCGTCGGCCCGGCCGCGTGGCTTGTAAGTAAGAAAGATGACGGCATTTACATCCGCAAGAAGTTCGCGGTAAGCGCCATGCAGAATGTCGATGGCCTGAAAAATGCTGTTGCGATCAAGGATGTAGTGCAGATTGGTGCGAATGCCGGCGCTCACAAGGTAGTCAATCTTGTTGCGATCCAGATGGTCGAGGTTGCTGGTTGAGATGGCCACCGCGCCCACGAGTCCAGCAATACTCTGCGCAACCTCGCGCGTCACATGCTGACCGTTCGTGGTGAAGTTGGCAATGATTCCGCGCCGGGTTGTGGCTTCCAGAATCTTCAAAAAATCTGGATGCTCCAGCGGTTCTCCTCCACCGAGCGCCACCTGAAAGACGCTGCCCCAGCGTGGACTCGTCAGAGCGTCAAGCACCCGCTCGTAATCTTCCAGCGCCATGAAAGAGTTGTCGGCCCGACTGTCGCGATAGCAGAAGGTGCAGCCAGCCGAGCAATGATTGCTGATGAAAATGTCCGCCAGCTCAGGCCATGGCGCAAAAACAGGATCTTCCTCCGGCGTTCGTCCCCAGCGCATGGTGATGCCGGTTTCCGTGTCGCCTACAAAGTTGTACTCGCTACTATGCCTGCGCTTCAGCATGGTGCTTCCTTTCACCGGGCGCACATTTTCCGCACAGATCGCAGTCGGTCAGCGTTCCTGCCGCGAGTCCCTCCTGCCTGAAGCGCTCGACCTTTTCCGCGAATTTGGCCTGATCGCGCGGCACCTGAATTGCGGCAAAGCCCTTCAACTCCGCGGCCAAGCGCGCATGAACGAAATACTCCCCGTAGATGTATCCCCAGAGTTGCTCGTCACTCAACACCGAGAGGTCAATCTGCCCGGACTCATTGGCAAGGCTACTCTCATAAACGCAGTCGGCCTTCTTCTCGAAGTCATAGCGCGCCGTCAGCAGATCTACGCCATTCTGGTCGACAGAGACGCCGCGCTTCTTTACGTCCGCGGCCAGTGTGGAATAGATGCGGCGCCGGTTCGGGTTTTCACTCCAGTTGGAACTTTTAATGCGGACAAACTCCGCCATGTCGCGATTCATGGTGACGATGTAGCTGACGGAACTGCTATTGATAACAAAATCGGCACGAATTTTCATTGAAGATCCTTTGTCGAATTGCTTCTGACTGCTTAGGACGCCAGCTCAAGAATGGGAGCAGGAGAAACGCCGGAAGAAGGCTGGCAAGGTTCGGATTCCTCCGTGTAAAAGCGCCACAGATCATGCTGCGAAAGCGCGTTTTTGCTTGCGATAAAGTGCTGGCGGACGCGAGCCAGAATGCGCCGGGCCTGTTCTGCACCAAGTGAGATGCCGAGGTCGGAAAAGGCCCACTGCACGGTGGCCGTGCCGGAATGTTTGCCGAGCACAAACTGATGGCGGCGGCCAAAATCTTCCGGGGCGATGAACTCGTAGTTCTTGCGGTCGCGCAAAAGTCCGCTCACGTGAATGCCGGATTCGTGCGTAAAAATAGCCGAGCCCACGATGGCCTTGTTCACTGCGAGCGGCCGACCGGAAGCATCTGCCACCAGAGCCGAGAGCGCGCCCAGAACCCGCAGATCAATGCCCGCTTCCCGCTTTTCTATATGGCGCAACGCCACGGCCACTTCTTCCAGTGGAGCATTGCCAGCGCGTTCGCCCAGTCCGTTCACCGTAGTGCTGACGTGGGTTGCGCCACCACGCACGGCGGCCAGCGAGTTGGCCGTGGCCATACCCAGGTCATTGTGCGCATGAATCTCCAGTTCAAGACTGGTGTTCCGGCGCAGTTGCTGGAAGATTTCCAGTGTCGCGAATGGATCGAGCACGCCCAGCGTATCCGCGAAACGAAAACGCGTGGCACCAGCACGTTCCGCTACTTCGATCAGCGTGCAAAGGAAGTCAATATCGGCGCGTGAACTATCTTCGCCACCAAGGGACACAGTCAATCCCTGATCCACAGCCTGACGGATCAAGCGAGCGCTTTCGGAGAGCACCCAGGCGCGGTCCCGGCGCAGCTTGCGCGCAATCTGCTGGTCAGAGACGGAGATCGACAGATTCACCGCCGAGACATTGCACTCGATGGCGGCCTGCAGATCGTTATTGTGCATGCGGCACCAGGCGATCAGGCGGGAAGGCAGATTCAAAGAGACGAGAGCACGTATGGCATCTTTCTCTTCCTCGCCCATGACTGGAATGCCAGCTTCAATTTCCTGAACGCCCGCGGCGGCCAGCGCATGTGCAATGGCGATGCGCTCATCGAGGGTAAAGCAGACACCGGCCGTCTGCTCCCCATCGCGCAGGGTTGTATCGTTAAGGACAATCTGGTTCGTGAAGGTACGCATGGCTTCCTCCTCATCTATGTGCGGCGTGTGAGGCTGGTGGCGTGGTACTTAGTCTTTCCAGGCAGGAAAGACGCGAACGGGGCGGCCGAGCGTTTCGGTCAGATGGCGACGAATGCCGCCCAGCGTTTGGCCCGCCATATGGCAACCAGCACAAGCTCCGCCCATCTGTACCTTGGCAATATCATTCTCAAAGCTGAGCAACTCAATATCGCCGCCATCGTTCTGCACGGCAGCGCGGATCTGCTGAATTGCATCCTGGATCACAACAAGTTCCGTCTCTTTGCTTGCCATGGAAAACCTCCCTTCAATTTTGTGAGGAACAGCCATCCTGATCGCCTGAGCAGGATCCGGGACTGCAGTGGAATCCAGGCTTGGCCATGAACGTCAGATCGCCGCCGCGCGCCGTTGTTTCCAGCGCTTCGTCGATCAGACCTTCCACAATGCCCACCGTGACGCCGTGATGAGCGAATATCTTGCGCGGCATGGCTCCTGCTCCGCTGACCAGCACGGCCGAGCAGTCGGGAATCATGTTAAGCATGTCGATCCAGCGGGAAGCGCCCGTGCCTTCTTCCGGCAGATGACGCACATCAATAAGGCGCGAACGCCGTTCGGCAGGCTTGTAGATGCGCAACACCGTTGCCTCGCCCAGATGCTGATTGACGAACATGCCTTCCTTACTGGCAACGGCAATGTAGGGCCTTTCTTCGCTGGGTTCGATGCGCAGCCTGGCAGACATCGTCATGGGCAACCCCGTGGCGGAATCGAAGGCTGGCCGCGCCGGAGCGGAAGATTGTTCCGGCTTCATGGCAATCTGCAGCAGTTCCTGTTTCTGTTGCATGTTGTCTTCTCCAATCAGTCCTGCGGCATCGGCACGGCAGCGGGCGCAGTGAGCCATCTGGGGCAGGTACTTTCCGGCCACGGCTCGCAGCGCGCTCAGCGACGTTCTGTCCGGCTCCTGGAAGGTGGAAAATGCCGTGTTGGCAGTGGGCAGCAGCGGCATGATGTTCAGGATGGAAGCACCCAGAACAGAGACCGTTTTGGCAACTTCCTCGATGTGGCCGTCATTGATGCCGGGAGTGCAAATGGTGTTTACCTTGACGATGACGCCCGCCGCCGAAAGTTCACGGATGGCGGTCTGCTGGCGCTGCCATAGCAACTCGGCAGCCTCACGTCCGGCAACGCGCTTGCCATCGACAGTAATCCATTCGTAGAAGCGCTCGCCTATGGTGGGATCGACAGCATTCACCGTTACCGTCACATGCGAAAGGCCAAGCGCGGCAAGATCGCTGACATACGGGGGGAGGTTCAAGCCATTCGAAGCGAGGCAGAGCAGAAGATGCGGAAACTCCGCCTTGACCAGACGCAAGGTTTCCAGCGTTTCACTGGCGTTGGCCATCGGATCGCCAGGGCCTGCGATGCCAACCACGCTGAGGTGCTTGACGCGTTCCGTGTAGGCCCGCAGATACGTCAAAGCCTGCCCCGGCTTCAGAATGGCAGAGGTGACACCCGGACGGCTTTCGTTCACGCAACTGTATTTGCGGTTGCAGTAATTGCACTGCATATTGCAGCGGGCCGCCACCGGCAGGTGGATGCGCGCATAAGTGTGCCGCGCCTCCTGATTGAAGCAGGGATGTTGCTTGAGCCGATCAGCCGCCAGCAGGTTTGAAGTCTCTTCCGGTGTCTTCATGCGACCTCCCGCAATCTGGTTGGGGTAAGTAAAAAAGCGCTGCAGATACTGAACGGAAATGCAATCCGCATTCCATTCCGAAGACTGACTGAAGCCAGATGCGCAAAAGTGGACCTTCTGTGTGGCATTCTGTGCGCTTGCCAGGCGGAACAGGAAAAGTAACTCCTCCAAAATGTTGTTCTTGTCGCGGAATTTCTGATTTTGATCGCCGTAGAAAAATAAGTTTGCGTCGTGCATTGCAGAATGAATTGCAGCACGCAGGCTGGCCAGCGCCGCCTTTGTGTTCGCTTCAATTGCACGAAAAACGTTGTCTATGAGCGGGCTTGTACAGAAATGTACACAGGGATTTCGTGGTTTGCGCCACGCGAAGAACCCTTGGCGTTTGGAAGATGCGGAAGGTTCTTAGGGAATTTCAGCCCCTCGGTCCATGGGGAATAAATCGCTGCGGCAAGGCAAAAAATGTTCGCTGGCAAAGCAAGATGCGCTTCACCAGCGAACAGACCGGAGGTTGTGTTGCGTTATTTTTGGTGGGTAATCAGAGCACTGCCTTCTCGCCCTGCTCACCGGTGCGAACACGCAAGGCGTCTTCAATTGGGCAGACAAAAACCTTGCCGTCGCCGATCTGGCCCGTCTGGTTTACCTTGATGATTGCGTTGATAACCGCCTTCACGTCGCCGCTCGGAACGATGACCGACAGCATGCGCTTGGGAATGTACTTCATCCCACTCTTCGGCTGCTCGCCTTTCTCTTTTGCGCCGTCGATAAAATTCACTTCGCCGGCGATGCCCCGCTGACGGCCACGCCCCAGGACGGCAGTGGCCGTCATGCCAGGAAAACCAAGTTCAACGAGAGCGTTGCGCGTAGGACCGACCTTTTTAGGACGGACAATTGCAATGACTTCTTTCATCGCTGCCTCCTATAGACCACGCGCGCCGGTGCGAACCGTGTAAGCATCTTCCACCGGAGAAACAAAGATCTTGCCGTCGCCAAAGTTTCCAGTGAAGGCCTTTTCCTTGATGATGGTGACGACCTTTTCCACCTTGTCGTCAGCCACAACCATCATGATCAGCGTCTTGGGCAGCTCGTCATAGTGCACCGAACCCACCGTGATGCCTTTCTGCTTGCCGCGGCCAAAGACGTGTGCCTGGGTCATGGAGACAAACCCGGCCTCCGCCAAACCCTCGGCCACATCCTCTGTTGCTTCGGGCCGTAAAACCGCTCTGATCATCTTCATATTGAAGTCCCCTTTCGTTGGTAAATCCAGAGTTCCAGGTTTGGTGTTGATGCTTGAACACTTCAGAACAGTGCCGAGGGCATGCCATCGCGGTTCCGCGTCCAACAAGCATTCATACCCTACAAAACACACGAGGAATCGTCTGGCAGATTTCGCGGTCAGTAATGGCAATCTGTTTGCCTCCATAGTTGCAAGCAGATTGCCAAAGGTTCCTCCTGCCGCGATAAATTTGCGATCTTCGCGAAAGAGGGCGATTCCGCGTACGAAAGTAGCGCAAAATCACTATGTATCCCCTGCTGCAACTGAAAAAACACAAGACAGAACAGGCAGTAACTTCGTGGCGGGATTGCAATTGAAAGTCCTACCGCTGTTTTGTACAGAAAGGTAGGTTCGACGCTGTACTTTGGTTCCCCGTTCGTCCAGAAATGTACATTTTAGAAAATGATTTTGGTCGCCAACTGCATCAGGCGCGGAGATGCCGCGCTGACGATCTGTCCAAAATCCGCTGTGCTGGTTACGTCACCGTTGACCGATTGCGGCCCGAAGAACTGCGCATGATTGAAGACGTTGAAGGCTTCAAGACGAATCATCAGCCCCAGCGAATGGGAAACGCTTACGGTCTTCTGCAGATTCATGTCGTAGTTCGCCATGCCCGGACCAGCGAAAAATCGACGGCGCGCATTGCCCGGATCGCCATCTGCCGGAATGCTGAAGAGCGCGGTATTGAAGTAAGTAGATCCATTACGTGGATTGTGGTTCAGGTGCAGTGGACCGACGGAGTAACTGGGCTCATCGGCTGGCATATTGTTTACGCCATTCGACTGCGTTCCCCAAAGCGAAGTATCGCTGTAGTTGGAAAGTGTAACCGGAAATCCGCTGCAGAAGCGGCTGATGCCACCAAACTCCCAGCCATCGCGCAGATGCGCGGGCAGACGCAGTGTACGGGGCAGGGATCCGCGCAGCACATAGCTGAGGACGAAGTTCTGTTGCAGGTTGAAGGAAGAAAGTGCGCGACTGAGCGCGGGGTTGTTGGGATTGACCTGATCGCCGAAGTTCGACGCCTGATCGAAGGATTTGCTCCAGGTGTAGGCAGCTAGAATCTCGCCATACTTCGCATTGGTGCGTAGGGTGGCCTGCAAGGAGTTATAGGCGGAGTTTCCAATCGTCGTCTGCGAACTCACACTGCCAAAGTCCGGACCGAGTGGCGTTCGCGTTCCGTTCACGGTCGCGCCTGCGGCAGTGGTGTACACGGTGCTTTCGCCAAAGAGCCCACAGGTGGAGCTGCCGGAAGCCACTTCGCTGGTCTGACTCAGACTCAGGCAAAGCGCGGGATCACCGGGGTTGGCCGCGCGCAGCACCAATAATCTGTGCGCCTGATTGCCAGCATAAGTAAGGTTGGCCACGGTTGTTTTGCCGAACTGATGCTCAATGGAAAAGGTGTACTGCTCGGCGTAGGTGGTCTTGTTCTTTGGATCGTAGCCGGGCACGGCGCTGATCGGCTCAAAACGCGACCAGTCCACGTCGCTATCCGGATTTGTGCGACTCACATTGAGCGGAGCCAGTTCTGCCGGGAAGCGCTGCACCTCTGAATTGCCTGTTCCTGCATCGCGAAAGGGTTCCGCGAAGAGCGGGGGCGCAGGACTTGTGTACGTGAAACCATACGGCGCATTGTCGCTGATCAGGCCAAGGGTTTCGCCCGGGATTGCAGAGTAGTAAATTCCAAACCCAAGGCACACCACGGTGCTTCCAGCTTGGCCTAAGATCCGGTCAAAGCGCGAATCGCCCGAGGTGTGAGGCGTCCAGGCAACTCCGACGCGCGGCGCAAAATCCAGATTAGCGACCGACGCAAGAGTGCGGGGAATGCCCGGATCACCGGGATAAACAATGCCCTCCGGCGCGGTGGGAAACACCTGCGATTGCTCACCCGCCACCAGCGTCATGGCATTGTTGTATTTCTCCCACCAGGGCGAGATGCGATCCCAGCGCAGGCCATAATTCAAAGTTAGATTCGAGCGAAATCTCCAACTGTCCTGCGCATAGGCTCCCACGTAATTTTCCCGCTCATAGAACGGTCGCAGCGCATTCTGGTTGTACTGGCTGGGAACGCCCAGAAGAAAGTCGGCAAAATCGCTGCCAGTTTCGCTGCCGTAAAACTGGAAGCTGCCGTTCAATTGCGCGGAAGGTGACGCGTTGATCTCGTCGTGATCCAAATGAACGCCGAACTTGAAGGCGTGACGGTTCCAGATTAACGAAAGATCTTCACTGACCTCGTAAACGTTGTTCACCTGCTTATATTCGTTGGGGTCAACGCCGATGGTGTAGTTATTGAAGGCAACGTTCTCAACGCCTTCGCTGGCCGGTTCTCCCACCACGATTCCCAGCGTGTTTGCGCCGGTTTCAAAGCCCTGCGACGCAAGAGAAACGCCCACGCCTCCCTGCGGCTTGCCCATGTCGTTCACCACCCGCGTATAGCTGAGGTGAACCTGATTGTAGGTTCTGCTGCCAAGCGCGCGGTCATGTTCAAAAACAAAGAGCTGCGAGCTTCCTTCAGAGATTGCATTGAAGCCCGGAACACTCGCCCCTCCTTCCGCTGTTGGATAGGGATCATTCAGCGTATAGCGGTCAATGGCGGCATAGCCGGAAAATCGTCCCCAGCGCGACTTTCCATCCAGACGCAACGCTTCCTTCGTGTCATCGAGAATCGAATTGTAGGCCGAAGTAGAAAATTCATCTTCGGAGGCGTTGGGACTGGGAATATATTGAAGCAGCGCCGCGCCGGGAGCAGACCACACGCTCTGCGGAATCACACTGGAGGTAAATACAGGAGTGCGCCCCGTAATGCAACCGCTCGATTGCGGCGAGTAAGGATCGTCTGCCGCAATGGTTGTTCCAAGTTTCTGCGAGAGCAGCGAGGCCAAATAGCTACCACTCACACAGCCGGTCAGGGATCCATCGCTGAAGTCGCCAGTACGTTGGTCGGCCGTTGGCACCGGGATCAGGCCCGTGTCTGCGCCCTGCACCTGACGGGTTTGCTGAAAATCAGCAAAGTAGAAAACGTGGTCTTTGCGAATAGGTCCGCCCAGCACGCCGCCAAACTGATTCTGCTGATATTTTCCGCGATCCGTGGAAAAGTAATTGCGCGCATCCAGATCGGTGTTGCGCAGAAACTCAAAAACGTCGCCGTGAATTGCATTGCCGCCGGAGCGTGTGACGACGTTGATCTGACCACCGCTGAAGCGGCCATACTCGGCATCGAAGCTACCCACTAGAATGCGGAATTCATCAATGGAGTCCAGGTTCGGAATGACTGCTGCGGCCATGCTGCCTGTTTCTTCGGCATTGGCCCCGTTCACAATGTAGCCATTGGCGGATTCCCGCTGTCCATTGATGGAAAGCACACCGGCGTTCAATCCGCCGGAGGGCGAAAAGACGCTTTGGCCAAGCCCTTGCACGGTTGCGGAGGAGAGCGATGTAAGCGGCGCAACGCCTGCCTGCAGGGCCAAAAGATCCGTGAAGCTTCTTCCGTTCAGCGGCAGTTCTGATGTCTCCTGCTGATCGAGCACCTGGCCGTTCTGCGCACCACTCGTATCCAGTGAAACGGCATTGGAAGCCACCAGCACGGTCTGCTGATCCTGGCCAACCTGCAGTACCGCATCGGCGCGGACGGCGGCGTTTACGTCGATCTTCACCTCGGGACGCTGCCAGTTCTGGAAGCCCGGCGCAGAGATCGTCAAACGATACGCGCCCACCGGAATTCCGGGCAGATAGTACCATCCGGAATCATTGGTTGTGGCCCGCCACTGCACACCACTTTTAGTGCTCACCAGAACAACCGCGGCACGAGAAAGAACGGCTCCGCCCTTGTCGTGTACTTCGCCTTCCACGTGGCCACCTGCATCATCGGCACGTGCTGAAAATGAAGACAGAGAGACGAGAGTCAAGATGAGGACAGCACAGAAGGAACGGGAATGCAGAATGCGCACAGGGACACCTCTCCTTCCCGCGCCACGGAGGCTTCGTATCGGCAGGCGCAGGTTGATTGCGAATCAAGAAAATATAGGAATGAGAAGGCAAGCACCTTCTCACGGCTCTTTGGACAAGAGCACGAATTGTGGAGCGAAGAAAGAGACGATTACTGGAACAAAGCTTTCCATTGTTCCGGAAGAAGGGAATGCTTCTTCCGGAACAACAGATGTTGGACAAGGGATCGATTTCAGCGAACGCTGAACGTGCCTGATGCTATGCGATCAGGCAGGAGACGCCACCGATCAATCCACCGGCAGCGTAGGGCGCAAGCTTGCTCAGGAAGCTTCCAACTTCGGTTTCGGATTTGCGTGCAAAGATGGCCGTTGCCACGGCAACCAGAATGACGCCAGACATGAGCGCCATCACGGGCTGCTGGATGCTTGCCGGCAGATGCACCATGACGCCGACAGGAATGGCAAGCGCAACACAGGCAGACCATGCCATTCTCTTGCTGTCCTTTTCGCCGGACATCAGCGAGTACGTTGCCAGACCTTCCGGGAGCTTGTGCAGCAGGACTCCGGCGGCAAACAGGAAGGAGAGTGGTCCGGTCAGTGTGGCCAGCACCACGCCTTCGGCAAAGTTGTGCAGCGCCATGCCTCCCACCGCGATGCCGCGGACGGAACGCTCCGGCGTACCCAGATTCATGCGACGTGCCACGAACCATGCACCCAGCACGGCAAGCGCACCAACTCCGGCATACGCGTAGCCAACGGTGTAATGCTCGGTGGCATCGGGCAGAATGTCAAAGAAGATGATCGATGCTGCAAAGCCGAGCCCAAAAGCGCTCAGCACCTTGCGCCAGGCACCGTCCTTGGTAAAGAAATACATGCCTGCGCCAACCAGTTCCGCCGCGGCCATAATCAACGAAGCAAAAAGAGACAGATTGCTCATGATAAAAATTCTCCTTCCGTCCAGCCATGGCTACTGCGCCAACTCCGGCCAGTTGGTTTGATGAAGTGCATGTGGCTTGCCAAAGCAGGCTGATCCGAATGGAGGGCGGCAAGATTCCTGGGGAATAGGGCTCTTTGGCTTGAATACTCAAGCACTTGAAGGGTGAAGATTTGTGACGGGCAGAGGAAGGAAGATGGTTGCTCAATGTACGTTCGCGAGAATTTGTGCGTAGAACGTACTATCCTGTACCTTTTTTCGGGAAAAGATTCGGCTGTAGCGGCGATAAAAGTTAGCGATTTGAGGTGGATTTGACTCCAATTTATGGGGTAAAAATTACGCTTTGAGCACGAAAAATGCGCTTTTTGCCCCGGCAGGGGAAGAACAAAACAGCCTTGCAACCTTACGGGAGGCAAAATCCAGCTTTCGCAGTCCCTCCCGGGTTTCTCCCTCCACTTGCACACTGAATGGGGCATCCGGCAGCCGTACCCCCTTCTTTTTGCCGGAAAAGAACTTTTGGGTGCTCATTTGCCCTTCCGGGGCGCGCATCGTGGCAAAACATCCGGTACGATACTGAAGGTACCTCTTCCCAAATGAGCCTAAAAGCAAAGCTTGAAGCCGTAATTTATGCCGCCGAGGAACCAGTCACACTGGCCCAGCTGGCGGTGTTGTTTGCCGAAGACGCCCTTGAGTTCAAGGCCGAACAGGAGGCAAATGCTGCCGCTCTGGCCGAAAGCCAGCAGGCGGACGATGCCCCCTTGCTCGAAGGTGTTGAGCTGACTCCTGCGGAGGGCAACGCTGAAGACAGCAATGCCGCTGCAGAGTCCAACGCTCCTGCGGAGGGCAACGCTGAAGAAGGCAATGCCGCTGCAGAGTCCAACGCTCCTGCGGAGGGCAACGCTGAAGAAGGCAACGCCGCTGCAGAATCTGCAGTTCATGCGGAAGTTGTTGCAGGTGAGTCTGTTACCGCTGAAGCCGAGGGTGAAAGCCCTGCGACGGCAACGGAAGCAGACCAGGAAGAAGGTACGGAAGAGCCCGCGGAGAGCGAGGAGGCCATTGCCAAACGGCTGGCCAAGCAGCGTGACCGCGAGGCAAAGGCCGTTCTGCGCCAGTTGCTGGATGAACTGGTAGCCGAATCCGCCTCCGACAGCCGGGGTGTGGAGATCCGCGAGATTGCCGGCGGATACCGCATGGCCACCAAGCCGGAGTGTCACGACGCCGTACGCGGCTTTGTGAAAAGCCTCAAGCCGGTGCTCAAGCTTTCATTGCCTGCGCTAGAAACGCTGGCGGTGATTGCCTACAAGCAGCCCGTAACCGCGCCGGAAGTGAACGAGATCCGCGGTGTGGAGTCTTCGGGCGTTTTTGGTTCGCTGCTCACGCGTAAGCTGATTGCTACAGCGGGCCGCAAGCAGGTGATCGGACGGCCGATCCTGTACAAAACCACCAAGGAATTCCTCCTGCGGTTCGGACTGAAGGATCTGAACGAACTGCCCTCGATGGAGGAATTTGAAAAGATGGCGGCGCTCGAACTGGAAGAGCCTGAAACCGCCCAAGAAACCGCATCCGAGACGGCCGTGATGGCCGCATCGGGCGAACATAGCGCAGAAAGCCAGCCGGCGGCAGAGCCGGTCGAGACGGCTCCTGCGCCCCAAGCTGCTGATGAAGCAGTGACTGATCAAGCCACTCCCGAGGATGCGTCTGCCGAGCGTCCTGCGATTGAGTAGGCAGAAAAAACAGAGGCATTCCCCATGACAGAAGAGACCCAATCCGCATCGGCCCAGCCGGTGGACGAAACTGCGCCCAAAACCAAGCGCACCCGCAAGGCCAAGGAACCCGTTGTAGAAGTTGCCGCCGAAGCGGTTGAAAACATTGCTGAAACTCCCGCCGTTGAGGCAGAAGCCAAGCCCAAGAAGCCGCGCGCCAAAAAGGCCGCCAAGGGGACAGAGTCGGCAGAAGAAGTACAGCCCGAGGAAGCCGTAACGCCCATGCTCATTATTGAGGCGAAGGAACCGGCCAAGAAGACTCCCGCGAAGAAGACTTTCGTCAAGGTGGAAGAGCCTAAAGTTTCCGAAGAAGCCAAAGCCGAGTTGGCGATGGACCTTGAAGACGATGACGATGAAGAAGAAGTCTTCCCGGTCGACGAAGAAGTCTTCACTGTAGACGAAGAAGAAGACAACGACGACGAAGACGAAGACGAAGAAGTCGAAGAAGAAGAAGACGCGACCGAAGCGGAAGCAACCGACGGTGAGCATGCGGAGAAGCCCGAGGGCAAGCTTGAGCGTCTGCAGAAGATTCTTTCGAAGGCCGGCATCTCCAGCCGCCGCCACGCGGAAGAGCTGATCGAAGCTGGTCGGGTGCAGGTGAACGGCGAAGTCGTCACCATGCTGGGCATCAAGGCCGACGCCATCCGCGATCACATCCGTGTGGACGGCAAGCTGTTGCAGGGTGCCGAGCGTCATCGCTACTTTATGCTGAACAAGCCCAAGGGCTTCGTGACCACGGTTAGCGATCCCGAGGGCCGTCCGACCGTCATGCAGTTCTTTGATAAGATCGGCCTGCGTCTGTACCCGGTGGGCCGCCTCGATTACCTGAGCGAGGGCCTGCTGTTTGTGACCAATGATGGCGAACTGGCCAACCAGCTTTCGCGCGCCGGTTCGGGCGTGGAAAAGACCTATCTGGTTAAGGTCAGCGGTCAGCCTACCGACGAAGAGCTCGAACAACTGCGCGAAGGTGTTTCCATTGAGCGTGCTGGCGAGGGTTCTGGTCGCGTGCGTACGGCTCCGGCCCGCATCCGCCAGGTGCGTGAGGGCGACAACCCATGGTTTGAAGTGATTCTGATCGAGGGTCGTAACCGCGAACTGCGCAAGATGTTCTCCTCCATCGGCCACTTTGTGGAGAAGATCCGTCGCGTGGGCTACGGTCCGCTGATTCTGGATCTGGAACCGGGCAAGACCCGCGAACTGGACACGGACGAAGTGGAGGCTCTGCGCCTGACCGCACAGGGCAAGCTGAAGCCGCGCCGCATGAAGACCACCCGCTTGCTGCCGAAGGAAGCCGGTCGCACCTTTGACCCGACGGGCGAAGGCGATGGCCGCCGCAAGAGCTACGGCTCCAAGCCTTTCCGCCCGTCCGGCGATCGTAAGAGCTTTGGTTCCAAGCCCCGCTTCGGTGGGTCGTCGAGCCGCCCTGCCTTCCGTCGCCCGGAAGGGGAGAATCGTCCGCCGCAGTCTGACCGCGTGAATGGGGAACTGCGTGATTACACGCCGCGTCCCCGTCCCGAGTACGGTGATCGCCCACAGCGTAGCTATGGTGACCGCCCGCAGCGGCCTGCCTTTGGTGGTGGTGAGCGTCGTGAGTTTACGCCGCGCCCCCGTCCCGAGGGTGGTGATCGGCCCCAACGCAGCTATGGTGACCGTCCGCAGCGGCCTGCCTTTGGTGGTGGTGAGCGTCGTGAATTTACGCCGCGCCCCCGTCCCGAGGGTGGTGAGCGCCCACAGCGCAGCTATGGTGACCGTCCGCAGCGGCCTGCCTTTGGTGGTGGTGAGCGTCGTGAATTTACGCCGCGTCCCCGTCCCGAGGGTGGTGATCGCCCACAGCGCAGCTATGGCGACCGTCCGCAACGGCCTGCCTTTGGTGGTGGTGAGCGTCGTGAATTTACGCCGCGTCCCCGTCCCGAGGGTGGTGATCGGCCCCAGCGCAGCTATGGCGACCGTCCGCAACGGCCTGCCTTTGGTGGTGGTGAGCGTCGTGAATTTACGCCGCGTCCCCGTTCCGAGGGTGGTGATCGCCCACAGCGCAGCTATGGTGACCGTCCGCAACGGCCTGCCTTTGGTGGTGGTGAGCGTCGTGAATTTACGCCGCGTCCCCGTCCCGAGGGTGGTGATCGTCCCCAGCGCAGCTATAGCGATCGTCCGCAGCGTCCCTCCGGTGGTGGAGAACGTCGTGAATTCACGCCGCGTCCCCGCCCTGAAGGCGACCGTGGACCTTCGACGGGCCGGCCTGCTTACGGCGGAAAGCCCAGCTTTGGTTCCAAGCCTGGTTTCGGCAGCAAGCCGCGTCCGGGTGGCAGCGGCCGTCCTTCCTCCGGCGGAAAGAAGCCGGGCGGCTTCAAGTCCGGTGGCTTCAAGGGTAAGCCCGGCGGTGGTAGCCGTGGCTTTGGTGGCAAGAAGCGGTATTGACACCGCTTTAAAGCATTTTCGGAATACATGTAGCCCTTTTTAGAGCTTGCAAGGTGCCTTTTTCTTGAGGGAAAAAGGCACTCAGCATCCACTTTCGATCTATAGTCATTCCGAAAACGCTATAATTCCGGTACAGAATCGAACCGCTGCGGTGCTGAAAAGCCACCGCAGCGGTTTTGTTCTATGGAGACTGGTCAATGAGCATTGAAAAAGCAACGTTCGCGGCAGGATGCTTCTGGGGTGTGGAAGTCGCGTTCGCAGCGATTCCTGGCGTAGTATCCACGGCAGTGGGCTATGAAGGCGGCAGCCTCGACAATCCCACCTACAAGGATGTGTGTACCGACACGACCGGCCACGCCGAGGCGCTGGAGCTGGAATTCGACAACGAAAAGATCAGCTACGGGCAACTGCTGGACGCCTTCTTTTCGATGCATGATCCCACCTCGCTCAATCGTCAGGGGCCGGACTGGGGCACACAGTACCGCTCGGTCATCTTCCATCACTCGCCCGAACAAAAGGCGGCAGCCAAGGCCAAGATTGAAGAGCTGACCGAAGCTGGCCACTATGCGCCCAAGCGCATTGTTACCCGGCTGGAAGAAGCGCAAACCTTTTGGCGGGCTGAGGACTATCACCAGCGCTATCTGGAAAAGCGCGGCCAGACTCACTGCGGCATTTAGAGCCCGGTCTCTAAGGTTCGCATGCCAGGGCCCTGAGTCTGAAGATCTGCGGTTGTTCTTCAAGAATCTTCCGCAGAAGTTGTGTGTCTTTGGAACCAGAGTTCATGGACGCAGAAGCAAAAAGCAACCGCAGGTCCTTCGACTCCCTGCGGTCGCTCAGGATGACAGGCTTAAATTTGACAAGGACTTCAGACTCAGGACACCAGTGTCTGTAGCAGGCCAAACAAAAAAGCGGTTTCTCCATGGGGAGGCCGCTTTTTGTTGTATGGATTGTTTTCTGAAGGCTTCAGAGCGGAAACAGGGAGCCGGAAGAGAGCGGCATAGTTGTTACCCGCGCCTTTTTTCTGGCCGGTTTGGCAACTGAGGTGGCCAACTGATCGGCAATCTCGCGCAGTTCAGCACGGGCATGGCCGACGGTGGCAGCTACGGCTTCCTGCCGGGCAGCTGGTGAAGAGGGGCGCAGGGGATGAACACTTTCTGGTGCGCGGCGGCGGCCCGTGGATTCCAGAGCCTGCCGTGCTCCGGCCAGCGTATAGCCTTCGTCATGCACCAGCCGCTTGATCTCCAGCGCCAGCTCCACTTCATGGCGGCGATAGAGACGCTGGCCGGTGCCGCTCTTATTGGGCTTCAGTTGCGGGAACTGCGTCTCCCAGAAGCGCAGCACATAGGTCTCCACGGCACAGATCCGCGCCACATCGCCGATTTTGAAGTACAGGCGATCTGGAATGGTGGTGGTTTCTACGTCTTGTTTTCGCTTGAGTTGTGTGGCCATGGTTACGCGTTGTCCGGGGCAAGCCTGCCCCGGACTCCCAAAGGCAGTATAGGGCAGGATTTGCACACGCCGCGAGGCAAATAATTTTTCTGGCTCCGAAAAAGGCAACAGAGCTTCCCGCTTCCGGGCTTACTGCTTCTTCAGCACCACGGTGGACGCTTCGCCCACGCTAGCGGGAGTGGGCGTTTTGGCGGCCTGCACGGCCCAGTCGGGGGCCGGAAGCTTCTTCTCCTTGGCCTGCGCTAGCGGCAGAGCAAGGAAAAGCACTGAAAAGGAGAGAAAAACAGGAATACAGTTGATTGCTCTCTGCATCAGTTCCCCTTGGCCGCACTCTGCGCCGTCAATACGATCTGTTGTTGGTCGGCTGTGGCAACCTTCTGGTAGAAGCCGCGCAGCTCCTGATACTCTTCCGGCTTGGCTTGATCAAAGGCCTGCATCAAAACCCGGGCCACGGTGATGTTGCCTGCCTGCCGGGCTGTTTTCACCATATAAACCGCGTGGTTTTCCCACTTGATGTTGTCGTCTGCCGGAGCACCCTCCACGGTGTAGTCCGCCGGGAATTTATAGGTAACCTGATCGGTGGTTTTTCTGGCGTAGTGCATGTCCACGGGCGTCTGGCGTTTTTCCTGACTGACAAACGGACGATGGCCACGGACATCGAAGAACTGTCCGGGCAAAACGAGGCGCTTGGAAGTGGCTGCACCTATCCTGCCGGAAACCTTGATGTAGGCAACCAGACTCACGTCGGGATTTTCCATTCCCTGAAAGTTGTCCAGGTGCGCTTCTACCCCTTCCGGAAGCTGATCTTCCAGTGCGTGGTCAAAAAGTTTCTTCATCTCTTCGGGGTCATTCTCGAGCGCCTTTTGCCGCCACTCCAGAGCCACTTGCCCGGTGTAAGAAAACTGTACGACGCCACTCTGAATGCCGCCCTGCTCGTCCAGCGTCAACACCGCTGTACGACTTGCCGAGTTATCGCGATAACTCAGGTGTGGTAACTCGGCCAGACCCGCTTTCTTGTCGTCCTGACCAAGGCCGCGCACTCCGGCATGTCTCCAGTTCACGATGCCAAAGGGGCACATCTTCTCGCCCGGATCGAGCGTATATAACTTGCCCCCCAGATCAACCTGTACCAGCATGTCATTCAACTGATCCATGTACATGTAACTCGGGTCGAACTCACCTTTGTCACGATTGACCACTTTTACGCCATAGGCTTTGATCTCGGCGGCGCGCAACATGGCCAGGTAAAGCTTGGCAATCTGTTGGCTGTCGCCACTCTTTTGCTTCCACACGTCCTCGGCGTGCTGAATATCCTTCAGCTTCAACTTCTGGCGCTCGGTATCGCTTTTGCTTCGCGAGTAGTCGGTATTGTCCAGTGATTGCACCGCCGCATACAACTTTTTTTGCTTTGTCCAAATCGCTGTCGGAGGGGGCAATCAGTTTGGCCACTTCGTCCTTGATGAAACCACTGGCTTCGGCAAAGTGATCGACGGATTTCGACCACTCCTTTGTAGAGTCCTTCCAGAAGTCGTTGACGGTTCCTTCAGGCTTGTAATAAAAGCGCACCTTGTAGGCGAGGTTTTGCGTCGGCGGCATGAAATCTTCCTCCGGGAGGGGAGGTAGATTTTCCAGATTCACTTCGTAAGCTATGCCGCGTTTGCCCTCAAGCTTCACTCCCGGAGGAAGATTTTCCACCCATACGAGTGCATTAATGGCACGCTCTTTTCCGTCGGCCAAATATTGGCAGGATGGAAGATTTTCGCCGGGCTTAAAGTTGCCAAAGGGAATAAAGGAGTAATGCGCCTTGCGTACGGAGTATGGCTTTTAGATCCTCCATTCCGGGGTTGAAAAGAAGCGGTCGTAGTATAGGTCGTAGCGGTACTCGAGGATGCTGCCCACTTCTACAGAGGGCAGGCTAAAGACCTTGCGGCTGACCGTGAAGTCTCCTGTTTTGGTCAGGAGAAGTTCTTCCGGTTTGCCTGCAAGCGGAATAATCGTACCATCGGCGTGAATGGTGCGGGCCTGAATGTCGGTGACTCCCCATCCCTCGTTTACATACGGAATATTGACTGTGGAGAGTTCCTTGCCTTTTTCCGTAAGAATCTTGATGCGCTCGTAGATAGTGCGCACGTGGCGGGGATCATTATCCAGCTCTTCCTGGTTGAGGATGATGGCCGCCGCGCCCGGATTCTTTGGGTCAGCGGTCATCTTCAATTCTTCTTCGGTTGGCTTCTGAAACTGTGCGTGCAGCATGGTGGAGACAGAAAACAGAGACAAGAAGAGTACAGCCCGATTCAGACAACGCCCTGCCCACATGGTGTTGATCCTTGATGAAGCTGAGAAATTTTAATTTAGAACAGTGTCTGCCTGCCGAAGGGAAGAGGCAAAACAAACGTACAACGGGCAGGAAGGCGATGCCCCCCGCAGAGAGGCGGCAAAATGAATGCGGCTCAGCCCCGGAAGTTTATCGGAGCTTCGCATCCAAAGCAGGGGCTAGAGCGGTTCTCCAATAGGTGTAGCCCTTTGTAGATCCTGCAAGGTGGTTTTTTCATGAGGAAAAAACCACTCAGCGGCAGTGGATTCGGTGTACAGCAATTGGAGAACCGCTATAAACAGGCTGCGGAAAAACTCGCCTCCGAGTGGATTTCTCTTTGCGGAGGGAGCAAGGGCCTTCAGGCCCTTGAAGCATGAATGGTGCGAATATCGCCTTTAGGCGCGGGCATTTTCTTACTTTGGCGGCGAACGTCCGAAAGACTTCCGGGGCTGAAGCCCGCGCTCATTTTACCGCTTTTTGCAGGGGTTAAAACCCCTGCCTCGCTCCGCTATGAGTTTTTCCATAGCCTGTAAGGTCGTGCCCTTTCAAAGCTCCTGCCGCAGATACAAACTCCAGGGTTCGTGCTTTCCCAAGTCCCAGAAACGGGACCTGGGGCACCCGGCATCCGTCGCAAAGAGCAACCGCAGATCTTTCGACTCCGTTTGGCCAAAAACCGGCCAAACTGCGCTCAAGATGACAATGTAATTGTGAGGACAATTCAAGGCTGGCGCGGCGGCAATCAGCCCTTGGCCAGTGCCGCATCGATCATGGAAGTCACACGCGCCAGGGGCAGGCCTACTACGTTGAAGTAGCAGCCCTCGATGCGGGGAATGAAGCGGGCGGCGCGGCCCTGAATGCCGTAGGCTCCGGCCTTGTCCATGGGCTCGCCGGTGGCGACGTAGGCGGCAATCTCTGCTTCGCTCATGGCGGAAAAATACACGGTGGTCTGCTCGGCGGAGGCGGTAACACCCTGGGCCGTGGCCAGGGCCACGCCGGTAGCCACCACATGAGCGCGGCCAGCCAGCAGACGCAACATGCAAGCCGCATCGGCAGCGTCCGCAGGTTTGCCCAGAATCTGGCCATCGACGATGACGGTTGTATCGGCCCCCAGCACCATGCGCTTGCTGCTGTGGCCTTCCCGCTGCAGGCGATCATGGACGGTCTGGGCCTTTTCCGCGGCCAGACGGGTTACGTAGGCGACGGGATCTTCGCCCTCATGCACCGACTCATCCAGGTCGGCAGGCAGAACGTCAAAGCTGTAACCGCACTGGGCAAGCAGAGCGCGGCGGCGGGGCGAGGCAGAGGCTAAAACCAGCATATTTGCATTATGTCAGCTGAATCGGGCCCGCCAACGTCCATATACTAAAAGGAGAAAGACGGCGCGACCCTACCCGTGCCGGCTCAACAGGTTTACATGCATTTAGACTTTGGTTTCCATTTCGTCCAGGTTCTCTGGGCTCTGAGTTTTGCCGCATTACTTGTGCTTGAAGTGATTCTTCTGGGCAAGGACCGCGCCCGTCGCTTTCCTCTGTTTGCCATCAGCATTGCTCTGGTGACATTGCGCCTGCTTACCAGCCGTTTGCTTTACGGCAGGCTTGATCCGCTGAAGATGAACTTCATCTTTTTGGGGCTGGCGGTAGCCATCAGCACGGCCAATCTGGCGGTACTGGTGGAACTGGCCCGCCGCAGCTTTACCGGAGCGAGCCGCAAGGCATGGCTGATCTGCTCGGCGGCGTTTCTGGTGATCAGCGGTGCAGTTGTGGCTGTGTGGGGTCTGTGGCCCTCGTGGCAGACGCTGGCAGGCCATGGCACGCTCTCGGTGCTGCGTTTTATGCAGCTTTATGCCCAGCGCGCGGACATGCTGGCCTGCATGCTGGCCATTCTGCTCTGCCTGCTGGTGGTCTTTACTGGCCGCCGCTTTGGCGCTGGCTGGCGCTCGCACGGCCTGCGCCTGATTCTAGGTGTGGCTGTTTATGCCGCTGCCCAGCTTGCCGCGCGTGGCGTGTGGCAGTACATTGCCACGCATGTTGTTCCGCACTCCCGCGAGGAGTACGAGAACATCGTGGGTCTGCAGGAGAAGATCTACAACGGCAGCAGCGTGGTCTATATCGTGGTGCTGCTCTGGTGGATCTTTGCGCTCTGGCAGCAGGATCCGAACCATCCCGATCCGGTGGTAGCCTCTGCCGCCCCGTTGGACGCTGCTCTGCCTGCGGTGGAAGCACCGGTTGTGGAAGCGCAGCCCGTGCTTGAGGCAGAAGTTCCGCCTGCTACGGAAGAGGACGCAGAAAAACTCTAGAGGCAAAAGCCGGGCAGGTTTTGCCGGCTTCATGCCAGCGTCCTTGATCCAGCAAAGAAGTGTTTCCCAAATCCCCTCCCAGACCGCGTTTTGTTGTTGCGGCCTGGGCGGGGATTTAGCGTATGGGAGCAAAAGCGGGAGAGATGCTCTAGAGTCCAAGGTTCTGCGGTTGTTCTTCAAGAATCTTTCGCAGAAGTTGTGTGTCTTTGGAGCCATGGTTCATGGAGGCAGAGGCAAAAAGCAACCGCAGGTCCTTCGACTCCCTGCGGTCACTCAGGATGACAGGCTGAAGTTTAGAAGCGCAGCAGGTACGAAACCTTCATAAAGATTTGTTTGCTGTCGTCAAGCAGGGTGTTGTTGCGCGGCACTTCCGATTGGCTCGCGTCACATGCTCCACCCGCCAGACGATAGCACAGAGTGCGGTCAAGATTTTGCAGATCGTTGCTGTAGCCCAGATAAACAGCGGTTCCCGGATGTGGCAGCCAGGTGAGCAACGCCTGTGAGGAGAGTTGCCTGGTTTTCTGCAGCGTGGTCAGAGCAGGATTTGCATGGGTCGAATCGTACTCCACGATCACACGCGCCGAGAACGCTCGGGTGAACTGGTAGTTCACCTTGCTGCGCATCGTTTGTGTCTCATAAACAAAAGCGCCACCCTTTGAAGCGTGATCGCGATCCAGCAGATAGTAATTCGTCATGGTGAGCGCCGCCATCGGATGCGCAATAAGGGTCAGATTCACCGTCTGCTGCTTGAGCAAAGAGGGCGTCTGATTGGCAACCGGACTGTAATTGACATTGTCACTCTCCAACGCCTGCAAAGTAAAGCTGAACTGCGACCAGGGAGCGCCGCGAAAGACCACTCCGCCATAATTTTCCGTAATGTTTTTATTGCCGCTCAGCGCGGAGTAGCTGGCCGGAATGACCGTGTCCGAGTTCTGCCCCACAAGGGGAGCAATCACAAAGTTGCGCGGCAGCGTCCAATACGGATCAAAGCTCGAATAATGATAGACGCGGTTGTTGTTGTGGTCGAAGGCGAAGCTATCGCTGCTCTCGAGCCCGAAGCCCTGCACGATACTGTGGCGCGGATACCATTCATAGCTCAGGTAGTTGGAATCACTGCGGATATTGGAAGTCTGAATGTAACCGGTCTGCGTCGCGAATCCTGAGCTGATGTCGGTATAGCCGTTATTGAAATTGAAGGCATGTCCACTGCGCGAGAGATAGAAATATTCGGCCGGTCCGGCGGAATAGCCGGGATTATCCTGATCGCCCATGGTGGAGCTGAGCAGCATCTGTCCCTGTGAACTCCAGTGGTCGTTGAAGCGCAGCGTATAGTCAGCTCCGCCAACGCGGTTCCAGCCGCTTCCGAATTCCTTATCGGTATAGACCAGCCCCACCTTCGAACCTTTGCCCAGATCCTCGGAGATTCTGCCCACGGCAATCAGAGCGTGCTTTTGATAGAGCGGATCGCTGGCGGAAACTTGCAGCCCGGGCATTCGATCATCCGTCAGAAAGACTCCCTGATTGGTCTTCCCCAGTTTCCCCGTAGTGCGGAGGCCAAATTCCGGACGCTGAATGGTGCGCGTGTAGACCAGCGTAAAAGGCGTACTGAAGTAGTTGGCATTCTCCAGAAAAAACGGTCGCAGTTCCGCGTAGGAAACCGGGTAGCGCTGATCGACCGTAAACTGCGGCGCATCCGATTCCACATCGCTGAAATCCGGATTCAGCGTTCCATCCACCACCACGCGATTCTTCAGAACCCACTTGACCTCGCCGCCAGCGGTGCCTTCCAGTTTGCGCGCGCTGAAATACGGATCGCCCATGTAAGTGTCGACCAGTTTGCGCTCGTTCTGCGCCAGCAAATAGGGATTGATCTGAATATTGTGCGACTCGGTCACACCGCGCAAACCTTGCAGCGTTCCCTCCTGAGTCAGGATTCCGCTCACGTTGGCGGAGACGCGCGGCCAGTAATCGGTCTCGCTGTTGCGGGGAATATTTCTCCGCAGGACCACACCCCACTCTGCCTGGCCGGAGTGAAAGCGCAGACTGCGAAACGGAATGGCCACCAGCGCCATCCAGCCATCCTTGGTGATGCGCCCCTCGGAATCCCACACCGTGTCATAGCTGTAGTCGGTGCCATCCGACTCGCTGTAAGCAGCGTCGGACTGCACTCCGACGGGATTCACCAGAAACTTCACGCCGGTGCGACGATCGCGGAAGGGGTCCAGCAAAACAGTCACATAGTCGTCGTTTAAAACATCCTCGCGGCGGGCCATATGGCTACGGATCAGCTCCGGATGGCGATCATGGCAGAGAAAGACAAAGTACATCGTCTTCCGTGTGTGCGCCATCCACACTTCGGTCTCTTCACTGGCCGCGTCACCGTTGCTGGGTGAGGTCTGGATAAATCCGGAGACATGTCCGAGCTTTGCACGTAATTCCACGCGTGGCTGCATTCCGGTAAAATCCGCCAGCGTCAGAGGCGCATCAATCAGTGGAAGCCTGTTCTCACTGATCTGCGTGGCAGCTTCCGATTTTTGCTGCATATTCGGTTTTGCAGTCGCCGACGCCAGGACACAACTTAAAATTAGAAAGGCAAAAGGAATACAGCACTTCATGGAATAGATATACGTACTCGACCCTGCCTCCGGTTCCCGGATAGTACTTTCGCGGAAAAACTGCAAAGATCCGGGCCTGAAGGCCTCGCCTTACTTGTTCGCGCTCTGCGCCACCAGAATCGATTCCATCAACTGGTCAGAGACTTCCTTGACGGCGTTGGGCGAGTGGGCCAGGAAGAGCGTGCTGGTCTTGTCGTTTTCGCCAATCGACTTGAGCGTGTCAAAGTACTGCGTGACCAGCACCAGCTGCATCACTTCCTTCGACGTTGCGCCTTCGACGGCTTTCTGGAAGCCTTCGACCGAGGTCTGCAGACCCTCGATGATGGCCTTGCGCTGGTTGGCAATACCCTGCCCCTGCAGCGCCTTGCTCTCGGCTTCAGCTTCGGCCTTCTTCACCACCAGAATCTTTTCCGCCTCGCCACGGGCGGCCGCGGCCACCTGCTCCCGCTGGGCAGCGTTGATGTCGTTCATCGCCGATTTTACCTTCTGGTCAGGAACGATGTCGGTCACCAGCACGTTGACGATCTCGTAACCGAAGGCGGCCATATCGGCGTCCAGTTCCTGCTTGACGGCTGCGGCAATCGACGACTGGCTGGCAAAAACCTCATCGAGCGTCATGCCGGGCACATGGCCCAGAATCACCTGCTCCACGTAGCTCTTGATCTGCGCCACCGGATCGCTCAGCTTGTAAAAAGCGTCGTAGACCTTCTCCGGCCGGACACGATTCTGCACCGAGATGGGGATGGTCACGAAGACGTTGTCCTTGGTCTTGGTCTCCATGGTGAGGGTGATCTGGTTGACGCGCAGGCTAACCAAACCGGCCACCGTGTCAAAGTACGGCATCTTCCAGTTCAGGCCCGGCTCGGCCACCCGCAGAAACTTGCCAAAGCGCGTGATCACAGCCACTTGTGCCGTGTTTACGGTAAAGAAGCTGCCAAAAACCACGCTCACCAGAAAGATGACAACCACTCCGAGAAAGACTGCAAATACCACGTCCATAGGACTCCTCCACCGCTGTTTTTTTAAAGCAAGCAGCGATTGTAGCAGGCGGCAAAGAATCGCAGATGAGAGTTCCCCGCAGGGTCTTTTCCTCTGCCCTTCAGGCGATTGTTCAGATGCCTTTAATGGCTCCGCAAACTGACCAAGGGAAGCTTGTCTGGAAATAATCTTGCAGAAAAGACGGGAATCCGGCTTACACTGGCCGTGAAATTCTTCTCTTCCATGGCCGTTGCTCTGCTGACGCTTGAAATTCGCATCGAACACGCCCAGTCGCTCAAAGACCGGCGGCAGGTGGTACGTTCGGTCAAGGATCAGCTACGGCAGGGCTTCAACATCTCGATTGCCGAGATGGACGAGGCGGTCACCTGGCAGTCCGCCACGCTGGGCGTGGTGGCTCTTTCGCGTTCGCGCGACTATCTGCACGGCCTGGTGGAAGAGGTGGAACGCGCGGCCCGGCGCATGCTCAACGAACACGGAGCCGAGCTGGTCGATTCTTTCTGGGAGTATCTGGAAAATCAGGAAAGTTAGCCCCAGAAAAAATCGTGCAAGGCTGCCGTTCCCTGAAGGTCACGGCAACTTTGGACTTGTGGCTTGCGTATACAGCATTCCTGATTTTGCTAGAGCGATGGCGCGAACGCCCGCCACCACATGATCAAAGACCGCCAACACGAACTCATCGTTGATGGGGCTTTGATGCTTGAGCAGCCGTCCGACCAGCGGACCAATAATGCAATCGAGGAAAAAAGAAATATCGGTGCTGGCGGGCAATTCCCCGGAGAGGACGGCCTCGGCCACCAGATCGTGCTTGTCCTGGGTCTCTGGCTGGATGACGCGCCCCAGAAACTCTTCGCGCAGCACGGCATTGTCCTGAATGGCAGTCAGCAGGCGGGCGACCACGATACCGCTCTTGCCGGAAAAAAAGCGGCCAATCTCCAGCACGTGGCTGCGCAGCCGTTCCAGCGGCGTGCCCGCGTCGTGTAGTTCCTTGAGCGCTTCTATACGATCCATAAAAGCGTCCAGCAGCAGGGCTTCCTTGGTAGACCACCAGCGATAGACGGTGGCGGTACTGGCACCGGCCTTGCGGGCAATGTGCACCGTGGTAATTTCAGCCACCGGAAGGGTTTCCAGGAACTCATAGGCGCTGGCCAGGATGGCAGCGCGCGTGCCTTCGCTCCGCGGCCGGCCGACCGGTCGCTTGGAGCAGCAAATATCGATGGGGTTAGGCAATTTCACAATAAAAACTTCGTCCATACTATTTTAACGTGAAAAGATACATTGAAAACAGTTATTTTCGTTTTATAATATTTATTCAAGACCATGACGGATGCCCTGAACCCGAATCTTGACTGGAAGCCCAGGTATAACCCCTGGTTGATTTCCATGGTGGTAGCCCTGGCTGCCTTTATGGAGGTGCTTGACACCTCCATCTGCAACGTCGCCCTGCCGCACATTGCCGGCGGTATGGGCTTCAGCATGAGCGAGGGCACATGGGTGCTGACCACCTATCTGGTCGCCAACGCCATTGTTCTGCCGATCACCGGCTGGATCTCCAGCGCCATCGGCCGCAAGCGGTTTTTTCTGTTTTGTATTGTGACGTTTACGCTCTGCTCCCTGCTCTGCGGCATGGCTCCGAACATTCAGATTCTGCTGCTGGCCCGGGCCTTGCAAGGGGCCAGTGGCGGCGGTATGCAGCCCATGGCGCAGGCCATCATGGCCGATTCCGTTCCGCCCAAGCAGCGCGGCATGGCCTTTGCCCTGTTCGGCGTGACCACGGTTGTGGCTCCGGCCTTGGGGCCCACGCTGGGCGGCTGGATTACCGACAACTTCACCTGGCGCTGGATCTTTCTGATCAACATCCCGGTAGGCTTGCTGGCCTGCGCCCTGATCTATCAACTGGTAGAGGATCCACCGTTCCTGCGCCGCTTTAAACCGGGCCAGATGCGTCTGGACACGGTGGGGCTATCCCTGCTGGTGCTGGGCATCAGTTCCCTGCAGGTCGTGCTCGACAAGGGACAGGAAGACGACTGGCTGTCCTCGCACTTCATCGCCACACTGACGGTGATCGCCGTTGTCTGCCTGAGTTCGCTGATCGTATGGGAGTGGCGACACAAAGCGCCTTTGATTGACGTTCACCTGTTCAGGAACATCAACTTTGCCAGTTCCTCGCTGGTAATGTTTCTGGCGGGCATCACCATGTTTTCTTCGAGCATTCTGATGCCGCAGTTTCTGCAGGCCATGATGGGCTACACGGCGGTGAATGCAGGCATGGTGGTTTCGGCTGGCGCGGTGGTCGTGCTGTTCATGCTGCCCATTGCCGGCATGCTCACGACTCAGGTTCCCGTCAAATACATTATGGCCTTCGGCTGGCTTTCATCGACTGCGGCCATGATTTATTCCACCCGCGTTCACTCGCTCCAGATCAGTTTTAACTACGCCTGCCTAATGATGGTGGCGCAGTTTGCGCCCATCGCCTACATCTTCATTTCAGCCACGACGGCGGCATATTTTGGCGTACCGAAAGATCGTTCCGACTCGGTTTCCGGCCTGACCAACTTCATGCGCAACATGGGCTCCAGCGTGGGCACGTCACTGGTGCAGACCATTCTGGCCCGGCGAACACAGTTTCACATGAGCAGGCTCGGCGAGCACGCCGTGGCCTCCGACCCGGCCTTTCAATACAACATTGCCGCGGGTGCGCATCTGATGGGCGGCGGGTCAGGCGGTGTGGGCGCAGCGATCAGTATGGCCTACATGACACTGCAGGCGCAGGCCATGACGCTTTCCTACGTGGATGCCTACATGTTCATGGCCTGCTGTTCGGCGGCCATGTTCTTCGTCTCGTTCCTGCTGAAGAAAAACGACCCGCACTCGACCGAAGTGGCAGTGGGGCACTGAGCAGCGGCAAAACTCGTGGCGAGGAAAGCCCTGGCAAAAACGCGGCAAAAAGTCCCAGGGCTGAAGCCCGCGCACGGTTTGCCTCTTTTTGCAGGGGTTAAAGCCCCCGCCTCCCTCCGTACGAGTTTTTCCGCAGCCTGTAGTGTCCCGAGTCCAAAGTTCGCTTCGTAATTATTCTGTCCTCTTGCGCAGAGGTTGAGCGTTTTTTGGCCAAATGGAGTCGAAAGATCCGTGACTGTCCTTGAAGGATCTGCCACGGAAGTTTTGTCTCTTTGGGACCAAAGTTCATGGATGCAGAGGCAAAAAGCAACCGCAGGTCCCCTTCGGCTGCGCTCAGGGCAGGCTTTCGACTCCCTGCGGTCGCTCAGGATGACAGACTTAAATTTGACAAGGACTTCAGGCTCAGGGCGCTAGGGTCTGTTGATTTCATTGCGCTTCCTTGGCATGGCTCAAGCCGTGGCCTTTCAAAGCACGCCGTTTGTCAGCGACCTGTCCGGACCTTCGGGCCCGGTTTCCTTTTGGGCGTAAAACCTGCTTGCCCAGGGCCCCTGAAAGCCTCTTGCTCTCCAACACAGCCTTATTTCTGCTATCCTGAGTGGTTTACCCAAGGCAGGAGGAAGCCATGCCGGAACAAAGAGGCAGAAAACATCATCAAGACCGGGTGGCCGAAGCGCTGCGCGAAGAGATCAGCATTATGATCGAAGGCGAGCTGTCGGACCCGCGCATTGATTTTTGTACAGTAACCGAGGTTGTACTCAACCCCGGAGGCAAGTCGGCCCGAGTCTACGTGGCCGTTGACAACTCAGCAAAAGGCAAGGACATCGAGAAGGCCGAACGGGATACGGTGGCCGGACTGGAAGCCGCCAAAGGCTTCATTCGGTTTGAAATCAAGGAGCGGCTGGGGGTGCGTCACGTACCCGAGCTTTGCTTTGAAGCCGACCGTTCCGGCCGCTACCAGGCCCGCATTACCGAGCTGATGACCCGCTCACGCAAGCGGCAGAAGAAAACGGCTGCCCCGGAAGAGGTGGCAGCTCCAGCCACGGAAGTTGTGGCGGAATAGCCGATGGAAGTTTCGCTGCTGAGTCCAGGCTCCTCGATCATGGGCCAGAAAGGCCGCAAACGACGTCCCGCCGTGGCGCAGAACCAGGAAGAAGCGACTCTGATCGCTGAAATTCTGGATCTGCTGCGCCGGGGACAGCGGTTCCTGGTTTGCGCCCACACACGGCCCGACGGCGATGCGCTGGGCAGCATGATGGCCATGGGCATGCTGCTGGACCAGATGGGCAAGCAGTCCGATCTGATCACCGCCGACGGCATACCCCAGATCTATCGCCAAATGCCTGGCGTGGAACGCATCCAGCACCAGCAAAAGGTTTACGGCCATTATGACGCCGTGATCCTTTTGGAGTGCGACAGTGTGGAACGCTCCCGGCTGCAGGGACTCGAAAACTATCCACTCATCAACATCGACCACCACGTCTCCGGTCGTCCCTTTGCCCAAATCAACTGGATTGACCATGAAGCTGCCAGCGTGGGCGAAATGGTCTTCCGGCTGGTGAGGGCCGCCGGAGCCGAACTCACCCAGGCCATGGCCACCTGCCTCTACGTAACGGTGCTCACCGATACGGGAGGCTTCTGCTGGGGCGGAATCGGCGCATCCACCTTCCAGCTAGCCAAGGAGCTGGTGGAGGCTGGAGCCGATCCGGTGGGCATTGCCCGCGACGTCTGCTTCTCTACGCCCATGGCCAAGGCGCTACTGCTAGGCGCGGCACTCGGCAATCTGCATCATGAAGGCCCGCTGGCCTGGCTCTGGGTTACGCAGCAAGACATGCAACGCACCCACGCTGCCGAAGAGGATTGCGAAGGCATCGTCAACATGGCGCTGAGCATCGTGGGGGTGGAAGCGGCAGTCTTTCTGCGCGAGTTGCCGGATGGCTACGTGCGCCTGAGCCTGCGCAGCAAGGGACAGGTGGACGTGGCCGCGGTGGCCGAGCAACTGGGCGGCGGCGGGCATGAAAATGCTGCCGGCTGCACACTCTCCGGTCCGCTGGATTCCGCCATCCAGACCATTCAGGATGCGCTGCTGCAGAATTTCACACGATCCTGTCCATAAAGTAAAGTGGATTTGGAAAGTGGATTTGGAAATGGATTCGCCGGGTTCCCGGATCTGTTAGCCTTGACCCAGTTGATCGACGCAAACGCGTTCCACGGAGCGCGCAAACAGGGCAAAACGAGCAGAGAAAACCCCATTCAGCTCGATCGTCCGACTCCCGACGGTCGACAAATATACCCGGACTGCGGAAGAAAAAATGAGTGTAGAAACGACTGGTAGCGAGCCTGCAAAGAGCTGGCGCAAGCAGATCCCCTCGTGGCCATCCGTGCGTGAAGCCACGGTTTTCATGGTCTTTACCATCTTTTTCCTGCTCTACGGAGTCACTCCCCTGCTGGGCGGCGACGGGTTGGGTCTGGTGGGCGCCGACGAACCGCGCTACGCCCAGATCGCCCATGAAATGCTTACCCGCTTTGACTCGGCGCACAGCGTCAAGGAGCGGCTTTCGGCCTGCGTTACCCCCTATCTTTATGGCCATCCGTGGCTGGAAAAGCCGGCTCTCTACTACTGGCGGGCGATGTTCCTGTTTCAGGACTTTGGCGTACACGACTGGAGCTCGCGCCTGCCCTCCACCACCTTCGCCTTCATCATGGTGGGACTCATCTACCTGCATATGCGCAGGTTCCGGCCCGGAGGCCATCTGGACGCAGCCCTGATTACGGTGGCCAGCCTAGGCATCATCGGCTTTGCCCGCGGCGCTTCCACCGACATGCAGTTGGCCGCTCCGCTCTCCATCGGTCTGCTGGGCTGGTACGCCTGGTATGAGACCGATTCCAAGTTCTGGCTCTACGACATTTACTTCTTCACCGGTCTGGCCACACTGGCCAAGGGGCCGGTAGCGCCGTTTCTGGCGCTGGTGATCATTGGCGCTTTTGCCCTGCTGCGCAAGGAGTGGAGTTTGCTCCGCCGCAGCTTCTGGTGGCCGGGCGTGGTGCTCTACTTTGCCATGGTTCTGCCCTGGTTTATTGCCGTGCAGCACCAGAACCCCACCTTCTTCCGGGAGTTCTTCCTCGAACACAACCTGCAACGCTTTGCCACGGACCGCTATCAGCACCAGCAGCCTGTTTACTACTACCTGGTGGTGGTGATTCTGGCCATGATGCCGTGGACGGTGGTGGCCCTGCGTGCGCTGGCCGACGGCATTTTTACCGCGACGGTCGAATGGCGAGCCCGCTACGCCAAGCACTCCAAGCCCTGCTCGAATGGCACCGGCGACGCCTTCCCCGAGTTTCTGGTGCTGTGGGCGCTGATTCCCATCCTCTTCTTCAGCATCTCGCAGTCCAAGCTGCCCGGCTACATTCTTCCTTCGATTCCGCCCATCTGCATTCTGACCGGTGATTACCTCTTCCGCAGCCGTCTGCGGGGATTGAATAGCTGGATTCTCTTTGGCCATGCCGCGCTCTGCGGCCTTGTTGCGGTAGCCGTGCTGCTGCTGCCCTGGTTCGTGGCGCACGGACCCTCCGTGCCTCCGGTACAGGGCATTGTGGGAGCGTTGCTGGCGGGCTGCGGAGCGGCGCTGCTGATCCTGATTGTTACCCGCGCCTACGGCGTGGCCCGGCTGCGCGTTGCCACCTGCACCGTATTGGCAATCCTGATGGTCTTCCTCTACGGCATTGGCCCCTTCTTCGGCGCGCCTGCGGTTGCGGCCTCCAAACAGGTGATCCAACTGCTGGACCGCTCCTACTCTGCCCGGCCGCTGGCCGACCGGCTGGCCACATTAGCCTCTCCGCAGGAGACGGTCGCCGTCTTCCGTGTGCGTCGCGACATTGAGTACGGTCTGGCCTTTTATCGCAACCACGAAGTAGTCAACTACGAGCAGGAAGGCGTGCCTGAAGGCCAGCACCTGTTGGTAGCCCGCATCACGGGCCGCGCAGGCAAGGACTTGCATACGCCGGAAGCCCTTGAAGAGTACCTGGACGGTCGCCACTACGAGCCCCTCTTCAGCTGGCCCGAACAGGGGCTGGAAGTTTATCTGGTGGGAGCGAAGTAGGAAAGCGGCTTTCAGCCGTCAGCTCTTTCCTGCGCCGTCCCTAACGGGACTCCATGTTTTGTGGGGCAGTTGACGGCTGACAGTTGACGGCTGAGGGCTGAAAGCTGCCTTCCGTGCTAATCTGAGCTTTCAACCCCCCAGGGAGAGGCTCTTGCAACCCAGCTTTTTTATTGTTGCCGTTTTTGAGTTCGTTCTGCTGATCTTTGCGCTCAGCTTTCACGAGTGTGCCCACGCCTGGGTAGCTTCACTGCTGGGCGACCAAACTGCCCGCATGCAGGGTCGCGTCACGCTGAATCCGGCCGTGCACGTGGACCCGATTGGCACCTTGTTGTTCCCGGCGCTGGTCATTTTTGGCCCCGTCTTCGGACTGCATATGCCCCTCATGCTGGTGGGCTGGGCCAAACCTACACCGGTGATCACCCGCAACTTCCGCAAGATCGTCCGCGACGACAATCTGGTGACGCTGGCCGGGCCCTGCTCGAACCTGCTGCTGGCCCTGATCTCGTTGATTGTGCTGGTGGTCGTGGCCAAAACCACGCCGGGCGGAGCCGAGACAGCTTTGCTCTCGTTTCTGGCCGCCGTTGGCCAGGGCGATCCGACGACGGCCAGCCCCGTCTGCATGTTGGCCAGTCTGTCCATCGTCATCAATCTTTCCCTGACCGTCTTCAACCTGCTGCCCATTCCGCCGCTCGATGGCAGCCGCGTAGTGCGCAACCTGCTGCCCTACAACGCCGTGGTGGTTTACGACCGCATCGGCGGCTGGCTCAGCTACCTGCTGATGATCTTTGTGGGCGGCACACTGATGCGCATCACGGTGGGACCGCTGCTGGGCATGGTCTTCCACCTGCTGCTGCGCCTGCAGCCCGCGACGATCACCCTGCAGTAGCGAATTGCACCGAAAACGGTGCATAAGTACCTGTTTTCAGGCGACTTATGCACCGCTTACCCCCAGTATTCCACCGCTAAAGTCTCTTCCCGCTGCCACTACAATGAAGTGAGCCCCCTTGCGCGTTGTTTCGTGCTGGCAGGGGCGCATCTTTCGAGCAGTAATCGGGAAGCGACCACTCAAATGGCAGATCAGGGAACCACTCCGAATCGTCCGCGCGTGCTCAGCGGCATGCGTCCCACCGGCAAGCTCCACCTGGGCAACTACATGGGTGCCCTGGCCAACTGGGTACGCCTGCAGCAGCAGGAGCAGTACGAGTGCTACTTCTTCATCGCCGACTGGCATGCGCTGACGACGGATTACGCCGACACCTCCAAGGTGACAGAGAACATCCGCGAAGTGATGCTGGACTATCTGGGCGCGGGACTGGACCCGGAACGCAGCACCATCTTCCTGCAGAGTCAGGTGCTGGAGCACGCTGAGCTCTCTCTGTTGCTGGGCATGGCCACGCCGCTCGGCTGGCTGGAGCGTGTGCCCACCTACAAGGAGCAGCAGGAGAACCTCAGCGGCAAGGATCTGTCCACCTACGGCTTTCTTGGCTACCCGCTGCTGATGGCAGCCGATATTCTGCTCTATCAGCCGGACTTTGTGCCGGTTGGCCAGGACCAGACGGCCCACGTGGAGCTGACCCGCGAAGTAGCCCGCCGCTTCAACCAGTTCTACAAGCTCCCCGACGGTCGCGAAGTTCTGCCCGAGCCCAAGGCTCTGCTGACGCCCGCGCCCAAGCTGCCCGGCACCGACGGCCGCAAAATGTCGAAGAGCTACGGCAACACCATCCAGCTGACCGACCCCGAAACCGAGGTACGCAAGAAGCTGAAGACCATGGTGACCGACCCGGCCCGCGTGCGCCGCACCGACAAGGGTGACCCGGAAAAGTGCCCGGTGGGCGATCTGCACAAGCTCTTCAGCACGCCGGAGACGATGGCCAAGGTCTGCGACGGCTGCACCACCGCCAGCATCGGCTGCATTGAGTGCAAGGGCTGGGCCGCCGACGGGCTGGTACAGATCCTGAACCCGCTGCAGGAGCGCCGCGCCAGCTTCAGCGTAAGCCGCGTGGACGAGCTGCTGATGGAAGGCTCCCGCAGGGCCAAGCTGCGCGCCTCTGAAACCATGCGCCAAGTACATGAAGCCATGCAGATGAAGTTGAGCAACAAGTAGAAACCACTCCAGACGCCCGGGGGAGCACAGATGGCTGACAAAACAATCCCGTGGTGGCGGAAGGCTCTGACCCGGGCTCTGGAGACGATTCGTACGGGATTCGGCATTTTTGCGCGCCCGGCGCACAGGCAGGAAACACCGCAGGAGCTGGCCCCGCAAACTACGCTCCAGGCAGCAACGCCTTCCGTTGCGCCCGCGCTGGACGCCCTGTACGAACTTTCCCGCAACAAGAAGCACAAGACCAACAAGAATCGGCAGAAAAACGCCCGTCTGAAGGCCGTGCTCACGGACAAACCCGCTGCAGCCACACCGGCAGAAGAGATTCCTACAAAAATTAGCCCCGCACCCCGGCCTGCCAATCCTGCGCGGTTGGCACGTCCGGTAAAACTGGCTCTAAAGCCAGCCCGTAAAGCCGTGACCCAGGCAGAAGTGCCGGTGGCCGTGCCGCCGGTTGTTCCACAGCCTGTGGCAGTGACCAAGCCGATTGCTGCCGCGGCAAAGCCCCCTCAGATCGCCGAGCAGCCCGCCTCTTTTGCGGCAAAGGCAGTTCCGCCTGCGGCAGCCCCCGCCCTGAAGCCAGTTCCCGTGCAGAAGCCTGCTGCGGCTGCTCCGGTTCAGGCAGCAACACCCAAGGCTTTCCCCCTGGCCGAACAAAAACCTGCGCCGAAGATTGCCCCCCTGCCGGCGGCCGGAAGTGAACCGAAGCTGCTGCCCGAACCCGCAAGCGTTGTTCTGCCCGTGGTGGAAGCTGCCATTGCGCCGGAACAGCCGACCGTGCTGGAAGAAGTAGCTACGCCTGTGGTTGCAGCCTTGCAGGCGGCCGAGCCTGAGCAGCCTACGGAAGAGCCTGTTGGACCTGCCGCAATCGAGCCGAAGACTAATCCAGAGCTCCAGCCTGATTCTGAGCCCGAGCCGGTTGCAGAACCCGAGCCTGTAGCCGTGGCTACGGTAGCAGAGCCGCTAGCTGCTGACCCCGTTGCAGAGCCTGAGCCCGAACCGGAAATTGTTCCGGAGCCGCTGTCCGAACCCAGTATGGAGCCAGAAGCAACTGCCGTGCCTGCCTCTGTGCCTGAACCTGTAGCGGAGAAAAAAGCAACCCTGCCCGTTGCAGCAGATGAGCCTGCTTTCGAGCTCAAAGCCGAGGCTTTGCCCGAGCCCACACCGGAACCAGAGCCCTTGGCGGAGCAGGTCGCTGCGCCGGATCAGAACGAGCCGGAAGAGAGCTTTGAAGGCAGCGCCAGCTTCTACATTCCTCCGCTGAAGGCAGCCAAGCTGCGTTCCAAGTGGCGCTTCCAGACCGAGAATGAACCCGCAACTTCTGCCGCAGAGGCCGTGCCCGTCCCGGTGGAAGAAGAGCCCACACCTGCCGCAGATAAGGCACAGGAAGAAGCTGTCGCTGAGCCCAATGCAGCCACGGAAGCTGTTGCGGAAGTGGCCCTGCCTGTTGCCGCTTTGGCAAACGCCGACCATGCAGCCGCTGTGGCGGGCATGATGGACGCTTTGATGGCCCTTACCACCCGCACAGTGGACAATGAGCCGCTGCCCACGCCATCCGCGCCGCTGGAGGAAGTGGCCGAGCCAGAAACCGAGCCAGAAGAAGATGCTCTGGCCGCCGAACTGACCCGGATTGAAGCCGAACTGGCTCTGGCCCGCACTGCCGCCAGCGCCGAAACTGAGGCTGAGGCTGAGCCCGAGACGGAAGCCGAAACTGAGCCCGAGGCTGAGATTCTGGCCGAGGTCGCCGACGCCATCGAAGAAACGCAAGAAGAAGAAGAAGAAGCCGGGGCTGAGACCGTTCCTGTGGAACCCCAGGCCCAGGAAGTTACGATAGAGATTGAAGCCCCCGAGCTAAAGCAGGCAGCCGAGGCAGAGATTCTGGCCGAGTCCGTTACTCCCGTCGAGGAAGTTGCGGCCGACCAAGCCACCGGGCAGGCATGCGAGCCCGTGGCCACGGAAGAGATTGAAGAACAAACGACTGAGCCGCTCGGCGAATCTATCGCCGCGCCGGAGGTCGAACCTAAACAGGAATCAGAAGAACAACGCGTGGAACCCGTCGAAGAGCATAACCCCGAACAGGAAGCGGTAGCCGCACTGGTGGATGAGCGAGCCGCTGAGCCCGTCGTTGAGCAGATTGCCGCGCCCGAAGGAACGGCAACATCCGAGGCCGAGCCGTCAGTTGAGCCAGAGGAAGACCTTGAGCCAGCCACCCAGCCTAACGAGATGATTGCGGAGTTCCTCGAAGTGGATCTTACCCAGACTGTCGCGGAAGAAGCAGCCGCAGAAGCTGCAACGACGGATATGAGCGATGCCGAAGCTGCTGTTGAGGCAGCCAGCGCTGAGCCTGTCGCTGAAAACCTCCCCGAGCCAGAAGCTGAAGTGGCTGCGGAAGAGGCTATTGCAGAAGCGCAAGAAGACGCCGCCCCGGCAGTAGCAGCCGATAAAGTGGCTGTGCTTGAGCCTGCTTCGGAAGCTACCGCGGAAGCTGAGCCTGCTCAGGCCGAAGCAGCCCCGACTGTAGCCGCAGAAGCTCAGCCCACAGCCGCCAGCGAGAACGACTCCGACGAGCCGTCGCCGGTCGAGGTGGACAACAAGCCCTCGCATCCGATGATCACGCGCGAGATCACCGACGATGCGGCCTTCTCCATCCTGGTGAATCAGGTCTACGAGGGCCCGCTCGATCTGCTGCTCGACCTGATCCGCAAACAGGACATCGACATTTATGACATTCCCATCGCCCGCCTCACGGCCCAGTTTCTCGCTTATGTGAACAAGCTGAAGGCGACCGACGTGGACGTGGCCGGCGAGTTCATCTACATGGCCTCGCTGCTGATCCACATCAAGAGCAAGATGCTGCTGCCCCGCACCCCGGCCAGCGCCGATGAGGCCGCCGAGGATCCGCGTCGTGAGTTGGTGGAGCGGCTGCTGGAGCACGAGCGCTTCAAGAACGCCGCACAGATGCTGCTGGAAAAGCAGATGCTGGAAGCGGCTACCTGGACCAACCCGGGCATGAAGGACTTCCGCGGCGTGACCAGCGGCGATCAGGAGATTGCCGCCGACACCACCGATCTTGTACGTATTTTCCGCGATATTCTAGACCGGCTGCGCAACCGGCCCGTCATTAACGTGGAGGAAGATTCAGTTACGGTAGGCCAGATGATGCAGTTTCTGGCACGCCGCCTGACGATGGAAGACAAGCCCATCGCCTTGCGCAAACTGCTTGCCAACACACGCTCTGAAAAATCGCTCATTGCCATGTTTCTAGCGCTGCTGGAACTGGTGCGACTGCAGGCCATTCTGCTCCGGCAGGACCGAGCCTTCAGCGACATCTTTGTGAAGAAACACTCTGGCTTTGAGCAGGTCATGAACCAACGCCTCGCCGAATCTCAGGACGAATGGCGATAAACATGCAGGAATTCAGGAGTCATCATGTCGTCTTCCTTGGACCGCGCTTCCAGTCGGCGCAAGTTCCTTACACACTCGGCCATGGTCGCCTGTGGATTGCCTATTCTGATGCAGGGCATTCCCGTTTGGGCTGAAGATCTGGCACACGCAGATACCGCCGGCTATGTACCTCCGGTGTCCCCGCGCGCACTGTACAACTTCAACATCGGTTGGAAGTTTCAACGCGAAGATGTAACAGGCGCCGAAGCCACAGACTTCAAGGACGAGGCCTGGACTCTCGTCAGCACACCGCATACTTATAACGACGTTGATAGTTATCGCCAGATCATCTCCCATGGCGGCGGAGATCGTGGCAGTTACAAGGGTCAGGCCTGGTACCGCAAGCACTTCACCGTTCCTGTCGAGTTGAAGGGAAACTGCTTCTTCCTTGAGTTTGAAGGCATGCGTCAGGCCGGTGAAATCTATCTGAATGGCAAGCAGATTGGCCTCTATGAAAACGGTGTCACTGCCTATGGCCTCGACCTCACCGATCATCTGCTCTTCGGCAAGCCCAACGTTCTGGCCATCAAAATAGATAACCGCAGCTCCTATGTTGAGCAGTCCAGCGGCACCGGCTATGAGTGGAACTCGCAGGACTTCAATCCCAACTTTGGCGGCATCAATCGCAGTGTGTGGCTGCATGTAACCGGGACTGTCCACCAGACATTACCTCTTTACTATGGTCTTGAGACGAGCGGCGTTTATATCTGGGGCGAGAATTACAAGATCGCGGACAAGACCACGGATGTAAACATCGAGGTTGAGGTAAAGAATTCCTCGTCAGATCGCGCCACGGCGGAACTCTCCGTGACCATCGTCGATCACAAGGGACGCGTTGCCGCGCAACTCGATGGCTCATCGGTTGACATGGTCAAGGGTGAAAAGACTCTGCTCACCGCGCAGGGACGCTTGAAGAACGCCCGCTTCTGGAGCGTGGAAGACCCCTATCTCTATCAGGTCTACAGCATCCTCAGCGTCGATGGAAACGTTGTTGACGTAGAGAAAACCACCACCGGATTCCGCAAATCCGAGTTCAAGGGCGGCGCTGGAAGCGGCGGCGTTTTCCTCAACGAAAAGTTTGTTTACCTCAAGGGATTCGCGCAGCGTTCGAGCAACTCCTGGGCTGGCCTTGGCCAATGTTATCCGGGATGGATGCACGACCTGGACGCCCGCCTGATTCGCAACTGCCACGGCAATCATGTGCGCTGGATGCACGTTGCGCCGCAGCGCGTGGATGCCGATGCCTGCGCCCGCTACGGCATTGTGCAGGTCTGCCCGGCCGGCGACAAGGAAGGCGACAAGCAGGGCCGCCAATGGGAGCAGCGTGCCGAAGTGATGCGCGCGACCATGATCTACTTCCGTAATAATCCCAGCATCCTCTTCTGGGAGGCAGGCAACAGCGTCATCAGCGTGGACCACATGAAGGAAATGCTGGCTCTGGCCGCACAGTGGGATGCGCACGGTGGACGCGTGGTAGGCGCGCGCGGCAATGATAACGTAGAGGCCAACGCCGCGTTGAACAACCTTGCCGGTTACTTCCCGGTCATGCTGGGCCAGGACGCACGCATCTACAAACTCGCCTCGGATTCCTCGATGTTTCGCGCCTACAGCGGCGAGCGCCGGGATCGCGCTCCCCTCATCGAGGCAGAGGACTTCCGCGAAGAGTGCGCACGTCGCTATTGGGACGTTTATTCGCCGCCCTACTTCGGCTTCAAGAAGGGCCCCAACGACACCTACGAGTTCAACAACGACACCTTCGCTCTGGCCGGCATCAAGCGCTATTTTGAGTACTGGGCCAATCGCATCTCCAACAAGGACAGGCTCTACGCGCACTGGTCCGGCTACGCCTCCATCTACTTCAACGATTGCAATGCCGATGGACGGCAGGACTCCAGCGAAGTAGCCCGCGTCAGCGGCAAGGTGGATGCCGTGCGTCTGCCCAAGGACCTTTACTACGCGCATCGCGTGATGCAGAATGACAGTGCCGATGTTCACATCCTGGGCCACTGGAGTTATCCCACCGGACCCGATGCCAAGCGCATCGTTAAAAGCATCTATGTGATCGCCAACACGGGCGCTGTCGAGTTGTTTGTCAATGGCAAGTCCCTCGGCGTGAAGAGCAAGCCCGAAGATGGCTACGTCTATGAATACCCCAATGTCGAGTTCGTGCCCGGCACCCTTCGCGCCGTGGCCAAGCTCAACGGACGGGATGTGATTGACCATCTTCTGAGCACGGCGGGCCCGGCTGCCGCCATCAAACTCACTCCGATGACCGGTCCCAGTGGATGGATTGCCGACGGCGCGGACATAGCCCTCATCGACGTTGAAGTTGTCGATGCAAATGGCCGGCGCTGCCCCACCGACGATGCGCGCATCGACTTTACCTGTGCCGGTCCGGCTATCTGGCGCGGCGGATACAACAGCGGCAAAACCGATTCAACCAATGAGCTGCACCTCAACACGGAATTGGGCATCAATCGTGTTGCAGTGCGGTCAACCCTGGAGGCAGGCACCATCACGGTAACCGCCAAACGCAACGGTCTTACTCTGGCAACACTGCACCTCAACACCAAAGCAACAAGCGAGAAAGACGGCCTCTCTACATACTTTCCAGTGCGCATCACGGGACCAGCAGAGAGTTAGGAAAAGAGCCAGCAGAGGAGGACGCATAAGCAACTGCACAATGCGCCTCCCCTGCAGCCTTTTTCTGACAAGAACAACCAGCATCCTGCCCTATGCCCACAGTATGCGATCATGGAAATATCATTCACTGTTTTGAAGCCACGCAAAGGTGTGTTTTGCTTCAAAACAACAACCTCCAGCCCGAGCAATGCAGTTTGCGGCCAGAGTTCAACCCTGTTATGTTATTTACTATCTTCCCTTCAAGTACAATTTGGGCCTGTAGCTCAACGGTTAGAGCAGGGGACTCATAATCCCTTGGTTCGGGGTTCGAATCCCTGCAGGCCCACCAAAAATTAAATATATAAATAAAACAAAATAAACAAGTTGACGACGAATTCTGGACTTCCAGGGGGAAGAGTCTTCGCCACACTTGCGCCTTGATAGGGCCATCGGGTACAGTTCTGGGTACAGTGCTGATTTTCTGGGTACAGTTCTGGAGGTACAGTGGCGACGATTATCAAGAGGCCTTCGGGCAACTGGAAGGCCATTATTCGCAAGGCTGGTTGGCCACTCAAGGCGAAGACATTCCGCACCAAACGGGACGCTGAGGACTGGGCGCGCCGCACCGAGGATGAGATGGTGCGCGGCGTTCACATCATCCGCGCCACTGCCGAGCGCATGACGTTGGCGGCAGCGCTGAAGCGCTACACCGCCGAGGTCACGCCCACCAAACGGCCATCAACCCTGGAGGGCGAGCTTCGCCGCGCCGCGATTCTGGAGCGGCATCTCGGCAAATACTCTCTCGCCGCCCTGAATCCAGAGGTCATCGCCCGCTTCCGCGATATGCGCCTTGCCGGTGAAGACCGCAAGGATGAAAACGGAAAGCCGGTTCCCCGCGCCAACAACACCGTCCGGTTGGAACTGGCCTTGCTCGGCCACCTGTTCACCATTGCCATCAAGGAATGGGGCATCGGTCTGGTAGTGAATCCGGTGATGAGCATTCGCCGGCCAGCGCCGGGGCCGGGGCGCAATCGCCGGTTGACCGAGGAGGAAGAAAAACGTCTCTTGATTGCCGTCGATGCGCACTCGAATCCAATGCTGCGTTGGATTGTGCGCGTGGCGCTCACCACCGGAATGCGCGCCTCAGAGATTCTGACGCTGCACAGGCCACAGGTGGACCTCCAGCGCCGTATCGTTCGTCTTCTCGAAACCAAAAACACGTCGCCGCGCACCGTGCCGCTGAGTGCGGCAGCCACGGCAGTATTCCGCGAGGCGCTGAATCACCCCATACGCCCCATCGACACCGACCTGATCTTTTACGGCGAGCCAGGCCGCGACGGCAAGCGCCGCCCCTACCAGTTCAATCCGGTTTGGCTGAATATCAAGCGTGAACTGAAGCTGACCAATGTGCATTTCCACGATCTCCGCCACGAGGCAGTCAGCCGTTTTGTCGAGGCCGGATTCTCCGATCAGGAAGTTTCCGCGATCAGCGGCCACAAGTCGATGCAGATGTTGAAACGCTACACGCACCTGCGCGCTGAAGACTTGGTTGAAAAGCTAGATCATCTGTCGAGCAGCAAGGCTCGATAAGCACCTTGCAAAAAGGAAGTTGGATGGCAAAGCCAAAGCGTTGCGAAAAACTTGTAGTTCCTGAATGGTTTCGTTTGCGAAACAATGAAGGCCTACGGAGCCTTACCACTCCTATTGACTGGCTGAAACAACTTGCCTTTCGTATTGACCTACGGAATTTCTGGAAAGAAATCGCGCATAATCACTTTGATCGTTCTTCAAATAGGGGTTTGAGGCGCAGTGGAACGGAGAACCGGGTTAAGCAAGCTCAGAACCCAGACAGCGTAGCTGTATGCGTTTCGACGCCAAACTCTCCGACAATCTCATTTCGGCGGCTTTGAAGGCGCGATTTGAAGCAGCTCACTGATCGGAGAGACCACTCCCCAATAAGAAAATGAATTTTCTTGAGCTTTATATCTGTTAGATATATCTTGAAGATGTATGAAGCACAATAGAACCGCCTATGTCATCCTCGGCATGCTCTCTATCGAACCCAACAAATCTGGTTACGATCTTCACAAGGCAATTGAAGAGAACTTCGGCAGTTTTTGGGGTGAGAGCTACGGGCAAATCTATCCGACCCTGAAGCAGTTGGCAGCAGAAGGCTTGATTCTGCCCAGCAAGTCGACCTCTGGCCCGGGCAAGCAACGGCAGGAGTATACGCTGACCGATACTGGGCGTCTCTGTCTCCGCGAGTGGCTGTCTCAGCCCTTTCAGAACGATCCACCGCGTAATGAATTCATGCTCAAGTTGTTTTTTGGCCGTGAGGCGACGCCAGGCGTGGCACTCGAGCACGTGCGTGAATTGCAACGCAGGAACCAACAGTCGATGGCCATGTTTGAAGACATTGAGAAAGCCGCCAATCAGCAGCAATCGCAAAACCCTCACCTGCCCTACTGGATGCTGACCCTGAACCTTGGCATGGCCATGACCCGCGCCGCGCTCGAATGGGGCGAGTCGGCGATTGCCCAACTCACTGCGATGGAAGCCGTCGGAATTACGCCCGCTCAGCAAACAGAAACGATCACGAAGAGTCCTGATCAACTCGTGAAAATTGCACCCCGGACGCACAAGCCTCACGCACTTTACTAAAGGAGAACCGCAAGATGCCTTCCACCATTCGTTCTGACCGCTCCTCTCAGATTGTTGCCTGGGCCGTCGTCAGCCTCTTCATTGCCGGCAATTTTCTCTCCGTGGTGGGCGCGTGGACCGGCCCGATCACGGGCGTCTGGTTTGTCGGTACGCAGAAGCCGCGCCGGGGTTTTCTCTGGCTGCTCGCAATCACCTTCTTTCCTGGTCTCGTCGTCAACTGGCGCAAATTTCCACTCAACGCTCCGGAGCAAGCAATGGGCTACTTGGTATTGGCCTTGCTAACGGCCGTGCTGGCCATTTTACCCCTGACCTTTCACCGGCTGGTCAGTCCCCGTCTGGCGGGATTTTTCTCCACGCTGCCGTTTCCGCTGGCGACGGTTGCCATCCCCGCGCTTGTTGTCGCACTGCACGCTGGCGTGGTTCCACAGGCCGGACCGAAGACGGTTCTTATAGCTTGGTTTGCAGCCACGCTAGTATGGATGTGGAACCGCGAATCGCGCGCCACGACCGCCTTCCTCGGCGCAGGCTTCGTTCTTGCCATGGCCCTCGAACTGATCGGTCGCTTCACCGGCGTCGCGCTGCCCATGGCCTTCCGAAACAGTACAATCGCCGGTTACGCCTGCTTCGGAGGCGCGTTGTTCCTAGCCGTTTGGGCGCTCTTTCATCCCCTCCCCGAACGCAGTTGGGCTGATCGGCGCGAGGCTGTTGCTCGACTGCAAAGCCCCTTTACCGGAGAGACATTGCAAGTGGCCGGCGAACCGGGGGATGAGGCGTTGGTCAGTAATGCAGGCGAAAGCTTCCCGGTACTGAGCGGCATTCCGAGATTTCTCAAGCCACAAGATCTTACCGGCGACAACGGCAAATACAACCACCTATACGAACTCATCGGCGGATTCTACAACGACATTCAGCGCGTATATAGTCCGCTCAAAGGATTCGACCTGGAGGATTATTTTCTCAGTTACATGCGTCTGCTGGAGGTCAAGCCCGGCGATTCGGTGCTGGAGACTTCGGTGGGCACCGGACTCAACTTCAAATATCTGCCCCACGGGGTCAAACTCTCCGGCCTCGATCTGTCGCCCGAGATGCTGGCAAACTGCCAAGTCAATCTGCGCCGCTGGGGGATGGATGCTGATCTTTTCCTCGGCAATGCTGAGACGCTTCCCTTTGTAGATGCCAGCTTCGATGTGGTGTTTCATGTTGGCGGCATTAACTTCTTCAACGACCGCGCCCAAGCCATCCGAGAGATGATTCGCGTCGCCAAGCCAGGAAGTCTCCTGCTCATCGCCGATGAATCCGAAAAGCATGTAAAGGAAGTTTATGAAAAAGGGCTCGGTAGCTTTTACAAGAACCGCAAGGAACCGGTCAGCGCTCCCATTAGTCTTGTGCCGCCCGAGATGCAAGAAGTGCACCTCGAATCGCTGAAGAACGGCATGTTCTACGCGCTGACCTTTCGAAAACCCAGAGAGGGCGATTCGGGAGATGCTGCGTTGGAAGTGGATAAGGTCGACTGTTCGTGTGGGGTGTGATCGTTGTGCAGAAATTTTCCGCTGTTATTCAGAGAACAGCTTCCCAAGCCTGCCAGAGGCCAAGAAGGATAGCCAAATTGCCGATGGCCAAATAGATATGGCTTTCGTGCTTCTTGGCCTCATGGTTTAGAGTTGGTCAATTGATGTATACCCAACTTGGCCAAGCTCCTATGAGAATCGCTCGCCTCTACCTGCGCGTCAGCACCGACGAGCAGGATCTCACTCGTCAATCAGACATCGTGGAAAGCACCCGTGCGGCTGGTTACTATGTCGCCGGAGTCTACCGCGAGAAGGCCTCGGGTGCTCGCGCCGACCGACCAGAACTGCTGCGCATGATCGCCGACCTGCAACCCGGCGAGGTGGTCGTCGCCGAGAAGATCGACCGGATAAGCCGACTGCCTCTGGCCGAGGCCGAACAGCTCGTGAGCAGGATCAGGGGCACAGGAGCGAAGCTGGCGGTGCCGGGGTTGGTCGATCTCTCCGACATTGCGGCCGATGCCGATGGTGTCGCAAAAATCGTTCTGGAGACTGTTCAGGATCTGCTTTTGAAGCTGGCCTTGCAAATGGCCCGCGAAGACTATGAGATCCGCCGCGAACGGCAACGTCAGGGCGTCCAGCTTGCCAAAGCGGCAGGCAAATACGCCGGTCGCGTGCCAGATACTGCGGCCCACCAACGCATTGTTGCGCTTCGCAGCAGGGGCCAAACCATCAAGCGAACAGTCGAGTTGACTGGGTGCAGCGCCAGTCAGGTCAAACGCATATGGGCGATGCATCTGGCGAACTCCAAAGTTGTTGGTGGTGCGTAGGGAGTGATGTCCTCTTGTTGAATCTAAGAGTTCCCGACAAGGAAGGAAAGAACGATGCCCGTCGGTTTCCTCTCAGCAGAACAGCGCGAGAACTACGGTCGTTATACCGGAGTGCCGTCGTCTCAAGACCTCGCCCGCTACTTCCATCTGGACGATGCCGACCATGCTCGGATCGCAAAAAAGCGCGGTGACCACAATCGGCTCGGTTTCGCCGTACAACTAAGCACGGTGCGTTACCTCGGCATCTTCCTGGACGATCCGATGACAGTGCCGGGCGCAGTACTGCACACGCTGGTCAAGCAATTACACCTCGATCCTATGAATGGCACATCAGCCTACAGCACAGGTGAGCAACGCTGGCTACATGCGGCGGAGATTCGAGAGTCTTACGGATACGTTGAGATTACCGAGCAGCGTGCGGCATTTCGCCTTACCCGCTGGCTCTATGCACTCTGCTGGACTGGTACCGACCGGCCAAGCGTGCTATTCGAGCGAGCAATCACCTGGTTGGTGATGCATAAGGTGCTGCTGCCCGGTTGTAGCACCTTGGAACGCTACATAGCGCGATTGCGAAGCCGGGTAGAGGAAAGACTGTGGCGCTCGCTTGCCAGCGGCGTTGGCTTTGAACAACAGAAGAGGCTGGAGAATCTGCTGGTCGTGCCTGCAGGTACTCGCAGTTCACAACTTGATCGCCTGCGCGCTGGCCCTTTGACGGTCAGTGGTCCATCGCTGGTCAAGGCTCTCCTGCGACTGCGTGCGGTGCGTGACTTGGGCATCGTGCTGCCGTCAGTAGCGCGGATACCAGCGATCCGAATGGCAGCATTGGCGCGGTTCGCAGGAGCTGCCAAGGTCAGCGCAGTGCTTCGTTTGCCGAATCAACGCCGCTTGGCCACTCTGGTCGCCTTCGTGTATTGTCTCGAAGCCACGGCACAGGACGACGCATTGGAAGTACTGGAAGCTCTGCTGCGTGACTTGTTCGGCGATGCCATCAAGGCCGACAAGAAAGCACGCCTGCGCACACTGAAAGATTTGGATCAAGCCGCAGCTACGCTGGCTTGTGCCTGCGAGATGATGCTCGACCCCAACTTGCCGGATACCGAGGTGCGCGCCAAGTTGTTTGAGAAGATTCCACGCGACACACTTACCCTGGCACTTCACGGGGTGAACACCCTGATCCGGCCCGCCGACGATGTTTATTACCGGGAGCTGGATGCCAAGTACAGAACGGTGCGCCGTTATCTGCCAACCCTGCTCGAACACATGCACTTTGACGCGAACGTCGCGGGCAGACCGGTAGCCGCCGCCATCGATTGGCTACATGCCAATATCGCAGTGAAAAAGCCGGACTCGGACGCCCCGCTCGAAGTTGTGCGCAAGCCCTGGCAGCGACATGTTCTGCGCGAAGACGGAAGTATTGACTTCCATGCCTATACATTCTGTGTGCTGGACGAATTGCAGACCGCGCTCAAGCGGCGCGACGTATTCGTGCCACAGAGCTGGCGCTTTGCCGATCCCCGCGCCGGCCTGCTCGACGGCGCTGAATGGGAGGCCACTCGGCCGATCATATGCCGGACCTTGGGACTGACGGCAGACCCCACACCGACACTGAATGCCTTGTCCGCTGAGCTGGACCGCACCTATCGTGTCGTGGCAGCCAGACTGCCGGACAATCCAGCAGTACGCTTCGAAACAGTCGGAGATAAGAACGAACTGATACTCAGTCCCTTCGATAAGCTGGACGAGCCCGCTTCATTAATTGAGTTACGCAACAAAGTGGCCAGCATGTTGCCCCGTGTCGATCTGCCGGAATTGATTCTGGAGATTGCCGCGCGGACCGGCTTTACGGATGCCTTCACCCATATCTCGGAGCGCACGGCACGGGCAACCGACCTGCACATCAGCCTCTGCGCGGTGTTGATGGCGGAAGCCTGCAATACAGGGATCGAGCCGCTGATTCGTGGCGATGTGCCGGCGCTTCAGCGCGACCGTCTGTCTTGGGTAGACCAAAACTACATCCGCGACGACACACTGACGGCAGCCAACGCCATGCTGGTAGCGGCGCAAAGCCGTCTTGCGTTGGCCAATCTGTGGGGCGGTGGAGAAGTCGCTTCTGCGGATGGCATGCGCTTCGTGGTTCCGGTGCGAACTGTACATGCCGGGCCCAACCCGAAATACTTCGGCATCGGCCGTGGCGTCACCTGGTACAACCTGATGTCGAATCAGTTTTCAGGACTGAACGACATAACAGTGCCCGGCACGCTACGCGATAGCCTGATCCTGTTGGCCGTGGTTCTGGAACAGCAGACCGAATTGCAACCCACGCAGATCATGACCGACACTGGCGCCTACAGCGACGTGGTGTTCGGTCTGTTCCGCCTGCTCGGCTACCGCTTCTGCCCGCGTCTGGCCGACGTTGGCGGCTCACGGTTCTGGAGGATAGATCAGAAGGCCGATTACGGTTCGCTCAACTCAGCCTCAGCGCATCACATCAGTTTGCAGAAAATTGCACCGCATTGGGACGATATGCTCCGTTTGGCTGGCTCGCTCAAACTCGGCCGGGTGCCAGCCACCGGCATCATGCGTACACTCCAGGTTGGCGACCGGCCTACCCGGCTGGCGCAGGCCATTGCAGAGTTCGGTCGTATCGATAAAACCCTGCACACGCTGACCTATATTGACGACGAAGCCAAGCGCAGAGCCACGTTGACTCAACTCAACCGCGGCGAAAGCCGTCACAGCGTTGCTCGTGCAGTCTTCCATGGCAAACGCGGCGAACTACGCCAGAATTATCGCGAAGGCCAGGAAGACCAACTGGGCGCACTTGGTCTGGTACTCAATATGATTGTGCTTTGGAACACCATCTACATCGAGGCCGCATTGAATCAACTGCGAGCGGATGGATGCCCCGTGAAGGACGAAGATGCCTGCCGTCTATCGCCACTGCAACACGAAAACATCAACATGCTGGGTAGGTATTCATTTTTGATGCCGGATGCCGTGGCCAAAGGAGAATTGCGGCCACTGCGCAATCCAGAGGACGCCAACTCGTGAAAATCCTTAACCCGGTTTTCCGTTCCACTGCGCCTCGAACCCCAAATAGTAACGGCTGGTTTGAAGGCGATCTTGCCTTCGATCAAGTTTTTGAACAAATCAAACAATCCGCAACCCTCGCAGTTGACGAACTTGTCGCACAATACCGTTGCAGCATAGACTTTGCCACTGTGCGTTTAGTTGACAAGGGACGTGATCCCGTTCGACCATTAACCCTCACAGATTTTTTCTTCATATATTCCATGATGGATTCAAAGAAAAGGGATTTCATTAGGTATGTTCTTGACCGTATCGAACAGGGTGCTCCATATCCGGCCTATAAGATAAAGCTTGCGAGGGACGACGACGCAGAGCAATACAATTACGATACGAGACATCCCCATGTGTCTCACGAGCATGAAGCAATGGAAACCCATCTTGAAACCTTCATGAACTTTCTGTTGAATTTGAAAAGATCGGATTCAGAAGTTCACGTTTTAGACACTGTCCTCGGCAAGGGAGAGATTGACGCCAATCCAGGTTTCATGAACGATGCGATTGAGGATCACATCTACGGAGGATTTACTTCGTTTTTTGCAATAGATACCAATGTTCCGTATGAGCAAGCGAAGCATCATTTCAAGAGATGCTACGAAATGTGCCAAGAAAAAACAAGTGGCAAGACGATAGAAAAGGAACAGTACGATTTATGGATAACAAACGGCGTCCTTCTGTATATAGACTTGCAACTTTATGTTGAGATTGAAAAAGAAATTCACCAGAATCCAAATCTGAGAATCATAAATAGCGAATTGGCAAGAAACATATACCCAGAAGGAAGAATGCGAGATGATCCAGACCGGGTTTCAGACATTACAAAGCCAGAAGCGGAAAAGCTCATGGACCCGACGAGTGTCCGCTTTCGTCAACTGCTCTTCGCTGCACATAGCGGTCAGATGAGCGGAAGCCCCATGTAGAGATTGCGCGCATTATAGACGAGAAAACGACAACATGCGCCTTTCGATTTGCCGATATTTTTTGGTCAAAAAGTTGTCCTGTAACCAATTCTGTATGTTCGCTATTGTCTCCCTAGACTTCGAAAACAAGGGAGATAACTATGTTGTCCACCGCAGAAATACTGATCGCAAAATATGGGCCTTTGATGACTTTGGCCCAGTTGGCCGCAACTCTTGAACGCTCAATCGAGGGACTCAGATTCGGACTACGCAGCGACAACGATTTTTCCAACAGAGTCAACGCTGCCCGTGTGCGTTTAGGTCGGCGCGTCTACTTCCACACCGTCAAGATTGCATCTGTTCTCGATTGCCAGTAAGGGGCGATTTCGATGCCGCCTCCATTTGGATCAGGTGCGATAATTCCCGCGCGTTCGGATCGTCGAAATGCAGAGATTACCGCGAAGCCACGTCGCAATCAACTTGCTTTGACGCCACTTGCCCAGGTCATCACACCGGCATTACGAAAATCAATTATTGGACCGTCGCCTATTGAGTCTCGCCTGCTCGATGCGGCAGCAAATGACGACGGCAACGATTCAATCCTGTACCAGCACAGCATATTTTGTCAGACCTACTTTCCTTACCGCGATCCAGGCACCAACGTGCGGCTCTGGGAACGCCGCAACGGCCAGGTTCATCTTGAGATCGAAGCTGGCCGTGCGATGCACCCGACACAGCAGAAGATAATTGATGTCGGCCTTCCTTTCGGTCCTAAAGCGCGCATGATTCTAATGCACCTAAACCGGGAGGCCATTGTCACCCAATCTCCCATAATCGAAGTTGGCCGCTCGCTGACGCATTTTGTTGAGCGCATCTTGGGCTTCTCTTCCCACGGTCGTAATATCCGAACAGTCAAGGAGCAGCTTACGCGACTCTCGACCGCCTCGATCCGCATGGGCTTCGCCCACGATGGACACGCAGTCACAGTGACCTCAGGCATTGTCAAAGCATTCGATCTTTGGATGCCGAAGGATGATCGGCAGCGTGTTTTCTGGCCCTCGGAAATATCTCTATCGATCGATTACTTCAACGACCTCATCGAGCGCGCGGTTCCAGTCGATGAGGCGCACATAGCAGCGCTCTCTCATAGTGCGCTCGCGCTCGATATTTACAATTGGCTGGCCCAGCGCCTTCACAGGATCACAGTAGAAAGGCCGCAAGCCGTCTCGTGGTTGTCATTACATGAACAATTCGGGCAAGGATACGCTCCAGAGCGGATTTTCAATTTTCGTCGCGTTTTTCGCACCGCACTTCGAGAAGTGCTGACGGTCTATCCTGCCGCCCGCGTTGAAGATGATGAAGCCAAGAGAGCGCGGCGTCATTACCACAATGGCCATGCCATCTGGCGTACAGACCCATTGTCAGGTCTGAAGCTCTATCACAGTCCACCGCCTGTCAAGAGGTTGCTCGGCAATTAGCGCCAGCCTGTCGCGTCTCGTTCGCGCATACTGCTTTATCGCCGGTCAAAATCCACAAAACCACGATCACTTTGTATTGAGTCTAATCTATCTAGCTGATATATAGTCTCTTACGTCGCTGACACGTTTTCCACGATCACTTTGTATTGGATGGTTGCCCTCTCTGAGGAAATCGTTCAAATCTGACCATTTTCCACGATCACTTTGTATGAAGAACCGCGATCACTTTGTATTGTAAGGCACGATCATTTTGTATGAGTAGCCTGTATATAAGCCTATAGCTTTCCGGTAGTTCACAGCTCTTTTCGTGTGCATCTGTGGAAATCGAATGGCGCTCTGACAGAAAAATACTGGCCTTGTGAAGACGGGCAGTACATATTTGCTCTTCGAACGAAGAGTTGTTGCAATCAGGAGTTCCATTGAACCAAGGAAAAACGCAAAAAAACCTCAGCGAATGGCGTGGGGATGGGCATTGGAAGTGCCGACGAATAAGCAAGGCAGAGTGCGACCAGCAGTCTACAGGCCGTCTGTGAGCTTGGAAATCGTGATTTTGAGGCCGGTCGCCAGCGTCTTGAGCATCGTCAGGCTTGGGTCTTTCTTGCCCGTTTCGATCTCTGACAGGTAGCTCCGGTCCATCGCCAAGAAGTCCGCCATCTCGACTTGGGTCCAGCCACGGGCCTGCCGCAGGGCACGGATGCGCTCTCCGAATTGTTCGCGAATATCAGCAGTGGACACCTTTTGATCGTCGCGTTATCCTACGGGAAGCCTGTTGGCAATTGCCTACAGTGGCGCATTTTGTTTAGGTTGGGTTGCCGTTTGTCTCGGCACCGGGAAGGGAGTTACAAAACGCTCTATGGCGGCAGAATTGACCCATGATGAAGTAAAAAAGTGGGCGGACAGGGTGCACAGAGAAGCCCGCCGCAATCCGCGCTTTGACCACAAGGCTCCCTACACATGGGCTGCTGTGGGCGAACTTGCCCACGCGATTTGGAAGGCCGGCTACCGGGAACCCGACCGTGACATCCTGTTCGACCTGGCGACGGATGTGCTTATGATCGAGGTCAAAACAAGAAACCTTCCTCGACGACCGCGCAAACACTATGACTCTGCTGTTCGGCTGTGTTTCTTGAACCACGATTATTTTCGAAAGAAAAGACCGCTTTTGCATACAGTCGGAGAGCTGAGTTGGATTATTGACGGGGCACAATTCAGTTCAAAGGACACTGAGGAGTACCTGTGCGAGAAACTTGGCTTTGCCGTTATGTGGGGAATGCCATTCATAGGACACTACGGCGGCTCTGAACCAAAACGTTAGGGAACAATTTGATCGGGAGGATCGAATGCAAGGCAGAAATGTATTGGGATTGAATGCACTTCTGGCAGTGAGCGCACTTGCTTTTGTCGGCATGACCGGTGGCTGCAAGAATGCCGCCAGCAATGTCCCTGATTCGAAGATCGTCCTCGCTGTTGAGTCGGCAGGGGCGGGCCATTTGAAGGACGTTTCAGGCGATGCGATTCAAAGTTGGCTTGGGCAACATTCCGATGTGGCAAAGCAGATTTCAGCAGACTGCAAGACGGCATACGAGAAGCGCGATGTGAAGTGGCAAGACACCACTGAAGGCCGCGTCTGTATGGCGGACGCGCAGGTATTGATCCTCATGCCTCATACTGTTTTTATAGGACATGGAGGGATTCACGGTACTCAGAGTTCCAAGAATAAGTGAAGGGAGCACCCATGCTGACACCGGAGAAGTTGCGAGAGGCTGTAGAGCACAGCAAAAGAATCATGGTCACTTACATTTGGGCACGGAAGCGGTATCAGAAAGAACATGGGATTGCGGACTGGCCGGAAGAGCAGTGCAAGCCGACGCCGCCGACGCCGGAAGAATTGGCGGAAAGGCGCAGAGTGGTTGAACACGTTCTTGGAACCTTGCTTGTTGGCGAAGCAGATGAAGAGACGAAAAAGTCGCTCGATAACTACGTTCGTGGCGGTGATAGTCGCATCGGCATAGTGCTCAGGGACATTCTGAAAGAGTGCGATACCGCCAAAAATCAGAGTCTCGTGTAGCAGCGCACCGAAAAACCTGCCATCTATGGTTCGAATGTCAGCGCGTCCGCTCGAATTCGAACCATCTCCAATTATCTGATCGCTCCGAGGCGTAAAGGCCGCAAGCGCCGCTCACGCGGTGGCCTGTGGCCAGCCTTGACCCCTCTCCACTCAACTCCGGTGAAACCTGCGCTTCTTATTCTGTTTCTTCATGGTTCCGGCTTTTAGCATATTCATTACCGCACCGATTACGCGGCCAATTTCAAACACATCACAAAAGCCTACGGGACATACCAGCCGGAAATGGTTCCGTCGCGGTCAGGATGCACAACGCACAGCCGGTGCTTTCCATCCTCGCTACGTTGCACGCTCCAGCCGTCACGATCACAGCGTACCAGGGAGCGCAGATCGCCATCCTGATCCATTTTGTACGCGGCTTGTCCCAGGTTCGACGCGGCCCAACCAGATGCAGTCTTGACATCTAGGGCGCGGGCATATCCATTGTCGTTCCCTACGTTGTATCCCCAATGGAACGTCCCACCCATTAACAGCATTCCCACGACAGCAGCGCCGCCGAGCCACTGGAGCCACGATTTCCGCGCTGTACTGTACGCAACGGTCTGCGCCGCCCGCGCAATTTCCTTTTGCGCGGACGCCACGACAGACTGGCTTACCGTTTCCTCGATTCTTGCTTTGGTTGCTGCGAGATCGGATTCGGCCAAGTTGAGAGTATTGGAAATTGCCGCCGTGTAGTAGGCGAGCGATTGCGAAATCAGTTTGTCGATCTGTTCCGGCATCTGTTTCGCGAGATCAAGATGATGGCCGAGCAAAAACGCCACAGCCCATATCGCATCGTTGTCCCGAATATCGAGTTCCTTGCCGATGCGATTAAATCTGTTCGTTTCCTCTGGACTTGGCTCACGGCCATAGATGGAGCGAAAGGCAGTATCGACGTTCATGCTACGACTCCATCGAAGACCGTTGCGCACTCCTTTACCCAGCGATTTACCTCGGCACGATTCCCGATAGGCGCGAATTCAATTACCTTTTGTATCGTCAGCCGTTCGCTGTGCAACTGATCGGAGATGCGATCCGCCACTTCAGGGAAGTTGAACGTCTTTCCCTGAGCTTCTACCGCCGTCCTGATCTTCGAGTTGTTGTACAGCTCGAATTTGCGTTCCGGCCCGTGATAAAGATTTCGCATGACGTGCGTTGTGCCACTGCCAACGGTATCGAGATATTCCTTCAGAAGTTGCAGGCTGTCCCGCTGCGAATTGATTACCCATAGCGTTACCAGCTTGCGCCCCAATTCTTGCATGGACTCCGTAAGCAGCGTTCCGTAGAGCCTTACGCCTTCACCGCTGCGGGCGGGCGTGTTGATGACCACGGTTTCATCTGGATGCTCTGCAAGAAGATTGGCCAAGTCCATCCATCCTTCTTTTTCGTCGAGATTGATGTAGACGGTTTCGACTGTCTTACCGTATGCCTTGCCGACATCTGGGTTTGCGGTATCCGCATCGACGAGCAAGACTTTTTCGCCGCGTACTGTGAAGTAATGAATCAGTGAAATTGAGACGATGCTTTTACCAACACCGCCCTTTGAACCGCTGGACATGTAAACCGGCTTGCCCATACTTCCTCCTTAGATGTCGTTGTCGTCTTCGATTACGGCGAATGTTCCCTTCTTTGCTGCAACCGGATTTACAGGTGCAGCGTTGACGTGTACCGGTGCTGTTACGGCAGGTTTCGCAACTTGTTTCTCTTGCGGTTCCGGTCGAGCAGTGCTGCGCACCTTGATTGTTTTCCTGCCTGGTTTCAGGTATTGCCTCGCCGTCGCTATTGTCATGCCAAGACCAACCCCCTTGAGATCGTCGAGAACCGTTTCGAGAGAGTGTCCGGCAGCGAGTGCTTCTCTCGCCTTTGCCCGCAGTTTTGCGAATGCCTCTCGACGCGAATACTTTCTTTCTGCTGGCGGCGGTGGAATTGCAATGCGTCCATCCAATGCCTCAAGAGCAGCTTGGATCATTGCTTCAGTGATTACTTCTCTTTGTGCCATCAAGTTCCTCCGGGCGTTTCCTGCAACGAGGAATATATGCACAGTAGCACGATGCGACACACCAATAAAAACGATAAAACACCTGTATTTATAGGGTGATGCGTAGTTATGGGTATGTGAGCACAGTTAAGCGCAGTTTAGCGTATAAAAATAATTTCAGCGGCAGATTCCGTGCATGATTAGGGCTTGCATTCAATATGTTTCTCGGATAAGTTGTGAATTGTTACGCACTATGTGTCGGAAGAGCAGTACAGGATGCGGGTTGTCCGTACACATGGCTTCGCCCTGTTTCGTCCAACCCGCCGCCTCTATGCTCCGCGCTTCGCTTGTCGCATCGTGGCTCATCCTGAAAACAACCGCGCACGCTTCGCGTAGGAGAAAAACAAATGCCGTTTGCGCAACGCACCAAAGGCCGCGCCGCTTCTCGATTTGAAATGCGGCTGACAGCGGCAGAGCGTGTGCAACTTGGCGAAGATGCCGACCTTGCCGGGATGAGCGTCAGCGAGTTGGTTCGCAGACGCGCGCTGGGCAAGGCGATTCACGCCGCCACCGACCTGATGATGATTCGTGAACTGCGCAGATTGGGCGGACTTCAGAAATATGCAATGAACAAGCTGATCCAACACGGTGAAGTTGTAGACGAGTGCATTGCTACAATCCGTGAGTTGCGCGCGGCGATTGAACGAGTGGCCAATCATGATCGTTAAATACATCTCCAATCCGAAAGTGCAATCAAGCAAGGCGGTGCGCATCGGCAACTTGCTCGACTACATCGAGGCCGACGGCCACGCGGACGAGCAAAAGGCGGAATACGTCGGCGCGAGCGGGAACTTCTATTCGGACTCGCAGCAAGGTCAGCGCGCCGAAATGGTTGCTCTGGCAATGGAGGCCAAGCGCAGCAAAGACCCGGTCGATCATTGGTTGCTGAGTTGGAAGGAAGGCGAGCAGCCAACGCAAACGCAGTGCGATGAAGCCGTCGAAATACTGAAAAGGAATCTCGGCATGAATGGGAGTCATCTTGCCATCTATGCGCTTCACCGCAACACGGAAAACTATCATCTACACGTCGTTCTCAATCGCGTTGACCCCGTAACGATGCGCGCAACAGACAAAGGATGGTGCATCGACAAAGCGCACAAAGCTATCGCCGAGATTGTTCACGCGCAGGGATGGGAGGCCGAGCAAAACGCCCACTATCTTGCCGACCATAACGGCGCGGTAACGAAGGCCAACAGAGAACGTGAGCCACATCCCCGCTCAAAAGCGCTGGACTATGAAAATGCAACCGGCGAGAAATCCAGCGAACGGATTGCAATGGAAAAGGCCGCGCCGATTCTGCGTAATGCGCAGTCGTGGGCGCAGGTGCATGAGGCACTGGCCCAGGCCGATATGCGTTATGAGCGGAAGGGCAGCGGCGCGTTGCTTTGGGTGGGAGACCAGCCGCTCAAAGCCTCTTGCATCGGGCGCGAATTCAGCAGGGCACGGATGGAGGAGCGGCTGGGTGAATTCCAGCCTGATGGCCGCAGCGATGCAAATTCGCAGCGGCAGCGGCAGACTGAGCCGCTGCGTCCAGATATGCCAGCAGGTTCGGAGGAGTATCGCAATGTACTTGAAACCTTCCGTAACGAAAAGAGAAGCGCCCAGGTTCAGCAGCGCGCGGATCATCGCGCCGCCCGTGCAACTCAGACTGCCGAGTTCAGAAAAGAGCGGACTGCACTCTTTCAGGGCGGTAAATGGTCCGGTAATATGCTGAATGTTGCCAGAAGTCTGTTGGCCGCAGACCACGCCAAGCGTCGCGCCGAACTGATAGAACAGCAAAAACGTGAGCGCGACAATCTTCGCACACAATTCGGCCAGCGCTTGACCTTTGAGCAGTTTCTTGTCGCACGGGCAACGCCGCAGCTTGCGGAACAATGGCGGTATCGAAGCGCGGAATCGTCCAGCGCCGCCATCCTCGGAGACGGCGACGCGGTGCCGCGCAAGCGAGACATCCGCGATTTCACCGCGCAGGTGCGCCCGACATCGCACCCGCAGGCAAATGAGATTCACTATTCATCGCGCACCGATCCAAGCCGCGTCAGCTTCACGGATCGCGGCAAGCGCATCGATGTATGGCAACAGCAGGACGAGGCAGCAGTCCTGGCGGCGCTCCAGTTAGGCGCGCAGAAGTGGGGAACAGTGACCATCACCGGCCCCGCCGAGTTCAAGCAACTCTGCGCGCAGCTTGCCGCCCAGCATGGAATCAGGATCAGCAATCCAGAATTGCGTCCGGTGGCCGTCCACGGCCCCGGCGAGCGTCAGCCATTTCCGGCCATGCCGACGGCGGCGCAGTCGCCGAGCATAGCCTATCGGATGCACAAGGCCGACATCCTCAACCGTATCGAGGTAAGGAATCCGTCGCAGCTTGATTGGATGATTGCCGTAAGGATGCGCGTAACCGGCCACGACCAACAGGCCATCGTGCAGGCTGTGAAGGAAAACGCCAGCCTGGGGCGCGAAGCAGAGAATCGCAACTGGGCCAACTATGCCGAGCGCACCGCCGAGGCCGTCTTCGGCCCGCGCGGCGACCGAGAATGCGCCAGGAGCGAGCAGCGCGCCGGAGCATGGGCACGGGTCGAAGGCCGCAATCTTGCCAGCGAACGCCAGGTGCAACCCAGCCAGCGCCAAAAAGTCCCAGAACGCGACCGGGGAGACTTCGAGCGCGACTGACCGCAGACAGGCCAATGCCGCCCGCTACGCCCCCGGCACCCCGCCCGTGCCAAAAGGCGTGCTATACGTATAGCACGGACGTGCAATATATATAGCACAGAATGAACAAGATGCATGATCGTGTTGCCGGATCGCAGCGTCGAAGTTAACCCGTGCAGGGTCAATCATTTAAACTTTTAGTCGATTGCGAGAGGATCGTCAGAGCGTATGCCGGAGCTGCATTTCAAAGGGAAAGAGTTCGTCTACAACCACCATCTGAGCGTGCCCTACCGCCCGCTGGTGCCGGACGCGGCCAAGTCGGTGGGCGCGCCGTCGCTCAATGGCAACCTCATCATTCATGGCGACAACCTGCACGCACTGAAGGCGCTGCTGCCCATGTATGCGGGCAAGGTGGATTGCATCTTCATTGACCCGCCCTACAATACCGGCAATGAGGGCTGGAGCTACAACGACAACGTCAACAGCCCGATGATGAAGGAATGGCTCTCGTCGAATCCCATCAACGGCGAAGATATGCTCCGCCACGACAAGTGGTGCGCGATGATGTGGCCCAGGCTGACGCTGCTCCGGGAATTGCTTTCCGATACCGGCAGCTTTTGGATGACGATTGACGACAATGAGGTTCATCATGCGCGTTCTGTACTCGACGAGGTTTTTGGACCTGATCGATTCATTGCTTGTGTCGTGTGGCAGAAGAGAACATCCCCTGAATCGAGGCTGAAACTAGGGCCAGCTCAAGATTACATTTTGGTCTATGGGAACGGCGAATCACGAGATGGCTTGCGCAAATTAACAATCACTGAGGAGCAAGCGTCTTCGTTTTCAAATCCCGACAACGATCATCGAGGTGCATGGACATCTACGGATTTTACTGCTCAGGGATTTCGGCCAAATCAGATGTACAAAATCGTTACCCCGACTGGAGAAAAATACGGCCCGCCTCCTGGTCGTTGCTGGGGTAATATCGAGTCTGAATTCCTAAGGCTCAAAGCCGAAGGTCGAATGTGGTTTGGAGTCAAGGGAGATGCGCGTCCACGCATTAAAACGTATTTGGAAGAATCGGACGGCGTCAGCGCATGGACTTGGTGGACGAATAGTGAGGTGGGCGATAATCAGGAATCAAAAAAAGAGGTAATGAGGATACTTGGGCCAGATAGCGCTTTTGAATATCCAAAGCCCACTCGACTTTTATCGAGGATTATTGCAATTGCGACAGGTAACAATTCGTTGATCCTTGATTCGTTTGCCGGATCAGGCACGACCGCTCACGCAGTTCTGGCTGCCAATTCTAAGGATGGCGGGAACCGCCGCTTTATTCTCGTTGAGGGCGAGAATTATGCGGACACGCTCACGGCAGAGCGCGTTCGCCGTGTGATTCAGGGGTATGAATTCAAGGGTACCCAAAAAGAAGAGCTTCTTCGCGAATCGCTGACGTGGACAAAGCTGAAGAACGCTGACAATTTGCTAGAAAAAGTTTCATTTATCGAGCAGGCGAATGCCGCCCGTTTCGACAACATCAGCAAAACGGTGAAGGACGGCGAACTGATCGTCACCGGCGAGAAGAAGGTTACAGAACGTACCGAAGGACTGGGTGGAGAGTTCACCTACTGCGCGCTCGGGCCGGAGTTGGACATTGACAAGATTCTGACCGGCGAGACGCTGCCCGACTATTTGACGCTGGGCGCGTGGCTCTTCCATACGGCGACAGGCGAGAGCTTTGACGCGGCCCAGGCCAAGCCGGAGAAGTGGTATCTGGGCGAGAGCGCGGCCTATCATCTGTGGCTCGTCTACAAACCCGAGTTGGATTATCTGAAATCGGCGGAGGCGGCACTGACGCTCTCGCTGGCCGAGAAGATTGCCAAGAAGAAGGGCAAAAGGCATCTCGTCTTTGCTCCGGCCAAGTATGTGCCGAACAGCAAGCTGCTGCCAATGGGCGTGGAGTATGCGCCGCTGCCGTTTGCCCTTTACCGGATTGAGAAGGGCTGACAGCAATGGAACTGAAAGCCTATCAGCAGGAGTCGCTGGACAAGTTCGACCTCTACCTGGAGGATCTGGTCAAGTTTCAGGCAGAGGCGGAGAAGACGCGCGCGCTGGCGCGGCAGAATCCCGGCATTGAGGTTCCGATTCCCGACTTTCCCAAAAAGGCGTGGGATGCGATGCGAAATCGCGGCGCTTTGCCGCAGTCGCATCGGAGCTTTCCCTATGTCTCGCGCCAGGATGGAACCGGGTGCGATGTGCCGAGCGTCTGCCTGAAGATTCCGACAGGCGGCGGCAAAACGCTGTTGGGCGCCTACTCGGTTTCGCGGATCATGGGCAATTACCTGAAGAGCAACCGTGGCTTTGTGCTGTGGATTGTGCCCAATGAAGCAATCTATGCGCAGACCAAGCGGCAATTGACGAACCGTGAGCATCCCATCCGACAAATTCTGGACCGTGCGGCGGCAGGCCGTGTGAAGATTCTGGAGAAGGACGATCCGCTGAATGCGTTGGACGTGGAGAGCAACCTTTGCGTGATGCTGCTGATGCTGCAATCGGCGAATCGCGTGACGAAGGAGACGCTGCGGCTCTTCCGCGACCGGGGCAATGTCCACGGCTTTTTCCCAGCAGGGGATGACATTCAACGGCATTGGGATCTGATCGGGCGCATTCCGAATCTGGATTGCTATGGGCGCGCGGATACGATGGGCGCGACGGCCAAGGACAGCCTGGGCAATGTGCTGCGGCTGCTGCGGCCCATCGTGGTGATGGATGAGGGGCACAAAGGTTACACCGCCACTGCCATGGACACCATCAACGGCTTCAATCCGTCGTTTGTGCTGGAGCTTTCCGCCACGCCGAAGGAGAATGCCAACTGGCTGGTCGATGTGCGCGGGACGGCATTGCAAGCGGCGGAGATGATTAAACTGCCAATCAATGTAAAAGTAAAGGCCGGTGACGATTGGAAGGATTGCCTGCGGGAGAGCCTGGACAGGCTGAATGGTTTGCACCTTACAGCGGATAAACTGCGAGCGGAGACAGCGCGGTACATTCGGCCCATTCTGCTTGTCCAAGTGGAGCGCACCGGCAAGGAACAGCGGGACGGAAAGAGCATCCACGCTGAGGATGCGCGGGAGTTCTTGCTTTCGCTGGGATTGGACCAAGCCGAGATTGCGCTGAAAACGGCGGACACCAATGATCTGGACAAGCCGGAGAATGCGCACCTGCTGAGTTCCGCCTGCCGGGTGCGAGTGATTATCACCAAGAGCGCGTTGCAGGAGGGGTGGGATTGCCCATTTGCGTATGTGCTATGCACTCTGGCGACGAATCGGAATCTGAATGCGCTGACCCAGCTTGTAGGGCGGATCATGCGCCAGCCAGAAGCGGCGCGCGCGCCGGAAGAATTGTCGGCGCTGAATGAGTGCTACATCTTTTGCCACCATGTCGGGACAAAAGAGGTAGTGGAAAGCATCAAGACGGGTCTGGAAAACGACGGTATGTCGGACCTTGCCGTCCAGGTGAGGGAGAGCACGGGCAACGCGCACGACAAGCCAGCGACGAGGAAACTGGCGCGGCGAGACAACTTCCGCACATTGCGCGTCTTTCTGCCGATGGTCAATTGGGTAGAGCGCGGCGGTGCGCGTCCACTGGACTATGAGCAGGACGTGTTGTTCAGGCTGGATTGGGCGGCGCTGAATCTTGCGCCGTTGGTTGAGCGCCTGTCGGCTGCCCCGGCAGCAGAGGCCAGCCATGTAGTGCGGGTTGGGCTGGGCACCGGCAAGGAATGGCTGCAAGAGAGCGGGCGTGAGGTCGTCATCGAGTCGGCCAGCTTCGATTCCGTATATGCTACGCGGTTGATGGTGGATGTGTTGCCGAATCCGTGGGTGGCACGGGCGCTGGTTGGCGAATTGGTTGCCCAGTTGCAGGCGCGGGGTTTGAGCGAGGTGGAGATCGACGGCGCATCTGGCTTCATTCTTGAGGAACTGCGGAAATGGCTGATCGAGGAGCGCGACCGGCTTGCAGAGACGAAATTCCGCGAGGACGTGGCGGCAGAGCGAATTCAATTTCGGTTGAGAGCGGACCATGCGGCGTGGGAATTGCCGACAACTCTGGAGACGGACAGGCCAGAGAAGGCGCGCAAGTTGGTTCGGCAGTCGTCTGGCGGCCCGATTGAAAAGAGCGTCTTTGCGCCAGTGTATGAGGAAGATTTCAATCCAGACGAGGCGGAGTTTGCCTGCTATCTGGACGAGCAAGCGGCACTGGATTGGTGGCACAGGAACGTGGCCAAGAGCGGCAACTACCATCTGCAAGGCTGGCGAAAGAATCGTGTGTACCCAGACTTCATCTTTGCGCACCAAAAAGCTGGCAAGAAGCAGCGCATTGTTGTCTGGGAGACGAAGGGCAATCAGTTGGAAGGGAACCTCGACAGCGAATATAAGCGGAAGTTGCTGGACACCATGACGCAGTGTTTCAGAGCCGAGGACATTGTGCGCGCCGGAGAATTGGAGTTGGTTGGCCAGGACGGAACCACGGTCACTTGCGAAATGGTGCTGATGAGCGATTGGAAGACGGGCATCCACCGAACTCTGGCTGAGGGGTGATACAGCGTTCTAAGCATGAAAAGAGTACACGGACTCACGGGAAAGGTAATTCGGATGCAAAACCAGCCAGACGACAAAACGGCTTCTTCCAGCCACGAGATCATCTTCTACTCCACGCCGGACGGAACCGTGCGCGTCGAGGTGCTCTTTGAGGGCGAGACCTTTTGGTTGAGCCAGAAAAAGATGGCGGAGTTGTTTGGGGTGGAAAGCCACACCATCACATACCACCTTCAGGAAATATACAAGTCCCAAGAACTCAACGCGTTGGCAACTACTCGAAAAATTCGAGTAGTTCAAACGGAAGGCAAGCGTGAAGTCACCCGCGAGGTGGATTTTTACAATCTGGACGCGATTATCGCTGTCGGCTACCGGGTCAACAGCCGGGAGGCCACGCAATTTCGCATCTGGGCGACCCAGGTTTTGCGCGAGTACCTTATCAAGGGCTTCGTCATGGACGACGAGCGCCTGAAGCAGGGCAAGCGTTTTGGCAAGGATTACTTCGATGAACTGCTGGAGCGGATTCGGTCGATTCGCGCCAGTGAGCGCCGCTTCTACCTAAAGATCACGGACATCTACGAGCAGTGCAGCATTGACTACAACCGGAACGCCGAGATCACGCAGACGTTTTTCAAGACCGTCCAGAACAAATTGCATTGGGCCATCACCGGCAAAACTGCCGCTGAATTGATTGCCGAGCGCGCCCAGGCCGGCCAGCCCAACATGGGCCTGAAAACCTGGAAGAATGCTCCCCAAGGCCGGATTCAGAAGGCCGACGTTTCCGTCGCCAAAAACTATCTGGAGGAAGACGAGATCAAGGCGCTGGAGCGCATCGTCTCCATGTATCTGGACTACGCCGAAAATCAGGCCGCCCGCCAGATTCCGATGAGCATGACCGATTGGGCTGAAAAGCTCGACGCCTTCCTCAAGTTCAATGAATACGATGTACTCAAGAATGCGGGCAAGGTCTCCCACGATGTTGCCAAGGAGCTGGCGGAGCAGCAGTACGAGTCTTTCAGGATTGAGCAGGATCGCAGCTTTGAGAGCGACTTCGAGCGCGCCTCCAAGAAAATGCTTGGACAGAAGAAACCTTCAGCCGGGGAGAAGAAGTCGAAACGCGATTGAGCCATGAATGCGTTCAGCTTACATTTTGGGTGCTTGTGGGTGTATTTACGGGTGCGAGTTCGTTTTCTATTGGCTATCAGAGACCACAGGCGGCGTCAGCGCGATGCGGATTCCCAACGTTTGGATGACGGTCAGCACTTTGCCAATCTGGCAGGTTTCCTTGCCCTTTTCGAGGTCAATGATGAAACGCAGCCCCGTGCCGGAGGTCAGCGCCAAATCCTTTTGCGTGACGCCCAGCCGCTTCCGGCTCTCCCGAACCAGCTTGCCGATCTCTTGTACTGTATATGCCACTGGTTAAACCAGATAATTCCCGTACGGGAATAGTGCTATATGTATAGCACGCAAGTCAAGAGAATTATTCCCGGACGGGAACCATGACGGAAATGAGCCAGTAACACGAATTGTCAAAATGCGGAGATTTGGATTGACACCGCATTATGGTATGACTAAAATAATATGAGTGAACGGCTAGCAACCTCTTGGGCGAGTGCTCGCGGTCAAGTTCGCGACCTTGTCCATGGTGTTCTGTTCGAGCAACCATGTGCTGTAGAAGTTGAAGACGGAGTGATCGCGCAACGCGGGAACCTCGTTCACACTACGCAGCCACGCGGCCAGAAGAGCAAGAATGCCTACTCTGAGCGAGTGCATGTAGTTGGCATGAGCAAAGCGGCGCGGAGGGCACCCATTGCGGGCGTTAAGAAGGCTATGGGCGCACTAAATCCCAAGGCGCGAGGAGGTTGGATGATGGGCAGCAGTTTCGGCAAATCTTCGCCTAGCTGTGTTACAATAGGAGGTAGGATGGTTCCTACCTTCCGCGGACTCTCGATTTTGCTATTGGCTTGTTGGCTGAGCGCAGGCGCGGGACCGCTGATCGAAGGGGGTATCTGGGCGAGTGCTCGCGGTCAAGTTCGCGACCTTGTCCATGGTGTTCTGTTCGAGCAACCATGTGCTGTAGAAGTTGAAGACGGAGTGATCGCGCAACGCGGGAACCTCGTTCACACTACGCAGCCACGCTAAAGCGCCACCGATCCGCCCGCAGTTCTTCCCATCGGTGGCCTAGCTTCATGATTCGGGGGCTAGTTGCGAAAGCTTATCACCCTCTCAGAATTGCGAATCGCTTGGGCCAAGCTCAATAAGAGAAATCCGCGCTCCTTTGGAGTTGACGGTATCAGCATAGCTGCCTTTGCGGCCAACAGCGAATCTCAGATTAGAAAAATAGCCCAACAACTCGCAGATGGCAGTTACCAATTCCAAGGCTCAAAAGGCGTTCTAATTGATAAGAGCGATGGCGGAAAACGTCCGCTTAAGATTGCCACCGTGCGAGATCGTGTAGTTGCAAAAGCTCTCGCACTTTATCTTGAGCCTAAGCTCCAGAGATTTGACCAGTTGTGCAGCTTCGGCTATAGAAAGAAGATGGGAACCCGAGATGCTGTTGAAGCGATTCATAAGCTGGCAGACTCAGGATCAAAATGGGTGCTTGAAGCCGACATCAAAAAGTTTTTTGATAAAGTAGACCGCAAGATACTCCTCCAAAAGTTGGCACGAGTTGTCCGGTCTCCGCAAAAGCTTGCTCTCATAGATAAAGCTCTGACAAGCGAGATTGAAAACAGGCATGTCATCGACCCAGACCTTCTCCAGCTTTTTCCGTCTGCTGCATCTGGAATTCCACAGGGTAATGCGTTATCTCCGCTACTTGCGAATTACTATTTGCATACGTTTGATCGTGCCATGTTGAAAAAAGGATACGGCCTGGTCAGATACGCGGATGACTTCGTCGTGATGTGCAAGACTAGGCAGGATGCAGAACAAGCCTGTATCTACGCGCAGGCGCTTCTAAAAAACAAGCTCAGCTTAGAGATGCACGAGTTGTCGTTCTCTGGAAAGACACAAATCCGGCGTTATTCTGACGGCTTTCAATTCGTTGGATTTTTCATCCGTGATCGTAAGCAGATGCCACCAGAAAAATCCAAGACTAAGTATAAAGAGCGCATCAAAGAGATTCTGAGATCAAATCAAGGGGAGACTTTGCTCAGAAAGATTCAGCGGCTGAATAACATATCAAAAGGCTGGCACGAAGCATTCAAAACGACCGTGCTTGATGATTTTCCAAAACTGGCGGATGCTTTTCTGCTTAGCGAATTGTCACAGTTTCTGAATGAAAAGAAGATATTCCGAAAGGGCGACACTATGAGCTTCCAGCAGGCTCACTTCCTTGGAGTGATAACTTTGGGTGATCGTGTGCGCGATGGCAACAAGGGCGATGAAAAGCAAAACGCATCGAGGAAGGGCAGAGGTCCGCGCATAAGAATTGTGAATCAGGCGCACCCATCTTCGGCTCTGAGTACGATTACATAGGCAAATTGAAGTGTGCTGCAATCAGTGGGTGTAATTCTTGATATACGCCGTAGAGTGTCTGCGCACCCGCTCCTAAAGTTTTGAGTGCTGCAATCCCATTGCGGATTTTGCTCATACTCCAAGTTCCTTGCGGTTTCTTTACCTCTGTTTCAAGTTCACTCGTTGCGGCTATGGCATCCTCCCGTTGCTCTACTGTGAGAGCCTTGTCATTTTGAACAGCGAGTTTGAACTGAGAAAAAGCCTGAAGGAGAGCTTGTGCACTCTCGCTGGCATCAGTTCTTTGACTATTTCCGGCCACATTTCCAGTGATCTCGCCAGTATTTGCAACGCCGACATTTTCGAAGTGATAGTGATTTCCAGACATATGAATGACCCCTGCCTTTCCTAAGATTGCGTCCAGAGCGGTAGATGCCATAGGCCACTGTTCAACTGGAATGCCTTCTAACATCTTATTTTGAAGTGCTCGAATTCGGCATTGTTCCGCCTGTTGCTCTGCTTGGATAATAGCGGCATATTCGAGAACTTTGTTCTTGAGTGCAATTTCGCTGAGAGGAGGCATTTAGCACCTGGAAGACGCATAGTTGCGTCCCTCTCTCGGATTTGCTGAATCCGGCCCCATGTACACCGGTACTATAGGAAGAGAAACCGTTTCGAAATACTGTTCCTGCCGATCTGGAATTTGCCGGGGTATTGTCAAAGGGCTTTCAAAAGATTCATCAGCCAGAACTCCAGATGGTGTTAATACCGTGTATTCAATGCGCAGTAATCCTTGACGCACAGCCAAGCCCAATACTTCTGCCAGCTCAAATGCATCAATTTTCGGAAAATCACGTGCCACAATTCCAGGCACAAGCCACTTCCAATCACGATGTGATTTGATCCATAGATCGAGCGCTTGGCAGGCGCTCTGAAGTCTCGGCTCAGCGCTTGCTAAAGGCGCGAAGTTGTGCGGTAACATAATCAATTCCTCTCGAACATTGATGCCGAAGGTGGATTACCTCGTTATCCGCTCGCAATCCAATCAGGCAACTGATGTCTCCGGTAAACTTTTCGTCGTCCTGTTCTAACCAGAGAACTCGCTGGTGTTTGTAAGTGCTATTGTGATCAAGCAGATCTCGCGCGGCTGACTGAGTAGCCAAAGTTCCGAAAAGATCAGAATCAGGAACAAACGATTGGAAAGTAACGACATTATGTGCAGGATCTTCCAATTGCGCATCACCTAAGCGATAAACGCGCCTATAGCGATCTTGCTGATCAAAAAGAGTCTTGGATATACCTTTTAGACTCCACGGGGTAAAACGATCGAAAGGGATCACAGGGCGAAGCCGCTCTCGCAAAATTTTATACCAGTTGTCCACACGAATTATGGAAGCGTCTCGCGGCACCCTCAGTTCCAAGAGATCAGGAGCATTCCAACGAGCCAGTAAAACATAGCGATACTCTTGCTCTTTATACACTTTTAGAATCCGCGTCGAGTTTTCTCGGATCCCTCTGTGCCAACATCAGTGAGACAGGTTGCCCCTCAACAATTACTGTAGGGCGGGGAAAGAAATCTCACCTTGATGAGCATAAGCAAGATCAGTACTTCTTCCGCTGCGTTGGCAGCTTCGGAGCGTAGCGGAGAAGCTGCCAACGCAGCGGGCGCCGCGACGCCAGGCCCCCGCCCACCGGTTCCCGATTCCGAAGTCATCGCCCGGCCCCGCCGGCGGCGGTTCACCGCCGAGTATAAGCGCTCGATGATCGACCAGGCCGATGCGGCTCAAGATGCCGGGGCTGTGGGTCTTCTGCTGCGGCGGGAGGGGCTTTACTCCTCGCACTTGGCCACCTGGAGGCGGCAGCGGAAGCAGGGCGGCATCGACGCCCTTACGCCCAAGAAGCGTGGGCCCAAGGTGGTGGTCAGCCCTTTGGTCAAGCAGAACCGCGATCTGCAAGCTGACGTTGCGCGCCTGACTAAGAAGCTGAAGAATGCCGAGCTGATCATCGAAGTCCAAAAAAAAGTGGCTGCGCTGTTGGGCAACCCGATTCCGAACATCCAGATCGACGAGGAGAACTCATGAGCGCCGCCTTGGAACTGGGCAACAGCGTCGGCAAAGCGGTTGCCTGTCGCGCCCTCGGTGTGCCGCGCGCCACGCTCTATAGGCGCATGCTGCCTGCCACTCTGCGCCGGGTCCGTCCTACGCCGGCGCGGGCTCTAAGTGCGGCTGAACGGCAGCTTGTGCTCGAACATCTGCACTCCGAGCGCTTTTCGGACAAGGCTCCGGCGGAGGTCTATGGCACTTTGATCGATGAAGGCATTTATCTCTGCTCGATCCGCACCATGCATCGCATCCTGGCGGAAAACGGGGAGTTGAAGGAACGCCGCAACCAGCTGCGACATCCGCAGTACAAGAAGCCGGAACTGCTGGCCACCGGGCCCAATCAAGTTTGGTCATGGGATATAACGAAGTTACTCGGCCCGGCCAAGTGGACTTACTTCCACTTATACGTCATCCTGGACATCTTCAGCCGCTACGTGGTGGGTTGGATGGTGGCTCCGCGCGAAACCGCCGAGTTGGCCAAGCGTCTGATCGCCGACACCTGCGCCAAACAGGGCATCGAGCCGGGCTCTCTCACCATCCACGCCGACCGTGGAACCTCGATGACCTCGAAACCGGTGGCCCTGCTGATGGCTGATCTGGGCGTGACCAAGACTCATAGCCGGCCCCATGTCTCGGACGACAACCCGTACTCGGAGAGCCAGTTCAAAACCCTCAAGTACCGGCCCGAGTTTCCAGATCGTTTCGGATCCATCGAGCACTCGCGGGATTTTGGTCAGACGTTCTTTGCCTGGTACAACCATGAGCATCATCACAGCGGCATCGCCTTGCTGACGCCGGAGATGCTGCATTACGGCATGGCCGGGCAGGTCATCGAACAGAGGCAACAGGTTCTCGACGCGGCCTATGCTCGCAACCCCGAACGCTTCCCACATGCTCGACCAAAGCATCCGCCCCAGCCTACCGCGGTCTGGATCAACCCGCCAAATACCAATACCGGCGACAGAAGAGAATAGACACTAAACTCTCTCGCCACCTGTCTCAAACTCGTTGACACGCTCCGGATCACCTCACCAGTAGGTTCTTCTCGGATTTCATGGCCATACACTTTCACAGCCCAGTCGAGAGGCTTTCGGTCATTCCATCCTCTCACATCAGCAACTACGTAGTCGTTGAGCTTAACATCGAGACGGGGAGTAGAGGGCAAATTGCCAAGGAGTATCCTGCGAACCTGCACTAAAGTGAGTTGTTGTGCAACATCCTTGTAAGGGCAGCGAAGATAATAAATATGCTGAGGACCATTTTCCTCACCCTCCCTCAGTAAATCAAAGACTTTCTCCACGTCGAGTGAATGGCTGTCAAGCGCCTCACGTAGATTCTTTCTTACTAATTCTTCTTTGGTGGGTGCACTGACCTTAACGTTTTTATTTCCAATCGCGGTACGCAGCAACTCCTTCACTTGCTCTGCTGTGCAGTGCTCCTCAATCAGATCAAGCAACTGTTTATAATCTTTCACGCCCAATCCGTCCCCTGTTTCCGGCTCAGACAATACTAACGCACAGAACGTGTGATACGAAAGGGGTTGCTTACGGCTCAGGTTCTCCAGCTCAGGAGCTGGGTACAGTAGCGGTACACCCGTCAGCTTTTGCCGACCCCGGCAAACTCGGTTAAACACCGCTCGCTCAACTATTTAGGACTCCGGTAAACTACGCTTTCATATTGTTTAATATCAACAACTTAGCGCGTTGACGACCGACTCATAATCCCTTGGTTGTAGGTTCGAATCCTACCGGGCCCACCAAAAACATTCTCCGCACAAAATACAGAAAATCTGGAAAGAGTTTCTGCCCCATGCGGGGACGCCCGCGCAAGCAGCAACACCTGCGCGGCGTCTACGCTTTTTGATCCAATAGCCCCGTCAGCAAACCGAATTGCTGCGGGAAACCTGAGCATAGTATTCAGCACTGAATTTGGGCGTGCGCTTGAGCGTGGCAAAGTCGACGTACACCATGCCGAAGCGCTTGTCGTACCCGTCGGCCCACTCAAAATTGTCCAGCAGACTCCATAGAAAATATCCATGCACGGGGATGCCTTCCATGGCGGCGCGATGCAGATGCGTAAGGCCGTTGCGCAGGTACATGATGCGGTCAAGATCGTAGATCTTGTTGTCGTCCGCAAGATGATCGCTCGACGAGGTTCCGTTTTCCGTAATGTAAATGGACTTAGGCTTCCACAGTTCATGCACCAGACGCGGCACCCAATAAAGGATCTCTGGACCGAGCGTGATCCAGGGGCTGAGCATGTGGGGATGCGACTCCGGCATGGGAATGGTCGTATAGCCGGCTTCAGAAGAATCAGAACGAACATAGGTCGGCTGATAAAGATTAAGGCCTAGAAAATCGAGAGGGGCGCTGATCGACTTCATCTCTTCCGGCGTGAAGGTTGGAGCATTGCGTCCGAGGCGCTTCAAATATAGGTCCGTATAACGCCCCTCCATGATCGCCGTCAGATACATGGCGTTCTCTTCCCGCATGGCGCGGCGCGCGGCCTGCAGGTCGGCTTCCCGGTCGATGGCGGGGATGGTGGCCAGCACGTTATCTGCTATCCCGACGAGCGTACCTGGCCGGGCTTGAGCGCGAATGGCTTCCACGGACCATCCATGGCCGAGCACTGCGTAGTGACACATCTGCGCGATGCGTTTGGCATTCAGATGGTAGCCGGGCGCATGCGTGCCCAGCACGTTGCCATTTTCAATATAAGTGCGAATTTCATTCACAGTTATAAAGCGCTCCACACGGTCAGAGAGCTTGGCCGCAGTGTAACCGGCATAGTCGGCCATGGCCTTGGCCGTATCGCGATTCTCCCAGCCGCCACGATCCTGCAGCGGTTGCGGCAGATCCCAGTGGAAGAGGGTGCAGTAGGGTTGAATGCCAGCTTCGAGCAACGCGTCTACCATGTGCTGATAAAAATCGAGCCCTCGTGGATTGACTGCGCCGGTGCCTGCAGGAAAGATGCGCGGCCATGCAACGGAGAAGCGAAAGGCCTTTACACCCAGCGATTGCATCAGCCGAATGTCGTCCCGATAGCGATGAAAAAAGTCATCGGCTACATCGCCGTTGGCATTGCCGGCAACGCGGCCCGGCGTGTGCGAGAAAGTATCCCAGATGGAAATGCCACGGCCATCTTCATGCACCGCGCCTTCCACCTGATAAGCAGAAGTGGCACTGCCCCAGAGAAAGCCTGCAGGAAACTTCAATCCCGATGCGGACGGGAGCGGAGCAGCGGCCCACGCCGCGTTGTGTTGTATTTGCTGTGCTGTAAGCGAAGCGGTCAAAGCACCGCAACCCATGAGGCGGGAAAACGACCGGCGGGAAAGATTCATTGGCGGACACGTCCTGTCGAGGCAAAAAGGATAGAAGTAAGATGCCGGTTCCGCTGCGGGCCTGTTGCAAACAACAGGCCCGCCACGGAAAGACAGTGAACTACTCTAGGTTTTTGGCCGCATAAAGTTGTACCTTGGTCCGTGCTTTCCCAGGTCCTTAAATCGGGACCTGAGGCACCCACCGTTGGTACAAGCCTAAACTGTCAGTGCTCTAGAACTGCAACCTGAGAGCTAGCTGCAATTGGCGCGGCACATAGTTCGGGTCAGTCGAAACGACCTGCGCGAACTGGTTTCCGCTGGCGTTACTCATAACGCCTTCAGAGGAGTGAATGTTGTTGTTCAGATAGAAGCTGGGCGTGTTGGTGATGTTGAAGGCCTCGGCCCGGAACTGTAACTTGACGCCATACAGCAACGGGAAGTCCTTGAAGAGTGAAAAGTCGATGTGGCGGAAATGCGGGCCATAGATTGTGTTGCGTGCCGTGTTGCCGACCGTGCCGATGGCTTGCGGCTCGAAGGCGCATGGATTGAACCAGTCGCTGCTCGTTCCGGGTTGGCCAATGGTGCGGAGTTTGGACGGTCCCACGCAGGTTGTTCCGTCACTGTGCAGTACATTGCCGGCCTTGAACGGATTGGCAATCTGGTTGGGGCGGTCAGGTCCGCCGTTGTATTGTGGCGTGGCCCAATTGCTGTAGGAGTTCGCATTGTTGGCAAGGCTATAGCTGCTGCCATTGACGACGGAAAGCGGTTTGCCACTCTGCCAGGCAATGATGGAGTTGATCTGCCAGCCACCGAGCGAAAGTCTTTCCGTCCGGTTGTTGAGGTGTTTGAAGGGCAGTTCGTAGTTCACCGAAAGCGCGAAGCGGTTGCGAATATCATTCTCCGCGTTGCCGTACTCATACTTGTGAATCTGCGTGGGGTCGGCATCGCCCCATCCCTGATGGCCTTCTTCCGAGAAGCCCACCACGTCGCTCAGAGCATGGCCCCAGGTATAGTTGGCATCAAAAGCGAGACCTTTGACGAAACGGCGCTGGTAGGAAGCCTGCAGGCCGTTGTAGTTGGAAACGCCTCCGCTGACCAGCCAGGCAATGCTACCCACGTTCGACAGCAGTGTTCCGAGCGGGCGCGCGGTGTTGTAGCCACCCGCCTTGACTTGTGCTGGCGTGGGATCGTTGATGTCGCTCAACGGCTCAGGCAGATGCTGTCCGATGTTGCCCACATAGCCAACCGTCAGCACATTCGGTCCGAACTGTTGTTCCACTTGCAGGTTGAATTGCTGCACCAGAGCTGGTTTCAGTTTGGGATCTTCCGCGGTAAACGAAAGAGCCGCGCTTGTCACAGTCTGTGGCGTGGGGGAGGGCAAACCGTTGTCGAAAACCGACTGATAGCCCGATCCGCTGCAAGCCGCCTTCACGGAAGAAGCCGTTGCGCCGGTGTTGATCTGAATGTTGTAAGCAGACAGAGATTCGCAACTGGGCGAGTACACCGAGGTGAAAGGAGCATTCTTCAGATCGGCGTTGGAGGTGTAGTTACCCGGGAAGTAGCTGATGCCGTACCCACCACGGAGAACCGTGCCAGGCAGCAGCGAGTAGGAGAATCCAATACGCGGCGCGATGTCGCTGTGCGTGGTGGCCAGGCCTGCCGTGCCCGATACTCCACCCACACCGGCCACCTTCAGCGCAGCCTGCGCGGCTGATGCGGAGGAAGCGTTGACGGCCGAGTAATAGTCAAAGTTGGAAATGTGGTTATGCGCTTCGGTAAACGGCGTATAGATGTCGTAACGCAAGCCATACACCACGGTCAGTTTGGGATTGAGCTTCCAACTATCCTGAGCAAAGAAGCCGGGTTCCCAGGTGCGATAATCCGGCGTGTTCAGATCGATGTTATAGCTGGAACCGGTAAAGGCTCCGGCCAGAGCCGTTGAAAGAACCTGATCCGGGCTGGAGTCCGTGGGTAGACCAAAGCCGGAGTAATGACCGAACGGGAATGCGCTCTGCAGGTTCCGCGCCTGACGGCGGATCAGGCTCGCGCCCAGTTTCAAAGTGTGGTTGCCCAGCAGGTAGCTGACGGTGCCGGAATACTGGTAGGTGCTGTCGATGTCCTGCAAGGGGACGTAGGCACCATCACCCAGCGAGCTGAAGTCGTTGATGTCCAGCGGTGTAAGGCCCGCCGTCAGGTTGTGGGTGTTGGAGGGAAAACCGATGGTAGTATCGGCATTCGTGTTGTAGTTCTGTGGCTCTGAGAAGTTATTGACACGCGTATAAGCCGCGCGCAGGTCAAGCACCAAATTCTGGGTGAATAGATGCGTGAACCCAAGAGCGATCTGGTTCGCCTTGTCTGTTGCCGGTCCGGTGTAGGCCCAATAATTGCCGCCTCCGGCAATCGCCTTCAAAGCCGCGGGCGCGTTCGGGTTGGCACCTGCGGGCAGATATGCCGGGATTGTGCCGCTTGCGTAGTTATAGTTATAGCGGCCAAACAAGTGGTTGTTCTGGTTGATGGTGTGGTCCACACGAATGTCGTAGGTGTGGTTAAACGCGGTTTTGTTCGGGCTGATGGAATAGGTCTTGGTACCGACGTTAGGCGCTGGAAACAGCTTCAGGTAATTCAGCGCGATCGGATCAACGACCGTATTGGTAGGAATGCCGTTGGTGCTGCATGTACCACCAGATGAACCCTTGCACGTCGTCCCCGTGAACAGGCTCGGGAAAACCTGATTGATGGTACTGGTCGAAGATGCGCTGTTGATTGCCGTGTATTCCGCCAGCGTTGGAACCGTGCTTGAATATGTGGTTCCCTTGACTTGGCGGTATGCATCGTAATCAAAGAAGAAGAAGGTGCGGTTGCGCAGAATCGGGCCACCGACGCTGCCACCGAACTGGTTCTGGCGCAATTCCGGCTTCTTCCCCGAGGCCACGGTAGCGAACCAGTCCCGGCCGTCGAAGGCATCGTTGCGCACAAACTCATACAACGATCCGTGGAATTTGTTTTCGCCGGATTTGGTTACCAAATTGACCACACCACCTGCTGTGCGTCCGCCTTCCGGCGCATAGCTGTTGGTCTGAACCGTAATCTCCTGAATGCCATCGACCGACGGCTTGACGCCAATGGTGCCAATGATGCGCTCGTTGTCGTCGATGCCGTCCACTACATAGTTGTTCAGTGTGTCGTCCTGCCCATTCACTGAAAAACCGTTGGTGGTACGCCGGTCGTCCGGGCGTCCGCCACTGGTCAGGCCATTGCCCGGTCCTTCATTGGCTCCAGGAACCAACTGCACCAACTGGACAAAGTTGCGTCCGTTTAACGGCAGATCCTGCACCGATTGTTCGGTCACAGTCGAACTGACGGTAGCGTTGTCGGCCTGCAGCAATGGAGTCTGCGCTTCCACAACGATAGTTTCCGACATACCGCCCGCCAGAAGATGAACATCGGCGCGGGCGCGGTCACCGGCCTCTACGGCCAGATCCGCGATCGTCTCCGTTTTAAAGTTCTTGGCCTTGACAGTGATGGAGTAATGCCCTGGCTGAAGCGTCGAAAACAGGTAGCTTCCGGCGGCGTCGGCCACAGCAGTACGATGATCGTTGGTCCCCGTGTTGGTCAGCGTCAGGGTTGCATTGGGAACCACTGCGCCGGTGCTATCCGATACCGTACCGAGAATGTCGGCGGTAGCTAGCTGCGCATAAACAGCTTTTGTGCCGCAGAGTAACAATGCGAAGAGAATCCCCACGCACCAGCAACGCCATAGCAGCGCATATGGGGCCCAAGGTTGCCGTGTCATTTGCATTTAAATGCCTCCTTTGAATCGGCCTCCGGGATGCGCTCTAGATTCGGTCTATGTACGGTCCCGGTCTTCAATTCGCTCGAAGCTTAAGAATCTGTTTTGGAACTGTCCAGTGACTTTTCAGTATCTTTTCCGGAAACGAGGACCAAATTATTGATAAACATATACTTAAAAAGATGTTAAGGAAGGTAAAACTTAAGCTAAACATATTCTGTTGTTCTTTTTGTTTCGTTCGACTATGCTGGGCTGCAACTTTTGAGAGGCTTCACCAGATGGCTCCTGCTGAATCGGAATCCACGGCCATTCTTCCGAACAGTGTGGAAGAGGTTGAAAAAATCAGGCTGCAGACAAACCGCATCCTGGAAGCAGAACGCTTTAAAAACAGCCGGCGCTACCCCGCCCTGCTGCGCTACATCATTGAAGAAACGCTGGAAGGTCGCGGAGATGCGCTGAAAGAGCGCACGATAGGCGTGTGCGTCTTTGGCTGCCCCACGGATTACGACACGGCCGATAATCCGGTAGTGCGCGTCACCATCGCCGAGGTGCGCAAGCGTCTTACTCAGTACTATCAGGAGGAAGGGCACGATGCCGAGATCCGCATCGATCTGCCTTCCGGCCACTACACGCCCAAGTTCTACCACTCCGCCAGCCAGACTGCAGCCGAAAACGACCGCACTGATGCCCTGGCAAAGGAGGCAGCTGCGCCCGAAGCGGCCAAGCTCAAGCCAGTTCTGGCCCTCGGGCTGCGTCTTTTTCTCCATTCCCGTCTCGCTCAGGGCGTCGCGCTCGCCAGCCTCGGCATTCTGCTTGCTCTGGGGGGATACGCCCTCTGGAGAGCATCGCATCCGTCCGCGCTGGAGGTTTTCTGGAGACCTCTGCTCGACGACCGGCGGACCATCCTCTTCTGCCTGCCGATGGGCAATAACTCCGGAGGCTCAACAGCCGCCGCTGCGGGAATCATCGAGCAGGAAAAGGAAGCCGATCCGGAAAATCCATACGCGCTCGGGCAGCAACTACCCTATAGCCCGTTGAATTCCACCTTTCAAACCTTCGAAACCCTGGATGAGAGCATCGTCTTCTCCGATGCGCTGGCCGCGCATCGCATCTCTCACCTTCTCTCCTTGCTGAAACGCGACTCCGACCTGCGGCTGGCTCCAACGATTTCGCTCAACGATCTGCGGACCGGGCCGGTGGTGTTGATTGGCGGAATCGACAATCCCTGGACGCTGCATGCGCTTATCCCGCTGCCGTATCGCTTTGCTGGCACGGCGGAAGAGCGTTACTGGATTCTGGATCGTAAAAATCCGGAAAAGAAGGATTGGGGGATGAACACCAAGCTGCAACTGTCGGCCATCAAGCGCGACTACGCAATCATTGCCCGCATCCACGATCAATCCACCGGACAGTTGGAGGTGATTGTGGCGGGAGTCGGAATGACCGGAACGGCATTGGCTGGCCAGTTTGTGGTGGACCCTGAGCAGATGGAAACACTGCGCCAACGCATTGGCCCCGCCTTCCGCGACCACGACTTTGAAGTGATTCTCAGCACCGAAGTGGTGAATGGCAGCGCGGGATCGCCGCACATTGAGGCAATCAGCGTCTGGTAGCTTCTTTCTGACCGCGACTCGATCAGTCCACCAGACGCAGCCAGCCAAAGACCTCGGGCGTATGAAAGCTGGGGCGGCCTGGCGCCTGCCACGCAATGTACTTGCGGTCGGGATCGGGCTTCAGGTGCAGATTCTCGTACGGGCAGACAAAGAGCAGGTAGAGATTCTCTTCGGTCCACTGCAGGAGCAGGCGGGTTTCGTGATTCGGCGTTGGCTGGCCGTAAAAATCGCCGCTGAAGCGCAGCTCGGGCGCACCGGCCCAGAAGGAAAATTCCGGATTCAGATCGGCAGCGCTCTCCCGCCGTGCGCGACGGGCCAGAGCTTCGACGTTCGAGGTGGAAGTGTTGGGCATGGAAGCCTCATGTTGGCGGGTCGGCGAGTCAGCAAGTCAGCGCGGAGAGCAGTGGTTCTGGCAACGAAACTGTGTTCCATTTCCCATGCTCCATGCGCTGACTCGCTGGTTTGCTCCATGCGCTGACTTGCTCCATGTGCTGACTTGCTGACTCGCGATCTACTTCGCCGCTTCCACCTTGACCGGCGTCAGCCAGCCGAAGCGGTCCGGCTTGTGGCCGCTGGCGATGGCGAAGAACTCGTCGGCCAGCTTCTTGGTGATCGGTCCCGGATTGCCGTCGCCCACCAGAATCTTGTCGATGGAGCGGATTGGCTGCACCTCGGCGGCTGTGCCGGTGAAGAAGACCTCGTCGGCAATGTAGAGCAGCTCACGCGGAATCGACTGCTCGACGACCGTCAGGCCCAAGTGGCGGGCCAAGGTCAGCACCGAGTCGCGGGTAATGCCGCTCAGCGCCGAGTTGGCCAGCGGCGGCGTGTAGATTACCCCATTGCGCACCACAAAAACGTTCTCGCCCGAACCTTCGCTGACTGTGCCGTTCACGTCCAGAGCGATGCCTTCCTGGTAGCCGTTCGACTCGGCCTCCATGCGGATCAGCTGCGAATTCATGTAGTTGGACGCGGCCTTGGCCAGCGACGGCATGGTGTTGGGCGCCAGACGGTTCCAGCTGGAAACGCAAACGTCGGCTCCGCCCGTGCCCTGAATGTACTTGCCCCAGGGGAAGTTGGACACCAGAACCTCAATCGGCGAACCGTGCGGGCTGACGCCGATCTCGCCGTAGCCACGCAGCGCAAAGGGGCGAATGTAGCAGGGGGCAACGCCGTTGGACTCCACCAGATCGACCACCGCCGCGCACAGCTCTTCGAGCGTGTAGGGCAGATCCATGCGATAGATGCGGGCCGAATCGAGCAACCGCTGCATGTGCTCGGGCAGGCGGAAGATGGCCGCGCCCTGCGGCTGGGCGTAACAGCGAATCCCCTCGAAAACACACGACCCGTAGTGAACCACGTGACTCATCACGTGCAGGGTCGCCTGCTCCCAGGCAATCAGCTCTCCGTTGCGCCAAATATGTTTTGTCGGTGTGATAGGCATGGGGGCGTTCGTACTCCTTCCGCGCGCAGCTCGCGCGCAAACCCTAGGGTAACGCGTGGGAGGGCTTGCGGGGAAGGTTGGGTGGGGCGGGGAATGCTTGCGGTCGGCCTAAAACAGAAAAGCGGCCATCTGGCCGCATCTGCTGAATAAATTTAATTGGTCGGGACGGGGAGATTCGAACTCCCGACCCCTCGCACCCCAAGCGAGTGCTCTACCAGGCTGAGCCACGTCCCGACACAAGGTAGCCGGCTCGGTCGAGCCGGCTTCAGGGTAGTTTTAGTGTACAACAGAATTCGTTCGATGGGGAACGGTTCCTGGTCCCTTCCGCCACTCGACTGAGGAAAACCCCTTCCCATTCAGCAAACAAACCTGCCTGCCGCGCAAGAAAACTACTTGGTGGGGGGAACGTACTCCGTGGGCAGAGCCAGACCGTCGCCAAAGAGGAAGGCGTCCATCTGCTCGACCAGAAACTGCTGGGCCTGCGGGGTCCAGGGTTGCAAGCGGTACTCGTTGAGCAGCATACGCTGGCGGTCAATCCACTCGTCCCAGGCCGTCTTGCTGACGTTCTTGTAGACCTTCTGCCCCAGCTCCGAGTCGAAGGGCGGCTCTTCCAAGCCCTCCATCTCCTTCTTGTAACGAACGCAAAAAACAGTGTGCGCCATCGGTTCAACTCCCACTTTTATTGTAGGGGATGCGAGCCTGCAAAATTTCTGGGGATTTACAGGCTGGGGGAAAAAGCCCGCGCCTAAAGGCGATATTCGAGCTTCCATGCATCCGGGGCCTAAAGGCCCCGGCTCCCTCCGTAACGAGTTCTTTCGCAGCCCAGAAACAGGACCTTCTTCCAATGCCACTCTGGAAGCAGTGGCTTCCCTCAGGCAAATTCAGAATGTACGCTACCGCCCTCTGTTGGTGCGGAGCTTGACCTTTTTCCTGCCGGAAGAAACCGGATGGGACTTGCCCTGGCGTTTTTCCTTTTTGCGCTGCTTCTTTGACTTTTTGGTTGCGGGGCGACTGGGTTTTCCCGTGAGTGGAATCCCCTCCTCAACCAGCGAAAACTGCAGCTTGCGCTCTCCGGTCAGAATGCGGTCCAGCACGACCTCGACCAGATCGCCGGCGCGGAAGACCCGACCCAATCGGTCGCCCATGATCTCGTGGGTGTTTTCGCGCCAGCTGTAGTGGTCATCGCGGAGCGACTCAATGGGCACCAGCCCCTCGACAAACATGTCGATCAGCTCAACGAACAGGCCATATTTGGAAGGATTCAGCACCAGACCGGCAAAGGTTTCGCCCACCCGGTCCTGCATGAAGCGCACCTTTTTCCACTCGATCAGATCGCGCTCGGCTTCGGCGGAGCGGCGCTCGGCCAGGCTGGCTTCTTCGGCGATCTGGGCAAGTTCATGCTCGGCGATGGGGGGCGCATCCTCAAACTTCTCACCACCGTGGCGCTTGCGGCTGAGGGTGATGCCCGCCAGACCTTCGTTGGGATGGGTCCAGGGCGAGTCGTGACGGTCTTTGGCCACTTCTCCCTTACCCACGACGCCAGCCCGCAGCAAGTGCTTGCTGATGCGGTGCACAATCAGGTCAGGATAGCGACGGATGGGCGAGGTGAAGTGCGTGTAGCTAGGCGCGGCCAGGGCAAAGTGGCCCTCATTGGCCTCACTGTAGCGGGCCTGCCGCAGCGAACGCAGCATCAGATAGCTGAGGATGCGCTCCTCCGGCGTACCCTCGATGCGGGCGGCCAGTTTTTGATACATGCGCGGCGTCACGGGAATGTCTTCCGCCACTTCGTGCGTGCGCGCCTTGCGGCCACTGCGGGCGGAATCCCGGCGGTCGCCCCGGGTAGTGATGCGCTTGACCGGCAATGCGCCAAAGCCCAGAGAGTGCCCAAAGCTGGCGGCCTGCTCCTCAAACTCCACCACGCGGCGGGGCTCGGGCTTTTCATGAATGCGGTAGAGCGAGGGCACGCCCAGATCTTCCAGCCAGGTGGCCACACACTCGTTGGCGGCCAACATGAACTCTTCGATCAGGCGATTGGCCCAGGTGCGTTCGGCGCGGGTGACGCCCTTCATGGCACCCTGCTCGTCGAACTCGATCACCGGCTCGGGCAGGTCAAAGTCGATGCTGCCGCGTTGATGGCGGCGCTTGTTCATGAGCGCGGCCAGCCGCTGCATGCGCTGGAAGGCAGGCACCAGCTCAGCGTAACGCGCACACGTCTCGGCATCGCCCTCCAGAATGGCGTGGACGGCGGTGTAGGTCATGCGGGCGGCCGAGCGGATCACGCCCTCCACAATCTCGTAGCTCTGGATGCGACCGGTCGCATCCAGCTCCATCAGGCAGCTGAGCGTCAGGCGATCTTCACCGGGGCGCAGGCTGCAGATGTCGGTGGAAAGCTCCTGCGGCAGCATGGGAATGGCACGATCCGGGAAGTAGACGCTGGTGCCACGCAGGCGCGCCTCCAAGTCAAGATCCGTCCCCTCCCGCACGTACTCAGCCACGTCGGCAATGTGTACCTGCAGGCTCCAGCCGCCGTCTTCGCGCTCATTCACCAGCACGGCGTCGTCAAAGTCCTTGGCCGTCTCGCCATCGATGGTGACGATGGGCAGATTTCTGAAGTCCTGACGTTCCGCGACTTCTTCCGGATCCAGATGCGCCACCGCCCGCGCTTCCGCCAGCACATTGTCCGGGAAGGTGTGCGGCAGGCGATGCTTGCGGATCATCATCTCCACATCCACGCCAAAACTGTCGGCGTCGCCCAGCACCTCAACCACCTTGCCGATGGCGGGTCTGGTCATGGTGGGCCACTGGGTGATCTCCACATCCACCACCAGGCCCTCCAGATCCTCTTCGCTCTCGATCTTCAGCACGGCAGCTTCGGCTTCCTTGCCCATCACGCGATCTTTTTTCTCGATGCGCAGCGGAATCGGCTGATCGAAGGGAATCAGGATGGGGCCGTTCATGCGCTCGTCGAATGGCAGCACGGTGTGGCCGATGGCCCGGCTGGAGCGGGCCAGACGGAAGGTACCCACCACGGTGGGGTTGTGCCGCTCCACCACGCGGGCAATGCGACCCTGGCGGCGGCCGTCGGCCTTGGGCGGACCCACCTCCACCAGCACCTGATCGCCCTGCATGGCCCCGTTGATTTCACTCGGTGGAATAAAAATATCTTCCTGAATGCCACTGGCCTGCCGGGTGAGCGGCCGGACAAAGCCAAAGCCGTCGCGGTGCAAGTCGAGCCTACCTGCGGTAAGCTCCTCGCGTGAGCCGGAATTGGCGCGGGGCAGCCCCCAAATCTCGCGGTCAATTTTGACCAGCTTGCCGCGCAACACCAGTCGGGCCAGCTGTTCCAGCAGCAAGCGCCGTTCACGGCCACCGCTTAAGCCAAGCTCCCGTACCAGTTGTTTGTATCCTGCCTTGCCACCAGTCGAACGGGCAATGCGCGCCACCAATTCACGATCCGTCATACCTCCAGAGTAAGGCCAAAAGGCCCTCGCAAAAGTGTTGCCAGACGATGAACTTTGCAGGGAGTACGCGGGAAGGACTCGTCGCACAGCCGGGAATGGTCTTAAAATAGCGGCAAAGCATCTGTCGGATAGGCAAAGCCAGAGCCAGGCTCGGGCGGGTCGGCGGGTGTGTGAGATACGGTTGAACAGGATTGGCCTCCAGACGAGGGCACAGTCCTGGAATCCCATCGTCCACCATAGGACAGAAAAGGAAATTCATCTTGAGCGCAATGTGGAAACCCAGCCAGTCCGGTTCGATTACTCCTTCTCCCAGCCCGGAACCTGCCCGCCCGGCGACCCCGGCCCCGGCCTTCGAAGCTCCCAACCGTGCCTCCTCCGCCCTGCAGGGCGAGCAGGCCACCATCGGCAAGGGGCTGTTGATCAAGGGTGAAATCAGCGGCAGCGAGTCGCTGTTCGTCGATGGCAAGGTGGAAGGCAGCATCAACCTGCCCGGCAACCGCGTAACGGTGGGCCGCAATGGTCAGGTGGCAGCCAGCATCACGGCCCGCGAGATCGTCGTCCTTGGCAAGATCAAGGGCAACGTCGCGGCCAGCGACCGCGTTGACATTCGCGCCGAAGGTTCGCTGACCGGCGACGTTTCGGCGGCTCGCATCAGCATCGAAGATGGAGCTTACTTCAAGGGCGGCATCGACATTCGCAAGGTAGAGTCGAAGGGTTCCGCGGCATCTACTCCCGCCGCAGAGCCGACCCGTCCGGCGCAGTCGTAACCCTCCGCGCACAAGAACCCGTTCAACCGCAGGCCGTGTGTTTCCCTTGGGAAGCATCCTGGTCTGCGGTTTTTCTATTGAGACGGAACACAGCTCTCTGCTCTCTGAATGGGGCTAGATCAGCTTGAGCCGACGCAGCACCACGCGGGGCAGGGCAGAGCCGGATTTTTCCAGCACCCAGCCGGTCAACAGCGTCCACAGCAGGCTGCCCACCACCAGAATCGCCCCATTCAGCGGTCGGGAATTCAGGCTGAGATGTAGCGCAGAGGCTCCCCGCATGGTTGCCCATGCCGCCGTCCACACCGCGCCGCCAGCCACTACACCCGCCAGCAGGCAACGGCCCAGCTCGTCAAAATCCAGGCTGGCCAGTGAGACCATGTGCCGCTGATGCAGCAGGATAGCCACGCTGATGGTCTGCAGGGTAATACCGATGTTGGAGGCCACGGCCAACCCCATCACCCCCATGGAGTGATAGAGCGCCGCGTAGACCGGGAACGAGAAGACAGTAATAATGGTGCCAATCACGGCCGGCTCCATCGTTTTGCCTGCGGCGTAAAAGGCACGGGCATAGATGGACTGCGCTCCCCACAGGAAGAGGGTGAGCGAGAAGACCGTGAAATAGGCGGAGCAAAGCCCCGCATCGGCGGCCGAAAACTTGCCACCAATAAAGATCAGGGCAATCAGCGGCCGGCCCAGAGCGATCATGCCGCTGGAGGCCAACAGGCCCAGCGAGGCCACCCGCGAAACCGAATCAGCCACACCGGTGGCAAACTCGAAGCGCTTGTTCTGGGTCCAGAGGCTGGCAAAAAAAGGCATGGAGGCCGCGCCCGCTGCCTGCGCCAGCATGGAGGTGGGCGCCGTGAACAGCTGTTTGGCGTAGTTCATCAGAGCCACGGCACCGTTCGTGCCCGAGGCAAAGTGGGAGATAAACCAGTTGTCGAAAGTGACCAGCGAGACACCGATCATTAGCGGCAGCGAGAGCTTGACCCACTCCCGCAGGCCCTCATCCTCAAAGTCCAGCAGAAACTGGTAGCGCGCTCCGGCCCGATGGGCAAAGATCCAGTTCAACAGGAACGGCCCCAAAAACGCTCCGGCCACCGTGCCAATGGCCAGCGAGGATGCGCCCATGTGCTTGAACAGCAACATGCCGCCAACGATGGTTCCTGAACCGTAGATGAGCGGCGTAACGGCCTGCACGCTGAACTGCTTGCGCACCAGCAGCACCGAGCCAAAGACGCCGCCTGCAAAAAAGAACAACTGCGCCGGCAGCAGAAGGCGCGTCAACTTGACGGTGAGCGCGGCCTTGGGAGCGTCAAAACCGGCAAACCACCAATGCACCCAGTAGGGCGCGGCCACTTCCGCCACCAGAATTGCGCCGCCCAGCACCAGATACATGGTGTTCAGAATCACCGAGAGCGAGCGGTTGCCGTCGTCCTCACGGCCTGACTCGCGGTAGCGCGTCAGAATGGTGACAAATGAAATGGAAGCTGCGCCACCGACCAGGAAGTAACTGATCATGTCGGGCAAAACAAAAGAAGCCGTAAGTGCATCTGCCTGCATCCCACTACCGAAGAGCCAAGCAATGTACTTGACCCGCACCAGACCGATGATGCGCGACAGAAAGGTGGAAGCCATGAGCAACAGGGTGGCGGAAAAGACCGAATGCCTGTGCGATGGACGTAGAAAGCCCACAGCACGCGCCCACCAGGAACGCGCTTGCTCTGCCTGCCGATTGTTCGCTAATTTTGCCACTTCTAATGATTTTACGGTGCGGGCCAACACGGCAGGCAATTCCGCGCGGCAGAAGAGGCCCATAAGGGGCACACGTTTGCACAAAAACAGGTGCAAATGCAAGAACCTCGAAGAAATCTCATGAAAATTAGCATGTTTTTCCTCCTGAATGGGACAAAGAGGCAGGAACATCCCTCATGGGAAGATGAGCTTTACCGATAAGAAATATACGGACCCAAGAGGACGTGGAAGTACGCAGAACCAAGCGAACTTCTACCAACGTAGGGATTCTGTCGTCAGGCGTCCCTTGAAATACAAGGCTGGAACTAGAGCATTTTGGGAATATACGTAGGCTTTTAAGGGGGCTTGCAAGGTTCCTTTTTCTTGAGGAAAAAGGAACTTAGCATCCAGCTTTCGGTCTACAGCAATTCCGAAAATGCTCAAGGCGAAAGACGCAGTTTTGAGCAGAAAAGATGGAGAAAATCGGAAGCAGAATCGGGAGTCATCCCGGGAGTGCGTCCACTTTTCTCAAAAGGACTGTGGAACATCCGTAGAAACAGAAAAAGAAGCCTTTGCAAAAAGCGCAAGGCCATCAGGACCGGGTTCAATGCCACAGGCAGTGTTGGAGAAAGGCAAATTCGATCAGCAAGGTGAGAATGCTCGGCTGGCAGCTCTGGCAGCCACGGGAATTCTCGACACAGAGCCTGAAACAAGTTTTGATGCGATCACGCGACTGTGTGCTGAATACTTCCAGGCCGACACCGTTCTACTGGGATTTGGCGATGAAAGCCGGGTCTGGTTCAAGTCCTTCTGGGGCGAATCCGTGCGCGAATTGCCCCGCCAGCGCTCCATCTTTGAGATGCTTCTACAGGCAAACGGGCCGATCATCGTGCCCGATCTGCTGCGCGATCAGCGTTTTGGCTGCGAGTGGATGAGCCTGCGCCGTCTGGAAGTACATTCGCTGGCCGCTGTGCCCATACGTTCTTCCGAAGGCTACATTCTGGGCGAACTGGTGGTCTTCAACAGCCAGGTCCGGCGCAAGATGTCGATTGATGAGCTGCGCATGCTGGAAAGCATGGCCGAGATGGTGGCCAGCCAGTTGGAACTGCGCAGACTGCGCCGCGCCATCAAAATCAACAAAAAGCCGCTTCAGACGGATCGACGCGAAAGCAACAAGGAATGGCCACAGGTACAAGATCTGCGCCGTGCGCTCGAACGGCGGGAGTTTGTCCTTTATTATCAGCCGGAAGTCGAACTAAGCACCCGGCGCATTGTGGGCGTTGAGGCGCTGATTCGCTGGCGTCACCCGGAGCGCGGTCTGATTCCACCCATGGACTTTATTCCCATTGCCGAAGAATGCGGCCTGATCATGCCCATCGGCGACTGGGGACTGGCCGAAGCCTGTGGACAGATCAGCCGCTGGAATGCCGAAGACGACAAGCTGAACTCCTTGCGGGTGTGCGTGAATCTTTCCGCACGCCAGTTTTCCCGACACGGTCTGGCCGATCATGTGGAGGCACTGCTGCGCCAGCAGGGCATTCCCAGCCGCCAGCTCGGCCTGGAGATGACCGAGTCCAGCCTGATCTCCGACATCAACACCGCCCTCGAAGTGCTGGGGAGCCTGCGTCGTCTGGGAATTTCACTTTTGATGGATGACTTTGGAACCGGCTATAGCAGCCTGAACTATCTGCATTCCTTCCCTTTTGACGTGCTCAAGATTGACCGCTCGTTTGTGGGGCGCATGACCGACGGCGATCAGGCCCTGCAGATTGTGCGCACCATCATCGAACTGGCCCGCGTGCTGGGCATGGACGTGGTGGCCGAGGGCATTGAAACCGTTGAGCAATACCAGTTGCTGCGTGGTCTGGGTTGCCGCTTCGGACAGGGTTACCTGTTCGCCCATCCGTTGCCGGTCGAGTCCATCTCTCACCTGTTACGCCTGCCCGGCCGCCTTTTGCCGGATCCTGAACGGCAATCCCAATAGCTTTTTGTTCTAATAGCCTAGATTCTTTACTGCCTGCGTTCCCAGCCGTTCTGTCAGTTGCTCCAGATACAGACTCTCCGGCTTGACCGGCTTACCGGACGATTCTGTGATGGCGCCGCTCAGCTGTATGCCGTCCAGATTGCTATGCTTGTCTTCGCCGAAGAGCGGCATGGGCGGATTGCTCTGTGAGCCGCGATTGCCAATCGACCAGTTGGCCACTCCCGGCGGCTCGTTCATCTCCAGCGTGGCTGCTGTATTGTTCCAGGCTACTGACCAGCCGGTCGTCCAGCCGTGGCCCGAGCCCATCTCACCGCGATTGCGCAGATCGATTCCACCCCCCGGCACACTGCAACTATCGATCAGAATCCCCGGCGACCAGCGCTGATGGGGTTGAATGTGGCCATCGCCATGAAAGCTGCAATGCAACACCACCACCGGCCCCTGCTGCCGCGCCTGGGTAGCAAAGTAGAAGGTGTTGTTGCCGGAGCCGGTGCAGCGATCGAAGAGAATCTGACTACCGTTGGTGGAATACTCGAAGGGCTTGCCGGGGGTGGTCACCGGCACATGCTGCTGCACGTCGCACTGCAGCACGGTTACGCGCTCCGTGCCCTTGTCGATGTGAATGCCGTTGGTGGTCTCTTCGGCAGCTACCTCGCGCACCCAGCTATCCACGGCGTCCTCCATGAAGACGCCATCAAACTCCGGACCGCCCAGCGGGATACTGCGTTTGGGGGCCACAATGCGCAGCTTCTCCACGCCCGCGTGCGCAATCTGCCCACTCACTTCCACGCGAATCACCGGTGGTTGCTGGCCCTCGAAAAACTTCGCGTCGTAGTTGTCCATCAGCGGCGCGTCCAGCAGAAGAACGTTCTCCTGGATGGCCAGAATGTGCCGCCGCACATCCAGATGATCGGTGTTCACCCAGTTCTCGTCCTTGTTGTCACGGCGCATCGCATCCATGCGCATGTAGTGGACCCAGCTCTTGGTAACCGGCTTGCGGATCACCACCGTATCGCCGACATGCAACAGATGCGCGTCGGCCACGCGAAGGGTTCGCACACCTGAGGGAATGTAGGCGTCGGCGGCAACGGTCTGCGGTCCTGTGTACTTCAGGTCCAACAGGCCAGCCACGTGAATGGCCAGATGCGGATCGCCGGTCATCTGAATCGTGCTGCCGTCCGCACCCGTTCCCGCGCTCATGCCCGCGCCCCGCAACACCACGCCGGATGCCGTGATGTTCAGCGTCTGGGCGCAGTGAAAGAGGCCCGGAGCCAGTTCCACCGCACCGCGAAAACCGTCTTTGAGTGGCAGCGCCGAAACTTCGTCGATGGCCTTCTGAATGGCCGCCGTATCGTCCCCGCCCGAAGGAGCAACGGTGCGCCGGGTGGGCACATCGGGCAAGCGCACGCCGCCGCCTTGGTAGCCCGCAAACGAGAAATCCGCAATGCGGTCGCCCTGCGGAGAGCGGGCGTAGACCAGCTTGCCATCCGGGCCAAAGTAGGCCCAGCGACTTTGCGCCGAAGCGGTTGCGACCAGTGCCGCAAGCAGAAGAAGGATGGAAATCGAGCGACGTATCGGCATGACAGAGCCTCGCAAGAATTTATCTTGATTCTGAAAGGCAAAAATACGAACGCGTCCATCCTACCCGAAGGCTGTGCCGAAAAGATGAACAGGCATGTAAATACACGCCTGAATTCTGCGCTTGAAAGCATAGCCCGGGCCTGAAGGCCCGATGGCGACAGGTGGTTTTCAGAGGCATGAATGCCTCTGCTCCCTCCACCCAAAAACCATGCGTTGAAGCCTATCCCCCGGCCCCTATTGATCCGGAAACTAAAGAGTGTTTTCGTGCTTTCCCACCCTCGCCACAAAAACAAAGGCGTGGTGAGGGTGGGGCACCCAAAGAGTCGTGGAATTGATTTGCCGGATCAATAGTTCCTGCCGTCTAAATGTACTCGCGGAAAAGCTCGCGGGAGGGAGCGGGAATCACGCCCTTGCCCACCAGCATGCCGTCGTCGCCCGCGGCCTTTGCGCCCGCAGCCACGGCTGCCTGCACACTGGCCACATCGCCCGCCATCACCACAAAGCCCTTGCCGCCGAGCGCCATGGCCAGATGTACGCGCAGCAGAACCACGTCGGCACTTTTCACCGCCGCATCGGCCGCCTCGATGATGCTGGCCGCCGAGAATGTCTCGATGATTCCGATCGAACGCAACTGGCTCTGATCGAAGTCCACCGCCTGCGCAATGGCCTGCAGCACGGTCGGATGCACACGGGCAATCTGACGACGCTCGATCAGCGAGGCTCCGGCCACGCCCGCCCCGGCCAGCAGCGCGGCCTGCACGCTGGTCACGTCGCCCGAGACGACGATCAGAAATTTGCCCGAGCAGATGGTGCGGGCCAGCAGCAGTTCAACCGAGCCCGCCTTCAGCATCGTGTCTTCGACCAGAAAGCCAGTCGCCACGCTCGACAGCTCGATCAGTCCAATGGAGTTGATTTCTGCCACGGTACAGCTCCTTCTTGTTGCGCCCGCACTACTGCGGGAAGCTACGCCTCGATCACCACCGCGTCCTTCTCTACGCGCACCACACCGGCAATGCTGGCGTGAATTCTTGCACCCAACTGGCCCTGCGGCGTTGCCGCAAGCAACTCTCCCGCGGCGACCCGGTCACCGGTTTTTACAACCGCTGCGGCAGGCGCTCCGGCATGTTGTTTGAGCAGGATTTTTACTTGTTTGGGATGGAATTCGTGGGCAATCAAAGGCCCCACGTTGTTGAACTCCCCCAGCCCCAGCTTGGCCATCAGGCGGCGGGTGGGAATGCGGCGAAACTCGGCCATGGGGTGCGGCTCAATCTGGTCGGGCGTGCCCTTCCAGGTGAGTCCGCGCTCCCGCGCCACCGGCTTCGAGTGTACGCAGACGTTCTTCGGGTCCAGATCCTCGGGGCACGAAAAGAGCGAGCAGAGATTGCATTCGCAACAGTAGAGCGTGCCCGCCACCATCGAGTCGGCCCCCTGCGCAAAGCCCAGTGAGCGCATGGCCATGTGCGGCTCAATCGGATGGCCGAGCAAAAAGCGCGGGCAGAACTCGGTACAGAAGCGGCACTGGTCGCAGGCCGAGCGGCCGATCTTGGCCACATGCTGCCACGGGGCGCGATGCCGCTCAATCAGCTTGTGCTCAGCGGGCAACACGATAATGCCGCCGGTAGTTTTGGTGACAGGCTGGTCCAGACTGAGCGCGGGCCGCGCCATCATCACCCCACCTAGCAGAACGCCAAAGTCGCTTACCGTAACGCCGCCCGCTGCCTCCAGCGCCTCGCCAATCGTGATGCCGATGGGCACTCGAAGGGTCACGGGGTTGGCCACGGCTCCAGCCACCGTCAGGTATTTGTGCGTCACGGGTTGGTCCAGCGCAATGTTCAGGAAGGTTTCAACGTTGCTGACGGCCACGTCCACATCTTTGGGCAAGCCGCCGGGAGGAATCACGCGCCCCGTGACCAGATGCACCAGAATGAACTCGTCGCCCGCCGGATAGACGTCGGGCAGCGGGGCGATGCGAATGCTGGCGGGAGCGATGCGGGTCAGTTCGTCAATGATCGCGTGGTACTTCTCCTTGACGCCCACCACGCCCTGACTGGCGCCCACCAACTCCATGGCCAGCTCCATGCCGCGCAGGAAGGGCTGGGCGTAGTGGTGCAGCAGCTCCTTGTCCTTGTGCAGCAGAGGCTCACACTCGGCGGCGTTGGCAATCACGGTGGAAACCCGGCTCTTCAGCTTGACCGCGGTGGGAAAACCGCCGCCGCCTGCTCCCACCACGCCCAGCTCTTCGATTCGCTGCAAAGTGGTGGATTGCGGCAGGTTGGCCGCAGGGTCGGGTGCAGAAACAGGGAATTTTGGAGCCATTCTGCTGACTTCCTTCAAAGTCATCCAACACAATAGCAGAAATTTTCAAAAAAGAAACGGTTGACTTTGCTGTTTTTGCGTGAGTACTATGCAGAATCAATCAGAGTCTTTCACTATGAAATGTCTTATCCCCAACATCGGTAGCACCTCGTTCAAGTTCCGCGTGCTTGATATGCCTGCGGAAACCGTGCTGGCGCAGGGCAAGGTGGAGCGCATTGGCCAACCCGGCGGCAGCTGCGCCGACTACCCGGCGGCCATTGCCCAATGCCTGGGCGAGATTGCCGGACCCGGCAGGCCGCTCGGCAGCATTGCAGAGATCGACGCGGTTGGCTTCAAGGCCGTCCACGCCGGCCCCTTCAACCATCCGCAGATCATCGACGATGCGTTTCTGGCTGCCATGGAGGAGTTTCGTTTTCTGGCGCCGGCGCACAATCCGCCTTACGTGGCCGCCATGCGCGCCTTCCGCGAACTGCTGCCCACGGTGCCGCTGGTAGCGGTCATCGAAACCGGCCCTTATCGCTTTATGGACGAAGCGGCCACCACCTACGCTGTGCCCTACGAGTGGCGCACCTGCTACGGCATCCGCCGCTACGGCTTTCACGGAGCCAGCCACCGCGCGGCCAGCGAACGGGCGCTGCAGATTGTGGGCCGCGAAGAGGTGCGGCACATCAGCTGCCATTTGGGCGGAAGCTCCAGCGTGGCGGCGTTTGTGAATGGCGTGGCCTTTGACACGAGCTTTGGCACATCGCCGCAGTCGGGCCTGCCGCAGAACAACCGCGTGGGCGACCTGGACGTTTTTGCCGCGCTGCACATGATGAAGAAGCTGGACCTTGGCCCGGACGAGATGGCCCGCAGACTGGCGAACGAATCGGGGCTGGCCGGCATCAGCGGCAAAAGCGGCGACGTGCGCGACCTGGAAGAAGCCGCGACCGCTGGCGACGCGCGCAGCAAGCTGGCGCTCGATGTTTTTGTGCGCTCCATCCGCCATTACCTGGGCGCGTTTCTGGTGAACATGGGCGGCGTCGACGTCATCACCTTCTCGGGCGGCATTGGCGAAAACTCGCAATGGGTGCGCGCCGGAGTGCTCGCAAACCTGACGGCCTTCGGTGTGCACTTCGATGCAGGACGCAACCACAGCTTGCGGGGCGAGGGACCGATCAGCGCCGAGGGCTCACCGGTTGCAGTACACGTTGTGCCCGCCAATGAAGAGATCATCGTGGCGCGGGAGACGACGGCGGTGGTTGAAGGGCAGGGGACAGAGAACAGGGAACAGAGACTAACTGCCAGGTGCTAGAAGCTGGAAGCTGTTTTTCGAGGACAAACGCAGTGCAGATCAACAGAAATCAAGTCGAGCAGATTGTGCGTGACGTGGTGCTCAAGCGCTTGGGCGGGGCAACAGCCGCTTCCAAGCTGGTGGTGCAGGCCTCTTCGCGCCACATGCACGTTTGCCGCGCAGACATGGACGTGCTCTTCGGAGCGGGCAGCGAGCTGACCGTCGAGCGCCCGCTCTATCAGGAGGGCAACTACGCGGCCAAGGAGATGGTGACCATCGTCGGCCCGCGTGGGCGCGTCATCAGCAACCTGCGCATCCTTGGCCCCATGCGCAAGCAGTCGCAGGTGGAACTGGCCTTCACCGACGCCATCATGCTCGGCTTCAATGAGGTTCCGGTGCGCCTGTCGGGCAACATCGAGGACACACCCGGCGCGGTGATTGTCGGACCCAAAGGCGTGGTCGAACTGAAGCAGGGGCTGATTCGCGCAGCCATCCACGTACACATGAACCCCGCTGAGGCCGCGCAGTTCAGCGTTGCGCAAGGCGACCGCATGAAGCTGCGGATTGGTGGCAAGGCCGGACTCACCTTTAACAACGTTCATGTGCGCATTGACCCCACCAGCCGCCTCAACGTACACATGGACACCGACGAGGCCAACGCCTGCGGTCTGCATTTAACCAAAGAGATTGAACTGTTCCGGTAAGCCAACGCAACAACGCTACAAAGAAGAGAGGAAGCGATGAAACAAGCGCTTGGAATGATTGAGACCAAGGGTCTGGTGGCACTTTTTGAGGCCACTGACGCCATGCTCAAGAGTGCAAATGTGACCTTCACCGGCTGGCAGAGCGTCGGCTCGGGTCTGGTGACGGCCTTTGTGGAAGGCGACGTTGCAGCCGTGAAAGCGGCCACCGACGCCGGTGCCGAAGCCGCGGGACGCATTGGCGAAGTGGTTGCCGTGCAGGTGATCAGCCGTCCCCACGACGAGCTGCCCTCCTTTGTGCAGTAAACCACCAAAGAGTAACGCCTGCAGTGCAAGCCACGCAGGCCAACCGCAGCAAGAGAGCTAAAAGCTAGAGGCTGGAAGCTGGAAGCTGCTTTGAGGAGCGACATGAGTCAGGCAATCGGATTGATCGAAACCAAGGGCCTTGTCGGACTGGTTGAGGCCAGCGACGCCATGGTCAAGGCGGCCAGCGTAGAGCTGGTGAAAACCGTGCAAATTGGCGGCGGCTTTGTGACCGCGATTGTGCGCGGCGATGTGGGCAGCGTGCGAGCGGCAGTGGATGCGGGCGCGGCTGCGGCCAAGGCCGTGGGCGAGCTGGTCTCGTCGCACGTGATTGCGCGGCCCCACGACGCACTTGTTGAAAGCTTTTTGAAGTAGCAGCGGAAGCGGAGAGACCCCATGGCAAATGAAGCAATCGGAATGATCGAGACCAAGGGCCTGATCGCCCTGGTGCAGGCAACGGACGCAATGCTGAAGGCAGCCAGCGTCCAGTTTGTGGGCTGGAACAAGATTGGCAGCGGTCTGTGCAGCGTTTTTGTGCGCGGCGATGTGGGCAGCGTGCGAGCGGCAGTGGATGCGGGCGCGGCTGCGGCCCGTGCGGCAGGCGAGGTACAGAGCGTGCATGTGATTGCCCGCCCCAGCGATTCGATTGGCCTGGTGTTGCCAAAGTAATCGCCCCGGACGCGGCAGCGCGTTGCGTCGGGCGAATTAGCGCAAGGTCGGGGCGGAAGAGGTTCGCAATGTTCATTGCAAAAGTCATCGGAAACGTGGTCTCCACGCAGAAGAACGAAAAGTTCTGCGGCATGAAGCTACTGCTGGTGCAGCCGTACGTCGTCAGGGATGGTGCGCTGCAAATCTCCGGCAGTTCCGTCGTGGCCGTCGATAGCGTGGGAGCCGGCGTGGGCGAGTGCGTTCTGTTTACGCAGGGCAGCAGCGCGCGCCTGACGCCCACAACAAAAGACACGCCGGTCGATGCGGTCCTGGTGGGCATTGTGGATGCTCTCGAGGTCGAAGGCGCAGTTCTGGAGAAGCCATAACATGCAAATCGAGCAGTCCGTATCGCAGCAGATGATTGCGGAAATCGCGCGCGAGGTAGTGGCACGGCTGCGTGAGCAGATCACTCCATCGCCTGCGGCAACAAGCTTCGCCGGGCAGGACGGCGTCTTTGCCACCGTCGATGAAGCGGCCAGCGCCGCATTCGAGGCGCAGAAAAAAGTGGCTGCCATGAGTCTGGAAGATCGTGGCAGAATGATCGACATCATTCGCCGCATCTGCAACGACCGCCGCGAAGAGTTGGGCAAGATGGAGATGGAGGAGACCAAGGTTGGCCGCCTCGATCACAAGATCGCCAAGCTCACCAACATGCGTTTCGTGCTGGGCGTGGAGGCTTTGCAAAGCCAGGCCCGCACCAATCACACCGGCCTCTGTCTGATTGAGCACGCACCCTGGGGGGTCGTCGGCATGATGCTGCCGGTCACGCATTCGGTGCCGACGATGGCCTCGAATGCGATCAACATTCTGGCTGCTGGCAACACAGCGGTCTTCGGTCCGCATCCTTCCGGGCAGAAGGTGGCGCGCTATGCGCTGCAGTTGTGGAACCGCGAGATTGAGCGCGAACTGGGCGTGGCCAATGTGCTCACCACCACTACCAGCGCCAGCATTGAAGCGGCCGAGCAGATCTTCCATCATCCCAAGATTGCATTGCTCTGCTGCACGGGTGGCGCGGCTGTGGCCAAGGCCGCAGCCAAGAGCGGCAAGCGCGTGATCGCAGGAGGTCCGGGCAATCCGCCCGTGGTGGTGGACGAGACGGCCGATCTGGATCATGCGGCCAAGTGCATCATCGAGGGCGCAGCGTTCGATAACAACCTGCTCTGCATTGGCGAAAAGGAAGTCTTCGTGGTGGCCAGCGTGGCCGATGCATTTATTGCCGCCATGCGCCGCGCGGGAGCCTACCAACTGGACTCCGCCGCCATCGATCGGCTTACACAGGCAGCCTTCAGCTTTGATAAACCCGCTGGCGGTTGCGCCCGCGCCCATGTAAAAAAAGATTTCGTCGGCAAGGATGTTGCAGTGCTTGCGGCAGCGGCTGGCGTACAGGCTCCCGCCGGAACCGAGATGCTTTTTGGCGAAACCAGCGAGGACCATGCCTTTGTGCAGGAAGAGCAGATGATGCCTTTTCTGCCGATTGTGCGCATGCCCTGCGTGAACTCCGCCATTGCGGCGGCGGTCCGCGCCGAGCATGGCTATCATCACACCGCCCTCATTCACACGCGCAACGTGGAAACGGCAACGAAGATGGCCCGCGCCATGAACACGACGCTCTTCCTGCACAACGCGGCTTCGCCAGCCTCGCTGGGCGTAGGCGGACCGGGCTACTTTAGCCACACCATTGCAACGCCCACCGGCGAAGGCATCACCACGCCGCTCACCTTTACGCGCGAACGCCAGATGGTGGTGGGCAACGCGCTGCGCATGATCTAGAAGATGCAGCTCTCAGCTTTCAGCCGTCAGCTAAAAACTGAGAGCTGAAAGCCGTTTCCGGAGCACGAACCATGTTTTTAGCCCGCATTGAAGGAACCGTGGTGGCAACCGTCAAGCATCCGACGCTGACGGGCTGCCGGTTTCTGCTGGCGCTGCGGCTGGAACACGACGGCTCTGCTGCGGAAGAACCCATCGTGATTCTCGACTGGATCGGCGCAGGCAAGGGCTCGATTGTGCTGGTTTCCACTGACGGCGACATTGCGCGGCAAAAGCTCGGCAACACTACTCCGGCACGCATGGTGGTGGCGGGCGTGGTGGATCGCGTGCAGGCTCCGGGGCACGGCATTGGAGGTGCGGCATGAGGCTTGCTTATGTGCGTGGACATCTGACGCTGACTCCGGCGATCGACTCCTATCGCGGCCGCCGTCTGGTTGCAATTGAGCCCATCACCATGGAGAATCTGCGCGCCAGGAATGGTCGCGGCGGCGGCAAGGCGCTGATCGCCGTGGATGAACTGGGCGCTGGCATCGGCCAGATTGTCGCCTTCACCGAAGGCCGCGAGGCTGCCAACCCCTTCTGGCCGGAGAATGTGCCGGTCGACGCGTACTGCGCCCTGATCGTCGACGCTATCGACGCATAACCCAAACGTTTTTTATACTCGGCCATTTTCATTCCGAGAGATTTTCATGCGAGGGGACGAAGTGACGAACGAAGCCAAAAGCATTCCTCTGACCAACTGCAAAGTGATCGCGCTACGCGATGTGAACGAGGCCATCGCGGCTGGTGCCACCCGCCTGATTGTTCCTGAGAACTGCGTGATTACGCCCTCGGCCCGCGACCTGATTGAGCAGCGCCACCTCACGCTGGAGCGTTGCGGCTCATGCGAAACGTCCACCACGGCGCTTGCGCCTGCCGTCGCGTCTTCCACTCCAGCACTCGCGCCCGTGGCTGGCGTAGGCGGCTTGCCCGCGCCCAATGCCAGACTCTATAGCACACCCGAAGCCGAAGCCATCAAGCGCGAAATCTGCACGGTTGGCAAGAAGCTGTGGATGCGCGCCTTCGTCGATGGCAATGGCGGCAACATCAGCTATCGCATCGGCCCCAACGAAGTGCTGTGTACGCCTACGCTACTCAGCAAGTTCGATCTGACGCCCGAGGACATTTGCCTGGTGGACCTGAACGGCAACCAGATTGCCGGTCGCCGTCCACGCACCAGCGAGATTCTGATGCACCTTGAGGTCTACAAGCATGTGCCCGAGGCCAAGTCGGTGGTGCATTGCCATCCACCGCATGCCACGGCCTACGCCATCACCGGCAAGGTGCCGCCCAACATGATTATTCCGGAGTTCGAGGTCTTCGTCGGCAAGGTGGCGCTCTCGCCCTACAAAACTCCCGGCACGCCGGAGTTCGCGCAGACTGTGATTCCCTACGTGCGTCAACACAACACGGTACTGCTGGCCAATCATGGCATCCTCTGCTGGGCAGATACCGTGATGCACGCCGAGTGGTACGCCGAGGTGCTCGACACCTACTGCTGGACGCTGATGAATGCCACCCAACTGGGCGTGCCCATCAGCTACATCAGCGAACAGCAGGGCGCTGACCTGCTGGCCCTCAAGAAGAAGCTGGGCCTGCCCGATGCGCGCTTTGATCCCGAGCGCATGAAGGAGTGCCAACTCAGCGATTTGCAAATGCCCAACGCGATTGCCGTCACCCCCGCACCCTGCGACGGCGTGAATATGACGCCACGCGCTGGATCGGCGGCGGAAGTGGAGGGAATCGTCCAGTCCGTAACCGATGCGGTGATGGCAGCCCTCGGCGCAAAGTAGTACGGCACACGGAAGAAACTTGGCTCGCACTGTAAAATCGAATTAGCTTCGATAGACAAGCTTCGACGCACAGGCGCAAACGATGAAAGCAGCAGAACGACAGCTACGAATCCGGCAGATGCTTGAGGCTCGCGATTTCGTCGACATCGAAACCCTTTGCCGCGAGCTCGAAGCTTCGGAGTCCAGCGTGCGTCGCGACCTGGACCTGCTGGAAACGGCCAAGGTTCTGCGCCGCGTCTACGGTGGAGCGGTTTCGCAACAGCAGCAGCCCAAGGTCTTTGAGGCTCCTGCTGAGGCCGTGCATCAGGCCACGGAGAAAGACCGCATCGCCCGCCTAACCGCCAGCCTGATTCACGATGGCCAGACGGTGCTGCTCGACGGTGGTTCGACGGTGGCAGCGGTAGCCCGCGAACTGGCCGTCAAGTCACTGCACATCGTCACCAACTCACTGCCCATTGCCGAGCGGCTGGAGTCGCTGCGCAACATTGAGCTGACGCTGACCGGCGGCTATCTGGACCCACGCCATCGCGTGCTGCTTGGGCCCTTCTGCGAACAGATGCTCTCCGGCATTCGCGCCGATGTGGTCATCATGGGGATTGGCGGCATCAGCGAGGCCGGCTTCACCAACAACAACACACTGGTGGTCGGCAGCGAGCAGAAGATGATTGAAGTAGCGGCCCGCACCATCATCGTGGCGGACCACACCAAGTTCGGCCGCGGCGGCATGATTCCGGTTGCGCCGCTCAGCGCGGCCAGCGTCGTCGTCACCGACAGCGACATCGCCCCCGAGCACGTTGAACTGCTCCGCTCGCAGGGCGTGGAAGTGCTTTTGGCCTAGTTTTGCTGCCTGACTTTCTGCCTGACGCTGCGCTTGCACAAGCAAGGACAGTGCATAGGCAAGACTTTCTGAGCACCGCTCCCTCGAAAAACAAAAACTCCCTGTACTGGCATATTCTATAAGTGCATCTATGGATTCCGGCAGGACTTCCGCCTTCAACTCCGTACAGATCGTCTTTTTGGCCTTTTCGTCCTGCCTCTCAGCCTCCGCTTGAGGCACAATGGGGAGAAGATCATGAGCACACAGACGGAACAGCGCACCCGGACACAGGAACTCGTCAGCCTCGAAAACGAATTTGGAGCCCACAACTACCATCCGCTCGATGTAGTGATTGAGCGTGCCGAGGGTGTGTGGGTCTACGACGTGGACGGCAATCGCTATCTGGATTGCCTGGCTGCCTACTCGGCGGTCAACCAGGGCCACTGCCATCCCCGAATTCTTGCCACCCTGCACGAACAGGCCAGCAAGGTCACGCTGACCTCGCGTGCCTTCCGCAATGAGCAGCTGCCGCTCTTCAGCAAGGAACTGACCGAGTTGACCGGCTTTGAAATGGTGCTGCCGATGAACTCCGGCGCTGAAGCCGTAGAGACCGCGCTGAAGGCCGCGCGCAAGTGGGGCCACAAGGTCAAGGGCATTCCGGAAAATCAGGCCGAGATCATCGTCTGCGCCGGAAACTTCCATGGCCGTACCATCTCCATCATCAGCTTCTCCAGCGACGATCAGTACCGCGACGGCTTCGGCCCTTTCACGCCGGGCTTCAAGATTGTTCCCTACGGCGACATTGAAGCGCTGCGCGAGGCCATCACGCCCAACACCTGCGCTTTCCTGATGGAACCGATTCAGGGCGAGGCGGGCATCGTGATGCCGCCAGCGGGCTTCCTCCAGCAGGCTGCGGAACTCTGTCGCCAGAATCGCGTGCTGCTTGCACTCGATGAGATTCAGTCGGGCCTTGGCCGCACGGGCAAGCTCTTCGCCTATCAGCATGAAGGCATCACGCCCGATGTGCTGATCGTGGGCAAGGCGCTAGCCGGCGGCTTCTATCCGGTTTCCGCCGTGCTGGCCTCGCGCGAGATTCTGGGCGTCTTCCGCCCCGGCGACCACGGCAGCACCTTCGGCGGAAATCCGCTGGGCTGCGCCGTTGCCCGTACCGCACTGCAGGTACTCAAGGACGAGAAGCTGGTGGAGCGCTCGGCGGAACTGGGCGCATACCTGCTCGGCAAGTTGCAGGCGCTCAAGAGTCCGGCCATCAAGGAAGTGCGTGGCCGTGGTTTGTGGATCGGCATTGAGCTGCATGGCCAAGCCCGCCCCTACTGCGAAGCGCTGATGGTCGAGGGGATTCTGTGCAAGGAAACGCATGACCACGTGATCCGCATTGCGCCGCCGCTGGTCATCACCCGCGAAGAGATTGACTGGGCCATGGAACGCATTGCCAAGGTTCTGGCCAAGTGATGCTTTGAAAGGGCACGGATTTATCCGTGCCGAAAGAGAAACAAAAGTGGACCGGCTTTACAGGCTGCGGAAAAACGGTTGAATCCTTGCGGGGGGCAGGAGAGAAACGTCCCTCAGGGGCTAAAGCCCCGTTGATTTTATTGCGTTTATTTGGCACGGCTGAAGCCGTGCCCTTTCAAAACCGAGCCCCAAGAGAGTTTTTCCGCAGCCTGTTTAGCCGCTGAGGGGATTTTTGGGCCTAGCCCACAGAAAATCCCCTCAGCGGCTAAAGCCCTCGTCTTTTGGGCACATTTGCGGCACGACTGAAGTTGTGCCCTTTCAAAGCCCTCCCACCACAATGCGCTGACGGCTGAGAGCTTTCGGCTGAAAGCTGCTTTCTAAAAATGCAGCAGCCCGCGGCGGATGGCGTTGACCACCGCCTGGGTGCGGTCGGCGGCATTCAGGCGCGCTAAAATCACGCTCACGTGGCATTTGACCGTGGCTTCCGTAATGCCCAGCGTCGCGGCAATCTCCTTGTTCGACTGCCCTTTGGCGACGAGCATCAACACCTCACGCTCACGGGCGCTCAAGCTGGAGTCCGGTGTGCGATCCGCCAGCGCCTTGGTCATGGGCGACGGCAGGTAGCGCGATCCGGCATGCACGCGCAGCACGGCATTCACCAGCATCTCCTGTGGCAGGCCCTTGACCAGATAACCGCTGGCTCCGGCCTCCATCGCCTGATGAATGTCCTCGTCACCCTCGTAGGTAGTGAGCACGATAAAACGCGCCTTGGGTGCTTGCATGCGAATGCGGCGAATGGTTTCAACCCCGCCGATGCCGGGCAGGCGCAAATCCATCAGGGTCACGTCGGGCTTCAGATGGGCATGCATTTCAATGGCTTCTTCACCGCTGCCCGCCTGCCCCACGCACTCCATCCCCTTGGACGCGCTGATCAACGCGGCAATGCCCACCCGCATGATGGGGTGGTCGTCGACGATCAAAATGCGAATCGCTTCCATGGTGGGAAGATTATAGCCGGACACTGAAACCACTGTCCGTGCAGCTTCGAGAGTAAGCATGTGCAACCCCCTTCTTCACGGCTCAGGCTTGCAGCCGGGCGCGTGGAATCTCCACGCGAATCATAGTGCCATGGCCGGGCTGGCTGCTGATTTCCACGGTGCCACCAAAGCGTGAAACCCGCTCCCGCATTCCCTGCAAGCCGTAGTGCCCTTCGGCGGTCTGAGCGTTCGCATCAAAGCCACGGCCATCGTCTTCTATGTGCAGTTGCAGATGCGTCGCGGTAAAGCCGAGCAGCGCCGTAATGCGCTGTGGTTCACCATGTAGCACCGCGTTGTAAATGCCCTCGCGCGCCACCATCACCAGCTCATGCACGGCCTGCTGACCCAGCGCAAAGGGCTCGCCCTCCTGCCGGAAGCTGACCTCCATGCCGTACTCGCGGCCCACGCGCTCAGCCATCTGCTGCAGACACTCGTGCAGACTGCTGGGTGCCTGTTCACTGCCGCGCAGATTCCACACCGCCTGCCGGGCCTCATCCATGGTGGAGCGAATCTGCGTGCTGGCGTACTCGATCATGTGCTGGCGGCTTTCCTGATCATCGATTTCGCAAGCCGCCTCCAGCATGGCAGAGACGCTGGCGCAACCCTGAATGAAGGTGTCGTGCATCTCTCGGGCCAGACGCGTGCGCTCAGCCAGCACCGCCTCATAGCGCGCATGCACCTGTCGCATACGCACCTGATAGCTGCCCATGCCGACCAGTCCAGCAATCAGGATGCAAAGACCAATGAACCATGGCGTGCGATAAAAGTAAGGCCGTTTGCGGAGTTCGAGACTGGCGCGCACACTCTGCTCGGGATGTTCGCGCTGCCAGGCCTCCACCAGAAAGGTGTAGTGGCCCGCAGGCAGATTCGTGTAGGTGGCCAGCCGCTGCGTGCTGGCGGCCATGGTCCATTCCTTGTCAAAGCCTTCCAACTTGTAGTGGAACAGCAGATCCTCCTGCGAGCCAAGCATCACGGGCTCCCACGCAATCTCGATGCGCGCCGCTCCGGCAGAAATTTCCAGCGGAGCGTGCTGCGGAGCTGCGCGGCCATCCACCGTAACGCCGCCAATGTTCAGATGCGTGAGCGGCGGAACGTCAAACTCCGTGGGACGAATGCGCCACAGACCGCGATTGGTAGGGAACCACGCCTCGCCATGCGCGATCACCCCCGCCGGTTGCGTGCCACCGTAAAACAGTGTGGGCTTGTCCCCCGCATCGCCGCGATAAAAGCGCACCGAGAGCACCCTGTGCGCGTCGCGGGCCTGCGCATCCAGCTCAGCGCGCTTCAGCAGCATCACGCCCAGCGGTCCGCTTAGCCAGAGGTTGTGCTGCTCATCCTCCAGAATCGAATAGACGCTATTGCTGGCCAGTCCATTGGCCGTGGTGTAGTGCGTCAACAAGCCATCGCGATAACGATACAGACCATTGGTGCGTGTGCCCAGCCACAGGCCGCCATCGGCGTCCTCATGCAGCGCCCAGATTTTCTCTTCCTTCAATGCTTCGGTCACGGCATCTTGCACCGGCTGGCCCTGATGCAGATGCGTGACGCCGCGCTCAGTGCCCACCCAAATGTCGCCGGTGCGGTCTTCCAGAATGGAGCGCGTGCTGAAGTAGACCAATCCGTTGCGCGTGGTCAGATTATGAAAGCTCGCGCCATTGAAGTGGGCCACGCCTTCGTCCAGACCAATCCAGAGCGAGCCATCACGAGCCTCGATCATGCACCGCACAAAGTTGTTCGGCAGTCCCTGCTGCATGGTGTAATGCGCCGTGCCCGCGTGGGAAATACGATAGAGTCCGCTGCCGTCGGTGCCAATCCAGAGCGAGCCATCGCGAGCGCGCAAAAGATTACGCACACGTGCATCGCCAAGCCCCGGAAGATGCGAGGAAACGGCCTGCCCATCCTGTACATGCACTAGCTGATTCGATGCGGCCCACAAGCTGCCGTCCGCATCGAGCGAGACCGTGCCGAAGTCGGAGTCCGCGGCCTGCGGCAGCGAGAGCACCTGCACGGGCGTGCGATTGAGCCGCGCCATGCCCACCTGCGTGCCCACCCAAAGGTTGTGCGTCTCATCCTGAAAGATGCTGAGGATGGTGTTGCTGACCTGTGGCGAAGGCGCATCCAGATGCACCACGCTGCTTACCTGCGCATCGAAGCGAATGCGGAAGATTCCCTGCCCAATGGCCCCCGCCCACAGTTCACCGCCAGAAACCGAACAGAGCGTGCGAATGGTTCCCCACACGCCAGCTACGCGCTCAAAACGATCCCTGCCCGGACGCAGACGATGCAGACCGCTCACCGTGCCCACCCAGATGGAGCCGTCTTCCGTTTCAAGGATTGACTTCACGCGGTTCTGGCTGTCGGTACCGTCCAAAGCAAACTCGCGCGGCTGACTGTTGATGATGGCGTAGAGCTTGGGCGCACCCGCCCAGATGCGACCCCGACGGTCTTCGAGCACGGCATGAAAAGCATTCGACGGCATGGACGGACGATTGTCGATGCGCTCCAGCTTTGCACCGTTCTTGCGGAAGAGTCCGTTGTCGGTGGCCACCCAGAGCGAGCCGCTGCGGTCTTCGTAGAGCGAGCGGATGAAGCCATCCGTCAAACCATCGGCGGCAGAGTACTGGCGAAAGAACCCCTTGCGCATCTCCACCAGACCGCCGCCTTCGGTGCCAATCCAGAGCGTTCCATCCCTGCCGGCCAGCAGGCAAAACACACTGTTCTCGCGCATCTGCGGCGTGTTCTCGCGGGCGAACAGAACAAAGCGTTCGCCGTCGAAGCGCGCCAGCCCTTCGCTGGTGCCAATCCACAAGTAGCCATCGGGCGTCTGCGCAAAAGCCTGCACGGTTTCGCCGGGCAGACCGTTCTGCGGCTGCCAGGAGTGCGCCGTATAGTTCCACTCGTCGGCCGTGCGGGCACTGCTCGTCTGCGCCCGCACAGGCGCAACCACCAACCATGCGGCCAGCAGCAACAGCACGCACTTCAGCACTAGCGTTCTGCCTGCACAGGTCATTTTTGACTTCCTGTTTTGCTTCCTGCCGTGGGATCAAATACCGTGAGCGCGGGCAGCGCATTGTGCTGATCGTCAAACAGGGCGCGGCCGGCAATGGGACTGGGCGCAACGGCCGGCTCCCACCAGAAAACTCCCTGACCAAGTCCATCGGGCACGGCACGCACCGCATCGTAAACCGCCTGCAAAAATGCGCGCTGCCCTTCAGGGCTTTCCGGGAACTCCGACTTCTTGCCGATGAAGTCCCCCGGCGTCCAGTTAAAGGCCGTCTCCACCACGATGATCGGATGATGATAGCGCAAGGCCAGATCGTGCAGATTGCCGCGCAACTTGTGCGTATCGCCGTGCCAGAAGGGATAGTAAGAAAGGCCAATTACATCGAAGGGGACGTGACGCGCGATCAGATTGTCATAGAACCAAACCGCCGCGTCATAGTCGCCCGAGCGTTCAATGTGAATCATGATGCGCGGATGCGGCAGAACGCCACGGCCCGCATCCACACCGGTGATGCCCGCCTTGAGCAGGTCGGCTAAGTTATCCCAGTTATCGGGCAACTTGCCATCGGGCCACAGCATGCCGTGGGTGATTTCATTGCCTACCTGCACCATCTGCGGCATCACACCGGCCTGCGCGAAGGCTGCAATCGTGTCACGTGTGTAATTGAAGACCTGCTGAGTAAGCTGCTTGTGCTTGAGCTTGGACCAGGCGGCAGGCGTGAACTGCTTTTCCGGGTCGGCCCATGTGTCGGAGTAATGCAGATCGAGCAGCAGATGAAAGCCCTGCGATTGCGCACGCTTCGCCAGCGCAATCGTATAGTTCAGATCGTTGGGCAGCTTGTCGGGGTTCGATGCGGGATCAACGAAGACGCGCAGCCGCACCCAGTTGTAATGATGCTCATGCAGGATCGAGAGCACGTCGCGGGTCTGACCATCTTCCTTGAAGGCGATGCCCTGCTGCTCGGCGCTGGCCAGGAAGGAAAGATCCGCGCCCACCGCAAACTGTTGCGCATGCGCCTGAATTGTGAAACCTAGCAACAACAATCCAGCCAGATAAAACCGACCCAGCTTTCGCATCGCATCTCCCTCAGGTACTAAAGCCCTGCTTATTTTATGGCAGGAATGGCGTAGCTTAATCTCTCCAGAAAAAACGGCAACGAAGGCCCATACCTTCGTTGCCGGACAGAGCAGGTTCAGGATTCATCCTACCCCCTTGAGAGACTCGTTTAGAAGTAGAACTTGGCGGCCAGTGAAATTTCGCGGTGGCCGGTCTTGTTGTCCACTGAACCGGACTTGAGATTATCGGAAATCCCACTCGTGCTCTCGGCCGATCCATCCGTATTGAAGCCCATGTACATGTTCGTATCGTCAGGAATGAACTCGTTCCATGCGTGATTGAACAGGTTGAAGGCTTCGCCGCGAATCTCGATCTTCTTTTCGCCCTTGAGCGCGAAGGTCTTGAAGACGCCGATGGAATCGTTGATGGAAGCCGGTCCGTGAATGTAGGGCAGGCGGTAGACGCCGTTCGACAAACGCGTGGGACCAGCAAAGCAGGCGGGGTTGAAGTACTGGTCGCGCTTGAGCCCCTTGCGCGGATCGCAGGTCAGCTTGGGCACGGCCACTTCGTCCGGAGTGCCGTCGGCAAAGTCGGAATAGTTACCCGGCCCATAGATGCCGATGGTGTTCTGGTTGACGGCGTATTCACTGCCGAAGTTATTGCTGATGGGGCCGCCGGTCATGGCCTGGAAGAGGCCGGAGACGTGCCAGCCATTAGTGGCCAGATTGACTACCTTGTGGTTGCCCAGATACTTCGTGCCGAAGTCCGGCAGGTTTAGGTAATAACTAAAGCTGACGATCTGCGAGCGATCAAAAGGCGCGGGACCATATTGGCGGCGCATGTTGAAGGCGTCTTCGGCGTTGTAGGCCATCGTCTTGCCAAAAGTGTAACTGCCCCAGTAATTGAGCCAGCCCTTCTGGCGCGTCACGGTCAACTGCAGCGCGTTGTAGTTCGAGTTCAGGTTGTGGTAGTGAACGCTGATGTCGCCATACTGCCAGTACTTGCGCAGGCCGTCATAGTTGTCATACCAGGTGCCGTAGTAAGCGCCGTTTTCCGCACCTTCCGGCACGGCATTCTTCACACCATAGCCCACCAAATTGTGGCTGGAGTTACCCACATAGTTGACCTCAACTTTATTGGCTCCCCAGAACTGATGCGAAACCGCCAGGTTCCACGAGTAAGTTACCGGCGACTTATTGTCGGTGGGGTTGGCCGTGCCGTAAACCGTGGCCACCAACTTCGAGTAGTCGAGCGATGAAATGCCGCTGAGCGTGTAGTCACTGCCTGAAGTCCAGCTGCTGACCACCTTGAAGTTGGGCGGAGCCATGACGCCGCTGAATGCGTTGTTGCCCGGATCAGGATAGTAGTTGGCGCCAAAGCCGCCCCGCACCACAGTACGCCCGTCGCCCTGCAGATCGTATGCAAAGCCCACGCCCGGCGCATACTGAAAGCCCAGCGGTTTGGAACCCGAGTAAGGCACGCCTGCAGTGGTTGCATGCGACTGCAAGCCACTGTAGTCCGTGTACGCGGCCGTTGAACTGTAGGCCGCAGGGTTGAAGACCGCGATGTGGCCGCCGCGCTCATACCACCAGCCCAGATGATTCAGACGCAAACCGTAGTTGACCGTCAGGCGCGGCGTCACCTTCCATGTATCCTGCGCGAACAGGTCAAAGCGCTTCAGCGCCATGTCGGCCTTGATGTTGCCGCTCGACTGGCTGTAGTACGAGGTATAGCCGAGCAGAAGATCAGCCCAGTCGTTGCCACTCACCGTGGCATAGTTCTCGCTATCCACGCTGCCGTTGTCGTTTCCGGTGGTCTGCAGGTTGTAACGGTCGTACTGCGCAAACCCACCAAAGCGGATCAGGTGCGCGCGGTACAGATAGGTGAAGCCATCGTTGAATGCGTAGGCATTCTGCGCCTGCAGATAGGGCGGTGCCTCGCCCCCGGCCAGATACAAACCACCCAACTGCTGCTCAAAGCTGACGTTCGGAATCAGGCCGCTGGCGGACTTGAAGAGGTCGGCATAGGGATAGTTGAGCGCCGTCATTGACACCGCGCTCAGATTGCCCAGATCCGTCTTGAGCGTGAAGCGCGTATAGGAAAGTGAAGCCTCATTCGTCAGCCGTGAACTGAGCACACTGGTCATGTTCAGATTGATCGAGTTCGAGGCATTCTTCTCGGTCTGTGTGGCAGGATACGGAACCTTGTTCCAGGTGTTCCATGGACCGTAGGGCTGAGGCACGCTCTCGTTCTCGTGGTTGTAGCGCATCGAGAAGTGCGTCTTGTCGCTGTAGGCGTAATCCAGCTTCATAATCTCCTGATTACGCGGCTCGCTCACGATGAAGTCGGTAATCAGGTTGTAGCCACCGTGGGCCGCAGGGTCCGCGTTGGGCAGCGGCATGGCATTCAGCAGCTTCTGGCCGCCGGAATCGATCAGGCTGCTGTTGATCTGGCCCCAGTTGCCGGCCGAATCATTGCTGCAATAGTTCCAGAATGCCTTGCCATTCAGCGTATTGCTGGTGTTGCAGGGGTTGGTGGCACCCGGCCAGCCCAGCCAGTCATTGGCCTGGTTGGAAAGCGCGCTCAGGTAAGTGGCGTCGCCAAAGTCACCCTTGCGCATGGCCGCCGTGGGCACCTGCGATTTGCGCGGCGTCAGATCCACATGCTGCTGCGAAAGCTCGGTGGCGGCAAAGAAGAAGAGCTTGTCTTTCAGCTTGCCCGTGCCGGGAATGGCCGCCGGTCCGCCAATCTGTACTGCGGGATAAAAGAGCGAGGTCTGCGGAGCGGGCAGGGCTTCCGACTTCTGCTGCCAGTCGCTGGCATTCAGGTAGTGGCTGCGGGCCGTCAGCTCGGCCAAGCCGTGAAAATCGCGGCCGCCCGACTTTGTCTGCGCTGAAACCACGATAGGACCGTTCGGCTCAGTCACCGAATAGGCCGCCGACTCCACCTTCAATTCCGAAATCATGTCCACGTTGGGCGTCACAGCCGCCGCGCCCGCCGTATTCACATCACTGACCGCCGCGCCATCGCTCACCAGAGAAACCTGATCAAAGCGGTTGCCGTTCACCGTATATGAGCTGGAGTTCTGCGTAAATCCTGCCGAGCTGCTGTTATAGGAACCGTTGAAGTTGCCCGTATTACCCGAGCCAGGGATAAGTCCCAACAGCTCGATGGCGCTGCGGCCTTCGATATTCATATTGTGCAACTGCGTATCGCTGACGGTGTAGCTAACCTCACCGCTGGTGGTGGGCGTCATCTCATCGTTGGAGGCCGTCACTACAATCGAGCTACTGGTGCCAGCCACTTCCAGGGCTATACCCTTCAGCTCAATCTGATCATTGATGTGCAGCGCCAGAGCTTTGCGCAACAGGCCGTTGAAGCCTGCCGCCGAAACTTTTACGTCATAGACGGCCACCGGCACACCTACCAGCGAAAACATGCCGCGTTCGTCACTGGTGGTGGTGCGAACCACGCCCGAAGCCTCATCGGTCAACTCAATGCTGGCCTGGGGAATCACGGCTCCGGTCTTGTCGGTTACAGTACCGGTCAACGTGGCGGCATTGCTCTGCGCATGGCTTACCGTGGCGCAGACCAGCAGCAGCAGAAACGCCGCACCGGCGAGGATTCCGCGCATAGTCCACGGGATTCGATTTGTATTCATCTGACTCTCCAAAAAGGACTGACTATCTTTTGTGCCCAGGACGCCTGCACGGGCTGTTGCTTTACAGCACTTTCCCTGTTGAAAGGGAACAGGATCAATCTTCCGGGGCTTTCATCCTACGCATCGCATCCTAATGCTTCAAAATAAAAGCGCGAATCCGACCAAAGTCGGATTCGCGCTAAAAAACTTCAAAAGGCTGCAAAATTCGAATAAAACGCACACAGAATCCTTCCAGGGCAGGCTCCCATTGCGGAAGATTTTGCCCTTTGAAAATATCTATCTCCCTGCCGCATTCAGTTGTAACTCGTATTCCGGCACCAGCTCAATCCCCTGCAGTGCAACCGCCTGTCCCTTGCCGTCATACGCGATGGGCCGGGGCGTTTCAAAGTAGACCGGCGCATCCTGGCGCAAGGGAAGAATGCTGAGCCGCAGCCCGTCGAGCATGCCCGCCGCAGCGTAACGCTTCAGGCCAATCTGCCAGTCCAGACCGTTAAAGAAGTCATCGTCCAGCAGATGGCCCTTGCGATCCAGCCGCGCCACATCGCCCTGATAGCGGATCTGCAGAAAAAGATCGCTGAGGCCATCCAGCGCGTTCTTCGGCAGGCTAATGCCCCACTCCGCCGCCTGCGGCAGATCACCCGCTTCTGGAGCCTGCGCCACGCCATGCGCGCGCCAACTGGGCGGCGGGGCCAGCGGCACCGGAGCGGCAATCCCGGCAGCTTTGAGCGCCGTCACTTGCAGCGTCGGCCTGCGTTCCGCTGCCGTGACCGTATAGCCACCATCGCCAGCAGAAAGCAGCGGCAAACTGGCAGCAGGCGTATGCGCCGGAGCAGGCAGCAACGCAAAGGCAAAACGCGGCCCACCCAGCGCGTGCAGACGCACGTTGCCATCCTCGCCCACCACCACATCCTGCGCGCTTACCAGCAGGCGCTCACGGCCCTCTGTGCGCACCTTCCAGGCCTGCTCTGCTTCGTCGGCCGTCAGCAGCAGAATGCGTGTATGCTGGCCGTTCTTCGCGGTCAAATCGATGGCCGCGCCTGCGCCCGCCAGCATGCCACGCACAAAACGCACGCCCGCTTCCGTCTCCACCGTGCCGCTGGTGGCATGAATCGCCGCCACATCCGCGGCCTTGAAGGCAAACTCCGGAGCCACGCCACGCACGGCGGCAAAAACGTACTCCGCGCGATCATTCAGGCGCGTAAAAGGCTGGGCCGTGCTGTAGACCAGATCCACGCCGCCCACCGGCTGATGGATGGGCCAGATGAAGTACGCGCCGGAAGGAAGATCGACCGGCTTGGCCGGAATGCGCAGCAGGCCCGAGGGCAGTTTGACCTCAAACTGCATCTGCGGCCACGCCGGTTGCGGATAGTTGCGCACGTAGTTATTGAAGAAGAGAAAGCCCTGATCGTCCCGCGTACGCACGGCTGCGCGCGGCACACTGAAGTCGGCTGTGCTGGCGGGTTGCTCAGCGGGCGCATGCACTACCATGGGCGCAAGATCCCCGCCAAAGCTGTTCAGGAAGTACTGATAGAGCTTCATTCTGCCGAGTGAGGCTCGCTCCTGCCCGTACTCGCCCAGCGGAGCCTGAAAGTCATAGCCCTTGATGGGCAAATCATTCGGGTAGCCGGTGGCCTGCGACTCCTGCAAGGTCGTCCGCTGCCCATTGGGATTCTGCCCACCCTGAAACATGTAGGTACCGTACAGATTCACGCCCGAACCCAGCATGACGGGAAACATCGCGCCAATATCATCCGGCTGAATCACCGGACGGCGATGATAGGTATCTTCGATGCCGCCACCGATTTCGGCCGTCAGATAAGGCAGCGGCTGGCTGGCGGAGTTGTCGGCATGCGGTCCATCCTTGGCTCCGATTGCGCCCATGTTCACGGCCACGCGGCTATGAAAGCGGAAGGCGTAGACCTCTGCGGGAGGCAGTTTCTCAATCGACCCGTCCCACGGCGCATCGGGGTAGCCGCCGCCGTAGACGGGGATCACCGCGCGTTCCGGCACCACGGCATGATCCCAGCCGGTCACAAAGTAATACGGCACACGAAGGCCACTCTCAATGGCCATCTTCTTGAGCGTGAGAATATGCTCTGCGCCCGCGCCCGCGCCGCGTTTGGCGTACTCGTTCTCAATCTGAACCGCAATCACCGGACCACCATCCTGCCACATCAAGCCTTGAAGCTGATGGCCAATCTCGTCATAAAAACGGCTGACCGAGGCAAGATATTTGGGATCGTTTTGGCGCGTGAGTCCCTGCTTGAGCACCCAGTCGGGCAGACCGCCGTTGCGGGCTTCAGCATGCGCCCACGGGCCGATGCGCGGCTCCAGCAGCAGGCCATGCTTGGCGCAGAGTTCAGCAAAAGCACGCAGATCGCGCTGCCCACTCCAGTCAAACTGGCCTTCAATCTCTTCATGGTGAATCCAGATCACGTAGGTGGCCACAATGTTCACACCCGCGGCCTTCATCTTCAGCAGTTCCTCTTCCCACTGCGCCCGCGGCACACGCGAAAAGTGAAACTCGCCCATCACCGGCAGCCACGGTTTGCCGTCACGCAGCAATACGCGACTGTTCAAACCGGCAACGCCACTGGGACCAGCATTGAACTGCAGATCGTAACGCGCCGCAACGGGCTCGGCCCAGGGCTGGCTGGCGTCCAGATGAATCACCGTCGCAGATTGCGCCGGGCAGATTGCCGTGAGCAGCAGCGCTCCCTGCGCCAGCAGAAGTATGGTCCGTCTTGCCTTCAAAAAAGATGCGAGGAATGCACGCATAAAAAATGGCTCCCAGCAGCCGTCAATTTCACCACAAGGCCACACCCAAGTTAGAAAACTTCCAGTGCGGCTTACCACGCGAATTCTACGCGGGCCCAACAGGCCGCGAATCCGTCCAAAGTCGTAACGCCTGCAGGAATTTTCTCCCCACCCGGCAAGAACGATCCATTGGGCGCAGACTTTTTCCACCCTGCGCACCATGCGCTGACGGCTGAAAGCTGACATCTGTTCCTGCGGGGTATCAAGATGTACACGCATCAAGCTCTCCATATGCCCTGCCGCAGGGCCTGCCTAGACTTGAATCTGGATGGCCAGCATCGCTCCAACCCCGACTTCAAGCTACCGCGGACGGCTTGCGCCCTCGCCCACCGGCTATTTGCACGTGGGCCATGCGCGCACCTTCTGGGCGGCCTGGCAACGCAGCCGCGAAGCCGGCGGCTCGCTGGTCATGCGCATGGAGGATCTGGACCCGGAACGCTGCAAGAGCGTCTATGCCGAAGCCGCACTCGAAGATCTGCGCTGGCTGGGCATGCGCTGGATCGAGGGCCCGGATCGCGGCGGTCCCTTCGGCCCCTACGTGCAGAGCAAGCGTCAAAGCCACTATCTGGCTGCATGGCGCAAGCTGATGCGCCTGGACACTCTGTTTGCCTGCCGTTGCTCGCGCAAGGATCTGGCTGCCGCCCTGGCCGCGCCCCATGAAAGCTCCGCTCACAGCGACAAGAACGAACCCCTCGACGATGAGCCGGTCTACCCTGGAACCTGTCGCCACCGGATTGGCCACCTGCCCCAACTACCCGGCGCCAACAACCTCGACGACGATGACGAAAAACCCGACGGCATGAACTGGCGCTTCCGTGTACCCGACGGCGAAGTCATCGAATTCATCGACGCCAATCTCGGTCCGCAGCGCTTTGTTGCCGGCAAAGACTTTGGCGACTTTCTTGTCTGGCGGCGGGATGGCGTGCCCAGCTACCAACTGGCCTGCGTCGTCGATGATGCCGCCATGAAAATTACCGAAGTGGTGCGTGGAGCCGATCTGCTCAAATCCACCGCGCGGCAGATTCTTCTCTATCGCGCCCTGGGCCTGCAGCCGCCCAGCTTCTACCACTGCCGTCTGGTGGTGGACCACAATGGCCGCCGCCTGGCCAAACGCCACGACGCACTCAGCCTGCGCACCCTGCGCCAGCAGGGCCTGACGCCCATGAACATCCTGTCGGCCGAACTGCCGACCGAGGCGTAAAGCAGCTATCCGCTATCAATTCATCCTGCTTTTTGCTCTCTGCACTCTGCAAAAAAAGGGGGCCCGAGTTAGATTCACTCAGGCCCGTAGCGATCCTCGGGAGGCTAACGCGCTGGAGGCGTTATAGGAGGATCAACTGGATTGAACCTGCGCGCCAGTTCCGGCGTGGACTCGACGTCGGCGGCCGGGGGATTCACGGCCTTCTCGACTTCAGCGCCGAAAACATAGCTGGGTCCAAACATATTGCTGGTAAACAGCACCATCTTCTTGTCCGGCGTGAAGCGCACGTTCGGCTCCTCGCGGTAGTAGTGGTGGCTCATGTTCACCAGATGCTCGCTGCGGAAGGCCCCCGGCTGCCAGAAGTCGGGACCATTCAGCGTATCGCCGCTGCTCTGGAAGAGCGTGGGATGGAAGAGCTCGATCCACTCGCCGTCAGGCGCTTTGGCCACCTGACCGGGATCGCCGCCATCGCCTGCGAACAGGTCCAGATCCTTGGTCAGATTGAAGTGAATCGACCAGTCATTGCGCTGCATGTGATACGCGGTACGCTGGCCGGTCTTGAGGTTGTAACCCGCCAGAAAGAAGTCCTCGCCGCGCGGATACTGCCAGTCGTACCAGATCGTTTCGCCATCCAGACCCCAGAACTCATGCCCTGCAATCTCCATGGCCATGGTGCGTTTGTGAATGAGCGTGTTGTGCGTGCCATCGGTGTGGATCATCCAGATGCGATCCACCTTGTGCCACGGACCTTCATGGCAATACATCAGCAGCTCAGGATCAGTGGGCGAAAACAGCAGGTGGTTGACCCAGTCGGTGGAGTGCAGCAGAACCTTCTGTTCACCCACCTTTTCGCCCTGCGGCCCCGGCTCCAGCCGGATTGTGAACAGCACTAGCGGCAGACGCGCAGCCAGACGGTGCTCCATCATCTCGCCCTTGCCCATCGGCTGAAAGTGCGGCCCCTGCAGAGCGCTGCCCTGACGATTGTCGGGCGCTGCATCTTTCGGCGGCGCAGGCGGCTGGCCAAACTCTCTGCCCCCGGCGTCGCCCTCAACGTAGGTTCCAGCCGCCAGCGTCTCGTCGGCGTTGATGCTCACCACCATGTGCCTGTCCGGCAGCTCCACCAGCTTGCGAATCGCCCCGGTGTGCGTGTCGGCCTTGTAAACCGCCATTCGATGCGTGGCCGGATCCGTCTGCGTGTAGAAGATGCTGGGCGTCTTGTAGCCCGCCACCAGCACATGCACGCCGTGCTCCCATGGATTGCCACCCTCTGTGCGCGGCGGATTGGCCACCAGCAGCTTGGTCGCATGCGTGGCCATTTCCATCACGTGAATGCCGTCCGGTGCGGTATAGACCATCTGACTGCCGTCGGGCGTATAGGCGTTGATGTTGAAGTAAAAGGCTCCGGAATTGGGCTCGTCACTGAGCCGCCAGACGCGATGACCGGTATCCTTATCGACCCAACTACGGGGCGGGGCAGGACTGTTTACGGCAGTCTGCGCCATGCAGCCGGCAGCCACCGAGAGAAACGCACAGGCAACAAAATTACGAAAGAACATCAAAAAACTCCTTACCGCGCAGCCGCGCCTGACGAAGATGCAGGCTTTCAGAAGGAGAAAAATGCTTCTCCAGTCGGCAGAAGTTTTATACACCACCGGCAACTCAAAAGGGAAATAATTCTTTCTTAGAAACTTTCAACCCGCGAGCCCGTGCGTGCGGCCACTCTCCGCCTTCCGCACGGGCAAGATAAATCATTTTAGAAAAGCAATTTACTCGCGCGCTATAAAAATCTGATTTTCTTCCCGAAAGAAGAACCGGCTCACCGCGTCCGTAGAAACGTTCCGCTCTGCAGATCGTGCATGGCCTCCTGCAACTCCGCCTGCGTGTTCATCACGATGGGACCGCGCCAGGCTACAGGCTCTTCGAGCGGTTTGCCACTGACCAGGAGAAAGCGCACGCCCTCAGGACCGGCCTGCACCACAATCTCATCCCCCCGATCAAAGAGCACCAGGGAATGGTTGTTGGCATCGTAGATTGGCGTAGCTGCCGGATCGCTGGCGGACTCCGTCAGCACCGCTTTTGGTGCAGAAGCATCGCGGAAGCTGCCCGCCCCGGCAAAGACGTAGGCAAAGGCGTTGCGCTCCACTTCCACCCGAATGCGGCGGCTGCGGCCCGGCGGCACGCTGATGTCCAGATAGCGCGGGTCAGCAGCCACGCCCTCCACTGGACCGCGTTGGCCCCAGAACTCGCCGCAGATCACGCGGGCGCGGGTGCCGTCGTCCTCCGTCACCTCAGGGATGGCGCTGGCGGCAATGTCCTGATAGCGCGGATTGGTCATCTTGAGCGAGGCGGGCAGATTCGCCCAGAGCTGAAAGCCATGCATGCGACCCTGAGCATCGCCGGTAGGCATTTCCTGATGCAGAATGCCGCTGCCCGCAGTCATCCACTGCACGTCGCCCGCACCCATTTTGCCGTGGTTGCCCAGACTGTCGCCATGGGCCACCTCGCCCGCCAGCACATAGGTGATGGTTTCGATGCCGCGATGCGGGTGCCAGGGAAAACCGGCAATGTAATCCGAGGGATGATCGCCACGGAAGTCGTCGAAGAGCAGAAAGGGGTCAAAGTCGGCGGTTCTGCCAAAGCCGAAGGCACGTTTCAGGTGCACGCCTGCTCCTTCCAGTGTGGGCTGGGCAAGCGAGATCTGACGGACAGCGCGTAGAGACATGGGGAAACCTCCTGGGCGTACACAAATTGGATTCAGGAAGGAGCATTTGGGAGCAAGGACTGATTTTCTGCACTGGAATGCATGCAAAAAAGGGCGCATCCCGAAGGACGCGCCCTTTTGAACTGCAACCCGGAGAAGAACTACCGCTTCTTCGAGTTCGTGGCCGGCTGGCTCTTGCCAGAGTTGGCAGCCTGGTCCATAATGCCCTTGATCTCAACAGCATAGGTGCCCGCAGGCTGCAGCTGCAGGTACTTGTTGTACGCATCCACGCAATCCTGCGGAAGAACGATCTTGCCGCTTTTGGGATCGACAGTGGAGTTGGCAATCAGGCCCTGGCCCTTGATGTAGTACAGGATGGCCTGGCTGGGATCGAGCTTCAGAGCCTCGTCGGCAGCAACCACCTGGGCCGGGCCGTTCTTCTCCTGGAAGAAGATGATGGCCTCATTGCGCAGGTGCAGGGCAGCCTTGGTCGGATCGGCCTTGGCGGCCGCGTCAAAGGCGGCATTGGCCTCGGGCACCTTGCCCTGGCGGGCGTAAACTTCGCCCAGACCGGCATTGGAAACGCCAATGACTTCAGGATTCGGCTTCTTGGCGGTCGTCGCCAGCTCCACCGACTTCTTGTAAGCCTCTTCCGCCTCGGAGTACTTCTTCAGTCCGAGCTGGCCACGGCCCAGATCGGTCCACAGAATGGACTCGTCCGGCTTGGCGGCGGTGTCCTTGGTCATCAGTTCGACGATCTCGGTGTACTTGGCCGTGCGAATCTCTTCGGCCTTGGCCTCGATGGCGCTGCGGGTAGCGCCTGCGCCCAGCTGCTGCGCGGCCGTATTGCGGGCGGCTTCGCCGTCCTTGATGTCCTGATTGACCGTCTTCAGATCAGAATTCAGGGCATTGATGACCTTGTTGCTTTCCAGCGCCTTGGCGTTGGTCTTCTTCAGGTCTTCCAGCTGCTTCTGCTCTTCGGCCGAAAGGGTCTTGATGTACTCGGGACGGGACATATCGATGTCCTGCGCCAGATCCTGATCGACCACAATCTTGATACCGCGGATCGAGTCCACCATCTTGCCGGCCGGTGTGTCGGCGGCGCGATACAGAAGCATGTAAGTGCCGGGAGCTGCTTCACCGGCAAAATCTCCCTGCGCGCTCACGGGGAAGGTGTACTTTAGCGTGGCGCCGCCGTCCGAGCTCAGGCTGACGGTGCCGCTGGACTGCGGTTGACCGGTCGGGTTGATGGCCTTGCCATGGATCTTGCCCACCGGGCCGGTAGGCGTCTGCGCCAGCGCGGGCATGAGCGCAAAAGCCATCAGGCCGAGCAAGAGTGCGAAAGTCCGTTTCATATTCTTCTCCTTGGGAGCGGCGCAAGCAATGCTGCCCACGCGCTCAATCGTCGAAATTTTCCTGCCACTGCCTGAGGCGCACCTCGGGACCAGCGTCAAAACCTTTGTGGAAGTTCGCATTCTCAGCGAAACCACGGCCTCTAGAGCAACATCCGGAAAGGTAGCCCCATAGAATTCGTGCAAGGTTGCCGCTCCCTGTTGGTCACGGCAACTGTAGGCCTGCGGCTTCAGGGTATAGCATCCCGGATTTTGCTAGAGTGCTTCCGCTTTCCATTCTTGCTGCCTCTGCGGCGTGAAACTACCGCAGTACAAACTCAGACCGGAACACAATTTTTCCCAGCAGAACCCAAGTTAAATCCAAGCTGCCGCCACGCACAAGATTAGACTAAGCACTCAGCCTTCGGATACACCGAAAGCGGAGCCGAAACCTGCCGTGCTCAAACCTCTGTGCCGGAAAGCCGCGTTCCCCCTTGCCTGCGGGATCGATTGCGCTTCCGGACAAAAAATCACAGCCCCTATGGTAGTGCGGCCTGAATACGACGGGGTGTGGCCTGTATCACACCCTAAAATATGTCCTATGGGGATTTCTCTACGCAAGGCCATTGTGACCGATCTGGAGCGCGACGGCTTCACTCCGCACCTGCTTTTTGAGCCTCTGATGGCCGCATATGACGGCAAACCGACCGCCCCGCTGGCAACAAACAAGGAGAAAACCCGATGAAGATTCGCGTAATTGGTGGTGGACTGGCTGGCTCAGAGGCCGCGCTGACCGCAGCCCGCCTCGGCTGTGAAGTTGAACTTTATGAGCTGCGCGCCACAATCGACGGCCAGCCCCGCCTGACCCCGGCACACCAGACCACCGACTTTGCCGAGCTGGTCTGCTCCAACTCGCTCAAAAGTGAGTCGGAAAATACCGCCCCCTGGCTGCTCAAGCAGGAGATGCGTCACGCCGCTTCCGTGCTGCTCAAGTACGCCGACCAGACGGCAGTCCCGGCAGGCCACGCGCTGGCCGTGGACCGCGTGGAGTTTTCGCGGCTGATCAATGAAGCCATCGCCGCCGAGCCGAAGATCAAGGTAATCCGCGAGGAAGTCACAAAACTGGAGCTGGGCGCGAGCGACGCGCAGTGCACCGTACTGGCCAGCGGCCCGCTCACCAGCGAAGCACTCTCCCAGGATCTGGCCCAACTGACCAGCTCCGACCATTTGGCCTTTTACGATTCCATTGCCCCCGTCGTCGAAGCCGACTCCATCAACATGGAGCGCGTCTACTTTGCCGCCCGCTGGGACAAAGGCGGAGCCGACTACATCAACTGCCCGATGAGCCGCGAGGAGTACGACGTCTTTTATGAAGCCCTGATCACGGCCGAAGCCGCCGAGACCAAGGACTGGGAGAAGGCCGAGTACTTCGAGGGCTGCCTTCCCATTGAGATTCTGGCCCGCCGTGGCCGCGACACACTGCGCTTTGGCCCCATGAAGCCGGTCGGCCTGCGCGATCCGCGCACCGGCAAAACGCCCTGGGCCGTGGTGCAACTGCGCAAGGAGAATCTGCGCGCCGACAGCTACAACCTGGTCGGCTTCCAGAACCACCTGAAGTTCGGCGATCAGGGCCGGGTTCTACGCCTGATTCCCGGCTTGGAAGACGCCAAATTCATCCGCTTCGGCCAGATCCATCGCAACACCTACATCTGCGCCCCGGCTGTGATCGACGGCGTGCTGCGCTTCAAGAACCAGCCCTCGCTGCTGGTGGCCGGCCAGCTCTCCGGCGTGGAAGGCTACACGGAATCGATCGCCACCGGGCAGCTGGCCGCCATCTACGCAGCCCAGATCGCCCGCGGCATTGAGCCGGTTCCCGTGCCCCGCCTGAGCGCCATCGGCTCCCTGGTGCACTACATTACCCACGCCGAAGTGAAGCACTTCCAGCCAGCCAACATCACCTTCGACCTGATTGAGCCGCTCGAAGAGGAACTGCGCAAGAAGATCCGCGACAAGAAAGAGCGCCACCGCATCCAGTGCGAGCGGGCTCTGACCGCCTTCGACGCATGGTGGGCGGAAACCCGGGCCCGGCTGGAGCGGTAAAAGCAGCTGTCTGCTGTCAGCCTTCAGCTCATCGTGCAGAACGCTGGCGCATCGGTCTGGGTTCAGCTACGCCGAAGGCAGACAGCCCCACCGCAGGTGGTTAGTTGGCAGATGGCTCCTGTGCGCTGTCGATGACTAGGATTGTTACCGGAGCCTTGGCCGGCGTCAGTTTCAAGCCAAGCCCGTGCAGCGAAGAGTCTATAGCTGACGTCACGTCCTCGACTGTGCTCTTAGTCTCAGGATCGTTGGCCGCCTGCTGGTAGCGGAAGTCGAAGTTCCAGCTCATCCCGGTCTTGTCGAGGACGGGCCGCTGAAAATATGTACCCAGCTTCTCGGCCAGCGCCGGCATGTTGATGTTGGTCGCGGCAATGCCCGTAGAATTCGTCACCGCGCCTCCTTCCAGGCCGCCAAACCAGGCTGGAGCATTTGGGTCCTCCGGCTTGTCCAGCTTCAAATCCCCCTTGCCGCGCTCCAGCAAATAGACCGGCGCGTCTTTCTGCTCCACGCGGTACTTCAGATGGAAGCGCTCCAGAAGCAGGGCCAGCAGCATCTGCCGCTGTTCGTTGCTGAGCGGCTCACGGATGCTGGCAACCTTCCGTTTGGCCGACGGCGAATCCTCCGGCGCTTTGGCATCGACGTTCACAAACTCGCGGTCGATCCAGTCCGGTCCACCCTTCACCTGAAAATCCTGCACATTGCAAGCAATCATCAGCAGGGTGCGCACCGTCATGTGCCCGGCATAGATTCGTCCACCCCCAAAGTTCATCACCCCGGCCAGCCCGCCATGCGGATTGAAGGGCTTGATGGTGGCCACCTCGAACTGTGGCAGCTTCTGTGCCGCGCCAGCAGTGTTTTCGCAAAGCTGGGCCCGGGCCACTCCACTCCAGACGAATAGCATGCCGAATGCGGCTAAATTACCGAACACTTTTGCTCTCCAGCCAATCCTCACGGTAAGCCTCTTTCTTTCCTGCGCACTTCGCCTTTATTGTGCTTGATTCTGCGCACCAGACGCAGCATAAGAAAAATGTATTCTGCTTTGCATGCACCACCAACCTGCCGCCGGGAACCTTTCCGCGCCCGCCAGTGTCCAAACTAGAGGAGAGTTCTGCGCCCGCGTGTGCAGCCACGAACGTGTACCCTGAAGTTTGAAAGCTTTTCGAGGACGGAGACAAATGACGATGCGCTGGATTGCAGGTTTGGCAGCAATGGCCTTGTTGGCTGGAAGTGGGGCCATAGCACAGGCCGGGGGGGCCAAACCGGCTCAGCCGAAGGTCGCGGCAAACGCGCCCCAGGCTGCCTCCGATGGAGCATTGCCCGACGCCTTTGCCGGCTGGGAGCTGATTGGCACCGTCAAGCCGCTCGCCGACCCGGCGCAGGCCGACGCCGCGAGCGCCGCTGTCCTCAAGGAATACGGCCTGACCGGCGGCTTAGCCGCTGCGTACAAGCGCGACGGCCAGACGCTCACCGTGCATGCCCTGCACTTTCCCGATGCCACCGGCGCATTTGGCGCCTACAGCTTTTATCGCCAGAACAACTGGCCCAAGGAAGAGATCGGCTCCGGCGCAAGCTCCTTTCACAATCGCGTAATTTTCTGGAAGGGCAACACGCTCATCGACGCCACCTTCTTCCAGGTGGGCTCCATGTCGGGCTCTGAGCTGCGGGAGCTGGCCAAACAGATTTCCGACGCCGGGGGCAGCCGCGCCATGCTGCCGCCGATTCTGGCCAACCTGCCCAAAGGCGACCTGGACGGCCAGACCACCCACTATGCCGTGGGCGCTGCCGGCTACGCTGGCGCGGGCGGCGTGCTGCCCGCCGACGTTGTGGGCTTTGACCGTGGTGCCGAGACCGTTACCGCCGGCTACAAGCTCAGCAGCGGCCCGGCCACGCTCACCCTCATCAACTACCCCACCCCCCAGATGGCCGAGGCCATGGAAGGCCGCATCCGCGCCTACATTCAGGCCGGCAACCAGGCTCAGCCCGCCTGGACCAAGCCCCTGATGGAGAGCGACCGCGCCTCGCTCGAAGTGCGCCGCAGCGGTCCGCTGGTGATTCTGGTCAGCGGCGACGCCATTCCCAAGGAAAGCCACAAGCTGCTTGAGCTGGTGCACTACGAAGCCGACGTCACCAACCTGCCCCGCGTGGGCGGCGACACCGAGGTTACCCGCACCGGCAAACTGCTGATGGGCATTGCCGCTCTGGTCATCGTCGGCGGCAGCGCCGCGCTTCTGCTGGGCTTCTTTCTGGGCGGCGGACGCGCCCTCTACCGTATCGCCCGGGGCAAGCCAGCCAGCTCCCTCTACGACGAGGAGTTCATCCGCATCGACCTCTCGACGGCAAAACAGCAGACGGCCGAGTCCGAAGACAAGCCGGACCTGAAGGGTTAACAGACGGTTTGGCCTGTGGAAAACACCGGCTTTAGTTCCAGGAAACCGGCAGGAAAACCGGCAGATTCAAGACGTTAGAGGGCGAAGACCTGACGAAACCCGGCCAGAACCCGAAAAACGCGCTGCGGACGCAAATCATTGAAAGAATAAGTAGTTATTTCTTCAAAGATTTCCCCTTGACACTGCCCGCCCTCGCTCCTACTATGCAGCCAGAAAGTTCTAATGGCTTTGCCTCCGTTGGAACTATTCTCCCTAAGGGAAGGGCCGCCCTGTTGCCGGGTGGCCCTTTCCGTTTTTCCCCATGCTTCAGAGGCTGCCCGCTTCAGGAAGAGGCTTCTGTCCAGCGATGGCCACACTCCTCGCAAAACCAGTGATTTTCTGGCTTTACGGACTCCAGCACGGGGTCCTGAGCCTGGCAGGACGGGCAAACGGGCGGCATGTACTCCGGCTCCTCTTCGCTCTCCTCCTGCTGCTCGTGGACAATCTCTGCCGGAATCGGCTCAGTAGCAATCTGGCGGGCTAAATCGAGCTGGTCGGCAGCCACCACCACGCGATTAAAGTGCAGATCCCAGCGCATACTGGTACGCGGTCCCTCGGCCCAGGCGTCCACGCCCTTGAGCCGCAGCGCTGCGGCCAGCTGCAGAGCCTCCTCGGCCGTCTCGCAGTCGCACAAGTGCGTTTTCCAGGTGAGCTCGGACTCCTTTTGCACGGCACTGTCCGCCTCGTCTGACTCGCCTTCCGCCTCCTCTTCCACGCGCTGCTCCCACGAAAGATCCCTCAGCAGCGGCCCCGGAGCACTGAAGAACGGATCGCCCGGAGAACCGGGAAAGCTGTACCCAAGCGCCCCGGCTGAGCGTACAGGTTCTGGTGCAAGTTCCTCTTCCGCAATGGGTTCACGCTTAATCTTGGGCGGCTCGACCGCCCGCTCCAGGCCACGATTCTTCATCTCGGCAGCCAGCACTTGGCGGGCCATCGGGATCAGATCGTCGGGTGTTTCGGCCAACGCCAGCAACTCAGCGTCATAGAACTGGTGATAGCGCTCAACCAGTTGCAGCCACTCTTCCTGCGGGTTCTGGAACATGACCCGCAGTATAAAACGCCGCGTGGCCAAACTGTGTTTTTTTGCAGCAATGCCGCCCGAGTACGCATCTATATCTGCAGAAGTTTGAGTAAGCTGCAGGAAATGTCAGACGGTGCCCATGTTTCTTCACCGTTTGCCGATAAACCTGCCAGGTCGGAAATGGCTGGAGAAATGACTGCGTCTGTGGTAGTCTATTGATCTCTGTGAGGATGCGCGCCCCTTTGCCCCAAAAATGAGCTCCGGCTCGCGGGCCACCCAGGAAGAACCTGAAGCGCTTGTCATCCTGTTCCGAGTCATTATCCGTAACCCCATTGGGCGGGTCCCGTGGGGCTGTGTCTATTTGTGCCTTCCTTTACGGGAGCACACGCCAGCCCGCGCGCCGTTGTGCAGCCCCGGCGCCGCAACAGACTGCACAGGAGAGTAGCGCGTCCCACTATGGATGAAAAATTCGAACACGAGCACGATATTGAAGGTTTGATTGAGGTCGGCAAGGAAAAGGGATACCTGACCTACAACGACGTCAACGACATGATGCCGGACGACCTGCATGCGCCCGACGATCTGGACGACCTGATCACCACCATCGGCACTCAGGGCATTGACCTGCTGGATAGCCCGAAGTTTGGTGCCGACAAGGACTTCGACGCTGAAGAAGGCGAAGACGTCGAACTCGATCTTACGCCCGGCACCCTTGAAAAGACCAATGACCCGGTCCGCATGTATCTGCGCGAGATGGGCACCGTGCCGCTGCTCACCCGCGAAGGCGAAGTCGAAATCGCCAAGCGCATTGAGCGCGGACAGTTGCGTGTGATGAAGGCCATCAGCCGTTCGCCCATCGTCATTCGCGAGATCATCGCCCTCGGCGAAGATCTGAAGCGTGGTGTGCGCAACGTCAAGGAAGTCGTGGTCTTCGACGAAGAGGAACTGACCGAGGATGTGGTGCAGGCCCGCGTCAAGTCCACCGTCGTCCGCGTCGACGCGCTCATCAAGCACCAGAAGAAGATTGCATCCTTTGAAGAAAAGATTGTGCCCCTGCCAGCCAACGCCCCCAAGGCCAAGGTCAAGGAGATTCGCCACAATCGCTGGATGATCGCCCGCGAGCGCATCTACATTTCGCGCATCGTCCGCGAGCTCAAGTACACGCCCATGGAGCGCAAGCGCCTGCTCGACAAGGTCAACAAGACCGTCGACAACATGCGCACGCTGGAGCGCCAGATCCGCTCGCTCGACCAGAAGTTTGACCAGAGCAAGAGCGAGGAGCTCAAGAAGGAATATCGCCGCCAGCAGAAGAACTGCAAGGTGGATCTGGAAAAGCTCGAATCCGACGCCAGCGTCAGCGTATCCGAGCTCAAGCGCACCCAGCGCGAGATGATTCAGGGCGACATGGACGCCGAGCAGGCCAAGCGCGAGCTGATCGAGGCTAACCTCCGTCTGGTCGTCTCCATCGCCAAGAAGTACACCAATCGCGGCTTGCAGTTCCTTGACCTGATTCAGGAAGGCAACATCGGCCTGATGAAGGCCGTCGACAAGTTCGAGTATCGCCGTGGTTACAAGTTCTCCACCTACGCCACCTGGTGGATCCGTCAGGCCATTACCCGCGCCATCGCCGATCAGGCCCGCACCATCCGCATTCCGGTGCACATGATCGAGACGATCAACAAGCTGATCCGCACCAGCCGTCAGCTGGTGCAGGAGCTTGGCCGCGAGCCCAGCAGCGAAGAGATTGCCCGCCGCATGGACATTCCCGTCGCCAAGGTCCGCAAGGTGCTCAAGATCGCGCAGGAACCGATCTCACTGGAAACGCCCATCGGCGAAGAAGAAGATTCGCACCTCGGCGATTTCATCGAAGATCGTCAGGCCGTTTCGCCTTCCGAGGCCGTCATCAGCGTGAACCTGAAGGAATACACCTCGCAGGTTCTGCGCACCCTGACTCCACGCGAAGAGCGCGTGATCAAGATGCGTTTTGGCCTGGAAGACGGCAGCGAGCACACCCTCGAAGAAGTAGGCCAGAGCTTCCAGGTTACCCGCGAGCGTATTCGCCAGATCGAAGCCAAGGCCCTGCGCAAGCTCCGCCACCCCAGCCGCAGCCGCAAGCTGAAGGCCTTCGTCGATGGCGTGAAGGAAACGCTCTAAACCTGGTAAATCTGCTTCTCCAAAACCGGTCGTGCCCACATGGGCACGACCGGTTTACTTTGTGTGCGTCCATATCCGTGCAATGAATTTTCGCTCCATGTCGGCTCGTCCCTCCATGCACTGCAGCCCGCCCATTTACAATGAAATCCGTGCAGCCTGAAACGTCTAAACACATCATCCTGGCCGAAAACCTGACCAAGGTTTACGAGGCCGGGCGCCTGAAGGTCACCGCGCTTGATGGAATTTCTCTTTCCATCGCGCCGGGAGAGTTTGTTGCCATCGTCGGGCCTTCGGGTTCGGGCAAGTCCACGCTCTTTTACCTGCTGGGCGGCCTCACACAGGCCACTTCCGGCCGCGTGGTCATTGATGGCGTTGATTTCGCCACTCTGAACGATGCCGAGCGGACCCATCTGCGCAAGCATCGCATCGGTTTCATCTTCCAGAAGTTCAACCTGCTGCCTACGCTTTCGGCCATGGGCAACATCGAACTCGGCTATGAGATCAGCGACCGCAAGGAACCGCTGGACAAGGCCTACCTGGAGCACCTGAGCGACCTGCTCTCCATTCAGGGCCGGCTCAAGCATCGCCCCTCCGAGCTGAGCGGCGGTGAGCAGCAGCGTGTGGCCATTGCCCGCGCCCTGGTGGCCCGCCCGGCCATCGTGCTGGCCGACGAGCCTACCGGCAACCTGGACAGCAAGAACTCCGATGCCGTGCTCAAGATGCTGGTGCGCTCCAATCGCGAGCTGGGCCAGACCACGCTGATGATCACCCACAACCCCGAGGCAGCCGCCATCGCCAGCCGCATTCTGTACATGCGCGACGGGCAGATCGTGAAGGAAGAGAAGGGTTCTTTGCAGCCCCTCGCCTAGAGCAGATTCAAAAGAACCGTGCAGTGTGAAAGAGTGTGCAGGGTGCCGTTTTCTTGAGGAAAACGACACTTTGATCCATCACCCCCTCTACGGTAATTCTGAATTTGCTATAACCCCTGTGGAACACTGCTCCGAGAGGCATTCTGGAGCAGCATTTTCACCGCGTCCTGAGCGGGCTTCCGGCGTTTTCCACGGTTTCCACCGTTGCCGTTTGACCTGCCCCTTGTGGTTCGATATACTTGATCTTGTTAAGCGGGAGTAGCTCAGTGGTAGAGCATCGCCTTGCCAAGGCGAGGGTCGCGAGTTCAAATCTCGTCTCCCGCTCCAAGTCATCCTCCGGGTTTTCCGGACAGGTTACGGTGACTTGAGCGACCGCATAGGTTTTCCCAGCAGCCTACCAAGGCGCGGTACCCAAGTGGTAAGGGAGAGGTCTGCAAAACCTTTATGCGCCGGTTCGATCCCGGCCCGCGCCTCCAATATTTTCTGTATCAAATTCTTTTAAAATCAGCCTATAAACGCCTCGCATGAGCCATGTGCTCCCGTGCGGGGGTATTTGTATTCTGCCACCATTGCCGAACGGGCTCTTCTTGTTTTCTGTGCATACTGTAAAAAAATCCCCACCGCGGAGAACCGCGATGGGGATCAGTTTTGGTACGAGAGTAGTGAATGAGTTAGAAGGTGATGCGGCCGGAGAACTGGAAGTCACGATTGCCAGTGACCGCAGTTACTTCGCCAAAGGTATTGGTTGAAAGGGTTTCATCCTGCGACGACCAGGCGGCACTGATGGTGCTTGGCGTGACTGTGTTGGTCACGTTAAAGCAATCCGCCTGGAAGACAAACTTGGCGTCGCCTGAGCGCGTCAGGTTGAAGGAGCGCTGCAAGTTTGCATTGATGTTGTACACACTCGGATAGGTGAGACCGACGCGCGAAAGCTCGGTGCGCGGGGCATCGCCAATCTTGGTATACGGCACTGCGGCACTACCTGCATTCGTGCCAGTAATCGTATTCGGCGTACTGAAGGCTGCGGAGTTGAGGTAGTGCTTAGCTGCCGTGTTCTTGCCGCCCACACCCTTCAACCACTTGCCATTTTCCCTGATCTTGTTTCTCATGCCATCCACAAGATCAGGCATGCAAGTACCCACCGAGTACTGGTTGCAGGTGCTGCCGGTAATCAGCAGCGGAACGCCCGAATGGTACGTGAAGATGCCCGCAAACTTCCAATCGCTTGCAATACTACGCACAAACAGATTACTACCGCCGATGTGTCCCTTGCCAAAAGGCAAGTTAGCCACGCCATAGAGGTTCAGATTCTGCGGCTCGTTGGTGGTTGTCAGATCGCGATCAGCGCGGTTGTTGCCCGGCATCGCCTTGCCATTCGAAGACATGCTGGCCGGAACAGCCCATGAAGCGCGCGTGGTGCCGTCGTCGCCAATGTTCTTCGAATAGGTGTAGTTGAACGTGTAGGTCACGCCCTTCCAGTCACGCTGTGCCAGCGTAATCTGCAGGGAGTTGTAGTTGACGTTGGCAATGTTGTCCCACTCCGCGCTGGGTGGAGACGAGTACTGCGGATACGGACGAGTCCAGCGACCAATAGTAGGAGTCGTGCTAGCATTGCCCGCGTTAGCATACCAGGTAGCAACTGCAAGGCTGGGATCAGCAGCCATGGCTGACGCAACATTCGCTGTAGTGGCCTGCGCCGCCATCATATGCGTTGTTCCATCCGCGGCGTAGAGCGGGCTGAGAGCCGCAACGTGGTTCATGTCCGGGTAGCCGGACCAGAAACCCGGAACAGTTGCGCCATCCACAAAGTGGCCTTCGCTGCCCGCGTAGTTGATAGAGAGGGTGATTTTATTGGTGAGGGCGCGCTGAATACCAAAGTTGAAGAACTCGAACTCGGGCGCGCGGCCGGAAAGATACGGATCAGCATACGCAGGCGCACTACCCGGAGTTACATAGCTGCCCGAGCTCACATAGTTGCCTGTATCCAGCGTCAGAGAAGATGCTGAAGGCGTGAGCGCGGCGGGAATCGAATATCCCACGCCACCAAAGTTGCTGTTGGTGTATCCCTCTGCAGCAGAAAAACCAGAGCTGGTGTTCAGGTAGAAGGAAGGCCCTGCGCTGGAACCAGAGGTTACAGCCGTAGGCAGAATGATGTTGGAGCCGAAACCTAACGAACTGGCACCGGTGCCTGCACCCGCACGACCGCCTACGCCGCCAGCATGCGTGTAGGAGACAGAAAAGCCAGCACGAACAACCGTCTTATCGTTGGCCTGCCATGCTAAACCAAGACGCGGTCCCCAGTTCTTCCAGTAGGTCTGTACAGGGGTGCGGCACATGCAACTGATCCCCGCGCCGTGGTTACCGGCAAACTCCAGTGAACCATAGGTTCCTGTAGCGGCGTTGATCCAGTTGGGCTGGAAGAAGCTCCAGCGATCATTAACCTCATGATACGGAGGCATGAAATCCCAGCGCAACCCCAGATTCATGGTCAGACGCGGCGTAATCTTCCAGTCATCCTGCACATACGGAGCGAAGGGTCTGTAGCGTCCACCCAGAGTTGCATAGGTAGGAACGGAGGTACTTGCACTATGCACAGCACCCAGAAGGAAGCTGGCATAGGAGTAGCCATATGCCGTTGCAAGAGTTTTTCCTGTCGTAAGCAACGACGTTCCGCTGTATTGCGCAGTATCAAGCGGCGACCAGGTCTGCGTATACACACCGGAGTGCGTGATCTGCGCGCTGACGTTGTCTTCCAGCCACTGGTACTGAATACCAAAGGTCAGAAGATGCTTACCCTTGCTCCACTGCAGATTGTCAAGCAACGTAAAGGTGTTGGGAACCGTCTTGCTGGACGCATCCGATGCACCGCACTCCGTCCATGCAGTCTGCACTGCAGTGAAGTAAGTGGAGGTTGAAAAGGAGGAGCAAGGGAAGTTCTCCGATGCCTGCCCTGCGGGCAAACCAGTAATGCCAGCATCGGTTGCCCAGCTTCCACCCGCCGTTGGCGCGTACGTGCCGCCACCCTGACGGGTAAATCCATACTTGAGCTGATTCACGATTGTCGAGGATGCAACCCATTGATGCTCGATAATCATGTTCACAGGTATAACGTTTGAATCAACACCCACGGTATAGGGCTTAGGCAAAACCGAGCCATAGCCGATGGAGTGACGAGCGCCACGCGTATACACAAATGAAACACGCTGCGAATGCGTCAGATCGTAGTCGAACTTGAGGACCAGCGAGTGATTGTCATAGCCAGAGATTCCCGAAGCAAGATAGTTCAGAGTTGTGCTCGAGAGCGACTGTGACGGCATAAAGCTTTGTTCGTACTGCGAAATCGGCGAAATATAGGTTGGGTTGATGACGTTGGTAGTACCACCATAGGCAAACACCGAGCGAGAGCATGTACTACCTGAGCAGGTATTAACAAACGGATTGAAAACGTGGCTGCCAGTACCCAACTCGGTAAAATTGCCTTCCCGCATCAACGTCGTGGGAACGGTATCCAGCACTGGCGTCGCAGAATTGCGACCGTGGAACTCATCCCAGTTGGCAAAGAAGAACAATTTTTCTGACAGGCTCTTCGTGTATTTCGTCTTAGGCAGCGGACCACCCAGGGCAATGGAAATTTCGTTCAGATGTTCCTGCGGCTTGCCAGCTGCAACGGTTGTCGAAACACCATTCACGACCGCCACTTTGGTTGCCCAGGGCTGCGTGAATCCCCACGTATCGAAGGCCCTGTTACGTACGAAGTCGGAAACCGATCCGTGATACTCCTTGCCACCCGACTTGGTGGTAAAGCTCATCGAACCAGCGCCCTGATACTCGGCCGTTGCGCCGCTGGTCTGAATTGACATCTGGTCAACCGACTCTACCGCAATCGAGTTGGAAACCGGCCGGTTGTCGCTCTGCATGTTGGCGGTTGTGGTGGGAATTCCGTCCAGGTAAACCTCGGAAGCGTAATTGCCCGTTCCGGAAAAGTTCGGTGCTCTAGAACCGCTCTGCGCACCCGGAGCCAGCGTGCCGTAAGAAGTGGCATCACGCTGCTGGGCGTTCATAATGAACGGCAGGCTTTCGTACACCTCGTGGGTGACGGTTGCACCCAGCGTCGCATTGGTGGTTTCCAACTGCGGCGGCGTATCCGTCACGGTAACGGTTTCATTGGCCGCGCCCAGCTTCAACTTAGCGTTGTAGCCGGTGATGCTCATGCCGTTGACTTCGATGTTTTCCTGCTTCAGGGTTTCAAACCCGTCAGCCGTCACGGTGATGGTGTAGATACCCGGAATCAACGGAGTGATTTCGTACACGCCCGCGGAAGACGAGGTACGCTCAGATGCGACTCCGGAGGCCTGGTTGATGGCCGTCACGGTCGCATGGGCAACCGCCGCGCCACCGGGATCCAGAACAGTTCCTTCCAGTGCGCCCTGGCCGCCCGTCTGGGCCATCAATGGAGCAGTGAGCCCCACTAACACCCCCAACAGCAGGACAAGGATTGGTTTTGCGAAAGTCGCAGCGCTCGTTTGCGTAGTACTGCACAAACGCGTAAAACGTTTTCTTATAAACCCCGATGTTTTCTGGCCCGGGTGAGTGGTGCTCATGCTTCCCATTGTTTGGCCTTCCCTTAAAGAGAAATCATGGAACCATAACTTTATAGAGAGGGCAGGAAATATCTGTCAAGAAAAAAGTTTACATTAGAAACGCATGTTACCTTTGCAAGCAACTTCCCGCCACAGATATATCACGTAAAATGTAGATGAATAAAGCGATAAAATAAATACTCCAGGCTGCACATTCTTCCTCGTTATTGTTTCAATTTTGTTCATATTTACGCTCAAATACGAACTTTATTTCCGCTCCCTACAAGAGCGACCTTGTCCAAAATGTTCCTGGGCCAGAGAAGCTTCCCCGCTATCTGCCCGCGCAGCAGGCGTACAGCTACCCTATTTTTGCTTTAGTCTTTGAAGAGATTTGCTGCACCCTCCGCAGCGCAGACAGAAGGTTCTTCTCTGCCCATGATTACGCTTTTTGTAGCTGGCGGCGCGCTTGCCGCATGGATCTATTTGACCGGCTTTCATGGCCGCTTCTGGCAATCGGGCCCGGAACTGGAACCTGGCGCATCCTCGGGCAACGCCCGCGTAGCCGTTGTGGTGCCAGCCCGCGATGAGGCGGAGAGCATCACCGCCTCGCTCACCTCGCTGCTGGCGCAAGAGTACTCCGGCCCGCTCAGCGTGATTCTGGTGGACGACAACAGCAGCGACGGCACCGGCGCAATCGCCCGCAGCCTTGCACAGCGTGAGCTGGCGCGGAATAACCGCCTGACCGTGCTGGACGGCGCTCCGCTGGCAGCCGGCTGGAGCGGCAAGCTCTGGGCCGTACATCAGGGCCTGCAGCACCCTGCCGCCTGTGCGGCGGAGTTTATTTTGCTAACCGACGCCGACATTACACATGAACCCGCGCACGTGGCCAAGCTGGTGGCCAAGGCTGAGGCTGACGGGCGCGACATGGTCAGTGAGATGGTGCGCCTGCACTGCGACACCGGGGCCGAGCGGGCGCTGATTCCCGCCTTCATCTTCTTCTTTCAGATGCTCTACCCCTTTGCCTGGGTCAACGATGCAAAGCGGAGCATGGCGGGCGCGGCGGGTGGCACCATCCTGATTCGCCGCACGGCACTGGAGCGCATCGGCGGCGTGGAATCCATCCGCCGGGAACTGATCGACGATTGCGCCCTGGCCCGCGCGGTGAAAAAGACCGGCGGCAGCCTGTGGCTGGGCCATGCCGACCGCACCGTCTCGGAACGCATCTACGCCGACTGGCGGGAGGTGTGGGACATGATCGCCCGCACGGCTTACGTGCAGCTGAATCATTCACCGCTGCTGCTGGCAGGCTGCGCGCTGGGCATGGCGCTGCTGTATCTGGCCGCGCCGCTGCTCACCTTTGCCGCGCATGGCCCCGCACACTGGCTGGCCCTGTCCGCATGGCTGCTGATGGCCCTCAGCTTTCAGCCCACGCTGCGCCGCTACCATCGTTCCCCGCTCTGGGGACTGGCACTGCCAGCCATTGGACTCTTCTACCTGTGCGCCACCGTCACCTCGGCCCTGCGTCACTACGCTGGTCGCGGCGGCGGATGGAAGAATCGCGTCTACCCGCAATAGCCAGACCGGGAACTGGGCACAAAAAAAGGCCCACACCGTTTCCATTCGCAAGAACGGACGCGGTGTGGGCCTTTTGTCTTCTGCTTGTTTTTACTCGTTCATGGCGAAGGCGCGACCGGCGGCCAGCAACTGAGCCACGGCCTCCTTCGAGCAGCTTTCGGTGTAGATGCGCATCAGCGGCTCGGTGCCACTGGCGCGGAAGAGCAGCCAGGTTTCCGCCGCGTTTGGCTTGCTGGCAGCCTGCGGATTCTCCAGATAGAACTTCACGCCGTCCAGCGTCTCCTGCCGCAGAATCTTCATGCCGGCCAGCGTATCGCCAGCCTTGAGCACACGGGCACGGGCGATGGCAGCGTTCTTGATCTCTTCGGGAATGTGCAGGTCGATGCGGCCATACTGGTGCTCGCCGTACTCGGCCTGCAGATCGGCCACCAACTGGCCCAGAGTCTTCTTCTCGTCGGCCATCACGTTGGCCAGCACCAGGCAGTTCAGCAGGCCATCGCGCTCCGGCAGATGGCGCTGGAAGCCGATGCCGCCCGACTCCTCGCCGCCCATCAGAATCTCGCGCTCCAGCATGTAGTCGCAGACAAACTTGAAGCCGATACCGTGCTCGATCAGCTCGCGGCCATGCTTCTGGCAGATGCGATCCAGCATCTTGGTGGTGTTGAAGGCGCGAGTAACGGCGCCGGGCCAGTTTTTGTGCTTCAGCACCCAGCTCAGAATCACCGAGTAGATCTTGTGCGGATCAACAAAGTTGCCGTTTTCGTCGGTAGCGCCAATGCGGTCGGCGTCGCCGTCGGTACACAAGCCAGCCTGGCAGTGGTTGGCCTTGGTCGCCTCACCAAGAGCGCGGATGTGCGGCTCAATGGGCTCGGGATTGATGCCCGGGAAGGTCGGATCGGGATTGGAACGGATGGCCACATTTTCTACTCCAAGACGAGTAAAGATCTCGGAGAGGATCGTGCCGCCCGCGCCATACATGGAATCGATGCAGAACTTCATGCCGCTCTTGGCGATGGCGTCCAGATCGACGAAGGCCTCAATGGCCTGCAGATACTCCGGCACAAAGTCGACGGGAGTGATTGTGGCAGGCTTGGCCACCGGCTGGGCAGGCTTGTCAAGGAAGGTCTCGATCTCGGCAATCATCGAAGGCTTACCCGAGCCACCGTACCAGCCCTTGTACTTCACGCCGTTCCATTCCGCCGGATTGTGCGAACTGGTAATCATGATGCCGCCGGCGCGATTGTGCTGACGCACACCATAGCTGAGCGCCGGGGTGGGCGTAATGCCCGTGGCCAGCTCAACGGGAATACCGGCCGCAGCCACTACCTGAGCGCAGGTTTCAGCAAATGCCTTGGAGCCGAAGCGGGTGTCATAGCCAATGCAAACGCCCTTGGAAGCATCTTCCTTGGCCAGCACATAGGCTGCAATGGCGCCGGCGGCCGTGCGCACATTGGCAAAAGTGAAGTCATCGGCGATGCGGCCACGCCAGCCGTCGGTACCAAATTTGATCTGGGGATGTGCCATTTTGTATATCAACTTCCTGTGTGAATGTAACTGTTTATCATACGCCTGCAGTAAGAAAATTTATCCCGCCGAAAGCCGGAACGAACCACCTTCAGAAATGTCAAACTTCCTGCCCGCTGCGGCAAAAGAACAGGGCGCGGAATCTCTTCCACGCCCAGCTATTGATTCTGATTGTGAGAAACCCTACTTAGCTTTGGCCGCCTGAGCATCCTTGACCGCCTGATTGGCCTTGGCGTTCTTGGCATCCTTGGCTGCCTTGTCTTCCGCTTCCGCCTGAGCATCCAGGCCGTGCGTCGGATCGCGATGCAGGAACTTGCGGCTGACGTCAGGCCAGAACTCCTGGAATACCGCGCCTAGTCCGCCTTCTGCCGTGACCAGCATACCGTCGGAGAAGGCCTGTCCTACGCCGCTATTATCGCTCGACGGATAGTACAGATTGGAAATTGCGCCGGCCGTGATGTTGCCAGCCACATTCGAGATGTTCGGCTGCCAGTGGCCGTTGTCGCCCTTGCAAACGAATGAGGTGCCTATCGCATAGGCCGCACGGTGGATCACGGTTCCATGGCCCAGACGATAGAAGCGCGGGTCCTGGTGAAGCAGAACTGGATACAGGCCGTTGCCGATGATGTCGCTGGAGACGGTATCCAGGTAAGCAGCGCCGGAACGCTTACCGTAGCCCTCAGCGCCCCACCCAAAACCAGTATCGTCGTCCATGGCCTCGCGGTAGCCAGCCATCAGAAGAGCTCCGGCAAAAGCGAAGGGGTCAATGCTGGCATGATAGGCCAGCTGCATCTTCTGGCTGGCGGACAATGGAGCCGTGGCCTTGCCGCGATAACTGACGTTGAACGAGGGAACAATGCCCAGAACACGCTGGTGCTCTTCTTCCTTCAGCTGAGTTGCGGCCTTCTGGTGCTGGTCCGCCGTGGTGGCCTGAGGTGCATTGGCCGGGGCCGACGTCTGGCTGGCAGCGGCTGGTTCCTGCGGCAGTGCCGAGGACGAGTCGCCCGGCAGAGCTGGTTGCTCGTTCATGGCAATCTGGACCTGCGGAGCATCGGGAAGCGGAGAAGCAGACTGCTGTGCACTGGCAGGAACAAAGCTACCGAGTCCAAAGGTCACAACGCACACAATCAAAGAAGACGACAAACGACGACAAAAATGCATTCACTCACCTAAGGTTGAGGGTTATCAACGGAAAATTCCGTCAGGCGTATCCGCCCTGGCTGTGCACAGTTCACTCTGGCTCCCTAAAGCAAAACCAGAGCACTGCATCCTGGAAAAGTTGTGCAGCGTCGCCGCTCCATGTGAGTTGCGCCGACTGGGGCATCTAGCCCCAGGAAAAGAGCAATTCTGGTTTTGCTTTAGCTCATTCCTGACATTCGGCAGGCAGAGGGCGACAGACACACCGTCCCTCCAACCCGATAAGGCTTGTACAGATTACAACCAGACCGCGTACACTAGTTCTCTTCGTTAGACGTCTTTTTCGGCTTATGAGTCTAAAAAGATGAGCCCCATCAATAAATTCCCTGAAAATTCCCTGAAAATCAGACCGTCTTGCACTATTTTTCATGCAAAACGGCCCAATCTCTTCCAACACCTCAGGATTCCACGCGTCCTTATTCTGCAGCGAAGTCGATAAAACCATGCTCCGGGTTAGTGGAAACCAGCCGGACCTCCAGACGGTCGCCCACATCCAGTCCCTTGCCGCCCTCCACCAGCTTGCCCTCCACATGGGGGTCGAGAATGCGCACAAAAATACCGTAGTGGTTCACGCCGGTCACAATAGCGTGATACTTCTGCCCCACATGCGAATGCAGCACCACGGCGGCAATGCGTTTTTGCATCTCGCGCTCCACCTTGCGGGCGGCGTCTTCCATCTGGGTGCAGCGGGTGGCAACGGCGTTCAGCTCGTCGGCCGTGTAGGGCTGATTCTTGCCCGCGATCCGAGCCTTTAGAATGCGCTGGGTAATTACGTCCGGATAGCGGCGGTTGGGCGCGGTGGAGTGCGTGTAGTCCTGCACGGCAAGGCCGAAGTGGCCGGGCGAAATCTCGTTGGGCCGCACCAGCATGTACTCGCCGGGGCCCATCAGCTTGACCACCGCCAACGATAGATCCGGAAAGCGTTCTGGATCCTTCTGTTTACGCCGAAGCAGAAAGTCGTTAAGCGCCTTGGAGTCGGGCTCGGCGGGCAGGACTTCTCCCATTCCAGCAGCCAAGGCCACAATGCGCTCCCAGCGCTTGGGCGTACGCACCACGCGGCGAATGCTGGCAATGCCTGCCTCTTCAAAGCTGCGGGCAATCACCCCATTGGCCGCCACCATGAACTCCTCAATCAGCGAGGTGGCGCGGTTCTTCTCCAGCCGCTTGATCTCCACCGCCTCCTCGGCCAGCATCACCGGACGGGTTTCGATCGTCTCCAGATCGAGCGCTCCATGCTGATAACGTCCGCCCAACATGCGGCGGGCAGCCGTATCTTGCAGACGTACCTGGGCCGCCAGCGCGGCGCTCTCCTCAATCTTGTGCGGAGCTGCGGCGTGGCCCTCCAGCCATGCGCCCACCGACGGGTAAGCAAGCTGGGCATGATTCCTCACCATGGCGCGGTAGGCCTTGCCGCCGCTGACGCCGCCAGCCTGGTCCACGCAGAACTCGATAACCACGGCCAGCCGGTCCTGATCCTCATTCAGCGAAGTCATGCCCTCGCTGCACTCCACCGGCAGCATCGGAAAAACCTTGACGCCGGTGTAGACCGAAGTGGTTTCGCTCTGGGCATGCGTGTCGAGCAGCGCCCCCTTGGGGATGCGTGCATCCACATCGGCCACGCCCACCAGCACGCGAATGCGGCCATCGGGCAGTTGCTCGGCCCACTCAATCTGGTCCAGATCCTTGGACGTATCGTTGTCGATCGACGACCAGAGCCGCTTGCGCAGGTCCTGAATGCCGTCTCCTGCGGAAGGCGGTACCTGCGCGCGCAGATGGGCCAGTTCGGAGTCGGTTCCCTCGGGAAAATCCGGGTCAAAGCCGTGCTCGATCATGGCCGCATGAGCCGCGGCCACCAGATTGAAGTGATAGGCGTGTCGTGCATGTGTCGGCAAGTGCGCTCCTCCATACGACAGGCCAGCCTATCAGATCCGCGTTAATCGCTGCTCACCACATCCACGGCAAAGGAAGTGCTGCGGCTGACGGTCACATTGTTGACGTACTGCGAAGCCGTCAGCTTGAAGGTGGCCACCCCCAGCGGCGTTCCACTGGCAGTTGCCGTAGTGGCATTGCCGCAACCCAGTCCCGCACCCGCCAGACCTGCCAGCAACAGAAGCAGCGTCAGAAGCCGGTGCACCGTTCGGCCAGTATGTTTTTCGATCAGCCTGCGGGCCTTGCGACCGGAGGGCAGCAGAAAGAAGCCTAGCAGCGCCAGCACCGTTCCACCCGCCGCCCGCGACCACAGCGGAGCCTTCTTCCGCAGCATTGTGGTCGTGGTCCCGCTGCTATTGGTGGTGACTGTTACCGTAATGGTGGCCGTGGGCGTCACCTGCTGGGCGCTGGGCGTGCAGGTCATGTCGTCCGCCGTATCGTCTTCTGTGCAAACCACGTTGATGGTCCCGGTGTATCCGCCCAAAGCGCTGAGGACGAAGGAATCCGTGCCCGTACCGCCCTTCACAATGGTCAAGTACTCAGAGTTGCTGGACGACGCCGTGATCGAGAAGTCCTGCACCGTAACGCTGGTGGCGGCAGAGGTGCTGGTCTGGTAGTAGCTGTCGCCCAAATACACCGCCGTAATCGTGTCCGTCCCACCGGCAAGCCCGGAGCTGCTGGCGGTCATCGAAGCCGTGCAAGTGGAAACATCGCTCGACCCCACCTCCGCGAGCGTGCAGGAGCCAATCACAGTAGTACCGCTCAAAAACTCCACCGAACCCGTGGGATAGCTCTCCGAAGTGGACTGCGAATCCGGCGTCACCGTGGCCGTCAGCGTTTCCGAGGTGCCGGGTGTAACCGTCGTCGCGCTGACGCTAAACGTGGTTGTGGTGCTGATCAATGCGCTGGAAATGACCGAAACCGCAGAGCTGGTCGAGGTGGCATAGACCGTGCTGCCGTTGTAAATCGCCTCGATGCTGTGGGTTTCTCCAGTCTTCAATGTACCGGCTGCAACCGTCAGAATTGCAGATCCGCTGGAGAGCGTCACTGTCCCCAGTGTCGTGCTGGTAGTCGTATCGTAGAATTCGACCGTCCCGGTGGGCGTGGTAGTCAAAGTGCTGTTCGAAGCCACAGTTGCTGTCAGCGTAAAGGACCGGCTGGCGCTTACCGTGGTCGCTGAAGTTGTCAGCGTGGTGCTGGAGGCCGCCAGCAGAACCACGCTGAGAGAGCTGGATGCCTGCGTTGCAAAGGTTGAATTGCCCTCGTAAGTGGCATACAGCAGGTTTGTTCCCGTGCTCAGGCTGCTGCCCGAAAGTGTATAGGTAGCCACGCCACTTGAAATCGTGGCCGTATCCAGAGTATCCCCGGTCGTAGCGTCAGAAAATACCACCGAACCGGTGGGCGTGGTGGTCACCGTGCTGTCATTCGAGGCCACGGTAACATCCAGCACAACCGAACCCGTGCTGGAAATCGACTGGCTCACGGTGGTCCATGTGACCTCCGCAGCCGTCGTTCCCGTAGTCTGCGGCCAGGCCTTCACCAGCGCCTGCGCATTCACTGAGCCCAGTCCGCTGGCCAGATCGTAGCCCGTAGCCGCCGTATAGCCAATCTGCCCACTGCTGCTGCAACCCGAAGTGGAGGCCTCGCAGCTTAGTGCTGCGCTGCCCTCCGTGACATCGCTGTAAACGCCGCTGCTGGAAGCCAGCGCGTGCAGTCTTGCCGCCAGATTGCCCTGTGCGCCGTACTCTTCCGCCAGCAATGCGCCCACTCCGGCAAAGATTGCCACCGAAGCTCCGCTGCCTCCGGCCCGCTCCAGCGTACTGCCAGTCGCACTCGACGCACTGGAGGCGCTCGACAGAAAAAAGGCCAGTCCAGGGTTCACACTAGCGTCCTCCGCCGTGGGCAGCGCCACGTCCGGCAGAAAGCGCCCGCTTGTACTTTGCCCGGCGGCCGTGGCCTGCGCCCGCGCCCTCAGCGTCGAGCCACTGCTGCTGCTGCCCTGCCAACTGGGAGCTGAATAGGCCGTGCTGACGCCGCCGCCGCTGGCGTAGGCCGGTTGTGACTGGCTGCTTGGCGTCCAGGCCGCCAACGCACTGCTGGTGGCTCCCGCCGCGCTGAAGGAGGCCACACCCACCGCGGTATTCCACGCTGTGGAAGCCAGTCCATTCACCGCATAGCCACTGCTGACGGGCGTAGTGCTGCCCGCCACCGCGCAGGCTGCCGCGCCACTGTCGCCAGTGGCGGCCACCACAGCAATTCCCTCCGCCGCCGCCTGCTGGTAGAGCGCCTGATAAAACGCCTGATGCGCCGTGCTCAAGTTCGCCTCGCAATTCGAGTAGCCCACCGCAACGGTCGAGGCCAGTTGGCCATCTACAATCGCCGCCAGCGACAGGTCCACACCATCGGTGGCCACCGTGGTAGCCGCCGGAACCAGCAGAATTGTTGCGCCTGGAGCCGCTGCTCCTGCCCAGGAAGCCTCCAGCGTGGCCGCCGCCTGATCCGCAGTCAGGCCCGGATCGTCCCCATTCGGTTGCACCGCAACGGCGTTGGCTGTAAGACCAAAGCTCGCCCGAAAAGCCGCCACATCCGCCGCGTTGATGTTGCTGCGGGTGGCAATGGCAACCGTCTGCCCTGCGCCGGTCACGCCCGCCGTCTGCAGCACATCCAGATGCAAAAGGGACAGCTCCAGCTTGGGGCTCAGTGCCTCGGCTCCGCTGGCCGAAGTCAGCGCGGCCAGCGCCGCTGCCGTCGTCGTTGTGGCCTGCGGCGTGGTCACGGCGGCTGCCGCCAGCGATCCATCCAGAGAAACCAGTCCCTCAATCACCGGAACCAGCGCCGAAGGCACGGAAATTGCACTATTCACCCCCAGACGGCTTCCACTCGCCGTCGCATAGGAGTGAACCTGCGTCTGAAATACCTGCTCTACCTGCCCCGCCGTGCCACTGAACTCGATCCAGCCCCGGCTGGCGGGAAGCGCCGCCACCGTAAAGCCTTCGCTCTGCAGCCACGCCACCACCTGCGCCACATCGGCAGTTGAATTGGCATAGGAACTGGCATACGTCGCAGGCGTAAGCCACTGATGATAGACACCAGACCCCGTACTGCTCAGATTGGTCAATTCCGTAGCAAGCGCCTGCTGCTGGGCAGTCGAAGACTGCAGCAGAAGCACCATGCGGCTCAACGGCTGGCTCTGCGAGGCCTCACCCTGATCGACGGCTACACGGCTCGACGACGGTCCGCTGCCCGCCAGAACCACCGCCGTGGAACTCCGCCAATCCCCCACCAAACGCGACGTTGAACTGCTGGAAGTGCTGCTTTGTGCCGTCTCGCCAAAAACACAGGCTGTGCCCAGCATGGCCAGCGCGGCAAGAACAAGACTCCGTCCGAAGCATAGAGACAATTTCATCATCGTGATCGCAGGTTCCTGAGCTATAGAGCATTTTCGGAATACGCGTAGACTTTTCAAGGGGCGTGCAAGGTGCCTTTTCTTAAGGAAAAAAGCACTTAGCCGCCAGCTTTCGGTCTACAGCAATTCCGAAGATGCTGTAACGGTTCGGCCGCTGGCCTGGAGGGTATGATTCCGGCTTCGCAGGCGCCCTCGGTTTCCGGGCAGATGCCTAGCAAAGCGATAGACTTGGCCCTGATTGTATAGCGGAGTTGGTACAGGAAACAGTGCTTTCTTCCTCCGCGCACTCTTCTTTGCACCCCACAAACAGAAAGTCCGGAGTCGGTGCGTTCTGAAACGCATCCGACCCCGGACCTGAATTCTGCCCCTGCCTGCTTAGAGCATTTTCGGAATATAGGTAGACTTTTTAAGGGGCTTGCAAGGTACCTTTTTCTTGAGGAAAAAGGTACTTAGCCTCCTGCTTTCGGTCTACAGCAATTCCGAAAATGCTGTAGAAATTACTGCGTGATGCCTAGGTCGCTCAGCACCTTCGGCTTGGACTCCTCAACCGCCAGCAGGTTGTGGCAGTTGCTGCAGTCCTGGGTAACCGTCTTGCCGTCCTTCGACGAGTGGTCGCCGTCGTGGCAACGGAAGCAGCCCGGATAGGCCATGTGGCCAATGTTGTTCGGATGCGTTCCCCAGGTGACCTTCATGTCAGGGAAGACGTTGCGGGCGTAGATGGTGTAAAGCTGCGCGCCAGCCACCTGCACCAGGTTCGCCTTCGCCTGCAGAACATCCGGCCGCTGGGCGCTGTAGAACGCCTTCAACTGCGCCGGAATCTTCGCCTTGGCCTCGTCCTGGCTGCTGTAGGTGGCCTTCAACAGCTCCAGACCTTCCTTGTGAATCCAGGGCAGATCGGTGCTGATCGCTCCATCGGCCATGGCGCGGTTCAAAGCCTCTTCCGGCGTCTGGAAGGTGTGCGAAGCGCGGTTGTGGCAATCGATGCAGTCCATCGTGCGCAGCTCGCCCTTGGGCGTGGCCCCGTTCAGCGACGAAGCGGTAAAGACCGTCTGGCTGCCATCGGCATTACGCCGTGCCACCCACGGAATCGTCTGACGGTCGCCCGTCGTGGCGATGTACTTCATCTGGTTCAGATGTACGCCGTGAATGCCGCTCAGATGCGAGAACGAATCCTCTCCGCCCAGATGCAGCACCAGCACGGTCTGCGACTGGGTGTTGGCTTCATCGTCGGCAAAGCTGGACTTGACCAGAAGCTTTTCGCCTACATACTTGGCCGGTGTATGGCAGGCCTCGCAGATCTCGCGGGCCGGACGCAGATTGGTTACAGGCGAGGGAATCGGGGTCTCATAATGCCCCGTCATCACGTCCAGCAACTGCTTGGAGCCGTTGACCTTGGCCTTGATGTAGGAATCAACACCCGAGCCAATGTGGCACTCCACGCAAGGCACATGCGAGTGCGCCGAAACCTTGTAGGCCGTGTACTCGGGGTTCATCACATGGCAACTCTGCCCGCAGAACTGCGGCGAATCCATGTACGCCGCCCCACGATAGCTGGCCGTAGCCACTATCAGCAGGTTGACGATGGTGGCCACCAGCACAATATCCAGCCCATGGCGGAACATGCGGTCGTTCAGATCCACCTTCGGATACACCGTGGGAATCTGACCGGCCTTCCGCAGCTTGTGGCGCTGCAGAAAAATACCGATGGGGATCAGAACCAGACCGAAGACAAAAAGACCGGGCATCAGGAAAAAGAAAATAATGCCCAGGTACGGATTGTCGTTCGGACGGCCAAACAACTCCACCAGCCAGTAGCCGATTGTGGTCACAGCCGCAGCCGTGGTGATCGCTCCACCCACAAGGCTGATGAGGTTGTTGCCAAAAAAAAGAGCCGGGCGCACCCAGTTTTCACGGAATTTATCGAGTATGGACACCTTGTCCCCCTAAAAGCCAAAGGTGATCGTCGAATGGTCGGCCTGTCGTCAGAAGGCCGAAAATACCACGGGGAAGTACCGCATCCTGGGGGAACCAGAAATACGGACAGTGCAGGGAAGCCTGCCATGGGGCGGCCCGCCGCGCACGACGAGCCGAATCTCACGGGTTGGGAAAGAAGTCTTTTCCTCTACTTCAACGCATGGAAGTACAGGGCAACGTCCTTCACCTGGGCATCGCTCAAGCCAGCCACCGGCTTCATCTTGCCCTTGCCACCCTTGACGGTCGCGGCAATCTGAGCAGGGGAAAGACCCTTCATCGCAGGATCGCTGACCGGCTTGATGCCCATCATCTTGGCCATACCCGGGTTCGGCGTGCCAGCAGCGCCATGACAGCTAGCGCACTTAGTCTTGTAAACCGAGGCAGCATCGGACTGAGCAAAGCTCATCCCGCCGGCAATAGCCAGCGTCAGCGCCAGCACAACGTACGAACGAATGTTCTTCATGAAACAACTCCTTGGGTTATTGCCGACCTTATCTTACTCGGCGGCGGTTTGTGGTCATCCCCGGAGCAGGCTGCGGACAGGTTTTTCCAACCGCCATGCCAACTCCAAGATAGTAGCCGAAAAACCGTGCGACAAGCCGGCGCAGAGTAAAAATCATGCGCCGGCCAGCCATGCTATTTACCTAGCGAACGGTAGTATTCGACCGAAGCCTTGATCTGATCGTCGGTCAACTTGCCTGCATAGCCCGGCATCTTGCCCGATCCTCTCTTGGTCAACTCAAGCATCAACGCCTCACTCTTCGACTTCACCGAAGGATCCGAGGCGGACCTGACATTCATTGCCTTGGCAATGCCCGGAGGGGGCGTTCCGTTGGCGCCGTGGCAATTCTCACACTTGGCCTTGTAGACACTTTCTCCCGAGGACTGCGCAAAGCCAAGCGAACCGGCCAGCACAAACATCGACATCACCACAATGAACTTTTTCATCTTACGCTCCTGTTTTATCCCCCCTCAGAGCCATTCTTTTGCTCGTACGTGCCCAAGTCCGGCTTTGAGAGTTTCAATCCGTCCGCGACTCCACCTTGCTGCAAAGAGCAACAGGGCAGCAAAAAACAGGACACAGAACGGAGCAAAAAGAGGGCGGGCCGTGGAGATTGCTCCCTCACGGTCCACCCTATTTCGTCAAAGATAGATTCCAGCTCACAATCAGAACTCGTAGTGCAGGCCGAGCGCAATGTTGTTGGCGTGGAAGTTACGCGGTGCAGTCATACCGGCCGAACCGGCGTTGATGCCGGTTGAAACCGACAATGAGCTGCAAGGCACGATGTTGGAAGAGGATGCCGTGGCCACTGAAGCCATGGTGCAGTACTGCGCGCCCGAAGTGCTGGCTTCGCTGTAGCCGAAGTAGTTGTACTCCGCCTTCCAGGTCAGGCCGGGGTGAACCGTCCAGGCAACGTTGGCGTAAGGCGTCTGGTACTTCGACTGCATTGCACCATTGACCGCGCGGGCATCGGTAAAGAACTGGCTGCCAGCCACCGAGTTGATCCGGTAACCTGCGCCGTACGTCACCTTGTCATTCGGGCTCACGGTTACGCCCGCCGTGCCGTACTGCGTGGGCGCATGTGCAAAGGAGCGGGCCCACCACTGGGTTGGCGTGCTGCTGGTGCTGCTGGTAGCACAGGTCTGCGGATTGCCCGAAGCATTCACCGAAGCCGCACCTGCAAAGTACGGGCTGGTGGTGCCTACCAGGAAACCGCTGTCCTGAGCTGCGTAACAGATGTTGGTGGCCGTGTACACGTCGTTGTACGTGTAGTCGAAGTCCACCGCAATATGCTCGTTGGGCGTCAACACACCACTGATGCTGCCGGTACGGCTGTAATCCACGTGATCGAGAGATCCGTAGACCGAAGCCAGGCCCGTGTTGCTGGTGTTGTTGTGCACTTCCTTGTCGGTGTAGGCCGCCGTGAAGATTGCCCACTTTTCCGGACGGAACTTGGTGTGCACGCGGTAGCGGCGCAGCTGACGCGGCGACATGGCAGTAAATGCGCTGTCGCTGTAGCTGGCTTCCACCGTGCCATTCACATCCCAGTTTGCATTCACACGATAGGCGGCATTGAAGACACCGGCCTGATCGCTGATGGCAAAGGTGGTACGGGTGGGAACGTTGGAACTGGAGGTGGCATAGGCCGACTGATAGCCCGTATTCAGCCCAATGTTCTTGTTGCCGTAACGGTAGGTCAGCGAGAGGTTGGTCTTGGGCGTGGCAATCCAGTTGGCCGTCACGCTATTGGTCAACTGCTCGTTGCCAAAGTAGGTGTAGGTGGCACCGAGGTACGTACCTGCAACCACGCCCGCTGTCTGCGTAGCACCTGCCGTCGTTGGCGTGGAAGTCAGCGTTCCGGTGTAGTTGATCGTCTCGTTACCGGTCGTGGTCGTCAGTTTGGTATAGCTGGGATAGTTTACCGATCCGGGCTGCGACGTAGCCGACAACGTTACTTGATCCGAAAGGCTGAAAGTGGGCGTCAACTGCCAGGCCACACCCAGGTTCGCGTTGTAAACCTCACGCTTACCCGACCCTGTTGCCGAGAAGTACTCATCGCGGGTGGTTCCGCTGAGTCCCTGTCCATTCTCGTAGTAGTTGGGCATGTTCATGGTCACCCAGCTATAGCTGGCCTGACCGTTGATGCTCAGGTTCTTGATGCTGGAAGACTGGAAGCGCAGCATTTCGGTCGGCATGGTGGTGCGGATCGGGTTCGTCCGCGTATAGTTGGTCACCACCGCGCAAGACGGATCGATGATCGGCAGGCCGCCGTTCGACGAAGGATAGAGCACCGTCGTCGAACTTGCAATGCTATTGCTGTTGCAAGCCGCCGTGCTGTACGGCGCAAAGGCCGTCGTAGTCGAGGCCGCTCCGTTACTTGACAGATCCCAGTTGCCCAGGTAGGCCGGCGTACCGTCGGCTTCCTGCGCCAGGAATCCATTCGGATCCAGCGTGAAGTAGCTGTTTTCCTTGTAACGGTGAATCCGCTGCTCGTAGGTGATGAGGGTTCTCGGGATGGGCGTCCAGTCAATCGATGCCGTGTACTCATCGGTCGAGTGGCGCTGATACTGTTCCAGCAGCGCGCTGTACTTCAGGATGCCTGCGGCGCGCGCGGGCAGCAGCGATGGACCCTGCTGGATGTTCTGCGCGTAGCCAACGTGCAGCGTGAACTTGGGCGCCAGGAACAGCGTCAGATCGGTGTCCGTCATACGGCGCACCGTGTTGGTCATCACCGAAGAGTGCTGCGGCTGCGGCCAGCTCAGGTAGGCCGACGGTGAAGAAGAGGAGCCGATGGGCACCGTGATGCCAGCCGGCAGATTCGGATTGCCCAGCAAATTGTAGTCAAAGTACTGACGGTTGCGGCGGAAGGTGCCGGTGAACGCGTAGATCTTCGACTTTTCCGCCGTCAGTTTGGCGAAGTTGTAGGGATCGCCGCCAAAGCCGGAACCGGTCAGGCGGGCATGATCGACCAGGGCATGCTTGTTGCTGGCCAGCTTGTGCAGATCGAGAGTCTCGCCACTAACGCGCGGACCTGACTGCTCGTTGACCATGGTGTCATACATGGCACCGGAGCCGACCTTGTTGGCCACCCGGCCGCCCACATCCACCGTGTGCTTTGCACTGTAACCGTCAGGGATGGAGAACTTGGTGGAAAAAGTGTTTGTATTCGCCGCCGGATCCTGCGCCAGGGCGATGCCGGCAGTCATCGGCAATGCGATGACCAGACCCGCGGCAAGAAAGCCGACGCGGATCGACCGTGCATGATGTAGCCGTGTCAAACAGCCAGTGTTCATAAAAGCCTCACTTCGTGCGTCACTTGTCGTGTCAGAAACCCGTATGCACCTCATTCACTTGCCTGCAGAGCCTGTGGCCCATGCAGGCTGACGGAAAAACCCGTCAGCGCTTGAGGAACTGATCAAGATTTGATCCATGTACCATCGTGTGGCAGTCGATGCAGGGCGTAACATCGCTCGACTGGCTCAACAAGGTGGAATTATGGACCTTGTTCGTCGCCACCAGACTGTGGCACTGGGCGCAAAGAACGTTGATCGACGGCGTATTCAGCAGGCGCGCATTCTGCGAACCGTGCGGCGTGTGGCAAGACAGACAACCCTCGCCCTTGACCGCAGCATGCTCGTAGACAAACGGTCCACGCTTCTCCATGTGGCACTTGGTGCAGACTTCGTTCTGATCGGCAGTTGACTTCAGGTTGTTTGGTCCAAAGCTTCCATGCACGTCGTGGCAGTCATTGCACGAAACCGCGCCTTCATTCACGCGATGGTGGAAGGGCATGTTGAACTGCGGCTTGACGTCGCTGTGGCACTGGAAGCAGAGCTGCGGCTGGCTGGCCTTGAGCAGGTGGTCTTCCGTGTTGCCGGCGTGCACGCTGTGGCAGCCGGTGCAACCGACATTGGCCTTGGCATGGGGCGAACGCTCAAAGTTCGGGTGCGCACCAGCATGGCAGGTCAGACACTTCGCATCCACATCCTTGGCCGAGGCCTTGGCGGGATTGAAGATCTTGGTGGTATCGCCACCGCCATCCACATGGGCCTTGCCCGGCCCGTGGCAGCTTTCGCAGCCAGCACCCTTGGTCAGGTGCTCTTCGGCCAGCTTGGCATGCTTGTTGGAGGCAAACTTCTGGGCCACTTCATCGTGACAGGTAGCGCAGGTTTCGGAACCAACGAACTGATCGCTGGCTGCTGCGGCATCCTGAGACGTCTTCTTGTCGGCAGCCGGAGCCGCCAGTGCTGCGGCGCTGAACAGTCCCAGACACAGCATCAAAAGAAAAACACGCAATCCCGTCCAACATCCCGGAATCGCACCGATTGGCATTCGCGTTACAGGCCGATTTCTAACCATGCAAAATACCGCCTTGGATGCTCTCATTGCGCCTCCTCAGCGAAACACTTTACCAGTAATTCCGTTTCTGTCCACGAATATTCTTCAAAGAAAACGAGATGGAGCGGAAACAGAACCACGGATGCACAACGTGGGAGACATGTGAGCGTGCGGAGCATCACGTTCTGCGCGGAAGCCTATGCCTTTCATCTATGCACTTACCGTGACACACATCACACGCCGAGCAGATAGAATTTCAATCAGGCATTAACTCTTTTAGAGTGACGAGGATCCAAGACGGCACTCCGTTAAAAATTCGACCCCGGAGGTCGAAAAACCGATCCTCCTCCCCGGCTTCCAACAGGTGCCAATAAAAACCTGATTTCAAATTGCTTATGGGTAAACCTCTGCAAACACCCCGCATCCTCCGGCGGGCATGCGTCGCCGCAAAAGCCTGAAACCAGCGCTCTTCTCATCTCCGCCCAAGGCGTGAGCCCGGTCACATCTTCCTTACTTTCGCTTCCGGCAAACTCAGATATAAGAACAAGTACGCCAACATACGCATCCTCCCTTCCTGATATTTCCTGGAAAGAAAGGCAGAGAGAGCGGCGTCCTTCCGATTCGCATAGGGCAAGATCATGGCAAGCATACAAAGATCAGACGAGTCATCGCTCCGGCAACGGCATGGGGCACGTTCTGTTCCTATCGGTTGTGCAGCCTGTTCGAACCGACGTCCGGGCTGGTTCTGCTCGCTCGGCAGCACTGTGTTGGCCGATCTGGAGCTAGCCACCAGCACGATTTCGTTGCCCGCTCAGGCCGCTCTGTTCCATCAGGGCGAAGAGGCACGCTGCCTCTACATGATCTGCTCCGGTTACCTGAAGCTGACGGCCGGCAACGCCCAGGATCGCCAGATGATTGTGCGGGTGGCTGGGCCGGGCTCCATGCTGGGCCTGTACGCGGTTCTCTCCCACGGGCTTTACGAGGTTTCGGCCGAATCATTGACCTCCGCCCAGTTGCGTCCAGTGGAGCGCGAACGCTTTCTTGGCTTTCTGCGCAGCCACAAAGAGGCCCAGATGCGAGCCGTGCAGTGCATCTGCCAGGAGTACCGCTTTGCCCTGCAGGATGCCTGCCGCATCTCTCTTTCCGAGACCGTGGCCGCCCGTCTGGGCCGTCTGCTGATGGAGTTTGCTCATCAGATCGGCGAGCACCTGCCGGCCGGCGAATATCGCTTCCCGCTGCTGCTGACCCATGAAGAAATGGCTTCGATGACCTGCACCACCCGCGAAACCATCACCCGCACGCTGGGCCAGTTCCGCAAAGAGGGTTGGATTTCGATCGAAGACTCGCTGCTGACCATCCACCGGCCGGAGCGGTTGCAGGCCCTGAGCTGATCTTTCCGCCCCCGGGGTCTGTTGACATACCGCAGGTGGTGCGGAACGTCAACAGCTCCCAGAAGCTTCCCCTGCTTCCATTTTCCCGATTCCTTTGTCAAAGCCCTGTGATCGGAAGGCGCTATCATAGTGCCGGGAGACGATGTCGCACATGAATCGCTTGCTTGCTTTTCTCACCGTGTTCTGCCTGGCAGGAACTTTCGTCGCCGCGCAGAGTACCGGTTCCGCTATGGCGGTGACCACCACCCAAAGCCCCGAGGTCGAACAGTTCCAGAAGATTGAAAATACTTGGTCAAAGGCCGTCAACGAACACGACCAGTACAGTCTGGAGCTGGTGCTTTCGCCGCTTTTCGTGGATGTTTCTGCCTCGGGCGACATCACCACACGCAACCAGCAGCTGGCCCAGGTCATCGTGGGCGAAGACAAAACGCTGAGCCTCGCCCAGCGAGTAGTAACGGTGCGCATGCTCGGCGACATTGCCGTGGCCAACGGAACCTATACGCTGCACCACAAGATGGGCAACGCGCAAGTGGATGAAAAGGGAATCTTTACCCACGTCTATGAACGCCTGCGCGGGGGATGGGTATGCGTCAACTCACAACGCACGGTGGTGCGCGAAGACTCTGGATCCAGGCCCAAAAAGCAGCCTGGCACCGACACTCCCTTCCATCTTCCCCTGTTCGGTAAATAAATTTCGCGGAAGAGTCTTCCGCTTCCCCTTTCAAAACTAACTTCCATTCCCGGGCTGTTGAGGCTACGCCTCCGGCCCGGTTCTTCTGTCTGCTCATGAAGATTCCACCTGAGCCGATAACGTTCCTGAATCTGGGTCTGGCCTGCGCTCCCAAATTGAAGACTGAACAGGCCACGGAAGGAATCCGACGCGCCATGAAAATCAGCTCGATAGGCACGCGCCTGGTTGTAAACACGCTACTTCTGGTTTCCATCACCTGTTCTGTCTTCGGTGTTTTCACCTGGACTTTTTTTTCTTCGCGCATCAGCAAGGACGCCCGGGAGGAATCCGGGCGCGAGTCCAGCCAGCTTCTGGCCCGTCTGGCCGCCATTGACGATCTGACCGGCCACCAGGTAGAAAGCGCCACCCGCATGCTGGAGCGGGAGAGCCAGCTCAAGGGAGCGCCCGACCTGAAGGGCAACGCCGCCCTCAATGAACAGAGCGTTCCCAACCTCATCTTCGGCAATCAGTCGCAGGTGAGCAACTACGAGATCGTCGACCGCATCCGCACGCTTGCAGGCGGGACGGCCACGCTGTTTGTTTGGGATGGAAAAAGCTTTATCCGTGTCAGCACCAATGTGCTAAAGCCGGACGGTTCCCGGGCCATCGGCACAGTGCTCGATCCCAAGGGAAAAGCATATGCGGCACTGACGCAAGGGCAGACATTCCGGGGCGTGGTCAAGATTCTGGGTGTTCCTTACACCACCTGCTACGTCCCCATGAAGGACGCGAACGGCAGGCTGGTCGGTGCGTTTTACACCGGATTCCGGCTCGACTCCCTCAGCGCCATCTACCAGAGCATCGCCGAAGCCCAGATCCTGGACCATGGTTTTGTAGCACTGGTTGAAACCAACGGAACCCCGCTGTTTCACGGCAAGCAGGTTACGGACGAGGATGTTGTCCACATCCGTCAGAATCCGTCCGGCTGGGTTGTGCAGGAAACGACCTATCCCGCCTGGGGCTATCGCGTGGTTACCGCCTATCCGAAGATGGACGTCTTTTGGAGGACGGTTGGCACGCTGGATATTTTGACTGCCGAAACCGTCATTCTGGTGGGCCTGATCCTGCTTCTGGAGTTCACCTTGATGCGCCGTCAGGTCATTCTGCCGGTGACAGAGCTGGCCAGTCACCTGGACAACGCCAACCTGAACACCGTGCTCACGGTCAAGGATGTGGGCGAAATCAGCAACCTGGCGCAGAGCTTCAACAACTTTGTGGCCCGGTTACGCAGCACACTGCTCGACGTACACGACCGGGCCCAGGCTACGCTTGAAAAATCGAATGAGATTCAGGGTATTGCCCAACTCTCGATGACCAGCATGGCGGAGCAGCGCCAGCATGCAATGTCAGCCTCGGGCGTGGTATCGCAGCTCTGCGAGGAGATTGCCAACACCTCCAGCCACACCAACGACGCCTCCGTACAGGCACGCGCTGCGGCCGAAGCTGCCCGCCAGGGCGGCGAACTGGTGGGCACCACCGCTGAGCGGATGCAATTGCTGGCCACGGACACCAAGGAAAGCTCCAACCGGGTGGCCGCACTCAGCGACCGTGTGCAGCAGATTGGCTCCATCGTCGAGGTCATCAAGGAAATTGCCGCCGGCACCAATCTGCTGGCTCTGAACGCTTCGATCGAAGCCGCCCGCGCCGGGGAACATGGGCGCGGATTCGCGGTGGTTGCCGGCGAGGTGCGCCGCCTGGCCGAACGCACGGCCCAGGCCACCCAGCAGGTGGAAGAACTGATCGCCGGCATTCAGGACGAAACCAACCGGGCCGCGGCCGACATTGACGCCGCCTGCCTGCACGCCCAGGATGGAGCCACCGCCGTTTCCAGCCTGAACCACACCTTCAGCAGCATCTCCAAGCTGGTCTTCGAGGTGGACAGCCGCATTGCCAGCATCGCCGAAGCCGCCCAGCAGGAAGCCGACTCGGCTGACTCCGCCACCTCCACCATGCTGATGGTGGCGCAAAGCGTGGCCGCCGGCGCCAGCGGAGCCGAAAAGGTTGTAGCCGTCTCCACCGAACTACGCGCCATCGGAGAAAAACTCAACGAAATCGTCGATCAGTTCCATCTGGAGGCGTGAGGGCAGCCTCCAGCTTCCAGCCTCCAGCTCATCGTGCTGCGGGATCGGCTTCGACTGAGCCTGGAACTGTTGGCGTCTATGGTGACTCATCGCACAGGGCAGCATCGAGAATTGGCTCTGTGGTTGGATCGGAAATCTTGAGTTCAATTGCAGAGAGAGAAACTGCGCACCAAACGTGGAGAAATTCAGTCTGCCCCACAAGGGGCAGAGCGAAAATAGCCAAGGGTGGACCCTGAGCGAAGTCGAAGGGGGAACCCTGGGTAGGCTGCGGGCATGGAATTCCGCCCCGGAGGGGCGGTAGGATGCGGTGGCTTAAAGCTGTTTTTTGCAGAATTTCACAGCACCCCTCCAGGGCGCTCCGTCTCTTTGGGGCAGCAAACCCCTCCCGGGGTGAAATACGAATGATTGATCAGGCCGACGCCGGGAACATCAACAACCCAAAGAACTCCGTTCCCGCACAAATCCGCTGGAAGCTAGAGGCTGGCAGCTGCCTTCCGTCTAGCCCCCTGCAGCCGGATAGAAACGTGGATCAGGCTGAGGGCAGCGGGTGTTACGCCGGGAATGCGGCTGGCCTGCCCGATGGTTCCCGGGCGCACGCGTTCCAGCTTCTCGCGCATCTCGCGGGAGAGGCCGCTGATCGTGCCGTAGTCCAGCCACTCCGGAATCGCCACCGTCTCCGCGGCCTTCAGCTTTTCAATGGATTTTTTCTGCTGATCCAGATAGCCGGCAAACTTGATCCCGGTTTCCACGGCCCGCACTTCGGCCTTGCGCGGTCCGGCCAGCACACTCTCGTCGTCCAGCCATGCGGCCAGAACCGGTTCGCGGCGCAACTCTTCGTCCAGCACAGCCAGAATCGGCTCAATGCCAACCTCGGGACGCTTGAGCAACGCCGCCCAGTTCAGTCCCGCCGTAGCCGTCAGCTCGGCCAACCCGGCCCGTTCCAGCTTTTCCGCATCCACCTTGTTTGACCGCAACAGACGGTCAAGAGCTTCGCGGCGCTCCTGCTTCTGCTCGTAGGCGGCCCAGGTTGCATCGTCGATCAGGCCGAGCTTGCGGCCATACGGCGTCAGGCGCTGGTCGGCATTGTCAATGCGCAGATGCAGCCGGAACTCGGCCCGGCTGGTGAACATGCGATAGGGCTCGTTGGTGCCCTTGGAGATCAGGTCGTCCACCAGAATGCCGGTGTAGCCCTCGCTGCGGTCGAGCGTAAACGCGGGCTCGCCCTTCACCGCCAGCGCGGCGTTGATGCCAGCCATCAAACCCTGGCAGCCAGCCTCTTCATAGCCGCTGGTGCCGTTGATCTGCCCAGCCAGAAAAAGCCCGGCGATGGACTTCACGCGCAAGGATCGGTCCAGTTCGGTTGGGTCCACGCTGTCGTACTCGATGGCGTAGCCGGGGCGCAGCATCTCGGCCTGCTCGAGGCCGGGAATCGAGCGCACAATCTGCCACTGCACCTCCATCGGTAGTGAGGTGCTCATGCCATTCACGTAGACCTCATGCGTATTCAGCCCCTCGGGTTCCAGGAAGAACTGATGCTGGGTCTTGTCGGGAAATTTGACGATCTTGTCTTCGATCGACGGGCAGTAACGCGGGCCAATCCCCTCGATCCGCCCCGAATACATGGCCGAACGATGGACGTTTTCGCGGATGATGCGCAACGTCTCGGGCGTGGTGAAGGCAATGTGGCAGCTGATCTGCGGCTGCGCAATCTTCTTGGTGCGGAAGCTGAAGGGCGTGGGCTCGGCGTCGCCCGGCTGCTCGGCAAAGGCCTCCCAGCGGATGGTGCGGCCATCCAGGCGCGGCGGTGTGCCGGTCTTGAGGCGGCAAGTCCGAAGGTCAAGAGCCCGAAGAGCCTCGCCCAGCAGAACGCTGGCTGGCTCGCCCGAGCGGCCTGCCGGGTAGCGCTCTTCACCGCAGTGAATCAGGCCATTCAGAAAGGTTCCGGTGGTGATGACGGTGGCTCCGCAGAGCATCTGGCGGCCATCGCGCAGCTGCACACCGATCACCCGCCGCGCCGGTTCTGTCACCGCATTTTCCGCGCTCTGCTCTCTGTTCTCTGTTCTCTGTTCAACCACCAGCCCCACCACCTCCGCCTGGCGGATGTGCAGGCCGGGCTGGGCCTCCAGCACCTCGCGCATGCGAATGCGGTACAACTGCTTGTCGCACTGGGCGCGAGGGCTCCAGACGGCGGGGCCGCGCGAGCTGTTGAGCAGACGGAACTGAATGCCGACGGCATCGGCCACCTCACCCATCACGCCGCCCAGCGCGTCGATCTCCCGCACCAGATGGCCCTTGGCCACGCCGCCAATCGCCGGATTGCAGCTCATCTGGGCGATCAGGTCCAGATTCATGGTGACCAGAGCGGTCTTCAGGCCCATGCGTGCGGCGGCCATGGCGGCCTCGCAGCCAGCATGGCCCGCGCCCACTACTACAATGTCGTATTGTTCGGTGAATGCCATCCGTCTCCATTGTACGAACCCACAGCTTGCTCCAGCGGAAAAAGCTGCGGGCAGATGTCAGCCCTCAGCTTTCAGTCCTCTGTTCTCTGGACTCTGGGCGGGGGGAGGGAGCGGGGGCATTCATGCCCCGAAGGAGGCAGACCGAAGGACGTGCCTTCAGGCACGGGAATTTCCTCTGCGCTCAAAATGCTCGCAGCCTGTTCAACCCGGAACGATCCCATTGGAAGTGGAAGAAAAAAGACAGTGGCAGGAGGCCTGTAAGCCGAATTCTGTCGTGTGCGGTCATTCCTCTAGACGCTGCGTTGCCGCAGGCGTTCATCAGCGACCTACCCGGAGGTTTCGGCGATAGCTCGAGCCGCCTTGGCGTGCCGGGTCGACACGCAGCACGCAGCAAGCTCTCAGCCGCGCGCATCCCTCCCTATTTGGTCTTGCTCCGTGTGGGGTTTACCATGCCCCCGAACCTTACGGTCGGGGCGGTGCGCTCTTACCGCACCTTTTCACCCTTACCTCAACGCCAGCGCACCGAAGTGCTCTGGGGACGCCCTCTTGCGAGGGGTAGTCGAGGCGGTTTGTTTTCTGTTGCACTGGCCGTCCACGAGCCTTCACAAGCCCGCGTCCCGGACGTTATCCGGCACACTACCCTGCGGAGTTCGGACTTTCCTCCCCCGGCGGAACCTGCTTGCGCAAGCCCTCCGGCAGCGACCGCCCAGCGCTCCTGCCAGTTGCTAGTGTACCGTGAATCCCGTTGCGGGGGTATTTCAAGAGGCCGCTTATTGATCGTACGCGGCAAGTACGGCGGTAATTTTCTGATGCAGATCTGGAATATCCACTTCTACTGTGTCCCAGATCATGGGGAGGCTGATGGCGAAATATCCGTGAACGATACGGTTCCTCATGCCATAGATTTGTGCCAATGGAATCGCAGGGAAGCGCCTGGAAATCGTGGAATCTACTTCCATCAGGTTGCTTGCTGCTTCCCCGATGATTTCTACATTGCGCACGACTGCGTCCTGCAGCATGGTGTTTGCGCTGAAGTCCGCAAAACTTGTTCCTTTTGTGTAGTTTTATATCTTCTCAGTCGCTTCCAGAATGTGCGCAAGAAAATCCCTGGCAGTCAGGTCTTTCTTCCTCATAAAGACATGGCCTCAGACAAAACTCTGCTGCGAAAGCGAACATTCATTTCATCGGCGGTGCGCAAATCCACCGGAACGCCCGTCTGCCGGTAAATCTTCTCCTGCAGGCGTTCCATGGCGAGCAGGCTGGCTCGCGGAGCGGGATCGACCAGCAGGTCAAGATCGCTCTCTTCCGTATCTTCCCCGCGCACCACGCTGCCAAAAACACGCGGGTTCGTCATTCCCTCTTCGAGGATCAACTGGCGGATCGTTTCGCGATGGATTCGGAGTGCCTCGGACGGCCGCATGTTTGCCTCCCGTGTAAGTCCAGTGTAACCGGGTTTCAGCCTCTTGTTTACAGATTTTCCGGCCACTGGCCAGTAACTCCCCGCGCATTTACATGGTTTTTGCAACTTGCAAAGTCTATCTATTGCGGCGGCGGAAGTTCGTTCTCCGTGCCCCAGGAGTTCAACCAAGCCACAACCTTTTCGTGTGGAATTGTTCTACCAAGCTCGGCGTCGGCCAGTCCCGCCTCAATTTCAGCATGGGCCCACGCATCGTAACCGGAATCTACCGCTGTCGTTTTGCCGATACGTGCGATCTGTGTTGCCATTCCGGGCCTCCGCTCCGGATTCATGGTACCCCGAAAACACTCGCCCGGAGCACCCTCCGTCTACAATCAGGAGAGCGATGATTGAGTACCTTTATCTTGGCCGGATTGGCTACGCCGAGGCTCTGGCGCTGCAGGAAGAGGTCGTCAACCTGCGGCAGCGCGGGCTGGTGGACAACGTGCTTTTGCTACTGGAGCACCCGCCGGTGCTTACCCTCGGCCGCAACGCCCACCGCTCCAACATTCTGGCTTCCGATGAGTTCCTGGCCAGCCGGGGCGTGACCGTGCACGAGATCAACCGGGGCGGCGACGTCACCTACCATGGTCCCGGCCAGTTGGTCGGCTACCCGATCTTCGACCTGCGCAGCCTGCACAATGACAGCGGCAGCAGGCTCGGCCCGGTGGACTTCGTGCGCCGCGTGGAAGAAGCCCTGATCCGCCTCTGCGGTCAGCACGGCCTGCCCACCTTCCGCATTCCCGGCCTCACCGGCGTCTGGTGCGCTGGCCCTGCGGGCGGCACTGCTGCGCAGGGCAATCCTTTGGACGAGAGCAACACTACAGCCAGCGGTGCGGACTCCTGCGCAGAGCACAGCAAGGACAATCCCCAGGGCGAGAAGAAGATTGCCGCCATCGGCATTCACGTCTCTCGGGGGGTCACTTCGCATGGTTTTGCCTTCAATCTGACCACCCAACTGGACGATTTCAAGCTGATCATTCCCTGCGGCATTGCCGACCACCCGGTGGCGAGCCTGGAGCAGGAGATTGCCGGACCCGTTCCAGCGCTGGAGGACTTTGCCCATCAGGCCGCACGGCAATTCGGAAAGGTTTTTGGTGAGCAGGTTCTGGCCATTGAAAACATGGACGTTCTGCGCCAGCAGGCACGCATCGCCGAGGCGCGGGCAAAATTCCCCGCCGAGGATACGGCGGCCACTCCGCCGGAGCCGCTTGAGCGCCTGCGCCAGCCCGGAGGCGGACCGGTTTCGGCCTGAGTCTCTCCACTCTTACCCGGCAAACATACACCCGGATTTATAATCCGGCAGGGAGGGTTCTGTTTTGGAGCCTCCCGAAAGGCGAAGAGGTTCCCCAATGCCTGTTGACGTGATCATGCCTCAGATGGGTGAGTCCATCGTGGAAGGCACCATTACCAAGTGGCTGAAAAAGCCCGGCGACACAGTCGCCAAAGATGAGCCACTGTTTGAGATTTCGACCGACAAGGTCGATGCCGAGATTCCCTCGCCGGTGGCTGGAACGCTGGTGGAGATCAAGGCGGGCGAAGGCGAGACGGTCGCCATCAACACCGTGGTGGCAGTGCTCTCGGGTGCCGATGCCGCCGAGCCGGTGGCCCCGGCGGCAACCACGGGAGTCGTCGAAGTGGTGATGCCGCAGATGGGTGAGTCCATCGTGGAAGGCACCATCACCAAGTGGCTGAAAAAGCCCGGCGATGCCGTAGCCAAAGACGAGCCCCTCTTTGAAATCTCCACCGACAAGGTCGATGCCGAGATTCCCTCGCCGGTGGCCGGCACGCTCACTGAGATCAAGACGCCGGAAGGCAAGACGGTCGGCATCAATACCGTGGTGGCGCTGCTGGCCAGCACCGAAGCCGTGGCCGCCGCGCAGCCTGCGCATGCGCACAGCACTCTTCCTGCTCTCACGTTGCAGACTGGCGTTCCCTTGCCGGAGGAAGTGGAGTTGGCTGGCCGACAGCTGCGTTCCTCGCCGCTGGTGCGCCGCATCGCCCGCGAAAAGCAGCTGGATCTTCGTCAGGTGTCTGGTTCCGGCCTGGGCGGACGCATCACCAAGGAAGACATTCTGCTGCACCTGAAGAACTACGGCCCGGGCAGCGCTCCGGTGCCTCCGGCAGACCTTTCGGCCCACCTGCCTGGCGAACTGGTGCCCATGACCAAGATGCGCACCATCATTGCCCAGCGCATGGTGGAGAGCAAGCGCATCGCGCCGCATGTGCACTCCGTCTACAAGGTGGACATGACGCGCATTGTGCAGCTGCGCAACCGCGAACGCGCGGCTTTTGAGAAGAAGCACGGCGTCAAGCTCACCTATATGCCGTTCATCGCGGCAGCCATGGTGGAGGCGCTGCGCAACTTCCCGATCCTGAATGCCTCCATCGAAGGCAACTCGATCCGCTACCATCGCAACATCAATCTGGGCATTGCCGTGGCGCTCGATTGGGGTCTGATTGTGCCGGTGGTCAAGCAGGCCGAGGCGCGCTCATTCTCGAATCTGGCCCGCACCATCGTCGATCTGGCCGCCCGCGCCCGCTCGAAGAAGCTGATGCCCGATGAAACCAGCGGCTCGACCTTCACGCTGACCAACTCCGGCGTCTTTGGCGGCGAGTACGGTACGCCCATCCTCAATCAGCCGGAGTCGGCGATTCTGGCCATCGGCGGCATGAGCAAGGTTCCGGCGGTGATTACCGACGCCGAAGGCAATGATTCCATCGCCATCCGCTCCCAGCAGTACTACTGCATGGGCTTCGATCATCGCCTGATCGACGGCGCGGATTCCGGCAAGTTCATGAGCCTCTTCAAGCAGATTCTGGAGAACTGGGACAAGCCGCTCGACTAGAGCATCTCTCCTGAAGGTATAGAGCGAGTCGATGCAGCATCGTTGACGCGCCCCCCAGGGAGCGGCAACCTGGCAAGATTTTTGCCACTTCACAGCATCAGGAGAGATGCTCTAAACCGCCCACCAGCAAACAGAGAAAACCCCGCATCGCTGCGGGGTTTTCTTGTTTGCGCCTTGGGAATTCCATGCCAGATTCGCTATGCTGGCACAGATGCTTCCTCTCCGCGACGCCGAACTCGTTCAGATCTCCGAGGCCGCTTTGGCCGATGCCGCACGCCGTGCTGGCGATGCGCTCACCTGCCATCCGGGCTGCACCGAGTGCTGCCACGGAGCCTTTTCCATCAACGCGCTAGATGCGGCGCGACTGCGCGCGGGCCTGAATGCCCTGCAGGAGAGCAATCCGGCGCAGGCCGAGGCAGTTGTGAGCCGGGCCAAGCAGTGGGTGGCGGAGCATTCCGCCGCATTCCCCGGCGACGCCACAACCGGCATTCTGGGCGGCAGCGAGACCGAGCAGGAGGCCTTTGAAGACTTTGCCAACGATCCCGCCTGCCCGGCGCTTGACCCAGCCACGGGCCGCTGCGACGTGTACGCGTGGCGGCCCATGACCTGCCGCGTCTTTGGCCCTCCGGTGCGCAACGAGGGCGACGCGCTGGGGCATTGCGAGCTCTGTTTTCAGGACGCCCCCACGGAGCTGGTGGTGGCCAGCGAGATGGCCGTACCCCACCGCCTGGAAGCTGAGCTGCTGGAAGAGTTGAACGATGAGCGCGAGACCGTGGTGGCCTTTGTGCTGGCTCTGTAAGTCTCCGCGTTGAAGCGGGGAACAGCTGTCAGCCCTCAGCTGTTCTTGCTTGTTCATGCCGCAGGAGGTTTGTGGCTGGGCAGAACCTTGCGGAGGGAGGCAGGGGTTTTAACCCCTGCAAAAAGCGGCCCAGGGAAGCATCCCGGGGCCGTTTTCTCTTTGTTTTTTCGTCTACGCTTCGTGCTTGTAGACGACTTTACCTTCGCTGATGGTCCAGCGCACGCGGCCCTGCATCGTCCAACCGTCGAAGGGGGTGTTCTTGGACTTCGACTTGGTCTCGGCAATGCTGTAGCTCCACTCGGCCTTGGGGTCGAAGATCATCACATCGGCAAAACTACCCACCGAGAGGGTTCCACGGCCCTTCATGCCCAGCAGACCGGCAGGCTGGGTGCTCAACAGGCTGAGCACGCGGCCCACCGGCAGCTTGTTCTCCTTGTGCAGCCAGCGCAGCGCCAAGCCGAAGGCGGTTTCCAGTCCGAGAATGCCGTTGGGGGCATGGTCGAACTCCACTTCCTTCTCATGGACGGCGTGCGGAGCATGATCGGTAGCGATGGCGTCCACCACACCGTCGAGAATGCCCTCGAGGATGGCGTCCCGATCGGCCGCCGAGCGCAGCGGCGGGCACATCTTGGCGTTGGTGTTGTAGTGGCCTACATGCTCGTCGGTCAGCAGAAAGTGGTGCGGAGCCACCTCGCAGGTGACGCGCAGGCCATTGCGGCGGGCCTGCCGCACCGCCGCCAGAGCGCCTGCCGTGGAGAGGTGCGCCACATGCAGATGCACACGGGCGTCGCGCATCTCGGTCACAATGCGGATGTCGCGCTCGACGATGCTGGTTTCAGCCTCGGCCGGCATACCACGCAAACCGAGCTTGAAGGCTGCCGGGCCGGCATTCATGCAGCCGCCCACGGTCAGGCGCGTGTCTTCAGCATGCTGAATCACGGCAAGTCCCAGACGGGCTGCGGCGGCCAGCGCCTCGCGCATCACGCTTTCCTTCAGAATGGGCAGGCCATCGTCGCTGACGGCAACCGCGCCCGCTGACTTCAGCGCGGCGTAGTCGTTGATGGCCTCGCCCTTCATGCCCCGGGTGGCGGCGGCAATCGGGAAGACGCGCACGCTGGCGTTGCGCTCGGGCGCAAGCATCCAGCGGGTAATCTCAGCCGAGTCGTTCGCCGGTTTGGTATTGGGCATGGCAGCCACGGCGGTGAATCCGCCCGCGGCGGCGCAGGCCGTACCGGTGGCAATCGACTCCTTGTAGCCCTGTCCGGGCTGGCGCAGGTGTACGTGCATGTCCACCAGACCGGGAGCCACGGTCAACCCCGTAGCGTCGATGATCTCCGCCCCGATGGTGGCCTTCACCTTGCCGGGAGCGCCGATTTCTACCACCCGGCCATCCTTGATCAGAATGTCCTTGGGCGCATCCACTCCAGCGCCGGGGTCCAGCAGCTGACCTCCACGAATCAACAGTGCAGTCATGCCTGACCTCCCTTGGGCGCAGCCGTCAAAGCCCGTTCCACCACGGCCATGCGGATGGCGACGCCGTGTGTCACCTGTTCAAGAATCGCCGACTGGAAGCCGTCGGCCACGGTGGCCGTAATCTCCAGCCCGCGGATGATCGGGCCGGGATGCAGCACAATCGCCTTTGGAGCGAAGTTGGCCAAACGCGGCCCGGTCAGCTGATAGCCGGCACGGTAGTCGTCCAGATCGAACTGCAGACCAGCCAGACGTTCCGCCTGAATGCGCAGCATGATAATGGCCTGCGAACGGCTGAGCGCCGCCTCAAAGTTGCGTTCTATCTCAATAGCGATGCCGGGCAGAGCCTTGGCTGCAGCTTCAGGCAGCAGTTCCTTGGGGCCACACAGAATCAACTTGGCGCCCAGACGCGAGAGCAGGAACATGTTGGAGCGGGCCACGCGGCTATGGAAGATGTCGCCCACGATGGTCACGGTCATGCCTTCGAGCGTCTTCTCCGTCACCGTCTCGGCGCCTGCGCACAGATGCTTGAGCAGGGTACGCAGGTCCAGCAACGCCTGGGTCGGATGCTCATGCATGCCGTCGCCCGCGTTCAGGATCGGCAGGTGAGTGGTCTGTTCCAGCAGCCAGGGCGCACCAGACGAGTTGTGGCGCAGGATGATGGCCTCAGCGCCCAACGCGCGAATGGTCAGGCCGGTATCCTTGAGCGACTCGCCTTTTTCAATGCTTGAGCTCAGATTTGAAACCAGCGTGGTGTCGCAACCCAGCGCCTTGGCAGCCAGCTCAAAGCTGGTGCGGGTGCGGGTGGACGACTCGTAAAAAAGAAGAGCAATCCGACGCTTGGCCAGGATGCGATCCCGCTCGAGCGGATCCATTTGCTCCAGTTCCGTGGCCCGCTTCAGCACATGGCTGATCTGCTCCAGGCTCAGGTCATTGACCGAAAGCAAAGAGCCGGGGTGGAAAGGGACAGGAATAGGAGGCGCTTGCGGCGTGGAAAGCTGACGACGGAGGGTAGGCGCAGCTGTAGTCATAAGATGGTTCTGCACCGGAGCACCGGGCCCCGGTCCGGTTTGAAGGTGATGTGCCTGGGGCCAGGCGGCCCGGGCAGAGTAACCCGCCGGCACGGGAAGGCCGGCGGACGATCATCAGCGAGAAAAACTTTGTGGATCGGCTACGAGTTGGTGCGCTCTACAAGCAGCACTTCTTCGCTCGCGTCAACCTCTTGGAACTTAACTTCGATAATCTCGCGGCTGCTGGTGGGCACATTCCGACCCACGTAGCTGGCCTCGATGGGAAGCTCACGATGGCCCCGGTCGATGAGCACGCAAAGCTGCACGCGGCGCGGACGACCATGGTCAAAGAGCGCATCGAGCGCGGCCCGGACGGTGCGGCCTGTGTAAAGAACGTCGTCGCAGAGTATCACGTCGCGACCGTTCACGTCGAAGCCAATGGCTCCGGGCGTAACCACCGGACGGGCGTCGGCCAGTGACAGATCATCGCGATAAAACTGAATGTCGAGCACGCCGGTATCAACCGGGCGCTTCTCAATGCCCGTGATCAGCTTGCCGAGACGCTCAGCCAGCGGCACGCCGCGGCGCTTGATGCCCACCAGCGCAAGATTCTCGCTGCCATTGCTCTTTTCAACGATCTCGTGAGCCAGACGCACCAGGGTGCGCTCGATCTCCGAGCCAGACATCAGACGGCCCTTTACGCGCAGATTCGGATTCTGTGCAGCTTCACTCATGATTCTTCCAGATTCTTTCTGTGTGGCGTTTCTCTCGTGGGATCATACGAGGCCACGGGGGTCCGGGGCAAGCTGTGGAGAACCACCGCACTCCGGCTCCCCCAAACTGTACGGCTGTCTCCGGGAAAATGCAACCTCTCCGGCAGCCGGGAACGGAATCAGATCTGCGGCCGCTGGCTGCGCGCCACCATGCGTGCACCAATCACCCCGCCCACCATGGCAAAAAGGGTGAGGAAGAACATCAGCAGCGAGAGCGCCACCAGCATCCATCCGGCGCGGCCTTCGCTTGAAAGCAGCCAATCACGGGTGCTCACGATGGTCTGCTGATCAATGCCCATGGCCTGCCACTGTTGCGGCATCTGCTGAGCCACCAGGTTCTGCCACAGATCGTCAAAAAACTTGCCTTGATGGAACAGAAAGCGGCTGACGAAGAGAATGATGCCGGTAGTGGCCACGGCTGAGCCGCTGCCCAACAAACCCGTCACCAACCCCAGGCGAGCGCCCGCTCCCATTGTGAGCCAGGCCGGGCGGCGATTGCGCATGTACAGCAAAACCACCCAGGTGGCCGCCATGCCCATCAGAAATGCGCCCAGAATGCCGAGCGGCGAAAGCATGTTGCAGAGCATACCAACGGGAACAGCCAGCATCACTGCAAAACGCAGGGCCGCCTTCCAGTCGATGCTGCCCGCATCCCGAACGGGAGTTACTTCTGCAGAATCGGAGTCAGATTGCTGGTCGCCGGCAAAGAGCAGTTGCGGCAAGCCGCAGACCGCGCAAAAGCAGGCTCCTGCTTCCAAAGCTTGATGACAACGTTGGCAATGCGTTTCCACCACTCCAGCCTATCGCATGAGCCCGGGTTGATGTTGATCCTAGGAGTCTGTCGCCCATAGAATTGCCCGAGGTCCTGGTCCAGACCAGGCCCAGCAGATTACGATTTTGTTATGGGCCAGAACTTCCTTCCAGACACGGTCAACCAGACGCTTCTGTTTCCACCCAGCCTTCACGACTGGCTACCTGACGGCCATTTGGCTCGTTTTGTCGTGGATGTGGTTTCGGCATTGGATCTTGAATCGATCTATGCTTCGTATCGCGAGAAGGATGGTCGCGGCCAGTCGGCTTATGCTCCGGAGATGATGGTTCGCCTTCTTTTGTACGGTTATGCCACGGGCGTTTACAGCTCACGCAGGCTTGAGAAGCATACCTGGGAAGACGTGGCATTTCGCTATCTTTCCGGCGACCAGCATCCGGACCACGCCACGCTGGCCGAGTTTCGCAAACGGCATCTGGCTGCGCTGTCCGAACTGTTCACGCAGGCCTTGTTGCTGTGCGCAAAAGCCGGTCTGGTTAAGCTGGGTCATGTGTCGATCGATGGAACAAAGATCAGGGCGAACGCCAGCAAGCACAAGGCGATGAGCTACCAGCGCATGACCGAGAGCGAGGCGCGCCTGAAGCAGGAAATCAACGCTCTGTTGGCTGCTGCGGAAAAAGCGGATGCCGACGAGGACGCGCAGTACGGCAAGGATCGGAACGGCGAAGAACTTCCCGACGAGTTACAGCGACGCGAGAGCCGGTTGCAGAAGATTCGCGAAGCGAAGCAGGCACTCGAAGACGAGGCCCGCGAGAAGGCTGAGCAGAAACTTGCTGAAGCAGAAAAGAAACAGGCTGACGAGGAAGAAGATCGTCGCGCGGGCAAAAAGAAACGTGGTCGCAAGTCGAATCCCCCTGATCCGGACAAGGCAAAACCCGCAGACAAGGATCAGCGCAACTTCACGGATCCGGAGAGCCGCATCATGCCGGATGGCGCCAATAAAGGCAGCTTTTTACAGGCTTATAATGCGCAGATCGCGGTCGATTCCATCGCGCAGGTAATCGTGGCCGCCGCGGTTACGCAGGAGACGAACGACAAAAAACAATTACTGCCGATGGTGGCACAGATCGAAAAGAATCTTGCCCAAAAGCCCGAGAAAGTCAGCGCTGATACCGGCTACTTCAGCGAAGCAAATGTGACCGACGCAACGGTAGCTGAAATCGACTTATACATCGCCACAGGCCGCGACAAACATAGTGATCCAACGGAGATAGCCTGTGGTGAAGCCCCGTCAGATGCAACGGCACGAGAACAAATGCAACATAAGTTGAAGACCGAGGCCGGACGCGCAGTCTACAAAAGACGCAAGGCGATCGTGGAACCGGTCTTTGGACAAATCAAGGAGTGCCGCGGTTTTCGTCGCTTCAGCATGCGCGGCAAACAGAATGTGAGCGGAGAGTGGAGGCTGGTGTGCGCGGTCAGCAATCTGTTGAAGCTCTTTCGCTCCGGATGGGCACTGCAAAACGCGTAAAAACAACGAAAGATCAGAATCCGAATCAGAGTCGCGCCTCAAAGATACGGTGCGGTAGAGAAAAACTGACAGCAACAGACAAATCCAGTACTGCGCAGCCAGGCCGACATCTCCTGCAAAAATCGCAAACGCTATGAGCGACAGACTCCTAGGCCTGGAATCTTGGGACAACCAGCTTCTAGCCTCCAGCTTTCAGCCCCTAGCCCTTGGTCCCTAGTCCCTAGTCCCTAGAACCGGCCTAATCAAATGCGGCTTTGCTCGTGGAGTTCCGCGCCGCGCGGCGCTCCCGGGCTTCCTTGCGCAAACGCATCAACGCAAAGATTGAAATATGAAATCGCGCCCGGCAGGTTCTGCAGCGCATGGGGTAACGCAATAGCAGTAGCCTGAGAAAATCCATCGTGTGCATCTGTGATCTTCTGATGGTTCGCAAACCACAACGCGGGCAATGAACAGCCATATTTATCTACCCCTTCAGAATGTATTTAGAAAAACAATCTATCCAAGCTCTTAAAGTCACTTATAGCCTACATTTTGTTTTTTGAATGTAAATACGTCAAGAGCCAAAGAAAGTTTCCATCCTTTTGCATGGAAAACAGTGCAATTCAGGCAGAAAAACCTTCTTTGGCTCCGGTCATTTTGGTGCGAATCAGCTTTGCAAACGAGCCTGAACCACCTGTTCCGCCTGCTCGATTGTTTCCTGCAGGGAAAGGTTGGTGGAGTCGAGCAGAATCGCATCTTCGGCCGGCTTCAGCGGAGAATCCGCGCGGGAGCGGTCTCGCTGGTCGCGGTCGCGCATGTCGCGCTTGATTTCATCCGCTTTCACGGCCGGGGCCGGTTGCAGTTGATCGAAACGACGCTGGCCGCGCACATCGGGATCGGCATCGAGGAAGATCTTCACATCGGCCTGGGGAAAGACCACCGTACCAATGTCACGGCCTTCCATCACCACACCACCCGCAGCGCCCATCTGCTGCTGCAGGCGCACCAGCCAGGCGCGGATCGGCGTATGCACGCTCACCTTGGAGGCAGCGTCCGTCACCGAAGCCTCCCGCAGGGCGGTGGTTACGTCCTCGTCATCCAGCAGAACACGATTGCCGGTTTCGGTGGGAACCAGACGGATGGAGGTCGTATCCGTGAGTGTGGCAAGCTGAGCCGCATCATGGAGCGGCAGGCCGGAGCGCAGCGCCTTCAGGCCGAAGGCGCGGTACATGGCTCCTGTCTCCAGGTTGAGCAGGCCAAAGCGGTTGGCCAGATGGCGGGCGATGGTACTTTTGCCCGCACCGGCAGGTCCGTCGATGGCCACAATCAGTTTGCGACTGTTCTCAGCAGGCATCGGGCTCATCCGCGCTTCTTGGCGCCAGGACGCGCACTGGTGCTATGGGAAAAACGCTTGGCGCTACCGCCCTTGGAAGCACTCGGCGCCGGCTTGCGGCTGCTTGAAGCGGCCTTGCTGGCGGGCTTGGAGGCCAGCTTGCCAGCCAGAGGCTTGGCTGCAGGCTTGCCGGTCCGGCTGGCAGGCTTCGCCGCCGTGCGCAATCCGCCCGAGCGTGCGCCGGAAGGTGCTGCCGAGTGGGAGCTGGGGCGCTTGGCGCTGCCATTGCTGCTGCCATTCCCGTTGCTGCCCGAAGCAGAAGACCAACGCGCCGAGCTTGCCGGACGGCCATGCGAGGCCGCGGCGGGACGGGAACCTGCTGGGCGTGATCCTGCAGGTCTTGCCCCGGCAGCAGGTCTGGAACCAGCAGGGCGTGCACCAGCCGGACGGGCGCTGGCCGGACGCGATCCCGCCGGGCGTGCACTGGCGGGACGGGAACCCGTCGGCCTGGGGCCAGCAGATCTTGATCCTGTGGGTCTGGATCCTCCCGCAGGGCGAGGTCCAGAAGGTCTTGCTCCAGCCGGACGCGAACCACTCGGGCGTGCGCCTGCCGGACGGGCAGAACGCGGACGCTCTTCCGAAGAACCCGAACGGGCCGGGCGACTGGCAGAAGCGGGCTTGCGATCATGGCTGTGGCTGGCAGGGCGGCTGAAGCGCGGACGCTCTACCGGAGGAGCGGCGGGCGGACGAACCGCATGGGGCCGGGCCACCGGAGCAGCCGGAGCTACCGCAGCAACTGGAGCTACCGCGACTTCTTCCTTGGCCGGAGCTTCAACGGCTTCAACCTGAGGCTTTTCCGTGACTTCGGGCGCTGGCGGAGGCTCGGTTTCCGGTGCAGCCTGGGCTGCGGGCTGATCCACAGACGGGGTAGCAGGAATGCGCAGAACCGACGCTTCTTCCTCTTCGCGGGTCAAAAAGTATCCCGAAGATCCGATGGTCGAGCTGGCGTAATAGGCAGGCGGAGCACTGAACTCAGGCAGTGTGCCAGCTACATAGAAGTGGGGCGCATGGCCAAGCGTGAGCGTATGTACCTGACGGGTAGCCACCAGGCCACGGATCACCTCCCGCACCTTGCTGCGCGCCGTCAGCGGCGACAGGAAGGATTCCACGTCTTCCATGGTGGCGGCAATCACGGCCTGCAGATAGATGGACGCCAGCACCGAAATGGCCGTAACCTGCGAGGTCGAAGCGCCTTCGGCAATCGCCTTCTGATAGCGATGGCGCAAAAGCTGCCACTTGGCCGCTTCACCCGGGGCGTTGACCATGGGAATAATGCGCAACTGCTGCCAGAGCTCGGTGATAGCGCGCGCTACGGCGGCATCGGTCACTTCACGACCGAGCGTGTGCTTGAGAGTGGGGACGGTGGCGTCAGCCACTTCCAACAGCTTGTAGGCCTGCACCGCCAGGGGGGAAACCTGCCGCGAGCCGGTCAGCTGCGGACTGCGACGCCAGTCACGGTCGCCGCGCAGAGCATAAACGTAAGGAAGCACCCAGGCAGCCACAACGTAGTCGGGCTGTTCGCCCAACAGGCCCTGAAGGTTCAGCCGGACGACAACACCGTCCTTCTCCAGACGCACCAACATGTCTTCGGCCACGGCAATCTGCTTGGGTTCGGGGGTAGGATTCCGCTGACCGCAGACCGCCTCAACGAAGGTGGGCGTGATGGAAGAGCCGAACTGCCGCTTGGGCAGGAAGAGACACAGGCCCGTCTCCTCGATCCACGTACGGGTCTCCTCCAGTGTGATGGTCCCGTGTCCGTTCTGGCGCATTCTTTCAATGCGCGATGCTTCCAATTGCTCTGATGTCAAAGAAAGTTCCTCACTTCCAGGCTGGCAACACGCCGGGCCAACATGCTCCTGGGAGCCTGCCAGCGACCTGTACTTCAATTTTAGACGCGATCTAGATACGATGGAAGGCCCGAAGAATCTCTTTCCACGAATAAAGAAGGGCAATGGGGCGGCCATGGGGGCAACTGGTGGGGTGTTCGGTGCGGGCCAGCTCCCCTAAAAGCCACTGCATGCGCTCGGTGTCGAGCGGCATGTTCACCTTGATGGCGGCATGGCAGGCCATGGAGGCGGCAATGCGTGCCCGAAGCTCCGTAAGGCTCTCATTCGAATTGGCTTTGTCGGACTCCTCGGCGCTCTGGTCGATCACTTCGGTCAGCATCCGCTCCAGCGCCGCACCTTCCAGACCGACAGGGGCCGCTTTGACCGCAAGTGTTTGCGGGCCAAAGGGTTCCACCTCAAAACCGTTGCGCTCCAGCTCCGTGGCAATGCGCGCAAAAATGATCATCTGATCCGGCTTCAGATCCACCAGCAGGGGCATCAGCAGCCGTTGGCGCTGCACCTTCTCCACCTGCCGTTCGCGCAGAATCTTTTCAAACAGAATTCGTTCGTGAGCCACATGCTGGTCCACAATCCAGAGCCCCTGCTCGCCGCTGGCCAGAATAAACGAGTCCTTGAGCTGGCCGAGCGGCTTGGCCGTGGCCAGTTCGTCGAGCGTTCCTGCCGCCTGCTCGGCCTCGACTGCCGAGGTGGAATTTTCCGGAGAAACCTGCAGAATCGGCGCAACTTGCCGGCCAGAGCTAGCCGAAGGGCCAGAATCCTGCGCCTCAAGCGGGGCGAACAGGGCAGTAGCCGCCTCGCCAAAGCTTTTCAAATCAAAGCCCGAACCAGCCGCCGGGAGGAAAGAATTCTGGGGCGCAAAGGGCAGACGCTGTGGGGCAGGCGGCAGCGTGCGGGACGAAAGTTCAAAAGAAGCGCTCTCGGATGCCGCGCCCTGCAGGTCCACCGGATCGGAATCGGGCAGGGGCGAAACCGGCGGTGGCATCAGCGAAGGGCTGGCCGTGGGCTGGCCGTCGATGGCTCCGATAAACCCAGCGGCTGGCCGGGCCTTGACCAGCGCCATACGCAGACTGTCGCGCACAAAGTCGTGAATGTGGCCCTGCTGGCGGAAGCGCACCTCGGTCTTGGCCGGATGCACATTCACGTCCACCTCTTCCGGCGGCATCTCCAAAAAGAGCAGCACCACGGGAAAACTGGTGGGTGGAATCACGTTGCGGTAGGCCTCGGTAATGGCATGTATCAGCAGGCGATCCCGGATAAGCCGCTTATTCACAAAAATATAGATCGAGTTGCGGTTCAGCTTCTGCAACTCCGGCTTGGAGTAGAAGCCGGTCAGGTGCAGCATTCCCGGCTGCCGCTTGGGCTCGTCCGGATCCTGCTTCCACGGCGGAGGCTCAGGCAAGCCCACATGCGCCAACTGCGCCTCAGCGGCCACCGGCAAAAGCTGGGCCAGCGTATCCTTGCCAAAAATCTGATAAATGCGCTCGGCAGTGCGCTGCACGGGCGGGGCCAACACCACGGTATGCGTGGCCGAAAGCAGCTCAAAGTGTTTTTCCGGGTGAACCAGCGCATAGTGCGTCACCAGCGCCGTCACATGCTGCAACTCAGTGGATTCCGCCCGCAGAAATTTGCGCCGCGCCGGAGTATTGAAGAAGAGGTCGCTGACCGTAATCGTGGTTCCGCGCGGCAGGGCGGCATCTTCCACAAAGAGGATCTTGCCCCCGGCAATGGCCATACGAGTGCCGGCCTGCTCCTCGCCGGTGGCGGTTTCGAGCGTTACCCGGGCCACGCTGGCAATCGAGGGCAGAGCCTCACCACGGAAGCCAAGTGTAGCAATCGAAAGCAGATCGTCGGCGGTGCGTAGTTTGGATGTGGCGTGGCGCTCAAAGGCCAGCAGAGCGTCGTCGCGGTTCATGCCGTGGCCGTCGTCGCGGATGCGGATCAGCTTGCGACCGCCGCCCTCCACCTCAACCCGGATGCGGTTGGCACCGGCGTCGAGCGCGTTTTCCAGCAGTTCCTTGACCACCGACGCAGGCCGGTCCACCACCTCGCCCGCGGCGATCTGGTTGGCAACCTGGTCGGAGAGTACGCGTATACGGCCCATCAGAACTCTAGGTTAACCCAAGCGCGGAGCCCGAGGCTCGCAGACGCGGAAAAGCCGTCCCATGAGGACGGCTTCTTCCTGAAAGGATTTGGGTAAGGCTAAACGCCCACGCCGAACTCACTCGCTTCGCCTTCACCGGCGCCCGCGTAAAAGTCGTATGGGGTTCGTTTCTTGAACCTGGAGCGGCTACGCACTTCCGTGCCAATGTAAATGCCCAGCGCAGCGACCGCAATGCCAATCGACAACCAGCCGATCGCCTGGAGAGCCTTGGACGACTTGCTCTCTTCGTTTGCGACCTCTACTTCTTCGGGTTTTTCCACTTCGGCGGCCATGATTCCAGGAGCCCTCCCTACAGATCCATGATACTCCACATGCAGTTTCCAGCTCTGCCGTGTTGTGCAACACTCGTTTACTGGATTGAGTCGATTTCGGCCTGCCAGCGGGACTTTTCCACGGCCGGCAAAAAACTTGCTCTGATGCTATTCGACGCAAGCTGACGCAATTCATCCCGCGTAAAACCTTGCAGACGGTGCGCCTTTTCGTACTCGCCCAGCAGATCGGAACCGAAAAAAGCCGGATCGTCGGAGTTGAGCGTCACCAGTAGCCCGGCCTCGAAACATCGACGCAGCGGATGCTCCTCAAACGATGAGCAAACGCCCGTGCGCACATTCGAGGTAGGATTCATCTCCAGCCCAATCTGCCGCCACTTGAGTTCTGCCATCAGCGCCGCATCCTGAATCGCCGAGTAGGCGTGGCCCAGCCGCTCCGAGCCGATGGAAAGCGCCTCGTAAATTGCTTCGGGACCGGTGGTCTCGCCAGCATGGTTGGTCAGCCGCAATCCTGCCGCCTGCGCCTCGGCGTAAAGCTCACGATAGGGCTCGCTGCTGGTGTGCTGCTCATCGCCGCCCAGGCCAATGCCGATGATCGTGGAGTATTCGGCCTGCATTCTGGCTGCCGTGCGAAAGACCTTGGTCGCCTCTTCCACGGAAAAATTGCGGACAGCGTCGTAAATCCAATAAAGCGAAAGGTTCAGCTCACGCTCGGCACGCAACCGCGCCCGCTCAAGTCCGGCAAAAATCGCCGGAAATGCCGCTTCGCCGTCTTCACGAAAACGAAAGATCACACCCACCGAAATAAAAACCTCGGCATGCACCACGCCCTGTTCGGCCAGATGCTCACACATGCGCCAGGCGGCCAGTTCGTAGTCTTCGGGCGTAATCAACTGATTGCAGACGGCCTTGAATGCCTGCAAAAAGCCCAGGAAGCCCTTGTACTGATAGAGCGCCTCGGCCTCGGCAAGGGGGATCGGCTTATGGCCCGGACGCTGGCTCAGTTCAACGAGGGTAGCGGGCAGGATGGTGCCCTCAAAGTGCAGATGCAGCTCGGCCTTGGGCAGCCGACGAAGGAATTCCTGAATCTCGGTCACAATTTCAGTCTACGGCAGAGGCAAGAAAAAGTTCAGGTGATGCGGTGAGGGGGAAAACAGCCTTCTGGAGGATTGACTTATTTAAGTCACCCACGCATACTCTCGCCATGGAAACGGACGCCATCCGCACCTCAATCGATCTGCCGCGCGATCTGCATCGGCGCTTGCATGAGGCGGCTGCGCGCAAAGACTGCTCGGCCCGTAAGCTCATTCTGATGAGCATTGAGCAGATAGTCAGCGCGCCGGAACCGTCGCGTCCGCCGCATCGGCTGAAGCTGGACGCTTCCCTGGTTCCACCGGCAGGCCGTACGATCCATCCTACGGATGAAGCGCTCTATGACCTCATTGAGCTTTCCTGACATCAATCTTTGGCTAGCTCTGGCCGCACACGAGCATATTCATAGCGCACTTGCCCGACGATGGTGGAACGCAATCGATGGAGATATTGCGTTTTGCCGTCATACACAGCTGGGTTTGCTACGGCTGCTCTCCACGGCCTCTGTAATGAACAATAAGCCGCTTACAGTCAATGAAGCATGGCTTGTCTATGAGGGATTTTTGCCGACGAGCGCGTGGTCTTCGTCTCCGAACAGGTGAATGCAAGTGCTGCCTTTCGGGAATTGGCCTGCGGAGATGAAATCTCTCCCAAGGTGTGGGCCGACGCCTGGCTGCTTGCAGTTGCGCAAGCTGCCGACGGAACCTTGGTAACTTTCGATAGGGCTCTGGCCGCAAAGGGTGCCCACTGCCTGCTTGGGCAGCGAGGCTGAAGCCTTTTCGGAAGGAGGATCTTCTGAAAAGGCTCTCAAGCTACCGTCCCGCAAACTCCGAACGGTGGCGGCTGTACATGAAGTAGATCACCAACCCGATCACCAGCCAGATGAAGAAGGCGACCCAGGTCATGATCTCCAGCCCCATCATCAGCAGTACGCAGAAAATGACGCTCAGGACCGGAAAGAGCGGACCAAGCGGGGCACGGAAGGCGCGCGGGCGGTTCGGTTCGCGGTAGCGCAAAATGATGACGGCAATCGAAACCAGCACAAAGGCGAAGAGCGTGCCGATGTTCGACAGGTTGGCTACCGTTCCAATGTCCAGCAAACCGCCTGGAATACCCACCACAAAGCCTGCTACCCAAGTGGCAACGGCCGGGGTGCGGAACTGGGCGTGAATCTTGCTGAAGATGCCCGGCAGCAGACCGTCGCGCGACATGGCGAACCAGATGCGGGCCTGACCAAGCTGGAAGACCAGAATCGACGAAATCATGCCCATCATGGCGCCAATCAGCACAAACAGGCGGATCCAGTTGAGCCAGGGCGTATGCACCGAGAGCAGCTTGAGGGCGTTCACCACCGGAGCGGCGTCGTCCTTGGCCCAATCCCAGTGCACAATGCCACTGAGCACGATGGCCACGCCACCATAGAGGATGGTGCAGGCCACCAGCGTAGCCAGAATGCCGATAGGCACGTCGCGCTGCGGGTTCTTGCACTCTTCCGCGGCCGTTGAAACCGAGTCAAAGCCAATGTAAGTAAAGAAGATGATCGAGCCGCCGGTGAGCACGCCCCAGTAGCCGTTGGGCATGAAGGGGTGCCAGTTGGCCGGCTTTACAAAGCTTGCGGCGGCAAAGATGAAGACCAGAATGGCCAGCATCTTGACCAGCACCATGATGTTGTTGGCGCGGGCCGACTCGCGAATGCCACGCACCAGAATCACGGTCAGAACCATCACCACCAGAAAGGCGGGAATATTGAAGCCGAAGTGCCAGCCGGGCTGGTAGATAGTGTTTCCAGCCAGATCCTGCAAACCGGTGGGCAAATAGGCGGGCGAAATCCACTTGGCGGGTGGATGGAAGCCGAACCAGTCCAGCATGTCCACCAGATGAGCGGCAAAACCCACGCTCACACTCATGTTCGAAAAAGCATACTCCAGGATCAGGTCCCAGCCGATGATCCAGGCCGTCAACTCGCCCAGCGTGGCGTACGTATAGGTGTAGGCCGAGCCGGCGATGGGAATCATCGAAGCCAATTCGGCGTAACAAAGGCCGGTGAAAGCGCAGACAATGGCCACCAGCACCATCGACAGGGCCAGCGCCGGACCAGCGCCCGGACGGCCATCCATGGCCTGATGGGTAATGAGCCAGTGCAGCAAAGGGGTGTTCGCCAGGGAAGGCGGGTTGATTGTCTCGCCGGCCATCGCCGTGCCAATCACCGTGAAAATACCTGAGCCAATGACGGCTCCAATGCCGAGCGCAGTCAGTGACCACGGACCGAGGGTCTTTTGCAAGGCTTTTGAGGGCTCTTCCGAATCCTCAATGAGCTTATCAATGGATTTACAGGCAATCAGTTGGCGAAACAGGGCAAGTCTCCTCATCCCCCGGGGGGCGTCGGGGTACTGGCTTTGGGGCGTATGGACGCTCTCGAACAGGGAGGGAGAGGGCTCCGCGCCAGTGGTACGGAAGGCAGCAGAGCCCCGGTCAAACAGTACAACGGCCGAACGTTAGCGCTTCGACTGGCCGCGGGCCAACTTCTTGATCTTCTGCTTGTTGGCGCCACGGGGAGTGGTACGCTTGGGCTTCGGAGCGGCCTTCTTGCGCGCTACTCGCTTAACTTGCTTCCGTTCCAGCTTGTCTGTGATTTTGGTGGTATCGGCCACGGTCAAAAAACCTCTTTCCGTCGGATCTTTACAGGGATGCCCGCAAACTGGGCAAGTGTAAATCTTATGGTAACAGGGTTTGAACGTAGGGTGAAGGGCGGAGGGGTGCACAAAGACTGGCGGGCGCAATGCAGAAAGGGTTTCCTGCCTGATATCCATGGCGTACAACGATTGTCATCCTGAACGAAGTGAAGGATCTGCGGTTGTTTTTCTCGGTTTTGTGATGTGGGCTAGCAATGCCATGATGCCACCCCTGTGTTGTCTTGCGGGAAATAGCCCGAAAAGCAACCGCAGATCCTTCGTCGCTGCACTCCTCAGGATGACAAATCGATGGGAGTGCTCTATGAATTCCAAATGCGATTACCCTGGCCGGGTCTGCCCTAACTTGATCGCGTCTTCCTGACAGCTTTTGTGGCCGTCTTTTTTGCGGGCACTTTTTCAGGGCTTTCTTCCACGCCCATCAACGCATCAAAGACCTTGCCCGTAACCATCCGCACAATCTGCGGGGTAAAACGCTCGGGAGAGAAGACCGATTCTGCCACCAGCGCAGTGAGCATGGGCGAGAGCGCATAGATGGCAATCGAGCGGGGAATGCGGTCCTTTCCCGGAGGAACTTTGCCGAAGTGGCTGGCCAGGTTTTCTTCGAGCCCTGGCGGGGTCAAATGGTTGAGGAATTCGATCAGCCGTTCCTGCGACTCCGGATGGCGTAGGGCGTAGAGCTTGAACTCCAGCATCAGCATCGTAAACGAATGGTTCTGAACGCCGTTCAGATAAAACTGGCGCATGGTGGCCAGATTCTGCGTGGAAGATTCCGCGAGCGGGTAGCGTTGCTCAAGGCCGGCGAGGAACACCTGCGACTTTTCCTCAATCAGCGCCAGAAAAATATCTTCCTTGCTCTTGAAGTGGGCGTAGATTGCGCCTTTGGTGCGGCCGGCAACGGAAGCAATCTCACCCAGCTCAGCGCGCTCGTAGCCATCACGCAAAAACAGCGTTTCCGCCGCATCCAGCAGCAGACGCTTGGTGGCGCGCGTACGTTGTTCGTGTTTATTCAAACGCGGTTCGGTCATAAAAGATGCAAGTTAAAGCAAGACCCCAGCGGACAGGACAGAACTGCCCGCCGGGGCCGGATTTTCCCTTCATTCTATTGCACGGGCTCGTACCCAAGTTTTGAGGAGCTCCGGCGCTTCAGGATGCCATCTGCGCTGACTGGGCAAGCTTCTCGCATTGCTTCTTCCACTTGGCAAACTTCTTGCTGAGTTTTTTGGCGGACTTTTCTGCCACCTTGTTGTTTTCCGCCTCATCATGCACGGCAGCTTTGATCTGTTTGGAATAGAGCTCGTGGCCTGTCGCATCGCTCACACTCATGTAGAACGAAATCTGCGTATAGCCCACAAAGTAGGCAAGGGGTCCGATGATGGCCCGCGCCACCTGGCTGCCTGCCTGGAACCGATCTTCCCGCAGCACCACGGTGTATTGCGCGCACTGCTGTTTCGCGCCCAGCTCGCCATCGCGATAAACCGTAAGATCCTGCTTACTATGATTCAGATCGCTGATCAGGTGCTCGTAGACCAAAGCGCGATACGCGAAGGGAACGTGCTGATCCTGCCAGTCGGGAAGCTCCAGCTGTACCGTATGCGCCTGCACCTGCTGGCCTTCGCAGTGTCCACACTGCGGCTGCGGGCGACTGCTACTGGCGTACTGGGCAGCCATTTGCATGGCACGGACCGCCTCTTTGGCGGGCAGCTCAAAAACCGCTGCGTGGTAGCCACCTTTATCATCGCGATACTCAACCGTGAGCATGTCTATTCTGTGGTGCAGGAAAGTGGCCAGCAGCGTGCCGCCGCCGTCAGGCAACATCATGCGCAGAATGCGCCCCTTGACGCCCCAAAGCTCCACGCGCTCATTGCCTGTGTGCACGGCCAGAATATTGGCAATGGGCAGGGAGGTTGCCAATCCATTCACACTAAAGCGAATGCCGTCGGCATTGATGCTCATCCGGCCTTTGGCCTTGGCCTTGACGTCTGGCAGGCCATAAAGATGAAGCACACGGTCAGCAGCCCATTTATTGGCCACCGGGTAAGACGTCTGAGTAGCAGCGCCAGAGCTGAAGGGCGTGGCAGAAGCATGACAGCAGGGAAGAAGAAGCCCAAAAAGAGGAAACGCCAGAAGGATCCGGCTCGGGAATCGCTGCATCAGTCCACCTTTTTCTGAAAAATACGTACCGGTAGGTACTTAATTAACATTGTAGACTCCGGCCCGTGAATTTTGTCATCGGCGCATACCTGCTCTGGCCACAGTTTTGCGCTGTTTTCAGGCATAATGCCGGCCATCTTTCTGCATTTAAATGAGAATTTTTCTGATGAACCAAAGTACTCTCGTGCCGCCCCATCCTGCTATCCATGAATGTTCACGGCGTCAACCTGATGGATGATTCGTATTTTCTCCCCAAAAGGGGTGAAGAGAAAATAGCCCCGGGTGGAAGCTGAGTCTGCTCCTGAGCGTAGTCGAAGGGGAAGACTCAGATGGACCCCGGGGTTTGCTGCCCCAGAAAACGAAGCGCCCCGGAGGGACGCTGTGAAATCCCGCAAAAAACAGCTTTGAGCCACCGCATCCCACCGCCCCTCCGGGGCGGATTCACTTGCCTGCAACCAACCCAGGGTTACCCCTTCGACTTCGCTCAGGGTCCACCCTGGGCTATTTTTCGTACGGCCCCTTACGGGGCAGAAAAGCCCTACCGCTTTCCGAGCGGCTCCCAGTGGTGTTCGTGGAAAGCTTCGGCGGTTTGCTCCAGTTCCGGATCCCAGTGCTTGGGCTGGTAGATGCAGCAGGGTTCGGGGGCAAGTGGATCGCCGGTCAAAGCGTAGGCACGGGCGCGGGAGCCACCGCAGATCTCCTTGAACTCACAGGCGCCGCACTTGCCTTCCAGTTGGCTGGTGTCGCGCAGAGCCTTGAAGATCGGCGCTTCACGATAGATCTCGGCCAGCGGCGTTTCGCGGATGTTGCCGGCATGGATGGGGAGGAAACCACTGGGATAAACATTGCCCACGTGAGAGATGAACATGAAGCCCTTGCCGTCGTTGACGCGGCGCGTGGCCCAGCCCATATTGCGCGCATGGGTGTCGGCCGTGGGAGTGCCGGGCTCATAGGCAACTGCGCCGGGATGGCCACCGGGGTGACCGCCAGGATGCCCCATCTTCTTTTCCTGCAGGTTGTTCTGGATCAGGTAGCGGCGGTAGTGCATGGCCTCGGTCGTTTTCACCTGAAAGCTGGCCCGCTGCGAGAGCTCGTAAATCTTGGCAAAGACCTGCTCGAACTCCTCACCGCTAAGCAAGTCATCGAGCTGGCCACGCCCCACCGGAACCAGGAAGAAGACATTCCACATGACGATGGCCTTCTTCTCGAAGAAATCGCAGAGGTTGTCGAGGTCAGCGGCGTTGTGGCGACTGATGGTGGTGTGCACCTGAATGGGCAGGCCAGCCTCGTTCGCCCAGCCGATGGCGTCAATGGTGCGCTGCCAGGCTCCGCTGAAGCCACGGAAGTGGTCGTGCAGCTCGGGCGTGGAGCCATCCAGCGAAATACCCAGACGGACGACACCGGCTTCCTTCATTTTGAAGATGGCCTCACGGGTAAGCAACGGCGTGGCGCTGGGCGTAACAGCCACATGCACGCCCTTGTCGGAGGCGTAACGAATCAGCTCGAAAACGTCCGCGCGCTTCATCGGATCGCCGCCAGTAAAGACGAAGATGGGAATCTTGAGATCAGCGATCTGGTCGATCAGCTTTTTGGCCTCGGCGTTGGAGAGCTCGTCGGGGTGGGCGATGGGCTGGGCGGCGGCACGACAGTGCTTACAGGCCAAGTCACAGCTCTGGGTAATCTCCCAGATGGCCAGAAAGGGCGTTTCGTCGTAGTTCAACCCGCCGCGGGCGGGGATGTTGTGCATTGGTTCAAGCATGAAAACCTCCAGGGTGCGGCGGCAGGAAACTCCGGGGCCCTGCACGGGGAAGAAGCAGAAAAGATTTGCGCAAGAGGGCGGAAGCTCCGGCTTCCGGCAAACAGATGCGTAGCTAGAAAAGCAGTCGGACCGGGGCCTCGGCAGTGATTTAGATCACTCCGGGACGATATTTATTCCTGCGGGAAAAAGCAAACTGCCCCTCAAAGGCGCCATCCGGGGGAGCAGCCTCTGAAGTAAACAGGACACAGAAGGCTCAGCGCAAGAATGGAATGAAAGATTTAATTCCAGCCGCCGGGGAATGGCGTTATAAAGATGGGGTGAGTTGAATCACGCGCGCGTGTGCCGGCTGGCACAGTTTCAGCAAATGAAACAGTGCCACAGTAACGTCGCACCTGCTGGAGGTGTTCTATGGCTACTGCCTTCAAGCCAGGTTGGAGCAAGCCCTCCACCCTGCTCTTCGCCTCCGAGATCCCCGTCAACGAGAAAGCCTTCGCGTTTGCACTGGCGCAGGCCAAAGAGTTCGACGCGGAGCTCATCCTCTTCCACGCCTACGACACACTGGTGGTAGCTGCCTCGGAAACCAGCGGTGTGCGTTACTACGATTATGCCGCCGCAGCACACACGGAAAAACAGCTTCTGGAACCTCTGGCCAAACGTGCGGCCGAGGTGGGCGTCCGCTGCGAGGTGATTGCCCGGCCCGGGCTGGCCGCTGACCAGATTCTTGCCCTTCTGCGCGAGCGCGATGTGGACCGCATCATCATGGGCACGCATTCGCCCGGCCCTATCGGCAAGCTGCTGGTGGGTTCGGTAGCTGAAGCGGTGCTACGTACGGCCAAGGTTCCGGTATTCATTCTCGGTCCCGAGGTAGTAGACGGCAGCTATCGCGACTTTGCCACACGCACCATTTTGTGTGCCGCCAGCCTGCTGGAATCAAGCCGCGTGGTCGCTTCCTTTGCCGCCGAACTGGCTCTGCAGCACCATGCACGGCTGATTCTGCAGCACGTGATCCGTCCTCAGGATCGTGCCGAAGTCATGGCCGGCCGCTCGCTGGATCAGATCGAGAAAGATCTTCTGAATCTGATTCCGGCCAGTCTGCATACCAAGGTTCCGATCCAAACGATCGTGGTTCCAGGCGATCCGACCGAAGAACTGCTTTACCAGACCCGGGCGCAGCAGGCCGATCTGGTAGTGCTGGGCGCGCAGGGCGCATCGGCCTTTGCCGCCATTACGCGGCATGGCGTGGTGTACAAGGTGCTGGCGCACTCCGGTTGCCCGGTGCTGACGCTCTCCCCTGTAGTGCTGGCGGCTTGCGGATCGAAGTCGGAAAAAACCCGTTCGGCAGAGGCTTACATGGCGGGCGTGATCTAGAGCATTTTCGGAATACACGTAGACTTTTTAATGGGCGTGCCAGGTGCCTTTTTCTTGAAGAAAAAGGCACCTGGCATCCAGCTTTCGGCCTACACCCATTCCGAAAATGCATATAGCCCCTCCTCCAGAAAACCAGCGCGGACCCTCCTTTGGGGGTCCGCGTTGTTTTTTGCTGTCCCCGAATTCCAGCACCGCCCTCCGCAAAGAGAAAGGGCACGGAAAGCTGCGGGAGACGGGGGTAAAGCAAATTCAGAGTTGGTGTAGTGCGAGTCAATGCTTTCCAGCGCAGTTTTCCTCAAGAAAGCTGCGCTTGGCACCTTATTCGCGTCCCCACGGAAACTCTGGATTTGCTCAAATGAGCCGAAATCGGCAAGAGCAGGCGTATACTGGCCGTGTGATGGCGTGCATGCCTCGGCGCCAGCCACGGGTGAGGTGCGTCTTCCGCACGGACTTGGGCTCACACACGATGGATCTGCCGCCATCGCCTCATGCAGGCTGGCGAGCCGTGGTTCGCGTGCTCCGAAGTCCCGTTGATGCGCTCGCTTGCGCTATCTTCCCCTCCCCTTGTGCTCTTTGCGGCCATCCTCTGCCGCGCTTTAACTCTGTGCCAATCTGTGATGTTTGCTGGGCAGAATTTGTGCCGGTGCGCGAACCTGTGTGTCTGCGTTGCGGCGATGCGCTGCATGCGGCCAGCAGTGTTTCCACGCTCTGCCGTTGCTGCCGCTCAGTGCCGCCGCTGTTTACACGCGCGGTAGCCTACGGCCCCTACCAGGGACGCATGCGTGAGGCAATTCACGCACTGAAGTATGTGGGCATACGGCCTCTGGCGGGCAAACTGGGCGGATTTCTGGCGCAGGCCATCGCCCGGCTGGCGGAGGAGGCTCCGCAGAAAATGCTGGTGGTGCCAGTGCCGCTGCATCGCTCCAAGCATGCGCAGCGCGGCTTCAATCAGGCGCGCGTACTGGCCGCTGCCGCCCTCACTGTATTGCGCCGCAGCCATCCAGACTGGCACTTGCGCCTTGCCCCCGAGACACTCTTACGCCAGCGCGCCACCCAGAGTCAGGCCGGACTTACGCCGCATCAGCGCCGCCTGAATGTGCGCGGAGCCTTCGCGGTTTCTGGTGCCGCCCAGCTTGCCGATGCACACGTGCTGCTGGTGGACGACATTCTGACCACCGGAGCCACGGCCCGCGCCGCCGCCCGGATCTTGATGGAAGCCGGTGCCGCCAGCGTCCGCGTGGCCACACTGGCCCGCGCCTGGCGCGTCTCCGACACCAGCTATGACGCCCAACTGAAAGCAATCGTCCCGCCGCCGGCGCAAAAGGGTCAAGCGTTTGATCAGGAGTTTTTTGTTGCAAGCGTTCCACGGATTTCCAGTTCCATGCACGTTGATTCATCGCACGATCATCATCTTTTTTGACGGGGAGAAAAAGGATGTCGTTGGGAAAAGCCATGATTCACGCACGCAAGCAGAAGGCCATCGCCCGAGCTACGGCAAGCACGGGCGAAAGTGCTGCACTTCCATCCAACCAGATGCTGCAGATGCCGGTGCTGGTGCTCAACGCATCCTATGAGCCGATCAACATCTGCGGGGCGCGCCGTGCGCTGGTGTTGGTACTCAAAGGGGTTGCCCGCACCGAGGAGGAGCAGGGAACGACGCTGCATGCGCAACGCAACCGCATCGTGATGCCTTCGGTGATTCGCCTGCTGGAGTACCGGCGCATTCCTCACCAAACGCGAGCCCTTTCACGCAAGAACATTCTGCTGCGTGACCGCAACACCTGCCAGTATTGCAGCGTGGTGCTGCCGCCCGGCGACCTGACGCTGGACCATGTGATTCCCCGCTCGCGGGGTGGTACCTCCACCTGGGAGAATCTTGTGGCCTGCTGCCACAGTTGCAATCGCCGCAAGGGCAACCGCCTGCTGAATGAGCTCACCGACATGGTGCTGCTGCGTGAGCCGCGTCCCTTCTCTCTGCACACCAGCCGCCAGATCATGCGCGCTCTCGGCCGTGGCGATGATCGCTGGCGGAAGTATCTTTTTTATTAGAGACTAGGTGCTGGAAGCTAGAGGCTGGAAGCTACATACGGAGAGACAGAATGTTCTGCAAGTGGATGGTTCTTGTGCTGCTGGCGACAACTTCGCTGTTAAGGGCACAGCAAACGGTAAGCATCGACCACCTGCGGGACGAGTTGAGTCGGCTGGCCATGACGCACAAGAAAGACCAGTCCATTGCATCCGTGCTGCGCCATGAAACTCTGGGCGAACGCCTTTCCCTGTGGGATGTGGAAGCACTGCAGGCGCAGATGCGACTGGGGCCGAAGACGACTGAGGCGCTGAATCTGTTGGTAGCCAACTCGGCGCTGCTCGATCCGCCCCGCAGCGCGCAGCCGCAAAAGCCCGCGCCTCCCCCGGAAGAACTGCAGGCACTGTGGACCCGGGCCATCCAGATGGAAGCCGACGCGCTGCGCCATCTGCCCGACTTTCTGGCCGACCGCACGACGCACGTCTACAGCAATATTCCCGAGGGCTCATCCCCCGTATTTCAATTGCACCAGGAGCGCGTCTTCCAGCGCGAAATCACCTACCGCGATGGCGCCGAGGTTGCGGTGGATCCGCAGAACAAGCCGAAGGGCGCTGGCGAAGTGCAAGGGCTGGTGACCAGCGGCGAATTCGGCCCCATGCTCGAAAGTGTTCTGCTGGATTTGCCCGGCGGCAAGCTGCATTGGGGCCATTGGGAGAAGATGCCGGCTGGAGTGGCGGCAGTGCTGGACTATCAGGTACCGGAAGAACACTCCCACTTTGCCACACGCATGGTCTGCTGTACCCTGCACACCAGTTACGATCAGTTTTTGAAGGTGATGCACTACGAACACATGCCGGCCTACCATGGCGAAATCTCCGTGGATGCAACAACAGGTAGCGTGCTGCGGCTGACCGTGATTCCGGAGTTCAAGCCCCAGGACTTTCCCGAGAGCGCGAGCATTGCAATCAATTACGACTGGAGAACGATTGGCGGCCAACGCTACCTGTGCCCGGTGTACAGCGTTGCCAGCCTGCAGGTGGAGGCAGAGAAGCTGACCACCTCCGAGTCGGATTCCTCCGGCAATCTGGCGATGGTGGGCATGCGTGCAAGCGCGTTTCATGAGGCGCAGCAGCGGCTGGCCAACGTTCGCCTGCAGTGGACCAACGCCGTGGAGTTCGGAAACTACCACCACTTCGCCTCCAGCTTCCGACTGCTGCCGGAGGATAGTTTTTAGCAGTCAGCTTCCAGCTTCTAGCTCCCACTCCCAGCCTCCAGCACCTAGTCCCTAGTCCCTCCTGGCAAGTCGATCTTCATTCCCATCACTTCTACGCTGAATTGGGGCTGTTTTTCTGTGCCGCGAATGTGCAGCGGAATGGCCGTGCCCGCGCCCTGCTTACGAAAGACGCGGTCAAAGGGCTTGAGCAGCGAACCCTTCCAGCCGCCCAGCAGCGCCGAGGCCGGGGCCTGGGTTTTGGCCACACCGTCAAAGTTCAGTGCCCCACCCTCCAGCCCGTAGCTGCCTTTGAGGGCGATCTCCGCCCCCGGCACGCGGTACTCCAGGTCGGGCAGCGTCATGAGGCCGTTCTGCAGCGTAAAGCTGGACTGCATGGCCGAGCGCGTCTGGCTGGCCCCGTCGGATTTTGCCTCGTCGGGCCGTCCCTGCCCACGCGCGCTCAACTGGCCGATCCAGCCTTGAATCTTCCCGTTCGTGAACAGTGCATTGTCGAGTTGAAAACTGCCGTTGAGCCGGATTCTCTGTTGCACAGGCGCTGGACCGGGCGGAATTTCCAGTGTGGTTTTGAGCGCCAGATCGCCGGAGAGCAGCGTAGACCCGCCACGGCTGGTGAGGGTAAGAAAGTCCTCCAGACGGCCGCGGCTGACTGTAACGTTGAGCGCGATGTCGTGGCCGATGGAGTGACCGTCCTCTACGACGCGCTCCACCTCGCCGCTGACCAAAAAGGACGAGCGGCCCAGCCGGGCTTCCACGGTCTGCAGTTGCGTATCGCCGTTGGTGGCGTCCACGGTCGCGTGAAAGCGGGTGTACAGCGGCTGGGATGCGCCAAAGTGTGTGAGCCGGAAATCTGGCGTGCGGGTTTCGCCCATCACTTCAAGCGCGCGCAAGGTGCCCCGGTAGCGGCCCTCGGCGTCAAGCTGGCCGGCAATGCCCTTGAAGTCGGAGAGGTTGGCGTTGCTCAGCCGAAAGCTGCCCTCGATGGGCGTTTCACCAGGGTCCTCCGCCTGCCACGGACCGAAGCTGCCTGCGGTGCGCACCTCGCCGCTGGGGCGTGGATTGGTCAGCTGCGCCTCGAACTGCACGGCCCCCTGCTGGTTCACGTTGGTCAGCTTCAGCGCGGCAATGTTGAAGAGGAGCGGCAGCTTGCCGGGCCGGTCGGTTTCAAGCGTGATGGATGCGTCCCGGCACTCGACGACGTCGATCAGAAAGTGCAGTCTGGCCGTGGACGGCTGAAGCCGCGCGCCACTGGAAGCAAAATGCGAATGCGGCGGCAAATCCATGTGCAGGCCCGCCACCTCCACTTTGGAGATGTGGAGAGGCGTGGTGGGGTTGTAGTGGAGCGGCGTATGAAAGCGGAAGCTATCGACCTGGATCAGCGTGCTTTTCTGGTTTTGGACTGAGCCCTGCGGCACGCCAATGCGCAAACCGCCGCCCTCCACCCACAGGCCGTCAGAAACGCGCACGTGGAAGCTCGCCAGCTCCACCGGCGCATGGAAGCGCTGACTCAGCTCATTGACCACGCGGCCGCGCAAAAACGGCTCCATGCGCCGCGCCGCCACCCAAGCAGCCACAGCCAGCGCCGCCACGGCCAGCAGCAATGCGGCGGCGGTCCTCCAGATCCAGCGATATTTCTGTCCGTTCATCTGCTCCTATTCTCGCAGCCGCACAGGCTAGAGCATTTTCGGAATACAGGTAGACTTTTTAAGGAACTTGCAAGGTGCCTTTTTCTTGAGGAAAAAAGCACTTAGCATCCTGCTTTCGGTCTACAGAAATTCCGAAAATGCTATGGCGGTGCTTCTTCTGCCATTTCTACCTACCATTTTCGTTCCTGATGGCCGATGGCGTATGCTCTCTAGCTAATGCATCCTCAGATCGAGCTGTTGATTCAACTGCAAACCGTCGAGCAGGAACGCCTCCGGCTCAAGCAGCAAATGGATAAACTTCCCACCGAAGTAGCCACGGTCCAAGCTGCTCTGACCAAGGCTGAAAAGCGTGTGGCCGCAGCGGAAAGCGCCATCGCCACCGAAGAAAAGTTGCGCAGGGAATTCGACGACGAGATTGAAACGCACCGGCTCAAGGTGGAGCGCTTCCGTGTTCAGTTAGACGCCGTAAAAACGCCTGCGCAAGCTGCCGCCGTGGAACACGAAATCGCGTTCTCGACGAGCGAGGCCGACCGCCTGGAAAACGAGGGCTTTGCGAGCCTGGAACGCAGCGAGCTGCAGGAGGCGGAACGGACCACGGCCCGGGCGCAGCAGGCCGAACTCAGCGCCAATCTGGCCACCATCCGCAAAAGCGTGGAAGGCCGCAAGGTGGAGTTTCTGGCTGCAATTGCAATCTGCGAGGCCAAGCGCACGGAGTTGCGCCCGCAGGTGGACGAGACGATGCTGGCCCGCTTTGACCGTCTGGTAGCCAAGATCGGCTCCGGCGTGGCCCGGGCGGAGAACGAGCAGTGCACCGGCTGCCGCATGGGCCTACGCGTGATGGAGTGGAGCCAGTTGCGCGATGGCGCAATGCTGAACTGTGAGAGCTGCGGACGGCTGCTCTACTGGGAACCTGCCAAGCCGGTTTCCAGCGAAGAACGCCCCGTGCTGCCCGACGGCGCAGGCCGCGCCATCCAGCGTACCAAGCGGTAAAGTCCACGTTCCGCAGCCCTTCCCTCAGGAGGTTTACAGGCTGCAGAAAACCTATTTTCGGAGAGCGGCGAGGGTTTTAACCCTCGCAAAAATCCAGGCACAGGCGTGAGGGCTTCAGCCCGGGGGGGCATTTCTGCTTAACTTTGTCCCTTTTCATCGTCTGTTTTCAGTCTGCATTTTGTGAGAAGAGAAAATACCCGTGCCTGAAGGCACGCTCTTCGGCCTGCGTTCTTCGGGGGCATGAATGCCCCCGCTCCCTCGCGCTTGCTCCAGAAAGAGATTTCCGTAACCTGCCAAGTCGGCGCACTACTCCGTGCGCAGCGCCTCCACCGGATTAAGCCTTGCCGCACGCCACGAGGGCAGCAGGCAGGCCAGCACCGCAACCGCCAGCAGCAGCAACGGAACCCCGGCAAAAATCACCGGATCGAGTGACTGCGTATCGAAGAGCATGGAGCGGATCAGCCGCACGGCCGCAACGCTTGCCGCAAGGCCCAGCACCAGACCCGCCAGCGCCGGTTTCAGGCCATCCACCATCATGCGGCGGAGCACCTGCGTACGCGTTGCCCCCAGCGCCAGACGAATGCCAATCTCACCCCTGCGCTGCGCCACCAGATACGAAAGCACTCCGAACAAGCCCACCGCCGCCAGCAAGAGCGTGAGCACGCCAAAGGCTAAAAGCGGAACCGTGCTGCAACGTTGAGCGAGCGTCTTGCGCTGGAGCATCTGCTCCATGGTCATGATGTTAGTGGTTGGCAGGTCGCGATCAATGCTCTGCACGATGCGCTGAATGGGCAGCACAAAGCGCTCCACATCGCCGCTTGAGCGCACCACCAGCCGTCCGCCGTTTTCGTCTCCCGCGAAGAGCGGGTAGTACTGCACCGGTCTAGGATCGTCATCGAGGGTAGCGCGTGTGTCGCCCACGATGCCCACAATTTGCCAGGTCTTTTGCCCGAACTTCAGGTGCTTGCCGATGGGTTCTTCTCCCGGAAAGTACTGCTTGGCGAAGGCCGCATTGATGAGCGTCTGATTGGCGTGGTCCAGCGTCAGGTTGTCGTCGAAGTTGCGCCCGCGCAGCAGGGGAATGCCCAGGGTAGTGAAGAACTGCGCGTCTGCCACGCGGTTAATGGCGAACTGCGCCGTGCCCTGCGGCAGTGGCGGATGTTCGACAATGGTAAATTCGCCATCGCCCCAGTAGCCCTGCCCCGGAACCGCCCGGCCAAAGCCCGCCGACTCCACGCCCGGCAATGCCCGCACCCGCTCAAGCAACGTGCGGTAAAACTGCACGCGCGCGGCCGGATCGCGATAGCTGCCGCCATAAAGGCCAAAGCGAATGGTGAGTACATTCTGCGTAATGCAGCCTAGATTGGAGGAGCGCAGGCGCTGATAGCTCTTCAGGAACAGGCCCGCCGCCACCAGCAGCACCACGGTCAAGCCCACTTCCACGGCCAACAACGCCCGGCGCAGACGCGTGCGGCCCCGACTGGCGCTCATGCCACGGGAAGAATCCTGCAACTCTGCCAGCGGCTGGCGGCTCATCGCGCTGAAGGAGGCAATCAGCCCGGCAAAGAGCGCACAGAGGGCGATCAGGCCGACGGTAAAGGCAAGCGTGGCTGCGTCGATCTGGATCAGATCGGCCCGCATCACTTCCAGGCGGCTCAGGTTCAACCGAATCCACGTTACGGCCAGCCAGGCCAGAATCACGCCTGCAATGCCCCCCGCCAAAGACAGAAGAAAGCTTTCCACCAATCGCTCGCGGAGCAGTTGCAGCCTTCCGCCGCCCAGCGCCGTACGGATGGCAGCCTCTTTGCGCCGCGCGGCAGCTCGAGCCACCAGCAAATTGGCCACATTCAGGCAGGCAATCAGCAGCACGCAGCCGGTGGCCGCCAGCAGCACATAGAGCGTCTTGCGCATATCGCCCACCGTGTCTTCCAGCAGCGACTTCAGCGTAGCCCCGCGGCTGACGAAAGGATCGTCCAGATGCGCGTCGTGAATCTGCTTGGTAATCCGGCTCAGATCGCCTTGCGCCTGCGCCATGCTCACGCCATCCCGCAGCCTGCCCACCGCGCCGTAGTCATGCGCACCCAAAGACGTCCATTCCTTCGTCGGATAGTAGCGGCGAAACGGCGTCCACGCCTGAATCGTCTGATCGGGAAAGGCAAACCAGGCGGGCATCACGCCGATCACGGTGTACGGCTGCTTATCGATGTACACCTGCCGGTTCACAATCGCCGGGTTGGCGTTGAAGCGTCGCTTATAGAGGCTCCAGCTCAACAGAACCACACGGTTCGCGCCGGGCTGATCTTCGGCAGCAGTAAAGTTGCGCCCCAGCGTCGGCGTTACTCCCAGCGTGGGCAGAAGATTAGCCGTGCAGGCAATTCCCACCAGCTCTTCCGGCAATTCTCCGTCCGCCGTGGACAGGTTCATCTTGGCCTCACCGGTCATTGCCAGCGAGGTAAAACTCTTGTTCTGCCGCGTCCACTCGTCGAAGATGCCGCCCGCTACGCTGTTCTCCGGGAACTGATCGCTGGAGTTTTCATAAGCCGCCATCAGTCGCTGCTGCTCGGGATAGGGAAGCGGGCGCAGCAGCAGATTGCGTACCACGGCAAAGATAGCCACATTGGCGCCGATGCCCAGAGCCATCACCAGAATTGCGATGCCCGCAAAGCCCGGCGCATGGCGGAGCGCACGCACGCCGTAGCGCAGATCGCGTAGCAAGGCTTCCAGCCAGTTCCAGTGCCAACTGGAGCGGGCCTGATCGCGCAACAAAGCCGGATTGCCAAAGCTGCGCAGGGCTGCCTCCCGCGCCTCACGGGCATTCATGCCAGCGGCCAGATTCTCTTCCGTCTGGCAGTCAAGGTGGTAGCGTAGCTCCTCGTCCAATTGCTCCGCAGCGCGACCGCGGTGGAAGAGCATTCTGAGACTGACGCGCAACTGCTCCCATACCCTCATGACTTCCCCCCTATAGCATTTTCGGAATTGCTGTAGACCGAAAGCTGGATGCTAAGTGCCTTTTTCCTCAAGAAAAAAGCACCTTGCAAGCCCCTTAAAAAGTCTACGTGTATTCCGAAAATGCTCTATGCCTCGCCCACAATCAGGTTGACCGCGGTTGAAAGCCGGTTCCAGTTGGCGGTTTCCGACTCCAGCTGGCGGAGCCCGTCGGCGGTCAACTCGTAAAAACGCGCCTGACGGCCCGTCTCGCTCTCCGCCCAGTGAGTCTTCACCCAGCCCTGCTGCTCCAACCGGTGCAGGGCCGGGTAAAGCGAGCCCTGCTGCACCTGCAGCACCTCGCCGGAGAGCTGTTGAATGCGCTTGGCAATCGCCCAGCCGTGCAGCGGCTCCAGGCGGATGGTCTTCAGGATGAGCAGGTCAAGGGTTCCCTGCAACAGATCGTTTGGCTTTCCCATACCTAGATTATCTACACCTATAACACCTAGACCGTCAATGTATATAAATCAAAAAAAGCTCCGGAACCGTCTGGCGGCTCCGGAGCAGGTTTCTAGACTAAGAAAAGACTTCCACCCGGTGAACACGGGCGTTGATGCGGCAAAAAACCTCCCACGGAATAGTGCCTGTGGCGTCGGCATGCTCGTAGGCGTCGATGGTTTCAGCGCCCTGCGCGCCCAGAATTACCACCTCGTCGCCCTTGCCCGCCTCGGAAATGTCGGTCAGGTCCACCACGGTATGGTCCATGCTGACGCGGCCCACCAGAGGAGCACGCTGGCCCCGCACCAGCAGGCTGAAGCGGTTGCCCAGATGGCGGTCGAGCCCGTCGGCGTAGCCTGCCGGAACCAGTCCCAGCCGCATCGGCTCGGTGGCCACAAAGGTGCCGTTATAGCCCACCACGGAGCCCGCCGGAACCTCGCGCACACCAATGATCTTCGACTTCCAGCGGAGAACGGGCTTGAGTCCCGCGCGCACGGCCTTGAGCGTGGCAGGGATTTCGCCTTCAAAGTCGGGCTCAAAGCGCGGCGGCACGCCGTAAAGCACCAGACCGGGGCGCAACATGGCCCGCATGCCGTGGCTAGCGGCTAAGCCAGCCACCCGCTCGGCCAACCCAGCCACCAGAGCCGCCGAACTGCCCACGCTCAGCCAGTCGGGATAGAGCCCGGCAGCGCTCACCTGCCGCAGAGCCTCGTTCAGCCGCTCGAATTGCAAAGCCGTCACGCGCTGGTCGGCCTCATCGGCGGCGAACAGGTGGGTCATCACACCTTCCAGTTTGAGCGGCGAGGAGGGCGTAAAGCGCTTGAGCAGCGGCAGAAGAGAACCCGGGAAGGCTCCCTGACGGCTCATGCCGGTATCGATCTCCAAATGCACCGGGTACTGCCCCGGGCCCAGTCCGGCGGCGCGGGCGGCGGCTTCCAGCTCGTCGAGCTGATCGAGTTCCCAGGCCAGCGTGGTGATTCTGTTGGCGATAATCGCCTCACCCTGCCCATCCAGGGCTCCGCCGATGGCCAAAATGCGCGGCTCCGGGCAAAGCTTGCGGGTCTCGATGGCTTCTTCGATGCTGGTCACGCCCAGCCACTGAGCGCCCGCCTGCACCACGGCAGGAGCACAGATTGCCAGCCCGTGGCCGTAACTGTTGGCCTTGACGATGGCCAGCAGCTCGGCATGCGGAGCCACAAGGGAAGAGAGCAGACGGAAGTTGTCTTTCAAGGCGCGAGAGTCAATCTCGACCCAACAGGGGCGTGTGGGCAGGCAGGTCATAATCTTCAGTTTTCAGTGTACGCCCCGGTCTGTTGCAGGCATGGCGCAGAGGAGTTCCTGCCCCAACTACCCGACCGTCTCCACCAGCCGGTTCATCGCCTCTTCCTGCTCTTCCATCGACTCCACCAGCCGGAACTGGGTGCGACAGCGGTCCAGATTATGTTCTGGGCGATGGATTTTGAAGTACGTATCGCCGCTCAGGTAGTCGGTGAGGAAGCGCAGTCCAATCTCGAAGGTAATCAGCTTACCGGAGGCCGGAAGCAGTCGCTTTTCCTCCGCCGTCAGAAAGCCGCTGGCCGCATCTACATAGCCCCGCAGCAGCGCCTCGAACATGGGAAGCTGCATCCGCACCTTACTGAGGTCGCGCTCGTCCTCCCCGGCCGGACTGGTGGCCGTGCGCACCATATCGCCAAAGTCGTAGAGCGCCAGCCCCGGCATCACGGTGTCCAGATCGATGACGCAAATGCCCTCGCCAGTGGCTTCATCCAACAGTACGTTATTGAATTTGGTGTCGTTATGGGTGACGCGCTCGGGCAGACCGGCCTCCAGCAGCACGCCTGCCAGCACCTGATGGCTGAGCGCCCAGTCAATCTCGGCCCGGGCCGTGGCGGCGCGATTACAAACGTCTGCTTCAAGTGCCTGCGCAAAGGCGGCAAAACGCTGGGGCGTGTTGTGGAAGTCGGGAATCGTGTCGTGCAGGCGGGGCGCGGGCAGCGTGGCCAACTGGCACTGGAAGTTGCCAAAGGCGCGGGCTGCCTTGTAAGCCTGTTCCGCCGACTCCACCGCCTCATACGAACGGGCGTTTTCAATAAAGTGGTAAGCCCGCCAGTGATAGCCCTCAGCGTCGATGCAGGAATTGCCGCCCGCCCGCGTCGGAATCAGGCGCAGCACACGGCGCTCGGCGTCGGGTTGGCCCACCACACACTCGGCCAGATGCGCCGTCACCCGCGCGATGTTCTGCATAAGTTCGAGCGGCTGCCGGAAGATGTGAGAGTTGATGCGCTGCAGAATACAACGGCCAGAAACACCACCGGCCACATACTCCACCTGCAAGGTGTCGTTGATGTGGCCAGTGCCGTAAGGAGTGGCGCGGAGGATTTCGCCAGGAAGTTCAAACTGCCGTACAACCGCGCCTATCCGTTCTTTTTCAATCATTTCCAGAGGTTCTCGGGGTACACACCCGCGTCCACCAGCGAGCGGATGCTCGAGACAACGTACGGATGATCCTCCCGATAGGTTACACCGAACCAGGAATCGTTCGTGTGCAGCACCTTGACCCGCGCCTGCCCGGCCTTGACCAGGGTGTTGACGGTGTTGGGGATGTAGCACTCGCTCTTCAGCTCAGCGCCGCTCTTCTTCAGGAAGTCATTGAAGTTTTCCTTCAGCTGCGGGAAGATGCCCGGCTGGAAGGCCCACATGTTCATTGAAACAGGCTCGTTACCGCTCAGTTCGAGCACGGTGCCACTAGCCGCCGTCGCCTTGGCCTTGTCGCCGTCCGGGGTGATGGCGGTCATCTCGACCACATCGGAGAGGTAGCCGTTTGCGTCCACCTTGCAGACGCCGCGAGCCACCGAACCGAACTTGCTGAGCGTATTGCGCAGCACAAAACCCACCATGGCGTAGTCGGGCGAGCCGCTGGTCAAGTGCCCAGCCAAGGCGCGATAGGCCTCTGGACCGTAGAAGTCATCGGCATTGATGGCCGCAAAGGGCTCCTTGATGACGTCGGCCGCCATCAGAATGGCCTGGGTGGTACCCCAAGGCTTGGTGCGACCCGCCGGAATCGTGTAGGGAGCGGGAATCTTGTCGAGTTCCTGCAAAACGTACTCGACCGGAACGCGCTTTTCAAAACGCGAACCGACCACCTCGCGGAACTGGTCCTCGATGTCCTTGCGAATAATGAAGACGAGCTTGCCGAAGCCGGCGCGCAGGGCGTCATAAATGGAGTAGTCAATAATGGTTTCGCCGCTGGGTCCGACCGGCTCGATCTGCTTCAAACCGCCAAAGCGGCTGCCCATACCGGCAGCAAGGATGAGCAGCGTGGGAGATGTAAGCGTTGTCATTGCGATGCGTTCCTCTCGTATCCTGATTTAATTTCCTGCAGACTTAATTCCTGGCCATCCCGCAGCCAGATGCCACCAGCTGCCAGCCTCCCCGGCCCGCCCCAGACACGCAATCCCGGAGCATTTGCCCCGATCCTATTGCCCTTGTCATGGTTCCAGCCGGATGAATTCTTCCACGACCATCATACCGCCTGAAAAAGAAGATTTGCTTTGCAACTCTACGAATATCTTGTTGCAAAGGTGCGGAGTTTGCTCCCATCCGTGCGCATGCTCTCGGGCGGTCTGTAAGACAGAGAGGGCGGCGGAGTCTTCGGAGCGTCTTGCACTGTTTCTGGTGCGTATTACTCTGTCAATACATTTGTAAGACAACAAAAGTGCCGTGCGACACGCCGCAAAAAACGGCCCCCGCCGCGCTCCCTATCCAGCCCGAAGTACCGCAAACTTTGCCTTATTTATCAAATACATGCCGCAATGTACCCATTCGCGCAACCCCAAAATACTTGCCGATTTTGCCTTACGCGTGGTTGACTAGTCCGCGAGGTACGATCCCCATGTCTTACATCCTTGCTCTCGACCAGGGAACCACCAGCTCCCGCGCTATCCTCTTCGACGCCAATGGCTCCATCGCCGCCAGCGCTCAGCATGAGTTCAAGCAGTATTACCCCGAGGTGGGCTGGGTCGAGCACGATCCCATGGAGATTCTGACATCGCAGATGTCCTGCGCCCTGGAGGTTCTGGTGAAAGCCAATGCCCGACCGCGCGACGTTGCCGCGCTGGGCATGACCAACCAGCGGGAAACCGTCGTGGTGTGGGAGCGCGCCACCGGCAAGCCCATCCATTCCGCCATTGTCTGGCAAGACCGCCGCACCGCCGACTTCTGCGAGAACCTGCGGCAGAACGGCATCGAAGAAGAGGTGGCCTCCCGCACCGGTCTGGTGCTGGACCCGTATTTTTCCGCCACCAAGGTCGCCTGGATCCTGGACCATGTGGTGGGTGCGCGGGCGCGGGCCGAACGCGGCGATCTGGCCTTTGGCACCATCGACAGCTGGCTCATCTGGCACCTGACCAACGGCCAGCGCCACGTAACCGACGTGACCAACGCCTCCCGCACCATGCTCTTCAACATCGTCAAGGGCGAGTGGGACAAGGATCTGCTGCACATCTTCCGCATTCCAGAAAGCATTTTGCCGGAAGTCGTCTGGTCCAGCCAGGAAGTGGGCGAGGTGACCACCACACTGGGCCTGGGTGGCATCAAAATCGCGGGCATCGCCGGTGACCAGCAGGCGGCGCTCTTCGGCCAGCTCTGCTGGAGTGAAGGCGAGGCCAAAAACACCTATGGAACCGGCTGTTTTCTGCTGCAACATATTGGCGAAACCTTCGTCCGTTCCCGCCACAAGCTGATTACCACGCTGGCTGCCAGCGCCCATCGCAAGCTGGAGTACGCCTTTGAGGGCAGCATCTTTATTGGCGGCGCGGTGGTGCAGTGGCTGCGCGACAATCTGAAGCTGATCAACAGATCCGACGAGGTGGAGAAGCTGGCCGCCACCGTCCACGACAACGGCGGTGTGCTCTTTGTGCCAGCCTTTGTAGGCCTGGGCGCACCCTACTGGGATCCGCACGCCAGCGGCCTGCTGATCGGGCTGGGCCGCGGCACCAAACCGGGCCACATTGCCCGCGCCGCGCTGGAGGCCATCGCCTATCAGGTGGCCGACGTGCTGGAGGCGGTGCACAGCGAAACCGGCCGACTGACCGCGTTGCGGGTGGATGGCGGCGCGGCAGTCAACGACCTGCTCATGCAGTTCCAGGCCGACATTCTAGGCGTTCCCGTGGTTCGTCCCCACGTCACCGAGACTACGGCCCTCGGCGCGGCTTACTTGGCGGGTCTGGCTACCGGCTTCTGGCCAAGCACCGAAGCCCTGCGCCAGAGTCGTCAGGCCGACAAACGCTTTGATCCGCAGATGGCCCCGGAAAAACGCCTTGCCCGCCGCGCCCGCTGGAAAGAAGCCGTGGACCGCACCCGCAGCTGGAACGGGTAGGATGGGTTCTGCCTGCGTTCCAGAGCCAAAACGTTGGTTTGTCCTCCTGAGCGACCGGACACGAAGCCGGAGCGCAGCGCAGGCGGAGAGGTAGGGAGTCGAAGGATCTGCGGCTGCTTTTGGGAAGTCAGTTGAACATGCGGTCCAGAGCGCGACGATAGTCGGCTGGCTCTACGTCGTACCAATTCTTGCTCAAGTCGATCCACACGGCATTCGATGCTTCAATCAGAGCAATCTTCTTTGCGCGTCTCCAGCCTTTCAGTTGCTTTTCGCGGGCGATGGCGGCAGATACATCGTTATGCCGCTCAAACCACACTAACCGATCGCAGTGATAGCGTGCGGAAAAGCTCTCCTCGTGTTCCCGCCACTTGTGTTCGAAGACCCGTTTCTGCAAGTTTCCTGTAACGCCGATGTAGAGCGTACGGCTGCGACTAGCCATGATGTAGACGCAATAGACCCGCTCTTCCATGCCCCGCATTCTATAGCGACATTTGTGGCGCAACAGAGAAAAAGCAACCGCAGGTCCTTCGACTCCCTGCGGTCGCTCAGGATGACAGACCGTTTTGAGGGCCACGCAACGCACCAACGACAAACGCCGCATCCTGAGCGGATGCGGCGTTTGTTTTTGCGAAAGTACGATTGCGATTCAACTATTGAATTGCTCAATAGTTGAATCACTGAACTATGCCAGCTCGACTTCGATCTTCTTGGCTTCGGCGTCGAGTTTGCTGATCTTGAAGCTGCGGATCTGGCCAGCGGCGAGGGCGTCGGGACCGGCCTTGGGGGCCGGAGCATTGCCCTTCCAGCGGGCCGAGAGCAGCGAAGTCAGCGCGGAAAGATCAGCCGGAGCGGCCTTGGGAGCTTCGCTGGCAGCAGGCTGCGCTGCCGCGGCAATTGCGACGTTGCAGGTACCACGAATACCGTCGCCCAGTTCGATGTAAGCCACCTTGCCGGCTACCTCGACCACGCGGCCTGAAACCTTGTCGCCCACCTTGCTTTCGGCGATGAACTCGTCGAGGCTGGTGGGAATCAGCTGCTTCATGGAGAGTTTGATCTGGCGCTTTTCCACGTCGATGGCCAGAATCTGCGCCTTCACCACTTCGCCCTGGCGCAATGCCTCGGAGGGGTGATTCAGGCGACGGTCGGCGACGATCTCGCTGATGTGCACCAAGCCTTCAATGCCGTCGGTGACCTGTACGAATGCGCCAAAGTTCATCAGCTTGGTGACCGGACCCTCGATCTGCGAACCGACCGAGTAGCTGCGCTGCAACTCAACCCACGGATCGGCCAGCGTCTGCTTCAGGCCGAGCGCGATGCGGCGCTCTTCCGGCTTGATCGACAGGATAGCGGCCTCCACCTGCTCGCCAACCTTGAGCAGGTCGGAGGGATGGCGGACCTTCTTGTTCCAGGCCATCTCGGAGATGTGAATCAGACCCTCGATGCCGGCTTCCAGCTCAACAAATGCGCCAAAGTCGGTGAGGCGCACAACCGTTCCGGTAACGCGCTGGCCGGTCTTGAAGCGCTCGGGCACGGCTTCCCACGGCTCGGCTTCCAGCTGCTTCAGGCCGAGGGAAATCTTTTTGCCCTCGCCGTCGAGCTTGAGCAGGCGAACTTTGACCTGCTGGCCAACGGAGAGCACGTCTTCCGGCTTCTCAACGCGGCCCCAGCTGATGTCGCTGATGTGCAGCAGGCCGTCGATGCCACCCAGGTCAATGAATGCGCCGTAGGGCATGATGGAACGCACGGTGCCGTCCAGCGTCTGGCCCACTTCAAGCTCGGCGCGGCGGGATTCGAGCTGCGCCTTGGCCAGCTCTTCCAACACTCCGCGGCGATCCACGACCACGTTTTCGTCGGCTGTGTCGAGCTTGGTGATGCGGCAGGTGATTTCAGTGCCCACCAGCTTTTCCATAGCTTCGGCTTCACGTTCGCCGCTGCGGCTGGCGGGCATAAAGGCGCGCACGCCCACGTCCACTGTCAGGCCGCCCTTGACGACGCCGGTCACGGTGCCCACCACGGGCAGCTTCTCATTGAATGCTTTTTCGAGGGCGCTCCAGTCAGTGGGCTGAGCCACCCTGGTGAGCGAGAGCACGTAGTAATGCTCCTCATTGCGGCCCTTGACGGAGACCTGGAAGGCGTCGCCGGGCTTTACGCCCTCGGCATCGTTCTTGAAGGCCGAACGGGGCAGAACACCCTCGGTCTTGTAGCCGATATCGAAGAAGACCTGCTCGGCCGAGAGCGACACAACCCGACCTTCGAGCTGGCTGGCGCCGGGCTCCTTCTTGTGCTTGTGGGTCTGCTCAAAGGCACGCAGCAGATCACCGAAGTTCTCTTCGGGTTCAGCGGCTTCAATTGCAGGCACAGGTTCGGCTACAGGAGTCGCGGCAGGCGCGGGCTCGGCGGCGGGCTCAGGCGTAAAGGCAGGGGTAGAAGGCTGTTGGGGGTCCAATGCGTCGGTCATGGCAGATTGAATCTATTCTCCCACGTTGTGGCGGAGCTTTTCCTGCCTTATTGATCCTGCAAATAAAAAGTGTTTTCTTGCTTCCCCGCCCGAGACGCCGGATAAAGCTCGCCCGGGCCTGAAGGCCTCGCTCATCTTGCTACTTTTTGCGAGGGTTAAAACCCTCGCCACGCAACACAAAGCAGGATGCAGACACACAATCGAAGGCGTACGTAATTACGGAATCACCTTGAGGTTCACGCGCTTTTCGGTCTTCTCCAGCTCGCTGAAGTGGCCTTTTACGGCATACTGCAACTCACCCAGGCCCTCTTTTTTCGCCTTGAAGGGAAAGGCTAAAAACGTCTGGGAGCCGATCCAGGGAAGCTGGCCGCTGGCATTTTTGTCCAGAGCAACCGTCAGGGCAATGCGTGAGCGGGGGCTGCCGGCATTCGCCAGAAACTCGCCGTCGCCATGGACGCGATAGAAGGGGCCGGGCTTGGGACGGGGTTCTCCGTAGACGACGGAGAATTTGTCGCCCTTGCTCAGCACTCCGCTTTGCGCCAGATAGAGCGTGACGTTGTGCACCACGCGATTTCCGGTGGCATCTTCGGCGGAAAACTCGATGCGGTTGCGGTCGGGATCGAGATTGGGCTGAATGGTCAGGATGGTGACGCCCTCGAAGCCTTCCAGCGGAGCCGATTGCGGCTCCATCAACGAACCATTGACGCGAATCTCGGGATCTTTAACGTAGTAGGCCACAAAGCGCAGCGGCTGATCCTCAAAGAGCAGCTCAGTGTCCACATGGTCGAGCAGGCGCAGGGTAGGCGCGGCCACTACGTTAAACTGCTTTTCAGCGCGCAGCGTTTTGCCGTCGAGCGTGGCGGTTACCCCCAACGTTTTGGTGCCGGGTTCGCCTGCGTAGAGCCGGAAACTGGCGCTGCCCGCGCTGTCGCTGACGAGCGCGAAGGGCGCAGCTTGGCCATCAACGGTCAGTCGGAAATTCTCCCTTCCGGCCCAGCTCTGCGGAGAACTGACTTCGACCAGCGAATAGAGCGCCTCGGCAGGATTTTCAGCCGTAGGGCCGTCGAACGGGATGGACTGAATGCGGACGATGCCGAGCGCAGCCTGCTCCGGCTGTGCGCTCAGCAGACCGGCAGCCAGCATCAGAAAGCCAAAAAGAAGAAGATTGCGAAAAAAACAACGCATAGCAACAGTCTCCCACGGCAGAGTACGGACGCCGCAAAGGTCCGTGCGGAGACGTGTCAAAAAAGACACACCATGCGGCAACTGCATCCCACCGGGCTGCAGCCGCATCTGCAGATAGAAGGGCTGGAAGAGGAAGAACGTGAGCGTATTCGAGGAAAAGCGCGGCGAACTGGAACATTACGAGTTCATGATGGGCCAAGAGCGGGGGCGGCTGGCCGTGGCTCTGGACATGCTGACCGACGCACTGGTTCTGGTGGGGCAGCATGGGGTCTATTGCGCCTCCAACCGCAACCCAAGCAAGCTGGCGCTCGACCTGCAGTCGGTGCTGGGCGATGTGGAGGGAGCCAAGCATCTGATCCAGTCGGTGATGGAAGAGTTGAAGACCAGAGCGCAGGCGTGAAAGCCTGCTCGATGCAAAATGCTCCAGCCAAATGCGCTGCAGGAGTTCGTGTCGCCCCTTCCGGGGCAGAACAGGCTGCGGAAAAACTCGTAGCGGAGGGAGGCAGGGGTTTTAGAGCAAATCCAGAGTTTCCGTGGGGGCACGAAGAAGGTGCCAGGTGCAGTTTTCTTGAGGAAAACTGCACTGGAAAGCATTGACTCGCACTACACCAACTCTGAATTTGCTATAACCCCCGCCAAAAGAGGCAAAATGAGCGCGGGCTTCAGCCCCGGAAGTCTTTCGGAATTTCGCCGCCAAAGTAAGAAAATGCCCGCGCCTAAAGGCGATATTTGCACCATTGATGCTTCAAGGACCTGAAGGCCCCTGCTCCCTCCACAAATACCAACCCACTTTAGCGCTAGTTTTTCCGCAGCCGGAGAAGCCCGAGCTCTTTTTTGGTGGCGCAAAGAGCTGACAGTTAAGGGCTAAGAGCTGAAGCTGTTCTTTCTCCGGAATCTTTCAGCGCACTCGGGAATCCAAGGGACAGTAACCCAACCACACAAGTTCCTTTCAGGAGTGAGAGCACGTGAGTCTGAGCGCATCCGAAGTGCATGAATTGAAGAAGGCCCCCATCGTGGAGGGCGTGGTTCCCAGCCTGTTGGAACGCTGGAGCGCTCGCGCATTTGCCGACCGCGCCGTAAGCGACGAGGTTCTGGGACGCATTTTTGAGGCTACCCGCTGGTCTGCCTCGGCCTACAACGAACAGCCCTGGCGCTTCATTGCGGGCCACAAGGGCAGCGAAACCTTCGATAAGATTCTTTCTTCGCTGATCGGTTTCAATCAGGAGTGGGCGGGGAAGGCTCCGATCCTGATTGTGGGTCTGGCCAAGACGGAGTTCTCTCACAACAGCAAGCCGAACCCCTACGCCATGTATGACCTGGGCGCGGCCACCACACAACTGACCGTGCAGGCTGCGGCCGAGGGACTGACCACCCACCAGATGGCAGGCTTTGAGGCCGACAAGGCCCGCACCCTGCTGGCAATTCCGGCAGAGTATCAGGTGGGCATTGCCGTGGCGCTCGGCTATCAGGGCGAGCCGGCGGAGCTGACCAGTGAGCAACTGCTCTCGCTGGAGACCTCGCCGCGCCAGCGCAAGCCGCTGAACGAGCTAGTCTTTAGCGCCTGGAGCAAACCTGCAAACCTTGGATAAGCAGTTTATTTTCAGGCATCAGAAGCCAAATGCAGAGCACGGCCAGAACCTGGAAAGCTGAATTCCGAATCGCCTAAGATCGAAATGTTGGAAAAGGGACGGCTTCTGCCGCCCCTTTTCTTTTAGAGTGGTGAATGGAGGCAGCCATTCGTGACCGTACCCCGCACCCGCACCCGACAATCCGGCAAACAATACCCCGGCAGCTCCAAGCTGCGCCTGGTTCCTCGGAGTCCGGGACAGCGTACATATACCCGGCGCTGGCCGCGCTGGGTAATCGGCCTCTCACTGGGCGTATTGCTGGCAGTTGCATCGGTCTTTGCCTGGGCGATTCTGGCCCGCAAATTTGCCGCCACCTCCAACACGGGCCGCACACATTTTGATGCAATTCTGGTGCTGGGCTACAAGGCGGATGCCGATGGCAACCCGACACCGGAGATGCTGGCCAGGGTCAATGAAGCAGTGCGCGAGTACGAGCGTGGCGTTGCTCCCCGGCTGATTGTTTCAGGGGCGGCAGCACACAACCAGTATGTGGAAGCCAAAGTGATGGCCCGCGCGGCTGAAGCCGAGGGCATTCCCGCCAGTTCGATTCTGATTGAAGACCAGGCGCAGGACACCATACAGAATGTCTGCTACTCCACCCGGATTCTGAAGGCGCATGGCTGGAACTCGGCCGAAGTGATTTCCACTGCCTCCCATCTACCACGTACCGCCATGATTCTTGGCAATTTCCCGCTGGAGTGGCGCACCCACGCCGCCCCCTTACTCAGCCCCGACCCGGCCGGTGGCACGCTGGTGCGCGAAGGTATTGAAACCTTCAAGACAGTGCGCTATTTGCTTGCCGCGCGTCCAACAGGTGGTTGCGAGCCATAAACCGCAGCCGCCGTAAGACAAATTCGACCTGCCGCGCGTTGTCCACGCTCGGTATGGTCCTGTAAGCTGAGGAGTGATGCGCCTTCCAGTTCGAATTTCCGCCTCTCTTGCCGTGCTCTCCGCGCTGATTTTCTGCGCCGGGACCCTGGCTCTGGCCCAGAGCAGCAGCAGTTCCAGCTCCAGCCAGAGCGTCACTGACAACTCGGCCCCGATGAACGGCAGCTACATTGCCATCGATCCGCTGGCCAAGGTCCGCTACGATAACCGCTACGACGTTTCTCTCGGCATGGCCTACGACCATATGAAGGCCGGCCCGAATCTGCTGCAGGGCGCAAACCTGGGCGGTCTGGATCTGTCGGGCACCTACTGGCTCTCCAAGCATTGGGGCGCACAAGGCTCAGTGCGTGGTTATGTGGGCACCAGCGGCGCTGGCACCAACCCCTACAACATCAAGGGTCCCTTCGTGGCGCAGTATTTCTACGTAGCCGGTCCGGAGTGGCTGGGCCCACACAACAAGCACGGCGCGATTCTTGCCCACGTGCTGGGTGGCGGCGTCACCGGCGACTTTGAGAAGGATCTGCGTGGCCATTCGCCCTCGGTTGTTGCCTTCTATAACAACCAGACGGCTCCGGCCATGATCATGGGCGGCAGCTTTGATCTGAACCGTAGCGAGCATTGGGTCTTCCGCATTACGCCCGACGCCGTGCTGACGCACTATGGCACCAACTACGGCGCCAAGGTTTCGCAAACCGACATCAACTTCGCCCTCTCGGTCGGGCTGGAGTACAAGTTCAAGAAGAAGCGCTAAATTTTCACAATCAGCAGCAAAGCATGCGGTCCGAAGCTCTCGCCCTGGCGGCGTCCAACTTCGGGCCGCATTGTTGTATAGGTACTTCCTCCTTTGATTGATTGAACAAAGACTATCTGCAGCCGATAACCCGTCTATAAGGAATCAAGCACTTTTCCAGACCGGCCGAAGCGTTTGCCCTCTGCTTTAAACCGGGCAGGTGACAAGCCGCTCCGGGGGTGTGGTATTCTCCACCGTTCAGCGAAGTTGCATTGAGAAGCATCGCTGAAGGGGCGTTCCGTTTCAGATAGCAGTACTGCGGCTTCAGGTGCGGCTCCAGGGCGGACAGTATGCAAACCAGAATTTCAAGAGGAAGGCGGTTCCAGATCGCATGAAAGATACGCTTGGAGTATTGCTTGCCGGAGGAGCTGGAGAAAGGCTGTTCCCCCTTACCCGTGATCGCGCCAAGCCGGCAGTCCCGTTCGGCGGCCACTATCGCATCATCGACATCACGCTCTCCAACTGCATCAACTCCGGCCTGCGCAAGGTCTACATCCTGACGCAGTACAAGGCTCTGAGTCTGAACCGTCACATCCGCGAGGGCTGGTCAGGCGTTGTGGCCCAGGAGCTGGGCGAGTTCTATGAGCTGCTGCCCCCCATGCAGCGCACCGGCGCCAACTGGTACATGGGCACCGCCGACGCCGTCTACCAGAACATCTATTCGATTGGCAGCGAGCAGCCCAGCTACGTGATCATCCTCTCCGGCGACCACATCTACAAGATGGATTACAGCCGGATGCTGGACTACCACAAGAAGACCAAGGCGGAGATCACGCTAGCCACGCTGCCCATCGCTCCGGAAGAGGTTTCGCGCTTTGGCGTGGTGGAAGTGGGACCGACCGGCGAGGTGATGGGTTTTGAAGAAAAGCCCGTCACGACGAACTTCCGCTCGCCCATGAATCCGAACGCCGTCGACGCCTCCATGGGCATTTACATCTTCAGCACCGACGTGCTGCTGAAGGCCCTGATCGCCGACGCGGAAGACCCCGACTCCAAGCACGACTTTGGCCACAACATTCTGCCCAACCTGCTGGGCAAGAAGAAGATGATGGCCTACTCCTTTGTGGACGAGAACCGCCAGGAGGCCCACTACTGGCGCGATGTGGGTACGCTGGACGCCTACTACGAAGCCAACATGGACCTCTGCTCGGTGTCGCCGATCTTCAATCTGTACGACGTCAACTGGCAGATCCGCACCCGCGCCCGCCAGTACCCGCCGGCCAAGTTCGTCTTTGGTGAGCCGGGACGTTCGGGCATGGCCGTCAACTCCATCATTACCGCCGGCGTCATCATCTCGGGCGCATCGGTTTACAACTCGGTGCTCTCGCAGGATGTGCGCGTCAACTCGTACTCCGACATCGACGCCAGCATCATCTTTTCGCACGTAAACATCGGCCGCCATTGCCGCATCCGACGGGCAATCATCGACCGCGATGTGCACATTCCGGAAGGCACAGTGATCGGCTACGACCCGGCCGAGGACAAACGCCGCTACTTCGTCACGCCCTCGGGCCTGACCATCGTCACCCGCGGCGCATCGCTTTTTGAAAACCCGGTTGCGCAGGAGTTTCAGGACCAGTATTAAAGGCGTCAGACAAAGAAACAGCTTTCATCCTGACAGGTGAAACAAGAGAACCCCCGGGTGAACCCTGAACAGTGCGAGGGGGGAAACTCGGGGTTTGTAGTCAGAAGACGCTGGCTTGGCTCGAAGTTTTGCGACGATCTGAGGCCCCGGAGGGGCCGCTCGAAAGTAGCCCAGCATGGAGCAACGCCTCCGCATCCCACCGCTGCCCATGGGCTACTGTCACGCCTCCCTCCGGGAGGAATTTCTGCCCCTCTGCCAAAGCGTGGAGGCCTTTGTGTGTTTCTGCGACACAAAAAACCGTGGATGAAAAACAGTCTTCTACTTCCCGGCAAAAATCTTGTTGATTTATTACAAAGACTTTGCACAATCCCTATTGCAGAAGTGCGTTCGGACGGAACCGAAGACGGAACAACTGCGTATACCCGCCCATGCAGTACGTGGGAACATTAAGCTGGAACGGGATGGGGTTGGTGGCAGGGCCAGAGTTGCCCGCCAAGCGCTGGTTTCAGTCTGCCCGGCGCGAGGGCCTCGTCCAGAACACAACTTCGGCGGCCGTAGTGGCCCAGCCGACAGCCCGGGAGGCCGCAACGCTCGAAACCGACTGGACCCAAGTCGCGCGGCGCTGCATGGATGGCGATTCAGCCGCCTGGACCGAGATGGTCCGCGCCCATCACAAGCGCGTCTACGGTCTGTGTTACCGCTTTACCGGCAACCCCACCGACGCCGAGGATCTGACCCAGGATGTCTTCCTGAAGATCCACTCGAATCTGGCCAGCTTTGATCACAAGCGCGGCAGCCTGCAGGTGTGGATTACCACCATGACCCGCAACCTGCTGGTAGACAACTTCCGCCGCACCCGCAACCAACGTGCGACGGACTCGCTCGATGAGGGATGGAGCGAAGCCGAGGAGCTGAAGCCGATTGACCGGCTGACCAGCCGGGAGCGCTCGCCCCACGAGGCGGCGGCCCACAAGGAACTGGAGAAGATGGTGCAGCAAGCACTGGCGCAGGTTTCCCCCGAGCTGCGTGAGGCCGTGATTCTGCGCGATCTTCAGGATATGGACTACAAGGAGATTGCCCAGGTGCTGGGCATCCCCGAAGGGACTGTAAAGTCCCGCATCAGCAGGGGAAGGGCAGAACTGGCCCGCCTGCTGGAGCCAAGACAACGGGAGGTAATGTAACCATGGCAGAGCGCGCATATTTTCCGAATTCCCCGGCCTGCGAGCACTGGGAAACACTTTTGGCGGACGCGCTGGACGGCATGCTGCAGCCGGAAGACGAAGCTGTCTTCGCGGAGCACAAAGCCAGCTGCCCGGCCTGCACGGCGTTGTTCGAAGAGACCCGCCGGGGACGCGAGTGGATGGAGTTTCTGGCTCCTGAACCCGAAGTCCCCTCGGGCCTGCTCGAAAAGATTCTGGCGGAAACCGGTCCTGGCAAGACCGCTGGCTTTCAACTAGCCAGCCCCGGCGGCCAGGTATTGCCTTTACCCAATCTCTGGCAGCGGAGGACCATCCCCGCCCTCCTGCGCCGGTTCACCGAGCCACGGTTGATGATGACGGCCGCCATGGCCTTCTTCTCGATTGCGCTGACGCTGAACCTGACCGGCGTACGCCCCAGCCAGATGCGTCTCTCCGACTTGCGCCCAGAGGCGCTGCGCTCACTCATGGAGCGGCGGCTGACCATGGCCTCCACACCCGTGGTGCGCTACTACGACCACCTGCGCCTGGTCTATGAGTTCCAGAGCCGGGTGCGCGAGCTGAAGCACTCCACCGAAGTAGGCAGCGAAGAACCTGCCAAGCAGGACCAACAACAGCCCTCCCCCGGCCAGTCCAGACAGGCCGCTCCGCGGCAACAGGAACAGACTCCGACGTACAGCATGGAAGTTCTCGAATCAAATCTGACCTCTCCCACGACGCACTCCGGCGGCTTCGCCGAAGCACAACAGGAAGGAAGCACAGCATGGATTGCGTAAACCACGCGGGCAAACCCGCCACCGCTTATTGCCAGAACTGCGGCAAACCGCTCTGCCTCGACTGCATTTCGTCGGGAGTACTGCGCCCGGCCTCTCGCGGCATGATTCTGTGCAACAGCTGCATCGACGCCTGGCAGGCGACACACCCCTTTGTGGCGCCGCCGCCGGGCACCCCCAGCCCCGGTCTGGCCGCCTTCATTGGCCTGATTCCCGGCGTGGGCGCCATGTACAACGGCCAGTTCGTCAAAGGCCTGATCCACGTGGTGATCTTTGCCGTACTGGTGAGCGCCGCACATCTTTACGACATCTTCGGACTCTTTATCGCGGCCTGGATCGTGTATCAGTCCTTTGAGGCGTATCACACGGCACGGGCGCGACGCGACGGTTCGCCACTCCCCGATCCGCTGGGTCTAAACGAAGTGGGCAACTGGATCAATCCCCGCAGCCACCAGAATGGCGCGCCGCCGAACCAGCCCTTTGGTCAACCTTTTGGTCAGCCTTTCAGCCAGACGCCTCCGCCGCCCAGCCAGCCGGATCCTGCGACCTACGCACAGCAGGCAGGCTATCAGGCACCGTTTACGCCCTATCCTCCGCCGCCCGAAGCTCCATCCGCCCCGCACTTTGGCGCTGCGGCACAGCCACCCGTTGATCCGGCAGCTCCGACAGTTCCGGCGGGGGCAATTCCTCCGATTCCGCCGGTTCCGCCGTATGGCTGCTACGCACGCCACACGCCGATCGGCGCCATTGTTCTGATTGTTCTGGGCGTGATGTTTCTGCTCGGGCAACTCGATATCTTCTCCAGCATGATGTTCAAGTACAGCTGGCCGGTCCTGCTGATCGGTCTCGGAATCTGGCTGTTCATCCGTCGCCTGGGAGACCACCAAGGAGGTTCAAGGTGAATCGTTATCTACTCATCCGACGTTTGTATGGCCCCGCGTTTCTTCTGCTGACGGGCGTGAATGCCCTGCTGAGTCAGGCGGACATTCTGGGCTGGGGCCATAGCTGGCCGTTTTATCTGATCCTGCTGGGCGTGCTCAAACTGGCGGAACGGGCGGCTCTGGCGGTCGACGGTCCTCCGATCTACCCGCAGTCACCGTTTCCGGGCCAGCCGTTTCCTGGACAGTCCTACCCCGGCCAGCACTATCCCGGACAGCCTTTTTCCGCCACGGCGCAGCAGCCCGTGAGCACCGAACCGGGCACGGCGATTGTGGCGACTCCAGTGCATGAGATCGTGCACAATCCGCAGGGAGGTCAGCAATGAGCAGCGTACCGCCGAACATGCCTCCCAATACTCCTCCAGGTGGAGGACCGTATTCCCCCTATGACGCCAAGGCCCCGTGGCGGGCCTATCGAGCCCAGCAGAAGGCCGCTTGGCGGGAACAGCGCTCCGCATGGAGAGCACAACGGGCTGCCTCCAAGGCGCAGTACGTAAACGCCTACGGGCCGCGTGTACCGTCCATGGTTGGCCCCATCCTGCTGATCGGCGTGGGCCTCGTCTCCCTGCTGGTGGTTACTGGCCACCTTGCATCGGGCGACTTCTGGAGCTGGTACAGCCACTGGTGGCCGCTACTGCTGATTGGCGCTGGACTGGCGCTGCTGGCGGAGTGGGCCATTGACCTGCGCCGCGCCACTCCCGTACGCCGCAGTTCTGGCTTCATTGGCATTCTGGTGTTGCTGGCCATTGTGGGTCTGGCAGCCTCCGGATGGCAGCATGTGTGGGGCCCAATAAACTTCCAGTTCGGCGACAAGGACGACTTCTCCAATTACCTTGGCATGCCCGAGCACGACTTTGACCAGCAGATCCAGCCCGCCCAGATCCCGGCGGGCTCAACCATCAACATCCAGAACCCGCGCGGCGATGTGAGCATTACCGCCGGCGACGGGCAGACGGTGGAAGTACAGGCGCACGAAGTAGCCTACACCAGCTCCGATAGCGACGCGCAGAAGATCTTCGCGGCCGAAGCGGCGCACCTGACCGTAAGCGGCAGCGCGGTGCTGATCAAGAGTGACGGTCACCAAAACGGCCGGCTGAACCTGACCGTGAGCGTGCCTAAAAATGCCCGCGTCGTTCTGGACTCCGGTAAAGGCGACGTGACGGTGGCAGGCGTGGGCACAGGGCTAACCATCAACTCCGTCCACGGCGACACACACCTGGACCAGATTGCCGGGCCCGTGCAGATCCACTTCGGCGACAATCGTCATGACTTTTCAGCCCATCAGATCGACGGCGACCTGACCAGCGACGGCAACACCAACGACGTAACGCTGAGCGAGGTTAAAGGCCGCGTAACCGTGAACGGCGAGATCTTTGGCGAGGCGCATCTGGAGTCAATTGGCGGCCCCATCAACCTGCACACCTCGATTACCGACCTGCAGTTGGCCGGGCTGCCCGGCGATCTGACGTTGAACAGCGACGATCTGCGTGTGACCCAGGCCAAAGGGCAGGCACACATCGTTACCCACTCCAAGGATGTTGAGCTGAACCAGATGGCGGGCGACAGCTACGTGCAGGACCGCGACGGTCGCATCGCCATCGAGTCCATCGGCAACTTCAGCGTGGAGGCCCACAACAACAAGGGCGATGTGGAAGTGACCCTGCCGCCGACGGCCTCGGCCAAGGTGCAGGTGAGCAGCCGCAACGGCGACGTGGTGAGCGACTTTGCCGCGCCCAACTTTGGCGCCGCAACCACCAAGGCGGCCACCTTTACCATCGGCGGTGGCGCGGCCCGCATTGTGCTCAGCGCCGACAACGGCGACGTGCGTCTCAAGCGCGGTTCCAACTCTGCGGTGACGATACCCACCGCACCAAAAGCCCCTGCAACTCCCAGTGCTCCCCATCTGAAGGCACCACGCCTTCAGCAGGAGAAACAATTGACTCAGCAATAACTCCGAGCCTCCTCCAGGGCTTTCTCCGGCGCGAAAGATATTCTCTTTCGCGCCGTTTTTTGTAAGGGCTCGTTGACTCTAAATTTGCTTTAGCGACTTCCGTCTCTGGCCAGTCTTCCGATCAGGAATGCACCCAGAGCACCAAAAGCGGCCACACTCCACGAGGCAAAGCGTGAGGCAAACAGCAGCAACAGAGGATTGGTGGTGATGCGCACCGGAAGATCGAGCGGCAGCGCCCCAATCGGCTCATTTTCGTTCAGGGGAGCATGGCTCCTGGCCTCCATAACCTGGCCGCCTTCGCTGTAAAAGCTGACCTGCTGGCGGCGATTGATCACGCGGATCGCACCATCGAGCATTACGTCCAGACGGAAAGAGCGGCCCTGCGCTGGTACCTGCCAGCCACGCACAAAACGCCACTGACCGTCGTAGATCTGCACCCGGCCAACCGCCTGCAGCGGAACGGCGAAGCTTCCGTCCTGCAAGGGAAGAGCATTTACGGCGCTGCGGATGGGCCACTCGACATTGCCGGGCAGGAATGCGCCCATACCCAGTGACCACTGCGTAAAGCAGCCCAGATAGCCGACCAGAAACAGGAGCGAAAAGACGCTCCAAAGAATGGCTGGGAATTTGCCCGCATTCCAGACGTTGCGCAAGACAAGAATCCCCTTGCGCACGGCCAGGAAGAGAACGACCGCGCCAAAAATCGAGCCGCAGAAGAGAAGAAAATAATCTTGCATATGGTTTGGATGATTGTACTGCCGCCCCGCGCACAGCTTCTTCTCCACTTCGCCTGCTACTCTTTCAATCAACGAATATGAAGAAGGCTCAGCGCATTCCCAGAATTTGCGTGGATATGGACGAGGTAATGGCCGATACGCTGGCCGAGCATCTGCGCCGTTACAACCAGACCTTCGACGAGCAGCTCACCCCCGACGATCTGGCCGGGCGGGGCATCTGGGAAATTGCGCCCAGCGACCGCCTGCAACAGGTACGAGACTTTCTGGACGCCGAAGATTTCTTCGAGGTTCTGGAGGTGATTCCCGGCGCACAAGAGGTTCTGCACGCTCTGGCCCCGCGCTTTGAGGTCTTCATCGCCACCCAGGCCATGATCGTACCCAACTCACTGGGGCCCAAGTTCCGCTGGCTGCAAAAACATTTTTCGTTTATTCCGCCCACCCATTACGTCTTCTGCGGCGACAAGAAGATTCTGCGGGCCGATTATCTGATCGACGATCTGCCCGATAATCTACGCCGCTTTCAGGGCCAGGGACTGCTCTACAGCGCCCCGCACAACCTGAATGCAACGGGATTTGTGCGCGTGAATTCCTGGCAGGATGTAGCGACGTATTTTGCCGGCATCCAGTCCTGACGGAAGCACCGTTTTTACAGGGCGGGCTCTGCCTTGCCTTTGGGGAAGGTGGCCGCCGGTGGATGCGGGGCACGCGTGGGCGGATGCGATAACTGCGTCGGCTGCATGGTAACGATCAGCGCCGCGCAATTGACAGCCCCCACACACTCGTAGGAGTGCGGCGTGCCGGATTCGAAATACACCGAATCGCCTACCTCCAGGGTCTCCTTGTGGTTGCCGTGACGCACGGTCAATTCGCCACCCAGTATGTAGAGAAACTCATAGCCCGGATGCGCGTGCGCGCGCGGCTCTGGATTTTCCGGCCGGGCAAGGAACTCGGCAAAATACGGGTCCATCTGCCGGTCTGGCACCATGTAGCCCAGACTCTCAAAAAAGTAACTCGGGGTGTCCGCGCCGGTCTGCGGCAAGCGCACCCGCTCCTTGCGGCGATGCACGCGAAAGAGCGCCGAGGGTTCCGTCTCAAAGAAGTAGGTAAGATCCTTTGAAAAGACCATGGCAATACGCGCCAGATTGCGCAACGTGGGCACAACGCGGCCGGTTTCAAGCTGCGAAAGAAAGCTGGCCGAAAGCCCGGTGTGTTTGCCCAACTCCACCAGCCCCATGGACTTCTTCAACCGCAGGCGGCGAATGCGCTCGCCAATCTGTTTTTCTGCAATGAACTGCTCGGCCGTTTCCGCATCGGCCAAGGTCCGTTGCATCTCTTCCTGAATGGGGTCCGCGAGGGTATTCACCGAGCCCTCCTGATTGCAAAATAAGTAGAAAGTTAGTCTTCGATCCAAGAATGAATGCCTTTTCTATTTTTGTCCACATCAAAATTTCTTATCCTACGACAAAAAGGAGCTCGACCCCGTAAACTTCCTGCATCAGAAGCCCCGCGTATTTCCCGAGAGGAGCACCATGCCTGAGGACGAGCAGAAGATCCTGATCTCCGGCGCATCCGGTCTACTGGGTACGGCCCTTTGCCGGGCTTTGGCCCTCCGCCACCAACCGGTGACGCAACTGGTGCGCTATACGCCTCTTCCGCCCGTGGAAGGGCGAAAGACCCTCCTCTGGGATCCGGCGGCTCACCCAACCTTTGTGGATACGGGCGGACTGGAAGACGCCGCAGCGGCCATTCACCTCTCCGGAGCCAACGTGGGAGCACAGCGCTGGACGGAAAAATACCGCCGCGAGCTGATCGAGAGCCGGGTGGCTTCCACCCGCGCGCTGGCCGAAGCACTGGCCGGTTTGCAGAAAAAACCGAAGGCGCTGCTGGTGGCTTCTGCCGTGGGCTACTACGGCAACCGCGACGACGAGCTGCTGGACGAAAGCTCCGCTCCGGGGTCGGGCTTTTTGGCCGAACTCTGCCAGCAGTGGGAACAGGCCACGGAACCGGCCCGGCAGGCAGGCATTCGCGTGGCCCATCTGCGGCTGGGTGTGATTCTGGCTCCGCGCGGCGGGGCGCTCCAAAAGATGCTGCCGGCCTTCCGCCTGGGCCTGGGCGGTCCGCTCGGCCACGGCCACCAGTGGATGAGCTGGATCAGCTTGGAAGACGCCCTCCGCGGTTTTTTATTTGTTTTGGATAGACCGGATCTGGAAGGAGCGATGAACCTGACCGCGCCGCAGGCCGCGACCAATGCTGAATTCACCCGCACCCTTGGCCACCAACTGCATCGACCCACTTTTTTTCGGGCGCCAGCCCCGCTTTTGCGACTGGCGTTTGGGCAAATGGCCGATGAAACCCTGCTGGCCAGCACCAGAGCTACCCCGGCAAAATTGCTTACCTCCGGATTCACATTTCTGCAATCCACGCTGGAATCCGCACTGCAAGCCTCTCTCTGAGCACAATCTTTAGTTCAGGAGCGTTATCCTAAAAGCTCAGGCCGCGAATTCCCGATCCAGCCTGCAGGACAAAACCATGTCAGAAGAGATCTGTCCGGCCCCCATGCCGGCGCCCATCGCTACGATTGCCTCTCTAGGTCAGTTTGAAGGCCAGTCCGTCACCCTGCGTGGCTGGCTCTACAACCTGCGCGAAAGTGGCAAGCTGCTGTTTCCCATCTTCCGTGACGGCACCGGTACGGTGCAGGGCGTGGCCCACGTCAAGAGCGTCCCGGCTGAAGTCTTCGAGGCTCTGAAGGGACTTACGCAGGAATCCAGCCTCATCGTCACCGGCAAGGTCCGCGCCGACCAGCGCGCCCCCGGCGGCTTTGAGCTTGATGTGGAGAACGTCGAAGTCATTCACCGCACCCCGGAGAGCGATCCTTACCCGATCAGCCTCAAGGAGCACGGCGTTGAATTCCTGATGGAGCATCGCCACCTGTGGGTGCGTTCGCCCCGCCAGTCGGCCATCCTGCGCATCCGCGCCGAGATCATGCGTGCCGCCGCGGAGTTTTTCGATACCAGCGGCTTCATCCGCACCGATCCGCCTATTCTGACGCCCGCTGCCTGCGAGGGCACCAGCACGCTCTTCCCGGTGGATTACTTTGGCGATCCGGCCTTCCTGACCCAGTCCGGCCAGCTCTACATTGAGTCCACCGCACTGGCCCTCGGCAAGGTCTACAGCTTTGGCCCCACCTTCCGCGCCGAAAAGTCTAAAACCCGCCGTCACCTGACCGAGTTCTGGATGATTGAGCCGGAAGTGGCCTACCTGGAGTTGGACGGCCTGCTGGAACTGGCCGAAAACTTCATCTCGCACATTGTGCAGTCGGTCATCAAGAACCGCACGCCGGAGCTGGCCACCATTGGCCGCGACGTGACCAAGCTACAGGCCATCATTCCGCCCTTCCCGCGTCTGCGCTACGACGAGGCAGCCGACATGCTCAACCAGGCCTACAAGGATGGCAAGCTCGAGAATCCCTTCGAGTACGGCAACGACTTTGGTTCGCCCGACGAGACCTACCTGAGCAACCTCTTCGAGCGCCCGGTCATGGTTCACCGCTATCCCTCCGACGTGAAGGCCTTCTACATGGAGCCGGATCCCAAGGACCCGAAGTACGCGCTCTGCGTGGACGTTCTGGCCCCCGAGGGCTACGGCGAAGTGATCGGCGGCAGCCAGCGCGTCTCCAGCTATGAGCTGCTGCTGAGCCGCATCCAGCAGCACAACCTGCCGGTTGAGGCCTTCCAGTGGTACCTGGACCTGCGCCGCTACGGCAGCGTGCCCCACTCCGGCTTTGGCATGGGCATTGAACGCGCCGTGGCCTGGATCTGCGGACTCGACCACGTACGCGAGACGATTCCCTTCGCCCGCACGCTGCACCGCATCTATCCGTAGAGAGCAGAGATCAGAGAACAAAAAGCTGACAGCAACAAAAGGCCACCGAGTCCATTCAGGAATCGGTGGCCTTTTTGTTGCTTGTTGCTGCTTTTAGAACTTGTAGCGCAGCGCAACTTCAAAGATGCGCGGGTCAAGCGCGCTGGTCACCTGACCCAAGTTGGATGCGCCCAGAGTGCTGGCAATCCCGCTGAAGTTGGTGTGGTTGAAGACGTTGAAGGCTTCGCCGCGGAACTGCACCGTGTGGCTGCCCACAATGGAGAAGTCCTTGTAGAGCGCCATGTCGAAGTCGATTATGCCGGGTCCGGTGATCAGGCCGATGGACGAATCGCCGTAATAGCCCTGCGCAGGCTTGGCAAAAGCGCTGGTATTGAACCACGACGAGAGCGTCTTGGCTCCCTTCAGTGACTGGCCCGCCACGCGATCCGGACGCGAAGCCAGTCCCTGGCCGGTATAGCTCAGACCGGGATCAATGGCCACGCCGGAACGCAGTGTGGTGATGTCGGAGAACTGCCATCCACTCAGCGCCAGCTTTTCAATCCGGTTGCCCTTCTTGAACCAGGGATCGGTATAGATCAACGTACCCGAGGCGCTATGGCGGTAGTCGTAGCCCGGCGTATTGCCGTAGTACTTGGACGGGCTGTAGGGATCAACGACCGTAAAGGTTGAGCCGGTGTAGTTGGACAGGTTGTGCGACCAGGTATAGGCCAGAGTAAAGAAGATGGAACTGGTCACCGGGTGCTTCAGACTGGCTTCCAGGCCATTCCAGTTTTGTCCCTGCCTCGACTCATAGGTGGTAATCGACGAATAGCCCTGATAAGGCGCGTAGTAATACGTGGAGTAGCTGGTGTTTACGTTGATGGCCGGGTTGAAGTCGTACGCACCGTAGTGCCCCGGCGCATTGAGGTTCCAGATGCCGCGCAGGTGGCGCACCTGACTGGAAGCGCCGGCAATCGAAGCCAGCCAGTTCCTGCCCAGATCGCCTTCCAGCGAGAGGTTGAAGCTGTGAATCTGCGTGGATCGAACGTTAGGATCGGCGGCGTAGAGGGTGGCAATCGATGTGCTGGCCGAGGATCCGGTGGAGGTTGCCTCGCCAAAGGTAAGCGAGGTCAGATTGGCCGAGGTGGAATAGGGCGGATTGGAGGCGCAGTTGAAGGAGCAATCCTGATTGGTGAAGATGCGCGAGAAGTTCAGTCCGTAGCCGCCACGCAGCGAGTATTTGCCGTTGCCGAAGATATCCCAGGCAAAGCCGGCGTTGGGGCCAAAGTACCAGTTGTGCGCGTTGAAGAAGTTGTTCGGCACGCCATTCACGCCGTTGGTAATCAGGCCGTTGGTCGCGTTGTAGCCCGTCGAGGTGATGACGCCCGTAGTGCTGACGGTGGGCGCTTCAGAAGCCACGTAGGCGCTCGGCAGGAACGACGTAACCTTGCCCGAAGTTGGGGCCGGTAGCGGCAGATGGTTGAAGCGGATGCCCGCCGTCACCGTCAGGTTTTTGCTCACCTTGTAGCGGTCTTCAATGTAGGGCGAAATAATGGTCGCATGCACCGGGATGCGGCGTTCATCGCTGTACTGAGTGAAGGTGGCGGCATGGCCCGTCAAAAAGTCAGCCATGGCGTTGGAGTAGGTGACGCCGTTGACCGTGTTCTTGGTATAGCTGGCGTTAAAGGTCCACTGGCCGTTGGTGGCGCGACCCACGTTCTGGCGCTTGGTGTTGAACATGATGTCGATGCCGCCCTGGAAGAAGTGGCGACCATGCTGCCAACTCAAGTCGTCGGAGATCAGGTTGTCCAGATCGTCCGCATGATTGAGCGGGCGCGAGGCCGGAACGCCCTCCGGGGAATACGACGTGCTGGAACCCGACAGCGTGACTATCGGCAGACGGGTGGAATAAGTGCCGGAATAGGGCATCGAAGAGGAATAGCCAGAGAGCGAACTGACGTCGGTGATTCCCTGCACGGTCAGATCCAGATAGTAGATATTCGACGACAGGCTGATGGTGTTCACCAGATTGTCGGTCAGCGTGGAGCTGAGCGAAAGACCAAAAACCTTGTTGTGCGTGTAATCTTCTTCCCAGTTCACATCAAAAACTTCACCGCTGGTGGCGCTGTTGAAGGAGTTCTGGCGGTAGTCCTGATACTCGTCCAGAAACTCGCCGGTCAGGTGATGCTTGGGCGTAATGAAGTGGTCGACCTTGATCTCGTCGTCGCGCTGATCGGTAATGGCCGGCTTGTTGTTGATGTAGTTATAGCTGGAACCGGACTTGGAGTAGTTCTGCTCCGGATACAGAGCGTTGACGTAGGCCACGGCACTCGCATTCAGATAGCCGGAAAGATCGTAGTAGCCGTTGGCAACGTTATGAGGAAAGCTGGTGCCTGTCAACGGATTTTTCAGGTTTTCCGTAAAGTGTCCGGCGCGCTGGGCATCGGTTAGCGTATAGCCGTTTTGCGTGCTCTGCGCGTGATTGATCACCCACTGTTCGTTCCAGAAGAAGTGCGTCTTGTCGCGACTGGTATTGAAGACTCCGGGAATGAACACCGGCCCGCCGACGTTGTAACCGAAGATGTTTTGCTTGAGGGTAGGAACCGTGGTGCTGAAGTAGTTGCGCGCGTTCAGATCGTCGTTGCGCAGGTACTCCCATGCGGTGGCGTGGAACTGGTTAGAGCCCGAGCGCGTCTGCAGCAATACCACCGATGCGCCCAGAAAGCCGTAGCGCACGCTGTAATCATCTTGCAGCACACGCACTTCTTCAAGCGAGTCAGGGTTGGGCATGATGGTGGTCTGCGTCATGTTGCCGGTGTTTTCGTTCCAGATGCCGTCCAGGTAATAGACCGTGGAAAACGTCAGTCCGCCGTTGACCGAGATGGAATTGTTGGTGGAACGGCCGCCGGTGGTCAGCCCCGTGCCGGCGTTGATGTTCTGCACGCCGGGCATGACAGCGGCCAGCGCCTGATAGTTGCGGCCATTGAGCGGCAACGCCGAAACCTGGGAACCCGCCACGTCGCTGGAGACTTCCGGCGTGGCCAGTTCCACCTGTGCCGCCGTGGCTGTCACCAACACCTCTTCGGTTTGGGCATTGGCCGTCTTCAAGGTGGCATTCACCGTCGAAGTCGTGGCCGGATGCAGCTCAACCTTCTGCACGGCGTAGGTATTAAAACCCGCTTTGGCCGCCTTCACCGTATAAAAGCCGGTGGGCAAAGCCGGAAAATCAAATACGCCTACCTGATTGCTCTGGCGCGTTGTAGCCACATGCGTACCTTCGTTGGTCACCGTCACGGTTGCATCGGGAATCGCGGCTCCGCTTGCGTCCAACACCGTTCCGGTGATGGTGGCAGATGTGGCCTGAGAGCGTGCCAACTCAGCAGCAAAAAAAGTTAGCCCAAGAAACAAAGCGAAGGAGATCTTCCAGGCATGCAGGCCAAAACGACGATGTACTGGAGTAGAAATGAACATCTGCGCATTCTCCTGAAACAGTGGTGAAAATTGTGTCTGGGGTTCGCGTCAAAGCAGGAGACTACAACACACCCGCCGAAGTGCTGGCGGAGTGTTCAATCAAGGGATTTTTGGACGCGGGAATTCAGTCGTGCCGTGTATGCGCTAGAAGCGACAACAACAAGCAAAAAGCCGGGCGGCTTGGAAGGACTGAACCATGAATAGGTCTATGCTATGCGGAAAACCGACGGCGCGCAAATGCGCAAACGTATACTTCAGAAACGCTGTTTGGGACAATTCTTCAAGTTGTTCATTTTAAAGTAACGTACGCAGACAAAGATGGAATGTTCTCTTGGGGATCTATTTCCTTATTAGAATTTGAGACGCCTTAGCATCCCATTTAGACCACGCTCAAAGTCTCTAAAATTACTCCCGTGCGATTGTCTCTCCGGTCCATCCCACGCCATCTGAATGACCTTGCCCGGGTTTCTGCTCCGCAGCGCAGGATTTTAGGGTATCCTGAAATCAGGATGCGCCCGTAGCTCAGCTGGATAGAGCGAATGCCTCCGGAGCATTAGGTCGGGAGTTCGAACCTCTCCGGGCGCACCATCCAACCTTCCTTTCTATTTTCCTACTTCTAATTTTTCTTCGTGAAAGACATCGGCCGTGAAACGGAAGATGTCAGTGTCGTCGCTTTGCCAACAATTGTGCGGCAAACCGGCCTTGGCACAGGTCTGCTCTAAAAACGTCTTGCGATCCCAGCCGAATGCTCCCGGAACCTGCGGCAGCAGCAGGCCTTCGTGGCTGCCGTTCTTCATCAGCAATCCGTGGCGACCCACCTCAATCTGTGTAAGATCTGTCACCCGCCGCAGCGGCGAAAGCACCGAGATTTCGTACTCCAGCTCGGGCAATTCGCCGGGCGCGACGGGCGGAAAGCGCGGATCGCGCAGTGCGGCCAGCGTAGCGGTATCGCGCACCGTCAGGTAGAGCGGCTTCATGGCCGCGGTATAGCCAATGCAGCCGCGCAGCTGACCGTACTTGGTAAGCGTGACGAATGCACCGTACTCGTGATTAAGCGTTTCGCTCTTCGACGGCTCAGGATTGAATTGCTGGCGCTCGCCAACAACGCTCTCCACCGTGCGCCGGGCGATGGAGAGCAACTCTTTTTTGTCGTCGCTGTGGAGCGAAAATGGCGCATCGTCCCCCACCGTGGCAGGGGACTTCACGAAGAGAGCTGCGCTATAGCCCACCACCCGCGCCGCATCGCCTGAGGTATCGCCCGAGTTTGCGTACCGGAGCACGAGCGAGCGGTTAGCGCCCATGCGCTCGGCATAGATCATGGTGGCTACGATCGGTGCGCCGCCGCAGGCCTCCCAGATGTGCGATTCAAAGTTGCGCGACATGCTGTAGTAGTCCCAACTTTCGAGTGCGGCCAGCGTCTTGTGATCAATGCCAACAGCCTCGTAGTAGGGGTGATAGTGCGAGAGGTCAGAGCTGGCCAGCACCAGCGTCTCGCCCGGTGGCCCTTGCGGCTGCTCTTCGGCAATCAGTTTGGCCAGCGCCACACCCAGCGCCCGGCTGCTCTGGTAGCTCTGATCGCCCATGACGACGGGCACAAGCTCAAAGCTGCCAAGGATGTGCTGCAGCCACGGCAACTGCACTTCAAGCGCGTGCTCGCCGCCGGCAGCCGTGGGCTTGTGGCCCTTGTCGGAAAGCTGAATCGACGGGTCCATCTTCGCCAGTTTGCGCGCGAAGTCCTTGTCCACCGGCACCAGACCAAGCGGTGTGGCGTAGGCATCGCCGGCGTAGACGGAAGTGAAGCCGAAGCTCTCAAAGTGCGAGGGGGTAATCAGTACCACACGCTTACAGGTATGGCCTTTGAGTGCCGCATACGTATAGGCAGCCACCGGTCCGGAGTATGCATAGCCCGCATGAGGCGCAACGGCAGCCAGAACAGTTCCATCGATAATGGTAGGTTTTACCGCGGCCAACATGATATCCATGGTGGCCGTCAACTGGGCGGCATCCCCCGGATAAAATTTTCCCGCTACAGCGGCTTCACGCACGTTCTTCGCCTCCATACAGCACACGTATTCCAGTTGCGTCAGAGCCGACAGCAGAAGGAAACAAGCTGCCAGCCAAATAAAACTGCGTGATTTGCTTTTGCCGCAATGTATCAGCATAGGCCTAAAAGTGGCTATGCCTGCCACACCCCTGCAACCCCATGCAGGCAGTAAGGGCAGGTATTGTCTTTGCGTACAAGGAGTTTGTTGGCGGTAAAACCCACCCGCTCCACCAGAAGTTTGCCGCAGCCCGGGCAGTAGGTATTCTGCGCCGCGTGGCCGGGCACGTTGCCAATGTAGACGTAATGCAGACCCGCCGCCTGAGCCACGGCCCGCGCCCGCTCCAGCGTTGCCACCGGCGTAATGGGCAGGCCACGCAGCTGATGCGCGGGATGAAACTGGGTAAAGTGCAGCGGCACATCGGGGCCCAGACTGCTCTTCACCCACTGCGCCATCTCGTGAATCTCCAACTCGCTGTCGTTGAGCGTGGGAATGGTCAGATACACAATCTCGATCCACTTACCCATGGTGCGCAGCGTAAGCAGCGCATCGAGCACCGGCTTCAGATGGCCATGCACCACCTCGCGATAGAACTTTTCCGTGAATGCCTTCAGATCGATTTTGACCGCATCCATTCCGCCAAAGAGCGAACGCAAAGCCTTGGTTTGCACATAGCCGTTGGAGATGGCCACGCTACACAGGCCCAGGTCGTGCCCCGCGTCAACTGTGTCCATCACGAACTCGGCGCTGATGGTGGGCTCGCTATAGGTATAGGCGATGCTCTGGCAATGGGACTGGCGGGCCAGGGTGGCAATGGACTCGGGCGGGGCGTATTCGGCCGGAAGTAGCTCGGGGAGTGTCTGCGCCAAATCCTGATTCTGGCAAAAGCTGCAGCTCACATTGCAACCGGCAGTGGCAATGGAAAAGGCCTGACTGCCGGGCAGGAAGTGGAAGAGCGGCTTTTTTTCAATGGGATCCACCTGCACGGAAGCCAGACGGGAGTGCACCAGCGTATAGAAAACGCCGGCCCGGTTTTCCCGTACACCGCAGCTTCCACGCTCGCCCTCGCTCACCAGACAGCCGTGCGGGCAAAGCTGGCAACGGACCCTCTGCTGGGTCAGCTTCTCGTAAAACTGAGCTTCGCGCGTAAAGCATTGATCTAGATCGGGAGGCAGGGAACTCTCCGCCGGGCTTTCCGCGTTCTGATTCGCGTCATGACTCGCATTCTGGCGGAACAACGGCTCCTGGCTCGATTCCATCGCAACAACCTCCGGGCAAATCCAGCCTCGCACACCGAAATCAGCCTGCGGCTCAGCCTACACCCATTCGGGGACAAGTGGTACCCGAACTTTATGCGGGGATTTTGTCCGTTTTGCACCTGCGTTCTAGAGGCGGAAGAACCCCACCTTCTGCATACAGTCTGTTGTCATCAAAGTCCATTTTGAGGACGATCATTCGAGCAGAGAAGCACGATAGCCTCCCACTTCCCCGGGGGACGAATGACTGGTTTGGTAGCACTCTGCGGAAAATCCGGCAGACAGGGGCGCATGCTGCGGCGCATTTTGATGGCTTTGATGGCTGCCGTCTTGCTGGCAAGCCTGACGGGCGCTCGTGCCGCGAGGTCGCAGGTAGCTCCGGCGGCCGATGGCGGCAGCTTTCGCGTCTCGGCAGGCGGAGCGGCATCCCTCTTCCACCTCAGCTATACCCAGCACAACCTGAGCGGCTACAGCTTTTTTGTGGATGCGGATACAATTCGCGGACTGGGCTTGGAAGGCGAAGCGCACTGGCTCAGGCTGCGCAATCTCTCCGGCGAACATGTGGAGACTTACTCGGCGGGAGTGCGCTACCACCGCATCTGGGGTAAAGCACAACCCTATGGCAAGCTCCTGATCGGCATTGGCGACCTCAGCTTCCCCTATGGCTATGCCACCGGACGCTATGGCGTGTGGACCATGGGCGGAGGCCTCGACTACAGCCTCAATCACCGCGTCTATGTACGTGTGATCGATGCCGAATACCAAAGCTGGCCAGAGTTCACCTTTGGTTCAATCTCCAGCTACGGCATCAGCGTCGGCGTGAAGATACGCCTGCATTGATCTGCATCAGGCAGGCCATTCTTGACCGGGCTGTTCGCACTCGTACCCACGCAGAGGACCTACAGCATGGCGTCGGGTTCCAGCATGCGCACCAGACGCTGCATCGGCGCTGCCACCGTTGCCAGGGGCCGCAGCACAAAAGCCGCCACCAGACGGGGCATACGGCGGAAGTCTTCCGTCAGCGAACGACCCTTGCCGCTCAGGAATACCCCTTGCCGCATCACATACAGATGAAAGAACGCCGAAAGCAGGGTAAAGGCACAAACTGCAACCATGGCCCGTGGCGGGGCCGCTGCTCCGGTCAGCGCATGCGCGGCCCAGTCCAGGACCTGGGCAAAACTGGGAACCACCACCACCACGATCAGATTGCCAATTGCTCGGCGCTTGAGTTCAAGAGCGCGTTGCTGCAGTCCAGCCCAGAGTCCGGCGGTCAGCGTAACGTAAGCCACCTCCACCAGAACCACGGCCAGACGGCCCTGCTGGCCGTGGCGCGCCATGGCCAGCAGATAGATGATCGAACGGGCCGTCGCACTCATAAGCGCGCATTTCCAGTTCCAGAAGCCATGCAGCAGAGACAGAGAGAATACAGGCTGGGAGAGTCTCATGCCCCAAGAATGGGTCAACACTGCAAAAAAGACGTCAATGCGCGGTAAAAGCTTGGTTGGAATCCGCGAACCTTTGACCGGCATCCTGGCGTGAGACATCGTCCCACATTGCAGTCTCAAAAACATCCCAATGTGATTTGAGTCACGGTGAAGCCCCTCGCCAGCCTCTAGGCTTTGAGTGCGAGGCGAATTGCCGGACCTTCGGCAACGCCCAACTTGAGTTCACTAAGGAGCTTCTTCCATGGCCTACGTGGTTACCGACGCCTGTACCAAGGATTTCGTTTGTGTTGATGAGTGCCCCTCTGCGGCAATTTCCCCGGCCAAGGGCGATGCGGCCGCGGCCACCGTTCCCCAGGTTTACATCAACCCCGACGAGTGCATTGATTGCGGCAGCTGCGCCCCTGTCTGCCCGTCGAACGCGATCTACTCGATCGATGAGCTGCCGGCCGACAAGGCCAACTTCGCTGAAGTAAACAAGGCATACTACAACTAAACAGCTCTGATCTTCCTGGATTAAGACATCTGGCCTGCCTGGGCTTTGCAGCCCGTGGCAGGCCATGCCTTTTTTCAGGGCTTTTTCTGTTCCGGAGCATTTTCTACTGGCTTGGAATCGGCCGGGGCCAGAGGAACTGCCGGAGGGGCTACTGGAGGAACATCCGCGGCAGACGTTGCTGCGGGGGTTGCGGCAGATCCTGCTGGGGCACTGGGCGGAGCATTGGCTGCAGATGTTTCGCTCTGGGCAGCGCTGCCCGTAGCTTGGGCCGACGTGCCGCCAGAGGGTGTGGCCTCTGCCGTAGTTTTGGAATCAGCTCCCGCCGCAGGCAGTACCGGCAGATTCAGTATCTGCACGGTATCAGGATCGTCGCGCAACTTCATCCGCAATCCTCCCGCAGCCGGATGGGGAACGCTGACGTCGGTTCCGGTAAACTCGACCGGCACCTCGACGGAGTTGGTAAAGTCTTCGGTTGCGGAAAAGGCCGTTGCCAGAAAGAGATTGCTGGCCGTCAGCGTGCAGGCTTTGGCAGCCGCATGGGGGCAGCGCAATTCCTTAAAAACAGGCAGGCGCACCAGCGTGCCCAACGGTAGCCAGTCCCCAGCCGCTCCACTGGCGGCCACCACACGCACCTGAATGGGCCCGAAGGCCGACGAGCCAAAACGAGCCAGCGGTTCAAAGCTGATCATGGCCGTATGGGCATCAGAGAGCAACATGCCGCCATCGGCCACCGAAAGCAGGGTGTGAAAGCTGCCATCGACGGCGGCCACTTCCACCTTTTCGTCGTGCGGAAAACGAGCCGGAATCACTGTCTTCAGGAAAAAGACCAGGCGACCATCCAGCAGCAGATCGTCGGGGCTGCCCCAACGCACCTGCGCACCAGCCGCAGCGATCTGCTGCACACCTTTTTTGCCCAGTGTCACCCGTGGCCGCGCCGGATCAACCAGCACTGCCACCTTCATCTCGCGGCCATCCTTCAACGCTACACGGGCCATGAGCCGGGCTCCGGGGGCAAGATGGTTCGTTTCGCCCGCAGTCTTCATCTCCAACTGCTCCGCTTCACCCACGTGCGAAAGTTCGCCGGGAACAAAGGCGATTCCCTCCAGATTGACCTTTGCCACCTCGTCCAGCCGCGTACCTTTCAACGTGGCCACCGGATCGTCCACGCTCAGGCTGAAGCGCTCAAGTGTGGCCGCATCGGCATAGGTCTTCACCGTCAGCGTCTGGGGCTTTTCCTGCCCAAACTGATAGATGCTGAGGGTGAGCGAACCGGGCGTCGCATCCTTGAGCGGAAGCGTGAGCTCCATGGTGTTGGGCTGGGCAGGGGAGTTGGGCAGCGCCTCAGCGCCGGGCTTAGACTGGGCGTTAGGCTGGGCCAGAGTGCCGGGCTGGACCGACTTCCACACCAGTTTGGTGGGCTTGCCGTTGCCGCTATCGGCTTCGATCCGGTCCACACAGAGCGTCTCCTGGCCTTCCAGATGCAAGGTCTGATCGCGGCCCACCACCAGTGTGGCCAGATCGGCAGGCAGAAGCGTCCAGGCGCCCGGAGCGCTGGAACGCAGATGGAAGTGCGGCCCAACCCAGTTTTCAAATCCCCACTTGCCGCGCAACTCGGCCGTCAACTCACCGGCGGGCAGGGCAGGAGCGGGATGAGTCAGCACCAGACCTCCCTTGATCGGGTCGGCCGTGACAGGCAGGTCCAGCGGCTTGCCGGCCGAGGCCGCCGTAGGCTCAACGTACAGCGAAAGATCGTGCGCCAGTTCGCTGGCAAAAACTAGCGGCGCACCCTCGGCGGGCAGCACCAGACCTGGCTTCTGGGCACAATAGCTGTCGGTGGGCGTAACCGGATGCAGCGGCGGGAGCTTGACGGCGCCTACCGAAGGCAATGCCACCACGACCACCGACTTTGGATTGCGAAACGAAGGCGGCGTGCTCAAGCGCAGATTCAGCGTATCGCCCGTAGGCAGCGCCAGAGCCGGGATGTACTGGAAGTGCGCCGTATGGAGTGAGCCAAGAATCTTGGCAGTATCAACAATCGCGCCCACATACGCGCTGTAAACGCCCCCGCCAGCCATGCTGGAAGCGCTGATGTTGTTCATCAGGTCGGTGGTGGATCCGCTGGCCAGCTGTTCAACGCGCGATTGCGTGCTGGAGTCGTCCAGCACCAAACCCTCTGGTTTCTGCGCTAAGCAGTTGGCCTGCTGGTCGGCAGGCTTATTGAAGCAGTCCTGGTCCAGCTTGATGCCCAGACTACGGGAAGCCATCTCGGCGCGCTCCTTGAGCGTCTTCTGATCCGACTGCGAGGTGACTTTGACGGCGTTCAGATAGGCTTCCACACGCAAACGGTCGAGACTGGCGGCTTCCAGATCCTGTACCGCGCGCACAAATATGCCGGGCTGGTCGTGTACGGCCTTGCGCAGGGTGTTGAAGTCGCCACTGGTCTCTGGCATCAGGAACAGCAGTACCTGCTGCGCCTCGGCGGGCACGGTGACAAAAACGCCCTCGCTGCGAACGGCGCTGTTCCACGTTTCCACCCGGGTAAACCACTCATTGGGCGGAGGATTCGTAACACCGCGCAGAAAGGCAACCACCAGAATAAGATGCTCCGACTGGCTGGGCGGCAGATCGGGATGAATCCAGATACGGTCACCGGCCTGTAGATTGGCGGCCTGGGCGATGGGCAATGTGTTCTGACCGCGTTTTATGTGGACGTCCACTTTGGGACCTGCCAGATCAAAGGATGCGGCTTGAAGCTGCAAACCGCCGGCAACCAGGGCACAAGACAACAAGAAAGACAGACAGTTTCGCATAGCAGTCATTGTACGAATTTTGACCAGAAGAAGTGTTTTTCGTCTCCGCAACTATTTTTCCCGTTCAGGCAACTATTTTGGATTTTTTAGGTTCAAAGTCAAGATTCATCTTTGCGTCGAGCCGTGGCACATCGTAAGATAGGTACGCTGCTGAACGTAAAAAAGGCCCTGTCCGGCTAACTTTCTCCAGAGATTATGTAGCCAAGAGATTCGCTCAAGCCGTCAATTAGTAAAGACGTTATCCTCCGGCTTACATTGCGTTGTGAGATGAAAACGGCCCGAGATTGACCGTAGTGCACGAGTATGTCGGAAGCGAGATCTCCGCACGCCGCAAGGCGATAGGACACCGGAGGTTCGTTCCAGCAGCATACAGCAAGCCCATCATAAAAGTGGCGCTTGAAAATGCTGCGTTTTAGCACCCATAACGCGCCGCGGCATCCTATTGGAGAGACACATGAAAGCAACTAAAACCGCGCGGGGGAATGTAGATGTAAACGCCCTGAGCATTCCCGCAGCGGAAGAAATTATTGAAAACGCCTTGGAGGAACTTGCTTACTCACAGGATCCTGGCCTAGTACGGGCCTTGCGTTTTCTGGCACCGACCGGGTACCAGGCAATTGTCGAACTTTGCAGTGAGAATGGGCGCAGTAAGCGCCGTAATGCATCCGCCGACAGCTGGAGCCCGGAAGAAGACGAGATCCGCATCTACTTTGAACGCGCCGAAGACGGTCCGGCAGCACCGCGCCCGATTCGCGCTACGGTACGTGTAGCCCCAACCCCTGTATCCGACATCGAAGAAGCGGCAGAAGAGATCAATCCGTCCGACCTGGACGCGCGCGTAAAGGAACTCTGCGCCGCGCTAGCCGAAGCCGAACGGGGCGGTCATGCCTTTATCGCACTCAAGTGGTTCCGTGACTCCTTCCTGCCGCGCAAGAGCTACCGTTGGAATCAGAGCCCTGAGTCCCGGCAATTGATTCTGGCCGAAGCCATTCAACGTGGCGTAGTGATGACCAGCAAGATCGCCAACCCCAAAACGCCTGCCTACCCGACGACGACCATCCGTCTGAACCGGGCTGAAGCCGGCTTACCCGAAGAGCCACAGCGCCTGCAGCCGGTTGAACTACCGGGTGAATCGCTGGTCGATTCGATCCATGAGGAACGGGGGCAGGAGTGAGCTTTTACTTTCTTGAAACCACCGCATTCGCCAAGCTCTTCGTGCAGGAGCAGGGTACGAAGGAGCTGATTGAGCTTCTGGCGGCGGTCGAGGACAACCACAAACTGATCGCATCCTCGGCGCCGCTGGAGATTCACTCAGCCATTCGGCGTCGGGAGCGGGCTGGAACCATTCCTGCCGAGATTGCCACCCACATTCTCGACAGTCTTGGAGTTGAAGCTTCCCGTGCCGTGCAGCAACCGCTGAACCCCGCCGTTCTGGAAGCCGCTCGCCAGCTGGTGGACCGCACCAGCCTGCGCTGGACCGATGCCCTGCAACTGGGCGCAGCCCTGACCGCCCGCTCCATGTACCAGAGCATGCCGATCATCTTTGTTTCTGCCCTGCCGCAGATGCTGGAAGCCGCTGAAGCCGAAGGCTTCGAGGTCATTGATACGACCAAGCTGAAGACCAAGGCCAAAAGCAAGTCCAAGGCCAAGTCTGCCCCCGAAGAAGAGAGCACCGAGGAAGAAACCGAAGAGTAACGGGAAAATACTCTGCCAAGACAAAACCGCCGAGCCCCTGAGGGTTTCGGCGGTTTTTGCTTTTGCGGGAAGTGTTACCTATCTGCGCTTTTTGCTCAGGCGCGGCCAGTAGCCGAACTCCTCGGCAAAAAGCTCGCCGTCCAGGTCAACCACACGCTGGCTCAGTCGCGCCTGCGCGTCACGGATGGCCTGGTTATAGATTGCCGGGCCTACCTCTTCTACAAAGAAATTCAGCAGTGCTCCGGCCTTCAGATCGCCAATCGGCTCGTCCATATTGGCTTCAAAGTAACGCTTGAGCGAGGCCACGGCGTCGGTACGCTTATTTTTGGGCAGTTCGATTTCATCCATGGCGCTTACTCCTTGCGAAAGCGGTTGGCACGCTCGAATTCGTCGCGCAGTTCGGGGGTACGCAAGTTCTCGCGCAGGTGCTGCAGGCGCTGTTCCAGCATCTGCAGCGCACGGTCCACGGCTTCCGTGTTGGTGTAGGCTATGTCACGCCACATGGAAAAGGGACTGGAGCCGAGCCGCGTCATCTCCCGCAGCGCGCGGCCGCCCACATCCTTCAGCTCCGGCGCAGCGCCTACTTCCTCTTCCAGCAACGCACTCAGCGCGGTGGAAACAAACTGCGGCAGATGACTGACCCAGGCCACCAGCACGTCGTGCCGGGCCGCATCGAGGTCGAGCACCCGCGAACCCAGGCCCAGCACCAGAGAGCGCCACTCCTGCATCAACGCCGCGCCGGTGGCCGAACGCTCCGCGCCGGGCACATCGGTAAAGAGCCAGACGGCATTCTGGAAGAGCTTGGCGTCGCCCAGCTCCGCGCCACCGCGCTCCTTGCCCGCCATCGGATGGCCGGGCAGAAAGGCCGCCCGCTCCGGCTGGTTGTAATATTTGGTGCCAAACTCGGTAATTTTGCCCTTGGTGCTGCCCACGTCGGTAAGCAACTGCTTAGGGCCAAGCACGGTCGAGAGCCGCTCCATGAAGTCGAGGATGGAGTAGATGGGCGTGGCCAGTACGGTAACCTGCGCCTGCTTCGCTGCCGCGATGGGGTCGGCTTCCAGATGATCGATTGCGCCCATCTGCAGAGCCGTCTGGCCGCCCGCCGCACCACGGTTCCAGCCGACAATCGTACCCTTGAAGCCCGCCGCCTTGAGCGCAAGCCCCACCGAGGTTCCTAGCAGTCCAGTACCGAGTATGGCGACGCGTTCAATCATGGGAAGAACCTCGAAAAAGCGGAGTTAGCGGTGCGAGCGGAGTTTGCATAAGTGCCTACGCACGACCGCTGCCTCCGTTCCATCTTATCGCGGCAGGTTGGCGGAGAGCTGTGGGCCTACTTGTTTGGGGAAAAGCAAAGGGACCGGCAAGACCGGTCCCTTAAGGATGTTTCTATAGTCTCTGAAGCCTGTACTCAACTTCATAAGCTGAAGGCTGAATGCTACCCTTAGATCGTTCTTCCCACCGCCTGCGCGATCAGGCGCAGATCGTCCACCAGCTTGTAGAACTGATCGAGGAAGAGCGTCTGGGCGGCGTCGGAGGTGCTTTTGTCGGCGTTGGGGTGGATTTCCACCAGGATCGAGTCGGCTCCGGCGGCCACGGCAGCCTTGGCCATGGGCGCAACCAGATCGCGGCGTCCGGTGCCGTGCGATGGGTCGCCGACGATGGGCATATGCGTCAGCTTTTTGAGCACTGGAATGGCCGAAATGTCCATGGTGTTGCGCGTCGAGGTTTCGAAGGTGCGAATGCCGCGCTCGCAGAGAATCACGTCGTAGTTGCCACCGGCCAGGATGTACTCGCTCGAAAGCAGCAGCTCTTCGATGGTGGCGGCCAGACCGCGCTTGAGCAGCACCGGCTTCTGCACCTTGCCAAGTTCGCGCAGCAGATTGAAGTTCTGCATATTGCGCGCGCCCACCTGGAAGCAGTCCACCAGCGGAAGCATGGGCTCAATCTGCGCGATCTCCATCACTTCGCTGACCACGGCCAGACCGAACTTGTCAGCCGCTTCGCGCATGATCTGCAGGCCGGGAATGCCCAGGCCCTGGAAGCTGTACGGCGAGCTGCGCGGCTTGAAGGCTCCGCCCCGCAGGAACTGGCCACCAGCCTTTTTCACGGCTTCAGCAATGGTGAAGATCTGGTCGCGATTCTCAATGGCGCAAGGACCTGCGATCAGGGCGATTTTTTCTCCGCCGAGGGTGGCTCCGTTGGGGAACTCAACCACCGTACCCTGCGGACGGAAGGCGCGGCCCGCCAGCTTGTAGGGCGCGCTGATGCGGTGCACGTGCTCCACGCCGGGCAGCACTTCAAAGGTGGAAACTTCCACGCCCTTGGTGGCGCCCACTCCGGCCAAAATGGTCTGCGACTCGCCGGTGGTGCGATGGGCGTGCACGCCCACTTCTTCCATGGCTTCAATCACGGCGAAAATCTGCTCTTCGGTTGCGTTTTCCTGCATTGCCACGATCATCGACTCTTCCCTCTCAGGCCTCTTACAGGCCCGTCGCTACTGGCCCGGCTGCTCTTCAGCCGGCACGGTCTTCTGCACGGCCAACTCCCGCCTTTGCAGAGTGCGCATCACGTCAATGATTCGCTCGTAGATGTGCGTCAATTCGGCATCTGGCAGCGGCCCGCTATTGGCCGCTCGCAGATTGTCGTACACGACCTTTTCGCGGGCTGGTGCATAAACCTCTCGCGAAGAGCTGGCCTTTACCTGGCCAATTTTTCTGGCAATATTTGCCCGCTCATTCAGGAGCGCGACAATTTGCCGATCGAGTACGTCCACCTGGTTGCGCAATTCTTCCAGCGTCATCTCATCCTCGTGTGCGCCTCAGGCCGGAAGTGGCTGCAGATATGCTGCGGCCACTTCCAGCAAGGGTGCTGGAGTTGAACCTGAATGCGACAGCGCGCTGCAGGGTATGCAGTACGTCCGCCGCTGGCGTGGGGTTTTACCGGGTCTGCGCTGCTTGAGCAAGACGCAGACCCTTGATAAATCGGGCTACTGCGCTGGGCGCTTCCTCGGCTGTCGAGCGTTCGATAAGCTCGACGATTGCGCTGCCGATGACTGCCGCATCCGCGAACTGCGCCACCTGAGCGACGTGTTCGGCGTTGGAGATACCAAACCCCACGGCCACCGGCAGCTTACTCCATCGCCGTAGGCGATTGACCAGCGACGATGCATCGCCCGTCATGTTCTGCTGCTTGCCGGTGATTCCCGTACGGGAGATGGCATAGATGAAGCCTTTGGAATGAGTGGCAATGGCCTGCAGCCGCTCGTCGGGGCTGGTGGGCGCTGCCAGAAAGACCGGGGCAAGGCCCACGCGGTCCAGTTCCTTTAAATAGTCGCCAGCCTCTTCGACAATCATGTCGGTGGCCAGCACGCCGTCGGCGCCGGCTTTGGCCGCATCGTCGGCAAACTGCTTCAAGCCGTAGCGCAGAATCGGATTCAGGTAGCTGAACAGGATGAGCCCGGCCTTGGGACGCGCGGCACGAATCTCGCCCGCCAGCGCAATCACCTTATGCAGGCTGGTGCCTCGCTCCAGAGCCCGCTCACTGGCCCGCTGAATCACGGGACCGTCGGCCACCGGATCGCTGAAGGGCACACCGAGTTCGATCACATCCGCGCCCGCGTCAATCGCCGCAATGGCGATGGCACGCGTGGCCTCCAGCGACGGATCACCCGCCGTTAGATAGACCACCAAACCCGGTTTGTGCTCGAAAGAAATCATTTTTGAATCAGCCTCTAGTGCCAGTTCCTAGCTTCCAGCCTCTAGCACCTAGAACCTTGTCCCTACAGCTTCAGTTCCTTGGTCAAAATGCCCATGTCTTTGTCGCCACGGCCGGACAGGTTCACCACCAGTATTTCATCCTTGCCCATGGTTGGCGCAAGTCGCAGGGCTTCGGCCACCGCGTGCGCGCTTTCGAGCGCGGGCAAAATGCCCTCGGTGCGGGCCAGTTTCACCACCGCATCGAGCGCCGCCTGATCCTCGGCAAAGGTGTACTCGGCGCGGCCCGAGTCGTGCAGCATGGCGTGTTCCGGACCCACCGAAGCGTAGTCCAGACCCGCTGAAACCGAGTGGGTAAGCGAAATTTGGCCGTCTTCATCCTGCAGAACGTATGAGAAAGCGCCCTGCAACACGCCGGGAGTTCCACCATGGAAGCGGGCAGCGTGCTCGCCCAGCTTGCGGCTCTTGCCGCCGGCCTCAACGCCCACCAGCTTCACTTCACTATTTGGGATGAACTCATAAAAAGCGCCGATGGCGTTCGATCCGCCGCCCACACAGGCCACGATGGCGTTGGGCAGACGGCCTTCCTTGGCCAGAATCTGCTCCTTAATTTCTTCGCCAATCACCTTCTGGAAGTCGCGCACCATGGTCGGGTAGGGATGTGCGCCAAAGGCTGTTCCCAGCAGATAAAAGGTGTTGCGCACGTTGGTTACCCAATCGCGCATAGCCTCGTTGATGGCGTCTTTGAGCGTCTTTGAGCCGGACGAGACGCCGTGCACCTCAGCGCCCAGCAGGCGCATGCGCAGCACGTTCAGCTCCTGGCGGGCCATGTCGACCTCGCCCATGTAGATCACGCACTCCATGCCGAGCAGCGCGCAGATGGTGGCCGTGGCCACGCCGTGCTGGCCGGCGCCAGTTTCGGCGATGATGCGCTTTTTGCCCATCCGCTTGGCCAAGAGCGCCTGCCCCAGGGCGTTGTTGATCTTGTGCGCGCCGGTGTGCAGAAGGTCTTCGCGCTTGAGGTAAATCTTGGCTCCGCCCAGCTCTTCGGTCAGTCGCTTGCAATAGGTGAGGGGCGTGGGACGGCCAGCATACTCGGTCAGCAGCATGTTCAGCTCGGCCTGGAAGGCGGGATCGTTCTTGGCTGCCTCGTACTCGTGCTCCAGCTCCAACAGAGCCGCCATCAGCGTCTCTGGCACATAGCGGCCACCATAAATGCCAAAGCGGCCGGGCCGCGATTCCGAGGGACTTTCCACCGATGCCATCTGAACCTCCTGCTGCTGCGCCCACGTAAGTGGGGCTGATCTTTCCAGTGTAATCGCTGGAACAAATTTTACTGAGAGCGCGCGTAGGTCATAATGTGGCACACTGTCTCAAAATAGTGGATCCTATCTCGGACCAGATTAATCTACAACGCCAGAAAGGGTTTCTTGAAGGCAGTCCCACTCAGCCGCTCTAGAGCGCAGTCTCACTGAACTTCCAGAAAAAACAGGAAAGTTTATGGCAAAAAAAGTTGCTGAAGTTTTTGTCGAAGTTCTGGCCGCAGCTGGTGTGAAGCGTATCTTCGGTGTGGCAGGCGATTCGCTGAATGGCATTACGGATTCGATCCGTGTGCGCAATGGCATTCAGTGGGTGGGTGTTCGTCATGAAGAAACAGCGGCCTTCGCGGCAGGGGCCGAGGCGGGCCTGACGGGCGGCCTGGGCGTTTGTGCAGGAAGCTGTGGCCCGGGCAATCTTCACCTGATCAATGGCCTCTACGATGCGCATCGCAGTCGCGTGCCGGTGCTGGCAATAGCCGCGCACATTCCTTCGCAAGAGATCGGCAGCAACTACTTCCAGGAGACGCACCCCGAGCATTTGTTCAAGGAGTGCAGCGCCTTCTGCGAGCTGGTTTCGACTCCTGCGCAAATGCCCCGCACGCTGGAAATTGCGATTCAGACAGCGCTAGCCAAACGCGATGTTGCCGTTATTATTATTCCCGGCGATGTGGCGCTTTCCGATGCCGTAAACCCGAAGCGCCGGGTTGAATTCACTTTCGCGCAGCCGAATATCACTCCCCGCCCCATGGAAATGGCGCGACTGGCGACGGAACTGAATCTGGCCAGCAAAGTTACGATTCTGGCTGGAGCAGGTTGCGCCGAAGCACATGACGAGCTGGTTGCTCTGGCTGGCAAACTGAAATCCCCCATCGTGCATGCCATGCGCGGCAAAGAGTTTATTGAGTACGACAATCCATACGACGTGGGCATGACTGGCCTGCTCGGCTTTGCCTCTGGCTACCAGGCCATGAAGTCCTGCGACACGCTGCTGATGCTGGGCACAGACTTTCCGTATCAGCAGTTCTATCCGAAGGACACAAAGATCATTCAGGTTGACGTCCGGCAAGAACAGATCGGCCGTCGTGCAGCGGTCAACCTTGGCATTGTGGGCGGTGTACAGGAAACCCTGGCGGCACTGCTTCCTCTGCTTGAGGAAAAGACCGACGATCGCCATCTGCAGACTGCGCTGAGTAACTATCGCGAAGCCCGCAAGGGGCTTGACGATCTTGCAGTGGGCACGCCGGGCAAACTGCCCATCCATCCGCAGTATCTAGCCAAGGTCCTCAATGAAGTTGCGGCGGAAGATGCGGTGTTCACTGTGGATGTGGGCACGCCCGTCATCTGGGCCGCACGCTACCTGGAGATGAACGGCAAGCGCCGTATTCTGGGCTCGTTCAACCATGGCTCCATGGCCAACGCCTTGCCGCAGGCGATCGGCGCACAGGTTGCGTATCCCGGCCGTCAGGTGGTTACACTCTCGGGCGACGGCGGCATGTCCATGCTCATGGGCGACCTGCTTTCGCTGCGCCAACAAAAGCTGCCCGTCAAGATGGTCGTCTTCAACAACAGCGCGCTCGGCTTTGTAGAGTTGGAGATGAAGGCCACGGGCTTTGTCGATCACGGAACGGAGCTGATCAATCCGGACTTCAGCAAGATTGCTGAAGGCGCGGGCATTCTGGGCATTCACATCGAGAAACCGGAAGATATACGCCCATCGCTCACGAAGGCCTTTGCCCACGACGGTCCCGCACTCATTGATGTGCGCATCAACCGCCAGGAACTGGCCATGCCGCCTGCGCTGCAACTGGACCAGATCGTGGACTTTAACCTCTACATGGTGAAAGCGATTTTGAATGGCCGTGGCGATCAGATCCTCGATCTGGCCAAGACCAATCTTTTTCGCTGATACGGAAACGGCAGACGCACCGCACCAACCCGCCGATTGCACCCCGATGCGTCCGCCGATTTTTAATCTCTTACAAGCGCCGCGCTCTAGCGATGAACGCCCGCACCTTGGCAGGATCTTTATGGCCCGGCGCTGCTTCCACGCCGCTGGCCACGTCCACGCCGTAAGGCTGCAGAATGCGGATCGCCTCGGCTACGTTTTCCGGGTGCAAACCACCAGCTACCACCAGCCTGCGCTGCTGCGCATTCTGAAAGAGCGTCTGGCTGGCGGCCATCCAGTCAAACGTCTCGCCCGTACCGCCTGCCCCTTGGGCTGAATGGGAATCGACGAGAAACGCGTCGACATTTGGATCGGCAAGTAGAACGGGGAAATTCTCCGGCGCAGCCTGCCCGTAGTGCAGCACGCGCAGAATCTTTTTCTGGTCTCCCAGAATTTTGCGCAGGGAAGCCGTGAGTGCCAGCGGCGCGGCAAAGTGCAACTGCACGCCGGTCAGTCCGCATCGATTGGCGGTTTCCGCTGCTTCTTCCGCGCTCACGTTTACAAAAACGCCGATCTTTTCCAACGCAGCAGGAAGACCGGGCGTAATGCATGCCACCTGCTCCACCGTAACCCGCCGCTTGCTGGGCGCAAAAACAAAGCCCACCGCATCGGCTCCGGCTTCAGCGGCTACCAGCGCGTCTTCGAGTGTTGTGTTGGCACAGATCTTGATCCAGAGGCTCATGCGTTGGTTTCCTCAGAAGGCACATCGGCGAGAAATGGATTCAGCACACGCACGCCGGTTCCGGCAAAGTCCTCGACGTTGCGGGTCACCACGGTCAGATCATACTGGCGTGCAATCGCCGCGATCTGCTTGTCTATTGGATTCTGAGCATTGGGGCCCATCATTGCACCCCAGATTTCCGCACTGGATCGGTCAAAAGGAAGAATGCGCGAAGCAAATATCTCCAGAATGCTTTTCAGCCATACTTCCAAACGATCCGCCTGAGGATGATCGCCACGAAAGCGTAGATTCTCCACACCCTGACGGAGTTCACCCACGGTTTGAGCAGCAAGAAAACTTTCAGTTTCGGCAGAGTTTAACAGGTGAACCACACCTGCATCCGCCTTTGCCCCTTTGCGTAACTCGCTGATGACATTCGTGTCGACCAGAAACATCTCTAGCCCCGATGACGCTCAAAATCGGCATCCTCGCCCACATTTGGTATGGAGGCAAGCACTTCATTGAAAGTCCTGCCGTTTTTTTGCGCCAATGCCGCTTCCAGCAGGGCACGCGCTTCCGGCGATATTTCAGAACTGACAATGCTGAGGGATTTTCCGCGATCAGATGCCATACTGGAGGCATTTTCTCGTTGAACCGGATTGGTTGCCATCTTTGCCTCCTTTCAGGCATGTCTCGTTTTATGGTACTGCGGATCTATATATTTTTCTCTGCCTTGGCCGCGCCTTTCAGCAGTTCTTCCAGCGCCTCGCCGGGATCGGTCTGGCGCATCAGGCTTTCGCCAATCAGGAAGGCGTCAAAGCCAGCCTTGCGCAGCCTGGCAATCTCTGCCGGGGCGGAGATTCCGCTTTCGGTCACACGGACTACGCTCTGCGGAATGCGTTCCACCAGTTCCAAAGACGTTTCCAGACGCACATTGAAGGAGCGCAGGTCGCGGTTGTTCACGCCGATGGCGTTCGCACCGGTTGCGCCCAGTGTGTCGAGCACGCGGTCCAGTTCATCTCCGGTATGCACTTCCACCAGCACGTCGAGCGAGTAGCCGTGGGCCACATCGGACAACTGCTTCAGCTCCGCGTCGGTGAGGGCCGCGGCAATCAGCAGAATGGCGTCGGCACGGTGGGCGCGGGCTTCCAGAATCTGAAACTCGTCCACCATGAAGTCCTTGCGCAGGCAGGGCAGGGGAACGGCCGCCGAAGCCAGTGACAGATTGCGCAGGCTGCCCTGGAACCAAGGCTCATCGGTCAGCACGGAAAGCGCCGTGGCACCGCCGGCACGATAGCGCCGGGCCAGCCACTCGGGATCGAAGTCCGCGCGAATCAGCCCCTTGGAGGGCGAAGCCTTCTTGACCTCGGCAATCACCGCCGGGCCGGTGGCAGCTTTGGCCTTGAGCGCCGCAGCCCAGCCGCGAGGATGGTGCTTGAGCGCCCGCTCCTCCAACTCGGTCAGAGTCACAGCCTTTTTTGCCGTAGCCACAGTGGTGCGCGTGGCCGCCAGAATCGTCGTTAAAAACGTCTCGGAGCTCGTCATATGCCTGGGTTGAGTATAAGGGCAAGCGTGGCTGGATTGGGGAAACAGAAGGCCAGGCGAGGTGGTGCTCCATCTGTAACCGGCCACAACATTCCGTGCCGTACGGCTCCTCTTATGGCTCTGTTGGTGCACATGAAACAGTGTGGAGTTTTCCATCTGTTCCTTCGCACACTGCCCTTGTTTTGAGGCAAATCCATACAGAAAAAGAGTAAGCGGCAAATCTGCTTGAAACGCGGACGAGTGCATAAACAGGAACGAGACGTCATTTTCCCAACTTAAGATCTCTTAATCGAGATAGATATTGAAAAGCTCAAGTCAACATCTGCTATGCCGATAGGCGTGGTGCATAGCAATGGATTGCAGCCCTGGCCGGTAGCGTCCTTGCTTCTGCAATGTGCACGAGCTGGAACTGCCCTTGAAAGGAACTTCTCCGCCATGTCAGCATTTCGTGATCTCCCCATCGCGCGCAAACTGTTTTTCAGCTTTGGCGCAGTCTGCCTGCTCACTGCGATCCTGGGAGCAGTAGCACTGGTCAGCTTCCACAAAGTTAACGTCGGCGTTGACGATGTTGTGAACGACGCTATGCCTTCGGTAAAGATTTTGGGCGAAGTTCAGCAAAATGCCATGTCTGTTCGCCGGGCTGATGGCTTCATCGCGCTCTGTGATGACAGTGCATGCGTGCAAAAATACAAGGCCCATCGTCTGCAGGCGATCGACAACTACAAGAAGTATCTTGCCCAATACGAGCCGATGATTTCCTATCCGGGCGAGAAAGAGCTTTATACCACTTTCCACGACCAGATTGCTCGCTACCTGCAGTACAGCGAACAGTACATCGGCATGATCGATGCAGGCAAGATCGATGAAGCGCGCAAGCTGGCCACCAGCGACGACACGCTGAATCTCTTCGACTCCTTCAGCAAGGCGCTCGATGACGATATGGTGCTGAACACCAGTGCTGGTGCTGCTTCCGGCGCTCAAGTAATGAGCTTGGTCAAGAGCTCCAGCATTCTGATCTGGGTTGCATTGTTTGTCGTGGTGGGGCTTTCCGTCTTCATTGGCGCAACGCTGAGCGGACTCATCTCTCCGCCGTTGATTGCTGCCGCGGAAGCTCTGGAACGGGTAGCCAACAAGGATCTGAGCGCGACAGTCGAAGTGCATAGCAGCGATGAGGTAGGCCGCCTGTCGGAAGCATTGAATCAGAGCGTAGCAGCAACGCGCGAAGTGCTGACGGCCATGGCCAAGGGTGCCGAGACGCTTTCCGCCGCCACCGAAGAGTTGAGCGTGCGGTCCAGCCAGACCAGCGCCAATGCCAAAACGCAGTCGGGCAGCACGCAGCAGATTGCCGCTGCTGCGCAAGAGATGACGGCCACTATTGGCGAGATCAGCCACAACGCCGAAGAAGCCACCCGCTCCAGCCGTGAGTCCGCCGAATCAGCCAGTCAGGGCGGCGAGGTGATGCAGAAGGCCAACGCTACCATGGAGCGCATCGGGCAAACCTCGATGTCGGTAGCCGATCGCATGAATGCTCTGGCCCAGCGTTCGCAGGATATTGGCAAGGTGGTCAGCGTGATTCAGGAGATCAGCGAGCAGACCAACCTGCTGGCGCTGAATGCCGCGATTGAAGCCGCCCGCGCCGGCGAGCATGGCCGCGGATTCGCGGTGGTGGCTGGTGAAGTCCGCCGTTTGGCCGAGCGCACCAAGACCGCAACCGAAGAGATTGCCGGAACCATCCGCAGCATTCAGGAAGAGACGCGCGAGACGGTTGAGGTGATGGAAGGCAGCCGCCTGGAAGTCGAATCCGGCATGACGGAAACCGCCAACGCCCAGCATGCTCTGGAAAACACCATCCATCTGGTACAGGGCATGGAACACATGATCAGCCTGATTGCCACGGCTGCAACGGAGCAGACCGCCGCATCGCAGGAGATCAGCGAGTCGGCCGGCAGCATCTCCAAACTGGCCGAAGAGAATTCCATCGCTTCCGACGAAACAGCCTCGGCCTGCAAGAATCTGACCGAGCTGGCCAACGATCTGGATGGACTCATCCGCCAGTTCAACATCGGTGGCAGCGGAAGCACATCCTCCAGGCTCTTCAAGTCAGGCCATTCCGCGACGCGTTCCCTGCGTGCCGCAGCCCACGTCTGATTCAATCCGCATTCAACCAAAGGGCCGGAACAGTCGATCTGTTCCGGCCCTTTTTGTTTTTGATTCTTCCTATAGCTGCGGAACAGCACAGGTCATTGCCGCTTCCGCCAGTTCCTTGGCGGCCTTGCGACCGAGGCGAATGCAATCGGGAATGCCAATACCGTCGTAGGCGTTGCCGGCCAGCCGCAGGCCGGGCAAGGCTGCCGCATGTTCGGCAATCTGGCGGACCCGCTCCTTGTGGCCCACGGCATACTGCGCCATGGCGCGATTCCAGCGAGAAACCTGCACGTGTTCCGGCAGCCCTGCCGCCGGAAAGACCTGCTCGCCCAGAATCTCATTCAGCTCACGGCGTACCACGGCCACCAGCTTTTCGTCCGGCTCACTGAGCAGCGCACTGTTGCGCATACCGCCCAGAAAGGCGCGAAAGATAACTTTGCCCGGCTTGGTGCGGCCCACAAACTTGCGATGCACAAAGGTGCAGGCCAGCATGGAGCGGCCTTCCACGGCCGGAACCAGAAAGCCAAAGCCCTCCGGCAGTGTGCCCAACTGCTTTTCATCGTAGACAAGGTTGAGCGTGATGGAAGACGAGTAAGGAATGGAGCCAAGCAGCGCTGCCAGCTCCGCATCGACCGGCTCCAGCAGCTTAGCTGCCGCCCAGGCCGGAGTGGCCAGAATCACCGCGTCATACTTCTCGCTTCCAGAGGCCGTGGTCAGCCGCCAACCCTCGCCAGAACGCTCCAATTTTTCAACTGCCGTGCCCATACGCAGAGCACCCGGCTCCAGCCGGGCCGCCAGCGCATCCACCAGTTGCTGCATGCCACCACGCATGGCGGTAAAGATGGAGCGGGGTTTGGGCTTAGCGCCGCTGGCCGGAGCGTTTGCCTTGGCCTGCAGCATGCGCGCCCGCATCTGGGCGTGAGCAGCCAGCATGCCACGGCAGAGCGAGCCGTGTTCGGTCTCCATTTTGACCATGCCGGGCAGCACCGTCTGGGCGCTCAAGCGAGTGGAATCGCCACCATAAATGCCGCTCAGCAGCGGATCGGCCAGACGGTCAACGACCTCCTGCCCGAAGTGGCGGCGCACCAGATCAGCCACCGACTCATCCCCTGCCGCGGGCCGGGGTGGATGCAGCAACTCCAGCGCCATCTTCAGTTTGGTGGGCAGGCTGAAGAGGCGGGTGAGGGCGGTAGGAATCAGCTTGGTAGGAATCAGGAACATCAGACCGTCAGGCAGTGGAACCATGCGGTTGCGCACCACGATGAAGGTCTTGCGCTGGCTGTCGTTGGAGGGCAGCAGCTGGTCACCCAGCCCCAGTTCGCGGCAAAGCTCCGCCGCGGCTGGTTTTTCCGTGATGAACGAATCAGGGCCCTGTTCGAGCACAGATCCGTCGATGGTTTCCGAGGCCAGCGCACCGCCCAGCCTTGGGTTGCTTTCAAACAACGTATACTCAACGGGCTGCCCGGCCACACTGGCCTTTTGCAACTCATATGCCGCGGCCAAGCCGGCAATACCGCCGCCCACAACTGCAATACGCATCGGGAACGAACCTCCGTGCTGACAGCACTGTAGCCGAAATTGGCTGGGGATGGGGAAAAGAACCGTCAGCAAGCATTCAACTTGATAGCCGTATTATCATCCGGTGTTGAAAAGGATGTTGCAAGTGACAAGAATCACTTCGCAAATTTTTGAATGTGGCAAAATGGACTACACCGCTCTGATTCGATGCAGATCTGCGCATCCTGTGCTCGCAGCGATCTTTGACCCGCGCGAAAGCGTCTTTCACGCGGCTCGGGAATCGAAGCAATGGAGCATACAGGCACTGCAATTTGCGACTGTTTTATAGGTCCTCATTTTTTTGATCTCGCCTGACATCCGGGTCTGGCTGCCGTTACGGAATCTTCCGGCTGCGGCAAACCGTTCACCCCAGGAAGACGTTTGCCATCTTCCATCAACTCCTTTGCGAGGAGGCACTGCATGAGCAGTGAGCTGATTCACCGGTTGCACTTCGCTTTTACCGTTACCTTCCATTACCTGTTTCCGCAACTCACCATGGGGCTGGGTCTGCTGATCGTGGTTCTGAAGACAGCGGCTCTCCGCACCGGCGGCGAGCACTGGAACCGCGCCGCCCGTTTCTGGGGGCGCATCTTCGCCATCAACTTTGTTTTTGGCGTGGTCACCGGCATTCCCATGGAGTTCGAGTTCGGCACCAACTGGGCACGCTTTTCGCAGCTTTCCGGTGGCGTAATCGGCCAGCCGCTGGCCATGGAAGGCGTCTTCAGCTTCTTCCTGGAATCGGCCTTTTTGGGCTTGTTCCTCTACGGAGAAAAGAAGGTCCCGGCCAAGGTTCACTGGTTCTCGGCGGTGATGGTCTTTGTGGGCTCGTGGATCTCGGGCTTCTTCATCATCGTTACCGACGCATTCATGCAGCATCCCGTAGCCTTCAATCGCCTGCCCAATGGCGGTTTTGAAGTGAGCAGCTTCTGGGGTCTGTTGCTGAACCCCTGGGCTCTGCTGCAGTATGCGCACAACATGACGGGCGCAGCGGTCACCGGCTCCTTCGTGATGGCGGCTGTAGGCGCGTTCTATCTGCTGGACCAGCGCAATGTGGAGTACGGCAAGACCTTTGTGAAGCTGGGCGTGATTGCCGGCACCATCGCGTCCATCCTGATCGTCTTCCCCACCGGCGACTTGCACGGCAAATATGTGGCAAAAAATCAGCCCGCCGCCATTGCCGGTATGGAAGGCCTGTACAAGACCGAAAAGGGTGCAGGACTGGTGCTGATCGGCCAGCCCAACGAAGAAACCGGCCAGATCGATAATCCAATTGTCGTCAATGACCTGCTCAGCTTTCTGATCTACGGCACCACCAAGGCTGAAGTCACCGGACTCGACCACATTCCGCGCGACCAGTGGCCGCAATCGTTGCCGCTGCTCTACTACGCCTACCACATCATGGCAGGCCTCGGAACCTGGTTCCTGGTGCTGATGATTGGCTCCAGCTTCCTGCTCTGGCGGGGCAAGCTCTACCAGAACCGCTGGGTGCTGTGGGCGCTGGTGCTCAGCTTCCCGCTGCCCTACATTGCCAACACCGCTGGCTGGATGACCGCGGAACTGGGCCGTCAGCCGTGGCTGATCTACGGTCTGCTGCGCACCAGCGACGGCTATTCGCAGATGGTTTCGGCAAGCAATGGTCTGTTCACGCTGCTTGGCTTCATGGGCCTGTACAGCCTGCTGGCGCTGTTGTTCACGGTGCTCATCTATCGCGAAATCACCAGCGGCCCCGAGCCCAAGCAGCTGGCGGCCAAGGCCGACTGAGCTTGATCACGGAACAACTACCAAAGGCTGAAAAAGGAGCCTCGTCATGATGGGATTTTTCTGGTTCTGGCTGGTAGCCGTGATGATTGTCGGCTACGTGGTTCTGGACGGCTTCGATCTCGGAGTCGGCGTTCTGCATCTGTTCCTGACGCGCACCGAGACGGAAAAGCGCACGGCGCTGGCCAGTATTGGCCCCGTGTGGGACGGCAACGAGGTCTGGCTGCTGGCGGGCGGCGGCACACTCTACTTCGCCTTCCCGCTGCTCTACGCCTCGGCCTTCAGCGGCTTCTATCTGCCGCTGATGATCGTGCTCTGGCTGCTGATTCTGCGTGGCATTACGCTGGAGCTGCGCAATCACCTTGACCTGGGCGTGTGGAGTTCGCTGTTGGATGGCGTCTTCGGACTGGCCAGCACACTGCTCACCATCTTCTACGGCGCGGCACTGGCCAACGTAGTGCGCGGCGTGCCGCTCAACCCCGACGGCTATTTCTTCCTGCCTTTGTGGACCAACTGGCTGCCTGGAGTCCATCCCGGCATTCTGGACTGGTACACGGTGATCGGTGGCCTGGTGGCGCTGATTGCGCTCACGCTGCACGGTGCTCTGTGGCTCAGCCTGAAGGCCTCGGGCGATCTGGAAGTGCGGGCCCGCAAGATCGTTTCGCCGCTCTGGGTAGCGCTGCTGCTCATCACCATCGTCAGCCTCTTTGCCACCATTGCCGTGCGTCCGCAGAGCCTGAACAACTACTTCAACTACCCGGTTAGTTTTGCAATTCCGGTGGGCGTAGTAGCGACTCTGGCACTGATCTTCTTCTTCAACAAGAAGGGCTCACCACTGGCCGCATTCCTTTCGAGCGCCTTCTACCTCTTCTTCATGCTGGCCGGCGCCTGCTGGTCGCTCTACCCCACACTGCTGCCAGCCACCACCGGCGCGCAGTACGACATCACACTTAACCGCGCCATCAGCGGTCCTTATACGCTGGCGGTGGGCTTCGTCTGGTGGGTTGTCGGCATGGCTCTGGCCATCAGCTATCACGTCTTTGTGTATAGCCGCTTCCGGGGCAAGGCCGTCGTGAGCGAAACGCACTAATCTCCAGCCACGTACAGTAACAAACCGCCCGGTCCGCCGTATTGGCAGGCCGGGCGGTTTTGTTTTCCGACCTGTCCTCCTGAGCGACCGCAGGGAGTCGAAGGATCTGCGGTTGCTTTTGGGAAGTCAGTTGAACATGCGGTCCAGAGCACGACGATAGTCGGCAGGCTCTACGTCGTACCAATCCTTACTCAAGTCGATCCATACTGCATTCGACGCTTCAATCAGAGCAATCTTCTTTGCGCGTCTCCATCCCTTCAACTGCTTTTCGCGGGCAATCGCAGCAGATACATCGTTGTGCCGCTCAAACCACACCAGCCGGTCGCAGTGATAGCGGGCGGAAAAGCTCTCCTCGTGTTCCCGCCACTTGTGTTCAAAGACCCGTTTCTGCAAGTTTCCTGTAACGCCGATGTAGAGCGTGTGGCTGCGACTAGCCATCATGTAGACGCAATAAACCCGCTCTTCCATGCCCCGCATTCTATAGCGGTATTTTGTGGCGCAACAGAGAAAAAGCCGCCGCAGATCCTTCGACTCCCTACCTCTTCGCCTGCGCTGCGCTCCGGCTTCGCGTCCGGTCGCTCAGGATGACAAATTCCCTAGGTTTGCCTCATTGGCAACCCTAACCTGCGCATCGTCTCTGGGAAGAGGAGCACGCCGAAGGCAGTTAGCCCCACCGCAGGTGGCAGATGGTTAAATTTTTTCCAGGTTGGCGAACTTCTCCATCAGCTTTTTCATGCCGTGGCGGCTGAACAGGACGGTCAGCTTGGCGTCTTCGCCTTCGCCCTCGCGCATCAGCACTGTGCCCTCGCCATATTTCACGTGGCGTACGCGCTGGCCCTTGTGCAGGTTCGCGGCTCCGCGCGGCTTGGCTGGTTCCGCAGTCGGACGAGCTAGCGATCCGGGCGCATGCGCTCCGGCCTTGCCGCCAAAGAATTGGGCAATGTTATCGATGCTGCTTTTTTCTTCTTTTTCTGGTTTTGGAGCAGATCCTGCCACAGAGGGGGCAGCCTTCGACGGCTTCATCCACGACGCCACAAAGGGCTTGTTGGGCTCGCGTTTGGCGGAGGACTTGCCCGCAGATCCGAAGGAGTAGGAGGTTTCCTGGCTCTCGTCCTCGTAGTTGAAGTGCTTGCCCTCGGAGTCGCCGGAGAAACCGGCCTTGCGGCGTGAGCCGTAGCCTCCGCCATAGGCCGGAGTGGACCATGCGGGACTGGGATTCTGGCCGCCCAGATTCTCCACCAACTGGCTGGGAACTTCATCAAGGAAGCGCGAGGGCAGCGTCTGCTCCGGCGCTTCATTGCCGTAGCGACGACGATAGATGGCGCGGGTCAGCACCAGCGTGCTCATGGCACGGGTCATGCCCACGTAGCAAAGGCGGCGCTCCTCTTCCAGCTCCTCGGGGTTCTGCAGCGTGCGCGAGTGCGGAAAGAGTCCTTCTTCCAGGCCGGCCAGAAAGACCAGCGGGAACTCCAGACCCTTGGCCGCATGCAACGTCATCAGCGTCACCTTGGCGTCGGGATTGATCTGGTCAGTGTCGCTGGAGAGCGCGGCATGGTCGAGAAAGTCAGCCAGGGTTTCGCCACGGGTTTCGGCATCGTGCGCGGCGTTGGCCAGTTCCTTCAGGTTTTCTATACGGCTGGTGGCTTCCGGCGTGCCTTCGGTTTCCAGTGCACGAATGTAGCCCGAGCGGTCGATCAGGAAGCGGATCAGCTCCGGCAATGTGGCCGCGTCGCCGGGAGCGCGGAACGGCTTTTCTTCAGCAGCTTCCGGCTTTGCCTGCTCTTCCACGCGGGAGGGAACTGGCTCGGGCGTAAACGAAACGTCGAAGGGCGAGAGCTCAGCCTTCTTCACCGTTTTGGCGCTCTTCTTCACCGGCTCAATCTTCTTCGGCTCGGAGGTTGCGAAAGGCGAAAAGAGCGAGGCGTCCAGCAGCGACATCTGGTCTTCATGACCGCCAAAGTTAAAGCTTGCATCTTCCGCGGCTACTTCTGCAGGACTCGCATCGTCGGCTGCGCCAAAGCTGAAGTCGGTGTCGCCCTCTTCTGCGGCGGCCACGTCAGCGCTGAGCTTGCCGGCAAAGTCGGGATCCATCATGGCCTGCGCATCGAGGATGAGCTGGCGAAAGCTATCGACTGCGCCCAGCGCGCGGCCGGGCAGCAAGCGGTTCTTGATGGCCTCGCCCAGAACCTCCCAGGTGGAGCGATTGGTTTCGAGCGCCAGCCGTTCCAGATTTTCCAGTGAGGTTTTGCCGATGCCGCGGGTGGGCACATTGATGATGCGCTGCAGAGCCATGGAGTCATGCGGATTGCGCACCAGACGCAGGTAGGCCAACAGGTCTTTGATCTCAGCCCGCTCGTAAAAGCTGAAGCCGCCCACCATGGTGTAGGCAATGTTGAAGCGGCGCAGAGCCTCTTCCACCAAACGCGACTGCGAGTTGGTGCGATAAAGCACCGCGCAATGCTGGCCTGCTCCAGAGGGGGCACTTTCGGACGCGAGTCCTTGACGCAAAAACGCCTGTATCTTGCTGGCGATGAACAGAGCTTCATTCTCGCCGTCGGGGGCCTCGTAGTAGCCCACCAGCGAGCCGCCCTGACGATCGGTCCAGAGCTTTTTGCCCTTGCGGCGCAGGTTGTTTGCCACCACCGCGCCAGCCGCCTCCAGAATCACCTGCGTCGAGCGGTAGTTCTGCTCCAGACGGATGATGCGGGCGTTGGGAAAGTCCTTCTCAAAGTTGAGAATGTTGTTGATGTCAGCGCCGCGCCAGCTGTAGATGCTCTGATCCTCATCGCCCACCGCGCACACGTTGTGGCGCTCACCGGCCAGCATCTTCATCATCTCGTACTGGGGGCGGTTGGTGTCCTGATACTCGTCCACCAGCAGATAGCGGTAACGGCGCTGATAGCGCTCGCGCACATCGGCCACGCTCTTGAGCAGGCGCACGGCTTCCAGCAGCAGGTCGTCGAAGTCCATGGCGTTGTTCTTGCCAAGCTCGCCCTGATAGCTCTTGAAGATGTGGGCGATGCGCTCGCTGTTCTGGTCCTTGGAGCTGAGGAAGTACTCCTGCGGATCAACCATGTGGTTCTTGGCCCAGGAAATGCGGCTGAGAACGGTGCGCGGCGTCAGCTGTTTGATGTCCATGCCGGCGCGCTTCATGATCTGCTTGACGATATTCTGCTGGTCGTTCTCGTCAAAGATGGCAAAGCTGCGGGTCAGGCCCTGACCGCCAATGCGCATGGCTTCAATGTCGCGCCGCAGAATGCGCACGCAGAGCGAGTGGAAGGTGGCAATCAGCGGTTTGGCCATCGAGGAGTGGCCGAGCAGCTTGTTCACACGCTCGCCCATCTCCTTGGATGCCTTGTTGGTAAAGGTGACGGCCAGAATGGAATCCGGCGCCACACCTTTCTCCTCGATCAGCCAGGCAATACGGTTGGTAATGACACGCGTTTTACCAGAGCCCGCGCCGGCCAGGATCAGCAGCGGCCCTTCGGTGGTTTCCACCGCGGCACGCTGTTCGGGATTCAATTTGGCAATCAGAGGATGCAAGGCATTGGTCCGGGAGAGGGAAGGTTTCCTTCTTCAGTTTAACCTCTGGCCGAAATTTCGCCTCCCGCATCGGGAAGCTTGCAAAATCACACAGCTGGAACCGAAATTCTTCACGAATCATGGCGAAAATATGCATGCACAATAGAAAGATGCTGGATTATTTACGTGGTTTTGCGCTTTTGACCGGCTTTTTGTTCCTGGGGCAGGGTACGCACCGGCTGGGCAGCCCGATCCCCGGCAGCGTTGCCGGCTTGCTGCTACTGGTTCTGGCCATGACCTTCAAGCTGGTCAAGCTGCAATGGGTGGAAAAGACCGCAACTCTGCTGCTGCACCATATGGTGCTGTTATTTGTGCCGGTTACGGTGGGCCTGATGGAAGTTGGCCCCGTCCTGAAACAGTCCGGATTGGCCATTGCGGCCAGCCTTATCGTCAGCCTGCTGGCCGTGCTGGCCACCGTCGGCCTGCTCTCACGCTGGCTGCTGCCCTACGACGCACACTCTGAGTTGAACGTCGGCCCGGCAATGCTGCAAGACATCAAGGAGCGGCAATGACTCCGATGACCCTGCTTGCATTGCCCGTCGTCAGCATAGCAATCACCCTGGCCACCTACACAGTAGGCCTTAAACTGCATCTGCGCTGGCGCTGGATTCCTCCGATTCTGGTGGCAGCCGCGCCGATTATCGGCATGCTGCTGCTGACCCATGAATCCTTTGCGGCCTACAATCGGGGCGGCGCATGGCTGAACTGGCTGCTGGGCCCGGGCACCGTGGCTCTGGCCATTCCCATGTATCGCAATGGCTTGGCGCTGAAGCCGTCGTTGCCGCGTCTGGCCATTGTGGTCTTTGCTGGTTCGGTGGTGAGTATGATCTCCGCTGGATTGACCTGCTGGCTGCTGGGCGCGCCCCGCGCTGTGGTTCTTTCGACATTGCCCAAATCGGTGACCACACCGATTGCCATCGAAATCAGCTCCCAGTTAGGTGGCATTCCAGCCATCACTACGGCCATTGTGGTCATTACAGGCGTGATCGGAGCCAGCATCGGCATTCCCTTCCTGCGCTTGCTGCGCGTGGGCAGTGCGCGGGCCATCGGAGCGGCCATCGGAACCTCGTCGCACGGTGTAGGCACAGCCAGTCTGGTGCGCCGCTCAGAGCGCGAGGCGGCGGTTTCCTCCTGGGCTATGGCTGCGTCGGGCTTCTTTACTTCGTTCCTGGCCGTACTGGTAAAGCTGTTCCTGCACTAGATAGCACCAGGCACGGCAAAAACAACGCCGTACAAGTAACGCGGCTTCCCTCGCTGAAAATGGTCAAAACAGACAAAATGGTTATTTTGTCTATTTTGACCATTTTCGCGCTACACTTGTCTGCATGACGACCGTCTCCGCCACCGAAGCCAAGCAGAACTTTGCTGCGCTGCTCGACAAAGCACAGCGCGAACCGGTGCGCATCCGCCGCCACCAACGCGACGTTGCCGTGCTGATCTCAGCCGAGGAGTACGAGCAATTGCGCAGTGCTCGTGCCGACGATCTGGTACGCTTTACTCGTGAAACCAGCCGGTATGCTGCCTCCCAGGGCATGACCGACGGACTCCTTGAAGAGCTTCTTACGGCACAGGAATGAAGCGTAGAGTTGTTCTGGACACGAATGTATATGTGAGCCGAATGTTGCAGGCTGATTCGGCTCCCGGACGCGCAATAGAACTTGCGTGGCGTGATGCTATTACGCTGATGTCGCCGCAAACGCTACAGGAATTGGAAGACGTTCTTCACCGACCCAAGTTTGCCCGCTATATTCACCCAGACTCCATCGCCCCTTATTTAAACAAGGTGTGGGAAATCGCGCTTCATATCGAAGTAACAAGGAAAGTTCGTGCCTGCCGCGATCCGCGCGACGATCTGTTTCTGGAGGTTGCGGTAAACGGTGAGGCTAACGTGATTGTTACGGGTGACGAGGATCTGCTTTCCCTGCATCCTTTTCACGGAATCGCCATCTTGAATTCAGCCGCTTTTCTGTTGGAAGACGCGAATACATAAGGGAATTTTTCATGACTCAGACAGAGACACAGAACGAATTGAAACATCGGGTAGCGGTATATTGCGGATCGGCCGCAGGCACAGATCCACGGTTTCTGGCCGACGCCCGTCGCTTAGGCACAACCATTGCCGCCCGTGGCCTGGGCATGGTCTACGGAGGATCGCATCTGGGCTTGATGGGCGCGGTAGCCGATGCGGCGCTGGCCGGCGGAGCCGAAGTGATTGGCGTTTTGCCCGACGTGTTGGCCGATCTGGAGATTGCCCACGCCGGCCTGACCCGGCTGGAACTGGTGGGCACCATGCACAAACGCAAGGCACGCATGGTAGAACTGGCCGACGCATTTCTGGTTCTGCCTGGCGGAGCCGGCACGCTCGACGAACTGATGGAAGTGGCCACCTGGGCGCAGCTCGGCATTCACCAAAAGCCCGGCGTACTGATCAATACCGCTGGCTACTGGGATCTGTTTCTGCGTTTTCTTGACTCCACCGTTGTGGCTGGCTTCATCAAGCCGGAAAACCGCGCCCTGTTTCAGGTGGCCGACACAGCAGAACAGGCTTTATCGCTGGTGATTCCTCAACCGTAGTTCATGCATCCATGTAACTGAGTGATAGGATCTGCGCATGAAGAACAAGCTTCGCTTTGGAGTTTTGAGCACAGCCAGCATTGGCATGCGCAAGGTTCTGCCAGCCATGCTGCACGGCCAGCAAACCATGGTGACGGCCATTGCCTCACGCGACCTGAGCCGCGCCCAGCAGGCAGCACAGAAACTCGGCATCGCCAAAGCCTACGGCTCCTATGAGGAGTTGCTGGCCGATCCGGAGATAGATGCCGTCTACAATCCTCTGCCCAACCATTTACATGTTCCCTGGACGATCAAGGCCGCAGAGGCGGGCAAGCACGTACTTTGTGAAAAACCAATCGCACTTACGCTAGAAGAAGCAAAGAAGCTACTTGAAGTACGTGCTAACTTCGGAGTAAAAATCTGCGAAGCCTTCATGATTCGCAGCGCCCCGCAGTGGATTCGTTTACGCGAACTTATCCAGCAGGAACGCATCGGAAAGTTACTGGCTGTGACGGGAGTTTTTAGTTACTCAAATGCCAACCCGGCCAACATCCGCAATCAGGTGGAGTATGGCGGCGGCGGCGTTTACGACATTGGCTGCTATCTGATTCATGCTGCCCGCTACGCCTTCCAACAAGAGCCCAAACGCGTTATTTCTCTACTGGACCGCGATCCCGTCATGAAGACTGACCGGCTGGCAACGGCGATTCTGGACTTTGAAGGCGGACAGGCGAGCTTTGTCTGCGGTACGCAGATGATTCCCTGCCAGAAGATGAATTTCTTTGGCACAAAGGGGCGCATTGAAATCGAAATCCCCTTCAACGCACCGCCTGAAAAAACTACCAGGATCTTTATTGATTCCAGCGGAGACTTCAGCGGCAGCGGAGTTAGCATAGAAACTTTTCCTGCCGCAGATCAATACACACTGCAGGGCGATGCTTTTGCCCAGGCCGTCTTTGAAAACAGCGAAGCACCTGTACCGCTAGAGGACACACTGGGAAATATGGCAGTCATTGACGCCATTTATCGCTCCGCGCAAAGTGAGCGATGGGAAAAACTACAAAATTAAGTTTGCTTGATAAATAAGAAAGAAAATCTGCGATTTATTGAAACAAGAGAAAAACACTCCCGATAAATCAAAAACCGACGCATCGAATGGATGCGTCGGCTTTTTGATTTATTCAAATATTGATTACTTGGCCGGGGCTGCCGTAGCCTTCTTCTGTGCTTCCCAGCGGCGCTTTACGGCTTCCGCAATGCGCTTGCGACCCTCTGGGGTCAGATTGCGCTTCTTGGTCTTGGCGGTTTTCTTTGCTCCTTTTGTAACTGACAAAGCAGGGAAATCCGCATTCTTCCGCGGGCGGCCCACCTTCTTCGGTGTGGCAACTCCTGTGCCTGCAAGAAGAGCGCGAGCCTGCTGCAGCAGAGCAATCTCACGATCGATAGATGCCAAAATCTCCGACACTCCCATAATTCCTCCGATTCTTCACGGTAGACGGCGCAACCTGAAGCAGAATTCTAAGTTGTGGTTTTTGGAATTATCCGCCTTCCTGCTACAAGATAACCTTATGCATATCTTTTTGCAAACAAGACGAAAATACTTAGCTCTTTTATGACTTGGAAATACTGTTATGAACCGCTGTTTCTGTCGGGTAATTCTATCTTCTGCAATTCCAGTCAGTGCCTTAAAGCTAGGCACTGACCAGAAATTGAACATTTTTTTTGCAGGATAAAACTTCCTGACAATTGATTCTCACCTATTGTTTGCACATTCCGCAAGGTCACGCGCAAAAACTTCAATTCTAGCTGGATCTGCATCCCAACTAAACATGAAGCGCGCCGCGCCGCCTATGAAGGTATAAAACTTCCAGCCACGGGCGTGCATACCTTCCAGTAACTGATCTGAAGCCTCAAGAAAGACCGCATTGGCATCCACTGGCCCCAGAATCCGCACTCCAGGCACCGCCGCAACCTTTTCGGCAAACAGTCGCGCGCACTTGTTGGCATGACTTGCATTACGCAACCAAGCGCCGCTTTCCAGCATGCCGACCCATGGCGCAGAAAGAAAACGCATCTTGGAGGCTAACTGGCCGGTCTGTTTGCAGCGGTAATCAAAGTCCGCAGAAAGCTTGCGATCAAAGAAAAGTACGGCCTCGCCTACGGCCATTCCATTCTTGGTTCCACCAAAACAGAGAACATCCACACCAGATTTCCAGCTCAATTCGGCGGGAGTTACTCCAAGACTGGCGCAGGCATTGGCAAAGCGCGCTCCATCCATATGCAGCGACAAACCCAGGGACTTGCACTCGGCTGAAATAGCCTGCAATTCATCGAGCGTATACACACGGCCAGTTTCCGTGGACTGCGTAATGGTAACTACGCGCGGCTTGGGATAGTGAATATCCTGGCGTTTGGTGGCCAGTTCACGAATCGAAGCCGGACAGATTTTGCCATGTTCGCTGCGTGCCACCAGCAGCTTTGAACCATTCGAAAAGAACTCCGGCGCGCCGCACTCATCGGTTTCCACATGCGACTGATCGTTGCAGATTACGCCGTGATAGGACTGACAGAGCGAGGCCAGCGCCAGGGAATTGGCGGCTGTTCCGTTAAAGACAAAGTACACATCGCAATCCGTTTCAAACAAGCTGCGAAATGCGTCAGAGGCGCGTTCCGTCCATGGATCGTCGCCATACGAAGTTACATGGCCTTGATTGGCCGCCTGCATGGCTTGCCATGCTTCAGGACAGATTCCAGCGTAATTATCGCTGGCAAATTGCTGCTCAAGATCTACGGGTTCGATCTTCGTCATCGGCTATTCCTTTGTAGACAGGGAAAGAGGGAAGTGGTTCGGCATGCGCATGCCTTGGCCGTACTGGATAGAAAAAAGTCAACAACATTCACTCGGACCTTGCCAACTTGCATGGGGTGCAAGAGCAAAGAATCTGCTTTTATTATGCACTCCGGCTTCCGGAGTGCCACCTGCGGGGAAAAGGGGAAGCTGCGTTCGTTAGGTAGGACGAGCTATGCAGAAAAAAAGTTTGCCGAGGGTTTGCTGCTACCCCCGGCAAACAGAAGAAGTTATTTAGGCAGGGCGAGCGTTCCGGTAATGGTAAAAGACGTCTGGCTGTGAGCAGGTGCTTCGTCAGGCTGCGCACCGCCTACAGCCAGCACGTACTCTCCCGCCAGAATCGAACGCTTCCCCGCTGCGTCCACACTCGAAAGCGAGCGCGGATCGATCTTCAGAGTTACGTCGCGACTGGTTCCCGGAGCAAGCTGAATGCGGGCAAAAGCCACCAGCGAATGAATGGGGCCCTCCGGCTGAGGCGTCTTCAAGTAGGCCTGCACCACCTCATCGCCATTGATTGCCCCGGTGTTGGTTACCGTAACGGTGGCCGTGATAGGATCGCCCGCCTTGATCTGCTCCGCCGAGAGCTTGACCGGGCCGTATTTGAAGGTGGCGTAGCTAAGGCCATAACCAAAGCCCCAAAGCGGCTTGCCGGTGTAATAGCGATAGGTGCGGTTTTTGAGGGAGTAGTCGGTAAATGCGGGCAGACCGTCTAAGCTGGCATAGAAGGTGACCGGAAGGCGGCCCGCGGGATTATTGGCTCCCGTCAGCGTGCGCGCAATTGCCGTTCCGCCCTCCACGCCCGGGTACCAGGCGGCCAGAATCGCACCCGCATGCTCCTTGGCCCAGTTCAGGCTTACGGCCGAACCGCTGAGCAGCACCACCACCAGCGGTTTGTTGGTGGCGGCAACGGCCTCCAGCAGTTTTTGCTGCGGCGCAGGCAGGTCGATGCTGGTACGATCGCCGCCTTCAAAGCCGTCCAGGTTGATCTTCATCTCTTCGCCTTCGAGCTGTGGCGAAAGTCCGACGAAGGCCACCACCACGTCGGCCTCTTTAGCGCGGGCTACAGCCTCGTCCAGTTGCGCCTGGGCCGGTGCCTGCCACTTGAACGTAAGGCCCCCGCCTGCCGCATCGCCTGCATGCGTGTATTCCAGTTTGAACGCGTGCTCCTGGCTGTCGGCAAAGTCGTATTCAACCTGTGCCGGAGCAGGTCCATCCATGGGGCGCGGCGCGGTAGGCGAAGCTCCGGAATCGGTTTTGGTGCTTGCCGATTCGTGTGGCTTGCGCAGATTGCCTTCGCCAATCACCTTGCCGTCGATGCTCAGACGATAGCTCTCCGTGGGGGAATAGGGAAAGCTGTCGCCCGGCTCAACCGTGAAGATGTAGTGGCCTGCGGCGGGAGCGGCAATCGTACCTGACCAGCGCACCGAATAGTTGGATGTGTTGATCTGCGCCGTGGGGCGGTCGCTCTCCCAGTCGGCCTGCACGGTGGGCTGCATCTGCGTAGCCAGTACGCGGCCGGTCCAGTCCGCAGAGGCGAAGAACTCGGTTTTCAGGCCCTGCCCGAAGGCCGTGCGCGGCACCGGAACGCCCACGCCCGAGGCCAGCGTGGAACCCTGCGCGTAGAGCACCTGACTGCCGTGAAACTGCGCGTTCAGACCATCCAAAGGTGTGATGGGCTGCACCGGGGTTCCGTTGTAGTTGCCCAGCAGCGACACCAGCAGGTCAGCGGTGGGGCCAATAACCGCAATCTTGCCCGGCTTGGCCTTGAGTGGCAACACCCCCGTGTTCTTGAGCAGCACCATACTCTCTTCAGCAGCGTGACGGGCCACAAAACGATCCTGGTTGTAGAGCGATTCCGTGGGGCGCAAGCCGTCCAGCCGGTTCAAGCCCACCGGATCAAAGAGCCCGAGCTGAAAACGCGCCGTGTACAGCCGGACGGCAGCTTCGGTAAGCAGGGATTCCTGCACCAAACCCTTGTGGGCAGCCTCGGCCAGCGTATTAAAGCCCGGCGTCCAGATGCTGCAGGAAAGGTCCGTGCCTGCCTTCAGCGCAAGCGCGGCCGAATGCATTGCATCCTCGGTTTTTTTATGGCCGCTGTTCACGTCCATGATTGCGCCACAGTCGCTGACGACAAAGCCCTTGAAGCCCCAGGCCTCGCGCAAGTGCTCCTGGAGCAGCATCTTGTTGGTACAGGCCGGCCAACTGTCGATGGAGTTGTAGGCGCACATCACGCTCTGCACGTGGCCCTCGGTCACGGTAGCGCGGAAGGCGGGCAGATAGGTCTCTTCCAGATCGCGCGGCGATACGTCCACATTGAAGACGTGACGCAAGCTCTCCGGCCCGCTGTGCACGGCAAAGTGCTTGCTGGTGGCTACGGCGCGCAGATGCTTCAGGTCAGTGCCCTGCACGCCCTGGATGAAGGCAATGCCCAGCTGGCCGGTCAGGTAAGGGTCCTCGCCGTAAGTCTCTTGCCCGCGTCCCCAACGCGGATCGCGGAAGATGTTGATGTTGGGCGACCAGTAGGTGAGGCCATAAAAGATGCGGTGATTGCCCTCGCTCTGGGCCTGGTTATATTTGGCGCGGCCCTCGGTGGAGATCACGTTGCCCACGTTCTGCAGCGTGGCCGGATCCCAGGTGGCCGCCATACCGATGGCCTGCGGAAAGACCGTGGCATAACCAGCGCGGGCCACCCCGTGCAGAGCTTCGTTCCACGTCTGATAGTCGGGAATGCCCAGGCGGGGAATCGGCGTGGCCCAGTCCTCCAGCTGCTGCGCTTTTTCATCGAGCGTCATGCGGCTGACCAGATCGCGGGCGCGATCGTCGGGAGCGACCTTCTGGTCAAGATACAGGGGCGATGTGGGGTGAACGGGTTGCGCGCTCTGCGCCTGAACAGGCAGCGCCAGCGAAAGAAGCATCAAGGCAGAAAAAGTGCAGCGAAAAAGCATGAAAAAAGCTCCTTTGAGTCCGCTTGAACGGAACTCTGACGGCAATCTCATTGGGCAGAAAACGACATGGCGATGATACAACCGAGGAGCTTGGACGATAAATCGATTTTTCTTTTGATCTACTGGATCACCGGCCCAGTGTGGTGGAATGGAAACATGTTGCGAGTGAAACTTCTTGAAGCAGGAGCCCGGACGCCCGCAGTGGCGCATCCGGGAGAGGATCTGGGTTACGACGTTTTTGCCCTTGAAGCGGTGCGGTTGGAGCCGCGCGCGACCGTTAAGGTACGCACCGGAATCGCTGTGGAGGCGCGCCATCCACAGTCGGGTGAGCCGCTCGGGCTGCTGGTGCGCGACCGCTCGTCGATGGCTTCCCGAGGCCTGGCCACGACCGGTGGCGTCATCGATGCCGGCTACCGTGGTGAGGTCCTGATCCTGATGACCAATCTGGGGCTGGAGCCCGTTGAACTGCAGGGCGGAGAAAAGATCGCCCAGATGATTCCCGTGCCGGTGCTAACCGGGCCGGTGACGGCGGTAGAAGACTTGCAGGACTCGCAGCGGGCCGAAAAAGGCTTTGGCAGCTCGGGCCGCTAAAGCGGTTCTCCAATTGCAGTACACCGAAACCGTCGCAGCTGAGTGGCTTTTTCCTCAAGAAAAAGCCACCTTGCACGTATTCTCTGGGGCTACCTTGCCGGATGTTGCTCTAGAACAGCTTCAAAATTGGTATAGGTTGAACAGATAAGGCAGGGTGCGGTTTTCTAAAAAACGGCACCCTGCGTACTTTTTAGACAGTACGATCATTCTGAATTTGCGGTAGCCGGGGAACTTCTGCCCACGTCTTTGCGTATCGATCCGGCAGAGCTACTGGGAATTGCTCGGGTCTGGGAAGAAATTCCTGCATAAGGCCGGAATTTCTTCCTTAGACTGTTGGGGACGGATTCGCGTCTGTCCGGCGCACCGGAAGTCCTACAATCCACTCTGTTCAGGATCGAATCATGCAATTTGCCGAGGCCGTCAAACTCGCTCTGCAATCGTTGTGGGCCAACAAGATGCGCAGCATTCTCACGCTGCTGGGCGTGGTCATCGGCGTGGCCTCGGTGATTACGGTGGTGACCCTGACCAACGGTGCCAAACTGTTTGTCACCTCCAAGATCAACTCCTTCGGCGGGTCTGTAATCACTATCAGCAAGATGCCCGATAACTTCATGACCATCGAAGAGTATCTGGAGTACCAGAAGCGCCGCCCCGTCACCATTGACGATTACCGCGCCGTACAGGAAAAGTGCCGCCTCTGCGTTACGGTAGGAGCGCAGCGCGAGACCACCGGCAAGGTTGTCTACGGCGGCCATTCCACCACCAGTTCGACGATTCGCGGCTGGACCTGGACAATGCCGCCGCTCTCCAACCTCAATATCGTCTCTGGCCGGGGATTTACCGAGAGCGAAGACGAGCATGCGGCGCATGTAGCCATTGTGGGCGCGGACATTGTGACCAATGTGCTGGGCGGAGCCGATCCACTGGGCAAGGAGATTCGCGTCGATGGCGAACCCTACACCGTGATCGGCGTCAGCGAAACCAAGGGCAAGATGTTTGGCTCCAGCATGGATAACTGGGTGTCGTTGCCACTCTACAGCTTCATGCAGGTTTACGGCGCACATGGCGACCGTTCCACTCTGACCATCTATGCCGACGCGGGCAGCAGCGGCGCAGTCATGGACGCCGCACTGGACGAATTGCGCAGCATCATGCGCTCGCAGCGGCGACTGGGGCCTGGCACGCCGGACAGCTTCAACATCGACGCCAGCGCCACCTTCCAGAACATGCTGGGCAAGATCTTGAACAGCTTTGGCGCGGTTGTGGCGGCCATCGCTGCCATCTCTCTGGTAATTGGCGGCATCGTCATTATGAACATCATGCTGGTGAGCGTGACGGAGCGGACGCGCGAGATTGGCGTGCGCAAGGCGCTGGGGGCCAAACGGCACGATATTCTGATGCAGTTTCTCATTGAGTCGGCCACGCTGTCGGCCGTGGGAGGCGTGATTGGAGTGCTCATGGGCATTGCCCTGGCCAAGCTGGCCACCCTGCTTATCGCTTTCCCGTCGGCCGTCGAACTCTGGTCCGTCCTGCTCAGCCTGCTGGTGTCTACCGCCGTGGGACTGTTCTTTGGCATCTATCCTGCCGCGAAGGCCTCGGCTCTCGATCCGATTGCGGCGTTGCGTGCGGAGCTATAAATGAAGGGTTTTAGCCATTCCGGAGAAGCCATCAGGCTGGCGCTTGATACGCTGCGTAAAAACAAAATGCGCTCGGGTCTGACCGTGCTCGGCATTCTGATCGGCATTGCCACCGTGATTCTGATCTCCTCGGCGATCAACGGCCTGAACAACAACATCAGTCAGTTTGTCAGCTCCCTGGGCACCAACGACCTGTGGCTTTACCACTTTGAGCCCTTCGCGCGCCGGCCGACCACCGAGGAACTGAATCGCAAGAAGCTCTCCTACGAGGATGGCCTGGCCCTGCGTGGCCTGCCGCACGTTGCCGCCGTCGATCCCGAGCAGACCTACCAGAATTTTCAGACCGGCCTTGGCAGCGTTTCGGTCAAACACGGTGCGCATAAAATTTCCAACACGATTCTGAACGGCGTGACCACTTCCTACAAAGATACGGTCGATGTAGCGCTTACCAAAGGCCGCTTCTGGACGGAAACGGAAGAGGTGAATGCCGCCAAGGTGGCAATCCTCGGGCATGACGCCGCTGAAGACCTCTTTCCCGACGAAGATCCCCTCGGCAAGGACATTGAATGCGAAGGCCAGATCTACACCGTCATTGGCGTCCTCGACCTGCAGCCACAGCCCTTCGGCAGCGGTCGCAATAGCGATGACAATGCCATCGATTTTCCCGTCACCACCTTCCATAAAATCCATCCTGAGGTGAAGGACTTCTGGATTGTGGTTCGCTATGACAACAGCGCCAATCGCGATCTGGTGACCGAAGAAGTGCGCGAGATGCTGCGCGTACGCCGCAAACTGACCAACCAGAAGGATGACGACTTTGCCATTTTTGGGCCCGACTCACTCACCCGGCTGTGGAATCAGCTGACCGGCGGACTCTTCCTGTTCATGGTGGCAGTCTCCAGCGTGGGCCTGATGGTGGGCGGCGTAGGCGTGATGAACATCATGCTGGTGAGCGTGACCGAACGCACCCGCGAGATTGGCGTGCGCAAGGCTATTGGCGCAACCCGCAAAAACATTCTGCTGCAATTCACACTGGAAGCCATTGTGCTCTGCATGGTGGGCGGATTTTTGGGCGTGTTGACCGGGTCGCTGCTGACCCTGATCCTGCACTACGCCGTGCCCTTCCTGCATGCTGCGCTCTCGCCAATGTGGGTCGTCATTGCCTTCGTGGTTTCCAGCCTGATCGGTCTGCTCTTCGGCATCTATCCGGCCTGGAAGGCCGCCAACCTGGACCCGATTGAGGCGCTCCGCTACGAGTAAGAACAGCTTTCGGCCGTCAGCTATCAGTTTGTCTTGCAGGGGTTTGCACTTCCAACTCATTCGAGGAGCGCCGCTACTGCACGAAAAAGCTGACCGCTGACAGCTGAGGGCTGAAAGCTGCACTCTCGTCCTAGTACACTGCTTTTGTGACGATCCATTCTCTTGCTTTCGCCCTTGCTGCCGTAACCACGGCGCTCGCCCTGCTGGGAATCTTCTACTTTTTTGCAGCCCTCTTTGCCGCCGCGCGCTTTCTGCGCGAACGCAACGGCACAGCCACCGATTTTGCGCCGGGCGTGAGCATCATGAAGTCGCTCAAGGGGCTGGATCCCGGCATGCTAGAGGCCTTCCGCAGCCATTGCCGCCAGCACTACGCCGGTGAGTTCGAGCTGCTGTTCGGCGTGGCTGAGGCCGACGACCCCGCAGTGGCCGCCGTCAAGCAACTGCAACAGGAGTTCCCGCAAATTCCCATCCAGCTGCTGGTCTGCCCCGAGCGGTTGGGCACCAATGGAAAAATCAGCACCCTGATGCAGATGGAAGCCGCCGCACGCTATGACTATCTGCTCGTCAACGACTCCGACATTACGGTTTCGCCCCGCTACCTGGAACGCGTAATGCGCTGCTTTGCTCCGGTCGAGGGTGAGCCGCAGGTGGGTCTGGTGACGGCGCTCTATCGTGGCCGCGCCCATGGTTCGGTGTGGGCCCAGATGGAATCGCTGGGCATTGCCACCGACTTTCAGGCGGGTGTGCTGCTTTCCAAATTTATCGAAGGTGGCCTGCACTACGGGCTCGGTTCTACGCTGGCCGTACGGCGCGAGGCGCTGCATACGGCAGGCGGATTTGAGGCTTTGGTCAATCAGTTGGCCGACGATCATGAGATGGGCGTGAAGATCGAAAAAGCCGGCTACAGCGTTGTGCTCTGCGGCGAGGCGGTTGAAACCAGTGTGCCCGACTATCGCTGGCAGGGTTTTGCCGACCACCAGCTGCGTTGGCTGCGCACGGTGCGCGATGCGCGACCTGGCGGCTACTTCGGCATGCTCTTTACGCATGGATTGGCGTGGGCCGTTATCAATGCGCTGGTCTGTGCTTTTAACCCGTTGAGTGTGACGATCCTGCTGGCCAGCCTGATGCTGCGCCTGGCCATGGCCGTAGTGGTGGGCGTGCGTGTGCTCTCGGACGATCAGGTTCCAGCCGGGCTCTGGCTCTTGCCCCTGCGCGATATTGTGTATCTTGGCCTGTGGCTGGCAGGATTCTGCGGCAACACCATTGTGTGGCGCGGCCAGCGCTTCGTGCTCCGGCACGGAAAGCTGTATGCGAAGGCCGTGCAGAGTTAGAACATTTCTTTCATGAATGACAAAGGCTCAATAGTTGAATGCCTCAACTATTGAGCCTTTGTCATTCTTTTGCACTTCTTCAGTCACCACACCCACACGGCTGCGCGGGCTGTTTCAGCTCGGCACGAATGGCATCGCAATCGATGCTGAGGCATTTGCCCAGTTCGTTGTAGTCCGCCTCCCAACGCGGATGTTCTTCGTCGGTCAGCGCGGAGAGCGCATAGGCTGAGGTGCGCAGAACCTCGTACCAGATATTCTGCGCTTGCCAGAGGTTCAGCTCAAAGGGCAGCTCCATCAGGTTGCGGCCAAGCGTGAGCGCACGGTCCAGAGCCTCCAGCGAGCCGGAGGACATTTGCAGATCCACCATCGCCCGCTTCATTCGCTGGTCAGCAATATATGAGAGCGTAGGCGCATCCAGTGGCACCTGATCGGCCTTGGCCAGCGACAGGAAGGAACGCAGCTGCGCCTGATCGACAGGCTCAGCTTCCAGCACGCGGCGCAAGCCTGCATTGATGGCAAAACCTGCGGCCAGACTAAGGGCGGGCGGCTTGGGCAGATTGGCCTGAGAGAGATAGTGCAGCAGTGTGGCGTGATCCTGATAGATGCTGGTGAGGGAGTTCTCGATGTCCCACAAGGTCGAGTTCAGAATCAGCTGCACAATGCGCCGTTGCTCGTCGGTAAACAGTGAAGTCAGTGAGTAATCGGCGCTGCCGTAGTAGCGGTCCAGCAGGCGAATGACCTGCGGGAAGTCGGCGCGCAACACGCTGCCTGCGGCCTCGGCGCTGAAGGCCTCAAAGTCTGACGCGGCCACTTCAACGTAGGGCTTCACGGCTGCGGTAATGTTCTGATCGCCAAAGTGCAACACCGCAAACGAGAACATCTCGTTGTGACCAGTGATGGAGTTGAAGACATGCACGCGGCCCAGCGCCAGCTTGCCACGGCCGGAGGCATGCGTCTCATAACTGACGCGACGAATTTTGTAGCAGAACAGCTCCGTCTCTTCAGAAAAGCTGGAGAAGACCGAGCTGATGGCGTAGTGCGCGGCCACCTGCTCAAGCTGCAGTTCCTTGGTGCGCACGCTCTCCCGGTAGATCGTGGCGCCATCCTGCGCGGCAGGCACATTCGAGCGCGCCTGGGCGAGTTTGGCAAGGAAGGATGGTTCGAGCTGCTCAACCTGCAGGCCAAAGTGACGGCGGGCCAGTTGAATGACGCGCGCGGCATAGGCGATGATCTGCTCGGTTTCAATACCGCTGATGTCGTCAAAGAACCAGCCGCAACTGGTGTACATCAACTGGGCGTGGCGCTGCATCTCCATCAGTTCCAGGGCACGGATGCGTTCGAATTCGCCAAGCTCATGATGCTGATGCGTTTTGATGAAGTTTTCGACCGACTCTTCGCTGCGGTCAAGCATCACCTGAATGTAGCCATCGCGCGCCGCCCACACATCGCGGAAGAGCTTGCTGCCTTCCTGCTCGGTGAAGGGAATCAGCACGTCGCGCACAGCATCGAGAGCCTCGCGCAAAGGTTTGCGCCACGCCTGGTTCCAGCCCGGCTTGCCGCCGTTGCAACCGCAGTCGGAACGCCAGCGCTCGACGCCGTGCGCACAGCTCCAAGACGTGTTGTCAACGATCTCGCACTCATATTCCGGCGGGAACATTTCCAGAAAGCAGCCATAGTTGGTCAGCTTTACTGAGCGGTCCGTCTCCAGCAGGCGCAAGGCGTAGGCCAAAGCCATTTCCCCATGCTTGTGATGATGGCCGTAAGACTCGCCATCGGTGGCCACATGCACCATCTGTGGCTGTGTCGTGTCGTTGCGGAAGCCCGACTTCAGACGGTTGGCAAAGGCTTCGCCAGAGTTCAGCAGCCCTTCAAAAGCAATGGCGCGCGAGGCCGGGCCGTTATAGAAGAAGACGGCGATGGATGCGCCGGAAGGGAAGCGGACAAGATAGGGGTGTGTGGTGTCGACGCTGGCATTGGGTGTATCCACCCACCCTGCGCCTTCTTTCAGTGAACGTATGCGCTTGCACTGATGCGGTGCCAACAGGGTGAACTTGATGCCGTGCTCGGCCAGCAGTTCAAGCGACTGCATGTCGGCCGCGGTTTCCGCCAGCCACATGCCTTCCGGCGGCGCGCCGTAGTTGTTTTCGTAGTCGGCAATGCCCCAGCGGATCTGCGTGATGCGGTCGCGGCGATTGGCCAGCGGCAGAATCATGTGGTTGTAGACCTGCGCCATGGCCGAACTGTGGCCACGGAAGCTTTTACGGCTGCGGCGTTCGCCCTCCAGCACCATGCGGTAGGTGCGCGGAGCATTCTCCTGCAACCAGCTCAGAAGCGTAGGACCGACGTTAAAACTGATGCGCGCGTAGTTATTGACGATGCGCGCAATTTCATTCTTGGTGTTAACGATGCGGGCCGCGCCGTTGGGCGCGTAGCTCTCGGCGCAGATGCGCTCGTTCCAGTCGTGGTAAGGCGCAGCCGTATCCTGCGTCTCGACCGTCTCCAGCCATGGGTTCTCGCGAGGCGGCTGGTAGAAGTGCCCATGAATACAGACGTAACGCTTGCAGACGGCCATATGTTTTCCCCACGCGATCCGCAAAAAAATCGGGGCAGATCGGATCGCTGCTGCCTATTGTAGGCCCGTTTTACGCCGACGCTTCCGTTTTTGCCAGATCGCAGGCCCGCCACAGATACCAGCTTGCCACCGAACGGAACGGCGCCCAACGTTTTCCCCGTTTGAGAAGTACATCGGCAGCGGGCAGATCCTCAGCAGCAATTGGCCGGCCTTTGGGCACTCGCTGAAAGGTCAGGGCAAACCCTTTTCGGACCCCGTAGTCGGAAACAGGAAAAACATCGGGGCGACCCAGGCGGAAGATCAGCAGCATTTCCACGGTCCAGGGACCGATGCCACGCACCTGGGTGAGCCGCGCCACAATTTCAGTGTCGCTCATCTTGCGGATGGCGGCCAGGGTGGGCACCACGCCATCCAGCGTGCGCTCGGCCAAATCACGCAGAGCACGGATCTTATTGGCTGAAACGCCGCAACCGCGCAGAATTTCTTCGGGAGTTTGCAGCAGCAGTTCCGGCGTGGGATCGCCGCCGTAATGGGCTAGAACACGGCCATGAATGGTTGCTGCTGCCTTGCCATGCAACTGCTGGTAGAGGATCGATTCCAACAGCGAGGCAAAGGGCGTGTCTGCGCCTGCTAAGCGCAGCGTAAAGGGGCCAGCGCGCTCAATGAGCGTGGCCAGTTTGGCGTCCGCGGCCTTCAAATGAGCAATGGCCTGATCGGCGTCGAAGGGAAGTTTGCGACTACGGCCGTTGTGAATCATGGTTGGAGTGTATCGCAACAACTTTCTTAGCTCAGGGTTAGAAAGAGCATTGCTTTGCCGGTTAGGATTATTAGGTAGGGCAAACAAATTTAAGATCTGAGCCCCACCTGGGCCATGAGGTGTTTTTAATGTCGAAACGCTGGACCGCGTGTACAGCCTTTGTGCTTATGTTTGCAGGCTGCAGCTTTTTTGCCGTAACTGCAAATGCTGAACCCATCAACCCGCAATGGCAGGATCATGGCGGTTGGGATGCGCCGCCGCAGGAACTGCACGATATTCAGCGGATGGGCTTCCATGACGGTGTGAGCGCCGCCCGTCAGGACTTTGCCAACCATATGCAGCCTTCCCCCGAGAACCACGAGGAGTTCCGCCACCCGCACATGCCGCCCGAGCAGCGGGATGCTTATCGCGACGGCTTCCGGATGGGCTATCAGCGCGGTATCGACAATCTCTTCCGTCAGGCCCCGCCGCCGCCTCCGCCGCCGGTAGTGCCCATGCACCATTTTGATGGAGCCTTCTTCGAAGTCCGTCATCACGGATTCCAGGATGGCATGGAAGCCGCACTGCTTGATCTGGGCAATCATCGCCGCCCGGATCCGGACAGCCGCGACGAGTTTCGCTCCCCGCGTGTAGCTTTTGAGATGGCCGAAGCTTATCGTGAAGGCTTCCGCCGTGGCTACAATGCCATGGCCCAGACGTTGGCAGACACGGGCAATGACTGGCAGTTCGGCTCCTTCGGCACAGTGCACATGCGTGGCTTCCATGAGGGTGCGCTCGGTGCTCTTCACGACTTTGATGAACACCGCAATGCAGACCCGAATAACCACGACGAATATCGCTCGCCGCACGTTGGTTTTCTGTATATTGGGGCTTATCGCGATGGCTTCCGCCTTGGCTACAAGCGCGTCTCCGACGAGTTGTACAGCTACTTGGGCCACTAGAGCAAAATCAGGAAAGCTAGCCCCAGAAAAATGGTGCAAGGTTGCCGTTCCCTGATGGTCACGGCAACTTTGGACCTGCGGCTTACAGGTACAGCATCCCTGATTTTGCTATAAAAATTTTCGGAATTACCGCAGCCCGAATCAAGCTCGAAAAGACTGCGCGGATTCCGAAAATGCTCTAAATTTTTCTTAACTCTGGAGCGGGGCGAACCTTCGGGTTCGCCCCACTCTTTTTGCAGAGAGTTTCATCCTGGGCATCTCTTTGAGTAGGCACGCTTCTTCCCGGTTCGGTCCACAGATCCCGCGAGTAACATGGAATGCAGAATACTGGGGGGACCAAACCATGAAGATGCGGCCCGGAGCTCAGACCGGATTTTTGCTCTGCGGAAAAGAATGGATCGACGGCGAAGCGCTGGAGGTTCGTTCGCCCTGGGATCAGGGATTGGTGGGCCGTGTGACGGTGCCAACCAGGGCCGATGCGCGGCAGGCCGTGAGCCATGCCGTAGCCAGCCTGCGCCGCACCCGGGCCCTGCCCCGCTGGAAGCGCCGCGAGATTCTGGAAGATGTGGCCGCCGCGCTGATCGAGCAGAAGGAGCGCTTTGCCACGCTGATTGTGGCCGAGGCCGGTAAGCCCCTCCGCCTAGCCCGCGCTGAGGTTGACCGCTCCGTGCTCACCTTTAAGACCGCCGCCGAAGAAGCTGCGCGGATGGGCGGCGAGAGCATTCCGCTCGATCTGTCCGAGGGCAACGAGGGCCGCTGGGGGCTGGTGCAGCGCTTTCCCATTGGTCCGGTGCTGGCCATTACGCCCTTCAACTTTCCGCTGAATCTGGTGGCCCACAAGTTGGCTCCCGCCATGGCCGCCGGCTGTCCCGTTCTGCTCAAGCCTGCGCCCCAAACTCCGTTCACGGCCCTGGCGCTGGGTGAAGTGATTCTGAAGGCCGGCTGGCCGGAAGAAGCTCTGGCCGTTCTGCCCCTGACCAATGCCGACACCGCATGGCTGGCAGAAAAAGAAGATCGCATCAAGCTGGTGAGCTTTACCGGTTCGGCCCGGGTGGGTTGGGAGCTGAAGGCACACTCCAGCCGCAAGCGCGTCCTGCTCGAGCTCGGTGGCAATGCCGCTCTGGTCGTGCACAGCGACTGGCCGGATCTGGAATCGGCCGCGCTCAAGACCACGCATGGAGCCTTCAGCTACGCCGGGCAGAGCTGCATCAGCGTGCAGCGCGTCTTTGTTGAACGGCCCATCTTCCAGACCTATCTCTGGAAGGTCGTGGAACACGCCTCCCGGCTGAAGGTAGGCGATCCCAATGAAGAAACCACCGATCTGGGCCCGCTGATCCGCACCTCCGACGCCGAGCGCATCGAAAACTGGATCCGGGAAGCCGTCGAAGGCGGTGCCAAGCTGGTGGCGGGTGGTGAGCGCAACGGTGCCACCATCACCCCGGCGATCCTGACCGGAACCCGGCCCGGCATGAAGATCCGCGAAGAAGAGGCCTTTGGACCGGTGCTGCTGATTGAGCCTTACGACGACTTTGAAGAGGCTCTGGCCGAGGTAAACCACTCCCACTATGGCCTGCAGGCCGGACTGCTCACGCGCGACGCCGCCCGCATCCTCACCGCCTATCGCGAGCTGGAAGTGGGCACGCTGGTGGCCGGCGATATGCCCAGTTGGCGGCTCGATCCCATGCCCTATGGTGGCGTCAAGGATTCCGGACTGGGCCGTGAAGGCGTGCGAGCAGCCATCGAAGAGATGACCGAGCCGCGCATGCTGGTGATGGCCGGCATTGGCAATCCGGAACCCCTGTAAGCCGCTCGTCCTCTACACTGGAAGAGCCTACTATGACAGACTCGACGGCCAGCCAGAGTTCGATGCAGGAAACCATTGTCGCCATCTCTACCCCGCCCGGCAGGGGCGGCATCGGTATTGTGCGCCTGAGCGGGCCGCTGGCCACCTCCATCGCCGTGCAGCTGGTGCGCCTCCGGCAGCCGCTTGCAGCAGGCCGGGTGCGCTTTGCCGAGGTCGTCGATGACGCACAGGAGCGCATCGACGAAGCGCTGGTCACTTTTTTCGCCGCGCCCCACTCCTACACCTCGGAAGATCTGGTCGAGATTGCCGCCCACGGTTCACCCGTGGTGCTGGACTTGGTGCTGCGCCGCGCCCTGGCTCTGGGCGCGCGGCTGGCCGAGCCCGGCGAGTTTACCCAGCGTGCCTTTTTGAGCGGGCGGCTCGACCTGACCCAGGCCGAAGCGGTGCGCGACCTGATCGATGCGCAGACCCTAGCCCAGGCCCGGCAGGCCGCCGGCCAGCTCAACGGCGCACTCAGCCGCCGCGTGGCTCCTGCCAAGCAACAACTGATGGAGTTGGTGGCGTTGCTTGAAGCCGGAATCGATTTTGCCGAAGATGATGTGGATGTAACTTCCGCCGACGAGATTGCTCGCCGCAGCGCGGAGATTGAACAACCCCTGCAAACCCTGGAAGCCAGCTTTGCCCGTGGACGCATTCTGCATGACGGTCTGACTCTGGCCATCGTCGGCAGGCCCAACGCCGGCAAAAGTTCGCTCTTCAACCGGTTGGTGGAACGCGACCGCGCCATCGTCACCGCGCAGGCCGGAACCACCCGCGATCTGGTCACCGAACGCGTTTCTCTCGACGGCATTCCGCTGGAGCTGGTGGATACGGCGGGCTTGCGCGAAGGTCCTCGCGGTGGTCTGAACGAAGCCGAGCAGATCGGCATTCATCGCAGCCGAGAAGCCATGGCCGACGCCGCTCTGGTGCTGCTGGTTCTGGATGCGACAGAGGCGCTGAACGACGAAGAAAGAAAATTGCTGGAAGAAGTGCAGGGCAGAGCCGCGCTCGTGGTGGTGAACAAATCCGACCTTGCCGCGCCAACGCCTGTCGTCGAAACGCTTGCCGGATTCGAGCAGGTGGCGACCTCGGCCCTAACCGGCGAGGGAATTGCCCAACTGCGCAAAAAAATTGTAGCCATGGCCACCGGTGGTGCAGCCGCCGAGCCCGGCATGCTGACCAACCTGCGCCAGCATCAGGCGATTCTGACCGCGCTAGAAGCCCTCCGCGCAGCAAGCCAGGCCAACCAGAACAGCATCCCCCACGAGATGCTTCTGCTCGACCTCTACCGCGCCCTCTGGGCCCTGGACTCCCTGACCGGCCAAACCACCTCGGACGACATTTTAAATTTGATCTTCTCCACATTTTGCATCGGAAAATAATTTGTTTTGGGGACGTCGGCGCGGCTGATGGGCGCACAGCGCGTGTGCTTGCTTTGGCTGTACATATGAGGAGAAGGAACTGCGCCCGAAACAAAAGCAGACTTCCGACAGACCGACAAAAGTGATTCTTCCAATCAATGCATAGCAAAAAAGCTACTTCATGGACCAATCCTGCATTGCTGAGCACATTGCCGATGAGGTGCTTATATAAAATTATTTTTTGGGCGACCGCTCTAAATTCACTTAATAAATCTTGTTCTCTTTCCGAGTTCCCGTCAAGATTAGTCAGTCTCGCGAAGTATCACTACTACGCTTTGAGATACGAATCGAAGAATTCATAACCCTCGCGGGTCACTTTGAACATCTCACGTTTATAGCCGAGTGGCTGGACAAATTTCTTAGTCTCCAGTTCTTGTAATACCCCCTCCCAAATAGCTGCGGAGTGTGAATTATTTTCTTCTACGAATGCACGCCTGCCTGCCTGTACCTGCACCCCCCCGATGAACTTGAGGTGCATGATATTTCCGTCACCAGATGCCGCGCTGCGCAAGAGTTCTTGTGCTTCCCGAGATAGAGTGACAACTGGCTTCGCGGCTAATTCCTGAACTGCTTCGGCGGAGCTCGATTGAGCAAAATATTGATCTAGGTTGATTTTACGTTGAATCTGCCGAGAAAACTTTGATCGGAAATCTTGAAGGTCAGAATAGCTCTCTAGGAGACCACGGGATTTGCAACTATTCTTAAATTCCCTCAGACTTCTATACTGATCTGGATCAACGCTTTCAGGCATCACTGGGGCAGAGGAAAAATACAGCATTGTCGGCTTGCCTTCATTGATGTGCCTCTCAATCTCCTCGACAGTTCCGCTTATATAGTCTTCAGTAGCGGTGCCAATCCTAGTCCAGAAAATACCGGCCAAAAGATCACATTCCCTGAGAACAGTTCTGTTAATGATCGACTGCGGGCTTGCGCCCATCTCAGGCGTGGAATGGGTCTCCCAGCCGACCGGCAATAGCACAATCCTGTACTTCTCAGAATGGATTACATTCCATTCACCTAGAATCTCGCGAACAATGCCTCGTTCAGCGTTAACGTCACTAGGAGAAGCAATCATTACTTTGAAAACAAAGGCATTGTAGCTCATTATCGTTGAAGCTTGGCTAAGCTCGAAACAGTCTCCTTTAGATATTTTTGGTTAGAAGAATCATTGTAGCTCAATCACTCCGAATGGCGCAGTTGCTGAGCTAGACGCAATGAAATACTCTTAGGAACCGCTCGTTTGCTGGTAGACGAAAGCAATACACCCATCGAGCATGGATTGCTTGCCAAGCGCCTAACATCGCCAAATACATAACGTTCCTGCGCTCACGCGATTCAGCAATTGATCGAGCGCTCTTTCGGTTAAGTACAATGCAAGTATGCGGGGAGTTTCTTTTTTCGACTCCGGCAAAGAATTCTGTGAGGCATGTCATGATGAATCAAGAGGCTTTTGCCTGGGTGCAGGAATTTCCTGGAGCAGTAACCGTCTGCGACCGCGATGGAGTTGTTCTGGCGATGAACGATAAATCGGTGCGGACCTTTGAGAAAGACGGCGGGGCCGCGCTCATTGGAACCAACCTCTTCGGCTGCCATCCTGAGCCCGCGCGCACCAAGTTGAAAGAGATGCTCCTTACGGGACAATCCAACACTTATACGATTGAGAAAAATGGCGTGAAGAAGCTGATCTACCAGTCGCCCTGGTACGAAAAGGGTGTGTATAGCGGCTTCGTCGAGCTCTCGTTGGAGATACCCTTTGAGATGCCGCATTTCGTACGCGGCGCATAACTCGATATACGATCTTTTTAAACTTCATCGCGACAGCAAAGAACCGCAAACCAGTAGAGTCTCCAGAGAGAAATAAACTTTGCCTCTGGAGACTCTACTGGTTTTTGCGATGAACGAATGCGGAGTTACTTCCCTGCCTGCGTCGCATCTTGCATGGCTATTACCGGCCAATCGTCCTTCCAGCCAACAGTTGAAAGCTGCATGGCGGGTTTGCCGCTGATGGCGTCATAAGCGTGAAAGACCATGATGGTCTGCTGCGCGTCGGCAAAGAGCGACTGGCCGCCCGGCCCGAGCCAGCGGCGATTGCCCGCCAGCAACTGCAGCCCACCACCGTCTAAAAGATTCTTCCCTTCTGCGTCGACATAGGGACCAGTTACATTTTTTGCGCGGCCCACAACAATGTGATAAGTACTACTGGTGCCGCGGCAGCAAAGATCCCATGAAACAAAAAGATAGTAATAACTGCCGTGATGAATCACGAAAGGCGCTTCTACGGCCTGCCAGTCCGGTGGCAGATCCCGCCTGGCCCAAACCGAACCAGCAGGTTTTGCACGGCTGGCTAGCGCGTAGGTGTGCGTATCTTCGTCCGACAGTTTGCCTGTGGCAGAATTGATGCGACGCATCTTGATGCCGCTCCAGAAACTGCCGAAAGCCAGCCACGTTTTTCCATCCGCATCGAAGATCAAGTTAGGATCGATGGCGTTGAAGTCATCCTTTGCCGTGGAACGCAGCACGAGTCCTTCATCCACCCATTTGTAATCGAGGCTGCTGGCGTCGAGCGTCTTGTTCGTCAGTAGGGCAATGCCTGAGGTGTTCACACCAAAGAGCGAGTAAGCGTAGTACAGGTGATACTTGCCGTTGAAATACGAAATGTCGGGTGCCCATAACTCTTTTGTGCCTGGGCTCTGCTTGTGTATCCATGCGGGAATTTCATTCAACACCTGCCCGCAAAATTTCCATTGCTCAAGATCTTTGGAGCAGCGAATCGCCATGTGCCCATGGGGAGCAAGACCCGTTGTGAATACGTACCATGTATCCCCAGCCTTGATGATGGAGGGATCATGCACGCCCTGATAATCGCCTGTAAGAGTGAAGGCATGCGCGCCTTCTTCCGATTGTGCGTAAGCTCCCCCACGGAGCAACGCGAAGGCCAGCAATGCGGCTCCGCAAGTCAGAAAGATCTTTCTCAAAAACATGAACCCCCGCCCAGGAACAAAAATAAGATGCAGCCCCAAAGAAGTGCTGACCTACTCAATGTAAGGCCAACCGTCAACGGTCTGGGCTGTAGTGGTAGCCAGACCGTTGACGGCTTTTGCGTTAATTCTTAAAATTCGAATTTGGCCAGAAACTGAATCTGACGAGGTCCAACAATCATGCCCGTCGGATCCACATAACCGAAATCGGTCAAATCGTTAGGACCATCACTTTGAGGACGACCAAATACGTGCCGGTTGAACGCATCGATTAAGTCCGCCTCTAAACGAAAATTGATCTTCTCGGTTAGATGCGTTCTCTTAACAATGCTGAAGTCTTCTTTGAGGTATTTTCCAGTTCTAATCTCATCCGTTGTTCTTGGTTGATTACCGAAGGCATACGAACCGCGGGAAGCAACTGTGTTCGCGGCATTAGGATCAGTCAATGCCGCATAGTTAAAGTAGCGATATGGGTTCGGATTTGTCGTTGCGTCGTACGTGTTCGTTGTCAGATTAGCCTGTTTGGCTGGATTGTAATGACCACTCCGCGCCCATGAACTCAGTAAACTTTGGCCAGCAACACGCTGATAGTGAATACTGCCGTCATATCCTGGAATTGCGGTTGCAGCATAGAAGGAAATCGGTTGGCCTGACATGTAGCGCTGCACGCCACCAATCTGCCAACCTCCAATCCCTTTATCCAGGAATCGATTTCCCGCCAACCATTTTTTGCCTTTGCCAAAAGGAAGTTCATACAAATAACTTATGACAAAGTTATTGGTCAGATCTTGGTTACTAAGCACGACTTCTGATTTTGAGTTAAAGACGTTCTGAATGTAACCGCCGCCGTTATCACCCGAAAAGTAGGGCACAGATGAGTCAGCATTCGTCATGGTCTTCGACCAAGTATAGGAGGTCTGCAAATTGAACCCATCTTTGAAGTGACGGATCAATTGCGTTTCAAGTGCGTTGTAGTTAGATTGGCCACGATTTTCGAGGCAGCAATCACTGTTAATCGCGCCGTTATATTGCGGATATGGGCGTAAAGCATTACCAACCGTATAAGACGTTGGATAAGAAGAATACGGAACGGATAACCCTGCGTTAGCTGCTGTAGTAGATCCGATCTCGGTGCTTAAAACATTTCCAAGAGCAAAGTCATTAACCGGGATGGAGTTAGTAGCATCAAACGTCGAACGCAGATGTGCTCCATGAGAGCCGACATATGCTACATCAAGGATCAAATCTGGGACGATTTGTTGTTGAAGTTCAACACTCCAGCTTTGCACCATGGCTGGACGCCCATGAGAAGGGGCAATATAAGCATTCGCCGGATAAGCACCTGTCGTCAAATTGGCTAGTGTCGGATCAAACGATGGCGGTTTGGTATAGGACGGAAAACCATTGGAGAGCGTAAAAACCGATGACAAGGTTGAAGAACCGTCCCAACTCGGGGTCGAATTAAATCCTTCCTGCATTCCGTCACCATAGTCTGCATATTGCAGCGGACCATAGATGATTCCATAACCTCCGGAGAGTGAGAAGGTGTTGTTCCTCGCAGTAGGTGCCCAGACAAAACCAAAACGCGGACCGAAATCCTTATGCCATGTATCGGCCCATTGTTCATTGACGTTTCCATTTCTCCCCGTGCCTTTACCTGCAAAAACCAAAGCGCCAGGCAGACCGCCAGCCCCAGAATTTGCAGTCGTAAGGCTAATGTCGGAAGTGTTCCCGTGCGCTTCATGGCGCGGAACGTCCACATCATAACGCAGACCATAATTCAAGGTCAGCGAAGGAAAGATTTTAAAAGTGTCTTGGACGAAAAATCCGTAGTAGTGAGATAGCCATTTGGGTTGTTCAGAGTACGCGTCCAAGATTGCATAGCCCGGCAAACCAAGAAGCATACTTGCGTATCCGTTCGCATCCCAGGCCGTGTTTACATCACCGGCTGTCGTCGTGGGATCAAACCCAATGCTACCTGACTGTTCCGACAAGGTCATCGGGTTAAAAATCTGATAGCGATAATCCACTCCGGCTTTTATAACGTGTTTTCCCTTGACGAAGGTCAGCGTGTCATTCAAGCGATAGCCATTGTCGATCGAATCTCCATCGACGGTTCCGCCAATACCCGCATCACCCCACGCATACACGTAAGGAAAATTATGACCAGATGCGCCCTTAATGCCAAGCGCTGAATCCCAATCCTTGTTCGCTTCAACTCCAGTGTCGTAGTTACCGCTATTGGTGCGGTCATAACCAAGCGTTAGATGATTAAGGATGTTAGGGGTAATGGTGTAGTCATATCCAACGCGGATATAGTGTGTGAAGAAATTCTGATCTCGGCCTTGGCCAGCAGCGTTATCAAGCCATGGATTCACAGATTTTCTCGTGTTGTCGCGGGAGTTATAGGTGACGTAGACGCGTTGTTTGGAGTTGAAGTTGTAATCCGCACGCACCGACATTGAAGTATCAAGAACTGGATATGTCCAGGCATAGACGTAGTTATTGGTGATGCTGCCCGAAATGGTTGGCAACGGATAATAAGAATTCAGCGCATTCACAATAGACTGATTCGCGCTACTCAATACCAAGTCGGCTGCGGGGATTGCATTCTTGGCGTATGGCAAGCGACAGGTAACCGTTTGGTTGGATGAATTTGTTCCGGTAGTTGTCGTGGTCGGATCGAAGATCTCTCCTTGATAAATGGCCTGCGTGTGGTCGCAAGGATTTTCTGCTTCTTTGACAGTAGTTGTCATCTGGTCAGAGAAATTTCCTCCGCGCTCGGCAGTCGTAGGAACCGTGCTCGTAGAAGTCCCGCCAAGATTCTGACGATACTGCTCCCAGGAAAAGAAGAAAAATGCTTTATTGCGTCCATTGTAGAGTTTGGGAATACGGACAGGACCACCGAGAGCCAGGCCGTAATCGTTTTTTTCATCAGCAGGGCGCTGGTAGTCTGCGAGCTCTGTAGAGTTGTTCCTATAAACATCCTGATAGTAGTTGTAGCCCCAGTTATTGGCATCAAGGTCACGATTCTTGAAGATGTCATACGCTACGCCATGCCAATCATTGGTACCGGATTTGGTGCTGAAACTCTCAATACCGCCCGTAGTTCTTCCCACTTCGGCAGGATAGGAAGAAAGAGTGACTTTGAATTCAGAGATAGCCTCGACAGAAGGCGCGGTTTCATCGAAAGACGATCCATTCTCGGAGCGATACATGCTGGCTCCGTCTAACAGGACTTCCGTCGAGTAGTTCTGCCCACCCGATATTTTCGATTCCCAGGTGCCGCCCTGTCCATTTGCCGTTCCAGGTCCAGCCGTTCCGGGAAGCAGGAACACAAAAGCTTCCGGCGAACGCATGGAACTCACCACGCTACCGTTCAAATCGAGAGGAAGATCCAAAGCTTGCTTGGTGGTAATGACGTCTGCCACTTCCGATAATTCCGTATTGACCGTAAGAGCATCGGCTTGTACGGTCACCGTTTCCGAAACATCACCAACCTGCATGGTGATGGAAAGAGAGGTGGTGGTTCCGACCAAAATGTTGACAAGGCTGATTTCCGCTGACTTAAAGCCTTTTAGCGATGCGGAAATCGTATACTCTCCAATATTTAGGTTCGTAAAATAGTAGGTCCCAGCACTTGTGGATGTAACGGTGTATGCAGTTCCTGTCCCCATACTTGTCGCAATGATCTTGACGTTGGCGATAAGAGCCCCAGAAGGATCTTTCACACTTCCAGCTATCGATCCCTGGCTGAGCTGAGCAACGCATGGCATGCCTGTTCCAATCGCAAGCAGCGCCAATACCAGTAGAAGCAACCGTTGTTTCATTGTTTTCCTCCCTACAAATCATTCCGGTGCAAGTTCAGATTTTGAATGAGATAAATTAGTGCTTTTCTTGAGCGTCTTACAGGGCGAACTCGACGCAACGACTTTCGCGGGTAATCTATTCGATTTCCCCGCAAGGTCTAGAACAGTGCCGAAGTCGATCCTGTAGCGTTCTGCATTTTTTTCATCTCATGCCTTCCTACAAACATTCGTTGTTTTCTTCTACCGTGGCCACCTGTCCGAGCAGATTGACTACGGCTCTGACGGAGCTCCATTGAGCGGTACAACCGGCCCACGGTTAGAGAAGATTTCCAGAAAGCGTTTGCTAGAAAACACCTCCTGCTTCTCTTTGTCAGGCAGCCAGATTCAACCACCCGATGAAAATCCATGTAAAGCGGTTAACGGATCAGCATCCCGTTACGCGGACTGAACATATTGATAAATAAATACTTGTTTCGATTTTTTACCCTGAAACTTCTCCTTACAATTCCCCGTTACGCGCACTTGCCAACGTGGCGTAAAGTATATGCCGTATCTTGTTTGCCAAGGAAAAGCTTCTCCATGCTTAAATCCAGTACCCATACGCAGCTCACAGTGGCCATATTAAGCCCGGAACAGAAGCAGGCCATCCGCAGCCATTTGGACGAATTATTGACTAGCCAGGCCTTTGCCGGCAGCAAGCGCTCCCAGGATTTTCTGCGGTTTATTGTTCTTCATGCCCTGGAAGGGGACTACGACAGCCTGCGGGAACGCATGATCGGCGCTGAACTCTTTGGCCGCCCCGTCAGCTACGACACCGGCAGCGATTCCGTGGTGCGCGTACGCGCCAGCGAACTACGCAAAAAGCTGGCTCACTTCTACAGCACCGAGGGCGAAGGAGAGATTCCCGTCCACATTGAAGTGCCCAGCGGCTCCTACGTTCCACACTTCCACTTTGCCGGGGAAGAGCAGGAATTACCTCCCCAAACAATAGTTGCTGTGCCCCCCGCGGTTGAACATGCGCAGCCTCTTGTACCCGAAATTCCACTACAAAAATCTGCCGCCCAACGGTCGCGATGGAGCTTTGTCGCCCTCCTGATTGCAGCGGCGGTGGTTTCAGGGGGATATTTTGGCGTACGCGGCTGGCAAAGGGCACACGTCGCGTACGGCTCCATTCATGCCGTGGCCATTCTGCCCCTGGAAAACCTCTCCGGCATCGCCACCCAGGAGTATTTTGCCGACGGCATGACGGAGGAACTGATCAACGATCTCGGGCAGGTTTCCACCCTGCGCGTCATCTCGCTCACCTCTTCGATGAGCTACAAGGGCTCGAAGAAGACTTTGCCGCAGATCGCCCGGGAACTCGGGGTCGATGCCGTGGTCGAGGGCGGCGTGCTGCGTGAAGGCAATCAGGTGCGCATCAGCACACAACTCATCGATGGCCGCAGCGATCGTCCCCTGTGGGCCCACACCTACGTTCGTAACCTGAGCAGCGATCTTGCCTGGCAAGGTGAAGTGGCTCAAGCGATTGCGGAAGAGGTACGCACCGCAATCACCCCCCAGGAGCAGGCACGCCTGACGCGCAAGCGCCCCCTCGATCCTCAGGCCCAGGACCTCTACCTGCACGGCATACTGCTGAGGGAAAACGACGACTGCGCCCAAGCCGCCGATTATTTCAGCCGCGCCCTCAATCGCGATCCCGGTTACGCCCAGGCCCACTCCGCCCTGGCCAGTTGTTACGGCATGCTGGGTGAATCGGGCCACATGCCCTATCGCGATGCCTTCACCCGGCAGAACGCCGAGGCTGCCCGCGCCGTGGAACTTGACGACTCACTCTCTGAAGCCCATGCGGAGTTGGCCAACAGTGCCATGACGCTTACCTGGGACTGGCCGCGCGCCGAATCTGAGTTCCAGCGCGCCCTCGCCCTGAACCCCAACTCCGCAACCAGCCATCAGAAGTACGCCTTCTATTTGGTACGTACCGGCCATCAGCGCGAAGCACTCGCTGAAGTGGAGCGAGCCGTGGAACTTGACCCTGTTGCAGGCAGTACCCTACACTCTGAAGCTTTTCTCTATTACTTCTCCCGGCAATACGACCAGGCGCTGGCAGTGGCTCAGACGGCCCAGGGACTCAAGATCAATCTTTCTGACAGAAACTTCCTCATCGGCGACATTCTGGTTGAAAAAGGTCGCTACTCCGAGGCAATTGCTGCTTTTCTCAAAGCCGGCAGGGGGCCGTACACGCTCGGCCATCTTGGCAATGCCTACGCCCGCTCCGGAAATGCCGCTGAAGCACGTAAAACCATTGCCGAGCTGAAAAATATTGTGCAGACCACTGGCATCGGACGCTATGAAATCGCGCTCGTCTATACCGGGCTGGGCGAGCAACGCGAGGCCTTGATGTGGCTGAACGAAGCCGCACAGGTACAGGATGCAGGACTGGTCTATTTAAAGATTGATCCTTGTCTGGATCCGCTGCGCTCCGACCCACAATTTCTCGGCTTACTGCATCAGGTCGAACTCAAACCCTAAATCTAGAACAATTCAAAAATATTTAGCCTGATCCGCGCTGCGTTTTGGTTCAAGCAAATTCAGAGTTGGTGTAGTGCGAGTCGATGCTTCCCCGTGCAGTTTTCCTCAAGAAAACTGCACCCGGCACCTTCTTCACACCCTCACAGAAACTCTGGATTTGCTCTACCACTGCAGGGAACGTGACTGGGGCAACGCTGTTGCTGCCTGGGATTCTGACTGAGACGCATCGGAAGATGCTGCGGTCTTTTTGGCCTGCTCTTCGTACTGCTTTTGGCGCTTCCTGCGGCGTGCATCCTGTTTGCCAAGGGCCTCGGCGACCAGTTCCTCGGACTCCGGAACCAGACGGGCCACAGGCACTCCATTTTTGAGCAACTGATAGGAAACACCCTGATAGCGGACGCGCGCCACGCAGTCGGCAAAGTTTCTTGCCGCCTCGGTCACGCTGATGGATCTTTCTCGCACAGGATCATATTATCTGATTTTATGTACTTTTCCACTTTTCCTTTTCGCAGGTGGAAAAACCGTCCCCTTCAAAAGATTGGCCCGCGAACAGCGATTTTTGAGGCAGTAAAAAACCGGGGACTGTCGCACTCAAAAAGTGCTTCAGTCCCCGGTTTCGTCGACTTGAATTTGTACGCTGTTAGTTGCCCGAAAGCTGCTCCATCAAGCGATCAAAACCTTCCAGGTTCGCGTATTCAATGATGACGCGACCGCGGCCATTCTTGTCTTCGATATAGACCTTCATGCCCAGCTTGCGCTGTAGTTCGACCTGAGCATCCTTGACGTTGGGATCGATCTGCGGCTCGGGTTTCTCCTGCTTGGAAAGCTTTTTCTCCGGATGGAGCTGCCCCTGTACGTAGCTTTCTGTTTGGCGAACGGAAAGCGAAAGCGCGGCCACCCTTTGCGCAGCTTTTTCAATCTCTTCCGCATGCTCGAAGGCGAGCAGGGCGCGGGCATGGCCAAAGCTCAGTTCGCCACCCTCCACGCGCTTTTGCACGCTTGCGGGCAGGCGCGTCAGGCGCAGGAAGTTGGCCACCGAGGCGCGATCCTTGCCGGTACGCTGGGCAATCTGCTCCTGCGTCATATGGAATTCGCGCCCCAGGCGCTCAAAGGCACGGGCCTGATCCATCGGATTCAGATCCGTGCGCTGCAAATTTTCAACGATGGTAATTTCCATCGCCTGCTCGTCAGAAACCTGGCGAACAATGGCGGGGATGGTGGCGCGGCCTGCCTTTTTGGAAGCCTGCCAGCGACGTTCGCCAGCGATGAGCTGGAAACGGCCTCCGGCGAGGGGACGAACCAGAATCGGCTGCACAACGCCATTGGCGGTAATGGAGGCGGCCAGTTCGGCTAGCTGCGCTTCATCGATGTTCGAACGGGTCTGGAAGGGATTGCGGTCGATCTGCTCGACAGGAATCTCGCGCGGCTTGCCGCCTTCGGCCTCGGCGGCAGCGGCAGGAGCTGCCGGCTTCGCCACAGGAGCGGGTACGCGGGGCAGCAGGGAATCGAGTCCCTTGCCAAGAGCGCGGCGCTTGCTATCGTGGGGGGCGTTACTCATTGTCTATTCCTTTTGTTTTTTGATTCAGTGATTGCCGCGTTCGCAATTTGTCAGAGCAAAACCGGAGTTTCCATTGGGGGCATGAAGAATGTGCAGGGTGCAGTTTTCTTATGGAAAACTGCACGGGAAAGCATCGACTCGCACTGCACCAACTCTGAATTTGCTTTAGGAATAAGGCCAGAAGCGGACCTTGGCTTCGGGTTTGCTTCTCTCCGGCTCAGGCAGCTTCTTATCCTTGGACTTTTTGGAGCGATTGGGCAGCTCGATCCCGTTGCGGGCCAGGAATTCGCCGGTCATCTCGAAGTACGCCTCGGTTCCACGGGAACGGGGATCGTAGAGAGCGACGGGCTTACCGTGGCTGGGAGCTTCGGCCAGACGAATATTGCGCGGAATCACCGTCTGATAGAGGCGTTCGCGGAAGTATTCGCGCAGCGTATCGGTCACCTGCTGCGAGAGGTTGGTGCGATCGTCGTACATGGTCAGCAGCACACCCTCTATGGTCAGCTCAGGGTTGAAGGCGGCACGCACCCGTTCGAGGGTCGAAACCAGCTCCGAAATGCCCTCCAGGGCAAAGTACTCGGCCTGCATGGGAACAATGAGCGACTCGGCGGCCGAGAGCACATTGAGCGTAAGCAGATCGAGCGCCGGGGGGCAGTCGAGAACAATAATGTCGTAGTTGTCGCGCACATCGGCCAGCGCATGGCGCAGGCGCAGGGTGCGGTCTTCGGCGTTGGCCAGCTCGACATTGGCTCCGGTCAGATTTTTCGTTCCGGGCAGCAGCCAGAGCGTCTCGATCTCGGTCTGCTGAATGGCCTCCTGGGCAGTGGCATCGCCCATATAGACGTCATAAACCGAACGGCGTTCATCGTCGCGAAGAAAGCCGACGCCGGAAGAAGCATTGGCCTGCGGATCACAATCGACCAGGAGGACGCGTAGCCCTTCGAGGGCGAGGCAGGCCGAGAGGTTGATGGCGGTGGTGGTTTTACCCACGCCACCTTTCTGATTGACGATTCCTAGAATCTTGCCCATGGCTTTCAAGAGTAAAAGTTGGCGCAGAAAACTGCGAACCACTTGCACTGTGGAGAACCAGGGTTTTCTGTGGAAAGGTTTTGAGTGGAGGCAAAAATGGGCTTTGTAGTGTGCTGAAAATAAACAGGTTCTTGGAGAAGGCGGAGGAGGGGCTTTCAGGGGCTAAATTCTACAAAATGGTGGAAAACTTCTTTTCCTGAGGGGATTTTAAGGGGCGTTTATTGGTAGCGTTCCGTTTTGGTTTTTATATCGATCTTGTTCCAGTTTGGTCCAGCTCTTCCTGTTCCTGACCTTTCTGTATTGTTCAATGTTCCACGTGGAACATTGAGGCGGGCAGAGAAGTAAGGAGTGGGCAATGTTCCACGTGGAACATTGCCCACCCCTCGAACTACTCTTCTTTCCTGCCTAGAAGAAGAACCTTCGCCCCTCCACCGGGGATCGGGGTCGCTGCCTGCCAATGAAATCTCTCACCCGCCGCAGTCTGCATTGCATTCTGTTCGGCCGTGGTACTCATCAATGCTAGAATGCCTCCGGCGCTGACCAGCGCCGCTGCCAGCGCAATGGCCCCAATCATCCGGTCCACCGCCCGCATCGTCACGCAATCGAAGGTCTTGCCCAACTCCTCCGCCCGGCGGGCGTGAACCTTCGCATCCAATCCCAGCGTACGAACCACTTCCTGCAGGAAAATAGCCTTCTTCCCCTGGGATTCAGCCAAGGTCACGGCAATCTCTGGGCGGCAGATCGCCACTGGGACCCCGGGGAAACCACCTCCAGAACCAAAGTCCAGCAAGGACGCCACTCCTGCGGGAATCTGCCGGGCGCAGGCAATGGATTCCAGAAAATGCCGGGAGAGTATCCCGTCCTCATCCCGAACCGCGCTCAGATTGGTCTTCGCATTCCAAAGAAGAAAGAGCCTCAAGTACTGCTCAAAACTCTCCGCCTCTCCCGTCGTGAGTTCCGCGCACCCCGCGCCCTGCAACAGCGACTGCAACTTCTCCATGCTTGAATTGCCTTCCATTACTTGCTCTCCTCTGCAGCTTTTGCAAATTCCTCTGCAGCTGCCTTGAATGCCAGAAAAATTGCCCGGGAGAACGCACTCTCCTGCAAGGTCCGCTCCGGATGCCACTGCACCGCCACCACAAAATGATCTTCGGCAGGCAGCTCAACCGCTTCTATGACTCCATCTACGGGAGAAATCGCCGCAACCCTCAGCCCTTCCCCTGGAACCCGGATCGCCTGATGGTGTGTGGAGTTCACCTGAATCAGCGGCCCAATTCCCTCTTCAAGCATTCCACTTAGCCGGGAATTCGCTGCAACCTCTACGGCATGAGCCTCCACAACCGTGCGTCCTGGCTGATGATTGACCGCTGTCTGCAGGTCCTGGGTCAGCTTGCCCACTCTCCACGCATTCAGACTCTGTGTGCCGTGGCAGATGGTCAAAACCGGCTTCTTGTGGGAAAAAGCCTCCGTCAGCAGGGCTTCGTCCACAAGGGTTCGCACAGGGTCTGAAGGTCCGCAGGCCGGGATGCGCGCTTCTCCATAGCGGGCTGGATCCACATCAAAGCGGCTGCCGGGCAGCAGAACCCCGTGGCAGGAGGCAGTCAGCTTCTGTCTTTCTGCCGGGGAAGTATCTAGCGGAATCGTGACCGGCTCAAGACCAACGCTGGACAGGGCATCGCAGTAGGCGGGCAGGGTGCGCTGGTTGTAGGCAGCATCCTCTGCGGTCGGAACGGGAAGGAGAATACGAAGGTTCATGACAGGACCAGTGTACCGGCTCTTTAGAGGAAGAGCAGTTCTACTGGTTCTCTTTTCTACAAGGATGGATCTATCGGTTCTGGTCGATCAGCTGCTGGATCGCATCCCGCATCCGCTCGCTGAGTTCGTTCACCTGGCGAAGATGCATTCCCCTGGTTTCAATCGGTTCTCCTACAACCAAAAGCAGCGGCGTCTGGAAGAGGTGACGGGTGTGCATGGGAAGCAGGTCGTAAACACCCAGCAAAGCCATGGGAACCACCGGAACCTGGGCACGAAGGGCCAAATAGGCAGCGCCAGAGAGAAACGGCTTCAGCTCTCCGTTCGACGTACGACCGCCTTCCGGAAAAACAAAGACCGGCATCTGGCCGCGTAGTGCCTTCACTGCGTTGCCGAGGCTGGCCAACGAGGCATGGGGATTGTCGGTGTCGATTGGCAGCTGCCCGGAGCGGTTCAGGTACCAGCCAATGAAGGGGACCTTCCAAAGCGGTTTGCGGGCAAGAATGCGAAACTGGAAACCCAGCGCCGAAAAAACCACCGGCGTATCCATGTACGAGGTGTGGTTGCAGGCAAGAACTGCAACCGGATGCTTGCGCAGATTTTCTGCCCCACGAACTTCCAGAGAGCAGCCAGAAAAACGCACCAAAAGCCGCGCCCAGAGCTGGGCAATCCGGTGCTGGCGCTGGCCACCCTTATCAAAACAAGAAACCAGCAGCGCTGCCGATCCGCAGCAAATTGTTGCCACAGCCATCAGAGGAATATGCAGCAGATTCGTCTTCCAACAGTAAAAGCGGGGCAGGGGATGCGGGCGTGTGCTCACTGACGGTATACCTCGCCCGCAAGAAGGATCGAACGCACCTCTCCAACTAGATAGACCGAGCCGGAGACGACGACCTCTTCAGCGCCAGCAATCTGCCGGGCGCATTGCAGAGCTTCTTCCACGGAAGTGGAAACTACTGCGTCCTCACCAAAAGCTTTCGCTGTTTCTCGCAGAACATCCAGCGAGGTAGCGCGTTGGCTGTGGATAGGAGCAAGAACAATTTTGCGAAAGAGCGGAAAAAGAATCTGCGCTAGTTCCGTGAGCGGCTTGTCGCGCAAGCAACTGAAAACAAGAACCGGCAAAAGATTATCCCGCATTGTGGCACGAAGGCCCGAGCGCAAAGCTTCGGCGCCGGCGGGATTGTGCGCAACATCCAGAATCCAGCGTTGGCCGTTGCGTTCAATTTTCTCCAGCCGCCCAGGCCAGCGAGTAGCAGCAATTCCTTCTTCAATCACGCGCGCATTCAGGCGGGAAAAACCTAGCGCTCCCATTTGATCCACGGCGGCCAGCGCCAGGGCCAGATTCCGGTGCTGATGTTCGCCATGCAACGGCGAATGCACAGAAATTCCCTCGCCCATCATCTGCAGCGGATAGGAATCTTCTGCCTTCTGAGGAGGCAAGAAGGGAAGCGCGCTCACAGCAACGGCTCGAACTGCCTGGCAGATTTCGCCGATTCCGCGATCCACCTCGGGCTGCTGCGGCAACGTAATCGCTGGCTTAGCTGGGCGCAGAATTCCCGCTTTTTCCCGGGCAATCGAGTAAAGATCCGGCCCCAGCCACTCGGTGTGATCGAGCGAAATGTCGGTAATCACGGAAAGAATCGGCTCAACGACGTTGGTCGCGTCCAGCCGCCCCCCCATGCCCACTTCCAGAACTGCAATCTCCACCTTCTGTTCACTGAAGAAGGAAAAGGCCAGCGCCGTAATCACCTCAAAAAAGCTGGGCGGCTGCGGCAAAGTTCCTGCCACAACAAGACGGTCTGCCGCCTCTTTCACGCGGAAAAAATGATGCGCAAAATCTTCGTCGGCAATGTCGATGTTGCCAATACGAATGCGCTCATTCACGCGGGTCAGATGCGGTGAAGTATAGAGGCCTGTCCGGTAGCCAGCGGTATGAAGGATCGAGGCAAGAGAGGAAGCGGTGGAACCTTTTCCATTGGTACCAGCAATCAATACAGCGGGGAAATTTTTCTCTGGCGAGCCGAGAGCCTCAAGCAGGCTCCGGACTTCACTGAGAGAAAACTTGCGGCGCGGCTGGCCAGGCAACACAGACAGCTCGGGCATCATGGAAAAAAGCTGGGCAGTGGCGTCGGCGTAAGACATGAAATTCCAGTATAGATTGCGCTTATTGCTTGAGCAGCAATTCAAGCGCCTGCCGGGCGTTCTGCAAACAATCCCTGGCCTCATCTTCCGAAAGCAAACCCTGATGCACCGCCTTGCGACCCACGTCGTTCACCTTGTTGGCCACATGCGGAAAGTCTGGGTCAAAACCGGTGAGCGTCATGTTGTTGTTCACTTCATGCAACAGATTGCCGAGCGTTGGCGTATTGCGATAGCGCGTCTTCAGCAATTTTTCCAGCTGCGGCGGAAGCTTCTGCTTGATTGCCTCTTCCAGGACGGAACGACACATGACGGCACAGGCCGTAAACAGGCCAAAAAAATAGCAGCGGGTCGCCTCATCCAGATAACGGTCTGCTTCCTCGGAACTTGCGGTTCCCACCACGCACTCCCGCAGATGAGTCGCGCGGAAGACGGCGGGCTCAACCATCTCCAACAACTCAAGCGTAAAAGCAGTGCGCAGCAGGTTGTTCTGCTCGCTATCCAGAGCGCGCTGAATCTCCATCCACGCCGGAGTCAGATGGCTATCGTCGGCCTTCTGCAGACGGGTAAGGGAAGTAAGCCTCTGCCGGGCATGCTCAACAAAGCCCTGCTGCATCTCACGTGCCAGCCTCTGCCACTCCTGTACAAAGCCATCGGGACTACTTTGATAACGTTCCCACATCTCCTGATAGACCACAGGAGGCAAGACCGTAGCCAACTGGGAGAATCTACCCGAGCGAGCGAGTTCGGCAATCGCTTCACAAAAACCAAGTCCTGGCGCAGCTTCGGCCGACATTTTCAATAAATCGGACTCTAGCCGCCCAATTTCAATAGTCATGTTTGTTCCTCAATGCCGAGCTCGCTTTCTATTAGAAACCGGACCGGAAAAATTTTTTTACTTTTCTAGCTTCTATTTTCTCCCCTTCCAGCTTCGGGAAGCGTACCGAGTCTTGCACAGATGCGGGAACCAATTGTGGAATCTTCGGATTACGCGTCCCTTGTGGAAGACTCGTCCCTTCCAAGAAATTGAAAAATAAAGCGCCGGACGAGCTTTCCACGAAAACGACCTACTTTACACAGCCCTTTTTGCGTTCCTTGTGGGAGTCGTGGGAATCATGGGACAGGTTTTACTCATATCCTCCTGGTTTTCCTAATATCCTGAATTGCACAGCCCAGTTTTAGAAAAAAAGACATGTAGTTAAAGAACTTGAATTCAACAATTTCCACCATTTTTCCAATTTTCCACCGGCATCTACGGGTACTACGGGCAAAGTATCTCTTCAACACTGGAAAAAAACCAACCGTCGCTTCGCTTTGAGGTTTTCGCGGAAAACTCACCCGCTTCCGCGAAAGATTTTCCAAGGGCTCAGAACAAGAAAAATCACGCAATCCACGCTTCGGACTCTTTTTCCACTCTTTGTGGCGGGCTAGAATCAAGAAGTAGAAAAGACAGCCACTTCCGCAGGGCCCCCAGTTGATGTAGATTGAGGCCAGCGCAGGAAGCGGGCTAGTGCAGCGAGCGTAGACGTATGCCAGTCGTCGAACCGGAGCAGGAGCAGCCATCCGCGCAGGGGGCAGCGATGGAGATTACCGTAAGCCGTCAGGATCTGCTGAAGGAACTCACCGCCACGCAGAGCGTGGTGGAGCGCAAAACCACGATCCCGATTCTGTCCAACTTTTTGATTGAAGCCGAAGACGATCGACTGACCATTACGGCCACCGATCTGGACCAGGCCATTCGTACCAGCACCGCGGTAAAGATCAAGAAGCCTGGTTCCTGCACAATTCCCGCCCGCAAGCTTTACGACTACATCAAGCTTCTTCCTGACGGCGAGATTTCGATCAAGCTGCTGGAGAACCACTGGGTGCAGATTCGCAGTGGCCGGTCGAACACCAAGGTTGTGGGCATGGCCCGGGCCAATTACCCGCAGGTGCCCGAGTTCCCCGCCGGCGAGGTCATCACACTTCCCGTCATTGCCTTCAAAACGCTGATTGCGCGTACCATCTTCGCTATCTCCACCGAAGAGTCGCGCTATACGCTCAACGGAGCTTTGCTCGTTCTCAAGCCGGAATCACTGGCCATGGTAGCTACCGACGGCCATCGCCTGTCCTTCGTTGAAAAGCCTGGCGAGAAGCTTACTGGCGTCACGGCAGAAAAGCGGGTTCTGGTTCCGCGCAAGGCTTTGCAGGAATTGCAACAATTATTGGGCAATACCGAGGAAGAAACCCTGGAGTTTGCCGATGACGAGCACACCCTCTTCTTCCGCATCGGTCAGCGCACACTCAGCACCCGTAAGCTGAGCGGCCAGTTCCCCAATTTTGAAGCCGTCATGCCGCGCGACAACCACAAGTTCGCCATTGTGCGCTGTACCGAACTGGGTGCAGCCATTCAGCGCGTGGCCCAGTTTGCCGACGAGCGTTCGGGTGCCATCCGCATGCGGCTGGAGGCCAACGAACTGAAGGTGAGCGCCAACTCCACCGAAACCGGTGAGTCGGAAGACATCATCGACACGCCTTACGACAGCGATCCCATCATGGTGGGTTTCAACTCGTCCTATATTCTGGAGTTCCTTAAGGCCATCGGTAACGAAGGCGAGGTCCGGTTAGAGTTCAAGGACTCGCAGTCCGCCGGCCAACTACGCCCGGAGGATCCTGAGGCAGAGTACAAGTACCGTTATGTATTGATGCCTATGCGCATCTGAGAAACACAATCGAAAAAATAATAATTGGTAGCCTGTGTATGTATTTTTGTAGATACATGCACAGGCTATATCTATTTGTATGCAGAAAGCAGTGTTGCATTCGATTTAAGGAATCTTTAAATATCAGAAAAAGCAATAGATAATATAAATATAAAATTATTTATACCGTCCTTATAGTTTGGTGTCTAAATTGCTAAATAGAAGATAACCGTGGCCTCGTCACCCAGACGCCAATGACTCGGTTCTTGTTCACATATCTGTTGTTCTGGTGAGATTTACCCCCGTAGTTCTCGCACAGGATTTTCTACAACCGGCTTAATGCGTACAGACCTCCATCCAGAGGATGGGGGGCTGATGAATTTTGCCCTGGCAGTAGACCGGTCCCAGGGAACACAAAAGTGGATAGTGGTGATATTCCTGCGCCAAAGGCCCCATTGTACTTGGAGGAAAAGATGAAAGTTAACCGTTTAGTGGCAGCTGTACTGATGTTCAGCCTTGCCTCTGTGGTCGCAGTGACAACAAATATGTTGTCCACAACGGTAAGCGCCCAGTCGATTATCTCAGGCGATATCACGGGCACGATTGCAGACCCTTCGGGAGCAGCGTTGCTCAATGCTCAGGTTGAAGTCACAAGTGCAACTACGGGACAGACAAAGACGGTTATCGTAGATAAAACAGGAGGCTACCGTGTTCCTTTGCTTCCTCCTGGCAAGTACAAGGTAACGGCGTCTGTCGCTGGTTTCGATACCGTTTCCGCTACCACAACGGTAGCTACGGGCTCCATCGCCACGGTGAATCTGGTTCTTGCTGTCGGAAAGGCATTGACTACCGTGGAAGTTTCTGGTGGTGACATCCAGACTCTCGACGTGGACGATGCGCAGTTGTCGACCTCCTTCGATGTGGCTCAGATCCAGAATCTGCCGAACCCCGGCAATGACCTTACCTTTGTGGCTCAGACGACGCCCGGTGCGGTCATGAATACGCAGTCTGGTTATGGTAACTTTTCGGTCAACGGCCTGCCTGGTACCTCCAATATGTATACGGTCAACGGTGGCTATGAAGGTGATCCTTACTTGAACGTGGGCAACTCTGGCGCCAGCAACCTTCTGCTTGGCAACAATGACGTTGACACGGTAACCGTGACCACCAACAGCTTTGACGTGGCCTTCGGTGGTCTTGGTGGCGCTCAGGTAAACGAAATGACTCGCTCTGGCTCCAACCAGTATCACGGGAATGCTCTTTACTGGTGGAACGGGCGCGCCATGAACGCCAACAGCTGGTTCAATAAGTATTACGGCACGGCACGCGCTTTTGATAATGCCAACCAGTGGGCGACTTCGGTGGGTGGTCCCATCAAAAAGAACAAGATTTTTGGCTTCGTTGATTACGAAGGCATTCGTGTCTTGATTCCTACTCGAGGCACCGTCTATGCTCCCAGCCCCAACTATCAGGCGGCAATTCTTGGTACGGCCTCGTACGACACGATTTCTGCAGCCAATCCGAATGGCCTGATCCCTGACGGCAACTTGGCCTACAACGGACTCTCGTCGCAGGCATCTCTATATAAGACGATCTTTTCGTACTACAACAATGCCAAGAACTTTTCGCAGGGTAGCGTAGACGCGAACGATCCTGATACCTGGATCTTCAACGGTCAGGCCACCAACTTTGCCAAGGAGTGGCTGATCAATGATCGCGTAGACGTCGTTCTCGGCCCACAAGACAACTTGTTTGTTCACTCCAAGGTCGACCATGGTGTGCAGCCTACCGAAAGCAGCTATCTTGATTCGGTTTTTGCGGCACAGAGCCCCCAGCCAGCTTATGAGGGACAGTTTGGTTACAACCACACGTTTTCATCCACGTTGACGAACCAGTTTTTGTTTGCCGCAAGCTATGCGCGTTCGATCTTTACCAACACAAACGCTTCGAAGGCATTTGCCTCTGTTCCCTTTGTGTTGATTGCAGAAGGCGAAAACTCGGGCTGCGTACAGTACAAAGCTGACGGAACGACTTGCGAACGCTACTATGACTGGAACTCGTCTGGTGCCGGTCAGGTTGGCGGTGAGGATTATGCCTTTCCTCAGGGCCGCATGGTTACCGGCTATCAGTTCAATGATGATTTGACCTGGATCAAGGGCAAGCACACCCTGAAGTTTGGTTATACCTTCCGCCGTGACGACATCACCGACTACACGTCGAGCGAGCACGCTTATGGCAAAGGTGGTGCAGAAAGCTTAATCTACGATCAGGGCGACTTCGCAGCAGGTTATAGCGACGTCTGGGTTGAACGTTTTGCCAATCGCCCGAACCAGCCAGTAGCACTGTACGTTGAAGGTGCCTATGCTCAGGATCAGTGGAAGCCGCTGCCGAATTTGACTGTGACCGCCGGTATTCGTGCGGAGCATAACTCCAACCCAATCTGCGTGACAAACTGCGTGTCGAATTTCGCGCAGGACTTCAGCAGCCTGCCTTCCTCGACATCCTCTCCCTACAACACGATTATGGCTTCCGGTCGTCACCGTGCCTTCTTCAAGGAACAGAGCGTGGCTTACCAGCCGCGTATCGGTTTTGCCTACCTGCCGTCGGGAGCCAACTCCAAGACCACGATCCGTGGTGGCGTTGGATTCTTCAACGATTATTTTCCGGCTCAGGTCATGGGCAACCTGGTTTCTAACATGCCTTCGGTGGATCGTTTTACGGCCTATGGCGCGTACTATGGTTATTCCACAGTGCTTGATCCTACGAGCTCGGCCAGCGGTCACTACGAGGCCTCTGTCTCGAATGCTGCCCTCCAGAGCCTGTACTCGAAGGGTGCCTGCTATAGCGGTTGCGGCTCGTCTCTGAGCCTGTCTACAGTGACCGGTGGTGTGTTTACCCGTCCGACGGTAGTTGGTACGGCGCATAACATCAAGCTGCCCACCTATATCGAGTGGAACTTTGCTGTCGAGCATGAGGTCTATCGCAATACCGCCCTCAAGCTGACCTACGTTGGTAACCGTTCCTATCACCAGCCTGTTTCGTATATGCCCAATGCCTACTACCATGCGTATTCGAGCACTGGTGCAAACGCTACCCTTCCCACCTCGCGCCCGAATGCCGCACTCGGCAGTGTCACGGAGTACTACAGTGGTTCGTCCTCGAACTACAATGGCTTGCAGGCACAGCTCGTTAGCCGCGTGAACTGGCTAACCTACTCTATTAACTACGCGTGGGGACATGCTCTTGACACCACGTCTAACGGTGGATTTGATTCTTTTGGCGACAATTCTGCTAGTCAGATTAACCCTTACAATCTGCGTCAGAACTATGGCAACGCCGACTATGATGTGCGTCAGTACGTCAGCGGCAACTATGTGATTGCCATTCCGCACACCAAGGGACCGCGTCTTTTCGTAGACAACTGGGAAGTTTCGGGTACGGTCTTCCATAACACCGGCTATCCGTTCTCGGTAACAGATACGACCGGTAACATTGTTTACGGCAACGCCGCACTGGCAAAGCAGAAGGACAACCACTTCAATCACCATTGCGGTGGAAACCATGCTGCCAAGGCTTGTGACTTTGCATCCCACTTCACCAATTCAACGGATTATGGTCAGCAGGCCCGTAACCAGCTGTTTGGACCGAATTACACAGATGTGGACATGGATGTGGCCAAGGGCTTTGAACTTCCCTACACCCACGGAGCCAAACTGAAGGTAGCTGTTCAGTTCTTCAATCTGTTCAATCACCCGAACTTCAGCCAGCCTGACTTCGAAGTCAACGATGGCACCTTCGGTACCATTACCTCGACGGCCAGCACGCCAACGTCGATCCTTGGATCGGGTCTTGGTGGAGATGCTTCGCCTCGTCTGATTCAGCTGAAGGGTTCGATTACCTTCTAATTCTTGCTGAGAAATAAAGAGCGGGCGCCTCTTCGGAGGCGCCCGCTTTATTTGCTGAAATTCTGTGAAGATTTGTCAGAGCTTACGCTTTGCACACAGCGTAAAGCAAAAACCTAGCTGCGCACCTGCATAAAGTCAAGAGCGCGTTCCAGGTAGGCTTTCATCTCCTTGCGGTGAACCACAGCATCTAGGAAGCCCTTTTCCAGCAGGAATTCAGAGCGCTGGAAGCCTTCCGGCAGCTTCTGGCGGATGGTCTGCTCGATCACGCGGGGACCGGCAAAGCCGATCAGGGCACCGGGTTCGGCAATGTTCAGGTCGCCCAGCATGGCAAAGCTGGCCGTAACGCCGCCCGTTGTGGGGTCAGTGAGCACGCAGATGTAGGGAATGCCCTCATCGTCGAGCTGGGCCAGCACAGAGGAGATTTTGGCCATCTGCATGAGGCTGGCCACGCCTTCCATCATGCGCGCGCCGCCTGAGGCTGCCACTACGATCAGCGGCTTATGGCTCAGCAGGGCACGGTCAGCGGCGCGGGCAATGGTTTCACCCACCACCGAGCCCATGGAACCACCAATAAAGCTGTACTCCATGGCGCTGAGCACGACCTCGTGCTTGCCGATGCGTCCGAGAGCATTCACAATCGCATCGTTCAGGCCGGTCTGCTCCTGAGCCTTGCGCAGGCGCTGCTTGTAGGGCTTGATGTCGGTGAAGTTGAGCGGGTCGGTCGAGACCAGTCCGGAGTCCACCAGCTCGAAGGCAGGCTCCAGCAGCAGCGCACAGCGCTCGCGTGCGCCTAACTTGAAGTGGTTCTGGCACTTGGGACAAACCAGCAGGTTTGCCTCCAATTCCGCCTTCCAGATTGTTGTCCGGCAGCCCAGACACTTGATCCACAGGCCTTCGGTGCGCACCGTCTTTTCGCCGGCGTCGCCATTCACCGAGGCGGTGGTGGCCACACTGGCGGCATACTCGTTATTTTCGCGCTTGAACCAGGACATACCGTACCCCATTGTATATGGGCCGGGAATCCCTACCAAAGCAGAATTAATATTCGATGCCGCGCTGGGCCAGAATGCCCTTTTGGTAGGCGTGTTTAACCTCGCGCATCTCCGTGACCGTGTCGGCCAGCTCCACCAGCAGGGGATGGGCATTGCGGCCGGTCAGAATCACATGGAGCATCTCGGGACGGTTGCGGAGCACATCCGCCACCACGGCAGGGTCGAGCATCTTGTAGCCGATGACGTAGTTGATCTCATCGAGCACGATCAGATCCCACTCGTCGCTTTCGATGGCCTCGCGGGCCTCATCCCACGCGGCCAACACCAGACGCAGATCCTCAGGATCGGTTTCGGCGCCGCCCACCTTCACAAAGCCTCGGCCCATCTGCTTGAGCACAAAGTTCTCGCCAAAGGCCTGACAGGAATCCAGTTCGCCGTAATGCCATGATCCTTTGAGGAACTGAAGTACCAGCACGCGCATGCCACAGCCCACGGCACGCAGCGCGGTACCAAGCGCGGCAGTGGTTTTGCCCTTGCCGGGGCCGGTGTTGATCAGCAGCAGGCCACGGCGGGCGTCGGAAGAAGGTTCGGTCATGGATGGGCTCCTGAAGGGCTTGGGAAAAGGGACTCGATGCTGGAAGCTAGGAGCTGTTCTTAGTGTCCAGAATGATAAGGATGTCCGGTCAGAATGGTGAAGGCGCGATAGATCTGCTCGGCGGCTACCAGACGGGCCAGCGCGTGGGCCAGCGTCATGGGCCCGAGTGAGAGCAGCAGGTCAGCACGTTTGCGGGCAGAGTCACTCCAGCCGTCTGCCGGTCCGATAGCAAAGACTAGATGCTGTGCGCCCAGATCGCGGCGGTCGCCAATCCAGGCGGCAAATTTTTCCGAAGAAAGGAGCTTGCCGCGACTGTCGAGCAGGATAGAGGTGGCCGGAGTGCGGCCCTTCTGGCGGTCCAGCCAGGACATGAAGTCTGCTTCGGAGCGGAAGGCCTCGACCTTGCAGTGGGCAAAAGTCGAACAGCGTTCCAGGTAAGCCTGGATCAGCGGTTCGTAGCCGTCCCGGGAGGTGGAGGTGGCACCAATGTGGATGAGGGAGATGTTCACCAGAAGAGAATACCTGAGCGGCGGAGCAGAGGAAGGCATAAAGATCCCATAATGACTCGTTAGGTGAACCGTGCGAAAAAGGGAAGAAAATACCGAAAAAATACGCATTTTCATAGCCTATATAATGGAAAGTCTGATCAATAGCTGGTAAATATATTTATTTTTAATGACTTAAAAAATCACAGAGCGCCCATAAGTTTGGCGCAGATATTGCTATGAACAACGACAAATTCCCGTAGATTGCCAGAAGCAACCCAGCGGATGGCAGGGCATTACAGGGAAGTTTCCTCTTCTTCAGCACGGACGAACTAAAACAGAAGGTTTTGCGCACTGGCTATTTTCCCAAGCTAGCCGGTACGGGATTACTTCAACCGAGTACACGAAGGCATGATTGAAGTGCCTCGGGCTCATTACACACTGGAGGAATGAATGCGGTTGAACCGTTTTCGGAACCTGGTTCTTGCGTCGGCGATGGCCTTCTCCATGGGCTTCGTAGCTAGCTCGAACCAAATGATCGCGTATTGCCAGGAAACCACTGGCGGTCTGCAAGGTACTGTAAAGGATCCCTCAGGCGCGGTTGTGCCCAAGGCGAAGATCGTAGTCAGCGGTTCGTCGCTGATCGGTGCCAAGGAAATTATCTCTGACGCGAGTGGTTATTATCGAGTCTCCAACCTTCCTTCGGGCACGTACACAGTCTCCGTGAAAGCGGAAGGCTTCAAGTCTTCCAAGCGCGAAGGCGTGACGATTCAGGTTGGCCATCAACCAACGGTTGACGTTACCCTCCAGTTGGGCGATGCGACCACGACGGTCGAAGTGAATGAAGAAGCTCCTGTCATCGACACCACGACGACCCAGAACCTGACAAACCTGAGCGGCGAGTCGTTGCAGAATCTGCCTACAGGAACCTCATTCCAGTCGGTAATCCAATTTGCCCCAATGGCGCACAATGAGCCTTTGGCAGGATCTACAGGCGGCACGGGCGGTTCGATGCCTGGATCGAGCGGCAATGGCAACTCAGTTGGTTACTCGATTGGTGGTGCTGCTGACTCGGAGAGTGCCTATCTGATTGAAGGTCAGGATACGGAAAACATCTCCGGTGGCTATTCGAATGCCAACGTTCCCATGGACTTCATTCAGGAAGTTCAGATCAAGACCTCGGGAATCTCCTCCGAATACGGTGGCGCCCTCGGTGGTGTGATTAATGTAGTGATGAAGAAGGGCTCGAATGACTATCATGGTGGCCTGTTCACCACGTATCGTTCGAATCTTACCGATTCCAATCAGTTCAATTCGACTCTCCGCTACGATCCGAATGGTACCAGTTCTACGGTTGTGGACCCGACGGCTCAACAGTACCAGCGTAAGGCAGATAGCTATACGGATTTGCAGCCTGGTTTTTATATTGGTGGACCTGTTCTTAAGAACCGGCTCTGGTTCTTTGCAGGTATTGCTCCCATGCTGAATTCAGTCGGTCGCGAAGTAGATTTCACATCGAGTGATTCGAATGCAGGAAAGCTCAACTTTACTCAGAACAGCAAGACATATTACACGAATGCTCGTCTAGACTACGCACTGAACCAGAAGGTGCGCCTTTCGGCCTCGTGGCTCTATCAGTACACCCGTGAAATGGGAGATACTCTGCCTGTGGCGGATCCGATTGCATCGCAGTCGAGCTATCTGAACACTGCCATCGATTCTCCGATCACTTCCTACGCATACGGCTATGGGTTTTCTGCACCAAATGCGACTTGGAACTTTGGTGCAGACATCACCCTGACTCAGAAGCTGGTTTCGACCACTCGTTTTGGATATTTCTTCCAGAACTATCACGACTTCGGTTGGCAAACCACAGGTGTTGATCTTGACTGGGGTGCTGGTGCAACCACGGCCAACGATAACGCGGGTAACCCTCTTCCGAGCACCCTGGCCCAAGCCGAAGGTACTCAAACAAGTGCCTATAACGAAACCTACACGAAATACAATGCCAGCAAGCACATCCAGCTGAATCAGGACTTCTCTTACTACATCAGCAGTCGCTGGGGGACACACAACATCCGTGCGGGCTATCAGTTGAACCACCTGTCCAACGTAATTAACCAAAATGGTAACGTGCCGTTGGTGTACCTCTATCCGGGTGCTGGAAAGAAGCACAGTGCCATGACGAGTAATGGTACCTCGAATTGTGCGCTGCTTAAGACAGAGTGGGGTTACTGTGCTGGTCAATACGGCTGGGCAGAAGTGCAGGATTTTTCAACAATCCTGACCACGCCAGCAGTGGACTGGAACCATGCCTTCTATGGACATGATTCCTGGACGATGGGTCATGGCCTGACACTGGATCTTGGCCTCCGCATCGAGAAGGAAAGCTTGCCTGCACCTGACGGCGCTAAGGTGAGTGCAATTGACTTTTCATGGGCTGACAAGATTGAACCGCGTGTAGGCGCTGCCTGGGACCCAACTCAGAAGGGCAAAATGAAGCTCTTCGGCAGCTATGGCGTTGTGAATGACGTCATGAAGCTTTTGCTGGCTCAGACTTCCTGGGGCGCACAGGCATATGAGGATTGCTATTATCCTCTTGGACCGAACGGAAGTGGAACATTTGCCGATTCTGACATTGATCCTGTTTTTGTCAATGGTCGCGGTTGCCCGAGTGCTGCATCCAACGTTGGTGCAAACTTCAACGGCAACAAAGTCCCGACTTCGTTTGTTGATTCAAAAACTAACGTAGGCCTGATCGAAAATGTGAACTGGCGTGCTTGGGAGCCCGTGGCTCCTAGTGTAAAGCCTTACCGCCAACATGAATTTGTTGTTGGTTACGACTACGAAGTCAAGCCAGGTTATTCGGTTGAAGTTCGTTATGACCGCCGTCGCCTTGACCACGTTATTGAAGATGCTTCATTGTCTGACGTGAACTGGGGCGAAACTTATACGGTTGTGAACCCCGGTGAAGGTGTAAACAAAACAATCAACAGTTATGCCAGTTATCTGTCTTCTCTTGGTGAGGCATTTGGTGTGCCCGGATGGTCATTTGATCAGTCGGCTTTTGGCACCTGCACTAGCTGCCCTGCCAACCCGAAGGCAATTCGTAACTATGACGGCGCAGAGTTCCGTTTGACGATGAATCCCTCGGCCCATTGGTCCGGCATGGTCAGCTACACCTACAGCAAACTGTGGGGTAACTACACCGGCCTGACTACCACCGACCAGATTGATGGTGGTTCGACGGGTCGTAACTCACCTGATACGACCCGCGCCTTTGATGAGCCGTTCTACTACTTCAAGTACGACGGCAAGTCGAGCAACGGTCCTCTTCCGACCGATCGTCCGAATACCTTCAAGGGAAACATCTTCTACCAGCACCGTTGGAACTCGAAGCATACGTCGAACATTGGTCTGAACCAGAACATTCTGCAGGGCAGCCCGGTCAGCTCCTATATCGATCTGGGTTCTGCAAGTAGCACCCCTCTGGAAGCAACCTATATATGGGGTCGCGGAAACTGGGTCAATGCGACTTCGAATTCAAGCGGTAACATCACTCTCGGCAATCCTTATGCGCGTCGCACTCCCTGGTTCTTCCAGTCGGATATCGATGTTTCGCATGAGATCAAGCTCGCAGAAGGCAAGAACATCAAGTTCATGTTTACCGCAACCAATGCGTTCAATAACCACTCGGTAGTCGCATATTGGGGTGGCCTGGACTCAAACTATTTCGAGACGGCTCTTTCGCCCACGAATTCTACTACCGGAAGTGCAGTTACAATGTCGGATGGTGCTTCACTGTACCAAACACTGGAAACCGGCTACAGCCTTGCAACTCCGCTAGCATCGGTGATCCAGAATTCGCAGTACGGTAAGCCGAACATGTGGCAGCAGCCTCGCAATACACGCTTTGAGGTTCACTACAACTTCTAACTCGCTCCTACCAACCCATCAGAAAGGGTCCGCTTCGGTGGACCATTTCTGTATTTTGGGGCAGCAAAAAGGGCATCCACTTGCGGATGCCCTTTTTGTTTTGTCGGAAGGACAGGCTTACTTTTTGGCTTTCTTCGCAGGTGCCTTCTTGGCGACTTTTTTTGTCACCTTGGGGGCTACGGGCTTGGCCGCTGTCTTTTTGGCCACAACCTTCTTGGCCTTGGAGCCGAGCGTCTTCTTTGCCTGGACTGCCTTCTTTGCGGAAACAGCCTTCTTTACCGCAACGACCTTTTTGGTAGCCGTCTTCTTGGCCACGAGCTTCTTGACGACGGGCTTGGCGGCAACCGTCTTCTTCACGGCAGCCTTTTTCGCCACAGTCTTCTTGGCTACGGCCTTCTTCACAATGGTCTTCTTAGCAACAGACTTTTTCACAATAACCTTTTTGGCAACCGTCTTCTTGGCTGCGGTCTTCTTGACGACTACCTTTTTCGCAACGACCTTCTTGGCAGCGGGCTTGGCGGTCTTCTTGACCGGTGCAGCCTTCTTGGCAACCGTCTTTTTCGCCGGGGCTTTTTCTGCTGCCACGGCCTTCTTGACGGCGGGCTTGGCGACAGGCTTGGCGACCGGTTGGGCGACGGGCTCGTCGGCAGGCTGAACTGCCTTTTGGGCTACCTTCTTGGCGGCCTTTTTTACCGGAGCAGGCTTGGCTTCGCTCTTCTCGCGCACGGCCACGGTCTTCTGCTTGAGTGCGTCCGTCAATTCCTTTTCAAACTCTTCGGGTGTGAAGGGCTTGGCGGACTTGCGCAGGCGCTCGATGTCATAAAACGCGCGGCGCTCGGCCAGGAAGATATGGATGACAAAGTCGACGTAGTCGAGCAGAATCCACTCGCCCTGCTGACGGCCTTCCACCGAGTGTGCGTAGAGGCCGAACTCACGCTTCAGGCGCATTTCGATATCGTCGGCAATCGCTACGGCCTGGCGGTCGTTCGAGGCTGAGGTGATCAGGAAGAAATCGGCTAGGCCGGAATCGATCGGATCCAGTTGAAGGATGCGGGTATCTACGCCTTTTTTGTCTTCGCAGACAGCGGCTGCTGCCTGTACTTGGAGGCGGGTCTGTTCTCGGGCTTCAGATGTGCTCATACGTTCCGTTCAAAACTCCTCTCCCATGGTAAAGCCGATGTGGCTGCACAGAGACAGAATTAGCACGAAAATGCAGGAGTTTAGCCGCAATAGATCTTCTTTTTGCTGAGAAATGCTAAAACGGCAGGATGCAGCAGCCTCTGGCAGGTCTGAATGTCATTTTGCAACAGCAACTGACGGACCCCGGTGGCGCTCATGTCGTGGTCAAGATCTGGCAGCAGATGGATGGGTGCACGCCTGCCTTGCGCGTCCTCAAGTGAGCCGGAGAGCAGGGCAATGCCGTGTGACTCCGAGGCCTGCAAAGGCTCGTCAAGCGTTAGCCCGGCAGGAAGAAGAGCGTTGAAGCTTTGAAGTGGAAAGCCGGGCCGCGCGGCTACAACAAAGGTCGCCAAAAACGGCAACTCGGCGGCGCGATGCCAGAGGCGCAGATGCGCGAGCGAGTCCGCGCCAATCAAGCAGAAGAGCTGCGTTTCCGCGCCCAGTTCCTCTTGCAGCCGGAGCAGCGTGTCGTAGCTGTAATTCGGCTGCCCTGTCGGACCTGGCGCATCCACGAGCGAGAGAGCAAAGCCGGGCTCGTCCGTTAGCGCCAGCCGGGTCATGGCCACGCGATCTGCAAAGCTGGCCGCCGCGCCGCCGGGCTTGAGCGGCTGCGTGCCCACTGGAGCAAAGAGCACCTCGTCCAACTCCAGCGCCTGCCATGCCGCCCGGGCAATGGCCAGATGGCCCCGATGCGGCGGATCAAAGCTGCCGCCAAAGAGAGCAATTTTTTTAGTTTTGGAGGAGAGCTGTGCCTGATCCATGAAAACAATCGTAACGCCAAGCGGGCGGCTTACTTTTTTCGGGCGGCCAACGTCCAGAATGTATGCGTTATTTATTGGCAGTTCTGGCACTGGCGGGCGTGGTGGTTTCCATCCTTGCCCTGCGCGTACACTACGACACTGGCAGCGAACCCTGCTCGATCAACGAGCGGTGGGATTGCGGCATCGTCAACCATAGCCAGTACGCCACCGTTGGCCACACGCCGGTGGCGGCCATCGGCATTCTGGGTTATCTGCTGCTGGTGGGGTTGGCGCTGATGCGCACGCGGGGCGCGTTTCTGGCGACCTCGGTGGTCGGCTGCGGATTTGCGCTCTACCTGAGCCACATAGAGAAGGACGTGCTGGGCGTCTGGTGTCTGTACTGTGTAATTTCGCAAACGGTGATTGCCCTGATGGTGTTGCTGGGCGTGGGCTGGCTGACGGCGGGGTTGCTGGCCGAGCGGCGGGCTGCAGCGGAAGAGTAGAGGCATATGTTTTTAGGAGGGAGCAGAGGCATTCATGCCCCTGGGGAAAAGGCAAAAGAGACCGGCTTTATAGCATTTCTCCAATTGCTGTAGAGCGAAAGCAGGATGCCAAGTGGTTTTTTCCTTGAGAAAACACCACCTTGCACGCAATTCGACACTGCACGTGTATTGGAGAAATGCTCTAGCCATGGGCCTTTTGTGCGCAGCGCAAAACCCCGTGTCTGAAGGCACGTTCCTCGACGGACCTTATTCAGGGGCATGAATGCCCCTACTCCCTCCGGTACAAGATGGAAACGCCGGAACAATCATGCAGGCGAAAAGGTGTCGGCGCGGCAAAATTCCAGTGTGCCAGTGTGATTGTCCAAGTCTCTTCACCAGACAGAATGCCTATCCTGCCACCACCGATTTAAACTGAAGAGGTATCGCGCAGCCCTCCCGTTGCGCGCAAGGAGCAGGCAATGGCAGAAGCAGCAGAGACACTGTACGACGTAGCAGTCATTGGTGGCGGACCGGCCGGGTACACGGCGGCGATTCGCGCGGCGGAATACGGGCTGAAGGTGGCCCTCATCGAGCGCACTCCCAAACTGGGTGGCACCTGCCTGCACGTGGGCTGCATTCCCACCAAGGCTTTGCTCTTCAACGCCGAGCTGTGGGACCAGATGAAGCACGCCGCCGAGCTGGGTATTGCCGGAGCCACCAACCTCAGCCTCGACTGGGCTGCCGTGCTCAAGCGCAAAGAGGGAATTACCACCAAGCACGCCAAGGGTCTTGAGTTCCTGATGAAGAAGCACAAGATTGCCGTGGTGCGCGGCGCGGGCAGCCTGACGGGCGCTGCGGCCGGCGGAGTGCATACGGTCGCTGTTGTTGGAGAAGAGGGCGCTGCCTCGGCCGTGAAGGCCAAGAATGTGATTCTGGCTACCGGAAGCGACGCCAAAATGCTGCCTGGCCTCACCGCCGACGATCGCATCCTGACCAACATCGAGATGCTCTCGGTGGCTGAGCCGCCCAAGTCGCTGATCGTGATTGGCGCGGGCGCGGTGGGCATGGAATTCAGCTCCATCTTCCGCAGCTTTGGCGCGGAGGTGACTATCGTCGAGTACCTGCCTCGTGTGGTGCCGGTGGAAGACGAAGATGTTTCCAAGGAGATTACGCGGCTTTATAAGAAGCGCGGCATTGACGTGAATACCGGTGCCAAGGTCGAAAAGGTGGAACGCACCGAAACCGGCGTGCGCGTCACCTGGACCGATGCCAACGGCAAGACCCAGCAGAAGGAAGCGGAAAAGGTTCTGGTGGCCGTGGGCCGCGCTGGACGCACCCAGAACATCGGCCTGGAAAAGACCAAGATCGAGCTGGAGCGCGGTCTTATCAAGGTGGACGAGGCGCAGCAGACGGCCGAGCCCGGCGTCTTTGCCGTGGGCGATATCGTCTTTGGCCTGCCGCAGTTGGCCCATGTGGGCGCCATGGCGGGCATGATCGCCGCCGCCAAGATCGCAGCCAAGCCCTTCCGCCCCATCCGCAAGGACCGCATTCCGGGTTGCACCTACACCGAGCCGCAGATCGGCTCCGTTGGATTGACGGAAGCCGAAGCCAAGGAAAAGGGATTTACCGTCAAGATCGGCAAATTTCCCTTCGCGGGCAACTCCAAGGCGACGATCCTTGGCAATCACGATGGCTTTGTGAAGATCGTCAGCGAGGCGGAGTACGGCGAGATTCTGGGCGTGCACATCCTTGGCCCCGGAGCTACTGAGATCGTCAGCGAAGCAGTGGCAGTGCTGGAACTGGAAGGCACAGTGGACGTGATGATGAACGCCATCCACGCCCATCCCACGCTGGCCGAAAGCCTGCTGGACGCCTACGGTGCCGTCGAAGGACTGGCCATTAACGCATAAAGTAGCCAGAAAAAAAGGGTTTACACGTACGCCGGAGACATTGTCTCCGGCGTACTTCTATAATTAAAAAGAGGCCTGCAAGAAAAACCCACGCACACTACTTTTTAGAACTGGCGCGTGGCGTCAGGCCGGGGAGGTTTTTTCTTGGCTCCGAGCGAAGAATCCAATCAGCTGATTCCTCATCCCAACCAGCCCAACCAGAGCAATCTGCCTGCTGCGCCGGGCTTTCCGCGCGTCATTGAAGAAAAGCCCGCCACGGTTTCCGTTACGGCTGGAACCGGCGTCGTAAAAGACATTGGCGATAACCAGATTACCGAGCGCGCCGAACACATTCGCTATAGCACCGACGAGTCGATGGTCTGGCAGGAAGCGCCTTCGCTGACGCTGCTGGTGCCGCGCGCCATCAAGTACGTCGTTCTACTGGCCATTCTGTTTTTTGTCTGCTCCGAGGTCAACAGCTATCTGCCGCGCATTTCCGCCGCGCGTGATTTTCTGACGCATGCGGGCATTCAAACGCCTGTGCCGGTCTCTACCAGTGCCACGCGCCATGGTTCGCACAGGAAGCATCACGCCAGCGCCGACGACAGCGCCGCAACGGACACCACGGCAACCGACAGCACCACGAGCAGCGACGGGAGCACGAGCGACACCGCCGGCAATCAGCCTGTTGGCACTACGCCGCTTGACGGGGACGATGCGCCCAGCAAGCCGCTCACGCTTTCGGGCATTCTCTTCGATGTGAAGTGCGCCTTTGTTGCGCTCTATGTGCTGCTCTTCGGCCTGTACTTCTTCAAGCTGAAGACCACACGCTACTGCGCATCGAGCCAGCGTCTGATCGTGGAAGAAGGCCGTATGCACACCGTTAACCGGCCCTATGAGTTGCACAAGCTGGGCGATGCGGTCATCGTGACACCCGTCCTGCTGCGTATGTTCAACGTCTCGCATCTGGTGATTACCGAGCCGCACATCGAGCTGGTGGGCCTGCGCAATGCATCCTACGTGCGCGATATTCTGCGTCAGGGCGGTCAACTGGAAGCCCAGCGTACCGACAAGATTCGCTATCGCTAGAGCAATCCTCAGACAGCAAAAAGGGCGTCCACTAAGGACGCCCTTTTTATTTGTATTCTGTTGGAATTTAAACCTGATCCAACTCGGCGAAGATCGCATCCAGCTCCAGACGAATGGGCGAATTGGGCACGGTGAACACGCCGTCGCGCACCAGTTCCAGGCCGTTCACGGTGCCGCGATAGCCCACCCGCGCATACGGGTCGATGACCCACACATGTTCGATGCCGAAGGCCAGAAACTCCCGGCACTTTAGCTCGGTGCGACGCAATGCCTGATCGGGCGACTGTACCTCAATGGCCAGCAGGGGCGGATGCGTGAGCACGGATTCCCGCACGGAGCCGGTACGCAGTACGCAAATATCGGGAACGCGGAAGTGCGTTTTCTGGGTCTGCACTCGCTGCTCGGGGAGTGCATACACCTTCCAGTCGGAACGGTGATTGTTGAACAAAGTAATCAGGATTCCCTGTACATATGCATGTTCAAACTCACCCATGTCGCGTTCCTCGATCACGCCGTCCACGTACTCGCAGTCATGCTCGTAGACGGTCGAAAGATACTCCTCGACGCTGACCGTGTGCTCGTATGCGGGTTGTGTTGCCATGGGATCAGTATGCCCCGATTCCGCTATTTTGGCTACGGAATCCAGCAAGCAACTGAAAACAAAACGGGCTTCAGTCAGTCCGGGAATGCATCCCGTAAAGCTGAAGCCCGTTGTTGATTTCTGCCAGAGAAAAGAGCATTGAGCGGTTCCCTGTTCTCTGTTTACAGCTCGGTCGATTTGCTCTCCGCCAATTCCTTGGCCTTGGCGATGAATTCGGCCAGCGGCATGGAGCCCAGATCACCCTTGCCGCGGGCACGCACGCTGACTGCGCCTGCTTCTGCTTCCTTGTCGCCGAAGACGAGAATGTAGGGCGTCTTCTGGTTGGCAAAGTCGCGGATCTTGGCGTTCATCTTCTCGTTGCGTGCGTCCACTTCCACGCGGAAGCCAGCCGACTTCAGTTCTGCCTCGATCTTGACGGCGTGGCTGATGTGGCGTTCGCTGATGGGCACCAGTCCGATCTGCACCGGAGCCAGCCACAGCGGGAAGGCGCCTGCGTACTGCTCGATGAGCACACCGAAGAAGCGCTCCACCGAGCCGAAGAGCGCACGATGCACCATCACCGGCTGATGACGCTCGCCATCCTCGCCCACGTATTCCATCTCAAAGCGCGCCGGCAGATTGAAGTCGAACTGCACGGTGGAGAGCTGCCACAGACGGCCGAGCACATCCACCAGCTTGAAGTCGATCTTGGGACCGTAGAAGGCGGCCTCGCCGGGAATCGTCTTATACGGAATTCCCTTACGATCGAGCGCGTGCTTCAGGCCGTTGATGGCCAGATTCCAGTTGTCGTCGGAGCCGGCGTAGTGGGCGCGGTCGTTCGGATCCCAGGTGCTCAGCTCAACCTTGAACTCCTTGAAGCCGAAGGTGTGCAGCACGGTCTCGGCAAAGTCGATGCAGGCCACCACTTCGTCCTCAATCTGCGAGGGCATACAGAAGATGTGCGCATCGTCCTGAGTAAAGCCACGCACACGCAGCAGGCCGTGCATGGTTCCCGAGCGCTCGTAGCGGTACACGTTGCCGAGCTCGGCGTAGCGGGCGGGCAGGTCGCGATAGCTCTTGGGCGAATTCTTGTAGATGAGAATGTGGAACGGACAGTTCATCGGCTTCATGCGATACATCGCATCGTCCAGTTCCATCGGGGTGAACATGTTCTGCGAGTAAAAGCCTTCATGGCCCGAGGTCTGCCACAGATTCACCTTGGCCACGTGCGGCGTGTACACCAGATCGTAGCCACGGCGAATGCACTCATCGCGCATCCAGTCTTCCATGGTCTTGCGGATCATGGCGCCCTTGGGATGCCAGAAGATGAGACCCGCACCGGCCAGATCCTGAATGCTGAAGAGGTCCAACTGCTTGCCGATCACGCGATGATCGCGTTTGGCAGCCTCTTCCAGACGGGCAAAGTGTGCGTCCATCTCCTTCTTGGAAAAGAAGGCGGTGCCGTAGATGCGCTGCAACTGCGGATTCTTTTCATCGCCCAGCCAGTAAGCACCGGCCACCTTGGTCAGCTTGACGGCCTTTACGCGGCCGGTCGAGGGCAGATGGGGTCCACGGCAGAAGTCGATGAACTTGCCATTGCGATAGAAGCTGACATCGTCGCCTTCCTTCGTGAACTTGGTCACGAAGTGGGCCTTCATGAAGTCGCCGTCCTTGTCGAATTCGGCCAGCGCCTTTTCGCGCGGCTCGGATTCATGGAGGAACTTTTCGTCGCGGCCGATGATCTCCATCATCTTGGCTTCAATGGCGGTCAGATCTTCAGGCGTGAAGGGTTTTTCGCGATGGAAGTCGTAGAAGAAGCCTTGATCGGTGGCCGGACCGTGGCCCAGCTTGGTCTCCGGGAAGAGCTCCAGCACGGCCGTAGCCAGTACGTGGGCGGCCGAGTGGCGCACCACCGTGAGCGCTTCGGGATCCTTTTCGGTGAGCAGTTCCAGACGAATGTCGGTCGTCAGCGGAGTGCTCAGGTCCACCAGACGGGGAGCCGCATCGCTGCCAGCGGCGTACATGCTGGCCTCGGAAGGCTCGTCCTCGGTGGTTGCGGCTGGAACGGTAGCCTGCAGCGGAATCAACCGCGCAGCCACGCTGGCCGCGGCCAGTCGCGGAGAAATCGAGTTGGCAATGTCAAAGGGGGTGGTGCCGGAAGGCACTTCACGAACTGCCCCATCGGGCAGGTGAACAGCAATTGTCTGGGTGCTCATCAGTCTCTCTTCTGTGGAGCGGGAAACGGAACCGCGCCATGCCTTGAGGATAGAAGCTTGGGCGCGGCAAAGTCGAGCCAAAGACGCGCAAAAGCCTGCTTTGAACCGGTTTTTCCTGTCCTGGCGCGGCTTTTGCCCCGTCGCAAAAGACTTTAAAAGGAGTATCGGAGCGTGGCGCAGGATCTTTTGTATGATCGTAGGCAATGCGCAGACCTGTTTTTTCCATGCGGATGATTCTGTCGGTGGTTCTGAGCCTGTTGGCCACCGGATGTAAGCCGTTGCCGCCCTCCAAGCCGTCTTCTCAGTGGACGCCCGAGGAAGCGCGCGGTGCTGCCGTCTATGAGGCCAAATGTGCCCGCTGCCACTATCCGAGCAGCACCCACGGCCTGAATGGCCCCGGCCTGCAGGCGCTCACCAAGCTCAAAGCCATGCCCTCCGGCGCGCCGCCCACCGACGAGCGCCTTACCCAGGTGATTGTGGGCGGTCGTCAGATGATGCCTGCCACGCCGCTCAGCGACAGCCAGCTCAACGACCTGCTGGCCTACCTGCGCACGCTTTAGGGCAGGCAACGGCCATCGCGCTACACTGTCTGCGTGATGGTCTGCAAACCCAAGAAGTCAGCTTCCCCTGCTCCCGTTGTGCTTCCGTACTTTCGTCCGGAGGCGCTTAAATTTCTGCGCTCGCTTGCCCGCCACAATGACCGCGAGTGGTTCCAGCCGCGCAAGGCCGAGTACGATGCCGAACTGAAAGAACCCATGCTGGCCATCGTGCGCAAGGTCAACGATGCCATGATGGACTTTGCCCCCGAGTACATTCGCCCGGCCGAGAAGTCGCTCTTTCGCATCTATCGCGACACGCGCTTCAGCGCCGACAAAAGTCCCTACAAGACGCACATTGCTGCGTGGTGGCCGCGGGCGGGCTGTGAAAAGACCTCCGGCGCGGGTTTTTACTTCCACATCGAAGCCAAGGAGGTGATTCTGGCCGCCGGCGCATGGATGCCGGAAAAGTCGCAGCTGATGCAGATTCGCCACTGGCTGCTCGACAACCACGCATCCTTCCGTAAGCTTCTGCAAAGCGCCGCCCTGCGCCGGACATTTACGGAGTGGGAGGGCAAACCTCTGGTGCGTGCGCCCAAGGGTTTTGACCCCGAGCATCCGGCCATGGATCTGGTGCGCTGCCGGCAGTGGGGATTGTCGGCCACGCTGGAACCGGAGGCCGCGCTCGACGCCAAAATCGCCGACAAGGTGATCCGTGCATTTCGTCTGGCGGCACCGGTTGTCAACGCCCTGAACGAGCCGATTGTGGCGGCGCAAGAGCCGAAAAAGAAGATTCTTTTCGGGCTCAGGTAGCGGCCGGGTTTCCCACAAAAACAGGGAAATTTCGGTTGAAAACCGGGAAAAATGGGCAAAAACCGAAGAATCTCGGAAAAAACCACCGTTTTCCTGTGGAAAAGGCTCTTTTCCCGTTGACGAGAGGTGGTCCAACACGGCATTGTATCCATCGACAGGGTTCTTGAGACCCGCATGAATAGAGGGGTTCCGTGCTCAATGTTGCCTCGGTCGCACTCCCTCCATGCGGTATGCACTTGCAGCAGGATCCCAGGCAACATTGGCGCCCCCGAGGGGTTTGCCCAAGAAGGAGAATTACATGGCTACTGGTATGACCAAGACCGCCCTGACTCGCCACCTGGCAGAGAAGCTCGAAATCACCAACAAGCAGGCTGCCACTTTCCTCGATCTGCTGGCTGAGACGGCCATCAAGGAAACCAAGAAGAACGGCGTGTTCGTGATCCCCGGCATCGGTCGTCTGGTAAAGGCAGAGCGCAAGGCGCGCATTGGCCGTAACCCCCAGACCGGCGCCCAGATCAAGATCAAGGCGAAGACGGTTGTGAAGTTCCGCGTGGCCAAGGCCGCCAAGGACGTCATCGCTCCGACCAAGAAGTAGTTTCACAACGTTCCGCAAAGTTGTCCGCGCAATTTAAGGCCAGCTTGACGCATTCGAAAGGGAGAGCCCACGGGCTCTCCCTTTCGTCTTTTCCGCAATTCCCACATGCATTTTCTAACTTATGTGGAAGAGTTATCCCTAACTCCTCCCGTGCATAGCTATGCCCCTGCGTAAGGTACCCTGTTTTCCGTATTGTTCACAATTGGCCTGAGGAATACCGTGCAGTAACTAATACTTCGTGCCGGTCTACTCGCCGGACTGCGCGGGCTTGCTTTCCGTTGCGCCTTTGAAAAACACGCGCACCAACATGGCCAGCACAAAGCTGACAAGAATGCACTTGAGCATGTTGGTTACGTTGTAACTCCAGGAAAAAAACGCAAAGGCAATAAAAATGCCCACGGTGTTCAACTCGCCCATTGCACCGCTGAGCCATTGCGTCTTGTGTTCTGCTGTCGGCAATGCTCCGCGCAGGCGCGGAAACCAGCGCGGAACCGCGCGCAGATAATTGCGATACGGTTCACCGAGCTTCACCTGAAGAAACGCCTCTTCCCCAAAAATAAGGCGGAAGAAAAAGATGGTTAGCAGCGGAACGCTCAGCAACGCGCCCGAAACCGGCATCAGCAGGCTGACGGCAAGCAGCATGAACCATCCGCCCAGGTAGAGCGGGTTGCGCACGTAGCGATATGGGCCATTGGCCACCAGGTCGGACTGCATGGCCTCGTCGTGCACGGTCTGGTAGCCGAGGCTGGCTGCTCCCCAAATGCGCAGCCACGCGCCCACAGCGGCCGCCAGAGCGCCTGCTGCCACTACAAGAGGCGCTGATGTGGTTGAGCTCATTCCGAAGGCGTGTAGCGTGCTCAGAGGCAGCCACAGCAGCAGCGCTTTCCGGCCTGCTCCGTGCGCCCATGGGGCCCAGAAGCCAATAAAGACCAGCCCGATCATGATCCACATGCGCAAACGGAATTCGAGTGCGGTAGCTTTCATGTCTTTTGCCTTTCCGAGACCAGAATGCGCAGAGCCGCTTCAGCGCACCCTGATTCCCACAAGCGAAATGTGTAAAGCTTGGAAAAAGCGTACGCTTCCTGTCTTTCTTTTGCAGGAAATTATGCGTACGCTCGTTGGTTGGTTCCGGTTATTGCTGGAATTTGCGGCTGCGCTGGCGGATGCTGGCAATCTCTTCCGTGCCGATGTGCAGGAACTCCAGAAACTCCTGGTGTTCATCGGGCGCGGCACGCTCAAATTCGGCGTGCCAGCGCATCCTCTGTTCTTCGCTGAATCCGCAGCCATGCATAATGGAAACCCATTTTTCCTTGGTAATCATTTCCGTCTTCCTCAGAGCTTTGTGCTCCATCCGTTTCAGAATGGCCTGCTGGTGAGCGCGCAACGCGGCCACCTCTTCCTCAATCTCCAGCAAGCGTCGCCGGAGCACGCCAAAGGCCTCGCCGTAGCAGCATAGTTGACGGCCGTGCGCGGGGCGCGCCGGAGCAGGCCAATCGATTCGTAATAAAGCAACGCCGTACGGCTTAAACCGCACAGACGCGCCAGTTGGCTGACGGTGTACGTCGTCCTGTTCCTACTCTCAACCCTGAAGCAATAGACAGGTCAAGCAGGAAGATGATTTTTGTCGGGGGAAGAAACAAGATTTTGTCGCAGTGCGGTCTGTTGTTCACGCACCTATACGCAGATACAGGTACGGGCTCCATTCGAGCAATGCCCGAGGATCACAGAGCAGGGGAGGAAGCTCTGTCTGAAATAGACACATCTGCGAGAGTCAGGAACATCGTACGTCCCGTCTCTCGCGTTAGCCGGTCAGGGCGGTTAGTTCTTTTTTGACTTCTGCTTGGCCCAGCGGCGATGCTGTGCGTCGGCAATGCGCTTGCGTGCTTCGGGGCTCAGAACGCGCTTGGTAGCTTTCTTGGCAGCTTTTTTCGCAGCCTTTTTAGCGCCCTTCTTTGCCGGTTTGGTTCCCTGCAGTTGGCTGGCAATCGCCTTGGGCAATACAACACGGCCTGCCTTGGTTAGAAGCTTACGTGCTTCGGTCAGGCGGGCGATCTCCGCATCAAGCTGGGCAAGAATACTTTCTCTCAACATAAGTCAAGAATATATACTTCCTTGGCTTACTGCCAGCAAGGAATTTCTCTTCCTGTTTTGTTCTGTACTCTTTTGCGAACCTGTTCCTCTTTTGCAAAGAGGGGCCGTCCTGTGCGGACGGCCCCTCTGTTGTTAGCCAAAAAGGTTGCACGGATTACATGCCCAGATACTCAACATGCACATAGGTTCCCAGGCGTACGTTATAGGCCAGATACCAGCCCGCATGGTCTGGATCGTCGTAAATGACGATCTGATCGTTGCCCCACATCCAGCCGTTGCAATAGCCCATGTCGAAGGGCGCAACATGGAAGTTCCAGCCGTTGAACCAGAAGCGGCCAGGTCCGCCACCGCCGATCCTCCACATGTGCCCGCGGCCGATGCCACCGGGGAAGCGACCATGCGAGAAGGGCTGATCGACGTGATAATTCATATCTCCGTGCCCTGAATCATGGCCTACCCACATCCGGCCGTCCACGTGGGGCGCATTGGGGTGGCCGTCATGATCGGCATAGTTACGATTCGGCCCTGACTGCTGCGGAGCGCCACGATACGCTGCCGGACCGTGTGCCGGCGCATCCTGATGGAAATCAGAACCTCTTCCAGGACCCTGCGCAAATGCGACCGGAACGGCCAATGCCAGACATGCAACCAATGAAAGTTGAAGCGATTTCATACAGCACCTCCTGAGCCACGTGCGTCCCTGCTTACAACCTTCAGAGCAGTTCTTGCCGGGCCTTGTTCACTCTAGTTCATGGAACCCTGGTTCATCGGATTAGTTTTGCGTAAATAAAAACGCCGCGCCGGAAGAGAATCCGGCGCGGCGTTTTATTTACGTTAAGTTAGCGGGCAGAGGAACGACGCCAGCTGTAGAGCGGAAACTTCTCGGCCAGTTCAGCTACTTCGTGACGGATCTTGTTGAGTGCTGCATCGTCGTTGCGGCTTTCGAGCGCGCGTGCAATCCAGGCGCCGATCAGCTTCATCTCGGCTTCCTTCATGCCACGCGTGGTCAGTGCCGGCGTGCCGATGCGAATGCCGGAAGGCTTCAGCGGAGGATTGGTATCCCACGGAATCGTGTTCTTGTTGACCGTGATTCCCGCCTTGCCCAAAGCTACTTCAGCCTCAGAACCGTAGATGCCCTTCTGGAAGACGTCCACCAGCAGCAGGTGATTGTCGGTACCGCCAGAAACCAGACGATAACCGGCGGCCTGCAATGCGACTGCGAGGGCCTTGGCATTGGCGACGATCTGCGCGGCATAGCTCTTGAACTCGGGCTGCAACGCCTCGCGGAAGGCTGCGGCCTTGGCGGCCACAATGTGCACCAGCGGTCCACCCTGCTGGCCGGGGAAGACCGTACGGTCAATCTCTTTGCCGATGGTCTGCTCGGGCTTGACGCCGAACTGGAAGTCCTTGCCGCAGACGATCAGGCCGGAACGGGGTCCGCGCAGCGTCTTGTGCGTGGTGGTGGTGGTGATGTGCGCATGGGGCACTGGCGAAGCATGTGCGCCGCCCGCCACCAGACCGGCGATGTGCGCCATGTCGAAGACGAAGTACGCGCCCACCTTGTCGGCGATGGCGCGCATGCGCTCAAAGTCCCACAGACGCGGATAGGCGCTGGCGCCGCCGATGATCATCTTCGGCTTCTCGGCGATGGCTACGGCTTCCATCTCGTCATAGTCGATGGTCTCGGTCTCTTTGCTCACGTGATAGAACGTGGTGCGATAGAGCTTGCCGCTGAAGCTGAGCTTGTGGCCATGGGTCAGGTGACCGCCGTGGGCCAGATCGAGGCCGAGGATCGTGTCGCCCGGCTTGATCACCGAAGCAAAGGCCGAGGCGTTGGCCTGCGAGCCAGAGTGCGGCTGCACGTTGGCAAACTCGGCGTTGAACAGCTGCTTGGCGCGGTCGCGGGCCAGATTCTCCACCACGTCGGCGTACTCGCAACCGCCGTAGTAGCGGCGGCCAGGATAGCCTTCCGCGTACTTGTTGGTGAAGACGGAGCCAGCTGCTTCCAGCACGGCTTCCGAGACAAAGTTCTCGCTGGCAATCATCTCCAGACCTTCGTGTTGACGAAGCGTCTCGTGATCAATGGCGGCAGCGACCTCGGGGTCTGCCTGGGCAAGGGACAAAGACATGCGGTCGGTCATGGGTCAATTTTACGGCAAGCAGATTTTTCCCGTCGCAAAATTGCGGTTCTCCCGCATTTTTGCCCTGCTTTCGGTGCAATCAGGAGGAGATTTCCAAGCAGTTACTCAGATTGTTGGCAAGCGGCGGTAATTTGCAGCAATCTGCAATATTGAAAGCGAACGGCCTCACCGGCGGAAAGCGCTGCTTTCGAATTTGCGCCGTCCCTGACGGGACTTTTATTGTCGATGGGGCTGCATACCCCACGTTGAAACGTGGGGCTAACCTGTTCTGCGCCTATGGCGTGGTTTGTTCCCACCTGCCTTCGCCGCTATGCTGGAAGAGAGCCCGCACAGGCCGTTTCCGGGGACTGCAGTTTTTCCGAAGCGAAAATCAGTGCTGGTGCATCCAATTTCCGACGAGGTTGATCTCATGGTTCTGTCCCCAGCTGTCTCCGCAGTCGCTACACTTCTCGGCATGGCCGCCGTTTTTGTATGGCGCGTGCGGGAGGGTCGTACGGCCGTCACGCTGCGCAAGATCGTGATTCCCCCTTTGGGTATGGCCACCGGCTTCTCGATGTTCGTGGTGCCCGGCTTCCGGGTTCCTCTCGTCTGGGCTTTGTCTGCCTTTCTGATCGGCGCAGTTGCCCTGGCTTGGCCGTTGCTGGCCACCTCGCGGCTGGAACGCGCCGGAGACGCCATCATGATGAAGCGTTCCGGAGCCTTCTTCGCCGTGGTCCTGGTGCTGGCCGCCATCCGTTTTGCTGCCCGCAGCTATGTGGACCAGTTCCTCTCCGTGCAGCAGACGGCGGGCATCTTCTTCATTCTGGCTTTTGGCATGATTCTGCGCTGGCGCGTGAGCATGTTGCTTGCCTACCGCGCTTTGACAGTGGTTCCCTCGCTGGTTGCCGAAGCCGCCGACTAGATTTTTCCCCAAAAAAGCGCGGGAGCCATTCTGGCTCCCGCATTTTTTTTGCGATTCATGGCGCTTTGCCGGAATCTCTGCCTCAATCCTGTTGCAAAAGCATGGTTCCGAAGTGGTTTGCGGAGCTTTTCGCGGGTACGCTGCAGTTTTTCCCCGTTCATCCACACAGGTTCACAGGCCCGGTTTTCCATCGGTTGACCTAGACTGGCTCTATGGCATCTGTCCCGAATCTTGCGCTTGAGGCCGGGTTGCCGGCCAATACCGACGCCGAAAAAACCATCCTTGGCGCGATTCTGCTGGAGAACGCGAGCCACTCCGAGGCCGCTGAAAAGATCAGCGCCGACGACTTCTCGCTCGACTCGCACCGCCGTATCTACCTGCGCATGAGCGAGATGATCGACTCGCAGCGAGCCGTGGACATTGTCACCCTGGCGCACGAGCTCTCCCGCAACAAAGAGCTGGAGTCGGTGGGCGGCGTTGCCTATCTGGCCTCGCTGACAGAAGGTTTGCCGCGTCGGCCGGTCATCGACGAGTACATCAAAATCGTCAAGGAAAAGAGTCTGGCCCGCCGCCTGATGAGCATCTGCTCCATGGCCATTGCCCAGACAGCCGACCAGAGCGACGCCGTCATCGACATTGTGGGCGACGTTGAGCGCAAGCTGCTGGAGGCCACCCAGAGCGCCATCAGCTACGGCCTGCAGCCGCTCGACCAGATCGTGGCCGGGTCTTTCGGATCGATCGACAAGCTCTACGAGCAGAGCCGCGAAGTTACCGGCTTGGCCACCGACTTTACCGATCTGGACCGCATGATGAGCGGCCTGCAGAAGGGTGAACTGATCATTCTGGCCGCCCGTCCGTCGATGGGTAAAACCGCCTTTGCCATCAATATTGCGCAGAACGCGGCCATCAACCATCAGGCCACGGTGGCCGTCTTCTCGCTGGAAATGAGCAAGGAATCGCTCCTGCGCCGTATGTTGGCCAGTCAGGCCTGGGTGGACCAGCGCAAGTTGCAGACCGGCTTCCTGGGCCGCGAAGACCACGACAAGTTGCAGACCGCCCTCGGCCAGTTGGTCGATTCGCGCGTCTTCATCGACGATACGGCCGGAATTTCACTGACCGAAATGCGCGCCAAGGCCCGTCGTCTGAAGCAGACCACCGGCCAACTGGACCTGATCGTCGTCGATTACCTGCAGTTGATGACGGCCACCCAGCCCGGCGCCAGCCGCAAGGGTTATGAGAACCGTACTCAGGAAGTTTCGGCCATCTCGCGTGGACTGAAGGCCCTGGCCAAGGAACTGGATGTGCCGGTGATTGCCCTCTCCCAGCTCTCCCGTTCCAGCGAGCGCCGAGGCGATGACAAACGCCCGCTGCTGAGCGATCTGCGTGAGTCGGGCTCGATCGAGCAGGACGCTGACGTGGTCATCTTCATTCACCGCGAGGCCTACTACGACCGCGACAACGAGCTGAGCGAAGCCGACCGCGCCAAGAGCGAGATCATCATCGCCAAACAGCGTAACGGCCCCACCGATACAGTGCACCTGAACTTCATCAGCCGCTTTACCCGCTTTGACAACGCTGATACGACGCACGCGGACGAGTAAGTTTGAAGTCTCTTCAATCAATGCAAAAAGTGGCCTTGCGGCCACTTTTTGCATTTGTGTTGCTTTATTGTCTAGAGCGCTCCGCTTAGATGCGCACCAGCTCGCGCTGGAGCTTGCCGGTGACCCAGGCCTTGCCGGGCTCGGTCATCATGTCGATTTCGCTGCGGATGCCGAACTCGGGTAGATAGATGCCGGGCTCAACCGAGAAGCAGGTGTTGGGCAGCAGAAGACGCACGTCGTGGGTTTCCAGATTGTCCAGGTGTGCGCCGGGTCCGTGAATCTGGCTGGTGATGTTGTGGCCAGTGCGGTGGGTAAAGTAGTCACCAAAGCCAGCCTGACGGATGACGGCGCGGGCGGCATCGTCGGCCTCGTAGCCGGCAATCGGGCGCTTGGCGGCAAAGGCTTTTTCGACGGTGGCGATGGCGGCGTCGCGGGCCTTGGTCACGGTCTCAAAGACCTTCTGCTCGTGGTCGGTGGCTTCGCGGCCCACGGTACCGGTCCAGGTGATGTCGTAGTAGACGCCCTCGGGGCAGTCCACCTTGGCCCAGATGTCGATCAGCAGGAAGTCGCCGTTGCGGATGGTGGCGGAATTGGCGGCGGTGGGCTCGTAGTGCGAGTCGGAGCAGTGCTCGTTGACGCTCACATTGGGGCCGTCCTCCCACATGAGACCGGCGCGGCGCATGGCCTCGCCGAGCCACTGCACATGGTCGTACTCGGTGTAAGGTTTGGGGCTGCCCACAGCGGGGCGCAGGTGGCGGCCAATCTCTTTCCAACCCTCGGCCAGCAGCTCATCGATGGCCTCCTGGGCGACAGTGTGGCTGGCCTTCTGCTCGGTGGTGAGCACGGCCTCAAATTGGCCAATCAGGTCGGCAGAGCTGACGATCTGCTTGCCGAGCGAACGCAGGAATTCGACCGTTCCGGCATCGACCATGGAGACGTACATGATGTCGTTGTTGGCCGAGTACTGCATGGCGATTTTTTCCGAGCCCTTCAGCAACTCGGTCAGCCCGGCATGGAGTTCCTGCCAGCTGGAGTAGAGGCTTTTGTGGCCTTCGAGTGTGTCCAGGCGGAACTGCTCGATGCGGTGGACCAGCTTGCGCGGCTCACCGGTGGCGGGCACAAAGTAATACCAGCGGCGGGTGATGTGGGCCTTGGGGTCGAGGCCGAGAATGCTCTGCGCGATGGGGTCGCGGTGGTGATGATCGTAGAAGAGCCAGCCATCCAGGCCAGCCTCGCGGAGTGCAGATTGAATCGCGGCAAGCTTCATAGGAGGATGATATAGCGGTTGGCATAAGAGGAAAATGTTTTCCGGAAATTGGTCCCCGCCGGGCGGGCATTCTGACTCCTGCTCAGGCGATGCGGCTACGCTGCCAGACGGCAGCATCAAAGCTGTGCACGCAGTTGTAGCCTTCCTCCAGATAGAGCCGGACAGCAGTGGAATTTTCTTCGGTCACGGTGAGCGAAACTTCACTGACGCCCATGCGCATGAAGTGGAAGGCGGCCAGCTCCAGCAGACCGCGGGCCATCCCTCTGCGGCGGTATTCGGGATGAATGCAGATCTGGGTGACGTGGCCGCTGACCGGGCTGACGCGCGAACCCAAAATCAGACCGGCCAACTCACGATGGGTACGGTGCACAAGCACATGCGAAGTTGTGGGAGAAAAAACGCCGCAACCAGCGTAGCGCACGATGTTGTTCAGGAAGCGCAGCGAGCCCTGGATGGTGCGGTACTGGTCGTTGATCAGGCTGTCGGGATGCAGACGATAGGCCTCACAGATGAGCCGGGCCGCGGGCGTCAGATCCTCATCGCGCCAGGGCCGCAGCTCCAGTTCGCTGGGCAGGCGCAGGCGTGGCTGGCTCCAGTGGCTGGTAAGCGGCTGCACCAGAAACAGGCGGCGAAAGATCTCAAAGCCTGCCTCGCGAAAGAGGGGGGAGAGCGTGCCGGAGGGGTGAATCAGCATCTGCGACTCAATGCGCTCAATCTGCGGCGAGTTGAGCACCAGCTCCAGCATGTGCTCGAGCAGTCTGCGCTGCAGTGTGGCCGCTTCGTCCTGCGTAGCCAGCGTGCCGGACGGCCCTGCCGTGGCAAAGACATCGCCGATGACGGCCTTGGAATCTTCGTAGACGCAGAAGGCGTAGCCGATGACCTGTTTGGCCAGCGTGGCTGCGTAGCCGGGCAGAATGCGGTTGTCCAGATACTGGTTCAGCAGCTTGACGGAGTTGCGATAGTCCCAGTGCAGGCGCTCATGCCACAGGGTGGATTCGTTTTCCAGCAGTCCACGCAGCATGGCTGCGGTAAAGTGCCTCAGATCGAGAATTTCAATGGATGATCCTGCGGGCATCGATCTCCTGACAGCTGCAACAAGGCAAACATTCGCGCAAAAAGCGCTTCACGACACTCTGCCACGCGGGCGTACCGTAGTGCAACTTTTTGCCCCCCGGCACAACCCAGGCAAAAGAGGGATTGCGGGGGAAACTGCGCATTCCCATTAGACGCATGGCAGGACCAGAGCGGAACTACCGCAAGCAGATCTGGTGCGAAACCCGCTGACAGGCTCTAGAATACAGAAGCATGACCGCGACACAGCAAACCGAACTCTGGCACGCCGAGAAGGTGGCCTCTCATGCCGTGGCACAGACCGCGGCAAATGGAATTCACTATGCCGGCTGGGGCGAAAACCGCATCTCCGACACTGAACTGGAGCGGCTGGTGGGTGCCGTGCCTGCCACGCTAAGTGCGGCGCTGGAAAAGCACGCCTACTACTTTGTGCCGCTGGCCCTCAGCGAGGGCAATGACGTGTTGGTGGCTCCCGGCTATACCGTCGATTTGGGCGACCGCGCCACCTGCCATCGCAACGTAACCATTGGCGGCATTGAAGGCGTATTCCTGTCCACCCGGCTGGTGGAGGACCGCTTCGGCCTGGCCTTTGAGTTCTTCATCAACGTGGCCCACAACTTTGTGGAAGTCGCAGGTGTGCCGGAGAGCTTTTCCGCGCTGGTCTGGAAGCAGGCCGAGGCGCAGGTGCAAGGCGAAACCAGCCAGGACGCGTGGGAGACCCGCCGCCGCGCTCAGGATGGGGTGCGGCCCATCGACGAACGTGCCCGCTCCAGCTACTTTGAGTCGGCCTTCAGCGATGCGCTGGCCATCTACATGCTGGCTCTGGCCGTGGATTTTGACTACCGCGACCTGCGCGAGCGCGAGTACCCGCTGCTGGCGGCTCCGGCGCTGGCCGAGCGTCTGCGCCACATGGCTACCCTCTTTCCCACCAATCCCAGTTACGAATTTCAGCTTCTCTATCGCCGCAAGGGTTGAGGCTTTCCTCACCCTTTGCCTATTGATCTAAAAGGACTTTTCCGAGTTTTGCACATTATCCACAGGCTGCAGTGGAAATTGTGCAAAACCGGAGTGGGTTGAGGCGTCTCCTGAAGGAAGCAGAGGCTTTAACAGCCAGCGAAGGGCCGAGGGCCTGTTGACGTTCATGGCATCGGTCGTATCGATCGTTCATTTTTTACCCCGGGAGGGGTGAAGCGTAGCGGAACCCGGGGTTTGCTTTCAGAGAGGCGGAGCGCCCTGGCGGGGCGCTGTGAAATCCTTCAAAAACAGCTTTGAGCCACCGCATCCCACCGCCCCTTACGGGGCAGACAGAACATCTCCAGGCTCGATGCGAAGTTGTCTGTCAAAATTGAACTCTGGTTTCCCGATCTGCCCACAGAATCTGATTATCAATGCTGTTCTGGGCAATGAAGCACCATGAACGTCAACACCCCCTTGGCCCAACCAATCGCTCCTTCTTTGGAGAGCTTCAAAAAAAACGGCCCGTCCGACGCAGTCAAGCGTCGGACGGGCCGTCGGCTTTTTACGCCCGGGTCTTATTTCCCCAGAGAGCGAATGTGATGGATCATCGCCCAGACGACGGCGTCGTCTGCGCGGCCTTCCACCTCGGCTGGCATTACGCCCTTGCCCTTGCGGATGGCGTCAAACAGATCCTGATCCTGCTTGTCGGCCAGCGTTTTGGCAATGGTCCAGTCGCCGGGATCGGCGTTCATGCTTTTGACCAGATCAGTTTTGCCGTCGCCGTTGTCGTTGTGGCAAAGCGCGCAATCTACCGCGTAAACCTTTTTGGCCTTGGTTAGCGCCTCGGGGGAGACTTTGGCGGATTTGCCGGTAGTTTCCTGCGGGCTGCCGCCCAGCATCGGTCGGGCAGCCAGTGCTAAAAGAACCACGGCAGAAAAGAGCAGAAACGATTTCAGAGGTGCGCGCATCAAGAGCCTCCTCTGGAGCGATGTCGGTTACAGGCATCTCTTCAGGTGGATTCAAATTCTGGCAGGAATTATAGGCCGAAAAGACCCCCCCGGCCAGATCGATCGGCGGCAGGGAATCAGATGGCTACACGCACAGGTCGGCGGGGAAAGAAGCTAAAAATCTAGCGGCCGGGGCGAACGTGCAACTGGCGCAGGGTGCGGTCAATCTCCATACGCTGCTGGGCGAGGGTGGCCAACTCGTCCACGTCGCCCTTGCGCTCGGCTTCGGCAATGAGCGTACGCAGTTGGCGCTGGCGCTGTTCAAGGGCGCGTTCCTGAATTTCCTGCACAGCTCCCAGCACCTCGGTGGTTTCGGGCGGACGGGTTTCACCCAACAGCGCCTCGGCCAGCAGGGCACGCTGGTGCTCGTCGGTGACGGCTTCCATGGGGTCGCCGGAAGCACGCGTGCTGAGCGACTGCAACGCCGGACAGGTGCCCAGATGTTCAAACCAGGCAGGCTGCTCAGCCAGCGCACGAGCGGCCAGACGGCGGGCCTGCTCGTGGTCGGAATCGGTGATGGCCAGCGCCCGCAGCAGCACGCGCTCCACTTCGGTGAGCGCCGAGGCCTTCACCTCAATGCGGTCGCGGCGGGTGAGCGCAGCTTGACGCAGTTCCTCGCGCAGCACGGCGGAATCGATGCCCAGCTTCTGCGCGGCGTCCATGGCGAACTGGTCGCGGGCCAGCTTTTCCGGCATGCGGCGGATGTGCGGCAGCAGGAAGTTCATGGCTTTCACCTTCTGCTCGGCGCTGGCTCCGGGAAAGGCCAGGCGGGCCCGCTCAATCAGATAGTCGGACTGGCGGCGCGCCCCGCGCAGAGCCTGCGTGTAAGCATCCAGGCCACGCTCGCGGATGAAGCGGTCCGGATCCAGCCCGTCGTCCAGCGTGACGATTTTGATGGTGAAGCCCTCTTCGGTGAGCAGGGAGATGGACTTTTCAGCGGCATTCGCGCCCGCCGCGTCGGGGTCAAAGTTGATGACAATCTGCGAGGTATGGCGGCGCAGCAAGGCTACCTGCTGCTCGGTAAAGGCCGTGCCGCTGGTGGCAATCACGTTTTGAATGCCGCGCAGAGAAACCGAGATGCAGTCCATCTGGCCTTCGACGAGCAGGGCAAATTCCATCTTGCGGATGGCGGTGCGGGCCTTGTCCAGGTTAAACAGCACCGTGCCTTTTTGGTAAAGCGGCGTTTCTGGCGAGTTGATGTACTTGGGGCCAGCCTTTTCGCCGGTTTCCAGCGTACGCGCCGTAAAGGCGATCACCCGACCGCTCTCATTACAGATGGGGAACATGACGCGCTTGCGGAAGCGGTCGTAGAGCGGGCCCATGTTGCCGTCGCCCTGCTCCTTGGAAGAAAACAGGCCACTCTGGCGCAGGGTCTGATCGTCGGCGATGTTCTTCAGGCGGTCGCGCAGGGCGTTGAAGCTGTCGGGCGAGTAGCCGATGCGGAATTTTTTGCTTCCCTCGGTCGAGAGTCCGCGCCCGGCAAGGTATTCGCGGGCAACAGCGCCTTCGGGGCCGGCCAGCTGCTCCTCAAAGAAGACGGCGGCGGCCTCGTTCAGCTCCATCAGCTTGCCGCGCTGGCGGGCTTCGGCGGCTTCTTCCGGGGAGTTGAACTCGCGCTTGGGCAGCGGAATGCCGCACTTGGTGGCGACGATCTTGACTGCCTCGGGAAAGCTGACATTCTCGATCTTCTGCACAAAGGAAAACACATCGCCCGAAAGCCCACAGCCAAAGCAGTGAAAGAACTGGCGCACGGCATGCACGTTGAAGCTGGGCGATTTTTCCTTGTGGAAGGGACAAAGCCCTGAGTAGTTGGTGGCTCCGGCCTTGCGCAGACGCATGTAGCCTTCGACGATCTTGACGATGTCGGCCCTTTGTTTGACGGTCTGCGTAAAGTCGTTCACGGAAAGCTCTCTACTTTGAGGATACGGCAAAGGGCAGCGGCCAGCGGGAAAGGCAGCTTTCAGCTGTCAGTTGTTTTGTGGCAAGAGGTTTGCAGAGCCAGACTTCTGCCGTCGCGGAGGGGAATGTCGGGGGGGCACCCGCCCGCCCGGATTGGGAAGGGAATCATTGGAAAACTTATCAGGGAAGAGTCTGGTTAAATTAAATACGTAGTATTATCTATTTAATATTGGCGAGACGCCGGATTGCACGAACCATCTCGATTTAACGAGCGGAGGTTTTCATGGGACGTTTAACCATATTGTTGTCAGTCCTTTTCTTCGGGACGATTCTCAGTGCGCAGGAAACACCACACATCAAGCAAGCCAATCTTCCCCAGCAGATTGCGGTGGGTGGTGGGATCGTTGTGGCACGTAAAACGACCGTCAACGGAGTCAAATACGAACCAACCACAGCGGGCGCTTATGAGGTCAGCTACCGCTATCGCATTCTGAAGCACGTGTCGGTGCAGGCCGACTACGACCTTTTTATGAACACGCAGAAGTACCTGGAGGGCAGCAAACTGACGTCGATTGGCAGCGACGTACACGCGGCCACAGGGAGCGCTGTAATCACATTCGGCAATCCGCTGAGCAAACGTTTTGAGTCGTTTATTACAGTGGGTGGCGGCGCGCTGATTTTTATGCCGCGCAACGAGGGCAGCCTTGACCGCCAGATCGTGAGCCAGTTTTCTGTGGGCGGCGGAGACGACTACCGGCTGACGCGTAATTTGCGCATTCGCGCGCAGGTTAAAGGGCTGATGTACAAGGCTCCCGACTTTGGTTTCACCAGTATTCACACGACCAAATTCGTCGATTCAGTGATTCCGACACTGGGGATCGTCTACACCTTCTGAGGGCAAACGGTGCACCGGTGGCTGAAGCAGGATGCCGCCAGTGCACCGCAGGCAAGTGGAGACAAAAACTTGTGCAATGTAAGATATGTGCTTGACGGCAGCCTTCAGGGAACAGTGACGGACTGCAGGCGATGAAAGAAGAAGGATGACGCAAGCCAAACCCAACAAGCATGAGATCAGGACGAAGGAGACGCGCGAAAAACTGCTGCGCGCCGCGGAAGAAGTGTTTGTCCAGGATGGCTATGCCGGTGCCGACATGGCCAAAGTTGCGGCGCTTGCCGGGCGCACCACGGGCGCCATCTACGCGCACTTCAAGAGCAAGGAAGATATTTTTCTGGCGTTGTTTGAAGAGAGTCTTCAGCGCAAGGGCAAGGCTCTGGAAGCCGTTCTTTCAAGCCCGGCTCCGAAAGAGAAGAAGCGGGAGCAGTGGCGCAGTCTCTTTCTGGAAATCAGCAAAGACCGCGTCTGGTCACTGCTTCTGCTGGAGTTCAAGCTGTTTACCATTCGCCACCCCGATGCGCAGAACCATTTGCGCGTGCGCATGCAGCAGGCATTTGGCGGAATTCCCGGCTCTCCCGTGCAGAAGATGCTGGAGGATCTGGAAAACGTCGGCACAGTACCGGAACGCATTTTTGCTATCCGCATGATGCAGCCGCTTCTTTCGGCAGTTGCGCTGGAAGCCATGGTCTTTCCAGAAGATTTTGACGACGCATCCGTTGAGCGCTTCCTGCTCCGGGTCTTCGATTCTTTGATTTGATTACGCCCCGGAGAGTGCGCTTCCGCCTTGATTGAGCCGCTTCGCGCCGCTCAGGCAGGGGTGATCGGCCACGATGAAGCGCAGGGGCCAGTCCACGGCTTCCTTGATTCCAATGCGCGGCGTTTTTCTCTTGTTTTGCTCCGGGATCGAGCCCCCAAAAACCTGTAGGGGTGAGGCTGGGTCCAGCAGGTCAAGTCCGTTGGCCAGAGCGCGGGTCAGCCCCAGCGCCTGACAGAGTCGGCTGGGGCCGCTGGTGAGCTCTGCCGGGCGAGCGCCGGTCGCAAGTCCGCGATTGCGGGCCATTTCATCCAGCCCCAGCACGGGCTCAAGCGCACGCAGCAGCACGCAACCGGCCCGGCCCTTGGGTTCGCAACTGATGTTCATGCAAAAATACTGGCCGTAGATGGAATAGACGTACGCATGGCCAGCCTGCCCGAAGAGCACCTGATTGCGCGGTGTGGGGCCGCGAAAGGCGTGGGCAGCAGGATCGGACGGCGTGCAATGCGGGCCAAGATAGGCTTCCACCTCAACGATGCGGCCTGCCAAAGGCCCCTCAGCGGTGTGCCGTACCAGCATGCAGCCAAGCAGGCGAACGGCAACCTCTTCCGGCGGGCCCAGAAAGAAGGCTCGATCAAGTGGAGTACCGAGGAAAGTGGCCATGGAGTCCAGAGTAAATGGAAGGGAAAGCAGATTCTCCGGGGCTGAAGCCCCCGGGTATTTGCGGGCTTTTTGCGGGGGTTAAAACCCCCACCTCCCTCCGCAATAAATTTTTCTGCAGCCGATAGAGCCCCGGAAGTTTTTGGGGAGGGGAGCCGAGGCCTTCAGGCCTCGGAAAAGCGCAAGAAACAGCCCAGCCCTTCAGGGCCGGGCCTTGGACGATAAAGCTACTTCTGCGCCTTGGTCCATTCCTTCAGGTGAGCCAGGACCTCTTCGGCGTGGCCTTCCGGCTTGACCTTGGGGAAGATGTGCACCAGCGTCTGGTCGGGGCCGATCAGGAAGGTGGTGCGTTCAATACCCCAGACCTTCTTGCCGTACATATTCTTTTGCTTCATCACACCAAACTGATTGCAGACCTTCTCCTCAAAGTCGGCCAGCAGCGTATAGGGCAGCTCGTATTTGGCTTTGAACTTGGCCTGGGCCGTGACCGTATCGCGTGAGATTCCCAGCACTACGGCTCCCGCCGTCTGCAGCTTCTTGAACTGGTCGCGGAAGCCGCAGGCCTCAATGGTGCAACCGGGGGTGTTCGCCCGGGGGTAAAAAAATAGAACAACCGGCTTGCCGGCGTAGTCCGACAGGTTGACGGTTTTTGCCTCGTCTGTCTGGAGCGTAAAATCTGCAACTTTCTCGTTCAGTTCCATGGGGAATCCTCGCTTTGTATTGGAGGCAGGAAGGGGGCCAAAAGCTTCGTGATTTTCATCCCGGGAACTTTTGCCCCATCCCTTACGGGGCGTACTGGCCTGCGCTGGCCGCATATTTAGCAGCCTTCGTGCGTCGCCGCTTCCTACTTCAGCTCCGGCAGCAGCAGCGGGGCATTCACCTGTGCGGTGTGCTTCTGTTCCCAGATTTTGGCGTCCACCAGAAAGCGGAACCAGAAGGTCTGCAGCACCCAGAAGATGGTGCCTTCAATGCCGTCCATAAAGCCGAGCCGCACCACGTAGCGATAGAAAAAGAGCAGAAAGGGCCGCGCAAACAAGGGTGTGTTGTTGAAGATCTTGCGCAGGAAGCGCTTCCTCTGCACGGGATTGCCGAAGGCGTCGGCCTGCACGCGGCCCTCGGTTTCGCGACAGGCCTGCTCGGCCACTTCACCATCAGCCCAGCGATTGTGGCGGTTGGTCCACTCGGTCAAACTCATGCGCACATCGTCAATCATCACGCCCGCCAGCTTGGCCGTTGTGCCGCTCTTCACCAGATAGTGCTGATCGTATTTGCGGTCTTCGCAACGCCCCACGCCGGTGCGGAAGAGGCGCAGGTGCCACGTTGGACTCATGCCGCCATGACGCAGCACGCGGCCCAAAAAACGCAGATAGCGTGGCACAAAAAAGCCAGACTCCGCGGGTTCGTCGGGCAGCTCCTGAATGGCCCGCACCAGGCGGTCGTCCATGACTTCGTCGGCATCCAGATGCAGTTGCCAGGGCCGCGTGATGGGCAGGTGATCGATGGCCCAGTTGCGTTGCGCGCCGTAGTTTTCAAAGGCGTGCTCGATGACGGTTGCGCCCATTGCGCGCGCCACTTCTACCGTACCGTCTTTGCTGAACGAGTCCACAACGAAAATCTCGTCGCTGACCAAGCGGGCGCGGTGCAGCGTTAAGGGCAGGGAATCTTCCGAGTTATATGTAAGAACAATGACTGTAGGACGCATGGTTTCAATTCCTATCTATACATGGTGTGGTGAAGCATTGTTTAAAGTAGGGGGTTTCCCGGGGGACTGCTTTTCTTCGTGATAATCCAGCTCGGTGTTGATGGACCACAGATTCTCTTTGCCTGCCACGCCGTGGACGATGTTATCGACAGCCGTCATCGCGGTCAGCATCGAGTGGTCCTGGTTGTTGTATTTGTGCATACCGTTGCGGCCCACCAGAAAGAGATTTTCAAAGCGGTCCACGTAGTTGCGAATCACATCAAAACGATCATAACTACCAAAGTAAGCCGGATAGGTTTTGGGCACGCGCACCACACGTGCGTCTTCCACGTCCTCGGCCTTCAGCATGCCAATGTGGGCCAGCTCATCGGTGGCCAGCCCGATCATCTGTTCGTCACTGTATCTCCAGAGGGCATCGTGCTCGTTGCAGAAGTACTCCAGGCCTATCCAGGTTTTTTCCTGATTCTGAACCAGATAAGGACTCCAGTTATTGAAGATCTGCAGTCGGCCCACCAGCACATCCGGCTCCTGAATGTAAATCCAGTTATCTTTAAGGCGGCTGCCATCCGCTTCTGTGGTGGTCAGTTTTTTGGTCAGCAAACCTACCGTGATAAAGTCGCGATACATCAGGCCATCGCTGACTTCTTTCACCTCGTCGGGCACCTCGGTGTCGAAAGAGTGGATCAACTCCTGCACTGGCATGGTGGAGAAGAAGTAATCGCCTGCAAAGTGGGTGCGTTCGCCTGCTTCGTTTCGCGCTTCCACGGCAGTGACGCGCACGCCATCCATATCCATGCGATCCACATACATGCCAAGGTGAATTTCGCCGCCACCCGCGCGGATCAGATCGGCCACATGTTCCCATAACTGTCCCGGGCCAAGCTTGGGATAAAGAAACTTTTCAATCAGCGAGGTTTCAATCTCTTTCTGCGCCAGATCCTTTGATTTTTTCGAAGCAAAAACCTTCTTCACAAAGTGAGTAACCACGCTGGAGAGAGAAAGCCCCTTGATGCGCTGCGCTCCCCACTCAGCGCTGATCCGGTTGCAGGGCACACCCCACACTTTTTCGGTATAGGACTTGAAAAAGGTCAGATATAACTGGCGACCGAAGCGGTTGATCAGAAAATCTTCCAGCGTCTTTTCTTGCTGCTGGGGCAACAGCGCTGAGCGCAGATAACTGAAGCCGCAACGCAGCGTGCGCAGCGCGCCCATCTTGCCGAGCGTGTCAGCCGTCAGCTGGATCGGATAGTCAAAGAATTTGCGCAAAAAGTAGATGCGGCTTTTGCGCTCACGCACCAGCATGACCAAGTCGTCGTTGGCCGGGTCATGCGCGGCAACCACGACAGGAACCGCGCGCTGCTGGCCTTGATAGCGTAACTGCCCGGCATCGCCCATGCCGGCTTCGACCGGCATCAGCTCCAGCCACCACTCCATCACGCGGTCGGACTTAGAAAAGAAGCGGTGCCCGCCCAGGTCCATGCGATTGCCGTTGTGGACGATGGTGCGGGAGAGGCCTCCGACTTCATGATTGAGGTCGAGCAGAACCGGCTTGATTTTTGTACGCCGCAATAACTCCAGCGCCGCCGTCAGGCCGGCTGGTCCCGCGCCGATGATCAAGGCTGTTTGTTGCTTCTGCGGGTTCATAACTTCCTTAAATAAGTCTTCCGTTCCTGAAAGTGTCTGGACTTAATTTTTTGGCTGTAACTGTCTGGCATGCAGAGTGGTGCTTCTGCCGGGGGTATTCCTCAAAGGTATATCACAGCCAAACGCCCATTCTCGCGGGGAAAAAAGTCGTCAGAAGGAGCAAGTTCGTCAGCTCCGGGGGGAAACAGGGTAAGTTCATTTTCTATAAATTTTTCTACGGTCTGGCTCTCTCTTTTTCTATGGTTCTACGGCCAGCCGGACGGATCATTCTGTGTGCTTGTGCTCCGGTGGGGAGCGTAAAGATGGCAAAGGCCAGAGGTGAACTCTGGCCTTTGTACCTAAATGCTAGATTCTGCCGAATCCGGCCAGTAATTTAGAGCGGCTGCACGTCGGCAGCCTGCCAACCCTTGGGGCCCTTCACCACGTTGAACTGGACGGCCTGGCCTTCCTGGAGGCTCTTGAAACCGTTCGAGTTGATTGCAGAGTAATGCACGAATACGTCTTCGCCGTTCTGACGCGAGATGAAGCCGAAGCCCTTCGCGTCATTAAACCACTTCACTGTACCTTGTTCCATTTTGATCGGATTTCCTGGATTGAATTGCGCTGGATGAATCGGAGCGACCACTGGCAGAATCTTGCTTGGTTGGGCGAGTGCTGCTCACGCCCGGTTCGGTTCTAACGCTGGCCACAGTGTATCACCACAGTCAAGCATTTATGCACGAAAAGGGCTGTAAAAATCGTCGTCGTAGATCTTTTTTTATTTCTCCCATCTCCATGATTCGTCACCAGTTAGTAAGGAAGCACCGGGCTGTGATAGTTTGGAAGATCGTCATGAATGCCGATCCTGTACCCTCGCTGCTGGCCTCCGCGCTTGATCAATTGCAAGGCGAATTTTCTTCCTTGCCCGCCCTGAATGAGCCTGCTGACACTGCCGCCATGGCGCGTGTTTTGTCGGAGGCTGCTACCCGTCTGGCGGAGAATTATCCCTACTTCCATCCCCTCTATGCAGGCCAGATGTTGCGTCCTCCGCATCCTGTCGCACGCGCCGCTTATGCGCTGGCCATGTTCATCAATCCGAACAATCACGCGCTCGATGGTGGACGTGCCAGTTCCGCGATGGAGATCGAAGCCGTCCAGCAGATTGCCTCCATCTTTGATTGGCCCGAGCATCTGGGCCATCTGACCTCGGGTGGAACCTTCGCCAATCTGGAAGCTCTCTGGATTGCCGGTCAGCTTGCCCCCGGCAAGCGCATCGTCGGCAGCGAGCAGGCGCACTATACGCACAGCCGCATCAGCAGCGTGCTCAAGCTGGATTACACTTCCATCCCCAGCGACCGTCGTGGCCGCATGGACCTGAACCGGCTGGAAGATGCGTTGAAGAAGGGTAATGTTGGAACGGTCGTTGCAACCATGGGAAGCACTGCCATCGGTGCCATTGATCCGCTCCACGAAATTCTTGCTCTGCAGACGCGTTATGGTTTCCGCATCCACGCCGATGCGGCTTACGGTGGTTACTTCCGGCTGATCCGCAATGAGCTGGAAGAATCTGACTGCGCCGCCTACGAGGCACTTAGTCAGGTGGATTCGATTGTGGTCGATCCACACAAGCACGGCCTGCAACCTTATGGATGCGGCTGCGTTCTTTTCCGCGATCCGTCAGTGGGGCGCTTCTACAAACATGATTCGCCCTACACCTACTTCACCTCGAACGAACTGCATCTGGGCGAGATCAGTCTGGAATGCTCGCGGCCCGGTGCTGCCGCGGTGGCTTTGTGGGTGACGCAACGGTTGCTGCCGCCGGTGGTTGGCGGGGAGTTTGCTCGTGGTTTGTCGCGGTGCAGGCAGGCCGCGCTGGAATTCGACCGTCGTTTGCGCACCGAGAGTCGTTTTGTGCCCATGCTTGAGGGAGGTCCGGAGCTGGATCTAGTGGTCTGGAAGATGGCCGCGCCCACGCTGGCCGAGTCCTCGGCTTTGGCGCAATGCACATTTGATGCGTGCGCCACACGCGACCTGCACTTGGCTCTTGTACAATTGCCGCATTCCTGGTTCGGTCCGGTAGATGGGGCGGGGGTTGATTCCAGCGTCACCTGCCTGCGTTCGGTGCTGATGAAGCCCGAGCACATCGACTGGATGGACCCGATCTGGGAGAGGCTCATGGCGGCGATTGCCTAAGGGCATTCCCGTTGCAAGATGTAACTGTTTTCATCGTGTTGCATGGCGGCTGCGTACATGGGTATGCAGCCGCTGAAAAATGCCGTTCAGGCGGTGGCGCAGATTAGAGCATTTTCGGAATATACGTAGACTTTTTAAGGGGCTTGCAAGGTGCCTTTTTCTTGAGGGAAAAGGCACTTAGCATCCAGCTTTCGGTCTACACCAATTCCGAAAATGCTATGCCCTCCGGCTGGGCGGAAGAATGGAGCAGCTTTGGAGGCTGGGTGGTAAACGTTCTCATTATGCGATCCCCCCGGCCCGGCAGGCTTTTCTGCCGTCCTATCTGCTCTCGTCGGCTCGCTTCAGGCTCCTGTTGTACCCGGAGTTTCGATTTCATTCTGATGAGGTTGCCCTGTCATGCATGATCCCGCTCAGCTACGTTCGATTCATCAGGCTCGTTTTCAAGCCAAACCCGCCATTTTTGTCGCCCCCGGTCGTGTCAATCTGATCGGTGAGCACACCGACTACGCCGAAGGCTTCGTGATGCCCGCGGCCATCAACTTTGCCACCCTGGCTGCCATCAGCCCCCGCAGCGACGGTATGATCGCTCTTTATTCCGAGAACTACGGCGAAGGTAAAAGCTTTGACGCCGCTGCCGTTCCCGTCGCCCAAAAGCACTGGAGCGACTATCCGATGGGCGTCGTCTCCATCCTCAAGGGAGAGGGTGTTCAGATTCCCGGCTTCAGCCTGAGCCTGTGGGGCGATGTGCCACTGGGTTCTGGTTTGTCCAGCTCTGCCGCGCTGGAAGTGGCCACGCTGCTGGCCGTTACCTCGCTGGTGGGCGTAAGCTATCCCGGACCGGTTCTGGCCCGGCTTGGTCAGCGGGTTGAGAATGAGTTTGTGGGCGCAAATTGCGGCATCATGGACCAGTTCATCAGCGCCAACGGCAAAAAGGATCATGCTCTGCTGCTGGACTGCCGCGATCTGAGCTTCCGTCTGGCACCCATCCCCGCCAACGTTGCTTTGGTCATTGCCAACACTATGGTCAAGCACTCGATTGTGGGCGGTGACTACAAGACGCGCCGCGCCGAGAGCGAGGCTGCCTGCGCCATTATCGATAGTCATCGCGGCCCCGTGCCCTTTCTGCGTGATGCCACGCTCGACGACCTGGCAAAGTGGGGCAGTGAGATGGAGCCCAAGTCCTATCTGCGCGCCAAGCATGTGATCAGCGAAAACCTGCGTACCGTTGCTGCCAGTGAGGCGTTGCTTAAGGGCGAGGTGAAGGAGCTTGGCCGCTTGATGGGCGAGGCCCACACCAGCTACAGTAAGGACTTCGAGGGGAGCTGTGTGGAGGCCGACGCCATGGTCGAACTGGCCCAGAATCTGCCCGGCCTGATCGGTGCACGGCTGACCGGCGGTGGCTTTGGCGGCTGCACCATCAATCTGGTGGAAGAGCAGAGCGCGGCCACATTTGCCCGGGCTCTGGAAGAGCGCTACACGGCAAAATTCGGCATCAAGCCGGAGATTCATGTCTGCCAGGCTTCGGACGGAGCTCACCGGATCGAGTAGACCGTATCTTTTCCGGACAACCAGAGAAACGAAAAGGGGTGAATCTCATTTAGGTGGGATTCGCCCCAGATTCGCCCATATGTGCAGGAAATTCTTTAGCAATGATCAAAATTAGTTACTTTCGGACCGTTTTTCCCCGCTTTACATGCTTTCTATTTCTTCCTTGATAAACTTGTTCGCAGTTTGTCCCGATGAAGACGTGAGAACCAGCTGCTGTTTTTTTTTGCTTAGCCGGCTCTCAACCATTGCTCATTGCGCCCCCTCAGCGGGCGGATTTTCCCGGGAGAGAAAAAACATGCCCTCGAACCTCAATCATTCTTTTTCGTACAAAGCTTATCCGGATGCCGGCCATGTGGCGTACTTTTCCATGGAGATTGCCATCAATCCCTCCATGCCTACCTACTCTGGAGGGCTGGGTGTTCTGGCCGGAGATACGCTGCGTTCTGCCGCGGATCTTGGCGTGCCGCTGATCGCCTTCTCCCTCATCCACCGCAAGGGCTACTTCAAGCAGCATCTGGACGCCGACGGCGTGCAGAGCGAAGAAGTTCAGCTATGGAATCCGGCAGACTTCTGCACCGAGGAGCCGGTCCGCATCAGCGTCTCAATCGAAGACCGCATTGTGCTCGTCCGCGCTTGGCGCTATGACCTCAAGGGCCGCTTTGGCCACGTGATTCCCATCTACCTGCTGGACACCGATGTGGACGGCAACACCGGATGGGACCGCGGCTTGACCGATCACCTGTACGGCGGCGACACCAACTACCGCCTGCAGCAGGAGATTGTGCTGGGCCTGGGTGGCGTGCGCATGGCGCATGCCCTCGGCTATCGCATGAATGTTTACCACATGAACGAGGGGCACGCCGCGCTGCTCACCCTCGCTCTGCTGGAGCGCCAGTTGGGCGGCGGGCCGCTCGGGCAGGCCACCGACTCTGACATTGAAGCCGTGCGCCGCAAGTGCGTCTTTACCACCCATACCCCGGTTCCGGCCGGCCATGACCGCTTCTCTACCGAGCAGTCCATTCGCATCCTGGGTGCGGACCGCACCGCGCGGCTGGAAAAGCATGGCTGTTTCCGCGACGGCTTCCTGAACATGACGCTGCTGGCTCTGCGCTTCTCGCGTTATGCCAATGGTGTGGCTCTGCAGCACGGGAAGGTCAGCCGGGAGATGTTCCCCGAGTTCCATATCGGCTCGATCACCAACGGCGTGCATGCGCCCACCTGGATCAGCGAGCCCGTTCGCCAGATGATGGATGAGCATGCTCCCGCCTGGCGGCGCGACAATCTTTTCTTCCGCAACGTGATCGACCTGCCCACCTCGCGCATCCAGTTGGCCCACAATCTGGCCAAGGAATCCCTGCTGGCCAAGGTGACTGCACTGACCGGTCAGGTGCTGAACCCCCAGGTGCTCACCCTCGGTTTTGCCCGTCGCGCCGCCACCTACAAGCGCGCCAGCCTGCTGTTCACCTACCCCGAACGGCTGGCCGAGATCGCCGAAAAGGCGGGCGGTTTGCAGATCATCTATGCCGGCAAGGCCCATCCCCAGGACATTCCGGGCAAGGCGCTGATTCAGGAAGTGATCGAAACAGGCAAACGGCTCTCGAGCGATTTGCTGCGTATCATTTATCTGGAGAACTACGACTGGCACCTGGGCGCGGCGCTCACCGCGGGCGTTGATGTGTGGGTGAACACCCCGCGTCGGCCCTACGAGGCCTCGGGCACCAGCGGCATGAAGGCCGCACTCAACGGTGTTCCCAACCTTTCCATCCTCGACGGCTGGTGGATTGAGGGTTGCATTGAGGGCGTGACCGGTTGGGCCATTGAAGATGGAGCCAACGACGAGGAAGAGGCTAACTCGCTCTACGAGAAGCTGGAAAACGCGATTGTGCCGCTTTATCACGACAATCCCGAAAAGTGGGCCCGCCTGATGCTTACCTCCATTGCATTCAACGGCTCCTACTTCAATACCGACCGCATGGTCCGGCAGTATGCTCGCAATGCCTACTACCCCTCGAGCTTTGTCGAGGAAGACGAGGCTGCGGAATAGGTTTTTTCCCAGCAGGCAACAGAGCGGCGCTAAACTTTAGCGCCGCTTTTGCTTTTCATACAGAATAAATATTCCCAATTGGATAGAGCATCTCCGTTCTCCACAGGATGCAAGGTGTCTCGTGTTGAATCAACAAATATATTCTTTTTGTTTACTCGTATTTACAAGAAGAAATTTAAAGTTTTCCACATTTTCCACAAATTATTATCCACATTGTGGAAATCTTTTGCCTGCTCGATTTTCTTTTTCTCTCTCAGGCGAAAGGCTGCCGCAGAATCGTCTTCAGCTTTTCTGGAGCCGTCTTGCGTGAGTCGCTCAAATAGATCTCATGGTGCTGGCCGCGCAGCGTGTTTCCACTGGCTGCAATCGCCTGGTGCAGTCCTTCAATCGCCGGCCCTTCGTCGGCAAATGCTCCTACATAAAGGATTTGCGCTGAAGCTCCTTCAGCGAACGCCTCGAAGCGCACCCGCTCCAGCCCCTTGTCCTTCTTCTTGCGCCGAGCCTCTTCGCGCGCAGCGGCCACGTCTTCGGTCGTGATGAACTCCGGCTGCGCGATCATCAGCGTCCACTTCCAGCGCGCCTTGTTGGCCAGAACAAAGTCCGCCGGATCGTCGGCCCACCACAGGCCTTCGAGCGGCATCACGCCATAGTCGATGGCCCGCGCGCCCTTTTTCACCATGAACTTGAGTGTGTAAGAAAGCGTGAAAAGCGCCTCAACCGCCTCCTGAAACGACTCCGACGTGTTCGGATCGCCCTCGCCATCCACCATCAGGTAGTTGAGTTCAGGCACATCCACCCGCACAACCGCTTTGGCCGAAGGCTGGTAAAGCGCCTTCCACTGCTTTTTCAGATCGATCTTTTCCATGGCGGTCCCAGTAAGCGAAAATTTAACGAAAACAGAATACCACCATCGCGCCAAAGCCGCCACATACGCTACACCAGCAGTGGATTTCGCTCCGTAAACTGGCGCTGATGCCAGTAGGGATACGGCGCGGGCAGGGCACTGGCCGCATCCAGTTTTGCAATCTGCCCGGCCGTTAGCTGCCAGCCCACCGCGCCAAGATTCTGCTTCAATTGTTCTTCACTCCGCGCGCCCACAATCAGCGTGCTCACCGTTGGCCGCCCCAGCAGCCAGTTCAGTGCCACCTGTGGGATGGTTTTGCCTGTCTCCTGCGCAACCGCATAGAGTGCGTCCACTACGTTATACAGGTGCTCCAGCGGTGGCTGCGGCCCAGCCTCATTGGCGGTCTTCGAGTTCAGCCGACTTTCAGCGGGCTGCGGCTGGCCACGGCGAATTTTGCCGGTGAGCCGTCCCCAACCCAGCGGACTCCAGACCATTGCGCCCACCTTTTGGTCAAGCCCGAGCGGCATCAGCTCCCACTCGTAGTCGCGGCCCACCAGCGAGTAGTACACCTGATGCGAAACAAAGCGCGGCCAGCCATTGCGGTCGGCCACGGCCAGCGACTTCATCAGGTGCCAGCCGGAGAAGTTCGAGCATGCTGTATAGCGCACCTTGCCTTCGCGCACAAAGCTGTCCAGAGTCTGCTGCACCTCTTCCACCGGCGTCAGAGCGTCAAAGCCGTGCAGGTGGTAGACGTCCACATAGTCGGTGCCCAGTCGCCGGAGGCTGGCTTCCAGTGCCTGCCGCAAGTGGAAGCGGGAACTGCCCACGTCGTTGGGCCCGGAGCCCAGCCGGAAAGTTGTTTTGGTGGAGATCAGCGCCTGCCCGCGTCGTCCGGCAAGTGCTTTGCCAAGAACTTCTTCCGAGCTTCCATCGGAATAAACATCGGCGGTGTCAAAGAGATTGACGCCCGCATCCAGGCAGATGTCCACCATGCGCTGCGCTCGCGCAGCATCGTCTGAGGCGCCCCAACCATCGAAGAACGCCGATCCCGCGCCCAGCGTGGCCGCGCCAAAACTCAAAACCGGAACCTTGAGGCCAGAGCCTCCCAACAGTCGATAGTCCATGGCCGTTGGATGTTTTTGGTCAGGGGAAGTTGCGGAGCAATCTTTCAGTCAGAACCTTCATAAAATGACATAATATGAAGCCATGGCCATGACCTCTTTGAATATTTCGCTGCCTGATCCGTTGAAGTCCTACGTGGAAGATCGCGTGGCCTCCGGCGACTATGGCACGCCCAGCGAATTTATCCGCAGCCTGATCCGCCAGGACAAGGAGCAGCGTCGTTCCCGCCTTGAGTCTGAACTGCTCGACGCTCTCGAAACCCGGTCGATCGTCCTCAATCCTCAGGAGATCGAAGGCCGTTCCATCGTTTCTGTACTGCGTGAAAAGCTGGCCCAGCGGTGAACACGCTACATCTGACCGAAGCTGCAGCGCTCTCCATTGTGGAGCAGGCGGATTATTATCTGCAGCAGTCAGGCGAGGCTCTTGCTTTACGCTGGGAATCTGCGGTGGACGATGCTCTGCGTTCTTTGCTGCAGATGCCCGAACGTGGTGCGTCCTGCCACTTGAAAGCCCCGCAACTTGTGGGTATACGCTGGATTCTACTCGCAGGCTTTCCAAAATATATGGTCTTCTATCGCTATGCTGCAGATGAATCTATCGTGCACAGTCTTCATCTCTTGCACGGTGCACAGGATATTGAATTCATCTTTGGTCCAGAGCGGGAAAAGGGATGAAACTGACGGGAGCGCATCTCTGTCTGGCGCGCATCAGGAGCCTGCTGTTAGCGGGCCTCCGCTGAAAAGTCACAGAGTACAGCACCAAAAGATCCAGACGAGGCCACGCGAAGCGATCAGCCCCACCGCAGGTGGCAGGCGAAGCAGTTAGCCCCACCGCAGGTGGCAGGTGCTACGGTCGCCACCAGCCCGGCGGGAAGATCCAGCCCGGTAGGGTGTGTCCGAGCCGCCACAGGCAGAAGAGCGCCGCCAGCAGCAGCACGCCGAAGATCTGGTTGCGGCGATAGACGATCCGCTGCCGGGCGCGTCGTTCTTCTTCGGCGACCCGTTGCAGATACGGCTTGATGCGCAGTTCGACCATCGGAAGGTTTTGCCTCGAAAAGAGAGATCAACCCTGCAGTGTGGCGGAAAAGGCGGCTTTGCGCAAGAATCTTGTTTGACTTTACCCCCCTGCTTTTCGGACCATAAACCTTCGGGGTTCCTGCCCGAGTCGGGGAAGAGGAAGACAGCGATGAAAGTATTGATCTATGGTTCTGGCGGACGCGAGCATGCGCTCTGTTGGGCAGTGGCGCAGAGCAAGCGCGTTTCAGAAGTGGTGTGCGCGCCGGGCAATGGCGGCATTGAGCAGATCGCGCGGTGCGTGCCGGTCAGCCTGAAGGACGTGGATGCCATGGTGCAGCTGGCCGAGGCGGAAAAGCCGGGGCTGGTGGTGGTTGGCCCGGAGCTGCCGCTTTCGCTGGGCCTGGTGGACGAGCTGGAGGCGCGGGGCTTCCGGGTCTTTGGGCCGTCGAAGGCTGCGGCCATGCTGGAAAGCAGCAAGGGTTTTGCCAAGCAGTTCATGCAGCGCCACTCCATTCCCACGGCCAACTTTGCTCTCTGCACCGATGCCAAGCAGGCCGAGAGTGCCATCACGCACTTCCATGCTCCAGTGGTGGTCAAGGCCGATGGTCTGGCTGCGGGCAAAGGCGTGCTGATCTGCGAATCGCGCGCTACAGCGGTTGAGGCCGCGCAGGGGCTTTTCAACGGCTCGCTGCTGGGCGAAGTGGCTGAGCAGGTCGTCATTGAGGAGTTTCTGACCGGCGACGAGATCAGCTTCCTCTGCCTGAGCGACGGCAAATCCGTGAAGCCGCTGGTTCCCGCGCAGGACCACAAGCGCGTGGGCGAGGGTGACACCGGGCCGAACACCGGCGGCATGGGCGTCTATTCAACCGACGCCATGCTGACGCCGGAGATGGTGGAGTGGGTTCTGCGTCATGTGGCGATGCCTACCGTGCGTGGCATGGCCGAGGACGGCACGCCGTTCAAGGGCGTTCTCTACTGCGGCCTGATGATGACGGCTCGCGGACCGCAGGTGCTGGAGTACAACGCCCGCTTTGGCGATCCGGAGACGCAGGCCCTGTTGATGAGGCTCGACAGCGATCTGGTGGAGGCCTTTGAGGCGGCCATCGACGGCAAGCTCGCCGAGGTGGAACTGCGCTGGAAACCGGGTGCGGCAGCCTGCGTCATTGCCAGCTCGGCCGGCTACCCCGGTGCCTACAAGACGGGGTTGCCCATGACAGGACTCGATGCGGCGGCTAAACTGACCGACGTGCAGGTCTTCCATTCGGGTTCCGTGAAAAAGGGCGACGAAATACTGACGGCTGGTGGGCGCGTTCTGGGTGTGACGGCCGTGGCTGAGACGCTGGAATCTGCTCTCGCGCGGGCCTATGAGGCGCTGGCGCTGATTCACTTCGACGGCATCTATTTCCGTCGCGACATCGGCCACCGGGCACTGAAAAAGAAGTAGCTAGCAGACGCGTTCGCTTTCCTGCCGGTCAGGCAGAAACGGGCGCGTCTATTACTTCTGGTACTCCTGGCAATTGCTTCTGGAAACAGATCCGGCAAAGCACTGGCCGACCCTGGGTGGGCCGAAAAGGAACGGTGGTCTCGATCCCGCACTGCGAACAGATGGTGCGGGTTTCGGGCCGTACGCGGCGTCCGCCGCGCGCTCGTTTGGCTTTGCACTTTTTACAGCGCTTAGGATCGTTTTTAAACTGTTTATCCTGGAAGAAAACCTGTTCGCCTGCCGTAAAAACGAACTCTTCCCCACAATCAGCACACTTCAGAGAGCGATCAGCAAATTCCATCACGTATTCCCCATCGTAGGAAGGTGAATCGAGATCGGCTGCCATCGTGCGAGCGCACCAATTCCCGTTCCCTGTCCGTTCGTTCTGGTTGCACGCGTCCTCAACGCCGCCATAAGCTGGCGCGACGCGGAACTGCCCCCGATGGGGTAGGGAAACTCTCAGTAAAAGAGCAAGTCTTACATCTTTTAATACGTTAAAGGAACTGGGGTTCCAAGTTCTGCGATGGTCCACTCGTCTGTTTGCAAGTGCGGGCAGCTTCACATAAGTGAGAGCTGCCCGGATGGTACTCATCGCATGGTACAGAACTTAGTCCTGTTCCTTGCGGGCCTTTTTACGATTCCGCTTGCGCGCCAATGCAGCCTTGACGCGACGCTTTTCACCGGGCTTCAGGTAGTAGGAATGACGCTTGACTTCCTTGATGATGTCTTCCTGCTGAACCTTGCGCTTAAACCGGCGCAGAGCGTTTTCGAGCGGCTCGCCTTCTTGTACGCGAACCTCTGCCAAAGTTGAAACACCTCCAAACCTGCCAGGGGGGCTACCTTCTAAGCATATCCCAGTTGCTACAAACCGTCACCGTAACCATTGGGGGGATTTTTTGCTCAGAGCTCATTTTCTTCCAGATGCGCACAAAAAAATGTGCAGAGTGAGCGCCGGGGCAGCCTTGTCGCATTGAATCCAAAAACAAATCCGTTCCCGTATCCTCTTTTATCCTCCGGAAACACCCCTCCGATTGGCTGTTTTACCCTGTAAGCAGGCTTTTCCTGTGGGCAGAGGTTTGGCTCTGCTGCAGGGCAAAGCCAGAGAGTGCATACGGCATCGCGTTTGGAGGTTGAACAGAAGATGATTCGTAGTTACCGGGGAATCATTCCCCAGATTGCAGAAAGTTGTTATATCGATCTTTCGGCCCAGGTGATCGGCGACGTGGTGCTGGGCGAGCGCTCCTCGGTGTGGATGAACGCCGTCGTGCGCGGCGATGTAAATGCCATTCGCATCGGTTCGCACTCCAATGTGCAGGATTGCGCTGTTTTGCATGGCCAGCGCTACAAATATCCGGTAATTGTTGGCGACTGGGTGACGATTGGCCACAACGCCACCGTCCACGGCTGCACCATTGAAGATAATGTGCTGATCGGCATGGGGGCGCGGGTGCTGAACAACAGCCGCATCGGCACGGGTTCGATCATCGCCGCCGGTTCCGTGGTGCCGGAAAACACGATTGTGCCGCCCCGGACGCTGTGGGCGGGCATTCCGGCCAAACAGCGTCGTGAGCTTACCGACAAGGATTTTGAACAGATCAAGGAATACGCAACCAACTATCTGGACTACGTAGACGAGTACCGGAAGGAAGCGAAGGCAGAGGGCCAGTGAGGAAATTCGATTTTTGTGTGGTGGACGTGGAGACAGCGAACCAGAGCCGCCACAGTATTTGCCAGATCGGCGTGGCCTGCTTTCAGGCGGGAAAAATGGTGGAGAGCTGGCAGTCGCTGGTGGATCCCGAGGAACCCTTCAACGGCTTTAACGTGGCGCTGCACGGCATTAGTCCGGAGCTGGTCGCCGGTGCGCCGAACTGGAGCGGAGTCTTTCCGGAGGTGGTGCGGCTGTTGGAAGGCGAGGCCGTGGCCAGTCATACGGATTTTGATCGCGCGGCCCTCACATTAGCCTGCGAGAAGGCGCAACTCGAGCCAGTGGTCTACGGCAAATGGCTGGATACCTGCCGGCTGGCGCGGGCTGCCTTTCCGGAAACGCCCAACCACAAGCTGACCACGCTGGCCCGCTGCTTTTCCATCCACTACAAGGCGCACGATGCGCTGGAAGATGCGCGGGTGGCAGGCATGGTTCTGGCCATGGCGCTGGAGCGGCGCGGGGTAAGCGTGGCCGAACTGCTGGCTATGCCGGTGCGGCACATCGGCTCGTTTCCCGGCGACAAGACGGAAGCACCCCGCAAGCGCGCCCACGCCTTCCAGCTCCGGACGAAGGCTTTTTAAAGCGAAACCAGAGTAACTGTGCCCTGTTGAACTTTGTGCAGGGTTGCCGCTCTCTGATGGTCGCGTCAACTTGGGCGCTGTGGTTTCGGGATGCATCAACTCTGGTTTCGCTATAAGCCCAAAATGCCTCTGCCATCTTTCCAAATGGAAAGATGGCAGAGAAAAGATAGAAATCTTTCGAGAAAAATCTAGAAGGCTGTGCCTGAATTTCGCTTTAGCGGGCGATCAGGAACATCAGCCAGCTGAGCACAACCGCCGCGCCCACAAAGCAGACAAAGCAGTAGATGCCGTAGCGCAGCATCTTCCGGGGCGTATCGCGCTGGGTGATGCCAAAGACCGTCGCGGCAAACAGGGCAAAGAGCAGGACTGCGGTAAAGTGTGAGGGATGCATTAGCTCTGCTTCCTCCCGGTGCGCAGGTTGTGCGCATCCACGGCGGCAATCACGTTCAGCAGACCGGCCACCACGATAAACATGGTGCCATAGTCGCCGGTGGTCACCGTCACCTGATCTGCGCCCAGGCCGAAGATGCGGCTGGCGAGAAAGAGCAGACCGGTGCCCAGGTCGCCGGCCAGACGCAGAACGTCCAGAACGTCGGCTACGCCGGTGTAGAGCTTGCCCTGCATCAGCAATCCGCAGACGAACATGCTGACGATGGCAACAAACAGCAGCGTGCCACGGCCCCACTTGCGCAGCAGGAAGTGTCCTGCGCCCGGTACCAGCCAGCCCGCAATCAGAGGCAGATAAACAAAGCCCTGCGCGGGGGCGGGAACAATCTTGTTCGCTTCAGTGCCCATACCTTTTTGACTATACCGCACTTGGGGGAGTGCTTGTGCTGCACTTCCCAACCCCTTCTACGACTCCGAAGAGCCATAGACTCCGGTACGCAGAGTACGGCGGAAGAGTTCAACGGACCCACCCCTGATTCTGGGGTAAAATTCAGCCATCGGCTCTGAGAGAAAGAAGCCTGCATGACTGTAAGCGATTGGATTTCGATTGTCGGAACCGTTGCAAGCATCATCGGTTTGATCGTCAGTTGGTTTGCATGGAGGCAAGCCAAAGGGGCGAAAAAGGCGGCTGAAGAAGCATCCAGTGCCGTAAAGGCCAGAGATACCGCACACGAATTCTCTAAACTGGCAACGGACGCCAAGGATTTGTTGGCGGCGGTTCAAGGCGAACAGAAAGAGCTTGCGATTGCTGCCGCGAATGATCTGACTCACCTGCTAGCGATAGCTGTTTCCAGACGCGCATCCTATCTGCCACAAGAGTTTGATCCTGACCTTTACATCAGTAATCTGCAGAGAATCAGTCGATCGATTGGGAGCGAAGGATTCGCAGATGATCTGCGAAAAAAGAACCAACTTCTTGATCGCTGTCATCAGATTCATCGGTCATTATGCGGCATTGCTGGAGTTGTCGAACGCTACACGGAGGAGAGGGACAAATGAACTCGCAGATTGAAATGAGTGAATCCGCAGCCCTTGCGAGCAAGCTGATTGAGCGCACGCGGGAACGAAAGCTCAAGTGGGAAGTTGCTAATCCGTCTCTCGGCTTTGCTGGAAAGTCAGACAACTCCGATGAGCCTGTTGAATCTGATCGTTTTGCAGCCCAGCTTCATGATCCAAACATGCAGGTCGTGATTGGACAAATCGCTAAGGAATTTCTTGTTTTTTCTTTGCTTGAGCGTGATCCGAGGTGGTCTGATCAATCTGTACTTACTGCGATAGGAGGTTTTGATCCTCCATTGGCGAAGGATAAAATCGTCCTAAAAGTATCCGTCGAAAAAGATCCTTCGTATGGCTACGACACGAAACAGGAACAGCAATTGGCCACACTTTTAATCGATCTCTATGAGCATGCTCGCAGGTCGGCACTCAAAATCGATGCTAGCGTTGAGAAAGCTCTTAGTTACCTGGATAGAATCGCTGGCTAAAAGGCAAATTTCATACGATGATCGCTCACTTGCGCGGCAAACTGATCGAGAAGCAGCCCGGCCAGGCCATTGTGGAGGCTGCGGGCGTTGGTTATGACGTCACCATCTCGGTGCCCACCTTTACGGCTCTGCCCAGTGTGGGCAACGAAGCCTCGCTCTACATCCACACCCAGGTCAGCGAAGACCAGATCGCCCTCTTCGGTTTTCTGGATCGCACGGAAAAACGCCTCTTTGAAAAGCTGATTACGGTGAGCGGCGTTGGTCCCAAGCTGGCCATCAAGATGCTCAGCGGCCTTTCTGTGGATCGCACCGTACAGGCCATCCGCGGGCAGGACCACGCCCAACTGACGCGCATTCCCGGCGTGGGAAAAAAGATGGCTGAGCGGCTTGTCGTTGAACTCAAAGACAAGCTCGATGATTTTGCCGTGGTTCCCGCAGCCCGCGTCGTGCGCGGTACCGCCGTCGACGATGTGCTCTCCGCTCTCGTCAACCTCGGCTACCAGCAGGCCGCCTCTGAAAAGGCCATTGAGCAGACCATCGCCAAGGAAAAGGAACTGGCCGACGACTTCGACGGCCTCTTCCGTGGCGCGCTGAAGGTGATCCGGTAAAAGACTGTCTCTGTTCAGCTCTGCCCGGAGTTTTTGCGTCCGGGCAGGGCTGAATCTGCGGCGGGAGAATCTCCCGCCAGCTGCACGGAAACAGCTTATATTTATCCGCAGCGCACAAACTAGCTAAGGTTTGCACAATTCTCCCGCGCTCAACTTATAAATTGACTTATGTCGAAGCGGTAACCTCCGTAACTTTCGTTGAAAAGTGGAAGTATTTTATGAGGACAAGTCGTTTATATATAATAACTTAATGAGGATAAATAAAAAGATGCTAACGCTGTATAGATGTCGGGTAATCGTAAAAAATCACTAACTACAAAGGTAACGTCGTGTTGTTAGTGGTGTGACTGCTGTCACCGATTGACTTATAAAACACGAGCAAACTCTCAAACGGAATATAGCTTTTTCGGAAGCGGTGTAGGCCGGAAGGATGCTCTTAAGTACCTTTTTCATCAAGGAAAAGGTGCGCAGGAATGCATTCGAAAAGTCTATACATCTTCCGAAAGTGCTCTAAGTCCGGAACCGAGGATTTTATGTTTAAGTCTCTTCTCGTTTTGTCGGCATCGCTTCTCTTTTTGGCCACCGCGGCGCTTGCCGCAGATGAGTCGGCCGGTACGCTCCATCTTCAGGTTGCACGCACCAGTGCTGTGGATGGACAGCAGATGTACGCAAGTTATTGCGCGTCGTGCCATGGCCTGGATGGGCGGGGAAATGAGTCGATGGCTGCTTCGCTGAAAAACCGTCCTTGCGACCTGACCAAACTTACCCGAAACAACAACGGCAAGTATCCCGACGCCCGTGTTTTTTCCGCCATTCAGTTTGGTGGCCAGCATGGACATGATATGCCTGCCTGGGGAAAGGCCATGGCGCATATGGACCATTCGAAGTCGAACAGCTCGGCCAATCTGCGTATCTACAACCTGGATCGCTATGTGCGTAGCCTGCAGCAGAACTAAGGCTCTGAACGCACGAGGTTGAACTTTATCCTCCGGGTTCCCAACTCCCTCAAGCGGGATCTGGGAACCCTGGAGGATACGTTGTTTAGTTACACAGCGTGTTCAGCTTGTCAAAGGGCTTGGGATCGAAGGGCGGATAAGGCAGACGCTTCGAATCCATGAACTGGTCGGGCAGCGTGCCGCCGTGCTCCAGGGCCGCATCCGGATCCAGCGCATACGCCGGATCACTTTCCACCTGCGCGAGCGATGCAAAGCTGAACCCCTCGCTCTTCAGTTCGGAAATCAGTTCCGGCAGCATGTGGGCGGTAAAGGCCGTCTCGTGCATCAGCAGCACATTGGGAATTTCATGGCCGAAGGCGATGATCTCTTCTTCGCGGCCTAGCTGAATGTACTCCTTGGCGTTGGCCAGATAGCTGTCGTGCAGCCACTGAATGGCAGAGGTATCGTTCTTCGCCAGACAACGTCCATAAGCAGAGTTCCAGGCGTAATCCTCAAAGTCGAGCGTCACCTGAGCCACATGGTAATCGTGATCTTTCAGCCAGTTGCGCACGGCGTGTCGCTTTTCCAGGGTGTTGCCTTCCCACAGATATGGATAACGGAACCAGCGCCAGTCGCGCAGCTGGCCGTACTGCGCCAGCGTCGGCTCATTTTTGGCCATGTCGGCCATGTAGGCTTCGGCCGTGACCTGCGTCAGGCCGGGATGCGACCATGTGTGGCTGCCGATGTTCATGCCGGTGTTGAGCCAGACGTGCAGGGCCTCAGCGGTGTCGGGATTGTTCTCCATACGCACGCCGTTCACAAATCCGTAAGTTCCTTCCATCTGAGCGGCTTTCAGCTCGGAGGACAGTTGAGTGGCTACCTGGGTGCGGGTAAGTCCGGGCACGGCGTTGCCGGCGGCGGGCAGATCGTCGAAGGTGAGCGCCACCACGGGATGCGCCGCCAGATCGAGCGCAATCGGAGCACCCCAGATGGCCCATGTCTGCTTGGCGATCAGCCATTTGCCGTCGGCTGTGCGTTGGTACTCGGTGGTGTAGCCGCCTTGAATCATCTGTCGTTTGCCGTCGGCGCGGCTGGTCAGCAGCTCGCGATATTGACCCGCGTCGGTGGCCTTGTCGTCCGCTACGGTTACCTTGCTCAGGAAGAAGAGAATCCGGCTGTCGTAGGTCGCGGTCCCCGTCGTGTAGAGCTTGCGCAGCGCATCCGTGCCCTGCACAGTGCTTCCGTCCGGCTGGAGGAAGACGGCGTTGGGGGCGTAGGCGGCAACGGAGGCTTCCACCTGCTTGGAGCGCAGGTTATCTGCCCATTGCAGGCGCAGTGTGGCAAAGACCGGATCTTCTTTAGCCGTAGCGGGTTTGGCTGCAGCGGGCGCATACGACGACTGCGCAAAGGCGGTAGCGCCCATCACCAGGACCAGAATCAGGAAAAATTTGCGCATTGCGATCGACCTCCATGCTTCTGCAATCAACATTGTAGGTTGTGTCGCACGCGGGGCCGGGTGGAGTCCGCATCCCGCCAGCCGGTACAATGAACCTATGGAACTGGTACAGATCGAAGCCGTGCGCAAAACCCCCACGCCCAAGCCCGAGTGGCTGAAAGCCCGCGCCCCGGTGGGCGAAAACTACCACGACCTGAAGCGTCTGGCCCGCGGCCTGAATCTGAACACCGTCTGCGAGAGCGCCCACTGCCCCAATATTGGCGAGTGCTGGCACCACAAGACGGCCACCTTCATGCTGCTGGGCAACACCTGCACCCGGCGCTGCGGCTTTTGCGCCGTGCCCAAGGGCCGTCCTACCGAGCCTATAGACTTGGACGAACCTCGCCGCGTGGCGGAAGCCGTGGCCACCCTCGGTCTGGAGTACGCCGTGCTGACCAGTGTGGACCGCGACGACGATCTGATGGGCGGCGCGCGCGTTTTTGCCATGGCCATCGAGGAGATTCGCAAGCAAGCGCCCAGTTGCAAGATCGAAGTGCTGATTCCCGACTTTCAGGGCGATGCCGAGTGCATTCGCACGGTGGTCGAAGCCCGGCCCGAGGTGCTGAACCACAACATCGAGTCCGTGCCCCGGCTCTACCCGGCAGTGCGGGCAGGCGCACGCTATAAGCGTTCTCTTGAGTTACTGCGCTACGCCAAGGAGTTGCGCCCCTCATGCGTTACCAAGACCGGCGTGATGGTGGGCATTGGCGAGGAAACCAGCGAACTGCTGGAGGTCTTCCGCGATCTGGCCGCCGTTGGCTGCGACATTCTGACCATCGGCCAGTACCTGCGCCCCTCACGCAACCAGCTGCCCATGACGCGGCTCTATACGCCGGGCGAGTTTGCGCACCTGAAGACCGAGGCGCTCAAGATGGGCTTCAAACACGTTGAGTCGGGTCCGCTGGTGCGCTCCAGTTACCACGCCCACGAACAGGCGGCTTCGACCGGATTGACGGAACTGAGCTGATTTTTTTGCGAGGGTTTGATCCGGCCCAAATGATCAGTGTCGTGCTTTCCCACCCTAGCCGCAAAAACAAAGGCGCGGCGAGGGTGGGGCACCCAGGTTTCTGTGAACCCTTCAACCGGAAGGGTTCCAAGGAACCTCTGATCAAGGCGTTGTTTTGAAAGGGCACGGCTTCAGCCGTGCCGCAAGCTCAGTAAAATGAGTAGGCTTTAGCCTCGGGGCGCTAGCTTACGCCAGCCATTTCCTTTTCCGCGCGCATTTCGGCGCGAACTTCCTTCACCAACCGGGGAATGTCTTCTTCGGTGTAGCCGTGAGGGTTTCGTGTTTCTGCATACTTGTTCATCTCATCAAAGAGCGTAGAAATTCGGCGTTCTTCGTACGCCCGGAAGGTTTCGCGCATCAGTTCGCTGATGGTGCGGTTCTGGGCTTTGGCCAGGGCGATGGCTTTTTCGGCCATTTCGGGTGGCATGGAGATGGAAAAGACGCGGGAGCGGCGGTTGGAGGCAGGCATAGGCACCTCTGCAATACTTTGTATGCGATTGTCCTACAGCTTACCGCATAGTGCAATGGAAATCTGTGGCAACTTTGGTTCCTTGCTGGCCCATTTCCGCAGTACGATTTCTCAAATCCAACGGATCATTCCGTTTTCCCGACGGCTTTCTTTTGTAGAATATCCGTTGGCAGTCTTGGTCCACGGAGGAAGAATCCCATGGCAGTATCCATCATGGCCGGCATTCCGGCGCTTAAAGAACTCAACGGCGACCTCAAGCGGCGCATGGAACAGTCGGTAGCGGCCTTCCAGGCGGCTCTCGCTTCCACCCGCACCGGGCGCGCCAGCGTGCATATGCTGGACCAGGTGAAGGTGGACTACTACGGTACGCCGACCCCCATCAGCCAGATGGCCCAGGTGTCGTCGCCCGAGCCGCAGCTGATTACCATCGCTCCCTGGGATCCGCAGGTTCTCAAGGAGATTGAAAAGGCAATCCGCACCTCCGATCTGGGCCTGAATCCGATCACCGACGGCAAGATCGTCCGTGTGCCGGTTCCGCCCATGACCGAAGAGCGTCGCAAGGAAACCTGCAAGCAGTTGAACAAGGTCCTGGAAGAGTACCGCACGGCCATCCGCAACGTTCGCCGCGACGGCAACGACGTGCTCAAGAAGCTGGCCAAGGACAAGAAGGTCAGCGAGGACGAAGAAAAGCGCTCGCTCGAAGAGATCCAGAAGATGACCGATGAAGAGATCCGCCATATGGAGGATCTGTGCAAGAAGAAGGAAGCCGAAGTCATGCAGGTCTGAGCCTGTATCCTCTCTTCCGACTGGAAAACCAAAGACCCGCCCTCAGGGCGGGTCTTTGGTTTTGGGGCAAACTTTTGTAGCGCAAAACGGAAAGGCCCGGCAGGTTTCCCGCCGGGCCTTTCCTGAATCCCACAAAGCTCAAAAAAACTACTTCTTGGGGCGCTTGTAGAAGGGAATCGGGACCTGCTTGGCGCGCACCTTGTTGCCACGGACCTCAACGAACACGTCGGAGCCCGATTCGGCCACGGCTGCTGGAACCAGCGCGCAGGCGACGTTGGTCTTGAGAAAGGGCGAAGGAGAACCGGAGGTGATTGCGCCGATGGGTTGGCCATCGAGCGAGAGCACGGGGTACCCATCGCGACCGATGCCGCGCTCAACCATCTCCAGACCGACGATCTTGCGCTTCGGTCCGCCTGCGGCCTGCACTGCCAGCAGAGCTTCCTTGCCGATGAACTCCGGTTTGTCGAGCTTGAGCCAGCGGTTCAGGCCAGCTTCCAGCACGTTGATCTCTTCGCTGATCTCATGGCCATAGAGGCTCATGCCGGCTTCCAGACGCAGGGTGTTGCGGCAGCCCAGGCCGCAGGGGCGAATGCCGAACTCCTGGCCTGCTGTCAGCAGCTCGTTCCACATCTTCTCGGCGATCGGCACGGCGGAGGGCACATAAACCTCAAAGCCGTCTTCGCCGGAGTAGCCGGTGCGGGCAATCAGCACATTTTCAACGCCGGCAACTGTGCCAAAGGTGAACCAGTAGTTCTTGATGGCCGCCAGATCGACGGTGGTCAGCTTGCGCAGCGTCTCCAGCGCCTTGGGGCCCTGCACGGCAATCTGGGCGTAGCTGGCGGAGTCGTTGCTGATCGCAACGCCTTCCACCGTGCCCACATGCTGCTTGATCCAGGCAAAATCCTTGTCGGTGGTTCCGGCGTTCACCACCAGCAGGTAGTGGTCAGCGGCGATGCGGTGGACGAGAATGTCGTCCACAAAGCAGCCCGTGGGGGTAAGCAGTGCGGAGTAGTGCGCCTGCCCGTCGGCCAGCCGCGCGGCATCGTTCATGGTGATTTTCTGCACTGCAAGCAGGGCATTCTGGCCGCGGAAGTGGATCTCGCCCATGTGCGAGACGTCGAACAGGCCGACGCTGGTGCGTACGGCGTTGTGTTCGGCAATCAGGCCGCCGCCAACTCCGGGGTACTCGACGGGCATGTCCCAGCCGCCAAAGTCGACCATACGGGCCTTCAGAGCGCGGTGTGCGGCATTCAGGGGGGTCTTCTTCAGCGGGGTGGGCTGCAGGGGGGTCTGGTTTTCAGGCACGGGAAAGCCTTCCTTTCAACACTGTCTCTTCCACGATAGGAAGTGCTGCCCCACTGGGTCAAACTGCACGCGGTACGATGGAGGGAGTTCAACGTGGAAAGAGAGAACCTTTCATGCAACATGCGCGTGGATTTTTGATGATCGGGGCAGCGGCCGTCGCCTTCTGGAAGGCCTGGATGATTCACCAGATGATGCACCGTGGTCCGCAGGTGGGTCTGGCCGTGGGGTTGGGAGTGCTGGCCTTAGGCATGGCCGCCTGGCACTTTACGCAGAAACCGGCCGCGCCCAAGCCGTCGGCTGCGCCGCAAAAATAGAAGGCATTTCAGTCTGCGCGCAACATTTTTCTGCAACCCGCGTCTTTGTTAATACAGCCTGCTGCAAAGGCTGGTTTCAGGAGGTACGCGATGGTTCTGGCAGGGTTGAAGACGCAGATGCTCCTGCTTTTGCATGGTTACTGGCTACAGGTTGGCGGAACGCGTGGTGTGGAGCTGACCTGCGCGGCCATGGTCGCTGTCGGTCTGGTTCTTTGGGCCGTCAGTTGGCAGACGCAGCGCTCTGGACGAAGAAATCATTCGATTTAATACATTTGCCTGTATGCCCGAAAAAGATTCGGCGCGGAAGAGGCTATAAAAACGCCAACGGCCGGAACGATTCCCCGTTCCGGCCGTTGCTGTTTCTGTAAAAAGTTATGCGCTGCTGCCTACCTTCAGGCGCGGCCAACGGTCCCGCAGCACGAACAGCTGAGAGCTGAAAGCTGATGGCTGACAGCTGCTCTTTTACTTGCGTGCGGCGCGCAGGAATGAAGTGACGCTCAGATAGAAAAAGACCGCGATGACGATGACGCTGGAGATAAAGGTGCGATGGTCAGGGCCATGGGCGTAGCTCAGGCGGGTCTTCCAGAGGGTGGGTGCAAAGGCTACCACCGGCAGCAGAAAGAAGCTGCCCGTCACCTGCAACCAGACGATGGACCCAGCGCGTTTGGCGGAGCGGAAGAATCCGCCCACGCCCTGACGGGCGGCATAGCCCACGTTGCGGGCATTCTGTGTCGTGTTGCGGCTCTGGGCCGGGGCGGATGTGGCTGCGGGTGGACGAGCCTGCGTGGCCTCGCCAGTGAGTCGGCGTTCGGCGATGCGGCTAGCCACGCGCAGGCCCGTGCCCATAACGCGTCCGATAATTAAAGCTCTCATTCCGTTATGATGGTAGCAGCGATACGCAATCTGTTGATTCTTCCCACCCACCGGTTTTTCTTCTTGGATGGGCAATTTCAGCCGTCTGGGGTAGTTGCCCTGTGGCTGGAAGGGCAGTAAGGTAGAGGAATCAGGTGACAGGCCGCGCACTGTGGCCGTATCGCCGCCGTACTCTGGAGGCTGCCGTGACACCACGCATGCGAGAACTAATTCAACAACTCGGCGAAGCCATCCATGAGTCGGTCATTGAGAGCGAGCAGATTGCTGGCGTGGTGCAGGACATCCGCGAGCATGGCTTTGACGTTCTGCTGATGTTGGAGGCCACTATCGGCCTGAACGAGATCAGCGAGAAAGAGGTCGAGGCCCGGAACGATTCCGACTCCGACGAGCCCAACGCCTTTACGCAAAACGACATCAGCTTTCTGCGTTCGTTGCGCATCTCTATCGAGGGTGAAGACGACCTGCGCGAAAGCTCCAGCGGCGACAAAAGCTCCGACGAGGCATAGAACCGCCCTGCTGCACGGCAAAAAATCCTCTCTTTCTCCTGTCCCGATTCCGGCGCATACTGGAACCATGGCGACCATGCCCGCATCCGATTATGCCGAGCCCCTGATGACGGTTGAGGAGTACCTCGCGACCAGTTACCGGCCCGATTGCGACTATGTGGACGGACGCGTCGAGGAGCGGAACGTGGGCGAGTTCGATCACGGCTTGCTGCAAGCGCTATTGGGGCACATCTTCATAAGCCATTGCACCGAGTGGGGTGTGCGTGCGGTGACCGATGTGCGCACCCAGGTGAAGCTGACCCGCTACCGCTGTCCGGACCTTTCGGTTCTGCGTTCGGATGCTCCCAGAGAGCAGATCCTCACCCATCCACCACTGATCGCCATTGAGATTCTTTCGCCCGAAGACCGGTTGAGCCGCATGCAGGAGTGGATCGACGATTACCTTGCCTTCGGTATAGAGAACATCTGGATTCTGGACCCGGCTACCCGCCATGCATGGATCGCCGACCGCTTCGGGTTGCATCTGGCGTCGAGTGGCGAACTCACCGTCGAGGGCACGCCCATTCGCGTGGAGTTGTGCGCGCTGTTTGCAGAGCTGGACCGGTAAACTGTCCCGCTGAGCGCAACCTGCGCTGCAGTTCTCCGCAGCGGGGCAGAGAAGATTGCGGGACTCTCCATCTACGCATACGCAACGAATTTCATTCGACCCGGCTTTGTCGAACCAATCGATCTGTCGCCACACCCTTTGTGACTTATTTCAGGCGCTAATTTGCATTTTTGGTGCGCCGTTGAGTTTCCAGACAGTTTTTCCTATTTTCGGATTAGAATTGCTCTGCAATAGGTCAGCACCCGGTTTCTTTCGTCATCATTTCCTTTTACCTGTATCAGTTAGGCTAAATTCAGTGTCAATTGTTCAACCAGGTGTCAGGAGCGTGCCCCGGGAAGCTTGTCCTTTTTCCCGATTGGTTTAGAGCATTTTCGGAATGCACGTAGATTTTTTAATGGATGTGCAAGGTACCTTTTTCTTGAGGAAAAAGACACTTAGCATCCAGCTTTCGGTCTACACCTATTCCGAAAATGCTATAGCCGGCGAGTTCCCGTGAAAGGAGAACTGGATGTATCGCTACAAGTACATAAGAAGCTCTGTCTCCCTACGGTTTTTCCTGCTTTTGTTCAGCATTTGCCTCTTGGCAGGCGTTCCTTTGTTTGCGCAGGATGCGCCTTCTGGTGGAGGCGGTGGTGGGGGCATGGATTTTCCTGGTTCGCATGGCTATGCTTTTTCCGCGCTCGGCGGAGCCGTGTTGGGCGGAAGTCTGGGCGCGATCGGTGGCAGCTCATCGACCATTGCCAAATCCATGCTGCTGGGCAGCAGCTCGGTTTCAGCTCTGTATCTGCACTACCACCACGGCGATGAGCGGGAAGAGAATAAAAAGTACCTGTTCACTTACTCCATGTTCGGCGTTGGGCTTGGCTGGGCGGCGACCAATTCGGCAAAGGGCGCGGCAATTGGTGGCGCGGCGACATTTGGCATCGTGGCGTTGACCATTACGTTGCAGCCATAGAGCACAAGGCGCTCTGGAGCCTTGCCGGAAGCTGGTCGGCAATGGAATAAAAAATCCCCCTTTCCGCGCTGGCGGAGAAGGGGGATTTTTCTGCTTTGGTTCTGGTCTTTAGCTCTTGAGCTGGACCTTCAGATGCAGTTCCTTGAGCTGGGCTTCGGTCACCTGGGTGGGCGCTTCGGCCATCAGGTCAATCGCCTTGGCGGTTTTGGGGAAGGCGATTACCTCACGCAGGCTGGGTGCACCGGCCAGCAGCATGACGATGCGGTCCAGGCCAAGGGCAATGCCACCATGCGGCGGAGCGCCGTACTCCAGCGCTTCCAGGAAGAAGCCGAAGCGCATCTTGGCTTCTTCTTCGCTGATGCCGAGCGAGTCAAAGATCTGCTTCTGCACATCCTTGCGATGAATGCGGATGGAACCCGAACCCAGCTCCAGGCCGTTCATGGCCAGATCGTAGCAGTCGGCGCGAACGCTGGCCGGATCACTGACCAGATTGGCCATATCGGCTTCATACGGCGCGGTGAAGGGGTGGTGCGCCGGAACCCACTTGGTCGTCGCCTGATCGTACTCGAACATCGGGAAGTCAACGATCCAGACGGGCTGGAAGGCCTGCGCACCCTCCACCGGGTTCTGGGCGGTGGCCGTGTACGCGCCTTCCACTGCGGAAGCTGTCAGCTCGAAGGCCTTGTGGCGGTCGGCGTACTTTTTGGCCAGCTCTGAACGGAAGTTGCCGGCTGCCATGTAGATGTTGATCTCCCGCTCGCTCAGGCGGCCGGGGAACTTGGTGTCGCTGGCCTTGACCGGGTGGGCCGGGTCGCCCGCCACCACGATCACGAAGTCAGCATCGCCTGCGCCCACCAGCTCACGGACCTTGGCAGCCTGCTCCGGAAAGCCCTTGGCCAGGCGCTTGAAGTCGTCAATGAACTTGGCGCCCTTCTTCAGGTCGAACTGGGGGTGATTGTCTTCGCGATCCTTGCGGCTCAGCTCGCCCACATTCGGAATGCGCAGGGCAACGACGGGCAGGGCAGGGTCGATCTGCAACTTGCCCAGATCGTCGTCACTGAAGGCCGGACGCACGTCCACCAGACCGGGCAAACGCAGGTCGGGCTTGTCGGTGCCGTACTGGCGGATCGACTCATCGTAGGTGATGCGCGGGAAGGGCGTGGGCAGGTTGACGCCCGCAGCCTTGAAGCCAGCCGACAGGAACTTCTCCACCACGGCAAAGACATCTTCGCGGCGCGGGAAGCTCATCTCCAGATCGATCTGGGTAAACTCCAGCTGACGGTCGGCACGCAGATCTTCATCGCGGAAGCAGCGGGCTACCTGGAAGTAGCGATCGAAGCCGGAGATCATCAGAATCTGCTTGAAGAGCTGGGGCGACTGCGGCAGAGCGTAGAACTCGCCCGCATGCAGGCGGCTGGGCACCAGAAAGTCGCGCGCGCCCTCAGGCGTGGACTTGCAGAGGATCGGCGTTTCGATCTCCAGAAAGCCCTGCTGGCTGAGGTTGTCGCGGATGGCCAGCGTAATGTCATGGCGCAGGCGGAAGTTGCGCTGCATCTCAGGGCGGCGCAGGTCCACGTAGCGATACTTCAGACGCACTTCCTCGTTCTGAATGGCGTCTTCCGCCGGAGAGAAGGGAGCCAGACGCGTATCGTTCAGGATGCGAATCTCGGTGGCTTCAATCTCGATTTCGCCTGTGTCCATCTTGGGATTGATGGCGTCGGCCGCGCGCAGGCGAACCTTGCCAACGGCTGCCACCACGTACTCGGGTCGCACCTGCTCGCCCTTGGCGTGGCCTTCCGGCACCAGATCGTGGTCCAGCACGACCTGCGCAATGCCGGTGCGATCCCTCAGATCCAGAAAGATCAGGTTGCCGTGGTCACGACGGCGGTTGACCCAGCCCATCACTACCACTTGCTGGCCGGCGTGCGCAGCGCGCAGCTCACCACAAAGATGCGTCCGTTCAAGATTGCCTAGAAAATCGAGCACTGCTATCGTCCTTTGTCTAAACTTTTCTTTGTTGTGTATGGAAGCAGCAGCTTAGCGGGAGAGAAACTCCGCCAGCTCGGCGCGCGGAACCTTGGTTTGCGTGCCCGAGGAGAAATCCTTCACGGTAAGCATACCGGAAGCCAATTCGTCCTCGCCCAGAATCACAATACGCTTTGCGCACTTGTCGGCGGCTTCAAAACTCTTCTTCAGCCGGAAGCTGCCTTCGCCCAATTCGATCTTGAGTCCGGCACGGCGCAGCTCGCGGGCCAAAGCCAGACCAGCCGCGTTCAGCTTCTTCAACTGCTCGGCATTCTTGGCGTCGGCCATGGGAGCGATAAACGCGGCAATCTTCTCGACTGCCGTGGCTTCGGCTTCCTGCGCCTGCAGCGTCAGAACCAGACGGTCCAGACCGATGGCAAAACCGATGCCGGGAGCCTTGGGTCCGCCGATGTTCTCGCTCAGGCCGTCGTAGCGGCCGCCGCCCAGCAGGGCATTCTGCGCGCCCAGGCCGCCGTGCGTGAACTCGAAGGTGGTGCGGGTGTAGTAGTCCAGCCCGCGCACCAGACGGTGATTGCGGGTGTAGGGCACGTCCGCCGCATCCAGCGCGGCAATCACGGCGGCAAAGTGTTCTTTGGACTCTTCGTCGAGAGAATCGGCGATCTTAGGCAAAGTCTCGATGATCGGCTGATCCTCGGGCACCTTGCAGTCCAGCACACGCAGCGGATTCAGCTCCGCACGGCGCTGGCAGTCGGGGCACATCTTGTCCTTGACCGGCTGCAGAGCGGCGCGCAGAGCGGCGTTATAGCGCTCGCGGTCGGCGGAGGATCCTACCGAGTTGATGTTCAGCGTCCAGCCGCTAATGCCCAGCTCATCGAGCAGGGTGGATAGCATTTCCAGCACTTCCGCGTCGCGCAGAGGGCTTTCGCTGCCTGCGGACTGCGGGCCGATGACCTCGGCGCCGACCTGGAAGAACTGGCGATAGCGGCCCTTCTGCGGGCGCTCACGACGGAACTGCGGTCCAATGTAATAGAGCTTCTGCAACTGGCCGGTCTCACCGAGCTTGTGCTCAATGTAGGCGCGCACCACACCGGCGGTGTTCTCGGGGCGCAGGGTCAGCTGTTGCGACTTCTCGCTCTGAGCGCGGGCCCGGTCCTCCCAGGTGTACATCTCTTTGCTGACGATGTCGGTCTCTTCGCCCACACCACGGGCAAAGAGCTGGGTGTCTTCAAAAATAGGGGTACGAATCTCGCCAAAGTGGTAGCGGGCAAAGACCGAACGGGCCGTGGCCTCAATGCGGTTCCAGAGCTCGGTTTCGGGGGGCAGCAGATCGCGCGTTCCGCGCACGGCTTTCAGGGTGCTCATAACCTTTTAGTCTAAATGGAGGGACGGCTTCCGGGAGAGGCAAAAGCGGGAGTTCCGGCAGGGTGCCTAAACAAGAACTGCCCAAATTTTGAGTTTTCTTGGGTATAAATGGGTATGCACGCGGCTTCGTGTGCGGAGGTACTTCCATGATGTTTCATGTGGTCCTGACCAACGACGAAGACGGTTGGATTGTGGCGGAATGTCCCGCCCTGCCCGGCTGCGTTTCGTAAGGGAAGACGGAACAGGAAGCCTTGCTGAATATTCAGGAAGCGATCAAAGGCTGGTTGTGGGCGGAAGATCAGAAAGCCTCGGAGAATCTTGGCGCGGGGAAGCTTCCTTCAGGGGCATGAATGCTCCCGCTCCCTCCCCGCTGCGGGCAACATCGCAGGGCTTACAGCCGGGGCGCACGGCCGCGCTGATCCTGCAGGGTGCTGAGGGGGCGGAAGTCGGACTGGCGGAAGAGCTGTTTGTGAAAAATCAGCGCCGCCGCTCCGCGCAGGCGGGCGACTTCGCCATCCAGAGTGGCCAGCAACTCGGGCGTTTGCGGACGGAAGGATTTGGCGATCAGCTGGCTTTCAAGCAGTGGCTTGATCCTTTGCCACAGTGCCGTGCAGTCGCCCACGATCAGCACTGCCTCCGGGGCCAGACCGGCAGAAAGAATCGTCAGGCCGTGGGCCAGGGAGTGCATCATGCGGTCGATGGAGCGCAACGCGTCCAGATCTTCCTTCAAGGCCAGATCTAGCAGTTGCTCAAAGCTGGTCAGATTGCTGTCGGGCACAATCTCCTTGTAGTAGCGCAGGCCGGCACGGTTGCTGGCAAACACCTCCCAGCAGCCGAAATTGCCGCAGCCACAGCGCGGGCCGCCTTCCATCAGCGGCATATGGCCGAATTCGCCAGCCATGCCGTTGCGTCCACGCAGGACGCGGCCATCCACCAGCAGACCGGTGCCAATGCCATCGGAGATGGAAACCGAAATCACATTCTGGGCCTCGCCCAGCTTGCCAAACCAGCGCTCGCCATACAGACCAGCGTTGGCGGCGTTGTCCATCTCCACCGGTTCGCCAAAGACCCTGACCAGTTCGCCGTACAGATCCACCCGCATCCACGGCGCATTGGGCGAAAACAGCAGCTGGTGGGTCTTCTGGTCCACACGGCCAGAAACGCTGACGCCCACCCCGTCAAACAGCAGGCTGGAAGCACGTTTGCGCAGCGCGCGGGCAACTTCCACGATCCTTTGCACCGCCAGGCTGGTTCCTTCCGGCGCACCCTCCTGCGCGGGCATGGCGATGGCTTCGCGTTCCAGCATTTTGCCGTTGATGTCGACCAGCGCCAGATTGGCCAGTGTAGGCCGCAGATCAATGGCCAGCACCACATGGCGCTCGTTGAGCATGACGAAGGTGGGCCGGCGGCCGCGGGGCAGGCGGCCCTGCGCTCCGGCTACCACCCAGCCCTCGTCGATCAGTTGTCCGATGATGACCGAGACGGTGCTGGGCTGCAGACCGCTGATGCGGGCCAGATCGGCACGGCTGACGGGCTGATTGCGGTGTATCGCCTGCAGAAGAAGATCCCGGTTGATCTCACGGGCGGTTTCGCTGGAAGCTACGTTGCTGTGGCGACTGGCGGAGGGCATATTTTTGCGCCTTTCATTTAAATTCAATCATTTCCAGCACTTGATGCCGGGTCCGGAGACTGCGCGGGTGCTCTGTGCGGCCTGTTTTCTGGCGCGAAAATGCAGACCTGCCCAGAGGACACATCCACTTTGAAAACTTGAGGATGCAGAAACAATATACCGAAGAAATGGGCCCAGGAGTGCCTTTCCACGCCCGAATGTGCAAGGAATGGGACGGCTCCTTTGGGATCCACGTAGCAATTTATATTGAAAAATCGGGATCAATCATGGAAGGAGGGGAAATGCAGTACTCCCCTGCGGTTGAGGGAAGGGAAATCTGCCTGCCGCAAGGTCCTTCAAGAAAGTGAAGCAATCTATCCTGCTCGCCCTACACTCAATGGCGATTGAACAGATCGTCCTCATCTTTGTGGGAACAGTCGGAGCACTTCAGGCAGCACGCCAGCAAAATGGTAATTCCTACGGTGACCAGCACCGAGAGCGCGCTTGCGTTAACCATGGACCATTGAAAAAGATGTTTCATGGTGTCACTCCCTTTCCATATTAATTAGACACTACTTACAAATTGTTAGACGAGAAAAGCGTGTAACAGATAGAGCGATTACTCCCATGAACACCATCGCGGGAAAAAAGTTCCATTTTTATCGATCTTTCTTGCCATAGAGAGAAGATAAGGCGAAAATAATCTTGACATGGAGAAGCCTTTCCCCAACCCGGCTGATCCCGACGAATTCTCCGGCGAAGTTGAAGAGGAGACGGCGGGGCTTGATGGGCTGACTTTTGCCGCGTCGCCTCTCCCGCAACCCGTACTTGACGTGCCGTATGTGAACTGGCTCTTTGTCGATCTGAACTCCTACTTTGCCTCGGTGGAGCAGGACGACCGGCCCGAGTTGCGGGGCCGTCCGGTGGGCGTGGTGCCCATGATGGCCGACTCCACCTGCTGCATTGCCGCCAGCTATGAGGCCAAGGCCTACGGCGTAAAAACCGGAACCCTGGTGGGCGACGCCAAAAAGATGTGCCCAGGGATGGTGTTTGTGGAGGCGCGACACGAAATCTATGTGAAGTACCACCACCGCATCGTCGAGGTGGTGGAAAGCTGCGTCCCGGTTTCGGCCGTCTGCTCCATCGACGAGATGGCCTGCCGACTGATTGGCCGGGAACGTCCCCTGCAGGCGGCTTTGGCTCTGGGCCAGAAGGTGAAGAAGAAGATTCTGGACGAGGTGGGGCCGATGATGCGCAGTTCGGTGGGACTGGCCCCCAACCGCTATCTGGCCAAGGTGGCCAGCGACATGGAAAAGCCCGACGGGTTGGTGGCGCTGACCCAGGATCTGCTGCCCACAGCCCTGCGCACGCTCGCCTTGCGTGATCTGCCCGGCATTGGCCGCCGCATGGAGCAGCGGCTGAACGAAAAGGGCATTCGCAGTATGGATGACCTGCTCTCACTGGCCAGTGACCGGGCGGGCGAGGTGTGGGGATCGGTGCTGGGCGAACGGCTTTGGCACTGGCTGCAGGGCGAAGACTTTGAGATGGCCGAAACCAGCCACATGAAGTCGCTCAGCCATCAGCATGTGCTGGCTCCCGAGATGCGCAATCCGGAGAAGGCTTGGGCGGTTGCACACAAACTGTTGCATAAAGCCGCCATGCGCCTGCGCACGAATCATCTGTGGGCTTCCAGCATTGGGTTGGCGATTGGCTTTGCCGTACCGCGTTCGATGAATCAGCCGGTCAGCCGCTACGGCGTGCCCACGCGCGGCTGGAAGAGCGATCTGCGCCTGAGCGAGTGCCGCGACAACGCCACCTTGATCGCTGCTCTCACCCGGCTCTGGCAGCAGCAGCCTACCGGCGCGGAATATGCACATCCTTACTTCATTGGCGTGCATCTGGGCGGACTGGTTCCGGACCATCTGCACACGCTCAATCTTTTTGAGGGGAGCGAGGAGGAGCAGAACCGTGCCAAATTACTGCAGACAATGGATGCGCTGAACCAGAAGTACGGCCTGAGCACGCTGGCTCCGGCCACCATGTTGGAAGCCTTCCGGGCCGCGCCTACGCGCATAGCTTTTCACAGTATTCCGGATCTGTTTTGAACGTTTTTCTGCGGCTTCTTCCCGCATGGCGAAAGCAGGGGTGCTTTGGCGCTACGAGGAGTAAAAATTCATGATCGCGGCCAAAGCTCTCAAATGCATTGGGATACAGCGACGGTTCTCCCAAAATGAGACGTGCGAGGAATGCCTTGCACCTTTTCGACGCATCGTGAATCCAATTTATGTCATCCTAGAGATGATCCTGAGTGCGGTGCTGGGTTCCCAGACGCACTTTTCACCGGAGCCTTTCTCTTCCCCGACAAGAGAGTGCATAATCCGGCCACAATGACACAAAATTTGGAGAAACCTGTTGTCTGAGCAGCAAACATCTGCGCGGACCGTGGAGCGGCGGATGGATAATCCGAATGTAGCAGTGTCCGCGCCCTGGAAACCGAGAGTAAATCCGTGGTTGATTGCCGCGACAGTGGCTTTGAGCGCCTTCATGGAGGTGCTCGATACATCCATTGCCAACGTGGCTCTGCCTCACATTGCCGGTTCGCTGGCCGCCAGTTCCGATGAAGGAACCTGGGTGCTGACCAGCTATCTGGTTTCGAACGCCATTGTGCTGCCTTTGGGTGGCTGGGCTTCGAGCGTGATGGGGCGCCGCAACTTCTTTGTTTTTTGCATTGTTATTTTTACAGTTGCCAGCTTTCTGTGTGGCGCGGCTCCCTCGTTGCCGCTTTTGCTCCTTTTCCGCGTGATTCAGGGCGCGGGTGGCGGCGGTATGCAGCCCATGGCGCAGGCCATCATGGCGGACAGCTTTGAACCGCAAAAGCGCGGTCAGGCCTTTGCTGTGTATGGTCTGGTGACGGTGCTTGCGCCTTCCATCGGACCTACGCTGGGTGGCTGGATTACCGACAACTTCAGCTGGCGCTGGATCTTCTTCATCAACATTCCGATCGGTATTGTGGCCTTCTTCCTGGTCATGCGCCTGGTTGAGGATCCGCCGTGGATCAAACCCGACCGTTCCCGCCTGCGCAATATGGACTTCATGGGTCTGGGCTTCCTGACCCTGGCCATGGGCGGACTGCAGATCATGCTCGACAAGGGCGAGGAAAATGACTGGTTCTCATCGCCTTTCATCTGCACCTTTGGCGCGCTCTTCGTGGTTGGCATTGTTGGCCTGATCGTATGGGAGTGGCGGCGCAAGGATCCGCTGATGAACCTGAAGCTCTTCCGCTTCAAGAACTTTGCCATCTGTTGCTTCCTGATGATGCTGGTGGGCGGACTGCTGAACGCCAACACCGTGCTGCAGCCACAGTTCATGCAGGGGCTGCTGGGCTGGACGGCCACCAGTGCCGGTATGGCATTGACCGCAGGTGGTGTGGTGCTGGTCTTCGTGATGCCCTTTGCCGGTTTCGCGGTGGGCAAGTTCTCGGCCCGTTCGCTCACGCTGTTCGGCTTCTCTCTGCTGGCTTTGGGCTTCTATGTCGCGGCCCATGTGACTTCGCTGGATATGACCTTCCAGCAGGCCTCGTGGTTGCGCGTCCTTATGCTGATGCCGGTGCCCTTTTGCTTTATTTCCATTACCACGGCGGCCTATGTGGGCATGCCTAAGGAAGAGAGCAACCAGGTTTCCGGCCTGATCAACTTCGCTCGTAACATCGGCGGCAGCATCCTGATTGCCATTACCGGCGCTCAGGTGACCAGCCGCGCCATGCACCACGAAATGTTGCTGCAGAATTCGATGCAACCCGGTACGCTGGCCTACTCCCAGCATATGCAGACCATGACCGGCTTCTTCTCCAGCCACTTTGGTTCGGCCAACGGAGCAGGAATGGCGCTGGCCAGCATCTATCAGCAGCTCAACCTGCAGGCCACAACCCAGGCCTATGTGGATGTGTACATGGAGCTGACCTACATGTCGCTGTTCATGGTGGCGTTGGCCTTCCTGCTTAGCAAGAACAAGCCCGGCGCGGGCACCGAGTCCGCTGCTGTTCACTAAACACTACGCAAAACCGCAAAGGCCGCAATGCTGCATTCGGGCATTGCGGCCTTTTGCTTTTTCGCCTCGTCCTGCTCGCATCGTCTAAGTGGGCGGGTGTATCGTCAAATTCGTATGAGCACTGCGATTGCTGTTCCCCGTCCGGCACCCGATGCCGAAGAATTGTATCGCCGCTGGATCCAGTTCCTCGACGACGAATTTACCCGCCACCAGTCGGCTGAACGCCGCTCCGAGATCGTGCGAGACCAGCTTTATCAGCTCTATCTGGGGCGGCCGCACGCACCGCGCTCCAGCGTAACGCTTACCTCCGAGCTGCCTTCCACGGTTCTCGAACTCTCGCTTGATCCCAACAACAGCACGCTCGACGCCGAGTCCTTCTCCGGTCTCGATCAAAATCTTTACCAACCGCGCAAGCCTCTGCTCTGGTTCTGGAAGATGTTCGACCGCTCGCCGATCGGGCTGAATTTGTGGCTGGGTGTGCGCTTCCGCGCCATGCTGGGCCGCCACATCTTTGCCGCCATCGGCAAAGGGGTCAAGTTCCACCATGCCGTGGAACTGACGGTGGGCTACAACCTGAATGTGGGCGATGGAGTGGTTGTTCGCCAGGGAGTGCTGCTGAATGATCGCGGCGGTATCAGCATTGGTGCCGGAGCCATTGTCGGCTCATATGCCCGGGTCTTTTCCCATGTGCACGATACTGAAAATTACGAGCGGGTAACCAACAGGCCTACCTATATTGGTGCCGGGGCCCGCGTTGCCAGCCACTATGCCGTTATGGGGGGCGAGCAGGTGCCGGAAGGCGTCACGCTTGGCCACTTTCCCATGGATGAGCATCTGTAAAAAACGCGAGGAGCCATGATAGAGCGACCCAGCCCGCGCCACGCCTTCTGCCTTCTGCTGCTGTTCTTTGCGGCGGCAGCCAGCCATGCACAACTGCCCGCGCCTCGACCGCAGATTGACCCTGCCCTGCAGGCCAAGGCCGATGCCGGCGATGCAACTGCCCAGATTGCCGTGGGCGAGGCCTGGGCCACCGCTCCCGGCAAGGCGCAGGATTGCAAACAGGCCGCCGACTGGTACCGGAAAGCCGGTGCCAGCATCGACGGAGCACTGCATCTGGCCATCCTCTATCGTGATGGCTGCAAGACGCTGCTGCGCGATATGGCCCAGGCCGCGCAATGGTACAAACAGGCCGCCGCGCAGGGCGATGTGAGCGCCCAGGGCACGCTTGGCTCGCTCTACTTCATGGGGCAGGGTGTTCCGCAGGATTACAACGAGGCTTACTTCTGGCTGGATCTGGCCGCCCGCAGCCCGGGGCCCAAGCAGCAGCAGTACGCCAGCAACCGCCAGCTGGTGGGTACGCACATCACCACCGACGACGTGGAAGCCGCCAAGGATCGCGTGGAAACTTGGCTGGCGACTCATCCGCACAAGTGAGACAGCCTTCAGCTCTCAGCTTTCAGCGCATCGTACAAACCGAAGCTTCATGGACTTTTCTACGTCGCAGCGAAAAAACCGCACCGTAGGCGCAGCGCAGTTTAGCCCCATCTTTCAAGGTGGGGCTAAACTGTCTACTCGGTTTCCACCGTGCTGAGTGCGGGGCTGGAGGCGGCCTCTTCGCGCAGGGCCTTGAAGGCGCGGTAGCCGAATGAGCCCATGTACCAGCCGTCCAGATACTTGAAGGGCCATTCGCCGGTGGTGTAGTGGCCGCTCGGCAGCAGGTGGGCCTCGTAGTTCAAACCTATCCGCTCAAAAGCCTCCACCACCTTCAGCGAGTACTCGTAGGGGAAGGTCAGATCGTAGCGGGCGTAGATCACGCCCACACGTTTCTGCGCTCCACCGGCTTCCGGGCTACCGATGCGGTCGTAATAGCTGATGGGGCTGATGGCCGACCACAGTTCGCGAATGCGGTCCTGAGTGAGTCCGGCCGTCACCAGCGCTTCGCGGATGTGGCGAGTGCTTTGCCCACTCCACACCACGTCGCCAAAGGCGGTGGAGGCGTAGTTGAAGATGTTCACGCGGATGCGCTTGTCGTGGGCGCTGGCCAGAAAGGCATAGCAGGAGCCCAGGCTGGTGCCCAGCACGCCAAATTGCTCATACCCCTGCGACTCCAGCCAGTCCAGGCAGCAGCGCAGGTCCACCACGGCCTGCCGACAGGCGGAAAGCGTGCGGCCGACGTTGGAACTGGTCGCGTAATCGCTGCGTTCCAGCTCCGCCGGGCGGCGAATGTCGTGGTAGGGCATGGAAAGCCGCAAGGCGGAAATACCCAGCTTGTTGAAGATCGTGGCCACCGCGTTGTGGCCCAGCCCATCGCTGTTCCACTGCGGAAGAATCACGATGGCCTGCTTGGGCCGTTTGGGATCCTTGTGCTCGGCCGGAAACCAGCGTGCGCAGACCAGATTATTCTCCGGGTAGGGCGTCGGCTCGGGCGAGGTAAAGCGCAGAAAAATAGCCTTTTGCAGCGTGCCGTCGGCAGCAGCCTGCTTCATGGCCGCGTCCTGGGCCAGCGTCTCGGGGCGCACGTTGGTCGGATACAGCTCCGGGTAGCGCTCTTCCAGCCGGAAGTCGGTCGGAGTTTCGTAGCCGAAGAAGTCTTCGCTGTGCTCGATCAGGGCGTGGTTGATGCGCACCAGTGCCGCTTCGGCCTTCACCGGATCCTGCTGGTCGGCCTCGCTGGGCACAAGCTCACCGAGCCCATGCTTCTGCAAAAACGGGACGATCCATTCAAAGCCCCATTCGAGCGGACGCACGATGCGGTTCTCATCCCGCGTCGTCAGCCGCGTCTCCCAGTCATACATCCAGCGTGCGTACCATTGCTTGATCATCGGTCTGTTTTCAGTGTATCAGCGGGGTTTTCACGGTGTTTAGAGCAAAATGCCGGTTGAAGGCAGCGTTTCTGCAAGCTGCGACTGCACCCATGCGCTTACTTGTTGAAAGGCCGCGGGCGTGTTGCCGAAGTCCTCGATCCAGCACACCTCCGGCTCGCGGCGGAACCAAGTGAGCTGGCGTTTGGCGTAATTGCGATGGCCTTGCTGGGCAAGCGTAATGGCCTCGGCCTCGCTCGTTTGTCCGTCGAGGGCCATCAACGCTTGACGGTAGCCCAAAGCGTCTAGCGCCTTCACTCGCCCGTAGTGTTCCAGCAAACCCTGCGTCTCCGCGATCAGGCCATCTGCAAACATCTGGGCGCAGCGCAGGTTCAGTCGTTCATAAAGCGCCTGTCGCGGCGGGTTCAGGCCGATGCGCAGCAGCCGGAAGCCGGTCAGCGGGTCTTTCTTCTCGTCGCCCATGCTCTGCGACATGGGCTGCCGCGTGGCCAGACAGACTTCAATGGCGCGGATCAGCTTGGGCTCGTCGTTGGGGTGAATCCGCCCGGCGCTCACCGGGTCGAGCTTTTTCAGAATCCGGTGCAGCCATGCATCGGGGTGCTTTTGGGCGGATTTTTTCAGCCGTTCGCGCAATCCGTCGTGGCGCTGGGGGCCGTCGAAAAGGCCGTCGGTGAGCGCTCGCAGATAAAGCCCGGTTCCGCCGGTGACGATGGGCAGATGCTGGCGGGCGGCCACCTCCCGCAGGGCGTCACGGGCGTCGCGCGAGTAGGCTCCGGCGGTATAGGGCTGGTCGGGGTCGGCCACATCGATCAGATGATGGGGCAGGCGGGCGCGTTCTGCAAGCGATGGCTTGGCCGAGCCCAGTTCCATACCGCGATAGACGGCTACTGAGTCGCAGCTGACGATTTCGCCCCGGAAGCGCTCGCCCAGCGCCAGCGAGAGAGCGGTTTTGCCGCTGCCCGTGGGGCCAAGCAGAAGGAGGACAAGAGGATCGGTCGGGTTGGCTTCTGGCGTCATGATAGTGCTGCGGAGTTCCTTGGGGCTCTACTATTTATTGTGCAGGATCAGAGATGCGGGCAGGAAGTTTTCGTGCTTCCCCTGCCAGGTGTCCAGGCATCCATTTTCAGGCTCACAGCCGATAAGATCGCAGGCAGGCCTGAATTTTTGAGGAGCGGCAGAATGAACGTTGGAATCATTGGAACGGGCGCCATCGCCGGAAAGCATGCGGTTGCGTACAAGAACATTGGCTACACAATCACGGCCTGCACCAACCGCACTGAATCAACGGGTCGCAACTTCGCGCTGGAGCAGGGCGCTGAATTTGTGGCCACGGTTGAGGAAGTGGCGGCTCGTGCCGACGTGGACTTCCTCGACGTTTGCACCTTTCCTGCCTATCGTCTGGAGGCCGTCGAGCTGGCGGCAAAGTACGGCAAACACGTGCTGGTGCAGAAGCCGATGGCCATTGATCTGGCCACGGCTGAGGCCATGATCCGCACGGCGCACAAGGCAGGCATTCAGTTGGGTGTGGTCAGCCAGCACCGCTGGGACGATTCCACGCTCTTTCTGAAGAAGGCCATCGCCGACGGGCGGCTAGGCAAGATTCTGCAAGCAGACGCATACGTGAAGTGGTACCGCAGCCCGGAGTATTACGCCCGGCCGATCAAGGGCAGCTGGGCGGTGGAGGGTGGCGGCGCGCTGATCAATCAGGCGGTGCATCAGGTGGATGTGTTGCTCTATCTGCTGGGTCCGGCGGCGGAGGTTTTCGGCTTCTGGCAAAAGGGCGCTTTGCACAAGATCGAGAGCGAGGACTGTCTAAGCGCTTTGGTGCGTTACGGCTCGGGTGCGTCCGGCGTTCTGCAGGCCTCAACGGCGCTGTGGCCGGGCTACCCGGAGCGGATCGAGATTCATGGCACCAAGGGTTCGGCCATCGTTACCGGCGACCAGTTGACGGCTTGGGACGTGCAGGACGACGCGGGTGAAGCTGCGCCGGTGGCCAGCCTGTCGAAGTCGGGAGCCGCTGATCCGCTGGCTATCTCCACGGTGCCATTTGAGCGGCAGCTGGCGGAGTTTGGCGCGGCCTGCAAGGCGGGTCGCGCTCCTGCCTGCTCGGGCCTGGAGGGCTACCGCGCTCTGCAACTGGTCCGGGGCGTTTACCAGAGCTGCGCCGAGGGCGTGAAGGTGATGCTTGCCGAACCGACGTTCGCATAGGTCGGAGGCAAAAGAAGGAAAAGAAAAAGCAGAGGCCGAAGCCTCTGCTTTTTCTTCTGCACGATTCCGCCAGAAATCAGTGCAATCCTCCCTGCGGAGAAATCTGGAGCAAAATCCGGAAAGGTAGCCCCAGAGAATTCGTGCAAGGTTGCCATTCCCTGTCGGTCACGGCAACTGTGCGCCTATGGCTTCAGGGGCAGCATCCCGGATTTTGCTCTAGGCCAGCTTCAGAGCGGCCGTTCCCTTGCGACGGGGAATGAATTTTTTACTGCGCCAGGCGATGGAGAGCTTTTCGCGGTTGAGCAGTTTGCGAATCTGCTCGCGGGCGTGTTCGGCCCATGCGCCCTGCGCGTCCAGTCGCAGATAGGACTGCCAGTGGCGCAATGCATTGCGCGGGCTGCCTTTGCGTTCGTAGGCCATGGCCAGGTTGTAGTGCGCGTCGGCGTAGTAGGGGGCCAGAGCCACGGCCTTTTTGTAGGCGTCGATGGACTCGTCCATGCGTTCCAGCTCGTCCAGCACATTGCCCAGATCGAAGAAGGCCAGCACGTAGCTGGGGTCGGCCTCGGTGGCCATGCGGTAGTACTTTTCGGCCTTCTCGTACTCGCGCATGTGGAAGTGAATGGTGCCCAGATTGATGGCTGCCGGCGCATAGTGCGGGTCCAGTGAAAGAATCTCTTCGTAAAGCTCAACGGCACGCAGGTTCTGGCCGTTTTCTTCAGCCTCGACGGCGGCCAGAAAACGGTCCTGAATGAGCAGCGTGGGCGTGGCGGCGTGGGGCAGGGGCGCGGTCTGGGCTTCTACGGAGCCATCCTGATCCACGCGCTCAAAGTCAAAGAGCAGCTGGCGGCGGATGGGGTCCACGATGGATCCGTGATGGCGAAAGAGCAGGCGTGCGCCTGCATGCACCACGGCGGATTCCAGCAATGGATTGCTCATGCCCGAGACGGCCTGCATGGCGCTGACGGAAGCGCGGATGGAAGCGGAGGAAACGTCCTCTTCGTGCAGCTCGCGCAGGGTGCGCAGCTGGCCCATCTCCTGAAAGCTGTAAGTTTCTTTGGGCGCTACAAGGCCGACGCGCTCCCAGGCATGCAACTGCCGAGCGCTGATTCCAAAGATGCGAAGAACATCCTGACGGCTGTAGTTTGTCACCCTTTGAATACTCCCTCAGACCTTTATCTCTTGCTGCTGGCTGAGAACCATCGCCTACTGCCGACAAGCCACGAACTCCGGTCATTGACCGGGCAGGACGCTTGAAGTTGCCGGACAGAAAGTCAGTGCCGGCGTTGCGCCGTGCCTCGAACCACTGCGGAGGATCCGCTCTTGCTGCGATTATGACAAGCTTTGGAGTGGATAAGATGGGTGTAATTCCCGCGTTTTAAAAAAATCTGGTGGATATTTAGGCGGAGTTTAAGGCGGCAGGGTTTGGGGAGCGGTTTTTCGACAGGCGTGGCGCAGCCTTCCGGGTCGCGTTTGACCCCGGCGCTACCTTTAAAACGTATTCAGAATCAGGATGATGCGGCCCACCAGGTACTCGTTGGGTGCTTCGTCCGGCGCTGTCTCCAGCAATTCCAGCGCCGCTTCCAGATTTTGGGGGCGCAGCAGCAATCGGCCGGAAACAAACTCCACGTAACGGACGAGAAGCTGCGTTCCCTGCCGCACGGCGTACAGGTTGGGACGGTTGGGGCGGTAGGGGGCCAGCGAATTGTAATGGCGGTCGATGAGCACGATGGCCTCGGCAAGCAGCAGCGGCTGCATGGCCAGAGCGTCGGCGGCAGAGATGCGCACGGCCACAAAGCGCTGCCAGGTGCGCCGCGTGTGCGAAGCCCGGGCATGCAGCGACTGTAACAACCCTGCCGGCACATGCAGCATGGACTGGACGGAGCCGGGGCGAATGAAGGGCTCAAAGAGCGCCGTGGAGTGAGGGACGATGGGCACTGTCGAGTGCTCCAACTCTGCTTCCGCCAGTTCCGGGTGGCGCACGGGCGGCAGCAGGTCTAGGGCCGTCAGGTGTTGCGCGGCCATGATCCGGTCCATGGCATCCATCGAGAGCTGACGGCGATCATGCAGAAAATTCGATAGATGCGGCTGTCCCAATCCGGTCTGGCGGGCCAGGAGAGACACACTCAGACTGCCGCGCTGAATCCTGCGAAGCAGCTCCAACCGTAGCCGATCATGCATCTGAGAGAAATTCATCTGTGAATCGTTCGCTACCGGAAATGGGATGGACGCAACGCAGTTTTCTGTGGGAAATGCCAGTTGGCACGAATGGCCTTAATTCTCGACGCTCATTCAGGGAATGTATAGGCGGGAAGAGGAAAAGCGTCTGCCTGCGTTGACGATGGACTGGCAAATGGCTAGATTTTGTTTACTTCATCCTGCATTCACCTGTGGGAAACCTGGGGTACTCCTCTTGCTTTCGGAAAAAGGCAGGAGGGCAGCAGCATTTTTCAGGAAGCGGGAAGGAAGACCGAAGGAGCGGAGCTTTTTCCTGTTTGTCGGCAATGCCGGCAGAAAACACCAGCTGGAGATTCCCTATCTGCGCGCTATGAGCATGACCAACAACGAAAGATCACGGCCGGCAATCCCCCATCAGAGCACAAGACGTCTGAGTTGCCGCAGCTGGTTCTTTCTACCCCGGAAGTTCTCTCCAATGAAAAGAGAACTCCGGAAGTTGCGAACAATGCGGAGAAAAAGTCATGGAATTGCGCGTGCAATTGAAAATTTGCGAGGGTTGCGGTTCACTTTGGTATCGCAGCCAGAATCAGAGTGTGTATTGCAGATCGTGTGAAGGCATCCTACGAGAGTTTCCTACTCCGGAGAGTCGCAAGCGGCGCGGACGTCCGTGCCGTAAGCCGCTGGAGCGTAGCGCCGCCGCCATGGCGGCTCTTGGAGGTGTCCTTTGAGTGCGGCTGCGGTGCAATGCAGCTTGCTGTGGACGGCTAGCCAGACGCAGAGTAACTGGCAGCAGACGTATTCCGCGCCCACACCCAAGAAACTATCCAGAACCAGCAAAAAGGAGGAGCCCGACGAGAGTCTGGCCTTTTACCGGAAGCATACCGAGAATCTGTTGCGCCGCTACCTGTACGCTTCGATGCAGGTGGGTCGTGCACCCTCGATTCTGAACGACCCGATTTCCCGTGGCTGGGTTTCGAGCCGGCCCATCCGCACCTTCGAAGATGCGGTCATCTTCTGCATCGACGTGGAGCGCTGTTTGGACGGCCTGGACACGCTCGATCGGCAGCTGGTCACTCGTGTGGTGCTACAGGAGTACACACAACTGGAGGCGGCTGCACTGGTGGGTATGAGTGTGCGAGCACTTGCCTACAAGTTTCCCCGGGCGATTGACCGACTGACGGAGAGACTGCTGGTGTCAAAGCTGCTTATTCTGCCAGATTAGGTGGAAAGTCGACGATCAGGCCTGCGGCAAGCTACCACTTGCATTGCCGCAGGCCGATGGGAAATAAGACGGAAAATGCCTGCAAAATAAGCACAAAACCTATTCCCACTGCCTGCAAAATTCTTCCTGAAAACCTCGCTTCCTTTGTAAAAATCACCGCCAGATGGTGTACACCTGATGCCGGGCCTTAAAAAATCCTGGGTCAAATTCTGACGGGATTACGGAAGCATCCCCAAGGGCGAAAGCCCGCTCCTCTTGCAGCAATTGCGGTATGGCGGAAGCCGTACCTTTTCACAAATACGCCCTGATCTGAATCCCCTTCAAACGGTTCTCCAATCGATGTTGTCTTTGCCTGCAAGGCAAAAGGAAGTAGTTCCTTGCGGGAAAAGCAGAGCGGCGGCATGGTTTTTTGGTGTGCAGCCATGAGAGGACCGCACGATTCTGAGGCAGACGAATGGCGAAGCAGATGGCGTCGGTGCTGGAGTACTCGCCGCTGGTGGCGGTGTTGGATCTGACGATGGTGCACGGAGGCGCGTTTTTGGCGTTGGCAGCCACAGGCGGGCAGGGCGTGCGGCTCTACCTGCATCTGCTGCCCCTGCTTTCAGTAACGGCCATGGTCTGCTATTCGCGGTGTGGGTTTTATCGCAGCTGGTCCCGCCGACGGCTATTGGAACTGATGCAGACGCTGGTGCTGGCCCAGGCGCTGTATGCCACGGTATGGATGGCGCTTTGCGGTTGGGAGCCGGGCTGGTTGCCGGGCCGTAGTGTGTTGGCGCTTTCAGTGGTGCTGCAACTGGCCTTGCTGGGCGTGCTGCGTACGCTGCTGCGGGCTGCCGCGCGGGCGTCAGGAAATCTGGAGAATGGGCTGATTGTGGCTGGTGACGCGGACCGCGCTGCTGAACTGTGTGCGCGGCTGGGCGAGTCGGCGGTGAGCTGGCTGCAGGTGGCCGGTTCCATGACTCCAGCCGAGTTTTTGGCCGCGGATGACGACCGCCTTGTCGAAGGTGCGGTGCTTGTCGATCAGGCGATCTTTGACAAGTTGCCGCTGGTGCGGAAGGCGGCGCGATTGGGCAAAAGTGTCTTTGTGATTCCTGGCGTGTATGAGCTATGGATGGCGGGAGCGCGGCCGGCGCTGAACGAAGATTTGTTGATGCTGCGCCTGAGTCCGCCGTACCTGCATCCGGCGCCGCGGGCCGTAAAACGGCTTTTGGATGTGGCCGGCGCAATGCTGATTCTGGTGCTGGCTGCGCCCTTGATGCTGCTGGTCTTCGTGCTTATCCGGTTGACCTCGCGGGGGCCAGCGCTTTACCGCCAGACGCGGGTGGGGGCGAACGGCGCGGAGTATGAGCTGCTGAAGTTCCGCACCATGCAGCTAGGCGCCGAGCTGCGGACCGGACCGGTGATGGCCTGCCGCGATGATCCACGGCTGACAACAGTGGGAAGCCTGCTGCGGGCCATGCGCATCGACGAACTGCCTCAGTTGTGCAATGTGATTACTGGCAGCATGAGCCTGATTGGCCCGCGTCCGGAGCGACCGCACTTTGTGGCGCAGTTGCGGGAGCAACTGCCCGGCTACGATCTGCGTTTGGCCGTTAAACCCGGCATTACCGGATTGGCGCAGGTGAATGGTAGTTATTGGACCCGACCGGAGCAGAAGCTGCGCCTGGACCTGATGTACATCTACAACTATTCGCTGATGCTAGATGTGAAGATTTTATTGCGCACGTTGCTGATTGTGCTGGAGCCGGGGCGGGCGGTGGGAGGTTTGCGCCAGACCAGGTAACTAGGGAAGGCCATTAGGCGCAGATGGTTGAGGCAGGACGCGCGGGGCGTCCTGCCCATCTAGTTACAGGCTGCTGTTGAAGCTGCAGCTGGGCACGCTGCCGCTGCCGGAGAAGCTGCTGGTGCTTACGTCCGTGCCGGAGGGCGTGATGTTGGAGTTATAGAGGTAGACGTCGGCGTACTCATCGCTGGACTGGGTGGTCGTGTCCAGATCGACGTTCTCCAGATACACATCGGCGGGATAGCTGGAGCTATAGCCGTAGAAGCGAGAGTAGGCGCCGGAGAGCGATGCTTTCGATTCCACGCCGTTGATCAGGATGTCGTCGAAAACGGGCGTGCCGGTGTTACCGCTGCAGGATCCGTAGTAGGCGTTGACCACGATCAGGTGCTTGATGTCGTAGAGGCAGGTGTTCTTGTAGGTAACCTGCTTGACGGTGCCGCCGCACTCTTCGTCGGTCTTGATGTTGATGCCGTTGGCGTCGCCTGAGGCGTTTCCGCTCAGATCGTTGCCGTAGACGTAGTTGCCGCTGAACAGCACATTGGTGATGCCGTACATCGTCTGGCTGCCGATCGACAGACCATGCGTGCCGTAAAAGTAGCTATTCTCCACGGTGATGTTGGAGGCGGCCGAAGCGTTGGTCTTGACGGCAATACCGTCGTCGCCGGCTTCCACGTAGGAGTTGAGGACGGTAACGTGCGAAGTACTGTCGATGTCGATGCCGTCGGCGTTGGTGCGGGTGGCCGGGGTCTTGATGGTGACGTCATCGATGGTAATGTCGCTTCCTCCCTTGATGTACAGGTTGGGGTGTGCGGCCTGGGTCAGGGTGATGTCATAGATAATCAGGCTGCTGGCGTCGCTGGTCTGCACCAGACGGGGCGTGCCACTGCTGGCAATCAGGTCGCCACGGCCATCGATGGTTCCCGGACCACCGAGGAAGGAGCTGCTGCCCTCGATCAGAATCAGTTCCGCGTCGTTGTAGTAGGATGCGCCGCCATAGAGCGTGACGCCGGAGCTGATGACCAGACCTTCGCCATTGACGGTGAGCTCTTCGGCGTAGAAGGCGGTGTCGGTGGTGCCGGCTGCCAGCACAACGCTTTTTCCGGTTCCGGCGCAGGACGTCAGGGCGCTTTGAATGCGGCTGGTGTCGTCGGAGCTGGGGGGCGAGGAGCGCTCCGAGGTGGTGGACACGGCGGTGAGGGTTTTACAGACCGAAGGGAAACTCGGCGTGCTGATGGTGCGGTTGTCACCGGTGGCAACCGTTTGAGCGTTGAGGGTTGCGGCAAAGACGAACGCACTGGCTGCAAAGATACAACAGCGGCTTACAAAGCTATTTCTGTCCAACATAGGTTCTCCTGAAAGCAAGTGAGTCGGTTAGAAGATGAACTTGTACGAGAGGTCTAACCACCATGACGGCAGAGTGTAAGTACAAGATTGGACGGCTGTCAATAGCTATTATTTTTTCTGTAATAATTGAGCATTTCTAAGAGAATTTCCGTTATTTGTGGTAGGACCACCTTGGCAGAGTTAGTGCAAAAACAGGAGTCGCATGGCTCGGATCGAGGCGGATTTAGAAGCTTGAATGGATAAAAGTCGGAACAAAAAGAAAATCCCCAGCTTCCTGAAAAGAAGTCTGAGGATTTCTTGTGGAGTCTGGGGATGAGCTACTGAAATTAGTTACCGGCCCATCTCGTGGAGCCAGCGGTCATGCGCCTTACCTGCGGCGTGCAGGGCATGGTCAATGTGCTCATTGGCGTGATGGCGGAGGTCGCGGACCTCGGGATTATCTTCCGACTGATCGATGTCGGACTTTGCCTGCTGAAGGAACTCAATGGCGCGCAGTAGACGGCTGCCATGGTCGCGCACATCGATCGGCGGATGGTCTTCCAGACCCTTTCCGTCGTCGTAGGCGGCGTGCTTGATTTCGCCGATGGCGGCGTCGATTTCCATGATGGCTTCGGTCTCTTCCTCATAAACCTTGAAGCCGCCATCCTGATGGCTCAGGCACCAGCGGGCCACACGCAGATCGGACAGGGCGTGCAGGTAGGCGGGGTGCGGGTCATGGAAACGTTGAGCATGTACAGGCAGCACTGCGCAGGTGAGTAGCAGCAGCAGCGAAAAATACTTTGCGATCTTCTGCATGAATGTCTTCTCCATAGATAGAGCGTCCGTGTTTTCAGAAGCTCGTAGTGGATTGAACCCAAGGTTAAAAAAATAGTTTCTGCGGGCAGAGCAGGCCCAAAGCATTCATTCAAATACAGCGGAACAGGGTTAAAACCTAGTTGCAAAGAAAGCTTGCCAATGCGCTGGAATCAAGCTTGAGTTTTCCGCGGGAGTTTGTGGCCTGAAGTTCTTTCTGGAGGCAGGGAAGCTATCTGCAGGGTACGTTCTTGTGGTTCAGAAGAGATTTTTCATGTAGAAAACCGTGCGGCAAGTAAGGGGAGAAAACTATAGTAGGGCAAAGGCTACAAGTTTTTTTACAGGGATAGATCTCTCATGTTGATTCGCTCCAGAGCGCCGCTGCGTCTTGGTTTGGCTGGTGGCGGCACCGATGTTTCGCCTTATTGCGACGAGTATGGTGGCGCCATTCTGAACGTCACCATCAACTACTACGCCTACGCCTCACTGGAGCCGCTCGAAAACGGTCGGGTGGAGTTCGCATCGGCCGACCTGAATGCCAGCGTCAGCTATGAGGTGGCCGCGCAGTTGGAGAACGACGGCAGTTTCGAGCTTTACAAGGCGGTGTACAACCACGTGGTGCGCAACTACAACGGCGGCCAGCCGCTGAGCTTGCGCATGAGCACGCGGGTGGATGTGCCGGCAGGATCGGGTTTGGGCAGTTCGTCCACGCTGGTGGTGGCCATGTTGGCGGCTTACGTGGAGTGGCTGAATCTGCCGCTCGGCGACTACGAACTGGCGCAGACGGCTTACGTGATCGAACGTGAAGAGGCGGGGCTGGCCGGCGGTAAACAGGACCAGTACGCTGCGGCCTTTGGTGGCTTCAACTTCATGGAGTTCGGTGCGAACGGCCGGGTGCTGGTGAATCCGCTGCGCATCAAGGACTGGGTGGTGAGTGAGCTGGAAGCCTCGCTGCTGCTTTATTACACAGGCCATTCACGGGCGTCGGCGGCCATTATTCAGGAGCAGTCGCAGAACGTGCGCGAGCGCAACGTCAAGGCGCTCGACGCCATGCATGCCATCAAGGATGAGGCCTTCCGCATGAAGGAGAGTCTGCTGCGCGGCGACTTCAAGCTGCTGCATGAGGTGCTGCGTTCCAGTTGGGAATCCAAGAAGCGCATGGCCCAGCAGATCAGTAACGAGCACATTGAGCAGGTGTATGCGCAGGCGCTGGAGGCTGGAGCACGCTGCGCCAAGATTTCCGGCGCGGGCGGCGGCGGCTTTATGATGTTCCTCGGTGATCCAATCTCGGTGGACAGGATTGCAACCACCCTGAACGAGGGCTTTAGCGGAGGACTTGCCTACCGTTGTCATTTCACCGCGGATGGAGTCAAGGCGTGGAGAGTTCCATAAACGAGTTGGTGCGCGTTCAATTGGAGCGCGGTATCAGGGTATTGCAACAGGTGGCCGCCGATGAAGCTCTGCAGCAGGAATTGGTGCGGGCCGCTGAGGCCACCGTTGCCGCGCTCAAAAAGGGCCGCAAGCTGCTGGTGGCGGGCAACGGCGGCTCTGCGGCCGACGCACAGCATCTGGTGGCCGAGTTGGTCTGCCGGCTCAAGCAGGATCGCGTAGCGCTGCGGGCCGTGGCGCTGACTACCGACACATCCATTCTGACCGCCGTGGCCAACGACTACGGCTTTGCGCAGAGCATCTCCCGCCAGATTGAGGCGCTGGGCGATGCGGGCGATGTGTTTCTGGCGATTTCCACCTCGGGAAACTCTCCGAATATTCTGCGGGCTTTGGAAGCGGCGCGGACGCGTGGGCTTTGCACCGTCGGTCTGACGGGCGCGGGCGGCGGAGAGATGGCCGCGCTTTGCGATGTGCTGATCGCCGTGCCCTCCACCGTGACCATGTACATTCAGCAGGCGCATCTGACGCTGGAGCACTTGTTCTGCATGCTGATCGAAGACGGATGCTTTGGCGCGGAGTTTACGGCTGCAGCCATGGCCGCGACGGAAGAAAAAGACAGCCAAGAAAAAGTCAGTTAGGATCGATCCCATGGAAGCAGTCGTATTGGCGGGAGGTTTTGGAACCCGCCTGGCCTCACGCCTGAAAGACACACCCAAGCCGATGGCCCCGGTGGCCGGTCGGCCCTTTCTGGAGTATCTGCTGACCAACCTGAGCCGCCGCGGCTTTACCCACGTGGTGCTCTCGGTGGGCCACCTGCACGAGGTGATCGAGCAGCACTTTGGCGCATCCTTTGCGGGCATGAGGCTGGATTATGTCGTTGAAGAAGCGCCGCTGGGCACCGGCGGAGCGATTCGCGCGGCGCTGGCTTGGGTTAAGCAGCCGTCGGTGCTGGTGCTGAACGGCGACACCTACCTGGACGCCGATTATGCTGCCATGATGCAGGCCCATGCCGAGGCCGAAGCCGCTCTGACCATGGCCATCTGCCAGCAGCCCGACATCGCCCGCTACGGCGGCGTAATGCTGGAGAAAGACGAGTTCGTGCAGCGGGTGATGGGCTTTGAAGAAAAAGGCCGCTCCGGGCCGGGCTGGATCAATGCCGGAGCCTATGCGATTGCCCGCGCTCTGGCCTGGCCACCGGCGCTTGAGGAAAAGTTCAGCTTCGAGCGCGATTTTCTGATGCCGGAAGTGGCGCGCCTCAAGCCGCTGGCCTTTACCGTTGAGGGCTTCTTCCTGGACATTGGCATTCCCGAGGATCTGGACCGCGCCCAGACGGCGTTGACGAACTTTGCCCGGTGAGTTTTTAGAATTTCTTTCCGCAGGAAGAGCAGAAACGCGCTCCGGGCTGGCTGGTCTGCTGGCAGGCGGGGCAGGCAATGAGTGCTCCAGGTTGCGGCTGAACGTTTACCGCAACGTGCAAGTGCGCATACCCCCAGGGCGGCGCTGCCAGGCCCAGCATGGCGGAAATGCCCGCGGCCTGAATGGCGTTAAATTCACGCACCCGGCCCGGCATGAAGAAGCACTCGAAGAAGCCCAGAATCCAGGGCAGCGGGCTCCAGCACAGCAGCAGATACAGAATGCCCAGTCCTGTGCGGCGCAGATAGAAGTGGTGTGCGCCAAAGCCGCCCAAAAACAGCGCCAGAAGCACGCCGACTGCTTCATCGCGGCGTACCGTCTCGAATTGCTGATAGAAGATGGCTTGCGGGCTGGGTGCGTAGGGGCTGCTCATGCTCGTTCTCCGTTTTCCGGGCCTTCTGTGCTGGTTGGCCACAAGGTAGCATACGCAACGAAGCGGAGAGCAGTTCCTGTATGCAAACACGAAGGCGGAAAAACAAATCGGGAGCCTTGTGGGCTCCCGATTTGCCAAAGTGTAGAAAGTATTATGCCTGCGTCAGTGGTGGCAGATGCTTGCTCTTCTGGTAGGTGTAAACAATGCGGTGCGTCACGGTGATGGTGGAGAGCACGGCCAGCACCCACAGCACCGGAGCCATTGCGCCCCAGCGATTGAAGACTGCGCCGATGATCACCAGCACGATGCGTTCGGGCCGCTCCATGAAGCCCACCTTGCACTGGCCGATGAGGGCCTCAGCGCGGGCACGGGTGTAGCTGACCATGAGCGACGTAACCATGACGAAGGCCGTCAGCACCACGTAGCGGAAGCGGTTGATGCGGCCGTAGTAGACCAGCAGGCCGAAGAAGAGCACTACGTCGGAATAGCGGTCAATGACCGAATCAAAGAACGAACCGAAGAGCGTGACCTGACCGGTGCGACGGGCCACACGACCATCCACCATGTCGAACAGTCCCGCGCCGAAGATGACCGCGCCGGCACAGAAGAACATGCGGTCGCAGTTGGCGGCGTTGGCGTGGCCAAACAGGAAGGCAGCCACAATGTTGATCACCAATCCAATGAAGGTGAGCGCGTTCGGCGAGATGCGCGTCAGCGCCAGCCCGTGCACAATGTGATTCAGCAGCCAGCCGCAGGCGCGGCCGAATGCGCTGGTCCAGGTGGTCATTGCAATCGTCCCTCTTGAGCGCGTGGTTCATACCGTTGCGCTTCTCAGCCGTAAGGATTATTCGTCCGCGGCGTCGTGAATGGTCTTCAGCTTCAGGATTTCCAGCTCGCGTTTGCCGTTGGGCGTCACAACGGTGGCCACGTCGCCAACCAGCTTGCCCACCAGACCGCGGCCGATCGGCGAAGTGGTCGAAATCAGACCCTTGGTCACGTCCGACTCTTCGCTGGTCACCAGCTGATAGGTAATCTCTTCGTCCTTGGTTGAGTCATAGACCACAACCGTGGAGCCAAAGCCCACCTTGTCGCGAGGAATGTTGGTCAGATTCACCAGCGACAGCTCGGCCATGCGCTTCTTCAACTGGCCCAGACGCGCGTTTACAAACTCCTGGCGCTGCTTGGCCATGTGATACTCGGCGTTCTCCGAAAGATCGCCCAGCGAAACGGCCTTCTTGATCTCGGCAGGCAGCTCGTGCGCCAACTCGTGCTCCAGCACCTGGATTTCTTCAAGAAGCTTATTTTTGATATGTTCTGGCATCGATTGTCCATAGCGGCCAGCCTGGGGAGCGGCCATTTCCGCGGAAGTTGAAAGACAATAAAGTCTCTCAACATTCCATTATACGCGGCAGGGGCGGACGCCCTGCTTCTAGCTTCTAGCCTCCAGCCTCCAGCTTCTAGCTGTCAGTTCTTAGCTGTCAGCTCTCAGCTCCAAGCCGTAGGCTCTATTGCTCCAGCAAATCAATACCGGCATACATTGGGTGCCCACCCTCGCCACGCCTTTGTTTTTGTGGCTAGGGTGGGAAAGCACGAAATACTCATTCATTGCCGGATCAACAAGCTTTCAGCTGAAAGCTAAGAACGGAGAGCTAGAAGCTAGAAGCTGGAGGCTGGAGGCTGGAATTCCTCTGCTCCAGGAACGACTGCAGAATGAGTACGGCGGCCACCTGATCTACGATCTTGCGATGGTCCTGGCGTTTGTGGCCTGCTTCGTAGAGGATCTGGTGGGCTTCATGGCTGGTCAGGCGCTCATCCCAAAGCAGGATGGGCAGGCCGGACAACTCGCCCAGCTCAGCGGCAAACGCCTGATTCTTTTCAGCCTGCGGGCTTACGTCGCCACTGATGTAGAGCGGATTGCCCACCACGATGCCCACCACGTTGAAGCGCCGGGCCAGTCGGGCCAGTGAGCGCAGATCTTCACGGCGTCCGCGGCCACGCTCCAGCGTGAGCACCGGCTGCGCGGTCAGGCCCAGTTCGTCGCTGACGGCCACGCCGATGCGGCGATTGCCAATATCCAGCGCCAGATAGCGGGGTTTTATTTCGAGTGTCAGGCAACTCTCCTTCCGGATTAGGGTTTAGTAGCGCATGGGATGGTGTGTTCAACCGATCCATGACCATCCTGGCCCGCTACAATCGTATCTTGAGAGTCTTGGAAAGGCCCAGACTCGTCTAACAGAAAGAGAAGGGGAACGATCGTAGCAGAATGGCTCGCCGCAGAAGATACAGCAGGAAAAAGAAGAAGTCTGGTGTGGTTGGCGTTTTGCTCGGCTTTTTGCTGACGGTACTGTGCCTTGCCGCAGGTTGTGGTTGGCTGGTGCTAACGCCCTACGGGCCGCAGACGGAGACGTTTGTCGATCTGGCTCCCGGCTCCTCGGCCTTTTTGATTGGTTCACAACTGGAGGCGGCAGGCATCATCCGCAGCCGGTATGCTTTTGATCTGATGCGGTTTCTCAAGCATGGAACGCTTCATGCCGGGGAGTATCGCTTTACTCACCCGGCTTCTGTCATCGAAGTCTACAGCCGGCTCGTCCATGGAGATGTGTACACTCGGGTGTTGGTCATTCCTGAGGGCGCAAACCTTTACGAGATTGCCACGCGCGTTGAGCAGGTGGGGCTTGGTTCCCGCCAGCAGTTTCTGGATGCGGCTCGCAGCCAGACGTCGCTGATCGCCGATCTGGACCCGGCGGCCACCAGCCTGGAGGGTTATCTGTTTCCGGCTACCTATAGCTTCCGGCACAACACCCCGGCCACCCAGGTGGTGGCAGTCATGGTGCGTCGTTTCCGGCAGGTGGCTGTCCAACTGGGGCTGAAGAAGAACTTCCATCGTACGGTGACGATGGCCTCGCTGGTGGAGCGCGAGACGGCGGTGGACGCCGATCGCCCGCTGGTGGCCAGCGTCTTTGAAAATCGTTTGGCCAAAAATATGCCGCTCCAGACCGATTCCGCCGTGATTTACGGCCTGGAACATGAGGGCCACTGGAACGGCCAGTTACGCTCGAACGAACTGGCTTACGATACGCCGTACAACACCTATCGCCATCCCGGACTGACGCCCGGTCCCATTGCCAATCCGGGATTGCCGTCCTTGCGTGCCGCGCTTGCTCCGGCGCATACCGGGTACTACTACTTTGTGGCAGCCAGCGCGAATGCACAGGGTCATTCCCTGTTTGCCGCAACACTCGACGAGCACAACCACAACGTGGCCGGTTACCGCCGCGATCTCAGAAAGGCCGGCCTGCGATGATTTTTTCTTTCTGTAAGCGGATTCTTCCGCTCGCTGTGCTGTGTAGCAGTCTGTCGGGTTGCTTCATGGTCTACACCACGCGGCATCTGCCCGTTCCCAAGCAGCCCACCAGCGTGCAGACTGTCACAGCGGAAGAGTTGGTGGCCCGTCTGAACGAGCGCTGGAAGCAGATGGACACGCTCAGCGCCACGGTCGAGGTTTCAGCCACCACACTTGAAGCCAAAAAGGGCGAAGCCAAGGACTACACCACCTTCCCGGCCAACATCCTGATCCGCAGGCCGGGCATGCTGCGTGTGTATGGTCGCGTGCCGGTGGTGCGGACCAAGATGTTCGATATGGCCAGCGACGGAAGCAACTTCACCATTTACATTCCGTCCAAGTCAAAGGCCTACAAGGGATCGAACCTGCTGCACAAGAAGTCGGAAGACCCCATGCTGAATCTGCGTCCGGGCTTCTTCCTCGATGCTCTGGTGGTGCGTGGTCTTGATCCTGACGATTACTACACCGTGACCACCGAGAGCGAAACCATCGAGGATCCGGCCAAGAAGCACCTCTTCCAGGTGCCCGAGTACACCCTCAGCATCATGCATCACAAGGAAGGTTCGCGCCAGCTGACGCCAGTCCGCGTCATCACCTTCCATCGTGAAGACCTGCTGCCCTACGAACAGGATATTTACGACGCCGAGGGCAATCTGGAGACGCACGTCTCCTACGCCGGCTATCAGGACACCGGCAATGGCCTGTATCCGACCATAGTCACCATCAAGCGGCCTATCGAGGGCAAGCAACTGGTGCTCAGCGTGGATAAGGTTACGGTGAACATGTCGCTCAGCGATGATCAGTTCACCGTCAAGGTTCCCGACGGAACCGACGTTCAAACGCTGGAGTAGAACAAATTCAGAATTTGCTCTAAGTCAGGAGCCTCTGCATGCTGCACATGGTTACGGCCAGCCGCCTGAATGCGGAGGCTTTTGCGCAGTCGCCGCTGGCACAGTCGGCGCGGCGGTTGGCGAACTGCCAAACGGTGCGGCTGAATGCCTTCCTGGAGAACAATCTCGGTCTGCCCCTGCTCTACAACCGCTTTCTCACGGAAGAACACCGCGACGATCTGGCCGTTTTTGTGCACGACGATCTTTGGCTCGACGATTTTTTCTTTGCCGAGCGCATCCGCGCCGGACTGGAAGCCTTTGACGTGATCGGGTTGGCTGGTAATCGCCGTCTGGTTCCCAACGCCGCCGCCTGGCACGTCAAAAACGAGCAGATGGAGTGGGACGCGGAGTGGATCAGCGGCGCGGTCTGCCACGGCAAACAGCCTCTGGGCCAGCCCTCGATCTACGGCCCCACACCCGCACCCGTGCAACTGCTCGACGGCGTTCTGCTGGCGGTGCGCGTCAGCAAACTACTGGATGCAGGCGTGCGCTTTGATGAGCGCTTCAGCTTCCACTTCTACGATCTGGACTTTTCCCGTCAGGCCAACGCCGCTGACCTCAAGGTGGGCACATGGCCGATCGCCGTCACTCATGCCAGCGGCGGCGGCTACGGCAGCGAAAGCTGGCAGCAGGGTCTGGCTGCTTATCGCGAAAAATGGGCTGGTTCGAGCAACAAACCGGGGCAATAATAAAAGTTGTAGCGCGGTAAGAAGGAGATTGCGTGAGCAACGAACTGGATTTTACGCCGCTTGTGAACGCAGTCCAGCGGCTGGCCGAGGGATTGACGGAGTATCAGGGAAATACCTCTTACACGCTGATTCGCGATGGTCTGGTGCAGCGCTTCGAGTTTACCTACGAGATCAGCCACAAGATGCTCAAGCGCTATCTTCAGTCCATTCTTGCCTCACCGGAAGAGTTCAACGCTATGCCTTTTGGCGATCTGATTCGCACGGGCAATGAGCATGGGTTGTTGCTGGGCAATTGGTCCGATTGGAAGCGTTACCGCGAGATGCGCAGCAAGACCAGCCACACGTACGACGAGGAGATCGCCTTGCAGGTCGTCGCCGGAATTCCTGCCTTTCTGGAAGAAGCGCAATACCTGCTTGAACAGTTGAGAAAGCGCAACGCGGAATGAATCCGACAGAAACAAAGCGGGGGCTGGAGTTGCAGGCGGGCGAGTTGGAGATTGTTCGCGCCCTCTTGCAGCGTCACTTGCCGGAGCGCGAGGTCTGGGCCTTCGGCTCTCGTGTTCAGGGAAAGGCCAAGACCTATTCCGATCTCGACCTGGCGGTTCTCGGCGAAGAGCCTTTGACGCTTTCGACGCTGGCGGAGTTGGCCGAGGAGTTTTCTGAATCCGACCTGCCTTATAAAATCGATATTGTCGATTGGGCAACCACGTCGGAGCGCTTTCGGGAGATCATTCGCCAGGAATATGTGGTGGTTCAAGCGCGGCGATTGCAGGCAACGTAAAGCAAGAAGCAAATGTGTGTGGACGCAAAAAAGGCCACCTTTGCAGGTAGCCTGTGACGTACTGAATTTCTAGCTGAAAATCTGGAGCCGAAAGCCGGATTCGAACCGGCGACCTGCTGATTACGAATCAGCTGCTCTACCAACTGAGCTACTTCGGCCCTGCTCCCCTAATTGTATCGTTGACCGGGCGAATGGTAAAGCGCCGGAAGCAAGATTCCTGCCGGTTCTGTCCGGGGATTCTGCGCAGGCTGACGATGCGATTGAAACAGCGGGGCAGAGTGCGATCCAAAGAGAAAGCCCCGTCCGAAGATGGGGCTTTCTCTTTAGGGGTTGAGCCGAAGTTAACGGCGGCCCTGAATGGTCTTTGCTCCGCCGGGACGCTTGGCTGCCCGGCGAGCGGCCATCTGGTGCATCTCGCGGCCGATGCTGGACTGATTGATAGCCAGTTGCAGGACCAGATTGATCAGGTTGCCGGTGGCCCAGTAGAGCGCCAGACCCGAGGCGAAGTGCAGCATGGAGAAGCCGAAGATGGCCGGCATCATGAAGGCCATCATCTTGCGCTGCGCCGGGTCCATGCCGGGCGAAGGCGTCATCAGCTGCACCAGAAGCATGGAGCAGATGATAAGGATGGGCAGAATGTAGAGCGGATCCGGCATGGAAAGATCTTTCAGCCAGAACCACTGGGCCTGCCGCAGTTCCACGGTATTCGCCAGCACACGATAGTAGGCGAAGAACAAGGGCATCTGGAAGAGCATGGGCAGGCAACTGCCGTACATGTTCACGCCCTCGGTCTTGTAGAGCCCCATCATCTCGGCGTTCATCTCGGAGCGCTTGGGGTCGTTCATCTTCAGGTGCGAGTAGCGCTTCTTGATGGCCTCAACCTTGGGTTGAATGCGCATCATCTTCAAGGACGACTTCATCATCATCACGCGGGTAGGCATCAGCGCGAAGTTGAAGATGACCGTAACAAGAATGATGGCCCAACCCCAGTTGTTTACGCCATGCTCCACCAGGAAGCGCAGCGCAATGTACAAAGGCTTGGCGATGACGCCCCACATACCGAACTGAATGAGCGAGGAGAGCGTCGGACCCGAAGGCTTGCCGTCCGCGCCGGTGGCGTGGATGGAGTTGAGCACGTCGGTGGCCTTGGGGCCAACGAAGAGCCGCACATGCGAGGAGCCGCTCTGGTCGCCCACCGCCAGACCGATTACGTCGGCCGGCGTCTTGGGGCTGGTGGCGTCGCTCAGGTCTTTGGGCAGGTCGTAGGTGTTGTGCAGCGTTACTACCGATGCGTTAGCCAGATCATCGGGCAGGAAGGCGGCGGCAAAGTAGAGGTCGCTGATGGCGGCAAAGCTGTAGGGCTGATTGAGGGTGGCGTTGTTGCCGATCTTGCGGCCGGCCACGGAGTCCTGCTTGTCGTTGAGTGACCAGGCAAACATCGACTGTGCCGAGGTGCGTACCGTACTGCGCGTCTTGGCTGCGGTGGCATTGGCGGGCAGGAATTCTTCCATGTCGCCCAGTCCGCCCGGCCAGCTGACCAGCGCACGCACCGGCGAACCGTTGCGCAGAACGCGGGTTTCCGCCGTGACCACGTAGCTTTGATCAAAACGGAAGGTCTTGACCACATCAAGTCCATTGGCCGCGTAGTGGAAGGTGATGGCCGAAGGCGCAGCCACCCAGTTGCCGGCCGGCTGACCATTGATGGTGGCCTGATAGAGCGCCTGATTCAACTGGCTGGTCAGTTCCGGTTCATAGGTGAAGAGCGAGAGCGGATAGCCGAAGCGGGCGGCCACCTGGGGCTGCACCATGTCCAGCGGCTTGCCGTCGGAGCTCTTGTACTGCTTCAGGATCCACTGCTTGACCTGACCGCCGCGGTTCGAGAAAACGATCTTGAACAGATTGTTTTCGACCGTGGTCAGGCCCTCGTTGGAGGCCGTGATGGCTGGCGTGGAACCTGCAGCCGCCGTAATGGTTGCCGGAGCATACGTGCTCTGCGGTTGGCTCTGCTGGGCCTGCTGCTGCGGGGTCTGCGGCGGATTCTGTTGCGGGGTCTTGAAGAAGTACTGGTAGCCGAGCAGCACTGCCAGCATCAACATCATGAACAGCATGGTGCCGCGCATGTCACTGCCGCCACCACCGCTGCCGCTTTGACCTTGCGACTGAAGATTGGGATTGCTGATTTCTGGCAAAGGAAACTTCCTGTCGTGTGAAACGGGCGGCCCATCGAACAGCCGCTTGTCTTATGGTAATGGTTTGCGGTGCGAAGTTGCTTACAAGACAGGAAAACAATGATGCCGACCTTTTGGCCGGCATCTTGTTCTACTCGGGGATTCCGAGGCGAATCGACATGGCCTGCTTTGAAACTCCAAATTTATCAGCAAGATCTTGCACGCTTATTCCAGCCTTAACCTCTCTGTCGAGGAGGTGGAAGGGCATCAGAATCATTGCCGCCAGCTTATTGGCTTCCACTTCTTCTCGTGTACTCAAGCCGCTTCGATACAGAGCATCGTCTTTCAGACCATCTCCGATGCGATCCCGATGGAGAAGAAAGTGACCAACCTCATGGGCGATCGTAAATCTTTGCCGAGGGCGGTGATCCAGCTTGTTCACGATGATGCTGTAGCCAGCCAAACCACCATGCTTGGGGTCTTTTTTGATCAAGCCGGAATAGCCGTCCATCTCTTGTTGCCAAACTTTGAGCCCAAGCACTTCAGCCATACGGATGACGTCTACGGGCACCTGAGTCTGGAGGGCGCGAAGATCGCTGCTCCATATTGCATTGGCGCTATAGTCGGCAGCAGTGCTCATGATGTTTGATCCTCCTTCCCCTCTGGATATTCTGACAGCTCATTGGGCAGATTGCCAGTTGTTCCTGCAGTCTGTGTATTTACTGCAATATTGGATTCCTGAACAGGCATGCTGGTTGCAATACGGTTGGCTGGCAGTAGAGACGCTTGTTGAAGGCGATAAAACTCGTCTTCGTCCAGCAGGTTCTTTTCTCGTAGCACTTCAAGAATCTGATCCAATCCTTCTTTAGCCTTTCTTTCGGCAATATCTTTTAATTCGGAAATGCCAAATACAGTAAGGACAGCAATGCCAGCCGCAGCAATTGCAATAAAAAGGCCAAGTCCTGTGACCATGACGCCAAGGCTTGCGATCATCTGGTCAGTTGAAAAGGAGGGCCCATCCAATCTGGCTTGTAAAAAATGAGTAATTTCAGTAAACATGCCCACGCAGCATAGCGCAAAGAACGCAGCGACAGCGTATGCGGCAAGTATGTGTTTTGGCGTCTTCATTGTGGACAGGAAATCCTCGTGCGGAAGTATACACGAGAGCTAATGTTTGGGCGGTACAGGATCAAATCCACCGGGAGAGAAGGGATGGCAGCGCAACAGACGCCAAAAGGCCATGCGGCTGCCCCGCCAGGGGCCATGCAGGCCGATGGCTTCCGCAGCATATTGCGAGCAGGTGGGCTCAAACTTGCAGCCCATGGGCGCAAGTGCATGCAGCGCAGGCGAAAGCCAGCGTTTGTAGAGACCGAGCAGGGCAAGTAGCAGGCGCGTCATGGCTGAGCGGGCTTCGGCCGGAAGCGAGAGGCTTCCTGCCTGGCCTGTTCGAGAATACGCACCAGCTCGGCTTCAAGTTTCGTGAAATCGACGGCAAGCACACTGCGGCGGGGATGCAGGATGAGATCGCAGCCCAGGGGCAGCTCGGCCAGATGGCGGCGGACGATGTCGCGCATGCGCCGCTTGATGCGGTTGCGCTCGTGGGCCTTGCCAATGACCTTGCCCACCGTCAGGCCAACGCGGACCGGCTCGGACAGGGCAATATCGTCGGGAAAGGGAGCCAGAAACCATGCCATGGAGGCAGACTGGCGTTTGCGGCTGGCAGCGTAGGCGCGCTGATAATCCGCATGCCTGCGCAGACGCACGCCCGCCATCGACTGACGCGGGGCAGGCTGTGAGGGGGTATTCATCTTTGGACCACTTGGAGTTCGCCCCCGGAACGGCTACTGGAAAGCAACCGTTACCGGGTCAAACAAAGGGGACGCCCGTGAAGACGGGCAATACCGGAGTTAGTCGCGGAAGCCCGCGCTGACGGCAACACGCTTGCGGCCCATGGCACGACGGCGGCTGAGAACTGCAGCGCCAGCCCGGGTCTTCATACGCGTGCGGAAACCGTGCTTCTTGACGCGGCTGCGGCGGTTAGGTTGAAAGGTGCGCTTGGGCATGGAAATGCACTCCTGTTTGTTTGGCGGAATCTACGCTTTTGACAGCATCTCCGAGTATAGCTTAGTTCGATCAATGAATCCACCCCCGCCCCAAGCCTGATTAACAAGTCAGGTACAAGCCACTGGATTGGTGGCCGGAAGACTGGTACACTCTTTCACCACGCAGTTAGGAAAACTGGGCTTGAGTTATCCGATTCGCCGTTTCGGATTGCACTAAAGTTAGAGCATTTTTACTTGCATCCTAGATAAATTGGAATGCTTCAAGAACGAGTTTCACCATACGTGGTGCAACTCCCTTTCTCTGCCCGATTCTTGTGTGAAAGGGGCATTGCAAGAAGGGGCAAATGTGCTACTATCGGGACCGTTCAGAAAGTTTTACGCGTCCCACGAAACCGACAAGAATCATCGCTCCAGAAATATTTCTTTCGGAGCAAATCAACGGGTCCGATCACCTTCCAGTGTGTTGATACGACGGAGAAGCAAGACTCTCCGCCTAGGGAGGGGTATTGTTTGAATCCGAAAGATGACGGGGTCTGGTTGCGAAGGAACGCAGGCAAGGAATTGTTCG